>OY770025.1:0-4838236 GCA_963669435.1 Halieaceae bacterium
GATACATCTTCCGCCTGTCTTCATCACTTAGCGGCACGTTGTCCATAAAACGCACTGCACCCTCGTTTTCCTCAAAGGGATAATCCACTGCGAACAGTATCCTGTCTGCACCAACCACCTTATGAGCCAGCATCAAGGGGTGTTCATAGTTCATTCCGCTGGTGGTGATGTAGAAGTTGTCGAGAAAGTACTCGCTGGGCTTCTTCTGTAGCTCGCGCTTTGGCGGGTGTATCCCTGGAATAGCGCGATTTTCTTGTCGATTCGCGGCAACCAGAAGGGCAGGCCCTCGCCCATATGACCCAACACGACGTTCAAGCGCGGAAATTCATCGAAGACCCCGCCGAGAATCAATCGCAGTGCGTGCAGGCTGGCATCCATAGGAAAACCGAAAGCCGCGGCATCCAGGCCGAAATACTTCTGGAAAGGCTCCACCATCTGTGGCGCTGGAGTCCGTGGGTGTATGTAGATAGGTACGTCCAGTTCCTGCGCTTTTTCCAGGATCGGCCAGAATTTCTCCTCGTCCAGGAATTCCCCCTTGGTATGGGAGTTGATCAGTGCGCCCTTCATCCCCAATTGCCGCACGGCCCGATCTAGTTCTCGGACTGCCCCTGCGGGGTCCTGGGGTGCGATTGTCGCCAGACCGGCAAATCTGTCGGGATGGGAACGCACTGCCTCACCAAGTCGATCGTTAATAGACTGCGCCAGGTCGGAGCCCAGAGCAGCATCGTAGATTTGAACTCCAGGGGAGGTTACTGACAGCAGCTGCATGGCGATACCGGCTTCATCCATAGCCTCAATACGGCCATCGCCCAGATCCATCGCTCGCCGCATACCCATTGAGCCCGGAGCATTTATCATCTCCTTGAACATATCCCAAACACTGATTTCGTCCATGAGCGTGCCCCAAAACTGGTTGAAGCCCGGCTCGTCCGCATGGTTTTCATCGAGGAATTTGCGCTGGGCCTTCATCAACTCGGGCGTCATAAAAGCTTCTTCCACCGCAATGCGACGATAATCGCTCTCTCCTACCACTGGGCCCACCTGTTCGGCGCTGATCTTTCCAGCACCGAGAACCAGGGGGCTTGATAACGCCGCCTGGAGTAACGTTCGTCGGTCTATGCTCATTACACTCTCACTCCCTTTGATTCAGCCAGCGATTCTCTGGTCATTTAAAATCTTAGGTTTAACTGAAGTTCTACCGTTCGCGGTGGCGCCATATAGGAAAACAACACTCCACTCACCAGGAACGGGTCGTTGGAAAAGGTACGCACTTCCTCATCGGTCAGGTTCCTGCCCACCACCGCAAGCTCCCAATTCTCGCCGGGACCGGCCAGCGCAAGGCGCGCATTCAGCAGAGTGCGGGAGTCTTCAAGGGTGTGGGAATCCAGATCCGACGCCAGGTACTGTTCGTCGGTATAAACAACGTCCAGGTGAGAGCGAAACAGGTATTGCCCCCAGTAAGTCTCGTAGTCGAGACCCAGCACAGCGGTCCACTCGGGCGAGTACGCAAGCGCAGCGCCGGAAAGGTCTTGCGCACAGTCAGCAGCAAAGCCGCCCTCCTCGACCAATGCATTAGCTTGTTCTACCGTACACGTGGCATTCATAAACTCGTCGTATTCGGCATCCAGGTAGGCAAGCGATCCTGCCAGCGTCAATTCCGAGGTCAGGCGCATCACCCCATCGATCTCCACACCCTGGCTCACGGCCTCTGCCGCATTACCTACGATGAACGAATCACCCTGAAAGGTACTGACCTGCAGGTCGTCAAACTCAGTTCTGAACACCGCAAAGTTCAAGGTCGCGCGGCGGTCAAACAAGCTCATTTTTCCACCCGCTTCAAAAGAGAGGGCTTCTTCTTCGTCGAACTCAAAACTGGCGGCGTTACCCCCGGGAGGAAACTCACCAGGGCTATCCCCCAATCCACCCGCTTCATTGAACCCGCCTGACTTGAACGCCCGGCTGGCGCTGAAATACAACATCGTGTCGTCCGAAAGATCATAGGAGACACGTAGGCTGGGAGAGACGTCTTCCGAGCTGCGATCATCTTCTATCTCATGTTCATAGAGTCCCAGACCTTGAAAGGCAACTCTTATGAAGGAATTCAGAGGTCCCGGTTCATACACCTCGTCCAGCGGTGTGCTGGTCAGGTAACCGGTGTAAAACAGTGAACGCTCAGCCTCCTTTTCCTCGTGGGTGTAACGCAAACCCAGGTTGATGTGCAGCCGGTCGGTGGGGTGCCAGGTGGCTGCAGCGAACACGGCGAAAGTTTCAGTGTCTTGCTTGAAATCCCCTTGGAAACCAATGCGTGGGAGCACTGCAAATGCGGAGGGTATTCCCGGGCCACCCACCGCACCGGCGGGATTCGCACCCAGATTCCGGCCCACCTCCAGGTTGGAATTGAGGTAATACAGCCCTGCAATAAAATCGAAGGACTCACCCAGCGGCGAGGTCAGGCGCAGTTCCTGGGTAATCTGGTCAAAATCCTGGCTGCGCCCGAAGGCGGCCACATCCAGCGAAACGGTGTCGGCATCAATAAGATCTTCGAAGTCGTATTCGGAATAACCGGTGATCGAGGTGAGTTCATACTCCCCCAGGGACCAGTCTACTTTTAGTACTGCATTGTCGTTATCGGAATCGTAAAATTCCTCAACGCTGGTTGAACGCTTGTCATGTGCTGACTGGAAGCTCGGATCCGCTTGTAGTATCAGTTCCTCCCAGCCATTGGGTTCGCTGGTAACAGCGGGCTTGCCATCCAGATCCCGGCTGCCACTTTCGTACTTGAAAAATACGCTCATAGTGTCGCTGGCGTCCCACAGTAGGCTGCCGCGAACAACCGACTCATCGCCATCGACTTCATCGCGAGATTGCAGGGTGTTGTCCAGATAACCCCCGTAACCGGCCTCGCGCACCGTCAGCCTTCCAGACAACGTATCGGTCAGCGGCCTGAAACCACACCCTCCAATGAGTAGTCCTCATACTCGAACTCGTAGCTGCTACGTAAGATCAGTTCCAACTCATCGGTTGGCCGCGCAGTGTTGATGGTAATTGCTCCGGCAATCGTGTTCTTGCCGAACAAGGTACCCTGGGGTCCTCGCAGAACCTCGACAGCGCCGACATCCACAAAGGGAGCTTCGAACTGTGCCGCCCGGCCGGCATAAACGCCATCAATAAACATACCCACCGAGGATTCGAAGCCCTGGTTGTCCCCAGAGCCCAGGCCACGAATAAAAACCTGGGTGGCGCCCGGCGTCTGGTTGATCGTCAGATTGGGCACGTACTGGGCCATGTCCTGCAAATTCGCCAGACCCAGATCATCGATCTGCTCACCCGAGACCGCACTCACTGAGACCGGAACATCCTGCAGGCTTTGCTCACGCTTTTGCGCGGTGACGATAACCTCCTCCAGCGCCAGACTGCCCTGGGAGTAGACAGGATTGACACTGACACTACAGAAAATCGCCGACGAAAGCGCGAATGTTTTCTTGGCTACTGAATCATTTTGCATAATTTATTATCTCTATGTTGCCTGGCATTCATGAAGCACTTGCACGAACTGGCGAAACCTCGGATTCTGTTTCCACAGAAGCCTTGGCGGTTTCCCTGAAGAAGTCGCGTATCGCCCTATTGGTAGACACCGGGTTTTCCAAGTGCAAAAAATGATCTGAATGGATGAACTGTACCCGCCCATCGGTAACAAAATCGGCCGAGCGGTCATACTCTTCGGGATGTTGCCCCTTGTCGTATCTGGCCTGCAGCAACAACATAGGCATGGTCATGGACTGAAAAAGGAATGCATGGCGATCAGCGAGTTCAATCTCAAAGTTCGTTGTGGAGAAGTATCTGCGCAACGCAGCGGCGGTTCCCCTGAAGGTAAATTCGTAACGCAGGCGTCGAATGGTTGATTCGCTAAGGCTTGAGGGAAACCAGCCCTTATACACGATGGATACAAAGTTCTTTGAGCGGAACAGGCACTCTCCAAATTTGGTTTTCAACAGAAAATGTGGCGGCTTGGGATGGCCGTGGGGTTCATTGAAGGACTGCTGCATCCTCACGTAACGCAAAATGCGCCCCCGCAGGGAGGACACATGAGTGAGGTGGTCAGTCAGCACCGCCCCCCGATCGTGTCCCATGAGATTAAAGTACGTAATACCCAGTCTATCCATCAGGGCAGCAACATCTTCAGCCATTGCCGGATTGCTGTAGTCGAGATGGAGTCGCTTGTCAGACTGGCCGTAACCCTTCATGTCAATCGCGACGACATAATAGTCGTTGCAGAAGTGGGTGATCTGGTTATGAAAAGCCCACCAGGACTCCGGTAGGCCGGGCACTATCAATATCGCTTCTTTAGCCGGGTCGCCGGCCGTAACAAAGTGATAGATACTGCCCTTCACTTCTTCGTACCAGTGGACAACAGGGATATCCCCGTCCAGATACTCAATCTCCCCGTGTGTGTTAGACGTGTTGGGCGGTGGTTCCACTCCCGGGTAGAGCGACTCGTCCGTAACTTTTGCGGCAGGCGTCGGCCGGCCATCATGCTCCAGAGGAAACAACAGTCCACTGAACGCATTAAGTATCAGTGAGACAGGATGGTCTGAGACAGGCAGTCGGAAATACATCCATAACAGCGCCATAGCCAAAGCAATGGACATTAGAATCTGAAAGCTGGTCATTTTGTATGCCTGTATCTCACTGTGGCTCACCGTAAGCGGTGATTATTCGGGCTCTCCAGGCTCAGCAATCCTCATCGATAGCACACCAAACCTGGTCGATTTGTTGAACTATACATTATATTTGCACTAGAGTGCAATATTGATTTACAGGGCAATTGCGTGGATGATAGATAAAAGCCTCCCAAAGCGCATAACTATGGTTTACGTTCTCATCTTCGCACTCTTGCTCCTGGCATTATTCTTCTGGGAAAAGGGCCATAGGGTCACTCGCCCTATGCCTGGCGGCTTACACCTGGACATCTCCTTGCCATTTGAAAGGGAGTTTGAGCTTTATCACAACGATCTGTCGTTGTGCTCAAAGAAGGCGAGAGTTTGCCTGGCAGAATTGCGGATTCCCTACAAGGCGCACCATATTGACCTGATAGAAACGGGTTCTTATGAAACTATCAGTCGCCATTTTCTCAAGGTCAATCCTGCTGGCATCCTGCCCGTACTGGTACACAATGGCCACCCGGTCTACGAGTCACACGACATCATCAGCTACCTAGCCCAAAAGGCGGAACACCCGCCGCTGGAACTGGTACCCGAAGATTCGGCCCGGCGAGACTTAATGCAACGATGGAAAGACTGCGCCTCAATTATTGGTGAAGATCCAATCAAGGATCTGGATTCCAGTGCGGCGGCTTGCATTTCCGTATTGACTCTACCGCTGTTTGCGTCGGGCATTGCGGTCATACCCTACAGGCATATTTTCGAGGGCATTCTGTTCCACCGTGTCCGCATGCGCGCAGTGCTATTTTTTTCATTAAAAGTAATAGGGCTGGAAAGGCTCTTTCGAGTGAACAAGTTCGATCGAGCGATGGGAAAGGCAAAATCATCCCTTCTGGATCATTTCGCCGCCCTCGACGAGCTATTATCGGACGGCCGCCCCTGGATAGTAGGCAACGAGTTTACCCTGGCGGATGTCAGCTGGATGGTGCTTTTTGATCGACTTGTCGAGGCGGATTGGAATGAACACGTCCTGTCCGGCAACCTTTATCCATGGGTTCAAGCGTACTGGGAAAGGTTACAAACCCGGCCATCTTACAATGAGGGTGTAGATGCCTTCCGCCACCCCCTGGTCAGTGTAGCTACAGACAAAATCAGACAACTCAAGGCAACAGACGACACATTCCGAGCTTCGTTCATCGCAGGTTGTCCGGCCAGGTAATGTTCACATGCTAGAATCCAAACTCTTTATCAATCTGAAACGAGCCCCATAAGATGGCTATGGCAGAGGCCGACATCGAAAAACCAAACCGTATGGAGCGACGCCGACTTAAAACGCGCGCCAAACTGCTGCGGGCCACTTTGCGCCTGATCGTCAAAAAGGGAATCGACAAGACCACCATGGACGACATTACCGAAATGGCCGACCTGGGCAGGCGCACACTGTATTACCACTTCGCCAGCAAGGACGAATGCATACTGGCTGCGGTGGCTGATGTTTACGAACAACGTGCCTCCCTGGCGGAACAGTCCCTGGCGACTTCAAGAGACCCAGCGGTGATCACAGCCACCCATGGCTTAGCCGTATTGCATGGCATTATGCAAGAGCCAGTTACAAGCCGCCTTGTCGACCACCCCCGTCTGCTCGCCAACGCTCTGTCCCGCGCTATTAGTCGCTTCGCCCTGCGCGACATCGGAAACGGTATCAGTGCAGGAAGATTCACGCTCACGATGAGCGAACAGGTATTGAACAGCATCTTAATCTGGTCACTGGTAGGTCTGTTGGTCGAGAACGCTACCGGGGAACTGTCGGCGGAGGAAACGCTCCCCGCCTATATGATCACCGTGCTGGCAAATCTAGGGGTATCCATAGATGAGGCCACGCGAATTACTGCCGATGCCATGAAAGAAATAGCAGTACTCAGCTAGCGCACTGCCGGCAGCGCATTCTCCTTCGCGCATAAGCACCGGGTGCCCAAGTCACAACAGCTATTTCAACCAGGGCCGAGGTTTTCCTGCGAGTGCCCTGCGCATATCACCCAGAACCGGTGGCAATTTTTTCAATTGCCCGGTAAGCAACAATTTCAGAATCATCAACAATCCCGGTGAGGCTGTGGGAGGTAAATCGTCCCCCCAGGCCCACAAGCCGCCACGATCAATCGGGTGGTAGCTGGTGGGATGGTCGGCGGTAAATACATCGCCATCAGCATAATGCTCCATTTCCACCCCATAGGGGTCCAGCCAGTAGTCAAATATCTGACTGCCCAGGATATGGCGACCAATGCCCCAGTAATGCTTCCAGCCCTTCCAGGTCAGATACTGCGAGCCCTGCCCCACTGCGTCGAGATCGAGAGTCTCGTATGCAGAGTGCATCAAACCTGGCGTGAGATGCTGCATGAGCACTACGGTATGGTGGTCAACAGGTTCAGCACCCCGATCGCAGCGGAGAAAAGCGAGCACGGGCGTTCCGTCTTCCACACAAAGTACATCGGTGGCTATTAACCCTAGGTTTTCCATATACCATCGAATGGAGCGCTGAAATTCTGTTACCGATTGCACAAAATGCCCTACCTTTTCGAGCGGTGAAGGTTCAGGCTGGCTGCGCACACCCTGGTTAACACGCGCTTTCCGTGCCGGCGTATTGCGCTCGAACAGCACCTCGCGCGCTTCGATACGCTGCACGGGCTCACGTCCGTGAACAAAATCGACAATAAAACCATCGGGGTCGTGCAGACGCACCCGCTGACCTCCGCCGGGGCCTTCGACCGGCTCGATGTCGACAGCATTCCGCGCAGCGATTTCTGCCAGTTGCTCCGCAGACGACACAGTGAAACCCGCGCCGAGATAACGCGCATCGGCTCCCTCTAGCGCAGCGTAGAACCACGGGGACACACCGTGTCCACGAAAGTACATCGCCCCGGACCCTTCCCCCGCCAGGCGCATACCGAAATCCTCAAGAAAACCCTGTTGTTTGTGCAAGTCCGGTCGCTGGAACAGCAGATACGCCAGTTCCTGAACTTTTACCACGGGCTCCGGAGCCTCCAGGGGTTTGCTCCCGGCGTTACCGTCAGGTGTTTTATGCGGATAAGTCGGATGGAGATAGTGGTCGGTCATCGTCATTGAAATAGCCCTCGTCCAGGCATGCGAGGTTTAAAGGACCTGCTCGCGTACACCGTTCACCAATGTACCCACACCGCTCACTTCCACCTCGACGACATCACCAGGGGCGAGAAACACCGGGGGTTCGCGCAAGCCTCCCACACCTTCAGCGGCACCGGTAACAACAACATCACCCGGCTCCAGGGGATAGACATCGGAAATGTTTGCGATCAGTTGCGCGAAGGAGAATATCAAATCATCCAATGGCATCTGCTGGCGCACCTCACCGTTTACCCGAGCCTCGAGCTTCATGGTGGACAGGTCCACGCTGTCGGCAGTCGCCATACAGGGCCCAAACCCGCCACTTCTATAGGCATTCTTGCCAGTGGTCAGCTGATTCGAGCTAATCTGGTACATGCGCGCAGAGCCGTCGTTAAAGCAACTATACCCGGCCACATAGTCCAGGGCGTCATCGACACTGACGTTGCGACAGGTCTTACCCATTATCACCGCGATCTCTCCCTCGTAATCAAAAGCAGGTTCTTTCAGCGGCTTTTCAAGGTCTTGCCCTGAACCCACCAGCGTAGCGTTGGCGCGCAGAAAAAACATGGGGGCTTTAGGCAGCTCGGTCAGGCCCATGTGCTCCTTGGCCTCCTCAAAGTGAGAATGGGTATTCATACCCGCGCACCAGACAGCTCCCGGGTTTGGAATGACCGGCAGGAGCTCAACCTCTTCGAGTGTTAAGTCGGCCGTAAGCTCCACGCCCTGCACTGAATCCAGTCCGGCTGCCAGCAAACTTTTAAGATCCGGACAGGCATCGCCCATCCGCGCACCCAGGTCTGTGATGCTATCGCCCGTGAGGATGCCATAGCTCTCGTTGCCGCCACTGGAAAAACTGATCAATCGCATTGTTCTGACTCCGCATATATTTTGTATTTGTACGAATTTTATGTATTTTTTTATGCTTGTCAACGAATTTATGCTTGCACCCGATAAATCCTTCCGGCTATACTTTGCCCATCTTCTGAAAATGAGTAGCACCGTGACAGTCCCGGAAACTACAGCGAGAAAATCGGCCTCGAGCCAGAAAAACTCACGGCGCACCCAAGAGCGCACCGAGGTAACTCGCGCCAAGTTACTGGATGCCGCGAGCCGCTTATTCACAGAGCACGGCTTCGAAGGTGTCACCATCCGCGATATAGAAAATGGTGCAAAAGTTCAACGTGGCCTGCTCGCCTACCATTTCAAGGACAAAAAGACGCTCTGGAAAAACATGGCGGATGACATCATGGCCTTGCTGGAGGACCAGTTAAACCCTCGCCTCGCCTTGCTTGAAGATCTATCCGCTCGCGATCAAATCGCTTATATAGTAAAGTTTTACGTGCGTTTTACCGCCAGGCATCCGGAGTTATCGCGGCTACTGAGCCAGGAAGCCAGGCACGACAGTTGGCGCATAAAATACCTGGTCGACGGACATATCAGCGCCCTCGCAGACAATCTCAGGCCTCCGGTATGCGAGGCCCTGGGCCTGTCTGAGCGACAATTCATGAACTGGTTCTACCTGTTGGCGGGCGGCAGCTCACTTATCTTCGCCCACGCACCCGAGTGTCGCCTGCTATTCGGCGAAGATCCTCTACAAGACAGCATTGTCGATGAGCACGCCGAGATGATGGTCGCGGCAATGCTCGGCCCAAAAGCTTAATTATGACTTTCCACCCTGCCCCGCAGCCAAAAACTCGATGGATTATATTTCGTATCTATGCGAAATTTATTGTTTTTTACTCGCTTATAGACAAATTACATGTAGTGAACACGCCTGCTGACTTCACGCCCGGGGTAGAAAGGCCATGAGCCAAGATGCCTCGATCATTATCGTCGGCGCAGGTCCGGTAGGCCTGCTCCTCGCGCATATACTCGGCAAGGCAGGGGTAGCCGTTACCATTCTGGAACTGGCCGAAGCGCTGCCGGATGAACCCCGCGCCGTCGGTCTCGACCCCGAAACACTACGCACCCTTCAGAATCTGGACCTGCTTGATCTACTGGCGCCAGACCTCATGTATGGGGTAACCGGCGACTACGTAAACGCGAATGGCGATTTCCTATTCAAGATTGGTTCCGCTGCACCAACCCCGCTCGGTTATCCAAATCTGGTCTCCTTCAATCAACCCGGTCTGGTAAAAACGTTGGCCGCCTCACTGACCCGCTATCCCTCCGTCACGCTATTGTATGGCCACAAGCTGGTAGATTTCGATCAGAGCGAAGGCGGCGTCCGTGTCTGTGCGCGCAAGTCCACGGGGCAAGAAATCAGCCTGGCGGCCGATTACCTTGTAGGTTGTGACGGCGGGCGTTCCACAATTCGCGCGAAACTGGGCATAGCTATGCAGGGCGAATCCAATCCACAGCCCTGGCTTGTTATCGACACCATTGAAGAACCCTACGACGGGCAGCGGCGCTTCCGGTTTTTCTGCGACCCGGCCCGCCCGGGCATGTTCCTGCAGACGCCCCACAATAACCGTCGCTGGGAGTGGATGCTCCTACCGGGCGAAGACCGTGAAACTTTCTTGCAGGACGACACCATCCACGCGATTCTCGAGCCCTTTGTGGATGTGAGCAAAGTTCATATCTATCGCCGACGGGTTTATGACTTCCACTCAATTATTGCTGACAGTTTTCAGCGTGGCCGTGTCTTTCTCGCCGGTGACGCAGCGCACATGACACCCCCCTTTGCCGGGCAAGGCCTCAACAGTGGTATTCGCGATGTGACCAACCTGGGATGGAAGTTAGCCGCGGTAATTGGCGGTGCCGCCACCCCCTCACTCCTGGACAGCTATGAACCTGAGCGCTGGACACACGCGAAACAGCTGATCGATACGGCTGACATGCTCGGGCGACAAATCCAACCCCTGGACCCCGATGCAGCAGCGCAACGCGATGCCATGTTCTTCGCCCTGCAAAGCCAACCTAATGAATTGATGGCCTTTGAAGCCAATCTGATGAATGCGCTGCTCGAGCGTTCATTCTCCGAGGGATTCGCAGTGGACATTGGTAAAGATCACATGGCAGGCAGGATGATCAGCCAGCCACGGGTGACCGATACCAGCGGCAAAACGGCATTGCTGGATGAGCGACTTGGCGACGGTTTTGCAATTGTTGGTTACAACTGCGACCCAAGTGATGAACTGGAGGAAGAACTCGTCACAACATGGCTGGAACGGGGGGTGACGCTATTGCCACTCGATGATACGGGTTGCGGCAAAGGCCTGGCGCTGGAAACAGACTCACACCTTGCAGATATGTTCGCGCAAAGTGATTGCAACATGATCCTGCTCCGCCCGGACCGATTTTGCATGGCCGCATTCCGGTCCGACAATGCGGCAGACATTCTGGCACAAGCAGCAGCCATGCTGGATGGTAAGGAATAAGGAGAGCATTTTTATGAGTGGTAGCAATCGTCAAATTCTATTCACCAAGCGCCCCGAAGGTCCGCCCACAGAGGATGTGTTTCGTCTCGTGGAAGCCAAGATTCCCGAGCCGGGCGAGGCCGAATTCGTGGTGCGCAATCTCTATATCTCCATGGACCCGGCGCTGATGTCGCGTATGCGCGACGAGGAAAACTACACAGAATCCGCCTCTCCCGGAGAGGTGATGCACGCCTACTGTGTCGGCGAGGTTGTCGCCTCCAACTGGGAGGGCGCCCAAATAGGGGAGATGCGTTTTGGCCGGTTTGATATGCAGGAATACGCCCTGGCAGACAAAGCGGAACCGGGTACCCCGATCGATACCAACCTGGCTCCCGCGAGTTGGTACCTGGGCGTAATCGGCACCACCGGGGCCACCGCCTATTTGTCCTTCAAGGACATTTGCGCGCCACAACCGGGGGAATCGGTCGTGATTTCATCTGCAGGCAGCTCGGTAGGTACGGTGGTGGCGCAGCTCGCCCGCGAGGCCGGCTGTCGGGTAGTGGGCATTGTCAGTACCGATGAGAAAGCCGCCAGAGTGCGCCATGACTGGGGCTACGATGCAGTGGTCAGTTATCGCGATAAATCGGTCGATCAGTTAGCGGCAGAACTCAGACAAGCATGCCCTGCCGGTATCGACGTGTACTACGACAACACCTCGGGGGACATCTCAGAAGCGCTGCTCGATCTTTACAATGTTGGCGCACGCATTGCGGTGATCGGAAGAATGGGAATCTCCCATCTTTCTGATACCCGCCAGGACACCGGCAGGCGAGACAACAACGTCATTCTTTCCAAGCGCATTCGTAAGGAAGGTTGGGTGCTATTGGATCATCGTGACCGCATGTTGGAGGCACTCGTGGCCCTGGCGGACCTGATCAAGGCCGGCAAGCTGCAAGTTAAGGAAGATGTTATGGAAGGCATCGAGAGTGCACCCGCGGCATTCTTCCGTATGCTGCGCGGTGAAAATGACGGCAAACAACTGGTGAAACTGTTCAACGTAAATACAGGTGAATGACATGATTATTCTGATAACAGGTGTAACCGGCGGCCTGGGCGGCGTGCTCGGCAAAATGCTGATGGACCAAGGCCATAAGGTCTACGGAGCAGCTCGACGGGTGGAGGGCAAAGAAAGCGACTATCCGTTTCCGCTGATAGCCATGGATGTAAAGGATGAACAATCCGTGGAGACCTGTTTTAACACGGTGAAGGAAACTGAGGGGCGCATCGACGTACTGATCAATTGCATCAATGAAATGTATATTGGTGGCACCGAAGAATTCACCATGGAAGAAGTACAGGGCCTGTACAACACCAATGTATTTGGATGCATGCGACAGGCGAAGAAAATTGTACCGATCATGCGTGCACAGGGTGGCGGCACAATCATCACCCTTAGTTCTGCCGGCGGCCTGCTCGGCATCCCCTATATGAGTTCCTATACCTCATCCAAGGTCGCGACAGAATTTTTCTGTGAAGCTTTGCGACATGAGGTCAGGGACGACAATATTGATGTTGTAATCATGCAGCCAGTGGCCATGCGAATGGATCGCGGCGATACCGGCGATCACCTTCGCCTAGTGGACAATGTTAAGGCAGACTCCTTCAGCCACCGTATGCTAAAGATGATGTCGCGGGATACGGCCAAGAGTAAGCTTACTCCGCAGTTGGTTTCTGAAAAAATTATTGAAGTGCTGGCTATGGAGAAAAAGCCGGTCCGCGTACCGATGGACCGCGCCAAAAAAATTACACTGCTGAAGAGACTGGCCCCGCAGTCCTTTGTTGAGAAAGCGGTAATTGACATCATTAACAGTGCGCCAAAATAGCGGAAAGCGGTGATTGATCATGGGTGAAAAACTGGACTACGGTCGATTTGATAAGTTTATCCACTGGCTGATGGCCCTGAACATTGGCCTCACACTGGTATTCGCCAAGGGTATGTCCAGTCTCCCGGACGAAGAGCGCCTCCTGGAGTACGGCGATCACGCGATGTCAGTCACGACAATTGCCGCCTGCCTGATAATCCGCGCGTTGTGGCGCCTCGCGCACGGATTCCCAGAATTGCCCGCCAGCATGAGCGACGCTGCCAAACTGGCCGCCAAGGCGGTGCACTACGGCCTTTACCTGGTGCTGTTTGCGCAGATCAGTGTCGGTATACTGCTGGCGTCAACCACCGAACTGGAGTTTGTCGCCCAGGGTTACGGTATTAATTACAGCAGTTGGAACCTGGCGCCCGATCACCTTCACGACATGCTACTGACATTCCATATCGGCCTGTATTGGACCATTATCGCCTTGCTGGTTCTACACATAGGTGCGGCGCTGAAGCACCATTTCGTCGACAAGGATGACATAATGCTGCGCATGTTGCCCTTCACTGGCAAGCGATCCGTCGAGTGAGGCTCGCCGCAGCGATAATAGTTCTGCTGGCACTGGTTGCGGGAGCGTCGAGTTACCTGCTGACCCGACCGGTAGTCGACGGTCACCTGGATACCTCCAGGTACGCGGACCTGCAACTTGCACCCCCTGATCGGGCATTAACCCTCGCTCGCAGTACCGATAATCGGGTCCTGTTGGTAACGTCATTGAGCTCAGAAGGCGTCGGCGGTATCGATTTGAACGCGGCCACGGGAAAGGCCTTGCAAGATGCGCGGGAAGCCTACCACGCGCTCCCCGACGATGTTTCGCAACTGCGCGCGGATTCCCCCGAAGTCGGGATTCCCTGGTCAGACCTTGGCGTACCAATCGATAGTGGGCGCGCGCACATCGCAGCCGGCACCAACTATGTCGCCCATGCCGAGGAAGTCGGACACGAGGGCGACCCCTTTCTGTTTCCCAAGCTCTCATCTGCCAGTGACTGGAACAGCCCAGTCAGCCCGGCAGGTCGCCTTGATTACGAGGTGGAGCTCTGCGCAGTGCCAATGCTAAACCACAATTATGGCGCTTCGACTCAGCTAGGATATGTACTGTGCGGCGACTATACGGATCGATGGCAACTGGTGAAGCATATCGACCTGGATGGCGAGATGGGTTACACCGGATTTCCAATCGCAAAAGGTGGAGGCGGAAAACTGCCAGTAGGACCATTGCTGGTCGTCCCGAGGGAGGAGACGTTCTATCAAGAGATAGAACTCAGTCTTTATGTGGACCATCAGCTACGCCAGCAGGACATGGCGGGGAAAATGATCTGGCCTCCCCTGCAGATAATGGATGAAGCCATAGCCAACTGCGAGGCGCCCTATTACCTGGATAAGGAAACTGTGAACGTAGCCGCCTGTGACATTATATCGGCGGGCACACTTGTGCTGACCGGAACGCCGGAAGGGGTATTGTTCCATCCCGCCACCCTCTGGAACCCCTGGGCATATCTTCGCGATGGCGAGACGGTTACCAGCTTTGGCACATATTTGGGTTACATGCAAAATCTGATCGAAGCCGACTAGAGATAATTCTTGGAGCTGGCAGCTTGCTCCCGAATTTACTCATAGCTTTATCGGCAGATCGCGCGCTCTAATTCCACTCGCCGTATAAACCGCATTAGCAATAGCCGGAGCAACCGGGATCAACGGTGGCTCACCCATGCCCGTTGGGAAGTGTGGGCTGTCCATCAACTTGAGATCAAGGTCGGGGACGTCTGCCATGCGCAACGGGGTATAGCTGTCCAGGTTAGTGTCTGCGACATGCCCGTGATCGAATCGCGTTCCTTCATGCAGTGCCAGGCTTACGCCCCACAGTACGGCACTTTCTGCCTGCGCCAAGGCGCCATCGGGATGGACTACCGTACCGCAGTCGATACTCTGCCAAATTTTCTTAACTTTTGTAGATTTAGCTTCAGTATCGACGGCAACATGGGCCACACAGGCGATCCAGGTCGCCATGCCTCGTTCCTGGCCGTGACAAACTGCAACGCCAAGGCCTTCGCCCTTCGGTAACTCGCGGCCCCAGCCACTGCGATTGCGCACATCTTCCAACACTGCCTTCAGCCTGGACGCGCCACCTACAGCGCCGTGTTTATCACCGGCATTCTTACCCTGCCCGTCGAGCAAACCAAGGCGGAAATCTATCGGGTCTTGCCCCAGTTGGTGCGCTATTTCATCCATGAACGACTCGACCCCCCAGCCGATCCACCCCGGCCCGACGGCGCGCAACCAACCGGGCAGGAACGCCTGCTCAGCAACATGATTGCGGCAGGCGCGTACACGATTGTTAGGGATGGTGTACCAGTGATCCGCGCCAGAGATGGAAAACGGGTCCCATTTGCCTTTGCCGTCCACGCCGGCCCCCTGGAAGCTCGGACCCATCACCGCTGTTGGCCAACCCGCGGCCGCCGCATGCTCGACCCCGGTGAGTGTACCGGCTTCATCGAAGGAGGCATCAAATTGCTGTACGGATGGTGAACGCGGACAGTCGAAGCGGCTGTCTTCAGGGCGTGGAAACACAAGTTTCACAGGCTTGCCCAGGGCCTTGGCCGTGAGCGCAGCCGGAATCATCGGATCGCCGACCAACCGGCGGCCGAAGCCACCTCCCAGGTAATACTGGTGGATTTGGATTTGGGCCTCGTCGACAGCCAGTGCCTGCGCCAGCGTGGGAATAATCAGCGAATGCCACTGGTTACCCGAATGGATGTGATAGGTGCCGTCAACCACTTCGACCAGGGCATTTGCGGGCTCCAGGGTAAAGTGCAGTGCAGTAGACGTGGTATAGGTTGCCTCTATGGAGGAAGCGGCTGCGGCTTGTGCTGCCCTGACGTCACCCTCGTCGACAAACAGCGTACCGTGCGTCTTGTCAGCCGCCAGCTTTGTTCCTTCTGCCAGTATATCTGCCTCACTCAATGCTGCGGCAGGTCCCGGCGACCACTCTACATTTACCGCTGCCGCGGCGTTCATGGCGGCGGGAAAGCTGTCGGCAATAACTACTGCCCAGCCCTGTATCCAATTGCTGGGATCGCTTAAGCGGATGGTCTGCTGATACCCCGGAATTTTCTTCGCAGCTGAATCATCGATAGATTGGATCGTACTGCCGTAGCGTGTGGGCGGTATAAGCGGATGTGCGTAGACCATGCCAGGTAACTCTGCGTCGATACCATACACGGCCTCACCAGTTGACTTGGCAGGTATGTCCAGTGCCTTGGTGTCAACGCCGACAAACTGGCGGTCAGCGGGCGATTTCAGCGGTAACGCCGCAAGTTCCTCTTCACTCAGCGTGCGGCTGACGTCACTGCGGCGGACAATGTCCGCAAAAGACACCGACGCGCCATTAGCCGACACCTTGCTCGCTTCGACCTTGCAGTCTGCGGGGTCAGCACTCAACAACTGTGCCCCTGCATCCCGAAGAATCACCCTGCCCGCCGCTCCCGCATGCGAAACCAGGGCAAATGAGAGGAATACCGACCAGGAGCCGCCAGTGATACTGCCCAGGGACTTCCCGGGAATCACCACCCCCCATTTGGGATCGCTGTCGGCGTGATGGATTGAGATATCATCCCAATTCGCGCCGAGTTCATCCGCGAGGATGCGGGCCAGCGCAGTGCCGACGTGTTGACCCATCTCTGCCCGCGGAATATTAACCTGGATCGCCCCGCTGTCGCTCACCTCAATCCACATGTTCGGCACAAAACTCTTACCCGCAGCGCCCTGCGCGTGGCTATCTCCAGGTATTGCGCTGCCCAGTGTAAGCATTAGTCCAGCCCCAGCACTGCTGGCAAGAAACGTTCTGCGGGTCAGCCCGCCCTGTAGCATTATGTCCCTACTGGCCATGCCTACGCCTCCCCGCCGCTTGCGGCGACCTTGATTGCCTTGCGGATACGGGTATATGACATACACCGGCAGAGATTGCCGTTCATTGCAGTGACAATCTCTTCATCCGTCGGCTTGGGGTTGCCCTGCAGTAAACTGGCGGCCTGCATAATCTGACCCGACTGACAGTAACCGCACTGCGGTACCTGCTCATCGACCCAGGCTTTCTGCAGCGCCCTGCCTGCGTCCGTGGCCAGACCCTCTATCGTGGTGATATCTCGATCTGCTGCCAGCTGTAGAGGAAGCTGGCAAGACCGCACCGCCTCCCCGTTTACATGTACCGTGCAGGCGCCGCATTGGGCGATGCCACACCCAAACTTGGTGCCTTTCAAATTCAGTTCGTCCCGTATCACCCACAGCAGCGGCGTCTCCGCTTCACTGGTGGAGGTGACGGGGCTTCCGTTGAGCCGAAATTTGATCATAGCTGCTCCCAGGTCGATATCTCGTTTCTAATGTATCCAGTCTAGTACATCACCCGGACATTGAGGCACTTACAGGCATAGAAGGATCAGCGTTGGATCGCTATGCAACCCGTCGGGCAGACCCGCGCATCTCCCCTCTTCCTTGACCTGGATCAACATCAAAGTTTGCCCATCAAATACAATAACAACGCTTGGCATCTTGTTGGCATCGACAAGCGAACGACGGGGCAGCATTTGTAAAAATGCGCTCGATGCTCTGCGTCAAAAACCACAGCAAAAAGCAATGATCAAGAGGAAATCAGCATGGGCGAGATAGTACTCGCAGCCAAGATGACCCACGTACCCACGCTTCTAATGTCCGAGCAGGACGGGCCTGTAAAGGGCAAGCGCCAGGCGGCTATTGAAGGCCATTACGAGGTGGCGCGGCGTGCCAAGGCGTTAGGGGCTGACACGGTCGTTATTTGCGATACCCACTGGGTGGTTAATGCGGGTTTCCACATCAATGCGAATCACCAGTTCGAAGGACTGTTCACCTCGAACGAGTTTCCTCACTTTATCCAGGATCTTCCGTACTCGTACCAGGGCAACGCCGCGCTGGGGGATGCCATCGCTGAGATCGCAACCGACAAGGGTGTTCACACGCTGAGCCACCAGATCGATAGCCTGGAGCTGGAATACGGCACCCTGGTGCCCATGCGCTTCATGTCGCGCGAACACGATATGAAAGTGGTATCGGTCGCCGCCTGGTGTACCGTGCACAGCCACGAAGAAAGTCGGGTAATCGGCGAGGCGATTCGCGAAGCCGTGGAGGCCAGCGACAACAAGGTGCTCCTCGTCGCTTCAGGATCGCTGTCCCACAAAATCTGGGCAAACAAAGACTATGCCGCCAACAATGGCACGTTCACCATCTCATCCGAATTTAATCGCCAGGTAGACCTGCGAACTCTTGAGCTGTGGAGCAATGGGGAGCATGCCACCTTCCTGAGAATGCTAGGCGATTATGCCGAGCATTGCTGTGGCGAGGGCTCAATGCATGACACCGCAATGTTGTACGGTGCGTTGGGATGGGATAAATACGACCAAGAATGTGAGGTGTTAACCGAGTACTTTCCGAGTTCCGGTACCGGTCAAACCAATGTGATTTTTCCGGTGCCTGCGTAGAAGCCGACAATCTTTACGCGGCTAATACGGCTACCTAGGAAGACGCGTTGTTCAGCCGGTGGTGCTCTCGCATCGCGTCACCCCCTAGCCGATGCAGGCTTGTAAATTCTTGGCGTGGGCTACACATGTGTTTACCGCAATCAGCAAAAGTTATGGCTCCCCATGTAAGTTCTTTGAACGGACTTGGGGTGAAGCTTGCGCCATCTCGCCCGGCTAATGCAATGGGTAGTCATAAAATCAAGAACTGCTTCAAATTCGCCGCTGCCTGGGTGGACCAAGAGACATTGCCAAAGCTCCTGTGGCGCCGGTGTTCACTGCATTGAAATTCATCACCTCCGGGCTGGCATCACAAGTCAGTGACATTCACCTAAAAGCAATTTGTAAAGAACGCCCTGAAGGCCATAGTGGATGCGTCTAGTAGACGAAATAGCCGAGACCCCGACATGCCAGAGTACATCCTATATCACTACCCGCTTCGCGCTTGTTCATCAGTAACGGTGAACGCACTCGTCGAGACAAGTCTGGAATTCGAGGATCGGGTAATCGACATACGCGCAGGAGAACAAAACAGCGAAGCGTACCGACAGGTGCACCCCTACGGTAAGGTCCCCGCCTTGTCGGTTGATGGTGCTGTGATCATAGAAAACGTAGCCATCCTCCTGTACATCGACGCCATCAGGCCCGGTGTATTGTTTCCGGCTACCAGTAACCCACTGGAGCGCGCGGCGTTTCACTCGGACCTCGTGTGGTGCACCGCCACAGTCCATACCGCGATCAGGCAAGTGCGGATGCCTATGCGCTATACAGGCGGGGATGTGTCCGGCGTTCAGGAAAGAGGCATAAGAGAAACCCGCCACATCATGGACCAGATAGAAAAACGTATGGCAAGCGGCCGCTGGTGGTATGGTGATTCATGGTCCATCGTCGACGTCTACATCAACTGGGCGATTGTTACGGCCGCAAGCACCGATTTATTGCCACTGGATTCCTATCCGAAGATCAAATCACATATTGAGAGAGTCAGAGGGCGAGCAAGCTTTCAGGTTGCATTTGACCGACAGGCCGCAGCGAAGGAAGCAGCGGGGTTGGAGTTTCCGGATGAAGATTCCTGGAGAACTGATTTTTCCTGACAACACACTGTTTACAACCGTAACCCGCATGCTAACAGTTTCAAACAGTACGGCTTTCGATGGACCAAAAGTGAAGACCACTGTCGTGGAAAAACAGACCTGTTGGTACCGGTTTGTTTCTACCATTAGCTGAAAAATGTGAGCAGTATCCTCGCTACCCTCGTCTAATTTCGCCTTGACTATTTTTCACTTAATTGACAATTAGTCTTGGCTTTTTGTCAGTTTAATGAAGAATGGTCGAGTTACTTCTTAGCGAATTCCGCCATGGAAAGATATCTGAAAGGCCCGCTGGCTGAAGAAATCGACAGAAAAATCCTCCTGCTCACTGGACCGCGCCAATGTGGCAAAACCACTCTGTCGAAGATGCTGACGTCGAATTTCCAGTCTCTTAATCACGATCTCGCCGAGCATCGCCTGCTAATCGCAGAAAAGAGCTGGGACCGTGAGGTGGATCTCATCATTTTTGATGAACTGCACAAGATGAACGAATGGAAGTCCTGGCTCAAAGGCATCTACGACGTAGAGGGAATTCCGCCCGGTATGATAGTTACTGGTAGTGCGCGACTGGATGCATTTCGAAAGGTTGGCGACTCTTTAGCCGGAAGGCATTTTCAATTTCGCCTGCACCCGATTGATCTAAAAGAGGCGCTGGCGTACTCGGAGCTTGAGGCCCAGGAAATTCTTACGCGATTGATGTCCGTGGGCGGTTTCCCAGAGCCATTCCTGAACGGAACAACACGCTATTACAACCGTTGGAAGCGTTCCCATATCGATCTTATCTTGAAGGAAGATCTGCTTTCCCTGTCTGCAGTTCGTGATATTCAGTCAATTGAAACCCTCATCGAACTGCTGAGGTCACGAGTTGGCAGCCCAGTTTCGAGTAACTCCCTGGCCAGGGATCTGCAAAAGAGCCCCAATACCATACAGAGTTGGCTGAAACTCCTTGAAGACCTGTATGTCATCTTCCGTGTCACGCCCTATCACAAGAACATTGCCCGTAGCATTCTAAAGGAGCCCAAGTTCTACTTTTATGATAACGGAATGGTGATTGGCGACGACGGCGTCAAGCTGGAGAACCTGGTTGCCTGCGCGCTCCTAAAAGAGGTACATCGCTGCCTGGATCTGCAGGGGGAGAATTGCAAGCTGCACTACGTGCGTAACAAGGACGGTCAAGAAATCGACTTTCTTATCACACGGTCGAACAAACCTGAGCGGTTAATTGAAGTGAAGTGGGCTGATAGCTCACTCAGCCCCAACTTCAAAAAGTTTTTCCACGAAGAGCAGTTAACACGGGTCCAGGTGGTGGGGGAATTGAAACAGAGCAAGTCCTATCCATCTGCTGAACGAATCGAACCCGCAAGAAAATTTTTATCGCAACTGTCGCTGGAAACCCCCAATGCATGATTAATTCCTTGGATTAGTCTTTGCCCACGGTGAGATCGACACCGTAGACCTCCATACTTCTGTTTTCTAACAAATTAAATGCCAGCGGCCCCTCAGGTACCCCCGCCACTAAGCCGTTTTCAGACCTCACAAAGTTTTTAATAATGATATTGATTCTCATTTACGTTAGCATTATGATTCTTGCCCGAAACCTGTTATCCGGAGCCAGTTGTACCGATGAAACCCTTCCCTACCCGCTTGTTACCCCTGAGCGCAGCGACGCTGTGTGCCTCCATCGCTGCGCCGCAGGCGCTAGCTGATTCGGCCACAGATTATGAAAACCGGGAAGAAGTTATCGTCAGAGGGCAGTATTTGCAGTCGGACGAAATTACCGCTCTAAAAACACCCACGCCCATTCTCGATGTACCACAGAGCCTGTCCATCGTGACCGCCGAGCAGATCCAGCGCCAGGGCTTCACATCGCTCGGTGATATCGTCAACTACACCGCCGGCGTCAACAATTCCCAGGGCGAGGCGCATCGCGACGCCATTGTGTTCCGGGGCCTGCGCTCTACGGCAGACTTTTACATCGACGGCACCCGTGACGACGTGCAGTATTATCGGCCCCTGTATAACCTGCAGCAGGTCGAGATCCTGCGTGGCCCCAACGCCATCCTCTTCGGTCGTGGCGGTGCGGGCGGCATCCTGAATCGGGTGTCCAAGAAAGGCGTTACGGGCAGCAACTTCAACGAGTACCAGGTGAGCGGTAACACCTTTGGTTCCTACAATTTTCGACTGGACAGTAATTACTCCCCAAACGATGACACCGCACTGCGGCTCAACGCCTACTATGAAGGTATCGAGTCCGATCGCGATTTTGACGACGGCGAGCGATATGGCATTAACCCCACTGCACGCTTCGCGCTGAGCGACACTACAGTGCTGGATGTATCTTACGAGTATGTGGACCACGAACAGTTCATTGACCGCGGCATCGTCACAGGAGCGGATGGTGAGCCGGTGGATGACTTTGACAATATTGTCTTCGGTGACCGCGACCTGAATGAATCAGCGCTGGAAGCTCACCTGTGGCGCGCTATGTTACAACACGAGTTTTCAGATGCACTGAAGGCCAATGCGAGCGCGTTTTACGGTGACTACGACAAGTCCTACACGAACTTCTACGCCTCTGGTTACGACCAGGAGTCTGCGCCTGACGTGGTGACACTCGACGGTTACGTGGACACCACCAGCCGCCAGAACCTGATCCTTACTGGCACCGTTGTGGGACAGTTCCAAACAGGTAGCATCGGGCACACTATGTTGCTGGGTGCCGAGTACATCGACACCGACTCCGACCAGGACCGGTATAACGCCTTTTGGGATACCACCCAGGATGACAATGAGTTTTTCACCATTTCCAGGCCGCTCAATCTGCGCGGCGGTGTTGGTGTGAACGCAGCGGGGCAGATCACCACCAATGACTTTACCGCAGACATTAATGACGACACCCGGGTAGAACTAGAGGTCTACTCACTGTACCTGCAGGACGAGATTGCCCTGTCCGAGCACTTCGACCTGATCCTGGGCGCTCGCTTTGACAGCTTCGATATTGAAGTAAATAACGTTGTGGCGAACGAGGTGCGCGACCGTCAAGATGAGGAAGTGTCACCCCGCGGCGGCTTGATCTACAAGCCCGTGGAAAACGTCTCTCTTTATGCGGCCTACAGCGAAACCTTCCTGCCGCGCAGTGGCGAGCAGTACGCCAACATCAATGGCGACAACGATGACCTGGATCCGGACGAGTTCGAGAGCAAGGAAGTCGGCTTGAAATGGGACTTCAGTGAAGGCCTGAGTCTGACCGTCGCTTACTTCGAGAATGAGCAAACCGTTTCCTCCAGAGACAACGACACCGGGGAAAGCTTTGAAGTCAGGGGCCTTGAAATTGACGGGTTCGAGGTGCAACTCGACGGCCAAATCGGTGACAACCTCTTTATCCGCGGAGGCTACACCTATCTCGATGGCGAGACAGGCGATGGCGAGCAACCCCGTGAACTGCCGGAGAATATGGCGTCAATCTGGGGCAATTATACGGTCTCTTCGAAATGGGCTGTGGGCCTGGGCGCCACCTACCAGGATGAATCGCTGATCAGCGATGGTGGCTCAGCGCGACTACCGGAATACACCCGCGTTGACGCCGCTGTGTACTATCAGCTTTCGAACAACTTCGAACTCCAGCTCAACGTTGAAAACCTGTTTGACGAGGAGTACTACCCTTACGCGCACAGCACACACCAGGTCAGTGTGGGGGAACCATTGAATGCGCGTATTACGTTGAGTGGGAAGTTTTAGACCTGCCCAGCTGGTACTAAGCGACTATCTGAAACTGTTGGAAGTTGAGATAGTCATCTGAGCAAACAGAGATCAAGGGCTGATGACTTTTCTCCTGATATTAGGCCCACCGTTGGTTTAGAGCTCTGCTATTCCCGTCTATCATTTTGAGTTATAGCCTTGGTACGATTTCAGGAATTGTAAGCGGCCTCTGAACAAGAGAGCCAAATCCACCACGTAAGAAATGAACGGCAGGTGCCCGGTGCAACCCAAGTTTGATCGCTATCGTCTGTACCGCTCTATAAGCTTTTTCTTATACAACTTACCGTTTGCTTCTCTAGGCAACTGCTCTTCAAAATCTATGGTTCGGGGGCATTTGACGGGCGCTAGCACTTCCTTGCAAAAATCTATCAATTCGTCAGACAACTTTGTGCTGGACTCGGCGGACTCAGCCAGTTGAACGGCTGCCTTCACCTCTTCGCCGAAGGCATCATTGGGTATTCCAAATACTGCAACATCAACAACCAATGGGTGCTCCATAAGGCGCTGCTCAGCTTCTTGCGGATAAACGTTTACGCCGCCCGTGATGATCATGTTTGACTTTCTGTCGGTTAGATAAATATAACCATCTTCATCAATTCTTCCCACATCACCTAAAGTACGCCAGCCCTGCGGCGAGTGAATACCTTTGGTCTTGTCTGCATCGCCGTGATACTCGAACTTCTCGCCGCCATCAAAGTAGATAACCCCTATTTCGTTTGGCGCAAGCACTTCCCATGTCTCTTCATCCACAGCGTAAGCAGATCCAACCGCCACCTTACCTATTGATCCCGGGTGTTCCAACCATTCCTGACTACGAATCATCGCCCCCCCTATCCTTTCAGTGCCCCCATAGTACTCAATGATCACAGGGCCGAACCACTCAATCATTGCGCGCTTTGTTGAAACGGGGCAAGGCGCGCCGGTATGCATAATGCACTGGACAGAACTGACATCGAATCGACTCCTGACTTCCTTATCGATGTCCAGGAGCCTGGCAAAATGAGTGGGGACGCAAATGATATGAGTTACCTGATACCGCTCAATGTACTCAAGCATTTCCATTGCATCAAACTTATCAATTATCACGACGGCACCACCAAATCGGTGCATCGCCCGAGTGCTCATTAAAGGTGACGCATGGTACAGAGGACCAGGAGCCATGACTCGCGCATTCGGGCCATACCCCTCCCCCATAAGGAACAGGTCATCTTGCGGTGCTTTGTCTATCGGGGATCCATCGAGAGGGAATTTGACCCCCTTGGGACGTCCGGTCGTTCCCGATGTATACATCATCTCCCGACCCGATGTCTCATCACCTATCGGCGAAATTGATTCGGCCGACCTCTTTGACTCCAGACTTTCAAACCCTTCAATCTCATCAAATAGCGAAAGCGCTAGTACGTCCAGATTCAATAACTCCAAGGTCTTCCGAGCCGCCTGCGAAAAGCGGTTAGACGCTATAAATGCCGAGGCTTGCGCATTTTCAATGATATACGCGATCTCATGCGCAGTAGCATGCCAACTTATCGGTGTGTAATAGAGCCCAGCTCGATGGGCTCCCCAGATAATCTCGTAAAAGCGAGTGCTGTTTTCGCAGAACAGTACGATGCTGTCGCCCTTGGATAAACCCAAATTACGGAAGAGCTGGGCCGTCTGGTTGGTGGTCGCTTCCAAGCCGGCGTAGCTAAGGGTTTCTCCGCTTTTTGCGGTGATGCAGGCCGGAGAACCCCCATGTTGGGCGGCATGTAGTGAGAAATGATGGCCTGTGCTCATAGACGACCCCTGCTTCTAAAGCTTACGTGTTTATGGTGCAGCGATAAGAGGCTGTTCTAGCTCTCAAAAACAAAAGCCTCGGCAGACTCCTCTGCTGCTGCCTTGATTTTCTTCCATTGTGCAGCACCACCGTAATACACCAGTGATCCGGGCTTCGCGGTACCGTAACTGTTGTGGTAGCTAAGACAGTCTCTAAGTGGTTGGGTGGCCGTATCTACCGCCGCGCAATGCTGCACATATTCTTTCTCTGCAGATTTCTTGACGTCTATTAACTTGGCCCCTTTTTGTTTCATCGCCTTGAGGGACCAGAGAATATGATCTGTCTGGGCGTCTATACCTTCCATAAAGTTGAAGCCATAGCCGCCAGATTGGGGACCCATAACAATAAAAAGGTTAGGGAAACCTTCGGTATGAACCCCCAGGTAGGTCTTGGTGCCATCGTCGTCCCATTTATCAATGATTGACTGTCCCGACCGTCCAATTATCGTATTGAACGTTCCCGTGGCCATAAACTCATAGCCAGTGGCATAGATCAGAACATCGAGATCATATTGCTTGCCGTTGTGCCAGATGCCATTCTCGTTTAGCTGTTCCACACCCGACGGTGCGGTATTAACAAGGGTAACGTGAGGCAAGTTAAAGGTGGGGAGAAACTCGTCATGGAACGTAGGTCGCTTACAACCAAATTGATAGTAAGGCTTGAGCGCTTCAGCTGTTTCAGGATCATCTATGATTGTGTCAACGCGGGCACGAATAGACTCCATTATCCGAAAGTTTGAATCCAGCTGTTTCTTTAACAACTCTTCCGGGGATATCTTTGTTTTGTGAACTTTACGTTCCTTGTAGGAATCTTCCTTTCCAGATAGATAGCCATCGACGGCTTTCATTGCCGCCCGCACGTCTGTAAAACTAGCGAATCGCTCACGGCGTTTTTTAGCCCAATGCGGGTCTTTAGACCACGACTCATACTCCTCGGTAGTCGTTTCTCTCTGGTCACGAACGTCTACGGTGGATGGCGTGCGCTGAAACACGTACAGCTCCTTCGCCAATTTTGCCACTTCCGGAATGACCTGCACGCCAGTTGATCCGGTTCCAATGACACCGACCCGTTTTCCCGTTAGATCTACGTCGTAACGCCAGCGCGCAGTATGGAAGGCCTCTCCCTTGAATTTTTCCTGTCCTTTAATTTTCGCCAGGCGGGGGGTCGTTAGTATTCCATTGGCCAGGACAACAATTCTTGCTCTCATGGCATCACCACGGTCCGTGCGCACAATCCAGCGTTTTAGCGATTCATCCCATACCGTTTCTTCTACCGTGGTGTGAAACAAAGCCTTGTCATAAAAGCCTGTTTTCTCCGCTATGTTCTGGCAGTGCTCCAAAATTTCCTGCCCTGAGGCGAACTTCTTGGACGGTATAGTTCCCATTTCATCGAGAAGTGGCAAATAGGTATAGGCCTCTACGTCACAAGCAACACCTGGATACCTATTCCAATACCATGTGCCACCTGCATCGCCACCTTTCTCACAGAAGCGAACATCGACGATGCCTTCGGACATGAGTTTGTACCAAAGAAGAAGCGCGGAGAAACCAGCGCCGATAACCAGAACCTCACATTCGTCATCCAGCGCTTCGCGTTCCACCGGAGGAACTGCATCAGGGTCCTCCAAATACTTGGCGAAAGCTCCTTCCATCCTGACAAATTCGGCTGAGCCAGTACGGGCCTCCTTTTCAGCCGAGTAACGCGCTTGATCATCGGCGCCGAACGAAGCTTCTTTTGGCGCATCAGGTAGCACCTTAGACTTTTCATCCGTGTTTACGCGAAAACCGGTGTTGGAAACGCGATCTGCATTTACCGCAGCTCGAGTGTTGAAGATTTTCAGGCCCGTCTGTTTATCTGTTTCAAATGTCATTTCAGTTTCCTGTTAACCACCGTAGGCTTCTAGAGGGGACTGAGCATCGCTACTCGAATTCTTTTATATAGAACATATGTATTTTATATAGAGGCTCCCGGAAATGCAAGAATCCTCCAAATTCTCAGGGTTTTTCGTGATTCCTATAACGCTGAAGCGCGGTGCAATCCGTTCCAACACGTATCGTAAAAATCAATCAGGGCGAGTCGCGCCCGAGAAATGCCGATCGATATGGACTCCGACAATGTGTGGACCAGCTTTCAAGTAAGGCCGGAGCCGGTGCCTACTGTCACTTCAAGCCAGAATCGACCCAATACTTGCAAAAAGAGATTGCGCAGCAGGACGGAGTCACTGGGACCGTCTCTTCGATCTGGGGATCACTGCCTTGTAGAGGGCATCATATGACTCCTCGATACACTCAGCGTAAAGGTCTGGATCCGGCATCATCTTTCGGCAGCAGGAAAACGATACTGAGATTTCATCGCAGTAAGAATTGATGATTTGGAAGAGACCAATACCGTTGAGCACAGGGCCTACCCCAAAATTACTTATCATCTTCGCGCCACTAAAGTAGAGTGGTACTTTAGATTGTGGCACGTTGGTGATGCTACAGTTAAACATAGGTTTTGTTCGCTCAACGATTTTAAAATCCCCGCCCAGCTTCGCCATTGGAGCGACCAATAAAGACGGCGCCAGCTCAACCAGGTTATTCATCGTCCCAGCGCCAAGTGTTTGGGTATATGCTTTTGCGCTTCGAGTTGCCTCACTGATAGCACGGAGACGCTCGATGGGATCCTCGATATCAGAACATAACTGCACGGCCATATTAGCAACCTGATTTCCGCCAGCACCCTCTGCGCCCTCGCGTCTAATGTTTACAGGCACAGCTGCCACCAGCGATTCTTCGGGCAGTTCCTCCTTCAGTTCCAGGTATCTGCGCAACGCGCCGCTGGATACAGCCAATGCAACATCATTAATCGTAGCGTTTCCTATTGCGTCCTTAATGGCGCGGAAATCTCCGAGGCTAAATCTCACCGAGTTAAAGATCCGGTCAGCTGAAACGTTTGAGTTGAACCGGGTTCGAGGCACCGACCTAATGCGCTTCAGCTCTCCCTTATAAACTCCCCGAGCTACCATAGCCAGAGACGGCAGCGCTTCTCGAGCCGCACCAAATACTCGACCCGGATACTTAAGTGCGTTCGTTTGCGCGTTCATTAACAGTCGAAATGTAGACTCTCTCTGCCCTGATGGTATTTCAACGGCTGTCTTCTTTGCCTTCGTTCGAACTTCTGGCTCGAGATCGTGAATAACCGTACCAATTTGCGCCCCGGCAGCACCGTCTATAGATGCATGATGAATTTTGGAAAGCAAACCGACGCAACCCTTCGGGTAACCGGCTAAACCGTCAAGTCCTTCAATAAAGTACATTTCCCATAAAGGCCGTGATCGATCTAACGGGAGCGCATGGATGTGTGCCACCAGCGCGCATAGCTGCTCCCAATTTCCTGGTTTCGGCAACGAAAAGTGCTTTATGTGGTACTCCGGAACAAAATCTTCTTCCGCCAGCCAATAGGGGTGGTCAATATTGAGTGGCGTGTGGACCAGCACCTCATTCATTGTGGGCACTGATCGACCACGCAATTTTATATGCTCTACCGCCTCCTCAAACTCGAGCTTTCCACCCGGCGCCGTAGACGTATCATAAATCGCCAGGCCGCCCACGTGCATAGGCGAATTCTCCAGCTCCGTATAAAGGAACGCGGCGTCAATGCCAGTTAGCTGTCTCAAAACGACCTCCCTATAGCGTATACACGCGGCATGATCGATAAGGTACGACCGAGTTTGAATGGCGTTAAGGACAATAAGGCCAAGCTGAACGGTCGTGGCGTGCTTTTAAACCGAATATTTATATAATACATTATTATTCTATATAGTAAATAGGGCCGAATACACACTCCAACGCACTCAGACGTTCACACCGGTAATCCAGATCAGCAGCAGTGTCGACGTTCAATCGTGCGAACAGGCTTCGCAGTTGCATCGTCTATGCTTTTTATATAAAATACTTTTGTTCTATATAGTTTAGTAATTGCAGCGCCGTATTCAAACAAACACTTTCTGAGTAGAGGACATGACAATGGGTGACAAAGTAGAGATATCTGGACAAGTAGCATCAGGTTTCGAGGGCGTTTCTGAGGCTTATGAGCAAAATTTCCATCGAGACGATATTTACCAGGAACTCGGGTCCTCACTCTGCGTGTATCACCGCGGTGAGTGCGTTGTAGATATCTGGGGAGGCTATCAGGATCGCGAGAAGACGAGGCCCTGGGAGGCAGACACCACCATATGCGTCTACTCCACCACGAAAGCATTAGCAGCCGTCTGCGCCGCTGTACTGGTAGATAGAGGCGAGATGAACTATGCAGATCCTGTATCAAGATTTTGGCCTGAATACAGCCAGAAAGGTAAGGAAGGAACGACAATCGCCCATTGCCTCTCTCACCAAACAGGAACTTCGGCTATGCGAGAGCCGACAGAGCTCGACGATCTGATGAACTGGGGTTTGATTTGCGAGAGATTGGCGAACCAGGAGCCCTATTGGATACCTGGCGAGGCCACCGCCTATCACGGCTGGACCTATGGCTATCTCGTGGGTGAAATCGTGCGCCGTGTGTCCGGAAAGAGCATCGGTGCTTTCCTTCAGGATGAGATCTCGGGCCCTCTGGGTGCTGACGCGTACATCGGCTTGCCTGAAGACAAAGACAGTGGAGCTGCCATACTCTATGGGCCAAAGCTGCAACATGATGCGCCCAACATGGACGAACTACCCGAGTTTCTTGTTGACGCAATGACCAACCCCTTACTTGATCCCGAGAGTCCAAACCGGAGGGAATGGCGAGCTTCAGAGATGCCTGCTACCGGCGGCTACGCGTCTGCTCGAGGGTTGGCCAAGATTTTCAAGCCACTTTCATTAGGTGGTTCTCATGAAGGTTCCAGCTTGCTGTCAAGCGGTGCTCTCGATCAAATGACGACTATCGCGAGCAATCGTGTTGATGGCGTCCTGGGCCAGCCGGTTGATTGGGCACACGGTGTCGTCAAGAACAATCTTAGCCTTTACGGGCCCAACAAGGACGCATTTGGACACAGTGGTTGGGGCGGCTCATTTGTATGCGCAGACCGCGATAAAGAGCTCGCGATTGGTTTTGTGTGCAACCAGATGGGCCCTGACCCCATCGGTGATGCTCGGACTCTGCCAGTTATTGAAGCAATCTTTCACAGCCTGAGCTAATGAGTTCATCAACTGTTAAAGATAGATCGGCGCCAAGGATGGCGCCCCTGGCTCTCGAAGACCTTGAGCAAACAGATCGATCAATAATAGAGCCATTGTACGAGTCGGCCGATACTCGCAACATATTAATGACTCTCGCCAACCACCCAGACCTATTGCGGGAGTGGCTACCGATAACGCGCTATACCTTCAATGGCAGTAAACTCAAGTCGCCAGATATTGAACTTATCTGCCTGCGAACTACCTGGTCCTACAAGGCGGACTATGAGTACACTCATCACGCCAAACTTGCTGAGGGCCGGGGCTTATCAATAGCCGAGATCGATCAAGTCCCCCTGGGCCCCAATGGGTCGATCTTCAGCAACCGTCAAAAAGCATTGTTACGGGCGGTAGACAAGCTATTGGACAACAGGGACCTGCCAGAATCCGAATGGCAAGAACTCTCACACCATTATTCTGATGCGCAGGTCATGGATATCGTTATTACATGCGCAAATTATGCAGCGATATCACTGATGCAAAAGTCACTCCGAGTACAGCTCGAAGAAGGTTTTCAAAAACACCCACACTTTCACAGAAGCTGACAAAAAAGAGCCGGTCAACCCATCCGACTGACCGGCCCAAGCGTGGAAATGTGCGCAGGCAAGCGCTTAACTTTCTCTGCTACCAATCAATGTCGTTCTCAAGCACGATACGGAACCGGGCCTGCCCCTTCTTTACGCGCTCAATAGCTTGATTGCACTCGGACATCTTCATCACCTCAATGATTGGCTTAATGCCGTGGCGCGTAGCAAATTCAAGCATCTCCCGGGTATGCTCTCTTCCGCCAGAGGAACTACCCTGGATTGCTTTTTGCCCGATAATCAAATGCGGTGCCGGGAAGTCCATCGGCTGCATCGCCGCTCCGACAACGACAAGGCGTCCCATTGGGCGTAGCACGCGAACAAAATGCTTCAATCCCACGTCACCACCATAGATTGTGGAGAAGATGAAATCTTGTGAAGATTTTGCGGCTCGCAGTTCATCCCGATTGGCAAAATTGACGACGTGCGTGGCGCCCAATTTCTTGAAGGATTCCACGTCTTCTTCGGACGGGTCAGCTGCAAATGCGGTTACTTCACAACCCATTGCCGCAGCGAACTGTACGGAAAGGTGCCCTAAACCGCCGATTCCGACTACACCTACCTTCATATAGGGGGTTGTATATAGCCGTAGCGGTGTGAATGCGGTTACGCCAGCACACATCAGAGGAGCAGCAGCTAGTGGGTCAAGCTTATCGGGTATGGGAATCACCCATTCGCTTTTGATGCTTATATGATCGGCGAAGCCTCCGTTCTCGCCAGGCTGTAGCGTCATGAGCGCGTCTTCACACAACTGCTCCAGACCGCTATTGCATTCGTGGCAATTCATACAGCTACTACGATACGGGCCTATGCCCACCCGCTGGCCAATTTCCAAGTGGCTTACGCCATCGCCGAAAGCGACCACCTCACCGATTACCTCATGGCCAGGAATGAATGGGTACTGCGTCCACCCAAATTGATTGTCGATAGAATCAATGTCACTTGCGCAGACGCCGCAACAGAGCACCTTCACCACTACATCCTGAGTTTCGAGGTTATCCATTGAATACTCGTAGGGCTTCAAAGGATTGGTGTTGTCGTAGGCTGCGTATCCTTTTACCGGAATTGGGAGCGTAGCTGATGCTGACATAAGACTCTCCTGAGAGTTGATTTTTATACGAAACAATAATATTCTATTTAATAACGACTCATACTTCAATATGTTTTAACGAAAATTCGAGGTTGCCAATGGAATATCCATCGCAAACGTCCTCTGCGCTAAACCGTTCGTTTACGACAGTTTCAATCGGTGGAGACCACAGGTAATGGAAGACTGGAATCTTGCAGATTGCCTTGACGCGATCGCTGACATCCGGGGTGATCACCCTGCGTTGATACAGACCGGTAAAGCTTTAACCTGGAAGACATTTGAAGAACACGCTAGCACTATCGCTTCTTGGCTCTCAAACAATGGCGTGCAGTGCGGTAGTCAGGTCGCGCTATACACCCACAATCACGTTGCCTACCTGGAAACGAGTTACGCATGCATGAAGGCCGGTATGGTGCCGGTAAACATCAATCATCAGTACAAAGAAGCGGAACTCATCTATCTGTTTGAAAATTCAGACGCGAGTGCGGTTCTTATACATGAAGATTTCCTGGGTACATTCGCGCTAATAGCCGACAAGTTGACCGACATCCGCGCCGTGCTGGTCATTGGCAAAGGGAGGACAACAGGACTGCCGTCATCGATGGTTGTAGAAAATTATGCCGATGTCCTGGCGCGCAAGGAGCCGTATCAAAATGACTCTCGCAGCGGCGACGACCTCATTTTCATCTACACGGGCGGCACTACCGGAATGCCCAAGGGAGTTATGTGGCGTCAACGTGACCTGTACTCAACCCTGGCCGGGGGTCCCGAGGCTGCACCGCCGAACTCAATGGCGGCATTTCGTCAGGCCATAATTAACCAATCTGAACCAGTTTCCGCACTAATACTTCCGCCACTAATGCATGGAACGGCTTTTTTCGGCTCCCTGGTCGCGTTGCTGGAGGGCGGTACCGTCATTTTGACCAGCCCCGGATCTGGCTGCGATGCACAGGAGATATGCTCAATCATCTCCAATCATAAACCCACAGCGATGAGCATTGTGGGTGATACCTTTGCAAGGCCAATTCTCGATGAATTAGATCGAGGGGACTACGATGCCACATCGCTGAAAATCATCGCCTCCTCGGGTTCATCATGGAGCAACCGGGTCAAGGCAGGACTGCTCAAACACAATAAGAGTATGAAATTACTTGATGGCCTGGGCTCTTCGGAAGCACACAACATTGGCACGTCAATTACCACCGTCGACAACGTCGATGATCCGCAGCCAAAATTTCTCTTTGGCGCAAATACGCTACTCGTTGATGAAGAAATGAACCGACTGGACTTAGAACCAGGAACAAAAGGCCTGATCGCAGTTGCTGGTGCAAAGCCCGTTGGTTACTACAAGGATTCACAGAAAAGCGCACAGACCTTTATAAAAATCGATGATCGAGAATGCGCCTTACCCGGAGATTGGGCATTAGTAAACGAAGATGGTATGACGTTCACCCTGCTTGGGCGCGGCTCGATGTGCATAAACACTGGCGGCGAGAAGGTGTTTCCAGAAGAAGTTGAAACTGCCATCCGGCGGCATCCCGAAGTACACGATGCAGCTGTAGTAGGCGTCCCTGACGAACGCTGGGGGCAAGCCGTGGTTGCAATCGTCTCCAGTTCAAACGCGATATTCAACCCCGAGGAAGTTAAGAGCTTCGTTAGAGAACAGCTGGCCAATTACAAAGTTCCCAAACACTTTATTCCTGTACCAGAAGTTTCCCGAAATCCGGCTGGCAAAGCCAACTACAAACTCGCCCTGGAGATCGCGTTAAAAGAACTGGCGATTGAGGACTGATGTAAATCTACCGCCTCATAGTCAACTCATTCGCAAAAGGTCTAGGGAAGATCACTAAATTTATTTTGATTTATATAGAATACTTATGTACTATATAAATTATGGCAATGCAGCTCGCTGCACACCGGTAGCGAGTGGCACCTGTAATTACCGTTGAGGAAATATCGCCAGGCATTTCTAACTCGTTGATAAGAATAGGTAAGAAACTATGAAAAGCATCTCAGTACCGACGACTATCCAGCGCACGAAAGATGGATTTCCAGTTAAACCACTTGCCTACTCGCTCGCGTTCCTAATGCAGTTCGGCGCCATCGAGGCTATGGCGCAACTCGAGGAGGTTATCGTCACCGCCCAGAAACGCGAGCAGAGCGTGAATGATGTACCTATGTCGATCACCGCGTTAAGTGGTGAAGCCATGTCGGATAATGGCATTAACTTCGTTCAGGACCTGGCGAAGGCTGTGCCTGCGTTTAATTACACCGAATCACGGGTGGGCTCCCCTATCTACACGTTAAGAGGCATAGGATTCAACGACATCGCTGTCGGTGGCCGGCCAACCGTGAGTGTTTACCAAGACGAAGTGCCAATACCCTTTGCAATCGAGACCCGAGGCGGGTTCTTAGACCTTGAGCGCGTTGAGGTACTGAAGGGTCCCCAGGGGACACTGTTTGGACAAAATTCGACGGGGGGCGCCATCAACTTGATCGCTGCGAAGCCCACAGATGAACTTGAGGCAGCTGTCGATTTAAGTGTTGGTGATTATTCCTACTACAAGATTGGCGGTTTTGTCAGTGGCCCAATATCGGATCAACTGCGGTATCGCGCCGCTGTTGAGCATAAGCAACGCGACGGCTGGCAGGACAACTACCTGCGTAGTGGCGATATGGCGGCGGACGAAACCACCGATTATCGCTTCTTACTTGACTGGACACCGTCTGATCGCCTCCAGATCGGCCTGAACCTGAATGGCTTCATTAATAAATCAGAGAGCCAGGCACCGCAACTTTCTGAAATTTCTCCTGGCATTCCACCGCTGGCCCCTCTTGTTCCAGGTTTGCTGGACACACCGTTGCCAGATGAAGACAACGAAGAAGCCGATTGGACAGACGATGACTACGAGCGTGACAATCAATTTTATCAGGTGAATCTACGCATAGATTATGATCTGGGCGAAAACTATACACTCACCTCATTGACCTCCTATAGCAACTATGACGGAGAGCAAACGCAGGACGTTGATGGCATGGCGATCGTCGGTTATCAGCAGACAACCTTTGGTGAAATCGAGTCATTCTTTCAAGAACTCCGCATCGGCGGCGAGCCAAATGATAGAACGTATCTAACCGCGGGCATCAATTATGCTTACGATGAAACTCGAGAATTTAATGAGGGCGACCTTGGCGGCAGCACATTGTCGGTAGCGTTCGGAGGTCTAAGCACATTTGACCTGCAAAATGACCAGGATATCGACACATTCGCGGTCTTTGCGAATGTAGACTACAACTTGACAGACACTCTGCTCATTCACGGCGGACTTCGCTATACAGATTCTACGAATGAGTTTACTGGATGCTCCAGGGATAGTGGCGATGGCACAGCGGCAGCAATCTTTGGAGCAGCCCTTGGCACTGTGATCGAGCCAGGAGGCTGTTTTACCGCTGATACGACATTTACGCCCACCCTGGTGGAAGACGAACTGGAAGAAGACAACATATCCTGGCGACTGGGATTGGACTGGGGCTTTACCGATAATTCAAAGCTGTACGCGAATGTTAGCCGAGGCTTTAAGGCGGGCGGCTTCCCCACACTGGCTGCGACGGCGACGGTGCAATACGAGGCTACCACCGAGGAAGAACTTACGGCATACGAAATCGGTTACAAGGGTACGCTTGCCGACAATAGCGTGCAGCTTAATGGCGCCATTTTCTACTATGACTACTCCGACAAACAGGTACTTGGCTTCTTCGTTGACCCTGTATTTGGGCCGATACTACGACTAATAAATGTTCCGGAGTCCGATGTCACCGGCGCTGAGATATCACTAGACTGGGCGACGCCTGTCAATGGATTGGATGTAAGATTCTCGGCCTCTCACATAGATTCTGAGGTGACCAAGGACTTCTTCAACCCAGACCCGTTCGGAAACATGATTAATTTTAAAGGCGAGTCCTTTCCAAACGCGCCCGATACCCAGATGTTCCTGGACGTCGGGTACAGCTGGAGGGCAACCGACAGCTTCGACATGTTCGTAGGCCTTAATGCCAGCTATCAAAGCGAGACTAATTCAGAGTTTGGAGAAACCACTGAACTGGAAGTGGATTCATTCAGCCTGATAAATCTAAGAGCAGGTGCAGAATCAACGAACGGCTCATGGAGAGTTATGGCGTGGGTTCGCAACCTCGAAGATGACTACTACTGGAACTCCGCTTCCAAGACTAATGACACCATCATCAGGTTCACGGGTCTGCCAAGGATGTATGGCGTAGATTTCCGATACAACTTCGGCAGTTAAATTCGTCACAGTTGCTGTCACTCTATGTCAGCTTCCCCACGGATGGGCACGCTGACTCCTTTACATTCCGCCAGGCTCGAACCCGCCGCCACTCTGCTTACTGCTTTACATAAATATATGCACTCGATAAGCTTACGAGCTACGCATATATAGATTCCATTCATTAAACTGGTTCGTTCACGTGGCAACTACAAAGCCAAAAAAAGCTCAATCCAGAAGTAAGACTGCAGGGGGCTCAAAGAAAAAGTCGAGCACCAAGGCACCTGCCAAGCAAAAGCGTGCACTTAAGGTCGGGCAGATTGAACGCACAAAGAATGCCGTTCTTGACGCGACAGTCGAGTTGTTGGGCGAAGTCGCCTATGGAAAGTTAACGGTTGAGCTTATATCGGAAAGAAGCGGTGCGTCCCGATCGACGATCTACCGGTATTGGAACACCGTTCCGGATCTGGTATCGGAAGCATTCGACCATGCCATCGACCCGGATCCTCCCCTACCCGAGGCAGAAGATCTCAGGTCACAGTTGGTCATACTCTTCTCCGAACTTCCCAAGAATTTAGACGGCAAAACCTGGGGAAACCTACTACCTTCTTTAGTGGCAGCGAGCCATACCGATGACGAGTTTTCTGGCAGGCTACAGGCCATCTCTGACCGCAGACGCCGCGGCATTCGCCACCTGCTGCAACAAGCAATCAATAACGGCGAGATTCGAAAAGACACCAACATAGAGTGGGTCGTTGATGCACTGTCCGCGACATTTTATCTTAGACATCTGATCACTGGCACATCACTGAATGAGAAGGGGCACGTTGAGTGGCTCGTTAATGCCGTGTACGAAGCGATCAAATCTGACAACTAAGCCGGTTAAAACTTTATATAATTCTATCGGCCGCGTAACAATTTTCGCGGTCCTTCTCTCAAGTAATATACCAGTATAAATGTACTCGGGTATCACCACCCCAGTTGCATCCTGCGCCCTCATTCTTTATAATGAACATTAATGTTTCATATAAAGGGAATTACCAGAATGGCCAGACGCAGCGAGTTTGCACCGTTGTCAGATGCTGAGCTGACACCAGAACAGCTCGAGTTTACGAAGAAGCTTCGGGTAAATGGCATTATCCCAAATGGATTTCGAGTTGGAATGAGATCCTGGAAGCTGTTTAAGGCGCATCTGCCTTTCTCGAGCTATGTAATGGCCTTATCTTCTGTGCCAGCCAGATTGCGAGAGCTGGCAATTATCCGTATATCGCACCTCAACAATTGCGACTACGAATTCGAACATCACTCGCAGTTTGGCCTAAATCGGCTTGGGTTTACGCAGCAAGATATCGATTCGATTTGCGAAGGGGCAGGCGCTGCCGGTCTCAGTGACCTGGATAGCTACGTGATAAGGCTGGTCGATCAGCTTCGGGAGCCCAATGGTGTCTCCGATGACGTGGTCGACAAACTGATGGATGAGCTGGGAGAAGACTCTTTTACCGAGCTGATGTTCACGATAGGTAATTACGAATCCATGACAAGGATAATAAACGTCCTCGGCGTACCAATGGACGAAGATTTCGATGCGATACATAAGCACAACTTGCAGTAGTCGCCATTAATTCAGTGGGCCAGGCGTCGACCAAATACGTACGCAGCCGCTGATCTAACATTGAAAGATTGAGGTCAAAGTAATGCGCTTGAATAAAGCAAGAATAACCCCGGTTTCGAATGGAGAGCTTTCAGAATCTCAAAGTTCCATCATGCAGAACCTTAACGAGGCGGCCAGAAACCTGAACTTGTTTCGCACGACGCTGAGTTGCCCCGAAAGTATGGAGGCTATGCTCGGCTGGTCAAACTACATTGGATCAAAAAAAGCTAATGATGTGCCCTGGCGCGACAAGGAAATCATCGTCCTAAGAACTAGCTATATGTGCAAATCCGGTTACGAGTGGTCTCTACATGTGTTTTTAGGGGAGAGCGCTGGTCTCAGTAAGGATGAAATAGCCTCACTCAGAGACGGCAATGACCACGACTGGGATGAAAAGGATGCGGCGATCATCGCGTTGTGTGACGAACTGGCCAGAGACTACTTTGTCAGCGACGAAACCTGGCAAGCCCTGAGCAAATACTACAATGAAAAACAGATGATGGATGCCGTTTACACGGCGGCTCATTACGGAATGGTATCGAAATTTGCAAATTCATTCGGAGTCCAAATTGACAAAGGTATCCAGTTGCACGACTCACTAAGACATATTGCCAGTGATTAAGCGACGCACTTAATCACTGCGGAAGTGCTCCCAGTATTACCTCGAATCTACGACCACTTTATTAAAGAAGTGATTTGATACTGACAAGAGGACAAAAAAGAAAATCAGCAATGCTGAGATACTAATCGGGTCTTTGTGAGCAATGTGCGCAACTAGTGCAGTGAGGAAGAAAAACCCCGCGAAGGCATAGGCCCACTCTTTACACCTAACTGGCGCAACCGGTAACAAGAGGGTTACACCTGCCAAAATCTTCAAAATGCCGAGTTGTATTCTAAAGTAATCAGGAAAACCGAGTTCGAGTATCCCTTCGATCGTTGGGGGGTGCAGAAAGTAACTCCCTGCACTGAGTAAAAGCACTGAACACAGCAATGCAGTGGATACACGATACACCCATAGTTCATTCTTCGAATTTTTCATGATCTTGAACCTTACCGCTGCAAAGTGCAGATAAACCCTACAGCTACTATGTTCCTTTCAATTGACAGCCAAAGTATTAGCAAATGACGTTACCTTCCAATAATAACAAATCGTCGCAGAAATCTATTGTGATAATGGGCGCTACTGGAGCTGTCGGCACTGAAGTCGTCAAATCGCTTACCCAATTTAATCAGGTCAGTAATTTGACTCTTCTTGGACGACGCAACATTGACCTTTTTCCCGACTCCCGCAAACTACATCAACATGTAATCGATATCTCCAACACCGACACTTATTCTTCGCTGATACAGGGACACGACACTGCGATATGTACACTAGGAGTGGGGCAGCCTTCAAAAGTGAGCAAGAAGGAGTTCACGAGGATTGACAAAGACGCAGTGATTGACTTCGCGACGGAAGCAAGATCATCCGGCGTGAGGCACTTTTCACTACTCTCTTCTGTTGGAGTTAGCGCAAACTCCTCGTCATTCTATCTACGGACTAAAGGTGAGCTGGAGGAAGCTCTTAAACAACTTCACTTCGATACTCTCAGCCTGTTCCATCCCGCATTTCTTCTCACCGAAAAGAACCGCTACGGTTTAACGCAAGCAGTCATTCTAAAATGCTGGCCACGAATAAATCCGCTGTTGGTTGGCTCTTGGAGAAAGTATCGCGGAATAGAGGTCTCTCAGCTTGGAACGGCAATGGCTATGGATGTTCTACAGGAAAAAAGAAGCGGCCAGAAAACTTTTTACTGGGATGATATTGTCCTCTTGAGCGAACAGGTGTCACCTTCGGACATCGAATAGACGCCGTTTCAACCCGCCGAGTTGTTATCGAGGCTGCTCAGCCCCAACCTAGCTCCCGCAAAGACCAGTGCGAATTCCAAATTTTTGTCATTCGCGCTACCCGATCATGTTCATCCATGGTGATTGCGTAAACATAATGGCTGCTTGTCTGCTGCTGAGTGGGTGGGACCGGACCGCCCTCGCCACAATGGCTGGCCCGAAATGTTCCAAAGAACAGGGCCGTGCGGCCAGCCTCGTCCCAGGCTGAGTTATGCAATTCATAACTGGCGCCCTCTAGCGCGGTGCTACCCACGCCTGCCAACCAGTCGCAGTACTCCCGGGCCGTCGCAAACTCAGCAACCGGATCACTCTGGGCGATAAACTCGGCATCGGGCGCAACATACTGCTCACAACCTTCCCACCCTTGCAGGCCTTCACAGGCATGGAAAAATGCGGTGGCGCTGGCAAATGCTCTCATCGTTTTCTCCTTTAGCACTGATAACTCAGCGATTTACAGTCATCGTCCGGTTAACGGAGCCACTTTTTATCGAATATCTCTTTGCCATTCATGGTGACCTTTCCCTCCAGATACATGGTGGTGCTCGATAAATGAGTCTGGCTGTGAACGACAACCTCTCCGACGGATGGTAAATCCAGGTGGAACGTGGACATGCCTTCAACCCGGGCCGCTTCCGGTCGGTTTCTGGGTACACTAGCGGCAACATTGACCTGCATCTTCATCCTGCCACCGGCGGGGAGATCGGTGAGCTGTGTGGAGCCCATGCTGACGGTCTTGCTACCGTCGATGAAATCATCCTCGACTTTCCAGGTAGGTGCGAAATCGATGGCCAGTGGTGCGTCACTGACCGCCGGATCCGGTCGTCTGATGACGGGCGCTGGCAAGGCGTCAGTGGTTGGCGGCACAATCGGAAGCTGCAGCATCGAACTGTTATCCGCGCCGACATGCAGCTGAATCGTGGGGTTGGTTTTGGTAGGCCACAACCTGGGAAAGTCTGAACAGGATACCGACAGACGGAGCTGATGACCGCGCGGCACCAGGTAACTGGTAGTGAACAGCGGAACCTTGAACTCATACACTTTATCAGTCTCCAGCGCTTGCGGGTGCTCGTCTGAAACGTAGGTGCTTCCCTTGATGTTGCCTACCGTGATCAAAGACGAACTTCCATCCGGAGCTACGGCGCAGAGTTTTGCCACCAGGTTCATGTCGTTACCACTTTGCAGGGAGACTTTTAGAAGCGCCTGGGGAGAACCTGTAATCTCAAGATCATCCGACAAGGGGTTTGTGGTAAACGTCATAGAACATAGGTCATCTGGCCCCTGATCCACAGGAAGCCCTATTCCCAAACCGGTTCCTTCCCACAATCCTGCGGTTGTGCCGACGGTCGGATCAGCTTCGTAAGGAATTGTCGCCGAATCTGCGGGCAGCTGTTCAGCCAGCATACCGTCTTCACCCAGGTAAAGAGAACGATGTTCGCTGCGCTCAATCGGCCATGCCGGTTCAGTCCGCCATTGTCCGCTTCCCTGGGTGAACATGGTGACCGTCGGCTCGGCGTCTATGCCGTTGTCCTCTGACTTTAGCCACCGATCCCACCAGCGTTTAAGCTCGTGCAGATAATCCCAGGGTTCCACCGGGGAATGGTACGGAAGTAAGTGACCCCAGGGGCCCTGAAACAGCTTCTTGGGCGCCGCTATTGATTCATAGATGTTGAACATTGCGTGCACATTGACGTCGCGCCAACCACCGATCATGAGAGTCGGTACGTCGATATTCTCCACTGGAATCACCCGAGACTGCCAGTACTCGTCATAGTGCGGGTGCTCTTTAGCGGCAAAGATGTGCGGAAAGCCCTTTTTGAGGCGATCCATCCACACTTTGTACCAGCGCCCCTCGGGATCCTGGTAGCAGGGCGGCATAATGTTCATTGAGACCATCACCGCCCCCCAATTGCCGAAGAACGGCAGGCAATCAAGACGTGTCACCAATTCGCGGTAGATGTCCGAGAGCGTCTCGATGGGTGCAATCGCTTTAAGCGCAGCGGGCCTGCGGCTGGCTGTCTGTAAAGTGGTAACCCCGCCATAGGAAAATCCCCACATGCCGATATTACCGTCACACCAGTTTTGCTCCGCAGCCCAGTCGATCACTGCGGCGCCATCTTCTCCTTCGTTGGCGTCCAGCATTTCCCACGCTACGCCTTCGGAATTCCCCAGCCCGCGCAGATCCACCAGCAGGCTGGCGTAGCCGTGCTCCGCGAAGTAGCGCCGAGGATACTCGAGCATACAACCGATCAGGTCGTCTTTGTGGTAGGGATACAGACTCACCAGCGTTGGAAAGGGTCCCTCCCCTGCTGGCATGTATAGGTCCGCGGCAAGAGTTACCCCGTCCGCAAGGGGGATCAGCAGGTTCCTTTCTACACGAATTTCTTCGCAATCATGCGTGGTCATTGACAGTTCTCCTCTAGAGTCCGCTGTGCTGTTCAGTGAACTCAGTTCCAGTTGTAGCTGACGGTCACGCCGTAGGTTCTGGGCATGCCCATTGTTCTGGTGTAGAAATCGACCAGCGTGAGTGCGTTGATCCGATAGTCTTCATCGGTAAGATTGCGACCCCAGGCCATTACGCGCCAGGTACCGGTGTTATCCTCAAAAGCGATCCGCGCATCTAAGGTTGTGTAGCTGTCCAGATCCAGCCGCGGGTCCAGCGACTCTCCAGCAGGCTGGTAACCCGTATTCGTGTCGTCGGAATAGACCACATCCAGGCCCACATCACCGGTTACATCGTCGCCGTTGTAGAAGGTGTACTGGGCGCCAAGCGTACCCTGCCACTCTGGCGTGAGCGGAAAGCTAGAACCTTTGAAGTCCTGTGGCATTGCGTTGATATCGACACCGAAGTATTTGTCCACCTCAGTATCGACATAGGATACGGACCCTGTAACGAGCAGATCGGTTGTAATCAACGACTGAAAATCTATCTCGCCCCCCCAGACAGTGGACTCTGGTATGTTCACCAGCGCCTGCAAGCGATTGAAGATGGGGTCAATGACCTCTCCCAACAGCTGCTTGTCCTCGTAGTCGTAGTAATACACCGCACCATTTAACTGGGTCGCACCCTCGCCCAACGTGGATTTAATGCCGACTTCAAAGGCGGTCAGGGTTTCTTTGGTAACCGGCTCCAGTTGGCTAGAAGAACTTGCGGGAATTGTCGGAAAACCGCCCTGCTTGAAACCTCGGCTGATACTGCCGTAGAGCAGCATGTCATCGGTTGGTGTGTAATTAAGAGACAATCGCCCCGACCAGGCATCCTCATCCAACGTGTCGTCGAACAAACCGACGAGAACCCACTGGTTGGATCAAATCCGGTGACGGTGAGACAGCCTCCCGGGGCGATAACCGGCGCACCACCGTAAATCACATTGTTGAAGAACGCCGCCCCATGACCCGGGTACTCTTCAAAAAGTACATCGTGGTCCCGTGTACAGCCGGCGTACTCTCGGCTGGAATCGGTATAGCGCAGTCCGGCGCTCAAGCTGAACTGGTCGGATAGACTCCAATCCAGTTGCCCGAAGGCTGCCCACAGGTCTGAGTCCTGCGTACCTTCCGTGTTCACCCTTTTCAGAAACAGGCCGTACACAGGGGCAATCACACCACGGGTGCTCATATCGCCAAGGTTTATCACCTTGGATTCAACCTCGTCGGAGCTGTAATACACACCCGCGATCCAATCCAGGTCCTGAGCGCTGCCGGTTAGCCGGAACTCCTGGGAGAAGGTATCGATATCGGCGAAGGAGTACCCATTGGTCACCTCTACGTTGAACGGTTGGGTGCTCGGAGGTACAGCAAGTTCTGGCGCCAGACCTTCAGTGCCATCAATCGGCAGATAGGTACCCACCATCTTCATATTGGGCATAGCTGGTCAGAGACGTGAAGGTCAGCTGATCATTAAGGTCCCACACGACTGTTAATGCGAGAGAGTCGTAGTCCAGATCCCGCTCAGGGTGGTACTCGCCCACCGCACACTTCCAGTCGGCCGCCCGATTATCATCGAGAGATCCCTCGGCTATTTCGAGATTGTCCTCGAGCACCGGCGCCACCGGAGAAGTCGGCACCTGAATCAACAGATCCGTTGCAAGCGGTGCAGGAATCTCCGAATCATCCTGCCACCAGTTGGCGGCAAATTTGATCTGCAAGGCATCGCTTGCGTCCCAATCAATCAGCAGTCGCGCGGCGGTCTGGCCCTGTTCTCCCAGTTCCTCACCGCTGGTTACACTTTCCTGCCATCCTCTCACCGGCGCCCACCTGCTTGAGTGCCAGACGAGCGCGCAAGTTATCGCTGAGGGGACCGCTGATGAAACCCTCAATGTCGTACTGTTCGAAACGGCCGTAGGTTGCAGTTATACCGGCCTCTAAGTTGTCAGTAGGTCGATTCGCGAAGTGGTTGATTGCGCCGCCGGTCGTATTCAGACCGTACAGTGTGCCCTGTGGGCCCTTAAGTACTTCAACCCGTTCAAGGTCAAACATCGTGCCCCGGGTCATTACCGGATAGGGAAATGCGATCTCGTCCAGATATACGCCCACTGTTGAACTCGCCTGAACGCTCTCGTCCGTAAACCCGACACCGCGAATGGCGTAGATAGGCGCATTGCTCTGGGTTGAGGGGTTGTAGGTGAGTCCCGGGGTGATACGGGCCAGATCAGCCGGGGTCAGAACACCCAGGTCCTTAAGTCTATCGCCGGTGAATGCACTGATGGCAATAGGCACATCATTGGCAGACTGCGCGCGCTTTTGAGCGGTAACCACCACCTCCTCCAGTTGTGCGTGACCGACCATGGGAAGGCAGACCACCGCGATTGCGCAGGCCAGTCTGGAGCGTTTTATGACAGATGTTTGAGTCATGGCTTGATCTCCCGGATCCGGTGTCAGTGTCTGAGGACACTTTTCGCCCGGTCCTTATCTTGTTGACGTTATGTGCCAAGTCTCCCTCGCGGTGTTTTCCTGAGGGATAGACGCATTATTTGAACAATGCGTCGCTATATATTGACATATTATTCATGTTTTATTGAAAAAGTCAACAAGTATCGATATCATGCGCAACCAACAGCTGGAGACATCCATGACCAACGGGGCAGCAATGACGCAAAAGCAGCAGGCCAGCACCAAGAAATTGGCGACCAGGAAAAAACCCTCCCAGTCGCGATCCCAGGAGAAAGTGCAGCGCATTCTCGATTCCACGCGGCAATTACTTATCGACGGAGGCGGATCGGCTTCAGCCAATTTGACCACGCACCGTATTGCCAAAAAGGCAGGCATAGCCGTGGGTACGGTTTACCAGTACTTCCCAAACGTTGAGTCTGTTCTATATGCCATCTATAAAGAGTTTGCAGATCACGCCCGCGCCCTTTTATCTGAGTTCGACTCGGCGACACAGCTAGGCAAGCCCCGTGATGTATTCTTCGAAGAACTCGTGCGACGACTGACCTCATCAAGAGAGCAGGAGCTAGATATCATTCGCGCGATTCGGACCGAAACACGCGTCTACAGCTCACTCGCTGCCATGGAGCAAGAGCAAGCAGAGTTTATTGCCGGAGAGTTCGCAAAGTTCCTGAAGTACTACGGATCAACCTGGAGCCAAGAGCGACTTGAACGCCTCGGACTGTTTATTTTTTACCAGGACTGGGCCACCTGGCAGTACCGCGGTCATGCTGGTGTCGTTTCGGATGAGGAGCAGGAGTGGGGGATCCTGGTTTTCAAGACAATGATTGATCATTGTTTTGATGCTTAGGGCAGGCGTTTTTAGACAGCAATTTCGCAGGCAAAATACAGCACGGCATGAATGCCGTGAATCTACAACATCAAACTCTAGCGGCACCTGCCCTCATCACTGCCTCACGGCGCGCATAAGTCTATTTACTCAGTTATCCGGTAGCTTTTCGACGCGTTGCCAATGGAATGTACGACTGATAAATCCCACTCTGACCTGAATAGTCATAAGATCGGGTTTCGATAAGACGATGTTAGCGTCTTTATACTCGCCCAGTTTTTCGGCAAAAACCTGCCCTTTCCACCGCGGGGTGTCGGAGCCTTCAGCTACCAGGTCTTTGAGAATTTCCCGACCAACCCGCTCAGGAAACTTGTCATTGCGCACCACGGTGCCCTTGCCGGCATCGAGATTGATCTCGATCCATCCAGGTTCTTCGGTATGTTTCCAGAAACCGGATATATCTGTGGCGAATACATTGGATGCTGCCAGCAAGGCGGCAATAAAAAAGAGTCGACTAAGTTTCATCGTTTGCTCCATGCGATTCACGCATTCAATTCACGGGCCGTCAGTTTACCCAGTTGCGACATGTGCACTTCGTCCGGGCCATCGGCAATGCGCGAGAAACGCGCCAGTGTAAACACCTCGGGAATCAAGGTGTCCTGGCACACACCCATACCGCCAAATACCTGCATGGCGCGGTCAGCGACCTGTTGTGCCATGTTCGGCGCAACGATCTTGACCATGCTGATGTAGGGAATGGCCGCCTTCATACCCTGGGTGTCCATGACATGGGCAGCCTGCAAGGTCAGCAGGCGAGCCTGCTCAATATCGCAGCGACAACGGGCTACCTCATGCTGGACGCTGGTTTTCTTGATCAGTTTCTCGCCGAAGGCGACGCGTTCATCGGCCCTCGCGCACATCAGCTCCAGGCAGCGCTGGGCCAAACCCACCAGCCCCATGGAGTACTGAAAACGACCCGGCCCTAGGCGGCCCTGGGCAATCTCGAAGCCACAGCCCTCGCCCTTGATCATATTGCCTACCGGCACGCGCACGTTGTCGAACAGCAGCTCCGCCTCACCGCCCGGTGAGTGGAGGTTGTCGAACACCCGCAGTTCGCGCACCAGTTTCACACCCGGGGTATCCCGCGGTACCAGGATGGTGGAGTGCTGACGGTGACGATCGTTCTCGGGGTTGGACTTGCCCATCACCAACATGATTTTGCAGCGCGGGTTTATGGCACCGGTAGTCCACCACTTGCGACCATTGAGCACGTACTCGTCCCCGTCGCGCGTGATCTCCAGTTCCATGTTAGTGGCATCACTGGACGCGACTTGCGGCTCGGTCATGGCGTAAGCGCTGCGGATCTCGCCTGCCAGCAGCGGCTGCAGCCACTGCTCCTGCTGCGCCTCGGTACCATACTTGGCCAATACTTCCATGTTGCCCCGGTCGGGAGCGTTGCAGTTGAACACCGGCTGCGCCCAGCTCACCTTACTCATGGTTTCGAACAGGGGGGCAATCTCCACGTTAGTCAGGCCAGGGCTCCAGGGCTCGTACTCGTGGGGCAGGAACAGATTCCACAGGCCCTCGGCTTTTGCCCGTTCGCGCAGCTCATCAAACCAGGGCGGCGTTTCCCAGAGCTTATCCGGATCCAGGCACCATGCGTTCCAGTCGTGCTCCCTGGGGTATATGTGTTCTTGCATGAACACTTCCAGGCGAGCGTTCAAATCCAGCACCCGTTCACTTAATGCAAAACCCATTGTCGAATTCTCCTTACTGTATGTACCTGGCATTCAAACCACTCGTCACACAGTGATCTACTTGAATCACCGCCTGCACGGATTCTGCCAGGCTTTCTATAATAGCGGACTTAGCCTGGCATCAGCGCATGGAAAGCATACGTTCCACACCCGTGCCCTGCAGCAGCACGTCCACTTTGGCGCGGTCACTCGCGGAAAGCGCCTGGTAGCGTTCGTTAGTCCATTTCAGACATTTCGCCTGGTAGGGAAAGGTCTGCTGAGTCCAGGGGGCGCCGTCGATCTCACACTCCCAGGTTTTTTCGCCTGCTGCTACCGCGCGGGCATTGGCCAGCTGCGCAGGAGCGTAGACTCTACCAATCTCATTCATCAGACCACGCAGACTGGCTGGCTGATCTTCCAGTGCAGTCCAATCCTGCTCTGTGGGCTCATGCCCTCCCTGGTCGTCCATATGATCCACCCAGGCCACCGTGCGTGGCGATACCTCATGAGCAATCGCCCGGGGCGTTGGATCAAAACCGACCAATTGCGTCAATTGACCGTACAGACCAAAATCACCCGCCGCCGGACGATTACCCAATATGAACTTCTGGTTAGCCAGGTGCGCCTCCATTGCAGCCAGGAAACGACGATAGCTGGCATCGATCACGGGGGCGGTGGTGTCATTAGAACCCACCACATACAAACGGCCCACCTGTCGGTCCGTGAACAAGTCCTTGAACTGCTTATGAGTGTCATCGGGGAGGGTCACATCCATACCCAGGGGTAACAATGTGCCAGCGTTGTCCGCATCCGCCTGCGGATACCAGCGGTAGTGAAACATGTACTTGGTGCACCACTCATCTCCGAAGTCTTCAATCAGGTAGTCGATAAAGGCCAGTGCGGGGTCATCAGGCAATACCGAGCGGCCTGGATACAGCGTTTCAAGTTTGCGAATAATGGGTGTGGAATCGCACTCTGCCCGTGTATTTCCCTCCTCCTCGAACAAAAAAGTCGGCATGAAGATTGGCCGTGGTTTTTCTACCCCTAAAGCGTCGCAAACCTGATCTGGCTGACCCCAGGTAATTGCATAGGGCACACGCCGATAGCGCAGCAAAGCCACCATTTTCTGTGTGTAGGGGGAACCCGTGCCACCTACAAGCCGGATTGGTTTCTCTAACGTCATTTTTACACCTCTCTCTAGCGCCGATCACTGATTTCATCATACCCGCATCCAGGTACTACCCTTGGCTCACCAATACGTAAGCCATGAGTCAACCTGGCCGAAGTCCGGAGGATCATCCCGAAAACAGTTGCATCAAATTAACAATATGCCACAATATATGTCAATATATGAAAGCACGTTAACATCCTTTTCAAAGAACACTCCGGAGTAAGCCCCATGTCTATAATCATCTGGATCACAGCTATCGTGATCTACCTAGTTTTCAAGCTGTGGTATGACGGCCTGGGCAAGCCGCTGAGCGCCGCCGAGATCGAAAATTTCATCAAGCTGTTGGAGCAACAAGTCGCCGATGGCCTCAGCGACGCGGACATTGATGTGCTGCGCCATTTCATGGAAACAGACGACGGCAAGGAATTCCTCATGGTCAACCTGGTACAGTTCAATCCTTCGCCCATCGCACATCCGGACACGGGCCAGGACATCAGCGCAAGGGCCCTGCTGATGGAGTACTTCAAACCCTTGATGAAGGCATTTCTGGGGCGAGCGGGGCACCCCGCCCTGAACACCCGCGTGGTGGGTGGTTACGTCGATGCGTGGAACACCCCGCCGAATCCAGGCTGGGATGCAGCCGGGCTCATTCGCTATCGTTCGCGACGTGATGCCATGTACGCCACCATGGCAGACGCTCAATTCAAGGAGATTCATCCCTACAAGGTTGCAGCATTGCAGCAGACCTTTGCTATCCCAACGCAGAAGATACAGGGCCTGTTTGTTGGCCCGCGGTTCACTGTCGCCTTGACGTTGGCCCTCGCCGCGTCACTGCTACAGCACGCTCTTGGCTAGGAGACAAACAGGTCTTCAGATATCAAAAAAGCGTATACCGCCTGCCCCTGGGCGCAGGCACCTTGTATTCTTCAGGTAAACTGCAAAGCCGGTCCATTCGGGTTGTGCTGCCATCGGCGTATTCCCAGATCAGTTGCTCGCCGTCCATGTAACGCTTTACCACCACCGGCCCCCAGCCAAATGCGTGAAAGTTGAGCACGCCCACGTTCCAGATCATGGACGCGGACGTACGCATACAAAACTCCCTGCCCCCAGCGGTAAACAACACCGAGCCTTCCGTGTCGTCAGTGTTCAGACCAGCCGTGCTATTGGGACCATAATCATGAATGATGCCGGCGGAGGTTATAACCGTGCGGCTTCCACACTGCTCAACCCGCTCCAGATGCCCGACATAACCGCCCTCCACACCAATCCATAGCCCGCGAATATCGTCCGCACCTTCGGGTAACGGTTCGCTGCACTGAGCCAAAATCGGCAGCGGGAAATGCGAGTATCCACAACCGGGCGTATTACCCTTGGGAATATCCTCAGCCATTTTGCCGTTGCCATCGAGTTCGGGGAGTTCACAGTAGTTCAGTGTACTGCCATCTCCGGCCAGTGTGGCGGGGTCGATAGTTAGTGGTGGTCGGGCAGAAAAGTAACCCAGCCAGAACAAAAACAGGGCCAAACAAAGGGGCACCAGCACCAGGGTAAGCAAGAGTTTCTTCATTCGGCGACTCGCTCTTTAATAGCCACAATGTTCGGACAGGTTCTGGTTTAAGTGCTCTACCGGGGCATTTCCCGCCCACTTCATTGATTGCGGCCTGTGATATCCAAAATAGCCTGTACACACTGGGAGGGCTGTTCCTGCTGCAGAAAGTGTCCGGCAGGGCTAATGGTTCTGTGCGCCACCCCCTGACACCCCGGCACCAGTTCCAGAAACGATTTGTCACCGCCAGCGGTTACCGGATCATCATCGGCAAACGCACACATAAACGGCTTGTCAAACTGCTTGAGCACTTCCCATGCCGCCTTGTTCTCAGCTACCTCTGCCTCATCGGGCAACAGGGGAATCAGTGAGGGAAAACGACGCATGCCAGCGGCATACGAAGCGTCTGGGTAAGGTGCGTTGTATGCCTCAATGTCCACCGAGCTGGGGTGGCCAATTTCTGCCCCCCCATTGTGCATAAGGTCCACCACGACGCCTGGCTGCAAGATCTCCTCGCTTTCTGCACAGAATTTACGCCAGTACAGTATCCCCGGGATGCCCGGCACCTGCTCTTCATAGGTGCCACGAAAGCAAGCTTCCAGCTCCGTTGAATTGACTACAGGTAGAGACTGATACGCTGACTTGACGACAGTTGCAAACTCTTCGGGTATGGGTCCCGCCGGCAGGCCACCGTTGGCGAGCACCACACCCGCAAAACGCTCCGGAAAGGCCGTCACCAGGCGCAGCCCTATCAGACTCCCCCAGTCCTGCAGGAACACAGTGATACCCTGCAGATCCAACTGCGTCAGCCAGTCGCTCATCCACCTGACATGGCGCGCATAGGTATAGTCCTCTGGCTCGGTGGGTTTATCCGAACGACCAAAACCGACCAGATCGGGGACGACTACCCGAAAGCCCGCATCTACCAGCGGCGGAATCATGTAGCGGTACAGGTAACTCCAGACGGGCTGACCGTGCAGTAGCAACACCACGTCGCCGTCGCCTGGCCCCTCGTCCAGGTAGTGGATACGAAGTTCACCGCCCTCAGTGTCGTCGACTTGAAGATAGTTAGGTTCAAAAGGGTACCCGACCAGATTGTCAAAGCGCTCATCGGGCGTGCGTTTAAATTTCATTCGTTATCTCACCTCAGGGGCAATTACCATGGAATATGTATCTCGAAGCGTCAACAGAGAAGGTCTCGCTTGACGCCATTAATATATTAACATAATATATGCCGATATCTTATGTCATAGTATATGCCATATCAAGAATAAAACGAGGATATCCGCGATGAGAACAATAAAACCACTTGCATCAGCCATTGTTCTGGCAGTACACAGCGCCGGTACAGCCGCCCAATCAGCGGTATTGGAAGAGGTTATCGTGACAGCGACCAAACGGGCGGAGAGCTTGCAGGACGTGCCGGTGGCGGTGACCGCATTCAGTTCAGACACGATTTTGGATGCCGGCATCAACAATACCAGCGACCTGGCCATTATGACGCCCAGCTTGAACACCAATGCCAACACCAGCCCTTTCACGACCCGACTGACTATTCGCGGCATTGGTACCGCGCAAACCGACCCGGCCCTGGAGCCATCTGTCGGGGTCTTTGTGGATGGGGTGTTTCTGGGCCGCAGCGGGCTTGGCACCTCGGATCTGTTCGACGTCGAGCGGATCGAGGTGTTACAGGGCCCCCAGGGCACGCTATATGGCAAAAACACCAATGCGGGTGCGATAAGTGTAATTACCCAACGACCAAACACTGAAGAATCTGAAGCTTACATAGAAGCCAGCGCGGGAAATTATGGCCTGGGCAAACTCACAGCTGGTGCCTCAGGCCCTTTGGGAGAGACGCTTGCCTACCGGCTGGCCGGCAATGTCCATCAACGGGACGGCTACTACGATAATGGGGGTGCCGGCGTTGAGGACCAGAACGACGTCGATGACTGGAACATTCAGGGTAAGTTGTTGTGGCAACCTACTGATACGCTGAGCGTCCAGCTCAACGTGGACCACGTGGACCGCGACACCACCTGCTGCGCTGCCGACTCGACCCAGGGTGACGCAGTGCAAGAGGAACTGGTCAAGCAGGGTTTTGCGCCTGACAAGAACGACCCCTATGACTTCAACGTGGCGACCAACGAGCAGGATACGTTCAGCATGGAGTCCGACCTGGTCTCGCTGCATATCGAGTACGAACAGGATTGGGGCTCCATTACTTCTATCACCGCCTGGAACGACTATGATTACCACACCAGCCTGGACGGTGATCGCTCGCAGCTGGATCTGATTTTCCAGTCAGAAAGCAACGAAGGTGACAGCATTTCACAGGAGCTGCGCCTGGATTCATCCATCGGCGAGTCCGTGGATTATCAGTTGGGCCTTTTCTACTACGATCAAACCACCCAGCGCGGCGACAACACACCCACCGTTTTTCTCGGTGATGATTTTATCAATATCGCAGATCAGCAGGATCTGCCGCTGCCGGTACCCACTATCGCCCTGATCGCCCAACCGGGTGATTTTCTGCGCTATCAAAATACCTGGGAGAACAAAACGCTCGCAGTGTTCGGCCAGGCTACCTGGCACATTGGTGAACGCACTCACGTCACCGGAGGACTACGCTGGACCGATGAAGAGCGCACGGCCGATCTGTTTGGCGAATCAGTTTCAACCGCCCCGCTTGCTTCTTTGGGTAGTTTTTTGGACATTGTTTTCACACCTATTGATGCGAAGCTGGATCGCAGCAACGACAACGTCGATTGGCTGCTTAAGCTGGGATATGACCTGGGCGACCAGACGCTGCTGTACGCCAGCGTCGCAACCGGGAGTAAATCCGGAAACTTCAATGGCGTGAGCGGCCCCGTAGAACTGCGTGAGTTTGACGACGAAAACACCATCAGCTACGAACTGGGCTTGAAGTCGACGTTATTGAATTCAACCTTGCGCCTCAATGCGGCCGCATTCTTCACGGAAATCGAAGACTATCAGTTTCAGCAACAGCTCCCTGTCGGTATCGGCACCTTTGTCAGTAACGACGGTGAGGTGGAAACCTCTGGCCTGGACGTCCAGATTGAAGCGCTCCCCTTACCCAACCTGACATTGACCGCCGGCCTGCTGTACATGCACGAGTACGAGGTGACAGACGGCGAAAGAAAAGGCCAGGACTTGCCATGGACTGCCGACTACAGCGGCAACTTGGGTGCGACCCTGGTCTTCCCGCTCGCGGACGGTGGACTATACGTCCGCGCAGACTACATCTTTATGGACGATCATATTACCAACAGCGCTGCAGCCGAATCGCTGGAAGCCAAGGATGTGGACGACAGGGAGTTGCTGAATGCGCGAATCGGTTGGCGCAACGACAATTGGAACCTGTCGGTATGGGGCAAAAACCTGACGGATGATGAATATGCAGCCACCACCCTCATCACTCAGTTGTTCAGCGGTCAGGACAGCTATTTCCTGGCACCGCCGCGCACTTACGGGGCCACACTGCGCTATACCTTCTAAGCCGTTCAGCTAGGGCATCCAGACCTCAAGATTGTCCGCCCGCCCGATGCGCCTATCGAGTCGGGCGGCAAGTATGTCTGACATGCCACAGTCTGCCAGGAGATCATCCACAGCAAGCTGTTGATCCGGTGTCAGTGCGGCGTAGGCATCCTGCACGCGCTGCAACAGGTAAAAGCGGTGTGGCTGGGCCAGTGCGGTGACGGTTTCACCGCGCAGATCGAATTGGCACGTTCCTATGGACTGGGCAAGGCGCCCCACTGCCGCAGATCCCGCTTCGGGCTGATTATCTGCCAGCCAGCTATTTATACACTGCGCCGCCGCCAGGGTTTCTGGCACGAAGTCTTCCGCCAACGCCCGTAACACGGCTGTCAGCGTGTCAGGCACCTCATCATCCGACAGGAAATCGGTCCCGGCGTCATAGTACTCGGGCACATCCTGGTCAGCACGGTTCATGCGCTCCACCCAGCGGTAAACCCGGGTCGCGCGTTGCTGCATCAGCCGAGCCGGGTGCGGGTCGCGACCCAGGTGCGCATACATCGGCGCCAGCAGACCATAATCGCCGATACACGGCCGCCAACCCAGGAGATAGGGATAACGTTCGAAGTGGGCGTTCAGGACGTCCAGGAATTCCAGGTATAGCGCTTCCACAACTTCGCGGCTGTCATCGGTCACACCAAAGAACATCGCCGCATGACGCATCCGATTCATCATCGCCTCAGTCTTTTCTTCGCGCTCGGGCATATCCCGCTGGGAGTAGAGAAAGTGGTAACGCACGAATTCGAGATTGTCTTCCGGGAAGTTCCAGCGGTAATGCATGGCTGGCCGCAGTAGTCCGTCGGTGCCGATCACGTCAAACAGTGCACTGATGATCTGCTGGCGCGCTCCGGTCGGACGACTAGGCCTGCCGCTAGCCGCCTCAAAGTGCTCAATAATCGCAGCTCCATCGCGAATTACCTCGCCTTGCGGCGTTACCAGGGTGGGAATCGTTGCGAGCTTGCCCTTCGGGAGCACTTCCGCCTTAAAGCTCTCGTGGCCTGTGGAAAATTCCTGAAATTCAATACCCTGCTTGATCAGGTAACTGCGCGTGCGCCCTGAGTAGAGGGAGTGGGTGACGGCATAAAGTTTGTGTATTTCGGACATGCTATGCACTCTTTCTGTTCATTCGGTAGGCCACAAAAAATGGCAGTAAAATTAGTGCCGTCAGCAAAGCCACCAATGTTGGCTCACGCAAGCGAACATACAAGGTATTGAAGGCCACCTGCCTGAGGTGATCGTAACCCTTGGGGACGTCTAATACCTTGTTCTCGCGTTTATAGCCCTCATAGGCCGACAGCATACGCTGCAGCCGCTGGGGCAGCTGTGACGCCAGGTCGATGGTCTCACCCGGGTCTTCGGCAATGTTGTACAGGTGCCATTGGCCATCACCCAATGGCCCATAAAGATAAACGATTTTGTAATCACCCTGGAACAGGGCTGCGTGTCCCGCCAGTTCATAACCCACCGCATCTTCGGGGCCATAGATCCTGTCAACGTCTTGCCGTAGCAACGGACCCAGGTCGCGACCAATCATCGGTGCGACTGGCCGCCCGGCATATCGCCCTGCCGGTGGTTCCACACCAGCAAAAGACAGAATGGTTGGGGTGATGTCGGTAACAAAGGAAAATGCATGACTGATCCCACCCCGGGCTGGCAAGCCGGCCCCTGAGACAATCAGTGGTACACGCATGCCACCCTCCCCCGCGTAGAACTTGTAGAATGCCAGAGGGCTGGCGGCAGCGCTGGCAAAGCTGGGGCTGATGCTGTTGTAACTCCCTTTCAGGCCCAGGCGTTCATAATCGGTGTGGTAACCCAGTGCCGCGGGCCCTCGCCGGGCGAGAAAGGAATCTGGATCAGCCGGACCACTGGCCTCGGCGCCATTGTCGGAGGTGAACAGGATGACGGTGTTGTCATACTGGTTCTGTGATTTCAGGTAATCCAACAGTCGACCCAGGTGGAAGTCCATGGCTTCGACCATTCCGGCGTACACCGCCATTCGCTTGGCCTGGTAACGACGTTGTTCCGGGCTGAGAGCCTCCCAGTCTGCTGTAGTCGGCATGCGCTCCATACCAACCCCTTCTGGGATAATGCCAAGCTCTGCAGCTCCGTCCCGGCGCTGCTGCCGCAACGCATCCCAGCCACTGTCGTAAACACCCATGTAACGATCTATAAATTCCTGCGGAGCCTGTACGGGTATGTGCACGGCCTGAAACGGCAGATAGGCGAAGAAGGGATTGCCGTCATCGATGTTGCTCCCGATGAACTCAATGGTTTTGTCTACCAGGAACCGCGATGAGTAGAAGTCTTCGGGAAGCTGGTATTCCTGCCCATCGGCATACCAATTGGCTTTTTCGTAAAGCGGCAGGTAGGGGCGCTGCTCCCAATTATCAGCACCGGAATCCGCCAGAGCGACAGCGCGCTGAAAGCCACGCTGACTCGGCAGTTGCCCCGGCCCTGCACCCAGGTGCCACTTCCCAGCCATATAGGTGTGATAACCGGCATCTTCCAGTAAGGTCGCCACGGTTACAACGTTATTGCCAAGCACACCCTGGTAGTGTTCGTGGCGCAACTGTTCTGGCGCCAACATCTCATGGATATTGGGTACACCGGCAACATGCGCATCCACCCCGGTGAGCAGCATGGCCCGCGCCGGAGCGCAGTTCGCCGCGGTGTGGTAATTGGTGAAGCGTACGCCCTCCTGGGCCAGTGCGTCGAGCGTGGGGGTATTGATTTCGCTGCCGTAGGAACCCAGATCGGTAAAACCCAGGTCATCGGCCAGGACCAAAACAATGTTCGGCCGCTCCGTCGCGGGAAACGATGATGTGATACTGGGGTCTTGCTCCCCGGCATAGGCCCAGGTCGCAATCAGCACCAGTGCGGTAGCGAGAGCACGTAAACAATTACTTTTGACAAGTACCACTCAGGGCTCTCTCGCCAGGCGCTGTGAAGCGAAAAGGAGAATGACTGTTACCACAACTTCTACCGCGATCTGGGGAGCCAGGGCCGCATCGTGAAACAACCAGGCGATTACCCGGCCAATCGCGGTTAGAAACAGCAGTATTGCAGGCGGGTAGTACCACACACGATTGCCACTCACCAGGCCGGTCAACATGCAGATGCCCAGGGTCAGGAAATAACCTGACATATCACCCACCTGCGAACTGAGCCCCAGCCCCTCGCCCAGCACCAATCCAAACTCGGGGGCGATGCCCGCTGGCGCTACCAGCCAGCGAACACCCATGACGATGAAAAGAATGGCCGACAAGAGGACCAGTAAAGTGAGTATCCTATTCATAGCTACCTCATCCGTTGCATTGGGGGTCAGACCACGGTTTAACCGACAAAACGGTGGTCTGTCCCCTGTTTATTAGCCCTATTATGTTCGTGCAGCCAAAATCTGCATCATCGCGTGGGCGGCTTCAAGACCTGAGTTTTGGTTCTGCCCGGTGACAAAACGCTGCTCATCGTCGATAGTAACGTGGGTGGCAAAGAAATCCCTGAAGGCAGTTTGACTTTCAAACACAACACCGGCCTCTCGCAGTGCCGACTCCGGGTGCAATGGCGTGATCTCTATCCCGAGTTCCTTAATCTGTTTATCAGTCACCCCAGTCATGCGACGCCCGGCGATCAGAAGCTCGCCGTCGCGGGCACGTGCGTTCACCAAGCCCAACACCCCATGGCAAACACCACCGATTACCGCCGCCTTGTCACCGTAGTATGACTCGCTCACCTTCGTTGCCAACACAGGGGATTGCGCCAGGTCGTAGGCTGCACCCCAGCCACCAGATATGAACAAAATGTCATACTGCTCAACATCTACCCGGACGATGGGAATGGAATTCTTTACCTTGGTCTGTGCAATGGCGTCATCCAGGTAGCGCTCGTCCTCCGGCGACTTGACCATGAATTGCAGTGTCTGGGGGTCGATGGGGATCTCACCGCCCTGGATACTCGCAATGTCCACCTCCATGCCGCCGTCGAGAAACGTGTAGTAGGGATGGGTAAACTCAGAGGCCATTACCCCGGTGGCTGGGCCTTCGGTTTCCCCCGGCGCCGCCAATACACCGTGGCTGGTGGTTATAATCAGGGCTCGCATGCCGGGCAGGGCCACCGCCGGCCCATGATACTCGGGATGTAATCCGGCTTTGTGCAAAATGGTGGGCAGAGCCAACAGCAACATTCCCACCAGGCTAACCAGCACTGCGAAGACTATTGTGAGCTTCTTTTTCATAAACTGGTCCTTTGGATATAAGCTAGATACGGTCGAGCCAAGCATTTAATAATTTGTCATAAATTGTGACATAATGTAAAGTGCAACTCAAGCTACACACTTTCTGTAGAGGGCAGAGTTATGAAAAAACTGACAGGGGTTATTGGCGTTCTGGCAGTCATTCTGGTTATTGCGTACAGCCAGCGAGCAAGCATCGTTGAGCGGGTACTGGAAAAGGGGCTCGAAAGCCAAATGGCCCTGAACAATGTTGCGTCACTGGAAGATGGCCTTCACCTGGCCTTGTGCGGTGCTGGCGGACCACTCCCCGCCCCCAATGCATCCGGCCCCTGTGTCGCGGTTGTGGCGGGCCAGCAACTCTTTGTTGTGGACTCCGGTACCGACAGCCCCCGTAACCTGGGTCGTATGGGCTACCCTATCGGTAACGTAGAGGCCGTGTTCCTTACCCACTTCCACTCGGATCACATCGACGGCCTGGGTGAATTGAGCACCCTGCGCTGGGCCGCGGGCGACAACACCAGCCCACTACCGGTTTATGGCCCTCAAGGCGTGGAACGTGTGGTTGCCGGCTTCAATGCCGCCTACGCCCAGGACTTTGTCTATCGCCACGACCATCACGGTGACACGGTTGCCCCGATGAGTGGTGCGGGTATGACTGCCATACCATTTGCGAAACCCGCCATGGGCGAGCTAGCCCTTGTTTACGAGGATGACGGCCTGAAGGTGGAAGCGTTGGCGGTGGATCACTCTCCCGTAGAGCCGGCGGTGGGTTACCGCTTCAGCTACAAGGGTCGCTCGCTGTTGATCTCGGGCGATACCACCAAGCAGGAAAACATCCAGAATTTTTCCAAGGGTGTGGATCTGCTGGTACACGAAGCCCTGGCGCCCAACCTGGTTAATATGATGAACGCCACAGCGAAAAAGCTGGGCAACCCGATAATGGCGAAAGTGACTCACGATATTCTCGATTACCACGCAAGCCCGGTGGAAGCCGCCGAAACCGCCCGCGATGCCGAGGTCGGCCATTTACTCTACTACCACATCGTTCCACCGCTGGTGCTTCCAGGGCAGGATCTCCTGTATCTGAATGGTGCCGAGGACATTTTCCCGAACTACACCATTGGTCACGATGGGGTTGCCTTCACCCTACCAGCAAACTCCAAGGAAATTATCAAAACCAGCGATGGGCTCTAAACGCAAGAGTACTTCTAGACAAAACGGTAATACTGAACTGATCAGACGCTCTAGTTAGGCCAGTAGATAAACTCGTCACCCTCCGCGAAGGGCTCGGCCAGCGTCTTGTCGATGGCAATCGGAGACTCGAGAACAGCGGGATACAGCGGCGCCCTGGCACTGGCGGCGTGCTCATCGAGCAGCGCCTGGAGCTCTGCTAGTTTGCCAGGCTCTGTCGAGGCAAGATTGATCTGCTCGGTAGGATCTTCGGCGAGATTAAATAACCACTGCTTGTCCGGCCGTGCGGTCACCTGCAGCTTCCAGTCACCGTGGCGCACTACCCGGTAGTGGCCGCTCTGCCAGAACAGCGTCTCCCGATCCCATTGCTCAGCACCCTCTCCCGTCGCCAGCGGCAGCAGGTTTTTACCGTCAATCTCGACACCTTCGGGGTGCGGCGCTTGGGCCGCCGCGGCAAGCGTCGGCATCATATCGATGTGCGCGACCGGCTGTTCGGCGACGGTGCCTGCGGCAATGCGCGCAGGCCACTTAACAATCAAGGGCACCCGGATACCGCCTTCAAACTGGCTGATCTTCCAACCGCGAAAGGGATGATTGATATCTGGCAAACCAATATAGCCGGGGCCGCCATTGTCGCTGGTGAACAGGACAATAGTATTGTCTGCCAGCCCAGCCTCTTCCAGCGCGGTATTGATACGCCCCACGCTGCGGTCCAGCGAGCGGATCATCGCGGCATAAACTCGCAGACGATGAGGCTGGATATCACCAACAGCCTCGTAATCCTCCCTCGTCGCCTGAAGCGGTGTGTGCACCCCCCAGTGACCCAGGTAGAGGAAGAATGGGCGATTCTTGTTGGCCTCGATAATTTTGATCGACTCGTCAGTCCAGTAATCTGTCAGGTAACCGCCAGGTTCAAAGCGATCCTGATCGCCGGAGTTAAAGCTATTGGCGAAGACCATGCGCGCCCAAAGAAACTGGTCAATCGGGTCAAAATCCAGTTTGGCGTTAACCACATTGGGATCATCCTCGGGGAGGAAAAGACCACTGGCCATCAACAGGCTCTGGTTAAAACCCTGCTCGTGAGGCGCCATGCCAGTTTGCCGCCCCAGGTGCCACTTGCCGATATGAAAGGTTTCATAACCCCGCTCTTGCAGCACCTCGGCGATGGTTATCTCAGAACCCGGCAAGCCCTGTTCCTCATAGGGTGGTTTGCTCTCATCGAGCGCAGCATCATAAAACGAAGGGGGTTTACCGCCATCCATTTCCGCGGAAATGCGTGTCACCATCGGCGCCATACCTGAAGGCGTGGGCGTAAATTCAAAACCGGTCCGGGTAGGATAGCGCCCCGTCATCAGCATTGCCCTTGATGGCGCGCAAGTGCCCGCACCAGAATAAGACTGTGTGAATACCGCGCCTTCCGCGGCCAATTGATCAATATGAGGCGTTTGAACACGTCCTCCTGCCACACCGCCACCAAAGGTCGAAATATCGTTGTAGCCCAGATCGTCGGCGACAATCAGGATAATATTTGGAGGGCGCTCACCCGGCGGGACGCTGGCCTGTTCCGGTCCCGTGTTCCACGCAATCTCTCGCGGTGGGCCAATTTCGAATTCAGTAGCGGATTTGTACTTAATCAGCGCCAGCATCAGGGAGGTCTGGTTCTGGTAGGCAATGCCTACCAGAACCAACACCAGTGCGAGTAGCACTAGCAGGCTCTTTTTCATAGCAGGCTGCTCAATAGGCCTTTGATAATTCTTATGCTGGCCTTTTTGCTCATGCTCTGGTGGTAGCGCAGCCTGTGCCACATTTCGAAGGAGGCAATGGCATCGATGGTCTCTCGCGTTTCGCGCGGCACAGATTTCAGCTCTGGTAACCAGTCATCCAGATCTTTGCGCAAACCGCGCTGGGCGCGAGCGTAGTTCTTACGCAATGCTTCATAACGCCAGAGCTGTGCCTGGGTACTCACAATGATACTACTGACCCGCTCGTAAGCGTCGGCATGGCGTTCTACGGCGTGGTTGATACGCTCCTCTAGTGTTCCATCCCGATCTCCACCGAGAAACAACGCTTCGTAGGAACCGCGAATGTGATTATCAACCGCCTCAAACAGAGTCTCCATATCCTCGAAATGGCGGAAGAAAGAGCGAATTCCGACCCCCGCTCGATCAGATATCTGCTGGGCGGTGGGGACCAGAATGCCCTCCTCCTGCAGACCCAGCGCCGCTTCGATAATGGCCAGCCGACTGCGCTCGCTGCGAAGGCGGCGCCCATCCACAGCTTCATCTACTTGTTTGGTTGACATGAAATCCCTCAGATCGCTCTTCAATGACCCTCAATATATTGGCACTAATTATGTAATTATTTTGCGGGAAATTCCAGTCATGTGAGCAAGGAATTTATAGAATTCGACTATATCCTACACCTGGTGAGAGTTGATTGGTGTTACCTTACTGTTACTAAAGCCGGCTGTAAGGTGAGAGAACAGGGTAGAGTCTTTATCCAAACAGATTTTATCGGGACTCACTTATTGATAGTAAGCCTCATAGGCCTTTGCGAGATTTTGGCAGGCTGACTTTTGTGCTGAACGCAGAAAAATCTTAAAAATCCAGCCGGTACCAAAGTATTTTGGATTAAAACGGCCCTTATACTGTGCTCGCAGGCCGCCCTGCTGTTCTTCAAAGTGCATTTCGCCCACAAAATTATCCACCGGCAAACTGCCGTTATGGGTTGCATAGCTGAAATACTCTGGCGACCGGAAGCCCACAATATCTTCTTTGATGTTCATCGACCCGGCTGATACCGACCGTGTGGCACCTTCTCCCTGTGGATGATCTTTACCTGGCTTGAGTACGGTGATCTCACCTGGTAACAGATCTGACTTCGACCATGCTTCGTGATCGACAAACAAATCCCAGAGTTTCTGTCGGTCAACATTCGGAAAGAAACACTCAAACTCGTATTGGATCGGTTTTGTATTTGCCATCCCCAACGTCCGTTAATACTCGTTAAGCAGTTGCTTTGCCAGCGACCTTGAATCGTAAATATCATCGCCATTGTAATGTGGCGCATAGGAATCAAATGCCCTGGTGATCTCTTCGGCACTTTCGCTCACATAATCTCCGCCGTAAGGGTGAGATACGATGTGAAATTCACAGTTCACTATTTGCGGCCAAATCTTGTTGATAAACTCCTCAGCCGTCATACCTGATTTTGTTAACTCTGTAGTCCCGCCAAGTTGCGTTTGCACCATACCCGGATAAATACAACCGACATGAATGTACTCGGGCACTTCCATCCTCAATGTTTCGCAAATCGCACGCACCGCATACTTTGATGCGGCATAGATTCCCGTCATGGGGCCCGGCACATACAATCCAGTTTCAGAACAGGTGGTCAGAATCTTGGCCGGTGTGCCCTGCTCAATCATCCGCTTTCCAAAAGCCCTCATGCCATTGAGAGGGCCGATTACATTTACGTTAAACGTTTGCTGAAAAGACTCATCCGAAGAGTCGACAATGAGCTCTGGTAGTCCCGCAATACCAGCGTTATTCATAAGAACATCCACCTGGCCGAGCTCACTCCACGCAAAATCTGCTACCGCCTTAACCTGCTCCAGGTTTGACACGTCGCAGACCTTGTAATGCGCATTCACACCTTTGTCAGCAAGTTCCCCAACCGCTGCCCGGAGACTGTCTTCCTGCAAATCACAGATAACCACCCTCGCGCCTTCAGCGCCATATCGGCTGGCCATCGCCCTGCCGATTCCCGACGCTCCACCAGTAATCACAACTACTTTGTCTTTGAAATCTTTCATGTCACTCTCCGTAAACTTGTTCGTAAAAACTTCTCGCCGCGCTCTATTCACGTAACTTTCATATGAGTTTTCTGAGCCTCAGCCCAATGGATATGGCCGCGCGCTTAGCATTATGCGACGAGCTTAAGCTGATCGGGGACACGATCTATATTCTCGGTCATTTCGAGCAACATCTGCCCAACAAGCTCATCAATTGAATCGAATTCAGTCAGGGTCGACGCCGAAGGCCGTTCCCCTGTTCGTTGAAACTGAATATTGAGTTGCGCGTAGACGACCACACTGCGGTACTGGGCCAACCACCAATAAAAACAGAGGTCTTGCTCGGTTACCGAGAGTTCCATCAAATCCAGGTAACGTTTAATAACTTGCTGCCTGGGCCACCAGCCGTCTGCTTCACAGGGCATACGGCACTGTGCGCTATACAAGGGGGTATCATTCTCACCCCCCCAGTAAGACAGCAAAATGGCCAACTCGAAAAGAGGGTCGCCAATGGTGCACATATCCCAATCCACCACACCATTAACACGCAAGGTCAGCGGGTCGATTAGCATATTGTCCAGTTTGAAATCGTTATGCACTAAACTGGCAGGACGCCGTTCCGGGAGGTGCGCTGACAGCCAATCCCTGACCCAGGCCAACAGTTGTTGCTGCGGCTCACTTAACACGCGCTGGCCACGTTTGTACCAACCCGCTATCTGCCGCTCCAGAAAACCCTCGGCATTACCCAGGCCAGCCAGACCAACTGCGTCTACATCCACCCGATGCAGTGGCGCCAATGCATCGACCAGCAGATCACTGAGGGCGTGGCCAATCTGCGGTCGTCTCGCCAGCGCCTCCGGCAGGTGGCGCCCGATACAGATACCCTCCCTGAACTGGCTGATACAAAAGGGCACGCCGATGACGCTATCGTCATCACAGAAAACCAGACCGGACGGTGCTGGAGGATAAGCGTCGCCCAATCGGGATAACACCTTGTATTCCCGCGCCACATCATTGGCTCCCGGTGGCAATGGTCCATCGGGAGGGCGACGCAGTACCGCTTTTTGACCATCCATCGAGATCAGGTAATTCAGGTTGGCGGAGCCGCCAGACAACTTGCGAATGTCGAAATCCTTGTCCAGCCGATGCCCGATACTGTCCAGATAGTCATCGACGGCCTGCCACATGTTCGACTTTGGGGATGCTTTCATAACTTACAACGTCACTCCGCCGTCGATGACCAATTGCTGGCCGGTGGTATAGGCCGCCAGTGGCGAGGCGAAGAACAAGACCCCGCCGGCGATATCTGCCGGTGACCCGACGCGGCGCAAGGGAACCGTGGCATTGATCTGCTCGATCTGCTCCGGACTGGACTGGTTCGCGGTCAATTTGGTGGGCACCATACCGGGCGCCACCGTGTTAACACGAATACCCTTCGGTCCCCACTTCATAGCCAGGCTCTTGGTCAGCTGCACCAGACCGGCCTTGCTGGCGCTGTAAGCCGGGTTGTTCAGGGCCGGGCGGACGGAAACCACCGAGTCGAGATTGACGATGTTGCCGCCGCTCGCTTCCAGCAGGTCATAAAACTCCATGCACAGTTGCATGGCGCCCGTGAGGTTGATACTGAGGATTTTTTCGAAACCCTCGCGCTCAAATTCCGCCTTTTTCCAAAGCACTGAGCCGATACAGTTCACCAGCACATCCAGGGCGTCGAATCTTGTTGCCAATTCGGTGATCGCGGCCGCATCCTGAATGTCCAGCGAGTGGAACTGCATACCGCTGAAATCATTGTCGTAGGCGTCCACTGTGCGAGTGCCGGTGATCGAGACTTCAGCACCGTGATCAAGAAAGGCTTTCGCCACACCGTAGCCAATTCCATCCGAGGCGCCACATACCAGTACTTTTTTACCGCTGAAATCCAGCGCGTTTCCCTTGCTCATTGTTTTTCCTGTTACTTACCGTGGTGTTGTAGCCAATCAAGGGGGAGGAGCACCCGCGGCTACCTGTCTGCGCGAGCATCTACCGCAGTTACACAAGGTGTTTGCCAGTGGCAGCGACTGTATCTGCGACAGTCAACTTGCCCAACTGAGACATATGCACCTCGTCCGGGCCATCCGCCAGGCGCACAAAACGTCCATAGGCAAACAGGTTGGCGATCGGCGTATCCTGGCAAAGGCCCATCGCACCATGGGCCTGGATTGCACGATCTGCTACGGTCTGACACATCTGCGGAGCGACAATTTTAATCATCGCGATCAAGTCCCGCGCCTCTTTGTTGCCATACTTATCCAGCTTATCGGCGGCAGCCAATGTCAGCATGCGAGCCTGCTCGATCTCGCAGCGTGATTTGGCGATATCCTGGCGAATACTGCTTTGGTCCGCGAGTTTCTTACCGAAGGCGACCCGCTCGTTTACCCGGTGACACATCAGATCCAGGCAGCGCTGTGCGGCGCCGATCAAGCGCATGCAGTGGTGGATACGGCCCGGCCCTAAACGACCCTGGGCGATTTCAAAACCACGGCCTTCACCGAGAATCATATTGCCCACAGGAACCCTGACATTCTCCAGGACCATCTCGCCGTGGCCACTGGGCGAGTGAACCTCACCAAACACCTTGAGAGGCCGCAGCACCTTCACCCCCGGCGTATCCCTGGGTACGATAATCGTGGACTGCTGCAAATGCCGCGGTGCGTCAGGGTCAGTCTTGCCCATCACCAGCAGCAGCTCGCAGCGGGGATCGAAGACGCCGGAGGACCACCATTTGCGACCATTGATCACGTACTCATCGCCGTCTCGGACAATGGAGCACTCCACATTAGTGGCGTCGGAACAGGCAACCTGCGGCTCAGTCATAAGGTAGGCAGAACGAATCTCACCTTCCAACAGCGGTTTTAGCCACTGCTCTTGCTGTGCCGATGTGCCGTAGCGGGCCAGGACTTCCATATTGCCGGTGTCCGGCGCACTACAGTTAAACACCTCGGAGGCCCAATCGATTCGGCCCATCAACTCTGCCAGCGGTGCATACTCCAGATTGGTCAGCCCCGGACTGAATTCACCGTACTCCTTGGGCAGAAACAGATTCCACAATCCTTCGGCCCTGGCCTTCTCTTTGAGTTCCTCCAGGACAGGTGGCACTTTCCAGAGATTATCTGGGTCCTGAATGAAGGCTTCATAATCCTCTTCTGCAGGGAAAATATGCGCCTGCATAAAGGCCTCTATCCGGGCCATCAGGGTCAGCACTTTGTCACTGTGTTCAAAGTTCATTGCTTTAAGTACCTCAAATAATCAATCCACCTGGCACTACGGGGACCGTAATTTCCGACCACAGGAGAACCACACTAGCTTTGGACTCTATCGAACTGGTTTCACGCGTAGTTGGGGCAGTCGATCTACGAACTTGCTGCATGTGTACCCGCAATACGCCCGAATATCAGGCCTCGCAGCACTGACGTCGCACCCACGTATTCGCGATAGTACATACCGATGGTTTCACCGGCAGCGTAGAGCCCGGGAATCACTTCGCCGCTGTAATTCACTACCTGTGCGTCTGGCGTGACCCTCAGGCCTCCACAAGTCAGGCAGATTGAGGACATCATCGGATAACAGAAGAACGGTGGTTTATCGATCCGCTTGGCATAGTTACTTTTAGGGATCGTGAGACCCTGGGTACCTATGCAGTCGAATAAAGCGCCTTCTATTTGTCCGAAGGTTGTATAGTCGACTTGATCCGAACCCGGGCAGGCGTTGTTGTAAGTCTCGACAGTACTGACAAACTTGTCGGCTGGAATATTAAGCTGTGCCGCAAGTCCTTCGAGGGTGTCAGCCTGAATGGGCGGTACTTCGCTGCGAATACCAAAGCGCCATTCCTGATCACCGCTGTCCAGTTGGTCGTCGTAGATGATATAGCCGATGCCTCCGTCCTGCTCTACTACCGCTCTACCTGCCCCTTCCTGAAAAGTGCCGGGATCGTGAGGGCACTCGTCCATGAATCGCTCCCCGTTTTGATTGACCACAATGCCGCAGGGCCAAATGTCCACCAGTGCCTCGGGTTGAGTTGAACGCGGGTCGACCTGTTGCAGGTGCACGTCGCTCCAGTCCCCTGACGGTGCAGCGTTGAGTTCGAGCGCCATGCGCAGTCCTTCACCCTTGTTGAAGTACCCGCCTTTCGCCACTGGTTTCATGTAGCGTGATTTCTTGCCAACGTACTGTGCGAGCATTTGTGGGTTGCCCTCGAACCCACCACTGGCAAGTATCACTGCTTTGGCATGCACCTCGACGGGCTCGTTGTTTTTCCCGGAACAACGAACACCACAGACGCGACCCATATCGTCCTCGATCAACCTGACCGCCGTTGTTTCGCAGAGAAACTCGCCCCCTTTGGCCTGAATCAACGGTGTTAGTTTGTCGATGACCTCAAGTCCACCGCCGGTGATGTAAGGCATCAACATCACTTTTAGGAAGAAAGGGTAGAACTTTCCGTCCATATTGAAATCGACGCCGAGATCGCGCAGCCACTCTATGGTATCGGGCATCGCTTCTGAGAAGGCGCTCAGTAACTCGGGATCGAGGAAAGGACCCGTCTTAACATTGGGGTGCCAGCTGGCATAGTCACTCGCCGTTTCCGCCATCATCTCAGGGTCGACGTGGTAACCGTGACTTGTTTCGAAGGAGGCCCAGAAAGCGTCATCCCACTCAGGCTCCTCCTGGCCAAGCTTCAATTTGAGGTTGGCGTCGGTCCAGCGGGAATTACCACCGCGCTCTTCAAATGTAGAGCGCTCAATGTTTATCACTTTCGCGCCGGACTCAAGCGCCGACAACGCAGCGGTCATCCCAGCGACCCCACAGCCGATAACAGCAACGTCCGTTTCAAACTGCTTCATAGCAACACCTCCCGCGGCAACTTAGACATTCAGCCAACTCAAGCCCGTTCTTTCTTCCGAAACTGCCCACAGTTTAGCGGCTGACTCTCTATCCAGGGCGCACGGGTCTATCGGGCACTCGTCTACAGCACCGACCATTTCGAATCTGGTGGGCGCATAGAGCTTGTTATCTTCAACGTTCTCTTCTGCTGCGCATAGGGTTTCTGACCATGAACCTTTTGCTGCAGACTGCGCAAACAAAGAAAGCACAGCCCAGCTAGTCTTGAGGGCGAAGCTGGCTGTGTCATTTAACAAATTAGTTCGGGTCGCGCCAGGGTGACAAACCTGGATAGTGATTTTCTTATCCATTGCTTTTACGCGACGTTGCAGTTCATAGCCGAACATTACCTGGGCGAGCTTGCTCTGGTAGTAAGGATTATAGGTGTCGTAGTTACCAACAAAATCAATGTTTTCAAAATAAATGCGCTTGTCGCCAAACTTGTAACCTTTGCTGCCCACCATCACGATGCGGCCCGCCGATTCATCTATGCGCTCGAAGAGTAAACCGCACAGTAAGAAATGGCCTAAATGGTTAATACCAAAATGTGCCTCAAAACCATCCTCGGTCAGTTCGCGTGTCGGCATATGGGCAACGGCAGCATTGCAGATCAGGGCGTCGATTCGGGGAACCGTCTCCAACACCTCCGCCGCGCCTTTGCGGACGGACTCCAGGTCTCCCAGATCCAATCGCACAAAAGTCACGTCAGCATCGCTGCCGAGCTCTTTTTTCAGTGCATCAACAGCGGCGGTTGATCGATCAACATTGCGGTTCAACATGACGACTTTTGCGCCCTTTCCCAGGAACGTCCGCGCAGCCTGAAAGCCCGCACCATTATTGGCGCCTGTAATCACATAGGTTTTACCAGCGAGTGACCCGAGCCGTTCAGGAGTCCAGCCCTTGCGTCCGAATTTTCTTTGGGTAGTCACTGTCCAACCTCCTGAATTGGCGTTCCGAGCGGCCTCTTGATCCGCATCCTGAATGTGGTTACTATGAGCACTACTTATTTACCTATTGGCCACTAAGTATTTAAAAAGAACTTTACTTGAATCTGTAGAGGCCGTCAACGCCTAGTCGTATGTAACAGGAGGCAAATCAGCGGTGAGGGTCGTCGCTAACGTATCTTCGTGCGGGGGGGCGGCTTTCTCTTAACTTAACTATAGCTCTTGATGCTGATTACAATCAGGCAATATAGTCTTAAATACTTGCCTATTCATATCAGCGGGATTGAGTGGTGGGTTTCACGATGCTATGTTGGCAACATGAGTAGACAACTGATAAAACAACTTGTCGAGGATCGGGTCGACGAGGACGGCGTGGTAGAAAGCGGGATAAAGGGAGTACAACTCTTCCGGGTAACCGCTCCCATTCCGTGCGCCCCAGCGGTGTACGAACCCACGGTTGTTGCCATCGTGAATGGTTCCAAAGAAGCCATACTGGATGGCAAGAGATACGTGTACGACAGCAGCCAATACATGTGCTGCACCGTGTCTTTACCGGTGGAAGTGGGGACTCCCAAAACATCTCCCGACGATCCTCTTCTAGGTGTCTATATTTCCCTGGATACGAGATTGATGACTGAACTGGCCCTTGAAATGGAAAACGCCAGTGGGTCCATCCAACGGCCAAAGAACAGCACCCTCCCCCAGGGTCTTGCCCTGGCTAGATGGGACGATGCATTCACCGAGTCACTGTTGCGGTTACTGCAGATAGCGGATGACCCAGCAGATACTGCGGTGCTTGGCGATGCCAGGCTGCGGGAGTTGTACTACGCGATACTCAAGGGTGAAGCGGGAACTTCTGCCAGGCGGGCATTTGGTGTGGGCAATGAAATTGCCCGCGCAATCGAGTATTTGTCCGTCCGCCTGGACAAACCGGTCACCATTGAAGACATGGCCTCGCAGGTAGGAATGAGTCGCGCGGTACTCCATCGCAAATTCAAAGAGGCCACCCGGATGTCACCCATTCAGTTCGTAAAGTCCATGCGGCTGAACAACGCGGCCATGAAGATCGCCGAGGGAATGAATGTAAGCGAAGCGGCTATGGAGGTCGGCTATGTGAGTTCCTCCCAATTCAGCCGAGAGTTTAAACGCATGTACGGACAATCTCCCCGGCAGTGGAGCCATTCCAGGCACTAACACCCGCACAAGCACTCACACCAGAAAATGAAAAGGTAGATCCAGAGAACATGAGCTGGTTGTTGTTCGGCCTCGGGCTGTTTAACCTCACTTCTATACTTTGCATGTTTCACCCCAGGCCCCCAGCCCGCGGTTACGCAGGCATGCTGACGGTCTGCTGGTTCTCTCTGCTGGGTACGGAGCTGGCATGGATGTGGTTGGCATTGCAGTTGTGCCTGGCGTCGCTATTTATTATCGCTGGAGCGCTCGACTCCGCCATCGGTCTTCTGGGACTCTGCCTGCTGCTACTGAGCTGGCCGGGGCTGGCATGGCGACAATGGCAAGGCCTGGAACGCACTCAGATAGCCGTCAACAACGCACTGACCTCAGGCCTGGGTAGTGATTATCTCGAGACAATACCAGAAGATTTACAGCACACTTTCCGAACACAGGTTCATTTCAGGGACTGGGCAAGACCGCTAACCTTTGGCCACCCGGATGTCGAGCGCATCTCCAACATTCCCTATTTACCCGGCGGCAAGAGGCAGTATCTCGATATTTATCGCCCCAAGAACCTGCCCGCTAATAGCTGTCTCGCGGAGGGCCGCCCCACGGAAGGCCGTCCCACGGAGGGCCGCCCCACGGAAGGCCGCCCCGTACTCCTACAAATTCACGGTGGTGCCTGGATGATGGGGGACAAAGGGTCACAGGCGCTGGCGCTGATGTACCATATGGCTGCGAATGGCTGGATCTGCGTGGCCGCAAATTATCGACTGAGCCCCAGTGTTGCTTTTCCCGCCCACCTTGAGGACTGCAAATCTGCGCTGTGCTGGATTCGCGAGCACGGGAAAACCTACGGTATGGATCCCGATTTTGTCGCAGTGACCGGTGGCTCTGCGGGGGGGCACCTGACCGCTTTAATGGGACTCACTGCTAACCGGGCGGATCTACAGAAGCTACACCCAAACACTGACACTTCAGTTCAGGCCTGTGTACCGTTCTACGGCGAGTACGATTTTCGCAACCACCACTACGATTATCCGAACTATGAGTTGGCACAAAAAACATTGATTGAGAACGTAATGCATGTGTCCCAGGAGGATAACCCCGCCCTGTGGGAACTGGCCTCACCCGTCGCCCAGATACACGAACAAGCGCCACCCTTTATGGTAATCCATGGTGAGATGGACAGCCTGCTACCCGCGGCCAACGCGCGTAACTTTGCCATGCAGTTGAGAAGCGCCTCCGCCTCCCCTGTTGTGTATGCAGAAATTCCGGGTGCGGAACACGGTTTTGAACTACTGCGCACGGTGCGCGCAGAGCATGCTATAAACGGTGCGCATCGTTTTCTAGAGTGGGCTCGTGCGCAGGCCGGAAAAAGTCAGTTACGCGAATCTGGCTATTAACTGTTTTTCTTGGCCTTGTTAGCTCTCGGCTTGGATTTGGTCTTCGCCTTGGGTTTTGTCTTCGCTTTAGTTTTAGGCTTGGATCTGGATTGCAACGCGGCCAATCCTGCACGAGCACCTTCCACAAACAGCTCCTTGTCTTTAATTGCCTCACCGCAGCCGTGGTAGCCAATTAGCAGCAGGTCTTCAACGGATGTAATGGCAATGTTTAGCCCTATGCTGTTGAAAGGGGGCGCCATGGGCACAGTCGACACATGCCTTGCACCGGCCATGTAGGCCGGCTTGAGCGAGCCCGGCACATTGGTGATGCTGGTGTTAACCGTGATGCTTTTTTCCATCAGGTTAAAGCGTGATACGCCAAAGATAAGTGCTTCAAGTACTATGGGGCTCAACAGACTGCTCATAGTCCCGTAATCGATCTTGGGCGATTCCGTGTTCGCGCGCTGACCTTGTTCGTGAACGGCGCGCTTAAGCTCCACCGTATCCTTCGCAATGGCCTTGAGACGATCTTCGGGATCTGAAATCGTGTTATGCAAATTAATCCTGGCGACGTGCATATGATTGCCCGCACTGTTGTCCCCCTCTGCCCGCGTGTTCAATGGCATGGCGGAGAGCAGGTCAAAGTCGATGGTTTCACCGATCTCCCTGAAATAGTGGTCCAGAGCCCAGGAGTTGATGAATAATGCCAGATCGTTGACCGTGCAGTTGTAGTGAGTGCGCATTGCCTTTATGTCTTTGATCGGCAGTTCAACATAAGCCACAGCGCGCTTATCGGATAGGCGCGGTTCATTCAGCGAGGTTTTGTGCACATGAGGCAGAGATTCCCCCGATACAATTTCTTCGTCTCGTTGCAGTTGCAGGCGCTCGCTAATCAAGTTATTCAGATTATGCAGAATTGGACGACTGTTCTTGACTAGAAATGTGGGGGTATCAACAACCAGGCGCTTAACGTTATCCACGAGTGCACTGCCCACCAGCTGAAGTGCGTGGGGTTCGGGTCTGGCGTGCCACGCTTCTGTGCGTGGGCTTCTGGCGGGAATTGGCTTCCCGCTCCAAATGGATGCGATGGCGGTTTGCGCTCCCACACCGTCCATAATGGAGTGATGAATATGCATGGCAACGGCGATGTATCCATGCTCCAGTCCTTCAATGACCTCCAGATGCCAAAGGGGACGATTGAAATCCAGGCGTCGCATCGCGAAGGTACCCAGATAGTCGGTAAGCTCGTCGTAACCCGCGGGCTCCTCGAACTCCACTATCTGGACATGATTGTTCACATCGAATTCGGGATCATCCACAATGAGCATGTTGCCGAGCCGTAACTCATCCTGTACAAGCTTTTGGCGCATCAGAGGCACTTCTTCCAGACAGGCCGCCAGGTGATTGGCCAACATAGTGCCATCGAGAGGCTCAGGCGCAGTGGCGGGGTCCACAATCATAGCGGTACCCATATACATGGGCGGCATGCCAACCTGTTCGGACTTGAAGATTGCCTGATCAAGTAGTCCTAGCTTATTCATTGCTGATACACCTCCTTGACAGGCAAGCGAAAAGTCATCAAAACACTGCCAACGGATTTAGCAGAGCGCCGCTGCCACCGCCTACTCGCAGCGGTGCGGCAACAAATAAAAATTCCCACTTCTCCTGCTGCATCGCCTGGCTGGCCAAGCCATCGAGATCTAGATTGTCGAGCAAGGGCATGCCAAGTGCGGCCAGAGTCAGTGTATGAAATGGAATTACCATGCCCTCGACACCAGAGGGCAGTACATCGTTACCACCATCCGATCCCACGACAGCCACATCTCTCTTTTTCAGCCACAAGGCGACTGATGCGTGCAAGCCCGCCGAACCGTCAATCAAGTGCAGTTGCCCCTCTTGCCGGACACGTTCCCACCGGCCTGTTCGCACGAGCAACGCATCGCCGGCACGGATGGTGACGCCGGTTTTTCGTTCCCACTCTTCGAGATCAGACGCGGTAATCGCCACACCCGGGGCGAGAAAGTCAACGCCGCGTAACCACGCCATGTCTACAAGCACACCACGCGTAAAAATGCCATCCTGCATGTTGTCGATGCCCAACTTCGCAGATCCGTCAGGACCCAACACGCTAGCGGGCACGCCGTTGTAGAGTTTCCCTTTGTGAACCACGTGGGCAAGGCTATCAATATGTGTATGTGCTGCACCGTGGTACTCCACAGCATAACGATCAGACACAACGGAAAGGTCATCGCCGACGCTGACAACCCTGGAGTGGATCGAAAACGGTTCCGGGTTGTATTCGTCTTTGACGGTATTGAGGTCAAATGCCAGCGAAACACTGACCCCCGCCTCTACCAGGTCTGCCGCCCTGACTTTTACTTCCGGCGTAATGGTATTTAATGTGCCGAGTTCATCATCCTTTCCCCAACGACCCCAATTTGATGCTTCGTCAAACCACTGTTGGAACTGTTGCTTGCTAACTGGCGCCGGCTGGGAATCAGCTAATAACGTTGAGAGCGGAATTTGCGAGAGCAATACTGCAATAAAAATTTTTCTTATCATCTCGATGACCCATCGATAACGTTAATCAAAGAATGCCGCTTCAATCTCAGCCGCCCTGCTCATAAAGTCCTGCAATATGTGGGTGTGAGTAGGAATGAAGAACTGCTCGTCGGCCACGCCTTTCAGAATGAAGTCAGCCGCTTGCTCGGGGCTGATGATCGGCGGAGGTTCTTCTCCGCCAAGCTCGAGATCGCCGGCAGCGGCGAAGACGGGCGTACCTGCGCCACCAAATTCGTCCTGGCGTTTTTGAACCGAGAATATGATCTCCGTTTGGACCCCACCAGGAATAGCCAGACTGACAGCAATGCCCTCGTTCTCCAGCTCGTATCTGAACGTCTCCGCCATCGAAAGCATGGCGTGTTTGGTCATATTGTAGCCCCCGACTCCGAGGGCTCTTGAGCTGGGAGGAATCGATAGACAGTTCTCCGAGCCTGTGAAAACCAACCGCGCTCCAACGGTGCCGGCTTTTCTGGTCTCTTCAATGAAGCATTTGGCGCATTGCCAGGCGCCGAATACATTAACCTTAAACATCCACTCCAGGTCCAAAGCCTCGAGGTCTTGAAGCTTCGAAAGCTGGGTAACACCCGCATTGATAAATGCGAGCTCTATGGCCCCAAAGTCCTCGAAGGCTTGCGAAAATACGTTGGCCACCTGTTCCATATTCGCCACATCGCACTGATATGCCACCGCAGCGCCACCCGACGCCTTGATTTCCTCAACCGCCGATTGGGCATTTGCCAGGTCAATATCAGCGATGGCGACTTTGGCACCAGCTTTGGCAAGTGAGACAGCTAATGCACGTCCAATACCGGTAGCCCCGCCAGTAACGAGGGCAGATTTTCCTTTGTAATTCATATCGATTTCCTGTTGTTTAGAAACTCAATTCTTCTCGAGCGCATCCAGACGCACAGCATCGTGTTCTCCGCCTACGGATTTTCCCTCCAAGCTCGCAGTGTTGCTTCTTCTGTAGTTTGTACCGCCAAGTGCGAGGGGTGGGCCTCCTACCTGACATACCTGTCATAGAATCTTGCGTAATTATCGAGCGAAAACGCGATTGCATCCCGCCCCAGGCGCGAATCCGGAATAATCATATCCGGACCGTGAGTACTCCTACTGTATTCTTTAAAGGCCACTTCGACACCAGCCTCTCGTAGTCGACGGGCGTACTCCACCGTCTCCCAATAAAATGGCTCATACTCGCCCACAAAAGTTATCGTTGGCGGGAAATCGCTGTAATTGGTATTTCTCGCCGGGGCGGCATATGCAGGGATCTGTAAACCTTTATGGCGCAGATCCTTCAGATAACTGGCCCAGCCAAAGGCGTTGGTTCTAGTGTCCCATCCCGGACAGTCCATGTAGCGCGCGGGGTCATTGGGCTGCTGATCGTCAATCATCGGGTAGTACGGCATCTGGAAGGCGACGTTAACATCCCTGGTATCTCGCGCTTTAAGCGTCAAAGCAGCCGTCAGGCCACCCCCGGCACTGTGACCCGCTATCATTAATTTACTGGCATCAATACCCAGAGCATTGGCATTGTCCCGCATCCAAAGGAGCGTCATATAGCAATCATCGAACGCCGCTGGGTAAGGCTTGATCAGTGCATTACGATAAGCCGGCGCTACAATAACGCAGGGCCTACGCTCTATGAATTTTGCCAGTATGCCTTCAAAAAACTCTGGGGCCCCGGTGATATATCCGCCCCCGTGCGTATAAAGCATCGGCGGCAGTTTGCCGGCCACTTTTTCGGACTTAGATCTGGGGCGATAGATCTTGACCCGTATCTTGGTATCACCATCAGCTGTAGGCAGATATCGCTCCTCAGCACTCATGACTGAGTTAGCATCTTCTCCCTGCTCGGCCAGTTGCGCGCCAATGAGTTTGTGCGCCATCTTGGTCGACCACTGATATCGGAACAGATATTTGGCAAGCATCTGCTGCCAGTACACACCCGCTGGCTGCAAGTCCTCGTGAAGCATTTTCCTGGTAACTTTCATCACGTTAACCCATTGCCGTCTGGTAACACCGATTGAGTGCCATTCACTTTTTGAATCTATCAGGGTTCGGGCTGGCCGAACTTAACAACACCGATGCATAACTGGCAGTGACGCGCTTAGAGCGGGGGGCCATTGTCCTCCGCTCTTCATGTACAGTGTTACTTCCCAGGTATTGGTGGCGTCATCAGGGCCCCTATCGCCTTTGATGACGCTGACTGTTAGCCGCCTTACTTCACTTACAGTCGGTAAGTGAAACCAAGGGTGACCTGACGACCACCATTAATGAACTGGAAGAAATCTGCACGACCATTGGGATTATTGGTCCCGGTTAGCCCATCGTTGGCCACGGGAAAGGTAGACGCGCCATCGCTGGCGAAGTATTCATCCCCCAGGTTGACACCGCGGACGAAGAACTCCCACGTATCATCGCTTGAGAAAACACTCACGGAAGCATTCGTCCACCAGTAACTATCCTGGCGATAGTCATCCGGATAGGGTAAAGGCGTGGTGTCATACTCTTCCTTGTAGGCGGTGGTAATATTGAGGCCAAGGTTCCAGTTAGCCCCCAACGCTATCAGGTAATCCAGACCGAGTGTGCCGCTCAAGTCCGGAGACTGCGACATTGACTCGCCGGACATATCTGACCCCGTGAAATTACCGGTGTTCGGATCGGGGTTGAGGTTACAGCCTTCGTCAATTGTTTGCCCGACAAAGCAGTCAGCGATGTAATCCCCGTATTCGGAGAAGGACCAGGCAACGTTAGCCGTCAGTGATAAACCGTCGATGGGTGTCAGCCAAAAGCTCTCGAGTTCAATACCTTCCAGCGTCGCTTCCGCGGCGTTAAGCACGTGCAGGGAAGGAAGTCCGCCACTCGCTTCCAATACAGATAGCTGCATATCCTCATAGTCGTAACTGTAACCCGTCAGATTCAAGCGCAGCGTCCCGTCCAGCAAGGTGGATTTCATGCCGACTTCAAAACCCTCCACAGTCTCTTCATCATACTCCGCATCAAAAGGGATACCTGCAAATGTAAGGCCCAGGAGATTGGGGTCAAAAGAACCATCAATGCCGCCAGACTTGAAACCTGACTTGTAGCTCGCAAAGAACATAATGTCGTCAGTTAACTGATAGCTCAGCGTCGCTTCAGGGGAGACATTGCTCCAATCGGGCTTGTCGTCAAGCAGAAGAATGTCGGTAGCGGGGATAGCCGGTTGTCCGATTTCCGGAGCCGCACCCACCTCAAGGTTAATCCCCGCCTCTTTCTCTTCATAGGAGTAGCGGGCACCACCTGACAGGGTCAACTTATCGGTCAACTCCCAATCCACCTGGGCGAACACTGAGTAGGCCGTACCATCCTGCGTATTCACCTGGGTACCACCGGGAATCGCGAATACACCAAAGAATTGCGTGGGCAGGCCTACAAAATTACTCGCTATAACAACACCTTGCCCCGACGTGATTTCCTTTTCTTCGTAGTAAGCACCCACGGTGAAATTGACTGCCCCGTCGTAGTTTGAGCTCAAGCGAAGTTCCTGACTCCATTGCTCGTGTTCATGAATTCCTGAGCTGAGCAGGCCAGAAGCCACCTGCCAGGAAGACTCCGCGAGCCGTTGACCGTCGTTATCGAAGTACCCGGTCACCGATATTAAACTGAGGTCATCAGTTAAGTCGTAGTTCATCTCCAATACAAAGAAGTTGACTTCATTCTCATCGAAGCCACCGGCATCACCGCGATAATCAGAATGGAAACCGTCTGCTTCAACGATCACCGGATTCGGCGCGGAAGCTACAACCTCGTCGTTCATTTCGCATTCATCGATACCCGGCACCGGGTATATAACCTGCGGCTCGCCCAGCCCACACCGGGTTCGCTGGAAGTTGAAGGCCGCGCTGCCATCCTGCTTCTCTTCCAAATACGCATATTTCAAACTGGCCGAGAACGTGTCGGTAGGCTCCCACACCAGGGTACCCATAGCGAAGACTCGTTCGATCTGCACAGGGTGCCTGTCGGTACCGAATGCCGTTTGCACCGGCACACCACCGGGGCCCGGCTCAAACACATCGAAATTGTAAACATCGAACAAGTGATTGTCGGCTTCCGACCAACCCACAGCCAGACGCCCGAAAAGTGTATCGGTCAGCCCACCGGAGACGATGCCCCGCACGGCTGGCTCTTCACCCTCGGTTTCATACATTGTGGTGATCTCCAGCTCAAACTCATCCGTGGGTTTCTTGGTATGGAGTGCAATTACACCGCCGGGGCTATTCTTGCCATAAAACAGAGCTTGCGGCCCCCGCAGCACTTCAATTCTGTCCAGGTCAAACATACCCGCCGTCATCAACTGGGGGCTGCTGATACCTACGCCATCAAAGTTGATAGCCACCGCCTGGTCAAACAAGCCGTTACCGGATCCTGTCCCTACGCCGCGCAAAAAGATAGAACCGTTGCTGGACGCCCCGCTTCTCGAAGTAACCAGACCCGGAACAACGGTTCCAAGGTCCTCGATCCCTTCAATCCGCTGAGAGTTAAGCATATCCGCAGTGAGCACATTGACTACAACGGGCGTTTCCTGCAGAGATTCCTCACGCTTACGGGCCGTTACAATTACCTCTTCAAGTACATTGGCGCCCTGCGCCTGAACCGCTTGGGCCGGCAATAGCGTTGAGCTCATTGACATGAATGCCAGAGCCAATGCAGTCGGCTTGAAAGGAGCGTGACTCGAGTGCTCTATTGAACCCAATTGGTTAAACCTCGACAGTTTCATTTTCATTATCGTACCTTCCTCAGCTTGATTCACCGGCTAAAATCGCTCGCCGCTATTAACTACCAATTTTCAGTTTTGCAAATACGCCAGGACTACAGCCCTGTCTTTTCATTAGATACATACTGATCAACAACTATGTATCTTTTCACTGAATACCGCATAAATGCGTAAATGTCCTTACATGATTCCGGAGTATGGCGCGGATTTCGATGGATCTTACTTCAGTTATTCCATCGCTTATCTGCTATAACTTACTTATTGGTTGCACAGTACATTAGTTTCTGGGGGCCGTCAACACTGAATCCTTACTTATACACCCTGCTGAGGGGCATTTCGGTGTTTGAGCGGTTATCATGTATACACCTTCCGCAGCCATCCTGGATGGTCAGATCTGCTCGTCCAGACACCTCGGTCATGCTCAATTTTTCACGCATCTGACTGAAAACATGTAGTTTTTTCCCAGTGTGGCTCGACGTATCTCGCCCTTATGGGTATTCCAGGAGGCATAAGCCAGCGTTCTTGCATAAGCTTCTTTTTCTGTCGCGCTGCTGCTTGTCCAAAACTCTGTGTATATTCCCTGGGTGATGTACCAGTTGTTCCACTTAACACCGGCAGGTGTGGCAGAAAAGCCGTGTTTGTTGACCTGTGACTGATCGAATTTCTTAAACATAGAGTCTGGCTGGGAGTCTTTCAGCGTGATTGCTATGTCGTTATCGCCTCGCCATCCGGTCTTATCCAAATCCTCTTCGGGCACACCAATGGCTCGTTCCAGGGCTTTCCAATCCGCATCAGAGGCAACTCTCCAGCCAACGGGACAGATATTTCTCTCATCGCTTACATCGTGCCAGGCATATAACCGGCCATACTTTAAAAGGTTACTTTCGTCGTCATCTGGAATAAAAGCTGTCTCGATTTCTGAGCCATCTTGAAAAACGGTGCTCCTGAGGTTTTCGGCCAGCCAGATATCGCTGCCAATCTTCACAGTACGATAGGTGTTGCCCTCCATATCCTGGACAGTACCTTCCGACCCACTGACCTGTTCACTTACATTGCTTGCAGATGACATGCTCGAGATCGACATAAGGATTCCTACGGCCAATACTATTTTCTTCATCACATTTACTACTATTAAAGGCGAGTTAAGCTGCAATCGTTCATTTCGGCTAAGATCCATCATTGTTCGTGGATCATCCTGCGCAAAACTACACTATCCAACTCAGGGAAGTTTCATTCTCAGAGAGTGTCCACAATCGGGTTAAAACCTCCTTATCCAGAACGAAAGACTCGAGTTCGCACTCACCCACCGGACCGACCCAATTCATTCGTCCTGAGGGTCCATAGTAAGCTCTCTCTTTCAGGTTCTCTTCAGTGGCACACATTACTTCAGGATAAGCCCCTTTTTCGGCCGATTGAGCCAGGCCCATCTTCACCATCAATGACCAGCTGAATCGGGTAGCAAAACTGGCACTTTCGCGGATCAACGAGGTATCTGAAGCACCGGGGTGGCAGACATACACTTTCGCGTTTTTGTTAGCGGCCTGAATTCTCTCTTGTAATTCGTAGGCAAACATCATCTGTGCCAACTTACTCTGGCTGTAAACCTTGTTGGGATGGTAGTTTTTGTCCCAGTTCATATCTTCAAACTGGATGGTTCTCAGCCCCATTCTGTGCCCCTCGCTGGAGACAACTACAATACGTCCCGCAGATGCATCAATGCGCTCAAACAGCAGTCCGCATAGCAGAAAATGACCGTAGTGGTTAACACCCAACTGACTTTCAAAACCGTCGACTGTAATCTCCTGCTTCGCAATCTGTGCGATAGCGCCATTGCAAATAAGCGCGTCGATGCGAGGACACTTATCTAATATCTCCGCCGCAGCCGTGCGCACTGACGCGAGTTCCGCGAGATCCATGAGTACATAGCTTACGTCCGCAGTGTTGCCAAATTCCTCTTTCAATTTCTCGATGGCCGCTTCGGATTTGCCAGGATTGCGGTTAAGCATTACGACTTTCGCGCCCTTGGAAAGCAGTATCCGTGATGCCTGAAACCCTGCACCGGTGTTAGCACCGGTAATGAGAAAGGTTTTGCCAGCAAGTGAGCTGATTCGCTCGGGTGTCCAGCCCTCGGGGCCAAATTGAGTATCGGTAGCCATTGTTCAATTCCTGCTTAATCTCTATCGGGAAGATTCGTCAAAAACAAACAATAACTCTCAAGAGCATCTACAACTAGGCGATATGCTCTCGAAAAATTGCCTGATTGTATCGACCTTGTTAGATCAGTTTTTAGCTAATAAAGCCTTAAGAACCGTTGGAGATAAAGACGGATACCACGATTTCTTGAAATCCGGATCAACAGGGATCAGCCTGCACAATTCCGAATACGCTCTGTGATACACCCCAGAAATTGCAATAAATACCGCATCACTTCTTCGGACGACTGATTTCACGCGCCTTCGGGAGCGGCAATAAAAAGTGTCTCCGGCAGGCACACGAAAGTTGACGCATCTCTGAAACTAATGTACTGTACGACCAATAAGTATGTTTCAACCAATTAGCTAACTATCAAACGCTTCCTTGAGACAGAATTAGCCTGTAACGCAGGCATGAACTTTCTGAGGGATATGAAGTTGGATGGTTATCGAGCGCAACAGCGAGGAAGTCGCTGGCCAATTAAAGTGAGGAGAGAATAAAGATGACCGGTAGTGATCAAGAGCCTCGTTCAAGCGAGATCTGGGAAAAGGTCCGTGAACAACTTAGCGTCGAAGTACCCAAGGAGGTGTATAGCATCAAGCTGGAGCCCCTGGTATTTGTAGAATCACGCGATAACGTGGTGCAACTTGAGCTTCCAGCGCCCTACAGCGATTGGAGTGATTGGGTTCAGAACACCTTTGGTAAGCGAATGCTGCAGTTGTGGCGAGAGGCAGATGACAGTATTACTGAACTGAAGGTTGTAGCGCCTTCGGACTCAGGCCCGACAGCTGCCGAGGCCGAAGCATTGGAAGAGCAGCGCCGAGCTGCGGCTGCCAAGCTGGAACAGGGGTGGGTCAAAGCGGTCGATCGCGCACGAGAGAGAGGCCGCATAGAAACTAAAATAGATGCAGAACCGGTCAAAAAACAACTGGGCAAAATCGGCGCCTGGAGCCGTACGCCCTACTTCGGTCCAGCTGAAATGGCGACAACTATGGGAAAAACCGCCGAAGATCTCGGTTACTCGGCGTTATGGATTCCCGGTTTTGATGGTGGCCACATTTTCGAACGCTGCGGTATGGCGCTGGCAGCCACTTCAAACCTGACCGTCGGCACCAGCATCGTCAATATCTGGCGTCACGAGCCCGCCGAGGCCGCCCAGGAAGCCAAAAAACTGCGTGACGACAGCGGTGGCCGTTTCCTGCTTGGCCTGGGGGCCAGTCACAAAGGTCTTGTCGGCGACGCCTACGAGAAAATCTCTCCGCTGGCAAAGATGCGGGGCTATGTCGAAGACCTCGCTGCCGAGGGCCTGCCGGGAGAGGGTTGTGTGCTTGGCGCCTTCGGTCCCAAAATGCTGGAACTCGGCGCCACTCACTCTGCCGGTGGTCACCCCTACCTGGTAACCGCCGAGTACACTGCTGCGGCGCGAGCGGTTCTGGGTGAAGGGCCGTTGCTCGCACCCGAAGTGGCGGTGATTCTCGAGAGCGACCCCGACAAGGCTCGAGCCATCGCCCGAGAGTTTGTCACACTGTATCTGCGGGCACCGAACTACGCCAACAATATGTATCGCCTCGGCTACACTGTCGAAGATTTCACCGTCGAAGGCGGCGATATCAGCGATCGCCTGATCGACGCACTGGTCCCCTGGGGTGATCCAGAGACTATCGCGGCCAAGGTGCACGCCCATCTAGATGCCGGTGCTGACCACGTGGGCGTTCAGTCCTGGGGTCCAAAACCGGAAGTGGAGGTCTGGCGCGAGCTTGCACCCTATCTGCTGGATTGATCCACTTCAGGTAGCCATAGACATGATAAGGAAAGAGAAGGAGTTACGGATATGAGCAGATTAGAGGGTAAGGCCACTCTTATCACGGGAGGAGCCTCGGGAATTGGCGAAGGCACTGTCAGGCGTTTCGTGGCTGAGGGCGCAAAGGTAACCATCGCCGACCTGGATGAAGAGAGAGGCACCGCCCTCGCCGCCGAGCTCGGTGATGAGGTACTGTTCATTCGCACCGATGTATCCGTTGAGCAGGATGTCTCCCAGGCAATCACACAAACTATCGACCGATGGGGCAAACTGGACTGCCTGTTCAATAACGCCGGTGGCGGCGGAGCCAACGGCCCGCTCGCCTCTATCCCGGTAGAGGATTTCGATATCACGATCAATGCCTACCTCAAAAGTGTGTTTCTCGGCATGAAGCATGTCGCCGAACACATGATGGAACGTGGCAGCGGGAGTATTATCAACAACGCTTCGGTGTGCGGTCTTACTTCCGGTGTGGGGCCACATTTGTATTCAGCGGCCAAGGCAGGTGTTATCGGTCTTTCCAATAGCGCAGCGCTCGAGTTCGGTCACTATGGCGTACGTGTCAACTCTATCTGCCCCGGCTGTGTGGATACCCCGATATTCCAGGGCGTTACGACGGTGCTGGATCACTTTAAGGAAATCACCCCGATTGGTCGCGTGGGCACGCCGGATGACCTGGCCGCCATGGCGCTATTTCTCGCCAGTGATGAGTCGAGCTGGATCACCGGCCAGTCGATGGTCGTCGACGGAGGCCTCAGCACCGGCACGCCCTGGCACCAATGGGCTGAGCACCTGAAGATTCCCAAACCCATCGGAAGCTGACCCAATTTCTGTGTTAATGGGCACCCCACTGGAATGGGCACATTCCGGAACTGGGGTTTTATCGAACGTGCAATACACAAACTTTACATCGTAGGACATTAGGATGGATCGCCAAACAGAAGACTTGATTCAGGCAGGTATGGATTACGAGGGCTCACGCAAGGAACCCCCCGCCGATTTCCCGCAACTTCCGGATATTCCGGTACGACGCTACACAGACCCGGACTTCTTCGAGCTCGAACTGAAAAAACTGTGGCAGAACTCCTGGTTGTATGTCGCCCACGATGATGAGCTACCCAACCCAGGGGACTTCCTTCTCTTTGAGCGCGGCAGCGCCCCGATTTTCCTTATCCGGGGAAACGATGGCGTCGTGCGCGCATTCTTTAACACCTGCCGGCATCGTGGGTCACCCATTGTTGAAAGCGAATCGGGAAACAAACGCGGATTGATGTGCGGCTATCACGGCTGGACTTACAATCTGGAGGGGGACCTGATCAACCTGCGCGACAAGCGCGATTTCGTCAATCTGGATATGTCTTGCCGGAGTCTCTACAAAGTTCGTTGCGAGAAGTACGGAAACTTCATATTTATTAACGAAAATCCCGACGCGGAGCCGCTGTTAGACTACCTCGGCCCCTTTGTGAAAGACTTCGATGAGATGCAACCGGACAAGCTGCGATTTGTCGAGCGCCACGGGTTTGAGTTGAAGTGTAATGTGAAGGTGTTGATGGATGCCTTCCTGGAAACCTACCACATCAAAAACCTGCACCCGAATACGCTCGACCCGGTATTCGATCACCGCGGTACCCATATCACGCTCTGGGAGAAGGGGCACTCCCGCATGGTCATACCGGCGCGGGATCACTCCCTGGTCAGCCAATTGGCCGAAGGCTTTAAAGAAATCGACTCGGTATGTGAGACCGCGCGGACTTCCAGCTGTACTTACAATATTTTCCCCAACCTCACATCGCATATAGATCACACGGGGACACCGTTCCTGACGTTCTGGCCAGTGGATATAGAAACTACTTATGCAGAGGTCCACTGGTTTACACCGGACCTTGAAGGTGAGCCTCTGCCAGAGCTCTGGAAAGACCGAATCAGCCATCTCGACATGGTCCTGGGAGAGGACATAACGTATATGCCCGGCATTCAGAAATCACTGCAATCCAGTGTCTTCGAAGGTATCCCGCTCAACTACCAGGAGCGTCGGATTTACCACTGGCACGAGGAGTTGGACCGGCGGATAGGTCGAGAAAATATTCCGCAGGACCAACAGGTTGAACCCAAACTTGAATACCTGATCGCGACTGACTCACCTCATCGCGACAGACTAGTTAGAGGCGCCGGATGATAAAGCTGTTAGTGACAGACCGTGATGGCCAGAACCATGAACTCGATGCTGATACCGGCCTCTCGCTAATGGAGAATCTGCGGGATCAAGCCTACGGGGTCGAAGCAATATGCGGCGGCCTGTGCTCCTGTGGCACCTGTCACGTCTACATCGGCGAAAACTGGCTGGACAAGATGCCTGGCGTAGGCGTAGAAGAGGAAGAAATACTCGAAGGTGTCGTTGATCGGGAAACCCACTCCCGCCTCAGCTGCCAGGTTCCTGTGACTGACGAATTGGAAGGCATGGATCTGACCATTGCCCCATTTTCGCTCTAAAACCATGCACGACTTTCCTCACCTGGCTGTTACACCAAATTTAGTATACTTCCTACCAGTGTCATGAAAATAGCAGAGTTGACCTGAGAACTACCGAACAATCGTTGTGTGATTCATAGATACCCATTCAATATACTGGGGTGCTATGAACCGAGAAATTCTGCAGCGGTAGCGGTGTGTAAAGCACTGTGAATGACATAGCGTTGCTGGCAGACTACAGCGGTTGATAGCTAAAGTTTGTCATCTCTTCGCTCACCTTCCATAAGCGCTTAGCAGCCTCCATATCTTCCCCCCAAGGTTTGGGTTGCACCTGCCTGCAGTTAACAAAATACTTGCCGGTAACGTCAGCTACGTCATCACTTTGGCATAGATAGTTTGATGTGGCGGCGCCTTGCTCTGCGGTTTTAAACAGAAAGGGAGCAACCCTGGTCAAAATCTTAACCCCCGTTATAACGAAGCCTGTACCTTCTGTGCCTAGATTTGTATTGACGGTGCCGGGGTGTAAGACGTTGCACGTAACGCCATGTGACTTCAGACGCGCGGCAAGCTCGATGGTAAAAAGGTTGTTCGCCAGTTTTGAGTGCGAATACACTTTTAGTGGTGCAAAACTGTCTTTTGATGACTGTAAATCGTCAAAGTCCATGCCTTTTTTGACAAAGCTATACGAGTGCGACCCGACATTAACAATGCGCGACCCGTTATTCAGAGCTAGCGGTAGTAACATGCCAGTCAGTAGAAACGGGGCTAAGTGATTAACAGCGAAGTTTTCTTCAAATCCATCAACTGTTTGCCGCCATTCTGGCGCTGCGTAACCGGCGTTATTTTGAAGAACATCGATCTTGTCGCCCCAGCTTAGAATTTCCTCGGCACCTTTGCGAACCGATTCTAAACTACTGAAATCGGCAAGGGCATAGCGGTGATTGTTTCGGCCAGAGGCAGCTTCAATCTGTGCCAAGGTGTTTTCCGCTTTTTCTTGGCTGCGTGCCACCAGCGTGACTCTTGCGCCTGCTCCTGCCAAAGCAATCGCCGAAGCCTGTCCAATACCGGAAGTAGCACCGGTTACAACCACGTGTTTACTCTCCAAATTCATTGTTTCGTTCACCTTGTTGATTTTGAAGGATCTACGCGAGAGCTGTGAAAAATCCAAGGCCGAAAATTATCCGGGCCAGGAATGACTCCGCGGCAGCGTCTTGTAGCGGATTACTAACTCTCAGGCGCAGGAGCTATTTATTCAGGCAAAAAGTCAGCCACAGGCGTCTTCACCCACCCATCCTCATACGGCGTGAGGAAGTTGAATACAAATCGCAGACGACTTAGCTTCCATTTACCTTCAACGCAGACGTACTCGTTGTCGTATCGACCTTGAACCCATCTTGCCTGCTCCCCATTCGCTGTCATGGAGGTCGTCATACCGGTTAGATAGAACGCGCCTTTTGCTTTGTTCCCATCTACCGTAATGTATGGAGTGACAGGTTGATGGCGCATCATCGGCGTTAGTTCGCACGATTTGATTAAAAACTGTCTTAACTCCGCTCTGGTGGTCCAAGTCGTCATATTGCTTTCAAAACCGACATTCCACTCGAACTCTTCGTCGAAAAGACAGAGAAGATCGTCGATTGCCGCAGTGTCGATGTAAAACGAATACAAGGCTTGAATATTAGTGATTTCTTGAACGGCCTCGGTTTTTCTGACGCGTTCTTCCAGTGCTTTTAATCGGTCTAGTTCAGTTGACAAAGCTAAGCTCCTCTTCTCGGATTAAGTACATCGACATCTGGATTCTGAATCTCGATCACAATTGACCCTGATCATCACGTTGCGGCATAGGATTCAGATTCTTCGCTTATTGCCACCAAGCTATACCGACTGGCTTCAGGTTTAACCAGCTATTGATCGACCTCTACCACCTGCTGGCTGGACCACAGCGTCAAATCACCACAATCCAGCACCGCCTTTTGCCTTTTCCGCAGCCGCTGACCTGCATCGGTGTTGAGCAGTTCGGCGGCGTAGTTTCTCCGGCCAACCGCACTCCCATGTCCTGAGTAGATAAGCACATCCGACTCTCCAGAGGCGCGTTGAGAAGGTGGGAACAGCGCTGTTGCAAATGCAGGTGCATGGTCGCCCATCCCTTTCATGACGTCGTGCATCTGGGAAATTAACTCTCGCAGCTGTTCATTGCTGGTGGCATCGAGAAAGCTGCAGCGTTGAGACGCTATGAACACAGGGCCATCTGGAACGGACGCACCGGGATTACCACGTGGAAAAATCATCTGTGCCGCACTTATACCCGCGGCACAATCGGATACGGAGGAAAACCGCTCCAGCAATGCAGGCCCGAGCCCGCTGGCTTGCCAGGCGTCGACCGAAGCACCGAACGCACCCATATCCCGGTGGATGTTAAACCAGACAAAATCAGCGTGGGCATCACCGCTGGTTAACGTCCAAACGTATGCGGGTGGCAATATCAGCCCAACCTGGTCTGCCTCGGAAACCATGGCATCCCTCACCTTGAGCACGTCGTCAATGCTTCTGCCGTCATGGTAGGAACAGGTCCAGGTCTGGGCGATCATCGGCGGGTACACAGTCTCGGCTGCCCTCGCGGAGGTACCCAGGACGCCGATCAGCAGTGTCAGGACTATGCTGAGGATCGTTAGTAACAACACCGGGTCAGCCCTGAATTGTGAAGACATTTGCGCGCGAATGCCGGGTTAGCGGTATTGGTTTTTAAGTGCTTTTTTATCGATCTTCCCGAGCGGGGTCTTGGGAAAGTCGGTAACAAACTCGATGGATTTGGGGGTCTTGACGCCACCGATATCGGTTTTGCACTTTGCAATAATCTCCTGCTCAGAGATATCGCTGCCCGATGCACGACAAATCAGCGCCTTTACTTCCTCTCCCCAGTATTCACTGGGAACGCCAATCACCACGGCCATGTCTACCCCGTCAATCAGTGCAAGCGCCTGCTCGACCTCCGACGAGTAGACATTAAATCCACCGGTGACGATCATGTCCTTCTTACGATCGACAATGCAGACATACCCGGCTTTATCCATAACACCGATATCACCGGTCAGGTGCCAGCCATTTTTGCGCATCCTGGCGGTCTCGTCGGGATCATTGAAGTAGCCTTCACACACCATGTCCCCCTTTACTCCGATTTCACCCAGTTCACCTTGCGGAAGCGGGTTGGCATCGTCGTCAAGAATGGCCACCTCTGAAATGACCGAGGCTCGGCCAACACTTCTCAGTCGCGCGTCTGGCGCTAGCTGGCCATCGACGAAGTGTTCCGAATGAAGGAGTTTGGTAATCATCATGGGGCATTCAGTTTGGCCGAAGCCGCCCGTCATGACCGGGCCAAAGACATCGAGCGCCTCTTTCAGCTTGTCCAGGGAAATGGGGGCCGAGCCATAGGCCAAACTACGCAAACTGCTGTAATCGATATCTCGCACGTTTGGCTGAGCCAGTAACGCGTAAATCGCCGTTGGTGGCAGGAAAAAGTCAGTGACCTTCTCCCGTTCGATGGCCGTCAGAATTTCCTGGGGATCCACCTTATCCAGGATGACAAAACGACACCCCGTCGCCATCGACGTCAACACGATTCGCCCGCCCACATGGGTCATTGGCGCAGCACACAAAAGTACTATTTCCTCTCGGGGATCACTGATACTCATGTAATGCGACATAGCGTATGACAGGGCCCGCATATTACGCTCACTGAGCATTACCGCCTTGGGCTCACCGGTTGTACCGCCAGTGGTTGGCATAGTAATGGTATTGGACAGGCTATCGTTACGCACCACCGCCTGCCGTGGCGACACCCGCAGCCAATCGTCGAGCTCGAGAATACTCTGGGCAACCACCAGCGCTGTGCGACTTTGATCAATCTCGCCGACGGTATCCTCAAAGGCTTGCTGATAAAATATGGCGTTGCAGCCTAGCTTGTTCAGTATCTTCAGGTTATCGGCTACTGAATTTCTCGGATTGACTGGCAGCCATACACCGCCGGCGCGGATGATCCCCAAAGCCACAACAAAACTTATGGCGGAATTCAGACTATAGATGGCCCCGTGCATTCCCTGCTTGAAGCCACTGCCCTGCAGCGCTTCAGCAATTTCAATAGAGAGTGCCTTCACCTGGCCATAGGTGAATACCTCCTCACCAAACTGCAAACACACCTGCTCACTGAATCGGTCGCAGGCCGCATCTACGATCTCTACCAGCGGTTTTTCAAACATTGCTCTGGATATCGTCATGCTCAACCTATCGGTACTGTGTGTTCCAGGCATCCATCTCTGCAGGGGCCAGTTATAGCGAGAAAATGTCACTAAGACATATCCAAGGATTATGTCATACGATATACTTACTATTCAAGTGGTAAGGATGTTTATAAAAGTGCGACTGCCATTGGGGTGTCAACCAGCTCCACTTGACATACTTATTACGGAATGAGTAATTTAATGGGAATAAGCTGTGGCCCGCGAGCGTTACATTTTTATGGCTGCAAGACAGGCGCTGATCCCAAGACATCCTGACTTCCGTTAACCGACAGATACAGATTAAACCTATGACTCAACGTCGCCGTACACAAGCAGAAAGAATCGCCATCTCCGACGATGCCATGTTTAAGGCCGCCATTAGCATTATTGCTCAAGAGGGCCCCAACAAAATGACATTGGCGAATGTCGGAAAGACCGCCGGCTATACGGGCGGCCTGGTCAGTTACCGCTTCGGTTCAAAGATTGGACTGCTGAAAGAGGTTTCTGAGCGCATCGTCACACTCTGGACCGATAGAGTGATTGACTCCCCAAAGATCCAGAAGCTCAGCGGCATGGATGGGCTCAAGACGCTGGCCGATGAGTACTTAAAGAACCTGAAAAAAGGTTCAGAACTGATGATCGCTATGCATCGCTTGATGAATGCGAGCTACGGTAACTGCCCTGAGCTACGGCCCTACTTCGAGGACTATGACCAGACTCTCCGGCTGAAACTGGCGGAAGATCTGAAAGAAAATGAGAAACTTCCACCCGGCTTCGACGCAAACGCCTTTGCAATACTCTATATGGCCTCGCTGCGTGGTATAGCCCAACAATTCTTTGTCAGTCAGAGCAAATTTGATCTAAAAACTGCAAAGGCCGCGGTCTGGAAGATGTGCGATGACGCGCTAAAGCCCTGATCCTGCTGATTCCAGTCAACAGCGGACACCAACCAGAACCACCTTAATTCAAAAATTTCAAGTTCCTGGCCGGCGAAGCAAGCATTCGCTCGGCCGACCTGGTTTCGATCAGGCCGGCGCTACTTCGTCCACCCTGGACATCCAGGCGCTAACCTGGGGATAGGCTTTGAGAATTTCTCGCGCTTCGACCGCATCCAGCAAGCACCGTAATTCAGCGATAACAGACAGGTCAGCCAGGCTGATAGCGTCTCCCACCATCCAGCCCTCCTCGCCCACTAAGGTAGCGATTGCCTCGATATGGCGCTCGACGTCGGCAATAATCTGCTCACGGGTCTTGCGGCCAAGGCCTTGTGCCGCCACCAATTGCTGGCTCCCGCTAAGCATCAGGGCTAGCACCTGTTCCCTGGTCAAAGTCGCGGGCATCGTTTCCATCACCTTGTCTAAAATCGGCCGCAGATTGCCCTCCCATGACAGGCGCATGGTAACTTCGTAAAAGTACAGACTCTCATCGGCCCAGTCTTCTGTGATGTGCATCTGCGCCTTCAGCCTGGGATCGGTTGGTACCAGTGATCTTTCTGGAAATTTTTCCTCGAGGTAGTAAACAATATCAGTGGAATCGCACACCGCTGTGTCATCGTGCTGCAAGGCCGGGAATTTACCGAAAGGACTTACGTGTTTGAGTTCGCCCACCAGCGTGCGATCGACCTCGTGAATATCAAAGTCGATGCCCTTGTAGTTGAGGAGGCGCCTGACCTTTTCGCACAGGGGCGAGGTTTTAAATTGATACAGGGTAATCATGGTCGATTCCGCTTAAAGGTGATTAAGTCAACTTGATGGAGATATTCTTGAGCTGGGCATACTGTTTGAGGGCGACCATACCTTTCTCGCGGCCAATACCGCTCTTTTTGTAGCCACCCAGCGGATGCTCCACGCTACCTTCCAGGTAGTAATTCACATAGATCTGGCCGGCCTGCACACGTGACGCAACACGGTGCGCACGCGACAGGTTCTGGGTCCATATGCCCGCCGCCAACCCGTATTCGGTGTCATTGGCAATTGCGATAGCCTCTTCTTCCGTATCAAAGGGAATCAGCACGCCAACCGGGCCGAAGATCTCTTCCCGGGCGATACGCATATCGTTGCTCACGTCGCCGTAGATCGTCGGCTTGATATAGTAGCCATTCTCAAGGCCCTCCCCTTCGGCTTTTTCCCCGCCAGCGAGCAAAGTGGCGCCATCTTCCTTCGCCACTTCGAAATAGTTGAGCACTTTTTCGTACTGATCCTGATTGGCAATCGGCCCCAGGGTCGGCATGGGCTTATCGCATCCCAGGGGTATATGTTGAACAGCACCGGCCAGCATCTGCGAAAACTGGTCGTAAATAGACCGCTGTATCAGCACGCGACTACCCGCCAGGCATACCTGTCCGCTATTGGCGACGAAACCCAGTAACACGCCCATGGTCGCCGCCTGCAAATCGGCGTCTTCGAAAACAATATCCGGCGACTTGCCACCCAGTTCCAGGGTAACGGCCATTACTTTTTCAGCGGCGATGGCGCCAATGGCCTGACCCGTTCTCACCGAACCGGTGAAACCGATTTTACTGACATCGTTATGGGCAACCAGTGCTTCTCCCGTATCAGCCCCGAGGCCAGTGATGACATTCCAAACGCCCCTGGGCAGGCCCGCATCAACCGCCAACTGTGCAAACACCAGCGCCGTTACCGAGGTGTATTCGCTGGGCTTGTGGACGATACAGTTGCCCGCCGCCAACGCCGGGGCAATACTGCGCGCACTCTGGTTTAAAGGCGCATTCCAGGGGGTAATAACGCCCACCACCCCATAGGGTTCGTAAACGGTATAGGAGTGCTGTTCGGGGCCAACAGGAATGGTCTCTCCCTGCAGCGAAGGTGCCAGGCCGCCGTAGTATTCAAAGTAGGCAGCCGCCGTCCCCAGAAGCATGGCACAGGCAGCGACCGGGGCGCCCATTTCTAGAGACTCCAGTCGGGCGAGCAGGCCAATGTTATCGCGCAACTTGCGCCCCAGGTCAGTAAGAATGCGGCCCCGCTCCAGCGGGCGCATAGCAGCCCACTCCGCCGCGGCCGCTTTCGCGGCTGCGACACCCGCGTCGACATCCACGTTGTTGCCCTTCGCGATGCGAGCGGCAAGCGTGCCGTTAGCGGGGTTGATGGAGTCCAGATACTCACCCGAAGCAGGCGCCTGAAAATCGCCATCGATAAATTGTCCGTAAGTCTGTGGGGGCTGCATGCTGATACCTTAAAAAATTATTTCTTACACCAGGGCGTATTACCCATTAACGGAGATGTCGTAGAACTCGGCCTGTTCCAGCACCGCCTCCAGTAACGGAATGGACGCCTCGTCCAGCAGGGTACCGTCGGGCGTTTTGATGGCTCCCTGCCCCTTTGCGCGCGCTTCCTTGAAAAGTTCCAGTGCCGCTGTGGCCTTGGTGATCTCCTCGCTGGAAGGGCTGAACTCGGCCATCGCCACCGGTACCTGGGTCGGATGGATCGCCCATTTGCCAACACCCCCCAGGGTTTTCACCATGCGACACTCGTTACGGTAGCCATCCATATCCGGGATTAACGCCCAAGGCCCGTCGACAAAGTCGGCGCCAATCACCCGAGCGGCAACCACTAGCGTGCTGCGCTGGTGATGCCAAATATCACCGGGGTAGTAGCGCGGCTTCCCAAACGCATCGCGCGGATCCACACCCTGTGCGCGGGTGTAATCGCCGACGCCAAACATTAGCGATTCGATACGCTCGCTGGCCGCGGCAATCTCGCTAATGTTCTGGATGCCCTCAACTTCCTCGATCAGAATTTCGAAACCAATCTTGTGGTCGATGCCGTGCTCGGCCTCGATCAGGTCAAGCAGGGTTTCAACGAAGTGCACATCCCGAGCAAACTTGACCTTGGGGATAACCAGCGTGTCGATATTGTTTCCGGCCTGAGACACCACTTCGGTCAGGTCCTCGATCGCCCAGTAACTGTCGATTCCGTTCATGCGAAAGCAGCGAACGGTCCCCCCCCAATCCATCTCGTTGAAGGCATTGATGACGTTCTTGCGGGCCTGAGGCTTCTTTTCGGGCGCTACGGCGTCTTCCAGATCGAGGAAGATATGATCAACATCCATTCCCACAGCTTTGTTGATTTTTTCTACGGAACTGCCGGGCACCGACATCATGCAGCGGCGGCGACGTTTTATCTTCTGACTCATGATCGTTAACTCTTTTTCACATATTTACTGTATGTTTATTCACAGAACGAAGCGGCCTGCACTACTGAGGCTGCTTTGCTACGAGTGCGGTACGTTCTCCCTGAAAAACCAGCGTGTCGTCCTGATCCACTCCATAGTGACGAAAGGTGATCTTTCCTGACTCACCATCGACGTCCTCCTTGCTCAATACTTCTGTATAGGCGTATAGCGTCGAACCATGCAGCACTGGGCCCGTCAACTTGAGCTTGTCCATCCCCAGCTCTCGAATCACCTGCTCACCGGTATCCTGGTAAGCGAGGCCAATGACAATCGACATGGTCACACCGCCGTACACCAGGGAGCGGTCAACATGCGCTACCTTCGCCTCGTACATCGTTTTCATCAGGTGATCATCAAAATGGGCAGAGGCGTTATTCATCACCAGGTGGCAAATTGTTACCGCATCGTTTTCGGTAACAGTCTTGCCACGAGCGTGTCGGTACACCACCCCCGGCTCAAAATTTTCATAGTAATTGTCTTTCCCTGTCAGCTGGCTCATTGTCAAAGTCTTTTCTGGTCCCGGGTCATTAAGCTTGCGCGCCTCTGTCTGGTTGGCTCACATCATCAACAGATTTGAACGCTTGTAGTCGATGACAAGTTCCCCGTCCTGGTTAAACCCCTCGGTTTTCCAGGTTATGACCGCGGCGCCCTTGCGGGTTTCAGAGTCCTGGCGCCCCACCACGGTACTGCGAGAAGTGAGGGTATCGTTCTCGTATACCGGGCGGTGAAAGGTCAGCTCGTTAATCCCAACAAACGGCCCTCGCAGGCTGAGATCTTCAACAGACAGACCAAGCACCACGTTGAACACCAACATCGGTGCCACCACAATCCCTTTGTGACCCTTCGATCTGGCGTATTTTTCATTGAAATACAGCGGGTTATACATCTGCGTCAGGGTCGTAAAAAGGCTGTTATCACCTGCATTTATGGTGCGCCCCCAGTGGTGCTCGAAGACCCTGCCGTCTTCAAAGTCAGCAATTTTGTTGCCCTTGTCCCACAGCACCGCCTTTTTCATAAAGGCCAGTTCATCGCCCTGCTGCTCACTCATGGGTATTACCTGTTTATTCATGGATCAGCGGCAGTCATTGTGCAACAATGCAAGCTTACTTGTCAACAAGTCAGTTTTATAGCAAATCAACTGGGTATAGCTTTATGGTGTTTGAGGTGGAGACCAGCAGTCGAAAAAACGCTCTAGAATGCGCAGGACCCTACCCATAAGAGTGCTTGTTTCATGGATAACAGCTGACTCAACTGTGTTGATGAGGCTCGAAGATTCAGGCTCATCACTTCCCCGACTCGAATCAAAACAATTCTGACTGTAATATCAGTGCGCCCAACCTGGTGATCGCCAATTTCACAACCCACCCTGGCAAAGGAACCAAACAATGAAAGACAGAGTATCCATCAGCATTAACGACCATGTGGCGCACGTTCGACTGATCCGCGCAGATAAAATGAACGCTCTGGACCCGGCGATGTTCGAAGCACTGAGTGAAGCCGGACAGCAACTCGCTGCCAGCCCTGAAGTACGCGCCGTCGTTCTATCCGGTGACGGTAAAGCCTTTTGTGCAGGATTGGATATGCAGAGCGTCGCCAGCATGGTGAGCGATGACGGTAATGCAACGAAACTTGCGCCAAGAACACACGGTATCGCCAACGGACCACAGCATATCGCCTGGGTGTGGCGTGAACTCAAAGTGCCTGTCATTGCTGCCCTTCACGGTGTGGCGTTTGGAGGAGGCTTCCAGGTAGCCCTTGGCGCAGACATTCGCTACGCAGCACCAGGTACCCGACTTTCCATCATGGAGATCAAATGGGGAATTGTTCCCGACATGGCCGGCACACAGTTGATGCGACATCTGGCCCGCGACGATGTCATCCGGGAGCTCACCTACACAGGTCGTATATTCACAGCCGAAGAGGCGGTGGACTATGGCTTTGTTACCCGGCTCTGTGATGACCCGTTGGCCAACGCCTTGGAAACCGCAAAATATATCGCTGGCCGCAACCCGGATGCCATCCAGGCAGGCAAGCAACTCCTGAACCAGGCAAACTACCTGCAGGCGGATGCAGGGCTACTGATGGAATCCGAACTTCAGGATTCGATTATTGGGACACCTAATCAACTGGAGGCAGTCATGGCGGAAATGGAGAAACGCCCTGCTAATTTTGTCGATAGCTGAGCGGGGTGCGCCTTAGGCGATAGACGATATTCCCGTTCACGCATGCTTGGCAGTCATCATTTTCTTGAACCGCGCTAAGTCAAACGGCTGCGGCTCACCACTCTCCTCGCCTTCGATCAAGGCAGCCCGGATAGTCTCAATATCTGCCTGACTTGTTTGGTCACGTCGAATCAAGTCACGGATGTATTCACTATCGTTCGTGAATTCCCCGGCCTTAATCTGGCTTTTGATCCAATTATCCTGATTGTCGGTGATCGTAATGGTTTTGCGTTTAGTGCCCATATGTCCACCTGTCGCGGAATCTGTGTTGTCATACTATTGGTGCGTTAAAGCGTAATCTCAATCAAATGGACGTATTTGAATAAATACCTGAAGACGTAGTTGCACCAGTAGATAAACTCGTCACCCTCTGCAAAAGGCTCTACAGGCCGTTTATCTGTCCTATACCTCTCCGCCAGGTAACTCAATATTCATCAGCCGGTCGCGAGCATCGGCAGTGTTGGGATTAAGCTCCACGGCCCGCTGCCAGTCGGCCTCTGCTTGCGCGTCCATGCCCAGCTTCTTGTGAGCCACCCCGCGAAACAGCAGCGCCTGCACCAGGTCGGGTTGCAGGTCCAGGGCCTTGTCCAGATAGCCCAGCGCTTCTGCGGGATTGCCGCCGTGTTTTTCGTCGGCGAACAATGGGCGACGGGCCAGGCTGGCCCAGGCGGCGGCATTCTCCGGGTCCAGTTCGAGGGCTTTCTCCAGAGCCTTTTCCAATTTCTTCTGATACTTCATGCCGCGGAAACTGCTGCGGATCATCGGCGCGTAGAGGTCGGCCTCCAAGCGGTAACGTTCCGAACTGAGCGGTATCTGCTCGAGGGCGTCCAGGGCCCGTTTTGCGACCCGGTCGATCTCTTTCCCCAGGGCTCGGCGGGCTTTTTTGTCCAGGTCTTCCTGCTCATAGCGGCCGCGGTTGATCTCGGCGACCAGCACGGCGGATTCCGCCAGTGCCAGGCTATTCGATTCGTTGGGTTCGATGTTATGCCGGGCGATAAAATCAGTGTGAGCGCGCTCTGCCAGTTGCAGATCGAAGGTGAATTGGGCCTGACGCAGAAGTTCTTCGGGGTTTGTGTCGGCAGTGAATGCCGGTGTGGACAAAAACAGTGCGATTACCAACGTAACCGCAGGGCCGACTTCATTCGGCCGAAACCAGCGAAGCCGTGGCCGACTGAAGTCGGCCCAGCAGGGGTAGCTAGCCACGCGCGTAATCATCCCGTTTCTCCACCGGTGAAAGGGCAATGATAGCAGGCAGGAACAGCAGGTTGGCGACCAGGGCCGCCAGTATGGCGCTGCCGGAGAGCAGGCCCAGGTTGCTGATGGGCTCGAAGGCCGATGGCAATAGGGTATAGAAGCCGATGCAAGCCGTAAGTGTGGTAATGGTAATGCTGGGGCCGACCTGAAAAATGGTGGATTCCGCAGCCGTGATGGCATCTTCCCCCTTGATGCGCTGCTTGTGAAAGCGGGTGAGGAAGTGAACGGTGTTGTCCACGGCGATCCCCAGGGAAATACTGGCGACCATCACAGTGGCGGTATTCAGGGGGATGTCCAACTGCCACATCAACAGGAAGATCACCAGCATGGGCATCACATTGGGCAGGATGCTCATCAGCAACAGGTGGCGCGAACGCAGGCCAAGGCCAATGCAGGTAAAAATGAGTAGGAACGCCAGCGCAAAGCTGGTGAACTGGGTGGTCAGCAGGCCCTCGTTAAGGACGCGCATCTGCACCGAAATGCCGGTGGCGTGAGCGCGAAGAGGATCGGGTAGCCGTGCTGCTGCAGCTTCCACCTGGGCGACCAATCTCGATGTGGGGTCATCGCCGCCGGTGTTGGTGTCAGTGTTGGCAAGAACCGAAACCCGGACGCGTTCGCCATCAGCGGTTGCGTAGGCGCCCAACTGACGCGAGTTCTCCGCATCCAGCAGCTCGAGAATCTCCTGCGCCGTGGCAGCGGAATCGGGCAGGCGGTAGTCCTCGGGGTGCCCACCCAAGTGCCACTGATGCATTTTCATCAGGACGTTGAGCGGGCTGTACACGCGCCGCACCGTCTCGATTTGCTCAAGGTCTGTCGTCAGTTGCATGAGTGCCGGCCAGTAGCTGGGGTCGATCCAGCCACCGGGTGTGGTGACCACCAGTTCCACCGCCTTGAGCCCGGCAAGGTTGTTGGAGACGAACTGGTGGCTTTCCGTCAGCGGATGTTCCTTGGGCAGGTACTGCATGCTGTCACCGGATGAGCTGATGCGTGTGACACCATAGGCCCCAACCGCGGCCACCATGGCGAACACGGCGATTGTCGTGCGGGGAGAGTGCATGGCAAAGTCAACGCGCTGTCGCAACCAGGCGCCCAGCTGACTGCCGGCGCCGGTGGCGGGTCCGATCGGAAGCCGGGTCAGGAGCCAGGCACCGATGGTGAAGTTGGTAAGGAGAGAGAACAGCACGCCCATGGACATGTAAACACCCATCTGGAAAATCGCGTCCAGGTCCGCCACCATCAGTGAGAGGAATCCCAGGGCGGTGGTAATCGACGACAGCGCGCAGGACATGGCGAGTTCCGTCAGCGTCTTCTGCATGGCTGCGTTGCGATCCGGTAGTTCATGCAGGGTGCGCTGGTAGCGGCTAGCGACGTGAATACCGTTGGCAATCGCCAGCAGGAACAGGACCAGGGGCAGCGAAGTCGTGATCAGGTTCATCTCCCAACCCACCAGTTGCACGAGGGCCAGGGTGTAGAGCAGGGAAAGCCCCCCGCATGCGAGCAGGGTCAGTGCTGCCGGCAGTGAACGTAGCAACCACAACAGCACAGCCAGTGCCGCGATCCCGGCGATGGGAAAAGTGCGTCCAACTTCATGCCCCGTAATGCGGTTGATCGCAACGGTAAAGATGGGTTGTCCCACCAGATCAACCCGAAAACCCTGTTGCTCGGCTACGGCTACGACGCCTTCAATGGCGGATACCAGCTCACTGCGTTCTTTCACCGACGTCAGTTCCCGCAACCGCAGCATGAGGCCGGCTACCGATTCGTCGTCGGAGATCAACAAGTTGCGGTAGAAGGGTGTGCCGGTCATTTCCTCCGCCAGCGCTTCAGCATCCTCCTCCCCAAAAAGGTCGCGATAGATTACCGGCAGGCCATTGACGGATGCGACCTGGGGAATGGCCTCCAGATCGTCCACCAGTAGCAGCATGTCATCGAGCACGTCTTCGTCAAACAGGTCGCGCTCTGAAAGGGCCATGATCACGAATTCGTCATGGCCGAAATCGTCCTTGAAGGCCCGGTAAAGCTGGGCTGCCTGCCCGGACTGGTTCACCAGCTTTTCCTGGCGGTTATCCACGGCGAGCTGACTGACCAGCCAGGCTGAGGGAAGCGCCAGCAGCAGCAGGGTCAAGGCTGCGTAGCGCAGACGGCTTTCGAACAAGGGCAATTCTCCAGTCTTCGTGGCACAATCATACTTTGCCCGTATCCGGAAAGGGAGGGACTTTGCTGTTTCGTCATCGCGCGCTAACCGCTTGTCTGCTCGCCGCTGTAGCATGTCTGCCCTTCCCCGCCCTTGCGCAACGGGTCGCAGTTGAGTTGCAGTTAGAGGAGGTAATGGTCACGGCCAAGCGTCGTGAAACGTCCATCCTCGAGGCCCCCCTGTCGGTCACCGCTTTTTCCGATCTGGAGTTGGAGCAGATCCGGTTTAACAACGTCGGCGACATCGCGCCGCAAACGCCCAATCTCACGGTTTCCGAAAGCCTGTTTGGCAATGCCACGCCCCTGATCAGCATTCGCGGAATCACCAACCTCGATATTTCCAATTTCGCCAAAGACTACCCGGTGGGCTACTACGTGGACGGTGTGGTATTGGGGCGTGCCTCCGGCAGCCTGTTTGACCTGTTCGAAGTGGAGCGTATCGAGGTCCTGCGCGGTCCACAGGGCACGCTATACGGACGCAACACCACCGCAGGGGCAATCAGCGTGATTACCCGCAAGCCGACCGGGGAATGGGGCTTCAAACAGGAATTGAGTGTCGGCAACCGCGACCTTTTCCAGTCAAGAACGCATATCAACTTCCCTGAATTTGCCGGATTCAGTGTCAAAGCCTCCTACGTCACCTCGGAAGTCGAAGGTGATGTAGACAACAGCTTCAGCGGCGCGGCGACCAATGCCTTCGGCCCGGGAGAGCCCGGCAGGTCGGTGGAGGACACACTGGGCGGTCACGACACCGAAGCCCTGCGCCTCTCGCTACGCTGGCAGCCCACGGATTATTTTCTGCTGGATTACGCCTTCGAACGCAATGAGTACCGCGGCACCGCGGTACCGATGCAACTGGTCACCACCAACCCGGACGGCCTCTTTGCCTGGGCGTTGACCACACCGGGTTCCACGTCCAGGCTGGATACCCTGGAACTCAATAACGCCGAGGCCAGCCGCAGCGATGTGGATGGCCACAACCTGACCATGAGTTGGGAGTTTGACGGTTTCACTATGAAAAGCATCACCGGCTACCGGACGCTGGACCAACGTGGCGCCAAGGACCTTGATGGTGGTTATCACCTGGTGCCATTCCTGGAAGCCGCGCAGACGCCCCAGGAACACGATCAATTCTCCCAGGAAATCCAGTTTGTGGGCGTGGGGTTCGATGGCGCAGTCGACTACACCGCGGGTCTGTACTATTTCGAAGAGACCGGCACCAGTGCCAATGATGCGATTGCCACCGTGTTCTATTTCCCCGATCTACTTGATATCGAGAATCGCTCCCTGGCGTTCTACGGGGAAACCACGTTTCCGGTCGCTGCCTTATCCGAAGCGTTGAGTTTTACCCTGGGCATGCGCCTGACCTGGGATGAACGGGAGGCCGATATCGTGCGCAACCTGATCCCCGAGGAGGCATCTTATTCGGCCAGTGGCAAGGACGATTGGTCCAACTTTGATTGGAGTGTCACAGCCAACTACCGGGTGGAGGACCGTATCCACACTTATTTCAGAGCGGCCACAGCCTACAAAAGCGGCGGATTCAACGCCCGTGCTGATACGGCCGAGCGTTTCGCGACCACCTTTGACCCTGAGGATGTGATGAGTTGGGAAATCGGACTCAAGGCTGAGTGGTTCGAGCGCCGCTATCGCAGTAACGTAGCACTGTTTTACAACCAGTATGAGGACTTGCAGGTCGATCAGACTGAATTCTCCGTCGGCTCCTTCAACCTGGTGACCGCCAATGCCGGCAGCGCCCAGACCTGGGGTGCCGAGATTGAGATGATCGCGGTGGCTGCCCCCGGATTGACCCTGTCACTGGCCTACGGCTACCTCGACAGCGAGTTTGATGAGTACCAGGCGATCTTCGAGGACGACGAGGACTTTTCTGCCGATGCGATGTTACCCCTGGCGCCGGAGCACAGTCTGAGCGCCGGCGCCCTCTACGAATTCCCGGCGCTGGGCATCGGCCAGCTCAGCCTGTACGGCAGTGTTTCCCTGCTTGATGAACAGCATTTCGGCTACCGAACGGGTACGGCTGCGGAGTTTGGTCTGGTCAATGGCAGCGACAGCTACACCTTGCTGAACGGTCGTTTGACCCTGGCGGAGATTCCCGGGATACCCGCCGGCAGCCTGCGCCTGGCACTGTGGGGCAAGAACCTGACCGACGAGGAGTACACCGTTTTCGGCAATGACCTGCTGAGCAACCTGGGCATCATGACAGCCAGTTATGCTCCCACCCGCAGCTATGGGCTGGACCTCGTGTACGAGTACTGATGCGGCTGCTTACAGATGTGGGTCCAGGCTGGACGTCACGTTTCGCTGGTTAAAGCTTTCTTGCAAATTTGGTCGATTGTTGAGTGCGGTGCGCGAGAGGGTTAGTGGGATAGTTTTTATCTCCCGATCTCGGACGTATTATGCAACCCTCTTAGCAGCAGCCCGATCCAGGTCATAGGTAGACTGGAGATTCATCCATAACTTCGGCGAAGTACCCAGAGCTTCTGACAAATCCAGGGCTGTATCAGCTGTAATACCTCGCTTACCTTTAATAAGTTCATTCAACTTGGCTTTTGTCCAACCAAGTTGACGCGCAAACGCGGCCTGGCTGACTCCAGCCGGTTCGAGAAACTCTTCCAACAACATCTCACCGGGATGAAATGGGTTCTTTGGTTGCTTATCCATTCACAATGTCCTCAATGATAGTCGACAATTTGCACATCCTCCGCCTGACCACCACTCCATTGATGATGAAATGCGGACGACTCCACAACGGAAGCCCGCTATTATAAGTGATAACTGCACAGCACCGCAGGAGAACAGCCGCCCAAGTTAGGCTATTCTAGCTGAAACAAGGAGATTCGTATGACCATCGATTATGTGAGAACTCCGGACGACAGATTCGACAACCTGCCGGGTTATTCATTTACTCCACATTACTTTGACGACCTGCCCGGCTACGAAGGCCTCCGTGTTCACTATATAGATGAAGGCCCCGGCGATGCGTCGCGGGTTTTTCTGTGCCTGCACGGACAACCTACTTGGTCGTTCCTGTACCGCAAAATGCTGCCGGTGTTTGTCGAAAGTGGTGCCCGTGTCATTTGCCCCGATTGGCTGGGCTTCGGGCGCTCCGATAAACCGACCGATGACGCGGTATACACCTATCACTTCCATCGCAACATGATGCTTGCCTTTATCGAACGTCTCGACCTGTCAAACATCACCCTGGTGTGCCAGGACTGGGGGGGATTACTGGGCCTGACCATTCCGGTGGACATGCCCGAACGCTTTGATCGTCTCCTGGTCATGAACACCGCGATCGCTGTAGGCCAGTCGCCCGGTGAGGGTTTCGACGCCTGGCGCGCCTACGCCCGTACGCAACCCGATATGGATGTAGGTGGGCTGATGAAGCGAGGAACCCCGGTCCTTAGCGATGCAGAAGCGGCCGCCTATTCAGCCCCCTTCCCCGACATGACTTACAAGGCGGGCGTAAGGCGCTTTCCCGAGTTGGTGATGACGGACCCCGGTATGGAAGGTGTGGAAACTTCCAAACGTGCTGCTACCTGGTGGCAAGAGGAATGGCAGGGTGACACGTTTATGGCAGTAGGTGCTCAGGACCCGGTGCTAGGGCCCGAGCAAATGAAAACCCTGCGGGCTACGCTCAATGGATGCCCTGAACCCATGATGGTCGAAGACGGTGGCCACTTCGTGCAGGAGTGGGGGGAGCCGATCGCGCGCGCTGCGCTGACGGCGTGGGGGGATGTACCGTAGGCAAATTCGATATGGCGTGCCACGGGGTGCGACAGCTTCGTTGACCATCAGCCCGGGGTGTAATACGTGGGTGACGCGGGTCCCACCGGCCAGCCGAGTACGAAGGTCCAGAGGAAGAAGAACGTTGACCACAGCACCAGGAATGCCACCGAGTAAGGCAACATCAGCGCAATGATCGTCCCTACCCCCGCCTTCGGCTCGTAGCGCGTCACGAAGGCCATAATCAAACCAAAGTAACTCATCATGGGTGTAATGATATTGGTGCTCGAGTCGCCGATTCGGTACGCCGCCTGTATCACCTCGGGTGCATAACCCAGCAACATGAGCATAGGCACGAAGATGGGTGCAGTTACCGCCCATTGCGCCGAGGCCGATCCCAGCATCAGGTTGATAAAGGCACAGACCAGAATAAACAGGAAAAATAAAAACGGGCCAGTCAGCCCAATACTTTCCAGAAAGGTGGCGCCTGCGACAGCGGTAATGGAGCCCAGATTGGTCCACGCGAAAAACTTAACAAACTGCGCTGCAAAAAATACCAGGGCAATGTAGAGACCGAGCGTGCTCATCGCATGCGCCATTGCATCAATGACATCCCTGTCACTGCGAATGGTGCCCACGACACGCCCGTAAACGATACCAACCATCATGAAGTAGACGAAGATGATAGCGACAATCCCCCGCAGAAACGGCGAGCCTGCCACGGCACCCGTTTCCTGATTGCGCAGAATTGCGCCTTCCGGAACCACCAACACAATCAGCACCATCGCGAAGAAGATCGTTGCCCACAGTGATTGCCATAGGCCGCGTTTCTCCTCTACCGAGAGGGGGTCCATGCGGTGTGAGTCCTCGTCATCGAGACCTTGGGGCTTGCCCGTGTAAACGCCCAGTGAGGGCTCGACCACTTTAAGGCTGATAAAACTGCCAACCGCTGTGATCAGGAAAGTACTGGCGATCATGAAATACCAGTTCGCGCTGACGTCGACTTCGTAAGTTGGATCAATCAGGCGTGCCGCCTCGGTGGTGATACCAGAAAGCAGGGGATCCACGGTACCAATCAGCAGATTAGCGCTGTAGCCGCCGGATACGCCGGCGAAGGCTGCGGCGAGACCCGCAAGTGGATGCCGGCCAAGGGAATAAAACACGACCGCTGCGAGCGGCACCAGCACCACGTAGCCCATTTCCGACGCCGTATTGGAGAGCACCCCCGCCAACACGATAATGACCGTTACCAGACTCGGTGGCGCATTGATAACCATGCCGCGAATAACGGCGGTGAGCCAACCTGAGCGCTCCGCGACGCCAACGCCCAGGAGCGCTACCAGCACAGTGCCCAGGGGTGCGAATTCTACGAAGTTCCGCACTAGATTGAGCACAATCATTCGCAGGCCTTCCGCATTCATCAGGCTCACGACCTCGATCATGCCGTTGTCCGAGCGACCTTTGGCACCCTCCGGTCGCGGGTCTACCACTGCGACTTCGAAGTAACCCAGAATGCCCGATAGCACGACAACGCCAGCGGCAAAAATGGCGAACAAGGTCACTGGATGTGGCAGCGCGTTACCGAGCCATTCCACCACGTGTAAGAAACGCGTGATGCGTGATTGATTAGGCGGTGGAGATTGCGATTGGGCCGAGGGTTCTTGGGTCATGAATTGAGGCTCCGGTAGCCAGGTTAAAGCGATGGATCAGGGCACTGGGAGTATAGGGCAAATGGAAGCCCTGCGGGCTACGCTCAATGGATGCCCTGAACCGATGATGGTCGCGCCATTACAACGAGGGGAGACCCTATAGCTCCTCGGGCCATCAACCACCTACGCCATAATCAAGGAAATCAAATATCAGTTGGGTTGTCCCGAAAACAAGTACTAGGAACGAGCCGCATGCGCCAGGACTTCTATCTCCACAAGCGCTCCAGGGACCATGAGTCCTGACTGCACCGTTGATCGTACTGGAAGATGCTCACCAAATGCCTCTGCGAAAACTGCATTGAAGCCAGGAAAATCGGCTGGATCAATCAACCAGGCCGAGACCTTGAAAACGTTAGCAAGTGACAGGCCACAGCGATTGAGCACATCAGATATATTAGCGATGCAGGCGTGCGTCTGCGTCGCAATGTCGTCGCCAACCAACACGCCGTTACCATCAAATGCCAATTGGCCGGAAAGATAAACAATCTCCCCTACCCGTACGGCTTCACGAAAGGGTAACGCCTGTGTACCGAGAAAAAACTGATTGCCTAAAGGTTCTATCATCTGTATGCCTTAACAGAAGGTTTGATTGCACTGGTCAAGGTGGATTCATCATCTATGGTAGATAAATACTTGCACTTTTCGAAAGTCAGGCAGCGATGACCAATCCCGAAACCGATTAAATTTTCAACTTTGAACTTGGTGCTCCAGATCCGTCGATGAAACGATTGGGGCTGATTCGCTCAACCAACTGCAACAGATGCAGATCGCTGGTGGACAGACTGCTACCTGTCAACTGGTGCGCCGCCAATCGCGCGAGCGCCGGAGCCGATTGAACCCCATATCCACCCTGACCTGCGAGCCAATAGAATCCCTTAGCTCGCGGATCTTCGCCAACAACAAAGGTGCGATCAGCTGCAAAGCTCCGCAGACCGGCCCAACTGTGTTTTATACGTTGCACTTCTAAATCAAGCACCTGGCTAACCCGATCAACCGCGACGGCAATATCCCAGTCCTCGGCATATGCATCTCCGGGCTCGCTGGGGGTTTCGTCGGCAGGGGACAACAACAATAAACCCGCATCAGGCTTAAAGTAGAACTGTTCGTCGACGTCCACAACTAAAGGCCACTCACTGGCATCGACATCGGCGGACAGATCAACGAGCAATGCTGTACGTCGAAACGGCTCTATACCGAGACTTCCGACATTTGCACTGATGGCAATACTATCGGCCCAGGCGCCACCGGCATTCACAATAACAGGGGCAGAGAAGATTCTGTCTCCACTATAGGCATGCCATAAACCGTCACCGTACCGAAGCTCCTCAATCGGTGTATTCGTAACGAGTTGCCCCCCCTTTGATCGTAGCAATCGTAGGTAACCCTGCATGATCGCATCAACATCAAGGTCTCCTCCGGACTGATCGATCAGTGCTGCGGCGAGATACCCACTGTTCATGATAGGTATCTGCGCCAATAGCTCTTGACACGACATGGCCGTCAGCGCGGGTATCTCAGCGGCCATTTCTTGCAGGCGCGCTTCCTGGCCCGAGGCAGCAATGAATACACTATTTCTCGGTTTGAGCAACTGCTGGATGAAAGTGTCACCCGGCGGGTTCCTAAAGAAGGCATCGCTCGCGACGGATATAGCCCTAACCACGTCGTTACCATAAGCTGGCGCAAAAAAAGCAGCCGAGCGGCCAGTCGCATGCGTGCCTGGATAACTCTCTCGCTCGACCACGAGTACATCCGCGTGAGCGGCACATTCGGCAGCTACCGAGACACCCGCGATACCGGCACCAATTACTAGAATATCGGTTTTAATCTCAGGCATCTGTGCGAACTCCTCGGCGGGATACTCAGCCTTTATGGTACCCACTCAATTTCTCAACTGGGACTTCGAAGCAATGTGCTGAGCCCCGCACCGATACTGGTCTCTATTTTCTGGCAGGCATCCCTCGGACCATTGTCAAGAACTCTGTCTTGGTTCCAGCGCGCCTATGCTCGGACAGTGCCTGGTAATCTTCATCGGACCACCAGTCCTTCGCCGCCTGCTCTGAGGGAAACTGAAAGACAATCATCCGACCTTCACGTGGTACATTGCCTTCAAACGTCTCCGCATTATCATCATAGGTGATGAACTGACCACCGTGCTTTTTCAGGAAGCCAAAGAAACCCTTCTCATAATTTCGATAGGTGTCAGCATCGGTGACTATCAGATTGACGATCATGTAGACGGGGGTATCGCTCATTTCTCTCTCCTGATTGATCAAATGGTTGTTAGCCAGCGGGCGACCGCCTGCCCTATTTCGACGGGCGAATCTTCTTGAATAAAATGCAACCCCTTCACCGTGACCTCTGTCTGATTGGGCCAGCTACGACAAAATTCACGTTGCTGCCCGACGAGAATTGAACCCGGGTCAGCATTGATAAACAGCTTGGGTATCGGGCTCTTCGCCATGAATTGACCGTAGTCCCGCACGAGCGCCACTATGTGTTCAGGTTCGCCCTGAATTGGTAACTGACGTGGCCAATTTAACGTGGGTTGTCGATCATCAGGAGTACTGAAAGCGGACCGGTAATGTCCCATCTCTTCCTCCGTCAATTCGCGTATGACAGAACTTGGCAGTACCGCATCGACAAACATGTTGCGATTGAGCACCAGGTCCTCGCCTTTTTCAGATCGAAAACCCTGAAAGATGCCGCGTGCTGACTCGGGCCAGTCGTCCCATGTTACGGGAGCGACTATGGCTTCCATGTAGGCAATACCGCGAACAGACTCAGGATGATTCTTCGCCCAATGAAAACCTAACGCACTACCCCAGTCGTGGATGACAAACAGCACCTTGCTATCAATACCTAGCTGCTGGAGCAAACCGTCCAGGTAGGTGTACGCCACTTCAAAGCTGTATCGCTCAGGGCCGCCTTCCACGGGCAGCTTCTCCGAACTACCCTGGCCGATAAGGTCGGGAACGATAACCCTTCCCAGAGATTCGACCTCCGGCACTATGTTGCGCCACAAATAAGAGGAAGTGGGATTCCCGTGCAGCATGACAATCGGGTCACCCTCCCCCGTATCCACATAAGCAATTCGGCGCCCACTGACCGTGGCAAAGCATTTTTCATAAGGAAATTCTGCTGAAATCATCTCGTTTACTTCCGTCATGTTCAGTTATAAATATGTATCGCCTGGTACTTGAGCCAGAGAAAAGCGATTGCGTGTTCGCTGCAATTCTAGCCTCAGGTAACCCCTCAACAATTTGACGACAAGTCAGTCAACGGGAGTTCGATTAACCGGCAACACAATGTGTGAAGGACGGACCCGAGAGTGGTAGACACGATTTTCGGCCACGACTCCGTGGGCACCTTCATGGTTGTTTCCACCAATATTCAGGTTTCGATCAAATCGGGGAAAACTGCTACTAGACACCTCTACACGGATGCGATGCCCCGGCTTGAAGTAATAAGCGGCTGCCTGCACGTCAACGACAATTGAGTAAACTTCACCCGGCGTCAGCAATTCCGGATCTGCCAGGCCTTTGTGGTAACGGGCGCGCAGTATTCCTTCTTTGACATTGAATGCCTTTCCATCTGGATGAACGTCTACTAACTTGACCGTAAAATCCGTGTCACGAGCTGACGACGATACGTACAACTTCGCTTCAATTGGCCCGACGACTTCAACGCCTTGTTCGAGCTCGGACGTCGTGTAGACGAGCACATCTGAACGATCTTCGATATCACGCTGGTCGAAAGAACCACCAACGGCCCTGTCCGTCGCCGTGCAGCAAAGCGCGCCTCCTCGCGATGGAACCGGATCGGCGGGGTCATAACTATACACATCGTGCTCAGCTCCCAAGGGAAGCTCTGTAGAGAGCACGCCATCGCCGGAGCGGCTATTTGCGCCAGCTTCGCTGTCGAAGTAGAAATTTGTATATTCAAGATTCTCAAGGGGCCAGATTTCCGAGCTTCGCCATTCGTTTTTGCCCAACAGGTAGTACTGGACTTTTGGCATGTCCAAAACTCCGTTTTCTATACCTTTCAACCAATACTCGTACCATGCGAGATAGGTACCCATATAGTCGAACCGTGCGTCACCTGCATCGAGCTCTCCGAGCACCGTGTTCTCAGTAGCCGAATCACCCAGGCAATGGGTCATGGGTGAAATAATGACGTACTGATTATCGCGGCTGCGCTCGGATTTCGCGCGGGTGCGAAATAGTTCGTGTTCCAAGAGGGTTTCAGCCACGTTTCCATCGAACCATCCATCCACCAAAAGGGCAGGCACATCGAACTCAGCGTCGTCATCGAAGTAGTGGAACTGCTCCCACCAAGGGTCATTCAGTTCGCGCGCGATAAGGTTCAGAAAATCGGTTGGCACCGCATTTGCCTTTTTCGGTATCTCGGTGACGGGCAGCGTCGACCAGAGGTCACCAAAGTCCAGCTCTCCAACACTAGGTGAGCCACTGAAAGCCTGGGAGTAATTAAGGTAATCTTCGCGACTGAGTTCGGAGGGGGCACGGTAGAAAATCTTCGATCCATTACCCAGGCCAAAAAACCAGCCTACTCCAGCGACAAATTCGACAGCGCCACCCTTTCGCGCCCCAAAATATGAGTACCTCCCACGCGCACTACCGACCGCCCCCCCCGAACCGTCCGGTACAGTCGCGACTAGAGCCGGGTGAGGGTCTTGCATCATGAGACTCTGCGTATATCCTGAATAAGAACACCCCTGCCCCGCCACTTTTCCGCTCGACCAGGGCTGTTTGGACAACCAATCAACCGTGTCGTAGCCATCGACAACGTCATGCGTTGCCGGTATAAACTCGCCTTCGGATTCATAGCGCCCCCGTGTGTCCTGAACGGCCACGACGTAACCGTGTGCAGCGAGATATCGTGGCAGTGCAGGGCTATTTTCATCCCAGAAAACGTTCTTCCCGTACGGTGTTCTGCGCAGAATCACTGGCAGATTTGTTCTGTCCCCGGGTGGAAAATAGAGGTCAGTAGCCATTTTTGTACCGTCGCGCATAGGTACCATTACGGTTTTCACCAGGAAGACTTGTTTGGCCGGGGGCATCGGCCAATGGCCAGGATGCTCTCCAACGTTAATGAGCAGCCCCCGTTCCTCATGATAGGAGCTGGCAGAATCGATTTGCTTCCTTTCATCAGCTACAGCTGTAACGCCAAAAAACACCGCGATTGCGGTCCATAACAGCCCATTAGCGACACTGTTTGACATCTCTTGCCTCCACAGCTCAGTTCACATCGGAGTTAATTTGCTATATTATATTTTATCAAATATTAAACTTCTTTCCACTAGTTCTATAGGTGTGCAATGCAGATTGGTCAAGAATTTCTACAATTTTCAACAGATGTAGAGCGCGGCCGACTGAAACTGTTCGCCAAAGCTATCGGTGAGTTGAATCCGATTTACTCAGATGCGGATATGGCGAGAAAGGCTGGCTACGACGACGTCGTGGCGCCACCTACATTCATCTACTGCCTGAGCGAGGACATTCCAGACCCAAATATTGCCGTCACCTCGCTTGGTTTGGATGTCAGCAAGTGTTTACACGCCCACCAGGAAGTAACTCAATTCAGACCCATCTGCGCTGGGCAGACTCTGCACGGACGCATGCGTCTTGCCGACTATTTCGAGAAGAAAGGTGGCACTCTCAAATTTGTAGTATCTGAAACCGAATTCTCGAATGCCGCGGGGCAAGAGGTAGCGAGTCTCAAGACGACGGTTGTGGTACAAGCGGAAGCCAACAATGAACAGTGAGAATGAAAACACAGATTACCCGAAGTCGCTAAAGCTCGTCTGCGATCCGTTGTCACGAACTACACTTGCGCTGTATTGCGGGGCCTCGGGCGACCACCATCCACTGCACGTCGATACTGACTGGGTTAAGGCCCACACTGACTTACCGGATGTTATTGGCCACGGCATGCTATCAATGGCATATCTGGGTCGCGTTCTCACCAATCAGTTCGCACCTGAGCAAATTCAATCACTTGATGCTCGCTTCCTGGCCCCCACCAATATTGGTGACATAATCACCTGCACCGCAGAAAGAACGGCAGCAGGGCCAATCAACAACAGTGGAAACATTAGCTATCGAGTGCGGGCAACGACCCAGGATGACAAGACCATCGCTGACGGCTCCGCTGTCATTCGACCGCGCCAGGACTGACTACCGCCACACCTGTCCGCATATTCGCATATAGTTCTCACCAAGAACGTTACGTACATCATCATCTGAGTAGCCGTTCCCGACCATCAAGTCCGTTAAGCGAAGCAGATGCTCGGGCATTGCAGTCGCGACACCAGGCCAGTCAGGGTCGCTTGCATCAGGCCATTCGTGGGTCCGGGCTCGCATCATCTTTATCATGGGCCCGGGATCAAAAATGTAGTCTAATCCCACGCCGGCGTGCTCCGCACCAACGAGTTGAACAATATGGTCCAGATGGCGAAACAGTGTTTGTGGATGCACATCGATATCGCCGTGATACATACTGCTACTGGCAATTCCAACCAGCCCACCTGTCGCGGCACACGCGCGAATCTCCTCATCAGAAATGTTTCGTGGATGAGCGAAAACTGCGCTGGGATTGGAGTGCGAAAAGACACACGGATTGGTCGCAACTTCGATGGCTTGCATGGCGGTCCTGTGACCAGTATGACTCAAATCCAGCAACATACCGACGCGCTCCATCTCTGCAACCAACTGTCGACCAAAACCAGTCAGTCCACCGTCGTCTGCATCCATCGCGCCACCGCCGGCGCAGTTTGCATTGTTGAAGGCGAGTATCAGGTAGCGAACACCCAGCTTGTAATAAATCTCTACCATGTCGAGATTCCGCTCCAGGTTTCGCGTACCCTCGAAGTGCAGAAGAATGCCTATCTTGTTTTGCTGTTTTGCCAACCGGACATCATCGACGCTTTCGCAGATAATGGCATCTTTTATCGCCAACAAGGATCGGCGTGCTCGCCCTAGCTTCTGTATTGCTTCTGAGATGTTCTCGTTATCGCCGGCAATCGTAGCGGAAAGTAGCGTAAAACCAGCGTTTTGAAAGCGGGGAAGCTTGTCGAAATCATTATCACAGACCTCCGGCTCCCACGGCCAAACCATATCCCAGACTATCGATTCCTCGTAGATAGCTCTTGCCCGAGCCGACACATCAACCTCTGTGGTTTGCTGCATGCTTCGGCTCCTGAGTCGAGGTAACAGATAACATTAGTATTCAGCTTTTGTTGCCATCGCCATGTTCCAAAAAGCCTGGCTCTTTGTAGGCGGGATTTGGGTGCTCATAAAAGCCGCTACCGGTAATAACCCCCAACTCGTTGTTGTTCACTTTTTCAATCAGAGAGGCCGGCGGCTTATCTGACAGGTCACCGGTGTTGTCGTAATAGGCCTGCTCAACTTTCAGAACCGAATGAAGTCCTATTTCGTCCATCAGCCCGCATGGTCCAAGGTCGGTCCCGAAGCTCATCATCCAGGCGCGGTCGATGTCCTCGGGTGTGGCATAGCCCTGGTCTATCTGCCTGAGTACTTCCTTCTTGATGGCGCGCCAGATTCGATTAAACGAGTATCCCATTTGCTCCTTTCGCACCCAGATCGGGACCATCCCAACTTCAACAGCCCATGCCTTCGCGAACCCCACCGTTTCTTTCGCCGTGCTCTCGCAGGTCATTAGCTCAACCAACCGGTCATATCGCGGATCGGTAAAGTTCATATTGAAGAACTGTGCAGGACGTCCACTAGCCTCAGCCAATGGAGAGCAAATCATTGAAGATGTATTTGACCCGATATACACGGATTCTTCGCACAGACGACCAATTGAACCCAGCACGTCGGCTTTTAATTTCATTACTTCGGGAACATTTTCAAAAGCCAGTTGCACACCGTCGACTGCCTCTCCCACAGAAGTAACAATCTTCATGTTCGAGCGCACTGCTTCGAGCTCGCTACCAGAACTCCAGGAACATAGACGTTCATATGACTGAGCGACAACATCGCTGCTGACATCGTATACGCGTGTCTCGAGCCCGGCGCGAGCGCAGGCCCAGGCTACCTTCGAACCCATTATCCCCAGCCCAATGATGGCAACGGGCGTGGACTTATCGAAGCGCACAGACATTATCCTTCATCATCCGTGACTACAAAGTCGGCCATCGCGTCCCGAACCGCGCCCGGAATCATCGCCGATGACCTGCTTCTGGGATCGAAGAAGACCTCAGTGAGAAGGTAGGTCGCGTGGACTTCTTTGGTGTCGTAGTTCAACAATCGCATCTCAAAAGTCATGCTTTTGCCACCCAGGCGCGTCAGGCAACCGTCGACTTCAACCAATGTTCCAGCGGTCAACTCCTTTACAAGATTTGTCGTTGTGCTGGCTGAAACCGTATGTAGGCCATAGTCACGCTCAATTTCTTCAATTCGTAATCCCACAATAGCCCATAAAAAGAAGGCCGCGTCGTCAAAGAAATGCGCATACCAGCGCGCGTTCATGTGGCCGAAATTGTCGTGGTGCCACGCGTGAACAACGCCCCGAGTAAGTAGTTTTCTTCCAGTTTCTTTATCGATAGTCATGTCTCTTGACCCGAGAAATGCACTGTAGGTTTCACCCTCTGTTCCTTGCTTTAATTGGAGTGCCGAATAGTGGCAACGCAGATCGTCTTCAAGTATAGTAAGACAAATTTTATATTTGATCAAATATGTAATGTGCTTCGGAGCATGAAATTTTGAGTCCAGAACGATCACAACAAGAAGCGCAGTTACGGCCGGAGATAGGTCGTTTACAATTGTTCGCCCTTTCATTCGGGATGATCATCGGTGCCGCCTGGATTACGCTTCTGGGCATATGGATCGCTGATGCAGGGCCAATTGGTTCCATCGTAGCCTTTGGCCTGGGAGCGGTAATGCTGGTTCCGATCGGGCTTTGCTATGCGGAGATGATAGGGGCATTTCCAGTCACCGGCGGCCCAATTGTCTACTGTTACAGGCTTCTTGGCCCGCGTTACTCCTACTGGGCAGGTTGGCTGATTCTGATGACAACAGTGCCAGTAATCGCGCTGCAGGGTATCTCGCTTGGATGGGTGATAGACGCACTATGGCCAGCGCTCAGAGGCGAGGAAATTTATTCGTTCGCAGGTTCAGATGTACACACAGGTGACCTGGTGATTGGTATTAGCGGGCTGGCGGTATTGTGCTGGATAAACTGGTCCGGTGGCGGATCGGCTGGCCGTGCGCAGGAGATACTCACCGCTTTACTACTTGTTTCGGTTGTCATACTGATGATAACCGCGTTACTTAACGGCCATCTCGACAATTTGGCGCCAGGATTCGTTCGCTCCGATAGTGGGTCTATATGGCCTGGAGTGCTCGCTGTATTTATCACCACGCCGTTCTTGCTGTCGGGTTTCGAATCTATAGCACAAGGCGCGGGAGAGCGAACAGAGGATGTTAGCGCGCGGAATGCCGCTTCAATTATTGTTACTGCAATTATTTGCGCAACTGTGTTCTACGTACTGGTTATCCTGGCCGCCTCGTCCGTCGCACCGCGTATGCAGTTGCTCAGCGCGGACTTGCCAACGGCCGCAGCGTTCGAAATAGGTCTGGGGTCTACGAACCTCGCACGAGTTGTACTCATAGGCGGCATATGCGGCCTCATCACGTCCTGGAATGCATCTATCTTCGTCGCGTTGCGCATAATGATCACCTTGGGCCGATTGCACTTCTTATGGCCAGGATTTGGCAGAGGGTCCGGAGCACGGGCACGCCCAACCGTGAGTGTGCTGTTTATCGCAGGACTCAGTCTGGTCGGTATTTTGCTTGGAAGAAATGCCGTACTGCCGCTAGTGATCGCGTGTTCGGTTTCTATTGGGCTGACATTTTTCTTGGTGGCGATCTGCGTCCTGATGGGACGGATTCATCACCCGAACCTGGAACGCCCGTTTCGAGCACCTGGCGGAATCGCTGTTGCCTGCTTCGCTGCGGCTTCCGCCATGACCATCACCGTGTTGGCCTTCAGCGAACCCTGGCTGGCCGCACCAGGGCATGTTCCCATTGAAGCCTGGATTACAATTAGTAGCTTAGTGCTCGGTTATGTGATGTGGGTGTTTTCGCAGCGCTGGCGAAACTCAATCTCCGAGGAAGAGCGTGAACGGATACTCATCGAGAAGTGAGTCTCGCGCACTGAAGACCTTTGGAGACACGATGGACACACTATAGGATTAAATCGGATATCGGCGCCGCATGCGCCGTGCCGTCGTCCTCGGCAAATTCATTGAAGTCACGGTACCATCCAGTGGCTCGTTCCAGTAATCCCTTCATCAGCTTCCTGGCTTGCGCCGAGTCACCTCTTTCGAGGGCAGCGACCAACTGTTTGTGCTGGATATGGCTCTCATCGATTTCCGTACGCAATTCTTCAGTATGTAAGAAAGGTCCAAGTCTCAATGGCCCCATCAGCAACCAAAGACTCTCAATCAGCGGCACGAGGTGTCGTGATCGAGCTGCGTGGTAAACACCAAAGTGAAAACGCGCATTCGCAAGTAGTAGAGGCTCTGGATTCGAACGTCTGCGCATTGACTTGGAAATCGAAATGATTTCCCGATGCGTTCGCTCAAGTGCCTGAATCTCTTCTGTAGAGATTTGTTTCGCAGCGATTTCCGTAGCGTAGCATTCCAAGTGAATACGAACATCGCACAACTGATCAAACTCCGCTAAGGTTAACATCGGCACCGAGGCAGTGCGATTCGGCAGAAACTCCAGCGCCCCCTTAGCCACCAGGCGATGCAACGCCTCTCTAACCGGCATCGTTCCTGTATCCAGTGCCTCTGTCAAAGATCTAACGGTAATGGTCTCTCCTGGCATGAATTGACCAATCAACAGGGCACGCGCTAACGCCTTATAGACCCTGGCTTGTTGTGTTTCCGATGGAATGGGTTTAATTGACGTGATCGGCATTGGCAGATTAACTTGATCTATTACTAATAACTTTGTCGCATAAGTATACTTCAATGCGATATTTGATCAAATGAAACGATCGCAGTGCCTGCTCAGGCGGGTGGAGTGGTACTTGCCGCCTACACGCTGCTCTCTCCCATTGAGGATTCACTCAAAAGACGATTTCTTAGCAAAGAGTCGTTTATCAGTAACTGCGAGAGCGATCCAATTGCGCCTCCAAAGGTCTTCCGGCCTCAAGATCATCGACAATGCTAACTACATATGCGGCTGCCGACTTGACAATCGTAGGGCTCGCTACGTGAGGTGATATTACAATCTGCGGGTGGCCCCACAGGACACTGTCGCTCGCTAGCGGTTCTTCCCCGAAGACATCTAATGATGCCGCAGAGACTTGCCCGGTATGCAATGCATCGAGTAGCGCTGATTCGACAATCGCCTGTCCACGCCCAACATTGATGATGGCTGCACCTTGCGGCAACTGAGCGATTGTTTCGGCGTTCAATATGCCGTCAGTAGCTGGGGTTGACGGCAGTACCATGACAAGAATGTCAGTTTTTTCCAGGAATTCAGCTAGCTCCCTGGTACCCACATAGGAATCCATTCCTTCCAGATTCTTCGGTGAGCGACTCCAAACCTGTATGGCAAAGCCCATAGCGCGGAGGCTATCTGCCGCCGGTTTGGCCATATTACCGAAACCCATGAATCCGACCCGGCGCTCCTGGGCAAGTACGGGTGGAAGCGCTCGCCACAGCCGGTCGCGTTGTTGCATCAGATAGTCGAGAGTCTGCCGGTGGTGTAACAACACGTTCATGACAATAAACTCTGTCATGCCGTCAACCAATGCCTGGTCGGCCATGCGAACAATGGGTATCTCGGTAGGAAGGCCAGCTATTGCAGGAAGCAGATGATCAACACCTGCGCCCAGAGAAACGACTGCCCTTAAGTTTTCGCATTGCGACAACAAGTCATTGGGCGGACCCCAGACAAGCGCATACTGGATTTCACTTAGCGCCCCCCATTCAGGCCAGGCTCTCACCTCCAGGTCAGGGCGCAGCGCCGCAATACGCTCCTTCCATGGCTGTATGTCTTCGTCTATGTATAGTGCAATTACCATAATGATTTCATGAGCGTAGTTACATGTCTTTATTGCCGCTACCGGCACTAAGCCACAAGGCCTTCGCTATGGTTGGCAACACGTAGAGCATAAAGAAAGCGATCGCGATCCAGCGATAACCCTGGCCTATGAGCGATACGATGCCCAGCGACGATAGGGCACTACTGATGCTGAGTACCAACACAGCGATTGATGCCCGCCCCCACCGCGACAATCCTGCCTCTCTTCTAGCCGACCACGCACGGTCAAGCCGCTCAATGACACCCTGCAGTAGTCCGAGACTGGTTTCTACGAGAGTCCCCAGGAGAACGACGAGGTACGCTATTGCCAACCAATCGACGGACAAGCGGAGAATGGAGCTGTGCAATGGCATCTGACTGTCTAAGACGACACCTGCTTCCAGCGAGAATGCCAGGTGAAACAATAAGGCGGGCAAGGCGATCAGTAGGGCCGTCGTACCGGCACCGAGTAACGACTCTTTCGTTGTTCGAAAATCTCTTATCGCATACAGCAGAACAGGAATCACGGCCACGTTGTAGGAGGCATACAGCAAACCATCAGACAGCCAGCCCCGGCCTCCCAGGGGCTGGGCCAATTCCTCCGCCAGCCTCGCACCGCCATCGTTATATGCAACGACGAAGTAGGAGAAGAACACGGCATAAAGCAACAACGACCAGATAGCCAAGGTCGCGACTATGGTATCTCTGCCCCAGAATGTCAGCACACCAACGAGCAGCAGCATCGCCGCCACGCTAGCGGTTTTTGATACACCGACCATCGATAGTATCAGCTCGCCGCCGGCCGAACCTACCACCGCCAATACGAGCATGAGAAGCAGCACGAAAGCCAACTCGAACAGTACCCAGCCGGGCCCGATCAGTTGTTTGATATACGATTGATAATCGTAGCACTGCCACCGACGAGCCAGTTCAAAGGTCGCGCCAATTACGACGAAAAAGACAAATCCAGCAACAAGCACTCCCAGAGTACCGCCCAACGCACCATGCCGGGTGAAATACTCAACCACCTCCCTGCCCGTTCCGTAACCACCGCCGATGACAACCGACTGTATTACAGCTGCAGGAACAATGTACCGATAAACAGTTTGCAGCACGCTCATTTCTCGGTTGGCTCCATCATTTCATGTAGTCAGGCTGGTCTTCCTTCAATAGACGCACCATCGCTGAAAAATAGGCTTCCTTATCCTCGTCCAGCTCACTTATCTGCGCATAGGTCAACTCGGCAATATCGTCAGGTATAAGCGCCATGGGCAATCCTGAGGAGGCAGCGAGAATCTGCAGTTGGGATGCGCGCTCCAAAAAATAGAGACCGTGGAAAGCCTTACCGATGCTTGTACCGACAACGATCACGCCATGATTACCGAGGAAAAGCACCGACTTTTTGTTGATACTGTCAGCGAGCCGAACACCCTCCTCATCACTATCCGCAAGCCCGCGGAACTCGTGCTCGTAGGCTACGTCACCATAGAACATGAGCGAAGATTGACTAACGGGTTTCAAAGACTCGCCTTCACAGCAGGCAAGAGCAGTTGCGTAGGGCTGATGCGTATGCATCACAACGGTCGCGTTGCTGTCATTTCGATGAATTGCCGAATGGATCTGGAAGGCGGTGATTTCCACTTCGCCGGAGCCCTCGACAACTTTCCCCTCATGATCCACACGGAGTACATCGCTGCGCGTCATTCTGCTCCAGTGAACGCCAAAGCGGTTGATCAAGAATGTGCCATCACCAAGATCGCAGCTGAAATGATTGTCTATACCCTCGTGGAGATTCTCCTGTGCAGCCAATCGAAATGACGCCGCCAGGTCGCAGCGAAGCGAATCGACATGTTGATGGATTAGCGTTTCTGTATCTGGCATAAGAGTTCTCCTAGTGGCCACTGGCTATCCGCAGATTGGTCTCGGTTATGAGTTCATCCAGATCTCCAAGCTTTGATCGCACAGACCTCCAGAACTCCTGCGAACGACGAGCGACAAAGTCCTCAAGGGGAATGCCTTGCTGCTCAACCCAGGTGTAATAGCCAAGATTGAACACCCGTTCACGCTGTTCTCGGGTCAGTTCAACTGTATGTGAGGAACTTTGTCCGCGTAGGTGCTGACCGAAGACTTCCGCAGCATCCAGATCTTGAAATTCACCGCCAAAACTTTCGCTCAAGGTTTTATGCTGTTCAGTGCGGTATAACGAAGAACCGTCTGTGGCGACAACCATAATGGTGTCGTCCGGCCCAAGCTCTCTATGTTTTGCGAGTTTTATGGCCGCAATCATGTTTGCGATACTCGACAAACCCATTCGCGATAAATTTTGCGTGATGATCTCTTCGGGGACTTGCTTATTCTCCGCCAAGAATCGTCGTCCGACGTCGCTATTGAACAGCACGTTCAATGCATCTGTTGATCGATCCGAGACTGCGATGGCGTAGTCCGAATTCATGACGTTATGAATCAGCGGAATATGTTTGTCGCCAATTCCTTGAATATTGTGCTCGCCGAAGCCGTTGCTAAGCATCGTCGGACACTCAAGAGCCTCTACAGCCACAATGAGCGACCCAAACTGTTCCTTCAGATAGTCCCCGGCAGCCAGCGTACCTGCCGACCCTGACGCGGCGACAAACGCACTCAAACGTGCGTTCTTGTGATTCGCAGCAACGTCTTCAAAAACTCGCGCCAACGCACGGCCAGTGACATGAAAATGGGCGAGGTAATTAGCAAACTGACTGAACTGATTGAAGATGACATTCTTATTGTTATGGGCCAACTCGTTACAAGCGTCGTAAATCTCTTTGACGTTGCTCTCCGTGCCCACGGTCGCAATAATGTCATCTTGTTGCAGCACCCATCGCTCCAACCAATCAAATCGTTCCCGGCTCATACCCTCGGGCAGCACAGCGACGCCTCGACAATTCAGAATTCGCGAGATTGCAACACCGCCGCGACAGTAGTTGCCAGTGGACGGCCAAATTGCTCGGTGGTAGCTCGGGTCAAATTGCCCAGTAACCAGTTGGGCAACAAGACAGGCATAAGCGGGCAACACCTTATGTGCGCCGATTAATGGAAAGGTGTCGCCGGGCACAACAACAATTCGTGCCTCAACTCCGGTTACTTCTTCAGGTACGAGAAAGTACTCTGGGCAATCAGACAGACTGCCGCTTTGAGAGTTGTTGTACCAGTGAATTCGAAACAGGTTCAGCGGATCACGCTGATTCCTACCAAGCTCGGCGATCTGGGCTTTCTTCTCTTCTGAAATAGTCGACGGCGTTGCAAGTTCTGACAAAGTCGGTAACACCACGCGAGCATGGCGCAAACTCTCAACCGCCTTTTCTAGCAAGTCTTCGTCACGCACATCAGTACATAGCCCGTCTTGGATGGCTTGCAGCACGAAATTGGTCCTAAATGGTAGTTTCAAAAAAATTCATTATAATATATATTTGATCAAATGTTACATTTTATTCGAACATGACTGAAAGAGAGTCCCGGTGCCGCTTAAATCTCTAACCGACAGTTCACCTAACAGTTCGCTTCCTGGCCACACTCGGAATTTGGTGGCCTTTGTGGGCGCCTCGATACTTCTGGCTACTTGCGCCCTGGCCGAGATTCACCAGGACAATGACGACATGTTTGCTGAGACCGTCAAGGAGTACGTTGAAGACTACTCAGCACTCGAGCTTCCCACACTCAACATCTCCTACAGAGAATATATTGAAACCGAGCTTGACGGTCCGGCTGTGGAGACGCAGAGACAGCTTTTTGATCGATATGAACGGCTCCTGCGCGACATCGACCCTGCCATGCTTTCGTCATGCAACCGTGTTTTCCATGCGGTGTTTAGCTACGAAATCGCTAACAACCAGCGACGCGTCAATCTCATAGAAAAGCACAGAGAGTTGCCGGGAAATCAAAAAATCGAGGATGGCGGCATCAATAAGCAGCCGCTAGGAAGCGACTGGTACATCTATTTGCTTGATCGTTGGTTAAACATTTCACTGACGCCGGAGGCGATACTTGAATTCGGAGAGCGAGAACTCTCAGAAGCGCTCACAGAGTATCGTCGCATTCAGGCTGAACTCGGTTATGAAGGCAAAGACGAAGCATTCTCGGCGTTTTTGAATAGCAGTCGCTTCCGCTATGAAGTCGATGAGTCTCCGTTGAGCGGACTATTAGCCAACCAGAAGACAGTCTGGGAAAACATGCATCGCGTATTCCTCGATTACCCCATCGAACCCGCGACAATCAAACAATCTGACCTAGGTGATTCTTTCCCCGTAGACGCTTTCTATGTCGATGAAGAACAAGTTTTCTATTTCAATCTACTTAAAGAGGGGTTCCGTATTCGCGAAATGGAACTCATGTTCTTGCACGAGGCCACACCAGGGCATCATCTGCAGAACGTGCACAAAAACAAGGTAGCAGACTGCAATACGCTATTGCCAGGAGTCTACTATCACGCATATACCGAGGGTTGGGCCACCTACACAGAAACACTTGGCAGGGAACTCGGTGTCTATACTGACCCGACCAGCTATCTGGGTTGGGTTGAATGGGATCTCGTTCGTTCGATGCGAGTCATCCTTGACATCCGTATCAACTATTTCGGCTGGACCTACGAGCAAGCACTTGCCTATTGGCAGAAAACCTTACCCGGACCCGGCACGACGGAAATCGCCGATCGCGAAATCAACCGGGTGACCGATTGGCCGGCTCAAGCAATCACCTACAAAATCGGCGCAGACATTTTTCTGCAAACCCAGGAAAAATCGAGAGATGTGTACGGGGATGAGTTCGACATACGGGAATACCACGATCAGGCGCTGAAATACGGCTCACTACCACTGAGTGTGTTGGAATCAATTTTTGATCTTAGCGCTACAGACAATAATCAATTAGGGAATCCAAAATGAGAAAATTCAGATTGGCTCGGTGTGCTTACATTACGCTGTTATTAAGCCTGGCTATTCTTCCTCATGCCGACGCCGAACCTGGCAACCTGGACGGACTCGACGAGTTCGTGGAAGAAGCCATGTCAATCATGGGAATACCCGGGCTTGCACTAACCGTGGTGGACAGCGAGGGTGTTGTACTGGTCCGAGGTTACGGGACACGAACAACTGGCAAGAATGAAACTGTTGACGGCGATACCGTTTTCAATATTGGATCTATGACCAAGGCATTCACGGCTACTGCGGTCGGTGTATTAACTGAAAACTCGGATCTAAGTTGGGACAGCTTGTTTGTCGATGAACTACCTTACTTCCAAGCCGCAAATCCCTATTTGACCAGCAACATCAGCATTCGCGACGGGCTCGCTCACCGCTCGGGCATACCTGGCACTGGCTACTGGGCACCGTGGACAAACTGGTCCCGCCAGGAGCTTGTTGAGCGGCTGGAGTATATCGAACCTGTTGCGACGCTTCGCAACCAATTCTTCTACAACAACGGCTTATTTGTCGCCGCCGGCGAGGTGATTCCGCAGCGTACAGGGATTAGCTGGGACAGCTATGTCAAGGAAAAAATCATCCAGCCACTCGGGATGACGAGAACATACACCGTCCTACGCGATATGCCAAAGGACAACATAGCGACGCCACATATTAAGGATGGCGACGAGATGCGCCCCGTTCCAAACTATCCTATGCCGCACGTTGCCCCAGCGGGATCGATGCTTTCCAGCGCTAATGACATGGCACGATGGTGCCAATTGCAGTTGAGCGACGGATCGGTTGAAGGCGTGCGAGTCATCGAAGAGGCGACGCTGCGGGAAATTCACAGCCCGCAGATGGTAGGTGGATTCGACTTTCTTCAGCTTGCGGGCTACGGCCGGCAATATAAGCTGTACGGTCTGGGATGGTTTATCCTCGACTACCGGGACGAACTCGATCGGTTGGTCGCCCACGGTGGCTCTATCGATGGTATGCAGTCCTGGATGGCATTTTCACCACGGAATCAGTACTGCGTTTCCGTGTTAAGCAACGGCGGAGCCGATGGTGATGCGGTTCTCCATGCTGTTGCTAACTTCGTTCAGGACCGTTACCTCGAAAAATCCGACGTAGATTGGATCGAATCTCTGGTGAAGGTTGTGCACGAGGAGATCAGTGGACATAGAAACACATTGACTTCGCGTGATGGTGCAGATGATGAGATACCACCAACCCTGTCCAAAGAATCCTACACCGGAACCTACGAGCATCCCGCAAATGGACCCATTGAAGTTACAGTCGAGAACGGCGTGTTTCATATTAGGCAGGGAATCTACACCGGCGTACTCGAACATTGGCGTGGCGATACCTTTAGAACCAATTGGGACCAACTGTCACACGTGACGGTATTCGGCACCTTTTTGCCTAACCCGAAAGGACAGGTAGAAACCTTTCGCATTCGAATGGAAGGGCTAGGTTCGATTGACTATGAGCGCGCTGGTGGATGAACTGCTACGTTCTGAGCTACTTATCCCCGAGAGTCAGGCACGCCAATAGCTCTTCAAATGTCGAAGCACCGACGATTTCAGGGACTGGTGCGCCTTGGTAACAGACGTTATAGACCTAAGGCAGGTTTAGCGACTGGCGTACCTCGGCGACAGACGAGACGTTGCTGCCAAGTCGCTCGATGATTTCAGCAGCGCGATCAACCAACTGTGCATTCGTCGCCAGAGAACCACGCGATAGATAGAGATTATCCTCCAAACCGACTCGGACATTACCGCCCATCAGAACAGATTGCGCAACCATTGGCATCTGCATCTGACCGATGCCAAAAGCTCCCCATACGCACCCTTCAGGCAAATTGTCGCACATTGCGATAAGTCCTCGGGTCGATGCTGGCACACCGTAGGGAACGCCCATGCAAAGCTGAATCAGTGGCGGTGAATCAATTATCCCCTCCTCCATGAATTCGCGGGTGCGCCACAGATCGCCAATACTGAAGCACTCGATTTCGGGCTTCACTCCGATTTCTTGCAGCCGCGTTGCTATCGTTGTGACGTGCTCCGGAAAGTTGAGATAGGGCGTGTCACCGTAGTTCATCATAGGAACATCTAATGAACAAACCTCCGGCTTGATCTTTTCGATGTGCTCCAGGCGGCACTCAGGAGACCAGAAGTCAGTATTCGCGTCATCCAGTCTCGATGGATTTTGCAAGTCGAATCGCACCTGCATCCCTATCGCTGTCGTCAGGTTGATAATGATGTCGGTGCCCTGATCCCGAATGCGCTCGACAACCTCGGCAAAACGGCCAGATTCCCACGACTCGAGCGTGGTTTCCGGATCGCGAACATGGATATGAACCATAGAGGCACCCGCTTTGGCGACCTCACTTACATCTTTAGCTACCTGCGCCGTCGTTACGGGTATGTTTGGATTCTTTGCGCAGTTGTCCGCACCACCCGAAATGGCACAAGTAATTGAGACGTTCTTGTTCATCCGCACCTTTTCTTAACAACTAATTTGGCATTCATCAGCCGACTTACCGATTAAACGGTATAAATTTGGGGTACGCAGCGGTTGAACGGCTAAGCGAGCTGCCCGCTCATGTTTTTACCCAGTCTCCGACCTCAGCAGCAGAAACTGGAGCTAATCTTAGTGCTTATTCCTGCCAACCAGTCCAGCCAGGACCGCGGACCACCCGCCCCGGTAAAGCGCCGGTGTGCTCACCATCTGCAAGCACTTGTTCACCATTCACAAAGACATGGACCATGCCGACTGAGTACTGGAATGGCTCGTCAAACGTCGCTCGATCCGCTATCGTCTCAGGGTCAAAAATCGCGACATCAGCGAAATAGCCTTCCTTCAAAGAGCCTCGATCACGGATTCGCAAGGTCGCAGCGGGCATCGATGTCATTCGCCTAATCGCCTCTTGGAGTGATATCACGCCTTCGTCTCGAACATATTTGCCGAGAATCCGGGCGAAACTACCAAACGAACGTGGATGCGTTGTCGCGCCCTCGGGAACATCATCTACACTCCAAGACATCCCGTCAGAACCAACACTCACCCATTCGACGGCCAGCTTCTTGGCAATGTTTTCTTCCGACATCATTGTGTAGACCACTGGCACCCAGCTCTTGTCTTCAACGAGCAGATCCAGGACGACCTCACGTGGGTCTTGATCCCGCAGCTCTGCCGCCTCGGCGATCGTCTTGCCGTTTAACGACTTTAGGTCGTCGCTAACCAGTCCTACCAGACGAATTCCCTCAGGACGTGCTGCCATATAGAGGTTTTCCCACTCACCGCCAATTACGTGCATATCCTCGAGCAACTGAGCACGAATTTCCGGCTCCGCGAGCTTCGGTACCCATTCGGACAGGCGCCCTTCCTGAACCCAGCGCGGTACTGCTGCATCCAGCCCGGCGGAACCGGCAATGTAGGGATACATATCCGCGGTGATTTCATAGCCGTCCTTGCGCGCCTCGTTAACCTGAGCCATAACTTTTTCTAGCTTGTGCCAGTTATGTTGGCCGGCTGCCTTTAAATGATAAATTTCTGCTCTTACATTCGCCCGCTTGGCGATATCGATGACTTCCTGTACGGCCTCTTCCAGTCGATCAGCTTCGCTGCGCATATGGGATATGTACATACCGCCCGAATCACCGGCGGCACTGGCCAATGCAACCAGTTCATCGATTTCCGCGAACGTGGCCGGTGCGTAGATTAATGCCGAAGATACGCCGAGAGCGCCCTCCCCCATTGCCGCCCTGACAATTTCCTGCATTTCAGCAAGCTGCTCAGGAGTCGGATTCACGTCCAGGTAACCGAGAATTGTCACTCTGACAGTTTCCGCACCTAGAAACGAAGCAACATTAGGGGAAACGCCCTTTTCTTCGAGGAACTCCAGGTACTCTCCAAGGCTAGTCCAGGGGATTTCGTCGATAACGGGATCACCGGCAACAATCTCCTGTTTCATCTCTTCCGTAAGCGGGCCCATCGAGTAGCCCTCACCCATGACCTCGAGGGTGACACCCTGTTTAATGTCGCTCATGCTGCGGCCATCACCGATGAGTGACGTCGTCGCCCAACTCAACATATTGATGAAACCAGGCGCAACTGCATAGCCGCTAACATCAAAAATATCTCTGGCGTTGACGGACCCGTAATCACCTATACCTGCTATGCGATCATCAACGATCGCGACGTCAGCAACGTAGGGTTCGTCGCCACTGCCATCGTAGACCGTACCGCCCTGCAAAATAATATCGTACTCGATTGCCTGGTCTGCAGTTTGCCGTTCAGCATTTTGTGTATCGTTACCGCAAGCTGCTACAAAACATGCAACCAGACCAAATGTCCACGATCGAAGTGTCTGCGAAGTATGTAATTGCATGGGCTGCATTCTCTATTTGGAATAGATGTATTCAATGAACAGTCTTGGGCGAGACACGAACTGCCGATGCCTCGCCCAAATGTAAGTCTGACTTTGACCTACGATCCAACAGGTTCCTATGAATAGGTGTTAAAAATTCCACCTGACAATTCCGCCATAAGTGCGGGGGCGGGTTGGGACGGCGCTACCACCAAAAAAGTCAGGGAAAAAGTTCTGATAGGCGTACTCGTCGAAGACATTAGTCACGTAAACGGATACGTCAAAACTGGCTGTGGTGAATCCTGCGCGCAGGTCAACCAGATTGTAACTGTCCAAGTTCAGCCGCGGCGCACCGGGGGGTATGAACATCCCTGAACTGTCTGTGTACCCGTCGAAACCAACCGGCATATCCCCTTTGTACTGCCACGCAAGGCCGGCGAAGGCAGGTACTTCGCCTATATTGAAGCGATAGTCGACATCTATCGCGCCCTGGTTCTCCGGGCTGTTCGGCAGTTGATCGCCGTCAGCGCCACCAAGCGTTGGCTCATCGGCAGTCAGCTCTGCCTTAGTATACGAGTACGTGCCCGTCACCGTTAGATGCTCGGTAACCGCAAATTTAACTGAAACTTCTGCTCCCATGCTTTGGGCTTCGCTTGCATTGGCAGTGACCCCGATCCCGTTAATCGATTGGTTCACCTGGAAGTCTTCCCAATCAATGCTGAACGCTGCAAGTTCGTAAGAAAAACGGTTGCTCGCTGAATGGCCCTTTACACCAAGCTCGTAACTCACCAACGAATCTGCCTCGAAGAAGTCATTGTTCAGCGGCTGACCCGTGAGCGGATCCACAATCACAAAGTTCGCACCACCTGGCCTGAAACCGCTGGCAATCCGACCGTAGAACGAGGTGCTGTCACTCGGTCGATAGCGAACATTGAAAAGGTAGTTAGTTTCCTCTTCATCATTTTCGGTCTTCGGCAGGGGTTGAAACAAAGGAGACGTTGTCTCGAAGGCCACATCCGTTGAATAGTCTGTAAATCGAATTCCCAGACTCGCATCCCACTGCTCTGAAAAAGCATAAGTGCCTGTAGCGTAGAGCGACAACTCCTCATAGTTCGATGGTTGATCAACCAAGAAAGCACCGGCAGGCGCTGCCGGGGTAGGTACCAGGTCTTGCGAATTGTTGCCTTCCTCATCATTGTAGTAGGCGCCGACGATCCACTCGAAGGATTGGTCCGACTTCGATGTTAGCCTGATCTCCTGCGAGACTTTTTCCCAACCAATATCGAATGTTGCTACAACCGACGTATGCGGCGCATTCTCAGGAACAACCATATCCGCCAGAAACGTTAGGAAACTCACATCTGAACTTTGAGCCAGGGTCGCCTCTTGAATGCTTGTTGCAAGGAGGAGGTCTGCAAAACCTAAATCGTAGTCTATGGTTAAGCCGAACAGTTCGGCTTCGTATTCACTTGGGTTGACGACAAAGTCGCCAGTACTGTAGTCGCCAAATATGGGTTCCCCCGCCGCCACTCCAGGTACCGGCACATCGTCCAGGGAATTTGCCTGAATCGTTGCCAGCCCCTCAGCCTCTGAATTAAGGATTAGCCCCTGCAACTTGATATCAAGCTTCTCAGACACCGACCAGCGTAATGTACCGGAACCGCCGTAATACTCAGAATCATCCCATCCATCCAGTGGGATACTCACGTTGTCGATATAGCCAGCCTTATCGCGATAGAAGGCAGTGAAGCTTACTCCAAGAGTGTCGGTGGCAATTGGGCCATTCGCGCCCACACGGTAGAGCTGATTAGTTCCGCCGCCTTCTGTAGATGACACGTCAGCCAAGACACTGCCGCTCCACTCGTCCAGAGATACTGGCCGAGAATTGAACTTGATCAGGCCACCCATTGCGCTCGCGCCATAGAGCGTGCCTTGCGGTCCTTTCAGAACGTCGATCGTACTCAGGTCAAGCAGCGTACCGTCCAACTGGCTGCCACCAAAGTCGGCATACGGAGTCGAAGAGCCGAACGGCAGCTCATCGAAGTACGACGCTACGCCAGCCGCTCCAGTAGAATTGATGCCACGTATGACGGTGTCGTTACCCCAGTTTCTACCCGCGTCAGCCACTGCTACTCCCGGAACAAATACCAGTTCCTGAGCCAGAGTAGATCGGCCCGACAATATGTATTCATCGTTGTCGATAACGGCGACCGCTAACGCGACGTCCTGCAAATTCTCCGCGCGGCGGGAAGCCGTAACAATGATTTCTTCAAGCACAATGCCTGCGTCTTGTGCCAGAACTTCGACGCCAGAAACCAAAACAGAACCCATCACGCCAGCGAATACCGCGCGATTAGTGGAAGAATGGGTTTTTCTCATTTTATGTACCCCCCAGGTTGTAAACACATTCGAACATGAAGATTTTCATTTTGATTGATGATATCTTATATTTGATCAAATAGCGAATCATTGATTGACTATAGAATGAAGTTCAAGCAACGTCTAGATCTGTGCCACAAAGTCTGCTTCATTGGCACATGCGACTTATTCTCATTTAGAGGGCGAATTCTTGTTGCCTGAGAAGAAGCATCCATCCGCGCTCAAGGAGTTGCTGGGTGAACTCAACGTAAGTGTTCACAATGTTCTGCGCGCCCGCGCAAGACGCTCGCCGGATGTGATGTTCGCCCGCCATTGCGACCGAACCTGGTCGTTTTCAAAAGCCCTGGACTGCAGTTCGCGATTCGCGGGCTTTATCAGGCATGTTCTCCCGAAGACAGCTCAGCCAAGGGTTTCGTCGTTTCTGTCAAATCGTCCCGAGGCTTTATGGGGATGGTTTGGGGCAAACATCGCCGGTGGTATTTTCGTGGCGATCAATGGTGAACATCGAGGTCCGGTTCTGGCCGATCAGCTAGCCAGGTCGGGGGCGCATATACTGGTTACGGAACAGGATATGGCGCAACACATTCCATCTCTCACGGAATCGGATATTACTCATGTTGTTTTTGTGGACGAACCAACAATCTCGGACAAAGCGATCCTGGACCAATGGAAAGATGTCGTCGTATACCGATTGACTGATGTATTGAAGTTCCAGCCGATAGCTTTCGATTCTGGATCCGCTACAGATCCGGCCTCTCTCCTCTTCACTTCAGGGACGACAGGGCGATCTAAAGCGTGTCTGGTTCCCCACGCCCAACTTTGCCGGGGTGCCGACACAGTTGTGAAAGCGATGAACCTCCGACAGTCAGATGTCTTTCACAACTGGTTGCCTTTGGCACATATCGCATCGCAGCAACATATGGTGATGACAGCGCTGATATCTGGTGCCTCACTAACATTCTTCCCACGTTTTTCCCTTAGCAAGTTCTGGTCAGAGGTAAGATCTGTCAATGCAACGATATTTTCGGGTCAAGGAACTATTGGGCAACTCCTCCTGGCTCAGCCTATTCAGCATGGCGACCAACAGAACTCGCTACGCGCAGGCGTATTATCGGCAATCCCCGATGAGCAGCGATTGGAGTTTGAGCGACGCTTTTCCGTAGAGGTGTACGACTTCTACGGAATGACCGAGGCTGAACCAATTACGGTCGCAGGGCCAGGCCATAGTCGGCCGCGCGGAAGCGTCGGTCGAGCGAGCGGTGATTTTGAATTGGCGATCGTCAATGAGGAATTTGAGACCGTTGACTCAGGAACTCCTGGTCATATAGTGGTTCGCCCTCGCGTGCCCGGCGTCATGATGGTTGGGTACGAAGGCGATAAGGACACAAACGCAGCATCTTTTAACAATGCCTGGTTTCGCACTAAAGATCTTGGTTACCTCGATGAAGATGGTTACCTGTACTTCGTCGAACGGGAAAAACACGCGATCCGTCGGGGCGGCGAAAACATTTCGAGCCTTGAGGTTGAAAAGGTCATACTCTCACATCCCGACATTACCTTATGTGCCGTTGTGGGCGTTGAATCCGAGTTGCTGGGACAGGAAGTCAAGGCAGTGATTGTCAGCGCGCCCGGCAAAAGCATATCCGAACGAGGTGTGCACGAATGGTGCAAGAACAAAATGGCGACTTTCATGATTCCGCGCTACATCGAGATTCGCCAAAATCTGCCGTATACCGGGTTCGGTAAACTTGAACACGACAAGCTACGCGGTCAAGTTAACGCAGTTTGGGATGCCAAAGAGAAGTAACGCTTTCCTATTCAAAATGGAATATCAGGACCATGATGATCACACGATTTCTAGGAACAGTGGTACTACTTGCACTACTGTCAGCACCGGCTATCCATGCACAGAATGAACCCGGCGCAGACGGCCATCCTGCCGCCTCATTGGCCTTTCGCGGAATTGGACCGGCCTACCCTTCAGGTCGCATCTCACAGATCGCCATTCACCCTGACTCCAAAGCCCATTGGTACGTAGCCACTTCCTCTGGCGGCCTCTGGGAGACACGGAATGCGGGCACGACCTGGAAGCCACTCTTTGACGAGCAACCCGTATACGCCCTTGGAGCTATTGCAATGGATCCCAGCGACCCGCTGACCTTGTGGGTGGGGAGCGGAGAAAACAAAGCACAACGCTCGGTAATGTCCGGAGACGGCGTGTACGTTTCTACAGACGGCGGACAACACTGGCGAAACGTCGGACTTGAGAATAGTGGGCATATCGGACGGATATACATTGATCCCGACGACAGCAATACCGTGCTAGTCGCGGCACAGGGGCCGCTCTGGTCCAATGGCGGTGATCGAGGTCTATATAAAACTACCGACGCCGGGGCTACCTGGACTCCGATTCTACAGGTCGACGAATACACAGGGGTCAACGAATTCGTCGTTCATCCTCAAAATCCGATGCTTATCGTTGCCTCCAGTTACCAGCGGCGAAGGCATGTATGGACCATGATCAATGGTGGTCCGGGTTCTGGACTTTATCGCTCCATCGATGGCGGTGATACCTGGGATGAAATGGCCACTGGATTACCGACAGATGTGATGGGCCGGATCGGGCTTGCCGTAGCGCCGTCGCGACCCAACCGCTTGTACGCGATCATAGAGTCGGACAAGGACTCAATAGGCATCTATATCTCAGAAGATTTTGGGCAGAACTGGCAGAAACAGTCTGACGCCGCGCCCACTGCACCGTTCTACTACAACGAGATTTTCGTCGACCCAAACGATGCTGACAGGGTATACATGATGGATACCTATACGAGCGTATCCGGGGATGCCGGCAAAACCTTCTCTAAATTGGGGAACTCCAAGGGAGCCCGCCACGTTGATGATCACGATCTATGGATAGACCCCGACGACTCCGAACACCTAATCATCGGTGGCGATGGCGGTATTTACGAATCCTGGGATCACGGCAAAACCTGGCGCCACATCGAGAATCTACCCATTGTGCAGTTCTACCGTGTGCAGCCCGATAATGACTGGCCGTTCTACAGCGTCTGTGGTGGCACTCAGGATAACAACTCCATGTGTGGCCCATCTCGGACGACGACAATTCACGGCATTACCAATAGCGACTGGTGGACCATTCTCTACGGCGATGGTTATGAGCCCAAGAGCGATCCTGAAGACCCGAATATTATCTATACACAACACCAGTACGGAGGCCTGGTTCGCTACGACCGACGTTCCCAAGAGCGGGTGTTCATTCGCCCCATGCCCCCGGAAGGCGAGAACCCCTACAAGTTTAATTGGAACACTCCTTTGCTCATCAGCCCCCACAACAATGAACGGCTGTATTACGCGGCTGAAAAGGTGTTCCGCTCGGATGACCGGGGCGACAGCTGGACGGTGGTCAGCCCCGACCTGACCCGTCAACTCGATCGCAATGCACTGCCTGTTATGGATCGCGTGTGGTCGGATAACGCGATCGGCAAGAATGACAGCACCTCCATGTTCGGTTCGGTCATCGGCCTGCACGAAAGCCCGATACAAGAAGGCCTTATCTACGTGGGCACCGATGATGGCCTGCTGCATGTAACCAATGATGGCGGCGCCAATTGGCGCAAAGTTGAGTCCGTACGTGGAGTGCCCGAAATGTCACTGATCGAGGATGTCCACGCTTCCTCCCACAATGTAAACGTGGCCTACGCCGTTGTCGACAACCACAAGCGCGGCGACAATATGCCCTATGTCCTCAAAACGAGCGATCAAGGGCGTAGCTGGCAGTTGATCGCTGGAGATCTGCCAGACGCCACCGTGCACACCATCACCGAGGATCCCGTTGATCCCGAACTTCTCTTTGTGGGCTCTGAGCGTGGTGTCTACTTCACCACAAACGGGGGCGAAAACTGGCAGAAACTGGGAGTGGGCATCCCAACAATCTCCGTGCGCGACATAGAAATCCAGTCCCGCGAGCACGACCTTGTGGTCGGTACCTTCGGGCGGGGTATTTACATCCTCGACGACTTTTCCCCGTTGCGGGTACCGGAGGGTTTACTGGCCGACGTAGCGGCAACGATCTTTCCCATACGGGATGCACTTCAGTACATCCCAGGTGACAAATGGGGCGTAGCACGCAACAGTCACCGGGGCGATGACTGGTGGCAAGCAGAGAATCCACCTTTCGGAGCACTGATCACTTTTCATCTCCGCGACGGCTACAAGACACTTGCCACCAAACGGCGCAATGCGGAAATCGAAATGGAGAAAGCAGGAGAAGACACGCCCTACCCCCCCTGGGATGATCTACGTAAAGAGGACAGGGAACGTGCACCCACCGTGGAGTTAACCATTCTTGACGCCAACGGCGATGTTGTTCGCCGTCTTGCGGTGCCCGAAACCAAGGGTGTACACCGGGTTGCTTGGGACCTGCGCTACCGCCACCCAGACCCGGTCGGGCATGAAGAAGAAATCCAGGACGGCCCTCCCCGAGGGCTTCTCGCGTTACCCGGCTCCTACACCGCCGCACTCCACGCGCGCATTGATGGCGCGCTGATGCCCATTGCGGAGCCCGTCGATTTCAAAGTTGAACTTCTTCCACTTAGTCCGGAGCACAGCGCAGAACCCGCAGAGCTGTTGGCATTTCAGCAAAAAATTGCGCGACTAATTGCGGCAGTGAATGCCAGTTCCAAAACGCTGGCTGCGATGCAAAAACTATTGTCTGATTTGGACGAGGCCCTGCGCGATACACCATCAGCGGACGATCAGCTCCGCGGAAAAGTCCGCGAGCTACAGCGTCGTCGCGACCAACTTCTGGTAGGACTCGAGGGCGACCGTACCGTGAGTTCGCGCAATGAAGCCACAGCGATGAGCATCTCCCAACGGGCCAGCTACCTCGAGAAGAGCAGTTGGCCCAGCCGCTCGGCACCGGGTGGTCAGCAACGCGAGCAGTACGCCATCGCCGAGCGTCAGTTTTCGAACTTCATCAGGCGTCTGGAATCACTCAAAGTCGATATCACAGGTCTCGAAGAGAGGGCCACTGAACTCGGCGCGCCCTGGTCGCCGGGCAGGATGCCAAGTTGGTGAGACGAATCACCAGGGGATTGAGGGCTTTGTGAGGTTTCACGCCAACTCTCAGCAACGTTGCTCTATCCTGCAGACTGTGTGGCGAAGAGCGAGGGATTGTCCATACTTGCCGATCAGGGATAAGGTCAAGCTGACCAATTCCTGGGTTTAGAAAATCGAGTTGGCGAGAACCGGTAGATCACACTTTCTTCTGAACTCAGACCGACCTCCATAACAAGTTGGGCGCCTATCAACTGTACTTAATCAGGAACCGATGTCATACCAACCGCGGCGGCGTAGCGCCAGTCGACTCTTCAGACATGAAAGTCATCGATCTGCTGAAGAAAGCGATGTCGCGGTCTACTTCATCGTCCAGCGGCGATTTGATTCACCAATTCGCCAAAGGCAGCCGTTCCCCAGGCTATTTCCGATCACCCGCTGCTATCCGAATCCATAGTCCACGATTCAGAACCACACGTTCCAAATCGCGCATTGGCTAGAAATAACAACCGATTTCCTAATGAGCCCCAAGTCGTCAACTATATACTTCCCATAGAAGTTCGGCGCTCAAGTTAGCTGCTGAGCAGGCGTGCAAACGGCAAGTTACCTGAAAACTGAACTGTGTTTAGAGCGCTTAAACAAGCTTAGTGTAATACCGTAAGTGAGGAAGCTGTGATGGACAAACCGCTGAAACATATACCCTTTGAAGACCTTGAGTTTACGCAGCGTCATACAAACGGCGACATCGCCGAGGGAGTGGAGGTAGTCGGCACAGCAGACGGGACAAAGCTGGGCTTTGGATACGGCAAGATGCTGCCCGGAAAACTGGATGAGTGGAAGGTCAGTTACGATGAAGTTATTACGTGCCTGGAGGGCGCTATCACTGTACATGCCGGTAGCCAGCAAGTTCAACTGGAGTCAAAAGACAGCGTCTTTATCCCCAAGGGTACGAATGTAGTGTATGAACCTACGGAGGCGACAATATTGGCATACGCGATATTACCAGCTGATTGGGCAGAGCATTCAATGCTTTAAAGATACCTACAAAAATTAGAGATCCAGGAATGGGCTAATGTCGACACAAGAGATACAGATTAAGCACCTACCCTCCGATGATGCTGGTAACGGCTGGCAAAATATCCTGCCGCCACGCGCACCAAAACCCGAATTGTCTGAAGTTGTCGAAGCGGACTTTCTGGTTATCGGAGCGGGCTATGCTGGTTTGGCTGCCGCGAATCGTCTTGCTGAAAACTGTCCCGATAAATCAATAGTGATCGTAGATGCACAACGCGTCGGAGATGGCGCATCCGGAAGAAGCTCGGGGTTCGTTATCGGTACACCTCATGTTGTTGGTGCTGATCTCGAAACCAAAGAAAGCGCGCTGCGAGCATACAGGCTCAGCCATTACGCGGGGGATTACATTTGGAATACGGTGCGTGAGCGAGCCATCGATTGCGGCATGGGGCAATTGGGCCAGTATATGGTTGCCAGAACACCAAAAGGCAGAAACTTACTGAGGGATTTCCACTCCAATATGATGGAGATAGGCGTTGAATCAGAAATGGTTAGATCTGTCGATCTGGTCGATCGCATTAACACCGATTATTACCCGGTAGCCTGTTTTACACCCAAAACCTTATTACTCAACCCTGCCGCTTATGTACAGGGGTTCGCTGACTCTCTACCAGGCAATGTACATCTGTATGAGAACACTGCTATTAAGAAAATCCAATACGGCAAACACGTGAGAGCAACAACCGACCGGGGGGAAGTGAGTGCGAAGAAAGTCATTCTGGCAGTAAATGGTTTCGCCGCGGACTTTGGCCACTACAAAAACAGAATATTCTCGTTGCAGTTGTTTTCCAGTTTAACCCGCCAGCTCTCGGAGCAGGAGTGCGCTTCGCTCGGCGGTCACAGAGAATGGGGAATTTTACCGGTGTCCTCAGGAGCGGGTGCTACTCTCCGCTTTACCGATGATCGCAGGTTACTGATTCGCGCAGGCTTTAGGTTTGCAGCGTCACATAACCAATCAGACTCTTCATATCAAAAAATAGCACAGAAACATCTGCAGATGTTGCAGGCCCGCTTTCCGGTACTTGTAGATCTGCAGATCGAGCACACCTGGTCAGGCTACATCAGCCTCTCAAGAAACATTGCGCTTGGCTTTGGCCAACAAACAGACAATGTGTACTCCTGCGTTTGTCAGAATGGTGTCGGTCTCTCTCGCGGGACTTACTCAGGACTGCTGGCTGCAGACCTGGCCTCGGGTAGAGAAAATAGCCTGATTGATCAACTGCTCGGGCTCGAACAACCGGTTAAACTACCCCCACGACCATTCCTAAACTGGGGTGTATCGGCTACTCTCGCCTGGCACGCCTGGACAGAGCGCGGTGAAGCATAGGCATGCCGCGCACAAGACAACTGATTCGAAAATAGAGTGCTCCACGCAAATTTCCAGCCTATCTCAGGCGAGTAATTCGGCGAATTCTTTTCTCTCCAACTCCTCTGGAATACAATTTCGTCAGTGTTGGAAGCGAGTTACTAAGCAAGCACTAAAGTAGAGTTAAGCATCGGCGAGAAAACGATTCTCGCCCAATGACTAGATTTCAACAATATCTACCTAACGATCGTGATAAATGTTTTCTGTGGCAAGATCGACCATTTCATGCACCGGTGTATCTACCGTTTCGAGCATTTTCGCTGATAAGAGCTTTACGAAATGCTGGCTCGTAGCTTCTTGGGGTAAGGCAAACATGCCTCCGCGATATGCCGGCGAGGTTCTACCAATCTGAGCCTTTTGGCAAATTCCGATATCCTGCCCATTTACAAGTTGAAGGAATTCCGCATTAGCCTTACGTTGAACCTGTAGCTCCGGCGACATCGCCTCATCACCGTAGAAGATAAATTCCAGACGCTCATTAGTTTCTCTGGGGCCTTGTGGATCGGTAATTATAACAAAGCAGAAGTTGGCCACGGGACCAAAGATCAAGTTGGGGTAAATGTAAAATGCCTCATAGCACGCCCCGTCTTCAAGGTCCGGTCTGTGCGGCAGTCCTGCAAATTCGTCCTCCTCTGCAGCGGAATATTCGGTGCCGCCCTGACCAATGTAGGACTCTCCTCCAAGTATCTGATAGTGCTTGCGCATTGGGTTCACTTTCTCCAGTTCAGGATGCACCGCAGGCACGTGATAGCTCTCGACAAAATTTTCAACAACCAGTTTCCAATTCGCCGAAAAACTCATTTCCGAGCTAAGTTCATGATCATAACGGAGGATACCTGGATCGAAATTACCTATTCTTTCCTGGACAGGTGCAATAAACTCATCGAAATCCACAGCATCACCCGTGATATTCACAAAGACAAGGCCGTACCAATGGGCCGAGCGAAGCTCCGATAGTCGGGCCAGTTCCATGTCGATTCCATCATAAATGTGCACGCCTGCACCACCGACGTGGGGAGTGCGGGTTGACTTCCCTTCCAGATCGAATGCCCACCCGTGGTAGGGACACACAATATTCCCGCGGCAATTACGAGCTTCATCCACTAGCTGCGCGCCACGGTGTGGGCATACATTATGAAAAACCCGGACATTGGACTCACGATCGCGCACCATGAGCAAGGGTATTCCGGCAAAATTCAGCGGCCTAATATCGCGATTTTCCGGCACATCATGGACTGTGCCTATACACAGCCAGGACTTATGAAAAAGCTGTTTTACTTCACTATCAAAGACCTCATCGGACAGGTATGTTTCTGCGGGAAGTCCGCAGCCGGTTTGAACCGATGGTCTATACAATGATTGGATATTATCCATTATCGCTATCCTCAATTAATCTTTCCGGTACCAATCAGGATGGTTGACGCGGCATTGCAGCATCTTCTGAAATTTCCAGGTCATACTGTAAATAGAACTGATGTTGCTCGCACTAGGAATCAGCACAAACTTTAAGGATTTTGGGCTTTTTGGTGATGTTGAATTTCTATTTTTAGATGCAAATTTCCAACTTCAAAAAACAATCAATGCAAATCTTAGGTACGCCCCTAGCGAGTGACTCAGCGAGAGTAGTCCAGAACATATTCAGTCTTTGTCGTGCAGGGAGCCTCGAAATCACGAACAGCATAATGATTCCTATGCAATTGGCCTCGATTGTCAGATCAGCTACACGAAAATGAATCTCAACGTGTCCTCGACCTCAATGGGAACAGGTATGAGCCAGCCAAAAAGACCACGCTCGCTACAACCAGGCCTGAGTAAATCTCATGTGCTGGAGGCAGACTATCAAACAGCGCACGCGTAGCGAACGCGGAGCCCGCCCCCAAGAGAATGACACCAGACATAACCCGACCATCCAACGGGCGGTTCAAAATAAACAAAATAGCTGGCAAAGCGAATCCACTGAGCACAAGCGATGAAGCCTGAATCACAAGTTTTCCGATCAGATCAAAGTCCATATTCGTTAACATCAGGAAGAGTCCCAACGCTACAGCAATCCTTCCGGCAAACTTCAGCTTTAGTTTTAGGTCGGGCGTTAGCGTTTTAGGCAACATATCAAGTGTTAGCGCATTGGCAATCACTAACATTTGCGCTTCGCCGGTTGACAGAGATGCCGCAGCGATACCCGCTACAAATATGCCCACAAGTATCGGCGATGCGACACTATCCACTAAGGCAAATCCGGCCCTATCGGGATCTTCGACCATGAGACCCTGCAGTGCCAGTGCAACACCAACCAGTGTCATCAGCCACCAAAGGGATTGCATAAAGCCCATATATACCCATCGGATCCTGGGAATTGAGTCCACGTCGCCTTTCGTTATTCGAGCCAGCACATGGGGATTGCACATAGCAAATAGCAGACCTTGAAGCACAAATGTGATGACGAACAACAAGAATAATGGTGGCGAAAACCCATAAAACGGATCAAGAAGACGATTGGATTCGGTATGGGTAGATAAGGCACTAAAGTCCTGCGGCGACGCTAACAAAGCACTAAAGATCAAGATCAAAGCGGCGAGGATCATCAATATTGACTGATACACATTCACATTCATTGACGAGCCCAGCCCCCCAAACAGCACTGACAGTAATCCTACGACAACGGCCAGAGCCATCGCCAATACCGGCGTAATATCGAATACTTCAAGGAGAATTTTCCCCACGGCCAGGAACTGAGCAACACAGAACATGCCCATTGCCAGTATTACCAACAGAGCAGCAGTGCGCAGCGCTACCTTTCCATACTCTCCGGATTGTTGTGAAACTAGCTCGCCGATCGTTTCAACGCCTGTTTCCTGAACCCGGCTTATCAAGCGGTGAGCTACGAAGTACCAGAAAATGATGTCGCCAAGCCAGAATCCAAAAGGAATCCACAAAGCACTTAGCCCCATCACATAGCCAAGCCCGACGGCGCCCACCAGAATAAATGCGCTATTGCCTGAGGCGGCAGCACTCAGGCCGGTGACTAGTGAACCAAAACGTAAATCACCTTCCGAATCCGAAGCCACACTGGTTTGTCCTTTTGCTGTCCAGACTCCAATAGCCGGTCCAATGAGAATAAGAGCGATAGCTGTTACGAGAATAGTGAGGGATCCATCTTCAAGCATTATTTTTCAGCTCCAATTCATCTAAAAAAAACGGAGTCTTTCGACTCCGTAAACACCCAAACAAAAATGGAGGGACGTGCATTCATTTTTGGATCAATATTTTCACACTCCATCGTTAATGCTAGAGGAACCACCATCCTGAAAACTCCTTGGAAGAGTAGCTCCGACCTGCGGTGCTCCAAATCAGATCTGACTTTCCCTCCCCATCATCAAAACCTGTATTTGAAATCCAAACCGATCGTGCGAGGGCGCAGTATGGAAAAGGTAGCTGGCTGACGACGATCAGGGTCGAAGCCGGTAACAATGCGTTCATCTGTCACGTTCTTGACAAACAGCGCCGCCTCCCAACTCGGATTTACCAATCCAAGGTAAAGGTTACCAGAAGTGTGGCTAGGTAATTCACGGCGCGGATTTACAAAATTCTCGGAGAACTCGCTGTAAGACTCCGAAGTGTATTGTATATCGCCACGAAGATAGACCTCAGCATCCGACATGAGATCGACCGGTACGGTATAGTCAAAGCCTGCAAAGGCTAACCATTCGGGAGTGTACGGCGCCTGGTCCCCGTCTTCCGCTGCGAGTATTACCGAATCACCGTTTAGCGTAGCATCCGTATAGGAAAAGTTGATATTCAACGAGAGCGACTCAGTCGCCTGAGCCAACATCTCAAACTCCAGACCTTGGCTTTCCAGGCTGGCATCGTTTGTGATTGTCTGGAACCCACAGGGGAGGAACGCCTGAGTTTGTATGTCTTCCCAATCGATATAGAACAATGCGGCATTCATCCTAATCCGGCCATCCGACAGGGTGGATTTTACCCCCACTTCATAGTTCCACAGCTCATCAGAATCATATGACTCCTCAAGAGAAGTCAAACCCAGTGAGTCGAGGTCGCTGGCACAAGCAGAACCAAAAACGCCACTTAAGGGAATCGGATCATTAAGCCCACCAATCCTAAAACCCTTGGCGGCGGAAGCGTAGGCATTCACATCATCAGAAAAGTTGTACTTAAATACGACATTGGGATTTACCCCATCCTCGGACGTATCCGTATCAAGTTCGGTTAGTCCATCGTTTGCCAGGCCCGCAAAAATAATGTCTGCGTCTTGCTCATACTCATACCAACGAAGACCAAGGGTCACCTCCCAGCGATCACCCATTGGTATTGTTGCTTCACCAAATACAGCAATTTGCTGCGTATCAATTGATTGCGCCCCCTGGAACACATTATTGGGATCGCCACCAAAATCAATACCACCGAACCCGAAAACATTCGCCAGGTCCTCCAGGGCGGGTTCGCCAGAGAGGGTATTGTAAGGGACTTCCTGATCAAAGTTTCTACTTTGATCAGAATAAAAAACACCCAGCACCCACTGAACGTCTGAATCAGAAACGGCACTGAAACGAAGTTCCTGGGTAAACTGGTCGGCCTCAGAATCGTTGCTAAAAAACGCTATAACAGGTTCACATGATGGATCATCAAAATTGAAACCGGAGGTGTAACAACCGGCACTGTAGGCGCCCAAGGCGTCACGTTCCCGCTGATTGTCGTCCAGTTCGTTAAAAAACTCCCGGTCAAAATAGGAGGTAACTGAGGTCATCCTGCCCCAGTCAAAATCAAGGTCAGCGGTCAGGCCGATAATGTAGTATTCGTCATCAAATGGATCGTCGACCAGTTTAATCGTCTGCCGCTCATCAGATATCGTCCACTGCTCCGTCGATTCAAACGGGGAGGCAATTAATGATGCTCCGCTATTGAGCCCCGTGTTGTTTAGAGGATTACCTTCCTCATACTCATCGGGGCGCCCATCGGCTTCCAACTTATTGTATAAAACCATGCCTTTGAGCGAGAAGGTGTCAGAAACTTCCCAAAGCGCGCTGATTCGCCCACCGACGGTTTCCTCGTCGTTATAGTCATCTTCTCCAGTGAAAACGTTGTCGATGTATCCACCATTATCGATCGCATACACATTCCCACGAATACCGAAGGTATCACTGATCGGAAGGTTTAATGTTCCCATCAGACGATAGCTCTCTTCGCCATCTTCAGTGGAGGAAACAGTGGCGCTGAATTGCCCTTCTACCTCCTCCAGGCTCGGTGCCACTGGAATCACTCTGATAGCACCTGACATGGCACTTGCACCATAAAGGGTGCCCTGTGGCCCACGTAACACCTCAATTCTCTCAATATCTACCAACCCGGCATCGGGATTAAAAGCTGAAGTGGTTATGGGTATATCTTCCAGGTACAGCCCAATCGTGGACCGGGATTGAGGTTGCGCGTGGTTTAGACGTGCAGAAAAAACACCCCGCATAGAAATCTGTGTTTGCCCCGCGCCTGAACTCAATGCTGTAAGACTCGGTACCATGCGCGAGTAATCATCGAAACCAGTCATTTGATTTCTGGCCAGATCATCCTCGCTGATAACCTGGACACTACCAGCAACGTCCTGCAAATTTTGCACGCGCTTCTTTGCTGTAACCACCACCTCTTCCAGAGACGGGGATTGTGCCATTGCTATAGAAGACGCCAGGACACTTGAAGCTGCGGTAAAACCTATCGTACGTAACGGGGACTTTTTCATCAATAAGACTCCTTCGGAGTTGCATTATGGTTATATTTGAATCCCTGCGGCAGGTTTACACATACTGCAGGTCGTACTGCTTGATTTCTTCCGTTGTTAGAGACAAGAGTGCATCAAGTTCTGCGATATTACGTATGATTTTGGTACTCAAATGTAGGATATAAGGGATATAGTTTACTTATCTGGCCGAAATCGTAGTCCCCATTTGGTAATACTCGCTTCAGCATCCGGGTGTTAACGGTTGAATCGCGCCCTCGAAAATTCGAATTGATCAACGGCACCAAGGGCGCTTTGAGTTCTAGTTGTTACATGTTCTCGCGGGTATACGCGAGGCGGCAAAAACCGCGCCATTATTCAAAAATAGGCTGTTACAAGACACCCGATAGCAGGGTAAACATTGCGAAATTACATGTTTTTGAGGGTTTTCGGGAGAAGCTAACTAAATGATGCGACGTTAGCGCCGTATTGTTGACGGCTGTTCAGCATTGAAGTAAATGGGGTTTCAAGGCTCATTTCATAATGCTGGGTTTTAGGTCTTAGGAAAGAATCTGCCAATCAATAGTGTCGGACGCCTCAACTCAGTCTGCTGAAGACCCCTGTTGGACACTACCGGGTTTACATTCAGTGCACTTTAACCAACTTTCGATAATCCTTAGGGTTGATACCGAAGTACGTCTTAAAGGCCGTGGTGAAAGTCGTTTGGTGTTGGTATCCCACTTTTTCCGCCACGGTGCCTACCTGAACTTCCTTTTCATCCAGCAGATCCTTCGCCATGTGCATTCTAATCTTGTGGCGATATTCGAATATCGTCATTCCAAACAATGCCTTAAATCCGCTCTTTAGTTTGGTCTCATTCAAACCCAGTCGTCGTGCCATCTGACGGATGGTGGGCACCGGGTTAAATTCGCTTTCTACAATCGCCTTGGCCTGATCAAACAAATCTATTTCATACTGACTGTAGGAGACATCGGCCGTATCTGTAAGCTTGTCAAAAGCCGTCAATATTATCGACAGCAGTTCGAGAGTTTTAGCCTCAACATACATCAACCAGTACTGTCCCTCGAAGCGATCATCGGCAGTAGCCAGATCGGATGCAGCCTGGAGCACATCTGGCGTAATAGGGAACTGGCAGTAGTTGATAGCCGAAGAATCGCCGGAAATAAACTTCTCAAGGACATCGGGTATATCGGCGCCGCCACCCAAAATGTTTTCGCGAAAATAGGAAGCACGGCAATAAATAGTAACCGACTTCTCCTCGCGATTTGAGTCCGTCCATTCCTCTAGATCAACCCCTTCAGGTTGGTTCAGCACAAGCAGTGAAGGCCCATCAACCTCCACCCTTTCGTTGCGTTTGGCCGTGAAGTTTAAATGCCCGCTAAGCTTAATATGAAACTCCAGAAGCCCCTCTCCAGCTACGTTCTCTAACCGCGGGTCAATGTAAGTAAAATCCGCTACGACAACAAAAATATCGGGGTTAACTCGATAGAAATTCCAGTGGCCCTTACCTTCATGTGGACCCAGTTCAACAGTGGCTCCAAGCAACCTCCTTTCAGGGTGCTCCTCTAAGCGGGCAACGTTAGGCGACTTTGTTAGCGAGTCAAATGAATCTTTCAGAGAATCGCTTCCAGTAAGAAGCGTCCTGAACAGACCTTTATCTTCAGGGACTTTTCGAGCTGATTTATCGATACTTTTAGACACCGGCTAAGCACACCAAATGCGGGAAGTTGATAAGAATCACTAGCCTTCAAGTCCTCCGGAATAGCCCGCTTTTTTTGACACCAAAGAATTTTGATTCTAACACAGCCGGGAGCTTAAAAAGGTCGTCAAGCTCTCATCTTGCTTCCCTGCGGGTCGTATGGTGCCTCAGGTAATACTTTCGCGCTGCAATTATCACCTAGTATTGGCACTTCATAGACACTATCAAAATCAACCGACACCGTATCGATATAGGCCATCGCCAGACTCTTATTCACCGTAAAACCGTAGCCACCCGAGGTGATGTAGCCTACTTTCTGTTGATCCAGCAGGACAGGTTCGTAACCCAGCGCATCCGCGTCCTCCGCCTGAATCTCCATAATGACCAGCTTTTGTCTGGGTACAACTTCCTTTTCATCAATGATGGCATCGCGACCAATAAACGATTTCTTTTCATACTGTATAAAGTGTCCCATGCTGTTCATATTCGGACTAAAATCGGGGCTGAATTCACGGCCCCAGATACCAAAGCCCTTCTCCAGTCTCATACTCAATAGGGCACGCACACCCAGCATGGACATATTGGCCGTCTCGCCCGCGGCGAGCATATCCTCATAAACGCTTAGCATCTGAGCGATAGGCATGTACACCTCGTAACCCAGCTCTCCGGTCACCGAAATCCGAACCACGCGCGCCGGTGCGTATCCTACAGACATCGTTCCAGCCGACATAAAGGGAAAGGATTCGTTGGAGAGATCTGCATTGGTTAACTGAGCCAGCACCTCCCTCGAACGCGGACCGACCAGGGCTAATCCGCCATATTGGTCTGTCACGTTCTCAAGGGTTACCCCACTGACTGGCAGCTTGTCACTGAACCAGCGCATATGCCACTCCTGCAAGGCTCCAGACCCGGTAAGCCAGAAGTGGTCATCGGCAAATCGCACCAGAGTAAGATCCCCTAACACCTGCCCTTTATGCGACAGCATTACTGCAAGGCACGCGCGACCCACCTCGGGAATGCGCGTCGCCAACAAGTTGTCCAGCCACTCCTCCGCTCCCGGACCTGTAATTTCATACTTTGAAAAACTGGAGGTATCCAACAGACCCACATTATCTCTAGCGTTGCGCGCCTCAAACGCCACCGACTCAAAAGAATTGTTCTCACGCGCGAAGCTGGGAACGTCTAGCGCCTGCTCTCCCTCTTTGGCGAACCACAGCGGCACTTCAAGCCCGAACATGGCGCCAAATACAGCATTTTGCTGCTTCTGCAGGCCATAAATTGGCGTCACTTTATTGGGCCTTCCTGCGGGATAGATTTCGTTGGGAAACGGTACATTCATACGCGTTTCGTAAAACTGCTTCGCAGTCTCTTTTACGTAAGGCTGGGTGGCGTACTGTCCGAAGCGCGCCACATCCATCCCGAAGACATCCCCTTCGGGCTCGCCGTCAATCATCCACTGAGCCAGTGTAAGCCCAATGCCTCCGCACTGACTGAAGCCCGCCATCACGCCACAAGCTGACCAGTAATTGCGAACACCCGGCACCGGTCCAACCAGAGGATTCCCATCAGGGGTAAAGGTAAAGGGACCGTTTACGATGCGCTTGATGCCGGCCTCAGCAATTGTAGGGAAGCGTTCAAACCCTTTCATAAGCGTATCGGTAAGATCGTCGAGCCTGGAGGGTAAAAGGTCGGTCTCGCCGTAATCCCAGGAGGTGCCATTGACGGCCCAAGGCAGTGCCCCCTTTTCATATACACCAAACAGCGCACCCCCCTGCTCCTGCCTGACATAGATTTCTCCGTCAGTGTCTGCGATGGTGCAGGCCTCCTTGCCAAACGACTCAAGCTCAGGAATATTTTCGGTGACAATGTAATGGTGCTCAAAGGGCATCAGCGGTAGATCAACTCCAGCCATCTGCCCTACTTCCCTGGCCCACAGACCTGCCGCATTGATTACATGCTCAGCATGAATCGTGCCCTTATTGGTAACAATCTGCCAGGTGCCATCCGCCTCTTGTACCAATTCCTCAACCATAGTCTGCACATGCCAATCAGCGCCTGCCATTTTCGCACTCTTTACAAACGCATAGGTTGCACCGTAGGGATCGATGTGCCCCTCATGGGGGTCCCAGAGCCCACCGCGCAGCGTAGAGATATCGATCAACGGCGTTTTGGTGGCGACTTCTTCGGGCGTAATCAGTTCAGATTCAATACCCATGGTCTTGTTCATGGCATTTACCGCCTTAACAAAGGTCCATCTGTCTTCTGCAGAGGCTACCAGTAGCCCTCCCGTCACGTGCATGCCCACGTCCTGACCACTGATCTCTTGTACCTCCTTGTAGAGATTAATGGTATAGGACTGCAGGCGAGCCATGTTCACATCGCCATTCAATGAGTGAAAGCCAGCCGCAGCATGCCAGGTGGAACCAGCAGTCAGCTGCTTGCGCTCCAGCAAAGCGACATCCTTCCATCCAAGCTTGGTCAGGTGATATAGCACCGAGGCACCAACGATACCTCCTCCGATAACGACGGCCTGATAATGTGATTTCATGTTCTATTGCTCCAAATTCTCGCTACTACATGCCCTGCACCGGGAAACACTTCATGCCAGTCTATTTAAATATTACGGTTTTATGCCCGTTCAACATGACTCGGTTCTCACAATGCCAGTTAACCGCCCTGGCCAACACATGACACTCGACATCGCTACCGCGACGAACCAATTCTTCGGACCTGTGGAAGTGCTCTACACGCTGCACGTCCTGTTCAATAATTGGGCCTTCGTCGAGGTCCGAGGTCACGTAGTGCGCTGTGGCACCAATGATTTTTACCCCGCGATCAAATGCCTGGTGATAGGGCTTAGCCCCTTTGAAACTCGGCAAGAAAGAGTGGTGTATGTTGATCGCGCGGCCTTCCAAGGCACTGCAGAGGTCCCCTGACAAAATCTGCATGTAACGTGCGAGAACCAACAAGTCGACTTGGTACTCATCCATTACATTGAGAATCTGCTGCTCCTGCTCCGGCTTGGTCTCTGGGGTTACAGGCAAATGGAAATACGGGAGGCCATAGGCCTCTACCTTGTGCCGCATGTCGGCATGGTTTGAAACCACGGCAACAATTTCTGCAGACAATGTGCCTGCCTCCCAACGGTAAAGGAGATCATTCAGACAATGGCCGAATTTGGAAACGGCAAGCAGGATCCTGGGTTTGTCTTCCGCTTTACGAATGGTCCAATCAATGTCGAAATTGTCCTTGAGGACCCCCAGGCTTTCCTCAAACTCGGCGTTTTCATACTCCTTGGTATTTACATCAAATTCCATGCGCAGATAGAAACGATCCGACCCGTCATCACCGAACTGCGCGGCCTCCGTGACCGTAGCGTTAATATCCAGCAAAAGGCCGGCGACATTGGCAATCACACCCGGGATGTCCCGAGTGTTGGCGGTCAATATGTAGGACTGATTATCCACAGCCATTTGAAACATTCCTCTATTGCTAAAAGTTAAAACTCCAGCGCAACTTCCCTCAGCCATTCCCACAGGAATGCGGCATAAGTGCGATCAACGAAAATTTGAAACTGATCCCGGATTGAAGTTTTGCGCAGCACAATCTGCACCCGCCCCAGTAGTGTCTGTACGCAATAATCGTTGGTAAAAACACCCGGATGCAGGTCAATGGAACAGCCCACCGCCAGCATGTCTCTTACGTTCGAACCCTCGGCGGTAATCAGAGTCTTGCTGTCCGTCACAATGTTTACTGCGGCACTAGCGCTCTCTAGACTTACTGCTAAATGAGATGCGAGAGCGTGTTCATCATTCGGGGCAACGGAGATCAACCAATCCCGTTCCGACATCCAGAGGACCGTACAGGCGCTGCTACTATTACTGGCAGGCGTCCGAGGAAGTTCGCAGCCAACGATATCCTCTATTCTTGAACAAACAGAGCGGTCCGCACTGCGGCCTAGTTGCAGTCTGACAAGACCGGTAAAAGGTTCTTCACAGAGCAGCAGATCGGGTCTGTGAATACGCGCACCCTCTTCCGTTTCCCAATACCGACTGAGAGGCGACACTCGTAATATCTTATCCATGCACGCGCACACTCTCACGGTCGTAGAAAACCGGTTCCACGACCTTGGCAGGTCGTTGAACGCCATTGGAGTAGACCTCAACAACGTCTCCTTGCCGTGAACGCCCGTCCAAAAGGCGCCCGATCGCCACGGGTAAATTCAAGGTCGGACTAAAACAAGATGAGGTCACATAACCGATTGAGCTTAATCGCTGTTCGGGCCCACCGGATTCCACCACGTGGCTGCCAACATCCAGGAACTCGCCCTCTTCAGGGTTCTGTAATTCGTAGCCCACCAACTGAAACCGGCCTTCTCTGACGTTGACTGGCAAAGTAAGGGAGCGCCGGCCAACATAGTCAGTTTTCTTTTTCATCGCGACAGCGCCCCAGCCGATATCATCTGGAATTGTTGTACCATCCGTATCAGCACCTACATGCAAGTAGCCCTTTTCAAGCCGCAGGGTGAGCAATGCTTCACTGCCGTATGCGGCAATGCCCAGTGGCTCACCGGCCTTGAAAATCGCGCTCCACAAACCATCGCCATACGAGGCGGGCACATTGATTTCGTAGGAGATTTCGCCAGTAAAACTCACCCGGGAGATGCGACAGGAAATACCCAGTATTTCCCCGACTCGGTATGACATATGGGGAAATGCTTCTGCACTGAAGTCAATATTGCTTGGTAATGATTGCATGAGTTCGCGCGCCCTGGGACCAGAGACTGTACAGGTCGCCCACTGGCTGGAGAGGACAGCTATCACAATGTCCAACTCGGGCCAGGCGGTCTGGGACCACTCTTCAAGCCATAAGGCCACCCTATCGGCCGCCGCGCTGGTCGGGTACAAGAGGTAGTGATTTTCTGCCAGCTTGCAGAAAACCCCGTCATCCATCACCACACCTGCATCGTCTAGCATAAGTGCGTAGCGAATCTTTCCCACTCCAAGGGAGTGCACATTATTCATGTAGATACGATGCAGAAAGTCAGCCGCATCAGGCCCACTGACTTCAATTTTACCCAGGGGTGATCCCTCGAAAATCCCCACACCATTTCTTACGGTGAGGATCTCCCGTTTGGTCGCAGCATCACGACTTTCTCCCGCCTTGGGATAACAAGCGGGACGCTGCCAAGTGCCAACATCCTCAAATTCACCACCGCTGGCCTCATGCCAGCGATGACAAGGCATTTCCCTCTTCGGAAGATAAAGCTGGCCCACCTCGTGCCCGGCCAGTGTGCCGAAGGTTACGGGAGTAAACGGGGGTCGGAATTTCGTTGTACCAACATCGGGAATATCTCTGCCAGTAACCTGCGCCAACAGTGACAACGCATTAACGTTGCTGGTCTTGCCCTGATCAACGGCCATACCCGTTGTGGTATAACGTTTGAAGTGTTCAATTGAGAGGAATTCCTCTCGCGCCGCGATATCGACGTCACCCACAGTAACGTCATATAGATAGTCAACCCATTGCTTGCGCGGAGATGTCTGGATATCTGGCAATACAGGTAGCAAATCCCCCAGTACAATGTCTCCGCAATCGGGTTGATCTGGCACCCAGTGACTCTGAAAGCCGGCCCTATTGCTGGCCTGTGTTCCTGCTTTTTGCCCGTCACCCAAACACTCAGCCAGACTCCATTTCCCATTCAACGACCCCGCGCAGTGGACATCTTCAGCCGCTTGCGGCAGAAAGCAGGCCCATTGCTGATCGTAAATCAACTTCCCTCCGTTTTGGGAATACAGGTGAACCGTCGGAGTCCAGCCACCAGACACTGCCAGAACTTCACAGTTGATCCAGGTATTGGCCGCAGCACCTGCTACCTGAACAGATCTAAGTCCCCTGTAGCCTTTGGTATTTAGTATTCTCGAGCCCGATATTATGCGGATGCCTAGACTTTCAGCTTCCCTAACCGAGGTACCCTGCGGCGTTTCTCGGGCATCCACAATAGCCGCGACTTCAATGCCAGCCTTATGGGATTCAATGGCTGTACGGTATGCATCGGAATTGTTGGTATACACCACTATTTTTTTGCCTGGTACCGCAGCATAACGCTTAACATAGGTACGCACCGCCGATGCAAGCATTATTCCCGGTCGGTCATTATTGGGAAACACCAGGGGTCGCTCTATGGCTCCCGTGGCTAGAACAACCTGCTTCGCCCGAACTTTCCACATTCTCTGAACGGGATCAGATTTGCCCGCCGATTCATTAGATAGGTGCTCCACCAACACGAGCTGATTGTGATCGTAGTATCCTGTCGCCGTACATCGACTGAGCAATCGAACATTCCCGTACGCGCGCAACTGATTGATCGCCGACTCCAGCCACACCTTTGCAGGAACGCCGTCGATATACTCCTCATCTCGCAGTAGCGCTCCGCCGAAACACTGGTGTTCGTCGACCAAGATGACTCGTGCTCCGCTGCGTGCAGCCGCTACTGCCGCGGAAAAACCCGCCGCGCCACCGCCCACCACTAATACATCACAATGCTCGTGACGCCTGGTATAGGTTCGGTGATCCTGAGTAGCTGGCGCGATACCCATGCCCGCAGTGTGACGAATCAGGGGTTCATAGAACTTCCATGAGGGCCACTTGAAGGTCTTGTAGTAAAACCCGGGAGGCAGAAACCTTGAGAACCAGCCCAGTACTGAAAAGATGTCCCAGTTGACGCTGGGCCAGCAGCTTTGGCTGAACGCCTCCAGGCCCTCATGAATCGGCAGCATAGTGGCACGAACATTGGGTTCTGTGTCGGGTGCTCTATCGAGTTGTAGGATGCTGTTGCACTCCTCGATACCGGCACTGAAGGTCCCTCTGGGTCTGTGGTACTTGAAGCTCCGCGACAACACCCTGACGCCATTGGCCATCAACGCCGAGGCCAGGGTGTCGCCTTTAAATCCCCGATACTCCTTCCCATTGAACCGAAAACTGACCGGCTCCTGGCGATCAATTTCACCACCTGCTGTAAGACGGAAGTCTTTATCACTCATTGACTTCACCTTCTGGAGCGGAAGTAACTCCTGGCTGAAGCTTGCGGATAGCAGTGATGGAGTGGTTCACGGTATCGCGGTCTACCAGAAACCACATGCGGCAGCCCGCTGTGTGACGCCACACCTCCGTATGCAGACCTTTAATGTTCTGGCGGAAGTACAGGTAATCTGTCCACTCCGCATCGCTTGCGTTAGCGGGATCCCGGGGCCGGGAGACGAGCTCGCCACCACAACTAAATTCCTGTTCATCGCGAACCCCACACCAGGGACAGTCAATCTGCTGCATCTGCTTTTGCCCCCCCTAGTGGGCCACGCCGGAAGCGGCGGCCTCATTAACCAGTTCACCACTGCGAAAACGTTCTAGCGAAAAGGCTTCGACAAGCGGATGTGGACTGTCATGTGCAACTGTATAAGCGGTGGTTTCGCCGCCCGCGGGAATCGCCTTAAAACCGCCGGTTCCCCACCCGCCGTTTATATACAAACCGCTCATCGGCAAGGCACCAATGACTGGACAGGTATCCGGGGTGATGTCGACGATACCCGCCCACTGTCGCATCAACTTTAATCGACTCAGACAAGGATAGAGTTCCACCAAGGCGCGGATATTCTCCTCAACCACGGGCATGCCCCCGCGCTGCGCATAAGAGTTGCAGATATCTGCACTACCGCCAATGACCAACTCACCTCGATCTGACTGACTAACATAGGCGTGACACACCGAGGAGACGGTCATGGTATTGAGGAAGGGCTTCAGCGGCTCCGAAACCATGGCCTGTAGTGCCATGCTGGTAATCGGCAATTTGATATCGGCCATGGCCGCAAGGTGGCTGGAATGTCCAGCGACCGCCAATACAACCTGGCCCGCGTTGATCTTGCCCTTGGAAGTTTCAACACCCGTTACTCGTCCACCGTGTTGCAGGAGATTGGTTACCTCACACTGCTCAATAATATCGGCACCGAGTTCGTCGGCTCTTCTGGCATAGCCCCAGGCAATGGCATCGTGCCTGGCGACCCCACCGCGGCGCTGTACGAACCCACCCACTACCGGATATCGGGCATTCACCGAAGTATTGAGTATGGGAAGTTCCTTCCTGATCTGTTCCAGGTCCAGGAACTCAGAATCCACGCCGTTGATCTGGATCGCATTGGCCCAGCGGCGAATCCCCTCCATCTCGTGTTCACTGTGGGCCAGTGTCATCACACCAATCTGCGACAGCATGATGTTGTAATTCAGCTCTTCGCCCAGCCCCTCGTACAACTGCAAAGAACGCTCAAAAAAATCCGTTGCCTCTCGATAAAAGTAATTGGAGCGAATTGCCGAGGTATTGCGCCCGGTATTACCACCACCTATCCATCCTTTGTCAACGATAGCCACGTTGGTAATTCCGTGATTCCTGGCCAGATAGTAAGCTGTTGCGAGTCCGTGACCACCAGCACCAACAATCACAACATCGTAGCTTTTCTTGGGCTCGACGCTGCGCCAGGTGGGCTGCCAGTTTTCATTTCCGGTCAGCCCGTTCTTGAACAGAGAAAGCAATGAATACCGCTGTAACATACTTGAGCGCTCACCTAATACGGGCTTCCCCTTGACGTATCAGCAGTTTAGAAAGCCTTCGAGATATAAACTTTGGAAATTGGGATGTATATCTTGGATTTGCGACGCAATAACCTAAGGCCGTTCCGTCGTTTAACTTGGCCAAGCCAGCTCAAAAAGTTATCTGGCTCGCTTAAAGGGTAGTATCTAGTTGATTCTGGTGACAGGCCGCGACCACCGTATTACGCAACAGGCAAGCAATCGTCATCGGCCCTACGCCTCCCGGAACAGGCGTAATGGCGGCTGCCATTGCACTGGCCTCGTCAAAATCAACATCGCCCAGCAGCAAGCTGCCACCGTCAGGTCGATCAACGCGATTTATACCGACATCAATAACGACCGCGCCGGGCTTAACCCAACTTCCCTTTACCATCCCCGCTCGACCAACTGCAGCGACAAGGATATCCGCCCGGGCACATATCTTCGGTAGATCTATTGTCCGCGAATGGGCGGTAGTCACCGTACAGCTTTCTTTCAACAACAAACTGGCCATGGGTTTTCCCACAATGTTTGAACGGCCGATAATAACTGCATTCTTGCCCGACAAATCGTTACCAAGAGCCTGTTTGATAAGTGTGAGACAGCCAAAGGGAGTACAGGGAACAAGGCCCTCAGCCGAGCCCGAGGTTAGTAGCCCAACATTAATTGGATGGAATCCATCTACATCTTTAACTGGGTTAATCCTTTTCAGAACCTCAGTCTCATCCAAATGGTCGGGCAGCGGCAGCTGAACAAGAATTCCATGTACATTGCAATCAGCGTTCAGCTGGTCGATTTTGGCAAGCAGTTCAGCCTGACTTGTGTCGCTGTCCATTTTGTACTCAAAGCTGGCTAAGCCCGCTTCTAGTGACTGGCGGTTCTTGTTCCGCACATAGATTTCGCTAGCGGGGTCTTCCCCGACCAGAACCACAGCAAGGCCTACCTGAACTTCGTGGTCCCGCTGCAGCCTCGCCACCTCTTCTGCAACTTCTGCTCGAACCTCATGTGCAACCGCCTTTCCATCAAGAACTGAAGCCATACGATCTCCTTCGAAGATAAAAAAATGTCGTATGAATGCTGACATTTAATTGAATTTGGGCCGCAATCTTACACACTCGAACCGGACAGAACTTAGCACAGAAGCCGGATTTTCTAGGATATCCGAAATCGAATTGGCCGATCATACTGGGCAAATTTAGGTTTCTCGGAAAGCATTTGAAGGTTAGCCATTGCAGCCTCGACCAGAATGCATTTTCCTCGAGAGCACGGAAATTTCGACTGCCCTATTTTTGACCTACTCTCCAGTCTTGCAAGGCTGCTTCGGACCTATAGAACTTTCGCACGTATCACTGAGAACTTTCTCTGAACGTATAAAAGAGATCATTCATAGCGGCTCATGCCAGCGGGCATTTAAAGAAGTTGATTAGTGCAGTATTTGAAAGGCGGCCAGCTCCCACCTGTAGGGTTTCACGCCAACTCTGGCTCATTGTCAAGGAGAGATCTACGCACCGTCGCAGCTAGTTGCTGCAAAAGAGGCAGGGTATCATCCAGCGACATACAGGCGTCGGTCACACTTTGCCCATACGTTAGGGACTGTAAATCACTTACCGGCTGATTACCCTCAACCAGATTTGATTCCAGCATAACGCCGCGTATTGCCGTCTCTCCATGTTCAAGTTGCCTACATATATCTGCAACCACCGCCGACTGTTGCAAGTGATCTTTTTGGCTGTTCCCGTGACTACAGTCGACGATAATGGAAGGACGGAGGCCGGACTCTTCAAGTCGAGTACGTGCCTCGTTAACAAAGACAGAGGTATAGTTGGGTCCCGACTCACTCCCGCCCCGCAGTATCATATGGCAATGTGGGTTGCCAGTGGACCTAAGGATCGCAGGTGTGCCCTGATGAGTCAGCGAAGGAAACCAGTGCGGCTGAGCTGCGGCGAGAATAGCGTCAATAGCGGGCCCCATGGCTCCAGTGGTACCGTTTTTAAAGCCAACTGGCATACTTAAACCGGAGGCCAATTCTCTGTGAACCTGGCTCTCCACAGTGCGTGCTCCAATCGCCCCAAAGCTAACAAGATCGGCATAATACTGGCCGAATGTAGTGTCAAGAAATTCACTGGCAGCCGGAATACCTGCTTCACTTACATTCAAAAGCACCTTGCGAGCAAGCTCTAGCCCCTGATTGATTTGGAAGCTCCCGTCGAGGTTCGGGTCATTGATCAGGCCCTTCCAACCTACTGTGGTACGCGGTTTCTCGAAATAAACGCGTAAAACCAACAGCAATGTTTCATCGAAGGACCGCGCGTTACTGCGCAAGCGGTTCGCATAGTCTAGCAGTGCATCGGGGTCATGAACCGAACATGGCCCAACGATAACCAGAAGCCGTTTGTCGAGTCCCAGTAACACGTTTTCGATCTCACGCCGCGAATCATGTACAAAATCGGCCTGGGTTTTTTCCAGAGGCAACCCCTTGGCGAGGGTCTCCGGCGTAACAAGCGAACGCTCTTCAGCTATCCGGATATCGTATGTTTTCTTCATGAGAATTCCCGTTCCAGTACGTTGTCGGAGCCTGTCGCTGGCGAATTGGTAAATCTCTAATAGTAACTGTCACTTAGCACTTGCTGCCATAGGCACCCAAATATTACTGTCCGTCGCCATGAACCGCGCGATCTTGCTCCTTCTAAATCTTCTGTCTGCTTTAGCGAAACTGATACAGCCAGGAGGATATCGCGCTGTCATCGCTGAAAACCTATTGCTAAAGCAACAGCTTATTGTTCTCAGCCGTGCGCGCCGGAGATCACCAAATTTGAACTCTCAAGATCGAACGATCCTGGGATTCCTCTCCCTAGACTTGAACTCCAAGCGAATCTCTCGCGCTGCCGTCATCATTCGGCCATCTACCCTACTCAGATTCCACACTGCCTTAGTTAAACGGAAGTATCGGCACCTATATTCACCAGGTGGCGGCAACCGCAAGCCCGGGCCGTCCGGGCCTTCTGAGAACATCGCTGTCATTCAAGCATAGGCGAGACACCGCCCGAACCAAAATCCGGAAACAGGGTGGCCGATCTACACGAGTACCGCTGGGAGAAACATTGTCGAGGTCTATTTCAACTTCCAATAGCGGCTTGGTTTAGCAATTCGCCAGGGACCTCAGATCATAGTGCGCAGCTAAAACAGATAGGACAATGTAATTGTTGCAAATGGCCGAAGATTGCCGATGTCATCTTCAATTCCGCTTTCCTCTGCCGATATGTCTTCGTCGCTTAGATAGCCGTCGGGATCGGATGCTCGGACGTTCACCCTAGTATTGCTGAGTTGGTAAGCCAGCCCCACTTCGGCCTGAAAGTCCCAACCCTTCCGTGGGGTTAATTTGCTGCCCCAGCCCACGCTGATATAGGGTAGCACGCCTGAATATTGAATATCCGTTTTCAGAGACTCGATATCGCCGGGGTTAACCGTAACGTCGCCGACTGTAAAAGATTTACTGGTATCGGCTGCGCCATGGAAATCACTGTCCGAATACAGTATTCCGGCAGAAAAGAAAATTTCATTCGCCCAGCCGCCTCGGTAGGGATACCAGTCTAGGCCTGTCTTAAGCGCAACCAGCGACAGATCAATGTCCTCATAGTCAATGCCGTTGATATCGTCGTAGTCGGCGTCTTCTACGCTGAGGCCGCTCAAGCTACTGCGCCATTGAATCTGGTCATCCTCGATGAGGCTCAGCCTAGTAAGCACATTGAAGCTGACACCCAGCCCAAATGCCCCCAGATCTATCCCTGCCGCGTAGCGAGTATCGTCTTGTGTACTAGCTTGGAGTCCCCCAGCCGCGTTGGCTGTCGTCGCGGCCAAGAGGCTTGCCAACATGGCGGTAGGGACGATCAGGCGGCTGGGAATTGACAGCCGCTTTTCAGTTTTATCATATTGCATTTATCTTCTCCTTTCTATTGCAGTTCTACTAAAGATCTCCGAGCGTTTCGGCGTGCCCTAACAGACGATCGATAAGCTCGTAGTGACGTTCATTGAAATCGGTGGAGTACTCTTCGATGCCGTTGCCGTTGCCGTTGCCTATCATTACAATGCCGACATTATTTTCCGGATCAAAAAATAGGTAACTGTAGGCGCCGGGGCCCGAACCGTCGTGACCCACGAGAACGCGACCAGTGGGTAGTTGCAGGGTTACCCAGAGCACACCAATATCATATCCGTCTACCGTGCTGACTTGAGGTGTCAGTAGAGTGTCTACGGAATCCTCCTCAAGAATACGAACAGCTGTCGGCTTACTCGAGCCAATCGAGGAATCGGCAGGTAATTCCCCACCGTTGGCAATGGCCAACAGGAACTTCGCCATATCATTCGCGCTTCCACGCAAGCCGCCAGCGGGCCAGGTGGCGAGGCTGTAGATAGGTAATGGATTCATAGACTGGCCATTCCAAACGTGTGGGGTCGCTAAATTGGCGCGGTCCAGTGCACTGAGTTTCCAGCTGGTATTGTCCATCGCCAGGGTGTCGAAGATGTGTGCTTGCGCAAAATCAGCCAGTGTTCTACCGGATTGTGATTCAAGCAGGTAACCTGCCAACGCTGTGCCGATATTGCTGTACTCGAAGGTGGTTCCAGGCTCGACATCAAGAAAGTTATCCTCGGCAGAATAGTAGATGCCAGTCTCTGAAAGATAGGCGTTCAGGTAGCCTGCTAGATCAACCGGTACAGCCTCGTCGCAATCTAAGTCGTTCAGTGAATTTGCAAGGCTGTAACGCTCAGCAAATTCATCCCCGACAAAGTAGGCACACGCATAGCTGGCCGGATCGCTGATACCGCCAGTGTGGTTGACCAGATGAGCTAGCAAAAGCGGGTATGTGTGAGGAAGGGACAGTTCAACCTGATCGTCATTGGCTAACAAAGTTTGGACGTGGTCGGCCAGCGACAGCAGACCTTGTTCCTGCGCCTGCATTAGCGCCACTCCGACCACCGGCTTACTCACCGACCCCAACCAGAAGGAGGTATCTGCAGTGACGCTCTCGCCGGTCTCGATATTGCTCAAACCAAAGCCTTCGGCGAAAACAACTCGGTTGTCTGCGATTAGGGCGACTGACACTCCAAGTTCCTTGTCAGTCTTAATAAGCTCATTTATGGCAGAGCGTACTTCATCGGTTTCATAGTCTCGGTAGCTCTTATCTATGCTTTCTTCGATTTTTGAGCCACTACTACCGCCACAGGCAGTTAGCGAGGCGATGAGAGCCAATAGGGATAATAATGGCAATAGATAGCGTTTCATGGGTTATTTTCCTTAACGAATGTGCCGCCATTATTCACCCGGGAACACTTCAAATCCTCAGAGTTTGTGCCTTATTTTGTACGACTTACCGCGCATAGCGAGACAAATTGAGACAGTGCTAGACAAACGGGCACACTGCCTGGCTGGCGTGGCGGGCGTATTGTCGCTAGTCTTGTTCCATGTCAGAGACGAGTCCCAGGGGAAGCGACGAATGATCCGACTTTTTTTCAGTTTCTACCTGATCCTGGCGCTATGCTATTTGGGTTTTCAGTTTTTTGGAGAGATGGTCGCGGAGAAATATTTCCAGGAATGGGTGCAGTATGACAAGGCTAACGACTATGTCGGTCTGTTCCATATTCTCGATGAAATGTACGCTCGACTTGGCCCGCTGGGCTACCAGGCCATCGTGGATACCGTCCCAGATATTTCGAATATTCCCATCCAAATGCTGGAGTTCGAAGAACTAAGGGAAGCTGAACCAGGTCTTGCGTTACTAGGGCACGGTGACATACACGTTCAAGACAGCGACTCCGATATATTGTTTTATCGCATCAAGGATACTAACGCCGTCGTGCGGGTTGGTCCGCTACAGACCTACGAGCGGCTGGAAGTTCTGTCAGTGTGGTACAACCAGATGTTCTTTCTGGTTCTGGGCGTCTCTGCATTTTTCTGGATACTAAACCTCCAGTTCAAGCTTACACAGCTGAACAAAGCCGCGACTCGTCTCGGCGAGGGTGATTTCAGCGTTCGGGTATCTGAAAAGGGTCGCCATAAAATAGGTAAGCTCAATAGGGCTTTCAACGTGATGGCCGCGCGAATCGAGAGCCTCATTCAAGGCCATAAGAGCCTGACTAGGGCCGTGGCGCATGAGCTGCGTACACCCGTGACGCGAATTCGATTTCAGCTGGACATGCTCTACCAGGAAGACGAGAAGCAACAGCGCAACGACTATATGTATGGTATGTCCGATGACCTGAACGAATTGAATGATATGGTGGATGAATTACTCACCTACGCGAGATTCGACCGGGAGGGTCCGGCAATAACCCTGCGTTCTCACTCGCTGCACCAGTCGATTATCAAGGTCATTGGCGCCCGGCACTTCCAGAGTGATATAGCTATCTTTTACGATGACAGCTGGTTTTTGACGGATGATGCCCTGCAATATTTGCCCTTCGAGCCAAAGCACATCGAGCGTGCCATCGGCAATTTGGTGAGCAATGCACAGAGGTATGCGCAGTCCAAAATTCAGATTAAGGTGCATCGCGATCAGGGCGTGTGTTTTGTCTATGTTGACGACGATGGACCGGGCATACCCGAGCAAAACCGTGATCAGGTTTTTCAACCTTTCATACGTCTAGATGACAGCCGGACTCGGGCGACCGGAGGTTATGGCCTTGGACTGGCTATCGTCCTGCAGATTGCACAATGGCACGGAGGCGGAGTGTCTATAGAGAAAGCTCCTATTGGTGGCGCACGTTTTATTTTCAGCTGGCCACTCGGCGAGTAAAGGGTGATTGGTGCAAGTATGCGCCTATTGTCTGGCCATTACTGCAGTGGGCTGGTTAGAATAGGCGAGAGAGTCCCCAAGAGCTAGCTCAAATGAGCCACATCATACTAGTTGAGGACGATGCAAAGCTGTCGTCACTGATCCAGGAATATTTGCAAAAATACGAATTTACGGTCGATGTTATCGGCGACGGAAATCTAGCGGTAGAGGCCATCCTGTCGGCGCAACCCGATGTAGTGGTTCTAGACCTAATGCTGCCCGGTAAGGACGGACTGACGATTTGCCGGGAGATACGTCCGCAGTTCAATGGCAATATCTTGTTCCTGACTGCTAGTGAAGACGATATGGATCATGTTGCGGGCGTTGAACTGGGTGCGGATGATTTCATCATCAAGCCTATCCAGTCACGAGTGCTATTAGCGCGGATCCGGATGTTACAGCGCCGCCTTCAAAAAGCAAAAGACGATCGCAGCCTTAATGCGGCTGTTCAGCCGCCACTGGGCACCAAATCTTTGCAGTTTGGGCAGCTGGCTATTCATCAATCCAAACGGTCAGTCAGCCTGGGCAGCCAGGCAATTAGCCTTACCACCAGCGAATTCGATGTTCTGTGGCTTTTGGCGAGCCACGCCGAGGAGATACTCTCCCGTGATTTTCTGTATAAGACATTGCGGGGCATCGAATATGACGGTATGGACAGAACCATCGATACCAAGATTGCTAATTTGAGGAAGAAACTGGGCGACAATGCATCTCTCTCGACGCGGATTATTACGGTACGTGGACAGGGATATTTATTTGTTCCTGATAGCTGGGATACCGAATAGTGCTAAGTCTGAGCTTGTCGATTTGTACGGGAACTGGGTGTACTGCACGATCTGGAAAAGCTTAAGGAAGAATAACTTCCGGTTCATTCAAACAGGGCGTCGATCCCATCGACGCCCTGTTTTATATGTTTCAAAAAGTGCGCATAAAATCGCGATTATGCCGATCAGCACGCATCTGGGACTACGCTCGGGAAACCAGCCTACTCCAGACCAAGCAAGTCGCCCGCCTGAAACAATCACCGCAAGGATTTAGGCATCATCGCAAGGTTTGTTCCCTGAAGCACGTTACCAGGGACAGGTTTCGCCGCCTGGGGACGTTGTGTAAGACTGTATTGCCAAGGAGAAATCGATTCGGTGATGTTATTAAGCTTCTCGTGTTACACGACAACCGAATTCGCTTGCCGCATCAAGCAACCAACGGGCAAGATAGTCAGCAAAGCTGCGACGAATTACCAGGTCAATGGAACTCTCGCTTCTCTTAACGACCAACGCAGTAGCCTTGGCAAAATTGGTTTGTATACACTTGCCGACTTTGAAATGATCGGAATGAAAATCATAGCCACCAGACTTCCTCAACAGCAGCTCAGTGGAGTCACCCGTGATTGTAATGAGCGTCTGTCCTCCGCTTACATCAACTACTGAGATATGGCCCGTCAAGGTTTCGCGCAGTCGTTGTTCGAGCTCAATTTCCATTCCACCATCAGTGATAAGCAACCATTCGTCGGGTCCCAGCCAATAGATACTGGTCCCTTCATTACTTTCCCAGGTGCAGGCCTCCGTGGGAAGCTTCACGCCCACAGCCGACTCTACGCCCTGGACAAAACTGGAACAGTCGGGGTCGCCGCGTAAGATGAGGTGCCCCTTCAATTCACTTTCGCAGACCTCAATCTCCGGTTTATATTGGCCCGATTCAGTCCCCAGATAGTAGTGTAATGGCGTTTCGATGTATCGACCCTCAAGTTCCTGTGTGGTACGCGTGTGCGCAGGCAAAGATTCAGACATCCTGACGTTCTCCTTTGGGGTCGAAGAATACCGAATCAACAATTTCCGCCGCGATAGATCGACCATCAATGAGTGGAGAGTAGACAACTTCCCCCATGCGGTTATGGCCACCCTTGAGGAGTGCCAACGCGAAGCTGTGCTCCAGGTTCGCGCTGTAATAACTAGAGGTTACGTGTCCCTGCATATTCATGGGTAAAGATTCACCTGGGTCATTCACGATCTGCGCCCCCTCCGGCAGCAACTCTGTGGGGTCCAATGGCTTTAGACCGACAAACTGTTTGCGGTCCTCTCGGGAAGTATCGCTGCGCGCGAGCGATCGTTTGCCGATAAAGCTGAACGCCTTGTTCTTTCCGATAATCCATGCCATGTTCATGTCATAGGGGGTCACCGAGCCGTCAGTGTCTTGCCCCACGATAATAAAACCCTTCTCAGCGCGCAGAACGTGCATGGCTTCAGTACCATAAGGCGTGATGTCGAAATCTTTTCCGGCCGCCATCAATTGCTCCCAGATGTAGCGACCATGGTGTGCGGCCACATTCACTTCAAAGGACAATTCACCTGTAAAACTGATGCGATAGATACGCGCCTTGACACCAGCCACGGTACCGTCACGCCAGTCCATAAACTTAAACGCTTTGTTAGATAGGTCGATATCTTTGCAGACTTTCCTTATCACCTGGCGCGCGAACGGACCTGTGACTGTGGCGGTCGCCCAGTGATCGGTAACAGAGGTTAAATAGACCTGCAAATCAGGCCATTCGCTTTGCCGCCACAACTCCAACCAGGCCAGCACTGCTGCGGCGCCTCCAGTCGTCGTAAACATCTGGTAGTGGTTCTTCCCTAGACACGCTGTCACCCCATCATCGAAGATCATTCCATCTTCTTTCAGCATGACGCCGTAGCGACACTTCCCCGGGGCCAGCTTCAAGAAGGCATTCGTGTAGATACGCGTAATGAACTCGGCGGCGTCGGCTCCTTGAATATCAATCTTCCCCAGAGTCGAGGCATCGAGAATGCCCACCGCGTTGCGCACAGCCAGACACTCGCGGTTGACAGCCTCCGTCATCGTCTCACCCGCCCTGGGAAAATACCGGGGACGTTTCCACTGCCCTACGTTTTCAAATTCGGCACCAGCCTCTTCATGCCAGCGGTGCATCGCTGTCAGGCGTTCCGGATCAAACAAGTCGCCTACGTCGCGCCCGGCCAGAGCGCCGAAGGTGACGGGGGTGTAGGAGGGGCGGAAGATGGTTGTGCCGGTCTCTGCGATAGGCTGGCCCAACGCATTAGACAAGATTGCCATCCCATTAATATTGCCCAGCTTTCCCTGATCAGTTCCGAATCCCATCGCGGTGTACCGCTTAACATGTTCGATAGATTCGTAACCTTCTCGTGCTGCCAATTCAATAGCGGCTGCCGTGACATCAAGCTGAAAGTCGACAAACTGGTTAGGTGCCCGACTGGTTCGTTTAACGTGTGGGACCAGAAACATCGCCTGCTGGGGCTGTTCTTCAAACTCGCTAAACTGGGGAACCCCACTCTGGGGGATACCCTGCCCGAACCCGGCTTGCAGCGCGGCGGCTGCCCCCGCGGCGGCCCCTTCGCTCAAGCAACCGAGTAGGCTGTAGGTCCCGCGGGCGGCTCCGGCTGATCTCTCTTGCCGTATGGATTCCCCGGGCAGGAAACCGACAATTTTGTCAGACCAGACTGGTTTAGCACCTGTGTGAGAGCTGAGATGAATTACCGGACTCCAGCCGCCGGAGCTTGCGATGACATCACAGGCAAGCGTTCTTGGCGGCCCGCTAACAGCGCTGCCTTCACGATTCAGCCCCGCCACAATAGCACCGGTTACCCGCCTCCCACCACGAACTTCAATCACGGCCTCGCCGCTCAGAACCTCAATCCCAAGATCGCGCGCCATACTGGCCCACTGACCACCCGAACTTTTCCGGCAGTCGACGATAGCGACCACTTCTCGGCCCGCTTTGTGCCAGTCGAAGGCAGTTTGGTACGCCCCATCATTGGTGGTAAATAGAACTAACTTTTTTCCCACAGCAACCCCGTAGCGATTTAGATAAGTCTTCACGCTGGAGGCGAGCATGACTCCGGGAACGTCATTGTTAGCAAATACCAGAGGACGCTCTATCGCTCCCGTCGCTAGCACAACTTGCTTGGCCCGCACCCGATGCAGTCGCTGGCGCGTGCCCTGCCTCGAAACCGGGCCTTCGTGATCTGATCTATGCTCCAAGATGGTGAGTAAATTGTGGTCGTAATACCCAAAAACTGTGCTCCGTGGTAGCACCTGGACATTCGCGGACGAGCGCAACTCGGAGACTAGTTCTGACACCCAATCGCGGGCTGATTGATTGTTCATTTGAAGGTCGGATGCGAGTAGACTGCCACCAAATTCATGTTGCTCGTCTGCAATAATTACGCGCGCCCCGACCAGGGCCGCCTCTCGGGCGGCCATCAGGCCCGCGGGGCCGCCGCCTACAACCATAACATCACAGTGATGGTGGCACTTATCGTAGGTATCAGCGTCAGGTTCGGTGGGCGCGCGTCCGAGTCCAGCTGTTTTACGTATGCAATACTCACTGAACTCCCAGAGCCACTTCGATCCCATAAAGGTCTTGTAGTAAAAACCCGGTGGCATTAGACGCCCCAGGAAACCCAGACATCCCTTGAGATCGAAATCCAAGCTGGGCCACCCACTGACACTAAAGGCTTCTAGCCCTTCGTAGAGCTGAACTTGTGTGGCACGCAAGTTTGGAACGGTCTGCCCACCGCGGCCAAGTTGCACAATCGCGTTAGGCTCCTCAGCGCCGTGCCCCACGATTCCACGGGGTCGCCCGTACTTAAAGCTGCGCGCCACCACATGCACGCCATTAGCTAACAGCGCCGCAGCCAATGTATCGCCCGACTGACCCTGATATGATTTGCCATTGAAACGGAAGTTGACTGGATCCCCAGCCGGCAAGCTGCGTGAAAGTCTCCCGATCTGCATTACTCAATCTCCTCGACAGGATCTTCACGACTTTTGAAGCGCGATGGGGATCCGATTCGATAGGACTCAAGGATCCGGTAGCTAAGCGTATCGCGCGTCACATTGAAGTAGCGCCGACAGCCTGCCTGGTGGTACCACATTTCGTGATGCAGCCCGCGGGGATTCTGACGAAAAAAGAGATAATCACCCCACGCTTCATCGCTCAAGGACTCAGGGGCCGTGGGCCGCGCGATATGCGCCTCTCCGGCATAGCTAAACTCCTCTTCCTCTCGAGTTTCCTGGCAGTATGGACAATGGATAAGCAACACAAGGAAGGACCTACAAAAAGTTAGTCAGTGAGCAACCCCGGCCGCACCATGCTCGTCGATCAAGGCGCCACTGCTAAATCGATCAAGGCTAAAGGGCGCAGCCAGAGGATGCGGGCGGTCATTCGCGACCGTATCAGCGAAAATCAGGCCGGAGCCGGGGGTAGCTTTGAAGCCCCCCGTGCCCCATCCACAGTTAAAGTACAAACCCTTGACGGAGGTTTTGCTGATAACGGGACATGCATCTGGACAGGTATCAACAATCCCGCCCCAATGTCGATTCATACGAACACGGCTGAACGCGGGAAAGAGTTCGCAAATCGCCTGCAGGGCATGCTCGATCACGTGCAAAGAGCCACGCTGACCGTAGCCGTTATAACTGTCTGCCCCTGCACCAATCACGAGATCGCCCTTATCTGATTGGCTGATGTACCCATGTACCGCATTGGACATCACGACAGTATCCAAGCAGGGCTTCAAGGGCTCTGATACCAATGCCTGTAGGGGTCTTGATTCTATGGGCAGACGCACTCCAGCCATACTTGCTAAAACACTTGAGTTACCGGCAACTACACATGCAACTTTGCGCGCACCTATAAAACCGCGAGTAGTCTCCACCCCGAGAACAGCACCCTTATGGCGACGAATCCCTGTCACCTCAGTTTGCTGAATCAAATCAACACCCATCGCATCCGCACCGCGGGCGTATCCCCAGGCGACGGCATCGTGACGCGCCGTCCCACCGCGGGCTTGCCAGGAAGCACCTAAAACCGGATACCTGGAGTCGGAAGACGTGTTTAACAAAGGAACCAACTGCCTAACCTGTTCGGGCGTTAACACCTCGCCATCAATACCATTTAAGCGGTTGGCGGCCACCCGTCTCTCGATATCACGCATGTCCTGCAAGTTATGCCCTAAATTCAGGACACCCCTCTGACTGAACATGACATTGAAATTGAGTTCCTTGCTCAGGGTTTCCCAGAGCTTCAAAGACAGTTCATACAAATGGGACGATTCATCCCACAAATAGTTGGAGCGGATGATCGTGGTATTGCGCGCTGTATTCCCCCCACCCAAGTACCCCTTTTCCACCACGGCAACGTTGGTTATGCCATGCTCTTTTGCCAGGTAATATGCGGTGGCCAACCCGTGTCCACCACCGCCCACGATTACCACATCGTACTCTTTACAAGGGGTCGGATTACGCCAGACGCGCTGCCAATTTTCATGGTAGCTCAGCGCGTTCTTTACCAAGCTTAAAGCAGAATACCGGTGCATGCCGGAAAAGAGCTTCATTTCATTTCCAGACTTCCAGGCAAACTCTTCGGAAGTTCTTACCGAGGACCTTTTCGATATCCTCCTCTGAGTATGCAGCCGCCAGCATGCACTCAACAAGTTGTTCAAGCACCTCCGGGCCGGCAAAGGCTGTATCCACATGCGGGCGAGAGTTATTCTCTGGCCAGGCGTCGGGGTTATCACGCACCCAGTTCCAAAACCACGCAGTATCTTCTACATAATCCAATGCGAGCCCCACGTGATCAATACCGGCAAGGTTCGCTACATAATCAACGTGCTTGAAGATTGATTGCGCACTGGCATGTACATCGTCAAGAAACTCGCCCAGACCGTTGATACCAATAACTCCGCCGGTGTTGGCACAGGCCCTGATTTGCTCATCATCAATGTTGCGATAGTGATCAAATACGCTCTTGGCGTTGGAGTGACTGAAAATAAACGGACCCTCACAAACCTCTATAGCGTCGAGCGTGGTGCGCTTACCAGTGTGCGATCCATCAACAAGCATGCCGACACGATTCATCTCTTCGACAACACGCACTCCTACACGACTTAACCCCGCGTCGGTGCGCTCTGCACATCCGTCACCAACCGCATTCTTTCGGTTGTAAGCAAGCAGCATATGACGGACACCCAGATCGTAGTAAACCTGCACCAGGTTCGGATCAGACAGGAGTGAATTGGTCTCCTGAAAGTTAAATAGCAGTGCGAGTTTGCCTGCGTCCCTTGCAGCTTCTATATCAGCGACTGAGTACGCTTGAACAAAGTGTTTGTCATTCTCCCGAATCATGGCTTTGGTCATGGCTAGGGACTTAAGGCAAGCCTCAAGACTGTTATCTGTTCCCCCGACTGTGAGTGACACAACGTTGAAACCGGCAGCCGAAAATCGTGGCAAGGTACTCGGATGCACGTAGCTAGGGTATATCCAGGGAAGTGTCATATCCCATACAAGCGCCCTTGATATTATTGAACGCGCCTGCTCGATACGATCGTTATCCATTTCCAATCTCACAATTAACTAACATAACGGGTCAAAGCTCCATCTCTAATAGCTCAATCCCTGGAATACCCAGCACTGCCTCAAATTCCTGATGGACATGCGCTGAGACAACCTGGAAGCCTACTTTTTGATACAAATTCTTGGCCGGCAGGTTTCCCAGAAAACAACCGATCTGCGTCTTGGTAAATCCAAGGTTGCGGCCTTTACTCAAAATCTCGTTCATCAAATCGAGCACCAGGCCCTGACCGCGAAAATCCGCTTTGCAGGCAACCCACTCAATGATCCAACAGTTATAGTTCTTTGGATAATCAATACTTAAGGCAAACGCCATGGCAGACCGAACGCCCTCAAGTTGCTGCTCATCCCAACCCATATCACGCGCTGCGTGTCTGAACCCTTTGCCGTAAGGTTTCCCATCGTGTTGCGATGTTTCGTAAGCCGACAATGCGGCAGCGGGTTCACCATCAACCTCAGCAATAAGAAAACGCGACCAGTGCGCCATATGGTCGGTGGGGGTACTGCACAAGGCCTTCAGAAAGTCGAGTCTGGCGTGCTCAGGGCCAGGCAAACCGATGTCCCAAATACCCACTGTCAGGTGCGAGCGAAAAGCAGACAGCATGACCCATGCAAGAAATTCAGCGTCCTCAACTGTTGCAGCTCGAATAGTTCGCTTAAGCATCTTCCGCCTCTCCCCTATTGATTCAGATGCTCGGTCTATAGCCGAGAGTTGAAGATGGTAATACGTTTTGCTTCTTTTATGGTGTCGAATTCGGAAACGTTCTGGGTTATATTCGGAACATTGCAGTTGTCCGCGAGACTAGGTAGAGGTGAGCATTTGAGCAATAAGGAAACCGATAGCACAAAGGTGGATCAGGGTCACTTATGGATGCTGCCTGCCAATAATGTCCTGCTGATGCTCGATAGATTACGTGATCAAGACATCAGCGAACGGGCGCTGTTTCGGGGTACCAATATTTCTCCCAGGGACATCCACGACAACGATTCCCTCCTCACCTTCGAACAGGTCATTGCCTTCATTACCAATGCAGCTAGACTGACCACCTCCCCCGGATTAGGTCTGTGGATCGGCAGCAGAGAAACACCCGCTGACTGGGGCACTTTAGGCTACGCAATGTTGAGTTGTTCGTCTGTCGGTGAAGTACTGAAAACCATCATGCACTTTCACCAGACAGCGGCCAGCATGACCAATGGCGTCCTGAGTGTTAATGAAGGGCTGGCCACCTTGGCCCTGATCCCCCCTACGCCACTTAAGGAGGCCCTTCCAACCGTAATAGAAGAGCATATGACGGCGACGAAATCAGCGTTGGAACTACTCTCTGAAACTAAGATGCCCGTGGTACGAATTGATCTGGCCTATAAAAAACCAGACTATCATCGCATGTACAGAAACTACTTTTCCTGCCCCATACAGTTCGATTCTCCACGCAACCAAATGGTGTTTGAGGCCGACTACCTGAATACAAATGTTTCAATTGCCAATCCTTTTAGCGCCCGATTAGCAAGGCAGATATGCGATGATCAGCGAGCAAAACTGGTTCATGAAACTGATTTTTTGTCTCATGTGCGTTATCTGATATTGCTTGAGGGAAACAATTTTCCCAACGCTGAGTCGGTCGCCGCAAAGCTGAAAATCACTTCCCGAACCCTGCGTAACCGACTCGCTCACCAGAATACCAGTTTTCAGAAGATGCTAGACGACACACGTAAGCAGCTAGCGCTAAGCTATCTGGATTCCTCAAGACTGAACGTTGACGAAATTGCAATGCTTCTCGGCTTTAGCGACCGAAGCAACTTCAGGCGCGCGTTCAGAAAATGGGTCGGATGCAGTCCTAGCGATTACCGATCGAAATCGTTGTCACAACATCTCGAGGCAACCACCCCCAATTTGACATAAGCTGTATAAACGCACCTCTCCTCAGACTCCGCGAATTCTGAGCACCATCCAGATACCATCCTGAACTGAAAAAGTTCAGTAGGGGCAACGTGGCAGGTTATACATCTCCCCGCCTGCCTTTCAATCGGGGGAGATAGTCATGAACTTACTGTCATATTCTCAGTCGCTCCGATTGCACGCACAAAAGCGGCGCGCTCCTGTAGTGCTGCAAAATACCTCTGAGTTTCACTGCCGTAGCCTTTGTCAATTCCAAAGAGAGCCGCAAAAAATAGAGCGTAATGAATCGCTATGTCAGCTGCAGTAAAACGATCGCCCAGCAAAAACTCTCGCCCATCGGTCAGTACGTTTTCCACGCTGCGAACACGGCCAAGAAAAAATCTCATATAGTCTTCAACAACCTGCGGCTGACGACGCTCATCTGGCTCAATCTGTGAATAACGAAGCATTAGGGCAATTGGGAATGTTAAGGTTGAATCCGCTCTTTGCAACCAATTCAGGTACTCCCCATACTGCGCGTCACTCGCTGGTATAGCTACTAGTGTAGACGCTGTGTTATCCACCTTACGGGCTCCATAGACATCCACCAGGTACTGACAAATTGCCACAGACTCCGTCAGCTTGACTTCTCGATCAAGCAGTGTGGGAACTGTCCCCAGTTCATTTACTTGCAAGTATTCTGGCTGAAGAAGACGAGGTGGAAACGGCAGGGACTCGAGCTCGTAGTCCAGCCCCAACTCTTCCAGGCACCACAGCACGCGCAAGGAACGGCTATTCTCACAGTGATATAGCTTCATAGGAACTCCCAAAAATTAGTGGAATACGTTATTTTTATGGGCACCCTAGATGACTGCAGCGAGGCGAGTTCCCTGATCAATGGCACTCTTGGCATCGAGTTCCGATGCAGAGTCTGCACCGCCAATCAGATGATAGGGTTTTTGTAAACCCTGAATCATGTCTCGAAGTGGATCCTGACCTGCACACAAGATTATATTGTCTACGTCCAGCACCTGAGCTTCACCATTGACGCTAAAATGTAAACCGGCATCATCAATCTTGTGATACTCACAGCCAGATAACATTTTTACTGATTTGTTGATCAGTCCTGTTCGATGAATCCAACCAGTGGTCTTTCCGAGACCGCCACCCACTTTGGATGCCTTGCGCTGAAGCAGGTAAACATCGCGCGCAGGCAAAGGCACTTCGGTTTCCATGCCTTCAACCCCGCCTCTAGCCTTGAGCGTCATATCAACTCCCCACTCTTTCATAAAAGCCGAGATATTTTGACTGGTTGCTTCACCGGTATGAACAAGGTATTCAGACACATCAAAACCAATACCACCGGCACCAATTACAGCCACTTTCTTACCTACCTGCCTTTTTTCCTTCAAAACATCCAAATAGCCCATGACCTTTGGATGATCGATACCATCTATCGATGGAGTGCGCGGAGAAATACCCGTTGCGACGATGACCTCATCGTAATCACTGCGATTCAACTCCTCAGGAGAAACATGAGTATTAAGTTTCAAATTGACCCCTGTTAGTTCGATTTGACGAGCGAAATAGCGGATGGTTTCAAAAAATTCCTCCTTCCCTGGGACCTGTTTCGCCACGTTGAACTGACCTCCAACTTCATCAGCACTATCAAATAGCGTGACCTTGTGACCTCGCTGGGCGGCTGTAGTAGCCGCTGACAATCCAGCTGGCCCAGCGCCGATGACTGCCAGGTGTTTTCTTGTTGTAGCCGGAACAATCTTCAGTTCGGTTTCAAAACAAGCACGAGGATTAACGAGACAACTCGTCATCTTTCCCGAGAAAACGTGATCCAGGCAAGCCTGGTTACAGCCGATACAAGTGTTGATCTCATCTTCTCGACCTTCCGATGCCTTAATGACAAAATGCGAGTCGGCCAGGAATGGTCGAGCCATCGACACCATGTCAGCATCACCACGTCGTAAAACCTCTTCGGCAACCTCGGGTGTATTGATACGATTTGACGTCACAACGGGAACAGAGAGAGATTTACGGAACATAGCTGTTACCCAGGTAAACGCGGCCCTGGGCACTTTGGTGGCAATAGTAGGTATACGAGCTTCATGCCAGCCTATACCCGAGTTAATGATGGTTGTGCCCGCTTTCTCGATGGCTTTTCCCAACTGTGCGATTTCTTCAAAACTTTGCCCACCTTCGACCAGGTCAAGCATAGAAAGGCGATAAATGATGATAAATCTCTCACCCACTGCCTCACGCACTCGTCGAACTATTTCGACAGGCAAGCGCATACGATTGTCATAGCTTCCGCCCCAATCATCATCGCGTTGATTCGTGCGTGCCGCCAAAAACTGGTTGATAAAGTAGCCTTCGGAACCCATTATCTCGACGCCGTCATAGCCAGCTTTTTTGGCTTGGACAGCGAGGTGTACAAAATCACGTATTTGATCTTCTATTTCTTCTTCAGTTGCCGCAGACGGTTTAAATGGGTTGATAGGCGCCTGAATCGCTGAAGGTGCGATCGGGTCTTCATTACGCGCATAGCGGCCAGTGTGCAAAATTTGCATACATATTTTGCCGTCTGCCTTATGCACCGCATCAGTTATCTTACGATGGTTCTCGACATCTGCTTCGGTGTGCATCAAGTGAGTATGCTCATGAGTGGCCCCACGTTTGTTTGGCCCAAAACCACCGGTAATAATCAGTCCGACACCCCCTCGTGCTCGCTCGGCAAAAAACTCGGCCATTCGCTCATGCCCATCAGGCGCCTCTTCCAAGCCGGTATGCATTGACCCCATCATCACGCGATTTTTAAGGGTCGTGAAACCCAGATCAAGCGGCTCTAGCATTTTGGGATATGGGTTGTTCGTCATGACATTCTCCTACAGCTTTCACACTGCACATTCATAGAAGCTGGTATTTGCTACTGACACTGGCTCATTAGAAATGATGGCCAGGCATGGCATTTCTAGTATCCGTTGAGCCTGGCAAAACGATCCAGGTGATAGTTGTAATCACCAAAACAGTGCTGCGCCACCCGCGCTCTCTTGATAAAAAAACCTATTTCATGTTCATCAGTCATACCGATACCGCCATGCATCTGGATCGCCTCATTGCTAATTTGCTCCGCAATTTGGCTCACTTTCGCCTTTGCGGCACTGGCCAGTTTCGGCACCTCGGCATCATGGGCGTCAATCGCCTGCAAGGCCTTCAGAACCAAAGAACGGCCCAACTCAAGCTCTGCAAACATTGCAGCCGCTCTGTGCTGTAGCGCCTGGAAGGAACCTACGATCCTACCGAACTGCTTACGCTCCTTTAGATACGAAATCGTGCGATCAAAAGCTTCGAAAGAGATACCCAAGAGCTGCGAGGAGAGGCCAACGTTGGCAATATCCAAGGCACGAATGAGGCCGCCCCATACGTTCCCTTCTTCACCGAGCAAACAACTTTTTGCAACGACAACATTATTGAATATCACTGCACCGGCATTACGGGAGTCGATCATACTTCTATTTTCTACAGTAATACCCTCAAGGCTGGAATCTACGACAAAGGCACTCAAGCCCTTCTCGTCACCAGGCTTGCCTTCAGTTCGTGCAATAACTATGAAACTGTTAGCGGACGATGCATCAAGCACCAAAACTTTTTCCCCATCGAGGCAATAACCATCCCGATGACTGACTGCACTCATCGCAGTTTGCTCTGGGCAATGATGTCCACCTTCTTGCAAAGCCAACGAACATAGCAGCTCACCCGCCGCGAGGGAGGGAAGCATCTCCGCTTTTTGCTCAGCACTGCCAAGCTCTAGAATAGTTGTTGCAGCAATTAGAATGCTGGATTCCAGTGGCGAAGAACTTAGATTGCGCCCCACCTGCTCCAAAACCAGACCTAAGCCAGAGTAACCATAACCAAGACCGCCAAATTCTTCTGGTACCGCTATACCGGCCCACCCCATCTCGACCATCTCTTGCCAGACTTCTGGGCAAAAAGCCACCTCAGAACCCGAGTCTCGCAGTTTTCTAAGACTGTCCACAGATGCCTTTTTTGCAAGATATTTCGCTGCTGAATCTTTGAGCATTACTTGCTCTTCATTTAGAACTAACGCCATTTTTCTACCTCCCTCGTTTTGTCAAATGGCCGGAAATTAAGCGTCCGGCAGATCCAGCACACGCTTGGATATGATGTTTAATTGAATCTCGGTGGTCCCACCTTCGATGGAATTTCCCTTTGAACGCAGCCAATCACTTGCTACCGAGCCCCAGTTAAGAGCCGCTTCGCCACCCACCGCTACATTTAACTCGTTGCGACGCTTGTTCAGCTCAGAGCCGTAATATTTAAATATGGAAGAGGCGGCGCCCATACCCTCGCCCGCCTTAGCTTCATCGCCGACTCGCTCCATGGTCGCCCCAAACGCCACTGCATCTAGTTCATACTGGGCAATATTCTGTCTAAGCACTGAATTGGCCAAACGACCACTTGGGTCCGAGCCGAGCTGCTCGATGGCTTCCGTCCCCATTGAGATAGTTGTCGATGCGCCCAAGCCAGATATCATTCCTCGCTCATGGGTTAAAAGATATTTTGCTATCGCCCAACCCTTTCCTTCCTCGCCCACCAGGTTTTCTTTCAATACCTTTACATCGTCGAAGAACATCTCGCAAAAAGGCGATGAGCCACTGATTAGCTTGATGGGGCGCGTTGCAACACCAGATGTTTTCATATCAAAAAGCACAAAGCTGATACCATCGTGTTTTGTGCCGGAGTTATCTGTTCGCACCAGGCAAAAACACCAATCCGCCTTATCTCCATATGAAGTCCAGACTTTTTGCCCATTAACTATGTAGTGATCACCACGATCCTCAGCTCTGGTTTGCAGACTCGCCAGGTCTGATCCAGCGCCGGGCTCGGAATACCCCTGGCACCAAAACACTTCACCACGTGCTATTTCCGGTAAATACTCCTGCTTTTGCTCCTCGGTGCCATATTCAAACAGCACTGGAGCTAGCATGGATATCCCAAAACTAAACAGTGGCGAGCGAGCCCCAATACGATGCATCTCTTCAGATAACACTTTGGCTTCATCCTTGCTTAATCCTGCGCCTCCGTACGCAACAGGCCACGTTGGCACTGTCCATCCCTTTGCTGCCATACGATTGCACCAAAGGACCTGATCAGGATGGCTCACTTCCGGATTACGTCCTCCCATGTATATATCTGCGAAAGCATCGCGGGTGGGAACACACATAGCAGCCGGGCAGTTCTCCGACAACCAGGCTCGCGTGTCCTCACGGAATCGCTCTAGATCAGTCATGGGTTCACCTCAATATCTAAATCTGAACGGCCAGAACTACGAGCGATAAGAATAGATGCCCCTAAAGCCGCTAGTACCGACAATATTGGAATCCATTCCAAGCTGGTTACCCAGTGAAAAAAAGCGGAAGGAATCACATGATGATGCAAACTGACATGAGAATACGCCGGAGATGGCATCAAAAAAAGTGACAGATAAATCACGATCAATTGACTGTTTTGTTTCATTTCAACACCTTTCATTCTATTAGGATGATCTTTAATGGATTACTTATCGCTCTGCGAGAAGCTCAATGATGGTTATGGCCTATATCATGCGCATGGTCATAACCAAGGCTATGCAGACGATCGTGAAGACGTTTATGCGCCTGCTCCAAGATGAGTCGCATAGCTTTGTACCGACGGGTTTCTGCTCGTGTGCCGATATGATCCAGATAGGCAGTGGACCCCTCGATCTGTTCAAGAATACTGACAGCATCAGCTCGGCTGAAAAATTCACTTCCCTGAACTTCAACCATGATCGATGAGGTATGGGCAAGGATTCTTTCTTGTCCTCCGTCCCCCAAGGTTCCCCGCACCAAGAGGCAGATCCAGGAACTCCGCGTAATGTTCAACTCAAAGTAACCTTCGCCACTTTGGCTATCGACGGTTTTACCGTTAACGACCTCGCCATTCACAATCAATTCGACGCCCGTCATGGCGTACTTGATCGTTTCCGCCCGCCAGCTTACCGTTAGCTTTCCACCCGACTTTTCCAACCTGATTCGGCTACCGGCTTCTTGACCGTCAACATCAAATTCAATCAATGGACCTATGGTCACGAAGGTATTCCCATCTCGGATGGAATCTTTCCAGCTCTGGTAATCGAATGTAACGTCAGTTCTCAGTTTGCTGTAAGTACGGATACGTCCAAGTTCCATACTCGCCGACATTTTGTCGGTTCCTCCACATAGCGGAACTTGATAGCCACAATTCAAATACCGGTACCAATTCGTCAAGGAGTAGAAGTCAATACTTCCAGTGAACGCATGCATCTCGATGGCATCTACGGCTCCAGTTACAATAGTTGCAGCATTTTCGGCTCTTGGGTCTGGAAAGTGTGGCAACACCACCAATCCTCCCTGCTTCTGACATTGCTGTGCCCACTCGGTGATTAGTATTTCCTGCGGCTCGCCTATTGCTGCTTCATCTGCAGGGCCAGAGGCGAGTGGTGTTATCATGGGGCCTTCATAGCCCAGCAGTGATATATGCCCCATTACATGCTGACGGTTTTCGGTGCCCACTCTAACCAGGTAGTCGGCGTCTGATTCACGATGGGAAAAGGTACTTTTTCCGTCGAAGTCTCCGACGTTAGTCATCAACTCTCCCCACTGGCTGGCCAGCAAGTTGACCACATTGATTCCTTCAGCAGCACCTTCCAGGTTTGCGGTGATAGGCGAAAGAAAGTGCACATGCGTATCAGCTGTCATCCAGCCTTTTTCTCGCCAAGGTAAAACCTTTTCCACCTCAATAGTAATCTCTTCGGAATCGGCGAGTACCTCAACGACCTTGTGAACTGGTTTGCACTCCAAGCCTTTGCTAACTTGAATATATACTTTGCCCAGCGGCAGCTTGAGATCGGTTTCGCCATTAATATAGGTACTAGTGTGCAACTTTGGTCCGGTAAGTTCAGGCGCAGTGTCCTCAAACCAACTGCCATTTGGTATTCGATGTCTATCTATTGGCGCAAGATATTCGTCCTGCTCCCCATGAATATGCAATCGGACAGCTACAGGCTGTCGGCTTCGTTTATCAATAACCTTGAGTTTTACCCGTTTTTCTGCCGGCTCAATCCACTGAACATTGGCGGTAGCGGGCATAGATCTCAGTCCATCCAGGGATACCGTGGTGCCATCTATAAGCTGCAAACGGGCCTCGGGATGGGCCACGTATTCAACGATGTATTCATCTTTCGTTTGTTCACCCGCCGTGTAGAAATCGGAGTTGACACTCAGCTGGTCCCACTTGGCATTGTCATACTTACTTCTGGGAACAACTGAAATCAGTGAACCCATATCAATATTCAGCAACTCACGTCGCTGTTTACTAAGCAACCTGTACTGGTCTTTGGAATTGCCCCACATCGGCACAGGCATCTTGTCCATGGGCCTCGAATATTCCTTCGGCACACGCAATAGCAGTTTTTGCCTGGGTAGCCAACGAATGGGGGACTCATTCGTTTCACATGCCGCCATTGATGAAAGGACAACTTTGCCACGACCAGGTTCGAGGCGAATTCCAGAGATCACTTTGTCGGGGTGGGGATTTTTCCAGGCACAAATCCATTGTGTAAAGGGTCTACCCGGCGAATCACGATCAGGGTTTGCATGGCCCATTTGCTTGTAACCCCACGGCATTCCCATGTCATTATCATAGGCATAAGGCGCATGTTCGGGGACGGCTTGAAAGCAATTTTCCCCCCAACCAGGGCTTTTAACACCGATTTGATGACGGTTTCGAATTTCGTATCCCACCTCGCTGCCATCACTGTAAATAATGTAGTAGGTAGCAGCTAGTTGATTGAGTAACCCTCTGCCCGTGCGAGCCCTGGACTGCCAATCAGACAAAGCGTTCTTCGACCAAGCGGTGTAGCCACCAGGCTCAAGCGGATTATCAACAGTGTGTAAAAAGCATAACCAGCTCGCTTGAACCTCGGGCAAAGAAAAAGTGATCTCACGGTCGATAAGCACATGAACCTTCTCTATCGAAAAGGGAATGCCCCAACTTGAGCTCTCTAGATCGATGCGCGAGTTTGCTTGATCAATAAATGTGCTACTGAAACCGTAATCATTCAGATCGTTCAGATCACGAGATCCTGAAATCGAAATTGGGCTACACAACTGAGATATCATGTTTTTTTGATTCTTCATGGGAGCACCTTCTCTACATTCATCCTTAGTCTTCTCTCAATCTTCTATCTGGTGGCCGTCCAGGGGCTCCGATGAATACTTGGCAATCTCGCGCACATAGCTTTCGGAGCCGCTCGTAACACCTTCAAGCATTAGAAACTTGAAGTATTTTGCTGAATTAACAATGGCGGCTTTATCTGGCTGCACAGTGCCCTACCTGAAAGTTTCTACGCGCCGTCACAAACTCCTGCATCTAACTATTCTCGAGACTTCATGAGAGGTACCGGAAACCTAAACTCCGAATACGCCTTTCTTAATGGATATTTATAATATCCGATAGTATACATATCTATTTTGGAGGTCAAGCAGTTATGAACACACCTCGTCGGTTTAACACCGATTGGAACTGAGCTCTTGGCCCGAAGGATCGTGCCTATAAGAGCAAGAAGTATGAGATCGCTTGACATAGAATATCGGATAGTAATACTATCCGATTGCGCTCATATCCATTATTGGGAAAGAGTTAACTAGGCCCACGTAATCGACAGTTGCTGCATGATTGTGAACTAAGGTTTTAACACGGTGCGCTTCACGAAGAAGCTGACCAGCTGATGACCCCGGCATCGGTTACCGCCGGCGCTCTTGTACTGTGCCACAAAGATGCTCCCAACCGCTTGATACTCTGTGCCGGGGCTGGTGGCTACGCCAGTACCAGACTGTTCGAAACTGACGGCATCTATGTGGCGCCCGAGGATCAGAGCTGCGACATCGGCGAGAAGAACCTGGAGGAGCTTTGCGACATTGGCAACCAGGCTGAGCTCGAGTCCGGCGCCCAGCAAACTCACAAGTTTGCGAACAAGGCTCTTGCCTACCTGCAATCCCAGCAGTAAGAAAGGCGTTAATAAAACAGGGGCAAATCGCCAAGCTGACTCCATAGTTTCGGGGTGCCAGTCCTCAAATGGGCCCCAATAAGTAATCGGACCAGCTGGGCCTATTTGCCTAGAAAAGTCGGTGTAAACAAGAACTGTACGGGAGCCATGCCATGGTAATGACTCCGACACCACAAGCTGTGACTACTAGCAGAGTTGGGAGGTCCGATTGGAATGAGACAGTTTAAAGCGCCTTCGATTATTGCAGCGGCCGGGGAGAGTTTTACGCCCCTTGAATTCGGCCGGCTGCTTGCGGCGATTCCCATTCTGTCGCGTCAGGCCCGTGGCCGTGGTGAACCTGTAATTGTACTGCCCGGATTCGGTGCCACTAACACCTCGACATACATGCTCCGCTGCTATCTATCTTGGCTTGGCTACAGCGCGCAAGGTTGGTCAATGGGCCGAAATGAGGGCGACGTTCAGCAACTCCTGCCGCACGTAGTCGACCAGGTAAGACAGGTCCACCGGCAGAGCGGCAGTAAAGTAAACATTATCGGTTGGAGTCTAGGTGGTGTCATTGCGCGCGAAGTAGCAAGGGACACTCCCGGTGCTGTCCGTCAGGTTATCACCATGGGTAGCCCAATCGTCGGTGGCCCAAAGTACACAAGCCTGGGTGGACTGGTCGAACGAAGTGGCGTGGATTTGGATGAAATGGAGGCGAATATCTCAGCTCACGAGAGGAGCAAGCCAATTCTAGTTCCTGTTACCTCAATCTACTCGAAAAACGATGGTGTTGTCAGCTGGCAGGCCAGCATCGACAGACACAGCCCGCATATCGAGCACTTTGAAGTTTATACGACGCATCTTGGCCTGGGCATATCGCCTGATGTCTACATGATTATAGCGGAATCACTCGCTCAATCATGAGGCTCAGCTTAAAAACTAATTGGTAGGTCCAGGAAAGACCAAAAGATCTCTCTGCTTGAACGAGAGTTGCCCCTATTAGAAAAGGAGCGTGATTTATTGGCAAGTGAACTAAGGTCTCGAACCTTTACTATAAGAGACGGGGTCTAAAGTTGATTGATATTAAAAATACTGTAGAGACAACAAATGGATAGTAACAACGAATTTCTCCAACATTTTGATGAACAGCCCTTTCACAAATATCTGGGGATGACAATCGAGGAGACCTCTATCGATTACGCCAGGCTTCGTATAATCAAAACTGAGAATACACCCTCCGGCATAAGCGGAAGCGTTAATGGTGGCGTGATTGCGACTTTAGTTGATATGGCTGCGTTGCCTGCAGTGTTCAGTAATATGAAAGAGGGCTCACAGGCTGGCGGGACAGCAGACTTACAGGTTACGTATCTAAGGCAGGCTCAGGGTAAATGGATCGATGCAGAAGCGACCGTCATAAAACGAGGTAGAAATCTTTGCACGATCGAAGTAAACGTGGTCAGCAATGAAGGGGTGCTTTGTGCAAAAGCGCGTGTGCTCTACGCACTGCGATCTTCTTCCTAATTAGACTAATAAGGGCAAGCGTAGGTGTGTGATCTATATCGATTGTTTCAATTTCCGCATCACCGTGCTCCTCATAGACCTTCACCGTAATCTTCGCTGAATTTCTCGTTTTAAAGCACGCCAATCTCTTGAAAGGATGTCAATGGATGACCCTACTGGAGTCATCCTCTCGCTTTAAAGCTGACACCGGCCGTAGAGGCGGCTCACTACCTCGTCACATTGCCGGATAGGCATGGCAATCCAAGAATTCCAATGCGCGAAGCTATCACGTACTTTCCAATTCAGAATAGACAGCTTCCACCAATGCTACTGCGCGTTCACCGAATTCCATGCTGCTCGGGCCGAGTCGATTCGGCACGTAGCCAAAGCCAAGCCGGTGTTTCGGGTCTGCAAAGCCGAGTGAACCGCCGGCACCAGCGTGTCCAAAGCCCGCTGAGCTACCGAAGGTTGATTCAGGCGTGTCTCGGGACAGCATGAAACCGAGTCCAAAACGCGTATTGGAACCCATCAGCCCGTCGGGACCATTTACCTGCTCGCGTGTTGCCAGGGTGATTGCTTCAGGACTTAATAGGCGCTGACCGTCCAGTTCACCACCACAGGCAAGTGCGCCATATACACGAGCCAGTGCATGCGCGCCGGCATGCCCGTTAATTCCAGGCACCTCAGCTCGACGAAAACGTGGATCATTGTGGTCACCCAGTCCCGCCGGATTAGCGAATGCCAGTATCAGCGGCGATTCCGGGTCAAACTCCATACCATCCATGAACTCCGGTGGGGGCGACAACTGGGTGACACTCGCTGTACGAGCGATCTCGGCATCGCCCAACCCAATGTGCAGATCCACTCCAAATGGCTTCGCGATCTCCTCTCGAAAGTACGTCCCAAGGCTGCGACCAGACACGCGGCGCACTACCTCACCAACAAGCCACCCGAAAGTCACCGCCTGGTAAGCATGTTGCTCACCAGGTGTCCACCAGGGTTCCGCAGCCGCGAGCGCGCCCACCACTGCGTCCCAATCATAAAGTGCTTCCGGCGGCAAGGGCTCCCGGATCGCGTGGAGGCCAGAGCGGTGACAAAGCAGCCAGGAAACCGGTATCTCACTTTTACCTGCTGCGGCAAATTCCGGCCAGTAATCCGCAACCGGTGCATCCAGATCAAGGAATCCTCGATCAGCCAGCTGGTGGGCACAAAGCGCCACCATACCCTTTGTCGCCGAATAAAGCATCGCGATAGTGTCCCTTTGCCACGGTTGCGAGCGCTCCGAATCAGCGTACCCCGCCCACAGGTCGACTACCGGGAGGCCATCCAGCGTGACGGAAAGTGAGGCCCCCAGCTCATCCCGGCTACGGAAGCCCTCTGCAAATTCAGCCTGCACCTTGCTAAAGCGGGTATCGCAAGTTCCGTGAATCTCGACTTCCATGGTACTTCCTCATTCAGTGGATGGGTTAGATAATAGATAGTATAAGTATCCATTATCTAAAGTCAAGCACTGGCCACCCAATCCGATGTTTCTTTGACTTGCAGGTTAGGCACCATTCCTGCCAGCTCCAATGGAGTTCGATTTGTGGCTTGCTCAATATCGAGATCACTCAAAGCGACAATCGAGGCGGGTATGTCTTGAACATTTTTGAGAACGCAGCAGCGCCGTAACGCCAATCTTTTCCAACATGGAAATCCTGCAAGTGATTTGCACCTCGCCACCCTGCCCTGACGCGAAGCTGGCAAAAAACCTGGCGGGGAAAAGCGCAACAATCCGTACTAAGCATGAGTTCAATTTCCGATTTTTCATCTTCATCATTCCTCATGGGTACTTCAGTGGATGCAGGGCGTCCCCTAGTGCCAGAGACCGTTAGTTAGATTTCATAAACATCGACTTTCATGCAGCTAACTTTTATGATGGATATAAGCTCTATCGGCTATCGATACTATCTGTTATGAAAATCAAGCAACTAAGCGAACGAACGGGCGTACCACTCTCGAAAATCAAGTACTACATTCGAGAGGGTCTGCTGCCGGCGGGAGTACGGAGTGCGCCGAATCAAGCCAGTTATGACGAAAGCCACATCGATCGACTTGACCTTATCCGTGGATTGCGCGACGTTGCAGGTTTATCAGTCGAGGTCGTCCGACAGGTACTGCTGGCATTGGATAAGCCCAAGAGAGGCGTCGACCCCGTGGAAATCGCCCTCCTTCAACGCCCCGGCATGACGACGGGGTTGGAAGCTGTCGAGAACGAGCCGGAATATCAGCGCGCACTGGCCGAAACAAGGGACTTTATCCGTGGGCTCGACTGGTATACTGGCAACTTCGGTGAAGGGTATATCCGCATCATGGCCGATGCGGTATACAGGACGAGACAGTACTTGTGGCCAGACTATTCCATCGAGAATCTAGAGCCCTATGCTCGCGCCGCCTGGCGGACCTCAGAGTTTGACGTTACGATGGTTCCGGGCGACGACTCTCCCATCCCCGCCCTGGACGACCCCATGACAAATGCGACACGGCTGGCGATTCTCGGCACGATTCTGAGCGAACCCCTGATGATGGCTCTGCGAAGCTACGCCAACACGACACGTGTGGAGCGGATCCAGAAAGGGCTACCTCTGCCACCAGTCGACTGACCAAATAGGGACAGTGGTCAATGCCTTGACCAGGACCTAAAACTTTACATTCTGTGTGGCGTTAAAAATCACACGACTACCAGGAGGTTCGCCGACTCGAGCACACCCTAAAAATCATTTAATGGCTTATCAATACTGCCTCAAAACAGCGTTCACAGGTTCGCACTTACTGGATCCGCTCAATAATAATCGCCGGTGCCATGCCGCCACCGGCACACATGGTGACCAAACCACGATGCAGGTCTCGGCGTTCCAGCTCATCGAGCAGCGTACCAATCAGGATCGAGCCGGTGGCGCCTATGGGATGGCCCAATGCCATAGCACCGCCATTGACGTTAACCTTATCTCGATCCAGGTCCAGATTGCGAATGAACTTCTCCGCCACTACCGCAAAGGCTTCGTTTATTTCAAATAGATCGATATCGTCCAGAGTCAAACCTGCTCGATCCAAGACCTTGCGAGCCGCAGGAACCGGCGCATTCAGCATCAACGTTGGGTCGTCCCCCGCATTCGTCATGGCCACTATACGCGCACGAGGTTTGAGGCCATGAGCTTTGGCGTAGTCTGCGGAGGCCAGCAGAACCGCCGCAGCGCCGTCTACCACACCCGAGGAATTGCCCGCGTGATGAACGTGCTTGATATCTAAATCAGGAAATTTCTGCAACATAAGGCTGCGAAAAGTAATACCACTTTCATCTAGCGGCTGGTCCGCCATTGCCTCGAAGGAGGGTTTCAGATTCGCCAGCCCACTGGCGGTAGTCTCGGGACGTGGGAACTCCTCGCGATCCAGGGCAAGGCCACCATCGTCGTGATAAACCGGTACCAATGCATTGTCAAAATGCCCGTTCTTAATGGCATTGTCCGCCCGCTGCTGAGACACGTGCGCCAGCGCGTCAAGGTCCTCCCGGGAAATATCCTCTAGAGTCGCTATGGTGTCTGCGCAGAGCCCTTGGTGAGTTTGCGGATGCAACTTACGCAGGTGGGTATTGCCCTGGTCCAGTATCGGGTAAGTATCAAACTGGTTGGTGAGAGACATCATTTCGGTACCTCCGCCAATGGTCATATCTTCCATACCTGACATGATACTAGCTGCGGCTACGCTTACTGCGGTAATTCCAGAGGCACAGAAGCGATCCAGAGTCACAGCGCTGGATCGGACATCATACCCTGCATCCAGTGCGCACATGCGCCCCAGATCGCCGGCCTGCGGCCCCATTTGCGAGTTCGTACCCCAGACGATGTCATCCACCTCACTGGTATCGATCGAATTCCGTTCAGCGAGCGCGCGCAAAACCGCTGAGCCCAGGCGCTGGGGGTGTATACCGGCCAATGCCCCCTTTTCTGGTTTGCCAATTCCACGGGGTGTGCGGCACGCGTCAAGGATTACTGCTTCAACCATCTTCATTCTCCAATTGGATCAAAATTCAAAAATTTATTAAAAATTGCATCGAGCGCCCAATGCCCAGATCTATCAGGGGCCAAATATAAGGTCACGAAGTAAAATGACCTCCCCCCACAATCTCGGACAGGTCTAAACTGGAAATTCTCGGCATGGACTACCTGAAACAGAGGAAAACCCTAACAATATTTCTGCAGCCAAACTCGTGTATCCTGACGAAACTGTTCTGGGCTATTCACCAGGCACCTCAGTATGTTGTCTTGTAATACTTAAAATGGATTGTAAATTTCGCGGTTGCTGACGAACCTGACCTGCCGACGATCTTAAGTAGAACAGCGCTATGCATTGCTGCTCTTTCACGGCGAGATACCGTCAACGTAGTTCTGAACTATAAAAAACCCAACTAAATCCAATAGGGTTTCCTGATATCAACTTTACGGAGTTTTCCTGTTGGCGTTCTGGGCAGCTCTTCAACAAAGTCAATACTTTTCGGGCACTTGTAGTGGCTGAGTCTTTCTCGGGAATAGTCGATAAGATTACGCTCCATAACTTTCGAAGCCGACGCCTCAACCTGGAGCTGCACCACTGCTTTTACGTCCTCTCCCATTTCTTGGCTTGGAACCCCTACAACGGCAGCATCGAATACATCGGGGTGCTCGATCAGGATATCTTCGACTTCTTGCGGATAAATATTGACTCCCCCAGAAATTATCATGAAATCCTGACGATCAGTCAGGAATAGATAACCTTCCTCGTTCACGTAGCCAATGTCACCCATGGTGGACCAGTTCGGGTGTGTGGGATGCTGGGAGCCTTTAGTTTTCTCTGGCTCTTTATAGTATTGGAACGATGCCTCTTCAGGGACCTGCACAAAGTAGATTTTCCCCACGGCTCCTGCAGGCAGGACCTGTCCACTATCGTCACACACTCGAATTTCAGTAGTGAGCGATCGACCAACCGTTCCTGGATATTTTATCCAATCACTTGGAGAGGCATAGGTGAAGCCAATGCTCTCAGTGCCTCCGTAGTATTCATGGATAATATCGCCCCACCATTCGAACATTTTGCTCTTCAAAGACTTAGGACAGGGGGCCGCTGCGTGAATTGCCACTAAGTGCGAAGAAAGATCAAAGGCGTTTCTCTGATCTCTAGGTAGATTCAACATGCGCTGAAACATTGTGGGCACCCACTGGCTATGGGTAACACGGTAAGTATCTATTGCTTGCAACGCTTTCAAAGCGTCAAACTTTTGCATTATTACTAAAGTTCCGCCAATAGCCGTCGTACCAACAGCGAACACAGCCGCTGCCGCGTGATAGAGAGGTGCGGGTATCAGATTTACAGTTGAGTCATCACAACCCCAAAGTAAACGCTGCATGACTCCTAGACCATATTCATCGGTACCTACTTCACGGCCGGGTATCGGGAAGGCCACGCCCTTGGGTCGTCCTGTCGTTCCAGAACTATATAGCATGAAACTTCCCTCCGGCTGCGGCCCCCTCCATCGCACTGGTGAATACTTGGATATTTCATCCTCATAGCTTTCATAGCCTTCAATAAGACCATCAAACATGAGGTACTTAACACTTTCTTTTGCGTACATTGGTAACTTTTCTGCAATCGAACGCTTCTGATACGAAGTTACCAAGACTTTGGCATCAGAGTTCTCAAGAATATAACCGGCCTCATCTTGCTTCAGATTACTGTTAATCGGCGTGATATATAGGCCGCTACGAAGAACCGCCCAAACCAGCTCTAGAAAACGGATATGATTCTCCATATAGCAAGCCACATGGTCACCCTCTACCAGGCCATTGTCTCGAAACAGACGAGCAAGTCGAATCGACCGCTTGTTGAGCTCGGAATAGGTGAGCGAATCACCAGTATCTGAGTTCACCACCGCTACTTTTTCAGGCTGTTGAGCGGCCCAGTAGCCCACCTGATACGTGCCTTCTACCATTGAATCTTCGTTAGTCACGCCCTTGACCTCCGGTCGGGAAGAACAACTTTTCCGGAACTCTTAATTCATTCAACATCCAACGGGAATTGGAAAGAGCGGAATCACAAAGACCATGAGAAAGAAAAGCAAATCTCACTACGTTCTCTGAGAAAAATTTATCGGTAAAGAGCAATATTTGATTCATAACTTCTCTATTCTCGTACTAGGTATTAATCACTATGGTAGTTACGCTGGCGTGGTAAAGAGCGCACGTCACAATTGCAGGTCGCGACAAACCGCTTGGGCTACGCAAGGAATGCCATATATTCGCGCGCTGAAGCTAAGCCGCGTCCAGGAATTCCAACATCCTTCGATTTACGTACTCTGGGTTTTCTGTAGGAACATGATGTCCACATCCCCGTACAAGTTCAGCTTGTATTCTTGGCATCATCAGGTTTGCTCGGTCTAGTACTCGTTGACCGTCATATATAACTTCCTCGTCCCCAACCAGCAGCAGCGTTGAGTTTTTTATATTCATTAGCTCGGTGTCAGAGAAAACGGTAGGCGACACCTTCAATTTCGGAGATCCAAAACTCATACACAGAATGCTGAAATCGTGAAAGGCGCGTTCGTGCTTGTTACCTTCTGCTAGCATCCATCGAGAAAAACCTTCCATCCTGAATCTGAATGGCAAAAAAATGGCTGAAAGTGCCTGCACAAAGAACATTGCCGATAGCTTTTGAAAGGTTGCCGCCGGAGCCATCAAAATCATTTTGTTAATTGAATCCGGGTAATGGGAAGCCAAATTTGCGCAGAGAAAACCACCATAGGATAGCCCAGCTACGTGGGGCTTATTCAAGTCTAGTCCCGTGATCACTTCCATCATCCAGTCGGCTAGATCCTGCCTGTTTTCAGGAAGTGATTTGATCTCGCTCTTTCCCCAATCACCCACAATGTCAACGGCATAGAGTCGGTAGTCAGCCCCGAGATCCCTGGCATTTGAGTACCACATTGCAGCACTATCTCCTGCACCGGGCATCAAAAGCAGTGGTATACCGTCCTCCTTACCACTGACAATCACGTGAGTTTTTCCAAGCTTTGTCGGAACGTATACCGACTCGAGTGGTGAACCCCAAAGATCAAGGACCTCGTGATAGGATGCCAGGAACTCTCTCTCTTGCTGGCTGTTCTTAAACATGGAAATTGAATCACTCATCTACAACTCTTCTCATTCACAATGATTGGACTTCGCTCCGCTGGCCCAAGCCAACTACGTCGCGCAAGCCTACCCGAACCACGACCTGGCTTTCTTGATCAACTGGACCCGGCACCTATAAAAAGTTGCCACCCTAGCTCGTTTCACAAGCAATAGTTTCGCTGCTGATTTAATGGCGGTTTTACTGCCAATAAGGGCAGCAACTAATTAGCCCGTCGCAGCCGCCCCCGACTACGCGTAAATCAAACTTAGAAGTTGAAAGAAAATTCTGCACCGTAAGTAAGTGGCGCACCCACCAGAGTGTAGTTGTAACCTATGGGCTGGCTGTCGAATTTGGTAGTTTCGTATTCCTCCTCCCCAAGGTTTCTACCCCACAAGCTAACGCTCCAACGAGAATCGGCCCCCTCCAGAGTAAGCCTCATATTTACAACGCTATACGCGTCTGCCAGGCTGTTCTCAGAATTATCCGGATGGTAGTAACGCTCATCGACATACGAGACATCCGTATATAACGTGAAGGACCCCAGATCGGTATTAAGAAATGTCCACTGAAGGGCCACATTTGCGTTGCTACCCGGTGCGTCGGGCAACTCGTTACCGGTGATATCCTGACCGCTGACCATGCCACTTATAACTTCGCTGTGCAGATAACCCAGGCCAGCATGAATTGTGAGGTAGGGAGTCGCCAGCACCGAGGCCTCAATCTCAAATCCATAGATTTCTGATTCATCGACATTAATTAACGATTGGGTGATGGTAACCGGGTCAATATTTACAAACTGCTGATCTTTGTATTGATACAGAAAAGCAGATGTATTTAAGCGCAATCGCTGATCCCACAGGAGGCTTTTGAGGCCGATTTCAAAGCTATCCAGGTACTCAGGATCTACGGGGGTCAGCTCTGAGATATCAAAGTACGCTTGAGCATTAAAGGCGCCACCGCGATATCCTTGACTAAAGCTAGCGTATACCAAGTTACCGTTTTCGAAGGTATAGTCTATGCCTATCTTGCCCGTGACCTCCGAGTCAGAGAAACTTTCCTCGGGAACAGTCGCCAGAGGGTCCACGGGATCAGCTGGGATAGTAGCGACTACAGGCATACCCTGGGAATCGTAGATACCCGCATTGAAGCCGCTTAGGGTGGATTCATCGTCTGTGTAGCGCAATCCAAGACGAAGTACCAGTGAATCGGTCAGATCGTAACTTCCATCAAAATAGGCGGCGGCGCTAGTCCGTTCTTGCTCAAAGCTGTTCTTGAACCGGCAACCGAATGTCGCGAAGTCACCCAAGCTAAATCCAAGTAAATTGAACAAGGCTTCAGTGGCAGCACCGTCTGCCGATGGCGGTATACCCTGCGCAATAGCCAGAGGATCAAGACAGTCATTCAGCTCGATTTGCCCGCTTAGGTTAAGGTCAACATCTAGAAAGAGGTTGAGGTCATTTTCGCTAACGAGATTGTCTTCCGCGTAGTACAGGCCGGCAACGAAATTAAATGGACCACTGAGCGCCGAGGTCACACGCAAGTCTTGAGTGAATTGATCACTGTCAGCAAATCGATTCGTCCCAAGCACAAACGCCAAATTACCATCAGCATCCTCTGGGGTGAAAATACTACCCTCATCCCACGAGGTGATGGATGTCAAGGTATAGTCTTCATTCAAGTCCCAGGTTAGTGTCAGTGAGACCGAGTCAGTCTCATGCCTCCATCTAGCATCGGAATCGCTTTCGAACTCATGAATATCGAGCCCCTCTCTAGTGGGAGGAGGAGGCGCAGTGGCATCCCCAAATGCGTTGTACAATTGATAAACACCCCCGCCAATACCCAACTCAGCCAGGTCCTGCGGGACGGACCCATGAGATACTGGCTTCGCCTCACCCGTCGAGGCGCGCAGCAAGAGATCCAGATTCTCTCGGGGCTGCCACAGCACACTTAAACGTGCAGCCTTCTCATCCACGGCATTGCCATCCTTTATGCCTGGATTCAGGTTTTTCATCCAGCCGTCCGCCTCCGACCAAACACCCGCCAGGCGAAAAGCTAAAGAATCACTTGCCGCAAAGTTGAATGCACCTCTCGCCTCACGAAGATCGTAGTTACCCGCACCGACAGTAAGATACCCCTCGGTTTCACTCGTTGGTGTCTCGCTTACAAAGTTAATAGCGCCTCCAGTTGTATTCTTTCCGTACAAAGTCCCCTGAGGGCCACGCAGTACCTCCACCCGCTGCAAATCGTATATCTGCACCGCCATGATAGAAGGAGACCCTTTGTAGACCTCGTCCACGTAAGTCGCTATCGGGCTGTTTTGATTGAAGTTAAAGTCAGCCATCGAGACACCTCGCAAGCTGAAAACGGGGGCACCTTCCCCTCCGGCTTTATTGACCTGCATATTAGGTACCAGATGCGCCAATTCAGCGGGGGTTCGTATCCTGGCCGCCTCAATGGCCTGACCACTAAAAGCAACGATCGAGGCGGGTACATCTTGAATATCTTGGGAACGCCGTAGCGCAGTCACTACAATTTCCTCTAGCACATGTACGCTGCTGTGCGCATCCGTATCGCCATCTTGCGCTGAAGCGACACCGGAATACACTCCAAGCGCAAGCAGGGCAGCCGCATGGCACGGCCGCGAATTTTTCTTCAAATGCTTCTTTATTTTTTTCATCTTTGAAAACCTCTCATCATTATGGGGCCGAGCAAGACTCAGCCGCTGCGAATTCTGGCCAATGTTTCGCGGCTGGTGCTTCCAGGTCGAGCAGTCCTTGATCGACCAAGCGAAAAGCACACAGCGCGAAAATTCCCCTAGTGGCAGAGAAGAGATTGGCTATGGTGTCGCTCTGCCAGGAGCGAGAGCAAGTGGGGTCTGCATAACCGGCCCATATATCAACTGCTGAACGCCCATTGAGGGTCACAGCAGCAGATGCACTAATTTCATCCCTACTGCGGAAACCTTCGGAAAATTCCTTTGAAACCGCTTCAAACCGGGAAGCTCACCTTCCGTGCACCTCGACATCCATTGCGCTCCCTTTTAAAATAGATACAACTGATATCGGATACTATTATTATCTATTATGAAGGTCAAGCAACTTAGCGAGAAATCGAACGTTCCTCTATCCAAGATAAAGTACTACATTCGCGAAGGACTGCTCCCAGCAGGGTCTCTGAGTGCGCCAAATCAAGCTAGCTATGACGAGAGTCACCTTGAACGCTTGGACCTTATTCGGGCCCTACGAGACATTGGTGGTTTATCTATAGATGTGGTCCGACAGGTGCTGCGGGCTGTGGATAAGCCTAAACTGGGTGCGGACCCGGTAGAGGTAGCACTACTGCAACGAGCCGGTATGACCGCTGAAATTGAAAAGGTAGAGAGCGAGCCTGAATATCAGCGTTCGCTGGCCGAAACAAGAGATTATATCCGCAGCCTTGACTGGTATGTTGACGGCATCGGTGAGGGCTACATTTGCATTATGGCGGATGCAATATTCAAACTGAGGCAGCAGAAAATGTGGCCAGAGAGTGGCACAGAATACCTTGAGCCTTACGTAAGTGCTGCCTGGAGGTTCTCTGAGATTGATGTGAATATGGTGCCGGGCGATGACTCCCCTATCCCGGCCCTGGGCGACCCTCTGACAAATCCGACGCGCATGGCCGTTCTGGGTACAATAGTGAGCGAACCACTGATCATGTCACTGCGTAGCTACGCGAACACCCTGCGGGTAGCGAGGATGCAAGAAGGACTGCCACTGCCTCCGGCAGATTAACCTCGGGTGGTTGTGCGGCGTCAAAGCATGAGCTACCAATCGGCGGATCCACTTAGAGACAGTGCTGCTAATTTTTACTGGAGCAGAGGGGCTTACTCTTTGCATGCCCAACAGTGAAAAGGCGGTTACCGAAGTAACCGCCCCACTTTATCATCCAATTTTGTCCTGCACCCCATGGCAATTGGTTGGTACTGCGCACTAGTTTTGGAGGGTTGAAGCTATCATCACGTATGCTCACCGCCGCCTACAGGACTTCAAACAGCCCGGCTGCGCCCATACCACCACCCACACACATGGTGACGACCACGTAATTGACTCCGCGGCGCTTACCTTCAAATAGCGCGTGCATCACCATGCGGGCGCCACTCATACCATAGGGGTGACCGATTGAAATGGCGCCGCCGTTGACGTTGTATTTCTCTGGGTCGATGCCCAGTTTGTCGCGGCAATAGATGGCCTGGCAGGCAAAGGCTTCGTTCAGCTCCCACAGACCGATGTCCTCTATCTTGAGACCAGTACGCTCAAGCAGCTTGGGAATGGCAAATACAGGGCCGATACCCATCTCATCGGGTTCGCAGCCGGCCACGGCCATCCCGCGATAAGCGCCGAGGGGCTCAAGGCCGCGTTGTTCAGCGAGTTTGCCATCCATCATAACAACCGCAGCGGCGCCATCGGAAAGTTGTGAGGCGTTGCCTGCAGTAATGCAGCCGCCTTCGCGAACCGAGTTGAGACGGCTCAGGCTCTCTAAAGTTGTGCCGGGGCGGTTGCCCTCGTCCTTGGTCAGGGTAACCTGCTGTTCGCTGGTCTCTCCGGACTCTTTGTCCATAACCAGCTTCGTGGCGGTGACCGGGACGATCTCGTCGGCATATAGGCCCGCCTCCTGGGCAGCGGCGGTGCGCTGCTGGGACTGAAGGGAGTACTCGTCCTGAGACTCGCGAGAGATGCTGTAGCGGTTGGCAACCACCTCGGCAGTGTCCAGCATGGGCATGTGGATATTGGGCGCGTTGGCAATGGCTTTCGGATCGACTATGCGCTGATAATTCAAGTGCTCATTCTGCACCAGGCTGATAGAGTCGCAACCACCGGCGACCAGGATGGGAGACCGGTCCTCTGTGATCTGCTTGGCTCCGGTGGCAATTGCCATCAGGCCGGAGGAGCACTGACGGTCGATCGTCATTCCAGCTACACTCACAGGTAGACCTGAGGCAACAACGACCTGGCGAGCCAGATTCATAGCCTGGGTGCCTTGCTGCAGGGCAGCGCCAAAAATACAATCGTCGATCTCGGCGGGATCAACGCCGGCTCGTTCCACAGCAGCCTCAACGGCAAAAGATGAAAGGGACGGGGACTCCAGGTTGTTGAAAGCGCCCCGGTAAGCCTTACCGATGGGGGTGCGGGCCGCTGATACGATTACTGCTTCATTCATGTTGTGTTTCCTCTGTTACTGTTTTGATTGAAGATAGGCGACAGCTTTGCCAATGAACTTTTCAGTTTGCTGGGTAGCCGTGTGGAGTTCTGCCTGACTTCGCATGTCGCATATACCTTCCAGATTTGCTTCTACCGAGTCGGGGTCCTGCTGCTCGGGAGCGAGATAGATACCTTCAGTCTCGAACAAGCGTGTGCTGGCGTAGCCACCAGCACCGGCGCAGAGAATGGTGCGGTTAGGCGCATCCTCGTGGCAGAGCACTAGAGCGCCTGCAGTGACCGACTCGGGGGTCATCAGGTCGTACATTTCCGGTGGAATCAGATCCTCGGTCATGCGAGTGCCGGCGGTGGGTGAGAGGGCATTGACGTGAATATTGTTCTTCGCTCCCTCGAGGACAAGGGTGTTCATAAAGCCAAGTACCGCCATCTTGGCAGCGCCGTAGTTGGACTGGCCAAAGTTCCCGTACATACCGCTGGAGGAAGTTGTCATGACGATGCGGCCGTAGTTCTGTTCGCGCATGATGTCCCACACCGCCTTGGTGCAATTCACTGAGCCCATCAGGTGCACATCCATCACCAGTTGAAAATCCGCCAGATCCATCTTGGCGAAAGATTTGTCGCGCAGGATACCGGCGTTATTGATCAGAATGTCCACGCGGCCCCACTTGTCCATGGCCTGCTGGACCATGTCCTGCACCTCATCAAACTTTGCCACATTGGCACCGTGGGCGATTGCCTCACCGCCGGCATCTTCAATAAGGCGGACCACTTCCTGGGCGGCATCCATTGACGCGCCACTGCCGTCGCGGGCTCCGCCCAGGTCGTTGACAACTACTTTGGCGCCCCGTGCCGCCAGTTCCAATGCATGGGAGCGTCCCAGGCCCGTGCCGGCACCAGTCACAATGGCCACCTGGCTTTCGAATGATATTGACATAGAGATTTGTCCTTTGATTGAAAGTTTCTAGATTCGAACCTGCGCCGGAATGACGGCAGGAATTACTTGACCATTTGCATGGCGATCCACTCGGCTTTCAGGGCGGGCTTCTCGCCACCCTCTATCTCGAGTTCCACCTCGGTGGTAATCATGAACTGGCCGGGATTCTTCTCTACCACGGCAGCGACCTTCGAGTGGCAGCGAATGCGACTGTTCACCGGGACAGGCGCAATAAATCGGACCTTGTTGAAGCCGTAGTTCACGCCCATGTAGAAACCCTCAATAATCAGGCTAAAGGACTCGTAGAAGTGTGATAGCAGGGATAGACTGAGGAAGCCGTGGGCAATGGTAGTGCCGAACGGCGATTCCCTGGCTTTCTCCGGATCGACGTGGATGAACTGATGGTCCAGGGTACAATCCGCGAATTGGTTGATCTGGTCCTGTGTGACGGTGAGCCAGTCAGTAGTTTCCAACTGCTGTCCGACACTGCTCAGCATTTCTTCTTTGGATACAACTTTCATTTTGAATTTCTCCTTGGATTAGAACCAGTCCGACTGCATGTCGTAGCTGGTGGTATCCACGTTTGCAATGATCTTCGCCCAGTGCTTGATCTCCGGTAACTCGATACGGAAGAAGTACTGCATGGCCTGCAGCTTGCCCTGGTAGAATTTTTCGTCCGCTTCGTGAGGCTCCGCTGCCAGCGCCTTGTCGGCCACGACGCCTTGTTTCAGCCACAGCCAGGCGATGACCACGTGACCGAACAGGTCCAGGTATTTGACTGAGTTGGAGAACACTGCGTCGATGTTCTGTGATTGGGCGGCGCCTAGCACAGCATCCGTGGTTTGCTTAAGGGTGCCAATAGCCTCGGAAAGCTGTTTTGCATACACAGCCAGTGATTCCGACTGTGCGGCGGCGCCGATGGTTTTCTGCATTTCCCCCAGGCAGGCGTTGTAACCTTCAAAACCCTTCATGGGCACCTTGCGGCCCAGCAGATCCAGGGAATGGATGCCGGTGGTACCCTCGTGAATCGGGTTGAGGCGATTGTCGCGATAGAACATCTCCACCGGGTGTTCATTGATATAGCCATGTCCACCCAACACCTGGATAGCGAGGTAATTGGCCTTAGGACCGTATTCGGAGGGCCAAGTCTTGATAACAGGGGTAAGGAAGTCGAGCAAGGTATACGCGGCCTGGCGCTCGTCCTCGGTCTCCGCGGTATTCTTATCGTCTGCCAGTTGGCTCCCCAGCAGGCACAGAGCAAAAGCGCCTTCTGCGTAGGCTTTCTGGGCCAGCAACATACGGCGCACATCAGGGTGCTCTATGATGTTTACCGGTGGCGAGTGTGGATCCTTATCAGAAAGAAGCCGGCCCTGGGGGCGCTCTTTGGCGTAGTCCAGGGAGTATTGGTAGCCAGCCAGCGCGACAATTGCGGCCGAGCTTCCCACCATCACACGCGCCTCATTCATCATGTGAAACATGTAGGTAAGGCCTTTGTTCTCCTCGCCAACGAGATAGCCGATGGCGCCATCCTGCTCGCCGAAGCTTAGCGCGGTAGAAGTTTGCGCTCGGCCTCCCATCTTGTGGAATAGGCCGGCCAGGGCAACCTCATTGCGATCTCCAAGGGAGCCGTCTTCATTGACCAGGAACTTGGGCACGATAAACAGCGATATGCCTTTTACGCCCTTGGGAGCGCCCTTTACACGGGCCAGGACCAGGTGAATGATGTTTTCATTCAGATCGTGCTCACCCCCAGAAATAAAGATTTTGCTACCGGTTATCCGATAGTTGCCGTCTTCATCTTTAACAGCAGTGGTAGTCAGGTCTGCCAGACCAGAACCAGCACCGGGCTCGGTCATGGCCATGGTGCCGGCAAAACGTCCGTCGCGCATAGGCACAACCCATTTTTCCTTTTGCTCTTCCGTTCCGTGGCTATCGATCAGGTTGGCATTGGCATTGGTCAGCCCGGTATAACCCAATGCAGTGCCACCTGCGGCGGTGAGGTAGGCCCCCGCCGCACCGGCAACGATATTGGGCAATTGCATTCCTCCATACTCATAGTCGGCGGTTGATGAGGCTAGTCCAGATGCAATCAAGGCATCGATTGCCGGTTTCATCTCAGGAATCTTCCGCACTTTCTCGCCGTCAAAGGTGGGTTGTTCGCTATCCGCTTTCTGACGGAACGGGAGGAATTCCCTTTCGGCGATCGTCTTAGCGGTTTGCAGTGTAGCGTCGAACGTTTCTCGATTGTGATCTTCATAACGCGGGCGTCGGGTCATACCTTCAGCATCGAACAATTCATAGATCATGAATTCCAGATCGCGATCATTCATCAAGGGAGCTGCCATCGTGTTACCTCATGGTTTGGTGGTGCGGCGGCGAAGGCTCGCTATTGTGGTCAATCTACCGTGGGGATAACATGACATCCGATGTCGGGTTAGTCTCATCAATCGAAAAGTTGGGCAGTAACAAAGATCTAAGGCCAAAAATGCAATCCCAACGCAGCGGAAATAGCGGTTCGGAGAACGCCAGTGAGCTTCCTTTCGGGCGCCTGCTCAAGTTCTGGCGCGGGGTGCGGGAGTTTAGTCAGGAGGAATTATCCGACCGGGTGGATTCGTCGCCACGCCATATCAGTCGCCTGGAAAACGGACGCTCGCTTCCCAGCAAGGCACTGGTGGAAGAGATCGCCAGGGAGATGTCGCTGGGAGAACGGGATACCAACCATCTGCTGATTTCCGCTGGGTTCTACCCAATGGTGACCAGGGTGGATTTCTATGATCCGAAGCTTCGATGGCTACGCAAGGCGATGATGCTGACCTTGCGCGCCCTGGATCCTTATCCCGCCACTCTGATCGACGGCGCCAGCAATATCCTTATGGTCAACCGTGGTTGGGTTGGATTGTATCGAAGCGCCATGCCTGAAGAGGCTCTCGACAAGGTTACCAATCACTACGATTTCCTGTTCAGTCGCCACGGTGGCGGTACCATACCAACTGGCTGGGGAGACACCCTGTCGGTGATCCTGCTGTCACTACAACAGGGGGTTTTGATGACTGGCAACGAAGAGAGCCGAGAAATGCTTAATCGCTTAATCGCGTCGCCCAACGTTCCCCCAGACTGGCGCCAGCGCGGTGCCCGACTGGAGCCCATGGCCAGCTACCGGATACAGGTGGAATTTGACGGTTCCCTGCAGCGATTTTTCAACGTCAGCCAGACCGTAGGTGCCATGGGGCCCAATGCTTATGTATCAGAGCCGCAGCTGACGATCCATACGCTGTACCCTGAGGATGAATCCCTGGATCTTTCGAAACTTATTGAACCAGAGCTGAAACACCCGCTGTTGTTCTACTAGTTGATCGCCTTGTCCGGCGTTATCTCGCGTGGGAAGTCCACCCTCCCCTTGAACAACTGGACGAATGCTATGGATTGGCCGCTGATCCAGAACTTCAATATAGCCAAAGTCGAAAACTCGTCCGGCATTTGAGTGACCCGACTATTTAAGTTCAAAAAAATGCCTATCTTATTCCCAACTACGGCGAGAAGTACCGCTCCGGTGAGACCATCACCACGGCTTACGAGGAGTCAAACGAAAATGAGGTCGTCGCAAAACGGATGGTAATGAGACAACAGACGCAGTGGTCCTGAACTTCTCCCCGCCAAGGTAGCCAAACAAGTAAGAGATTTCCCTCTAAAATGACCGAAGGGAGGTCTCAGCATGAAGCAACAGGTCGGCAGTAATGGCATAGGGCATTCGCAGGCCCTAGTCCAGAAACTCCCAGGTATCTGCGCCATCAAAGCGGCAAATCCGAAAATCGGCAATCACTTCCGGGTCACACATGCGGAAGTTAACAGCCATGTGGTCACCCTCAGGCTCCAGGTTTTCCCAGTGGGTGGTACACCCGCAGGACTTGCAGCTATGCATAGCCCGGGATCTCTCGCCATGCACGTAGGCGATGGTGCCCAGTTCAGGCGCCGTTACTTTCACGCAATCGATTGAGACATGGCCCCACAGGGCACCGAGTCGACGACAAATCGTGCAATTACAATCCACCAGTTTTTCAGGCGCTGCGGAGAGTTCAAATTGCACCGCGCCACAGTGGCAGGAGCCCCGGTACAGAGAGGTATTATCAGTCATACGCAATCCAGTGGTAGAAGGACGTGGTCATAGCGCTACGGTAAATGCACCAGGGCTTCATATTCATGGGCCGGCGTCTTGTTGGCAACATTCTTAGCGGCCTCGAACTGTGGTCGCATAACTGTCTCTCCGTCGCTTACTCATAGTAGCCCATACGCACACAGGCTCCTATGAAGTTTCACAGCAATCGCTCAGCGTGGATGAACGAGGTACTACCAACATCCTGAGAAGGCGCCGTTGTTCGTGTCAAGTCTCTAAGGTGAGCGAAATAGAACAACAAGACCAGCAATGCGGGTACTCACCGTAGGCACTACGCGAGCCGTCTTCCACCCTTTCAGAACCTGAGACTATTCTCTGGACGACCAATTTCTCCCGACACCCCACTAATACTTCATAATTTTTTCCTCAAACCACTCATGCTCAGTTAATTTGAGGACTTGAAACGAATCTATCCAAAAGTATACGACCAACATGTCCTGTAGCGCTAAATATAAAGACGCCATAGCGCTGGGTATGGGAGCACTACCACATCCCTCTTACCTGCGATGTTCAATCACTCCGGTTGCTAGTAGAAACAATCTCTAACCATCTGGATTCGATCTAGGGGTACAGGTCAAAGTCGACACGATCAGCGATAATGTCTACTCTCAACAGGCCGTTTGTATTTCCTATCCTTATTAAGAGGCAGAGCAAATGGATACCGAATTGAGTGCTTACAGCTTACTAAAACCTCTTTTTAAAGCCACGCAACTGACAAATCTTTTTCAGACTAGGACCAGAATGATGAAAGTGAGCAGTAAAAGCTTATTGAGTTTGATGCTCTTGTTGCTGAGTTTCCCAGTGAAAGGCAATACTTCGTTGCAACAGCAATTGATCAAGGACCTTGAAGAAGTAAGCACTATTTTAAAAAGAGACCATCCTGCTTCTTCATCAAAATTAAATGATAAGTCTTTCGTTGGACACCTTACTGAGGGCTTATTGAATCACAAAACCTGGGCTAATGATGTCTACTCTCAAGAGCAATATCATGCAGTACTTAACAGTTATATGTTGGGTTTCAACGACATGCATTTGGGTTTTCGCCCGACGAATAGACCGGACAGGCTGACTTGGTCGGGAATGGTATTTGTATTGGATAATGGCAAATGGAATGTCTTTCACGCCTCTGAATCCTGGCCCTCCACTTTGGCGAATGTCGGCGATGAACTATTAAGATGTGATGGCAAGAGTGTCGATTTTTGGATCAGCAATACATTGCAACGCTCTATTGCGAATGAAAACTCAGCTGCACAATTGGCTAGATATTCATCCTGGTTTTTTATTGGCGAAAATGGTTTACCTCAGTTTCAGGCGCTTCCTAAACAATGCGAGTTTAGGAGGGGTGAAAAATTCATTGCTATTGACATGTCTTGGCAAGAAGATTCTGTTGACCTTCTTTACCCTCTGATTTTTAACCACCCCAATCGTCCGCAAGCGGGGTTCTCCATCAGCAATATGAGTGATGGGTACTGGATTGAAATGGGAGCTCTATATGGTGAGCAAATTAGCAGCTTGGTCGAAAAAATTGATTCTAGAGTCGATGAACTCGTTAAAGCCGAGTTTATAGTTCTAGATGTTAGAGGTAATGGTGGTGGAGATACTGCGTGGAGCGATAAAATTGCAGAGTCTGTTTTCGGAAAGGATTACATATCTTCAATCGTTGATCAGGTCAGCGCTGAGTCATACAAAGCCTCTGATGAAAATCTAGCATTGATTACATCACAGCTAAACAATGCCATTAGTGAGTTTGGTAAAGATGATAACTCCGTGGAATATCATCAAAAAATGTTTGATGCAATGCAAATCGCTTTAGAAAACGGGGAAGATTTTGCGCCTCCACTGGAGAGTCTTCTGATACATGCACCTAATATACGAGAACACGCAGAGTTGGTTTTGCCTAAGTTTAAAGGGCAGCTGTTCTTGCTTACAGATTATGGGTGCTTCAGCTCTTGTTTGTTAATGGTGAACAAGTTTAAACAGCTTGGGGCTACCACTATCGGAAAGGTCACTAATAGTATGCCTAGATATTATGATATGAAGTTGGTTCCACTTAGCTCTGGAGTTGGCAGTATTGTAACGATGACGAAGGTGGATATGGGTGAGAGCGAACGAATAGGGCCTTTCTTACCTTTTGTGAAATTTGAAGGCTTTATGGATGATACTAACGCATTAAAAGCTTGGTTTTTAAATACAGTAATAGGTCAGTAGTGTAGTGGTCTACTAATCCTGGACACCAACCTGGGGCGCAATATCGCCACACCTGAACGAGGCGTTCAAACATGAGACAACGGCAATCTTTCAGCGTCGAGTTCAAGCGTGACGCGGCTATGTAAGTATCCCGAAATTGGCTCCACGGATCGCCCACCAGATTAATTAGGCTTTTTGGATTGGAGCTGGACTAAGGCATTATTCGCCATGTCCTGGCAAGTCATTACAAGCCCAATCCAGGAAATCGGGGGCCGTCCTGGTTGACGACACTAGGGCACACCATGGACAGTCTATCGAGCCGGGACGCGGGGCCAATTGGCCTATTCCGGTGTGAATCAATTCTCTTAAAAGCCACTGGATCATGGTGGCTGTGGATCAGTACACCCGCAGAATCGTTGGCTTCTCGGCGCACGCTGGCGCCGTAGATGGTCCAGCGCTCTGTCGAATATTCAATGAAGCCACCGCCAAGCAACGCTCTCCAGATCGAATCAGCACGGATAATGATCTGCTATTCCAATATAGGCAGTGGAAAGCAAATCTCAGTATCCTCGAGATCGAGGAAGTTAAGTCGTTACCTTACGCCCCAATGCCGCATCCATTTGTTGAACGTTTGATAGGCAGTGTGCGCAGAGAATTACTGGACCAGACATTCTTTTGGACCCAAAAGGATCTGGAAAACAAATTGTGTGGATTTGAACAGTACTACAACGAGCAGCGTTGTCATTCTAGTCGTGATGGAGAAACTCCGAGTCAATCGTCAGATAGCAAACTACTAGATCTATGCAATTACCGCTGGGAAAGTTATTGTCGCGGATTGTTTCAATTGCCCGTGGCGGCTTGATTTAGCAATTCGCCAAGGAGAGGCTCAACGTATAGCGCGGATGATCGCTCGTCGCTGGATTGCTTCACGGTCACCGTCAGGCCGCAATAGGCTTAGCCTTTTCAATTCTAGCTCGTCGCTTGGGTGTGTTAAGCGCTTTCCACAACTCGTTTCTCTGCTGCAGATTCAGCCAGAAATCAGCCGTATTGCCGAAGACCGTGGCCAGCATCAACGCGGTATCCGCAGTAATGGCGCGACGATTGGTACACAGCTCGTTGACGGTTTTTCGGCTCACGCCCATTGCTTCTGCCAGCCGTCCCTGGGTCAATCCAAAGGGCACGAGGAATTCCTCGGTAATCATTTCCCCGACACTGACGGGTTGTCGCTTCGTAATATTCATCGTCTCCCTCATCGATAATCGTGATTGTCCAGATAAATGTCTCGGGCCTCCCCTCTCTCACCTGACCATTCAAAAACCAGTCGCCATTGTTTGTTAATACGAATTGAGTGTTTGCCAGCCAATCTTCCCTTCAACTTTTCAAAATGGTTACTCGGGGGTGACCGCAGGTCGAGATCGCTGGTGGCATCATCGATAAGTTGCAGCTTTCGGAACAGCCGAGCTTCAATATCCGCAGCTATCTTCTTACTGCCATTGTCTAGCAGGTAAAAGTCCCGAAGCCACCGATCCCGAAAACTGACTATCAAAAGCCATCTCCTCAAACATACCCCATAGTAACGTACTTAGTTACTACTCACAAACTGGAGGTCTACCGATCCTCCAGGGAGAGGGCTATTCGTCTCTTCATTATTAACCGAGTTTAGTAAAATCCGGTCCATCCCCCGTTAATGGGGTAGAGCCCCTCCTGGCTCGAACCCATCGTCGCCATGTGGCGATACGACAAAAGCAATGGACCCACAGAAGGGTTCCACAACAAAATGGAGATGATGATCCGTAGAGCTTACGGATATAGAAACTTTGAAAATTATCGATTGAGAGTCTTAACCCACTGTGGGTGGGATGGCATTATCAATCGTGTTTAGTGAAATCCGGTCCATCCCCCGTTAATGGGGTAGAGCCATGGGGTAGAGCCCTTCGATGAGACGATCTGGGCGAGGGATTGATCACAACGCCCTTAGGGGCGTTGTGACCCAGCGGGCGCCTTCGCTTTGCTCCGGCGTCTAAATTGCTCCTTTGGTCGCAATTTTTCGAACGGGGGTTCTCATCCAAATCTCACTCACCTCTATAAACTAAAAAGGCCGCCCCAGGGGGCGACCTTTTTAGTTTATGGCGGAGAGCGAGGGATTCGAACCCTCGATAGGGTATAAGCCTATACACCCTTAGCAGGGGTGCGCCTTCAGCCACTCGGCCAGCTCTCCGAAAGATTTTGTGGATTAGATTCGCCAGCTATAAAGCATCACAAATCCGCCAATTCCACAGGCGCGCGATCATACCATAATGAGTGAAAAAACAAAGCTTTGCGGGGGTTACTGCGGGCTCAGCGGTTACCGGGGGAGCCTTCGTCGTCGCTGTCGTCCTGGATGCGGTTGTAGATCTCTTCGCGGTGGACCGCGACCTCTTTTGGTGCGTTGACGCCTATACGTACCTGGTTGCCTTTAACACCAAGTACGGTGACGGTGATCTCGTCTCCTACCATGAGTGATTCGCCGACTCTACGGGTCAAAATGAGCATCTAATGTCTCCGTCAAACGCACGGCTGGCCTGGTTCATAACGTTCCCTGTTCAGGCCCGGCGCCTCCCTGGGTGCGTGGGTCTATTTGCACTATAGAACTTGTGGTTGTTCTAAAGGTTTAGCCCAATCTGGCGAATTTGCCAGTCTCTGCCTGGGCACCGTTCTACAGTTTATGTACTTACCCGGTTAGGCACCGGATTCTTCGAGTGGTTCCTTGTCGAGATCAAAGGATGAGTGCAGCGCGCGCACCGCCAGCTCGAGGAACTTTTCTTCGATAATAACTGATATTTTGATCTCAGATGTCGTGATCATCTGAATATTTATGCCAACTTCTGCCAACGCCGCGAACATCTGGCTGGCCACACCGGCGTGGGAACGCATCCCAACGCCCACCACGGAGACCTTGGCGATTTTGCTGTCGCTGCGCACTTCACGGGCCTGGATTTCGTCGGCCACTTTGCGCAATACCTCTTCGGCGCGCTCGAGATCGTTGCGGCCCACGGTGAAGGTGAAGTCCGTTGTGTTGTCGTCTGCCACGTTCTGTACGATCACATCCACTTCGATGTTCGCCTCGCCGATCGGGCCCAGGATATGGTGGGCAATACCGGGCATGTCTGGCACACCCAGCATGGTCAACTTGGCTTCGTCGCGGTTAAACGCGATTCCGGCAATTGTCGGGGTTTCCATGGCGTCTTCATCCTCTAGTGTAATCAGGGTGCCGGGGCCCTCCTGGAAGCTGTGCAACACCCGCAGGGGCACGCTGTATTTACCGGCAAACTCAACGGCGCGGATCTGCAGGACCTTGGAGCCCATACTGGCCATTTCCAGCATTTCCTCGAAGGTGATTTTTTCAAGACGACGGGCACCGTCCACCACGCGCGGGTCGGTGGTGTAGACCCCATCGACGTCGGTGTAGATCTGGCATTCATCCGCCTTAAGTGCGGCGGCCAGTGCTACCGCAGTGGTGTCGGAGCCACCGCGACCCAGGGTGGTGATATTGCCGTGCTCGTCAACACCCTGGAATCCGGCAACAACGATCACGTAGCCGTCGTCCAGGTCGCGATGCAAACGCTCGTCGTCAATTTCCTTGATGCGCGCCTTGGTGTGGGAATCGTCAGTAAGAATGCGGACCTGGCTGCCGTTGTAAGACTTGGCCTTAACCCCGCGCTTGTTCAGGGCCATGCTCAACAGCGCCGTGGTGACCTGTTCGCCGGTAGAGACCAGTACGTCCATCTCGCGTGGCACAGGGCGCTCCTGCACTTCGTGGGCGAGCGCAATCAGGCGGTTGGTTTCGCCGCTCATGGCCGAGACGACCACGACAATGCCGTGGCCATCGGTCCGAAAGCCCGCCACCTTGTCGGCAACCTGCTCAATGCGCTCAATGCTGCCCACCGAGGTTCCACCAAATTTCTGTACGATCACGCTCATAACGGAAGGAAATACCCACTCGCAAAAGGGGGCGTATTAAACACCAAACGGCGGGAGTTTTAAACCGGGATTAATACCCTGCAGCGCCAGTAAAACCGGCGCTTAGGACAGGTTGCCTGCCACCCAACCGGGTACGTCTTTCAGGGCTTGCGGCAAAGCAGACACATCGCTACCACCACCCTGGGCCATGTCCGGGCGACCGCCGCCTTTACCGCCCAGGCGGCCGGCAAATTCACGCATCAAATCACCCGCTTTCACCCGGTCGGTCAGGTCCTTGGTCACGCCCGCGGCCAGGGCGATTTTGTCGCCATCCACGGCAGACAGCAGGATGACCGCGCTGCCGAGTTTGTTCTTGCACTGGTCGAGGGTGTCGCGCAGGGATTTCGCGTCGCCGCCCTCCACGTTGGCGGCCAATACCTTGATGCCAGAGACTTCCACCGCGTCGGCGGTCAGGTCGCTGCCTGCGCCCGTAGCGAGTTTCTGCTTGAGCCGGGCAATTTCCTTTTCCAACTCGCGATTTTCGCTACGCAGGGCAGAAACTTTGGTGGCCACGTTGTCGGGACTTCCTTTCACCACCTCGCATACTTCACTGAGCCGATCGTCGTTGGCCTCCACCAGGGTCAGTGCGCCCTCCCCGGTTACGCCCTCAATACGGCGGATGCCGGCCGCCACCCCCGATTCGGCGGTCAGGCGCATCAAACCAATATCACCGGTGCGGGCCACGTGGGTACCGCCACACAGCTCCACGGAAAAGTTGTCTTCACCCATGGCCAGTACGCGCACCTCGTCGCCGTACTTCTCGCCGAACAGGGCCATGGCACCGGCTTCAATCGCTTCGTCCATGCTCATCAGCCTTGTGCTCACCTCGGTGTTTGCACGTATCTGGCCATTGACCCGCTGTTCGATTGCCCTGAGCTTTTCGCCGCTGACTGCCTCACCGTGGGAGAAGTCGAATCGTAAACGTTCGGAATCTACCAGGGAGCCTTTTTGGACCACGTGGTCGCCCAGAATCTCACGCAGGGCCGCGTGCAGCAGGTGGGTTGCCGAGTGATTCAAACGCGTGCGCTGACGTACGGTGTCGTTCACCTCGGCGTGCAGTTCATCGCCCACGCTAACGGTACCTTCCAGCACTTTCACATGGTGCAGGTGCTGGTCCTGGGCCTTGGTGGTATCACCCACTTCCAGGCGCTGCCCTTTGCCACCCAGGTAACCGGTATCACCCACCTGGCCGCCGGACTCACCGTAAAACGGGGTCTGGTCCAGCACCACAATGCCCTGTTCATCCAGCGCCAGCGACTCGGTGGGTTCGCCGTCGCGCAGTATGGCTGTAACCGTACCCTTGCCGCGGGTGCCCTCATAGCCGGTAAATTCGGTGCTGCCTTCCAGCTTGAGTGCCGCGTTGTAATCCACCTTGAAGCTGCCACCTTCCTGGGAACGGCTGCGCTGGTCCGCCATCGCCGCCTCATAGCCCGCCATATCCAGGGTCAGGTCGCGCTCGCGAGCAATATCGTTGGTCAGGTCGGTGGGGAAGCCGTAAGTGTCGTAGAGCTTGAACACCAGATCACCGGGAATGACATCACCGTCCAGTTCCGCCAGGGCCGCTTCGAGAATGGCCATGCCATTGTCCAGGGTCTTGGCGAACTGCTCTTCTTCCGCCAACAGGGCTTTTTCAACGTCCGCTTGCTTGTCGGCAAGTTCGGGATAGGCCTCACCCATCTCTGCGACAAGGGGTGCGACCAGTTTGGAGAAAAACACACCCTTGGCACCGAGCTTGTTTCCGTGACGAATGGCCCGGCGAATAATGCGGCGCAACACATAACCGCGTCCTTCATTGCTGGGCATCACACCGTCGGCAATCATAAAGGCGCAGGAGCGGATGTGGTCGGCAATGACGCGCAGGGAAGACTCTTCCAGGTTTTTCACGCCGAGCAGGTCCGCCGTGGCATGGATCAGACCCTGGAACAGATCGATTTCGTAGTTGCTGTGCACATGCTGCATCACCGCTGCGATACGCTCCAGGCCCATACCGGTATCTACCGACGGCTTGGGCAGCGGCGTCATCTCGCCACTGGCGTCGCGGTTGAACTGCATGAATACCAGGTTCCAGATCTCGATGTACCGGTCCAGGTCATCGTCTTCGCTGCCGGGCGGGCCGCCGGGTACATCGGGGCCGTGGTCGTAAAAGATTTCGGAACAGGGTCCGCAGGGCCCGGTGTCACCCATCTGCCAGAAGTTATCTTCATCCAGGCGTGACAGGCGATCAGCGGGCACACCGATTTCGTTGATCAAATGTCGGCGGCTTCATCGTCGGTGAGATGTACCGTCACCCACAGGCGCTCGGCCGGCAAGCCGAGGTCGACAGTGAGAAACTGCCAGGCGTACTGAATGGCCTCGCGCTTGAAGTAATCGCCAAAGCTGAAGTTGCCGAGCATCTCGAAGAACGTATGGTGACGCGCGGTGTAGCCCACGTTATCCAGGTCATTGTGCTTGCCGCCCGCCCGCACACAGCGCTGACTGCTGGTGGCGCGCACATAGCTGCGAGGGTCGGTGCCCAGGAAGGTGTCCTTGAACTGGTTCATACCGGCGTTGGTAAACAACAGGGTCGGGTCATCCAACGGCACCAGGGAGCTGCTCGCCACTCGGGTGTGGCCCTGCCGCTCAAAGTAGGCCAGAAAGGCCTCGCGTATTTCTCCGGTCTTCATAGTGTGTTCCAGTCGGATAGTATCGGTAGCGCGGCTCAGCTCACCAGCGCGCCTTCGGCGAACTTGCGCCCGGCGATAATGTGCAGGTGCAGGTGAAATACGGTCTGGCCTGCACCCTCACCATTGTTGATCAGCAGGCGAAACGCGTCCGCCACGCCCAGTTGCTCAGCGACCTTGCCTGCAGCCAGCATCAGGTGCCCCAGGAGTTCCTGGTCATCGGATGTTGCATCCACCAGGCGGGGAATGGGTTTTTTGGGGATCACCAGTACGTGCACCGGCGCCTGCGGATTAATATCGTTAATGGCGATACAGTGATCATCCTCGTAGAGGAATTCGCTGTGGATTTCACCGTTGATGATTTTGCCAAAAATTGTATCTGTCATGCCTTACCCCAGTTTCTCGTCGGCGGTGAGTTGACGGGCCTCACTTTCCAGCATCACCGGAATGCCGTCGCGCACCGGGTAGGCCAGGCCACTGGCCTTGCAAAACAGCTCGTCCTTGTCTTCGTGGTATTCCAGCGGCGCCTTGCTCACCGGACACACCAGAATACTCAATAACTTCTTATCGATCATGACCTTACCGGGTTCCTCTGCGGGAGCGGTATTATACGGATTTTTCAGGGCTTGGGCATCGGTGGCACCAGCAATTGCGGGTCTATCCGATGGGGCCCCCAACTCATGCGCCAATCAAGATGCGGACCCGTTGCGCGGCCGGTGGCACCCACCTCACCCAACAAGTCTCCCGCTGACAATACCTGGCCCACCTCGACGGTCACCTTGCTCATGTGCAGGAAGGATGAAGACAACCGGTAGCCGTGATCAAGAATCACCGTACCGCCTGAATAAAACAGGTCATTCTCCGCAAGCGTTACCACCCCTGGCGCGGGGGCATATACCGGTGTACCGGTGGGCACCGCTACATCCACGCCATAGTGCGGGTTACCCGGCTTACCGTTATACACGCGCTGGCTGCCATAAACACCCGAGATCGGCCCCATCACGGGCCAGACGAACTCGCCAAGCGTGGCATTGAGGATATCCGGGCGATCGATGCGCTGGCCCTTGGCAGAGGCCACCAGCGCCCGCTCGCGGGCAATCCGGTCCAACTGTTCCTGGGGCGGCGTCACCGTGCGCTGGGGTACGCCCTCCACACGCTGGATATTGTATTCACGTTTACTGATTTGCAGCGGCTGGCGACACTCCGGAATCGTCGAGTCGGGGGAAACAAGCCGCAGTTCAGCCTGGCCAGCGGCGTCGCGCCCAAAACCCGCAAAGGTGGTGCCATCGGCCAGCACCGCGAGGGGCTGGTCATCCAGGAACACCTGGCTACCGGGTGCGACCTTACCCCAGATCAGCCCGCCCTGGGTAAGTTCGCCCTGCAGCGCCAGGCACTGGTCGGTATTCACCGTCTCCGCCGCCACGCTCCCCGTATAAGCTAACGCCAGCAGCGCCAGTATTCTCTTGCCCACTCGAAACACTTAAGGTCTCCGCTTTCGAAAGGAGCATTTCTAACAGGGCACCCCTTCGCAGTCCAGCGCTATATTTTCCTGCCACGCCAACCCTCCCGTCGCCATTGGCGAACACGGTGCTGCGGCTCTAAAATGCCGTCATGGGCAGATACCGACCACCGCGGAAACGCGGCTCCAAATACATCACCCCCGAGGGTGAGCAGGCCCTGCGCGAGGAACTGCACCAGCTGTGGAAGGTGGAGCGACCGGTGGTGACCAACACCGTGCACGAGGCCGCCAAGAACGGCGATCGCTCCGAGAACGGTGACTATATCTACGGCAAGCGCCGGCTGCGGGAGATCGATTCGCGCGTGCGTTTTTTGAATAAACGCCTGGACGAATTGCAGGTGGTGGATCAGGCCCCCGATAACCCGGACAAAATCTACTTTGGCGCCTGGGTAACGCTGGAGGACGAAACGGGTGAGGAAAAACAATGGCGAATTGTTGGACCGGACGAATTCGACCTGGCGGCCGGCAAGCTCAGCATGGACTCACCCATGGCAAGGGCGATGTTGGGTAAGGGTCTGGACGATGAAATCACCGTGCAGACGCCCTCGGGCGAACAGACTTACTTTGTGGTTGACGTGCGCTACGCTGTTTAAAGCTACGACCTTTAATCAAGCGCCTTAACAATTACATCGAAGAGATTTAACCCCGATTAGTTCAGCGCGCCATAAATGATCGATTCCAGTTGCCCGCGGAAATTGAAGGTGGCCGAGGGAATTAATTGCGTCATAAACAACACGATCAAATCTTCCTGCGGGTCAACCCAGAACAAGGTACTGGCCATACCGCCCCAATAGTAGCTACCGTTACTACAGGGAGAACCATTGGCTACCGCATCCACCCGGTTGGCAAACCCCAGCCCAAAGCCAACCCCGCTATAGGCGGTTTCGCTAAAACTACCCTGCGCGAAATCGGTGAGGTCCTGCCCCCCGGGCAGATGATTGCGCGTCATAAACTCAAGGGTCCGCGAGCCGATGATCCGGTGTCCGTCCAATGTCCCACCGGCCAGTAACATACGGCAAAACTGCAGATAATCCGCTGCCGTGGACACCAGCCCGCCCCCACCTGAGAAGAACGTACGGCCGCGGTAGACGCTATCCTGGCCGTCATCAACCAGTTTCAGCGACTTATCAAGGTTGCGTATATAGCAAGACGCAAAACGCGATTCCCGGTCCGGTGTGATGTTAAACATCGTATCGACCATACCCAGCGGCTCGAAAATTGTGCTGTGCAAAAAGTCCGGCAAAGGACGGCCGCTGATCACCTCGATCAGGTGGCCCAACACATCCGTTGCCACAGAGTAATTCCAGCGCTGGCCGGGCGAGAACTCCAGGGGCAGTTCCGCGAGCTGGTCCACCATGGTCTGCAAGGTCACGTTCGGCCCCGGGCGGGCCACCTTCAGCTCTCGATAGGCCTGATCCAGTGGGGAGGACTCCATAATGTCGTAGGTAAGGCCCGAGGTATGGGTGAACAGATCACCGATCGTCATCTCGCGCGCGACCGGCGCCGTGGTGAAATTGGGATACTCGCCCCCGGTTCTCACCTGCAGGTTTTTCCACTGGGGAATATAGCGGCTGACCGGGTCCGACAACGCAAACAGGCCACGCTCGTACAGCGTCATCAGCGCCAGCGAGGTCACGGGTTTGGTCATGGAGTAAATGCGAAAGATCGTATCCTCGGCGGCGGGCGTGCCCCGCTCCAGATCACTTTCACCCTGGATATCCAGCAAACAGGTCTCCCCGCGACGGTGCACGAGGGTCAGGCTGCAGGGGATCTTCCCCGGCTCGATATAGCGGTCCCGCAGGTGCAGGTGAACGCGGTTCAGCTGCTGATGATCTATGCCGACAAATTCTGGTTCTACCAGCTTCATGGTGGTTCCTAACCGTGAAAAGGTGGGCAGTTTGGCGCGTCACGGGGTTACTGGCAAGCGATCAAGCGCGATGTTCATTCGGTTACCGCTATAGAGCCCCGCAGGGCGGGGTGGTGTCACCAGGGGAATGAGAGGCCATGGATGGCCGAACCTTAGCGCGCCATGGATGGCATGTGTTAGCGTCCCCAGGGGACACCACCCCGGGCTGTGGGGCGGTTGACAAGCGGATCAACCATCGAGGCAAGCAAAGTGCGAAATAGTCTGCCCCGGACACGCCGTGAATCCATCCATGGAGGCTTGACGGCAACATCCCTGTTGCCGACAGTCCGGGACAGACTATTTCCCACTTCGCCCGCGGAACTTGGCGCTAATCCATCAGATATTGCCCAAAACCAACTCTACTGATACCATCGCCGCCTTGCCTGCAACGCCGATGTTTCCTGAGTTTTACACCCCACCGGAGGGCCCATGAGCCGCGAATCCCTGTTTGAGCTTGAACACCATCAGGAGTTTATTCAGCGGCATATCGGACCCAGCAAACAACAACAGCAGGACATGGCCCAGGCGGTCGGCTACGACAGCCTGGACGCCCTGATCGACGCCACTGTGCCAGCAGCAATCCGCCGCACCGAACCCATGGATTTGCCCGGTGCGCAGACCGAACAGGCGGTTATCGCCCGATTGCGCGAACTGGCCGCGATGAACGTGGTCAACGAGTCCTATATCGGCACCGGCTACAGCAATACCTACACGCCCCCGGTGATCCAGCGCAACGTGCTGGAAAATCCCGGCTGGTACACCGCCTACACGCCCTATCAACCCGAGATTTCCCAGGGCCGCCTCGAGGCGCTGCTGACCTACCAACAGATGGTGATGGACCTTACCGGCATGGACCTGGCCAATGCCTCAATGCTGGATGAAGGCACCGCAGCAGCCGAGGCCATGACGCTGATGCAGCGGGTCAACAAGAAGAATCGCAGCAAGACCTTTCTGGTCGCAGAAGACTGCCACCCGCAGACTATCGCGGTGGTGAAAACCCGTGCCGAGGCACTGGATATCGAGGTATTGGTGGGTGACCCGCAGACACTCGCGGGCGAGACTGAGGCCTTTGGCCTGTTGGTACAGTACCCGGGTACCTATGGTGACGTGCGCAATATCAGCCCGCTCATCGAGAAAGCCCACAACGCACAGACGCTGGTTACCGTGTGTGCCGACCTGGCGGCGCTGGTCTTATTGAAGTCCCCCGGGGCGCTCGGTGCGGACGTGGTGGTTGGTAACAGCCAACGCTTTGGTGTGCCGATGGGCTTTGGGGGCCCCCACGCGGCCTTTTTTGCCACGCGTGATGCCTACAAGCGCTCCACCCCCGGCCGCATCATTGGCGTGTCAATCGACACGCGCGGCAACCAGGCGCTACGCATGGCCATGCAAACCCGGGAACAGCACATACGCCGGGAAAAGGCGACCAGCAACATCTGTACCGCCCAGGCCCTGTTGGCGATTATGGCGGCCTTTTACGCGATGTATCACGGCCCCGATGGCCTGCGCCGTATTTCCACCCGCATCCAACGCCTGACGAGCATGTTCGCACAAGGGCTCAGTGATGCAGGCTTCGAATCCGACAATGACTACTGGTTCGACACTCTGACCTTCACCGTTGGTGAGCAGCAATCGGCCATTGTTGAACGCGCGCTGGCCGCCGGTATGAATCTGCGCATCATCGACAACGACCGGCTGGGCGTTTCGCTGGACGAGACCACCAGCGCTGAGAACGTCAGCAAGTTGATTGAGGTGTTCGCTGGAAAGGCAGCAGCGAACACGATCGAAGCAATGGATGCAGCGGTGGCGGACAATGCGGGCATTCCCGAAGACCTGTACAGAGAAGTCGATTATCTGCAGCACCCCCTGTTCAACGAATATCACAGCGAAACCGAAATGCTGCGTTATATGCGCCGGCTTGAGGACAAGGACATCGCGCTGAATCGCGCGATGATTCCGCTGGGCAGCTGCACCATGAAGCTGAACGCCACCACCGAAATGCTCGCTGTGACCTGGCCCGAGTTTGGCGCCCTTCATCCCTTCGCCCCGGCCGACCAAACCCGGGGTTATGCAGCCCTGCTCGCAGAGCTGGAACACATGCTGCTGGAGTGCACAGGCTACGATGCGATTTCCATGCAACCCAATGCCGGCTCACAGGGTGAATACGCGGGCTTGCTCGCCATCCGACGCTATCATGAGAGCCGCGGTGATACGCAGCGCGATGTGTGCCTGATCCCCTCCTCCGCCCACGGTACCAATCCGGCCAGCGCCGCGCTGGCAGGCATGCGCGTGGTCATTGTGGAGTGCGATGACCAGGGCAACGTGGACATGGCCGACCTGAAGACCAAAGCCGAGCGCCACACCGAGGACCTGGCAGCTATTATGGTGACCTATCCCTCTACCCACGGGGTGTTCGAGGAATCCATTATTGAACTGTGCGACCTGATACATCAACACGGCGGTCAGGTGTACGTGGATGGGGCCAACCTGAACGCCCTGGTAGGCATTGCCGCCCCTGGCAAATTTGGCGCCGACGTGTCACACCTCAACCTGCACAAGACCTTCTGCATACCCCACGGCGGCGGCGGTCCGGGCATGGGCCCCATAGGTGTAGGCGCACATCTGCAGCCGTTTTTGCCCACCAATCCGGTTTCGCCGGTCCCAGGCCTCGACCCGGCCAACGATGTGGTTTCGGCCACACCGTATGGCAGTGCATCCATCCTGCCAATCTCCTGGGCCTATATTGCGTTGATGGGCGGTAGTGGGCTGGTAGATGCCACGAAAGTGGCCATATTGAGCGCCAATTACATCGCCCATCGCCTCAACGGGCATTTCCCGATTCTCTATACCGGCAACAATGGCACCGTGGCCCACGAATGCATTATCGACATTCGCCCCATCAAGGAAGCCAGCGGTGTTACCGAAGAAGATATCGCCAAGCGCTTGATCGACTTCGGCTTTCACGCACCGACCATGTCCTTCCCCGTGGCGGGCACATTGATGGTTGAGCCGACTGAATCGGAATCGCTGGCAGAACTGGATCGCTTCTGCGACGCCATGATCACCATCCGCGAGGAGATTCGCGCGGTGGAAGCAGGTGAACTGGACGACAAAGACAACCCACTGGCGAACTCACCACACACACTGGCCGATATTACCGCCAATGACTGGAGCCGCCCCTACACACGCGAACAGGGTGCCTACCCTGTAGACTCATTGCGAGCCAGCAAATACTGGCCGCCGGTAAATCGTGTGGACAATGTGTATGGCGACCGCAACCTGTACTGCGCCTGCCCGGCCATTGATGCCTGGCGTGAACCCGAGAGCGAATCAGAACACGCCGAGTAAGCGCCGAAACTACTTCGTGCCTCAACAGCGCCACTCCAACGCTTGAGGCTTAAGGCTTGAGGCTTAAGGCTTGAGGCTTGGGAATTGAGAGTCTAGCGCTTGAGAATGGCGTCGATGCCGCCGAAAATGAACTGCACCGCTTCCGTAATGAGCTGCTCTTTGTCGCCACCTTGCTGGGTGTAGCGATCCGCCGCCGCCAGCGACGCCCCTGAGGCCATGCGCAACAAGCGTTGGGCTTGACCCTGTTCCACCTCGTACTCTTTCGTAAATTCAGCCACCAGGCGCCTGCCCAGCCGGCCATCTGAGTCTTTAAGTATAGGTTTTAGAATCTCGTCGACGTCAGACTGACTGCGCAGGATCTTGACGATATCACCCTCGGAGTGACGATCGAAGTCCGAGGTTACCGCGATGCGGATTATATCGATAAAGTCAGGCGCGTCATTGAAGGCCTTATCCAGGTAGTCGAACTGTTGTTGGTACTCGCGCATCAACAGCGTCTGGAGCAGATCCAGCCGCGTGGAAAAGTACTTGTAGGCCAGCGGTTTGCTCACCCCCGCCTCACGGGTCAACGTCTCCATGGTAAAGCTGTTCAGCCCGTGCGTGAGAATCAGCGACCGGGTCACGTCCAGTAACTGGTCCCGTCGCTCTGCAAAGGGTAATCGTCGGCGTTTAACTCTAGTCACGGCGTATGAAGTTTCCATGACTCCGTTGTATCACACTTGGTGCTTCCCGGGGAATCTGTCTGATTTTCTTGCAACAGTGGCGTGTGCTCATCACTGAAAAACCGCATGTTGAGCTGAAAACTCACTGGATAAATTCCGGCACTTTCGCATCGCTGCCCTTACCGCCCCGATCGATGTACTCCCTTAACTCCCTGTGCCGGGCCTCGGTCAGCGAGTAGGGAATGAGTGCGGCGATCGAAAACAAGGCCACCACCGCTGGGGCAATGCCGTAGATAATCTTGAGCCAATGCAGTTCTGCCACACCATTGCCGCCAGCCGCATCAAACCCTACCCATCCCAGCAAAATCAACGGCAGACCCTGTCCGGTGGCGAAAGCAAGCTTCTGCACCATGGCCTTGATGGCAAATATCAATCCCTGTTGGTTCTCACCGGTCAGTGCGGTATCGATGTCGGCGGTATCGGCAATCATCGCACCGGGCAACAAGGCCAGCGCACCGTAGCAGCTGCCCTTGAGAATAAACAGGGCAGTAAACAGTTCAACCTGACCTTCTTCCAGGAAATACATGGCCAAATTGGTGAGCACCACAACGCCCAGTGCCAGCGCCAGGGCCCGGTGCTTTTCCAGCCTGCCGGCAATGCGACTCCACACCGGAATCATGGCCAGGGCCACGACAAAATACGCGGCATAAACAATGCCTATGTTCTCCACGCCAATAATTTCGTCGGCGAAAAATACCGTGGTGGTCTGGCGAAAGACCTCGGCAATGGTGGCGATAAATACCGCGGCAATGACCAACGCCAGCGGGCGGTTCCTGGACAGCAGTTTCAGTGCCTGGGGAATCGTGACCTGGGCACTGGTACCAGCGTCCTGCTCTGGCTCGGGCACACCGGTAAAGGTGATCAGGGCGCACAACGGCAAACCGAGCAGGAAAAATATGCTCAGGCCGTGCAATATGTCGCCAGAGGTGGCGTCCGGGCGCGACAGGATATAGGCGGGAATAATCGTGGCAATAACCAGGCCCGCAGTATCAAAAAAACGCGAGCAGGCAATGATCTGTGTGCGCTCGTGGTAATTGGTGGACAGCTGTGCGCCCCAGGCGTGGTACGGCAACAACAAGGTCGTGTAGCCGAAATAGGTGAGGGACACAGCACATAAAAAATACAGTGTTCCAACGCCCTCGGGCGGGCGGAACAGCAGGTAAACCCCCGACATGATGACCACCGTACCGATGGGCACCCAGACCTTGCGCTTACCCATCGCCGGGCGCCAACGGTCTGACAGCAAACCGATCAGCGGGTCGGTGATAAAGTCAGTGAGCCGCGAGAGCATCAACATCACGCCCACCGCCGCGAGCGGGAGACCCAGTTCACCGGCGTAAAACGGCGCCAGGTAAATGCCCATGGGGATACCGATCACCCCCACGGGCAACGCGAGAACGCCGTAACTGAGAATGACCCGTCGGCTGATGGTCTGTTCACTCATAACGGTGTGTCCCGCGTTGAATGTCCGCCCTACTGTCCTTGATCATGGCGTCCTGCACGATGGTGTCCAGTAATCTGTCCAGGTCGGGGTCGGGGCTGTAACCACTGTCCATCAGCGCCAGGGTCGCCCGCGCGGCCCCGGGCAGACCTTCCGCCAACGTAACCTGGCATTCCCAGTCACCTAACAGACCACTTACCTTGCTGTTGTCAAAAATGAGACTGTTGGTCTTGTCACCCCAGAGCGGGCCTTCCCAGCGCGCATCATAATCTACCATCCGCGCGGTGCTCACGTAACAGATCTTCGGCGCCACGCCCAGGGACGCAGCGAACTGGTCGACGATATGATTCCATGTGGGCGCCTCGTTGGAGGTGATATGTACGGTTTCACCCAGTGCCGCCGGGTTGCCACACAATCCTACAAACGCCCTGGCAAAATCATCCGCGTGGGTTAGGGTCCACAGGGACTCGCCGTCGTCATGCACAACAATGGCTTTGCCCTGCAGTATGCGCCAGGCCTGGTGATTTCCATCGACCACAGCCCCTGGTAGTTGATTCCGATAGGTATGGCTGGGCCTGACGATTGTCGCAGCCATCTGCCCCGACTGCGCCGCCTGGTTCAATGCCGCCTCGCACTCCGCTTTCTTGCGGCCATACTCCCAGAAGGTATTGCCCAGGTCATTGGCTTCGCGCACCGGCCCGTTGCAGGGCTTGGCGTAGACTGCAGCAGAGGAGACAAAGACATACTGCCCGCAGCGCGGACCGAAGAACTCAATATCGCGCCGCACCTGTTCCGGGGTGAATGCGAGAAACTGACAGACCACATCGAAGTTGCGATCCGCCAGGGCCCGGTAAGGATCGTCATCGCCCAGGTCACCGCGAATCTGCTCAACCACCTCTGCGGAGAATAGGGATTGGTTGCCACGGTTGAACACCGAAACTCGATGCCCGGCAGCCACCGCTTGCGCGACGCAAGCCGTTGAGATTTCGCCACTGCCGCCAATAAACAGGATTTCGCTCATCGCCGATTACCGCCCGGCGCCATAACCGGACTCCAGGCAAACCACTCCGCACACACGTAGGCATCAGGCTGCCAAAAAAGCGCCTGGGCACGACCAGAATCACGAGATTGCTTACACGCTTTTACTTTCACAGTGTGGCCTCGACGTAAGCACCAGTAAGGATTTGCCACACAGATGCACCGCAGGAGTTATTTATATTTAATCTATAAATACACTATTATACTTATTGTATAAATACAACCGTTCAATGCGCTATGTCAGCCAGAATCGGGTCGAGAAATATCGGCAATCTCACTATCGATTTTATCGAGTCCTAACCGTGCTACTACGGTGGTCAGATCATTCACACCGACACTAATATGCAGAAAACCATTAGCCAGGAATAGACCGCTGCTGAACGTTACTCGCTGCAATTTCTGCCGATACCGGGGCACGGAAAATGCCTTGCCGTTTTCGTGCAACTCACGGGTGAGTTGCTGCAACCGCGCCCCGGCGAAAATTGCTTCGCCATAATCCACGGGAACAACACGCTGGACGGAAAAATTGTCCCCCAGGAAAACCAGGTAATTGTCATAGACGAGGTTTTTGTACTTAACGTGAAAAACCGCCAGGTTATAACCGCGGTACTCGACATAGTTGGTTCCGCCGCCCAGGTGAACCACCTGCTCGAGATCCACGTTGCGCGATACCCAGTCATGTAGATATACGCTGGGCTCGGCAAGGTGCGGTTCGTGCACACCTTCTTCGTCGACCGCGAGAATCACCAGCTCTGGATAAAGGCTGTAGACAACATAAAGCCGACCCTCTTTTACCAGCGGACACCAGTTTTTCTCCCGTTCCCGTCGCTGCATATTGCGCAGCGATAGCGGCCTTAGCCTCAGGTGTTGGTGGTCCAGATCCAATGTGCCGTACCCCATCCCCTTACCATCGCCATGACAGCACCAGACGCGGTGGGCGCCACGATGGAAAATCACCCGCGGATCCTCCGCACCGGTGACCTTTGGCATCGGATCAGCCACTGGGTGAAAATGTTCGTCGAGGCGCTGTATATACGCACGCTTTCTGCGGTAACTGTTGTTGTAGATAATCCCGTAACCGGCTGCGAGGGGAAATACACTACCGTTAACCGCGTCGATGTCGAGCTCGATGAGTTCGTCGACCTTCACCGCGAACTCGCTCTTGCAATCGCCTCATGCTTTATCGAACCAGGAAGTCCTCCAGCAACACACGGCATTAGCGTCAGCAACGCTCCGTTCGCGGATCGCTTTTCTGGAGCTTTGCTGATGGCGGGCGCTAGCGCAACTAACTCGGAAGTTGTCATGGACCCATACTAGTTGATATAGCTATAGCTAAGAAAGTACGTCCGCTGCCAAGCACTTTTGAAAAACCCGTTTCATCAAATGTCGCCAAATAATTGAGAACGTTATGTCAGGCGCCTATGTTGAGTATGCAGAACTTGTCAATCCAGGGATAGGAAGACAAGGCGGTAAGTGGACTTACACCTGCGCTGCCAACCACGTACTCTCGCCACGCGCGCGAACCGTGACGATCTCTGGAATTTATTGCTGTGGCTTTTATCCAGGAGATTTGGCTCATGAGATCGCTCTTCCCGCTGACACTGATCGTGGTTCTCCCCCTCGCATCGCAGGCTCAGAATTCCGCGCCTGCTGGAGCAACAATCTCCCAGAACCCCACCCTCCTGTCTGTTGAACCACCGACCGCCGTTGTAGGCGACCAAAAAATTGTCTCACCAGAGCCAGCACCTTCCGACAGTACTCCACAGGCACTGCGCTCAGCAGAGAGTGCCGCAGCCGTTCCAGGGTCGGCAGATTATTCTGATCTGCTTACGTTTGACGAGTTTCCACCGGGAACCGCGGTGGAGAACAATTACGTCCAGCACGGGATTATTTTCGGAGGCTCTGGGCCCAAGTTGGTCACGGACAACTCGAGTGCCTACGGCGCCGTTTTATCGGGGACTCCAACACTGGAGGGTGACATCGAGGGCACGTTTGTCCTTCCCGGCACAAACACGCCTGCAAGCGTATTCCGCATGGCATTTGATATCGGATCGATTGACGGGGATCAATCGGTTCAAATCGATTTCTTTAACTTGAACGGCGATCTTCTATATTCAGTGGTACCGACCCAGCAGGGTTTCCTGCGCTATAGCTTCACCGGCGGAAATCAGGGCATCGCACGCTGGCGGGCCTACATTATCGGCGATGAGCCGGCGGGCTTTGGTATCGACAATCTCTATTTTTCTATTCCTGGTGAAGAGGATGACCTGGACCGTGAGAAAGGTGAGGTCTGCTTTTCTGAGGGTAACCCGATAAACCCAGCCGTCGGCAACAAGGTGCAAATGGAGACCGACTATGAAGGGACACGGCCGTTCCCACTCTCGGTTACGCGCACTTACAACTCGCTGGATGGCAGCTGGCAACGCTTCAGGCAGCTCAACTTCGACCCCGGCAGCGTCGATGCGCGCCTGGTTCGGGCGGATGGCAAGGGTGTTACCTTTCTCGGTATTCCCAGTGCAAACACCCTGGTTGCATCGGCCCGCGATATCACCGGGTCATTAACGCGAACCCAGGATTCAGCCACGATCCTGGGTTGGCAGTACGCCAACCTGGACGACGACGTGGAAGTGTATGACGCAGAAGGTCGCATCGTTTCAGTGACCAAACGTTCGGGAGTGAGTCACACCTACACTTACACAGAATCCAGCATTACGGTAACCCACAGCCTCGGGGGAAGCCTGACCTATGCGCTGGATTTAAACGGTCGCATCACAGGCTTTACCGATCCGGACGGTTACACGTACAGCTACGACTACAATGCAAATGGGATGCTCACCGGGGTGAATTATCCCGGGGACACTGGTGGCAGGATTTACCATTACGAGGACCTGGCTTACCCAGATTTACTCAGCGGTATCTCCGACGCAAATGGCAATCGCTTCGCAAGCTGGAGCTACGACTCCAACCGCAGGGCCGTGAGTTCCGAGCATGCGGGCCAGACCGATCGCGTGAGTTTCGATTACACCTATGTTAACTACCCCTCAACACCCTTTGTAACCACCACCAATGCATTGGGTAAATCCCGGACCTATTACTACACCCGGGTAAATGGCGTGAGAAAACCCTACTACATTGACGGCCTGCCCAGCGCCAACTGCGCCGCCGCTTTCCAGCGCATCGGTTACAACAGCAGCGGTTTCATCAGCAGCAGACAAGACTGGGAAGGTAACACCACCACCTTCACGCGCGACTCGCAGGGAAGAGAACTGATTCGCACCGAGGCACAAGGTACGCCACAGGAGCGTGAAACCAGGACGGAGTGGCACCCCACCTTCAACGTGCCCGCCAAAATCACCGAACCAGGCATGGAAACTACCTTCACCTACGACGGTAATGGCAACGAGCTAAGCCGACGCGTGCGAGATACCACAACACCATGACCTGACGAAAACACCGACAGATTTTTACCCGCAGGGACTACTTCAAGGACGATGACATGACCCAGCCAAACCGAATCACAACTCTGACTCCGCTGGCCATCGCGCTAGCTGTTCTGGCCAGCCCCGCCACTGTATTCGCAGATCCACAGTGGAACTACACCTATAACAATAGCGGACAAGTCCTAACCGCCGATGGACCGCGAATCGATGTCAGTGATACCACTACTTACACCTATGACGCCAGTGGCAACCGGGTTTCGATGACCAACGCTCTGGGGCACATCACCCTGATGCAGGATTACAACGCCAGGGGACAGGTGGGCAAAATCATTGATCCCAACGGGACAGAAACCTTGCTGACCTACCATCCCAGGGGTTGGCTGCTCTCGAGCATCGTCAAGGACCCGGGAGGTGATGTATCAAAAGATGCCGCGACGAGCTACACCTACGACAATGAAGGACTATTGCTGAGTACGACGTTGCCCAACAACACTGTTCTTTACAACGAATACGATGGTGCACAACGGCTTATAGCAATCAGCAATAGCATTGGTGAACGCATTGAATACCAACTGGATGCGGCGGGGAATCGCATCGGGGAAACTACCCGCAGTGATTCGGGCAGCATCACCCGGGACATAACACGCGTATTTGACGAACTGAGTCGCCTGATTGAGATTAGCGGCGCCAGCGGACAAACCACCACCTTCAGCTACGACAAAAACGGCAACCAGGTCACCGTCACCGACGGCAATCAGAATACAACGTCAGAAGATCACGATGCGCTCGACCGGGTCATCAATACCTTAGCGCCGTTGGGTAGTAATGCCGTCTATCTTAATGACGAGCAGCACAATCTTGTTCAGTTGACCGATCCTGGCGGCTTGACGACTCATTACAGCTACGATGGTCGCAACAACCTGCTGCAGGTGGACAGCCCGGATACCGGCATTACTGTCTACAGCTACGACGAGGCTGACAACCAAACCTCTCGCATCGATGCAAACGGTGTCACTGCCACATTCACCTACGATGCGCTCAATCGTCCGTTATCTACCAGCTTTCCCAATAGCGATATCAATATCACCTACGGCTACGACGCGGGCACCTACGGCAAAGGCCGGCTGACCTCAATCAGCGACGCCAGTGGCACCACCCTTTTCGATCACGACCACCGGGGCAATATCATCTACCAGGGACTGGATACAGGGTCCATCCAGATTGGCCTGAGCTTCAACTACAACACGGCAGACCAGCTGGTACAGATCACCTACCCCAGCGGGCGTGTGGTGGATTACGTCCGCGGCGAGGATGGGTTGATCGCGGCAGTAAACACTACGACCACGGAAGGTAGCCAGGTACTGGCCAATAGCATTGACTATATGCCCTATGGTCCGATGAACGCGGCCAGTTACGGGAATGGGGTCAACTTTAGTGCGACTTTTGACCTGGATTACCGGGTCGCAAGTATGAGCCATTCCGCAACCCGGCAAACCGAGTACAACTACGACAATGTGGACAACATCACCGGTATCAGCGATCAGCTCGACCCCGCAGCTAACCAGGTCTTCGCTTACGATGCGCTAAATCGCCTGACAAACGCGCAGGGAGACTATGGTGATATCGAATACACCTACGACGCCAACGGCAACCGGCTCAGTTATACCGACAACACAGGTATCGATTCATATACCTATGACGCCACCAGCCATCGCCTGCTAAGCACCAATGACTGGGATTACCAATACGACAACACCGGCAATCTGGTAGCGAGAATCACCCGCAATGACAATTCCGGTGACGGAGTGCTCTATCGATACGACGAAAACAACCGTCTGGTGGAAGTCTCTTCAAGAACTACTGTTGGTAATGAACAGAACGATACGGTACTGGCCACCTACACCTATAACGCCATGGGGCAACGCGCTCGCAAGGTGGGACCGGCGGGGGCAACCCACTACGTCTACGGGCCAGATGATCTATTGATGGCGGAAGTTAACCAGGATGGCGTGGTCTTGCGCGAGTATGTCTACCTGAATGGCCAACCACTCGCGGTTGTGCAGACTACCATCACCCAACCGCCCCCCACCCCCGGCGTGGAGATCATCATCGATGATCTTGATGGCGAAATCAGCTTTACCGGTACCTGGGAGAATGTCCGCAAAAAAGGCGCATGGCTGGACTACTATGGCCGCTCAGAAAACACCGGGAACACCTACCGCTGGACACCGACAGGCCTCAATCCCAGCAACTACGAAGTCTGGGCCTGGTGGCCGAAGACAAAAAAGAACAACAAAACCGCCACCTACACCATCTTCCACGATGGGCAAACCGATCTCAGCGTGCAGGATCAAAGCACGCCCGGCAAGCTATGGGTACAGCTGGGCACCTATCAATTTTCAGGAGACGGCTCAGAATACATCGAGATTTCGGATCTGGGAGGCAAAACTGCCGCAGATGGTATCCGCATGGTGGAACTTGTCTCACCCCCACCAGAAATCAACACGGCGCTCTACTACATTCACAACGACCACCTCGGCACCCCACAAGTGCTAACAGACCAGAACGGTAACACCGCCTGGCGCGCCAGCTACAAACCCTTCGGCAAAGCCAACGTCAGCATCAACAGCGTGGTCAATAACTTGAGATTTCCCGGACAATACTTTGACGAGGAAACAAACCTGCACCAGAATTACTTTAGAGACTATGATCCCGGGCTGGGAAGGTATGTGCAGAGTGATCCGATAGGGTTGGAAGGAGGGCTAAACAGTTATGCCTATGTAGGAAGCAACCCTAACAAGTACATCGATCCAAAAGGTTTGAGGATTGTTTTTAACCGATGGAACCAGTTTCAAGCCTCTTTAGCTGGAAGAAATCTCAACTCTTCTCAGATGAGTGCAATTTATAGACAAATTCAGCTGAATCGTATGGGTCAATTTTCCAACCAAGCACTGCATCAAGCTCTAGAGAATCTGCCTGATATGTCGAAAGAAGCGATTATAGGACCTACGAGTTGCACCTCTTTTGGAAACTGTACTACTCAGGTACAGGTATGTAACTGTGTGAGCCCGAAGTCGAATGCGGAAAGCTGCCAAGTAGGATCAGGTAACGAAGTAATGAAACCTTTACCCGAAGACGATCCGTACTGCACTTGCTGGATGGAAACCAGAATCATCGGTCAGTGATTGGTTATTACAGAATTCAATTGTTCTAATGAATAGTACTGGGATATACATCGCGCTATTTTTGTCTGGCTCTCTTTTAGGAAGCGCTGCCACTAGCTATTATCAAGCGAATACGGGGCAGTTAGTTCTAGGTTTTGACCACAATGCTGATGGGATACTCGATGAGCGTCTAATTGGCGTCGAGGGTTCACCGCAGAAAGTAATGATCGATCGAAACTTTGACGGGTCAGACGACTACATAATGTTTTTCTTAACAACAGGTCATGTAAGCTCATCTACATCAGACGATGATTTCGATGGTATATTCGAAACAGAATCAAGTTTTGTAAACAATCAACCTAGCGCAGTGAGAGTAGATTCAGATGGTGATGGTGATTTTGATTTAATCCAATACTTTACATACGGCGTAGCCAGCGAATCTTTCATCAAAAATCCAGCCACAGGGCTCAAGGAAAGAAAGCATTTGTACAAACTCGGGAAAATATCTAAGACCTATAAAGATACGAACTCAAATGGAGTATTCGACCTCGAATGTATCTACGATTTTTTCCAAGACGAAACCTGTAACCAATTAGCAACACCTATTAGCAATGATGGCAAAGAGGGTGTCGGATCCAGTGAATGAAATTGTCCCATACATTGTTTTATCCGAGGTAGTCTCGCTAGTGTTAATTTACAGGCTTAAGAAAAAGCCATACCCCATCGTCATCAAGTTCCTTATATCAATTACCACACTCCTTCCCTTTATTGGCCCCATCCTGTATGCGTGTACCGCGTACAACCCTCCACCGTCAAATCATCCTCATCTCAGGAATACTGGTGCTCGAGGAAATTATTCTCAGCAGTGGACGAGCTTGCGACCCCTGTGGCGAAAATCGATGGAAGAGGCGCAGGAAGTGGAAAAAACCGATCAATCCAACTAGTAGCCACTCGCTACTATTAGTCATATCAGGGCGATTCGGATTAACTCCGAGAGTTTCATAGAATCACTCGCCAACAAATAAAACATTTCCCCCTCACACCAAACAACAACCGCCGGGCTCCGCGGGTCAATATCACCTGGCGCGGGCTCTGGCCCCAGCTCATACACTCTGGCCTCACATCCGTTGATCAGCGCTTTTTCTGCGTCGCTGCCATAAACAACCTCAACAGTCTGCCGCAGTGCTTCCTTCTCCGAACACCGCACCTGGGTGAAAACAAACTCGCCGTAGCGCGCCTCCAGGCTTTGTTGCTCTGCTGGCACGTCACGCAGTTTGTGATCCCTGACGTAGATGCGCAGTGACTGCAGTTCAGCACCGGCCGTGCGCGCAGGAACCTTGGGTGTGTATCCCAGTATGCGTGCGGCCTCCTCCCAATTAGCGACCGGTCTGAAGTGTGGATTGTCTGCCAATGTCACCCCCGAAAGTTAGCGCTCAATCAGCGACCCATTTTTTGCTATGATGAGCGGCCAACTTTTGCGCCTTGCGTTCCAGCCTATAGGATTGAAAGCATGCAGTTAAGAAGTTTCATGTCGTCCAAGATTCATAAAGCGACGGTGACGGAAGCCAACCTGGACTATGTTGGCAGTGTCACTATTGACGCCGCACTGCTGGACGCTGCGGGCCTGTTGCCTAACGAGAAGGTGCTGGTGGTCAGCAATACCTCGGGCGCCCGCCTTGAGACTTACATTATCGAAGGGGAACGCGACAGCGGCTACATCGGCATGAACGGTGCCGCAGCACACCTGATTGGAGCGGGTGAAGAAGTCATCATCATGGCCTTTACCCTTGCTACAGAACCGGTCGCGCCAAAGGCTATCCTGGTCGATAAAGATAACCGCTTCGTCTGCGACCTGACTGAAGAGCAGGCGAGCTTCGCCCCCGAGACTGCCTGAAAAATTCCCATACGTAATATCCCTCCACCCTGCCTACCTAATGACAGGGATTGCCCAATCCCGGTTTATCGACCATATTGTTAGGGCTGGGTGCAAGCCATGCCAGCTCTGCGCTGTCCAACAATAATGAGAGGCAAACTATGAAGAAGCTCAATGGCCTGGCTGACATCTACAAGTTTTTCCGCACCAACAAGAAACCGATCTATTTTGTCTCGGCATCTCCACTGAACATCCTGGGCCTGGGTCAGTTCATTCCCAGCCTGCGCTACATCACCTACTTCGATTGTTTTGACGGTGTACACCACCGTGTCTTTACGCCCCGGGAACGTCTGAATCCCGAATTCACTTCACTTGAAGACGTGGTGAACTACCTGCTGACTCACCAGGAAACCCAGGACTTTATGGGCACACAGGCGGCGGGTGGCTACATGCTGGCGGTGATGTTTGATGACGAAACACAAAAACTGGCGCGCAAACTCAAGCTGAAGATCGCCCTGCCACCCTACAAGTTGCGCAACCAGCTTGACTCAAAGATTGTCACTACACAGCTGGGCAACGAAGCGGGCGTTGCCAGTGTCCCGAATGTGCTGGGCATGGCGAAGTCTTACGAAGAGCTGTGCGCACTGGCCAAGTCGGCCAAGCTCGGTAGCGACCTGGTGGTGCAAACCCCCTACGGTGACTCCGGCAAAACCACGTTCTTTGTCGCCAGCGAGAGTGACTGGGACACTAATGCCGAGAACATGGTTGACGAAGAATTGAAGGTGATGAAGCGGATCGACCCCCGCTGTGGCACCGTCGAAGCGGTTGCCACGCGCCATGGCACCCTGGTGGGTCCCATCATGACTGAGTTGGTCGGTCACAAGGAACTCACGCCCTACAAGGGCGGCTGGAGTGGAAATGAAGTCTTCACCTCCGCCGTGGATGCGGCGCAACGTGCCAAGCTGGTCGATATGGTGCAACGCTTCGGTAACCGCCTTTACAAGGAGGGCTACAAGGGTACGTTCTGCATCGACTATCTAATCGACAAGAACGACGGCGAAATGTATCTGGGTGAACTCAACCCACGCATCAGTGGCGCATCCCCTATCACCAACCTGATCACCCAGAAATACGGCGGCGCGCCGCTGTTGATGTTCCACCTGCTGGAGTTCATGAACGTCGACTACGATATCGATATCGACGCCATCCAGTCACGGTGGATGGACTTCGATACCTGGACCCACGTGATCTTCAAGCACAACAGCGAAGAGTTGCGCATTCTCAACGAGGTACCCCGCTCCGGCATCTGGCGCATGAGCGGAGACAACAACGTTGAGATCGTGCGAAGAACCGCAGACTGGAGCAACGTCTCCGGGATGGACGAGGCATTTTTCCTGCGCATTCTGGGCCCGGGCGAATACCTGTACAAGGGTGCCGACATGGGGGTACTGCTGGTGCGCGGACACATGCAAACGCCGGCGGACAAACTCACCAGCCGCGCCAAGACCTGGGTCAGTGCCATGAAGTCACAGTTTCGCTCCACGGGTTTGGGCACCACACAGCACCCCACCCTGGATGACAGCGAGATGCTCTACAAGATCTACTGATTCGGGGTCTTGATCCGGGGTCTGGCCCCCGACTGAGCAACGCCCCACTCGCCCGCGAGCGCCACTTCGATCCGGACCAAATAAGCAGCCGTTTTGTAGCGGCAGCGCGCCGCAAATGCGCCTGAATATGCCGTCTCTGGCAGGGTTTGCAAAAAATTGCAAACCCTGCGTTAAGCCCAATTAATTGAAGCCAGGAGACGTTACTTTCAGGCTTGCCTCCACGGGTTGCGCGAAGCTTTGCTGAATACGATTGCCGTCCGGCCAGTGTAACTCGGCAGTCCCGGCGCGAATGTCATAGCGCGCGGTATACAGGGTGCCCCAGCCTTTCCAGTTACTGGCCCGGCGCAGCAACGGCGGCTGCATGAACATTTGTAGCAAGCCATCATCGGTCTGCACCGGGTCGGCCAACCGGGTGGAGAGAAAGGACTCGCGCAGTACACTGTCGGCCGTGGTTTCCAACTGATCCCTCAGGGCATCGGGCTGGTGGTTGGTGGCAAACGGCAGACGGTTCACCTGCACCGGTTCGCCCGGGCAGATAACCACGGTGCGCGTATCGCCACTGGCATCCAACAGGCTGACGTTGTAGGGCATGTGCACAGGTACCCGTTGCAGTACCGATACCGCCTCAGCGCTGGTGCTACAAAACTCCAGAATGTATCTCAGCACTAGGGTGATAGCGAATCCGTCGCCGCGATTCTCACGCCCACCGTAGGCCAGCGACACGGCCAAGCCATGTTCGTTCATGCCGTCGAGCACGCCCCACAGGCAATCGGTCATGGCGATGACACGCGTGCCATTCCAGCTGCTGTGTAACAGTTGCCGATCCGACAGATGCGCGGGGAAATCATAGTTGCGGATAAGTTGCAGCGGTTCCCGGCGCCAGATCACCTGGGAGCAAGCAGCTCGAAAAGAGGGCGGGTTGTAAAGTGCCAGAAACGAGGCCACTTCCTCATCGGCGCCCAGGGTGTGGCATAACGTATCGTACGTTGCCACCAGTTCCGGCATGTGCTTTTGCAGCATGTCACGGCTCGCCGCTGCCGACAGTGGGGTTTTGCGCAGTGCAGACCAGCGTTGATAGGCAGGCCAGACCTGGTGAAACCAGTGCGCCAGACCTTCGCCCGTATTCACATCAACACGGGAATGAAATTCAAGCAGGGGTGACTTTGGTTGGGCTTTCATGGCAGTGCAAGGCGCACTACAGCCAGCGCTTCTTGGTGGCCTTAACCGATTTCGCAGGTCCGGTTTCAGAAGGTACCGGGGCCATTTTGTCCTTGTCGGTACGCGCAGGGGTGGCCAGTGGCCCCAGGCTGTTCAGGTACTCGTTACGCCACTTGCGTTTGTGGTACACGACAAAGTCGGTGTTCGAGTCACGGAAGCTTTTCAATGGCTGGCCGAGGTTACGTACGCCGGTCTCACGCTCTCGGCGCAGGCTGTCGAAATCAAGCTCTGCCACCAGGAACTCCTCGCCGGTGCCGGCCTGGTGTACTACCCTGCCATCCGGTCCGATGATGCAGGACTGCCCCACACCCCCGACACCCAGACCGTTAATGTCGATAATATAGCTCTGGAAGATGGCGCCGTTGGCGCGGGCCATATGCAGTTCAATGTCGCGGTCATTGGTACCGGTAAGCACGGGGTGAATAATCACCTCGGCACCCATGGCAGTAAGCGTACGGGGGACCTCGGGAAACCACATGTCGTAGCAGATGCAAACGCCAAAGCGACCGGCATCGGGCACGTCGAACACCACAAACCTGTCGCCTGCTTCGATGCCCTGCTCGTAGGGACGGAAGGGAAACAGCTTGCTGAAGTACTCCACGACTTCGCCGGCCGGGTTGATTACCGCCGCCGTGTTGTAGACCTTGTCGCCCACCTTTTCAAACGCTGAGCCGGTTATCAGCCAGATACCATGACGCTCGGCAATGCGCCGCAACCGCCCCTCCGACTCGGTGGGTCGCTCCTGGGCATAGGCGTGCAAGGGACCAAACTGCGCGAGCTCGCTGAGCACCACCATCTCCACCCAGGGATAGATGCTGACCACGGTATTGATTTTGTGCTCGATGGCATCGAGATTATTACCGTGATTCAGGGTCATCTGAATGCCGGCAATACCAAATGGCTTCATCCTGTTACTCTCCGCGCGAACCCGGCCCCTCAGGGCATCAGGTCTTCCTGCTCGGCCCCTTCTTTCACCGGAATCATCAGGTCTTCCTTACTCACGCCCAGCGCCAGCAGTGCATTGGCTGCCACATAGATTGAAGAGTAGGTACCGACGATCACACCGACGATCAGGGCAATGGCAAACCCATTGATCATTTCACCGCCAAACAGGGCCAATGCCAATAGCACCAAAAGGGTAGTTAATGACGTTACCAATGTACGGCCCAGGGTTTCGGTCAGGGAGATATTGATAATCTCGACCGGGTCAGATCGGCGCACCTTGCGGAAGTTTTCCCGAATGCGGTCTGACACCACGATCGTGTCGTTCAAGGAGTAGCCGATCACAGCGAGCAGGGCCGCCAGTACCGTCAGGTCGAACTCCATGCCCATCACCGAGAAGAAACCCAGTGTGATCATGACATCGTGGACCAGTGCGATAACCGCCCCCAAGGCAAACTTGAACTGGAACCTGAAGGCGATATAGAGCATCACCAGGCCCAGGGCCAGCAGCATCGCCAGACCACCCTGTTCGCGTAACTCATCCCCCACCTGGGGTCCCACAAATTCGATGCGGCGCAGCTCTACCGTACCGGCAAAACTGTCCTGCAGCCGCTGCAGAAGCTCCGCGCCCTGCTCATCAGAGTAGCCCTGGGGTAGGCGGATCAATACATCCTGATCGGTGCCAAAACTCACCACCACAGCACCAGCAAACCCGCCTTCTTCCAACGTGCCACGTATGGCATTCAGGTCGGCCGTCTCACTGTAGTGCACCTCAACGAGCGTGCCGCCGGTAAAGTCCAGGCCCCAGTTAAGCTGCCGGGTTGCCAGCGACGCGATGGCACCCAGTATCAACACTACGGAAAAAGCGAAAGCCAGTTTTCTCTGGCCCATGAAATTCACGACTTTCATGCGGCACTCCCCTTGGGCTGCTGACCACCGCCAATGGACAACGTGTTTAACTTGCGCCCGCCGTATACCAGGTTAACCATGGCGCGGGTACCCATGATGGCGGTAAACATGGAGGTCAGAATGCCGATCGACAGGGTAACGGCAAAGCCCTTGACCGGCCCGGTACCTACGGCATAGAGAATGACCGCCACAATCAGGGTGGTGAGGTTGGCGTCAAAAATGGTGGCCACCGCCCGCTCGAAACCCGAGTGAATCGCCATCTGTGGCGATAGTCCATTGCGTATTTCCTCCCGTATTCGCGAGAAGATAAGCACATTGGCGTCTACCGCCATACCCACCGTTAGCACGATGCCCGCAATACCCGGCAGTGTTAACGTTGCACCGATAATCGACATAAAGGCAATCAGCAACACCAGGTTACAACTCAGCGCCACCACCGCCATCATGCCGAACACGCGGTAATACAGGATCATAAACAGCACCACCAGCGCCAGGCCAAACTGTACGGACTTGACGCCCAGGCGAATATTTTCCGCACCGAGTGAAGGGCCTACCGTGCGCTCCTCGACGAAGGATATGGGCGCGGCCAGCGCACCGGCGCGCAACATCAACGCCAGTTCAGACGATTCCAACGGGCTGTCCAGGCCAGTAATCTGGAACTGCGCACCCAGTGCCGACTGAATAGTAGGCGCGGTCAGCAGCTTCTTTTCGTCGTAGGGAATCTTGATGGCGATCTCGGTGCCATCTTCCTGGGTTTCGTAGCGGGTGCGGTACTTGCGCTCGATAAACAACACACCCATGCGGCGCTTGATATTGTGCCGTGTAGCACGCGACATCAAGGTACCGCCTTCGCTGTCCAGGCTGATCTGCACATTGGGTCGGCCGTTCTGATCGAAACTGGCCTGGGCATTGGACACTCGTTCGCCAGTAATAATCACGTCGCGCTCGAGCCATTCGGTCGTGCCCGCGCGGTCAGGACTGCGGTATTCAAAGCGCTGCTTGTCGGCGGCGGGAGCGTCCAGATTGGCGACCAGGCGAAACTCCAGGTTGGCCACCTTGCCCAGGATACGCTTGGCTTCTGCGGTGTCCTGAATCCCCGGCAGCTCGACCACGATGCGATTCTGTCCCTGGCGCTGCACCAGCGGCTCGGACACACCCAGTTCGTTAACCCGATTGCGCAGGGTGGTGAGGTTCTGGCTCACAGCATAGTCGGATATCTCCTTGCGGGTGGCGTCGGTCATCGCCGCGGTGATATTCCAGCTGTCGTCTTCTTCAGTGCGGTCAAGCACCAGTTCCGGATGATTTTCGGCGATAATTGAACGGGCCTGTTCACGTAATTCCTCACTGCGAAAACGACCGAACACCCGCCCCCGGTCGTCGAGTGAGACCAATCCCCGGATACGCTCCTCACGCAGGGCGCGCTTGGTGGCGTTAACGTAGTACTCCATGCGCCGTTCAATCGCGGCGTCCACGTCAACTTCCAGCTTGAAGTGCACACCACCGCTGAGGTCGAGGCCCAGTTTCATGGGTTGGGCGCCGTAATCACTCAACCAGTCCGGTGTAGTAGGTGCCAGGTTTAGCGCGACGATAAACCCATCGCCAAGGGCACGGGACACCCGGGCCTGGGCAGTTAATTGCTGATCGGCGTCCGCCAGGCGAATCAGCGCGTTGCGCCCGTCAGGATCGATTGTCTCGCCAAAGTGAGCGATGCCCTCTTCCTCAAGTGCACCTAGCGCACGATTGAGAATACTCTCATCAATCTGTTGAGCACTACTTTCGCCAGTGATCTGCAGCGCCGGGTCCGGCGCGTACAGGTTAGGGGCCGCGTAGAAAAACCCGATAGCCAGCACGAACAGCACCAGCAGGTATTTCCATAGCGAATATTTGTTAAGCATAGTTAAGCTCTAGTTTATCCGGCCGTCAGGCCGTATTAGCGGCATGATGCGCCCACACCACTGTCAAAAAAGGCGCCATTATAAATTAACGCCGCTCTGTCACAAGTGCGCCACAAGTGCGGCCACAAGTGCCATACAATGCGGCCGGTGAGTGTTTCAGCCCAGCCAGCGGCGTGCGTTGCGGAACAGGCGCAGCCAGCCCCCATCTTCAGGCCATTCCTGGGGTTGCCAGGAATTTTGCACCTTGCGATAAACACGCTCCGGGTGGGGCATCATTATTGTCGCCCGCCCGTCCCGGCTGCTCAGCCCGGCGATACCCGCCGGCGAGCCATTGGGGTTGGCGGGGTAACGACTCGCCGTCTGCAGGTCATTCTCAACATAGGTGAGGGCAATTGTGCCGCTTTCAAGGGCGCGTTGCTGCGAGTCTGCATCGGCAAACTCTGCCCGACCCTCACCGTGGGCGACCGCGATCGGCAGGTGCGATCCCGCCATACCCTGAAGCAGGATGGAGGGATTATCCTCAATGCGTACCAGGCTTACCCGGGCCTCGAATTGCTCCGAGCGGTTTCGCACGAAGCGCGGCCAGTGCTCAGCGCCCGGAATCAGGTCCCGCAGCGTCGCCACCATCTGGCAACCGTTGCACACGCCAAGGGTGAAACTGTCTTCGCGGCTGAAGAAGGCGGCGAATTGCTCACGTACCGCCTCATTGAAGCGAATACTCTTGGCCCAGCCCTCGCCAGCACCCAGCACATCGCCGTAGGAGAAACCGCCGCAGGCAACCAGCCCCTTGAATTCGTCCAGCGTGCGCTGCCCCCCCAGAACATCGCTCATATGCACATCCACCGGGGCAAAGCCTGCCCGGTAGAAAGCAGCCGCCATCTCCACGTGGCCATTAACGCCCTGCTCTCGCAGTATCGCCACCTGCGGCCTGGTGCCACTATTAATGAAGGGTGCGGCGATGTCCTCGGCCGGGTCAAAGGTCAAGCTTGCGCTGAGTCCAGGGTCATCCTGAGCGATGCGTTCATACTCTTCTTCGGCACAGGCGGGGTTATCGCGCAGGGACTGTATCTCGTAGCTGGTGCGTGCCCACAACTGCTGTAGCCGTGCGCGGCTGTCTTCCAGTACAACTTCACCGTTACGCGCCACCTGGATTCGATCACCCGAGGTTGCACTGCCGATCACGTGCACACAATCACCGAGTTTCAGTGATGCCGCGTGGGACACAAAGTCTTCTACCGCATCGGCGGGAATTTGCAGCACCGCACCGGCCTCTTCGTTGAACAAGACCTCCAGTGCCTCACCTGTGAGAGATGACAGGTCAATATCCAGGCCACAGCGACCGGCGAAGGCCATTTCCACCAGCGTGGTGATCAGCCCCCCATCGGAGCGGTCGTGATAGGCAAGGATCTTCTCGTCGACGAGGGCCGTTTGCACGAGTTCAAAGAAGTGGCGCAGGTCAGCTGGGTCATCAATGTCGGGTGTGGCATTGCCCAGGGCATTATAGGTCTGGGCCAGTGCCGAACCGGCCAGGCGATTGGCGCCGCGCCCCAGGTCAATCAGCACCAAACTGGAATCCACTGAGGGCTGTAGCTGGGGGGTCACCGACAGGCGGACGTCGGTTACCGGGGAGAACCCGGACACCACCAACGACACCGGCGCCGTTACAGATTTTGTACCACTCTCATCCTGCCAGGTTGTGCGCATGGACATGGAGTCTTTGCCCACCGGGATGGTAATCCCCAACGCCGGACAAAATTCCAGGCCCACCGCTTTCACCGTGTCGTAAAGAATCTCATCTTCGACACCGTGCCCAGCGGCACACATCCAGTTGGCGGACAATTTGATATCGCTGAGCTTTGCCACCGGTGCGGCACAGAGGTTGGTGATGGTCTCGGCAATGGCCATGCGCCCCGACGCGGGGCCACTGACCAGGGCCAAGGGTGTGCGCTCGCCCATGGCCATGGCCTCACCGGCAAAACTGTCATAGGACACGGTGGTCACCGCGCAGTCCGCGACCGGCACCTGCCAGGGTCCCACCATCTGGTCGCGCGCGACCATGCCGGTCACGGTACGGTCGCCAATCGTGATCAGGAAACTTTTGCTGGCCACCGTAGGCAGTTGCAGCACTCGCTCCAGGGCGTCACCAATACCAGGTGCAATGTTGAGCGGCGCGTGGTCGACCTCGCAGCGAGCGACCTCGCGCTGCATTTTAGGGGGTTTGCCGAACAGCACCGACATGGGCAGGTCCACCGGCGTATTGTCAAACTGGGCATCACTGACCGCCAGGTGTTGTTCGTCGGTGGCCTCGCCCACCACCGCATAGGGGCAACGCTCGCGCTGGCAAATCGCCTCGAAGCGCGCCAGGTTCTCCGGCTCCACTGCCATCACGTAGCGTTCCTGGGATTCGTTACACCAGATTTCCAGCGGTGACATACCGGGCTCATCGTTAGGGACATTACGCAGTTCAAAACGGCCGCCGCGACCACCGTCTTTCACCAGCTCCGGCAGCGCATTGGACAAACCACCGGCGCCCACATCGTGTATGAAGGCGATAGGGTTGTCCTCTCCCAACTGCCAACAGCGGTCAATGACTTCCTGGCAGCGCCGCTCAATCTCCGGGTTCTGACGTTGCACCGAGGCAAAGTCCAGGTCTTCATGACTACTGCCACTGGCCATGGAGGAAGCGGCACCCCCACCCAGGCCAATCAACATGGCCGGACCGCCCAGCACGATGAGCTTGGCGCCCGCGTGAAACTCGCCCTTCTCCACGTGCTCGGCGCGGATATTGCCGTAGCCGCCGGCAATCATGATGGGCTTGTGATACCCACGCACCTCTGCGCCCTGGGCCCCGGTAATCTCGGATTCGAAGCTGCGAAAATAGCCACACAAATTGGGGCGGCCGAACTCGTTGTTGAAGGCCGCACCGCCGATGGGGCCGTCGATCATGATATCCAGCGCCGACACGATACGTTCAGGCTTGCCGTAGGCGGCCTCCCAGGGCTGTTCGTAACCCGGAATATTCAGGTTGGACACCGAAAAACCGGTCAGGCCGACCTTGGGCTTGGAGCCGCGCCCGACCGCGCCCTCGTCGCGAATTTCACCGCCGGAGCCGGTGCCGGCACCGGGGAACGGCGCTATGGCCGTGGGGTGGTTATGGGTTTCCACCTTCATCAGCAGGTGAACGGGCTCCTGGTTAAAGCCGTAGGCGGCAGTTTCCGGGTCCGGGTAAAAGCGCCCCGCCACCGGGCCCTCGACCACCGCGGCATTGTCAGAGTAAGCAGAGAGCACCGCATCGCCACCCTTCGCATGGGTGTTGCGAATCATGCCGAACAGGGAGTATTCCTGTGGCTGCCCATCGATAGTCCAACTGGCGTTGAATATTTTGTGCCGGCAGTGTTCGGAGTTGGCCTGGGCGAACATCATCAATTCCATATCACTGGGATTGCGCGCCAGTTCCGTAAAACTGTCGACCAGGTAGTCGATCTCGTCGTCCGCCAATGCCAGGCCCAGCTCAGCGTCGGCTGCCACCAGGGCCTCGCGACCGCCCGCGAGTACATCAATCGAGGCCATGGGTGCGGGTTCTGCCACATCGAACAACACCGAGGCCGCGTCCAGGGTCGGCAACACCGATTCAGTCATTCGATCATGTATGGCAGCGGCCACCGCATCGCGTTGACCCTGCGAGAGCATCTCCGGCAACTGGAGATAGTAGGCGACGCCCCGCTCGAGTCGCTTGACTGCCTGCAGCCCGCAATTGTGCGCAATATCTGAAGCCTTGCTGGACCAGGGGGAAATAGTGCCCGGACGGGGCACGACCAGCAGCATATTGCCCGTTTGCTCGGTGCCGGTATTGGCCGCTGGGCCGTATTCCAACAGGCTCTCAAGCACCTGCCGCTGGGCACTGTTTAACTCGCCGTCACAGTCGGCGAAGTGCACAAATCGGGTGTCGAGGATGTTGATGCCAGGATCAATGGCATTGAGCTTCTGCGCCAGCTTCTGCAAACGAAAGGCTGACAGCGCCGGGGCACCGGGCAAAATTAACATGCTGTGGAGAACTCCAGAAGGAGGTGTTCGGAAAAGGCGGTATTGTACCGATTTGCATGGGCGCCGTTAACCGATAAGCGGGTCTTTTACCACGGTAATTGTGCCTGTTCGAGACCGCGATGACGTGTCTAGAATACGGGGTATGAACGCTACCTTTCATAGGCTGTATCACAGGCTATTGCTGAGCGCACTGGTGGCAGGCCTGCTGCTGCAGGGCTGCTCCCAACAAGACAGTCTGGCGCGCATTCAGGCAGAGGGCGAACTGCGCGTGGTGACACGGGGCGGGCCCACCACCTATTTCCTCAGTGACAACACCCCAGGGGGCTTTGAGTACGACCTGGCCGCGCTGATGGCCGAAGACCTGGGCGTAACGCTGGTCATGGAGCCGGCCTTTAGCCTGGAAGAAATATTCAGCCGCCTGCGCCGCTCCGAGGCAGATTTTGCCGCGGCAGGCCTGACCCTGACCGGCGAACGACAGGCCGAGTTCCTGGACGCCAGCCCCTATCTGGCGCTGACACCCCAGGTCATCTATCGCACCGGCAAGAAGCGACCCCGCAATATCGATGGACTGATCGGGCGCAAGCTCGTGGTGCTAGCCGGCAGCTCCCATGCGGCATCGCTGGCCGCACTGCAGGCAGAGCGCCTGCCGGAGCTGGAATTTGAAGAAGTTGACGACGCCGATTCCATGGCTCTGCTTGAGCGCGTTGACAGTAACGAGGCAGACCTGGCAATTATCGATTCCAACGAATTCAGCGTGCAGCAGAGCCTGTACCCGAGACTCGAGGTAGCCTTTGACCTGGGCACCGAGCAGCAGCTGGTGTGGTACCTGGCCCAGGATGAGCAAAACCAGTCGTTGCTGGCTTACATCGATGAGTTTCTCGGGCGCCTGCAGAAGGATGGCACCCTGGAACGGCTACAGACCCTGCATTTTGGTCAAAGCGGTCATGTCTCTCGGGTAGGCTCGCACACCTTTGCCATCAATATGCGCCAGACCCTGCCTACCTATATTGACCTGATCAAACAGGTTGCCGACGAGTACCAGTTGGACTGGACGCTACTGGCTGCCGTGGCTTACCAGGAGTCACACTGGGATCCGACCGCCACCTCCCCGACCGGCGTACGCGGTATGATGATGCTGACCGTGCCTACCGCCAGGGAGATGGGCGTGGAAGACCGACTGGACCCCTTGCAGAGCCTGCGCGGCGGCGCGCGTTACCTGAAAGCGCTCAAACGGCGTCTGCCCTCTGATATTTACGAACCCGACCGAACCTACATGGCACTGGCCGCCTACAATATCGGACGGGGCCACCTGGAAGACGCTCGTGTGCTGACCGAGCGCCACGGGGGCGACCCACATTTGTGGAAGGATGTAATGGGAAACCTGCCCCTGTTGCAAAAGGGGACCTACTACCGCGAATTGCGCTACGGCTACGCACGCGGTCTGGAGGCCGTCACCTACGTGCAGAATATCCGCCACTACGAAAACATCCTGCAATGGCAGGAATTACCCGCACAGCAGCAAACACCTCCCGCGGCGCTACAGGCCTACCTGCCGGACATCCTCAAACACAGCCGTATGTTCGCGCTGTAACTGGAGCGTGCTACGTCCCGCTGCCCTTTGCTGCACGCAACTTTCGGTATTCCCGTAGCTTGCGCCTGAAGTACTGATTCTTGGGCCGCAAGGCGCTGGCCATCGCCATCAGCGAGATACAGTCTTCCAGGTATGCCGGCCGGTCGACCTGTTCCAGTTTTTCCGCCAGGGATGCCAGCTCATCGCCATACTTGTGCCGATTTGCCAGCAGCGGATCTATCCCGGATTCACCACTGGAAGGGGCAAAATCGTTAAGTTGCACGCTGCCATCCTCGGCAATCACCAACTTCGCCTCGCCACCGCCACCGCCACCGCCACCGCTACCGGGTATTGAAACATCGCCGCGATTGAGCGCGTGATAATGGTGTGGAATGGTATCGTCAGCGGCCGGCGATGCCGCGCCCTTTGCCACGTAGACCGCAGCCTTTTCCTGTGCCCAGGTACCGATATAGCGGTAATGCAATACGGCCAGCTCCGCCGTGTCACTGGGGCGATAGTTCCACTCCCGCTTCATCAATTCAAAACCGTGTCCACGGGGGTGACAGCCTGCCGAGTAGTGCATATCGAATTCAGCTGCAAATAGCAGCCTTTTATCAAAGCGATTTGACCTGATGCCGGTTCGGAAAGTACTGGTGAGTGAAACGCCGGGCTCGATGTCAGCCTCGTCAACCATGTTGAAGCCCGTGGTCTGGGGAACAGTGACGCCCTGCTCCCGATATATTGCCAATAGGCCATGCAAGTCAGGATGGTAGAGAATCTCATCAGCATCGCAGGCAATAACCCAGTCGGCCACCTCATCGGTGTGCTGACCGCCCCGCCGGCTGTAATCCTTGTAGGTCCTGGTTTTCATTTTGACCAACAGCCGCTCGTCATAATGGTCCATCGACCAGGGAACAACGGTCACCTTGGGATGGGCCTGCGCTATTTCCACCGTGCTGTCCGTGGACATATTGTCCATGATAAATATGCGGCTACAGAACTGGGCATAATGTGCAATCGTTGAGGCGATGATGCGCGCATCATTGAAGCAAAGAATGTAAGCGTGGATTTTCACCAGGGTCTGTTTCTCAGCAGTATCACGGCAATACAGTAACTGATTGTTCAATGCGGGGCGAGTGAGAAGCCGCCGAGCCTTTGAGGTTCAACACGCTGATAGAGCGCGTTGCAAATCAATGATGGAGTTCAACGCCGGGCGCGAAAGAACGCCTGCAAAAGTCCGCTGCTCTCTTCGGCCAGCACCCCCTCTTGCCAGGCAACCCGGTGATTGTAGAACGGCTGGTCGAGCAACTCGCAGGTACTGCAGACAACGCCCGCACGCGGTTCGCGGGCCGCAAACACCAGTTCGGCGACTCGTGCATGCACCATGGCACCAGCACACATGGTGCAGGGCTCCAGGGTAACGTAGAGGGTTGCCCCGGGCAGGCGGTAGTTGCCCACCGCACTTGCCGCATCCCGCAGTGCGACAATTTCTGCGTGGGCGCTAGGATCGGCAGCGGAGATGACCTGGTTGTACCCGCTTCCCAGCAATTCGCCGTCGCGAACCACCAGCGCACCCACGGGCACCTCGCCCTGCTCGGCGGCCTGCCGGGCAAGCGCAAGCGCCTGCTGCATCCAATGCTCATGCTGTTGTTGGGTCATTGCGCGTTCTCTTGGGTGACCCGTGAAGTCTAACGACTCAAGCGGCTCCACGCCAAGCGCAGCGATCAGTGTTCGCCGGCGCCAAGTTGTGTGAGTTGCCCTAAGCGGTGCGATAGAGACATCGCCAAGGAATTATCACATTACTCAGGGCGTCCCAGTTCGAATCGTTCCAGATCGCGAGCAATGAACACTGGCTGGGCATAGCTTCGCTTAATGGCGACCCGTAAAGCCTGCGGATCATCGCTGCGGCGCATGATATGGGATAGCACCAGGCCACGAGCCTTGGCCTTGGCTGCCACCTCCCCAAGTTGCCGAGGCGTCATATGCAGACGTGTTGCAACGCCACTGGCCGAGTCAGGTACCGCAGCGTGCACAACGAGCAGGTCTGTATCCGCAGCTAGATCCGCGAGTGCCTGGTACGCGTTGTTCATATCACCGGAAAAGGTCATCGAACAGCCCAGCACATCAACACGCCAGGCTACTGCGGCAATAGGGCCGTGGTGTACGGGAATCGCCGATACACTCAGATCCTCGCCGAGGCTGTGTCGGAAGATACGGCCCTGGACAAGGGGCACATCCGTCGCAACAACCTGGTAGTTGTCGGCGGTCGGATCGAGGTAATTGGCGAGATAGGGATACACCCCGTCGCTACCAAACAACCGCTGGATGTAAGCCGTTGTCGTAGGCATCAAGGCATTCCCTGCCGGCCCAAAACCGGCAGGTCCTCACTACGGCGGGTAAAAAAAGAGCCCTTGATGTAAGCGGGCAAGTCCGCGCTGTGATCCACATGCAGGTGGGTAAGCAGGATGGCCTGCAGATCTTCGAAGCGGGCACCCGACTCACCAAATGCCACACTGGTCCCGGGGCCGGCATCCACCAACACCACGGCCTTGTCATCTACCCAGACCAGGTAGCCACTGGAAGCCCTGCCGTCATTCAATTCAGGGCCACCCGAGCCCAACACCTGCAGGCGAACCCGGCCCTGCGGGCAATCGGCCGCCTTTACTGGCCAGGGGAACAGACCGACCAGCATCGCCACAACCAAAATGACAAAAAGCCCCGGCAACCCTGATCGGGATGCACGGGGCTTTTCAATTACCACGCTGCGCGGCTTCACGGCAGCGTCATCAGCTCACTATCGACGCGGCCGTCCTAAAGGGAGGCTCGAAACGCCACACCAAAGTACCGCTCGGCATCACGGGGCACCTGGTAACGGAAGTTATCGCCACTGTACGCGGTGACATAACTCTCATCGGTCAGGTTCTTGCCGATCAGGGTGATGCGATAGCGATCATCATCAAAGGAGAAACCGATGCTGGCGTTCAGCAGGTCGTACTCGGGTAGTACAGCCGCGGGGTTCTCCGAACCATCGTTACCTGGCAGATCAGCCACCTGCTCATCAGTATGGGTAAACGAGCCGTTAATGATGATATCCGTTCTTTCCATCGGGAAAACGTATTCCGCCATCAGCGAATACTTCAGGTCCGGTGAAAATGGCACGGGCAGTCCGGAGCGGGCATCACATGCGCCATCTTCGGGCGGGCAGTTGAACTCGTCGATCTCCGCGTCGATGGAGGCAAAGCCGCCGGAGAGCGTGAAGTTCTCAATCGGACGCCACATGAAGTCCACTTCCACACCTTCGGTGGTCACATCACCGGCGTTGGTCAGGCGGGTGATACAGGTGCCATCCCCACACTCCGAGTTGTTGGCCTGGAAGTCCGAAATATCCGTGCGGAACACAGCGGCATTTACGATCAGGTTTCCGCCGGTGTATTTGTAGCCGATTTCGATGGAGTCTGAGGTCTCCTCGGAAATGGGGTTGGCGTCGTCACCATTGGCCTTGAAGTTGTAGTACACGTTGAAGCCCGGGCCTTTGTAACCCTGTGCTGCGGTGGTGTACACCATCGAGTCTTCACTGAAGTTCCACTGCAGGCCAAGCTTGCCGGACACATTGGTTTCGTCGGTCTTGCCTTCGAAATCCGTGTTTTCCGTGGCCGGGCGCACACCTACACCGCGGCGACCGAACTCGTCGTTACTACGGCGGATATGCGAGTAAGACACTTCATCGTCGGTGTAACGAATACCGAACAGCACGCGCAGGTCATCAGTGATGTTGACCTTGCCGTCGCCAAACACCGCCCAGTTTTCGAACTCGGTTTCCATGAAGGCGGTCGCGGAAACAATATCGTTGGCATTACAGGTAACGCCCAGGCTTTCGGTATACGCTTCGATATCCGACAGCGCCTCGACCAGTTCCGGCCCACTGAGATTCTCGATCGCATAGGCGGTCATGGCCTCATCCAGCTGGCCGGCGTTGTTCTGGCAGCTGGCGTCTCGGGTGAAGCTTCGCTCGGACTCAATGTTCCAGTAAAAACCACCGATCTGATAGTCAATGAACTGGCCTACCGGCGACGCAAAACGGATTTCCTGGGAGAGTTGCCGCCACTCCTGTGGGCCCAGGTCATGCAGCTGGAAAGGCACCCCAAACACTGGCTCGGAGCTATCACCTGCAATCGAGGTAAAATCACCTTCGCGAACTTCGGTGTTATCCCAGGCGCGATAAGCGGTAATGGAGACCAACTCGTATTCATCGAAGGACTTATTGATCTGCACCGAGAATGCGGTGGTCTCGTCGAAGGTTTCCGTTGTCAGGTCGTGATCTACCTTGCGCTGGTCAAGGTCGAGATCGGCCTTACCATTGACGATGCCATTGCTGTCGGGAGCTGCGGGAGAATCTGGATTACGGCCGCTTGGCAGTAACTCAAGGTCCGCACAACAATCATCCTTGGCCTCATAGTCTTCAAAAATAAACAGCATGGACAAGTCATCGGCGGCATCAAATTCGATCATGCCCCGAATCCCGGAACGATCGTAACCGCTGGTGGAACGATTGGTGAAGACGTTGTCGATATAGCCGTCGAACTGACGCTCAAGCACGGTCAGGCTCGCGCGAACCGAGTCACTTAACGGACCGGAGGCGGACGCTTTCAGGCTGTATTCATTGTCCTCGTAGAGCTGGGCCTCCACCGTGGCTTCGAATTCTGTGCCGGGGCGCTTGGTGGTCATATTGACCACACCCGCCGATGCGTTCTTGCCAAACAGGGTTCCCTGGGGGCCACGCAGCACCTCAATGCGCTCGAGGTCGTAGAGGTCACCAAAGGCCTGTCCCGAGCGGCCCAGCACCACGTTATCCACGACTGTCGATACACTTGGTTCCGCCGCGACACTGAATGAGATGGTGCCTATACCGCGAATGGTCAGTGCCGAATTTCGGGTGGTGTTACCCTTGCGGAAGCTGACCGAGGGCACCATAGTCTGCAGTGCCTCGATATTGGTCGCGTAGGCGGCCTCAATCTGGTCAGCACCCAACACAGTGACCGCTACCGGTACATCGCTCAGTCGCTCCTCTCGCTTCTGGGCGGTAACCACGACCTCTTCGAGCAAGCCTTTTGACTCCTCCTGGGCATGAACCGGTGCCTGGGCAGTCAGGCCCACCGAGAAGGCTACGGCAGCGGCAAGTGTGTGCCGACTACATCGCGCGCCCTGAATACGACTTGTATGGTAATTGGCTGGGTGGTTGGTGGGGGTGATCGTGGATGTTGCTGTTTCTCGCTTAAGCATACTGTCTTCTCCGGGTATTTTTCTAATTGTCCAAATGCTGACACTGCACGGTTTTTTTTGTTGAAGCTCCTTTTCAAACTGCATCCTCGCAAGATCAGATTAGCGGTGATCCTGCGGTAAGATTCTCACGCCGAATTACAATAGCACGACGCATCGATATAATACTACAAATATCTTATATAAGACATATTAAATTTGCCTCCCTCTCTTATTGCATCAGTACCCCGTCAGCCGCTAAATCAGCCCAGCCTGTGCTGCACGTAGTCGCTGTACCGGGCATTCCAACGTTTAAAACTCAGGTACCAACCCGCCACATTGAGTACAACAATACCGATCAACACGGGCCAGAATGCCGCGGTGAATCCGTCCACCAGACCCAGCGGTGAAAACAGCACATACAGGCCGGCGATGCAGGAAAACAATGTGATCGATACAGGTAAAGCAAACACCCAGGGGGTCATGTCAACGGCGTGCTTGATTTCGTATTGCCAGGGTGTTGCCAGCGGACGCGCATAACCGATGGCGAGCATGATGCCGATCTCGGCAAAAAACAGGATTGCGTACAGGTGCAGGAAATGAATATCGACAATGTCCTTGAACACAAACTGCATCAGTGCGTAAACGACAATATGGAAAATGATGGCGACCTTGGCACCCAGTCCCGGTACCCGCCGCGTGAACAACCCAACCATCACAATCGCCACCACCGGAATATTGTAAAAACCGGTGAAGATCCGAATGACCTGCCACAGCCCTTCGGGCGCGTATTGCAGTAACGGCGAGACAATGAAGGAGAATATAGCGATCACAACACTGGCAATTTTCGCGACCCGGATCATTTCGTCGTCGCTCACCCCCCCTTTCTTGAGAGGCTCATACACATCCACACAAAACAGGGTGGCGGCACTATTGAGCAGTGAGTTAAACGAGCTGAACACGGCCCCCAGTAATACCGCCAGGAAGAACCCCGACATGTACACCGGCAGCACTTCCTTGATCAAGCGCGGAAACGCCAGGTCAATGGAAGCGAGCTCACCGCCGTACAGGTGAAAGGCAATAATCCCCGGCATCATCATCATGAACGGCACCAGCACCTTGAAGAAGCCCGAGAAAATCACCCCTTTCTGGCCCTCGGCCAGGTTTTTGGCGCCGAGCGTGCGCTGAATCACGTATTGGTTGGTACACCAATAGAACAGGTTCGCGAAAATCATGCCGGTAAATATGGTGGCAAAAGGCGTGGGATCGCTGGGGCCGCCGATGGCATTCAGCTTATGCGTGTCCGTTGTTGTGACCGTCTCGACACCGCGCAAAATACTGCCGTCGCCAAGTGCGGCAAACCCCAATATAGGCACCAACATGCCGATAAACAGCAAGCCGAACCCGTTTATCGTGTCCGAAACTGCCACCGCCTTAAGGCCGCCGAATATTGCGTACATGGCGCCGATAGAGCCTACCAGCAACACGGTGATCACCAGGGCCTCGCTATAACTGACATCCAATAGCTCAGGCACATCAAACAACTGCATCACCGCGATAGAGCCTGCGTACAAAACCGATGGAATGGTTACCAGCGCGTAGCCCACCAGGAACAGCACAACGGTAAGGCGGCGGACATCATCGTCAAAACGACTGCTTAAAAATTCCGGCAGCGTGGTGAATGCCCCCATCAGGTAACGCGGTAGGAAAATAAGTGCCATGCAGATGGTGCTGACCCCGGCAGTGACCTCCCAGGCCATACTGCTCATATTGAAACCGTAGGCCGAGCCGTTAAGCCCGATGAGTTGCTCTGCGGACAAGTTGGTCAGCAACATAGAGCCGGCGATGAATACACCGGTGAGCCCTCTTCCCGCCAGGAAGTAGCCCTCCTTGGTGTCTACCTCACCGCGGGTTTTCATGTAGGAAATCCAGGCAACCAACGCCATGAAAAAAACGCAGGAACCGAAGGTCAGTAACAGATCTTCCAACGCCATACCCTACTCCGCTTATTATCAGTTTATTATTCGTGAAACGATCAACCGTATCTCAATTGCCGGGCCAGTGCTCCTGCACGGGCGAGGCCTCGTCTCCAGACCCGATGAACTGCAGATCGGGTCCCAGTGGAATCGTTGCACCCTCCCTGACAAACACCGCCATTTCATCCAGGGCCAGTTCGAGCTGACAGGTATCACCGCCCGGGTGCAGCTCCCCGCTCGGAAAACGCAGCCAATTGCCCTTGGGCAAATAACATTCGACGCGGCCACCGGGGCCCAGGCAGGGTGCGACCAGCATGTCATCACCCAACATAAACTGGTGTTCAAAGGCCCAGGACTGCCGCTCATTTGGGCATGCCAGAACCATCGGGCGCTGGACTGGCATGCCCGTGCTATGAGCCGTGCTCATACAACTGTAAAGATAGGGTATTAGCTGGTAGCGCAACTTGAGGGCCTGGGACGCGGCTTTATTGGCGGCCTCGCCGTAGCTCCACGGTTCCCTGAGACCGATGCCGTGAAGACGAAAGTGCGCGGAGAAAAGCGCAGCCTGCAGCCAGCGCACATACAACTCGGGATCGCGCTGATCGGCGTAGAAACCCCCGATATCGGTGGCATAAAACGGCGCGCCCGATAACCCCCAGGACAAGCCGCCCCGCAGACTCGCCGCGAGCCCTCCCCAGTCTGCCTGGGGATCGCCACCCCACTGCGCAGGGTAACGTTGTGACCCGGTCCAGGCGGAGCGACTGAACAGGAATGGACCCGACTTGCAGTAGCGCTGGGCCGCCTCGTACACACAGCGGTTGTACAACATGGCATAGCTATTGTGCAGTTGTTGGCCGGTAGCACCGTTATGCGCGACCATGTCATCGCTGACCTGTTCGCCAAAGTCGGCCTTGATCATATCAACGCCCAGGTCAAACAGCGGCTTGTGGCTGTCGCGCCAGAACGCGTAAGCCTCCGGATGCGTGAAGTCGACAATACCGGAGTCAGGTAATGGGGTAAGCACCTCGCCGAATGGACTGCGGTCCCACGCATAGCGGTAAGCCTCACCGCTATTCACATCTTTGAGCAGCCACCCTTTGCCGGCCATCTCCTCAAACAGTGGGTTTTCCACCGAAACCAGCGGGTACTCCCACACACAGATTTTGAAATCCAGGGCCTTCAATTCATCGACGACCGCGGCGGGGTCGGGATAGCGGGACGCATCCCACTGGAAGTCAAAGCGCTTCTGGGTGTCCTGCCAGGCGCGTCCGTCCAGGGTGATCACGTCGCAGGGCATACCGCGCTCCCGAACTTCCCGGGCAGTGGCGAGCAAATCTTCTGCGTCGACGTAGTACGCCTTCGACAGGATCACACCCAGGCTCCATAGCGGCGGTACAGGCGCCCGGCCGACCAGCTGGGTGTAATCAAAGATCATCTTCTCAGCGTCGTCGCCACTGAACAGGAACAGATCTACGGCGGCGTCTTCTACCAGCATGGCGTAGGCGCGATTTGACCAGGGTGCATAACCCACGGCGTGGGTAACCGGGGCCGGGGTGTGTACAAAAGCCCCCCAACCGCGGGGGCTCCAGCAAAAAGGTACGTTCTTGTAAGAAATCTCCGCATTAACGCCCAGGGCATCGTGGTTGTAGGAGCGTACCAGCTGGCCGCGCTTATCCAGCGACCCCCATTTTTCGCCAAGCCCGTAAACGGGTTCACCCGCATCCAGCTCAAAGCTCAGCAGCCAGCCTTGCGCTACTCGCGCAAAAGGCGGCAGCCGGAACCGCCGCACAAAGTGACTGTCAGTCGGTGAACACTGCACCCGCCTGGCGCCCTTGAACAGCTCAAAGAACATAGGGTCGTGAAACAGCTTGAGCGTGTGGTCGCCCCCCTCTACCAGCGTGTGGTCATCTTCAGGAGTGATTGTCACCGGCAGATTGGAGGGCTCGCTCTCAAGCATCTCGTAGCTACTGAAATCCGGCTCACCCAATCGCAGTCTCACACCGGTCTCATGAAAACTGAGTAGCAGCTCGCCTTCCGATGTCGGTACTGAAACCTCACCAACATTCACCACGGCGGGTTGGCCAGTCACTGCGACTGCAGCAACATCGTTCCATGGCGGTTCCTGGGGTCCTAAAACCGTCATCGGGAGAAACTCCTGCTGTGCTGCTGCAAATTGTGTTGCGTTTTACGCATGGTGGTTAACATATCCTTATGGAGGGTGGCGACGACCACCGGCACCCTGCCGTGTCTTCTTGTTCGTCAGTTATTGGTCTGTAATGCGTCCTGGGCATGAATACTGACACCCTCATCAATATAAGTGATCGCGTCGCCGATCGTCGCGAACACCGAACGTTCACACATATAGTCTCGCAGAACAGATTTTTTTCATGGCATCCCTGACCGGACCAATCGGGTTGGTCAGGAAAAACTCGATACCCTGATTTTTAAAGTTCTGTATCACCTGCTGTAGCATGAGTATCGCGGTGCTATCCACGCTGTTTACTGCTTCTGCGTCGAACACCACGTAGCGCAGCCTATCTCCCTCGCGGCGCTTGACCCAGACGTACAACTTTTCGACAAAGTAATCCTTGTTGGCGAAATACAGCGGCGCGTCAAAGCGGAAGATCAACACGTCGTCCCGCACCGCCGCATTGGTGAAGCGCGTAATATTACGAAACAGACGTCCACCTTGAATAGAGCCGAGCTCGGTCATATGCGGATTGGCCGTGTTGTAGATCACCATAAAGATCGAAAGCGTGACCCCCAGCAACAAACCCAGTTGCACACCGAGGAATAAGGTCACCAGGAAGGTGGTCAACATAATGGCAAATTCCCTGCGGCTCTGGGCCAGCAGGGACTTCATGTCGGCATATTTGAACAGGCCAAGGACGGACATGATGATTATCACCGCCAGAATGGCGCGCGGCAGCGGAAAGCTGGAGAACAGCGGCGTGAGGAATAACACGGTGACCAGGATAAACAGCGAAGAAAACCACCGCCGAAACCTGCGTCGCCGCACCCGCCGCCCGAAAGGCTGCACTGCGGGAAAAACTCGCCGATACGGGGAACGCCCGAAAAAATGCGCCAACGAAGTTGGCCACACCGACTGCCAGTAACTCCTGGTTAGGTCTGGCGCTGACGGTGTCAGTGGGCTTTTCCTGTGATTTGCAGATCGACATGGTGCCCACATAACCCATGAGGGCCACGGTCAGGGCCACTGTCATCAACTCGCCCACCTCGTTGAGCGAGAGGCTCGGCAGGACCAGCGGCGGCAAGCCCTGGGGAATCGAGGAAATGACCTCCACACCCTGACCGCCCAGCGCCCAGAAACCCGAAAACGCCATACTGCCGACCAACAGCAGTAGCGCGCCAGGAAATGCCGGCGCCACGCGCTTGCAAAGCAGTAAAAACACAAAACCTTCCAGCGCGATGCCCACGGTTAGCCAGTGCCACTGCTCCATACCGGCCAGCAGGTGGTAGGACAATTGGAAAACATTGCCGGAATCGACATCAACGCCGAGCAGGCTTTCAAATTGACTGGCCATGATGATCAGGGCAGCGGCAGAGGTATAGCCCAGAATCACCGGATAGGACATGAAATTGGCGATAAAGCCAAACTTGATCAAGCCGAAGAAACACTGGATAACGCCAACCATCAGCGTGAGGGCAACGGCGAGTTCCAGGTAGCGATCCGAGCCGGGCTCCGCGAGCACACTCAGGCCGGTTATTATCAGGATGGAATCCAGTGCCACCGGGCCGATCGATATCTTGTTGGACGTACCCAACAGCGCGTACACGATAGGCGGAAAAATGCAGGCGTACAGGCCGTACTCGGGGGGCAACCCCGCTACCAGGGCATAGCCCATGCCCTGCGGAATCAGCATAAAGGCGATAGTAATCCCCGACACCAGATCGCGCTTTACAGTCTCTACCTGGTAATTCTGCAGCCAGATCAGGCCGGGGAGATATTTCTGCAACATGAACTGAGGCTCCGGTTTTGCCAGATCTCAGGGAGCCGGCGCCTCTTCTCGCCCCAACACCACCAGTACCTTGCGCTTGCGGTCACCGGAATACGGGCGGCGACCGTGCATGACCAGGTTGTTGTTGGCCACAGCGACATCGCCGTCTTGCCAGTTCAGGTCATAGGAGAGCTGCTGGGATATGGCCACCATGCGATCGAGATAGGTCTTATCGAGTGGCGAGTTATCGCCATAGCACAGTGCACTTTGGGGATTTTCGCGCACGCCTTGCCAACCCTGGTACGCCGCAATCAACTGGTTGAACAGGACCTTGCGCCCATCGTCGAGGGTCTTTATTGCCGGCAACGCCGAGGTCTGGGCCTTCAAAGCGCCGCCATCGGTCCACTCCCAGCTGTAGCCGAGGTCACGTAGCTTCTTCTCAGCCTGCTCCCGACTTTCAACGCTCAGGGTTCCCCGCCAACTTCTGCCCTGACCGGATTCCGGGGAATCTTCAGCGGGCATCAGGGTAGTGTACTTGACACCTTCGGCCTCGAGCTTCTCGGTGGCTTTGGCATCGACTGCCAGCAACTGCTCATACATCAGGTCAGATCGACACAGAACAGTAGCCCCGCCCTCCTCGGCTGCGGCTTCGCAGAACAGGGAGATATACGCTGGAAAAATCGGTGTTTGCGCCATTTCGTTGTGCAGGTAGATCTCCACGTCCTTGGGCGCCTCGTTGGCGGTAAATACATACTTGGTGTGATTGATTCGCACCGCGTTGGACAGGGATTCCTTGTAGGTAAAGTTGGGGTAACCAAACGCAGAAAAGAATGTGTCGTAGCTCTGTGCATCGGTAACCGGAAAGCCCCTGAACAGTACAGCCCCGGTGCAGGCAAGGTCTCCGCGCAGGGTGTCGAGGTTATCCGCAATCCACTGGGTAGCCTGGCCCAGTGTTTCCACCGTGCCATCGTTGACGATAACCGTGGGAAAATCTCCAGCCGCCTTGCTCGGTGATGCCTGTGTAGTTCCGGGGGTGGACATCGGTTATCTCCTAATCGTAAATGGGGTGAAACTTGTTGAACGCAGCTTCGCAAAAGTCGCCCGGATCATTGAAGCGCCGATTGCTGTTAAGCGCCGAAATCGCCTGCATCTCTTCGTCGCTCAACGCAAAGTCGAAAACATCCAGGTTCTCTTTCAGTCGCTCGGTCCTGGTGGTCTTGGTAATGACATAGCAATTGCGCTGCACGCCCCAGCGCAGGACGACCTGTGCCGGTGTTTTACCCAGGCGCTGGGCGGCCGCCAGCACCACCGGCTGTTCCAGCACGGATTCCATGGCATCGGCCATGTCCAGCTCCAGATAGGACAGCGCACCCAGTGGAGAAAACGCTGTCACCTCCAATCCATAGTCATGCGCCAGACGAACAAGCCGTTCCTGAGTGAGGTAAGGATGGGACTCAATTTGCAGCTCAAACGGCTTGATACGTGCGTAGGCCATCAGGTCATGCAGCAGCGCCGAGTTATAGTTGCAAACCCCGATATGCCGCACCACACCCTGATCAACCAGCGCTTCCATCGCCTGCCAGGTCTCGTGCAAGGGTACCGGTTCCGATTTCATGACCGGGTTGTCTGCCTCTGGATCGAAAAACCACTCCGGTGGATAGCGCTTCTCGAACGGCACGAAGGGTTGGGCGATGGGGAAATGAATCAGGTAGGAATCGAGATAATCCAGTCCGAGGTCTTCCAGGGTTTTGTCCAGCGCAGGCCGAACATGCTCTCCACGGTGGTAGGTATTCCAGAGCTTGGAGGTTACCCATAGGTCTTCCCGGCTGCACAGGCCATCGGCGATCGCCCTGGCAATGCCTTGCCCAACCTCAACCTCGTTACCGTAATCACAGGCACTGTCGAGGTGCCGATAACCCAGCGCTATCGCCTCATACACCACATCGGCGCACTGTTCATTGGGTATCTTCCACAGGCCGAGGCCAACCATGGATTTCGTGGGCGTAGACATAACGTACTCTTGCGGATATCAAGCAGATGAATTCATATATCTTATATAAGACATATCTTTTGTCAAGATGCCACACTGGCTATCCGTCGGTTATGGCGCTGTTACGGATTCGAAAGATTCAGGCAGCGCTGCTAGTCGAGAAGCTCTGCTAATCGAGAGAGACCGAGTAGACAAAGTCATTCGTGCTGCAGTATGAGCGACTCCACTCCACTATCCGGCCGTCGATGGCAATGCTGGTACGCTCCACCAGCAACACCGGGGTATCCGCCTTTATCGCCAAAGCCTTGGCGGCATCGGTTGCACAGGCAACCGCCCGCAATTCCTCCTTGACCTCCACCACGGTGATTCCAAAGGTATCCTGGTACAGGGTATAGAGTGCATTGGGGTAGGAGGTGAGCTTATCGATGTCGGGAAACAGGGACAGCGGCTGGAGAATGGTTTCGTAGATGGTGGGCCTGCCCTGCAGTGATCGCAGGCGTGTCATCTCGCACACTTGCGCCCTGGCGGCAAGATCGAGATGCTCGCGTTCGGACGCCACAGATGCACGACGGCGGACAGACAGTACTTCTGTTTCGGGAATCAGGCTGTCGCCGCCGGGCTCCGAAAAGTGAAAAAAACGGAAAAAGGAACTTTCGGTGGTGTGCTCCGAAACGAAGGTGCCTTTGCCCTGACGCCGCTCCAGGAGCTTTTCCGCCACCAGGTTATTCAGGGCCTTGCGCACAGTGCCCTGGCTGACACCCAGTTCGTCTGCGAGTGCAAATTCGCTGGGTAACGCCTCGGACGGCTTCCACTCCCCCGCCACCAGTCGCCCCAGCAGCACGTCGTAGACCTGCTTATAAAGGGGTTGGAAGCCAGTAACCAATGCCATAACTCTTCCTTTTACTGACGGTGGGCGTGCTTGTTAATGTATTGAGCAAGTATAGGGACAAGTATAGGGAAAAGACGCCGAGCCCTTCCAGCCCCATTTTCTGCTTCGTAGTCGCGCGTGGCGACCCGGCGACAGCACCGCCGGCGACAGTAAAACAGCGCTCTGGCCACCAACATCAAAAAATCAGTCTACACTGAATCAGGCATGGCGCACCGGCGGGGGCAGCGTGCGCCAGGCAGGAGCCAACACCAAATGCTCAGGTGTCGCTATGCTATTGAAGTCCCTGCAGTTAGCTATTGCACTTGCCCTGCTTCCGGCCTGTTCCTGGGTCTCCTGGCCGGAAGGCTTTGGGTCACAAAGCCAAGCCCATAAACCCATGGAACTGCTCGATGCAGCAGAATTCCACGCTCCCGCCAGCGAAAGCGTGCCGCAATTGGCGCATTTTATGGTGCTGCCGGACGATATACGCGCGGAGCTGGACCAGCAGGTGGTCCCTGTAGAGGATGAAGATCGCCGCTACCGGGCGCTGCGCAACTGGGTATTTAGTGAGTACCAGCAGAACTACGCATACGATCCCTACCACACCGCGCCGCTGGAGGACTTGCGTGACAGCGGCAAAATGAATTGTTTTTCCTTCTCGAACCTGTTCGTGGCGGCGGCCCGCTATGTGAATGTGCCTGCAGAATTCCAGTTGGTGAAATCACAGCCGCAGTGGGATATGAGTGGCAAGTACCTGGTGGTCAGCCAACACATCAACGTCACCGGTTCGGTAAAGCGCTCGCTCAGCTACAGTGAGCGCAAGGTGTTGCAGGCCCAGCAAAGCGCCACCGGCAGCCGGGTCCGGCGCGGCCCACAACTCAATCCGGGCTTTCGCTATGTTGTCGACCTGAACCCTGACATTAATAATGGTACTTACCGAACCGAGAGAATTCCCGATAGCACCGCACTGTCACTGTTCTATAGCAACCGTTCCGCCGAGGCCATGCTGGAGCAAGACATGGCCGCAGCATACAGGTTCGCCAGGTTGGCCGTACTGGCGGATGAAGACTCCCCCACCGCCTGGAACAATCTCGGGGTATTGCTATCCCGGGACCGCCAGCCCGATTCAGCCAAAAAGGCTTACCAGGCGGCCCTGGCGCTGGATCCCAATTACGAATCGGCGGCAAGCAATCTGGAGCGCATTTACCGGCGGCTGGGTGAGACTGACCAGGCCGATGCAATGTTGGAAAAGATAATTGCCAATCGCCTCGATAACCCCTACTACCACTACACAATTGGCGAGAATCGCGTGGCGGCCGGTGAACTCAACCGGGCACTGGAAGCTTTTGAAAATGCGATAGACCGCAAGGATGACGAACGTCTGTTCTACTTCGCCCTGGCGGAAACGCAGATCAAGCTGGCCAAGTACAAGCATGCCAAACGCAATCTCAGGGCCGCAAAGCGCCACTCGACCAGTAAGGACCTGGCTCGATATCACCAGTTAAACGCGCAATTAGAGGCCGCCACTCAATAAGGCCAGCCCCTGCTACTGGTAGCACCAGACACTCAGCTGGTCGCAAGTCCGGCAGCACCTGTAACAAATCCCTCCCCCGCCCGTATATCCTTATTAAATGGAACAGATTTTTCGCCAATGGGTCAGCGACCACCAGAACGATGCATGGACACTCGCCAGGTACCTGCTGAAGGACCGAGCCGAGGCAGAGGACGCGACCCAGGAGGCATTTATAAAACTATGGGAGAACCGGGAATCGATCGACGCCCTTCGGGTAAAGGCCTGGCTAATGCGAGTCACACGCAATATCTGCATCGACCGGCTGCGCAAACGCAAACCCGAAACACCGCTGGACGAGGTGGAACCAGAATCCACTGCGGGACCGCTGGATGCGTTACAGCAATCTGCACTGGGGCACCAGTTACAGTCCGCGGTGCGCGAATTGTCGGAGCCCTTTCGCTCTTTGGTAATCCTGCGAGATATACAACAAATGAGCTACGAAGAGGTGGCCGGGGTTACCGGCCTCAGCCTGCCGCAGGTCAAAACCTACCTGCACCGGGCGCGTAAACAACTGAAAGAGTACCTGGTGACATTACGATGAAATCAGACAAGATTGATCTGGACGGGGAGGACTGGGAACAGCAGCTGGTAGCAGCTTTGTCTGAGATCCCAGTGGAGCCAGCCCCAGCCAGCCTGCAGCGCAAGTTGCGTGCAATCCCCCGTGAAAGCCGTGCTGGTTCAGGCTGGTCCCGTCCAGGCTCGATATTCAACCTGTTTGCTCCGCGCTGGGCGATAGCCGCCATAGCGCTGCCATTGGCCCTGGGCCTGGGCATACACCTGCAGAGTGAGCGCCGTGCACATGAACAACAGATCGCACAGGGGCGGCATGACCTTGCCGTGGCACTGGGCTACCTGGCTCGCGCCAACGAAAAGGCCAGCCATCGGGTAAGTACCGCAATTTACGGGGGTGTGGTCGAGCCAGTGGCCGGCAACACCCGGGACTTGATACAGCAACCTTTCGACATCGTACGGGAGATACAACTATGAAATCTTTTATAACGGCCATCCTGTTATTGGTAGCCAGCAGCACAAGCTGGAGCCAGACAGCAGATATCGAACAGATGCCCGGATTCGTTAACTTTTCCAGCCTGGAATCCATCTACGGCGAGCCGCGCATCATGATCAATATCAACGGCACATTAATGCAGCTGATGGCGGCGGCCGCGGCCAGCGCCAAAGAGACCGACGCAGCCGCACTGATGAAAGACTTACAGGGCATCCGCGTCAATGTTTATGACACGGCGGGAGAGCTTGAACCGGCCCTGGCGCAGATGAATGAAGCCAAGCAAATACTGGAAGACAGGCAGTGGCAGCCCATCGTGCAGGTCAAGGAAGAGGACGAAAACGTGCAAATGTTTGCGCAAATCGAGGGCGAACTCATGCAAGGCATGGCGATCATGGTGGTCAATGCCGAAGAAGCCGTGTTCATCAATATCCTGGGAGAGATTGATCCCTCTCAGATTGGCAAGGTCATGAACCAACTGAACGTCGATGTCGACGTGGACTCGGAGTAAAGTGATGCAAGCGATGCAACGTTATCTCGCGGTAATACTTATAGCGGGCCTGCTGTCAGGATGCGGCATTACCGCCCCCCAGAACAATATCGGCTTTGCCGATCTCGACGCCCTCAGCTGGCGCGACGTTGACACGACCATGACACTGTCACTGGGGCCCACTGCGCTGGGATTCGCGGCCGCCATGGTGAAGGATGACCCCGCGGTGCAGCGACTGCTGAAAAACCTGGAGGGAGTACGCGTCAAGATTTACCAGATCGAAGGAGAACCGGCGACAGTCGCGGAAGACCTCAACGGCATGAGTGCACAGTTGCAGGGCTCGGGCTGGCAGCCGGTCATTCGGGTGCGTGAACCCGACGAGGTGACCCATATGCTGGTGCGCATGGACGGCGACCAGATAGCCGGCATGACCGTGCTTACCTCGGACAGTGCCGAGGTCGTGCTGGTCAACATCATGGGGAATATTCAACCCGAGCAATTCGCCACGGTCATGCAGCCGGTGATATAATCCCCGGCTAAACCGCCATTCATTCGTTTTTTCAGAATTAGTGGCAACAAAAACTCGAATTGTCGGAATTATCCAGCGCGCTAAGCTTTCGACCACAGTGGCCAACTGCAAGTAAATCAACGATGAATTTCCAACCCGCATGCCCGCACCTGCCGAGTGCGCGGCTGACTACTCGACTGGCGGCACAGTCATGAGCACCCAACGCATTGGCATTATTGGTGCCGGCCAACTCAGCCTCTACCTGTGTGAAGCGGCCGAACATCTGGGGTTGCGCGTATCGGTCCTGTCAGAGAAAGAGGATGCACCCGCCCTCACCCGCGCGGACCAGGCCATGGTCGCGCCACTGGATGATGCCGAGGCCCTCGAACAATTGATCGCGGCGAGCGATGTCATTACCTTTGACAAGGAAGACATTCCCGAAAAGACCCTGGCAGTATTGGAAGAGGCCGTCGCTGGCGGGCGCATTTTCTGCGAACCCTCGCCCCAGACGCTGCGCCTGATCAAGGACAAGGGCCTGCAAAAAGAATGGTTACAAAGCAGCGGTTTGCCGACACTGCCATTTATCACTCTCTCCGGGCACGATACCGACGTCACGTCGGTACCCCAGTCATTCCAGGCTGCCGTCGTACAAAAGGCCCGCCAGGGTGGCTTTGACGGACGCGGGGTACAAATACTCAACACCAGCGATTGGCGTTCACAACTGTGGGACACGCCCAGCCTGCTGGAACCCTATCTTCCCGACACGCGAGAAGTGTCAGTCATCATCGCCCGTGATCGCGACGGAGCCGTGCAAAGTTACCCACCGGTGAGTATGGAATTCGATCCCGAACTGAACTCGGTCAAGATCGTCTCCATGCCGGCGACCATGGATGAGCAACTGGCGCGCGAGGCTGTGCATCTCGCCGAACGCAGCGTCGAAGCCCTGCAGGGCGTCGGTGTGTTTGCCGTGGAGATGTTTATCACCAGCGAGGGCGAACTACTGATCAACGAGATTTCACCGCGGGTTCACAACTCGGGCCACCTGACACTGGACGCCTGCAATGTGTCGCAATTCGAGCAGCACCTGCGCGCCATCGCCGGCCTGCCTTTGGTGCCGGTAGAGACGGACGTGGCCGCGGTAATGCTTAACATTCTTTACACCGAAGACCTTAGGCACCAGTGCCCATCGGCGCCCCTGTCCGTGCGCAGCGGCGAACACGCCGCGGTGTATTGGTACGGCAAACTGCCAGGCAATGTGGGCCGCAAAATGGGGCATATCAACGCCACAGCGCCCGGACTTGAGGAAGCAATCACCTACGCCGACCGTGCCATGGCAGCACTCACTGATCCTGACGGCGAGCGAGCGGCATGAAACCACTAGTCGGCATCATCATGGGCAGCGACTCGGATCTGCCCACCATGCAACAGGCAGCGACACTGCTGGACGAATTGGGCGTACCCTACGAAATTGATATTGTCAGCGCTCACCGAACCCCGGATAAGCTGCACGAATACTCAACCACCGCCGAAGAACGCGGGCTGCAGGTAATCATCGCCGGTGCCGGCGGTGCGGCCCACCTACCCGGTATGGTCGCGGCGCTAAGCGTATTGCCGGTGATCGGTGTTCCCGTGTCAGCAACGCGCCTGGAAGGAATGGACGCCCTGCTGTCGATTGTACAAATGCCAGCGGGGGTGCCGGTGGCCACAGTCGCCATCGATAATTCAGCCAATGCCGGCATCCTGGCCGCACAAATCATCGGTACGAGCGACGCCGCTTTGCGCGAACGCTTACACGCGTACAAGCAGGGCATGAAAGACAAAGTGATGGCGAAGTCCGAAGCCCTTAAAGGTGGCGACGGCTAGTAATGAGCGCGTTTCTCGGCAACCTGAGTTCACCGCCACTGCTGTTTTTCTTCCTCGGGCTCTTCGCCGTCGTCGCCAGATCCGATCTCGAGATTCCGCCGCAGATCACCAAGTTCCTGTCGCTTTACCTGCTGTTCGCCATCGGCTTCAAGGGCGGGGTAGCGCTGGCGGAATCGTCGATAGGCGCGGACGTGCTGGTCACCCTGATCGTAGCGGTGGTGCTTTCAGCCATTATCCCCGTGTATACCTTCTTTCTTATGCGCAGGCGGCTGCCAGTAGCCGATGCCGCTGCTATCGCTGCGACCTATGGTTCGGTCAGTGCGGTAACTTTCGTAACAGCTGCAGGTTACCTGGATATTCAGGGTATACCCTGGAACGGCTACCTGGTGGCGGCTATGGCGTTAATGGAATCGCCGGCAATCATAATGGGCATATTACTGTACAACCGCTATGCCAATCAGGATCAGGAGAATGAGTCCACTTTCTCCTGGAAACAACTACTGCATGAATCGTTTCTCAATGGCTCGGTATTATTAATCCTAGGCAGTATGTTGATTGGATGGGTCACAGGCCCGGCTGGCATGGAGCAGGTGGCGCCACTGGTCACCGGTCTGTTCCTGGGAATGTTGTGCCTGTTCCTGCTGGACATGGGTATCGTGGCAGCGCGGCGTTTCCGCGATTTTCAAAATAATGCCGTGGGGTTACCGGGAGGACAGCCGCTGCCGTTAATGATAGTTGCCTCCATCGCGATGCCCGTGGCCAATGCCGTGCTGGCAGCGGGCGTTTCCAAACTGCTGGGGCTGGGCGAAGGCGACGCCCTACTGCTGATTGTGCTGGTGGCCAGTGGTTCCTATATCGCAGTACCTGCAGCCATGCGTGTGGCCCTGCCTGAGTCGAACCCTGGCACCTACCTGACCATGTCGCTCGCCATCACTTTTCCCTTTAATATTCTCATTGGCATACCGACATACCACGCCATGGCGAGGTGGCTACTGTGAAACCGTGTAAACGCATAGAGATTGTCATTGAATCGGCAATGGCCCCGAAACTGACAGAACTACTGCGCAGCATTAATGCGCCCGGTTATACGCTGATTCCCGACGTCAGGGGAGCGGGCGACCGCGGCGAGCGCCGCGCCGATGAATTGACAGGTGACTCGAGTAATTGCCTGGTCATCATCGCTTGCGACCAGCCCGATATGGTCGAGGAGATTCTCGAGTCCGTAAGACCACTGCTGTCGCGCAGCGGAGGCATCTGCTTGCTGTCGGACGCAAATTGGCTAAGGCATTAGCGCGCCGGCCATAGCATCTGCTACCACGCGCCAAACAACACCTTAACCGCTGTTACACCCTTCCTGACCCCCAGACGTGCAGGCCCATTACGATAGCAGCGAATCCTGCTCGAGATGACGCAACTGCCGCAGTTCTGACCTGGCGATGCGTTGCTGACGCCGCACGGAGCGCTTCACTCGCCGCCGTACACCACGGGTTGCCTTGGCCAGTGCACCGTACAGATTGACATGCACGGTTTCACAGCGCACCGACAGGCGTGATGCCAGTTGCACGCACACCAATGCCTTTTTGTCCGTTCCTCCCCGCGGGCCATTGATGTCGCTCAGGTAGACGTCCACCGCAATAATGTATTCATCAAAGCGGGCCAGGTTACTGTGCAAACGCCTGTGTACTTGCGCGCGCATGGCGTCGGTGAGATCAAAACCACGTGTCTGTATATCAACTCTCATCGCTGTTCTCCCGGTTAGTGATGCCTCCAATGATAATGACTGGCCGCGCGGCAACCAGTCGAAGTATTCGAGAACGTATTACGGAATTGGCGAAAGGATCGAAATTGACGAACTTCACCTACCGTAGATACAGATGGTCCGAACATCCTGATTGCTTCAGCATGGGTAAGGAAGTATTGAGGACATCGTCATGCTGAAGACTGTTATCAACAACCGGGCGGAACCCGAGTGGACACCGGTCATAGAAGCCAGGCTGCAAATCATGCTGGGCTCGCTGCTCAACCAGGTGACCCGCATTGAAGTGGACTTTGAGCACTATGTGGAGAAGCCCGCCGGGCAGGCCATGTACAGCTGTAAACTGTGCCTGACCGAGAGCAGCGGCCAGAAGTACCGCATCTTCAACAACCAGACCGATGCAAAAATTGCCATAGAGGGCGCCCTGGCCAGGGCGCGGCGCATGATCACCCGCTTGAGTCGCGACCGCAGCAAAACCTGGGGCGTCGCTTAGCTTAGGTTAGAGCATGGATAGCTCCGCGCGCGCGTGTTCGATGATATTGAGCACCGCCGGATGCTTGAGTTTCCGCTCTGGCGATATCGCGTAATACTTCTCGTCCACCGTGACCTCGCCACCAATGCGTTTGCAGCGGTACATTTGCTCTATCTCGCCGCTGATGGCTGCCGGCGCAACAAACACCCCATTTCCAGCTTCACCAAAGGCTTTCATCAGCGCACTGTCTTCGAACTCAGCCACTAATCGTGGGGAAATTCCCTGCTGATCAAACCAGTCATCGAGACCCCGCCGGATCGGGTTATCCATGGTTGGCAACAGCATGGGGGCGTTGTCCAGCGACTGCGGGAAGTTCCTCTCGTACTGCCGGGTGGTTCCCTTTTTGGCAAAGAAGGCTATTTCGCTAGATCCCAGGGAATGACTAAAGGCCTTAACGGACAAGCCTGAAGGTATGCTCTTATCGGATAGAATCAGGTCAAGCTGATGAACCGCCAACCGGCCAAGCAGCCCTTCCAGGCCGCCCTCGCGACACACCAAACGGATAGGCACCTCCGATTGTAGAACCGGCTGCAGAATTCGCGAGGTCACCAGTTTGGGGATAGAGTTCACCACGCCCACCGCCAGCACTGCCGGCACCACTACCCGACCAGTCTTAACACGCGAAGTAAGCTCAGCACCCAGGGTGAAAATTTCATCCGCATACTGGAAAACCATGTGGCCGGTTTCAGTCAAAACCAGACCCCGCCCTACACGGTTGAACAGTGGCTCCCCCACGGACTCCTCAAGTAACTTGAGTTGCCCGCTAATGGTCTGGGGAGTCAGGTGCAGGCTTTCAGTCGCCTTGGCAATGCTCCCTTCCCTGGCCACAGTCCAGAAATACAGCAAGTGATTGTAGTTTAGGTGTCGCACGCGAGGTCACGTTTTCCTTTCCCGCAAAACTCGCGAGATGTCACTATTTTTACCAGTCTCGACTTTAGTTTATCTATATAAAAGCCGATTTATTCTTATCTCCAGTTAGTTTTTATCGATGAGTTATCAATCGCCGATTTGAGCTGAATTACTCGAACAGGCCTGCACCATGCTCCGCAAAACCCTAAGCGGTAATACGGGTGCGAGCATCAGTAGAATCAAAACCCAGTGGAATCTCACGCACCACTAACCATCTGTGCCCCCGATCATTTGCACCGATGGGCATGCTACGAACTTCCAAATTTTCGTGTTTACCAAAGACGGCTAGGTGCTGTCGATCCCGATCACTTCACAGTAATACGGAGCAGATGCAGCGGCGGATCTACGTAAGCCATCAGCTCAGTTAACTGCACGGGCGGGAAGAACAGTGAACGCAGCATGAGTGACGCTGGTGGACCTGGCGGGTTGATCGTGTACTGCAAAAAATCCGGACACGGCTATTACTCTAACCCCCCTAAATCGTGGGGCTTCCAAAAGAGTCTGCCGCAGCACCATAACTATTCTGAGTTTTCCAGTCTCACTCGGAAAATTAGCTAACGCTATCTATAAAGGGGTTTGCGGGCTCTTTATCCCCGAAAACTAACCCATAAGCATTAGTGCCACCCCTGATGCAAGCCTTCTCGCTGCCCTAATAAGGGTATTTTCTTGATCTATACCTTTTCTGATCTACCTTGAAAGTTGGGGCTTTGTAAGCCAATGCCTCTATATAAAATCTGGCAATATGGAAGCTCGCCGTCATGCCCCCTAAGAATAAACCGCCTGTATTTACCACGCTGCAACTCTCCGTTGACGAAAACTCTCCCGCCGGTACCGTGATCGCGCTGGGAAGCGATTACTCCAAAGACTCCAACAAACAAACACTGAGCTACGAAATCGTCGGGGGGGCGGATGCCAGCTTTTTTGAGATTGATGCCAACACTGGTGAACTGCGCTTAAGTGCCACTGCGCCGGATCTAGATTTTGAGGGAATCGATGGCGTAACCGGGCCCTTTGAGGTGGAAATTCGGATCACCGACGACTCCGGTGACCCGTTGACACAAAGCGCCACAGAAATTATTCAAATTCTTGTAAACGACACCGACGAAGTACCACCTGAGCCGACACCAGCCCCTACCCTCGAACTGGACCAAAGAGACGACAGCGGCTCGTTAGATACAGACGGCATTACTTCAGACGTTGATCTCCGCCTCTCGGGAACCGCAGAGAGCAGAGCCACCGTAAAGATATTCCAGGATGGCGTACTGATTGGCGAAGTCCAGGCACGCAACAACGGCAATTGGAACTTCAACGCAGAAGGTCTCGGCGATGGTGACTACGAATTCGAAGCCACAGCAATAGGCACCAGCGGAATCGAATCAACTCCAAGCACAACATTCAACCTTACGATAGACACTACCGCACCCGTACTCGAGTCATTCACTTCAACAACGAGTGATGGAGATTACGGGCCAGGCTCCCTCATTACGATTACCGCCAACTACAGCGAAGATGTAGTCGCTGGATCGACATTGACAGTCACGCTGGATAACGGTGAATCAGTTGTTCTCGATGTCGTATCCGGTTCAACGATATCAGGCACGTATACCGTTGGTGGACTTGGTTCTGGGCAGGACAGCTTCGACCTTACCGTGACCAGCATCGATTCAGAGTCGGTTGAGGATATAGCCGGTAATACGCAGTCAAGTTCAACCATCGCTGGCCTGGTAAGCAACCTGGGCGACACCAGCGATATCGTAATCGATACCACTGCGCCCGGGGTAGTGAGCATCTCACTCGACAATGACAGTGGCAGCAGTAATGTAGACGCATTGACCAACGATGGAAGCTACACCGTCTCCGGTGCAGAGGTTGGTGCGACCATCGAGTACAGTGTCGATGATACGAACTGGAGTTCCACGCCAGTAGTGGCTGTTGAAGGCAGTAACACCATCTACACCAGGCAGATCGACCTCGCAGGCAATGCCGGCCCCAGCGCCAGTCTAAGCTTTACCCTGGACACAAACCCTCCCGCATTACTATCGATAACACTCGACAACGACACTGGCAGCAGTGGCGTTGATGGGATCACCAGTGATGGTGCCTACACCGTCTCGGGTGAAGAAGGCGGTGCCACTATTGAATACAGCACCGACGATGCGAACTGGGGAACCACCGCCATTGTTCCGAGTGAAGGCGCCAACACTATCTACGTGCGCCAGGTCGATGTTGCAGGTAATGCCGGCCCCAGCGCGTTGCTTAGCTTTACGCTGGATACAACTGCGCCGGGCACACTGACTATTGCACTGGACAACGACACCGGTAGCAGCGGTGTAGACGGCATTACAAACAATGGCAGCTATACCGTCTCTGGGGAAGAAGGCGGCGCCACTATTGAATACAGCACCGACAATGCCACCTGGGGCACCACTGCCATTGTACCCAGTGAAGGTGCGAACACCATTTATGTACGTCAGATAGATATAGCGGGTAATACAGGACCCAGCGCCCTGTTGAGCTTTACGCTGGATACTTCTGCGCCGGCAGCACCCACGGGATTGGACCTTGATCCGGCGTCCGATACCGGCACTTCCAACACGGATGACATCACCGACGACACCACACCGACTATCAATGGCTCTGCCGAGATCGGCAGCACGGTCTCACTCTTCGATACCGACGGCGTCACCCTACTGGGCACTGCTATCGCAGACGGCGGCGGCAACTGGAGCATTACCTCCTCGGTACTCTCCGAAGGCGATCACACCCTGACCGCCACCGCGACCGATGCCGCGGGCAATGAATCATCAGCCTCCAGTGGCCTTACCATCACCATCGACACTTCCGGGGGCGGTGATACCCAGGCACCCGAGTTGCAGTCGTTTACCTCCACCACTACTGATGACACCTACGGCCCCGGTGCCTCCATCGACATCACCGCCAACTACGACGAATCTATTGCCGCCGGTTCGACATTGACTGTGGTGCTGGACAATGGCGAGAGTGTACTGCTGGACACCATTGGTGGCAGCAGCATCAGTGGGACCTACACCGTGGGAGCCACCGGCTCAGGTGAGGACAGCAGTGACCTGACGGTAGCGAGTATTTCTGCAGAATCGGTGTCGGACGCCGCGGCCAACGAACAAACAAGTTCGAGTGTCCCGGCCAGCAACATTGCCGACACCAGCGATATTGTTATCGATACCACGGCGCCAGCCGCCCTTTCGATTTCCCTGGACGACGATACCGGTAGCAGCGGTGTGGATGGCATCACCAGTGACGGCAGCTACACCGTCTCCGGGGAGGAACTTACCGCCACCTTTGAGTACAGCACCGACGATGCGACCTGGGGTGGCACCCCTATCGTGCCAACGGAAGGTGGTAACACCATCTATGTGCGGCAAGTCGATGCTGCCGGCAATGTGGGACCCAGCGCGCTGCTGAGCTTTACCCTCGATACAACTAACCCTGCCGCCCTGTCGATCGCACTGGACAACGACACGGGCACCAGCAGTGTTGATGGCATCACCAGTGACGGCAGCTATACCGTCTCCGGCGAAGAAGGTGGTGCGACTATTCAATACAGCACCGACGATGCCACCTGGGGCACGACTGCGATTGTGCCCACCGAAGGTGCCAATGACATCTACGTGCGCCAGGTAGACGTGGCCGGTAATGCAGGACCCAGCGCCCTGCTGAGCTTTACCCTCGATACAACCAACCCTGCCGCTCTCTCGATCGCACTCGACAACGACACCGGTACCAGCAGTGTGGACGGGATCACCAACGATGGCAGCTATACCGTCTCGGGGGAGGAAGGCGGTGCGACCATTGAATACAGCACCGATGATACCACCTGGGGTACCACGGCCATTGTGGCCAGTGAGGGCGGTAACGCTATTTATGTACGCCAGATCGATGTCGCCGGTAATGCAGGACCCAGCGCCCTGCTGAGCTTTACCCTGGATACCTCCGCACCCGCTGCACCCACAGGCCTCGATCTCGATCCAGCCTCGGATACCGGCAGTTCCAACAGCGACGACATCACGGGTGACACCACACCGACCATCAATGGCTCTGCCGAGATCGGCAGTACCGTCACCCTGTTCGATACCAACGGTATCACCGTCCTGGGCACCGATACCGCCGATGGTAGCGGCAACTGGAGTATCACCTCCTCCCTCTTGACAGAGGGTGACCATACCCTGACCGCCACCGCCACCGATACGGCAGGCAATGAATCACCGGCCTCCAGTGGCCTTACCATCACCATCGACACTTCCGGGGGCGGTGATACCCAGGCGCCCGAGTTGCAGTCATTTACCTCCACCACCATTGATGACACCTACGGCCCCGGTGCTTCCATCAACATCACCGCCAATTACGACGAGCCTATCGCCGCCGGGTCGAGTTTGACCGTGGTATTGGACAACGGCGAGAGTGTGCTACTGGACACCATTGGTGGCAGTAGTATCAGTGGCACCTATACCGTGGGGGCCACCGGCTCCGGGCAGGACAGCAGCGACCTGACAGTCGCCAGCATATCTGCTGAATCAGTATCTGACGCTGCAGCCAACGAACAAACCAGTTCTAGTGTCCCGGCCAGCAACATTGCAGATACCAGCGACATTGTTATCGATACAACCGCGCCAGCCACCCTGTCGATATCGCTCGACAACGACACCGGTACCAGCGGTGTCGACGGGATCACCAATGACGGCAGCTATACGGTCTCTGGAGAAGAACTTACTGCCACCATTGAGTACAGCACCGACGATGCCACCTGGGGTGGCACCCCTATCGTGCCAACGGAAGGTGGTAACACCATCTATGTCCGGCAGGTCGATGCTGCAGGCAATGCGGGCCCGAGTACCAGCCTCAGCTTTACGCTGGATACGACCGCACCCGCTGTCCCGACCGGGCTGGACCTGGATACCGCCTCCGATACCGGCAGCTCTGATACCGACGACATTACGGCGGATAACACGCCGACGATTAACGGCCTGGCCGATGCTGGCAGTACGGTCACCCTGTACGATACCGATGGCTCGACCGCGCTCGGTACCGACACCGCCGACGGTGGCGGTAACTGGAGCATCACCGCGTCGTCACTGGGCGATGGCAACCATATCCTCACCGCCCGGGCCAGCGATACCGCCGGGAATGAGTCCAGCCCGAGTACCAGCCTGGCGATCCGGGTCGACACCACCGCCCCGACCACCACCATCACTATCGACAGCATCACGACTGACACTGGCACTTCGAACAGCGACTTTATCACCCGGGACAACGACGGCCTGACCATCGGCGCCACACTATCTACGTCCCTGGATACCGATGAGCGCCTGGAATACTCCAATGACAACGGTTCCAGCTGGACCGACATCACCGAATCCGTCACTGGCACCGCCATCGGTCACACCGATACCGCGTTGACCAGTTCCACCACGGTACAGATGCGCGTGATCGATACCGCCGGCAACACCGGCGCTGCCGCCAGCCAGTTGATCACCATCGATAACACCGCACCGACCACCACGATCACTATCGACAGTATCACGACGGACAGCGGCAACTCCGGCAGTGACTTCATTACCAACGACAATGATGGCCTGACCATCAATGCCACGCTAAGCACTGGTCTGGCCGGTGATGAGATCCTCGAATACAGCAATGACAATGGCGCCACCTGGGCCGAGATCAGTGGGTCTGTCAGCGGTACGGCGGTCACACACATCGACGGTGCTCTCACCAGTACCACCACCATCCAGATGCGGGTGGTCGACACCGCCGGCAACCCCGGGCCAGCCGACTCACAGCTCATTACGATCGATACTGCAGCCCCGGCCGCCCCGACCGGGCTGGACCTGGATGCCACCTCCGATACCGGCAGCTCTGATACCGACGACATTACTGCGGATAATACGCCGACCATCAACGGCTCTGCCGAGGCGGGAAGCTCTGTCACCCTCTATGATACCGACGGCTCGACCGTGCTCGGTACCGACACCGCCGATGGCAGCGGCAACTGGAGCATCACCGCCTCCTCACTGAGCGATGGCAACCATATCCTCACCGCCCGGGCCACAGACATCGCCGGGAATGAGTCCAGCCCGAGTGCCAGCCTGGCGATCCGGGTCGATACCACCGCCCCGACCACCACCATCAGTATCGACAGCATCACGGATGACACGGGCACTTCAAGCAGCGACTTTATTACCAATGACAATGGCGGACTGACCATCGACGCCACGTTGTCAGCAACCCTGGATACCGACGAACGCCTGGAATACTCCAGCGACAACGGGTCCAGCTGGACCGACATCACCGAATCCGTCAGTGGTACCGCCATCAGTCACGCTGATGCTTCGTTGACCAGTTCCACCACGATCCAGATGCGCGTCATCGACGACGCCGGGAATACCGGCACGGTAGCGAGCCAGTCGATCACCATCGATACCACCGCACCCACCACCAACGTCTCTATCGACAGCATCAATGACGACACCGGCAACTCCAGCAGTGACTTCATTACCAATGACAACGATGGCCTGACTATCAATGCCACCCTGACTGCCGGCCTGACCGGTGATGAGATCCTCGAATACAGCAATGACAACGGTGCCACCTGGACCGATATCAGCGGTTCGGTCAGCGGCACCGCGGTTACCCATATCGATGCCGCGTTGACCAGCACGACCACCATCCAGATGCGCGTGGCAGACATAGCGGGCAACACAGGGGAACCGACACCACAGCTAATTACTATTGACACTACCGCACCGGGCACCCTGACCATTGCTCTCGACAACGACACCGGTAGCAGCGGAGCCGATAACATCACCAGCGATGGTAATTACACCGTCTCCGGTGAAGAAGCTGGCGCCACCATCGAGTACAGCACCGATGATGCGACCTGGGGTACCACGGCCATTGTGGCCAGCGAGGGTGGCAATACTATTTATGTACGGCAGATCGATGTCGCCGGTAATGCAGGACCCAGCGCCCTGCTGAGCTTTACCCTGGATACCTCCGCACCCGCTGCACCCACTGGTTTAGACCTTGATCCGGCATCCGATACCGGCACATCAAACTCGGACGACATCACCGACGATACCACACCGACCATCAATGGCTCTGCTGAGGCAGGCAGTAATATCTCACTCTTCGATACCGACGGCGTCACCCTACTGGGCACTGCTGTCGCAGACGGCGGCGGCAACTGGAGTATCACCTCCTCCCTCTTGACAGAGGGTGACCATACCCTGACCGCTACCGCGACCGATGCCGCGGGCAATGAATCATCGGCCTCCAGTGGCCTTACCATCACTATCGATACCTCCGGTGGCGGTGATACCCAGGCACCCGAGCTGCAGTCGTTTTCATCCACAACAAGTGATGACACCTACGGCCCCGGTGCTTCCATCAACATCACCGCCAACTACGACGAATCTATTGCCGCCGGTTCGACATTGACTGTGGTGCTGGACAATGGCGAGAGTGTGCTGCTGGACACCATTGGTGGCAGCAGCATCAGTGGGACCTACACCGTGGGAGCCACCGGCTCAGGTGAGGACAGCAGTGACCTGACAGTCGCCAGCATATCCGCAGAATCGGTCTCTGACGCCGCAGCCAACACCCAGACAAGCTCCGCCGTTCCTGCAAGCAATATTGCCGATACCAGCGATATTGTTATCGATACCACGGCCCCGACCACCACCATCACCATAGACAGCATCACCGATGACACAGGGGTCTCCGCGTCAGACTTTATTACTAATGATGCTGATGGTCTCTTCGTGGCCGGCACCCTGAGTGACACGTTAGAAGCCGGCGAGCGTCTGGAATATTCCAACGACAATGGCGGTAGCTGGGCCGATATCTCCGGCTCGGTCACCGGCAACGCCGTCGATTTCGACGATACCGCTTTGACTACTACCAATACTATACAGTTGCGCGTGGTCGATGCCGCCGAAAATATCGGACCCACAGCATCCCAGCTTGTCACCATCGATACCACGCCCCCGGCAGCCCTGTCGATCTCGCTGGACAACGATACCGGTACCAGCGGTGTCGATGGCATCACCAGTGATGGCAGCTATACGGTCTCTGGTGAAGAAGGCAGCGCCACTATTGAGTACAGCACCGACGATGCGACCTGGGGTACAACAGCTATTGTGCCCAGTGAAGGTGGCAATACTATCTATGTGCGTCAAGTCGATGTCGCCGGTAATGCAGGGCCCAGCACACTGCTGAGCCTTACCCTCGATACAACCAACCCTGCCGCCCTGTCGATCGCACTCGACGACGACACCGGCAGCAGCGGTGTGGACGGCATTACCAACGATGGCAACTATACCGTCTCCGGGGAAGAAGGCGGCGCCACCATCGAATACAGCACCGATGATGCCAACTGGGGTACCACTGCCATTGTACCCAGTGAAGGTGCGAACACTATTTACGTACGCCAGATAGATATAGCGGGTAATACAGGACCCAGCGCCCTGTTGAGCTTTACGCTGGATACTTCTGCGCCGGCAGCACCCACGGGATTGGACCTTGATCCGGCATCCGACACCGGCACATCCGACAGTGATGACATCACGGGAGACACCACACCCACCATCAACGGTTCCGCCGTTGCCGGAAGTATTGTCTCCCTGTTCGACACCGACGGTGTCACCCTCCTGGGTACCGATACCGCCGATGGCGGCGGCAACTGGAGCATTACCACCACAGCCCTCTCGGATGGGGACCATACCCTGACAGCCACTGCCACCGATGTCGCGGGTAACGAATCATCAGCTTCTACGGGCCTCACCATCACTATCGACACCGCTGGAAGTGGCGACGTACAGGCGCCGCAGCTACAGTCGTTTACCTCCACAACCCTGGACGATACTTACGGCCCAGGGGCATCCATCCAGATCATTGCCACATATGACGAGGCAGTTACGGCAGGTTCGGAGCTCACCGTGAACTTGGACACTGGCGAGAGTGTCACGCTGAATAGCATAGCCGGTACAGCCATTAGCGGCACATATACAGTCGGAGCGACGGGTTCGGGACAAAACACCTCTGATCTAACCGTCGCGAGCATATCCAGTCAATCTGTAGCCGATGGTGCAGGAAACACTCAAACCGGAACATCCCTGCCGCTCAGCAACATTGCCGATACCAGCGATATTGTTGTCGATACGACGGCGCCCGCCGCCCTGTCAATCTCGCTCGACGATGACACTGGCATCAGTAGTGTGGACGGCATCACCAGCGATGGCAGCTATACCGTCACGGGCGAAGAACTCACCGCCACCATCGAATACAGCACCGACGATGCCACTTGGGGCACTACCGCCATCGTACCCAGTGAGGGCGCGAACACCATTTATGTACGACAGGTCGATGTCGCCGGCAATGCGGGGCCCAGCGCTTTACTAAGTTTTACGCTCGATACAGCCAACCCTGCCGCTCTATCAATCTCACTCGACGATGATACAGGCACAAGCGGCGTCGACGACATCACCAACGATGGGAGCTACACGGTCTCCGGTGAGGAAGGCGGTGCCACCATTCAATACAGCACCGACGATGCGACCTGGGGTACCACGGCCATAGTGCCCACTGAAGGCGCCAATACTATCTATGTCCGCCAGATTGATGTTGCGGGCAACGTGGGACCCAGCACACTACTTAGCTTTACCCTGGACACATCGAACCCAGCCGCTTTATCGATTTCACTCGATAATGATACCGGCACGAGCGGCGTAGACGGGATCACCAGTGATGGCAGCTATACCGTCACGGGCGAAGAAGGCGGTGCCACCATTGAGTACAGCACCGATGATTCCACCTGGGGCACTACCGCCATCGTACCCAGTGAGGGCGCGAACACCATTTATGTACGACAGGTCGATGTCGCCGGCAATGCGGGGCCGAGTGCTCTACTAAGTTTTACGCTCGATACTACCAATCCCGCTGCCTTGTCGATCTCGCTGGACAACGATACCGGTAACAGCAGTGTGGACGGTATCACCAGTAACGGCAGTTATACCGTTTCAGGTGAGGAAGGCGGTGCGACTATTCAATACAGCACTGACGATACTACCTGGGGTACGACGGCGATCGTACCCAGTGAAGGCGCCAACACTATCTATGTCCGCCAGATCGATGTTGCGGGCAACGTCGGACCCAGCACACTACTTAGCTTTACCGTGGACACATCGAATCCAGCCGCATTATCAATCTCCCTCAACAATGATACTGGCACCAGCGGTGTAGACGGGGTCACCAGTGATGGCAGCTATACCGTCACGGGCGAAGAAGGCGGTGCCACCATCGAGTACAGCACCGATGATTCCACCTGGGGCACTGCCGCCATCGTACCCAGTGAGGGAGGGAACACCATTTATGTTCGGCAGGTCGATGTCGCGGGTAATGCGGGGCCCAGCGCTTTACTAAGTTTTACGCTCGATACTTCCAATCCCGCCGCCCTGTCTATCTCCCTCGACAATGACACTGGGACCAGCGGCGTCGACGGCATCACCAACGATGGGAGCTACACGGTCTCCGGTGAGGAAGGCGGCGCGACCATTCAATACAGCACCGACGATGCGAGCTGGGGTACAACTGCGATCGTACCCAGTGAAGGCGCCAACACAATCTATGTTCGCCAAGTCGACGTCGCGGGCAATGCAGGACCCAGTGCCCTACTGAGCTTTACCTTCGACACGTCAGCGCCGGGGCCACTATCGATCACACTCGACGTAGACTCCGGTACATTCGATACTGACAGCGTAACCAACAACGGAAATTACACCGTCTCGGGTGAGGAAGGCGGTGCCACCATTCAATACAGCACCAATGACGCGACTTGGGGTACCACACCTATCGTACCCAGCGAAGGGGCCAACACTATCTATGTTCGCCAGGTGGATGTTGCAGGCAATCCCGGGCCCAGCGTTAACCTTAGCTTTACCCTCGACACCACCAATCCAGCCGCGCTGTCCATATCACTCGACAACGATACTGGGATCAGCAGTGTTGATGGCATTACTAATGATGGAAGCTACACCGTTTCCGGTGAGGAAGGCGGTGCCACCATTGAGTACAGCACAGACGACGCTACGTGGGGCACCACCGCTATCGTACCCAGTGAGGGAGCGAACACCATTTATGTACGACAGGTCGATGTCGCTGGAAATGCGGGACCCAGCAGCTTACTCAGCTTTACCCTGGACACTACTCCTCCAGGCTCTCTTAGTATCGCGCTAGATAACGACACTGGCAGCAGCGGTGTCGACGGCATTACTAACGATGGCAGCTACTCCGTCACAGGTGAGGAAGGCGGTGCCACCATCCAATACAGCACCGACGACGCCACCTGGGGCACTACCGCTATCGTGCCCAGCGAGGGTGCGAACAATATTTATGTGCGCCAGGTCGATGTCGCCGGAAATGCGGGCGCCAGCACACTACTAAGCTTTACCCTGGATACAACGCCACCGGCTGCACCTGTGGTGACCAGTATCAACGTTGATACCGGCAGCTCCTCCAGCGACGGTATCACCAACGATCCCACACTCATCATCAACGGCACCGCCGAGGCGAACAGCAGCGTTGAGGTGTTTGTAGATGACGTATCAGTAGCCACCGTCAGCGCCGATGGCAGCGGCGACTGGACCTACGATTACACCGGTACCTCACTCAGCGAGGGTGACCACACCATTCATGCCACTGCTACTGATGCGGCGGGCAATACCAGCGCCGACTCTGCCGACTTTAACGTCGACGTGGACCTCACCGCCCCCACCGCAGTCGTGGACCTGCTGGCCACCAGCGACAGTGGCAGTAGCGATTTGGACGATATTACCAATGACACCACCCCAACATTCAGAGTCGATCTCAATGGGGATGTGGAGGTCGGCGATACCGTGGAATTGCTGATCGACGGTGGCCCGTTCACCACGCCGCTCACCCGGTTGGTGGACGATACCGACGTCAATACCAACGGCTATGTTGATTTCACGGTCATCGACACGGAACTGGGTGGCGATGGCATCAAGGCCATTACCGCTCAACTGACCGATGTGGCGGGCAACACCAGTACCACGACTGCACTGAGTATCACCCTGGACACCACGCCTCCGGCTGCACCGATAGTTACCAGCATCAACGTTGATACCGGTAGCTCCAACAGCGACGGTATTACCAACGATGCCACGCTCATCATCAATGGTACGGCCGAAGCCAACAGCAGTGTTGATGTGTTTGTCGATGACGTTGGGGTCGCCACAGTCAGCGCCGATGGCAGCGGCAACTGGACCTACGATTACACGGGCACTTCACTTAGTGAGGGTGATCACACTATCCACGCCACAGCAACCGATGCGGCAGGCAACACCAGCGCGGACTCTGCCGACTTTAACGTCGACGTGGACCTCACAGCACCCACCGCAGTCGTGGACCTGCTGGCCACCAGCGACAGTGGCAGTAGCGATTTGGACGATATTACCAATGACACCACCCCAACATTCAGAGTCGATCTCAATGGGGATGTGGAGGTCGGCGATACCGTGGAATTGCTGATCGACGGTGGCCCGTTCACCACGCCGCTCACCCGGTTGGTGGACGATACCGACGTCAATACCAACGGCTATGTTGATTTCACGGTCATCGACACGGAACTGGGTGGCGATGGCATCAAGGCCATTACCGCTCAACTGACCGATGTGGCGGGCAACACCAGTACCACGACTGCACTGAATATCACCCTGGACACTACCGCTCCACAGGGCGTGGTTGACCTCACCGCTGGTTCGGATACCGGCGACCTGGATTCGGATAATCTGACCAATGACACCACCCCAACCTTCCGGGTAAGTCTGACAGATGCCGAGGTAGGAGACAGCGTAGAGCTCCTGCTCGAAGGTTCCTCGTTTGATACACCACTCACCAGGGTACTGGACGCCAACGACATCAGTAATGGCTACGCTGAATTTACTGTAATTGATGGAGACCTGGGAGCGGATGGCAGCAAGGACATCACTGCTAGCCTGATCGACGTCGCCGGAAATAGCAGTACAACGGCAGCGCTCGCAGTGACTCTGGATACCACCGACCCGACAGCGCCAACAGCGCTGGACCTTGAGGCCACCTCGGACTCCGGCGCCTTCAACGACGATGACCTCACCAACGACGACACGCCAACAATTTCCGGTTTGGCCGACCCTGCTGAGGTTGGCGCCACAGTCCGCCTCTACAACGCCAACGGTGATATCGAGCTCGGTTCAACCACGATAGCGGGAGACGGCAGCTGGGCCATTACATCCACGCAGCTCACCCCGGACGATACCTACGATCTCTACGCGCGCATAACCGACATTGCAGGAAATACCGGACCTGCTTCAACGAATCTACAAATTGAGATAGACACTACGCCGCCCTCACAGCCTTCGGTCGGCCTGGACTCCGCATCCGACTCCGGGAAATCGGCGACCGACGACATTACCAACATCACCGCACCGACGATATCCGGGACGGCAGAAGCTAATAGCCTGATCACCGTGTTCGACGATGGTGTCCAGATTGATACCACATTGGCCGATAACGGGGGTAGCTGGTCGTACACCTTCACGAGCCTGACCCACGGCGACCACCCTATTACCGCCACCGCGACGGATCTCGCTGGAAATATCAGCTCCATATCGGTCGAGTTGCTTATCGAAGTAGATACGATCGATCCCATTGCTCCGCTGGCATTGGATTTAACGGCGGCAACCGACTCCGGCGCTTCGGATACAGACAACATCACTAACTCAACAGCTCCGGTGATCACCGGCACTGCGGAACCGGGTAGCACTGTACTGATTTACGACACAGATGGCGTCACCGTGCTGGGTAGCGGACTGGTCGATGGCGGTGGCAACTGGAGTGTCACCTCTACGCAACTCGGAACCCTGGAAGGCCCTCACACGATTACCGCGAGGGCCGAAGACGTGGCCGGAAACATCGGCGTCCCTTCGGCCTCCATAGGGGTCACCATCGACCAAACGGCCCCCAACGCGCCCGTAATCGGTGGCATCACTACTGACACCGGTGTGTCTTCTGCAGACGGCATAACCAGTGATAACACCCTGAGTATTTCCGGTACTGCAGAAGCCAACAGTGCTGTGGCCGTGACGCTCGTCGGAACTGGCGTGCTGGGTACCGTGTCTGCAGATGGCAGTGGGAACTGGACTTTCGATTACACCGGCACACCACTTGCCGACGACAGCTACGATTTCACCGCAACAGCGACAGATATCGCCGGTAACACCAGTGCCGCTTCCACCACCTTTGTCGCCGAAGTGGATACCGCTGCTCCCGTGTTGCAATCCTTTACCTCCACAACCACCAATGACACCTACGGCCCTGAGTCGGTAATTAACATTACGGCCAACTACGACGAAGCCATGGAATCGGGTTCGACTATTTCCGTGCAGCTCAATAACGGTGTCAATGTCCTGTTGGATCAGGTCTCCGGGACTTCCGCCAGTGGCAGCTATACGGTAGGAGCTACCAATTCCGGTGAGGACAATGGCGATCTGTCCATCACCACCATAAACAGTCAATCGGTGGGCGACGCCGCCGGCAACAACCAATCGGGTACATCTCTGCCCGCCAGCAACCTGGGTGATGTGCGCGACATTGTGATCGATACCACACCACCGGCGGTGCCTACCGGCCTGGATCTCGACCCGGCATCTGATTCAGGAACAATGAACGACGATGACATCACGGCGGTCACCACGCCCACCATTAACGGATCGGCCCCCGCCGGCACATTGGTAACACTATACGACGATGCAGACACATCCACTCCGCTGGGTACTGCGGTGGCAAACGGTAGCGGTGACTGGAGTATAACCTCCTCCACCCTGGCGGATGGTGTGATCACCCTGAAAGCAACATCGACAGACTCCGTGGGCAACGAGTCTGCGCTTTCCACAGGGCTGGTTATCACCATCGACACGTCAGGCGGTGACGACACCCAGGCACCTGTGCTGCAGTCATTCAGTTCAACCACGACTGACGACACTTACGGTCCCGGTTCGCTTATCAACATTACTGCGACCTACGACGAGAACATCCAAAGTGGCTCAATAACCGTTGTGTTGAGCAACGGTGAGAGCGTACTGCTTGACCAGATATCGAGCGCCGAAGTTAGCGGCACCTATACCGTCGGTGCCACCGGCTCAGGGCAGGATGACGCAGACCTCTCCATCAGCAGCATCACATCGCAATCCGTCTCAGATGCCGCGAGTAACACGCAAACCGGCACCTCGCTGCCCGCCAGCAACCTGGGTGATACCAGCGATATTGTTATCGACACCACCGCCCCACCCGCACCGAGCATCACAACGATTACCGACGATACTGGTGGATCATCATCCGATGGAATTACCACCGACCAGACTCTTTTCATATCCGGCACTGCTGCAGCCAACAGCGCGGTCGAACTCACCCTGGTGGGGGCGGGCGTGCTGGATACCATCGCTGCCGATGGCAGTGGTAACTGGAGCTATGATTACACCGGCACCACCCTCGCTGAGGGCACGCACAGCTTCACCGCCACGGCGACCGACGCTGCGGGTAATACCAGCGCGGTTTCCAGCCAGTATGACGTAATTGTAGACCTCACCGCACCCGCTGCACCGACCGGGCTGGACCTCGACCCGGCCTCGGATAGCGGTCCTTTTGACGATGATGATCTGACCGCAGTTACCACTCCCACCATCAACGGCATGGCAGAAGCGAACGCCACAATAATCCTGCTGGATGGCGCAACCGAAGTTGGGACCACCCAGGCTGCCGGTGATGGGACATGGTCAATTACCACCAGTGAATTGGCCAACGGGCCACACAACCTCACCGCCACAGCGACTGACGCAGCCGGAAACATCTCAGCCGCTTCCACCGCACTGGTTATTACCATTGACCCTGCTGCGGGCGACGTGGATGCCCCCATTCTGCAGTCGTTCAGCTCGACCACAAGCGACGATACCTACGGCCCCACCTCGCTGATCAATATCACCGCGACCTACGATGAAAACATCCAGAGCGGTTCCTTGACTGTCGTTCTGAGCAATGGCGAGAGCGTGTTGCTCGACCAAATTTCGGGCAGCGAAGTCAGTGGCACCTATACGGTCGGGGCAACCGGATCCGGTGAAGACGATAACGATCTCAGCGTGGCGAGTATCACCGCCCAGTCCGTCTTCGATGCCGCGAGTAACGAGCAAACGGGCACCACACTGCCCGCCAGCAACCTGGGCGATACCAGCGACATTGTGATCGATACAACGGGTCCAGCGGCACCCACGATTGATTTGCAGGCGGCTTCAGACCTGGGAGATTCAGACACCGACGATCTGACCAACGACGACACGCCAACGCTGAGCGGCACGGCTGAGCCAAACAGCACCGTAGAGATACTTATCGGCGGTGTGTTGGAGGACAGCGCGCCGGTAGATGGTGCCGGCAACTGGTTCTACACCACGTCGAGCCTGACTGAAGGGACCTACGACTTCACCGCTCGTAACATCGACGTTGCCGGAAATGTCGGGGCAACCTCATCGATACTGAGTGTTGAAATTGACCTGACACCGCCTACCGTGCCAAGCGGGCTGGATCTGACTGAGGGGTCGGATACTGGTCTGGTCCGCGATGACAATATCACCAGCGATTCCACACCGACCATTACTGGCGCCGCCGATACCGGTACTTTGGTGAAACTGTATGGCACCACAGACGGTGGCGCCAACTACTCATTGTTGGGCTCCGCCGAAGCAGTGGCGGGCGCATGGTCAATTACCAGCACAGTACTATCAAACGCCACATGGGACCTGGCAGCCACAGCTACCGATGATGCGGGCAACGAATCAGCGCTCTCCGCGCCACCACTGGTTGTGCTTATTGACGATTCGCTGACCACTGCGCAGCCGATTATTCTCAGTCTTACTGATGACACCGGCCAGTCCTCCAGCGATGGTGTCACCTCGGATGACACGCTGACATTTTCGGGCACCGCTGTAGCGGGGTCTACGGTAGAGGTTTTCCTCGATACGGTGAGCATCGGTACGGTACTCGCTGATGGAGGCGGAACCTGGGCATTCAGTTATGCCGCCACAACACTCGCGCAAGGTAGTTATACGCTTACTGCTACCGCGACTGAAGCGGGTAGCACGTCGCCGGTATCCGAACCTTTCAACTTCGAAGTCATTCCACCCATCAACTGGACCGATGGCTTTGGGGATGACCAATGGCTTACCACCGCAAACTGGATTGACAATCAGGGGGTTAGTCAGTTGCCCGGAGCAGGCGACTACGCGCGCATTACGGATGTGGATACCTCCAACCCGGTTACATTAACCGGAAACACCACCATAGGCTTGCTCGACCTCGATGGCGAAACAGTCAACGTAAACGGCGCCACTTTGGCTATCAATGGTATACCCCAGTTTGACAGTTCCTATGTTCAAGCCGGCGGCGTACTCAACATAAACAGTGGCAGTGTCCTTGAAGTGCTGGACATGCTGGTCGTTGACGGCACGCTGAATGTGACAGCGGGCACGCTGCGATACGGTACCTTTAATGTTAACAACGGCCTTACTCTGTCGAATACAACCACAATTGACGCAACCTTTGACAACGTGGTGATCTGGGGTGACGTGTCAGCCCCGAGCGACCTTACCCGGATCGACGTAACCGGTGATCTTGAGGTGCGCAATGCCAACGGCGACAGCAACAGTGCAGGTACGATCACCCTGGGTGATGGGAGTCTCACCGAGCGAGCTGACATTTTCCTGCAAGGTACCCAGAACTTCATCGCCGGCAACGTGGTCTTTAACGACAGCAGTGCCTCCAACAACCCCGAGTTTCGTTTCGACCCCACCAACACCACCGGCGACACCTTTGTGATCGGGCCCAACGCCTCCTTCAGCGGCGGCTACGGGGATATCACGATTACTGATCAGGCCGAGTTGCTGCTGCAGGGCAGTATCGATGCCAACGAGAGTGGTCGCTTGATCAGGCTGTGGATGGGTACCGGTGACGAGTTGACCATCGATACGGGGGGTACGCTCACTGCCAGTGCTGGCAATTTTCTCCAGACCGATTCAAACGGGGTGATTGTTAACAACGGCAGTGTTGCCGCCACGGCCGGCAGTATCGATTTCCAAGGTCATTTCACTAACAACGGGGCTGTGACCGGCACCGGCACAACCACCATCACCCTGGGCAGCGATGCCAGCGGGATGTTGAACAGTGTCGGCCAGACCATCAGTGTTACCGGTGTAGACAGTGGCAATCTGGCCACGTTGAACCTGAAGGGTAATTGGGACAATGATGGCACCATTGATGCCAGCTATGCCGAGGTCAACCTCTACGGCAGTTTTGTCGAGGCCGATATCGGTGATTTTCAACGCGGTGCAACGACAGGGATCGACGGGGATGACGGGACGGTAGCCCTGTTCGGCGCGATGGATCTGGAAAATGCCGCCCAGGCCGGACCCGGTCCGGATTTCAGTCTGGGTGTTGAGACCGGGCCCTGGGAGGTTCGTGGGGGTTCCTTCAGCGACGGCATATTACAGATACAAAATGTCGCCGGAGTTAGCCTGACGGTCCTCAATCAGACCACCGTGGATGCCAGCTTCAACAACGTGGTGATCTGGGGTGACGTGTCAGCCCCGAGCGACCTTACCCGGATCGACGTTACCGGTGATCTTGAGGTGCGCAATGCCAACGGTGACGCTAACAGTGCGGGTACGATCACGCTAGGCAATGGGAGCAACACCATGCGGACTGACATTTTCCTGCAAGGTACCCAGAACTTCATTGCCGGTAACGTGGTCTTTAACGACAGCTCTGTCTCCAACAGCCCGGAGCTTCGTTTCGACCCCACCAACACCACCGGCGACACCTTTGTGATCGGGCCGGACGCCTCCATCAGCGGCGGCTACGGGGATATCACAATTTTTGATGAGGCCGAGTTGCTGCTGCAGGGCAGTATCGATGCCAACGAGAGTGGTCGCTTGATCAGGCTGTGGATGGGTACCGGTGACGAGTTGACCATCGATACGGGGGGTACGCTCACTGCCAGTGCTGGCAATTTTCTCCAGACCGATTCAAACGGGGTGATTGTTAACAACGGCAGTGTTGCCGCCACGGCCGGCAGTATCGATTTCCAAGGTCATTTCACTAACAACGGGGCTGTGACCGGCACCGGCACAACCACCATCACCCTGGGCAGCGATGCCAGCGGGATGTTGAACAGTGTCGGCCAGACCATCAGTGTTACCGGTGTAGACAGTGGCAATCTGGCCACGTTGAACCTGAAGGGTAATTGGGACAATGATGGCACCATTGATGCCAGCTATGCCGAGGTCAACCTCTACGGCAGTTTTGTCGAGGCCGATATCGGTGATTTTCAACGCGGTGCAACGACAGGGATCGACGGGGATGACGGGACGGTAGCCCTGTTCGGCGCGATGGATCTGGAAAATGCCGCCCAGGCCGGACCCGGTCCAGATTTCAGTCTGGGTGTTGAGACCGGGCCCTGGGAGGTTCGTGGGGGTTCCTTCAGCGACGGCATATTACAGATACAAAATGTCGCCGGGGTCAGCCTGACGGTCCTCAATCAGACCACCGTGGATGCCAGCTTCAACAACGTGGTGATCTGGGGTGACGTGTCAGCCCCGAGCGACCTTACCCGGATCGACGTTACCGGTGATCTTGAGGTGCGCAATGCCAACGGTGACGCTAACAGTGCGGGTACGATCACGCTAGGCAATGGGAGCAACACCATACGGTCTGACCTAATTTTGGCGGGTACGCAGAATTTCATAGCAGGCAACGTGGTCTTTAACGACAGCTCTGTCTCCAACAGCCCGGAGCTTCGTTTCGACCCCACCAACACCACCGGCGACACCTTTGTGATCGGGCCGGACGCCTCCATCAGCGGCGGCTACGGGGATATCACAATTTTTGATGAGGCCGAGTTGCTGCTGCAGGGCAGTATCGATGCCAACGAGAGTGGTCGCTTGATCAGGCTGTGGATGGGTACCGGTGACGAGTTGACCATCGATACGGGGGGTACGCTCACTGCCAGTGCTGGCAATTTTCTCCAGACCGATTCAAACGGGGTGATTGTTAACAACGGCAGTGTTGCCGCCACGGCCGGCAGTATCGATTTCCAAGGTCATTTCACTAACAACGGGGCTGTGACCGGCACCGGCACAACCACCATCACCCTGGGCAGCGATGCCAGCGGGATGTTGAACAGTGTCGGCCAGACCATCAGTGTTACCGGCATCGACAGTGGCAATCTGGCCACGTTAAACCTGAAGGGTAATTGGGACAATGATGGCACCATCGATGCCAGCTATGCCGAGGTCAATCTCTACGGCAGTTTTGTCGAGGCCGATATCGGTGATTTTCAACGCGGTGCAACGACAGGGATCGACGGGGATGACGGGACGGTAGCCCTGTTCGGCGCGATGGATCTGGAAAATGCCGCCCAGGCCGGACCCGGTCCAGATTTCAGTCTGGGTGTTGAGACCGGGCCCTGGGAGGTTCGTGGGGGTTCCTTCAGCGACGGCATATTACAGATACAAAATGTCGCCGGGGTCAGCCTGACGGTCTTCAATGCGGGCGTAACAGTCGATACCGCCTTCAACAATGTGGTGATCTGGGGCGATGTGTCGGCCCCGCAGGACTCTACCCGTATCGACGTAACCGGTGATCTTGAGGTGCGCAATGCCAACGGTGACGCTAACAGTGCGGGTACGATCACGCTAGGCAATGGGAGCAACACCATACGGTCTGACCTAATTTTGGCGGGTACGCAGAATTTCATAGCAGGCAACGTGGTCTTTAACGACAGCTCTTCCTCCAACAGCCCGGAGCTTCGTTTCGACCCCACCAACACCACCGGCGACACCTTTGTGATCGGGCCGGACGCCTCCATCAGCGGCGGCTACGGGGATATCACAATTTTTGATGAGGCTGAGTTGCTGCTGCAGGGCAGTATCGATGCCAACGAGAGTGGTCGTACCATCACATTGTGGATGGGCACCGGTGACGAGTTGTCCATCGATACCGGGGGCACGGTCACCGCCAGTGCTGGCAATTTTCTCCAGACCGATTCAAACGGGGTGATTGTAAACAACGGCAGTGTTGCCGCCACGGCCGGTAGCCTTGATTTCCAGGGCCAGTTCACCAACAACGGGGCTGTGACCGGCACCGGCACAACCACCATCACCCTGGGCAGCGATGCCAGCGGGATGTTGAACAGTGTCGGCCAGACCATCAGTGTTACCGGCATCGACAGTGGCAATCTGGCCACGTTAAACCTGAAGGGTAATTGGGACAATGATGGCACCATCGATGCCAGCTATGCCGAGGTCAATCTCTACGGCAGTTTTGTCGAGGCCGATATCGGTGATTTTCAACGCGGTGCAACGACAGGGATCGACGGGGATGACGGGACGGTAGCCCTGTTCGGCGCGATGGATCTGGAAAATGCCGCCCAGGCCGGACCCGGTCCAGATTTCAGTCTGGGTGTTGAGACCGGGCCCTGGGAGGTTCGTGGGGGTTCCTTCAGCGACGGCATATTACAGATACAAAATGTCGCCGGGGTCAGCCTGACGGTCTTCAATGCGGGCGTAACAGTCGATGCCGCCTTCAACAATGTGGTGATCTGGGGCGATGTGTCGGCCCCGCAGGACTCTACCCGTATCGACGTAACCGGTGATCTTGAGGTGCGCAATGCCAACGGTGACGCTAACAGTGCGGGTACGATCACGCTAGGCAATGGGAGCAACACCATACGGTCTGACCTAATTTTGGCGGGTACGCAGAATTTCATAGCAGGCAACGTGGTCTTTAACGACAGCTCTTCCTCCAACAGCCCGGAGCTTCGTTTCGACCCCACCAACACCACCGGCGACACCTTTGTGATCGGGCCGGACGCCTCCATCAGCGGCGGCTACGGGGATATCACAATTTTTGATGAGGCTGAGTTGCTGCTGCAGGGCAGTATCGATGCCAACGTGAGTGGGCGTACCATCACATTGTGGATGGGTACCGGTGATGAATTGACGATGGCAGATACTGGAATGGTAACTGCCTCCAATGGTGGCGACCTCGTAATTCAGGGCAGTGGTGGTACCGTACAGGGTTCCGGCACTATCGATATAGACGGGCTAGGTTCATCACTCCAGACTGTAGCTGCCACAGATGTCAGCCTCGGCCGATCTGGCGGCTCGCCCGCTACCCTGAATATCACAGACGGTGCCACAGCAAGCTTCCATTCCAGTACTGTCACCGTCCTCGGCGGTGTGGCCGGGGAAGACGCTGTGGTTAATATTACCAGCTCTACTTCTGATACCTCGACCTGGAACGCAGGGGGCACGCTAGTGGTCGCCCGAGCCTACAATTTTGCAACAGACACCGTGGATATTGGCAGCACCGGCGGTACGGCAACGGTGCATATCGGACAAGACATTGATGGCGATGACAATGTATTAACTGTAACGAATCTCTACCTTGGTGCAGGCGGACAACTCACGGGAGACGGTACGCTGAACGCTACCACCATCGACAACGATGGCGGCACTATCGCATCCGGACTCTCCCCCGGAGTGCTGACAATTACAGGCGACTATATGCAGCGCAGCGGCTTCCTTCACATAGAACTGGGTGGCACAGAGTTGAATGATTATGATCGAGTGGAAATCGGAGGAAATGCTTCCCTCAGCGGTGGAACCATCGAATTCTCTTTCTACGGCGGCTTCGTGCCTGAAACCGGAGACAGCTTCGTCTTCCTGGAAAGTGCCGGCGGAATCGAGCTGCTAAGGGGGGATATTGCCCACGCAGTTCTGGGTGTCGACGCGGGCTTCGAGTTCGATTTAGAGATTGGTGATAACACCGCGATCTTCACCGCTCACAATAGCGCAGTAGGTGGCAACAGCACCCAGTTCTACGGCAGTAGTGGCAATGACAGCTACGCCACCGGTGCCGGCGACGACTTCCTCTACGGTCGTGACGGCGACGATACACTCTCTGGTGGTGCTGGCGCTGACTGGTTTGTATTCTCCGGGGAGGATGGCGATGACGTGATCACCGACTTCGATGTCAGTGAAGACGGTATTTATCTCGCCGACGGCTTGCAGATCGATTCGATAACCGAGCAGGATCATAACCTGGACGGTGTAATGGATACCCTGCTCACCCTGTCCAGCGGTGATACGCTTATCCTGGAAGGTGTTTCGGGGCTGTCGAGCGCCGACGAACTTATTCTCGCCACCCTGGACAGCAGCGAGGAAGAAGCAATTCTGCCTGCACAGCTACTCGCAGAGCTGGAGGCGGGTGCGTCATCCATTGCGGATGGCATGGCGCAGGACGACCTGCTGGCCTGATTATGACTACACAGACTAACCAGGCCCAGGATGGGGCTGCGGTTCACCCCGCTCTGCATGATTTTCGCGCCACGGCAAAACGCTATACCTGGCTGATGATTGCCTATAGCTTTTTCCTGAACCTGTTGGTGCTTACCGTACCCCTTTATATGTTGCAGGTGTTCGACCGCGTGCTCACCTCGCGCAGCACTGATACCCTACTTTCACTCACCTTGATCGCGGTTGTGGCACTGGCGGCCTTCGCCCTGCTTGATGCATCACGCAACCAGGTGCTGGCGCGTATCGGTTATCTGTTCGATCAGGGCATTTCACCTCTCGCGCTCAATCAATCGGTTCTGTCGGGCGCTCGCAGTAGTGAACCAGCGTCAGTACAAAACCTGCGTGACATTGGCAGTGTTCGCGGCTTTCTTAATTCGAGTGCAGCCAGTTCTTTGCTCGACCTGCCCTGGCTACCACTGTTTCTAGTCGTCATCTTCCTGTTACATCCGGCCCTGGCACTCCTGGCTACCCTTGGCGTAATTGTACTGCTGGCAATCGCGGTGATTGGTGAGCTAGGCAATCAACAACAGATGGAGAGCCTGAATACCGAACGACTGCAACACCAGCGCGAGGCCGAGTCGGGCGTGCGCAGTGCCAGCGCTTTTCAGGCAATGGGTATTTCCACCGCGTGGATAGCACGCTGGGGTGCACGCAATGACCACTTGCTGTCTGACGGAGCAAAGAGCGACGATCGAAACAGCGGCATACTTTCCCTGGCCAGGTTCTTTCGTATGGGCCTGCAACTGGCGGTACTTGGCCTGGGCGCCTATCTGGTCCTGGGAGGAGAACTGACCCCCGGCGGCATGATTGCCGCATCGATCCTTATCAGCCGCGCGATGACACCTGTGGAACAAGGCATCGCCTCTTTTAAGTCGATGAACGCAGCCAGAAACGCGTACTTCAGCGTATGTGAACGCATCAATGAACTGCCTGTTCGCACTGATACCATGCCTCTGCCCTCACCCTCGGGGCTGCTACAGGTAGAAAATGTGACCTATATCCATCCCGGTCACAGTGAGCCCTGCCTGTACGGCATAGACTTCTCCCTATTGCCTGGAGAATCCCTCGGGCTGATCGGTCCCTCGGGCGCGGGGAAGTCTACGCTCGCTCAACTACTGGTAGGCAACCTGACACCCCGCCTTGGTCACGTAAGGCTGGACGGAATGGATCTGGCACACTGGCCAAGCAGTGACCGGGGGCAGTACCTGGGTTACGTTCCGCAAAATGTCGAGCTGATGGGCGGTAGTGTTGCCGATAACATCTGCCGTATGCAGGACCCTGACCGGGAGAAGGTCATTGCCGCCGCCAAGCGCGCGGGGTGCCACGAACTGATCATGCGCCTTCCCCAGGGCTACGACACTGAAATCGGCGACCAGGGTTGCCTGCTGTCAGCGGGCCAACGCCAGCGCATCGCCCTGGCCCGCGCGGTCTATGCCCAGGTGGCGCTGGTTGTACTGGATGAACCCAATGCTCACCTTGACCGGGAAGGAGAGCGTGCACTTGTCGCGGCGATGGCAGAGCTCCGTCAGGCGGGAGTCACCCTGGTCACCATTGCACATCGACCCTCCGTACTCTCCTCGGTAGACAAACTGTTGGTGGTACGCGACGGTCGGGTCACGGCCTATGGTCCCCGTGAAGAAATTATCGAAAAGGTCACAGCCATGCAGAGCAGTGGACAACTTCAGTCATGAGCAGCTCTACCGACGCAATGCACAAGCTCGATCCCGCACTTCCCGCACGCCGGGGTGGGCTGGTGATCCTGGTATTCTTCCTGCTACTGGGCGGCTGGGCGGCCTTTTCCAGTTTGTCCAGTGCAGCGATCGCGCCGGGCGAGGTTGCGGTGGATAGCAGCCGCAAAACCATCCAGCATCTCGAAGGGGGCATCGTAAAGGCTATCAATGTTCGCGATGGTGACCAGGTCACTCGCGGGCAGGTTCTTATCGAGCTGAGCGATACCCAAGCTCGCGCGCAGCAGCAACGTTTCCAGGCGCGCAGGGGCGCACTGGTCGCCCGTGAAGCGCGGTTGCTGGCAGAACGGGATGCAAAGGAGCAGATCAAGTTTCCGGACAGCCTGGTCGCATTGCGGGAACAGGCCGAGGTTGAGGAAGCCCTGCGCGGTGAAGAAAATCTATTCCAATCCCGCAACGAAAGTCACGCCAGTCACCTGGCGATACTGGATCAACGGATCGCGCAGTACCAGAAGGAAATTGAAGGCCTGGGAGGTGAAGTTGCCGCCGCCGATGAGCAACTGGGCTATCTGCAAGATGAAATCGACAGCATGGAGCCACTGGTGGAGAAAAAGCTGGTGGGCAAGTCGCGCATGCTGGAATTGCAGCGCGAAGCCGCAGATATTGGCGGTGAAAAGAATCGCGACCTGGCCCTGATCGCCCGGGCAAAACAGAATATTGCCGAACAGGAATTACAGATACTGGAACTCAAGTCGCGGCGCTCCAGCGAGATCACCGCTGAGCTGCGTGATGTGCAAACCGACCTGCAGGAACTGAACGAGCAGATGCGCGCCTCCAGTGACATATTGACGCGCACCGCGATCACCGCGCCCATCGACGGCACTGTCGTTGGTTTGCAGGTACACACACTCGGCGGCGTGGTCGGTTCCAGTGAGCCGCTGATGGATATCGTCCCGACGGATGACTCACTGGTAGTTAACGCCCATATTTCACCGCAGGATATCGACGTGGTGCGCTCCGGGCTGCCCGCGCACGTACGCCTGCTGGCCTTTAACCAGCGCGATGCAATCCCGATTGAAGGCACGGTGTCGGTAGTCTCTGCGGACCGACTGACCGATGAACGCACCGGCCTGCCCTACTACCTGACCAAAGTGATCTTCGATGAAGGGGCATTGAATCGCCAGGGCGAGCTTCATGTACAGCCCGGCATGCAGGCAGAGGTGATGATTATTACCGGCGAACGTTCTGCCCTATCCTACCTGCTTGAACCGATAACGCGCAGCTTGCGGCGATCGTTCAGGGAGCAGTAACCGGAGAACGCTCCAGCACCTTCGCGGAGCACCTCAGCGCACCACCGTACATAGCACTGATGGTCAGGCCCGACACCGGAACAGTTTTGAAACCAGCCTCCTGCCAAGCATGCTCAGCAGCCTGATCAAACTGCGGCCAGCCATAGGCTGGCAGATACACAGTGCGCCCTTGGGACGAATTATGTGACAGCACATTGTTATAGGTGAGCATCGGGTAAGCAGCAACCGAGCTATCCGGGTTGTTTGGATCCAACTCACGACTTTCCGGACCACCGAAGTAAAACGGTATACGGATGACTCTGTAGCCAGCCTGCTCAAGAGATCGGGCTATGCCGTCCAAAACAGGCGCTATGTTCCTATTGACCTCCAACAGCTTGCGCGTCATCCCGAAGAGCTCCGGCGGAGAAATCATCTCCCCCCCCTTGGCCCGCACGCGCTCAATGCTGGGATGACCGAAGAACTGCTCATGGCAAAGATTCTCAAATTCCGCGACAGAATTGGGATCCTCCGCGTACGCCTGCTCTACCAGCTTAACACCAAGGGAAGCGTCAGCCACCGCCATGCGTCCTTCCCCCAACGGCGTCATCATCATGTCGATGTGTGCCACCGGTTGTGGATAGGGTCCTATTACCAGCACCGGGCGACCCAACTCATTCTGGAAAGCAAGGCCGACGGAGTTATCGTCTGTACCATTGACTACGGCGTTGTAGCGAATGGTATTCGCCCCGATCAACACGTGGCGATCATCTGCGACGATGTTACCTCCCTCAAAGTGCAGTTCAGACAGTTTTACCTGTAGACCCAGTGCCTCCGCCAACACGTCAGCCATGTTATCGTCGCCCGCGCGCTCAAAGGAGCGGGACTTAAGCAGTATATTCGGCTCACCTTCACTTCTTTGGAGCACAACGAAAGGATCCTGAGGCCAGATAGTGATCGGCTCTTCCGCGGGCATGGCGACAAACTGGACGCGATCACCAAAGGTGTTGCGTGCAACAAGGAAGGCAGATCGGTCGTTGGTTAGAATACGGACCTGTGTATCCGCTGGAAGTGCATTGACAATACTCTGCACCGCCTCGAAGTTACGCAGGGCTGCCCTGCGGGCACTGTTAAGGCTGAGTACAACTGTGGAGACTGCGCCATCAGTGTCCGATAAAACTGTCGGCTCGGCACGCGCCAATCCCAGACAGAAAAAGGCCGCCAGAACGGCGGCCATTACGTTAGTAGCGAATAGACGCAGAGCTATTTCTTTTTACCGCAGGAGGAGCCACCAGCAGCGCTGACGATAGCGTCCTTCTCCGCTTCAGTAATAAGCCCGGCTTCGAGGAAGTCTCCCGAGGTTTGGGCGGTACACTTGACGAAGGCACCGTGGTTTTTCCACTCGGTATCACAGGGACAAAGGTCTGACACGGAACAGCCATCAGCGTTTACAACTTCGGACGGACCAGTTGCAGGGCACTGATCTACATCGCCGGGAACGCCATCGCCGTCATCATCATCGTCATCGCAGACATCACCGGCTCCGTCACCATCCGTATCCGCCTGATCAGCGTTGGCATTGAGTGGACAGTTGTCGACGTCATCGTCCACGCCGTCACCATCGTCATCGTCGTCACAGACGTTACCGAATTCATCGCCATCGGTATTTAATTGGTTGGCGTTGGCATCGTTGCGGCAGTTGTCGTTTACATTGAAGACACCATCGCCATCATCGTCGGAATTGATACCAATGGTGTAGCTGCTGTTTCTATCGATTACAGCCCATACATAAGCCGTGTCATCGGGGTTCACAAAGGTACCGTACTCCCCAATGACGCCTCTAGGCTCGGCCCTACGCACAAAGCGGGCGTCGACCCTGGGGTTTGCCCTCGCGGAGACACGTGCGGCCCTAAGCCAGCGCCCTTCATCCTCCACATAGCGCATAATTCGAATATCAGATAATCGCGCCGCCCTGGCGGCTCTTCCGGCTGCAGCACGGGGGTCAAGCTCGTCGTCAAACACACCCTGGCGCAGGTAACGTGCTCGAAGGAACGCCCTCCCCAACGCTCTGGGATCAACGTTCATACGATAGGTTGTAGTCAGCCCCGTCCTGGCCGGCAGCGCTTCTGAATCAACTTCGAGCAACAGGGTGCCGTCATAGATAACAAAACCTTCCTGCACCTTCTGCCCCGCCTGCAAACCGAAATCGGGTTCAAAGGAAGAAACTATCTCTAAAGTAAGCTCTTGAGGGTTCCTCACTTCAAAGCCCGTATTAATAGTGCCAATTTGACCGTAATCAAAGCTGTAGACGGGATCGCTGGTGACTACCGAAACGTCGGGGGCGGGCGCAAACTCGAATACCGCGGTAAACGATTCGCCCACATTAGTATTTTGTCCCGGCACCTCAAGACGAATCGAAACCGGCGTACTGCTGGCGATAATCGGCTGGCTGAAATTCGATGACACCTGGGATATCCCTTGTATGCCATTACCTCCAAGATTCAGGTCAAAGAAATCGAATACCAGTGGTGGATAGGTGATGTTGTTAAAGGTCGAGGTATTCGTGTAAGTAAGGGTCAGGCGATTCTCGGTGAAATCCGCCGTGGTGGTCACGTTGTTCAGAACGCGAGTGAACTCTATATCGGTAAAGCTGACAGTAGCCGAGGGATTATCCCAGGAATTTGTGGCATCAGGCAGTAAATCTGAGTCCAGAACATCAGAGCCAATCAGATCGCCTTCCCAGGCTGAAAAACTTAGCTGGGATACAAGAAAAAAGCAGAGACCGGCACAGGTGGGAAGAAAATCCTTCTTCATCGCGAAGCCCTCCATTTGCATACGCTAGCGCTTATCAGACTAGTTCACAATTGGTGATTTCGCAAACAAATGGAAGAGAAGCGACACAAATCTCGCCAGATCGAAAACAGGTCAAATAACGCTTCCATTTGAGCCATTCACACGGTGCTTCACAGCGACAGCAGTGAAGGTATTCGCCTCAACCCGCTAGTCCTTGTGGAACGCTATTTATGCGCTAGTCTTAACTAACCGCCGTTCGAAGCGGGCAAATAAATAACGGAGCAGCACATTATGAAAATCTTAACGGCTACTGTGACTACAGTACTAGCCGCTGCAATTGGCAGCGGAGCAGCACTGGCGCAAGATGATGACAAAGCACCTACTCTATCACCTGTTGAAATCTACACGTGCAACTATCTCGATGGCAAAGGCAGGAGTGACCTGGACAAAGTGGTGACGCGCTGGAATAAATGGTCCGATGCCAACAGCCCGGAGCCCTATACCGCGTGGCTGCTGACCCCTGTCTTTTTCGGTGCGGAGATTACTTTTGATGTCGCCTGGATGGGAGCGTGGCCCACTAACAAAGCCATGGGCTCAGCCTTGCAAACCTGGCAGGACGACGGATCCAAGATGAGCGCGGAGTTTTTTGATGTGCTCAGCTGCGATTCGCACTCTTCAATGGCAGTCCTACCGATGCAACCGCCAGTGTCGGAGTTTCCGGAATCCTCCCTGGTACGCTTTATGGATTGTAAGGTCGACGAAGACAGCACAATTCAGGAAGCCGTTCAGGCCACCCGTGACTTTGGCAAGTTCATGGACAGTAAAGGTGCAGAAGGAACCAGCGCCTATGTGTTCTTCCCGGGGCTAGGTGCGGGCGACATCGATTTCGATTACAAGCTGGTTCTGGCTGACGTAGACTACAATTCGGTGGCCACAACAGCAGAGATATCGATGAACGGTGGTGGCTGGCAGCAAGCCCAAGAAACCTTTGGCGGGATCACCAGCTGTGACAGCGCACGTTTGTATAAAGCTGACCTGGTACGCAGCAGCCCGGCTAACTGAACGTCAATCCGTGCTCGCTTTGAGGCTATCCGGCGGTGTATGCCGGATGGCCTGAGCGCGCCCAGATGCGGTCACCAGACAAATCCCCAGCGTAAACCCTGTGTGAGATACGCCTGTGTTTTCAGTGGCTTGCGGCGCCTCATTCCCACTCAATCGTAGCCGGCGGTTTGCTACTGACGTCGTAGGTAACCCGCGACACACCGGAAATCTCGTTGATAATGCGGTTGGAAACACGCTCCAGTAATTCGTAGGGCAGATGCGCCCAGCGCGCCGTCATGAAGTCGATGGTCTCTACCGCGCGCAGGGCGATTACGTATTCGTAGCGGCGGCCGTCGCCGACCACACCTACGGACTTCACCGGCAGGAATACAGCAAAGGCCTGGGCGGTTTTGTGGTACCAGTCTTCAGCATGCAGTTCTTCTATAAAGATGGCGTCTGCCCTGCGCAGTAGGTCCGCGTACTCCTTCTTGACCTCGCCAAGGATACGCACTCCCAGGCCAGGTCCGGGGAACGGGTGACGATAGACCATGTCGTAGGGCAGTCCAAGCTCCAGACCGATCTTGCGCACTTCATCCTTGAACAACTCGCGCAGGGGTTCCACCAACTCGAAGCTCATGTCCTCGGGCAGTCCGCCCACATTATGGTGCGACTTGATTACGTGTGCTTTGCCGCTCTTGGCACCGGCAGATTCGATCACGTCGGGATATATGGTGCCCTGGGCCAGCCACTTCACGTCTTTGAGTTTCGCCGCTTCCTGGTCGAACACCTCGATAAAGGTGTTGCCGATAATCTTACGTTTCTGCTCGGGCTCGGAGATACCCGCGAGTTTACCGAGGAATAGATCCTCGGATTCACTGCGAATGACCTTCACCCCCATGTTGCGGGCAAACATGTCCATCACCTGGTCGCCCTCGTTCAGGCGCAACAGGCCGTTGTCGACAAACACACAGGTAAGCTGGTCGCCAATGGCCCGGTGCAGCAAGGCCGCCACTACCGAGGAGTCCACACCACCGGATAGGCCCAGGAGTACCTTGTCTGAGCCCACGGTTTCCTTCACGCGAGAAATCGCATCTTCAACGATATTGGCCGCCGTCCACAACACATCACACCCACAAATCTCCAGCGCAAAATGCTCGAAGATACGCATGCCCTGCAGGGTGTGCGTAACCTCCGGGTGAAACTGGATACCAAACCAGGGCTTTTCCCGGTGGGCCATGCCGGCGATGGGACAGTTGTCAGTCTCGGCAATCAGTTCGAAATTTTCAGGCAGTTCCACCACCTTGTCACCGTGGCTCATCCACACATCGAGCAGGGAGTTCCCTTCGCTGTCGATATGATCGCGGATGTCGTGCAGCAGTGTACTGTTGGCCAGCAGCTTGATCTGGGCATAGCCGAACTCGCTGGTAGCAGATGGCGACACCTTGCCACCAAACTGCTCCGCCATGGTTTGCATGCCATAACAGATACCGAGGATGGGAACGTCCATGTCAAAAATCTCGGCAGGCGCCCGCGGCGATTCATCCGCCGCCACGGATTCCGGACCGCCGGACAGGATAATGCCGCGGGGGTTGAACGCACGAATCTCATCGACACTGATGTCCCATGAGTGGATTTCGCTGTAGACACCAACCTCGCGCACACGGCGCGCGATCAACTGGGTGTATTGGGAGCCAAAATCCAGAATGAGAATTTTCTGGCCGTGAATATCTGCGCTCATAGCTTGTCCTGATAATGTCACTGTCCGGGTTTTTCCCACCCAAACCAAAACGGGGCCCGAAGGCCCCGCGCTTTACCCCCGGCTCACCTCACCGGGTAATTCGGTGCCTCTTTGGTGATCGACACATCGTGCACGTGGCTTTCCGACATGCCGGCCGCGGTGACGCGTACGAACTCCGGTTGCGTGCGCATGGTGGGCAGGTCGGCGCTACCGGTGTATCCCATGGCCGAACGTACGCCCCCCATTAACTGGTGGATAATAGCTGCCACTGGTCCCTTGTAGGGTACACGTCCCTCAATACCCTCGGGCACCAGCTTCTCCATACCTTTGCTGGCGTCCTGAAAGTACCGATCCGAGGAACCCTGGGTCTGTGACATGGCGCCCAGCGAGCCCATGCCCCGGTAGGCCTTGTAGGTTCTGCCCTGGTAGAGTTCCACTTCACCCGGGGCTTCTTCGGTCCCGGCAAACATGCTGCCCATCATCACCGAGTGGGCGCCTGCCACAATGGCCTTGGAGATATCGCCGGAGAAACGGATACCACCATCGGCGATCACCGGGATATCGGTATTGGCCAATGCGCCCACCACATTGGCAATGGCACTGACCTGGGGTACGCCGATGCCAGTGACAATACGGGTGGTGCAGATAGAGCCAGGCCCAATACCCACTTTCACGCCATCGGCCCCGGCCTCTGCCAGTGCCAGCGCCGCTTCTGCGGTGGCGATATTGCCGCCAATAACCTGTATATCCGGGTAGTCGGACTTGATTTTCCTGACCCGCTCAATCACGTTGCGGGAGTGTCCATGAGCAGTATCCACCACCAGCACGTCGACTCCCGCCCGGACCAATGCATCAACACGGTCATCGGTATCGGGACTGGTTCCCACCGATGCGCCCACCCGTAATTGCCCGTAGGAATCCTTGCAGGCATTGGGAAAGCTTTCCGCCTTATCAAAATCCTTGACCGTGATCATCCCGGTGAGGTCAAAATCATCGTTCACCACCAGGATTTTCTCAATGCGGTGTTTGTGCAGCAGGCTCTGCACTTCCTCGGCACTGGCGCCCTCTTTGACGGTAACCAGTTGCGCCTTGGGCGTCATGATGGCCGACACCGGCTTTTCCAGGTCTGATTCAAAGCGCAAATCACGCCGGGTGACGATACCTACCAGGTCTTCACCGTTTAGCACGGGCACACCCGATATACCGTTGGCGCTGGTCAGTTCCAGCAGCTCCGAGATGGTGGCGGTTTGCTGGATGGTGATCGGGTCCTTGACCACACCGCTCTCGAACTTCTTGACCTTGCGCACCTGCTCGGCCTGTTCGGCAACCGACATACTTTTGTGCACGATGCCGATGCCGCCCTCCTGGGCTATTGCGATGGCCAGTCTCGATTCGGTCACCGTATCCATGGCGGCGGAAACCAACGGAATATTCAGACCAATCCCCCGCGTCAGTTGCGTCCTGAGCGAGACATCAGTGGCCACCACCTCGGAATATCCGGGCAGCAACAGCACGTCGTCAAAGGTCAGGGCTTCCTGGGCGATACGGAGCATTGTGTCGGTTCTCCTGCTGGCGACTTGAGGGTAAACGTGCAATTATAAATCTTCGAGTGACCCCCAGTAAATAACAGACGTACTTTCCTCGGCTAATACCAAAACCCACAAGCCATGCCCACCAGCTATGTCCAACCCTTTTGACAATCTTCCGGGGGCCACCGCGGACCCACCCACGCTGACCGTCACCCAGCTGAACCGACAGGTGCGCTCGCTATTGGAGAGTCATTTCGATTTCGTGTGGGTTGAAGGGGAAGTTTCCAACTTCGCGGCCCCCTCCTCCGGCCACTGGTACTTCACTCTCAAAGACAGCGGCGGCCAGGTACGTTGTGCAATGTTCCGTAACCGCAATCAGCGCCTACGATTCAAGCCTGACAGCGGCGACGCGGTGCGTCTGCGCTGCCGCGTATCACTCTACGAAGGCCGCGGTGAATTCCAGCTTATCGTGGAGCACCTGGAACCTGCCGGGGCCGGCGCACTGCAACACGCCTTCGAGCGGCTCAAAGCCAAACTATTGGCCGAGGGTCTATTTGATGCGGACCGCAAAAAACCAATCCCCACCAGCATCTCGAGGTTAGGTGTCATCACCTCCAATACCGGGGCGGCAATCCATGACATTCTCACGGTACTGGAACGCCGCTGCCCGTTGATCGAAGTCGTGGTCATCCCGGTAGCGGTACAAGGTGAGGCCGCGGCAGGTGAAATCACTGCTGCTGTCGAGCGGGCAAATCGCCTTCAGAGCGAGGGCGAGTTGGCGCTCGACGCACTGATTGTTGGTCGCGGCGGGGGTTCACTGGAGGATTTGTGGGCCTTCAATGAAGAGCTTGTGGCGCGCGCAATCGCCGCCAGTGAGTTGCCAATTGTCAGCGCCGTGGGTCACGAGGTGGATTTCACCATCGCCGATATGGTCGCCGACCACCGCGCACCAACGCCCTCTGCCGCTGCCGAGTTGCTCAGCCCGGACCAGCGGGAATGGCTGGATCGGCTGAAAACGCTGGAGCAGGAACTGGAGCGCCAGATTCGCCGCAAAATCGCCGATGCCCGCAGGGAACTCGAGCATTTGCAAAAAAGGTTAAAACACCCGGGTGCCCTGCTGCGCGAACAGGCTCAGCGGCTGGATGATCTGGAACAGCGCCTGATCCTCGCCCAGAAGAATGTACTGCAGCGCAAGCGCGCTGAGCTTGCCTTGCTGAAGTCGCGACTGCTGGCCCACTCACCATTGTCGCGTCTACAGCGGGAACAACAGACATTAAGTGTGCTCTTGGAACGCCTGGAAAATGCAATGCAGAAGCGTTTGCGGGACGCGAGAACTCACCTGAATCACCAGGCGCAAATTCTGGAATCACTGAGCCCCTACGCCACTCTCGAACGCGGTTACGCCATTGTGACAGACAGTAACGGTAAGATAGTGAAAGCTAGCGACGCGGTGGCACAGGGGGATCAAGTGGCGGCTCGCCTGGCGCGCGGAAGCCTCACGCTGACCGTGGACAAGACCGAGTCAGGGACAGATTAATACTTGGCGGGAAGCCGGGTATTGATAATGATATGACGCCCCTCAAAACGGATGTACTCACCGATGGTGAGATCCTTGAGAATGCGTGCGACCATCTCGCGTGAAGCGCCAACGCGGTCGGCGATGTCCTGCTGGGTCAGCTTTTCGGGGATATAGAGCGTGCCATCGCCGCGCTCCTCCGACAGATCCATCAGCACGTTAGCGACACGCCCGTAGACATCCTGCAGGGCGAGACTTTTCACGTCGGCGGTCAACTTGCGCACACGCTGGGCCAGATTACGCACCAACTGGCGACCGATATTGGGGTGCTCATCCAGCACCCGGCTGAAGTCCTCTTTGTAGATAATACAGAAACTGGACTTCTCGACGGTGCGCACAGACGCGGAACGGGTGGAGTCATCGAGCAGGGCCAGCTCGCCAAAGTAGTCGCCGGCGCCCTGGGTATTCATGATGAATTCTTTACCGTTCTTGTCGCTGCAATACACCTTGACCTTGCCGCTCTCGATCACAAACAGCGAGTCTGCGGGGTCATTCTCATGGATAACGACAGTATTTTTGGGGAAGGAGCGACTGACGCTGCTGGCGGCAAGCGCATCCAGTTCGTCGGACGATAATCCCTGAAAAATTTCTACCTGCTGTAACATTGATGAACCTGTTCCGTCTTAAGCCTAGTCCCTGAAGCTACGAATCCCTGAAGCTCACAGGGCCATAGTAACCTAAAGTTTCGCGTTTGCGCACCCGTGAACGCAAATTCCGCGGGATAGCCGCATACCCCCTTCTCGGAATCACCTACCTCTCTCCTCGATATTTTGGGGACATCGCAGTTATACTCTAGACAACTCATCGCCTAGAGGATTCCCCGGACCGCGTGAACGAAGCAGGCACACAGGCCCCGGCACAATGGAGCGACATGCTGGCTCGCGCCGTGGTAGAGGTGCGTGAACTCTTTCGGCAGCACAAAGCCAAGCTGGACACTAACCTGCTGGAGGACTTCGCCCACCTGTTCGAGGGCGCTGAGCGGCTGGAGGCATTTCTGGCAAATTGGTCCGAGGAGCAATCGACCCACGACCTGATGAACATCCTGGCCGCGATACGCGGTTACAGTGAGATGTTACGCGAAGACCTCGAAAGCGGGCCCGAGGACCTGAACGACAGCCTCGCCCGCCTGCTCAGTGCGATCCACACCGTGCACGGTGACGAGATCAGCAACGGCGAAAGAGCGAGCACCACCAGCACCCGCACCATCACCTCCGAGCCCGGCTTTATTCTGGCTGTGGATGACCTGCTGGAAAACCGTGAACTGGTGGCCCGCTACCTGTCCCGCAGCGGCCACATGGTGGTCACCGCCGCCAGCGGTGAAGAGGCCCTGATCACCCTGGAAAATTCCGACGTCGACGTGGTCTTGCTCGACCTGATGATGCCTGGGATGGACGGTCGAGAGGTATTGCGACGCATCAAAGAACACCCCGACTGGCGCGCCACGCCGGTCATCGTGATTTCCGGGCGCCAGGATATGGACGCCATTGTGGAATGCATCGAAGCCGGCGCCGACGATTACCTGTTCAAACCCTTCAACCCGGTGCTGCTGCAAGCTCGCATCAAGGCCGGCATTGAGCGCAAGCGCTGGCACGACCGGGAAGAGCTGTACCGCCAGCAGCTGGAGCGCAACGAGAAGTTCATCCGCGCCACTTTTGGTCGCTACCTGTCTGACGAGATTGTAACCGAGATTCTCGAGCGCCCCGAGGGCCTGGAACTCGGCGGAGACCTGCGCGAGGTCACCATTATGATGTCGGATATTCGCGGATTCACCACGCTCAGTGAGCAGCTGGCGCCCGACCAGGTGGTAAAAATGCTGAACCGCTATCTGGGCACGATGACCGAGATCATCATGGCGCACCACGGCATCATCGATGAATTTATCGGCGACGCTATCCTGGCGGTGTTCGGTGCACCGCAGAAACGGGACGACGACGCCGACAATGCCGCGCGCTGCGCCCTCGCCATGCAGGCCGCCATGGAGGACATCAACAGGCAGAATGCCGCCGAGGGTCTGCCAGAGGTACAAACCGGCATTGCGCTGAATACCGGCAAGGTGATTGCCGGCAATATTGGCTCGGAAAGACGCAGCAAGTACGGGTTCGTGGGGCACCCGATGAATGTCACCTCGCGCATCGAAGATCTTTGCGCCGGCGGCGAAATCCTCATCTCCGCCAGTACCCTGCAAAATCTGAGCGAGGACTACGTGGTAGACGGCACCCGCGAACTGAAGGTGAAAGGCATCGAGGAACAGGTTGTCATTCACCGCATCAGCGGGGTCTGCCAATGAGCGAAGAGAAGCCGATTCTGCTGGTGGAAGATAACGAGCTCAATCGGGATATGCTGATCCGTCGGCTCAATCGCGCCGGGATCGAGGTGATTCCTGCGGAGGACGGCCAACAGGCGCTGGATAAAATGGTCTCGGAGCAACCGCGCCTGGTGCTGATGGACATGAATCTGCCGGTGCTGGATGGCTGGAGTGCCTGCCGCAAAGCCAGGGAAGACGAGCGCATTCGGCACATTCCTATTATCGCCCTCACTGCCCATGCCACAGAGTCCGATCGTCAGAATGCGCTGGATGCAGGCTGTGATGACTACGCCACCAAGCCCATCGATTTCCCTGGGCTGCTGATCAAGATAGGTAAGCTGAGCCGTTCATGAGCTTAAGACGCCGACTTACCCTGGCCCTGGTTGCCATTCTCATCCTGTTTTCGGCCAACGTGGCAACCCACTTCTGGGGCAGTTTCTCGCGGAACGAAAGTATGATTGCCTATCGCAACTCGGTCACTGCCGCCCAGCTGTCGGCAGAGGTAGAGCAAATGCTGGTCAACCAGCGCCAGCAGACCCTGGTGCTTGCCACCCTGCGTGACACCACCGAGGACCAACTGGATGAGGAGGAATTTGAGCAGTCCGCCAGCGATATCGAGACTATTCGCAGCGCCATACAAGAACTGGGTGATCTCAGCCATGACGTAACGCAGCTCCATTACCAGCGCCTGCAGGAAAGCAGCGACTCACTGCTGGCGGGCTGGTTGGCGTTTTACGAAAACTACAACGACCCGGATTATTCCAACGACGTGGACGATCCCCTGCCCTACCTGGAGGCCAGTCAGCGCCTAAAAGAGTTGGAGCAGCGACAGGCATTTATCGCCGTGCAGCGGGCAAGTATTATCGACCGCACCATCGCCCTGACTGACCGCATTACCGTCATCGGTTTTATCGCGTCTATTTTTCTTACCGCCACCCTGGGTTTTTTCCTGGTGCGCTACACCAGCACCTCCCTGAACCGTCTGAAAGTCGGCACTGAGCGCATTGGCAGCGGCGATCTCAACTACCGAATTGATAATATTGAGGACAAGGGTGAACTCGGACTCCTGGCCGCCGCGTTTAACGATATGTCCGACAAACTTCGCAACGCTATCTACGACGTACGCCGTGCGAGGGATATGGCGGACGAGGCCAATGCAGCAAAGAGCATCTTCCTGGCCAATGTCAGTCACGAGTTGCGGACTCCGCTGAACGCGATTATCGGCTACAGCGAAATGCTCCACGACGAACTCAACGACAGTAGTGAGGTGGACCGCGAGCAGTTCCAGCGGGACCTGGATAAAATCGTGCTGTCTGGCAGGCAGTTACTCACTCTGATCAACGACATCCTGGATCTGTCAAAAATCGAGACCGGCAAGATGTCGCTGTACTGCGAATTGTTCAACCCCAAGGCAGAAATCGCCCAGGTGTGCGATACCCTCGCCCCCCTGGTCAATGACGGCAACAACGTATTACAAATGGGTGATCTTCGGGACTTGCCTGAGATCTTTAATGACAAGGCCAAGTTCCGACAGGTGATCACCAACCTGATGAGTAATGCCTGCAAGTTCACCCATAACGGCTATATAAGCCTGGCGTCGGCGCCGCTGCCCGAACGCGATGGCTGGTACCTGTTTTCGGTGCGCGATACCGGCATCGGTATGGATAAAGATCAGCAGGACCGGGTGTTCGACGCGTTTGTACAAGCCGAGAGCTCCACCAGCGCCACCTATGGGGGCACCGGCCTGGGCCTGGCGATCTGCCGGGAGTATTGTGAATTGATGGGGGGGAGTATTGCCGTGGAGAGTGAACCCGGTGCCGGGGCAACCTTTACTATTGTGCTACCTTCTGACCCAGAGTTAGCTCGCGAAGTCGCTTAATCGCTTCCTCACGCTTTTCAAGATCCTCCTTGAGCGTGGCATTGGAATTTTCCAAATCCAGGATATGCCGCTCTGACACGACGAATGACTCCAGTGATTGCGCCATGATCAGCGTCTGTTGGTGCACGTTCAACGCTTCGTTGTAGACCTTTCTCAACTCCCGATAACTTTTACGGGCCTCGGTGGCATCGTAAAAAGGGCTGCTACTGATACTGCTGACAAAGGCAATCGCCACCCCGGACTCCCAGTCTGCGGTGGGCGATTTTTCCAGGCGCTGGTAGCGCTGAAAATGCTGCACGGCGCCGATGTGATCTCCCTCTGCCAGCGCCTTGAAGCCGCGTTCCAGGAAGGTGTAGTCGGCGGGGTCCTCTTCTTCCACACAGGTACAGTCCTCCTGTTGCGGCAGATTTAGCGTGAGTTCTGGCACTTCCTCCGGCTCGGTAACCTGCGGCTCCACCGGCGTGGTCTCACAGGCCGATAGCAGTGTCGCGGCAACGATGAAAGCAAATACCAGTTTGAACTTGTCGGTCACACCCTGTCCCTCGGGCTGGATCGAAAGCCAGAGTGTATCACCGAAGAGGAAAGTACGGCTATTCAGGCCGCATGTGCGGGAACAGCAAGACGTCGCGAATAGACAGCGAGTCGGTCAACAACATCACCAGCCGGTCAATACCAATGCCTTCACCGGCAGTAGGAGGCAGGCCGTACTCCAGGGCACGCACATAGTCGTGGTCGTAATGCATGGCCTCTTCGTCACCGGCGTCTTTCTCAGCCACCTGGGCGCGGAAACGCTCGGCCTGATCCTCGGCATCATTCAGCTCAGAAAAGCCGTTCGCCAGTTCCCTGCCGCCGACAAAAAACTCGAAACGGTCCGTCACGAAGGGATTGTCATCATTGCGCCGCGCTAACGGCGATACCTCAGTAGGATAGGCGGTGATGAAAGTGGGTTGATCGAGACGGTGTTCAACCGTTTTCTCAAAGATTTCGATTTGCACCTTGCCAAGGCCCCAGCTGTCTTTCAGCTCAATGCCCAGACCCTTCGCCAGCTCCCGTGCGCTAGTTTCATCGCTCAGTGCCTCTGCATTGATATCCGCATTAAAGTGGAGGATAGAATCAAACACACTCATGCGTTCGAAAGGCTTTGAAAAGTCATAGCTACTGCCCTGGTAATTGACCACCGGACTGCCCAGCACTGTTTCGGCCAGCTGGCGTAACATGTCCTCGGTAAGGTCCATGGCATCGCGGTAGTCCGCATAGGCCCAGTAGTATTCCAGCATGGTGAACTCGGGATTGTGCCGTGTGGACAAACCCTCGTTGCGGAAGCTGCGGTTGATTTCGAACACGCGTTCAAAACCACCCACAGTGAGACGCTTGAGATACAGTTCCGGCGCAATACGCAGGTACATATCCATATCCAGGGCATTGTGATGGGTGACGAAGGGCTTGGCCGCCGCACCCCCGGGTATCACCTGCATCATCGGCGTTTCCACCTCCATGAAATCACGGGCATGCATGTATTCACGGATAAAGTTGATGATGCGCGAGCGGGTGCGGAACACCTCACGGGACTCGGGATTCACAATCAGGTCCACATAGCGTTGGCGGTAACGCTGCTCCTGGTCGGCAAGGCCGTGGTACTTGTCAGGCAGGGGTCGCAGGGCCTTGGTCAACAGCCGCGCTTCTTCCATGTTGATATAGAGATCGCCCTTGCCGGACTTATGGATGGGGCCACTGGCGGCGACAATATCGCCCAGGTCCCAGGCTTTGATTTCTGCCAGGGTGGATTCGTCCAGTCCCTTGCGGTTGACGTAGAGCTGGATGGTGTCAGAACCGTCCTGAATCAACAGAAAAGCACCGCGGTTGCGAATCAGGCGCCCGGCCACCGAGTAGCGGGTATCGGCTTCTTCCAGGGTACCCTTGTCACTGTCGCCATATTGCTGTTGCAAGTCTGCGGCCAGTGCTGTGCGCCGGAAATCATTCGGAAACGCGTTGCGCTGCTCGCGAATCTCCGCCAGTTTAGCTCGGCGCTCGGCGATCAGCTTGTTCTCATCGATCTGGCCCTCATCGGCCATGTCCTTATCCGTCATAGTGGTCTGCCTGTTACAGCCCGCTCTTCAGCGAAGCCTCGATAAACTGGTCGATGCTGCCGTCCAGCACCGCCTGTGTATTGCTGGTTTCTACACCTGTGCGTAGATCCTTGATGCGCGAAGAATCCAGCACGTAGGAGCGAATCTGACTTCCCCAGCCGATATCGGCCTTGTTGTCTTCCATGGCCTGTTTTTCCTCATTGCGTTTGAGGATCTCCATTTCATACAACTTGCCGCGCAGCAATTTCATGGCGTTGTCACGGTTCTGGTGCTGGGAACGTTCGGTCTGGCACTGTACGACGATGCCTGAGGGATTGTGGGTGATACGCACGGCGGAGTCGGTCTTGTTCACGTGCTGACCACCGGCACCACTGGCCCGGTAAGTGTCGACACGCAGGTCAGCGGGGTTAATTTCGATTTCGATGTTGTCGTCGATTTCCGGAGACACAAACACCGAGGCAAAAGAGGTATGCCGACGATTGCCCGAATCAAAGGGGGATTTACGCACCAGACGGTGCACCCCGGTTTCCGTGCGCAGCCAGCCAAAGGCATACTCGCCTTCAAACTTGATCGTAGCGCTCTTGATACCGGCCACGTCGCCGCCGGAGGCCTCGATCAATTCAGTCTTGAAGCCGTGGGACTCACCCCAGCGCAGGTACATGCGCAGCATCATCTCGGCCCAGTCCTGGGCCTCGGTACCGCCGGATCCGGCCTGTATATCGAGAAAGGCATTATTGGCGTCCATCTCGCCGTCGAACATGCGGCGAAACTCCAGCTGTTCCAACAGGCGCACCATGGCGTCGATATCAGCGCGAATTTCCTCGACGGTCGCCTCATCATCCTCGGCGGCAGCCATTTCCAGCAGGTCACCGGCATCGGCGACACCGCTGTCGAGGTTTTCTATGGTGTGAACAATGGCTTCGAGCGAGGACTGCTCGCGACCCAGCTCCTGGGCCCGGGCGGGATCATCCCAAACGCTGGGTTCTGCTAGCTCCAGCCCTACCTCGGCGAGGCGTTCTTTGCGATTGGCGAAGTCAAAGATACCCCCTGAGCACGTCGGTGCGCGCAGTAATGTCCTTGAGTGTCTGAACCAGCGGGTTTATCTCTAACATGTAACTTCTCTGCGCCCGAAGCTTCAACAATCTTTCGGGCAGTTTCCCAATCCATTAAAAAGCCGCGCATTTTAACGCAGGGCGCGGCGGCTGGGAATGCATGGCGAACGGCAATAGTTACTCAGAACTGATTGAGCACAAACCCGATGAGCATGACCTGGGGCACTGCAATCAGTGGTAGGAACAGGGCAATCCGCCAGGAACCGCTGGTGTCGCGGATGGACATCAATTCGGTGTAATCGGTGGCGACGCCGGCCATAAGAAAAGTAAAGCTGTTACCCGGCGCCGCGGCGCGGTTCATCAGGTCTGCGGCGATAGGTGTAGCACCCTCCGAGCACACTTCGATGACGGTTGCGGCCAGCAGGGTCAGCCAGAGGCCGGCAAAACTGGCACCAAACCACGTTGCAAACGCATCGGCCGGCACAAAGGCGCGAATCAGGGCGGCAAGAATCAAACCGAACAGGGCCCAGCGAATGACCACCCGCGAACCGGCAAGGCCATCGCGCAGCAGTGCACCCGTACCGGCAAAGGAGAATGACACCTGGCTGCGAAACTCGCTCCACAAAACCGCCAGAGGGCGCTCTTCACCGATTTCTTCTCGCCAGGGATTGGCGGGTAGGCGACCGCTGCCAACCAGGCGGTCAAAGATCAGGCCAGTCACAATACCGATGACCAGCGAGAGCAGAATAAACAACAGGGTCCAACCCAGGCCAATAAGGCCAATGAGAATCAGGGTAAGGGAGATCGAGTTCCACGGGCTGGCCAGCAGAAAGGCCATCACCTGTCCCACCGTAGCGCCACGTTCATAGAGTTTCATGCCGACCGCAAGAATGCCATGGCTACACAGGTCGAGAAAGACGCCGGCGAGCGTGGCGCGAAACATACCACGCAGCCCCCCTTCCCGGCCCAGTACGCCCAGCACCAATTCCCGGGGAATACGCGCGAGCAGGCCAACAAAGACAACGCCCAGCGCCAGACCCCACCACATAACATTGAACAGCTCGAAAACGCCGCCGGTAAACATGTCGAGTCGAGAGTGATGCTGGTGCTCGCCGGCTACAGCACCCCCGGTCGCGAACGCCCCGTAGAGGTAAGTCACGGCAACGATCAGCAGGCAAGCCCAGAAAAAGTAGTCAACGCGAGCGGGCGTTTCGCAACAACTGGATTCTTCGACGGCGGTGGCATGACAGGCGGGTGCCGGGCTTTCCGCCTGTTTTTGTTCCGCCGGGCAACAGGATTCACTCATCGCCGCTGCCCTCCCCGTGTATCAGCTCATCAAGAATGGCACACTCGGGTCCCTCGTCACCGTTACAGCGCGCCGCCATGCCCGCCAGTACCTGCTGCATGGACTGTAACTGCGCTATGCGTTGTTGTAATTGCTGGCGCTTGTCCAGCACCAGTTCCCTGGCGTGGGCACTCTGGCGGTGGGGATCCCGCAATAGCTCCAGCAACTGCCGGGATTCCTCAAGGTCAAACCCGACCTCGCGGGTACGGTTAAGAAAACGCAGTTCACCTAGCGTGGCTGTATCATATTGCCGGTAGCCACTGGGGGTTCGTTGCACTGGGGTCAACAAGCCGATTTCTTCGTAATAGCGAATGGTCTTGGCACTAAGCCCACTGCGGCGGGCTGCCTCGGATATATTCACTGGCACCTCCTTAAGCTCATGGCACCAATGTAAACCTTACCCTAACTGGAAGGTCAAGGGGCGATTTTCAGCTGCTCGACAGTCAATTGCTCAACAATCAACTGCACCGATTTTCGCCCGCGAAACTCGTTTACATCCAGGCGATAGACCGCATCAACCTGCTCGATGCTGTCGTTGGGCCATTGCTGCAGGTCGACGTTGAAGGCAATAGCGTCAATAATCTCGCCGCTCCCGGGCAGGGCAAGCACCAGTTTCAGGTGCTTCTCACCGACCAGGCGTTGCTGAACAATACCAAACACCCCATCGAACGCGGGTTCAGGGAAATGCTGGCCCCAGGGGCCGCCAAATCGCAATGCCGTGGCAGCGTCGAGGTTAAAGTCGCCCTCTTCCAGCGCGCCGTCGGAATCCAGGATCGCCTGCAGTTGCAGATCATCGGCGTGGCGTTCCAACTCGGCGATAAATGCCCGGGAAAACGCGGCAAAGTCCTCCCTGGCCAGGCTCAAGCCCGCGGCCATGGCGTGACCACCGAACTTACTGATTAACCCGGGATGGCGGGTGGCGATAGCATCGAGAACATCGCGTATGTGCACGCCGGGGATCGAGCGTGCAGAACCCTTGATATCACTTCCCTCGCCCTCGGCAAAGGCAATGGTCGGGCGGTGGAATTTGTCCTTGATACGCGAGGCCAATATCCCCACCACGCCCTGGTGCCAACCGGGCTCGAACAAGGTGATTCCCAGGGGCAAGGCATCAGCAGCGTCCAACTGCAGGTCTTCCAGGGCGTCCAGCGCTTCCTTCTGCATGTTTTGCTCGATAACGCGCCGGTCGCGATTAAACTGGTGCAATCGCTCCGCCAATGGTCTGGCCTGGTGCACGTCTTCGCTGCGTAAACACTCGATACCCACTGACATATCATCCAGGCGACCCGCTGCGTTTAGTCGGGGGCCCACGATAAAACCCAGGTCAGAGGCAACCAGGCTCTGCGGGTTCTTACCGGCGACTTCCAGCAACGCCAGGATCCCCGGCCGGGCATGCCCGGCGCGAATCCTCTGCAGTCCGCCGGCCACCAGGATTCGATTGTTCCTATCCAGCGGCACAACGTCTGCCACCGTACCCAGTGCGACCAGGTCGAGGTACTGCGCGAGGTTCGGTTCGGCCGGATTCGGTCCCGCCGGGTTCGGCCCGGACGGGTTCGGCTCGGTAAGTTCCCGCTCGGTAAACCAGTCGCGCTCGCGCAATGTTTTGCGCAGGGCCAGCATCAGGTAGAAAATCACGCCGACACCCGCAAGATGCTTACTGGGGAAGTCGCAACCGGGCTGGTTGGGGTTGACGATAGCAGCGGCGGCAGGCAATTCACTACCGGCCAGGTGATGGTCGGTGACCAGGGTAGCAATACCCAGCTCATTGGCAGCTGCAACACCTTCGAGACTGGAAATACCGTTGTCGACGGTGATAATCAGGTCCGGTCTATCCTTGGCGGCCAGGGCCACGATCTCTGGCGTCAGGCCATAACCAAATTCAAAGCGGTTAGGTACCAGGTAATTGAGTCGGGTGGCGCCCATGTCACGCAACGCGCCTAGCGCCAATGCCGTGCTGGTAGCACCGTCGGCATCGAAGTCTCCGACAATGGTGATTGCCTGATTATCCACCAGGGCATTCGCCAGCAACTCGGCTGCGGGCACAATGCCCAGTAAACCCTCGGGGGGTAGTAGCCTGGCCAGGCCAAGATCAAGCTCGCTTGCGGATTGGATACCGCGATTGCGGTAAACGCGCTGTAACAATGGGTGGAGACCTGCGTCGTTCAGCGCACCTTCTGCAGCTGTGCGACGGCGGACTAACTTACTCACCCGGGCGATCAGGCATTAATATGCTCGGCCATAAACTGTTGTACCGAGGCCAGATCATTGGGCAATACCGCGTAATCCTCCTCACGCTCGAACAGGTCGCGCAAGTGCAACGGCAATGCCGGCTCCTCTTTCACGCCGGCGGCGCTGATCGCATCGGGGAATTTCGCAGGGTGGGCAGTGGCCAGGGTCACCATAGGTACATCGGAGGAGGCGTCTGCTGCCAGAGCTGCCTTAACCCCGATAGCGCTATGGGGGTCGAGCAGGTACTCACATTCATTCCAGGTGTGGGCGATTTGCTCACCCGTTTCGTCATCGGAGACACGCTGACTACTGAACAGCGCCCGTGCCGAGGACATAGCCGCCTCGGTGAATGCGATGTCACCATCATCGAACTGGCACATCAAGGTATTGATCGCTTCGCCATCGCGATCATAGAGGTCAAACAGCAGGCGCTCGAAGTTACTGGATACAGTGATATCCATGCTGGGCGAAAGTGTGTGCTCCAGCGGTTGACGGCCGTAGGTGCTGGTGGTCATTACCCGGTGCAGGACGTCGTTGCGGTTGGTGGCAATAATCAGGCGCTCGATAGGCAGCCCCATCTGGCGCGCCAGGTAGCCCGCAAAGATATCGCCAAAGTTGCCGGTGGGCACGGAAAACGACACTGGCCGCGCGGGTCCACCCAGTGCCAGCGCGGCGTAGAAGTAGTAAACAATCTGCGCCATGATGCGCGCCCAGTTTATCGAATTGACTGCCACCAGACTGCGATCGGCCGGCAAGAAACTCCTGTCACCAAAGCTGGCCTTCACCATCGCCTGGCAGTCATCGAAGTTCCCTTGCACCGCCAGGTTATGAATATTATCGCCCTGCACGGTCGTCATTTGCCGGCGCTGCACGTCCGACACGCGCTCGTGCGGGTGCAGAATGAATATGTCTATGTTTTTGCAGCGCTTGCAACCTTCAATCGCGGCGGAGCCGGTATCACCAGAGGTCGCACCCATGATGACTACTTTCTGATGCTTGCGCTCAAGCACGTAATCCAGCAATCGTCCCAGCAACTGCAGGGCAAAGTCCTTGAATGCCAGCGTCGGACCATGAAAGAGTTCCAGCACCCACTGGTTGGGGGCGATCTGTACCATGGGTGCAACGGCGTTGTGCCGAAACTCCGTGTAGGTTTCCTGCAGAATTGCTCGTAAGTCATCTGCAGGGATGCAGTCGTCAACGAAAGGTTCGATAATCTTCTGCGCCAGTTCGGGATAATCCAGTCCCGCCATGGCGGCGATTTCATCGGCGCTGAACTGTGGCAAGGTCTCGGGCACGTACAACCCGCCATCGGATGCCAGGCCGGTGAGCAGAACCTGCTCAAAATTAAGGGCCGGTGCCCGACCCCGTGTGCTGATATATTTCACGTTACTACCTGTTATAGATCGCTGCTATCGATCGCTATTTTAGATCGCTGTTATCCGTCGAGTGTCTCAACGCGGATACGCGCGATCTCACCACTGATTGTGTCCAGTGCCTCAATGGCCCGCACGGCCTTATCGAGTCGGCCCTGGGAAGCGACATTGGTTATCACAATGACCGGCACCTGGGTCTGCCCGGCACCGGGCGCTTTTTGAATCAACGCTTCGATACTAATGCCCTCGGCGCCGAACAAGCTGGCGACCTGCGACATGACACCGGGTTTATCTTCAGCCTGCAACCGCAGGTACCAGGCCGTTTCCACGTCATCCATAGGCACGATGGGCAAGCTGCGCACGGTCTCCGCAGCCACGCCAGTAGCCGGTACTCGACACACCTGGCCAGCGCTTAGCTCCCTGGCAAGGTCGACGATATCCGCCAACACTGCCGAGGCCGTGGGTTCTGCGCCTGCACCAGCGCCATAGTAAAGTGTGGGACCCACGGCATCGCCTTCGATCAGCACGGCGTTCTTCACGCCGTCTACATTGGCTAACAGGCGTTTCTCCGGGATAAGCGTGGGATGGACACGCAACTCCACACCTTTATCCGTTTGCCTGGCGACGCCAAGGTGCTTGATGCGATAGCCCAGCTCTTCAGCGTAATCCACGTCTTGCGGGGTCAAGCGGGTGATGCCTTCAGCGTAGACCGCGTCAAATTCCAGGGGTATACCAAAAGCCAGTGATGCCAGGATTACCAGTTTGTGGGCAGCGTCAATGCCTTCAACATCAAAGGTTGGGTCTGCCTCTGCGTATCCCAGGGCCTGCGCCTCGGCCAACACATCAGCAAAGTCTCTTCCCTTGTCGCGCATCTCGGTGAGAATGAAATTGCCAGTGCCATTGATAATGCCGGCCAACCACTGCACGCGGTTGCCTGCAAGGCCCTCCCGCAATGCTTTGATAATCGGGATACCGCCAGCAACCGCGGCTTCATAGCGCAATGCGACGCCGTGCTGTTCAGCAAGCGCGAACAATTCATTGCCAAACTCGGCGATCAACGCCTTGTTGGCAGTAACCACATGCTTGCCGTTGCGCAGCGCCTGTTCGACCAGTTCCCTGGCCACCGTGGTACCACCAATCAGTTCAACCACAATGCTCACGTCAGGGTTGGTGGTGACCTCGAAGATATCGCGGGTCACCGGGGTGTCGCCCAGGTCACAGTCGGAGTTGTCTCGGCGCGCGCCCACCACCGCCACTTCGACCGGGCATTGTGCCCTGGCGGCAATAAGATCGGCATTACGCTGCAACACGTTGTACGTACCACTACCGACGGTGCCCAGACCACAGATACCTATTTTTACTGACTTCATTGCTACCCTGACTTTACCCTGCATGCCGGTGAGTCGATGACTCAGGCATGACCGTCCTGTTTCATCATCCGCTTTATATTGCGTATGGCCTGGCGAGTTCGGTGTTCGTTCTCAATGAGTCCGAAGCGCACATAACCCTCGCCGTACTCGCCAAACCCGACACCGGGCGACACCGCCACCTTGGCCTCCTTCAGTAGTTTCTTACTGAATTCCAGCGAACCCATTTCAACATAGGGCTCCGGCAATTTCGCCCAGACGAACATGGTGGCTCTGGGTGGTTCAACTGGCCAACCCGCCGCATTCAAACCGGAGCAGAGCACATCGCGCCGTGATTTGTACATCGCGTTGATGTCACTGACACAGCCCTGGTCACCTTCCAGGGCCGCTATCGCCGCTACCTGGATGGGCGTAAACATCCCATAGTCGAGATAGGACTTCATCCGCGCCAATGCACCCACCAGCGTCTCGTTGCCGCAACAAAAACCCACTCGCCATCCAGGCATATTGTAACTCTTGGACATGGAGAAAAACTCCACGGCCACCTCCCGCGCGCCATCGACCTGCAAGATCGACGGTGCCACGTAACCGTCATAGCATAGATCGGCATAAGCGAGATCCTGTACCACCCAGATTTCGTTTTCCCGGGCGATCGCCACCACTTTCTCGAAGAAATCCAGTTCCACACAGTGTGCTGTGGGGTTGGAGGGAAAGTTGAGCACCAGCATCTTCGGCTTCGGCCAGGTGTTACGAATGGCGTTTTGCAACTCCTCAAAGAAGTCGATGTTCTCCCCCATGGGAACATGACGGATATCGGCCCCCGAGATAACAAATCCATAGGGATGTATGGGGTACGAGGGATTGGGGACCAGGATCGCATCGCCTGGACCAGTCGTGGCCAGGGCCAGGTGCGCCAACCCTTCCTTGGAACCGAGTGTCACAATCGCCTCGGTGTCCGGATTCAGTTCGACCTGGTAACGGCGCTCATACCAGTCACAGATCGCCTTGCGCAAGCGTGGTATGCCCTTCGATTGAGAATAGCGGTGCGTATCGCCACGCTGGGCGGTTTCCACCAGCTTGTCGACGATGTGCCCGGGGGTCGGCTGATCGGGGTTACCCATCCCGAAATCGATGATGTCCTCACCCGCCGCTCGCGCCTTCTGTTTGAGCTCGCCGATAATATTGAAGACATAGGGAGGGAGGCGCTGAATGCGCTGAAACTGGTCGTCCACGGTGCTATAACTCGAGTCGCTGCCCACCTGGCAGAAAGGCAAAAAAAGGGTGGGAAACAGTACTGAGTCAGCCCCACGCTGTCAACGCAGAGCGGGGCTGAAAGGGATTATTGACGAATTGGTTGTCGGTAACGAACCGCCAGGCAGCTATTTAAGCCCTATGTTGGCAATCAGTTCGTCGGCAGCCTGGTATCCCGGGATCATCCGGCCGCTGTCTGTCACGATCGCCGGCGTGCCCCGCACCCCGAGCTGACCACCGAGTGCATGCTGGGCCTCGACGGGATTACCGGAGCAGACATTATCATCCAACACCTCGCGATTCTTGAGTCGCGTCAGGGCCTCCTGGGGGTCCTCAGCACACCAGGCGGTGGCCAATTGGCGGTAACTTTCAGAGCCGATTCCGGAACGGGGGTAAGCCAGGTAGCGTACCTCGATACCCTTCGCATTGAGTTCAGGTACCTCCTGGTGCAACTTCTGGCAGTAGAAACAGGTGGTGTCGGTGAATACGGTCACGGTACCGCGCGGTTCACCCTGCGGTGAGAATATGATCATATCCTCCTCGGCTATGGAGGCAATAAGCTCCTGGCGCTCGCCATCCCGACTTCTCTCAGTCAGGTTGACCAGCCTTTCGCCCTGCACCTCGTACAGGTCACCAACGATAAAATGCTTGCCATCGGCACCGCTGTAGACGAGCGGACCGTTTTCGAGTTGCACGGCGTACATCCCGGGGATTTCGCTGTTACTGACCGACTGCACGGCCAGATTCATGTTCGGTACAGACAGGTTCCTTCTGATTTCCGCTTCGACGCTGGCATCCACCTTGTCCTCTGCGTAGGCGAACTGCCCCACAGAGAAACACGCCGCGATTACGGCAAAAAGCGCAGTTTTGAGATTCATAATCCATTCCCTGAAAATAACTGGACACATTTTACACCACAGCAACCCGCCTGCTGTACCACCAGTTGCTGCCTTTGAACGAAAAACCCGCAATAAGTTCCTTCGCCCGGCCCTAACCGCGGGGGTGATGTCGGGCGTGCAATTCCTGCATGCGCTGCTTGGCGACGTGGGTATAGATTTGGGTGGTAGTAAGGTCGCTGTGGCCCAGCAGCATCTGCACGACACGCAGGTCTGCGCCATGATTAAGAAGGTGTGTGGCAAAGGCGTGCCGCAGGGTATGGGGAGACAAGTCACTCTTGATCCCCGCGCGTTCGGCGTACAGTTTAATCCGGTGCCAGAAGGTCTGGCGTGTCATCTGGGTTCCGCGCCGACTGGGGAATACAATCTCGCTGGGCACAGAATTCAGTAACTCCATACGCGGACCCGCCATAAACCGCTGCAACCAGCTCACGGCTTCCTCGCCCATCGGCACCAGGCGCTCCTTACTGCCCTTACCGAACACCCGTATCACGCCCTGGTTCAGGCTAACCTGTGACAGCTGCAAGCTGGTGAGTTCGGTCACCCGCAGCCCGCAGCCATAGAGCAATTCGAGCATGCTGCGGTCGCGAAATTCCAGCGCAATTTCGACATCGGGCGCTGCGAGCAATTTGTCCACGTCCTGCTCAGACAGGGATTTTGGCAGCGGGCGACCCAACTTGGGGCTGTCGACGTCCAGGGTTGGATCAATGTTGATACGGCCTTCGCGCAGGCAAAAGTGATAAAAACCACGAGCGCAGGACATGAATCGTGCCGTTGAGCGTTGGCTTCGGCCCTTGCTGAGAAGGTCGCCGAGGTAGGACTGCAGGTCGATCCGGTCAGCGCGCAGTACGGTGGAGTTACGATTGGCCTGTAACCAGTCATCATATTGGCGAAGGTCGCGGCGGTAGGAGCTCAAGGTATTATCCGAAAGCCCTTTTTCCATCCACATGGCGTCGATGTAGCGTTCGATCTCCGGGTGTTCTGGGGCGTTTTGGGGCATGTCGGAACAGTACCATGGAAGTCAGCTCGCAGAAATTCTTTGCAACGTACTCTAGTGCTCAACTGATATCTAACTGATAGCCTTCTTCAACTTTTCGATTTGGTCGGGGCCCCACAGGATTTACTTCTCAGGACACTCCGTGAACCCGTCCATGGGGGCTCGGATCACTAGCTGTTGAAGCTCACCTACATACGCGGAGGGCTCTAGAGTCCTTACCACCTACTTACCTGGTCGGGATCTCGCAGGATTACCTTCTCTGGACACGCCGTGAACCCGTCCATGGGGGCTCGACACGCGCGTCCATGCGCGTGACGGTCCTGAGAAGGTAATCCTACAAGCCCCCTCCTTCGGACTTCGAAACAGTGCAAGAACCGATATTGCTGTGCTCAAGCCCTCAAAACCTACTAACGAAGTCATAAAGGTCTAGCGAGCGCGATAGAGACCCGTAGGGCGGGATAATCTTTCCAGGGGAATGAGAGGCCATGGATGGCCGAACATTAGCGCGCCATGGACGGCATGCTTTTAGCGTCCCCAGGAAAGATTATCCCGGTCTTCGGGTCGACCCTAGAAGACCGATATCCACATCGACGTAAATTCCGCGAAACAAGAGGCCAGGAACGGACGAACACCAGCACGCCATGGACGGCAAGCTGTTAGCGTCCCCAGAAAAGCTTATCCCGCACCTCGGGTCGGCTGCAAAGCGAAACAGACAGGCACAAAAAAGCGGCCACCAGGACCGCTTCTTGGGATAACGCTTGGAAAAGCTTACTTGGCCAGCTTTTCCTTGATGCGTGCCGCGCGACCAGACAGCTCGCGCAGGTAGTACAACTTGGCCTGGCGTACATCACCGCGACGCTTGACCTGAACGCTGTCGATAAGCGGGCTGTAGGTCTGGAAAGTACGCTCCACGCCTACACCGTGAGAAATCTTACGCACAGTGAACGCGGAATTCAGACCGCGGTTGCGCTTACCGATAACCACACCTTCAAACGCCTGCAGACGCTCGCGGTTACCTTCCTTTACTTTCACCTGCACCACAACCGTGTCACCGGGGCCGAATTCCGGAAGATCTTTTTGCATCTGTTCGGCGTTGATCTCAGAAATAATCTTGTTGGTGTTCATGGCACACTCCTGTCCAGTTAATTCGTAGCTTCACAGCTAGCGGTTTAATGTTAGATCCCGTTCGCGACAATACGCCGCCAACAATTCCTCTTCCTCGGGAGACATCTCCCTGCCTTCCAGCAGATCAGGGCGCCTTTCGTAAGTGCGACCCAGCGCCTGCTGCAGGCGCCAGCGACGAATCTTTTCATGATCGCCGCTGAGTAATACGTCCGGCACTGCTTCACCCTCGAATTCCTCCGGGCGGGTGTAGTGCGGGCAATCCAGCAAGCCATTGGCATAGGAATCTTCCTGTGCCGATAACTCGTGGCCCAGTACACCGGGCAACTGCCGGGTGACTGCATCGACCACCACCATGGCAGCCAACTCTCCGCCACTGAGCACATAGTCGCCGATGGATAACTCTTCATCCACCTGGGCGTTGATCAGTCGCTCATCGACTCCTTCGTAACGCCCGGCCACCAGTACCAGTGCTTGTTCCTGGGCCAGTTGCATGGCCTTGCCATGATCAAAACGCTGGCCTTGTGGAGACAGGTAGATCACCTTGGGATCACCGCCCGCCTCCGCCTTTGCCGCGGCAATCGCCTGCTGCAAGGGCTCAATCTTCATCAACATTCCCGGGCCACCGCCGTAGGGTCTGTCGTCAACCGTGCGATGCTTATCGACGGTAAAATCTCTTGGATTGTGCAAGCTTAACGCCACCACATCCTGGTCTACCGCGCGCCCGGTTACACCGTGGTCGCTCACTGCGGCAAACATCTCGGGAAACAGAGTCACCAGCGCAATATGCATTGTGTGCCGCTCCCGCTTTGCGCGTGGTCATCAAACCCAGCCACTGCGCCTGGTTCTATGCCTCAAAGAACCAATCTACTTCAATCACGCCCTGCCCAAGGTCTACCCGGGTAACCACGTCGCCGGGGAGATAGGGGATAAGGCGTTCCCGGTCGTCGAGGCTGTCTTCAGTGGCCTTGACCACCAACACATCGTTGGCGCCGGTCTCGATCAGGTAGTCAACTGTGCCCAGCAACTCCCGTTTTCCTTCCTCCTGGCACCAGACCTGCAAACCCTGCAACTGTCGCCAGTAATACTCTCCTTCTGCCAGTGCGGGCAATTCAGTTGCCTGCACTGCGACCTCCAATCCCTTGAAAGCCTCCGCCGCGGTGCGGTCCTCTATCCCCTCTATCCGGGCGATCAGGCCTTTACCCTGGCGTTTGCCGTTGCAAAGCGTAATGGGCTCGTAGCCCCCTCTGCGCTTTACCATCCAGCTGTCGAACCCGAGAATATTCTCTGCCGGTTCGGTGTATGAGTGAATTTTTACCCAGCCCTTGATGCCGTAGCAGCCGGTGATTTTTCCGGCGATCAGGTACTGGCTGGCGTCGGGCTCACTCATAAACCCACGTAGCTTCAGGCCGCCGCAGCGTCCTTCACTAGCTTGGCGACGCGATCGGACAGTTGCGCGCCCTGCCCCTGCCAGTAGGCAATGCGATCAGCTTCTACGCGCAGGCGCTCTTCCTGGCCACGGGCACAGGGATTAAAGAAGCCAACACGCTCGATAAAGCGGCCGTCGCGAGCCTTGCGGCTGTCGGTCACGGTCAGGTGGTAAAACGGGCGTTTCTTGGCGCCACCACGAGAAAGTCGAATTGTTACCATTTTCGGTTAATTCCTACAAATTAGTTGGGATTTGCGGCGAAATTGCTCGCTTCTCCACGACAAAAACCGACACAGGGGCCGGAAAGGTGGCGTATCATACGGAAATTACGTCGGCTTTTAAACCCCAAGACCGGAATTTTTTTAATGAATTCCGCACGTTACGGAATTCGGGGTCCACTGCTATTTGAACGGCAAACCGCCGCCGGGGCCACCCATTCCGCCGCCCATTCCACCACCCCCCGGTGGCATCATGCCGCCCAGGCCGCGCATCATCTTTTGCATGCCGCCGCCCTTCATTTTCTTCATCATTTTTTGCATCTGCTTGTGCTGCTTGAGCAGACGGTTGAGGTCCTGCACCTGGGTACCGGAACCCGCGGTAATACGCCGCTTACGCGAGCCGGCAATGAGCTCTGGGCGACGGCGCTCGGCCGGGGTCATGGAGTTAATCATCGCCTCCATGCGCGCGAACATCTTCGTATCGAGGTTCTGCTGGGCCATTTGCGCCATATTGCCCATGCCCGGTAGCTTGTCGAGCATGCCGGTCACGCCACCCATATTGTTCATCTGCTGCAGCTGATCGCGGAAGTCCTCAAGGTCAAAGCGCTGACCTTTCTTGACCTTGCGTGCGAGTCGCTCGGCCTTTTTCTTATCGACCTTCTGCTCGACTTCCTCGATCAGCGACATCATGTCGCCCATGCCGAGAATGCGCGAGGCCAGGCGATTCGGGTGGAATGGGTCCAGAGCTGCAGTTTTTTCACCCACACCGAGGAACTTGATCGGCTTGCCGGTGATGGTGCGCACTGACAGGGCTGCACCGCCACGGGTGTCGGCATCCACCTTGGTGAGGATCACGCCGGTCAGCGGCAACGCTTCGCCGAAGGCCTTGGCGGTATTGGCGGCGTCCTGACCGGTCATGGCATCTACCACGAACAGGGTTTCGATAGGCTTGACCGCACCGTGCAATTCAGCGATCTCCGCCATCATGGCCTCGTCGATAGCGAGGCGACCCGCGGTATCCACAATCAACACATCGCTAAATTTGATCCGCGCGTGCTCCAGGGCGGCCTCCACAATCGCCACCGGTTTTTCGCTGGGATCACTGGGGAAGAAATCGGCCCCCACTTCACCGGCCAGGGTTTCCAACTGTTTGATCGCCGCGGGGCGGTAGACATCCGCACTCACCAGGGTGACGGACTTTTTGTCGCGCTCCTTTAACAGTTTCGCGAGCTTGGCCGCCGACGTGGTTTTACCCGCACCCTGCAATCCCGCCATCATGATCACGGCCGGTGGCTGGGTACTGAGATTCAGGGACTCGTTGGCAGAGCCCATCACTGATTCCAATTCGTCCTGCACAATCTTCAGAAAGGCCTGTCCAGGGCTGAGGCTGCTCATCACCTCGGTACCCAGGGCGCGCTGCTTGATGGCCTCGACGAAGTCCTTGACCACCGGTAGTGCCACGTCTGCTTCCAACAGCGCCATGCGCACTTCACGCAGGGTTTCCTGGATATTTTCTTCGGTCAGTCGGGCTTTTCCGGAGACGGAACGCAGGCTGTTGGACAATCGGTCGGAAAGACTCTGGAACATGGGGTAACTCTCAGGGGTGCTATTGATTATGCCGGGACAAGCCGGTACAAAGGTGCGAAGTATACGCCACCAGGTCACAACCCCCAAACCGATGTCTGCCTCGTTTCCCGCCGTTGTCGCCGCCCTGCTGTACCTGGCTGCCGGCGGTATGCAGCTGATTCACGCGAGCCAGAAAAACACGCAGATCAGTCGCACGGTGATTGGGTTGGGGCTGACGGCCCTGCTTTTTCATGCACTGGTTGCCTACCTCAGTGTATTCACCGGTGACGGCGTGGAACTCGGCTTTTACAAAATCTCTGCGCTGATCTTCCTGGCGATCAACGCAGCCTGCTTTTTGTCGCTCACGCGCCGCCCCCTGCAAAACCTGCTCATCCTGCTGCTGCCCCTGTCTGCATTGTCAGTGCTGGTGTCAGCCTTTGGCCCCTCCACGTCCGAGCCGACCAGTACCGGCACCGGGGCAGGCATGACACTGCATATTGGCAGCTCGATTATTGCCTACGCAATACTGACCCTGGCGGCATTCCAATCGGCACTGGTGGCGGTGCAGGACCATCAGCTGAAGAATCGGCAAACCGGCGGCATTATCCAGGTACTACCTCCCTTGCAATTGATGGAATCAATGCTGTTTGAGCTATTGTGGGTTGGGGTGGTCATGCTCACTGTCGCCATCGCCTCTGGCGCCGTGTTCGTCGATGACATCTTTGCCCAGCACCTGGTGCACAAGACTGTGCTTACCATCGTCGCGTGGATACTGTTTTCAACCCTGCTCTGGGGTCATTACCAACTGGGCTGGCGTAGCCAGACCGCCGTGCGCTTTACCCTGGCTGGTTTCGCACTGCTGATGCTCGCGTTTTTTGGCTCCAAACTGGTACTCGAACTGGTGCTACAGCGCACCTGAGCCCCGCCAGCGACCGAATACAACCCCTTGCTCAGCAACGGCTTTTTCTTCAAGATACGCGTTCGATGATCAGACGAGACTAAAACTGATTTGAACGAGGCACCGCTGGGCCTTCTTTTTTCAGTATTGGCAGTATTAATTTTCGTGTCCGCTTTCTTCTCCAGTTCGGAGACGGGCATGATGTCGCTTAACCGCTATCGGCTGAAACACCTCCGCAAGAACAAGCATCGAGGCGCGCGCAGGGCCAGCAAGCTGCTGGATCGACCCGACCGCCTGATTGGCCTGATTCTGATCGGCAATAATCTGGTCAATATCCTGGCGTCGGCGATCGCCACGGTTATCGCTATTCGGCTGTGGGGCGACGCCGGCATCATCATAGCCACCATCGCGTTGACACTGGTGATTTTGATCTTCGCCGAGATTACACCCAAGACCATCGCCGCACTGTATCCCGAGAAAATTGCCTTTCCCGCCAGCTTTATTCTGTGGCCACTGTTAAAAGTGTTTTATCCGATTGTAGTGATGGTCAACAGCATCACCAATGGTCTATTACGCCTGCTCGGTTTCGATCCTGCTAAAACCAGCGACGAACACGTGTCATCGGAGGAATTGCGCACCATTGTCACGGACGCAGGTCAGCTCATACCGTCCCAGCACCGGGACATGTTGCTCAACATCCTCGACCTGGAGGAAGTCGAAGTCGACGATATCATGGTGCCGCGCAACGAGGTCTACGGTATCGACCTCGATGACAGCGACGATGAAATTATGAGCTGCCTGCAAAACAGCGCGCACACCCTACTGCCAGTATGGCGCGAAGATATCAACGACATCGTCGGTGTACTGCATATGCGCAGCATCAGCCGCATCATCGATCAGCAGGGCCTGGACCGGGGCGCACTGGAAAGGGAAATGGACAAGCCCTACTTCATTCCCGAAAGTACGCCGCTGCACACCCAGCTCTTGAACTTCCAGCAAAAAAAGCTGCGCCTTGGCGTGGTTGTAGACGAGTACGGTCAAGTCATGGGATTGGTTGCGCTGGAAGACATACTCGAGGAAATCGTGGGAGAGTTTACCTCCAACCTCCAGGACTCACTTGATGATATCTTCGCCCAGCGCGATGGCAGCTTCGTAATTTCCGGTACTGCCACGGTCCGTGAGATCAACCGCAATCTCGACTGGCAATTGCCGACGGACGGACCCAAAACCCTGAGCGGACTGATTCTGGAGTACCTGGAGTCATTTCCGGACGCGAATGCCGGAATGACTATTGACGGCTACCACCTGGAAATACTGGAACTTGAGGGGAACGTGGTGCAAGCCGTACGCGCATGCCCACGAAGCGACGTTGATCAGCGCGACGACTAACCCAGCCTGATCGGATTAGCGTCTAACATACGCTGTCGCGCCCTGGCATTAACTTCCCGTTTTTTCGCATCACTGGACATGGTCCAGTCGGTAATCTCCTGGGCGCTGCGAAAACACCCCGTGCAGATATCCTCTTCATCGAGCACACAGATGGAAATACAGGGCGATTTGGGCGACTCGACTTCGCTCACTCCTGCTCCTGTAGATTCGCTGCAAAGTCCTGTGCATTGCTCACGTAGTGCGCGGCCCCTTCCTTTAACGCCTGCTGATACTCTTCACCCAGGGTGGTTTTAACTTTCGCAGGCGATCCCAGCACCAGGCTGCCGTCAGGAATCTCCATGCCCTCGGTAACCAACGCATTGGCACCCACCAGACAGCGCTTACCGATCTTCGCACCGTTCAACACCACGGCGTTAATGCCGATCAGGGAGCCATCGCCTACCGTACAACCATGCAACATGGCCTGGTGACCGACGGTCACGTCGGCCCCAACGACCAGGGGAAAGCCGGGATCAGCATGCATGACCGCACCGTCCTGGACATTGCTCCGAGATCCAACCTCAATGCGTTCGACGTCACCGCGCAATACCGCGTTGAACCAAACACTACTGTTCTCGTGCAGCGTCACCATGCCGATTACAGCGGCATTAGGGGCAATAAAGTGCCCCTCACCAATCAGGGTTACCGATCTTTCTCCCACGCGATACTTCATCGTTGTCTTTATCCTTATACGTTTTTGGTGTACCAGCCGGTGGACCAGAGAGTCACGGTGCAATCGACCAATCGCGCTCCAGCGTTAAACCCGCATCGTAGGCAACATTGGCGAGCTGGGCAAGAACGGCGGCGGTAACGCCCCAGATATTGTCACCCTCCACTGTGTAATGGGGCACCTGACGTCGGTGATCGCCGCGGCTCATCTCTTCCAGCCGAAACAAGGCGTGATCTGCAAAGGTTACCAGCGGTACGTAAAACAGGCTGTCGAACTCACCGGCATCCATGACCAACTCCATTTGTGCCGGCACGGCGGCGATGCAGGGATGAACCTCATATCCGTGGCGTGTCATCAGCGGGCTCAGTTCGCCCAATGGGTGTACCTGCTCTTCAGTGATGCCGACCTCTTCATGTGCCTCGCGCTTGGCGGTAGCCCAGGGAGAGTGGTCTTCGACCTCGCGCTTGCCCCCTGGAAATGCCACCTCCCCGGGGTGAAGTGCCAGGTGTTTGGCACGCCTGCCCAGTAAAACCCTGGGCTCATCCTCGGCGGTAAGTGCCACCAACACCGCAGCCTGCCGCGCACTGGAATCGGTCCACGCCAGGCCGTCCAGGGGCAGCTGATTACTCAAGGTGGCATGGACGGGGCTGGCTAACATGCTCTGGCTAACATAATCGGGACCTCAAAATTCAGTGATGGTTTGCACCAGGTCCCAGGCGGGCTGCTCGTAGGGATGCGCGGCATGTAGTGCATCCAGCACCGGGCGCACCACCTCGGGTCTACAGACCATTTCGACCTTGTATTCCATCACCTGTTCCAGGGAACCCGATTCACCGATAAAGGGTTTGCTGTCGTCGCCGGGCATAAACTGGCCCTGCCCCAGAACCTGCCAGCTGCAACGCTGATAGCTGCCGATAGTGCCCGCACCGGCGGCGAAGAGGGCCTCCTTGACGGTTTCTGTGTGGCTTTCTGGCACGTAAAAACTCAGTTTGTACATCTAAACTCCCCCCTACACTCCCCTCGCCTGTTGCTCATAAAACTCTGCTGCGAAAGTATCCAGGGTCTGTGTTGCAATGGCGTGACGAATGTTCGCCATGTGCTGCTGGTAAAAATGCAGATTGTGGATGGTGTTGAGTTGGGAACCCAGTATTTCATTGCACTTGTCGAGATGATGCAGGTAAGCGCGACTGAAGTTGGCACACGTGTAACAACTGCACTCCTCATCCACCGGGAGTGTGCTGGTTTTATGCCGCGCATTGCGCAGTTTCAGTGGGCCCCGCGAGGTAAACAGGTTGCCATTGCGCGCGTTGCGGGTAGGCATGACACAGTCGAACATGTCTATGCCCCGCCGTGCGCCTTCCAGCAAATCCGCTGGCGTACCGACGCCCATCAGGTAGCGAGGTCTATCGACCGGCATCAGTGGCTGCATGGTATCCAGCACCGCCATCATCTCTTCCTTGGGCTCACCCACAGATAGACCGCCAATGGCGTAGCCGTCGAAACCAATCTCCGTGAGGCCAGCCAGTGATTCGGCACGCAGGGAGTCATACATACCGCCCTGGATAATGCCGAACAACGCCGCCGGGCTTTCCCCGTGGGCCGTTTTACTACGCGCAGCCCAACGCAGGGACAATTCCATGGACTCCCGGGCTTCTTTTTCTGTCGCCGGGTAAGGGGTGCACTCGTCGAAGATCATCACCACGTCGCTGCCCAGCTTGCGCTGAATTGTCATAGAGGTCTCGGGGTCCAGGAAGACCTTTGAACCATCTACCGGCGACTGAAACTTGACGCCATCTTCCGATATCTTGCGCATGTCTCCCAGGCTGAATACCTGGAAACCACCGGAATCGGTCAGTATGGGACCCTCCCAGGCCATAAAGTCATGTAGGTCACCGTGCTGTTCGACGATGTCTGTGCCTGGGCGCAACCACAGGTGAAACGTGTTACCCAGGATAATCTCGGCGCCAATCCCGGCAATGTCCCGGGGCAACATGCCCTTGACCGTGCCATATGTACCCACTGGCATAAATGCAGGGGTTTCAACCGTGCCCCGTGGAAACTGCAACTGACCCCGGCGCGCGCATCCATCGCTTGCCGAGATACTGAATTGCATGTGACAGTCGCGTGTCATCTGGACTTCCTGGCTGTCGGGCTGGCGGTCAAAAACATCGCGTCACCATAGCTGAAAAAGCGATAAGCCCTATCTATCGCCTGCTGGTATGCCGCCATTATAGGCTCCTGCCCTGCAAAGGCGCTCACCAGCATCAGCAGGGTCGATTCGGGCAGGTGAAAGTTGGTGATCATGGCGTCCACCGCACGAAACTGAAATCCCGGATAAATGAATATATCCGTATCGCCGGAAAATTTGTCCAGGCTGCCTGACCGCAGGCAAGCGGTTTCCAGGGAGCGCACGGCAGTGGTGCCCACGGCAATAACACGGCCACCACGGCGGTGCGCAGTGGCGACAGCTTCTACCACGCTGGCATCCACCTCCAGGTACTCGGCGTGCATGGCGTGCTCAGCAATGTTATCGGCCCTGACCGGTTGGAACGTACCGGCAGCCACGTGCAGGGTTACCTCGGCCCGGGCGACGCCCTTATCGGCGATAGCGCCGAGCAGTTCCTCGGTAAAATGCAGACCTGCGGTGGGTGCAGCCACGGCACCCTCTCGACTGGCGTAGACCGTTTGATAACGCTCCTGGTCGTCTGCCTCGTCGGCGCGCTCGATGTAGGGTGGCAGCGGCATATGCCCGATGGCTGACAGTATTTCCGGCAACGTTTGGCCACTTTCGGTGCAAAGAGCGAATAGTTCTCCCTCACGCCCGGTTACCTGTAAACGGTAGTCACCCGGTGTCGCACCTTCTGATGGACTCAGCAGCACCTGCGTGCCCGGTCTGGGTGACTTCGAGCATCGAACATGAGCCAGAGCAGTGGTATCGCTGGTGACACGCTCGATAAGTATCTCCAGCTTGCCGCCGGTCTCTTTCTGCCCCCAAAGCCGCGCAGGAATGACCCGTGTGTTATTGAATACCAGTAGATCACCGGGTCGCAGATAATCCAGCAGCGCAGTAAACACCGTGTGATCAATATCCCCGGTGCACCGTCCAGACATAGCAAGCGGCTGGCACTGCGCTCGGGGAGCGGATGCTGGGCTATGAGTTCCGCGGGAAGATCGTAGTGAAAATCAGTTCGTTTCATCACAGACACAAACAATAGCGCAAAAAAAGCCGGCTTAGAGCCGGCTCTTGTACATAACTGGGAAGATTACTTGTCTTTCTCTTCTTCCTCGTCGCCCGCGGCTTCCTCCCCAGGGGCCTCTTCCGCGGCCGGCTCTTCGGCGGGCGCTTCTTCTGCAGCTGCTTCCGCTGCGGGAGCTTCCTCAGCAGCAGCTTCTTCGGCAGGTGCTTCTTCAGCGGGGGCTTCTTCGGCTACCGGCTCCTCAGCTGCTTCAGCAGATGCTTCCTCTGCCACCTCTTCTTCGGCAGGAGCTTCTTCGGCAGGAGCTTCTTCTGACTCGGCGGCTTCTTCAGCAGGTTCTTCAGCAGGTTCTTCGGCAGGCGCCGCAGGCACTGCGACCTTAATCAGGCCTTCTTCTACCAGGATACGCACTTTCTCTTCGCCATTAAGCGCATTCTTGTTGCTGTCCTTAACCGCATAGCGATCATCGCCACGCTGGTAGATGCTGTACTCGGCGGTTTTCTTGATCAGTTTCATAGCCATGTCTCTTTTCTCCCTGGATACTCAGATATGCCCCGAGGGGCGGGTTACTAAAATCAGCTGTTGCTGGAATCGGCGCGCAGTTTACAGGCATTCAGGCTGGAGGTTAAGCGCAAAATTATTGCACTTTGGAGGCCTGTTGCTATAATCCCGCGCTCTCCAGGACCGGCACCTCGGCCGGCTCCACCTCTTCGTGCCGGAGTGGTGAAATTGGTAGCAAACTGCGAGAGCAGTTTGGACGGATTCAAACCAAGCAAGCTGTTTTGTATCCCTGGCACAATTCTGTAAGCTTGCACGCTGTGCCAGAGTGATGAAATTGGTAGACATGAGGGATTCAAAATCCCTTGTCCGCAAGGACGTGCCGGTTCGAGTCCGGCCTCTGGTACCAAATCGCCATATAAAACAACAACTTGGCGCAACAGAAAGCCAATACCCTACATTAAGCCCGTCATAAAGCGGTTTCGCATGTCGCGCAACCGAAATTGCATGTACCTATCGGAGGTCAGCTATGAACGAGGCAAGTAAACTCAAAGTCACCCAGCACGTTCGGGAATTCGCCGATGATCCACTCGAAGCGCTGTACCAGACATGTAAATCAGTGGATTCGTTCGCAAGGCAGCTTGGCAGCACTTCAACTGCACTGCGATCAATGAGCAGGTTGCTCCATCGCCACCATACAGACGATGCGCTGCAGCTTAACGATGATGAGGTCGAGGGGCTCTATTTGTCGATAGAGGCCATCTCAGGCTACATACTGCACCTGCAAGCCAGTCTGGAAGATGTAGCTCACAACGAAGGAGGCAGGTCATGAAGAGGTCAGAATCCAATAGAAAGGAAATGGAACGGCACCTGTCCGCGCTTTATCGATCTATGTCTCTGCCACAACGTCGAGAACTGACCAAAGCTGTGGATCGGATCATGTTTGCTAGAGAGTTTAGTAAGCTAAAGTAAGCACAATTGCACGGGTTCGAATGGAGGGGCTGGCGCCCCTTTCTTGTGCCGCCTGGAAAGACAGCGGCTAATGCCTCGAGATCTGAATTTCAGGGTGGATTTGCAGTATGGAATCACTGCATTACACTCAAACCAGTTAAGCAGGGATTTTCATAGTGACGGATCACAAATGCCCCTAGATGACACAAGTCCCACCAGGAGAAATCTTATGGTTTCATCCTGCGCCTTCATAATCTTTTGCTTCGGCGGAGGTGAATTCTTAGATTCATCTGTGCAGCTATCTGTCATAAATGCGAAATTCAGTAACACTGGGTTTCTGATCGCCGCTGCCTGGATAGTGCTTTTCTGGTGTATGTACAGATACTGGCTGGAGTTTGCTGGGATCTTCAGGAAGTCCATCTACACAGAAATGTGCAAGGTAACTCCCGGACGCATGTTTCGTTGGTATATTGAAAAAAGGATTGGCACGCCTCTAGCTAAGGATAAACAGATGGGGATGAGAATAGTCGAACTACGTAAAAATCAAGATGGACGCTGGTGTGCGATTGTGAAGCAGACTAGCGGAAAGGGTAACGACAAAATCACCGGGGAGATTACATACCGTTACGAGGAGACGACTGCTCAGGAGATCAAGCTAAGGACCCCCTGGAGAAAGACATTAATGTTTACCATTTGGATTCGAGCCTGTTACCAGTATCCCTCTTTTTCGACATACGCTGTGCCACCGATATTATGGATTACGGCAGTTTATGGTGGCTTATCAAGAATCGGAGCCCCTCAGTGAACGGTGATGGATGGAAATCGAGCCTGCAACAGCTAGAACTTAAGTACAGGCAGATTTCATCCAACCATAAGAAAATTGCGATTTTTGGAATAGTAGCTGAGTTCATGATCGGCTTTGTTGCAGGCGCATCTTGGCACTACTGGACAACAGAGAGAATCACGATAATCGCTTCCCGTGGAGTGGATACTCAGTGGCCGGGCTGGTGAATCGTAGCCTGTACCCACGTTGGCGTGACCGTTCAGTCGAGATGATATTAAGTGAAGTATGAACCGGCGAATAAGTGCATTTACTGTGGTAAGGAGCAGGAGGACCTGTCCGACGAGCATATTATCCCCTACGCTCTAAACGGTAAGCTCGTGCTACCTAAATCTAGCTGCAGGGCGCACGCTAGCATGACCTCGAAATTCGAACTAGCTGTAGCCAGAAAACTCTATGGAATTCATAGAGCCCATGAAGGCGTTAGGAGCCGCGATAAAAAGCAGAAAGGAAAGGTATTGGGCCACAGGGTCGCCGTGACAGGTCTGGACAAGAATGGGAAAGAGGTGACCAAGATGCTACCCATTGGGAAGCTGCCAAGAATCCCCATGATCATCTCGCTAGATGAACCGCTAGTGCTACAAGCAGAGCCAAAAAGACTTGAAAACAGCGTAAGCATCAAGGTGGATATGGATGACGATGCGAATGAGCTGCGCCCACTGAGAGAACAGCTCGGTTGGTCAAAGCTAACTTTGCAGAGCCCGGCAGCTGACCCCAGTGCGTTCATAAAGATGCTCGCCAAGATTAGTCATTCGTTCGCTTATGCAGAGACAGGCGGCCTGGGATATACGCCAATTTTACTTCCTCAGATACTCAACCAAATAGAAGACGAAACATACAGCCTGACGACATACGTGGGTGGCTTCAAGCCTCAGATCGGGCAATCTTCGAAAGAGCTATGTCTGAAGGAAATTGAGCAAGGAGAAACCCGCTATCTGGTAGTCGAGATTTCACTTCACTTCTTCAGAAAACTGCCAAGATATCAGGTTGTAGTAGGGGTATTAGATTGAGAACGACAGTATTTGTAGTTGGCGCCGGTGCGAGTAGCGAGGCAAAACTCCCCACTGGAATCGAGCTTAAAGACGAGATATCAAAACTCCTAAAGATCCGCATGGATGCAAATAGTCCAAGAACGGGCGACGATGCGATAATCGAGGCGCTGCGAACTAGGACAGTAAACGATGCCGGCGGTAGCTTTGATGCGGCGATATTTCATTCCTACCTAAATCAGGCTTTACATATCTCGAAAGCACTAACACTAGCCCCTTCAATTGACAATTTTCTCGATACCCATAGAAACAACGAGAAGCTAACCTACTGCGGCAAACTTGGTATCGTAAGAGCAATTCTAGAGGCCGAACGTAGGAGCCTTCTTCGACCTGCGAATAGTAAGAGCGAAAGGCCTCGCCTGTCTGATCTACAACACACGTGGTTCAACAGTTTTTTTCAGCTATTGACCATCAATTGCGATATCCACCAGGTTGAGGAGAGGCTTCGCTCTACTGCCCTGATCGTTTTCAATTACGATAGATGTATCGAACACTTTCTATTTGAGGCGCTTCAACTTTACTACGCTATAAAACCTGACGAAGCTGCTGCCTTAATATCTCAGCTTAAGATCATCCACCCTTATGGCACAGTGGGCGACTTGCCTTGGATGGGAGGCAACACGAGTACAGAGTTTGGCGCCTCACCCCCTCAGCATGAAATGGACGCATTTGTGAGGCAGATTAAGACCTTCACTGAAAGTATCGAATCCGAGGAAATTCGCAGCAGCTTTTCGGAAGCTAGAAAGTTTATATTTTTGGGCTTCGCTTTTCACGATCTGAATATGGAGCTGCTCAAACTTACTACAAAGCCTCGTATAACCCCTCTTTGCTTTGCAACCACACGCGGGTTTTCCTCATCTGACATGAAGGTCATCGACCGACAGATTAAGGGTCTGTTTCACGGACATGGAAACGTCGAGCTAGAAGATATGACTTGCGCGGATCTATTCCGAAACTACTCCAAAAGCCTCGCGATCTAAATCAATAAGATATCGCGAATACTTTCCCCTAGGACGCACGCCATTATTGGCGAACGGGTTCTCTTCCTAATCAGCTAAAGGTGGTGCAACTCTCGTGCGACAAGCCGGAGTGAATCCAAGCGCAGAGAATACGGAGATCAACAGCCGAATTGTTGAGCTTGGGTCATAACTCGCACCCTGTGGTGGTTTGTTAAACGTCAAATGCAGGCTATACCAGCAAGGAAAAGTTAGTGCTGCGTTAACAATATGGAGGTTACAACACGTGTTAGGACACTAAAGTACGTTACGCGCCTTTACAAAACTAAATTTCTGCGCCTATAGTGTTAGGGCTACTCTACGAAAAGGATTTCTAGTATGCCGATCCACACAAAGACCTTGCGAATTCTGCGCGAGGCGATATTCACCATAATTATTCTAGTCTTGGGTGTTCAGGCGCCATCAGCCGCTGCGGCTGACTATTGGCAGGCCACATTTGGATTTGTAAAGATCTGGCGATCCGATCTGTGGAGTAATCCGACTGATGCGTGTATGCATCTGTGCGAAATTCGTGGCGCTCCAAGTTGCCCTGACCCAAATGCCTGTGCAAATTATTTCCCGGGTAACTGCGGACCCGGATGGTATTTCAATGAGGCCGCCCACGATTGCCTCCCGATCAAATACCACGTATCTGGGGCGGATTCTGAACCGACGTGTGAAAAGGATGGTTCCAATCCCTGTGATGTCATCACGGGGCGCAAGACCCAAAGAGAAGTTGACTTCAGCATGGGAGAACTCACCTTCGTAAGAACCTATGACTCTGGTGCTGCTGATCCTGGCGCGGTTACGATGGGAGCGAATTGGAGGCACAACTTCGAACCCCGGATGGATCGTCTCCCTCTCCTGCGCTCAGATGGAACTCCATCCTTCCCTGCGTTGTTACCCATTGCTGCTCACTTCATGAGATCGAACGAATATACATCTCGCCAAGACGCGTGCGAGCAGGGATGGGATGATATAAAAAACGACTATCGCAGAGGCAGCCTGGTTAATGCGGTCGCGTCGCTGAATGGTGATTTATGTGAACTGACGGAGCAAGGTGTTAGGGTTGGTGTGCTACCGGTGGGTTCGAGCGAGCGCTCAAGGGCTCGATCGACCGTTGCAGGAGAATGGGGAACACTAACTTCCCCCATCCACACAATGACCACTTCGAGCGGTCGTCACTATACATTCGAGGAGGTGTCACCTGGCGTTTACGAAGATGCCAATGGCTATCCCGTACGCTTGGAGCTGGATAGCGCCAACAGCCAATGGCTGTTCCACGATCGCAATAATGTTGTAGACCGGATCGATGACGGAAAGCTGATTGAGCGCACTTTCCCTAATGGCCGTTCTCTCTATCTGACCTATGATGCAACCAGCGGTCTATTGACCACCGTAACCAATGATGACGGTGACTCGCTCCAGTTTGCCTACAATCCTCGAGGCCAGTTGGATTCGATTACTCACCCTGCGGGACAGATTTCTTATGGCTATGGTCCTGCTTACGGGTACAACACGCTCAATAATCTTGTCACTGTGACCTATGAGGACAATAGTGTCAGGGAATACCACTACGAAGATCCAAATCTCAAGAACCATCTAACCGGCATAACGGATGAGCGCGGTGTACGCTATGCCACCTGGGCTTACGACACAGACGGCCGAGCAGTCTCCAGCACCCACGCAAACGGTGCGAACCTGGTCACATATACCCACAACGCTACCTCGACCACAGTGACCGATCCAGCTGGCGGATCAAGAGTCTACAACATCGGAAACGCAGGGAGGCGCCCGGTTATTACAAGCATCAGCGGCGATAAATGCGTGGATTGCCCTCGCAATCTGATGAAAACCCGCACCTACGACGCAAACGGGTTTCTCGATGAGGTGACTGACTGGGAAGGCAATATTACTGACTACGACCATGATGGCCGTGGCCTGGAAACTCAACGTATCGAGGCCAAAGGTACCGCGGACGAACGAACAGTTGTCACCCAGTGGCATCCTGACCTGAGACTACCGACCAAAATCATCGAGTCGGGACGTACTACCGATATAACGTATGACAGCGCAGGACGGGTATTAATGCGGAAGGTCACGCCATAGCCATTGTTTAAGACCGGTCACCCCCATAACCGGCCAGCAAGTGAAGATTTTGACAAAAGGATTTGCCAATGCAACATAAGATTGTGAGCAGGACGCGTCGCGGCAGTATCTGGGCCATGCTGTCACTGTCGGTGATAGCGCAACAGGTTCATGCTGTCGCGACAGAGAGCACAACCACCTATACCTACCATCCAGTCGGCACGAACGGCGCCGGACTGATTGCGAGCATGGATGGGCCGCGTACGGGTGCAGTTGACGTTACCCTTTACGCTTACGACGCTTCCAACCGGCTGATCTCAATTACGAATCCATTGGGCCACATCACGCAGTTGAGCGACTACACGGCGCGTCGTCTTCCCGGGAAAGTCACGGACGCCAACGGCATCGAGACAGTACTGTCCTACCATGCTCGCGGTTGGCTGGAAACAATCGTAGTGAAGGACCCTGGGGGCAACCCGGTGCTGGACGCGACTACGACGCTTACCTATGACGCTGTAGGCCAAATCACCCGCATGACGCTCGCTGACGGTTCGTACTTTGATTATGAGTACGACGACGCCCGTCGTCTCACAGCCGTGCAAAACAACTTGCTCGAGCGCATCGAATATACGCTGGATGCCTCTGGGAATCGCACATTGGAGGTTATCAAAGACAGTGTAGGCGGAATCGTAAAGTCGCAATCGCGTCAGTTCGACCAGATCAGTCGACTACTGAAGGACATCGGTGCCAATACCCAGGAAACTCAATACGGTTACGACCTTAACGATAACCTTGATGCGATGACAGACGGGCGTTCGAACGCTACGAGTTATGGATTTGACGCCTTGAATCGATTGGTTTCTCAGACCGACCCCGATCTGTTCGATGTGACCTATACCTATGACAGTTTGGATCGAATAGAAACCGTGACCGATCAGCGCGGACTGGTCACGACCTACGCCTATGATGCGTTTGGGAATCTCACGTCCTTATCCAGCCCTGATACAGGGCTTACCACCTACGACTACGACAATGCGGAAAATCGCACTCAGCAGATCGATGCACGTGGTGTGGTTACTAATTTCACCTACGATAATCTGAATCGATTGGTCACTGTGAGCTATCCGGCTGCCCCCGCTGAAAATGTGACGTACACCTATGATGATCAGAGCGGCGGAAACTATGGCGTTGGGCGACTAACCGGTATCACGGATGAAAGTGGGCAGACCGATTACCAGTATGACCACCGCGGCAATGTCGTTCAAAAGACTTACAGTATCGACAGTACCAACTACAGCATCAGTTACGGGTACGATCAGGCCGACAATCTTGTGCAGATAACCTACCCTAGCGGGCGCATCGTCGACTATGTGCGTGATGCGTTGGGCCGTGTGGTGAGCATATCTACGCGAGAAACTGCCCCCGCAAGCTCAGTCACTGTGCTGAGCAGCGTGTCGTACATGCCCTTCGGGCCTATGAGCGATTACACCTTCGGTAACGGCCTCAGCCAGGCGGTTAGCTATGACTTGGACTATCGAGTCAGCGGGATCGCTGTGAATGGCCCCGCGACTGTATTGGACCTGGACTATGGCTACGATCTCAACAACAACATTACGACCCTCGACGACCTGAATGTCTCTGCAAATGATCAGACCTTCCAATATGATGCTGAGAATCGCCTGGAGCAGGCCATAGGTGTTTACGGCCAAATCGATTACGACTATGACGGGGTCGGAAACAGGACGCAAAAAGAGGTGGACGCTGGTACATCGATTGTTACTGATACGTACATCTACCAGTCCACCAACAACCGTCTCGACCAGCTAATCAGCGACGATGGCACGAATCAGACGTTGAGGGTACTCGGCTACAACGCGAGTGGCAGTATCGATAGTGACGCAAGGCCATCCGGTGGAACTTACGTACTGACCTATAACCAGTCTGGCCGCCTGGTCAATGTTGTTAAGGATTCAGCCCAAAGAGCGTCATACCTTCACAATGCACTGGGCCAGCGGACCTCCAAAGTAGCAGTCGGTACGGCCGCCACTATCAAAGATAACTACCACTATGATGAAAGTGGCCAACTCATTGGCATTACCGACGACACCGGCGCGTTAAAACGGGAGTACATCTACCTTGAGGGCATCAAAGTTGCCAGTCTCATAGATGACACCTTTGCCAACGAGATGCTGGACATACCCGATGATCCGCCCGTCGCCAATGCAGGGACCGATACGGTGGGACTTGCGGGCGACACAGTGCAACTCGATGGGACGGGCTCATTCGATGCGGAGGGGGCGATCACGTACAGCTGGACCGGCGTAGATCTGAGCAACCCCTCAATTGCCAACCCCACGGTGGCAACCACCGATGCCGGCTCGAATATTTCACGGGTCTATACGCTCACCGTTACCGACACAGCGAGCCAGACGGCAGTAGACACAGTCTCAGTCACGCTCTATTCGATGTCAGATGACTCCGACCTGGATGCGCTGCCTGACGGTTGGGAATTCATACACTTTGGTGATTTGACCTCAAATGCGGGCTCCGACGACCCTGACGCAGATGGAGACAACAACCAAACCGAGTACCAGAACGGTACAGACCCCAATGTGCCTGAGGATGCCGATGGTGATGGGGTTTCCGACTCATCAGATAACTGTCCGTCGGATGCCAACCCGAACCAGACTGATACTGATGGCGATGGCGTGGGGAATGTGTGCGATATCGAACAATTGATATTTACGAGTTTGGCGGCTGATGACGGTTGGATCAGGGAGTCTTCCGAAAATAGCAATGTCGGTGGAACCACAAACGACAATAACAACGGTAATAAGGCACTCCGCGTTGGTGATGACAACAAGGACAAGCAGTACAAGGCCATTGTGGCCTTTGACTTGGCATCTCTACCCAGTGGTGCTCAGTTGTACGGCACTGTTCTTGAGCTCAAACGGAATAACCAGTCCGTGGTGGGCGATCCATCCGGTTTCGGATCGGCGGTCCTCATGCTGAAAACCGGAAACTACAGCGGCAGCGCGGCACTCGAGGACTCTGACTTTGAAGATCCTCCAACCACTTCAAACATTGGTGGATTAGTTGATGGGCTTACCGCATCGGCCACGGTTAATTCGACTGGCCTTGCCGCCATCCAAACCATGCTCGACGGCAGCAGCTCAAAGCTGCAACTGCGTCTCGAGTATGCGCAGGATGACAATGATGACAGGGGCAATGACTATATTGGTTACTACTCGAGTAACAACAATTCGAGTAGTAATCATCCAAAACTTATTGTTGATTACACGTTGGCTGACTGAGGGAAATGAAGATGAGCAGAGTGACCTTTACTTTCACCCCTATTCGCCACGTCGCGCACTGGTCATCGAAATTAGTGTTCTTGCTGATCGGCCTTTGCGCAATGAGTGTCAATTCCGCTACAGAGCTGTATTTTATCCACAATGATCATCTTGGGACGCCAGTTGCGGTTACTGACCAGTCCCAGTCAGTAGTGTGGGAAGCGCAGAGATTACCATTCGGCAAGACCGGGGAAACCGGTAGTATCTCTGAGCGATCTAGATTCCCGGGGCAGTACTTCGATGCGGAGACTGATCTAAATTACAACTATTTCAGGAATTACGACACCAGTACAGGGAGGTATCATCAGGCAGATCCCGTGGGCTTGCTTGGATGGCGATCAAGCTCACTAACTAGTAAGAATGATCTGGTTTCCCACCATAAGCTAAGTTACCCGCGTCGACTGAGTTTAAATCACTTATACTTGTATGCAATCAGCAATCCACTGAGCTATGCTGACTCAGTGGGGTTGCACCCTGAGTACGTTGGGAGAAGGAAGCGGGGTAATCAAGATCCCGTAAGGTTTGAGCCTGTAGATGTGGGCAGTTGTGGAGGCATATGTAATCCTTGTCCGGCGAACCAGGTTTGGAAAGCGGAGGGGGACCATGGAGCCTCGCAGGGTGAGCATTGGCATGGAATCGTATGGGATCAAAACCCGATCACTTGTATCTGTTACCCGAGGCGGGTAGATATATAGTCTCTTATGGATTTCTCAGATTGGGATAACACTACGCTACCATCTAGTGAGCTTGTGTCGATGATAGTCGATGCAAAGCGATTGACTGATTTGTATAACGGCTGGCCTTCGTTTTCCTCCGCAGAAGTCGTCCAACTTACCCTCTCTCGGGGAAATACTCTAGATTGTATGCAATCTGGCGACTGGAACCATCTAGAATCACCGACGCTAAGCGTAGTTTTTCTGCTGAGCAAAGAGCGAAATGATTTACCCGATGGTCAGATACTTTCAACGACTGTCGAGCTAGCATTTCGATCATTGAGCCGATTAGATATGTCGGGATTCAACTATCAGAATGCCATTTGTGGGCTTGGTATTCGTGAGAGCTATATTGATAAGCTCGATCGAATGGGATTCCGAGTGGACTGGGGTGGCGGAGCTCTGCAACACGACGTAAGCCTGGTATGTGAGCAAATTGAGGTTTGCGGAATCGGTGAGCAGGTGGTCGACACTTCCATAAGTTAGTATCTTGCCTTACGTTTCGCGTAGTTCACGCACGCTTTTATGAAGCGATATAACCTGCAAGTTTCTTTACTGGCGGGCTGAATCCAGTCTTAGATTACAATCACCGGTAGGTTCGTCACAGTCTCAAACTTCCACTCAGAACCCGATCTCCAATCGCGGCTCTTATGACCAGAATTCCGACTCGCTTACTAGATCCTATTCAAAGAGTTCGACTGGTGACGCATGCCCTGACCTCAAAAAGAGCCCGATAAGGCCAAGAAAAACGAAGGGAAAATGGCGTTGCGCTGTTGTTGCATGTTGTAATGACAATAATACTGGAAATTACCCTGAGTACCCGAAGCAGCATTGTAAGCAAATGGTTTGGGCTGACTCTGGTCGACTTTCTACAGTCAGAATAACTGTATCAGGGGCGAAGTCTCGCCTTAGATGTCAAGCGAAACACGTAACGGTCCTTACACGGGTCCCAAGGGAGAGAACCACCATCGAGGCGGATAGATTTCATGTTATACATATCCACATTTGATGATGAGTACCTGGAGCGAGCGATTGCTTCCGATGATTTTCGAGAGCTATTGAGTGATGCTCTTCAGTGTTTTGAGAGGGAAGACCCAGGCACAGGGCACAATGTTTGCCAAGATCTACAGGATCAGTCTTCTGTAGCCGTTCTGTTATCTGCACTTTTTTCTAAGGAAGGAGAGCAGGAAGATGAGTTTGAAGCCAGACATGTAAGTGATTTAAAGCGAGCTGCTACCATGGGCAATCCTTTGGCGCAGTATGCTCTTGGTGTGTACTACGATAATGGTGACATGGTAGAAGGAAGTCGCGAGACGGCTGAAAACTATTATCGTATGTCTGCCGAAGCGAAGATGCCATTAGCGTGCCATGTATACGGCATTATGCTGTACTACGGCTCGGGGCTTACTAAAGCAGATAAAGAAAGGGGCTTCGAGATGGTGCGGTACGCATCTGAACAAGGGGTGGAGGATGCCGCTATATTCTTGCGCTCTTTGAGTTGACTGATAAACCTACGCTTCGACCGATATTTGCGGAGTTTCCGGATATTTTATCGCGAAGATAGTTGTATTCTAAAAGTATGAATAGTCCGATTGTTGCCGAAAGAAGCTTAAAAGCCATAACTGCCGCGGGAAAAGAGATTCAGCTGCATCTAAAGATTGGATTTCCGTTCCAAGTTTCTCAGGATGAGTGGATGTGTCCGCTTGAGATCAGCGGTCACAAATTTGTTACTCCAGATCTGCCTGGAGTGGATTCGTGGCAAGCGCTCAGCTTAGCCCACAAACTTTCCCAGGACCTCCTGAAAGATTTTGTTAGGGGAGGGGGGAAGCTGATCTATTTAGGGGCAGAAGTGAAACACCATGAAGTTTCATCAATTTTCTAGTGCAACGCTTTCAAATAATGCTGATGGGACCGATGCCGGGTCACATATCTCCTATAGACTAGCCTACTGTTTGGAGTCTGGAACGTAGGCTTCATATTCTACGAATACAGGGTCCTGCCCTATTACCTGAATTCCTAGAATATACAGACCAGCAGGGTCACCTTTTGAGAACAAAAAAGGCTGCACTGCAGAGCCTGTAAATCCGACGTGATTAAACACTATAGTTTTTACACCCGGACCATCGTGGACATACAAAACATCGCCGTGAGCTCGTACCCCATTTGGAACCACTGCGGTTACCTGCACTGTATACTCAAAGCCGTCTGGGGCCGAATATTCAACACCATAGAATCCGCCCTCCGACAAGGTAACTAGAGGGACCCTTGTCTTTTCTTCTTTGAACCCAAAGTTGTATCGTTTGTCACCGTAGTTATGGAGCACCTCTAACTCCCCAAAACGAACACCAACTTCGGCAGCCGTAATTCCGGGAAGCAAAAAGAGGACAGCAAGGGATATTGCCCTAAATAACATCATTAGAGGTCGTATTTGTCAAACCGAGCCCGCGCAAGCGTCGGGCTGAGAATATAAGGGCCAGGGACAATATTCACCTTAATTCTTCTTTCTCGAAACGTGCAAACTTTACTATGAACACCAATAAGATAACTGCGTAGGTGGTGATAAGTATCACCGTGGGAACCATCACGTCCTGTACAGTTGCCCTATTGCACGGGTCGGAATACATAATGTGCCACGTCAAAAATAAGCTTATTAGAGGTAGGCTAATACTAAGTATCGAAAGAAAAATATGTGAGCCGGTTGAGAGCTTATGCCTTTGGCCACAGGCTGGGCATTTCCAACCCCTCCATTCAATTCTAGCATCATCACACGCTTGGCATGTCGGCTTCACCTATCACTACTCCATCCGTAGATAATTGCTAAGCATTTGGATCGAAAGATATCGCAATTAAATAAGTCAGCACTTAGGGGAGTTGTTGGAAATGTGGATTCTCTCTGAATCCACTTTCACATTTAGGCGGTCCTTTGCCTCCACCAAAGATTAAAACCCTTCTCACTGCTTCAAAGCGCCTTGCAATCCTACAATGACTGCCACCAGGCGGGCGACCCTTTCTAGTTCAATTTTTGATAGGCGCCGCAAGCGATCACGGTCTTCCCTAGCAATCTGCTCGGCCTGCTCCGTCGTGAGCCCCTCGGGAAGAGGAAATGGCTCAAAAACGATATCTTTTGAAAGCGTTTCCTCAAGGATCGGCTCTACTTCGCGTAGCGTACTTTCAATTTGTGCTGGCGTCAGCCCAGCCTTTTCCAAGGAACTGGCGGCGCCATCAAGGGTGCCACGGAAGTTTGGCCTTAGGTGTACAACGTCGCCCATGCTGAAATCTATAGCGTCAAAGCTCTAATCGTCGCGGCATTTTTGCGAACTACATTCATAATATGCCGATCCCCACGGGAGGAATCCGCCCAAGAATCAATCGATTCTTCAACATCAAACGAATTATGAATGACCAGGGCGGAACTGTCCCCACCTTGTTTTTCACCGGTTCGCATCGATTGCTCAACTTCGTCCAGCGTTTGGTCTAGGCGCGCAGAAGTGGGCGCCGTTACCACACGCTCACCCTCTTCCAGGAGGAAAGTGCCAGTCTTAGGTATGCGATCGATGCCATCATGCGCCTGGCCGGCGAGAGTCACTGCTCGGATGTTCCCAACAATGCTCGCGGTCTGAGCTGCGACGGCAGCCATAGCCGCAATGTTTGCTGGGAACGGGGCAGCTGCCGCCTGGGCAATGCCGGCTTGAATGGCGACAATGGAGCGTGCAACGGCCGCCGCCTTCTCGATCGCGAACAGCGTCTTGAAGATGCCGGATTGCTCACCGGCGAATTCCTTGGAGATATCGGCCAGATTGCCAAACAGGTCTTCCGCAGCGGCCATCTGAGCCAGGTTGCGGGCCTGCTGGATATCGGCTATGCGCTGCTCGTGTTCTTCCCTGAGCGCGATTTCCTGTTCATCCCAAATGCTGTTGAGCTCAGCCTTGTCCTCGCGAAACTTGGCCAGCTGGTCCAGTTGCGTCTGGTACCACTCATCCAGTTCACTCTGTGCATCATTTATGCGCAGTAACTCACCTGCGGGACCACCAATTTCAGGTGATATGCCGCCAAACCCCGGAGAGTTCTGGAACGCGTCGGCGGCTATGCGGCTCGCCACCTGGCTTCGCTCTTGGTCGGACAGGTCCTTGATCTGTTCCATTACGGCCAGCCGCTCGTTCAGCTGATCCGTCAAACGCTCCTCGTCTGTACGCAAGGAGAGCAATAGTTCGCGATAATCAGACTGCGCCTTGTTATTGGCCTCGAATGCGGACTTTGTTGCCAGCGCAGCCCTTGCGAGCCTGAGCTGCTCAGGCGTGGCGTCCATCATCGACAGTTTGAGGAGCTTTACTTCGTCATTTGTCATACCGAGGACACGGGCTTCAAGCTGGAAAGCAGCAATTTGCTCGGCGACCTTTTCGGCATTCCTCTCGGTTTCATCGGACAGCGTTGCAACCGAAATGGCGGCGCCGCGGGATGCCTCGTCAATTCCGCCCATCAATTCGGCCATCCGGTCGAGGAGCGATTCACGCTCGGCGCTCGCACCCCCACCACCCGACTCAACGTCTTCGATTTTATTCAGCAACGTGGCATAACGTAGGGCGATTTCCTGCAGGTCTTCTCCACCCTCATCCATAGCTGCCACAATGGCGTCCCGGTTCTCGATCGCCCGCTTAACCGCCAGCGCTGGGACAAAATTCTCCCACCATTCGCCACCCTCGCGGGAGGCGGCGCGCACCTTCCAAAGGGTCTCGACGCCTTTCGTGAGCAGCTGCACAGATGCGAAAGCGCCCACCGAGGCCACCGCTACCGCATTGATATTCTTAGCCAGGTCTGCTGATAGTCCAGCCACAAGCTCCTTATCCGCACTCACCTCGGTTAAGGCGGCTGAGTAACCAGCCATCGCCGGGATCAGGGCGGTGGCAATCTGGTTTTTGAGTCCCCAGGTGGACATCTCGAGGAGCATTGTCGCCGCGGCCAATCTCTGAGATTCCTTTATCGTGCTGGAATCGAGGATTACACCCAGGCGCTCAGCTTCGTCGCCGTACAGTTTGAAGCCGGCCGCGTTATCTCGCAGCAGTGGCAACAGCATGGTGGCATCTGAGGCAATCGCCTCCATGAAGAATGTCATTTCATTCTGAGAGACATTCGCTTTCTCGAGACTGGAGACATAGAGCTCGAGGGCTTGGGGTCCTGATAGGTTCCTGAACTCTTCAGCCGTGACGCCAATCTTGGGGGCAATGTTTTCGAAAAAATCCGCGAGTGGACCACCCCCGGTTTGCAGGAAGTCGCCGACCTTGTCGGTAGTATCCTTGAAAATATCCGCGAGCTTGTCCTGCTCAACGCCCATCGCTTTCGCGCCCGCGGCGTAACGCTGAAAATCACCTGTGGCGGTATTGGATAGCTGTGACAGCCTGGCCACTTCCACAGCGTGCCGGGCGGTTGATACCGTGATCGCGGCGACCGCACCCGCGACGACGGCGCCGGCGGCCGCAAAATTCTTACCTACCGCGTTTACCTCTTTACGGATCTGCTTGCCCCATTGTTTGGCATCCCGCTCCGCCTTGCTCAGGCCAGCTGTAAATCCGCCTACTCTGGCTACCAGGTCAAGTGTCAGCGTGCCCAGGGATCTCGAGGCCATTGCTATCTTTTCCTCCCAGGGCGTACGCCATTATTTGCGAAGGGGTTTTTCCCACCATCATCTAGGCCTGGTGCGACTCTCGCTCGAGAGGCCGGCGTGATTCCAAACTCGGAAAACAGCGAGATTAGCGCCCGACTTTCAGCGGGTTTTGGCGAAAGGCCAGCCTTGATCTTTTTACGAAAAGCACCCCACATCGCGCACAGCTGTTCTAGGCCGTAGAGGTCCACAACCTGGAGAGTTTTGGACTTTACAAGTAGTTGGCCAAGCTCGCTCCACATTTCGGCCGCATCTACGTTCAAGTGCTGTGGTGGATCAGGAAATCTCTCTACCAGATCATACGAGACGGGGTTGTTGGGCTCCCTACAGGGTTGTCTCGTTCCTGAAAGTTCCTTAAGACTCGCGGGCTTGGGCTTTCGACCTCTGGGCATTTACACACCTCCAAAAACTGATCCAAAAACTGAAACGCAATTTCGCACGCGCAAAAAAATGCCTGGCGGCGTGGTGTCAGGGCAATAAGCTGGGAGCTTTTACCCCGCCCCCTCCCCTGAATTCAGGACTAGCCGCAGCCTAACTTCGCAAGAGCCCGCCAGCTGTCGAATTTGTCCGGGTCGGCTCTCACTGACTCATACATATGTGAGGCATTGAAACTGAACGAAGGGACCCTTCACACATCACCCCCGAAACCTGGTTGGCCATAGACGATGATGTTATCGAATGCGACCTTGAGGCACCCCCACTTTGCCCCGATTACGCCGGTGCATGAATAACCTTTACACCCTGATTTGTTACGCTCAGTGATGTTCAATGACGCTCTGTCACAAACTCGCTAGATCTTCGACCCAAATTAGCCATCTACAACCAGGGAAAAAGCTAATAAATCAGCCCTTAGCACCTTCTGGGTCATCGCAGGCCTTTCTCTTCTCTTCAATCCAAATTGCCAGGTCTTCTAGCCGGTAGCTGACTCGCGACCGGCCCACTTTATGGTGATAGTACGTAGGACCCTGACGAAGACTGCGCATATTTTTGAGGGTATCCGGGTGATAATCGAGCAGCTTGGCGGCGGCCGACGCACCTACGCGAAGATCAGGTGTCACCTTGATCGCGAGTTCAAAGCAAGCGGCCCTCAAATTTTCTACGACGACCTTGACGCGTTCGCGCTCGGTGAGTTCGTTTTTCACTTAGCCCACCTAAAGTCTGTCAGGTCCTCTTCGAGAGTCGTCGACCTAGTACTAATCGCCTTCGTCGGCCGCGCTTCACCCCCATGTGTATCTATCTGTCTATGTTTAAAAGATCTGTTTATGTTTAAGTGGGTACGTTTTCCACCCGGTGGATTTTGTGACTTGTGGTTTTCGTGACTTATGGCTTCACCACAAGTACCGCTTTGTGACTTATGGGTGTGCCTACAATGCGGATTCAGACTTGGATGAGCGAACAGGTCATACTGATGGCCTGTAAACTTGCCACCCCCGCCCGCTAGGCGGATTGACCGCAATAGCCCCAGCTCCTTGAGCTCTGCAATGCCCTCGCGGTAACGGCGACGCCCTAGCCCCTCAAACCTATTCATGACGTCCGCTTCTCGAAGCTCCCAGTCTTCGGGTTTGTCCTGGAGATACAGATAGATCGCTATAGCTGCAACGGATCGAAATAGACTGATAGTTGCACTGGGAACGACAACATAGGTTTCGCCGTCCTCATACAAATCACTCGCCCTTGCTTTATAGATCGCCACGCAAATCGGCCTAGCAGCCGTCTGGCGTAATGCTCAACTTCCAGCCACACTCCGCGCAGCGCTCGCCATACGCGTTCTTGTGGCTCCTGGGAGGCAAACGCTCGATACGAAGCCCCACCCCCGCCAACAGCGCTTTGTTGAGCCTGGCGATAACACTGGGCGGGTAACTGACACGACAATCTGCAGCGATGCAATGAGTCAGCGCACCTGGTTTATCGAGCAAGTAACGCAAGATGCGAGCCTTCTGTGGCGCAACCTGGTTGTGACGAAAGAGAAGCTCGATACGAAGGCGAATTAGCCCCGCAGAGTCTGTAAACATAGGGGCTAATTCGCCCTGCCCTGTGATATAATCCACACGTCCTCCAAATACCTTACTGGACAATTTTGCCGGTCTTGTGCCGGCATTTTTTTTATGCGGCCGCTTCGGAGGCCTCGATATCTTCGAAGTTCCAACGAGTGGAATTGGGCCCAATTTTCTTGGGCTTTGGCAGTCGGCCAGTCTTGGACCATTCCCAGATGGTCTTACGATGCACACCGAAATAATCGGCCAGAAATTTATCGTTGACCCACTTCCGGACCAGTGGTTCTTGGTTGGGGATTTGCTTTGCGTCTTTACTCATAGATAGTTACTCCGTGGGCTGGCGTGGTAATTGCCGTAAGTCGGTGTAACTGTAGCGGAGAGTGAATCGCAGTAAGGGGGGTTACTGCGAGAGTCTTGCAGCTGGCGCGTAGTATCTATCTAGAAAAGTGCGCTTTGCACGCTGTTCTAGCTTCATGGTATCAGTATTTTTTGCGCAGATGTGGTTGCCGTCTATATATATTTCGAACTCCAGCCAGCCATCTTCAACTTCCAGAAATAACGTCCCTTGCGACCTCAGCCAGTCCCACGCTTCTGCTTTCTTCGCTGAACCAGTTGCATCAACCATAAGTCTAGCCAGCGGGTGCATCCATACACGGCTGGTCGGCTTGTGCCCTCCTTTTTCCCCGTGTCTTCTGGCGGCCTGGAATTTCTGCTTTGATCTCCAGTGAGACTCGCGCCTGATATTGTCTTTGAGTCGCGCCCAATTATCACTAATGGTGATCATAGTAAGTTTGCACTGATGAGAATTACCCCGATTGTGGAAGTGCCGCGCAATGCGTATTTGGCCGGTAATGAGCTCGTTGAACTCTTTCCAAACACGTTTAGGCAACTTGGATTCGGCTCCTGGCAAATTTCTCTCTAACTCAGACAGCCATTCAGAGGGGTCGCTGGGAAATTTCATATTCTTGGAACGTAATTCGAGGATCTCGAGAGCACGATTGTCGCGCTCTGTAGCTGCCATAAGCTCTTTAAGCTTTCTATCCACGGTTCTGCCTGCGAATTGGCACTACCTTGCCCTTAGGAAGTCCGTCTCTGCAGAAGCGCTCCCAGGCATTCATTAGCTTCCTTCGCTTGTCGATTAGTTCAGATCGAGCGTATGCAGCCCTAGTGCGATCAGAATTGACGTGGGCCAGCGCCAGCTCACAGACCTCCTCTGGAAAATTCGTGTGCTCCTGGGCCCAGGTCCTGAAAGTAGCGCGAAAGCCGTGAGCTGTGACGTCATAGCCCAGTTCTTTGGGCACCTTGGATATTCTGACGTCGGAGAGCGCTTTTCCTTTCGTGTTGTAGAACAGGTATTCACTATCCCGGGGCAATGATTTCAGCAAGCGAATAGCACCTAGGCACAGCGGTACACGGTGCTCCCTGCCGCCCTTCATACGCTCTGCAGGTATCGTCCAGACCTTTTCATCCAGGTCAATCTCGGACCAGGTAGCAGATCGCACCTCTCCGGAGCGTCCCAGGGTGTAAATGATGAACTGGAGCGCCTTGGCACTCATGTATTCGAGCTGCTTTAGTTTGACCACAAACTCGGGCATATCTTCGAGGGGCAGCGCTTTGAAATGCTCTACTTTGGCGACTTTACTGGGCAACGGTAGTGTCAGTTCCAGGTTGCCCTTCCAGCGGGCCGGGTTATCGCCGGCGCGCAGCCCCTCCACCCCCGCCAGATCCAAGATCCGCTCAACGTTAGCCCTGACCCGGCTGGCAGTCTCGGTTTTCGTCTCCCAAATTGGTTTGAGCATCTTCAGGATGTGCGCCCGCTCAATGTCACCCACCAACATGGAGCCAATATAGGGGTAAGCGTACGTCTCGATTCGGTGCGTGAGCTTGTCGGTCTGGATAGCCGTCTTGTACTCTTTCGACTTCTTCGCGATAAATCGCCTGGCCACATCCTCAAATGTGACCATCTTGGCCTGTGAGGCCACCAGGGCGGACTTGCGCGCCGCTCGCTGCGCCACCGGGTCAACCCCCCCAGCAATCAATTCAGCGTACTCTCTAGCCTTGTCACGAGCGCTGGAGAGAGAAACATCGGGGTAGCCACCAAGTCCATACTCCCGGCGCCGCTCGCCGACCTTCTTTTTCAGTATCCAGGATGCTGCAGGGGGCCGGACTTGCAAATGAAGTCCAGCCACACCCCCCACGGCATAGAAACCCTCTTTTTTCGCCAGGCGCCGCACCTCAGAGTCAGAGAGCTCCTTCGCTTTTTTGGGCATTTTGGGACCCACTCCCTTTATGTGGGATTCTACGTGGGGTAAGTGGTAGGGAAATGCCCAAAAAATGGGTCCGGCCTTTTTTCGGGGCGTACAAATCGAACCCGCTGACACCCCCAAAATCGCAAATTTTTGCTATCCCTACCTTACACCCTACATAAAATCTGTTATTCTACGTTAAACTAAGCCACAGAAAGTTACTACATTTTTTCGTTAAACACTACTAATATAGTACTTTCCGTGACTAGGGACTACAGTAAGTGACAGGCTAAATGTAGTGGCCTCTGGTACCAAACCAAATCCACAGTATCTTTCACGCACTTCAGCAACTGGAAAGTATTGCAATGCCCCGGGGGACTCGAACCGAGAGGTTCACAAACTTTGCCCCTAGCAAAGTTTGGACGAGGCGCAGCGCGCCGAAGCCCCGTAGGGGTCAGAATGGCCCAAAGGCCAGTCTGATCAACTCCGGCCGGTGGTCAACTTAATCTCGATAATCATAAAACTTAGAACCCCAGATCCGACACCGCATCACTCGAGCACCGAACCGAGAGGTTCACAAACTTTGCCCCCGGCAAAGTTTGGACGAGGCGCAGCGCGCCGAAGCCCCGTAGGGGTCAGAATGGCCCAAAGGCCAGTCTGATCAACTCCGGCCGGCGGTCATATTAACCACGATAGTCTTCGAACGAAAATCCACAAAATCGGCACGGCGCCAACCGAGTACCAAACCGAGAGGTTCACAAACTTTGCCCAAAGCAACTATGGACGAGGCGCCCCAGCGCCGGAACCCATTACAAATCCTATCTACCCTGTCATAGTGAAGCCCCTAAGAAACATTCACTGATCCGTGACGTTGACCAAAGCCCCCTACCAACCTGAAATCGACGGCCTACGCGCCATTGCTGTGCTTGGCGTCTTGCTTTTTCACCTGGACGCCAATGTACTGCCTGGTGGATTTGTCGGCGTCGATGTTTTCTTTGTCATCAGCGGGTTTCTTATAAGCCGACTGATCGTCAACGAAGTAAACCAGACCGGCTCGTTCAACTTCGGCCATTTTTATCTCCGTCGCATTCGCCGTTTATTCCCGGCCCTGTTTTTCACTGTGGCGCTTTGTCTGCTTTTTAGCGTTGTACTCTTCCCGCCGGAGGCACTGGAACGTATTGGTGCTTCCGCATTGTATGTCCTGTTCTCAATTTCCAATTTTTTCTTCTGGTCAGAGGTGGGTTACTTCGATATCGCGGCCGCCGAGAAACCACTGCTGCATACCTGGTCACTCAGCGTGGAGGAGCAGTTTTACCTGGTCTGGCCCTTGACCCTGGTACTCCTACTTTCCTTAACACGCCATCGTAAGTCCATCATTTTGCTCGGACTTTTACTGTTAGGAACATTCAGTCTGGCGGCCAGCGAATACCTGTTGGAGCAAAGCCCTTCAACGGTGTTTTTCATGACGCCGTTCCGTCTATTTGAATTCGCCCTTGGTGCTGCCCTGGTGTGGGCACCCGTATCGTCGAGGCCCAGCGGTGCTAGAGAAGAGGTTCTGTTGCTCCTCGGTTTGGGGTTGATTTTCGGCTCGATGGCGCTGCTGCAGACCAATGATCCCTTCCCAGGCCTCTATGTGCTGCCCCCCACATTAGGTGCAGCCATGTCTATCTATGCGTGTCGGGCAAAATTCCTTGGAATTCTCCTACGCAACAAAATCGCCGTTTTTATTGGCCTTATCAGTTATTCACTCTATCTGGTGCATTGGCCACTGATTGTGTTTTACACCTATGGTTTCAACACCGAGATAGAGTTCACAACCGCACTGGGTCTTGGCCTCGTGTCGATCGCCAGCGCCGTGTTGATGTATCGCTATGTCGAAACACCGTTCCGGCAAGGTCAGAAATCAGCCTTGAATGTTTCACCCGGGCGCCTGATAGCCGCAGCCACGCTATGTACTGTCTTGTTGATCAGCACTGCAGCTTTACTCACTTACAGCAAGGGCTGGCCGGCACGCCTGGAAGGACGGCTACCAGACAACATCGATATCGCCAGCGTACCCAAGAGCGGCACCTGGGCACGTATCAGGGATATTAAGGATCAGGACTTCGCGGACGACGGTCGCACCCGCTTACTTATTGTGGGTGATTCTCAAGCCGCAGACCTTGTAACCGCCTTGGACATCGGTCTCTCGAAGGAGGAATATCAATTGGTGTCCCGCGTAACCTACGCGCGATGCGGCGCCCTGTTCGTGTCCCAGGAACGGCGCGAGAGTTACTTCGAGGAAAACTGGCAGGCCAGAAAACACGAGCGCTTACCGGCGATAAAGCGCTCCTGTAATGTACAATGGCGAAATTGGCAAACCTCAGCCGCTTTAAGCGAAGCAGATTACATACTGCTCAGCAGCCATTGGCACGATTATCACCTGCCTTTTCTCGCAGACACAATAAGTTTTATACGCTCGCGCTCCAATGCGAGCATCATCATCGTGGGCAACAAAGCGTTACCCATTGGATCACAGCCGATTGCGACCCGCTGCGCGCTGTTATCTTTCCTCTTGCCAACCGAATGCAACAACTCGCTAGCGACATTGAACCAGTTTGCCGCCAGTTTTCTCGACACGAGCGGCAATATGCGTGGACGCAGCTACCTTGCGGTCAGCAAGTCAATGAGAGATATCGTTGCAGACAGCGGCGCCCGCTACCTGGATATGCACAAGCTTGTTTGTGGCACAGAGCTCGATGCCTGTACTATCTACAACGATCAGGGCATCGCCACCTTCAAAAATGGTAGCCACATCAACAACTTTGGTGCGCAAATGCTGGCAGAACGCCTGGCGACAGCGCGTTTCCCGAAACACTTCCCGCCATAAGTTATCGCCGCCCCACCCGCGTTGTCAGCGGAAATTAAAAACCTGTAATGATCCACTCGTATACAGCCCCCGTATATCCCTCCAACAAACAATCAGACACATTCCTGGAGGAAGCAATGCAACGTATTATTTTGGGCCTGGCGGCCGTTTTGACGTTCAGTTTTGTTGGTAGCGTAGCGGCTGAGGAAGCAGCCATAGCGGCAACTGACACTGGCAAAATCGTGGTTTACCGCGATGAAAGCAAGAGCTCTGTCTCGTTCAAGGTATTTGCTAACGAAACACAACTGGGCCGCATCAAGGAAGGCAAAGCCATCTCTGCCGACCTGGCCGCAGGCACCTATAAAATTACCAGCAATGTGAAAGGCAGTGAGCCACTGGTAGTGGAACTCAAAGCTGGCCAGACGCTTTACGTGGATGGCGACCTGATCGAGAAGCGTTCAGGCAAGTACCGTACGCAGTTCACCACCGTGTCTGAACAGGTTGCCGTTACCAGCCTCCCGGCTGTAAACGACCTGATCTAACCGAACTACGGTCCCCCTCTGGCCTCCCCGGTGGAGGCCTTTTTTTTACCTGAATACTGGCGATTCTCACCTCAGCAAAGCACCACATTTACCAGAAGCGCGCATTATCCAACACAGTTGTCTATGCTGATCCCCGATGACCAAACGTGAGGTATCGGTATGACAGGTAATTTTCGTTCAGTTGCAGAACTGATCAGCATTCTGGCGCTGGCCGGGGGACTGGTTCTCGTCGCCCTGCAAATACAACAATCTTCTGAAATCACCAAGGTACAGCTGGACGCATCCGTCACCGGGAGCTGGCACAACATCGATGGTACCCGGCAAAGTGAGCAATTTGCCCAGGTGCTAGCCAAGTCGATTCAACAGCCTCAAGAACTTACACTCGCCGAGCTATTGGAACTCGACGCCTATTACCAGGGCGTGGTGGACCAGATGGAGGTCTATGCGGAGCTCATGCACCGGGGGTATCGAGAAGGCACCCTCCAGGGCATGTTCCAGGCGAACGTGCCACTGTATTTCTCCAATAGTTTTGCCAAAGCATGGTGGCATCGAAAATCGGCCTACTATGACGGAGACTGGCCAGTGCTACTCACCGCGGCAGTTGAAGCGACCGACCCTCAGGGGCAGGCGGACATGTTGCGGGGAATACTCGAAGACCTGGAGAAGAGTCGCTAACTATTGCGGAATCAGGTCTCGACCCAGCAACTTGAGCAATATTCGTCTGCCCGTGGCGAGCACGGGATAAAGCACCCGGGACAGGGATGCATGACTGAAAACAAAATAATTCATGCGATTAAAGATGCCAGATTTACTACTCATCATCGCCAGTGCGTGAATGGCCCGATCACCAAAATAAAGCTCCTCGTCCACGAACAGGGCGAAACCCTGATTGAGATCCAGTCCCAGATCCTCGACGCGCGTGCGCTCAGGAGATTCCTCTCGCGCATTCATCAACCGCAGTTCCCCGAACTGTTCACGCAGGCGGAGCATGGCAACGTAACGCGTGCATACGGGACATTCACCGTCGTACAGTAACTTTAAACTTGCAGCGGAAGACACCGCTATTCTCCCCTGCCGGTACGCGACCAGGCGAAAATGGGATCAGGCAATTCCTCTGTGAGTGGCAGGACCCAGGAAGCCATGCTTGAGCCACGCTCAATGGTGGTGAGATCCACGTAGGGGTCGATCTGCGGAGCGGGATACCTGAAATTGAGTGAGCATTGGTTCTGGGCGAAAACTTCCGGGCCGACCACACCGTGCTCGGCCTGCCACTTGCGTTCCAGGTGGTGTGCAAACTGCAAGATCATGTCGGGCCGGCAACTGAGCCTTCGCATTTTAAACAGGCTAAGGTGATCGCGGGGATCGACGCCCCAACGTTCTCCAGTAGCGGGGTCTCGCACCATAAATATCAGCTTCCCACGCTGGGAAGTGAGCTTCATACGCCAGGAAAACAGGTGCCCGTCATCGTTCCAGGCGACATCGCCATCATAAGTGTAGTGCCGTAGCGGCAACAGCACCTGCACCGTCAACCAGGCCACCATAAACGCCAGAGTGGGGACGCCGACCAGTGACGGCGTAACGCTCGCGCCTGGGCTTGTTCCAAGATACGGCTTGCTGCGCGCCGTCAACCAGTGCCACACCCGGCGAGGCCAGTCAGGCTCGAGGCACAAGAGACTGGCGAACAGGGTCATCCACGGGAAGATGCCGATAACAAACACAAAGTGGTTCAAGATGTGGAAGCCTGCGTAGCAGCACAGTACAGCCACCCGCGTTTTTTTGAACAATAACAGGGGCGCGCCAACCAGGTGCAGTGCAATCACACCGTAGGCTGCAATCATGATCGCCCAACGCTGCTCGAACAGGTCGCTCATCAGGTAGAGGCCGTCAACGTCCGCAAGCCACTGTTCCAGCGGAGCCAGATTGATCCAGTCCGGATTGATTTTCACCACGCCGGCATAGATCAGTATGATCTCCAACTGCAGCAACAGCAGCCAACGCGCCCATCGGGGGGCAAATCGCTGCTGGGGCACACCCCGCAACCGCACATCGAGCGACCACATTCTGCCTGCGGGTACGACCGCGAGCAGGAAGCTGAATAACACGACCATGTAATAGTGATTGAGATAATGGGCCCGGTCGAGCAGGAAGAACCAGGCGATGCCCAGGGCAAAAAGAATACTGGCGACCCGGTAAAAAAGACCGACAGTCACCATAAACGCCAGCACCGCCAGAATCGATAAGTGCCAGTACAGGCCATTGCCGGGCAGCATGCCCACCCACTCAAATCCGTAGTACTTGAACAGGAAACCGCTCTGCAGATACTGGGTCTCCAGCGGAAAGAACCACGCGTAGCGCGCCATCGACATGCAGGTAATGAAACCGAAGCCGATACGAAAGATTTCCAGCGCAGCGGCATCCTCAGGCTGAGAGAGCTTGTGGCGCAACTGTGACAAGTAGTTTCTCAAGGGCGTCGCCGTACTATTGGACCAACGGAAGTAAGCCCACGATTATATGCCGCCGACCGTGGCTGCATAAAGGTGCAAATAACCGTAAGGTGAGTTGCTTCTGGTTGGCTTTCGACAAGGCAAAAAAAAGGCCCTCGAGGAGGGCCTTTTTACATCTTGCTGCGGAGCAGGTGACAAACCCGCGCCGAGCATAGCAACTGGGGGCGATTAAGCCGCCTTCAGCTTCTCGCGAACAGATTCAACAGCGTCTTCAACCTGACCCTGGACCTTGCTCACTTGTGCTTTCACGTCGGCAACAACGTTGTCGAACTCAGGCATGTCGACAGAAGGCATTTCCAGCTTCTCGATGCGGCCAGTCAGGTCGCTACGCAGCTTAACGCCACGCTTCTCAAGCTTGGCAACGCGCTTGTCGTTTTCCTTACGGGCAGACTCAAGGTTTTCCTTAACCGCGTCGATGCCCTGGCCGATGATGCCAAAGTAAACGTTAACCGCCTTCTCGGCAGACGATTTGATGCTGAAGTCAGCAGCCTTCTTGGGAGCCGCTTTCTTCGGGGCAGCCTTCTTGGCAGCAACTTTCTTGGCCGGAGCCTTCTTTGCAGGAGCTTTCTTTGCAGTAGCCATGTCAATTTCCTCTATGTTTCACAATGAGTGGAGTAATGCGTTAACCGCGTCTTGCAGTCATTGGCGGCCAAGATACGCCAATAAATTAGAATCCACTGCCTAATTTCCCTAATTACGGGAATTTTTCTCATCGGCGCCGGAAGTAGGGGTGGAGGAATCGGCGCAAAGCCGCATAAACACTGGGCTTAAACCATATTAGAGAGCAACGCCGAACAAGCGGATAATCAGTGCAAATGTGGAATTCCGGCCGATAATGGCCGTTGGGATGGCCCTGCCTAGGCCAATTTGGACTGAACCAGTTCCATAAAATGCCAGGGCGCCAGCAAACGTTCAAATTCCGCAGCTGGCAGTGGTTCACTGAACAGGTATCCCTGGACAACTTTCACGCCATGACCCGTGAGAAAACGGTACTGTTCAGGCGTCTCCACGCCTTCGGCGACCAACCCCAATTCAAGGTGTTGTGCCATGGCAATGATTCCTGCGACCAGTCCAGCACCGCCTTGCGTGTCCACACAATCGGCTACGAAGCGCCTGTCCAACTTGATTTCGTCAACCTGTAGATCAGCGAGATAGCCCAACGGTTCATGCCCGGCACCGAAGTCGTCGACTGACACATGCACACCGAGATCGCGCAATTTTTCCAGGCTCTCGATAACACTGGTGCGCCGGTCAATCAGCGTTCGCTGAGACAGAGCCAGTTCCAGCCGGGCCGGCTCAAGGGCGTGTTTGCCCAGCGTCAATTCCACGTGATCCACCAACGCCGGATTGAACTGGCCCGCAGACACGTTGATTGCGATGCGCGGCAGTTTCAGGTCCCGGGCGTCGAACGCAACGAGCCGGGCACAGGCGGCGTCGACCACCCAATGCGCAAGTTGGTCGCTATAGCCCATCTCCTCGGCCATGGCGATAAACTGGTTCGGGGGCAGGTCACCAAACTCCTGGTGCTGCCAACGCAACAGTGCCTCTGCACCCACAACCGAACCGTTGATGATGTCCACTTGTGGCTGCAAGTGTAAGGTCAGTTCGTCGCGATCAATGGCCCTACGCAGGTCTGCCTCCAGGCGCAGGCGATCAACCGGGATATCCTGCATGGTCGATTCATAGAAAAGGAAGGTTTCACCGGTAGTAAGCTTGGCCTGTTGCATGGCAGTATTTGCGCAACGCAGCAGTGCTTCCACGTCCACGCCGTCCTGTGGCGACAGCGCTATTCCGATGGACGGCGTCACTACCACTTCCTGGCCATCGACATCGATCGGCGACACCAGGCTCTCGTTAATACGGCGGGCCACCTCCGCCACTGACGCCTCGCCATCCACCCGATTCAGAACAACGGTAAACTCATCACCGCCAAGCCGTGAAACCTCTATCCGGGGCGCGTCATCGCTATTGTGGGCGACAATATCACTGCCCCGCACACAACGACTAAGCCGGTGACCTACCTCACGCAGTACGTCATCTCCCGCCTGGTGGCCCAGCGCCTCATTGACACGTTTAAAATTGGCGAGGTTCAGGATCAATAATGCCAGGCGATTCTGGTCGCGCGCATTCAGCCGCAACATCAGGCTAAGTTGTTCAGTAAACAGGCTGCGGTTGGGTAAGGAGGTCAAGTTGTCGTAATGCGCCAGCTGTTGCAACTGACTGCGCGTTTCAGTGATTTCGCGGGTCGCCTCGGACAGCGCCTGATCCCGTTCCGAAAGCTGCGAGGTACGTTCCTCGACCTTCATATTCAGCAGCCGCTGGTCGGTCTCCATTTCGTTCTTGCGCCTACTGAGCCCACCCATAACGCTGTTCAGCACCTTGGCGACTTCACGCACTTCCGGGCTGCCCTTGATGTCTACCACGCTATCGATGTTGCCTGCGGCGACACCGTCGGCGAGCTGTGCCAGTTGTGTAAGCGAGCGGCCGATCTGCCAGGTGATCGCCAGAACCACAGCGCAGAGGAGCAAGGCCAACAACAGGGTAAACCATAGCAAACCGCCAATCGCTACATACACGGCATCCAACAGCCCCCCCTGGCTGACCTGTATATGTACATAGCCCATGATTACCTGGCTATTTGCCGCACCCGCATCGATGAGTGCCAGTGCAAAATCCACAGGCTCAATGCCCTGCTCGGTGGGGTTTACCGCCGCGAATACCGGTAGGGTCAGGTGTACAAAGTCTTCGCTATTGAAAAAGGCAGACCAGAATCCCGTGGTCTGCACCGGCCTGCCATTGTCCAGGCGAACGACGCCGGTATCTGCTGGCGAGTAACCGCTGCGCAGGACGGTAAAACCCGGTAGCCTAGATGCCGCCCCGTTACCAGGTGACTGCGCGAGAATATTCCCCAGGCTGTCTCGAATGTCGGCAGCGCTGACAGGTGGCGCCAGGTAAGCCGCCAGCTTTGCATCCAGGGCGGTCTGATCACGCTCATAAATATCCACCTGCAGCTCGATACTACTGGCAGCCGTGACCTGCGCCGCGGCAAGCGTGGATTGCAACTGCGTCTGGTATTCGCGTGCGGCAGTAACGCCCAGCACGATCACGCAGAGCAGCACCACTGCCGCAATGAAGATCAGGTTTAGCCTCCCTGCAATTGACACGCCCCTGCCTCCCACCGACACTGGAAACGGCAATTAAGCTACCACGGGGCCTCTGAAACGGGCAATCGTAATTGGGTGAAATGCTGACATAGCTCACAGAGTGGCTTACCGCGAGTTGACATACTCAGACACGTCCCGGCGGAATAAGGTAATCGCTGGAGATTTAGCGCACTGCATGCGGCAACCATGCCAATTGTAGATATTCTGCGTATGATCTCAGCACAGGATGCTGGCGGCTCATCGGTGCCGTCACGGGACAAAGCCGCGGCGAAATAATCAGGACAGCTAATGGCAACAGGTACAATACACTTTCGGCAATTGGGACGGCGTGTCATCGTTGCCACAGTAGTGACTGCGGTATTGGCAGCGTGCAGCGACAACGACAGCGGCCGTTCATCTTTGCCCGCACCTCCGCCGCCGGAGGTGGAGCCGGTTGTCGAGGTGCTCTATGACAGCACGGCATCGCCACCGGTACTGCCTTTCCCCAACGCTATTTACACAGGCGAAGATGGTCGACTCGCTCTACCGCTGCCACCCGACACGGCACCGGACAACCTGGGAAATCCATGGGTCTCGGTAAACACGCTGGATGGATTTTCCACGATCGCTCCCATTGCCATCGGCTTTGCGGAGGAAATAGACAACAGCTCCATTCAGGCGGGCGATAACGTCCGGTTGTTCGAAGTTACTACCGACGACGGGGATCTTCCTGGCGAAGTATTTGCGGAGCTGGAAGCTGGGGTCGACTACAGTGTCAGCGTGTCAGCGGTGCAAAACTCAACATTACTGCTTAAACCGCTGCGCCCCCTGCGCGCGACCTCTCGCTACCTGGTTGGCGTAACGAACGACCTGTTGGCCGGCTCGGGACTGCGCATGGGGCCCTCCGCCGATTACGAGGCCCTACGCGCTGGCACCCCCGATCCGGGTGACGCCATCGATACAACCCGCTTAAGTGAAATGGTACAGGCCCAGGAAGCACTGCTGGAGTCCAGCGGTATGCCTTCGGACCGCATTGTCGTGTCGCTCAGTTTCCAGACCCAGTCAACCTCGGGAGTGCTCGATAACATTAATGCGGTGGCTGAAAGCCGCGCGATAACGCTAAGCAGACCAACGATGATACTGGCGGGTCAGGAGTTACCTCTGACCACCGCACCATTTATACCCACGGCAGCACTGTTCGGGCTGACACCGGCGGGGCAGGCAGATATCTACACCGGCACCATCCAACTACCGTACTACATGAATGTGCCGACGTCCGAGACCGACGATTCGGTACTGGATAGCTTCATCAAAGATTCCACCGGCCAGCCGCTGCTCCCGTCTGGCAATGGCCCCGTGGCCACAACTGTCACGGTTCCCGTGTTGTTGACGATTCCCAACACCAGCGTGAATCCCGACCTGTTGAAACCTGCAGCGGGCTGGCCCATCGCGATTTATCAACACGGCATTACCGGCAATCGCACCAACGTATTGGCCATCGCCGATGCACTGGCGGCAGAGGGCGTAGCCACCATCGCCATCGATCAACCTTTACACGGCGTGGTACCCGGCGATCTCAATGAACTGTTGATCAGCCCCTATGGCAACGCAGGCGTCAGCTTTTACCAGCCGGAGTTTGAGCGTCACTTTAACCTGGACCTGGACAACAATGGCCGCCTCGATCTGGGGGGCACGCACTATAGCAGCGACCGGAACCTGCTAGCTTTCCGGGACAACCTCCGTCAATGCGTGTCGGACTTAATCTACCTGGCAAGGTCCATCCCCGATATCGCTTTGCCGGACTCCGAACAAACATGGTTTGATCCTACGAGGATCCACTTTTTCTCGCTGTCCCTGGGCTCCATGGTCGGCACCATGTTGGCCGGAACCAACACTGATATTGTCGCCTTCGCCCTCGCCGCACCAGGGGGAGGCAACAGCAAGTTTGCCGAGGGTGCTCCCGACAGCAATGCAGAGTTTATCGCCGCCCTTACCGGGCTGGGATTTGAGCAGGGTACACAGAGCTATGAAGACGTGGTTGCGCTCATCACCACTACCGACGGGCCGGGCGACCCGGTGAACTACGCCCAGCGAGCGGGAGAACGACATCCTGTTTACATCAATGAAATTACCGGGGACGGCACCGAAGACAACCCACCCGACCAGACAATTCCCAATACTGTCCTGAACAACGGCGCCTATGCCGGGCTGGTGGCCGAAACCGCGCCACTGGCCGGCACCGAACCACTCATCCGCCTGATGAATTTGCAGGCATTGCTGGACAGCACCATGGACGCAGCGGGTCTACATATTGTGGCGCGCATGGTCCAGGGTATTCATGCATCGCAGGTTAACTTTTTCCCGGTACCCACGGCGACACACGAAATACAGCGCCAAACGGCGACCTTTCTCGCCAGCGACGGCAAACGGATAGAGGTCGAAAATACCGACCTGTTGGAGATGAATTTTATGCCCACCGAGTAAGCGGCGAAGGGATCCGCTATCGCTACCATCATACTTATTGCGGTTTTTTATGTGCTTAGCGTCGGCGTGGGCAAGCACGTTGCTCGCCACATCCCTATCTACCTGACTCTGGGGGCAGCAGCGCTACTTCCCTTGTTCGTCTACCTCAGCATTCCTGAGCTCAGTGAGCAGCGGCTACTGACCACACTGTACCTGAGTCTGTTGGGGGATTCACAGGCGGAGCACGCCGGCAAACACTTATTGGCGATGGGCCTGGGGATGGCACACGGTTTCATTTTGCAGATGTCCCGCAACAGCGCCGAGCGCAGGGAGTAACACCGAATCAGCTTTTCGCGGCGTCCAGCATCTGCGCCACAATATCGGTCATTCTGCGAATATCGGCCGCGCCGGAGAGTCGGTGATTGCCCTCTTTTACCAGGATTACCTCGGTGTCGCTGCCGCGGATGTTCGATAGTAACTGCATAGCGACCTCCCAGGGTACGTCGCTGTCCATCTGACCTTGAATCAGGCGTACAGGACAGTCGATCGCCAGGGGCTTGCCCAGTAAAAGATGCTGTTCTGCCTCTTGCAACAATCCCGCGCTGATCACGTAGGGTTCGCCGTCATCGTAATCACAGGGCATTTCGCAATACCCTTGTGTCTCCAGTTGTTCCCGGTCTCCCGGCCGCAAACCAGAATCCCTCAGGCGCTGGGTAAAATCTGGCGCCGCAGCCAGGCCAAGCAGTCCGACAATGCGTTCGGCTCGCTGTTGCGCGAGCAACAACATCAGCCAACCGCCCATCGATGAGCCCACCAGTAATTGCGGTCCTTCTGTGACTGCATCGAGAATCGCCAGGGCATCGTCGCCCCAGCGCCCGATGGTACCCTCCGGAAATTTACCACTGGACTTGCCATGGCCGAAGTAATCGAAGCGGGTAAATTGCTGCCCTCTGTGCAAGCACCAGCGCTCCAACGCCATGGCCTTGTCGCCCTCCATATTCGAATTGAAGCCAGAGAGAAACATCACTCCCGGTTCGTTGCCCGGGTGATGCACATACGCCAGTGCTTGGCCATCGGGAAGCTGCAGATATTCCGGGGTATCAGGCATGATGTAACTGGTCGCGGGTGAGAAGGAATACGTAATGTTATCCCAGTTTCCAGTGTACGGGCAGTTTTAGGGCCTTAATGCAACTACTGCTTGCGCCAACGTGCCGGTGACACGCCATACCATCGTCTGAACGCGCGCCCAAAATTAGCCGCCTCGCTATACCCCAGCACCTCCCCCACGTCCGCCACATCGTGTCGTGCATCGCGCAACAGGGTGGCGGCGTACTCGCGACGCAGGCCCTCGAGGATTTCCTTGTACGCCGTATTTTCCACGCGCAAACGGCGAATGAAAGTACGCGGCGTCAGGTGCAGGTGACGAGCAATCTGCTCCAGTGACGGCGGGGCCGCTCGCACAGCTGAAGGCAGCATTTGCGCATCGAAATGGTTGCGTAAAAGATTCCTGACCGTACTGACGACAGTACTTTGTTGTTCGCGCGCCTCAATCTGTTCACGGCACTTTATAACGTTCGACCGGTACACTGGTTCGTCGTACAAGGGGGATGGCAGCAGCCGCCACGCGAGGGGAAAGGCAATGGAGTTTTCCTGCGCATCAAAAACAACCCTGGCGTCAAAGGCGTCAACAAAACGTTGTAGGTCACTGGGCGCAGCGTGCGTAAACTTGATCAGCACATGATCGCCCACCGGATGCCCTAACACGGTGGATAACAATACCTCGACGATTTTCAGCACAACTTCAAACATCCAGCGCGCAAAGTCTTCCTCGCCGGTCACATCGTAGATGCGCATGCCATAGACTGAATCGGTAGAAAACATCTCGGCCCGCATGGCCGTGTTCCGGCTGGGGTACAAGGTACCCATGACATCGAGAGCCTCACCCAGGGTCGGCGCGCTCAGCGCGGCAAAACCAAGAGCGCCATGCGCGGCAATATTAAATTGCGCACCCAGTCTGCCCGTCCAGGCAGGATCGGCAACACAGCGGTCATAGTTGCGAAAAATCGCGCCAAGGTCGTGGGCTTCGATAAATTCACTGACCGCGAGCTGATCTGCCGATAAGCGGCAGTTCTCCAGCAACTCAGTTGGGGTGGCCACCTCCGACTGCAGGATAAGGCGCGCGTAGGCGGCGGATAGTTCCATTTGTCGCTGCATAGCGCCTAGCCTAGCTCGGGACTGCTTTTTTGTCACTAAATGACTGGTTTTTTGTCATTTAGTGAAATTTACGGAGTGGATGAAGGCCTCTAAGCTTGTGGCATACGCTGCTAGGAGTACCTATGAACACCACTTACACACTGGATCATCCCGCAAAGGGCCGCATCGAATATACCGACAAAAAGCGCTACCTGTGGCTGTCTTCGCTGACAATGCCGCTGTTTCCCATGCTGGGTATATTTTTGTACTTTGCCTTTGAGAGTCAATGGATGCTGACCATTCCCCTGATTTTCACCTACTTCGTTATTCCGTTCCTGGATTTTGCGATCGGTTCTGACCAGAACAACCCCCCTGAGGAATTGGTACCTCAGCTGGAAGAAGACCGCTACTACCGACTGCTTACCTACTTAACCGTACCCATGCACTTCATTGTACTGATCGCCATAGCCTGGTTTGTAGGCACCCAGGACCTCACGTTCTGGTCGGTGCTGGTGCTGGCCGTCACGGCGGGCAGCTACAGTGGGCTTGGCATCAACACAGCCCATGAAATGGGCCACAAAAAGCCGGAATTTGAGCGCCTGCTGGCCAAGATTGTGCTGGCGGTTCCCGCCTATGGCCACTTCTGTATAGAGCATAACCGTGGCCATCACCGAGACGTCGCCACGCCGGAAGATCCCGCCAGTTCACGGATGGGCGAATCCATTTACAAGTTCATGCTCCGGGAAATTCCCGGCGCCTTCAAACGCGGCTGGGCAGTTGAAGAAGAACGGTTGGCAAGACTGGGTAAAAGTGTCTGGAGTATCGACAACGACATATTGCAGTCCTATGCAATCAGCGCTGTTCTCCAGGGCAGCCTGATACTGGCGTTTGGTTGGATCATGCTGCCGTTCCTGGCCATTCATAATTTCTGGGCCTGGTTCCAACTCACCAGCGCCAACTACATTGAGCACTACGGTCTACTGCGCGAGAAAGAGGCGAGCGGCCGTTACGAGCGTTGTCAGCCACATCACAGCTGGAACGCGAATTACATTTTCAGCAATATCGTGCTGTTTCATCTCGAGCGTCACTCTGACCACCACGCCAACCCCACGCGTCGCTACCAGAGTCTGCGCAACTTCGACGATATACCTGAGCTGCCCAATGGCTATTACGGCATGTACCTGCTCGCGTACTTTCCAACCCTCTGGTACAAGGTGATGGACAAGCGTGTATTGGCGTTGCCGCATATCAATGGTGACCTGAACAAGGTCAACATCGATCCGGACAAGCGCGAGGAGATCATCCAAAAATTCGGCCCGCAAGACGGCAACGTGGTTACTGCCTGAGAATAATAGTGATGGCAAAATACCGCTGCCCGGGGTGCGACTACCTTTACGATGAAGCCGAGGGAGACGCCCACGAGGGCTATCCCCCGGGCACCCCCTTCGAATCCCTTCCAGACGAATTTACCTGCCCCGATTGTTCTGTACGTTACAAGGAAGATTTCCTCCCTGCTGACTAGCGCCGGGATCGGCGTAGCGCCGCAAAAACGACAGGCAATTCGTCTTGCTCGTTGGCGCTGGGCCTAACAAGCCCGCAGGCTATTGCCTGGCCAGGCAGCCCTGCTACCCTTCATTATTGGTATTGCCCACGATTTCCAAATGTGTGCTGTTCAGCGCGAACCTCGATGCAGAGGACGCTACTGAACCTTAAGGTCCTATTGAACCTTAGGTAACAGCGCCTGTCTTTATAGGCTGATCCCGCTCAAGGACTAACGATAATGAATGAACAAATGAGTGCCATACATGAATTTGCCGTAGGTTTCATGGAGTTCGCCGCCCTGCTGTTGGCCATGGCCATCGGCATCGGCATTCTGTGTGTTGCGTACATGTACGTCGTCGACATCACCCAGAAAGAACAGACCATACGGCGAAACTACCCGGTAATCGGGCGCTTTCGTTATCTCTTCGAACACCTTGGGGAGTTTTTCAGGCAGTACTTTTTTGCGCTCGACCGAGAGGAATTGCCCTTTAACAGGGCCCAACGCTCCTGGGTTTACCGGGCGGCCAAGAATGTGGATTCCACGGTCGCCTTCGGATCTACCAATCCGCTGAACGTACCCGGTGACTTTATCTTTCTTAACGGCCTGTTCCCGCCGCTGGAGGAGGATATCGCGGGGCGCTCGCCCATTCACTTCGGTCGCGGCTATACCCGCACGCCCTACTGCACGACGTCGTTCTTCAACGTCTCGGCGATGAGTTTCGGCGCGCTGTCACAGCCGGCTGTGCGTGCATTGTCGCATGGCGCCAATAAGGCAGGCATTTGGATGAACACCGGGGAAGGTGGCATCTCGCCCTATCACTATGAGGGTGGATGCGACATCATTTTCCAGATCGGTACGGCGAAGTACGGTGTACGTAATGCACAGGGCGAATTGTGCGACGAGCGGCTGCAGGAGATAGCCGGCCACGAGACCGTACGCATGTTTGAAATAAAACTGTCCCAGGGTGCCAAGCCAGGGAAGGGCGGCATCTTGCCCGGCGGTAAAGTCACTGAGGTCATCGCGAGTACACGTGGGATCCCGGTCGGCGAAGATTCCATCAGCCCCAATCGCCATCCCGACATTGCCAATCTCGATCAGCTACTCGACATGGTGTACAGAGTTCGGGAGGTCACCGGAAAACCAACGGGAATAAAGTCTGTCATTGGGCAAGCGGCCTGGCTGGATGAACTGTGCCAGAAAATACATGACCGCGGCCTGGATTACGCTCCTGACTTCATCACTGTGGACAGCGCGGACGGCGGCACCGGCGCCGCCCCCCAGAGCCTGATTGATTATATGGGCCTGCCCATTCGCCGGAGCCTGCCTCTGGTGGTAGATAAACTCAACGCCTACGGCCTGCGCGATCGAATTCGGGTCATTTGCTCAGGCAAGATGGTTAACCCGGCCGGCGTGGCGGCGGCCCTGTGCATGGGTGCCGACTGTGTGAACTCTGCCCGCGGCTTCATGTTCGCGCTGGGCTGTATTCAGGCCCTGCAGTGCAACAAGAACACCTGCCCCACGGGTATTACCACCCATGATAAGGACCTGCAACGGGGCCTGGACCCAACCGACAAAGCGCATCGGGTGGCCAGCTACGCCACCAACCTCATGCACGAGGTGGAAATTATCTCCCACTCGTGCGGTGTATCAGAGCCCAAGTTGCTGCAACGCGAGCATGCGCAGATCATCAACGAGCAAGGGCTACCCGAGTCGCTTTGCGAACTGTATCCCAACGTGGAAACCTCCCCCGAGTACCGTCAGGCAGGGTAACTACGCTAAACACAGCCAACGCCGTTGAAACCGACGCGTCCAGGGCCGCGCAGCCCGGTGCGCCGGCTGTAAAATATTCACAGTTTTCAACGATTTGCGTGTGCTGCCGCTGTCATGGTACTTTTTCTGGAGGACGTGTTGCGCACAATCGGGGGATAGCTGTGGAACCCGCAGTAACCCCGCGGTTGCAACCTAATAATTACAATCAGCCTTTGCAGTTGCTGCCAACGAGGTAGGTATACCGGTAAACACCGGGCCGCCGGAGGTAGACAGCGTCTGCGGGCACCGGGGCCTTATCGCTATGACGATAGCAGGCAAGATAAACGCGCTAGTGATAAGCATTGCCTTGCTGTGCATTGCGCTGCTGTCCCTGTTTGTCGCCCAACAGACGTATGAGCAATCCCGCCAGGACCTGGTGCGCGAGATTGTGGCCGAGGTGGCCAGCCAACCGCAGTTGCAGATTGCGGCCTACTACAACGACAGGCAACAGCTGAAGCTGTCACTGAACCAATTCCTGACCCTCTCCCCGGCGGTGCGTTATGCAGTGATGCATGACGCCCAGCGAGTCCCACTGGCGAGAGTCAATCGCTTCTGGTCCGGCGCTGACAACGTGCCCGAATTGTCACGCCTGCGCGAAGGAGCGGCACCCACCGAACGAGCCAGTAGTACGCGCGACGAAGCCATCACCCCACCCGGACTGGAATTGCTCGCCCTGTTCACCGGCGGCGAGTCTGTCACCAACCTGACCCTACCAGTTTTTTCAGCGATCAACCCCCTGGCTGAGGATGTCAGTCGAGCAGACTTCGGCGCGGCACTGATGGACCCAGCTCGAATCAACAGCCTCTTTGTTATCGGCTACATCAATGCGGCGATAAGCAGCTCGCTGCTGCGTTCGCAAACACTACCGACAGTCGGATTTACACTGGTAGTGGGTGCGATCCTTGGACTGGTATTTGTGGTCGCCGCCAACCTGATCACCCGCCGCATCACTCGCCCACTGAGCGAGCTGTCGAAGGTAGCCGACGGTATCTCGTCAGGGAAACTCAACACCCAGGTCGAGGTTGAAGACGCCGGTGAACTTCAGGAAATCGCCAACGTACTGAACTCCATCATCGGTGGCATCAATACCTACAAAACCAAAATGGATGTTGACCACCAGCTACTGAGCATGAAAGTTGAGGAGCGCACCGCACAGCTCTCGCGGCGCAACGAAGAACTGAACAAGGCCGTTGAGCAGGTCACTCAAACCAAGAACAGGCTGCGGGAGCTGGCATATTTTGACAGCCTTACCGCCCTGCCAAACCGACGCCTGTTTACCGAGCAACTGAATTTGCTGCTGCGGATTTCCAGTCGCAACAACCAACAACTGGCGCTACTGTTTCTCGACCTGGACAACTTCAAACGCATTAACGACTCCCTGGGACACAGCGCCGGGGATACCCTGCTGCAAGAAGTTGCCGGGCGACTGGCCACTTGCGTGCGTGACTCCGACGTGGTGTCACATTTCGTGGGCTCGGATTCGCGTATCGACGTGTCGCGCCTGGGCGGCGACGAATTCACCGTGGTTTTGAACCAGATAGATAGCCCGGAATCCGCAGGCTTCGTCGCCCAAAGGCTGATTGAGTCCCTCACTGCCCCCGTAGAAATCGATGGTCACGAGCTGGTCGTTACCCCCAGCATCGGAATCGCGGTCGCCCCCAGGGACGCCGGTGATGTGGAGGGCCTGCTGAAAGCCGCCGATACCGCGATGTACCACGCCAAAAAATCCGGTAAGAGCGACTTCCTTTTTTACGACAGCGACATGGACGAGTCCGGTGTCGACCGTTTGCGCCTGGAAACGGACTTGCGCAAGGCCATTGAGTCCAATCAACTGGTCATGCACTACCAACCCCAGGTGGATACGCGCACGGGGACGGTCATCGGCGTTGAGGCACTGATACGCTGGCAGCACCCGGAGCAGGGTTTGATTCCGCCCTTCAAATTCATACCCCTGGCTGAAGAACTCGGACTGATTGGCGACCTGGGGAACTGGGGCCTGCGGGAAGCCTGCCGAGAGCTCGTAGAAATAAGGGCCGCGGGGCTGGAACTCAAGAAAGTAGCGGTCAACGTATCGGCGCTGCAGTTTGGTCCCGGATATGTGGAACAGGTAGAGGGTGCCCTGCAGGATTTTGACCTCGAACCCAGTTCCATCGAACTGGAGCTGACAGAGGGCATCATGATGGACGACAACGCGGCGACGATGCGCACCCTGGAACAGTTGAAGGATATGGGGATTCGACTATCTATCGACGACTTTGGTACCGGCTATTCTTCCCTGAGTTACCTTAGTCGATTCCCGCTGGACGAACTTAAAATCGACCGCAGCTTCGTCATCGATATCGACAAGAGCGATAGCGACGCCAGCCTGGTCGTCGCCATCATCGCTATGGCCAAGAGTCTTAACCTGGACCTGGTTGCCGAGGGGGTAGAGACGCCCGCGCAATACGACTTTCTCACCCGCAACGGTGCTGGCGTTATCCAGGGCTTCATGTTCAGCAAGCCCGTGCCCCTGGAGGAATTGAAACCCTTGCTACTGCCCGCCTTCTACAGCGCGCAGATCCAGGAAGTAAATCGGCAAATATCCGAGAATCTTCAAGCTCGGGCTTAGTCGGCCGCTCCGGCTTCGCGGTCGGCCGCTTCCTTGCGCTTGGCGTCCTGAATCATCTGTAGCTGTTGCCTGAACGCGTCAGTGACCTTGTCGACGCCAGACTCGTTGAGTCCGCCATCGTTGCCGGCAACCACGTAGGTCGAGTAGATACAGGTTGCAGTCATCATACCGGCGGAAATAACACGCGGCGGCGTGCCGTCTTCCTTGATCTGGTTCGCAAGGTCGATAAAGCGCTGCATCACCGCCTTGTGGGTTTCATTTTCTGATTCGGCCACGGCTGTGTCCTCCTGGATAAATTCGCGGGGATTCTATCACTTATCTCCAGAAATCGCGGTAAAAATCGCCCCGTTGAGGCTCGGCATTCTCTTACTTGCCTCGCCACACAGGACGATGTTCGCAGAATAGCAATCACGACTTGTGATGCAGTGCGCTCTTGGTTAGTCTGCACCACTTGCCACGCACATGAGCCATTTACTGCTGTCACCATGACTCGCTCACCCCGTCTAATTTCTGTAGTGCTCGCCGCTAACATCGCGGCACTGGGCGGAGTCAGCGCCAAGGCACAAGAACCCAAAAGCGGCCTGCCCCCACCCCGGTGGGCTGCAGAGGTTGGCATCGGTGTTGAATACGACAGCAACATCTCGATCGAAGAGGTTGATCGAGCTAGCAGTGAAAGCGACTACGCCCTCACACTCGATGCCAGCCTGGAGATGCGCCAGGATTTCAATGACACCACAGAGCTGTCACTGAACTATGACTACAGCCAGAATAGCTACAACGAATTTTCACAGGTCGACCGGCAGACGCATATTCTCGGCTCAGACCTTTCCTTCAAACTGGGTGAACTGGATTCCGGTCTGTCCGCCTACTACATCAATTCACGCCTGGATGGCAGCAAGTTTCTCGAGCTGTACCGCCTGTCGCCGTCCGCCTCCGGGTTCCTGGCAAAAAAGTGGTTCGCGCGGGGTGCCTACGTTTACGTGGACAAGTCCATTGAAAGCAGCAGCGAGCGAGACGCTACCACCCACGCTGTGGAGGGAGATGTTTACTATTTCCGACGCGGCCTGCGCAGCTACTTTAACTTTGGCTATCGCTATAAAGACGAGGACGCAGAAGCTGATCGCCTTGATTACCAGTCCAGCAGCGTCAAGATTCGCTATGTACACCGAGTGGAAATGCTTTCACGGCTGGCCAAGTTTGAGATCTCATGGCGCTACGAGGACAGGGATTACGAATCGGAAACACCCAGTATTGGGGAAGCGCGAGCGGACAAACGTCACCGCTGGCGAGCGGATATGGAAATGCCACTGATTGGTAAGTCCGCAGTACAGGTTTACTACGGCTATTCGGACTACGACTCCAACCTACCCTCGTCCGATTACTACCAGACGCTGGTAGGCACCCGCTTTACATACCGCTGGTAGTCGCAGCCATCTGGGCCCCTGGGCTCAGGTCGGGGCGCAGCAGTCCATAGCCGTAAACATCGTCTTTGCCAGGCTCGCCAAGGTCCTGGGCTGATTTCACCAATAACTCCAGTACATCGGCACCCGGATCAAGATTGCGCAGTCGCGCTGCAGCGGTTGCCGCGAACGGAACAGCAAAGGAAGTACCCGAAGAGGCGGAATACCCACCACCTGCCTGCGCATGCAGTACACTCACGCCGGGCGCTGCCAGGTCGAGATACTCACCCCGATTGGCAAGGCGATACACCTGTCCTCCGGCATCCACCGCGGTCACAGCGACAACCGCATCGTAAGCCGCGGGATACATCGGTTTGGCCACGGGACCCCCATTACCTGCCGCTGCGAGAATCATCAGGCCCTGTTCGGAAGCGCGAGCCAGTGCGGCTTCCAACAGGCGGTTGGGTGGGCCAGCCAGGCTGATATTGACCACATCTACCCCGGAGGACATCAGCCAGTCCAGGGCGCGCACGAGACTGACCGTGCTGGCTATCTCACCGCGCTCCCGGTCATTCTCAAACACCGCGGCGGCATACACTTCAGCGCTGGGAGCCAGGCCCCGATACTCCGGGTCATTGGCGGCAATGATCGAGGCGATCGCAGTGCCGTGGTAGTCAGGCAGCTTGGCGTCGTTGCTGACAAAAGTCCTGGACTCAATGCTGGAACCACGCAACGCCGGGTGCGAGGTGTCCACGCCACTGTCGATCATACCAATGCGCAGGGAAAGGCCATCTGTATCTGCCGGGAAACCGATCGCGTTACGCGGTGCGATACTTCCCTCGGGTGCCGCGGCCACTGGGTCGCCTGCGGTGTAGATGTGGTTTAAGTCTACTTCCGCCCGCTCTTTACCGACGACATCGATAACGCCCTGGCGCACCTCAGAAATTTCAAAACTTGAGGGCGCCGCTACCTCGGCCAGGCGCATACCCATGCCGGGTAGATCGGTGACCGTAGCGAACAGGTAACCTTCGTCAGCCAGTTGGTCGAACACCTCGGGCTCTGCCATTACCAGCCATTGGTCCTTACGGATTCGGCTTTCATCTACTTCCAGCCGACTTTCCAGGCCGTCGAGAATTTCCTCGATCTCGCTCTCTACCTGCTCTTCGACGGAGGAGGCAATTTCGGATTCAACGTCGCGCTCAACACTCTGTTCAACGCCCTGCTCGACGCCTTGTTCAACATTGCCCAGTACGGCGAGTTGCACCGCGTCTTCGACTTCCAGTTCAACCGATTCTTCGACGGTGCCTTCAACAATGTCTTCAACCCCGGTTTCTACCACCTGTTCTACCGAGTCCTCTACCGTGGATTCGACAACATCTTCGACCGAGTCCTCTACGGTGCTCTCCACAGTGTTCTCAACAACCTGCTCGACAGTCTCCTCGACCGCGCCTTCAACCGTGTCTTCAACAGACTCCTCAACCGTGGACTCCACGACTTCTTCCACGGATTCCTCGACCACTGCCTCTACAGAGTTCTCGATGGTGTCTTCCAGGCTCTCCTCAATGGTCTCGGCAATCTCTTCCTCAACCACTTCCTCGACATCTTCCTCGATGGATTCTTCGACCACATCGACAACTTCTTCTTCTACTTCTTCTTCGATCTCTTCTTCCACCCGCTGCTCGATGCGAACGTCGATCCCGTCACCACCAAGGCTAAGCACACGCTCCTCGACCTGCTCCTGAACCTGTTCCTCGACCTGCTCTGTGACGTTGTCGGCAACTTCCTCTTCAACGTCTTCTTCGATGGATTCCTCGACGGCGTCTACAACCTCTTCTTCTACGTCCTCTTCCGCCTCTTCCTCCACGCGCTCTTCGATGCGCACATCGATTCCGTCACCGCCCAGGCCCAGCTGCGCGTTCACCGGTGCCACAGCAGCAACAGACAACACAAGTACTGCGGGCAGCAGCGTGCCCAGACTGGCGATATAACCATACAAAATGGAGGGATTAAAAAATTTCTGTATATTAATCAAGAACTTGAAATTGATCATGGGGCAATTTACCATCGAGGTAGACCATCTTCTATAGACAGATGACGTGCCGCGTCGAGAAAAATTCCACGGGATGGAATAGAATCGACTCCTTAAACGTCACTTATTTTAACAGGATTCTTATGCCATCGCTCGGCGATTCGCAGCGAGATGCCCTGCTCGCTGAGCTTGGTGGATTGCGCCGCTTTTGCTACTCCCTGACCGGGAATGCGGCGGACGCGGATGACTTGTTGCAGGTGACGGTCGAACGGCTACTGGATAAAGGAATGCCCGAAGACGCCCACCCGGCCAAATGGGCCTACCGAGTCTGTAAGAATGCCTGGATTGACGAACTGCGCGCGCGGGATGTCCGACAACGCTATCCGCAGCAGGCCGTCGAAGCTGGCGAAAGCGCCCCCTCTGCGGAGCACCTCGCCAACAGTGAAAGAGAAATTGCTGCCGTTAGTGAGATGTTGGAGCAGCTACCCAAGGACCAGCGCATAGCGCTTACCCTGGTAGCGGTGGAAGGAAAATCCTACGCTGAAGCAGCAGAGATACTGGAAGTGCCAATGGGAACCATCATGAGTCGCATCGCCCGGGCACGCAAACAGCTGGTGCAGCTATATGGCACCGGTGACGAAGAATGAAGTAACGAAGTGAGTACCGTCATGAAAGACCAGGACTACGAACTGCTATCGCAATATATTGATGGCGAACTGGACGCAGCGAGCACCCTGCAATTGCGAGGTCGCCTGCAGCAGGAAAGTGACCTGCGCGACGCATTGCAGGCCATGCAAGCCGTCAATAACCGTGTCCATACTGCCTTCCTGAATACTGATACCGTTCCTGCCCATATTCCCGACTTGCTGGGCAAGAAACAGAGCAACGTCGTTGCCTTTCCTCAAATCAATCGTCAATCCGGCTGGGGTTTTGCCGTTGCAGCGTCACTGTTGGCGGCCTCTGGTTTGCTGATGTTCCAAAGTGGCGGCCAGATGGCCGGCAGCTTCCCCGAACAGGATGCCTTGATCGCCTCAGCGTTGGATCAAACACCGTCGCGGGGTGAGGGCTGGGATTCACTGGCTGACGGTAGCCAATTCCGCCCGGTTTTGAGCTTCCAGACGCTCTCCGGACAATGGTGCCGTGAATACTTGCTGGATAGCTCCATTGCCAGTGGCCGTGGCGTTGCCTGCCACACAGACGGTCAGTGGGTCACCAGGGTGTTCAGCGCCCAACCGCAGCCCGGGGCCAGCACCGAATACCGCACCGCCAGCGCTAATGATGTTGACGTGATTGCCACATTCATAAACGAGCACGCCGCTGCCGACGCGCTGAGTGCAGACAAAGAAGGTGAGGTTATCGCCAACGACTGGCAATAATCACCGCCAACAGACCACAGCCAGGTCGCAAGAACAATAAAGCCCGGAGTTGGTAGCAACTCCGGGCTTTTTTGTGGCTTGACGCTTGGCGTCGGAATGAGAGGCAGGGCCTGCTCGCCGTCATGTAAACGAACAGGCCCTGAAGCCAAGAGCAAGAGCGCTAGCAAACTTGCTCTAGAAGGGGGTTTGACGTGAAAGGCTTGTTTCTGGCGCCGATCCGTCGTTCACGATTAGCTCGTGATAAATTCTTTACAAAAATAGGTCGGCAGTATGAGCCAAACATTGCCCCGCGTTTGCGACAGACAATGCACCCAATTGGCTCAACACTGCAGACCTGAGTCGTGTTTCATTCCACATCTACTTGCTTGACGCGCCAGTTACCCGGTTTATTCCCCAAATAGGTAAATATTTTTAAATTCTTTTACAACGGGCACAGAATGGCCAGATATGACCATTTTCTAGGCTGAAATGGGCGCAACGCCCGTGGACGGGCGCTACTTACTGGCTTCGTAGTGACGGCGGGAATGTTTCATCAGCGCCCACAGGATGTTACTGGAGCTCACCTGGCCTACCAGTCGGTCACCTTCAATAACAGGGCGTCGCCGCTGGCGGGTCTCAACCATGGCCTGGGCGACCTCAACGATGTTGTCACCGGGGCCACAGCTCTGAAGATCGGTACTCATGGCGTCCCTGACCAGGGCATGCTCAGGGTCGCCTTCATTGTAGATAGCGGTTAATACGGCCTTGATGCAATCCAATTCGGACAAGATGCCCACCACCTTGCCCTGCTCATCAGTAACCGTGATACCGGTCAGTCGGTTGTCGACAATGAGCTCGACGGCCTCCACCAGGTTCGCATCCGGCTGAATGGTCAGCGGGTTCTTGCGCATGCACTCTGCGACTTTGGTGGGTGCTGCCATAGTTACGCTCCTGCGAGTAACTCGTTCAATGTCGCGCTCGGGCGCATCACTTTTTTAACCGTATCCCGGCGGGCGTGGTAATACCCATCCAGTTCTGCCGGAACGCCCTGCACTTCGCTCAGCTCAGCGACAATTTTTTCCTCGCCGGCTTCCATAGCGTCCGCCAGGGGAGCAAATTGTGCAGCCAACTCGGCATCCTCAGACTGGTCTGCCACCGCACGAGCCCAGTACATTCCAAGGTAGAAGTGGCTGCCGCGATTGTCCAGTTCACCGGTCTTACGCGAGGGTGACTTATTCAACTCCAGGAGCTTACCGGTGGCAAGGTCCAGGGTCTTCGAGAGGATGCCAGCACGCGGATTGTCCTGTTTACGCGAGAGGTCCTCCAGCGACACCGCCAGTGCCAGGAACTCGCCCAGGGAATCCCAGCGCAGATGGTTCTCCTCCTCGACCTGTTGTACGTGCTTGGGTGCCGAGCCGCCCGCTCCCGTTTCATACATACCGCCGCCGTTGAGCATCGGCACCACAGACAACATCTTGGCTGATGTGCCCAATTCCATGATCGGGAACAGGTCCGTCAGGTAATCGCGCAGCACATTCCCGGTGACTGAAATTGTATCCTTGCCACGGAATTGACGCTCCATGGAATGCCGAATCGCCTGTACGTAAGACATCTGCTGAAGATCCAGCCCATCGGTATTGTGTTCCTGCAGGTACTTGTCGACCTTCTTTGCCAGTTGCCGGTCGTGCGCGCGCTCCGGATCCAACCAGAATACCGCCGGAGTATCTGACAACCTGGCTCGCGTTACTGCCAGTTTGACCCAGTCGCGAATGGCCTCGTCCTTGGTCTGGCAGGCGCGCCAGATATCGCCTTCTTCCACCTGGTGTTCGGTGAGTACGGTGCCGTCGGCTGTCACAACGCGCATGGTGCCGGGTTCGGTGATCTCGAAGGTCTTGTCGTGCGAGCCGTATTCTTCCGCCTTCTTGGCCATGAGCCCCACGTTGGGCACGGTGCCCATGGTGGTGGGGTCAAACGCACCGTGATTCTTGCAAAAGTCGATCATCTCCTGGTAGATGCGCGCGTAGGTACTCTCGGGCATCACCGCCTTGGTGTCCTTCTGCTTGCCATCAGGACCCCACATCTGGCCGGAGCTCCTGATCATGGCGGGCATTGACGCGTCGACAATCACATCGCTGGGGACATGCAGGTTGGAAATCCCCTTGACCGAATCGACCATGGCCAACTCCGGGCGGGTCGCATAGCAGGCCTGGATATCCTCCTCTATTTCCTCGCGCTTGGAACGCGGCAGGTCGGCAATCTTGTCATACACGCTGCCCAGGCCATCATTGGGATTGACGCCCAACTGGTCAAACAAGGCACCGTGCTTCTCGAACAGGTCCTTGTAAAACACGGTCACGGCATGGCCGAATACGATCGGGTGGGACACTTTCATCATGGTCGCCTTAACGTGCAACGACCACATCACCCCGGTGCTTTTGGCGTCTTCCAACGAGGCTTCAAAAAAGCTACGCAGCGCGGCGCAACTCATGAACATGCCATCTACCACTTCACCCGCTTCCAGGTGCAGTTCCTTCTTGACCTCGACATTGCCATCGGCATTTTCGAATTCAATCCGCACGTCGGTCGGGACATCCATCGTTGCCGACTGTTCACTGGAAAAGAAATCGCCGCCACGCATAAAGTCTGCATGCGTGCGCGAGGCCTTGCTCCACTTGCCCATTGAGTGAGGAAACTTCCTGGCAAAGGCTTTTACCGCCGGAGGCGCACGCCGATCGGAGTTACCCTCACGCAATACGGGGTTAACCGCACTACCCAGGACTTTGCCGTAGCGCTGTTGTATTTCCTGTTCCTCGTCCGTTTGTGGATCCGCCGGGTAATCAGGTACAGCGTAACCCTGCTCCTGCAACTCGGTGATACAGGCTTTTAACTGCGGCACCGAAGCGCTGATATTGGGTAACTTGACGATGTTGGCGTTGGGATCCTGGGTCAGCTCACCCAGGAATGCCAGGCCGTCAACGACCTGTTGTTCGGTTGTAAGCGAGTCCGGGAACGTGGCAAGTACCCGGCCGGCCAGCGAAATATCACTCAGCTTGACAGTAATCCCGGCGGCCGAGGTGAATTTCCTGACAATTGGCAACAGTGAACAGGTTGCCAGTGAGGGTGCTTCGTCAGTCAGTGTGTAGTAAATCACCGGGTTAGTATCAGTCATCAGTATCCTTGTGTTTTTTCAAGCCGCATAAGAGGTCGATTATAACCCAGGCACCGGGTGCCATAAACTGATTTGCACCGCATGTCGCATGCTAAACGCGCATTACTCGTCGCCAGTCACGAGTAACTTGACTTGCCGGCACACCACCGCTTAGGGTGCGGTTCCACCCATTTCTACAATTGCTAATAAGAGAATCCAACGTGGCACAAACTCACGATCATGAAATTGTTTCCATCTACCCATTTTCCGAGGAACAAGTAGACGCACTGATGTCGCACGCAACCGAAGCGGTCCTGATGTGGTCGACCAAGGACGGCTGGCCTGTAGGCGTTACCCACGCGTTTCTGTGGCGGGACGGCAAAATCTGGCTGACCTTCGCCAGTCACCGGCACCGTGCTGCAGCCATACGCCGAGACAATCGTGTATCTGTCGCGGTCAGTTCAGCCACCTATCCTCCCGGGTCCGACGAGAGCCTACCCAGCGGGGGTATAACCTTCAAAGGCACCGGCGAATTCTATGACGACGACGAAACCAAGGCCTGGTTCTACCGCGACCTCGCCAGGATCGTGGGCGCGGGTGACAAGGAAGCCGAGGACAACTTCTTCCAGATTCTGGACTCACCGCTACGCACCATTCTGGCGGTAACCCCGGTAAAGCGCATTATGTACAACGCGGCCCTGGCGACTCAGCACATCGAAGGATCTGCAAAAGACGAGGAATTGGGTGAAAGACTGAGCAGCGACGCGTCACGCATGAACAAGGAGCGTGAAAAACGTGGGATGGATCCACGCTAATGGAGATAAACGGCTCCACGACCGAACGGTATGCGCCGGTAAAACAGCTATTCGCCGCCAACATGGCAACCATGGCGGAAGACCACGCGCAGTTGTGCGTCTATCACCGCGGCGAGAAGGTCGTAGACCTATGGGCCTCCAAATCGACAGACCAGGCTTTCGACGCGGATTCACTGGTCAACGTGTTCAGCAGTGGCAAGAGCCTGGAAGCGATCGCGCTGGCGAGCCTAGTGGGCAAGGGCTTGCTGGATTACAACGCGAAAATTGTTGATTACTGGCCGGAATTTGGTGTGCAGGACAAGAGTGAGTTAACCGTGGCGCAGTTGATGCGCCACGAGGCCGGACTGGCAAGCTTCGACACGTCATTAACGACGCAGAGCCTGTTGCGGCAATCCATCAAGGAAAACCAGACAGGAGAAATCATCGAACAACAGCCGCTGAACTACGGTGACTATGAAGCAGGAAGCCGTGAGTACCACGCTATGACCAGGGGCTGGATCGCTAACGAACTGTTCAGGCGCATTGATCCCGCCGGTCGGACCATCGGGGAGTACCTGCACACGGAGATGAACGCACCTGATCACACCGATGTGGTAATCGGTGTGCAGGAGGAGGTAGCGTCGCGGGTGATCCCCATCAAACCCCTGGGCTTCGGCTATCAATTGTTGCAGAGCCTCATCCCGCGTCGACTGGGGCGAAAGATCGTGCATAACATCAGGCAGATAGTCGGTCGCCTCATTCGGCTGATACCCTCCATGCGCAAGGGCAGTGCGCGGGGAGCCCCACCGCCCGTCGAGGGCTTTAAGTCAATTACATTCTTCAACAAACCCGAATTTGCCAGTGGCGAAACCCCCTCCGCCAATGCACACTGCTCCGCGCGCGGTCTTGCGCGGCTAGCATCCGCCATGTCGCAGGGCGGCACCTACCAGGATCGTGAATACCTCAACGAAGCGGGCTGGCAAGCCCTGCACGACAAGCCGGTCACTGCCAAAATGGGTTCCTTACTGACCACCAGTTTTACCCAGGGCGGCGTTGCCTTGTTCAATGAGTGCGACGAAACCAGCACCACCATAGAGCGCGAGTTTAATGAGGGCCGGGAAGGTTTCTACGGCTGGATGGGATTGGGCGGCTCTATTTTTCAGTGGCACCCGGATGAGCAGATCGGATTTGCCTTCGTGCCAACCACACTGCACGTACTCGACTTTCTCAATGAGCGAGGCAAAGTTTTGCAAGCAGAGGTCTTGCGCTGCGCCCGCGACCAAAACTGAATAGCGCCAGCGGCTAAAACCAAATACCTAATCCAGAAGCTTCGGGGGCGCTATATCCTCAGTTAATCAAATCCTGCATTAACTGACTTGCGCACAATTCCAGATATCGCTCGGCACTCGCCATGGCGTCCTGCACTGAATCGGTCTGCTCCATAATCTGGCGGCACTGCAAAATACCCGCCGCCAGCCGATCTGGCTCGCTGAGCTCGCAAGCACCACATAACACCGCTGTAGCTATCCCGCGATTCGAGGTACAGCGCAGCACCCCATCCACGACCTTGCCATCCAGGGATTGTCCGTCGAGCATGCCCTCTCCGGTGATCACCCAGTCGACGTCAGCCAGCTTTGCAGGCAGGCCGGACATCTCAATCACCATATCGATACCCGAATGTATTTTGCCACCTAGCAGCGCAATCACACCTCCTGCCAGACCGCCGGCAGCACCTGAACCAGGTATGGACTGCAAATCAATGCCGGTTTTGGCATGCACCAGATCGGCAAAATGCGTCAGGCCCAGGTCCAGATCGCGCACCGCCATCTCGTCTGCGCCTTTTTGCGGACCGAATATCCAGGCGGCACCCTGAGGCCCATAGAATGGATTGCTCACATCACTGGCGATATCGATGCGCAACTGCGCCAGTCGGCTGTCGAGCCCGGAATCATCGATAGTGGCAATACGAGACAGATTTTCGCCGACCGGCGAGAGTTCATTACCGTTGGCATCGAGGAAACGGTAGCCAAGCGCAGCGGCCATACCGCTACCGGCATCATTGGTCGCGCTACCACCCACACCCAGCACGATCCGCTCGACACCCTGGTCGAGGGCGTCTGAAATCAGTTCTCCGGTTCCGAAACTACTGGTATGCAGGCAGTTGCGCTCATCCTCGGCCAGCAGTACCAGGCCGGAAGCTTTCGACATCTCCAGATAGGCGGTGCGACCAGTTCGCGCCAGGCAATACCGTGCTCGAATAGGCCTGGAGAGCGGATCCTTAACTTCGATTTCCCGCCCCTCCAAATCGAGGTGCTCCTTGAGTATGTCCAACAAGCCGTCGCCACCGTCTGCAAGCGGATGTAACACCACATCCACTGAAGGATCGCTGCTGGCTAAACCACGTGCAATAGCGCCACAGGCCTGGGCAGCCGAGAGTGAGCCCTTGAACTTATCCGGGCAGATTAAAACTTTCATGACGAGCTTTCCGTGCCCGGGTGAGCTACCCAGGCGGTACAGTAACAAGCGGTAACTATCAAAATACTTCGAGCTTCAGTAGGGCTGGTTCCCCTAACCAATACGCGTGATCAGTATGATCCGCCAGGTCGTCGCCCGTCAATCCGTGCACCAGCACACTCAGGTCTTCGCGTTGTTGATCCAGCCAGGGGATCAACCCGTCGAAGTCGAGCGCGGTGAAAGCGAGCTGGCAGCTCCAATGGGGATGGGGTCCCACGGGACGGCGATGCACCCGCCCCACTTTCACACCAAACTTGTCGCCAGCCTGCGAGCAAAGATCTGCTGCGCGCTCGACAGAGTCGGCATCAAAATACACATGCGCGTGGTAGGCACTGTGGCAGTTTATCGGGTGACGTGACACGAACAAAAACCTGCTGGGTTAATCGTCCCAGCATATAAGCTCGCCGGCGGATTGGCGAGTCAAAATAGATCGTAAGGATGCACTAACGGCAGCGGTTCAGGCTACTCGGCGTTTCCGCCACGGGGTAGTAGCCAGGTTAACCACGGACACAAACTCTCCTAAAACGGGAACTTCTGCTCCCCGGTCTGGATAGTCACCCACTTCAACTCGGTGAACTCATCCATAGAGAATTTGCCACCTTCCCTGCCCATGCCACTGTCCTTGACCCCGCCAAAAGGCACCACCGGCTCATCGCGGATTGTCGGGCCGTTAATATGCACCATGCCAGACTCCAGTTCCTCAATCATCATCATGGACTTTTGCAGATCATTGGTAATCACTGCAGAGGTCAATCCGTACTCACTATCATTCGCCAGTTGCAGGGCATGGTGATGATCGTCCGCCTTGATCACCGAGGCGACGGGACCAAAACACTCGGTGCGAAATATACTCATCTGGTCGGTTACGTCGGCGAGCACGGTGGGATGATAGAAGTTACCCTCATGGGCTCCACCAGTAAGCAGGCGAGCACCATCCGCAACAGCCGCATCCACCTGCGCCTGAATAAATTCCGGCTGGGTACCGCGAATCAATGGACCCACGACGACACCCGGTTCGCGCGGATCACCCCACTTGAGGCTGGCAACTTTGGCTGCAAACTTTTCGAGGAAGCTATCGTAAATTCCACTTTCGACAATTACGCGTGAGCCGGTCATACACACCTGCCCCTGGTGCATAAAATTGCTAAATGCCGCTGCATTCACAGCGTAATCGACATTCGCATCGTCCAGTACTATCAGCGGATTTTTGCCGCCCATTTCCAGCGTACATTTGGTGTTGTATTTCGCCGCAGTCGCAGCGATAGATTTACCTACACGCGTTGAACCCGTGAAACTGACTTTTTTCAACCGGGGGTCGGCGATCAAACTGTCACCCAGGTCCGCACCCTGGGCCGGTAACACATTGAATACGCCGTCGGGCATCCCTGCCTCACTGTAGATTTCTGCGAGCTTGAGGCCAATCACCGGTGTCACTTCCGAAGGTTTGAGGATAACCGCGTTACCGGCCGCCAGCGCCCATCCAACCTTGCGGTTGGATAAGAGCAGGGGGAAGTTAAAGGGCGAAATAGCCAACACAATGCCCAGGGGGCGACGAATACAATAGGACTTTACACCGGGGTAATCGGACAAATACGTTTCACCGGTTACACGACGACACTCCCCGGCCATGGCGCGCATAAAGGCGGGTGTGTGTGTGGTCTCATAGCCAGCCTTGAACAAGGTAGAACCGGCTTCCGAGACCAGCACCTCCTGTAATTCCTGGGCACGTGACTCCATCACTGAAGCGGCCTTCAAAAACACCGCCTCGCGTGCCGAGGGAGACCAGATTTTCCATTCCTGGAAACCTGCCCAGGCAGCATCCAGCGCGATTTCAGCGTCGGCTACCCCGGCCTGATGTACACGGGCATACAGCTCGCCAGTCGCTGGGTTGATACTGTCAGCAAGCTTGCCCGACTGTGCCGGACTGTATCCGCCATTGAGATAAAGCTGGTATTCACTCATTGTCTTCGTACCTTGTCTTCGAAACTTGTCTTCGTAAATTAGTTAAGGCCATTCATTTCGCACTGAATATGCGAAAACATGCCACCGTCAGTGGGGATATTGGCGCCGCGGATCCAGCGACTTTCGTCGCTGCATAGGAAAGCGATAACCGGCGCAATATCATCGGACTGACCCGCGCGATCCATGATGCGCATATCCTCTTCCGCCCGTTCGCCAAGCGTCTTGAGAAAATCCGCGAGGATCGGTGTTTCCACCGGGCCGGGACTGACACAGTTCATGCGAATACCACGATCGCGCCAGGTCCAGCGGTTTTGCATGGTCCAAACAATCAGGACTTCCTTGGAGAAGAAGTAACCCCGGTCATCGTCTACACCCAGCTCCGCACACAGGGCCTCCACAGAATCAAAGTTCCCACGCTCCTGGAATGCTTTTACCTGCTCGACGGCCGCTGGCCAACCAGCACCGGCCAGGGAAGCGACATTTACGATGGTGCCCCCGTCTGACATCTTCGCCACCAGCAGTTCGGTCAAGTGCTGCAAGCCCAGCACATTCACCTTCATTACCGGTACTACTCCGGCGGTCGGCGGCAAGCCCGCAATATTGCACAAACCGTCCACGCCTTGCGGAATCTCCGCAACCGCCTGCGTGATGCTGTCCGGATTCGAGAGGTCGACAGCAATAAACTGCGCCACGTTCTCACTGGTCTCCTGGCGGTCCAGCCCGATCACTCGTGCGCCCGCGGCTGTGAGCACCCGCGCTGTTTCAGCACCTATGCCCGACGCGGCACCAGTTACCACAATCTGTTTTCCTGCAAGTGTCATTATTCTGCCTCTTCAGTCTTTAAGAATTCTGCAGTCGAGCAAATACCCGGCGCGTGTTCCCTTCAAAAATTGCCTGCTTGTCTTCTGCGCTGATGTCGGCGTTGTCGATGTAGCGCCGGGTATCATCAAAATAATGCCCGGTTTCAGGATCGATACCGCGCACCGCCCCCACCATCTCCGAGGCGAATAGAATGTTCTTTACCGGTATGACCTTGAGCAAAAGATCAATGCCTGCCTGGTGATAGACGCAGGTATCGAAATACACATTGTTCATCAGCAACTCATCCAGTGGCGGCAACTTCATCATGTCTGCCAGGCCGCGAAAGCGCCCCCAGTGATAGGGAACTGCGCCTCCCCCGTGAGGGATAATGAATTTGATGGTGGGAAAATCCTGGCAGACCGTTGATGTCATCAACTGCATGAAGGCGGTGGTATCTGCACTTAAGTAATAAGAACCGGTGGTCTGAAACGCGTGGTTACAAGCGCCGCTCACGTGAATCATGGCAGGCACATCGAGTTCACACATCTTTTCGTAGATGGGGTACCAGTAGCGGTCACCCAGTGGTGGTGAATTCCAAAACCCACCCGAGGGATCCAGGTTGAGGTTAAACCCCACAAAACCGAACTGCGTAACGCAGCGCTCTAATTCGGCAACGCTATTGGCCAGATCGGCGCCGGGCGTCTGTGGTAACTGACAGCCGCCCACGAAATTGTTTGGGTACAGTTCGACCAGGCGATGGATAAGCTCGTTACAGTGCTCCGACCAAAACTTGCTGGTCAGCTCATTGCCCACATGATGCCCCATCCAACTGGCCCGGGGCGAGAATATGGTCAGGTCGGTGCCGCGTTCGGACTGCAACTTAAGCTGCGCATTTTCTACACTCTCACGCAACTGATCGTCACTGATATCGATACTGCCTTTGACGTGTGGAAAAGCGGGATCGTCCGCCAGGTCGCGTTTCTGCTGCTCGCGGTACTGCCCCAATTCATCCGGCGCGGTGGTGTAGTGCCCATGGCAATCGATAATCATAGTGACCCACCTAACTCGTCCAGTGATTCCAGGTAAACCAGGCCGGCGTCTTCCAGACGTGGACGCATATTGTATATATCCAGGCCCAAAACTCCGCTGGCCAATTGTTCGCGTTTTGCGACCTCGTTGGCCTCGCGCTGCTGACTCGCCGCCAGCGCCTGCTCCGCCGAGTCACGGGGAACCACTACGACGCCGTCGTCATCGGCAACGACCACATCGCCCGGCGTTACCATCTGGCCGGCACAGACAATGGGCACATTGACCGCGCCGAGCGTATTCTTTACCGTGCCGCGGGCCGAAATTGCCCGGCTCCACACCGGAAAGTTCATGTCTTCCAGGTCCCGTACATCGCGCACGCCGGCATCAATGACCAGACCGCGCACGCCCCTTGCCTGGCAGGACGTCGCCAGTAGATCGCCGAACATGCCGTCGGTGTTATCGGTGGTGCAGGCAACGACCAGTACATCGCCCGGCTGGCATAGCTCGATAGCCACGTGCAACATCCAGTTATCACCCGGCTGCGCGAGGATGGTGATCGCGCTACCCGCCACTCTGGCCCTGCGGTAGATTGGCCGTATGCGCGGGCTCAGCAACCCGGTACGACCCTGGGCCTCATGAACGGTAGCCACCCCCAGTTCTGCAAGTGCATCGATAACACTCGCCGGAGCGCGTTGAATATTTTTTACTGCCACAGTCTTCATAAACTTTCTTCCCGGTTATAGACAGGCACATAAGCGGTGCCACGGCTGAGCAGGCGCGCCGTTCTGAGCACCCCCGCCTTGTTGATTACAGGCATGTCAGCTGATTCATCCACTTCCAACGTCACGGAGAACTCGCCGCTGGGATGCTCAACAGACAACTGCTTGCTGGCACCAGGTGGCACGGTGATGAATTCGCTGGTGACCGCACCGGGGATAATGCAGGCGGTAGCCACGGAGACCGCTCCCAGTACGCCGACGGCGGCGTGACAACGGTGGGGAATGAACGTGCGGGTATTCACCAGGCCACCGTGCAATGCCGGAGAGACCAGGGAAATCTTCGGCACCGCTTTGGCAGATACATCTCCCAGGTTCATCTGTGGGCCTGCCTGCAGACGCAGCGACTCGATCCGTTGGCGCAGGGCGTCGTTGGCATTCAGCTCGTCGGGAGATTCATATCCTGAAACACCGAGATCCTCGGCCCGCACAACAATGACTGGCATTCCATTGTCGACACAGGTCACCTCGATATCATCGATGACATCAATGACGTTGCCAGTGGGTAGCAGTGCTCCACAGATGGCCCCTGCCACATCCAGGTAGTGACACAACACCGCGGAAGCTGTTCCGGGAACGCCGTCGATCCGCGCATCCCCGGCGTACTCGACAGCACCATCGGGTGTAGAGAGCTGTAATTCACAGAGCTTGCCACTGTTAACCATGTGCACCCTGACAACGGTGGTTCCTCCATGCACCACCACCAGGCCACTCTCAACGGCATAGGGGCCAACGCCGGCCAGGATATTGCCGCAATTAGGTGTGACGTCCACGCTATCGGTGCCCACCACGACCTGGGCAAACAGGAAATCGACATCCGCATCCTCGCGGCTAGCAGGGCCAACGATAGCAACCTTGCTGGTCAGCGGGTCGGCGCCGCCGAGCCCGTCGATCTGCCGTTCGCCCCGCCCCATCAGGTCAAGCAGCAAGCGATCGCGAGCGACGGGTTCAACCGGCACGTCTGCGGCTGCCAGGTAGACGCCCTTGGAGCTACCGCCACGGAACTGCATGTATGGAATCTCGGCTTGCTTCACGTTATTTGCTTCTTATTACATGCATTTCAGTGTACGAAGCCCACACCTGAGCGCCCAATGCAAATTGATTGGACTACCATGCAAAAAGATATACGAACCTACTGTGACTCTTGCTGGGAGTGCATACACGACCTAAGCGGGGCCAATCACCCCGCTTTGTTATCGCCATGAGTTTTTGTTATGTTGTTGATTACTGAGAATAATTATTCATAGCGGGTCGGCCGGTGACTATCGATAGTTTTGGCATACCACAGATCAGCCTGCGCCACCTCAAGTCGGCGCTGTACGTGGCTGAATACAAAAACGTGACGCGCGCGGCGAACATGCTGAATCGTTCGCAGACCGCAGTGACCAAGGCGATTTCCGAACTGGAGGAGACGCTACAGCGCAAACTCTTCGACCGTTCTTCTACCGGTATGATGCCCACTGTCTACGGCGAGGCCCTGGCTAAACGCATCAACGGTGCTGTTGCCGAGTTCGACGCCGCGCGAGCGGCGTTGGAGGACTTCAAGACCGGGGGTCGCTCGCAGCAGTCGGTGCCGGTGTTTAATATGGATGTGAGCTACAAGCGGCTGGCGGCCTTTATTGCCCTGCATGAAAAGCGCGACGTCGGCGGTGCCGCACAAGCACTGGGCATCACCAAGGCGGCGGTGTACAACTCCGTTCGACAGCTCGAAGAGCTTCTCGACACCGAGTTGTTCCAGCGTGAGCCCCACGGCGCCGCACCGACGCCCTATTGCAGAATTCTCGCCCGCCATACAAAGCTGGCCTTCGCCGAAATCAGGCACGCCATCGAAGACCTGGCGAAACTCGATGGCGTCACCCAGGGTGCCGTTGCCATTGGCACCCTGCCCTACACCCGCACTTACCTTACGCCACGAGCCATTAATCGCCTGCTTGCAGCGCATCCCCAACTGGACGTATCTACCCAGGAAGGTGCCTACGATTTACTGGAGGCCGGGCTGCGCAGCGGTGACATCGACTGTATCGTTGGCGCTATACGCCCACAGGCTTCCAGTACGGATATCACCACCGAACAGTTGTTCGAGGACCGTCTGGCCATCATAGCCAGGAGCAATCACCCGCTTATGGATAAGGCCAGCATTCAACTAAAAGACCTGCAGGGATTACAGTGGGTTTTACCAGCACGGAATACGCCCGCCCGCATGCTGTTTGACGAAACCATGCGCCAGCACAACATGGAGATTCCAGAGCACGCGGTACAAACCAGTTCATTATCGATGGTCAGGGGCTTGCTACTGGACAGCGACCGTGTGGCCCTGCTGTCAGAACACCAGATTCATTACGACAAAGAGTTCGGCGTACTGTCGGCACTGCCCGTGGAACTCGCAGAGACCTACAGGCCTATCGGTATCACCATGCGCGCCCACACTCAACCTTCCCCGGCGGCACAGCTTTTTCTCGACGAATTGCGTACCGTCGCGAAAGAGCTGGAAGCGACAACCAAACACAACTGAGTAACGCGCGATCTTGTAGCATAGCCGCTAGGCTTGCAGACTCTGCTCCAGGCGATGCAGCGTTTCCATAGCCGGAAGGCAGCTGGCCACGCTGGCATTCGGCTCCCTGCCTTCGCGAATGGCCGCAACAAACTCACGATCCATCAACTCAATACCGTTCATCGAAGTGGCGGTGTTCGATAAGTCGATCGCATCACCCGTGCCAGTAAACAGGTCGTCATAACGCGCCACATAGGTACCGTTGTCACAGATGTAACGAAAGTCGCTGCCCAGGGGACCGTCGTTGTTGAACGACAGAGACAGCATGCACATCGCCCCACTCGGCACTTTCATGCCAATGCTCATATCCATGGCAATGCCCAACTCCGGGTGCACTGGACCCTGCAGCGCGAAACATTCCTCTACAACTTCACCGGTCTGGTATTGAAACAGATCCACGGTATGGCAAGCGTGATGCCACAACAGGTGGTCTGTCCAGGTGCGCGGCAGGCCAAGGGCATTAGTGTTACTGCGTCTGAAAAAATAGGTCTGCACGTTCAATTGCTGGATGTTCAACTCATTGGCCACCAGTCGCTGATGCACCCACTGGTGGCTGGGATTGAAGCGGCGCACATGCCCAGTCATGGCTACCAGACCGGTCTGCCTGGCGGTCTGCGCCAGTGCTTGCGCATCGGCAAGATTATCCGCCATGGGAATCTCTACCAACACATGCTTCCCGGCCTGCAGCACCTGAATCGCTTGCATGGCATGTATTGGTGTTGGCGTGGCGAGAATTGCTGCTTCGACGTCGGGCGCGGACAGTCCCTCGGCGAGATCCAGAGTCCAGCGACCAATACCGTAACGCGCTGCAACCTCGCGGGTTGCCAGCTCGTCACCCCCGACCAGGCAAGCCACTTCGACACCATCGATAGACGCAAGGGCATCGAGATGCTTGGCGCCAAAGGCACCCTCGCCCACCATGCAGATTTTCACTTGTGTTGCTCCATGCCCTTCAAATTAGCCCATCAAATTGGCCCATCACATTAGTCGATCACTCTAGCCTGGCACGTCAGACCAATACAGTCGCATCGGGTTATCGACCAGCAGCTTGCGCTGCAGCTCCGGCGTGGGTGCTATGTGCGGGATGAAATCCACCAACTTACCGTCGTCCGGCATATGCGACTTCATATTCGGGTGAGGCCAGTCCGTTCCCCATAACACCCTGTCAGGAAAGCTTTCGACCACCTGCCGGGCAAAGGGGATAACGTCTGCATAGTCGTCGGGACCAGTCAGTGAGAGTCGCTCGGGACAGGTTACCTTGGACCAGAAATTCTGATGCTCGCTGAGCAAGGTCATAAATAGCTGGAAGTCAGGGCCATCAACGGGCCGGCTGATATCGGGCCTGCCCATGTGGTCGACCACCACTACGGTCGGTAGTGAGGTAAAGAAGTCGTAGTATTCGGCGAGATCCTGGGCCTCGAAGTAAATAACAATATGCCAACCCAGCGGTGCAATCCGCTGCGCGATTTGCCCCAGTTCGTCAAAGGGCAAGGCATCAACCAGACGTTTTACGAAATTAAAGCGCACTCCCCTGACACCAGCGGCATGCAGGTCAGTGAGTTCCTGGTCGGTGACTGACGCGCGCACCGTCGCAACGCCACGCGCAAGCCCGTCCGACGCTTGCAGGGCATCGACCAGGGCACGGTTGTCCGCACCGTGACAGGTCGCCTGCACAATCACATTGCGAGAAAACCCCAGGTGGTCGCGCAGCTCCCAGAGTTTCTCCTTACCGGCATCACAGGGGGTGTACTTGCGCTCAGGTGCATAGGGAAAGGTGTCGCCCGGACCAAAGACATGACAGTGCGCATCTACGGCACCGGCGGGTACTTTAAACGCTGGCCTGCTCGGGTCGGGGTGAAACGGAATCCAGTCGGGGTCCATATTACGATTTCCAGTGATTGATAGTCGCGACGCTCTAGGCAGATGGCACTGTGGGGAGGCCATTTACCTGGACACTTTTCAGGTTGGCGATGGTGGCGGCGGTCATTAGCGGCTCGATATTCAACTCGCACAACAGGTCCGCAGAGGCTTGCATCTCATCGACACGACGGTCCGCGTGTAATGCGGTGCCGGTGATCAACCGGCGCAGCAGGCGCGCATCCGCACCGGCAATCTCGTTGGCAATATTGTCCCAGAGCCAGTCGCCAAGTTCCGCCTGTTCCGCCGCGCGCAGCGCCTCAATGGCGACCGCGGCCATGCCCTTCATAAAAATTGAACGCAATAGTTTGCGCGTCGCCGCCTGCCCCGGAACACTTCCTACAGATTCCACCGGCACGCCCAACGGGGCAAACCGGCCAACATAGCGCTCGGCGCCCGGTCCAGAGACAGCAGAAGGCGTGTAAAGTCCGTTACCTGGCACTACGGCCAACAGCGCGATATCTGCAAAAGCAATCACCCGCTGCTCTGCAAGTTCTGCAAGGCGGCGCTTCAACCCCGGCGAGCCGCTGGAGTAATCCACGTACAGTGCATCCGCGGGAATATCTTCCAGCGCCTGGGACAGCGCCAGCTCCGCGTCAGCTGAGGCGGTCAGTGCCAGGACGGCTTCAACATCCGCCACAGCGCTCCCAGGCGAATCGCATCGCTCCACGCCCGCAGGTGTAGCGACTGGACCAGGATCGTATCCACGGACCTCAAATCCGGCGGCAAGCAGGTCGGCGGCGAATAAGGTACCCGCTTCGCCGAGCCCGAAAATGCAGACTCGCTTCAAGGGTTCTCCAACACAATGATGCCCGCCCCGGTATTGGACGCGGGCACGTGATAGTGGCGGTATACCTCTTTGGCATCGTCATCGAGTGCGCCGCGCATGATCATCCACATTACCAACTCGGCTCCCTCTGAGCCGGATTCGCGCAGGTACTCCACATGGGGAATGTCTACCAGCCGTTGTACATCGTTGGTTAGATCGTCGAGGAAGGCGATATCGAATTCAGCGTTAACCAGGCCCGCGCGTTCACCCTGTAACTGGTGCGACATACCACCAGTACCGAATATCGCGACTTTCAGATCCTGTGGAAAAGACTCCACCGCCTTACGAATGGCCTTGCCGAGGTTGTAGCAGCGATTTCCGGTGGGCTGCGGATACTGAATCACGTTAACGCACAGGGGTATCACCTTACAGGGCCAGGCTTCAGGCTGACCGCAGGTAATGGAAAGCGGTACAGTGAGTCCGTGATCCACCGGCATTTCGTTGATCATGGTCATATCGAACTCGTCCAGGATCAGTGACTCTGCAATATGCCAGGCCAGTTCCGGGTGCCCTACCACTTTGGGTACCTTACGCGGTCCGTAGCCCTCGTCCGCCGGAGGAAATTCCGCGGCAACACCCAGGGCAAAGGTGGGAATCATTTCCAGTGAAAAAGCCGAAGCGTGATCGTTATACACCAGGATAACCACGTCGGGTTGCTCTTTCGCCATCCACTCCCGTACCGGGCCATAACCTTCAAACAGCGGTTTCCAATAAGGCTCGGCGGTTTTCCCGTGATCGACCGCGGCACCGATAGCCGGCACATGCGAAGTACCGATACCTGCAAACAAATTAGCCATTATCGCTGCTCTCCCACTCCGACTTGTACCGATTGCCTGCGACCGGCCTGCCGCCATCAATCATCATCTGTTGAAACTCCTCCTTACTGACCCCGGACATCAATCCACCCACGCCCTGCATGGTCAGACCATCAAATATGGCTATTTTGAAGGTGTAATAAATATTGCCGCCAAGGCGCAACATCCCCACCCAGTCTCGCGTTAGCACTGCCTGCCGCTGCGCTTCGGTCATGGGGAAACCGTCCAGGTAGGACTCTTCATCCTCACGAAACTTGTCGCGATTTTCAGCCTTGTTCAGTGACATGCAGAACATGTTCAGGTGGTAGCCCTTGATGGAATGATCAGGGTCAAACACATAGGTGCCCGGTATATCGCTGTACTCTCTGTCTTCGCGCATGCTCGCCTCGAAATGGTCCCAGTATGGGAGAAGTCTAGTGTTCGCCGGCCGCTGAGCCAAATCAACTCGGTTGGAATTCGGATGAGTAATTGTTGTTGGGCTCGCTAAAAATCTACCAGGCAACATAAAATCCGGGCTTGGCCAGTGACGGATAGCTTGCCCCTTGGAACGGGGACAGCCACAATCAGGAATGAACTATCGCATACTGATACACACAGTTATCGACTAAAGACCTCGGAGATTATGAAAGCCAAGAAATATGGATAGTCGCGAAAAAATCCTGGTCGCCGCAGAGGAGCTCATCATGGAGCGCGGTCCCAGCAATACAACCCTGGCGGATATTGCCGCGCGGGCAAATTGTTCCAAGCGCGCCATCTACACCCACCTCGGGAGTAAAGAGAAACTGCTGATCGGCATTATCGAGATGCGGGCCAAGCGCTTGAATGAAAACCTGTTGGGCGCACTGTCGACCGAGAAATCGGCCGAAGAAGCCTTGTTCGACTATGTGAAAACCACCATGGAAATCACTCACGCCCGCGGCCACATTGGCATTATGCAGGCGATTTTCGCGGAAATGCGTCACCTGCCTGACCTGGGATCTGCCTACTGGGATATCGGCCCTGGAGAAGCCTTAACCGGATTGGTTGAATTTCTTCGGACGGAAAGTGAACGCGGCGTGCTCAGCGTCGACGACCCACACCGTGCCGCACAGATTCTATTGGGTATGACCCATTGGCCCCAGCAGATGAAACGTTTATGCAGTGCTGTCGATCAACGCAGCAAGCGGCAAATCCATACTGAAGCCAAGCGGGTTACCAGTGACTTCATGAGGCTGTTCGCCCCAAACCGCTAGCGTCATCTCTCAACCTACCAAAAAAAGCACTCCCGACACCACCGCTAGTGTCGGGAGCGAAAGCGTCGGGAGCAAATCCCCTAGTAGCGATACGAGAACTGCAGAGACAGTTCGCGGGGTGCATTAGGCGCGATGTACTCGGTAAACCCTGCCTGCAGCCCCCAGGCCACCACATACTCTTCCGTCAGGTTTTTACCAATCAGGGCGACGCTGTAGCGCTCGTCCTCTGAAGACAAGCGGATACTGGCATCGACCGTGGTGAAGGAATCCTGCTTCAGGGTTTCGATGTAATTGATCTCCGGGTAGTACTCGTCCGAGTAGTTCGCAGCGACGCGCGCATTCACGCCCCAATCACCAATCACACCACCCTGCTCGTACTGCAACCACAGGCCGCCCTTATGTTCAGGTGCGTAGATCAGGGGAATGCCTTTGTAGTTGCAAAGACCTGACGCTGGATCAAAGGAGCCACCCGCATCGGGGCAACTGGTATTGGCGCCGGGAAAATCGTCATAGGAGGCATCCGTATAGGCGTAGCTGAAACCCAGGGTAAGCGCGTCAGTGAGTAACCAGCGCCCATCAATCTCGATCCCTTCACTAGTTGCCTCTGCTGCATTGCGCACTTCAAACTCGGTGGTTTCGCCGGGTAGCGCTCGGGCTACCTGCAGATCTTCGATATCCATGTAGAAGATCGCTGCATTCACCTCCAACGATCCCGTGGCATATTTCATACCCAACTCGTAGGTCACGTTAAACTCGGGATCGAAGGACAGATCGGGTTCTTCACCCCGCTCCACCGCGGCAATAGCCGTCCCCGGGCGATCACTGAAGCCGCCGGTTTTGTGTCCCTTGGCAACAGAGAAATAGGTCATCAGTTCATCTGTGGTCTCCCAGCGCAGGGTGAAAGACGGCGTAAATTCAGACTCGTCCCTGGAATCCACGTACTCGAGTTCCGGCTCGACGGCATAAGGGTCACCTCCCAACATGGTAGATGCTGCTACCAGCTCGTAGTCTTTCTCCTCTTCCGAATACCGTCCACCGAGAATGGCGGACCAACTGTCTCCAAACTGGAACCGCAGCTGGCCGAACAAGGCGATGGTTTCGGTGTCCTGCTCCCAATCCTCAATGCCGGTAAAGGCCGGGCCACCCCCGACAAACTCAGGAACGTTAAAATCGTCAAACTGGTCGCGCACCAATTCACTGTCCTCGTAGTACAGGCCAACGATATAATCGAAGGTGTCCGTTTCATTCGAGGTCAGGCGAAACTCCTGGCTGAAGCCATCGAAGCTCTCATCACGCACCGCGCGCAGGGACCCGCCGACAATGCCCTGGTCAATCGCCACAAAGCGGTGCAGGTATTCGTACTGCTGGAAACCGGTAATCGAAGTGAATGTACCCAGGTTGTCGATCTCGTAATCGAGTTTGGCTGTCAGGTTCTGCGAATCCTGATCACGATCCGGGCAGAATGTGCCCAGGCCGTTACCCTGGTCATAGCTGCAGTCAATCCAGCTCTCCCAGCGCCGGCCGAAGCTGAAATCCGGTTGCACGGCAGTGAAGGCGCCGTCAGCGCTGGGATCACCGTTCGAGCTAACAGTTTCAGATGGCGTCTGCCCTTCTTCCTCATACTCCATGTGCTCCAGCTTCAGGCCCAGTACCGCCTTGTCGCCGATATCGAACTCGAGCTTGGCGCGAATACCGTAATCTTCACGGGTACCGCCATCGGGACCGGGGGTCTGGTTCTCGATGTAACCGTCCTTGTCCCGCCAGATTCCCGCCAGGCGACCGCGAACACCATCGCCAAGCGCACCAGACACGAAACCCGACAGTTCAGTTTGCCCACCATCGGTGCTGTAGGCACTGGCAGAGGCGTCTATACCCATTTCGAACTCATCGGTAGGGTTGCTGGTGTGGATTATCATCGCGCCTGCCAGGGTGTTCTTGCCAAACAAGGTGCCCTGGGGCCCACGCAGCACCTCCACGGAGGCCACATCCAGGAACGGGTGCAGGTTGATGGCGGCCCGCCCGATGTAAATCTCGTCGATAAATCGCCCGACCGACTGCTCGATGGAATGGGTCGTGCCGGAGCCGATACCGCGTATGTACAGGTTCGGCAAAATACTTGCATCGGATACCTCAAAGTTAGGGATATAGGCAGTCACCTCGGCAATATCCGTAATGCCCGCGTCACGCAGCTCGTTGGCACCCAGGGCGGCCACCGATACCGGCACATCACTCAGGCTCTCGGCCCGCTTGGTGGCGGTTACTACAACCTCTTCGAGCATGTTCTCGGCCATACCGGAAGAAGCAACCAGCATGGAAACGGCAAACGCCAGTCTGGCGCTGGCCTTGAGCTTAAATGTGTTGTCCATAGTCGATCTCTCTTTGTTATCTGTGGTGAGTGCTTGGGCCGCAGCTCGAACTTCAAAACCAGCGGACAGGTAATGCATGCTCGAGCAGTTACGGTACCAATTGGTACCCGCGCTATATTCCAGTATCTGCGAGGGACAGACCAATAAGAAATGAATGACAGGCGATGAATTTCGCGCGCAAGGCCGCGCGGCTGTGAACTATTACCGGCGTTTCAGCTAAGAGGGATCGAGGAAAACGGCGCTGAGCGTGTGCAGTAAGCGGTGCGTCGCGCTTGGGTACTGCGCGGCGGGGTGAGGGTGAGCATGGGGTTAGTTGCGGAGTAGGATTTACCGCGCGTCAGTTCTGCACGGCACCTGTGGAACACAGGCTGCGCGTGGGACTGAAAAGCAATCGTTAGCGGATCATTTGGAGGTAACCGCGCTAGGCCTCTTTGCGCTTAACGATCTGGTGGCGATCCTCTGTAAGGCCGATCTGCCAGTAGCCACTGGTGTACAGGTCAGACTTTGCAACCTCGCGCTCGAAGATGAAATAACGCCGGAGGGCCTTCACCGCCCCGCTCTCTCCGGCAAACCAGACTGCCGGCCGGCCATCCATCCAGGGCAATGACATCACCTTATCCTGCAGGTAAGTTGAGGGGGTGTTGGGGTCTTTGTTGACCAGCCAGTCGACCTCCAGGCCTGCAGGGAATGGCAGATCCTGGCGGTCCGCGTCATCGATGATCTCCAAAACCGCGTAACCTTTTGCATCAGCGGGCAACCGCTCTATGTTGGCTCCAATCGCCGGTAAGGCACTCATATCACCGCCGATAAAGAACCAGTCGGCGCTAAAATCCACCCACTTGGGCGTACCGGGACCTGCGAAACCGACCCGGTCCCCTGCGCCAGCGCGCATGGCCCAGTCAGAAGCAGGGCCGTGATCCGCATGCAGGACAAAGTCGACATCAACTTCACCGGCAACAGGGTCAAAGGAGCGCACGGTGTAGGTGCGCACAGTGGGCTTGGGCTGCGCACCGGGAATCAATAGCTTGAAGTTGGCACTGTCGCGATTATCCGGGAAACCCGCCATCTCTTCGCCACCCAGGGTCACACGCAACATGTTGGGCGAGATGGCGGTCTTGCGGATTACTTTGAGCTGTCTGGGGGCCGGTTTTTTCATGGCTGCACTATAACCGGGACCGCGCCCTCACCAAAGCGAACGCAGCGTTTGTCATCGGCAATCAATCATTTTCGCTGCGGGCAGCTTACTCGCAACCGGTACCAGTTAGTACCGATAGACATTAGAATAAGGCCTGGTCAGGTCTGCTCGAGACGCTCGACCAGACTCTCGAGACGATCGCAGACATCACCGAGCCGTGCTGGTGACTCTGCGGCGACATTAGCACTGAGCGGCTGCATGCTCCGCCACAGGGGATCAAGCAGGGAGGCAACTCGCTCGGGCAACTTGTCGAAGGCGTCGTGCAGAAACAAAGTGCGACTACCGTACTCAAGACCACCAAAGAACAGGTCACGCAGGGCAGAGATATTCACATCGGCGCGAATTTCATCGCGAGCAATGCCCTCCTTTACCGTGAAATCGAATAGCCAGGCGTAGCTGAGATTCATTTCGTGCAGCACCGAACCGCGGATATCCGTGTATCCGGCGATATCCCGATTCATATAGGACTGGATCATGCGCTGGAACAGCGCATTGTCCCGCGACATAACCCGCACATGGTTCTCTGCCAGCGCCTGCAGCCGCTCGCGGGTATCCAGCACCTCCCGCAAGATCTCGCGCCCGTTGTCGGTTAGCTCGCGGTAGATTTCTGCGAGCACCCCGCGCATCAGCTCGTGCTTGGCCCCAAAATAATTGAACAGCGTGCCCTCAGATACCCCAGCACGCGCGGCAATCTTGCGGGTGGTGACCGCGTCATAGCCCTCTTCGGAAAACAGCTGCACCGCCGCGTTCAGGATATCCGCCTCCCGCTGCTCGCCCCGGGTCAGAGGTTTATCTGAAGATCCCGACTCGGAGACTTTCCCAGCCGCTTTCGCCGAGGGCTTTGCAGACATTTTGGCGGAGGCTTTCGCAGATGCTTTTTCAGGGGAATTCTCAGAAGCTGTTCCAGAAACTTTCTCGGACGCCCTTTCAGAAATCGGCATTGAGCAACGCTCTCATTTTGTTGAGTATTGCTCAATTCTAGTTTAATATCGCCAGACTTTGCAACTCAGGACACTCCAAATGACCCAGTCCAGCATCCGCATTGGTGGCGCCTCCGGCTTCTGGGGCGATGCGGCATTGGCCACACCCCAGCTACTGGCCGATGGTGAACTCGACTACATCGTTTACGACTACCTCGCCGAAATAACCATGTCGATCATGGCCAGGGCTCGAGCAGCAGATAGCAGCAAGGGCTACGCGACCGACTTTGTCACCGCTGCGCTCGGGCGCAATCTCTCCTCTATCGCCGAACAGGGAGTAAAAATCATCGCCAACGCCGGCGGCGTGAATCCCGAGGCCTGTGCAGACGCGGTACGCGCTTTGATTCGCGAGCTTAACCTCGACCTCAAGGTAGGTGTTGTTAGCGGCGACGACCTGATGCATCGGGTGGGTGAATTCAGCCAGGCCAGGGAAATGTTCTCCGGCGCCGGCTTCCCCCCAGTAGACAATATCGCCAGTATCAATGCCTATCTCGGCGCCTTTCCTATCGCCAATGCGCTGGACCGCGGCGCCGACATTGTGATCACCGGTCGCTGCGTTGACAGCGCAGTAACGCTCGGGGCCTGCATCCATGCCTTTGACTGGGGGCGTGAAGATTTCGACCTGTTAGCCCAGGGCGGCCTGGCCGGACATATCCTGGAATGCGGAACACAGGCTACCGGGGGCAATTACACCGACTGGGAGTCGGTAGTCGACTCGCTCGGCACTGCGGGCTACCCCATCGCTACGATCAGTGACAATGGCAGCTTCGAAATTGGCAAACCGGACGGCACGGGCGGTGCGGTGACCGTCGGCACGGTAACCGAACAAATGCTGTACGAGATTGGCGACCCCCAGGCTTATCTACTTCCCGATGTCGCCTGCGATTTTTCCGAGGTAGCGCTGGAGCAGATCGCTGAGAATCGGGTACGCGTCACCGGTGCTCGCGGACACGGTGCACCGGACAGCTATAAAGCGTCCGCTACCTGGGCCGACGGCTTTCGCGGCGGTCACGTATGGACCATGTATGGTCGCGATGCAGCTACCAAGGCCCAACGTTTTGCGGACTCCGTATTTACCCGTGCAGAACACATAGCCAAACTGGCCGGACTCGAGCCCTTCCTGGAAACCAGCTGCGAGATCATTGGTACGGAAACCCACTTTGGGGCGGCCGGCAAGGCAGGCGAAGTACGCGAGGTCGACGTAAAAATCGCCGCTCGACATGCGTCACCCAAGGGTATCGGCATACTACTCAAGGAGATGACCGGGCTGGCACTGACAGCTCCCCCTGGGCTGTGTGGATTCGCTGGAGCCCGGGCCAAGCCCTCCCCGGTTGTTCGACTCTTCTCCTTGTTGGTACCGAAAACATCCGTAACGATTGAGACCGCCGTGGAGAGTGACACAGCATCCTGCAGTGACATCACACTGCCCGAGGCGAACCACCCTGAACCGCACGCGATACCAACCGACAGCAGCGACGAGCCCATGGTGCAGGTGCCCCTGGAAAAATTGGCCTGGGGCCGCAGTGGTGACAAGGGCAACAAGGCCAATATCGGCATCATTGCGCGCGACCCGGAGTACGTGCCCTGGATTGCTGCAGCGCTAACCAAAGCGCACGTGGCGAACTACTTTGCGCATTTTTTAGCAAAGGGGCAGGACCGGCCGGTGGAGCGTTTTTATCTGCCTGGCAGCAATGCCTTTAACTTCCTGCTACACGACGTATTGGGCGGTGGCGGCATCGCCAGCCTGCGCGTTGACTCGCAGGGCAAAGGTTATGCCCAGCTTTTACTGACTGAATCGATACCTGTGCCCGCCAGCCTGGCGGACACTATCAACTGAATAACCTGGATCGAGGCAACCCCATGTCTGCATCTCCGACTAAATATCATAGCCAGGTCAACCCGGCATCCGAGAGCTTCGCAAAAAATCGTGAAGATATGCTGGCGCTGGTTGACAAGCTGCACGGGCTCACCGCACGCGGCGCGCTAATTTCAGAGAAATCCCGGCCACGATTTGAAAAACGCGGGCAACTGTTGCCGCGCGAACGCCTGGCCCGTCTACTGGATCCCGGGGCCCCGTTCCTGGAATTGAACAATATGGCCGGCTACCTGGTCGACAGCGAAGACGCCGAAGCGTCTGTACCAGGCTCCAGCGTGATCACGGGCATTGGCTTCGTCGCGGGTGTACGTTGTGTCGTATGGGTCGACGATTCCGGGATCAACGCCGGTGCCATGTCGGCTATGAGTGGCCGCAAGGGTTTACGCGCAATGGGCATTGCGCTGGAGAAAAAATTGCCGCTTTTGCACCTGGTCGAAAGTGCCGGGGCCAACCTGCTCGGCTACCAGGTGGAACAGTGGATGGGAGGAGGCACGATTTTCGCCAGCCTGGCTCGTCTGAGCGCGGCGGGGATACCGGTAATCACGGTATTACACGGACTCTCTGTTGCTGGCGGAGCCTATATGCCGGGAATGAGCGACTACGTGATTGGCGTCAAGGACAACGGCATGGCAGCGCTGGCCGGCCCTGCCCTGCTCAAAGCAGCTACCGGTGAGGTCGCGGACAACGCAACCCTGGGCGGATCTGAGATGCACTCCAGAGTCTCCGGGCTGGTCGAATACCTGGCCGAGGACGACGCCCATGCGCTCGCGATCTGCCGGGATCTGGTCGGCAAACTGGAATGGAACCGGCACTGTCCAGAGCCTGCGCCAAAAGAATTTAATGAGCCCGTCTATGCCACCGATGAACTGGCCGGCACCGTCCCGGTGGACTACCGCCAACCCTACGACGCTCGAGAAGTGGTGGCGCGCCTGGTAGATGATTCGGACTTTCTGGATTTTAAACCCGGTTACGGCATTTCCATGGTCTGCCTGCAGGCGAAGATTTACGGTATGCCTGTCGGCTTGCTATGTAACAACGGACCCATCGATCCTGCGGGCGCCACCAAGGCCGCGCAATTTATCCAGCTGTGCGACCAATCCGATATACCACTGGTATTTCTGCAGAACATCACCGGCTACATGGTGGGCACCGAGTACGAACAGAGCGGCATGATAAAACATGGCGCGAAAATGATTCAGGCGGTGACCAATACCCGGGTCCCGCGTCTTACAGTGATGATCGGCGCCAGCTTTGGCGCCGGCAACTACGGCATGTGCGGGCAGGGCTACGACCCGGATTTCGTGTTCAGCTGGCCCAACATACAGATCGGCGTGATGGGCGGCGAGCAGGCGGCCAAGACCATGTCGGAAGTGTTTCGCGCCGGCGCCGCGCGCAAGGGTGTAGAGGTTGACGAGAAGCACTTGGCACAGCAGGAGGCCACAGTTACGGCACTGTACGACAAGCAATCAGACGCCTTTTATACCTCCGGCCGCATGCTGGATGACGGGATTATCGACCCACGCGATACACGCAAGGTGCTGGGCATGGCGCTGCAAACCTGCTGGGAAAGCCGCAGGCGCAAGGTGTTTCCCAATACCTTCGGCATCGGCCGCATGTAAGCCAGGAGAATATGATGTTACCCACCGTGAACAAACTGATCCTCGAACGCGACCGCGACCTGCTCACCATCTGGTTTAACCGCCCCGAAGTAAAAAACGCCCTGTCCGATGAAATGGCCGGGGAGCTGGCCAGCGTGCTAGAAGCTTTACCGGCAGAGAAAGACATCCGCTTCGTGATACTGCGTGGCAAGGGTGGCGCCTTCTGTAGTGGTGGCGACCTGAAGATGTTTAAAACCGTGTTCCAGGGTGATGGCAACCCGGACGAAAAGCGGGAGCAAATAGTCGCGTCCAATGCCGGGTTTGGGCGCATGTTGCAGGCAGTCGAAGCTATGCCACAACTGTTTGTGGTCATGATAGAGGGCATCGCCATGGCCGGTGGGCTCGGACTGTCCTGCATCGCCGACGTGGTTATGACCACGGCGGACGCAAAATATGCCCTCACCGAAGTCACTCTTGGGATACCCCCCGCACAAATCACACCGGTAGTAATCAAACGTATCGGCGCTTCCCAGGCCAGGCGCTTGCTGCTAACCGCCCAGAGATTCGATGGGCGCGAAGCGGGCCGATTAGGTTTTGCGCACTTTGTACTGGACGACGCTGACGCACTCGAGGCCGAGGCTACACAACTGATCGAACACTGTCGCCGCACAGCGCCTGGGGCCATCGGGCTTACCAAGCAGATCATCAACGCGACCAACACACTGCAGGGCGATGAGATTGTCCAGTTTGCCGCGCAGCGGTTTGCCGATGCCATGTTGGGCGGAGAAGGCCTGGAGGGCATGGCGGCCTTTGCTGAGAAACGCCCGCCCGCCTGGGCCGCCGCCGCGGAGGAGCAGTAACATGCCACAATTTGATTCAATCCTGGTAGCCAATCGGGGCGAAATTGCCGTGCGAGTGATTCGCTCGGCTAAGTCACAGGGCTACCGAACCATCGCCGTATACTCGGAAGCAGATGCCGGTGCCATGCATGTCGGGCTGGCGGATGAGGCTGTCTTGATCGGAGCAGCCCCGGTAAAAGAATCCTATCTCGATCCAGAACGTATTCTGGATGCAGCGGCACAGACCGGTGCCCAGGCTATTCATCCTGGCTACGGGTTCCTGTCTGAAAATGCTGACTTCGCACGCGCCTGTGAACAGGCCGGTATCGTATTTATCGGTCCCACCGCCCAGTCCATTGAGTTGATGGGGAACAAGGCAGCCAGTAAACGCCGCATGCTGGAGGCGAATGTACCGTGTATTCCGGGCTACCAGGCCGAGGACCAGTCTGACGCCATACTGATTGCCGCCGCTAAGGACATCGGCGTGCCTATTATGGTGAAGGCAGCCGCCGGTGGTGGTGGTCGCGGAATGCGCCTGGTGGAAGACCTCGACAATCTGGAAAGCGCCATCGCCTCGGCGCGTTCGGAAGCAGAAAACGCCTTCGGTTCGGGCGAGCTCATCCTCGAAAAGGCCGTGCTGCAACCACGACACGTCGAGATCCAGGTCTTCGGTGATACCCACGGCAACGTTGTGCACTTCGGTGAGCGGGATTGTTCAGTCCAGCGCCGGCACCAGAAGGTCGTGGAGGAGTCACCCTGTCCGGTGATGACGCCGGAGCTACGCGGGAAAATGGGGCAGGCGGCCATCGATGCCGCCGCCAGTATCGACTACCGGGGCGCCGGCACGGTGGAGTTCTTGCTGGACGCCGAGCAGAATTTTTACTTCCTGGAAATGAACACCCGCTTGCAGGTAGAACATCCGGTAACCGAAATGGTGACCGGGCAGGACCTGGTCGCCCTGCAGTTTCGTGTGGCCCAGGGGTATCCACTCTCGCTGGAACAAGCCGATATTGATCTTTCCGGGCACGCCATCGAGGTGCGCCTGTACGCAGAAGATACAGTGAATGACTTCTTACCCGCATCCGGCACCGCAAACACCTGGACAGTACCCACCGGCGAAGGCATACGAGTGGATCACGGTCTGTTACCCGGACAGGAAGTCTCCCCCTTCTACGACCCCATGGTGGCCAAGATTATTGCCTGGGGTGAGGATCGTGACATCGCCAGGCGAAGGTTGGTCAGGGCCTTACAGACCACCGCGTTATTCGGCATTGAATCCAACCGCGAGTTCCTGGTGGACGTACTCAGCAACCCCGTGTTTGCCGCCGGGGAGGCAACCACCGCATTTATTGGCGACCAGTTTCCGCAAGGCGTCAGCGCAACCGCACCCTCGCGCACACATTTACTCACAGCCGCCCTGCTCCAGTATTTGCAGGCGCTGAATGCCAGTGAAGAGAATATGCTGGCGCCCAGCCCGGGCCTGAGTGGCTGGAGCGGCTCACGCCCACTCTCTACAAGCTTTCGCTATGCGGTTGGCGACGACCAGGTGACAGAGGTTACCGTGAGCCAACCCGAAGCTGACTGTTACAAACTCAGTATCGAGGACGAAACCACCGTGCTGCGCTGGCTGGATGACGACGGCGAAGGGAATGCGCGCATCGCCATCGATGCCGTGCAAAAGAATATCCACTTCTGTTTCCTGGGACGTGGTGAAGTCGCAGTACAAGTCGACGGGGTCAGCTGCCAGCTGAGAAATGAACTTGCCTTCACGCGTGGCGATGAGAGCAGCGCTGGTTCAGGTTCGGTAGCGGCACCTATGCATGGCAATGTATTGCAGGTGATGGTTGCCGTTGGTGACCAGGTGGAGGTCGGTCAGGAATTAGCGGTGATGGAAGCGATGAAAATGGAGCACCGGTTGGTCGCAGCGATCGACGGCGAGGTCAGCGGCGTGTTCGCAGCCGCGGGCGACCAGGTTGCTGCCGGGGCTGTGCTACTGGAGATCGCGGGGGAATAGCTATGGGCTACCAATCCGTCTTTATGCCGGGTTTGTTTATCGGGCAGAACATTCTGGTCACGGGTGGCGGCAGCGGTATCGGCCGTTGCATCGCCCACGAACTGGCCTCTCTTGGGGCTCACGTCGTCATCACCGGACGCACCCAGGGCAAACTTGATACAGTCGTGGCGGAAATTGTCGAAGACGGTGGTAGCGCCGAGGGATACAGTTGCGACAGCCGAGACGAAGATGCGGTGAAATCCCTGGTAAGCGAGGTAGTTGGGCAGCACGGCCGCATACACGGACTGGTAAACAACGCGGGTGGCCAGTTCCCTTCGGGGCTGGAACATATCAGCAAGAAGGGTTTTGAGGCGGTAGTGCGCAACAACCTGGTGGGCGGGTTTCTGATCCTGCGCGAGGTATTCAACCAGAGTATGCAGGCGCACGGCGGTGCGATGGTCAATGTTACCGCCATTGTGAATAATGGCTTTCCGGGTATGGGTCATACCGGCGCGGCGCGCGCTGGTATGGAGAATCTGTGCAAGACCGCCGCCTGGGAATGGGGCCCCTACCAGGTGCGCGTTAACGCCGTGGCGCCAGGCTGGATTGCCTCCGCCGGTCTGGATACTTACGACAAGTCCATGGCCGAGACCTTCCGCAGCGCTGCAGGCCTGGTACCCCAAAAACGTATGGCGACTGAAGCGGAACTGAGTGCCGCCGTCTGTTTTCTGCTGTCCCCCGCGGCCGGCTACATCAATGGCGTTACCGTACCCGTCGATGGCGGCGTACAGTTTGGGTCTTCCGTCGGCTATTGGCCATTACCGGACAAAGCACATAACACCCCGGAGCCCTTTCAAGGATTTCACCGGGCAACACTGCCCAAAGTACTACAGGATTAAACGAGAACCGCACTATGCATTTTACTGACCAACACAATGAGATTCGACGCACGGTTGCCCGCTTTGTTGAGGAGGAACTCAACCCCTACGTTGAGCAATGGGAAGAAGAAGGCAGAATGCCTAGCCACGAGATTATGAAGAAAGCAGGCCAACTCGGACTACTGGGTATCGACAAACCGGAAGCCTACGGCGGCCTGGGCCTGGACTTCTCTTACCAGGCGGTATTTTCTGAAGAACTCGGTGCCGCAGACCACGGTAGTTCACCTCTGCTGATTGGTGTGCACACCATGATGTCCACCCCGGCGCTGGCAAAGTACGGCAGTGACGAATTGCGCCAGGAATTTCTGGTGCCAGCCATCGAGGGCGATATCGTCACCAGTATCGCGGTCAGTGAACCCCATGCAGGCTCGGACGTGGCGGCCATCAAAACCAACGCGCGCAAGGACGGTGACGATTACATTATCAACGGTACCAAGATGTGGATCACCAACTCCACCCAGGCGGACTTCTTTTGCTTGCTGGCCAATACCGGCGAAGGACCTGTGCACAAGAACAAGTCACTGATTATCGTGCCGTCTGATCTGCCCGGCATTACGATATCAAAACCACTGAACAAGACCGGCCTGCGCGCGTCCGACACCGCGCAGATATTTTTTGAAGATGTACGGGTGCCGCAGCGCCATCGCGTGGGCGAAGAAGGCATGGGCTTTGTCTACCAGATGCAGCAGTTCCAGGAAGAGCGCATGTACTGCGCATTTGTACTGCTGAAATTCATGGAGAAATGCATCGACCTCACCCTGGAGTACACGCAGCAACGCCAGGCCTTTGGTAAGTCACTGGCGGAAAACCAGGTCATCCAGTTTCGGCTCGCGGAACTACAAACGGAAATCCAGGCGCTGCGCTCCCTGTGCTATGACACCGCTGAGCGCCACATTGCCGGTGAAGACATGAGCCTGATGGCGTCCATGTGCAAGCTCAAGGCCGGCAGACTTTCCAACGAGGTACCACGCGCCTGCCTGCAGTACTGGGGCGGCATGGGTTTCATGTGGGAGAACTTTTGCGGCCGCGCCATGCGCGACAATATCGCCAGCGCTATCGGTGGCGGTTCCGATGAAACCATGCTCAGCATTATTGCCCGGACCATGGCCAAACAGGTCGCCAACGCCTAGTGTCGCGAGTCTGCTCAGCCCGCCGGGGGCACATGCATTCGAATCGTTGCTACCTTACCCCCAGCGATAAAGCCACCCTGCCCTAATAACCGCTGGTCATTGGCGCTAAGCGCGCCTACGTGCCATATTTTCCAGACAGATCGCATTCCAGGTTGAGCCCTGCGGGCCGCGGAACATACGCAGCGCCTCAAGTCGTTAGCCGCCACAGCGACCGACTGATCGAGAGGGTGATACACATGCTTGTATCCGAGCTGATCTGATCGTAGACAACGAATCCACCGGCAAGGGGGATGAGTGATGATAAGACAACACCTTCTGATTCTCTGCGCTTGCGTCTCTATTTGCGCGTGCAAGATTGAGGTCGTGACGCAAAATGGAACAGTAAATACCGAATCCGGCACCTACTCCTGCGCCAACGGCGACACCTGTGTTATCGACGTCGCCGACGCATTTTTCAATGAGACCTTTCAGGCAGATCCCGCGTCGGGCTACCAATTTGTCGCCTGGCGTACCAAAGCCCTGGGACTATGTGGGGGCAAAGATACACCCTGCGGGTTTAATACAGCACTGTTCGCGGAACCGCCCCTGTCGCAATTTCTCGACTCGGAAGTGACCTTCTCCCTCGAGCCCGTATTCGGCAAGCCCGATACCTGGGAGTCTCGGCCAGATCTTCCGTTGGTCGGTGATGCCATCTCTTCCTGCGTGATCCGGGGAAAGATCTACGCCATCGGGGTGGGTTATAGCTCTGAGGACCCCAGCAGAAGCAGGCGAACCGAGGAGTATGACCCGGTGACCAACAGCTGGACGCGCATGGCGGACATGCCGACCACGCGCGCATGGGCTACGGCGAGTGTAGTCAACGACAAATGCTATGTGTTCGGGGGCTTCCCCGGCTTACAAACCACCGCTGAGGAGTACGACCCGAAAGCTGATAGCTGGCGTTCGTTATCACCGCTGGAACTGGGCCGCACAGTGCCCTCGAGCGCCGCGGTCAATGGCAAAATCTACGTCATAGGTGGCGGTGGAGAAGGCTTTAGCTGGACTAGAGCAGGCATAGCATCGGTAGAGATCTATGATCCGGCTACCGATCAGTGGAGCCACGGAGCAGATCTTCCAAACCCTCGCGGTGCAAGTGCGATCGGTGTAATCGACGGCTACATCTATGTGGTTGGTGGCAGCGACTTTTCCGAAGTGGGCACGGACCTGGTGCATCGCTACGACCCGGCCACAGACTCATGGACGCAAAGGGCAAGTCTACCCATTAAAGTGGTAAACGCGACGGCAGCTGTGGTCGATGGTGCGCTGTATGTGATCGGCGGATTCGATGACCAGAATACGGCGGAATCACGAGCGGCGGTTCATCGCTACAATTCGATGATGAACTCCTGGACTCGCGTCGCTGATTTGCAACAACGCCGCCACTCTCTATCCAGTGCAGTCGTGGATGGACAGATATACGTGATGGGCGGGCGCGAGTTTCGCGCCCAAGGTGCGTTAAATGTGATGGAGGTGTACACGCCCTGAGAAACTTTTCGCGGAGGTGTTTCTGCACGGCTAAACCTGCTCTGCTTAAGGCAGCAGTGCTTTCAGCGCAACAGACTCATCGCGAAGTTTGTCGCTATCAACCCTGGTCTTCGCCAGTATTAATTTTTTGCCCCACATAAATTCGGCGGGTTTATTGATGGCATCCACCGCCAGTACTTCCCCGGACTTCAGGTAAAAAACCGCAAAGCTACGGCTGCCGGCAATATCTCCGCGAACTACAGCCTGGTCATAACCCGTGTTCAAGCCGGCTATCTGCATTTTCACGTCATACTGATCAGACCAGAACCATGGCAAAGCGTTGTATGCCTGCGGTTTCCCGCAGAGGGTCGCGGCTGCCACCTTGGCCTGGTCGACCGCGTTTTGCACTGACTCCAGCCGTATGCGGCGGTCGTAGATCGGATTGTAGTTATTCGTACAGTCACCGATGGCGAGAATGTCGGTGTCGCTCGTCTGCGCATACTCGTCAACCAGGATGCCGTTATCAACCATCAGACCCGCGCTATCGGCAAGTTCCGTGGCGGGTAAGATGCCGATACCCACCACCACCAGGTCCGCATCATAGGCAGAGCCGTCCGCACACAGTACCCTGCTGACCGAGGCGTCTCCTTCAATACACGTCACACTGGCCCCGGTAACAAGATGCACGCCCTCTTCGGCATGGATCCGTTCATAGAACGCCGAAATTTCCGGTGCTGTCACCCGTTCCAGCACACGATTCATCGCCTCCAGTACGGTGACCTGCATACCCAGTTTAGTGAGCGAGGCCGCAGTCTCCAGGCCAATATACCCTCCGCCGATGATTACCGCCTGCTTGCCACTAGCTGCACAGCGCTTGATCTTTTCCGTGTCCTCCACTGAGCGCAGGCTTAGTACTCCCGCAAGTTCTGCGCCAGGTACCGGTAAAGGACGGGGATAGGACCCGGTGGCAAGCACCAGTTTCGTATAGCCCAGAGACTGGCCATCATCCAGGATCACCCTCTGGTTTTCGCGATCGATGCGCTCTGCCTTTGCGCCCATGAAAAAGCGTACATTGGCAGTTCTATAGGCCGCAGCGGGACGAATCAATATGTCATCGCCTGACTTCGCACCGGTGAGAAAGTCTTTCGATAACGGTGGGCGCTGGTAGGGATAACCGTGTTCATCTGAGACAACGGTGATGGCGTGTTCCCAGCCCATCTGGCGTAAGCTGACCACCAGTTGCGCCGCCGCATGACTGCCACCGATGACTAGGCAATTAGGGCTCATTGATCAGCTCGTCAGGTAACGATCATAAAAGCGGGCATAGGCATCAAGCACAAAAGCCACGGCAGCCTGACTGATCCCCGCCTGATCAGTAATGTCATCAAAGCCGTGGAAACAGTTTTCAAACTCCTGATACTCCACCTCGGTCCCCGCCTGTTGCAAGGCGCGCATATAGGACTGTGTCTCCCGGTAAAACGGCTCGAGCGTGCCGACGAAACTGATGGTGGGCGGCAAGCCCTGATAGTTCTGACAACGCGCTGGGGCAGCGTAGGCGGATATCTCTTCGCCATGCTCCCGACACCCAGCCAGGTAGGCACGCCAGGCTATGCGGTTGGTATCGCTGTTCCAGATCGGCGCCTCGATCTGCCGCTCCGGGTCGTCCAGCTGGCGGTCGTCGATCATTGGGTAGATAGGCATCTGGAAGGCAATGTCCAGGTCTCCGGTGTCCCTGGCCTTCAGACTGACCGCTGCAGTGAGTCCACCTCCAGCGCTGTGGCCGGCAACCATAATCGGCCCGGCTTTGGCGTTAAGATTCTCAACATTGTCCCTGGCCCAGATCAGGGTGTCATAACAATCGTTAAAGCCTGCGGGGAATGGTTGCTGATAGGCTTTTACATAATCAGGCGCAACGACCACACAGGGCCTTCTGTCAATAAAGCGTTTGATGCCATCGGCAAACATCTCGGGGTTGCCGGCGACATAACCCCCACCATGGAAATAGACCATCACCGGCAGTGGATCATCGTGCTCGAGTGGCCGGTATATCCGTACGCGAATCTGGCCACTGCCATCACGCCGCTGAATGGAGAACTCCTCGCAGTGCAGGCCCTCCACATCCCGGCCTGCAACCCCCCGTGACAGCGCGAAGTTGAACAAGTGGGTAAGCCACTTCAATTTGAAGATCCAGGCAAAGAAGCGCACCCGGTTGTAGTAGGGCTGAAGATCAGGGTGCAACATGTCACGTGTCACCCGCATGGCTGTCCCTCGCTACTTGCCGGTGGGTCGCTGCTAATGCGCTTAAATTGCTTATATTTCACAGACTTGGATGATTCCTATCGTTATCGAAGTGAATATACCGTTACCTGCATCATAGGATAATATGTGATTTTTTAGCCTCAGCGTTTCCAAAACGCGGTCGATGGGTTTCTGTGTATACGGTTGAGCGCGCTTCCGAATGAGAACAACATGAGGCCAGACACGGTAGGTGAAATGCTATGAATGAATTGGAATGCATGCGCGCGTTTACCAAGGTGGTAGAAGTCGGCAGCTTCGCCGAGGCGGCCCGCCAAACGGGTACGGTGAAATCCGTCATCACCAAACGCGTCAATCAGCTCGAGGAATACCTGGAGTTACAGCTGCTGCAACGATCCACACGCAAGTTAACACTGACAGACGGTGGCGCAGATTTTTACCAGAGGGCTGTGGAGCTAATAGCGCAGCTCGACGAAGCAAAAGCCGCAGTAAGTTCGGTTGAATGGGGCCTGACCGGCATCCTAAAGGTGAGTTGCATATCGTCCTTCTCCTCTCGCTACCTCTCGCGAGACCTGTTGGAATTTCAGGAAGAGCACCCCGATCTGGTGGTTGAGTTGCAACAGCATGATCGTTTCTGCGACCCGGTCCAGGAGGGCTTCGACCTGTGCCTACAGGTGAGTAGAGACGTAGGTCAGGCGCTTGAGAAAATCGATCTTTTCCCCTTGCGTCGGCTTTTGGTCGCAACGCCACAGTATCTTGATAACTACGGCACACCCTCTACGGTAGAGGAGCTTGCCCACCACAAATATGCACACAATAACTACGTCAACTCAGAGTGTATGATCCGGTTTGCACAGCCCAGGGGAACTGAACCTTTAAAGATCACACCGCAGGTAATAGCCAACAACGTATGGATGGTACACGCAGCGCTAATGAGCAACCGCTATGTCGCCTTGATGCCCGCATTCTTCATTGAGGAGGAACTAACCAATGGCGAACTCATTCCCCTACTGCAGGAAACACAAATAGAATCACCGGTGCTTTCCGTGTATCACCACCGCTCTTCCTTCGTTCCGATGAAAGTAAGAATCCTGATAAACTTCTTGCGCAGAAAGTATGGCGAGTACCCGCCCTGGGAGCAACGGCTGTTAAGAGCGCGGCCCGAGTTATCCATTGCATTAGATCGAAAGGCTAACGGCTAGCAAGATTGCTGCGCCTGGCTGAATACCTACGTTGAAGGCTCGTACCAGATTGGAGATGACCAGGCCATTTCCTGGATCACTTGCCTGGTCGGGTCCTGGCATATCTCTGGCCTATTACCCTCTTCCAACTGTAAACAATCCAACAGACTCCAGCGCGGACTGGGATTCTCAACGGCGCGCAGGTAATAGTAGGCCGGCAGGTCCGGATTAAAGTTTTCATCGGTGAAAACACCGCACAAACGGTCGTGGCCCTCACCGAAACGGTTGCCCGTGGTGACGTCTACTCCCGCCCCATTGTCAGAAGTACCGGCTACGGTGTGTACTTCAAAATGGCGCTTGCCATCGGCATCTATCCAACCCTTGATGATCTGCAACTGCTGCAGTGGTGTCTCAAGGCCACCGTTGTCGCGCTGAGCAGCCAAAATAAACTTCGGGTTCTGACCTGAATCCGGTTGCTGGGGTAAATCGCCTCCCATTGGCACACCATGGGAGTATCCGTGCTCTATCATGTCAGGTAGCTTACAACTCCCACTATCGAGTTCCCATCCCCCGAAGAAGCGTGGAATAATTCGCGGGCCCGATGTACCAAAAGTCTCGCGCCGCTCCATCGCCTCAAAGATACCGTCCCGTGAATTTTCTTCGGCCCATACACCCGCCAGTCCACCGGGGTTTCCTTTGATGCCGCTGGGAAGCGTTCCGGGCTTCAATCGCTCGAGAATAGTCATCTCGCCACTTACGGCGCCCCGCCACTTGTCCTCCGCGACATCACCAGGCGTTCCGTAATGACCATCGGTCGACGCAATTATCCCCATTTTCACAGGGTTGAAGGCAATTTCATTCTCCTCTTCAAGACCAGTCAATAGGGCGCTACGAATGAAGTCATTGCGCGAGATACACCCGCCCGCAAACATACCGGTACGCCCCAGCTCGCCTTCTTTACATTCATCCGTAATCTCGGTTACAGGCTCCTCAACAACCAGGTCAGCGCCATCGAGATGAAACTTCCTGGTCGTAGCCGAATTGCCAATCGCCCGCACCTGTTCAAAAGTACAAAGCTCGTCAGCAGCACCCAGTACCGAAGCAAGACCGTTCACGCACTCCGAAGCGCCCTTATGCTGAAATATTTCAATCAGAGGCTCCCGTTTCAGCCTCGTTTTGGCATAGCGAACCTTATTTTCTGTAGTCTGCTCCAGGCCGAAATAAGGTGTCAAAAGCTTACCGTTGGACAGGTTAGAGTTATGCGGGATAGTAATGTAGTCGCAGCCTTCGTCCTCACCACACTGCTGGTCAAGCTTGTCCCAAAGCACATGGTCCAGTGATGCCTCGAAATAAGAAACTGGAAAGTCGGGCACATTGTCGTTACGGAAGATCACATTGCGATGATAGTTGGACTGGCCGGGTGATCCTGAATACTCATACCCAATAAAGCTGGTAAACGTGCACGCCCCGGTACGATCATAGGCAGACTCAGCTGCATCAATGATGTCCTGCCACGGACTTTTCGCGGCACTTAAACAGCGCTCACCGTTTTCACCACACAGCATTTCAACGCGGGTTGGAGTTTTCGGAAACTGAGTACTTAGCCTGCTCGCCAACATCTTCGAACCGCGAAACTCAATTTCCCGGTACTTATTGCAGAACTCGTTTCCATATTCTGACGAGTCCGGGTTTATACAAAGCTCTCGCTCGCCCAGAAATTCGGCATGGTCAGTCACAGACAGAAAATCGAGCGGTCTGTCAATTTGCGCAGTACCGATGGGTTCGCCTAACTCGTTCTGTGGGAACGATGCAATAGGCTTGCCCTTCGCATAGTCATAGGCGTCTGCTGGCATAGTGTTGATTCGACCCGCCACTGCGTCAAATGACAGTCCCGTATGAACATGCAAATCCCCAAACAGTGGTCGACGAAGCGGTGTGTAGTCAGCGCATGGCGTGCGATCTTCGGTGTATTTTATGGGGTGTGCTGTCAGTGCAGCTTGCTGCTCCGCAGTCTCCGGAGGCTCGCCACCTGCGGCCACGATCTCTTGGGTATCTCTAACGCAGGCTGAGAGCAAGATTAGCAACACCCCGGGTATACCAATGTTAACAGCAGGATGCACCAAGATTTTTAGCATATTGATCGACCGCACCTGATGTCTCCAAGTCTGTTCACGTGTCATTTCGCGCAAGCGGGGAAACCTGTGCTGCTAGCATTTTTGTGAGTAACACATCGACCTTCTCGGTTTCAAGATCATTAGCTGACACTGGAACAATCAGCTCAGTTCTATATTCCAGAGTCCCCACCTCCTGGGACGTTGAACAAGCAAGGATTGATCAATCAAACCTTGCTGTGAGCTTCAGTACAACCTCTCTCGGTTTAGCCAAGGACGCGGGGCCGCCATCGAGACACCAGATACAATACTCCTCCTCTGTGAGATTTCTGCCCAGCAGAAGAAACGAGTATTTTTCACTTGGGGACACCACCCCCAGGCTGGCATTGTATACCGTGTGACTTTCGGTGAGTTCCACGGGGAAGTACGTGATGTTTGACCATGCATCATCGGTATAACTCGCATCTACATGGAACTTCAGGTCCCACTCACTCATCGCATCTTGAAAGTACAAATCAGCGTAGAGCGTGCCTTTGTTCTCCGGCGCGAAGGCTAGTGGACGACCATCAAGGCTACAGGTGCCATCTGGATCGGGTACTGCGTCGGGCGGGCATTCCGCACCTGGGAACGAATCAAACGTAGCATCCGTGTAGGCATAGTTGCCACCCAGCGTTAGCCATTCATTGGCACTCCAGACAAAGTCCATCTCCACACCCTGGCTGGTTGCTTCTGCCGCATTAATCACTGAAAACACTGCTATGCCGTCAGAATCTCTTGTCGCCGCCGCGGCTTGTAAATCATCGATGGACATATGGTAAATAGCTATATTGAATGCCAGGGTTCCATCTAACCAGGTCGTCTTGGCTCCAATCTCGAACGCATCGTTGGTTTCTTCATCAAACTGGAAGTCTGCATTGGGATTATCAATGCGGTCGCTGAACCCACCCGTCTTGTGCCCCTGGGAAAAACTCGCATAGAGCATTGCATCTTCAGATATATCCCACTGCGCGGTGATCGAGCCGGTAAACTTGTCTTCTGAACGGCTGTCTTCAACAGCAAGGGCCGGCCCCCCGGGCCCACCAGGCTGGCCATTAGGGACATCCGACCCATAGTCTCTAAAAAAACGTTCAAACGCGAAGTCCTTTTCTTCATCGGCATAACGACCGCCGAAGATCATTGTCAGGTCGTCGGTGAAACTCCAGCGCAATTGACCAAACGCAGCCCAGCTCGTGGTTTCCTGCTCCCACGGTTCACTGCGCCCAAGGAACGGTGGCGAGCCAAACAGGTCAGTGAAGTTAAAGTCAGACGCCTGAAAGCGTTCGAGGTCGCTGTCTTCATAGTACAGCCCGAGAATGTAGTCGAATTTCTCATCTGCAGCCGAGGTGAATCGTAACTCCTGACTAAAGCCGGAATACTCTTCATCCCTGTCGGCTTTAAATGCCTGGGCAAGTCCTCCGTCGACAGCGTTAAACCGATACTCGTATTCATAATCCTGATAGGCGGATATGGACGTAAAGGTGCCCGCGTCAATGTCGTACTCTAATTTCAGCGTGACATTGTTGTACTCCTGTTCACGCCCAGGGCAATAGGAGCCTGTGTTGATTCTCTCTCCATCAACATTGGCAAATGTATCGGTACAGTCAACAAAGATGTCATAGTCCAGTTCAGGCGTGAAATTTGGCGCAAACGCCTGGTACTGTTCCAGCGTGCCCCTGCTCAAGTTAGGTATTTCAGCAGTATCGGCTCCGTCGTATTGGTACTCAGCATGCTCCAGCTTCAAACTTGCTAGGAACTGGTCACTCACCGCCCAGTTCAACTTAAGGCGAACACCCTCGTCGGTGCGATCTGTACCATCTGGCCCCTCAAGATGGTTGGTGTAGAAACTGTCGTCTTCCCGGTAACGCACAGCGAGTCTAGCCGAAAGCGAATCGGTTATCGGGCCAGCAATGAAGCCCTGCATCTCCATGTTACTACCTCTGGTGCTGTAGTCTCCGGCTGATACATCGAGACCGGCGGCAAAAGTTTCGGTAGGCTCTGCGGTTCTCAGAATAAGTGCTCCGGCCAGGGTATTTTTCCCGAAAAGTGTACCCTGCGGCCCGCGCAAAACCTCCACACTGGCAACGTCCATAAAGCCATGGGTGTTAATCACGGCCCGACCGATATACACCCCATCAACATACCTGCCGACAGACTGTTCAATGGAATGGGTAAGACCCCCACCCAGGCCACGGATGTATAGATTTGGAACGACCGAGGTGGAGTTGATTTCAAATCCCGGCACATATAGGGATAAGTCTTCCATATCGACAATACCCAGGCCCTGGATCTGATCACCTGTTACCGCACTTACCGATACCGGTACATCCTGAATGCTTTCCGCACGCTTCGTCGCTGAGACAATGACCTCTTCAAGGACATTTTGTGCGAATGACGGAGCCGTAGTGACCACCCCAACCAAAGACATTGCTAAGACGCTGGATCTGAAAGGCGGACTCAGGGTTTTCCCAGTGCAGTTCTGCTTTCGCTCAAGATTTTTTATATTTTTCACTTTACTTCTCTCCTTAGCCGGACATGCGCTAATACTTATGAGGATTTTGGTATCGCATCCTTGCAGTACCAATGTTATTAACCAAGTAGTCTGTTGTTACTTAATGCGATCTCGGAAAGTGTTGTTTACAATGCATCTGAATAAAACCTCCCGCTTTCACCGCCTCTATTCCAAGCCTTGATTACGCATTATATTGAGTATCAAAGGGATGATTAGAGGCACCAAAAAGGATTCAGCGTTCGCAGATTACGTACTGTCGCTACTACAACCCCTGCGATTGTGAATACAAGCGCCACTAAAACTGCTCCTCGGGCATACGCACAATCAAACCGTCCAGTTCGTCCGACACCGCAATCTGGCATCCGAGGCGACTCGTAGGTGTTAACACGGGAACCGCCTCGAGCATCTCTTGTTCGATCTCATCGGGGCTGCCGGTTTTAACGGACCAGGCTTCGTCGACGATAACGTGACAGGTCGCGCAACTGCAGCAACCCCCACATTCGCCGATGATGCCGTCAATCAAGTTGTCGACGGCGCCCTGCATCAACGATTTTCCAGTCTCGACATCGACGGTGTGTTCAGTTCCTGCATGTGAAACATAGGTGATGCTTGCCATGGGGTATCTCGCCTCTAGTTCTTGATGTAGTCGTTGACTTAGTACCTGCAGCCGCCAATGCGTATACCGCAAGTGACCGTTTGCCGGTTGGCAATCAACTCAATCCTCCGCAGAGTTGGACTTTGCCGCTGCCTCAGCGGCGGCACGTTGCTGTTTGCGCATGTAAACCGACTGAATGCCTTTCTCCAGGTTTGGGCCGGGACCAAAGGCCTCACAAAATACAGAGTCTTCAAGCGCTTCTACCTGGTGAATCACATTCGAGGGCACCGCCAGGATGTCACCCGGAGTCATCTCCGTGAAGATTTCCTCGCCGCGTGGGCCACTGCGTGCACGTAGCTTGCCCTTAATCAACACCACGGTTTGCTCATCCTCGTGGCGGTGCAACGGCGAAAATTCTCCCTGTTTCATCTCTATCCAGGTCTGGGCAAAGGTCTTCATGGTGATGCGGCGCAGATCAATGCCCTCACCAAATTTCTGCACCGGTATTTCGTCGTACTTATGTACCACGGCATCAATGCGTTCTTCTTCGTCCGCCATGCTGTCCTCCAGGGGTTTATCCAGTAAGTCGTCTCTACAAAGTCTTGGTATTACCTGCGCACCAGGGGCCAGAAGCCAAAGAATCCCGACACTAAAAATATGATCGGGAAAGTGACCCCTAGCATGGCCGAGGCAATCCAGATCTCCTGCGCGTAACCTGCGGCTGGCCCGGTCCCCAGCGCCTGCCCTGCGTGCAGCGCCGATGCCCAGCTGTAAACTTCATACATAACAGCGCCAACCAGGACCGCGCACACCAGCAGCAGGCACCCCTTAATCGGCTGTACCTGCTGGTTGAACAGGGAAAACTGCATCATGTTGTTGACCAGGAATGTGCCAAATATCAGGCACACCGGAACCCGCACCATATATTCCACTGGTTCCATCTGCAGCCCATCGACAAACACCGTGCGCACAATCCAGGCGAGCACCAACAAATACACCGAGGCGATAATCCCGCGCAGCGGCTGCGCGGTTTTCCCCGTCAGTTTTTCAATCGGCCAGAGATCAAACAGGAAGTGCACGACAATCAAACCCGCGACCGTGACAAAAAAGGTTGTGGCCGTCCACATATTCAACAGGCCACCCGGATCAAGCTCAGGGTAGTAATGGGGATGACCTATCTGCGCCAGCAGGCTGTAGTCGAAAAATACGTACCACAACAGGTAGGCCAGCAAATAGGAAAAAACCAGGGTGAGTACGCCAAAGACCAGGGGGTCTTTGCTGAACAGGGTCAGCGGCCAGCATTGCCATATCGGCAACATCCAGATAATCACCACGATGCTCATAATGAAATACTGCACGACCATCGGCGTGGGCCCATGGCCACGCCCGACGAGAAGCATGACGGTGGCGAACACCGCGGCACCGACGAGACACGTTAACGCGGTCAAGGCTATACCTTTGACTGGCTGTGCCAGCTGACCGATATGATCTGGCTTATTGTTGTGCCACAGCAGGCCAAGAACAATCTGCACGGGTGTCGCCGCCATGAATGCGGTACCCACCCAGTCCACGAAGGTCTTGTGGTCAAAGGGCAGAATACATAGAGCAGCGATGAGCAACACCAGCAGGGAGCTCAACAAACCGGTTAGCATCTCGCCGCCGGATGGTGCCTGCGGTTGATCAGTGGCGGCCATTGTAATTCTCCATCTGGTATTGGTTTACTATCATCAACACGCGCCCACCTTAGCGAGACTTGCCCGTATCCAGACCGCCCTCAGGCCACCAGTCCAACACGCCTTTCCTGAAACTTTCGCGCTGACTTATTCGGTCGGCCCAGGCTTCCACGGCGGGATAACCGTCGAAGGAAAAATTGGCTCTCATCAAGGTGAAATGCAGGGGTACCCAGGTAATGTCCGCGAGAGAAAACTGGTTTTCAACCAGCCAGTCACTGTCGGCGAGAATAGCCTCCGCCTTGGTGAAACAATCCGTCAGGATCTGTTCTGCACGCTGGGCTGCCTCGTCACTAATACCTTCTTGTGCCCGGTTCTTTGAGTGGTAATCACGCAACTCTTCATTGGACTGCAGCTCGCTATACTTCTGCTCTTCCTCTTCGGTTTGGCGCATGAACTTCTGGATCTTGTTGTAGTAGATAAAGGTTTTTACCGCGCCGACGTGATTATTGACCGCGAGCTTCATCCACTCGTACATATGCTGGAGTCCGGATTCAGAGCTGGGACGCAATGGCGGGCTCGGAAATTTCTCGTCCAGGTAATCGATGATGTCGTCCGATTCGATAATCACCACACCGTCGTGTACAAGCGTCGGAACAACACCATTGGGATTGATACCGAAGTACTCCGGCGTCTGGTGTTCCTTGTTAAGGATATCCAGGTGGTGGCTGGTCCAGGGGAGCTGCTTTTCTTCCAGGGTGACACGCACCCGCATTGCACAATTGGATATACCTGCATGATACAGGTGCAATCCCTTGAACGCCGTAACCTCTTTATTTTCAGGTATAACAATGCCCATGCACTCTCTCCAAACCCAATAGACTCTGTCGCGCCACCGCGCCAATCGTTGGGCTTAATCTAATCGAGTGCGTTGCGGACGATAATACCCAGCTCGGCGCACGTATCGGTCGCGTTTGTCGAACGATCAATCTGTAGTTAACGACCCTGGCAAAGCCGCACCAAAGCAGACTCTAATCGTAGAAGCAGAATTATTCTCGCCGTAGTGCGCGGGAGAAAGTAGGTAAACACAAGACAAAACAGCACAGCGCGCCGGCGGACCCGCCAGCGCGACAATAGTGGGGATCACCGCCAGGTAGTTCAGGCGGTATTATGTACAACCTGTATCGTCGTGTACTCTTCAAGTCCTTCGACACCAAACTCCACACCGATGCCAGAGGATTTGACACCACCGAAGGGGGCCATAGGATTCAGCCCTCCGTGAGAATTAATCCACACGGAACCACACTCCATGCGATCGGCGATTTTCAGCGCCTCGTCCCGGTCAGGCCCCCACACGGATCCCCCAAGTCCTACATCGAGCGCATTTGCACGCTCTAGCGCTTCGTCTACCGTCGTATAACTGAGTATCGGTAGGGCGGGGCCGAACTGCTCTTCATTGACCAGGCGGGTCGCATCGGTGACATCTGCGACCAGCGTGGGCGCATAAAAGTACCCACCCCCGTCCAGTTCTTCACCCCCGGTCAGCACCCGAGCGCCCTCATTACGCGCCTCATCGACCAGCTCTTTCACAAACTGTTGCTGCCCCCTGTTAGTCAGGGGCCCCAGAACATTATCGGGATTGAGTCCGTCGCCCATAGGAACATTGGCGACGTACGCTGCCAGCTTCTCACACACTTCCTCGTACTGACTTTCGTGCACGTACAGGCGTTTCATCGCTGCGCAGGTCTGGCCAGTGTTAATGAACGCACCCCAGAACAAGCCTTCGGTAATAGCGTCAATATCTGTTCCTGGCAATACGATACCCGCGTCATTACCCCCTAGTTCAAGGGTCGTGCGTTTCAGGGTACCTGCTGCGTTACCCAGGACACGCTTGCCGATTTCCGTTGAACCCGTGAACACCACCTTGGCGATATCCGGGTGCGTAGCGATCTCGTCACCCACACTACCGGTGACTGAATTGATTACCCCAGGTGGCAGCACCTCGCTCATGAGTTCGACAATACGCAGAACCGTCAGCGGCGTGTCCGTAGCGGGCTTGGCGACCACCGTACATCCGGCGCGCAGGGCCGGCATAATATGCCAGGTCGCAATCAGTGCCGGCCAGTTCCACGGTGTAATGGATGCGACCACGCCAACCGGTTTGCGACGCAGTTCGATCCGGCCCTCGTCGTTGTCCTGTATCACCTTTACCGGCAACTCCAGGCTGGCGGTGGCTCGAGTCCAGCCGGCACAGCCGCCGATTTCCATGTTGGCGCCCAGTCCGGCCTGGGTTTTGCCCTGCTCGCGGGTAATCAGCGTCGCCAGCTCCTGGTGGTTAGCCTCGATGACATCAGCAATCGCGTGCAGCATGCCTACCCTTTCGGCGTCGGGCAGTGCGCTCCAGGCGGGCAGCGCCTTGTTCGCCGCGGCAACGGCCTGGTCGAGCAGCGCTGCGTCGCCACGCGGGCAATCGGCTACCAGTGATTCGTCAGCGGGGTTAAGTACCGGGAAGGTTTCGGCGGGGCGGATCTTTTCGCCACCCACGACCAGGCAATAGTCAGACATAGAAAACTCCTGTAAAAAAATTCAACGGCTGAGACGGCGGGTATCACCCACCTGGTGAGCAAACTGGTTGCGCGAAATCAGATAGGCCCGAATGGCCTCTGCCTCGTCGGAAGTGATTTCCTCGGCGAAGCCGACCATGCCACGACTCGACAGCAGTCCATCAAGGACAATCGACTTGAAAGCCTGTTCGGTATGGATCACCGCGGAATAACGCAGATCGGGAATTACACCACCGCCCACCGCACCGGCACCGTGACACCCACCGCAAAAGCGGTCGTAAACAAGGAAGCCTGTATGTACTTCCTCGTCGTTAAGTTCCTGCGCAGTGAGGTCGGGCATATCACGCAGTTGCTCAGCCGCTGGCGGCAGCTGCGCTGAACCGCCCAGCTTGAAGGTCAGCAGTCGGCTGCGGTTAATAGGCTCACCGTCGGCGGCGTCGGCGGCAAGGGGACCCGTAATCAAGGGGAATATACCGCCCCAGCCCGCACTCACGGTGACATACTGGACCCCGTCCACAGCAAAGGTGATCGGCGGTGCGACGATGCCGGTCTGGGCGGGGAACTGCCACAGTGCTTCGCCATCCTCGGCGCGGTAGGCATTAAGATAGCCGGTCGCACTACCCTGGAAAACGAGTCCGCCAGCGGTGGAGAGTACCCCGCCATTCCAGGGACCGGGGTATTCCACCCGCCAGACTTCTTTCTGGGTCGATGGGTTCCAGGCCACCAGGCGGCCGCTGGTTGCTTGCTTGATCTTGTCGATGACCGCCGGATCATCAGGGAATGCAGCCACACTGGTATCGAGCCCGATGTTTACCGCCAGGGCTTTTGCGCTCTGTTCGTCTTCACCCAGGTAAGGAAAGGCCAATTGTTGCGCGGGCAGGTAAACCAGGCCGGTTTGTGCACTGAGCGACATCGGATGCCAGTTGTGCGCGCCCAAGAATCCTGGCGAGACCAGGGCGGGTTGACCGGTTTTCCAGTACTGGGCATCCGGGTTTACCACCGGCCTGCCCGTGTCCCGATCAATATGGCTGGCCCAGTTAACATCGACAAAGCTCTCGGCAGAGATCAGCTCACCCGTCACCCGATCGAGAACATAGAAAAATCCATTTTTAGGTGCCTGCATTAGCACCTGTCGGGTCTCGCCGGCGATTTCGATGTCCGCGAGAATAATGTGTTGGGTCGCGGTGTAGTCCCACCCCTCTCCCGGGGTGGTTTGATAGTGCCACTTGTACTCACCGGTGTCGGCCTCCACGGCGACAATAGACGACAGAAACCAGTTGTCACCCTTTCCCGCGCTGCGTGTGTTGGGATTCCACGGCGTTCCGTTACCGACCCCGAAGTACAAGGTATTGGTTTCGTCATCGAAGGCCATCGAATCCCAGACGGTGCCACCACCGCCCAGTTTCCACCACTGACCGTGCCAAGTGGCCGTTTGTGATTCCACGGGTTCCACACCCACGGGATCTCCCGGGCCACCGGGAACCGTGTAGAAACGCCAGAGCATCTCTCCGGACTGTGTATCGTAGGCGGACAGGTATCCCCGCACGCCGAATTCCGCCCCGCCGTTACCTATGAAGACTTTACCGTTGGCAACGCGCGGCGCACCGGTGATCGTATAAGGCTTGGACTGGTCCACGGTCACGACTGACCAGAGTTCCTTGCCGCTAGCAGCGTTCAGGGCAATCAAACGACCGTCCAGGGTGCCGACGAAAACCCGACCGTGCAGGTAAGCAACACCGCGGTTGACTGCATCGCAGCAACCTTTGACGGCAACCTCACCGGGTACTTCCGGATCGAAATGCCACAATTGTTTGCCCGTGTCGGCTTCGAAGGCCAGCACGTGGCTCCAGGCAGACGTGGTGTACATAATGCCGTCTACCACCAGCGGAGTGGCCTCCTGGCCACGGGAGGTGGGCAGATCGGTGTACCAGGCCAGTGCAAGCTCGGACACGTTTTCAGCATTGATTGCATCGAGACTGGAATAACGAGGCTCGCCGTAAGTACGACCGTGCAACAACCAGTTGTGAGGTTCGTTATCTGCAGACGCCAGGCGTTGATCGGGTTTCTTCGCATCCGTGTCGCTTCCAGGGTTAGCGCCCTCTCGACCGCCAGTGCATGCAGTCGAGAGAATCACAACCAACATTGTGGCCAACAGCAAAAATGCATTTACCAGCCCGCCGGAACGGCATGTCGTATCACTCACATCAAGCACCCTCCATTGACAGCAGTGTGTTCAGATGAACCAACGCACTTGTTTTTGCTCTATCTGTATCCAGAATTCTCAAGCCGCGCTGGGCATCCACTTTGAGACCGCCTCGAGATAGCTTGGACGTGTTTTCCAGCGTTCCACCCAGGCCATCAGGTTGGGGAACTGCTCGAAAGGAAAATTGTTTCGCTGTAGCAAGGAGTACTGCGGTATCCAGGCAATATCAGCCAGGGTGACCTGGTCACCGAGGATGAAATCTCCGTGATCCAGGTTGCCCTCTATCCTGGAGAAGGCCTCCAGCAACATATCCTCAGCAACCTGGATTTTCTCTTCTGGAATACCCCCATCGGCAAGGGTGAGTTTGTGGAACTCGACAATATCCCGGTCTTTTTGCAGTTCCTCCAGCAGTTGCATGGATTCAGGTGTTTTGGTGGGCTTTTTGTTACGTCCGTAAGCCCAGGTTTTTATCGCCTTGAGGTGGTTTACCCGGGTCCACTCCAGCCACTCTTCCATTTCCTGCTTCTTCTGCGGCTCTGCAGGGATCATGGGTATTTCGGGAAACTTGTCCTCAAGGTAAAGGAGTATGTCCGCCGATTCGTACACAATCGTACCGTCGTGGATAATCGCCGGGACCAGGCCCTGCGGGTGAATGTCAAAGTACTCACTGGTCAGATTTTCCTGTTTGCGCAGGTCGACATAGCGATCAACCCAGGGCAATTGCTTTTCTTCCAGGACCAGCCTCACCCGCATCGAACAATTGGAGGTCGAAAAATGGAACAGGTGAATACCCCGGGTACTGAGAATCTCGGGGTTTTCAGTTGCGCGAATGGGCATATTTTCCTCCTGTTTGATGTCGACACCGAGTTCCAAGGGCAACACCAAAAGCAGCTCAACTGGCGTCGGACACAGGCAGTTGCTACCGCACTCAGATTGAACGGCAGCACTGAACCGAGTGTGGCTCGGAAACGAGGAAAAATTTTAAGGGATAGCTCTGAAGGCGATAATAGAGAGATTATCGCCCTGTTCGTTCGCTAATTGCGCTCAATTGGAGAGCTGTGCCGCCACGCGGGCGTATAGATAGGGCTAAAATGCAGCGACCAGGGACGCTCTCGATTTTTGCTCGAGATATCGATATGGTTATCCGCCTGTCCCCTCTCACCACATTAATCTGGAACAGTACGCATGAGCACACTTTCATTACTGACCGTAACTCCCCTGTATGCAGCCCTACTCGGGCTCCTCTTTATCCCATTCACGCTGAGAGTTGGCCTGTACCGGGCGAAAAACAAGATAGACCTGGGCGATGGTGATGACCCCGAGTTACTGCGGCGCATTCGCGGCCAGGCCAATTTTATTGAGACAGTGCCGATCGCCCTTGTCCTTATCGTTATCATGGAGCTCTGTGGTGCCTCAAATGGTTGGCTGCACACGCTGGGCGCACTCCTGGTGATCGGAAGGCTGTGTCACTATCTTGCAATCACCAAGATAGGCCCGTTTGCGCTGCGGCCCGTTGGCATGTTTGCGACCCTGGGAACCTACCTTGGGGCCTGCGGCTGGTTGTTGTATTTCTCCTTTTGAAAGTTGTGCCAAGAATAACCGCTACGCTGCTCGCCCTCGCGGCGCTTACGCTCCCACTGGCGGCACACGCCGACTGCGTGATCCTGCTCCACGGGCTGTCGCGCTCCCCCTATGCAATGCAACCACTGGAGAAGGCGCTTACGGCAGCGAACTACAAGGTGGCCAATATCGGCTACCCTTCGCGACACAAACCCGTCGAGGAACTTGCGCCGCTAGCGGTCGGCGAAGGTGTGTCGCAATGCGGTGAAGAAACTCCGATTCACTTTGTAACCCATTCCATGGGCGGCATTCTGGTGCGCTACTACATGGAGCACGAAGGACTGGAAGCCGTCGGACGTGTAGTCATGCTAGCGCCCCCCAACCAGGGTAGTGAACTGGTGGATGAACTGCGCGACGTACCGGGCTTTAACGTGATCTATGGACCCGCCGGCCGGCAGTTAGGTACGGGCGAGGACAGTATTTTACGCAAGCTCGGCCCGGTGAATTTTGAACTGGGTGTTATCGCCGGCACCAAGTCCATTTACCCGCTGCTGTCGGCACGGCTTCCCAGCCCGGACGATGGTACGGTGTCAGTTCAATCGACAATCGTTGACGGCATTAACGACATCTTGCTGGTAGATCACAGCCACAGTTTTATCATGCGGTCGGATACAGTCATTGAGCAGACCCTTATTTTCCTTGAAAATGGTGCGTTTGATTTGTCGCGAGATGTCGAAGAACAGGGCTAGCCCGACCGCCGCAACGACACGCCACACATCCAGGCGCCGCCGAGCATCAAGGCAATAATGCCGCTACTCTGGGCCGAGAAGATATCGCCATTAAAACCATTGAGAGTAGCCAGGGAGATGCCTAACCCTGCGGCCACAGCGCCCGCTATCAGTCGGTAAGCGCTGGGAAGTTTTTTATCCTTCGAGGGTGACAGCCTTTCCAGGGGGGACAGCAACAAGGCCACTGGCAAAAGCACCAGCGCCGGCACCAGTAACCACAACGGCCGCAGGGCCCACCACTCTGCCGTGCCGGTCTGGATATGCAGACCCAATCCCCCCGCAAAATAGGCCGCAGCGAGTACGGCGATCAGTATCGTCATATGCCACAGGTAGACGGTCATTATCATCGTGTTGACGATGATCGTGCAGGTCCAGGCGCGCAGGCCCTGCAGCCAACGATTCATTGGTCCCTCGAGCGCAAGTAATAAACCAAATTGAAACAGGCCAAGAGCGATCAGCGTAATCTTCGGTGGCAGCGTGTTACTGACTTCTGCACCCGGGGACCCCGCCATCGCAATTGGATAGGGCCCATAAACAATCAGCGTCCACAGCACGGCAAATCCGAACAAGGATAGGCCTAGCAGTCGAAGCGGGCTGCCGAGACGCCCGTCCAGCCAGGCAAAGCCCAGGTGGTGCATAGCCAACCAAACCCAGAAGTAATTGCTCCAACCCAGCCATTGCCAGTCCAGTATAAAGAACGCCGCATCGACACACACTGCCAGAGCAATGTATGCCAGCAGTGAACGATACCCCCATCGTCTCCAAAGTTTGTAGGTAGCCGGGGCTAGCAGCACGATCATGGTGTAAATTGCGAGAAACCAGGTTGGCACAAGTGCGGTCTTGGACAACATCTCGATATGTTGACCATCAATACCAGTGAAGTTCAGGCAAATTGCGATCACGGCCCAGAAAACCACTAACAGGGTGAGTGGGGTCAGCAAGCGATGTAGCCTGCCCGCCAGCCACTGGGCGTAATTCAGGTTTTTCTGTTGCGCCGAAGCCAGGGAGATACCGTTAGAGTATCCACCGACGATAAAGAATATTGGCATCACCTGGAATCCCCAGGTTAGCCAGGCGCTCCACGGCACAACGTCGAGTGCCAGCACTGGGCTTATCTGGCCGGTGCTCTCGTCATAGTGTGCCGTCGTCATCAGCCAATGACCCACAATGACAAACAGGATGGACACGGCCCGCAGAAAGTCAGCGTAGCGATTGCGCGAATCGGGGGTAGCCGCCGCTGCTTCTGCCGCTTGTGACCATATACTCATCCTGTGCTCCTTATTGTCAGGCCACCTATTCTCAGACCCTTCGTTTTATTACCTTTTGCAGACAGGCCCCAGTGCACGATGACACACAATATCACTGCAGCCAATACGCCCGCCAAATGAGCCGCCGGGTAAGGCGGCCAGGCAATCTCGGTAAACAGGCTTTCTTGGTAAACCATCTCTACCATGATTTTGGATAGTGCCAATGCTGCTACTGCAATAACAATACGTGAACGTGTGCGCAACCAAACAACATAGAGCAAGCAACCGAGTACAGCATTAAGCACGCCCGACAGACCACAATAACGTTCCACCTCACTCAGTGGCGACAGAAGCAGGACATCGACTGCGACTGTACCTACCATAAGTGACGCGCAAAACAGCGCCCGCGACTGTAGCTCAAGCATTCCACCCAGTAACGCAAGTGCCGCGACGTTCCAGGCAAGGTGTGGCCAGTCCACGTGCAGCCAATGGCTGAAAACCAGGCCGCCCAGGCTTCCCGCTCTCAGTTGGCCAGCATCGAAGTAGAAAAGCTCGCGCACGGACTCTGGCATCACGTGAAACAGAATCGCAGCGACGCACAATGCCATGGTCAACACTGGTTGATTCCTTGCGGGCCTACTGAGCAAGGTAGCTGTCGACACTGCGATTCCGCCCATGGCTACGCTCACGCTCTCCGACTGCGCGTAAGCAGCAGGAGTGGCAGCAGCAACAGGACGCCGAACAAACCCACGCTTCCTGCACCATTCGATGGATAGGCTCGTGAGCTGTTGCCAAAGGCAGGGGTCGTGCTGTCTTGTCGGTGAGCCTTGACTGGCTGCGCCGCGCGCTGCTTACGCGCCGAAGCTTCTTCTTCAACACGCGTTTTGTTTGAGCGATCAATGCCCTGAGCCTCGAACACGTCTTCGGCTACCACGATCATGGAGGTGTAGTTCGTTACCAGATCGTACTCTAACGCGATGTCGGTAATCGCCTGCCGGCTGTCCGCATCAGTGCCCAGGTAATCGATTCGGTTTTGCAAATCCTCGATCGCGGCGTAGGCCCACAAGCGTTCCAGTTCAGGATTGCGTTCCATGACTTTCGGAAAATCCAATTCGGAAGTATAGGTTCTGTTTTCTCCCAAAACTTTTCCGCCCACAGTTACTTTAGCCGGACCATCCCCCCAGTAATGACCGAACAAGATTATCTGCTGACCTCGATACAGCGAACCGATACGCTCAGGTGCAAGCTCCTTCACCTTGATACCACTGAATTTCACCTCGACATCCCGGTAGGACTCGTACTTCAATTTGTCGGCAGCCTGAACCAGTAATCCGCCGATATCATCGTTGTTGGACACGTTAACGGAGAATCCGTTGGACAACGTTGCCATACCCTCGAGCAAGGGGCGGTTGGCGCTGTTACCCATAACAAAGCTGAACAAGCGGACATCGTGCTTCTCCAGCAGGCGCAAGAAGTCTTTCCTTTCAGTAACACCCACATTGGCCACACCGTCGGTCACCAGGATTACAGCACTGGGCCGATCGGCATCCAGTAGTCGGTACCCACGTTGCAACCCGGCATAGAGATTAGTGCCACCGTCGGGCGTAATCGCCTCCAACTCGCGTATGTAGCGCTCAACATTCTGTTGATTAACAGGAACGTAGCCGCTGGTCACTTCTCTCACTCCGTTGTTAAACAGAATAATCTGAAACCTGTCGCGTTCACTGAGTTTGTCCAGGCCTTCACGCACCCCCTCGACCAGGGTCTGGTATTTGCCCGCCATCGATCCGGAATAATCCAGCACAAAGACCCAGTCTCGCCCCTGTTCCAATAGACCCAGATCATCTCCAGGCGTGACCGTAAGCATGAAGGTTCCGCGTTTTTCACCCTCCTCCCGATGCGTCACCAGATCGACCGCACCGGGCAACCCCTGCGCATGCCGCCAATAGACCACGATATCCTCGTCCAGGTTGTGGGACGCAAGCACCTGGCCCCCGGTATCACCCTCCTCTATCGAATCCTTTGCCTGCTGGTTACCAAATGAGAGCCGCCAATCCTGTGGTGACTGTTCCTGCACCATTACCTGTGGATGCGCGGGAAGCCTGAACTCGTCCACGGGGTAGGAAGAGCGCATCTGTAGGTTGAAACTGAATGCTTCCTCCACCGTGCTGTTGTACGTCCAGAAGTTCATTCTCCGCTCGTCCACGCCACCTTCCTGCAACGGGTATACGTAGCGACCGATACCGAGGTCAGTATGAACGGGCTGGATGTACACCAGCCGAATTCTCACATCGTTATTGGGGAGAACCGGGTAGACGCTGATATCAAAAGTCCTGTACTCATCCTTTTCGGTGAGTGCTGCCTGGCGTCCCTGTGCCTTTTCTTGCTCGTACAGGTCTCGTGCGGCCTGCTTCTCAAGTACTTCACCGGTAACCGGCTTACCGTCAATCCAATAGGTAAACTCACCTACGGCAGCTTTCTGGGGAACGGGAAATGAATAGATTGCCTCCAACGCATCATCATGAGGATTTGCGAACACCTGTTCGACCGTGGTGATGGCATAGCCATCCTCGATGACCACGTCCACGTGATGCTCGCGAATGCTGAGTTGTGGCAGGTTGCCCCGAACTGGGGTCATGAGCCCCGCGGCATGCACGGTAGCCGAAAACAGTGCGCTGACGATCAAGCCAGCTACGGTTCCACTGATGGTTCTGCTCAAAAAATTCATTGCATATACCCTCTCTCATTGAATTTGTCCGCGTCAGGCGGATCAGTGAGCAGTATTCGCAAAGCACCATAAATTGCACCCAAAACATTGAAAGTGGCATATACTGATCTTTAAAGTGCTATTTTTTGATACTTTAAGGACGAGTGATGAGCCAAATCACCCCCCTTCTGGCCACTCTGAAACGCGAGTTAAAATCCCGTGGCCTCACTTATGCTGACGTAGCCCGGGCACTGGAAGTCTCTGAAAGCAGCATCAAGCGGACGTTTTCGGCATCACGTCTGGAGCTGGGCCGTCTGGAACAACTGTGTCACACACTTGATCTGGAGATATCCGATCTCGTGCAAAAAATGCTCGAGCAGCGCAATCGCATCACTACCCTTACCGAGGAGCAGGAACGGGAAGTGGTGGAAAACCCCAGGCTCCTGTTAATGGCAATAAGCGTGCTCAACAACTGGACCTTCGAAGAGATCATGGACACCTATCTCCTCGACCAGCACGAGGCAGTCCAACTGCTGGCCGCACTGGACAGACTCAAAATCATCGACCTTCTGCCCCGCAACAAACTTCGTGTAATAGTCGCGACGGACTTTCGTTGGCTACCCAATGGACCGATACAACGGTTTTTTCAGGAGCAGGTACAGCCGGAGTTTATGCACTCGACATTTTCCGGCCCCGGCGAGGTCATGCTGTTCCGCAGTGGCATGTTGTCACGCGCTTCGAATGCAATCATGTCGAGAAAGATGGAACGACTGCTGGAAGAGTTTAGTGAGCTACATAATGAAGATGCGGGGATGCCCCTTCACGAGAGGTTCGGCTCCAGCATCATGCTGGCTATGCGGCCCTGGGAGTTGGGTGTGTTTCGTCATCTGCGCAGGGATCCGGGTGAGAAGGCGTTTTAGGGGTGGGGTGAGGTAGAGGTGGTCGCAAGGGCGGCCAGTGCTACTATTTGATCTGCGGGTCGAACGGTAAGAAAACGAATTTGCTCCACGAAAACACCCTGCGCACCGCGGTCTTTGTTTTGCCATCCCTTTTAATTGAAAAAGGATGGCAAATATTTTACCATCCCTTATTACTTTAAAGGGATGTCAAAGATGTCCGAACTTTATGCAGACCTGCCTGGATCCGCGCGACTGGCGTATGCAGAGTTGCTAGACAACGCCTTAATCCGTGACGTTGCTACCGGTACCGGCTTCACCTTCCTACGTAGAAAGAAAAGCTCTGGTTATTACTGGTACCTGCAGCATAACTTTGCAGGCGGCCGTCGCCAGCACTACATCGGCGTAGATAACGAGGAAACACGCGCACGTATCGAACAGCAGAAAGCCCGCTGGGAGGCGGGTAAGATCGAAGCAAAAGTGATAGAGAAGCAGGTTGCCATGACCATTGCAGCAGGCGGCAGGGCTATCGATGCGCGCGCCTATCGGGTACTCAGCGCGGCAGCCAATACGGGTCTGTTCAACGCAGGCGGCGTATTGGTCGGCTCGTATGCGTTCGTCGCAATTGGCAACATGTTGGGCGTGAGCTGGCGCAAAGACACCACGATTACGCAAGACGTGGATCTGGCCGCCAGTGATCGGGCCATGATCGCCATCCCCCAAGACGTTGAGCCGTTGGGCGACGTCATCCTGAAAGCCGAAACAGGCATGCTCAGCGTACCCATGTTAAACAGAAAAGGCCCCAGTACCAGCTACATGGTGCAAGGCAGCGAATTCCGGGTCGACCTCATCACCCCACGGATCGGGAAACCCAAATCCGCAGAGTACGTCCACGCGATCAAGTCACACGCCCAGCCCGTCGCGTTCCTGGAATACCTGCTGGAAGATACGCAAAAAGCAGTGTTGCTGCATAAGTCAGGTGTCGTCGTAAACGTTGCCCAACCTGCGCGTTTCGCCTTGCACAAGCTGGTCGTCGCTCAGCGCAGGCCATCCACCGAGCGCAACAAAAAGCGCAAGGACATCGAGCAGGCAGAGCAGGTCATTGCCTGTCTACTCGACCAGTCACCCGGCGACCTCTGGCTGGCACTGGACGCAGCCCTGGCACACGGCGTCAAGAAATTTATGCAGCAGATGCAGGAGGGTATCGAACAGTTGGACGAAGCGAATCGCGAGCCGCTGGTGGGGTACCTTTGCACTCGCTAAAGAACAGATCCGGCGTTCCGCCGGTTCATAAAAAAGGCTGCCCAAACGACGGTACATGATGGGTAATTAAAAAGGCAGGATTGAATAGTAACGCCCTCGGGCCGGGGGCGCGCACGCCCGTCACGACCCTGCGGGCTTCGCGGCTTTGCCGCTCGTTGTTAAACGCTCCTTTGGTCGCGTTTTATGACGGGGCGGCCATCCGCCTGATTACGCTCGCCCTTTGGGCTCGCTAAAGAGCAAATCCGGCGTTCCGCCGGTTCATAATAAACCACACGTTGAATCAGGTATTTTGAGGAAGTCTAGTGGCAGGATTGAATAGTAACGCCCTTTGGCCGGGGGCGCGCACGCCCGTTACTACCCTGCGGGCTTCGCGGCTTTGCCGCTCGTTGCAAAACGCGCCTATGGTTGCGTTTTATGACGGGGCGGCCATCCGCCTGATTACGCTCGCCCTTTGGGCTCGCTAAAGAACTAATCCGGCGTTCCGCCGGTTCATAAAAAAGGCCACCCAACGGGTGGCCTTTTTTATGAATTGGTCGGGACGGCAGGATTTGAACCTACGACCACCACACCCCCAGTGTGGTGCGCTACCAGACTGCGCTACGCCCCGTGAAATGCAGGCTTGGTGCAAGCGCTGCGAGGGCGGCATTATACTCAATACCGCCGGGGTTACAAAGGCTATTTGGCGGGGCGAAGTAGCTCGAGAACGTCTTCCAGGTCCTTGATGGTTTCCTGAAGAACCGCCTGGGCGACCACCGGTGCAGAGGGACCATCTTCGTCGGTCATGCGCTGTCGTGCGCCGCCGATGGTGTAGCCCTGGTCATACAGTAAACTGCGGATTTCGCGGATCGTGAGTACGTCATCGCGCTGGTAGTAGCGGCGATTGCCACGGCGCTTAACGGGTTTCAGTTGCGGGAATTCCTGCTCCCAGTAACGCAGGACGTGGGGCTTTACCGCGCAGAGTTCACTGACCTCACCGATGGTGAAGTAGCGCTTGCCGGGTATCGCCGGCAATTCATTGTTGTGACTCGGTTCCAGCATACTCTTCTACTCTTGCCTTGAGCTTCTGACCGGGCCGAAAAGTCACCACCCTGCGGGCTGATATGGGTATCTCTTCGCCTGTCTTCGGATTGCGGCCAGGACGCTGACTCTTGTCGCGCAGATCGAAATTGCCGAAGCCTGACAATTTCACCTGCTCATTACCCTCAAGGCTGGCCCGAATCTCTTCGAAGAACAGCTCTACAATCTCCTTGGCTTCCCGTTTGTTGAGCCCCAGCTCTTCAAACAGGCGTTCTGCCATTTCAGATTTTGTCAGGGCGGTCATTTTCGCGTTACCTAGTTCCTAAGCTCGGCTTTATAATTTTTTTCCAATGAATCAATGACTTGATCCATTGCCAGATTAACTACGTCATCGCTAAGAGTGCGCGAATGATCCCGGAAAGTCAAACCGAGAGCGAGACTTTTTCGTTTAGGATCAATGCCTTTGCCCTCATATACATCAAATAACCTTAGATCTGTGAGGTAAGTCCCAGCGCTGGCACGAACATTTGACATCAGCTCAGCGGAAGTGACCGATTTGTCGACAACTATCGCCAAATCGCGGCGAACTTCGGGAAACTTCGACAATTCTTCAAATTCGGGTAATCTGGCCCCCAAAATCGGTTCGAGGTCGATTTCCAGGGCAAATAGCGCAGAATTCAGGCCCAGATCGGCCCCGACACTGGGATGCAGCGCGCCGATGTACCCCACGGTTTGACCCTTGTAGGTCACCGCGGCAGTCTGCCCAGGGTGCAGCGCACTGCGTTGCCCGGCAGCAAATTCAAATTGGTCGGCCTGTCGGCTCAAACCCAGCACGCTCTCCAGGTCACCCTTGAGGTCATAGAAATCTGTCGCCCCGGATGCTGCCGCCCAGGATTCCGCCATGCGTTCACCGGTGGCGACCATTGCCAAGGTCGGCGTCTGCGCCAGGCCGTCTTTGCCGGGCACAAAACGCAAGCCCGTTTCAAACAGACGGACACGGGGCTGCTGGCGATTGGTGTTGCGCAATACAGCGCTGACCAGGCCAGGTAGGAGGCTGGTGCGCATTACCGCCATATCGGCAGAGATCGGATTGGTCAAGGCAACCGCCTGCAACTGCGGATCAAACACCTGTTGCAGTTTAGGGTCGACAAAACTGTAGGTAATTGCCTCGCGAAAGCCCCGCGCACTGAGATGCCTGCGCACGGTGCGCAGGGACAGTCGCTCCTCGGGCTTGGCCGGCATCACCAGGTCGGCCCTGATATGCGATACGGGCAGGTTGTTGTAACCGTAAACCCGGGCGAGTTCCTCAAGCAGGTCAGCCTCGATGCTGATATCGAAGCGCCAGCTGGGCACGCTGCAACGCCAGCCTCCGTCAATGGCTGTGACGCCCAGGCCCAACCCCGTCAAAATACGCTCCACCTCATCTGCCGGTAGATCAAAGCCCAGCAGACGTTCAATTTGTTCGGCGCGCAGTTCCACATCGTTGCGCACCGGTAAGTCGGCTTCGCTGCTGACTTCTTGCAGAGGACCCGCCTCACCACCAACGGCGTCCACCAACAGTTGTGTTGCCCGCTCCATGGCCGCGGCAGCCCCGGCAAAGTCGACGCCGCGCTCAAAACGGTGCGAGGAATCCGTATGCAGCCCGTAGGAGCGCGCCTTACCTGCCAGCAGGTCCGGGGTGAAGAATGCTGCTTCCAAAAATACGTTGGTGGTGGTTTCGCTCACTGCTGACGCCTGACCACCCATAATGCCGGCCAGCGCCAGGGGGCCGTTTTCGTCGGTAATCAACAGGGTATCTTCACGGGGCTCCACGGTCTGGCCGTCGAGCAATTCCAGCGACTCTCCTGCCCTCGCATTGCGCACGGTGATACCGCCGCTCAGCTTATCGAGATCAAACGCGTGCATGGGCTGTCCGAGTTCAAGCATCACATAGTTGGTGACATCGACCACCGCGTCGATGGAGCGCACACCACAGCGGCGCAGTTTTTCCTGCACCCACAGCGGGCTCGGCCGGGAGACATCCACCCCGCGGATAACCCTGCCCACATAGCGCGGACAGCGATCTGCATCCTGCAGCGTCACCGGGAAGGTATCATCCAGCGTAGCCTCAACCGCAGTGTACTCCAGCGCCTTCACCGGCAGCTGGTTAAGCAGGCCCACCTCACGCGCAATGCCTGCCACGCTTAAACAATCCGCGCGATTGGGGGTGAGACCAATCTCGATCACGTTGTCATCCAGATGCAAGTAATCACGCAGGTCCGCACCCACGGGTGCATCACCGGCCAGTTCCATCAGCCCATCGGAGTCTTCTGACAGGCCAAGTTCTTCACCGGCACACAACATGCCTTGAGATTCGATGCCGCGCAGTTTGGCTTTCTTGATGTTGAAATCGCCCGGAAGCACTGCACCGAGCTGCGCAAGTGGGGCTTTCAAGCCGGCCCTGGCGTTAGGAGCGCCGCAGACAATCTGTACCGTGTCACTGCCGGTCTTTACCTGGCAGACGCGCAGCTTGTCGGCATCCGGATGCTGTTCTGCGGAGACTACCTCGCCCACCACAACGCCGCTAAAGGAACCGGCAACCGGGTCAACGGCATCCACTTCCAGCCCCGCCATAGTGATCTGGTGCGCCAATTCGTCTGTGCTCAGCTGCGGGTCTACCCATTCACGCAGCCACTGTTCACTGATATTCACTGCTTATTGCTCCACTTAAAACTGTTCGAGAAAGCGCAGGTCGTTGTCGAAAAACAACCGCAGGTCATTCACGCCATAACGCAACATGGCAAGCCGCTCCACGCCCATGCCAAAGGCAAAGCCGGAGTACTTTTGCGTGTCGATGTTTGAGTACTCGAATACCTTGGGATGCACCATGCCGCAGCCCATGACTTCCAGCCAGCCGGTGTGGCTACACACGCGACAACCTTCTCCACCGCAGTTAACGCACTGAATGTCCACTTCAGCTGAGGGTTCGGTAAACGGAAAGTATGAAGGCCGGAAACGCACCGCCAGTTCCTTCTCAAAGAACACCCGCAGGAATTCTTCCACCACGCCCTTGAGGTCGGCGAAGCTGGAGTGTTCATCTATCAGTAACCCTTCAACCTGGTGGAACATGGGCGTGTGCGTCAGATCCGAGTCACAGCGATACACCCGCCCAGGGCAGATAATACGCAGGGGTGGCTCCTGGCTTTCCATGACGCGTACCTGCACCGGCGAAGTGTGGGTGCGCAGTACGGTGGTTTCATCCACGTAAAAGGTATCGTGCATGGCACGCGCGGGGTGGTGGGCCGGAATGTTGAGGGCCTCGAAGTTGTGGTAATCGTCTTCAATCTCCGGCCCTTCAACAACATCAAAACCGATGGCTGAGAAGAACTCTTCCATGCGCTCGATGGTGCGAGTTACCGGGTGAATACCACCGGTACTTTGACCCCGCCCGGGCAGTGTGACGTCGATGGTCTCGGCCGCGAGTTTGGCTTCCACCGCTGCGGATTCCAACGCCGTCTTACGCTGACCAATGAGGTCTTGCAGTTCCTGCTTGACCACGTTGATCTTGGCGCCGGCGGCGGGACGTTCTTCGGCACTGAGTTTACCCAGCCCTTTCAAAAGCGCCGTGATCTGGCCCTTTTTGCCCAGGTAATCAACGCGCAGTTGTTCCAGCGCACTGCCGTCTTCTGCTGCTGCTATAGCCGCTTTAGCTTCATTTGCTAATGGTTCAAGGTTTTCCATTTAGCCTTCTCTGTGTTTATCACTGTTACTTACTTCGCAGTTACTGTCTCTGCCGGGCCAGCAACTGCAGCGGGCCTCTCACTTCGAGACAAAATATGAGCTATCCATTCCGCCGCTGCTGCTGGGGTAAGTCCTTACGGGACACGCCGTGAACCCATCCATGGGGGCTTGTGTTCGACGTCCCTGTCTCACACAGTCCCGTAAGGACTTACCCCACCAACAAAGGCTACCTTTGTTTTCGGCTCCAGCTTTCTAGGTTCCGAAGTCGGTGGTCAGCACTCTGATTGGGAAAGGTCTGACAGGACCGTCGCCGGCCATGGACGGCCGGCGCCGAGCGCGCCACGGATGGCATGCTTTTAGCGTGTCCAGTCAGGCCTTTACCGGTCAGCGTGCGGAATTCACTACCAACCCAATACCCCACTGCCAATTTCGAACCAATAAAAAAAAGGGAAAGAGCAAGGCCCTTTCCCTTTTTGTCTTTCTTGTGTCGCCAGCGAACCGCGGTGGCTGCAAACAGCCGGTGCGGTGAGGGGTGGGCTTAGGCGGCAAGTGCCGCTTTCGCTTGCTCCACAATCGCTGCAAAAGCTTCTTTGTCATGAACCGCAAGGTCCGCAAGGACGCGACGATCCAGGCCAATTTCGGCTTTCTTCAGGCCATTAATCAAACGGCTGTAGCTAAGACCATTGGCACGAGACTGGGCATTGATGCGGGTGATCCACAGCGCGCGAAACTGACGCTTGCGCTGACGGCGGTCACGGTATGCATACTGGCCAGCCTTGGTAACGGCTTGCTTGGCAACTCGAAAAATGCGGCTGCGGGCACCGTAGTAACCTTTGGCCTGTTTCAGAACTTTCTTGTGACGGCGGCTTGCCACCACACCACGTTTTACGCGAGGCATGAGTCTTCTCCTTAATTATCCAATAGACCGATTACTTGGCACGCAGCATACGATCGATAAGAACTTCATCGCTCTTATGGATCATAGAGGTACCGCGCAGCTGACGCTTACGCTTGGTAGTCATCTTGGTCAGGATGTGACTCTTGTTGGCGCTCTTGCGCTTGTATCCGCCGGCAGTTTTCTTAAACCGCTTGGCAGCCCCGCTGTGAATTTTTGCTTTTGGCATAATCAAATACTCCGCATTTGAGATTAAACATTTAAAGAAACCAGGGCATTCACAGGCCGCTAGTTCTTCTTCTTGGGGGCGATAACCATAGTGAGCTGTCGGCCTTCCATTTTTGGAAATTGCTCGACTGAGCCCAACTCGGCCAGATCAGCTTCTACTCGCTTGAGTAGCTCCATGCCGATTTCCTGGTGAGCCATTTCACGACCGCGAAAACGCAGTGTGACTTTGGCCTTATCGCCATTTTCAAGGAAACGTGTCAGGTTGCGTAGTTTTACCTGATAGTCTCCGTCCTCCGTCCCTGGACGAAACTTCATTTCTTTAACCTGTGTTCGCTTCTGCTTTTTACGCTGTGCAGATTTTTGCTTCTTGGCCTCGAACACATGTTTGCCATAGTCCATCACCTTGCAGACTACGGGGTCAGAATCAGCAATTTGTACCAGATCCAGATTAGCCGCTTCTGCCGCGGCCATGGCCTCACTCAGTGGCACAATGCCCACTTGTGATCCGTCAGCGCCAACCAGACGGACCGGATCCGCCGTAATTTGATCGTTGGTTATCGCTTTTTTACTGGCACCTTTGCCGTTGTCTCTCTTAATGCTGATTCTCCAATGCAATACGACCGCGTCGCGCTACGTCATCGGTGAGGAGTTGGCTAAATGCCTCGAGATCCATGGATCCCAGGTCCTCTCCGCGACGGGCACGCACGGCCACAGTCTGTGATTCTACTTCTTTGTCCCCTACAACGAGCAGGTACGGGACCTTCTGAATCGTGTGCTCGCGGATTTTAAAGCCGATTTTTTCATTTCTCAAGTCCGAAATGACCCGAAAGCCCTTGTTTTTTAAGGAATCTTCCACAGATTTGGCGTATTCCGAGTGTTTATCGGTGATATTGAGCACAACTGCCTGCTGCGGGGCCAACCAGGTGGGGAAAACCCCCTCATAATGCTCGGTCAAAATACCAATAAAACGCTCAAATGAGCCCAAAATTGCCCGGTGCAGCATGACCGGCACCTGGCGAGAGCCGTCTTCGGCAACATATTGCGCATCCAGGCGGCCGGGCATAGAGAAATCGACCTGAATCGTGCCCAATTGCCATACCCTGCCGATGCAATCCTTGAGGGAAAACTCAATTTTCGGGCCATAGAAGGCGCCCTCGCCGGGCAGTTCCTGCCAGGGCAGGTTCTGGGCGTCCAGCGCCTCAGCCAGCGCTTTTTCTGCGCGATCCCAGTCGCGATCTGAGCCCACGCGCTGCTCAGGGCGGGTAGACAGGCGGTAGATAACGTCACTGAAGCCAAAATCGGCATAGACGGCATGGAGGAAGTCGATGAAGGTCGAGACCTCCTCCTGGATCTGGTCCTCGGTACAGAAAATGTGGGCATCGTCCTGTACGAAGCCGCGCACGCGCATAATGCCATGCAGGGAGCCCGAAGGTTCATTGCGGTGGCAGCTGCCAAACTCGGCAAGCCGTAACGGTAGGTCGCGGTAGGACTTCAGGCCCTGGTTAAACACCTGCACGTGGCAGGGGCAGTTCATGGGCTTAACCGCAAACTCGCGCTCGTCGGTCTTGAGCATGAACATGTCATCGCCAAACTTATCGGCGTGACCCGAGCGCTCCCACAGTGACATATCCACGACCTGGGGCGTCTTGATTTCCTGATAACCCTGCTCGTATTGCGCCTGGCGCATGTACTGCTCGATCGCCTGGTAAATAGTCCAACCCGCGGGGTGCCAGAACACCATGCCTGGCGCCTCTTCCTGCAGGTGGAACAGGTCGAGTTTCTTGGCAATCTTGCGGTGGTCGCGCTTCTCCGCTTCTTCAATACGGCGAAGATACTGCTTAAGCTGTTTTTTGTTCGCCCAGGCAGTGCCGTAGATGCGCTGCAGCATGGCGTTGTTGGAATCGCCACGCCAGTAGGCACCCGCGACTTTCGTCAGCTTGAACGCCTTGAGCTTACCGGTACTGGGTACGTGGGGGCCGCGGCAAAGGTCCATCCACGCGCCCTGGCGGTAAATCGAAATCTCTTCGTCCTCGGGCAACTCCTGGATGATCTTGACCTTGTAGCGCTCACCCATGTTACGGAAAATTTCCACGGCTTTTTCGCGGCTGCAGACAATGCGCTCAATCGGTAAATCGTCTTTGACGATCTCTTCCATGCGCTGTTCGATTTTCTCCAGGTCTTCCGGCGTGAAATTATTACCGGTGGCAAAGTCGTAGTAGAAGCCGTCTTCGATGACCGGGCCAATAGTCACCTGGGTGCCCGGGAACAATTGTTGGGTGGCCTGGGCCAGCAGGTGCGCAGTGGAGTGGCGAATCACTTCCAGCCCCGCATCATCACGTTCAGTGACAATTGCCAGTTGGGCATCGTCTTCGATGACATGGGAAGTATCTACCTCACGTCCATCAACAACACCGGCAAGGGCGGCCTTGGCCAGGCCGGGGCCAATATCAGCGGCGACATCGTGAACGGATACGGGCTGTTCGAATGATCGAATACTGCCGTCAGGCAGGGTAATAGCAGGCATGAGCTTTTCCTCGAAGGCACCTCTAAGTAATGCGGTGATACCTCAGGCTTTGTGTAGTCTTTGCCCGCAAGGCGCGGTTGCGCAGGAAGGCTGGTTGCCTTTCAAGCAGCCGCAACGCGGCGGGCGGAGACTACACAAAGCCCCGTAGGGCGGTCCTTAGCAGCCCTTTGGTCTGCGTTGAGTCGCTCGTCAATGACAACCAGCATTGACCTTCGCGACTCGCCTTGCCAAAGGGCTGCTAAGGCTCCGCTGAGGAATTACCGCATTATTCAGAGGTGCCTTTATCAGTGGTGACCCCTACCAAGGGCCACGTGGTTTAGAGCAAGCTGTAAAAAACAGAGCTTTAAAAAATATTCTCGTAACTACTCCGCGTCTAAGCCACAAACGGGGGCCCGGCGCGAGGGACAGCAATACTGCCTGAATAGCCCGTGGAATTAAAGGGGGTGTGGCATTTTCACCAAGCTTTCACAATTGCTCTTTGAGGCTCAAAAAACTGATGAAATAAGACCGTGGCCGAGCAAACAGTCGACCTGCGTCACAGCCCATTCGAGGGGCTATCGAAGAACTACCCGATCAGGCTGGCCAGCGGCCCGGTACCAAGCGGAATCGAATAGCTCTGCTGGTCCATGTAGGCGGCTACAGGTTGAATATCTCCGACGAGGTGGCGGTTAATCGCCGCCAGTTCGCCCACTGGCAGGCAGTATTCAAGGTGATCCTCGTAGGCGACCGTACTGAGATCATACTGCCCGATCACCTCCATCGGCAGGATAATCTGCACCACGTACCCGGCACCGTGCAGTGGCACTTCCCACTGCCGGGCAATCATTTCCGCGTAGCGCTGGCAGAGTTTTAAATAGACGAAGTGCTCGCCGCCCCAACCTGGCTCAATGCGCCGCCAATCGGCGCGGATCAGGGCGGCGAGCTGTTGCGGACTGAGGGCCTGGTATAGAGCAATGGTTTCCCGGTGCGCTAATGGCTTCATAGGTCGAACTCTCCATGGGATACAGGGGGTATGCCAATCAGCGGCTCTGCGGACTGACTTGCGGTATCAAACGGCATCGCGGTCACCACATAGCGCAGCGGGCCGCCGGCGCGCAGTGCGTTAAAGGGGTAACAGGTGACCAACAGCAGCGAGTCGTGTGCCCGATCAACCGTAAGCCTCTGTTTGGCAGAATTCACGATGTCGGCGCGAGCGACCGCATAAATCCGCTGGGTACCATCCGCAGCCTGCAGTTCCAGCAGTTGACCCGGCTCGAGCTGCTCCAGAAAGGCGAAATGGGTGTCCCGGTGGCCGGACAGCACGATCTGCCCGGCGTCGCCCGGTGACGATGACATACTCATATGACCGGGACCGAAAGCCAGCGCGTTACCAGAATCCCCGGCAAGTACCAACAACTCCAATTGCACAGAGGGAGCCCGTAATCGAGCCACGGGCCAGGTGTCGGCCCAGGGCCAGGGTTTCTCACCGGGCATTGCGCTGGCCAGGGTCTGCTCCCAGGCCGCCGAGATAAGCACCGGCGCCAACCAGGCCTTGGCCTTGATCAATGCCGCGTTGGACAGGTGAGCTGCACCAACCAACGCCAGGCAAAGAGCCAGCCATCGGCGCAGCGCGAAACTCTCACTCCCGCGATCCATCAGGCGCCTGCAGAGATTTTTGGTGAAAGAAGCCGGCCATTCACAAACAGGGCAAGCAACAAGAGCAACATCCCAATCAGCAGGTGCAAAGGTCCATTCGTTGCAGTGCCGGGATAGGCGTAGCTCTGCGGGCTCTGCCCCCTGGGTCGGGTGTTAGGGACCGGGGATTTGCTGAGATCTTCTCCGGCCGGCCGGGTAACCTTTTCCTCTACAGCGACAAAGCTGGTGTACGGACTCATTAACTGGTGGGCCAGCGCCAACGGCAACACCTCAGCGCGCACGGCCTCGTCGCTACGCCCCAGCACCTTCTGGTCCAGCAAACCGGTGATCTTTTGCCGCGCCCACAGACTGGCCACACCGGGATGTTGATTAAACGCCGTGTCGGCATCGGGTGCGACCAGGTTGAGTCGCCGTTGCCACTGCTGGTCGCCGAGCATGCCGGTGACCGTCACCTCGCCAACCGGTAGGGTGTTGCCAAAACTCGCGGCCACCAGCAGTGGCTCGCCGCTGTACAGATCGGGTATCTGCTGCGGCCAGGTTTCCGCTGCTAGCGGCCACTGCAGATTGATATCTAATGCAGCCGGCGCGGCCATCTGCTGGAACAGCCGGGTCATTTTTGCGCCAACCTCATTGATATCCCCGATATGGGTGTGAGTACCGCGTCCGAATTCCGCCGCCTTGCGCATAAACCAGCTATTGGGCGCGGAGCCGATACCCACGGTAAATAAACGTGTGCGCCCAAGCTGTGCGGCTATTTCCTCAAACAGCGCAACCTCATTACCCACGGCGCCGTCAGTGATGAACACCACCTGCCGCACATCACTCTGTTCACGATACAGATCGGGGACCTGGGGCGGCTGGAGTGCCCGACGCAGGGCAGGTAGCATTTCGGTACCGCCGGAGGCCTGTAAGCGCTCCACATAGTTCTGGGCGCGATGCACGTTGCTGTGGTTGGCGGCCACCGCTTGATGAAACAAGGTCCGGAAACCCGAGTTGAACTCGATAACATTGAAGCGGTCATTAGGGCCCAATTGCTGCAGGGCCTGTGACAAACTCGCGCGCGCCTGCTCTATGGAGACCCCGCCCATGGAACCGGAGGTGTCGACCACGAAGATCAGCTCACGGGACAGCGCGGGCGCCGCTTGATTCAGGGCCGGCGGTACCACCAGCAACAGGCCAAAATACTCATCATCGACTTGCTCGGTGAACATTGCCGCGCTGGGTACAGCACCGGTGACCGGCTGCCAGTTCAGCACGAAGTCTCGATCCATTTCCGACACGCCTCCCACCAGCGCAATCTCGTAGCGACCCTTGTCTCGTGACAGACTTAACTGGTGATAGGCCGAATCCACCTTGGCCAATGGCATGCCCATATCCAGCCGGGCGGTTATTTCGATCGGGTTGAGTGGTGCCAGGTCAGACCCTACCCGGGCATGTTGGAGAGGCGAGATTGCATTGGCATCAGGCACCTGGTCGGTTTGCTTAGCCCATCCCAGGTAGGGGTTAAGGTCGACAGGTTCGGACGTTTCCGGGTCAAGCTCCTGCACCATGGGTGTACCCGGCATATAGCGGGGGGTAATTGTCATCGGGAATCGCAGCGAGAACTCTCCCGCGATAAAATCAACCCGCTGTACATATTCAAGGCGCACCCGCACTTCCTCACCAGGGCCAATGTTCGCCACCCGGTTGGTGAACAGGTTGGGGCGCTGCTGCTCCACCAGCGCCGCCTTTTTACCCGCCTTTTTGGCGGCCTGGTAAATGGCTTTCGCCTCGGCTTTTTCACGCACCTTACCGACAATCTTGCGCTCGCCGATCACCATCTCCAGGTAACGCACCGCAGCGTTCTCCGGTAGCGGGAAGCCGTAAATACCTTCGACCCACTGCTCGCTGTCATTGCGGAAGGTCTGATCAAGTTTAACGACGGCGACCATTCCACTGATATCAAAATGCACCTTGCTGGACTGGACAACAGCCGCGCTAGGCGGCCCCAGGGCGGGCTTAAGCACCAGGTGCCCACCCTCCATTTCCTCCAGATCATTGGCGTGAACAAGGCCACTGCCAAAAAGGAGCAGCAGGAACAGGCCGACAAGTCGCGGCAAACAGTAAAAACACAACCAGAGTCCCGGTGTCAGATTTTCGATCCGGCCGGCACATGGTGATTGATCTTTCGCTGCGAATTGCACTGTGGTTCTCCCTGCCCTGCTGCTTGAGAGACAGTAAACACGGAAGATATGGCAGGGAGCCGGACCAAAACTGGCAGGGAACTGACGAATTATGGCGAATTGTGGCGCGCGCTTGAGCAATAGCGGCTATTTTGAAACCATTGAGTTTCTAACTTGAGGTGAATACCGGCGATGCCACATCACATTGCCATTGTGGAAGACGAAAACGCGCTCGCGGCCAATTACCGCGATGCGCTGCAGCGGCGTGGGTTTCGGGTGAGCGTCCACCGCGACCGCAGCAGCGCCAGCGAGGCCTTCGCACGTGGTATGCCTGACCTTGCCATCATCGATGTGGGCCTGGGTGACGAAGTAGAAGGCGGCTTTGAACTGTGCAGGGAACTGCGTAGCCATTCACCGGAACTGCCGATAGTTTTCCTCACTGCACGCGACTCGGAGCTGGACATCATCAGCGGCTTACGCCTGGGCGCAGATGACTACCTCACCAAGGACATCAGCCAGGCGCACATGCTGGCACGCATCGTAGCCTTGTTCAGGCGTGTCCAGGCGATGAGGTCACCCACCGGCAAAGATGACGTCATCCACCGCGGAGCGCTGGCAATCAATTTGCAGCGCATGTGTGTCACCTGGCAGGAAGAAACCGTGGACCTGACGGTCACCGAGTTCTGGATCGTCCACGCACTGGCGGCACACCCCGGGCACGTGAAGAACCGTCAGCAATTGATGGATGCGGCCAATGTGGTGCTCGACGACAACACCATCACATCCCACATCAAGCGCATACGGCGTAAATTTCACGCCCTGGACCCCGAGTTCAACGCCATCGAAACAGCTTATGGCATGGGTTACCGATGGTTGGCGACTTAGAGCCGATACGATGAAGCTGACCCGATGAAAGCCAGACGATGAAGCTACAGCGACAGCTCCTGCTGGTGAGTTTGTTGCTGCTTGCCCTGCCCTGGGCCGGTTGCCAATTTGTGCGAGAAATTGAAGGCACCATGCGCCAGGGACAGGTGCAATCCCTGCAGGCCACCTCACAGGCCATCGCAGCGGCGATGGAAGACAAACCCACATTGCTGTACCCGGATCCTCGACGCGCTCCTACCTTGCCCGCCGACGAAGGCAGCATCTACGCGAGAGAAAGCACTGCGCCCATCATCGTCGATGGCTACGCCGATGGCTGGGAACCACGCTTCAATACTCGTCTGCATACACAGCTCGACAACAGCGCGTTCGCCCTGCAATACCAGGCACAAACACGCGATGGGAAGCTGTACCTGTTGTTTCAGGTCGAAGACGATGACGTGGTATTTCACAATCCCGGCATATCGCGGGAGCCCAACGGCGACCGGCTGGTCCTCCAGACCTGGCTGGACGACAAGCGACAGCAATACGTTATCTCCACCGCGGCACCGGGAAAAGTGCGGGGGCAGTTCGGTGGCCGGCGGCACCCGGGCACCAACCCCGGGCGAATACAGGGTGTTTGGCAGGACGCTGCGGACGGGTATACGCTGGAACTGGAAATGCCCTTAGCCATGGTTGGCGAACGCCTGGGATTTTTTGCCATCAATATCAGCAGCAGGGCCGGTAAAAGCCTGGGCACGGTGGGCAATATCGACGCCTTGCGCACCGCTGCGCCACCCTGGTTAATCCACTCACCCGCCGCCCTGCGCAGTACACTGGATTCTTTCGCGCAGCTGGGTGCCACCGTCTCTGTGTTTGACCGGGGCAACTGGCAGCTCGGCGAGGTACGCTGGAACCCACCCCCTAAAGACACCCCGGGATACAACGGCGAAGAGACCTTCTGGTTACTCAAGTCGATCTACCGCAGTATCCTGGCAGATGAACCGTTGCCTGCACTACCCAACACTGACGAAAATGGCCAACGTTTTGCAGACGAACTCGGTGCGGCCCTGGCGGGGCGCGCCGAGAGCAAATGGTACAACGCAGAAGCAAGTGGCTCACGGGCGACCCTGTCCGCCGCCGCGCCCATCAGAAATCGCGGTATTGTGATTGGTGGTTTGTTGGTTCAGCAAGACAGTGAGCAATATCTGTCGTTGACCGACCGCGCGTTCAGCCGCCTGCTGGGCTACAGCCTGCTCGCCCTGTTCATCGCCAGCGCCGGACTGTTGGGGTATGCCAGCGTGCTCAGCTGGCGTATCAGGCAGTTAAGCACGGCGGCCGCCAACGTGGTGCAAAAGGACAAGTCCGTCGGCAAGCATTTCCCACGCAGCTCGGCAAAAGATGAAATCGGTGAGCTCTCACGCCAATACGCCGACCTGCTGGGAGAACTTGGCGAATACAACGAATACCTGCGCACGCTTAGCAGCAAGTTATCTCACGAGCTACGCACTCCGATTGCAGTGATCCAATCATCCCTGGATAACCTTGAGCACGACAATGCGTCGGAAGAACAACAGGCTACCTACGTACAACGTGCGCGCGAGGGCTTAACCCGGCTATCCGGAATTTTGACCGCCATGAGTGAAGCCTCACGGGTTGAGGAAAGTATTCACGCCACCCGCGCAGAAGTATTCGACCTGGTACCTGTAATAACAGAACTCGCTTCGGCTTACACTGCGGTCTACACCCGCTTTGAGGTGCAGTTGTACACCTGGGTCGATGAGGCAGCGGTTTACGGCTCCGCAGACTTGCTGGTACAGGCCATGGACAAACTGGTCGAAAATGCCAGCTCTTTCGCAAAGCCCGGTGCCGTAATAGGTATTGGCCTGGAAGAGGATGTGGGCGGCGACCACTGGTTGGTATGGGTATCGAATACCGGCTCTAGCCTGCCAACGGATATGCAAAACCGCCTGTTTGACCCCATGGTTTCCCTGCGCGAAGCGAGCTCCTCAGACCAGGTTCACCTCGGACTGGGCCTGCACATCGTGGCGTTGATCAGCACTTCATTCCAGGGCTCGGTCAGCGCCGAAAACCTACCCGACCAACAGGGCGTGCAGTTCACGCTCAAGCTGCCAAAACACGCCAACTAACGCACCTTATCCGGTGTCGGCAATGGCCATGCCATTGGCGCCAGATGCAATGTTGGCTGCACGCAACTTTGCCTACGATCAACGGTATCAAGAAACGTTGAGTAGACATTATGATTGCCGTACCCAAGAAACCCAGGCCGCACCAATGGAAGCCGGAGCAGAAGCCCGTCGAGAGTGCATCCGTCAAACAAGAGTTGATCGGTCATATCGCCCGCGGCGAAACGGCGCAAGCTAACCTTGTACGGCGCGAACTCCAGCGCAAGTTAAGTGAGCAGCGCGCGCGCCTGCGAGAAGAGAGCCTTCAGCGCACTGAAGAAAGCCTCAAGCTAGAAGACGATAACATTCAACAGCCGCAGGAAAGCTGGGTTGAATGGATTGAAAATGGCGAGGTCGTGGAGTCTATTCGCCTGACAACCGCCTGCCACGCAGCGTAATCAGGGGGGATCCGCTGATCGGCGGAATCCTGACTCTACGGACTACCCGCGCTAAGCGCATTTGGCCTACGCGGATCGGATGCGCCAAAAAGATACGGAGCCTGAATTTGGATCGATTGGGTGCTACCCATGGTAAAGGTTTCTTCCACGGTGTGACCTCGCGCTTTCAGCAGCCGAACCGTGTCGCGGTTAAAGCCGGGCTCTACCTCCAGCGTATCCGGAATCCACTGGTGGTGAATTCGCCTTTCATTGGTCGCCTCAGCGATGTTCATTCCGAAATCTATGACGTTGACGATCAACTGAACAACAGTACTGATTATCCGGCTGCCGCCTGGACTACCGAGCACCAGGACCGGTTCTCCATCCTTTAACACCATGGTTGGTGACTGGGAACTGACCGGGCGCTTACCCTCCTCGACCTTGTTCGCCTCGCTGGCGATAAAGCCCTGGGCGCCTTCAATTCCCGCACGCACTGAAAACGTGTGTATCTGGTTGTTCAGCAAAATACCCGTACCGGGAACCACCAGCCCAGATCCGAAAGAAGACGACAGGGTGTAGGTGTTCGATACCGCGTTCCCGGCGCCATCGACAATAGAATAGTGCGTGGTATCGGGCGACTCCGACAGAGAGACACCTCCCCGTACCTGCTCGGCGGGGCGGGCCTTCTCCGGATCGATCAGGGTCGCTCGTTTATTGGCGTAATCCTTTTTGGTTAGCGCTCCAACGGGAACGTCAAAGTAGGCCGGATCGGCAAGATAGTTGCCGCGATCGGCAAAGGCCAGCTTCATGGCTTCGGCAATCACATGCAGGGAGCGCGCACCATACCCCCAATCTGCGAGGGGATAATTCTCCAGAATATTCAGCATCTCGACGATAGCAATGCCACCAGAACTCGGCGGTGCCATCGACACAATCTCGAGCCCGCGATAACTGCCGCGAACCGGCTGGCGCGTAATCGCCTTATAGGATGCCAGGTCCTTTTTATCGATGTGGCCGCCGTTATCTGCCATGGCCGTGGCGATCTTCTCGGCAAGAGCGCCGGTGTAAAACGCGGCGGGGCCTTCTTTCGCAATCAGTGCCAGGGTATTCGCCAATGCGGGTCGCTGCATTATCTCCCCGGCAACATACGCGCTGCCATCGGCCTTGTAGAATTCCGCTGCACTTCCGGGATCAGCCGCGAGCCACTCACGCTTGCGCAGCAATAACTCTGCAAGATCATGAGACACGGCAAAGCCATCGCGAGACAAGGCGACGGAAGGCGCCAGCAACTCTGCCCAGGGTAACGAGCCACCCTTTTTCCAGGCTTTATGCAGCCCCGCGACCGTCCCGGGGACACCGACAGCAGCCCAGGTAAAACGCGAGGCTTTGTCCTTCTCTCCCTTCGTATCCAGAAAATCACTGGCCTGCACCCCGCTCGGCGCCGTTTCCCTGTAGTCGATGGTGTACTGCTCGCCAGACGCTGCGTCGTGCACCACCATGAATCCGCCGCCGCCAATGTTGCCCGCCCTGGGCAGTGTCACGGTAAGCGCAAAGCCGACGGCAACCGCGGCGTCCACGGCATTCCCGCCTCGCGCAAGAATGTCGACACCGACCCGCGTGGCAATATCGTTCTGGGTAGACACCATGGAGCCAGTGGCGACGGCAGGCGCAAAGACATCGTTATAGCGGACAATGTAGGCGTCCTTGGCGATGTTGTAGGGCCGGCAGCGTCCTGATCAGCCCAGACCGGAGCCACACAAATCACCATGAGCGTCATATGCAGTAAATGATTGATTCGCATGTTATCCCCTCCCAGGTCGGTTTCTTCGGCCATTGCGCTGGCGCTTTGAAAACAGGCAATGTAGCTGAGCGATACTGCACGCAAATCGCCAATCGTTGATTAAGGCGTTATAGAGCTTAGCACCCGAGCTGATCTATCGAGTGGCAAAAGATCACTGGTTAAGCTGGCGTTTACAATTCGCTACAAAGTGAAAACTTAGGGGCCTGGAAACAGCCGCGAGCCCGCGGCACGATTACTTCGGGCACAAAAAAGGCCTCGTGAGAGGCCTTTAAAACGCAAGACGGCAGCTACGGCGCACCTGAAGGCGTGGTCAATTTCTCCATCACCTGATCAAGGGAGAAGCTCGCTGCTTTTTGGCGCGGCGGGTAGTCCTTAAAGGTGGCGAGGAATTGGCCGACGTAGTCCTGAGCTGGTACCAGCAGGAAAGCACGATCGATAAGCCAGTCGTAGTAGGTATTGGAAGTGCGATAAGAGCGTTCGTATGGATCGCGCCGCAGGTTGAAGATCAGCGGTACACGCAACGGCGTAAACGGTTCGATCCAGGCGCGAAAGGTGGTGTACTCTTTCTGCTCCATGAAGATCATCTTCCAATCGTTGTAACGCAGGGCGGTCAGGTCACCGTCGTCCGAGAAGTAGAAGATCTCGCGTCGCGGACCCTCCGCAACCTCTCCGGTCAAATGCGGCAGAAAGTTGTAACCATCCAGGTGCACCTTGTACCGGCGGCCGATAGCGCGATGACCGTCGAGCAGCTTCTCTTTCACGTCCGGCTCACCGGCGGCGGCCAGAAAGGTGGGCAGCCAGTCCATGTGGTGCATGATCTCGTTGGAAACTGAACCAGCCTCGATACTCCCGGGCCAACGCACCATGGCGGGGACACGCCACCCACCTTCCCAGTTGGTGTTTTTCTCGCCGAAAAACGGGGTGGAGGCCGCGTCAGGCCAGGTATTGTAGTGTGGGCCGTTGTCTGTTGAATAGAACACGATAGTGTTGTCGGCGATGCCCAACTCATCGAGCTGCGTGAGGAACTCGCCAATATGGTCGTCGTGTTCGATCATGCCGCAGGTGTATTCATCCGCGCGCGGGTAACGCCTCTTACAGCTGGCCATTTTCTCGGGTGAGACATGGGTGCGGAAGTGCATCCGGGTGCCGCTCCACCAAACGAAAAAGGGCTTGTCGTCTTTCACGGCCTGATCGATAAACTTCTTGGCAGCAGCCACGGTTTCGTCATCCACAGTCTCCATGCGCTTTTTGGTCAGCGGCCCCGTGTCTTCAATCACACCATCCGCAGACGACTTGATCACACCCCGCGGCCCATAGCGCTTGCGAAACTCCGGATCTGCCGGATAGTCGGCGTTCTCGGGCTCTTCCTCGGCGTTGAGGTGATAGAGATTCCCCAGGAACTCGTCGAAGCCGTGGTTGGTAGGCAGGTGCTCATCACGATCACCAAGGTGGTTCTTACCGAACTGTCCGGTGACATATCCGTGGTTCTTGAGCAATCCAGCGATGGATGGGTCTTCCTCCTGCATTCCCAGTTCAGCACCGGGCAGGCCAACCTTGCTAAGCCCCGTGCGGAACACCGACTGTCCCATAATGAAGGACGACCGACCCGCCGTGCAGCTTTGTTCACCGTAATAGTCGGTAAACATCATGCCTTCGTCGGCAATGCGGTCAATGTTTGGTGTTTTATAGCCCATCATGCCCCGTGTATAGGCACTGATATTGGACTGCCCCACATCGTCCCCCCAGATCACCAGGATGTTGGGCTTATCGGCGGCCTGCGCTAACGCAGACATGGTCATCGTTAGTAGACCCACCAGAAGGTGTCTCGCTGTTCTCATTGAATTCTCCGAGTTGTCGTGATTATTGGATTTGTGTTGATACGCCACTTGGCTAACTATAGTTCAGTTGTGTGACATTTCTAGGCGATAAAGGCCTGCTGCTTGATTTCCGTCAACTGATCGCGAATGGCCGCTGCTTCTTCGAACTCCAGGTTTTTGGCGTGTTCGTGCATTTGTTTTTCCAGTTGCTGCATCTTGCGCGCCAATGCCGCGGGTGACAGGTTTGACAGCTCTGCCGCGTAGCTTGCTCGCTCCTCGGCAACCTTCCTCCCCTTGGCCTTAGCGCGGGTTGGCATGCGCCGGGCGCCTTCCATAATGTCCTGCACGGACTTTTCCACCCCCTGGGGTGTGATGCCATGCTCGGCATTATGCGCCTGCTGTTTGTCGCGGCGACGGTTGGTTTCGGCGATTGCCCGCTCCATGGAGCCGGTCATCTTGTCGGCGTAGAGGATCGCCCTGCCGTGCAGGTGGCGGGCGGCACGCCCGATGGTTTGTATCAGCGATCGTTCGGAGCGCAGAAACCCTTCCTTGTCCGCGTCGAGGATCGCCACCAGGGACACCTCCGGCATATCCAGCCCCTCACGCAACAGGTTGATACCCACCAGCACGTCGAACTCGCCCAGCCGGAGGTCTCGGATAATCTCCACTCTTTCCACGGTGTCGATGTCCGAATGCAGGTAGCGTACGCGCACGCCGTTATCTGTGAGATATTCGGTCAAATCCTCGGCCATGCGTTTGGTCAGTGTGGTGACCAGCACCCGCTCTTCTCGAGCGACCGTCGCAGATATTTGCTGCATCAGGTCATCCACCTGGTTAATCGCCGGCAGAACTTCGATCTCGGGATCCACCAGCCCGGTCGGGCGCACCACCTGTTCTACGGTCCTGCCCGCATGCTCCTCTTCGTAGGGACCCGGCGTTGCCGACACAAAGATGGCCTGGGGTGCCAACTGCTCCCATTCCTCAAACCTGAGCGGACGGTTATCCAGCGCCGAGGGCAGGCGAAAGCCATACTCTACCAGCGTTTCCTTGCGGGAGCGGTCACCCCGGAACATGGCACCAATCTGGGGAATACTGGCGTGGGACTCGTCGACAACCACCAGGGCATTGCTCGGCAGGTACTCAAACAAGGTGGGCGGCGGTTCTCCAGCGGCCCGCCCGGACAGGTAGCGTGAATAGTTTTCAATACCGGTGCAGTAGCCCAACTCACGAATCATCTCCAGGTCATACATGGTGCGCTGCTGCAGGCGCTGAGCCTCTACCAGCTTGTCATTTTCTTTCAACTGCGCCAGGCGTACCTTCAACTCCTCCTCGATCTCGCCCACCGCATTGAGCATCACCTCCCGACTGGTCACATAATGGCTCTTGGGGAATATGGTGATACGCGGTACCTTGGCTTCAATTGCGCCAGTGAGCGGGTCGAACAGGCTGATGCTCTCTATCTCCTCGTCAAAAAGCTCGACGCGCACCGCCTCACGCTCTGAATCCGCCGGAAAGATGTCGATGACATCACCGCGCACCCGGTAGGTACCGCGCTGGAAATCCACGTCGTTGCGGGTGTATTGCAGTTCCGCGAGCAGGCGTAATACCCGTCGCTGATCAATGATTTCCCCCCGCGACAGGTGCATTACCATCTTGAAGTAGGATTCGGGATCACCCAGGCCGTAAATCGCCGATACCGTGGCCACCACCAGGCAGTCCTCGCGCTCCAACAGGGCCTTGGTAGCCGACAGGCGCATCTGCTCAATGTGCTCATTCACCGAGGAATCCTTCTCGATGAATGTATCGGAGGACGGCACATAGGCCTCGGGCTGGTAGTAATCGTAGTAGGAAACGAAATACTCCACCGCGTTGTTGGGAAAGAACTCCTTGAACTCCCCGTAGAGCTGAGCCGCCAGGGTCTTGTTATGGGCCATCACAATGGTGGGCCGCTGCAGCTGCTGGACCACATTGGCCATGGTGAAGGTCTTGCCGGAACCCGTTACGCCCAGCAGGATCTGCGACGCCAACCCAGCCTGCACCCCCTCTACCAGCTGGCGAATGGCCTCGGGCTGGTCTCCGGCGGGCTCAAAATTCGACTGCACTTGAAAGGGACGGGACATACCACTCCGCGACGAGGCAAAAAGCAAAACAGCCGGTCATTATCATCTACATACGCGAGAAATGCAGCCGCCAGATCGCCTTACCGGGGAATGCAAAATATTCCCGATTTAGCGGTTGACCCAACCCACCGCCGACATTAATATACGCGGCCTCCGGTTTATACCATTCCGCCTTAGCTCAGTTGGTAGAGCAAATGACTGTTAATCATTGGGTCGCTGGTTCGAGCCCAGCAGGCGGAGCCATATACGTAAAAGGGTCGCATTTATGCGGCCCTTTTACATATCGGGCATAGCCTGCTGGGCGAAGGCCAGCAGGGTGAACCGGGGTTTCGAGCAGCATCGCTGCGAGCCGGTGAACGACCACAAGCTGTGCTTGTGGGCCGGGGGAGCTAATCATCGCAGGGGTCGCATTTATGCGGCCCTTTTTCGTATCCGGGTGTAGCCTGCTGGGCGCAGGCCAGCAGGGTGAGCGGGGGTTTCGCCGAGCAACGCTCTGCGCCCGCGAACGACCGTCGCCATGCAGGGCGGCGGGCCGGGGGTGGCATAAAACTTCGTCAAGGGTAGAGACTCACCAAATTGCAGCGATTTCCAGCTCTTGGGGTACGAATCTAGCCACCTAAAAAAGCAAACCATCAAATGGCTGGTTTGGGTCTCTCGCAACATTTGGAGAAGCAGGGCCTGCATCAGGATCTACACATTCACTAGATGGGTCGAGTAGCTGTTCAGATCTGAAGGGGATTTCTATACCCGCAGCCTTGGCATCGATATTTGCTTTACGACGCGCAACCAAGAGTTTGTAAGACGCGTTGTATACATCTTCTGCACTTGGAGCTGGATTATTTTCATCGCACAGCTCTATATAGTCGTCGAGAGCAGCAATAGCTGCCGCCTCAGACTCATAGAAGACTTTCGCTTTATCCAACATGGCTTGTTCTTGATCCAGTTGAGCTTGCCTTAGCTCTTCTTTCGATTCGAAAATATCCAGTTCTGCAGCTGCTGCAAGCACAGCAGTCTCAATTTCAGTCTTGCTTGCAGTAAAGGCTTCCGCAAGGAACTTGGCCATTTGACCAGCTTCTCGAGTTTCAATAACTTTGGCGGCTAGTGTTATAGGCACATCAAAACCAGCTTCAGGAAGCGGAATCCATTGGGTATTTGCAACTGAATAGATTCGTCCCGCACTGTCTGTGTACCGAACCGACGCTAGCTCGCTTTTACCGGGATACAGCGTACCGAAGTTTACGAGCCTTCCCGAATAATTTCCTTGCGCGACATCCTGGTTTGGTGGCGCATATCCTATGAAAAAAGATAAATCTCGCGGTTTTCCTCGACGTTTGTCACTCGGAGTGTACCCAGAGTACTGCAACTGCAATGGTACGAAAGACACTGCAGATTCATGCACAACTGGTAAGAATTCCGCAAACAGCTCCTTAGTGCCCGGCACAATTTCGACAAATCCTGGAGTGTAGTGCGTGTGGTTAGCTGCAAAGGGGTTTCCAAGTATCTCGCCGCTTGTCTTTTCGGTTTCTTGAAACTCTCCCCTGACAACAAACAAACAAATCGGGTAGTTCGAATTTGGAGGGGCCAACTGCTGAAACGAATTTAAGTTGGACGACACTAATGTGCTGTCTATGTCATCTTGAGCCGCCTCATTGAGCGAACTTCCGATGAGGTTCAAACCTGTTTTAATCACACCCGAAGCTAGAGCAGCCGCGATATCACCCACCACACTCTCAACACCGACTCGTGCTGATAGCTTGGTATGACAAGGACTCACGAACATATGAGTCCCAGAAAATCTTGGGGGAGCATCTCTATCAATGGTGCTCTCTACTTGCGTGCCGGAACTTGCACACGATACAAATAGCGGAGCTACAAATAGCGTAATCGCTCGAAAACTGAAAGAACCAAGAACCTTTAGCACCGAATATTTCCCTCCAAATCCATGTCCTGGGACGCGCGCTCTTCCCATACAACTCTCCGCGCCGTTTATCATCTACGTTGCTAGCATGGGGATAAGAGAAGCTAAGGCACTGGCCGAATCCCATCCTTGGAACGTTATGCGAAAGCCTCGAAGGACGATCCGCACTAGTTTGAAGATAATCGATAATTTGGCTTTGTAAAGTCGCGGCAGCGTATATCAGTATTAGATGGTATTTATCACACGGACAGGTAGACTGCGCGCACTTTTTAGCCGAAATCGGCTAACAAATGGCCAATGAAAACAAGATACTGCAGTTTTCTAACTGTATTTTTGCTGGCGTTATCCCAACGAGCCATTATCTGCGCTATCTGTATCTGAGAGCTACAAACGTGCAGTGCTGGATGAAATCTACACCTTCGCTAACCACGACCGCATGAGCCTGATCCTTCTTTGCTTTTCCCGTGACGGCCGCGTTACATTGTAGCCATGCGACTCCTGATACTCATTGCCCTTGCCTTAATTGCAGCCTGCGTCGGCCCCCTCGACACAGATACCGATCACCGGCTGATATTAGCGCCTGCGAACTTTAATGATCTGCCTGGCTGGCAAGACGATGATCTGACAGCCGCCCTGCCCGCGCTCAGAAATTCCTGCGCACGCATATCGAGGCGAGATGCGAAACAACCCTTCGGCCCCCTCCCGGAGGCTGGCAGCTACGGCAAATGGCATGCAGCGTGTCAGGCGCTGAGCGAGACCAAGCAATCCGCCGAACTACGCAATGTGATTGAATCCTATTTTCAGCCCTTTGAAGCGAGCGCCGGAAAACGAGAGGAAGGCCTGTTTACTGGCTACTATGAAGCCTCACTGCGAGGCTCACGCACAAAATATGGGCCCTACCGCTATCCGCTGCATACACGCCCGGATGATCTGGTGATGGTGCAACTGGGTGACTTTCGGGAGGAACTAAAAGGTCAGCGCATCGCCGGGCGCGTGCAGAACGGCAACTTGAAGCCCTATGAAACCCGCGCAGAGATTGTGTCGGGGCAGTGGCCATACGCGGCCGAGAACGACCCCGGCAGCCCGCTAGCCTGGGTCGACAGCCCAGTCGACGCATTTTTCGTCCAGATTCAGGGTTCCGGCGTGATAGAACTGGACGATGGAAGCACTATGCGCATCGGGTACGCCGGCCAGAATGGCCATGTGTATTACGCCATTGGACGGGAATTGGTCAAACGCGAAGAATTGGAAAGAGACGAAGTCTCCATGGAATCTATCCGCAATTGGCTGGAAGCCAACCCGGACCAAGCGAACGAGGTAATGAATACCAACCGGTCCTATGTGTTCTTTAGGGAATCGAACAGGGATGGGGCCATTGGAGGGGAAGGCGTTGTATTGACTGCTGGGCGCTCCCTGGCCATCGACCGCTCACTGATTCCCTACGGTACACCGCTGTGGGTAGAAATTGATCCACCCATCGAAGGCGAGGACGGCTTGCAACGCCTGATGGTTGCCCAGGACACCGGGGGCGCAATACGCGGGGCTGTGCGCGGTGACGTGTACTGGGGTTACGGGGATCGGGCCGCCCACATGGCGGGGCACATGAAATCAAAAGGCCGTTACTGGCTTTTGCTACCAAAATAATCCGTTCGGCGCGATCCGCCCACTTCACCTTTACGCTTAACACCGTAGAAGTATCTGCTAACCCTGAGTCGCTGTTTGAAGCCCAGTAGCGTGAGCAGGGACTTGCACGAGCAACACGCGACGCCCAAGCACGACCGTCGTTGTGCAGGGCGACAGGCTGGGGAAGAAAACACCTGAATTAACAGCAGTTTCTTTTACGCCATGTTAGCATCTGCCAGACTTAGATCACTCGTCTCAAAGGAACTGAGAAGTGCACGACTCATGCAGACCAACCGCTCCTCAAAAACTTTTATCGTTCTGCCTTATAGCCCTGATCCTCTATGTAGGGAAGACTTACGCGGAAACGAATGAGCCCGAGACCGTAAATCAAGAATTGTGGGAGGCGTCCAACGCCACTTTACTCAAAGAAACACCCCGTTTCTTTTGCCTGCCAAGACTTTCAGAGGCGTCGGAAATCGAGGACTACCTGTGCAATTCCGCGGGTACGTTACCCAAACACATGCATTTGAGGCTGGTAGGCTACAGAAAGAATGAGGGCCAGCTAAGGCTAAAAGTACAATATGAGATTGATAACACTATCTATACAGAATGGATCGAACCTCAAGGCGCGGGAAGCATTATGGTCGACCCCGACCAGGAGCAAATCTTGCCCGAGCTTCCGCCTTGGCCGCAACACCGCGAGCATCTGGTAGGTACATGGGCCCTGGAGCACTGGGAACTTGAAAAAAGCCATCCTGCCGTGAAAGGGCAGCTCATCATTCGTCCTGGTCCATTTCCGAACACATATCTTGGAAACTTCATCGTGGATGTAAATTATCGACGGAATCAGCAGGGAAAACTGCGATCATTCGAAACAGGAAGAGACCAACGTCAAGCGACGATAGATCAGCCTGTGACGCTTACAGCCCATGGAGAAACCCTTATTGTAGAAAGCCATTTCAAAAAAGCCCGGCCTGACAGGTGGGGAGCTGATCATATGCGACTTAAACTCAGCGAGGAAACGCTCCTCGGAAATGCCGGCACGCCCTGGGGTACAACCGAAGAGTTTGACGAACTACCAGAGATAATGTTCCGGCGACTCGATATTTCGGCCTCGGCGCAAGAGTAGCCACGCCTGGTGATGAGGCAAGGTAGACCACTCTAAAACTACAAAGCCCACTATCAGCCTCCCTCATGCTACTCTCTACAATCCAGTAGCTCGAAAACTCTGACTGGCTGTGCATAGCCTAGACGTTGTATCTTTCAATTAGCGACGGAGAATCAGTTATGAAGCGACATACGCAAGCACTCATCGTGGCAGCACTTTGCTTGTTTAACCTGACTGTACAAGCAGAGGATTCCTACCAGTCGGATGCCCCCAAAATCACAATGGGTAACGGCGAACTAAATTGGATAATGGTTGATGGCATTACCCGCGACGACTCAACGCTCACCGTTGAGGAAGTGCAAATCGACGGCAACGGCTGGTTGGTAATGCACCCCTTCGAAGATGGCAAACCCAATGGCGACAAATACGTGGCCGCCACCTATGTGGAAGATGGCAAAAATACCGACGTGGACATCACGGTGCACAAAGGTATCGAGAGCGGCGAGATGTTTGTGATCATGCTGCATCGCGACGCTAACGAGAACAAGATATTTGATTTTGTGTTCGTCAGCGACGTAGCGGTAATGGACACCGCCGTGTTCGAAGGCAGCAAGATGATCGGGCACATGATTCCAGCGCCGTAGTGTCTTAACTTGCGCGCGGGCAACCGATATCTGATGCGCTATGTTCAAATAGCCCTGCTTGTCAGCGCTTGCCTGGCCGGCCAGGTATCCATAGGTGCAACCGCACCTATCCTTCGCGATGAATCCGCGATCTTCGAGTTACTGAATCACGGCCAGGTCAACCTGTCCCGCGATGTCGCAAGCACCATGGGCGCCAGGGAAAGTCAGCGTCGGATTCGCAGGATTGGCCTGGAAAAAGACGGGCTGATGATTCGCGCCGCGTTTCGCGATAAAACGGTCAGGGAGAACAGCAATAACCCGCTGGGCGTCCGCTACCTGGACGCCTATTACCATGAGCTGGCGGCTTACATCATCTCCAGAAATCTTGAACTCAATATCGTTCCGCCCACTGTTATGCGCAGTGTATTCATAGCCAGCAATGGGTTACGAGCCAGTGATAAGCCGCGCCAAGGTACGCTGCAGCTATGGGTGGAGAACTCGCTGGTCGAATTTGATATTGCTGCGGGAGAACGAGACTACCCGGGCAACCCCGTCTACAAGAATCAGCAGCTTCGGGAGATCCGCATATTCGACTGCATTATCGGCAATCTCGATCGGCATGCAGGGAACCTGTTAACCGACTTCAATACGCGTTTTACAGATGACCACAACGAGCTTGAAGAGTCAGCAGTCTACCTGGGTAAGATCTGGGCCATCGATCATACCAAGGCCTTTCATTCCAGCATTCGGTACGAAAAAAAGCACTGTGGCCCCAAGCATCTGGGGATGCAGGCCGTCAGTCTGCAATTTATGCAGGGCATACGAAAGTGGAACGTAACCGCGGTCACTCAGGCCTTGCGAGAAAGCGGGCTATCTCAAGAGCAGGTAGACAACTTGAATCTGATCGCGTTGGGTAAACGATTGGAAAGTATCAGGGGCCTGCTCGAAGCTGCGCAATTGGAAGCAAAACTTCCGGACGAAGAGTTTTATAGCAATGGTATCTGGCATCAAGTTCGATGAAGCGTTGTCAATTTAACCTATTCGACGGAGCTACAGGCTAAAGACTATCGCCTATCAATCGGCTGATTGTATCCCAGTCATTGTCGATCATCGGGAATGTCGCTGCCCGCCTCTCCTCTGAGCCTGGGAACTCAAGCGCGAATCCCTCAGCAATAATCTCATCGAACTGATCACTCAGCACAGTGGATTTACAATCCAGTCCAGTGACTATCGCAAGCCCCGAAGGAAAAGCAGGAACCACCCTCACATTTAGCTCAGGCCTGTATTTGCCCAGCATCGGTATCATCCGCCAGACATCACCACAGCAGTAAAGGGTCTGTGCCTCACGGGCCGCGCTAAGCTCTGTTGGCGGATAACAATCGTGGATCAGCAGCACAGTATCAGGCTGCGCATAGGCTTCCAGATTTATCAGGTCACGGAGGGCCTGCTCGAAAATATGCAGCCCGTCGATAAAGGCCAGGGACAAGATATGCGTACCCAACTCCTCCGCGAGATTATAGCGCTCAAAGAATACATCGCTCTCAAGCGGATAGATTTTGGCCTGGGCCTGGATTGTCTTTTCGATTCTCGGCGCGGGGTCTATGCCGATCGCCCGGGTTTCCGGGAGCGCCCGGCACAGTGAGGTACCAGTCGCCACACCAATTTCCACGTAGGTTTCCGGCTTCATATTCCAATGGATTCGATTGAGGATTTGATCGTAGCGTAGACCTGGCATCAGCGCTTTGGCGCTGATCACATGCGCCCGATTGAATTGCGGTTCATGAACAATGATCCGCTCACAGATTCGCAGCGCTCCTGCCGCGTCGCCGTCCACCAGGCGTTGCTCTGCTTCTGCAATCAAAGCAGACGCGTCTATGGTCATTGCAATCCATCTCCAAACATCGCAGCCCCGAGGGCGTATGTGCCAGCTTAAGCCACTGTAAGCGCGGCATTGTCTCTAAAGGCCCCGAAGCCTGCAAGTCGGACCAGCGCGGAGTTTCAGCTGAGTTTTAAACACAGGTTTCGATTCACCCAAATAATAGCGCTTACTGTAGACTGCCTAGATACAAACTGCGTATATAAGCGACCGACTCATAATTCAGGGCCACCCCATGTTTGCGAAACTACTCCTGTCAATTTCTGCCATCGTCTTTGTAACCTATGGCCTGGTCTGCTTCTTCGCCCCGGAGGTACCCGCGGGATACGCTGGCCTGGTAATGACCAACGGCGATGCCTATGCAGAGATCGGCGCGATGTACGGCGGGTTACAGACTGGTTTCGGGGTATTTTGCGCAATAGCGGCACTGCGCAACGAGTATACCCGTGCGGGACTACTGCTGCTGGCCATCTGCATTGGCACCCTGGCCCTCGGCAGGCTTTATTCTATGTTGGTGGGCGGTAATCCTGTGGGTTTTTACACCTATGGCGCTTTCACTTATGAACTGGCTACGGCCGTACTGGCTGCCGTCGCCCTGCGCATAAATAGCAGTAAAGCTGCCTGAGCGTGCTGCTAGGGCAGCTTGCCTTCGATGTAATCGTCAATTAACTCGTGATAACGGCGCACACGGGTTTCCTGTTTGGACAGGTAAACTCCCTTAAAGCCCCGCGAGCGAAAGCCCCGTTGCTGCGTGGCAAAAATAGCCACGTCATCCTCAATCGCTGGCCCGATCGAATCCTCTCCGTAGGTGAGCTCCGATACTGCGGCCTCCTCTCCTTCCAGTGATGTCGCCAGCGTGGCGCTATTGCCCGGGTCAAGCCCCGCGGCGATGGAAGCCGGGCTGCCGTACCACCAGTTGTCGAACAGGCACTGCTCGGGGTCGTCGGGGTGTGGCCGAGCGCGCAGGAAGTGAAAGCCGTCTGACCAGATGGTCACAGCGAAGTTGGGAAACAGCGTGTAGTGAAATGCGTCGGTTAACTGCTCGACCGGTACCTTGTTGTAATGGCTATAACCCAGATCAGGCCCGCGCTCGCGCTTTGCCACTTGCAGCGCCTCGCGCGTAGCCTCCGGGCGACCCTTGAAATCCGCGGGATCGAGGGACCAGTAGCGCAATAACCCCGCCAGCGGCTCCTGGATATTGCCCTGCTCGTCCGTATAGCCCGCACCGTAACCCCCTTTCATGATCATGCGATTATGGCCCTCGTCAGCGAGATCGAAACGCGTTTCCTTGAAGTAGGTATTGATATCCGAACGGATGCTACTGCGGTCGTCTCCCGGTTTGGCACCCTGGTGCACGGTGGGTACATGATAGGACTCGTTGAAATTATCCAGCACCACCTTCCAGTTGCAGGGCAACCACATGGTGTTGGCCATGGTACGTTTCCAGGTGTGCACGTCCCGCGCCTGCCAGTCGTCCCAGATCGGCCCCAGGAAGGTTTTAAGTGGTTTACACCCGGTATCCATATTCACCCAGATAAAACCGGCAAAGGTGTCACACGCCAGCTCCTGAAGATGCAGCTTGCCGCAGGGATTGCCGTCGGGAAAGTCCTCTTTGTCCGGAACAAAGCTGAGCGTCCCGTCGGGTTGAAAAGCCCAGCTGTGGTATTTGCAGACAAAGCGTCGGGGATTGGAACCCTTGGCCGCCGAGACCAACGGGTTACCACGGTGTTGGCAGACGTTATAGAACGCCTTAACGGAACCGTCTGCCTGGCGCACCATGAGAATCTCTTCGGGACCCAGCGGCTCCATCTGCCAGTCACCCGGGTTGGGCAGCTCGGACTCCCGTCCCAGTAACAGCCAACTGCGCGTCCAGACGCCCTCCCATTCACGACGCATGAAAGCCCGGGAGGTATAGCGGTCTCCTGGAATAGAATGACCGCGGGTTTGCTGTTCGGGCCAGGGCTTGATATCGGTAGATGTCACAAAACACCTTCTGTTTGCCAATTATTGTTGTTACGACCCACTAAAAAGTCGGGATCGCTGTCAGCGTTCCAGTGCGAGTGTGGCACAGGCCTACCAGCAGGGCTACCGGGATGAAGCCTCACTGACCCGGGCCATGCGCCACTTGATACACCATGAAGTCGCGGAAAGTCTGACCAGCGGACCACAAATTCTGTGGCAGGATCAGCGCATTTGAGTAAACTGTGCTGCAAACCTGAATAATAATTGGACTGTTACCATGGCTTCACAGTTTGACGCAGGCAGTTTTCTTGTCCGTTGGCTTTTCGCCGCCGCTCTGGTGTTCGGCACCTACAACCCCACCTCCTTTTCCTATACCGGGTGGGTATTTGCCGAGGGGACCGAGTTCGGCCCTATGGTGGCTATTGTCGGCCTGGTGCTGTTGATCTGCTGGATTATATTTCTGCACGCAACCTTTCTTTCCATGGGCTGGCTGGGTATTTGCCTCGGCGGCGCTCTCTTCGCCTGTATTCTCTGGCTGTTTGTTGACCTGGGCTGGTTAAGCCTGGAGTCCACCGGCACCATTACCTGGCTGGTATTGCTGGTGCTGTCGTTGATCCTGGCCACAGGAATGTCCTGGTCGCATATCTGGCGGCGCATGAGCGGACAGATTGACGTGGATGACGTGGAAGATTAAGCGGACACAAAAAAGCCGCCCGCAGGCGGCTTTGCAATCACTCTACTATGGACCGAATGATTATGCGTAAGGCATCAGTTATCGATTGATGCTGTCTCGACAGTCTCGCCATAGGCGGGAATAGTCATCGCCACGCCATCGCGGTCATTGATGTTGGTGTTACCCTCTTTATCGATCCAGCAAGTTACCAGCTGGCTGTCGCCTTCGCTGGGCACCGCGTGAATGCGCATCTGGTGGCCGGCACGTGAGCGCTTGACGCCCTTGAGCTTCATGCGTGTGTCATCGCCAAATACACGAGAAATATCTGCTTTGCACTGCGCCAGTTGCTGGCTGTCCACGCTACCCGCAAAGGTAGAAGTAGAAGCGGCGGTCAGTACAAGTCCAAAAGTTGCTATGGCTAAAGTTTTCATCGTTCACCCTCCCTAAAGGTTGTGAAACGATAGTAGCCCTACCCAAAAATAATCGAAATATCCAAAAGTGCTCTTGTTCGCTGCATTTTTGGGTATGCCGTGTGGCCGCCACTGTGACAGGAGATTCAGGCGCCCTGGCGGGAATCCAGTTTGTGAGCGATATCAATGAAAGCCTCGGCAATCACCTCCCGCAGGACACGCAGTCGGGCGCTGAGGCGCAGATCCTTGTGGGTCAGCACCCACATATCCGAGTGGTGATTAATGCCCGCGCCAGGAACACGCACGATTTCAGGACTGCTATAGGCCAGGAAACAAGGCATGTAGGCCATCCCCATCTTGCAGAGCACGGCCTCGTGCAACATCACGAGATTGTCAATCGCATGACGCACGGGCCTATCGGGAAACTCGGTATCGGCTAGCCAGGTCTCCGGCTGATCACCCTGGTTCTTACCGATCCACACCACGTGAGACAGGTCCTCGGGATTGTCGGGATTGAGCAAATCACGGTGGATATAGGTGGATGCAGAGAGCGGTGACAAGTACCGCCCAATCAGGTACTCCGGCGGCTTTACACCCATGGGCATCACCCGGATAGCGATATCCGCTTCTCGACGACTCAGGTCCAGCGCATCGTTACTTGGCATGAGTTCCAACTCGATGCCCGGGTACTGTTCCGCAAAACTGGCCAGGCGTTGCATCATGAAATTGAGGCCGCCGGTCGGGGGAAAGGTAAGGCGGATCACCCCTTCAAGTTCCTGGTCGCCGCCAGTAATTTTACGCTCGGCGCCCAGAACAAGTTCTTCGACATGTTCTGCCGTTGGCAGGAACTGCTCGGCAGCGGCGGTCATTCGGTAACCGTCAGGGGTGCGGTCAAAGAGGTGAGTGCCCAACACCCGCTCCATCTCGTCGAGCCTGCGGGTTACAGTGGAATTACTCACGCCAAGCATCTGGGCGGCTCCACGCGCCGAACCTTTACGGCTCAGTGCTAGTAATATTTTGAGATCATCCCAATCCAAGGGCAGCTCCGTTTTGACAGCGTCACCGGGCTATCATCTGCCAAGGTTGCAAGGAGTGCAAATGGGAAAGGAGCCTAGGGCGCCTATATCTACTCGGGACGAGTCCTGCCGTCGGGGAACAGTCTTTGCACATTGGATGCGCTGTCTTCGCGAGGATGCAAGCCTGCGCGCTGCCCCGCCCTGCCCTGTTTGACCCAGATCTGGTCATGGCGAATTTCGTGACCGCCGTAGCCACTGACGGCCGCATTGAAGACTTCCATAATGCCCACGCAGTCCATGTTGTCGCAGTGGTGCATAAGCTCCGCCAGGGCGCTGCGCATATCACTGTTGGTGAGGCACTCTTCTTCGGCGCGCATAATCATCGGGTGACCGGTGCCAGTGACTTCGGTACCCAAGAGCAACTCCTCGTGGAGTTTCTCACCCGGACGCAGGCCGATAAATTCGATATCGATATGCTCACCTACCGGTGTGTCATGGTCCATCTCATAACCACTGAGTCGAATCATGCGCCTGGCCAAATCGACGATTTTTACCGGCTCTCCCATGTCCAGTACGAACACATCGCCGCCAGTACCCATGGCGCCAGCCTGCAGCACCAGTTGGGCAGCCTCCTGGATGCTCATGAAATAGCGCGACACTTCAGGGTGAGTGACGGTCACCGGGCCACGCTTCTCGATTTGTTCGCGAAACAGGGGGACGACTGAACCCGAAGACCCGAGCACATTGCCGAAGCGGACTATGCAAAAACGTGTGCTGCCCTCTTCCTGGGACAGTCCCTGCAAAATCAGTTCGGCAAATCGCTTGGACGCCCCCATGATATTGGTGGGGCGTACGGCCTTGTCAGTAGAAACGAGTACGAAGGTCTCGACTTCAGCGCGGCGCGCCGCCTCGGCAGCGTACCAGGTACCAAAGACATTGTTGGAAACCCCCTCGGCAACATTGTACTCAACCATGGGCACGTGCTTATAAGCTGCAGCGTGATAAACGGTTTGTACCCCGAAGGTTCGATAGATTGTCTCCAGGCGTCGCTGATCCTGGACCGAGCCCAATAGCACGACCATCTCCACATGTTTATGGCCCAGGGTCGCCTGCATTTCCCGCAGGTCCCGTTCTACCTGGTAGAGCGCGAATTCGGAGTTATCCAGCAACAGTAATTCTTTAGGGCCCGACATAAGTATCTGTCGACACAGTTCGGAGCCTATAGATCCACCTGCGCCAGTGACCATCACCACCTTGTCGGTGATACAGCGGTCCAGTAGTTCGGGGTGTGGTGGCACGGGTTCACGACCGAGCAGGTCGTCCAGGTCGATATCCTGAATCTGGTTGACGCTGGCCAGCCCTGCAACCAGTTCGTTGATCTTGGGCACGGTGCGCACATAAACCGGCAGACCGACCAGTGAATTGATAATCTCACGGCGTCGCTCGGGAGATGCCGAGGGTATAGCCAACAGCACCTGGGTGATGTTGTGCTCGTTAATCAGGTATTCCAGTTGCTCGGGGCTCGCCACCTGCAGGCCGTTGATCACCGAGTGCTGAAGTCGCGGATCATCATCGACAAATTCCACCACGCGGTATTGGTCACCGTGATGGAGCGCGGTAAGTAACTGCCGCCCGGATTCGCCAGCACCGTAGATGATCACATTCTTGGTCATCGAACGGAGTTTGGCCTGGTAGTAGGCGCGCACAATCAGGCGCGTACCGCCAATGCTCATTAATGCCAGCACCCAGTAGATGAAGGGCATGGAGCGGGGCACGTCGGCCTGGGTGAAAAACACGCAGGCGCCCAGCACCAGGGTGGAGTAACTTACGGCGGTGATAATCGCCCAGATGGCCTGCTGGCCCATGAAGCGAATGACTGCACGATAAAGCCCAAGGCGCAGGAAGATGACGGCACTGGCCAGCACCGTGAAGCCGGCACACGCGATTTCGATAGGGCCCAGCGGGAAATCGGTATGGCCCCAACGCAGCGCGATGGCCAACCACATGGCACCAGCGACGAAGCACATATCCAGAGCCAGCAGAAAGCTCTGCTTGATATTGCGCGGCAGCTCTATGAGTTTTTCCAGGGCTTCACGCAAACTTCCCATTAACATGGAGACAAAGCGTACACCCAGGGACAGGATATTTTTCGGCAAGTCTTCCCCCACTCCAAGTGGTCACCAACCGGCCTGTAGGCATGTCGTTATAAGCGGCAGGTTGAAAGGGGAATACTACGGTAAATGCCTTAATTTCGCCATGACCCAAAGGAGGGGAAGATAGGCGATTATTACCAAACTTAACCGCCATTCAGGCCACGCCTGCGCCGCCCAGGCCAGCGGAAACAACCACAATCCGATGACCGCAATAAGCACAAAATCCACTGCCATATGAGACTGCCACTGCCGGCTCAGTCGCTGATAGGCGTGCAAACGGTGAGCCTCAAAGATGCGCTGCCCCTTCAGCAATCGCCAGCACAAGGTCCAACTGCTATCGGTAATAAATACGGCGAGCAAGATCAGCCAGCAGGCGACGGGCAAAGCACCGGACACCTGGCCAAAAAACGCGAGCCCCGCCAGTAAAAAACCCGTCGGTATGCTGCCCGCATCACCCATGAAAAGTCGGGCCGGCGGCCAGTTCCAAACCAGGAATCCCAGGTGACTAAAGGCCAACAGCAAACAGAACAACGCGTACTGATCATCCCGACCGCCTGCGAAGCTCAGTAGCGCAGCGGCTCCGGCAGCAAAGAAACACTGCGACCCGGCGATGCCATCAATACCATCCATGAAGTTATAGAGGTTCAGGGACCACACTATGGCGAGCACCCACACTGCCGAAAGCAACATTCCAGGTGCAGCCTTGGGGGACGCTAGCCACCATACCGCAAGTACTGCCAAACCGGTGTAGCAGGCAAATCGCAGCCTGACCGAAAGCCCCCGCAAGTCATCAACTACGCCCAGGCAAGTGAGGCTGATAGCAAGGCCCGCAAGCGACAGTAGCTGCGCCTTCCAGGCGTCGTAGAAGATTGCCGCACAAAACATGGCAAGGATAAGTGCCAGCATAATCGGCACACCGCCTCCGTGCGGCGTCGATTGCGTATGCGAACTGCGTGCGTTGGGGTTGTCCACGATATTGAATCGCTGGGCCAGGCGCAGGTAAAGACCACAACCCAGGGCTGACACAATGAATGCGATGACGACTGAGGCAATCATGACTTGGCAGTAATAGCCTCTGTCGCTACTGCTTCTTCGCCCAGGGTACTCTCAAGCGTATACTGCGGCTGCCAGTCGATAGAGGCCCTAATTGCGCTGTTGTCATAACACGCATCACCGAACAGTTTGTCGAACGTGCTCTCATCACCGCCAGCCTTTCCCGTTAGATGCCTTAAAACGTCGTAACAAGCAGCCGCAAGCCACCAGCACCACAGGGGTAACCAGACCCGCTGAGTGGTACGCCCCGATCCGCTAGCGAGAGCGTCGAAACAGCGCTGGAATGTGTATGTTTCACCATCGGTGACCAGCCAGGTTTGCACGCCCCGCAGTGGCGCCTGCGCAACGGCGAGTAACACGCCAACCAAATCGCTGCGTCCAATCATGGAGCGACTGCCAGCCGCCGGCGGGCGCGGCAAACCCCGTCGAATTCCACTCGCCAGGGCTGCGAGGTTACCGCGCGCACCTTCCCCGTAGACCAGGGGTGGGCGCAGTATGACCACGGCCATGGTGCTCTGCGCGTAAGCCAGCCTGAGACCATTCTCGGCACGCAGTTTACTTATGCTGTAGGGATCGCCGGGTTTGTGACAGTCATCTTCCAACCTTGGCGTGGCTGTGGCGAGTGCGCCCATGGCCTTCACACTGCTCAAGAAAACAAATCGCTCCACGCCGGCAGCGAGTGCCGCCTCTGCCAGGGCCAGCGTGGCGCGGTGATTAACCCATTCATAATCAGCTTCAGGCGCACGTGTGTGAGCAATGCCGGCCAGGTGGAACACCACGTCGACGCCGTTTAACTGGGCTGGATCGATGAGTTCGGACGCGAGGTCTACGGCCGTGGTTGAAACACTATCAGTTACCGACCCGCCACCGCGGCTAAATGCAACCACCTCGTGCCCGCCCTGCTGTAAGCGAACACACAATTCCCGGCCGATAAATCCGGTTGCGCCGGTTACCAGGCATTTCATGTGCAACTCACACGCAGTTTCTCTGTGTTATTACTATTTCCTGCCATCGCACACCGATAAGCCTGGGGCAGCTCTACATAGTGCGGTGATACTTGAGGCATTACCGAATTATCCCAAGGTGGCATAAAAAAAGGGGCCGCAGCCCCTTCATGATACGGATGCCGATGGGTTAATCCAGCGATATCACCGCGCGATTTTTATCGACGGTGGATTTGCCAATGCCCTTGACCTCTGCCAACTCGTCAACGGCGGTGAATGGGCCGAAAGCTTCCCTGTGCCTGACTATCTCCTCGGCGCGACTCTTACCCACCCCCTTCAAGCCAGATGCCAGGGCCGCAGCATCGGCCTGGTTGATGTTAACCGTGGCCACCTGCACAGCTGCTTCACTGTCCTGTGCATATACCGGTGGTGCCATGGCCAGGTAAGCAGAACCGAGAGTCAGCGACAAGGCCAGCAGGCATACCCGTCCCAGGCGTGTGCGCAGCCAACGGTTTGCCGTTGCGTGTTTTTCAGAATAAGTGCGTGTTTCTAGATTGGAATACGTCATGAGGTAATCTCCCTATTTACAGTCAGCGTCCATGCTGGCTTCCGTATCAGGGAGTAGTGTAGCAGCGGGAAAGTCAGCGACCAGAAAAAGGCCGCATTTGATTTTAATCTATTATTTCAGCTCCTGGTGCACGCGTTGCAAGGCTGCCAAAGGGTCTTCCGCCGCGGTAATCGAGCGGCCAATGACCAGGTAATCTGCACCTTGTGCGACCGCGTCACGGGGTGTCAAAACCCGCCGCTGGTCTCCGGCGTCATCGCCAGCCAGCCGTATTCCCGGAGTGACCAAAGCGAAATTCTCCGTGTGTAGCTGTCGCAGCTCACTGGCCTCGCGCGCAGAACAAACCACGCCATCCAGGCCGCAGCTGGCAACCAGGGCGGCGAGCCGCATGACCCGCTCTGCCGGTGTCTCGGTGTAGCCCAATTCCGCAAGGTCCTCATCCGACAGACTGGTCAGCACCGTCACGCCGATCAGCAGGGGGGGCTGTTCGCTTGCCGTGAGCGCGTCGCGCGCCGCCTCCAGCATGCGACGACCACCTCCGGCGTGCACATTGACCATCCAGACCCCAAGCTCCGCCGCTGCTTTTACTGCCGCGGCAACCGTATTGGGTATATCGTGATATTTAAGATCGAGGAAAATCTCGAATCCCATGGCCTGCAGCTTTTCCACCATAGCAGGGCCACTGCGGGTGAAGGCCTCCTTGCCCACCTTCAGGCGGCATAAATCGGGCGATAGCCTCTCCGCCAGGGCCAAAGCTGATGCCTGGTCCGGGTAATCCAGGGCCACGATAATGGGTGAGTTCATAGTGTGTCCTTAGTGATGCAGCAAGTCTTACTCAAGCCGCGTGCCGCGAATAGTCTTAACCGTTCCCCAGTACTTGCAGCCCGGGCAGTACCAGTGCAGCTGCTGTCCTGCAAAGCCACAGTGACCGCAGCGATAGGTCGCCCGCTCAGCCACCAACCGGTCCACCAGCAATTGCAGCAGGCTGAGGTTTTCCCTGGCCTCGGGCTCCGCGCTGTCCAGTTGCATGCCTATCAGGCGGGCCAACCCGCGCAGGGAAGGCTTGTCAGCCAGCTGCGACGACAGAAACTCGCCCGCCACCCTGTCGCCTTCAGAGATTCGTAAATCCTCAGCCACCGCCAGCACCAGAGGTGCCGTAGAATCGGTAGCAAGACACTCCTGCAGGTAGGCCTTGAGCGTCTTGTCGTCCTGTAGCTCACGATAGCACTCTCGCAACAGGGGAATGGTCTCCGAAATGTACTCGGGGTCCTGCTGACGTACTTTTCGCAGGGCTTTCACTGCCTGCTTGAAGTTGCCGCAGTCATGTTCCACTTCACCCAACAGCAGGGAGGCGCGTACGCACTGCTTGTCATGGGTGAGCGCCTGCTGAATCAGCTTGCGCGCGCCGGGCAGATCACCCTGGTCACGCTTTTCGCAAGCGAGCTCACAGTAGTAGTGTGCCAGCGCCACCGCCACTGGCTGACCATCGATCGGCTCGATGCCGGTGCTCAGCAGCGATTTACGAGGCAATAGCGCCATGGCCACATCGATGGCCTGCTGCCACTCACGCTCGTTCTGGTAAATTTCAAGCAGGTGTCGCTGACTCGCCCGGCGCTGTTCAGGTGACTCCTCGACAAGGTCCAGTAACAGGCGCTCGGCGCGGTCCAGTAAGCCCGCACTGATGTAGTCCCGGGCGAGTTCCAGGTGTGCCTGGTGGACCTGGGTACGCGGCAAGCTGGGGCGCGCCAGCAGATTCTGGTGAATGCGAATAGCGCGGTCGACTTCGCCTTTTTTGCGTAGCAGGTTGCCCAATGCGACGTGGGTTTCCAGCGTCTCGCTATTCACTTCCAGCGCATTAATGAAGGCGTCGATGGCACCGTCCGGACGCCCATCAAGCAGGTAGTTCAGGCCCTTGTAGTACTGGCTGGGCAGCTCCGGTCCCGCGGGTATGCGCGGAGCACTGCGCCTACCCAGCAACCAACCAATGGCGATGGCAAGGAACAGCAGGGCAAAAATCAATAAGTCATTCACTGTCTTTCAGGCCGGCGGTGCGCAGGGTGTCCACCTCACTGCGGGCACGGGCAAGCTGACGCTGGGCTGAACTGAGCGCAGTGCGCAGTCGGATTACAATGGCCGAGGAAATGAGCATGCCGAGCGCGCCACCGACAGCCAGCGCAGAGAACAGCCACAGCGCCAGACTGCGTGGTTCAAAAGCGTATACCAACAGGTTGAGCGCCACCGGTTCCTTGTTCTGAATTGCAAACAGCACCCCGACCGCAAGTGCGCCCAGAACAACGACGACAGTGAGCAGCGTGCGAAGAAATTTCATAAGCTATTCCAGACAGGTTCAGTGTTTTTTGCGTGCCTGGCTTTTAGGCGCTGGCAAAAAAAAAGCGGTATGAACCAAATCATACCGCTTCTGTTTTTGCGGGAAAACTACAAACCCGCATGCAGTCCCAGATTCACACGTTCACGCAGCTCCTTGCCAGGCTTGAAGTGCGGTACATATTTGCCTGTCAACTCCACGGAATCGCCGGTCTTGGGGTTGCGCCCCCGGCGTGGCTCCCGGTAGTGCAGGGAAAAGCTGCCGAAACCACGAATTTCTATGCGCTCGCCGCTGGAAAGGGCCTGGGACATATGCTCCAGAATAGTCTTCACTGCCAACTCCACATCCTTGGAGGAGAGCTGGCTCTGGCGTGCCGCGATGGTTTCTATCAATTCACTTTTAGTCATATTGCCTCCTGGGTCAGAGGTTCTGTTATGCGGGGCTCTGGTATTCAGTTTTTATCAATATAGGGGCTCTATTCTGTACCGCCACAAAAAATTACGCAAGTTGTTATTTTTTAACGAAAAAAGGCCCACCGAAGTGAGCCTTTTAGGGGTCTTGAAAGACGCGTTGGGTTTAGTTATCGCCCATTTGCGCCTTGATCAGGTCACCGATAGTACCCGGTGAGGCCGCTTCCTGCTCGGACTCTTTCAGGGACTTGACCGCTTCCTTCTCATCGTCGTAATCCTTGGCCTTGATGGACAGCGCCAGGCCGCGGTTCTTGCGATCAACGGAAACGATCTTGGCTTCCACGGAATCACCGACCTTGAACAGGCTGCGCGCGTCGTCAACCTTGTCGCGGCTGATGTCGGAGGCCTTGAGAACGCCCTCCACTTCCTCTGCCAGCTTGATCACAACCGCCTTGGCATCTACCTCGATGACTTCACCGGTCACGATAGCGCCGCGATCGTTCTCGGCCACGTAGTTACCGAAGGGGTCGTCTTCCAGCTGCTTAACGCCCAGGGAGATACGCTCACGCTCGGGGTCGATGGACAGGATGACCGTCTCGATCTCGTCGCCCTTCTTGTAGTTGCGCACGGCTTCTTCGCCAGTCTCGTTCCAGCTGATGTCGGACAGGTGTACCAGTCCGTCGATCGCGCCTTCCAGGCCGATGAAGATTCCGAAGTCAGTGATGGACTTGATGTTGCCGGAGATCTTGTCGCCCTTGCTGTACTGTGAGGCAAAGGCGTCCCAGGGGTTCTGCTGACACTGCTTGATACCCAGGGAAATCCGACGACGCTCCTCGTCGATGTCCAGGACCATAACCTCGACTTCGTCGCCCAACTGGACAATCTTCGAGGGGTGTACGTTCTTGTTTGTCCAGTCCATTTCGGAAACGTGAACCAGACCTTCGACACCCTCTTCCAGCTCGGCAAAACAGCCGTAGTCGGTGAGGTTGGTGATCTTGGCGTTGACGCGGCTGCCCTCAGGGTAGCGTCCAGTAATCTCAACCCAGGGATCTTCACCCAGTTGCTTCAGACCCAGCGATACGCGGTTGCGCTCGCGGTCGAACTTGAGAATCTTGACGTCAATTTCCTGGGCCACTTCAACAATCTCGGAAGGATGCTTGATGCGCTTCCAGGACATGTCGGTAATGTGCAACAGTCCGTCCACACCGCCGAGGTCAACGAAGGCACCGTAGTCGGTGAGGTTCTTGACGATACCCTTGACCGACATGCCTTCTTGCAGGCTTTCCAGCAGTGCGTCACGCTCGACGCTGTTAGCCGCTTCCATCACTGCACGACGTGAAACCACAACGTTGTTGCGCTTCTGGTCGAGCTTGATGACTTTAAATTCGAGTTCTTTGCCTTCCAGGTGCACGGTTTCGCGAACCGGACGGACATCCACCAATGAGCCGGGCAGGAATGCACGGATGGTGTTGATATCGACGGTGAAACCACCCTTGACCTTGCCGTTGATAACACCGGTGACCAATTCGTCGGCTTCGTGGGCTGCTTCCAGCTCCTTCCATGCCTCGGCACGCTTGGCCTTCTCGCGGGACAGCTTGGTCTCACCAAAGCCATCTTCAACGGTTTCCAGGGCAACCTGGACTTCGTCACCGATAGTCAGGGAACACTCACCTGTGGCATCGGTAAACTGGGCACGAGGAATAACGCCTTCGGACTTGAGGCCCGCGTGGACGGTTACCCACTCGTTATCAATGTCGATGACCACACCGGTGACAATGGCACCTGGCTTCATATCGACGGTTTTCAGACTTTCTTCAAAGAGATCGGCGAAAGATTCGCTCATTGGACATTACCTGTAAATAATCTGGCGCTGGGCGCCTGCTCCGAATCTCCAGCAGACTCGGGTCATCCATAGTACGCCGCAGTTCAGGCCAAAACTGGAGGAGCCAGAACGCGACAGTTATTGCCATTTTGTGGATTTTAGCGACAAATAGGGCTATTTGAGGCCTTTTCCCTGCACCTTGGACATTGCCAGCTCGAACACTTGGGGTATCGGCATGGCGGAGCTGTCCAGGACAATGGCGTCTTCTGCGGGACACAGTGGGGAGACGGTGCGACTGCGGTCGCGGGCATCTCGTTCTTCGATGTCCTCGAGAAGGCGCGGGAGGGTAACACTTTCCCCTTTAGCAATCAATTGCTTATAACGGCGCTCGGCACGCACTTCGGCACTCGCGGTGAGGAAGATTTTCAGGTCTGCGGCAGGGAATACCACGGTACCCATATCGCGGCCATCGGCCACCAGACCCGGGGCCGTGCAAAACTCGCGCTGGCGCGCCAGCAAAGCCTCGCGCACAGTGGGAATAGCGGCCACCGTGGAGGCACCGCGACCACCCTCCTCAGTGCGAATAGCCTGGCTGACATCCCGCCCTTTATAGGCCACCAGGATCTCGCCGGTGCTGTCACTGGTAAAGGTCACCTCGAGGCTGCGGGCCACGGCGGTGACGGCCTGTTCGTCTGCCCAACTCACCCCTTCGATCAGGCAAGCCTGGCCGGTCACCCGGTAGAGCGCGCCGCTGTCGAGCAAGTGCCAGCCCAGGGTGTCGGCCAGCATATGGCTGAGCGTGCCCTTGCCGGCCCCGCTGGGCCCATCAACTGTGATGACAGGGGCCGGATACGTCATTCAATCATCCACGGCGCTGATCTGCAGCCCAACGCTCTGGGCCAGGGTGTCAAAGCCGGGAAAAGACGTGGCCACATGGTCGCAGTCGCGCACAGTGATCTCGCCGCTGGCACGCAGGGCGGCGACCGAGAATGCCATGGCAATGCGGTGATCGTGAAAGGTATTCACCGCACCGGAGCCCAGTTGCCCACCCTCGATAACAATACCGTCGGGCAGGACTTCATTGTTGACGCCCAGCGTGCTCAGGCCCTCGGCCATACTGGCAATGCGATCGCTTTCTTTCACCCGCAACTCCTCGGCTCCGGTCAGGCGGGTGGTGCCCTGGGCGCAGGCGGCCGCGATAAACAACACGGGGAATTCATCAATCGCCAGTGGCACCAGGTCCTGTGGTATGTCGATACCCTGGAGCTCCGCGTATCGCACACGGATATCTGCCACCGGCTCGCCACCCACCTCGCGTTCGTTGAGCAGGGTAATATCAGCCCCCATCGCCTGCAGGATGCCGATAACCCCTGTGCGGGTAGGATTGATGCCAACATGGGTCAGCAGCAGGTCTGAGCCCGGTGCTATGCTGGCCGCCACCATAAAAAAAGCTGCCGAAGAGATATCCGCAGGCACCTCGATATCTGCTGCGGTCAGTTCACCGCCACCACTCAAGCCGATTACCCCGTCAGTGTCCGTCACCTCGTAGCCAAAGCCGCGCAACATACGTTCGGTGTGATCGCGGGTGGGTGCGGGCTCCGTCACCGAGGTAGTGCCACTGGCATACAGACCCGCCAGCAAGACACAGGACTTAACCTGGGCACTGGCCATCGGCAGGTCATAGTGGATACTGTTCAACGCCGCGCCGCCCTGCAGACGCAGGGGCGGTCGTCCACCCTCGGCGCTGTCGACTTTCGCGCCCATCAGGGCCAGGGGATCGATCACCCGCCCCATCGGGCGACTGCACAGTGACACGTCGCCGGTGAGTTCACAGGGGAAAGGCTGTCCGGCCAGCAAACCACAGAGCAGACGCATACTGGTACCCGCATTGCCCAGGTCCAAAGCTTTCGAAGGCGCGCGCAGGCCGTTGAGACCGACGCCTTCAATGGTCAACGCACCGTTGTCAGGACCGGAGATTGTTACCCCCATCTCCCGAAACGCAGCCACGGTGGCCAGCGCATCCTCGCCCTCGAGAAAACCGGAAACGCGGGTAGTGCCGTTGGCCAGCGCGCCAAGCATGATAGAGCGATGGGAGATAGATTTGTCCCCGGGGACGCGGGCCTCGCCAGTCATGGTGCCGCCGGGTAATAATTGGAAATGCATGCTCTTGCTTCAGCCCTCTCTATAGCCCTGAATAAATCGTATCTCAGTCTTGTGAAGATTTGCGGGCGGCAAGCAGGGCGGTAAAACGGTCCCGCGATTCCTTGGCCCGGGTAAAGGTGTTCATCAGCGCGTCAGCATCCTCGGCCGCTATAGCAGCGCGCAACGTCTGCAGGTGCGTGTCGAAGCTATCAATGGCTTCCAGCAGCGCTTGGCGGTTGGCAATCGAGATATCTTTCCACATGGTCGGGTCGCTGGAGGCGATACGCGTGAAGTCGCGAAAACCACCGGCAGCGAAGCGAAAAATATCCTCGCTGACCTCGGACTGTGCCAGCGCATCCACCAGCGCATAGGCCAGTACATGAGGCAGGTGACTGGTGGCCGCCAGCACAGCATCGTGCTGTGCCACGGACATGGAGACGACATCCGCCCCGGTGCTGTCCCACATGCGTGTGATCAAATCCAGGGCCTGTGGGTCGCTGTCTGGTTCTGGGGTGAGGATAACCCGGTGATACTGAAACAGGTCTACGCTGGAGGCCTCGACGCCGCTACGCTCTGAGCCTGCTATCGGGTGCCCCAATATCAGCTTGGCTGGCATGCTTCCGCGCTCAGTGACAACCGCATCCCGCAGGCTGCCCTTCACGCTGGCGACATCGGTGAGCACCGGGCCAGAGCCCTCAGCCGATGAAGAGCCTTCAACGGAGAGAGAGCCATCAGCGGGAAGCAGTGGCAGCAAGGTATTGAGCATCTGGGCGGCAGTCAGGGTTGGCGTTGCCACCACGATGATGTCCGCGCCGACTATGGCCTCTTCCAGATCCAGGGAATAGCTGTCGATAATGCCCAGTTCCACACCACGGGCCAGGGAGGGCTCGCGGTGGCCCCAGGCGGTGATGCGCTCACTGAAACCCGTCGCTCGCAGAGAGCGCGCCAGGGAGCCGCCGATCAGGCCGAGGCCGAGGATAACAACGGAATTGTGCGGGTAGCTCACGATTCAGCCACCTACAATACAGCGCGCGGGTATGACCCCAGGGGCTTGAGCAAGATGGATTGCTCTTCCAATTCCGCGACAATGGCAGCGATATTCTCGTCCTGCAAATGACCTTCGAACTCGATAAAGAACACGTAGGCCCACTTCTCCGTGCGCGAAGGCCGTGTATCGATGCGGGTCAGGCTCACACCACCGGTGCGGAACGGCTCCAGCAAGGTAAACAGTGCGCCCGGCTTGTTGCGACTGGAGACGATGATCGAGGTCTTATCCCGCCCGCTGGGAGGCACATCATCTCGGCCCACCACCAGAAAGCGCGTGGTGTTATCCGAGTAATCTTCGATATTGCTGGCCAGACGCTCCAGGTGGTACTGGTCTTCTGCAACATCCCCCGCCACGGCAGCGACACCCGGGGTCTCAGCAGCGATACGCGCCGCCTCCCCATTACTGCTGACCGCTTCGCGCTCGACATGGGGCCAGTGCTTATCCAACCAATTGCGGCACTGGGCTAGCGCCTGCTGGTGGGCACAGATGCGAGTAACACTTTTGGCATCGGTGCCGGGTGCGGCGAGCAGGTGATGCACAATGCGCATCTCCACCTCGCCGGAAATCTTCAGCGGGGAGTCCATGAAATTGTCCAGGGTGTGGCTGACCATGCCCTCGGTGGAATTTTCCACCGGCACCACGCCGTAGTTGCATTCACCGGACTCAACCTGGGCGAACACCGCGTCAATGGTGCTCTGGGAAACATTGATCGCCGCGTGCCCAAAGTGCTTAATGGCGGCAGCCTGGGTGAAGGTGCCCTCCGGTCCCAGGTAGGCCACCTGCAGCGGCTTTTCCAGCGCCAGGCAGGCGGACATCACTTCGCGGAATATATGGGCGACGGTTTCTCCAGCGAGCGGCCCCTCATTGCGGTCGATAATGCCCTGCAATACCTGGGCCTCACGCTCGGGCCGGTAGTAGACCACCTCGGCACTGTCCTCGCCGTCAGCACGGGCAGCCTGGACCTCGGATAATTTGATATCGGCTACGCGTTGGGCACACTCAGCCCGACGATTCAATAACGCCTGTATCTCACGGTCTATGGCGTCAATGTCGGCCCTGACCTGGTCCAGATCGCGCTCGTCAGCCATTGCGTTGCTCGAAATCCTGCATAAATTCTATCAGTGCTGCCACCGCCTGCTCACTGACAGCATTGTAGATGCTGGCGCGCATACCCCCCACCGAACGATGGCCTTTCAGGTTGAGTAAACCTGCCGCCTCCGACTCCGCCAGAAACTGTTTGTCCAACGCCGCATCGGCCAGGGTAAAGGGCACATTCATCAGGGAACGGCTGCCCAGTTCTACCGGGTTGGCATAGAAGTCGCTGCCATCGATCGCGCCATAGAGGGCTTCCGCCTTGCGCCGGTTAAGCGCCTCCATGGCCGTGAGCCCACCCAGGCCCTCCAACCAGGCAAACACAAGGCCCGCCAGGTACAACCCAAAGGTCGGTGGGGTGTTGTACATGGAGTCGTTGTCTGCGGCCACCTGCCAGTTAAGCATGGCCGGGCAGTTGTCCATAGCGCGCCCCAGCAGGTCGCGGCGCACGATAGCCACGGTCAGACCTGCTGGACCGATGTTTTTCTGTGCACCGGCGTAAATGAATCCGAACTTACTGATCTCTATCGGGCGCGACAAAATTGTAGACGACATGTCCGCCACCAGCGGTGCGTCTACCTCCGGCGTCCAGAAATACTCCACACCGCCGATGGTTTCGTTAGGGGTGTAGTGCAGATAGGTGGCGTTATCACTCAGTGCCCAGCTATCAAAGGCCGGGATCGTGGAGAAATTGGTGTCCTCGGATGTCGCTGCCACATTTACATCACAGTAACGGCGCGCCTCGGCTATCGCCTTTTTAGACCACTGCCCGGTATTGATGTAATCGACCCGATCACCGGCGGCAGCCAGGTTCAGTGGCACCGCTGCAAACTGGGTACTGGCACCCCCTTGCAAAAACAGCACCGCATAGTCATCAGTGATGCCCAGCAGGCGTCGCAGGGCTTGCTCGGCTTCCTCAGCCATCCCGACTACCTCGGGGCTGCGATGGCTCATTTCCATCAACGACAAACCCTTGCCGTGCCAGTCCAGCAACTCATCCCGCGCAGTTTCCAATACGGATTCTGGGAGCGCGGCCGGTCCGGCGCAGAAGTTGTAACAGCGGGTCATTTCAATGGTTCCTTGTCTATATTGAGCGGGGGACTCAGTCCTCGCCTGGCTCTTGTTCCTGTTGCGGTTCGTGTTGTGACTCCTGTTCCACCAGGTCGTCTACTTCCGGCTCTTCGATGCGCTCGACGCTGACCAGCGTCTCCCCTTCTTTGGTGCGAATAACACGCACACCCTGGGTGTTGCGCCCCAGGATAGACACCTCGTCCGCACGTGTGCGCACCAGTGTGCCCTGGTTGGATATAAGCATCAGTTCGTCGCCCTCGAACACCTGGGTGGCACCCACGAGGTCGCCATTGCGGGCGCTGGTCGACATAGCGATCACACCCTTGTTGCCGCGCCCTTTCGTGGGGAACTCGGAAACCTCGGTGCGCTTGCCGTAGCCGTTTTCACTCACTGTGAGTACGCGACCATTCTCCTGGGGGATGATCAGCGAGATCATGCGATGGCCTTGGCCCAGGCGGATACCCCGCACACCGCGGGCGGTGCGTCCCATCGGTCGCACATCCTCTTCCTTGAATCGGGCGGTCTTGCCTTCACTGCTAAACAGCATCACGTCGCAATTGCCGTCGGTAATGGCAGTACCCACCAGCACATCGCCCTCCTCCAGTTCCAGCGCGCGTAAACCCACGCTGCGCTGACGGGCGAAATTGGTCAACTCGGTTTTCTTGACCGTGCCATTGGCAGTGGCCATGAAGATGAAGTGACCCTCGGTGTACTCCTCCACCGGTAGAATCGATGTTACCCGCTCGCCCTCTTCCAGGGGCAACAGGTTCACCATGGGGCGACCGCGGGAATTGCGGCCCGCCAGGGGAATCTGGAATACCTTCAACCAGTACACCTTGCCCATGTTGGAGAAACACAGGATGGTGGCATGGGTGCTGGCAATCAGCAGGTGTTCAACAAAATCCTCGTCCTTCACCGCGGTGGCGGACTTACCCATGCCGCCTCGGCGCTGCGCCTGATAATCCGACAACGGCTGGGTTTTAGCGTAGCCACCGTGGGAAATGGTGACCACACGATCTTCTTCGGTAATCAGATCCTCGACCGTGAGGTCGTGCTGGGAGGCGGTGATTTCGGTTTTGCGCTCGTCGCCGTATTCTGCAACCAGTTCTTCCAATTCCTCGCGAATCACTAGCTTCAGGCGCTCGGGATCGCTGAGGATTTCCAGGTAATCGGCAATTTCCGCCAGGCGCTCCTGGAATTCAGCCAGCAGCTTTTCGTGCTCCAGACCGGTGAGTCGGTGCAGGCGCAATTCGAGAATAGCCTGGGCCTGGGCCGGAGACAGGTGGTACTCGCCATCGTGCAGGCCGTACTGTGGCTCCAGGTCGTCCGGACGGCAGGAATCAGCACCGGCACGCTCCAACATGGTAGAGACATCGCCCGCAGGCCAGGAACGCGCCAACAGCTTCTCCCGCGCCTCAGCGGGACTGGGGGACGCCTTGATCAGCTCAATGACCGGATCGATATTAGCCAGGGCAATGGCCAGCCCCTCGAGAATATGGCCGCGCTCACGGGCTTTGCGCAGCAGGTAAACCGTGCGGCGGGTAACTACCTCGCGGCGGTGGCGAATAAACGCTTCGAGAATCTCTTTCAGATTGAGGATCTTCGGCTCGCCATCGACCAGGGCCACCATATTGATGCCGAACACCGACTGCAGTTGGGTCTGCGCATACAGGTTATTGAGCACCACGTCGCCAATTTCGCCGCGTCGCAGCTCGATAACCACGCGCATACCGTCTTTATCGGATTCATCACGCAGTTCCGTGATGCCCTCGATTTTCTTCTCCTTGACCAGTTCGGCAATGCGCTCGATCAGGCGTGCCTTGTTGAGCTGATAGGGAATCTCGTGAATAAGGATGGTGTCTTTGCCGCGTTTTTCATCGGTGATCACCTCGGCCTTGGCGCGCACATAGATACGCCCGCGACCGCTACGATAGGCCTGAATGATGCCCGCACGGCCGTTGATGATGGCACCGGTGGGAAAATCGGGACCGGGGATATGCTCCATCAACTCGTCAACGGTCAGGTCTGGATTGGCGATTAGCGCCAGGGTGCCACTGACCACCTCGGTGAGATTGTGCGGCGGTATATTGGTAGCCATACCCACCGCAATACCCGAGGAACCGTTAACCAGCAGGTTCGGCACCCGCGTTGGCATAACCGCCGGAATCTTTTCAGTGCCGTCGTAGTTGTCGACAAAATCGACAGTCTCTTTATCCAGGTCGGCAAGAATGGAATGGGCAATCTTGCGCATGCGAATCTCGGTGTATCGCATGGCAGCCGCGGAGTCGCCGTCGACCGAACCGAAGTTACCCTGGCCGTCAACCAACATGTAGCGCAGGGAAAACGGCTGTGCCATCCGCACGATGGTGTCGTACACCGCAGAATCGCCATGCGGGTGGTATTTACCGATCACATCGCCGACCACACGGGCCGACTTTTTGTAGGCTTTGTTCCAGTCGTTGTTGAGCTCGTTCATGGCGTACAGAACACGCCGGTGCACAGGCTTTAATCCGTCGCGCACATCCGGAAGCGCCCTGCCCACGATTACGCTCATTGCGTAATCCAAATAGGACTGCTTCATCTCGTCTTCGATATTGACGGGAAGAATTTCTTTGGCTATTTCACCCATGTAAAACGGTTTCCTTAACGTCCCTGGTGAGGGCTATTTTTATACGGCGGATTACGCCTTGTTTTGCACTTGCAGTAGTCTTCTTTACACCGCTTGGCAGTCTCGGAAGACGCCCGTTGCGGTTTGATGACAAGCCCCTAATGTTGCGAAGCAGAACAGCGTGAGAACGACTTTGCGCACCCTCCGGCACAAACCGTCAATTATACGGAATTCGGCCTTCAACCGCCATGTTTTTGGCGATTTCAAGCCAATGAAACCGCCCCTTCCGAGGAATTGCGGTTATACTTTCGCGCGAATTAAAAACGGCCGGTTTAAACTGCAAAAGTTGGTGGATTTTTCACCATTTCACCGCCCGTTGCTCACAATCTGAAGAGGACGTATGAACCGGCAGGACAACAGTGTCGATATTCTGCTGCACCCCGAATGGATCGTACCGGTGGTGCCGGAGGGGGAAGTACTTACAGATCACAGCCTGGCCGTTCGCGACGGGCATATCAGCGCAATTCTGCCGCGGAGCGAGGCCAGCACGCTAACGGCCGACGATGAGATTCACCTGCCCGGCCATGCCCTGATCCCGGGACTGATCAATACCCACGGACACGCGGCAATGAGCCTGTTGCGCGGCTTCGCTGACGACCTGCCCCTGATGCCGTGGCTGGAAGAACACATCTGGCCCGCGGAGGGACAGCATGTCAGCGAAGAATTTGTAGAAGATGGCGTCAGGCTGGCTATCGCGGAGATGTTGCGCAGCGGCACAACCACCTTCAGCGATATGTACTTCTATCCCGATGTAACCTCGCGCGTAGCGAGAGAATCGGGTATGCGCTGCCAGATCACCTTCCCAATTTTTGATTTTCCCACGGTATGGGCCAGCGACGCCGACGAATATATTCGCAAAGGCCTGGATCTGCGCAATGGTATTCAGCCCGACGGTTTGATCACACTGGCCTTCGGCCCACACGCGCCCTACACCGTATCCGAGCCCAACCTCGCCAAGGTGGCCACACTGTCCGCGGAGGCGGACATGCCGGTGCACATTCACCTGCACGAAACCGCTAGCGAGGTGTTGCAGGCCGTGGAGCAACACGGTGAGCGGCCGCTGGATATGCTGGATCGGCTGGGCCTGATCGGCCCGCGAACCCAGTGCGTACACATGACCTCCATTGGCCAGCAGGACATCGATTTGCTGGCACGCAACGGGGCTCACGTGGTGCATTGTCCACAATCAAATATGAAGCTGGCGTCGGGTACCTGCCCGGTAGACAAGTTGCTGGCAGCCGGCGTCAATGTGGCTTTGGGAACAGACGGCGCCGCCAGCAACAACGACCTCAATATGTTTGGCGAAATGCAGGCGGCGGCTATGCTCGCCAAGCTGCACAGCCAGGATGCCACGGCACTGCCCGCAGCGCAGGCATTGAGCATGGCCACAATCGCCGGGGCCAGGGCCATGGGACTGGAACATCGCATCGGCAGTCTGGAGGTGGGCAAGCAGGCCGACCTGATCGCCGTGGATCTGAGCAAGCCGGAAACACAACCGCTGTACAACGTGTTGTCGCAACTGGTGTACGCTTGCAATGGTAGCCAGGTCACCCACAGCTGGATCGCCGGCCGGGCAGTAATGCAGGCGCGCGAACTCACTACTATTGACTCGTCGAATCTCACCGAGCGCATCAGCAAGTGGCAACAGCGCATCGCTGCCGGAGACAACCAAGCATGAGCCAGACCCTGAACGTTGACCCCCAGGAGATCGCCAAGTTTGAAGCACTTGCCTCCCGTTGGTGGGACCGCAATGGTGAGTTCAAGCCTTTGCACGACATCAACCCCCTGCGCGCCAACTACATCGACGAGCACTCGCCGGTGGTGGATAAAACACTCATTGATGTCGGCTGTGGCGGCGGTATTCTCGCCGAGGCAATGGCCCACCGCGGGGCGAAAGTTACTGGTATTGATATGGGTGAAGCACCACTGTCGGTGGCACAGATTCACCAACTGGAGTCGGGCGTATCAGTAGACTATCGCCAGATCACTGCGGAGGAATTGGCCGCAGAAGTCCCGGCCAGTTTCGACATTGTGTGCTGCCTGGAAATGCTCGAACACGTTCCCGACCCGGCCGCCGTCATTGCCGCCTGCGCTGAACTGGCCAAACCGGGCGCCTCCCTGTATTTCTCTACCATCAATCGCAACCCCAAGGCCTTCACCCTGATGATTGTGGGCGCTGAGCACGTTCTCAAGCTGCTGCCGGCGGGCACCCACGAGTACACCAAGTTCATCAAGCCCTCCGAATTGGCCAGTTGGTGTCGCGCCGCGGGTCTTGTCGTCACCGATATGACAGGCCTCACCTATAATCCGATTACCCGGCGTTACCGACTCAACCCTCGAGACGTTGCGGTGAACTACATGGTGAGAACGGAAAAACCCGAGTGAGCTCATTTCCCAAATCTCTCGCGGCCGTCCTGTTCGACCTGGACGGCACCTTGATCGATACGGCAGAAGAGTTCGTGGTCGTTGTGCAGGAACTGCGGGCCGAGCACGGGCTGGGGGCGATGGATGCCAACCTGATTCGCGCCAATGTCTCCAACGGCGCTCGCGCCCTGGTCAGGCTTTCGCTGGGACTGGCAGAAGACTCGCCCGAACTCGATGCCAAGTGGCAAAGATTGCTGGACCTTTACAGCCAGGTCATCGGCACCAGCGCGACCCTGTACCCCGGGGTGGAGGAACTACTGCTGGCGTTCGAGCGGCACGGCATCGCCTGGGGTATCTCGACCAATAAGCCCAGGGCATATACAGAACCACTCCTCGCCAAAATGCAGATTCATCCCACACCTGGCAGCGTGGTTTGCCCTGACGATGTCACCGACCGCAAGCCGCACCCCGAATCGCTATACCGCAACTGCAGAGAACTGGATTGCGCGCCGTCAGCGTGTGTTTACATTGGCGATCACCAGCGTGATATTGAGGCCGGGCGCCGCGCGGGCATGTACACCATCGCTGCTGCCTATGGCTACATCGAAGCCCATGATGATCCGGTAGACTGGGGTGCCAATACCACTGTTAGCGACAGTCGGGACTTATACACTGTATTACTAGCGCACCTTTGAATAATCCCATGGCAGGACTGACCCCATGAGCAACTCCATTCCGCAGGACTACCAGGCGGCACCGACGCTACTGGCGGGTAAAACCGTCCTGATTACTGGTGCCGGCGACGGTATCGGCCGAGCGGTGGCCCTGGCCTATGCTGCACACGGCGCCACCACGATCCTGCTGGGGCGCACGGTGGCCAAGCTGGAATCGGTCTACGACGAGATTGAATCAGCAGGTGGACCACAGCCAGCTATTTTCCCGCTGGATCTCGCCAGCGCCGGCAATGACGATGTCGTAGCCATGGCCGCCGCCATTGGGGAAAACTTCGGTCACCTGGACGGACTGTTGCACAATGCCAGTGTACTCGGCGAACGCCGCCCCATTGACAGTGCCACCCTGGCGGGCTGGGAGGAGGTTATGCAGATCAATGTGAACGCCCAGTTCCTGCTCACACGACACCTGCTACCCCTGCTGCAGGCGGCACCGAGCGCTTCTATTATCTTCACCTCCTCCGGTGTGGGCCGCAAAGGACGCGCATTCTGGGGCGCGTATGCGGTCTCCAAGTTTGCTACCGAGGGCTTTATGCAGGTGCTCGCGGACGAACTGGAAAATACCTGCCAGGTGCGGGTGAACAGCCTGAACCCGGGCGCCACGAACACCGCCATGCGGCGCATGGCCTATCCTTCAGAAACACCGACCGACAATCCTTCGCCAGACGAGATCATGCCCGCTTACCTGTATCTCATGGGTGAGGACAGTGCCGACGTGAACGGTCAGGCACTTAACGCGCAGTAGTTCGGCCGCCGGCCTGTATCGAAGAATGCGCCTATAGCCGCGATTGATCGCCGCTGACCGCCGCCCTGAACAGGCGCTCCAGATCTTTGGCAGTGACCGGCATGGCGTTCGTGGCGGTACACCGGTCCAGCTCTGCCAGGCGACCAATCTCCACCGCGCGTTCCTCATCGATTCCCAGTTCGGCGAGGTTGCCAGGAATATCCAGCTGCGCGCGAAATTCAAACAGGAAGTCCACGAGGGCGCCGGCGCCATGACCTGGTAGTTCAAGTACCCGCGACAGGTGACCGAGGCGCTCAGCTATGGCGCTCATGTTCTGGATCACGCCAAAGGGCAGTACCACCGCATTGGTGAGGCCATGGTGGGTATCGTAAAGGGCGCCGACCACGTGCGAAACACTGTGTATGGAGCCCAGCCCTTTCTGGAAAGCGGTTGCGCCCATAGAAGCTGCCACCAGCATATGGCCGCGCGCCTCTACGTTGCTACCTTCGGCCACGGCCACCGGCAACCAGCGGTGAATCATGCGCATCGCCTCGATAGCAATGCCCTGGGCCATCGGATGAAAGTTGGGTGAACCGTAAGCTTCCAGGGCGTGTACAAACGCATCGATGCCCGTCCAGGCCGTGATCGTTGGCGGCAGTCCGAGGGTCAGCAACGGATCACTGATAACAATGTTGGGCAGCATGCTGGGATGAAAAACGATGTTCTTGCTGGCCGTTTCCTCATCGAGGATAACGGCGGCCCGGCCCACCTCCGAGCCCGTACCAGCGGTGGTGGGCAAAGCAATCAGCGGCACAAGCGTCTCTGACGTAAGTTCGGACACCGGCGCGTCGGTGTCAACAAAGTCCCACAATGGCCGTGATTGACGCGCAATAAGGGCAATAGACTTCCCCACATCCAGGGCGGAGCCACCACCAACAGCGACAATGCCATCGTGTTCTCCCTCATTGAATGCCTTCACCCCGGCCAGCACATTGGCCAACGTGGGATTACCCTGGACCTGGGCAAACAAGGTGGTGCTTTCGCTGCCGGCTTCGAGCCGAGCCAACAGATCTGCGACCAGTTCCAGCTCAGCCAGGCCCTGATCGGTGACCAGTAAGGGCCTGCGTATAGCGAGTAACGCGCAGGCCTGGGGCAGTTCCTCTGCACGCCCAGGGCCGAACCACACCGTGGTCGGGAAGCTCCAGTCGATGGGCTCAAACATGGCTCAGATGATCTCGAAGTAACGCTGCAGTTGCCAGTCGGTGACCGCCTTCCGTTGTTCCGCTTCTTCCCACTCGCGGGTGTAGGCAAAATGCTCCACAAAGGCCTCCCCAAACAGCGCACGGGCTGGCGCCGAATCGCGCAGCCTTGCAGCCGCCTCTCCCAGGCTGGCAGGTAACTGCAGGGCGGCGGCGAAGTCCTGCTCGTAAGCATTACCCGATACCGGCGCGGTCGGTTCAATTTTCTGTTCTATACCCCAGATCCCCGAGCCAAGCGCCGCTGCCAGGGCGAGGTAGGGATTGATATCGGCCGCGGCAACCCGGTATTCGACGCGCTGGGATTTGGCGGACCCCGGGATCGCCCGAATCGCACAGGTACGGTTATCCATGCCCCATGACGCGGCGGTAGGTGCCCAGGCACCAGGCACCAACCGGGTGTAGCTATTACAGGTCGAAGCCACCATCGCCAGAACTTCAGGCATCAGTTGCTGCTGGCCACCAATAAACCAGCGCATGGTATCGGAGAGGCTCTCAGGGTCCTCAGGACTGTAAAACACGTTACTCCCGCTCTCGTCCTCCAGGGACATATGCAGGTGCCCGGACTGGCCGGGATAATCCATGGACCACTTGGCCATGAAGGTCGCCATCAGGTTGTGCTGCTGCGCCAATACCTTCATAAAGGTCTTGAACAGTACCGCGTCATCGGCGGCGCACAAGGCGTCGGTGTGGGTAATTGCCGCCTCGAGCACCCCCGGGCCCGTTTCGGTATGCAGCCCTTCCAGCGGCATGCCCATACCTTCGGCCATGGTCAGTATCTGGTGATAAAGGTCGGCGTGGACCGAGTTGCGTAACACCGAGTAGCCAAAGTTACCGGGCGTCATCGGCCGCGGCTCCCGAAAGGCCTTGTCCCGCAGGCTGTGTGGCGTTTCCTCAAACAGAAAGAACTCGAACTCCGCTGCGGCGCGCGCCCTCAGACCGTGTTCGGCCAGCCGCGCCAACACCCGCTTGAGCAGCGCGCGCGGACAGACAGTAGCAGCTGCCGAGTCGCTGAAATCTGCCAATAGCAACAGCGACTGATCGCCCTCCAGGGGCAATGATCGACAACTGCCTGGATCAAGCTGGGCCCAGGCATCGGGAAAGGCTGTCTCCCAGCCGGTGTAGGAATCACGACCGTACAACTGATCGTCACTGTCCCAACCAAATATGACATCACAAAAGCCAAAGCCCTTGCTCAGCGCACTTTCAAACTTGGCACGGCTGATATATTTCCCGCGCAGTACGCCGTCGAGGTCGGTCACACCGACCTTGATGTTGGACGCGCCAAGGGCATCCACCTGGGCCAGAACACTGTCTACTGCAGACTGCCGATCCATAGGCTTTTACCTGCTGGAATATGGTGAAGCTAAAACTTACCCTGTTTGCGCGCCTTACCACGCCCTTTGCGCTTACCGAACTGGCGCTCCATGGTCTCGCGCTCTTTGATGGTGCTGCGCTGCTGGTCCTTCAGCGGCAAATCGGCCATGCGGTAGAGGCTTTTCACTTCCTTGGCCTCCAGTTCCACCCACTGACCCTGTTTGACGCGGGAGGGAATAAACACTTCACCGTAACGTACGCGCTTGAGACGGGAAACGGTCAGGCCCTGGGATTCCCACAGCCTGCGCACTTCGCGGTTGCGCCCCTCCATCAATACCACGTAGTACCAGCGGTTAATGCCCTCACCACCACCTTCCTGGATATCGGTAAAACGCGCGACCCCGTCGTCCAGCATCACTCCATCGATCATGTGCTGCAGCATGTCAGGCGTCACATCGCCCATCACCCGCACCATGTACTCACGCTCGATATTCGACGAGGGATGCATGAGCTGGTTGGCCAATTCTCCATCGGTGGTAAACAGCAACAGACCTGAGGTATTGAAATCCAGGCGACCGATCGAGATCCACCGGCCCGACTTGAGTTTGGGTAGACGCTGAAAAACGGTGCGCCTGCCCTGGGGGTCCGAGCGCGTGCACACTTCACCCACGGGTTTGTGGTAGAGAATACAGCGGGTTTTTTCCGCCGGCGCCACTTCCAGGGATTTGCCGTCAATGGCAATTCGGTCTTTGCCGGTAACGCGGTCGCCGAGTTTGGCGCGCTGGCCGTTTACCGTGACCCGACCTTCTTTGATCCAGCGCTCCATTTCACGACGCGAGCCGGTGCCCGAGCGGGCCAGGACTTTCTGCAGTTTTTCGCCGGAGGGAGTGCTTGCGGTGGAATCCGCATCCGTGTCTTCAGGTGTAGCCATGGCGGATAGGTCAGGCCTGGCGCTCTGGCTCGCTGGCAGCCTCTTCGATGGGCACATCATCGTCGCTGCCCTGATCTGTGAGCTGATCCGTGAGGGATGACTCCAGCGTCCCAGCCTCCGCCGCCTCCGTGTGTTCCTCGGATGCCTGCGGTTCAGCGGAGACTGCACTGTCTTCGCTGCCCGTTTCAGCTTCTGCATCCACATCGGTCATTTCGGCGTCGTTTGCTTCGCCAGTGGGTGCCGAATCCCCTTCCAACTCCGCCGCTTCGCCGCTGTCGTCCGCAGCTGGCTGCGGATTATGATCCGTTCCGCCAACCACCGTAAGTTCCGGCGTGTCGGAATCACCACCCTCTATCACCACATCAGTAAAACCGAGTTCGGCTGTCAGGGTTTCGAGGTCGCGAATCTCTGCCAGGGCCGGCAGTTGGTCGAGATTTTTGAGGTTGAAATAGTCCAGGAATTGGCGAGTCGTTGCGTACATGGCCGGGCGACCGGGCACGTCGCGGTGTCCCACCACGCGAATCCACTCCCGCTCGTGGAGTGTCTTGATGATATTAGAGCTCACTGCCACGCCACGGATTTCCTCGATCTCTCCGCGGGTAATGGGCTGGCGATAGGCGATTAGCGAAAGTGTTTCAAGCAGTGCGCGGGAGTACTTTTGCGGCCGCTCCTGCCACAGACGTCCCACCCAGGGGCTGAGGTTCTGGCGCACCTGGAAGCGGAAACCGCTGGCCACTTCTTTGAGCTCAAAGCCGCGATCTTCACAGCGCTCTGCCACTTCCTTGAGTGCCTCGCGAATCGCAGAGGTCTCCGGGCGCTCATGTTCTTCAAACAGGTCACCGATCTGTGCAACCGTCATCGCTTTGCCGGCCGCCAACAGCGCACCCTCGATAATCTGTACCAAGCCCGTTTCAGCCATGTTATTCAGACCTTGCCTTGATATGAATGGGACCGAAATTCTCAGTCTGGACTATTTCCACTAATGATTCCTTGATCAGCTCCATCACTGCGAGGAAGGTGACCACCACGCCCAGGCGCCCTTCTTCGGCCGTAAACAGTGCTACAAATGGCACGAATTGGCGGCCGTTGAGACTGTCCAATACCTGTGACATGCGCTCACGGGTCGACAGCGCTTCACGCTGGATATGGTGGCTCTCGTACATATCTGCCCGGCGCAACACCTCGCTGAGCGCCAGTAACAGCTCGCGCATGTCCACTTCCGGGTCGGGGCGGCTGCGATGAATTTCTGGGGGATTGGCACTGCCCACCCAGGTATCGCGCTCCATGCGCGGGATTTCCTCGATGTCCTCGGCGGCCTTCTTGAATCGCTCGTACTCCTGCAGGCGCCGAATCAGCTGGGCCCGCGGATCTTCCTCGTCGTCCTCGACTTCCGTAGAGCGCGGCAGCAGCATGCGCGACTTGATCTCTGCCAACACCGCCGCCATCAACAAGTACTCGGCAGCGAGCTCGAACTGCATGGCATCCATCAACTCGACGTAGTGCATGTACTGCTCGGTGATCGCCGATACGTCGATATCCAGGATATCCAGATTCTGACGGCGGATCAGGTAGAGCAGCAGGTCCAGCGGCCCTTCGAAGGCCTCCAGGAATACCTCCAGCGCCTGCGGTGGAATGTAGAGGTCCTTGGGTAATTCGGTAACCGCCTGACCCATCACCACTGCGAAGGGCATCTCTCCCTGCTGGGGATTGGCTTGTACGGCGGTGGTTTCTTGGGTTTGCGGGGGCGGGGCAGCCTCCGTGTTTGCAGGGGAGTCGGATTGAGCGTCCGGGGAGCTGTCGTTCACTGCCACGTCGGTACCTACGATTGCGTAAGCGCCAGTATACCCCACTAATCGGAAAAAGGCGCGATATCTCCCTTCCCGGCACGCAGAATCAACGGCACATCATCGGCCAGATCCACTACCGTGGTGGCCTCCATTCCGCAGTAGCCACCGTCAATCACCAGGTCGACCTCATGCTCCAGCACCTCGCGGATTTCGTAGGGGTCAATCAAGGGGTATTCCTCCCCGGGCATGATCAAAGTGACGCTCATCAAAGGCTCCCCCAGATCAGCCATCAGGGCGGAGGCAATGGCGTTATCCGGCACCCGCAACCCGACCGTTTTACGCTTGGGGTGCATCAGCCGGCGTGGGACCTCTGACGTCGCGCGCAGGATAAACGTATAGGGGCCAGGCGTGCAGGCGCGCAACAGGCGGTATACGCGGTTGTCCACTCTGGAATAGGTCGCGATCTCGGAGAGGTCACGGCAAACCAGGGTGAAATTGTGGCGATCATCAAGCTTGCGGATACGGCGAATCCTGTCCAGGGCCTGCTTGTCACCGATGTGGCAGCCCAGCGCATAGGCGGAGTCGGTGGGATAAACGACCACCCCGCCCTGGCGGATTATATCCACTGCCTGGCGCACCAACCGGGCCTGGGGGTTATCCGGGTGAATCTGGAAAAACTGGCTCATACGACCGTTGGCGCTCCGACGGCGTTACCCGCAGGCCGTTCCTGCCACACACCACGTTGTCCGGCCAGCGGCCTCACTTCTACCCCCACGTCAGGATGGTAGGGGCCGTCGCGATGAAAATCGCTGCCACCAGAGACCAATAAGTCATAATCGAGCGCGAGTTTTGAGAGCTGCGCGGTCTGGTCGGGTGTTTGTCGGCCGCTAGTGACTTCGATGGCTGTGCCGCCCGCGGCTTTAAAGTCCACCAGCATGCGTCGCAGCTTCATGCCGGTAAACCGGTACTTGAGCGGATGAGCGATTACCGCTACCCCGCCGGCCTGAACAATCCACCCGGTAACCTCGGCCAACTCAGGCCAGAAGGCTTTAACATCGCCGGTTTTGCCCTGCCCCAGGTACTTGTCGAAGGCCTCATTAGCAGATTCCACGTGGCCGTGCTCGATCAACCACTCGGCGAAATGCGGTCGACCCAGTTGGCTCTCCCCGGCTTTTTCCAGCGCACCGTCCAGGGCGCCGCCGAAACCCAGTTTTTCCAGCCGCTCGGCAATTTTTTGGCCGCGGTCGGCCCGTGCCTGGGCTACCTGGGCCAGACCCGCCTGCATTGCGGGATGCGCCGGATCCATACCCAGCCCCACGATATGAATGGTCACACCCGACCAGCGGCAGGAAAACTCTACCCCTGGAACCAGCAACATCTGCGCTGCAACTGACGTATAATAGCGCCGCGCATCGTGGTAACCGGCCATCGTGTCGTGATCAGTAATCGCAAACTGATCGACACCCCGGGCCACGGCACGGTCAATCATCTCGCGAGGGGACAACGCGCCGTCTGAAGCGGTAGTGTGTGTATGAAAATCGATCAGCACAATTGCTACACTCGCCAGTAAGTAATCGGTAGTCCCGACTTGCCGTCATTGATTGTCGACATTGGTTGCCGCACTTGGTTACCGAACCAGCCGGGATGAGATGGCACGAGAAACATTGCGCCAACAGGGTCATATAGTACCACGCCAACATTGAGCACATTTAATGAAGCAGTTAATCGAGTTCATTCCCATCATCCTGTTCTTCGTCGTCTACCAGATGAAGGGAGAGACCCTGACCATCGGGGAGTGGCAATACACCTTTGACGGGATATTCACCGCCACGGCGGTACTCATGGTCGCCACCGTTATCCAGGTGATTTTGAGTTACCTGATTTCCCGTACCCTGGAAAAACGCCTGCTATGGATGATGCTGGCGGTCGTCGGATTTGGTGCGGCCACGCTGGTTTTTCGCAATGAATTGTTTATCCAGTGGAAGCCCACCATCTTTAACTGGGCGCTGGCGCTGGCTTTCGGTGGTTCCCAGTTCATCGGCCAGAAAAACCTCATGGAGCGCACCCTGGGCACCCAGATTCACCTGCCCAAGCCGATATGGACTCGCCTGAACCTGCTGTGGGTTAGCAATTTCACCATTGTCGGCGCACTGAACCTGGTCGTGGCCTACGGTTTCAGCGAGGCGTTCTGGGTCAGTTACAAGCTCTACTCGGCCATTGGCTTTACCCTGCTGTTAACGATCCTCACCGCTGTCATTATCAGCCCGCATCTCAAGGAAGAAAGCAGCGGCGACAACCCATTAACAGAGGAGTAAAGAGACGCCGCCATGTTTTACGCCATTCTTTGTGAAGATGTGCCCGACAGCCTGGCACTGCGACAGCAAGCCCGGCCGGCACACCTGGAACGGATACAATCGCTGGTAGACCAGGGCAAGCTGCTGGCAGCTGGCCCCCACCCAGCGCTGGACACTGAGGACCCGGGGACTACCGGATTTACCGGCAGCCTGATTATTGCCGAATTCGACAGCCTGGAGTCCGCCACGGCCTGGGCCGATTCCGATCCCTACGTCGAGGCCGGGGTGTTCAGCAAAGTCACGGTCAAGCCCTACAAAGTGGTACTGCCCTGAATACGGGCTACCGTGCTATGATTCGCGCCCTTTCCTGACACCTGAAACACAGCTAAGGAACCCACGTGTTACGTTCAATCTCCCTGTTCACCTTGCTTGTCACTGCGGCGGCCAGCGCGCTGGCACAGGACGTGCGCTATGTCAGCGACACGCAGTACATTCCGCTGCGCAGCGGAGCCGGCGGTGAGTACCGCATTATTCACCGCGGCATCCCTTCCGGGACACGTCTGACTGTCGCCCGCCAATCTGAAGATGGCACCTGGGCCGAGATTACCACCGCCAATGGCACGGTCGGCTGGATTCGTACCCAGTACCTGATGACAGACACCCCGTCGAAAAACCTGCTGGCACAATCGGAACAGCAAGTAGCGCAGCTGAGTGAACGCAACACAGCGCTAGCGGCTGAGGTGGCACAACTGAAGGGCGAGCGATCGGAACTGAACCGACAGGTCAGCGAAACAGATTCCGGCTTAAAGTCGGTGTCGGATGAACTGGCGCAACTGAAACAAATTTCCGGCAAGGCAGTACAACTGGACGCCGACAATCGTCGCCTGGTGGAAGAGTCCGAGAACCTGCGCTCTGAAGTCGATATGCTCGAATCAGAGAACCAGCGCTTGTCCGACAAGCTCGACAGTGGTGCTTTCATCGACGGCGCGCTGGCTGTTCTGCTCGGCGTGATAATCACCCTGGTAGTGCCGCGACTGTGGCCGAAGCGCCGACGGAGTTCGAGCTGGGCCTGAGCGGGGCCAACTATTCTAGGAGATTGCTTGATGTTTAAAAAACTGCTGTTGAGCCTGTGTCTTGTGTTGTCACCACTGGCGCAATCCGAAACCCCGCTGCCGAGCCCGGAAGTGGTCATAAAAACCAACCAGGGTGACATTACCGTACGGTTGTTTGCCGACAAGGCACCCATCAGTGTGGCCAATTTTCTGGAGTACGTGGACAGCGGCCATTACAGTGGCACCATTTTCCACCGGGTGATCCTGAACTTCATGATTCAGGGTGGCGGTATGCTGCCGGACATGACCGAAAGAGAAACCCGTGACCCTATTGTCAACGAGTCCAAGAACAAAATTCATAATACCCGTGGCACCATCGCCATGGCGCGCACCAACGAACCAGATTCCGCCACCGCACAGTTTTTCATTAACCAGCGCACCAATCTGAAACTGGATTGGACACCGTTTAAACAAGGTTACGCGGTGTTTGGTGAGGTTATCGATGGCATGAGCGTTGTGGACTATATTGCCACCGCACCCACCGGTGTCGTGGGTGGCCATGCTGATGTACCACTGGAACCGGTGATCATCACGGAGATCGTCCGAAAGTCTTACCTATAACAGCCCTGAGCTTCACATGACAGCCCTGAGCGCCCAATGACAGCCTGAGCCCCCGATGATAGCCCTGAGCGTCAATCTCAATAAGATTGCCCTGATACGCAACTCGCGCGATACCACCAACCCCAGCGTGCCGGAGCACGCACGGATGTGTATCGATGCCGGGGCTCACGGCATCACCGTGCACCCCCGCCCGGACCAGCGCCACATTCGAGCCCAGGACTGCTTTGACCTGGCCGAAACCCTGCGAGCAACACCGGACATCGAATTCAATATCGAAGGCAACCCGATGACCGATGCGCGGGCCAGCGACCGGGACGGCATTGGCGACTACCCGGGTTTTATGGCGCTGGTACGCGAGATAAAGCCCACCCAGTGCACCCTGGTGCCCGACGGCGACAACCAACTCACTTCGGATCATGGCTTCGACCTCAAGCACGACGGCGATACCGTTGCACCGCTGGTCGCTGAACTCAAGTCACTGGGCATTCGCACCAGCCTGTTTATGGACCCCGACCCCGAGCAGATTCGACTGGCGGCCCAGACTGGCACCGATCGTATCGAGCTGTACACAGAGACTTATGCGCGAGCGCATGCGCACAACGAGCGGGTAGACGCAGTCCTTGAGCAGTTTGTGGTCGCTGCTGAGACTGCCGCCGCAGAGGGCCTAGGTATCAATGCCGGCCACGACCTCGACCTGCACAACCTGCCCCGCTTTGCCACCGTGCCCGGTCTGCTGGAAGTATCCATCGGCCATCACCTGACCGTGGACGCCATTCGCATGGGTCTGGCCCCGGCCATCGCGGCCTATCAACAGGCCTTGGGAAACGGCTGAGAGTCGCCGGCGGCATCCCCCGGCATTTTTCGAGTCCGCGATATTATCTAAGAACGACCTGGATAGGTCGTTAAGGGGCTTGCCGGATCGGCCTAAACAGAAATTGACTCCAGCGCACGTGAAAAGGCGCTACCACCGCAGTTCCAACGCTCTATGGAAGCAAATCCAGGGGCTATTGCTTGCGCCCGGCTTCTTTAAACTTTCGCGCACCCACAACCGCCATCAACGCTACGAGTAGCCCGAGTAACGGTATGGGTAGTGCCGGAATCGGCTCACTCCCAGACGGACCTGCACCAGGGCCTGCTCCGGGACCCGCTGATGGATCGATTACATTGATCACCAGCGAATCAGCATTGGTCGTCCCCCAGGGGTAGGTGTATGTACCGACAGCAAAGCCAAGCGAAGCAAACGTCTCGCCTGCGAAACTCCCGGTACCAGACAACGGGGTATTTGACACGTAGCCGTTAGGTAGACCCAAAATGGTGCCACCGGGCGTACCGGTGGAGACTATGAGCACCGTATCACCGGCATCGGAGGTCGCGAAGTTTGTCACCCCTGGAGCACTCCCGAATGGAGAAACTGTTGAGTCGTCAATCACGTAGCGCTCGACGCTGCCAGGCCCTCCGGCGGTAACTTCAAAAATCAGTGGCCCAAAACTAGCGGATTGCGACCCCGAACTGGCAATGGCTGCACCCGACACTACCAAATCCGTTATATCCGCCTGGCCGCTTAAGGTAAGGACAACGTCTCCTGCCACTTCTTCAACGTCGATTTGCAGAACAGCGCCGGCTGTTGACCAGCCGAGGGCCAGAAACAGAACCACGAGGCTCTTAACAAGTACTGCTTTCATCCTGTACAAATCTCCCTGCGCAAGAATATCCAATTGAACAAGTGAGTTAGAGCATGCCTACACATTAGTTGGGAGTCAATCCGCTCGATGCTGGGCGAATCGAACCTCTAGGGTCAGTAATTGTAGTTGAAGGCGATGGTAACCCCTTCAATATCCTCGCCTACAAGATAAAGTATCCCAGCGGCATACTGATCGACACCCAATGACGCGCCCAACTGGAAGTACTGGTCAAAGCCCAACTGGTCTCGATTACCGCCAAGGAAATGCGTGCTCCCCACATGCCCGATGAGAAAAAGCTGTCGCTTGGCCGTGGCACTGTTAAGGCGTCTACTTACATCGAGTTGCATAATTGCAGCACCACTATCGTCAGCGAAGCCGTTGAACTCACCAGACTCTGAGAAGCTGTCGACGTAGCTATAGGTGAGGTGCGCCACGCCCTTCACACGAAAACTGCCGTGTTCCCGATCATAGTGGGCAGCACCATGGACCCGGTAGATGGCCGCATTGGTATCCCAATTGAAAACGTTTCCTTCAAGATCAGGGGGAAAGGGTACACCGGCGGCCAGCCCCGAGAACTTCGCCTTATTTTCGAGCCTGGCTACCCCACCACTGAGCCCAGCCATCAACGAAACAGCCTCATTCACCGCGTACAGCATCCCGGCTTCAGCGATGCCATTCAGCGCAGTCCACTCGGATTCCAGGCGCAGCAGTTGATCCACACCCAAGTCTTCTTCGAATTCCTCGGCGTATTCGGCATAGCCCGCACTAGCCTGCAGATACCAGCCCAGGGAGGAGTCATCCCGGACAAACTCCTTATAGAAAGGGATGTGCAAGACATCCAGAGTGGTATCGGCATCCGGACTGTCTGAATCGATCTCGACGCCGGAAACTGCTATCTCAGGCTGCGCGACCACACTCAGCAGGTGTGCATAGCCAGCTCCGAGTCTTTCGCGGTCTATGACTTGCGCGTGAACGGTGCCATGCGAGGCCATGGTAGCCCCCACCAAAATCTTAACTACGCAATTACATCTACTCATGTTCTCACCCGACCAATGGCCGCTATGATACTTGCAAGGATCAGAATCGCCGGACAACTTACTAAACAACTCTCGCGCACACCTATACTAACGGATAGAGGCACAGATAAGGAAAGATCGTAAGCAGTATTCGCCCTTGGAGCCTTCTGGAGGTACTGAACAGTTCTATAAAATTGTTCTTACGAAAATTGCCCTTCGCGTTTCCCCAGATACAAACTTACCGAACGAAACTCGGCGGACTCGTCGAGATCCGGAATTGTCGATGCCTCCTCCCGGGCGATCCGCCGGTAGCGCGGAAAATCGAAGTCCTTGATCCGCGAATCGGCCACCAACACCGCTGGGGCCCGATCAATAAAGCGTTCCAGCCAGACCAGGTTTTCGCGGTCATACAGAACATCCGCAACGATGATCAGGTCGATATCACCCGCTACTGCGAAGTAATCCCGCTCCAGCGTCATTTCCACCCCATTCAGTTCGGCATTGGCGCGACAGGCGGCAAGGGCGTGATCATCCAGATCACAGGCAATCACCTCAGACGCACCGGCCCGCGCAGCCGCGACTGCCACCACGCCGGAACCTGCACCAAAGTCGAGAACGCGCTTACCGCGTACCCAGGCAGGCTGCTCGAGGATAAACCGGGATAACACTAAACCGGAGGCCCAACAGAACACCCAGTACATGGGGTTGTCCATCAAGTGGCGTATTGCCTGCGCCGACAGACCCTCCTGTGGGTAATCATCGTTCAGCAGGTAAAGCTGCATGCCAGGGACCTCGGGCAGCGCCTGTGCTTCGATGCGGGCACTGGGCAATGCGTCACCGAGCAACGCAGTCAGGTTAGGTTCAATCATGGAAAACGTGCATTTGCCGACTCGGAGCCAGTTTACATTCCCCGCGCAGCCGATACAGTAGGCGCCATGTCCCAGCCCTCTTCCCCGCCGCCCTACCTCGTGCCCCACAGCCAGGAAGAAATTCGCATCCTGCATGCGGACGAGGACCTTCTACTGGTGCGCAAGCCTGACCTGCTGCTCAGCATTCCCGGCCGTCATCCGCTGAACAAGGACTGCCTGATTACCCGCCTACAGCAGGACTACCCGAGCGCGAGTATCGTGCATCGCCTGGACCTGGATACCTCTGGCATCATGGTCATTCCGCTGAACAAGCCAACCCACGCCCATATCAGCCGACAATTCCAGCAGCGCACGGTGAACAAAACCTACACGGCCATCGTGTATGGCCAGGTAAAGGACGATGCGGGCGAAATTGACCTGCCAATCGCCTGTGACTGGGAAAACCGCCCACTCCAAACAATTTGCCACGACCGGGGCAAGAGCGCTCTGACACGTTTCGAGGTGCTTGAGCGTCAGGAAGACCGTACCCGATTGCTGTTAAAGCCGGTAACCGGGCGATCCCACCAACTGCGTATTCATATGCGTGAATTGGGGCACCCAATACTGGGCTGCGATATGTATGCCCACGAGGAAGCACTGGCGATGGCGCCAAGACTGATGCTACATGCCACTACGCTGGGTTTTGAACATCCGGTGAGTGGGCAATGGCTAGAAGGTAACTGTCCGCCAGACTTTTAGGGCGCCTCGGGTTCAAGATAACTGCACCAGTCACTCCAGCTTCCGGCATAAAGCTGCGCATCGTCCCTTCCAATCAGGCTCAATGAAAACAGGTTGACGCAGGCTGTGACGCCAGAGCCGCAATAAACGACCAAGGGATCGGCCTCCAATAACTCACCCCAGCGCTCTCGCTGCGCCGTTGCATCCTGTGCCCTGCCCTCACCGTCCGTGACCTCCGCCCAGGGTCGATTGACGGCACCGGGGATATGCCCTGCCACGGGGTCAATGGGTTCTTCCAGACCCTCATATCTGGCAGCTTCCCTGGAATCCACCAGCATGGCACCAGCAGCCATGGCCTCTCGTAAGTCGTCGATATTCAGTTTTCCCTTGTAATCTTTCACGGAGGGAGGTGCGCAGCGTGTAGGTGTGGGGACATCCGTTTGTGGCTCACCACCGGCCGCGATCCAGGCACTGTAACCACCATTGAGCAGTCCCGGCGCGCGAAAACCCAGACTGCGCATCATCCACCACAGGCGCGAGGCGAACGCAAAGCGGGAATCATCGTACGCAACTACCGGCGTGTCCTTATCCACGCCGAAGCGCGCAAGTGTGTCAGCGAAAACTTCCGGTGTCGGTAGCGGGTGCCTGCCGCCGTGACGTTCAACCGGGGCAGACAGGTCGCGATTCAGGTCAAGATAATGGGCACCGGGAATGTGTCCCGTCAGATATTCAGAACGCCCGGCATTGGGGTCGACAAGGGAGAAGCGGCAGTCGAATACGACTGTGCCTTCCGCGGCGTTCAGGTCCTGCAGATCAACCAACATGATACAGCCCTCCTACGTATCCAAGCTCTTGTGGGCAAGCGTGTGGGCATGTTGCTCCCAGTTCTGCCCATCGAAATTACTTACGTTCACCCCTTCGGGTCGGGTATCCAGGCAGTTGATATTGATGTCGATGCCATCCGGATTCGAACGGGGTGTGTAAAACGGTTTAACACCACAATGCTTACAGAAAGTGTGTTTGGCGACCCCGGTGTTAAAGGTGTAGGTGGTAATGGCATCTTCACCACTGAGCAAGCGAAATTTGCTCAGTGGCAGGATCAGGTGCAGAAAGCCTGTCCGCGTGCAGATTGAACAGTTGCAGTACTCCGCTTCCAGGACGGCGGGTGCTTCAATCTCGAAGGTGATTGCACGGCAGTGGCAGCTACCCTTGTATTTCATAGCAATTTCGCCACCCTCTTGGATAGCACTCCCAGTCCAGCGTTAGTCAGCGGTGACGCCAAGCTTATGCCATACCGAAGATCCGATCTAGCACGCAAGGGAACCCGCCCCTAGCACGCTAGGCAAAACCTCCGAAGGAACTGAAACAGCTGGCCCAGGTCTGACCAGACCCGGGTGAATGCTCGGCCTCAACGCCCTTGACCACCTCTTCCAAACACGGTTAACTCTACTGACCCAATTCGGCAAAGGAGATGCAAAGTGACACGAAGAATTGTAGGGGCCTTTCTTGGCTTAGGTTTCACCTCAGGTGCGATTGCACAACCACTGGGCGGGTCTTCTACCTTCCAACTCAACTGGTCTGCAACGGCTGCTACGCCGGTACCCACGATGAGTACCTATGCAATCGCTTTATTGGCGATTCTGTTGACAGTGGCGGCTTATCGCCTGACACGTAATCAGGGTACAGTGATTCGAGCAGTCGCCCCGCTTGTCACTTTTGGCGTCGCCGCCACGATTCTGTTCAAAACAGCTAGCCCTATCGCGGGAGTTCTCACCATGATCCCGCCGATAGACGCTACCGAAAGCAACGGCAGTCAAACCTATACCGCGATTGCGCCCACCGACCCACCGCCGTGTTATATCAATAACTGCGGCATGCCTGTCACAGTTACCTACAATTTTATCAGCGCAGAAACGGGCGACGGCACACCAATTACTGATGAAACCTGTACCCGCCTGTACTTCTGCGATGAAGCTGGAGAGGGCCCATTCGTCGCTGACGGACAGGTGGTTGAGAGTGACGGTCAACCGTTCGCGACTGCCTACTGCCAGGAAATATTTGACGGAGGGGAAGGAGGCCCCGCCTAGGGCAACCGTTATGAAGGGCTACTTTTATTAGCAGCGTACCTGGCCATTTGAATCCGAAGTATTATCACCTAGCGTCATTGCCCAGCGCACCCACTGCGGTGTAGCGCTGGGCATTCAGCTCACATGATCGAAGCCGCACCATCCGGCCTGCAACTCGACCTGGCCGCAATTACCATGGCAGTTCTCTGCTTGGCCATGGTGCTGGAAATGCTGATCCCTGCACGTAAGTCTCCCCCCTCCCCGGCACGCTGGCTCAGTAACGCCTGCCTGTCCCTGCTGGCCTACGGAATTACTTATATTTTTGCAACATTGGTCGCGGTGTGGGTGCTGCAGCGGCTGGGATCACCGGGTTTTTGGTCCTTGGGCAACAAACCGCTTTGGTTTGGCTTGTTGATAACCTTCACCGCCCTGGAAGCAGCGCGCTACGGCATTCATATCGCCATGCACAAAGTTCCCTGGCTGTGGCGGTTCCACGCAGTGCATCACTCAGACCCCGAGGTGGACGTGACCACTTCGTTCCGACATCACCCGATAGAGGGTGTGCTCACCGTCATACCTATCTCTGCGTTGATGTGGCTGCTGGCACTGCCTCCGCAGGCGCTTATTCTGTACCGCGCCTGGGACCTGACTTTCACTATTTTCACCCACACCAATATTGCGCTGTCACCGAGAATAGAACGCTGGTTGCGGCTATTTGTGGTAACACCGGCCTTCCATAGGACGCATCATTTTGCCGATCAACCGTTCACCGATTCAAATTATGGGGCAACCCTGCCGTGGTTTGACTATCTATTCTCGACCTACCGTTTCGCCGACGCGGAACAGCAACGAAGCGCTGAACTCGGGCTGGGAGGAGACACCACTGAGGCAAAAAGATTGGACGCTATGCTACTAGCTCCGTTCAGGCGCAATCGCAACCAGGAATCCGACTGAGCCGGATTGGAATACAACTCACCGGTGCGCAGGGTATTCACTCGTCAGCAAAGATTCCTGTACTCTCCCCATCCAGGCTGGTGACGTTCTTATCTTTCCAGTACTGCTCGATGCCCTCTTTACCGCGCTGTTTGGTCCACTTCTGCAGCATGTCCCGATCACCGGCAGCCTCATAGTAGGGTACGGCATAGCCGCAGGAGGTCTGCACCATATTGATAGGCACGTCGAATTTTTGTCTCGCTCCCAGATACTCGGGAAGCAGCTACCCTGATAGATCACGGTGCGATTACCGAAGCCAATGTATCGTCAGGCACGTGCAGCCACATAAATGCCTCCAGCGATAAATGCCAGCGCAGCCGTCCAACGCACCCCAGGAGCGGCTGCGGTGCTACCAAGGTAGCCACCCGACCGCACAGCCAGCCAAGCGTAAAACACCATAACCCCGCCAACGGATGCGGTTGTGATCGCGAGAATTATAGCTATGTCCACACTATCGACGGCAGCGAGATCCAGGAACGCAGGAAACAGACTGAGGTAGAACAATATCGCTTTGGGATTACTCAGGGTGGTGAGCAATCCCGTAAAAAAATCAGCGGAGTATCCCGCCAGGCTCGCTGTGGGTTTACTCAACGGACGATCAGGGGTCCGCAAGATTGCAATCCCGAGATACACCAGATAGAAAGCACCGGCATAGCGGATCAGCTGGAAAATATCGGCATAGTGCTGCGCCAGACCTGCCAGCCCAAGAATGGCCAGTACAATAAACACATAATCCCCAACAACAATTCCGACCGAGGTCACAATGCCCGCACTAAAGCCCTGAGAGAGGCTACGCGCAATGACCACCATTGTGCCGGGGCCGGGAATGGTCGCAAGAGCCACCATGGACATGAACATAGCCAGTGATACGGAGAAAGTCATTTACGAGCCAGTTGCTGACAACAGAGGGGTCGAAGTCTAATTCCGAATTTCAACACAGTAAGTGTGACGGGAACAAGCACCGACGAGACCAACTATTCAGCCCGGTCCGTTGTTGTCTGGGGTTCAGCGCGTTATCGTGCGCCCATGGATGACGTGAACTTTCTTTTTCGCATGCTGGCCCTGTCGCAGGTAGTGTTACTGGGTTCACTGTTTCTGTACCGGGATCGCCATTACACCGGCTACCTGGCAGTAATTACCTGTGTGGCGTTCAGTTGCTATCTGGTGGCACCATTTACCGCACAGTGGCACGAAGGCGGCCAGCTCGTCATAAAGCTGATAGCAACCATCCTCCCCAGTCTGCTCTGGTTGCTGTTTCGAAGGTTGTTTCAGGATCATGACGACATCCCCACCTGGCTTTGGCTGTTTACGCTTTTTTACGCAGGCCTGACCATCGCTACAAAACCGGGGGCACCTCCGCTGTTTACCCTGCCTGAGATCGAAGATTTTGTTTTCGTATTGGTGCCACAAATCTGCAAACTGATGCTGATTGCCCATGTCCTGTATATGGCCGTTACCGACCCTGAAGGTGACCTGATCAACCAAAGGATACGATGGCGCAAGCCACTCGGCGTTGGCACAGGATTACTGGCAGCGCTGGTGATATTGGTTGAAATCTGGGCCAGGGAATCGGCACCACCGGTGGTTGAAACAGCCGGCTCCATCCTAATTTTCGTACTCGCGGTATTCACGAACATCTACCTTCTCCGAAATGACGTTGACTTCGGAGGTCCTGTGCGGGCAAGAGTACAACCGCCACTACACGGCGACGAGGCGGTGCGCCCCTCGGTGAGTGCGCTTGCATCCGCAGCATTGGAAAGTATGAGCCGGGACCGTTTCTACGCCACGCACGGTGCCACCCTGGGTGATCTGGCACTTACGCTGAACACAAGCACCCATAAGCTGCGCGAGACCATCAATGGTGAGCTGGGCTACAACAACTTCAATCAGTTCCTGAACGAGTACCGTATCAACGAAGCCGCAAAACGTCTGCGTGAGGAGCCGGTACCCATACTAACTATAGCCCTGGATGTTGGGTTCAAGTCTCTGTCGTCGTTCAATGCAGCGTTCAAGAATAAAACGGGCGAGACTCCCAGCGTATACCGCTCAAAAAAGCCGACGAATTCATAAAAAGCTGACGGATTCATAAATACGTCAGCTTTTACTCCCTTTCCGGGAGTCAATTGCCGGCGAAATTTTCAATATGGTGCCTCCGCTCACAGGAGGTCATCATGATACGCACACTATTTTGTCTCATATTACTTGTACCCACACTGGCTACAGCCGCATCGATCACGGGTGACTGGGTGCCCCCGGGGGGTGATGCCGTGCTGCGAATAACCCTGCACGACTCTGCCGAAATCGAGCTACTTCGTTCCTTCGAGCCGCGGCTCGACAGCGAGAACCCAAACGTCGCCCTGAGGAAGCGCCCACTGGCCGGGCTGCGCATCGGTACCGGGTTTTCCCTGGAAGGCGATCACTGGCGGGGTGGCACCCTGTACGACCCCGGCAAGGGGCGCAGTTACAACGCCACCCTGAGATTGATTGATGCAGATCACCTCGAGGTGCGGGGCTACGTTGGCATTCCCGCCTTCGGTCGCAACCAGATTTGGACGCGCAAGGCGCTCTATCAACAGCAACTGGATGATTTTCTGGGCGGAGTATGCCGCCCATGAAGATTGAGCGACGTTATGATCTGGACTGGCTGCGTATTATTGCGTTTACCGTGCTGATTTTTTTCCACGGCGCGATTTTCTTTATTCCCGGTGGTCTGCCCATCATCCAAAATGCAGAGACCTCACCCACACTAGACGCATTCGTGGCCCTCTCCTCCCAGTTCCGCCTGGCTCTGCTGTTTTTTATCTCCGGTGTGGGTATTGGCTTCGCCCGGCGTGTTCGTAACCCGGGCGAATTCATCCGGGAACGTAGCCTAAGATTACTGATTCCGCTGACAGTGGGCCTCGCGGTAATCGTGCCACCCATGGTTTACATAGAAAAGTTGCATATTGGTGAGGTAAGTGGAGATTTTCTCAGCTTCTATCGCGGATTTTTTAGCTCAGGCGTCTATCCTCAGGGTAACCTGAGCTGGCATCACCTGTGGTTCATTGCCTATCTTTACCTTTACTGCCTGCTCGGTCTCAAGGCGTTTGACAGGCTGAGTGCCCTGCCCCCGCAGGCACGTATCATCGCCTGGGGCAATGACGCGCGCGTCTACGCATTTATTCTACCTCTGCTCGCCGCTGAACTACCTTTGCGTTTATTCTTTCCTGGATTTCCCGACCTGATTCACGATTGGGCCAATTTTTTCCACTGGTTTTTGATCTTACTGGCCGGATTTCATGTCGCTCACCGACCCGGAATACTTGATAACGCAGAACGGCTTCGGGTCAGATCCCTTATCCTTGCTGTACTGTCAGCAGCAATGCTCTTCACCCTGTTTTATCGTAACGGACGAATTTACCTAAGCCCCGAGGAACCTTATGTCGTGCCGCTCTATATCGCCTTATGCGTCATCAGGATGACCCTGGTATGGACTTGCATTCTGTCGTGCCTGGGATTCGCTTCGCGCTATCTGCGGAAGCCGGGCAGGCTATTGGGCTACCTGAATGAAAGTGTATATCCACTCTTCATTTTGCACCTGACAGTGATGACCGCCATCAGCTACTACGTGGTCGATTGGGATGCCAATCTCTGGCTGAAATATTTTGCGGTCACCGCTTTAACGGTGGTGACGATTCTATTTCTTTATCACTTTGCGATCAGGCCGTTCAATATACCCCGGGTCATGTTTGGAATGCGGCCCAGGGGCTGACAGCTGGCGGGGTGTCTGTCACAGGCAGAAGCGTGTCAGGATTTTTCGAAGATACCCGTATCGTCGCCATCCAGGCTGGTGACGTTCTTGTCCTTCCAGTACTGCTCGATACCGTCCTTGCCACGCTGTTTGGTCCACTTCTGCAACATGTCCCGATCACCGGCAAGCTCATAGTAGGGCACCGCGTAGCCGCAGGAGGTCTGCACCATATCGATTTGCAGGTCGAATATCTGCCGCGCTCCAAGATATTCAGGAAACTGGCCCAACAGTTCATCCCAGGAGTCATCCCGCGGATGCACCACCTTTGCCGTGCCATAAAGGCGCATGATCAGCGGCTTTTCGGTAAAGGAGCAGAACATCAACGTCATCCGGCCGTTGGCCAGGACATGGGCGGCGGTTTCATTGCCACTGCCAGTCAGGTTAAGCCAAACGACACGGGAGTGATCGATAACGCGCAGACTGTCCAGACCCTTGGGGGAAACATTGATAAATCCCTCGGCGCCGGCGGTACCGACGAAAAACAGATGCTGCTCGCGGATGAATTCAATGTGTTGATCGCTGAGTTGCTCGAACTTATCCGACATGGTTTCTCTCCTGGTATTTGCCTTCAGTTTTTACTTTTGGCGTGGCGCTCGTTGCCACGTTTATAGTTGCCCGTGAGTCGCGCCATGATCTGCTGCTGCTCGGCAACGCTGGCGAGTTGCAACTGATTTGAAATTTTCGCGCCGCGATGACCGCCAAAACGGGTTACCAGCTTACCGTGACGGCATATCTCGACTGAACCGTTTTTGGCGGTGAAAAATGTAAAACCCAGATCACCTGGCTCCATGTTGCTCATCAACCACCTGTCCGTACTACTCGCTTCGCATCAGTTGGCGCGCAGTCTACTCCAGAAATAGCCACCTAGTTTAGCTGAACTGCTCGCACTTGGTGGAGTCTGATTGCTAACGCTTGGTCCACACGGAAAACGCGCTTATGCGAGCCCGGAATATGTACGATAGGTTTCCAACAACAGTTCCGCCTCAGCGCGGCTTGCAAGGCGTTCTGCCACCACCAGTGGCTTGCTATCGGCCGCTACGCCATAGGCCAGGATTTGATAATAAACAGTTCTCTTATTGCCGCTTTGTGTGCTCGCCACCTGCTTCAACTCGAGTTTACGCAATCCCGAGCCGGGTAAGGAACGCACAGGGAATCTATAGCCGTAAAGAAATCGGCGGCTTTTTATCTCTCCAGGGGTAACCGACACCATTAGCGCCTTGCCCAGATAGTAGACCCCATATAATGCAATAAGGCTGCCGAGCAGTGAAAACACAATGGGAATGATCAGCGCCTTGCCGGTCAGGCCAACGGCAACTCCGACCGCGAGAAATACCAGACCAAACAGGACGGTGACAACGCCCTGCTGCGGGCGTTTGAAGGGGGGAAACCAGGCTTCAATGCCCCCCGGAACCGGCCGAATTTCAGCAACCGTTTCCACGCCCTCCATGGCGAGATCAAAGGTATTGGAATGCGATTCGGTGCCCTTCTCTATGCCGGATGAGACAGCACCGGTGGCAAACACTGGGATCACCCAGTTGCGACTAAAATCCGGCCCCTCCAGCTCACTGTTGATCTGCACGCGCCACAATATGTAGTCACTGCCCTTGCTCACGTCGCTCGCCGGTTGACCGGCGGGCACGTCAAAGCGAAAACGCAGCCGGGTGCCAGCGCCGTCCGGCGTCGCCTCACACTCGCCGTCGGTGGTCCAGCGAACACTCTCTTTACGCGAACGGTTTTTGCCGGAGCCGCTCACATAACTGCGGATGCATCTCAGGCTCACGGAAAAACGCTGATCTTCACGATACGCAATGGGAACATCTACGACTCCGCCCACCTGCCCGCCCAGTGATCCCGGGAAAGGGTCCAGAACCAGGGGAGTTTCGCCAAAATGGTAGCGAACGCGAGTCGCGTAGATTGCTGCCGCAATCAGGCCTATCCCGGCCAGCGGAAACAAAAGCGCAAACAACACCATGGGGTCCGTCTGCGCCTCTCGCCATAACTCGTCCGATTTGAAGTACAGCGGTACCGTAAACACGTGCCACAACGCTGCGAAAACCCATAAAACCCAGTGCGAAGCCCGGGCGTCTGAAGCGATGTAGTTATCGCGCCAGTCTTTGCGACTCATCCACGGTGTTGCATATTCAGGCGGAGGCATGTCTTTTCAGCCTCCGCAGAGAAGTATAACCATAAGGCAAGCAGTCTCACTCTTTGGTGAGCACATACTGGAGGATTTCCACCACCTGCTCCGGCGTGGTCGCCCAGGCCATGGCTGAGGCGTCAACCTCCTTCAATGGATGTATAACATCCTCCGCATGCAAAGTGATGTAGGGCGTACCCAGTGCAGCGCAGTATCCGGCGTCAAACGCGGCATTCCACTGTTTGTACTTGTCGCCGAAACGGATCACGGCCGCATCGCAGTTTTCTATCAGCGTTTTTGTCCTGATCAGGTTCACCTTAGAGGATTTGTGATCACGCCAAAAATTGTTGTCCTCCGCGCCCAGTAAATCCCCTGCCGCATCGCTCGCATCATGGTCAGTGACTGCAGATGAAAATGACACCGGCAAATCGAGCGCCGCGCAGCCATGTTTGATTTTTTGCCGCCAATCGGTGTGAATTTCGCCAGAAAGATAGACGTTCCAGTGCATGGGTTTTTCCTCGGAAGAACTGGGATAAAATAAGGTCGCGTTAAAAATACGGGGCGGCGGTCAAGCGTTGGGAAATCCACCAAATATTGCCCACCGGATCCCTGACGCCTCCCTGGCGATCATCGTAGGGCATATCGGCCACCTCCATTTCCAGCGTGGCGCCACATTTCAGGGCTTGTGCCATCGCACAATCAGCATTTTCTACATACAGATAATAGGCTGACTGGGTAGGTGGATAGCCCTCGGTAGCATCACTGAGCATCAGCGTCGCGGTGCCAATCCTTATCTGCAAATTGGCAATCAGCCCGTCAGGGCGCACCGTTCTGCCCGTCTCATGACCGCCCAGGGCCTCAACGAGAAAGCGTCCGTATTGATCCGCATTTTCTACAAATATATACGGTGCTACCGTAGCAAAACCTTCTGGTATATACATGGCTATCTCCCATCCAACCCGCAGCGCCAGCTCAGACTATTTGGGTGGCAGCGTCGCTACAAACCCTACGCAGGTATCAATCCATGCCTGCAGATCATGGTCCTCTTCAACACCCGCCGGCGCAACATAAACCATCCCCTTCATTGCCCTGCCGGTGAAATCCATTTCGCTGGCGTGCGCTTGCGCCAAACTTGCTTCATAGTTGTAAGCGCCCACTCTGGCCATCAGGGTATCGCCGACAATACCACAGCACATGTGGCCTGAGAGCATAAAGCACAGACCACCGAACATCTTCTTTTCCTCGAGTGCTGATCTGCTATCGAAGCACTCGCGCACACGCTCCGCCAAACCCTCATCGTAAGCCATACTGATTTCCCAACTTCTGCCCTGTGTGCTGCCAGTGGCACCGCAAAGGCATCGTTACATCCGGTGCCGCTCAAACATCGGAATCCCGCACACGACCCGTACGTTTTGCTTCACGGTAATTGACCAGACCCAAAATCGTCAGGGCAGCCAACAGGGCAAGACCCACTGCGCCAAATACTGTATTTACGCCGGGAAACCCCAGCCATTGCAGGTAATGGATTTTGTACAGCGAATTGATGATTCGCGTATCCCTGCCCTCCTGGCGCAAGGTCAAAGTATTCCAATCCAATGATATTCTCACATGGGTATCGGTGAATACCTCGTTACCTTGAATTCGTACAATGTTGCCATAGCGTTCGGGGTCGGCAGAGATAGCATCAGCTACGAGTTGACGAAGACGCTGTGGCTCTGGGGGCGAAGCTTCCTCCAGGGTCAACGCATCGATGTTCTTCCAGTCACGGCCATCGAAAACGAGAAAATGATAACCAAGGACAGTGCGAATCAGGGTCACCTCACGCCAGCTGCCTTCACCCGGATAGTGAATGCCTCGCTCAAGGTCATAGCGTTTTACAGCGAGCTGATCGTAAGCATCGCCATAGCCGGGCTTCAGGAGGAAGACCAGGCCAGTGACAGCCCAAAGCAATAATGGGATACAGAGTAACAAGCCCAGTTTGCTGTGTAGACTCAGGCTACGCATCATGTCGTTCTAAACATGGCGCGCACCCACTGTGGGCACTCCAATTCAGACAACACTGAACACGCCGCTGGCCCTCACAATGCGCTTGCCACTGGCGGTAAAATAGCAATTAGCAAACACCAGTTTTCGGCCCATTTTCTGTATGTCGGTATGAACCTCGATCCATTCCCCTAGCTTTGCGGAGCCTGCGTAGTCAATACTCAAGCTCGCGGTCACCAGGGGCTTAGGCTCTTTGCCACTGAATACCGCATTGTAGCCAAGGGCCACGTCCGCGACGCTGCTGAACACACCGCCGTGAACTAGTTCTCGCGCGTTGCAATGCTTGTCCTGGGCGAGGAAACCGATCAGCAAGCCACCCTCAGTCTCTTTGTTGTACAGCGGCCCCAGTAACTCAAGAAACGGGCTGGTTCTGAATAACGGTTCAAAGCCGTCGGGTACTGAATTCACGGAGTCGTCCTGCCGTAGCGGCGCAGTGTGCTTCTGCAAAAGGGGAACCACTGTGACAGAAGCGCCGCTGGGCGGTCAAGGCGGCGGGATTTCTTGTGTGTGGCGCAGCGCCTGTACTTCGATTTGTAGCAGCGCTCAAGGCACGAGTTCAGTGCAAACCCACCTTCGTTCCCTTCGTTCAAAACGACGACGATGGTGTAAACGATCCTCCGCGGAACCGTGCCAGACTTCGACAAAATTCGGGCGAACCGCGATGCCTTTGGCGTTCCCGGGAAAGGGGATCTCGTCCGCTGTAGAGAAGCGCTCCTTGAGCGACGCAATCCCCTCAACGAGGGCGTCGCGGGATACCAGAGGACTGCTCTGCTGACCGAACTCCAGGTAATAGTAGTCGAGCAGCTTGGCCTCATAGGGTTTCTGCGACCAATGTACCGCCATTGCCTCGACGGGAATTTCCAAAAACTCACCGCGCACGCGGTATTGCTGCATTAACGTCGGCCAGAATACCTGCAATTCGGCAGATGCAGCTGACTGCAAGTCACGCCACTTGGGTGAGGTTTCATTAATAAACACCTCAAAACCATCATCGCTCGCTCCTCGCAGAACCAGCGTTCGCAGCGACACCTGATTTTCGGTATCAACGGTTGCCAGCGTACAGTAAGGTGCGTTGGGGTCCCCCACAGCGCGCGCTTCCGCCCAGTAGTTCTGGAATATCTTTACCGGGTCACTCACCGAAGCCACGATAGACCGGTAAGGTAAGCTGTAAACCGCGCTTTATGCACAGTGAGATCGACGGGGGCAGCGTCAATCGAAGACATAGGGACAGCCGCCATACTCATTGACCGACTCATCCCAGCGCCGAACATCGTTAGCCCGCCGCCAGCGATTGTGGAAAAACTCCATCAGGCAAACACCCTGCTCCAGTTCTACCAAAAACGTGTCACCCTCGTTCACCTCGCTGTACGGCGGGTATTCGTCGGACCGACCCCAGGTGAGTCCGCCTCTCGATTCCGCGTAATCTTCCCAAAACGCTTCAATGTCGGTACCGGACTGCCAACGGGGAGAGTTACCCTCCCCTTGCGAATCCGCCTGGGTGCAGGCCGCCAGTGAAACGGCAAGAACGCCGATAAAGGTCAAAAGCTTCATATCATCTCCGGATGTTAGTGTGTCGCCAACCTACCATTTCTCATTGGAGGTGCGCAGGTCGATTTCGAAGGTCCAGGCGGACCGGGATTGCTGGGTAATGGCGTAATAGGTATCGGCTATCGCCGCTGGCTGCATGTAGGCATAGTCAGGCAATTCAGGGAACATCTCGCGAGTTCGAGGTATGTCGATAATGCCGTCAACGATGACCAGCGATACATGAACCCCCTGCGGGCCCAGTGAGCGCGCCAGAGACTGGGCCAGGTTGCGCTGCGCAGCCTTTGCCGATGCGAAAGCAGCGAAGTTCGCTCCACCGCGCAGTGATGCAGTGGCACCCGTCACCACGATATTACCACCGCCATTCGCGATCATCTGTGGCGCAACGCTCTGGGCGACGCTCAGCAAACCCAATGCATTGATCCGCCAGGCCATTTCAAAGTCTTCCTGCGATGCCTCCAGAGCCGGTCCAAAGAAGCCCGAGCCGGCGTTATACATCACCACGGTTGGCACACCCAATGTGCGAACGATCTCACCAAAGGTCTTCTCGATGGAAGCAGGATCCGATGCATCGCAGGAAAATGGCGACACTGCTTCATTATCGGCAGCGTATTCCTGCATGCGTTCCAGGCTGCGCGCAAGAATCGCAACTTGATAGCCTTCATCGACAAATCGATTACACAGGGCAAGCCCGTTGCCGGGACCCACACCCACAATCACACACAGTGCTTTAGCCACGATGGAATTCTCCTCTAATGACAGGCTGATCTATACAGACGCGATTTAGAGCATAGCCGCGCTGATAAGTTTCAGCGAATTTCAGATCTTAAAACCGTAGTCGTTTCAGTAGATGCCGGGTACCAGCAACCGGGTTGATTGGCACCAGCACGCATGACGCTCTGTATGAACACGGGAAAGGAATCGATCCTCCGCTTGCGCCTGTTTTACCAGGGCGAACACCGCGACGGGTAGACAGAGTAGTGAAATCGCAATCGGCGCCATCAGGACATATCCCAGGAACATAAACATTTCGCCAAAGTACATGGGATGCCGTATCACAGTGAACAGTCCGCCTCGAGTGACGAGGTTCCCGGGCACGTCCAGCCTGTTATTCTCGCGTTTTATCAAGTAATAGTGATAGAGAAACACCACACCGCCTCCCAGTACCAGCCCAAGCGCCACAGCATACTGGGCTGCAAGCAAAGGGAGATACCAGTCGGTGAGGTAATGAATAAACACGCCGGAAAGAAGAACCAGGTTGCAGACTACCTTGACCAGCCACCAGACCATGACTCCAGGTTCGGTTTCCACTTTGGCGTACATAACAATGTCTACGGCCACAGGGCTGTAACGGATTACGATCAACCGCGGTAGCGCTTGTCCTCCAACTGGACGCTAATGCCGTCGGGGTCCTGGAAGTACACTTCGGGCTTGTCCGGGCGCACATAAGGGTCGATACCGAGGCCACGCAGGCGCTCTGCTGATGCATTCACCTCGTACTCATCCAGGCCCACACAAAAGTGGTGTATGCGCGGTGGTGAATCGATCTTGTACAAACCCAGGAAACTGTCACCAAGGCCCATGTTAATGCCATTCTTTTGGGTCGAGACTACTGAAACACCGAGTACTTCCTCGTAGAAGCGCCTGGATCGCTCAATGTCTGCGACGGCCAGGGTGACGTGATTGAGGGAAGTGGCCTTAAAGCCTTGTGGTTTTTCTGCTTTTGCTGGTGCCACGGTGAGCGCCGCAAGCATTCCTATAAGTGCTCTGCGACTGACCTTGCCGTGGTCGTAATCATCCAACATCTGCTCAAGGTCCTGACTCATTATCTGTATCTCCTTGTGATTGCCGGGTCAGCGGTGTTTAGAAGTAGATCATTCCATGTACCTGTCATAGCGCGCTGCGGCGACCCCTGCCTCATACCATTGCGCGCGCTCCGGCCAGAAGATGTTGGCCTGGGGAACCACCGACGGCTCCCCATTCAGGCAACCTGCAGGCACCAGCAGAATGTCACCACTGCGCGAGAGAAACGGGAGACGAGACCCACAGCAACTACAAAACGCATTAGAAATTCTGCGCCCTTCCAGGTCGAAGCGAACGATCAGCTCCTCCCCGGATTGCCAGCTGATCGCGCCGGGGTGGGTGAACAGGTTGGAGGCATGGGCAGAACCCGTGGTCTTACGGCACTGCACACAGTGACAAAGCTGGAAGTGCTCAAAACTGTTTTCCACCTCAAAACTCACTGCCCCACACAAGCAACTGCCTGTGAGCTTATCCACTAGCGAACCCCCTCTTCACACATTGTTAACGCTGCCCTCATCAAACCATCTGTGCCAGATGCTCGTGGTCCGTACCGCAACAACCACCTATGACACACAGCTGGTACTTTTCCTTCATTTCCCTGATCTGAGTCGCCAGCTGTGCAACATCGCCCCGATCAAGTTCAGTGCTGTTATCCAGTTCCTCGTGACTTTTGGCGGAAGCATTTGCCCTGAAACCCCTGAATCGCGATAACCAGGCCGCCTGTACATTGCTCGCCTGCTCCAGTGTGGGCATCAGGTGTGTGGTATGGGCGCAATTGACCATGTAAAAGAGTGGGGAGGAATTCGTTTCCCTGTCTACAGTTTCAATAAAGTCCCCCAGGGTACTCTGGTCTGGCAAACGGCCATCGGTTTCTACCGTGGGGGAAATTATTACGGGTAATCCCGCGCTGGCAGCAGCCCGCGCAATACCAACAGACTCCTGCGCCGTGGTCATGGTGAGCGCGCACACGAGATCGACACCGGTATCCGCAAGCGCTTGCAGTTGGTCGCGATGGTAAGCGCAGGCCTCGTCAGCGGTTACGTCTGAATCGCTGACCTGGTAGCCATCCCCCCGCGGCCCGGTGTCAGCGACAATGAGTACGGGGAACGACTCTGCGGTTATTTTGCTACTCGCGCGCCACTGCTCGACCGCTGTTCTTGCCAGCTCCACTGCACGCCGATTGATCACAGCCACCTCGTCACGAGGCCGCCCCAGCTTTTCGACAAAGTCACCGTGGGCACGCCATACCAGAACGTCCAACATCAAGCCGTAACCGCTGCTGGCGGCAGTATCCAGAATGGGGTGAAGGTAATCCTCAACAAGTTTGTTCCATTCGGCTTCATTCTCATGGACCGCAAATGCACAGAACTCGGGCAAATCAAAGCCCTGCTGGAATACCAGGTAGGTCTCGGTACCCGCGTTAGTCAGGAAAGTTTTCTGGTCAAAAAGCTCAATCAGCGCTGCGCTCATTCCGGGTCCTCCGTGCGAGTATTAATCCGCGTCTGTTTAATCTTCGGTTTTACTCTGGCGTAACCGCCCTGGGCCCAGGTAGTTCCTTAACAAACAGTATTCTCTCCTGAGTACTACCAAAGTCGGAGACGCCCTTGACGCTGTAGCCGTTTTTAACCAGAAAGCGGATCATTTCGGGGAAGCGGTTCATGGTTTTTACCTCAATGGTATGAAAACCGCGTTTGGCTACTGCACTCTCTTGATAATCCAGTAATCGCTGTGCGACCCCAAATTTTCGAAAATCGGGTAATACACCGCCCAACCAACTGTAGAAAATCCGGGAATCTAAAGCATAGCCTATTTTAAAACCCACGAGTTTCTGTTCTAGCTCACAAACCAATATCAGCGCATCGTTACCCGCCCTGGACGCAAAAGCCGCGGGCGACAGGGGCCGGTTCAATTCAGGCACCGCTGTGAAGACGCCGTAGGCCTCCTCGATAGTTCCGGTTCTGATCTTCACGAAACTAGGTTAGTAGTAACAATGATCGCAGGTTAACCGGCCACCCACTGCTTCGCGGCGCCCAGCTCCGCGAAGGAGAAGTCCCTGATCTCTGCGCTCACGAAATGACTGGCTATCGCCTCGGCCACGGCCCCCACAGGCGAGTCGGTTGCGAATGCAATCCGGGATATCCGCCTGTGGTGGTCTCGGACAAACTTTAGATGTGCCGCAAGCGCTGCAAACGAATCCCAGCCGGGGAAGGATTCGACGTGGATTACAATGCCCTTCAAGTTGCCGTTGCTTTCCAGGTAGGGATCGATAACCCGGGCTGCGGATGTGAAATCCTCGGCCGTCAGTTCACCGTTGGGTTGAAGTATGGCGACGCCAATGCCCTCGTCTATCTCTACGCTTAGCATGATTTACCCCTTTCGCAACATAAAGCCAACATTATTCTGGACGGATTACTGTACCTACTGCAGCCGCGCATTGAGTACCTACTACCCTGGCTCCCCCACCTGAAATACAAACTCCAGCGTGCTCCCGTGATAGTACGCCTTCACTCCCCAACACCCGGACTCGGGAAATTCGACCATCGCCGCGAGCTGAGGACCGCCCACCCAGGCAAAGCCTTGCACTATAGCCAAACACTGCCTACCCCCTGTCTGCGCGGATGACGCTGCTATTGACCACCTCTGCCGAGCTGGTCACTCAGGTAGCGGGACTGATCCCTGATCTTGCGATATTCAACGCGGGTCAAATTGCGCCAAGAGAACCAGGCGCCAACGGATAACAATATACAGGCCAGACTACCGAGGATTGCAATTTCGACAGGTTGTGCAAACAGCTCACTGCGCCGCCACAGGAATATATTCAAGGCCAGGCATATCAGCAACGTGTTCAATGCCCAACCCCGGCAAATTCGTAGCCTGCTGCGGCCATATTCGAGTAGGTCGGACAATGCCGGAGAGTTGATGAGTATGTTGCGCCTGGCATTGTAATACTCACCAGTGTCCTCAAAGTACTCTGCTTTCAGCGATTCTCCCCAGTACTTGTCGAACAGGTTGTCTGCAAGCCGGTCCGATATGATTCCCAGCACGTATATCACGGCCAGCGTCGGTATAGCCGAGCTAATCAGCAGCGTATTATCGAGCTGGCTGAGGTCAAAACCAATGAACGCCCCGGCGAACAGGAGCAACCAGATGAATACACTGGCGCCGATTACAATCAGTTCGACAAATAAGCTGGTTGTGCTCATGAATGCGTGATTCCAAGCATTATCTGTGGCCTCTCGGCTACCGAAGGGGCGCAGTCATAAAACCATGGTATCAGTTTAGACCTTTTCTCCCCCGCGGTCTTTAACCTGCACAAGAGATACGCGGTACATACCATCGGCGCAAACAGACCCGCAGACCAGTTGACCGTACGCGGAAATTAGTCTTTGCGTACGTGGTATTGACCGTCAGTGCGCACATACAGGGTCACTTCATCATTCCCTGCGGCGCTGATGGCGTGTGCAAAACTTCCTGAGGAACCAAAATAGCTACCTGGAGCCAGTTCACGCTGCGGTGAAACACCGGAGTGAATCAACACACCGTCGATAACAACAGCCCTGAACTCATCCGCTGAAACACTCAGCTCACCGACGAAGCCCGCAGGTACTTTGATCATCGCGCCATGCAACTCTCCGGCTACCGGGTCACCCCACAGGTAGGATAAAAAGACCTCGGAATCACCCCCAACCCTCTCGTTAGCCAGGCGCAACCAGACCAGGTTTAATGAATGCAGGTTTAAGGGTCGCTCACCATTATCGTGTGCCTGTTCTGTAGGCAGCACTCGATACGGACCCCGATCAATCTCGATGAACGCGATGTTTGTACGGCCGTTGGCCGCTGTGATGTGAGAAGCTCCCGCCGGCTGGGTCCAGTATGATCCGGGCGGCATCCACAGCGCTTCAGCCGCGGCATCATCGTTGTGCAACTCGCCTTCGATCACCACACCGCGGTAGCTCACGTTATGAATATGCTCGGGGGAGGAAAACCCTGGAGGGAACCGCAATAAGATTCCCGACGCAGTATTGTCGGTCCTGTCACCCCACAGGTCGGCGGCGGCCGGCCCTTTATCGCCTCTGGCTGGGTTCAGATACCCCCATTGCAGTTCTTCCACAGCCCGTAACTGCGGATTCGCGTTCGCAATCGTATGTAGCATCACGCCGGACAACAAAACTATCGCAGTGACAAAAACACGCATCTGTATAAACCTTACCAACCCCTTGAGTACAAAGGATGCGACCCGAACTGATCCTCTCGCACCGGCACACCAGTGGTTACGAAGGCCTGCAGACCTTTAAGGACACTTTCCAGGTAGCTGGCAATCACGTCACCGAACACCTTGTCGAGATAAGCCTGTCTTGCCTCCTTGGGCATACCCACCTTCAGATAGGGCGTGACGGCAATACTGAAACTCACACCATCCGCTGTGTTGGGTTCAATACGCCAGGAGACCTTCGCTGACTTGCTGGGAGGATTCGGGCCAATTTCCAGGTCGTAGCCGACGCCCTCGATCCAGTCGATGAAATCACGTTGAAACACTACCCCATTGTAATATTCGACCTTGTCCCGCACGCCGGTGCCTGGCCAGGATTCCACCGGGTTGGCGGCACAGAACGGATGGAAGTTAGTAAGATTTCCCGCCTTCGATATCGCCGCCCAAACCGTTTTCGCAGGAGTGGCAATCGGAACAGCTCTTACAATCGGGTCTCCCGGCTCCAGCCCTGCCTGTTCCAGGCGTTGCATCCAGTTTGCTGAAACCTCTTTGTCCATACTAGGCAGGCTTACTCATTACACGTTCGTAAATCTGGTCAACTTCCTTTGAAAAACTGTGGATATACATAGCGCGGCTGCGCCCCCAAAAATCCCTGAACCCCGGGCTCAACATGTACATGTGGATATACTTGGTCATCGTCCTCCAGGTTTCTTCATCCTCTGCCTGCAAACCGCGCCGATACTGCGACTGCCAGGCCTGGATCAGTCGAGACCCACAGTAATCGAAGCGCTGCCTATCCGTTTCATCAAGCAGATCTGGGTCAGCAAGGCCTTTAAACCAGAGCTCGGCAACGTCACGATTATTAATGATACCGCCCATCCAGTCCGCCAACTCCTCTGTCAGGCCCTCCAGTGACCTGGTACGCGCCGCCACCGCATCGGCCCTGAGCTGACGTGTATTTTCCCGAATCTGGACCGCAAGATAGAGAAAGGTTGCAATAATGCCGATACCACCCAGAAAGTCGCCGATGTTTCCAAGGTCTTCCAACATAACTCACACCTCTTTCAGTAAACTATCGAATTGTTTTTTAAGAAACGTGCCAGGTAACACCGCGTGGATGGCTAGAGACTTGCGATCAAAGATCACTGGGGCTCCGCCTGCAATGTAAGCGACTCCTCCAATCTTTGATGACTGAACCAGTCCTTTGACGTGACGGTGCATATTACAAGAATAGAATCGTGCTCCTCCCCCGCCCAGTGATACGAAAGCTCCAGGGCGTAGGACTTACCGTTGCCATCACAAACTTCGCGCCGGGTAGAGGTGTCTATATGCTCGGAAGCCACTGTGTAGCCCGCGTCGAGCACAACTTTCAGCTCGTTCTGGGCCAGGTTACGTGCCTGTGATCGGTCCATAGCTACCTCACCCTTCGAATCTCATAACCTGACTATATTCTAGCGCGCTCACGCCAACCTGTACGCCCATTTACGCTCCAGATACACACAGATATCGCTGATGGACTTGTACGGATGCACAAACCGGTTATACGCCTGTAGCTCGCTCTCCTGCTGCTGAATAGATTCTTCTACGGTCATTTTCCGCTTGTTCAAGTCAGCTTCACGCCGGATTTCTACAAGCTGTTCTTCAGAGGCAAACAGAAAAATCGAAAGACCCAGATAAGGGGCAAGCAAAGAATGTGTAGCGTGAACACCCTCGACAATGAGAACATCGGTCGGTGACAGATAAGTAGCATGCGCTTTCCTCGCGCCAAGCGCATGGTCGTACGTAAAGTACTCGATGGGGTTCCCGGCGAGCCAGGATTCTATATCGCTGACCGCCGCATTAAGATCACTTGCTCGCGGATCGTACCCGCTCAAACCCCTACGCAAACGCTCCTGGCGAGGCAACAAATACGAATCGAGCCCCAGGCAGGTGGCGGACACATTCATTTGCCTGAGCCTGGATACAATATCTGCAGCCAAGTGAGATTTTCCCAGGTCTGCAGCTCCGGCTATAGCCACTATCCCTGGCGCCGTGGCAGCTACTTTTCTGGCTATCCAGTCTTCCATATTTCTATGGAATCAAATTTGGATCGATAGAGACAATCAGCGTGGCGCTCGCTGCGCATCACCACTCGGACGGGTGCCCAGCTGTCGTTGTCGCAACAGTAGGTAAAGAGCAAAACCAACCGCCACTCCAGGGACGATACCCAGCACCAGGCAGACCCATCCGTGTCGGATAGAAAGATTCCTCGCCTCATACCACACCCAAACAGCCAGAATGACCCAGCAAACGATAACATCGGTGGAGTAACCGCTTGCGTAAGGGTTAACAAAACCTGCCGCGAATGCGCCAACAATATCTGGATCTTCGATAAGCGGGGGAACCACAACTACGCAGAAATAGGCGGAAAAAAATACCGCCAACGCGGCGGTAACAATTGTGAAGCGATGTTCGGTCATAGGATCCGATCGCCAAGGTTAGAATTCACTGATCTGCCCAACACGAACATTTCTTCATTTTGAGTTTGGATTATGCTTGGGCCCATCACTGGTCCATAATTTTACTCCGAAGCGAGCAATTTCACGGAGTCCTGATACGCCCGCCCTGGTAATCGATGACGAAGTACAATCCCAATGCCAAGGGCACCGCGAAGCCAGTTCCGTAAAGAAAGCCCTCAAAAATCTTGCCGAAAATCTTCGACATTCTGATTGCTTTCCGTATGAAACATTGCGCCCCATTCATGGGGCGTGTAACACGTCCCGCCCAAGGAGCTATGCTGCCTCAGTTCGTTATGCATTTTCTGGTGCATGCTCCAGATACTGGGGCACGCCTTCAGGCATAACTTCCCAGCTCGCCTTAGAGCCAACAAAGATGTGCCGACCAATTTCAACTTCTGGATCTTCGTTCAAGCAACCTAATGTCACTCCGTGAACCTCGTTCTGGTAGGTGCCACATAAAGTTGAACCGCATCGCTTACAAAACTGAAGTCCAAAACCCTGCTGATTGGTATATGAAGTTATTAACTCAGAACCACAAAGCCAGCGAAATTCAGATGGATTCACCAAGGCATATGCTGATGCTTGAGCACTGAATGCTTTTCTGCAACGGGAGCAATGGCACGACCGGGCATCTCGAAGGCTGCCCCTGATCTCATACCTTATCTCGCCGCAAAAGCACTCACCGGTTAACTTCACTGATTTCTCCAGGATGCATAACGCTCTCCAATCGCTCTCTTTAATAGGAAGATAGCCATCAATGTTGGCAGCAAGAAAACGTAAAGAACCACCATAGAATGCCCATGATAGATCCCGAGTGCTACTAGTGCTATGGATACAAAAATCCATGCTAGCAAGCTCATCATCACGGGCGTCGTACCGAGACGATCTTTGAGTGTGGGGTACGCAGATAGGACGGCATCGACTGACCAGTAGGCACCAACTGTTCCAAGAAGCATAAAACCGTAGAATGCGTGCTCGGCAGTCATTGTGGCAACCTAACAGTCTACTCTATGGAAAAAGGGCGTGTCTGCTGCTGACGGACATGCGCAGAGGCGAGAACGTGTTTCCATGTCAAATTCTTCCTTAAACTCAACCGGTTACAACACTTTACCCCGTGGTGGGCACGGCAATCAATGCGACATATGCCGTGTGCCCGACACTCACCAACTCAGCTTTCAGGCTCGGAGTCAGCCGGATAAATTATAGAAATCAGATATTTGTGCGCATAAACAAGTAGATCAAAGGCAGATTTCGCATGAAATGCAGGTTAATCCGTAAATCCAGTTAGGCAAGTTCCCGCCCCACCGGCAGCGCTGTATAATCCCGCTCCCCATATTGAACAGTCACCGGCGCGGTAGCTATATATGTCCACTAACAAAGTTGGCTTTGTAAGCCTGGGTTGCCCCAAGGCCCTGGTCGATTCCGAGCGCATTCTTACTCAGCTGAAACTGGATGGTTACGAGGTGGTGCCGACCTATGAAGACGCAGAGCTTGTGGTGGTCAATACCTGTGGCTTTATCGACTCTGCCAAGCAAGAGTCGCTTGATGCGATCGGCGAGGCGATCAGTGAAAACGGCAAGGTGATTGTTACCGGTTGTATGGGCAAGGGGGCCGATGCCGAAGCAATTAGACAGCAACACCCCAAGGTACTGAGCGTGACCGGCCCGGCCGCCTACGAGGAGGTGGTAAGCGCGGTGCACGAGTATGTACCACACACGCCTACCCACGACCCCTACACCGACCTGGTACCACCGCAGGGTGTGAAGCTTACGCCACGCCACTACGCTTACCTGAAGATTTCCGAGGGCTGCAATCATCGCTGCAGTTTCTGCATCATCCCCGATATGCGCGGCGATCTGGTGAGCCGACCGATCGGAGATGTGATGGAAGAGGCCGATCGATTGGTGCACGCCGGCGTGCGTGAGCTACTGGTGATTTCCCAGGACACCAGCGCCTATGGGGTAGACCTGAAGTACCGCACCGGCTTCTGGAATGGCAGACCGCTGAAAACGCGGATGCAGGAGCTATGCGAAGCCCTGGCCGAGTTTGGTATCTGGGTTCGCCTGCACTACGTGTACCCTTATCCGCATGTGGACAACGTGATTCCGCTGATGGCCGAGGGCAAGATCCTCCCCTACCTGGATATTCCTTTTCAGCACGGTAGCCCGTCTGTACTCAAACGCATGAAGCGCCCCGCCGCCGCAGAAAAATCGCTGGACCGGATCCAGTCCTGGCGCGCCACCTGCCCGGACATCGCCCTGCGCAGCACCTTCATCGTTGGCTTCCCGGGAGAGACCAATGAGGACTTTGAAATTCTGCTGGACTTCCTGCAGGAGGCGCAGCTGGATCGGGTGGGCTGCTTCCAATACTCGCCGGTGGCCGGCGCCCGCGCCAACGACCTACCCGATCATGTGCCTGAGGAACTGAAACAAGAACGCTGGGAGCGCTTTATGGCACTGCAGCAGCAGATCAGTGCTGACAAGCTACAGGCAAAGGTCGGCAAGACAATTGAAGTGCTAATCGACGAGGCGGACGCGGAGGGGGCCATTGGCCGTTCAACTGCAGACGCACCGGAAATTGACGGCAAGGTTTACCTGGATGGCGTTACGGACCTAAACCCCGGAGACTTTGTTGAGGCCGAGGTGTTGGGGGCTGACGAATACGACTTGTGGGCAGGCTGAGCTTCTGTGAATCTGTTGCTACTCTCGGCCGAAGATTATGACGATAAGGGCCGTGCCGTTATCCGCGGCCAGCGCCTGCAACATCTGCTGGACGTGCACGGCGCCAACCCGGGGGACACGATAAGAACCGGTGAGATAGGCGGGCTAATGGGCCAGGCTGTTGTGCAGTCGATTGATGACAGCGAGGCGGTGCTTGATGTCACACTGGACCAAGCTCCACCCGCCAAGCTTCCGCTCATCCTGGTCGTCGCCCTGCCCCGCCCTAAAATGCTGCGACGTATTTTGCGCACGGTGGCCGAATGCGGTGTGGCGGAGCTGCACCTGATCAACAGCTACCGGGTCGAGAAGAGTTATTGGCAGACACCGGTACTGCAGGAATCAACGATCCGCAACTACCTGCTGCAAGGCCTGGAGCAGTCGCGCGACACAGTGCTGCCCCGCGTTTTCCAACACCGCCGCTTCAAACCCTTTGTCGAGGACAAACTGGAGGCGCTGGTCTCCGGCAAACGGGCGCTGCTGGCACACCCGGGTGATTATCCACCCTGCCCTGCGGGCTGTGATGAAGAAACACTCCTGGTTATTGGGCCGGAGGGGGGCTTCATTCCCTACGAGGTCGAAAAACTGCAACAGGCGGGTTGCTCAGCCATTGCTCTGGGGCCACGCATTCTCCGTGTGGAAACAGCCGTCAGTGCGTTGTTGGGGCGAATGCTGACCAGTTAGAAGTGGTAACGCAATTCGGCGCCATACATGCGCGGAGCGGCCACCGCAAATCCTCCGACACCCGCGGAATCTACCAGCGCCACACCCCCGACAAGGTAGTCCTCATCGGTCAGGTTGCTGCCGTAGAGCGCGCCGGTCCACTTCTCGTCCGGTGACATCCAGGTCAAACGCGCACTCAGGTCAAACTGCTCGTCTTCCAACCACAAGTCAGTATTACAACTGGATGAGTCCAGGCAGAAGTCGATATCTTTCTTCCAGCTGGCTTGTAAGCGCGGCAACAACAGTCCGATCGGCGAAGGCACAATAAACTGTGCGGCCAACAGATAACTTTGTTCCGCCAGGCGCGGAAGATTTTCATTGCTGCGGTCAATCGGGCAGGCTTCAACCGGAAACAACAGTAAGTTGGCGCGATCGCAACCAGGTGGCGCCGGTCGTGTCGGGTCACCAATAGTAATCTGTTGGTCGTCAAATTCATCAATGTCGCCATCGGTAATCGTGGCATTCATGGTCAAGGTCAGAAATTCAAACGGCAGCCAGGTGGTTTCCAGCTCAAAGCCCTGGATAGTCGACTCGGCCGCGTTAATCGTTGTCGGCGCGGGCGAACTGGTGGCTACATTGATCGCCAGGCTGGTCAGCTGCCGATTCTTATAATCACTGTGGAACAGGGCGCCGTTGACCCGCAGGCGCCTATCGAGCAGGTCCAGCTTGAAGCCCAGTTCCCAGTTGGTCACTTCCTCTGGCTTGAACTCCTCAAGCGCGTCACTGGGCCCTTCGGACAAGCCGCCGGACAAAAAGCCCTCGCTGTAGGTTAAGTAAAGACTGCCGGTGTCCACCCAGCTGAGGTCATCAAGACTGTATTGCAGGCTGGCCATCGGGGATACGTCGTCATCAGTACTCTTACCGGAGCTGTTATCACGCACCACAAAGTCGAAATGGGGGTTGTAGGCAAACCCGGGACGGCTGACGGCAAACAGGCCATTGCCAATATCAACCACCGGGCCGCCATTCAGATCCAGCGTTGCCGAGTCAGCCCGGTAGCGGATCCTCTCGAGCTTGCGCTCCTCGTCGGTATAGCGGACTCCCAGCGTAGCCCGCCAGCGCGCATTAAACTCCCACTCGCCCTGGGCGAAGGCGGCGACTGCAGTGTTGTCGGCAGTCAGCGTGCTCGCACTGGCGTTAAGAAAGAAGGTGTCGCCCAACGAGGGGTCGAACGGGCCGAGAAAATTGGCGTCAATACGTCCGGCCGTTTCTTCCCGATACCAGTATAGGCCCGCCACGTACTGCAAGCGTTGGTCGTACGCGTCGCCAGTCAACTGAAACTCCTGACTGTACTGGTCCGTTTTTGAAGGCCCGTTGAGCGGGTGAATACTGTTGGTGCGATGCAGAAAGGGAATGGCCGTGTGGTCCAGTTCGTCGTTCTGCTCGGCCTCGGTATAGCGCCAACCGGTGATGCTTTTAATGGTGAGGCTGTCACTCAATTCCCACTCAGCGATGAGCGACGCGCCCCTGTTTTCGGCGCGATAGTCTCCTCCCAGGTCGGAACGGACGGTGAGCGGGTCACCACCCCCGGCATTGGCGGATTCCAGGCAAAAATCATCGAGCGTGGCACCGAGAGAGGGGCCGATGGCCACCGCGTCGAACAGTGCGGCCTGCCATCCCGTTACCCCGGGGACCAGCTGGCACTTGTTGGGCCGCATCAACTGCTCGGTTTCGGCCCAATTGATATTGAGGTCAATCGTTAATGTTTGGTCCGGGACCCAGCGGGTTTGCCAGATAACGCTCTGGCGGTCCTCGTCCAGGTACGCTTTACCGTCGTAAAGGTTGTCGATGAAGCCATCGCGACTGCGGTGAACACCAGAAAAACGTGTCCACAGCTTGTCCGCCAGAGGTACGTTGACGACCAGATCACCGTCCAGTCGATCGTAATTGCCCACGCGCAAGCCCACCTGGCCCTCGAGTTCACCCACCGGCCTGTTGGTGGTAAACACCAGGGCACCCCCGGTCGTATTTTTCCCAAACAGGGTTCCCTGTGGGCCACGCAGCACCTGCACCGATGCGATATCGTTCAGGTCCAACAGCGCCCCGTCAGGCCTGCCCACATACACATTATCGATATAGATGCCGACCCCGGGGTCGATATTGGCGCCGGTATTGCGCTGACCTACGCCGCGTATGTACACCGACGCCTGCGGCGCAGCACCGCGAGCCAGTGATACATCAATGCCCGGTACCAGGATGTTCAAATCCGCGAGATTATTGATTCCAGCGTCACGCAGGGCATCGGCGTCCAGTGCGGTAACTGCGAGTGGCGTTTCCTGGAGGCTCTCGGCGCGCTTGCGGGCGGTAACGATGACATCTTCCAGCACTGTGGCTTTGTGAACAGCGGCTTTGTGAACAGCGGCTTTGTGAACAGCGGCTTTGTGAGCAGTAGCGTTCTGAGTAGCAGTTTCCTCAGCGGTGGCAACCTTGGGCAAAAAACCCGCCAACAATGGCCAACAGAGCAGGGCTAACCAGGGTTGTTTGTTATCGTATCTCCCCATAGGTCACACCTTAACGCGCCGGAGCGAGGAGCGCACCCAAAGGCTTGTGGCGCCCGGGGTTTTAAAACGCCTTAAGAGTGTGTGTTTCGATCCAACCGAGCACTCCCATTCAATACTGGTCGGGTTCGGGCGACGCGAACAGGGGCAACTGCCCTGCCTCATCACCGCCCAGAGGCCGCAAGCGCAATCCCACACCCAACAGCCGCACCGGTTTGGCACCTCTTGGCCAGGCGGACGCCAGTAATCGGCGAAAGGCCTCAGCTTCATCCCAGGGGGTGCCGTCAATGGTCAGCATTTCCTCGAAAGTCGTCTGGTTGAAATCCTTATACTTGATCTTTATTACCCGCTTGATGGGAGCATACTGATCGGCAATGCGGCCAAAGCGGCGCTTCAACTCCACCACAAGGGCATCGACTGCGGTGATCATCTCTTCCATGTCGGCGATGTCATCGGCAAAGGTGCGCTCCACACTGATAGATTTACGCGTCCGGGTGGATTGCACCGGGCGCTCATCTTTGCCCCTTGCCACATCCGCCAGGCGCTTGCCGTACTTACCGAAGCGCCGCACCAGTTGTTCCAACGAAAGGGCCTGCAGGTCGCCGCAGGTCTGCACACCCATCTTCGCCAGTTTCGCGGCAGTCACCTTGCCCACACCGTTAATTCGATTCACCGGCAGGTCACGGACGAACTCGGCAACCTGGTCGGGGGCAATGGTGAACAAACCATCAGGTTTGTCCCAATCGCTGGCCACCTTGGCCAGGAATTTGTTGGGTGCGACTCCAGCCGATACGGTTAAGCGCAATTCATCCTTGATGCGCTGGCGGATCTCCCTGGCGATCAAGGTGGCACTGCCGTCACAGCGCTCACAATCAGTGACGTCCAGGTAGGCCTCGTCGAGGGAAAGCGGTTCGATCTTCGAGGTATAGTCGCTGAATATGCTGTGGAACTCAGCCGAGATCTCGCGATACAGTTCGAACCGGGGTGGCAAGATGATTAACTGCGGACACAGGGTCATTGCCCGGGACGAGGCCATGGCCGATCGCACGCCGTATTCCCGCGCGGCGTAACTGGCGGCCGCAATCACACCGCGGCGCTCGGAGCGCCCTCCCACCGCCAACGGTTTGCCCACCAGGCTGGGGTCCTCCCGCATTTCCACCGATGCATAGAAGGAATCTGCATCCACATGGATGATTTTACGGGCGCTCCCCATGGCGTTGTCCGGTTCAGGTAACATCCTAAGCGCAGGCAGCCGCCCCCGCTGTGCACTGGCGAATCATCACCTCTTCCTTCCGCCGCGTCGACAGTTTGCTATTCTAACCTGACAACAACACTGACGTGACATCGACGGCACACCCCCGTCCTTTGGAGAGGCACTAGTATGTCCAACCATCCCGAATCCCTTGCGCAGATGCTCGCAGCATGGAACGAACCAGACCGCAACAAGATGCGCGCACTGCTTGAGCAGGCCCTTAACCCCGCCGTACGCTTTGTAGATCCGTCCATCGATCTGACGGGCATCGACGCATTCGAGGCAAACGTGCTGGAGGTACAGTCGAAACTGCCGGGTGCGGTGTATTCGCGCGCATCCGCAGTGGATTCCCAGCACGACTTCCATCGCTATCATTGGGCCATCCACCAGAACGGGGAGCTGGTAATCCCGGGCTTCGACGTCACCCAGACCGACGAGTCGGGACGGGTACTGATGGTGGTGGGCTTCTTTGGACCCATCCCGGAAATGTGAACCCACTTGGCAAAAGCCTCTGACCTTCGCCACCGGAATCACAACTGCGGCAACAATAGTACTGACACTGCAACTGGGGAAAATCACCATGTCCTTCGAAACCATCCTGTACCACACAGACGACAGGGTAGCCACGCTCACGCTGAACCGCCCCGAGCGCCTGAACGCAATCAATATGCAGCTCGCACGGGAGCTACAACAGGCAGTCGAAAAGGCCGATCGAGACCCGGACGTTCACGTGATCGTGTTACGCGGGCAAGGCAAGGGCTTTTGCGGTGGCTATGACCTGGCCGACTACGCCGAGACACACGTTGAGTCACCCTGTACCCAGGATGAAATGCCCTGGGATCCCACCCAGGACTTCCAGGCCATGTGGGGATTCACCCAGCACTTTATGTCGCTGTGGCGCTGCAATAAGCCGGTGATCACCTGCATCCACGGCGCGGCAGCAGCGGGTGGCAGTGATATTGCCCTGTGCAGCGACCTTATTGTGATGGCCGACGATGCCGTTATCGGCTATCCCCCCGCACGGGTCTGGGGTGTACCCACCACCATGATGTGGGTTTACCGCCTGGGTATGGAACAGGCTAAGCGCATGCTGTTCACTGGCGACCTGATCACGGGGAAGGAGGCTGCAGCGCAGGGGCTGGTATTAAAATCGGTCCCTGAAGATCAACTGGATGCGGAAGTACAGGCACTGTGTGATCGCATCAAGGGCGTGCCAAAAAACCAGTTGATGATGTGCAAAATGTCTGTGAACCAGGCCTACGAGAATATGGGGCTGAAAACTACCCAGATGTTCGCCACCATGTTCGACGGCGTCGCCCGCCACTCACCGGAAGGTAAGTGGTTCGAGGAGCGCGCCCAGGAGGCAGGCTTTAAACAGGCGGTAAAAGAGAGGGATTCCGGCGACCTGATTGCTCCAGGTCGCAGCAAGGACTTCAGCGAGTGGTTTCAGGACAATTAACCACGGGCTGCCCAACGAAAATCAGGCTGAAGCACCCAACCCCGCGGGACAGGATACACCCGTACCCCCCAGTCCACAGTAACCGCCGGGGTTTTTCGCCAGGTATTGCTGGTGATACTCCTCAGCATAATAGAACGCCGGTGCCGGCAGTATCTCGGTGGTGATATCGCCGTAACCGGCCGCGTTCAGTTGGCCTTGAAAAGCAGTCCGGGACTGCTCCGCCAACTCCTGCTGCTGATCGCCAAAGGTGTATATCCCGGAACGATACTGCGTTCCCATATCGTTACCCTGGCGCATACCCTGGGTGGGGTCATGCCCTTCCCAGAATGCCTTGAGCAACTGTTCGTAGCTCACTACATCTGGATCAAACACCACCAACACCACTTCATTGTGGCCGGTCTGGCCGGTACACACTTCCTGGTAAGTGGGGTTGGGGGTAACACCCGCGGCATAGCCCACGGCGGTGGTATACACGCCGGGCAGCTGCCAGAAGATGCGCTCAACACCCCAGAAGCAGCCCATCCCAAAAATGGCCTGCTCCAGGTGATCGGCAAAGGGTCCGGTCAGTGGATTGCCATTGACGTAATGGCGCTCGGGTACCGGCATGGATTCGTCGCGCCCGGGCAGGGCCGAATCCGCGTCTGGCATCAGATGTTTCTTGCGAATCTCGAACAATTTCATTCCTCCAGTATAAAGTCAGGTAAGCCAGCAGGAAACCGTAATGACCAACGCTTTCCCTAGGCCACTAGCCTGAGCTACAGTACGACATCGATGTCTACACCTTAGTTCAACATGCCTGTCACTCGCCGCACCGTCCTGGGGCTTCTCTCTTCCAGCACATTCTTCCTGAGCGTACCCCTGCGTGGCGAGGAAGCGGAGACGCCACAGCCTGGCCCAATGCCGCCCCTGAGTTTCGAGCATGGCGTCGCCTCCGGTGACCCGCGCACCGACAGTGTGATGTTGTGGACCCGTGCCGCTCCACAACAGGCAGATCACGTTGCTGAAGTACCACTACTGCTGCAGCTCAGTGAGACCGAAGCATTCGACACCATATTTTACGAAGCTGCTCTGAGCACCAACGTCGACGCCGACTTTACCGTGCGCGCGTTCGTCGATGGCCTGCAGGCAGACCGTTACTATTTCTATCGTTTCCTGGGCGGCGACGGCACCCGGTCCCGCACTGGCCGCACGCGCACGGCGCCCGGCCCCGACCAGGACGCCCCGGTAAAGGTCGCCTTTGTCAGCTGCCAGGGTTACGAGCAAAGCTACTATACGGCCTGGGCACGCATGATTGCAGAAGACAAGGCGGCTGATGAAGGCGAGAACATAGATTTTGTGCTGCACCTGGGCGACTTTATCTACGAACGCAGCTGGAACAAGCGCTATGACGGCAGCGACCAGGCGCGTTATGTGCCGGCATTCCCGGACGGTGCACGCACCGATGAAAATCGCTATGCCGTCTCACTGGCGGACTACCGCCACATCTACAAGACGTACCTGAGCGACCCCTGGCTACAGGAGGCCCGCGCGCGTTGGCCATTTGTCTGCACCTGGGACGACCACGAATTCAGCAATGACAATTTCCAGAGTTACTCCTATTACGGCGACAAGCCAAAGCTGGAGGCGCAGCGAAAATACGAGGCCAATCAGGCGTGGTTTGAATACATTCCCGCGGTGCTGGATGAGATAGGCGACAGTCCGGCGCATAACTTTCGGGACAACGAGAATTTAGCCGGCGACGAGGACCCCAATACAGCCGCCCGGGATTCGCTGTGTATCTACCGTAACATCAACTGGGGTAGAAACCTGGATGTGGTGCTCACCGACACCCGCAGCTACCGTACCCCACCGTGCATGGACAGGCACATGGCGGCGTCTTTGGGGTTGCCGCTGGCCTCCAGCCAGCTAATCGCGATTGCCGACGGCGGCAAAGATTACAACAATGGTAACCCCCCTGAATTGCTGCCCTACGGTGAGGGTAAAACTGTCAACCCCTGGCGGGAAAGGGAACCCGGGAGCTTACTGGGCCCAACCCAGCGGGCATGGTTCCTGGACCAATTGGAAAGCTCCAGCGCCCGCTGGAAGCTATGGGGTAACGCAATACCGCTTCTGCCCATGCGCGTGGACCTGTCGTCCATTCCATTGGCTGGCTACCAGGACTCGCCATTGACTATCGATTCCTGGGAAGGTTTTCCACACGAGGTTGATTATCTGCTCTCGGAAATCGAGAGCCGGAAGATTGGGGGTGTGGTTTCGTTGTCTGGCGATCATCACCTGCACGGCGCCGGCACTATTCAGGGCTCTTCGTCTTCAGCGCCGCAACAACCGGTTATTGCTGACTTTGCCGTGGCCGCAATCAGTTCGTCACCCATTTTTGAAGATATTAAAGCCAACGCCGGCGGGGACTCCTCGGCATTTATGCCGCTGGTGCGCACTGAGGTAGACGGCGTAGAACAAGCCATGTGGAACCTCACCCTGCTCCAGGGCGCGCTGGCCGCTTATGCTTTTGACAGCACCGGCATTGAGACCCTGGTCGGCATGCTCGGCCCCAATGAGGCCAATCCCGGTCTGAAATTTATCGATTCAAATACCAACGGCTATGGCACGGCAAAATTCGCGGACGGGAAGATGACGGTGTCGTTGGTGTCCGTGCCCCCCGCCCACACCCCGTTCGCGGAAGCACCGGCAATCAGCTACACCGCCAGATTCACGCTGCCACTGTGGGAAGGCGGGCAGCAGCCAGAGCTGGCTGGGCCCGAATTTGAAGGTACACGCCCCTTCCCCTATGCGTGGTCATAGGTGTAAGCTAGAGCCATTGGTTAGTCGCCCGGACAGGCACATTCATCTGCCTGTCACAGTTCACCGCTAAGCTTCGCGTAACGTCCGAAACAGATTCGGCGGTGTCCTCCACCCGTCGGCGACACAAGCAGATTAAGAAGGAATTTATGACATTCAACAGCGACAATTTTAACGCCCAGGAGCTATGCAGCCGCAAGCTCTGGCAAATTATCAATGGCCACAGCAGTGATGATGCCGATAGCAACCTGCGCGCGGCCGTGGAAGAACTTGCAGCACGTCGTCACTACCTGGCGGAACTGTCTGACCTGGGTAAAATCAAGGACGGCAAACTTCTGTAGCTGACCGGCCATGGCAAAACCCCCTGCCGAACGTTCAAGCTCCTCCGACATAGCGCGCTTCCTGCGCCGCAGCACCGACATCAGCACCTTTGTAGATCGCCAGGCACGCCTGATCTTCGCCATTGACGCAACCGCCAGCCGGCAGGCGACCTGGGACACCGCCTGCCACTTACAGGCCGAGATGTTTAAGGCCACCAGCGATATCGCGTCTTTGGCGATACAACTGTGCTACTACCGAGGCATCAACGACTTCTCCGCCTCCCCCTGGTTGGGCGACAGTAGCGAACTGTCCCGCACCATGTCCCGCGTTTACTGCGAAGGGGGGCATACACAGATCTCCCGCCTGCTTCGGCATGCCCTGGCCGAACACCGAAAATCACCTGTCAAAGCGCTGGTGTTTATCGGTGACGCCGTTGAAGAAAGCCCCGACAAGCTCTGCCAACTCGCCGGGGAATGCGCCCTGGTGGGCCTACCCCTGTTCCTGTTCCAGGAGGGGCATTCACAGGGCGTCAAAGACACCTTCAGCCGCATGGCCAGCCTGAGCAAAGGTGCCTACGCGCACTTCGACCAAAGCAGCGCCGCTACACTGGCCGCCCTGCTCGGCGCTGTGGCAAGTTTCGCTGCAGGGGGACACAAAGCCCTGGAGAAGATCAACAACGACGGTGCTAAACTGCTGCTTCATCAACTCAAAGCCTGAGACACTGTGTGCCCCGTTTAATCCTGCTCCTGGCAATCATTGCCGTCGTCTACATTCTCTTTAGGCGCGCACAATCAGTACCCCCGCATAAACGGCGCGCTGAGTACATCAAGCTGGGACTGGCACTCACGGTAGTCATCGTTATTGGCCTGACGCTGACCGGAAAAATGCACTGGCTGGGCGCCGCGGCTACCGGCCTGTTGGTGGCGGCGAGGCAGCTATTACCCACCCTGGTCAGGCTGTTCCCCATGCTGGCATCGCTGCGCAGCCAGGGAGGCCCCAGCGCCGGACAGTCGTCGACAGTGAGCACCGAGATTCTGCGCATGCACCTGGACCACGACACCGGCGCCCTGAACGGTGAAGTGTTGCAGGGCCGCTACAAGGATTGGCGACTGGCGGACATGGACCGCAGCCAGTTGCAGGATCTGCTGCAATACTGCCAAGCCCAGGACGCAGATTCAGGGCAGCTGCTGGCCAGCTATCTGCAACAACGCTTTCCCGATGACGCTGAATTCGATGCCGGACCCGCCCGGCCCGAAACCACCACAGAAATGACGCGTGAGGAGGCGTTGGCGGTGCTCGGGCTGGAGGACGATGCCGACCGCGAGGCCATCGTCAGCGCCCACCGCAGCCTGATGCAAAAACTGCACCCGGATCGTGGGGGCAACCATTACCTGGCCGCCAAGGTAAACCAGGCCAAAGATTTTCTACTCGGCTGAAAGTTAGCGCCTGTGCCCGCCCGGGGACTGGCCAGATGCCGACCAAATGACTACACTGCGCCGCTTGGCAGGAAAGGGTTTTAACACACCATGAGCGAAGTATTTGTTATCCGCAATCAGCTCGGACACTACTGGGGCAAGGCCAAGGAATGGGTAGACGGCAGCGAACCCAAGGCCAGCATGCGGTTGAAGCATCACGATGAGGCCCTTAACACCCTGTTCGAGTTGAGTTCGAAGGACATCGAACTGCGCGGCGAGATTCTGCCGGTGGAACTGGACAGCCGGGGCTATCCGGTACTGGAGGTCAGCAACATTCCACTGCCTGTGGTACCCGGGGCCGACGATACGGAGGAAGAAGGGGAAGACGCTGAGGCGGGGTCGGTTGAAGCGGTAGAGTCCGCGGAAGATGAGGCCACGACATCGACAACCTGACGCCAGGTGAAGTCGAACACATCAATGCCTGCCAGGGCATGCGGACGTCGCCGCGCGTTGGCGTGCGCAGGAAGTTTCCCTTGAATAGTATTCTGAGCGCGTGGCCACAATAGCCGGATAGTCCCCACGCGATCACCCAGAGGAACCAAAACCGCTGAACACCGGTCTACCATCGTACGCTCGCGCCGCAGTGGCATGAGTAGTATTCTTGCCCACCTGACTTCAAAACGCATGCAGGAGCCGCCAATGTCAGAAAATGCCAAGCCCTCGGGCCTCATCACCTGGACAGGCTACCTGGGTATTACCCTGCTGGTTTTACTGCCGTTGGCCGTTCTCACAGTGCGCTCCGGCGTGTGGCAACAGGGGCTGTTGTTGTTTGCCCTCGCCTGCCTGGGTTCGGCACTGTTGTTAGTGGTCAGCCTGGTGCTACTGATACTCCCACGCTTCGCTAGTCAGCGACCCGCTATTCTCAAGCGAGCGCTGTGGATGCTACCCGGTAGTGTTTTGTTGCTGACCCTGGCGGGCGGCGGCGATGTACCGCCTATCCACGATATCTCCACCGACCCGGACAACCCGCTGGAGTTTGTTGCGGCGGTGGCCGCCCGGGGAGACAACAGCAATAGCCTGGAGACGAGCGCTGATACCATTGCCCAGCAGCGCGCCGCCTACCCCGACATCAAGTCGCTGATTTCGCCACTGCCGCCGGATCAAGCCTACGCACGAGCGCTGAAGGTAGTGAATGACATGGGCTGGAAAGTACTCGGCCAAGACCCGGAGAACGGCACGATAGAGGCAGTAGCGACCACAAGTATCATGGCCTTCAAGGACGACGTGGTGATTCGAATCAATGGCGATGGGGCCGGTTCCGTCGTCGATATGCGGTCGGTATCCCGTGTCGGCCGTAGCGACCTCGGCGCCAACGCTGCGCGCATTCGCAGCTTTTTTGAACAGTTCGGTGCAACAGATAGCTGATATTGGCATGCACAACATCGGCCGCCTCCTGATTGCCCTGCTCCTCGGGCTTACGCCCCTGGCAAGTTCAGTCGCCGAGGAAGAAGTGGACTACCTGAGCTTCGCCACCGAGGATGAAGCCAACAGCACCGAAATTTTCAGTAAGGCCAGTCCCGCGGTGGTGTTCGTCACCAACAAGGCGCTAAGACGGAGCCTGTTCAGCCGCAACATACAGGAAATTCCCCGGGGTTCCGGCACGGGTTTTGTGTGGAATGCCAGCGGCCTGATTGTCACCAATTTTCACGTGATCGCCGGCGCGCATCGACTCACTGTGACGTTACAAGACCGCCGGGAATACGATGCGGAAATCATCGGTATCGCGCCGGAAAAAGATCTGGCGGTACTGCGCCTGGCGGAACCGCCTGACGACCTGATCACACTCCCCCTGGGTGATTCGTCGGAATTGACTGTAGGCCGCAAGGTACTGGCAATTGGTAACCCCTTCGGCCTGGATACCACGCTGACCACCGGTGTGGTCAGCGCACTGGGGCGGGAAATAAAGGCGCCGAGCAACCGCCTGATTCGCGGCGTTATCCAGACCGACGCGGCCATCAACCCGGGCAACTCCGGCGGACCCCTGCTCAATTCCCTGGGTCAACTGGTCGGGGTGAACACCGCCATCTATAGCCCTAGCGGTGCCAGTGCGGGAATCGGCTTCGCCATTCCCGTCAACACGGTGCGCGAGGTGGTACCCCAACTGATCAGCTATGGCCGGGTACTGCGTCCGATTATGGGCCTGGAACTGGCCAGCGATCGCTGGGTGCGCCGCTACCGCATTCCCGGTCTACCCGTGGTCAGCGTCTATCCAGGTCTACCGGCAGCGCAGGCAGGCATCTCCGGCGCCTACCGAAACTCCCGCGGCGAGATCATGTTGGGCGACATAATTACCCACATCGCCGGGGAGCAGGTCAAAACCAATGACGACTACCTCAGCGCCCTGGAATCCCATGAAATCGGCGATACCATCGAGGTGCGGACCCTGCGCGACGACGAGGAAATGACCTTTCAGGTCACCCTGATAGAGTCGCAGTAACAGGGGGATAGAGGCCCCAAAACCCGCTAACTCCCTGATCTGGGCCGTGCGCAAGCCGGTAAATCGGCACTAATTTACCCCACAAAATACTGTGAAATAGGTCAAATTTTCGCCGAAATACCCAGTTTTTTAGAGACTTGGGTCACATTAACTGCTGTTATAACTCGACCTGCCCTTGCGCTGTAAATAGGGTGATCGTGAAACATTTGCACGCGGAGTGCGAAATGCGGTTAGTGGAAATACAGGCTATGAATCTCGAGCCCGGGATGTTTGTCGCAGAACTCGACAGGCCCTGGCTGGAGACGCCGTTTTCGCTACAGGGCTTCGTGGTGCGCGACTACGACGATATCGAGTTCATTTCCAAGTATGTGGACCATGTATTCGTAGACGCCGAGTACAAGGCTACCCGCGACTTCATGAGCCTCGCGGTTGAGCCCACGGCCAAGAACAACACCGACTCGCTACTGCTGAAGTCGGAGTTTATGCAGACCAAAGTCTCCTTTGAGTCTGCCACCGAGACGCTGGACAAGGTATTCGAATCGCTCCGGGAAAGTCGCCCGACCGACATCAACGCCGTCAAGGAAGCCGTCAACCCATTGATCGAGGGTGTGTTTCGCAACCAGGAAGCCGTCGCCGCCCTGCTGCGCTTGAAGGAGACAGGCGACTACCTCTACAACCACGGCATCTCCATGGCCATCTGGGCGGTGATTGTCGGCCGCTATATTGGCCTGCACCGGGATGAACTTGAAAAGCTGGCCATTGGCTGTGCCATGTGCGACGTGGGTATGACAGAGCTCCCCGCCGACTTGCTACACGCACCACAGCAACTGACGGATAAACAACGCGCGATCATCGAGGCCCACCCAAAAGTGGGTGCAGAAATGGTGGCGGAATCTGGCGAGGTTGACTTCGAAATACTCGCCATCATCGAAAATCACCACGAGCGCTTGGACGGCTCTGGTTACCCTAACGGATTGGAAGGTGCGTCTATACCGCTGCTGGCGCGTATCGCCGGCCTCGCCGATACCTACGACGCCATGATTACCGCTCGCCCCTACGCCAAGGCACGCACCTCCCACGAGGCCGCCCAGGAATTAATCGATGCCAAGGGCAGGCTGTTTCAGGATTCACTGGTCGAGCAATTCATCCAGGCCATCGGACTGTTCCCCACCGGCACGCTGGTGGAACTGAATAGCGGCGAGGTTGCCATTGTCACGCGGCAAAATGACAGCCGACGCCTGAAGCCCGAAGTCGTCGTCGTGCTCAATGCCAAGAAACAACCCAAGGATGAACTGGAGATCATCGACCTGGCCAACCAGGATTGCGACATTTCTACCGAGCGCTGGATTGGTCGGGAACTACTGCCCGGCTCCTTCGGCGTCAACAGCGAAGACTACTTCATATGATCTCCTCACCGACCAGCAACGTGTTGGGTCTGGTGGAACTGGTCGACTCGGACGGCCTCTGCGATGCCTACGGACCGGATTCATTCAAGGATCTGCGTAACGTTTTTGTAGACCGGCTCAAGGGTTGGACGCGCAAAAACGATCACTGGCATATGCTGGGTAACGATCGTTTTTGCGTGGTCCTCGACGGGGTAAGTAGTCGCGCCCAGATTGAGCTGGCCGCTGCGAAACTGGAGCGCATGTTCGAAGAGCCTCACTATATTTTCAACACGCCGGTGAAGATGGAAGTTAACGCCGGCTTCGCCAACATTGACGCCAATGCAACTGATACGGATGCTGCCGTACGACAAGCCAGCCTGGCCCTGCGCGAAGCGCGCAAGTCGCCCCAGGTATTTGCCGTCTACAGTCCGCAGTGTGAACAGAATTACGTGGACAAGCGCCAACTGGTGCGCGAGTTGGAGAAAGCCGTTGAAGTTGGCGAGTTGGAGCTCTACTACCAACCGAAGATCCACGCAGGCTTTCGCTCACTGGTCGGGGCAGAGGCGCTGATGCGCTGGCACACGAAGGACGAAACGATACGGCGTCCGGACGAATTTATCCCGGTGGCAGAGCGCAATGAAGTCATCAGGCCAATGACCTGGTGGGCAATCAAGTCGACAGTATCGCGCCTGGCTCGCTGGCCAGAACACCTGTCCATCTCCGTCAATGTCACGCCGACACTGCTGCTGGACGACGAGATTATGACCGTGGTGCGCGATACGCTCGATATCTACGGGGTCAGCCCTGAACGCCTGGTGGTCGAGGTTACCGAGAGCATCATGGTAGAAAACCAGAAGACCATGCTCAGTCAGCTGGCCCGATTCCGGGACATGGGTGTGCGGGTGTCTATCGATGATTTTGGTACCGGATTTTCTTCCCTGGCCTACTTCCGTGATTTACCGGCAGATGAAATCAAGATCGACAAATGCTTTGTAATGCCCATGCTCGAGTCAGAGAAGGATCGCGCCATCGTGAAGGCGGTTATCGACCTGGCACACAACTTTTCATTGAAGGTTGTCGCTGAAGGCGTGGAGAACGAGCAGATCGCCCAGGAACTTGCAAACATGCGTTGCGACGTCCTACAAGGCTACGCATACGATGCGCCATTAATGGTCGATGAATTCGAGAAACGCTATTTATTCTAGCGTCTGTTGAGGCAACTCTGCTTGATCCCATGGCACCTCAGGCTTACAGGCAATTCCGTGATCAAGACAGGGGTTTGAAGGCATGCTGGTTGCACGTCAAAAACCCCTAACGCGGAGCACGGATTTGCCTGTAAGCCCCGCAGGGCGTGACCTGCAGCACACACTCGCCGTGTTGCAGGCCTCGCCAAGGACAACCAGCCTTGGCCTTCGGACTGCGCCTTGCGATTGTATGCTGCAGGTCACGCTGAGGTACTATGGGATCAAGCAGAGATGCCTTAAGCTTCAGCCATGAAGCGAAAAACACTCCTTACCCTGGTTTTTGCCCTGTTTATCGCGGCCCTGGCTGTTATCCAGTTTATACCGGACGTCCGTGAGTCTCCGACGGCAGCGCAAACCGAACAAGCTGGGTAGACATTGGTGCCACATACCACCTGGCCCACACCACTGCTAAACTCTGTACATGGAAGATATAGAGCTGTACGCAAAGCTTATCGCTGTCACGGTAGTTTTATTCTATGTAGTGGCAATCTTCTCTGCCTTTGAAGCGGTCATCAAAGTTCGCACTGCCCAGGGGGCTATTGCCTGGGTCATTTCACTACTCACCTTTCCCTACCTGAGCGTACCGCTCTACCTGGTGTTCGGGCGCAACCGTTTCGACGGCTACCTCGAGGAGCGGGTTGAAATGGAGGCCGAGTTTGACAAGTTGTTCCGCGCAGCACAAAGCTCAGTAGCACAGCACCTGATTGAACCCACCGATGACAGCACCCTGTGGAGCATGTTGTACAAGCTGGCCCATGCCCCCGCCACCCGGGGCAACCAGGTGGAGTTGCTGATCAATGGAGACGCAACCTTTGACAGCATTTATCAGGGCATGCTGGCCGCGAAGCGTCATATTCTCTTTCAGTTCTATATTATTCGCGATGACGATCTGGGCCGAAAGTTAGCCCGTGTGCTGGCGGAAAAAGCCAAGGCCGGGCTGGATGTTTACCTGATCTACGACGAGATCGGCAGTCGCAGCTTCGCCAAGAGCCGCCTTTGTAAACAACTGATTATGACCGGGGTCAAGGTGGCGGCATTTAACACTACCCAGGGACGGCGTAATCGCTTCCAGCTGAATTTTCGCAATCACCGTAAGATCGTGGTGGTAGACGGGGAGACGGCCTGGATCGGCGGGCACAACGTTGGCATTGAGTACCTCGGGTTGAAAAAAAGCGTGGGGCACTGGCGTGATACTCACACGCGCCTGCAAGGGCCCGCGGTACTGGCGGCGGAGCTGGCCTTCGCTACGGACTGGCGCTGGGCGTCACGCTCCAGCCTGGACATCCAGTGGAACTTCAACGGTGAGGCCGCCGGGGACACGGAAATTATGATTTTCCCCTCCGACCCGGCCACTGAATTCGAGGAGGCCGGCCTGATGTATCACCAGGTCATCGTCGATGCCCGCGAAAGAATCTGGATCGCCAGTCCCTACTTTGTGCCGGATCGCGGCATCGTCGCGGCCCTGCAACTGGCGGCGTTACGCGGGGTCGATGTGCGACTGATCATCCCCGATGAACCCGACAAGGTCATGGTGGGCATGGCGAACTGGGCCTTCACCAAGGAACTATTACCTGCCGGCGTCAAAGTCTATCGCTATAAAGATGGCTTCATGCACCAGAAAGTATTTTTGATGGACAACAACCTCGCGGGAATCGGTACCGCCAATTTCGACAACCGTTCATTCCGGTTGAATTTTGAAATCACGCTACTGGCCAACAATCCCGAGTTCAGCGCCCAGGTTGCCGACATGCTGGAAAAAGATATTGCCCACTCGCACCTGGTGACCACCGAAGAGATGGACGCAAAGCCTCGCTGGTTTCCGCTGGCCATGGGCGCCGCGCGGCTGTTTTCACCGGTACTGTAGCACCACGGGCGTGGGGGCAGGCACCCCTCTTACTCGCTGACACCCATTACAAAGATAATCAGCACCGCAGGTGGCACCACATAGCGCACCAGGAAACGCCACAGGGTGTATGCCCCCGCGCTCATATCCAGTTCATCGCTGCTGGCCTCCCGGGTGAGAAACCAACCCGCGAACAGGGCGATAAACAACCCGCCCAGGGGCAGCAGGATCTGGTTGGAAAAGTAATCCATGGTGGCATTGAAATCATTGCCTCCCAGGGTCCAGCTGCCGAGTACATTGTAGGAGAGAATGCTGAAAATACTGAGCGCGGCCACCGCGCTGACCACGATAATGGCGCTCTTGTGGCGGGTAATTGCAAAACGCTCTTCCACCCAGGCATTGACCGATTCCACCAACCCGACCATGGACGTGATCCCCGCCACGGACAACATCAGGAAGAACAAAATACTGAACAGGTGCCCACCTGGCATCTGTGCAAAGGCGACGGGCAAGGTCTGGAATATCAGTCCTGCACCGGCGGCCGGGTCAAGGCCAAAGTTAAACACCGCCGGGAAAATAACCAGGCCAGCCAGAACCGCTACCAGGGTATCGGCAAAAACGATGATTAACACCGAGCGCGGGATAGAAATGGATTTGGGCAGGTAAGCCCCATAGACCATCATGCCGGCCATACCGACACCGATAGAGAAGAACGCCTGGCCAATCGCCGCCAGCACGGTGTCAGGTCCGATCTTGCTGAAATCCGGTGTGAACAGCCAGGTGACTGCCTCGGCAAACCCGCCGGCAAAATAATTGTAACCGGCCAGGCCCAACAGCAGCAGGAACATCAGCGGCATCATGAAACTGACAGCGCGCTCTATCCCTGCTTTTACGCCGGAGAAGATAATACCCCCGGTTATGGCAAGCCCGACCAGCGTCCAGAACAGCATGCCGCCGTTACTTTCCAGCATCCCGGAAAAGCTGGCGTTAGCGCTGGCGCCGTCAACGCCAGCAAAGCCGGTGGTAATGGCGAGATACAGGTACCACAGCACCCAGCCCACTACGACCGAATAAACGATTTCAATGGTAAACGCAGCCAGGAGCCCCATGGCACCGACCCATTGCCACTGTGACGACTTGCCACTTTCGGCCGCCAGGGCGGCCATCGCGGCCGGTGGACTGGCTTGACCGCGCCGCCCGATCAGTAACTCCGCAATCAGGATGGGCACTCCAATCGCGAATGCACACACCAGGTAGACAATGACGAAGGCCGCACCCCCGTTCTCTCCGGTGACATAGGGAAAACGCCAGATGTTGCCCAGGCCAACGGCAAAGCCCACCGAGGCCATGAGAAATGCAAAGCGTGAAGACCAGTGCGCCCCGCCGGCTGCTGCCATACTTACTCTCCTGTTATTCTTTTAGAGGAAGTGTACACAATTCGATCGCGCGGTTCAGGCGCGGGGCCGGTTCAAGCGGCCCGCTGAAAATCTGCCACGGGTCGCGTTGCGAGTTCCAGCCACTGCCGGTCAGCGCCGTCCACCAGTGGTCCGATACACTCCAGCACGCGCTGGTGGTAGCTATCTATCCAGGCCTGTTCCTGGGGTGTCAGCAACTCCGGTAAAAGCAGTCGGTTATCAAAGGGGACCAGCGTCAGCGCCTCAAATTTCAGCATGGGCACTTCACCCCCACCGTCTTTATCTTCAGTAACAACCACCAGGTTTTCACAGCGCATGCCAAAGCCGCCATCACGGTAATAACCGGGTTCATTACTGATGATCATCCCAGGTTGCAGCGCAGTCTTGTTCCAGGCGCGGCCTACCCGCTGGGGAGATTCATGCACACTGAGAAACGCACCCACACCATGACCGGTACCGTGGTCATAGTCGTAACCCTCACGCCACAGAAACTGTCGCGCCAGGGCATCCAGGTGGGTGCCCGTGGTGCCGCGCGGAAACCGGGCCTGGTCGAGGGCGATATGGCCCTTCAAAACCAGCGTATAGAGCCTCCTCACATCATCCCCGGGATCGCCGATGGCCACCGTACGCGTGATGTCGGTAGTGCCATCGCGGTACTGCGCGCCGGAATCAACCAGGTACACGCTGTCGGGTGTCAACTGCGCCGGGATACCATCATTGTGGTTGTAGTGGCACATGGCGGCATTACTGCCCGCGGCTGAAATCGTATCGAAGGAGCCACCGTGAAACAGGTCCCCCTCGGATCGGAAAGCGTAAAGTTTCTCCGAGAGGGTGGCCTCATCATGCAGCCTGCCACCCTCCACCTCTGCATCCAACCAGGCGAGAAAGCGTACCTCTGCAATCGCATCCCGAACGTGGGCGCTGCGCGCACCGCCGATTTCCACGGGATTTTTGGTGGCCTTGGGTATCAGCGCAGGATCCTCACCCGGTAACAGAGTGGCACCTCCAGCTTCCAGCAACATCTGCGTCCAGGCATTGGCCTGCTCCGGATCGGCGATAACCGTACGCCCGGCATGCGCGCGCAAAAAGTCCTCGCTTGCAGCTTCTTCTATCAGCGTGACGCCGCTGCCCACGTGGGCCTCAAAGCCCTCGGGAATACGCTGCGGTTCGACCACAACCGTCATGTCGCCGCTCGACTCGAGCAGCGCAAAGCTTTGCAGGATAGGCATCATCGGCACATCGGTACCGCGCACATTCAGCAACCAGCTCACCGAGTCCGGGGCGAAAATCAGTGCAGCATCGGCGCCGGCCCTGGCCACCAGTGCGCCAATGCGCTGGCGCTTGGCCTCGCTTGACTCACCAGTGAACGTTTCTTCCAGCAACAGAGCCGGCCGCACGCACGCAACCGGCCGGTCCTGCCAACAGCAATCGATAAGATTGCTGGCGTCAGCAACAAGCTCGATATCTACCGCGGCAAAGGTTGCCGCTGCCCCGGTATACCAGGCTCGGCTGTGCATGCGTGGATCACACACCACCCGGGCACCTGCACCCAACTGCTGCGCGATCCAGTCTACATGCGGATCTTCCAACAGGTGCAGGTAGTCGAAACACGCCGCGGGTACCTGCTGTCGCACCTGTACGGTGTAGCGGCCATCGACAAAAATAGCCGCAGTGTCTGCCAGTATTACCGCCACGCCGGCAGAGCCAGTGAAACCTGTCGCCCAGTGCAGACGCTCATTGTGCTCGGGAAGGTACTCGCCCATGTATTCATCCGCCCTGGGTACTACCAGTGCGTCGTAATTGCGCTCAGCCATCTGCGCCCTTAAGGCTGCTAATCGTTGTTCGATCATCTCATTGAGCTCCCACGCCATTGCGTGCTCACGCTTCGATCATTTCAAAATCAGTCTTGGACACGCCACAATCCGGGCACTCCCAATCCTCGGGTATATCCTCCCAAAGTGTACCCGCCGGAATTCCGTCATCGGGCAATCCCTCTGCCTCATCATAGATAAAGCCACAGACAATACACTCGTATTTCCTTGAACCCGCGGTCGACATGGTTACTCCTTACGTTCCTGGTTAATGTCTTTCAATGTTAACAGCCCACCCCTCTACAGCCGACCTTCGAGTAACAGCTCGTAGCCGTTCTCTATCGGCCGGGCCATGAGGGAGAGCGCTCGCTGCAAGCCAGGGTCCATCACGCCAGCGTCGGTCGTAATGTCGACTTGCACAGTATAGGCGCGACCGGACAACTGCACAGAGCCTTCTGCATTCACCGGGCCCTGCAGCGTTAGCACCCGACCCTCGAGCGGGCTTTCCGCCTGCTGGGTAAAATCCAGTGCGTAACTGCCCAGCGCTTGCTGACCCTGGGGGGACATCCAGGCGGCTCGTTGCCAGACCAGTTGCCCCTCTGCCTCCTGTGGCAATCCCTCCTCCAGGCGTAAATGCTCGATGCGGGTAGACAACTCACCATTAAGGGCCACCGGTAGGAACTGGCGCACAACCGCAGCGCTGATGTTCCCCTCAAACTCTGAGAGCTCCACTTCTGCTGCGCCACGAAGGGTAATATCGCCGCTGATACGCTGCGGGCCCCACGCGCTGTCGATGCTGAGCGTCGGGGAAAACAGTAGCAGGGAAAATGGCTGCAGGGACCAGTTAAGCGCCCCCAGATGCAGGTAACCACCGGGCAACAGCAACAGGCAGCGGCTGGCACTGCCTCGCCATAAACTGCCGCTAAAACCACTCAGCGCAACCGCCTCTGCGGGCACCAGGAAAGCGAGCAATCTCGCCGGGGCATTGATTACCACTGCCAGCAACAGCAGCACTACCAGAGCCGCCACCCGGGAACGCGTCAGCACTGTCTCAGCCCGCCTGCCCTATGCGCACGGTAGCATTAACGCGACCGCTGGCCCCACCCTGGGTGATGGAAACTTCCTGGATCAACAGGCTCTGGGTGTACTCCATGGCATACAGCCAGGCCATCAGGTCATCAAAGACAGCCGCCTCCAAACGCACCTGTATCTCGCCCCGACTATTGGGTTGTAAACGACTCACCGCCAGCCCATGCCGACGAGTGGATTGATTGATGACCGCGGTGAGGTTACGCCGACCGCTGCCCAGCTGTGCAGCCCCGCTGTTGCGCAAGTGGAGTATCTGCGAAACCATGGTATCCACTTCCTGCAGTGACTCGGCGGTTACTACATTGCGTTGCGCCATGTCATCGCGCATCTCATGCAGGGGTGACCACAGCACTACGTAGATCACGTAAACCAACAGCACGCCAGCGAGCACCAGCAGACTCATCTGGTCACGCACGCTGAACCGATGCCACCAGGTCATCAGGACTGGCCTCCTACACGAATCCGGGCACGTACCTGCTCACCCTGGGCACTGGAACTTTCCAATGTCGCCGTCAGTCCCGCCGCATTGATACCCTCGCGTATCTGTTCGACCGCTGTGTAATCGGCCGCCACGATATTCATGCGTAGCTCGCCGCCACGATCGCTGTAATTGATGCTGGCTATCGAAGTCCCCTGCCGAGCGGCGATCACACTGCCAACCTTGTCCATAAGACTGACGAAACCGGATGTCTGGGCCGACCCCTGCATGGAGGCCAGTTGCTGCCTGAGTTGTTTAACCGGTTCGGGGGCATTACCGCGAGGAAAGGCCTGCCGATAACTATGTTCGACCGCGGTACGCAGCTGGGTATTTTCCTGCTTGAGTTGCCAGTAATCCAACGCGGTAGAGAGTAGTTGCAGACCAAAGGCGACGAACAGTGCCGCTGCCACCAGGCGCCACTGATGCCACCAGCGTTGCAGCGGAAGACGCGGTGCGAAGTCACCTTGCAACAAGTTCGGCAGGATCTGCGACTCCTGAGTCAGTAACAATGCTGAACAAAAGTTGCCATGGCGCCACTGCACCGCTGACTGCAATTCCTGGGGAATCAATGCCAGTTCCGCCGCCTGGTCCTGCCCATACACTACCAGAGCTTGCGGGGCATCGGCCTCCGCCACGGCCGCACCTAAAAGTACCGGTAACAGCTCGCACTCGGCGCTGGCGCCGGCGGCAACGTCGGTGCGCAATAGCACCTTGTCGTCTTCAAACAGCAGGCACCACTCACCTTCGCGCCAGGGGAGCAGCTGTACCTCGTTGACCCAGTGATCAACTCCCTCGATACCAGCCAGCAGGGATTGCCAGCCCAGCATTTTGTCTCGATCACATACCGCCACCGCATAGTCGAGACCTGTGAGTGGCGCCGAGGCAAAATGGAGTTGGTCTACGTCCCCGGCCAGCTCCTCCTCAAGCATATAAGGCAGGGATTTCGCCAGGTGCTTCTTTTCTTCCTGACTGATTGTCAGCTGTTGCAGGCGAACATCTTCGCCGGGGGCCGCAAACACGAGAGACCGGCGACTTTGTCGCTGCTCAGCGATAAATGCTTGCAACGACACATCATCATCGAGGTAGTTTGGCGTCTGGCCACTGCCTGGAGTAAACACGGCCAGGCGTCCTGAGTGCAGGCGTAATACCGTTATATTCTCACTGCGTGTCATGGATTGGTTGAATTCCTGGTCGCCTGAGTTAAACACCTGAATCAAAGGCTACCGCTGGCCCTGACAATGCTCTCAATGATGCGTTGATTCCTGTGCAACACACTGTACATTTGCAACTCCCGATCGGCAATCTCTACACGCGCGCTCAACTGGAAGTAGTTACTGGATTCACCCAGCAACTCACGCATTTTCTCCGTGGTCTTGCCCTCGAATGCGGGGCTGGAAAAAAACGTGTCCATATCGGCAAACCCCGCGTCCGAGCGCAATTCCACCAGGGCCTGGGCGTCGGCCAGGTCAAGGGGAGACAGGTCATCGTCCGCGTTAATCGAACGCAATATCGGTAAACCCGCCGTGTGGATATTGAGCGCTTCTGGCACCTGCGGCCAGACCGTGACCCAGGGCTGCAATGCGGCGTAAATCTGCGGCGTCATATTGGCCACCGCGCGCAATTCACTGACACTGCTAATGGACCGGTTGGCAGCACGGTAGGCGGGGGTCTGACCGAAATAAAAGTCATCCTCGGCGCCGAAGGGTGATACGGCACCGTCGGCATCGAGCCAATCGGCGACCGACTCGGCGATGATAATCGCCTCCTGCTCACTGACCTCAATCTCTTCCAGGGCCTGTAACAGGCGAATAAACTGTCGTTGATCCGGGGTAAAGCGATCGATGCCCGTGGCGCCCTCACGCTCACGTGGGGGTAATCCAGTCAGGCGATTCAGGTTAAAGCGGCCCTGGAGATCCAACAGGCTGCCGTACAACCACCCGCCCTCCTCAAGCGGATAAGGCTGCGGGGGTTGGGCCCAATCCTCACCCAGGTCATCCCGGGGCGTATCCCGGTTCTGGTCCTGGTCGTAATCGAGTACCAGGGCCAGAGTGGCCAGCTCCTCGGCGCCGCGCAAGTAGGCGTAACCCTGCTCACTGTGAAACAGATTGGCGGCCCGTTGGGCAAACAGGGTAAATTCGCGGGACATCGCTACCGCCAGCGCGGTGCTTACCGCGAACACCAACATGGCGACAATCAGCGCAGCACCCCGCTGAGTTGCGGCCTGTGCAAAGTTAAAGCGGCGGTAACGCATACAAACGCCTCAGTTCACCCCAGTCGGTGAGCTGCACGGTCAACTCCACCGCCAGGGGTACCGGAAGCTCGACGCCGGGCTGACTGGTATCGGCAATCCAGTTTTCGCTCCAGCTGCGCGAATCGAGATCTGAACCCCGTCCCGCATTCACCTCTTCCAACGAGCCGAGGAAGCGCAACTCCACCAACTCGACGTCATCGAGCAGGCGCACACGCGCTGGTTCTGTGTCTCCTGCGCGATCCAGTACCGGGTAGGACTCTCGCCACAGGGTGTCCTCCTCCCATACATAATTCACCCGCTGCAGGTTGCTGCGCGGCAACTGGGTGCTGTTATGCCAACCGGCCCGTGTCAGGCTGAGCAGGAAGCGCGCGGCAGGTCCGCCAGTCATCGACGGTTCCAACTCACCAAATTCATCCCGCACCGGGCGCGCCACAAACTGGCGCATATCCCGCGACAGGATGGTGAAAGCCCGATTCACTTCATAGATTCTTTCGGCATTAGCGCGGCCGCTTTCCACAGCGGTAATTACCGCTGACAAACTGCCGTAAGCGAGTGTAGCAACCACCGCGGTGATGGCCAGGGCGATCAGCACTTCGACCAGGGTAAAACCCGCTGACCTGCTAGCCACCGCCCGCTCCTTGTCCGGTGTCGGCCTGAAGATCTGTATGAAAGAATGCAATCAAGGTGTGCAGCGTATCGTCAGGGCTGTCCTCATCCAGGCCCACGCTGATCTCCAGGCGATAAAACTGGGGTAGTTGCGTAGGAGTACTTTCAAGCCACCAGTACCATTCCCGATCTGCCATTTCTGCACTGCCACTCTCGCGCCCGCGCAGCAGATTACCCGTTGCCCTGGCGAGAATCCTCACCTCCTCAAGCTTATTAAGTGCCACGGCCTGGGCCTGGGAACGATCCCGCAGGTAAGCCGTATGATCCAGCTGCTGGTAGAGCCCGAACATCAGGGCCGGTAACGCAATCGCCACAATCGCCAGCGCAACCATGACCTCAACCAGGGTGAAGCCTGAGGCCTGCCGCCGGCGTCGACCACGCCGACTACAAAAAAGCGTCATCCTGGTCCTCGGCAGGTAGCCCACCGCGCAGGGCGGTATAGCGACCGAGCAAATCCCACTCCAGGCGCCACAGCAGCTCGCCGGTATCACGCAGTCTCCAGGTCAGGGCACCGGGCACCGTTTCGCCGCTGGCGTAAAAAACAATCTGGGGCTCGGCGGCGGGATCGTCTATTTCGGCCAATTCCGCAACGGGCAGATTATCGAGCTCCAGTTCAATCTCGACACTCGGCGGGAAGTTGTGGTCAACAAACACATCGCGGGCTAATTCCGGTTCCCGCCAACCCTGGGGCCGTCGCTGGCGCCAGCTATAGCGATACACGGTTTCACCCTCAATGAAGCCGCGTTGCAGAAGCAGACCAAAGTCCTCTCCGGCCAGCTCCGCTTCGTCCATGGCGTAGCGACTGACGTCGGCCACGCTCAATACTTCCATTTCCACCCGGCGCTCTTCTCCCCCGGAAGAGACAGAGAGGTCTACCAGTGACACAACCAGAACGATAACGAACAGGACAACCAGCAGCTCCAGCAGGGAAAAACCGCGCTGGCGTGGCCACCTCACAGGGGCTTACTCCTCGACCTTCCAGTTGCCAATGTCGGCGTTCTGGCCCTCGCCACCCGACAGGCCGTCAGCGCCGCGGGAATACAGGTCAACCTCGCCATTTTCTCCCGGGCTGAGGTACAGGTAAGGCCTGCCCCAGGGATCGAGCGGCAATTCTGAAAGATAGCCGCCCTGCTTGAAATTCCGCGGTTCAGGGTCAAGTGTGCTGGCTTCGACCAGGGCCTCCAGACCCTGCTCGGTCGTGGGGTAGACGTAGTTATCCAGCCGGTAAATCTTCAACGCCGTTTCAATGGCCTTGAAGTCAGCGTAAACCTTCTGGATGCGAGCATCATCAGCCTGGTTGAGGACGGTGGGAGCTACGACACTGATCAGCAGCCCCATAATAACCAGCACCACGAGAATCTCGATCAGGGAGAATCCGCGGGTGTTCTGTCGCTTTGCAAATTTGGACGTCATAAACTCATCTTACCATTGTGTTGAGATCAAATATTGGCAGCAAAATTGCCAGCACGATAGTCAGCACCATACCTCCCATGACGACGACCATGAACGGCTCAAAGAGCCCCATCACCGTGCCCAGGGTCATTTCCAGCTCGCGCTCCTGGTTGGTCGCGGCGCGCTCCAGCATGGTCTCCAGTTCACCACTACTTTCGCCACTGGCTACCATATGAACCATCATCGGCGGAAAGCGACCGCTCTCACGCAGGGCGCGGTTGAGGCTACTGCCCTCCTGCACACGCTCCGCGACCAACTGACTGTCCTCGCGCAATACCAGGTTGGTCAGAACCTGGCCCGCGATACGCAGTGATTCCAGCAGTGGTACACCGCTGGCCATCAAAATACTGAGTGTGGAGGCAAAGCGTGCGGTGTCGACGGCAGTCACCACCCCGGAAATACCCGGAGTCGCCAGCAACCAACGATGCCAGACCTTGCGGCGCGCCGGGTTGCGTAGCAAGCGGCGCGCCAGCACCAGCAATATCACCAGGCCAATCAGCACCGACAAACCGTAGTCGCGGAAAAAGTCGCTGGTGGCGATAAGACCGCGGGTCAGCACCGGCAGTTCCTTGCTGGTGTGCGCGAAGATGCCCACCAGCTCAGGCACGACAAACACCATCAGCGCAACCACTACCGCAATCGCCACCCCGACAAGGATGAAGGGGTAAATCATCGCCATCTTCAGCTTCTGCCCGGTGTATTGCCGCTGTTCCGTATAGTCAGCCAATTGTTCCAGCACAGGACCCAGAAAACCCGCATGCTCCCCTGCACTGACCATGGCGCGGTACATTTCGTTGAACACGAGCGGAAATTCTCCCATGGCATAGGCCAGGGTATGCCCCTCCGCGACGCGGGACCGTACCTGCAATAGCAGCCCCTTGGTGCGCGCCTTGCGGCTTTGCTCGGCTGCTGCCTGCAGGCATTCATCCAGGGGCAGGTTGGACTGTACCAGGGTGGCTAACTGGCGAGTCAACAAAGCCATCTCCGCGGTACTGACACGAGGTTGGAATAGTGATCGAAAGAATGAGAGAAGTCCGCTGCCGCTGCCCGTTGGCTCCCTGATATTGGCCAAGCCGACTTCTACCGGACGCAGACTCTGCCCCCGCAGTTGGCCGCGCACCTGGCGTTCGGAGTCGCCCTCAATGACACCCTTGACGAGTTTCCCCTCGGCGTTGAGGGCACGAAAACGGTAGGCGGTCATGCGGGCTTAACTGACTGCGGTGACCCGCAGCACTTCCTCGATACTGGTCTCCCCAGCCAGTATCCGGCGTCGGCCATCTTCCTGGATGCCCGGGTAGCGCTGGCGGGCAGCTTGCAGCATGGCCTGTTCGCCCTCCCCTTCGTGAATCAGCAAACGCAGCTGATCATCAATCTCGATGAGCTCGTAGATACCAGTTCGCCCGGTGTAGCCACTGTAATTACAGTGCTCACACCCCACAGCCCGATAAACGTGCGGGGCATCGGATTCGTCAACACCCAGCAGTTGGCATTCCGAGGCTGTTGCCGTGGCCCCCTCCTTGCAGTCATCACAAAGCAGCCGCACCAGGCGCTGAGCCATCACCGCGAGCAGGCTGGAAGATAACAGGAATGGCTCGATGCCCATGTCCTGCAGGCGCGTGACCGCGCCAATCGCTGTATTGGTATGCAAAGTGGAAAGTACCAGGTGGCCCGTGAGAGAGGCTTGCACGGCAATCTCCGCGGTCTCCAGGTCACGTATCTCGCCGACCATCACGATATCGGGATCCTGGCGCAAAATAGCGCGCAAGCCGCGGGCAAAGGTCATGTCCACCTTGGTGTTGACCTGGGTTTGGCCAACACCGGGCAACATATACTCAATGGGATCTTCAATGGTGAGGATATTGCGGCTGCTTTCGTTGATGTGCGAAAGCCCAGCGTACAGGGTCGTTGTTTTACCGGAACCGGTGGGACCGGTGACGAGTATGATGCCGTGGGGTTTGCGCAGCGCGCCAACGTAGCCAGCATACACCTGTTCATTCATCGCCAGTTGCGCCAGCTCCAACTGCCCCGCCTGCTTGTCCAGCAGTCGCAACACCACTCGCTCCCCGTGGGCGGAGGGTATCGTGGACATACGAATGTCCACCGCGTGCCCGGCAATACGCACCGAGATACGGCCGTCCTGGGGGACGCGTTTTTCGGCGATATCCAACTTGGCCATGACCTTGAGCCGCGACACCAGCAGCGGCGCCAGCATACGTTTGGGCGACAGTACTTCCGAGAGCACACCATCAATGCGGTAGCGCACGCTGAGGCGCTCCTCAAAGGTCTCAATATGGATGTCGGATGCCTTCTCGCGCACGGCCTGGGACAGGATGGCGTTGATCAGGCGAATGATCGGCGCGTCGTCTTCCGCGTCCATCAGGTCCCCGGTGTCGGGGATCTCGTCGGCGAGGCGGCTCAGGTCGACATCGGCGCTGATGTCCTCCGCCATTTGCTCGGCTTCGTTGTTGCTGCGCTGGTAGGCCAGGGTCAGGCGCCGCTGGAACTCCTCTGAAGACACCGCCTGCAACCGGAACGGGCGGCCCAGGTGACGGCGCAATTCGGCCACCACCTGCATACCCGGTGTGTCCAGGTGATAGACCAGCGGGCCCTCAGCCTGCAAATCCAGCAACACGCCGTGCTGCTTGGCAAAACCAAAAGGTAGCTCCGCTACGCCCGCCGACGCCGGTGGCTCGGTGTCCGCGGCGGGTGCCAGGGGCTCACTCACTGGGGTGTCTCCGCTCCTGTCTCCACTCCTGCCTCTACTCCTGTTTCCACCCCGGCTTCCTGCTCCTCGATTTGCTCGAGTTGCTTGATCTGCTCTTCCCACTCGGGCAGTACCGGCAGGTTGTCATTGCCCAAAAATTCCAGCCCCTGCTCGCGACGCAGCGTCTGTAGATCGCGAATATAGCGATACTTCTCGGCGCTGGCGCCTTCCAGATCGCGGTCATCCCGAATAATGGTAGGACGGATAAAAATCATCAGGTTCGTCTTGGTCACCTGCACTGCGTCAGTGCGGAACAGGCGCCCCAGGAAGGGGATATCGCCGAGAATGGGTACCTTTTGCTGGGCGTCCTGCACATCGTCCTTAATCAGGCCGCCGAGCACCACAATGCGGTTATTGGCGGCCAATACCCGGGTGGCCACCTTGCGCTCGTTGGTGATGAGGTCAGAGGCGATCACCGACAAGCCTGTCAGGCTGGAGACCTCCTGCTCAATATCCAGGACCACCGAATCCCCTTCATTGATCTGCGGGGTCACCGTGAGTGTGATGCCCACGTTTTCGCGCTCAATCGTCTGGAACGGGTTCTGGGCGCCATCACCACCCGCACCGGTATTGGTAAACGAGCCGGTCACGAAAGGCACGTTCTGGCCAACAGTGATATAGGCCTCCTGGTTATCCAGCGTCAGCAGGCTGGGTGTCGACAGGATGTTGGCGTTGGTTTGCTCCTTGAGCGCGTTGAGAATCACGGTCATGGACAGGTCGTCGTCAATCGTACCCCAACCCAACGACAGACCGGGTGTGCTGGCCAGGGCCCCCGCCAGGTCGGTGAGGTCAAACTCATCATCATTGGCCGGGGCCACATCACCCCCGTCATCCGGCGGGAATACCGCATCGGCGATGTTGCGCGCCCGGTTGGTGTCGCTGTTATTGATATTGCTGCCGTAAAAGCCACTCTGGTTGGCGAACAGCCACTGTAAGCCCAGGTCCTGGCCGTCAATCAGTTCCATCTCCACGATAATGGCTTCAACCAGCACCTGCGCCCGGCGAATATCCAATCGCTGGATCACCGCCTCCAGGGCCGCCATCTCGTCAGCATCGGCCGTGATGATGAGCGAATTGGTGCCCTCATCGGCTTCAATGGTCGAGGTATTGCCGCTGCTTGCCCTGGCTGGTTTGCCACCCTCAGCGGTATCCAGGCGACTGATGTTCTGCATCACCCGGGTCAGCACATCGGCGATTTCCGACGCTTGGGCGTACTCCAGGTAAATAACCTTCACGTTGCCGCTTTGTTGCAGGGGTGTATCCAGGTGCTCAATCAGGCGGCCAATGCGGGCGCGTTCCAGTTCGTCGCCGTTCACCAGCACACTGTTCGTGCGGCTGTCGGCCACCAACAGCATTTCGGGCTCATTGCCGCCGCTTTGCTTGGCCTCGGATTTGCTCAGCTGGTCGAGCATGCGTACCACGTCTTCGGCCACCGCGTAGCGCAGCTTGACGATGTCCGTCTCCTGCACCGCGCTGCGGTCCATGCGCTGGATGATGCCGCGAATCCGGTCGATATTGGCACTGACATCGGAAATGATAATGGCGTTACTGGGTGCATAGGCGGCCATATGGGCCTGTTGGGGCACCAGTGGGCGCAGCACGGGGATCAATTTGGCAGCGGATATATTGTCCAGCCGAATGACTTCTGTCACATACTCATCATTGCCACGGTCACTGTCCGCATCGCTTACGGACACCGCTGAGGAGCGCGCATCTTTACTTTGAATTACCCTGACCACACCACCGGAACGCACGGCGGTATAGCCGTGCACATCAAGGATGGAGAGAAACAGATCGTACAACTCGTCCTTGGATACTGGCTTGGACGAGACCACCTTGACCTTACCCTTGACTGCCGGGTCCACCACGATGGTAGTGCCAGTGGCCTCTGCGACGAACTTGATCAGCTCCTGGATGTCGGTCTCTTTGAGGTTGACCGTGAAATCCTGAGCCAGCGACGTCGGCATCCATGATACAAGCGCTATCACGGCTGCTATTCGCAACACCCGACTTACCCCGTTCACCAGTCTTTTATCCTCATTCTTATCCGGGTGACTCTATCACTGATCCGCCCCGCCAGCACCCAGACTGACGTTGAGAGTAACAGGTTGACTGTCACGTTGTATTTCAAACACCGCCTCACTGGCGGTGCGCATGGTCTGGTAGAGCCTCATAGTATTGGTCGGGTCCGTTAACTCGATCCCGTTCACGGAGGTCACCACGTCACCGGGTTTGAACCCAAGCGCATGAAATTGTTCAACATCTTTGCCCGGAGCAATCTCGTATCCCACCAGGTCTGCACCGTTTCGCACAGCGCTGATCGCCACCACGTCCGTGAGCGCCTGGGGGTCGGTATACAGCTGCTCCCGGTAGGCACCTGCCAGTGCACCGGCGGCGCGGGCGTCAATGCGACCGAGGGTTCGCGGCGCCTGTTGGCGACGTTGCGGCGCCGGGGAGGGAGCCGCAACTATCTGGGAGTCAAGGGACGACTCCTCAAACAGTGTCAGTAGCTCGTAGGTGCCGCGGTTATCCAGTACCACCTGTTTTTGCATCACCTTGGCCAGGGTGACCTTGCCTGGCACCGGCAGTTCGTCTTCTACGGCATATACAGCTTGTTTTGACTGGTACTCGATGATGGCATGCCCGAGTCCATCCTCGCTGGAAGCCACCGCACCGCGAAGCTTCAGTGCCAGGCGGGTTTCAGAGGCATTTTTTTCTATGCCCTCGCGTTCCGACTGGGCCGCAGTGGTATCTGTGGGTGTCTGCACGACGGTGTCTGAAGAATCCTGCTGGCCAAACAGGTGCCAGCTGCGCAGGCGGTCAATATCAACTTCGTAAGCAGGCGCGCCCTGGGCACTGCCCTCGACCGGGTTGAAGATAACGCCGGCAGGTGCGGCCGGGGTGGCCGGTTGCGGCAACAGCACCCAGACCATGCGCGCCAGCGCGCTCAGCGCCCACAGGGCCAACAGTACGATAATCACTTGCCTGAGTCTGGCGGCGCGAGCAGGTTCACCCAGGGCGTGAAAAGCCGCGCCGAGCCCTTCATTCACTCGCACGGATACATCACTGGTCTTATCTCGCCAATGGGATGACAAACGACACTCCTACACGCCCATCGGTGAACAGCGAGCTGCTCCCGACATTATGGGATCAATTATAGGGTGCGGGAGGGAAAGAGAAAACCGCGGGAATCGGTACAAAAGCAGGCAAGCTGCGGCGCCTGTGGCCCATTTCGGGAATGGGCCCGCGCAAATGCTCAATCCGAACTGGAAAAAACCCGCATCACATAGTCTACGCGACCCGCGGCATCCATCGGGCGCCGCTCGGTGAGGCCCTCGATATGGCGCAGACGGGGGATCAGGCCACAGCCATTGGCAACCTGGATGGCGAGACCAGGGCGGGCGTTCAGCTCCAGCATTTGCGGGCCACGCTGGGCATCCAGCACCAGGTCAATACCCATATAACCGAGTCCGGTCATGTCATAGCAGCGCGCCGCCAACAGCAGCACGTCGCGCCAGTTGCTGACGGTGATGTCACGCAGGTCTCTGCCGGTATCCGGATGCGTCGTGATCTTGCGGTCGAACTGTACCGCGTTCAGGCAGCGGCCGCTGTCCAGCGCCAGACCTACACCGACGGCACCCTGGTGCAAATTCGCCTTACCATCTGAGGCGTGGGTTGCCAGGCGCAGCATGGCCATAACCGGGTAGCCACGAAAGGTGATGACCCGAATATCCGGCACGCCCTCGTGGGAGTAACCCTGAAAACACGGGTCGAATGCAATCAGGTCTTCCACGATCACCACGTCGGCGGCGCCACTCAACGAGTACAGGCCCGCCAGGGTGTTGCTCATATGTCGCTGTACATCGCCGATGTCCAGCAAGGCCCCCGTGCTCTTGATGAAATGCTCTCCCTTGCGACTGCTGATAACCAGGATGCCCTTGCCACCAGAGCCCTTGGCAGGCTTCAGCACGAAGTTGTCGAGAGTTGCCAGCTGCGCCGCCACATCGGTGATCTCGTGTTGCTCGCGAATCACGAAGTGCAGCGCCGGGGTGGGCACGTTGTAGTCCTCCGCCAGCAGTTTGGTGCGCAGCTTATTGTCCACCAACGGGTACTGGGCCCGGTCGTTGTAGCGTCCGATAAATTCTATATTGCGGCTATTCATGCCGAGGATGCCGGCGGACTCCAGGCGCCGCGGGGATATCCACGAGAGGGCCATCAGTCTTCCTCGACCGAGCGGAAGCGGCGCAACTCAGACAATTTGTAACCCGTATACTGCCCCATGGCGAGGATGGTGGCGAGCAGCACCAGGTTAAGCTCGGGGAAATTGAAACTCAAGTGCTGCAGCAGCGCATTTTCCATCAGCAGGTAGGCAATGACCGCGACGACGAGGCTACCGCCACCCTGGATAAGCACCTCCCGGGATCCCTCTTCCTCCCAGAGGATCGACATACGCTCAATGGTCCAGGCGATGATAATCATCGGGAAAAAGGTGATCACCATGCCTGTACTGTAGCCAAGCTGGTAACCCACGATACTAAGAAGAGAGATAACAAAGATCACCAGCACGATGAGTGTGGCGATCCTCGCCACCAACAGCAGGTTGAGCCGAGAGAGGTAACTGCGCATAACCAGGCCTATAGCGACCACCGACACAAAGCTGACCAGGCCGGGTACCAGTGAGGTTTGCATGAACGCCAGGGATACCAGGATTGGCATAAAGGTACCCGCGGTTTGCAAGCCCACCAGCACGCGCATAAATACCACCACCGCCGCCCCCAGCGGCAGCAATAGCAACAGTTTAAACATGCTCTGCTCTTCGATAGGCAGGCGGTGAACACCAAAGCGTGAGAACAGGGTGTCACTGCGGGTCGCAAGTGCCAGTTGCTGCGCCGGTACGGTTTGTTGGATCATGGAGAACGTGACCCTGGAACCGCGGCCACCCGTGACATCCAGCAGGGAGCTGCTCAGCCGATGCCACAGCAGCAGGTTCTCGGGTACCCCGGTAGCACCCGTCGCGGGGTCGAATAAAACCCAATCCTCACCGTTGTAAACATCCACCATGGGTGAGAGGCGCTGGCGTCTGCGGGCGTCCTCCAGATACAGGCCCATCACCTGTCGTGCCGGGACCCGGGCCTGGTTGAGCAGTTGCATGAGTAGTTCGGCACTCGAGCTTGCCTGGGACAACAGCAACGCCGTGTTCTGGTCCGCGGGCTTCATGTTCAGCAGCTTGATTAACTCGCGTGCCAGACTGTCGGGTGAGCTGGAAGTCGCCCTGGCCCGTTCCAACAACTCGGCCGAGGCGATAGTCTGTGCATCATTCCAAAACACCGGGATCGGACGGGGCCGCTCAGTTGAACGGGTACCCGACCGGGATGCATCGGTGGCTACAAACTGGGCCGAGTAGTACAGCGACTGGTCACCGGCGGCACTGCGCTTGGTCCACTCGGCGCGACGCCCCCCCTCTGTTCGTAACAGGGCAAAGCCGTAGCCGGCAGAAGCCGCCTGTTCCTCGATCAGTTCAAAGCCCGGTGGGTCTTCAGGGAGGCCCAAACTCGCAGTTACCGGCCCCTCGCTGGCAAAGAAATCTACCCGGGCCTCAACCAACCACACCGAAGTTTCCTGGCCTGGCAGCCAGGGTATACCGGTTTCCATATGCCGCAGGCTGGCAATCAGCAGGCCGATGGCGGCTATGAATAGCACCATCAACCGAAAGGTCAGGCGTCTACTCATCAGGGGGCCGGATTATCGGCACTCAACTGTGGTGGTGCCAGGTTGGTTTCGCTCACATCGACAATCATCACATCGTTGAGCACGTTGCGCCCGATAAGTATCTGGTAATCGAGGTGGCTACGGTCGCTGAGCGTGAACTCGGCATATTGACGGATGGTGCCGATGACCACACCCAGCCGGATCACCGGTCTGCGCTCAGCCTCGTCGGACACAGCCTGGATGATACGCGCGCGCCGCTCGAGTTTTCTTTCCAACTCCACCGGTTCGCCGGTTTCGGGGTTCAGAATCTCAAAGCGCACCCAGCGCACACCGTCACGCTCAAATAGCTCGATATTGCGGGCATCCAGGGAGGCGGTTTCCGCGCCAGTATCTATACGGGCCGGCAGGCTGAGTTGTACATCCTCCAACCAGACGTTCTCACGACGCCCCACCCGCAGCTTATCGGTTGCTACGGGCTCTACCGCATCGCAGGCCACGGGCGCAGGCTCTACCGATGGAGCTCCCGCCGGCACCTGCTCCTGTAATTCGCCCAGCGCAGCTGTTACCGCGGTTATGGCCTCTTGCTGCTGCTGCAATTGCACACCCTGGGCCTCGAGTAACCGTGCGCTCTCAGCCTGACTCTCAGTGCAGGCGGCAAGCCCGTTGCGCAGCTCTGCGGCCAGTGCCTGTGCTTCCGGCGTCGGACGCAGTTCTTCTACGGTTGAACAACTGGCCAACAGACACACCGAGAGCGCAGATACGCTGTTGCGCAACGCTTTGTGTGGTGTTGCCAGCGCGGACATTAGCCGTCGATTGACTGGTAGTAATCCATCAGGATCTGCGCAACTTCCGGTCGCGAGAATTCCGGGGGAGGTGCAATACCCTTGCCCAGCATTTCCCGCACCGCGGTGCCAGACAACAGCACAAAGTCATCCTTACCGTGATCCGGAGCATCGCGCATCATCACCACCCTATCCAGCTTCTTGCTGTAGGCAGTGTGGTCGGCCCGGTAAATTTCCAGCTCCAATGCACCCGCCGGTACTTCTTCATCGAATACGGTTTGCGCGTCAAAGCCGCCATAGTAGTCGCCGACGCCTGCGTGGTCCCGGCCCACAATCAGGTGGCTGCACCCACAGTTCTGGCGGAACACGGCGTGCAACACGGCCTCGCGCGGTCCGGCGTAGAGCATGTCAAAGCCGTATCCGGTGATCATAACCGTATTCTCGGGGAAGTAGACATCGACCATTTTGCGAATAGAAGCATCTCGCACATCGGCTGGAATATCCCCAGGCTTAAGCTTGCCCAGCAACATGTGTATGAGGATACCGTCAGCGGAAAGATCCTCCATCGCCATACGGCACAATTCTTCGTGCGCCCTGTGCATGGGATTTCGCGTCTGAAAGGCGACCACTTTCTCCCAGCCGCGGCGCCCTATTTCCTCGCGTATCTCTACCGCCGTGCGGAAGGTGTCCGGGAAGTCACTCTGGAAGTAAGACAAGCTGAGGACCTGGATCGGCCCCGACAACAGGGTCCTGCCCAGGCCGCGGAACGTGGCGACACCAGGATGCTGGTCATCCAGGGTGCGGAAGACTTTCTCGGCGATAAAATCGATCTGCTCGTCGGTGACAGCTTCGACATTGTCTACATCCATAATGGCGAGTATGGGATTGCCGTCGACATTGGGGTCGCGCAGGGCGATACGGCTGCCTGATTGGACACTGTCATCATCGGTCAGGTTAACGATCGGTACCGGCCAGAATAGCCCGCCTACCGTGTGCAGGTTTTCCGCAACACTCAAAGCATCTGCCAGGTTCATATAGCCGGTGAGCGGGTTGAAATAGCCTGCTCCAAGCATCACCGCATTGGCCGCTGCCGCCGAGTTGACCAGTAGCGACGGCAAACCCTCGGCTTCCGCGAGGAGGTCCGCCCGTGCCGCGTCATCGGCGACATAAAGTGCGTTCAGTTGCTCTGAACCATGTGGTTTTATCATTGTGTACTCCTGTTCTATCGGTGCTTAAACGACGCCGATAATGCCGCGCGATCGCAGCTCATCTAGAATCATGTTCACTTCCTCTTCCAGCGTCTGCTGGTCGGAACGCAGGTGGATCTCGGCGCGCTCCGGCGCCTCGTACGGATCATCAATGCCGGTAAAGTTCTTGATCTCGCCCGCGCGCGCCTTCTTGTACAGCCCCTTCGGATCGCGGCTCTCGGCCGCCTCCAGGGAGCAATCAACGAAGACCTCGATAAAATCCATGCCGGCCTCTTCGTGCAGTGTGCGCACCTGATCACGGTCGGCAGCGTAGGGGCTGATAAAGCTGCTCAGTGCCAACACGCCGCTGTCGACAAACAATTTGGCCACTTCGCCGATACGGCGGATATTCTCGGTACGATCTTCAGCACTGAATCCCAGGTTTTTGTTGATGCCCAGGCGCACATTGTCGCCGTCCAGTCGATAGGCCAGCACGCCCATTTCACTGAGCACGCCTTCCAGTTCGACAGCCACCGTACTCTTGCCGCTGCCGGAAAGCCCGGTAAACCAGAGTGTGGCGCCTTTGTGACCCAGTATTTTCGCGCGATGTTCCCGGGTAATATCACCCTCGTGCCAATGCACATTGGTTGCCTTTTGCTCAGCCATCCGGCCCTCCTGTTAAACTCTATCTATGGCGCTATGCGAGCGGGCCACGCCGAAAAAGGCGGGACCGCCGAAAAACCCGCAAGTATGCCTGTTCAGCCCGCGCAATACACCCTCTGTGGGTGGATATTTTCACTGCCAGAAGTAATTGATCGCCGACAACACCAGCGACAAACCCACCAATGGCATTATCCAGCGGCTGATTTTCTGCATTTGCTCGGGATCTGCCGGCTTGGCGAAACGCTCACCCAACAACACCATGAGCGCGACACCGGCAAACACACACAGCAGTATCAACATCAGGTTATTCACGTTCAGTCCCCTTTTGTTCCGGCACCAGCGGTGCGGTACCCGCCCGTACACTGGCATACCAGGCGGGGGCATCGAGTAATTCCCCCGCCGCATCGAGGGGCGGGTATTGTAAACCATGCGAATCGCAAAATTTGCGTAACCTCGGTTGGCTCCACTGAAACATCAGGCGCTGATAGTCAACCTCAGCGATGCGCTGACTGTCATAGCACCCAGCCCGCTGGCGCTGGCGCTGGGCTTCCGCAAGAATGATGCCGGCGGCGACAGAGACATTGTACGAACCCACCATCCCCACCATGGGAATACTGATGTGATGGTCGGCGATTGCCTGGCCAGATGCCGACACGCCCGCTTTTTCGGCCCCCATCAACAGCGCGGTGGGCACGGTGTAATCGATCTCGCGAAAATCCCGGGACCGTTCTCCCATGTGGGCGGCAACAACCTGAAACCCATCGCTGCGCAGGGGTTTGACGGCCTCCTCCAGGGTCGGCCAGGGCCGGACCTCTACCCACAGATGTGAGCCCATGGTGGTACCGCGGAAAGCTCGATAGTCCTCTTTGCCTATCACGGCATGCACACGCATGATGCCGACGGCATCGCAATTACGAACAATAGCAGACAAGTTGCGAGGTTTATGAACAAAGTCGGTAATTACGGTCAGGTCCGGTTGCCTGGTAGCTAGGACCTGGCACAGTCGTTCAAACCGCTGGGGAGTCACGGGGTCACCTGGGGGAAACACTCTGCCGTTGAGCCCAGGACCAAACGGTTAACGGGCAAGGCAAATTCAGGTAGTGGACGTCGCCACTCGATACGCTTCCGGAATTGCATCGCCATTGTCGACGCTGCAGTTAAGATCCTTTAGCAAACCGTCCTTGAGGCGATAGATCAGACCGTGCACGGTCAGTGACTGTCCTCGAGCCCAGGCTTTCTGAACAATGGTGGTATGACAAACGTTAGATACCTGGTGCTGCACATTGAGCTCGCACAGTAAGTCCAGCCTGGCATCGCTGTCTTCGATGGCGTCAACCTGCTCCTTGTGTTGACTGAGTACGTCCTTGATGTTGCGCAGCCAGTTGTCGATCAGGCCATTGTCGCCATCTTCATAGGCCGCCTTTACACCCCCGCAGCCATAGTGTCCCACCACCAGCACGTGCTTGACCTTGAGCACATCTACCGCGTACTGAAGTACCGTGAGGCAATTGAGGTCGGTATGAACCACCATGTTGGCAACATTGCGGTGCACGAAAACCTCACCGGGCACCAGACCGGTCACCTGAGTAGCGGGTACCCTGCTGTCAGCACAACCAATCCACAGATATTCCGGGGACTGCTGCGTAGACAAGTTCTCAAAAAATTGGGGATCATCGGCGCGGACGCTATTTGCCCATGCCTGATTTTGTGCCAACAGGTCGTCTAGACCAGCCATGCAATTTCCTTAGGACATTAAACCATGAGAGTACTGAGGCGACCGATTACGACCTTGTTGCCACCGCCATCGGATGCGGATGATACCGCTTTGCTGGCCTCGGTTTCCAGCTGCTTGGCCAATTGTGCCATATCCACCGCCGGGTATTGCTGCGGCTCCCAGGTCACCACCCCCACGCTGAGGGTAACGTGCAGGATTGCGCCGCGGCCGTCATCAATGGCGAAATTATCGATATCCACCCGCATGCGCTCGGCAATGTCCTGCCCCAGCGCTTCCCCGCAGCCGGGTAGCAGCACCGCCAGGCGGGAATCCGACAGCCTCGCCAGATAGTCTGTCGCACGTAGGTCGGAGGTAATACGTTCAGCCACTTTCTTCATCACAAACTGGCCGGTGACTTTGCCATAGTGCACGTAGAGGTCTTCGTATTCATCAATGCACATCGTCAATATGGTGATCGGTTCATCGGCGCGTCGGGCACGGGCGATTTCGCGCGCAATATCTTTCTCAAAGCCACGCAGGTTGCTAATGTGAGTGAGCGGATCCAGCATCGTTAGCTGGGACACCTGCTGACGACTCACCGCGTTTTTAAAAGAGACAGATATAACCGAGGCCAGGTGTGCGAACACGTCCTGTTCGGCGTCGCCGTGGTCCACGATGGTATCCGTCATACCGCAGTGGTAGCTGCCCATCAATCGGCCACTGTCCATCAGGGGCATCAATAATGCGTGGTCAACGCCATGATCAGATTTCAAAACCTCGAACATGCGTGGATCAGTGGCGTCGACAAAAACAATATCGGGCTCCAGATCGTACAGCTCCTGCATATCGAAGACGTCGTGATGAAGCGCCAGATGGCTACCATAACGCTGCGCACCGGTGATCAAACCCGACAGCACATTTTCCGGGTCATAAAGCCATAGCTCCGCATTCCTGAAGCCGAAATGCCGGGGGATGCTAACCAGCAATACCTCGAGCATGGCCATCAGGTCGGTAGCCTCCATTAACATCACCTCCATCTGCTGTGCCTGCAGATAAAGGTAGCGATTAATGGTAATGCTCTGGGAACGCCGGCGCTCGCTGATCTCGGCGTGGGTCTCTACCGGCGGGGCGCCCTGTATTTCTTCAGTGGTGGGGTGGCTGGAAAAATCGTTGTCATCTGCCATGCGATGCTCTCTACCGACTCGGGTCGCTTCCGTGCAGCCTTTTTTTTATTTGGATTCCAAGTTTAAGCGGCCTATACTCGCGATGCAAACCTGAGGGGTGGCAGTCCGCAAGGACAGGCCTGAGACACCGCGAGGTGAACCCTTTGAACCTGATCCGGCTAGCACCGGCGTAGGGATAGGTGTTCTTTCCGACTCCAGCTACGCGACCCGCACCGGCCCTGTTACATGTTGGAGTAACCCTTGAAGCGCTTTACACACTACCTGCTACTGTCGATGGTTTTCAGCCCTGTCGCCAGTCATGCCCAGCTCAACACTGAAATTTCCGAAATATTGGTAACAGCCGAATTTCGCGACACCCCACTACAATTACAATCGACCAGTACCTCGGTGCTGACCGGCGAAAATATACGCCAGCGTGCGGCGCAGGACCTCAAGGATGCGTTGCAAAGTGTACCCAATGTCAACTTTGCCAGCGGCACATCGCGCCCGCGATTCTTCCAGATACGGGGCATTGGCGAACGCGGACAGTTTGTCGAGCCGCTCAATGCCTCCGTTGGGCTACTCGTTGACGGCATCGACTACAGCGGCATGGGTATTCCATCCACCCTGTTCGATATCGACCAGGTCGAAGTGCTCCGGGGCCCACAGGGTACCTTGCACGGCGCCAATGCTCTCGCGGGGCTGATCAATGTGCGCACCGGAGAGCCCCAGGACGAGCCTGAAATGCGCATGTCTGCGACCTACGCGGAATACGATACCGTTGAATTGGGCATCGTCGGCACCGGCCCGCTGGTAAGCGACTCACTATTATATCGACTGGCGGTGAGTAGCTATGAAAGTGACGGTTACATCGACAATGACTTCCTGCAAACGGACGATGTCAATAATCGCGACGAATTCAGCGCAAGAGCCAAGCTGAGGTGGCTGGTGGACACCGAGAGCAATCTGGACGTAACGCTGGCCTACGCGGATATTGACAATGGTTACGATGTATTCTCCCTCGACAATAGCGGCGATACCTTGTCCGACGAGCCCGGGCGTGACACGCTCGAGTCAACGACGCTGGGGGTTGCATGGGCCAAGGCACTGTCTGGTGTGGAGATGGAAGCCCGCGTGAGCGCAGCCGCTTCTGAATCAGAATACAGCTTTGACGTGGACTGGGCATTCGTTGGTATCGCGCCTGAGCTGGAATACTCGGCCTTCGACCGCTATACACGTGACCGTGACAGCTACAGCGCTCAACTACGTTTCAGCTCGAGCGAAGACCTTGTTTTTCTAGGGCGCGAGCACGCGTGGGCGACCGGCCTGTATTATCTGGGTGATCGCGAGGACCTCTTGCGCCAGTATGACTTCCTGGCCCAGGACTTCCGCAGCCGCTACGACACCGACACCTATGCCAGCTATGGGCAACTGCGCAGCCAACTGAACGATGAATTCACGCTGGTAACTGGATTGCGCGGTGAACGCCGCAACACCGATTACGAGGACAACAACGGCGTCGCAGCTGATCCTGGCGAGACCCTATGGGGCGGGCGCATCGCGCTGGAGTACAGCAGCGACGAAGACGCACTCTACTATGCCAGCATCTCCAGGGGTTACAGTGCGAACGGCGTCAATGCGGGCATTCTGTCCAGCGACGGTATCAGCGACGACCCTGAGGTTATCGCAAGCCTGCGGGCGCTGGAGGATTTTGATTCCGAGTCGTTGATTAACTACGAACTGGGCTACAAGGCCAGCTACCTGGATGGGCGCCTGCAAATGCGAGCGGCGCTATTTTACATGGACAGGCAAGACCAACAGGTTGATGGCTCACTGGCCATCGTCCGCGACAACGGCAGCACTGATTTCATCGACTATATCGACAATGCTGCCGAGGGCAACAACTACGGACTGGAACTGGAGGTCGATTACCTGGTCTCCGAACATCTGTCGCTATACGGCAATATTGGCTTACTGGACACCGAGTTCGACGAATTTGTCAACGCCAATGGCCAGGACGTTGTCGATATTGACGGAGAGCCACTGAGCGGACGCGACCAGGCCCAGGCACCCGGCTATCAATATGCACTGGGCGCGCAGCTGGAATTCGGCGCGGGGTTTTACGCCAGACTGGATGCGGAGGGCAAAGACGACTTTTACTTTTCCAACAGCCATGCCGTTGAATCACCCTCGTACAACCTGCTGCACTTAAGAGTGGGGGTAGACCGCGACAAGTGGTCGTTAGCCCTATGGGCACGCAACCTGACGAACGAAGAATATTTTGTTCGTGCCTTTGGTACCTTCGGTAATGACCCACGTAATGGCTACGAGCTGGAACCGTACTTCCAGTACGGTGACCCCAGGGTAGTGGGCATCAGTGCGGAATACCGTCTGTTTTAATCAGGAGATTATCACCATGAAACTCACTGCCGAGCTGAGTCTGTATCCCTTCACTGAAGACTACCTGGGCGTAATCCGCGCCTTTATCACCCGTCTGGCAGACTACGAGGACCTGCAGGTGGTGACCAACGCCATGAGCACGCAGATCTGCGGCGATTACGACCGGGTTTTCGACCTGATCCAGGCGGAATTACGCAGCAGTCTTGAGCAGTATGGCCGACAAGTGCTGGTCTGTAAGTTGATTCCCGGCGAGTTGGCCATCGTCCAGTGAACGAAACGCCAACAATAGGCGAACTGATCCTGACAGCGGCGACTGCCATGTCAGCACTGGAAGTCATCGCTGTGACCCTTGGGGTCGCATACCTGTTGTTGGCAATGCGGGAAAACATTCTGTGCTGGTATGCCGCCTTTATCAGCACAGCAATTTTCCTGTTCCTGTTCTGGCAGGTAAACCTGTTGATGGAGTCAGCATTGCAGGTCTATTACCTTGGGATGGCCGTATACGGTTGGTGGCACTGGCGCACTGGCCAGCACGAAGAGAAGCAGCTGCCGATAAGCAGCTGGTCGGCGCGGATACATTGCAAGGCCCTGGGCCTGATCGCTGTGGCAAGTCTGGTCAGCGGCTTTTTGTTACAACAATTCACCGATGCCGCACTGCCGTACCTCGACTCCTTCACAACCTGGGGCAGCCTGGTGACCACCTGGATGGTGGCACGCAAAGTATTGGAGAACTGGCTCTACTGGCTGGTGATCGATTCCGTTTCCATTTACCTGTACATTGATCGAGAACTCTACCTCACCGCGTTGCTGTTTGCGGCCTATGTGGTAATCGTCATTATCGGCTATGTGAAATGGTCACAGCGTTACCGCGCACAGTCCAGCTAAAACTGGAACAGACCCTCGGCCAGTGGCAGCACTGGCAATGCGATAAGCCGCTGCCCGGGAAGCCCGAGATGATTGCTGTTTTGGGGCAGGGACTGAGCAACTACAGCGTGCACGTGAGGCGAGAAAAGGAGTTTGTGGTGCGCATAGACGGGGTCAACCCTGCACGTCACGGCCTCAATCGACAAACCGAATGGCGGGCCCTGCAAAATGCGTCAGCGGCAGGCATAGCGCCTAATCCACGCTACTTTAATCCCGAGCTGGGTACACTGGTCTGCGATTACCTGCCGCCAGATGCTACCCATGCCGAGTCAATCACGTCCATCGCCGAACTGCTTAGGCAGATCCACCGTTTGCCCGCCATCCATCACCGCCTCGACCTCCTCGAACGCGTGAGCCGTTATGAACACCTGGCGGCACAGCAGGCACCCGATGTATGGCGGGAACTGCAGGTATTCGCAGAGCCACTGCGTATGCTGATCGAGAAATTGGAAGACGCAACGTCACCCCCCGTTTGTTGCCACAATGACCTTCTGCGAGCCAACCGGCTGCACAGCGCCGGTCAGCTCTGGGCAGTGGACTGGGAGTACTGCGCCATGGGCAGCCATTGGTTTGACCTGGCGGCGATCGCTTGCGGTGATGACTTGTCACAGGAGCAGATTGAAGCGCTAACCGATGCTTACCTGCAAGCACCAATTGGAGACTTAGATCGTCAGCATTTCAATGCCAACTGCTGTGTCTATCGCTATCTGGAGATTTTATGGTTTGCGGCTCAGCGTGGGTTGGACCCGTTAGACGCAGAACATCGCACCCGGATACAGGCGCTACGCGCAGCGCTGTTTGCCACCGCAGGCTAATCGCGAAAATTGTTGAACTGCAACGGCGCTCCGAAGTCACCTTCACGCAGTAATGCAATCACGCGCTGCAAATCATCGCGCTTCTTGCCGCTGACCCGGACCTGTTCACCCTGAATCTGTGTCTGGACTTTCAGTTTTTCATTCTTAATTGACTTCACCACGGAGCGGCACTGGTCGCTATCCAGGCCATGGCGCAAAAGAATGGTCTGTTTCACTTGCTTACCACTAATCACCATGTCGCTCGCGTCCATCGCGCCCGGATCAATGTCACATTTAACCAGGGCACTGCGTAACATGTCTTCCATCTGGGTGATCTGGAACTCCGCCTCAGCGGTGAGCACCACAGTGCGCTCATCGCGCTCGAATGAGGCATCCACCCCCTTGAAGTCGAAGCGGTTGGCAATCACTCGGCCGGCCTGGTCCACAGCGTTGGTAAGCTGGTGTAGATCCACTTCCGAAACCACGTCGAATGATGGCATAGTGCATGTCCCTGTAAGTCGTTCAGCGGACGCACATCATAATGCCAGAGAAACGATTAACCAAGGCAGAAAACGCTGAACCTTGGCACCTGGTGGGAGCCGGTGCAATCGGCTCGCTGCTGGCATCGTACCTGCACTCGCAACACACACCGATTACCCTGATCGCCCATCGCAAGAACGAGAGCGGAGAACGCTGTATACAGCGCAATGGCGACACTGTATTACACCGTTTCGGCGTATCCAGCGTCGATGAAACTACACCGATACACCGGCTAATGGTAACCACCAAGGCCTACGATGTGGCGACAAGCCTCGCCACGCTCAGCCACCGCATCGCAGCTGACACACGGGTAGTAATCATTGCCAACGGGATGGGTTTCACCCGGGAACTGGGCCAGCAGGGCTTCAGTGCAGAGGTGTTCCAGGGCACCACCACCCTGGGCGCCTATCGTGCGCCAGAGGGGAACATCGTCCATGCAGGTATGGGGCGCACCATAATCGGTAGGGAACATACAAGTAAGCCCGCATGGTTTACGCATTGGCGGAGCACAGTGCCCGACTGTCACTGGGACGCTGATATCGAGACCGCCTTGTGGCTAAAACTGGCGATAAATTGCGCAATCAACCCGCTGACTGCCATTAATGATTGCCTGAACGGCGAGTTGTATAACCAGCGCCATTTGCGTGCAGAAGTAACGGTGCTGTGTGATGAAATCGCCGAAGTGAGTCACCGAGTTGGCCACAGTGACATGGCTGCAGGACTGCACGACACGGTTACCCAGGTGATTCAACAGACTGCGGGCAACCGTTCATCCATGCTGCAAGATGTTTCCCGGGGGCAGCGCACAGAAATTGACTACATGACGGGTTACCTGCTGCGCACCGCCGACACACTCGGCATGGCCCTACCGAGGAACTCGGCCGTTTACGAACAGGTAAAAGCAATTGAACCCGATCCTGGCTAACACCGCTGCATTCACAGCGATCGCCACTGGCCTGGTCGCAATCGTCGGGCTGATGCTGGCTGATTACTGGCAATCACGGCCGGCAAGATACCTGTTCAAACCCATTGCGGCGCTCGCTTTCGTCAGCCTCGCACTGTGTCTCGGGGCAACCAGCTCGGTGTACGGTACCTGGCTGCTGGCAGGCCTGGTCGCCTGCCTGGTGGGTGACCTGTGCCTGATGCCAGACCGGCAGGATACTTTCCTGGCGGGTTTGGCCGCGTTCCTGTGCGGCCATCTTCTCTACGTGGTCGCATTTATGCACCTGGGCATAAACGCCGTGGCATTGTTGATAGGTGCTGTACCTGCACTGCTCTTGCTGTTCTTCAGCACGCGTTGGCTGCGCCCTCACCTGCCGCCGGGAATGAAACTCCCTGTGTACGTGTATATGTTAGTGATAACTGCGATGTTATTGGCGGCCTGCCTTACCACGAGCAACCCGTCGGGAATTTTTATTGTGTGCGGCGCCTGGGGTTTTGCGATGTCAGACCTGGCAGTGGCGCGACAGCAGTTTGTGCAACCCACGCGCCGCAATGGCCTGTGGGGAACACCGTTGTACTTTGGGTCACAACTGCTGCTGGCCACCACCCCTGCGTTGACCTAGTTAACTGAGGTGGACCGTGGCTCTCACCGATCAGCGTACAAAGAGTTCGCCGCGCGCAGGGTGGCGCGCTGCCAATGTTCCGCACCATCGTCAGACAATAGTGTCACCTGGGCCGTGCGCGTGTCCCGATCGTGGTTCCTGACAAGATCCAGGAGGCAAACATCCCGGTTACAGCGCAGGAAAATATCCAGGTGCTCATCCGAAAGGGCCAGCAAATCAGGAGCAGGAGCGGTAGAAAACGTGCGCTGAATTGTGACACCCTCGCCGCTGAACTCTACACGTTCAAATGCCTTGCTTGCAGCCGCCATAAGCGCAGCGCGCACCGTATCGACATCAAATCGCCTGGGGATCACCGCCCCCGAACTCACAGAATATACGGGCGGAGTAAAGTGTACGCGCTCCGGTTGCAGAAAAACCCACAGGGATATCGCGACTCCCAGCGAAACAAATGCGATCGTTGCTGCCAGACGCCTGGGATATCGTGCCCAAAGCCGCTTCCAGAACTCAACGGATAGTACGCGAGGTGGCGGCGGACGGTAACTGGCATTGCGCGCCTCGTCAGGCGGCAGGCTGATCTGGTCACGGCGAAACCAGGGTCGCGCCTCATCACGTAAGGTATTGCTGCGCTGTAAGGGCAAACTGCGTTTTACACTGCGAATAACCCGACGCACCTCGTGCGTGTTTTCCGGTCGCATTTCGGGCCGCACCTGCAACAGCCCCGCAACCAGGTTCCGCAGTGGCTCCCCGATCTCACTGCCATCCAAGGCAAACTCGTCGAGCACCGGGCGCTCTGCAGCCATCAACCGAGCGCTATCCAGGCGCCCCTCCGAAAAGAAAGCGTGTTCGCCCGACAGCATGCGGTGCAACAAACAACCAAGGGCGAACAGGTCGGTACGTACGTCGCAACTTTCTCCCAGGTACTGCTCGGGCGCCACCGCACTGGGACTCCCGGCTGAGTCGCTTTCCTCTGCGACACTATGGGCAATACCAAAATCGGTGAGTTTGGCCCGCCCTTCCCGCGTCACCAGGATATTGCTTGCCTTGACATCCCCATGCACGATTCCCGCCTGGCGAGCGGTGGCCAGCGCCGAGGCGATGTCGGCAGCGACCACCAATATGCTATGCAGTGACAGATCAACGGCAGAAAGCAAGTCTTCCAGGTCACAACCGGGGACGTATTCCATAATCAGTGCGACATGGGTTTTGGTCACCACCACGTCAAACACCTTGACCATTCGCGGGCTGTCCAGGACTGCCACGAGCTGGGCTTCTCGCAACAGTTGTTTGCGCTCCACCCTGCCAGATGGCTGCGAGTACAACTTTATCGCTACCTGACGTTGCAGGCGATCATCGTAGCCACGATAAACCGTGCCCTGACCACCACGCTTCAATACATGCAGTAAACGATAGGGCCCGACCGAATCAGGCGGTGAAGTGTCAATCAAGTTAGCGCGCTCTTTAGCGTGGCATGGCGAGATTCGCGCAGTCGACTGCGAAGCCCGTGCAGGGAGACTTTCAATTGCACCGCGGCCAGAGCGAGGTTGCCCGAACAGGCCTGCAACACGTTCTGAAGTTCTTCAAGGGGAACATCCGCCGCGAGGCGGAGGTCGGGTGACTGCTCGATAAATCGATACACGGACTGGCGGGTAATTCCTAACTGTTTAGCCGCCACCGTCACCTGGTAATCTGCCTCTTCCAAAGCGCTTCGCATATCCTCCGGACCGGGCTGCGCAAAGGCCTGCGTCGACCCAGATTTATCGATACTCGGCTTTACCTCCGACTTTGGAGCATTGATCAGTTCGCGCTCGAGTTCAGGAGACAGTCGAGGCACACTATCACTGGCGAGTACCACCTGGCTGATCACATTGGCCAACTGCCTTACATTGCCAGGCCAGGGATGCCTCAGTAACAGATGGAACAGCTCTGCCCACAAAGCGATGGCGGTCTGGTCTGCCTCGCGCGCTGGCAACAGGTCTGGCTTACCCTGCTCCAGGCAACTCTTCTGTAGAAAAAACCGGGCCAGCTCACCCATATCCTCTGGGTGACTGGACAGCGGTAGGACACTGATTTGTGCCGCACCGAGACGATGACGCAAGGCCATCTTGAAGTCCGTCTCAGCACTGTCAAGGTCGGCATCGGTCGCGGAAATAATGCGAACATCAACGCGCCGGGTTGTACCACCAACCGGCTGGATTTCCCGCTGTTGTAAAGCGCGCAGCAACTGCGGTTGAATCTCCTGGGGCGTATCACCCACCTCGTCAAGAAACAGGCTGCCACCCTCCGCCTGTTCGAAGTAGCCGGCGTTAGCACCCGATGCACCGGTGTATGCTCCGCGTGCCGCGCCAAACAACAAAGCCGGCGCCAGGCTGGGTGTGATCGCAGCCATATTCACCGCGACCATCGGCCGACCGGCACGTGCACTGTTTTCATGGATTGCCTGGGCTACCAACTCCTTGCCCGAACCTGTTTCCCCAGTTATGAGCACATCGGCGGACAATTGTGATACCTGCTCGATCTGTTGCCGCAAAGCGCGCATGTAAGCACTACTGCCTATCATCTGGTCGCCCGCCGGTGGGACAACCCCGACTGTAGCGGTATTGACGACCGTACGGCGCAGCAGCAAGACAACGGAATGTCCGAGAAACACACTGACGCCACGGTCCAACTGTTCCTCTGTGAATGCCCGGTCTTCCCCCAACTCATCACCAGCAACCCGACATCGGCAGGCGCCCTGCAACTTGCTTAGCTTCACACCTCGCGCGCCCTGCTGCAGACGAATCGCGCTGCGACTGATATGGCCATCATCCAGGCCTGAGGCACCGGTGGCCTCTCCCGCGCGCTCAAACAGCGGCGAGTGCCGGCCGATCACCACCACTTTTGCTGAACCAGCCTCCGGTAAAACCGCATAGTTACCAATGCGCGCAGGGTCAGGGTGGAAAATAATGGTAACCACCAGACGCGGCGTTCCCACATGACTGGAGAGTTGAGCAAATACTGAGGGTAAGGTCGCGTCCTGCGATAAGTGATCGGGCATCTCAATTAGTGCGGTCAGAGCGTGCAATGGCTATGTGGTCATGTAAAAGTCTAGCAGCTATCCATCGGATTGCCCGAGAGGCCCACTAATCGTGTCTGAACCACACTATAAGAACAGCTCCAAGAGTGAGAAAACCACAAACCAAACCGCGGCACTGCGCCCCAACAAGGCAGCAATTTCGCGGGTCTCGTTAGCAGCGACTTCCCCTTCCCCGGCATTGCTTGCGTTGACAGAAGCGACTGCGCTACGACCGACATCACTGAGCAGTGACTCGGCGCTTATACCCGAGCGAGGAAGTAGTCCGGGCAGCACTTTGCGACTGCCTACAAAGTCCCCCGCCAGTGCGAATGTCAAAGCCAACAACCGCGCCGGGATCCAGTCTACGAGTGCCAGCCAACGCCGGGCGATAGCGGACATGCTGCCCACCAACGCCAGTTGTAACATACGGTAGGCCAGCGCGGCCGCGGGACCCAGCAACACGAAGTAAAACACCACCGCGAACCATCGCTGATAACCTTCGTAGATCAGCGACGCCAGCATCCCCTCATGCACGCTCTGCGCGGAGGTTGCTACCTCTTCATCAGGCGGAGTGCTTTCTTCCGCCGCAGTGACCTCTGCGGTCGTGCCCAATTCATTCTGTATAAACAACCAGGCGGCTTCAAAATCTCCCTGGCGCAAATAATGACAGTAGCGCTCCACCAGCGTAGAGAAGTCCTTGCGTCCAAAGGCATAGAGCAACAGCGCGACGGCAACGGCAATCCACAGCAGGCCGAAGAGTACAGATTCCAGTGCGTTGAGAAACGCCAGCACCAACAGGGCAGGTGCCAACACCAGCAAGGCAAATCCCAACTCCTGGGAGAGTCCACTGTGCCAGACTTTATCCTGCCAGAGCGAGAACCAGCCGTCATACCGGTCGCGCCCGTCAGCCCAGACTTGCAGTAGAACAACACCAATAATCAAGGCCAGAAATGTCATTGCCCGTTCCCCGCTGCCGCCAATGCCAATCGGTAGTAGTGCCAGTTGAATGCAGGACCCGGGTCGGTCTTGCGCCCCGGTGCTATGTCACTGTGACCCACAATACGCCGCTCGTCCAGCTTGTGATAGTGGGCCATCAGTATTCGGGTTAACTCTGCCAGGGCCAGGTACTGCGACTCTTCATAAGGCTCGTCGTCAGTACCCTCCAGCTCTATGCCGATACTGAAATCGTTGCAATTGTCACGACCCTCATAGTGTGAAACACCGGCATGCCAGGCGCGCTCGTTACAGCTGACAAACTGCACCACCTCCCCGCTGCGCTTTACCAGCAAGTGTGATGACACCTCCAGGCCCCGTATTTCGCCAAAAAAAGGATGCGCATCCCAATCCAGACAGTTTGTGAACAATCGCTCGATGCTATCTCCGCCGTAACGTCCCGGCGGTAGTGAAATATTGTGAATCACCAGTAAATCTGGCTCCATGCCTACCGGGCGCGGACCGCAGTTCACAGACTCGACACGACGAACACCCTCTATCCAGCCGTCAATCACCTCAGCCATGAAATAGTCCACAAACCCCGTTGGCTACAGACTAACAGGCCCATGCGACAGCTGCTACAATCCGCGCCACCCTGAAAATTCCGTACCGCAAAACGGCCAAGCCCATGCAAGCAAAACCCTGCCCAGAGACAGTAGTGACCAATGTGAGAGCAGCATTGGCGGAGGACATTGGCAGCGGGGACATCACCGCTGCCCTGATCCCTCTCGAACAGCATTCCGAGGCGCGCGTAATTACCCGGGAAGACGGGGTGTTGTGCGGGGTGGACTGGGTAAATGCGGTGTTCGCAGAAGTTGACCGAGACGTGAAGGTGCAGTGGCACTGCACCGATGGGGAGCGCGTCAGCGCTTCACAGACCCTGTTTACTGTCACAGGAAGAACCCGCAGCCTACTGACCGCGGAACGTGCAGCGCTGAATTTCCTGCAGCTACTGTCAGGCACGGCGACTACCTGCCGGCATTACGCCGACCGGGTTGCCGACACAGGTGTCAAGCTACTGGATACGCGCAAGACCATTCCCGGACTCCGCCATGCACAAAAGTATGCCGTCACCTGTGGCGGCTGCTACAACCACCGTATCGGACTATTCGACGCATTCCTTATCAAGGAAAACCACATTCAGGGTTGCGGCGGTATCGCCCAGGCCGTGGAAGCAGCGCGGCAATCTGCGCCAGGTAAACCCGTAGAGGTAGAAGTGGAGAATCTGCAGGAACTGGAGGAAGTCCTGGCCGCGCGCTGCGAGCGGGTGATGCTGGACAATTTCTCGCTGGCGGACATGGAAACCGCCGTTACCTTGGCGGATGGCCAGCTGGAACTCGAGGCCTCGGGTAACGTTACGCAGGATACGCTGTTACCCATAGCCAACACCGGCGTGGACTACATATCTATCGGTGCACTCACCAAGGATTGCAAAGCACTGGATTTGTCGATGCGACTGAGTGCGAGCTCTGCGACACTCAAATGAGTGGCGAAGCACTCACCAATACACCGTTATTATCGGCGTACACGTAATCCCCGGGACGGATATCGACCCCGCCAAATGACAGCGGTATATCGCGCTGCCCGACCCCAAGTTTCTCTGTTTTCACCGGCACCGTGCCAAGGGCCTGTACACCCAGGTTGGTCTCACCAATTTCATCCACGTCGCGAATGACACCATTGATGACCAGGCCCGACCAGCCGTTGGCCGCTGCCTTTTCGGCCAGCATATCGCCCAGCAGGGCCCGCCGCCGGGAACCTCCACCATCGACCACAATGACCCGGCCCTCACCGGGCTCACCTACCAGCTCTTTGACCAGCGAATTGTCCTCGTGACACTTGACGGTCACCACCTGGCCCGAGAAGACACGCGCACCCCCAAAGTTGATAAAGGGCAGCTCAATGGCGCGAGCGGCAGGTGCGTCATCAGAGAGGTCGGGGGTACTAAACGGTTTCATCAGGGTTCCTACAGCCAGTCAGTATCGTAGCTCTGCAAAGTGCCCTGCGCGTTGGCAATCGCACCTCCATGCGCGGCGCAGCGCGGCAGAATCTGCTCCGCATAAAACTGCGCTGTAGCCAGCTTTTGCGGGTAAAAAGCCCGGTCACTACCCGAACTGATACGCGCCTGGGCCACCAGCGCCGAGCGCGCAAGATGCCATCCGCCCAGTAGATAACCGGTCATCATCATGTAGTCAAAGGACGCGCCAAGCGCATTATTGCGAGAGTCCTTAAGCGCCTCCAGGATCCGCGCTGTTGCCAGCTGGTGGGCGGCCAGGGCCTGGTCCAGATGGCTTTTAATGGCAGTCAGCGCAGTGTCATCCGCTGCACCGAGTTCCTGAACCGTGGCGGCGACCTCTTCCAGTAGCTCGTTCATCGCCCCACCACCGTCTCGACCTAACTTGCGAGATACCAGGTCAGCAGCCTGGATACCATTAGTGCCTTCGTAGATTGACGTGATACGTACGTCGCGAAAATACTGCGCGGCCCCGGTTTCCTCAACATAGCCCATACCGCCGTGCACCTGGACGCCCAGCGACGTCAGCTCCTGGCCAACTTCGGTCAGCCAACCCTTGATGACCGGGATCATCAGGTCCACGCGAAACTGGTGCCTGGGGCGCTCCTGTGGGTCACCGTAATGCGCCAGATCCATTTGTTGGGCGTCAGAGTACGCCATTGCCCGCCCCGCTTCAGTCAGCGCGCGCATGGTCAACAACATACGTTTAACGTCGGGGTGTTCGATGATAGGAACACCGCCCTGGACGCGCTCGCGGGCGTAGGCCACCGCCTTCTGGTAGGCCCCTTCCGCCGAGCCCAGTCCCTGAAGACCAACCTTGAGCCGTGCCTCGTTCATCATGGTGAACATGCAGGCCAGGCCCTGGTTCTCCTCGCCAACGAGGTAGCCGATGGCGCCGTCATTGTCACCAAATGCCATCACACAGGTCGGGCTGCCGTGAATACCGAGTTTGTGCTCACAAGACACGGGATAGACATCGTTGCGCTCGCCCAGGGTGCCGTCCGCGTTCACCAGAAACTTGGGCACCAGGAATAATGAAATGCCGCGGCTGCCAGCCGGGGCGTCGGGTAACTTGGCCAATACCAGGTGCACAATATTATCGGTGGCCTGGTGATCCCCCCAGGTAATGAATATTTTTTGCCCGCTTATGCGATAGTGATCGCCCTCGGGAACGGCCTTGGACTTCATCACCCCAAGATCCGAGCCTGCTCCGGATTCCGTCAGGTTCATGGTGCCGGTCCACTCACCGCTGTTCATTTTTTCCAGGTAGGTTTGCTTCAGCTCGTCGCTGCCGTGGGTGGAAATGGCAAGCGCAGCACCACTGCTGAGAAACGGCGCCAGCGCAAATGCCATATTTGCGCCGTTCCACATCTCACAGCTGGCCGTGCCGTACAACTCCGGCAAACCCTGACCCCCGTGCGCGGCACTGGCAGATATGCCCACCCAGCCGCCCGCACCCATTTGCTGGAGTGCAGCGTCATAACCGGGCGAGGTGGTCACTTTGCCGTCGGCACAGGTCGCGGGATGCTGGTCCCCTACCGGGCGCAGCGGTGCCAACACATCGCCAGCCAGTTTAGCGGCCTCGTCAAGCAAGGCAGTCGTGAGGTCTGGTCCTACGCCCATCCCCGCAAACCCGTCCAGGCCGCCCAGGACGTCTTCAGCCTGGAGCAGTTCGTCGATGACAAAGCTCATATCTTCAAGGGGTGCACGGTAGGTAGGCATAACAACTCCGGGGGTTATAGATCACTAAGACGGGGAGATTGGCAATTTTAGTGAGTTCGGTATAATTCTCACAATTAATAGATTGCATTATCACCATTCATCTAATGAATGGTATGGTCCGCAAAATGGCGCCCACATTGGTGCTGTGAAGGGTACGCACATGAACATAAATCGGGTGGATCTCAACCTCCTAGTATACCTCGACGCGCTGCTACGGGAACGCAACGTAACCCAGGCGGCCAACCAACTGAACCTGTCGCAGCCTGCCATGAGCAATGGCCTGCGACGGCTGCGGGAGTTGTTTGACGACCCGCTGCTGGTGAGAACCTCGGACGGCATGACGCCCACCGAACGCGCCCTGGAACTGGAGCCGGTGGTAAGGGACGTGCTCACCAATATCGACAGGGCGGTACAGCCGCGCTCAGAATTTAATGCGGCGGAAGCACAAAGGGTATTTCGCATCATGGCCAGCGATTATGCCGAATCCACGCTGCTGCCTGCAGTACTGGGTAAGCTGAGAACAGAGGCTCCCGGACTCACACTCGACATCATGACGCCCAGTGACGTGAGTTTCCTGGATGTCGAGCGCGGTAAAGTGGATATGGTCATCAACCGGTTTGACGCCATGCCACAGTCCTTCCACCAGATAAACATATGGAATGACAGTTTTTCCTGCCTGCTGAGCCCGGAAAACCCGGTGCTCGAGGATTTCACCCTGGACAATTACCTGCGCGCCAATCACGTCTGGGTGAGTAAAACCGGCATGGGTGTTGGCGTGGGCGTGGACCCGGATGATGTACAACGCCTGGGCTGGGTGGATGTGGCGCTGAACAAACTGGGTAAAAAACGCCAGATCAGGGTTTTCACTCGCCATTATCAGGCGGCGATGACGCTGGCGGAGCAAAATGACCTCATCGTTACCCTGCCGACCCGCGCCGCACTGCTGAAAAAAGACAACCCGCGGGTCGTTTTGCGGGAGCCGCCGCTGGAAATTCCTCCACTGGAACTCAAGATGGCCTGGAGCCCATTGCTACAGCACAACCCTGCCAACAAGTGGTTGCGTAAACTGATAGTGGACACGGCCCGGGAACTGGATGGCCAGCCCCCGACCGTGTGAGTTACATTCACTCAGAGAATGATAATGATTAAATCGATAAATTTGCCAAATCTGGTAGCCATTCATAAAATCCCCCGACAGTTTTTGCGGGTCGCTTCCCGCCTGTCTCACACCAAAGAGAGCTAGACCATGACCGATCGCATTCAACAGGGTGGCCTACGGGTTGCCAGCGTGCTTAATACCCTCCTGGAGGACGAAATACTGCCAGGCACGGGGATCACCACGGACCACTTCTGGCAAGGGTTCGAGGCAATCCTCAACGACCTTGGCCCACGCAATGCTGAATTGCTGGCCATCCGCGAGGACCTGCAACAAAAAATCGACGAATGGCACGGAGAACACCCCGGAGCAGACTACGACCGGGCGGCCTACCGCGCGTTTTTGGAAGAGATCGGCTATCTGTTGCCGGAAGGCGGAGACTTCTCAATCTCAACGGAGAACGTGGACCCGGAGGTGGCGGTGCTCGCGGGTCCGCAGCTTGTGGTACCGGTGATGAATGCACGCTACGCCCTCAATGCCGCCAACGCGCGCTGGGGCAGCTTGTACGATGCCCTGTATGGCACTGACGTCATTGGGGAAGAGGACGGAGCCGAGCGCGCTGGCGCCTATAACCCGGTACGCGGTGACAAGGTCATCGCCTTCGCCCGCGACTTTCTCGATCGTCACTGCCCACTGGCCAGTGGTGACCACAGCCAGGCGACCCGCTACGCGACGGGCGACGGCACTTTGCAAGTTACCCTCGCGGACGGGCAAGTCACCACGCTTGCCAATCCGGCCCAATTCGCAGGCTTTGCCGGAGAAGCGGCAAGCCCGAGCAGCATTTTGTTGTGCCATAACGGCCTGCACATCGAAATTCAGATCGACCCACAAAGTCCCATCGGTAGTACTGACGCCGCAGGCGTAAAGGACGTCGTCCTGGAGTCGGCGCTGACCACTATCCAGGATTGCGAAGACTCCATTGCCGCTGTAGATGCGGAGGACAAGACCATTGTGTATCGCAACTGGCTGGGCTTGATGCGCGGGACCCTCCAGGAGGAGTTCCGCAAAGGGAGCGAAACCCTCACCCGTTCGCTTAATGCTGACCGCAGCTTTACCGCGGCCGATGGCAGCACGCTGACACTACCTGGTCGGAGCCTGCTGTTTGTGCGCAATGTAGGACACCTGATGACCAATGAAGCCATTCTCGATCAACAGGGTCGCGAAGTACCCGAAGGTATTATGGATGGCATGTTCACTGCGCTGATTGCGCTGCATGACCTCAAGGGTAACAGCAGCGTCAGCAATTCCCGTCGCGGCAGCGTTTACATTGTGAAACCAAAGATGCACGGCCCCGATGAAGTGAGCTTCACCTGCGAACTGTTCGACCGAATTGAGGACGTGCTGGGCGTGGCGCGCAACACACTGAAGCTGGGTATTATGGACGAGGAGCGGCGCACCACCGTCAACCTCAAAGAATGCATTCGCCGAGCCCAGTCTCGCGTGGTGTTTATCAACACCGGCTTCCTGGATCGCACCGGCGACGAGATTCACACCAGCATGCAGGCGGCGGCCATCACCCCCAAAGGGGCGATGAAGCAGGAGGCCTGGATTAACGCCTACGAAGACTGGAATGTCGATACGGGTCTTGCTTGTGGCCTGCAGGGTAGAGCCCAGATCGGCAAGGGTATGTGGGCCATGCCTGATCGTATGGCCGAAATGCTGGAGGTTAAAATCGGGCACCCCAAATCTGGCGCCAGCACCGCCTGGGTACCCTCACCTACCGCGGCAACGCTGCACGCGATCCACTACCACGACGTCAACGTGGCCGAGCAGCAGACGCAACTGATGAGCCGCACACCCGCGAAACTCGACGATATCCTTGCCATTCCACTGCGTGGTGCCGAGGGCCTGTCTGCCGAGGATATCCAGCGGGAGCTGGATAACAATGCCCAGGGGATCCTGGGTTACGTGGTGCGCTGGATCGACCAGGGGGTAGGCTGCTCCAAGGTACCCGACATTAACAATATCGGCCTGATGGAAGACCGGGCCACCCTGCGCATCTCCAGCCAGCATATCTGTAACTGGTTACACCACGGTGTTTGCAGCGAAACACAGGTGCGGGAAACCCTGGAGCGTATGGCCGCTGTCGTGGACGGACAGAACAGTGCCGACCCAGCTTACCGGCCGATGGCTCCCAACTTCGACGACAGCGTGGCGTTCCAGGCGGCCTGTGATCTGGTGTTCCTCGGGGGTGAACAGCCCAGTGGTTATACCGAACCGGTACTACACGCCCGCCGACGGGAGGCCAAGGAGAAATACGCCGCCTAAACAGCACCACCGGGTGCGGCTAGCGCCGCACCCGGTAACACCTGTCAGGCGCTCTTTTTCAACTCGCTGGTGGCCAGCGCCGCCTGGGCATCCACGTATTCGTAGTCCAGTGCTTCGGCAACCGCATCGAAGGTCACCATGCCAGCGTGGACATTCAGACCATTGCGCAGGTGCGCATTCTCCCGCAGTGCAACGCCCGAGCCCTTGTTCGCCAATTCCAGGGCGAAAGGCAGCGTGGCATTAGTCAGCGCCATAGTCGCTGTTCTGGCAACACCTCCGGGCATATTAGCAACACAGTAATGCACCACGTCATCCACGACATAGGTCGGCTCCTGGTGGGTTGTTGCTTTGGAAGTTTCAAAGCAACCGCCTTGGTCAATGGCGACGTCGACCATCACCGCGCCAGGCTTCATGCGACTCACCAACTCCCTTGAGATCAACTTGGGCGCTGCCGCACCGGGAATGAGCACCGCGCCGATGACGAGATCTGCGTCCAGTGCAAACCGCTCAATAGAGTCCGCTGTGGAGTAAACCGTTTTCAGGCGGCCGCCAAATAACATATCCAGCTCTTTCAGCCGGTCCAGGGAGCGATCGAGCAATGTCACATCGGCGCCCATGCCCATCGCCATACGCGCCGCGTTGACACCCACCACGCCGCCGCCGATCACCAGCACCTTCGCAGCTTCAACGCCGGGCACACCGCCAAGTAACATGCCGTTACCGCCCTGGGCCTTCTCCAGGTTGTGTGCGCCCGCTTGCACCGACATGCGACCGGCTACTTCGCTCATGGGCGCCAACAACGGTAAGCCGCGGTCGTCCGAGGTCACCGTCTCATAGGCGATACAGGTGGCGCCCGAAGCCACCAGCAACGCAGTCTGGACCGGGTCGGGAGCAAGGTGAAGGTAGGTAAAGAGGATCTGCCCCGGGCGCAGCATCTTGCATTCTTCAGGCTGCGGCTCCTTGACCTTAATGATCATTTCAGCCCGGGCAAAGATATCCTCGGCGCGCTCAACAATCTCCGCGCCAGCACGCTCGTACTGCGCATTATCAAATCCAATGGCTTTACCACCATCAAACTGCACAAGCACTTGATGGCCGTGCTGCACCAGTTCATTGACGCCGGCGGGAGTCAGCCCAATCCGGTACTCGTGATTTTTTATTTCCTTCGGTACACCTATCAACATGGCCCATCTCCAGTAAGTGAATGACAGGTCTAGAATAGCGATCAATACCAAGTTTTTTCGCTATATTTATTGGTTCAAAATAGTTAATTCAACTATTATAAATTTCAAAAAAGATGATTCGACTAATATAACTAAAATTAGGTAGTGCTATCGGCTAATTAGCGCGCACAGGGGAGATATGTCATGGAGAGGAAACTCCACCAGTTAAACCGCATCGATCGCAACATTCTTCGCATCCTGCAGAAGGACGCGCGCACCAGCTTTGCCGAACTGGCCCGTCAAGTCGGTTTGAGCACCACTCCCTGCAAAGAGCGGGTGAAGCGGCTGGAGAGAGAGGGGGTTATCCGCAGTTACCAGGCGCACCTGAATCCCGAGTATCTGGATGCGGCACTGGTGGTATTCGTGCAGATCCGTCTGAATCGAACCTCCCAGGATATCTTCGAAGAGTTCACGCGCAGCGCCCGCGATCTCCCGGAGGTCCAGGAGTGTTACCTAGTGTCGGGTAACTTCGATTACCTGATCAAGGCCCGCGTTGCCGATATGGCTGCCTACCGGGAGTTTCTGGGCGAGACCCTGCTGACCCTGCCAGGCGTACTGGAATCTACCAGCTATGTGGTAATGGAACAGGTGAAAGAGACGTTGGCGTTGGAGGTGCCGTACTGAACCATTCGACTATGTCTCCTACGAAGGAGCTTGAAGGCGTCCATATCATTGGGGTGCGCGTCTTGGGTATGGCCGCCTGCCGGAGACGGACGGAGGAGGCCCCCGCTGAACCTGCCTAAAGCTCTGAAATCAAGCAGCCATATTTGGACAGGAAATGCAGGCGCTAGAGGCTGCCCAATGATCCCTGGTTTCGATCAACTCGGCCGACTCGACAATGGGCGACCTACAAATTCCGGCATGATCCAAGCGAAACGGATCACTCTTCTTCGACAATATCCTTGTATTGCAGGTTGGTGAGCTGCTCCGAAAGAAGCCCGAGGAGGAAGATAATCACACCGGAAAGGATTAGCAACGTACTCATGTTGGTAAATCGAAATGCACCGATTGAGACCGCGCCGATCAGGTAGTTCAAGAACCCCATCCCCGAAATCACCACCGCGGTGGGAAAGTAAACCTTAAGGGGTGAATATAAAGTCCCGATCTTGAAGATGATAAGGAAAAACCGCACCCCGTCCCGCAACAGGTTGATATGGCTCTTGCCCACCCGCTGGGAGACGTTAATCGGCACGAAACCCACCGAGTAGCCCGCACGGAAAAAAGCCATGGTGGAAGTTGTTGGGTAGCTGAAGCCGTTGGGGAGCAGATACAGAAAGCTCAAAAACTTCTTGCGGTTCACACAACGAAAGCCGGAGGTCAGGTCTTCGATCCTGTGGTTTACCATCCAACTGGCCAACTTGTTGTACAGCGTGTTAGCGCTCCAGCGGGCGACGCTGGCCTGCGCCTCGCGACCAGATCGAGCCCCGACCACCAGGTCATAGCCCTCCTGCGCCTTGGTGAGCAACTTCTCAATCTCGGCGGGATCATGCTGACCGTCGCCGTCCATGAAGACAATATAGTCACCAGTGGCGGCACGGGCGCCCGTTTTGATGGCCGCGCCGTTGCCTTTTGGGTAGGGGTGGGAGATGACGTTGACGCCCGCGCTTTCACCGATGGAGCGCGTCGCATCCAGGGATCCATCATCTACGAGAATTACTTCTACGTTTGGGTACAGTTCGCGAAGGCTTGATAGATGCCCGGGCAAGCTCTCCCCTTCATCTCTAGCCGGAATAACGATGGAAAACGCTATGTCAGTGGTTACTGAGGACACCTTCTATCCTGTAGACTGAAGCAAAAATGAGAATAACCGGGGCGCTAACAAATGCAACTGTTTTCCAGTAAATCCTCTGGAGTTAACTTTACACCCTACGTTCTCGCACTCATTCTCCTGACCGGCTTTTCGTTTCGTCTCCTCTACAACGAAGGAACATTCATAGACAACCCGATCCGGGGTGATGCCGCCTACTATTTCGTCTATGCGCAAAACATCATTGAGCATGGAACATTTTCAAAGGACTACAAATCCATACCACCAACACCGGACTCTTTTTGGGCGCCTGGCTATCCCACATTTCTCGCAGCCGTCATTCTGGCCGCCGATGCGCTCAACCTGGACACGTATTCCACGCTGCAAACCATCCAGGCTGTGCTGGGCGCCCTGACAATATGGTTAACTTACTACTTGGCAATTCTGTTCATGTCACGAAATGCAGCGCTGTTCGCCTCAGGGTTGGTTGCATTATCACCCCATTTGATAAGCATGGGCTCCTACGCCCTTACCGAGACACTCACCTGCTTCCTTCTCCTGCTGGCGCTCACATTGGCCAGTTGGGGCGTGACCCAGGGGCGCAGAGTATTACTAGTTCTGTCGGGGATAAGCTTTGGTCTCGCTTATCTCGTGAATCCGGTCGTTATTATCTGCGCGCCAGTCACTGCATGGGTGCTTCTACGTCATAACGCGAATGCAGTGGATCACCCGCGATCCCGGGCTCACACAGTCAAAGCGACCGCTGCTTTGCTTTTACCCATCCTGATCATCGCCGGAGCATGGTCTTTGCGAAATGCTGTCAATGTTGAGGCAGGCGGCCAATCCGCATCTTCGCGATTGATCGGAAACTTGATCATCGGTCTTAATCCCGATTTCCACGATATATGGCGCAATAATCCGAGGGACCCCAACAATCCCACCACCCTGGATGCCAGCATCATCGGAGGTTCTTACACAAAATTTTTCTCCGTTGCAGGAGAGAGAGTGGCGCGAGAACCTGTCACCTATCTCAAGTGGTACCTTATCGATAAGCCATTGCTACTGTGGGACTGGAGTATTCGCATAGGCCAGGGGGACGTTTTTGTCTACCCGGTCATTTATTCGCTTTTTCACACCTCAAAGTTTGCCCTGGCAGTACATAGCATCATGAAGAGCCTGCATCCGTGGTTGTTCGCCACCGCAGTATTGGCAATATTTGCTCTTTGGCGTACAAGAAATAGCACAAGTAACCGAATAGGGATGGTTGTCTACATGAACACTGTCGTCATTAGCAGTGTCTACGTGATAACGCAGGCGGAACCCCGTTATTCCATACCCCTGAGACCGGAAATGTACCTATGTGCCACACTGACACTGTGGCAAATTGCTGAGTATGTGCGGGGACAATTCGGTAAAGACCAAACTGGCTCAGGGACGAAAGAAGAGCCCGATTATTCGCCTTCCAGATAGTAGCTCAAGGTTCTGGCGTCCGCTGTACTCAACTTTCCCTCTGACTGCAGCTTATCCAGCAGTTCAACCGCACGATTCACCGAATCTGTCTCGCCGAGTACCGTCGCGAAATGCAGGTACATTAGCAGTCCACGAACATGCTCAGAGCTTAGCTCCAGCAACAACTGCGTGTAGGCAAACGCCTTATCCATTCGCCCCAGTTCATTTTCGAATCCCGCTATCACCGAGTACATGTTGGCAGAAGCTCGAGTGGCATCCATGTCAGCAAGATAAATCCGTGCCAGGCGGTCACCAAGCGCGTACCGGTCAAAGCTTGTACACTCCTGCTGCTGAAGCGTTTTGAACAGCCCATGCATGTTGGCCACCACGGTAAAAGGCCGCTGCAGGTTACTCGTCCCCAACGCAGCGAACAGCGAGGGAGGCGCCGTTTGTTCGGCGAGGCAGTAAAGAGCTAACTCAAAGATCTCGTGATCCCCCTCACTTTCATGCTTACCGTGCTGACGCGCGCGCGAGGAATATTCGAGAGCTGGCTCAAGCGCACCCACGCTCGCCAATTGGATTGCCATATCCCGATTTGCGCGAAATGAGTTCGGGTGATTGATCGCATGATTAATGCGAATCAGTGGACCACTGGACCAGATCTGCACCTGCGAACTGGTTCGTGCTCCGACCAACAGCAGATAGACTAGAAAAATGGCAACGACCGAGTTAAGCACAGCCTTAAGTCGGGTGAAACGCTCGAGCAAGATCGCCATGAGCAAAAACAGCCCAACAGACGGAAGATAGTTCCTGTGTTCAAAGTAAATTTCCAGCGCCAGAATGGAGGACTCGATGCTGTGGGCCACAAGAAACCAGAGCACAGCAAATGCGACTGCGCCCCCAAGCGGTCGCAGGCAGAATGCCAGCGCGCAAACAATAACGAGCCCCCATGCCAGAAGCGCCCAGAATGTGTCCAGCGGGTCAAACAATGCACGCGAAATTCTGTAGTCGTCATGATAGATACCCAAGGCATTCAAATCCGGCCAAAGAATCTGGCCCAGGTAATCCCACAACACTCTGCCTTGAGTGTAGATGCGATCACTAACAGTAAAGTCTCGGATTGCGTACCCTGACTCAACCCAATTCCAATTAAGGACAAGCATCACGCTGGCTGCCAAAAGCAGGGCGACGGTGCTAAGCCGGGAGTACAAGAACAATCTCCGGGCATGGTGTTCGTTCAACACGCCCTGCCCTCTTAGACACAGGCTTTCCATCAGCAACACAATCGGCAGGATAACCACCGCATTTTCCTTGGCAAAAACAGCAAGGAAAAATGTTAGGAGCAGTAAACCAGATGAGAGCAGCAACCTGATGGTGTTGTGAAACGACGTTCTCCAGTAAAAGTAAACAATTAAGAATAGGAGGCCGAAGAATGCGGCCAACAGCGTCATCCGTTGCACAACATAGAGCACCGCGCTCACATGAATAGGGGCGAGCATCCATGCCGCCGCGCACAGTACGGCCAGAATAGCCGGAGAGCGCGGATTACCAGTGCGCAAGACCAGTAGGTACAGCCACGCCACCAGCAGCCCGTTAGCAATATGCAAGGCGGTATTAAATAGCTTGGCTAGCGCCGGGTCTGCACCGAACACTGCCCGTTCAATGACAAATGTCGCCATCGACACGGGGCGCCCCAATGGCCCCGAGGTATTGGAAAATATATGGTCCAACGCATCCTGAAAAGTAGGCGCCATACTGTCCAATATGAAGAGATTGGAACGGTCATCAAACAACCACGGGCCATATTGTCCAGGCCAATAAACCCAGAGCACCAGCGCAGATACCAAAGCCAAAAGCACCCAAGGAATGGGTCGGGATTCGAGCGATACGGTAAACATGGCGACGTGGTTAGTGATAAAAGAGGCGATTTATTGCACCGACGTCTCTACGTCGATGGTCGCCCGCAAACCAGCTGATGACATTGCTGTACATACATTCTACATCAGCGACTTTACTGCATCGGTCTATCTCAGCGGCATAGATCGCTGGGTTAGTCCCGCCAATCCTATTGGATTCCAACACAAACTCGGCTAACGCCTCCGAGTCAGCCTCTGCGGTCGATAAGCGAACTGCCTTGTATTGCAAGTTGAGGTAATACAACTCTGTTGGATACCTTTGCCGTAGTTCCAGGAGGATCTGAAGGACCCTATCTCGATGTGGAGTGCAGGCCCCGCCAAGTGCGCAGTCGACCAGCACCTGCACGGCATATTTGTCAGATTGCTGCATCTTTTTCTTGGTGACAACCTGCTGAATCTGATTCAGCCAGCCTTCAGCTTCCTCACGCTTGCCTGGCACTCGCTCATCAATGACGTACAAAGAAACCAGGGCAGCCAGATCGTCTGAATCCAGCTCGTATGCTACATGGTAAAAGTATCGGGCAGCATACATCGCCTCGATTCTCGCGCTCTCAGTTAGCTGTGCATTGCTCGCGAGGCGTTGCAGGTTAAAGCCATGGAAGTAGTTGGCCCTGGGAGATAACGGATGATTGTTTACCATGCGGGAACTCAACCTGAGGTTATCCGACCACTCCCACACCCGGACAGCCAAAAGAGAAGAAACTACGAGGAGGACGCCCAATCCCAGTGGCAGAAGATCAGGTCGCCATCGACACAGCCTGTAATAAACCCCGACCACGATCATCAGCACGCCCATACCGGGCAGGTAATTTCGGTGTTCATACACCATCTCTAGCCCAAGCAGGCCAGATTCGATTGAGTGCCCGATGAGAAAAAACAGCATGCCGAACAGCAGCAACGGAAAGCGGTTGCGCAATACGAAGGCAACTAACATGACCAGTACCCAGGCCGTCAGCGAGTACAACGTTGTTATAGGGGAAAGCAAGTCGCGCGACAAACTAACATCGTCATGATGTAGCGACATCGATGACACATCCGGATACAACAGCCATCCGACGTATCCCCAGGTGATTCTAAGTTGCGTTAAAACTCGCTCTTCAAGCGTGAACTCTCGATGCTGGTAAATCCAGGTTACAAATTCAGGCGGCCACAGGTAACAGGCAAGCATGACGACGAAGGGCAGCAATACCATGTGTCCAACAACCCGTTGTAACCAAACAAGTGTGCGGTTAGCCCACTCGCCTTTGAAAATACAATATTCGATCGCCAGTAGCAGCCAGCCAAGCAATATCCCATTTTCTTTGCTGTAGGTCGCGAGATAACAAAACAAGACCAACCATAGTGCCACCGCGACAATTTCGCCGGGATCGCCGCCGCGTCGCGCCCATCGGGCCCGATATCGAACGAAGGTATACAAACCCGCCAGTACGAACAGGGCACTTAACTGGGCCATTCTTTGAACCGCATACAGCGTTGTTGAAACATTCAGCGGATGAAGCACCCACAACGCGGCCACAGCGAATGCAAGCCACTCCGCAACCCGCGAATCTATTGGGGACAGCGAACACCGGATGATCTCTTTAGAGAAAAAGTACAACAACCAACCAACGACTATATGGATAAACACATTGGTCAGTTTAAGGATCAGCAGAAAATGCTCGTTCCCCAGCCAGGCATTGACTGCAAATGAAAGCATCGCAATGGGACGACCCAACGGTCCGGAGTCTGAACTTAGTGCGGCAGTTCTCCAAGCGTCGAAGGATGTCGGATTAAAAGTGAGAGCAGGGTTGTCAGCGAGCGCGGATATGTCATCGAATAGCAGGCCACCCTGTAAACCTGGAAGGTAAATGGTAAGCGGCACCAAAAACAGAACTGCCAACTTCTGCCGGCTAGTCCATTCCAAAAAACTAGGCAACACAGAATATCAGGACACAAAAAAGGGCCCGGTGTATCCCACCGAGCCCTTCAAAGTAAATCTGGCTATCGCCAGTTAAACGACCTTAAGACCTGCAGCTAGCTGGCAGGTATTTAGCTTCGATCCCGTTGCCGCCGACTACGCGAGCATTCAGGTTGGTGCAGATCCATACAATAGAGCCGTCTGAGCGCGTCCTCGCGGAGAGCGAGAATCCATCTGCCAGCGCAGCACCGGGAACAACACCCCCCTGCATTTTTGCGGTAATGAGACCCGTGCTGGAGTAGACGACTGACCTTACGATCTCCTTCTCAGGAGCTTCATTGATGCCCGCCTGGCCTGCACTGGCCGGCAGAACATTGTTAGTCGCGTAATACTCAGAGACAGTAGTCTTGGCTTCTGCCAGAGCAGCCATCGGCTCAGACATTTTCGAGCGAACGACATAATCCTGATAGGCGGGAATCGCAATGGCGGCGAGGATGCCGACAATCGCAATCACGATCATCAGTTCGATCAGGGTGAAACCCTGCTGGACCTTCTTTTGCATGTTCATGGTATCTCTCCACTAATTTTCTTTCGTTTGGGGCACTGGGCATTCATCTGCCCACGGCTTGCATCAGTATAGAATGCAGGTTTCATGCCAAAGCCCCCGCAATATCACCAATCCATTTATTTTCTATTATTTTTCAATTCCTTAGCGGCCATTCTCTCCTAAGGCAGGACGCTCCGATCCCGTAACAGTCGGTTCATCTTCAAGGCACCTCACACCCCCGAAGTGCCGGAATATGACATTTTTCGTCACCCCAATCAGTATCCCACCCGCCCCCGGATCGACCTCAAGGGGGGCGACCCTAGCCATAAGTTCAAATCCAGCAAAGCTGAGTGATGGATATCAGGAACACTTCATCAATTCGAAGAATTTGTTGCCACCAAAGCCTGTTAGCCGCCGCTATCGCTGAGTATACTCACGGCAGTAACGACAATTCTGGAACGCATAACGGGACGTCATGGAATGAACGACAGGGGCGTGGCGCAACTAAGTGGGTTAGCCGGTCGACTCGTGGCCGATGGCTTAATCACCGCCGAGCAGGCAACCGAAGCTCAGGACAAAGCAGCCAGCGAGAAAATCACGCTGGTCAATTATCTTGTCGAGCATATGAATGTTGCCGGGGCAGAGCTGGCTGCAATCGCATCAAAAGAGTTTGGCGTTCCGATCTTCGATACCAGTTCCCTGAACATGGCCAATCTCCCAGAGGGGCTGGTGGAATCGGAGTTGGTTACCAAACATCACGCCATGCCACTGTTCCGTCGCGGCAATCGCCTGTTCGTGGCGCTATCAGACCCGACCAACCTCGCTGCGCTCGACGAAATGAAATTTCACACAGGTATCAATACGGATGCGGTGCTGGTCGAGGAAAAAGCGCTCTCCAAGCTGATTTCTGATTGGATCGAGGCTCAAGATACACTTGACGATGGGCTTGACGGCCTGGACTCCGGAGATTTTGATGACATAGACATTGAGTCCGGGGATGAAAGCGACAAGGACGACGATGGCGGGGAAGGAATTGATGAAACCCCTGTGGTTCGATTCGTCAATAAAGTGCTTATTGACGCCATTAAACACGGCGCTTCTGACATTCACTTTGAACCCTATGAGAAAGACTATCGGGTAAGGTTCAGGACCGACGGCATTCTCAGGGAAATGGTGAAGCCTCCGAAGACATTGGCAGCAAGACTAGCAGCAAGACTCAAGGTTATGTCGCAGATGGACATATCTGAGAGGCGAGTCCCACAGGATGGCCGGATTCAGATGAAACTGTCCCGAAACCGCGCCATCGACTTCCGTGTCAATACTCTACCCACGCTATTCGGTGAGAAAATAGTTTTACGTATTCTAGATCCGTCCAGCGCCCAGATGGGGATCGACGCCCTGGGCTACGAAGAAGACCAAAAGGAAATGTACCTGAAGGCACTCGGACAACCGCAGGGTATGATTCTGGTCACCGGTCCGACAGGATCCGGGAAAACGGTCTCCCTATACACAGGCCTGAACATACTCAACAATCCTGAACGCAACATCTCTACCGCCGAAGACCCGGTGGAAATCAATATGGCAGGAATTAATCAGGTTCACGTTAATCCCAAAGTTGGGCTGAATTTTGCGGAAGCGCTGCGTTCATTTCTCCGCCAGGATCCGGACGTAATTATGGTGGGTGAGATCCGCGACCTGGAAACGGCTGAGATTGCAATTAAAGCTGCTCAAACCGGGCACTTGGTGCTATCCACCCTGCATACCAATAGCGCAGCAGAAACGATTACGCGGATGCTAAACATGGGGGTACCTGCGTTTAACCTTGCAACTTCGGTAACCCTGATTATTGCCCAGCGCCTGGCCCGCCGGCTTTGCAAGGATTGCAGTGTTTCTGCAGATGACATTCCACATGAAACCTTGCTAAAAGCTGGATTCAGTGAAGAATTACTGGAAAACGCCACAATTATGAAGCCGATGGGTTGCGCGAACTGTGTGGAGGGGTATAAAGGAAGAGTCGGAGTCTACGAGGTTGTGCAAATCACACCCGAAATCGCCAGACTCATCATGGAGGAGGGCGACGCTATCCAGATTCGGGAGATGGCACAGCAACAAGGATTCAAGGACTTGCGAGAGTCAGCCTTGCTCAAGGCGGCTCAAGGGCTGACGAGCCTTGAAGAGGTCAACAGGATCACCACCGACTAACGAAAGTTATACGGATGCTAACCCGGGGCGAGTACTGAAATGGCAACAACAACAGCAAGAGGGGATATATTCACCTGGAGCGGCAAGGACAAAAACGGCCGCGAAACCAAGGGTGAAATCACTGCCAGCAGCCAATCACTGGCAAGAGCCCAACTGCGTAGGCAGGGCATCAAGCCAAGATCTGTTAAGAAAAAGCCCAAGCCACTGTTTGGAGGCAAAGGCAAGCCGATCAAGGCGGCAGATATCGCAGTTTTTACACGCCAACTTGCGACAATGATGAAGGCCGGGGTTCCACTGGTGCAAAGCTTCGATATTGTTATAGAAGGTCTTGAAAAAGAGAGCATGCAGGAACTCATAACGTCCATCAAGAATGATGTCGCTTCCGGCAGCGGCCTCGCCCCCTCGCTCGCGAAACACCCAAGACACTTTGACGACCTGTTCTGCAGCTTGATCGCATCGGGGGAAGCATCGGGGACTTTGGAGGTAATGCTGGACCGAGTCGCGACGTACAAGGAAAAAACTGAGCAGCTCAAGGCCAAAATTAAAAAGGCTTTGACGTATCCAATCGCAGTGATCGCCGTCGCGATTGTTGTCACAGCAATTCTACTTATAAAAGTGGTCCCTACATTTGCAGAGACTTTTCGCAATTTTGGCGGTGACTTACCGGCATTCACGTTGTTCGTGGTGGCACTATCTGAATTCGTGCAAGCGTGGTGGTTCATTATGCTTATGGGCATGGTCGCGGCGTTCTTCGCGTTTCGGGAAGCTAAGATACGGTCGGTAAAATTCTCCGAATGGCTGGATCGCCTGGCACTCAAAATGCCTGTAGTTGGCAATATTGTTCACGATGCCGTGGTAGCGCGATTCGCCAGAACCCTGGCGACAACTTTTGCAGCGGGTGTCCCGCTGGTGGAAGCACTGGAATCAACGGCAGGCGCATCGGGTAACTCGGTGTATTCCAAGGCAATTCTGCAGATTCGCGACGACGTGACCACGGGTACTACCCTGTACCAATCGATCAAATCCACCGGGCTATTTCCAAACATGCTGCTACAGATGACCTCCATCGGTGAAGAGTCCGGTGCTCTCGATGAGATGCTGGACAAGGTAGCTACACACTATGAAGAGGCGGTGGACAATGCGGTCGATAGCCTCAGCTCCTTGATAGAACCCATCATTATGTCTGTGCTGGGTGTTCTGGTCGGTGGGCTGATGATCGCCATGTACCTGCCCATATTCATGCTTGGTTCAGTGATCTGAATACATCGATCCCACGTTCAGGGGATCGCCCTTAGTGTTGGAAATCTTCCAACAAGATCCGTGGTTACTTTACGCCTGCCTGCTGCCTCTCGGCCTGGTTGTTGGCAGCTTTCTAAACGTCGTAATTTATCGACTGCCACTAATGCTTGAATCACAGTGGCGTCGTGACTGCTGTGAATTGCTGGAAGTTCAAGCAGAGCAAACAGACCAGCATCTGACACTATCATCGCCCAATTCGCATTGCCCGCATTGCAAGTCTCCCGTGAAGCCCTGGCAAAATATTCCGGTCCTTAGCTATCTGATCCTTGGTGGCAAATGCGGCAACTGTGGTGTTTCGATATCGGTAAGGTATCCGGTCATCGAGATAGTAAGTGCAATCCTCACCGTGGCACTTGGCGTGCAATTCGGTCCGTCCTGGGCCTTGCTGGCCGCTATGATGATGACGTGGGCGTTGCTTGCGCTGACCATGATTGACTTTGATCACCAACTCTTACCAGATGATATTACCTTGCCACTACTTTGGTCGGGACTACTGGTAAATACCTTTGGAGTTTTTGCCAATCTGCAAAGCGCTGTTATTGGGGCTGCCGCTGGCTACCTCACCCTGTGGTCTGTGTACTGGGTGTTCAAACTGATTACCGGCAAGGAAGGCATGGGCTACGGGGACTTCAAGCTACTGGCCGCGCTGGGAGCATGGCTAGGCTGGGAAGCGCTACCGGGCATAATCCTGCTCTCATCACTGGTCGGTGCACTGGTGGGTATAGCTCTCATGTTAATCAAGCGCCGTGGAAAAGAAATACCTATCCCATTCGGACCCTATCTGGCAGCCGCGGGATGGATAAGCCTGCTCTGGGGTGAAACACTGACGAGTCAGTACCTGCAGATGACGGGCATGCAGTAGTGGGCCTGGTCGTAGGTGTAACCGGCGGCATTGGCAGCGGCAAGTCGGCACTGACTGACCTGCTCGAAGCCAGAGGTATCTCCGTTGTCGATGCCGACAAAGCTGCGAGAGTCATCGTCGAGCGGGGCCGGCCGGCACTGGCCAAAATCGCCGAGCACTTCGGTCCCGCGATAATCCAGGCCGATGGGACCCTCGATCGCGCGAGCCTGCGCCAAAAGGTGTTTGCCGACGAGCAGGAAAGGCTATGGCTGGAGTCACTGACCCACCCCCTGATCGGCGAGGAAATTCAATCTCAACTCGAGCGGTCAACATCACTCTACACCGTTCTTAGCTCGCCACTGCTTCTGGAAACCAATCAGAAGCAACTGGTAGATCTCACCATCGTTGTTGATGTACCTGAAGAAATACAGGTAAAGAGAGCTGCCAAACGCGACGCTAACTCTGTCGAACAGGTCAAAAGAATCATGGCTGCTCAGCTGCCTCGAGATGACAGGCTATCGATGGCCGACCTGGTCGTCGACAATAGCGGATCACTTCACGCGCTCAAAGAAAAAGTGGATGAACTCCATGCTCACTTGCTCGACAAATCTCAAGCAGGCTAATCCTACACCTCTCGATAGTTGAATAACAGCCATCGACGCTTCTCGAGCAAACACACTGGGTGTTATCCACGTGGAACGCACGGATTTTGTATAGCGAACGACAATTACAGCGGAATCTGCCCGCTACAAGGAAGAGTTATCCGTATATTTTTTAACAGCTTCGATGATCGGAACATTGGCCGCGGGAAAGTGCGACTCTTGCATTTCAGCGGCATGCACCCACGCAAGCGGCTGTCCTTCCAGGCCCTGCGGCTCGCCTGAAAATTCTCTGACTACGTGGACATCCAGAAATACAGCCTTATCGCCATAGTCATGGTGAATCTCAATAAGCGGAATTAGCGGGCCAATCGCTATGCCCAGTTCCTCCAGCAACTCGCGCTGCAGTGCCTGCTGGACAGTCTCTCCCGGCTCCACCTTACCCCCGGGGAACTCCCACAGGCCGCCCTGGTGAGCGTTACTGTCACGGCGGGAGATCAACACACGGCCGCCCGCGTCGAGGATTACGCCTACGGCGACATGGACCTCATTCATTTAACTGCGATACTCGGCGTTAATGCGCACGTAATCGTAGGATAAATCTGTCGTCCATACCGTGGCCTGGTGTTTACCCCTGTTAAGTCCGACACGAACATTGAGCTCTTCAGGGGCCATGGCGATAATACCAAGTTCCTCCGCGTAACTCTCCGCACGGCAACCGTGTTCCGCAATCAATACGTCGTTGAGGTGCACGGTAATTTTGGAGACATCCAGATCGTCAAGACCTGCTCGTCCAATGGCCGCCAACAGCCGCCCCCAGTTGGGGTCGCTGGCGAACAGCGCAGTCTTTACCAGGGGTGAATGCGCTATGGTGAAACCCACGTCGAGGCATTCTTGCTCCGTAGCCCCGTCAGTAACCTCTACTGCGACAAACTTGCTGGCACCTTCCCCATCCCTGACCAGACCCTGGGCGAGCTGCAGGCAAACCTTGAACACTGCCTCTCGCAGGGCGTTGTACAGGTCGCCGGTGGAACTGCGAAGTTCATCATTGCCGGCCCGTCCGGTCGCGATCAGTACACAGGCGTCATTAGTAGAGGTATCACCATCGACGGAAATGCGGTTAAACGTCAGGTCGACTACTTCGCCGAGTATCTGTTGAAGCACCCCGGGAGATACCGCCGCATCCGTGGCAACATAGCCGAGCATGGTGGCCATATTCGGGCGAATCATGCCTGACCCCTTGGCTATGCCGGTGAGGGTGTACTCCACGCCCCCGTGCTGGAACGTGGACGAAGCCCCCTTGGGTCGGGTATCGGTGGTGAGAATACCCTCGGCGGCGGCTGCCCAGCCGTCCTCAGAAAGCCCTGTTACTGCGCGGGGTAGAGCCTGACAGATGGTGCTCACCGGCAGGTGCTCACCAATCACCCCGGTGGAAAAAGGCATGACCTGCACAGGCTCACAATTCGCGACTTCTGCGACAGCCGCCGCACAGGCCCTGGCATCCTCAATACCCTGCGTTCCGGTGCCGGCATTAGCATTACCGGTGTTCACCAGCAAGTAACGCGGCTGCTGCGCGCTGGCATCCAGGTGTTCCCGGGCAACGATAACTGGTGCGGCGCAAAAAGCATTGCGCGTGAAAACCGCCGCACAGTGGCTACCCGCTGCCAGTTCGACCAGCACCAGGTCGGGGCGATCCGGGGTTTTTATGCCCGCGCACACCGTACCCAGCCGAACTCCCGCAATGGGAAACAACTCAGGTAGCGTACCGACTCCTACTGCCATGTTAGCCCGCAGCCCTCACAGCTTGCCGTGGCACTGCTTATACTTTTTACCGCTGCCACAGGGGCAAGGATCATTGCGCCCAACCTTGGGTTGTTGGCGGGTAAAAGGTTGCGGCGCCTGCTCGGCTTCCGGCTCCTCTGGCTGACCTTCCGGCGTCAGACCAGAGGCACCCGCGTGTTCAAAGGCCATTTTCTTGCGCTCTGCCTCCTCACGGCGACGTTGTTCTATCAGGGCTGCTTCATCCTGGCGTTGGATCTGCACATGGCTGAGAAACTTGACGACTTCGTACTTGAGGCTGCTCAACAATTCTTCAAACAGGGCAAAGGATTCGCGCTTGTATTCCTGTTTGGGGTTCTTCTGCGCATAGGCGCGCAGGTGGATGCCCTGGCGCAGGTGATCCATGGTCGCCAGGTGCTCTTTCCACAGGGTATCGAGTACTTGCAACATAATCTGCTTTTCGATCTTGCGCATGTCCGGGCCAACCGCCTCGGATTTCTGGTCATAGGCCTGCTGCACCTCGGCCAGGACCTTTTCACGCAGCGCCTCTTCATGCAGGGAGTCATCGGTATCCAGCCAACTCTGTAACGGCAGGGACACCACGAACTCAGCTTCCAGTTGCTTTTCGAGGCCGGGAATATCCCATTGCTCCTCAACACTCATCGGTGGAATAAAACCGTCAATCGCCTCGTTGACGACGTCGGCGCGAATCGCGGTGATGGTCTCTGCAATATCGTCCTCGGTAAGCAGGTCACTGCGCTGTTGGTACACGATCTGCCGTTGATCGTTGGCAACGTCGTCATACTCCAACAGCTGTTTACGTATATCGAAGTTGCGGCCCTCAACCTTGCGCTGGGCTTTTTCGATGGCATTGGTCACCATGCGATGCTCGATCGCCTCGCCCTTCTCCATACCCAGGGCCTGCATAAAGTTTTTGACCCTGTCAGAGGCAAAAATGCGCATCAGGTTGTCTTCAAGCGACAGGTAGAATCGAGAGACACCGGGATCGCCCTGGCGCCCTGCCCGTCCCCGTAACTGGTTATCGATACGCCGTGATTCGTGGCGCTCAGTCCCCAGAATATGCAGACCGCCCGCGTCGAGAACCTGTTGGTGGCGCTGCTGCCACTGTGATTCTATCTCCGCACGCTTGCCATCGCTGATTTCTCCCGCCTGTGATACTTCGGCTTCTAGATTTCCACCGAGCACAATATCGGTTCCCCGACCGGCCATGTTGGTGGCGATGGTGACCACGCCGGGACGACCTGCCTGGGCTATAATTTCGGCTTCCTGTTCGTGGTACTTCGCATTCAGTACCTTGTGGTCAATCTTGCTCTTACGGAAACGTTGCGACAGCTCTTCGGAAGTCTCCACCGAAGCGGTGCCCACCAGCACCGGTGCGCCATTGTCCATGCAGGCTTTTACATCTTCCACGATGGCGTCGAATTTTTCTTCGCGACTCAAGTACACAAGGTCATTGAGATCGTCACGCAGCTGGGGCACATTGGTCGGGATAACCAAAACCTCAAGGCCATATATCTGGCGGAACTCGAATGCCTCGGTATCGGCTGTACCCGTCATCCCGGCAAGCTTTTCATACAAGCGGAAGTAATTCTGGAAAGTCGTGGATGCCAGGGTCTGGCTTTCACTCTGTATGTTTACCCCTTCTTTCGCCTCGATGGCCTGGTGCAGACCCTCCGAAAGCCGGCGGCCCGGCATGGTGCGCCCGGTGTGCTCGTCGATCAACACTACCTGGCCATCCTGGACGATGTATTCGACGTCACGCTGGAACAGCGCCTGAGCCCTCAGTCCGGAATAAACATGATGCAACAGGTTCAGGTTGGTAGCGGCGTAGAGACTATCACCCTCCTCCAGCAAGCCTTCTTTGACCAGCAGTCCTTCAATGAACTCGTGACCATCTTCGTTGAGCTCAACCTGTCGCTGCTTTTCGTCAACGGTGAAATGGCCGCTCTCTCCCTCGGTCTCCGGTTTCAATAAGGGCACCAGCTTGTTGATGCGTTTGTACAGATCGGAACTGTCTTCAGAGGCGCCGGAAATAATCAGAGGGGTACGTGCCTCATCAATAAGAATGGAGTCCACCTCGTCGACAATCGCGAAGCTCAGGCCTCCCTGCATGCGGTCATCGAGACTGAAGGCCATGTTGTCGCGCAGGTAATCGAAGCCGAACTCATTATTCGTACCGTAAACGATGTCAGCACTGTAGGCATCGCGCTTCTGCTCCTGGCTCTGTCCGGCACGAATCACACCTACCGACATCCCCAAGTAGTTGTACAGTGGGCCCATCCACTGTGCGTCTCGACCGGCCAGATAATCGTTCACTGTGATGAGATGGACGCTCTTCCCCGTTAACGCATTGAGGTAAGCGGGCAAGGTTGCCACCAGCGTCTTACCCTCCCCGGTTCTCATCTCTGAAATCTTGCCCTCGTGCAGGGCCATACCGCCGATCATCTGCACGTCAAAGTGGCGCATACTCAAAGTACGCTGACCCGCCTCGCGCACTACAGCAAAGGCTTCCGCGAGCAACGAGTCGACTGAGGCACCCTCCTCCAACCGCTGGCGGAATTCGCCGGTCTTGGCCGACAACTCTTCGTGGGACAACGCCTGCATGGACTCTTCCAGCGCGTTGATTTGCTTCACCACCTTGCCCATGCGCTTGAGTTCGCGGTCGTTGCGCGTACCAAACACGGTCTTTAAAGCTTTATTGAACATTGCGATTTGTTACCTGAAAAATACGTAGATGCACCGGCCAGTAAGTGGGCCGGACTGAAAAAACTCAGACGAGTGATCTCAGCGCTGGGTGCGGCGGATATAACTTGCGGGGTCGACCGGGCGGCCGTGCTTGTACACCTCGAAATGAACGTGCGCGCCGGTTGAGCGGCCACTGGAACCCATCAGTGCGATCGGTTCGCCCTTGCGCACCACGTCTCCGGGATCAACCAGGTTTTGCTTGTTGTGGGCATAGCGAGTGACGAAGCCGTCACCGTGGGAGATCTCAACCAGTTCGCCATACCCGGACTTGCTACCAGTCCAGGTCACCACACCTGCGGCCACGGCGATCACATTCGTGCCTTCCTTGCCGGCAAAATCAATGCCTTCATGCATTGCCGGCCTGCCGGTAAAGGGGTCAGTACGGGGACCGAAACGCGACGATATCCAACCCTTTTCGGCAGGTCGACCGGACAACCAGGACTGCTCCTCCAACTGGCGGTTGGTCAGCAGCGACTCTAAAATTTCCAGCTGCTCTTCGCGATCGCTGAGGTGACGCTCGAACGCATCCAGTTCAGCGTTGACATCAAACTCCTGAAAATCGACATTGAACTCGCTGCCGATAGGCCCGCCCAGGGCGGGGGGCTGGCTGAAATCAAACTCTCCACCATCGAGCTTGGCCATGGCGGTAATATGTTCGCCAAGGGCATCGAGGCGGGTCATGCGGGCCTGGAACTCCGCCAGGGACTGCGTCATACCCTGCAGGCGGCTCTCTGCAGCACTTTGTAACTGCGCCAGTTCTTCTGCCTGGGTGGCCAGTGCCTCCTCCAGGCTGCCCAGGGTGGCACCACGGACCGAGCGTGTTTCACTCTCTTGCCCCGCCTGATAGCCAGCGGCGATCAGACCCAGGGGTAAACCCAGGCAACACAGGGAAATCAGCGCACGGGACCAACGCCCCAATTCGATTGAGCGCGACCCACCGTGTCTGCGGTTAATGAGAATGATTTTCATTTGTGCCTAAAAGACGCAATTCGGCCGCGAACTATGCCACAAGGTCCGAAAAAATGCCATTTGAGGAGTGCGAACTGGGTCTTAAACTGCGGTTTTTCTTGGAAATTTCCGGTTTTTAGGTCGCCGGAACGGGGTTGGTGATGTAGGAGATGGGGGCAGTGGCGGCGTCGTCGAAGGTCACCATTTCCCAGGCATCTTCCTGGGCGATCAATGCGCGCAGAGAGGCGTTATTGAGTGCATGGCCAGATTTGTGGGCTCGGAACTCACCAATCAGGCTGTAACCGAGCAGGTACAGGTCACCGATGGCATCCAGCACCTTGTGCTTGACGAATTCATCGTCGTAGCGGAGGCCATCCTGATTAAGGATGCGGTATTCGTCGACCACGATGGCATTATCCACGCTGCCACCGCGGGCCAGGCCCTTGGAGCGCATATACTCAAGCTCATGCATAAACCCGAAGGTCCTGGCGCGGCTAATTTCTTTGACAAAGGACGTGCTGGAAAAATCGACTTCGGCGTGGGCAGTGCGATCGCGAAAAACGGGGTGGTCAAAATCGATGGTAAAAGAGACTTTGAAGCCATCAAAGGGGAGGAAGCTGGCTACTTTGTCGTCTTCTTCAACGGCGACCGGCCGTTTAATGCGAATAAACTTCTTGGGTGCATTTTGCTCCTCGATGCCAGCGGACTGGATCAGGAATACAAAGGGCCCCGCACTGCCGTCCATAATCGGCACTTCCGGTGCACTGACATCAACATACGCATTGTCGATGCCGAGTCCGGCCATAGCGGACAGCAGGTGCTCCACGGTGGAAACACGTCCTTCGCCGCTACCCAGACTGGTTGAAAGCGTGGTATCTCCGACATTTTCAGCGCGGGCGGGAATCTCGACCACCGGGTCCAGGTCCACCCTGCGAAAAACGATGCCCGTATTGACTGCAGCCGGGCTGAGCGTCAAATAAACTTTTTCGCCGGTGTGTAAACCAACGCCAGTCGCCTTGATGCTGTTTCGCAGTGTTCGCTGTCGAATCATAACTATTCCAACCTGTCCGGTGCAGTGGCTATACGGCCACCGCCGGAACACGTCCCGGAGATAGCCTCCTAGTCAGCCTGGCGGCGCAAAAATGCGGGAATATCGAAATAATCCTCGCCGCCGGCTTCAGCTGCGACAGCTGCGCCTTGTCCGCCTGCCTGGGCCCGTGCACTTCTGCGCAGACTCGGGGGGCGGTCAAATTCTTTGTAATCGGGTTCAGGGGTCAGCTCGGCCTGCTGCTGTACTCGCGGCTCACTGTCTACTACCTGCAGAGGAGCTCTGGCTGCCTCTGAACCCAAGCCGGTGGCAACAACAGTCACCTTCAGCTCATCCGCCATCTCAGGATCGATGACTGTTCCTACCACAACTGTCGCTTCTTCGGACGCAAATTCCTCGATCGTGTCGCCAACTTCGGAGAACTCTCCAAGTGACAGATCCAGGCCGGCGGTGATATTCACCAGTATGCCGCGTGCACCCTGTAAATCTATGTCGTCCAGTAGAGGGCTGTTGATGGCCCGTTCTGCGGCCTCCCGGGCTCGGTTTTCACCCTGCGAGCTGCCCGTGCCCATCATAGCCATGCCCATCTCGGACATTACTGTGCGGACATCGGCGAAATCGACGTTGATCATCCCTGGACGAATAATCAGGTCAGCGATGCCCTGAACTGCGCCCAACAATACATCATTGGCCTCTCTAAAGGCATTCAAGAGACTGGTATTTTTTCCCAAAACCTCGAGCAGTTTTTCGTTCGGAATGGTGATCAAAGAGTCCACATGCTGCTGCAATTCCTTGACCCCCTCCATGGCGATTTTGAGGCGTTTCTTGCCCTCAAAAGGGAACGGCCGGGTGACGACTGCAACCGTCAAAATGCCCATTTCCCGGGCCACTTCGGCGACCACTGGCGCACCACCGGTACCTGTACCGCCACCCATTCCGGCGGTGATGAACACCATATCGGCACCGCGCAGGGAATCGGCGATCCGATCGCGGTCTTCCAGTGCTGCCGCACGGCCTATTTCCGGGTTGGCACCAGCGCCCAGGCCCTTGGTAATGTCGCCACCCAATTGCAGCACCGTCTTTGACTCAATGTCAGATAACGCCTGGGCGTCGGTGTTGGCACAGATGAAATCCACACCTTCGACCTCGTTGTCTATCATGTGTTTGACCGCATTGCCGCCGCCTCCGCCGACGCCCACGACCTTTATTACCGCGCTTTGTGGAATGTTATCGATTAGTTCAAACATGGTCTTACTCCCCTTTTATGAAAATACCGTGCTCACACACGGCGTCGTACTTCCTAAAATTCCTAGAAATTGCTCTGTACCCAATTCTTCAGCCGGGTAAACCAGCCTTCACCGCTCGCACTGCCACGGGCAGTGGGCGAACCCTCGTCCACGTGCTGCAATCCGTATTGCAGCAGACCCACCCCTGTGGCATAGATTGGATTGCGGACAATATCGGTCAGTCCCTGGATGCCCTGCGGATAGCCCACCCGCACCGGCATGTGAAATATCTCCTCGGCCAATTCGACGACACCTTCCATCTTCGATGTACCGCCGGTGAGCACGATGCCAGCGGGGACCAGGTCTTCAAATCCGCTGCGTCGCAACTCGGCTTGCACCAGCGTGAACAGTTCGTCATAGCGTGGCTCGACCACCTCGGCCAGAGACTGCCGTGACAGGTCTCGTGGCGGCCGGTCGCCCACGCTGGGCACCTTGATGGTTTCGTCCGCCCCCGCTAGTTGGGTGAGGGCACAGGCATACTTGATCTTGATCTCTTCGGCATATTGCGTGGGTGTGCGCAGCGCCATGGCTATGTCATTGGTGACCTGATCGCCGGCGATGGGAATGACACCGGTGTGCCGAATGGAGCCCTCAGTGAAAATGGCGATATCCGTGGTGCCGCCACCAATATCGACCAGGCAGACACCCAGTTCCCGCTCGTCGTCAGTCAACACCGAATAGCTGGAAGCGAGCTGCTCCAGGATGATCTCTTCAACATCCAGCCCACAACGACGAATACACTTCTCGATGTTTTGCGCCGCATTCACCGCACACGTAACCAGGTGTACTTTTGCCTCCAGTCGCACGCCGGACATACCCATCGGCTCTTTGATGCCCTCCTGGTTATCAATCACGTACTCCTGAGGCAGTATGTGCAGCACCTTCTGATCGGCGGGGATGGCCACCGCCTGCGCCGCGTCAATCACCCGCTCCAGGTCCAGCGCGTAGACCTCGCGATCGCGAATAGCAACAATGCCGTGGGAGTTCAGACTGCGTATATGGCTTCCGGCGATACCGACGTAAACAGAGTGAATCTGGCAACCGGCCATCAACTCTGCCTCCTCCACCGCGCGTTGAATCGATTGCACAGTCGACTCGATGTTGACCACCACACCTTTCTTCATCCCCTTGGAGGGGTGCGATCCGATGCCGACAACTTCAATCTCCCCGTCGACGCCGATCTCCCCTACTATCGCAACGACCTTGGAGGTACCGATATCCAGCCCTACGATCATGCGTTTTTCCTGTGCGCTGCCCATGGCAGATTCACTCCCCTGTACTTATCAGATTGGTTGCCGCCACCGCGACTTGCACTGGCGCCCGAAACGCGACCGCCAGGCCACTCTCGTAGCGCAGATCGACCCTGGCGACTTCTGCTGTTCGCCCACTTAACTCATATCGATACAGCGTTAACAGGCGCTGTACCCGCTCAACAAAATCTTCCCCACCCAGATAAAGTTGAGTGCCACCCTGTAGGGTTGCGGTTAGCTGGTTACGGTGGTCCAACGCCAGTTCACTGACCTCCAGTGACAGCGGCGCCAGCAGCTCTTCGAGCCGTTGATAACTGGCCATCAACTGGCGCGCAGAATCATCGGGCCCAACCAACAAAGGTAATGCCTGCCAATCACCTGCGTTTGCGGTTTGGAACACCTCGGCCTCATGGTTGAGGAAGCCGGCATCGCCCCAGCGGGCAATAGGCAATTGCTCTATCACGTTGATCTCCAGGGAACTGGGCCAACGCCGGCGCACCGTTGCCCGGTAAATCCAGGGCATGCCTTCCAACTGCTGTCTGATCAACGCCAGGTCTGCATTCAGGAACCCACCTGCCAGCGCCGGCTGGACCAGCGCCTGGACTTCTTCTGCGCGGGTGTGCTGCAAATTACCGGTGACACTGATTTGCTCCACGGCGATTGACTGTAGGGTGATAAAGGCCTGCAAACCGGCTACCAGCACCACCCCGGTACCGGTGAGGATAAGGATGCGATTCAGCCAACCCAGGCCCCACCGTTGCGTGATCTCGACCGGGGCATTGCGACTGGCACCCGTGCCCTTCGAACGGCGCCGTGGGCGATCGCTCGCAGTTGTAGGTAGAGGCAAATTAGTCACGCTCACCCCCCAGACTGAGGGTCACAATCTGCTCAACCAGTTCAGGTACTTCGATACCCACAGCGCGCGCGGCCATTGGTACCAGCGAATGAGAGGTCATCCCGGGAATGGTGTTGACCTCAAGCACATAAAAGCTTCCATCGGCATCGCGCATGGTGTCGACACGCCCCCAGACACCACAGCCGAGCGAGCGGAATGCCTCTAGCGCCAGCGCAGCCACTTCGGCCTCCTCCGCCGGATTCAAACCACTGGGGCAGTGATACTGGGTCTCGTCGGACAGGTACTTCGCCTCGTAATCGTAAAACTCGTTAGCTGTTTCCATGCGAATCGACGGTAAGGCGCGCTGTCCGAGTATGGCGACCGTGTATTCAGGCCCGTCTATAAACTGCTCGGCCATCACCGAGCCGCTGTAGCTGCACGCGGTGTGATAGGCGCTGGCGAGCGCGTCAGCATCCGCAGCGGGAGTCATGCCGATACTGGATCCTTCGCAAGCGGGCTTCACGAACACTTTGCCAAAGCGCTCAATGATCGCCTGCCAATCGCTGTCGGCGTGCAGGTTCGTATAGCCTGCGGTGGCGACGCCAATACCCTGCCACAATTGCTTACTGCGCATTTTGTCCATGGCCAGCGCGGAGCCGAGGATCCCGGAACCGGTGTAGGGAATACCCAGCGTCTCCAGCGCACCCTGGATAACCCCGTCTTCACCGCCGGGGCCATGCAGGGCATTGAACGCAAAATCGCACTGGCTGATCGTTTGAATCCAATCGTCATCCGCGGGATCCACAGACTGCACACGAAAGCCGCTGGCCTGCAGACCTTCAACCACGGTGCGGCCACTTTGCAGCGACACCTCCCGTTCAGCAGAGCGTCCCCCCAACAACACTCCGGTAAGCCCCTGCTTCAGCGTCTCACTATTCATGCTTGCGAAGCTCCGCCGGAAAACTGTTCAGATAGTGTTTTTGCCAGGCGCCCGACATTGCCGGCCCCCTGGGTTACCACCACATCTCCCGCGCGCACAACATCGCGCAATATGTCGGGCACATCTTCAATGCTGTTGGCGAAAATCGGATCGATCAGGCCACGCTGTCGGATACTGCGCGCCAGACTCCGACTATCGGCGCCTGCGATAGGCTGTTCGCCCGCGGCGTATACTTCGAGCAGAATCAACTGATCGCATTTCGACAGCACTGAGACAAAATCTTCATACAGATCGCGCGTGCGACTGTAGCGATGGGGTTGATACACCATTACCACTCGCTGCTCGGGCCAGGCCTGCTGTGCAGACTCCAGGGTCGCGTTGACCTCGGTGGGGTGGTGGCCATAGTCATCGACAAGCTGCGCCGCCCCGTGTGGGAATGCCATCTCACCCAGACGGGTGAAGCGCCGGCCTACCCCGGCAAAGTTTGCCAGGCCGCGCTGAATAGATTCGTCATCGAGCCCTTCATCACAGGCAACGGCGATTGCTGCGGTCGCGTTAAGTACATTGTGCCGCCCCGGCATGCTCAGCTCGACGGACAAATGCGGGGCGTCACCGGGGCGACGCACCACAAAACGCGTTGTCAATCCATCACGTTGTAGATCGACAACCTGGTAGTCGGCCCGCCCGGAAAACCCATAAGTCACAGTCGGCCGGGTGACATCTTCAACCATGGCCGCCACGACTGGATCGTCTGCACACAATACGGCCAGCCCATAGAACGGCAGGTTATGCAGGAACTCCACGTAGGTGCGCCGCAGCACAGCAAAGTCCCCACCGTAGGTCTCCATGTGATCTGGTTCGATATTGGTCACCACAGCTACCATCGGCTGCAAATGCAGGAAGGAAGCATCGCTCTCATCCGCTTCGGCAATCAGGAAACGACTGGCGCCCAGCTGCGCATTGCTCCCCGCGCTGTTCAACAGACCACCAATGACAAAGGTGGGGTCCAGGCCGGCCTCTGCAAAGATTGAAGCGATTAGGCTGGTGGTCGTGGTTTTACCGTGGGTACCGGCCACTGCAATGCCGTGCCGATAACGCATCAACTCCGCCAGCATTTCTGCCCGGGGCACGACCGGCACCCGTGCTTCCCTCGCGGCCACCACCTCCGGGTTATCGTCCTTCACTGCGCTGGAGCTCACAACCACATCGGCTTCACCGATGTTTTCAGCGGCGTGGCCAATATGGACGGTGATGCCCTTGTCCTGCAAACGCTCGGTGACGGCACTGGGGCGCAGGTCTGAACCACCGACCTCGTAACCCAGGTTCACCAGCACTTCGGCAATACCACTCATGCCGGAGCCACCAATGCCGATCATGTGAATGCGCCGAATTCTGCGCATCTCAGGGATTTGGTAGATGCCCTGCTCAGTCATTGCGCATCAACTCCTCACAGCGATCTGCAACGTCTCCGGTGGCATTGGGCAGGGCCGTTGACGCCGCTGCTTCTGCCATTGATATCAGGCGAGCGGGCTCGGCGAGCAGACCGGTGATAAGGTCGGCCAGGGCGGTCGCCGTCAGTTCTTTTTGCGGCAGTAACATACCCCCGCCACGCTCGCACAGAGAGCGGGCATTGGCCGTCTGGTGGTCGTCGATGGCGTGGGGTAACGGCACCAGCAGGGATGGACGACCCATGACGCCCAACTCCGCCACGGTGAGTGCACCAGCGCGACAAACCACCAGGTCTGCCCAGCTATAGGCCGCCGCCATATCTTCTATAAACGCAGTAACCTTGGGTTGCTCACCGGCAACTGATGAATAGGCAGCACGCACAGCGTCCAGGTGTGCTTCACCGCTTTGATGCCACACCTCCAGCGCCGAAACACCCTCGCGGATTGCAATAGTAGCGATCGCCTCGGGCAACAATTCATTCAGGGGTTTGGCGCCCAGGCTGCCGCCAACAATGAGTAAGCGCAACGGCCTACCGCTGTTGTAATCCCACGGATGTGCAGCAACTGCCTGCATAAACTCAGCGCGAACCGGGTTACCAAGCACAACATAAGTGACGTCACTCTTGAACGCGCCGGGGAATCCCGCCACCACGGTATTCGCCAGTGGCGCCAACAGACGATTGGTCGTACCAGCCACCGCATTTTGCTCGTGGATCAACAGAGGTTTGCGTAGTAACCAGGCGGCGAACCCCGCGGGACCTGCCACATAGCCACCCATACCCACCACACAGCGGGGAGAGGTACGCAGCAGTAACCACAGCGCCTGCAACAGAGACCAGAGCAACAGCAACAGGCCCTTCGCCGTGTACCACAGGTTCTTGCCACGCAGGCCACGTACACTCAGACAGTGCAGAGCAAAGCCTGCTGCGGGCACGACACGAGACTCCAATCCTCGTCGTGTTCCCACCCACTCGACCTGATAACCTCGATCACGCAGGGCTATCGCCACGGCCAACGCCGGATAGACATGCCCACCGGTACCGCCGGCCATCATCAGTACCAGGGGTGGCGCACCGGCGTTCATCGCACACCTCGCGTTTTGTCAGCGATGCCGTGCTCAATACGTAACACCAGCGCCAACATACAGCAGCACATAATCAGGCTGGTACCCCCGTAACTAACGAAAGGTAGAGTCAACCCCTTGGTGGGCAATAATCCCGAGCTGACACCCATGTTCACAAATGCCTGTCCGGAGAAGATCAGCGCCACACCAAAGCACACATATGCACCGAACAGCTCACCGGCAACCGTGGCGCGGCGTGCCACCCACAGCACACGGCCGATCAACGCCGCATAAAGTGCGATGACAAATGCTGCGCCGATGAACCCGGTTTCCTCGGCCCAGATTGAAAAAACGAAATCTGTGTGCGCCTCTGGCAGGTAGAATAACTTCTGCACGCTATTGCCCAGCCCCACGCCAAACCACTCCCCGCGTCCGAACGCAATCAACGACTGAATCAGTTGAAAGCCACTGCCAAAGGGATCCGCCCAGGGATCGGTATAAGCTGTCAGTCGAGCCACGCGGTAAGGTGCGCTGAAGATAAGACCCAGTAAGCCCACAAAACTCGCCACAAGGACGAGCGCAAAATGACCCAGCTTGACGCCCGCCAGGAACATCATGCCGAAGGCGGTGCCCACGGCGATCACGGTAGCGCCGAAGTCGGGCTCCACCATCAGCAGGATGGCCACCGAACCCAGAACCGCCATCGGTTTAACAAAGCCCTGCCAATCATTGCGGACCTCGTGTTCCTGTCGGACCAGGTAGCCGGCGAGGTAGATCACCAGCGCAACCTTGGCAAACTCCGAGGGTTGTAGGGTCAACGGGCCCAGCGGCAACCAGCGCTGACTGCCGTTTACATCTTTACCAATACCGGGAACCAGTACGAGGATCAGTAGTGCCAGCGCCAAAAACAACCAGACCCAACCTGTATCGAGCCAAAATTGTGGTGGCACGCGGTAGACAACTGCCCCAGCTGCCAATGCGATACCGAGGTAAATGATGTGACGCTGGGTATGGTGCCAGGCATTCTGGAAGTGCCACTCGGCGTACTCAATGGAGGCGGAGCTAATCGCAACGAGGCCGACTGCCATGAGCAGCAGACCAGTTAGCAACAAAGCCGGGTCAACGGCAAACAGGGAGCGCTGTGTTACCGTCACGAGCACTCCCCCGCCATGCGTTGTGCCAGGCGCGAGAACTCCTCACCGCGCGCCTGATAATCAGCGAACATATCGAAGCTTGCGCAGGCCGGCGACAGCAGCACGATGTCTCCTGCCGCCGCCTGTGCGGCGGCTTCGGTCATGGCGTCCTGAAGCGATTCAGCGTGCACCGTGGGAACAAGGTCACCGACCGCCGCTTGAATCTGTCCGGCCGCCTCACCAATCAACAGTAGTAACTTGCAGTGCTGTTCTACCGATGCTTTGAGCGCGCTAAAGTCTGCACCTTTGCCCTCGCCACCGGCGATCAGCAACAGGTTTCTACCATTGGCAAGACCGTCTATTGCCGCCAGGGCGGCCCCGACATTGGTCGCCTTGGAATCGTTGACGTAGTCCACACCGTCTCGCCGGGCGACCCACTGGCACCGGTGGGGCAATCCTTTGAACTCACGCACGGTCGCCACCATTGCCGCAGACTCCAGTCCGGCGGCGTACCCCAGGGCGAGGGCGGCAAGCGCATTGGCTATATTGTGGCGCCCGCTCATACCCAACTCCGCACTGGCGAGCAGCGGCTCGAAGCCGTGGCAAATGGTTTCGACCCCGTCGATATCCCGCAGGCCAAATCCATTTAGCTCGGGCTCGCCCATGCGCCAGCTGATGATCTCGACACTGTCATCCACCAGCGGAATTGTCAGTCGGTCACCGCGATTGACGACAGCCTTTTGGCAACCTCGGAAGATTCGGTGTTTGATCTGGTGGTAGCGAGGCATATCACCGTGACGATCGAGGTGGTCCGCGCTGAGATTCAACACAGTCGCCACCGCCAGGTTCAGCGCCGACGCGCGCTCCAGTTGGAAGCTGGAAAGCTCCAGTACATAGAGATCACGCTGGTCATCCAGCAGTTCCAGGGCGGGAGTGCCAAGATTGCCGCCGATGCCGGCGTTGCGCCCGCAAGCCAGGGCCATCTGACCCACCAACTCGGTCACCGTCGATTTCGCATTTGATCCTGTGATGCCAATCACCGGCGCGGTTGCCGCCGCCACAAACAGGTCGATATCGCCCTGGATATTCGCACCCGAGTCCATTGCCTGCTGTACTACCGGCTCATCGAGAGCTACACCGGGGCTGACAATCAGTTCACCGGCACCTTCCACCACCGAGCTGGGAATATCACCTGCAAATACCGGCACCTCAGGCATCTCCTGTTGCAGCTGCGCAAGACACGGTGGTTCCCGGCGTGTATCGAGAACTGCGAACGGTAGACCCTGGGCGCGTAAATAGCGCGCAACAGATAGCCCGGTACTACCGAGTCCAACCACCACCCGGTGGTCGCTGCTAGCTATCAAATTCCCCGCCACGCCTACAGACACCTCTTCATTCCTAACGCAACTTCAGGGTTGCCAGCCCGAACAGGACCAGCATGACCGTGATTATCCAGAAACGTACGATGACCCGCGGCTCGGGCCACCCTTTCAATTCGTAGTGGTGGTGGATCGGTGCCATCCGGAAGATACGCTTGCCCGTCAATTTGAATGAAGCGACCTGGAGGATCACCGACACAGTTTCCAGTACAAAAATTCCACCCATGATGAAGAACACGATTTCGTGCCGGGTGATCACCGCCACCGTGCCCAGCGCTGCGCCCAGGGCCAAGGCACCCACATCCCCCATGAATACCTGTGCGGGATAGGTGTTAAACCACAAGAACCCCAGACCGGCGCCAGCGATGGCGCCACAAAAGACGGCGAGCTCCCCTGAACCTGCCACGTAGGGAATGTGCAGGTAGTCAGCAAAGTCCACGTGACCGGTGAGATAGGCGATGATGCCAAGGGCGCCACCGACCATGACCGTCGGCAAGATGGCCAGCCCATCGAGACCGTCGGTCAGGTTGACCGCATTACTGGCACCGACGATCACAAAGTACGCCAACACCACAAACAAGGGCCCCATGTTCCACGCCACGTCCTTGAAGAAGGGTACATACAACTCAGTAGTAACCGGCGTATCGAAAGCCAGGTAGAGATACAGCGCTGCAGCCAGACCGGCAGCGGATTGCCAGAAATACTTCCAGCGCGCCGGCAATCCGCGCGAATCTTTTTCCACCACCTTGCGATAGTCATCGACCCAGCCCACCGCACCAAACACTGCGGTTACCAACAGTGCGATCCAGATGTAAGGGTTGCTCAGGTCCGCCCAGAGCAGGCTACTGATGGCAATGGCGACCAGAATGAGGGCTCCGCCCATGGTTGGCGTACCGGATTTGCTCAAGTGACTCTCAGGACCGTCATCACGCACGGCCTGGCCAACCTGGTGGTAATTAAGGCGGCGGATCATGGCCGGGCCAACCAGCAGGGATATTGCCAGCGCGGTTCCCGCCGCCAGGATGGTGCGCAGGGTCAGGTATTGGAATACCGCGAACCCTGACTGGAACTCCGCAAGTATTTCGGCAAGAAACATCAACATGCTAGTTAATCTCCCTCGCGGGTACGGAGCCAAAAGCAGTCAACACGTCTTCCATGTGCGCTCCCCTGGAACCCTTGATTAACACCGTGTCTTCCTCATTGAAGGCGCCGGGCAAAGCTGCTGCTGCCTCAGCCGTATCCGCAAAGAAGTGGCTCTCTCCTTCAAAAGCCTGCACGGCTGGCTTCAACTCGGCGCCCACTCCCCAGAATCGCTCCAAACCCCTGGCATGGGCGTACTCGCCTATCTGGCGGTGCAGTTCGGCACTGTTGGGGCCCAGTTCGCGCATGGCACCCAGCAACAGGGTTCGGCGTCCCGGGCACGATGACAGTAAGTCGATAGCGGCTCGCACCGAGCCAGGATTGGCGTTGTAGCAGTCGTCGATGACGGTAGTGCCGGCGCTGGTAAAGCGTGTGGACAAGCGCCCACCCACCGGGCGCACAGCTTGCAGGCCGCTTTGAATCTCTTCGAGTGTGAGTTCGCATGCCAGGCCCACCGCGATCGCTGCCAGCGCGTTCCCAACATTGTGCTTGCCTGGCACCGACAAGGTGATCGCAACCTCGCCCAGCGGTGTACGTGCATTGAAACTGACGCCCTCGAGACCTCGACTGATGACATTATCGGCTGTCACCGACGCCTCCTGCTCCAGGCCAAACTCAATGAGTCGCGCCGGCTGGGCGCGCTCGCGCCACTGGGGGGCCCAGGACTGATCGGCATTGATGATGGCGACAGATTCCTTGCCCAGACGATCATAGATTTCACCCTTGGTCTGGGCGATCGCATCGAGATCCCCGAAGCCCTCCAGGTGGGCCGGCATCACATTCAGCACGAACGCAATGTTGGGCTTGCCAAGCTCGCACAGCCAACCGATATCACCCGGGGCGCCCGCCCCCATCTCCACCACGGCAAAATGGTGTTCAGGTGACAGGCGCAATAACGTTAGCGGCACGCCCACCTCGTTGTTGAAGTTGCCGTCAGTCGCCAATGTTGCACCGCGCTGACCCAACACAGCGGCAATCATGTTCTTGACCGAGGTCTTGCCACTACTACCGGTAACAGCCACTACCGGGCCCTGGAACAAGCTGCGATTAAAGGCGCCTAGGAGCCCCAGGGCGCGCTGGGTATCTGCTACCCGCAATATGGGCAAGGGAGCATCCGTGTCAGCGCTTACCACCGCACCACAGGCGCCGGTGCTCGCGGCCTGGGCGAGGTAATCGTGACCGTCAAAGTTGTCTCCCTGAAGGGCGACGAATAACTCGCCAGGCAGGAGACTGCGGCTGTCGGTAGAAACACCCATGAATGTCTGGTCAGCGCCAACCAGCGTTGCCTCCAGGGGCACGGTCAGCTCCGACATCGACAGCGGCCGCATCATTCCCCGACCCTCCGCGTTAACGCCGCCCGGGCATGGGCCTCATCGCTGAAGTCCAGCCGTTCACCATCGATCAATTGGTAGTCTTCATGGCCCTTACCGGCAATCAGGACGCAATCACCAGGCTTGCTCTCACTGATCGCAATTGAGATTGCCTCGGCCCTATCCACAACCAGTCGATAGTCCCCCGTACACCCGGCCTCGATATCAAGCAGAATTTTCTGCGGGTTTTCACTGCGAGGGTTGTCGCTGGTGACAATCACACGATCGGAACCTTCGCAGGCAACCTGACCCATAACGGGCCGTTTCCCCGCATCGCGATCACCACCACAGCCAAACACCGTCACCAGTTGACCACTGACGTGGGGGCGCAATGCTTGCAACACCTGAGACAGGGCATCCGGCGTATGGGCATAGTCCACCACCACCTGTAAACCGGCAGAATTTGCCACTGCTTCCATGCGACCGGCAACGGGCAGTAGTTGCGGCACCGCAGCCAGCGTTGCAGCCAAGTCGTTACCGGCGAGCACTACCGAGGCTATCGCGGCCAACAGGTTGCCGACATTGAATTCACCCTGCAGCGGGCTATCGAAGTCTCCCTCACCCCACGGGGATAGCAGGTGTCCGCGCACTCCATGTTGATGATACTCAAGCGCTGTCACGTGCACCGCCGCTTCGGGATCGTGCTTGGTGCTGAAGCCCAGCACCTGGACAGCGGGAGACAATGACGCAATCACGTCACTGGCAAAACTGTCGTCCACATTCACCACGGCGTACTGCAAACCTCCACTGGTAAACAGTTTAAGTTTCGCGCGCCCGTAGGCTTCCATACTGCCGTGATAGTCAAGGTGATCCCTGGACAGGTTGGTGAATACCGCGGTTTCAAACACTACCCCCGCAGTTCGACCCTGCACCAGCGCGTGGGATGACACTTCCATGGCTACCGAGTCCACGTCGGCATCGCGCCAGCGCGCTAACTGCTCCTGCAACGCCACCGCATCGGGTGTGGTGTTCCGCGCCGAACTTACCTCGTCGCCCAACGTTGCACCCAGTGTGCCGATAACACCGCACTGCATACCCAGCAGCCTGATCAGCTGCGCAATCAAACGTGTGGTCGTGGTTTTACCGTTGGTACCCGTTACACCGATGGCGTGCAGCGCAGTGCTGGGCGCCTCGTAGAAGCGACTGGCAATCAAACCAACTTCGAAGCGTAAGTCTGGTAATTCCACCAGCGGCACTGGCACTGCGTCGACGAAGCCCGCAACCGGTGCCTCGGCTACCACTGCCGCGGCACCACTGGCCACCGCTTGCTCAATAAACTGCCGACCGTCATGTACGTCGCCCGGGACTGCGAGAAACAGGTCACCCTCCTCAACCTGACGGCTATCAATCTGGATACCGCCAACCGACAGCTCCGCAAACGCACTGGTATCTGTACCGAGCAGAACCGAAAGGGGGACCTGTCGGCGGTGGGTATGGCCCTGGGCAATCATCCCGCACCCCCGGAGAGCATCTCACCCGCTACGACCACCGCGTCACGCTGCTGCGGGGGTACGTTCAATAGTCGCAGAGCGCCTTCGGCTACTCGAGAAAACACCGGCGCAGCCGCGGCGCCACCGCCGTAGGCTTCGCCCTGGGGCTGATCGATAACTACCACGGTGACAAAACGCGGGTCCTCCACCGGCGCCAGGCCTGCGAACAAAGCAACATATTGGTCATCCAGGTAACCCTGCGGGCCGACCTTGTGGACGGTGCCCGTTTTACCGCCCACCGCATAGCCATCCACCCGCGCCTTGCCGGCAGTGCCATGTTCACCGGTTACCGCTTCCAATACCTGCAGGACCTGCTGCGCGGTGTGCGCTGAGATAACCTGTCTCGCGCCCGTTGCCGGACCATCCAGCGCCAGCAGGGACAAGGGCTGCTGCCAGCCATCGTTGGCAAACACGGTATAGGCATGCGCCACCTGCAACGGGCTGGCGGTCAGACCATACCCAAACGCCAGCGTCACCTCTTCGATCTGCCGCCAACGCGGGCGATTGGGTAGCAGGCCGGTACTCTCCCCGGGGAACCCGGTGCCGGGCGGACTACCGATACCAAAGCGCTGGAACACCTGCCAGATCGGCTCATACCCCAACTCCAGGGCCATCTTGGTGACGCCCACCTGGCTCGACTTCTCTATCACACGCGATACGGTGATTTCCCCGTAATTCCGGGGATCAGGCAGCGTCTTGCGGCCTACGCGAATACGGCCTGGCGAGGTATCAATAATCGTTTGGGGTGTGTACTTGCCACTTTCCAGCGCTGCCACCAGGGTCAGCGGCTTCATCGTTGAGCCCGGCTCATAGACATCCGTCATCGCCCGGTTGCGGGTGTTAGCGAAGCCGAAGCCCTTTTTGCTATTCGGGTTGTACACCGGGTGGTTGACCATCGCCAATACCTCCCCGGTCTGCGCGTCCAGGGTAACGATGGTCCCGGCTGAAGCGCCCAGGATGGTCATCGCACGCTGCAACTCCGTGTGTTGCAGGTACTGCAAACGCAGGTCGATACTCAATTGCAGGTCCTTGCCGGGACGTGCCGCCTCCAATACACCGATATCCCTGACCGCATCCCCATGCAGATCCTTGATGTACTTTTTCTTACCCGGGTAACCTTTCAGCCAATCATCGTAGGCCAATTCCATCCCGGCAATGCCGGCCCCATCGACGTTGGTAAAACCTACCAGTTGCGATGCAACCTCCCCGGCAGGGTAAAAGCGGCGATACTCGCGCTCGCCGTAAACACCGGCGATGTTCAAGGCCAGAATGTCGCGCGCGTCCTGTGGATCGCGGTGCCTTTCGAGGTACATAAACTGCTTGCCCTGGAAGCGCCCCAACTTGTCCTTAAGGGCATCCACGTCGAGCTCTTTAAGATGACCGGCCAGTTCCTCAAGTCGCGTCGAGCCCGTGAGGACCTTGGGATTGGCCCACAGCGAAATCACCGGTGTACTGACGGCCAGTGGCTCTCCTCGCCGATCGGAGATAACACCACGATACGCGGGAATCTCGGCGGTGCGCACCGAACGCATGGATCCCTGGCCCTGCAAAAACTGGTAACCGCGCTCCACGTCCAATACCTGAAGCAATAGTATGCGGCCCAATAGCAGCACCAGCAGCGCTATCAGCGCGGCAACAACGACATAAAAACGCCAGGGACGAGGCTGACGATACTCGGGCTTCACGGCGCGACCACCATCAGTCGTTCGAGACCCGGGGGCAGCATGCCCAACTCGGCGGTAGCCACTTTCTCCACACGGTGATGGGACGCCCAGGTGCTTTGCTCCAGCAACAGACGACTGTAGTCTTCCTGTAAATGCCACTGGGTGGCTTCCAGCGCCTGAAGCTCGGCGTAGAGTTGCCGGCAGGCGTGGGAGGAGTAGATTACGCCAAACGCCGACGCGAGCACCGTCACAAACGCGGCACTTGCGGCCAACACCAGGTGGCGTGAACGTTGCGCCTGCTGTCGCGATATCATCACGGCCTGGGCGCTTGCTGTCATCTCATCCCTGCCCACCCCTACTGCACCTTTTCAGCAACGCGCATGATCGCACTGCGCGCGCGGGGATTGGCGGCTACTTCTTCGGTATTGGCCTTGATCGCTTTACCAATGATTTTCATGCGCTTGTGCAACTCTTCGTCCCTGACCGGCACACCGCGTGGCAGGCTCTTGCCCCGCGCCATATCCCGCATGTAGCGCTTGACCATGCGGTCCTCCAGGGAGTGAAAGCTGATCACCACCAGACGGCCGCCCTCACGCAGCAGATCAACGGCCACCTCCAACAGCGCGCCCAGGTCATCCAGCTCGCGATTGACCCTGATTCGTATAGCCTGAAACGCGCGGGTGGCGGGATGCTTGTGTTTCTCCCAGCTGGGATTAGCTTCGCTAACAATGCGCGCCAGCCGACCGGTGGTGGTTATGGGCTCCTCGGCGCGTTCGGCGACAATCGCCGCCGCGATACGGCGCGCGAATCGCTCCTCACCATATTCTTTCAATACGCCGGCAATCTCGCCTTCCTCGGCCAGCGCCAACCACTGCGCAGCGGTTTCACCGCGGGTGGTATCCATGCGCATATCCAGGGGTCCATCCTGCTGAAAACTGAAACCGCGCTCACCGTCGTCAAGCTGCGGACTGGACACACCCAGATCCAATAAAATGCCATCAACTGCGCTGATCCCCATCTCACGCAGTTGATGGGGAAGCTGAGCGAACGACCCGTGGTAAAAGGTGAAACGAGGTTCGCTCTGCGCTACTTGCGAGGCTGCCTGTGCAGCCACCGGGTCTTTGTCGACCCCCAACAACTGGCCATCATCGGCCAATCGCCCCAAAATCAAATCGCTGTGGCCACCGCGCCCGTAGGTTCCATCCACATAAAAGCCCGCCGGTGTTGTCACCAGGGCGTCTACCGCCTCTCGTAACATCACTGTCTGATGCATGGCGGCCACCTAGAGCGTCAGGTTTAGAAGTTCTGGAGGCAGCTCGGCCTCGCTGCTGGAGTCGGCCAGGGCCTGGTCACGTTCGGCAAGCCACAACTGCTCGGACCAAAGCTCGAGTTTGTTGCCCTGCCCCACCAGCACGACTTTCTTGTCCAGGTTGGCGTACTCGCGCAGAGGCTGTGGCAACAGCACACGACCATTGCCATCCAATTCGAGATCGGAGGCATATCCAAGCATCAAGCGCTGAAAGCGTTTTACCGCCGGATTGAGTGCGGGCAGCGCCTGAATCTCAGCCTCAATGCGCTCCCATTCCGGCAGTGGATAGACCACCAGGCAGCTGACCTGGGTATCGATGGTGACAACAATCTGCCCCTGGCAATGGGCAAGCAATGGCTCGCGCTGGCGTGCTGGCATAGCCAGCCTGCCTTTGGCGTCCATGTTGATATGCTGCACCCCACGAAACACGAGAAGAACCCCACTCACCTGATCTTAAAAACCACTTAAAACCAGATATTTCCACTTATTTCCACTTTTCGACACTATAGGTCTCACCCCGAGAAACTGTCAAGGCGCGAAATGGAAAAAAACGTTGTATTTTCAGGCAATTAGCGCCGTTTTTTACGATGGCCGCGCAGGATGCTGGCGCGAATCCCAGGGTAAAAAATTACGCAAAACAGAGCAGTAAATTGATGTGTTGAGGATCTACTTTAAGTAATTAACCAATCAGGGACTAAAAAATAAAATTTATAGTCCAAAAACATCTAAGAAGCTGATTGGGGCCAGCGACCAACACGCTGACGAGCGCTCGGAGTACGGGAAGGTCACCCCACCCGCCCAGAGAGCGGGCGGGGTGATAGCGAGTTGGTCGATAAGCCGGGTTCTGTCGCGGACGATCATTCATCTGCGACCAGTGTCACCACTGGCCTGTAGCGACCTACCCGAATCCACTGCGGGCCACAGCGAATGGATTCCTATTTGGTCTTGCTCCGGGTGGGGTTTACCATCGCCACGCCTGTTGCCAGCCGCGCGGTGCGCTCTTACCGCACCTTTTCACCCTTACCCTCACGCTCACGCGAGCGGGCGGTTTCCTTTCTGTTGCACTTTCCGTGGGCTCGCGCCCCCCAGGTGTTACCTGGCACCCTGCCCTATGGAGCCCGGACTTTCCTCCCGGCCACCCACACCTATGCCGCTCGAGCCCAGTGGAGAAAAGCTGCATAGGTGTGAGCAGCCGGGCGATCGCCTGACCAACTCGGGCGCAAGACTACCTGCGCGGGGATGCTGCCGCAAGTCAATTAGCAGAACGGTTTAACGTGCAATGAGGCCTGAGAACTACGAGCCTTTCTGCGCCAGCAGGTAATCGTAGAGTTGCTTTTTGCGCAGACCGCTGAACTCGGCAACTATGGCTGCGGCCCGTTTGGGGGGCATCTCTTCGGCGAGTTGCTGCAACAGTGTGGCAGTGGGGGTATCCAGTTCAGACACAACCTTCTCCGCCCCAGCCACCAGCAGCACAATCTCTCCGCGGCGCTGATTGGCATCGGCAGCGACAAATGCCTCGAGCTCGGCCAGGCTGCCGCGACGAATGGTTTCAAAGGCCTTGGTCACCTCCCGCGCCAACACCGCCTCCCGGGCGGCACCCAATACATTCACCATATCAGCCAAGGTATCAGCCACCCGGTGTGGCGCTTCATAGAACACCAGGGTGCCACGGTAGGAGGCCAGTTCCCGCAATCGGGTTTCACGCTGGCTACCCTTTGCAGGCAGAAAGCCCGCAAACAGGAATTCATTGGTCGCCAAACCCGAAGCACTGAGTGCAGCGATGGCGGCACAGGCACCAGGCACCGGCACCACCTTGAAACCCGCTTCCTGCACCTGCCGGACCAACCGAAATCCGGGATCCGAAATGAGCGGAGTGCCCGCATCGGATACCAGTGCCACAGCCCCTCCCTGCTCCAGTAGCGAAAGTATTTGGCCGGGCGTGCGCTCATCACTGTGTTCGTGGTAAGCCACCATAGGCGTACTAATGGCATAGTGCTGCAATAGCTGGCGACTGTGGCGGGTATCCTCTGCGGCGACCAGTTCTACTTCCGCGAGCACATCCAGCGCCCGTTGACTGATATCGGCCAAATTGCCAATCGGCGTGGCCACGATGAAAAGAGCCGATTCCACTATGCCCCCTTATCCTTATAATGCTTGCATACATTCATACATCGGGCTCCCCAGGCAACACCCGATCAGTGGGCGAAACAGCATAGCATGGCATTAGGGATATACACGCGCTACGCGCGCAGCGGCGTATCGGTACTGGTTGCGGCAGCACTGCTCTCCGCTTGTGGCAGCGCACCAGATCAACCCACGGTAAGTGCGCAGATTCCACAGGTTGAGCAACCCGACCCAGGCCTGGATACAACAGAGATCGAGGCTAGCGCGTACGCGGATCAATTTGCCGCGGTGACAGCTGCACTGGATGAACACAACTGGATGGCTGCTGAAATCCAACTTGGCCTCATTGCTGAAGATGCGCCCCTGACCGCTAGCGACCGGAAACAGCTCGCCTTGCTTCGATCCCGAATTGCCTGGCAGCGCGGTGACGCCCATGGGGCGGCGGAGCTTTTACCACGCCTTACCGCCGCCCCCTCGAAATCTCAGCTCGATCGACATGTAGCTGAGTTCCAGCGCACCCTGCTTGCAGGCGAAGGCAACTACCTGGCAAACGCGCACCTGGCAGTGAGACTACTTGAGCTTGAGACCTCAACTGAACAAGCCGCTGCCCTGAAACGGGATATCTGGTTAAACCTGATGCGTACGCCTCAGCAACTCCTGGAACAGGCGGGCACCGATGTCGGGGACAGCAACTGGGAGGCCTGGATCAGCCTGGCCATAATCGCCCGCGGCAATAGCGTGCCCGGCAAAGAAAGACAGCAACTGCAGCAGTGGTTGGCAGAAAACCTCGATCATGAGGCAGCTAACCCGTTACCCGGCGGACTCGGTAGCTGGCTGCAGGAACCGACAGAACCCCACGCCGTGGCTTTAATCCTGCCACTCAGTGGTCGCCTGGCTCCTGCGGCAAAGGCGGTGCGCGACGGCTACCTGGCAAGCTATTACGCGGCCCAGGCTCGCGGACAGCTCGCCCCCGAGTTAATCGTGGTCGACACCACATTGTTTGACTCCACCCAGGCCGCTTACAACCACGCGGTGGCCCGCGGTGCAGAACTGGTAGTCGGGCCCTTGACCAAGCAGGCGGTGGCGGACCTGGCCAACACCACCGCATTAACAGTGCCCGTCATTGCGCTGAACCGCGCTGAACAGCCCATTGTTCAGGGCGGTGCGGAGCAACTTGTACAGTTTTCCCTGGCACCCGAAGACGAGGCACATAGGCTCGCCGAACTGGCGTACGGAGCGGGCAAGCGGCGTGCGCTACTGATCCATCCCGCGGGGGAATGGGGCAGTAAAATGGCCTATGCATTATCGACGCGATGGCAACAACTCGGTGGGGTGATGGCTGGAACAGCGACTTACGCAAAGCAGGAAGAGTATTCCAGCCAGGTGGAGTCGGCTTTCAACCTGGCGCAGAGCAGCGAGCGAGCAAAAGACATACGCGCCATGCTGGGTACGAACATCGAGTTCACCGCCCGGCGTCGGCAGGATATCGACAGCATTTTCCTGCTGGCCCGAACAGGCGCCGAGGCACGCTCGATCAAGCCACTATTTGCCTACCACTATGCCGGGAAGATCTCGGTGTTTTCGACCTCCAGTATCTACAGCGGCTTGCCGGACCCGCGCGACACCGACCTGGACAATATTCATTTGGTTGATATGCCATGGTTACTCGGTTCCAACGCCCCCTTGCGCGTGGCGATCGCTGCCGGCGATACCGGCAGCGATGCCTACACTCGTCTAAACGCACTGGGTGCTGACGCTTTTCGCCTGCAAACTCGCCTCGCGCAACTGAACGCAGGGCGCGAGTTTTTGATCCGCGGCGACACCGGGCTGCTGACGATGGACGAGTCGCTAAAAATTCACCGGGAAACCTTGCCGGCCACATTTGCCGGGGGCACGCTACAACCGCTGTAAGATACACTGGCGACAACACAAGGATGTGGGATGGCGCCATGAATCAGGTGGGAGCATGAAGCACGTGGGCGATCGCTTCGAGCGAATGGCCGGGAAGTGGTTGGCAAATCGCGGCTTCAGACTGATATACCGCAACTTTCGCTGCAAAGCAGGCGAGTTGGACATCATCGCGCTCGATCACGGCGTGGTGGTCTTTGTCGAAGTAAGGGCTAGAACGCGCAGCCGCTACGCCGGGGCCGCGGCCAGTGTCGATACCCGCAAGCAGGCTCGCCTGATTCGGGCCAGCCAATTGTTCCTGCAACAACACCCTCAGTGGTCAAAACACCCCTGTCGATTTGACGTGATCACCTATGACCAGCCACAATCTGGCGCTGACATCGCGCCGCGTTGGATTCGCGGCGCGTTTACACTATGACAGCTTTCCGGACCTCCCCATGGATTTTTACCAGCGCATAGCCCAGGGCTTTCAGAACAGGATAGAAGCCATTGCGCTAACCGTCGATGAGCTGGCAGAGCCACTGGAGCGCGCCTGTATAGCGCTCACACAAGCGCTGGTGAGTGATCACAAAATAATCGCCTGCGGCAATGGCCCGGATGTGGCTATGGCACAGTTACTGGTACATCAGCTGCGGTTTAACAGCGTACGGGAGCGACCCGCATTGCCGGCAATCTCCCTGTCACAGGATGTCGCTGCCGTCACCGTCGGAGAGGATGAGAGCTTTGATACAACCTACAGTCGCCAGTTACAAGCGCTGGGCCAGGCCGGCGACGTACTGGTGTGTATCTGCAGCGGTCAAGCGCACCGGAATCTGGAAAGGGCCATCCAGTCCGCCCACCAGCGGAACATGTCAGTGATTCTCTTGTCTACTTCGGCTGAAGGCTCGTTGATGAATCTGCTCGAGGCAGAAGATACAGCGCTACTGGTCGACAGCGCTCAGCAGACCCTGACCCTGGAGCTTCACACCATGGTTGTGCACAGCCTCTGTGAATTGATCGACGAACATCTATTTGGCGCTATCACTGGAACACCTTGATGAAACTACTAATCACCTCCGCCCTGCTCTGCGCGACATTTCTCGTGTCAGGATGTGGCAGCCTGCTGGCTTCTATGGACTCCAACGCCATCGAGGATGATCCCGGCGAAAGAACCATGGGACAACAAATTGAAGACGAAAGCATCGAAACCAAGACGATGGTGAATATCCGGGCCGCCGATGACGCCTTTGACGAGGCCCACCTGGTGATTGTGAGTTATAACGGATATGTACTGATCGCGGGCCAGGTAGCAAGCCAGGCGCTGAAGGAAAAAGCGACAGCGGTTGGACGTGAGGTTCGCGGCGTACGCAGGATATACAACGAGTTGGAAGTGGCATCACCAAGTTCTGGCATGACCCGCACCAGCGATACCTGGATCACTACCAAGGTGAAAGCGTGGTTGCTGGGCTATACCGACACGCCCGGCATGCGCATCAAGGTGGTCACCGAAAACGGTGTGGTCTACTTGATGGGCCTGGCCACGCAGGAAGAATCGGAACGCGTAGCAAATGTAGCTGCCAATATTTCCGGCGTTCAGCGGGTGGTCAGACTGTTCGAGATTGTGCCGGCTACTTGACGATTTTGAGTGCCGGTCTGCTGTCGCCCCGTGGTGGTGGCGTTGGGTCGTCGTCGGGGGGCTCTGGTGCCTCGCCACCGTCTTCGGCTTCAAACACCATGCCCTGACCATTCTCCCGCGCATAAATCCCGACCACGGAGGCCACGGGAACGACAATATCGGTCGCCACTCCACCAAAACGGCCATTGAACGTGACGGCGTCATTGGATATGTGCAAATCAATGACGGCACTGGGTGAAATATTCAACACGATCTGCCCGTCCTTCACGTATTGGCGAGGCACATTTACCCCGGAACCACTGGCATCAACCAGCAAGTAAGGGGTGCAGTCGTTATCAACGATCCACTCGTAGAGCGCTCGCATGATGTAGGGACGACTCGGGGTCATGACGGCGTCTTGCTCAGGATAAGGTGCGCCGCTCTAGAGACGCATTTCCCGTTCTTGCTCGGAAAGACTTTCCTGGAAAGATTCGCGGTTGAACAATGAATCCATATAAGCGAGCAGCGGCTTTGATTGCTTGCTGGAACGAATATCCACACCTAACGAAGGTAAACGCCACAAAATTGGAGCAATACAGCAATCCACCAGAGTGAACTCATCGCTCATAAAATAAGGCTTTTCTGCAAAAATGGGGGCGATACCCATGATACCTTCGCGTAGTTCCTTGATGCTCTTGGCAACCACATTGTCACTGCGCGAGTGCTGGATGGAGTCCACCAACTGGCACCAATCTTTCTCCATGCGGTGAATAATCAAACGGCTCTCCGCACGGGCAACCGGGTACACCGGCAGTAAAGGCGGGTGCGGGAAGCGCTCGTCCAGGTACTCCATCATCACCTTGGACTCGTAGAGTACCAGGTCGCGATCTACCAGTGTCGGCAACGAGTTATAGGGATTGAGGTCAGCCAATTCGGCTGGCGGATGCAAGCTATCAGCCTCGATCAGGTCTACCGTCACACCCTTTTCAGCGAGTACGATGCGCACGCGATGACTGTAGTGACTGCTACTATCAGAAAAAAAAGTCATTGAAGACCGCTTTGCCACAACGCCCATCAGGGATTCCTCAGATTTGTTTCAGTTTCAAAAAAAGCAACGGGCACGAAACCTCGTGCCCTACGTAACGACAACGCCCTAGTGGACGTCTTTCCAGTATTCCCGGTTAAGCAACCAGGCGAAGACGAAGAACAAGGCTATAAAGAGCAGCACGTATACGCCCAGGCGCTGACGCTCTGCTGCCACCGGATCGGCGGTATAGGCCAGAAAATTAACCAGATCATACATCGCAGTATCGTATTCTTCGGGGCTCAATTCTCCAGCCTCGGAGATAGTGAACTGCCCGCAGGGATCTTCAAGGATGTCTTCGCCGGTGAGCGGGTCACGCTTTACACCGCCGTTGGCGGCGGTCACAGCACCCATGGCGCATTCCTGCATACCCTGTAATTCAAGCAGTACGTGGGGCATACCCACGTCCTTGAACACCTTGTTGTTCACACCGTAGGGACGGCTGTCGTCCTTGTAAAAGGTGCGCAGGTAGGTGTAGAGCCACTCCGGCTGACGAGCCCGCGATACCAGGGTCAGGTCTGGCGGATTCGCTCCGAACCAAATTTTCGCGGTAGCATCGTCCATGGCATTTTCCATCAGAGCGCCAAATTTAACGCTGGGGTCAAATACCAGGTTTGCCATAAACAGATCTTCGGGAATTCCGAGATCCTCCGCGACCCGGTTATAGCGCGAGTACTGCAGGGAATGACAACCCATGCAGTAATTCATATACAGTCGCGCGCCGTTTTGCAGTGACGCCTTATTGTCGGGATCGACGGAGATCTCATCACAGGGCATTGATCCGCATTTATACGCAGACTCTGCGCCCACCGCCTGCAGCGGCAGAATCGTCAGCGCCAGTATGAGTGCCAGACCGCCAATGCTGCCCCAGAAACCAATACCCCCATCCATGGTGACACGTTCTGGAACCGGTTTAGTCTTGTCCATCGACGACCAGATGGGCATCAGCAGGAAGAACGCGAAGTAGAATATGGAGCAGATTTGCGCCAGCAAGGTACGCGCCGGGGTCGGGCTCTTAACACCCAGTACACCCAGGATCAGGAAGCTGGCGACAAACAGTACCAACATTACCTTGGTGATGTTACCGCGATAGCGCCAGGACCGAACCGGGCTGCGATCCAGCCACGGCAACACAAACGGGATTGCCACCGAGGCAGCAAACGCCACAAAGCCCCAGAACTTGTCGGGCACCGCGCGCAAGACAGAGTAAAACGGCGTGAAATACCACACCGGCGCAATGTGCTCGGGGGTTTTGAGGCTGTTGGCTTCTTCGAAGTTGGCATACTCAAGGAAGAAACCACCCATTTCCGGCATAAAGAAAATTACGCCGCAGAAGATAAACAGAAATACCGCAATCGCCTGCAGGTCATGCACGGAGTAATAGGGATGAAACGCCACGCCATCCAGGGGAATACCATCGGGTCCCTTGTGCTTCTTGATGTCGACACCGTCCGGGTTATTGGAACCGACCTCGTGCAACGCCAGCAGGTGCAATACCACCAGCGCCAGCAGCACGATGGGCAGGGCCACCACGTGCAGGGCGAAGAAGCGGTTCAGGGTGATGCCGGAGATCAGGTAGTCGCCGCGAATCCAGGTGACGATATCTTCGCCAAACACGGGAATAGCGCCAAACAGCGAGATAATCACCTGGGCGCCCCAATAGGACATTTGTCCCCAGGGCAGCACATAGCCCACGAACGCCTCTGCCATCAGCACCACAAAGATCAGCATGCCGAAAATCCAGATCAGTTCGCGCGGCTTCTTGTACGACCCGTAGAGCATCGCGCGGAACATATGCAGGTATACCACCACAAAAAAGGCGGATGCCCCGGTGGAATGCATGTATCGAAGTATCCAGCCATAGTCGACATCGCGCATGATGTACTCGACGGAGGCGAAAGCGCCTTCCTGACTGGGGGTATAGCTCATGGTCAGCCAGATACCGGTCAGCAGCTGGTTAACCAGCACCACCAGTGACAGCACACCGAAGAAATACCAGAAATTAAAATTCTTGGGCGCGTAGTACTTGCCCATGTGGGTATTCCATGCCCGCATGATGGGCAGGCGGGCATCGACCCAGTCGCGCAGACCTATAAGCATATTGTTCATCAGGCTGCCTCCATGTCCACGCCAATTACAAGAACGTCATTTCCTTCATAGGAATAGGGAGGAACCTCCAGGTTCGCTGACGCCGGAACCCCACTGTATACGCGGCCGGCCAGGTCAAAGGTCGAACCGTGACAGGGGCAGAAGAATCCACCCAACCAGCCGTCCGCGGCAAATTCAGTGGCTCCAACTTCGGGCCTGAACTTGGGCGCACAACCCAGGTGTGTACACAAACCGACGATGACAAGGATTTCCGGGCGGATCGAACGATCGTCGCCCTCAATGTATTCCGGCTGTACAGAGACCGCCGAGCCGGGGTCCTTCAACTTATCATTCAGGGTGGGCAGGCCTTCAAGTTGGTCGGGGGTTCTGTGCAGCACGTAAACCGGCTTACCGCGCCATTCCACCACAATCATCTGCCCGGGTTCGAGTTTGCTGATGTCCTGCTTGACTGGCGCTCCGGCAGCCTTGGCCTTGGCCGATGGGTTCCAGGAACCGACGAATGGTACTGCGATGCCCACCGCGCCAGCCACACCCACGGCACTGGTGGCAGCCGTTAGAAAACGTCTCCTGCCAGAGTTTACGCCATCGCTACTCATCTGATTCTCCCCTGAATTTCGGTCCGAATCATCGAATTTCGGACCGTACGGACTGGACTTTATAAACGGGGGCAAATGGTAATGATTTTGCCCAGTTGTTACAAGGGAAACGCCTTGATTTAACAGCCTTTTTTCACCGCCAACTACCGTTCACAAGCAGCGGCAACAGGGATAAAAAAACGCCCGACCTGAGGCCAGGTCGGGCGTTTCTGGATATTGCCGGTGGCAGGTCAGCCACCGATAGAGGCGAATTAACGCTTGGAGAACTGGGGGCGCTTGCGCGCTTTGCGCAATCCGACCTTCTTACGCTCCACTTCACGGGCGTCGCGCGTCACATAACCGGCAGTACGCAGGGTGCCACGCAGGGACTCGTCGTATTGCAACAAGGCACGGGTGATACCGTGACGGATAGCACCGGCCTGGCCGAAGCTGCCGCCGCCTTCAACGGTGACGTTGATATCGAATTTATCATTCAATTCAACCAGTTCCAGCGGCTGACGCACGATCATGCGCGCCACCTCGCGACCAAAATACTGGTCCAGGGGACGCTTATTGACGGTAATGCTGCCGCCGCCATTCTTGATAAAGACACGAGCCGTGGAGGTCTTGCGACGGCCGGTTCCATAATATTGAGTAGCTGACATAAAGTGTGATCCGTTAGATATTCAGTGCTTGCGGCTGTTGTGCAGCGTGAGGGTGCTCTGAGCCCGCATACACCTTCAGCTTGCGGAACATGGCGCGACCCAGCGGATTGCGCGGCAACATGCCCTTGACCGCACCTTGCAATACTCGCTCAGGCGCCTTGTCGATCAGCTTCTCGAAGGAAATGGACTTCAGGCCACCGGGGTAGCCAGTGTGTGAATGGTAAATTTTGTCGGTAGCCTTGGCACCGGACACACGGATCTTTTCCGCGTTAATCACTACGATGTAATCGCCGGTGTCAACGTGGGGTGTGTACTCGGGCTTGTGCTTGCCACGCAACCGGTGGGCAATCTCACTGGCCAGCCTACCCAGGGTCTTGTCAGCCGCATCGACCACGAACCAATCGCGGGATACGTCTTCAGCCTTGGCGCTAAAAGTTTTCATCAATACTTGCCTCTTGGAGGGCTCCAATTTCAAGGACGCGAATACTACTGAAAGCACACCCCCATTTCAAGGCCAAAATCGCACTAGTTTTCCACCCACAAGCCAGACTTTGAGCGATTGGCTGGCATGGCCGCAAAGCCGCGTATTTACTGGCCTGCGCGTGCCCGGCTGGGTTCGACACCTAAAAACTGGCTGCAGCGGTGTGGAAGCGGGCGAAACAAAGGCCAATTTACGACCGGGGGTGCGTTTACACGCGGGCGCACATGGCGGGTAGAAACGCCTCGAGACCCGCGATATCACCGTGTTGTTTCGCGGTGCCCTAGGGCTTGTGCTCGCGTGCGAGATACTCAAAGGATTGCATTTCCTGCAACCGCGACACGGTGCGCTGGAACTCAAAATCGAGCTTGCCGCCCTGGTAGAGCTCCAGTAGCGGCAGGGCCGCAGCCAGCACCAATTTCACATTGCGGTCGTAAAACTCGTCCACCAGGTTGATAAAACGCCGTGCCTGGTCATCATTGGACTGGCCCAAGGCAGGCACCCCGGAAATCAGTACCGCATGAAAATCCCTGGCCAACTCAATGTAATCGTTTTGCGAGCGCGGCCCATCGCAAAGTTCGTCAAAATCAAACCAACCCACGTCATCAGCCACCCGACGACAGGTTATGTAGCGACCGTTAACCTCCAGGCGTTCCCAGTGCTTGCTCTTTTCTGGCGCCAGCCGTTCGAAACTGTCTTCCAGACTTGCGTCGGCGGCATCGTCCAGGGGGTAGTGATATAACTCGGCCTGCTGCAGGGTACGCAAGCGATAATCGACACCGGCATCGACATTAACCACCTCGGTGTAGCGTTCGATCAGGGCGATTGCCGGCAGGAATCGCTGCCGCTGCAGGCCATTCTCATAGAGCTTACTGGGCACAATATTCGACGTTGCCACCAGCGTGACGCCGCGCTCGAACAAGCTCTCCATTAAACCGCCCAGAATCATTGCATCGGCAATATCGGTAACAAAGAACTCATCAAAACAAATGACCCGCGTATCCGCGGCAATGCGCTGCGCCACCAGTTCCAGCGGATTCTTCTCACCTTCGAGCGCTTTAAGTTCGTTGTGAACGCGCCGCATGAATCGGTGAAAATGGACACGCATCTTGCGCTCAAAGGGCAAGCAATCGTGAAAGGTGTCGACCAGGTAGGTCTTGCCTCGACCTACCCCTCCCCAAAAATACAGACCTCTCTCAGGTTCCTGTGGTTCCTGCCGCCAGCGACGCCACCACTTTGATAGCGAACCGCTGGAATCCCCACTCGCCAGCAGCCGCTCATACAGATCCTGCAGCAGCTTCACTGCGTGCTCCTGAGCGGGGTCGGGAGAAAAGTCGGGCTTCTGTAGGTCCTCCTGGTAGCGTTCCCAGGGGGTAAGAGGTCGACTACTCAAGATGGTTTGCCGTAGGTGAACTGGGAATTCTCGCCACTGTACCCACCGGCTGGGGGCTTGGCAACGTCGCTAGTCACCAAATCTACTGTCAATGAAGACCAGCAGTGACCTGAGCGACTCGCCCTGGCAAGGGGCCGCGGAAGCTACGCTGAGGTATTACCGTATTATTCAGAGGTGCCTTGGGGTTATACTGGCCAGCCAACACCTGCACATTGGAGATAACGTTCTAGTGACCAGCCCAGCCATCCTCCTGTCAATTGCCGCCGCTCTCCTGGTGGGACTGATCGCAGGCGTATTATTTGGCCGCAGAAGTTCCAAGGACAGTCAGCGCTATCGCGAAGTTGAGCGTAAACTCGACCAGGTGATGCAGGACAAGAAGTCTTTTGAAGATGAAGTCAGTGAACATTTCGCCGACACCGCCCGCCTGCTCAACAACCTCACCGAGAGCTATCGCGAGGTACACACGCATCTCGCCCAGGGTGCCGCCAAACTGTGTGACGACGGCGGTCCAATTGCACTGGGTCAGAGGGAGATAGACAGCGATCCGACGGTTATCCCGGAAATACTCGCCGACGTGCAACCACCACTGGATTACGCGCCCAAAACTTCCCCGGATGAAAAGGGCATGCTGAACGAAGAATTCGGCCTGGAGCGCAGTGCATCACCCAAAGACCAAGAGGAAGCGCCGCGCCCCATCTAGTCACGCTAGACCGGGTTATCTATATCGATATAGCGGTGCTCGATCCCGAAAGTGCTCGCCAGGTGCTCCCCCACTGCCTGAACCCCGTAACGTTCCGTGGCATGGTGGCCCGCAGCAATAAAGTGAATGCCCTCTTCGCGCGCCACGTGCACGGTCTGCTCTGACACCTCGCCGGAGATAAACACCTCGGCGCCAGACGACAAGGCCGTTTCGATATACCCCTGTGCCGCGCCCGTACACCAGGCTATGCGTTGCACCTGTACGCCTTCATCACCAATACACAGCGCTTTCCGGCCGGTTATCTCATTGACCTGCTCTACCAGGTCCGCAAGTTGCACGGGCTGCTGCAAGCTGCCAATACTACCCACTCCCTGGCTATCCTCGCTGTCCAGCGGAGCTTGTTGATCAATACCCAACAAGCGCCCGAAACAGGCGTTGTTCCCCCACTCCGGGTGTGCATCCAGCGGTAGATGGTAGGCCAACAGACTGAGGTTGTTCGCAAGCAAGGTTCCCAGGCGTCTGCGCTTCATACCGGTAATGACCGGGCTCTCGCCTCGCCAAAAATAACCATGGTGCACCATTACGGCATCTGCACCGCATTCCACAGCTGCATCCAGTAGAGCCTGGTTAGCGGTTACCCCGGTCACCAACTTGCTGACCTGTGCGCCACCCTCGACCTGCAGGCCATTGGGACAATAATCCTTGAATCGTTGCACCTGCAGTTGCTCATCGAGATAGGCAACCAGTTCCTTGAGCTGGGTGGGCATAGTCGTATACCTGTTAGGTCCGCTGTGAATGGGGCGGCTGTGGTTATCCTGCTCATCATATACAATGCTGCCTCAAACAAAAGATCAGGCATTCATGAAAGACAGCATGAAGTTCATCACCTGGCCCGCCATCGCCGGATTACTGGCTGCCCTGTTAATTCTGGACCGCTGGGTATTACCAAACAATCAACCCGCCGGCGGCACAACAGGCACGGGCGCCAGCTACAACCAGGCGGTAAGTCTTGCCACCCCATCGGTGGTCAATATCTATACCGCCAAACTGGTTCGCACTCGCCGCAACCCGGCCCTGGAAGATCTGTTTTTTCGCAATATGGCCCCCAGACGCCAGCAGCAACGGGTCGAACGGTCGCTGGGCTCCGGGGTCATCATGACCACTGAAGGTCACATTCTCACCAACAACCACGTGATCGATGGCGCGGATGCCATACAGATCCTCCTGCACGATGGCCGCATCGCCAGGGCCGCGGTGGTGGGAAAGGACACAGCCTCCGATCTGGCGGTGCTCAAGATAGAGCTGCCCAACCTCCAGCCCATTACCCGCGGCGACTCTGATCAGGCACAGGTGGGTGATGTGGTACTGGCCATTGGCAATCCTTTGGGTTTTGGCAATTCAGTGACCCAGGGCATTGTCTCTGCACTGGGCCGCTTTGGCTTGCAGACCAACCCCTACGAAAACTATATCCAGACCGACGCAGCGATTCACCTGGGCAATTCCGGCGGTGCGCTGGTTAACACCCAGGGGCACTTGTTGGGGATCAATACGCTGATCTACACCGGTTCAAACCAACGGCAGAGCGCCGCGACGGGAAGCGGCATCAGCCTCGCCATTCCCGCCAACCTGGCGGTGTATGTGATGCAGGATCTGATCGACTATGGCGAGGTCATCCGCGGCTGGCTGGGTGTCAGTGTCGAGCCGCGACTGCGAGTCGACGGCCCTGGACAGGCACTGCTGGTGACCGACGTGGCTCCCGATAGCCCGGCAGATCGCGCAGGCGTGCAAATGGGTGACATCATCACGCACATCAACAATGAAATGGTCATTGATGGTCGTCAGACCCGGAACAGTATCGCACTGCTACGCCCGGGGGACACCATCGACGTAACACTGCAGCGCCGTCAGCAGACCTTGGACCTGAAAGCGGTGGTTGGCACCTTGCGCGAGTCGCCCTCGCCATAATTAATTCGGGAATTAATCGGCGCCACCCGACCCCGGTTCAAGGCGCAGTTCAGCACTGCGGGCGTGTGCGGTGAGTTCTTCACCCCGCGCCAGTACCGAGGCTATCTCACCTAACTCCCTGACGCCCTGCTCACTGCACATGATCACCGAGCTGCGCTTCTGGAAATCGTAAACTCCCAGCGGCGAAGAGAAGCGCGCTGTGCCGGATGTCGGCAATACATGATTTGGACCGGCGCAGTAATCACCCAGCGCCTCGGACGTGTAGCGGCCCATGAAGATCGCACCGGCATCAGTGATTTGTTCCAGCAAAGCCTCGGGATCGGCGACTGACAGCTCAAGGTGCTCAGGGGCCACAGAGTTGCTGATGGTGACCGCTTCCTGCAGATCCTGAGTCTTGATAACAGCGCCACGGGACGCCAGCGACGCTGCGATGATATCAGCGCGAGGCATGGAAGACAGTTGCCGCTCAATGCTTGCAAGTACAGCGTCAATGAACGCCTGGTCAGGTGAGAGCAGGATCGCCTGCGCATTTTCGTCGTGTTCAGCCTGGGAAAACAGGTCCATGGCAACCCAATCCGGGTCGGTTGAGCCATCACAGATTACCAGTATTTCCGAGGGTCCGGCGAGCATGTCGATGCCCACCTGTCCAAAAACCTGGCGCTTAGCAGTGGCGACAAAGATGTTGCCTGGACCGACAATTTTATCGACAGCGGGCAGGGTCTCGGTACCGTAGGCCAGCCCAGCTACCGCCTGCGCGCCCCCGACGGTGAATACCCTGTCCACCCCGGCTATGCCGGCCGCGGCCAGTACCATGTCGCTGAGTTGACCGTCAGGCGCCGGCACAACCATGATAATCTCAGCCACACCCGCTACTTTCGCAGGAATCGCATTCATTAACACTGACGAGGGATAACTGGCCTTGCCGCCGGGCACATAAATACCCACACGCGCCAACGGCGTGATTTTCTGGCCGAGCAGATTGCCCCCCTCGTCCCGGTATTGCCAGCTTTCCAGCACCTGGTGCTGGTGATAGCTGCGAATGCGCTCCGCCGCTTGTTGCAGTGCCCGGCGCTGCTCGGGATCAATCGCGTCCAGCGCTGCCACCAACCGTTCCGAAGGTACCTCCAGCGCCGCACCTGACTCCAGGGCCAGGCGATCAAAGCGTCGGGTATAGTCCAGCAACGCTTCATCGCCACGACGACGCACATCGGCAATGATGGCCGCCACTGTATCCACAACAGATTCCGCGAGATCGTCTTCCCAGGCGATCAAGGCCTGCAAGCGATCATCGAAATCCGCCTGACTGGAATCCAGCCGCAACACGTTAAGTGCTTCGGAAGACATCAGGCGGCAACCGCCGCCGCGAGATCGTCGATAACGGTCTTCACGGCGCCGAAACTGGAACGCATCGCGGCTTTGTTAACAATCAGCCGTGAACTGATGGTGGCAATTTCCTCAAGTGGTTCCATGCCGTTTGCCCGCAACGTATTGCCGGTATCGACGATGTCCACGATCAGGTCCGCGAGATCTACCATCGGAGCCAGCTCCATTGCCCCGTACAACTTGATGACGTCGGCGTGCACGCCCTGTTGTGCGAAATAGCGCCGAGTGATGTTGGCAAACTTGGTGGCCACTCGAATTCGCGACCCACCGGGTTGCCATCCCACGGGCCCAGCCGTCATCAGTCGGCAGCGTGCGATGTTGAGGTCCAGCGGTTCGTACAGACCCTCCGCTCCATGCTCCATCAATATATCCTTGCCTACCACCCCGAGGTCCGCCGCCCCGTGACGCACATAGGTGGGCACGTCGGTACCGCGAATTATCACCAGCTGCACGCCGGGACGATTGGTGTCAAAAACCAGCTTGCGGCTGGTGTTCACGTCTTCGGCAGGTTCAATACCCGCGCGCGCAAGCAGCAGCAGGGTTTCCTTGAGTATGCGCCCCTTGGTCAGGGCGATGGTGAGTCCCTTGCTCATAGCATCACCCACATCAATCAGGCAGACGCCGGATATCTGCACCCAGCAATTGCAGTTTTTCTTCGATACATTCGTATCCCCGGTCGATGTGGTAGATACGATCAACCTGGGTTTGGCCACTGGCCACGAGGCCGGCTATCACCAGGCTCGCCGAGGCACGCAGGTCCGTCGCCATCACGGGCGCACCCTGCAGCACATCCTGCCCATTAATGATGGCTGTGTTGCCCTCGATGGTGATGTTTGCACCCATGCGATTCATTTCATGGGTTTGTATCAGCCGGTTCTCGAACACGGTTTCGGTCACCGTGCCGGTACCCTCGGCAATGGCGTTCATGGCCGTAAACTGGGCCTGCATATCCGTGGGGAAGCCGGGATAGGGGGCGGTCTTGATACTCACTGCCTTTGGACGCTTGCCCGCCATGTCCAGTTCGATCCAATCCTCGCCGCTATTGATCTGCGCACCGGCCTCGGTCAACTTCTGTAAAACAACCTCGAGGTGATCGGGGCATACATCACGCACGCGAATCTTGCCCCCGGTAGCGGCAGCCGCAACCAGGTAGGTACCGGCCTCGATGCGATCTGGCATAACGTCATAGGTACAGCCATGCAGCGTCTCAACACCATCAATGACGATCGTGTCGGTGCCATGTCCGGAGATGTTCGCGCCCATAGCAATCAGGCACATGGCCAGATCGACCACTTCCGGTTCGCGAGCGGCATTTTCGATGACGGTGCGCCCCTCGGCCAGGGTTGCGGCCATCATAATATTTTCCGTCCCGCCGACTGTGACGGTCTCCATCAGAATCCGCGCGCCCTGCAGGCGTCCGTCAACCTCGGCATTGATATAGCCGCCTTCGACGTTAATCCGGGCACCCATGGCTTCCAATCCGCGCAGGTGCAAATCCACCGGCCTGCTCCCAATCGCACAACCACCGGGAAAAGAAACATGGGCTTTACCGAAACGGGCCACCATCGGGCCCAGCACCAGGATTGAGGCACGCATGGTTTTTACCAGCTCATAGGGCGCCGAAAAATCGGTAATACCGGTCGCATCAACCTCGATACTCAGTTTTTCATCGATGGTCAGCTCAACACCCATACACCCCAGCAACTCGATCATGGTGGTGATGTCGTGCAGGTGTGGCAGGTTGCGGATGGTAATCGGATCAGACGCGAGCAGAGTCGCCGCCAGGATCGGCAGTGCTGCGTTTTTGGCGCCGGAGATGCGCAACTCTCCATCGAGGCTGCGCCCGCCCTGTATGACTAGCTTGTCCAAAATAACTCCAAGGGGACGGCGATGATCAGGCGTTCGCCTGGGCCTGCCACTGTTCGGGGGTGTAGGTGTGGATATTGACAGCGTGAATACTGCCGTCGGCGATATGGCTGTTCAGGGCAGCGTAAACCAGCTGCTGCCTGCGCACGGGGCGCAAGCCTTCGAACACAGGACCTACAACCGTGATATCGTAGTTTGCACCCTCTCCCTGCACATCAACCTGGCACTGGTCGAGTTCTGCTTCTACCAGGGTTTTGACCGTCGCCGCGTCCATCAATCACACTCCACTATCCAAGTCTTCCGACCGTCACCACGGCCGGGAAACCGGGCATTTTAGGAGAAAAGTGCTCCGATAGCGAGTTGCCCCCGGGGTATCAGGTATCCAGTGCCTCTGCATCCCAGCCAGCGATGACCCGGTCCAGATCGCCCTCGTGTTCCCTGGCCGAGGCCTCGAACTGATTACGATAGATTTCACCGAGATTCACGCTTTCGATGATCATGTTGCGCAGCTTCCAATTGCCGGAGCGGTCAAGTCCCATCTGGTAAAGCACCACATAGGGTTCCGAGGTTTCGCTATAAATCAGCTGCTGCACTGATACGCGTTTCTTGCCCTCTTCCTCCGGGCTGGCTGAACTGACCTCAATTCGCGAACCGCCGAAGGCTAGCAATCCCTTGCTGTAGGTACGCACCAGGCCGGTACGCATCACCTCGGTAAAGGCGTCCAGTTGGCCGCGCAGCTGCTCACGGCCACTCTCGTCGAGCGAGCGGTAGCGTTCACTACTCGCGTACGGACCCATGACACTGCGCGCAAAGCCACGAAAATCAACCACAGGGTCAAGCACAGATAAAACTTCGCCGTAGTAACGCTCCGGGTCCTCGTCGACATACTCGCCAGCGGCCTGCACCACCGCCATGACTTCCATGGTGGCCTCCTGCACAACGCTGTGCGCGGTTATCTCCTGTGGCGTCTCCCCCTGGGCGATTGCAAGCGCCGAGGCCACCACCAGAAACAGCCCTGCTAAGGCTTTGCCAATATTCAACATGCTACGATCCATAGTCCAAATTTTACTTCTAACGTTGGCCCGGCGCTGTATAATCCGCCCTTCGCCTTGATGATTTGGGGTATTGCAGATAAAGAGTGCCAGATGCTCTACTGTGACAACAAAACAACGGTAACGGTTCAACTGAGCTGCAAAAGCATACTCTAACAGGAAAACACCCTACATGCTGATCGCTGCTGCGGCCATACTGGTTGGATTCATCATTCTCATCTGGAGTGCCGACCTGTTTGTCGCCGGAGCCGCCTCTATTGCGGAAAACGTTGGCCTGTCACCAGTTATCATCGGCCTGACCATTGTATCCCTGGGTACATCCGCCCCCGAAATCCTGGTTTCTATCACCGCCACCCTGGCTGGCGCCGGCAAGCTCGCCATCGGCAACGCCATCGGATCGAACATCGCCAACGTCGGACTCGTGCTGGGTGCGACCGTCATGGTTGCGCCGCTGTATATCCACCCGAGTTGCATGAAAGTGGAAATGCCGACGCTACTGGCAGTCACCCTCGGTGCCGGTCTGCTGCTGGTTGATGGCAATCTCTCGCAGCTGGATGGCTGCCTGATGCTGGCGGCGCTGGCGTTCATTCTTATCCAGATGATGCGTACCCAGTCAAAGGATGAAATCCTCCAGGAGGAAGCAGGCGAAGAACCCCTGCCACACCTTGATCCGCTGCGCGCCTGGGTGACCTTCTTCATGGGACTACTGCTGTTGGTCGGCAGTTCCCGCCTGCTGGTCTGGGGCGCGACGGAAGTGGCAGAAATGCTCGGCGTCTCCGAATTGATTATCGGCCTGACCATCGTCGCGATTGGTACCAGCCTGCCGGAATTGGCAGCAACGGTGGCCAGCGCCCTGCGTGGTCACACCGAAATTGCGGTCGGCAACGTTATTGGCTCCAACCTCTTCAACTTGCTGGCGGTCATGGCCATACCCGGCCTGCTGAGCCCTATGGACCTGTCTCCACAGGTGCTGGAACGTGACTACGCGGCAATGACCATCGCCACCGTGATACTCGCCATGGCAATCTACTTCGGCCGCATGCGCAGGGCCGCCCCGCCGGGGCATTCCTATGTCGGTCGCTCAGTGGGCGCACTGTTGCTGCTGTTCTACGCCCTGTATTATTACCTGCTATACGTGACCATTTAGGGCCTGTCCAACATGTCGGATGGAACACCAATCAGTTTCGTCACCTCGGCGCGACGCACGGTGCAGATGGAGACGGCCGCTATAGCTTCCCTGGAAGCACGCATTGATGGAACGTTCTCGCGCGCCTGTGAATTACTGCTGGCAACAAAAGGTAGGGTGATAGTCACCGGCATGGGCAAGTCTGGTCATATCGCCAACAAAATTGCCGCCACCTTTGCCAGCACTGGCACCCCCGCGTTTTATGTTCACCCCGGTGAAGCAAGCCACGGGGACATGGGCATGATCACCCCCGACGATTCGGTACTGGCGCTGTCTAACAGCGGCACCACACCCGAAATAGTCACCCTGCTGCCACTGCTTAAGCGACAGGATAATACGCTGGTGTCGATGACAGGCAATGATGGCTCTACCCTGGCAGGAGCATCGGACGCGCACCTGAACACCGGGGTTGAAACAGAAGCGTGCCCGCTCGATCTCGCACCCACCTCCAGTACCACCACCGCGCTGGTCATGGGTGATGCGCTGGCGATTGCACTGCTGGAAAAACGTGGCTTCACCGCCGAAGACTTTGCTTTCTCGCATCCGGGCGGCGCGCTGGGTAAAAAGTTGTTGCTCAAAGTGGCCGATGTTATGCACAGCGGCGATGCCATACCCAGGGTAAGTCCAGAAACGCCCCTGGCCGAAGCACTGCTCGAGATCAGCAACAAGGGACTGGGCATGACCACGGTGGTCGACGGCGCCAATCACATGCTGGGCGTATTCACCGACGGTGACCTGCGCAGGACACTTGATAAGAAGATTGATATCAACAACACTGCCATCGATTCGCTGATGTCCACACAGGCGACAACCATCGGCGCGAACAGTCTGGCAGCAGAGGCGCTGCGCGTTATGGAAGAGCGCAAAATCAGCTCACTGGCGGTGCTTGACGACGATGGCCATCTAACCGGTGTTGTACACCTGCTCAGCCTGCTTCAGGCTGGTATCGCCTGAGCCATGACAGCTACGCACCAGCAAAATACAGACGCCACCGCCCGAGCACCTGGCGCTGCGGGCACGGTACAAGTTCTCGCCCTGGACGTGGACGGGGTGCTGACAGATGGCTCGATTTACTATGGCAACAATGGTGAAGAACTAAAGGCGTTCAACATCAAGGACGGGCTGGGTATCAAGTTGCTTCAGGATGCGGGTATCCAGGTCGCCATTATCACCGGGCGACAGTCCGAGATCGTAGCGCGCCGCGCAGCGGAACTCGGTATCTCCCGTGTTATCCAGGGTCGCGAGGACAAGCTCACCGCGCTCAATGAACTTGCTGATCAACTCGGCATCAAACTCAGTGACTGTGCCTATATGGGCGACGACCTGCCAGACCTGGCAGCGATACGTGCTGCGGGTCTGGGGCTGACCGTCGCGGATGCCAGCGCTGCAGTAGCCGCCTCCGCCGACTGGCAAAGTAGCGCCGCTGGTGGCAGGGGTGCGGTCAGGGAAGCCTGCGAAATGATATTGCACGCCAGGGGCTTGCTGGCGCCGACCGAGGAACGCTTTAGCTAATGCCAAGAGCATCTCTACAACTGTTACTGGCTATTGTGCTCGGACTCGCCGCCAGCTATTTCTGGGAGCCTCTCACCAGGCCCTCACTCGATACTGCCAATATCAGTAACCGACAGCAGTTGCCCCAGAACTATCTGGAAACAACCCGCACCTGGAACTACGACGAAGGGGGAGCACTGGTCGAAATCATTGAGGCGCAGCGCGCCGATCATTTTCCCAAGAAGGATGAAGCACTGCTGCAAGAACCCCGCTATTACTCTCACCACGGCGATGACCGCACCTGGTCGGGGCAGGCAAAATCTGGTCGTTACATTTTCAGCCGTGAAACCCTGGTCTTGCTCGAGCGGGTGAAGCTGGTCAACGATCAAAGCGGTGGAATACTGGAGAGCGAGTCCATGAGCCTGGACATGGACAAAAAAACCGCAGCCACTATCATGCCGGTAACCATTACCCAGGGCCCGCACGTCACGCGCGCCGACGCTTTGCTCGCGGAACTGGATTCAGAAAAGATTCAATTGATCAACAATGTGGAGAGCACCTATGTGCCGGACCAGCCCTGACTCACAGCGATTGGACTGGCGCACGGTACTGACGGCGCTGAGCATTGCGCTCATAACCGCAGCCCTTAGCAACAGCGCCCAGGCCTTGCCAGAAGACCGGGAGCAACCGATTCGAATCACGGCAGATCACGCGCTGCGCGACGAGAAACAGGGCTATACCGAGTACACTGGCAACGTGCGGCTGGACCAGGGCAGCCTGCGAATTGAAGCGGACAAAATCACCGTTCACCATGTCACCGAGGAAGCCGACAGGATTGTCGCGGTGGGCAAACCCGCACACATGCAGCAGATCCCCGAGGTGAACAAGGCAATGATGCACGCGCGGGCCAACACCATTGAGTACTTCAAGACTGAAGAGCGTGTACACCTTAGCGATAATGCCCAGGTTGAACAGGATGGGTCCATCGTCACCGGTGATACTATCGATTACTACATCGCGGAACAGCTGGTGAGAGCGGACTCCAACGTGAACCAGACCGACAGCCGGGTCGAGGTGGTGATCCCGGCACAGGTGGTAAACGACCAAGAGGACACCAGTGGCCCAGCTGAAAGCGAGTAACCTGGCCAAGGCCTACCGCGGCCGCGAGGTAGTAAAAGACGTATCACTGGAGCTGGAAAGTGGCCAGGTGGTCGGCCTGCTAGGGCCCAACGGCGCTGGCAAAACGACCTGTTTTTACATGATCGTGGGGATCATCGCCGCGGACCGGGGGCACATCGAAATCAACGGTGAGGATATTACCGCACTGCCCATGCACGAGCGCGCGCGCCGGGGCATTGGCTACCTCCCGCAGGAAGCTTCTATTTTCCGCAAGCTCACCGTCGGGGATAATATTTCAGCTATTTTGGAAACGCGTCCCGACCTCAACCGCAACCAGCGACACATGCTGCGAGACCAATTGCTGGAAGAGTTCCACGTCAGCCACCTCAGGGACAGTCTCGGCCAGTCTCTATCGGGTGGTGAGCGACGGCGGATCGAAATTGCCCGGGCATTGGCTACGGAACCCGATTTTATTCTTCTGGACGAGCCATTTGCCGGCGTTGACCCCATTTCCGTCAACGATATCAAGCAGATTATCAAGCACCTGCAGGACCGAGGCATCGGTGTGCTCATCACAGACCATAATGTGCGCGACACCCTGGATATCTGCGAGCAAGCATTCATTGTGGGGGAGGGCCATATCATCGCTGCCGGCAATGCCGATGATGTGCTGGCGAGCAGCCGAGTGCGAGAAATCTATCTTGGCGACCAGTTCAAGTTGTAAGCCACGTAATCCAAGCGCCGCCACCGGGCTTCAGTCAGTAAGACACAGAGCTCGAGCCCGGCGACTACAGTTATCCTCACTATTTGCGACAACTTCAGAAGTTAAAGCAATTTTCGCGCCAACTGGTTGCCAGTTGCTACCGGCCGGGTCTAAACTGCGGGAATAGACCAACCCTCCAGGGATCTCTTTCACACCTCAATGAAGCAATCGCTCCAGCTAAAGCTAGGCCAGCAGCTGACCATGACGCCGCAACTTCAGCAGGCGATCAAGTTGCTGCAGCTGAGCACACTCGACTTACAGCAGGAAATCCAGGAGGTTCTCGACAACAACCCCATGCTGGAAGTCGCCGAGGAAGAATCAGATGCAGAGCCAGTCTCCACTGACGCGCCAGAGCCCAAGGACAGCGGAAGCGCCGAGACAGTCTCTGCCCAGGCCTCCCAGGAGAACGAGCTTGATTCGCCAGCTGCGGAAGAGAGCGAATGGGCCGAGTCCTTGCCCGATGACCTGCCCGTAGACACGCAATGGGAGGATATGATGCCCTCTTCAGCGCCGGTAACGGCGCCAATGGAAGTGTCGGAGTTCGATGGCGACAATCGCAACAGCAGCGTGGAGAGCTTGCACGACAACCTGTTATGGCAGTTGGGCCTGACCCGCTTGTCGGATGTTGATCGAGTTATCGCGCTTGCAATCATTGACGCCACGGGTGACAACGGCCGCCTGCTGACACCCGTCGAGGAGATCCACCAATCCCTAGAGCAAGAGTTGGAGATCGATCTCGACGAGGTCGTTGCCGTACTGCATCGCTTACAACAATTTGAGCCCACCGGGGTATGCGCAAGGGACCTGCAGGAATGCCTGCTAATACAGTTGCGCCAACTCCCCGCCGAGACTCCCTGGCTGGAACAAGCGAGAACCCTGGTAAGCCGACATATCAATCAGCTGGGCAGTGGCGACTACGCGCAGATACTGCGTCGCACCAAGCTTAACGAAGAACAACTGCGAGAGGTGCTGGCGCTGGTGCAATCGCTAGACCCCTATCCCGGCGAATCCCTGGGCCAGGACAGCACCGAGTACATCGTTCCTGATATCTTTGTCAGCAAGCGCAACGGTCGCTGGCTGGTGGAACTTAATCCGGACGTCGCCCCCAAATTACGCATCAACAATGAATACGCCGGCCTGATCAAGCGAGCTGACAATGGCAGCGACAACACGTTCTTGCGGGACAACCTGCAAGAGGCGCGCTGGTTCCTGAAAAGCCTGCAGTCGCGCAATGAAACCATGATGAAGGTAGCCTCAAAGATAGTCGAAAAACAGCGCAATTTTCTCGAGTACGGCGAAGAGGCTATGAAACCAATGGTCCTGCACGACATTGCCGAGGAAGTGGAGATGCACGAATCCACAATCTCCCGCGTAACCACCCGCAAGTACATGCATACGCCGCGCGGCATTTTTGAATTGAAGTATTTCTTTTCAAGCCACGTCGGTACCACTGCGGGAGGTGAATGCTCGTCCACCGCGATACGCGCACTTATCAAGAAACTGGTGTCGGCTGAAAATCCCCGCAAGCCGCTAAGCGACAATAAAATTGCGCAGCTGCTCGAGGAACAGGGAATTCAGGTTGCACGGCGCACGGTGGCGAAATACCGGGACACGCTCTTCATTCCACCGTCAAACGAGCGCAAGAGATTGGTCTAGACTAATAGGTGCATGTATACGGGGCTGCTGCCTGTGCAGGGCCTCTTTGCAATAACAGAAGGAGTTAACTATGCAATTAAATGTCAGCGGTCACCATGTTGAAGTTACAGACCCACTGCGGGACTATGTCGAGAGCAAATTCGAACGCCTGCAACGACATTTCGATCAAATCACCAATACAGAAGTTACCCTCATCGTAGAAAAACTGGTGCAAAAGGCCGAGGCCACGGTACACATTTCAGGTGCCGATATTTTCGCGGCCGCCGAGTCCGAGGATATGTACGCGGCCATCGATGCACTGGCCGACAAACTCGATCGACAACTCATCAAACACAAAGAAAAATCCAGAGGTCACTGATAATCATTCATGCAAGTTCTATCTCAGTTGCTGACCCCGGGCAGGACGCTCTGCCGCGTCCCGGTGGTCAGCAGAAAACGCCTCTTTGAAACCATCGCCGGAGCTATCAGCCAGGATCAACTATCCCTCCCCACCAGTGACGTGCTCTCCCAGCTGATTGCGCGCGAGGAGTTGGGCAGCACTGGCCTGGGCCAGGGAATTGCCATACCTCACTGCCGGATTGAGAATTGCTCTCACCCGCTGGGTACATTGCTCACCCTCTCCGAACCGGTAGACTTCAATGCGCCAGACGACCGACCTGTAGACCTGGTGTTTGCCTTACTGGTGCCCAATGAGGCCCACCAACAGCACCTGGACATTCTGGCGAGCGTCGCGCGCCTGTTCAGCCAGGCAGCATTTTGCGAGCAGCTGCGCAGCGCCGAGGACGCCCAGACTCTCCACTCTATCGCAACCGGGTGGTCGGAGTAGGCACTGCGGTTATGCAACTCGTTATTATCAGCGGACGGTCCGGCTCGGGTAAAAGCACCGCGCTGCACCAATTGGAAGACGAGGGCTATTACTGCATCGATAATCTGCCTGTTTCCCTGCTCCCTGCGTTAATGGACGAGACAGGACGCCGGGAGTTCGAGCACTTCAAAGGCACCGCCGTGTGCATAGATGCCCGCAACGCCTGGGAAGACCTGAACAATTTCAGCGTCATACTTGAATCACTGGCTGACACCATTGACACGCGCGTGCTGTTCCTGGACGCGGCAGACATGGTGTTGATCAAGCGCTTTAGCGAAACGCGCAGGCGCCACCCGCTCAGCAGCGACGATGTACCGCTGGCCGAGGCTATCGACCAGGAGCGACGCTTACTGGAGCCGATCGCCACCGCCGCTTCACTGGTGCTGGACACCAGCCAACTCAATATTTATGAATTGCGGGACGCCATCAAGCAACGCCTGGTAGGCGATATCAGCGGCACGATGTCGATCCTGATCCAGTCCTTTGGATTCAAGCGTGGCTTACCTGCCGATGCAGACCTGGTATTCGACGTGCGCATGCTACCCAACCCCCACTGGGTGAAGGCGCTACGACTGAAGACAGGACTCGATAGTGAGGTCGCCGAGTTTCTCGAGGCACAGTCCGTGACAGAGCTGCTATTTCAGGATATCTGCAGCTACCTGGATACCTGGTTGCCACACTACAGTGATGGCAAGCGCACTTACATGACCATCGCGCTGGGTTGTACCGGCGGCCAACATAGGTCAGTATATTTGGCTGATCGCCTGTTCAGACACTACCAGACGCACTACGAACACCTGCACCTGAGACACCGGGAACTACAACAGTAATAAATAGTGATTCATAGCAAGGTACTCATCGTCAACAAACTTGGACTGCATGCACGCGCAGCGGCCAAGTTCGTCGGTTGTGCCGCCGCCCATTCCAGCAGCATCAAGGTGGGTCAGGCTGACCAGTTGGTGGACGGCAAAAGCATTATGTCGGTCATGATGCTGGCCGCTGGCAAGGGGACAGAACTGGAGTTGCACATCGAGGGCAACGATGAAGATGTGGCACTCGCCGCACTCACCGAGCTGATCAATAATCGCTTTGGCGAAGAAGAGTAATACTACCCACCCGCAAGCGTTGTTGTAGTCCAGTCTTTACCGGATAATTGAGCCAAGGGGAAGTCGAAGGTCCAGGGGGGTCTTCGCGGTCACACTATGGCGCACGCGACAGCAAGCTCACAACGACAAATCGATAAGCTGTCGCTGGCGCTGGATAGCGGCACCCTGGTCGACGTTCGCCGCATGCTCAACGGCCTGTCACCGCCGGACGTGGCTCACCTGCTTGAATCCTCACCACCTAAGTTTCGCCATATTCTGTGGCAGATGCTCGACGTCGACCAGGAAGGCGAGATCCTCAACGAGCTGGGGGACGAACTGCAGGCGGAGTTCCTAAAGCAGATGGACGCCGCCGAGGTCGCGCAGATTACCGAGGGCCTCGAAGACGATGATGTTGCAGATATATTGCAACAACTCCCGGACCGGGTAACACGCGAAGTCCTCAAGTCCATGGATCAACAGGACCGCACGCGCCTGGAGCAGGTGATGCACTTCCCGGACGATGTCGCCGGCGGCCTGATGAATACCGACGCCATCACCATACGGGCGCGGCTAACGCTCGACGTGGTGCTACGCTATCTGCGGCGTCACGAAGAAATCCCGGCGATGACCGACAACCTGATCGTGGTGAACCGCAACGACCAGTTTATAGGCCTGTTGCCATTGAGGACCTTACTCGTCTCCGACCCGTCTGTATCAGTACGCGAAATGATGATTACTGACGTGGACCCCATTCCCGCCTACATGCCGGACGATGAGGTGGCGCGGCTATTCGAACGTAACGACTGGGTATCAGCGCCGGTGGTGAACGAGAATGGCAAGTTACTCGGTCGTATCACCATCGACGACGTGGTGGATGTCATCCGCGAAGATGCGGACCACTCTCTCATGTCCATGGCGGGCCTGGATGAGGACGAGGATACATTTGCACCAGTCATGAAGGCAGTGCCACGCAGGGCGATCTGGCTGGGCGTTAACCTGGTAACCGCGTTCATCGCCGCCTCCGTGATCAACATGTTCCAGGGCACCATCGAAAAAGTTGTGGCTTTGGCTGTGTTGATGCCAATCGTGGCATCCATGGGCGGCATCGCCGGCACCCAGACGCTGACGCTACTGGTGCGCGGGATCGCACTCGGGCAGATAACCAGCACCAACCAACTTTACCTGGTGACCCGGGAGGTGCTGATCGGCACGCTCAACGGGTTTCTATGGGCCGCGGTGGTCGCGGTCGCTGCGTCCCTGTGGTTTGATGACTGGAGCCTGGGCTTCATTATCGCCGCGGCCATGGTTATCAACTTGATCACCGCGGGCTTGTCGGGCGCCGTGGTACCGCTGGTGATGCGCCGGATAAATATCGACCCGGCACTGGCGGGTGGCGTGGTGCTGACAACCGTTACTGACGTGGTGGGGTTCATTTCATTCCTGGGCCTGGCGACACTGTTTTATGCCTGACTACGACGATTACTCCCACGAGAATCATGACGAGCCGCCCAGTAAGTCAGCTGTAAAGCGCCAGATGACCGCCCTGCAGAAATTAGGGGAGTCCCTGCTCAAGCTCAGTGACAAGCAATTGCAGCAAGTCCCACTGGATAACGAAGCGCTGGAACTTGCGCTGGCGGAGGCAAAGCGCATTCGCTCACACAGTGCACACAAACGCCATCTGCAGTATATCGGCAAGCTGATGCGCGACATGGATCCCGCGCCGATTGAGGCAGCACTGGCCAAAATTTTCGCACCCCAACAACGCGAGAACGAGGCTTTTCATGCTCTGGAGCAACTGCGTGACCAGTTGTTGAGCGAGGGCGATGCGGCAATCCAGTCGGTAGTGGAGCGCTGGCCACAAACTGACCGACAACACCTCAGGCAGCTTCTATTACAGCATCAACGCGAACAGCAAAAGGGTAAACCGCCTGTGGCCAGCCGCAAACTATTCAAATATCTTCGTGAACTGCAACAGGGTGAATAAACCCGCAGCGCCGTCGCCGATTGCCAGATATCTATGAAGCGGGTGTTGTTGATTCACCGGGAGAGTTGGCATCAGCGGGCGGCATATTGGGATCCACACCGACGGCCTGCACCCCGGTATCAAAGATGCGATCGAACTCAATGTCCGGCTCATCCAGTGCACCGCTGACCTTGTAAACGCCACTCGACACGCGATTAACCTGTTTTTCAAAAACCTTGCTGACCACAAATACGCCGGCGGCCACGGGCAATCCGGCTGCCAGGGCTGCTACCCATGGCAGGTTGTTGGCCACGGGCAAGGTCACCACCAATTCACCGGACACCTGGTGCCCCGCGGGAGCGCTGGCATCCGGTACATCGCCCTCCGGGGACGGGGCGAAATCCTGCTCCGCCAGTTCTACCAGGCCATTAAAGCGGAAACCGCTACTGGCACCCTTAACCTCAATCGGGTCAACCTCCATGGTCCCAGCGTCAAGCTGCATCTCCCCAATAACACTGTCGAACGGGATTCCTGCTTCAAACATGTGTGTGAGGCTGAGCCGTTGAACGATGCCGGCAAAGTTAAGCAGACTAACCACGCGCAGCGTTCCCGACGCACCCTGTGGCGCATCAAGAAAGCGGCCTCGCTGTAAATCCAACGAGGCCGCGCCAGAAGTTTGTGCCAAAGCGAAGTCCTGCGGACCACCAGGCCAGCGCCAGTCGACACTGAACTCACCACTGTCCGACTCCAGTGTGCGCTGGTAGTTTAATCGCGTGAACACATCGCCAAAATCGTCGCCGCGTAGCGCGACCTGCAGACTGCTACTGCCACCCTCCGGGCTCTGCCGCCAAACGTATTCACCGGGCCGATCCTCCGAAATACGCGTTCCGGCCAGTTCGCCGAGGATGTTCCGCGCCGTAATCAGTTCGGCATCGCTATTGAGTTCAAACGTCAGCGTGCCCAGGTCCAGTTCATCATTACGCAGATCAAGTATCGAAACTGAGAGTTCGGGTAACTCCAGGGGTACCCAGGCCTCGGACTCAGCCCTGACCCCCTCACCGTCGGCCTCCAACTCCGCAGCCGGCGCGGGATTGCCCGCGTCCTGCCCAGCTCCATCCAGGGTGTCCAGCCCCGCAAGATCCAGGCGGTTCAAGCGCAAGCTGCCCTGGCCAAAATCATGGGCAAGTGTCAGCTCTCCCTCCAGCCAGGGGTTTTCAGCGGTGACCTGCCAGTCACTGGAACCACCCGCGTGCTCGAGGGATAAGGTGACATCAGTGACCTGCTGCCCCCATATCAGCAGCTGATCGGCACGCAGCTTGTCAATTTGCAACGCAAGTTGCGGCTCTTGGGGCACCGGATCATTGGGATCCGCGGGGGCATTAGGGTCGGCGGCCGTGTCCAGCTCACTGCGCGGCGTCAGGGCAATGTAACGCTCATAGAAATCTGACCAGGCCGGCTCATCAACCAGTGCGGCGTGACCGGTCAGCACCAGGGTATTATCGGCGACCGCAAAGGGGCCATCGCCAAATCCCAGGGTTGCGCCGCGCACCGTACCCCCGGTGGCATCCATGGCAAAGTAGATTCCAGGTTCAGGGGCCGTAAAGTCGATAAGGGTCTGCTCAGCACCCAAGGGCAGATTCATTTGCAGGTTCATCGTTTCATCGGCGCGCTTGCCATAGGGTGACGGGAGATCAAGCGCCACGCCGCTGAGATCAGTTGTCGCACTCAGGCGCGGCACGGACCCCGGTTCGACCAGGACTTCCGCGATGACTGGGCTGCGACCACGGGCGAAGGCAAGCTGCTCCAGATCCAGCCAATCACGCACAGATTGCATATCAATCTCGCTGTGTAGGTGCACCTGTACCGCGGAGGATTTCGGATCGTATCGCGGCGCGGCTTCGGCAACGGCGCTTGCGGTCGGGCCTGCATCATCGGGCGGAAGCTGCGCTACCTCAACACGCAACTCCTCGCCCCACAGTTGTCCGCGCATGCCGCTGGAATGCAAACCGCGGACACTACTATACGTGAGCTCGCCATTGAGATCAGTCACTGACAGGTCAGTGGGGCGAATTAACGCATCTACATCACGCCAGCGGGTTACCACTTCCACCTGTGGGAAGTCGCTCATACGGTTGAGATTCAACTGCAGCTGTATCCCGGTCTCCAGTGATCCAGACAAATCCCAACGGGAAAACGCGCCGCCCAGCAGGCCGTTCAAGGGCGAGCTGTTGACCACCTCTAATCCATCACTGGCACCCCCCACTACAGCGGCGTCGATTGCCAACTGCATCTCACGGTCCCGGGAAAGCCACGCCTCGGCAGACAGGAAATTCACCTCGCTGCCGTACAAGCGTGCATGTTCCGCCCAGACGCTCACATTGGTGTCGTCAATCAACACCATCCCGTCCAGATCACTCACCTGGGGCCACTGTGCGTGGTAGTTAAGGTTGGTGTCGGCTACGTTAAAAAACAACTGGATACTGCGATGATCGGCCGCAGCCCTACCAAGACTGCCGCGCCAGAGGAATGCGCCCTCCTCTACCTTGCCCTCACCCAGGCTGCCCCGCAACCAATCGACTAAGGTTCGATTCAATGTACGCGGTATGTACTTGGTGCGGTGGATCGGGTGGCTGTCCTCAAGGCCGACCAACAAATCCATCTCGATGCCCACTTCGGTTTTCTGAAAGGGTACGGCAAGACCAAATATCGCCCGGGCAGTCCCCTCGACGCCCCTGGCGATGAACTGTTCACTGGACAGTTTGAGCCCTTCACCACTCCAGGCTAGATCAATAGCACCGTAGAAATCATCGTAAAAGAGCGGCTCCGCATAGAGCGTTGGGAAACTTAGAGCAAACAGATAACTGTCCAACAGCACCTCGCCGCCACCAGGCTCCAGCTTCAGGTAACCCCGCGCGGCATTCACACCGGGCGCTGCTTTCCAGCTTTGCACGGACAGGTCTTCAAAACGCGCCTCTAGCGTCCAGCCCTGACCCGGCTCCCGATAGTCTTCGAGGTGAAACTGCAGTACGGGGAGGCGGCCTGCCGGTTGCAGAATGGTAAAGACATCTTTGAGATTCTGCGGCAGTGGCCCCAGGGCAATCGCCATGGCATTAAGGCGGTCAATATCTGCATCGGAGGCGCGCAAGCGCAGCGTATCCCCCCAGGAATCGAGCTGCAATCGGGGCAAAGCCAATTCCTGCCCGCCGGCGCGCAGAATCAGGTCACTGGCATAAACGGTCCAGCGGTTTCGTGAATCCAGCAGGCTGGCCTGCAGCGACAGGTGGTCTATCGGCACAGGTGCATCACCCTCGGGCGAGGTGACCAATAGATCGTCGGCGGCCATTTGTACCTCGAGGGTGGGATCACCTTCCTGCCAGCGTATCCACGCTTCCAGATCGAGCGATCCGTCCACGCGCCAATCAAGCATGGGAGACGGTAACAAATCGCGCACTGATTCCAGTGAGCTCAGGGCTATATCCAGGTGCAGGTCACCGGTATAGGTGCGGGAGTCAAACGGATTTCCGAGCCCATCGGCGATGGCGGTTATCTGGGTACCAGCCGTGGTGGCCATGGTGGCCTGTACGATGCGTCGTCGCCCCTCACGCTGCAGTTTGAGGTTGAGATCCAGCGTACGACGCTCGTTCCCCGGCAGCGCCACCCGCAGCGTGTTATCCACCAGCACCACTTGCTCGATGCTGGCCAGGAAGCTTTCCATCCAGGGCACAAAATTGCCGCCACCGCCCCCCAGGCCGGTGATTCTGAAGCGACCGTCATCACTGATTTCCCCCTGTAGGCTGAGTCGCTGTAACTCCAGCCGCTTCCCGCGCAGGCTACGGGTGCGCAGACTGCCGAAGGCGTCAACCGCCAGGCGTCCCTCATTGAGCTCCACCGCCGCTTCCTCACCACCGGCAAAGCGCAGCCGCAGCCCGCCCATCACCAGTTCTGGTGTGAAGCCATGCCACTCGCCGCGTACCTCCCGCGCCTCAACGGTGAAAGGCAGACGCTGGTTGAGCTCAGCGAGAATCTCCTCCTGGTAGGCACCCACGATGGACATGAGATAGCGGCCCAGGCTGACATAGACGGCCAGCAGAACCACCCCGGCCACCAATCCGGTCCACAGGACATTACTCAGCTTTTTGAAGTAACCTTGTTCCAATATTGGGCTCTTTAGCGCTCCGCCGTATCCCGCACCCGCCAGTTCTAACTCTTAGAGCTGATCTACAGCCGGGTGTTCCTGAAAGTGTCCCACTTAGACCACAGAATTGCGGGTATTATCGCAGCAATAGACCGGCAGGGAATCGCGAACATTACCAGAGCGTGTGGTTACTGGCCCGATAAGACACCGCGAATACCCACCCGGGCAAGCATCTGCCAGGTCTCGGCAAGTGGCAGACCCACCACATTGCTGTAACTTCCCTCCAGCGAGACCACAAATGCCCCTGCAATTCCCTGGATTCCGTAGCCTCCGGCTTTATCCCAGGGCTCATCAGTATCCAGGTAGGCTTCCAGCATCGCCGATGTAAGCTCGCAAAAGCGCACCCGGGTAGTGACTAAACAGTGGGCCTCAGCGCCACCCGTTCGCAGATTCACCGCGGTAACCACCGCATGATTGGTCCCGCTAAGCTGGGTGAGCATGTCCAGGGCATGGTCATAATCCCGAGGTTTTCCCAGGATCTGTTGCCCAACCACAACAATGGTATCGGCCGACAGCACCGGCGTGTTCGAGGGCAGGGTCGCGGCCACTACCGCACCCTTTTCAGCGGCCATACGCGTCACATAAGCCTCCGCCGGCTCCTGTGGTCCGACCCGTTCGTCAATGTCGGCGGCCTGTACTTTGAAGTCGATGCCGATTTGCGCAAGTAACTCACGGCGTCGGGGAGACGCCGACGCCAGCACCAGCTGCGGTGGAAGCACTCCGCTAACGGACTTCATAATAGCGGCGGACGCCTCGCAGAATGTGCAGCATGATCGGCCACAGCAGGGCGCTGGTGACTGCAGGCAGCAGGAACAACGCGGACTGGGCACCCGCCCCCTCCAGGTTCTGCACCCATTGGCAAATCAACTGCTGGATACCGATCAGCAGGAAAACAATGCCGGATTGTTGCAGGAGACTGAACACACGCAGACGTTGGTAGAGGATCAACGCCAGCAGCGCGATGGTGACGAACGCAAAGGCATTCTGCCCCATGACCGCTCCTTCGAGCACATCCATTCCCACCCCAAGAGCCAGGGCGGTGATCACGCCTACCCGGTGCGGCAATGCAATGCACCAGTAGATCAGTACCAGGCTTAGCCATTCCGGCCGCGCCCATTGCAACCATGAAGGAAAAGGCAATACCGCCAACACCAGAGCGGCGAGAAAGCTTAGCAAAATAACCCAATAGCCCTGGGCATTATCCTCAGCCATCAGGGATCCGGCGGTGAATCCTGGGCACTGAACACCAACAGCACGTGGCGACTGCGATCGAGAGCCGCGGTAGGACGCGCCAGTACCCGGGCGAAGGGTTGGCCGGGATCTCGCTCTACAGTGACCACTTCAGCAACGGGATAGCCCACCGGAAAGCGACGTCCCAGGCCCGAAGACACCAGCAGGTCGCCCTCGCGAATGTCTGTGGTGGCCGCCACGTGTTGTATCTCCAGGGTGTCCAGCACCCCCACTCCCTCGGCTATCGCTCTCACGCCGTTGCGATTAACCTGCACCGGGAGAGAGTGCGTGGCATCGGTGATCAGCAGAACGCGCGCAGTCAACTGCGCCACCTCAACCACCTGCCCCATCAGGCCCTGCGCATCAATCAGCGGCTGACCGAGGAAGACACCATCACGCTCACCTTTGTTCAGGACCAACTGGTGTCTGACCGGATCGGGAGATACCCCGATCAACTCTGCCACCAGTACATCGTCGCGCAATAGCGCCGTGGAATTGAGCAGCGCACGCAGACGTGCGTTGTCGGCATGTAACGAGGCCATCTGGTGCGATCGCCCCTGCAGCAGCAGGTTTTCCTGCCGCAGCCTTTCGTTTTCTTCCTGCAGGGCGTCCCGGGAGCGTATGTGTTCTTCACGCCACTCATCGATTCGGCCGGGGATATCGGCCAACCAGTACACCGGTGTCATCAGCGTATCAAGGGTTGAACGGGTGGTTTCCAGACGGTTATAGCGAAGGTCAGCAATCAGCAGCGCAGCGACGATAAGCGCCGTTACGAGAAGTCTCGGTCCGAGTTGGGACTGCTTGACGAATAACGGCTTGATGACGGCTCCAGGTCGTTAAAGCCCGCCCTTCACTCAGTGGACAGTAGGTCTATCGTATGTCGGTCCATACGTTCCATCGCCTTGCCACCACCGCGAGCCACACAGGTCAGCGGATCTTCGGCGACAATGACGGGCAGCCCGGTCTCCTCGGAAATCAGCCGGTCGAGATCTCGCAGCAGGGCGCCACCGCCGGTGACTACGATGCCGCTTTCGGCGATATCCGCGGCGAGTTCCGGCGGAGATTGCTCCAGTGCTGATTTCACCGCCTGCACGATCGCTGTCAACGGATCCTGCAGCGACTCGAGAATTTCGTCACTGTTCAAGGTGAAACTGCGCGGTACGCCTTCAGCCAGGTTGCGACCACGTACGTCAATTTCACGTAACTCGCTGCCGGCGAAGGCGCAGCCGATCTCTTCCTTGATCCGCTCGGCAGTGGCGTCACCAATCAGGCTGCCGTAGCGGCGGCGCACATGGGAGACGATAGCCTCGTCGAATCGATCACCCCCGACCCGCACCGAGTCGCGGTAAACCACGCCATTGAGTGAAATGATGGCAATCTCGGTGGTACCACCGCCCACGTCAACGACCATGCAACCAGTGGCCTCTTCGACATCCAGGCCAGCACCGATGGCAGCCGCCATTGGCTCTTCAATTAATCGCACCTCTCGCGCACCCGCGCTGAGCGCAGACTCGCGAATGGCGCGTCGCTCAACCTGGGTAGACATACAAGGAACGCAGACAAGCACCCGCGGGCTGGGTCGGATAAAGCGCGTCTCGTGGACCTTGGCAATGAAGTGCTGAAGCATTTTCTCAGTGACCTGGAAGTCGGCGATAACGCCGTCCTTCAGCGGTCGAATCGCGGTGATATTGCCAGGAGTACGGCCGAGCATTCGCTTCGCTTCCATACCCACCGCTTCGATAGTCTTTTGGCCATTGTGAACACGAATCGCCACGACCGATGGTTCATCGAGCACGATCCCCTGGTCGCGCACATAAATTAACGTGTTGGCGGTGCCCAGATCTATGGAAAGATCATTGGAAAACAGCCCGCGCAATTTCTTTAACATTGAATGTGTTTACCTTACTGAAAATACGTCGATGAACCCCTGCGCAAAGTCCATCTGTGGCCCCTACTCGCTGCCTCCCGGCCGGGAGCTGCCGCGAAAACAGGCGGCGTTTTAGTTATTTTTTTGGCCTCGAAATAATCTCGCCACTGTAACAACCACGGGGATTTTGGGCAAGGCGCAAATATGATAAGTTTACGCCCCCGCTGCATTCTCAGCGGTGTTATTGGGTAGTGAAATATGTCGATAGACCAGGAAGAAATTCAGAAGATTGCCGAGCTGGCGAGGATCCGTGTAGCCGACGACCAGATCGGGCCGCTCACTGATCGCATTGGCGAAATTCTGGCCATGGCCGACAGCCTCCAGAGCGTCGACACCGACGAGGTGGCACCGCTTTCAAATCCTCTCGATGCCACTCAGCGGTTACGCGACGACACTGTCACAGAAGAGAACCGTCGAGACGCCTACCAGGCAATCGCCCCCGCTACCGAAGACGGGCTTTACCTCGTACCGAAAGTCATCGACTAGGCCAACGACCCCACTCAGGACCGCAACATGTACAGTCAGACTGTCGCCCGCATCAGCCGGGGGCTTAAGGACCGTGAATATTCCAGCGTAGAACTTACGCGCTGTTTTCTCGACCGTATTCAATCACTGGACGGCCAGCTGAACGCCTTTGTCACCGTCGATAAAGACGCTGCGCTGGCCTCAGCGGCGGCCGCCGATGAGCGGATCGCGGCCGGTACAGCATCAGCGCTGACGGGCGTGCCCATTGCGCATAAGGACATTTTCTGCACCCGCGGCATGCGCACCAGTTGCGGTTCGCGCATGCTGGACAACTTTGTCCCACCCTATAACGCCACAATGATCGACCAGTTCAACCGCGAGGGCGCTGTGCTGTTAGGCAAAACCAACATGGATGAATTCGCCATGGGGTCTTCTAACGAAAACAGCTTTTATGGCCCGACCCACAACCCCTGGAACCTGGAACGGGTTCCCGGCGGCTCCTCGGGCGGTTCGGCCGCCGCAGTTGCCGCCATGCTGGCGCCCGCGGCCACAGGCACCGATACCGGCGGTTCCATTCGCCAGCCCGCCGCCTTTTGTGGCATCACCGGCATCAAGCCCACCTATGGCCGGGTATCTCGCCTGGGCATGGTGGCCTATGCCTCGAGCCTGGATCAGGCCGGCCCCATGGCCAGAACGGCAGAAGATTGCGCACTGTTGCTGAATACCATGGCGGGGCACGACCCGCTTGATTCCACCTCGTCGAACCAGCCAACGCAGGACTACACCGCCGACCTGGGGCAATCACTGGCGGGACTGAAAGTCGGCTTACCGAAGGAATATTTTGGCGAGGGGCTGGATACGGCCACCGCGCAGCATATTGAGCAGGCGCTACGGGTGCTGGAACAGCAGGGGGCAGAACTGGTTGAGGTATCGCTACCCCACAGTTCGCTGACTATTCCCACCTACTACATCATCGCCCCCGCTGAGGCTTCTACCAACCTGTCGCGCTTTGATGGCGTGCGCTACGGCCACCGTTGCGAGGACCCACAGGATCTGCATGACCTGTACACGCGCACACGCGAAGAAGGCTTTGGGGAGGAAGTAAAGCGTCGCATCTTGGTAGGCACTTACGCATTATCTGCAGGTTATTACGACGCCTATTACAAGAAGGCCCAGCAAATCCGGCGGCTGATAAGGCAGGATTTCCTGGATTGTTTTGCCGAAGTGGACATCATCGCCGGCCCGACCACACCGGGACCCGCTTTTGCTCTAGGTGCCAAAACCAGTGACCCTGTTGCCATGTATCTGGAAGACGTCTACACCCTGGCGGTGAATCTTGCCGGTCTGCCCGGCCTTTCCATGCCCGCGGGGCAAGCCAACGGCAGCCCGATCGGCATGCAGCTCATAGGCAAGCATTTCGATGAAGCAAGGCTGCTGAACGTGGCCCACCAATACCAGCAGCACAGCGATTGGCACCTGCAAGCTCCGGCGTTGGCACAGGGAGGTGAAGGCTGATGCAATGGGAAACCGTTATTGGGCTCGAGGTGCACCTGCAACTCGCCACCCAGTCAAAAATTTTCTCGGGCTCTTCGACGCAATTTGGCGCCGAGCCAAATACCCAGGCAAGCGCGGTTGACCTGGCCATGCCAGGTATGCTGCCGGTACTGAATACCAGGGCCGTGCAGTATGCCGTTTTGTTTGGCCTCGGAATCGGGGCTGAAATTGGCAAACGCTCCGTCTTCGATCGCAAGAACTACTTTTACCCGGATTTGCCCAAGGGATACCAGATCAGCCAGTTTGACGAACCGATTGTCGGCCGCGGCGTGTTTGAGATACAGATGGAGGATGGCAGCACCCGCGAAATTGGCATCACTCGCGCTCATCTCGAGGAGGATGCCGGTAAGTCACTGCACGAGGACTTTCACGGTCAGTCGGGTATTGACCTTAACCGGGCCGGCACCCCGCTGCTGGAAATCGTATCTGAGCCCGATATTCGCAGCGCCGCGGAGGCGGTCGCTTACCTGAAGGCATTACATAGCCTGGTCACGTACCTGGGCATCTCCGACGGCAATATGGCCGAGGGCTCCATGCGCTGTGACATCAATCTGTCTTTGCGCCCCAGGGGTAGCGACACCCTGGGAACAAGGGCCGAGATCAAGAACGTAAATTCCTTTCGTTTTGTCGAGAAGGCCATCAAGCACGAGATCGAACGACAGGCAGACATTCTTGAAGATGGTGGTAGCGTAGTGCAGGAAACCCGGCTTTACGATGCCGACCGCAACGAAACCCGACCCATGCGCAGCAAGGAAGTGGCCAATGATTACCGCTACTTCCCCGAACCCGACCTGCTGCCGGTGGTGATCGACGATACGTATATTGAGGCACTGGCGGAAAAGCTCCCCGAACTGCCCACCCAAAAACGTAACCGCTTTATCGCCGACTATCAACTGAGCGCCTATGACGCGGGCGTACTCGCCGCCAGTCGCGACCTGGCAGACTATTATGAGTCCGTTGTCAGCCACTGTGGCGACGCCAAGATTGCAGCAAACTGGGTGCAGTCGGAATTATTGGGGCAACTCAACAAGGCTGATGTTGAGCTAGCTGACTGTCCGGTAAGCGCTGAGCACCTGGCGGGGCTGATCAGCCGTATACTGGATAACAGCATTTCCGGAAAGATCGCCAAGCAGGTGTTTGAAGCCATGTGGCAGGGCGAAGGCGACGCAGACGCTATCATCGAGTCTCGCGGACTTAAACAGGTGAGCGACAGCTCCGAGTTGGAGAGCATGGTCGATACCGTGATCGAGGATAACGGTGATCAGGTCGCGCAATACCGGGCCGCCGACGAGGGCAAACGGAAAAAACTGATCGGATTCTTTGTCGGGCAAATCATGAAGGCATCGCGTGGCCAGGCAAACCCGCAAATGGTAAATAAACTCCTGGCTGAAAAGTTAAACGGATAAGGTGAGGCCGCAAGGCTATGAAAAAAGATAAAGAGAAGGTACTGGACGAGGTCTGGACCGAGGATCACATCAGGACGTTCTTATCGGTGCGACCCCACGACGGCAGTGACGAGGATTTCCACATGCTGTTAAAGGCTTACCAAAGTATGCGGGCTGATGATTTCAGGATATTCCTGGGGTTCTTCAACGAAGAGTCACGCAACATCAATGCCGCCGGCAAGGATGGCCAAACGGTACTGGATATCGTCAGTACGCATCGTCATGGTGTGCCTTATGCCGAGCTGCTGCGCGCCGCCGGCGCGTCCTAGGACGCGATAGCGAGCCTAATCGAAAGGCACCCGTCCCGATTGAGTCGCTCGCGGTTCTCCCGCTTCTTCTCCTCACTCTTTCGCAGCAAGCAGTACACCGCGCCCGTACCCCCGTGTTGCGGTTGCGCACTGTGAAACGCCTGCACCACCTCGAGGTCGCGCAACCAGCGATCCGCGCAACCCTTCAATACCGAGCTGCGCTCCTGGTCGGCACGACTTTCACCCTTGCCATGCACGAGCAATACGCTGCGCAGCCCCAGGGCATGACTATCGGAGATAAACGCAAACAGCTCACGTCGCGCTCGCTTTACCGTCATCCTGTGCAGGTCAAGCCTGGCTTCGATTTCGTAGCGACCCTGTTTCAGCTTCCGAAATACACCGTGCTGGATACCAGGGCGCTTGAAATCGAGCACAAACCACGGGTCAAGAGGCTCAATGCCCTCCTCCTGCAATGGATTGCGGTCGGACTCATCCTGCTCTACCGCGGACTGGCGGCGGTGGGCGAGGGAAGGGTCTGACTTGTCCGCGTTACGCCCACGACTAACCCGTGAAGCACGCTTCAGCGGCGTCACATCCGCCATTTCTGTCTGGAACAGGTCGTCGTCGTTCATGAATCAGTTGTAAGGCAATTAACGGCGCACGCAAATCCCGCTGGCGCTTACACTCGGGTATTATAAAGCGATAATCGATGTCAGCGGATAGTATTGTGTCGCAATCTGAAAGCCATCTGGCAACAACTTGCCCCCTGTGCGGAGGCAGCAACCGGTGCGCCATCGCAGCGGGGCTTCCAGCCGCAGGCTGTTGGTGTATGGATCGGGAAATTGACGCAGGCGCACTGGCTAACATCCCCACCGATACGGTGGGCAAGCGCTGTCTATGCCCGCAGTGCGCAGCAGGTATGGGAGCAGGTTCGGGAGTAAGTGAGGGAGAAAGCTCAAATGCAGGGTAATGTCGTTACGGGCGCAGGTTACGTCATGCGGGGGGCTAAAATGCTTACCCATCCCTCACTGCGTCTTTTTGTCCTCATTCCGCTGCTGGTGAACGTGTTGATCTTCGCCACGCTGATCGGCTTTGGGCTGGGCTATATTGTCGACTTTGTCGACCGATGGCTGGACTGGTTACCGGAGTGGTTGAACTTTCTGGAGTGGATACTGTGGCCGCTTGTTGGTCTGGCCGTCAGCCTGACTACGGGCTACCTGTTCACCGCAGTTGCGCTCATCATCGCCTCGCCGTTCAATGCCCTGCTGGCTGAAAAGGCCGAAGAACTGATCACCGGCAAACCGGTGGACTCTCTCGAGGGCCTGGGCCCGGCGCTCATGGCACTGCCACGGGGTATTCTCCGTGAACTGGCAAAGCTGGTGTACTACGTGCCCATGGCGTTGTTTGTACTGCTGATGACCCTGGTGCCCGTCGTCAACCTGGTGGCGCCGTTTCTGTGGTTCCTGCTGGGAGCCTGGATGATGAGCTTGCAGTTTCTCGACTACCCCATGGACAACCATCAGCTCAGTTTCAATGACGTCAAGGAAGCCGCTCGTAGCCGACGCTTGAGCAGCATGGGATTCGGCGGCCTGGTGGCCCTGTGCGCCAGCATCCCTCTTGTGAACTTTTTTGTGGTGCCCTCAGCGGTGGTGGCAGCGACCCTGTTGTGGTGTGAGGAACTTGCAGAAACGCGCTAGCGCCTCAGGACAGCAGTTCCTCAGGCGGGTGGGTGCACTCGAGGCGGTCGCCCAGTAACGCCTCAATATCCGGCAGCAGGAAGGCGTCGTCCTCACTGGCAAAGCTGATCGAAGTACCCGTGGCCCCCGCGCGTCCGGTTCGACCAATGCGATGCACGTAATCCTCGGGATCTTCCGGCAGGTTGTAGTTCACCACATGGCTCACCCCGTTGACGTGGATACCGCGGCCGGCAACATCGGTTGCCACCAGCACTTTGATACGTCCTTCCTTGAATTGCTCCAGGGTTTTGGTGCGCTTGGCCTGGGGAATCTCTCCCGAAAGAATGCCACAGGAGACCCCTGCGCGTCGTAAACGTTCGTGCAGGCGCCGAACCTGGTCGCGCCGATTAGCAAACACGATCACGCTGTTTGCCTCGGGGCTGCGCACCAGGTTGTTGAGTACCCGGTAGCGCTGCTCGCTACTCACAAGGTAAACCTTCTGATCGACCGAATCGGTAGCGACGTTCTCTGGCTCGATTTCCACGGTCACCGGCTCATAAGTCCACTGCTGCGACAGGTTGATAATGTCCTGGGTGAAGGTGGCTGAAAACAGCAGGGTCTGCCGATCTTCCTTGCGCGGTGTCGCGCGGACAATGCGCTTGACCTGTGGTATGAAGCCCATGTCCAGCATGCGATCCGCCTCATCCAGTACCAGGAATTCAACGCGATCCAGGAACAGGTCCCGACGCCCCATAAAATCGAGCAGGCGTCCCGGCGTTGCCACCACCAGATCCACCACCACATTATTGAGTCGATTCAACTGCTTCTGGTAATCCATACCGCCGATCAGGGTCGCCACCTGCAATCCAGTGTGCTTGGCCAGGTCTTCGGCGTCGGCAGCGATCTGCATAACCAGTTCCCGGGTTGGCGCAATTACCAGCCCCCGCGGTTCCCCCAGGAATCGCTCGCCCTCGATGGGATGCTGGAGCATGTCGTTAAACAAGGTAATGAGGAAAGCGGCTGTTTTACCGGTACCCGTCTGGGCTTTACCAATAGCATCGTGGCCCTGCAGGCAGTGCGGTAACACCGAGGCCTGGATCGGCGAGCAGTATTGAAAGCCCAGGTCGGCAATGCCGTGCATCAACTCATCGCGCAAGCCGAGATCGTGAAAACGCGTTTGACCCTCCTGGGGTTCGACCTGGAACTGATCCACAGTCCAGGCCGCCTTTGCGGGCGCGCGGTTATTGCGCCTGCCGCGCTTGCCTGACGAGGGTTTGTTGGATGCTTTCTTGTCGCTATCACGCTGCCCGCCCACATGGGCATTTCCGGCATTGCTGTGTGGCGTCGATTGCTTCTGCGCAGGTGCCGCCTGGGGGCTATCCTTGGGCGCGTCGCCCTTGCCGGAGAAGCGCCCCACGATGTTCTTGATCAAAATAGATCCTGTTACTGGTCAAAAAGCGCGCTAGTTTAGCATCTTTGGACGGTGAAAGGTGGAGTTAGATACCGGCAACCGGCAGGGCGTGAAGCGCGGAAATTACTTGCCTGCGCAGTACGCAACACCCGGGAAGCAGTCTGCTGCAGCTTATAGGCGAGAGCCGGGGTATCTGGCGCATAGACCGTCTATGCCGCCACGGTCACCGTTTTGCCGGGGCAACCTCATTAAGCGCGGCGACCGACAAAACGCACCAGGATAAGCCGCTGCCAGAATCAGCGGCTCAGGGACACCCTGGAATCGAATCTCAGTTCCGGGAAGGAAACACCTTTGACAGGAAGTAATCTGCGCTGACGTAACGCCCGCCACCGGTGAACAGCAGACTCAACAGCATAATCAGGTAGGTTACTGCAAATTCAATGCCGTTATTGAGGATAACAAAGCTTCCTTTTTCAGTAAGCCAGCTGTAGTTACCGTGCTCGCGCAAGATGTCCTTCGCTGCCCCCAGGCGCACGGCGACATCCTGGGCACTGGAGTCCGCAATCGCGGCCCAACCATTGGGCCAATGTACGGCAAAAATTGCCACCAACATGGTTATGATGAGCGGAATGGATATCCAGCGGGTTGCCAGGCCAATCAACAGTAGCAGGGCTCCGATAGCCTCCGTGTAGGCGGCCAGATAAGCCATCACGGTGGGAAATGGTAGGCCCAACCCCCAGTCGGGGTTGCCGAACCAGTCTATGGTGCTGTCCATGTGACTGATCTTCTGGGTGCCGGCCATCCAAAACGGTACAAAAAGATAGATGCGCAGTGCCAACGGTGCCAGCCCGTCGAGGTGCTGCAAGCGAGGGAAAATCATCCCGTGAATACTGTGGTAAATCCCTACCAATGCGTTCATGTGTTTGTCCTTGTAGTTTCGCGTACGAGCTGAGACAGTAACTGTGGCAAAAAGTTTTGGTGAAGAATTTACCGTTGCAATCAATCATAGTTCACTCTGCAAGCCCTGACAGTTTTCAATCGATCCCGGGACTCCACGACAGCTCGATGCCCTGCCCGGATCACGGTGCCTCAATGCCATGCCATTAGACACGGAGTCGACAACGGGCACCTACCGCCGTGAGAGCGCAGCCCTGTTTCGGATCGCCGGACCCATGTTTGTCGCCCAGATGGCGCAAATGGGCACCGGCGTCGTCGACACCATAATGGCGGGCAACTACAGTGCGGTGGACCTGGCGGCAATCGCCATCGGTTACAACATCTGGCTGCCGATATACCTGCTGTTTATCGGGGTGATGCTGGGCACCACGGCAATCGTTGCACAGGATTTTGGCGCCGGCAGGATTGAACAGATTCGCAATGCGTTACCGCAGGCATTGTGGCTCGCCCTGGCCCTGGGGCTCGCTGCCGCACCATTGTGCTACTTTGCCGGCCCGCTGCTGGAATTGATGGCTCTGGATGACACCACTTACGGCAAGAGCCTGGCTTACCTGCAGGCCGTTGCCTTTGGCATCCCCGCCGCGGCCTTGTTCCAGGCACTGCGCTGTCATACCCAGGGTGTTGGCATCATGCGACCCTTTGCGATCGCCTCGGTCATTGGATTCATCGCCAATATTCCACTCAATTACGCCTTCATTTACGGCAAGTGGGGAGCGCCGGAATTGGGCGCAGCTGGCTGTGGCTGGGCTACTGCCATTTCCATGTGGCTGGGGCCCGTGCTAATCGCTTTTTACATCGTGCGCGCGGAAGCACTCAAGCCCTACTTGCCACCCCTGCGCTGGGCACGACCCCAGTGGGCAGTGATGGGAGAAATCTCGCGCATCGGAATTCCCATGGGTCTCACTTTTTTTCTGGAAGTGGCAGTGTTTTCCCTCATTTCACTGCTGATTGCCACCCTCGGTAACGTCGCCATTGCCGCCCACCAGATAGCCTTCAACATCTGGGATGTGGCCTATATGCCGTTGATCAGCATTGGCTCCGCCATGGCCACCCGCATGGGTCACGCGATCGGGGCCGGAGACAAACCGGGCGTGTTGCTGGCCGCCCGCTGCGGCACGCTTATCACCCTGGCCATTGCCCTGTTGACCATGCTGCTTCTGTTCACAGCACCCCAGGCAATTATTCGTGTCTACACCGATGACGCCGATATCATGCTGCTGGCCCTGGCACTGATCAGGCTGGCAGCCCTGTTCATCCTTATCGATGCCTGCCAGGTGGCGGCGTCATTCTGCCTGCGGGCTTACAAGGATACGCGGTACCCGTTCCTGGTCATGTGCATTGCCTATTGGATGATAACCCTGCCGCTGGGGTACTGGCTGGGACTGGTGATCACCGACGATCCAACCATGGGAACCGTGGGATTCTGGAAAGCGATGATTCTGGGTATCGCCATTGCTGCGGTGTTGGTTGTGACTCGCGTGTGGCTGACGCTGAAAAAGCCTCTACCCAAACCTGATAAACAGGCTGCCGAAATGCCTGCCTGATCGCCGAGCTGGCTACGGTATTAACACAGCTTAGGAGCCAGAACCCGAACAGTCAGGACAATCGGCGCGCCTGGGTAGGTCGAGGCGTTGCACGTCCATGGTGCGCAAGTCCATCATCAATAGCCTGCCACGCAGGGGCTCGCCAAAGCCGGTCAGGTACTTGATGGCTTCCAACGCCTGCATGGAACCCAACACGCCGACGACCGGTGCCAGCACCCCGCTTTGACTACAACTCAGTGCCGTTTCGGACTGCGCCTCGGGATAAAGACAACGGTAGCAAGGCCCACCGGCCGCCGGGTGAAACACCGATAGCTGTCCCTCGGTGCGCACTGCCGCGGCCGAAACCAGCGGTAGCTCGGCGGCGATACAGGCGCGATTCAGCGCGTAACGTATCGGGTAGTTATCGCTGGCGTCCACCACCAGGTCGACACCATTCAACAATTCGGGCAGGTCTGCGTCCGTCAGCTTATGGTCAATGACCTCAACCTGGATATCGCCATTCAGGGAACGCACGGCTGCAGCGGCCGAGTGAGCTTTGTTGGCGCCCACATCAACCTCAGCATGGGCTATCTGGCGTTGCAGGTTGCTAAGGTCGACCTCATCGCCATCCGCCAACACCAATTTGCCGACGCCGGCGGCCGCCAGATAAAGCGCAGCGGGACTGCCCAGACCGCCGAGTCCTACAATCAATACCGCCGCAGCCTGCAATGCCTCCTGCCCGGCGACGTCGAAGTCGTGCAGCAACAGTTGGCGGCTATAGCGGGCCAGTTGCTCATCACTCAGCACGGCAGCGCCCTCCAGTGACCCGCTCGTGATTCTGCAGGTCTCGCCGGGTGGTTACGGCGTTAAAACCCGCGTGCTCCAGTAACTCACGCACCTGCGGCCCCTGCTGGTAGCCATGCTCAATGAGCAACCAGCCACCGGGTTTCAGGTGTTCCGGCGCGGTAGCAACCAGTGTGCGGATGGCATCCAGGCCATCGGCGCCAGACACCAGTGCGCTTGCCGGTTCATAGCGCAGATCACCCCCACTTACATGCGCGTCACCGCTGGCAATGTAGGGTGGATTACTCACCACCAGGTCAAAGCGCTGCCCGCCCAATTGCGCAAACCAGTCGGATTGCAGGCAAGACACCTGTTCCAGGCCCAGCGCAAGGCGATTGTGCTCCGCTAAAGCCAGGGCCGCTGAACTGACATCCGTTGCTATCACCTTCCAGGTCGCCCGTTCACTGGCCAGCGCAAGCGCAATAGCACCCGATCCCGTACCCAGGTCGACAACTTCGGCCTCGGTGGGCACAGGCAACTGCAGCGCCCATTCCACCAGTGTTTCGGTATCCGGTCGCGGAATGAGCGTGTCTGGGCTGACCGCCAACGACAGCGACCAAAAATCGCGGCGACCGATCAGATACGCCACCGGCTGGCCCTGTCGGCGCCGCTCCAACAATGTTCGGTAGTGATCAAGCGCGGCATCTTCAAGCTCGCTTTCGGGCCAGGTGTATAGCCACGCTCGCGGTTTATCCAGGGTATGACAAAGCAGAATTTCAGCATCGCGCTGGGGGCTGTCGCCGGGCAAGTCCCGGGCCTCGCACAACACCTCGTTCACGGTAGGCATTATTACTCCGCGAGGGCGGCCAACAGATCGGCCTGGTGCTCCTGCCTCAGGGGACCGACCACCGCGTCCAGGTCACCTTCCATCACCTCGGCCAATTTATACAGGGTCAGGTTAATGCGATGGTCAGTAATACGACCCTGGGGAAAGTTATAGGTACGAATGCGATCTGAACGGTCACCAGTACCCACCAGGTTACGCCGTTCCTCTGCCTGTTCTGCCGCCTGTTTATCCTGCGCGCTGGTCAGCAGCTTCGCCTGTAGCAGGGACATGGCGCGGGCGCGATTTTTGTGTTGTGAACGCTCGTCCTGGCATTCGACCACGATACCCGTCGGCAGGTGGGTCAGGCGTACCGCCGAATCGGTCTTGTTCACGTGCTGCCCACCCGCGCCCGAGGCGCGGTACGTATCCACTCGCAGATCGGCCTTGTTGATCTCGATTTCGTCGACCTCCTCTGCCTCGGGCATGACCGCCACGGTGCAGGCAGAGGTATGTATGCGGCCCTGGGACTCTGTCTCCGGAACGCGCTGTACACGATGAGCACCGGACTCGAATTTCAGGAAGGCGTAAACGTCCCTGCCCTCCACCCGGGTGATAATTTCCTTGTAGCCACCGTGCTCTCCCGGACGCTCGGAAAGGATCTCCACTTTCCAGTTCTGGCTTTCGGCAAAGCGCGAGTACATGCGAAACAGGTCACCGGAAAAAATGGCCGCCTCGTCGCCGCCGGTTCCCGCGCGTATTTCGAGGAACACGTTATGTGAATCACGCGCATCTCGTGGCAACAGCAGTGTCTGCAATTCGGTTTCCAGGGCCTCCAGGCGCTCGCTGCCGCTGTCGATTTCTTCCTGCGCCATCTCCCGTAAATCAGGGTCGGCGTCACTCAACATGGCCTGGGCTTCCTCGAGATCAGCTTTCACACCGCTGTAGTCGGCGTAGCACCTGACCACGGTTTCAAGCTCCGAATATTCGCGGGACAGTTCCCGAAAACGCACCTGGTCGGCAATCGTCTCGCTGTCACCGAGCAACGCGGCAACCTCCTCGTGACGATCTGTCAGGGTTTCCAGTTTGGATAACAGGGAGGCCTTCATTGCAGGGTTTGACCCTCGGGGTCAACCGCATCCAGATCCTGGAAGCGCGCGAGTTCGTCTTCGCTATCGGAGCTGGCAGAATCGGCTACATCCTGCAAGCCCAGCAAGCGGCGTGCTTTCTCCAGCTCCTCCCTACGCCCCTCAATACTCGCACGTTTAAGGCCAGCGGTGGGAGCATGCAGCAACTTGTTGGTGATCCCCCGGGCCAATTGCTCGACCACGTCCTGGGGCGAGCTACCCCTGGCCAGCGCACTGAGAGCGCGCTGCAGTTCCTGTTCGCGGTAACTATCCGCAAGCGCCCGGTACTCTTTCACCGAGTCCACCGCGGCGAGACTGCGAATTTCTTCCTGATATTGGGAAATCCCCGCTTCAATAATTGTGTCGGCCTTGCGTGCCTCACTCTGTCGTTCACGCAGGTTCTGGTCGACAATCTCGCGCAGGTCATCAACGGTGTACAGGTAAATGTCGCGCAGCTCACCGACCTGCGGTTCGATATCGCGGGGTACGGCAATGTCCACCATCAATATCGGTTTGTGCTTGCGCGCACGGATGGCCTGTTCCACGGCACCTTTGCCAAGAATCGGCAGTTGGCTTGCGGTAGAGGTAATGACAATGTCTGCGTCCAGCAATTGCTCCGGGATTTCAGCCAGCAATACCGCCTCGGCGGCAAATTTTTGCGCTACTTCCCTGGCGCGACCCAGGGTGCGATTGGCGATCACGATTTGCTTTACGCCCGCGTCCACCAGGTGCCGGGTTACCAGTTCAATCGTTTCGCCGGCGCCCACCAATAAGGCGCGACACTGACCCAGGTCAGAAAATAGATGGCGCGCGGTATCCACCGCAGCGTAAGCCACCGACACGGGGTTTTCTCCAATGGCAGTATCGGTGCGCACCTTCTTAGCAATGGAAAATATGCGCGGGAACAGACGTCCCAGTTCGGTACCCACGGCATGGGACTCCACCGCTACGGCATAGGCCGATTTCATCTGGCCCAGTATCTGCGGTTCCCCGAGAATCATCGAATCCAGCCCCGCAGCGACCTGGATAATGTGTTGCATCGCGGCGGTTGACTCGTAGTGGTAAGCGGACTCTCGTAGCTCGGGCGCTGAAAGATGGTGATAGTTGGCCATCCAATCGACCATTTCACGGGCCTTGTCGGCCAGATCAACCCCCTGGGGCACCACCGCGTACACCTCGGTGCGGTTACAGGTGGAGAGGATCACCGCCTCGTCTACCTTATTGCTTGCCAGCGCATCTATCAGGGCCTCATTCACCTGCTCGGGAGCAAAGGCCACGCGCTCGCGTACCTCGATCGCCGCCGAGTTGTGATTGATGCCTAGCGCTAACAGGTTCATGCCTAGCAGTTCTCTCCAGTGATCTTGAACGCCTTTCAGTCACACCCGTGCCGAAGGTCGCGCAAGATAGCACAGTTTGCGAAAAATATTATGGATTTTAACAAGTTAGGCGGGAAAAGATACGGGCGGATTCGGCGCGCCGGGGGAACTGTCGGGCGCGCCCGCAGTCCACTTAATATGGGTTTAAGCCCCTTACTGTATATAGGTTTAACCGCCCTACTGTGTCATTATTACTTTCAGTCAGCAGGATTTTGCCCTTCGCGCCACCATGTACCGCACGCATCTAATAGCAATCGTCTTTCCGTTCCTCGCCTGGTCCTGCGCGAGCACGCCCGATACGACGCAGATTGCCCCGGCTTCCGAGCCCGAGGTGCCCGCAGCAGAGGCAGCACCCGAGCTGCCTGAACGCGCCATTCCGGACGAGAGTCTTTACCCGCTGCTGGTCGCTGAATTCGCGTTGCGACGCCGCGCCTACGATGTCGCCCTGGACCAGTATATGGAGCAGGCCGAGATACTAAACGACAAGGGCGTCAGCGCGCACACCACCCGACTCGCACAGTTCATGCAACGCGAGCCAGAGGCACTGGCCGCAGCACAACTGTGGGTAGAGCTGGAACCCGATAATCTGGAGGCCAATAACACCCTGGCGACCCTGCTCGTACGCCGAGGCCGAACTGTTGAAGCTGTACCCTACGTCGCGGTTGTCGCACGCAGTGGCGCGGATACCAGTTTCCCGATGTTGCTTAACGGATTTCGCCAACTGGACCCGGAGCAGCAAACGGCTTTGGTTGGCAGCATCAACGAGTTGGCCTCGGAATTCCCCGATGACCCGCAACTGCTACTCACCCAGGCTTTGATTCACGAGGAACTAAAACAGCCTGAACTGGCCCTGGAGAAACTGGATCAGCTGTTTGAGATAGACCCCTACCAGCAGCAGGCGGTACTGTTGCAGGCCAAGTTATTGGTCGACACGGGTGCCAAAGATCCGTTCAAGCGCATGCGCGCGGCACTGGAGGAAAAACCGGACGACAGCCGTATGCGCCTGCAATACGCACGACTGCTGACTCGCGAAGATATGGACGCTGCCAGAAAGCAGTTCGAAATATTATCCGCCCAGAACCCGGAAGACGCGGATCTGCTGTTTTCGCTGGCCCTGATCAACCGTGAGACCGGAGACCCCCTTGCCGCCAAGGCCTATCTGCAGAAGCTCCTGGAGTTGGGGGAGCGCGAAGACGAGGCGCATTACTACCTGGGGCGCATCGCCGAGGACCAGGATAACCCGCAGCTGGCCATCGACCATTATATGCGTGTCGAAGAAGGCCGGGACTTTCTGAGCGCGAGCAATCGTATCGGACAAATCCTGCTGGGACAGGGCGAGCTGGAAAAGAGCCAGCAATACTTCAATGCCCTGCGCGAGCGTCGCCCGGAGCAGCGCGAGCCACTGTATGGATTGGAAGCAGAGCTACTCAATAGCTCGGAGCTTTGGGATGCCAGCCTGTCGGTTCTCAACCAGGGTCTGAACGAGTTTCCCGACTCCGCCAGTCTGCTTTACAGCCGCTCCATGCTCGGTGAGGAGTTGGGGAACCTGCGCATGATGGAAGACGACCTGCGCGCAATCCTGGAGAAGGATCCCAACAATGCTACCGCGCTCAATGCCCTTGGTTATACGTTGGCCAATCGCACCGACAGGTACGTGGAAGCAAGGAGCCTGATAGCACACGCGCTTACTCTGCAGCCTAATGATCCCGCCATCCTGGATAGCATGGGCTGGGTGCTCTATAGGCAGGGGCACTATGAGGAAAGCTTGAAGTATCTGCGGCAGGCCTACGCCAAGTTCCCGGACCCCGAGGTCGCGGCCCACCTGGGCGAAGTGCTGTGGGTCATGGGTGAGCGTGAAGCGGCAATGGATATCTGGGATTCAGCCTTACTTGAAAACCCTGAGCACGCAGTACTGGCCGCGACCATCAAGCGGCTGGGGGTCACCGAGCTGGAATCCCGGCACTAGGGCACCTCTGATTAATCCCATGGCACCTCTGGCTTCCAGGCAACTGCGTGTAGCGGCGATCGTACTGGTCAGCCTGGTTGTCATCGGCTGTGCCAGTCAACCCACTACCGGGCCAACTTTCACCTCCTGGCAGCAACAACGCCCGGCGCTCCTCGCGGTTAAGGCCTGGCAGGCCGAAGGAAAAATTAACCTGCGTTCGGCAGTGCAGTCTGAATCAGCAAGTCTGGACTGGGACCAGGACGATCAGGTGAGCGAACTGCGACTCAGCGGGCCCTGGGGTGCCGGGGCCACGACGATCCGCGCAACAGGCAACCTTGTGCAGATCGATCAGGGTGGGCAGATCGAGACCATCGATATCTCGACACCGGACGCCATCAAGCGACATACCGGCTGGGACCTACCCGTGCACGAGTTAGCTCATTGGCTTCGCGGATTACCCTTTGCCGAGACGCCAGACCGCGGCACCATCGAACAAGACAACTGGCTGCAGGAGTTCCGCGAAAATGGCTGGATCGTGTCGTACCAGGAGTTCGGCCAATTCGAAGGGTTCACCTTGCCTGTGCGCATAACCATCGAGCGTGGGGATAATCGCGCGAAGATTGTGTTACGCGACTGGAAGCTGGCGGTGCCCGTGCCATGACCACCCTGACCGCGATGGCGCCGGCCAAGCTCAACCTGTTCCTGCACATAACCGGCCGCCGCAAGGACGGCTACCACACACTGCAAACCGTGTTTCAGCTGCTGGATTGGGGCGATACGCTGCAATTCGAGAGCAACAACTCGGGTGAGGTAACGCTGGAGGGGCCGGACCTGGGATTCGAAACCAAAGACAACCTGATCCTCGCTGCCGCCCGGCGGATACAGCAGCCCGGACTGGGTGCCCACATTCGACTACAAAAATGCGTGCCAATGGGTGGCGGTCTGGGCGGTGGCAGCTCCGATGCTGCGACCACATTATTGGCGCTAAATCGCTTGTGGGACTTACAGTTAACCGCCACCCAGTTGCTGGACATCGGCCTGGAGTTGGGGGCCGATGTGCCTGTTTTTATCGCCGGCTACAGCGCCTGGGCAGAGGGTATTGGCGAGGTGCTGACACCCGTCGATCTACCCCCCCGCTGGTACCTGGTAATATTCCCGCAAACCCCCGTAAACACTGGGGAAATATTTTCCCAGGGACAATTGACACGGGACACCCCTGCCATCACAATAGCGGCCTTTTTTGAGGGGCACTCCCGAAATGACTGCCAGGACGTGGTCGCCAGACTCTATCCGGAGATTGGTAAGGCACTGAAATGGTTAGAAAATTTCGCTGAGCCCAGGCTGACAGGAACAGGCGCTTGCGTATTTGCGGCCTTTGACAGCCAGGCGGAGGCCGAGTCCATCCGCGACCAGGTTCCGGCGCCTTGGAGCGCAGTGGTCGCGCAGGGTGTCAACAGGTCACCGGCACTCGCACAACTAGCTCTGCCCAAATAGATTATTGGGGTGTCGCCAAGCGGCAAGGCACCGGGTTTTGATCCCGGCATTCGCAGGTTCGAATCCTGCCACCCCAGCCATATTGATAGTGGGTGCCACCTGCGAGAACGGGTGACACCCCTTTTGTATGTAAGAGATTTACAGCCAAGGCCATAAGGTACAGCGCAGTGTCCTCAAAATTGATGGTATTTACGGGTAATGCAAACCCCGAGCTGGCCCACAAGGTAGCCAGCCGTCTGTATCTTTCCATTGGCAAGGCCAATGTGGGCAAGTTCAGCGATGGTGAAATCGCCGTTGAGCTGAACGAAAACGTACGCGGCAAAGACGTGTTCGTACTGCAGTCGACCTGTGCACCGACTAACGACAGCCTGATGGAGCTGATCGTGATGATCGACGCACTGCGTCGCGCGTCGGCCACACGCATTACCGCAGTAGTACCGTACTTCGGTTATGCCCGACAGGATAGACGGGTACGTTCAGCCCGGGTGCCGATTACCGCGAAGATCGTAGCGGACATGCTCGACGCAGTGGGTGTAGACCGGGTGCTGACTGTGGACCTGCACGCTGAACAAATACAGGGCTTTTTTGCCTGTCCGGTGGACAACGTGTACGGGTCTCCGGTACTGAACGACGATATCGTCGCATGCAACTATGATGACCTGATGGTGGTCTCGCCGGATATTGGCGGCGTGGTAAGGGCAAGGGCGATTGCCAAGCAATTGGATGACGCGGACCTGGCTATCATCGATAAGCGCCGCGCCAGGGCGAACGAATCGCAGGTGATGAACCTGATTGGTGAGGTCGATGGCCGCACCTGCCTGTTGGTAGACGACATGGTCGATACCGCCGGCACACTGTGTAAAGCTGCCGACGCGCTGAAAGAGCGTGGGGCAACCAAGGTTGTAGCCTACTGCACGCATCCCGTGCTGTCAGGCCGCGCCCTGGACAATATCAGGGAATCCCAGCTCGATGAGTTGGTGGTAACCGACACGATTCCTCTAAGCGATGAGGCGAAGGCGATCGAACAGATCCGTCAACTCACCATCGCCGACCTGCTGGCAGAGTCTATCCGCCGCGTGTCGAATGAGGAATCCATTAGCGCGCTGTTCGTATAGCTTTTTATACAAACAGTGTTTATTGCAATCCACTACTGCGCCGGTCGCAAGTGCCGTAGTGCCTAATCAAAGGAGTCACGACCATGTCTGACCAATTTGAAATTATCGCCGAGCCGCGTGAGGATGTAGGGAAAGGTGCGAGCCGCCGCCTGCGTCGTCTCGCCAACCTGGTACCCGCCATCATCTACGGTGGTGAGGATGCCCCACAAAACCTGACCCTGGTACGCAAAGACCTGGAAAAGGCCCTCGAGAACGAAGCGTTTTATTCCCAGGTGCTGACCATCAAAGTCGGCAAGGATTCGCAACAGGCAATCCTCAAAGACCTGCAGCGTCACCCGGCCAAGAACGCCGTAATGCACGCGGACTTTTTGCGCGTAGACGCCAAGACCCTGGTTAAGGTAACTGTACCTATCCACTTCATCAACGAAGAGACGGCAGTTGGTGTGAAGATGGAAGGTGGCATGGTCCAGCACCAGGTTACCGAGGTCGAGATACAGTGTCTGCCCGCCGACATTCCCGAGTACCTGGAACTGGATATGCAGGAAGTGACCATCGGCCAGATCGTTCACCTTTCTGAGATCAAACTTCCAGAAGGTGTTACTTCTACTGCCCTGGCTCTCGGTGAAGACCACGACCTCGCTGTGGCCTCGATCATCGCTCCGAAAGGTGGCGCTGATGAAGATGAGGAACTGGAAGCTGCTGCGGACGACGCCGAAGCTGAAGGTGATGACGGCGCAGCCGAGGAAGGCGACAGCGAGGAGTAATACCCTCGCTGCACGCGTGACCTGCGTTGACAGCAATCATCAAACTCATTGTTGGATTAGGGAACCCCGGTGGCGACTACCGGGGCACCCGCCACAATGCGGGTGCAGATTTCGTCGAGGAACTGGCCAGGCAATGCAATGCACCGTTACAGGCGGATTCCAAGTTCTATGGTATGACCGGTCGGGCGACCCTGTCCGGGCATGACCTGCGCCTGCTCATTCCCACCACCTTCATGAATCGCTCCGGCCAGGCGGTTGCGGCCATGGCCAGCTTTTACAAGGTAGCCCCCGAGGAAATCCTCATTGCTCACGATGAGCTGGATATACCGCCGGGTACGGCCCGCTTCAAGCAAGGTGGTGGACATGGCGGACACAACGGTCTGCGAGATATCGTGCCGGCTCTGGGAAACAGCAATAACTTTCATCGCCTGCGTTTGGGTATTGGGCACCCGGGGCATGCCTCCAAGGTCACCGGATACGTATTGGGAAAACCCTCCCAGGTCGACCGGACGCGAATTGATGCCAGCATAGACGAGGCAGTATCCGCCCTGCCCTTGTTACTCGACGGTGACGCCACCAAGGCCATGACGCAACTACACAGTTTCAGCGCGGCCTGAACGACCAAGCACATAGGATAGATTCATGGGATTTAACTGCGGTATTGTCGGCCTGCCCAACGTGGGCAAGTCCACCTTGTTCAACGCGCTTACCAAGGCAGGTATCGACGCAGAGAACTTCCCCTTCTGCACGATTGAGCCAAACGCCGGTATCGTACCCATTCCCGACCCCCGGCAGAGCAAGATTTCCGCCATCGTAAAGCCGCAGAAAGAGATAGCGACCACCATGGAATTCGTCGACATCGCCGGACTGGTTGCAGGCGCCTCCAAAGGTGAAGGTCTGGGCAACCAGTTTCTGGCCAATATCCGCGAAACCGACGCTATCGCTCACGTGGTTCGCTGCTTCGAGGATGACAACGTTATCCACGTGGCCAATCGCATCGACCCCAAGGGCGACATCGAGGTCATCAATACCGAACTGGCGCTTGCGGACCTGGAAAGCTGTGAGAAGCAGTTGCAAAAGGTCGTACGCACTGCCAAGGGCGGCGACAAAGAAGCCATCGCTATGAAGGCGCTGCTGGAAAACAAACTGATCCCGCACCTTAACGAGGCGTTACCGGTACGAGCACTGGACCTGGACGACAACGAACATGCGCTGGCACGACAGCTGTTTCTGCTGACCTCAAAGCCAACCATGTACATTGCCAATGTCGATGAGGACGGTTTCGAAAACAATCCGCACCTGGATGTTGTACAGGCTATCGCCGCCGCAGAAAATGCCGGTGTGGTGACTATCTGCAATAAACTGGAGTCTGAAATTGTAGAACTCGATGACGAAGAACGCCTGGAGTTTTTACAGGAAATGGGCATGGATGAGCCCGGCCTGGATAAGGTTATTCGCGCGGGCTACGAGCTACTGAACCTGCACACCTATTTCACCGCCGGTGAGAAAGAGGTGCGCGCATGGACTGTAAAAGTGGGTGCCACGGCACCGGAAGCCGCGGGTGTCATCCATACCGATTTCCAGAAGGGATTTATCCGCGCCGAAGTTGTCAGCTACGATGACTTCATCGCCAACAATGGCGAACAGGGTGCAAAGGATGCCGGACGATGGCGCCTGGAAGGAAAGGAGTACGTGGTGCAGGACGGGGACGTCATTCACTTCCGCTTTAATGTCTAGGCCTGAGGAATAGCAGCTGACCTGGCAACTAAGCAACCAGGCAGGGCACTAGCGCCACCAGCCACCTGCGGCCTGTACAGGGCCGAGTTGATTACTATCACTTACCCAGGCAACGACGGCCAACTTCTCCGCACCCTCAGATTCACGTGCTGCAGGCAGTTGGCCGCGCCATTGGTTGTTTTGACTGCTGAACGAATCGTGTCCCAGAACGACAAAGTCGTGGCGCAGTTCGCGTCCCTTGTTCTCTCCGGCACGAACCGGGGTGGTGAGGCCGAAGCCAAGAATGGCAACATGCAGGGTATCAGTGTCAGAGACATTTTCCTCTGGCGCAAATCGCGCCGAAAACCCCTCTCCCTCGGGTATAAATTCCAGTACACCAACCCGCTCATCACTGAACGGAATCTGTTTGGAGTGCCGTCGCCAGGATCGCCATTCCTGCCCGGCGGCCATCACGCCCGGTGTATACACGGCACTGGTAATGCGCTGGCGGCGATAGTCACGTTGTCGCTCGGCAAATTCAGCCGTGGCGAAGCGATCTTCCCATCCCAGGTAATTCCAGTAATCCACATGGAATGCCACCGGAATCAATCGCTGCCACAAATCAGGGTGATCAAGCATACCCGAGAACCAGCGGTCGGCAGGGGGACAGGAACTGCAACCTTCCGAGGTATAGAGCTCCAGCAAGGTGGCTCTTTCTGCCGCCGAGCGGAAACCCTCCTGTGCCAGGGTCGGCTGTGCAATAAGCAAAGAAACGAGCATCAAGGTTCGTATCATCATGAAGGTACGACCGGGAGCAAACGAAAAAGTTCTGACGGATGAGTTATTGCGCTTCGCCGATGTATCCCCCAGCGCGCGGCAAGCCGAGCAATCCGGGGACACGCCGCGCCGGCGGCGTAGACGCCCGACTCCAGGGCGGTGGCATGCGCATACCGTAAGATGCAGCGAGCAGCGCACAAGTCTGCCATGCAATGAATATCCAGTAATTTTCGTAGAACGCAAAGTGCGTCAGACACAGCGTCATATTGGGGATATGCGTGCGCGGTACTTTCTGGCGGATGGATTCCGGTGAATCGTGTTCCGGCGAAACATAGACATCCCAGCACAAATCCATCCACAACGCCTGCCACACGGATATCATGGTGTACGCCATCAGCCAGACAACCCAGGTCGGCAGGTCACCGGCAAACAACAGAGCAAGGTGCCAGAACGAGAGAAAATAAAGCCCCGTGGTAATCCCCCAGGACAAGCCAAAGAATCCCTGACTGAAAAAAGCCAGCGGCCGGCCAAAGCGCAGCGTATTGCTGTACCAGTATCCCCAATATGCCACCAGGATAAAGACCGTAACGGCCAGGGTGCTCAACCACCAAAGGGGGCTTCGTAGCTGCAAATCGGTCACCAGCGGGGTGGACAGGGCAGCGTCCAACGCTCCGCTCAAATGGGCCGCCAGAAGGCACCAGTTAAAGTACATCGCGGCGCGCAACCAGGCTGCTGGCGCTGACCAGATATCTGCCGCATGCCGGCGAAAACGCAGCAGGTAGAGGCTGGCGAACACCAGCATTATCAGCAGTAAAAAGCCTGAAAACACGGTGCTTTCACCTCTTCAATATACTCAACATAGAGTCTATAGACAGGCCCCACATTGAATTTGACAATTCGCAATGAAACGTAAAGGCCTGTCTCCCAAACTGCAGGAAATTCACCAAGTAGCTGACAACGTGCACCAGACCACCAGGCAATCGACAGAAAGTGCCGCAACCACCCTGCCCGAACTTCGCAGTTATATCAACGGCGAGGCGGTTGTGCCTGCCGTGGACCGGAAGAATTGCCTGCGCAACCCAAATGATACCCAGCCGCTGCAAGATCAGCTGTCCTCGTCGCCGGAGCAGGTAGAAGACGCACTGCAGGCCGCGGACGCCGCCTATCAAAGTGGCGAGTGGGAAAACACCCCGACCGAGGAACGCGCACAACTGCTTGAGCAAATTGCAGATAAGTTAGCTGAGGACGACAACCGAACACGCATCGCCCATGCCGACGCCATAACCACAGGCGCAGTGATCAGGGTGACGGAGAAAATGGCGGCACTCGCGCCCTTTGTTTTTCGTGGCGCGGCAACCTACCTTCGCGAGGGCCACCTGGAGCAGAGCCTGCCGGGTAAGCTGGGTGAGGTTGAGTATTTTCGTCGGCCCTGGGGCCCTGCGCTGCTGGTGAACCCGTGGAATGGCCCAACCGCCATCGGCTCACACAAAATTGCCAGCGCTCTGGCGGCGGGCGCACCGTGCATTATGAAACCCTCGGAGTGGGCGCCCCACTCCGTGATCATTATGGCCGAGGTTATTCACCAGTTGGGCCTGCCCGAAGGTGTTTTCCAACTGACCTGCGGAAATCGCGACGCAGGTAGCATCATGGTCGATGACCCGAGAATCAAGTCGATCAGCTTTACCGGCGGCACCGCCGGTGGACGCGTTATCGCCCGGGCCTGTGCAGAGAACTTCAGGCCCACGCAACTCGAACTTGGCGGCAACAACCCGCTGATCGTGTTTGCCGATGCCGACCTGGACAAGGCGGCGGCGGGCATTGCCTATGGACTTATTAACCTGAATGCCCAGTGGTGTAGGGCACTGGGTCGCGTGCTGGTACACCACTCGGTAAAAGACCAGTTGTTGCAGCGCGTCGAGAAAGCCCTGGCAGCTATCCGTCTGGGCCACTCGCTGGACTCGGAGTCGGATATGGGTCCGCTCATTCACCAGGGGCATTTCAATGATGTGCAGGCAGAGATAGAAAGGCTGCGCAGCGCGGGCGGGGAATTGATCTGCCCGACACCATTGCCTGACTTACCCGGATACTTCGTGCCACCGACACTGGTAGAGGGTTGCAAACCCGAAGATACAACGGAAGAAATTTTCGGGCCCGTGGCCAGTGTGCATAGCTTTGATTCTGAGGCCGAGGCACTGCAATTGGCCAACGGTACTGATTACGGTCTGGCAGCCTACGTTTACAGCGAAAACTCCGAGCAGGCCTATCGATTCGCGCGCCAACTGCGCACAGGCGGCGTTAAAATCAATGGCTATAGTTTGCTATCGCTCAGCAGTGCGCCACGCGGCGCCTGGGGCATCTCCGGGCTGGGTGAGGAAGGTACGCGCGAATCCATCGAGTTCTTCACCGGGGCGCGTACCGTGGGCTTATCTCCCCAGGACACTATCGGCAGCTAAGCGCTCCCTAAATTTCCTCCATGGAAATATTCTGGGTAACCGGCTCATCCCCCAGTGTGAAAACTGCATCCTTATACTTGGGTGGCCCGAACTTTGGCCGCGCATTATTGGACAATGCAACCGGTTCCTTGGGTATACCGATGAAGTTGGTGTCAAGCGTACCGTTATCGTTCGCATCGTAGAAGATAGACAGTGCGTACTCACCGGGCGGCAACGACAGTTCAGTGCGCACCACACCCTCTGAGCGCGCATCGGCGATCACGACTTCACTACGCATCACCGTTTCTTCTCCCAACCAGGTATCCTTGGAGTCATAGACGGAAACAAAAATTCGACCCTCGGCCTCCTCCAGGCCGGTTAACGCGACCAACACACTGGAGAGAGTCTCGCCCTCAACCGGGGATTCTTCCGCAATTATCAGGTTGCTGCCGAGCAACAACGTGAATAGCGCGATACAATTCATCAACGATTTCATTACGTCTTTCCAAGAGATATTGTGACGCATGATATAAGCATCTCAGGAATAAAATCACAACAGGGAAACGTGTAACCATGGTTCGTGCATGAGTTCCCAGCGCCTCGTCAGCATCCATTTCATATGTAGGATGGCTGCGCCCGCGAGGGATAGCGAAATTTAAGCAATCTCCAAAGGGTTGAAAAACAGCGTGAAGAACATCGATTTACAGCCCACTCTAGTCGGGGAGACGTTGCACCTACGGCCCTTAAGAGATAGCGATTTTGACTCGTTGTATAGCGCTGCCAGCGATCCGAAAATCTGGGAGTCACATCCGGACACTGAGCGGTACAAGCGAGAAGCGTTCCAAAAGCGGTTCTTCGATACAGCCATCCAGAATAAAGGCGCGCTGTTGATCCAAAAGAAAGCGAGTGAACAGGTCATCGGTTCCAGCCGCTACTACGACTGGATTCCCGAGAGCCGTGAAATCGGCATCGGCTACACCTTCATCACTCGTAATCACTGGGGCGATGGCACCAATGCTGAACTTAAATCACTGATGCTTGACCATATCTGTCAGTGGGCAAAAACCGTCTGGTTCCATGTGGGCAAAGAGAATCTTCGCTCGCGTCGCGCCGTTGAAAAACTTGGCGCCAGGCTAAGTCATTCTGAAAAAAGAGAGCTTGACGGCAAGCCCCATACCCAACTGTTCTATCGTCTCGAAAGCGGCGATATCCAGGTAGCCTCTTAGTGGCCAATAGAAAACCAGCGGTCGATTACGACGAGGCGGGAAGATGCTATGGCATATTCCGCAGTCCGGATTCGCGAATCGCAGCTTTCGTCGATACGGCCCTGCAAGATATGAACTCAGTGGTGAATATCGGAGCGGGAACCGGTTCCTATGAACCCTGCGGAAAAGTGGTTTCCGCGCTAGAGCCATCGTTGACGATGATTCGCCAACGAACGCCTCGTGCAAACACCACAATATGCCAGGCTGTCGCTGAACAACTGCCCTTTCGCACCAAATCTCACGACGCCGCCACCGCCTTCCTGACTATTCACCACTGGCAAGATTGGCGACAGGGCCTAATTGAGGCCCGTCGAGTGGCGCGCAAAAAGATCGTGCTTCTCACCTGGACAGGCATGCCCAAAGGGTTCTGGCTCTACGATTATTTACCGCAGATCAAAGAGGCGGACCGAGCCCTGTTTCCGAGTATCGAGCAAATAAGCGCAATTGTCGGCGCGGTTGATGTAACCCCCATACCCATCCCCGCCGACTGTACCGATGGCTTTTTGTGTGCCTATTGGGCGCGTCCCGAAAAGTACCTTGACGTAAAGGCCCGTTCCGCTATTTCAACCTTTGCCCGTGACATCGATACCCAAGCGGGGTTGTCGCGCTTACGCAAAGATCTGGACAATGGCACTTGGCGCGCGAAGCATGGCCATTTACTCAAGCTGGATGACTTTGACTATGGTTATCGACTCTTGGTTGCGCAGCTGCCTGACTGAGAGGTATATCAATTGGATAGATTTTGCAGAAATACAGGGTCTTGAAAATCTCGGATCGCCTGCTCGATTTCCTGCGGAGTATTCATTACGAACGGGCCATACTGCGCTATTGGCTCGCCTATTGGCTTGCCGCTGAGCACTAGCACTTGGGCGCCCTCACCGCTCGCATGAAGACTGAGAACTTCACCAGCACTGTACACACCCAGGGTGCGATTCGCCAATCCTTCAGTTGCGCCTCCATAAACGTATACCATAGCTAAGTTACCAGGGTTAAAGGCCAATTCGACTGACCCATTGGCTGGCAGGGTCAAATCCGCCATTACTGGCTGAGTGAATGCCTCGGCGATAGGACCCTCCAGATTATCCTGGCCCGCTTGTACACTTCCAGCAATCACGCGCACAGAACCGCCACGCTGCAATGACCTCTCTGCCACTTCAGAACTCTGAATTTCCTGGTAGGCTGCCGGTTGCATTTTTTCGGCAGCGGGCAGGTTAAGCCACAATTGAAACCCATGCAGTAAGCCCTGCTCCTGTTCGGGCATCTCCGAGTGCAGCACCCCGGCACCCGCCGTCATCCACTGCACGTCTCCCGCGCCAATGACACCCTCGTTCCCCATATGATCGCGGTGACGCATGCGTCCCGCCTTCATATAGGTGATGGTTTCGAAACCGCGATGAGGATGCTGAGGGAAGCCACCGATGTAGTCCGCTGCGTCATCGGAATTGATTTCGTCAATCATCAAAAACGGATTCAGAACCTGTTGCACCTCGCGTCCGCCCAGGCGATGGATGCGTACGCCATCGCCATCCTGGGCCGGTCTGGCGGCAATGACCTGTTGTAGCTTTCTCATGGTTGTCCTCCTCATTAATCAGGTGGCGCTAAGCCGACTGGGCCTCAGCACTATCCGCCAGCGCCTCCCGACCATGTGGCGCCATAAAATCCTGTTCAGGCCCCACCGGTACAATGCCCGTAGGGTTAATGGTCAGGTGGCTGGCATAGTAATGAGTTTTGATATGGTCGAAACTCACCGTTTCGGCAACGCCTGGCACCTGGTACAACTCGCGCACATAGGCGCTGATGGCCGGATAATCGGCAATGCGTTGGCGGTTGGCCTTGAAGTGCCCGAAATACACGGCATCAAATCGAATCAAGGTCGTAAACAGGCGCCAATCCGACTCCGTGATCCCGTCTCCCGCCAGGTAACGCTGTGCAGTCAGCAGTTCTTCCACCCAGTCCAGCGATTCGAACAAGCGCTCAAATGCCTGCTCGTAGACCCGCTGGGACGTTGCAAAGCCTGCGCGGTAAACACCGTTATTAATGGTGTCGTAGACCCGCTCATTGATCGCATCGATTGCCTCGCGCAGCTCCGCGGGGTAGTAGTCGTCGCTGTTACCCGTCAAGTGATTAAACGCGGTGTTGAACATGCGAATAATTTCGGACGACTCGTTACTGACGATCGTCTCGGTCTGCTTGTCCCAGAGCACAGGTACAGTTACACGACCTTCGTACCCTGGATCCGCCTTCAGGTACAACTGGTACAAAAAATCCAGACCGTACAGCGGTTCATCCACTTCCCAACCATTCTCCAACATGACGGGGTCCACGACGGTGACATCGATGTAATCCTCCAGCTGTTTTAGCTGCCTGAAAATCAATGTGCGATGTGCCCATGGGCAAGCCAGCGACACGTAGAGGTGATAACGCCCCTTCTCTGCCTTGAACCCCGGCTCGCCATTGGGCCCTGCGCTGCCGTCAGCTGTCAGCCAGTTGCGAAAGCGGCTGTCCTGGCGGCGAAATTCGCCGCCACTGCTGTCGGTGTCATACCACTGATCCACCCACTTACCCTGCTGCAATAATCCCATTGCTTTTCTCCTGTTCGAATCGGTTAGTTTGAGTCGGCCTATGCCAGCCGCGGCTGGGCAGTTACGCCGGTACCCAGTTGCGCCTGTAACACACGGTCTGCACTGAAGCTCCCCGCGCCGCGAAATACCAGGGCGACACTAATGACCAGCAGCGCCAGTCCAAACTCGTAGCCGTTGTTCGACATGAACAGGCCATTGGGCAGGTGCACGGAGACAATGGCCACAAGCATGGTAAATGCCAGTACCAATGCCGCGGGGCGAACCAGCAAACCGGCGATCAATAACAGGCCGCCGAAGAATTCCGCGCTTCCCGCCAACGCGGCCATGACCAGACCGGGTTCAATACCGATAGATGCCATCCAGTTGCCGGTCGCTTCCAGACCATAGCCGCCAAACCAGCCAAACAATTTTTGTGCGCCGTGGGCGGCGAAAATGACACCGGCACCCAGGCGCAGTGGCAATGTATCGATACCCGCGTGTGTCGAAAGGGTTTTCTCAACTATTGTGTTCATTAAACTTCTCCAGTAAGTCGTGATTTGAATGCGGCACCCGTCTTGTAAACGTGTCTGCCTCCAGTTGTCAGACGCCATTCTAGCGACCCCAGATTTGCCAATAAGGCCTATTTTCTGTTTAAAATGATCAAAATATTAGATCATTGACGGAGTGGCGATATTGGATAGAAACCCAATAACTATCGAGGCGCTGGAAACACTGGATGCTATTGAGAGGCGCGGCAGTTTCGCCAAAGCATCTGAAGAGCTGAATAAAGCGACTTCGGCGGTATCCTACACCGTGCAGAAGCTGGAAGATCAGCTCGACGTCGCCCTCTTCCAACGCCAGGGGCGCCGTTCGGTACTCACGCCAGCCGGGGAACTGCTATTGGCGGAAGGCCGGGAGATTCTCAGCGCCGCCAAACGACTGGCGGGCAAGACCCGGGAAGTGGCAACCGGGTGGGAACCGCGCATCAATGTCGCCCTCGAGTCCCTGCAACACTACGAGGCATTCTTCCGTGTGCTCGCCGATTTCCTGGACGAACACCCGACAATCGAGATCGACGTACGCGAATCTGTGCTCAATGGTGGCTGGGAAGCGCTGGAACTTGGGCAGGTAGACCTCGTACTGGGCTCGCCCGGCCCGGTACCACAGCAAAAAGGTTACCGGGCCGTTTCGATCAAAACACCCGAACTGGTTCCCGTTATTGCGGCCCAACATCCCCAGGCAAGTCACGCTACCCGCCCATCTGCTGAGAATGCCCAACTGGATTCACTGCGGCGAGTGATAACCCATGACACATCGGTTACCGACATAGCTCGCACCGCGGGACTGAGCAGCGATGGCAGAAAATTCTACGTACAAAATATTGACCAGAAAGTCGCCGCGATACGCGCGGGGATTGGCATTGGCCACTTGCCTCGTCAGCGGGTCCAGTCCCACCTGGACTGCGGCGAGCTATTACAACTGCAAGGGATCGAACCGCAGACCCACGATAATTACATGGCGTGGAAAATCGCCAACAAGGGTATGGGACTGAAAGCGCTGACAGGCATGCTGCAAACCGCGCTTGCTATATGATCTAAGGAGAGAAACCTCGGGACTTACGCATTTGTGATTAAGTTAGGCCATTCGGCGTGTTTCTGAGATCAAAAATTTAAACACTATCGACCGCCCCGCCACGAGAGGGTTACTTATGACACTGCCAACCAGAATACGTCTTCATCTATGCCTCCTCACAATACCGCTTTGGGTCGCAAGCACCTCGCAGGCGGATATCGCGCTTCCCCCCGGTCATGAACAGGTGCTGTTTAGCAATGTGCAATTATTAGAAGTACAGGGGAGACCGACCACAGCCGGTGAAACTTACTCTGTATTGATTGAGAACGGTGTGATCAAGCGGGTTGCAACGGGACAAACTATTGAGGCTCCACAGGCTCTACAAATTGATGGACAGGGAAAGTATCTGGTACCTGCACTCATCGACGCCCATGTCCATATCTGGGACACCCCCGAATTAGCAGCGTACCTCGCCTATGGCGTCACCACCGTTCGCAATGCATCTGGCCTGCCTTATCACCTGACATGGGGCGCGGAGATAGCTAGTGGCGAACGAGTCGGCCCCAGGCTTCTCACCACAGGCCCGATACTTAACGGACAAGGTCCCAATACGCAACTCAACCACCAAATAGTCAGCACAGCCGAGCAAGCCATAGCTGCGGTGCAACAACAGCACACGCAGGGCTACCGTGCACTTAAGGTCTATTCCAACCTGTCCCAGCCTGCATATTCGGCAATCCTGGCAGAAGCTGACCGGCTGGGCATGTCTATGATGGGGCACACGCCGGAAGGAATCAGGGACAAAGGTGTACCGCACACAAAACCCTTTCGCATCCCGTTCGACACGGTACTAGGAGACGGATGGATTTCGATCGAGCATATAGAGAGCATCGTCTGGCACGCCCTGGCGGATGATCTCGACGAAAGCAAGCTCCTGCCCTTGGCTCAACAGATCGCCAAAAGCGGTACGCCGGTCACCGCGACCCTGGTAGCTCATCGCAATCTAATGCGTGTAGCACAGACCCAGGGACAATTTCTGGAGCGTGAAGGTAGCGACATGTTGAACCCCTTTATCCGGCAAGTTGAAAAGCCCGTGCACGAATTCTGGTCCAACCAGCCCCGAGATACGCGCAAGGAATACGATGACTTTTACATGAAGACGCTACGCATATTTCATGATCAGGGAGTGCGCCTGTTAGCAGGCTCTGATGCTGGAATTTTTGTCAATGTACCGGGCATGTCACTGATCGATGAACTGCAGTTGATGGTTGAGGCGGGCCTGACACCCCAACAAGCACTGGCAACAGCCACCATTATCCCGTCTGAGGCGTTCGGGCTCTCGGACACACTGGGAAGAGTAAAGGAAGGATATCTCGCCGAACTCATTCTTGTGGACGGAAACCCAACTGAAAATATCGCTGAACTTTGGAATATCTCCGGCGTCCTCACACATCAGCGCTGGTTCGACCCGGAGGGTATTGCGGCCCTTAAACAGATGGCCCGCCAGACATCCATCGAGAATTCAGAAAAGATCATTCTGCAAGGGTTGGCGGCCCAGGGCTACACTCCTGATTAGCCAGGGCGTCAGATGTTAGGGGAACACTCGGTCGGACGCCTATCGATAACGGACTCTAATTTCGCACTTTGCGCTTGAGTATGCGGAACGTCAGTTTTCACGTTTCAAACGCACCTCCCAGAGCTGGTCTGGCGCTTGTTGCCACTCGTAACGCTCTAATAGATTGTCCGCTGCCAGCCAAAAACGGCTTTTCTCGTCATAGTGGCCGCCTACAAAAGTGCAGAGTTGCGCAGCAGTGTCACCCTCCCCAACCAGGCTCTCCTGCTCACCTGCAATACCAGCATGCCGCACGCTACACAGTGGTCTGAGTAAGTCCGAGCGCGCGGTCGATGTCTCTATATTTGGCAACAGCACCAATCCCTCTCCCCCCCGTGCTATCAGTGAGCGAATAATCGGGCCGGTGAACACGCGCAGCAGGGGATAAAACAGCGGCAAATCATTCGCGAAAAACTGTGGCGGACGAATATCCTCAGAACGCTGGGTATCCTGGTCCAGCCATTCAACAATGGGCGCGCCATCCTTGACGTCATATTTCGCGTCGATCACACCGTCGGCATCGCGCCAGTGCACCTCGAATCGCTCGACCAGGCCCACACACTGCGTTGCGTCGACCTGCAATTCAACGTCGCCAGCACGACGGGTGCTTACAATGCGGCATTCACCGGAAAGATCACCGTCAATAAGCCAGGTTTCCTGAATATCGACTGATTCGCCGTTGAGTGAGTACAGGTAACTCCCGGCGAGCATCGCTTAATGCTCATCCTCGGCGCGGGGATACTCCAGTAGTTCCACCACGAGACCGCCGGTAGTAGCTGGATCGAGATAGACCATTTTCGCCTTGCCGATTTCTACGATCCCTTCAGGCGTCACGTGACCTGGAACAACGCCCTGATCGTCAAGCGCCGCCACCGCGCCTTCGATATCCCGGACTCGCCAGGCGACATGATTAATGCCCCCTCCGCCGGAGGGCATATTGAGGAGTTGCTCCTTGAAAGCTTCCGATACCGGCTCGATAAGTTCAAACTCCTGGCCGGCCACCGTAAAAAAGGCAAAGCGTGTTTCCGCCGGCTCCCCGGGCTCCGGTGCGTAGCGCACTTCATCGGCGCCAATACCATAGAGGCGGCAAGCATCCGCCACCGCAACCTCGAGATCCTCGACCACGAAACCGACATGCACCACGCCCTCAATAAAATCCTTGAGTACCGCACCCACTTCAGGCATTAGCTCGCTCCCTGTTGACGGCGCTTTGCGTATCAGCCAAGCCGCCGCTCAATCGCCAGGGGCGGTCCAACAGCAAATCGGTTTGCTCTGACATCAGTTTATTGGCCGCCGCGGCAGGTTGGATAACAGCGCTCACCACCGACGACGTCGACCCCTGCTCGGTAACGTGAGGATTATTGATGTAACCATCAAACTTGCGCTGTTGCCACTGGGTCATCAATGTAAACTCCTGCTCCAGATCGGCGATCAGCCCCCCGTGACCAGCCAACGGCTGAGAGCTTACCACCATACAAACCCGGTTCTCCGCGGCGCGACTGCGCAGACCAAACGCCTCTTCCCAACTCTCCTGCAAGCTCACTGACGCGGCTACAACGTGAGCCCCCTGCAGGGCAGCGACCTTCACCAGTTCCGGAAATACCATATCATCACCGGTAATCATTGCCAGGCGCCCCCAGGGCATGTCCACCGGCTCCAGGTTATCCCCCGTTACCATCCATGGAAAACGCTTGCTGTGATGCAGTTGAGGCTGTGTCGCGATAAGACCGCTGCTATCAACCAGGGCCGAGACCACGCCATAGCCCTGCCCCACGGGCAACACCAGCGAGGCACAGAGCACCAACGGTAGACCCGCACAGGCCTGCTGCATTGCAGAAATAGCGCGTCCTGCAAGTTCGGGCTCGGGCGGTGTTCCCAGGTTTTCCGCGCCCGCGTAACAAAACAACTCGGGTAACACTGCCAGAGAGGTCTGTGCTGGCAATTGAGCAATCAATTCCGGCAGCTCCGCAAGAGCTGCCTCCCCACTCGTCTCTGGTCGCAGCAGAGCGACCTCAAGCTGCGCGTCGGCTTCACCGCAAATGGGTTCAACAGACGCTTCGCATATCGCGGCATACAGGTCGGGGCGACGTGCTAACCACAGGTCGGTGCCATCGGGGCGTGATTTATCGTCGGCCAGTTGCAAGTCTATTTCTGCGGTAATCACCGCCTCCTCATCTCGCGGTGCGCGCGCAAGGATGTCGCCTGCCGGCGATACAATCTGGCTTTCCCCGGCGCCATTCAAAAACTGCAACGGGATATGCGTCTGCTCGCTTACCTCCTGCAACAGGTGCTCGGGAATCAGTGGACCGATCTTGTTGGCGGCCACCAGGAATACCTTGTTCTCAGGCGCCCGCGCCGGCACATGCAGGCTCGCTTCATCCAGGGCGAAGGAGTTTAAGGAATCACAGAACAATTGTGCGCCGCGCAGTGCCAGACCCCGGGGCGTTTCACAGGTAACCCCATCGCGGCAGGGAAACATCGCCATAGTACCGAAGGGTGCCTCTACCAGGTCACCCACCTGCTCGGCCCGTGTAAACCAGATATTCTCGTGACCCATCAGGGTCTGCTTATCAGAGCGCCCGGCTAACGCCCCGTCAGGCGCATAGCATAGCGAGCTGACGGTAATACATTGATAGAGCCCGCGCAGGGAGACATTAATAACAATATACGCACTGTGGCGCGCCGCTCGCTCTGCGACAGCTTGCAAAAACTCCCCATTGAGCTCCAGCGCCACCTGCCAGGCATGCTCCGCATTGTCATACCAGGAGATGTGGTTACTGAACTCGGGCAACACCATAACCTGCGCGCCCGAGGCCGCCGCGCGATCGATTACGCGCAAACAGGTTTCAAGGTTCTGCTGAACATCCGTGCCCGAGGCGAACTGCAAAGCGGCTACACGAACCTTCATAGGGATTCCTTAAATTATCTGATGAGGCCAGACTCCAGCCCCCAAAAACCAGGGCTGCCAGTCGTGAATTCAGCCCGGCATTTATTGTTGCTGAAAAAATATAATGTTATAGTTTTATATCATTTTAGGCAATTCAAATACTGCCTCCCCAGGAGCAACAAGGAACACTCAAGATGCATATATTTGTCCTCGGTATGGGCCACGTGGGAAAAGCGCTGGCGGCCCAGTTGCGCAGCGCGGGACACCAGATCACCGGCTCTACCACGACGCCGGAAAAAGTAGCGGAGCTGCAGCAGCACGCCGACCGGGTCGTCGTGTTGAAAGGGTCCGAGGCAGACAAGGTTGCCGAGGCGGCGCAAGAATGCGACGCGATCATCGCGACCGTGGCGCCGAACGTAAAGAATACGCGGACCGTTGAAGAGCGCCACCAACACTACGCCGACGTGCTGGTCGCCAGCTGTCGCTCTGCAGCCGCAGCCTGCGATCGGGTCATTTTCCTTTCCTCATTCTCAGTGTATGGCGACGGTGGTAGCGGAGCGGAGCCCGTTACCGAACAAACACCAACCGCGAACGCCGAAGAGCCCTCTTCGCGCTACTACCAGGAGGCGGAGAATGAAGTGCTCGCCAATACGGGCGGTTGCGTACTGCGCTTCCCCGATATGTACGGCGCACCCGGGGACATGAACTTCGAACAGCGGGTTGCCATGTGCCATGAATATTTCGGCGGCAAGGCCATTTTCAGCGCCGATGCGCCGTTGTATGCCATTCATTTTGAAGATGTGGTCTCTTCCGTCATGCACGCTGTCAACGGGGGACTGACCGGTATTTACAACGTTTGTGATAACGAACAGGTACCGGCGAGCAACAAGGTGGTGTTCGATGCAATATGCAAAAAAATCGAGCGCGAGCCTCTGGAGTTCCTCGACCAGATCAAGGCTCCGCTAAAGAAGATATCTGCACAGAAGCTCTATGATACGGGCTATCGGGTGCAGCACGACGATCCCAATGCAGAGGTGGTCGCCGCAAGCCAGAATGCAGGAGCAGCACAATGACCAACGTGGTGATCACTGGTAGTACCCAGGGTATTGGCCGCGGACTGGCGGCAGAGTTCTGCCAGCGCGGCGACAACGTCGTCATCACCGGCAGGAACGCAGCACGCGTGTCGGAAACGCTTGAGGCTTTCGCCGACTTCGCCGGCAACGCCAGCGGTGTATCTTGCGATGTGCAGAATGTTGACGACGTGCAAGCGCTGTGGAACCACGCAATCGAACAGTTGGGCAGCGTTGACATATGGATCAATAATGCGGGACTCGCCAGGACTGCCTGGCAGATTCTCGATGTACCCCAGGCTGATCTCGAATCCATGGTGGCCACCAACATGCTGGGTACCATCAATGGCACTCGCATCGCCGCGCAAGGCATGAAAGCGCAGGGAGGGGGCAAGATATTCAATATGCTGGGGGGCGGCAGCGATGGCGAGTACTTCCCCGGTATGGGCATCTATGGCACTACCAAGCGTGGGCTGAATTACTTTACCGATGCGCTGGTGAAAGAACTCGCTGGTGAGAATGTCATTGTCGCGAAGATTCGCCCGGGCATGATCATTACCGAAGCCGTGGTCCGCGAGGCTCGTGAAGACCCGGAGACCTTCGAAAAGTCACGGGCCACCATGAACAATCTTGTAGACACCATCGAGACGGTGGCCCCGTATCTGGTAGACCAAATGCTGTCCACAACGAAAAGCGGCAGCAAAATCCGCTGGCTGACCGGAGGCAAGATTGCCAAGCGCATGATTGCCGGCCGCTTCAAGAAACGCCCCGACCAGTTCGAAGCTTTCGGCCTGTAAGCGATTCTTCTGAAAAATATTCCCGCATCGAGCTACGCTCGCTGAGATAATTTAACCCTGTAAAACCACCGGAAACCCTATGAATACAGACACCAAATCCATCGACCAGTTTCTTGCAGACAATCCTGACGTCGATGTCAGCCAGGCCTGGGAGCGCTGCTGGGGAATACTCAGCGACGTCAAGGCACGTATCGCTGCGCGTTTCACTGATCTGGCACTGGAACCCAACTGCGCGGACCGCGAATATTACACCTCACCCAATGGTGAATTTGAGGGATCAATGCAAGCCTGGAGCGGGAGCGGCTGCGACTGGCTGGTTAACTCCTGGCTGGGCAATCGTAAGGCCAGCATACTGGACATGAACGCCACGGCGTTCCTGGGGCAGGAAACCGACGTGCCCCACTTTGTAATGGTGTTTGGCACGATTCCCAAGTTGTTTTTCTATTTTGACTTCACCCCGCGTCGCAACCTGATGACAGACACGGACTACCTGGATCGCTACTACGGGCCGATCAATAGAGAGTACCTGGCACTGCGCGGCAACCCCGAGTTTCAGTGGTCCGTGAGCCATGGTACCTATATGCGTTCGCTGACCAACCCCTCGACCCAAAGCCTGATGGGTGAACTCACTTCGGAAAACATCGACACCCTGGAAGCCTATACCTACAGCATGCTGGAGCACTGGCTGGGTTGGCTGGACGCCGCAGCGCCAGTACCCCAGGAAGAACGCGCCGCCTTGCAGGCCTATGACTTTAAGGTGCGTGAACTGGGCTATGCCCGCGACCCGATGAACAAACTGGCAGAGCAGGTATTTGGTGCAGACCAGGTCGAAAACATGCTGAATATCCGTATGGGACGTGAACAGATGCAGCGCCAGCTGGGACAGGGTAGCTAAGACATGACTCGCTTCCTGGGCATCGACCTGTCCGAGGGCATTACCCGGCGCCACCTGCTGGCCTACTTTGCCGTGGCCTTTATCTCTTCCAGCTATGCGGGTGCCCTGGCGATGCTGCAGCCGGGGCTGCTCCAGGTGATGGGCTTTGACCCCGGTCAACAGGCAATCCTCACCGGCAATCTGAGCGCCATGCAAGAGGTCATTCTGATCGTCATGATGGGCGTAATGGGCGCACTCGCGGACCGCCATGGGCGCAAACCGGTTTATGTCTTTGGATTACTGGCTACTGCGATCGGGTTCATGCTCTACCCGTTCGCTACCAGTCTGACCGAGCTGATTCTCTACCGCATTATCATCGCCTTCGGTACCGCGGCGATGGTAGGGATGATGGTGACGGTGATCGCTGATTATTCCCGGGACAGTACGCGCGGAAAAGCCAACGGCCTGCAGGGATTGATAGCCACCCTGGGTGCCTTCCTGCCACCGATGCTGGGTGCACTACCCAAAGTGTTCGTTGACCAGGGTTTCGACGAGCTGGCCGCGCAACGCATAACCTTTGGCGTCGCTGGCAGTCTCGGTGTGCTCGGCTCGATGATCGCCCTGTTTGGTCTGGCACCGCACGTCAGCAAAGCGACCGCCCAGGCGCGCGAATCTATTACCAGTATGGTCGCGTACGGAATACAAGCTGCGCGCAACCAGGGTATCGCCCTGTCCTATGGCGCCGCCTTCATTTCCCGCGGAGACCTGGCGGTTACCGGCGCCTTCATGAGCCTGTGGTTGGTGCAATACGGTACCGGTGAACTGGGCATGCAGCCGAGCGAGGCCATGTTCAAACTGGCTGTGCCACGGGTGCTGCTGGTGGTCAGTGGTGCGTTGATCGGCTCGCTGTTAATGGGTTTTATCGCCGACAAGGTCAGCCGCGTAACGGCGGTGAGCATGGCCTCGGGGCTGGCCGGGCTAGTTTACCTGAGTATGTTCCTGGTAACAGATCCAACGGCCACCTGGGTGATGGTGTTACTGACAATCATGGGGATTGCTGAAATCAGCGCCTTTGTCAGCAGCCAGGCGCTGGTGGGTGAACGCGCGGAGGCCGATCGGCGTGGTGCCATTATCGGCATGTTCGGTGTATCGGGAGCCATCGGCATATTGATCGGTACCGCCGGTGGCGGCTGGCTGTTCGCCAACCTCGGACAATCCACCCCATTCGTACTGTTTGGGGTGCTGAACTGCCTGGTGTTTTTCTGGTCCCTGCGGGTCAGGCGGCTGGAGAGCTAACCCACGCTTCGCTGGACTTAGCGCATTACATAGAGCTGGCCTAAAACTCCTCTAGTAGTCGCCCTTTCCCCGTCACCTTATCGTCTATGCCGCAGGCGCGCAGCGCGTGCCAGACAGTAGCGACGTTAATTGGCAACAGTGGCTTTTCCAACATGTGTTCCAACGTGGGGAACAGGTCGACCGTGGACAGGTTGGTACCACACTGCACGATGGCGTCCACGTCGTCCCCATCAATTGCCTTTACCGCGGCCAATACCTCGCTGATCGGGGTTTCAGCGATGGCAGTCGCAGAGGGTCTGTTCAACCCACAGATATGCTTCACCTCGTAGCCGATCTCGGTAAAGTACTGGCGTACGTTTTCGTCGCCCACCGAGGGGTAAGGTGTGAGCACGGAAATCGACTTGGCGCCAAAACACTCCAGTGCCTCGCGGGTTGCTGTGGCCCCGGTGGTGAGACCGAGATCCCCGATATGCTCGCGGATGCCCTCCTCAAAGCGGACGCTGCCTTCTACACCCCCCCAAAAAGTTTCTGCCGACATGCCCAACATAATGTGATTGACCTTGGCGGAGATCACGTTGCGTAGGGAGATAGGAATTTCACCACGCATTATTTCCAGGAAACGCTCGAACACTGTGTCGCTATCGTCTCCCGTGGCTTCAGACTCGTCCGCCCAGTTGCGCAATTCAATCCAGAACCTGGAGGGGTGCCATGTCACACCGTCCAGGTTAAATTTCTGCAGGTCGTATTCCACCCCGGTATTGGTGGAAGGAATAATGACGCCGATCTGAGCGCGGCGAGCAATCTGGTAAAGTTCCATCGATCAAGTCCTGAATATCTGTATTAACGACAACCCAGTGTGCAGCATTGCATCGTGATTACTGACTGCGCAACGGAGCCTCTACGGCACCTTGCAACAGCGCCTTGACGTAATCCGGCGCAGGCAGATGACAATAGTACACGCCCTTGAAAGCCGCTGGCGCCGGAATGAAGATCGACCAGGGCACATACAGCGCCCGGGACATCAGGTGCAGCTTGCCATCGGCATCCACCTCGGCCGGCTCAAATGGCCATGGGTTAACCCAGGTGCTGCCCATAAAATTCAGGTCTTCCTCATCTACCAGCACCGCAGCCGGGTCAAGCGCACGGTCAGCCGCGGGCACCTCAGCGGCAACCTCTGAAAGCATGGTGCGTATCAGCAGGTCGCAGCTGGTATCTTCGCCCTCTGCAATCGTTTCACCCTGGTCACCATACGCTGCGACGATACTTCCGGAGGTGGCCATCTTGCAGGACAGCACCTTATTCAGCCCTGCACTTCCGTTCAGGGAATCATCCACCGGGTTGCTCTGAAACTGCTGCACCTGCAGGGGATAACGCCGGACCTTGGACTCTACAAAGGCTTCGTGGTCCGCGTAAATCTTGTTTTCAGCTGTTATATCGACACCGGTGATCAAGCGTTGCGCCTGGATGCAATACTCTGCCTCATCCGCGGTCAACTGCCCCGCTGCCAGAGCGCGCCCGGTCAGCAAGCCCACAAAGAACAATGACACCACAATGGTCATCGCAAATAATCGTATACGTCGCATGTTGCCCATCTCGCGTACCTATCAAATTAAAGCGCAGCCGCCTGTGCTTGCCGGATCGGCCAGCGCTGCTCAATCGAACGTGCAATAAAAAACAGGATCAGCATTAATCCCACCGTGGTTACGTAGGGACTTTGGATATGGATGTGCGCAAAAATTACGCCCGTTACCAGTGTACCCAGCGCGCGACCCAGCGTTCCCGCCGAGGAATAAACCCCAAGCACCATGCCGCGCTCGGTCGGTCCCGCAGTTTGCGATACCAGGCTCTGCATTGAGGTCAACACCAGGGCGGCGGCGGCGGACTGCACAGCCAGGGCAAACATTGCACCGTAGTAACTGCCGATCTCACCCGCCAGAACCGTACACAGCATAGCAACACTGAAAGTGATAGCGCCCAACTGAAAAAGTCGATGCTCTCCAAACCGCCGCGTCAACGGGCCAATCAATCCACCCTGGATAAAGGCTAGGACGAGCCCGCCCACCAACAACAATGGCATCAGGTCCTGGGGACCCGCCGCGATACCCGTGTCCCTTACCCACAGTGGATAAATGGACTCCACCATACCTGCGCCCGTGTTGTAGATCAGCACGCCGAACAGGAAATGCGGTATCAGCGGCTTGCTCCACACCCGGCGCAGCAAAGTAATACGGCCCACCGGTTTCTGGGCGCGCAATGCATCGCGGTGCTCCTGGTCCAGGCTCTCCGGAAGCAGGAACACGATAGCCAGGAAAGCGCCGCTGCACATGGCAACGGACACCATGGCCGGCAGGAACAGGTTAGCCGTGGCAAAATCATCCCCGGCCAGGTATGCCCCCAGCGCGGGACCCACGATAAACCCGATCCCAAAAGCCGCGCCGATCAGGCCCATACCCTTGGCGCGGTCTTCTTCGCTGGTGATATCGGTAATGTAGGCCTGCGCGGCAGCAATGTTGCCCGCCATCAACCCCGCCAAGATACGCGACAGGGCCACCACCCACAGGGACTCGGAAAAACCCAGCATCAGGTAGCCGGCAATAGCACCCAGCATACTTAGCATCAACACCGGCCGCCGACCATAGTAATCACTGAGTCGCCCTAACACCGGTGTGGCAATGAACATACCAACGGCATAAAGGGCCATGCAAAAGGTGGCCAGCTCCGGCCCGCCACCCAACTGGATCACGTAATAGGCGAGAATGGGCACCATAATCCCGAACCCGATAAGGTCCAGGACAATGACCAGGAAAACAATAAACAAGGATTAATGCTCTTCGAACAATCGGCCCATGTGGTCGAACTGGTCGCGCACACCGCAGCTACGCAGCGCGTGCCAAGCCGTAGCAACGTTGATGGGCAGCACGGGCTTGGACAGCCACTTTTCAATCACCGGAAAGGTGCCCGCGGTCGATAGGTTGGTACCCACCTGGATAATCGCGTCAATATCATCGCCGTCCACTTGGCGCACGATATCCATCACCTGGTGATCCGGCACTAGCGCTATGGCGTCGTGGGCATTTTCACAACGCAGGCCGACCACGTGTCGCACGTTGTAGCCTGAATCTTCAAAAAACAGCCTGACGTTTTTATCGCCAATCGGCTGATAGGGCGTAATCACCGCGATGTTCTTGCCGGTATTACCACGCACATCCAGGGCCTCCAGCGCAGCAATCACCGCGTTAGCGCCGGTGGTAAGACCGGTGTCATGACCGACCATCTCGTGAATGCGGTCGACGAAACCGTCGTTCCCCTTGATGCCGCCCCAGAAGGTTTCCGCAGACATACCCATCATCACGTGGTCGGGCTTGCAGGTTTTCAGGCTGGTGATGGACTCACCGATGGTCTGGCGCAGGAGCTCCAGGAAGCGCATGAAGTTATCATCATCGCTGAGATCTGCGTGTTCAATCATGAAGCGGCTGAAGTGCCAGGTGACACCCCGGGGAATGATGCGCTGACAGTCGTACTCTACCGCCGTGTTGGTAGACGGGATAATGACGCCAATTTTAGCGCGATGGCCGATGTAATTGTCCCGGTGACCGTCGGTTAGCTGGTCGCGTTCCCGCGTGCGGGAAAGATCAATAGTCAGGTTCTGCATGGTCATGGTGTTCTCGTTATCTCCGCTTATTGTTCAGCATCAGGCAACAGCCTCACTATCCCTGACACAGTTAATCATTGCGCGCTCCAGCAAAAAGGCCTTGGCGCTGGCCGGGTCCGCGGCGGTCTCCATCAACATCTTCTGGCGCTGGGTCTGGGTATCCAGATCCGTGGCCTCCATCAGTTTCTTGTTGGCGATGGTGTGTTCCTGGACAAAACGTACGGCCAGGTCCCGGCGCTGCCTGTTGTAATGTTCAAACGCTTCCGTGTGATCCGCACCCTCTTTAAGAATCGATACCAGCTTGGCGCCCAGGTTATTGGCGTCGTGCAGGCCACCGTTCATACCCATCCCGCCCAGGGGGTTGTTGATATGGCAGGCGTCACCCGCCAGGACTACCCGCCCGTCGTAGTAGGTTTCTGCGACCCGTTGGTTCACGTTGTACAGGGTACGGTGACCGATGTCGTAGTCTTCGTCGCGCGGATACAGGTGCTGCAAGCGTTCCTGGATAAACTCGTCGGACAACAGATAGGCTTCATCCGCCGCATTCTCTGGCCGGGTCGGGAATAGCACGCGCCAGATCTTCTCTGTCCTGAGGATCACGCACCATTCCTCGGGGTCGGAGACATAGTTCACATAGGAAAGATCTTCAAACACATCCTCAAAGGGGAAGCTCGTGCTCACCACCAGGAACTTCTCATCGTAGGTAAAGCCGGTAAAACCAATACCGGCGCGTTTGCGAATATTACTCCGCGCTCCCTCTGCGCTGACCAGGAAGGCCGCGTGCAGTGATTCAGTCCCGCGGTCGGAGGCTATATCCACCTCCACATAATCGTCAGTCTGGCGGAAGTCGATGACTTCGTGTCCAAATTTCACTTCCGCGTTGTCGAGTTCGGCAAGTTTTCGGTTGACGATACGGGTGAACTCATACTGCTCCAGCTGCAGGCGAAAAGGGAAACGCGTGCTGTCTGCAATCAGGCTCATGTCAAAATTTGCCACCTCATTGCTGCGCCGGTCGCGGTACTGGTAGCGGTCTGCGTGCAGACCCTTGGCCAGCATTTCGTCAATCACGCCATGACCCAGATCGGCAATCATCTCCAGCGACGGGGGATGAAAGGTCGAAGCGCGTAGATCCATGGGTAAGTCCCGCTCTTTTTCCAGCACCAGCACCGGGATGTTCCGCTGTGCCAGGTACAAGGCAAGTAGCGATCCCACCGGGCCCGAGCCGGCAATAACGACAGGTAAACCCGTATTCATCGATCCAGTATCCGTAACACAACATTCTTAAACACTTGCGAGACTGCCTATCACTTCCGCCACGGACATAACATCCGCGTACTTTGCATGCATGTCGAACAAGTTCGCCTCGTGAGCCTGGGGATTGCGATCACCCACCGCCTCACGCGGAACCACTACCGGGTAATCGTATTGCAGCCCGTCGACCACGGTAGCGCGCACGCACCCACTGGTCGTTAAACCCGTCACCACCAATGAGTCCACACCCCGACCGCGCAGTTGCTGGTCCAACTCAGTTTTGTGGAAGGCGCTGGCCCACTGTTTTTCAAGCAATATTTCACCGGGCTCCATGGCCAGGCGGTCATCGACCTGGACCCAGTCGGAATCCGGGGTCAACAAGTTCAACGCGTCAATACGGCTACGAAATACCCTGGCCTGGTTTTCTTCGTGGTAAACCACAGTGGTATACACAATGGGTAGTGCACGCTCGCGAAAAGCGGACAATAGCTCCGCGTTAGCTGCGACAACGTCCGGGCAATCACTGCCCAACGGACAAGCCGCACTGGTAAATCCCTTGATCATATCCACCAGTACCAGGGCGGGCCTTGCCCCAAGGCCAATACTGCTTCGCTCAAGATCCATTGGCTACCTCATTCGCCTGCAGATGCTCGGGCCGCGAGAAGAATTCACGCAGCAATGGCGCAACCTGGTCGATCTGCCGTTCACAAACATAGGTGCGTTCACCGCCCTGCAGTGTCGCGCCCTCACCCCGAGGCAGTAGTGCCAGGGTCGGCTCGACCGCACTGTACAGTGGATCATGATCCCCCGCGTAAACCAGTGTTGGGCAGTGAATTGTGGGTAGCTGTTCTGCATACGCCTGCTGACTTATCGCGGTATAGGAAGCCAGATAGCTTTCTCCACAGGAAAAGGCAGATTGCATCTCACGCTGCACCAATTGCGGGGAGGCATCCGGGTCCTTGGCGGCGATACGTTCCCACATAGACTGCAAATGTGATCCATCGGACCGAATCGGTATCGGAGAGGCGCGGCCGGGTAAGGCCTGTTGTTGCTCAGCGGTCAGCAGTGTTGGGCCTGAAAGCACCATCGCGCTGGCGGTACCGGGAAAGTCATGTTCAAGCTGCACTGCGACACCAGCACCCATATGATGGCCAAATACAAAACAGCGGTTAACACCCAGGGCAAACAGGAAATCGTGAACAGCTGCTGCGTAATCGGCGGTAACAATGTCCGTTGCATCTTTCTCGAGGCGATCGCTGCCGCCGAATCCGGGCAAATCAGGCGCCAGCAAGTGAAAACGATCACCCAATGCCGTCATCAGGGGTTCGTACATCACGGATGAACTGGGGCTTTGGTGCAGGCATAACAGGGTCGGCAGTGCCTGACTGCCGGCACTGCGAAAATGTATCTGGCGCCCATTAAGGGCCGCATAATCTCGTCTGATCATGGCCCTAGCCGTCCTCCAGGGACACGCTAACCCACTTTAACTCAGTAAACTCCTCGGTGCTGTACTTGCCACCACTGCGACCAATACCCGACATGTTAAAACCACCGATGGGCGCCAGCGCATTACTTTGGAAGGCATGCATACCGATGTGCACACTGCCCGCATGAATGCCTCGGGCGGCCTTGAAGCCCCACTGTACATTGTGTGTGAGCACCGCAGCAGACAGCCCGTACTGGCTGTCATTGGCCACCGCGATTGCCTCGTCCAGGTCATCCACGGTAACGACCGAAGCCACGGGACCAAAACTTTCTTCCCGCCAAACTGATGAATTACGAGCGGGGTTAAGTAGTATGGTGGGCTTCACTACCAGCCCCGACACGACCTCTCCCCCGGTAAGCAACTCGGCGCCGTCTTCCTGTGCGCGCTGCACGTGCGCCATCACCTTGTCGACGGCTTGCTGGTTAATCAACGGGCCATACTGGGTTTGTGGATCGCGCAGGTCACCGACCACGATACTCTCCGCGGCCTTTTTCAATGCCGAGATAAATTCAGCATAGTTCTCGCGCTCCACCACAATGCGGGAGTTAGCCATGCAAATCTGTCCACCATGGGTAAAGATTCCCTGGGCTGCGATAGCTGCCGCACGCGTGGGGTCTGCATCGCGCAGTACCAGCAATGCACTCTTGCCGCCCAACTCCAATTGGCAGCGGCGCATATGGGCCATACACTGGGCACCGACCGCGACCCCGGTTTGGGTCGAGCCAGTCAGGGCCACACAATTGATATCGGCGTGGGAAGTCAACGCGGCACCACACTCGGCGCCAAAACCAGTGATCACGCTGACCGCTTCCGCAGGAACGCCCGCCTCCACCAAAAGCTTCCCAAAAGCCAAGGCAGTTAACGGGGTTTCCTCGGAGGGTTTAATCACCACACTATTACCCGCGGCGAGCGGGAAAGCGACCATCTTGGTCAACAGGGACAGCGGCGCATTGTAGGGTGACACCACCCCAACCACCCCCAGTGGTTCACGAAACACCATGGAAATGCGCTGCGGGTTATCGTTAGGGAAGGTATCGCCGTAGAGCCTGCGCGCCTCGCCAGCAGCGGTGCGCAGTAGATCCACGGTATAGTCGATTTCAAACTTTGCCTTGGTAATCGCGCTGCCGCTTTCATCAATAAGCGTATCGAGAAAACGCTGCTGCCCTTCCTGCTCCATCAGCTCCGCGGCAGCCAGTAGTGCAGCCTCGCGCGCTTTCGGTGCCAGCACAGACCACGCCTCAAAACCCTGCCTTGCAGCGATCACCGCCCGATCGATGTCTTCGGCAGAACCGCGGGCTACGCTTGCGAGCAAGCGGCCATCGGCGGGGGCCAGCACCTCGAAATATTCACCGGAGCTCGGTGCCTGGTGCTGACCGCCTACGATCAAGTCCTGCGCATTTACCGTCATATCCATTACCGGCTAAATATACTGTCAGCCCTGGCCGGTGCCGAACTGGGCCTGCTCTTCACCGGCGATTTCCATCTGCGCCGCCATCAACCGACCGCGTTCTGCAGGAAACGCCTGTACCAGGCCCATGCAGAGATCCCGCAATGAGCGCGCCGGGACACTGTGATTACCAGTGCCACCACCGGTGCCGTTAGCCTTAACACACAGGGTACCGAGATTGAATGCCGCCTCTGCAACCACGCCCTTGCACAGGCGCCAACGCTTAACGACTTCGTCTTTGGACAGTATAGGCGTTTCACAGCTTTCCAGCTCAATCTGGCGACGCAGCCAGATCGAGGCTGTTTCCAGCTCGACCATCATGTGGCCGATCAATTCCTGCTGGTAGGGAGCAGTACCGACCGACTTATCGCTATCGGCAAACTTCTTGCCGCGCAGTTGTCCGATGGTGAAGTCATATAGCGACTGAGCCGCCCCCAGGTAAACGGCGATGCTGGCCACCTGGTTGCCGACAAAGCTGCCACGGCTCATTTGCATGCAACGGGTAAACGCCCCCGGGATAGCGAGGGCCGAATCGTCGGCGACGAACACGTCTTTGAGGATAATGCCATGAGTCGCAGTACCGCGCATGCCAATGGCATCCCAGTGCTCACGCTCACTGACACCCTGGGCATCACGTTCAACGAAAAACGTACAGAGCCCCGCGGCGGTGTCGTGTCCCTCGAGTGACGCTGTGACCAGGTAGCGATCGGCAACGCCCGTGGCACAACCAAAGGACTTGACACCATTGAGTACGTAGCCGCCGTCCACAGCCCTGGCCGTGGTGCTGATGGTGATAGCGGCCTTTTCGGATTTCACCGACTCGCTGGCAAAATTTGCCAACCACTTGCCATCGCGTCCCATGGTATTCAGCACCTGCTCGGCAAAGGCTTTCACGGTGGGCGCCTCGCTCTCATCAAACAGTCCTGCTTCCAGCGCTTCCAGTGCCAACAGGCCACGGGATGCGGAGCTGCAGTGGAAGAAGAAGGTCAGCGCCGTGGACGGGCACGCAGTCGCCAGTGCAAAGGTTGCAGCACACAGATCACGCAATCCACCCCCCATACCTCCATAGGCTTCGGGTACAACCAGGCCCAGTAATCCCGCGTCACTTAGTAACTTTACATGGGGCACATGAAACTCCCCGCGCGCGTCGACCTCGACGGCCACTTCACGCAATGCGCGCAGTACATTCTCAACCTTCTCCGCACGTGCACGCTCCGCTGCGGTCATGTCTTCGATGAGTCGCTGGCCGGTCACTGTATTCATGGTTATGTCCTCATTTGCTACTTTTCCTGCCGCACTGCCCATCACGCTTCATCCTCGCCAATCAGCAGGGCGCGCTGGATGGCGACCGCTTCTTCGCCGATCATGGAGGTAATTCGCTCCCATACCGGGTCCACATTGGGGTCAAAAATTATGCGCTTGTTACGCAGGTTGCGGGCCTGCAACTCAGCGGAGGTCACGCCTTCGGTCGCCGCATCGGATACACCGGATTCGAGCAACGCAAACCAGTGCGCCTGGTAAGCGGCCACGGAACTTTCAATGGCTTCGAAAGCTTCCTCTGACGCACGATTGGCCAGCATCCACGGCGACATGATCGCGTGCTGCCGTGGCGACAGGTGCGCGCGGCTCAAGCCTTCAATCGCACTGCCGGTAGCGTGGGCTTCATCCAATGGCTTGAACACCTCGTCCATGTAGGCAAGGTGCGCTCCCAGGTCGAGCCGGGGAATCAGGTCGAGGTGAAAAGCGAAATGTTCTCCGGCCTTTACCGAGTCCAGCGTGAAGTGAGGCACCGCACTGTCACCCCGGGTAAAGGCAAACAGCATGTGCGAATCGAGTTGTATCGGTTCAACTGCAAGCGAGCAAGTGACAACACGAAACAAAGGGCCACCAGTAAACACACGCACGGTGCCCACTTCGCCCTGGACCATTGGCAGCTGACTGATCAAGGGCAGGTAGGCGCTGCCATCGTCAGCGGTCTGTTCAACCAGACCCAGCGTATCGACGATGCGCGCCAGGGTATTGTTGAACAGCCGTGCGGGAAGTGAAAGCTCGGGATCGGACATTGATTTCTCCTTATCACTATTGCAGGCAGTGTGACTTTGATGCGTTCACAACACCTTGATATTTCGCAAATAAACAACCCATCAGTAAGATGACAGGAGATCGCCGGCCGATGGATTCGGAGACTTACCGTGGCTTAGCGAACGATCGCGTCACAGAGATTCCAGGGACGGTCAGCCAGCAAGTCAGTATTCATGGAAACCACCTTGTTGGCGGCGTTGGCCGGGTGGATGATGGCGCCGTAGACCGGGTCTGCATTGGCGTTCCGGTGCCATTGCGGTTGGCTCAGCAAGCCATCGAATTCCCGTTCTGCCCATTCCGTCATGACGGTAAAATCGCCCGGCAAACTGGTGATAAAGCCAGGGCCATGATCAGTGCTATCCGGGGCAACCAACAGGTTAATTCGGTTTTCTGCAGAACGCTCAAGCAAGCCGATTTGCAACTCCCAGTCTTCCAACGGGGACAGGGGCAGCAAGACCGTATCCACTCCCGCCAGCGCGAGCAGGCGAAAAGTTTCTGGATAAATACTGTCATCCGAGGTCAATACAGCCACACGGCCCATGGGCAAATCGACGGTACCAAAGGAATCCGACAAGGTGCTAAAGGCATGACGGGCTGAACGGTGAACCTGGGGCTGGGCTAATACCAGCCCATCGCTGTCGATAAGCACGGCGCAATACTGGTAACCGCCATTGCCGTCCCTGCATATCAGCGCGGTGGCGACACGGGCGCCCTGGCAGGCATTTGCCAGGGCTGCAATTATTTTGTCGCCTCGCTGCGCGGCCTGCGCTAGATCGGTGAGGTCTCCGGCGAGCGGGGGTAGACAGATCAGACTCGCTCCCTGAGCGCGGGCTTGTTCGATCCCCGTCAGGGCCTGATCAAGATCATCTTCAATCGACAAGGATACGATCGCGGCAGCCAGATCCTGCTCCCTGTTCACTAAGGGCCAGTGCTGATCGGCGGGGTCACTCGCTATGGGGCGATAGAGTTTCGGGCGACGTGATGCGTAGATATCGGTGCCGTCAGGTCGCAGCTTGCTGTCCGAGACCTGCGGATTAACATCGGCATAGACAAACCCGGGTTCTGTTCTGGAGGCCATGGCCAGTACCTCCCCGTCGGGAGCAACAATCTGACTCTCCCCGGCACCGCAGAGAAACGCCTCCGGGATACCTGTACCCGCGCTGATTCCCGCAAGCAACTCCTCCGGCACCAGTGGGCCGACCTTGTTCGCGGCAGCGACATAGACCTTGTTTTCCGCGGCGCGCACCGGGATGTGGAGCGATGCTTCATCGGTAGCAAATGAGTTCAAACTGTTGAGCATCACCTGTGCGCCATTCAGCGCCAGGCAGCGCGGGGTTTCGTTGATTACCCCGTCCATACACGCGTACAGCCCCAGACGACCCAGCGCAGTGTCCACGACAGGGCCCTCCTCAACGGCCTTTTCCAGAAAGTCGTTTTCGTGCCCGATGTAGATCTGCTTGGTATTATCTGCCAGCAACTTTCCTTCGGATGAGTACAGCAGGCTGGAGCCGGTTGCACCGCCATCGGCGCGCTGCACCGTGCAATTGGCCACCACGTGTACGCCATTGTTACGCGCCCAATCCGCTATTGCGGCCAGGAACGGACCATCCAGCGCGACCGACACATCAAAGCAATGCTGCTTATCGTCGTACCAGGAAAGGTGGTTACAAAATTCCGGCAATACAATGAGATCGGGGTTGCAGGTATTAGCCTGGTCGAGCCAATGCAGGCAGCTGGAGAGGTTGGCGTCGACATCAGCGCCCACGTGAAACTGGGTGACGGCGATGCGAACGGTGGCGGGTGCATTCATGGACTTGTGGTTTCTCAACTGTGAATCGCGCTAGTGGAGCTTACGTTGTCGCCCTCCCCCAACAGATGACATTTATCAAAAGGGCCCCAAGGTGGATTGCTATAATCCGTCAACTTTAATCAAAATCCCCGGCATTGGATACGATGCCGCGACCTTCGGTGGCCCGTGAACGAATACCTCCTGCTGAAATTCCTGCACATCCTCGCTTTCGTTTACTGGCTGGGCGGCGACCTCGGTACCTTTCTCGCCAGCCGCCAGGTGGTCAACCCTGAACTGTCACCGGAATCCCGGCACATCGCCCTGAAAATCATGCTGGCCTGTGACATGGGACCGAAGCTGGCCATGCCGCTTATTCTGCCGCTGGGATTGCACTTGGCGTACATTACCGGCTACCTCCCCCTGACTGCCGTTCACCTGGCACTGGCCTGGGCGGTCAGCGCCTATTGGTTCACTGTGGTTCTGGTGTTGTACATGAATGAGGGCAAGCCATTCACTGCGAAACTCTCGCAAATCGACCTCTACTTTCGCATCGCGCTGGTCTGCCTGCTCCTGGCCTGGTCAGCGCTGTTGTTAAGCAGCGACAGCGGTGCAGATTGGGCGGTGTGGAAGCTGATCATTTTCGCAGCTATGGTCGGCTGCGGTATTGCTATCCGCCTTAACCTTAAAACTTTCGTACCCGCGTTTGCCAGCATGATGACAGACGGCGCTTCCACCGATACCAATCGGGCGATGGCAAACAGTATCAGCCGCTGCCGTCCCTGGGTGTGGTGTATCTGGGCGGGGCTTTTCGTGAATGCCGCCCTCGGCGTCAGGTTGTTGGGATAATCGCAAGTGGTGACCCTGTGATCTGTAGATCGGGGCGCCACGTATACTGGAAACAATAATTCACTGGGGTTTTCCATGACAGATTCAGCAAGCAGCGGCATTCGCTTCATTGGCCTGTGGCTCAACCAGGGTGTGCACCGGCGCAATGTGGTGACCTTTTACCTGTCCTGCTACGCGGCCATTATGATGGCCACCTTTGTACCCCAGACCCAACCCTTCCTGCTGCAGGAAGTGCTGCAAATGGACACATCGCGTCAGGGTGTGGTCAGCGGCAACCTCAACTTCTGGGGTGAAATCGTGATTATTCTCACCGTGGGGCTATGGGGTTCGCTGTCTGACCGTATTGAACGCCGCTACGTGACCGCAATGGGTTTCGCGCTTATCGCCTGCGGTGTCTTCATGTATGGCTTCGCCCGCGACGTGACGGACTTGTTGATAGCCCGTGTTATCTACGCCGCGGGCATCGCAGCGGTAAGCACCATGTTGATTACCCTGATGGCGGACTACGTCAGTAACCCCAGCCGTGGCAAGGCCACTGGCTTCCTGGGGGTCATGAACGGGTTGGGCGCAATGACCGCGGCCGTATTCCTGCTCAAGCTTCCCGCCATGTTCAAGGCCGGTGGCATGGACGCGGAAGAGGCAGCCTTTGCGACCTATGCCTGCATGGCCGGCGTCACGCTGACAGTCGCCATCGCCATGTTCCTTGGCTTGCGCAAGGGCCGCGAGCAACACTCAGAAGCCAAAGTGCCGATGCTGCAGCAGCTGCGCGAGGGTGTCAGCGAGGGAAGACGCCCTGTCATATCGCTGGCCTATGCTGCTTCTTTTGTTGCGCGAGGCAACCTGGCCGTGGTGGGCACATTTTTCACTCTTTGGGCCTCAATCTATGGCACCACCGTGCTGGGCATGACATCGGCCGAAGCGTTAGCAAAAGGCGGCGGTATTCTCGCAATTTCTTACGCGGCATCGCTGGTCAGCGCACCGGTCTTTGGCATCATGTCTGACCGCATCAATCGTATCAGCGCACTGGCGATTACCCTGTTTATCGGCGCCGTCGGCTATACTAGCACCTATTGGATCACCGACCCATTTTCGGTGTCAGCAATTATTTGTCTGATTATCATCGGCATGGCGGAGGTCGGCTGCATTATCACCAGCGGCGTGCTGATTGCCGAGCAGGCGCCTGACCGATTAAGGGGGTCAGTCGTCGGCGTATTCACACTGACCGGTGCCGTGGGCATTCTCATCGCCAGCGTGGCGGGAGGCTACCTATTCGACCACTGGATTCAGTCAGGCCCCTTCGTGTTCTTTGGCCTTATTGCCGCCGCGGTGCTGGCCTGGGCACTGTTCCTGCGAACCCGCCTGGACCACTGCGGCATGATTGAACCCGAAGCTGAAGGTGCCGCCTAAAGGTCGGCGAAAAGATCGCGCTTATTGAATCCAGCGCCCATAAAGCGGGCAAAGGCTTTGCCGGTAGTAAGCCAGGCAACCTTTGCCCCACTCTTGTTGGCCTTGAGTACGCCATCCACCAGGTAAGGGGTGACGGTTTCCACCTTGTCACCAAGGATATTGAAAATCTTCTTCGCTTTCTCCCATTCGGGCGAACTGGTGTCATAGTCACCCACCAGTAAGTCAGTCACCACAATGCCGGGGCTGAGTGTGCACACCTGTACCCCGGTGTCCCGCACCTCTTTCTGCAATGCCTTGTTGATGTAGTTCACCGCGCGCTTGGTCGAACCATAGGCGCACATACCGGGCTGCGCCTGACCGCCACTCCCGAAGCCTTCCATGTTCCAGATCTGGCCGCTGCCCTGGGCTAGCATGCCGCCCAGGGCAACCCGATTCGCCTGGAGTATGCCGCCCAGATTCACGTCAACAATCCGTGCCAGATCACCCGGATCAGCCTGGTGCAAGGGCAAGCGCGGCACGCTGATACCGGCATTGTTGATCCAGATATCCACACTGCCAAACGCGGCGCTGGCAGCATCCCAAAGCGCTTGCAGCGCAGCAGCATCGGTCACCTCACAGGCCACGCCGATAACGCGACTGGCATCAAACTGCTCTGCCAGTGAGGCAACGACCTCATCCACACTGGCCTGGTCCCGACCACTCACCACCACACAACAATCACGTGCCAGGAAATTTTCCGCCAGACCGCGGCCAATACCTCGCGTGCTACCTGTAATAACCACTGATTTCATTTGCTCACCCCTGAATTCCAATAACCGCCACCGATCGGCGACATAAGCTTTACCTAAAGAAGCCCTATTGATATATCATTAGGTATATCGAATGCAACCCTATCCATCAATTGTGGAAAGAACCATGAGCACGCCTTACCCAGAATTTGCCAGTGGTAGTGTCGGCGCCAACCTGATGCAGTTGCGCGGCACCTGGCATGACCATATCGAGCTATACAATCTTGACGGCTCGCCGCTGGCCGAAGATCCGAGTGCGGGAAGCCCGGGTCCCGGCCCCTTCGACAATCTCGTCTATATCGACTTTGACGGCGAGCAATTGTCGTTGACCAACGTGCATATCCGCGGCCGGGAAATGGCCGCCAAGACCTTTACCGGCCGCATGCGGGACGACTTATTGGTATTCGATCCCCTGGGGCCAGGCGCCTACGAGAACATCGGCATGTCGGGTGGGCCAGGTATTCTGACTTTCAACGCACGCCAGTTGGGGCAGCCGACCGACGTGTACATGGAACCCGACTTCATCATGCTGACAGCGCCCGGGCAGCGCGTGCGCCACACGGTGCTGTACCGGGATGGCAAGGCAACACGTACCCTGACCGCGAAAGGGACACGCCTGCTACCCACCTGCGATACGCGCCACGCCCTGGATCCCCGTGGGCCTGATGGCCCAGTGCACGAGATTCCGTTTCAGTCGACAATCTGGCAACACCTGGAAACATAGTGCGGTGCCCTACTCATTCGTTGCATTGCAGTCATACGACCCTGGCAACGACCCCCAGGTCCCTGGGCATGGCGCATTGCTGCGGCGCTGTGGGCAGACGTAAAAATACAATGGGATCACCGGGCACCCTGGTTTGATTTTAGTCAAGCGGGCACAGCGCTCCCTGTCCTATCATGACGGGTATAAGCTTTTCACCGGCGCAGAAGTCGGCAACAATGTCCGCAATCATTTACAGGTAATCTCATGAGCGAACGTATTCTCACTCCGATCATCGATATGGTCGAACAGTCTCCGGATGTCGATAACCGCGATACTTTCAACCTGTTGTGGGCGATTCTTGGAGAGATGCACGAGAAGATTCAGGGACGCTTCGAACTGGAACTTGATCCATGCAGCGAGCGTTTCCGGGATTACAAGGCCATCAGCGTTTCCGCCGACGGCGCCGAGGGGTCACTACATACCTACACCGGCCCGGAAGTGGACTGGTACGTGCACTCCTATATCGGCTCACCGGAGTCCACGTTCACCAATATGCACATTACGCTCAGCCTGGGGCCCCAGTACGATGTTCCTAACTTCGGCTTTGCCCTGGGCACCGTGCCGGACCTGTTCATGTACATGGACTACATTCCCCGCAAGGACCTGCCCTCGAATATCGAATATGTCGACAAGTACTACACCGATGTGAATGAAGAATACCTGGACTTCGAAGAGGACGGGCGCTTCAACCCCTTTATCAGTCGCGACCTGTTCACGCGCGTGGCCTTAACTCCCACTGCGGTGTGCTATACCGCCAAGTCCGATGAAGCGGTGTTGGCAAAAATTCGCGAGGTGGCGCTGCGCCGACTGGACCGCTGGATCGCCTGGGTAGATCAGGCGGAGAAAACACCCGTCAGTGAGCGCCCGGCAATTGCAGCGAGAGATGAACTAATCCGCCGCAACATTTGCGAGCGCGATCCCGCCAATAACCTAGGCGATCGCCTGTTCGGCAAAGAAGCCGCCGAAGCCATGGTGGCCACCCTCTGGGGAGGCACACGCACACTGCCCAGGCCGACTGGTGAATAAAAAGGGCGGTTGAACCGCCCTTTTTTCATTCTTTACTCTAATACCAACGCTGCTATTCCACACGCGCCCGTATCGGTGGTCGCAGCGGAACACTGGGCAGCAAAGGCTCCACACCTTCCTCAAGAGCAGCTCGCCTTGAAGGAGAGGGAATCGCAAAGAGCTTTTTGCAGTGGTGCCTGGCGACCTCTTCGCTATCAATCTGCCAGCCGCGTTGTTCGATGATATCTCTGCGCATCTTTCTGAAGGTACTCATAAAGCGGTCAGACTTCACCGAGACTTCATTCTCCAGTGTATCCGCCAGGTAGAACGGACGTGTCTCCTCGACTATGGCCGTGTCTTCCTTCAACACTTTCTCCAGTCTTTTCAATGAACCGCGATCGAATAGCTTGGACTTGAAGAAATTGCGCACCTGTATTGCGAAGGTCTTGGTGGTGGTTTCATCCACCGGGGTGTTGGCATCGAACATGATGATATGCATTTTTGGATTGGCTTCGATATGCATACGAATGGTGTTCCCGGACAGGTAAAACGTGGGGTGTACATAGGTTTTGACCTTGTCCTTACGGATAAAACGGCGCAAACCACCCTTCAGCTGCGGGGGATACATTTCATTGGTCGAAGTTGCCCAGCCGTCGTGGCGATCCAGCTTGATGATTTTGTTGCGTTGGGCCGTGCTGTTGTGTCCGAACATGGGGTGTACAAACGAAGCATGGGCAATATCGATACCATTCTCCAGCACGCGTCCAGCGTCGGCTTGCCAAATCCAATCTGAGCGCACGGAACGCCAGTTGGGATCATCGTATTCAGGAAATGGTGGAATGGGATAACGCTCAGACTCAGGCAGGTCGCCCATAAACACCCAGATCATGCCGTAGCGTTCTTCCGTCGGATAACTGTCGACCACGGCCTTATCTGGAATCTGGTGACCCTCTTCCAACTCGGAGGGGATAACCACACACTTGCCCTCGCCATTGTATTGCCAACCGTGATAAGGGCACGCGACATTACCATCAGTAACCCTGCCCTGGCTGAGCGAACCGCCACGATGCAGGCAGGTGTCGGAAAGGCAGTTCACCTTGCCTGTTTCATCCCGGAACAACACAAACTGCTGGCCCAGCATTTTGACCCGCACCGGGTCTTTACGCACCGCGTCAGACCATTCGGCCACGTACCACATATTGATCAGCACTTACCTATCCTCTTTAATACAGCTACTTATTTAATTCAGCTGCCCATTTAAACCAGCTACTTGGTGCGACGCTATTATTGGTCCGCGTCGCTGATCAATCGCTGATATTTATCAAATAATTTTCAGATAGCGGTGGCAGGATAGGCACCGACTGAACGAACAGCCAAAAGGGTAAACGACATGATGGTGCGAGCCATTTACAGAGCGATTTGTATCCAGGGTGGTACCGCCCCCTACGACCGGGCCAATCTGAAGGTTTACTACCCGGGCGACTATGGGGACAGTGCCGAGGAGCGCAACAGCGGCGTGATACCGGCTCATACCTCGGGAGCGCCATTTCCGGTTTTGATCATACTGCCGGGTATCAATGTCGGCCCGGAAGCCTACAGCTGGCTGGCCCATACGCTGGTTGAACGCGGCCTTGTGTGCGTAACCTTTAGCCACGTGGCGGAGGAAATGCCGGGTTACATCAGCCTTACACCCGGGCTGTCTATCGCAGCGTTAGCCCCCGACAATTATGGCCATAGGCCCTCGGCGACTGTTTTGGGATCAATCCTCGAGGAACTGCAATTGCTCAATACGACGGGAGTTCTAGAGGGGAAACTGAATCTGGACAGAATAGTTCTCGGCGGACATTCCGCCGGAGGATCAGTAGCGCTACTCAATGCTCGCGCAGATTGGTTTCCCGGTGTTTGCGCGGCATTTAGCTACGGCGCACACGCAGGGGCGGCCACGGCCCTGGGTTGGCCCGAGGACGCCCTCTTCGAACTTCCCGATGCCTTACCGGTGCTAATCATGGGCGGCACCCAAGACGGCTGCATTGCCAATAGCGGCGCACGCTACGGCAAGTCTCAGACCAGCGCGGCTAAAGAGCGCGCTGCAGCCACCGAAAGCACCGCGGCGGCAGAGAGCGCTGCGGCTACCGAAGGCGCCGCGGCAACAGAGAAAGTCGAGCGCACCTTCGACGAGGCCTTGCGATCCGACCGCGGTGACAGCTACCTCGCTATCATCGACGGTGCCAATCATTTTTCCATGGCATGGCCCGCTGATCACAGTACCGGTAGACCGTTTATAGATCTGCCCGCCACCCAGCCTGACGAACAGCTCAGGGAGCTACTAGGACAACTGGTCTGCCAATTTTGTCGTTACACTACCACCGCTGATGAGGAAAGCCGCCTGGCATTGGATAACTTTGTGGAGCATGGCCACCCGTTGGTGACGCGCGTAGATCGTCGCTGATCGACGGCACCATTTGACAAAAGGCAAAGACAGCCGCCGCCGGCGAGGACACCATAACGGCCACAAATAGACCTACCCGGGTCACACTGAAGGAATCATCAATGTCGGAAGAGAAAAAACCCAGTAATTGGCAGCAGGCTATCGACGGCGAATGGCACGGCTGCCCCTCGCTGTTCGAGCACGATGGCACTCACGTCGGCACCAACAAGGTAAACCGTGCCAGTGAATTCAAAAACGGGCGCACCACGTACTGGATGGAGACCCGCTTCGACGCCACCGGACCGCTGATGGACCGCTTTGAGATTGGTGCGCGCATGGAGTTTGGCGTTATCGATTCAGACAGCAACCGTATTTACACCGGCCCGGACTTTGTAGGTTCCGGGAGGCCTTACGGGCTGTTGGTAGATTCCCGCTACTACTCGCCGGGCTGGAACGTCGACCTGCGCACGGTAAATCATGTGGTGCCCGAACTGGGTCTGCAAGTCTACTCTTCGCAACTGTTTGAAGCCGACACCGTGGTCGGCGTATTCAATGGCCTTTACATCGTTACCCACGACCACGACACCAACCCGGAAACGCAGAAGAAAGTGGCCGATTTCATCGAGAAGGAAAAGCTCGATGGCAAGAAACCTTTCAACTTCCCGGTGAAGCACCAAGGCGTGTTCCGAGGCGAGTTCGAAGTGTACAACGACCAACAGGAGCTGGTGGGACACAACCAGGTGACCGTCACTCACCGACCGATCAACCTGCTGCACAGCGAGCAAACTATCGAGATTGAAGGCGTCATCAACCGCAAGTGGACCGCGATGCGAACGCGCAATGGCGGCAGCCACCAGTTCCACGGCCCGGACATGTTTGGCAACGGCAAATCCTATGGCCGCTACCTGTACAGTATTCGCCACGTCTACGGCGAAGCCTTCAAAATGTGGTCTCGTGAAACTGTGGTTGACGAGGACCACACCATGGTCTGCGTCTGGCAGTTCCTGGAATCCCAAAAGGAGCAGTACACGACATTTGGTGTCCTGCGATTCGAACCCGGCGAGAACGTGCTGGCCGCCAGTTACGTCGATTAACCGGCGCGCACCCGGGTGGCCTCAGGGCTGGCAACCCTGCCGCGAACTGATACTATGCGGTCAGTTCAGGCAGGAAAGTCCCGTTGCGCCCGGAATCCACACAGTCACAGCATACCCCGTTGACCATTTACACAGGGCTGTCCGCAGATGAAGTAGCGGCGCTGGACGCCATGGTGTCCTTTCGCAGCCTGGAAGCAGGGGAATTCCTGTTCCACCAACACACGCCGGGAACCTCGGTCTACATGCTCGAAGAGGGCACGCTGATGATGGAGCGCTCCGCGTCCTCGGGGCGCCGCCAGGTCATGGCATTCATGCAACCGGGCAATCTCATCGGCATCGCCCACAACGAACATTATGATTTCACGGTGTCAGCGCTGACAGCGGCGCGAATCAGGGAAATCCCGGTCAAGCCATTCCTGGCCATGCAGGATAAAACACCGCAGTTAATGTCCAATGTAAGACGCATCGGCGGCAATATCCTCGCGCACACGCTGGACCAGGTGTTCGCCCTGGGCCAAAAGAAAGCCCACGAACGAGTATGCTTTTTGCTAAAGCAACTGTCAGACCGCCTGCCACCACAGCAGAACCACCTGATTGAGTTGGTTATGACCCGCCAGGACATCGCCGACTATCTCGGCCTGACGATTGAAACCGTGAGCCGGGCCTTCGGCAAGCTGAAGCGCGAGGGCGTAATCGATATCTACTCAGCGCACACAGTCGAAATACTGGACCAGGCGGTGATTGAAGAGCTCGCCCTCGCGGACTGATAAAGAGCGGAGTGAAAAAGAGCAGACTGAGAAAGAGCGAACCGAGAAAGAGACGCGTCCCGGCAACGATCTTAGCCGCCAAAGAACGCCTTTACCGCCGTTAGCATTTCCTCGGAACCCCGAGCCACGCCCTCTTCCGCGATAACGCGCTCACGCCAGGCGCCGATCAAGGGGTAGTTGGCCAGTGGATCCTCGCTGCCAAACATTGGCGCCAGCAACAACAGATAATCCATATGCGGCATAAGCGCGATATCACCCAGATGCAGGTCGCGGTCGCGGAAGTCGGGCGACGCCTGTAACAGCCTTTCAAGGCGCTGTAATTCGACCTCCATCGCCGCCATTACTTCCGAGACACCATCGGCTTTATTGCCAGCTCCAACGAATTTGAATAGCGGAAACACCACCTCTGGTCCCAGGCAGGTGTCGGCATACCGCGCCAGCGAGCGCATATGCGCACAATCCAGAGGGTCAGCCGGTCGCAGCGACACGCCATGCTCCAGGTCCTCGATGTACTCCATGATGACCCAGGAGTCCGCAAGATGTTGCCCGTCATCCAATTCCAACACGGGAATTTTAGCCAGCGGAAAGCGCGCAGCGAACTCGGGTGTGCGCAGAGCCACCGGCGGCGGCTCAATAGCAATGTCCAGTTTCTTCTGGTGTATCTGCATGCGCACACGCGTCGCGTAGGGGGAATGATCGAGGTTGTAGAGCTTCATGGCAGATTTCCGACAAGTGAGCAATGCGGTGAATGCGCGATGTTAATCGAACGGGTGGCGCAGCGGCAATAGTCCATATATTATATTGACATACTTTTATATCTTTTGACCTGTTCGCAGGACGATCTCTACATGGAAACATCGAATAAAACGGCCCGGGAAATCTACCAGGAGGTGCGCAGTAATCCCGCTCGCAAGCGCTTCGGGTTCGGCAACAAGGCAGTCCTGGTAAATATCGATCCGCAAAAGGCCTATACCCGTACCGACCTCTTCGCCACCGCGTACGAGACGGACCCAAGGCAACTGGAATACATCAACAGCCTGGCACACCGGTTTCGCGAGCTGGGCTGGCCGGTCGTGTGGACCCACGTGGCCTACATGGAATCTGCTGAAGATGCCGGTATCTGGGGCACCCGCACAGACACGCCAGACTCATTACAGAACATCAAGTTCAACTCCGAGCGTAGCGAGTTCGACGACCGCCTGGAAATCGACAGGGTAAAGGACGTGATCTACCTGAAAAAGATGCCGTCCGCCTTCTTCGAAACCCAACTGCAATCCCTGCTGGTATGGCACCAGGTCGACACCGTTGTCCTGACCGGGGGTTCCACCTCCGGCTGCATACGCGCCACTGCGGTGGACAGTTTGTCCCGGGGTTATCGCACCATCGTTCCCGAAGAGTGCGTGGCCGACAAACACGAGAGTTATCACTTTGCCAACCTGACCGACCTCGCACTCAAGTACGCGGACGTACTGTCAGTGGCTGAAGTTAACGAGTGGCTGGATCAACGCCCATGAAGTCCGACCCGGGATTTTACGATTACTGGGCCTACGAAAACCGTCCCCGCATAAAATGGCCGGGAGGGGCGCGCATTGCCTTCTGGGTAGCACCTAACATCGAGTTTTATGAACTTGACCCACCGGCCAATCCACACCGCAAGGCCTGGCCTCAGCCCTACCCCGCCATACCCGGTTACAGCATTCGCGATTACGGCAACCGCGTCGGGCACGACCGGCAGATGGCGGTGCTGGACAAGTACGGCATTCGCGGCTCAATTTCTTTGTCGACCGCACTGTGTGATCACCATCCCGAGATCATCGAGCAGTGTGCGGCGCGTAACTGGGAATTTTTCAGTCACGGCATCTACAACACCCGTTACACCTACGGCATGTCCGAGGACCAGGAGCGGGACATGATTCGCGATTCAATGGAATCAATCTTCAGGCACACGGGCAAGCATTGCGCCGGCTACCTGGCCCCGGCGCTGTCACATTCCGAATTGACCCTGGACCTGTTTGCCGAAGTCGGTACTGAACTGGGCGGTAACAAGGCCGGCATCTACACCTGCGACCTGTTCCACGACGATCAGCCCACGCCGATACACTTGCGCAGCGGCAAACCCTTCGTCTCGGTCCCCTATTCGCTGGAAATGAACGACACGATTGCCTACGTGGTCAACAAGATCGAACCGCGGCGCTACGGCCAGATTCTCAGGGATAACTTCGACCGGCTGTATCAGGAGGGGGCGACCTCTGGCACGGTGATGTGTATTCCGACGCACAACTACCAGGTGAGCTGTCCACACCGGCTGCGCGCATTCGAGGAAGCCCTGGAATACATCACCGGGCACAGTGATGTCTGGGTCACCACAGGTCGGGAGATCGCGGAGCACTTCCTACAAAACCACTACCAGCAATGCCTTGAAGATATCGCAACGCGCAGTCCGGGGGCTGAACATGCCACTGGATAATGATCATCTGGAGTATCCTCGTCGGCAGTACGGCATGGACCACGACCGCTACACGTGGGATATGCTGTCCCGAAGAGCACCGGTCGAATGGCCAAATGGCGCGCGACTGGCGGTATGGATCAACGTGGCCATGCAATTCTTTCCACTGAACCAGAGTGGCAAACCATTTCCACCCCCGGGTGGTATGACCATGCCCTATCCCGACCTGCGCCACTTTACCCTGCGAGACTACGGCAATCGCGTCGGCATTTATCGCCTGCTGGAGGCATTCGACCAACATCAGGTGAAGCCCACCTTCGCTTTTAACACGCGGCTGGCCGAGCGCTCACCCTACCTGCTGCAACGCATCGTTGATCGGGGCGATGAAATCATCTGCCACGGCTGGGACATGGACAGTATCCATCACGGGGGCATGTCGCTAGAGGAAGAAACAGACCTGGTAGCCAACGCGCTTGCGCGACTACGGGAGCTCAGTGGTCAGCCTGTGCGCGGCTGGCTGAGCCCAGCCCGCAACGAAAGTGCCAATACCCCGGAGTTACTGGCAGCCAACGGCGTCGATTATTTCTGCGACTGGGTCAATGACGATATGCCCTACGCGTTTCGAACCGACAATGGGCCACTGACCGCCATGCCGCTGTCTAATGAGTTAGAAGATCGCTTTGTCATTATGAACAACCTGCACTCCGAACAATCCTGGCTGGAACAGGTGTGTGACGCCTGTGACTACCTGCTGGCTGAAGCAGAACAGGGTGGCGGACGTATTCTGGCACTGAACATACACCCGTGGATGATGGGCCAGCCACACCGCATCGGTAAACTCGAAGCAGCACTCGCCTACATCTGTGGACAATCGGGTACCTGGAGTGCCAGTGCCGGCGACATCGAACGCGTCTGGCAGCAACAGCAGGCAACAACAGAGCTATTTATGCACGATAAAAATCCAGCGCAAGGAAGGGAACGATGAACAGGATCGCCGAGATATTCAGTGAAAGTCAGCTGAAAACCCTGGAGCAGGATACGCCTACGCCCCTGTACTTCAGGCTTTATACGCTGCTCAAAAACGCCATTTTGGATGGCACGCTGGAGCACGGCGCGCAAATGCCTACCGAGCAACAACTCGCTGAGACATTTGCTGTTTCAAGAATCACCGCCAAACGCGCCATGGATGAACTGGCCGCGGAAGCCATGGTGGAACGCCACCGCGGCAAGGGTACTCACGTCATCTACGAGTACCAACCGCAACCGGTCAAGGCGCCACTGGTTGGCATGCTCCAGGAAATCGAGAGTATGGCTCGTCACACCGAGGTCAAAGTTCTGGAGTGCAAAAAGCTGCTGCCACCAGCAGATGTCCGAGAGGCACTGGACCTGGACGACAGTGAAAAGGCATTGCACCTGGTGCGCGTGCGCTCGCGAGACGGTCATCCCTTCGGCTACTACAGCAGTTGGACTGCGGGCCTTGACCAACCGGTTAAGAAACGCGATTTTCAAACCGCACCGCGACTGGAAATTTTTCGCAAACAGGGATTGGATATTACCCACATCACCCAAACGATCAGCGCCATTGCCGCAAGCGGTGAATTAGCTGCACAGTTGCAAACAGATGAAGGTGCACCATTGATCAGTTTGCTGAGGGAATCCTTCGTGACCGAAGCCGGTGGCGAGCGCCTGGTGGATTACCTGCAGGTCTGCTACCACCCGGATCACTTCCAGTACCGCATGGATCTCAAGCTGAACGGCGACTGAGATGCCAGCGCCAACCATGCACCATCGCGACCAGTTTCGGAAACTGCTAAACCGACCGGGGATAATCAAAGCACCGGGCGTATACGATGGACTGTCGGTGTTGTTAGTAGAACAAGCTGGCTTCGACTGCGCCTTCCTCTCCGGCGGCAGCCTGTCATTTTCCCGCTTCGGCAGACCCGACATGGGCCTGGTCTGCGCCAGCGAGGTGGCAGATACGGTGCGGCTCATACGCGACCGCTCGGGATTACCGTTGATCGTGGATATGGATACCGGCTTTGGTAATGCCCTGAACGTCCAACGCACGATACGGGATTTCGAGCGCGCCGGGGCCACCGCCCTGCAGTTGGAAGATCAACTCGCGCCCAAGCGTTGCGGCCATATGGCCGGAAAATCGGTAATCAGCAAGATCGAGATGCAAGGCAAGATTAAGGCGGCGCTTGATGCCCGGGAACACAGGGGCACATTAATCATTGCACGCACCGACGCACTAGGCGTCAACGGTTTTGACGATGCCATGGAACGCGCCGAGTGCTATCTGGAGGCAGGCGCTGACCTGCTGTTTATCGAGGCCCCCAAAGACAGCGCACAGATGAAACAGATTGGAGACACATTCGGCGCGCAGGTGCCGCTGGTTCACAACCTCGTGGAAGGGGGTAACAGCCCGGTAGACGACGTTGCGGTGCTCGACACTATGGGCTTTAAAGTGGCCCTCTACCCGGTGGCGTTGTTACATAGCTTTATACCGGCCGCCAGGACCGTACTGGCGGAGATCATGCGCACCGGTAGCACGGCTGCAGTGCGCGAGCAGATGTTCGACCTGCCGCAGATTAATGCGCTCCTGGGCGCCGATACGCTGATCGAGGCCGGTGCCCGCTACGACGGCAACAAAGACTGATGATACTACGCATAATGAAGTATGTCGGTTGGGCGCTTGGATTGATCCTTGCACTGGTGCTGATCACTGTCACCTACCTTGCCTGGAGCTATCGCGATATCCCCATGCAGGACCTGGAGTTGCGCTACGGGGGTGACAATCTCCAGCGCATCAACATTGATGGCGTCAACCTGGCCTACAAAGTAGAGGGAGAGGGACCGCCACTGGTTTTGCTGCACTCCCACTTTTACACGATGCGCCAATGGCAGACCTGGGTCGACGTGTTGGCGGAACATTTCACCGTCATCCGCTATGATCTGACCAGTCACGGCCTCACCGGTCCGGACCCCACCGAAGACTATTCGCGTAAACGTGGCACTTATTTGCTGGCGGGTTTACTCGACCACCTGGGGATTGCACAGACAGCGGTAGCCGGTTCATCGACTGGCGGAGCGTTAGCCTGGTACTTCGCCGCGAACTACCCTCAGCGAGTAGACAAGTTGGTTCTCATCAATGCCCCGGGAATGCCAAGGGTTACCAACAAGTACATGGAGCGCGGACTGCCTGCCTGGGCTGGCTACGTGTTCTACCTGCTGCCCGAGAGCCTGTTCAAACCTTTCCTGGAAGCTGCCGTGGTCGATAACTCGCTCATCACCGAAGACAGGGTTCGAGAGTTCCACGAGATGTACCGGGGAACGGGTAATCGCATGGCGGAATTCCACCGCATGATGGCCTGGGAGCGCGGCGACATTTCTTCAGACCTCGCCCGGATCACCGCGCCAACATTGATCATGTGGGGCGAGATGAATCCACAACTGCCCGCCGAACACGTGGCCCAGTACCGTGAAATGCTAATCGCGGCAGAAAGCGTCACAGATATTATCTATCCGCACATCGGCCACGTCATACCCGTGGAGATTCCCCGGCAGTCCGCAGAGGATGCCCTGGCATTCCTGCTTGGCCCAGCCGGCGCCGAAGCGCCGCCAGAGAGTTAATATGCGGTTACCTCGAACAGCGCTCGGCGTCTTTGCAGTCCTGTTATTGGTCGGATGCGCCGATGATGTCCCCCTGCCCGAGGCGGCGCCATTATCTGTCGATGACGCCATTATCGATACGCTATACGGTGCTGTTCGTGGTCCCCACACGGTAAGCTCAGTCAAAGACGTCGCGCTGGCAAGCGACAAGGATCAGCGCGAGCTCAGCCTGAACGTCTACTTCCCAAGTGAAGGGCAAAACTTCCCTCTACTGCTGTTTTCCCACGGCAATTGGTCGGACAAGGACAGCTACGATCGTCTTATCGAGTATTGGGTTAGTCACGGCTATACCGTACTCGCTACCAACCACCTGGATTGCTGCGGTGCGGTAAGTGGAATATTCAACAGCCTACGCTACGGCCAGCTGGGCCTGATTGATGGCCGACTGGAGGACTTGAATCGATTGCTGAACGAATTGCCCACACTGGAGTCGCAAGTTCCCGAATTTGCCGGTAAAGGTGACCCGCAGCGACTGGCGGTAACTGGACATTCCTTCGGCGCCTTCAGTGCACAACAGTTTGGCGGCGCAGGCGCCTTTGATCCCGACGCAGAAACTTACCTTGTAGACCTCGATGATCGGGTCAAGGCAGTCGTCGCGCTATCTCCACCCGGACCGATGTTCGACACCATCACCTCCGGCAGTTGGGAGAAGCTGCAAACGCCCACGCTAGTGACAACTGGCACCTGGGATATCCAGCCGAGTTTCTGGCCCGACTGGCGCGCGCACCTGATGTCCTGGGAGACCGCACTACCCGGGGATAAGTACGCGCTGGTTATAGAGGGTGCAGACCATTACCTGGGTAACCTGATCTGCCGCACGGAACGGGAAGCAACGCCTCAGCACGACGCGTTGCGCATGGTACAAATTGCTTCTGTGGCCTTCCTTGATGCGTATCTCAAGGGCGAGAGCGCTGCCCAGCCAATACTGCACGGCGACACACTCGCTACAACGACCGGGGGCTTTGCACGGCTCCGCCAGCGTTGATCCGCATGTCCCTTAGCGGCGTAAGCTCTTTTAAAGTAACTAGAATAAAGCAACTAACATAACAAAATTGTAATGCTGCCATGAGCTTCTCCCACAGCCTGGGTATCGCCGCCTGCATACTAGTGATGGCAGTCATAGTCGCCCTGGGGCCATTCAGTACACCGGATATGTTTTTGCCTGACCAGGGCGTGCTCTGGTACTACTGGAAACTGCCCGAGCCCACCTTCTGGACACGCTTTTCAGTCTGGTTTTTGTATGCGCTGCACCAAGTGGGCCTGTGGGCACTGATCGCCTGGGCGCAGATCAAGCGCCCGAAGTACGCCAGCACCCTGCACCCCGTAAACATCATCGCACTGGGTTTTAACCTGCTCTTCGTTGGCTTACATGTCCTGCAGACCAAGGTGTTTTATGATGGCCTCGCCCAGGACACTTCGGTGTTGTCGTCACAGTTCTCCGTGATATTTATGCTGGTGTTTATCCTGATGATGGAAAACAGCCGGCGCGGCCTGTTCTTCGGTCATAAGATCGAATTCGTGGACCGCCCCCGGGATTTCCTGAAACGCTACCATGGTTATTACTTTTCCTGGGCAATCGTATACACCTTCTGGTTCCACCCAATCGAGGACAACCTGGGCCACCTGCTGGGCACGCTGTATATCCTGCTGCTGCTGATGCAGGGCAGCCTGTTCTTCACCACCTTCCACCGCGATCGGGTATGGACATTTCTGCTGGAAATTTCGGTGCTGTTTCACGGCGCCATGGTGGCCTACATGACCCTGCGCGAAAACGCCTGGCAGATGTTTCTGTTTGGCTTTCTCACCCTGTTCATAATCACCCAGATGCACGGCATCGGACTGGGACGCAAAACACGATGGGCTATCTTCATCACTTATGTATTGTGCGTGCTGGTGATCTACTGGGGGCGTGGTCTCGAGTGGCTGGAGATATTCCGCATTCCGATGTTTGAGTTTGCCCTGGTATACCTGCTGGCAGCGCTGGCCTGGACCCCCTGGCTGATAGCGCAGGTGCGCCGTCACCGCAGGGTCTAGTAAAGCCAGGGCCTAGTAAAGCCAGGGTCTCTTTTGCTGCCGCTCGAGATGGAAGGCCTCGATCTGCTCCCAGCGCGTCAAGGTCAAAGCGATAGGATCCAGGCCCTCGACCAGCATGGTCTTGGAATTGGTGTCGATGTCAAAATCATAGGACTGGCCCGCGGCGCCAATGCACTGCTCAGGCAGGTTGATTAGCGGCTGATGTAGTTCAGGGTCCCGGGATACCCAATCCGCAATCACCTTCACAGCCTCCGCGTCCAACACCACGGGCAATATTCCATTGCGCACACAGTTGCCGGCGAAAATGCTGCCGAAACCGCTGGCGATGATCGCCCGCACACCATATTCGGATAGAGCCCACACGGCGTGCTCGCGAGACGATCCACAACCAAAGTTGCTGCCAGAAATTAGTATGCTCGCCTGTTGGTAGATCGGCCGATTGAGAATGAATTCCGGATTCGGCTGTCTCGTCTGTGCATCCAGGTAGCGCCAACCCGCGAACAGGCCTTCCCCCAAACCCTGCTTGGAAACCTTCTTCATCTCCCGGGAGGGAATGATGGCATCGGTATCCACGTTGTCACGCAATAATGGCGCGGCGATGCCTCGAAAGGTCGTGAACTTCTCCATCACGGCTCCAGCAATTCGCGTGGATCTGTGATTTGCCCGCGCACCGCCGAGGCGGCAACCGTCAGCGGACTGGCCAAGTGTGTCCTGGTACTGGGACCCTGGCGACTTTCGAAGTTTCGATTGGTGGTGCTGATGACCCGCTCTTCAAAGCCGAAGTGCTCACCGCCCGCAAAAAAGCACATGGAGCAACCGGACGCCCGCCATTCAAATCCCGCATCGATGAATACCCGGTCCAGCCCCTCCGCTTCAGCCTGGGCCTTGACCTGCATCGAGCCGGGCACACAGATGGCCTTCAGGCCGGGCGCCACTTTGCGCCCACGAAGCACCTGGGCCGCCAGACGCAAGTCGGAGATACGGCTGTTGGTACAGGAACCGATGAAAGCCGCGTCCAGCGACTGGCCGGCGATGGCATCACCTTGCTCAAGAGCCATGTAGGACAAGGCACGCTCAACACCAGCCTTGCTCATGCGCTGCGGCGGCTGTAGGCGCTCGCTCACCCCCATAGCCTGTTCCGGGCTGGTCCCCCAGGTCACCTGGGGCTGGAGTTTTGAGCAGTCAACGTGAACACGCTGGTCATAGTGGGCATCACTATCCGCTCGTAGTGTGTGCCAGTACTGGCAAGCGTTCTCCCAGTCTGCACCCCGGGGTGCAAATGGCCTGCCTTCGAGATAGGCGATGGTTTTTTCATCTGGCGCAATCAATCCGGTAAAGGCCGAGAACTCCACCGCCATATTGCACAGCGTCATGCGCGCTTCCATATCCAGCGCAGCAACAACCGGCCCGGTGAACTCGAGGGCATATCCGCTCCCTCCATTGGCGCCATAGCTGGCAATCAGGTAGAGAATAAGATCTTTAGCACCAACTCCGGGAGGCAGTTCACCTTCAAAGCACACTTCCATGATCTTTGGCTTCGTGACCTGCAGGGTCTTGGTTACCAGTGCATGCTCAGCCTCGCTGGAGCCAATTCCCCACGCCAATGCGCCCATGGCACCCTGGGTGCAGGTGTGGCTGTCCGGGCAGACCAGGGTCATACCCGGTTGCACGATGCCCTGCTCGGGCGAGACCACGTGCACAATTCCTTGACGCGGGTCATCGAGGTCAAACAGGTGGATACCGGCCCGCTTGCTGCTCTGTCGCGTGGCGACAATAAAATCCTTGCCGCTGGGCATGGTGGTCTCGTCGCTGCGGTCCGGGTAGGTATCGACAATATGGTCCATGCAGCAGAAAACCTGCTCCGGTGCAAACACCGAGCGGCCCGCCGCCTCCAGGCTCGACATAGCGATGGAACCGGTGCGCTCATGCAAAAACACACGGTCAATATAGAGCAGATCCGTTCCACCCGGCTGCTGCTCAACCCGGTGTTCGGCCCACAATTTTTCAAACAGGCTCAGGCCCATAGATATCCACGTTGCGATGCTCTTGCCAAAAGCTGCTGAATCCGCAGGCGATATTGGCACTTATTTGTTATATAAATATAGCATTATATCTTATTGAGTGAAAAGCCCCGCAACGCACACCTACTGGAAAGAAATGTATTCAGCAATCGAGCCAGCAAGGTGTCAATGCTCTACACTGCCCGCATCAGAAAGTGGAGGAAAACCAGGTGAGTATTCATCGTCGCAGACTTTTACAAGGTGCCCTGACAGCGGGTATGGCAACGGCCGCCACCGGCTGTAGCAGTAATGAGCACACGGCAGTCATCGACACCAGCTTACCGGTGAGCGCCTTTGGCGCCGAATCGACGGGCGAGGAAGTGACCGCCGGGCAGGACCTGAGCGGCAGGGTCGCCCTGGTGACCGGCTGCAATTCCGGCCTGGGCTACGAAACCATGCGGGTGCTGGCATTGCGCGGCGCCCATGTCCTGGGCACCGGGCGCACGCTGGCAAAGGCGGAAAAAGCCTGCGCCAGTGTCGAGGGCAAAGCCACGCCACTGGCGCTGGAACTGTCCGACTTCCAGTCTGCCGTGGACTGCGTGGATGCGGTGACCGAACTGGGACTGGTGCCCGACATCCTGGTACTGAACGCGGGCATAAATACCTTTGGCGAGCTCGAACTGGTCAACGGCATCGAGAAAATTTTCGTGGTGAATTTCCTCGGCCACTTCGTACTCACCAACAGGCTACTGCCGTCTATGCTCAATGCGGGTAAAGGCCGGATCGTGCACGTCAGCAGCCGCTCCGGCTATCTCCAGGCGCCCGAGGTGGGCATTGATTTCGACAATTTGCGCGGCGAAAAAGTTTTTGACGCCGGACAGGCCTATGGCCGCTCGAAGTTGGCGAACGCGCTGTTCTCGCTGGAGTTGTCCAGTCGCCTGGCGGACAGCGGTCTGACCTCAAACGCGATCCACCCCGGCCTGGTGCAGACCAACATCGCACGCACGGCCCCAACGCTGATGCGCAAGGCGTTCGAACTGTTTGGCGGCGCTATTGCCAAGTCACCTGCACAGGGAGCGGCAACCCAACTGTATGTGGCGACCCATCCGCAACTGGCGGGCGTATCAGGCGCCTATTTCGAAGACTGTAATCCAGTTAAAGTGCTGGGACCCAACCACATGACGAACAAAGCAATGGCTGAACAACTCTGGGCGGTGGCGCAAGGGATGACCGGCAATTACCTCGTTTAGACAGGCACCGCCTGCTCGGCGCACCTAGCGCGCGGCCTGGCGTACGGTCGCCTCGATCTTGCTCATCGGCAGGTGGGCCTCAGCTTCCTCCAACACAAAGGCCAGAAAACTCTCGGCAACCAGGGATAACTGCTTCTGCCGCAGGTGAATAAGATGCCACTGCGACATAATCGGAAACCCCGCAACACGCAGCTGCTCGAGGCCGTCATCCTGGGCATTCACCAAGGCGTAGGCTGACAATATACCCACTCCCATATCTGCCATCACCGACAACTTGATTGCCTCGCTGCTGGCTAATGACAAGCCGCGCTCGACTTTCAGGTCGGCTGCCGACAGGTGTTCGTCGATGGCCAGTCGCGAACCGGAGCCGGTATTGGGGATAATCACGCGCTCCCGGGCAAAATCCTCCCACCGGCAGGCCCGACCATCAGCCAGGCGGTGATCGCTGCGCGCCACCACCACCAGCGGATTGGGTAGAAAGGGGTAATGGGTGATATCCAGGTCGGCCGGAACATGGTTGAAGAAATACAGGTCGTCCAGGTTCTGCCCGATCCGATCGACCAGGAAATCGCGCTCCCCTTCCACAAATTCCACGTCGACCCCGGGATATCGATTGAGAAACGGGCCTAGCAACTGCGGCAGGAAGTACTTGGCGCTGGCATCGACCGCCAGGCGCAGGCAGCCAGTCTGAAGGCCTTTGAGATCATTGAGCGAGCTGTCGAGGCGATTGAAGGTGTCCAGCACCTCCCGTCCCGCCGACAGAACGCGGTTACCGGCCTCAGTCAGTTGCAAACGTCGACCAATCACCTCGTAAAGGGGCAGCCCCGCCGCCTCGGCCAGTTTGCGCACCTGAATCGACACGCTGGGTTGCGACAGGTGTAACTGCTCGGCGGCCTGCGCCATACCACCCGCCTCCGCCACTTTCATGAAAATCTCCAATTGGCGCAAAGTGCCGAGCCGCGCCATGGAGCGGGTATTCAGGCTCACCATGCTCACTCCGGTATTCGCACTTAATATATAGATATTAATCTATAGTTATATTGAATAAAATCAATTTTTATTTATGGAAGATATTGTTTAATCTGACCCACAGATAGCAAGTGACACACTGGAATCCACATAAAGGAGCCAAACATCATGAGACCCCATGTAGAACTCGTCGACGAAAGAGACCTGATCTGGCATATCGCTGAATTCACCCATGCGACTGGCGATGCGCGCCAGCAAAACCTGAGCTATGACGAGGAAGATGGTTCGGCCTCGCTGCGGGTTGAATTTACCAGCGACTGGTCGCGCCCGGCCGGCTTACACGCGGCTTTCACCGAGTGGTACATCCTGGAAGGCGAGGTACAGTTGGGAGAACACACCCTGACCACCAATGACTACTGGTGCGCACCCAAGGGCATCCTCACCCCGGCTATCTCGGTAAAAGCGGGCACCATCATCCTGCTGTTCCGCGAATACGGCGATTGGGCGTTCACGCCTGCGGACGCCAACGGCCCCGAGGCTCGTGATTTCGACGAGCTGACCGTATGCAATGCCGGCAGCCAGGATTGGTACGATGTTGTCGACCCTGAAAATGGCAGTCCTATGGATTTCGAACGTGGCGGCACCCCGGTCCCCGGCTTGTTTATCAAGATGCTCTATCACGATGTGGAGACCGGCTTTTACACGCGCCTGATCAAGGCCAAGCCCGGCTGGCGTGAACACCCCCTGGCTCACCACCCCTGTTTTGAAGAAGCCTACTGCCTGGACGGCACCTTCGATTACAACTTCGGGGAAATGGTCAAGGGACAGTACTTCTTCCGCCCCAAGGGTATCCGCCACGGTGACTTTACTGCTGGTGAAGACGGCACTGTATGGATTTTGCGCTGCGACGGCCAACTGGTTGACTGGTACACCGACAATGCCAGCGTTGAAATGAAAGGCGACCCGGTGAACTGGGGCGAAGGCTATCCGGACACCGAACCGCCCGAGTTGGTACTCCCGGTACGCTCAACCTCGGTCGGCCCGATGAAGCGCCCGGACTATATGTAACGGATCTCGCGGCGCTTCTGCGTCGCTCGCAGAATACAAAAAAGCCGCGTGCCTGTAAGCACGCGGCTTTTTTGTTTAAGAAAGAATCGGCCGTGACGTTAATCTGATCCTACGACGCCCTCTGCCTTCAGACTTGTCACCTCATCGGCATCCAGACCCAGTATTCCGGTTAACACCTCGTCATTGTGGCTACCCACATCAGACCCCGGCCAATCAGTGCGGCCCGGCGTGCCTTCCATGCGCGGCATAATGGCGGGGATTTTCAGAGGCTCTCCATTAATCTCAACGGTCTCAAACAAGCCTCGTGCCTGGTAGTGGGGATCGCTCATCATATCTTCGACACTGTAGATGGGACCCACCGGCACGCGCACATCTTCGAGAGTGGCGATAATCTCTTTCGACGGATGCTGTGCGCACCAACCAGCCAACGCGGCATCGATGTCTTTTTCATGCACAATACGTCCGGCGTTATCGGCCATCTCGGGATTGTCCGCCATATCCGGTCGACCGGCAGCGGTCATCAGGCGCTTGAATATAGAGTCACCATTACCGCCGATCACGACGTACTTACCGTCGGCGCAGGGATAGGTATTGGTCGGTACGATGCCGGTAACCGTCGTGCCAGAGGGCTCGCGGATGACACCGCCGCCATCGTACTCGGGAACGATACCTTCCATCAGGTTAAAAATAGATTCGTACAGCGCAACATCCACCACCTGGCCCTCGCCAGACCCCGGCTTGGCGCGCTGAATCAATGCCATCACCACACCCAGGGCTGCGTGGATCGCCGACAGGGTGTCGCCCAGACTGATATTGGTGCGGATCGGTGCCTGGCCGGGCTCGCCATTGATGTAGCGAAAGCCGCCGTAACCTTCGGTGACCGAGGCGTAACCAGGCTTGGCGGCAAAAGGCCCCGTCTGCCCGTAGCCCGAGATTCGCGCATAAATAAGACCCGGGTTGTCCGGCTTCAGGTCATCTGGACCCATACCCCAGCTTTCCATTAATCCGGGGCGGAAATTCTCCACCACCACGTCTGCGGTTTTCAGCAACTCCTTTGCCAGTTCACGACCCTTGTCAGTCTTCAGGTCAAGCGTGACACTTTTCTTGTTACGACCCAGGGAGCGGTACCAGAGCGATGTACCATCCTTGACCACGCGCCAGCCGCGCACGGCGTCACCAGTCGGTGGCTCCACCTTGATGACCTCCGCTCCAAAATAACCGAGAATCGTCCCGGTAAAGGGGCCCGCCAACAACTGCCCCATCTCAATGACTCGCACACCGTCAAGCGGTCGCTCAGTAGTGCTCATTCCCACAACTCCCTAATGGTTCTAACGTGGCCCACAGCGCTTCGCGCAGAGGATAAACCACGCCTAAAATCAACATGAAACTATAACTTGACTGAAAGATATGTCAATATAACATTTGCTCCATATCTGCGAGGAAACATGCTGAATCAACACGTTGTCCTGATAACCCTGGTCGCCTACAAGATCCTGTTGATCCTGATCGGCTTCTGGGCCCAGAGAAAGATTAGCTCAGAGCAGGATTTTTTCCTTGCCGGGCGTCAACTGGGCCCCTGGGTCGCCGCCATCAGTTATTCTGCCAGCGCCGCCTCCGCCTGGACCCTACTGGGCATGAGCGGCCTGGCCTACACGCTAGGACTTCCCGCACTGTGGGTCGCTCTTGGCGCCGTACTGGGCTGCGGCGTCAGCTGGTGGGTTGTCGCCCCCAGGGTGATGAACCTCGGGGCAGAACACCGCCTGCTATCAGCTACCGAACTCGTCGCCCTGGGCAGCGAGGGTCGAGAGCGCAGCAATATCATTCGGCTGGTCTCGGCCATTATCCTGCTGTGTTTTGTCGTCTATATCGCCTCGCAGTTCCAGGGCGCCGGTAATACCTTCGCCTCAAGCTTCGGCCTGGACAGCGCTGAAAGCATTGTCATCGGCGGCACCATCATAATGATCTACACCCTACTGGGTGGCTTCTGGGCGGTCAGTGTCACCGACACCCTGCAGGGCCTGCTGATGATTGCCACGGCTGTGCTCCTGCCAATCGCCGCATTAATTCACTTTGGCGGCCCCGGCGCATTCTGGCAGACACTGTTGGCATCCCAGGACAGTCAGTTCCTCAGCCTGACCGGCACCAATACGGGTTTATTCGCAGCGGGCATGATTGCCGGATCACTGCTCATCGGTGTTTCTTCGCTGGGTCAGCCTCACCTGGTATCGCGCTTCATGGCGTTGCGCGACAACCGAGCGCTACACCAGGGGCAAGTCATTGCCACCACCTGGTACGCGGTGGTGTTCTTCGGCATGTGTGTACTCGGGTTTGCGGGCCGGCTTCTGACCGAGGGGCTGGGTAACCCCGAGCAGGTATTCTTCGCCGTTAATGCGGCACTGTTTCCATCGGTAGTCGGCGCTATTTTACTGGCAGCAGTGCTCTCGGCGATCATGAGTACGGCAGACAGCATGTTGCTGGTGACGGCGACCACGGTTGCCCACGACCTGGGGATCAATAAGGGCCGCAGACTCAGCCCACTGCTGTGCTCCCGCCTGACTATCGTGGCTATCTCTATGCTCGCCATCGCGGTGGCTATATTCCTTCCCGCCACGATATTCGAACGCGTGTTGTTCGCCTGGGTGGCAATCGGCTCTTCGCTGGGTCCGGTAATTGTGTGTCGCGCGCTGGGCATCAGGCTGCAAACAAATCGCTTGTTCCCGGCAATCGCTACGGGCTTTATTGCCGCAGTGATCTGCTACCTGTTACCCAGTGCACCGGGAGACATAGTGGAACGCAGCCTGCCGTTTGTGCTCAGCCTGGCGGTATTACTGACACCCGGGGCGAGCGCCAGCAGGGCCTGATTCAGGCCTGCCCTTCTCCGGACGAGGGCACCGACTTGATCGCGGGCTTGACGGCAGGGACCAGGGGCACCGTGTCCAACGCCCAGCGCAAATGCGGATTGTTGCGGCGCGCCGGTGAGGGAATAGTAAACACCTTTTCCTTCTTCAGGTGCTCCATGGCAGGAGTGTCGATCTTCCAACCCTTTTCCTCAGAGTGCACACGCAATACCTTGCGCCAGGCACTCATAAACTTGTCCTGTTCGACGGATACCTCTGACTCCAGGGTATCTGACAGGTAGTGTGGCGCCAGTGCCTCAACAATTTCAGCGTCTTCCTGGAACACTTTCTGGGTCCGCTTCACGGAACCCTTGTCGAACATGCCCCACTTGAAGAAGTTGCGTACCTGTACCACGAAAGAGCGGGTGGTATTTTCATCGATGGGTGTGTTGGCATCGAAAATAATCATCTCCATCCAGGAATTCACCTGAATGTGCAGGCGCACGCAGTAGCCTGACAAATAGAACCCGGGGTGCACGTGAGTCTCAGCCTTATCCTTGCGCACAAAGCGCATCAGGCCCGCATTGCCAGCCATCGGCGGCGGATAGAGCACGCAAGATGAGGACCCGGAGTGTTCGTCGCGCTCAATCTTTACGATGTGATTCTTGTCGGCCATTTCGCGGTAGCCAAAACCGGGATGCACAAAGGAGGTGTGGGCGATATCAATACCGTTCTCGACCACCCGGTTGGCGTCGGCATTCCAGGTGAACTCAGTCTCCACCGGGCGCCAGTTCTCCCGGTCATCGTATTCGGGGAACGGGGGAATCGGGTAGCGCTCGGACTCGGGCAGGTCGCCCATAAACACCCAGATCATGCCGTAGCGCTCCTGGGTCGGGTAGGCGTCTATACGCGCGCGATCAGGAACCTCGGCGCCTTCGCCGCGAGAGGGGATAAACTGCACTTTACCTTCGGCATCAAACTCCCAGCCATGGTAGGGGCAAGTCACGCAGTTGCGTTCCGAAGTCCAGCCATTGGACAGGGAACCACCTCGGTGGATGCAGATATCACTCAGGCAGCTGACCTTGCCGTTACTGTCGCGAAAAAGCACAAAGTTCTGGCCCAGCAAGCGGACCTTCACGGGCTTGTCTTTCACTTTTGCGGACCACTCGGCCACGTACCACAAATTCGTAAGCATTTTGCACTCCTCCGGCTGTATGCCCTTCCTACGCAGGCGGTGCACAAGCAGATCACCACACCCCCGGCGGCAACCTGCAACCACCATTGCAGTATAGATTATCCCAATCCAGCAAGCTCTGAACCGGCATATTCGTTTGACAACAGCTCGCGGGCTATGGCAGCGCGGCACTGTGTCTGCCTTGGCCAAGGTGTAAGCAGCCGGTACACTGCCGCTTTCTGGTGAACTCTACCTCCTCTGCGCAATCTACTACCGAGTCAATTGCAGGAATCAACCCATGTCAGCAGCTTTAACCTTCATACAGCAGCTTCTCACCGGCAGGGGATATTGGCTGTGCGTTCTCTTTACCGGACTTGCGATGGAAGGGGTGGCTCTGTATTACCAGTATGCGCTCGGCGACGAACCCTGCCAGATCTGTATTCACATCCGCATCTGGGTGGCGGCTTTCACCCTATTAGCACTGGTCATGTGCCTGATTCCGCGCAAGCCATACGTGAATACGGCAGCACACCTGCTGACCGTGGTCACGACCATAGGACTGTGGGAACGCTGTAAGTACCTGCTGGATATAGAACTGGGGCGAGGCCATGGGAGCTGCGAATTCTACCTGGGCTTTCCCGACTGGTTCGCCCTGGACCAGTGGCTGCCGTGGCTGTTTGAAGTGCGCAACCTGTGCAGCCTCACACCACTCCTCCCAGGCGGCATCAGCATGGCCGAAGCGCTGATCGTGACTGCCAGCCTGCTGGTTGTGGTCTCGATAACGGCGATGGCGCTCAACCTCAAATCAGCGCTAAGCGCCACTGAATCCGCGGCTTGACTAGGGCCCCGGAAATCAGGAAAATGCGCGCCTCTCGAGAGCACCAGTGCTCTCACTGCATCTTGTGGCTACGTAGCTCAGCTGGTTAGAGCACAGCATTCATAATGCTGGGGTCGGTGGTTCAAGTCCACCCGTAGCTACCACTTCTTTCAGGGTGCATACCGAAGACCTAGGGCTCGGCTCTAACGGCTATACCCACTTATCGGGGGATGAGCATTCACTCATACCCGATAAATGATGCAGAACCGCTGACCGAACCTGTAGCGAACCGATTTTGGGCCGGCTGGTGCGGCAGTCATATACTCCAGAATTTCATGCCGCCATACCTCAATCATCATCATGGCTGGGAGCACCGGCCGAGAGTGATGCATCGTGAATATGCGAAACCTCGGGAGCCAGCAGGTTTTCCAGGTAGCTGGCCTTTTCCAGTGGTTTAAAACGTCCCTTTTCCGCTACGGCGTACCGGATTGGCTGGCCCGGGAAGACTTCCAGCACTTTCGAGTCGTCTACCACCACCACGCCATTCACCAGCACATAGGGAATCCCCGTGGACGGCAGGCCGTTTTTGCCTGACAGGTAGTCAGCATTGTCGGTGATGGTCTCGGGGTTGAATACGGTGATATCCGCCACCATCCCTTCCTGCAGTCGGCCGCGCTCCTGCATCGCTTTGAGCCCGGCATCGCCAAGATGCTTCGCAGACCAGTAACTGTTCTGGGCGATCAACTGCATCAGGGGAACACCGTGCTCCCTGCCGAGCCTGAAGGTCTTGGCGTGGGTGCCTGCTGTCCGCGGGTGGCCGTTGTACTTCTCATAGGGGTCAGACCAGCTCAGGAAGTTGCCGTCGACATCCGTGGGCGGCATCTGGTCTCCCGCCACGGTCATATGCGGCACTTTTAACCACATCGGCAGCCATTCCTCACGGGCGGGAATGCACAATACGATGATAAACGCGGGGTCTTCAGCGACGACTTTTTTGTAGGACTCGAGGGTGAAACGTTCCCCGGTACGCGGATTGATCATGTCCGGGTAGTCGAGGCCAAGCTGACCGATGTTATCCGGCTTGATGAACTCGGAGCCGATGGTGGATGAACCGCAGGTGTAAGGGTAGTACTCTGACCAGACGTTGTAGCCCTGATCCCTTAATAGCTGCAAGTGCTCCTCCACTTCCCACCAGCCGAAATTGTTATTGTGGCTGAGCAGCAGCGGCTGGTTCAGCGCTACGCCATTGGCTATCTGCTCGAAAGCGCCCAATGTGGCCTCTGTGGGCGGCTTGCCATTCCCCAGGAGCCGCACATGAGAGGCGTATACGCGACCGTAGTTGGCAGCAACCTTCTGCACATTGAACAGTTCCAGCGTGGTCACGCCATTGGCCATGTACCCCGTGGTGGAAGCGACCCCTATGGCCCCGGCCTGTAGATCGCGATCCATGTTCGCGAGCATCTCATTGATCTGTTCCAGCGAAGCCGTGGTCACTGCCCAGTCAGGCTTGCCATTCTCCTCATAAGACGCATTGCGCAGGGCGGCAAAGTTGGTGCCATCGGCCGGCTCGTCGATAGCCATACTGTCCAGCACTCGCATCCGGTGAAACTCGTGCGACACTGCCGCGCCGTAGTTACTCTGCCACTTACCGGCTTTACTGGCGTACCAGTCACTCACATTGATCGCGCCAAGTTCCACGTCCATCGGTGTGGTTACGCCGTCCCGCAGGCTGGTCTTCACCCCCCAAGGATTACCGGCACCGTGGTGGTGTGTATCGATAAAACCCGGGGATACAACATGGTCGCTAGCGTCGATAACCCGCTGACCTTCGAGCTCGGATTCCGTGATCTTGATAATGCGGCCATCGCGGATACCTACGTTGCGTACCGCGTCAAAATTGGTCTCGGGGTCCATTACCCGGCCGTTCGCGATCACCACGTCATAGGTTTCGGCGTGCACCGCGCCGGTGAGACTTAGTGCCAGCGTGGCCAGCAGGATTTTAGGAGAAATCATCTCAGAATCTTAGTGGTTACCATCTATGCAGGGACCCAAGGATGAACCACTTGGCAGGGCAAGTCTAGGTCAAGACTCAGGCCCGTTAAATTCTGATAGTCAACCTCCATACGAAAGCTTAATGTGTCAAACGTGTAGCGAGAATTCACATCCAGCACAGGATTGTAATCAGCTCTACTCGTGCCGAAGGGAGCTGAGAATAGCTTCTAAAACAACGAATGATGCTGCCCACCATCAATCACGATGTTCTGTCCCACAATAAACCGCGACAGCGGGCTGCATAACAGCGCCGCCATTGGCGCCATGTCGGCGGCTTCAGCAATAAACCCTGCGGGAATCTTGTTGTTTTCGATAAAGTGGTTCATGGCCACCTCTTCGTTTGGCTCCAGGCCGAAGGCGTCCGCGTAGGTCATTAACAGTTCACTGGCGCCCTCGGTGGCAAACATGCCGGGCAGGATATTGTTGATGTTCACGCCGTGCTGGGCGATCTCACGCGACACGCTGGCGGTGTAGTTGATGAGTGCCGAGCGTGCGGGGCCGGACATCAAACGCCAAATCATCGGGTTCTTGGCAGAGAAAGTGGCAATGTTCACGATGCGACCAAAGCCTCGCTCCTTCATACCCGGGATGTAGTTGCGCATGATCTCGATAGGGCCAATCAGGGCAGTCTCCACCGACTCGCGCCACATGTCTGCGGTGACTTTCAAAAAGTCGCCATTGGGCGCCGGCGGCTTGATGGTGATCGCCAGGATGTCCGGGTCCGGGCAGGCGTCGAACAGGGCTTGTCTACCGCTGTCTGTCGATGAGTCCGCCACAATAGGCGTAACGCTGGTGCCATACTTCTCTGCAATTTCCTTGGCGGCATTGAGCAGGCGCTCTTCCCGGCGCGCGGTGATGATCAAGTCCGCACCGGCCTCCGCGAGACGTTCTGCGGTCGCCCTGCCCATGCCAGCGCTGCCGCCGGCCATAATCGCTTTCTTACCTTTGATCTGAAGGTCCATGTTTTCTCTCCTTTATTTGTTTTGATCGTTACTTCTTTAATCCGAATTGATCCAGGCGCCAGCGCAACGTGTCGATACGGTCCTGGCCAAAGAAAGGTTCGTTGCGCACCACCATGGTAGGCACACCCCAATGGCCCGCCGCCTCCAGGTTGTGCTGGTTCTGTTCGATCTCGTCCATGTGGTCAGCATCGGTGATGGCGGTATCCAGCTCGGCCAGGTCAAGGCCTGCCGCGGCAGCGGCATTGGCGAGATGGTCGCCCTGATCCCAATTGTCGGTGCCGCCCATGATCAAGCGAGATACCTTATCGGCAAATTCAAGCCCCCTGCCCCGGCGCTGCGCTTCCACACCCAATTTACACAGGCGGTAGATGTACGGTTGATCCTCCGACACCGTCAGGGTCTGCAGGTCCTGCACGATAGGGTCGGGATTAGCGGGAAACCGAAAGGGAATACCGAGGTACTCAGCCCGGCGCTGGCTATCCATAACGATATACATAACTGGCTTCAGGTTGTCGGGGTCGAACACCTTTTCCGGCGCGCGCACCGCGATAGGCAGCACAACCCGCAACGCGATGTCGACGTCGTAGTCTTCCCGCAATTGCAGCAGCTCGGGTATGGCCAGGTAAGAGTAGGGGCTACGAAAAGACCAATAGGTATCAATGACTTCGCTCATAAGTCTGCATCCTGTGTTGTTGATGTTAAGAAGGATTCGGCGTACATGGTGCCGAAATACGAAGCGACCTGCGAGAGGCGAGCTGGCCAACGACTATGCAAATATGGCCAATCCGGTTTAAGCCTGCTGACGGTACAGGGAAGGCGCCTGGCCACTCCATTTCTTGAACGCGCGGCCAAAGTCGGAGGGGTGCGTAAAACCAAGTTCGTAGGCAATTGAAGAGACCGGCGCCTCGCTTTCCCTCAGCAGCCGCTTGGCTATGGCCAGACGCACTGAGTCCAGAACCCGCTGGTAAGTCGTTCCCCCCTGCGCCAATTTGCGCCGCAGGCTGCGTGACGACAAGCCGAGCAATCCGGCGGCTTCATTCAGTGTGGGGGGCGCCGCGATCTGCTCCACGAGTAACAATCTGAGGGCACCTTCCAGGCTGGTTTCGGCCTCGGCCTCGCGCAATTGTTGTTCGGCCATCTCAGTGAGCAAACGCAGGGTTTGGGGGTCAGCTCGCCCGAAGGCATGCTCCAGGTGCCGCCCCTCCAGGTGGATACAGGTATCTGACTGCCCAAAACCCACAGGAAAGGGAAACTGCTTGCGCACCGACTCGAAGCCCCGAGGTTGTGCAACAGACAGCTCGAGTCGGCTCACCACACTGGCGCCGTTCAACGCTTCGCTAAAGAAGCGACTCAGGAAAAGGGCCAGGGAAGAGACGGCGAAATACTGCACGTGGTCGTGCTCAACATGCACTGCTATATCCATACGCGGTGATTTGCTGTCTTCCACAAAGTGGACACTAAAAACCCGGGTGATCACTTTGTTGTAGCGCGCTATCACACGCAGTGCCTTGGCGATCTGGCCACTGTTAGCCGCTGCCAGCATGGGCAAATTGGATCCGGAGGCCTCCTGCAAATCCACCAGGCGCAGGGCGAAATGGGGATCGTCGGTCAGTTCCAGCATGCGCAGTATGAAATGCTCATGCTGCTCGATACTTAAGCGGTATCTTTCGTCGTACAGCTGATCGACGCCGAGGTTCATACCTGCGAAGATCTCATCGTCCGCAAAGCCCTGGTCCCGCAGGCCCAGGTAAAACAAGCGCGGGAAGTACGGCAGCAAAAGTGGCTCAGTGCGGGTGTAAAGACCAGGTTGCATGCAGAATTCGCTCAGTATCTACGTCGATGTTAACCCAGCTTGCCCGTGATAGCCGCAGAGATTAACGGAGCGAAAGTTTTCCGAACTTCATTATCAATCGCCCCTATTTCATTATTCCAAAACCACGAACGGTGATATCAATATGCTCGAGTATTCTTAACGTTTCGAGGTATAGAAGACCTTCGAGACCGGGTTTAACTGAATAAAACAGATAAGAATTTAAATCATGAACGAATTTAGAGATGGATGGCGCCCCCTGCTGGCAGCAACGCTGGGCACGATGTGCGGCATTTTCGCCTTCACCAACTATACCCAGGGATTTTTCGTCGCCCCGGTCACCAGCGAGTTTGGCTGGACGCCCTCCCAGTTCTTCTTCAGTTATACGGTGCTCATGTGCCTGGGCCTGTTCACGGGTCCCATTATTGGCACGCTGGCCGCGAAATACGGCATCAGGATTCTGGGGATTATCGGCCTCGCGGGACACGCCGTCGCCTATGTCATCATTTCCATGAACAACGGCTCCCTGCTGCTGTGGTATGCGAGCTTTGCACTGCTCGCTGTTTTGAGTGCCGGGTCGCTCCCGATTATCTGGACCACCGTATTGAACAGCTGGTTCGTTGAACACCGAGGCAAGGCCATCGGCATAACCATGGCCGGCACAGGTCTGGGAGCATTTTTCTTCCCGCCCATCGTTGAACACGTAATTTCCAACCACGGTTGGCGGGCCGCATACCGGGGGGTTGCTATCGGCGCCGCACTGCTTGCAGTGCCATTCGTGATCGCATTCTTCAGGGAAAAAGCAATCGAACAGACAGCGGAACAAAACGCAGAAAGCAAACCCGCAGGCGCCTGGGGAATGACCCGACTGGAGGCGATGAAGACCTACCGATTCTGGGTTCTGGGAGCAGTGCTGTTGGTGTCCGCGGTGGTCCTGGTTGGCTTGCTGTCCAACTTCGAGCGCATCATGACCGAGCAAGGGCTGGAGCGAGCAACGACGGCGAAAATCGCGGCTGTGATGGGGCTCACTATTATACTGGGTCGACTACTGGTTGGCTTTTTGGTCGACCGTTTCTGGGCACCCGGGGTAGCAGCGACGTTTTTCTGCCTGCCTTTCCTGGCCATGCTGGTTCTATTGAATGTAGAAGTCACGGTAACGGTGGGTTTTGCGGTCGCTGTGTTGATTGGTCTCGCGGCAGGCGCCGAGCTCGACTTACTCGCCTATCTCACCAGTAAATTCTTTGGCGCTGCATACTATCCCCAGGTGTTTGGAGCGATCTTCGCTTTCTTTGCCGTCGGCGCAGGATCGGGACCGCCTATGTATGGCGCAGCGGCACAGGCCGCCGGTGGCTATTCCCAGGTATTACTCATGTCTGCGGTACTGCTGGTAGTTTGCATAGGATTGTTCCTGGCCCTCGGTAAGTACCCGGCACAGGAGGAAGCGGCCTAGACCGGGCCCCGCCGAATTCCTAAATAAAGAGAAATAGCTCTCGGCTGGGATATCTGTCTGGCGGACGATTACCAGCCAAGCGGCAGCGCCAACTCCGCTTGCCCACACCTGTTCCACCAATCTGCCCCTCCTCGCCTCCCCCTCCAGGGCATTCTCATCAAGCCGCGAGGCGCACTCAGTATTCCCCTCGCCCCTTGTAAGCGGCAACGACCCGCCGCCACGCTCAGAGCCGTGTCCGGGTTGCCATCATCGCCGCCTCTAAGGGCCTGGATTAGATATTTTCTTCAACGATATTAAACACTTACCGCACTCCCCGTGGTCAGCCCAGGATTGAGCTCCTGGCTCATCACAGCTGAAGCTTCCTGCTCGGGGCCAGTTTTTCTGGCCGGGTATTTACTTTGAGTTCGACCGGGATTATTATACTTATATATTTTATATAATTTATAATAAGGCTCGCTAAAGCGGCAGAACCCCGACTGGCAAAAGCCTGTGACCGCTCACCGCGGTGGATGCAATCTATGGATGCAGTTCCAGAAAATCTGTTCCTCGGCGTCGACCACACCGTATGGCTGGTGGCTGATATCGACGCCGCCATTGCCAACTGGCAGGGCCGTTTAGGTGTGCAGCTGCAACACCGTGTAGACGGTCGGGACCACGAGGCTCACCAGGCGTTCTTTCCCATGGCCGACGGAACGTTCGTCGAACTCATCGCCCCTGCCGACGAAGACTCGCCGGTTAACAAACTGATTGAAGAACACGGTGAAGGCGTGCACGTCTTGGCCATGCGCGTGGCCAACCTCGACGCTGCTGTCGAGCAATTGACTGATGCAGGCGTGGAACTGAGAGGCGCAGGTACACCCCAGGTATTCGTCAAGCCGCAGTTCGCCAATGGCACCCTGTTGCAGCTGTGGCCGGAAGATCGCCCGCACCGATGGCGCGATGAGCCACGGCAGAATCCACCGCAAACGGAACCTCAGCAATGACCTACACAGTCACACCACAGGAACACCAGGCTGGCGCCATCGAAACGGGCAAACTCGGGAACATCGCACAAGCGATTGATGCACAGGGCTTCGCGGTAGTGGAAGGACTGATTTCTACCGAGAGCCAAAAGCTGTTGATGGATTCTGTGCTCGAAGATGCGGCATCAGTTCGCGCTGACGGAGAATTGACTCCGCACGAGCAAATCACCGGCAAAGGGCATTTACAGCTCGGTCTTCGCCGATTCGCTCCTTATGTGTGCAGAGATCTGCTTGCCAATCCACTGATAGAACATATCGTCTCAGCCGTACTGGGCGAAGGTGCATGGCTCGGCTTTTACAACGGCAATGTCAATGTGCCCGGCAGCGTTTCACAACCGTTGCATTTCGACAGACCATATTCCTGGAAAACGCCCGAGGAGGCTGAGGAAAACGGACAGCGGTGGCCTCCAGCGACCACTACCTTATCTTGCTCGATTGCGCTTTCGGACATTGTGGAGGCCAACGGTGCGACAGAGATATATCCCGGCAGCCAGTATGAAACCGCCGTTGCGCAATGGAAGCTGGGCGACCGCTTAAGTGACCATGCCGAACTGATTGAACGTTGGGCACCGCCAGCGCGGATGGAAATTCCGGCGGGGGGGATCTGCTTTCGCGATCCGCGCATGTGGCACCGCGGGATGCCCAACCCATCGGACAAGACTCGTCCGATGATTGCCCTCACCTATCACAGTGGGCTCGCGAAACATTGGCGCGGCACTCTGGTTAAAGATATGAGCACAGAGGATCGCAAGCGCTGCGAGCAAGACAACAGCCTGCGCGTAATGGATGACGGTTCGCTGGGCGACGGACGACTCGTTTTCGAAGCCAATACTGCCGAGGTACTGGCAGGCGAGCCAAGCCCGCACGGTATAGATCGCAATGTGCGATTTGTAGACGAAGAGCAACATGTTGATCACCTGCACGACGCACACCTGCTGGGCGGCGCGCGCGTGGTCGACAGCCGGCGTGAATCAACAACCGCATAACCAACACCAACTTTTAGTAATGCTAATAAGCATAAATTCCATCCACTGAGGGAAACATCATGACTAGAACCAAGAGGTTTCAACTAGCAGTACTGGCAGGCGCTGTCACCATCGCATCAGCACCGGGCGCTATAGCCCAGGAAGCGGGAGTGAACACGCTGGAAGAAATCATTGTTACGGCGCGGAAAACCGATGAGTCACTGGTAGACACGCCCATCGCGGTATCTGTGCTTACCGACCAGTTTTTTGACGATAGTGGATTCAACACCATCGCAGAACTGGCCAAGTTTGTCCCCGGATTCGACTACTCCCCAATCACCACCACACGCGCCGCCGCACCATCTATTCGCGGCATAAGTACCTTCAGCTTTAGTGAGGGTTTCGAGTCCAGCGTGGCAACGGTTATCGATGGCGTGGTAATGGGCCGCGAGGCACAGGGCTTCTTCGACCTGTATGACGTAGAACGGGTGGAAGTATTGAAGGGTCCACAGGGCACCCTGTTCGGCAAGAACACCGCCGCGGGTGTAGTCAATGTCGTCACCAAAAGACCCGAATACGAGTTCTCTGCCGGTGGTGACGTGATGTTTGGCAGCTACGACGAACTGCGCTTTCGCGGTACGGTCACCGGCCCCTTGATCGACGATGTGCTGGCTTATCGTATCACCGGTTCAACCCACGAGAACGACGGCGTGATCGAGAACGAGTTGTCCGGGGAAGACGATCTGAACAGTAAAGATACCTGGTCACTGCGTGCCAAACTGCTGTGGGACGCAACCGATGACATCTCAGCACTGCTGACGGTTGATACTGTCCGTGAAGATCACGCCTGCTGCATAGCAACCTATAACACCGCCGGCACCCCGGAAGATCTTGCCAACGGCCTGCTCTTTGCGGTCTACGGCGGTGCAGATCCGCTGGACTTTCTCAATGTACCTGGCAGCGTACCGCACCTGGAGGACGCGCTGGCAGATGCGGGCATTCGCCCGGGGGAAAGCAACCGCTCAGTGGCCATGTTCGATGATTCGGTACGCCAGGATTCCGAAGCAAAAGGTGTTGCCCTGGAGGTGAACTGGGACCTGGGTGGCACCACGCTGACCTCGATATCAGCCTGGCGTGACTGGGAGATCGACGAAACTAACGACCAGGACCTGTTGGGCGAGGCTGATTTCTTTAACTTCAGTGGCGCTGAAGGCAGCGCAGAGCAGGTCAGCCAGGAACTGCGGCTGAGCGGCGGCGCGGACAGCAATATCAGCTACGTGGCGGGATTCTACTACTTTGACGAAGAGCAAGACGTGGACGGCGGTAATACCCTGAATATCTCCCTTGCACCAGGTCTGCTGAACCTGCGTAACCGCTCGATACGTTCGGTAGAGACTACCCACTATGCACTTTTCGGCGAAGTCACCTGGGACATTACTGAAAAATTCTCCCTGATCCTGGGCGGGCGTTACACCGATGAAGAAAAAGAAGCATCAGCGGTCTATACCGAGACTGCAATCGATCCGCGTTTCGGCTTCAACTCATTGGGGCTAGGCGGCGGTGACTACTCGGGCACCACAACAGTTGATGATGATGACTTCTCGGGGCGCATCATCGGCCGCTATCAGATTGCTGAGGATTTCAATACGTATCTGACCTACGCCGAAGGTTACAAGGGCGCGGGTATCGATGTGTCAACCGGCGTAAACCCGGTAAACATCGAGGAGGATGGCGAACTCCCGGTGGTGAACCCAGAAATCCCAACACTGATCGAGTGGGGACTGAAGGGCGTCTTTTTCGATAACACGCTATCCGTGAACATGGCGGTATATCACCAAACGGTCGAGGACTACCAGCGTATTATCCGCAACGACGATCCAACCTTTGCCCAGAATCTGGGTGTTGACGAAATCCAGTCACAGGGATTTGAGATTGATATGAGCTGGGCAGCGCCGGTGGAGGGACTGACTTTTACCGCGGCTTACTCGTACATCGACATCACTTACGAGGAGTTTGTTCAGCGGCCTGATCTCGAAGGAGAAACCATCACTACCATTCCAGAGAACTCGTTCGCCTTTACCGGCACCTACCGCTTCGATTTTGGCAACAGTGGATGGGGCGGGTTCTCGCGGCTTGAATACACCTGGCAGGACGAGAAAAACAGCAACGGTGACAACAACCCGCGGTTTGAGATCGACTCATACGGGCTGCTGAACCTACGTCTTGGCGCGACTTCTCCGTCGGGCAACTACAGCGCCACCCTGGCGGTGGAGAATGTCACCGACGAAGATTACGCCCACGCGGTGTTCTCATCGATCTACGGCTCGCTGGACAACACCACTAATGCGCAGTTCCTCGGTCCCGACCAGATCGTTCGCTTTACGCTGGAAGCCAAGATGTAATTGCGCCATCCGGCGCCTGCAAATCACAGGCGAGGATAGCGTCGCTGACCTCGCCTGATTCGATTGCTCGCTTGCCGCCTGCTGGAAGGTTTAACAACCGCCACAGGCGGCTTTTTTATGTCCGGGGTTCGGAGCAATAACACCTGATCTCCGCTGTTCACGGAGAGACACAATCTCCGTATGCCTCAAAGCGTATACCCACATACGCGACCGTTAAGTTCTTGAATTCGCGGCTAAGATTCCACCGCAGCGCACCCTACTCCGCCCAGCGAATCATATTCTTCCTGCACGAAGTCTGCTTTGCGGAACAGCATTTTATAGGCGGCGCATAACTCCGCTTGATCTTTAAGTGCTGATTCCTGAAACAAGCTGGCCTTCAGGTGGTCCATTGTCAGCAACTCGGTGGACATGCGTATACCCTCACCCAGCTTCGAATCCAGCACCATCAGTCTCGGCTGCCCTTCGCCGTTTTCCCAGGCGCCCCACTCTACCTGGTTACCCAAATATCCCTTACCGGGCTTGCCATGGTGTGCCATTGCCGCCCAGTACGACATCATACTGTTGGATAGGGCATCCCTTGCCGCTTGGCTGGACACAGGGTGCAGGACTTTCATGAACGTAGAGTCGAAGTTACCAAAAATGTACGGTAGCTCGAAGGCGTGGGCTGCACCAAACAGATCTTTGAGGTCCAGGAAGCCGAAGTTGCGCAAATCGTTAGCATCAAAGCGGTAGGCATACACCGAGTCACCCTGGGCTTCACGCATCACCGTGGCAAGCCGGTCCACAGCAATAATTTTCCATTGGTCACTACCGTAGCGGCTATACAGCTCATATCGTTGCAAGTCCTTTATGCCCACGGGCAGGCCCGCCACTTGATGGACCTGCTCGGGGTTGAACGCCATAAACAGGCGCATTTCATCCAGGTTAGTCCCTAACATCACGGGCACAGAATTGTAATTGGCCGGGTCTGCGAAAAGTTCCTGGCTGGGCACGGCATCAGGCAGCACAATTCCGTCGCCGATCAAGCTGAGGTTCCTGAACACCTTGCCACCCGACTCGCTTCGAAAGGCACCAAACAGCTCTGCCAGGCTTTTGCCGCGTAAATACACAGCCAATTGCTCATCGCTCATCGCATTTTGTACCGCCTTCGCATCAACAAGATCGTTGGCCTTGCCATCGGCAACCAGCAACTGCGAAATGAACTCTCTTGAACTGTGCTGATGACCACCGTCATCAACATACGCCTGTGCTGACTCCACTGCGACGATGTCCAATCCACCGCTCTGCGCAATAGCCCCATGGAACAAACCCGTAGCCAGTGGCGAGGCCAGTAGCGCCATCACATTCCATCCGCCGGCGGACTCGCCGAAAATGGTGACCTTGTCTGGATTGCCACCAAATGCACGGATATTACGCTGTACCCAGCGCAGGCCGGCTAGCTGATCGAGAGTGCCAAAATTGGCGGCGTGGTCCTGGGGTACTTCGGCGCCCAGTCGCAGCGCCGGGTGAGACAACCAGCCCAGATTGGTCAACCGGTAGCTCAAACTCACAACAACAACATCGAACTGTGATGCCAGCCTGGACCCATCATAGACAGCTTGGCTGCTGGCACCGCCGTTGTTGGCACCACCGTGTATCCAGAACATGACGGGAAGGTTGTCGGCATTCGGAGGCGCATAAACATTCAGGTAGAGACAATCTTCGCCGCCTACAAAGTGATTATTGTCAGCCGCGGTTTGACCGGTTTGTGCCGCGCAGTCATCACCGAACGCCAAAGCCTCTTTAACACCCTCCCAGGGTTTTACAGGCCGCGGCGCGCGCCAACGCAATTCACCTAACGGTGGTGTGGCATACGGTATTCCCTGCCAGACAAAGGTATTGTGTTGATTGCGATACCCAACGATCTCTCCACTGTCCAGGCGCACCTGGGTCTGCGGATCGACCACCGCTTCCGGGCGTTTATCCGGGGCCAGATAAAGATAAGCGGTGACTGCAAACATCACCAGCAAACAGACTAAGCCCAGCAAACCACGCAGGAAGAACTTCATTGATGCCTCATTGTCAGAATAATTGAAACTGCGTTTATTATATATCCTGTATAAATAAAGACCCAGTGCGGCAGCAATAATCTAGCTTGCAACAGTTCCGCACCTCTAATCCTCTCAGCCGGTATCTGCGGAGTTATTGCCCCTGCGATTTGTCTAATGTTCCGTCAGTTCGATGGGTCGAAGAACCCGCGTCCAAGTAATTCTCATGCTGTACTTGCACTTCCTGGCGGCAAGAACTAATTCCGACTTCTTTGCCAGTTTCACGATCTGCGTCAATAATTAACTGTCCCGGGCTTCCCATAATAGGCAGTTATGGGCATCGAGATAGAACACACTGAATTCGCAGCAGCCGATTACCAGCGTTTTCACGAGCGCCTGGAGGATAACCTCGCCGCATTGGCCTCATTATTATCGACACCCGGGTTTGGCCAATCACAAGGCTCGCTGGGTGCTGAACTGGAGATCTACATTATCGATGACCAGGGCCGACCTCTCAATCGCAACCTGGAAATGCTGGAAGGCGCCAACGACCCCCAACTCACCCTGGAGTTAAATCGTTACAACCTGGAATACAACCTTTCGCCATACACGCTCGACGACACCCCCTTTCGGCGCACCGAAGAAGAAATTCTGCGCAAGTTATCAACGGCCGAGAAACTTGCTGCGGAGTTTGGCGGGCGTATCGTCGCCACCGGCATCTTGCCGACTCTGCGCAGGGAGGACTTCGGCAGTGATTGTATGACCGAGCGAAAACGCTACCGGGCACTGGTCGAGCAACTGGTTTCATTACGCGGCAGCGAGTTCAAGATTGATATCAATGGTCAGGATCCGCTTAAGCTGCAAATGGACGACATCACCCTGGAAGGCGCAAATACATCTTTCCAGGTTCACTACCAGATCAATCCCGAAGGCTACGTAGATACGTTCAACGCCTTTCAACTGACCACACCTATCGCACTGGCCATGGCCACCAATTCCCCCACTCTGTTTGGCCACCGGCTCTGGCAGGAAACCCGTATCCCGCTGTTTAAACAGTCAATTGATACCCGTCACAATGACCGCTACAGCTGGCATCACCCGGCGCGGGTGAATTTCGGGCACGGCTGGGTTCGCAACTCACCGCTGGAAATGTTTACCGAGGCGGTGAGGCTGCACCCCGTATTGCTACCGGTGTGTAGCGCAGTGTCTGCTAGCGATCTATTGGCCAGTGGCTCTATTCCCCGGCTCGAAGAGCTGCGCTTGCACCAAAGCACCGTGTGGCTATGGAACCGACCCATTTACGATGATGCCGGTGGCGGACATCTGCGGGTGGAAATGCGGTCCCTGCCCGCCGGTCCGTCAGCCGTGGATATGGTCGCCAACGCGGCGTTTCATATCGGCATGGCGGAGGGACTCAAAGGCAACATCCGCGAACTTATGCCGGGGCTGCCTTTTGCCATGGCCGAGTACAACTTTTACCGGGCAGCCCAGCACGGTATCCAGGCTAAGCTGGCCTGGCCGCGTAGTAACCAGCACGGCTGCAGTGAACTACCGGTTGCCGCCCTGGTCGAGGAAATGTTGCCCGTAGCAGAACAGGGTTTACGCAGTATCGGCATTGCCGCATCCGAGATTCAAATTTACCTTGGGGTTATCGAGCGGCGACTGAGTGCAGGCACCACGGGTTCAGTATGGCAACTCGCCGCGCTTGAAAGACTGGAGCCTCGATCCTCGAGGACCGAGGCGCTGGGCATGATGCTGGAAGAATATCTCGAGTACAGTAAGGCCAATATTCCTGTATCGGAGTGGCCCCGATGAGACGCGTTGTTTTCATGCGCAATCCGTCACCGGACACGATTGGCAACAGTGTCGATGAGTTTCTAGCCTTTCTAGGAGGACCCGCCTGTATCTTCCTGGACGGTGACAACCCCAACCACACACGCGGTTTCGTTACCTTATTGCACGGCAATGAGCCATCGGGGGTAATGGCGTTGTTCAGGTGGCTAAAATCAGGGGCACACGCAGCCGTAAACATTGTGTGCCTTGTCGCCTCCGTTTCAGCGGCAACAACGGAACCCCGGTTCAGCCACCGCATGCTACCCGACCACCGGGACCTGAATCGCTGCTTTCGTCCTCCCTTTGAGGACACACAAGGTCACCTCGCGGAAGAGATACTGGAGATACTGCGCGTTCACCACCCCGAGGCAATCATCGATATGCACAACACCTCTGGCTCCGGTCCGTCCTTCGGCGTATGCACCCACCTGGATCGACAACATGACGCGCTGGTTTCCATCTTCACCCAAAAGTTGATCATTTCGAATCTGGGGCTGGGCGCACTGATGGATATCAGTGAGTACACCGTGCCAACAGTCACCATAGAGGTGGGGGGCAGAGAGGATGAAGAAGCACACGAACTGGCATACGAAGGTTTGTGCCGGTACTTCACAGCCGACGATGTATTGCATGTGCCAGGAGAAGAGGCGGGTGTTGAGACACTACACGATCCACTTCGCCTGGAACTAAAACCCGGCACTTCGCTCGTTTACGGTGACCAACCCCAGGCCGGCTACGATGTCACACTCCGCCCGGACATCGAAAATTACAATTTCGGTACCGTTACCCATGAAAGCCACCTGGGATGGGTTGCGCAAGAGGCTACCCACTTATTCAGCGCAATCGACGCCCACGGTCAATGCGCGGTACAGCGCCTTGTTAGGATCGAAGACGGCAAGCTATACCCAGCCCGAGCACTGAAGCTATTTATGATTACCAACAATGCCGACATCGCCAGAAGTGACTGCCTGTTTTACGCCGTGGCAGATGATGGGCGCACGATTACGCCCTAGGCTATCGACTCAAATCTCCTGGGCGTCGGACGTACGCACGCCAAGCCTCACCATTGCTACACTCGCACTCATTGAAAATGGCTTCGGCGGCTAGAACTTGAAATGCAGCGCCGTCGGACTGCGAAACGTCGTTGATGCAATCCAGTCGAGCTCGTGCTCGGTGCGACGCATGTTCGGGCAGCGACGATAGAGTTCTGCCATAGCGTGCTCGACTATCAGCCTGGCCAACGGAGACCCAAGGCACATGTGCTTGCCGCCGCCCATGCCTGTATGTTCGCGCGCGTTGGGACGCTCTATATCATAATGGTCAGGATTATCGTGTTTGCGCTCGTCGCGTCCACCAGAGCCATAGCAGAAAATGACCTTGTCACCCGCCTTCATTGTCTGTCCGTGGAGTTCGAAGTCACAGGTCAGGGTACGGCGAAAGCGTTGGGCCGTGGTGTTGTAACGCAGGGATTCCTCAATGGCACTGGGAATCAATGACGAGTCGACCATGACCTTTGCCCGAGCATCGGGGTTGTCATCGAGGTTCAGCGCCAGCATGGTTAAAAAACTCGACGCCGACTCCACCCCGGCCATCACCAGCGTGAGCGACGTCATTTGCACCTCGCGATCCAGCAGGCGGTCACCGTCAATTTCCGCCTCCAGCAGCCGGGTTATCAGATCATCTTTCGATTCTGCCTTGTGGGATTCCAACAACATGCCGGTGTACTCCTTCAACCACTCGAAAGCAGCTAAGCCCTCCGGTGTTTTCTGTCGCGTCTCAGGATCGGTCGATAGAAAGAGCACGATATTGCGACGAATCTCCACCTGGTCCTTGCGATCCATACCCAACAGGATACCCAGCACGCCCACGGTGATCGGGCTGGAAAAATCACTGATAAATTCAAACTCGCCCCGATCGATAAAGCCGTCTATCACCTCATTGGTCACCTGCTTGATCGGCTCGATCAGGTAGTCCACGCCGCGCTTGGTAAAGGCGGACTGTACCAACGCTCGCAGGCGGTCATGTCGGGGGGGATCAGTCGTACCCAGAGTGGAACCAGCCCGCTCCTCAAGGTCATCCAGCATATTGCCCTTGGCGGAGGAGAACACTTCCCAGTTGCGCACGCAGTTGTAGATATCCTCGTAACGCGTTATCACCCAACAGTCACCAGCTTCACTCCAGTAGCAGGGATGTTCGTCACGCAAGGTCTTGTACAACGGGTAAGGGTCAATATCCACTTCCCGGGAATAGGGGTCAAATACGAACATCCAAACACCTCTTTTATCTTTCTCGTTATAGAGGCGCCAGTGTAGGAGCGCTGAAATGTAGTTTACATGCCGTTTTCCGCCCAATTTCTGTACTTTCACGCCGTTTCAAACAAAATTCATCGGATTTTTTAACAAGGGGATCACATACTGGTGTTTATGACAGAAGTAATTCCCCATTACGCTCTCTACGGCAGTAGCAATAGTGACGCTGAGTTAGAGTCACTACATATCGAAACCATCGCAGAACGTGGCCGCACGCACGAGTGGGAAATTGAACCCCATCGACACGATAATCTGCTGCAAGTGGTGTGGGTGGAACGAGGACAGGTCTCGGCTTCGCTCGATGGCACCTGTAATGAGTGCTACGGGCCTGCTTTCATCCTGATTCCCTCATCGGTTGTTCACGGCTTTAGTCTGGAGACAGGCACCTCGGGCCTGGTAATTACCATCGCCATGCCTTTTCTGCAGGATATTCTCAGTGAAACGGAACGCGCAGAGATGGGGCCAATACTCTCTACTCCGCGCGTATTGAAAGCCGACTACCAGCATCACGCCAGTGACCGTGCTATCCAGGCAGTGCGCATGCTGGACGAGGAATATCGCTGGCGCCGACGCGCCCGGGTCACGTCGATCAGCGCGCTGTGCAAAACGCTGCTGGTGCAGATACTACGCCTGATACCCGAAGAGCAACTGCTCAGCGTAGCGCAATCAGATTCCCAACGCCGTTTCGAGGGCTTCCAGCAGCTGCTGGAACACCACTATCGTGACCAGTGGAGCGTCTCGCGTTACGCCGAGGCGATGGGGTTAAGTGAAAAGGGGTTGAATCGCGTCTGCCGCGAGGTGACAGACCTGACACCCCTACAACTGATACACAACCGGATATTAAATGAGGCCAAGCGCTGCCTGGTTTACACCGCCATGAGTATCAATGAGATAGCCTACGAACTGGGCTACAAGGACCCAACCTATTTTTCCCGCTTCTTTAATCGCATGGCCGGACAGCAGGCCAGCAAATTCCGCAGACTTCACCAGGCGGGATTGCCCTCTTCTTAGCGCTTTGCTTGTGCTTTTGGCACCTCGGCCGCATATGCGCGGTCATATTTGAACGCCTTGAAAACCGGTGCGACGCCCTTGTACTCCGCTACGATGTCACCGGCGGGGTTTACTTCCACCACGAGATAGTCAGTGGTATCTGACACCAGCGTATTGCCATTGGGTAAGCGCCGCGCCCCGCCCTGAAAATCGGCGAAGTAGTTTTCGTGATCCCAGAACCAGACCCTCTCTGCAGTAAACGGCTGGTCAGCTTCCAGGGTGTAGTTGCCATCAGCTTGCAGCGGCAGAATCAGTTCATAGACATTGCTGCGCCCTTCCACGGCTTCCAGCAGTTCACGGTTGGGATCCTGTGGGGGCCGGTTGGGACCAGCCCCCACCGCCGGTGGTCGCGGGGGTTTGAATACGGTGTTGTTGTTATGCACCAGTATGTTTCCGGCGCCCGGCAATCCGGGATCAATCCAGTTGGCATCGTGCTGTTTCAGGAAAAGCCGGTCTGCGGACTCGCCGCGCCCATAGGCAGCTGGATTGCCGTAGCGGAACAGCAGATCCCCTCCCCTGCCTGACCGACCACCCGATGATGACGCCGCTTCTTCGGTGGTAGTACTGTGATCAATAATCCAAATTTCGTTGTAGATAAACGAGCTCAACAATATCTGGTCAAGGGCCGGGTTGTAGTCCACCGAGTTGATATGCTGCCGAACAATGTTCATCGGCGCATAGTTGGTTGGAAAATGTGGGTCTATCCGCTGCGGGTTTTCAGCGATAACGCCGTAATTGGCTGCCTCGCTATTCCGGTCCTGCACGATATGGTCAGCAACACGCCAGTGCCAGACGATATCGTGGGATCCCGCATCAATATCCGGGCGAACCTCGATAACACCGTCTACCCAGATCCTGTCGCTCTCACCACTATCCCAGCCCAGTTCTGACGCCTGCTCTGCCGACAGGGGTTCATAAGTGCAGATCAGCAGATTACCGTTGGGCATCACGTCAATATCGTGGTGAAAGAGCAATCCACCCAGGTCCTGAGCGCGAAGCTCCCAGATGGCGCGACCGCTTACATCCGTGATCTGCACGGTGTCACTGGAGGCGACTGGACCCTGCCGCGAGTAAGCTTTATCGGTAATACCCAGGCGAACAATACCTCCGGTGGACAGCAGATAGGCAGGTGCACCACCCCCGGTCAGATTGGTTTCCCATTGATGCAGTAAGTTGCCTTCGGCATCTGTCAACAAGGTGACATTGTCCACGTCATAGCGAAGTTCGTCGGACTGGTGCCACAGCAGAACCCCGGGATATGCCTCATCGGGTTGGTGCAGGGTGGCGGTAATGGGTGAGGGGGTCTGGGCTGCCAATTGAACTGCAAACAGAGCGGCAACCAGGCAGATCAGCCACCGGTTCCCTGTCAATCGCTTTCGATAGTTCATACCGAGCAACCTCGAAGTGCATAAAACCGGGCCAGCCTGGCAGCTGACCCCGACACAGGTCCATCTACAGGTTGTAGCGCAGCTGCAGACCGTAACTTTCTGGACGGCTGTAAGAGGCCGTGGTCGTACCAAAGGGATTCTCTCCCACCGGCTGATTAGTCCAGTACGCCTCGTCCAGCATATTGCGCCCGTAGGCAGCGATTTCCCAGGTGCCCTCATTACTGACCAGCGCAATTCGAGCATTAAGCAAGGTAAAGCCATCCTGCTCCCGGAAAGGCCGGCTGAACTCAGCTGGCTGACCGCGCTCGTCCTCGAAGTCATCGAAAATGGATGCATCCACACCCACATCGAGGCTCATGCCATCAGTGATCGCAAAGGTATGTGAAATTCCGAGAACGATATTCCATTCCGGCACACCGTCAAACGACGTTCCGCTCAGGTCAATGTTCTGGTTAACGCAATCGGGACTGGCAGGCAGTGGCGTTCCGGGAGGGCCACCGGGAAAGGTTGGCAGCGCCAGCAGCGGGTTACCCGCCTCGATGGAAAGACAACCGGCATTGTCATAGTTGTCGTACTCGCTATCGATGTAGGCCATGCCCGCATTGAACGTGGTGCCAAAGCTGGCCAGGTAGGTGAGATCTGCCTCAAAGCCCTGCACGGTCGCCTCGGCGGCATTAATAAAGATCAGGCTGCGGGTGGAGGTGGTCACGCCGGTTACCGGGTCGGTAATGTTATCGACAAAGCCGGCCTCGACCTGTCGGTCGTCATAGCTGGTGTGATAGACGGTGGCATTGGCGCGCCAGTTGCCGTAATCAAACCGAGCACCAACCTCAAAGCTGGCTGCCTCCTCAGAATCGTAGGCACCCTTGGTGGACACACGGAATGAGCTACCACCGCGGCTGAAGCCACCTGCCTTGTAGCCGGTGACATAGCGCGCAAAACCAGTGATCTCATCATTAAACTGGTAGAGCACGTTCAGCTGGTAATCGACATTGTCGTCTTCAAACTCCAGGTCGGTGTTACCACCCATGGCATCGAGTACCGCCTGCCCGGCTGAATTGATAATGGTTTGTTCGCAATCAAGGTTAGTAGGCGTGTCGCCCAGGCAACGGCCATTGGCCCGAAGCATGGTGTCATCCACGTCGCTGTAACCGGTCACGCTACCATCGTCAGCAAATATCAGGCTGCTGTCAGACTCCATAAGGTAGGCAGACTTGTCGACATCGGACCAACGCAGGCCGGCGTCGATAGTCAGGCGATCAGTCACATCAAAGGTGACGGTACCGAAGGCGCCCCAGTAGGTCGCGTCTTCGCCGAAGTCACCCGATACGTAGGAGCCGGGAGGCCCAAACTGGGTGCGCAAGCCCGCAACAATGCGGTTCACGTAATCCAGTTCCTGGTCCTGGTAATAGACACCGGCCATCCAGTTCACACTACTGTCGTAATTACTTTCGATACGCAGTTCCTGGGAGAGCATTTCATACTCTTCCGCGTTAATGATCATGATCGCCGCATAGGGGCTGGAATCGAAGTCCTCCACCGTACTGCTGTCGTACTCAGAGTAACCGGTAAGGCTGGTTATGGTCAGATCCGACGAGGGATACCATTTGAACTCTGCAAGATAGTTATCGCCCTCTACATCGAGGCCCAGGGCATCGTTGCTGGCCAGGTCAATACCGGTCAGGTCAAGATTGCCAGCGGCTGTAGGTACCGGGATCTCCCGGGCAGATATCGAGCCGCCCTTGTTAACAAAGCGGCTGTAACCGTAGTTCACGAGGTCTTCTGGCAAGCGCTGGCAAATAGAGACCGGAGAGCGAATATCCGGTGGCGGCATACCGTTGAGATCGATGGGTATCTGCGCACCCAGGTCGGGCTCACAGGTAATGGTGGGGAATGGTGCCCCCGAGGTTTCCTGCTCAAAGGTCTCCCCTTTCAGGTACATGGTGAAGTTCTCGGTAATCTCACCAGACAGTGACAAGCGGAACGCTGTGTCCTCGCTGGCATTACCATCATCACCGGTGGCGAACACTTCCGTCCAGCCGTCGCTTTCTGTGTACTTGCCCGCCGCCCGGTAGGCCCAGCCATCGGTTATGGGGCCACTGATTGCGCCTTCGAATTTCTTGAAGTCATCCGAGCCTGCCTCGGCAACCACATAACCGTCGAGTTCATCGGTAGGCCGCTGGCTGGAGTAACTGACCAGCCCGGCAATTGCGCTCTGACCGAAGTACACGGGCTGGGGACCAAACAGCACTTCCATGCGGGAAACGTCGTAGACCCCGGCTACGGACTGCATCGAACGCCCGGTGTAGACGCCATCGTTGAACACGGCGACAGCCTGCTCCAGGGCAACATTGGGGCCACCATTGTTGATACCACGGATAGCCAGATTGGTACCGGTAACGTCGCCCTGCTCCACGTTCAAACCGGGGATAAAGTCAGACATTTCCTGCAGGTCGTTAAAACCCTGCTGGACAATCTTCTCGCCCGACATCACCGTGACCGAAATCGCCACCTCCTGCAGGGACTGTTCGCGCTTCTGCGCGGTCACTAACACTTCCTCCAGTTGCATGGTCTCGGAATCTTGTGCCATCACATGAGTCGCGGAGGCCACGGCTAAAGCCAGGGGTGCGATTGTGAAAAGGGACAGTCTTTGTTTCATAATATTATCTCGCTGTATTTTCCCGTTGTAAGCGGCATCCAGGCAGATGCCATACTCGTGAATTTACAGTCTATTGATGGGGGTCATTCAGGCTCAATCACTTTCGGTTTCACATTTATTATCGGCGGCATTTCAAAAACTAATAAAGCCGTATAGACCCGGCAAAATGGCACTACTGGGCAGCAAACACAGCGGCCTGCTCAATCAATCCGCGGGCTACACGGCGTGAGTAGAATAGCTACTGCGCAGCCTGCTCGCGTTCGCGCGCGGCCTCCACCAGTGATGTGCGAGTAGGTGGGGAATTATCCGGCTCAGCGCCGGGCATTACCCCCATTTTCCAGTCGGGTGGTGGCGGCTTGAAGCCAATTGGCTGCCCCCTGGGAATAGCGGCCAGCAGGTCCGCAAGTTCCGCCGCCCTATCGGTCTCCCGATCAATGAGGTCGTGCTTTTCCTGGGGATCTTCGATCACATTGAACAGTTCCCTCCGCGGTGGTGCGTATCGTTGTTCCTGGGGCGCCTTTCTGCGATAGGCAGAGGTCTCAATAAGCTTCCAGCCATCGCGGATAATACTGGCGCTATAAGTGGCTGGTGATCCTGGTCGTCCCGGCATCATCAAGGCAAAGACCAGTGGCTCCTGCCGTTCCAGGGCCACACCATCCGCAAGCGCCGCCCAAACATTTACACCAGGAGTGACTGCTGAATGTTCCACTGCAACGCCAGCCAGGCCCAGTAGCGTGGGGAACAGGTCATGAACGCTGATAAATTCATTAGTTTGACCAGGCTCCAACTGCCCTGGCCAGGTGGCGATGGCCGGTACGCGGATACCCCCCTCATAGTGGTTGATCTTACCCCCCTTGAGTGGCACGTTGCTGCCACCGAACCTGGCCATACCACCGTTATCGCTGACGAACAGGATTAGGGTGCGATCCGCATCCGGCCGCGCACGCACAGCGCTGAGCACTTTGGCGATGCCCCGATCCATCTCGCTGACCATAGCTGCGAAACGGCGCCGGTTTTTGTCTTCGATATGCTGATAGTCGGCGAGTGCCGACGCCGGTGCCTGCAGCGGTGTATGGGGCGCGTTATAGGACAAATCGAGATAATACGGTTTATCGCCATTATGGTTTGCGAGCAAGCGCACTGCCTCATCGGTAAGCAGGTGCGTAGCGTAACCGGCTTCCTCCAGGGTTTCGCCATTGCGCTGCCAATCCAGCGCCGACGCAAACACGTGGGTTTCGTAATTCACCTCGCCACTCAAAAAACCGTAGAAATGGTCAAACCCTCGCTGGTTGGGAAACTGCACGAGGTAGTGGTCTCCCAGGTGCCACTTGCCCACCTTCCAGGTGGCATAGCCCGCCGCTCGCAAGCCGTCCGCCAGGGTGGCAATATCCAGTGGCAAGCCCGCGTCTGACCAGGGTGGCATAGGCTCGAGCAAGCCCACCGTGCGCATGCGCTGGCCAGACATCAATGCACCTCGTGTCTGTGTGCAGGTGGGATAGGTGTAAAAACGTTCAAGCTTCACGCCCGCCTCAGCTAACCCATCGATGGCCGGTGTGCTGATCTCACTGCCGTGATATCCCACGTCGCCCCAACCCAGGTCATCTGCCATGATCAGCACAATGTTAGGTTGACTAGCGCTGTTGTTAGCCGCTCCGGCAGCTTCACTTGCTATTCCTGCACCGACCCAGGCCAGGAAGAGTGGTGGCAGCAGGTAGCGGAGCAACGTACCCATTTAAATCACCACCAGGTCCATACTGGACTGGTGAAGAATCAGCGGCTCACCTTCTGTCATGATCATGGCGTCACCGAACACGTGGAATGGGCCTCCCGGTCTCTTTAACGGCATAAAGAACGGCTGGTTGTAGACCATGGCTCCGGGCTTTAACTCGTAGTCGATATGCCACATGGAATATTCGTGCTCGCCTGCTTGCACGCCAAACAGTGTGGTGAAATGACCATCACTCAGGTCCTCTGTAAATTTCGCAACATGCGCATCCATTTCGCTGACTGTGATGCCGGGTTTGAACTGCTTGCGAATTTCCGCATGAACTTGCTGGCACATTGTATAGGCCTTAAGGAAATCGGCCGGCGGCTCTCCAATCGACGCAGGCACTGTCAGCTGAGTGAAATAGCCTTGGTAGTTGGAGGCCACCTCCGGAATCAGCATGTCGCCTTGTTTTATTGTGCGCGCGGAGCCGGGAAAAAGTATCAGGTTGGACGTGCTGTCTGGCGGCCCATTCCATGGACCAGAGCCATACAGTTGAAACCCGCCAACTGGCGCCCCGGCCTCAGCACAGGCCTGGTCAATGGCAAAGTAGACATCGTAATCGCTCACACCTGCTCTGGCGGTATCCATCATCGCTGCCAGACCCATATCAGCGATGTAACCCGAACGCAGCATGAAATTGATCTCTTCTGCACTCTTGTACTGGCGCAGTTCCAACAGGATATTCTGGGCATCCACGATGCTGACATCGGGTAATTGCTCTGACACCGCGGCATAAACATCGGCTGGCATGTTTTTCATGCTGACAAAGCCGACGCGACCTTTCTTAAGACCTCTATTTTTAAGGATCTGCACAACACCGGCGGCATAGTCCGGGCTGTTCAGAGACTGTTGACGAACCGGAATTTCCTCAAAGTCGAATTCAACCGCGGAGGGAGACTTGATCCAGGGTGGCATCTTGCCGGGGGGCATCGGCGGCATAGTGGGAAAGCCAAATACCGCGTAGGGCGAAATCGGTTTCCCCTCCCGCGGAACCACCACAAGGCTCAACTCCGCCAGGTGCGTCGGAGCGCCCAGGTAATGAACATTACTCATATCACCACCGGCCCACTCGCGGGTGCCAATGACCACCAACGCATCGATATCCTGTTGCTCCATAGCGCTGCGAACGCCCGCATAGCGACGGTCGTACTCGGCTTTGCTAAAGCGCAGGTCACCCCCAGCTCCGGCGGGCATCGCTATTGACTGCTGACGGAATTTCTCCGAGGTGGTTTTCGGAATCGCGGCTCCGGCGGCGAGTGATGAGGCAGCAAGTCCAAGCAATGCGCCGTGTTTGAGCAGGTCCCTACGTTGCATTAGAAACTCTCCGTTTAATCAGTTTTGTGTTTCACTGGCCCGCAATTCATCGACCCGGGAAGTGAGCCTGTTCAATGCGTCTTGCTGTTCCGCAGACAACTCATCCGCGAGCAGATTGTTATTTTCCCAGGGGTCCGTTGCAATGTGGTAAAGCGCTTCGCTACGCGAGGTGGACACCAATTTGTAATCGCTGTCGCGAATCGCGTAGTTCAGCTTGTCAGTCCCCAGGGCGGCGGTATCCACGTAGATCCACTCCCGTGGCCCTGCCGTTGCAGGACTCTTCAACACGCCAGCAAGGCTGGTTGAATCGATCTGCCTGTCACCGGGCAGAGCATTTCCAGCATCGACGCTGATCAAATCCAGCACCGTCGCCATCAGATCTACACTATTGGCCAACGCCGCGGTGCGTTCACCGCGCGCCACCCCGGGGCCGGAAACAATGAGCGGCGTTCTGATACCGCCTTCATATACGGACATTTTGGCGCGCATGGGATCAACAGGGGCCGCGGGTTGCGCCCACCTCACCGAACCGTTATCGCCCAGGAAGATAATGTACGTGTTGTCACGTTCGGACTCGGGAATGGACGTGAGCAACCGGCCAATCAAGGTATCCATCGCCTCCATCATCGCCATGGCATAGGGGCGGGTGTTCTCTGGCGTCAGTTCCGCCTCTGTCAGTGCTAACGAAGCCTCACTCTTTAACAGATGTTTGGGAGGCAACGTGAACGGTGTGTGCGGGTTGATTAAAGCCACCCACAGGAACCAGGGATTCTCCTGCTCGGCCTGCTGCTGGACCCAGTTCACCCCATCATTCACAGCGCGCTCATCGACATACCCCTCTTCTATCGAGGCCTTGCCCTGTGAAACATGCAGCCAACGATAGTGACTATGGGCTTCCCCCATGATCATGCCGGAGTAATAGTCAAACCCAGCTTCATTGGGGGCATCCAGCCAACCGTTGCGTGAATCGGCAAGGTGCCATTTGCCCACTGCGGCGGTGGCGTATTGCTCCGGCAGTGCCTTTAACAATTGCGGCAGGGTCACCTCATCCGGTGGCAGGCCGTCGACGGGTGGCTTGCTCAGATCCATAAACGGCGGTGGTTTGGAGACGGTGCCCGGGGGCAGGAATCCCTTGGGGGTAAAGCGCAGTTCTGTACGCTCACTGTCATGCTCTTTAGGCGTTTGCACATCAATGAGATCCTCCCGGGGATAACCGGGCATGACCACGCCAGTGCGAAACCCGTAGCGCCCGGTCAGCAAGGTGGCGCGAGTGGGACTACAGGTGGGCTGCACCCAGAAGTGGTCGAACTGCACCCCCGCCTGGGCCAGGCGGTCGAGGTTGGGAGTGGTCGCAGTCACCTCGCCAATACCGTAAGAGGCGAGTGTCTCCACCCCCATATCATCACCGATGATGACCAGGAAATTGGGCGGCGAGGCCGGCTCGTCAACCGCGGGTGCAGTATCTGCTTGAGTTACAGCAGCGGGCTGAACCTCACCGACATCATCGCCACATCCGGCAATGCAAACAGCCAAGAGAGTCGAAAATAGCGTAAGTCTGTACATAGTCACCAGCGCGCGATAACAGGAATCAAGCTTTGAATTTCTTACCGGTGGGCGCCATCACCCACAGCGCATAGCCCGGTAGGGTCGATAAATCGGCGCTCATGGTTGTGGCGCGCGGATAGAGTTGCGGCATACCCTGGGATGATCCCAATTCTGCATGCCCCGCCAGTTGGTACCCATAAGAGGCGCCAAACTCCGCGATGGCAAAAGCCTGAAACCCGGTGGTCAGCCCCATAAATCTAGCGGAACGGCTCTGCAATAGAGGTAACAACTCGTTACTCCACAGCGAGTCGATATCGCCGCTATAGACTATTTTTGCCGCGCCGGGGTGACTAATTCGCGCGAGGATCGTATCCGCATAGGGCGCTGTGGCATCAAAAATAAGGTAGTCGCAGGGCTCTACAAGCTCTGCGCTCCTGCCCAGGGCCGGGGCTATCGCACCCAGGCTGGCAAGACTTACACCGGAGACTGAAACAATCTTGAGGAAATCCCTTCGTGTTTGCTGCACCACGCCACTAGTCTCCCTTTTTGACCAGGTAGTCGTTGAGAAACTGTAAGTCCTGGTCGGTAATTTCCGTCTTGCGGAAGAACGGCATCGAGGCGATACCATTGCGCACAATGTACTCGACAAATTCAGCCGAGAGATCCTCGCGCTCGCGCAGCAGTGGAGACACAGCACCTTTATACTTTCGCTGCAGTCCTTGCGTGCCCGCCATGCCCGGACCGGTTTCGTGACAGATAGCACACCATTGTTCGTAAACCTGGCGACCGCGTTCTACACCGGTAGCAGGAGTTTTCGCACTGTAGCCCCAGGTTTCGATAATGCGGTTTTCCTGTGCGGGCTCGGCAGCTTGTATCTGTGAACCTGCAAGCAGCAGTACTGAAGCAAAGTAGGGTCTCAAGTAAGTCATCATGCGCCCTCCCCGCCGCGTTGCTCTCGCAGTTGCCTGGGCCAGATGCCGGATTTTCCCGCGGCAAGAATGCCATTCGGATCAACTGCATCCTTGATCGTCTCATGCAGTTTGCGCAAGGCGTTGTCGTTATAGGAGTAAACGTTCATCACATCGTCGTTGAACAGGTTGTGCGTGCGGTACTCACCCCAGCCGTGTTCACCGGCGATCTTTATTAACTCCCGATAGGCATCCACTTCCTTGCGGTTCAAGGATTCCACCTTGGTGACATTGAAGGCCACGAGGTAGATAAAGCAGCGGTGAAACCAGCCGATCGGCATGCGTCCATAGTGTCCCGGTGGAACAGGAATGCCAAGTTCCACCATCGCGTCATAGAACACATCCATGGCCTTCAACAGCTCAGCACCGCTCTTGGGAATAATCGGTGCGAAGAACAAGTGACCGGTACTGCGCGCCTCTGGCGTGGAACGCAGGTCATTGAAAAATGCCTGGAAGGCGAAGCGATTCAGGCTGGGAATACCCAGGTGTACCTTTTCCGCATGTCCGGGTGTGTTGAGCTGTGCTTCCTGTTCCGGACTCAGGGGAAAGGTCACCACCGGCCCGTGGTCCTCGGTCCAGCATCCAGGAATTTCGTTAAACTTCTCGCGACAGTATTCCCACTGCGCAGCAATAATTTTCTCCGGGCCGTGGAACTTCAAATCGGCGCTCCAGTAACCCATGTTGTTCTGGGCCGCGTAGGCTTCAAGTTTTTTGGCGTCTGGCCGACCTTTGACCTTGAGCAGCTTCATCAACTCTTTCTGCTCGAAGAAGGCCTTCATTTCCTTGGGGCCACCACTCAGCGGTGGCCCCTGCACCGGGCTACCGAAGTGTGTCATGCCATTGGCAATGCCGGAGTTCACGCAATGGGTTTCAATCTCAATCAACCGCTCTAGATCTTCGAATTTGCGCACGTACACCATGCCCGAGCGATAGGCCTCGTGTTCAGGACGCAACTGGAAGCCCATTTGCGTAACCACGCCGAAATTCGACTGTGAAAACATACCGTCGACGAAGGGACCGAAGCCATAGTGGAAATCGGCGAACATATCTGAACCCGGCAGCGCGCCCATGCCGGTGCGCACCAGCTCACCCGTGGGCAGCACAACCTCCATACCACAGTGGTCGTGGAAACGGTCCCGACCGTAGGTGGTGGTGTGGGCACAGCCGTGATCCAGGGCGTTGCCAATCACACTACCCCAGGCCGGATCCATCATCTCCATGGAGAGTCGATAGCCCTTTTCCTGGATGGCGCGATAGAGGTCGAAAAGCGTGACGCCCGGTTCAACAATGGCATAGTGGCGCTTGTCGTTAATCTCGACAATGCGATCCATGCGCTTGAGGTCAATCGCAACACTGCCGTCGTAAATCGGCGATGAGCCCCCGTAACCAATATTCTTACCGGTGGAGAAGGCGTACACCGGTATGCGGTACTTGTTCGCGACCCGCATAACCGCCTGCACTTCCTCGGTTTTCTTTGGAGCAACTGCGGCGGACGCCAGAGGCTCGTCGGTCTGACCCCACTTGGGAGAGTAGGCATCGCGATAGAGGATAACGTCCTCCTCAGAGACAAATACCCACTCCTGGCCAACAATGGCCGCCCACTCCTGCAGGGCAAGCTTGAAGTCGCCCTCACTAACGCCCTGTGGCACGCGCATTATTTACTCCTCACTGCTTGTTCGGCTGGACCATCCGGCGATTTCGGTAACTGACCAGACTGCCAGGCTGACTCAAAGGCCTTCCAGGTGGGCGGGCTGGTGACCCAGACCAGGCGGCAGCCCTCTTCGGACGCAAAATCCACCAGCGAACCGGCGGCAATGTGAACACATTCGCCTTGCTGGGCACGGTAGGTCTGTCCCTCGTTGGTGATCTGGAAAGAGCCCTGCACGATAAACAGCGCCTCGTCGAAGTGGATCAGGATGGGTTCCTTGGTGTGTTGACCCCGGTCCCAGGTGCCGACCCCAACACCCATTTTTTCGCTGTCACCGACTACGATACTGCTCAAATTTCCATCGCCATCCTCAGCACTCTTGGCATTGAAAAACGCCTTTAACTCCGCGTTCTCAACCATGGCCGCCATCATGGGACCGATGGGCCCCACTTCTATTTTCATCGGATCGAAGACCTGAATACCCATGTGAATATCTACCCGCTAGTAAAGATCAACTGTCAGGGACAAAAGACCGCGCATCATCATATTGTCGTTGTAATCCGGCACGTGATCGGCCGGTAATCGGATATCGGGAAACGCGCTCAGCAGTGCATTAATCGCCAGCCTCGCTTCCAGCTTTCCCAGGTTGTTGCCCAGGCAATACCGAATACCCTTACCAAACCCCAGGTGGGGTTTGGGAAACTTGCGCTCCAGGTCGAAGGTGAGTGGGTCATCAAACACCTCGGGGTCCCTGTTTGCTGCACCGTTGCCCACAAACAGCATGTCACCTGCTTTCATGGTTCTTCCGTGCAAGCTGTAGTCCTTGGCCACACGTCGCACAATGACCTGGGATACGCCGTCGACGCGCACGGTTTCATCAACGGCTTTCTGAACGATATCCGGGTTAGCCCTGAGCTTTGCCAACTCGTCGGGATGCTTCAATAACTGGTGCAGACAAAGACCAATGAGCTGTAGCGTGGTTTCGTGACCACCGATATAGAGTTGCACTGACTGGGGGATCATCTCTTCTTCGGTCATTACGCGCGCTTCGACCGCATCGCTCAGCAAAGACAGCACGGTGTCTTCACCGTAAGGCTTGAGATTGCCCTTGCGAAAATGATCTGTCAGGTATGCGCCAACTTCCCGCGCTGTTTGGCCGGCAACCTCTTTTTCTTCCTCGGTTAGCGTTGGAATCACCGCCCGGTTGAGCTTGGGGGCCCAATCGTGAAACAGTGCAAAGTCCTCTTTGGGCAAGCCCATGATGATCGAGACCACATCGATGGGGATTGTGTAGGCGAATTCCTTCTCGATATCGATAGTGCGCTTGCCCGAGTCCTTTACCTTCTGCAAGGCACTGTCAACAATCTGGGCAACCATACCCTCGCGCTGCTTGATGGCCGAGGCCATGAAAAATTTCTGCAGCACACCGCGCAGTCGGGCGTGATCGGGGTCGTCCATGAACAGGGTGCGTGTCGCCGCCTTAACGTCCGAATGCCACAGGTCAGTAATCGGCATGTTTTCCAGGGAAAAGTTGTCGTTGTCCTGCAAGATGGCTTCCGCGTCTGCATAGCGGCTGACGAACCAGGTCTGGATCGGTTCAATAAAATGGACGGGGTCGTGTTCGCGCAACCAGTCGTAGGTCGGATTCATCTCCTGAAAGAAATCAGGACTGAGTATGGGGGGCGGCTGCATGCTTTCTCCAAACTATCCAGAACTATTGTTATTCGCACGGGCACTGACTCTCGGCCACTCGCCCATACACTAGCCTGGAAGCATCCTCTCACAGCACATTTAAGCTAGCTATGAACTTCGCATTCCCTTTTGTGATCTGATGTATTCAATTCTTTAATGAACGGTAGCGAGGCCGTTGCGGATACGCCGGTGAGGTCATAACCCCAAGGCTCAGAGGCTTTTCATACTGGTGTCGGGCAATTCCTCGGTGCTGCGGTAAATGGACTGGATCTGCTCACGCAGCCAGCGATGTCCGGGGTCGTCGGTCTGGAACTGGTGCCAGATCATGAAGTGGCTGATCTCCATGGGCGGCAACTCGATGTCCAGGGTAACCACCTCATCCTGTTGCAGGCTTGCAGTCTGCTGGGGGAAGAAGCCCACCAGGTCACTGTTGCACACCACATCATAGAGCGAGCGAATGCGGTTTACGCGCACCGCCACGTTGTCGATACAGCCGTGCTCCCTCAGGTAGGTCTCAATGGTGGCCATGCTAGTCACTTCCCGCGGCGACAGCATTGCGTACTGTAAATCCAGCAGGTTCTTTAGCTTAAGCTTTTTGCCCGCCACCGGGTGACCCTTGCGCACGGTAGGCACCACAGTGCGGTGGAGGATGGGCACTAACTGCAACTCGGGATTCTTGGGAGGCGCCACATCGAGAATGATGTCGATCTGATTGGCGCGCAGACGCTCCTCATACTCGTCCTCACTGACATACACACTATTGAAGTGCACGGTGGACAAGATCTCCGCATTCTGGCGCACCAGTTCGGGAATGGCGATGAGATCAACGTGATCCACGCCGGCAATGTTGAAGGTACGGGGAATGGTGGGATCAAACTCGGCGTTATCGGCCAGACCCTCGCGCACGCGAGAAAGCGCCTCCAGAACGGAGGGTGCAAGGCGCCGGGCCCGGGGTGTGGGCTCCATGTTAAGCCCCGAGCGGATGAACAGCTGGTCGTTGAACACCGCCCGCAAACGGCTCAGGGCATTACTCATCGCCGGTTGGCTGACATTAATCCGCTCAGCAGCAGCCGTCAGGTTTTCCTCCTGGTACAGCGCTTCGAAAAAGGTCAGCAGGTTGAGATTGATACGTCTCAGGTTGATCATGGTTAGCCTCCGTCCAGGCACCCGCGTGGGCACCGTACCTCCCCGCGTACGGGGAAGCAAACTCATTATTGGAGGGAGTATAAACTAACTACTGCCCGTGTCCCGGCAAACCCTGAAGATCATGTCCGCGTGTCAGGCGATGTCGACAACCACCTTGCCTATCGCTTCACCGCCACCCAGCCGTGCATGGGCATTACCGACTTCCGCTAACTCAAACCGCTGTTCATCGAGCAGAGGCTTGAGCCCGCCGGCATCCACAATTTCCGCCAGATTGGTGAGGATCTCAGCGTGATCCTCACGCTTGAAGTCGTGCAGCATGGGAATGAGCATAAACACCACGTGCAAGGACAGGCCCTTGAAGTGGGCGGTGGTCAGGTCAAGCTCCACCATGGACACCGTGGTTACTACCTGCGCATTGAGACCAGCAGCCTCCATCGAGTTGGCCATGTTCGCGCCACCCACAGAATCGTAAACCACGTCAAAGCCCGCACCACCGGTATATTTTTCGACGTAGTCGGCCACGCTTTCGTTGCGATAATCGATGGCCGTGGCGCCATAGCCGCGAATCACATCCAGGGACTTCTCACCGCCCCCAGTTGCGTAGACCTCCGCACCCATATGCTTAGCCAGTTGCAGGGCGACATGCCCCACCCCACCCGCACCGCCATGGACGAGTATTTTTTGCCCCGCAGTCACGCCAGCGCGAACCAACCCCTCATAGGCGGTAATACCCACCAGTGGTAGGGCCGCAGCCTCGCGCATGGATATGGACCTGGGTTTGTGCGCAACTAACCGAGCATCGGCGGCAATGTATTGAGCGAGAGCGCCCGGTAGGTCAGCGAGCCCACCGGCACAACCGTATACCTCATCGCCAGGTGCAAAATCGGTTACGCCCTCGCCCACCGCTTCCACCGTGCCGGCAAAATCCATTCCCAACAGGGCAGGTAGATCAGGCGACAGGGGCAGGTCGTCCTGGCCCAGTTGGCGAATCATGGTATCGACCGTATTCACGCTGCTCGCCGCCACACGCACCAGCACCTGGCCGTTGGCAACAGTTGGGGTGTCGATTTCGGCCATCTGGAATTGGGCATCGGGGCCGTATTCATTGAGGATCATCGCTTTCATCATTTTCTCTCTTGCTGGTAAATGGCCTGCACAGGCCTTCAGTGTTGTTGCGCTGCGAGCAGCGTGTTGATGGTTTCCACCAGAGCCTGATTCTTGTGTGGATCCAGGGCGTCGGGATGGGGGTCTGCAAAGCACTTGCGGTCATTGTCGTAGTAACGGCCCGATGCCTGGGCAAACTCATCATCCAGAGCCGCGCGGACCAATATGTCCGCACCAATTCCCAGGTCGTGCCCGGCTGTGCCGTAGGCCTCTTTGACCATTTTGCTGCCCAGGAACGAAGCCGGATTAACCGCGACGAGCACCGGTCCGTCAGCACCGTGCGTTTGTGCCATATGAATCGTCCACATGGTCAGCGCCAATTTGCTTTGGGCATAAGCCTCACCGTCACCAAGGGCTCGACTCCCCGCCAGAGCGGACAAATCAACGGGCGACTGGGCCGCCGAGGACAGGTTGACGATGCGCCCTTCAGGCGACATCAGCGGGAGCAAATCCCGGGTCAGGATATAGGGAGCGAGGGTGTTCACCACGAATCGTACGTCGAGGCCATTCACCGAGGTATCACCGGCGAGTTTGTAAACACCGGCATTGTTTATCAGTACATCGAGCTGCCCCACCTGCGCGCGGACGGCAATGGCCAGTTCGACAACAGCAGACAGATCGCTCAGGTCCGACTGGAAGGTGAGCAGTTCTTTCGCGGCTGAGCCTGCGGTCAGCTCAGCCTGCACCGCCGCCAGTTTTTCGGCATTGCGCCCATGCAGCAACAGGGTGTGACCGTCGGCCGCCAGGCACCTCGCAGTCTCCAGGCCAATGCCGTCGGTGGCACCGGTGATCAAAATCCGCTTGGTCATACTTTCGTTCTCCAACTCATATGTGGCGTGCCCGGTCGGCAGGGAGCATCAAGCCCCGAATCGTTACAATGACTACTATATTGTCTTGATAAAGATACAGAAACAGGTCGAATTCTGTTTGAGAATTCCGATTTTCTATATAAACCGCCGTGAGCGGACGCGCTCGAAAGGATGCGAACGCGGCCGCGGCATGTATTGCCGGGCACAAATACCATGGCTAAGATGGACTACCCGATGATCAACTAAGCGAGCGCACGTGACAGGAACAAACTGGTCAATTTTTCAACCGCGACTATGGTCTGCACTGGGGGCATTTCTCGCTTTATCTGCGTGCAGCACCGTTAACCTGCCTCCCATCAACACGGGTTCAGCCGAGACAGCACTACCCGGCAAAATTATCTGGCACGAGTTACTCACCGACACGCCGACGAAAACCCAGACCTTTTACGCCACCTTGTTCGGCTGGGAGTTTGCGCCGCTGGCAGACGAGGACATCAATTACCGCCTGATTACACATAATGGCAAACCGATCGGCGGCATGGTGGACCAGACCCGCTTGCCAACCACTGCCGATATTTCGCAATGGGTGCAGTTGTTAGCCGTAGCAGATATCGAGGCAGCGACGTCAGTAGTCAGGGACAACGGTGGCACGGTGTTCACCCCACCTACCTCCCTCGGTGACCGGGGAACAGTGGCGGTAGTAGCCGACCCCCAGGGCGGGTTGTTTGCGCTGCTAGAGACTGATGGGAAAGATCCTGCAGATACCGGCAACTTACCCGAATCGGGACAATTTCTCTGGAATGAGTTGTGGACCAGCGACCTGGATGGGGCGGCGAGGTTCTACGCGCAATTGGCTCCCTATGAGGTCAACGAACGAATGCTGACCAACGCCGAGGGGCAGGTCAGCTACCGGGTTTTATCCAGCCAACAACAACGGCGGGCTGGCATTCGCGCAAACCCCGTTGAGGATTTAAAGACGCTCTGGGTGAACTACCTGCGCGTGAGTAACGAGGCGGCTTTGAACGACATCCTGGCCCAGGTCGAAGGCCTCGGTGGGGAGATCCTGGTACCCGCGGTAGCACGACCCGGTGGCGGACACGTCGCGATTATCGCTGGCCCCTCGGGCGCCGGTATCGCCCTGCAAGCCTGGTCAGAACAAGATTCACTGTCAACGCTGGAGGCACAGTAAACATGGCTTACCTGACAAAAATCCTGTGCAGGCTGGGGCTCATTACCGCGCTGGCAACGGTATCGGGCTGTGACGACCCACAGATTTACGGCAGTATCGGGGTCTCCAGCGGCTATAGTTCCTATGGCTATGGCGGTTATGGCTCTGGCGTCAGGACCAGTATCTCCGTTGGCGGAAGAATTCGTTAAACACCAACAGCGCGCAGAGAAAAAGGGGTTCAAAAACTGACCATACAGCGCGGCCAGTTGCTACAAATCGTCCTCTTCCAATTCGAACTCATCATCTTCATCAGCGGAGAACTCTGTGGTGACTTCCTCCTCGGCCTCGGTGGCCGCCTGCACAAAAGTAGCTGAAACGTCCTCCATAAATACTTCAGGCGCTTGGGGCTCGCTGACGAACCAGGCGGGTGGCAGGATAGTTACCGGATAGTTCACACTGCGAGAGAAGTCCTCTCGGTCTTCATACTGCAGGTAGAGGAATAATACGGGGCTGACAGCATAAATCAGTAGGGCAATAGCCAACCGTTGAAACATTAAAAAACGAGTGGCTATGGTCAGGTGCAAATACTGGAAGGCCGTGGCAAATATCCCGGCAGTAAGGCTGGAGAAGTAAGGCTCCAGATACCCTCCATTAATATTGTATTCAAGACCTTCCACGGCCAGGCTCCAAGCCCAACTGACAATCCACGCTGCTGCTGCGATAGTCGTGTGCGCCTTGATATTGGCCTTGCGTTTACTCATGCGACAATCAAGGACCAGAAGCCAACAATTGCTGCGAATACAGCCAGCTGACTGAGCCAGCCTACGATTACATCGGAGGCATTGAATTCACCCACCGTGCGGTAATACGTCTGGAATCCCGCGATAACACCAACGATAGCCAGCAAAAACAGCATCACCTGGCTCTTCCCCGCCCACTCGACAAAGAAATGGAATCGGGTCAGAGGAGTTGCCGGTGGCACTGACAAGGCAGGATTACTGACACGCAAGCGCGTCTTGCCCACTGTAATTACAGTGCCCGATTCAACGTCGCGGGACTCGCCCTGCAGCAATCGCGAACGCAGGCGCGTCCCATTCAAGGACCCCAAATCCTCCACTTCGAGCGCGGCGTTTTCCCCCAACAAGATTCTGCAATGCTGCGGGTCTACATAAGGGTCGGGCACCACAAGGTCGCAATCAAATGAACGCCCCACCCGAAGCTCGTCACCCTCGACGCGCTGCAATTCGTGGCGGTGACCGGCGACATCTACAACCTCGACTACGACTGCCATCGAACACTCTCCAGAAAACGCTGCAGAAACAACTCTATGTTCGACTGGCTGAAGCCTGAAAGGGTGAAGTGGGTAAACAACAACTCCTCCTCGCGATCAGTGGTCATACCGACAAAAAAGGCGTCATAGAGCCCCTGAAACTCGCGATAGGCCCGGGTGCAGTAAAGTACTTTGAAGCGCGTACTTGCATACCCTTCTGCGGCATCGACCTGCAAATTATTCTCAACGCAATGGAAGTTACTCGCATGTTCCTTGCTCACGCGGTTCGGGGGCCAGGAAAGCCTGAAGTAACCGGCGGCTGCATTGAACAGCTGGTATGAGTTGAGCGTGTCGGAATGCAAGTGGGCAAACTCGTACTCGATGTAGGTGGTCGAGAGTTTCCGGTCCAGGCGTACCATATTGCCGCTATTGCAACCACGGCTGACACTGGTGATACCAGTTTCTTCATCCGCCTCTTCGCTAAATCCCCAGCAGCAGGAGATGAATTCGGCGCCCTTATCTGGCACCGATGCGCCTCCAAACTCTTCGGCGGGCCAATCTTGGGCCAACAGAGCGGCCATCAACTCATCCTGGGTAGAAGTAAGCTGCGCGCCTATAACCGCCAGCATATCCTTATCATCCATCGGCGACAGATCCTGACTGTTTTCTACCAGCGCATTCAGTGAATCCACGGGCACCAGAAAACCCACCGAGTTCCGCGCCGTAGCCACGTTGATACCCACCACCTGGCCATTCCCATTCAATGTAGGGCCACCGCTCATGCCGGAATTCACCGGACCAGAAAAATGGATTCTCGGTGGAAAGGCTTCGCCCTTTACCCCGTTGTAGATTCCCTCTGTCACCGACATACCCAGGTCGTAGGGGTTACCCAGGGCAAAAAGCGTTTCACCAACAACGGGATTGTTACTGGCTAGCTCCAATGTAAGCGGCAATTCCTCTTCGGTCGCCAGCAACGCAAGGTCGTTGATCACATCGATCGCTACTAGCTGTGCCCTGACATCCTGTTGCTGATGATTGTGCAGCATAATTTCGACTTTCCCCGGCTTGCTCAAGTACTGCGAAATCACGTGATAATTGGTCGCCACTAAACGACCTCCAATGGCAAACCCGGAGCCAAGGGCCGACCGATTACCGGAGGGCGAGTCGATTACTTTGATCTGGTATAACGCGGCGCGGGAGTCCTGAAACAACGCCATAGCAAGCTCCGACGCGGATACCGGCGGAGCGAGCAGAAAACAGCAAAGGAGAAGCAGCTTGGGCAGGCGCAGCCAACCCGACAAAGTCCTTGTCATTAACATTGTATTCCATGGGAATTCTTCCACACCATAGCAACCCAGGAATAACGCAGCAAGGCTGCAGGCAGCACCCATGTTCGCAAACGGCTGTGGACTACCGAATCGGACGGTGTTCGTGTTTGTGAATTCCGTATGCCCGTGCTCCGTGCCGGCCGCAGTTGCCAGACCGCGTACGCAAATACGCCGTAGCATCATTTAAATCTCGAGTTCCAGTATTGTATTGCAAAGCGGAAAGGTCCGAAGCACACTTTGCCCAAAGCAAATGCACACTGAAGATTCCAATGTATACCGGGGTAAGCAATCTATGAACAGCTTGATCAGAATCCAGGTTTTCTGCATGGCAATACTAACAAGCTCGTTCGCAGGCGCCGAGATCTCCACGCCAGGTGGCACAGGGCAACGTATCGCCATTGCCATACACGGTGGCGCCGGCACCATCGACAAGGAAAAAATGCACGGCGAGCTGAAGCAGGAATACGAGGCAAAACTGCTGGAGGCGGTTGACACGGGTTACCAGTTGCTCCAACAGGGAAAGTCCAGCCAGGAAGCAGTGATTGCCGCTATCCAGATACTGGAAGACTCGCCGCTGTTCAATGCAGGTAAGGGCGCTGTATATACCTATGAGGGCACCCACGAACTTGACGCCTCGCTCATGGACGGCGACACCCTGCAGGTGGGAGCTGTGGCAGGCGTGAAGACGGTCAGGAATCCCATTGTGCTGGCTAAAGCTGTAATGGATCACTCACCCCACGTACTGTTATTTGGTGAGGGGGCAGAGGACTTTGCGCATGAGCAGGGTTTCGAGTCGGTGAGTAACGACTATTTCGATACCGAACAGCGCTTTGAATCACTGCAACGCGCCAAGGAGAAACTGCGGCGAGAGGAAGATGGTACCAAGGACTTTCGCGCCTCGTTCGACGCCCTGGCCAACAAGTACAAGATGGGGACCGTCGGTGCAGTAGCCCTGGACAAATCAGGCAACCTCGCTGCAGGCACCTCTACCGGTGGCATGACTGCCAAGCGCTATGGCCGAGTAGGTGACTCGCCACTGGTCGGGGCGGGCACCTATGCCAATAACAGCAGCTGCGCAGTGTCTGCTACCGGACACGGAGAATATTTCATTCGTTACCAGGTGGCGGCAGATATTTGTGCCCGTATGAAATACCAGGGCGCAACCCTGGAAGGCGCTGCTGACACAGTGGTTATGCAGGTACTCAAAGACGCCGGAGGCAGTGGCGGCGTTATCGCCATGGACCCGGCGGGCAATATCACCATGCCCTTTAATACCCCCGGCATGTATCGAGCCAGCCGCTCATCCGACGGAGAAAGGTCGGTGGGCATTTTCCGATAATTGCATCACCTGCGTGCTGCTCTCAACGGTCGGGCACTGTGCGACAAAGCCTGCCGGCGAACTACTCGTCTCCGCCTAATTCATCCAGACCGCAGGTAGCACCAGCCGACTCGACACAGACCTTGGCACTTCTTTCCAGCGCCCGTTCAGCTTCTACCTTCATTCTCTGCGACTGATAATCGCCCCAGAAACAATTGGGGCAGGGCCGGACAGCACTGTGCCGGGGTAATTCACCTTCTCCGGTAGGATCCAGCGCGTAAACACGTTGAGGCAACAAGTCTGTCCAATCCATGTGCGATACATCGGGTACGACGTGGGGCAGTCCTTCAACACCCCAGTCGTGGTTGAGCACCACGTCCCAGCCCAGGTGCAACTTGGCGGCGAGCATGCCGCCGTTGATCATCACACTGTCGGGGTCGTTGTAGACCAAGCCGCCGTGTTCCGGATGGACACTGAAGCCAAGGTACTTGTCGATGGCATTGCGTAACTTGCCGAACAGCGCCGGGTCATCAAATTCCTTGGCGGCCCACATGCCGAAGCCATGGGCTACCTGGTCCGGGCGCGGATTATTACCGATGCGATTATTCACTGTGGCATAGGGGCCCAGTTCGCGGGTGAGGTGCTGTTTGAACGAAGCGTAGATTTCTTCCATGGCTCCGGGCGCGAAGGGCTTAAGAAAAGTCACACTCCAGGCGTTGGCGTAACCGGAGACATCGGGGCTCACAAAATCGTGGTTGGGCTGGTAGTGACGGTAAAACAGGCCGGTCTCATCATCCCGCATGCGACCCATAATAAAGTCCAGAGACCACTGAATTTCATTGTCTGTATAGGTGGTGGCGTACAGGCGGTCGTAGATATGCAGGCTCAGCATGCCGATGGTATTGCACTCCACAAACCAGGCGTTCGGCTCACAGGTCACACCTTCATAGATACCTTGGTGGTGTAAGCGCATTTCCTCGGCGATCTGTTGGGTCAGCCAGGTGTACTCGCGGGCGTAGCGCATATCGCCAGTAGACATCTGGTACAGGCCATACATCAGGTTCAGGTGGCCCTTGTACATGATGTTTTGAATACTAATTGGGTCGGTACCAAAGCCGCGGTCGGTAAAATCCCCCCATACCTTCTTCGACTTCATCGCCCAGATCATCATATCCATCAGGGCTTTATATTCATCTGTCTTCTCCGGGTTGATGATGATCGCCGAGGGGATACCGTACATGGCAAAGGCGATCGAGTACTTCCAGAAGTCCTGGCGCGCAGTATTCCAGTACTCGAAGTCGTCACCGCGCAGAGACAGGCGCAGATAGGTCTCCTGCACCGATCGCATCTGGCCTATCTCATCGGGCTGCAAGGTGCGCTGGGGGGGTTGTTCAAAATAGCGCTCTGCCGGTGGCAGGCCAAACGGCAGGAGCGTATAGGCCAATAGGGGTAGGCCGATAACTGCCGACAACAACAGCACGCGTTTTATCAACTTGGGTCTCATACCACTCGCTCTCGTCGCAGACTTGTCCGTCATCAAAATGGTTGAACACACCCTCTCGGGGAGGCGGGAGTCTACAACAGTGGCTTACCTGCGGCTATGGCGCCGCTCCTAGGTGGGCGCGTTCATAAACGAAGCCGCGTCCCCATACATCTGACTACTGATCTGGACCAAATCACTTCGCGTAATTAGCAACATGTACAGGAGATATCGCTATGCACGCAACACATCCAAGAACGCCCTACTCGCAGCTGCTGTGCCTGCTGGCGGCGTTACTGCTCATCTCGCCAGCCATGGCCGATAGCATCGAGGAGCCACAGTACGAACTACTGGGCAAACTGGGTGAGGTGGAGATCCGTCGCTACGCGCCCAGCATCCAGGCGGTGACCGAACTGCCAGACTATGGCGGCAAGGGCTTCCGGCGCCTGGCGGGCTATATCTTCGGGGGCAACGATCAAGAGCAGTCCATCGCCATGACCGCACCGGTGCAGGAAACCATAGGCAGTGGCGAGAGGGAAATGGCGTTTACGATGCCCAGCGAATACGCCTATGACGAACTTCCCGCACCCGACGACAACGCCGTGAGTTTGCGGGAGATTGAAGCCCGCACGGTGGCGGTCATTTTGTTTAGCGGACTGGCGGGCGATGCCAAGACGGAGAGAAAATGGCAGGAGCTGTCGTCGGCGTTGAGCGAGGCAGGCATTGCCACTACCAGTAGCCCCATGCTCAATCAGTACAATCCGCCATGGACCTTACCGTTTCTGCGCCGCAATGAGGTAATGGTGGAAATCAGCGCCGATAGTGTCCCCGATCTCGCGGCTCTGTAGCCCGGGGAGCAACGGGTCTTTCAACGCGCGCTATTTGTCCACGACACTGAGATAAGAGCGATTAACAAACCCGGTGCTATCGCCGCGTGTTTCGTCCCAGTCCTTAGTAATCTCTGCCTTGTACACTTCTTCGAGCGATGCACCCGATTCTACCAATTTGGCCAGGCGCTCGTGGATGGTGGCGAGCATATCAACATAAGCTACTAGCGCCGGGTGGTCAGTTACCGGACCATGACCGGGAATTACCACCGTATCCTGGTTGATCAGCTTCAGGGTCTCACGACAGAAAGCAATCACACCTTCCAGTGATCCGCCATTACCTGCGTCGATAAACGGGTAGCCGGCGTTGTTGAACACATCCCCAAGGTGAACGGCATTACTCTGGCTAAAGATAACAGCTGTATCTCCAGTGGTATGGGCAGGACCAAAGTGATGGAGGGAGATATCTTCGCCATTGAGATGGAATGACATGCTGTCTTTGAAGCTGATATCCGGCAAGGCGCTCTCTGGATACGCCTTCTGCTCATAGGACGCTGCGACCAGATTAATCAGGTTATCCCGCTGCATCATGTCCCGGGAGTTCTTGTGCGCAACAATCCAGGTGCCTTCAGGACCAAGCGCGAGGTTCCCGTCCGCATGGTCAAAGTGCCAATGGGTATTGATCACAAAATCGACATCCCCTCCCGCTTCCAGGTCACTGATTGCCGATTTGATCTGAGGAATCAATTGGGGAAACTGGTCATCGACGATCAGTACGCCGTCTTCGCCGGTGCTCACGGCGATATTGCCGCCCAGCCCGAAAATCACGTGCAGGCTATCGGTCACTTCCTCTGTGCCAATCTCGGCCTCATCCAGATTCCAACCGAAGGCCGATAACAACTGATCCAGCGGCATCGGCTCTGGCGGTGGAGGTACATCGTGGGCCTGAATGCCCTGGGCCGACAACAGTAAGCTGGCGGCGAGAAGCGCGTGTCTCATGAGAATCTCCAAGTTTTAAACCCGATGGGTTCCAAAACAACTGGCCCCAACAGTACAACCTTGCCGACTACACAGGGTCCAGCACCACCACGGGAATCACTCGGTCGGTTGCAGCCTGATAATCATTGTATGGAGGGTATATCTCCGCCATCTTTTCCCAGATAGCCTCGCGCTCTTCTCCCTCGGCCACCCGCGCCACGGCGGTTACGGCCTTCGCGCCCACCATGAGATCGCATTGGGGTGTAGCCTCCAGGTTGAGGTACCACAGGGGGTGATCCGGATTACCGCCCTTGGACGCGATAATCGTATAGCTGTCGCCATGAGTGCCATAGATCAGCGGCAGCGAGCGCGGCTCGCCCGATTTACGCCCGCGCGTGGTGAGTAACAGTGTGGGCAGAATGCCGGGGCCACCCAGGTGACTGGAATCCCACATATGGGCCGCCTCGGGGTCGGTCTGGTAGAGCTTGATATGCTCTGCGATCCAGGGTATCTCTGCGAAATTTGCCATTATCATCTCCTGCGATGTACACAATTAATCGTCGGGAAAGAAGAGTAGCACATGAAATCCGACACGCATCCAGAGCGGCCGCTCACCTAGGGATCCTCCATACAAAAATATCGTTAGACCACGAAGATTCGAAAATTTGGCGTATAATCCAGAACGCAAACAGGCAGAGCCATATAAATAATGAAGTTATCCAACCAGCGCATCTCCGCCCAGCGGGGTGAAACCTCCCCGGCCGGCATCCTGTTGCTGCTGCTGGTCTTATCCATTTCCTGGCTGTTGTGGTCGGGCCTGTACAAGCCGCTGCTGATCGGCCTGGGCCTGTTTTCGTGTGTCCTGACAACCTTTCTGGCAACACGCATGGGTTTCTTCCGTCACCAGGCGGTATTTGGCGCAATCCCCCAACTGCCTGCCTATCTTTGGTGGTTATTGAAAGAAGTAGCGGTATCCAGCATCGAGGTTGCGCGAGTCGTGATCACGCCCTCCATACCGGTCAGTCCCACCATGGTAAGAATCAAGGCGATCAGCGAGAGCGATTCGGCGCAGGTTATCCTGGGTAACTCCATCACCCTGTCGCCAGGCACCGCGACCATCGACGTGCATGAGGGTGAACTACTGGTACACTGCCTGACCCGCTCTGGTGCCGAGGCCATACAGTCCGGGGAAGCGAATCGTCGCGCCGCCAAGCTGGGATTGAAATAAACCATGTACATCATTGTTTCCATTGCCATTCTGGTCACCATGGTATTGGCGCTGATTCGAGCACTACTGGGCCCCAGTGTTTATGACAGGGTGCTGGCGGTAAATGTCTTCGGGACCAAGACCGTCCTGTTTTTGGCCGTTATTGCCTTTCTCTATGGCCGACCCGACTTCCTGGACCTGGCGCTGGCCTACGCATTGATCAACATGGTTGGCATTCTCGCAGTGCTGGAATTCTTCCAGAATCGGGTGCGGCCGGTAACGGAGCAGAAACGTGATTGATCAGGCCCTGAATATTGGCAGTTGGGTGCTGCTTACCCTGGGCGGTGCCTTTGTATTGATCGGCGGTCTGGGCGCCTTGAGGCTCCCCAGCTTTTTTACCCGAATTCACGCAGCGAGCCTAACCGACAGCATGGCCACCCTGCTGGTTTTCTCCGGCTTGATGCTGCAGTCTGGCCTGACACTGGCAACCCTCAAATTGCTGGCCATCATGGTATTTCTGCTACTGACGGGCCCAACCGCAAGCTATGCACTGGCGAATGCGGCATTGCTGTCGGGCATGAAGCCCGACGCCGAAACCTTGCCGAACCCTGAATCCGGGGGTAGCGCGTGATTATTGTCTTTGCCCTATTCTTGCTGACCTTGCTGCTAATCACCGCCATTGCCATCGTGCACACAAACAACCTGTTCGTCGGGGTGATGCTCACCTCTATTTTCAGCCTGCTGATGGCAGCCAATTTCTTTATTCTCGACGCGGCCGACGTGGCCTTGACGGAAGCCGCCGTCGGCGCCGGCGTCACCACCGTTATCTTCCTCAGCGCCCTGGCGCTGACCTCGGATCACGAAAAACCGCGCCCCCCCGGGCGATGGGTGGTCATCGCCACCGTTGCGGTACTGACGTTATTGATTATCTACGCCATCTTTGACGGACCCCGGCTGGGCGACCCGGAGGCACCAGTGCACCAACATGTCGCACCCTGGTATCTGGAGAAAACGCCCGAATACGTGGACATCCCCAACGTGGTCACTGCGGTGCTCGGCAGTTTCCGTGGCTATGACACATTGGGAGAGGTGTTCGTGGTGTTTGCTGCCTGTATCGGCGTGTTATTTATTCTGGGTGTTCGCCCGGAAGATATCCCGGCGGAACGCGACGCCGACAAGGCCGGCCTGCGTCACCACCTGATTCCCCAGATCGTGGGGCGAATGCTGGTGCCGTTTATTGTCCTATTTGGGCTCTATGTCCAGTTCCACGGTGAGTACGGGCCCGGGGGTGGATTCCAGGCGGGCGCTATTATTGCTACCGGCGTCATTCTCTACGCCCTGCTCGAAGGCGAGGCGGCGGCGCTGCGCGCTATACCCAGGAAGGTATTACTGGCGCTGGTGGTCGGAGGAGCGCTGCTGTACGGCGGGGTAGGTGTAACCTGCATGCTGCTGGGCGGATCCTTCCTGGATTACTCCGTACTTTCATCAGACCCCGTCGCCGGCCAGCAATTGGGGATCATCCTGATTGAAGCGGGGGTTGGCATGGCCGTGTGTGGTGCACTGCTCTCCATCTTTCATGCCTTCGCCGCCCGGGAGGTGCGCTCATGAGCTTGTTGGAAATGCTCGGTTACTACAACTACTGTGTGTTCGCGATAGTACTGTCAGTGGGCATGTACGGGGTCATTCGCAAAACCAACCTGATTAAGAAGCTCATCGGCCTGTCGATCTTTCAGTCGGCGGTATTCCTCATGTATATCACCATGGATAAGGTGGAGGGCGGCACCGCTCCCATTATTCAAGCGGGGGTCGAGGACCAGATTTTTTCCAATCCGCTTCCGCAGGTACTCATTCTCACCGCTATTGTCGTCGGCGTATCTACGCTGGCCTTGGGTCTGGCGCTGGTGGTACGTCTCAATGAGCTCTACGGCACCATCGAGGAAGACGAGATTCTTGACGCGGACTGACGACCTTGGAACTTAACGATCAATTACCCGCGCTGCAGGTAGTAGTGCCGCTTTTGGTGGCGCCACTCGTGGTGCTATTGCAACCACGAGGCCTGGCCTGGGCCGCCGCTACCGCGGCCGCGGCAACAAGCCTGCTGATTGCCATTACCCTGACAGGAACAGTACTCAGCCAGGGCAGTGTCAGCTATGAAATGGGCGGATGGTCGCCGCCCTACGGCATCGCCCTGTCTGTGGATGCATTCAGTGCGCTGGTCTTGCTGGTAGTCACTGGAGCGGCCACAGCCGCGCTACTGGCGGGCCGCAACAGCATAGATCAACAGATAGAACCGCAACGGCAGCCGTTGTTTTACGCGGCGTGGCTGCTGGCGCTCGCGGGGCTGGTTGGCATTGTCATCGCCGCCGATGCTTTCAATATCTTCGTGTTCATGGAGATATCCTCGCTGGCGAGCTATGTACTGATCGCCGGTGGTCCGGACCGCCGAGCCCTGCCCGCGGTGTTCAAGTACCTGATCATGGGCACCATGGGAGCCACCTTCTACCTGATTGGTGTGGGTTTGATTTACATGATGACTGGCACGCTGAATCTGGCCGACATGGCGGATCGCATTGGCGAGGTGGCCGATCTTAAACCGGTATTGGTCGCCGCCGGCTTCATCACCATCGGCCTGTGTTTGAAGGCGGCGGTTTTCCCGCTACACGTGTGGTTGCCCAACGCCTATACCCACGCCCCCCACATGATCACCGTATTCCTGGCCGCCTGTGCCACCAAAGTGGCGCTGTATGTACTGATTCGTTTCGAGTTCTATGTGTTCCAGCCCAATATGGAAACGCACCAGGTGCGCTTCTCCCTGATATTGATGAGTATGGCGGTACTGGCTATTGTCGTGGCGTCAGCGGTGGCAATGTTCGAGGGGCATATCAAGCGGCTGTTAGCGTCTTCTTCGGTCGCACAGATTGGCTATATTGCACTCGGTGCCAGCTGCATCACTGCCGCCGGCGTTAGTGCCGGGGTCGTGCACATGTTTAATCACGCACTGGCCAAAGGCGGACTGTTCCTGGCCATCGCCTGCCTGGCCACGCGCTGCGCAGATCTGCGCTTGTCCGAGCTGCGCGGTGTGGCGAAACGCATGCCATGGACGACCGCGGCCCTGGTGGTGTGTGGTCTGAGCCTGATCGGTGTGCCCGGCACTGCCGGCTTCATCAGCAAGTGGATGCTGATCACTGCTGTCCTGGGCCAGGGGACCTGGGGCTGGCTATTAGTCGCTGTCATCGTGGTGAGTTCACTGATGGCGGTCGTCTATGTCTGGCGCATTGTGGAATCCCTGTACTTTGGAGCGCCAGTAGAGACCAATACCGGCCGCCAGGAAGCCCCCTTGCAACTGCTGGCCATCACCTGGCTGGTCGCGCTGTTAAACGTCGGCTTTGGCCTGTTCCCGCAACTACCAGTCACACTGGCTGAACAGGCGGCTGTATTGCTGATGGGAAGTGCAGCATGAACCCTGAAACGGCCATCCTCACTGCCCTGATCCTGCCGTTGGTAGGCGCCATGGCCATCGCCGTGACCGGGCGCATTAATGACAACCTGCGCGAGGCAACCACATTGGTGACGGCCCTGAGCCTGGCCTGGGTGGTCTGGGGTCTCCTACCGGAGTTGATGGCCGGCGAGCGTCCAGGCGTAACCGTCTCCGAGGTGCTGCCCGGGTTGACCATCTCGTTTCGGGTAGAGCCACTGGGCATGCTGTTCGCCGCCCTGGCATCCGGCCTGTGGATCATCAATTCGATCTACTCCATCGGCTATATGCGCGGGAACAACGAGAAAAACCAGACGCGCTTCTATATCTGCTTCGCCCTCGCCCTGTTCGCCACCATGGGGGTAGCCTTCTCCGCCAACCTGTTCACGCTATTCCTGTTTTACGAAGCGCTCACGCTGTCGACCTACCCGCTGGTATCGCATAAGGGCGATGAAGCCACCGTGCGTTCAGCACGGGTCTATCTGGGGGTCTTGCTCACCACATCGATTGGCCTGTTGTTGCCTGCCATCATCTGGACCTATAGCGCAGCGGGACACGGTGACTTTGTCATCGGCGGCATCCTCGAGGGCACGCTCAGCGGCCCAGGGGTCGGATTGCTGTTGGCCTTGTTTGTATTCGGCATCGGTAAGGCCGCCGTCATGCCTGTGCACCGCTGGTTACCCGCAGCAATGGTCGCCCCGACCCCGGTGTCGGCACTGTTGCACGCTGTCGCGGTGGTCAAAGCCGGGGTATTCGCCATCACCAAGATCATTGTCTATATCTTTGGCGTCGACTTCCTGTTTGCAGCACCGGGAACTGGCTGGCTTCTCTACGCCGCCGCATTCACTATCATCGCGGCGAGCCTGATCGCGCTGAATCAGCAAAACATCAAGCGACTGCTGGCTTACTCAACAATTGCACAACTGTCCTACGTGGTGATGGCCGCGGCCATACTCAAACCGTTGGCAGAGGTAGGCGCGGCCATCCATATCGTCGCCCACGCCTTCGGCAAAATCACCCTGTTTTTCGCGGCCGGTGCGATATACGTGGCTGCCAAGAAAACCGAGGTTTCGCAGTTACGCGGTATCGGCCGCAGAATGCCCTGGACCATGGCCGCGTTCACTATTGGCGCCTTGTCCATGATTGGCGTACCACCGACCGCGGGCTTCGTGTCCAAGTGGTACATACTCGCGGGTGCATTCCAGGCCCAGAACCTGGTGGCAGTGTTCACCATTATCGCCAGTACCGCATTGAATGCGGCGTACTTTCTGCCGATTGTCTACCTGGCCTGGTTCGCCAAGGAAAAGCCCGGGGCGCCAGAGCACGGTGAAGCGCCCTTTCCCGCCGTGCTGGCACTGACCATCACTGCCATGCTGACGCTGGCGTTCTTTCTCTTCAACGGACCTGTGATCGAACTGGAATCGCAGGTAGTCAGGGGGATGGCCCAATGAGCACCGAGCAGGCTAAGCCGGTGAGACCCGACGTTCCGCGCGCGGCAGCGGATGAGCCAGTGCACTGGTTGGTCAAGCCGGAAAACATTCGCAAATTGTGGTGGGGATTTACAGCGGTACTGGCACTCACCGTGCTGGCACAGCTGGTGTTCAAAGTAAAAGGCTACTTTGGTATCGATGAGTGGTTCGGCTTTGGCGCTGTTTACGGTTTTGTGAGTTGCGCCATCATGGTGGTGGTCGCCAAGGCACTGGGCTTTGTCCTGAAGCGCGACGAGCAGTATTACGATGACGCCCTGAAGGAGGACGGCGACGATGCTTGATGTCCTCTCCCCGGCCCTGATTATGATCCTCGCGGCCCTGTTGATCGGCCCGACCAGGGGTTGGCTGCGCAGCGCGATCGTATTGATAGCGCCATTGCTGACCCTGTACGCCATCTGGCAAGTTCCCGACGGTGTTCAGGGTACGGTGAAGTTTCTCTCGTACTACATTGAACCCGTTGAAGGCAGCCCGTTACGGCGCCTGTTCGCTACCATCTTTGCGATCATGGCCTTTACGGGGGGCCTGTATGCGTTCCGGCAGGCGAAGTGGTTTGAACTCGCCGCCGCCTTTGCTTACGCCGCCGGAGCTATCGGGGTCAGCTTTGCAGGCGACCTGATCACCCTGTTCCTGTACTGGGAACTGATGGCACTGTTTTCCACCGTGGTGGTCTGGTGCGGCGGCACCCCCGGCGCCCGCGCTGCGGGTATTCGCTACGCCATCATGCACCTGCTCGGCGGTGTTATTCTCAAGGTGGGAATAGAAGGAGTGGTGGTGAGTACCGGGTCGGCGGAAATCCGGCCTATGCTGGCGACCGACTTCAACACCTGGATGATCCTGATAGGCATCCTGATTAACGCTGCGGCACCGCCAGTCTCTGCCTGGCTATCTGACGCCTACCCCGAAGCGAGCCCCACTGGTTCAGTATTTCTGTCGGCTTTTACCACCAAGACTGCCGTGCTGGCGCTGATACTGTTGTTCCCGGGTGAGCCGGTGCTTATCGGCGTAGGCCTGTTTATGGTGATGTACGGCATCATCTACGCCCTGCTGGAGAATGACGCGCGGCGTATTCTCGCCTACTCGATCGTCAACCAGGTTGGGTTCATGGTCTGTGCAATAGGCATCGGCACACAAATGGCACTCAACGGTGCCGCTGCCCACGCCTTCGCACACATCATCTACAAGGCCCTGCTATTCATGAGTGCGGGTGTTGTCGTCTATCGCACGGGACTGAGCAAGTGTACCGACCTGGGTGGCCTGTTCCGGACCATGCCTCTGACCACCGCCTGCGGCATTATCGGCGCGCTGGCTATTTCGAGCTTCCCGCTGACATCCGGATTTACCACCAAGAGCCTGATATCCCAGGCTGCCGTGGATGGCGGTATGGTGTGGGTGTACATGCTCCTGACCGCAGCGTCGGCGGGCGTATTCCTGCACGCGGGCATCAAATTCCCCTGGTTTGTTTTTTTCCAAAAGGATTCGGGGCTGCGACCCAAGGACGCCCCCTGGAACATGGGCCTGGCCATGGTATTCTTCGCGGGCCTGTGTATCTTGCTAGGGGTGTTCCCGCAGCTGCTGTACCCACTGCTGCCCTACCCTGTTGAGTATGTGCCCTACAAGGCGGGCAAAGTGGTGTTCTATTTACAACTGCTGTTGTTCTCAGGCCTGGCCTTCTTCGTAATGCTGCCGCTGATGAAACGCACCGAGACTATCAGCCTGGATTCCGACTGGCTCTGGCGCCGACTGGGGCTCAATCTGTTGCGAGCCGCCGGCAGGTTGTTGGCCATGCTGGGTCGCAGTGTCGAAGCTATCGGCAGCCGCGCACAAGCCATTGCACAACGCTTCAGCGAACGCTATCTCGGCCAGCCGCATACGGCCGACAGTGCAGAGCGCGCCGTATTTGCGCGGGCCTGGCCCATCGGAACCACGGCGCTGTGGATCGCTATCCTGCTGTCGGGATATGTCATTATCTACTACCTGTAAAGCCCGTTTTATCCATAGTAACGACCGGCAGACTGCTGGCACAGTCGTGGCGTTATGTACTATAAGAAGCTACTGCGAACACGCGTAGATAGGCAGGCACTATGAACAAAGCGGTTGCCCCGGACTTCGGCGAATTGCTGGCACCCTTTATTTCCCAGGCGGGCGACCACGTACCCAGCTTCCTGGCCATGCTGGAGCGCGGTGCCGCAGACCGTTATCGCCTCTGGTCGCAGCAGTGGCCCGAACATCGCGAGGGTTTACTGGCATGCGCGGCGCGCGAAGACGAGATTGCCGATACCGTGGATGGTCTTTTCCCCATCGATAAAGCCACCCGCGCCGCCCTGAACGAGCCCTTGCCCGCCGCGCGTGAACTGTACTACTCAGTATTCAGCGACCTCGACCTGCGCCAGCAATTGGCGATACAAGCGGACGCTGAACGCCAGGGCGCTGCCGCATGGCGCAATATGCTCGACGATGTAGACAGTGATCGAGCTCGCGACCTGCTCGAGCACTGCGCAAGTCTGGAAGAAACCAGCGCCGCCTACCTGGAAAATCTGCTGGGCGAATAGCCCGTGAGGTGAAAGGGCGGGAACAGGTGGTACTGTGCACCCCGCCTGGAAAAACAAAAACTACTCGCAGCGCTCAAACAGCGCGGCAATCCCCTGCCCGCCACCGATGCACAGGGTGGCAACAGCATAGCGTCCGCCGATGCGCTGCAGTTCGTAAAGCGCTTTTACCGTGATCAGTGCGCCGGTTGCACCAATGGGGTGACCCAGGCTGATACCAGATCCGTTAGGATTAACCTTCTCCGGATCGAGGCCCAGTTCGCGCACCACTGACAAGGCCTGTGCCGCAAAGGCCTCATTCGCCTCCCACAGGTCGATCTCGTCGATACCGACACCGGTTTTCTCCAGTAACTGGCGAACCGCCGGTGCTGGACCAATACCCATAATGGCAGGATCCACTGCGGCAACCGAGTAACCCAACATCCGGGCCATCGGTTTGAGTCCGCGCGCTTCGGCCGCCGCGCGCTCCATCAGTACCAGTGCAGCGGCGCCATCATTGATACCCGAGGCATTGCCAGCCGTTACCGTGCCATCTTTTTTAAAGGCTGGTCGCAGGCCGCTCATGCTGTCTGCATCGCAGTCAAAACGGACATGCTCATCCTGCTCGAACACGGTCGTGCCTTTGCGCGTTTTCAGTTCTATGGGCAGTATCTGCCCTGCAAAACGATTCTCTTCAATGGCCCGCTGGGCGCGCCTGTGGCTTTCTGCTGCAAGGGCATCCTGCTCTTCGCGGGTAACTGTGTATTTCTCGGCGAGATTCTCCGCGGTGATCCCCATATGGGTGTCGCCGATGGGGCAGGTCAAGGCGCCCATCATCGGGTCTACGACCTTGGTATCTCCCATTTTCGAGCCGAAGCGCGCGTCGGGCAGCCAGTAAGGCGCACGGGTCATCGACTCCGCCCCGGCAGCAACGGCAACATCACAGTCTCCCAGCAGGATCATCTGTGCGGCCGACACCACGGCCTGCAGGCCGGAGCCACACAGTCGATTGACGGTGAGCGCCGGCGTCTCAATGGGCAGGCCCGCCTTCAGGGCCGCGGTGCGGCTCATATACATATCCCGACGATCGCTGTGCACCACAGAACCCACGACACAGTGGCCAACGTCACTGGCGTCGAGGCCAGACCGACTGACCGCCTCGGCAATAACCTGACCTGACAACTCTGTGGGGGGGATGTCCTTCAGGCTACCGCCAAAATCGGCAACCGCCGTACGCACACCACTCAAAACAACGACTTCTCTATTACTCATCCCCAATCCTTAAATGTTCTATGACTATTACAACGATTCGACAAACAAACCTGGCGGTCACCAGCGCGCTAGACTGACATTTCCGGCACGGAGTCCGGGACAACTAATTCACCCTCAGTAAGCTGGACGATCTCTTCGACACTCACCCCCGGTGCACGTTCGCGCAAGACAAACTTACCGTCTTCAATATCCAGCAGGGCCAGGTCCGTTAATACACGCTTGATGCAGCCTTTGCCCGTCAGTGGCAGGGTGCATTCCTTCAACAACTTGGACTGCCCTGACTTGGACGCATGGGTCATGGTGACAATGATATTGTCGGCGCCCGCGACGAGGTCCATGGCCCCGCCCATGCCCTTGATCAATTTACCCGGGATCATATAGGAGGCAATATTGCCCTGGCAGTCCACTTCAAACGCACCGAGTACGGTCAGGTCAACATGTCCGCCGCGAATCATGGCAAAGGATTCTGCCGATGAGAACAGCGACGCCCCTTCAATCATAGTGACAGTTTGCTTGCCGGCATTGATCAGGTCGGCATCCACTTCCTCGTCCAGGGGGAACTCACCCATGCCCAACAGGCCATTTTCAGACTGCAGCATCACCTGCATTCCGTCGGGGATGTAGTTGGCAGCGAGGGTGGGAATACCGATGCCGAGATTGACGTAGTAGCCGTCTTCAAATTCCTGGGCAACACGTTGCGCTAACTGTTCGCGGGATAAAGCCATATCAGTCTCCTTAAATGATTGCCCTTAAGCGCTGCGCACGGTGCGCTGTTCAATTTGTTTTTCAAACGTGCCTTTGATCAGACGATTGACGTAAATACCCGGCATGTGAATTTCATCCGGGTCCAGCTCACCAACTTCGACAATTTCCTCCACCTCGACGACGGCAATTTTTCCCGCGGTGATCGCCATGGGGTTGAAGTTGCGGGCGGTCTTGCGAAACAACAGGTTGCCATAACGGTCGGCCTTCCAGGCCTTCGCTATCGAAAAGTCGCCCTGCAGTGACTCCTCCAGGATATAGTGCTTGCCATCAAACTCCCGCACCTCTTTACCTTCACCAACCGGAGTCCCGTAACCAGTGGCCGTGTAAAAGGCGGGTATCCCCGCACCGCCGGCGCGCATCTTCTCAGCGAGCGTACCCTGCGGTGTCAGCTCTACCTCAAGTTCCCCACTCATCATTTGCGCTTCGAACAGGGCATTTTCACCGACGTAGGAGGCAATCATCTTACTGATTTGCTTGTCCTCGAGGAGCAGACCCAGTCCAGCGCCGTCGACACCCGCATTATTGGACGCGACCGTCAGACCGCGGGTACCGCGGCGCTTGATCTCCTTGATCAGGTTTTCCGGGATACCGCACAGGCCAAATCCCCCGGCAATCACCGTCATGTTGTCCTCGAGGCCGTCCATAGCCTCCTCGTAACTCTCTACCACCTTATCGAAGCCTGACACCGAGTACTCCCGTCTATCTGCTGGACTGATTAAGAATTGCACAGAATGCAAGAACTACTTATATTAAACAAATTGTATTTTTGGATCATTTAATAATTTTTATTTATGAATGTTTCTTTCAACCAGGTGATTGCATTCACTACCGTCGCTCGCACAGGCAGCTTCGCAGAAGCCGCGCTGCAACTGCACCTGTCCCAGCCCGCCCTGAGTGTGGCGATCAGGAAGTTGGAAGAAACCGTGGGCGGTAAACTGTTGGCAAGAACCACCCGTTCGGTGCAGCTGACGCCGGAAGGCAAGGCATTTTATCCGGTTGCGCGACGCCTGCTGGCTGATTGGGAGCAGTCCTTACAGGATTTGCGCAATCACTTTACCCTGCGCCGGGGCAAACTGGATGTTGCGGCGATGCCCACCTATACCACCAATCGCTTGCCACGGATACTCGCCGAGTTTCACCGTCGCTACCCGGATATCAACGTCACGGTGCACGATGTCATCGCCGAGAGTGTGGTGGAGATGGTCAGGGAACGGCGCTGCGAGTTGGGCATCACTTTCGATCCGGGCGATGCCCCCGACCTGCTCTTCCAACCGCTGTTCAAAGATAGGTTTATGGCGATCCTGCCAACCGGCCACCCATTACTGTCCCGCAAACAATTACGTTGGTCCGACGTATTGACCTATCCCCACATCAGCCTCCAGCGTCCCGCAGGTAGTCGCGCGTTAATCGATCGCGCCCTGGCAAAAAAGGGCCTGTCACTGACCCCGGCCTTCGAATCTCACCAGTTGGTGAGTATCGGGCGCATGGTAAGTGAGGGCCTCGGACTCAGCGTGGTTCCCAGCACCAGCCAGGCACAGATGGAAGAGATGGGATTGGCGTGTCGACCTGTTTCTTCTCCGGTTATAACGCACCAGGTCGGCGTGATCACACGCCGTCAGGCGGAGCTATCCGTCGCCGCTCAGGCCGTTCTTGCGCTGATCCAGGAAACGCCGGGGCCCGCCTTGCGCTAACCGCGCCTGGTCGCAAGTACAATGCCGTCGGCGCTGCAATCGTGCGGTTTTGGCGATGCTTTTCTAAGAATAAACGGCCTTGTTGCAAAGCCAGCTCAGATAAAGAATAGCGGTTCCCCAATCAACACAGGAAACCGCACCACCATGTCAGATTTACAGCAAACCGGAAGCAAGGAAGTCGCGCTCGCGGTTACGCGAAATTCCGAAAGCAAGTTCAGGCAATGGCTGGAAGACCCAATGGGTCAGGTGGTTATCGCCTCCGTCGCCACCATGGGTACGCTGGGTATTGTGCTTTCCAGCATCTGGGCGATTAACGCCGTTATCGGCTGAGGTGAGCTTGGCCGGCGCCCTCAGGCGCAGGCCAAATCAAGCCATGGCCAAGTCTCCCGCCCTGCGCCCCCGCCGATGCCTGCGTTCCTCGCCCGAATGCAGGGCGTGAAGTTCCGAGCGTAACCCGTACATGGCACGGCGGTCACCGCCATCATCGCGCCTGTCTTCATGGCGAATGTAGCCACACTTACAGTGCGTCAGGTTGCATTTCTCCAGCGGCAGTTGGGGCGCCTCCCTGACCAGGAAGCGCGAGGACACGAGTGCCTGGGCGGCCTGGCAACAGGATCTTGGTGTCATGATCGACACCGAAGAATATCTCGCCGAGGGATTCGCTGAGGAGGTTTTCTTACCGTGGCTTGCGGGCTGTTCAGCGCCGCTTTTGAAAACGACAAAGAGCACCACGCCCAGAATCGCTATGGCACCCAGAATCAGTATTGCCATTGTGTTCACCATCTACCCGGCGCGAGCGCCTTCCGTGTAAGGGGTGGGTGACGGGCGCGGTGCCCTCCACTGCAACGAACAGGTGACTGTTCATGCGGCAACCGTCCTGGTTACCGCATCGACAAGGTTAGCTCAGGACCAGATTTCCTCGTCGGTAGGCGCAGGCTTGTCGTGAACAAACCCGATCCGATGCACATTAATCAGGTGAGTATAGTTCAAATTTTCCGAAATTGAATTATTTCCCCAGGAACCGCAACCCAGGGTCGAGGTCGGGACAAAGCCATTTTGCAAACTGCCACCAGCGGTGAGCGAACTGGGTTCGTTGACCACCAGGCGACTCACGGGCAACTCAATCCCAGCCTGGCGAATGTGCGCATCATCATTGGAATGAATGGCGCAGGTATGGCCCTTGCCTTCAATGTTCAGGTTGAACTGGGCAATAGCGATGGCCTCATCAAATTCATCGTACTCGAAGGCAACCATGACCGGACACATCTTCTCTTTGCGCAGAATATCCTGCTCGGTGGCGTTGGACCTGATGAGAATAATTTTCGCATCATCCGCGATTTCAATACCGGCCATCTCGGCGATTTTCTGCGGACTCTGGCCGATCACTGCGGGGGAAATGTGTCCATTTTCGAACAGCACAGCACGAAGCTTGTCTGCCGTTTCCTGGTCACCAATATAGTGGGCGCCCTTGGCCTCAAACGCAGACATCACATCGTCGAAATCAGTGCGCGGAGCGATGACAGATTGTTCACCTGAACAGATGATACCGTTATCGAACTTACGGCCATTGATGATTTTTTCGGCGGCATTGGGATAGTCCACGTCTTTGTCAACAATGACCTGGACATTGCCCTGCCCCACACCGTAGGACGGCTTGCCACTGCTATATGCCGCGGCCACCATCGCCGGACCACCGGTGGCCACCAGCACATCAACTTTCTGCATCAATTCATTGGTGAGTTGGATACTGGGTTCACGAATACATTGAATCAGGTTTTTAGGGCCACCCAGGCGCTCAATTTCACCGTTCATCAGGTCCACAACTTCCGCACTGCAATTCTTCGAACGCGGGTGTGGCGCTACGATGATGGCGTTGCCTCCCTTGAGCGCGAACATGGCGTTACACATTGGCGTGGCCACCGGGTTAGTCGTTGGCGTAACGGCTCCGACCACACCCACCGGCTTGGCGATCTTGACGATGCCGTTTTCGTCTTTTTCTTCGATCACGCCGATGGAGCGCTTGCCCTTGAGGCTGTTCCAGATGGTACGCGCCTTACCTTTTTTCTTGGCGACCTTGTCTTCATAGTTGCCCATGCCGGTTTCATCCACAGCATGCCGAGCCAGTGTTTCGGCGTTGTCATAAACCACCTTGGCAATAGCACGCACAATTTCATCCACCTGCTGCTGGTTGAAGCTGGCGTATTCGGCCTGGGCTACCCTGGCCTTGGCTATCATCTCGTCAATCATTGCTTGCACCTCGTTTATTGTCTCGCCGCCCAGTGCGCGGAAATCAGCCTGCCAGCGTAACGTCTTACGCCATAGGCCGCTATACCATAAATTCGTTAGCTGGCTGCGTGAGGACTATGAGAGACGAACGCCCGGACCGCAAAACACGGCCAGCCACCGCTTCGGTGAAGTTCGCTGGGCTAGCAACGAGCATCGCCGGGCACTGGATACAAAAAACCAAAATGGCCCACAACTGGGGGACCAACTGGTGCAAAGTTCGGGCGAAGTCTATACTCACAGGCAGTATGCACAGGGAGACGTACATGCAACGCATAACCATTATCGCCACCTTTTTGCTCGCCCTGGCCACGCCGGCCCTGGCACAGACGGAAGCCGGCGTCATCAAGACCAGCCGCGGCACCGCGCATATCAGCCGTGGGGCCCAGACGCTACCGGCAGAAGTCGGCGCCACGCTGCTGGTCAATGACAGCGTGGTCACCGGCACTGACAGTGCAGTGGGAATTACGCTTAAGGACAATACCCGCCTGACCGCGGGCCCCAACACTACCCTGGACATGAACAAATTCAGCTTCAATAGCACGACCAATACCGGCACGGTAGATGCGTCGGTGAAGCGGGGTTCATTGGCTGTCATTTCAGGAAAAATTGCCAAGGGCAGTCCGGAGGGTGTGCGTTTCAAGACCCCCACCGTCACCCTGGGAGTGAGGGGAACCGAGTTCATCATTGAAGTGGGCGAATAAGGAACAGATCTACTCATGGAAGTATTGCTGGTACCACTGGTCACTGCCCTGTTGATCAACCTGTTGGTCGACGACACGCCACCGCCACCCCCTCCGCCCCCACCACCGGACAAGATTGTGCTGCTACCCGACGAAGACGGTAACGTCGGCAAACTGGTGGTCACCAGTGCCGCCGGGGAGCAGACCCTGGATACGGCGTATGCCGCGGTGGACGTGCAAAAAGACGGCGCCATCAACGAGCGACGGGAATCCGCAGAAGCGGTCGCCTCCCGTTACGGCTCGTTGCTGGAAGCTGCCCCGCCTGAACCTCGCTCCTTTACGGTGAACTTTGTTCGCGCCTCCAGCGATGTACTCACCGAGGAGTCCCTGGTGACTGTGACTGAAATGCAGGCCTTCCTGGCTGATCGCCCCGCTCCGGAGATCACCGTGATCGGGCATACCGACAGCGTGGGCAACGATGCGGACAACGACAAGTTGTCACTGGCCCGGGCGGAAACGGTCAAGCGCCTGATCGAACAGGCAGGCGTATCCGCCGTCAATATCGATGTTGCAGGACGGGGTGAGAGGGAGCCACTGGTTGAAACCGGCGACCGGGTGTCCGAGGCACGCAACCGCCGGGTTGAAATAAACGTAAGGTAACTCGACCCGGCAGCGGAGGACGCCAGCACACATGACGGCACTGCTGGGTTTACTGCAGCGTATATTCCTGTTCGGTCGCGGGCGCCCTGTCGCCCTGGTGATTCTTGCGTGGACCACCAGCCTGTGCGTCATCTCCGAGCAATCCGCAGAAAATTCCCTGGCGCAGGTATCAAGCACGGTGACCACACCCTTTACCAGTGCACGCCAGTTCCTGTTCGACCGCTACCAGAAGTACTACCCGCGCCAGCCCCAATGGCAACCGGTTACCATCGTGGCGGTGGACGAGACCAGCCTGGCCCGCATCGGCCAATGGCCGTGGCCACGGAACAAACTGGCAGAACTGGTGGATGCGATCGGGGCGTACCAACCTGCAGCAGTCGGCTTCGATATGTATATGCCTGAGGCTGACCAGACCTCCCCGGATAAAGTCGCCGATAATTTGCCAGCGGGCACATCTGAGGAACTCGCCGCAGAACTGCGTGCCTTGCCCACGCACGAATCCCGGTTGGCAGAGTCCCTGTTTAATACGCCGTCGGTACTCGGGGCGGCCGGTTTCGACTTTGCCACCTATACCAGCAGTGCCGGCCTGCGCACCGCACCGCTGATCGTGCGCGGGGGCGACCCCCTGCCCCATGTGCGTCGCTTCGAGGCGGTACTGGCAAGCCTTCCGGAATTACAAGCCGCGGCCTGGGGACAGGCGATTCTGAGCGTGGATCTCGAGTTTGGTGTAGTGCGGCGGATACCGCTGGTAAGCGCCATCGGCGATGAACTGGTTTCTGGGCTGGCCATGGAGATGCTGCGTATCGCCAGCGGCTCTACCGCAGTTGAAGTGGATGTCGCCAGCCACGGGATCGCCTCGGTCAGCGTGGCCGACCTCACGGTACCCACACAATCAGGCGGCGATATCTGGCTGCATTTCGCCGAGTCCCAGGCCACCGCAAATCGCTACGTATCGGCAATTGATGTACTGGAGGGAAAAACTGATCCCGACATGCTGGCGGGCAAGCTGGTGTTACTGGGCCTCACCGGTTCGGGCCTGCACGACATGCGCACTACGGCGCTGCGGGAACTGGTGCCGGGCATTGAGATCCAGGCCCAGGTACTCGAATCGCTGTTTGATGGCCGCTTCCTGACCCGGCCCTGGTGGATGAAATGGTTGGAAGTCAGCCTGATCCTGCTGATCGGTGGATTCCTGATCTGGTTCATTCCGCGGACTGATTCGAAACTGGCCACTTTCCTGAAAACCGTGCCACGGGCATCAATGTGGCTGACCCTCGCACTTAACGTACTCCTGCTAACCGCCGGTTACTTGCTGTTCCGTTTCAATGGGCTGTTGTTTGATGCCTCGTCCTTTTTCCTGATTTTGTCCGGGGTGATGGGCAGCCTGATTTCCAGTGCCATGATAGAGATCGACCGGGAAGCAAAACTGGCCGCCGCCCACCAGCAGGCACTGCGTGAAACGGCCAACATGGTCGCCGGCAAGCTGGTGAGGTCTATCGAGAAGCCTTCCGATCAGGCCAGCGCCGAGAAACAGGAACGGGTTATCCAGATGACCCGACTGCTGGCTCAGGAGGCCTCGGCCCAGCCCGACTTTGCAGCACAGTTAACTCCCCGGGTCATCGACCTGATCAGCCGCGCCGCACCCCTGCGGGACGTGGGCATGGAACCACTGGCAGCGGACCTCCTGCACGATACCGAGACACTTTCGTCCGAGGGCTTACAAACCATAGAGCAGCACAATGAGGTAGTGCACATCGCCGTCGCGGCCGCCCAGGAAACCCTGGATGATGAACTGTCCGATAATCGCGAGCTGATGCAGGACTACCTGCACCATTTCCGCGAGATTGTGGAAGGACAGCACGAGTGGTGGAATGGCAACGGCTACCCACGCGGCACGGCCCGCGACGCCATTCCCCTGTCGGCACGCATTGTCGCCGTGATCGATAGCTACGAGAGCCTTATGAGCGAACAGGATCACCGCCCGGGAATGAGCCACGCCGACAGCGTGGCGTTTATCGAGGGAGCCAGCGGTACACAGTTTGATCCGCGCCTGGTGGAATGTTTTAGCGCAGTCGAGGGCCGCTTTGCAGCTGAGATTGGGGCCGTGTCGACCTGATCAGGGGCAGGACAGCCCGTCCAGCAAAGTGGTGGCGGCAGATTCCAGCAAGTCGTAAACGTCGAGACCGGGTGTAAAGTGGTCAATGTGCCCGTGCAACTTGAGACCAGCGATGCCATGAGCAAAGCCCCATAGCTCAGTGGCGATGCGAGCCGGATCATCGATGACAACCTGTTCGCGTTCCGCCCAGGCTGCCAGCGCTTCAACCAGCAGGTGAAAGCCCGTGTGCTGACTGCGCGGCTCAATCATATCCATCGCCCCGGCAGCGAGGTCCCCCCACATGAGTTCATAAAACTTGGGGTGCCGTATCACAAAGCTCAGATACGATGTCCCCAGTGCGATGATCCTGGCGCGGGTGCCAGTTTCATAATCCACACACTGCTGCTCAACCGTCTCCGACAAGGCGAGGAAACAGACCTGGCAAACCTCAGCCAGTAGTTCATCCTTGTCTTTGAAATGACGGTAAGGGGCTGCACTGCTAACGCCAGCCCGCCGAGCGGCATCGACCATAGCGAAATCAGTGCCGCCGCGCTCCTCAATCAGTTCAGACGCGGCAACGACAAGTGCATTACGCAGATCGCCGTGGTGGTAACCACCACAGTCCGTAGGCTTTTCGCGGGCAGTCATCAGGACAGCATAGCAGAGAACGCAGGTGTTTCAGCCTCGCCAGTGCGAGGACTTTCCCGGTCGTTCAAAACCAGAAACAACGGCGGCACCAGAAATAGGGACACGATGGTTGATAACAGAACGCCGCCGGCAATTGCCATCGCAAATGGCGGCCAGAACTGGCTGCCTTCGAGGATCAGCGGCAGGAAACCACCGAAGGTGGTTACCGTTGTTGAGACGATATGACGGCTGGAGGCCATCACCACGTCCCGAATCGCCAGGCGATCGCCGGCTGCCGCGGCCGGGTTCTGCTGCAGCGCCGTCAGAATGATAATGGCGGCATTGATGGACACGCCGATGGAACCGATGACTCCTATCAGGGCCTGCAGACCAAAGGGGTACCCAAATATTGCCAAACACAGCAGGCTCAGACCGGTGGAGCAGACACAGACCAGTAACGAGACGCCGGCCAGGCGCCAGGAATTGAAGGTCAAAACAATCGTCGCCAACATGGCCGCCGCTATCAATCCCATCGGGGCCATGACCTGCTCAACCACACTGGCGCGCATATCCTCGTCGCCACCCCAGACCATGCGATAGCCCTGCGGCAACTCAATAGGGTCGTTCTCCAGGCTCTTCTGCAATTGTTTCAGGGTCTCCTCGGGGAGCACACCCCGCTCCACGTAGGCCTGCACCTCATTGGTACGCTCACCCATGTTGCGACTGATAGGACTGCGTGCTGGTTCCAGTTCAAACTGACCCAGGGTATTAAGCGCTACAGCCGCCAGGTGCCCAGACTCGACGCCCTCCCGGGCGGGCACAGCGATGCGCAGATTGGCAATCTGTTCGGCATCGGACCAGGCGGACTCCGCCAGCCTCACGACTATCGGCAGGCGCTGCGTATCCTCCAGCAACTCACCGGCATACTGTCCTCGCAAACTGGCATCCAGCGTTGCGGAGACATCCGCCAGCTGCAGGCCCGCCAGGCGCAGCTTCTCTTCATCCAGGCGAAACATCAGCATGGGTGTGCCGCCCGACAGCGTCGCATTGGTGTGCGTAACCGCCGGCAGTGTTTCCAGACGCCTTTGGAACTGTTCACCGAGCGCGCGGAGCACCTCGAGGTTTGGCCCGAAGATCTCGACCTCTACAGGTGCACTGACCGGTGGGCCCTGGTCGATACCGCGCACAATAACGCGCGCTGAGGGGAACTCCTGATCCAGCGCTACCTGTAGTTCGCGAATCAATGCATCGGTCTGTTTGGCATCCCGGGTGAGCACCAAGGCCTCGGCCCAGTTGGAACGCCCCTGCCGTGTGCGAAACATGTTGTAGTAAAAGGCCGGCGCACTCTCACCAATGGTCCAGTCGACGCGCCTTATCAGCGGTTCTGAGCGCAGCCTGACATCGATTTCCTCCGCCAACGCCCTGCTATCGTAAATTGACCGCCCCTCAGGCAAGGTGACCTGCACATACAATTGATCCCGGTCTGTCCCGGGAAAAAACTGTCCTGTCAGCGTGGAAAAGGATAGAAAACCAGCCACAGGAAGCGACAGCGCCAGGGCCACAGCTACAGCGGGGCGGTGCAGTGACCAGTCGATACTGCGTACCAACCAATCCCCCAGGCGGCCGCTCTGCACACCTTGCGTCCACCAACGGCGCCGTTCAGCCCTGAGGCCCCCCGGCAATAACCAGGCGGCGAGTACCGGCGTCAGTGTCATTGCCAGCAGTAAGGAGGCTGACAACATCACCACCACCGAAGTAGCGATGGAACCCAAAAAATCACCCGATGGTCCGGGCAATATAACCATGGGCATGAAGGCCAGCACGGTGGTAACGGTAGAGGAAAGCAAGGGGCCACGGAGGCGTTTGACCGAGCGACGAATGGCGTCCAGCGGAACGGCGCCGGCCTGCAGGTTTTTCCGGACCTCATCGGTCATCACGATCGAACCATCCACCAACAACCCGAGGGCCACCACCAATCCGGTTACTGACATCTGGTGAATGGCCATGTCCATAAGGTCGAGCAAGGTAATCGACATGAGCGCACACAACGGCAGAATCACCGCCACTACCAGCGACGCCCGCCAGCCCAGGGTGAGCATCAGCACCCCGATTACCAGTGCCACACCCACCGCCAGGTTGATGCTTACCTCGGCCAGACGCTCGCTGGTATAGGTGCTCTGGTCGTAGCTGATTTCCATACTGATGCCTGCCGGGGCGGCGGCGGCATAATCACTGACAAACTCTCTGAACGTCCGGCTCCAACCATCAACTTGCAGCCCATCCTCCATGACGACTCCCATCAACAAACCCTGGCGACCCTGGGTGAGCACGATGCTGGCTGGCGGCGTGGTTTCCGCGCGGTAGACCCTGGCAATGTCCGCGACGCGGGTGCTGGCTCCGTTACTGCTGGTATTGATGATGATATCGCTGATACGCGCCGTCGAGTCGAGTTCACCAGCCACTTCAATAAGCATGGCCATGCCGGATCCGCTGGTCTGCCCGGCTGACGCCTTGGGGTCGGCACCGCGCAATGCCGCCGCCACTTGCTGCACCGACAAGCCCCTGGAGGTCAACGCCCGCTCGTCCACCTCAACACGAATCTCCTGGGTGGGCTCTCCGAACAATTCCACCAGTCGCGTACCCGGAACGTTTCTGGCGTGTTCGGCGAACTCCTCGGCAAACCGCGCCATCAACGATAGCGGGACATCAGCTTCACCGGCTGAGGATATCGCCACAATACTGGTGTAGGACTGCATGCGGTCGTCGTCAAAGACGGGGGCGCCGACACCTTCCGGGAACTTGGCGGCGGCGATGCCCATTGCATCGCGGATCTCTGACCAGATACGTTCCAGTTCCTCGCCCTCGATGGTCTCGTCAAGGCGGATCATCAGGCTTGAAACCCCGGTGGCCGAGGTGGAACTCAATTCCTCCACACCGGGTATTTTCCTGATCTCGTCCTCAAGGGGCTTGGAAACAAGGGTTTCCACGCGACTGGGAGAGGCGCCGGGAAACGCAGTAGTAATAATCGCCGCCATATTGGTAATGGTGGGATCTTCCTGCCGCGCAATCGACTGGAAACTGGTGATACCGACGCTGACGATAACAATCAGGAACAGGTAAAAATAGCGTGGGTTGTTGTAAAGGGCCCTGGCCAGCATGGAGATTCCTCGGGGGTAGCCGCGTCAGCTGTCCAATGGAGTTACGGCGGTTCCCGGGGCAATGCGGTGCACACCCTGGGCAATCACCTGCTGCCCATCGCGCAGGCTGCCGCGCACATAGGCCAGGTCTCCCTGCACCTCCAGCACTTCCACCACCTCACGCACACTGATGGTTTGCGAATCTTCCTCCGCCAGGCGCAGTACGTTCCAGATACCACGCTGACCCTCGACCAGCGCCGACACCGGCAACCAGCCGCCCTCCTCGCGAATTTTGCGGGAAAGTTGCAGGGTTACCGCTTCACCGTGCAGGGCAGCCGCGGTTTCCGGCAGCAAAAAGACACTGGTAACCGAGCGCGTGTACGGGTCTATATCCGGACGCACAGCGGACAAACGCGCCTGCACCGATGCGCCGCGAATTTCCAGGGGATAGTAGTCTCCGGGCACCAGTGCGTCGGTCAGTTCCACCGGCACACCGATGTGCGCCTCCATCGCACCGGTTTCGATCAACCGCAGAACGGGGACGCCGGCACCGACAATTGACCCCTCGTCCAGATAGCGCAAAGCGATAACACCGGCATAGGGTGCCCGCAACTGTGATTTTTCCAGATCGAGTTCAATTTTGGACAGCTCAGCGCGAGCGGCATCCACCTGCGCGGCAAGCGCCCGGGCATTCAGCCGGGTCTCATCAAAGCGCTCCCGAGACACAGCCCCATTTGCCACCAGTTCTTTTTGCCGCCTGGCATTCAACTGCGCTAATTCCAACTGGCTCTCGGCCTGCTGCAACTGGGCGAGTACCGCTCGGCGTGCAGACTGCAGGGTCCCATCGTCCAAGGTCGCCAGGATATCGCCGGCAGCAACCGCCGCGCCTTCGCGCACGTGCACCTGCGCCAGCATACCGGGCAATTCGAACCCCAGGACCGCACTGCGATTAGCTTCAACCAATCCCAACAGCGAGGTGTTGCGCAAGTACTGCTGCTCGGTAACGAAGGGCATGGCTGAAACGGGCATGGGTGCTCGCGTATTAGTGTCGATCGACTGCGCAGCCCGAAGGTGCAGGGCACCGGCCACGCCTGACGCAATTATCGCCGCGGCCAGCAGGCCCACCATGCTGGAACCGGAAAACCGCTTTTTTCTGGAGTAGATGGTCATCGTGATCACCTAATGTAAGAGAGACTTACATAGTGTATGTGTTGCCAACGTGCATGAAAAGTTACGTTTTTGACATGTCGCGTTGCATAAACGGGCAGGTCTACCCACTTTGCTGCACTTCACTGCCGAAAAATGCCAGCCTCGTTACTCCCCCCGCGATATTCCGCTACACTGCCCGCAGGCCGGGTGAACACAGCAATTCGCCAGCTTGCACCGGGTCGACGCTCATTCAATGCACAGATGGGAGCCAGAATGCCGGGGAGCACTGCCCTGCGCGGCGCAAAGATCTTCGACGGCCAGGACTTTCTGGATGATCACGTGGTGATCCTGGAAGGGTCGAGGATCACCGACATCGTTCCTGACGACAACCTTAAGTCAGCGGTATCAACCATCGAATTATCCGGGGGCATCCTGGCACCCGGCTTTATCGATGTTCAGGTAAACGGTGGTGGCGGTGTGATGTTCAACGAACACCCAACAGCCGCCGGAATTGACCAGATCGTCAATGCGCATCTGCGCACAGGTACGACCGGGCTGCTGCCGACCCTGATCAGCGATTCCAAAGACATACAGCAGCAAGGGGCCGAGGCCGTCAGGGCCGCCAAGGGCAAGGGCAATCCCAGCGTATTGGGGGTGCACATCGAAGGTCCGTTTTTTGCCCCGGAAAAGCGAGGGGCCCACCAGGCGGACATGATCAGGCCGATGGATTCCACGGACCTGGATTGGCTCTGTTCACTGGCGGATATCAACACCCTGGTTACCCTCGCACCTGAAAAAGTCCGCGAGGGGCATATTCGGCAACTCGCCAGCGCCGGATTGAAGGTCTTTGCCGGGCACACGAACGCGAGCTATGAGCAAGTGCGTGCAGCCATTGATGAAGGACTTGCAGGGTTCACTCACCTGTTTAACGCAATGAGCCCACTCACCGCCAGGGCGCCCGGTACTGTAGGCGCGGCACTGGACAGCGACCACACCTACATCGGCATGATCGTCGATGGCCACCACGTACACCCTGCCACAGTAGCGATTGCGCACAGGGCCAAATCATCGGGCAAGATGTTGCTGGTGACAGACGCAATGGCCACCGTGGGTAGCGACACAGATAGCTTTGAGCTCTATGGCGAAGCCATCAGTGTCCGCGACGGATGCCTGGTCAATCGTGAAGGGGTGCTGGCTGGCAGCGCCATCGGCATGATCGATGCAATCCGGAATACGACTGAATTGGTGGGCATTCCTCTCACAGAATGCCTGCGCATGGCCTCGCTATACCCGGCTACCCTACTGGGGCTTGATCAGAAGTTGGGGTGCATTAAATCGCGCTATCGTGCCGACCTGGTGCACTTCGACGAGAACTATGAGGTCCAACAAACCTGGGTTGCGGGCGAATCCAGGTATAAGCGGGACGGAGACAACTGATCGCCCACCTATCATGAACTGGAACTTGACCGGCCCGAACCGTGATAAAGTTAATCTCACCGTAATCAATAACGTTGAACAATGAGCAAAGTGGCAACAAAAAAAACGCGCACCCGGCTGTCGCCGGAGGTTCGCAAGTCAATGATTCTCGATCACGCGGCGGAGGTCATCGCCACTGAAGGCGTGGCGGGCGTGAGCATGGAACGTATCAGCCGCGAGGCAGGGATCAGCAAAGCCCTGGTATATACCTACTTTCCGAGTATGACCGAGCTTCTTCAGACTCTGCTTAAGCGTGAGTACAAACACCTGCGTCAACTGCAGTCGGCCGCGGCGGAAAGCGCGGAGACTTTCGAGCAACTGGTGCGCAGGGTGACTAATGTTTACCTATGCTATATCGAAGAGCGCGGCATGCTGTTGGAAAAGCTCGGTTCGGAGCCGTCCGTAGCCGACCACGGAGACCCGACAGCCTACAGCAGGGATCGCGCCGTGGATTACCTGGCTCAAATCGTCAGCGACAATTTTGGGATCGACCTGCCCCTGGCCAAAGCCACCATCGATATTTCATTCGGTATGCCCTCGGCGGCCGGCCACTACCTGATTCACCACGAGATGAGTCGACAAACCGTCGAAGATATCACGGTGACCATGATGATCGGCAGCATCGAAGCTATCCAGAGCAAGTATGAAACCGCGCTAAAACCCCTGCGCAAGCCCGAATCGGCCTGATCAACACGGCCAGGAACAGCGTATTCCTAGTCGGCAATATGGACCAACTGCTTACCGAAGTTCTTGCCCTGCAGCATCCCCTTGAAAGCCTCGACGGCGTTATCCAGGCCCTCGGCGATAGTCTCGCTGTACTTCATCTGCCCACTGCGTACCCACTCGGCCAGTAAAGCGGTGATTTCCTGGTGATCCCCCTGCCATTCTGTCACCAGAAAGAAGCGGTGCTCGGGCGGTTCCGCCAAAGCGCCGAAGATATGCATCGGTGTTTCCACCGCATTCAGGTCTTCGGCATTATAGGCTGACACGTAGCCACAGATAGGCACCCGCGCGCCAGGGTTCAACAACTGCGCGACCGCCTTGGATACCTCTCCGCCGACATTTTCGAAATACACGTCGATGCCATCGGGGCATGCAGCCTGCAGGTCGGCCAGCAGATTACCCGCCTTGTAATCCACCGCTGCATCGAAGCCCAACTCATCGAGTAAGTAGCGGCACTTTTCTTCACCGCCCGCGATCCCAACAGCACGACATCCAAACTGTTTAGCGGTTTGGCCAACGGCAGTACCTACCGGGCCAGATGCAGCGGCCACCACAACTGTTTCACCCGCTTGCGGCTTACCCAGGTATTTCAATCCACAGTAACCTGTACGGCCAGGCATACCCGCAACACCCAGGTAAGTCTGTAACGGTATATCCTGCGCCGCTACCTTGTAAGTACGTTCAATGCCTTCCGGCGCAATGTAATACTCCTGCCAGCCCGTATAACAGGTGACCACATCTCCCACGGCGTATTGCTCAGTGCGCGAGGATACCACCCGACAGACACTTTCACCGGGCATGACCTCCCCGATCTGCACCGGCTGCGCATAGCCCTTGATCTCGCTCATACGCGGGCGCATATAGGGGTCCAGGGACAACCACAAAACTTGCAGCAGAAATTCACCCTCTTCAAGTTCACGTACGTCCTCCTCGACGATAGTCAGGTCCCCATCGGCAACCTCTCCCTCAGGTCGTCGGCTCAGGACGATTTTACGATTGCGGTAAGTATTCATACGTTCTCCTAAAACGGGTTGGGTTCACTCTGGCGTTATCGAAGTTACTCATGCAAATCAGGAGGCGAGCGTGCCACCATCGATCGGCACAAGCGCGCCACTAATAAAGGATGCCTGGTCACTGGCCAGATAGGTAATCAAGTCGGCAATTTCTGACGCTTCCGCGTAGCGACCCATGGGATTTCCGGCATGAAAGGCATCGCGGGCACGGTCTGGGTCGTCGGGGCTGATCAGTTTTTCCCCCTCTTCTACCATCGGGGTATACGTGGGTGATGGACAGACCGCGTTCACGCGCACTCCACGGGGGGTCAATTCCGTTGCGGCGCAGCGGGTCAGTCCGTTAACCGCGTGTTTGCTGGCAACATAGGCAATTATCCTGCCGTGCCCTGAAAAGCCAGAGATCGAGGACAGATTGATAATGGCTCCACCGCTGTCCACCATGTAACGCGCGCAGTACTTGGTACCCAGGAACACGCCCTTTACATTTATCGCTATCACGCGGTCAAACATTGCTTCATCATAGTCAAGTAGTGAGTCGGTGAGCGAGCCAGAGATACCTGCGTTATTGACTAAAACCGATACCGGCCCAAACGTATCGACGGCCAATTGCGTCACTGACTCCCAATCTTTCGCGCGGGTGACATCGCCTTCAAAGGCCGCGCAGCTGATCCCTTCCTGCTCCAGTTCACTGACAGCCGAGTGTACCGGCGAGCCTGCCACGTCGAAGAGGATGACGCGACAACCGGCACCGCCAAGCCGCCTTGCAACCGCCAGACCAATCCCCTGGGCACCGCCAGTTACAATCGCTGTACGATCATTTAAGCCAGTAAAAGTGGTTCCATTTTCCATACAACGCTCCTGTACAGGGGAGCCAAGGATTGTTCACCGAAATCCTGCGGTGTCAATCTGGCGTCCACTTATCCGGGGAAAGAAGACGCGGTGTCACTGTACCTGTACCAGGAAAAAAAATCGGCCCGAAGGCCGAAAAGCGAGAACTGTTTCCTGGCGATAGAGCGAACCGCACTTCGATAACTCAATCAAAAATGGGTGTTCTTTAACGCACCGCCATCGATTCGCAGATTGGCACCAGTAATGTACGAGGCCGCAGGGCTGGCAAGGAAAACCACCGCTCTGGCTACCTCCTCAGGTGTACCATGCCGCTTGAGAGCCGGGAGGCTCGCCGCCGCCTCAAACAGCGCTGGCTGGTGTTGTTGTACCTGGTCCCAAAAGCCGCCTTCGAAGTTAATTGGGCCGGGTGAGACGAAGTTTGAACGTATTCCGTCGTCCGCCAGGCGGTGAGAAAGCTGCGCTGCATAGGCATTAAGCGCTGCTTTCATTGCACCGTACTCGCGCTCAGCCGGCATAATGCTGGCCATCACTGAAGCAATCGTGGAAATGAAAACCAGCGCGCCTTCTGACCCTTTCTGCAACCACGGAATGGCTACCTCGGTGGCGCGCACATGCTGCATGAAGTCGTATTCAAAACCGTCCAGCCAACGCTGGTTGCCTTTGGAGGAAATTCGAACACTCACGTTGCTGATAAAAATGTCGACACCACCTAGCTGTTCGGCGGCTTTATCGAACCAGGCGGAGAACGCTGCCTCGTCGAGCACATCCAGGGCTTCACCAAACACCTGGGCACCCTGTGACTGCCAACCGGCAATCGCTTGCTGTAGGGTTTCCTCGCCTCTTGCACAGGTAGCCACAGAAACACCCTCGGCAACCAATGCGTCAATGATGGCGCGGCCGATACCGCGGCTACCGCCAGTTACTACTGCCCTTTTGCCTTTGAGGCCGAGATCCATACCACTCCCTACGTGGCGCTTCTGTCACTAAGCGCGCCTGATTGATTAATTTATTGATAATATAGTCAATATAGGGGTTTTGTCTACCGTTTATTTCTGTTTTTACTTCGTTATTTTATAAGTCATTAAATAGTAGGCACTTCAGGGTTCTCAGAATACGCTGCAAATAAAGTGTGTGGCTGATGATTAGACTCAGAAGCTCATATATTTATTAATATACATTTAATCAATACTGGGTTTTTTCACCCGCAGGACGATAGACACACGGGGCCAACTGCATACCCATAAACTCGCTATACCCACGACTCGACATTAGACTTCCGGCCCACCGAGGCGCAGAATCGAAAACTCAAGTACTGATCGACTATGCCTTGCAAACCCATGCCACAGTCCCTTGAAGCACTGCTAGATGACGTACGCGCATGCACCCTGTGTGCAGACCAGTTGTCGCACGGGGTGCGCCCGGTATTACAGGCGAGTCAGTCAGCTCGGATACTCATCGCCGGCCAAGCCCCTGGCGCGAAAGTACACGCCAGCGGGATACCCTTTGACGACCCCAGTGGTGACCGGTTGAGAGCATGGCTGAATGTAGACCGGGACACCTTTTACGACGGCGCCCGCATTGCTCTCATCCCTATGGGGTTTTGCTATCCGGGACGCGGTAAGTCAGGGGATCTTCCACCGATACCAATTTGCGCCCAAACCTGGCGGGAACGCGTTCTGGCAGCACTGCCCAACATCAAACTGACCTTGCTGGTCGGCCAGTATGCCCAGCGCTGGCACCTGCCCGAAGTTAAAGAAAACCTGACCGAAACCGTACGCGCCTGGCGGGATTACGGAGAACACACGCTGCCACTACCCCACCCCAGCCCACGCAATAACCTTTGGATAAGGAAAAACCCCTGGTTTGAAGATCAGGTGCTTCCGGCACTGCAGAAGCGGGTCGCAGTCGCATTAGCGGATTAATTCAGCAATACCCCAACAAGACCAGGGCTGGGACCGGCCTGGGCGTCCGAATGTCTAAGCTGAGCGTTTGCGCGAGCGAGAAGACACGCAGGCAAGTACCTCGGACCGCACGCGGCAAAACGCCGAACAGCGTGTAAGCTAGTGTGTTCTAGAATATAGCGACAAAGCGAACAGGCCAGGAGCCGCCTATGACGCACAACCTTTCCCAGCGCGACCCTCTGGCGGGCGTAGACACACTCTTCCCATCACGCTGGTCGCCACGCGCCTTCGACAACTCAGCACTGGATCGCGAAACACTGGCCATACTGATCGATGCAGCGCGCTGGTCACCTTCCTGTTACAACGAACAACCCTGGCGCTTTTATACTAGCAATAATGATACCTTCGCCGATTATCTGCAGTTGCTGGTAGAAGGCAATCAGGCCTGGGCACAAAACGCTTCAGTACTAGGGTTTCTCGTGGCCAACACACGCTTCAGCGCCAATGGCAAGGACAACCCGGTCTATCAACTGGATTGCGGTGCCGCCTGGATGGCGATGAGCCTGCAAGCGCAGAAACTCGGACTGTCCACCCACGGCATGGCGGGCATCAAGTACGATGAGGTCGCGAAGTATCTGTCGCTGGACGATGACGAGGCCGTGTTAATGGGGTTTGCTATCGGTCGCGCCGCTGACCCGTCTACACTACCGGAGAACCTGCAAGCAAAAGAGATACCCTCGCCGCGCAAATCGCTCGACGAGATTTGGCCCCAGCGCTGAAACAAAAGTACCGACTTACGAGACAGCACATACAACACGACGGTAGCACTAATCACCAACCCTAACAGGACTCCCATGACACCCGAAGAATTTCGCCAGGCCGGGCACCAATTGATCGACTGGATCGCAGACTACCGACAGCAAATACCCGAGATGCCCGTGAGGGCGCAAGTGGAGCCCGGCGAGGTCAGGCGCTCATTACCAGACACGCCGCCGACCGCAACGGTGCCTTTTGAGACGCTGCTCGAGGACCTGGATACCCTGGTAGTACCCGGGGTAACCCAGGTGCAACATCCGATGCACTTCGGCTGGTTTCCCTCGAATGCGTCGCTGGCTTCGGTGCTGGGGGACATCGCCAGCTCAGGTATGGGGACTCTGGGTATCTCCTGGGAAAGCTGCCCGGCGTTGACCGAGGTTGAAGAAGTTGTGTGCGACTGGTTACGACAACTCACGGGATTGAGCGACCAGTGGCGCGGCACCATCCACGACACCGCCTCCACCGCCTGCGTAACGGCCATGATCCTGGCCCGCGAGCGAGCCAGTAACATCAGCAAAAATGGCGGCGGCTTACAATCGGTCGAAGGCACTCTGGTGGTTTACAGCACCTCGCAGGCACATTCATCCATTGCCAAGGCTGCGCAACTGGCAGGTTTCGGTAATGACAACCTGCGCATGATCGAGGAGGACCCATTTACCCGCGCCATGCAAGCAGATGCGCTGGAAGCGGCCATTGCTGAAGATGTCGCTGCCGGAAAGATTCCAGCGGGGATTGTCTGCTCTGTCGGCGCCACAGGCACCACTGCCATGGACCCGGTGGCGGCGATTGCCAAGATCGCCAACCAATACAATATCTGGTTGCACGTTGATGCAGCGATGGCTGGCTCCGCCATGCTGCTACCCGAATATCGCCACCTCTGGGAAGGCGTCGAACAGGCCGATTCCGTCGCCTGGAACCCGCACAAGTGGATGGGCACGATTCTCGACACCGCTTTGTTTTACGTGCGCGATACCACCTTCCTGGAAACCGTTATGTCGACCAACCCGGCCTACCTACAGTCTGCCGCTGACGGCGCGGTAGTGCAGTACCGCGACTGGGGAATTCCGCTGGGAAGACGCTTCCGGGCCTTGAAGTTGTGGTTTCACCTGCGCCTTGATGGTATCGAGTCAATCCAGTCCCGCCTGCGCCGGGACCTGGAAAACGCGCAGCGCTTCGCCGCGCTGGTGCAAGCCACACCGGATTGGGAGGTACTTGCGCCAGTCGATCTGCAGACCGTTTGCGTGCGGCATACCCCCGTCGACGCCAGTGGTAAACCTCTCGACGGGGATGCGCTGGATCAACACACCCTGGCATGGGTGGAGCAGATTAATAGTTCCGGGCAGGCCTTTCTATCGCCCTCAATACTCGACGGCCGCTGGATGGCGCGTGTATCCATCGGCGTTGAGGGCACAGAGTTCAGTCATGTTGAAGCCATGTGGGGGTTAATGCAGGCAGCCGCCGCGGAAACCTAGTTGAGCGGCCCGCTGCGCGTCAATGAATAACCCAGGAGTGAATAGAGCTCGAAATGACCCCGGTCAGCAAATGGGGAAATTTTGGCAGCCGACCTACACCCCATATTGCGCATAAACAGAAACAGCTCCTGTCTACCGGCGGGCAGGAACTGGCGCTGGCGGCGCTGATGTGAGTACTCGCCCTGCCGGTTCGGGCTGTACACCGTCATTTCATCCTCAGCGTGATAATCGATGTCCAGGGTCACGAGGTGCGATCGCGCCCCATGCGGTCTGTGGCAGGGCGCCACCTGGATCTCGGCACCGGGTCCATCGGCAACAAAATACTGGCCCTGCCGGGTAATGCCACCCAGGTGGGGGAACGCAAGCGGCATTCCCACAGCGGCTCCCACGACCTCGCCCGCAGCGGGCTTAGGTGCAAGCACCGCGTCATCCGGTGGTTCACGGTGCTTTATAGGTCGACCGCCGGCAAAAGCTTGCAGCACTCCCCCGGCCAACGGTCCAGGTATCAGGTGAGCACCATCAAACGGCCTTGCGCGCATGAGCGTGGTTGCATCGCGGTGGTACTTTGCCAACAGCTGCTGCTGTAACCTTTCGGCTGTCAACTGTTGGCCAAAAGGCAGGCGCAGCGATTCATCGCCGAGCAGGTAGGGCAGCATCTTGTCAGCCAGTCGCGTGGTGAAATGTGATGATTCCAGCCAGTAACGGTTGTCTACCGAGAAGGCGTTGAGGCCGGAAAAGTCCAGCACCGGCACGACAGGTACGATACCCGCAAGGAATCGCTCCATTCTGCCCAGGTCCTGCTGGAGATAAGTAGTGTGATGCAGCGGGTTGAAAAAGACCGTTAACTCAAACTGGTGCTGTTCCGCCAGGGCCGCAATCTCGACAATGTCTGCCACGGCCGCAGCCACAAAGTCTCCCTCGCCCCAATACGTGGCCTGCACGGTGGCGAATCTTTCTTCGTGCACTTTGCGGTCCGCAAAGATTCGCCGAGCCTGCTGACGCAGCTGCGGTTGACGGTTCTGTGGAGAGTGCACGTACCATTCATTGATTACCCTGGGTTGATGGCCGTTGAAAATCTCCCAGTCACGCAACTGCGGGAAATGCAGTAAGTAATCGACATGAAAGTCCAGCCGGTCGAGCAATCCGCCCGGCGGAGGTCTGCGCATCTTCTGTGTCGCACCGATATCCGGGTCCTGGATATAGGAGAACTCATCCAAGCCAATGTATACCCTGTCAAACCGTATGCCCGCACGCATAAACTGCCGTAAGGCGATCACGTGATCCCGAGGGGTTCCGCCCGAATGGGTGAAGTTATAGCAGGTACCAGGCAGCTTGCGGGTATCGATAACTTCCACGCGCGATGAGCCCATGACCAAACAGTCGAATAGCGTGGGATTTTCGAGCACATGCCAGGTTTTCAGCGCAAAGCGATTTACCTGGATGTCGGTGACAAAGTGCAGGCGGTCCTCACTGTAGACACCCCAGCGGTCGTTGCTGTAATTGAAAGCTGCCAATGCCCCAAGCACGGCAACCGCGACCAGCGCCACGTACAGCGTGAATCGCACCCTAGAAAACAAAGTAGATAAACTCATTAGACGTACTGCTTACGACTTTGGCCAATGCGGCACCGCCGGCCAGCCCCACCAGGGCCGCCCTTCCCGCCCCCAGCTTTGCACGACCCAGTCGGCCGTTGCGCGTAACCCCCAGGAACTGAAAGACGTTCGGTAGAAGGAACACTATTACCGTGCTCAACACTAACCAGGCGGCGGCCTCCAGGGAGACCGTGGCCGTAACCGGACCACCACCCAACAAATTGTCCAGGAAAACAAGCAGCTGCTGCCATACCTGGACTGACCATGCCCACAAATCCCCCGGGGCGAGATCGAAGAGCGCGTCATAGAACCGCACCATGTCGTCCACCCGGGTCACCTTGAAGGCCACAAGGCTGAGCACCCAGAAGGCAAAGGTGCAAAAACAGCAAAACAGGGTGCGATAAACCCAGGTATCGGTCACCGCCCCCAACCGGAGCTGTTGCATCCAGACGGGCCAGAACACAATCCAGGCCATAGCAACGCCCTGCATCAGCCCCCATACCAGGTAGTTCCAACCCGCCCCATGCCAGACCCCACTCAACAACATCAGGATCAACAGATTGCGCACCGTGATAAACGAACCCCGGGTACGCCCACCGAGGGGCTTGAAGATGTAGTTACCAAAGAAGTGACCCAGGGTGATATTCCAGCGGCCCCAGGTCTCGTTGATATTGCGCGCTTTGTATGGCGAGAAAAAGTTAATGGGCAGGATGATGCCAAACATCAGCGCCAGCCCAAACGCCATATCGCTATACGCAGAAAAATCGAAGTACAGCCTGAAGGTAAACGAGAGAATGCCCAGCCAGGCCGTGATCGGCAGCAGATCGCGCCCCTGGGCGTGGCGCCCAAAGATGGGTTCTGATACTTCTGCAATCTGGTCCGCCAGCACGACCTTCTTGAACAAGCCCAGCAGGAATATCGCCAGGCCTAACTGCAAGTGTCTCAAGGTAACGCTGTTGAGCGACTCGCTTGCCAGTTGCGGCACTAACTGACGGTGGTGGACGATGGGCCCGGCAATCAACTGCGGAAAAAACAACACGAAGCACAGGTACTTCTCCAGCGTGGTCTCGGTCATTATCGATTTGTCCCGATAGACATCGACCAGGAATGCAATCTGCTGGAAGGTAAAGAAGGAGATTGCCAGCGGCAAAATCACGTCGAGCATGATCGGGTAATCGAGAAACAAGTCGCTCACGAAGCCGACGACAAATCCCGAATATTTGTAATAACCGAGCAAGCCCAGGTTGAACAATACTCCGACAGTGAGCAGCGGCTTGCCCGACATCGGCAGAGCGAGCTGTCCAGCCAACGCACGGCCTATCGTATAATTGACCCCTATCGAGACCAGAATCAAGGCGATATAGGTAGGGTTCCACCAACCGTAGAAAAACAGCGAAGCAACAATCAGCAGGTAACGCGCTGCGCCAATACCAGCGGTCAGCCGCAGGCTGTGATAGGCCAACAGCACCGCGGGCAGAAAGAGATACACAAAATAGGTAGAGCTGAATAACATGCCCGGAAGGTGCAGTGCCCGCTTGAAGACCAGTGACGCTGAGCAAGTCTATAGCACTGCTCCCAGAGCTCAAGCCCGCATGGCAATCTGACACGTAATCATGCAAATTGGAAAATCACCGGTTGCAAAGCAATCGCCCAAAGTAGCTGGGGTGTATCACAGGACGCCCGAGCCAGAATTTCAGCGGGGTTACAGGGCTCGTAATTTACCCAGCCTGTCGCTATAGTCGTAATCGCAATGCAATTCCCCCAGCCACCTGCGCAAGCACCTAACTGTTTACTATGAAGATACCCAAGCGCCTCAAGCCCTTGGTCGAGGACGGCGTCATCGATGAGGTGCTGTACCCACTGATGAGCGGCAAGGAAGCAGACGTGTTCGTGGTTCGGTGCGGCAGACATATTCGCTGCGCCAAGATCTACAAGGACGCGGTCAAACGCAGCTTCAAAAAGGCCGTGCAGTACACCGAAGGGCGCAAGGTGAAAAACAGCCGCCGTGCCCGCGCTATGGAGAAGGGCTCGAATTTTGGACGACAGGAGCGCGAAAGTGTCTGGCAGAACGCCGAGGTAGACGCGCTCTATCAACTTTCGCGGGCAGGTGTGCGCGTGCCCGAACCGTTCGGCTGTGTGGACGGCGTCTTGTTGATGGAACTCATCGTGGACGATGAAGGTAAAGCTGCACCCAGACTCAATGATGTCGCCATGTCGGCCGATCAGGCTCGAGAAGACCACCGGCTGGTGATGCACTATGTGATGCGTACCTTGTGTGCCGGTATGATACACGGCGACCTGTCAGAGTTTAATGTACTGGTCGATCAGCATGGTCCGGTCATCATCGACTTACCCCAGGCGGTTTACGCGGCGAACAACAATAACGCCAAAGCAATGCTGGAACGCGACGTACAAAACATGACCAACTACTACGCGCAGTTCGCACCGGATATCGCCAGCAGCCACTATGCCCAGGAGATCTGGTCGGCATTCGAGGCCGGCGACCTGCATCCCGATATGGAGCTCAGCGGCGATGTCGAACTGGACCAGCACGACGCTGACGTCGACGCAGTCATGCTGGAGATCAAAGCCGCGCTGGCCGAGGAGGAGGAGCGTCTGGCACGCATTCAGGCGGCAGAGGAAGACTGAAGCACCCCCGGTTCAGTTTGTAGGTAAGCGCCGCCACCCCCGCGTAACTCACTGATAATGCACCATTTAAGGGCCTGAAGTGGGGTGACAATGTGCTTGCTTCTTCGGCCCTTGGAAGCGACTATAGGCGCTGCTGTAACCCCGCCCGTACCGCTGTCAATCAACACATGGCCTGGCGGACCTTGCAACCCGGACGAGCCGCTTTCATGTCAGAAAAATACATCCACGCCAACGGTTTCCACCTCGCCTATGAGGAGTTTGGAGACCCACAAGATCCAGCGATTTTTCTCATTATGGGGCTCGGCACACAGTTGATTGCCTGGCCCGAGCCATTCTGCGAGGGGCTGGCGAATAAGGGTTTTCGGGTTATACGCTTTGATAACCGCGATATCGGCCTGTCGGAAAAAATGGACAAGGCCAAGATTCCCAAACTGATCCCACTGGCCCTGCAGGCGAGACTCAAACTACCTGTGCGCGTACCCTACACCCTGGACGATATGGCCGACGACCTCGTCGGGCTGATGGACGCATTGGCCATTCCCCAGGCACACTTGGTGGGCGCCTCGATGGGCGGAATGATCGCCCAGATTGCCAGCGCCCGGTTTACGCAACGGGTTATATCCCTGACCTCGATCATGTCGACCAGCGGCAATCCCAACCTGCCGCAGGTGCGCCGCGACATCCTCACTGCCATGGCAAACCGGTCTTCCCGTACCGAGGGGCCAGATCTGGAGGGCGGCATCGCCCTGTGGCGTAAGATTGGCAGCCCGGGCTTCGCCCCCAGCGACGAGGAACTGACACGCAAGATTCTCGCCAGCTATAACCGCAGCTATTACCCGCCCGGCTACGCGCGACAAATGGCCGCCATCATCGCCAGCGGCAGCCGTGTGGAACTGCTGGCGCAGATTACGGCCCCCACACTGGTGATTCATGGCAAAGACGATGCACTGGTACCCGTAGAGGGCGGTATAGACACGGCACGCCACATCCCCGGCGCGCGGCTGGAGGTCATCAACGGCATGGGACATGACCTGCCCTCAGCACTCATTCCAACCTTTGTAGAGATGATCGGGGAGCACGTTTCGGCGGTTCAACCCGGGCAGACTATGAAAGCGCAGGCCGAAGCCGGCTGAGACGCCTTACCCGTCCTGGCTATCAGTGACGGGAGACCACCAGTTCCCCGTCGTCGGGGCCATACTCTGAGCGGATCAACAGGTCATGGTAGTTTGAGCGATCAATCTCCCCCCTGGCTGATCGATCAGAGACGGAAACAAACCAGGTTGTCAGCAAGGCCATTGGCATGGTGAACAGCGCCGGGTAGTTATAGGGGAATAGCGCTTCCTCAAAACCAAGCACAGAAACCCAGACCTGCGGGCCCACCACAATCAACGCCACCGAGGTAATCAAACCCACAATAGCACCGGCAATGGCACCGCGCGTGGTTAAACCCGACCAGAATAAGGACAGGAACAGGATGGGGAAATTCACCGATGCGGCGACCACCATCGGCATGGTAGCGATAAAGGCTACATTCTCATTCTCGAACATTACGCCCAGCATCACCGCGATCACCCCAATCACAATGGTGGTAATACGGGTGAGGTTTAACTCCTTTTTCGGGTCGGGCTTCCCCTCGCACAATACCTCCGCGTAAAGGTCATGAGAGACAGCAGCCGCACCCGACACCGTTAGCCCCGCCACCACTGCCAGAATAGTCGCAAAGGTAACCGCAGACATAAAGCCCGTAAGCAGGTCGCCGCCCACCGCGCTGGCCAGGTGAATGGCCACCATATTGGTGCCGCCAAACAGATTGCCATTGGAGTCGAAGAAAGCTGGGTTGTTATAAATGACCATGATGGCGCCAAAACCGATAATCAACATGGTCAGGTAGAAGTAGCCCATGAACACCGACGCATAAAACGCCGATTTTTTCGCTTCCTGCATGGTCGGCACAGTGAACAGGCGCATCAGGATATGAGGCAAGCCCAACACGCCAAACAGCATGGACACCATGATCGTGGCTATCTGGATTGGGTCGTCGAACAGCAGCCCGGGGGACAGTATCGCCTTACCTTGTGGGTGGTTCTCCGTCGCCGCCAGTAGCAACGCGTCGACGCTGAACCCAGCCTGCACCATCACCAGGAACGCAGTGATCGTAACCCCGCTAAGCAGCAATATGGCCTTAATGATCTGCACCCAGGTGGTGGCCAGCATGCCACCGAAGGTTACGTAGGCGAGCACCAGGAAACTCACGGAAACCACCGCTATTTCATAGGGCAGACCAAACAACAGCTGTATTAGCTTCCCCGCACCAACCATCTGCGCAATCAGGTACAACAGCACAACAACGACCGTACCCATAATGGCGACCAGCCGGATGGGCTTGCGATCCAGGCGCATGGACACCACGTCAGTAAAGGTAAAACTGCCCATATTGCGGACCCGTTTGGCCAACAGGAACAGCATGATCGGCCAACCGGCAAACGCGCCAATAGCCAACACCAGCGCATCGTAACCCCCCAGGTACATCAGGCCGGTGATACCCAGGAACGAGGCAGCGGACATAAAGTCCCCCGCTATCGCGGTGCCATTCTGTAAGCCTGTAATTTCACCACCAGCGGTATAAAAATCCGAGCTGGACTGCGTCCGTTTAGAGGCCCAGTAACTGATACCCAGGGTGGCGGCGACAAACATCAGGAACATGATAATGGCCACCGGATTCAGCGCCTGCTGTTCGACGTCACCCTCGATAGCACCCGCCGCCGATGCGAACTGCGCCTGGTAAAAAAGTACGTTGGCCGCAACCAGAGCCCAAAGTCGAGATGGCCTTGCTCTGGTGATCAATGTAGATAAACCCATCATGACGCATCATCCTGCTTGTTCAGATACAGGAACAACAATTCCAGCGCGATAAAAATAACGATGAGTGAGGCGAACAATAAGAGTGAGCCGGTAACCAGCGAATCCCCCAGGGGCTCGTGGAGAAAGCTACCCAGGGAGGTGTAATTCAGTACCACGTAGGAGAAGTACAGGGTGAGCGTCACCCCGGTGAACAGCAGACGCCGGCGCGTCTTCAGCCTGACGGCTGCCAGTCTTTCATTGTCCAAGCTATCCGCTCCTCATTATTATGTGCTGTAAGCGTTGAGCCATGATCGCAAGACGATGGCCCCCACTGTCGGGCTCTCATGGCGACACCGGTTCAACGGCGACAGTCTGCTATGTTATCGCAAGATAGTAAACAGCCTGCAGGCACTTGCATGGCGCCGCCGAAACAAAGGCGCTCGCTCTTACTTCTTGCACTATACTTACCCTGCAGGTCGTAGGCGCTGGAGGCCAAAGGCGCAACACCACTTCGCGCCCGGAATTCATACCGATAAAGGAATAAGAACATGGTAGAAGCGCTGGCAAATCGCCGGGAAGTAGACGTCAATAGCACTGTATCGATCGCATCGATCATTTACCTTGCCGTGGTAGGGCCGTGTGTTTTTATCATCCAGCCTGGCTTCGTACAGGGCCTGGTCGACACATTGGGGCTGAGTCCGGAAGAGGCCGGCTATATCGCCTCGGCCGAGATGTGGGGACTGGCGGCAACCACTATCGCGCTCAATTTTTTTGCGCACAAATATGATTGGCGGAAGCTTACTTTCGGGTTCCTGCTGGTTGCTGTGATTGGCAATCTCGCGTCTATCGGACAGACCGATCTGTTAACGCTGGGAATCATGCGCACGCTGACCGGCCTGGGCCTGGGCGGAATGATTTCACTGCCGTTCGCCATGATGGGGCTGACAAAAAACCCGGACCGTAACTTTGGATTCATTGTCGTCTGGGTGCTGATTTACGGCGCCGTTGGTCTTTATCTCATTCCCTGGGCACTCGAGACGATCGGCATGAACGGCATTTACGTGTTCCTGGCAGTATTCTGTGCCCTTGGATTCGCCACCATCCGCTACCTACCCAGACGCGCTGTAGACCACCTGGAGGAGGAGCAAATCACCGACCACCACTCCACCATCGTCAAGCTTTCAACCCTCGCGGGCATACTGGTCTTCAACACCGCCATTGGCCTGGTATGGGCTTACTTCTTCCTGGTTGGCGTAGACGGTGGCATGTCAGAACAGTCGGTGGCAAACGTACTTACCATCTCCCAGTTCCTCGGTGTCGCAGGCGCGTTCCTGGCGGCCATGCTGGCTGCTCGCATCGGCCGCTCCCTGCCTCTGAGCATCGCCGTACTGGGGTGTTCGGCGGGGGTCGCCTGGCTCCTCAATGACATTACCTACATGGTATACGCAGTGGCCATCTACCTGTTCAACTTCATGTGGAACGTGGCCCAGCCCTACCTACTGGCGGTGATGAGTAGTTTCGCCGATGGTGGAAAGATGATTGTGCGGGGCGTGGCACTGCAAATGATCGGGTATGCCATTGGCCCGTATGTCGGTGCCAACCTGCTGGGTGCAGAGGGGCCGGATTCTTATGCCACCGTTAACCTGCTCGGCGCTGTCTTGTTCTTTGGCAGTTGGTTGCTATTGCTTCCCGCGCTTATCATCAAGAAGTAAACCGAGGCACAAGACTACAAGTCCAGCGTCAACCGAGATTTATCCACGCTGTTTTCAGCGCAGTGTACTTATCCAGTGCATGCAGCGACTTATCATGTCCATTCCCCGACTGCTTCATTCCACCCAGTGGCACCGTAATATCCGCTCCACCGTAGCAATTGACATGCACCACGCCTGATCGAACGCGCTTGATCATACGGTGTGCCCGCCCGAGATCTTTGGTCCAGATGCCCGCCGCCAATCCATAGTGCGTACAATTGGCAATGCGCGCGGCCTCTTCCTCGTCAGAGAAAGGAATCACGCTGAGCACCGGGCCAAACACTTCTTCCTGTGCTATGCGCATCTGCGGCGACACGCCGTTAAGGATGGTGGGTTGCATATAGTAGCCGCCCGTCTCCGCGAGAATCTGTTCGCCGCCCGCAGAGAGCCTGGCCCCCTCTTCCTGGGCAACACGCACATAGCTGAGATTTTTCTCCAACTGGGAATGGCTGTTTATGGCGCCAATATCTGAATCCGGGGAGAGTGGATCACCCACGCGAAGCGCATTGGAGCAAGCAATTAATCGCGACAAAAATTCGTCGTGAATATCCTGTTGGACGAGTAGTCGTGACCCGGATACACATACCTGGCCGGAGTTCCTGAAAATGCCGTTAGCCGCCGCGGCAGCTGCAACATCAAGATCAGGCGCATCTTCAAAGATGATATTCGGGGACTTGCCCCCCAACTCGAGATAGACGTGCTTCAAATTCGACGCAGCCGAGTACTCCAGGAGTTTTCTGCCAACCACACCAGAGCCGGTAAAGGCCAGTACATCGATATCCATATGCAGGCCAAGCGCCTCACCGGCAACGTCGCCCCTGCCGGTCACAACATTCAGAACCCCCTCAGGCAGTCCTGCCTCCAATGCCAGGGCTGCAAGCCGTAGTAAGCTCAGCGAAGCTGTTTCCGCGGGCTTTAACACCACCGAGTTACCGGCTGCCAACGCGGGCGCAATCTTCCAGGCGCCGATCATCAGGGGGAAATTCCACGGTACGATCACGCCCACAACGCCCACCGGCTCACGGTGGATTAGGCCCAGCGTATTGTCTGGGGTGGGGGCGATTTCACCGTAGACCTTATCAATCGCCTCACCGTAGTAACGAAACGTCGCCGCCGCGCTGCCCGGCTCCGCTTTCAGGGCCATGTTGATCTCGGTACCGTTGTCCCTCACGCCCAGAACCGCCAAGGGGTAGGCATCGCGCTCAATCACCTCAGCCAGCTTGATGAGAATTTTCTTGCGCTGGGCCGGAGCCATATTCGCCCACACACCGCGCTCGTAGGCGCGGCGCGCACTGGCGACGGCTCTGTCAACCTCCAACGTTCCCCCCTGGGCCAGGGTTGTCAGCACCTCCCCATTACGTGGGCTGAGCACATCCATTACCGCTTCATCTTCGCTCGCCACACAGACACCATCGATGAGATGCAGGCCAGGCGCCACAGGCTGGTCTTTCAAGGTTTGAATGAGTTCAGTATCGGCCATGTCGAACGGGGATCCTCTTGACTTTTTGTATCGGTTCATTATTATCACCGACGGTTCATTATTATGATTAACTTTCACCATCGAGGTCAAGCCTCAACGTGCAAACTGTAGACAAAGCGGTAGAACTTCTGAGTTTCTTCTCCGAAGCACAGCCAGAGATCGGTCTGAGCGAACTCGCTCGCTGTGCCGGCTACGATAAGGCCAGCACCCGTCGCCTGCTGGTAGCGCTGATCAAGCATGACTACATTGAGCAAAACCCAACCAATAAAGCCTATCGGCTCGGACCCGGGGTGCTGAGGCTGGCCAGGGTCCGTGAAACGAGTTCGCCACTGGTATCGATTACCACACCACTGCTCGAGGAACTGGTTGCCGAAACAGGTGAAAGCGCCCATTTTTCGCTGCTTTCTGGGGGCCGGGTCTCCTCCGTCGATATTGTCGAATCTCCGAGGTCCAACCGGATTAACTTCGTACTCGGTGAGGAAGGTCCGCTTCACGCCACAGCCTCAGGCATTGTCTGCCTTGCGTATAGCGAAGAGTCTCTGTCAAAAAATTTGCTCAAGCGTGCGCTGCCAGCCTACACGCCTAACACGATCACCAACAAGAAACAGTTTATTGAGATGCTGCAAACCGTACGCAACCAGGGCTATTACATCAACGTCGAGCAATACGAGATGGATGTGTGCAGTATCGCCGCGCCCGTGCTGGGCCAATCCAATGCGCCACTGGGTGCGCTGGCGGTAGCGGCACCCACCTCGCGCTTTAAAGACACTCATCGAAGGAAGATCTTACGGGCCGTGGAGCGGGCCGCTCTCGAAGCCTCACACGCCATGGGCTTTACAGGCCTGGAGGAAGTATCAGATGCAGGATAAGCGCGCACTGGTGTTGGACTTCGGCGGCGTAATATCCCGCACGCTATTCGAAACCCACACACTCACCGAAACAGCACTCAATCTGGCCCCGGGCAGTCTCACCTGGCGCGGGCCCTTCGATCCCAACACTGACCCGCTCTGGGTCGCCATGCAAAATAACGAGCTGACCGAGCGCGAATACTGGGCGCAGCGTACGCGCGAAGTCGCTGAACTGGCAGGGCAGCAGTGGACGGAGATGTCTGAAATGGTCATCGCCGCCCGGGGTGCTGACCCGGAGGCTATCATCAGGCCCGAGGCCTTGTGGGCCATGGATGAGGCTGAGTCTGCCGGCGCGCAACTGGCCATACTGTCCAACGAGCTGGACCTGTTCTACGGCGCGAATTTTCGCAGCAAACTGCCATTTCTGGAACGCTTCCATACGATTCTCGACGCGACCTACACCGGTATTTTAAAGCCCGATCCGCGAGCCTATGAAAGCTGTGCAGATGCGCTGGGCTTGCCCTTGGAGAACTGCGTATTCGTTGACGACCAGATGAAAAACATCAAGGGCGCCCAGGCCGTCGGCATGCAGACCGTGCATTTCGACGTACAGCACCCCGAACAAAGTTACCAACAGGCCATCAGCCTGCTGAGAGGAGATTGAAGCAACATGGAAAACCGCGAGCTCAACTACTGGCAACCAATGGGTCACCCTGCGGCGAACAAAGAAAACCCCCCTCGTATTATCAGCGCCGCCGAGGGCGTTGAGGTTATCGATGTCGACGGGCACCGCAGCCTGGACGCCGTTGCCGGGCTATGGAACGTCAACCTGGGTTACTCCTGCCAGCCAATCAAAGACGCAATTACGCAGCAGTTAGAGAAGCTTCCGTACTACTCGTCATTCGCCGGCGTGGCCACCGACAGGGCCATAGAACTGTCCCATGCACTCGGCGACTGGTTTAAAGAAGATGGTCTGGAACGCGCCTTTTACACATCTGGCGGTTCAGACTCCGTAGAGACTGCGCTCAGACTGGCGCGACAGTATCACAAGATCCGTGGCGATAAGGATCGCACCAAGTTTTTGAGCCTGAAGAAGGGTTATCACGGCACGCACTTCGGTGGCGCCTCAATTAATGGCAATGCCAAGTTTCGACGCAACTACGAGCCCTTGTTGCCCGGATGCTTTCAGGTCGCTGCGCCCTACAGCTATCGCAACCCTTTTAATGAAACCGACCCGGAAAAACTGGCACAGCTGTGCGCAAATATGCTCGAAGACGAGATTCAGTTCCAGGGAGCGGACACGGTTGCCGCATTTATCATGGAGCCTGTTCTGGGTGCCGGCGGAGTAATTGTCCCCCACGAATCCTTTATGCCGCTCGTTCGCGACATTTGCGATCGGCACGGCATCTTGCTCATCGCGGATGAAGTCATCACCGCGTTCGGGAGAACCGGGGCCTGGACCGGCTCCAGACTATGGAAAACCCAGCCCGACATGATGAGCACCGCGAAGGGCATAAGCTGCGGTTACTACCCCGTGGGTGCAACCATGATTAGCGCAGAGGTAGCCGAGACATTCGAATCAAATGCCAATGCGCTCGGTGATATCGGCCACGGCTACACTTACTCCGGGCACCCGGTGGGTGCGGCGGCAGCACTGGCAACCCTCGGGGAACTTGGCAAACATGACCTGCCCACCAACGCCGCTGCCCGCGGCGCAGAACTGGCCGCCGGACTGAAGAAGCTGCAACTTAAGTACCCCTGCATCGGCGATGTCCGCGGTATCGGCTTGATGCAAGCCATAGAGCTGGTGTCAGACCCGCAGAACAAGACACCGATGGATAAGCAACGCATGACCACATTCTCCGATGCTGTGTATGCAGAGCATGTCATGGTGCGCATTTCCGGCAACAACGTGATCATGTCTCCCCCTCTGGTAATCACTGCAGAACACGTAGCGACCATTCTGGCGGCGCTAGACGCCGGCCTGGCTGCAATATCATAAGAGGTAAAGCGAATGTCACAGCCGATTATTCTGATTGTTGGTACGGCGGACACCAAGGCCGACGAATTGTTGTACCTGCAAGCCTGCGTAGAGAAGACCGGTGCAAGCGCAAAGATTATGGACGTTGGCGTTCTCGGAGAACCCGCGTTCACTCCGGACTACAGCAAGCATGATGTCGCCGAAGCCGATGGCACAAGCAACGCCGAGATCATCGCCCTGGGTGATGAAAACAAGGCGATGACGCGACAATCAGCGGGCGCTGCGGCCCTGGTAAAATCCCTGCAGGAAAGTGGTGAAATAGATGGCATGTTGGCCATCGGGGGCTCAATGGCTACCGATCTGGCCCTGGACGTGGCCGCTGCGCTACCGCTCGGTTTCCCGAAATGTATCGCTTCGACCGTAGCATTCTCTCCCATCCTGCCGCCTGAACGGATTACGCCCGATGTCATGATGGTGTTGTGGGCGGGGGGGCTTTATGGCCTGAACTCGATCTGCAAATCCGTGCTCAGCCAGGCGGCGGGCGCGGTGGTTGGTGCCTGCAAAACGCAAGAGACCAGCTCCGGCCAAAGGCCCATTGTTGGCATGACCTCACTGGGCAGCAGTACCTTAAAGTACATGATTCGCCTCAAACCCGAGCTGGAGAAGCGCGGCTACGAACTCGCAGTTTTCCACACCACCGGTATGGGTGGACGCGCCCTGGAGTCACTGGCAAGCAGTGGCACCTTCGCCGCCGTGATGGACTTCAGCCTGGTAGAGGTCAGCAACCAAGACAATGGCTCAGTGATCAGTGCGGGCGCATCGCGTCTAGAGGGCGCAGGCACGAACGGAACACCCCAAATTGTCGCCCCAGGCGGTGTCACCTTGATGGATTTTCAAACCTGGGCCCCGCCCCTTGAAAAACTCGGCGACAGATCAGTGCACACCCATAACCGGCTCATCGCCTGCGCACAACTGACCCTCGAAGAAAAAGTCAGCGCAGCCAATACCATTGCCGGCAAGCTTGCCAAGAGTCAGGGAGCGACCGCCTTTGTGATGCCCCTTCAGGGTATAGATGAATGGGACCGGGAGGGTGGCCCGTTTCACGATAACGAGGGTTTAAAGGCTTTTGCAGACGCACTGCGAAACGCATTGCCATCCACCGTCGAACTGCGTGAGATCGATGGCCACATCAATGACGAGATTTTTGCAGATACCGTGCTGGATATCTTCGATAATTGGGTAAGCGAAGGGCTGATTCCGCCCGGCGTAGGGAACTGAGCACAATCAGATCGGCCCGAACCAGGTATTACGGCTTTGGTTCTTCCCCAACCTTCTCGATCAGTTCGTCAAGCAGTTCATAGAGCAGCTCGAGCTTGCCATAACCAAAACGCTCGGTGATCTGTTCGTAACGCTGCTCCTGCAGAGGGGCGATTATTTCAAACAGCTTCTTGCCGTCCGTAGAGATGGTTACCAGTGTTCGGCGTAAATCATCTTCCGCCGGCACTCGGGTCACCAGACCCCGTGCCTCAAGGTTCTGTAGTATTCGCGACAAACTGGGCATAAGCAGCGCGCAGCGGTTAGCGATTTCCGTTGCGTCCATGGCCTGCTCTTCCTCGAGCGCCCGCAGTACGCGCCACTGCTGTGCCGACAGACCATGTTCTCGCAGGTGCGGTGTAAACTCCCGCATAACCGCTTCCCTGGCCTTCATCAGTGTCATTGGCAGGGAGCGGTTAAAACGGCGCATGCTTACACCGTGGGATCGTCAATAACGCCATTACTCAAAATTCCTATACCCGGTACTTCCACTTCAACGACGTCTCCGGGGGCGAGGTACTTCGGTGGATCAAAGCGCGCACCTGCACCCAGGGGCGTGCCCGTTGAAATGACATCGCCCGGTTTGAGTATATAAAATTTTGACAGGTAGCTGAGCAAAAAGCGGAACGGGAACATCAGGTTGGCAGTGGTATCGTGCTGGCGCTGCTCGCCATTAACACGGGTAGTCACTGTCATGTTGGTCACATCGGGAATTTCGTCAGCGGTTACCATCCACGGCCCCAGCCCCCCGGAATTTACAAAGTTTTTGCCCTGGGTGACATTGAATTTGGCATGACGCACCCAATCACGCAGGGTACCCTCGTTCATGATGGTGAATCCCGCTACGTGATCCAGCGCCTCCTCCTCGGAAATACGATGTCCCTCTTTACCGATGATAATGACGATCTCACCTTCGTAGTCCAGCTGGTGTGACTCGGGCGGACGCCACAAGGGCTGGTCGTGGCCGGTGAAGGAATCGATGGTGCGCATGAACAGGCTGGGCCACTCAGGGTCGTCAGAGTTGTCCTTGTACTCCGCATTGCGATTGGCGTAGTTCACACCAATACAGGCAATTTTATCGGGCGTGGTGATCGGCGGCAGGTAGGTGATATCTGCCAGGGCAATATCCGCTGCCATACCGCCAGCCGCTTCCCGCATTTCGGGCAATCTGTGTTCCTGCAGGATTGAAAAAAGGCTGCCTCCAAAACGTGCACCGAGGTCTATCACCCCATGGCCATCCGCCACACCCCAGGATGGTTTACCTGCATGACTGAAACTCAAAAACCGCATAGCATCGCTCCTCTTTAAATTAACGCGTTAAATATTAGCGCAATCTGCTCGCGACGGCAATTCCAGCGAGCGACATATGTAATTTAGTTATAAATAGCAGCGAAAATCACTGTTTCCTCGAAATATGCCAGACCGAACATACACTTATACAATTGACAATTTTTAATTAACACGTTATATTTTTTGTTCGATTACTTGCTCGAGGTGCCCCATGTCAGATTTCAACAGCAATATGGAAGCGGCGAAACGCTACCTGCAACCGTTCCAGGACAACATCACCGGCCATTACATCAATGGGCAGATGGTTGTACCCGAGGGCAGCAAGACTTACGACAACACCACCCCTACAGACAACACCAGCCTGGGGCAGGTTGTGGAAGGTAGTGCGGCTGATGTCACTGCAGCTTGCGAAGCCGCCGAGGCGGCATTCCCCGAGTGGCGTGATATGCCAGGCGCAGAGCGCAAAAAGCTGCTCAACCACTTTGCCGACAAAATCGTCGAGCGCGCCGAGGAAATCGCCCTGGTTGAAAGTATGGACTGTGGCCAGGCTATCCGCTTCATGAAGCAGGCGGCGATTCGCGGTGCCGCCAACTTTCGTTTCTTCGCCGACAAGGCGCCCGAAGCGCGCAACGGCCTGGCACTGCACCAGGATCAACACACCAACTACACCCTGCGCACACCCATCGGCCCCGTCGGTGTCATCACGCCATGGAACACACCGTTTATGTTGTCCACCTGGAAGATTGCACCGGCCCTGGCCGCGGGCTGTACCGTGGTACACAAACCGGCGGAGTTGAGCCCCCTGTCAGCCATGCTGCTGGCGGACATTAGCAACGAGGCCGGCATTCCCCCCGGTGTGTGGAATACAGTCAACGGTTTCGGCGAGGTCGCCGGCAAGACGCTGACCGAACACCCGGCCATCAAGGCAGTGGCGCTCGTCGGCGAGACCGCCACCGGCAGCCATATCATGCGCCAGGGCGCAGATACCCTGAAGCGTGTCCATTTTGAGTTGGGTGGCAAGAATCCGGTTATCGTTTTTGACGACGCCAACTTTGAGCGCGCCCTGGATGCGGTGGTGTTTATGATCTACAGCCTGAACGGACAGCGCTGCACCTCCAGCAGCCGCCTGCTGATCCAAAGTGGCATACGCGACAAGTTCATTGCCGCGCTCGAAGAACGCGTCAAGGCGCTGCGCGTCGGACACTCCCTGGATCCCGATACCGAGGTTGGCCCGCTGGTACACACCGGACATTTTGAAAAAGTGATGAGCTACATGGACGCGGCGCGCGAAGATGGCGCGACGGTAGCGGTAGGCGGCGACCGCATGCCGGAACTGGGCAATGGCAACTACGTGCAACCCACCCTGTTCACCAGTGCTGACAACAGCATGCGCATCGCCCGCGAAGAGATATTCGGCCCGGTGTTGACCGCGATCAGCTTTGATACTGAAGAAGAGGCCGTGGCACTCGCCAACGACACGCCCTACGGCCTCAGCGGTTACATCTGGACCGGGGACACTGGCCGCGCTATGCGCCTGGCGAATAAGGTGGAAGCGGGCATGCTGTGGGTGAACTCCGAAAACAACCGCAACTTGCCATCGCCCTTTGGCGGCATCAAGATGAGCGGTATCGGTCGCGATGGCGGTGATTATAGTTTCGATTTCTACATGGAAACCAAGAACGTCTGTATCGCCCACGACACGCATAACGTACCTGTATTGGGACGCTAGCCATGAGCCTCTACTACGTACAAAAGCTGCTGTACAACCTGAATCGCGACGAAGAGCTGCAACAAAAATTTTTCGCCGACAAGGACAGTGTGCTGGTCGATTACAAGTTGAATGAGGAAGAACAAGAAGCGCTGCGCAAACCCGACATTGGCCTGCTGTACATCCTGGGCGTGAACGGCCAGATTCTCATGCACTACGCTGCGATGTGCGGCTATGCCTGGCCGGAATACATCAAGTCCATGCGGGACGCCCTGGATGAGCACGGCAATGTACGCGCTGGTCTATATGTAACCACTGACGGAAAGGGAGCAGTATGAGCCTGGTATTCGCGGGAGTCTGCTCCCATGCGCCGGGAATCACCGGCCGCAAAGACATGGCCGAGGGTGACGACGCCGAAACGCTCTACGCCGCCATGGACGAAATGCGCCTGGCCATGGAAGCCACGCGCCCGGATGCACTCATCGTTATCGCAGCGGAGCACTTCGCCAATTTTTTCATGAACAATATGCCGGCCTACTGTGTGGGCATGGGCGAAGAATACGAGGGACCCATCGAGGACCCCGAGTGGCTGGGAATCCAACGTACGACAGTTCCCGGCAATGTAGACCTGTCGCGCCGACTCATTGAGCATACTATGCAGGACATTGATGTCGCCTATGCGGAGGAATGGAAATTTGATCACGGCATCATGGTGCCGCTGCATTTCCTGACCCCGCGTTATGATCTCCCGATCATTCCGGTCAACATCAATTGCCAGGGGCCACCCATCACCCCACTGCACCGCGCCTATGCCTTCGGCCAGGCATTGCGTAAGGCCTGCGACGCCGTACCCGAACGTATAGCGATTGTTGGCACTGGCGGTATTTCACACTGGCCTGCCACACCTGACTCCGGCAAGATCGATGCCGACTGGGACAGGGATTTCCTGGATCGCTGGTGCAGCAACGATCGCGAACGGCTCCTCGACTATACCGACGAGCAAACCTACTTTGAGGCCGGCCAGGGTGGCTTCGAGATTCGCACATTTATCGCCATTTCCGGCGCTACCGAAGGGTGCACCGGTTCCGTGCCCTACTACCGACCGATTCCCATATTTGCCGTGGGCTGTACCGTCGGCATCATGGACCTGGATTCAGCGCCGCCGATGGAGGGCGCTGCCTGATGGCCCACTTTATTTACGAGTACTCATCCAATCTGCCAGAGGATCTGCTGGACCTGGCGGGCTTGATGGAGAAGATGCACCGGGCCGCAGCGGACAGCGGCGTGTTCCCGCTGGCGGGCATTCGCAGTCGCGCCATGCGCTGTGACGAGTTTCGAGTAGGTGATGGCAATCCGGAAAACGGCTTTATCAATCTCAGCATTAAAGTCGGCCGCGGTCGCGATCTGGATACACGCATGGCCATCGGCAAGACCCTGTTCGACATCCTCACCGATCACCTGCAGCCCATCTTCGAGCGCCAGGGGCTGGCGGTGAGTTTCGAGATGCGCGAACTCGAAGAGCACGTCAAATTCAACAAGAAGAACATTTAGCGCCGGGATCAACCGCATGTTAACTGAAGAACAAATCGCTGATGCTGCCGAACGCCTTTACCAGGCGGAAACCTCGGTCAAGCAGATGCCAGCGCTCACCCTGAGCTACCCCGACATGGACATGGACGACGCCTACCAGGTACAAAAACGTTGGGTGGACCGCAAGGTGGAAGATGGCCGCAAAGTGGTCGGCTACAAGATCGGTTTAACCTCCCGCGCCATGCAGATGGCAGTCAATATCGACACACCTGACTACGGGGTGCTGCTGGATGACATGGTATTTCCCAACGGGGGCACCATCCCGGCGGGGAATTTTACCGACCCGCGCATCGAGACAGAGTTTGCCTTTGTACTCAAAAAACCACTGTCTGGTGAAGACGTCACCGTCGAACAAGTGATTGATGCTACCGATTACGTGGTACCTGCGCTGGAGTTAATTGCGGCACGCAGCTTCCGGGTCGACCCGGAAAGTGGTTACACACGCAAGGTTTTCGACACCATCGCCGACAATGCAGCCAACGCCGGCATCATCGTGGGCGACGTTAAAATCGACCCGCGCGAAGTCGACCTGCGCTGGGCCGGCGCCCTGCTCTACCTTAACGAAGAGATTGAGGAGACGGGCCTAGCAGCCGGTGTAATGGATCACCCGGCCCACGGCATCCGCTGGGTATGCAAGCGGTTTGCACCGTGGGGCATTGGCCTTGAACCCGGACAGATTATTTTGTCAGGCTCATTCACACGCCCCGTGATCGTTACCCCCGGTGATACGATTCGCGCCGACTACGGCGACTTCGGTGAGATCACCATCAACTTCAGCTAAGCTGCGTCTGTAAAACCGCGTAACTAGCCAGATAAGGTAAGTGCATGGAACTACCCCGCAACAAATTCAAGCAAGCACTGGCAGACGGTGGCCCTATCTACGGACTCTGGCTCGGATTGCCCGACAATTCGGTAGCAGAAATCGCCGCAGGCGCTGGATTTGACTGGCTGCTGATTGACCACGAACACGGCCCTTTCGAATTGCGCGATATCATGAGCCATCTGCAGGCCATCGCTCCACACCCGGTAGCGCCCATTGTCCGCCCTGTGGAGGGTAATGCCGCCCTGCTCAAAAAGCTCCTGGATATCGGTGCTCAGACCCTGCTTATTCCCATGGTCGACAATGCTGAACAAGCCAAAGCACTGGTCAGCGCCGTTCGCTATCCCCCACAAGGTACCCGGGGACTTGGCACATCGATGGCGCGGGCCGCTCAGTGGAATCGCGTGCCAGGCTATGTAGAAAAAGCCAACGATGAAATCTGCCTGTTGGTACAGGTGGAAACCGCATCGGCAATGCAAAACCTGGATGCCATCCTGGCAGTAGATGGGGTCGATGGCGTGTTCATCGGCCCCTCTGACCTTTCGGCTTCGATGGGCCACGTCGGAGACGCCGGTCACCCGGAGGTGCGCGAGGCGATCGGCAATGGGCTCGCCGCCATCAAGCAAGCGGGCAAGATAGCCGGCCTGTTGTGTATGGACCCGGACCTGGTCACAAAGTACGTCGAACAGGGCGCTGATTTTGTGGGTGTGGGCGTGGACACTTTGATTCTGTCGCAGGGGGCACAAAGGTTGGCGCAGCGGTTTAAGTCAGGTGAAGAGCCTGATGAGGGTGCGCCGCAGGCTGGGTACTAAACATTTAGCGATATAGACCAATTCAAGACCGCTTTACTATCCAACTATCTGTGTATTGGCGCAGCGCAACCTTAAACGCTTTTTGAAACACGCCGTGAACCCATCCATGGGGGCTCGGCTGCCGCATCCATGCGGCAGACGGTTTCAAAAAGCGTTTAAGGTTCCACTGCTTCACAATTAGCCGCGGCAGAATTGAAATCAATCCCACCTGAACCTGAAGACGCCGTGACATTGAGGGAAATGGCAAAACCATATCTGAAATTCAGTGAATCACTTTGAGGCAAGATTTACATTCCACGAATCGTTTCGATCTCACGAGGTATTAAATCTAAGCGTCGGTCCTGGAATACGTCTTTGAAACCGTGGGCAGCATGGACGCTGCCCTCGAGCCTACATGGACGTATTCACGGCGAGTTTCAAAGGCGTATTCCAGGGCTGACGCGCCACCGAGCCATCAAAATACTTCTCAAATAAAGCTATAATTTAGCAGCGCTCAAAAAAAGGACTCAACGTGTCACAAGATGATAGACATGCAGGTTGATCCCACAGGTCTCGAGTTTCTCTACGATCCACTGGTGTATGAGGCAGGCGCGCCCATCGATCAAATTGCCGCGCTGCGCGAACAGACTGCCGTTCTTTGGGTCGATGAACACACGTTGCCGCAGTGGCCCGGCGGTACGGGCTTCTGGCTGGTCCTGCGCCATGCAGAGTGCTTACAGGTGCTGAAAGCGCCGGAACTATTTTCATCCCAACTGGGCGCCACCCAACTCAGGGACCCGGATACACCCGAGGATCTCGCGTACGTACAGCAGATGATGCTCAACATGGACCCGCCGCGCCATACCCGCCTGCGCAGGTTGTTGATCAATACGTTCACCTCCCGTGCCATTAAACAACTCAGTCAGCAGATCGAGCAGCACGCCAGCGATATTCTGGATAAAGTAATGCAGGACGATCGTGAAGGTGAATGCGACTTTGTGAAAGATATTGCGGCCGACATGCCGCTGCTGTGCCTGGCAGACATATTCGGCCTTCCCCAGGAAGACCGCTACCTCATGTTCGACTGGGCCAATCGTGTGATTGGCTTCCAGGATCCGGACTATGCCCAGTCCGACGCGTTTCAATACGACCAGGGTACTGACATGGCGCGCGAAGCATTACAGCTGCGCCCGACCCCGGACTCACATGGGCAGATGCCCAATCCCCGCTCCCGCGGCGGTATGGACGACCTGTATCGCTACGCGCACCTGCTCGCGGAACACAAGCGTCGCCAACCGGGCGAAGACGTGATGTCCGTCCTGTTGACACAGATCGACGACGAGGAAGGCGCGCTCACGGTCGAAGAGTTTGAAAATATGTTCTGGCTGTTTTCCGTGGCGGGTAACGAAACCCTGCGCAACAGCATCCCAGGGGGCATGATCGCCTTACTGGAAAACCCCAAGGCATGGAATGCCCTGGCTGCCGACCCGGACCGCGCCGATACCGTGGTCAATGAAATGCTGCGCTGGTGGTGCCCGGTGATGATCTTTCGACGCACCGCCACGGCCGATACCGAAATCGCCGGGGAAAAGATTCGCCAGGGCGACAAGGTGGTGGTGTCGTTTCTATCCGCGAATCGCGACGAACAGGTTTTCAGTCAGTCAGAGACATTCAAGTTTGATCGCGACCCCAACCCGCACCTCAGCTTCGGCTATGGGCCGCATTTCTGCATCGGGGCGCAGCTCGCTAGAACGCAAATGCAGGCGCTGTTTATCCAACTCACCCAGCGCATGGAATCCATCGAAGCTACAGCAGCACCGCGCTTTCTTCGGTCTAATTTTCAACGCGGGGTAAAATCCATGCCGATCCGCTGGCAGGCGCGTCGCCGCTAGCCCGGAATTTGCGCGAGCGGGCAGGAATTTCGCGCCGAGATGGGCCGCTCTGGTCGTGCTCGTGAGCGTAAACGCTGCCATAGCAGCGTCGGAGCGAGCATGTGCGATCAGAGTGGTCCAGATCAAGTGAAAACCTGGCCAAGAAACTCGGTTACAAATTGTACCTCAGCGGATATCACGATCAGTTCTGTAATAGCAGTTTAAAGTTGCGATTAAAGACTGTGCTGGTGCAATTTCCGGGCTAAGCCACACCTCACCGCGCTATGGCATAAAATCTTCCTGGTGGCAGTCCACGCAATGACGCAATGGACCGTGGGCCTCCTCCCCAGCCATGGCCTTCTCCAGGTGGCATCCGCGACACAGGTCGTGAAACTGCTGCTCCATAATCACCGCCAGTTCCGGGTCCCGGAAATGACAGTCGATACACATGCCCTGACCGGTATCGTCTTCAAAGTTATGGTGGCAATCCACACAGCGCTGCTGGGCATGATCAATATGCGCAAATTTCATGGGCAGCGGGGGCACCCAGGCGGTCTGCTCCTGCTGCGCGCGATACGCCGCGCTGGACAGGCCAATCATTAGCGCATAGAGCACGCCCACTAACACCAACAGCAATGCCAGTGTGCGCTTCATTGCACCAGGTACTTCACGCCAACGAACACGCCGATAGCCGTAGCACTTAGCAACAATGCCGGTAGCGGCTGGACCGGTCGCAGGCCGCGATTACGCGCCAGAGGCAACGTCATCAGGAAGATGGCAATAACCAGGAAGGCCGACCAATGCAGGGGGTGAAACAGGTAGAACCCACTGCCCGCAATATGGTGAATGCTGGCCGCCAACAGAGCCACCGTCAGCAGCCGGTGCCACAACCGGAAGCCACCGTGGTCTACATAGTTAGCCGGCCGCAGGGTGGGTAGGGAGGTAACCACCAACACCACCAGCACCGCCAGCGCTAACCAGGCCGACCACATAGACCATGAGGCACCGGGCTTGGCATATTCAATCACGGTAGGATCACCGAGCAAAAACCAAAGGATATGAGCAACCAGAAATATGGCCGCGAGATAACTGATCACCTGGTGGGCTCGCACTTTGCCGCCGCGACGGGTATCGATCAGCAGGTAGAGTATACAGGCCAGAGCCGCGAAGCCGAGGCCGTTGCCCAACTCCCAGAACCAGCCACCACCGGGACGAGTCAGGGGCAGCAATGCGACCAAAAACAGCAGCAGCGTAATCGCAACAAAGGATTTATTCATGGATTGCGAGGCGATCAGGGCTGGCGTTGGTATACAACGTTGCCCGCAAACAGGGTGTAATCGACCTGGGTATCGCCAATATCGGCGGCCGGGATCGCAAACAAATCATGATTCAGCACCACCAGGTCGGCGGATTTGCCCAGGGCGATAGACCCGGTGATATGCTCCAGACGGTAGGACTTCGCGCCGCCAATAGTAGCTATCGCAAGCGCCTGCTCCAGAGTAATGGCCTGCTCCACCCAGAGGGTTTCATTGCCATCGTTAAAGGGATTCCTACGGGTCACCATGGCCTCGATGGCAGGCCACGGATTCATATCCGCGGCGGCCGAAGGCCAATCAGACCCCATGCCCACATTAGCCCCAGAATCCAACAAGTCCTTTATGGGCATATAGTGTCGACCTCGCTTACCAACGGCGGCGATGACCGATTCAATAATTGGTCTCGGATACCATAAGTAAGGAGACAGATCGGCGGTGACATTCAAGGCAGCGAAGCGCGGCAGATCATCCGGGTCTATATAACCGGCATGGGCCAACTCGTGGCGCAGCCCACTGTCGCCGTTGCGCTTGCGCACATTTTCCAGCGCATCCAGCGCCAGTCGGACCGCGCCATCACCGGCGGTGTGAATCTTGACCGTGAAGCCCGCCGCGTCCAGGGCCACTAAATCCGCCTCCAGAATGTCTACCGGAATCATCAAGGTGCCAGTCGTGCTCTCCGGGAACTGTTCATTCAAAGTGTAGGGTGCCAGCATGACCGCAGAGCGCGACATGGTCGGGACGCCATCCAGGAAGAACTTGGCGAAGCGCGAATGCACATTGGGCGACGCGTTGGCCTCGCTGGCACTGATCAAGGGCGCTATATCCATCGGCGCCAGGCGCTCACCCCGCGGGGTTTGCAAGTCAGTCACCGCGTGGATAGTCATGCCGCCGGCCTTGTCCACATCCACATAGGCGGGTAAGACTTCCAGGGGTGTCCGCGCCTCCAGCATCCCGGTGAGACCAAAGCCATTGGCCAGTTCCACGGCCTTGGCAATACCCGCGACGTTCTGCTCATGAGTCCATGCAGGCATTGCGTCACTGATACCATAAGTGGCGCGTTCCAGCGCTACCCCGGAAATCAAACCATTTGCATCGCGTAGATACTCTCCGCCGTCAGGGTCGGGGGCATTTTCGGCCAGCCCTGCGAGTTCCATAGCTTTGCTGTTGAACCACCCGTGGTGTGCCGAATCGTCTTCGAGGTAGATCGCTTTGTCGGTAGACACCTGGTCCAACCAGGCCCGCGGTGCATTGATTGCATTTATGCTGAAGAATTCACTGGTCCACTGCCCGCCGGTAATCCACTGTGCTTCCGGGTTGGCGTCGATACAAGCGCGCAAAGTTGCGGCTATTTCGTCAGGCGTGGCGGTGAAACTGAAATTACACTCAAAGAGTTCCTTGATACCGCCCTGCCAGGGATGGGAATGGATATCGTTGATGCCAGGCATGGCCATTTTGCCCGCCAGATCCATGACACGGGTGGCGGGGCCGCGGAATTCCTCCACGCCCTGTTCATCACCCAGATAGACATACTTACCGTCGCGCACTGCTATCGCTGATACGCGAGGCAGTTCGGCTTCCATGGTATGGATAACGCCATTGCGCAGAATCAGGTCAGCGGGCGTTGGCGTCTCGCTGGCATACGCTGTCGCCAGGTTCAATGCGCACAGTGCCAGACTGAGCCGCGACGGGTAGGCCCACATCTGGCTCATTTTTGGAGGGGTCATCTCAGGGTTCGAGCTGGCTGTAGTAGGACACTACCGCGTCGAGATCACTATCGCTAAAGCCCAGCACCGCATTTTGCATATGGGGGTGAACCCGCGTTCCCGCCTTGTAGGCCTCCAACTGGGTGCGCATGTACTTGGCCTGCTGACCGGCCAGGTTAGGCCATTCACCATTCGCTGTCTTACCCGCCCCGCCATGGCAGGAAACACAGTACGCGGCCACATTCTGGCCACGGCTCACCAGGTCAGGATTACCATTGGCGGCAGTGCGAACAGCCTGGGCCGCGTAGTAGTTCGCCACCGCCTCATCGGCGCCCTCGGGCAGGGCTGCTATCATCGGCGCCATCAGCGCATTTTCACGGACACCGTTGCGGAAATTACTGATTTGCAGCATCAGGTACTCCACGTTCTGACCGGCGAGGTTCGGCCAGTCCGGATTACTGGAATTACCATCGGGTCCATGACAGGCAACACAAGCCGCAGCTTCGGGCGGGGCACTTTCAGCCACGGCCCAGGAACTGAAAAGCGCGAGGGAGAGCAATACAATCGAGTAGGTCTTCATGGTGTTGTCGCCTGTTCTGTCTGTTGTTGGGCAATATCCTGCAGCAGACCTGCCCGATATTCTTCTACCTCATTCAGTGGCGCTGCTCGCAGGGTCGACACCTCCGCAGCACTGTATGGTTTAAAATCCTCAGCCACACTGTCGCCACCCATACCAATAAGAATCCAGTTAAGCACCTCGGCCAATTCTTCATCCCGCAGTGCTGAGGTTGCCGAGCCAGGCACGCGTACCAGGTAACTGCGCCCCGCATCCGTCGTGAGAAAATGTCCCACATGATCTTTCATACGCGGTACATCACCCGAGCCGGCCCCATCTGGTGCGTGGCAGCCCGAGCAGAACATCTGATAGTTGAATCGCGCCCGGTCATCATTAATCTCGAGCGCCTGCGATGCGCAAACCCAAAACGCCAACAGTGCTGAAAGCGCTATCCTCACTTGTCTTCAAACGCCAGGCCAACAACGATGGCTGAAGAACAGTGGTAGGTGGAACTGGTAGTGCCCAGACACCAGTTAACATCATTGGTTTTGTCCGAGCGATAGTGCGGCCGGTCACCTTCATCCCGCTGACAAAGACAGGCACCACAACCAGACTTGCCACAGCAATCATTGTAGGAGATCACATAATTGCGACCATCTGCCGGATTGCGGCAGGTGCCAATCCACGTAATCGGTGACATCTCGGTACCGGGTGGGCAGCTATTGGCGGTGCCACCACAACAGCTGCACAAAAAGCCGTCGATCGCGCAGTAACGCCAGTAATCGCAACTCGCCTCGTCCCCCTGCTCCAGGGGTGTAGTTGGACCCGCGGAAGCATCACGTGCGACCGGGAGCAGAGGCAGCGCACTGGCACCAACCAGGAATCCACCCAGCCCCTTAAGCATGCTGCGCCGGGAGCTGCGCTGTGCCAACTGGCGCGCTTTGCGCTCAAACATCTTGTCGATTAGTTTCATGCTTTGTCCGCCTCCACATAATTCACGGCAGTTTTCTTATTCATGTATTCCTGTATCGATGCCACTTTGCGCTCCTTGGCTTCGAACAGGCTTTCCAGGTGCTCACGAGAATTGACGATACCCAGGGATGCCACCTTACCCTGCTCGTCAATCAGCACCGCGTAGGGTAGCTTGGACACGCCATAGGTCTTACCCAGGATCTCCGACACCACATAGGGGAAGTCTTCGAGCCCCTTGCTTTGAACATAGCCCTGGTGATCGTGCTCGCTGCCGTCGCTGGCCAATACAGCATGTAACCAGCTCTCTTCGGCTAGTGCCGCCGACTTGAACACCGCGGTCAACTCGCCACAGACCGGACAATCCGGCGACACGAAAAACAGCAGCTGGGATTTGCCATCGCGCGCACCACCGATTTCCTCGATGTTGCCGGACAAGGTCGCCAGAGACAGCGATGGCGCATCGCTACCGACCTCCAACACCTGATTGACCATAAGCGCACCGGCGGGCGCCACGCGTTCATACAACACGCCAACCTGGCGTAGCAGCGCCAGGTTGATCACCGCCAGGGTGATAAACCCAATCCACAAAGCGATATTGGAAACCGCTAACCAATCCATATCAAAAAGCTCCAGCGTAATGTTGTGCGTTGGCGATCAATTGCTCACAGGCGAGATAGATCAGCATCATAAACAGGGCCAATAAACCAGTCGTCGCTATCATTCCGATCGTCCAGGGCAGTACAGCTACCAACGAGGGGGTAGCGACAAAATGCGCCGCCACCGCGGCGACACTGGCGCATACGAGATTTCGGTAGACCAGTCCGGCGCTGATCGAGGTATCCGACGCCGGCCCGGCGCAACCGCAATTCATATCGGCGCGACCACGCTGTATCTGCCTCATCATCAGCCCCGCATAGCCCAGCAGAAGTAAGCAGGCCAGGGCCAGACCAATCAGCCGGGTGGGAGCGGACAACAAAAGACCCGCACAGGTCAATTCGATCGCAGCAGCACCGTATACAACAAACTGTGGTGCTGGCCCGCGGTCGAAGTAGCGGCCAACCAAGCCCGCATACCAGCTGATCGCTCGCAGCTTCTGTACACCGGCAACAGCGAACAGCCAGAGGAAGAAAAGCGCGACAGCGGTGATGATAAATTCGGGCATCGTGTACCTGTGTCCCGTTACTTGGACGCGTGCAACAGCAGCGGTGTTTCCGTGCCCATGTCGCTTATCTTGCGAATGAATTCGCCATTCAGCGCGTTATACATTTCCAGCGACATATCCACCGGGTTGGTCACCATCAGCAGTGGGTTGTCTCCTCGACTGGCTGCCAACGATAAACCCCATTCCTGCAATGCTATACGCAACACGCGCTCTTTCTTGGCGGGGTCAAACACCCAAACTTCCGAACCGCCGTGGCCCTGTGTACCGTCCTTACCATCGGGGTGCATCAGCACGTAAAAGCGACCGATCTTGTCCTCAGTAACAATACCGATCCCACCGGGACGCCAGTTTTGTGCACGCTCTTCCTCCGTCACCAACGACCAGGCCTCGCCGGGTATCGCCTTGTCACCGGTCATGTCCACCGGGTGTACCAGGCTCTCAAAGGAAGGGAAGTACGCGACGCCGTCGATCATTGCCGGGCGTTCAAATATCGGTGTATCGTCGGAGTTGAAGAAGGGCTCTCCGCGCTCCTGCAGACTGATCTGGCCATCGGCATCCAGTTGTACCGACATCATGCGGCCGTCTGCGCACAATGAACTGAAGCCCCGCTTACCTGTGGGGAAGGCCAACACACAACCCGGTGTGGCGACTTCATTAATGATCTCACGCTTGTTCACGTCAACCACGGTCACCGAGGTAGCCGGTGAGAAGTTGGCAATGATGACCCAGTTGCCTTCGTTTATCGTCTGGATGGAATAGCGCTGCGGCATACCCTGGTAGCGTTTGGGCTTGGGGTACACCACCTCGCCGAGCACAGTCAGGGTGGCTTTATCCCAGATGGTCAGCACATCAGTGCGTTGCCCACGTGGGCCACGGGTGTTAAAGGACTCGATCACGTAAATTTCAGAGCGGTACGCGGACTCGTGCACGCCGCCGATAAAGGAGACACCCAGCGACCCCTTGAATTGTTCGGCCTGGGTTTCCGCCTCGGTATCCATTACTACCACACGTCCGTCCAACATATGAAAGAAGGTCGCGTCGTGAACCAGGAACCAGTGTTCAGGGTAACGCTCGGGCAATGTTTTTATGATGCCCATGGGCTCGATCTCTAGGGGCGGTGGCACCTCTTGTGCGGCCAGTTGTCCCGACACCAGCAATGACAATGCGCTGGCAACCAGTGAAGTGATCCCGAACTTATTATTCATGGTATTCCTTATCTGGGTTAACTATCGCCCACAGCAACTCACAGTCGTGTTACTGAGCATAGTATTGAATCGAAAAGTCGTCACCCGGTCTTTGCTCACAGCGAAAACGCGGATTGACTGGGAGCGCACCCAAAACCACCCAAACAGGTCAACATCAGGCGCTCCAGATCTGCGGGAAACGGTCATCATCTGCCGGGTAGGCGCCCGGCGCCACGGTGACGTCCTGCTGGCACACCGTTGGATCGGCACCTGCCTTGGGCGTCCACCGCGCATCATCACCTAACCAGCGTGTAGACAGCGCTACGCGGCGTTTATTGTGCGAGGCGTTTCCGCGCGCGCCGTGCAGGGTCCATGCTGAAAAAATAACGGCATCCCCTGCATTTACATCAAAGCCGATAATATCGAAATCGTCCCGGCTGGCCTCGATATCAGGCACCGCTTCCCCCTCGGCCTCGTCGGTCCAGGCATTGGGGTGATCCTCCCGGGCGTTGAATACCTCGGGTTTGTAATAACGGCCGTCGCGATGCGAACCGCGCACGAATTCCATGGCGCTCTGCTCCACCGTGGCATCGGTGACCGCAAGCCAGATGGAACACACCTGCCTGCCCATAAATGGCCAGTACGGGATATCCTGGTGCCAGGGAGTCGGTGCGGCGGTTTCGGGCTCCTTGATCAGCAGGTGATCGAAGTAAAACCGGGTCGATGTCGCGTTCATGGCCTGGCCCGCCAATTCAGCGCAACCGCTGTGATATATAAAGTCCCTGATCGTTTCGTTGCTGCGCCACATGTAGCGCTCGGTGAACATGCGGTCTGTACCGGTGCCGGGGTTGCCGTCGTTCACCCACTCGCCGGGGTGGCTGAGCCGCTCATCGGCCAGCGTGAGAAGGCGCTCAATCCATTTTGAATCTACAGCAGCCGGCACATGCACCACACCGTCGGCCTGAAAGGCCGCGACCTGGCTGTCCGACAAACCGGCATTCATGATTTGCGGTACCGGGCCGGCGTCTCCCCGTATAGCGCTTTAAATACCCGACTGAAGTGAGAGGCGTCGTTGAAACCAAAATGGAAAGCGATTTCCGAGGCGGAATATCCTGCATAAGCCGTATCTTTCAGGGCTGAACGACACGATTCCAGGCGCAGGCGCTGTATATAGCGCGATACCGACTCTCCTTCGTCGGCAAACAACATGTGTAGATAGCGAGTGGAAATATTGTGGCTACAGGCGATCTGATCAGGCGTAAGGCTTTCGTCGGTCAGGTGGCTGCGAATATAGGACTTGATTCGCATCAGGTACTCACTCTTTACGCCCCGCCCCAACAGGTCATGTTTCTGGGTTTCCTGGGCGTGGCTCAGGGTGGTCGATAACAGGTCAAGGACGTTGGCCTCCAATCGCTGCACCAGTATGCCGTCCAGATCATCCAGTTTGGCCGCGATCATGGTAACGAACTGGGAGAACAGACTATTGGCTCCCACATTGGAGTCCATACGCACACCCAGGTGCTGTTCCGGGTGTCGCACGCTTTGCTCCAGCAGCCCCTGGGGAACGGTCAGCACCAACTGTGAATATTCTTGCTCGAAATGCAGCTCATAGGGCTCGGAACTCAGGCACATGGCAAAATCACCAGGACGCAGGTGTGCCTCCCGGCCCCGCTGCTTTACAAAGCCCTCGCCACTGACCTGAACTTTCACCAGGAAAGCAGCATCCGTCGCGCGGCTAATGTCGGACCGGCGGCGATACACATCCAGGGGGGAACTGACTACCGAGCTAAGGCTCAGTTGCTGCAAATCGGTGCGTTGTAGGTTCGCGCTAAAGCCCTGTGGTGACTGCGCACGCGGCTCCACCGCCATGGGGAAAAACATATCGCTGACAAGGTCCCGAAAGGAATCGAGACGCTGCGCCTGTGGCAAGTGATTTACTGTCTTTTGTTCAGACATTCGCTGAGACCGTAATCGCCGAGAGGCCCAGACTATCAACCATTCCGGTCTGGCGCAAAGGGCCGCCAGCGGGCCAGCCGGCCTGGGATTCAGACACGGGCATAGCGTTGTCCAAACTCGGGCCCAGGGCGCCCCACCACACCGTTTTCGCCTTCCAGTTCCGCGCAGATAAAATCGATCGATGCCTCGGCCAGCGCGAGGTAAGCATGCCCGGTCTGGCTGACCGCATCGGTGCCGGGCCAATCGGTGGGCAGAAGTTCTTCGGGGATGGGCGTATCCTGCAGAAGGGCTCGTCTGAAATCATGGACCAGCAAGGTGCGCGCAATAAATGCCGCCTCTGGCTCGAATTCCACCCCCTGTTCCACTGCCTTGAATAATGGCCTGAAGCGCTTGAGAAACTCTCGGTACCGCGCCGCCACCTCGTCCAGGTGCCAGAACTCCTGCACCATCTGCCGCAGCAGTCGCGGTGGCGTCTGTGGCAGGGTGTCTGCGTCCAGCACCAACACACGCCCGGCGGCGTCGAATTCGTCCAGGGTCTCCAACAATGTGGTGCCGCCACTGCCGGGCTTGGCGAAGGTTCCGGAACTGATCGAGCGGAAACCCTGCCAATGCAGGCTGCGCCGAAAACGTTCGCGAACCTCGTCGGGGAGCTCCAGGGGCACGAGCACCTGCCAGCGCCCATTCCAGGCGTCATCGTCCATGGCGTAAATCCGGCGGGCGGCGCGCTGGTATTCATGGCTGCCATATTCAGTAAAGCGGTAGTAGCTGCGGCGCCCTACCCGCTCAAACTCCAGCCACCCCTCTTTCACCAACCTGAACACCGAGGTGCGCACCAGCCGTTCATTCACGCCCAGAGGAGCCATGACCCGGACCAGACTACCCAGCCAGATGGAGCCCCCGTGTTGGGAGGCCACATCACCAAAAATGGTGACAATCAGCGACGTGGTTCGCATCGGCCGGCGGGCGGTGAAGCCGTCCACCAGTCGTTTTACTACTTTGGCCTGTGTCAAATCTGGGCTCTGCCTGTCAATTCTTTATGATACATAATACTTGATTTATGTCATTTTTGTGTATTATATTACGCGCTCTTCGAAAAGCCAATCTGACTTTGTGGGATTTATAATGTCTAATCAACCCTGTCTTGATCCGCTGCATGAAATAGAAACCGCCAGTATAGATGAGCTGCGGGCACTGCAACTACAACGACTCAAAAGTACGCTCGAGCACGTTTACGCCAATTCCCCGGTCTACAAGGCCAAGTTCGACCAGCATGGCGTGCACCCCGACGACCTGCAAAGCCTTGAGGACCTGGCCAAATTCCCGTTTACCACCAAGCAGGATTTACGCGACAACTACCCCTTCGGCATATTTTCAGTCCCCATGGAGCAGGTGGTACGCATTCACGCTTCCAGTGGCACCACCGGCCAACCCACCGTGGTGGGCTACACACAGGACGATATAGATACCTGGGCTAACGTGGTGGCCCGCTCCATTCGGGCCGCCGGCGGTTCCGCCAAAGACAAGATGCACGTGGCCTACGGCTACGGCCTGTTCACCGGCGGACTAGGCGCTCACTACGGGGCGGAGCGGTTGGGCTGCGCGGTAATTCCCATGTCCGGCGGCCAGACCGAGAAGCAGGTGCAGCTGATACAGGATTTCGACCCGGACATCATCATGGTCACCCCTTCCTACATGCTTAACCTGGCGGACGAGATGGATCGCCAGCAGGTGGATACCAGCAAACTGGCCCTGCGCACCGGCATTTTTGGTGCCGAACCGTGGACCGACGCCATGCGCTCCGAGCTCGAAGAGCGCCTGAACATCCAGGCGGTGGACATCTATGGGCTGTCTGAGGTGATGGGCCCCGGGGTTGCCCAGGAGTGTGTGGAAACCAAAGACGGGCCCACCATCTGGGAAGACCACTTCTACCCGGAGATCATCAACCCCGAAACCGGTGAAGTGGTCGCCGACGGTGAAGATGGCGAACTGGTGTTCACCAGCCTGACCAAGCAGGCCATGCCCATTATCCGCTACCGCACCAAAGACCTGACGCGACTATTACCCGGTACCGCGCGCACCATGCGCAGAATGGACAAGATCACCGGACGCAGCGACGACATGATGATCATCCGCGGCGTCAACGTATTCCCATCCCAGATCGAGGAGCACCTGCTGGCCATTGACGGCCTGTCGCCCCACTACTACATTGAGCTCTCCAAGAAAGGGCACCTGGACGCCATGGAAATTAATGTAGAGCTGTCCGCCGATGCTGGCGCCGACGTGCAGGACGCGCTGAGCAAGGAGCTGACTCACCGGGTGAAGACCTATATTGGCGTGTCCAGCGCGGTGAAAGTCCATTCGCCCGGCGGCATTCCACGCTCGGAAGGCAAGGCCAAGCGTATCGTAGACAACCGCGGCTGAGATCATAATTGAGTGTGGAGCTAGAGCCCTCCCTTTCCCCCCGCTTTATCGTCTACCTCCGGGATTATCTGCTGGATCGGGGCGTCGCCCCCGAGCCGGTGTTTAGGGCATGCGAGATTTCCTACGAGCACATCGAGGAAGACTCCTTACCTGTGCCAATGCACAAAGTGGCAGCCGCATGCGAAGCAGCCGCTGTCGCCACTGGAGACAGCTGTGTAGGTCTGCATATGGCCCAGAACTACCACTACGAATCCGCCTCGGTTCTTATACTCGCCATGCTTGCCGCCAGTTCGGTGGAGGAAGGACTGCACTGCCTGTGCAAGTACGACCAGTACATCGACAGCGCCATCGAAACCCGTTTCAACCCCAATCAAAGTCCAGTGCAGTTCCACGCCGGTATGATCAACCTGCAGGGCGCACGGGTGGACCAGCTCAACGAGTACTTACTGGCATTCACTGCCAAGATTCTCAACACTGCGACCCGCAAAACCCTACCCGTCGACGTGGTCTGGTTCCATCACCACAACAACCAGAACGAGGCCGAGTTGGAGGAGTTTTTCCAGGCGCCGGTGCTGTTTGGCCAGAGTGAGAACCGGCTACAGTTCGATCGCAGCTTTCTAAGCGAGCGTTTCATTACCAGCAACAGCCTGCTCTATGAAATCCTGAGCGACGCATTAAAAACCTATTTCGCGGTCAGCCCCGAGCGGCACGGTTTTGTCGAGGCTGTTTCGCGCGAGCTGATGCGTACCGACAGGAACCAACCCCTGTCCATGGAGGGTGTCGCCGACAGGCTCGCACTTTCACCACGTACACTCAGGCGACGTCTTGCTAATGAGGGTTACACCTTCCAGGAAGTGAAAAACCTGGCCACGGAGCGGCGCGCAAAGTATTACCTCATCAGCACCTCACTTAGCCTGTCGGAAATCTCCTTCGAATTGGGCTACTCGGAACTTAGCGCGTTCAGCCGCGCCTTCCGTTCGCGCGTGGGTGAGACACCACAGAACTACCGACAAAAATTGAAGCAATTTATCTGAGAGATAGACCATGAGCGACAACCACAACCTGTACGCCCAATACGCGGCGCGGTTCCCCAGCGACATGAACAGTCCTCTGCTGACCGACGGCAATGGCACCGTTTTCTCTTATGCCGATGCCGAGCGAATATCCGGTCAATTCGCCAATGCGTTGCTGGCACTTGGCGCCGAAGGGGGCGACCGGGTGACAGTGCAGGCCGAGAAGTCGTCTCAGTGCCTCTGCCTTTACCTGGCGTGCCTGCGCGCTGGCCTGGTATATCATCCACTCAACACGGCCTACCGGGCCAGCGAGCTCGAGTTCTTCCTCGGCAACGCAGAACCAGCCATCGTGGTCTGCAGTGGTGACCAGCAGGCACTCTTCCAGGATCTGGCTCCGGATAGCGTCAAGGCCGTGCTCACCCTGGAGGGCGACGGCAGCGGCAGCCTGAGCGACCACGCGAGTAGCCAGGCGGACACGCACGAGGTTGTACACAGCGAAAGCACAGACCTTGCTGCACTGCTTTACTCCTCCGGTACCACGGGCAGACCCAAGGGCATCATGCTCACCCACGGCAACCTGGGCAGCAACAACCGCACCCTGGTCCAGGCCTGGGGTTTTACCGCCGACGACTGCCTGCTGCACGCACTGCCGATTTTTCACGTGCACGGCCTGTTCGTGGCCCTGGGGTGCGTGTTAATGAGCGGTGCCCGCATGGTGTGGCTGGACAAGTTTGATATTTCCCGCGCGCGCGCCGCCCTGACTGACTGCACGGTGATGATGGGCGTACCCACCTACTACACGCGTCTGCTCGCCGAGCCCGATTTTGATGCGGCCAGTTGCGCCTCGATCCGGCTGTTTGTGTCGGGCTCTGCTCCGTTACTGGCCGAGACCTTCAGCGAGTTTGAGTCGCGCACCGGCCACGCCATCCTGGAGCGCTATGGCATGACCGAAACCAGTATGAATACTTCAAACCCGCTGCACGGCGAGCGCCGCGCGGGCACGGTAGGTCCACCGCTGCCCGGTGTGGAAGTGCGGGTCGTAGACAATGACGGCAAGGCACTCGCGAATGGCGAAACCGGTGCCCTACAGGTCAGGGGCGACAACGTCTTTCCCGGGTATTGGCGCCTGCCCGAAAAAACCGCGGAAGATTTTACCGACGACGGTTTTTTTGACACCGGGGACCAGGCGGTCATTAGCGAGGACGGCTACGTGTCCATCGTGGGACGTGCCAAGGACATGATCATCAGCGGCGGGCTCAACATCTACCCCAAGGAAATTGAAATGCTGCTGGACGACATGCCCGGGGTGGTTGAATCGGCGGTGATCGGTATACCCCACCCGGACTTTGGCGAGGCGGTGGTCGCGGTACTGGTGGCACCCGAGTCCGGTGCTCCTGCACCCGGCGACGTTATCAGCCACTGCAAGGCGGAGCTTGCCAACTTCAAGGTGCCCAAGCAGGTGCACTTCGTGGATAGCCTGCCACGTAACGCCATGGGCAAGGTACAGAAAAAGGAGTTGCGCGAGCGCTACGACGCCGACTGAGCGAGATAAAGCCCCAACGCAAAGGGGATGGCAGTGAGAGCGCACAGCACCATCAGGTAGCCGTAAATCTGGCGCAGCTTCAGACCAGTCACGATCAGCAGCGGAATCGAACAGAAGGGCTGAATCAGATTGGTCCATTGGTCGCCCCAGGCGATGGACATGGTGATTACCGTGGTATCCACATCCAGCTGCTGCGCCGCCTCAACAAAAATCGGCCCCTGGATGGCCCACTGGGCACCCCCTGAGGGGATAAACAGGTTAATCAGCCCGGCGGAGAAAAAACCCAACAGTGGCAACGAATCCGGGCCGGAGAAGCGAATGATCGCGTCGGAAAACTGCTGCGCCAAACCGCTGCTCAACATCAGCCCCATGATTCCGCCGTAGAGCGGGTACTGAAGCAACACCGCCGAGCCCGCTCGCGCTCCATCGGAAAACAAAGACGCGTAATGGCGCGCGGAATTCGCCAGCAACAGGCCCAGGGCGAGAAAGCTCCAATTAACCACATTCAGCGACAGGTCAAAACCCCGGGTGACAAACCAGTGCCCGAGGTAGGCGAAGAGCAGCAGTGACAACGTCAGCGATACACCGCGACCATCTTCCAGCGTACCCATGATTCCCGGGCGCCTGTCCTCGGGCGCAGGTGCCGAAGGCGCCGCCTCAAGCAGATCATCATCGATCGGCTCGCAGACGGCCGGACGCAACCACAGGGTTACTCCGGTCACCACACAAAGCGTGGTCACAATGGTCATCAGGTTCCACCAGGACAACAAGGTCTCGGCCACGCTCACCGTTCCGCCCAGCATGGGTTCCACCGGGTTACCCGGTGTGGCAACCGCCAGGGCGATAGTGGATGAATAGCCCATCTGCCAGACCACAAAACCGCCGAAAGCCCCCGCCGCCAACAACGGATAGTGCACCGGCATATTGCGCTCTCTGGCCCGCACTGCGACCTGCCTGGCCACCAGGCCACCGGCGATCGGACCCAGCGGCCAGCAAATCAGGCTGAAGGCGGCCGCACATAAAATCACGAAGGTGTAGGCCTGCACCGGCGTTTTCGGTACCCGGCCCAACGCACTGAGCAGCGAGGCCACGCCTTGGGTGTGAGCAAGCACGTGGGCGGTGATGATCACCAGCGTCATCTGCGTCATAAACGCCAACAACCCATGCAAGCCGTCTCCCCAGCCCTTAATGGATTGAGCCAGCGTGGTATCGGTGAGCAGTGCCACCAGTGCTAACAAAAACAGGGTCAGAATGACTGCAAAAACCAATGGGTCCGGACAGTAACGAACTACCGCAGCCTGGAAACGATTGGCTAAGCCGGCTTTAACCTCGGTATCACTCATAACGGTGGTCGCAACACGCCCAGCCCCATGGCCTGCTCAAGAGCAAAACCCGCCTGCAATACAGCAAGGTCGCCCCGGGGCGGACCGACAATCTGCAGCCCGACCGGCATTCCCTGGGCAGTAAATCCGCAGGGAATTGACAGAGCCGGCAAACCAAACAGGGTGATTACACAGCAGATCGACATCCAGTCCAGGTAGGAATCCAGGGATTGGCCTTCGATTTCCGTTACCCACTCGGTGCCAGCATCAAACGGCGCCACTTGCGTACAGGGCAACACCAGGAAATCATGTTGCTCGAAAAACGCCAGCACGTTCTGGTAGAGCCGGGTGCGCAGGGTATCGGCTTCTATGAAATCGGCCACTGACAACGCCATACCCGTCTCGATATTTTCGATGACTGTACCTTTCATCAGGTGGCGATGGCTGTCGATCAGCGGCATGCCAAACTGGGCATAGCAACTGGCACGCAATACCTTGAAGGAATCCATTGCACCGCGGATATCCGGGTAGTCATCTGTCAGCTCAAAGCCACAAGACTGCCAGTGCGGCAGGCTTTGTTCGCAAACCTCTTTGATCTCACTGGCCACCGGGAGATGTCCCAGGTCCGGCGTCCAACCAATCGAGCAGCCACTAAAATCACGAGGCAACGGCTGCTGGAACAGGTCACCGGGTTGGTGAATAGACATCGGATCACGCTCATCAGGGCCGGCCTGCACTGACAACAACAGTGCGCAATCGGATACCCCACGCGCCATTGGACCTTCTATACCCAGGCGTGACTGCCAGGCCATGGTATTGGGCCAATAGGGCACCCTGCCCATAGAAGGACGAAAACCAACCACCCCGCAGAACGCTGCAGGATTTCGCAGGGAACCGCCCATGTCGCTACCATCCGCCAGCGGTAGCATGCCACTGGCCAGCGCAGCCGCGGCACCACCACTGCTGCCGCCTGCGGTTTTTTCCAGGTTCCATGGATTAAAGGTGGTGCCAAATACACTGTTAAACGTATGCGAGCCGGTGCCAAATTCCGGCGTATTGGTCTTGCCGATCACAATTGCACCCGCGGCTTTCAGGCGCTGCACCATTAACGAATCCTCGTCCGGCACATGGTTTTCAAAGATACGCGAACCCATGGTGGTGCGAATGCCCGCGGTGGCGGACAAATCCTTAACGGCGATGGGTAGTCCGTGCAGCACCCCGCAGTCGGCACCGCTGGCTCGCTGCGTATCGGCCTGCTCCGCCATGGCAAGTGCCTGCTCGAGTTCGATCAAGGTGCAGATCGCGTTGACCCGGGGATTGGTTTGCGCAATACGCTCATAGACATGACCCACGAGCTCTGCACTGGACAGCGATTGCTGCTCCAACATCGCCAGTAACTCAGCGGCCGAGGTGTAATCAAACTCGCTCAAAACCCTGTCCTTTATTGTGTTATCGAGTTCAGGAAATCGCTGTCGAACATCATAAACAGCTTTACTACTGACCAATTGACATAATCGGACAGAGTATTGACCTTGAAAATTCAAGGCATAGAGCGCCAACAGTCAATTAAATGGCCGATTATGTCAACCGATACTAAAACTGACCACGTTAGTATCTCAAGGTATCAGAAGCACCAGCAACAAATAATCATAATTCACCCAAGGGAGATTCAACCGTGACCACTACCCCCGATGCACATACGTTCCGTCGATCAGCCCTGGCCGCCGCACTCGCGCTTGTCGCCAGCGGCGTTACCCAATCCGCTCTGAGCGCCACGCTTGAAGAAGTCGTAGTCACTGCCCAGAAGCGCAGCCAGAGCGCCAATGATGTGGGTATTACCATTAATGCTTTCACTGGGGATCAGTTGCGCGATTTTGGTGTACTGACCGCAGAAGATGTGGCCATGCTCACCCCCGGCCTCACCGTCAATGAGACAGCTGCTACAGGCGTACCGCTGTATACCATTCGCGGCGTGGGCTTCCAGGACTACTCCACCGCCGCTTCATCCACAGTCGGACTTTATTTCGACGAGGTGTCCATGCCCTATGCGGTCATGACGCGAGGACTGGTGTTTGATACCGAGCGAGTCGAGGTGCTCAAGGGACCTCAGGGCGATCTCTATGGTCGCAACACCACAGCGGGGCAAATCAATTTTGTCTCCAACAAGCCCACTGACGAATTTGAAGCAGGCCTAATCGGTAGCTATGGCAGTTACGAAGCCTTCGAGATCGAAGGCTTCGTCAGTGGCGCCCTGGGCGACTCCGCACGCGGACGCCTTGCCTTCAAGACCAGCCAGTCCGGCGAAGGCTGGCAGGAGAGCCTGACTCGCGACGATGAACTCGGCGAGAAAGATGTTTCGGCGATTCGCGGCATTTTGCAGTTCGACATCAGTGACGACGTCTCTCTGCAATTGATTGGGCATTACATCAAGGATGAATCCGACAATAAGGCGAATACTGCCTATAACGGCCAGGACCTCGGCCTGGCCGACATTGACGAGGTAAACCTGCCCTATCAACCCCTCAACGAATATCGCCTGCCCAGTGGCAGCAACTTTGGCGAGACACCACCCTGGTACGCTACCGATGACAACGAGGCAGCGGACTGGACCAACAGCTTTACCAATAACATTACCGGACGCACTTTTGATATTCGCCCCCAGCGCGACAACGAGCTAGCTGGTATTGCAGCCAGGCTGGACTGGAATATCGGTGAGATGACCCTCACCTCCGTCACTGGCTACAACGAATTTGAACGCGAGGAGGCCAATGACTGGGATGGCGGTTTTTACAACGACTCCAGCAATATCAATACCACCGACCTGGAGGTGTTTTCCCAGGAACTACGACTGTCGGGTGTGACGGGAGACGTTACCTGGGTGGGCGGCGTGTACTACTCCAAGGATGAAATGGATGAGTACTACCACTACTTCATGAGCCAATCCTTCTTCGGTTTTGGATCAGCGGCTTGGGGAATTCCCTCGGGCTTTGACGTCAACCCCATCCAGGAACTGGACACCATCTACTCCCAGGAAACCGAATCGGCAGCGGTTTTCGGCCACGTCGAATGGCAGTTCACAGACAAATGGCGCCTGACCCTGGGGGCACGCTACACCGAAGAGGAGCGCGAGTTTGAAGGCTGTACCCGCAGTGCTGACGACGGCAGTCTCGCCAATTTCATCAACGCATTAATCGGCGCCACTATCGGACCGGGCGATTGTGGCACGGTAGATGACCGGGTGGACTCGCCGACTTTCTTCGGCGCCCTGATTGGCACTCCACGCATCAACGAAGCGCTACCCCTATATACCGAGACCATCGACACTGACAGGTGGATGGGCAAAATCGGCCTTGACTACACCATTAACGACGACATTTTGCTGTACGGCACCGTATCACAAGGCTTCAAGTCAGGCGGCTTCAACGGCGCCAACTCCAACACGATTTCGCAAATCCTCCCCTACGACGAAGAAGTCCTGACCTCCTATGAACTGGGTATTAAAGCGACCCTGCTGGAAGGTTCCATGCAGTTAAACGCAGCCACTTTCTATTATGACTATGAGGACAAGCAGGAGCAGGAAGCTGCAATCACTCCGGTGGGCGCCATCTCAGGCCTATCCAATGTCCCCGAGTCTGAAATCACCGGCGCGGAAATGGATATGCAATGGCTGCCTACAGATGGCCTGACGATAACCGCCGGGGTTGCCTGGCTGGATACCGAAATCAAGGAGTGGAATGCCGTGGTACCGATTCCCAGCTTCCCCGAGGTCTTCCGCGAAGACGCCTCTGGCGCGGAGCTGCCCCAGGCGCCGGAATGGTCCTATAACCTTATGGCCCAGTACGAATGGCCAATGGGTGACTCGTTGGTGATGGAAGTCGCTGGCGACCTGAGCTACACCGACGAAACCACGGGCGGTATAAGACCCGAAGAGGCCACCGACGACTACACCATCTACAACGCGCGGATCGGTATCGGCGCTGCGAATGGCGAGTGGCGGGCGCTACTGTGGGGCCGCAACATCACCGATGAAGATTACTACCCTTCAGCCTACCTGGGCGGTAACGGTCCCTACATACGCTCCTACGGCATGCCCAGAACCTACGGCGTAACCCTGTCCTATTTCTTCGGTAGTTAAGTTTCAACCTGGGTGCGGTTGTTAGCCCGGTTTTTGCCGGGCTCTTTTTTATCGGGAGAAGTCATATGCTGAAGTCTGCAGTTACAACATCGCTGGCACTAGCAGCGCTCGGCGCGCTGATCACAGCTTGCGAATCATCGAACACACCACCGCCGGCGGCAGAGGCTCCGGGCATTGCCACCGCTGATACCGTGATCACTGGCGGCAAGATCTACACGGTTTCCGACCAACAGCCCTGGGCGGATGCCGTTGCCATTACCGATGGCATGTACACCTACGTCGGCAACGCCGAGGGAGTTAGCGCCTATATCGGTGACGGCACCAAGGTCATAGACCTCGAAGGCAAGATGGCAATGCCGGGCATCAATGACGCGCACGTGCACCCAATGGAGGGTGCAATGAAGGATCTGTACGATTGTAACTTCCCCTTCACCGCCACGCCGGATGTGATCGCGGCAGCAATCTCAAGCTGTGTGGAAGAACAGCCTGACGCCGTGTGGATTCGCGGTGGTCAATGGGGCAGCGACTTTTTTGTTAACTTCCCAATCAAGAACCCGCGTGAATGGCTGGACGAAGTCTCCGGGGACAAAGCCGTTTACCTCGCCGATGATGCGCTGCACAACGGCTGGTTCAACTCCAAGGCGTTGGAACTGCTGGGCATCGACAAAGACACGCCCAACCCGCCCGGCGTAGAAATCCTGAAAGATGAAGAAACCGGTGAGCCCACAGGCCTGTTGCTGGAGGTGTTCGGCTTTATCGGCAACGCTCTCCCTGATCGCAGTCCCGAGGAATACCTGGAGGCTGCCCGCTACGTGGTGGGCGTCGCTAATGGTTTCGGGATAACCGGGATGAAAGGTGCCAGCGCGACCGACAACCAGATCGGCGGCTTTATCGCACTGGACAACACCGGCGACATGAGCGCCTATTACGCGGGCTGTCTGCAAACACCCTACGGTCACCGGGAGGAACCGCTGGATATCAGCGAGCTGGAAGCGCGCCGGGACGCACAATCCTCTCCACATGTGGACACGCGCTATATCAAGCTGTTTACCGACGGCGTGCCGACAGCATCACGCACCGCTGCCATGCTGGCGCCGTATGTACCCGAGGCCGAAAATGCGCCACCCAACTCGGGCATGCTGCACATCAATGAAGAGGTGCTGACCACCGACGTTGTCGCCATGGACAAGGCAGGCTTCACGATAAAAATTCACACTGCTGGGGATCGATCAGTTCACGTAGCTTTGAATGCCGTAGAAGCCGCGCGCAATGCCAATGGCGATAGCGGCCTGCGCCACGAACTTTCCCACGCCGGCTACATCAGCAATGAGGATTTACCGCGCTTTGCAGAACTTAATGCAGTAGCGGGCTTAACGCCCTATATCTGGAACCCTTCGCCCATCATTCAATCGGTCATCAACGCCGTTGGGCCACGGGGTGAACAGTATTGGCCGGTGAAATCACTGCTGGCCTCAGGGGCACCGGTGCTCGCGGGCTCAGACTGGCCGGCAGCCGCCATCAACATGAGCCCCTGGGCCGCGATAGAGGCCTTGGTCACCCGCGCCGACCCGATAGGTGATTACCCCGGCGAGCTATGGCCTGAAGAAGCGGTGACGCTGGAACAGGCTCTGCAAATATTCACCCTGCACGGGGCCCGAGCGCTGCGCCTGGAAGAAAAGACCGGGTCGGTGGAAGTGGGCAAGTCCGCCGAACTGATCGTGCTCAACCAGAATCTTTTCGAGGTGCCCATCAAGGCGGTGAGCGATACACAGGTGGAAACCGTGTTCTTCGAGGGCCGGGTGGTGCTAGGCGAGTAGCACGCCCAGATAAGATGTGAATCAGGCGTTATCGGGGGCTATAAGCCCCCGCACCCTTACCAGTTAAGAATCAAAAGCCCGACCGAAGTCTCTTGCGAAAAACAGGTCGGGCGGTATACGGGGGATGCTAGTTCAGCGACCCAAGCGTCTTTCCCTCGTCCAGTAAACGCTGCAAAAGAGGCGCCGGCGCCCATTCTTCTTCGCCGGTAGCCGTATGCAGGGCCTGCATTCTGGAAACCACTTCAGCCAGACCGAGTGCGTCAGCATAGAACATGGGGCCGCCTCGCCAGGCGGGAAAACCGTAGCCGTTGAGATAGACGATATCGATGTCACTGGGCCGGGCCGCGATACCCTCGTCAAGGATCTTTGCGCCCTCATTGACCAGCGCCAGTAGTAGCCGATCAAGCACCTCGTCCTCATCGATTTCGCGACGGGAAACGCCGAAGTCGTTCGCTACTTTTTCGATAAGCGCGTGCACCTCTTCATCATTTTCGCGCTTGCGCGTGTCTGGGTCATAGCGGTAGTAACCGGCGCCCGTTTTCTGGCCCAGTCGCTCCATATCCACCAGCGCATCGGCCACGGCAGCCTCCATCACCGAGCCGGCCTCGATACCCTGGTCACGGCGTGAGCGATAGCCAATATCCAGGCCCGCCAAATCCCCTACTGCCACCGGGCCCATGGCCATACCCCAGGACTCCATGGCCTTGTCTACCTGTTCCGGTGTCGCGCCTTCCAGCATTACCAGCTGCGCCTGTCGACCGTAGCCCTTGAGCATGCGGTTACCCACAAAGCCGTGGCAAACACCCACTGCAACTGGAATCTTGCCGATTTTTTTTGCCAGCTTCATAAAGGTCTGCACTACATCCGGTGCGGTCTTGTCCGCGCGTACCACCTCGAGGAGGCGCATCACGTTAGCCGGACTGAAAAAGTGCGCCCCGATCACATCGGCGGGCCGGGAAGTCACCGACGCAATCTCGTTGACGTCAAGGTAAGAGGTGTTGGTTGCCAGGATGGCACCCGGCTTGCAAGTTTCATCGAGCTGGCGGAACACGGTTTTCTTCACATCCATGTTTTCAAACACCGCCTCGATGACGACGTCGACATCGGCGATATCGGCATAGTCGACGGTGCCCGACAGGTTAGCGAGGAAACCATCGACCTGCGCCTGGGTGAAGCGACCGCGCTTGACCGAGGTTTCGTAATTCTTGCGCAATACGCCCAGGCCGCGATCAAGATTTTCCTGCTGCATCTCCACAATAGTGACCGGAATCCCAGCATTGGCAAAGCACATGGCAATGCCACCACCCATGGTGCCCGCGCCAATCACAGCCACCTTCTTCACATCTCGCACGGCCGTATCAGCGGGAATATCGGGCAATTTGCCCGTCGCTCGCTCGGCAAAAAACACATGGCGCATTGCCGCGGACTGCGGCGACTGCTGGCAGGCCAGGAAGCGCTCGCGCTCCACGGCCTGTCCGCTATCGATATCACTGTTACTGGCGAGTTCCGCCAGTTCGATGATGTATCCCGGCGCAATCTGGCCTCGCGCTTTACGCGCAATCCCCGCCGCGTACTCCTGATAGAACTCAGCGGCAGGAGGACTTTCCACCGCGCGCTGCCCCGTGGGCCTGACCTGGGCACCACTGCCAAGCAGTTCGCGCACGTACTCCAGTGCACCGGACTCCAGGTCGCCATCAACCATCTTGTCCAGCAGGCCCGAATCCAGCGCTTTAGCCGCGCTGATGGGTGCGCCCCCGGTCATCATATCCAGTGCCATCTTAACGCCCACCAGTCGCGGCAAGCGTTGGGTGCCGCCGGCCCCGGGAAGCAGCCCCAATTTGACCTCAGGCAGGCCGAGCCTGGCACTGGGTATCGCACAGCGATAATGCGCTGCCATCGCGACTTCCAGGCCACCCCCCAACGCCGTGCCATGTATTGCCGCCACCACCGGCTGTGGGTGACTCTCCAGCTTGGCAATCACTTCCGGTAGCGAGGGCGGCTGGTGCGGCTTACCAAACTCGGTAATGTCTGCGCCTGCAATAAAGGTACGGCCCGCGCACAACAACAATACTGCCTCACTGGCATCAGCTGCGGCCGTATCCAGAGCCTGGTCAATTCCCGCCCGTACTGCCTGCCCCAGGGCATTAACCGGAGGATTATCGATGCGAATAATGCCGATATTGTCCTGAAGTTCATAACTTACGGGGGTATTGCTCATGGTGTTTTCCTCTGTCTGGTTGCGGACCTGTATATGCCGCCGACGAATTGCGGCTCCGGATTATAACCGGCTCGCATGGCTGGACACAAAGTATTACATAATTGTTTACACTTTCATATTTTTATGTATCATATTGCTCCGCACATCAACACTAACGAGATAACATCTATGAAGTTGCAAAGCTATATCGGCGGTCAATGGGTTGAGGGCAATGATGCCGGCAAAACCGTGTACAACGCGGTTAATGGTGAGCCCATCTGCGCGGTCACCACCAGCGGTATCGATTTTGCAGACGCGGTAAGCCACGCGCGCAATGTGGGCGGTCCCGCGCTGCGCGCCATGACCTTCCATGAGCGCGCCGCCGCACTGAAAGCCATGGCCAAGGACCTGATGGCCCGCAAGGAAGAGTTCTACGAGGTCTCTGCGAAAACCGGTGCCAGCCGCTCCGATGGCTGGGTGGACATCGAAGGCGGTATCGGCACGGTTTTCACCTACGCCAGCCTGGTAACCCGGGAATTCCCCAACGACGTGGTTATGGTCGAGGGCAATATGGAGCGCCTGTCCGCCAAGGGCAGCTTTGCCGGTCGTCATATTCTCACCCCTAAACCCGGCGTTGCAGTGCACATCAATGCCTTTAACTTTCCATGCTGGGGCATGCTGGAAAAAATCGCACCCAGCCTCGCCGCGGGCATGCCAGTCATCGTAAAACCCGCGACCCCCACGGCTTACCTGACCGAAGTGATGGTGCGGGCTATCGTCGAGGGCGGCCACCTGCCCGAAGGCGCCATCCAGGTTATCTGTGGCAGTGTGGGCGACCTGTTGGGCCAATTGGACGAGCAGGACGTGGTCACCTTTACCGGCTCCGCCAGCACCGGGCAGAAACTGAAGACTCACCCGAATATTGTCGCCAACTCCATCCCTTTCACCATGGAAGCCGACTCCCTGAACTGCTGCATCCTCGGGGCTACGGTGCAGCCCGGGGACGAGGAATTCGAGCTGTTCGTCAAGGAAGTAGCCCGCGAAATGACAGTCAAGGCGGGGCAAAAATGTACCGCCATCCGCCGGGTAATCGTACCGGCTGACCGTATCGATGCAGTATCCCAGGCACTGCAGGCGCGGCTGGATAAGGCCGTGCTCGGTGACCCGGCTGACGATTCAGTGCGCATGGGGCCCCTGGTCGGACCCGACCAGGCCACCGATGTACGCGCCGCAGTAAACAAACTGGCCGAGGAGTGCGAAATCGTCTACGGCGGTGGCGAAGAGTTCGCCGTAACCGGGGCGGACAACAGCAGCGGCGCATTTTTCCCGGCAACGGTCCTGCAGTGTAGCGATCCATTTGCCAAACGACTGGTGCACGAGGTAGAGGCCTTTGGCCCGGTGACGACACTGATGCCCTACGACAGTGTGGATGATGCAATCGCCATCGCGGCACTTGGCAAAGGTAGCCTCGCAGGCTCGCTGTTCACTTACGACGACGACGAGGCCCGCAAGATCATACTCGGAGCTGCCTCCTGGCACGGTCGTATGCTGGTGATCAACCGCGACTGTGCGGGTGAATCGACCGGTCACGGCTCGCCGCTGGCGGCCCTGGTACACGGTGGCCCTGGACGCGCGGGCGGCGGGGAAGAGCTCGGAGGCGCGCGCGCCATTAAACACTACATGCAGCGCACAGCCCTGCAGGGTTCACCCACCACCCTCACCGCGATCACCGGCGAGTATCACCCGGGTGCAAAGGTCTATACTGACGATGTACATCCGTTCAAGAAGTACTTCGAGGATCTGCGCATCAGTGAGACCTTGATCACTCATCGACGCACGGTCACCGAGGCAGACATTGTTAATTTCGGCTGCCTGAGTGGCGACCACTTCTACGCGCACTTTGACGAGATTGCCGCCAAGGATTCCTTCTTCGGCAAGCGCGTTGCCCACGGTTACTTTGTTATCTCCGCAGCCGCGGGCATGTTTGTCGATCCGGCCCAGGGCCCGGTAATCGCCAACTACGGCCTGGAGAACCTGCGCTTTATCGAGCCGGTCTGTCCGGGTGACACCATCCAGGCCAAGCTCACTGTGAAACAGAAGATCAAGAAAGCACCGCGCGGCGACGAACAGCCAAACGGCGTGGTGGTGTGGGCCATTGAAATCACCAACCAGAATGACGAGGCCGTGGCCATCTACGACATTATGACCCTGGTTGCGAGGCGCGAGGCATGAGCTATCAACACATTGAGTTCGAGATCGACAACAGCGTCGCGATTCTGAAATTGAATCGCCCGGATTCGCTGAACAGCTTTACCGCCGATATGCACGGGGAGGTACGCACGGTGCTGACCGAGGCTGCTCAGTCAGCTGCGGTGCGCGCGGTGCTGATCACCGGTAATGGCCGGGGCTTTTGTGCGGGACAGGACCTGAACGACCGCGCTGTTTCCCCGGGAGCGGAAATGCCCGATCTCGGCGATTCAGTAGACAACTACTACAACCCCCTTATTCGCCTGATCACTACCATGGAAAAGCCGGTGATCTGTGCGGTAAACGGTGTGGCTGCCGGCGCCGGCGCCAACATCGCCTTTGCCTGTGACATTGTGATTGCCGGGCGTTCAGCCAGTTTTATTGAATCATTTTCCAAACTGGGGCTGATTCCCGACTCGGGCGGCACCTGGATACTGCCGCGCCTGGTGGGTATGGCCCGGGCTAAAGGTCTGGCCATGCTGGGCCCAAAGATCAAGGCCGAACAGGCCGAAGCCTGGGGCATGATCTGGCAGTGTGTGGACGACGAGGAGTTGATGAGCACCGCGCTGGGCTTGGCGCAACAGATGGCGACACAGCCAACCCGCGGTTTTGCTTTTACCAAGCAGGCTTTTGCCCTCTCCACGGTCAACACCCTCGACCAGCAATTGGAGGCGGAAAAGGAACTGATGCGAGCCGCGGGTAAGACCCACGACTACAAGGAAGGCGTGATGGCCTTTCTGGAAAAACGTACACCGACCTACAAGGGCGAATAGAGATTATGGACGCACAGCGCCTTGCACAAGCCTGCGCCGAGGCCATGTACAGCAATGACGACGCTGCCAAGGCGATGGGTATTGAGCTGACGGCTATTAGCCCCGGCTGCGCCGAGATGTCGATGACCGTCCGCGCGGACATGCTCAATGGTCACGATGTGTGTCATGGCGGGTTTATCTTTGGCCTCGCCGATACGGCATTCGCCTATGCCTGCAACAGCCAGAATTACGTTGCTGTTGCCTCGGGTGCAAGAGTTGAGTTTCTGGCACCGGGCCGGGGTGGCGACGTGCTTACCGCCCGCGCAGAAGTTCAGGCCCAGGGTGGCCGCACCGGCGTTTACGACGTCAGCGTGCGCAATCAGGACAACCAGCAGATCGCCCTGTTCAGGGGCAACTCCCACCGCATTGGCGGAAACCTAGTTGAAGATGGAGATATCAGTTAATGCCAGACGCTTTTATATGTGACGCCATTCGAACCCCGATCGGACGCTACGGCGGCACCTTGTCGTCGGTGCGCACAGACGATCTCGGCGCTGTCCCTTTGCGCGAACTACAGTCGCGCAACAGTGGCGTAGACTGGCAGCGTATAGACGATGTCTGGTACGGCTGCGCCAATCAGGCCGGTGAGGACAACCGCAATGTGGCACGCATGTCATCCCTGATTGCCGGCTTGCCAGTAGAGGTTCCCGGGGTAACGGTCAATCGCCTCTGCGGTTCTGGCCTGGATGCACTGGGCAGTGCGGCGCGCGCGATCAAGGCCGGTGAGGCCAACCTCACCATTGCCGGTGGCGTTGAATCGATGTCTCGAGCGCCATTTGTCATGGGCAAGGCTACGAGCGCCTTCAGCCGCAACGCAGAAATTTACGACACCACCATTGGCTGGCGATTTGTGAACAAGCAACTGAAAGCACAGTACGGCGTGGATTCCATGCCCGAAACCGCTGAAAACCTGGCAGAGCTGTACAGCATCAGCCGGGAGGACCAGGATGCCTTCGCTCTACGCAGCCAGCAACGCGCCGCCGCCGCACAACAAAACGGCGCATTCGACCAAGAGATCGTCGCCGTAGAAGTACCACGCCGCAAACAGGACCCACTGGTTTTCGACACCGACGAACACCCGCGTGAAACCTCCCTCGAGGCATTGGCTAAACTCGGCACACCCTTCCGCGAAGGCGGCTCGGTAACTGCGGGCAATGCGTCGGGCACCAACGACGGCGCGTGCGCGTTACTAGTCGCCTCCGAACAGGCGGCTAAAGATTTTGCGTTAACCCCACAAGCCCGCGTCGTTGCCATGGCCACCAGTGGTGTAGAGCCCAGGATTATGGGCTACGGCCCAGTGGAAGCGAGCAAGAAAGTGCTGAAGCTCGCCGGCCTGTCACTGACGGATATGGATGTGATCGAACTGAACGAGGCGTTCGCGGCACAGGCACTGGCGGTCCTGCGTGGATTGGAGTTACCGGATGACGGCGAGCACATCAACCCGAACGGTGGCGCAATTGCGCTCGGACACCCCCTGGGTATGAGCGGTGCACGGCTTGCCACAACAGCACTTTATGAACTGCAGCGCCGCGAAGGGCGCTACGCCCTGTGCACCATGTGCATCGGGGTGGGTCAGGGCATTGCCCTGGTCATCGAACGCGTATAGCAGCACGGAGAAATGCCATGACCAGCACACAAAATACAGATCAACTCGAGACGATTTTTCAGGAACGCATCGATGCCGAAGACAAGATCGAGCCAAAAGACTGGATGCCAGAAAAGTATCGCCAGAACCTGATACGGCAGATATCACAACATGCCCACTCCGAAGTTATCGGCATGCAACCAGAGGGCAATTGGATCACGCGGGCACCAACCCTGCACCGCAAGGCCGTGTTACTGGCCAAGGTACAGGATGAGGGCGGGCATGGGCTCTACCTGTACAGCGCTGCAGAGACCCTGGGCATAAGCCGCGAAGAACTGATCGAGTCACTCCATAACGGCAGTGCCAAGTACGCATCTATCTTCAACTACCCCACCCTCACCTGGGCTGACATTGGAGCGATTGGCTGGCTGGTTGACGGCGCTGCGATCGTTAACCAGGTGTCACTGCAACGTACCTCCTACGGCCCCTACTCGCGCGGCATGGTGCGCATCTGCAAGGAAGAGAGTTTCCACCAGCGCCAGGGCTATCACATCATGATGACCCTGGCGCAAGGCAGTGACGAGCAAAAAGCCATGGCCCAAGACGCGGTCAATCGCTTCTGGTGGCCCAGCCTGATGATGTTCGGCCCCCACGACGCTGACTCTGTCCACTCTGCCCAGAGCATGAAATGGAAGATCAAGCGCCAGAGCAATGATGAGCTGCGCCAGAAGTTTGTCGACCAGACTGTAAAGCAGGCCGAGGTGATTGGACTCACCCTGCCGGACCCCGACCTGAAATGGAATGAAGAGCGCGGCCACTACGATTTCGGCGAAATCGATTGGGACGAGTTCAAACGCTCAATGACTGGCGGCGGGCCCTGCAGTCGCCAGCGCGTAGCACACCACGTACAGGCCCACGAAGAGGGTGCCTGGGTAAGAGAGGCAATGACCGCCTACGAAAACAAGAAACGCCAAAGTAAAGAACAAGCGGCGTAAGGGAAGGAGAACAGCATGAACGAGAATATGCAGCTTTTTGAAGTATTTATCCGCTCGCGGCGCGGCTTGGACCACAAACACGTGGGCAGCCTGCACGCGGAAGATCACGCCCAGGCGTTGGAGTATGCCCGCGATGTCTATACCCGTCGCAGCGAGGGCGTCAGCATCTGGGTAGTGAACTCGTCGGACATCGTTGCTTCGCAGGAAGAGGACTGCGACAGCTTTTACGATCCGCTGGACGATAAGCCCTACCGGCACGCAACGCACTACAAGTTGCCCGCCGCCGTGGACAACATGTAAGCGAGGGTAGGACGATGACAGCAGATTATGCAGTAAGAGACTACGCGGTAAGACTGGGGGATGATGCCCTCATCCTCGGCCACCGTTTATCCGAGTGGTGCAGCCGCGGCCCCTTCCTGGAAGAAGACCTGGCACTTAGCAATGTGGCCCTGGATTTCATCGGCCGAGCCAGGATGTTCTACACCTATGCGGCAGAACTCACTGGCGATGGCGCCACCGAAGATCAGTTCGCCTATCAGCGTGATTGCAGGGATTTTACCAATCACCTGATTCATGAACTTCCCCGCGGCGACTTCGCGTTCACCATGGCACGTCAATACCTGATTGACGTGTACAGCATTGCCTTCATGCAGGCGCTACAGCAATCCAGCGATGAGCGACTCGCGGGCATCGCCAGCAAGGCGATCAAAGAATCCCGATATCACCTGCGCCGCAGCGAAGACTGGATCATGCGCCTGGGTGACGGCACCGAGGAAAGCAATCGCCGCCTGCAGGACGCCGTCAATGAGTTGTGGGGCTTTACGCCTGAATTGTTTGAGATGGACGCACTGGAAGGCGATCTGGTCGCCAGCGGAATCGCGGTAGACGTAACAGCGCTCAAAGACGATTGGGAGCGCTCTGTGCGCAGCACATTCGCCGAGGCGAACATCAGCATTCCCGACGAGGATTGGCAAGTAAGCGGCGGCCGCCAAGGCAAACATACCGAGTGGCTGGGGCACTTGCTCAGCGACCTGCAATTCGTGCAGCGCGCTTACCCCGGACTGGAGTGGTAGACACCATGAATGCCGGCGCCAATATTCCGCTAATGCCTGTCGAGCAACTGGAACGCCAGTTACGTCGCCGCAACTCGTCGTCGCCGGCGCTGTGGGACGTACTCGATACGGTGATGGATCCGGAGATCCCGGTGATCAGCATCTGGGAACTGGGTGTGCTACAGGACGTTGAATGGCAGGACGATCGGATTGTTGTCACGATTACCCCAACCTACTCCGGGTGTCCGGCGATGACGGTTATCGCCGAGGATATCGAGGCAGCAATGCACGATGCCGGCTACGACGCGGTAGAAGTCACGACGCAACTTTCACCCGCCTGGACTACAGACTGGATGAGCAGTGCTGCCAAAAACAAGTTGCGCAACTATGGTATTGCCCCGCCGGCAAAAGACAGTGAACCCAGCTGCCCACAGTGTGACAGCACCAATGTGAAACGCATCAGCGAATTTGGCAGCACCGCCTGTAAATCCCTGTACCAATGCGGTGACTGCGCCGAACTATTTGATCATTTTAAGAATTTTTAGGACGCGACCATGAGCGATCAACAACTACATGCGCTGACTATTGCCAGCGTGGCACCCGAAACAGACCAGGCGGTGCGCGTGGGCTTTGCCATTCCGGACGAGCTGCGCGACACCTTCCAATACAAGCAGGGCCAGTACCTCACGCTCGAATCAGACATCGATGGTGAAGCCGTACGTCGATCCTACTCCATTTGCTCCGGAATCAACGACTCGGAGATGCAGATCGCTATAAAACGCGTCGAGGGTGGTGTCTTTTCAAACTTCGCCAACGACTCCCTGAAATCCGGCGACACCATCCAGGTCATGCCGCCCCAGGGCAGCTTTTTCACCGAACTCGACGCGGAGCGCCAAGGCAACTACCTGTTCATCTCATCAGGCAGCGGAATCACCCCCGTGGTATCCAATATCAAGAGCATCCTCGAAGAAGAACCTCACAGCAAGGTCACCCTGCTGTTCGGCAACCAGCGCAGCAGCAGCATTATGTTCCGCGAGACCTTCAGCTTCCTGAAGAACAAGTACATGACCCGCTTCCACTGGGTCAACATACTCAGCCGTGAGGACCAGGGGGCTGACGTACTCAATGGCCGCCTGAACAACCGCAAGGGTGCCGAACTCAACAAGCAGCTGATCAAACTCGGCAGCTATGACGAGTACTTTATCTGCGGGCCGGAGTCGATGATCTCGGAGGTATCCCGTGGACTGCGAGGCGTGGGTGTGGAAGAAGAGAACATTCACTACGAGTTGTTTGCAGCGTCAGCCGAAGACGCTCGCGCGGTGGTTGAAAAGCACCATGCGCGTGCCAAGGCTTACGGCGGCAAGGTCAGCCAGGTGACGGTGATGATGGACGGTCGTGCCGTGCAGTTGGAGATGACGGCCGATGGAGAAAATATCCTCGATGCCGGCATCAATAATGGCATGGACCTGCCCTATTCCTGTAAAGGCGGCGTTTGTTCGACCTGTAAGGCGAAGCTGGTTGAGGGTGAAGTGGATATGGATATCACTCACGGGTTGGAGGACGGCGAGATGGAACAGGGCTTTATCCTGACCTGTCAGGCACATCCGATCAGTGATTCTGTAACGGTGGATTTTGACCAGAAGTAGCCATTGAACAATTACTTCACCTAGAAGCTAAGCTCAGAAAGGCTAAAGGCTATTCAAAACCGTGGGCAGCATGGACGCTGCCTACGAGCCTACATGGATGTATTCACGGCGAGTTTTGAATGGCCTTTAGGCTTGCTGGGCGCCACGATCCTGACTCATTCCCAAGAACTAAAATACTCAATTTTCTAGGCCACGTCTGCGTGAGCCAGCAGATTACCCTTTCAAGACTCGCCGTGAACCCATCCATGGGGGCTCGTCGGCCGCGTCCATGCGGCCCACGGTCTTGAAAGGGTAATCTGCCGTCTCACTCTCGCCCGAAGTTTAGTGGTATATGATCGCTGGCCTAATAGCCACTCACCCAGTCGGGAAGAATAACGCCGTTCTCAGCAACATATTCGTCCCACAGCACCTTCATCCGCGCCAGTTGTTCTGGCTCACTGGCTGCAAGGTTTTTCGTCTCACCAGGATCTTCGCTGATCTTGTACAGTTCGATCTCACCGCTCGCGTAAGGCGGCGGCATAACCAGTAGCTTCCAATCGCCATGGCGCAATGAGTACTTACCGAACAGTTCTCTGCCTATCGCTCTCGTCTCAGCCTCCTGCGCGGGGTCGAGCAACTGTGGCAGTATCGACACACCCTGCATGGGAATGATCTTGCGCCCCTGGTACTCGTCAACCGGGTGTTTCACCTCCGCCAGCTCAAGTACCGTGGGAGCAATATCCTGGACTGATAGCGTCGCATCCAGAATCGAGCCCGATTTGATGCGGTTAGGGAAGTGCGCGAATGCAGTTACTCGGGTACCGCCTTCGCTGGGAAAGCCCTTATACATTCTCAACCCCGCAGAACTCGCCCAGGCCCATCCCGCGCCGGTGAAAGCGTAGGACATGGGATGACCGATGTTGTCGAAGCTGAAGTCGTAGCGCTCGTCGATGACTTTGCGGATTTTGGGGAAGTCCCTGGGCGACCAGGTTTCGTCGAGGTCGTGCCCTTCGGGACCATTGTCTGACATGAAAATAACCAGTGTATTGTCCAGCTGACCGGTATCCTCGAGGTAATCGATCAATCTGCCGGTATGTGCGTCCATCTCGTCAATCATCGCAGCGTAAACTTCCATGTAACGCGACTGGACTTTTTGCTCTTGCTCGTCCAGCTCTGACCAGGGAGTTGCCTTCGGTGGGCGCGGTGAGTCTGGACCGGGGGGCACCAGCCCTAACTCCGCTACACGTTTGCGCCGTTGTTGATACAGCACATCGTAGCCCTGGTCGTAATTCCCTTTGTAACGTTCTATAGCATCCGCCGGAGCCTGAATCGGCCAGTGCGGCGCGGTGTAAGAGAGCACTGCAAAGAAGGGTTCTTTGTTATCGCCTTCACGTAGATACTTGATCAACTGGTCCACGTAGAACTGTGAGGAGTACTCAAAGTTTTCCGGCAGTGCAGTAAGAGGTTTGTCGTCATCTGTGTAAGCAGCTTTCGCGTTGGGGTCTGGATGATAGGCCGGCAACATGTCGGCAAAGTGACTTGCGCCACCGCTGTTTAATGCGAAGGAGCGCTGGAAACCCTGGCTGGCTGCCCCCTGCTCCGGCTTGTTCGCAAGGTGCCACTTGCCGGAGAGATATGTCTGGTAGCCGGCATCGCCCAACAGGGCAGCGATGGAGACCACTCGCTCGTTCAAGTGTCCTTCATAACCTGGTTGGCCTTTCTGGTTCGGTGACAGTTCTTCATACATGTTGCCCACACCGGCGAGGTGGGGATCCACACCGGTGTACAAGGACGCGCGGGTAGGCGAGCACGCCGGCATGACATGGAAGTTACTGAAACGCACTCCAGCCATGGCTAACTTATCGAGGTTCGGCGTAGGTATCTCACCACCGAAACTGCCAAGGTCGGTGTAACCCATGTCATCGGCTATAACAATGAGGAAATTGGGCCGCTCAGCCGCTTGCGCGCTAGCACTACCCAGAAAAACAACAAAGCCGCACAAGGCGGCTTTGAGTACTGAGTTAAATCGCGTTCGGCCAATCATCCCTTCATCACTTTTACGGTCTGCAGGGAGGTGAACTCCTCTAGGCCGTAATCGCCGAACTCCACACCGAAACCCGATTGCTTCACGCCACCGAACGGTGTGTGCGGGTGCAGTACCGCGTGGTCATTGATCCACACGGTGCCGCACTCTAACCGTGAGGCCAGGGCAGCAGCCGCTTCAGGGTCGCTGGACCAGATGGAGCCACCCAGGCCACTGTCGCTGTTGTTGGCGCGTGCGATGACATCGTCCAGGTCGGAGTACTTGATGATCGGTACGATGGGACCGAATGGCTCTTCATCAACCAGACGCGACCCATCGGTAAGACCGGTCACCACGGTAGGTTCGAAGAAGTAACCGCCACCCTCGCGGGCTTCACCCCCGGTCAGGAATGTTCCGCCGCTGGCTTTGGCGTCTTCGGCCAGTGATTTCACGATATTCAGCTGCGCCTGGTTCTGCACCGGGCCCAACTGGGTCGCCTCTTCCATACCGTCGCCGACAACCACGTCGCGCGCCTGCTGAGCCAGTGCCTCGGCCACCTCATCGTGGATGTCCTCGTGCACATACAGACGCTTCAGTGCGGCGCAGGTCTGGCCATTATTGTGGAAACAGGCCTGGAACAGCTTGGGGGCAATGGCCTGAACATCAACGTCTGGCATCACGATACCGGCATCATTGCCACCGAGTTCCAGGGTCAGTCGCTTGAGATTACCCGCGGCGCTCTCCATGATGCGCTTGCCGGTACGAGTCGACCCGGTAAACACCACCTTGTCGATATCCGGGTGTGAACTGATTGCTGCTCCCACGTCACCACCGCCCGTCACAACATTCAGTACTCCCGGGGGAGAATCTCGTTGGCCAGTTCCACAAACTTGTTCACGGCAACCGGCGTGAACTCCGAGGGCTTGATCACCACGGTGTTGCCCACACGCAACGCAGGCAGAACATGCCAGATGGAAATCATCAACGGCCAGTTCCAGGGCGTGATCGAACCCACTACGCCCAGTGGTCGGCGATGCACCTCGATGCGTGCCTCGTCGTCATCCTGCAGGGTATCAACCGGTACGTTCAGTGCCGCTGTTGCGCCAATCCAGGCCATGGCACCGCCGACTTCCATACCCGAACCCGTGCCGTTCAAGCCACCCATGGGCTTGCCCGACTCGCGGGTGAGGAGTTCCATGAACTCCGGCATGCGCGCTTCCAGCGCAGGCACCAGCTCGAGCAGTTTGGCGACACGGTCAGCGTCGGCCATGCCACTCCAGGCAGGAAAGGCGGCGCGGGCCGCAGCGACCGCCTGGTCTACATGACTGGCATCACCCTGTTGGCACTCGGCGAAGGGCTCACCATTGGCCGGGTTGATAACCTGGAAAGTCTGGCCAGCCGTAACCGGCTGACCATTGATTACCATCGAGCATTGCAGCATTGCTTTCTCCTAGAAGTAATAGCCTGCAGTTAAACCATATGTCATTGGCAGGCCGTAAGTTGCGGTTGCACCAAGGATACCCAGATCCAGGGCATAGCTTTTGTACTCTTCGTCGGTGAAATTTTTCACCCAGGCACTGATGCGAACACTGCTCTCTTCGCTCTCCCAACTCAAGCGGGCATTGTGTACGTCATATGAGTCCTGCAGCGCTCCCGCTGCGTTGGATACTTCAAGATACTGCTCATCAACAAACAATCCGTCAACTTGAAACGCGACGTTACCGCCCAGGCCGTTAAAGTTATAACGAACTAAATAATTGATACTGAAGTCCGGAGTATTTGGCAGTTCATTACCGTCCAGAAAATCGATAGGCCAATCAATCGGGGTCCCCAGCGGGCCGAGGAACTGCTGCTGGGGTGTTTCTACACCATCGACTTCCGAGTCCTGAAATGAAGCGCCCAACACCATGTCCCAGTTTTCCGTAGGCGTGTAGATTAGCTCCAATTCGGCACCCAGATTGGTTGCATCCGCATTGGCGATACTTGGTGTGCCATCAGAAAAAGTAAACGCCTGATAGTCATCATAGTCGTAATAGAAAATGGACCCATTGAACCGGGCTGCACCATCGAGGAAGTCGGTTTTCAGGCCGATTTCAAATGCGTGTAATACCTCTTCGTCGTGGCGAATATTGTCCAGGCCGACATTGGCCGAAGGTGCAAAATTGCCACCCTTGATGCCGCGGTTAAACGAAGCATAGGCCAGGGTGTTGTCGCTCATACGCCAGTCCAACTGGAGACGACCCGCCCAATCACTGTAATCCACCTCATCATTATCGCTGCCAGCTTCCGCTGCTGCCGACTGCAGATCAAACAGGTCGGGGACCAGAATGCCGTCAACCTGCGAAACAAAGGAGGTATTAAAATCCAGGTCCTTCTGATCGTCAGACCAACGCAGGCCGAGAATAAACGTAAACTCCTCGTTCAAATCCCATTCTGCTTGGCCAAAGACAGACCAGTTACTCGAGTCCAGTACATAGCGCTGCACAACTGATGGATCGGTCAGTGTTGTCGGGTCGAAACCCAACTCTGCAGCGACACCACCAACCGGAGCGCCGCGGGTGATTACATCCGCGTCGGTCTCCATGTCCAGATAGAAGCCGCCGGCCACCCAACGGAACGCATCACCTTCACCCGAGATTCTCAATTCCTGAGAAAACTGGGTGAAATCCGCCACAGTGGTGAATTCAATGATGGGGATGGGCGCTCCATCTCCATCTTCAGTGTAAAACTTGTCCAGGGTGTAATAGCTGGTGATCGAAACTAGATCCATGGAATCGTTGAGTTCCCAGTCCAGTTTCGCCGTGGCCGTATCAGTCTCACGATCCATAAAACCGGGATAGTCAGAGTAGTGCTCAAATGGCTCCGGATGGTCCCCTTCAAAAATGGTCTGGCCAGCCTCGTTAACGGGGGCAAAACACTCCAATTGGTTGGGGCAGAGAAGCGCTATTGCAGTGAATTCTTCCAGGGTTAATCCATCTGGAGGATCACCGCCGCCGAGGATTACGTCCTGGGTAAATTCCTGCAGTTCAGGCGGCACGTAGGACTCTTCGCTTAGGCCACCAATGTAGGGCAGTAGGCTATATGCGCCCGTCGGTACGCCATCGTCTTCGGTGTACTTGTATTGCAACGTCAATGTTGCGGTATCTGCAAAATCGACCTGCAATTCGCCACGCAGTGCGTAGCCATCGACACCGCCAATGTCTACCCCACTGGGTGGCAATGGATTGCCAAACACCCACGGCTTAGATTCCATATAGCCGTCCATTTCAGCGGTCCGGCCTGCTATCCGCCCACGTACCGTGTCACTAAGCGCCCCACCGACGGCAAACTCAACCTCCTGGCGATCATAATTACCATAGGTACCTTCGATGTAGCCATTTAGCTCATCATCGTCGGCCCCCTTGGTGAGATAGTGAATCACACCGCCGGTAGCATTACGGCCAAACAGTGTTCCCTGGGGACCACGCAGCACTTCCACCCGGTCGATATCAAACAACTGGGCGTTGATACCGTTCATACTGGCCATGTACACGTCGTCGATATACACCGCAACGGGCGCTTCCAGGTTGTCGGTGAAGTTGTTCTGGGAAACACCGCGGATATTGAACACGGTGAGGTTGGGCGAGAAGGTAATCATCGACAGCCCGGGCACCTGGTCGCTGATTTCCACGGTGTTGGTCACACCCAGGGCCTTCATTTGGTCTCCGGAGTAGGCGGTTACCGATATGCCCACGTCCTGCATATTCTGTTCGCGTTTTTGCGCCGTAACTACAACTTCTTCGAGTACATTGGCTTGCGCCAGCCCGCCGGCGACGGTCATGGCAGTGACGGCGGTAACCGCCTGGGTGAGTCTATTCAAATTGAACATAAGAGTGCCTCTCAGGGTAGGTTGGTACATTTATAATTCTTGCGCTGCTTGTAATTCTTGCCTTATGGCAAATTTAGTTATTGTGTTAAGTATTAGAGCAAACTCAGCCGGCCAGAACTTGAACGTGAGAGAAATCAAAAATTGACCAGTAGCGCAGCAAAACCTGTGAAATATTCACATTTTCAGGATACACAGCCCAAGGGTCCGCTCATCTCTTGGAGTTCAGGTATTTTTGCGACAAATCGCAGCATTTTCTTACCAGCATTGGAGTAAGCTCCTTGGCGGTCTGGGTTTCGCTGCGGGTGTGAACCCAGCCCAGATAGGTGAATGACCGGGCCAGGAAGAACAAGGGCATATAGGCCAGCTGCTCGTCGGGCAAGGAACGATGCTCCCGATAGCCCGACACCATGGCGTCAAAGGCGGCGGGGAAGAAGTCCTCTTCCATCTCGAAATAGAGCGCCGTGGCCAGTTCAAACAGGTGCCAGCCAAAGCCAGCGTCGTCAAAATCGATCAGGCGGACGCTGTCACCCTCTACCAGCAGGTTTTCCACCACGAAGTCCGCATGAATCATGCTGTACCGATCCGCATTGGCAGGATCGGCCCCGTAGGCAGTCAAATCTTTGTGAACCTGTGCCCTGGCTGCAAGCATCAGTTCGCGCTCTTCGGCGCTGAGTGCCTCTAGCTCCCAGAACGGTCCCCAGAAGGGTTCATCGCCCACCAGCCCCTCGGTATCCCAGGCATGGCGCACAAATCCCTCAGGCACCTGCCAACCGGTGGCCTGGTTGTGTACGCGGGCCGCCAGTGCACCGATAGTGCGATAGTTGTGCTCCATATCATCGGCGGAGACATCGACTCCCTCCTCTACAGAACCGAGTTGCCTGCCTTCCAGCCAGGCCAGCAGATCCACCTGCCGGGGCTCAGGCACCGCATCAACTGAGACCAGGGTGAACAAATCCCCAGAGTTCGTGGGCAGCAGTTCAGGTACTGCAATCCCCGCCTCATCCAGGGCGGCCAGCCATTGCAATTCCGAACGCAGCTCGTCATCGCTGTGGTAAGCATGGCGATGTATGCGCAGTGCGTAGCGCTCACCTTTGGGAGTTAGCACCTTGAAAACGGCATTTTCGCGATACTTGATGAGCTCCAAAGCGCTGCCCTGCAAGCCCCACTGTTCCAGCGCCGCCGCCGCGAGTGTTCCCATTGCCTCGGACTGACCCGCATCATCGAGTTGGTAAAAGTCGTTACTCATTATTGTATTTCCCTGAAAGATTCATCCAATGCGGCGATCAACAGGTCCGCATGTTCTGGTTGGAAGGGCATGGGGGGGCGCATTTTCAGGATATTGCCGTGCTTGCCAATGCGGCTGATCAGTACACCCCGCCGGCACATGGCATTGACCAGGGCGTTGGATTGCGCCTCGGCGGGTTCCTTGGAGTCCCTGTCCGTGACCAGCTCTGCTGCGAAGAACATACCCTTTTGGCGCACATCGCCAATAATCTCGTACTGGTCCTGTAGCGAGCGGAGTCCTTGCGCCACATAAGCACCGGTAGAAACCGCATTCGCTAACAGGTTCTCTCCCTCCAGTACGTCGAGTACCGCCTTGCCCACCGCACAGGACACCGGGTTACCGCCGAAAGTATTAAAGTACATGGCCCATTCGCTAAATTGCTCGACCAGCTCAGCCCTGGCCACTACACCTGCCAGGGGATGACCATTGCCCATCGGCTTACCGAGGGTGACGATATCCGGAATACAGTCATAGGCCTGGTGGGACCACCACTGCTCGCCGGTGCGCCCAAAACCACCCTGCACCTCGTCCGCGATATACAGGCCACCGGCGGCTCTCACCTTGGCAATAGCCAGGTCGACAAAACCGTCGGGGACGTTAAGTAAACCTTCGTTGGCAAACTCCGGACAAATCAGGATGCCCGCAGTCCCCAGGCCACGCTCGGCGAAAGTATCGATAGCCTGTTGCACTCTATCGGCATAGGCTTGCGCCAGGTCTTCAGCGCCGACCCCGGGAAGACCCCGGTAGGAGTCGGGCGGTGGTACACCGATCACGCGCTGGCTCAGCGCTGCCTCGGGCATAAAGCCCGTACCCAGCTCCCCTACCGCCTCCGTATTACCGTGGTACGCCGCATCGGTGACGATGATGCCCTGGGAGCCAGTCATATGACGGGCCATACGCAGCGCCAGTTCGTTGGCTTCACTGCCGGTGCAGGTCAGCATGGCCATAGACAGGGAGTCATCAAACAGGCCGGTAAGGCGCTCCAGGTAATCGACGAGATTCTGGTGCAGGTAACGGGTGTGCACATTGATAGTCGCCGCCTGTGAAGACAGCGCTTTAACGATCTTCGGGTGGCAGTGCCCACAACTGGGCACATTGTTGTATACGTCCAGATAGCGGGTGCCGTCCGCACCGTACAACCAAACACCTTCCCCGCGCACCAGCTCCAGCGGCTCCTCGTAGAACAGGGGTGCATTTTTGCCGATGACGTTAAAGCGTCGTTCAAGCAGTTCCTTACTCATCGTAGAAACCGTCCATCACTATCTGGCTCTCGGGCAGTGTTGAGCCACCGTCGACCACGATGGTCTGGCCAGTGAGGTAAGAAGCCTCGTCAGTGGCAAGAAACAGCATGGTGTAGGCGATGTCCTCCGGCACACCCAGGTGTCCCTGGGGAATGCATTCAGCCATGGCCTTGAGTTCCTCATCACTGCCCAGTGCCGACATTGCCGCCGTCAGGATATATCCAGGCTCCACGCCATTGATGGTGATATTGTCACGGGCATATTCCAGCGCCGCGGTGCGAATAAAGCCGTTCATGCCGCCCTTGGACATGGCGTAATGGGACGTGCCCGGCATGGCGACACGGGGCCCGGTGACCGAGGAGGTAAAAATCATACGGCCACCCCCTTGCTGGCGAAAGTGAGGTACACAGGCCTGGGTCAACCACACCGCCGCCTTCATGTTCACCGACAAGGTCTGGTCAATCACCTCGTCACTCAGCTCGTCGATAGTGTGTAAGGGGTAAACAGCGGCATTGTGGATGCCGATATCAACCCGGCCATAGGCGGCGACGGTTTTAGCGACGACATCGTCTACCTGGGCGTGATCACCCACATCGCACTGTACCAACATCGCTTCGCCACCCGCGGCGACAATGTCATCGACCGTTTCCTGACCATTCCCGGCGCTGCGGGTGGCCACCGCGACCTTCGCCCCCTGGCGTGCGAACACCTTGGCGATACCTTCGCCAATGCCCTGGCCCGCGCCGGTGACTATGGCTACCTTACCAGTGAGATCTCCAAACATAGTGCGTCCTCCATTTGCGATGAAGAAAGCATAGTTCAAAGGTTGGGAAACAAACTATCAGGCAAAAGGATGAGACCGGTTGATGGACCGGCCGGGCGTTAGCTGCCTAGCTCGCCCAGGATCTGTGCGCTAAGCGCCGTACGCGAGGGGACTTCCACCTTCTGAAATATATGTTGGATATGCGTTTTTATGGTGGCCAGACTGAGATTCAGTTCCCGCGCAATTATCTTATTGCTGGCGCCGGCGACAATGTACTCCAACACATCCAGCTCCCGATCGGTGAGTCGATAGCGCTGCTGCACCACTTCCCGCTGGCGGTAACGCCTGGGCATATAAACTGTGTTAAGTGCGTATTCCAGGAAAGGCTGCAGACGGCGCACCAATTGCAGCTCATCTTCCTTATAGGGTCCCAGCTCCTCGTCCCTCAACATGGTAAGCACCGCGATAATATCGTCACCCTGGCGAAAAAACATGTCCGCCACGTGGCGGTGACCTGCCGGTTGCATGAACTTGAGGTAGTACTCCGAGGCCAGTAATTCAGTTTCGGGAAGCTGATCATCAATACAGGCTACCCGCACATCAGCGTCGGCGAACAGTGAAGGTTTGAGCGGATCAAGCTCGCGATAATTTTCCGCGTATTCACGCTCAATCTCCGGATCAAGATTGCGCAACACGACACCGCGATGGCGCATATCCGGATCGACCAGGTAAAAACCCGAATACGTGAGCGGCAGCAGACTGTGAATAAGATCGAGACTCTCTTGCTGAAAGCGTGTTGGATAATTCTCTGTCAGCTCGATCGAGGTCATACTTTCGGAGGATGTTCTCTGCCCTTGCGCTAACGCATACTAACGTGAAGAACGATATGGGGCACCTCTGATTAATCCCATGGCACCTCAGGCTTCCAGGCAATTTTGTGATCAAGGCAGGGGTTTGAAGGCATGCTGGTTGCACGTCGAAAACCCATAACGCAGAGCACGGAATTGCCTGGAAGCCCCGCAGGGCGCGACCTGCAGCACACACTCGCCGTGTTGCAGTCCTCGCCAAGGACAACCAGCCTTGGCCTTCGGACTGCGCCTTGCGATTGTATGCTGCAGGTCACGCTGAGGTACTATGGGATTGATCAGAGGTGCCCGAGGAATAGCCCGTGTCACAGCCTGCAACCAGAGCTGAAATCGACGTGAACAGCAGTACTTCACTGTTCGCCGCCATCTACCTGAGCGTCATTGGCGCAGCCGTGTTCATCGTACAGCCCGGTTTTGTGCAGGGCATGGTGGAATTTTACGGGTTTGACGAGCAGCAGGCAGGTTACATCGCCTCGGTGGAGATATGGGGCCTGGCGCTGACCACCCTGGTGTTGGCGCTGGGAGGACAGCGTTACAGCTGGCACCGTCTTCTGGCAATTTCACTCGCATTATTTGTGCTCGGGAACCTGATATCCACACTCACCGACGACATGGTGGCCTTCGCCAGCGCCCGTTTTGTCACCGGCCTGGGTTCAGGCGGGCTGGTCTCTCTCACCTTCACCACCATAGGCCTCACGCGCCTGGCGGACCGGAACTTTGGCTTCCTGATCATGGCGGTGCTGACCTACGGGGCGCTAGGACTATGGGTCTTCCCGGTCGCCCTGGATTAGTCGGGCTAAAAGGTATTCTAATTTTCTTCGCGGTATTCGGTGCTACTGGCTGGCTGTGCCTGCGGCATATGCCAGATTCCGGTGAAGAGCTTCTGCAGGTAGAAGACGACGCGGTGGACCTGACCACCCCCTACCGGGTGCTGGCGATCCTCGCCATGTTCACTTACTTCTTCGCCCAGGGCGTGATCTGGGCTTACCTGTTTCTTGTTGGACTTAATGGCGGCGTCGATGAGCAGGGTGTGGCCAACGGCCTGATGATTTCTCAGTTCCTGGGCATCGGCGGTGCCTTTCTCGCTGTTCTACTGGGTCGACGTTTTGGGCGCGCATGGCCACTGGCCTTTTCGATCATAGGTGGCTCACTCGTGCTGTTCGCCTTAACTGGTCAGTTTACCGCGCTGGTTTACGCGGTCACCGTGGGCGTCTACAACTTCGCCTGGAACTTGACGCACCCGTTCCTGCTCGGTGCGATGGCAAGCTTTGATCGCCATGGCAAGGTAGTTGTGCACGCGGTGGCGGCGCAGATGCTGGGCCTGGCAGTAGGGCCGGCTTTTGCTGCGATGATTCTGGGGGATGGGAATTACACTGCGGTGATTGTGGCTGGTGTTTCGCTGTTTGTGTTGTCGTACGTGCTGATACTGGTTCCGCTGGTTAATCATTATCGGGCGATTAAACAGGCAGCTTAAGTACTCAAGAGGTTCAAACTGCGGTATTGCACGGACATAGCATTCAGAATTGGGGACCACTAGCTTTGAAAATTGCGCCATCTACCCGAAGAGCTTTTCAAGACACGACGTGAACCCATCCATGGGGTTTCGGCTGGCGGGAGGCCGCCTCCATCGGAAATCGTTGCGCCGCTTGCCCGAATTACCTTTCAAGACACGACGTAAACCCATCCATGGGGTCTCGGCTGCCGCGTCCATGCGGCAGACGGTCTTGAAAGGTAATTCGGGCAACCGACTTTCGCCCTAACATTTATAGTTTTGCTCCCCTTTGGGAATGTGGCGCTCAAACCCTCCGAAAATCCGTTCACAATTTAAGCATTCCGCCTAGGTGTGGATTTTCCGCAGAGCAGATGACACATGCTCCATCCAAGTCCACAAAAGACCGTCTATAGGCTGTGGTCTGAAACGAAGCACGGCGAAGAAATAAAGGTTTTCAAAACCGTACGCGACATGGATGTCGCGTCCGAGCCTACATGGACGTATTTACGGCGCGTTTTGAAAACCTTTATTTCTTTGGTGTGCGCCACGACCGGAGATAAGACCGCCACATATAGATAGCTTACAACAGGTTTACTTCACTTATGCAGGCCGCCATGCCGGCGCCACCATGCGTCGCTTGCCATCCACCGTCTTGGCGATCCCAGGCTCATCCAGATCGGTACGATCCCACAACTCACATGTTACCTGCTTGTGCTTCTGATCCAGACCTTCACAGTAATTACTGTAACGGCAGATTGTTACCTGTGGCCCATAACCGGTTCTGACTTTCTCAAACCAATCCGGATCCGCCAACGCCTGCCGTGCGAAGCCAATGATATCTGACTTATCGTTTTGCAGAATTTCCTCTGCTCGGGCAAACCCATAGATCCCACCCGCCATAATCACTGGCGTGTGTAATTCCGCCGCGTGCAAGCTTTCGCGGATAGCGGCCGCCGGTTCGATGTTGCGCCCGAAGGGCCCCTGTTCGTCGGAGATATAGCCGGGCATACACTCGTAGCCGCTTTGGCCGGTGTAGGGATACGCCGCCCAACCCACCTTGGGCTGTTTGGCGTCATCGAATTTACCGCCCCGTGATAATGACAAGAAATCCATGCCAGCTTCTGCGAAAGCGCGGCCAAAGTAACAGGCATCTTCAACCCGATTACCCTGGGCAATGATCTCATCGCTGAGGAAGCGGCAACCCACGGCAAATTCCGGCCCGGTGGCCTCGCGGACGGCGCTGTAGACCTCCAGCGGCAGGCGCACGCGATTTTCTTTTTCTCCGCCGTAGCCATCCTCGCGGGTATTTGTCGCAGACAGGAACGAGGCCATGGTATACGCGTGGGCATAGTGGAGTTCCACCCCATCGAAGCCGGCTTGTTCAGCGCGTGCCGCGGCGCTGGCAAACAAACCGGGCAGGGTGTGCGGCAAGGCAGCGATTTCGGGAATCTGGACATCGGTCACGCGCTCGCGGTAGCCCAGCTGCATGTCCTCCCACTCCTTGGTGGTAAGTACCGGCTCCAATTCCTCGGCTGACATGGCCAGCAGCACGTCGCGGACCGCCTGCTCCTCAGCATCGGCAAGATTGAGAATCTCGCGATGCTGGTCAGTAATGGGCAGGAAGCGTTGCAAGAACTTCTCGGGATCGGGGCGGCGGCGAATCGTCAGGAAGTCGATGATCTGGATGAGCAGTCGAGTCTGGCCATCGCTGGCCTCGCGGACCGTATCGGCCAGCTTTTTGAGGCCCGGGATGTAGCGGTCATCGCCAATGCGCAGTAATGGCCCGCTGGGAATGTCTCGCACCCCCGTGGCTTCCACCACGATAGCGCCGGGCTTGCCCTGGGCGAAGCGTTCGTACCACTGGAGCACATCTTCGGTGACCTCGCCCTCTTCATTGGAACGCCAGGGCACCATCGCCGGCACCCAGGTGCGCTGGGTAAGGGTCATCGGTCCAACCTGAATCGGGCTGAAAAGTTTGCTGCTGGCGGCTTCACCGGCGCTGGGCCAGTCGTCTTCTACGGCGGTGTATTTGATGCGTTCGGCGGGTTTCCACATGTTGCTCTAATCCTCTTAATGTGGAAATATTTTAAGCTTAAAATGTCTGTTTTGGCAAGAGGGGCTTGCTTCCTGTCTGGTTTATTCTTTGCGTATCAACCAGACAGGACACTAATCCTCGGCGGTAACCCCCTCTTTCACCCTGGCCAGCAAGGTCATCAACTGCTCTACTTCTTCGGGATCCAGGTGACCCAGCATGCCGATGATCCACTCTTCATGTTGTTCGGCCATTTTGCGGAAGGTGCGGCGGCCTTTGGGCGTCAACTTGACGATGAAAGTACGGCGGTTGTCCGGGACCGGGCTGCGGTCGACCAGGCCCTCCTTCACCAGCTGGGTGGCAATACCCGACACATTGCCACCGGACACCATCATGCGCTGGGACAGCGCGCCCATGGTCAATCCCTCCGGAACGCGTTCCAGCTGTGCCAGGAAATCAAAGCGCGGCAAGGTGGTTTGGAAATTTTCCCGCAACGCACCGCGCAACTCGGTCTCAATCAGGCTTGAGCACGTCAGCAGCCGCAGCCACAGCTTGATGGAGTGATGGTCATCCTCGTGCAGGCGGGTTTCATGATCCAGATCAACGGCAGGGTTTTCGCTCGCCATAGTCAGCCTTCAAAGATATTTTATATTTAAAATGTTTGCGCTATAATGCGCCCTCGCTTTAAGCTTAAACTATTGCATGTGGCATGGCGAACCCGATTTCAGACATGCCCCCAAAATGGAGAACCCGATGAAAATAGTCTGTCTTGGCGGCGGCCCCTCCGGCCTTTACCTGGCCATATCGATGAAGCTGAAGGACCCCAATCACGATGTCACCGTTTACGAGCGTAACCGGCCCGATGACACCTTCGGCTGGGGCGTGGTGTTCTCCGACCAGACCGTGGAAAACCTGATCGCCAATGACCCGGTCAGCGGCCAGGCCATCGCCAATGAATTTATCCACTGGGACATGATCGACTGTTACGTTAACGGCGAACTCGAGCGTTCAGACGGCCACGGCTTTATCGGTCTGGGTCGCAAGCGCATGCTGCAATTGCTGCACCAGCGTTGTCGTGAGCTGGGGGTGACCCTGGAGTTCGAACATGAATTTTCGGTTGAAGACCTGGACACCAAATTTGCAGACGCCGACGTTGTTGTCGCCGCGGATGGACTGAATTCCCGGGTGCGCAACTCCGACCTGGAGACTTTCGACTGCAGCATCGATGTACGCAGCAACAAATTTGTCTGGCTTGGCACCAAGCAGACCTTCCACGACGCATTCACATTTATTTTTGAAGAAACCGAACACGGATGGATCTGGGCACACTGTTACCAGTTCGACAACGACACCTCCACCTTTATCGTGGAGTGCAACCCCGACGTTTATGACGCTCTCGGCTTTGACGATATGAGTCACGAAGAGAGCGCAGAAACCTGCCGCAAGATCTTCGAGAAATATCTCGGCGGTCACGAGTTACTGACCAATTCTGCTCACATACGTGGCTCGGCCTGGATCAACTTCCCCCACGTGCTGTGCCGAAACTGGGTGAAGGATGATCGCATCGTACTGATTGGCGACGCCGCCCATACCGCTCACTTCTCCATCGGCTCCGGCACCAAGCTGGGACTGGAAGATGCCATTTCGCTGGCCAATCACCTGGACCAGGATGCATCCATCGCCGACGCCCTGCATGCCTACCAGACCGAGCGGGAGGTAGATGCCCTGCGCCTGCAAAGCTCGGCGCGCAACGCCATGATCTGGTTTGAGGACGTACCCCGCTACGCCAGCGCCTTTGATCTCAAGCAGTTCAACTACTCCATGCTGACCCGGAGCCAACGGGTGAGCCACGAGAACCTGCGTCTACGCGACCCCGAGTGGTTGGAAGGAATGGAAAAGCACCTGGCGAAGCGCGTGCTGGGCGACGACTATGATGAAGCGGTTCCCCCCATGTTCCTGCCGTATCAGTTGAGGGACATGTCGCTGATCAACCGCGTGGTGGTATCACCGATGTCCATGTACAGCGCCGTGGATGGCGTGCCCGACGACTGGCACCTGGTGCACTACGGCCAGATGGCCAAGGGTGGCGCGGGACTGGTTTATACGGAAATGACCGACGTGTCCGCCGATGCCCGCATCACCCCGGGATGCACAGGTATCTGGAACGACGAGCAGGAAGCCAGCTGGACGCGAATTGTCGACTTTGTTCACCAGCACACACAGGCCAGGTTTGCTCTACAAATCGGCCACGCAGGGCCCAAGGGTGCCACCAAGGAACCCTGGAACTGGGATCCTCAAATTCTCGACGAACCGCTGCCCGCAGGGGAAGACTGGCCACTGCTCTCTGCCAGCGCGGTTCCTTTCGACAGCCATATGCAGACCCCCGCTGCCATCACTCGCGAGCAAATGGACGAAATTCGCGACCAGTTTGTGGCCGCCACTCAGCGGGCAGACCGGGCCGGCTTCGATATGCTGGAGCTGCACGCGGCCCATGGCTACCTGATCTCGGCGTTTATCACACCGTTGCTGAACAAGCGCGACGACGAGTACGGCGGCAGTCTGGAGAATCGCCTCCGCTACCCGCTGGAGGTGTTCAACGCCATGCGTGAGGCCTGGCCCGCGCATAAGCCTATGTCGGTACGTATATCGGCAGTGGACTGGATGGGCGAGGACGGCAATACCGCGGACGACGCAGTGGCGATCGCCAAAGCTTTCTCTGACGCTGGCGCCGATATCATCGACGTATCGACAGGACAGACCTCGCACCAGGCCACACCGCAACCTGGCCGTATGTTCCAGACTCCGCTGTCGGACAGGATTCGCAACGAAGGTAGTATTGCCACCATGGCAGTGGGTAATATCTACGAGGTAGACCACGTTAACAGCATCATCGCCGCCGGTCGTGCCGATCTGGTGTGCCTGGCAAGACCGCACCTGGCCGACTCCAACTGGACATTGCGTGCATCAGCGGAACTAGGTCACCTGGGGCAAGGCGTCTCAGAGCAGAAGCAGTACTTTATGGGACACCGGCAGTTACATATCAATTTACAGCGCGCCGCTGAAATGGCAGCCGCCAAATGACCCACGCCGGTTCAACCCACACCATTGTCACCGGTGCCGGCAGCGGTATAGGCGCGTGTATCGCCACCGCGCTTGCCCAGCAGGGCCATAAACTCAGTCTGCTGGGTCGACGGTCACAACCGCTGGAGAACACAGCTGACAGCATCGGCACTGACAACTGCCAGGTAATCACTTGCGACGTGGCCGATGCCCACGCCGTAGAAACTGCCTTTGCTGAAGCCCGCTCTGGATTTGGCGCCATCGACGTGCTGATCAACTGTGCGGGTATGGCGCCCACAGCACCCTTCCACAAGCTGGAGCCCAGTGAGTGGCAGCGGGTAATTGATACCAATCTCAACGGCGTTTTCAATTGCACCTCAGCGGTCATCGAGGAAATGCGCGAGCGCAACAGCGGCAGGATTATCAATATCGCCAGTACTGCCGCGTTAAAAGGTTACGCCTATGTCAGCGCCTACTGTGCCGCCAAACACGGTGTGCTCGGCCTGACCCGGGCACTGGCGCTGGAAACCGCGAAACTGGGCATCACCGTTAACGCCATCTGCCCGGGCTATACTGATACCGACATTATTCGCGATTCGGTAACCCAGATTGTTGAAAAAACCGGGCGCAGCGAGGAGCAAGCGCTAGCCCAATTCACAGACACTAATCCGCAGGGGCGGCTGATCCAGCCCGAAGAGATCGCCAGCACAGTCTTATGGTTGTGCTCGGATGCGGCTCGCTCGGTCACCGGACAAGCACTATCCATCAGCGGTGGAGAAACCACGTAATGCACCTGAAACCCATGAGCGATTACCAGGCAGAGCACTTTCTGTGGGAAGCTGAAAACGGCATCGCTAACATCACCCTGAACCGGCCGGAACGCAAAAATCCGCTGACCTTTGAATCCTATGCGGAACTGCGCGATCTTTTTCGCGCGCTGGTTTATGCCGACGATATCCACGCCGTGGTGATCCGTGGCGCCGGCGGCAATTTTTGCTCCGGGGGCGATGTACACGAGATCATCGGGCCGCTCACCAAGATGAGCATGAAAGAGCTAATGGGCTTTACCCGCATGACCGGCGACCTGGTGAAAGCCATGCGGGCATGCCCTCAACCTATTATCAGTGCCGTGGAAGGAGTCTGTGCAGGCGCAGGCGCTATCATCGCCATGAGCAGTGACCTGCGCTACGCAAGCAGTGATGCCGCCGTGGCCTTCCTGTTTAACCGCGTGGGTCTGGCCGGTTGCGATATGGGGGCCTGCGCCATACTGCCACGCATCATCGGCCAGGGGCGCGCCAGCGACCTGCTCTACTCCGGTCGCTCCCTGCGCGCTGAAGAGGGCGAGCGCTGGGGCTTTTTCAACAGGATCTGCGATGACCCCCACGCCGACGCTAACGCGACAGCAGCGCGCATGGTCAGTGGCCCCACCTTTGCCAATGGCATTACCAAAATGCAGCTGCACCAGGAATGGAACATGTCCATCGACCAGGCCATTGAGGCGGAAGCCCAGGCCCAGGCCATCTGCATGCAAACCGAAGATTTCGTGCGTGCCTACAACGCCTTTGTTAACAAAGAATCACCGGTATTCCAGGGAGACTGACCATGGCTGACAACAGTTTCCTGCAATGGCCGTTCCTGGAAGACGGCCACCGGCAACTCGCCGCCGAATTGGATCAATGGGCCTCTGAAAACATCGAGCAGCTTGTTGCCAATGAGCACGAAAACCTCGATGGGACCTGCACGGGAATTGTGCGCGCACTCGGTAAGGCGGGATTCACCAGCTACGCGGTGCCGGCCAGTGCCGGCGGCGCCACTGAAAAACTGGATGTGCGCAGCCTCTGTATTATTCGGGAAACACTAGGACGGCATCACGCGCTGGCTGACTTCGCCTTCGCGATGCAGGGTCTTGGCAGTGGACCTATTTCTTTGTTTGGCACCGACGCCCAACAGGACCAGTACCTGCGTGCTGTCGCCGCCGGCGAAAAGCTCTCGGCCTTCGCACTTTCCGAGCCCGAGGCCGGGTCGGATGTCGCTTCCATGGCGATGACGGCCACCGAAGATGGGGACGATTACATCCTCAACGGCCAGAAGACCTGGATATCCAACGCGGGCATCGCAGACTTTTACACCGTGTTCGCACGCACCGGGGAGGCGCCCGGGGCCAAAGGTATCAGCTGCTTTATCGTTGAAGCGGACACACCTGGCTTCGAGGTCACCGAGCGTATCGACCTCGTTGCACCCCACCCGCTGGGCACTCTGACACTCACTGATTGCCGTGTACCGAAGGCAAACAGAGTGGGCGACGCCGGCCGTGGGTTTGGTATCGCCATGGCAACCCTGGATGTCTTTCGCTCCACCGTCGCCGCCGCCGCACTGGGCATGGCACGTCGTGCCATGAATGAAACTCTGCAACACGTGAGTACTCGTGAGTTGTTCGGCGGCACACTGTCCGACTTGCAACTGGTGCAGGGCAAGCTCTCGGACATGGCGGTCGCAGTGGATACCAGCGCACTACTGGTCTATCGTTCAGCGTGGACCAAGGATTGTGTTGCCGAGCGCGTGACCCGTGAAGCTGCCATGGCCAAGCTACACGCCACCGAGGCAGCACAGCAGGTAATCGACGCAGCCGTGCAATTACACGGCGGCAAGGGCGTGACCCGTGGCAATATCGTCGAGTCACTCTACCGCGACATCCGCGCACTGAGAATTTATGAGGGAGCTTCGGAAGTGCAACAAACCATCATCGCTAAACAGTCGCTGGCTGCCTTGTAATGCAAAAGTCTACCAGTGTCTTCGCACTGCTGCTGATGGTGGCAGCAGCAGGCGCACTGGGGGAGACCAATCGCGACTGGAGCCAGCACGGCGAGAACCTCGCCGAAACCCGCTACTCCCCCCTCGATCAGATAAACCAGGAAAACGTCAAAACACTCGGGCTCGCCTGGGAGCAAACTGCTGATTCAAAACGGGGCCTAGAAGCCACACCCCTCGTTATAGATGGCGTGATGTACACCACCAGTACCTGGTCGCGGGTGATGGCGCTGGATGCCAGTAACGGCAAGCTGCTGTGGCAATACGACCCCAAGGTGCCGCGGGCCTGGGCCAAGCGGCTGTGCTGTGACGTGGTCAATCGCGGGGTGGCGGTACACGACGGCAAAGTTTACCTGGGTACCCTGGACGGGCGGCTGATCGCACTGGATGCCGCTTCCGGCAAACCCGTCTGGGATGTCGATACACTTACTGATCGCTCCCTGTGGTACTCCATTACCGGCGCACCGCGGATCGTCAAGGACATGGTTTTGATCGGCAATGGCGGCGCCGAATTCGGGGTACGCGGCTACGTGACTGCTTACGAGGCCAAAACCGGCGCCCAGCGCTGGCGTTTTTTCACTGTGCCCGATGCACCCGACAAACCTCATGAAAACCCCGAACTGGCGAGGGCCGCCAAGACCTGGGACAACAACAGAGACTGGGTGGGCGGCGGCGGTACTGTGTGGGACTCCATGTCCTACGACCCCGATCTCAACCTGCTTTACGTGGGCACGGGCAACGGTTCACCCTGGGCCCGCCACGCCCGCAGCCCCGCCGGGGGCGACAACCTGTTCCTGGCCTCAGTACTCGCGCTCAATCCTGACACTGGGCGCCTGGTATGGCACTACCAGACCACGCCTGGTGACAACTGGGATTTCACTGCCACACAGCACATGATCCTCGCCGACCTGGAGATCGACGGTGAAAGCCGAAAGGTGTTGATGCAAGCCCCGAAAAACGGCTTTTTCTACGTGTTGGACCGGGAAAACGGTGAACTCATCTCGGCTGAGAACTATGTATTCACCAACTGGGCCAGCCATGTCGACCTGAAAACCGGCAGACCCGTGGAAACCGGCCTGGGCGATTATGACAAGGAGGACCGCTACGTCTACCCCGCCCCACCCGGCGGCCACAATTGGCAGCCAATGGCTTTCAGTCCGGAAACCGGCCTGGTGTATTTTTCAGCTCGGGAGGCGGGATGGGTACACAGCAAACACGATGACAAGTGGTTCACCTATGGCGCCGAGAACATGGAAGCCCTGATCGGCGAGCAGGAACTACCCGTCGACTCCGGTTACCTGAAAGCCTGGGACCCGGTGAAACAGTCTCTGGCCTGGCAACAAACCCTGCCCAACATCTGGAACGGCGGCGTGCTGGCCACCGCCGGCGGCCTGGTTTTCCACGGTACCGCTACAGGTGAATTCTACGTATTGGACGCGTCGACTGGCGAAGTTTTGAAACAAATCACCGTGGGCACCGGTATGATGGCTCCACCGATCAGCTACATGATTGATGGCATCCAGTACATTGCCTTTATGGCGGGCTGGGGCGGTCCGGCATTCAACACCCTGAATGGCGACGAGGCCCTGCTGCGCTACAGCAATGCCGGTCGAATAATGGCGTTCAAACTGGAAGGCGGCCCTGTGCCCCTACCCTCCCCTGTACCGCCACGCGGCCCAATCCCGGAGCAGCCTGACATCAAGGCGAATGCAGCCACGCTTGAAGAAGGTCGACTGCTGTATGTCCGCAATTGTGGCAGCTGCCACGGCATGTACGGCAGCGACCCCATGCTCCCTGATCTGCGGCGGATGTCACCCGCCACTCACGCCCTGTTCACCCGCATTGTGCTGGAAGGGCTCTATGAGAACGCCGGGATGGCCAGTTTCGCCGAGGACCTGGATGAAAAGCAGGTCGAATCCATCCGCGCCTACATCATTGACCTGGCCAACCGCACCCGGGAATAACCAGCCGCAAGACTTGCACGCGGGAACAGCAAGCGCCATTATCCAGCCTGACTAACCGTGGAATAATGTATGCCTGTTTACTGGGGTGACTTAAACGTTGGCGACAACTTCGTCACCACCCAATCCCTTACGCTTACCCGGGACGATATCCTGGAGTTTGCTGCCGAATTCGACCCACAACCCTACCACCTGGATAAAGAGGCGGCAGAAAACTCTATCTTTGGCGGACTGTGTGCCAGTGGCTGGCAGGTGAGCGCCCTGATGATGCGCTTACTCACTGACACCCTGCACGAGAGGGAAATCGCAATACTGGGCGTGGCCTCGGTGCAGCAGGTACGCTGGAAACTCCCGGTATTTGTCGACGACAGCCTCGACGCCCAGGTAACGATCACTGACAGCAACGAGGCTTCGGGACAGCCAGGGGTGGGCACTGTCGATGTCAATGTAGAAGTAACCAACCAGAACCAGGCACCGGTAATCTCCGTGCAAAACCGCCTGCTGATTGCCCACGCACCAACGGAGGCCGCCCATGCACGATAGGCCCTATATTCGCAGCCGCTGGTTTGAAGACATTCCCGTCGGCGAATTCCATGTCTTCGGCTCACATACCTTCAGTGAGTTGGAAATCATTGAGTTCGGCAAGAAGTACGCGCCAGAGGTCTATCACACGGACCCGGTTGCGGCCCTGGATACCTACCACCGGGGCATCATCGCCTCCGGCTGGCACCTCACCGCGGTATGGATGCGGATGATGGTGGATTACATGGAACACTTCGCCCGCGGCGTGCAGGACGGTCGCCGTAATGGTGCAGGCCTCGGCCTGCAGGACCTTGAGTGGTTCGAGCCGGTCAGGCCGGGGCATACACTAATCTACACCTACGAGATTATCGAAAAGTCTGACAAGGTGGTGCGAGATAAGTGGGGCATTATCAAGAGCCGCAATGAGGCTTTCAATCAGTACAACAATAAAGTGATGAGTTTTACGATTGATATTCTGGCGGAGCGGAATCCGGAGAGCCTTAGCTAAAGGATCTCACCGAAGTTATTCATTCACTTGGCGACACGAATTTTTTCGGAAGATTCCAGCCGGGCATTCTTACAATATTTACTTGCGCGGACTCGCCGTGAATACATGCATGTAGGCTCGTGTCGCGGATGGCCGCCCCGACCATCCATGGCCTCAATAGTTTGACCAATTACTTTTCGAGCCGAAGCTTGGCGGCAGAGCTAGTAATAGACCAATGGGGAATACTGACCTGCGAATAAGTGGTATCGCTGATCTAGAACTCTATCCGGCGCACCTTGAAGAAATACTTTCATGGACACGCCGTGAATACGTCCATGTAGGCTCGTATCGGCCGTCCCTGGCCTCAACGGTCCAGGAAAGTATTTCTTCAACGCACGCCTCGGTTTAGTGCGACATTTAGTTCATGAGGCGTATTCAAACTTCTATTAACAAGGGCTGTTCACTGGCAAAAGAGGGAGGCCCGTAGGGCGCGGGCAGATCGCAAAGCCGGGGAACTCGTAGAAAACATAACCCTTCGCTAGTCCGAACAATCGCGGGACCATGTCTCTTCAGGCCGGTCGTACTCACCAGTTCCACCTTCTCTACGCAGCCAGGCGTCGACTCGAGAAGTACTTGCGCAGACCGTTGAGGCCAGGGACGGCCGATACGAGCCTACATGGACGTATTCACGGCGTGTCGGCGCAAGTACTTCTTGAGTTGATGCCGATTACGAAGTGCCAGATCAAAGTAGCGAACACCACATAAACTACGATGAGCCCATGCCGAGAGCTAAGAGACCAACAGATAGCTACGCCGCCAGCGCCTCAGCAAACGCCTCCCCAGCATCATCCCCCAACGCACTGGTCCGCAAGCTACGTACTACTGGCGCAGAGACCGTACCATCCTGCTCAACCCGATCGAGTATCTCCAGCATCTGCGCCGTCGTGCGCGCGCGGGTATCGCCATAGCCCTTCACCAGTCGGCCACACAAGGCAATCTCCAGCGCCAACTCCGGGTCACGTTGCGTGGCGGTACGCACTGCCAGCAGCCAGCGATCGATCATCGCTTGCTCATGCTGGTACCCGAGCATCCCGCGGCGAAAACGCCGCAGGCTGGCCAGGAAACGTAATGCGAGGTAGATCGTGATTGTGTTGGTACGCAGCTTCTTGCCGCCGGTGAACAGATTGAGGAAGCTTCGGCAAGCGGACGAACTCATCATCCACTGCCCCAGAGAAGGCGGCATGATGGACGTCATCTCTTCCACGCGGGGTCGGAAGAACTCAGTGACATCAAACAGCTGATCGGATTCAGCCTTAACCTCGTCGCGCACTTTTTCCATACGCACAGCGCGAGTTTTAAACTGCGCTACCCGCGGAATGTCCTCGAAGCACATCCACAGCGCCAGGTAGCGGCTCGCCTCACGCGTCAGTAGAAAGTCCTGGTCCTCATTGTCCAGCGCCAAAATGGCGCGCGCCTCTTCCAGATACTGGCTGGCGTAGTCGTAGTCCTGGTAATCAACACACTTGGCGATACCGTGATAAAGGGTCTCCTGGCAGGCGACAGGGAAGTCATGTAAACGCTGCAACAACTCGTTGCCGCGGGCGGTCTTGCCACTGGGCACGGTGAATACGGGCAGTGCCTCGGGCTGGAAATGCTCAACTCCGCCCGACACCGCCTGCTGGTAGCTGGCCTCAAAGGCAGCGAGATTGGTATCAACCGCCTTGCCGGTAGCGGTTATCACCGCCTCGAAACTTTCCTTGGCAAAGGGCATCACGCCGGACCCGGCCAGTGCACCGAGCAGTACCGAGGAAATGACCGAGTTGTGTTTGTTGGCAAGGGCCAGCATATCGTAGTGGATATAGGACTTTGCGTAGCGGCCGGCAATATCTCGCAATACGTCTGGGTCAATGGTGCCGTCACCGAGCTCAGTTTTCTCGGCGATACTGTAGACGCGGTGGTCGGAGGCAATCAGTGTGGTTTTATCAGCGCTCACGAAACCACGCTGCACCATGCGCGCGGCCTCGGCGACCTCCGAGGCAATGGCGATATCGATATCACCCTGGGCCGGGAACAGCGACATTACCGGCTGCTGCTCATCCAACTGATCACGAGGGAAGAATTCCAGGTAGTAAATTGTCGCGCCGGTTCGCTGCGCGACGCCGGCCAGCGAAGTACTCTGGCACAACCAGTTCTCGCGCTCGGCAACATCGATCACCCAATTGGTGAATACGCCCCCGCCTTCGCCGCCCAGCGCGGCCGCTACCATGTTGATGGTGTTTTTGTCGCTCACAGTGCTCTGGCCTCGCGCTTGCGTTCGTCACGGGTCTGGAACCAGCCAATGACAGACTGACGGAATCCGCCCACTAAGCGGTCCCAGGTGCTGGGGTTGTAGATCAGGTCGACGCGGGAGAACGACGGACAAAGGATGGCCGCGTGCGCATTGCTACCGCAAACGCCACAGCCGACACAACTATTATCGACATACGAAACCGGATCTTCGCGTAGCGGATCCGGGTTGGGCTTGATGGTCAGCGACGGACAACCGGAGATCCGGATACAGGCATGGTCGCCAGTACAGGTTTCGCTGTCGACCATAAATCGTGCACGCTTGGTGCGACGACCCTCGTTTATCGACTTTTTCAGTAACGGTTTAATGCGCCGCTGCCGGTTCAGCATGCACTCGCCTTCGGCGATGATCACTTTGAGCCCAGGCTCTGGCGTCGTCAGCGCATCGCGAAGGGTCTGCTTCATGCTGTCGATACTGTAGGTGCTCACGGTGCGGATCCATTTCACCCCGGCTCCCCGGCAAGCATCCTCGATCGGCTGCTCGTCATCTCGACCCGGCGCATCGGCATCGATGGTGGTGGCAATGATCTTGTTCGGCTCTACCAGGGAAGGGATATCCTGTCCGCCAGTCGCCGCAGAGTAGCCATTGTCGACCACGATAAGCACTCCATCGTGCTTGTTGAATACCGCACTGGTCACGCCAGTGCTCAGGCCGTTATGCCAGAAGCCTCCATCGCCCATGATGCTGATCGCCTTATGCGGCAACGTATGGCGGATACCTGAAGAACTGGCCAGGGAAAGGCCATAGCCCATGATGGTATTACCCAGGTTGAACGGCGCCAGCGTGGCGAAGGAGTGGCAGCCAATATCAGAGCTGATGTGGAACGGGCCCAGTTCCTTCTGTACCTGCTTGATGGCCGAGAACAAGGGCCGCTCGGGGCACCCTGTACACAGCCCGGAGGGGCGCGGGGGCACATTATCCAACAGGGTATTATGGTCATCGTCAGTGAGCGTTGACTGCAGGTTCTTCACCTGCTCGGAACTCATGCGCAGGGAGATATCTGCGAGTCCCGCACTCTCAACAAAGCGGGTGATACCCAGCAACATGGCCTGGCCGGTATACTCCCCCGCCATCGGCATCACGTCTTTGCCGAAAATCCGGGTTTGTACATCCGCTCTTCTCAAGACAGTGCTGATGCCCTGTTCAACATACTCGGGCTGGCCTTCCTCCAGCACCAGCACCTGCTTCTTGCCGATACAGAAATCAACCAGTTCATCCGGGACCAGCGGGTAGGCCACGTTCATCACGTAGATTGGAATGTCTGCGTTGCCAAACACATCAGAAAGTCCCTGACGCTGCAGCGCACGGATTACCGTGTTGTAGCATCCACCCTGCACAATAATGCCGAGATCTGAGTGGCGACCTTCAAAAAACTCGTTGAGCTTTTCTTTTCGGATGAAGTCGATGGCGGCCGGTAGGCGATCGGCGATCTTGTCCTGTTCATGCTGGTAAACGTGCGGCGGTAGGATGATTTTCTCCGCCTCGCGATTAGGCTGGACGGGGTTGCTGTCACTAAACTGTGGGGCCTTGTTATCTCGCGCGACAAATTCGCCGGTCACGTGACATCCGCGGATACGCATCATATAGAACAAGGGGGTATTGCTTGCCTCCGATAACTGAAACCCTTTTTCTACCATGTCCACAATGCTGGTCAGGTTGGGGCGCGGGTCCAACAGCCACATCTGGGCTTTCATGGCAAAGGCATAGGTACGTTCCTGCATAATGCTGGAGCCTTCACCATAGTCCTCACCCACAATCACCATGGCGCCACCCGTCACACCGCTGGAGGCAAGATTGGACAGCGCATCCGAGGCCACATTAGTGCCGACAACAGATTTCCAGGTAACCGCACCACGCAACGGATAATTGACCGATGCACTGAGCATGGCCGCGGCGGTTGCCTCGCTGCCACTGGCCTCAAAGTGCACGCCCAACTCACCTAGGATCTCCTGGGCATCGTTGAGCACATCCATCAGGTGGGAAATGGGTGAACCCTGGTAGCCTCCCACGTAGGAAACACCGGACTGCAGCAGGGCTTTGGTAATGGCCAGGATGCCTTCACCCTTGAACAGCTCCCCTTCTCCGGCACGAAGCTTTAATACCTCGTGTGCAAATGAACGCTCTGCCATAACGCTAGCTTCCAGTTAATAGCGCGGACATACGCACGGTGCTACTCATGCCGCAGTGAATGTTTTGCCGCGCAGTAATCAGGGTGGAACCGGTGACGAAGGGCTGCAGTGCATCGGTACTCAACGTGACTTCCTCATAAACAATAGCCAGATAAGATTTGTCCACCAGGCGGGTGAAGTCAAATACACAATTGGCTGGAATATATTTTAAGTTTAAAATATAATGCTGGCAATCGCAAATATCGACAGGCATTACGAATGCACACACAGCCGCACACACAGTTATTGCCCGAGGGTTGGCCCAGGCCAAAAGGTTATGCCAACGGAGTCCAGGCCGGTGCCGGTAACCGCATCTATATCGGCGGCCAGATCGGCTGGAACTCGGAATGTGTATTCGAAACCGACGATTTTGTCGCCCAGGTTAAACAGGCGTTGGTCAACATCAGGGACGTACTGGAGACCGCAGGCGCTGGGCCGGAGCACATGGTCAGAATGACCTGGTACATCACCGATAAACCCGCTTACACACAGAACCTTCGGGAAATCGGCGCAGCCTATCGCGAGGTGATGGGAAAGAATTTTCCCGCCATGTCAGTGGTGCAGGTAGTTGCCCTCATCGAAGATGAAGCTAAAGTAGAGATTGAGGTCACCGCTGAGCGGTAGTCCCAGCGTTAACCCGGCTATTCGCATTCCGCAGTACCAATCAGAATGGTATCAACAAACATAGTATCAATAAGTAAATGGCTGAACAGACTTTGAACAGTGTGTACGACGCGTTTCGGGCTAGCAGTGAGCAGTGGCCAGATAGGCCTTTCCTCCACATTCCCGCGACTGCAACCACGACATACGCTGATGGTCCGGTAGATTTCACCTACACGCAGGCCAGCAGTGAAGTAGAAACGCTGGCGGCACTGTACCAGGAGCGCGGTTTCTGCAATCCCATGCGTGTGGGCCTGCTACTGGAAAATCGCGCGGAGTTTTTCTTCCATTGGCTGGCCCTGAATAGCCTCGGCTGCAGCGTGATACCCCTACACCCCGACATGCCGACCCAGGAGATGGGTTACTTCCTGGAGCACGGCGAGGCAATACTGACCGTTGCTCTACCCGAAGCAGTTGCACGCCTGGAGTCAGCCTGCGACGGGCTGACAAATCCACCGGCGGTCGTTGCCTGCGATCAACTCCATACCCTCCCACAGGCACCGGTTCAGGATAATGCCGCGGCTGTTGCCACCGATACCGAGTGTGCACTGCTGTATACATCGGGAAGCACAGGTCGACCCAAGGCCTGCATCCTCGACAACGACTACTTCCTGTTCGCTGGCCGCTGGTACAACAGAATCGGCGGAATGGTAGATGTTGTGCCCGGGCAAGAGCGCCTGCTTACTCCACTACCGCTGAACCATATGAACGCCATGGCCTGCTCGACGTTGGCGATGATCATGAGCGGGGGTTGCATCGTGCAGTTGGACCGTTTTCATCCCACCTCCTGGTGGCAGAGCGTGCGCGATTCCAAGGCAACCATTGTTCACTACCTGGGCGTTTTGCCCGCTATCTTGCTGGAATTACTCCCAGAAGAAACTGACAACTTAAATGGCCAGGTCAAGTTTGGCTTTGGTGCCGGCGTCAACCCGAAACATCATGCCGTGTTTGAAGAGCGCTTCGGTTTCCCATTGCTGGAGGCCTGGGCGATGACTGAGTCGGGCACCGGCGGCAGCATTATCGCCAACGCCGAGCCGCGCCACGTTGGCACCAGCTGTTTTGGTAAACCCGAGGCGTGGCTGGAATACCAGTTGGTCGACGAAAACAAACAGGAAGTGGCACGTGGCGAGCAAGGCGAGCTGCGTGTACGCGCCCGTGGCGAGAACCCCGCCAAGGGGTTTTTCTCAGGCTATCTGAAGAATCCGGAAGCCACATCCGAAGCCTGGCAGGATGGCTGGCTGAACACAGGTGACGTGGTGCGTGAGAATCCCGACGGTACGCTGTGCTTCGTGGACCGGCGCAAGAACGTGATCCGGCGCTCTGGAGAGAATATTTCCGCACTGGAAATCGAAGCTGCCCTGGCCAGCGCCGCTGATGTATCAGAACTTATTGCCACGGCCGTACCCGATGATATACGCGGCGATGAAGTGGCGGTCTGTGTCGTCTTAAAGCCGGGAAAGGCTGCTGACGAGAACGCGGCGCATGCCATTGTTGCGCATTGCCTGGAGCATCTGGCTTATTTTAAAAGCCCTGGCTACGTGGTGTTCTGCGAGGAGCTACCCAAGACCGCCTCCAACAAACCCAAGCGCGCCGATGTGAAGGCGCTCGCCCGGGCGCGGGTAGAAGCCGGTGAATGTTTCGATACCCGACACCTGAAAAAGCGGAGAAAGACCGCGTGAGAGATTACCAGGGTGTTGCACTGCTGGCCCCGGTCAGCCATGGCTATGCAAAGCAAGGCCCCCACACCGCACCCTGGTTTATCGGCCGCACCCTGAAACTCATGCTCGAACAGGCTGGCCTGCAAAAGGACGATATCGACGGTTTCGCTATTTCCAGTTTTAGCCTGGGCATTGACTCAGTGATCCCGCTTACCCAGCACTTCCAGATCACACCGCGTTGGGTGGAACAACTGCCTTATGGCGGGGCATCCGGTGTGATCGCCCTGCGCCGCGCCGCGCGGGCTATCCAGGCTGGGGATGCGTCAATCATTGCCTGTATCGGTGGTGACAGTGCCGCGCAAGGATCCTTTGAAGTGACCGCCGGCGAATTCAGCACCTTTACAGTTGATGCTTCTTTTCCCTACGGCGCCGCGGGACCCAACGCAGCCTTCGCCCTGATTACCCAGAATTACATGGAGCGCTTTGGCGCACGACGGGAAGACTTCGCCCGTATCGCCCTGGACCAACGCTACAACGCCAATCACTATCCGCCAGCTTTACTCGGACACAAAACGCTCAGCCTTGAACAGTACCTGAACGCGAGACCCATAGCCGGACCTCTACACCTGTTCGACTGCGTCATGCCTTGCACCGGCGGTGAAGGCTTCCTGGTTATGAGCGAGGAACGGGCACAGGCGAGTGGACAACCCTATTGCCTGATCAAGGCGGCTGGTGAACTCCACAATTCTCATCGGGATGACCCCATCCAGGAGCGCGGAGGCTGGACCGAGTACGCCATTCAGTTGTATGAGCAGGCCAGCCTGGGAGTGGAAGATATCGACCTCGTGCAAACCTACGACGATTACCCGGTGATCAGCATGATGCAACTGGAGGATCTCGGGTTCTGCAACAAGGGCGAGGGTCCGCAATTCGTTCAATCAACCGATATGCGTTTTGATCACAGTGGCACGCAACAACGCAAGCTACCCCACAATACCAGTGGCGGACAGCTATCTGTGGGCCAGGCGGGATCAGCCGCTGGCTATATGGGTGTTACCGAATCCATACGCCAGCTTACCGGGCGAGCGGGCAGCAACCAGGTTAGCAGCGCACGCCATGCCATGGTGAGCGGGTTCGGGATGATTAACTACGACCGCGGCCTATGTTCCGCCGCCACGATACTCGCGGGAGTTGATCAATGACCGCGAGCGATAATTCAAAGACCCTGGAGAAGCCGAACGGCAACCTTCCGGATAATGATTCAAGACCGCCGCGAAAACGCTCAGCCATTGGCCTGACTTTCACTGCCGCCAATCTGCCTACCGCCCTGTCCCTACAGCACTGTGAAGACTGTGGGCAAGTGCAATACCCGCCACGAGAACTGTGCGGTCGATGCCTTGGGCCGCTGGCCTGGCGCGACACCGAGGGTAGCGGCGTAATAACCAGCCGACTTGATCTACATCATAGCCTGTCGGATTTCTTCAAGCATAAGCTGGCGCAACGGTCCTGGGCGATAGCCAACGTCAAACTGTCCTGTGGGCCCACAGTTATTTCACACCTTGATCTGGCAAGCTTCTCGGCACAGCAGGCCAGTGAGGTGGCGGCGGGTACCGAGGTACAGGTATTCAGCCACTCGGACTGTTCGCTGCAGAGCGTGTTGATCGCCACGGCGCCAGGGCAAGACCTCGACGAGGCTGCAGTACGCTCCAAACGGGCCCGGGAGTTGGGCCTGCTCGACCCCGCACCCAAACCCGGAGGATTTTGAATGACCGCGGTTCATGAGACTGACAATAACACCCGCCACGACGCTATTATTGTCACCGGCGGCAGCACAGGCATCGGTAGCTCGATCTGCAAACACCTGCTCGACCAGGGATTGCAGGTGATCAATATGTCGCGACGTGGCGCCGAGTTCGAGCACCCGAAGCTGCACGATGTGGAGCTTGATCTTAGCGACAGACAGGCAACGCGCGATGCGGCCAGGGAAATTGCTGAGCGATTCAACGTCACCGGCCTGGTTCACAACGCTGGCCTGATTCGCGCCAACCTGATACACGAGGTGGAGCTGGAAGATTTTGACTACCTGGCCGAGGTGCATATCGGTGCGGCGATCACTCTAACCCAGGCGATTCTGCCGGGCATGAAGCAAGCCGGATTTGGCCGCATCATCCTGATTACCTCCCGCGCCGCACTGGGTCTACAAACACGCACCAGCTACTCGGCGACAAAATCCGGGATGATGGGCATGGCACGTACCTGGGCACTGGAGCTGGGTGAATTTGGCATCACGGTAAACACCGTGGCCCCCGGGCCCATCGCCGCCACTGAAATGTTTCATAACGTCATCCCCGAGAACGATCCGAAACTCGATGCCATGGCGGCGAGTATTCCGGTAAAACGGCTTGGCCTGCCCGACGATGTCGCCAGGGCAGTCTGCTTCTTGAACGATCCCAGCAACGGCTTTATCACCGGGCAGACCTTGATGGTGTGCGGTGGTGCCAGCCTGGGATCGCTGGCGCTCTAACACTGCGGAGACTTCACTATGTCTAATAACATAAGGCCGAATAACATAAGTCAGGAAGAAATCAACGCCCTGGTCGAACCCACCCGCGTGCACAAACGCGTGTACGTCGACCCGGACATCTTTGAACTGGAGATGGAACGCATCTGGGGACAGGCCTGGATCTTCATCGGCCACGAATCACAGGTGCCCAAGCCCGGGGATTACTTCACCACCAATATCAACCACAAGGTACCGGTGGTGATGGTCAGGCACAAATCCGGTGAGGTCCATGTACTGCACAACCGCTGTGGACACAAAGGCGCAAAGATCGTTGAGAAGCGACAGGGCAACGCACGCGGCGCGTTTCGCTGTGCCTACCACGGATGGACCTACGGCCACGACGGCGTAATCATCAAAATCCCCGCCGAAGAAGGTTACGAGAACACCGGCTTCGACCTCAAAGACCCCTGTAACAGCATGCAGCCCCTGGCACAGGTAGAAAGCTATCGCGGATTTGTGTTCGCTACGCTCTCAATGACCATGCCCGACCTGAAAACCTGGATGGGCGGCTCTATCGCTGTTTTCGACAACCTCTGCGATCGGTCACCCGAAGGCGAAGTAGAAGTGGCCGGCGGTGTATTGCGCTACGAGCACGAGTGCAACTGGAAGTCCATCATGGAGAACCTCAACGACACCATGCACCCCATGGTCGTGCACCAGTCGATCGTGCAGGCGGCGGAAGACTACATCAGCACGCTGCCACCCGAGTCCAGCAAGGAGCGCACCGAGGCAGAAATTATTCCGCCTTTTGGGGCGTCCTACGAAACCTTTGAAAATACGGGTATCACCGGCTTTCGTTTTGGCCATCATTACGACGGCGGCGAAACCAGTATTCATGCCGATTACACGGTACTGCCGGCGTATCACGAGGTGATGGTGAAAGCTTACGGTGAAGAGCGCGCAAAGGAGATCTACTCCTTCAACACCCACAACACCTGCTACTACCCCTCACTGACTATCAAGTCGGCAGTGCAAAACATTCGCGTGGTGCGCCCGGTGGCGGTAGACCGGTTTGTGGTGGAAACCTGGTCATTCCGGCTCAAGGGTGCGCCCGATGAAATGCTGCAGCGTACCCTGCTTTATTCACGCTTAATCAATTCGTCATGGGGCATGGTGGGGCCTGACGACCTGGAGGTGTATCGACGCATGCAGGATGGCCTGGAGTCAGACGCTACGCAGTGGGTCGAAATGCATCGCCAGTACGGCCGAGACAAGGTTATGGAAGACCGTACCGTTGGCGGCGGCCTGAGTGATCTCGACATGCGCACGCAGTTTGCCGCCTGGAAGGAATACATGTCCGGGGAGGTAAGCGCGTGAGTGCACTGGATATCAGGAAAATCGAGAACTTTCTCTACCGCGAGGCCTCGCTGCTCGATAACCCCAACCTGGACGAGTGGATTAATCTCTACACGCCCGATGGCACCTACTGGATGCCCGCAATCGAGGACCAGCAAGACCCCGTGAATCATATCTCGCACATGTATGACGACCGGGTGATGATGGAAATCAGGCGCCGCAACTTCGTTCACCCCCGTGCCTCGTCCAAGGACTCCAGGGTTCGGTGTTCCCACATCATCGGCAATGTCCAGCCTGCCGGTACATCGGACAAGGGCGATACCATTGTCACTTCAAATTTTCAGGTGGTGATCTGGTATCGCGAAGAGCAGCGCTTTTACGCGGGAACCTATGAACACCACCTCGCCGACAACGGCGATGACTTTCTGATACGCCACAAGAAAGTGATGTTAATCAACCCGGAAGCCACACAGCGCAGCATGATCATCTACCTGTGATGCCGGTGCGCCGCTGAGTCATTACCGGCTCACTCAGCGGTGCCCTAGTCCATGGACACCGGGATATCGCGATTCAGATAACGGTAAATATAAATTTGAGCGACGCCAGCAAGTAGCGCCACACCGCCATATATCAATACGGTGAACAATACCGCGTCGCCGACCGGATCGGCCACCCCTGCAACCGCTGGAAACATGGAGGCTTTGATCAGCAGTCCCAAATTCCCGTTGCGCACCGTTACCTCGATATTGATCGCGGTGATATCACGAGGGGGCACCCTGAGTAACCGCGGTAGCAACCATGATAGGGTCGCCAGAACGACAAGAAACAACATCAGGACCCCCATGTTATAGAGGCCGAACTCGGCGACATTGACCCGACCCGCCCCGCTGGCGCCCACCACGATCAACACAATAATGAACAGCGACGTGCGAATGCATAGTTTGGAGAAACGCGGCGCACCGCGGGGGAACATCACCAGCACAATCATGCCGATCACCAGCGGGAGCAGCAGTATAAGGGCTATCTCCAGCGCAATGGTCGCCGCGGGCATACTGAAATCGGGCGGCATGTGTTCTGCGATCAGAAAGCCCAGCACAATCGGCGTGGTTACCAGGCAGGCCACCGTGGTTACCCCGGTCAGCGCGATCGACAGAGCAATATGGCCGCGCCCGAGGAAGGTAAAAACGTTTGACATGGTGCCCCCGGGAATCGCCGCACACAGCGCCAGGCCAATAGCCACCCCCGTGTCGAGCGAGAAAATCGACAGCAGGATATAGGCGATTAGCGGGACGGCAAGCACCTGTACGACAACACCCACAGAGATCGCCCAGGGATTCTTCGCGACCGCAACAAAATCCCGAACCCTAAGCGTCGCCCCCATCCCCAGCATGGCCAGCGCCAGTTGGGTTGCTGCGAACCAGTATTCATAGGTCAGGTAGAAGTCGAACATATGGCCTCTGGATTGTGGAGACTGCTGGGACACCCAGTTAACGAGCCCGCAGTATGCCTAGTTTGTCGGCATTTGTATCCCTTCGGCGGGCGAGTGCGTCACCGGTCGTCAATAGAGACAGAAAGCGGGAGATTTAAGAATTCACACATTGCAATCCAATCCCCTGCAGATAACATGATTTACCTAGACGCAACCATTACCCCAAGTGTAATGCTCAGGAGATTATTCAAAATCCAGGAGATCTCGGGAGCACCTACGAAGAGGTACCGCCCGCTTGCCCAGTACCAAAGTAATACCGTCCGTTATGACGCACGTTGACGCGCTGGTCGTTTCCCTGCATGTGCTTCTCGCAACCGCCATCTACTACCAGGTGGCGGGGTTTGACTACGTCTATTTCGATGACGACATGTATGTGATTTACAACCACATGGTGCGCCAGGGCCTCACCACCGAGGGCATCGCCTGGGCCTTTACCAGCCTACATTTCAGCAACTGGCACCCACTGGCCTGGATTTCGCATATGGTCGATGTGTCAATCGCCGACATTGATCCGGGGTGGGCGCATGTGCACAACGCAATCATCCACTGTCTGACCAGCCTTCTGGTCTATGTCCTTTGCTTACAGGTTTTACGGGACCGGACGAGAGCTGCTTTTCTGTCAATTATCTTCCTGGTGCATCCCCAGCACGTTGAGTCTGTGGCCTGGATTGCTGAAAGAAAGGATGTGTTGTGCGGGTTCTTCTTTGTACTCGGCTTGATCTGTTACCACCAATACCGGCAGCAACCCCGCGCACGCGTCTATTTGTTGGTAGTCACAAGTTTTGTGCTGGCCGTGCTATCCAAGCCTATGGCCGTTACGTTTCCGGTGGTAATCGTAATTCTCGATGTCATGCACTATGACAAAGAACGCTATTTCACCGGTCTATTGTCTTCATGGCGAAATCGGCGCATCCCCCTCTACGTTTTGGACAAGATTCCTCTGTTCTTAGTGTCGCTGATGGTCGGACTGATCACCATACTTGCACAGGACCGAGGCGGTGCGGTTGCAGACATGGAGACGGTCTCGGTAATCGACCGAATTGCCAACGCCGGCATCGGCTACAGCGTGTATATCAAGCAGTTTTTCCTGCCCACAGATCTCGCCATCTTTTACCCCTTCGACAAGGCCTGGCCGGCCCAGGAACTCGCTCTCCCGGTTGCACTGATTCTCGGCTGGATCGGCCTCGCGCTGGTCAACGTTAAAAAACGTCCATTGATTATGGTTGGATTGCTATGGTACCTGTGCACGCTACTACCGGTAATCGGGCTAATACAGGTAGGCGCGCAGTCTCACGCAGATCGCTACATGTACATTCCTTCAATCGGCCTTCTGTTGGCGCTAAGCTACCTGATTCCCAATCATGGACACAAGCGCAGAGCCATAGCGCTCACCATTACCACGGCGTTTACCGCTTTCCTGACCATTCTTTGCTACTGGCAAGTGGGTCATTGGGAAAACAGGACAACGCTGTTTTCTCATGCTTTACGGGTCACCGGGTCACACTGGCGAATCCATGTGCACATGGCGGGGGACTACCTGGAGCGCAAACTCCCGATGAAGGCCCTGGAACACGGGCGCATGGCACTCGACCTGCGACCTGATATCCCGATGACCTACCGTTCCATGGGAAATATCGCGATGGACCTGAACGAGCCAGAACTCGCAGCCAATTACTATGTTAAGGCTGTGGCACTGGGGTCTGTATCGCCATCGCTGTATAACAATCTCGGTGTTGCATTTGGGCGCCTTGGAATGAAGCGCGATGCGGCTGCCGCTTTCGACATTGCGCTTAACCTGAGTCCTGGAATGGACATTGCGAGAAAAAATCGCCAGAAGTACACTGAGGGAGGGGACAATCCTGCGGCGCAAACACAGGTGCCGTAGAACAAAAATAACCTGGAATTCGGGACTCGCTAAACATGCCTGGGGCGTTCAGCAGCTTAACGCTGAATAATGAGATAACGCGTTATATTGTGTCGGGGGTCGCGGCTTTCGCAGCTGACTTCTGCGTTTTTTATTCCGCGACCACATTTCTGCATATTCACTACCTGGTCGCCAACCTGATGGGGCTATTTACCGGGCTCTGTGTCGCCTATAGCTTCAACGTGCGCTGGGTCTTCAACACCCGCCGTTTCCGAGAGCGCGTGGATCTGGAAATGGTTATCTTTGTCGCCATCGTGTTGGTGGGCGTGGGCATCAACGAGTTGGGGATGTATCTATTAGTAGGTGTGTTCGGCGCCAGCCTGGTTGTCGCAAAGATTCTCGTGACATTAGTGGTCACCGTTTTCAACTACACCAGCAAGAAACTTATCCTGTTCAGCGGAGCCCGCAATGCGAGTTCACAATGAATAGCAGGTGCCGCAACTGCGGAGCGGGAGGCTTGAGCAATTTATTTGAAGCTCCGGCATTCGATACTTGCGCGGGTCGCGCCCCAATATTGTACGGCGTTGCGCGCTGCACCCAATGTGGCATCACCACCATCGCCGCTAACGAGCAGGACCTGGAAAGCGCCTACACGCCTGAGTATTACGGTTCGACTGACAGCAAATTTATGGGTGTAATTGAGCGCACTGTTACCGCCCTGGCCGGGCGTCAGGCGAGTTCTCTGCTGTCCACCTGGCAACGGGACTGGACGCAACGCAATCCTCCCGCAGTGCTCGATATCGGCTGCGGCCGCGGCATCTTACTCAGGGCCATGAAGCACAACGGCGCAAGCGTACTGGGCCTGGAGCGAGAGGGATTTGTGAAGGCGGGGGACGCCCTTGATGAGGTGCGCTCGGGCAGCATATTCGATGATGAATATACTGAGCTGACGTTCGACATTATCGTGCTATGGCATGTCCTGGAACACCTCGAGGATCAAGACAGGCTGTTAGACCATCTCGCCGCCAGATTGAACGCGGGCGGCATATTGGTTCTCGCTGTCCCTAACTTTTCCAGCTGGCAAAGTCGGCTGTTCGGAAAGTACTGGTTTCACCTGGACCTGCCACGGCACCTGGTCCACATTGAATCGCGATGGCTGAATAACCGGTTGCAGGCGCGCGGCTTGCAAGTCGTCAACGAGACCCACTTTGACCTGCTGCAAAACATCTATGGGTTCGTCCAAAGCGCACTGAACAGCGTTTTTCATCGGCGCCAGAATGCACTTTATCGTCACCTCAGGGGCAACGAGAAACTCAGTCCACGCAGAATATTCAGCATTCTTGCGTGGTCAATCCCTGCCGGCCTGGTGCTTCCTTTTGCGGTGCTCGATTTCGTGCTGTCAGGTTTGACCGGAAACGGGGCGACGGTGCAACTGATTGCAAGACAGGGGGAGACTGATGATTAATGGCAAGAACCTCTGTGTGGTGATGCCCGCCTACAATGCGGCATCCACGCTCAATCAAACCTACAGCGAATTGCCATTCGATATCGTTGACAGCGTCATCCTCGTCGACGACGCCAGTAGCGACGAGACCATTAAAGTCGCCCAGACCCTGAATATCGATCAGGTCATCAAGCATGATCAGAATCGCGGCTACGGGGGTAATCAGAAAACCTGCTATAACGCCGCACTGGATCTGGGCGCTGACATTGTGATCATGGTCCACCCGGACTACCAGTACACCCCCAAGCTCATCAGGGCTATGGCCTCACTTGTCGCCGAGGGGTTGTTCGACTGCGTGCTGGGCTCTCGAATTCTCGGTGTTGGTGCATTGAAAGGTGGCATGCCCTTGCACAAGTACATCGCCAATCGCGGACTCACCTTTATAGAAAACATACTCGCCGGGTACAAGCTGTCTGAGTACCACACAGGCTACCGCGCATTTTCTGCCGAACTATTACGCAACCTGGACCTGTCGCAAAATTCAGACGATTTTATTTTCGACAATCAGATGCTGTTGCAGATCATCGCGTCCGGCCACAGTATCGGTGAGGTGACCTGTCCTACCCGCTACGCCACGGACGCTTCATCGATTGGGGGACTGGCTGTTATCCGCTATGGACTTGGGGTGCTGCAGGAGTCCATTATCTTCCGGCTAAGCCGATGGGGTCTGGTGAAAAGCATTTATCACTAGTTCCCCCCAGCAGCAGTTGCCAAGCTACTATATAATCCTCCAAACCTCGCGTTACCCGTACAAGGACAAGCTGATGACCAAGAAGATAATTCTTCTCTTTGCAAGCCTGTGGCTGATTCATGGAACGGCCCTGGCAGATACCACGGTAAAGCTGATGGCCAATACCTCGCCTCCGTATGCGGACGCCAAGCTACCCGACGAGGGCCTGGCGCTGGAACTGGTTAAACACATTTATTCTCGCACTGATTATGCGCCTGAAATTACCATTGAGAGCTGGTCGCGGGCGATCGAAGGTGCGCAGCTGGGGGTTTATGATGGCCTGGCCTCGGTATGGTATACCGAGGCGCGCAACCAGGATCTGCTGTTCAGCGAGCCCTACCTCGACAGCAAACTCATCATGTTGAAGTTGCGCGCCCGCCGCGGCAGCCTGCGCAGCCTGGATGACCTGTCGGGGCGGCGCCTGGGCATCCGCGCAGACTACGCTTACGGTATCGACTTCGAAGGTATCCCCAATGTGACCCTGGTCGAAGAGAATCACATGATCCAGAACCTGCTTAACCTGCTCAATGGATCGGTAGACGTGGTGATTGGCGATCAGCGCACGGTGGCCATGCAGATTAACGACTACCTGGGCGACCAGCGCAGCAAATTCCAGGTTATCCCGCTCGATTTACCCGGACGTCAACGGCATGTCGCGTTAAACCGGGAACTGGAAGGACACGAGGCCGTCATTGCCGCCTTCAACAAGGCACTGGCAGAGGTGCGCAAAGATGGTTCCTACGATGCCATTATCGAGAAATGGGACCAGCGTTACGGGGGCATAAAGTAACGCGGTGTTCCTGGCGCCTAACTGGAACGGCTAAAACAGCTTCTCGACATAACGGCGATTTTTCATCGGCGCCTTGTCGTCGTAGGCCTCGTTCTTGTCGGGTTTGGGCAAGGTAACGATCGATTCTCCCAACGGTTCGTAGGGAATCTGCTCAAGTATGTGACTGATACAGTTAAGGTGCGCTGCGCGCTTGTCGTCTGAGCGCACCACGTTCCAGGGGCTGATGTCAGTATCTGTGGCATCCATCATCAGGTCGCGGGCTCGCGAGTAAGCGTACCATCGGCGCCGCGCTTCCAGGTCCATGCCGCTCAGCTTCCACTGTTTTTCAGGTCGCTTGATGCGATCCTTAAAGCGTTTCTCCTGTTCCTTGCTGCTCACCTCAAGCCAGTATTTGAGCAGGATAATGCCGTCCTCGATAATCTCTTCCTCAAAGCCGGGAATCACCTTCAGGAAACGATCGGCCTGCTTGTCCGTACAGAAACCCATGACCCGCTCCACACCGGCGCGGTTGTACCAGCTGCGATCAAACACCACAACCTCGCCCGCCGCGGGCATATGCTTGATATAGCGTTGAATGTACATCTGGGTCTTTTCACGGTCATTAGGTGCCGGTAGCGCGACCACGCGAAAAATTCTTGCGCTCACCTTGGCAGTAATAGCCTTGATAATACCGCCCTTGCCGGCGGCATCGCGGCCCTCAAAAACAATAACCACACGCTGGCCGGTACGCTTGACCCACTGCTGCACGGCAACCATTTCTGCCTGGAGTCGACGCAGCTCCTTCTCGTACAGTTTTTTATCCACGGAACACCCTGGGGAGAAACATTCAGTAATCAGTTGAGGCTGCGGGACAAGGCAAAAATTGCTACTAAAAACCGCCTAAACGGCGCCGGGCCTTGCTACGCGCCATATCTATTTCGTCGACCAGTTCATCCCACTCCTGGCGTTCGGGAGAGAGAGCCTGCCCCTGGTCTATCAGCGACTGTGCGAGGTCATACTGCTCGTTATCAATCTCCGCGCGCGTCGCGGCAATATAAGCCTCTAGCAGCGCGTCCTTCAAATCATTGGTGGTAGCCAGCAATGGGTATTCTATGGCCACCTCCGTGTAGACTTGCTGCGCCCTGGCCAGGTCACCTGCGGCGATAGCCTGAATACCTTCATCGGCAGCATCGGCGGCCATTTGCTTCTGTTTTGCCTCTTCGGCCAACCGGTCGTTCCAGGCCTGCTCCATATCGGCAACCTTGTCCGCCATCGCATCGGCACTATCGCCGCCGGGCTGTATCTCATTAGCCTGGGCAATACTGTCCCTGGCATCATCAAACTTGCCTGATTCAGCGGATTTCTCTGCAGCGTTCAGTAAGGCCTGGTAGGTATCGGTAAGGCCGCGCTGCGCCTCAGTAGAATCCGGGGACTCGTCGAGCACGTCCTGGTAAATCTCGGCAGCCGCCAGAAAAGACCCTTTTTTATACAGGGCATCGGCGTCGGCAAGTCGATCTGACAGCTGATTTTCCAGGCGCCAGGCTTCCTCCAATGCCGGAAGCTCGGCCTGCAGTTCCCCGAGGTCTTCGCGCCCCGGCGCCAGGCTGATCGCTTGTTCAAGGTCCTGACTGGCTTCTTCGAAATCGCCGTCACCGATAGCATCCTGCGCGCGCGCCAACAGTCCCTGCACCACCGCCTCCATTGCACCCTGGGCATCGGCATTATCGGGCTGTATTTTCAGCACCAGCGCCAGTTGTTGCGATGCCGTGACGAAATCCCCATCGTCGATTGACTCATTAGCCTCTTGCAGCAAGGCACCGACGTCCTGGTTAGCCAGCCAATCGGCTTCCAGTTGCGGCAGGTCAGATGAAAGCTTTTGGATATCAGCGCGCGAGGGCATAGCTTCCAGCGCGCTGGCAACGGCTGCAGCCGCGGCGACGAAATTACCGTCCTCCAGGGCGCTTTCAGCATTACCCAGGTGAAAATCCGCCAGGGTGTTCAACGCCTCTTCCGCGTCATCGTTACCCGGATCGACCTGTAGTGCTTCCTGTAGCAACGTCAGCGCGGTCTCGGAGCTGGATGCATCCTCCTCCAGCTTTTCAATTTCATCGCTGGCTCGACTGACGATTTTCTCAGCGCGCTCGCGCCGCTCAACCTTCTTGAGACCTTCAATATCTGCCATGCCCTTGATGGCCGCGGCATTGGTAGGTTCGACCTCAAGCACCATACTGAAGGCCTGCGCCGCCGTGTCGAGATCATTTTCGTTCATGGCTGTAAAGGCGCGGGACAACTGCTCCGACACGGTGGCCACTTCCTTGGTCGTTTCTTCCAGCGTTGTTTGCCAGTAGAAATAACCGCCGTATCCTGCTCCGCCCAGCACGACCAGCAACAGGAAAATTTTGGCAACTGCGCCGGCACCGCCGCCGGACTTGGTGGTTTTAGCCGCCTTGTACTGACCAGTGACCAGGCGTTCACGACGGCTGGTTTCAGACAGCTTATAGGGACGAGACGGGCGCGAGGACTGACTCACCTGGGTCGGATCCGCCCAGGATGCACCGCTGCTAACCGCACCGATTTCCACAGACGTCGCATCGTCATCATCCGGGTCCGGCTCAGGACGAGCTTTGGCGGGCGTCAATATATCGTCGTCGGAAAACTCCCCCCGCACTTCCGAGAAAGCGGCGAACAGGTCGCGCCCCGTCTGGAAACGCTCGTCGACATCCTTGGCCAGGGCTTTATTCAGCCACGCCTGATACGGGGCGAGCTTTTCCGGCAGGGTTGGGATGTCAGCCGTAAGATGCTTTACGGCGATGCTCACCGCCGAGTCTGCATCGAAGGGCAGTTCCTTGGTCAGCATCTCGTAGGCGAGGACTGCCATGCCATACAGATCGGAGCGACCGTCTACCTCAACACCACGTGCCTGCTCAGGACTCATATAGCTGGGTGTACCCACCATCAAACCAGTCTGGGTCATCTGGGTGCCGGAATCGGCCGCCTTGGCGATACCAAAGTCCGCCAGCACGTAGTCATCTGCCTTGCGCAGCAGGATATTGCTGGGCTTGATATCACGGTGCACGTAGCCTTTGCCCGACGCGTAGTCCAATGCGTCGGTCATCTGCTCCATCAGGTCGTAAATCACCTTCTGAGTCATGGCGCCACGGATCATACCCGCCAGGTCACCGCCGCCGAGAAACTCCATGGCGATGTAGTTGTAACCTTCGTGCGAGTTGACGTCGTAGATCTGCAGGATATGCGGATGGATGAGCCGAGCTGAGATGCGCGCTTCGCGGATAAAGCGCTCAGAGAAGCTATCGTCGGAACTGGCGCCCCGATCCATCACCTTGATGGCGACTTCCCGGTCCAGATTGAGGTGCAGGGCCCTGTACACAGTGGCCATACCACCACGGCCAAGCTGCTCGTAGAGCTCGTAACCTGGAATGTGCAGATCTGCCATCTATCGCTTCATCATCCTTAACAATCGAACCATTATAGTCACTTACTGTGTCAGAAAAAGTGGGTAATTTACCGGTGTTGGTAGAGATTTTCGCTCAACGTGCCGGATTACAGCCCCCAGGCACCAAATCTGTGCAATTTTTGGCCACTTTTGGGATTATCCCGCTTGCTTTGGCGCCCCCAATCAGTACCATGCGCAGCTCGCACTCGCTGACAGTGCGTATCCATCGTCAGCAACTAATCACTCAAGAGATACTGGCGATGAAATTCGACGAACTCGGCCTGTCCGAGCCACTGCTGCGCGCGGTGAATGAAAAAGGCTACGCACAACCCTCCCCCATCCAGGCCAAGGCCATTCCGCTGATACTTCGCGGCAACGACATAATGGCCGCGGCGCAGACCGGCACCGGTAAAACAGCGGGATTTACACTGCCACTGCTACAGGGGTTGAGCGGCGGGCACGCCGCACCCCAGCGCAATGTTCGCACGCTGATCCTCACGCCCACCCGTGAGCTGGCCGCTCAAGTAGCTCAAAGCGTGGCGGATTACGGCAAATTCCTTGGCACATCTTCCGCAGTCGTGTTTGGCGGTGTAAAGATCAACCCGCAAATTCGCACCTTGCAAAAAGGCATCGATGTACTGGTTGCAACCCCTGGCCGCCTGTTAGACCTGTACAACCAGGGCGCAGTGGCTTTTGATGCCCTGGAGGTGTTGGTCCTGGACGAGGCGGACCGGATGCTGGACATGGGCTTCATCCATGACATCAGGCGCATCGTCAAGTTGCTGCCCAAAAAACGCCAGACGCTGATGTTCTCAGCCACCTTTTCCAAGCCGATACGGGCGCTGGCTGCAGATTTCCTGCGGCAACCTGAACAGGTTGAAGTGAGTCCGCCAAATTCGACCGCCGAGCGCGTCGAGCAGTGGGTCTATCCGGTGGACAAAAAACGTAAACCAGCTCTGCTTTCACACCTGGTCAAAGAGAACAGCTGGCAACAAGTGCTGGTATTCACCCGCACCAAGCACGGCGCAAATCGCCTGTGCAAGCAACTGGACAAAGACGGCATACGCAGTGCCGCCATACACGGCAACAAGAGCCAAAACGCTCGCACCCAGGCGCTGGACGGCTTCAAACGTGGCAAGGTGCAAGCCCTGGTAGCCACGGACATCGCTGCACGCGGTATTGATATCGACCAGCTGCCCCAGGTAGTGAATTTCGACCTGCCCAATGTTGCTGAAGACTACGTCCACCGTATAGGCCGTACCGGTCGCGCCGGCATGGCTGGCAGTGCGCACTCGCTGGTGAGCGCTGATGAGGCCGACAGTCTATATGGCATCGAGCGCCTGATTCGCCAGCAACTGCCACAGCAAGAGATTGACGGCTTCGAACCCGAGCATTCGCTTCCCACCAGAAAGAAGGTTTCCCCGGGTCGAGGAGGTAACCGCCCAAGAAGCAATACACGTTCCGCCTCTGAATCACGACCTGCAGGCCAACCACCCAAGAGAGCTCGGCGAAACCGACGCCGCCCCAACCAGGCACGGTAAAATGAAACAGGCCCTGGCGCGAAGAATCCTGGCTGCGACGGGATGGTCTATCGAGGGCGTCCCGCCTGAGCAAAGACGTTTCGTGCTGATTGCAGCGCCGCATACCTCCAATTGGGATTTTCCACTGATGCTGCTGTATGCAGCGGCATTCGGCATAAAGGTCAGGTGGCTGGCAAAGGATTCTCTATTCTGGGCACCCCTGGGTTGGCTGATGCGTGCAATGGGGGGCATACCCGTCGTGCGCAATCGCAATCACAACCAGGTTGAATCCATGCGCAGGATATTTGCCAGCCAGGATGAGCTTGTGCTGGTTATCCCTACCGAGGGAACCCGCAGCTACACGCCCTACTGGAAGTCGGGCTTCTACCGCATTGCGCAAGCGGCGGGCGTGCCGATCGTGCCCTCCTATCTCGATTACAGTAAGAAAAGAGGCGGTTTCGGTCCGGCTGTTATGCCCTCGGACAGTATGACGGCCGACATGGATATCTTCCGACAATTCTACGCACCCATGCGTGGCAAATTCCCCAGGTTGTTCGGTCCTGTACGCCTGGTGGACGAGCCAGCTGAGCCAGTGAATACCGGGCAGTAGCGCTGGGGCCGACTACCCGATAAATCAGCGGAAGTCATGCAAATGGTTTAAGCTAGGGCACCCACGGATCAGGACAGCCCCACATGCAGATTCTCCGCACCCCCGACGAATGTTTCGCCAGTATCAGCGACTTTCCGTACCAGCCTCGTTATTACAATCTGGAAGATGAGGCCCTGGGGGAAATACGCCTCCACTATATCGACGAAGGCCCCACCGATGCGCCCATCATTTTGTGTATGCACGGCGAGCCCAGTTGGGCCTACCTGTACCGCAAGATGTTGCCGGTTTTTGTGAATGCCGGGTATCGCGTGTTGGCCCCGGACCTGGTTGGATTGGGGCGCTCGGATAAACCGGCCGAGGCCAGTGCCTACAGTTACGCCGGCCATGTCGCCTGGATTCGACAATGGGTGGAAGCTATGGACCTGCAGAACGCCACCTTCATCGGCCAGGACTGGGGCGGCTTGATCGGCCTGCGGGTGCTGACCGAGGTCCCCGAGCGATTCGCGGCATTTTCCATCGCCAATACCGGGCTGCCGGTACCCCGTGAAGGCGCAGAGGTACCACCCGCCTTTGCCATGTGGCTCGAGTTCAGCCAGAACGATCCGGATTTTGATATCGGCATGATCTGCAACAATCTGGGCCAGGGGCCTCTGACCGAGGCGGAAATGGACGCCTACCGCGCACCCTTCCCCAGCGACGAGTACAAGGTGTGCGCCCGCCTATTCCCCACCCTGGTTCCCATTACCGCCGATAATCCGGCCGTTGCAGACAATATCCGCGCCTGGGCGGTCCTGGCACAATGGCACAAACCGGTGCTTCTGGCCTTCTCTGACAACGATCCGATTACTGCCGGCGGCGACAAACCATTTCTCGACAACGTGCCCGGGGCGGCAGGCCAGCCGCACCTGACACTCAACGGCGGCCACTTTATCCAGCAGGAAGACGGCGAGCGCTGGGCAAGCGCGGTGGTGGACTGGTTGGCGGCACAACGATAATCGCCCCCTAGTTCAATGCGCCCCAGAGACGCAGCTACGCTGATTATCCTTCGCGACGAGCGAGAGGTGCTGCTGGGCGTGCGCACCGCACACCACGTATTCATGCCCCACTGTTATGTGTTCCCCGGGGGACGGGTAGACGCAGGCGACTCACGGGTAAAAACGCCCTTTTCATTGAGACCCGAGGTTGAGGCACAACTGATTGAATCGGTAACCCCGGCACGAGCGCGCGGCCTGGCCATGGCGGCCGTGCGTGAAACCTTCGAGGAAACGGGCCTGTTGCTGGGCGCAAATCCCGCCGCCGCGGTGCGTACACGCTCCCAATCCTGGCACGCCTTCTATCAAACCGGGATGGTACCCGCGCTGGACAAGCTCGATTATTTCGCCAGGGCGATTACACCCCCGCGCATGGTGCGACGTTTCGATGCCCGTTTTTTCACGGTGGACGCCCGCTACATGAGCGGCGAGCTTCAGGGAAATGGTGAGTTGGACGACCTGCGTTGGTTCGACCTGGCGGACGTCGGTGAGCTGACCCTGGCACCGATCACCGGTCTGGTGCTCAAGCTGTTACGGCAGCGGCTGGAGGACAGCGACAACATGACAGAAACCGTACAGCGCTACCGCAATCTCAACAAAAAAGAGCTGTTCGAACACCGTGGTTAACCCCAGCCCGCAGTGGTCAAACTACCTATCCGGGTGAGTTGCTATTTTGCTATTAGTCACTATTATCAGCTGGACTAAAACTATAAAAGAGACTGCTTTAATGAAGCCAATTATCGCGGCGTGCCTGTCGCTGGTCCTGCTCGTGCCCGTCTGTGCTCACAGCCAACCTCGGGTCATCAGCAGTCTCGGGCGTATAGAACCCGCCGGCGGCGTTTTGCAACTGGCCGGGCCCTCAGGCCTTGGCTCGGTGATCATGGAGTTGAAAGTCAACGAGGGTGACCAGGTCAGTAAAGGCGATACCATAGCAGTACTGGACAGCTACCCGGTAAGGCAAGCCGATCTCACGCGCCTGCAGGCGGAACTCAACAATCACAACAAACAACTGGATCGCGAACGCAAACTGGCAAAGAACATGGCGACCTCTGCGTCCAAGCTCGAGGTTCTGGAACTGAATGTGAAGGCTGCCGAGGCCGCAGTAATGGCGGCCAAGGCCATGCTGAATCTCGCCCTGGTGCGAGCCCCCATGGACGGACAGATTCTGTATATTCATGCCAAGCCCGGCGAGCGCGTGGGTGTTGAGGGTGTGGTGGAAATTGGTGACACCAGCAAGATGTACGTGGTTGCCGAGGTCTACGAGACAGACATTATCCACGTTAAGGCCGGGCAACGCGCCAGCATCACCAGCCCTGCCCTGGCCAATCCGGTTTCCGGCACCGTTGAAAAGGTCGGCCTGAAAGTGGGTCGCCTGGATGTACTGGGCATGGACCCGGTCGCTGAAGCCGACGCCCGTGTGATTGAAGTCGATATCGCCCTGGACGAGGTCGACTCCGTGAACTCCCTGACGAACCTGCAGGTAGAAGTCGAGATCACCCCTTGAAACTCGGCCCACTGAAAATCGCCTGGCTGCAAATCAGCCACCAGAAACTACGCCTGCTGGCCGCGGTGCTGGGTGTCTCCTTTGCCGTTATCCTGATCTTTGTACAACTGGGTTTCCAGCGCGCGCTGTATGATAGCTCGGTGCGATGGCATACCGCCCTGGGTTATGACCTCGCGCTCATCAGTCCTAAGGCAACCTATATCGTTAACCCGCCCGGTTTCCCACGAAACCGTTTGTTCCAGGTCCTGGGCTTCCCGGGGGTTGAATCGGTCACACCCGTCTACATCGCCATTGGCAACTGGCGCAATCCCGCAGACCCGCTACAGGCACGCAATATTTATGTGATGGGCTTTGACCCAACCGATACCGGGTTTGCGCTGGCCGGTGACCGAGCACAGGTCAACAAACTACGCATGCCCGACCGGGTGTTGTTCGATCGCTTATCTCGCGCCGAATTTGGCCCTATCGCGCAACAGTTCGACAGCGGCGAGAAAGTCGGCACCGAGATTAACGGCCGTGACATCCAGATCGTCGGCACCTATCAGTTGGGCACCTCTTTTGGCATCGACGGCAGCATTATCACCAGTGACCTCAATTTCCGCCGCATATTCCCCGACCGTTCTGCCTCGCGCATCGAACTGGGGCTAATCAGTCTGGATCCCGGCGCCGACGTACAGGCCACTAAGGAACGTATTATCGCGGCCATTCCAGGCGACGTACGCGTACTGACACGAGACGAGTACATCGCGCATGAGGTCGAGTACTGGAATAACAGCACACCCATCGGCTATGTGTTTGGCCTGGGTGTGGCCATGGGCCTGGCCGTCGGCGTGATTGTGGTTTACCAGATTCTGTTCTCGGACGTGCAGGACCACCTGCGCGAATACGCCACCCTCAAGGCCATGGGTTACTCGAACTTCTTTCTTTCCCGGGTAGTACTCAACGAGGCCTACCTGCTGGCCGTCATAGGCTTTGTGCCGGGCATCCTGTTGAGTATTTTGGTGTACACCCAGGCGCGGGCGGCCACCAACTTACCGGTGGAAATGACCGCCGAGAGAGCGGTGAGTGTATTGCTGCTCACTGTGGTGATGTGCGCCGGCTCTGGCTTGCTGGCATTACGCAAACTGCGCTCGGCTGACCCGGCGGAGGTGTTCTGATGAATGCCAGCACGGAAGCTACCGTATCCATCTCCGAGGTTTCGTATAACTACCATACCGACCTCAGTGAGCGACAGGTGCTGAAGGATGTCAGCATGAGTATCGACCCGGGTGAGATAGTGATCCTTACCGGGCCATCGGGCTCCGGTAAAACCACACTGATCACCCTGATCGGCGCCCTGCGCGCCGCACAGACTGGCAGCGTAAAAGTCCTGGGGCACGAATTACTCAACGCGAAAGAAAGCGCCTTGGCCAGCGTGCGCAAAGACGTGGGTTACATCTTCCAGCAGCACAACCTGCTGGAATCACTGACGGTGGCCGAGAACGTCACCATGGCCCTGCAATTGGACGATGAAAAGTTGTCCCGGACCGACAGCCGCCAGCGAGTGGAAGAAGTGCTGGCCCAGGTGGGCCTTGAAGAGCATATCGACAAGTACCCGAGCGCCCTGTCTGGCGGCCAGAAACAGCGGGTGGGCATCGCCCGGGCACTGGTCAACAAGCCGGCTCTGATTCTCGCTGACGAACCGACAGCGTCGCTCGACAAGGAGTCAGGGCGCAACGTCGTGGACCTGATCCAACACCTGTGTCGCGAACAGGGCGCCAGCGTGGTGCTGGTGACTCACGATAACCGCATCCTGGACGTGGCCGACCGTATCCTGCACCTGGAAGACGGCGAGATTCAGTCCATCAGCGAGGCCATGGCATCAAGTACCAGCCAGATGCTGAAACTACTGGACCGTCACGATCCGGAAGCCTCGCAGTACCTGTCAGCATTTTCCGTCGCACTCACCCGGGTGGCGATGGCGGATGACAGAATGGACGATGCCGAGCGGGAAACCATCCGTCAAGTGCTGAACAATTCCTCAGACCTGCAAAGTGCAGAAGTCGACCTGGTGATGGAACTGGCGCAAACCCAGGTGCGCTGCCTCAGTGCGGCAAACAACGGTGGGGCCTCGCTGTTCAGCGAAGAGCAAACCCAACACTTTATTGAGTCACTGCACGCGGTGGCCGCCGCCGATGGTGATGTTAGCCCCGAGGAAATTGAAGAGATTCGCACTATCGCCACTGAGTTGGGTTTCCCCGAACAGTTTGCCGACTTTAAACGGGCTTAGTCAGCTTCAGTTGTCTTTGTCGGGGGTTTTGTCGGGACCCTCTCCCACTCCCTCCGTTTCTTCCTCGACAGTTTCTTCGACAGTGCCTTCGAGAATCACCTCCGGCACCGTTAGTGGGTTACCGTCGCGCACGGCGCTGTAACGCGGCGAGGTGATCTCCACCTTGTGGCCGTGGAACTGATCGAGAATATTGGCGTGCAGGTTGGAGTAAATTTTCGGTAACTCCTCGGGCTTGCGCGTCCAGCCGTTGATTTCGTAACTCACGTAGTAATCGTCCAGGGACGTTTGCAAGACGAAGGGCGCGGGCTGGGCAACGATGTTCTCAGTCTGTTCCGCAGCGGCTATCAGCAGTTTCTGTACCTGCTGCCAGGGCACGTCGTAACCGATGGTAATCTTGGTGTGCACCAGTAAGCCCGTCTGCCCCATGTTCTGGCTGTAGTTGATGACGTTGTTGGTCAGCACCATGGAATTGGGAATCGATACGATCACATTCTTAAGCGTCTGGATACGGGTGACAAAGGTGCTGCGCTCAACGATGCGACCCCGCACGTCGGCCAGTTCAACCTGGTCTCCTACTTTGAAGGCGCGGGTGTAGGTAAGCACCACACCCGCCACCACATTGGCCACCGCCGTGGTCGAACCCAGCGACACCAGCACACCGACGAAAATCGAAATGCCCTGGAAAGCCGGCGAACTCGAGCCCGGCATATACGGGAAGATAATCACAGCGGTGAGCGCATAGACCAGCAGCTTGATGAGACCCAGGCTGGTATCGGCCCACTCCGGATAAAAGTTTTTCAGGTAGATACGCCGACTCTTGATGCCGTCGAAGATCAGGCTGATCGTTCTGATGACAAAACGGGCGACCAGCAAGATAACAATAATGGTGAACAGGTTGGGCAGGTAATCGACGAAGCCGGTCCACACGTAATTGATCGCCGAGAGCACCAGGATGATCAGGCGTGCGGCCAGCTCGGTGGTCCATGTGAAGGCCATCAACAAACCGATAACGGCAAAGGTGGTGAACACGAAAGTCAGTGCCCAGGCCACGACTCGCCACGCGCGGCACCAGATCATCTTCATGTCTTCGGAGGACATCAGGTCCTGCGCTTGCCAACGCATCGGTTTGAAATGCTTCGGGTCCAGCGCCTCCAGTCTTTTTACCCGGCGACCAATCAGGAAGCGGGTGAGCAGCACCATAAAGATGGACGCCGCCACAATGCCTGCTGCGATGCCCAGCCGCATGAGTGGATCAGCTTCATCCATCTGTTCAAAGAGCGCTAACAGCGCGCTGATTTCCTCTGTCGCGGTCGCCGTGGACGCCGCAAGATCGCCTTCAGCGGGGATTGGGTCTGCCATAAGATTCTGTATGTTACTGACTTATTCTGGCTTTAAGCTTAGCACCAGAACCGCACCACGTCAGATGCCCAGCAAGGGGTACGACTAGCGCGGGAAATACATTACAGCTATGTAATGTAGCAAACGGCTATTGTCATTTCTTGAACATTATTTGGTTACATTGACCCAAAATGGCGCAATTACCCAAGATTTGTCTGATTTGAGCATTGAGCTTCGGGGTCATGAAACTTACCATACGCTGACGATTCTGCCGAACCCTCACCGGCGTCGTGAACAGACCCAAACCATTATTATAAAAGAGGAATACATATGTCTTTTTCCCCCAGGAAGGCCCCACTGGCGGCCGCACTAGCGCTCGCGACTCTAACGCCTGCAGTCCAGGCACAGATGCTCGAAGAAGTGATCGTAACGGCGCAGAAGCGTGCCGAAAGCCTGCAGGACGTACCGATTTCGGTCTCTGCCATGCAGGGCGAAAAACTGCAGGAAGCAGGCATCCCGAACATGGCAGCACTGGCCGACTACGTACCGAACCTGCACATTGCCAGCGCTTCGGTGAACACCAATATTTATATGCGCGGAATTGGCTCAGGTAACAACCAGGCCTTTGAGCAATCAGTCGGCATGTATATCGACGGCATCTACATGGGCCGCGGGCGTCAGTATCGCGCCGGCTTCGTCGACGTGGAGCGTGTGGAGGTGCTGAGGGGCCCTCAAGGCACACTGTTCGGTAAGAACACGGTTGCCGGCGCGGTGAACATTACCACTGCATCGGCAGAACCCGGTGAGGAATTGAACGGCCAACTTGCGGCCTCATTTGAGTCCCACGATGGCCAACTCTATGAAGGTTTTGTGAGCGGTGGCCCGACCGACACCTTTGGTGCGCGTCTTGCGTTCAAATACCGCGAGACCGACGGTTACGTGGACAATGCGCTGCTCGACACCGAGGAAGGCGTTATTGAGGAACTGAGCTATCGCTTGAGCCTGGCCTGGTTGCCTACCGACGAACTGTCGGTGAACTTTAAATACACGCACACAGATTTCGAACGCGAGGGTGCGCCGTCGGCCACACAACTGTACCTGGATCCAGAGAGCCGCAGACGAGATTTCCCCAACCTGGACAGCAACGCGCAACTGGGTTACCTGTTGACCGATGTGTTCTACCCGGAGATCGTCGAGTCTGCAGAACGTGATTACGAGACCTTCAAGGACAACGGCTATGGCCAGAGTCAGGCCGATGGTATTGGCATTGGTAAAAATCCCGATTCCAATGACGAGGAGTTCAATACTTACGCCCTCAATGTCGACTACGACCTGGACGGCCTGACCATCACCTCGGTGACAGGCTGGACTGACTACGAATACATCGATGGCGTAGACGTGGACTGGTTGCCCCTGCAGTTTATTCATCGCGACGACGACCAGGAGTTTGACCAGTTCAGCCAGGAGTTGAGATTTACCTCACCCGGCGGTGAGTTCTTCGACTACGTGGCCGGTGCTTATTACGAATCCAGCGAACTGGAGTTTGATCGCAGGGTGACCCTGGACTTCAACATTGATGGACTGGTGCCGGCATTGCTCGGCGTACCGAGCGCCCTGTTACTGTCTACAGGCGGCCTATACGGGCCCAACCAGATTGGCCGTAATCACCTGTACTCTTTGGATTCTGAATCCTGGGCCGTATTCGGGCAGGGTACATTTAACATCTCCGACACTTTCCGTATTACCGTAGGACTGCGTTACACCGAGGAAGAGAAAGAAGTGGAGAGCATGCAGTTCCTCTCTGACAGCTTTCAGGGAATGGGCGTACCCAATGACAACTACTTCCTGGCACTCACCCAGGCTAGCGCGTTCAACACCTACGCCTACGATTACGAAGAAGACCGCAAGACCGACAAGTGGATTCCGTCCTTCAACGTACAGTGGGACGTGGGTGAAGACACCATGCTTTACGCAACGTTCTCCCAGGGGTTCAAGAGCGGCGGCTTCACCTCCGCGGACGATGGCGAACCCGGTGGTGTACCCTTCCGGACCCTGCCCTGCCCACCCAGCCCGGGCGGTGTGGTCGACCTGGAGACCTGCTATGACGTGACTGCTACGAGTGAGGACTTCGAGTTCGACGACGAAGAAGTGGACGCCTTCGAAATCGGTGGTAAGCACACCTTGCTCGACGGCGGCATGACCATCAACTGGGCGGCCTTTTACACCAAGTACGACGATCTGCAGACCTCGATCTTCAAGGGCGTGGGCTTCCAGGTGAAGAATGCGGCGAGTTCTGAGGTGTATGGTATCGAGGTGGACACCCAGTGGCAGGCGACTGATAACCTGTTGCTCGGCGGCAACTTCGCCTGGCTGGATGCGACCTACGATGACTTTGCCGATGGACCATGTACGGTTATCCAGCTGGACGCAGACCCACAGTGCGGCCAACCTGGGGGCGCAACAATTAACGACCTGTCAGGAGAACCCACCACGTACGCGTCGGATTACAGCGCTGCGCTGTTCGCCAACTACGATTACCTGCTGGACAATGGTATCGAGTTGTTCTTTGCCGCAGACGTCAATTACCGGGATGACTTTAACTCCGCAGGGGACAATGACCCGCTGGACGTGATTGACGCGTACACCAAGGTCAATGCGCGTATTGGTGCCCGCGGCGATTCCTGGGAGGTGATGCTCTACGGACGCAATATCTTCGATGAAGCGAACCTGGCCCAGGGCTTTGACACACCTGTACTCACCGGCTCCCACACCTACTTCATGGAAGAAGGTGAAATCTGGGGCGCGAGGCTGATGTACATCTTCTAAACCCCAGCCCGAACAAGCAAGAAAGCCCGCCCCGGAAGGTGCGGGCTTTTTTTGTGTGTGCTGTAATAGCCTGCCCCGACCTGGAGCCACCATGGAAAAATTTGCCGACATTCACCAGCGCGCTGCCAAACGCTACGGCGGCAAGAAGGCCCTGGCAGAACTGATGCCCAGAGTAAGAAGCAAGCGCGCTCTCGCCGCCACCAAAGACAACCGCTGGCTGTCACAAATGGCCCGCTGCCTGTTCCAGGCCGGTTTTGTATGGCGCGTGGTCGACAACAAGTGGGATGACTTTGAGGATGTGTTCTTCAGCTTCCCGCCGGAGAAGATCGTCCTGCTCAGCCCGGACCAGATCGACCGCTTCAGCCAGAACCCACGGATTATCCGCAACCGTCAGAAAGTCGTTGCGGTGCAGGAGAATGCCCGCTTCCTCTGCCAGGTCGCCAAAGAGCACGGCAGCTACGGCAAGCTGGTCAGCCGCTGGCCCCAGGAGGATTTGATCGGCCTGTTCGCCTACCAGAAAAAGCACGGCTCACGCCTGGGCGGTATGACCGGCCAACGTGTGCTGCGCAATATGGGTAAAGACACCTACGTGATTACCGGCGATGTGGTGCGCTGCCTGCAAAACGCCGGGCTGGATATCAAGAATAATCCCACCAGCCAACGGGAGATGAAGCTCATCCAGGGGGCGTTTGATACCTGGCACGAGGAGACTGGGTTGCCTTATGCGCACTTGAGTCGGATTGGGGCGTATTCGATTTAGTGGACGAGTTCAAATAGACGGCCAAGCCTGCTCAATACGGACCTGCTCCAAACTGTCGTACGCACTATTTAGCTCCGACTCGCTCCGCAGATAGGCTCTCAATACAACCTCTACCATTCACAGCGGACTCAGTAGACTTCCTAACCCCAACTGTAATGGTGATGAACACCACGCTGCTGCGGCCACCCCCGCGGCCCCTCACCTTGACGCTGACCAGATATGGTCAATACTTTCAGTATCTTGCGTCAAAAAGCCACTGTTTTCATGGAATTGGAAAAGAAGCTACCCGGCGAGGACATCAGCCCCACTGAGTCGCTGGAAGCGAGACTCAAGGAACGGCTGCTGGCAGACAAAGCGCTGAAAGAAATGGACTTCGCCCGCGCCCGGCGATTGCACAGCGAACAAATTGGCAGCGAGACCATGGTCTCGGTGTTAGTGCGTTTGGGTATGGTATCGGAACGCGCCATGGCAAGTGCGTTGGCCGAGGTGATGGACTTGCCTCTGTGCAAGCCTGCCGACTTTCCCGACGAACCGGTACCCGATGCGGACATCACCCGCCGCTTCCTGGTCGACCGCTCGATTCTTCCGGTGGCGCGCAACAATGGCACCCTCACGCTGGCGCTCAGTGACCCGACCGACGAGTTTCCCCTGCGCGCTGTAGCCATGGCCTGCGGCGTTGAAGTGGAACCCTGCATCGCCAGCAAGTCAGACATCCAGCAGGCGCTGCAAAGACTCTATGCGAGTCCAGCCGACAGCCACGGTGACCGCCTGGACGACATCGATGACATCGCCGAGGAAGACGTGGAACGACTGCGCGACATGGCCAGCGAGGCCCCGGTCATCCGCCTGGTCAACCAGATTATCCAGCGCGCAGTCGAATACGGCGCCTCAGACATCCACATCGAACCCTTTGAGAACAGCCTGAAAGTACGCAGCCGTGTGGACGGCGTGTTGCGCGAAGATGCTTCTCCCGCCAAGGCGATGGGCCCTGCGATCATTTCCCGGGTGAAGATCATGGCTGGATTGGATATCGCCGAGCGACGCTTGCCCCAGGACGGCAGAATCAACCTGCGTATCCAGGGAGACGACCTGGACATACGCGTCTCCACCATGCCGACCATGTACGGTGAGAGTGTGGTCATGCGCCTCTTGCACCGTGAGGCAGTATCACTCGACTTTGACAGCCTCGGCTTCAGCGACCAACAGAAGGAACAGATACAGGGCGCGCTGGCCATGCCCAATGGCATGGTGATTGTCACCGGCCCCACCGGCAGCGGCAAGACCACTACCTTGTACACCGCCCTGCACTGCCTCAATACCGAGGAGCGCAAGGTGATTACGGTGGAAGACCCAGTGGAGTACAACCTTGAGGGCATCAACCAGATACAGGTGAATCCCTCTATCGGCCTGAATTTTTCAGGGGCGCTGCGCTCAATCGTCCGGCAGGACCCGGACGTGATTATGGTGGGTGAGATGCGCGACCTGGAAACCGCGAAGATCTGCGTGCAATCGGCCTTAACCGGACACCTTGTTCTATCCACCCTGCACACCAATGACGCCGCCAGCAGCATCACGCGGCTGCTGGAAATGGGTATGGATGACTACCTGCTCAACTCCACGGTAAACATGGCCATGGCGCAACGTCTGGTCAGGTTGCTGTGCCCGCACTGCCGGGAAGCCTACACCCCCAACGAGGGACAGGTGCGAGAATTTCATCTACAGGAGTTCGCCGAACAGGACGAACTGCAGCTCTATCATCCGGTGGGTTGCGAGGCCTGCGGCGGCACCGGCTACCGGGGCCGCATCGCCATAGTAGAAATGTTAACGATGACCGAGGCCATTCGCGAACTGGTCTTACAACACGCCAGCGCAGGCCAAATAGAACGCGCGGCGCGTAACGAAGGCATGCACTCCATGTTCGAAGACGGCTGCATCAAGGCCGCCCAGGGACTAACCACCATCGAAGAAGTACTGCGGGTGACCCAGGAAGGGTGATATGGGCGTCTTCGAGTATCAGGCGGTAACGCCCCAGGGCGAGACGCGCTCCGGTTCCGTAACGGCGAATTCTGAACAGGAGGCCGTGGCGCGAATTCAGACCATGGGACTGATGGTCATGGACGTTGGCAGCGGCAGGAGTGCAACCAACACCCGCTCGCTCTCAGCAAGGCTAAACAGTCGCACCACACTGAAGCAATCAGACATTGTCGATTTCACCCGGCAGCTGTCTGTGCTTATCGGTGCGGGTTTGTCACTGGATCGCTCCCTGGAGATCATCCGCTCGGTATCCCGCCTGCCCCCACTGGTAGCGCTGGTGGAACAGCTACAGGAAGGCGTGCGAGGTGGCGACTCCTATTCCAAAGCCCTGGAACAGTTCCCCGAGCACTTCTCCAACTTCTATATCAACTTCGTTCGCTCCGCCGAATACTCGGGGTCGATGGGCAGCAGCCTGGAGGAGCTGTCACAGGCACTAGACAAGGCCAGTGCGCTGCGTGAACAACTGAAATCTGCGTTGGTTTATCCCTCTATCCTGGTGCTGGTGACCCTGGCATCGCTGGTACTTATCTTCATGTTCGTGTTGCCCGAGTTCGCACAGATGTTCGAGGACATGAATGCAGAGTTACCAGCCTCTACCGCCTTCATTCTCGGTGTTGCCGACTGGCTGGAAAATTACAGCTGGGTACTGTTCGCGGTCCTGCTGCTGGGAGCCTGGTATATAAGTCGCAAGCGCCAGGACGAGGCCTGGCGGCTGGCATGGGATACGCGCATTCTGTCTTTACCCCTGTTTGGGGACCTGGTGAGCAAGGTGGAGGTCGCCCGTTTGAGCAGGAGTCTGGGCACCTTACTGCGCGGCGGCGTGCCACTATTGAACGCCATGGAAATCGCTCGGGACAGCGTGCAAAACCGCAAACTGGCAAACAGCCTGGGCAACGCCATGGAAAGCCTGCGTCAGGGATCGGGCCTGACGGCACCGCTAATAGAGGCGCAAGTGTTCCCGGAGTTTGCCCTGCAAATGATCCAGGTCGGCGAGGAGTCCGGCAAGCTGGATTCGATGTTGCTGAAGGTCGCAGACATCTACGACGACGAGGTCACCCTGGCCACCCAGCGTGTGCTCTCAATCATTGAGCCCGTGATGATTATCGGTCTAGGTGTGGCCATCGGCGGCATCATTATGTCTATCCTCGCGGCGATTTTGTCGATCAATGAAATACCGCTATAGCAACAATTCCAGTGGCTATCAAAGAAGCCGCGTAGGTATCCATGGCTTCACGCTGGTGGAACTACTGGTTGTAATCCTGGTGCTTGCATTTGCTATGGGTGTGACTGCCACCAGCTATCAGCAACGCTCACCGGGAGCTGCTATGGAAAGCGAAGCCAGGAAGTTAACTTCTATGCTAAGGGTGCAACGAGCCCGCGCAATGACCGAGGGCATCATTACTATTGTTGAACCCGAGGACAATCAAACCACGTATAGAGTGACACCTGGGGAAAAGGAGCACGTGCTACCCGATGAACTCTACATCGAATGTGAACCCGCACAACAGGTCTCCGCAAGGCCTGTAGCGGGAATCCGGTTCTACCCTGACGGAAGCTCCAGCGGCGGACACTGTCGTCTGAGATCTGGTAGCGAGGCACGCATCATAGAGGTCCACTGGTTAACTGGAGGCGTAGCACTTGGCAAAGCGGAAAGCGAATAACCAGGGCTTCACGTTATTGGAAATCGTGGTTGCCCTGGCAGTAATGTCGCTGTGCATAACCGCCATACTGCAGAGCTTTGTGCGCGCTACCAGTTCGACCCGGGTTGCCGGTGACTACTACGAGGCCCTACAGATTGCCGAGACTCGTATGGCGCTACTTGTGGCCCAGCCAGAGCCCGAGCGAAATGATGGCGGCAGCCTTCAGAACGGCTTTCGCTGGCAAAGTAGTGTAGCGGAATTCGAACCAATGGATGAAGACCCACTCTCCATGGGGTCACCACTTCAAAGCCTGGATAACAGCCGCATTCCCTACCACTATCTTGTGGAGGTCTTCTGGGGTGAAAACGACGAACGGTCATTGCAGCTCAATACCATCCGGCTCGGAGTCGACCTGTGAGCACCTATCGTAACGGGTCGCCATCAAAGGGTGGGGGCAGGCGACTTGTACAGGGCTTCACGCTGGTTGAAACGCTAATCGCACTGCTGCTACTGGCAATCATCACGGTGATAATGGTGGGCGTGCTGCGAACCGCTTCACAGACCTGGAGCCGCGTCACCAGCCACCAGGATGCAGCCGAAAACCGCCTGGTCCTGAATCAGTTTCTGCGGCGACACTTGTCAGACATACGCTTCATGCGTGTACGCACCGTTAAAGACCAAGTGATATATAGCTTCCTGGGCGACGAACGCGCATTGCACTATGTTGCTCCCTTCCCCAGTCACGAAAGTGATGGTCATCTATACTGGTGGACGCTTACCAACCAAATTGACGAATCATCGGGCCATAGGCAACTCGCACTGCAGTACCGTCCCTTCCACAAGGAATACCGGGTGGAAATCGATGATGACGGCCTCCTCACACTGTTCAACCCCGAGGCTGAGGAGGACGATGATGACTCACAACGTGATGATTCCGACGAGGATTTTCTGGAAACTATAGTTCTGGCTGAAAATGTCACCATAGACGCAGTCGAATTTTTCCGCCGCGCACCATTTGGGGAAGAAGAGTGGTTAGACAAGTGGGAGCCGCTGGCACTGGCACCGATGATTATTCGGCTGACAATAGCCGGCAATGATCACCTGGGGGAGAGCTACAATTTCCCAGAAATAGCAGTGACACCACGATTCAAAAGAGGCGGACTGCACGGACGCTTCAATGATTAAGTATAGCGCCAAAAAATCGACATACGCAGGGTATGCACTGGTCTCGGTGTTGTGGCTGGTTACCCTGCTCAGCGTCATGGCAACCGGGCTGGCCTACGCCAACCGACACCACCTGCTCGGCGTCTCCGGCATCGTGGGCGGCACCCAGGCGCGCTACCTTGCAGATGGAGCGACCCAACTGGTGATCGCCAATTTGCTTTCAGATAGCGAGTCTTCTCGCCTCCTGGCAGACGGCGAAACCATTGCTCTATCCTTACCAGGAGGTACCGTGGAGGTCACCGTTCAAGACGAGTATGGCAAGGTCGATATCAACCGCGCTTCAACGGACCTTCTGAGGCGACTCTTATACAGCTTTGACCTGGAGCCAGACGTCGCCGACCCACTCGCTGATGCTATTGCGGACTACCGCGACGAGGATGATCTGAAACACTTGAACGGCGCAGAAGATGAAGACTACATTGCCGCTGAACTGGGTTGGGAATCCAGGGATGCACCGTTTACCGAAACGAACCAGCTAAGAAACGTGCTGGGTATGACCGAGGAAATCTTCCTCGCACTGCGGCCCAACGTCACCGTGTACAGCAGGCAGCCCGGGGTAAATCCGGAGGTGGCCCCGCTGCAGGTACTTATCGCGCTCTCAAACATGTCTCCAGAACTTCTGGGCGACTACATTGAGCAACGGCGCATAAGCCATCGAGAGGGCTTACCCATGCCGCCCAAGCCCCAGATCACCAACAGCTATAACCTGAGCCGGCGCGGTGTGGTCTACTTCCTGGGAGCACGCTCCACCACTAACTCAAGTGGCAAGGGCGGATTATCCACGGTGTTCTCAGTGCGGCGCTCACGGGCAGAGCCAGCGGTAGAGACTCTCGCCTGGCAAGCCTATGTACTTCCGGAGGTTACATCCGCAGAAACGCGTGATAACCTCGATGAAACAAGCGACTGGAAGGAGTGACTGCATGCAATTTGCAGGCATGGACAATCGCGAGCTCACAGCCCACATAGGACAATTCTGGTCCTGGTGGAGCACAGAACTGAAGCAGTGCATACCGCGCCAACTGTTGCAGCACTTTTACCCCGACACTCCAGAAGTACTGGTGGCCATCCGGGAAGGCGAAGCCCGTTTCTATCAATCCACCGAAGCAACCTCTGAACCCTTTATCACAGTCAAACTCGACGAACTAGAAAGGCCTGAGCGACTGGCGGAGGTGAACGCCACCCTGTCCACCTATCCGCAAGGCACTTACCTCGCGGTCACACTTGGCGCGCAACAGACACTGTGCCAGCAGGTACAACTCCCAATCGCCACCGAATCCAATCTTGATTCCGTTATCCGCTTTGAAATTGATCGACTCACACCTTACTCGCCCGACGAGGTGTTGCACGCACATCGCATTATCGGACGTCATCCGGAAACAGATCAGATTGCCATCGAGTTGGATGTGGTACCAAGGGCGCTGGTCAAAGCATTGATGGAATCGCTGTCGAGCCTGTGTCTCCCCGTACTCGCGCTATACCCGCACGTTGGTGAGGAGAATCACTGGCCCGCCAGTAAGGTCAATATGCTGGGTGCCGAGCAAAAGAACGGAGACAGTCGATTCAACCAGAGAACACGCTACAGTGCGGTGGCCGTCGCAGCGCTGTTACTGTTGGTACTGGCACTCCCGATCATGTTCCTGAACATGAAATCCCAGGACCTGGAAGCGCGGCTTGACGCTGTGCGCCAACAAGGGTCACAGCTCAGCGAGCAACGCGCCATGCTCGATGAACGTCATGCAGCTCGCAGCGAACTTCTCCGTCGCAGACAGGAAATGCCCAGCAAGCTGCAATTAATTGATGAACTGACTCGCTTGCTTCCCGACCATACCTGGGTCTCGCGATTAAGCGTTGAAGACACCGTGGTTAAGCTCGCCGGCGAATCGAGCGAGGCGTCTCAGCTCATTGAAATCCTCGACCAATCGCCAAATTTTCATAACGTCAGGTTCGACTCCCCTGTAATACGCAACTCGCGTTCAGAACAGGATCGTTACGAGATTCGCCTGGAGCTGGGGGCGGGGTCATGACTTTAACGCCCCAGGCAAGCCGAACCTTGGCGATCGCATTGTTCGCTCTCATTATTGCCCTGGTTCTCAGCTTTATAATCATGCCCTACGCTCAACTGGTCGGGAGCAAAGTCGACCGCGTGACCCTGTTACAGGAGCGACTGGGGAGATACCAGCAACTGTTGGCCACCGCTCCGGACATAGAAGCCAATATGGCAAGGCTATCTGCCGCCGAAGCTGACAATAATATATTTTTGCAGGGGAATAAGGCGGCCATAGCCTCGGCCAATCTGCGAGAACATGTTGACAGCACGGTGCGCAATGCCGGCGGCTTGCTGGTGCGCAGCCAGGAGCACGAGGCACCCCCACTGGCTTCTACCACGCCCGTTGGATTACAACTCAATATCAACGGTGAAATCAGGCATCTTGTCAGCCTGCTACATGCGCTTGAAGAGTCTCGGCCTCTACTACTCATTGACGAGTTCGAACTTGCCAGTACCGCGGCGCGCACGGGAATAACACGAAGCCAACGAAGAGCAAAAGCATCCAGCGCACGTCGCGGCAGCCTGGATATTCGTATGAATGTGGTAGGTTACTTACCCGGAGTCGTTAACTAATGGCCTCTGCCAGCGCCTCCAAACCGATCGAGCGTGCGTTGCGCACTGCAGCTATCGCATTGGCTCTGATTCTTGTTGGAGAGTGGGTGTTGTTATCTGCAATGACTGGCGAGGTGCAGCCGATTGAAAACACAGCAGATATGCCAAACGAAGTTACTATCGATCACTATACTTCCGCTCCAGTAGATTCCTTTGGGGACTCTATTGAGCGCTCGCTGTTCGCCTGGAACCGCAAGCCGAGAAACTCGGGCAACCTGACGGGCGAGGAGGAGAACAGCGACCCTGAGGAATGGCAATTGTCGGGAGTTATCGCGCATTTCGACCGCAGACCAATAGCACTGTTCTTCAACCCCGAAAGCCAGGAGAGCGTCAGGCTAGAAGAAGAGATGTTCCTGGGCAGTTGGCAGGTGGATACGATTGAGCGAGAAGCAGTGACACTGGTAGACGGCGACCAAAAAAAGGTAATCCAACTTCAAACCGCGGATATCGCTGGCCCGGACACAAAGGAAGATCCAGGTTTGAATGAGCGCGGTGTTGAGGCAGACAAGCAATCGGGGCAGAACGCCACTGCGCAATCAGGGCAAGCACAGGCCGAAGATCAGCAAGACCAACTGTCTGCGTTCTTCAAGGCCTTACAAGAACGTCAAAACAATAACAACGAATCATAGGCGGCGAATAATGTACAGGGAAGACATGTTAAGGCAACGATCCGAATATACGGCCACCGCACTCGCCGTCGTTCTGCTAGGCCTGTTACTCGGCTCCTGCGCTACAACCGAGCAGCAAGCCGAGCAAGCAGATACGGAACCAGCACTACCTGTGACCGCAACAAAGACAAACACGTCGGTCCAGGGCGTAGGTTACTATGACAATACCAATGCCGACTCCAGCACAAACCCGGGAGCGCCAACCTCCGGTAACCAGGTTTACCGCGGCTCAGGCAATTTTATTAGTCCTTCAACACAAGCCGCGGTAGCACCCTCCGAGGGAGAGATCACACTGAATTTCCAGGGTGCACCCATAGCGGAAGTAGCCAAGGCGATCCTCGGCGATATTCTCGGGGTGAATTACGTTATTCAGGAAGGCGTTGAGGGCTCCATCTCCATGCGCACGGCCAGCCCAATCGGAGAGGAAGACCTGATCCCTGTGCTGGACAGCCTGCTACAACTCAGTGGAGCAGCCCTCATCGAATCGAGGGGTTTTTACGAAATTGTCCCGATTGATGAAGGCGTAACCGCCAGCCTTACACCCACTGTCAGGCTCAGCGCAGACAAGGGTTACCAGATGTTGATTGTGCCGCTGCAGTATATTGGCGCAAAGGCGATGTCTCAGATTCTCGAACCGGTGAAGTCCGGCAAAGCCATTGTCGAGGCAGACGAATACCGCAACCTGGTGATTGTCGCAGGCACCCAGAGTGAATTGTATACACTGCGAGAGACCATCTCGATATTCGATGTCGATCAACTCGCCGGGATGTCTGTGGGTATTTTCCGTCTGGAGAACGTGGACGCAAATACCATCCTGGGTGAGTTAGAGACAATCTTCGGTGACGCGGCTGAAGGCCCTCTCGCCGGTATGGTCGAGTTCACCGTCATTGAGCGACTGAATGCGTTGATGGTGATTACGCCACAAGAAAAGTACCTCAACGACGCGGAATTGTGGATAGACCGTCTGGACCTGAGTGAGAATCCACATGGCTTCAACATGTACGTGTACTACGTACAAAACGGTAAATCCGAGAGAATTGCCGAGCTCCTCAACCAGATGTTCGAGGAGAAACGCCGCACCTCCACCGTTAGTCGCGATATAACCGCGTCACGCCAATTACCCGAAACGGCAACTGACGATGGCACACGGGGTGCGCGTGTCAACGCTGAGATATCTACCATCCAGGCCGGCGAGGTCAGTGTAATCGCCTACCCGGAAACTAATGCCCTGCTAATCACCGCCAACCCCGCCGACTATAAAGCGGTAGAGAAGGCGATTAAGCAACTCGATGTGTTACCGATGCAGGTATTGATCGAGGCGTCCATTGTCGAAGTAACCCTGAGCGACAACCTGGAATATGGCTTACAGTGGTTTTTCAAAGGCTCACCGGGCGATTTTGATTCTGTCGGCGGCGTTAACATCCCTGCCAGCGGCAACGTGACCGGGGACGGCAGTTTATCCGGCGTATTGACCGACCCCGTGAACTTCACCTATGCCCTGTTCGACGCCGACGGGACACGGGCTGTACTCAATGCAATCGCAGCGGATTCGCGACTAAACGTACTTTCCGCACCCTCCTTGATGGTGCTCGACAACCACTCAGCAGTGATTCGCGTGGGTGACCAGGTACCCATTCGCACTCAAGAAACCTCCAACACATCCAGCGGCATCAGTGATCCAGACGGCAACTTTGGACTGAACGTTACCAGCGAAATTCAGTACCGCGATACCGGGGTAACCCTGGAAGTTACGCCGCGGGTCAACGCTGGAGGCATGGTCATGTTGGAAATCACCCAGCGCGTAGATGATGTGGCCGAGACTACAAGCTCTAATATCGACTCCCCCACTATTTTGCAGCGCGAAATTACCACCAGCGTGGCTGTACAGAGTGGAGAGACCATTGTCCTGGGGGGACTGATAGAAGAAGGTGTACAAGAAGAGGAGAGCGGCGTACCGCTCCTCAAAGATATTCCTGGTCTGGGCTACCTGTTCAAAAATAAAAGAATCACCGAAGCGAAAACAGAACTCGTCGTCTTAATCACGCCCAGCGCCGTGGCGAACCCCGAGCAGGCGCGTTCTGTTACCGAAGAATACAAGTCCAAACTGAAAGGGGTCGACTTTTCGTCGTTTGATTAATCGGCGAAATAGCATCAGTTCTAGAATATATCTTTATATCGATACAGGCCTCTTACCACAAACTTCTCTATAAACTTATTGTTACTGCCTGCAAGTCTAAACATATCAAACACTTAGGACTGCGGGGATGATAGAACAAGCTTCACACGTAGCTTCCGTAGCCGAGACACCCATACTTTGGGTTAGTTGTCCTCCGTCAGAGGCTGAACTATACCTACTTACAGCTTCGAAAGGGCACGAGTGGCGCTCGGGTGGGTTTGTGCCTTATGACCAAGCCGAGTCCAATCACGCAAAGCCGAGGATCTCGATGATCACACCTGCAAGGGATGTGTCGGTCGGATAGCCGGGTTTCCGAAGAGCGCGAAGACCTGATCTGGTGCTAGACCAGCGATGGAGTTCGGTGAAGGATTACCAGTCGAGCTTAGTGCGGTTTTGTATCGAAGCGATATCACTTCTGGGCCAATTTTCCCTTATCCCGACCCATCGGCGCAGCACCTTGTTCAACGAGACGAATGGATGTGACTTTGTTGATTGAGGAAAGTAACCATGGGCAAAGAATCTGAGTTCCTACGTACATCTTTTATGGCACTTGTCACCGGCCTTGTGCTCTACCTACTTTCGGTTGGGACCGCGCTAGCACACACAGATCCGCCCAACGCCAATGCAACCGGCGCATCCCTTATTTTGGTCGCGCTGCGAAACAATGGCACAACCATTATTCAAGGGAATGAAACCGTCAGCTCCTGCGAGACGATTCAGTTTCGCGCTGCACTGCGGCCCACACCGGACGTTATCAATCCACCGCCCTTTCCGAGTCTTATAGGTCCGGCCATTGAGGGCGGCACCTGGACCATCACCACACCCGATGGTGTACCTCATGACATAACACCCCCGGGTGGAATTGGCTGTATTGGCGGCCTGGAAAACGACGATGGAGCGAATGGACGTGGTCTTGATTGCGAAGGCAGTCCTGACTTCATCCTTTCAGATCCTATTTTCTACAACGTTGCTGACGGTCCAGTCTCAGGCGACGGTAAAATCTCCGCGAGTTCATCGTGGGAAGACGGGTTTGCTCACCGTGGCGCTGATGATGAATTCCCGGTAAATGTGGACACGCCTCTCACTATCAATGTGGCTCAGTGTAGCGATGCGTTCTGCGCGCCCGAGATGTGTGATCCGCAGGCAGACGACGGAGTGATCCTTGGGCAGTGCGTTCCTGACACCCCGCCAGACTGTAACGATGGCAGCGCGTGTACTACTGACTCTTGTAACGAGGAAACAGACTCCTGCGACAACATCGATATCAGCGGCCAGTGCGATGACCAGGATGCCTGTACCGCAGATTCCTGTGATCCGGCCACCGGCTGTGTCAACGAGGACATCTCCGGCACCTGTGATGACAGCAACGCCTGTACCGCAGACTCCTGTGATCCGGCCACCGGCTGTGTCAATGAAGACATCTCCGGCACCTGTGATGACGGCGATGCCTGTACCGCAGACTCCTGTGATCCGGCCACCGGCTGTGTCAACGAAGACATCTCCGGCACCTGTGATGACGGCGACGCCTGTACCGCAGACTCCTGTGATCCGGCCACCGGCTGTGTCAACGAGGACATCTCTGGCACCTGTTATGACGGCGATGCCTGTACCGCAGACTCCTGTGATCCGGCCACCGGCTGTGTCAACGAAGACATCTCCGGCACCTGTGATGACGGCGATGCCTGTACCGCAGACTCCTGTGATCCGGCCACCGGCTGTGTCAACGAAGACATCTCCGGCACCTGTGATGACGGCGACGCCTGTACCGCAGACTCCTGTGATCCGGCCACCGGCTGTGTCAACGAGGACATCTCCGGCACCTGCGATGACGGCGACGCCTGTACGGCTGACTCCTGTGATCCGGCCACCGGCTGTGTCAACGAGGACATCTCCGGCACCTGTGATGACGGCGATGCCTGTACGGCTGACTCCTGTGATCCGGCCACCGGCTGTGCCAACGAAGACATCTCCGGCACTTGTGATGACGGCGATGTGTGTACCGCAGACTCCTGTGATCCTGAAATCGGGTGCCTGAATGAGCCCATCAGCTGTGATGATGGCGATGCCTGCACCGCGGACTCTTGTAGCCCAGAATTGGGTTGCGTCAACACCGCCATAACCTGTGTTGACGAAACCTGTCAGGAATGCGACTCAGAAACAGGAGACTGCGTCGACATCGATCCACTGCCCGGGGTCTGTGAGGCAGTCTGCGTAGTTATCATCGACGAAGACACCATCGACAATGATGTCAAGACCATTGAAGCCGCGGCAGCCAGTTATGGCGAAGAGCCCGACTGGTTGGTCAACGACAACAATCCTGTAGAGGTCGGCAACCCGTGGCTGAACTGGAACGTCCACTACCCGGGGGATATTGTGTTGCTCCCAGGTGGTCAGATCAGCGATGAGGGCTGGTATGCTCTGCCCGAGAACCTGCCTTGGCCAATTGAGGACTTCCTGGAGGGCACGGTGCCCCAGAGCAGACTCGACAAGATTCGTGATGTGATGCCGCTGCGTAACACAGACCTATATGGCCTGATCGGACAAACCTGCACCGCGGTAGTCTACGACAGCGATATCAGCATGAACTACGATCCCTTAAATGGCAATCTGCAGGGTGCCCGCTATGGCAGGTTCGCATTCACCGTACTGGGTGTTGAAGTGCCTGGATCTATTGACGAATCCAAGTCGGATACCAGTCTTTACGACCTCTGGCTGAAAGTCGAGGAACCGCTCGACGGAGGGGAGCCCTATCTTGTCGAACCCCGTGACCAGAAAGATGATGTGGAGATCCGCAGAGCGCGTTACTCCAGCAGATCTGGAACGCTGGTGGTTACGGGCGTAAGCGATATTCCACTGGATGAAATGTGGATATCTGTCGACGGCAGTGACGCGGGAACCGATGTCAATGTGGACCCCTTCATACTTCATGCCACTATGCAGCAGGCGGGTGGCCGAAGATTCCGCTTCGAGTTTAACACCGGTGGAGTAAATCTCGACGGACGTAGGATTACCATCTACACCACCGATGGCGCATATAACGCTTTCGTAGAGTAAATGTGCAATAGGTCTTAGTTCATCAGTCTCAAAGGTGGAACCCACACCGGGTTCCACCCATTCTAACTCCTTGGTGCATAAACGCCTTAGCAAGGCTTGGCCAAGCTCTACTAGTTGGGTCAAGCAGGGCATGGGAACTTAATCTGTAAAAATTAAACGGAGTTGCCGACCCCAAATACTCTGAACATTGGGATTCCGCCGTCGCTCGGGAGCGCAAGCGTCAACTCGAAGATATAGAAGCTGTTGAAAACGCACTCATCGGGCCAATGATCAACCTAAACCAAGATGTAAATAGAGTTATCAACTTGACTTGTCTAGCTTCTTGCACAATAACTTAATCAGTGCCAAACCGACAATCCATCACGAAATGGAGTTCACACCATGTTAAAGATGCTAGGAAACAGCTTGGCTATTTTGATGTTAACAGCTATCGGGCAAGCAGCCTGGGCGGATTCAGATATCGATGACCTGCAAAAAGAGGTATCTGAACTGAAACAAGGCCAGGAGAGTATGCGCAAGGACCTGGAAGAGATCAAAAAGCTTCTGAAGGAGAATCCGCGGGCAGCGAGAAATAATTCTGCATTCAAACCCCAAGAAGTAACGCTCAATAAGAAGGTCCCCTTCAAGGGTGACAGAGATGCACCGATTACAATTTTGGAGTTCAGCGACTATCAGTGCCCTTTCTGTCGCAGACATGCTAACGACACCTTGCCAACGTTGACAGAGAAGTACATCTCTACAGGCAAACTCAAGTATGTGATGCGCGAGAATCCCCTCGAGAATATTCACCCCAGGGCCATGAGGGCCTCTCAGGCAGCCCTATGCGCCAATGACGAGGGCAAATACTGGGAAATGCATGACCAGATTTTCGCCAACCAACGCAAAATGACTGACGAGGATTTTCTGGCGCATGGCGAATCCATCGGTCTCAATGGTAATAAATTCAGCAAATGCATGGAGAGCAGCAAATACGAAGAGCAGGTAAAACAGGACCTGGCCGAAGGTAAAAAGCTGGGCATTCGCGGGACTCCTGGCTTTCTGTTGGGATTCACAGATGCGAAAAATCCAGACAAGGTTCGCCTCACCAAGTTTCTTAACGGAGCCAGAACACCCCAACAGTTTTCTAACGAAATAGACAGGCTTCTAAAAGAGTTAGAGTAAGCTTGAGGTTAGAGGAGTCTCTTTCACGGAACTCACGTGGAAAATACTCTTTACTCTCTCAAAAGACCAAATCTGTACGTGTTGCAAGCTCTGCCGTGCCGCAAAAAGCCGCTCTCATAATTATTGCTACCAGCCAAAGATTGCGCTTCGCTGGTGATATCTGATTACGAGATGAACAGCCTATCTAGGCGTTCGACAACGTAGCGAAAAATGAGTTAAAGCGACGAACTGCAACTCTTCACCTGGCACAAAAAAGTTTCTAGAAAAAGTTAGAACATGTTTTCATAATAGGTTGCAGTCTTAAAGTCATTTCGCTCTATGGACCACTGCCATTACGTTGGGAAAAACCATAATTTTCATGGGGTTACCGAATCAAGCATTCGGGAAATTTTGTGCTGACTGGATTGAAATGGTCCTTCCACCTCAAAAGTAATACCTTTGGGTAGTTGCCGCTCTATAGGGGCTGGACTATACCTAGATCTAGCTTCGAAAAGGCACGAGTGGCACTCAGACAGGTCAAAGTTGTACAGTGTCGAGTCCAATCACGCAAAGCCGAGGATCTCGATCGTCACGTCTGCAAGGGATGTGGGTGTCGGATAGCCGGGTTTCCGAAAAGCACGAAGTCCTAGTCTGGTGCTAGACCAGCGATGGGGTTCGGGGAAGGATAACCAGGTGGTCTTATTACGGCATACGATCAAAGTTGCATCACACCTGATTCACCTCTCCCTTTACCCAATCAACTGGCGCAGCGCCCTACTCAACGAGACGAATGGACATGACTTTGTTGATTGAGGAGAGTAACCATGTTTGACAAACCAGAACCCCGCTATGGGGGCATCACGGCGTTCTGTAGGCAGGGGTCGAGACCTCTACATACATCTTTCATGGCACTGGTCACCGGGCTTGTGCTCTATCTTGTAACGGGTGCAACCGCGTTTGCACACACAGATCCACCCAACGCCAACGGGACCGGAGCGTCCCTCATATTGGTTGCCCTGCGCAATGACGGAACAACCATCATCGGTGGGGATGAAACTGTCAGCTCCTGCGAAACCATTCAGTTTCGAGCTGCGCTCCAACCCTCGCCGGATACTGATAACCCGGATCCAATTCCTGACCTTATAGGGCCGGCCATTGAGGGCGGCACCTGGACGCTCACCACTCCCGACGGCACGCCCCATGACATCACACCCGGTGGTGGCATTGGTTGTATAGGCGGCACCGCCAACGACAATGGAGTGAGTGGTCGGGGTCTGGATTGCGAGGGCAGTCCAGCCTTCATCCTCTCGGATGCAATTCCCTACACCGTATCCGGGGGTGACATTTCGGGCGACAAAATCTCCGCGAGTTCATCGTGGGAAAACGGGTTTGCTCACCGTGGCGCTGATGATGAGTTCCCGGTAAATGTGAACACGCCTCTCAGTATCGATGTCGCCTCTTGTAGCGATGCGTTCTGCGCGCCCGAGATGTGTGATCCGCAGGCAGACGACGGAGTGATCCTTGGGCAGTGCGTTCCTGACACCCCGCCAGACTGTAACGATGGCAGCGCGTGTACTACTGACTCTTGTAACGAGGAAACAGACTCCTGCGACAACATCGATATCAGCGGCCAGTGCGATGACCAGGATGCCTGTACCGCAGATTCCTGTGATCCGGCCACCGGCTGTGTCAACGAGGACATCTCCGGCACCTGTGATGACAGCAACGCCTGTACCGCAGACTCCTGTGATCCGGCCACCGGCTGTGTCAATGAAGACATCTCCGGCACCTGTGATGACGGCGATGCCTGTACCGCAGACTCCTGTGATCCGGCCACCGGCTGTGTCAACGAAGACATCTCCGGCACCTGTGATGACGGCGACGCCTGTACCGCAGACTCCTGTGATCCGGCCACCGGCTGTGTCAACGAGGACATCTCTGGCACCTGTGATGACGGCGATGCCTGTACCGCAGACTCCTGCGATCCGGCCACCGGCTGTGTTAACGAGGACATCTCTGGCACCTGTGATGACGGCGATGCCTGTACCGCAGACTCCTGTGATCCGGCCACCGGCTGTGTCAACGAAGACATCTCCGGCACCTGTGATGACGGCGACGCCTGTACCGCAGACTCCTGTGATCCGGCCACCGGCTGTGTCAACGAGGACATCTCCGGCACCTGCGATGACGGCGACGCCTGTACGGCTGACTCCTGTGATCCGGCCACCGGCTGTGTCAACGAGGACATCTCCGGCACCTGTGATGACAGCGACGCCTGTACCGCTGACTCCTGCGATCCGGCCACCGGCTGTGTCAACGAGGACATCTCCGGCACCTGCGATGACGGCGACGCCTGTACGGCTGACTCCTGTGATCCGGCCACCGGCTGTGTCAACGAGGACATCTCCGGCACCTGTGATGACGGCGATGCCTGTACCGCAGATTCCTGTGATCCGGCCACCGGCTGTGTCAACGAAGACATCTCCGGCACCTGCGATGACGGCGACGCCTGTACGGCTGACTCCTGTGATCCGGCCACCGGCTGTGTCAACGAGGACATCTCCGGCACCTGCGATGACGGCGACGTCTGTACGGCTGACTCCTGTGATCCGGAACTCGGTTGCGTAAACGAGTTGCTGCCACCGGAAGATGCTCCTGCTGAGTGCTTCGCCTTGGGCTGTGACACCCGCACCCGCGGCTACTGGACACAGCACGAGTACGAAGCAGAAGCTGTGGACTGGAATGCCGGAGGCCTGGAAACCTGTGGGCAGGAAATTGCTACTGGCAATGAATGTCCGCCGGTCAAGGGCACCCGATGGAAAGGTCTCGCAGGGAATCTGCAGGCACAATGTGTGGCCGCCACGCTGAACTTCGCAGTATCCGGACAGAACGACGGTGAATGTTCTGGCCAACTGGAAGCAGCCTTGTACACCTGTGACGGCGGTGAAAATGCTGGGCTGGCCTGTGGCTACCAGGATGCGGAGTTCTGCGGAGCCGGGGATTGTGTAGCACCAGAACCCCCGATCTCAGCTGAAACCATCATGGGAGCATGCTGCGGCGCTGAGAGCGTTTGCACCGGGGCCGATATTGAAGGCATCAGCGTAAGTGCATGCGTTAGCGTGCTAAGCGCCTTCAATGAGTCCATGGATACGCTCGAGGAGGACGTGGACTTCTGCCACGACATCGTCGGCGAATCGGGTGACACTCACTTCGAAGCTGATGGCAACTGTGCTGCCTACGGTGAGGTTTGCCTGAGCAGCGGCGAGGAAGCTGAAGCATCCTCAGCCAGGGGCCCAGGTAAAAAGAAGTAACCGATAGCATGTATTAAGCGGACAGACTCCGCTTCGACTACCAACTGCGGGCCAAGCGCCCGCAGTTTTTTTATGTATTCGTGATTTTTCACATCGCAAGGAACTTATAGATCAGTGGCAGTTTGGTTTACAGACCGGGGTTGTGAACTAAACTGAAGCAATAAACTGTTCACTAATGGACATGGAGTACGTGATAAATTTCAAGGAGAAAAACCAATGATTGGACTACTTCGAACACTATCTGTTTGTACCGTATTCGTTTTTTCAACATTTTTATCTCTATCAGCGCTTGCCGCCGACACCGAGACACTGAAGAAAGAGATCGCCGAACTCAAAGCTGGTCAGGCAGCCATGCAGAACGACCTCGCCGAGATCAAGAAGCTGGTTCAACAATCTGGAAGAGTGGCCAAGACCAGCACATTCAAACCCCAGGACGTGTCGATCGCCGGGGCAGCGATGAAGGGCAACGCAGACGCTCCAGTAACGATCATCGAGTTTAGCGACTATCAGTGCCCCTACTGCAAACGGCACGCAGAGAGGACCATGCCCAGCCTCGTCGAAAAGTATGTCGAAACTGGTAAGGTGAAGTTGGTGATGAAGGAGACTCCAATAGAAAGTATCCACCCACTCGCCATGGGCGCGTCGCAGGCGGCATTGTGTGCAGGTGACCAGGACAAATATTGGGAGATGCACGACATTATTTTCGCCAATTACAAGAAACTATCTCCCGATGAACTCAAAGGTTACGCTGCCGAGATCGGACTTGACTCCAGTGACTTTGACAACTGCCTTGATACCGCGAAGTACGAGAAGCGCGTGAAGGAACATATGTCGACTGGTCGCAAGCTCGGGGTACGAGGAACACCGGGTTTCGTTGTCGGGCTGACGGACCCCAAGGATCCCAGCAAGGTTAAGGCCACCAAGTACATCAAGGGCTCACAAAGTCTCGATGTGTTCTCAGAAGCTGTAGAAGAACTATTGGCCCAGAGTAAATCCTGACTTAAGATTAAACCATCAACTTACTGGCCAGCTGACTGTGGTGTCGGCTGGCCCGCTCAAGTGCGCGATGCAATAATCGCCACCCACTAGGCAGCGATGTATTACGAAGAGTATTTCTCGTTTAGCCAATCCCCCTTCTCTATTTCGCCAGACCCGCGATTTCTGTACCTGACCGCCCAACACCGGGAAGCACTCGCGCACCTTGTGCACGGTATTTCCAGTCACAATGGCTTTGTGTTGCTTACCGGGGACGTGGGCGTGGGGAAGACTACGCTGTGTCGTAGCCTACTGAAGCAACTGCCAGATAACACGGACGTTGCCTATGTGCTGAATCCCAAGCTTGAAGCCGACGAGTTTCTTGCAACGCTTTGCGACGAGCTGTCGATTGAGCACGACGCCGACAAAGGCGGGTTGCGCTACTACACCGGTGTAATCAGTGCTTACCTACTGGACGCTCACGCTCTTGGGCGAAACACTGTCCTGCTAATTGATGAAGCACAGTGTCTCAGTGAGGACTTGATTGAAACTGTCAGGCTACTGACCAACCTGGAAACCGACGAGAAAAAGCTGCTGCAGATAATCCTGGTGGGCCAACCGCAATTACGCGAATTACTCACCGCCCCTTCCATGGAGCAGGTGTCACAGCGCATTACCGCGCGCTTTCACCTAGGGCCCCTGGCTCGCGAGGATGTCCATGATTATATCCGTTACCGCCTGGAGATGGCTGAGGGAGCGCAGGATATTTTTACCCGTGGAGCAATAAAGCGCATTTACACTTTTTCCAAGGGCGTACCTCGATTGATCAACATCATCTGCGATCGAGCGCTGGCCGGCGCTTTTGTCATCGGACAAAAACGCGTTACTGCTCGCATCGTGTCGAAAGCCGCAGCGGAGGTTATTGACCCTGAGAAACTTCCAAACACGAACTGGCTACCGTTCCCCAGGCTGGTGGCAAGCTGCGCAGTGTTGCTAATGCTGTGTTTACTGCTTGCCCTGGGATGGATGAACTGGGGCGGCGATATCGCACTACCTGGTGTCGAACCTGGTTCGGTAATTGAATCCATTGGTGAACTGTTTCGCTCATCACCTCTCGGCCCGGAAACCACACTGGAATAGCGCTACCTGGCAATGTCTTACTTACTTGACGCACTGCAAAAGTCACAGGACGCACGGGACAGCGATTCAACGCCGGGGCCGCCCACGGGTATTGTACTTCCCGGCCCTGGCTCAAAACGCCCGGAACAGAGGTCACACCGGCAGCTCCTGCTTTCCGTTATCGCCTTCGTATTCATTGCCGGAGTGGCGTATCTCTGGCTTAGCAACCGCCCTTCACCAGCTAAAGGTTCAACGCTTCAAGCGCCGGCCACAGCACCTGCACCACCCATACCTGGGACCAGCCAAGCGCCGATCGCCGCAAAGACCCACACTGGGTTCATGCCTGAAGCCAGCCCTGACACGACCACAACCACTGAAGTCGCTATAGACGAAGGTCAGTCGGAAGCACGTGAAGCGATTACTGAATCTGTTTTGACTGATCCAGCAGGTGCAGTGGCAGAATCTCAACCGGCCAGCGCAGTCAGCAGCCTGGATACGGAAGCTCCCTCTGTCACCGCAGCTGTGGAGGCGGCAATGAACAGCAACGAGCCGGTGGACGATGAACATACGTCCTTTGCGCGGGATGAAACCACCGTAACGGGATCCTCGCAACCAGCACCCGAGGTAACTGGGTCCGCACCCCTACAAGCGGACACTCCACAATCAAGTGCTGAGCCTGTAGCGGAAAACATTCAGACGCTGGATGAAGGTCAAGATCACGAGGAAGATCAGCGAGCCCAATCACAAGTCCAGGCTGAGAGTGAAGCCGCCGCGCCACCGCCGATCCCCCACCTGAAATCATTGCCGCCGAATATTCAACAAGCGATTGGCCGGATTAACTTTTCGGTGCATTTTTACTCTGCCCAGCCCGAGCGACGCTTCGTGATTATCAATGGGCGCCGATACCGGGAGGACCAACAGATAGACAGTGGCGCACAGATCGAGAGCATCGTTGCCTCTGGCGTTATCTTTAGCTACGAGGATTACCAGTTCTGGGTACCTAACCGCTGACAACCATGGGCGCGGTTGTGGCCGCACAAGAAACCATGCCCCCGCGGCAAAAGATAAACCGGGTCTTTGCCTATAAGAAAAGCAACTTTTATGTTTGCAAAATATCTAGAGCAGCATCACTTCGGTGAGAACGCCAGAGGCGATCCCCCACATAGAGATAATGTGGGTTTATGGCGAGATCAGTCATCTAAGGGTTGCGGCGAATTGCTGCGTGGTTGGTCGTTGATAGAAAACACGCAGACATAAAAAAGGGAGACTGTAACTAGCCTCCCCTAACGGACCTTTCAGGATCTGAAAGCTAAAACGGTTTAGTTAGCCGCCCGCAACACCAGTTCAACCCGGCGGTTACGCTCGCGCCCCTCCCGGGTAGCGTTGTCAGCCACCGGACGCTCCAGGCCAAAGCCAACCGCTTTCACCTGATCTGGGCTGATGCCGTGCTCGTTGATCATCATATCGCGCACGGATTCGGCGCGGCGTTCTGAAAGCCACTTGTTGTACTCGGGTGTACCGGTACTGTCGGTGTGACCCTCAACAATGGCTTGTACGCCGGGGTTATCTCGAATCACCGCGGAGGCCTTGGCGATTTCCTCGTCAAAGCTGCTGCTGATGACTGAAGAGTTGAATTCGAACAATACGTTCAGGTCAACACTAACTGCATTGCCGCCGGCATCCTTGTAACGTGCACTGCTGGCAGCAAGCGCTGCAACGGCACCTGCGGCTGCGGCATCGGCTTCTGCACCACTGTCACCGTAGAGGCTGGCGAACAGGGCTTCTTTGTCCACCACCACTGCAGCAGGCGGCTCGGGGGGACACAGGGGCTGACCGTTTTCATCGTTGCCGCGGGTGAAGTCTAGCTCCATCTCGGCAATCTTCTCTTCGTTGAGACCATCGACGTCTACTGCTGACAGCAACACACCAATGTTCGACAAAGTGCGTGCTTTGGCGCCGATCAGGTCGGCGCGGGCGCTGATGTAAGCGCGCTGGGTGTCAAAGTATTCGTTCTGGGAATCCAACAGGTCCAGCAGGGTACGCTGGCCCAGGTCAAACTGGTCGTTGTATGCGCGGCGCGTCTTGTCCTGGGAAATGCGGTTCTGGTCCAGGAACACCACTTGCTCTTCCAGGGCACTGATATCATTAAAAGCGATCATGGTGTTCTGACGCACATTCAGGCAGGCCTGCTTGCGCTCTTCGATGGCCGCATTGTAAAGGGCGTAGAACTCGCGCTTGCGGGCAGAATCTCTGCCGCCGCGGTACAGGTTGTAGCTGGCTACGAGTTCGATCGCTTCAAGGTCGTAGCGACCGTCAAAGCCATCGGTATCGTGCTCCACCTCGTTGCGATAACGCAGATCCAGGCGAGGCATCATTGGCGCATTAGTGGAGTTCACCGCTGCCTGCGCTGCACGCAGATTTTCGATAGCGGCATCAATTTCCGGGCTTTGCTCATAGGCTACCTGCAATACCTGCTCGCGTAGTTCAGGGATCTGTGCAGTGGATACGCTTGGAAGCGGCAAGTCTTCGGCGGGTACACCACCGATAATGCGCTGGAAGCGCACCTGTACATCGTGCAGGTTGGTCATTTCGGTCAGCAGGTTGGACTCGGCCAGGGCCACACGGGCTGCGGCTTGCTCAAGGTCTACACCCTGGCTCACACCGCCGCCGGTACGCTCGGCGATCTTGTCATACACCTGGCGGTGCACGATGTAGTTGTCTTCCGCGTAACGCACCAGCTTCTGGAAGCGCACGGTGTCCAGGTAGGCCTCGGTGGCCTCCAGCGCGGTTTCCTGGGAGGCGCGTTGCAGTTCGTAATACTGACTCAGGCTCTCGAAGCCGGCCTGACGCACGGCCTCGCGGGTTTCAAAGCCATCAAACAGCATCTGGGTGATGCTGAAGCGGGTGGCATCCCGGGAATAGTCCCCAAAATCCACCAGCGGCGTTTCACGCTCTTCGCGGCCCACCTCGGCGTAGAGGTCTACGCTGGGGTAGTAACCCGCCTGGGCGCCTCTCCTGGCCTCTCGAGCGGCCTCAAAGTTATACCAGGCCGCGTTCACTCGCGGGCTGGTCATCACCGCCTGAGTCACCGCTTGTTGATAATCTGCGACAGGTTGAGCCTGCGCTGCGCCCCCTGTGAATGCGCCAATAGCCAGAATTACCGGCGCCACCACACTAAATGTACTTCTCATAATCCCTAGTCCCTACCAATAAATGGAAATTCCAGAATAGTCCCTTCCGGATATCTTTTTATAACCCCTTGGAGTATAGGCTACAATCGAGCAATGCAAGGGTGATGCAACAAAATACTATGAACTGCATCACAAAATAGTGAAAGGAACTCCCCAAAAAGGGGTACAGGTCGCATTTCCAGCCCAAATATTGGGCTAGACTTGGGTATCAACCCTCCGCATCATCAAAGCAACGCAAATCGGCCGTATCAAGCGCCAGGTATGCATCGGGGACACAAGGGGACTGCATGGAGCACGCCTGGAGCCTGTTCAAACGCCAATCGCGGCGCCTGCTACCACTGACAGTGGTAATGGGGCTGGCGGGCAGCCTGGTATCCGCCGTTCCCAACCTGGACAAGATGCAGGCCACCGCCCTGTCGCAATATGGTCAAAATACCGCCAATACGGTGGCCGAATGGCGCGGTATGCTGGAAAAAAGCGCCAATGGCACCGACGACGAGAAGCTGGTGGCCATAAATGACTATTTCAACACGCGAATTCGCTGGGTGCAGGACCCGGAGGCCTGGGGCCAGAAAGACTACTGGGCGACTCCGCTACAGACCATGGCCAAGCGCATGGGCGACTGCGAGGATTTCGCCATCGCCAAGTACGCCAGCCTGATCCTGGCCGGTGTCGACATCAATAAACTGCGCATTACCTACGTCAAGGCGCGCATGGGCGGGCCCTACAGCAAAATTCACGAGGCCCACATGGTACTGGCCTACTACCCTACCCCGTCGGCCGACCCCAAAATTCTCGACAACCTGATTATGGACATCCGCCCCGCCTCCCAGCGGCCGGACCTGACACCCGTATTCGGTTTTAACAGTAATGGACTCTGGGTGGGCGGCGCCGCAGCCCCGGCCACCAAGGACCCGGGCGCCAAGCTCTCGCGCTGGCGTGACCTGCTGCAGCGTGCTGCGGCGGAAGGCCTGGGTTAACCGCATAGTAATGGAGCACTCTTATGTCACTATTTAAACAACTCTGGCTCGCCATTACCCTGATGCTGACGCTGATATTTATCGGTAGTTGCCTGGTGAGCACGCTCTCGGCACGCAACTACCTGGAACAGCAGCTAACCATGAAAAATGCCGACAACGCCAATGCCCTGGCGCTGTCGCTCACCCAGCAGGGTGCCGACGACGTGATGCTGGAACTGACCTTGTCAGCTCAATTCGATACCGGCTTTTACGAGATGATCAGCCTGACTGACGCAGAGGGGAATACACCCATTCACCGGATAGACGACCAGGAGTTTGATGACGCACCGGGCTGGTTTATGGCCACGTTCCCCATCGAGGTCGACCCGGGCATCGCCTCCATCCAGAAGGGCTGGCAACAACTGGGCACCCTGACCCTGCGCAGCCACTCGCGCTTTGCCTATGGCGAGTTGTGGGACAGCACCAAAAAACTGGCGCTTGTGTTCTTTATCGCCATGCTGGGCGCAGGTTTTCTGGGCAGTTACCTGCTCAAGCGCATACTGCGTCCGCTGGACGATGTGGTCGACCAGGCCCAGGCCATTGGCGACCGCCGATTTATTACTATCGACGAACCTTACACCCTGGAATTCAAGCAGGTGGTCAGCGCCATGAACGCGCTGTCTGACCGCATCAAGCAGGTGCTACGCCAGGAGGCCAAACGCCTGGAGAAATGGCAGCGCGAGGCCCATGTGGACAAGGTCACCGGCCTGATGAATCGCGACCCCTTTATGCAGGCGCTGGACGCCGCACTGGAAAGTGACGATGTTAACTCCACCGGCAGCCTGAGCCTGATTCGCCTGTCTGGACTGGGCGAACTCAACCAGACCTACGGCCGCAAGGCCATCGACAGCATGTTGCGGGATATCGGTAAGGAGTTGAATCGCATCGTGATGAGCCACAGTCGCTGGGCCGCCTGTCGCATGAACGGCTCTGACTTCGCGATTCTCGCGCCCAGGGCCATGGAAGCTGAAAAGGCCGCCGAAGAGGCCCAGAAAGCCATGCAGGAGGTCATCGAAAATCGCAGCATGGACAGAGACGTTAAGCTGCCCGGTGCCTCGACCATCTATCACCACGGCGAAACTATTGGCGATATGCTGACCCGGCTCGACGGGGCACTACAGAACGCTGATAAGGAGGGATCTGCCTCCATCGCTGTCGCGCACAAAGGTGATATCCAGATGTCCTCCGTGCGCGAGCAGATGGAGAATTGGCGCCAGGTGTTTGTTGCCGCCTTCAAGGAACACCGCTTTTCACTGGTCGGTTTTCCCGCGGTCGATACCAACGGCCAGCTTTTGCATATGGAATCTCCGGTACGCTTGAGACATCGCGACGAAGAAATCAGCGCCGGTCGTTTCCTGCCATGGATCAATCGCCTGGAGATGTCCAGCGAGTTAGACCAGCACGTTATCGACCTGGCCCTGAAAAAGATCGCCGAAACTGGCGAACCGACCTGTATCAACCTGTCGGTGGCGGCAGTAGTAGAGCCCGCCTTCCTTACGTGGATAAGCGAACGCCTGTCGACGCACCCCGAGGCCGCAGCCAAGCTGTGGATGGAAATCTCCGAGCCCATGGCCTTCAGGCACCTGGCGGCATTCAAGAAGCTCTGCGGGCGCGCCAAGGAATTCAGCACCAAGATCGGTATAGAGCACATGGGCCACCAACTGTCAGAACTGGGGCAGTTAAGTGACGTGGGTATCGACTACTTAAAAGTCGACGCCACCTTCGTGCGCGGTATCGACGACAACAACGCCAACCAGAACCTATTGCGCAACCTGTGCACCGTGGGTCACTCGATTGGCGTATTGGTGATTGCTGAAGGCGTACGCACCGAGGAGGAGTGGGCCACCCTGAAAGAGGTTGGTTGTGATGGTGCTACGGGGCCGGGGATTGCGCTATTGTAGCTATTGGACGTCACACCCGGCTTCGATCTCCTTTACGGGCTCGATGACGGCTTCGCCTGTGTGCAGGGTTCGAACATTGCTCACATCTGATAGACAGGAGTCTTCGCTATAAATTCCGCAAAGCGGGATACTCGCTTGAACGTAACCTACGGAAAGTGCCGTGTAGCCTTGACGTGCTAAGTGCGTGGAATGTATTGTACATATTTACGTACATGTACGGAATATTGAACATGAAGAGCATTAGCTATACCACAGCACGCAGTAGTCTCGCGAAAACCATGGAACAAGTGTGCGACGACCATGCGCCGGTGGCAATCACACGCAAAGGTGAAGGCGCGGTAGTAATGATGTCCATGGCTGACTACCAGGCGCTGGAAGAGACTGCATATTTACTACGTACTCCAAAAAATGCCCGCAGACTGATTGAATCCGTTGCGGAACTTGAAGCTGGACGGGGGAAAGTAGGGGAATTGTTAGAGTGAAGCTGATCTTTGCCAGTAAAGCATGGGAAGATTACCTATATTGGCAAAAGACAGATAAGCAGGTACTCAAGCGAATAAACCTACTCATTCGGGATATTACTCGCGAGCCTTTTGAGGGCATCGGTAAACCCGAGCCACTCAAACACGCGCTGTCCGGGTACTGGTCTCGGCGGATCAATGACGAGCACAGATTTGTGTACAAAATAGATCGGAGCTCCTTGCTAATTGTACAACTTCGATATCACTACTAATTAGCTTGAATCACAGCGCCTTATTTTCCTCATCTAAATCTCCTCCGTAGACCTTCTCACAAGACTACAACAACACCATGCACTTTTATCTTGGCTACCCTGCTTCAGGGAATGAATTTGATGATTTCCATCGCTGGAAACGCGCTGCCTCTATAGCCATAGTTATGCGGACAAATTACAATTTGGATTGAATATATTCCATTAGTGGAATATATTGCAGCAAGGATGCGTGATGGGTTGGGACCTCGAGTACACCAACGAGTTTGGCCGGTGGTGGGAGACACTGGGAGAGACGGAGCAGAACAACATCGTTGCCATAGCTGAACTACTGATGGTATCTGGGCCAAACTTGCCGTTTCCCTACTCTTCTGGAGTGAAAGGATCTAGACATCAGCATATGCGCGAGCTCAGAGTTCAGTCGAGCGGTCGGCCAATCCGGATTTTCTACGCATTCGACCCCAGGCGGCACGCCATATTACTGATTGGAGGCGACAAGACCGGTAGGAATGACTTTTACGGCAGGCACATTCCAATAGCGGACCGATTGTACGATGAGCACCTGCAAGAGTTGAAAGACGAAGGATTGATCCAATGAGTGGGCGTAAAAACTTCAAGCACTTGACCAAAAGTCTACCCAGCAGGCGACGTCAAAAAATCGATGCGATAAAGGCAGAACTGCGCGACAACATGGCACTCTGTGAGCTGCGCCAGGCAATAGGTATATCTCAGGGCACTCTGGCGGAAAGGCTCAATGTCCTACAACCCGCAGTAGCCAAGATTGAACGGCGATCTGATATCCGCATAAGTAGCTTGCGACGACTGATCGAAGCCATGGGTGGGTCACTTGAAGTCAAAGCACGTTTCCCGGAGGGAGACGTAACGATTACCAACTACAGTGAAGCCTTAAAGCGCTAGTCATCCCCCAATAAATCCAGCTTTCCAGTCATCTCACTACGCAGGCGCTGACGATGGAGCATCTTCTCCTGCGCTGATTCGGGCAGATCGGTGAACAGAATAACGCTCTTGTCGATCAGCAACTGCACCACGTCTTCCAGCACGCGGACAAAGTCCTGGTCGGTTGCGCTGAGTGACGAACTACCCTCGCCAAGCCCGTCCATGTAGGCAACTAGCTCCATGCTGTCAGCTGCCAGCTCCTCCTCGAACCCTGGTTCGGCAGTCTGACTCACTGCAACAATAGACCCCTGTTCATCGCGCTTCACAAAAGGCATTTTCGTTCTCCCAAAAAAAATCCCCACAACCCGCGAGGGTTATGGGGATGATTTTACCGGCTTAGCGGGCCTTAGTCTGTGATCAACTTCCCAGAAGTGATCATGTCATCGATAGCCGCGTTCACATCCGCGAAGCCATCCAGCAGATCAACTCCTTCGATGGTAATCACCTGGTCAACGTTGCCTGCATCGCTGGGGTTACCTTTGAAGTCACCATCCGCGTTGACCTTGATCACGGTGTTGCCATCGATCACCTCAACGTCCAGGTAGCTGGCGAAGTCAGCGGTGTCGACACCGTCGGACAACAGGTCCTTGATATCGATCGCATCGCTGGCCGAATCGAAGTTGGTGATGGTGTCACCTTCCTCGGTGTTGTCCGCCAGGTTCCAGGCGAAGACATCGGCGCCGTCGGTGCCAGCCAGCAGGTCGACACCATCGGTAGCAAGCTGCACTGCCGGTTCGGCAGCTGCTTCTTCCTCGACGGGAGCCTCTTCCGCTGGGGGATCTTCCGCTGGGGGATCTTCCGCTGGGGGATCTTCTGCCGGTGGATCTTCCGCTGGGGGATCTTCCGCAGGGGGATCTTCCGCCGGGGGCGCTTCAACAACCAGATTCTGTATCGCTGCTTGTTGCACAGGCGCCGGTGAGGCTATTACCACCTCGTTCACAGTAAAGTCAGCAGTGCTATCGCCATCGAGGCTCAAGGTAAAGCTTTGCTGCACTGAATCTCCATCGGCGTCAGTCAATGACAATGACGTCAAGGTAAATTCGTAGTCCAGAGGGGGAACCTCGAGAGTCTCGAATATGCCCGCACGAATATTATCCAGGTTAAGGCTACGACTCGCCTCAACATTAGTGATCATCACTGAAAGGATACTGTTGTCTTCGATGAAGCCGGGAAGGTCCTGCACAAAAATCGTACCATCCTGACTAGGAGATACGGTGGTCGTTAGCGAACCTCCTTCTGCGTAGACAACCACTATCTCCAGATCCCGCGTTCCAGGACCGCCGGTAAACTTCGTGGCGTCAAACTGGAATGTTTCGATTGGATTACCGGTAAAGTCGAACGTCAGACTTTCGTCTGGGTTCAAGTTCTGGTTGCCCAAACCCCAACCGTTCGAGCTCGCGTTAACGAAATCGTCATTATCCTCGTTTGGAGTTGCGTCGCCGTCGTCTCCGGTTACAACAACAGTGAGGACATCGGGGATGACAATCTGTACAGAACCCACCGGCCCGCCTGCTTCGGCCAGGCTGGTAAGGAGCTCTGTCTCAATGATATCCGGCTCGCGCTCAAACACTTCCAGGGTGTCGTCTGCGTTCTGATTGAGCGTAAGCACACCCACCAGATTTGAGTCGTCATCCAGGAGATTGAGCACGATCTGCGAGGTGCTGAAACTGTCAACCTCTACATTCCCTGCGGTACCCGAAAGTTCCACATCGAGACCGGGCGCGGGGCCATCGGCACCAAAGACCCAGTCAGCGAGCTGTGTTGTGAACGTATCGGACACATTGGGCGCGACGATATCAACAATGCCATCAAAATCCTGATCAGGCACGTTGATGAAGGCGGGGATATCATCGATAACCTCAACAGTCGCCGAGCCGGTTGCCGTCTTACCATCGGCATCCGTGGCAACAACCGTCACGCCAATCAATGCAGCCAGACCATTCTCAACGGCACCTGACACCGGGGCATCATGTTGTAGATCATGCAGGAGCTCAACTGAAACCTGAGCCTGCCCGTTCGCCAGACCGTCCGGCGCTACCGGAGCAACAGTCAGGCGAATCGCCACACCATCCTCCGCGGTGGAACCCTCAAGAACCGTGGTGTCTGTACCACCAGAGCCAAAGGCCCAGGTGATCTCGCCACCATTGGTTACCGCGGGAAGACCAGCAAATGCAAAGCCTGTCAGCGGGCTCGTGCCTACCGTATAGGTAAGTACACCATTGTCCGTCAACAGCTCCTTGGTCTCATCGGTGCCCAGAGGCAGATCGTCTTCGTCAACCTCAAGCGCTACCGAGCCTGCATCTCCGGGACCAGTACCATCCCCAATCGGGATGATCAGCTCCTGAGTCACGGTATCGCCGTCATCGTCCACGATAACAATGCTGAACACGGCATCCTTGGGCTGGGTCAGGCTGTTTTGCGGAGTGAACGTCCAGGTATCATCGCTGGCCACAGTCAGTTGACCGACGAATTGGCCATCGTCATATATATCCAGAGGCGTATCGAGAGCGGCTCCGGTGACCTCGCCAAGCTCGCCGGCGTAGGTCACTGTGGTTGAACCTGCACCGTCAGCACCGTAACTGCTGTCCCAGGTACCCGATACCGGGTCGCCACCTTCTACCGCATTATCTGCAGAAGCATTCAGTTCCAGGGTCGGGATATCGTCATCCAGCAGTACACCGAAGTCGATCTTGCCGCTGCCACCCGCACTTTCGTTGGTCTCGTTCTGGTCATCAGTCACCAGTACGTTCACATTGAAGGTCGCATCGTTCTCGTTGTTACCGTCGGCATGCTTCACCGGCTGTTCCAGCGCCAGGGTGTAATCCACTGTCTGGTCGCCCGTGACACCATCCGGTGCCGAGATCGCGCCCAGGGTGATGGTGAACACCACATCGTTGGTATCGCCTTCTGCATAACCGGTCAGTACACCGGAAGCAAAGCTGGTCAGAATACGTGTGCCGTCCAGCGTGGTCAGGCCCGTATCGCCATCCACCGCGTCCACATACAGCTGGACCGGATCCGTTGCATTGAGTTCATCAAAGCCGGTATTCAGGGTGATCGTACCCGTCGGAACCGGGGTCACCAGGTCGCCGGTCTCGCTGTCCATGTTACCGATAACCGGCAGATCATCTTCGTCAGCAGACACATCGTTGCTCACCGATACCTGCGGGAACGAGTTCGCGTCCACTGTCAGCGTTACGGTGGCATCCGAGGTATCGCCATCGCGGTCGGTAATGCGGTACGTGAAGGAGTCAGGACCATCGGTTACACCGTCCCAGGTGTAGTTGATGGTGCCATCAGGCTGCACCTCAACGGTACCCAGGGCCGCGCCGCCATCATCACCCACCAGGGAGACCGTGACATCGCGATCCGCACCTTCGTCATCGTTGGCCAGCACATCAATGTTGACCGTCGATTCACCATCAATGGTGCCTGCGGCATCATCGTTGGCCACCGGTACATCGTCATCCAGCAGCACACCGAAGGTGATCGGGCCACTGCCGCCCACGTCCTCGTTGGTCTCGTTCTGGTCATCTGTGACCAGTACGTTCACATTGAAGGTCGCATCGTTCTCATCGTTACCGTCCGCATGCTTCACCGGCTGTTCCAGCGCCAGGGTGTAATCCACTGTCTGGTCGCCGGTCACACCATCCGGGGCCGAGATCGCGCCCAGTGTGATGGTGAACACCACATCGTTGGTATCGCCTTCTGCATAACCGGTCAGTACACCGGAGGCAAAGCTGGTCAGAATACGTGTGCCGTCCAGCGTGGTCAGGCCCGTATCACCATCCGCCGCATTCACATAGAGCTGTACCGGATCCGTCGCATTCAGTGAATCAAAACCGGTGTTCAGGGTGATCGTACCCGTCGGAACCGGGGTCACCAGGTCGCCCGTCTCGCTGTCCATGTTACCGATAACCGGCAGATCATCTTCGTCAGCAGACACATCGTTGCTCACCGACACCTGTGGATACGAGTTCGCATCCACCGTGAGGGTCACGGTGGCATCCGAGGTATCACCATCGCGGTCGGTAATGCGATAGGTGAAGGAGTCCGGACCATCGGTTACACCGTCCCAGGTGTAGTTGATGGTGCCATCAGGCTGCACCTCAACCGTACCCAGGGCCGCGCCACCATCATCACCCACCAGGGAGACTGTGACGTCACGGTCCGCACCTTCGTCATCGTTGGCCAACACATCAATGTTGATCGTCGATTCACCGTCAATGGTGCCTGCGGCATCATCGTTGGCCACCGGTACATCGTCATCCAGCAGTACGCCGAAGTCGATCTTGCCGCTACCACCAGCACTTTCGTTGGTCTCGTTCTGGTCATCAGTCACCAGTACGTTCACATTGAAGGTCGCATCGTTCTCGTTGTTACCGTCGGCATGCTTCACCGGCTGTTCCAGCGCCAGGGTGTAATCCACTGTCTGGTCGCCCGTGACACCATCCGGTGCCGAGATCGCGCCCAGGGTGATGGTGAACACCACATCGTTGGTATCGCCTTCTGCATAACCGGTCAGTACACCGGAAGCAAAGCTGGTCAGAATACGTGTGCCGTCCAGCGTGGTCAGGCCCGTATCGCCATCCACCGCGTCCACATACAGCTGGACCGGATCCGTTGCATTGAGTTCATCAAAGCCGGTATTCAGGGTGATCGTACCCGTCGGAACCGGGGTCACCAGGTCGCCGGTCTCGCTGTCCATGTTACCGATAACCGGCAGATCATCTTCGTCAGCAGACACATCGTTGCTCACCGATACCTGCGGGAACGAGTTCGCGTCCACTGTCAGCGTTACGGTGGCATCCGAGGTATCGCCATCGCGGTCGGTAATGCGGTACGTGAAGGAGTCAGGACCATCGGTTACACCGTCCCAGGTGTAGTTGATGGTGCCATCAGGCTGCACCTCAACGGTACCCAGGGCCGCGCCGCCATCATCACCCACCAGGGAGACCGTGACATCGCGATCCGCACCTTCGTCATCGTTGGCCAGCACATCAATGTTGACCGTCGATTCACCATCAATGGTGCCTGCGGCATCATCGTTGGCCACCGGTACATCGTCATCCAGCAGCACACCGAAGGTGATCGGGCCACTGCCGCCCACGTCCTCGTTGGTCTCGTTCTGGTCATCTGTGACCAGTACGTTCACATTGAAGGTCGCATCGTTCTCATCGTTACCGTCCGCATGCTTCACCGGCTGTTCCAGCGCCAGGGTGTAATCCACTGTCTGGTCGCCGGTCACACCATCCGGGGCCGAGATCGCGCCCAGTGTGATGGTGAACACCACATCGTTGGTATCGCCTTCTGCATAACCGGTCAGTACACCGGAGGCAAAGCTGGTCAGAATACGTGTGCCGTCCAGCGTGGTCAGGCCCGTATCACCATCCGCCGCATTCACATAGAGCTGTACCGGATCCGTCGCATTCAGTGAATCAAAACCGGTGTTCAGGGTGATCGTACCCGTCGGAACCGGGGTCACCAGGTCGCCCGTCTCGCTGTCCATGTTACCGATAACCGGCAGATCATCTTCGTCAGCAGACACATCGTTGCTCACCGACACCTGTGGATACGAGTTCGCATCCACTGTCAGGGTCACCGACGCCTGCGAGGTATCGCCATCAGCATCAGTGATCAGGTAAGTGAAAGAATCAGGGCCGTCAGTGATGCCGTCCCAGGTGTAATCAATGCTGCCATCGGGCTGAACCGCCACTGTACCCAGGGTAGCACCGCCGTTAGCTCCAACCAGGGATACGGTCACCGGCGTGTCTACACCCGTATTGTCGTTAGACAGCACATTGATGTTGACTGTAGAGAAGCCATCGATGGTGCCGACGGCGTCGTTCATTGCCGCAGGGCCGTCATCGCCAAAGTTAAAGGCGTAGAACTCAACCTCACCATCGGAAGGCAGCGCATCCGCCAGATCACGGGTGCCAACAACAAAGTCACCATCACCGTCAGTCACGGTCTGGTTCAGGTTGATGGAGTAATTAATTGTTCCTTCTTCCAGGTCTCCTTCTCCGTCCAGGGACACGACCTCATCATGGGAAGCGCCAGGAGCCGGGTGCCAGATAGAGAACTCAGGCATTTGGGTCAAGGTGATTTCACCGGTGACGTTATCAGTCAATTCAATGGTGAAGTACAGGTCGCCGGCATTGCCGCCGACACGGCCTTCAATCACACCGCCATTGTCGTACAGCATGATCTGTTCGCCCTGGCCATAGCCGTCGCCATCGCCAGCGTCAGTGTCGTTGCCATCAATGGCATACAAACCGGACTCAACGCCCTGGTTGGTAATGACTTCCGGATCGCCACCGTCAGAGGCAGTCAGGCTCAGGCTGTACAAGACAGGATCGGTCTCGGCCGGGCCGTCCGCGCCGAAGATCACATTATCGGAGGCGTCGCCTTCGTCGTGATCGACATCGCTGTTGAACAGCACGTTGAAGTTCGCTTTGGATGTGCGATCCGCAACATTGTCTTCAGGGTTGGGCTGAGCATCAGCCGTCTCATCGACAGACAGAATCGGCAGTTCCAAACCCTGCTCACCACCAAAGGCTTCAGGATTGCGCAGGGTCGACTGGGGTACATCGTCCTCCAGCGCAACTTCGAGCAGTGCATTTGCGGTACCAGTGTCCGTATCGGTCAGCTCTACGTTGTAGGTCTCGGCAGAGAGGATGATATCCTCGCTGGGCACGGGGCCTGCGCCAGTGTGGCCAAGGGAGTTGGACTCCAGCGTATAGGTGTAGCTAACCTCGCCAGCGGTGTTGTCACCGTTCGGTGTATAGCCAGTTACCGTCAGCACGCCAAAGGAGCCGGTGTTGATATCGACAGTACCACCGACATAAACACCGTTATCAACAACCAGAACACCGTCGATCCTCAGATCACCGATACCATCGCTGGCAGTGACCTGGAAAACCCCGGGATGTGTAGTTGAGTCACTCTGGTCGGACCCGTCATTCAGGGTGCCGGTCTGGTCGAGATCATCCTCGTCGGCGAGAACATCATCGCCTTCGGCTTCCAGCCCGGTGATAACCGGCTCGCCGTCGAGGCTAATGGTGATGCTGGTGGTATCAAAGTCACCGTCACCGTCCTCGATGGTGTAGTAGAACACGTCTGTGCCGGTGGCTTCAGGATCAGTCACTTCATAGACATAGGAACCATCGGCATTCAGGGTCAGGGTACCCTTGGTGCTGGCGATACCGCCGACACCAGTGCCATCAGTCACCTCCGTATTGGTCAGCGACACACCGACAATCGCGGTAGCGGCAAGGCCGTCGGCGCCTGGAACATCGGCAACACCATCGGTGCTGTTGAGATCCGAACCACCAATTCCGGTAAGTACGTTACCGTCAGCAACGCCGGATTCCGTGGTATCCACGTCGGCATTGGCGATGGCTTCATCGTCCAATACACGCGCGGTGGCAGTGCCATCCGCGGTTTGCCCTAGCAGGTCGGTGATCGATACTGCAATCTCCAGGTCAACGAAGTCATCATTGCCCGGTGCGGTGTTGTCAAACTCGCCGAACAGTTCAGCGGTGACATTTACCGTGTATTCGCCGGACGCATTGGGGCCGGAGATGCTGTTGAAGGTGACACGAACAACACCCTCTTCCTCGACAAATCCACCCTGGAATACGCCTCCAGATACCACGTCGATCGTGCCGCTATCCGCGGTCACAGTGAGGGTCTGCAGACCTTCCTCGGCAACAATGGTGAAGTCACCGGTACGGGTCAAATCACCTGGCTGCGGGTTGGTACCCAGTTCCAGGTTTTCCTCATCCAGCTCACGCTCACTGGAGCCAATCGCTATCTCACCCGGAGGCGGCGGAGGCGGCGGAGGTGGAGGCGGCGGAGGTGGGGGCGGAGGCGGTGGAGGCACAAAGTCATCCACAATAAGAACTTCACCCTGAGGATCCGCAATGACCGCATTGACCGGATTGCTGAGATTAACAAAAAGGTTTTCAGTGGGTTCTTCAATATCATCTACCAGCGTAGAGATAGGCACATTAATCGCCGTCTCACCCGGTGCAAATGTCACTGAGCCCGCAGTTGAACCGTAGTCTGCACCCGCATCAGCACTACCGTCTGCAGTCTGGTAGCTGACCGTAACTGGCTCATCCCAGGGCTGGGACAGGCTGATGGTAACGAACGCCGTATCGCCTTCAGTGACAATATCGTCGCTAATGGATATAACGGGCGGCTCCGGCGGAGGTGGGGGCGGCGGTGGCGGTGGCGGTGGGGGCGGCGCGGGTTGATCAACAATAATCGTCACCACCGCAGTATCGCCAGCCGTACCGGTCGGGTTTATCGCGTCGTAGGTAAAGGTATCTTCACCGGAGAAGCCCTCGTTCGGGGTGTAGGTGAAGAGCATCGTGTCAGGGTCGTACTCGACGGTACCATTTTCGGCCTGGGTGAAGCCGGTAATGATCTCGCCTTCGGGGAAAATATCGTTGGTCTTCACGGCGATAGTGACAGGCTCGCCATCGCTGGTCTCGAAGTCGTCAATGGCATCGACCGGCTCCAGGTTCTCACTAACAGCAGCGACAACCTCACCTTCAAACTTGGGAATCAGGCCGGATAGTTCGGGGGTGTCTTCGGAGATACGGCCCAGGCGAATGAAGCTGTGGCCGGCGCCACCTTCGCCGCCGCCGGCACCACCAGCTGCGGTTGCCTGCAGCACGTCGCCCAGGTCTTCACCGCTTTCCAACGCAGCTAGCACGGCATCTACCGTTTCATCCTGCACGGCGCTCTCGTCGGGGCCGGGGGCGGTCTCGGCCATCAGGTCGCGAGTGATTGCCATTTCCTCGACGTCGGCAACCACAAACGGGTTGCCGTTGGTGAGTTCCAGTTCTACGCGACTACCGTCGGGGGTGACTACCGTCTCCCCTTCCTGGATCACGTCACCTGGCCTGATTTCACGCAGCTCACCGTCCGCATTACGTGCGTAAGCGGTGCCGATGACTGCGACTACGTTTGCTATTGCTACATCTGCCATGATTCCCTTCCTTTTTAGCCCTGTGCGGGCAGCAAAAATCGTGCTGTTATAGACTTTGGAGCCTCGATACTACGCCCCTTGTTAGCCATCTACATTGTACTTTTGGACAGGTAGTTGGTCGGATTTTCAGCTTTGTGACGCCAGTCACAAACCACCGGGTCTTGGGGCTTGCATAAGTGTGAACCCCGTCACGGCGTGGCCCTGCAGGCCACTGCCCACAGTCTTTGTCCAGCATCGATAGTACGTCGCAGTGCCCACCCGCCCCATGGCGGGCGGTGCCACAGGCATGGCTGATGGCGCCAACAGGGGCGAATGGGGGCACTGTACTTTGGTCCGGGCCGGACCTCGCCGGCCGCACCTAGCCGGTCGCACCGAAGTTCGCCAAACTGTGATCCAGTTCACAGTGCGGTGGCCACGATGCCAGACCCGGTATGGCAACGGCGTGGCCAGTCCTGTCCCCAGCCATCTGTCCCCATTTATGGGTGACAGCGTTTTTCCCCGAATGGCATACACTTGTTTCAGAGCATCAGAAACCGCTCACATCAACCCATAATAACGAGTCGATATCCAAGGATTTTGGCATGCAATATCATCTCAATGGCTTCAAGCCCGGCAACTATCAAATTCCTGACGCAGCGCGCACCCCCCCGGAGCCGCCACCGATCGTCGACATGCCCGAACAGGTCGATGTGTTAATCGTGGGCTGTGGCCCCGCTGGTCTGACTTTGGCCAGGCAACTGGCTGAATTCACCGACATTACCACCTGTATTGTTGACCAGGAGTCAGGACCGCTGTTATTCGGCCGTGCAGATGGTATCTCCTGCCGGACTATGGAAATTATGGAGGCGTTCAACAGCAGTGAGATGATCGTGAAGGAGACCTACCAGCTGCGGCAAAACGCCTTCTGGGAGCCGGACAGCGAGAATCCAGACCAGATTAAGCGCACGCACAAAATTGCTGACGCAAGACTCGGCCTGTCGGAGTTCACCCACGGCATTGTCAACCAGGCACGCCTGCACGGCATCCTGCTGGAGGGTATGGCCGACTCGGTGACTCACCTGGTGCCCCATTACAGCCGTCGGCTTACCGAAATGACACTGGACGAGAGCCTGACCCAGGACTTGCAGGCCTACCCGATCACCGCGACCTTCGAACGCACGGACGAGGCTGCCGAGTCAGGCAAGACCGAAACTGTTAAGGCGCGCTATATCGTGGGCACCGATGGCGCGCGCAGCGCCGTGCGCAAGGGCCTCGCTATCCCGCTGAAGGGCGATTCCGCGAACAAAGCCTGGGGCGTGATGGATATCCTGCTGGTCACCGACTACCCGGATATCCGCGTTAAGAGCTTTATCCAGTCCAAGGACCATGGCGCCGTGATGCTAATTCCCCGGGAAGGCGGCTATTTGGCGCGCATGTACGTGGAGTTGGATGTGCTGGACAAGGACCAGCGAGCCGCCGATGTAAAACAAACGGTTGACGACATCATCGCCAAGATGCAGCGCATCATCCACCCGTTCAAGGCGGATGTGAAAGAGGTGGCCTGGTGGTCCATCTACGAGGTCGGCCAGCGCGTGGCTGAGCGTTTTGACAACCGTCCGCTGGATGCCGCAGAGGATTCGATCCCGCGTGCTTTTGTCGCGGGTGACGCCTGCCATACCCACAGCCCCAAGGGCGGTTGGGGACTGAACACCTCCCTCCCCGACACCTTCAACCTGGGCTGGAAGCTGGCAGCAGTATTGCAAGGCAAGAGCCACCCCAAATTGCTACAAACCTACTCTTCCGAGCGGCAAAAAGTTGCCCAACACCTGATCGACGCCGACAGACAGCTCTCCAGGCTGGTGGCCACCGAGCCTAGCGCAGCGCAGGCCGCGGGGCAGGAAAAAACGGATACCACGGATATCGAAGATTTCATGGCGCGTCAGAGCGGCTTCGTCGCGGGCACTTCCATCGAGTACTTTCCGTCCTACATTTGCACAGGTGCAGATAACCAGCACCTGGCAACCGGGTTTCATATCGGGCAGCGCTTCCACTCGGCAGAGGCCACGCGGATCGCCGACGGCCGCCCCCAACACCTCGGGCACCTGGTCAAAGCCGACGGTCGCTGGCGCATCTTTGTCTTTGGCAATCAACAAAACCCGCTGGACGCAGGCTCCGACGCTGCCCAGCTGATCCAGTTCCTCGCGGAGGATCAATCTTCACCCGTGCAAAGGTACACCCCCGCGGGTGCTGACATCGATTCGGTGATCGACGTGTATACCGTGTTCCAGCAACAGGATCTGTCGATTGAGGACATGCCGGAGTTTGTCTGGCCCTATAAAGGCAAGTACGGGCTGCGCGATTATGAGAAAACGTTCTTCGCGGAAGCAGATAACGACATATTCGAGTTGCGCGGTATAGACCGGGACAACGGCTGTATGGTCATTGTTCGCCCGGATCAGCATGTCGCCAATATTCTGCCGCTGAACGCGCACAGTGAACTCAGTGCATTCTTTGAGGAGTTTATGCTGCCGCAAGCGTAGCGGGCGAGACGACGGCCAGTCTCAGCGTTCACCTAATGTGAACCACACAGGTCAAAAAGGGCCGCGCGGCTGGTAATACCCAGCTTCGCGTAGGCCCTTTTCTTATAAGTGATCGCGCTGCTGGTGGCCACGCCGGTCTCTGCGCTGATTGCTTCCATTTTTTTGCCGCGCAGTATGCCCTGGCAAATCTGGCGTTCCCGGTCTGACAATATCGCCAGCGGCCCCTCGCTGCTCAGGGACTGATTGAGACGATAGTGCTGGGTGATCAGTGCGGCAATCAGGTGCACCTGCGCAGACGAGGTAAACAGGTTCTCATCGATGAAGGAGCAACGTCCCTGGCTGCGGTAGAGGTTGATGTAGTACTTGCCGATTTCATCAGCGGTGAGAATACTGACCTTATCGGTCAGCCCCGGCTGCTCGAAAAAGCGCTCCCGGTAATCGTCCGCCATCTTTCCCGCCAGCTCCCGCAGGTGCACGGCCTGGGTCTCGCCCGGTGTCAGTTGCTCTATCGATGCCCGGTTGGGGTCTGCAACATATCCACCCTTCGTATAGGCACGGCCCAGTCGCTCTGCAAGCGCGTCGTCGGCAAAGTCGCGTGAAAGGAGACACTCCATGCGTTCCGTTGGCCCCATAAAGAACACCATGAACTGGTCGACGCCAAACACGCTGTGCACCATATCGAAAAAGGGCTCAAAAAAAGCGCGCGAGCCCAGTTGCTCAATGCACTGGGCAACGTAATCCAACAGCTCGGTTTGGGGTGTGGCCTGACTCATTAGCGCATGCTAAGCAAGGCGCGGCAGGGCATCAAGTACCGGACGGTGGCTCAATTCACCGTGGTATAGGTGGGGATATTGTTCATCGCCAGGGCCAACTGCACCCGGTCGCGCACGTCGAGCTTTTCAAAGATGGCGGACAGGTGGGCTTTGACCGTGCGCTCGGTGATATCCAGCGCGGCGGCAATTTCGCGATTACTGGCACCGCGCGCAACCTGCTCGGCCACCATCAGCTCGCGGGAAGTCAGCGCGTTAAGTTCCGTCTCCACCGGAACGGCCGAAGGCATCACCCGGGTGGACATGGCCAGGAAGCGCTGCAACAGCTCCGGCAGCATCCACACGCCGCCGTGTTCCACCACCAGCGCGACCTCACGCAATTGCTCGGGGGCTGCTTTTACGTGACAGTATCCTACCGCGCCTGTGGTGAGCGCCTGAAAACCTTCACTCTCTCCAGGTGTCGCTGCCATCACTACTACCGGCCAACCAAAGGCCACAGCTTCCTGCAGGTCACGCAGGCGCTCGGCGGGTTCCAACTGGGAGGTATCAAGCCACAACACGCCACGGGGTGCAGCGGATGCAGTGGGCACGTCGGCCACAGACGCCACCGCAATAGCCTTGGGAAAGGCCTTGCTCCAGCGGTCCAGCAACTGGCCGGAGGGAGTGACAAACAGCTGTTCCATCAGCGCTCCGTGAGGGCGTACTGCTTGGCGCGCAGCACCGGCTTCATGAGGTAGGCGAGAATACTCTTTTTACCCGTGAGGATGTCAACCTCTACCGTCATTCCGGGAATGATGGGTTTGTCTTCCCCAAGATTGGGTTCGCTGGTGCGCACGTTCACCTCGTAGAACGGGTTGCCCTCTTCGTCCATGACTGTGTCGGCCCCGATATGCTCGACCGCTCCTTCCAGTCCACCGTAGACCACAAAGTCATAGGCGGTGAACTTCACCAGCGCTTCCTGCCCGGGTATCAGGAAGGCGATGTCCTTGGGCCGGATACGCACTTCCAGCAGCAGCGTGTCATCCAGTGGCACCACTTCGATAATTTCCTTACCCGGTAATACCACACCGCCGATGGTATTGTAGTAAAGCTGTTTGACAGTCCCGTTAACCGGCGAGCGTACATTGGTCTGTTTGACCCGGTCGGACAACCCCGCTCCCGCTTCCTGCAAACCATTGATACGGGCGATAGTGTCAGCCAGTTCCTGGCGCACCTCGTTGACGAACTCGATTTCCACCGTTGCCAGCTTGGTCTGGGCTTCCTCGATAGAGGAGCGGATGCGCTGTATCTGCGCCGCCGCCTGTTTCTGTTCACCGCTAAGCTGGTTGACCTCGCGCTCCAGCCGCAGGATCTCCACTTCCGATACCGCGCCGGACGATACCATGGGCCGGGTCACGTTGAGTTCGCGCTGGGACAGCTCCAGGGAACGCGCCATCTGCCGCTCCCGGGCAGTGACTTCGGTGAGCTCTTCCTGGCGCTGCACCAGCTGCTGTTCGGCAATTTGCACTTCCAGCGCGAGTTCGGCCTGGCTGGATTCATAGATCGCCATTTCCTGGGCAACAATGCGCGGTACTTTTTGAGCCAAGTCTGGGTCCGGGACAAATTCGGTTTTATCCACCACCGCCCGCAGCCTGGCTTCTTTCACCGCCAGCGCCTGGTACTCCGCGCGGTTTTCCCGGAAGGTGGACTCCGAACGCGTCTGGTCCAGCCGCACCAGCAACTGGCCTTTCTCTACAATGTCGCCCTCGCGCACCAGAATCTCAGTCACTATGCCGCCGTCCTGGGAACCGATCACCTGCACCTGCCGGGAGGGAATCACCTTGCCCTGCCCCCGGGTCACCTCATCGATCTCCGCCAGGGCCGCCCAGACGACCAGGGCGATGACAATGATCGCGACGCCGTAAAGCAAAGCCCGGGCCCTCAGGGGTTGCTGTTCGACAAAGGCCCGGTGGGCGTCGCTCTGCCAATCGTAAGGCGTGGTCTGAACGTCTTTCATCCAGGGTGCAAACAGGCGATCCATTATGCGCCGGCCGAGGCCCTTGGGCTTTTCCTTGGCGCCCAGCAATTCTTCCAGATCTATCGACTGCTGGCTCATTGCGCTTTACCTATCTTGCCCTGCTGCAGGGCCTGCACTACCGAGTCGCGCGGCCCGTCGGCAACCAGCTTACCGTTGTCGATGACAATGATTCTGTCGACCATTTCCAGCAGCGAATTGCGATGGGTCACCACCATCCAGGTGCGGCCTTTCACGTACTCTGCCAGCTGCTGCTTCACCGCCATTTCCGTGGAGTGGTCCATGGACCCGGTGGGCTCATCCATCAACAGTAGGGGCGGATCGTGAATAACCGCCCGGGCCAGTGCCACACACTTGCGCTGGCCGCCGGACAGGGAGTCACCCCGTTCGCTCACCGTCATGTCGAAACCCTGCGGGTGGCGATTGATAAACTCTGACAGGTTGGCGATTTCCGCGGCGCGCACCAGGGCGGCATCGCTCACCTGGCTATGGGCCAGGGTGAGGTTATCGCGCAGGCTGCCATAGAATAGCGTGACATCCTGGGGCACATAGCCGACCCGTGAGCGCAGTTCGGTGGGGTCGAGCTGGCGCAGGTCAATACCGTCAACCATGATCGAACCGCCGGTGGGCTGGTACAGACCCATGGCCAGTTTCTGCAGGGTCGATTTGCCCGAGCCCACGCGCCCGAGAATCGCCACATGCTCGCCAGACTTGATGCGGAAGCTAACATCGTTGAGTGATTCCATCTCCGCACCGGGGTAGGCGAAGGAGACATTCTTGAATTCGATATCCCCTTTGAACATTTCCCGGGACAGAAACTGCGCCCCCTCCGGACGCTCCAGGGGTGTCTCCATTACCTCATCGAGCGACTTCAGCGCGATTTCGGCGTTGTGATACTGGGTAACCAGACCGGCCACCTGCCCGAACGGCGCCATCACCCGCCCGGACAACATGGTGCAGGCAATCAAGCCACCCATGGACAACTGGCCGTCGGTGATCAGGTACACACCCGTAACAATGACAAACATGGTGACCATCTGCTGGCTCCACATGGTCACGTTGATGGTGGAATTTGAGAGCAGACGCAGCTGTACGCCCACGTGTGCCAGGAAGGAAGTGGTCTCCTCCCACTTGCGCTGCATGCGTGACTCGGCGCCCAGGGCCTTGACCGTGTCCAGGCCCACCAGGCTTTCAATCAGGGTGGAGTTACGCTGGGCACCGGCGCGATAGGTGGTTTCCGTGAGTTCCTTCAACTTGCCCTGGGCGATAAAGGCATAACCCAGGACAATCAGCAGGCCGATGCTCACCGGGATCAAAATCGGCCAGGCGATCCAGGCAATCACCCCCATAAAGATGATGGCAAAGGGCACGTCGATGATAGTGGCAACCGACGCGGAGGTGATGAAGTCGCGGACGGTTTCAAAGGACCGCAGGTTCACCGCGTAAGAACCCACCGAAATCGGCCGGTGCTCCATGCGAATGCCCAGCACCCGCTCCATGATCATGCCCGACAGCTTCACGTCGACCCGCCGGCTGGCCAGGTCGAGGAAGTAACCCCGCATGGTGCGCAGGGCGATGTCGGCCAGCATGATGATGATCACGCCAGCGGCCAGCATCCACAGGGTCTCCACCGCGTAGTTCGGTACCACCCGGTCATATACATTCATGGTGAACAGGGGCAGCGCCAGGGCAAACACGTTGATGAAGAAGGCTGCCAGCAGCACGTCTCGATAAATCGGCGTATTGGCGCGCATGGCATCCCAGAACCAGTGCCCACGATCAGAGGTTCCAGTACGCGGGGTACGTGCATCAAAACGAAAGCGCGGGCGGCAAACAATCGCCGTGCCGGTATCCCGGGACATCAGTTCCTCGGCAGACACCTCGACCACAGTCTCATTGAGATCGGGGTATACCACCTGGGCCGTTTCACCGTCCTCGTTCCAGGCCATCAGCAGACAGGCGCGCTGATCTTCGTGCAGCAGGATAGCCGGCAACAGGGCCGGTTCGATCTGGTTAGCGGGTTTATAGACGACCCGACTGGCAAGGCCAACCCGGCTGGCAGCGCGCTCGAACAGGGAGGGCGTTAACTTGCCCTCCTCCAACGGCAAACCGCCCGCAACGGCCTCAGCGGTGGACGCCGTGCCGTGAAAGCGGCACAGGGCCAACAGGCAATGTAGCAGTGGGTCGTCTGAGCGTGCGGTCATTGCTGTCTTATTCCCTGCCCCGGTTGTTGCACTCGTTATCTCGGTCTGACTTCGATGAGTCTTCAATTATTCAGCTAAGCTGCTGAAATTTATGCGTTTTAGGGTTACCGAGCATAAGTCAGATATAGGGCGAATACCACGGCATTATTGCGTGCGCGGTCACAATTACGCCGATATTCCATGAAAGTGCAGCGAAATTAGCGATCACTAGGGTAATAAATGGTAAATATTGACGAAAAATCGCCACAAGGAACTACACTTATTTTTACGTTGAGGTCGGCCGAAAAACCTCCCCGAACGCCCGTAAACCGGCGCTTGCGGCAGATTCACACGGAGAAAAATCAAGGCTTTGTGACGGCGTTCACAGTTCCCGCACATATAGCCCATTTTGGTGCAATCAGCTGCTGATTTACCCATCAGATTGGTTCAGACTCGGCTTCAACAACTAGAGAAAGTAGGTAGGGGCAACGGATTATGTCGACACAGAAATCAGTGTTTGAGGTCAAAGACCCGACACCGCCGCAGTTCAGCGTGAAAGACCCGACACCACCGCAATTTAATTCGGAAGAGTGTCACGAAAAGAAATACATGGGGCCGGAGCGTCGCCGGGAAAACCGCCGTTCGGGCCACGATCGACGGCTGGATATTCGGTTTGAAATTTCGGCTGAGGATCGTCGCCAGAGTCACGGCCGTCGCGAATGCGATAAAGCGCCAACGTTCTGGTAGGCGGGCACGCAACACGAGGAAAGCACTAGCTGTTGCTCAGACGCATGGGTAGCAGCATCTGAGTCGCAAGGTAACCCCGACGGCTCAGATCGAGCACGACAGGTCCATAAAAGTTTTCGATGACGGGCGCTTGGCAACAAGCGCCCGTTTTTTTATGGGGTACCCGGTTCTGACTACTTGCCCCGCTGGGGCTGCAGGGCATGGGCGGTGTAGAGCATGGCGGTCAGCAACAAAATCGCTCCGGCCTGGTGCCCCGCCGCAATGGCAATAGGCACATGGAACAACAGGGTGCTGATCCCGAGAATGACCTGCAGGGCCAACGCCAGCAGCAGTACCACAACGGCAATTTTTCCACGATGCTCCACCCCCGAGCGCAGGACCTGCACGGCAAACACACCGATCAACACAATCAGCGCATAGGCAAACATGCGGTGGTTAAACTGGATGGTGGTGATGTCTTCAAACATCGCCAGCCAGGCCGGCGAGGTCGCGTACAGCCCGCTGGGGACAAAGGACTCACCCATGAGTGGCCAGGTGCTGTAGGCAAAACCCGCGTTGGTACCCGCTACCAGGCCGCCAGACAGGATCATCAGGAACACCAGGCCCAACAGCACCAGGCTGAAACGGCCAAACTGCCCTCCGGCGAGCCCCCGTTTAGGTTGCCGCAAGTCGAACACCAGCCACAACATTAATGCATAGATAACCACCGCCAGTCCCAGGTGTGCGGTCAGGCGATACTGGCTGACATCCGGGCGGTCCACCAGGCCACTCTTGACCATGTACCAACCCAGCAGCCCCTGGGCGCCGCCGAGGAAGAACAGCAGCCACAGTTTTGGCATGATGCCGGCCTTCACCCTGCCCCTGAAGGCGAAATAGACCATGGGAAAGAAGAAGATCACGCCGATCAGGCGCCCCAGCACCCGGTGTAGATACTCGTACATAAAAATGGACTTGAAGCCGTCCAGATCCATGCCCTGGTTGACCTTCTGGTACTCGGGGTAAAGCTTGTACTTGTCGAAGGTCTCCTGCCAGGCTTCCTGGGACAGGGGCGGAACAACCCCCATCAGCGGTTTCCATTCAACCATGGACAGGCCGGAGCCGGTGAGGCGCGTTACCCCGCCCAACACGATCATGCCAAAGATGACGGCGGCACAGAACAACAACCAATTGGAGACCTGGCGGTCATACTGGGCGTACTTGTCACTCAACATAGGTAATTCGGGCCTGCTCTGGGGAAAAATCTGAACGCGCGGAATAATAACCGAAATGGGCGTGTAAAAACGATTGCTGCATTCTCTTTTTACCACGACAATCCCGCCCCATGCCATTACTACGCCTAGACCAGGTTGATCTGCACTACGGAACCCAGGTACTGCTCGACCACGTGGACCTGACCGTCAGGCGTGGGGACAAACTGGGATTGCTGGGCCGCAACGGTGCGGGCAAAACCACCCTGCTTAAGATTCTGTCAGGCAACCTCAAGCCTGACAGCGGTGAACGCTGGCTGCGCCCGGGTACAAAACTGTCGCGGCTGGAGCAAACCCTGCCGGAATCCGAGCAAGCCACGGTTTACGAGGTGGTTGCTGGAGGCCTTGAGGAGGCTGGTGAACTGCTCAACCAGTATCATCAGTTATTAGCCGCCGGTGACTCTGTAGACATGGACGCCCTGGCCCGAGTGCAGCACAAGCTGGAAGCGGTGGATGGCTGGAACCTGCAACAGCGGGTGGAAACCACACTGAGCCAATTACAATTGCCGGCTGACACCGCGCTGGCGGAGCTATCCGGCGGCTGGCGCAAGCGTGTGGCACTCGCCAGAGCGCTGGTGTGCCAACCGGACATACTATTGCTCGATGAGCCTACCAACCACCTGGATATCCCAGCCATTGAATGGCTGGAGGAACAGCTCAGGCAGTTCAACGGCGCGCTTATCCTCATCACCCACGACCGGCGCTTCCTGCAAAATGTCGCCACCAGCATCGCCGAACTGGACCGCGGCATGCTCACCGTGCTGGAAACGGATTACCACAGTTTTCTAAAGCACCGGGAACAGGCGCTGGCCGCCGAGGAAAAAGCCGACGCCCTGTTCGATAAGCGCCTGGCACAGGAAGAAGTATGGATTCGCCAGGGCATCAAGGCCAGGCGTACCCGCAACGAGGGCCGGGTTCGGGCCTTGAAAGCCATGCGCCAGGAGCGCAGTGAACGCAGGGCGCGCACCGGCAAGGCCAGCTTCTCTATTGAAGACGCGAGCAAGTCGGGAAAGATCGTCGCAGAGATCGAGCAGGTCAATCATGCCTTTGGCGAGCAAACCATTCTGCGCGACTTTTCCACCATTATTCAGCGTGGCGATCGCCTGGGCATTGTCGGCGCTAACGGGGCTGGCAAATCCACCCTGGTCAAAATCCTGCTGGGGCAGCTGACGCCCGACAGTGGCAACGTGAAGCTCGGCAGCAAGCTGGAGGTCGCCTATTCGGACCAGCTGCGCGGCAGACTCGACCCGGAGCGCAATCTGATTGATAACGTGTGCGGCGGACAGGAGTTTATCGAAATCAACGGCAAGCGCCGCCACGCTATCTCCTACCTGGGTGACTTCCTGTTCAGTCCGGAGCGGGTGCGTACACCGGTAAAGGCCCTGTCCGGTGGCGAGCAGAATCGTGCCATCCTCGCGCAGCTATTCACCCGGCCGGCCAACCTGTTGGTACTCGATGAGCCCACCAACGACCTGGACATCGAGACCCTGGAATTGCTGGAGGAAATCCTGCTGGAGTTTGACGGCACGGTGATCCTGGTGAGTCACGACCGCGACTTTATGGACAACGTGGTAACCGGCCTATTAGTACTCGAAGGCGACGGCGTTGTCAGCGAACAGGCAGGCGGATATCAGGACTGGGAAGAGCGCGGGGGTAAGCTGCGTGAAGTCGTGTCGCAGGTACCGCAGGCGAAGCCAGGGGAAAAGGACACAACATCAAGCGCGACGGGTTCAAGCACAGCGCCTGCCGGCAAACCCCCCAAACTCTCCTACAAGGATCAGCGCGAACTGGACGCGCTGCCTCAGCTTATCGAAACGCTGGAAAACAAGGTGCAGGCACTGGAACAAATCATCGCCAACCCGGACTTTTACCAAGGTGATCGCAGTGAGACGGAAGCAACGCTATCAGCTCTCACGCAGGCCCAGGAAGAACTGGATGCGGCCTTTGAGCGCTGGACAGAACTGGAGGGGTAGGGACATCCTCCAGTATCTGCGACCACCTTTCTAAAATACCGCAGCCACCGCCTTGGCCAGCGCATCAATATTGTTCGCATTCACCCCGGCCACATTGATACGCGATGAATCCAGCATGTACACACTGTGCTCCTTGCGCAGCTTCTGGGCCTGTTCCACGCTGAGCCCAAGAAAGGAGAACATGCCTTTTTCCTGCTGGATAAAACCGAAGTCATGGTCAGTCGCGGCCTGTAATTTCTCCACCAATTGCGCGCGCAAGCCATTAATGCGCTGGCACATCCCTTCAAGTTCCGCACGCCAATTTGCGTTGAGCTCCGCGTCGGTAAGTACACGTGCCGCCAACAAAGCTCCATGGGCAGGCGGCATCGAGTACATCTTGCGCGCCGCCACCAGGGTTTGGCTGGCCAGCGCCTGGGCATTGGCAGCATCCTTGCACACAAAAATCGCAATACCGGTGCGTTCGCGATACAGCCCCATGTTCTTGGAGCAGGACGCGGCAATAATCACCTCGGGCAAACGCTCAGCCAATAAGCGCAGGCCCGCGGCGTCTTCATCCAGGCTCAAGCCCAGCCCTTGGTAGGCAGTATCAACCATGGGCGTAAAACCCTGGGCCTCGGCCATATCAGCCACCACGCCCCATTGCTCCAAGCTGAGATCGGCGCCACTGGGGTTGTGGCAACAACCGTGGAGCAATACCACGTCACCCGCCTTGGCCGCTTTCAGGTCCTCCACCATGCCCTGGAAGTTCACACCGTGGCTGGCAGGGTCGTAATAGCGATAGGTCTCAAAGGTCAGTCCGGCGCTACCGACCAGGGGTATGTGCACCGGCCAGGTGGGATCACTGATCCAGACTTTAGCCCCCGGATTAGCGGCCTGGATCAGCTCGGCGCTGATGCGAAGTGCACCACAACCGCCCGGAGTCTGCACGCTGGCCACACGGCCAGCCAGCAGTGGCGAACTGTCGGCGCCCAGCACCAGCTTTTGCATCTCGGTGTTGAACGCGGCGTCACCTGCGGGGGGCATATATGCCTTGGTGATTTCCTCATTGGTCAGAGCCTGCTGCGCCTGGGAAATCGCGTCGAACACCGGGCAAATGCCCTGCTCATCCATATAAATGCCCACGGTCAGGTCGACCTTGTCAGGATTCTGGTCTGCCCGAGCGACCTGTGCCAATCCCAGAATCGGGTCCAGCGGGAGTTGCTCTAGTACGTCCAACATAATGTGATCCTCAACTTACATATCTGCCAGCAGCGCTGTTAAGAACTGCCAGAACGGGGTGACGGTTTCAATCTGCAGTCGCTCAGTGGGCGAGTGCGCACCGCGAATCGTGGGTCCAAAGGATAGTATATCTACATCGGGCTTCTTGCTCTTCAAAATTCCACACTCCAGACCCGCGTGGATGGCTTTCACGGCTGGTTTGAAGCCGAAGAGCTGCTCGTGCAGGTCACTACCCTGCGCCAGCAGGGTGCTGTCAAAGTCCGGTTGCCAGCCCGGGTAACCCACCACGGGGGTCACGTTCAACTCGTACAGTTCAGCAATATTTAGAACCGACTTCTGCAAGGGTAGGCTCTGTTCCTCATTGAAGAAACGGAAGCTGGATTCGAGAAACAGTGTGCCCTCCTGCAGCCGCACCATCGCCAGGTTGATACTCAGGTCGACGAGATCCGCCGGCTGCTCAAGACTATAAGCCTGCGCACCGTGGGGCATCAGGCAGATCAGGCCTAACACACTGCGCGATTCAGCTTCACTCAACCCGTGGCTTCCCTGGGCAGGCTGCAGGGAAAGTTCCAGGCCATGATCTGCGCTGGGCAGGTAGGACAACCATTGCGAGCGCAGTTCTGTAAGACGTTGTGCCAGCAGCTCACCTTGCCCGGGTGCACAACAGAAGATGGCGCTCGCCTCACGCGGAATCACGTTGTGGGCGACCCCGGCATCAAAATTTAGCAAGCGCAGCTTGTCGACCCCTTCGAGGCACTGACCCAGCAGCTGGATTGCGTTACCGAGCTGGTGATGAATCTCGATGCCCGAGTGCCCTCCGGCGAGCCCTTTCAGGCTCAACTGCCAGCACTCACTACTCCCGTTGAGACCGTGTTGCGGAAAGTGGCGCTCAAACTGCCAGCCACCGCCTCCGGCGCAGCCAATGTAGAGTTCGTGCCAGTCCTCTGTATCCAGGTTCAACATGCGCTCGCCGGTGAGCATGGTTCCATCCAGGTTGAGCGCACCGCCCAGGCCAGTCTCCTCGTCCACGGTGAACAACAGTTCCAGCGGCGGGTGCACAACGTCAGGATCGGTCATCACCGCCAGCGCGGCGGCACAGCCAACGCCATTGTCGGCACCCAGCGTGGTGCGATCAGCGAGCAACCAGCCATCCTTCACCTGCAACTGCAGCGGATCGCGGGTGAAGTCGTGGTCCTTGTCCTCGGTCTTCACCGTCACCATGTCCAGATGATTCTGGATAATTACAGTACCGTCGCCCTCTTTGCCCGCTGAACCAGCAACACGCACCAGCAAGTTGCCCTCGTCATCCATCTGCCAACTGTGCCCACCCGCTTCCGCCTGGGAAATGACGTACTGCCGTACCGCCTGTTCCTGCTTCGAGGGCCGGGGAATTTGTGTGATTTCGTAGAAGTGCTGCCACAAGTGTGCAGGTTGCTGAGGGTAATCCGTGGTCTTCATTTTGGCTTCCTGGTTCGGGGCGCAGAGTATACCCGAGGCACATGCAGCGGAAAACGCCAGGCACCAAAATGACCAGGGGATACCCAGGCGGCACTGGGAGATGCAAGCCGCCGGCCCTGTGCTAATCTTTCAGTAGTAATTCAATCATCATCTGGACAGGCGCTTTCGAGCCGACATAAACCACAGGAAACCCGTTTTAACATGGAGAAACATTACATCAGCGCGCAGCAGCTTCTGGAGGATTCATTCAAGCTGGCATGGCAGGTTTACGAGAGCGGCTACCGCCCTGACTACATAGTCGGCATCTGGCGCGGTGGTGCTCCGGTGGGAATCGCCGTCCAGGAACTGCTCGACGTACTGGGTGTTAAGTCCGACCACATCGCTATTCGCACATCTTCTTATACTGGCATCGATCAGCGCAGTCGCCATGTGCTGGTACACGGACTGAACTACGTAATCAAACGACTGGAATCTGAACATTCCCTGTTGTTTGTGGATGACGTGCACGATACCGGGCTGTCGATACAACAGGCCATCGCCGACCTGAAGCAAGCGTGCAAAAAGAATACGCCGGAGATTCGCATCGCCACGCCCTACTACAAGCCGGGGAAAAACCAGACTGAACGTGTACCCGACTACTTTGTTCACGAAACTGACCAGTGGCTGATCTTTCCGCACGAGTTACACGGGCTCAATGCCGAGGAAATTAAACACAACAAACCAGAGCTATTTGAACTTCTACCGCAACTGGAGGGTCTACTGCAAAAGGAGTAAGCCTGGCTTCGGTTTTCCATGTAGCGGGCTTATTTCACAGTAAATCTAGGGATTTTTTACGCTACTTGCGCGACGGGTATGACTACAATCCGCTCAGGGACACCGAAATGTATAGAGAAACCATGAAAAGACGTGACCAGGGAAAAGCATCTTTCGTAGACGTAATGCGCAGCATTAAGTTTACCCATGCGAAAGAGGTCACCGAGACTGAATGTGCGACGCACTTTGCACCTTTCAGCCCGCGCGCACGCGCGACCGAATCAGTCGCGACCGAAGATACCAAGTTAGTTCGCAGCGCGAACTGATACGGCATCCACTGCTACTGCGCCTACGAACGGCGCAGTGCGCATCCGAGCACCTTCCTGAACAAAACCCGTGAGCGAAGAACGCGACACCCTGTTTGCCGAGCCGCTGGCCGATCCCGGCCTTTTTGTGTTCGACGAGAACGTCGCGAGCGTGTTTCCGAACATGATCAAGCGTTCGGTACCGGGCTACCCCACCATCATAGCGATGACTGGCTTGCTCGCTGCGCGCTACGCCACCGAAGGCAGCAAACTCTACGACCTGGGCTGTTCACTGGGGGCCTCGACCCTGTCCATGCGGCAGAATCTGCAGGCCGATGACTGCACCATTATCGGGGTAGATAACTCTGCGGCCATGTTGGAGCGGTGCCGCAACATTATCGATACTGATACCCACGACACCCCCGTCGAACTGCTCTGTGAGGAGCTACAGAAGGTAAGCATCGAAGATGCCTCCGTGGTGGTTCTGAACTTCACCCTGCAGTTTGTACCGCAGACCGAGCGCGACGCAGTGATTAAGGCAATCTATACAGGCCTACGGCCCGGCGGCATCATGGTCCTCTCGGAGAAGGTGACCTTTGAAGATCCACACCTGAACCAACTCAATATCGATTTACATCACGAGTTCAAACGCGCTAACGGCTATAGCGACCTGGAAATAGCCCAGAAGCGCGACTCAATCGAGAACGTGCTGATACCGGAGACCCTCGCGGCACACCGCCAGCGCATCGCCGGAGCCGGGTTTGGTAGCTGCGATGTCTGGTTTCAGTGTTTTAACTTCGCCTCGCTCGTCGCCCTGAAATGATCGACTACCAACCGTTGATTGATCGATGGCAGAACAGCGATCTATCTGCCTGGGCGGATGATCTCCCCGCACAACTCGAACGCGGTCTCTCACACCAGCGCTATGGCGATCTGCAACGCTGGCTAGACGCTCTGGCTTCGCTTCCCGATATCGATGTGGACGCACGTATACTCGATCAATCCCGCGTAGGGGCAACGAGCACAAGCCCACTGACAGAGCCCCAGCGGGACCAGCTGCTACAGGCCCTGCGTGGCTTGCACCCCTGGCGCAAGGGGCCTTTCGAGCTATTCGGTGTTCACGTTGACACGGAATGGCGCTCGGACTGGAAGTGGGACCGGCTCGGTGGGAGTATCGCGGACCTCACCGGGCGACGCATCTTAGACGTCGGTTGCGGCAACGGTTATCACTGCTGGCGTATGCTTGGCGACGGCGCCGCCGAGGTTATCGGTATCGATCCTACCCCTTTGTTTATCGTGCAATTCTGGGCCCTGCAAAAATACCTGCAACAGGACAATGCCTGGGTATTACCGCTGGGCATCGAACATGTGCCACCTAAACTCCAGGCCTTCGATACGGTGTTCTCCATGGGGGTGCTCTATCATCGCCGCTCGCCGATGGATCACCTGATCGAGCTGCGCGATTGCCTGCGCAAGGGCGGCCAGCTTGTTCTGGAGACCCTGATTATCGATGGCGGACCGGGCGAGACACTGGTACCGTCAGGTCGCTACGCGCGGATGGGGAATGTCTGGTTCCTACCAAGCGTGGACACCTTGAAGTTGTGGTTGGAGAAGGTGGGCTTCGAAGACCCACAGGTGGTTGATATCAATGTGACCTCCACAGAGGAGCAACGCTCGACGGAGTGGATGACGTTTCATTCATTGAAGGATTTTCTTGATCCTGAGGACCACACGAAAACCATCGAGGGGTATCCGGCACCTATGCGGGCTGTTGTTACGGCGCAAGTTTCTGGGGATTGGGAGCCGGCACACAATTTGGCTAGTTAGCTTTGTACTCCGTAGCGGCGCTGTGCTTGGGTAATGCCTTTCTGGACACGCCGTGAACCCATCCATGGGGGCTTGTGTTCGACGTCCCTGTCTCACACAGTCCAGAAAGGCATTACCCAACCCCAACGCCAAGTTCTGTAGTGCCTGGAAGTCAGTTTTATCGGCGACGAGACTGAAAACACCTGTTCCCTGAACGCTCCAGACCTAAAAGTATTCGAATAAGTCAGATAGTCTAGAAACCGAGATTAGCTACTCTCCTCCTAATAGTTTTTGAATCTAGAGGGAGACCACTATTTCTGACAACAATCGCTTCTCTAGCCACTCTGGCGACGGCCATCAAGCATTCAAACTCAAAAGCCAGATAGGAAAAATCTCCGATGCTGCAGCGAACCACATAGGCCTTAGAGCGGGGGCTTACTGTTTGGGACTGTGTGAGACAGGGACGTCGAACACAAGCCCCCATGGATGGGTTCACGGCGTGTCCCAAACAGTAAGCCCCCGTTCTGAGGCCGGCCACTGAAAAGCCAATGAAACCAACAAATTCTGGAGTCTTCTAGGAAGGCGACGGGGTCGGCACTTATTCTTCAGGCTGTGGGAGACATGGATGGAGGGGCGGCCATCCGCAACACAAGCCCCCATGGATGGGTTCACGGCGTGTCCCAAATAGAAAGTTCTGATCCTTAGGCCGTACCCGTCGAGCACACGGCAGCTCGATCAATGTAAAGACTTATCAATCCGATGCTCATGAAACACGTATTCAAAAACCTCGCGATAATTCCTAGCAAAATGCACATTGATGCCCTCACGCAGATAATCCGGCAGTTCCTCAAAATCCCGCCGGTTCCCATGGGGCAGAATCAGCTCCATGATCTTGCTGCGCCGCGCCGCAATCACTTTCTCACGAATGCCACCAACCGGTAACACCTGCCCGGTCAGGCTCAATTCGCCAGTCATAGCCAACGGCCGCTTGATGCGCTCCTTGCGTGCCAGTGAAACCAACGCAGTTGCCATGGTAATACCGGCGCTGGGTCCGTCCTTCGGTGTTGCGCCCTCCGGCACATGAAGGTGCACCATGCTCATATCGAAAAAGTCGGGGTCGCATCCGTAGTGCTTGAGGTGGCTGATCACGTAGCTGTAGGCGATTTCCGCCGATTCCTTCATGACCTCACCGAGCCTGCCCGTCAACTTGAAGCCGCGATTCAGTGTGTGAATCTGGGAGGACTCGACTGCTAACGTTGCCCCGCCCATGGCTGTCCATGCCAGCCCGGTAGCTACACCCACACCCCGCAGCGGCTTGTCCGGCTGAAACGGCGGCGTACCGAGGAGTTCATCGATGTCCTTCTTGCCGACGCGCACTTTGTCCTCGCCGCTCTCCAGGATATGCACGATGGACTTACGCATAACTCTCGACAGTTGTTTCTCCAGGGTACGCACCCCAGCCTCGCGGCAGTAAGAGTCGATCACGTACTTAAGACCAGCATCGTTAATTTTCAGTTGCTCGTCGTTGAGCCCGTGGCGTTCAAGCTGTTTCGGCCACAGGTGCTTCTTCGCGATGGAGAGTTTTTCCTCGGCGACATAGCCGGACAATCGCAGGGTTTCCATACGGTCCAGCAGTGGTCCGGGAATGGTGTCTAACTGGTTGGCGGTGCAAATGAATAGCACTTTTGAAAGGTCCACGCGCAAATCCAGGTAGTGGTCCAGGAATTCACTGTTCTGCTCCGGGTCCAGTACCTCTAGCAACGCCGAGGCAGGATCGCCCTGGTAAGACGCGCCGATCTTGTCGATCTCGTCCAGCATAATGACCGGGTTCGATACCTCGACCTCCTTAAGCGCCTGCACAAACTTACCCGGCATGGCACCGATGTAAGTGCGACGATGGCCTTTTATCTCTGCCTCGTCACGCATGCCCCCCAGGCTGAAACGATAGAACTTGCGCCCCAGGGCATCGGCTACCGAGCGGCCTATACTGGTTTTACCGACACCAGGCGGACCCACCAGCAACAGGATGGAGCCGGAAATTTCGCCGCGAAATGAACCTACCGCAAGGAACTCGAGAATACGCGTTTTAACATCTTCGAGCCCCTCGTGATGTTCGTGTAGCACCTCCCGGGCGTGACCCAATTCCAGGTTGTCGTCTGAGAGCACACCCCAGGGCACCGAGGTGGCCCAGTCAAGGTAATTGCGCGTCACGCCGTATTCAGGGGAACCGGTTTCCAGCACCGACAGCTTGTGCATTTCGTCGTCTATGCGTTTCGCCACCGCCTCAGGCATGTCCAGTTTGGCAATACGCTCGGCAAACATCTCCTCGTCGGACGTGCGATCATCCTTGGAGATGCCCAGTTCTTTTTCGATAATCTTGAGCTGTTCGCGCAAGAAAAATTCGCGCTGCTGGTCGGAGAGCTTCTCGTTCACCTGGCTGGTGATTTGGCCCTGCATCTCGGCCACTTCACGCTCTTTGCGCAGCAACTCCAGCACTTTTTCAATACGCGAGCGCAGTGGGAGGGTATCGAGAATTTCCTGCAGTTTGTCGCCGGCCGCCGTGGTTAACGCGGCTGAAAAATCAGCCAGCAAACTGGGCTGGTTGGGATTGAAATTGGCCAGGTAGAGTTTCAATTCTTCGCTGTACAGCGGGTTGAGCGGCACCAACTCCTTGATCTCCTTGATCAGGGCCATGGCATAGGCTTTGATCTCGTCCGAGTCTCGATCACCCTGGCTGCGTGGATATTCGACCTGCACCAGGTAGGGTGGCTTTTCATTCAACCAACGCACAATACGGAAGCGGCGAATGCCCTGTGCCAGAAACTGGCCGGGAGACTCACCCGCGACCGGTGGCTTGTGCAAACGCACCACACAACCGATCTCGGGAAACTGGCGTGTATCGGTTCCCTGGGGGTCAGCCCCCTCGACATAGGAAAGGCCTATAAGGCCATTGCCCGCTTGCGCCACCGCCTCTAAAGTGCTGGACCATTCAACCGGGTTAAGGGCAACGGGCTGAACCTGCCCCGGGAAGAAGGGCCGGTTGGGGATTGGCATCAAGGTCAGCGTATCGGGCAATACCTCATCCGCCACCGCCGGGGTGTGCGGACTGGCCCCGGGCTCGATTACTTCCGCCTCATCCGGGTGCTCGATATCACTCATTGCTTAACCTTGTTTGTCATTGGAGTCATCTGAATATGAAGTAATGGATATGGGGCAACAGGGGCGTTTTTCAAGCCGATTCCGCCATGGCCCCCATACCACTACCCGCACCCGGGCGGTATAATCGCCCGCCGATTTTTCTTGGCTGTCTCACAATAGTAGTACACAGGAGGTTTTCCCGGTGCACATCGAAAATGCCAGCAAAGACGAGCTACAGGAGGCGCTGCGCCAACTGGAGAGGGACTATGCAAACCTGAAGGACAGGCAACTGGCCCTGGATTTGACCCGCGGCAAACCGGGTGTTGAGCAGGTCGCCTTGTCCGACCCGCTGGATGGCATATTGCAGGGTAATTACCTCGACGAGGATGGCACCGACGTACGTAATTACGGTGGTCTGATTGGCCTGCCCCAGGCGCGAGCGTTTTTTGGCAGTATCCTGGATTGCTCCGCCGAGGAGACCTTGATCGGCGGCAACAGCAGCCTGGCCTTGATGCATTTCACCCTGCAGACAGCCATGTTTCATGGTCTTAAAGGGCCGGGGTCAGCGTGGAATCGACACGCAAGCAATCGTTTCATATGCCCGGTGCCCGGCTATGATCGCCATTTCGCTGTCTGCGAAAACCTCGGTATCGAGATGGTCACCGTGCCCATGTTGGACAACGGCCCTGACATGGATGCGGTCGAGGAATTGCTCGCTAACAACAGCGACATTCGCGGCCTGTGGTGCGTACCCCGTTTTTCCAACCCCACCGGCTATGTATACAGCGACGAGACTGTGGATCGTATCGCGGCCCTGGGAAAACTCGCGCGGGAAGACTTCCTGGTCATGTGGGACAACGCCTATGCCGTGCATTCACTGGATCCAGCGGCGCCCGAACTGGGCTCTATTCGCGCACGCTGCGAGGCACACGGCACTACTGATACTGTGGTGCAATTTGGCTCCACCTCCAAGGTCACCTTCGCGGGCGCCGGTATTGCCTTTCTCGCCAGCAGCGTAAGCAACATTGAGGCTTTCAGCGAGCAGTTGTCCTTTCAAACCATCGGACCAGACAAGGTCAACCAACTACGCCACCTGCGATTGCTCAAAAACAAGGAAACCCTCAGCCAGCACATGGCGTCTCACGCGGCCCTGATCAAGCCGCGGTTCGATATTGTGCTGGATACATTGGACCGTGAGCTCGCCGATAGTGGTATGGGCGAATGGACACGACCCCAGGGCGGTTATTTCATCGCCTTCGACGCGCGACCCGGGCTGGCGCACGAGATCGTGCGCCTGGCGGCAGAAATCGGTGTGAAACTGACCCCCGCCGGATCAACATTCCCTGGCGGGAACGACCCCGAGGACCGCAACATCCGCCTGGCCCCCACCTTCCCCGCGATTGAGGAAGTGCAGGCAAGCGTCGATGCCTTCGTGGTCTGTGTGAAACTGGCTTCGGTGCGCCAGCAATTGGACTGACAGATTAGCCCCAGGTGTTTTAGCCAGTATTACCGAGCCGCATTAAGCGAGCGGCTTTACTCCTCGCTGCCCTGGTGACCGGGCTGCATGCCGGCAAAGGGGAAATTGGCGACATTGCTTTCGCCGGTTTTGCCGTCAGAGATTTTGCCCGTGCCTTCCTTGTCAACCTCGTCGATACGGATAACCGCCTGCAGGGGTATGTAGCTACGCTTGACGCCACTAAACTCGTTCTTGAGCTTCTCTTCGCCCGGGTCGACCAGAATCTGCGAGCGCTCGCCGAAGAGGAATTCCTCCACCTCGATAAAGCCCCACATATCGCTCTGGTAGATTTGCTTGGCGAACACTTCGAACACCTGGTTGCCGTTCTGGAAGATCACCTTGTACACGGGATAATTTGCCATTGTTGCCTCACGCGCCGGCGCCCTTGCGCCACTTTTCGACCACCCGGATTTCGGGGGGCGGCAATATTACCATCACCAACGGGAATTTCCAGTCCGCAGGCCGCTGCCGCACTGTGTTTCGGCAGGACAACTCTGTATAATCCGCTGCCCTTTTCAAACCCGAGGATAGGCCCGCGGCAGGCCGCGAGCAAGCAACAGTGAGCAAAAAGCTGTACATCAAGACCCATGGCTGCCAGATGAACGAGTACGACTCGGCGCGCATGCGCGATCTGCTGGAACAAAGCCATGACCTGGTGCCCACGGAAAACCCCGAGGAAGCCGATGTGTTGCTGCTAAATACCTGTTCTATAAGGGAAAAAGCACAAGAGAAAGTATTCCACCAGCTCGGGCGCTGGAAGCACCTGAAGCAGAAAAATCCCGACCTGGTCATTGGCGTGGGCGGCTGCGTGGCCAGCCAGGAAGGGGCTGAAATCGGCAAGCGCGCACCCTACGTGGACCTGGTGTTCGGCCCGCAGACCCTACACCGTCTGCCGGAGATGATGGAGCAGCGCGGCCCGGGCGGCACCCTGGTGGTCGATGTCAGCTTCCCCGAAATTGAGAAGTTTGACCGCCTGCCGGAACCCAAGGTGGAGGGCCCAACGGCTTTCGTCTCCATTATGGAAGGCTGCAGCAAGTACTGCACATTCTGCGTGGTGCCCTATACTCGCGGGGAAGAGGTTTCCCGACCGGTCGATGACGTGATCGCCGAAATTGCCCACCTGGCAGCCGGCGGCGTGCGTGAAGTGAACCTGCTGGGGCAGAACGTCAACGCCTATCGTGGCGACAACCACCTGGGTGAGCTGGTGGACTTCGCCGAGTTACTGGCGCTGGTCGCCCAGATCCCGGGTATCGACCGAATACGCTATACCACCTCACACCCGGTGGAGTTTTCAGACGCGTTGATCGACGCCTACGCGGAGATACCGCAACTGGTCAATCACCTGCATCTGCCGGTACAAAGTGGGTCCGACCGCATCCTTATGGCGATGAAGCGTGGGCACACGGCACTGGAGTACAAGTCGAAGATTCGCCGCCTGCGCAAAATACGCCCCAATATCAGCATCTCTTCGGATTTTATTATCGGCTTTCCGGGTGAGAGTGAGGCCGACTTCAGCGACACCATGAAGTTGATTGAGGACATCGGTTTCGACACCTCGTACAGCTTCGTTTACAGCGCCCGGCCCGGTACCCCGGCTTCCGAGTTACCGGACAATACGGACGAGGAAACCAAGAAGCAGCGCCTGCAAATATTGCAGACGCGAATTCTTCAACAGGCGCAGAAAATCAGCCGCGATATGGTGGGCAACCGCGAGGAAATCCTGGTTACAGGTGTGTCCAAAAAGGACCCGGGGCAATTACAGGGGCGCACTGAAAACAATCGCGTGGTCAATTTTGCCTGCCACGATCATGGGCTGATCGGTCAGTTTGTCAGTGTGGATATCGAAGAAGCCCTGCCAAATTCCCTGCGCGGCTTACTCGTGGCCTGATTCGGGCAAGTTGACGTTACCAGATTCCGGTATATCCTTTAATTTCCAGACCAAAGCCGTGCGCGGCCACAGACTCATTTGAACAACGAATCCACCCAGGCGCCTTCACCATCGAATGCGCAGCCCTCGACCCAGCAGGGCCTGACACTTGAACCCAATGATAGCCGTCATCTGGCCATGTTATGTGGCCAGCTGGACGCGCATCTGCGCCAGATTGAACAGCGCCTGGGGGTGACCATTGGCGCCCGCGGCAACCAGTTTTCCGTCAGCGGCCCGACCGTCAACGTGGTCGCTGCCAGGGAACTGTTGACCCACCTGTACGCCGAAATCTGCCAGGGTGTTGTGCTGACACCGGAGTCGCTGCATCTGCAGTTACAACACACCGAGCGTGACAACCTGGTGCCGGTAGAGGAAGGCAAGCCGGTCGACGCCATCCAGGTGATTCGCACCAAGCGCTCCACTATCAAACCTCGCGGCAAGAATCAGCAGGCCTACGTACGTACGGTAAAGCACTGTGATATCAGCTTCGGCATCGGCCCCGCCGGTACCGGAAAAACCTACCTGGCGGTGGCCTGTGGTGTCGAGGCATTACTGGAGGAACGGGTGCGCCGTATCCTGCTGGTCAGGCCCGCCGTGGAGGCCGGCGAGAAGCTGGGCTTTTTGCCCGGCGACCTGACCCAGAAGATCGACCCCTACCTGCGCCCGTTGTATGACGCGCTCTACGAGATGCTGGGGTTCGACACCGTCAACAAGTACATCGAGCGTAATATTATCGAAGTGGCACCGCTGGCCTTTATGCGCGGGCGCACACTGAATAATGCCTTTATCATTCTGGACGAGGCGCAAAATACCACCCGGGAACAAATGAAAATGTTCCTCACCCGCATCGGCTTTGGCTCCACGGCCGTGGTCACCGGCGATGCCACCCAGATTGACCTGCCTCGGGGCACCCAGTCCGGACTGACTCATGTCAGCAAGATACTGCCGGACGTCGATGGCATTGGCTTTACCTGGTTCGGCAACAAAGATGTAGTACGCCACCCGCTAGTGCAGCGCATCGTCGAGGCCTACGACGCCCACGAAGATACCACCACGGCCATAGACAAGACCAAGCGATGAACCTGACGGTGGATATCCAGACTGCCAGCGCTGAACCGACCCCCGAAGAGGGCGACATACGAAGCTGGATTGGCAGGACCCTGAGTCATTGTGACCCTTCCAGGCAAGACGCTGAGATCAGTGTCCGCCTGGTTGACGAAGCGGAGATGGCAACACTCAACAACACCTACCGCAATAAAACAGGCCCCACCAATGTCCTGTCATTTCCAGCGCAGCTGCCTGAGGGTGTGCCGCTGGACATGCTGGGTGACATCGTCATCTGCGCGCCAGTAGTACGCGAAGAAGCGGCTGCACAGCACAAGACATTAGCAGCCCACTGGGCCCACATGACGGTCCACGGCACCCTGCACCTGCTGGGCTACGATCACATCATCGACCAGGAAGCGGCGGTGATGGAAAACCTGGAAACGGAAATCCTCAACTCTCTCGATTACCCCTGTCCCTACGCCGGCCACCCCGGCCTGGAGCATTGAGCCACATGAGCGAAGACCGATTTAGTAACGAGCCAGAAGAAAGATCCTGGCTCGACAAAATTACCCACCTGTTTTCCAGCGAGCCGCGCAACAAGGAAGACCTCGAGGATGTGCTCTCGGTGGCCGCCGAAAATGAGGTCATCGATGAAGATGCCCTGGGCATTATCGAGGGCGCACTGCAGGTCAGTGGTATGCAGGCCCGGGACATCATGATCCCACGGTCGCAAATGGTGGTTATCAGGGCCGAACAATCACTGGAAGAGATACTGCCGCAAATTATCCGCTCTGCGCACTCGCGCTACCCGGTGATCGACGACAGCCTGGACGATATTCTCGGGATACTGCTGGCCAAAGACCTGCTGCCACAGATCCTTAACAAGGACCACAGCGGCTTCAAGATCACCGAGTTGCTGCGCCCCACGGTAGTAGTGCCCGAGAGTAAACGTCTGAACATCCTGCTGCGTGAATTCCGCGAGAACCGCAATCACATGGCCATCGTGATTGATGAGTACGGCGGCGTCGCTGGCCTGGTCACCATAGAGGACGTGCTGGAGGAGATCGTCGGTGAAATCGAAGACGAAACCGATGCCGAGGAGGACCAGCTCATCCGCAAAATCGGCGATCGGGATTTCTTTGTAAAAGCGCTGACGCCGGTCGACGACTTCAACGACTACTTCAGCGTTAACTTCAGCGAAGAGGAATTCGACACCGTTGGCGGGCTGGTATTGCAAGCTTTTGGCCATATGCCTACCCGCAATGAAACTACCACCATCGATGATTTCGAGTTCAGGGTGATTAACGCAGACCAGCGCATGATACATAGCCTGCGCATACGCCCACCCGAATAACATCCCGTGTCGGCAGCCCCTGCTCTGTCCGTGAATACCGCGAGTGCACCACCACTGCACCCGCTGGTAGTTTTGCTCATCGCTCCGCTGGCGGGTGCTCTGGTCACCCTGTCGTTAGCGCCGTTTTCCTGGTGGCCTGCGGGCATCATCAGTTGCATTCTGTACGGCTACCTGCTGTGCACCTGTTCAACCGGCCAGGCGTTGTGGCGTGGCTGGCTGTTCGGGGTGGGCATGTTTGGCAGTGGTGCTTCCTGGGTATACGTCAGCATTCACGTATACGGCTATGCCAGCGTACCCCTGGCGGTATTTTTAACCGCCCTGTTCTGCGGCGGCCTGGCGCTGCTGCACAGCCTGTTCGCCTGGTGCTATGTGCGCTGGATTCGGCCACTGCCGGGCGGCATGTTGCTCGGTTTTCCCGCTTTGTGGGTCGTTTTCGAATGGTTGCGCAGCTGGTTGTTCACGGGCTTTCCCTGGCTTTACCTGGGGTACGCCCACGTGGACACCTGGATCGCTGGTTGGGCGCCGGTGTTAGGCGTCTATGGGCTGTCCTTCATCTGCGCGCTGACGGGAATCTGCCTGTTCCTGAGCTGGCGCAGTCGCCAGGCGGTATCCATCATGACCTACATGGGGCTGATCGCCACCCTGTGGATCGGGGGCAGCGTGCTCAAACCCATCGAGTGGGTTGATCGGGCCAGCGAATACCCGCTGAAGGTGGCGCTGTACCAGCCCAATATCCCCCAGGAAGAAAAATGGGACAGGCGCCACTATCCGGCGATACTGGAACGCTACGCCAATGCGGTCCGGCGCAGCTATGGCAACGACATTATCCTGTGGCCCGAATCGGCAATTCCCAACGCCTACCACCGTGCACGAGACTTCCTGGACCCGATAGCCAAACAAGCGGTAATCACCGAATCGACCCTGATTACCGGTATCCCCACGCGCCCCCACGGCAATGAGCAGTACTTTAACAGCATAGTGTCACTGGGACTCGGCGAGGGGCAGTACGATAAGCAGCGGCTGGTGCCTTTCGGCGAGTACGTGCCTTTGGAAACCTGGCTGCGCGGGTTGATTACTTTCTTTGATCTGCCGATGTCGAACTTTGCGCCCGGGGCGAAAGACCAACCGCCCCTGCGCGCTGGCGCCTACCGGGTAGCCCCCTATATCTGCTATGAAATCGTCTACCCGGACCTGGTCGCCGATGGAGCCCGCGAGGCCGACCTGCTGGTCACCATCAGCAATGACAGCTGGTTTGGCAATTCCATCGGACCGCTACAACACCTGCAGATGGCACAGATGCGGGCCCTGGAAAACGGCCGGTACCTGCTGCGCGGCACCAATAATGGCGTGTCCGCGATCATCAATCACCGCGGCCAGATCGTTGCCCACACCGACCAGTTCATGGAGACCACGCTGTACGGTGAGGCCGAGGTGATGCTGGGGCGCACGCCTTTCGGCAGTTTCGGTTCCATGGTGGTGATTGGAGGCTGTTTACTGGGCCTGATGCTAATGCTGCTGATGTACCTGATATTCTGGCGCGAAGACGTCTGAGGCGCCGCTGCGGTTAACGCACCTTTAGCGCACCTTTACCGCACACCAGAAGACAACAGGAAATCTTCCAGCTTCTTGTCGACACCGAACACGTGCCGGGTCAGCCATTCGGTCAGGAAGGTGCCGATGATGTCGCGGAACTGGGCATCGTGTTCAACCCCATTGAGGACCTGGTCGATCTCCTGGCGGAAGCGGTCATGGGCGCGAATATGCGCTTCAATCTCGGGGTATCCGAGCTGGCGCATATACTCCTCTTCCAGGGTAAAGTGGTTTTCGGTGTATTCACGCAGACTCTGAATCAATCCCGCCTCTGCCTCTGGCTTGCGGATGCGATCGAGTATGTCGAACAGCACCTGGTGTTGTGTGTCCTGCCACAGGACATCGCTGGTTTTACGCATACTGATCACCCTAACAATCACGCGAAACGCCGCCACGATGTAGATCAATAAATGTGCAATTGGTCATATCGCTGATCGTCGCCGGTCGCCGCTTTTGCTGGTAGAATTCCCCCTCTTTGAATACCGGGCAGAACGGGGCGCAGCGCTGACATCCTCAGCTTTACGAGTCGACCGGCACCGCCTTTTGACACGGAAACCAGCGCAACAATGGACGCCAAGTACAACCCCCAGGACGTCGAACACGCCGCCCAACAACACTGGCTGGACCACAACAGCTTCGCCGTGCAGCCCGATAGCCAGCGCGAGAAGTTCTACTGCCTGGCCATGTTCCCCTACCCCAGTGGCAAGCTGCACATGGGGCACGTGCGCAACTACACCATCGCCGATGTCATAGCGCGCTTCCAACGCATGCAGGGCAAAAACGTATTGCAGCCCATGGGCTGGGACGCTTTCGGCCTGCCGGCGGAAAATGCCGCTATCAAGAACAACGTACCGCCCGCGGCCTGGACCCGCCAGAACATCGACGATATGCGCGGGCAATTGCGCCAACTTGGTTTCGCCTACGACTGGGACCGGGAATTGGCCACCTGCGACGCGGACTATTACCGCTGGGAACAGTGGTTCTTCACCCGCTTGTACGAAAAAGGCCTGGTGTACAAGAAGATGGCCACCGTCAACTGGGACCCGGTTGACCAGACCGTATTGGCCAACGAGCAGGTGATCGACGGACGCGGCTGGCGTTCCGACGCCCTGATCGAAAGGCGGGAAATTCCCCAGTGGTTTATCCGCATCACCGACTACGCGCAGGAATTGCTGGATGGACTGGATACGCTCGACGGCTGGCCCGAGGCCGTGCGCACCATGCAGCGCAACTGGATCGGTAAAAGTCGCGGTGTAGAACTGGCCTTTGGCCTGGATGCACCTATCGCCGACCTGGATCGCATCGAGGTTTATACCACCCGGCCCGACACCCTGTACGGCGTCACCTATGTCAGCCTGGCGGCCGAGCATCCGATCAGCCTTGCGCTGGCTGAGAAAAACCCGGAGCTGGCCAGTTTTATCGACCAGTGCAAACGCAGTTCGGTAGCCGAAGCAGACATGGCCCAGGCTGAGAAACTGGGTATGGATACCGGCCTGCGCGCCACTCACCCCCTGACGGGGGAGTCGGTACCCGTGTGGGTAGCCAACTACGTACTCATGGACTACGGTTCCGGCGCGGTGATGGCAGTGCCCGCCCACGACGAGAGAGACTGGGAGTTCGCCAGCAAGTATGCGCTGCCGATCAAAACCGTCATCTGTAACACAGAGGACCAGCCTGCGGATGTCAGTGCAGGGGCCTATACGGACCACGGTGCGCTCACTGCGTCCGCTGAATTCGACGGCAACAATTTCGACGAGGCTTTCGACGGTATTGCCAAGCGCCTGGAAGCCTCCGGCATGGGCCGGGTGACCACCCAGTTCCGCTTGCGCGACTGGGGCGTTTCCCGGCAACGCTACTGGGGTACTCCCATCCCCATGCTCAATCTGGCTGACGGTAGCGATGTACCGATTCCCGCCGAGCGCCTGCCCTCCCTGCTGCCCGAAGACGTGGTCATGGACGGCGTGGCCTCACCGATCAAGGCCGACCCCGAATGGCGCAAGTTCGATCTCGACGGCGCTGACTGTGAGCGGGAGACCGATACCTTTGATACGTTTGTGCAATCGTCCTGGTACTACGCCCGGTTTACCTGCCCCGACTACGCCGATGGCATGTTAGACAGTGAGGCGGCCAACTACTGGCTGCCGGTCGATCAGTACGTGGGCGGCATCGAGCATGCCATCCTGCACCTGCTGTATGCTCGCTTCTTCCACAAGCTGATGCGCGACGAGGGGCTGGTCACTTCGGATGAACCCTTCACCCGCCTGCTCACCCAGGGCATGGTGCTGAAGGACGGCGCGAAAATGTCCAAGTCCAAGGGCAATACCGTGGACCCGCAATCCCTTATCGACCGTTACGGGGCCGACACGGTACGCCTGTTCAGCATGTTCGCCGCGCCACCTGACCAATCCCTGGAGTGGTCCGATTCCGGTGTGGAAGGCGCCAACCGCTTCCTCAAGCGTCTGTGGAAACTGGTAGCCACCCACCTGCAGGTAACCGATACCGCCGAACTGGATACCTCGGCGTTGAAAGAGCAGCAAAAGGCAGTGCGGCGTAAAACCCACGAGACCATTGCCAAGGTCGGAGACGATTACGGCCGCCGCCAGACGTTCAACACCGCCATTGCCGCGGTGATGGAGCTGTGCAACGAACTGGGCAAACTGGATACTGGCGATGCACAAGACCAACCGGTAATCGCCGAGGCGCTGCATGCGGTAGTACTGATGTTGTGCCCCATCGTACCCCACGCCTGCCATACCCTTTGGGAACAACTGGGTGGCTCCGGCTCAGTGATTGACGCCCCCTGGCCCAGGGTCGACGAGGCGGCGCTGACCCGCGATAGTATCGAGATCGTGGTGCAGGTTAACGGCAAGGTGCGGGCGAAAATGTCGGTAGCAGCAGACGCGGGCAAGGAAACAATTGAAGCCCAGGCCCTGAAACAGGAAAACGTGCAGCGCTTTATTGCCGACGCCACCGTACGCAAAGTGATTGTGGTGCCCGGTAAATTGGTTAATATTGTTGCCAACTGACACCCCCCGGGAAACCATCATGAGCCACACCCTGGCGCGCATCGTCGCTGTAATTGCATGCCTGGCGCTGTTCACAGGCTGCGGCTTCCAATTGCGCGGCGACAATACCGCCACCGCCCTGCCGCCCAGCTGGCAACAGATGAACCTGTTGACCGCCAACCCCAACAGTGAGTTCAGCCGCGAGGTACAGGCCCGCTTTTCCGCCAACGGCATTGTCTGGGTAGACCGGGACGAGGCCGCCTATGTGCTCAGGCTGGGACCGGAGAATTTCAGCCAGCGCAATCTGTCGTTAAACGCCGAGGCCCGCGCCGCCGAGTTCGAATTGACCATGAAGACCAATTTCAGCGTCGCCGCTGCAGATGGCACCGAAGAAATTGAAGACGCCGACGCGGTCGTAATCAAGCAAATGGAAAACGACCCCCGTAACGTGGTGGGCAAGGCCGAGGAGGTTCGCATTCTCAAAGATGAGATGCGTGGTGAGTTGGCCCAGCAGATCCTGCGCCGCATCGGGTTTTACGCCGCCAGCACCACCCGCTAATGCGCGTCTATCCCGAGAAACTCGCCGCCCAACTCGAACAGCAACTCCTGCCCGCCTATATCATCAGTGGCGACGAAACCCTGCTGGTGCAGGAGTGCGCCGACCTGGTTCGTCAGGCCGCGCGCGCCAACGGCTGCACCGAACGCGAGGTGATCGACGCCGGCGTCAGTCGCTTCGACTGGCAGGAAATCATGCATCACGCCACCAGCATGTCCCTGTTTGCCGAGCGCAAGCTGGTAGAGATTCGCCTCCCCAGTGGCAAGCCGGGGGCAGAGGGCAGCAAAGCCCTGTGTGAATACCTGGAAATGGCCTCTGGCAGCGACGATGTGCTGATGTTAGTGGCGGGTAAAATCGACAAGCAGTCTACCAACAGCAAGTGGTACAAGGCCCTGGACAAGGCCGGCGCCAGTGTACAGGTATGGCCGGTCGGTGCACGCGACCTGCCCCGCTGGCTACAGCAACGGGTCAGTAATGCCGGCATGACCATCGATCGCGATGCGGTACAGCTGTTGGCCGAGCGGGTGGAAGGCAACCTGCTGGCCGCGGTGCAGGAAGTCGAAAAGTTAAAACTGCTGGCGAAAGAACAGCACATCAGTGCAGAGACCGTCACCCGGTCGGTGCTCGACAATGCGCGCTATAACCTGTTTGAAATGAGTGACGCTGCGCTCGACGGCAAGCCCAGCAACGCCCTGAAGATGTTGCACGGCCTGCGCGGTGAGGGCAGCGAACCGACGGTGATCCTGTGGGCGCTGAGTCGCGAAATCCGCACACTCTACGAGGCACAACTGGACTGCGACGGTGGCCAGACCCCACAGCAGGCACTCACCGCGAAACGGGTGTGGAAAAATCGCATGGGGTTAATGCAAGCGGCACTGAACCGTCATACCACCGATTCACTGGCCGCCCTGCTCGCCCTTGCCTCAAAAACTGACGGCAGTATCAAGGGCTTTGCCGACGGCAACCCCTGGGACAACCTGGAAGACTTGCTGCTGGCACTGGCGCAACCCACCAGACCCGCTATCACGGCCTGATTGGCTGGTTTCCAGTCCACACCAAACAGCTATACCGCCTTCACCAGTCCTACCGCCACCCCCTCCTTAGCCCCGTGCAGCCGCCTATCCGACTACCTGTTCGGTAAGGCTACAGGTAGCGGGCAATGGCAAAATTCACGCCCCTCCTGCGCTTGCAATACCACCACTTTGTATCTACTGTATATTCATACAGTATTTGAAGTGACCAAGGTAGCAAGCCATGAATGAGCTTATCGAACAGGTTATCAACCGCCGCGACAGCTGGCGCGGCCGCCACAATTTCCTGCAGTACAGCGGCGACCCCGCCAACAGTGACGAGCATGGGCAGGACATCCTGTCCAGTGGTTACAGCACTCTCGACGCTGCCCTGTACCAGGGTGGCCTGCCGATTGGTAGCACCATCGAGCTACTTAGTGATGGCTGTGGCATGGGTGCCATGGGCCTGTTCCTGCCCGCGATGGAGAAACTCAGCTCCCAGGGGCGCTGGCAGGCATTTATTGCCCCGCCCTATATCCCCTACGCCCCGCTGCTGGCAGCGCGGGGGATAGATACCCAGCAGGTGCTGCTGGTCCACCCCCAGAGCCGGGAGGATCTGCTGTGGAGCACCGAACAAGCCCTGCGCAGTGGCACCTGCAGCGCCGTTTTCAGTTGGCTGGGCGCCGATGATTACCGCTACAGCGAATTGCGCAAGTTGCAGTTGGCAGCCAGTGGCAGCGACACCCTGTCAGTATTATTCCGCCCCAACCAGGCCGGTCACAACGCTGCCCCGGCGGGTTTACGGCTGCAGATGCGCGAGTACCGCAAGGTACATATTCTCAAACAGCGAGGTGGCAGGCAGGGTATCGATGTGGACCTGCCCCCCTCCGAAGACGTGCCACAGCAACCCCAGCTATGGGAACTGCCCGTCTGGCAAAGCAACGAATCATCGGCTGCACACCGTAGCGTTTACAGGTAGCACTTATAAGTAGTACTGATAGTCAGCACCTACAGGTAGTGCTGAAAGACGGGGAGACAACCGACAGCGACTGACTCACTCACCCGCACTCATGGCGATAAATTCGGGGGTATACTGGGTGTTCTGAAAGCTGACCCTGGACAACCCCGCGATGGATAAGTGGCTCTCCGACTATGGCGTGACCCTGGGCGTGGGAGCGCTTATCCTGTTTATGGTTTTTATTGTCTGGGACCTGGCCAGGCGCAGCAACGCAGGCAAATTCGGCACCATAATCCTCTATGTCGGTCTGGCCATGGGCATCCTGGGCTTTGTGATCAAGGTGATTATCACCTACCTGCTGGAGAACACGGGCGTTTAGGCGCGCACAGGAGACACTCAATGCTACAACTGCGACCCAACTGTGAGCGCTGTGATTGTGACCTACCCCCGGACAGCGACCAGGCCTATATCTGCAGCTTTGAATGCACATTCTGTAAGACCTGTGTTGAAGGCGCGCTAGAACACATCTGCCCCAACTGTGGCGGCAATTTTGTGCCCAGGCCGATACGACCCGCAACACTGCTGGACAAGTTTCCCGCCTCGATTGAGCGTGTAGGGGGTAAACACACCGGCTCATGAGCAGGGTCAGCTTGTTACTGGGTGATATCACCACCGCGCAGGTCGATGCGATAGTGAATGCAGCCAACCCGCAGATGCTCGGGGGCGGCGGTGTCGACGGTGCGATTCACCGAGCGGCGGGGCCCGAATTATTGGAGGCCTGCTACGCGGTAAAGGCGGATGGCGGTGTGCGTTGTCCCACGGGAGAGGCGCGCATTACCCCTGCGGGAAAACTCGCAGCGAAGTGGGTCATTCACACGGTGGGGCCGCGCTACCACGCCGACCCAGAGCCCGCCGTGTTATTGGCTAACGCCTATCACAACAGCTTTAAACTGGCCCAGGCACACCAGTGCCGTACGCTGGCGGTGCCCGCAATCTCCTGTGGGGTTTACGGATATCCCTTGGATGAAGCCGCGGAAATTGCCCTATCGGTCAGCATGGACAAGGCATACCAGGACCTGGAGATTAGCTTCTACCTGTTCGGTGAGGAGACGAACCGCACCTGGAGTGCGGTGCTATCTGCGCTGTCATAACAGCGGATGGTACTTGCCGATAAGCACCGGCAAGTATTCATAGCGCGTTGGTATAGCGTTCAGATCAGGTCGACTTCACCTCGCGCACCATATCGTCGATCTTCGCTTCCAGTACGCTTAACGGCACCGCGCCGTCTTCCAGCACGGTGTCGTGGAACAGGCGAATATCAAAGTCGTCACCCAGTTCCTCCCGCGCCTGCTCGCGCAGCTCGAGGATTTTCATCTTACCAATCATGTAAGCAGTAGCCTGTCCGGGCATGGCGATATAACGCTCAATCGCCTTGGTGGCTTCGGTCACTGCATTGGGCGCGTTCTCCACCAAATAGTCGATCGCCTGCTCGCGGGTCCAGCGCTTGCTGTGAATACCAGTATCCACCACCAGCCGACAGGCGCGCCACAACTCCATAGTCAGGCGGCCGAAATCGGAATACGGGTCGGTGTAGAAACCCATTTCCTTACCCAGCAATTCCGTATACAGGCCCCAGCCCTCGGTGTAGGCCGTAAAGCCAATGTACTTCTGGAACTCGGGGACTCCTTGCAGTTCGGCACCAATCGCGCGCTGCATGTGGTGACCGGGCACGCCCTCGTGGTAAGCCAGACCTTCCATCTTGTACTTGGGCATATCGCTCATGCGATACAGGTTGGCGTAGTAAATGCCCGGACGTGAGCCATCCGCCGGCGGGCCGTTGTAAAACGCTGTGCCTGCAGACTGCTCGCGAAACGCCTCAACCCGTTTTACCACCAGCTCGGCCTTGGGCAGCAAGCCAAAGTAGTCCGGCAGTTCCTCCCACATCACATCGATCAGGCGGGTGGCCTCGGCGAGGTAGGCCGCCCTGCCCTCGTCAGTATCCGGGTAGTAAAACTGTGGGTCCTCGCGGATAAACAGGAAAAACTCCGCCAGCGTACCTTCAAAGTTCACCTGCTCGAGAATCGCCTTCATTTCCTCGTGAATGCGGGCCACCTCGCGCAGGCCGATATTATGAACCTCATCGGCAGTCAGGTCGGTGGTGGTATACCAGCGCAGCAGTTGCGCATAGAACGCCTCGCCGTTATCAAACTTCCATATACCATCGGCATCCGGTGCCAGCGCAGCCTGCACTTCCAGTTCGGCAATCAGGCGCTCATAGGCAGGTTTGACCACTTCCAGCAGCGCCTTACGGGCGTCTGCCAGCAACTGCTCGCTCTGGGCCGGCTCCAGTTCAAGCGCGGCCACCTTGGCCTGGATGTCCGCCCACAGGGAAGAATCCTCACCGGAGTCATCGTAGGGCGCGCCGGTAATCACGTTCCTGGAGGCCTGGATGATTTTGGGGTATTGCCAATCTGCCAGCAGGAAGTTCTTCTCCTGGCGGATACGCATCTGCTCGATTACCTGGTCAAACCAGATGCCGGTGTTGTTCAGGCGGCCAATATACGCCCCGGCATCGGCGGCATCCTTAACCTGGTGGATGTTAATCAGGTTGCTGACCATGGAGGTGTGCGGACCACGGTGGTTGTGAATGACCGCATGGTGATGGCGAAAGTCGTCGCTGGCGAGTCGGCGCTCAAGATCGAGTTTGTACAGTTCCCAGGACAGGGCCAGGCGCTTGTCCATGGCTTGCGCGTCGTAGTCGGCCAGTTGCGCCAGTCGCGCTTCATTGATCTCCCGGGTTTCCTGCAGGAAGGATTCCGCCACAGAATTCCACTTATCGTGCTGGGACTTGTCACCGCGGTAGCTGGCGGTATACGGGTAACGCGACATATCTACCGCGTAGTTTTCGTCCAGGTAATCGCGGAATTTGGCGTCAACGGTTGCTTCCGTGGTGGCCGGTACTGCCGCCGCGTCCCCGGCGGGTACTGTGGGTGCCGGCTCGTCGCGGGAGCAGGCAGTAATCAGCAATAAGCCAGCACACAGCGTGGCTGTGAAATTGATCATTCGATTCATGTTTAACCTCTTGAAAATATGGGTGCTCGCGGCCAGCGGCCTGTCGAGGCGAACGCGAATGATCGCCCAAGGGCGGCTAAATTTCCACTGACAGCCTGGGAATAGACACTTGGGTAATTTTCTATAATACTGTATATATGTACAGTACATATAAACTACCATCACTGCCCCCTGCACTTTCTGGCAGGCAGCGAATATGACACTGCTTCAGCTCCCGGATGATCTATGAGCCTGTGGCTGTGCCTACGCTTTGATCAACTGCCGCTGCAGAGCCTCAGCCGCTGTGAAGAACAACCGGTTGTCGTGCTTGCTCGCCAGCGCGTGGTACGCGCCAACGACCATGCCGCCGCCCTGGGTATCGAGCAGGGCATGGGCACCGCCACAGTGCGCGCACTGGTAGACAGCCAGGCATTACAGCTGCTGGAACGTGATACGTCTGCGGAACAGCGCTGCCTGCAACAACTGTGCTGCTGGGCCTACAGCATCAGCCCCAGCCTGCACACCTGGCGGGAGGACTGCCTGCAGCTGGAAATCGGCAGCTGCCTCAACCTCTATCGCGGCCTGGAGGCGGTGTTGGCCGAGGTTACCAGCGGTATCAGCAGTCGCGGCTACCAGGCCCGCTACGGCCTAGCGGCAACGCCGAAAGCCGCCTGGTTACTGTCTTTCGCAGCGCAGGAAGAGGCCATGGCCATTGACCTGCCGCTGGAACAGCGGCTGGCTCCACTGCCGCTGAACCTGTTGGATGAATTCTCCACCACGGTCGATTCCCTGCGCCGTGCCGGGTTGCACACCCTGGGTGACGTCATCAAACTGCCAGCCCGGGCACTGGGCCGGCGCTGTGGCCAGGCTTTTACCCGGTTCCTGCAGCAAGTGTTGGGTCAGTGTGACGATCGGCAAGCGGATTTCCAGCCACCCACCCGTTTCAGCGACGCCTACTGGTTTGGCTACGAGGTGAAAGCCAACGAGGAACTGTTAGCTGCCATGCAGCTGCTGCTACAGTCGTTGTGCCGCTTTTTGCGCAACACGCAATTGCGCAGCAGCGAAATCTGCTGGCAGTTTATTGGCATTGATCGCAGCCTGCATACCCTAACGGTGCGCAGTACCAGCAGCCACAGCGACTGGCAGAGCTGGCATAACCTGACTCGCATACGCCTGGAGCGCCAACAACTCAAGGTGGGCGTCGAGGGCCTGCTGTTGAACTGCGAGCAGCTACAGGCCGGGCAGGCGGAAAGCAACGACCTGTTCTGCCCCAACGCCAGGCGTGAGCCCATGGACAGCCTGCTGGATCGCCTGCGCAGTCGTCTGGGGTTACAGGCTATTGCCAAGGTGGGCTGCCGTGATGAACACCTGCCGGAGTACGCCGTGCATACCAGCAGCGACGAGGCTGTTAGCACAGGCAATGCCACCCCTGACTGTGCCCAGCGACCCTTCTGGTTAATGCCCAAACCCCAGCCACTGGAACAACGCGGATCACAACTGTACTGGAACGGCGCACTGCGGCTGGTTTACGGCCCCGAACGTATCGAAGACCACTGGTGGACCGAACCCGTGTGTCGCGATTACTACGTGGCCGAGGATAACAGCGGCCAATATTTCTGGGTGTTCAGGGACCGTATGACCCGGCACTGGCACATCCACGGTATTTTTGCCTGACGCCTGCGCGGACGATAAAGAAAGCCACATCTCATGGAGTGATTGACCCGTACCTATATGAGAGGTATTAAACGACGATGCACAGCAAAGGAGCCACCCAAATGCAAACAGCCATTCTCGCACCCGCCGCCGTCCTGATAATGTGGTCCATGGTTATCGTGATCTGGGTCGCGCTGACACGCCTACCCGCCATGCGTAAAGCCGGTCTGACCTTCGGCGCCGTGCCACCGGGTGCCCAGTACAAGAACGCCGAGCCGATGATGCCCGAGAAGGTCAACTGGGTGTCGCACAACTACACCCACCTCATGGAACAACCGACCCTGTTCTACGCGGTGGTTGCAGTATTGGCCCTGGCCGGCGCAGGGACGGGTGCGAATGTGACGCTGGCCTGGTTGTACGTGGGGCTGCGAATAGTTCACAGCCTGTGGCAAATACTGGTGAATACGCTCGCGGTACGCCTGATCCTGTTTCTGCTATCGACTATTGTGCTGTTCCTGCTGGCGATCAACGCCTTGCAAGCAACGTTGTTATAAGGAAAGGATTACAAAAGCGGCGGCCCGGCTAGTTGGGCTTGAGGGTAATCCACAGGGAACGGGAGACCGCAAGCACCTCCCCTTCCTGGTTGGCAATGGCGGTGGCACCCCAGGCCTTCCTGCCGTCTTTGCCCATGGGCCAACTGTAGACCACCAGTGGTCGATCACCCGGGACATCGGCAAAAATCTCTCCAACCAGTTCACCGAGCAGGGTAACTTCCAGGTCTTCCCCAGCAGCGGCAAAGTAGCCGGGACAATCCAGCGCCGACCAGACGATCTCGGGACGAACGTTGCCGGCCTTGTCCAGGGTATCCACGCTCGGCTGCCACGGGCAGGCCAGCAGGTTCCAGTCGTGGACAGGGCCAGGAAACAGGCACAAGCCATTATCGGGCGCCCGCTCCGGGCCACAGACATAACAGGTTGGGTACATATGGTCGTCTTGGCAGAGATACCTGCCACTGGCCTCGCGCGCCTGTGCCAGAGTCGGCGCTGGCGGAATATCGATCTCCAGCGTGGTGGGGGTAGCGCTACCGATCAGGGTATCGCCGTGGTGCATTTCCAGGCTGCCGTCATCCGCACGGCTAACGCGCATCTGGGTATCGAGTGGCGGGGGCGAATACAGTCTTACCTGCGCCGCACCCTCGAGCATGATCGCCAGAACCCCGCAGCTGTACCCGCCATTCCCTGAATTGGGCGGCCCGTTAAACCGGGAGGGGATAGTGACGGTTTCGGCTACTGTCATACCTGCCTCACCGTCGCATCTAGTTTACTTGGTGACCAACCACAAGGCATGCAGGATGCCAGGCACATAGAAGAACAGGCACAATACGATGTTGATCAACAGGTCTTTGCCCGCACCATTGTTGAGAAACACCGCAACTGGCGGCAGGAAAATAGCCAGGAGAATCAGCACTGCTTTATTCATCTTCAAATCCTTTTATCGTTTTCAGCAAATTTGACGGCCGCCCATGATCGGAGGCTGTCGGAAGACAGTTTGCACCGAGCCGGATAGCACCACAAGCCCGATATCAGGCTTGGCAATCAGGGTAACAAGACTTCACTGTACCGTTCTACCACACGCATTTCGCCGTTGGGGAATTGAACCGTTTGTCTGCGCGTAACAGGCAGGCCTTCCTCAATCTGTAATGTTGCCGCACCGGCAGGTGCACCAGCCACGCTAATTTCAAATTGCAGCCCGACGCCCTCTTCATCACTAACATTATCGACTATTACCCAGGAGGTTACGCCGCCATCAGCGTGATCGGGTGCGGCTCCAGCAGATAACATCGCCAGGTTGTGCAATAAGCCCATGCGCGTAAAGCCGATCAACATCGCTTCTCGCAAATGCGCCGGTAGCGGAGCCATCTTCTGCTGCGCAACATGCCCGTAGGCGTAGTCATCGCCCCGTGACTCAACAAAGAGGTCCACAGGGGACCCGGCGAAAACTCCCTTGGCACGCAGGGTCACCACCTGTGGGGCCACAATGGACATCTGCCCCTTAAGATTCGCAGCGACAGCCCCCTCTGCGGTGATATCAAACTCTAGGCTAATCTCTTCGGCGTCCAACAGTCTCTGCTCTAGAGCGTGAAAGGCCTCCCCGGCGGCGATCTGTGCCAAGCCCTGTACAGGCGAAAGCAATGCGAACAAAGCCGCCCAGAGCAGGCCGACACAACGACTGAAGGCGGCCCGGCGCACGCTCTGATTACTACGCATTGGGCTGTTTTGAAGCCCAGATCGCCAGGCGGTGGCGGATAGACTTTTGCGACACCTGCTCCTCGGGCATGGGTTGAAGCACTTTATCGTGTACCAGCAGTCGGTAGATGTATTCGAGGCGCTCATTCACCGAATCGGTAGGCTCAAATTCTACCGCTCCACGTTGTTCGCCATAGGCCATGCCCAACTCGAGTGCTTTACGCACCAGTTCTTTTTCATTTTTCAGTTTTTTCATCACTCACCTGCAATCCGGAGCCCAGAATTATTGTCGGAAAATCACTGTCCCTGGAAAAAGCTCACCCCCGTAACTCAACCCGCCAGGGTGGGTGGCGCCGATTCTCACCCGCCCAATACAGTTTGATTTTGTTGCCGGAGGGATCATGTAAAACAGCCTCGCGCCAAAGGTAACCCTCGTCCTGCGGCTCCTGGTCAAAGCGAACACCCTCTCCCCGCAACTGGGCGACCCACTCGTCGAGTGCCTCGTGCTCGAAATAGATTACCGCACCATTGGCGTAACTGCCCGCATCCAGGGACAGCGAAAAGGTCGAGCCACCGTCGGGACATTCAAAGCGCGCATAATGCGGCGTGTCTACAATCTGGGTAAAGCCGAGCCGGCGATAAAACTCACAGGCAGTTGCCATATCGCGCACCGGTAGCGTTATCTGGTTGAGGTTCACTGGCGAATCCTTCCAAAAAAACGAGAAGCCGCCTAAGTGTAGTCAATATCAGGCGAACAGCAGTGAAATAAGCAGGGTAAGTAGCGCTGCTGCCTAAAGCCCTGTAGCCACTACTCAAACAGATTGCTGATGAGGTATATGGCGTTATCTCAATTGCAGCGGAGCGTTAATTAAGCCTTACCGAGAGCACCGGCGAGTTCCGGCAACGCGGTCAGCAGGCGCTGTTCCCAGGGTGGCGCACTGCCATACTTCCGGCGCAGGTGATTGACGAAAATTCGCACTTTCATCGGTACGAACTGGGACTTTCGGTAATAGGCCATGAGTGACGTACCCTGTACCTGGTAGGAGGGAAGCACTGCCACCATGTCCCCGGAAATTAACTCCTTCTCGATAAAGAACACCGGCATCATTGCCAGACATTCGCCCTGCAAAACCGCTGCACGCAATAGCCAGATAGTATTGGTGAGGATGACCGGATCGATCGGTACTGACTGCACCTCGCCATCGCGGACAAAGCCGATAGCGTAGTCGGGCGATACATGGTTGTTCAGCGCATTGCGGTGTTGGGAAAGCTCATCAGGGGTCTGGGGCAAGCCGTGGCGGGCAGCGTACTCTTTGCTGGCCACAATCACACGCCGCAGCGGCAGCACCTCCACCGCATCGAGAATACTCCCGGGCTTGCCGGCCGGTTGCAGGCAGACATCGAACCCCTCCTGCACCGGGTCGCAGAAACGGTCATGCTGCTGTAACTCGATACGCAGGTTGGGATGTTCGGCCTGAAAACTGCACAGGTCGTCCGCGAGGTACGGCGCGGTGAAAGACGAGATACAACTGACGCGAAACATGCCCGTCAGTCCCCACTCCATGGAGCTGGCCTCCGCCTTGGCGCTGTCCAGGTCATTCAGCAGGCGCACACAGCGCTCGTAAAAACTGGCTCCTGTGTCGGTGATGCTCAGGCGCCGGGTTGAGCGCTGTAACAGCTCAATCTCCATGTGTTCTTCAAGCTGGTTGATGCGCTTGGTCATCACCGAATTGGCAATGCCAGTCTGGCGTGCGGCCTCCGCGAAGCTGCCGGCTTCGACTATCTTTACAAAGGCTCGAATCGATTTGAGTTCATCCATATCGCGTAGATTATTCGAAAATCGAGAATGGTATCAACTCTTTTTGCACAATTGTTTGCGAATATGTGCGCAATTAAACTGCCTGCTCAGCTTTTGTAAAACCGCCAGCGTTCCATCTACCCGGAACGCACACATTAAAATAACCCAAGGGCAATAGAGATGGCTAAAACGATAAGTAAGTTCTCCCGCAGTTGTTTGTACACTGCACTCATGGGCCTGAGCAGCCAGGCGCTGGCACAGGCCGCATTGGAAGAGGTACTGGTCACCGCGACCAAACGGGCCGAGAGTATCCAGGACGTACCGGTGTCGGTCAGCGCCGTATCCGGTGACCAGATTCAACAACTGGGCATCAGCGACATGGAAGATCTGTCGCTATACATACCCAACTTTGAAATCAATAGCGCCACCATCCTGCCCAACCTGTACATTCGGGGGCTGGGCTCGGGTGCCACCCACTCCATCGAACAGTCTGTTGGGCGTTTTGTGGACGAGGTGTACATCGGCCGCGCCGCGATCAACCTGCATGGCTTTATGGACCTGGCCAGCGTCGAGGTACTGCGCGGACCCCAGGGCACACTGTTCGGTAAAAACACGGTCGCCGGTGCATTGATCATGCACACCGCCGATCCCACCGACGCTTTTGAATCCGGATTTACCCTGTTTGCCAGCGACTACAGCACCACCGGCGGCAACAAGGAGTTTGAGGGCTACCTGTCCGGCCCGCTGACTGATTCTCTCAGCGGTCGCGTTGCAATTCGCCTGGCCGACAGCGAAGGATTCTACGAGAACCGCCTGGAAGGTCCTGGCGGACCGGACCGCACCGACTCCAATATTCGCGTCAAACTGGCCTGGTCCCCGACCGACAGGACCAGTGTCGATCTGAAATTCGAGTACGCAGAGTTTGAAGAAGACGGCGCCGACGCCGCTGAAATCGCCGACATCGGTGGACCGCCTCTAGAGGTCTACCAGATGCACTCGCCCCAATTTACGCCTGAGCTGGATTGGGAGATTGATGTTGACTGTACCGACGTGGTAGCTAACCGCGATACTACCGGTGACGGCCAGGCAGACACCGCGTTTAATACGGGTTCATTCTGTCCCTCGCGTGACCAGGACTCGCAGAATATTACCCTGGAAATCAATCACGACTTTTCCGGCGGTACGTTGACGTCAATCACCGCCTTCCAGGAATACGAATACGAGCACAACTTCGTCGGCCTGGACATGGGCCTTGCGAGCGGTTTCCGCGCACGTCGCAACGAGGATTACGACAACTTCTCACAGGAGCTGCGTTTTACCTCCGAGGAATCCGATAGCTACGACTACATCATCGGCGCCTATTACGAAGACACAGAGTTGAGCCGCTTCCAGAACTCCAGCATTAACCTCGTGACTGTATTCTTCGACCCCAACGGCGGCTTTATTGATCGCTACGAACCATGGAGCCAGGACACCCAGTCCATTGCCCTGTTCGGACAGTTACGCTGGCAGTTTGGCGACGACATCAGCGTGATTCTGGGTGGACGCTATGCGGATGAAGAGAAAGAGTTTGAATTCGAACGCTACTTCGCCGAGTACGGCACCAACAACCGCCTGGACATTCCCGGAGGCCCCGGCGGCCCGCCCCTGACAGTGGATGACGACCGCTCCGAAGACAAATTTACCGGCTCGCTCACCGTGCAGTGGCACGCGACTGATGATGCCATGTACTACGCCGCTTACTCTCAGGGTCATAAGACCGGTGGCTTCAGTGACCGCATTGAAAGCCCCGAGGTGGATTACACCTACGATGAGGAAACCGTAGACTCCATTGAAGTCGGTGCGAAAACCACCTGGCTGGACGGCGCCCTGTCATTCAACCTGGCACTGTTCTACATGGATATCGAGGGCCTGCAACTGGCGACCCAGATTCCTGGCGAAGTCCCTGCATTTTCAGTATCCAATGCAGCGGACTCAACCAGCCAGGGCGTAGAAATCGATACCGTCTGGGCGATTAACAATGTGTGGACGGTCGGTGCCAGCCTCGCCTACACCGATGCGGAGTACGACTCCTTCCCCGGTGCGGAGTGTTTCCCCGGCACGCCCGTAGACCCCGACCCGGAGACAGGTACCTGTAACCTCGCTGGACTGCCGCTCATCTTTGCACCTGAGTTGAAAACCTCTGTCTACGTGGACTTCCTGTTCGATGACCTGATTGCGGGCTGGGACCTTGGCGGTCGCGTGGACTGGGCCTACTCTGACGAGTACTACACGGACATTTCCTACCAGGACAATGTGCTGACCGATTCCTACTCGCTGTACAGCGCCGCTTTCCGGCTGATCTCACCCAACGAGCGCGTCACCCTGTCGCTGATTGGTCGCAACCTGACCGATGAAGAATACTGCGCATGGTGTATCCCGTCCGGGCCCAACGTATTGGCGGCCATGAATCCGCCACGAGAGATCGGGATAAAACTGGCGGTGGCGTTTGACTAACGCCACCGGTTCATCAACCAGCAAGCGGAACTGACAGTAATGGGCTTTGTGACTCCAACCAACACCGAGGTACTGGGATACAAGGGCGTACACCTGTACCACAGCGGTATATCCAACTGCTCCATGCGCGTGCGTATGACCCTGGAAGAAAAGGGGCTGGACTGGACCAGTCACCACCTGAATATTCTCATCAAGGAACATATCACGCCGGAGTATTTCGGCATCAACCCCAACGGCCTGGTGCCCACCCTGGTTCACGATGGGCAGGTCATCATCGAGTCGGACGATATTATCGACTATCTCGATGATACTTTCGCCGAACCGCCGCTAAAGCCGGCGGACGCGGATGACCGCGAGGCCATGTACTACTGGTTGCATCGCGCCACCTCGATACACCTGGAAGCGGTCAAGCCGTACATCTACGCCAAGCGTGTGGGTAAGCGCATGGCGCACTCCTCCGAGGAAGATGAGAACTACAAAAAGCTGCAAACCAACCCGGACCTGCTCGAGTTTCACCGCAAGAGCACCCAGGAAGGGTTTTCGGACGAGGACATCGCCGCTGCCGCGAAGGTGTTGGAAGAATGCTTTAACGACATGGAAAAGCAACTGGACGGCCAGGACTGGTTGGCAGGTGACGCCTTTTCACTGGCGGATATCGCCTGGGTACCCTTGCACTTTACCCTGGAAAAGCTCGCAGGATATTCCTTTGCCAACTACCCGAATATTTCGGACTGGAGCAAACGACTGGCTGCACGAGGCAGCTACGAGCAGGGTATAAACACCTGGTGGCCAAAGCAGGCCTGAGGAGATAACAACGGTGTTAGAACTTTATCATCACGGCTCTTCCGTCTGCGCCGCCAAGGTCAGGTTTGCCCTGGCTGAGAAAGAGGTGGAAGTCGACGAAGCCCACTACATCGATATTCTGGCCGGTGAGCAGTTCACCGACGAGTACCGGAAGATCAACCCCAAGGCGGTCGTACCCTCACTGGTGCACGACGATCACGTCATCAATGAGTCAACGGTCATCTGTGAATACCTGGACGAGGAATTCACGGGACCAGGACTCACCCCCGACTCCGCCTTTGAGCGTGCCCAGATGCGGATCTGGACCAAGGCCGTGGACGAACAGCTCCACCCCGCCTGCGGTGAACTGACCTTCGTCTGTTGCCACCGACATATCGTGATGCGCCTGGGGCCGGAAAAACTCAAGGAATTTCTGGCCAGCACGCCAGACCAGTCGGTAACCAATAAGTGGAAAACCCGCAAGCAGGAAATCGTGCGATTGGGCTTCGAGGCCCCGGGCATAGAAGACACTATTCGCCTGTACGATGACTATTTGAAGAAAATGGAGACCGCCCTTGAGAACCAGACCTGGCTCGCCGGCGAAACCTTCTCACTGGCGGATATCGGCCTGGCACCCTATGTTAATCGTCTGGATATGCTAAGTATGTCAGGCCTGTGGGAAGACGGACGCCTGCCGCAGGTAACCCGATGGTTCACAGCCATCAAGGCCAGGCCCAGGTTCAAGGAAGTATTCCTCGACTGGTGCCCGGAACAGTTAACGAACGATCTGAAAACCTTCGGCGCAGAGAGCTGGCCCGAGGTAAAACGCATCGTCGGTTTGTAGTACAGCGCACAGGGAGAAAACAGCGTGGCAAGATTAGAAAATAAAGTCGCCGTCGTGACCGGCGCGGCACAAGGAATAGGCGCGGCCTACGCGCAAGGACTGGCCGAGCAAGGTGCCAGCGTGGTGATTGTAGACATCGCTGATACCAGCAATATAGTGGAGAAAATTACCGCGGCCGGCGGCAAGGCTCTGGGCATGAAAGTGGATATTACTGACGATGAGTCTCTGGCCGCCATGGTTACGGAAGCCGAGTCCACCTTCGGTCCGATCGAAATACTCGTTAACAACGCAGCTATATTTGCCAGCCTGGAACTCAAGCCCTTTATGCAGATCGGCAATGACGAATGGGACACGGTGATGAAAGTGAACGTGCGTGGTCCATTCCAGACCACCAAGGCGGTAGTGCCAAGCATGCAGAAAAATGGCCGCGGCAAGATCATCAATATTTCCTCCGGCACGTTTCTGCGCGGTGCACCGATGTTTTGCCATTACGTCTCCTCGAAAGGTGCTGTCGTTGGTCAAACACGCGCGCTGGCGCGCGAACTGGGCGCCAGCAATATCCTGGTCAACTGCATCATGGTGGGACTGACCGAAAGTGAGGGCCTGGCCGGACAAACACAGCTGGACGGCGCCAGGGCATCCAATGTGGCTGCGCGCATCATCCAGCGCGACATGCTGCCCGAGGATTTGCTGGGCACGATTTACTACCTGGCCAGCGAGGACAGCGACTTTATATCCGGCCAGTGCTTTAACGTTGACGGCGGTGCGATCTCGTACTGACACCCGGGAGACTGAAACCATGTTGCAAGCCAAACAAGCAGACATTGCGCCACTGGGTCACTGGATCGACAACGCCCATGTACCGGCCGCCGAGGGCGGTGTACTGGAAGTATTGAATCCGCTCGACGACTCCCTGTTCCAGACTGTCGCCGACGGCACCCCCGCCGATATCGAGCGCGCTGTGCAAAGCGCCCACGCCGCTTTTGCCAGTTACCGCAACACTAGCGTGAACGACCGCGAGGCGTGGCTGGTAAAGGCCGCAACCCTGCTCGAAGAACAACAGCAGGAGTTTATCGACCTGCTTATTGATGAAGGTGGCTCTACCCTGACCAAAGCCCGCTTTGAAACGGGCAAGGCAATCAGTTTCATGCGCGCCGCGGTGGGCATGGTGCGCCGGGTGAGTGGCCAGACCCTGCCAACTGACTATCCCGGTCGTATCAGTATGACCTGGCGCGAACCACGCGGTGTGGTTGCAGCCATTACGCCGTTCAACGTGCCGCTGATCAAGGCTAGCAGACTGTGCGCGAATGCGCTCGCTACCGGCAGCACGGTAGTGCTACTACCGTCGGAGGAAACGCCCGTTGTCGCACTCCGCTTTGCGCGGCTGATGGCAGAGGCGGGTTTTCCCGCCGGCGCGCTGAACGTGGTGGCGGGTAACGGCTATAACATCGGCGACTCACTGGTAGGCCACCAGCTGGTGAAAAGTGTGACCTTTACCGGCTCGACCGTGGTCGGCAAGCACATCCAAAAGTTATGCGCTGAACAGAACAAACACGTTGTACTGGAACTAGGCGGGAAAAACCCCCTGCTCGTGCTCGCGGACGCAGACTTGAAAGAAGCGGTACAGGGTGCCGTGCGCGGCATCTTCATGCACCAGGGGCAAGCCTGTGTTGGTTCCAGCCGGGTGTATGTGGAGCGGGCGATCTATGACCAGTTCACCCAGGCCTACCAGGGCATTGTATCCAAGTTGGGCATGGGTGACCTGCGCGATGAATCGACCATTATTGGTCCGATCATCAGCCCACGCCAACGCGGCCGCATACAGCGCCACATCGAGGATGCCCGCAGTAAAGGCGCCACGGTACTTACCGGTGGCGAGTGGGATGGCAATCGCTGTGCGCCCACCATCCTGTTGGATGTCACCGAAGACATGGATTGCTACCGTGAGGAGACCTTCGGGCCGGTTGTGTGTGTTTATCCCATCGACTCTTTCGAAGAGGCCATGGAACAGGCCAATGACACCAGCTACGGATTAAGTTCGGCAATCTACACCAGCAACATCAATCGGGCGATGGAGTACGCCAAAGGTATCGAGGCCGGTATGGTACATATCAACGGCCCATCCATCACCGATGAAGCCCACGTGCCTTTCGGCGGCACCGGTGATAGTGGCTTTGGGCGCGAGGGTACCGAGGCAGACATCGAAGCATTGACCGAGTTGAAATGGGTCACCATTCAAACCGGGCAGGGCACGTAACCCATGAGTGAAAGCGCACGGCGTCCCGGAACCCAGGTCCCGGAGTTCGACATCCCCAGGTTAAGCGGGGAGACCTGGTCAAGCCGCGAGGCGCCCGCAGGAAAATTCACCCTGCTGACGATCTATCGCGGCATGTGGTGTGGTCACTGCAAGGAACAGCTGCAGGAACTGGATGGACTGGTCGAGGAATTCAAGCAACGTGGTGTTAGCGTTATTGCCGCCAGTGCTGACACCCGCGATCGGGCCAGCAAGACAGCTGAGGATTACGGTCTGCTGAACCTGGATCTCGGTTACGAAATCCCCATCGACAGCGCCCGCGAACTCGGCGTGTTCATCTCCAGCCAGGTCAAGGAAATCGAGATGCCCATCTTCTGTGAGCCGGCCAGTTTGCTCATCGACAAACAGGGCAAACTTTTTGCAGCCTGGATTGCTTCCTGCGCCTTCGCCAGAACTTCCCCCAGCGGGGTACTGGCCTATGTCGACTTTCTGGCCGACCACGGGGACCGCCCGCCGCGCGGGTCAGCCTGAGCACTGGCCACGACCACTATTCCGCTACCAGGCATTCGCTGGTGTTGAGCACTACAAAACCGCGATGATCACCCCGTAGAAAAGCACCAGAAAGCCGCCAACTTCCGCAGCAATCAGCATCCACATATGCAGCGAAATGGCACCGGGAGATAAGGCCATCTTACCGATTGAGTGCGGGGCTTTGAGTTGGTTGTCGGTGTCGCCGAGCAAGCCGTGGATAAAGTAACTGATAATTGCTGCCGCAAAGTAAGCGACGACTGCAGCCACCGCGATCAGTTCGATGTGATTGGGCAGCTGGCTCACCTCGGCGAATTTCACCAGCAGGATTGCTGCAAACGCATAGAGTAAGGACGCCCGGTGGCAGACATCCACGTAGGGATGTGCTTTCGCATCCTCCGAGGCCATGATCTGCTGGTACTTCCAGATGCCCGTTAACAGGCCGGTTAGAAAAAACACACCCGCCGCCAATAATGCCAAGTCTTCCGATGCCATTCGACCTTATCCCCAATATGGATTATGGGAGCATTGTACCGGCAGGGATGCTGACGTGAAGTAGGTCGATTGCCGCAATGGCTAACGGGTGGGCCGTTCTTCCGGTCCGTGTACGGTAAAGGGGCCATCGGGCAGGATGACATTGTTATCGCTTGCATAGCGCTGCCAGGCGCGCTGCATCGCAGCAGACGGTTCAGGTTCACGCGCGGCCAGGTCTTCCTGTTCCGCTGGATCCTGGGCCAGATTGAACAGTTGCCAATCAGCCCGGACGTTCGGCTTTGCGGCACTACTCACCAGCTTGTAATGCCCATTAAGCACGCCCCGCCTGCCCCATAGTTCCACGCCTACGCTTTCGTCAGGCCGGCGTACCTCAGCGACAGATCCATTAAGCAATGGCACCAGGCTTTTCCCTGTCCCCGCCGATCCTGAGGCGCCCGCCAATTCTGTGAACGTCGCGTACCAGTCTGTCACATAGGTGAGCGCCTCGCTGATTAAGCCCTCCTGTGTCCTTCCGGGCCAGTGAACAATAGCGGGAGAACGGATGCCGCCCTCATAGGTGCTGCCCTTGAAGCGCGTAAACGGTGTATTACTCACGTGCGCCCACTCGGGTCCATAAAACGCAAAGGAACCCTGCCGACCGACATTCTCCGGCCTGTTATCAAAGGTGGCTGCAAACTTACCTACCGGTGGCGGCGCGTTGTCGTAGTTCCACTGTTCCGCGCCGTTGTCGGAAACAAACACGATCAAGGTATTGTCCAGCCGCCCCAATTCCGCCAGGTAGGCCAGCAAGCGCCCGATACTCGCATCCATGTGATCGACCATGGCCGCGTAGATTTCCATGTTGCGCGCATGAAACTCCTGCCGATCAGTATCCAGGTCGCTCCAGGGGCCCAGGCCATCCGGTCGAGGCGGAGCGTCTACCGTGGAGCTGAACAATCCAAGTTGCTTCTGTGTATCAAACCGCTGCTCTCGAATCGCGTCATAGCCCAGATCATACTTGCCACGGTAATTGGCAAGCACTGCGTCGGGTGCCTGCAGCGGCCAATGCGGCGCAGTGTAAGCAAGATAGGCAAAGAATGGCTTGCCATCCCGGGCATTGCTGTCTATCTGCTGGATGAGCCTGTCGGTGTAATACGTGGTGGAGTAAAAATCCTCAGGGAGTTCATCCACCAGCCGATCATTATCGCGGTACATCGCTGGATCGCGATGCGCATCGGGACCTGACATATCGGCGAAATGGCTGGCCCCACCAAACAGCAAGGCAAATGACTGGTCAAAGCCCCGTGTACCCGGTGCCTGTGACCGTTGCATACCCAGGTGCCATTTGCCCGCCATATAGGTGTGATAACCGGCCTCGCCAAGCACCTCCGCAATGGTCGCCACATCCTCACTGAGGTGCCCCTCGTAGCCGGGCTTACCCCTCTGGTTGTCAGCAACGGTCTCAGCCATATTGCCCAGGCCGGCAACGTGGCTGTCCACGCCGGTCATTAACATGGCGCGGCTGACGGAACAGGTAGGCCCGGTGTGGTAATTGCTGAGCCGCACGCCGTTGGCCGCGAGTTGGTCCAGATGGGGGGTGGCGATTTCACCCCCGAAAGCACCTATGTCCGAGTAGCCAAGGTCATCTGCCACAATCAACAGAATATCTGGACGCGACTCTGTGTCAGTTACCGCGTCGGTGGAGTCGGGTACGTCATCACTGGGGGTACATCCCACCAGCACCAGGGACAGCACCAGAAGTCGCCACATGGTGTTACCTCTCGATCATGTACGCACAATTATAGATGCCCGGCATGCGGGCGGGGGTTAATGCAGCACTCACTGCGATGCTGAGTCCGTGGCAGACTTCGAAGCCAGCGCCCGCAGCTCAATGGCGCTGCTCAGGTAGTAATTTCGTGCGGTGGCGGTCAGCACATCATCGGACAGTGCGGTTAGAGCATCGGCCTTTAGCTTCAGCGCATCGGTATTTGCAGGTTCCAGCGCCAGCAAGTGATCACACAACTGCGCCGCCCACTGGTGATCACCTGCCGCCTGGGCGTCGATCGCACGCTCAAGCAATGCATCGGCGCCACCGGCCAGGTCGGCTATTCGCCGCGCTTCTTCGGGGTCACTCAGCGGAAACAAGTTGCTGGGGTTACCGTCAAACCAGCCGAGATAGCCGTCAAAAATTGCGCGAATCGCCCACTCCGGGTTGCCGTAATAGGGTCTCAGGTAATCCAGCTCCCGATACTTTTCAGGCAGCTGCACATACTCGACCAGCTGATTGGGCGTCAGCCCCTTGTTTATCCCTTCGACGGTGGTGTCAAACAGGTAACGCACCGCATCTCGAAAGTTGGAGAGAATTTCGGTGACCTGCTCCTGGCCGAGAATGGGCCGCGTGTGGCCACCCACCACGGCGACCGGCTCATGCTGCAATATGCGGTCGATCACATCGGCCCAGGCCCTGACATCGCGATAGGGGGTGCCACGAATGGCGTACAGGTTAGGCCAGGACTTATAAAAATTGTCCCCCGAGAACGCAACGCGTTCTGCGGGGAACCAAATGTAGAGATGGTCCTGGGTCTCACCCGTGACCCCAACCAACTCCAGCTCCAAACCTGCGATGGAAAGTACGTGGCGCTCGCCTTCGACAAAATGATTAGGCGCGGTTTTATGATCAGCAGCAAACACGCCGCCCTTGCGACTGGGCCAGAAGGCCTTGGCAATCCCGTTATTAATGCGCTGGTCCGGCGAAAGCGCAAATCCCGCCTGTCGCGCGCCCCGCCGCTTCTGGATCAGGATGCCTGCCTCTTCCAGCGTATTCTGCTCGTGGCCGAAACCCTGCTTCGCCCAGATCTGTACGTCCTCATTATCCAGGAAGGCCGACGCACCGTGGGTGTGATCCCCGTGACCGTGGGTAAAAATAATCGCTACAACCGGTTTGTCAGTGATCTGCCGAAAATCCTCGCGAATCTGCCTGCTGGTGACGACGTCCAGGCCGGTATCGACAACCACCACACCGTCACTGCCGACAATCATGCTCACCGGCGATACGGCATAGCCCACCGCCGTATAAACACTGTCAGACACACGAATGATGTCAGTGTTGAACTCCGCATTGCGATCGAGCAGCAACTGCGTTTCGGGGCTGGTATCTGCACCGGTACTCACCGGCGATACCAGCAACGCAGCGAGGAGTAGGAACAGGTACCTGCAGGAGTTGGTTGTTTTCATCATCGTGCCTTCCCCGTAGTCTGAATGGCTGGCGAGTCCTTAAAACTCAATACCAAAGGATACACCGTAGGTACGTGTCGAGGCGTTCGTTACCCTACACAATACCACCTGGTTGATATCCCGGCGGGCATCGGTGGTATCACGCAGAATACCGTTGCCGTCGTTAACCAGGACCTGGCCGCAATAGTGCTCATCGGTAAGGTTGTTCCCATAAAGCGCCACAGAGTATTGCTGATTGGCACCAAAGCGATAACTGATATTGGCATTCACAATGGTGTAGTCATCAACCGAGAGCTGGTCCACCACGTCGGCATTACCATTGGTGGCGGTGGATTTAACCTGTTCGCCGGTATGGGAGACATTGGCAGTGAGGGTCATGTAATTACCGCCATCAAACTGGATCTCCTGAGCCGCCAGCACATTAAATGAAAGCTCCGGCGCGCTGGCCAGCTCGGCACCTTCAACAAAGCTGCTGTCACCGGCCTCGGTCACCTCTGAGTCCAGCAGGGAGATTCCCGCCTGGATGAACAGACCGTGGTCATTGCCGTAGTTCAGGTTCGCGTCCAGGCCGAGAATCTCGGATTCCGGCGCATTTTCCAGTACGGGGTTACCCATGGTGGTCACAAACTGCTGCAGATTTTCATATTCATAGAAGAAAGCTGCAGCATCCAGTTGCACCTGCCCATCAAACAGTGTGCCCTTGTAACCTATTTCCCAGGCGTCCAATGACTCCGGTTCCAGTTGGGTTTCCTCCAGCGAAGAGATCACATTGTCGACCGGCACCAACGCATAGACCGGGCGGGTATCCAGTGCAGAGCCTTTAAAACCGCGGGATGCGCTCACGTAGATCAGCGAGTCTTCGTTGGGCCGCCAATCCAGCTTCACCGTGTAGCCCACATCGTCATTTTCGAGGGTCTGGGATATCTGGCGGGCAATCTCATAGCCGTTATCGTCAAACTCCGGCGTACCAGGGTTCTGTGCCGCCACCAAAGCGGCCACGTCACTGGAGAAGAACAGGGCATGGGTATCGATACCCTCGACGTTGGGGGATGACGGCAGGTAGTCGCCCTTGATCTCCTCGTCAGAGTAGCGCACACCCACGGTCAAGGTGGTGGAGTCGTTAAAGTCGTACTCACCCTGGGCATAGACCGCGGAGTTCTCCTTGGTATGATCCAGCTGCACATTGGGTATTTCCACGCCATTGCGGAAGGCTCCGCGCGCGCCGCGCAATCCGGTATAGGACTCGGCGTCATCTTCGAGGTAATACACCCCGGCGATCCAACGGAAGTCACCGTCGCTGGCAGAAATCAGGCGGAACTCCTGTTGGAAGGTATCGCGATCATCCTCCTGGTAGGACTGCAGCCCCAACGTATCGCCGCCATCATTGTCATTGGCGTTCTGGTAATCCAGGTTGTCCCAGGAGGTGATGGAGTTGAAGGTGGCCCACTCAAAGTCGTAATCGAACTTCAGGTAAAAGCCCTTGGTAGACAGGTCCTCGTAGCCGATATCCTGGGCAGATCGATCCCAGTCACCGGTAGAGGGGTCGGAGGCCGGCTCACCGGTGGCACCACCATCGCGACCGAGGCAGTTGGTGTCGTCTTCAAAGTCCACGATCCCCAGAGGCACCTGGTCACACAAGCCACCGGAGCCATCGGGAGAGCGGGTTCCCAGAGCGCGTACCGCGGTACTGTTGTTGTCACTTTCCAGTCCGTGAACATTAAAGGTTACCGTGGCGTAGTCGGAGGGCTCCCAGAGCAGGGTCAATCTTGCGGTCTTCGTATCGTCGTCGCCATAGCGCTCACCGTTGCTGACAGATTTAAAGGCGCCGTCGTTATCAATGGTCTGCAGCGCAAAGCGTCCGGCGAGGTTATCAGTGATATCAAATCCGAGGCCCAGTTCTGTCTGTATGTGATCATAGTTGCCGACCTTGGCATCGAAGCTACCGTGCAGTCCCGCGCCGATCTCCGGCTTTTTACTGATGTAGTTCACCGCACCGCCGGTGGTGTTCAACCCAAACAGCGTATTCTGGGGCCCCTTGAGCACCTCAACCCGTTCCATGTCGTACAGTGCGGCCTTGGCGTGAAAGCCGTTGGTGAGGGTAATGCCGTCAAAGTACTGACCTACCGCGGAGGCCGCCGTCAAATGCACGTCGTTGGTACCCACGCCACGCAGGAAATAACTCTTGTTGGAACCCGCCTGGGCGCCTGAAGACAGCCCCGGGGTAATCTCCACCAGCTCACTGGCATTACTGATGCCCAGGGTCTTGAGTGTATCGCCCGTAAATGCGCTAACCGCAACAGGCACGTCCTGTAACGACTCTGAGCGCTTCTGGGCGGTGACAATCACTTCTTCCAATACAGCCATTGCCGGTGCATTCGCTACCAGCATGGCAGCACCAGAAAGGGCAATGATGGCAGACTTGGGGTACTTGTTCGCTGAGCTCATCGGGGTCTCCTCGCGGGCCCTGGCTCTACCCCTCAAAATGCGTAGGGACACCGACCGGGCACGTTGTTATTTTTGGAGTACCGCTGAGCTCAGACCACTATTCCAACCGGGACCCCCAACCGGGATTCCCAACCGGGATTGCCCGGATTGAACCACTCCGGGACCAGTAAACTTACGCTCACCACACTCCGCTCACTTATAGAGGACCCACTATAAGTTAACGCTCAACGAGTGATAATACTGCGAATATCGCTCTCACTATTCTCGAAACGCGCACAATTGACAGCTGCCATCGGTGCAATACAAAAGATGCACGATGCCTTGCAGGCCGACGTAATCCCGCACCGGGCATGCAGAAAGTCCGGACGGTGCAGCTACTAGCGCTAGGGGCTTACGGGGAATTTTAGGATCTAAAGCTTGGAGATGAGCGTGCGAATATCAAACGCGTCATCACCTTCATGCCTGGGGGCATAGGTATCGTAGGCAGCGGCTATTTTTTCGTAGCGCTCCTGTAAGCGCACCTTGTTGTAGGCATGTGATACCGCGTAGAACTCGCCCGCCTTTAACTGCGCGAGAATCCTGGCGGTAAAGTCATCGGTCTCCATACCCAACCCCAGGTTCTTGGTTAACTCGGATTTGACCAGCCCGGGCATGATGATTGCCACCTCGATAAAATCGGGTACTTCCTCGGCCAGCAACTCGGTCATTGCGAGGACCGAATGCTTGGAGGAAACATAGGCGTGGGCGGAAGGTACACAGGGATAAATGCTGTTTTCTGAACCCAGGTTGTAAATAGCTGCCGGCGTACCTTGCCCAATAAATCGCTTTCCGAACACCTGGATGCCGTGCACAACGCCAAAGATATTGACCTCGAATACCCTGCGGAAATCCTCCAGGTCCATGTCGATCAGCGGGGTCATACCCTGGCCGATGCCGGCGTTATTCACTAACACATCCACCTGCCCAAACTCTGCGAACGCAAACTCGGCGAGGTTCTCAACGTCTTCTCGCTGACTTACATCACACACACAGCTGACCGCGGTGATCCCCCGTCCCTCTAACTCCGCCACAGCGGTGGCAAGATCATCTGAGGGCAATCCGGACACGACCACTTTCGCGCCGTCCATACCAAACTGCCCGGCCAGCGAGAGCCCGATACCCGTGGCGCTCCCGGTAATCACTACTACTTTGTCAGCATACGATTGCATAAGTCATAGCTCCCTGAGTTGATCCACAGTGCTACCGCCCCCGATGAGGAGGTTCTAGCGGTAGCTTGCAGCGGTGATAAATTCTCCGAAGGTCTCACACCAGACGACCACGGTATTGAACGCAGCGAGATCAACAGCGGGATCGAGTTCGGCAATAAAATTCTTGAATGTCTTTACCTCGCCAACACGCAACATGGAAGACCGTAGTTGCTCGAATTCTGCCTCGGTCTCTACAAATGTCGGCGAGAGGTAGAGTTTGTAATCCGGGCCCGGCGCGAGCTCGCCCATAAAGGTAATATAGTCGGGGCCGAGAGACACAGTGCCTTCGCCCCAATGCAGGGCATCGCTCCCGGCAAGGTCGCGGGTAAATTCAGCAGAATAACTCGCCTGTGAAGACATACTCGCAACCGACGCATCGCTCGGCGCGGGCGGAGCAATCAGTATAGGCAACGCGTAAATGCCCGCTGCAAAGCCAACCCCTATAGCGACCGCATGCGTCGCAATCAGTAACACGTACTTCGCCAATTTCATAACGCCAATCCTTAATGGTATTTCAATCGGTCCAGGTAACCTCGTCTATGGTACCCGTTTGAAAACTGATGCCTGGATTATCCAGTGGGTAGCCCATTAGCGCAGTGATGTGCTCAACCTTGTTGCGTAAATCAAATATCAAGGAAACGTAATTGCCGTTCACAGTGTCGTGCCAGCTCACAAGAAATATCCCGTCCCCGATTCTTTTGGAGGAAAATTTCAGATCCTTGCCGGCAGCCCCTTTCAAGCGCCCCTCAACAAACTGATATTGCAGAGTGTCCTGTCCCAACGTTGTCACCACCGTCCCGGCGTAGGGATAGGTAGATCGAATTGATACATTGCCGATAGTCTCAGCCTCTAGCGGATTGGCGGAGACGGTAAACACGGTGCTGAAAGTCAGCAACAAGGCCAATACAAGCGAGCTGTAGGCTTTCATTTTATTCACTCCGTCAATTACATCCGTAGTCCATCCGGACTGTTGAAACTATCACGTGCTATTGATGGCTTCACGGAGAACGCAGTAGCTCGACCACAACGCTTCCGATAGTACCCTTGGAAAGACTGAAATCCTCGACAATCTCGAAGTGATTCAAGTCCGTTGCCTCTATCAGCCTGACCTCAGTACCACGATTTTGCAACGCAGTGGCAAAATCAAGGGTTTGTCGCTGAAACTCCGGGCTTTCATTACTGCCGTAAGCAAGCACCAGTTCGGCTTCAAGATTATCCAAATGGCGGATGGGACTCAGGGCGTCAACGGTGTGATCAGTGAAGGCGACATATTCATTGCGCGAAGACAGGCTTACAGGGTAGAGATCAAACATCGCGCTAACCAACACCCCTTGCTTAACAATCGTGCCGGGCAGGTCATATTCGCTCCAATCCGTGGTCAGCACCACCGCCGCGAGATGCCCACCCGCCGAATGACCGGATACCAGGATGCGCTCAGGGTCAGCGTCAAACCGGGCTGCATTGCGATATACCCAGGCCACCGCCTCCCGACTTTGTCGAGCCAGTGGCATGAGGTCGCCGTCTACCGCGTTGACCTTGATGTACTCGGGGATAACCACATGGGCACCGGCCTTGAGGCTGGCCTCGGCAATGTAGGCATTACTGCGCGCCTCACCCACTATCCAGGCACCACCGTGAAAGTGGATATGGATAGGTGCATTGGGGTCGTCGCTGCGGTACCAGTCCAACTGCTCCATGGCGCCTTCGCCATAGTCGTGACGCTCTGGGTCACCGATACGAGCAAGAGCGCTTTCGTTTCTGGAATGCAGGTGGGCAAGCACCTCACCAATATTGTCTGCCCACACACGCTGATCATAGGCGTCGTCAAGCTGCGCTTCGGTATAGCCCATAAAAACCTTGTCGTCGCCATCAGCGACTACAGAGACACTGCAGCACCAGGCCAGCGCCACATAGAGAAACACAATTTTTAACACACTCGCGGGATCTGTGTAGCCTCGATGCTTGTAGTTCCAGCCGATGTAACAGGCATTGAGGGAGTGCGTGGGCAACTCAATTGGCCGTTTAGTTCGCATCGGTTTTCCTCCCAATGTAGACACCATAACTGAAGTAGTCGCTATAGCGCTCATAAAGCGCAATCTCGTGACGCTCGGCTTCAACAATGGCTCGCGCCGCGTCGCTACCATCGTTTGCTGATAGTAACTCCGCAAATTGTGCGCGCATCGGATCGTAATAATTTTCCAGCCAACAGTGTTGGGGCAAACTGAAATATCCAAGCATCGAATACCCGCTGTTAGCGAGTTGTTCCTGCTTTACGGCCGCCGTGGCAATTTCGGGATAAACGCTATCCCAATGCTGTTGGATCTCAAGGGGCCGATTGTCCGTCGTCCAGGTAATCTCAGATACAACGAGGATACCTCCCGGTTTAAGGTAGGGCCTCCAGTCCTTGAGCCCAGTGGTAAAACCCACGTTGTAAATCGCACCCTCGGACCAGATAACGTCAAACTGTTCGCGTTCGAAGGGCAATGATTCCATCGAGGCGCACACACCGGTGATTTTATCGGCCAGCCCTGCCCGCTCGGCGCGAACGGTCAACTCATCAAGAAAATCCTGCAGGAAATCGACCGCGGTGATATGCGCATTGAGCTGGCGGGCCAGCACCAACGCGGAGGCACCGGTGCCGCAACCAATATCGGCAATCTCAAGTGGTTGTGTACGGTCGATACCCGCAAGGCTCAGGGCCCTGCTCGTCTCATCGTCCCCACCAGGCCCTTGTCGCAGGGCGCCCTTATGGAGGTCTACCAGCAGCTGCAGGTCGTGCATGGAAAACTCGCGTTATGTTAGGTTGTTTTGATCATACGCTGATACCACGAGCGTAGCAGTCTCTGCGGCAACCCGATCGAATGACTCACGACACCGAGCGCTCCGCCATCTTGAAGGATTTGCGCTGTTCGGCCAATTGACGCTTCACACGTCGCAGCCACTCTAACTGACGGGGATAATCCCTGGGTAGCGGATGGTAATAGGCATACTGCGTTCCCGGCTTGAGAAGACCCAGGGGCTGGTCTACTGATAATACCTCCACCGCCTGTCTGGCCAACGGTAGCAGGGCCGGATTGACCCCCCAGGCGAAAACAACGGGCACATGCCGCACAAACAACTGTTCGAGTTCTTTCCTGCGCGCTGGTGAAAAAATCGAATGAGTGATCCTCCGCGACTGCCTGGACCTGAGGAATGCGTAAAGCGCATTGGAATCCGGTGTACGAAGATCAGACAGATTGAGGATTCTCGCGCGCTGATACAACGACCTGCCCATAAGCTTCATGACCTGGCGCTGGGTGGTATCGGCCTGGGTAAGGGATGGCTCCGTTGAGTCATCGATGCCATCCAACGGGTAGGAAGACCCCGGGTTCATCATGATGACCATAAGATCGGGACGCCTTTGCTCAGCTCCTACTCGGCACACATCCAGGTAACTGCGTAGCTTGTAACCACCGGAGGTATAGAACTGGCCATACACCTGGAACCCGCGCATTACAGCTACGCCCCAGGATGTCCGCTAACAGAGATCAAGAATGGAACACCATTGTGATCATTCGGCTGATAACAATCGCTACGAATTCCGTACAAGGGCTTGTTAATCCTGTGGGATAGGCAGATTGTGCTGCCGCAGGAAAGATAATTTGTCCCAGTAACCGCGCTGAAACACTATCTTGCCGTCCTCGATTTGAAAAAAACCACAGCCGCGAAAACCCACGGGGTCTTTCCACTCAAGTATGGCCCAGCTTCCATCCTGAAATATATTCTCCACGATGCAGACCATGTCTGCCGCAGCAAACTCATCAGCGAACATGGAACGAATCGCCCCTCGACCCACCACCTCCTGGTTGGCCACCTGATGGTTAGTGGCATGTTCAGCGTAGAAACTGGCAACTAAATCGGCATCGCCCTGATTGAACGCATCGACCCAGGATTGCACGACTTCCCTTGGCTCCATAGCTTCACCTCACTGATGCAATTCGCGGCGATGTAACATCGCCCGGGTGCCCCGCCCTGCTAGTCTACTACCGGGCCCTCGCCCCTGGAAAACAGGCGCTCACCCGCACGTTGCAGCGCATATGAAATCGGACTGCAGAGAAGAAACAGAACAGCGACAACTATTGGCGTGCCAAGCACAAACCAGATGCTGTCCGCCGAGGTCAGGTCCAGGTCAAACTGCACGGACCCATGGATTTGACCGGCGGCAAGAATAGCCACGGCGCATAAGAGGCCCAGCGCCAATGAAAACACCAGCGCGCATTTAAGTTGTCCCACCAGAAACTTGTTAAACCTGGCCATTGTTGATCTCTTTAATACCGGGTTTCCGGATAGGGGTTCTGGTCCAGTGGGACTTCCATCCTGTTACTGGCCGTATCGCTGGGCAGTCCCACCATTTCGTCGTAGGCACTCTCGTGTCGCAATACACGCTGGGGAATGTCCAGATGCTCGAAGGACTCGCGCATCACCATAAGATTACGGCTGCATACTGGCCTTTTCTGACTCTCCCACACCAGGTGCTCTGCACCATCAATGACCACCACTGCCTGGTAAAGCGCCTGCTCCAGGGAGCAGATCACCAGCTTCTCCACCTTGTGGGATGCCAGTTCGTCAATAAAAATCTTCAACACTTGCTCCTGAACTAAAGCCGGTCTTCATACGCGCCACTGTACTGGATAATTTTACTCGTGTTTAGCTTGTCACCTGTTTCAAATTGACTGGCACGCGCCGTGACCTCAAGCATTGCCTGGCCAATCTGGGTTGCTCGCACAGCCGCGCCCACCGGGCGGAAAAACCAGAATAACAGTTGCTGTCCAAAATGGGCCTCCTCACCGGTGGGGCCAATGTAGTCGGGGCGATACGCTATCACCTCCAATCCATGCTCCCGGCCATAGGCAAACAGTAATTGCTCTGCTCGATACTTCTGTCTTGCCCACATGCTGGTTGACTGCGCCGAAATATCGCTCGAACTAATGTAGTGAAACGATGCGTGCGATTTTGTACCTGCACTCGACCAGTCCTCCACAAAACGCAGGGGAAAGTCCACGTGTATTTTAATGTAGGTTGCCTCGTCGACCCCAATCGAACTCGTGCCCAGGGCCCAATAAACTGCGTCGCTGTCGGCGAGCTGATCAATCACCGCGGAATAGTCGGTGTAATCCATATGCAGGGCCATTTCGACTTTGCCCGCAGCCACACCGGCCTCGATACGTGGTGTTGTCCTGCGGGTAACCACGTAAATTTTTTCTATAGCGGCATCAGCCAGCGCGGCTTTCAATATGCCATCGCCAGCTGTACCGCTGGCCCCGAAAATCGCAATGACCGGATAGGTAGCCCCATCCACCAGCGCCTCGGGCGCCGGTTCACGGCTAGTCGCCAGCACTAAGGCTATGACTGCATAGGCCAGGGTTAGCAATAGCAAAATGGCGAGGAGAACTTTCTTGAACATAACAGTCGCTAGTGATTCTCGTCTTCGATCCCCAGGCGCTGGTGCCAGGCAGCCAGGGATTCTTGCGGATACTGCTCAAACAGTGCGTCTTTTGGTCCGGTATGAACATCGACCCAGGTGGCCTTGGAGTTCAACATCATATGGCTGCGCTCGGGAGGAACCGGCAACTCGGTATCGATGGCCGAAGCAAATGGATGCACTAACTCGGGCCAACGAGGATCCCATAGCCAAAGTGCGCTACCGCACTTGCTACAAAAATGTCTTCGCGCCGGACTTTCGCGACTCTCTCCTGTTTCCTCGTCTTCAATAGTCGCGCTGTACACGCTGATACTGTCTTCACCTTCCACGCGCAGTGATTCATAAATGCCACCCAGATTAATGGCATAGCCCCCTCCACCCGCCGTTTTACGGCAAATCGAGCAATAGCAGTGATTGAACGGATAAGGATGGGCAGAATTTACAGTGAAGCACACGCTGCCGCAGTGACATGAACCTTCAAGTTTCATTGCGTATTACTCTCGCCACTGGCAGGCAAATCACCGGAGAGAACTCCATGCATCAAACCTCTGCCCTTACCGCACTGTATCGCACGGTTAACTATCCTTCTCACCCGGTTGCATGTGAATAAAATACACCGTGGTACCTACACCCACGACAAATACCGCGAAAAAAACCACACCGGCAAACACGGGGGGCGCCACGTCTACTTCGCGAGAAGCCAGAGCGGCAAGAAGCTGACCATTGCCCTCGGCCAGATAAATACTCATCGCTACCACTGATAGGGACGCTAGCAGATACAACAAGGTAACCAGCCATTTCATCACCCTGGTCAGCAGGTTTCTACCTGCGAATACGGCTACGATAGTGGCGAAAGTGATGGTGAGCCAGGTCTGGAATTGTGTAGCGATAGCCGCCTCGTTAATGCGTATCAACTCAAGAATCTCTGCAACGGTTAGTATGTCCATAGTTGAGCCGCTATTCGCTATTGAAGGTCTCTTGCCTTGGGGCGGCCATGCCTGCTTCACACCACTCGGCCCGTTCACCCCGTTCGCCACAAAGGCAGCATCCTGACAGTGTTTCTTTGCTCACTGTGTGACCTCCGGTGGCACGCTACCCCATCCCAGTGATTGAACAAATCGCGCCGGATCCACGTAATGCAAGCTAATCCCTACTCGTCACTACCACCGATGCACTCGAGCGCTCGGCGCCAACGTCACACACGGCTTCGATGTTGTTGCCATCGGGGTCGAGCAAAAACGCGGCATAGTAACAGTCATGGTACTCTCGATAGCCCGGCGGGCCGTTGTCCCTGCCGCCGGCATCCAATCCCGCCTGGTAAAATGCGTGCACCTGATCAATGGAATCCGCCTGAAACGCCAGGTGAAGATTCGTTACCGCTGAATCCCTTTGGGCAACATAGAATTCGTCGAAATAAAAGCCGGAATCGTCGCCACCGTATCCATCGCTTTTGCCCAGTGCGCTGAGAATCGCCACGTAGAAGGCCTTGCTTCGCTCAAGGTTTGAAACACCAAACCCAATGTGGTCAATCAGCCTGCCTTGATGGTATTTCATAGCGTTCTTGGCGGTACATTAACCCGACAACATCTGCGTTTTGAATAACTCTTCATTGAGCGGGCACCAGACGTAGAATTTTGCCGCTATCGGTAGAAAAATAAATGAAACCGTCTGGCCCCTGGCGTAAGGACCTTACTCTTTCGCCGAAATCGTCGAGCAATCGTTCTTCACCCCGTAGTTCTCCCTTCTCATCAACCGCTACTCGATTAATGTGGGTCAGCTTCAGTGCACCCGAGAAAAGGTGCCCAGACCACGCAGGAAACGCGTTTCCTGTGTAATGCAGTAGGGAACTCGGTGCGATAGAAGGCGTATACACTTTCTTGGGCTGCTCCATCCCCTCTTTGTGGGTACTTTCGCCGACTGGTTTAGGTTCCCGGTACTCCTGGCCATATGAAATAACGGGCCACCCGTAATTCAGGCCGGGGGATACCAGGTTGATTTCATCACCGCCCCTGGGTCCGTGCTCGTTTACCCAAAGCCGATTATTTCCCTTATCAAGGGCGATGCCCTGGGGGTTTCTGTGGCCGTAACTCCAGATCTCTGGCAGTACTTCTTCATCTGTAACAAAGGGGTTATCTGTGGGCACACTACCATCGAGCGCGAGTCGTAACACTGAGCCGCTGTGTTGTTGTAAATCCTGCGACGTCGGCCGAACACCGCGATCACCTACCGTAAAGTAAACATGACCTTCACCATCGAACTCAATGCGGCTTCCAAAATGCCTGCCGCTGGACGAGGGCGAACTGCTAACCAGTAGATTCTCCCACGCCGTGATACTTCCATCGGCAACTTTGGCTCGAGCGAGAACAGTTACCCCTTCGCCGTCCACGTCTTTGGCGTAGGTTAGATACAGCCAGTCCCCGGGGCTATAACCTGGAGGTGTAGCAACATCCAACAAGCCACCCTGGCCATGCGTTTTGACATCAGGGACATCTTCCACCTCCGTCACTTCCCCCGAGGAGATAGAGACTATTCCCATATCGCCATCCCGCTCGGTGAAAACTAACTCGTCCTGGTTCAGAAACGCCATGCCCCAGACGAGATCCAAGCCTTCAGCGACCAGTTCCACGCGTATGCTTCCCAGCTCCGTGTTCTCTTCGTGGACAACGTTTGCGGTACCCACACTTGCTTGCGCGAGAAGAAAGATCAAGAGTAGAAGGTGTGATCGGATCATTGCTTTCCCCACCTGGGTTTTCTCAACTTCGGATTATAGAACGTACGTCGCCACAACGGCACACTGCCCGCAGACTTGCCTGCAGCGCTGTTTTGCCTCCCAGCTACAACGCTGTCGGGCAATGCTTAGTTTATACGCTTATCATGCCCAGCAGATCAATCTGTACCGCCACGTGATCGGAGAAAGTCCTCCCGGCGAAGCGAAACACGACCCAGTGATTCTTGTCTGGATTACCTTAGGATGCCGATTAAACTCCATGTCATCGGCCCCTCACCTTCAAACGAACTCCAATCCCGGCAATACCCAGGGCAGATGTCACCGTCCATGCATATGGCGCCGGTGTATCCCACAGGCTATGGCTAGCAAGAACAGCCAACCCTATCCCTAAAACCGCAAATCCAATGCTCATACCCGTAGCAACACACACCATGGACAGGTCTTCCGCTTGCCGGGCGCCCAGAATAAACAAAAAGATCATACCCAGCATGGCAACAGAGCCCACATGCCAGGAGAAATGATGTAACCAGAGCACCTGTGCGGGTACTCCGGCATCGTGCAACGGTGGCAGCACCATGGGTGATCCAAGAAGCTCATGCGCAAGGAGAACAAAGGCAACGAAGATCCCCGCTATACGAAAGAGCCACTTATCCATGCGGTTCAGGTCTCCAAAGTGACTGGCGCTGACACAAAGGTTTCAAGCGTGGACAAGCGAACTTTTGTGCCAGCGCAATATAAACCTGTCCCGGCGCACAGCGCCGCTGCGGCTTGGACTTGTAACGTGCTTTCACGCGCGCCCTTTGTATTGTTGGGCGACTTGCGTAATGGAACCCATATAACCTCTACTGAATTCAAGGCTTGCTAACGTTTTTGTTCCTAATACGACGCCTCTTTAGACGGGACTTCTATCACTTTAATTGTCCATGTGCGATGCAGGCCACCATGCCAACATACTACCAATGTAGGCCAAAGACAGCGTTCCCGCTAAAACGATGAGGTCGGTTGACGGGTTTTTCGCGGAGTGAGAAACCGCATAGCCAAACCACACTGCAACAATAATGCAAAATACCAGAATGAGTGAAATAGCAATGAGAACTGAATATACGGTGAACCTCAAATTCCGGGAGCGATGCGACCGGTAGGCACAAATGAATACTCGCAGCAGGGCAATGATAAGAACAATAGGTTCAGATAGAGCCAATCCAATATAAATTGTGCTCATTAGCTCCATTGCCTTTTAACACCGGCTAGTGCGGCGCTTGAGGGCGGCCAACCGGAGCAGTAGCGAGTGGGAGGTCGTGGTCAAGTGTCCACCTCCAACGATTTGTCAGATGGATCGTCCGTTCTCAGCTCTGCATGGGCTTCCAACGCCTTATCCATTGCCTCGAAGCATGCCCTGGTTCTGTCCAACTTCTCGTGCCATAAAACGACTAATAAGCGCCCCTCCAAAACGCGTACATTGCCGTTGAAACCTTCGCTTGTCACAAAGGTGCCAGGTGCGACAGCGTTTCGGAGTTGATAGGCATAGATTCCTACTTCGTTGATGGACGCATCCTGGTAAAACACTGCTGTGTATACCGCAACGACGTCCTTCGACGAAAGCAGATGCGCTCCACTTTCAAGCGCTGGCGATACGAACATCCCCATGACGTTACGAAGCTGCTCATCCGTTTCTCCTTGTGGAAAGCTTTTCATTCCAGATGAGGTATCATCCGCGCTTTTCGATATACACGGCGAAGGTGGGTTTTTGTGTAGATTCGAGACAACCGCATTGTGATCAGGCGAATTTGCCGCAAACGCACCGAGGCTAGCAATCAAAAGAGAACTTATGGATATCCGCAGCTTCATTGGATCAGCACTATCTACCTAACATCCGGGCAAGAGGCAGCGCTTATCACTGTTCAGTGCCTTGAGCCGTTTGTTATACACATCCCTACCTCGCATCCATAATCGCTGTATGCACCACCTTCCACGAATCCATGTCCTTGCGCAGAACAAGATGCAAGTGCGTACGCCTGAAACCTTCTCCGTCATTACGGGAGGCACCTCTTTGGCCGTCTGTGTACGCATGAATGACTGCACTGTCGCCCAAGTATCTAATTGATATCGTCCGCATGTTCAGGATTTCCTGCTTGGAAACATCGGAGTCAAATGCCGGAAAAAGTCGATGCTCGATAAAGTTCGCCAGGGCTACCTTCCCGCGAAACATTCGTGCATATGCATTTATCCATTCAGTGTCTTCAGAATGCAGTTCAACATACGCTTCTGTATCTTGTCGAAGCCAGGCATCTTTGTACTTGTTGAGAAAATCTTCTACGGAACTTAACTCGGATTGCGTCGGGTCTCCGAACACGGAATACGGAGGGATTTCTCTTCGCTCCTGAGCGAATCCAAGCATTGGAATTACAAGAGCTAATGACAGGATTATAGTTCTTGGAGATCGACTTCTAATCATGAATTGCTCCTACGATATATAGCCCTTTGCGAAATGGCGAAACGCGCAGCATTTTGTCGTGCTTGCGCTACTTGTTATGTGCTTTTGGCCTAAAAGCATAGCTTCATTTCCAACAGACAAGGCTCAAAATCCGACTTTTCATAGGCTTTTATAGCTGATTCATTTTGGTGGTAAACATTGAGATACAAGTCTGTAATGCCTTTGCTTTTACTCCACTGAACCAGGTAACTCATTACCTGGCTATTTATTCCTTTTCCTCTGTGCTCTGTAGCTACGTACATGAATCCCAAATACGTGTGTCTTTCGTGTGTGAAGGCTTCCTTGGATGCCCTTATTTGGGCGTAACCGGTGCCAACTATTTCATTTGACTCTTCTGCGACAACCAAGCAGGAGTCCTGGTTTGATATAAGGTCGCATAAATCATAGTAGTGGGTTTCATCATTTCTAATGGAGGCATCAAATGGTCTTTCGGCCTCAATAACCCGCTGCTCCAGCTCCCGTAACACCGGAAGGTCGCTGTTAGTCGCTTCACGTAAGATCAATTCAATCTTCCCCGCTTCTGGGATATGTTTATGCACATAACGCCTCAGACTGGGGCCACTGTTAAGCGGTCCAGGCGCGAAGCGCCCTTGACTTGTTATGAGCGTCTTTCATTGCTCGCAAAGATAGTCTTATGGCCTTCAAATGCCTCATATAAAGCCAGGTGTGCTGCCCTTGAAAAGGTGTCTTTGCGCTCAGAATATTGGCCAATCCATTCAAGTAGCATATCTAAGTTTGCGTCTTGTGCCTCTTTGGATTCGTACTTGTGTGGCTCCCAGGGACGCTGCTTTGCATTGGTAACGCACTCATCAATGGGCAGATCTAGAAATATAACTTCCGAGGCCTGAGGCATCACAATTTCTATCAGATCAGAGTAGCAACCTTCTACCACCCACCCAGCATGTGGGGCAAGGAAGTTCTCAATTTCCGTTCTCGAAGCTTCCAGAGCCACTCTTTTTGGTGGAGAAGTGGCCTCCCAGGCCAGATTGTCTAGATCAAGGTGTGCCAGGCCTTCTGACGCACATAGCTGCCTGGCAAGCGTAGACTTACCAGATGCAGAGTTTCCGAATATCACGACCTTTCTCAAACTAGAACCTTACGAGCACACACCGCCCACCGCAACGGCGAAGCACGCAGCGCTGATTCCGGCATGCGTAGCGTGCGCACTGCCGCTGCCTGTTAAGTGTTTTAGTCCTCATCTATTTTTTTCCGTGGCCGATTTCATAGCCTTGTTATAGTACGTTACTTTGATGTATTCAGCCGCCCGGCCATAAGCAAACATCACTGGCAATCTGACTTTCAAAAAATCCAATTTACAACATGCCTTGCGTAAACAGTACAAATCCAGCCGCTATGACAAGGAACAGGGTAATAATCGCGACGGTACCGCGAACCCAGGTTTGTTTAAAGACTGCACCCGCCAGCATGAGTGCTGCCCCGACCAGGAACGGTGCACTCACCGCGTCGAATCCGCTACTCGATTCATCTTCCACCAAGACTAAAACCGACATCAAAGAAAGTAGCGTAGCGACAACAAAATATCGTCTGGCAATAGACTCCCAGTGCGTACGCCAGTCTGGAATACTTGCCGGATCGTTTCCTACCAGGATGTGCGCCCGAAGAAATAGCACAGCGGACACCATTATAGACAAGAAAAAGTTTGGATAATTTTGTACTGCCTTATCCAGGTCATTATTGAACGACCACAAAAAATTTACCGCGTATATGAGCGTGCCCAGCATAAGAACGGTGGGAATCCAATAGGGTTTTTCGCTGATTGAAGCTTGGTATATGCCTTCAACGAGCTTCACAACGGCTGTTGCGAGAATCAGACTGACGCCGATCAGGACGAGTTCAACGCTTTGCATTTATTATCCTTGTGTTCATTTTTGGCCTCTGTGATGGTGCTGCGTCGTACCGCTTCGAACTGGAGCGTGCGCTCGCGCGCCCGGACTTGCAGCGCCCTCGCAGCCTTGTCTTACTATGGTGCATTACTGTGTCCCCTATGTCGTCCTTGTGCTACAAGCGGACATTGGCGACCCAGACTCTCAAGGACTGCTTCCACATCAGAGTGGAGCCTGGTCTTTGAGAACTCAACTACAACGTATTAGATCATCTCGTTCGAGAACAGTATGTAGCTTGCGAGTATAACTAGAGCCAGGTGTGTGACGGCGACGGTGCCCCGAACCCAAGTCTTTCCAGAGATCGCCCCAATAGCGTTGAGCCCGGCCCCTATCCAAAAAGGGATGCTCGTAGCATCGAAACCCGTACTATCACCATTAGCCAAACCGAGAGATATCGCCGACAAGGATGTCATGAAAGCGAGGATAAAGTACGGTCGTGCCATTTTATCAAAGTGACCGGCCCAGTCCTCTACCTGCGCCGCGTTGCCTGAGGCCATGATGCGCGCCCGTAGGACGAAAGTTGAACTAACTGCTATCGATGACACGTAACTCATGTACGTAGGATTTACCGACAGGTCGTTCTTGTAGCCCCACAAGAAGTTGACGCCATAGATGAAAGTTGACCACAACAATACCTGCGGTATCCAAAAGGGGTTCTGGCTAACAGTTGCGTAATAAATCCCATCAACGCACCGAATCAGCCCAGTCGCAAGGATCATACCCACCGCGATCAGGAGAAGTTCTGCCTCAGACATTAGTCGTCCTTCTTATTGTGATTAATGTGGACTTGATTAGTACACTGGAACGTTCGATTTGCGCGAAAACCGAAGCTCACTTGCACCATAACGCCGGCAGCAACGGCGAGCCAAACCACAGGTTTGGTCAGTCCGGCGCCCGTAGGGCGCGAATTGCCTGCCGTTGTTAGGTGGCGGGATCTCACTCTTCTGGTGCATATTCATACCGTGGTAGATCATCGTCGATTCTCAACCAAGGCTGCTGAGCTGAGGTGTAGATATGCATTTGTGGTATGACCCAGCTTGCATCGTCCAGGCTACCCACTTTCAGAAATATGTATCCTGGGTCGGCCTCACCGTCGAGATAAATACCCGACGCGCACTTCTCGCAATGCCAGCGCGTCACCGGCTTGCCAGAATCGCCTGTAACAATGTAAGAACTAAGTGGACCTTCGATGGAGAAAGACGGCTCTGCAATCATCATTTCCATGGAGAATGGGCTGCCAGTAGTCCGCTGACAGTCGTTGCAGTGACAGAAGAAGGTTAACTCTGGTTCCGCCGTGCAAGAGTACCGAACTGCTCCACAGTGGCATCCACCTTCGTACTCCTTGTGCATAGTTATCCTCCTCTGCGAGCCACCTAACGCTTCAAGCTGTGGCGGCGTCAGCGCGTCCTGCGCCAAAGGCGCCTCGCAACCCTGACTTGTTAAATGCTTTACAATGCGCATTGCTATGCGCATAATTAGAGCCAGGCTCATCCGAGGATATTCTCATGGACACTTTGTATGATACAGATGCACCCAAAAAGGCTACTAACCTTAGCGTAAACAGTGATTTGTTGAGTAAATCACGGGCGTTGGACATAAACCTTTCGGCCACACTAGAGCAGGCACTACAGACCAAACTCGCCCAGGCTAACGCTGAAAGTTGGCGCAATGAGAATCGTAAGGCGATCAGAACGTATAACGAGTTTGTGAAAGAGAACGGCTGCTTTGGCGCAGAGTACCAGGAATTTTGATGAGGCAATTCGATGTATATACGAACCCCAGCAAATCTACTCGCAAGGCCTACCCCTTCATCGTAGATATTCAAAGCGACATCATCTCCGACATTGCCACACGAATTGTGGTTCCATTGGGAAGGAAGGCCGACTTCAAAGGCGAAGAACTCAAAAGGCTTACCCCAACGATCGAGTACGCACGAGAAGAATTGTTGCTTCTGGTGCCCCAAGTAGCATCCATCCCTGCCAATGTCCTGAAGAATCCAATCGGATCTCTAAGCCATTTGAGAGACGATATTATTGCTGCCTTGGATTTCGCGATCACAGGCATTTAACGCCCACGTAAAGTGCGCGCTGTTAGCGCGTCACATTTCACGTGCTTGCTACGCGGCTGAAACATTGATCTTTACACCAAGTGAATGCAGAACTTTTTGTACTGTTTCATACCTTGGCTTCGCACCTGGAGCAAATGCTTTATAGAGGCTCTCGCGCCCCAAGCCTGATTCCTGTGCAATAGCAGACATGCCTCGTGCTTTCGCGACATGTCCAATGGCAGCAAGAAATACACTGGGATCATCATCTTCAAGTGCTGCAGATAGGTACTCTGCAATTGTCTCTTCGCTATCGAGATACACACTTGCATCAAATTCTGTAACTTTAACCATACCAGTCACTCCGCTCATATTTCGGACAGTATTTTCCGAGCCAGAGCTATATCCTTGCTTTGGCTCGATTTATCTCCCCCACATAGGAGAAGCACGACAAGACCGGCTTTACGGGTGAAGTAAACCCGATATCCCGGCCCGAAATGTATCCTTAGTTCGTGTAGGCCGGGTCCCAAGGACTTGGAATCGCCGGAGTTACCTTGGCGAACTGATTCAATACGCGCCAATATCTTCGCAGTAGCTCTCACGTCCTTGAGTTTGGATAACCACTTCGCAAAAACATCAGTCTGCTGAATCTGATACATCCGCCAATTGTATCCTATTGGATACAATCATGCAATCTGCGGAATACGGGCTAAGGCGCGTAACGCCTGCTTCAGCGGCGGCGCTTTTCAGCCGTCCGCTGCAAGCTCTTGTTATGTTTCCGTGAATCCTGGGGCACAAAATCAATCTTAAGGCTATAACCCATTGCTTCGGCATAGTCCGAAATAGTAGAGAGCTTAGGTGAGATTGTTGAATTAACACTCTCCAATCTCGAGATGTTGCTCTTCTTTGTGTTAAGTAGTTCAGCGGCTTCTTCCTGGGTGAGACCAGCACTCTGGCGGAGTGCAACGAGCTTACGTCGAAGCTCATACGCCGGAGACAAACGCTCATACTCGCTGGCAACATCAGAACGTTCCAGAGCCTTCTTCTTGAAACTGTCAAAATCGGGTCGAGCCATTAGTCGATCTCCTTCAATCTGCGGCGCGCCTTCTCCAGTTCCTTCTTGGGAGTTCGCTGAGTTTTCTTGACGAAGGAATGAAGAATCACAATTTCCTGACCTTTGACAATACAGAAGAATGCACGCCCAATTCCTTCCTTGCCTTTAGCCCGGACCTCGAACAATCCGCCACTCATAGGAGCTGTATGCGGCTTACCTAGAGCCGGGCCAAATTCTTCGATCAACTCGAGGATATGAAGCAAGTTGGCCAATATTCCAGCAGGAAAGGCCAGAATCTCAGCTTCCACCTTTTGATTGAAGAATGTGATCTTCCATGACATGGAGAAAGGTTATCATAAATGATAACTGCGTCAAGTGTGGAGCTGAGTGCTAGGAAACATAACGCCAAAGGCTGCGGCGCGCGCTGTTTGCGCGTCCGTAGCCCTTTCTTGTTATGTGGCATTCTCTATGGGAGCAAAAAACCAGTTCAATCAAGTGACGCTCCTACCAACTGTAGTATTCCTAAAGCTATGAATAGCCAGGGCAGATACTTAGACCGTAGCAAGACTTGGTCGATGATAGATAAATTTTGCTCCTCTCGCGCAGCACGTCGCCCCTGTACCAGAAAGAAAGTTCCGATAGCAAAGCAGGCAAGAGCAAAAATATAGTCAGCCACTCTTAGGATTCCGAATCAAACTACATAAGACTTCTTCTCGCTCTATGCCCACATAACGCCCGCAGCACCGGCCGAGTAACCGCCGCAGCGGTTGCGAGGTCCAGCCCACGTAGTGGGCGGTGGTGCCTGCCCTTGTTAACTGTCATAACCACTCCAGTGGAGTAATGCATACTTTAGCTCATCTTGGTTACACCAATGCTCCAATAAAACACCAGCTTCGGATACTGGTGAGAAATTCCATCCTTCCTCGATATCTTCATAGTACATGGCTTCACTACCATTAATTGCAGCAACGAAGACCTTTTCGAACTTGCCATGGCGCTCTAATGCGTATTGTTCCAGTGGTACACGGTACTTCACGAATAGTTGCTTCAATTTCGGGGGGCATTCTGCTAGTTCCCGACTGAGTAATTCTTCGACTTCAGATTTGGAGATCGGTATGTAGGACATGACTGTGAAGACAGTTAACGCCTTGCTAAACGGCAGACAAACCGAAGGTTTGGCTGTCCGGTGGAGGGCCAAAGGCCCGCAACGAATTTGAGCAACTTGTTAATTGGCCGACTCATTATGCCGGTGCCACAAGTTTTGGAAATAGGGTAACTAGAAGTACAGAAAGAGATACCAGCCACGCGGTAGCCCGCCAAGAAGTCTCGGAAAGGAAGTACCTTAAACCAAACTTATGCAAAAATGAGTAACCCACCACTGCGCCCAACAAAACTGCCGGGAGCACACTGCTCACTACGCTTAACGTGAGAAACCCGAATAAAGCGCCGATGAGACCACTAGCCAATACCGCATTTGCGATAGATTGAGCGCGCAACAATTTGCTGGATGAACTCATAAGGCCATTTAACGCCCACAACAAGGGCCAGCTGTAAGCTGGTCCCGATTGCTTGTGCTTGTTAGGTGGCCTTCACTCCGTTTCTGCTTCGCAGACATATGCCCCCTCCTGAAGAGACGCTGGAACACTCTTCACATGGTAGAAAACACCAGAATTCGCGGCAAGAAGCACACACGCAGGTACAATAGATAGGTGATCGGGAAGCCCGTCGTAGTGATAGAAACTTACAGCATCAATCGTTTCTTCGGAAAAATCTCCCTCTAGTACTGCGCGGACTGCGTAGGAAATATGGAATACCCTATCCATGCAAATAATCTTACCCCCTTGGTCGAGGGAATCATCTTCGGTTGCAGGAAGATGCTCAGTGCATGGCCTTTCGCTTAACTTGGCCATCGTAGGGGACCCGACAATTAGTACACTGCCATCAGCCCGAGCAGAAACAGAAAACAAACAAAGGATAATGAGGGCAATCTTTGTCATTGCCACCTAACGCTTCAATGTGCGGCAGCCGAAGCAACGCGTAGGCTGTCCAGCGCCGTAGGCGCGATGCACCATTGACTTGTTAGGTGCTGAAAAATTTAACGATGTATTGGACATGTTGTTGGCGATAGCTTAACTAAATAAGGGGAACGCCCTATGGTCAAATCTACTTCTCCGGCACAGATTAACGCACCTTTGGAATCGTATGCTGACCACAATATCCAAAACCCACCGGTTGCGTCAGTGAAAGTCATTGTAACTGATTCACCGGACTGGACATCCTGCTCTAGAGTTCGGATGAGGAGCTCATCCGTCCATTCATCTGGACGGATGCCATCGAATTCGAAAGCGTGATATTTCTTGAATGTCATAGCTATTGATTGATCAAAGCTGTTTTCAAAAACAACATCATATGCAAATGAGAGCGCAAGGGAAGCTGTGGAAAACAAAACAACTATCGATGTTATGAATTTCATCATAGCTCTCCTAGGCACCTAACGCCCACGTAAAGTGCGCGCTGTAAGCGCGTCACATTTCACGTACTTGTTAGGTGTACGGAACAAATACAGTTTCATCGTAGTCTCTCGCCAACTGACACATGCTTGCAACTTGCTCTGGGTTTTTGGAATGACCAAACTCCCCTTCATGATAAAGACGAGCCTTAGTGATACAGGCTTCGGCGGAGCCATTGTCGATAGCTCGTTGTAGGTAGTCGAGACCCCGCTCAATTGATTGGGGAAACGTTCCTTTACCCCATAATAGTTCGCATGCATAAATCCATTGGCTGTGCGAATGACCTAGCTCTGCGGCTTGCCTGAAGATTGCAGAAGCCTTTTCCTTGTCCTGAGGCACATATTCGCCCTGGTCATAAAAAGAACCAGAAATATACAGCGCTTCGAGGTCACCTAGCTCGGCTGCGCGTAATATGCCTTCGGAGTAAATCCGGTCCATTTCATCTTCGGACACACCCTCTTCGAAAATACTGCAATTTAGCCTTACGGCTTTGCCTACTCCAATCTCAATCAGTGGTCGTAGTACTTCTCTCGCAGCAGCAAATTCACCAGCTTCAATTAACCTTTCGGCTCTAGTTAGGCTGGAATTTTGCTCGGAAGTCACTGAGTACACCTAACGCCCACGTAAAGTGCGCGCTGTAAGCGCGTCACATTTCACGTACTTGTTATGTGGCCGGTGACCCAAGTGACTTACCCCTGATCTCATAGTTCATTGACCCACTACCGCAGGTGTACCCAAACCTTAGATAGCTTGTATAAGAATGGTTAGTAGCAACGTGATGCCCGATTTTACCTCGACTAGACGCCAAAGGTATCTGAACGATAGAGATTTGCTGACCTTTCTGGTCGATGGTGGCTTGAGTTACAACAGTAGCCGTGCATCCATTGGGATCCTGAGTAGGCGCGGTAATTATCAGGAACACCGAACCATCAGGCTCCGGCGCCTCTTCTATAATGAATCCCATTTCCTTCGCTTCTTCGATGCTCACCACAGTCCTAGGCGGGAGCGAATCAGCGGATACGCTAAGGCATATGGCTGGGATCACTATTGCACAGAATCTAGGCCACATAACGCCTTGCTAAGAGGCAGACAAACCGAAGGTTTGGCTGTCCTGCGGAGGCCACGCTTTTGGTGGCCGAAGCGTACTTCAGCGACTTGTTATATTGCATTTAACGCTTCCAGTTCAGATCTGATCCGTGGCTTAGCTAGTGCATCTGGATCCTCCAAGATTTCAAAATCTTCGAAGGCTATATACATCCTCCAAAACACCTCCGGAACCTGGCTAAATTCAATATCCGACATGATTTGATTGAATAGATTACTAGCCGTGTTATATGCGATGGCGGCGTCGATATAAGATATTGCCAAGAAGATTGCGAGATCATCTACTGCGGAGTACTTATCCGCCTTTCCACTAAGCCATTTTTCTACACAACTGTAATCTCTGCTACTGGAGTTAGTTTCCGCCCAAGCGAGTAGTTCCTCGTACTCGGTAATCATGCAATATAACGCCGCCATAAAGGGCGCGCGCTGTTTGCGCGTCCCAGGCCACGTTTTTCAGTGGCCGTTTTCATGGCCTTGTTAAGCATACGTTGTCACTTCGAAGCTTCTCTAGCAGAGCACGGCCATCTTGTACAACTTGATCAATCTCTGCCTTTCGATTTGGTGCATCTTTGTATAGAGCTGGTTTAATGCTGGGTAGTGATAGTGCAAGACTAGTACATGCCAAACTAAGTAAATCCTCGTCCTCACCATTTCGCACGGAATCTTCGATTGAAAGAGCACGTAAGACCTGCAATTCTGCATTCATGGAGTCCCTGACGCCCTCTACTTCAACAAATCCGAGTAAATAGTTCGCTTCATCTTTCCACGCGGCCATCATGAAATGAGAAACGACGAAATACACCGCGATAGCAGTTATCCCGCTGGATAGAATAGCAGCCAGTGTGATTTCGGAGAGCCGGCTCATAGTATGCTTAACGCCTGCGGCACCGGCCGAGTAACCGCGCAGCGGTTGCGAGGTCCAGCCCACGCAGTGGGCGGTGGTGGCTGCACTTGTTATGAGGCTCAACGGTTCTCATCGAAGTGCTGCTCTACGTTCGCAAGTGCCTCACAGTCACAGTACCCGCCGTGCGACTGTAACCAGCTTACAACCTTGTCTTGATCGTGGCCGCTCTGAGCACTCCACTCGTTCGTGAGTCGGTGCGAATGGTCACATTCCCTCTCTGAGAGAGTTGAATCAAGATAATCAAAAAGTGACTCCAACTCAGATTCAGGTAGAGGAAATTTGGCTTGTGCTGATGTCTTTTGCGCGTTCTTCCACTCTTTGAGTTTTCTTTTTTGGTCACTCTTTTTCACTGCATTTGAGCCTTATAACGCCTTGGTAACCGGCGGCCTGCGGCGAGAGCCGCGTTTAGGCCGTCCGGCGCCGCAGGCGCGTAGTTCACCAACTTGTTAGGTGTGTTCACGCTGACGCGGCCCATTTAATAGTATTTTGTGAAAGAACTGGCCCCACCTTAGTAAATAGATGGCCAATACGGACAAAAACAAAAACCCTATAAACGGATTCCAATTCAGATTTGGCAACCGAATGGTTTCCTGGCCTTTCATATACTCGGGTGGCTCATAGGTTAAAACTACAAGTATATTGAGTAGGAACTCAAACAAGAGAAATGCACCCCAAGATAGTGAGAGCACCCCGAGGGTTCTGACAATCAACCATGCCGCATCATCCTTGCTCACTAAGACACCTAACGCCGTGGTAAACGGCAGCGAAACCAAAGGTTTAGCTGTCCGGTGGCGCCGTTTTTTGGCGACACGAATTTCACCACCTTGTTATATGTCATTTCACTGCATCCATTCTTTTCTATGAGAATCGGGCCTGCGAACATGCTTGCCGTTGATATGCCACCCACAGTGATAGCAGCTTGTTACGCCGTTACCTATGAGGGATGTGCCCCCGACACCAAAAGTGCCAGTACATCGAGGACACTTCAGCCTCGCTCGCCTCCAGTACGTGTAATAGAAAGCGAAAAGCACAGGGACTGCAACTACCGCGAACAACGGAATTGCAGCCGCGAGGGCCCCAAACAATATAGCTAGAAACCCAAGTACCCACAGCAATCGTGTAACGACTTTTCGAGCGACCAAAAACTCGTTCTCTCGCTCATGCGAAACAGCTGCGCTCATGACATATAACGCCCGCAGCACCGGCCGAGTAACCGCGCAGCGGTTGCGAGGTCCAGCCCACGAAGAGGGCGGTGGTGGCTGCACTTGTTAGGTGCTTTTGTGGAATACGTCATAACGTCGGTAGATATAAATTGGGGCTACAAGAAGAGAAAGCAGCGTGAATGGCAGACCAATGAGCATGAAGTTGTCAAAAACAAATGTTGTAAAGGAGATAAATGAACGCCAGCCTTCAATGTAGCCATTCTGAACCATCCAAGGCACCAGGAAAATCTCCGCGAAGAAAAAGGGACTCAATAGGAAGCTTATTACCAAGTCGACCGCCAAAGAAACTCCGAAACATGCCAATACAAAAAGAAACCTAGATTTGACAGGTTTACGAATGGCAAAGACTATTGGTACGGTCGCGAATGCGAAGTATCCAAGGTACATAGTTATCCACAACACGCTGGCACCTAACGCCGTGGTAAACGGCCGCGAGACCGAAGGTTGAGCGGTCCGGTGGCGCCGCTTTTTGGCGACACGAATTTCACCACCTTGTTATGTGCCTTGCTGCTGCGTTTCCGCATGCTGTGCATATACGTTTTCGAGCGTACAAAATCTGACCTCCTGCATGATTTGCTTTAACGCCACCTCGTGCTGATTCTCAGGTAATTCGTTGAGCTGTTCCAGATCGAGGTGCTTGGCAAGGCACATTTTGGCGGCAGACTCCGCATAGGGTTCGCACCAGTAGTTTGGCTTGCACCGCTCCTGTAACCAGGATTCAACCTGATCCACATACCTATGCTCGATATATGCATACCCGGCTTCCTCAATACATCCTAGTAGCGAAAGCACCAGAATGCTCAAGAAGCCGAATCTACAAACTTTACTATGGCACATAACGCCTCAGGCTGAGGCGCGCGGTACGCGCGTCCTGCGCCGAAGGCGCCTCGCAGCCCTGACTTGTTACATGTACGCGCCTAGTCATAAGTGAATTTGCTTAAGCCTCTAGTCATTCTGACCAAGGCATCCTTGTCCCGCTCGTTGAGTTGTCTGTATAAAGACAACAACTCCTTCTCCTGCTCTGCGAGCTCCAATTTAGTTGTAGCTATATCTCCTTCGCCAAATTCGAGCCAGGATGGGCTCACGCAAAGTACCTCGGCTAACTTTACAATATGGCTTGTTCTCTTAGTGCTACCATCTTCGATCAACGATATAGCTGCCTTAGATACGCCCACAGCACTACCGAGTGCCTCTTGACTAAGATTGGCCCTTTTTCTCGCGATTTTTAGCCTTTCCCCTACAGTCATAAGTACATGTAACGCCCGCAGCACCGGCCGAGTAACCGCGCAGCGGTTGCGAGGTCCAGCCCACGTAGTGGGCGGTGGTGCCTGCACTTGTTATTGGGCCTGAGCATACCCGCCCCAAATAGCCAGCCCATAGATGCTAACGAGCCCAAAAAGGGAAAGCATGAAAAACCACCTTTTAGGCTCTGCGGCTTCTGGCCAGATGGAACCCCAGAACAGCAGCACCGGGAAGAAAACTTTGGCATAACCTGGACCTCGATCTGAACCCTGCCGCCATGCAAAAATTGAGTAGAGCACCAACCAACCTGTAAATGCTAATTGCAGGGTGACCTCTACGGGATTCATCTCAAATCTACCCGAAGGCCCTATAACGCCTTGCTAAGAGGCAGACAAACCGCAGGTTTGGCTGTCCTACGGAGGCCGCGCCTTTCGCGGCCGAAGTGTACTTGAGCAACTTGTTAAATGGCCTAATCCACGACATGTATCTTTCCTGTGTAGGTAAAGCCGATTTTCTGGCAGATGTACCAATAAAATGGATAGGCGAACACACCCAGTACTAGGCCGTTTACTAGGCCAAATATTGGTGACACGAACACAAAAAGAATTGTTGTACTTAAAGCTGCGTTCGGCTCGGTGAACAATCCAAGTAACTGAAATGGGCTTGCGAGAACGCCTGCGCTGAGGCCGATAAGGCCTGAGAAGGATACAAGCGATTTAAAATCAAGCATGATCTTTATTCGTTGAACCATACTTTGGCCCTTTAACGCCTTGCTAAACGGCAGACAAACCGAAGGTTTGGCTGTCCGGTGGAGGGCCAGAGGCCCGGAACGAATTTGAGCGACTTGTTATTGGGCACCATTGGTAGACTTGACTCGAATTTCCGAAACACATTTTTTTCCACAAACGGCACACTCTCCTTCAATGTACTTCTTTCCACCTTCATTAAAGAGTTGTGGATTTCGAATTCCTAAATCAGCTTTTGAACAGTTGTTGCACCATGTGTTTCTAATGAAGAATTCTAAATCGGCCGAATCCAACGAAACCGTGTCCAAAGGCTCTCTACTCATCTCCTGGTGCCCTATAACGCCTAAGGTTGAGGCGGCCGTTAGGCCGTCCGCAACCCTTACTTGTTAAGTGGCGGCTTACAGCTGCCTTGAGATTATTAAAGCAATACCGATGCCCCATACGCTTACACCCACAGCATGTGCCAGAGTTAATCTATGATACAAATTATCGTTCCCAGGATAGTCCTTTGGGAAACTTCCAAATGTACAAACTTTAAGTACGTAATACCCGGTGAAATATATAACGTATTCCCAGATTAGACTCATTACCGATTCACTCAACCTCAACCGACGAGCACTAGAGACACATAACGCTTTGCATTTGGGGCGGCGGTACGCCGTCCCCAACATGCACTTGTTACTGCAGCGGCACACTTAATGATGAACGCGCCAATGACCCGGAGCGAACGCGAAGGAGAAGCCGCGAGCAGCGTGCCTGCCGAATTGGATGTATAAGCCGAACCACCATTTGCACTAGAAACGTGCTGAAGGAACGAAGCTGATTGACTCAACGCTGGCACCCTCCCTGATGCTGGACAGCTTGATGAATACTACTTTACTCCGAATTCGCTGAGAGCAAAATCAAAAAGACCGTTCCGCTCTGTAACGCCCGCGGCACCGGCCGAGTAACCGCGCAGCGGTTGTGAGGTCCAGCCCACGTAGTGGGCGATGGTGCCCGCCCTTGTTATATTTCACTCTTGGGTAACTCGAATTGTGCGCGAAAAAACATTAAGAACAGCACTGTGCAAAGCATGCAGCCTAGCATGAACCAAATAAAGTAGATCAGTACCGCAACTGCTTGCTCAGGCTCCAGAGCACCAATAATGAGAAAGCTTCCAACTACTTTTATCGCAACATAGATAAGAAATGTGATATTGATTTTGCTATTAAATTTCTTCGTGTAGCTTAATCGCTTGTGGCATGAACGACACTTCCCAAAGACACCGACTCCCGAATTGCACTCCGGACAAGTCAAGTAATCTGCGCTACTCACTGAATCCTCCAGAAATATAACGCCGTGGTAAACGGCCGCGAGACCGAAGGTTGAGCGGTCCGGTGGCGCCGCTTTTTGGCGACACGAATTTCACCACCTTGTTATGTGCCTTGCTGCTGCGTTTCCGCATGCTGTGCATATACGTTTTCGAGCGTACAAAATCTGACCTCCTGCATGATTTGCTTTAACGCCACCTCGTGCTGATTCTCAGGTAATTCGTTGAGCTGTTCCAGATCGAGGTGCTTGGCAAGGCACATTTTGGCGGCAGACTCCGCATAGGGTTCGCACCAGTAGTTTGGCTTGCACCGCTCCTGTAACCAGGACTCAACCTGATCCACATACCTATGCGCGATATATGCATACCCGGCTTCCTCAATACATCCTAGTAGCGAAAGCACCAGAATGCTCAAGAAGCCGAATCTACAAACTTTACTATGGCACATAACGCCTTGCTAAGAGGCAGACAAACCGCAGGTTTGGCTGTCCTACGGAGGCCGCGCCTTTCGCGGCCGAAGTGTACTTGAGCAACTTGTTAAATGGCCTAATCCACGACATGTATCTTTCCTGTGTAGGTAAAGCCGATTTTCTGGCAGATGTACCAATAAAATGGATAGGCGAACACACCCAGTACTAGGCCGTTTACTAGGCCAAATATTGGTGACACGAACACAAAAAGAATTGTTGTACTTAAAGCTGCGTTCGGCTCGGTGAACAATCCAAGTAACTGAAATGGGCTTGCGAGAACGCCTGCGCTGAGGCCGATAAGGCCTGAGAAGGATACAAGCGATTTAAAATCGAGCATGATCTTTATTCGTTGAACCATACTTTGGCCCTTTAACGCCCGCAGCACCGGCCGAGTAACCGCGCAGCGGTTGCGAGGTCCAGCCCACGCAGTGGGCGGTGGTGGCTGCACTTGTTAGTGTGCCGACTACGCAAACTCACTACCACATACCGAACATTGCTTTGGAGGCACAAGTAGTAAGGAGACATGTACCCTGCCACATGAGGCACATATGCGCATGAACTTGGCGTGAACTACAACGACAAGCAGTACAGCCGGAACCACCCAGTAGGCCATGTGCCACGAATTGCTGGCCCAGAAAGCACCAATTAAAAAGAACAAAGTAAATACCGACGTTATATAAGGCATTACACGCACTTTTTGATCGGGCGCAGCCTTACGGCCCCAAAGGAAGCCGACCAGGACGAGCATCACCCAGGCTGCACCGAAAACAAGTGACTTGATTTCCGAGTCCATAGGCACTCTAACTCCCTACCGCAGCGGCGCTATAACCGCGCAGCGGTTCTGGCGTCCGGCCCCGAAGGGGCGCACTGGCGGTACTTGTTACATGCTTTTTAGCGAGTAAGAGCATGGATAATCACCAAACGTAGAGAATTTGAGCACAACGCGCCTTTCATGCTCAAACAGTTTCGGTACTTCAAGTTTAAGAGCTTCACTTGGGTGTAGCGTAATGTTTTGGCACCAAGTGTTGGATTCTATACAAAGTTCGCCGAACCTTTGACTGCCGTTAAGTTCTCCCTCATTCGAAAGATCGTAATCGAGCGGCCTTTTTAGGTGCAGCTCACCTAGTTCAGAGATGTAAAAAATACTGATCCTGGGACAGTGGTACCTTGCCCAGTTTACATCTGCAAGAGCCTGACATGACCACGCGAACAGAATCGCAGGTAATGTCAGTCTGCTTATCATGGCATGTAACGCCTACATGTGGGGCGGACCACGAAGTGGACCGTCCCAGCAGCCGAAGGCTGCGACACGATGTACTTGTTAGGCATCGTCAACTCTCAGATTTTTCTTAATCTCCCCACGGCAATAGTCGCCAATATCTATATGATGCTCGTAAAGCCCATTAGCATGACTAGTTATCACTGCTACCGAAACAGGAATAATTTCTACCATATCGAAGAATAAGCGGTATGAAAAATCTCTAGCTCCAAATTCTATATCGATTAACATGTACGGTGGCGAGATATCTAAATCGTGATACCAAGATGCCATGAATGTAAGTCGATGACTATTATTGGTAGTGAAGTACTTTTTTAGACATGCTGGAAAGATGAGCTCATTTTTGCCGATTTTCAGAGCTATCACATTTCTGTCAAACAGTGCGGGTTGGTAGTCGGATGGAAGCCCGAGTATTTCTCCGTATTGATACTTCAGCAACGTATCTTGATGGGTAAATCCAAAAGGACACCAAATCACGAGAACAATCAATGCGATAAGTTTCATACTCAGTTGCCTAACGCTTTGCATTTGGGGCGGCGGTACGCCGTCCCCAACATGCACTTGTTACTGCAGCGGCACACCTAATGATGAACGCGCCAATGACCCGGAGCGAACGCGAAGGAGAAGCCACGGGCAACGTGCCTGCCGAATTGGATGTATAAGCCGAACCACCATTTGCACTAGAAACGTGCCGAAGGAACGAAGCTGATTGATTCAAAGCTGGCACCCTCCTTGATGCTGGACAGCCTGATGAATCCTACTTTACTCCGAATTCGCTGTGAGCAAAATTAAAAAGACCGTTCCGCTCTGTAACGCCCGCAGCACCGGCCGAGCGGCCGCGTAGCGGTTGCGAGGTCCAGCCCACGAAGTGAGTGTTGGTGGCTGCACTTGTTAGGTGTGATCATGTGCCTACTACCTGCTGCTACCCGCAACCCAAATCTCCCTATGCTCCTGGTCGGAGAGCTTACGGAGCTTACCGGTTTTCGAGAACAATACCATGCAAACAATAGTGCCAACTGGAGGCACGAACCAGAGATACAAGAGTAGCTGCCTCTTTAATGTTTCATCGATGCTTCTGAGACGCTTAATTTTAATGGTGAAAAGAAAAGCAGGAACGAACCATACGAACACCAACAATACGATCGCGAGTAGGAGTAAGGCGTGTATCGCTGAACTCACTCAGACACCTAACGCCGCCATAATGGGCGCGCGCTGTTTGCGCGTCCCAGGCCACGTTTTTCAGTGGCCGTTTTCATGGCCTTGTTAAGCATACGTTGTCACTTCGAAGCTTCTCTAGCAGAGCACGGCCATCTTGTACAATTTGATCAATCTCTGCCTTTCTATTTGGTGCATCTTTGTATAGAGATGGATTAATGTTGGGTAGTGATAGTGTAAGACTAGTACAAGCCAAGCTAAGTAAATTCTCGTCCTCACCATTTCGCACGGAATCTTCGATTGAAAGAGCACGTAAGACCTGCAGTTCTGCATTCATGGAGTCCCGGACGCCCTCTACTTCAACAAAGCCGAGTAAGTAGTTCGCTTCATCTTTCCACGCGGCCATCATGAAATGAGAAACGACGAAATACACCGCGCTAGCAGTTATCCCGCTGGATAGAATAGCAGCCAGTGTGATTTCAGAGAGCCGGCTCATAGTATGTTTAACGCCTACGGCAGCAGGCGCGCGGTACGCGCGTCCGGCGACCGAAGGGAGCGCACTGCCCGTACTTGTTATGTGTTTTTCTCACTTTTGCGAAGCTCCTCACCAAGAGCCTTCTCTATGGAGGCTGTAGTAACTATCTTGACCTTCTCCTCTTCTATATCAATTTCATCTATACCGCTCGCTTTACACTTGTCGTAGAGCCAGGTAGTAATTAGACCAACCTCCATAGCGGCAGATGCCTCGACAACAAAATTGAGTACGGATGGGAAATCCATAGCTCGATGTTCAGTAACATCTCTAAGCCTGATTCTTGTGTCGTTGTTGAGGTCGAAAACCTCCCCTGATATGAACGGCTTGGCTGTTCCGTGCACCTCAGTAGAGAAGCTTTTCATCTGATCGTGGTTCATTTTCATCGATATCTTCACTGGAGCCTCCTTAGAACACATAACGCTTACCGCAGCGGCGCACGAGCCGCGCAGCGGTTTGGGCGTCCGGCCCCGAAGGGGCATATTGCCGGTTCTTGTTACGTGGCCGAATGTTTTGACAGTATTTCATTACAAGCACTTTGAATCTCTGATCTGTTCGCGGCGATGATCTCCACTATCTCTTGGTCGGCACGTTTTAACATAGCTTCAGAGCAGCGAGGCCTTACATGCGCGAGTGGTAAGTGGTCCATGTCTGAGCTCAGCACACCGAAAATGTGGAACTCCGTCGTCCATACTTCAGAGTAGATACGATTACCCAGTACGCAGAGTTCAGTAACGTGATCCAAGTAGTCTTCGTCGCTATGGATGAGTGCCAGCGCCAGCTCGCACGCTCGTTCTTTCGCTTTAGCAATCTCGCTCACAGCTCGATCAAGCAACGTAACGCCTTGCTTTGGGGCCGCAGTGTAGGCGCGAAGCGCTGGAACGGAGGTCCCAGCCGCATAGCGGCGACAACAGCACCTTGTTATGTGTTTTGCTATTAAGTTGCATTTAGATAGGCCGCCCCTGTATATGCGCCAGACACAAAACAAATTACAAAGACAAAAAGGCTAACTACTGAAACCGATAACATTAGCCACTTTTGGTTACTGATATAGTAGATACATAGCAAGACGACAATGGCCGAGAAAGCGCTACCAATTAGAATTAGTAAAATTTCTCTATCGAGCATTGTGCGAACGTCAATTTGCCCGGATGAAAGTTGGTTCAAATCAAACGCAGAAACTAGCACTAGAGTAATTCCCATGACTCCTGGCATGCAGGGCAGCAAGTATTTCCGTGCCCGGCTCATGACACATTACGCCCGCGGCACCGGCCGAGTGACCGCGCAGCGGTTGCGAGGTCCAGCCCACGTAGAGGGCGGTGGTGCCCGCACTTGTTATAGCTTGAGGTGTTCATCGACAGGCCCGCCATAGATCACTATCGAAAATTTATTCTCAAGAGCATAATTAAAGGCCTCCCTCGTAGTTTCATTTTCGATTACTTGATTGTTAGATACTAACTTGGTTTCTCGCACATCTATTTCGTTCCATCCTGAATCACCCATGAAACAACCGATGTCTTCGATCGCCTCATCTAAATCATCGACAATGGAAAATAGATTAAACTCATACCTCGCACCCTGGATGTGATACCCATCACTTTCCATATATTCGGCAGTCCCAGTTAGAACAAGCATCTAGTTCTCGAGGAGCTATAACGCCGCCATAAAAGGCGAGCAACTTGTTGCGAGTCCAGCGCACAAAGTGCGCGATTTTTGATGGCCTTGTTAGGCTTTGATTTTGGCACTGGCTCTCTCCGCCTGAACAGCTATGACTGCGCCAGACATAAAGTCTATTGCCGTGAGCCACTGAGGCTCAGCCTTTTGATTTGGTTCTACCATAATGACACCCTCAGCCCATGCTTCATCTACCCAGTAACCAATAGAGTTGATACAGTCATCTTCCGTGAAGGGAACCTCAGAATCTCGCGGCATAAACCGGAATTCACTAACATCACTGAATTCGACTTTCAGAGCTTTTGGCGTTTCAGAAACCACCCAATCTCCATTTGAACGCTCCCAACGTAATACAACTTTACGCTCTGAGACCGAGTACTCCATGCTCTTGAAATCAAAATTATTGTGCAAGTCTAACTCGTAGTCATCTTGCACAAGATAGATGCCCTCAACTATTTCGTAGTCTCGATTCATAAGAGCCTAACGCCCACGGCAGCGAGCGCATGAACCGCGCAGCGGTTTGGGCGTCCGGCGACCGAAGGGAGCGCACTGCCCGTACTTGTTACGTGTAGGTTTAAGCACCTTAGCTGAGCACCCCATTTATAATGCTGTATGTTGTAAATATTAGGTAGACCCATGAGACAGCACGTATATACGATGCCTTTTCCGCCAAAAAGCCAAACTCGAAATAGCCCACAAACGTATTTTCGATTTTGTCTGCTCCGTTTAAAAAGATTACCCATAAGCAAAACAGTGTGCTTAACAGTATAGCTATTGCTGATATCAAAACACGTAACGCCTTGCTAAACGGCAGACAAACCGAAGGTTTGGCTGTCCGGTGGAGGGCCAGAGGCCCGGAACGAATTTGAGCGACTTGTTATTGGGCACCATTGGTAGACTTGACTCGAATTTCCGAAACACATTTTTTTCCACAAACGGCACACTCTCCTTCAATGTACTTCTTTCCACCTTCATTAAAGAGTTGTGGATTTCGAATTCCTAAATCAGCTTTTGAACAGTTGTTGCACCATGTGTTTCTAATGAAGAATTCTAAATCGGCCGAATCCAACGAAACCGTGTCCAAAGGCTCTCTACTCATCTCCTGGTGCCCTATAACGCCCACGTAAAGTGCGCGCTGTAAGCGCGTCACATTTCACGTGCTTGTTACTGCAGCGGCAAGCCCCAACGATGAACGTGCCAACGACCCGGAGCGAACGCGAAGGAGAGGCCAAGAACGGCGTGCCTGTTGTATAGGATGAGAACGCTGAAGCACCGTTTGCACCGGATATGTGCTGAAGGAACGAAGCTGATTTGTTCAAAGCTGGCACCCTCCCTGATGCTGGAAACCTGACAATTACTACTCTACTCCAAATTCACTGCAAGCCAAATCAAAAAGACCGTTCCGCTCTGTAACGCCTTGCTAAGCGGCGGCCTGCGGCGAATGCCGCGTTTAGGCCGTCCGGCGCCGAAGGCGCATACTTGAGCAACTTGTTATAAGGCCCTTGCACCATAGCTAATTATTCATTTCTTTTGCGCGATCATAGCAAGCACCGCAAAGCAGTGTGACCCCGGCGAATTCTTCGGATTCATCGTTCCACTCGCCGCCAGTGCTATTTATTTTGTCTTCGCAAGCACTGCACCATGAATCGGGGCGCTCATCTCCAGGCTCTGGTGCTGCGGACCAAAACCCTCTTGGCTCTCCGTCGCGAAGGCTTTGCACAACATGCTGACATACATACGTAGCCTGCTGCTTTCCGTGGGTACAACACTCAACGTATTGTTCTTCATCGCTCATACCTGTGAAGCCTTATAACGCCGTGGTAAACGGCCGCGAAACCGAAGGTTGCGCGGTCCGGTGGCGCCGCTTTTTGGCGACACGAATCTCACCACCTTGTTAGATTGCCGCGTCATGCTCAGCTTCCGACGCCAGTTTGAATAAAAAATATGGGGTGAGTGGCCAGAACAAAAAACAAATGATGAGTCGGCGCCGTTGACCAAGTAAGTGCAGCTTTTGCAGGGCATAGAACCACGGGCCAATACCTCCAGTCAAAAGAGCAACCCCAACGATCATAGTAATCAGACGATTCTCAAGGGCCGGATCAGACAGCACCAACTCGAATACTGGAATCCATGCCAAAACCACCAACAGGCTTACATAGGCGAGAATGCGCGTCACGGCGGCTATCTAACGCCGTGGTAAACGGCCGCGAAACCGAAGGTTGAGCGGTCCGGTGGCGCCGCTTTTCGGCGACACGAATTTCACCACCTTGTTATGTGTTGATGCTAATTTCATTACATTTAAATGAGATGGAGCCTCCAGGGCTACCACCGAAGTCGAACATAACGTTATAGACCCCACTCTCGTCTTTCGACAAATCGAAACCCCAGGATAGCAAGGTACCAATATGCCTTGCCCCCCAGTCGAGGTCGATTTTCAAGTTTGTGGCCCACTCTGCCACCAAGTTAAGATGCTTTGGAAAGTCTTTATACGACGAGTGCATCCTAATTTTGAGTTCCAAGTCTTTCCCATCATTTCGCCACCGAATTCCATCTAGTGATACGTCACTGAGTGGCATCCCCGAGAGTTCCAATCCTTCGATCAGAGTACGCATGTTGATTTACACATAACGCCTTGCTAAGAGGCAGACAAACCGAAGGTTTGGCTGTCCTGCGGAGGGCCAAGGGCCCGCAGCGCACTTGAGCAACTTGTTATTGGGCCGGCTCGCGCTATGCCTAGATTTCAGAGTAACCATACATGGCCGGATTGTTGAGAATAGTCATAACTGTTTCAGTAGCAGCTTCTATTGGAAGTTCGGTTTGTTGCAAAATGGATATGGCCAACGCTTTGTCATTTGCTGATATAGCAACATGGAACTGATCAATTAGTCCAGCGTGGTATAGCCGCTCGTTTACTGTCATGCCTGCATACTCAACCATAGCTATACGAAGGCCCTATAACGCCCACAGCACAGGCCGGAAAACCGCGTAGCGGTTTGGAGGTCCAGGCCACGAAGTGGCCGATTGTGCCTGCGCTTGTTATTGGGCCGGTGATTCATATGTATTGGAACCGACGTATTGGATAAACCTATTGCGAATCTCTCTGCACCACCTTAGCTCGTAATCAGGGTTAAGACCTTCTGCTGCAACTACAGCTCGCGCAAATGCATCTGCATTCCATGAAGGCTCCGAAACAATTTGCTCTTTTATTTCGAGCGGCAAACAAAAACCCAATTCAGTACCGAGGTTTTCAAGTAGATCAATGATAGGGTTCTTGGACAGCATTCCATTAGGACCTATAACGCTTCAAGCTGGGGCGGCGGAACCGCGCAGCGGTTGTGCCGTCCCGGCGCGAAGCGCCTTTACAGCCTTGACTTGTTATTGGGCTAGTCAAGGAGGGCACTAGAATTAACGTTGAAATAGTAGATTTCAAACCTATCGCCCAAATCTAACAGCCGAATGGTGATCAGCGCGGGTCCGTATTCGTACTGCGCATCGATGGTGTACGTCACAATTGTGCTTGTGCCCTCACCGACAGAGGCTCCTGCAGACACTTGTAGAAACTTAGGATCGTCCATCGAGAGGAGGTCGCCCAACTTCGAAAGAAAATCGAGCAATTTCTCCAGATCCTCCTCACTCACCTCTTCTAGCGCCTGAGCGGCAAAAAGCGACCTCGCCGAAGGAGCGTCCCACTCCGAGAGAATTGGAACTACGCGCTCTATGTATGGCACTGCAGTTTTGGAGTATTGGGCTTGCTTGTAGGTTGTGAGAGCCAAAATTGCGCCGAACAGCACAACAATGACAAGAAGAATCCCACCAAGCCATTTAAGAATTCGCTTGATCATAGTCTTGCTCGAGCCCTATAACGCCCTGGTAAGAGGCAGACAAACCAACGGTTTGGCTGTCCTACGCAGCCCCGCAGGGGCGGAGTGAACTTGACCAGCTTGTTATGTGTTTTGTTCTTCATTTGACTGGTAGTTCTCGGAAATTTCTATTGCTCTGGTGAAATCGGCTAACGAATCGAACACAACATAGTTGCGGACAAGCTCCCAAGCTATAGCCCCGGTTTTGTTTGTATCCCATCCGGATTCAGATGAACCTGAAGGGATAGTGCCAACTAGAAAGAGCCTGCCTGCTTGATTCTCAAATTTGGGATCGAACAAATCATGGCTACTTTCGGAATCTATAATCCGTAGGGATAGGCACTTACCTGAAAAGTTTGGGAACTCATTGTCACTCATGTGTCATTCCTTTTACACATAACGCCCACATTTGGGGCGCAAAACCGCGCAGCGGTTTAGCGTCCCAGCAGCCGTAGGCTGCGACAACATGTTCTTGTTATGTGGCATTGGTGCTTACCCGGACAAGTGTTGTACGGAGCAGAGTGACCAATACCGCAATGGCGGTATTAAAAACTAGTGACCACTCGCCGTACCAGTGAATAATTCGTTCTGAGAAAACACTACAGATTAGAACGCTTTTATCGTTACAGCCACCGAAGGGCATGTATACAAAAACGGCGTAGAGCACGCTAAGTGTGACAGCTACCACCACAGACAGATAACCCAGAGTTAGAAACGTCTTGGTTTGAATTTGAATCGAGAACAACCGAGCAAGGCCAAGGAAAATGACAGGCCAGGAGATGAGAGCAACAAACAGAGCTAAGTCGGGCGTTAGTCGCAAGATAATCTCCTAAGCCACATAACGCCTGTGGCAGCGGCGCACTAACCGCGTAGCGGTTTGGGCGTCCGGCCCCAAAGGGGCGTACTGCCCACACTTGTTATTGGGCACTGACTCACGGCACCTACGGCTCACTCTGAATACCCACTATCTTGTGGCCCTTCGCCGAAATCTCGTCTTCTCTCGTAGGGAATATCTACAATTAGATTCCGAGCAATGACCCATACAACTATGCCTCCAAACACTGGGATCACCCATACTACTAGAGCCTGGAGAGCTTTTTGGGATGAAGTAAACTGCTCAAGGCGGAAGACGTAGACTGAGATAAGAATATTAAGCACTAGAATAGCCAATACCCCTGCCCAAATATGGATCTCGCTCATGTGTTCGCCAGTGCCCTATAACGCTTCAAGCAGGGGCCGCTGTTAAGCGGTCCCGGCCCGTAGGGCCCTTGCTGCCTTGACTTGTTAATGGGACGTACCATTTATGATCAGCGCAACAGCAACTAAGCCAAAAAACACAAGAAAGAAAACATAGAACATCGCCTTTCCTCGGGACACCTCTTGCTCGGTGAGTGGCTCTAAGTTTGCAAACATTAAAACAACGATTTCGACTACAGTGTACCCAACAACACCAGCCGCAACTGGAACCCAGCTTGTGTAATACAGGCAAGCCAATAATGAAACACCCAGAATCATCTGAGCCAATATTCCTCTAGCAAAAAACGCCCCTGAAGGAACCGCCGATGCCTTCCCGCAGGCGGAGCAAATTGCTGGAACAGCTGCTCTGGACCGAATCTTAGCCAAGGCGCCAACGCCGTCCCTGCCGCAGTGTGGGCAGATCATGAGTCCCTTTAACGCTTACGGCAGCGGGCGCACAAGCCGCGCAGCGGTTTGGGCGTCCGGCGACCGAAGGGAGCGTACTGCCCGTACTTGTTAGGTGGCTTGGCATTCACTACAGAGTACCCCGCCATTTTCAAGAACACCTTGCAAAACTGATTGTTTGATAAAGCTCTCAAGTGGCCCGCCTTCGCCGAGAGTAGAAAGCGGAAAGCCAGCTGTAAGTAGACCACACCTGGAACAGGCAGCAAACGGGTGCTCGCTCGAATAGCCCGAGTGTTCATATTGCTCGAATGACATCCCGAATTCGGAAAGAACCTCCGAAAGTTTGGTATTCAGACGAATTAGTTCGTCTTCAGATAGCTCCGTACTATCGCTTAAGCGATGGAAGAAAATGGCGCCAAACTGGGAGTTCATTCGGCCACCTAACGCCAAAGGAACGGGCGGTGAAACCGTCCCGTTGCCTTACTTGTTAAGTGTCGACTACGCATAGATTGAATACCCAATTAAACCAGTGATTAGACAGGCAATAAACCAGAATAGGCCCTGTTTTCTTATCGCACCATGTTCGGCCGGTAAGACACCCTTGTCGAGGAACCACCAGGGCTGAAGAACTGCCAGTTGCTGCCCCCAAGTATCGGTTACTGCCAATTTATAGGCGCGCACCCAGGTCGAAAAATAGCCTATCCCTGCAACTATCAGAGTGATCAGTAAGAATAGCTTGCCAATATTCATTGAGACACTTAACGCCTGCAGCACCGGCCGAGTGACCGCGCAGCGGTTGCGAGGTCCAGCCCACGCAGTGGGCGGTGGTGGCTGCTCTTGTTATTGGGCCGGCCTTTCATACGATATACGTGCGATACCAGCACAGCTACACTCCTTAACTCCATACTTGGCCAGAACAATTGCCTCTACCCTGTCTCCGTTCGATTCTGCTTCAAATCGAAACTTGTATTCATCGCCTTCCGGGTGGAGCTTAGGACTAATATCAGTGAGCGTACGCTCATTCCTAACTATGAGAATACTAACATCAGTTAGTTCATCGGTTGAGCATGCTTTCGGTAGTGAAACGGATATGAGATCAGCCTCTGGATGAAGTTTCATTTTGAAGGCTGCGGAAATCTCTTCATTCCGCTGTCGATCTAATACTGAGCAACTTGATAGTTTGGATTCTGCACCGGTGGACTCACTGAAAAGTAGGAGCGCAACTAAGCATGATATAGAGGCCCTATAACGCCTGCAGCAGCGGGCGCGCTGTAAGCGCGTCCGGCGACCGTAGGGAGCGTACTGCCTGCACTTGTTACTGATGCCGCAGCACTCGCTGGCCGGCGAAGATGACACCAAACCTAACGCCCTGACGATAATCGCTGCAATGGATAAAAAGAATATTTCTCTCACGCCTACTGCTCTCCCTGCTACAACGTGATGAACGAAACTACTAAACCTGATGCTACTCCGATTTAATAGATCACTCCAGCCTGGGGCCATTGCCCAACCTGGACAAAATCTACGTTACAAAGAGTCACCTACCTTATTCTTTCAGCGGCTCAGTAACGCCCACAGCACAGGCCGGAAAACCGCGTAGCGGTTTGGAGGTCCAGGCCACGAAGTGGCCGATTGTGCCTGCGCTTGTTATTGGGCCGGTGATTCATATGTATTGGAACCGACGTATTGGATAAACCTATTGCGAATCTCTCTGCACCACCTTAGCTCGTAATCAGGGTTAAGACCTTCTGCTGCAACTACAGCTCGCGCAAATGCATCTGCATTCCATGAAGGCTCCGAAACAATTTGCTCTTTTATTTCGAGCGGCAAACAAAAACCCAATTCAGTACCGAGGTTTTCAAGTAGATCAATGATAGGGTTCTTGGACAGCATTCCATTAGGCCCTATAACGCCTAAAGCAGCGGCGCGCGTTAGCGCGTCCGGCCCGCAGGGCGATGCTGCCTTTACTTGTTATAAGGCTTTTACCGGGTGTCCGAAACATCAATGAACCAGCCTTGTCTATTAAGATAGATGTATGTGCTGTAGCCACTGGGCTTCTTAGATTCAGAAGTATAGCCCGGAAAATAAGCTATACTTTTGCTGTATCCTCCCAAGGACATACCCCACCGGTAGTAAGGTACTGTCATACTGGTTAGTACCTCGAAATCTTCTAAGCCGTTTCTCCAATAAGCCACAAAATCTAATTCTAGCTCTTCAACTAATTCGAAAACGCGGACTTCAGCTTTTAAGTCAACTTCTGAAGGCTGGACATAGTAACTGGTATATTTTTTAAGGCTAGGTTCTGCACGCCTGAGAGCTTTATGTTTGATTCCCAACTCTGCCAGTTCAGCTAGAGAGCCGTGATTTTCTTCAAACCATCGCTGAATCTCCGCGTTCTCCGGAGGGTTAGGAGGGGAACAACCAATCAGAAAAACAAAAATGACACAGAGAAATCGCTTCATATTGCCTTATAACGCCCACAACAAGGGCCGGCGGTACGCCGGTCCCGATTGCTTGTGCTTGTTACATTGCCGATCACTGAACAATACCTGCTAGTTTCAGGCGAGAAAACATAAGCGACGCCTCCTCAGCGTAGACAATGGACGAGGAGTTCTCCGAAAACGAACTGTTCAGAACCTCGGCTATCGCTTGGGAAACCTCTTCGGAGGACTTACACCGGCCGACCCGCCCAGCGATGGCAAGTATCTCTGAGTCGAATTCATCCTTTGGCGCACCTCCTGCGAGCAGGCTATATGGGTCAATTCTATGAACTGATTCCCTCACGATAGCCAATAAGTTTTCGGTAGAGCTATTCATCTGAAGGCAATGTAACGCCTGCAGCAGCGGGCGCGCTGTAAGCGCGTCCGGCGACCGTAGGGAGCGTACTGCCTGCACTTGTTACTGATGCCGCAGCACGCGCTGGCCGGCGAAGATGACACCAAACCTAACGCCCTGACGATAATCGCTGCAATGGATAAAAAGAATATTTCTCTCACGCCTACTGCTCTCCCTGCTACAACGTGATGAACGAAACTGCTAAACCTGATGCTACTCCGATTTAATAGATCACTCCAGCCTGGGGCCATTGCCCAATCTGGACGAAATCTACGTTACAAAGAGTCACCTACTTTATCCTTTCAGCGGCTCAGTAACGCCCACAACAAGGGCCGCTGGTACAGCGGTCCCGATTGCTTGTGCTTGTTATGTGTTTATAGTTTCTCAAATTTCATTACCCTGTATATTTCATTGTCTACGATGCCTTGGTAGTTTCCGCCACCGCTGCCACCCTTTATTTTTCGCAACTCGCGATCCTGAAAATAGCAATGATTGTATGATGGTGAAAACACCGCCTCACCTCGCAGTTTTTCGCAACCTGCGTAGACATAAGCTCCATTGTCAGTGAGGCGTGTAATGGCCACTCTATATTTAGGTTTATTCGGCACAGTCGTTACACCTAAGGCACATAACAGCTTATTCTATGGAAAAAGGGCGTGTATGCAGTTGGCGGGCACCAACTGTGGGATATGAAGTCATTCAAAACAGATTCCCTCCCGTTTTCAACGAGTTAGCTCAATGTACTCCGAACTTCACTATGTAATCAAATAGAAATTTTCAGTGTGTGCAGCATAGCCGCTTTTCGCAGAGCTCACTGAGTCCGCTAAATAAGTCTCCGTTAATCAAAAGCTTAGCCAATCTGTCTTGGACATTCAGGGAATATTTCCCATGAAATGTGACCAGGTCATTGTAAAACGACAACGAACTGGACCATCCTCCAAACCAGATTGTTTTGGCAAGGATAGCTCATGGACGATATTCCCAGCCCTCTTCCATCGCATCCAACGCGATTTCTCGACCAGGTTCGCCTGGGCATGCGCAGTGCAGGCTATGCGCTGTCTACTGAGCGAACATACCTGCATTGGATGATGCGATTTATTCGTTTTCACAACAGACAACATCCACAGAAAATGGGCAAGCCGGAGGTTGAAGCGTTCCTTGCACATCTTGCCGTAGTGGGCCAGGTATCACCGAGCACGCAGCGAACAGCACTTAATGCGCTTGTGTACTTGTATATCAAACACTTGGAGAGGCCACCTGAAGACTATGAGTTCCAATTGGCAAAGACCACGCGAAGGCTGCCTACAGTACTCAACCATGACGAAGTTCAGGCGGTTCTCTGCCACCTCAAAGGCACACCGAAGCTGATGATCGAGCTGATGTACGGCAGCGGTCTGCGCTTACAGGAGTGTGTAACACTGCGAGTAAAGGATCTCGACTTTACGCTGCAGACTATTACTGTGCGACAAAGCAAAGGGGACAAGGACCGCGTGACACTTATGCCTCAACGCGTGAAGAACGCGCTGCATACTCAAGTGAGCAAGACGCGCGCAATGCATATACAGGACCTGGCGGACGGCTTCGGCGAGGTTTATCTCCCACATGCACTCGCCCGAAAGGACTCGGGTGCCGCGAAGCAGTTTGGATGGCAATACCTGTTTCCCTCGTCGCGGATCAGTAAAGACCCACGCTCTGGAAAACTTCGCCGACATCACAGTCATGCCACACTATTGCGCAAGCACCTGAAAAGCGCAGTGGCAAAGACCTCTATCTGCAAACCAGTTCGAACGCACACATTCCGTCACAGCTTCGCGACACGTCTTTTGGAAAAGGGTTACGACATCAGAACCATTCAGCAGCTACTCGGGCACAATGATGTTCGCACTACCGAGATTTACACCCATGTACTAGGTCGTGGTGCTTTGGGGGTTATTAGCCCGGTTGATGGTTAGGTAATGACCTCTCTATAAGCCGATTTCCTACAAGCGTCAAGCGGCATCAAGATTGATTTTTTGGACACGACCCAGCTTTAACACTTTCTTGGCCTGAAACAAATCATAGGCATTCTGCATCGACAGCCAACTCTCGGGGCTACGCCCCAAAGCTTTGGAGAGACGAAGCGCTATTTCAGCACTTACGCCACTCTTCATCTTCAGTATTTGATTAAGTGTCGATGCAGCAACATCTAACTGCTGTGCCAGGTATCGACGGCTAAGCCCAAAGGGCTCCATATATGTAGCCTGTATAAATTCGCCTGGATGTGGAGGATTATGCATCGACATCAGTGGTAGTCCTCGTAGTGGTAGGGTCAAGCCAATTCGCACTCTAAACAATGCGCCCAGCCGATAGCGGATTCAACCAATCTGACCGCGATTAAACCGAATTTATTGGCCAGCCCGAATTCTCGGGCTAAGCAGCGATCTCTTCGAAAGTGCATTGCGGAACATCGGTTCTATCCTTGGCATGCTCCATGGTAATTGCGCAGATGTTTCCACTAGCATCCAATTCGATCAGTGTGTCTTCGTCCAGGTCTCGAGTTTCAACCACATCCGCTGATCGGAACTCGATGTAGAGAGTATCTGTGTCCCTGAAGTACTGTACTTTCATGGCTTAAAGCCTCGATCAAAGAACGCGTTATGGATGGTTGTTCCGTCTTCCAAGAGCACAACTCGCAAGTAGCGGCCGCCCATTTCGGGTATCGCACCCCATCGGCGGATACGACCATCCGCCTGAATATGCTCTTTTTCCGGCGATTCCGCAACTCGCTGAATCCATTCCGGTTTTATCGAACGCCGATCCTTCCGCAGGGACACAGATTGGAAGTACCTGGTTGTTTTCACCGGCAGTAACTTCCAGAACCGACCTTACTTCAACTTCCGCCCATACCGCCAACAGGCACTCTTACTGTAGGCCCGCTCACTCTCCCGGCGGGCGCGCTTCCAGGCATCCATTTGACTGCCAGAGCCACCGGCGCGGCGCTGGCTGTCGTAACGGGCTATGTCGTTCTTGAGTTTCTGGCAGTCTTCCAGGCTGATTTTCTGTGCCTGTGTGGTCGGCATAAACGCAGCGACCAGTGCCAGGCCCAGTAGGATTGCTTGCAGTAGTTTCATGGGGCACCTCCTTGTGCTTTACCTAACTTATACCCACCTCCAGCAAGGTGAAACGGCCAGATGTGGCCAATACCTGTCGCCTGTGCAGGCGGGTAGCTGAGGACGATTACGGCTTACGCCTTGATTTCTGGCAAAACCAGACTACTGTATATATATACAGTTATTTTGAAATACCCTGGCACCATCACCCATGCCCTATGCCGAGCTCCATTGCCTGAGCTGTTACAGCTTCTTGCGCGGCGCCTCTCACCCCCACGAACTGGTGGAACGGGCGGCGGAGCTGGGCTATGGGGCGCTGGCCATTACTGACGAATGCTCACTGGCGGGTGTAGTCAAAGCCCATATGGCAATAAAAGAGACTGCAAAAGAGGCGGGGCTAAAACTGCTGATCGGTAGTGAGCTACAACTGGTGGAGGGGCTGAAGCTGGTGGCGCTGGTACCTTCACGGGAAGCATATAGCGAGCTGTCGGGGTTGATCAGCATGGCCCGGCGGCGCAGCCCCAAGGGGGAATACCGGGTGACCCTGCGCGACGTGATTTTTCATCTCAAGCGCTGCCTGTTGATCTGGTTGCCGGGCGAGGTGGATGACCGCAGCCGCGCCCATGGGCTGCAGCTGGCGCGATTGTGCAAGCAACGCCTGTGGCTGGGGGTCAGCCACCTGCTGGGCAATGACGAGGTAACGCGCTACCAGGCTTTTTACGAAATGGCCTGTGAGCTGCAACTGCCGATGGTGGCCTGCGGCGATGTACAAATGCATTGCGCTGCACGCAAACCCCTGCACGATGTATTTACCGCCCTTAAACATAACACCAGCATCGACCAGTTGGGACGGCGGCGCCTGGCCAACAGCCAGCAGCATTTGCGCACCCTTGAGCAACTGCAGCAACGCTACCCCCCTGCCCTGCTCGCTGAAACCCTGGTGATTGCCCGGCAGTGCCATTTCAGCCTGGACGAGTTGCGCTACGAATACCCCGAAGAGGTTGTACCCAAGGGACATACCGCCAACAGCTACCTGCGCGAGCTGGTCGCTGTCGGCACCCGCACCCGCTGGCCCCGGGGTGTACCACCGCCCATCCAGCAGCGTATCGATACCGAACTTAAACTGATCGAAGAGCTGAACTACGAGTACTATTTTCTCACCGTGTACGACATTGTGCGCTTCGCCCGCGAGCGCGACATTCTCTGCCAGGGCCGGGGTTCGGCGGCCAACTCAGTGGTGTGTTATTGCCTGTTTATCACCGAGGTGTCGCCGGAACAGATTTCCCTGTTGTTCGAGCGCTTTATTTCCAAGGAGCGCGACGAGCCACCGGATATCGACGTCGACTTTGAACACGAGCGGCGCGAAGAGGTCATCCAGTACATCTACCGCAAGTACACCCGCCGCCGCGCGGCACTGGCCGCCACCCTCATTACCTACCGCTCGCGCAGTGCGGTGCGCGACGTGGGCAAGGCCCTGGGGCTGGACCCGGTGTTTGTCGACGACCTGGCCAAGTCGCTGGCCTGGTGGGACCGCACCAAAGACCTGGCCAAGCGCTTTGAAGAGCAAGGCGTGGCCAGCCACAGCCAACAGGCCGAGCTGTTTTACCAACTGGTGCAGGAAATTCTCGGCTTTCCCCGCCACCTGTCACAACACGTGGGTGGGTTTGTGATTACCCGCAGCCCCATCTCCACCCTGGTGCCGGTGGAAAACGCCAGTATGGCCGAGCGCACAGTGATTCAGTGGGACAAGGAAGACATCGAGGCGCTGGGCCTGTTGAAGGTGGACATTCTCGCCCTGGGCATGCTGTCGGCGATTCGCAAGAGCCTGCAGATGGTGCATCGCTACCAACCCACGATTCGCAGCATCAGCGATATCCCCAAGGAGGACCAGGCCACCTACCAGATGCTGCAAAAAGCGGATTCCCTGGGCGTATTCCAGATCGAGTCCCGGGCCCAGATGTCCATGCTGCCCCGGCTGAAACCCCGCTGCTTTTACGACCTGGTGATTGAAATCGCCATCGTGCGCCCCGGGCCCATCCAGGGTGACATGGTGCACCCCTACCTGCGCCGCAAGCAGGGGCTGGAGGCTATCACCTACCCCAGCGAGGCCATCAAGTCGGTACTGGAACGCACCCTCGGTGTACCTATCTTCCAGGAACAGGTGATTCGCCTGGCGATGGTGGCAGCGGGGTTCAGTGGCGGCGAGGCTGACCAGTTGCGCCGGGCCATTGCCAACTGGGGGCGCAACAGCAAGCTGCTGACCTTCGAGCAAAAACTCACCAAGGGCATGATCGAACGCGGCTACGACGAGGACTTCGCCAAACGCCTGTTCAACCAGATCAGGGGCTTCGCCGGTTACGGTTTTCCCGAATCCCACTCCGCCAGCTTTGCCCTGCTGGCCTATGTCTCGGCCTGGCTCAAGCGCCATCACCCGGCGGCGTTTTTTACCGGACTGTTGAACAGCCAGCCCATGGGGTTTTACAGTCCCTCGCAATTAATTCAGGACGCCCGCCGCCACCGGGTTACCGTGCTGCCAGTAGATGTGAACCAGAGCGACTGGGATCACCAGTTGCTGGACGCCCAGACCGGCTCGCAACAGCAACCGCCCCTGCGCCTGGGTTTGCGCCTGGTCAAGGGCTTGAGTCACGACGGTGCCAGCCGGGTGGTAGCAGCGCGGCGACAGGCGCCTTTTCGGCAGATCAGCGACCTGCGCCAGCGCGCAGAACTGGATCGCCGCGACATGGAAGCGCTGGCCGACGCCGACGCCCTCGCCTCGCTCAGCGGTCACCGGCACCAGTCCCAGTGGCAAATCATGGCGCTGGAACAACCCAAGCCGCTGTTGCAGGAAGAGCAAAAACAGCCCGCCAGTTATTTTAATGACGAGGTACAACTGCCCGCCCCCGCGGTCGCCGAGGAAGTACTGGCGGATTACCGCGCCACCGGTGTCACCCTACGCGCCCACCCGATGAGCCTGCTGCGCGAGCGCTACCCGTTTAACCAATGCAAGCGCCACACCGACTTACCGGCAATAGGCAATAACCGCTTTGTGAAAATCGCCGGCCTGGTCACTTGTCGCCAGCGCCCGGGCAGCGCTTCCGGCGTACTGTTTCTCACCCTGGAAGATGAAACCGGCAACAGCAATATCGTGGTGTGGAAACGTACCCAGCAACATTTCAGGAAGGCACTGATGACCGGGCAATTGCTGTTGATCAAGGGCACCCTGGAAACCAAGGACAATGTGATTCACATCGTCGCCGGCGCCCTGTATGACTACACCAGTGAGTTGCAGTCGCTGGCGGTAAAGTCGCGGGACTTTCACTGAGCACAGCAGGCAGGGCGCACGTGCACGCGAAGATGCAGGCAGAACACTTAACAACGCGGTCACCGCACCCGCCGCAAGGATGACCAGAGAGGAACATTGCGGAGTGGGGGTCTTCAACTATTATTCAAACGTGCCATAAACCACAATAAATACAGGAAGCCGCCATGAAGCGCTTGCGCATAAAATCTACCCTCCCCTGCCTGCTCGCAATGTCTTTAGGTGCGCAAGCACAGGTACCTGCACCACCGAGCAAGGAACTGTTATCACCGAACTACACGGGCACTGCCTACTCGCCGTACGCGGGGCGCAACTTTGCCATCGGCGTGTACTTTGGCGACACCCACCTGCACACCAATATGTCCATGGATGCCGGCGCTTTCGGCAATCGCCTGGGACTGGACGAGGCCTACAAACTGGCGAGGGGGGAACAGGTGAACTCCACCCACGGGGGGCCGGTCAGATTATCGCGCCCATTGGACTTTTTAGTGGTGGCCGATCACTCCGACGGCATGGGCTTCTTCCCCGATATGCTCGGCGGTGCACCCCATATTCTGAAAGACCCACTGGGCAAGAACTGGTACGACCGCATCATGGCCGGTGAGGGTGAAGGCGTGGCGCTGGAATTAATCGGCCTGTTCTCCCAGGATAAATTTCCCGAGTCACTGAGTTACGATCCCGACTCCGCGCCCTACAAAAACGCCTGGGCCAGGACGGTGGAGGCGGCAGATCGCTACAACGAGCCCGGCCGCTTTACCGCCTTTATTGGCTATGAGTGGACTTCACTGGTACGCGGTAACAACATGCACCGTGTGGTGGTGTACCGTGATGGCGGCGACGTGGGTGGCCAGGTGGTTCCATTTACCGCCGGCAAACCCAAGGGCAGCACCACGCCGCGTGACCTGTGGGCATGGCTGGAGAACTTTGAAGAAACCACCGGCGGCGATGTGCTGGCCATCGCCCACAACGGCAACCTGTCCAACGGCATTATGTTCCCCATGGTCGAGCAGAGTGACGGCGTGGCCCTCAATGAGAGCTGGGCCCAGCAGCGGGCCAAATGGGAACCCTTGTACGAGGCGACGCAGATAAAGGGCGACGGCGAGACCCACCCGTACCTCTCCCCCAACGATGAATTCGCCGACTACGAGACCTGGGATATCGGCAATCTCGACGTCTCCGAAGCCAAGACCGACGACATGCTGGCCGGTGAGTACGCACGCGAAGCGCTCAAGCGCGGCCTGGCACTTGAAGCAAAGCTGGGCACTAACCCCTACCAGTTCGGCATGATCGGCTCTACCGACAGCCATACCTCACTGGCCACGGCACAGGAGGACAACTTCTTTGGCAAACACGCAGCGGCCGAACCCGGCCCCCACCGTATGACGCACGCATTCATGCAAACCGAACAGGGCACCATTATGGGTTGGCAACAGGTCGCTGCCGGGCTGGCCGCCGTGTGGGCCACCGACAACACCCGCGAGGCCATATTTGATGCCATGGAGCGCAAGGAGACCTATGCCACAACAGGCTCGCGTATGGCAGTGAGGCTATTTGGAGGCTGGAGTTTCACGCTGGCGGATATGAATAATCGCCAACCCGCCTTTGCCGGCTATAACAAGGGTGTACCCATGGGCAGCGAATTACCCGCGCGAGGTGAGGGTATGAAAACTGCGCCCAGCTTTATGGTCTACGCGCTACGTGACCCGCAGGGGGCCAATCTCGACCGCATCCAGATCGTCAAAGGCTGGCAGGCCGATGGTGCACTCCATGAAAAAGTGTACGACGTGGTATGGGCCGGAGACCGTGAGCCGGGAGACGATGGCAAACTGCCGGCGGTAGGCAACACGGTAAACGCAACCCAGGCGACATGGACCAACACCATCGGCGCCTCGGAACTGGGTACTGTGTGGACCGACCCGGACTTCAACCCGGCACACAAAGCGTTCTACTATGCGCGCGTGCTGGAAATTCCCACGCCGCGCTGGTCGACCTACGACGCCTTCCGCTTTGGCATCGACATCCCCGAAGGCGCACCGGCCAGCACCCAGGAGCGGGCCTACACGTCACCCATCTGGTACAAACCCTGATCACAGGCACAAAAAAACCGGGGGCCTTGCGGCGCCCCGGTTAACGGACCTGCTATTCAGTTAGCAGACTATTCTGTTACCCGGCTCTTCACCTAGCCAACAAAAGCGAGGCGCGGCTCTGAAACACCTTCTGCTTCAGTGCCCTTGAGGTAAGCCAGCATGGTGTCGGCATCAGACACCTCGAAGGGGTCAGTCGGGCAGTTGTCGCCGAATTCCGGCTCGACAAACAGTTTTTCAATCTCGCCGTCGTTCACGACCATGGAATAACGCCAGGAGCGCATGCCAAAACCGATGTTGGACTTGTCGACCAGCATACCCATCTTACGGGTGAACTCGCCGTTGCCATCAGGCAGCAGGAAGACGTTCTTGTTGCCCTGCTCCTTGCCCCACTTGAACATGACAAAGGCGTCGTTCACTGACACACAGATAATCTCGTCGACACCCTGGGCGCGGAATGCGTCGTACAGTTCCTCATAGCGCGGCAGGTGGTTAGACGAACAGGTTGGGGTAAACGCGCCGGGCAGCGAAAAAACGACGACCTTCTTGCCACCAAACAGGTCCTGGGTAGTCTTGTCTTCCCAGCGATAGGGGTTGTCGCCCGCTACGGATTCGTCGCGAACACGGGTTTTGAATACGACATTAGGTACACGGTTGATCATGGTGTTGGTTCCTCTTAACGGTGTGTTGAATGACTTAACTGGGACCCATAATACGCTGCCGTTATCAATAGATAAAATCATTTATAATTATTGTTTTGATAGTTTATTAGTATCATGGATTGGCGCAAGCCCCGCAGAATGCACGGAGCGAAGCACGGCAGACTCCGGTGTGAAGACTATCGACTGAACGCACCGCCGAAAACTTCAGGCAAAGGGGGAATTAGCGCCAAAGCGCGATCACTGGCGACGAAACAGGTCCAGTTGGAAAGCCATTTCCACCTGCAGAGTCTCAATACATTCCAGCGCTGAACGGCGTGCGGTATGCGCATAGGGGGTCATGGCAATGAGGTCCTGCAATAACGTTCCCGCTACCGGCACCGTGTACTCAAGCTCCCAACGATTCACAGACTGTAGGTTACCCGGCGGCGGGCTCGCTACCTCGTGGGGCTGCGGCTGCTCATAAAGGTGTTTCCTTAAGGCCCATAAATGCCGCGCCCCGGGGGTTACCTTCAGGTAGTAGCCACCCGTGGGTAACAAGCGCAGCAGCTCCTGCTCGGCCAGCGGGGCAAAAATACTGAGTAACAGCTGCCGAGAGGTATCAGCCAGGGGCGCGGCAAAGGCGCTGGCCACGGCGAATTCAATCTGCGTATAACGCTTTGATGCCATGCGCACCGCTTCCTTGGAAATATCGATCCCCGCCACCGACGCCATCGGCAATGCCTGCGAAAGCGCTTGTGTGTAGTAGCCCTCCCCACAACCGAGATCCAGCGCGGTTTCGATGGCATCCAACTCGCCCAGGCTAGCCGCAAGTTGCTCTGCAAGGGGTTGATATAAACCGCTATCCAGCACCCGGCGCCGGGCGGACAACATCGCCTTGCTGTCGCCGGGCTGCGCCGAGCGTTTATGGTTGGTTGGCAACAAGTTGACATAGCCTTCCCGGGCGCGGTCAAAGCGGTGTCCATTAACACAGCCTAATGTGCGCGCGGATTCGTATGCAGCAAGCTCGAGTTGGCAATGGGGGCAAATCCAGGTCAAGTCAGGGCCGTATATTCAGGGATGGGGGAGGCCGTATGGTACGGCAGGGTAAGCAGCGCTGTACAATCCACGGCGGTAAAGCGACACTATCCATGAACACTACTCGACAGAACTACTTAAAGAGACAGTTAAGCAGCGACCCGCTGGCAGGTATTCACCCATGTATCTAAAAACCTTACTCGCTCCCCTACTCTTTATCGGCGCAGCGCAGGCCGCCGGCCCCCTTATCACCGACACACCCATCGACGCCGATCCTATCCGCGACCCAGTGGCCGAAGCAGACAGCGCTGTGTCGCGCGCGTTGATACACAGTGATGAGCCGCGCAGTCAGGTCATGCTGAAAACCAGCACCGCCTGGAACGGGGAAGCGTTTAGCTACCCCGAGGGAGAGGCTGAAGTCACCGCGGTAAGAATCTCCATGCAACCTGGGCACCAGGCTGATTTTCACTGCCACCCCATGCCAACGTTCGGCTACATCGCCAGTGGCCGACTACGCGTGGAAACCGCGGCAGGCGATTCCATTGAAATCAAGGCTGGCGACGTGGTCGCCGAAGTTATGAACAGCCTGCACCGCAGTACGGTGCTGGAAGGGCCGGTTGAGTTACTGGTGTTTTATGCCGGGGTAAAGGGACAGCTGACCACACTGGTATCTCAGTCCGAGGGTGAGGAGCCCTGCACCAGCTGAGTTCCTGGCCGGGACAGTCCCCGGCGCCTCCGGCGGGTCGCTTTACGTCAAGGGTCTGTCCATCAAAACCCGGTCAGGCTAGACCCGGTCAGGCTAGACCCGGTCAGGCCAAACCCGGTCACGCGAGATCCGATCAATCGAGACGCTTTCAGTCCAGACACTCTCAGTCGAGGCCTTCTCAGTGGAGGCCTTCTCAGTCGAGGCCCTCTCAGTCCAGGCGGGGCACCGAGTTCAACAGGGCCTTGGTGTAGTCGTGCTGGGGCGCGGTGAGAATCTGTTCCGCACTGCCCTGCTCCACCAGCTTGCCGTACTGCATCACCCCGACATGATCCGCTAGCGTCGGGATAATGGACAAATCGTGGGTAATAAACAGGTAGGAAACACCCTCTTCCTGCTGCAGGCGCTGCAACAGGTCCAATACCTCCGCGCGAATCGACACGTCCAGCGCACTGGTAGGCTCGTCACAGATAATCAGCTCGGGTTCAACCGCGAGCGCGCGTGCAATCGCGATACGCTGCAACTGGCCACCGGAAAATTCATGCGGGTAGCGCGCGGCGTGCTCGGGTAACATTTGCACCCGCTCCAGCAATTGCAATACACGCGCCTCACGCTCCTGCGCGGAACCACCCACACCCAGACTGATCATACCCTCAGCGATAATGTCGCCCACCGAGAGGCGCGGATTCATCGAGGAATAGGGATTCTGGAAGATCACCTGCACGCGCTTGCGCAGGGGCAACATCGCCTTGCGACTGATGTTGTTCAATGCCTCGCCGTTGAAGCGAATCTCTCCTGCAGCGGTGGACTCCAGATTGAGGATCGCACGACCCAGGGTAGACTTGCCGCTACCGGATTCACCCACGAGGGCATAGGTCTCACCGCGGCCGATGCTCAGCGAAACACCGTCTACCGCGCGTGTGTGATCAACCACCCGCTGCAATACACCCTTGCGAATGGGAAAGTGCACTTTCACATCATTCACTTCCAATAGCGGGGTACAATCGCGTTCGGCTTTAAACTGTGTCAGGTCTGGCAGTGCATCGATAAGCTGCCGGCTATAGGCTTCCTGTGGTGAGTGGAAAAAGCTGTGCACCGAGGCCTGCTCAATAATCTCACCCTTGTACATCACGCCCACTTCATCCGCGGTCTGCTTTACCACCCCCATGTCGTGGGTGATCAACAGCACCGCTAATTGGCGCGATCGTGTCAGTTCTCGAATCAGGTCCAGCACCTGTTCCTGGATGGTGACATCCAACGCGGTGGTGGGCTCGTCGGCGATCAGCACTTCCGGTTCGCAGGCCAGCGCCATGGCGATCATGACGCGTTGCTGCTGGCCACCGGATAATTGGTGAGGGAAAAAGCTGTAGCGCTGAGCAGGTTCAGGTATCCCTACCTCTTCAAACAGGGTTTCTACTCGCTTGCGCAGCGCAGCGCCACCCAGGGCGGTGTGCAAACGCAGGGTCTCCGCCACCTGGTCACCGACCGTCTGCACCGGATTCAGCGCGGTCATGGCATTTTGGAAAATCATAGCGACCTGGCGGCCACGGACATCCTGCATTTTGGACTCGGGTAGCGCCAACAGGTCGGTGGTATCCACAGACACATCACCACCGCTGATACGCAGCGCATCGGGCAGCAAGCGCATCGCCGCCATCGAAGTCACCGACTTACCACTACCGGACTCACCGACCAGCGCAAATATTTCACCCGCCTTCAGCTCAAACGATACACCTTTGAGGATAGGCTCACCGCTGGCGGCAACCTGCACCTCGAGGTCGCGCACCTGCATTCTCACCACGCCTTTCTGCACCGTGCTCGTGCCCTGCCCCGTCATGCTTTCGCCTCCTGCAGATTGGTGCGCGGATCAAACGCGTCACGCACCAGGTCCGAAAACAGGTTGGCGGCCAGCACCAGCACAAACATAAAGAAGAACGCACCACTGAGCGTCCACCACACGGCAGGTTCCCGGGACAGCTCCGCCCGGGCACCATTGATCATGTTGCCCCAGCTGCCCATGGAGGCATCGATGCCCACACCAATATAGGAAAGCACCGCCTCGGCCAACACCAGGGTGCTGAAATCAAGCACAAAGGTGATCAGGATAATATGCACCACGTTGGGCAGAATATGGCGCCGCAGGATGCGGCGATGACTCACCCCGAAGGCATGGGCGGCCTGCACATAATCCAGCTGACTGATCTTCAACGTTTCCGCACGAATCAGCCGGCACAACGTAGACCAACTGGTGATGCCGAGGATAAAGCACAGGGCAATGAATTTCGCATCCGCTTTCTCGATGCCCAGCGAGAAAAAGTCGGGGTTGTTGTCAATGTAGACCTGGAACAGCAGTACCGATGCGGCAATCAACAGAATTCCGGGGATGGAACTCAAGGTGGTGTACAGGTACTGCACCACATCGTCCACCCAACCCTTGAAGTAACCCGCCATCACCCCCAGGGTGACAGCGATGGGCAACATGACCAGCGTCGCCAGGGTGCCCAGTAATACGCCCGTACGCACGCCTTTAAGACTCTGGTACAGGACATCGGCGCCACCCCGGTCGGTTCCCAGTACGTGATAAAACTCGCTGATCCTGACCGCCGTGACCGCCAGCGAGACAATAACAATCTGGGTAAGCCATGAGGCATGCCAGGGAAACGCGCTACCTCGCAGCAACAGCCACTGGGGCAGGACCAGCAGTAAACCCAACAGAATGCCGGAAAGCAGGAACTCCAGTGATTTTGCGAAGACATCAGCACCGCGCTGCCGGGGATCACTGAGGTGTTGGCCCGCATGCTTCAGCTCGGGGAAGTCTCGAAACTCTATTCCCTGTTCGTCCTTCATGGTCTGTTTTTCAAAGGACTTGAGCGCAAAGGGTGCCGAGTAGGTGCGTTCAAAACGATCGCCCATGCCCAGCAGTAGAACGTCGAGGACGCTGGTCACCGTGTTGTCGTAAAACACCTCGTCGGTAACCACACCCTCCGGCGGCGGCAACTCGCGACGAAAATGCATTGAATCCAGCAGGGCCACCGTGACATAGGCCAGTATCACCGTGAAGGTCACCATGCCGAGGCTGGAGGAGAACACCTGCCGCCAGCGCTCGCGGGTCTGCGGGTCCTTGCGCAACAGGTAAAAGAAACTGACCAGCGCCAACACCAGCAGGAATACCAGCGCGTCGGACCACAATACGACGATCTTCATCAGTTCAACCTCACCCGCGGGTCAGCCCAGGTGTAGGAGATGTCGGTGAGAATCAGGCCGATGATGTAGAGGATGGAGCCGATAAACACCATGGAGCGCACAATCGCAAAGTCCTGGGACCTGATGGCGTCGAGCATATAACTCCCCAGGCCGGGTATGCCGAAAAAGGCCTCGATCAACAGGCTGCCCATGAACAGCGCGGGGATGACGACCACCACACCGGTAAGGATGGGGATCAAGGCATTGGGCAAGATGTGCTTAAACAGGATGGCCAATTCTGAACAGCCCTTGGCCCGGGCCGTGCGCACATAATCCTGGTTGGACTCCTCCAGAAACAGGGTGCGGTACCAGCGTGCGCCCGTCCCAATACCGGCAACAACCCCCACCAGCACCGGTAGAATCAGGAACTTCCACACCTGTCCGTCGGCGTGGAAGCCCGAAATAGGCACCAATTTCCAGGTCTTGGCCACCATGTACTGGCCGCCGATAATATAGAAGAGGTAAGAAATAGACATCAGGGCGACGAACAGCAGGACTGCCCAGCGGTCCAGCCGCGTGCCATGAAACATCACCACCATCAGTGCCACACAAATATTGACACCAATGCCCACGATGAAGGTGGGCAGCGCCACCGCCAGACTCGGCCACATGCGCTGGGAGACGTCGCTGGTAATATCGCGGCCACTTTCGGAGCGCCCGAAATCGAAGGCGAACAGGCGGATGGACTTGGTGTAGAAAATAGTTTCGGTAACACTGCCCAGGCCGTCGGCGTCACCGTTGATAAACAGGGGCTTATCGTAACCGTTCTTGCGTTTCCAGCCCTCGATAGCCTCCGGGGTGACATACTTCTCTCCCAGCTGCGACACCGCCATCTCGTCGGGGGAATTGACCACGAAAAACAGTGCAAAGGTCAGCAGGTTGACACCCAGCAGAATCGGTATCGCATAGAGCAGGCGGCGAATGATATAGGCGAGCATGTGGGTTCCTTAGCGGGCGGTCGCGTTTTGTCTACGGCGGTAGGCGTTAATACCGGGGAGTAGCACACCGGCCAGCAATAAACCCCCGGCATACAGCGGCCAGGTAACCGGTTCGTTCCAGGCCACCTGTTTGGCGACGCGCTTTTCAGGCTCCAGGCGGATATATTTCAGAGTGCCCTTGGTAATGCCGTGGCGCTTGGTGTTGTGTACCCAGCTGTTATTCAGGTAAATCTCTTTGGGGTAAAACGCGTATAGCCATACCGCGTCGCGCCGATACAACTCTACCATGCGTGCAATCAGCGCTGCGCGCTCCGGCCCAGGTGGCAGCAACCGCATTTCGGCAAACAGGGCATCGTACTCCTCGCTCTCGTAATTGGAGTTATTGGACCCATCACACTCACACACCAGTGGGCTCTCTGGGCCGTTTAGCAGGAACAGGAAGTTTTCCGGGTCGGGATAGTCCGCCAACCAACCGTAGGAGTAGATCTGCGAGTTACCCGTCAGCAATTTCTCGCGGGTGCGATTCCAATCGGCGGGACGGAACTCCACCTGTATGCCCAGTGGGTTGAATTGGCGCTCCATCCAATTCATAGAGGTTTTGCTGATTGCCTGGGATTGCACATCGATAAATATTTTCAGCGGTTCACCAGTGCGCGCGTCCCGACCATTAGGGTAGCCCGCCTCCGCCAGCAGCTGTTTGGCGTATTCGATTGATTTACGCTTGGGCGCGCCATCAACCCAGTCGTAGACATAGGGGTTGATACCCGCCTCGCCGGTAAGATGGCCGGGTATTCCCGGCGGGATTGGCGTGTGCGCGGACATACCGTTGCCTTTGTAAAATACGGCCAGGTATTCCTCCACATCAAACGCTATCTGTAGCGCCTGCCGCAACTTGCGGCGCTCGTCGGTGTATCCCCCCAATACCGGATCGCGCATGTTAAAGCCGTAGTAGTAGATCGCGGGCTTCACGTCCGGGCTCATGGTAATACCGTGGTCGGCAATGTCCTTCGACATCTCCAGGCCTTCAGGGCCGACAACAAAGGCCTGGTCGAAAAACCCGGTGGTATGTGCATGGTTTTCACCCGAGCGGTCGTAGTAGCCCTGCAGAAACTTGGTCCACAGGGGCAGCACTTCTTTCTCCAGGCGGAACACCGCCCGGTCGATGAACGGCACGCGCTTGCCAGCATCGGCCAGCAGCCCCGCTTCGGCGTCTCCAGGTTCGCCCTCTGTGGGGTAGTAGTCCTCGCGATAGTTGGGGTTACGTAGAAGCACAATTTCGCTGTTGGGATCGTTCTTCACCATCATGAAGGGGCCACTACCAATGGGCCACCAATCCAATGTCAAATTGCGCTCGGCAAATCCCGGGTTGTGGTAAAAGCGATCCGCCTCTACAGGCACCGGGGAGAAAAAGTGCATGGCCAGCCAGAATTTGAACTGTGGATAGCGGCCCTTGATGGTGATTGTGAAAGTGCGGTCGTCAATGATGTCCAGGCCACGCATATCGTAATCATCGAGATTCAACCAGGCACCCCGATCCAGTGCCGCCAGTTCCTGGGAAAATTCCGCGAGCCCCACGATGTATTTTGACATGAGGCCCAGCATCGGGGAGCCGAGGTCCGGATCGGCGAGGCGCTTGATGCCATAGACATAGTCCCTGGCCAACACCGGCCGGGTACCGGTCTCGGTAAAATCGGCAATCTGCCCGAACTGCGCTGTCTGCTGGGCGTCATCGAAGCGGTAAACGTATTCGCCGGACTCATCGACCGCAAACGCTGGGTGCGGCTGATACAGTGCGTCTTCACGCAGGCGAATCGTATAGCGACTGAAGGCCAGGTCCTCGCTATCACCGCTGACTTCCTGGCCGTCACTGTCCAGATAAGTCACCTCGGGAAGTTCACGCGCGCCCATGGGCTCCAGTTCGTAGGGACGCTTGAGGAAGTGGTATCCCAGCGGCGGCTCGTAAATCTGCATGTGGAATAGCGCTTCGTCGCTGGCGTACGAAATGGCCGGATCGAGATGTTTCGGCGGCGCGGGGCTCATCACTGACTGGTACACCACCTCATCTTCAGACTGCGGAGGGTGCGGGTTGTTCCAGGGGCCCTGGCCACAACTTGCCAACCCGGGCAGCGCAAGTAATAAGAGGAGCCTCCGTAAGGGCTTAGGCAAGTTCAGTTCTCGACGTCGTAGTGTTGGCATTGTTATTCGTTGTTAGTTTCAACAGACTCTAGTCATCTTCTCGGCGGACATCCAATGTCACCTCGGCCGCCCCGTCGCCATGAAGAGTCATAACCATGGGCCGGCAGCAAATCTGGCAATCTTCAGTATAGCTGCCGCCGATATCTTCCGGGTCGACCAGCACGGTCTGGTACTCGCCACAATAGGGGCAATAAATCCCGTTCTCTGATAAGACGGACACCGGGCTCAATCCCGCAATTCGCTGTGCGAATATGATGTTATACGCGGTAGTCGGATATCTGTACCTCCTGCCCGTAATCGCCGTAGTCGCCCTGTGCCCTTAGCTGTCTGAACTCCTGCCAGGGTACCGGGCGGTAATGGGGAACCTCGGCGGGGCCCAGCAGCCTGGGTAGTGGTGACACCACCGTGCTGTAGGCCGGATTAAAAAAGTAGGCAACCGTCGATCGTGCCTGCGCGGCGCTGGCTGTTACCCGGTGCAGCGGCGCTCTATAGCGGCCGTTGGACCACACTTGCAGCATGTCACCGATGTTGATGGTCAGCGCACCGGACACCGGCGGCACATCGTGCCAGGCATCGCCCCGGTACACCTGCAGGCCCGGTACCTCGTCCTGCAACAACAATGTCAACGCGCCCGCATCTGTGTGTTCGCTAATGCCATAGGGGCCCGGACTCGTAACATCCGCCGCCAGCGCCTCCTCCCGGGGATAGTAATTGAGCCTGAGAAACCCACTGTGGTCGGGCCCAAAATGACCCGCGAGTATGTTGCCATCACCTACCAATCCCTCGCAGCACAATGCCAGGATACGTTGGGCCAGTTCGTGACAGGCTTTGCTGTAACGTTCCATGACCGCACGGAAGTCGACCGGCTGCGCTGGCCACTGTGTCGGTTCGACCACGGAGGCATCAAATATCTCCTTGCGATCTCGCAGGTTTTTGGTCAATTCCCGATCGTAGAACCCAAAGGGGTTGTCCTCACTGCGCAATACCTGGCGTTTTGCCGCTGCGGGCAGGGAAAAGAACTGGGCGCTGGCCGCGCGCACCTGCGTAATCAGGCTGGCGGGAATGCCAAAGTGGGTGACCTGGAAAAAGCCCCAGTCGCGACAGGCCGCGGCAACGGCCTGTACCTGCTCGGCGCTTACCTGTTCCAGGTCAATTACCGGTACCACCAAGAAACCTCTACGCGTGGGGTTAGACAGTAAACCTTAGTAGCAGATCAGGTGCCTGTCACGCGGGGTTGTCCGCAGCTGCCACCTCGATCATTCGATCAAGCAGCACTTCCGGACCGGTATCAACCAGGAGCAGGTCCCGGTGCTCACCTGCCACAAACTGCTCCGCAGCCATGTGGTCCAGAAAGCCGAGCAACTTGTCGTAATAGCCCGCAACATTGAGCAAACCGACCGGTTTGCGGTGAAAACCGAGCTGATTCCAGGTCCACACCTCGAACAACTCTTCCATAGTACCCAGGCCGCCAGGCAATGCGATCATGGCGTCTGCGCGTTTAAGCATGGCCATTTTGCGCTCGTGCATGGACTCGACAACCAGCAGTTCGGTCAGGCCCTCGTGTTCGACCTCGCGCTCGGCGATATCCGCGGGGATCACTCCCACCACCTTACCGCCGGCGGCCAGCGCGGCATCAGCGGCGGCTCCCATTAAACCCACGTGGCCACCGCCATACACCAGGGTAATACCGCGTTGCGCGATTGCGGTCGCCGTGGCGCTGGCGGCTGACAGGTACTGCGGCCGGGCGCCCGCGCGGGCGCCGGTGTACAGGCAAATGGAGTCCAGCGCCATGGTTTACAGCGGGCTGCGACCCCGATTGGCGGCGATACGCAGGCGCAGCGCGTTCAGCTTGATAAAGCCTTCGGCGTCCGCCTGGTCATAGGCACCGGCATCTTCTTCAAAGGTGGCAATGCTCTCGTCGAACAGGCTGTCCACGGACTGGCGGCCGGCCACAATGACGTTGCCCTTGTACAATTTGAGTCGCACCTTGCCATTTACCGTGTCCTGGGACTGGTCGATGGCGGCCTGCAGCATCTGTCGCTCGGGGGACCACCAGTAGCCGTTGTAAATCAGCTTGGCATAGCGCGGCATCAGTTCATCTTTCATGTGTGCCACTTCCCGGTCGAGGGTGAGGGACTCGATGGCCCGGTGCGCTTTCAGCATGATGGTGCCGCCGGGGGTTTCATAACAACCACGGGATTTCATGCCCACGTACCGGTTCTCGACGATGTCATCCCGACCGATGCCGTTGGCGCCACCCACTTTATTCAGGGTTTCCAGCACGGTTGCCGGGCTCATGGCCACGCCATCGATGGCGGTGATATCGCCACGTTCAAAATCCAGCTCGATGTAAGTGGGTTGATCCGGAGCTTGCTCCGGACTGACACTCCAGCGCCACATATCTTCCTCGGCTTCCGCCCAGGGGTCCTCCAGGATGCCGCCTTCGTAGGAAATGTGCAGCAGGTTGGCATCCATCGAGTAAGGGGACTTCTTCTTGGAGCTGGAGAAATCCACCGGGATGTCACGCTCGGCGCAATAGGCCATCAAGGATTCCCGGGAACCCAGTTCCCACTCCCGCCAGGGCGCGATCACCTTGATACCGGGCTTCAGTGCATAGGCGCCTAGCTCAAACCGCACCTGGTCATTGCCCTTGCCGGTCGCGCCGTGAGAGATGGCGTCGGCGCCGGTCTCATTGGCAATTTCGATCAGGCGTTTGGCGATCAGCGGTCGGGCAATGGAGGTACCCAGGAGGTATTCGCCCTCGTAGATGGTATTGGCACGGAACATCGGGTAGACGAAGTCGCGCACGAACTCCTCGCGCAGGTCGTCGATATAGATCTCCTTGATACCCAGCGCCTCGGCCTTGGCACGGGCCGGCTCGACCTCTTCACCCTGGCCAATATCGGCGGTGAACGTCACCACCTCACAGTTGTAGGTGTCCTGCAACCAGCGCACGATCACCGAGGTATCCAATCCCCCGGAATAGGCCAGCACCACCTTGTTAACATCAGACATCCGTCGCTCCATCCAGACCGCTTCAAAAAGGCCGGCCATTCTACTCCCGGTGCCGCACAATTTGTAGCCTGTAGTTATAGGCTGTAGTTATAGGCTGTCGTTGCAGGCATTGAAGGCCACGTGTTCACGCGCCGCCGCCTTTGCGGTAGCATTCCCCCTCTCTCCCAGTTTAAGGGTTCCTGTGACACAGCTGACCATTACCCGGCCCGACGATTGGCATGTCCATCTGCGGGACGGTGCCGCCCTGCCCCACACCTGCGCCGATATGGCCCGTTATTTCGGCCGCGCAATTGTTATGCCGAACCTGACGCCGCCGTGCCGCAACCTGGTGGATGCCACAGCCTACCGCGGGCGTATCCTGGACGCTTCATCCGCACTGCCACGACAGTTTGAGCCGCTAATGACCTTGTATTTGACCGACCAGACCAGCGACACGGATATCCAGGAGGCGGCAGAAAGTGAGTTTGTGCATGCGGTCAAACTCTACCCGGCAGGTGCCACCACTAACTCGGACGCCGGCGTGGCCAACCTGGACAGCCTCTACCCGGTACTGGCGGCGATGGAGGCGGAGGATTTGCCGCTGCTGATACACGGTGAAGTCACCGATCACGACATCGATATTTTTGACCGGGAGAAAGCGTTCATCGATCGGCACCTGGCGCCCATCGCCGAACGCTTCCCCAGGTTGCGCATCGTACTGGAGCACATCACCACCCGCGATGCGGTGGAATTTGTCAGCCAGGCGCCGGCCAACGTGGCGGCGACTATCACTGCCCATCACCTGATGTTTAATCGCAACGATATGCTGGTGGGTGGAATTCGGCCGCACTATTACTGCCTGCCGATCCTCAAGCGCAACACCCACCAGCTCGCCCTGCGCGACATTGTCGCCTCGGGCAATGCGAAGTTTTTCCTGGGCACGGATTCGGCGCCACACAGTACAGCGACCAAGGAAAGCGACTGCGGCTGCGCCGGGGTGTATACCGCGCATGCGGCCATAGAGTTTTACGCCGAGGTGTTCGAAGAGTTGGGTGCGCTGGACAAGCTTGAAGCGTTCGCCAGTCACTACGGCCCCGATTTTTACCGATTGCCGCGCAACACCGACACAATCACCCTGCAGCGCGAAGAGTGGCCTGTGCCTGCAACACTACCGCTCGCCGGTACCACTCTGACGCCACTGCGAGCCGGCCAGTCCGTGCGCTGGCGCGTTCTGGACAACGCCTCTTGAAGGACAGATCACCCCAGCTGATCAGCGAGCGCTTTCGCGGTTTTCTACCCGTTGTGATCGATGTAGAGACCGGTGGCTTTACCGCGGCCACAGACGCGATCCTGGAGATCGCGGCCTGCACTGTGCGCATGGACGAAGCCGGTGTACTGGCGGTACATCGCACCTACAGCCACAATGTGAAGCCCTTTGAGGGTGCCAATATCGAGCAAGCTGCCCTGGATTTTACCGGTATCGACCCCTACCACCCGTTTCGGGAAGCCCAGGCTGAAGAGGATGCCCTGGCAGAGCTGTTCAAGGTGATTCGCAAGGAAATCCGCGACCAGAATTGCACCCGGGCGATCCTGGTGGGGCACAACGCCCACTTTGATGCGGGTTTCGTCAATGCCGCGGTGGAACGCTGTAGCATCAAACGCAACCCCTTCCACCCCTTTTCCTTCTTTGACACCGCCACCCTCTCCGGCCTGGCGTACGGCCAGACCGTACTGGCCAAGGCCTGTGCCGAGGCGGGTATCGCCTTTGATAATTCCGAGGCGCATTCCGCCGCCTATGACGCGGAGCGTACGGCGGAGTTGTTCTGTGACATCGTTAACCGTTGGCGGGAATGTGGCGGTTGGGTGCCGGATTTCGATCAGGGCTAGTTCACCGTGCGCAGGGAGTGAACTAATCCTCACCACTGATCTGGTTGAGAATAATATCCAGCTCACGTACCAAGGCGTCGAGGCTCTCTGCGCCGAGTAACTCGTACTTGAGGCTCTCTTCCAGGGGCAACAGCTGCACCAGAGTAAAGGCTACCTGCCAGCCGTTGCTGTAATCGATACCCAGGTTCATGCGTTGTACATGCGGGTGTGTCTCCAGACTTTGCAGCACGTCCACCAGCGACTGCCATGCCGGCAACACCGGCGCCAGTTCAGGCGCAGCGCCCAGTCGCGCTTTGCCCATCACCAGGCCATTGTCTCGCCGGGAGACCTCGTCCAGTTCAAATATCTCCTGCCCCTCGATGGTAATGCCCAGCAGGCCGTTCGATAACTGGTCCCAATCGACGATACGGGCATAGGTGCCGTAATCGCCCAGGTCCGGGGCTGCTACACCGGTACTGGCAACCTCCGAGCCCTGGCGAATCCAGATAACACCGAATCCGCTGTCGCTCTTCATGCAATCGCGCACCAGGTCGAGATAGCGCTGCTCAAAAATCTGCAGCGGCATACGGCCGAAAGGCACCAACACCGCAGACAAGGGGAAAAGGGGGATCTCGACCAGTTCGTTTTGCATTAGGGCCTGTTCACACTAACTGAGTTCATTTCGGGTGACTGCTTATTTCCAACAGCTGTAGGTTTTCCATCGCCTGCTCTCGATTATCACCGCACCATTCCCGTTCCGCCTGGAACGCATCGCAGACCGCGGGGCGACGACTGTCACCAAACAGGGCACAGCGAAACTCGCTGGATAAATGCACACATACCACACCCGCCGGCTTGCCTTGTGGCATGCCAAAGAACGGTCGTGCTATAGAGGGCGCGATACAGCAGGCACCGCAACCCTCCCTGCACTGCAAGGGGTTATGCTCCAGGCCCCAGTGGCCGCACCAGCATGATCAGGCGCGGCAATAGCAACAGCGCACCTAATACGGCAGCCACCATAGCTAATACGGTCAGCAGGCCGAAATAGATGCTGGGGGTGAAATTCGACAGGGTCAGCATGGAGAAGCCGATAACCACGGTCATGGTGGTGTAGTACAACGCCCTGCCGATACTGCCGTGGCAGCGGTACATCGTCGCCAGGTAATCCCGGTCCTGTGGAAACTCGCGCTGGTAGCGATGTACATAGTGAATACAGTTATCCACGCCGATGCCGACCACGATGGCGGCGATGGTTATGGTCATAATATCCAGGGGAATGCCGGCAATACCCATCACCCCCAGCACCAGGCCGGCAGCCAGCACATTCGGCGCAAGACCAATCAACGCCAGCGAGAAGGAGCGGAACAATAGCCACAACATGATCAGAATGGCGAAAAACACCGCGCCCAGAGTCAGAATCTGTGAGCGGAACAGACTCTGCAGTACATTGTTGTACAGCACCAGCATGCCAGTGAACTGCACCTGCTCAGGCGCCAGGCCCACCTCGTTAACCAGTTCCTGGCGCAGCTGCTCCAGGAATTCGTTGCGACGCAGTTCCTTGCTGGTTTCCATCACCCGCACGCTGACCCGCGCCTGCTCGATGTCCTCCGCAAAATAGGGACTGACCATCAGACCCTTGATATCGGGCGGCAGGCTCTTCTGCACCAGCGCCAACTCCACAGACCCTATATCTTCTCCCAATAAGTCTTTCACTACCGAGAAGGTCGTGGACAGGGACAACACCTTGCCAGTTTCCGCGCGCTGATCGACGTGGCCGTGGACCGCGTCCAGTACCCGCATACCCTCCAGGCTGAACCAGTAGCTGGGCACAAAGGCATCCCCGGATGGCGCGGCAAACTCGTCGTAGTCATCGCTGAATTCATCCGCAAACTCATCATCAAACTCGTCCAGGAACTCATCCTGGCTATCGTCGGCGACGAAGAAGTCATCGTCTTCCAGGAATGGGTCATCATCCGCCACCGATGCCGCTGCCGCACTGCCCACCGTTTCAAGCCCAGGCAGTGGCTTATCCCGGTCGGGGGGCGCCAACACAATGTCCAGCGGAATGGTGCCGCCCAACTTGGAATCCAGCAGTTCCATGCCCTGGTAGATTTCCGTGGTGTCATGGAAATAGTCGATAAAGCGGTTTTCTACTTGCAGGCGCGATACACCCCAGACAATCGCCACACTAAGCAACAGGCAAACCACAATAATGCTGCGGCCGAAGTGATCCGCCAGCCTGGCAAAATGCATGGTCATGGCACGGTTTACCGCGGTATAAGCAAACGGCCGGCCCGTCGGCCAGACCAGCATCAGGCAAGGCACCATGACAAAAGCCAACAGCAGTGCTACGCAAATACCTACCGTCATCATCCAGCCGAAGTCAATCACCGGCTGAATTCCGGACACCACCAGCGAAACGAAGGCCACGATCGTGGTAACACCGGTGTAGACACAGGGCACGACCATCAGGCGTACGGTGTCCAGCACGCGCTGATGCAGGTCTCCGTCCGGGTTCGCTGCATCCAGCTCGCGATAGCGCACGATCAGGTGAATACAGATCGCCAGGGTGATAATCAGCAGCACGGCCACGAAGTTGGAGGAAATTACCGTCATTCGCCAGTCCAGCAAGGCGAGCAGGCCGAGCATCACCACCACGGAGCTACTGCAGGTCACCAGCGGTATTACCACCCAGCGCACGCGGCGGAATATCAACGCCAGCACCACCAGCATGACCCCGAGAATGGCACTGCCAAACAGCACCAGGTCCGATTGCACAAAGGCCACCATATCCGCGGCGATCATCGGCACGCCACCGACAAACAGCTTGCCGTGGTCCTGGTACCTCGCGGCAACTTCCCGAACAGCAGCGACCAGGCGACCCTGCCGATCCAGCACCTCGGCGGCATACAGCTTGAATTCAGCTTCAACTGCGACGAGCTCTGCAGCTTCCGCTGCAGCCAGTGGTCCAAGGCGCTGCTGGGCGCGCAGGGCTTCGCGGGTGTTCAACAAATCGTAATAGCGGTCATCGCGTTCCAGGTTGATCTGCACCGCGGTGACATCGCCATCGCTGCTGACCAGCAGGCTCTCGTAGATGGGGCTACTGGTAAACTCCGCCAAGGCCAGGGTACGATCCAGGCCCGGGCTGTCCAGCGAGGGTAATGGGTCGTCCGAGGTAATATCGCCCAGGGTCACCGGTGGACTTTCCAACAGCGGGACATCCCACACCGTGGTAACCGATGAAACACCAGGCAAGGCACGCAGCTCGTCGGCCATTTCACGCAGGGGAATCAGGGACGCGTCGCTGAGCAGGTCTGCGTGGGGCTGCCAGGTAATGATCAGGAATTCCTCTGAGCTATAGGAACTACTGACCTCGCGGAAAAAATCCAGCGCCGGGTCACCCTGCAGCAACAGGGAATCAGCCGAGGCATCGAGTTTGATCTTGTGCAGTTGGCTCGCACTAAGCAGTACCAGCAATGCGACCAGGCCGAGCGAAACAAGTGGGCGGCGCAGCACGGCACTGTTGTACAGATTTAGCAGTGAATTGAACACTAGTTGTCAGTCGCTTCCAGTTGCGCCAGCACCTTCTGGTGAATACCGCCAAAACTGCCGTTGCTCATTATGATGACCCGATCTCCGGGGTTCGTTTCTGCGGCAATACGCCGTGCCAATAAATCCACATCGCTTTCCAGGCTTGCCGGCACCTGGGAATCAGCCAGTACCGTCTCCAGTGACCAGTCCATACCCGGAGGCTGGTACCAGAACACCTGGTCGGCATCGGCGGTAGCCGCTGCCAACCTGGCTTTGTGTTCACCGCCGCGCATGGTGTTTGAACGCGGCTCGATCACCGCGATCAGCTTGCCACCCATTTCACCGGCACGCAGGCCCTGCAAAGTCGTGGCGATGGCCGTCGGGTGATGCGCAAAGTCGTCGTAAACTTCCACCCCGGCGACATTACCCAGCAGTTCAAGGCGGCGCTTTACGCCCTTGAACTTACCCAGCGCTTCGGCTGCCACCGACGCGGGCACACCGACATGGTGAGCTGCCGCCGCCGCAGCCAGTGCATTTTCGACATTATGGCGACCGCGATGGTTCCATCTGACGGTAACAGGCTTGCCAGCGGGGCTAACCAGTTCAAACGCCGTCCCATCGGCCTCCAGCATTTTTGCCTGCCAATCGGCGGCATCACCGATTGCGCTGAACCTGGCGACGGGACTCCAGCAGCCCATCGCCAGCACCTCGTCCACAGCCGCCACACCCGCAGGAGCGACAACCTGACCGTCGCCGGGCACGCAGCGCAGCAGGTGATGGAACTGGCGCTGGATCGCGGCCAGGTCCGGAAATATATCGGCGTGGTCAAATTCCAGGTTATTGATACTCACCGTGCGCGGCCGGTAGTGCACAAACTTCGAGCGTTTGTCGAAAAAGGCGGTGTCATACTCGTCGGCTTCGACCACGAAAAAATTGGTATCGCCCGTGCGCGCCGACATGCCAAAGTCCGCGGGCACGCCGCCAATCAAGAATCCAGGAGACATGCCGGCGTACTCGAGAATCCACGCCAGCATACTGCTGGTGGTGGTTTTCCCATGGGTGCCCGATACGGCCAGCACCCACTTGTCACGCAGCAGGTTTTCCGCCAGCCACTGCGGCCCCGAGGTATAGTCCAGGCCCGTATTGAGCAAGTACTCCACTGCCGGGTTACCGCGCGTCATGGCGTTACCCACCACCACCTGGTCCGGCCCCGGCTGCAAGTGCTCGGGGTGATAGCCTTCCATCAGTTCAATACCAGCGGCCTCAAGCTGGGTGCTCATGGGCGGGTACACATTGGCGTCTGAACCGGTTACCCGATATCCGCGCTCGCGGGCCAGCAGGGCAATCCCCCCCATGAAGGTGCCGCAAATCCCCAAAATATGGATATGCTGTTGCAAAGCATTCTCCACCGTCCAACAAAGCGGCTAATACTAGCCCGAATGCCACGGCAGTTGCACCAAAGATCGCGCTGCACTGTTCAACTGCCTGGTCAACCGCCCGGTCAACTGCCAGGCGGTCGCGCTAGGGAGGTAGCTGCACTGAGCGGTAATACTGCAGTTGAGTGTCTACAACCCGCATGGTTTACCGTAAAATGCGCCTTCCGCCTATCCGGGGCGCATACCCCCCAACCACATTACAAAAAGCAGAGTTTTAATGGCCAGGAAGAATGCCTTTTACGCCCAGTCCGGCGGTGTTACCGCTGTCATCAATGCCTCCGCCTGCGGTGTGATTGAAACCGCCCGTGAGCACCGGGACCAGATTGGCAAGGTGTACGCCGGGCGCAACGGTATCATCGGGGCGCTACGTGAGGACCTGATTGATACCAGCAAGGAGAGTAAATCGGCTATCCGCGGACTGCTGACCACCCCGTCCGGCGCGTTTGGCTCCTGCCGGCATAAATTGAAGAGCCTGGATGACAACCGCGCCGAGTACGAACGCCTGATCGATGTGTTCAAGGCGCACAATATTGGCTACTTCTTCTACAATGGCGGCGGCGACTCTGCCGACACCTGCCTGAAAGTGTCACAACTCAGCGAGAGCATGGGCTACTCACTGCAGGCAATTCATGTTCCAAAGACCATTGATAACGACCTGCCACTGACGGATACGTGTCCGGGATTCGGTTCGGTGGCCAAGTACACTGCAATATCCACCCGGGAGGCAGCGCTGGATGTCGCCTCCATGTGCGAAACCTCGACCAAAATTTTTATCCTGGAGGTGATGGGCAGGCACGCAGGCTGGATCGCCGCAGCAGCGGGACTGGCCGCACAACAAGACGGTGACCCACCGCACATCATCCTGTTCCCGGAGGTCGCCTTCGACCGCGAGCGTTTCCTCGCCAAAGTACAGCGCACGGTGAAAAAGCATGGCTACTGCGTCATTGTCGCCTCGGAGGGAACGCGCTATAAGAACGGACGTTTCCTGACGGATTCTGGCGTCGTGGATGCCTTTGGTCACTCGCAGTTGGGCGGTCTGGCCCCTTCTCTGGCCCAGATGATCAAATCCGAGTTGGGATACAAGTACCACTGGGCAGTCGCCGATTACCTGCAGCGCGCCGCCCGCCACATTGCCTCCCAGACCGACGTCGACCAGGCCTATGCCGTAGGCTCCGCGGCAGTAAAATTTGCCCTGGCCGGCAAAAACTCGGTCATGCCCAGCATCCAGCGCGGCAGTGGCAAGCGCTATCGCTGGTCAATTGGTGAAGCACCCCTGGAACAGGTGGCCAATCGGGAAAAGAAGATGCCACGTAACTACATCAGCCGCGATGGCTACGGCATCACCGCTGCGGCGCGCGAATACCTTGAGCCACTGATCGCAGGCGAGGCCTACCCCAGCTACAGCCGCGGCATGCCCAATTACGTACGGCTAAAGAACGTCCCGGTACCGCGTAAACTCCGCGCGCGGTTCAAGATCTAGGGCGCCGCATCCGTAGCCCCGTTGCGGGTAATTTTTCCTGCAACGGGCAGAAGATTTTCTCTGTCCTGCCCTGTACAATCCGCAGCCCCACAGTTACAGCTTCTCGAGGTATCAATGTACAAGAACACCGAATACAACCGCTGGCGCCGCCATCCCTGGCACGGTCTGCACGCTCGTTCAGACGATGATGTCGAAGATATCGTCCAGGTGTACGTGGAGATGACGCCCTCTGACGTGGTCAAGTATGAAGTGGACAAGAACTCCGGGTTCCTGATGGTCGACCGCCCCCAGCGCACCACCTCCAGTCCGCCCGCACTGTACGGCTTTATCCCGCGCACTTATTGCGCAGAAGAAGTCGCCAATCGCTGCGAACACGCCGATATTGCCGACGGTGATCCGCTGGACATCTGTGTTTACTCCGAGCGGCATATCACCCGCGCCGATATTATCCTCAATGCCCGCGTCGTGGGCGGCATTCAGATGATCGATGGCGGCGAGGCCGATGACAAAATTGTCGCGGTCCTGGAAGGCGACAACATCTGGGGTGATGTCCAGGACATTGCCGACCTGCCCGCCATCAAGACTGAGCGCCTGCAGCACTACTTTTCAACCTACAAGTTACAGCCGGGCAAAGACGTCGATATCAAGGTGGATTACGTTTACGGTCGCGATGAAGCATTGAAAGTAATTGCCGCCGCCGAAAAAGACTACTGGAATCACTTCGGCGATCTGCACGACGCCGCCAAGCGTTAGACAGCCTCACCCCCGGCCGGAGGCAAGCTGCCAGCTGCAGCGCCTCCGGCGGGCAGCAATCTCTCTAATGCCCTGGCTCCGCTGGACACCAATCCGCCGGCACCGATACATACCGCGCCAGCAGTGCTTCCAGGTCCGCCTCCACTAAGTCACGCAGTGCCAACCCTTTATCCGTCGGCAGACTGTCCCAGGCCGCGCGCAACGCATACCCATTGAGACCCGATTCGCAAAGGCGTGCCAGGGGCGCGTAACTCAGATGCCAGCGCTCGGGGGCGACGCCGCCACGGTCAGCGCCATAGGGGCGATAAAATCCATGGGATTTTCCCGAGGCCATCTGCTCGTCCAGCCAGCAATGCAGGGGATCAAATACACCGCCTGGAACCACTTCCTGCGGCGTCAATTGTACGACGTAGTCTTCAGCAATGGCGGCGGCATCATACACATCAAGGTCAGTGCCCCAGTGGTGGCGGGACGTGCCCGGTAAGGCTGAAAACCGCAGTATGGCATGTAACCACTGCTGTGCCGTATGCGATTCACGCTGCAACGGTGAACCGGCATCGTCGTGCACTGCACGCTGTCCCTCAGCCTTGGCGTTCCATATCACGCACTGCCGCTCAAACGAGCGATAAGCGCTGGCAATGGCCAGATCAAAGCCCGCCCGGCGGGCATCGGCCTGCAGGTCAGCGAAGGCTTCAGCCACCGGCGCCTGTAGCTGGTGGTCATCGGCCAACGTCACCAGCGCGGATTGGTCGCGCCCGGTGAGCAGCAGCGGATCGAGTTCTGTTGTGGCCTCAGTTGTCACTGTCCGTTTTTCATCCTGTTACGCGCCCTGCTCCATTATCATTCTGGCTCCATCATTATGCCGGCCCCATCATTATCCCGGCTCCGTCACTATCCCAGGCAGCTTCCATTACAACGATACTGGCCTGCTTACTCGCCGGGCTGCCGGCCTGTCGCGAGCAACCGAGCCCGCCACAAAAAACAAGGTTAGGGCGGATCGAGGGTAAACGGTAGCGGTGCCGCCAATTTCATGCCCCGGGTGTCAACACTCGCCGACCACGCCTGCACCTCGACGCCTCCGGCCATCGCTGTTGCCAACGCCTGGCGATAGCGTGGGTCGATATCGCCCGCCGCACTGACCCGCTCAATGCCGGTGTGCAGAACACAAAAGATCAGACAGGCCCGGGTACGCTCATCAATCACGCGCTGCAACTCCAGCAAGTGTTTACGCCCCCGCTCACTGACCGCATCGGGAAAGACTCCCTGCCCTCGATCCCGGCACAGGGTAACAGACTTGACCTCCACGAATACGCGACCTGGCGGCCCCTCCAGCAACAGGTCTGCGCGACTGCCGTCACCATACTTCACCTCCCTGCGAAGCTGGGGGTAGTCTTCGAAGCCGGGCACGGAGCCAGCGGCCAAACCCTCTGCCACCACCGCGTTGGCCTTCGCCGAATGGATACAAGCCAGGCCCTGGGGTGTCTCCACCAACTCCCAGGTATGCGGGTACTTGCGGGTCTTGACCTCGCTGCGTGACAACCACACCGAGGCACCTTCAGGCGCACAGCCGGTCATGGCGCCGGTGTTTGGGCAGTGCACGGTAATGACGTCACCATCGGGTAACTCCACATCGGCCAGAAATCGCTTGTATCGGCGCAACAGCACTGCCCGCTGCAAGGGTGGCCATTCCACTAACAGGCCCTCTCGCAGCGCGCGCTCAACCCCGAAGCGGCATCTGCCGACAAATCGTTGCAGCCGTTGGATGGCCGAATCAGGCCGCAAGGGATAACTGCTGGAATGTACACGGTGAACACCAAACTCCGGACCTTGGACAGGCATTCTAGCAAGGCTATTCCCCACCTGGCAGGCGAGATTGTGTTTTGCAATTTTTAGTAGCACACGCCTTGGATTTCTGGTATTTTCCCCGCCCTCCGTAGATAGTGAGCTCAGCAACGGGCGGCGATAAACTCGCCAAATTTGTGTAACAGCTTGTGTGGGAAGTAACCATGCCAACAAAAGCAGCATCCAAAACTGCCAGTAAAACCAAGCCCGCCGCCAAGAAAACCGCGGCCGCCAGCAAGCGCAAGTCCAACGGCGCCAGCACCGAATTCAGCAACTTCGAGCCGTACAAGCCCAAGCGCGGCGAAGAGTACATGTGCGAGCCCCAACTTGAGCACTTCCGCAAGATACTGCTGCACTGGAAAGCCGAGCTGATGCAGGAAGTAGACCGCACCGTCAGCCATATGAAGGATGAAGCGGCAAACTTTCCCGACCCGGCTGACCGCGCCACCCAGGAAGAGGAATTCAGCCTGGAACTGCGCACCCGTGACCGCGAGCGCAAGCTGATCAAAAAGATCGATGTCACCATGGAGCGTATCGACCAGGACGACTACGGATTCTGTGACGCCTGTGGCGTGGAGATTGGCATCAAGCGCCTCGAAGCCCGACCCACAGCCACACTCTGTATCGACTGCAAAACCCTGGACGAAATCAAAGAACGCCAGGAACTTGGCTGATTGCTGACTCCCGGCGGATAGCGCCGTGAGTCGCACAGACACCTCCTATCGCGGGCGCTTCGCGCCCTCACCGACCGGCCCAATGCACATGGGCTCGCTTATCGCGGCACTTGCCAGCTACCTCGACGCGCGGCACTACCATGGCGAATGGCTGGTGCGCATCGAGGACCTGGACCCGCCCAGAGAAATGGCAGGCTCCGCTAACCTGATACTCAAAAGCCTGGAACGACACGGCTTACACTGGGACGGTGAGCCCCTTTGGCAAAGCAATCGCGAGGCCGCTTACGAACAGGCGCTGTTGGCTTTAGAGCAGCAGGGGCTGCTGTTCCACTGTGACTGCACACGGCAGAAACTTGGCCCCAACGGTAGCTGCCGGGGGCACTGCCTACCCAGGCAAGCAGAGGTTGGCCAGCCCTGTGCTTTACGCGTCAGGGTGCCCGACGATACAGCACTGCAAATTGAAGATCTCTGGCAGGGCCAACAGCAATCACTGCTGGGCCAGGGGACAGCGGATTTCACCGTTAAGCGCAAGGACAGCCTGTACGCCTACCAACTCGCCGTGGTGGTGGATGATGCCAGCCAGGGCATAACCCACATCATTCGCGGCTCAGATATTCTCGACTCCACCCCTCGCCAGTTGTTTTTGCAAAACGCCCTGGGTTACCCGAACCCTCACTACGGGCACCTGCCGGTGATCTGCAATGCCGAGGGTCAAAAGCTCAGCAAACAAAACCATGCGGCACCACTGGACGACGACCGCGCCTGCGACAACTTGCGCTATGCGCTGGCGTTCCTGCAGCAGCCCGTCCCAGATGACATCGAGGACCCGGTAGCGCTGGTGTCCAGGGCGGCCGCCGACTGGTCACGTCAGCGCGTCCCGCGAGTGATGACCATCGAGCAACACTGACCGGCTTTACCACCTACCCGTGCTTCAGTAGTATCGATGGCCTTGTTGCCTCGGGGAAAACAGCATGTACATCAACCGGGCCCTGCTGATGATTCTCGGGCTTGTGATCATTTTCCTGCCGTCCATTGAAGCCTGGGCGTTCAGCGGCGGGGCCAACTGGTACCGGCCCTACCTGCTGTGGTTGATTCTCATTGGCGCCGCCTATTGGAACCAGCGTAGCCGGTATCCCGATGAGCTTTAGTCTCACCCAGATCGTCCTGGCCACGGTTGCCTACCTGTCCCTCATGTTCCTGGTGGCCCTGGCCACCGATCGCGGTAAGCTACCTCGCTGGATCACCCATCACCCGGCCACCTACGTACTGTCGCTCGGGGTCATTGCCGGTGCTATCGCCACCAATGGTGTATTCGCCCTGGCTGCCCAGTACGGGTACAGCTACCTGTTTTACTACATGGGCGTGGCGATGATGTTCTTTGTGGCAACCTTGCTGCTGCTGCCGATCCTGCGCCTGTGCAGGGTCTACCAACTCGCCTCACTGGCCGACGTGCTGGCCTTTCGTTTCCGCAGCCAGTGGGTAGGGACCACGGTCACCCTGGCAATGTGCGCGACACTACTGCCGCTGCTGGCACTGCAAATCCAGGCCGTCGCTGACAGCATTGCCATTCTCGCCGGTGACGACACCGGCCCGCTACCGGCAGGTAACCACCAGGAAGGACTGGCACTGCTGTTCTGTATCATCATTACGGCCTTCTCGATCTTCTTCGGCACACGCAACGTCTCGACGCCCAATCGCAATACCGGCATGGTAACCGCCATCGCCTTCGAATCGCTGGTGAAACTGACAGCCATGCTGTTGCTTATGCTACTGGTGGTACAGCAGGTGTTCGGTGGCTTTGCCGGGATGGAAACGTGGCTCGCCGAGCAGCCCCTGGTCACCGAGCTTTTACAGCGCCCGCTGCAGAGTGAATCCGCGCGCACCATGTTGCTGCTGTTTTTCGCTGGAGCCGTGTGCATGCCACACATTTTCCACATGGCTTTTGCCGAAAACACCGACAGCCAGGACCTTCGAGTCGCCACCTGGGCGCTGCCTCTGTATCTGCTATTGCTGAGCTTGCCCGTATTGCCGCTGATCTGGGCTGGCTTAAAACTGGGACACGCGCTACCGGTCGAGTATTCCGGCATTGCCATCGGTCTGGCACTGGAATCAACGACGATTACTGCGGCGGCTTTTGGCGCCGGATTGTCTGCCGCCAGCGCAGCCATCATTGTCACCACGCTGGCATTGGCCAACATGTGTCTCAACCACCTGGTGTTACCACGCACCTTGCGTCAATTGCACGGCGACCAGAACCTTTACCTGCAGTTGAAGTGGCAGCGAAGGGGCCTGATTACCCTGTTGATCGCTGCAGGCTATATCTTCTTTCTCGCCCTCAGCGGTCGCCATAACCTGGCGGACCTGGGCTTTGTAGCGTTCAGCGGTACGCTGCAGTTTTTACCCGGCACCGTCGCAACCCCCTACTGGCACCGCGCCAATCGCAAGGGACTGCTCGCCGGGTTGGCAGCTGGATTGACGGTATGGGCGGTGACACTGCTGCTGCCGGTAATGGGTACACCGCGTCCGGATTGGCTACACACCTGGGCCAATCGCTGGTTTGAGGGCTTCAGCAACAACTGGGGCGCAGATACCCTGCTGGCACTGACGGCTAATGTGGCGGTGTTTGTGCTGGTATCACTGCTGACGCGAGCCAGCGAAGAAGAGCAAGTGGCAGCAGAAATCTGCTCCATGGATGACATTAAGCGCCCCCCCAGGCGCACCCTGTCAATAGGCACGGCCGCAGAGTTTTCCACGCGCCTAAGCGAGGCACTGGGTCAGGAGATTGCCACTACGGAGGTGAACCGCGCCCTGGCCGAATTGCAATTCCAGGCTGACGAGGCGCGACCCTATGCGCTACGTCGCTTGCGGGGACGCCTGGAGGCGAATCTGTCCCGCCTGCTCGGACCGGCAGTAGCCCTCAACATGATCAATCGCTGTCTGCCCTATCGTTCCGAGGACCAGGACACCACCGAAGATTTCACCCTGCTCGAACGCAAAGTGGATAAGGCGCAGGGGCAATTCACCGGGGTTGCCGCCGACCTGAATAACCTGCGCCGCCACTACCGCGAAACCCTGGACAACCTGCCCATGGGGGTGTGCTCGATTGCCGATGATGGTGAGCTGCTGCTGTGGAATCGCAGCATGGAGCAACTTACCGATATCCCCGCCCGCGCGGTGGTAGGTTCACTGCTCGGCTCCATGGAATCACCCTGGCGTGAAATTATCGAGGAATTCCTCAGTGCCGATAGCGCCGCGGTAAGCAAACGGGAGGTCACCCTGGACAGTGGTAGCGCCCGCTGGCTAAGCCTGCACAAGGCGTCGGTGAGTGATACGCCCGACGAGGCCGACCGGGTGATCCTGGTGGAGGACGTCACCGACTACGAGATGCTGCAGGGCGAGCTACTACACAATGAACGGCTGGCCTCGATTGGTCGCCTGGCAGCGGGGGTTGCCCACGAGATCGGCAACCCGGTCACCGGCATCGCCTGCCTGGCGCAAAACCTATCCTATGAAAATGACCCGGACGAGATTCGCGACACCGCACAGGATATCCTCAAGCAAACAGACAGGGTCACCCGCATCGTTGAATCCCTGGTCAATTTTTCCCATGTGGGCTCGGGAGCGGGGGATGTGCGGTTGGGGCCTTGCAACCTCGCTGACTGTATTGACGAAGCCACCAACCTGCTGCAACTGGACAGGCAAGCGAAACACATCAACTACCGCAACGACTGTGACCGCGAACGCGTTGTGCTCGCCGACAGTCAGCGCCTGCTGCAAGTGTTTATCAACCTGCTCGCCAACGCCAGGGACGCCTGTGAAGATGGCGGTATGGTGCATATCCATGAGCGCCTCGAGGGCGAGACCGTCTGTATCGCGGTGGAAGATAATGGCTCGGGCATTCCCGCGGAGATTATGGATCGCATCTTTGAGCCCTTCTTCACCACCAAGGAACCAGGCGAGGGAACTGGCCTGGGGCTGGCATTGGTGTACAGCATCATGGATGACATGGGGGGCAGCCTGCAGATTGTGAGCCCGGTCACGGCGGACCAGGCAGGCACCCGGGTGAACCTGGAACTACCGCACAGCAGCTACGCTGGGGTTTTTGAAGTGTAACCGGGTGACACTGCAAGCTACTGTATTTACTGGAAAAGTAGTTTCAGGAGGAGTATCTTGTGTCTCCGAGCGTGAAAAGGTAACACCCTATGCAGCAAATCCTGGTCGTCGAAGATGAATCCGTCATTCGCTCAGCACTGCGCCGGCTGCTGGAACGAAACGGCTACGAAGTCGCTGAGGCTGCCTCGGTCCAGGAAGCTGAAAACAAGTACACACTCACCGATTATGACCTGATTATCAGTGACTTACGGCTACCCGGGGCACCGGGTACGGACCTGATCAAGCGCGCAGGGGATGTGCCGGTGCTGATCATGACCAGTTATGCCAGCCTGCGCTCTGCGGTGGATTCGATGCGCATGGGCGCTGTGGATTACATCGCCAAACCATTCGACCACGGTGACCTGGTTAACGCGGTTCAGCGCATTATTGCCGATCATCCGACAGTCCGCGAAAGCGATCCCGAGACCAGTAAAACCCGTGAGCCCAGCACCAACGGCAAGCTCACAGGCATCATTGGAAACTGCCCGGCGATGGTCACCTTGTTCGACCAAATCACCCGTGTCTCCCCCACCGAATCGACGGTGCTGGTACTCGGTGAAACGGGTACCGGTAAGGAATTGGTGGCCCGTAGCGTGCACGAACACAGCAAGCGGGCCAGCAAGACACTGATATCGGTGAACTGTGCAGCGATCCCCGAGACCCTGATCGAATCGGAGTTGTTCGGCTACGAGAAGGGTGCCTTTACCGGCGCCAACGCCAGCCGCATGGGACTGATAGAAGCAGCAGATGGCGGCACCTTGTTCCTTGACGAGATAGGCGAACTACCGATGGAGGCACAGGCTAGGCTGCTGCGCTTTATCCAGGAAGGTGAGATACGCCGCATTGGTTCGGTACATTCTCGCAAGGTGAACGTCAGACTGATCTGCGCAACCCACCGGAATTTGCCCACACTGGCTGCCGAAGGCCAGTTCCGTCAGGATCTGTATTACCGGATCAATGTGCTGCGCCTGTCGTTGCCACCGCTTCGGGAGCGCGGCAAGGACATTCTTCACCTGGCCGAGCGCATGCTGAAAGAACAATCGAAGCGCCTTGAGCGCAGCAACCTGGTACTGTCGCCACGTGCGATCCAGGCGATTACTACCTACCAGTGGCCGGGTAATGTCCGGGAATTGGAGCACGCCATTGAGCGTGCGGTGGTACTGACTGATGGTACCGAAATCGATAATGAAGCGCTGGGCATCGACCTCGAACTGGTAAACATCAACCGCATCCGCGGCCAGGCAGGTATCAAGGGACAGGCCTCTCCCCGCAGTCAGCCGGTGAGCACTGATCCTGCCGAGGACCTGTCCCTGGAAGATTATTTCCAGCGTTTTGTACTGGAGCACCAGGACTCAATGAGTGAGACGGAACTGGCCAAGAAGCTGGGCATTAGCCGCAAGTGTCTCTGGGAGCGTCGACAGCGCTTCGATATTCCTCGCAAAAAGGCCGGTGTCAGCGCTGGAAGAGGCAAAAAGATCGCTTCCTGAGCGTTACCTCGACCCCATTCACACTGTGTGTAGAGAGTAGAAAGGTAACAAACCACCCCTCGCAGCGGATGGTGAATATTCACACTTTCTTATAAGGCACTGTTTTTAAAAGTTATTTTTATAGTTGGCACGGGCAGTGCACTATCCCGGGCGGCTACAACAATAAAAATAAAAATCTGCTGCAATAACAATAAGATACTTACTATGGACCTGGATGGGGAAGTTTTCTTCCCCTTCAATTTATTGGTCCTTTGCTTATTATTTTGGCGAATCGAATGTTACGTTTCTCGCCACCAAAACGAACATCAGGGCATTAGATAAACGAGATCTTGTGTCCCAATAACAATAACGATACCGAGAAATAACAATAAAGCTCACGAGAGGCCTGGATGGGGAAAACGCTGTTTTCCCCATCAACTTCTCCCTGCCTATTTATAACGCCGCAGCACCTTTATCCCAGCGCAACACCGTCAGCCGCCCTTCTTATGCTAAACTCCGCGGCTTCCGACATACCCACATAGGCATTTTTGCTTGAAGGTCATCCCACGGGACCAACACTGCATATCCCGCAAGAATATTAGCGATAATGCCCTGAAGGTGATGTCGAGACTGCGCAAGGCAAACTACCAGGCTTACCTCGTGGGTGGCGCCGTCCGCGACCTGCTGCTGGGCGGCCACCCCAAAGACTTTGATGTCGCTACCGACGCCACCCCCGAACAAGTTCACGCCCTATTTCGAAATTCCCGATTGATCGGCCGCCGGTTCAGGATTGTGCACGTGCGATTCGGGCGTGAAATTATCGAGGTGACGACATTCCGCGGCCACCACGACAGCGACGAGGCGCAACCGGCCGGAGGGCATTCCAAGCAGTCTGCCAAGGGCCTGTTACTGCGCGACAATGTCTTTGGCACCCTGGAAGAAGATGCCGTTCGCCGCGACCTCACCGTCAATGCCCTGTACTACGATGCCGCGTCCTTCGAAGTTTACGATCATGTGCACGGACTCGAAGATCTGCAGCGCCGCTCTATCGCCATCATTGGTGACCCCGCCCAGCGTTATCGGGAGGACCCGGTGCGCATGTTGCGGGTGCTGCGTTTTGCGGCCAAGCTCGATTTCTCCATTGCGCCGCCCACAGCTGGGGCAATCCCTGAGTGCGCGCGCCTGCTCGCTGACATTCCCTCCGCACGCCTGTTCGACGAGTTCCTCAAGCTATTCCTGGCCGGTTGCGCCGAGCGCACCCTGGCACTGCTGCTGGAGTACGACTTATTGCGCTACCTGTTTCCCGGCAGCGACGCACAACTGCGCGCCGACCCCGGCGCCCTGGCGCTGGTGCAAGCCGCCATGCGCAATACCGATGCACGCTTACGCGATGACAAGCCGGTGACCCCTGCCTTTATCCTCGCGGCGCTACTGTGGCCGGTGACCCGGCACCGGGCGGATCAACTGCAAGAGCGCGGCGAATCACCACACGCCGCGCTGCACAGTGCTGGGCAACAAGTCATTAGCGAGGCAGTGCGCTCTATTTCCATTCCCAAGCGTTTTAGCATGCCCATGCGTGAGATCTGGGAGTTTCAGTTGCGACTGCAAAAAACCCACGGTCGCAGGGCAGCTGAACTGGTCGACCAACGCCGGTTTCGGGCGGCCTATGACTTCCTGCTGTTGCGTGAGCAAGCCGGCGAAGACACTGACGGGCTGGGAGCCTGGTGGACGGAATTCCAGACCTTGCCCCTTGAAAAGCGCCTGCAACAGGCAGGTTCTGGCACCAACAATCGCCCGCGCCGGCGGACCCGCACTCGCAGATCTCCCAGACAATCGTGACCCGCGTATTTATCGGCATGGGCTCCAACCTGGAGGAGCCCGCCAGACAATTGGCCCGGGCTGCGGATGCATTGGCCCGGCTGCCGGACACCAGCGAGCACCGTTTCAGCCCGGTCTACGTGAGCGAGCCGATGGGGCCGCAGAATCAGCCGAGTTATCTCAATGCAGTCGTGTCTATGGACACGATGCTGTCACCCTCCGCGCTACTGGCTGCCTTACAGCACATTGAAATTGCGCAGGGACGTGTGCGCAACGAGCGCTGGGGCGCCAGAACTCTTGACCTGGATATTTTGCTGTATGGCGAGGAAGTTATCGATACGCCGGAATTGCAAATTCCTCACCCGGGTTTAGCGCACAGGAAATTTGTACTGCAACCACTTAAGGACCTGGTCGGCGCCAATTTCGTGCTGCCCGGTGGCATAGAACTTGGTACATTAGCAGCTGATTGCCCGGGGGCCGGCCTGGAACCCGCTCCCTGGCAATGGGACTCGGACAACTAGGCAAGGGAGCGCGGCAGCTTGGCGGACCAAAGCGGGGCAATCAACGTAGATCTCAAGGGACGCACACCTCCCGCTTTTATCGCCATTGAAGGCCCGATTGGGGTCGGCAAAACCACGCTGGCAAAGCGCCTGGCAGAAAGCTTTAACTACCAAACGCTACTGGAAGAGACCGAAGAGAATCCCTTCCTCGAGCGCTTCTATCGCAACCGTAAACAGGGCGCCCTGGCCACCCAACTGTTCTTCCTGTTCCAGCGTGCGCAGAAAATCCAGGACCTGCGCCAGGCCGACATCTTCGAGCCGGTGCGGGTTTCGGACTTCCTCATCGAGAAAGACCCGCTATTCGCCAGAATCAATCTCGATAGCGATGAGTTCCAGCTCTACGAAAAGGTTTACCAGCAACTCACCATCGATGCCCCCAAGCCTGACCTGGTGATCTACTTGCAGGCCTCCACCGACGTCCTGCTGTCGCGCATTGAAAGCCGCGGGCACAGCTGGGAACGCACGCTGGAACGCGACTATCTGGAGCGCCTGAACGAAGTGTACAGTGAGTTTTTTCTGTATTACGATGGCGCTCCGCTGCTGATCGTCAATGCCAGTGAGATCGATCTGGTGAACAGCCAGTCGGACTATGCGCACCTGGTGGATTACCTGTTGGACATCCGCAGTGGGCGCCACTACTTCAACCCCACATTCTTTGGATAATGTGTGCAACAGTCCAATATGACCAGGCTTATCCCCACGGCGCTCTGCTCGCAGAGAACGCCAGCTTGATGTTGCAGGAGCGCTAGATGGGCAAAATCACGATCAGCACCCTCGACAAGATGAAGGCCGCCGGAGAAAAGTTCGTGTGCATTACCGCCTACGACGCCACCTTCGCGCGGTTGGTGAGTGAGGCCGGTGCCGAGACGATTCTGGTGGGTGACTCTTTGGGTATGGTGCTACAGGGCTATGACAGTACTATCCCGGTCACGGTGGAAGAAATGGCGTACCACACCGCCTGTGTGACCCGCGGCCAACCCAATTCCCTGGTGATCGCCGACCTGCCCTTCATGAGCTATACCTCGCCCGAACAGACCATGGAAAACGCTACGGCCCTGATGCAAGCCGGTGCGCAGATGGTAAAAATGGAGGGCGGAACCTGGCTCAGCGACACCATCAGCATGCTGGTGGAGCGCGGCATTCCCGTGTGTGCCCACCTGGGCCTCACACCGCAATCGGTCAACGCCTTTGGCGGCTTTAAAGTCCAGGGCCGCACCCCCAAGGAAGCCAAGTCCATCCTCGCCGACGCGGTGGAGATCCAGGATGCCGGCGCCAGCCTGCTGGTGCTCGAATGCATTCCCTCACACCTGGCCGCCGACATCAGCGACAAGCTCGATATACCGGTGATCGGCATTGGCGCCGGCCCCGGCACCGATGCGCAGGTGCTGGTGCTGCACGACATGCTGGGGCTGTCGGAACATTCCGCCCGCTTTGTGCAAAACTTCATGACCGGTGGCAATACCGTACAGCAAGCGCTGGCGGAATTTGTACAGGCGGTAAAAACCGGGGCCTACCCCCGCGAAGAACACTCCTACAAGGCCTGATCCGGGCCTTGCGGCCTACACGCGCCTTATTGCACCGCGCCACGCAGTGCCCAGTAGCGCTACAGAAGCGCAAAGAACCCCTGATGAGCCTGCAGATTCCTGCTCAGGTTTGGGCAAATTACCTCTGGCAAAGCCCTATACACTGTTCTAGGCTACTGTTAATGCACAAAAAATAAACAAACAGGGATGTTGCGCATGATCATCTTCAGAAATGCCTTCGGTGTATGCTTACTGGCCGCAACAGGCTCAGCCCTTGCCCAATCGGGCGGCACCTTAAGCTACGGCCCTGCCGCTGGGGCCGCGGGGGCCACACCGGTGCCCCTTCCCTCCCTGTTGCTGCTGCCACTGGGCATCGCCCTGGCCTTTCTGGGCTACCGGGCGCTACAGAAGAACGGCCTGGGGTCGGCACTGGGCGCATTGCTTGTTGCAGCGGGGCTGGCTGTGAGCGTGAGCAGCGGCCTGAACATCCAGAAGGCCATTGCAGCGGCCATGATCGAACTGAACCAGCCCGAGGGCGGCACGGTGGATATCCCGGCGGGGGATGCGATCTACACCAACACGTCTGGTGTGGCCCTGGAGATTGGTACGGTGGTAGCGCCTCCGGCCTGTGCCACTACCGCACCGGCCGATGAATGCGTCAGCGGGCTGGTGCTGGAAGATACGCAAAGCTGCAGTACTGTGTATGACTGCACCCAAACCATCAGCTTCACCTCAGCAGCGCCTGTCGATGCAATGGTCGGTGATGAATATATGGTGGCAGCCACGGCGACCTCAGGCCTGGCGGTGACCTTCAGCACGGCAAGTGCAGCGTGTAATATCACAGGCGCTGCGGTGACATTTGAGGCTGTGGGTGATTGCGTAATTAATGCCGACCAGCCAGGAGATGCCGACTACGACCCGGCCCCACAACAGCAACAGATCGTCATGGTGGGCAAAGCCGAACAGTCCATCAGTTTTACCTCCACTGTGCCAGGCGACGCAGCGGTTGACGGAGCCGATTATGCGGTGACCGCTGAGGCCACCTCAGGGCTTGAGGTCACGCTTGGCACCAACAGCACCACCTGCTCAGTCAGCGGCAACATCGTGAGCTTCATTGCCGCCGGTGATTGCGTTATCGATGCCGAACAGGCGGGAAATGCAGATTTTCAAGCCGCGCCACCGCAACAACAAGTAATCTCTGTAGCCAAGGGGGAGCAGACTATCCAGTTCAGCTCCACCGCCCCGGTTGACGCCGTTTACGACGGCCCCGGCTACGAGGTTACCGCCGACGCCAGTTCCGGGCTTGAGGTAACGTTCAGCACCAGCGGTGATGCCTGCACCGTCGCTGGCAACACGGTGTCTTTCACCGGGGTCGGTCAATGTACATTGAATGCGGATCAGCCCGGCAATGAAAACTATCTGCCGGCACCACAGGCAAGCCAATTGTTTCCGGTAGCCAAGGCCACGCCGAGTCTCGCTTTTACCTCCAACCCACCGGGTGACGCTACCGTAGAGGGCGCCACTTATATGGTCACAGCCGAATCGGACGCAGTGCAGCCTATCCTGTTTAGCTCTACCAGCATGAGTATCTGCACGGTAAGCGGGGCCACAGTGTCTTTCCTGGCAGCTGGAACCTGCATGCTCGAAGCCAACCAGGCAGCGAATGACAATTACAATAGCGCGACGGCGACTCAGCAGGTGGCCGTTGGCAAAGCCAGCCAAACCATCTCCTTCACCTCAACTGCACCCGGCTCCGCCACAGTGGGCGACTCCCCCTACGTTCCCGCTGCCACTGCCAGCTCCGGCCTGGCTGTGACCTTCAGTACCAGCGGCAGTGCCTGCTCGCTTAGCGCTGGCCAAGTCAACTTTATTGGTGCTGGCAGTTGCGTTATCAATGCCAATCAGGCCGGTAATGACAAATACCTGCCGGCGCCACAGGTGCAGCAAACCATACCCGTGGCAGCTGCGCCGGTGCCCGTCGTTGTTGAGGTCACCAAAACGAACGACGGGGTTGAGGCCACCGTACCAACCAGCGGCGCTTTCACATTTCGGCGCACTGGCGCCACCAGCAGCCCGCTGACGGTAAAGTATTCTCTTGGCGGTACTGCCCTCCGCGGTTTTGACTATACGGTCCCCAGCAGCAGCCAGATACAGATACCCGCTGGCGCCGACACTGCCGAACTGGTTTTTTCAGTACTGGATGACAGGAAATACGAAGACAATGAGTCGGTGAATATCAGGCTTTTGGTAGATGCAGCCTATAGCGTGGGAGCGCAAAACTCTGCGGAGGCTCGCATCATTGCCAACGACAAAATGATTTTTGCTACCGATCGACGTTTTGATGGGAACCTTCAAAGATCCCGTGGCGCAGACGGTATTTGCCGGGAGGAGGCAGCAGCGCTGGCGGCGGAAATTGCAAAATTACCCGAGGGTGAGCGCCCCCTGTGGACGGCAACCGGAACCTATAAAGCTCTGGTGGCGGATTCCCTTCGCAGCGCCAGTCCACCACTGAATTGGGTGCTGGAAGCCGGCGCCCGCTATTTCAAGCCTGACCAAGCTGATAGAGATTTTGTTACTGATTTTGTCGCTGAGGCGAATGCAGCACGCGTATTTGATTTCCCGATCGCCTCCAATACCCTCTCGGGCCCATTCGGTGACCCGAGCCTTGACGTCTCTTTCTGGACCGGATTGAACGCGGACTGGACCAATGCAGATGAGAACTGCGTGAGTTTTTTTAACGACGAGGTAGCGATGGGCAGAACCGGTGCATTTGGCTCGGCGACCAAAGGTACTAATTTGATCTCAAACGGAAGCGTGCAATGTGATGCGCGGCTTCGCTTGCATTGCGTGGAGCAGTAAGGCGCAATCGCGCGGCCCGCAGCGGTTCACAACAGGCGAACAACAGGGTCAATTTCATACACAGACTCAGCTCCTCGACGGCCTACACGCACCTTTTTGCACCGCGCCAATAAGTTGGGCAGGTGCATAAAACACAGTGCCAAAACGGATTGCCTGTCCTGCCAAAACGGTGGCGAAGCGCATTCTCTGCCGCAGCCGAACCTGCACCAGGGCTCAATTTTCGGTTAAAAAATAATCGATATAAGCCGTTGCTGGCATTTAGAGCTTGGGGCATACTTTGCAGCCCGCACCGGCAGGGATCGCAAGCAACAGGCGATAGTTACCGGGGTTTAGCGTCCACCGTTTCCGCACAACGGAGATAGGGAAGATATGCGAACTTACGCAAAAAATTCAGCACTGAGAAAAGCGCTCAACAAAGCCCGCAATGAGGGCCAGCGCATTGGTTTTGTGCCCACCATGGGCAATCTGCACGAAGGCCACTTGGAACTGGTGCGCAAAGCCCACAGCGTGGCCGATCTGGTGGTTGTCAGCATCTTTGTGAACCCGCTGCAGTTCGGCCCCGGTGAAGACCTGGATGCCTACCCCCGCACGATGGCCGCCGATAAGGAAAAGCTGTTTGCCGAGGGCGTGCAGGTACTTTACGCCCCGGAAGTCACCGAGGTTTATCCGCAGGGGATGGCCACCCAAACCCAGGTGCAGGTACCCGATTTATCCGAGACCTTATGCGGTACCAACCGCCCGGGGCACTTTGACGGTGTCTCCACCGTGGTCAGCAAACTGTTCAATATTGTGCAGCCCGACGTTGCCCTGTTCGGCGAAAAGGATTTTCAGCAGCTGTCGATTATTCGCAAGATGGTTGTGGACCTGTGCATTCCCGTCGAGATCATCGGTGTTGCCACCGCTCGCGCCGACGACGGCCTGGCCCTGAGTTCCCGCAATGGCTACCTTAACCGCGAGCAGCGCGACCGGGCGCCCACCCTGCACAAAACCCTGATGGACTGTCGCGAAGCCATCGCCTGTGGCTTTGACAATTTCCTGCAGCTGGAGTCCCACGCCCGCATGCGCCTGCTACAGGCGGGCTTTGAACCCGACTATTTCGCTATACGCGACGCACAAACGCTGCGCGCGGTCACCGAAGATACCGAAGAAATCGCCATCCTGGCGGCAGCCAAGTTGGGCTCTACACGGCTGATCGATAATGTACGACTGGCAGTCAACCCGGTATCAGACTGGGGCATGCTGGCCAGCCACTAATCGCGCCCGGCGCGCTCGCAATACACTGCCTTGCACACCCGCTGCGGATACGTATCATCCCTAACTCACTTGCCACAATGAGCACGCCCTATGTCTGACTCTGCCGTCTACCCTGTTCCCGGCAATTTTGCCGACGCCCACATCAACCCGGACACCTATCGCGCCATGCATCAGCGCTCGCTGCAGGATCCAGAGGGGTTCTGGGCGGAAATGGCGAGTGAGTTTTTGACCTGGGACACGCCCTGGAACACTGTCGTCAACTACGACTTCGTCAAAGGCGAAACCGCCTGGTTTGCCGGCGGCAAGCTCAACGTCAGCACTAACTGTATCGATCGCCACCTGCCCGAACGCGCCGATCAGACTGCCTTCATCTGGGAAGGGGACGACCCCGCCGACAGCAAACACATCACCTACGCCGAGCTGAAGGCGCAGGTCTGCAAACTGGCGAACGTTCTGAAATCCCGCGGGGTGAGCAAAGGCGACCGCGTGTGCATCTACATGCCGATGATTCCCGAGGCCGCCTACGCCATGCTGGCCTGTGCGCGCATAGGCGCCATTCACTCGGTGGTATTCGGGGGCTTCTCTCCCGAAGCCCTGAAAGACCGCATACTGGATTCCGACTGCCAAACCCTCATCACCGCCGATGAAGGCGTGCGTGGCGGCAAGGCTGTGTCACTGAAGGAAAATGCCGACAAGGCGCTGGCGGCGTGCCCTAATGTCCACACCTGCCTCGTCGTTAAGCGCACCGGCGCCGCAGTGAACTGGCAGGAGGGTCGCGACGTCTGGTATCACCAAGCCACTGACGCGGCTTCCGATGAGTGCGAACCCGAGTCTATGGATGCAGAAGACCCGCTCTTCATCCTCTACACCTCCGGCTCCACCGGCAAACCCAAGGGCGTGCTGCACACCACTGGCGGCTATCTGCTGCAAACCGCGATGTCCTTTAAATATACCTTTGATTATCGCGAGGGCGAGGTCTACTGGTGCACCGCTGACGTAGGTTGGGTGACCGGGCACACCTATATTGTTTACGGACCGTTGTGTAATGGCGCCACCTCCTTGATTTTCGAGGGCGTACCCACCTACCCCGACGCAGGCCGCTGCTGGGAGGTGATCGACAAGCACCAGGTCAACACGTTTTACACCGCGCCCACCGCCATACGCGCACTGCACGCGGTGGGTGACGAGCCAGTTACCCGCAGTTCCCGTGCCAGTTTGAGATTACTAGGCTCTGTGGGTGAGCCGATCAACCCGGAAGCCTGGGAGTGGTACTACCGGGTGGTGGGTGAGTCACGCTGCCCGATTGTGGATACCTGGTGGCAAACTGAAACCGGCGCCCAGATGATTACCCCCATGCCCGGCGCCCATAAGCTGAAGCCGGGGTCAGCTTCCTTTCCGATGTTTGGGGTGGACCTGGCGCTACTCGACGAGGAGGGCAAGGAGATTGAAGGTGCAGGCGCTGGTTACCTGGTCATCAAGTCCTCCTGGCCGAGCCAGATTCGTTCGGTCTACGGCGACCACCAGCGCATGATCGACACCTACTTCAGTACCTATCCCGGTTATTACTTTACTGGCGACGGGGCGACACGCGATGAAGACGGTTACTACTGGATTACCGGCCGGGTGGACGATGTGCTCAATGTATCCGGCCACCGCATGGGCACCGCGGAGGTGGAAAGCGCGCTGGTGTTACATGACCAGATAGCCGAGGCCGCCGTGGTCGGCTTCCCCCACGACATTAAGGGCCAGGGCATCTACGCCTACGTGACACCGATGAATGGGGTGGAGCCCAGTGAGGAACTGCGCGCCGAATTAATCCAGTTGTGTGTTAAGGAGATCGGCCCCATCGCTAAGCCGGATGTGATCCAGTGGGCGCCGGGGTTACCGAAGACCCGCTCAGGGAAGATCATGCGGCGGATTCTGCGCAAGATTGCCGAGAACGAGCTGGATTCGCTGGGTGATACCAGTACGCTGGCGGATCCGGCGGTGGTGGATAACCTGGTGGCGAATCGGGGGCAGTAAGCATTCAGCTCGATCGACCGAGCACCGATTTTGCCCTGCGGCGGCCTGACGACTGTAATTACAGACCTTTCGTTTAATTATCGGACGCTGACGAGCCGGCCGCGCGGGGCTTGGGGTCCTGCAACGGCCATTGCTCGCGTCGGTCAATCGGCGGCTGCGCAACTCGACGATTTTTTGCTGCGCAAAACTACGGACTCAGACAGTGCTCGCCGAAATCCCCGCTTGGCCAACGCGAGCAACGCATGGCCTGATGGTTGCTGGACCCCAATCCCCGCACGGCCTCTGACTGCGGGTACCTTTCAGCAAGCCGTGTTGCAGGCACAAAAGTATCACGCATAAAAAAAGCGCCCACAAGGAGCGCTTTCTTCGATCAAGAGCTGAAGTTACTCAGCCGCTTGCTCCGCTGGAGCTTCCTCCGCAGGTGCTTCATCTTGCAACAGCTCCTTGATGGAGAGCTTGATGCGACCACGCTGATCAACGTCCAGTACTTTCACTTCAACTTCCTGACCTTCGCTCAGGTGGTCGGTCACATTCTCCACACGCTCGTTGGCGATCTGGGAAATGTGAACCAGTCCATCCTTGCCAGGCAGGATGTTAACGAAGGCTCCGAAGTCCACGATGCGGGCTACGGTGCCCTTGTAGACTGCGCCAACCTCGGCTTCAGCAGTGATCTCTTCGATCATCGCTACCGCCGCGTCGCGGGCAGCCATGTTCTGGCCGAACACGCGTACAGTGCCGTCGTCGTCGATATCAACAGTTGCACCGGACTCTTCAGTGATGGAGCGGATGGTAGCGCCACCCTTACCGATGATGTCGCGGATCTTGTCGGAATCGACCTTCAAAGTCACCATGCTGGGCGCATTTTCGGAAGTCACAGTGCGTGCTGTGGAGATGACTTCATTCATCTGTCCGAGAATGTGCAGGCGCGCCTGCTGGGCCTGCTCGAGAGCGATCTCCATGATCTGCTCGTTGATACCTTCGATCTTGATGTCCATCTGCAGGGCAGTAACACCTTCGGCAGTACCGGCCACTTTGAAGTCCATGTCACCCAGGTGATCTTCATCGCCCAGGATATCGGTCAGAACGGCAAACTGGTTACCTTCCTTCACCAGGCCCATTGCGATACCGGCAACCGGTGCGCTCAGCGGTACACCAGCGGCCATCATGGCCAGCGAGCCTACACAAACTGAGGCCATGGAGCTTGAACCGTTGGACTCGGTGATCTCGGACACCAGGCGAATGGTGTAGGGGAAGTCATCATTGTTAGGCAGTACCGCAGCCAGGCCGCGACGGGCGAGACGCCCGTGGCCAACTTCACGGCGGTTGGTGAAACCAACACGACCCGCTTCACCTACAGAGTAGGGAGGGAAGTTGTAGTGCAGCATAAACGGATCGCGACGCTCACCTTCCAGGGCATCGATGATCTGTGAGTCACGGGTTGAACCCAGAGTCACTGCACCGATGGCCTGAGTCTCACCACGGGTGAACAGTGCCGAACCGTGTACCTTGGACAGGATGTCGGTTTCACAGGCAATGGCACGAACGGTGCGGTTGTCACGACCGTCAATACGCGCTTCGCCGGCGAGGATACGCTTGCGTACCAGGTTCTTTTCCACGCTCTTGAAGATATCTTTAATCTTCTCAGGGGTGGGGCCGCCCTCTACTGCCAGCGCTTCAACACAGGCGTCCTTCACCGCGCCAACGCGCTCGTAGCGCTCGGCCTTCTCGGTGATGCGATAGGCTTCACCCAGATCAGCTTTGACCTGATTTTCAACGGCGGCAAGCAGTTCCTGGTCGACTTCTGGCGCCTTCCAGTCCCAGCGGGGCTTGCCGGCTTCAGCGGCGAGTTCGTTAACCGCCTGGATAACGACCTGCATTTCCTGGTGGGCGAAGAGCACCGCACCGAGCATCTGGTCTTCGGTCAATTCCTGTGCCTGTGATTCCACCATCAGGACCGCGTCCTTGGTGCCGGCAACTACCATGTCCAGCTTGCTGTCAGCCAACTTGCTGTAGGTTGGGTTGAGGATGTAACCATCAGCTTCGGTGAAACCGACGCGAGCTCCGCCTATCGGCCCATTGAAAGGGCAGCCGGAAATGGCCAGCGCCGCGGAGGTACCAATCATGGCGGGGATATCCGGATCAATATCCGAGTCCGCAGACATTACCGTACAGATAACCTGCACTTCATTCATAAACCCGTCTTCAAACAGTGGACGGATGGGGCGGTCAATCAGGCGTGAGGTGAGGGTTTCTTTCTCACTGGGGCGCCCTTCGCGTTTGAAAAAGCCGCCGGGTATCTTACCCACCGAATACGCTTTTTCCATGTAGTGGACACCCAGCGGGAAGAAAGGCTGACCTTCTTTGCCCTGCTTCTCTGCCACAACGGTAACCAGTACCGAGGTGTTCTCAACGGTTACCAACACCGCACCAGTGGCCTGGCGCGCGATTCGACCGGTTTCCAGGGTGACGGTCTGGCCGCCGTACTGGAACGTTTTAGTTACTGCATTCACAATTATTCTCCAATTCTTGACATGAAAACCGGGGCCCCTGCCCCGGCTTCGAGTACCGCTTGCTTATCGGCGTAGACCCAGACGCTTGATCAGGTCGCTGTAACGCGTTGAATCCTTGCGCTTGAGATAGTCCAGCAATTTACGACGCTGGTTTACCATGCGGATAAGTCCGCGGCGGGAATGGTGATCGTGGCTGTGGGACTGGAAGTGACCCTGTAACTGCTCGATATTTGCCGTGAGCAGAGCTACCTGTACTTCGGGAGACCCTGTATCGCCTTCACCTTGTTGATACTCTTTTACAATTTCTGCTTTCTTTTCAGCATTTAAAGCCATTTTCTTTCTCCTATTAATCTGCATAGGGTTTTTTCCACCCTAAATGTCGATAGAGCCTGTCCGTGCAGATTTACAGACAGGTTCGTGTCACCGACCGGTGACTATCAGGCGACGAGGCGCCACGCGCCCGTCATCCAATATTTCTGCCACTCCCAAAAACTCACCGTCCGGGAGAGCGACGCGCACCATACCACTACAGGGCGCATTTGGCACTAAAACCGGTTGCCCCTGACGCAGGTAAAAACCACCCGATTCACTCAGGGTTACCAGCGGCATATCGCCCAGGGCGGCATCCGCGGGCATCAACAACTGGTCCATGGCCGCCAGCTGTTCTTTTTCCTTCAGCGTCTCCAGCGTGGAAATCGCCACGCTGTCGGCCAGGGTAAACGGCCCCGACGCTGTTCTGCGCAGTGCACTGACATGCGCACCGCATCCCAGTGCCTTACCAATATCTTCTGCCAGCGTGCGCACATACGTGCCCTTACTACAGGCGATGCTGACGTCCACCTCCGCTTGTTCGCCGGGACGAAAGTCCTTCAAGGCCAGGTCATGTATCACCACGGTGCGCGCCTTGCGCTCCACCTCCACACCCTGACGCGCAAGCTTGTACAGGGGTTGACCATTTTGTTTGATCGCCGAGTACATGGGCGGCACCTGCCGCTGTTCACCGCGAAACTTCGCCAGCACCTGTAATACGTCCTCGGTGGTCACTGCCGATGCGTCACCCACCGCGACGGTATCCCCCTCTGCGTCGGCCGTATCCGTGGTACGACCCAGGGTAAAGGTGCTGTCGTACCGCTTGTCAGCATCCAGCAGATACTGGGAAAACTTGGTCGCCTCCCCAAAACAAAGCGGCAACACCCCCGTGGCCAACGGGTCGAGGGCACCGGTGTGTCCCGCCTTGGCCGCAGCATAAAGTCGCTTGGCAACCTGCAGCGAGCGATTGGAGCTCTCCCCGAGCGGCTTATCCAATACCAGGATGCCGTTGACCGGGCGCCCCTTGCGACGCCTAGCCACGAGCCTTAACCACGGCGGCTGCTCACTAACACTATCAACTACGACTGCCCTTCATCGCCGAGTTCATCTTCACGCAAACCCAGCTTGCGATCAGCGGCCGCGGCCTTACCAATCAGATCTTCGAGGAAGCGGCCACGACCGACACTGTTGTCAAAGTAAAAACGCAGCCGCGGTACAGTGCGCATGCTACTGTCCTGGGATAACTGTGTACGCAGGAAGCCAGAGGCTCGATTTAATACACCGGTTGCATCGGCTGCTTCCTGGTCGGATTCACAGCCAAGCAGGGTGTAGAACACCTTGGCATAACCCAGGTCGCGGCTGACCTCGACGCCAGTCACACTCACCATGCCCAGGCGCGGATCCCGTACCGCGTGCTGAATCAGTTCGGCGAGTTCACGCTGCAGGTGATCTGCCACTCGCTGGGCGCGACTATATTCCCTGGCCATACGCTAGCCGCTACAGGGAGCGGGCAATCTCCTTGACCTCGTACACTTCGATCTGGTCGCCCACTTTCACGTCGGTGTAGTTTTTCACGCCGATACCGCATTCCGTGCCGTTGCGAACCTCGTTGGCGTCGTCTTTGAAGCGGCGCAGGGATTCCAGTTCGCCCTCATAGATCACCACGTTGTCGCGCAGCACGCGAATCGGCTTGGAGCGATAAACGGTGCCCTCAACGACCATACAGCCGGCGATCTGGCCAAACTTCGGCGAGCGGAATACATCGCGGACCTCGGCAATACCAACAATTTCTTCGCGCATTTCCGGCGCCAGCATGCCGGTCAGCGCCTGCTTCACATCGTCGATCAGGTCATAGATAACGTTGTAATAACGCATGTCTATGCCCTCTTCTTCGACCAGGCGTCGGGCGGCACCGTCAGCACGCACGTTGAATCCGAAAATCACTGCAGAGGTGGTCAGTGCCAGGGTAACGTCGGTCTCGGCGATACCTCCCACTCCACCAGAGACAATATTCACCTGCACTTCCTCGTTGCCCAGGTCGAGCAGGGCACTCTGAATGGCTTCCAGAGAGCCACGCACATCAGCTTTGACAACAATATTCAGCGTCTTTCGCTCACCGGCAGTCATGCTTTCAAACATGTTGTCGAGTTTCGCCGCCTGCTGGCGTTGCAGCTTGGTGTCGCGGCTCTTCTCCTGGCGGAAGTCGGCGATTTCCCGCGCCTTCTTCTCACTCTCGACCGCCGCAAACTGGTCACCGGCATCAGGCGTGCCACCCAGACCAAGAATCTCCACGGGAATACTTGGGCCAGCCTCATCAATTGGCTTGCCGTTCTCATCCAGCATGGCGCGGACGCGACCATACTCCAGGCCGGCCAGCACAATATCTCCCTTGCGCAGGGTTCCGCTCTGGACCAGCATCGACGCAACCGGGCCGCGGCCTTTGTCGAGGCGAGACTCGATCACCAGACCCTGGGCCGGCGTATCCTTGGGAGCCTCGAGCTCAAGGAGTTCAGCCTGCAGCAGCACTGCATCCAGTAGTTCCGGAATGCCTTCGCCAGTGAGCGCAGAGACACCAATAAACTGCGTGTCGCCCCCCCACTCTTCCGGGATGACTTCTTTGGCGGCCAATTCATTCTTCACCCGCTCGGGGTCGGCGCCTTCCTTGTCCATTTTGTTGACTGCAACAATCAGGGGTACCTCGGCGGCCCGCGCGTGTTGTACCGCCTCTTCGGTCTGCGGCATCACACCGTCATCGGCAGCGACTACCAGGATGACGATGTCCGTACTCTTCGCACCGCGGGCACGCATGGCAGTAAACGCGGCGTGTCCGGGTGTATCCAGGAAGGAGATCATGCCGTGGTCAGTATCCACGTGGTATGCACCAATGTGCTGGGTAATACCGCCGGCCTCACCCTCTGCGACCTGGCTCTTGCGGATATAGTCCAGCAGCGAGGTCTTACCGTGATCCACGTGGCCCATTACGGTGACCACCGGCGCGCGGGGTTCAGGCGAGCCTTCCTGTTGTGACAAGGTTTCTTCCAGGTCTTCTTCCAGGGAGTCGGCACTGATCAGTTTGGCTTTATGCCCAAGCTCTTCGACCACCAGGATAGCCGTGTCCTGGTCGATCATCTGGTTGATGGTGGCCATGACGCCAAGCTTCATCAACTCCTTGATCACCTCACCGGACTTGATCGACATCTGCTGTGCCAGTCCACCGACGGCAATCATGTCAGCGATCTCGACTTCGTAGATTTTCTCTTCGGTGGGCATCTCAAAACCGTGCTTGGAATGCTCTTCGTGTGTGGCCTTGATCTTTTTACGGCTGCCGCGGCGCCGTGACAGGCCGCTCTCTGCCGCATCCAGGTCAGACAGAGACAAATTGTGCCCACGCTTCTTGCCACGCCCTACCGGGGCATTACGATCCAGTCGGCCGCGGGAAGGCTTGCGCCGATTCTCTTCCTGCTTGGGCGGAGCCTCGTGCAATCGCTTGGGCCGCTTGACCGCGTCACCGCTGTCCTTATCAGAGGCCACTGCAGATGCTGCCGCTGCCGCCTGCTTGCGCTCTTCCTCCAGCTTGCGGGCTTCTGCTGCTGCCTTACGTGCGGCGGCATCCTGTTCTTCCTGGGCTTTACGGCGCGCCGCTGCGCGCTGGCGGAGTACCTCGGGATCGAGGTTGCTGGGATCTTCGTCAACTTCCGGCTCGGGTGCGACTACAACTTCTGCTGCCTCGACCTTGGTCTCTTCAGGCTCAACAGCCGCCGCGATTTCTTCCGGCTCTTCTACGCGCTCTTCCACATTAGCTTCACCGGCAGCGGCCAGCGCCGCCAATTCTTCCGGGTCGCGCTTAACGTAGGTGCGCTTCTTACGTACTTCTACGTTGACGGTTTTCTTGCCCTGGGAGCCACTGGTACGCAGGGTGCTCAAGGTCTTGCGCTTGAGGGTGATGCGTTTAGGGGCAGCCGTCGACTCACCGTGGCTGCGCTTGAGGAAGGCGAGCAATTCCTGCTTGTCTTCCTCAGAGACATCCTGCTCTGCGTCACTGTGCGGCAAGCCCGCTTCTTTCATCTGCGCTAACAGACGATCGACCGAGGCGCCCACGGTTGCTGCGAGTTGCTCTACTGTCACCTGCGACATTCGTTATCTCCTTAATACCCTGTTGATTTGCTTTGCGAAGCTGCCACCGATCTATTCGGCTTCGGCCTCCTCGGCAAACCAGGGTGCACGCGCAGTCATAATCAGTTCGCCTGCGCGCTCTTCAGTCATATCTTCGATATCCATCAGCTCGTCCACGCCCTGCTCGGCGAGGTCTTCCATGGTGATGATTCCACGGCTGGCCAGAATGTAAGCCAGGTGACGGTCCATGCCGTCCATAGTCAGCAGATCTTCTGCGGGCTCGTTGGCCCCCAGCTGCTCTTCGGAAGCAATGGCCTGGGTAAGCAGCGCATCTTTCGCCCGGGCCCGCAGCTCCTCGGCGATTTCCTCGTCAAACCCTTCAATCGCTGTCATTTCTTCCAGCGGCACGTAAGCGACCTCTTCCAGCGTGGTGAAACCTTCTTCCACCAGGATTTCGGCCACATCCTCGTCCACATCCAGGGCCGTGCAGAAAGTCTGGATGACCTCGCCGGCTTCTGCCTCGTGCTTGTCCGCGGCTTCTTCATTGCTCATCACATTGATGGTCCAATTGGTGAGCTGGCTGGCCAGGCGTACATTCTGGCCTGAGCGACCAATAGCCTGTGCAAGGTTCTCTTCTGATACGGCCACATCCATTGTGCCGCGGTCTTCGTCGACAACAATGGACTCCACTTCGGCCGGAGACATGGCATTAATCACCAACTGGGCGGGGTTATCGTCCCACAGCACAATATCTACGCGCTCGTTGTCCAGTTCGTTGGATACTGCCTGGACTCGAGAACCCCGCATGCCCACACAGGCGCCCACAGGATCGATACGCTGGTCATTGGTTTTTACTGCAATTTTGGCTCGCGATCCGGGATCACGGGCCGCACTGCGAATCTGGATCACCTCTTCGGCGATCTCGGGCACTTCAATCTTGAATAACTCCACCAGCATTTCCGGGCAGGCGCGGCTGAGGATAAGCTGCGGGCCACGGGTTTCCTCGCTGATTTCAGTCAGGATAGCGCGCACGCGGTCGTTGACACGGAAAGTCTCGCGGCCGACCAATTGCTCACGTGGCAACAGGCCCTCGGCGTTATTGCCAAGATCAACGATAACGTTGTCGCGGGTGACCTTCTTGACCGTTCCAGCGATAAGTTCGCCCACACGACCGGTGTAGCGCTCGACAACCTGGGCACGCTCGGCGTCACGTACCCGCTGCACGATAACCTGCTTGGCAGTCTGTGCGGCGATGCGCCCGAAGCCCACGTTTTCCACGGTGATCTGGTGTACATCCCCCGGCTTGAGGTTGGGGTCCTGTTCGACTGCTTCTTCGGTGGTGAACTGAGTGCCCAGCAAAGCCATTTCGTCGTCGGGGACTACCAGCCAGCGGCGCACGGTAACGTAATCACCGGTTTCCCGGTCGATGGTTACTTCGATATCCGCCTCTTCGTCGTAGCGCTTTTTCGTGGCTGTTGCCAACGCCAGCTCGATCGCCTCGAAAATGATGTCCTCAGACACCCCTTTCTCATTCGATACCGCTTCTGCGACCAACAGAATTTCTTTAGTCATCTCAAGCCTCGTCTGTTCAAATCCGCATTTATACGCGGGGTTCTATACGCGCTTTTTCAATTGCGCTGTGAGGTAACAGGAACTCGTGGTCGTCTACCTGCACGACAACGTCTTCCCCCTCAATGCCTTTCAACACACCCTTGAATTTGCGCCTGCCCTCAAACGGGCTGCGCAAACGCAAATCAATCATCTCGCCGGCATACGCCGGGTACTGCGCCAGTTTGAACAACAATCGGTCCATACCGGGTGAGGACACCTCCAGTGTGTATTCGCCGGAGATCGGCTCTTCCACATCCAGCAGCGCGCCCACCTGGTGGCTAACTGCTGCGCAGTCATCCACATTGACGCCTCGTTCGCCGTCTATATACAGACGTAAAATGCTGTGTCGGCCCTGTGAAATATATTCAAGGCCCCACAGCTCGAAGCCCATGGCCTCCACGGTAGCTTCCAGCAGCAGCTGTATCTGTTGCTCTTTAGTGGCCAAGATCACTCCACCGCGTTCATTTGCCGTCAACTTTTCTCGCACATACGAAAAAGCCCCTAAAAAGGGGCTTCTCGCCGTATCACCTGGTACATGGAGCGGGCAATACGTTATTGGTAGCGGGGCCGGACTTGGACCGGATTCTTCGCAGTGCATCAGCACGTGAACAACCGCTATCAGTTTTTGGTAGCGGGGGCCGGATTTGAACCGACGACCTTCGGGTTATGAGCCCGACGAGCTACCAGGCTGCTCCACCCCGCATCAAAACTCTCTCGCTGCGAAGGCCCCTTGGCACTTCGCTTTGACACCTGATACTGATGGGCGCCAAATCGAGGGGGAGCATTATAGGTACGCACCCTGCGTGGGTCAACCGCAGAAAAGCGCTAAAACAGGGTATTTTTATAGGCGAAAAAAGCACCGATTTGATGCGGAAAAAACGCCATAGGCAGCACCGGTGACCGGGCGTCAATTTACGGCCTGTTTTTTATACAGCCCAACCGAAATGGCGATTCAGGGGATGCAAGGCACGGCAATCTGCACTCGGTCTAGCACTGCTGCAGTGGCACCTTCACCGGGGGCAACGATTCGATCAACGTGGGATCACAATAGAATACCGATTCAATGGCGTGATTAGCGCATAAAGCGGCGAATTCACCGGCGGAACGGACCTGGGCATCGTGGATATAGGTACGGTAACTCCAGGGGTCGGCGCCAACAAAAAAGAGTACGCGGTACTCCCCCTCTGCTTCCAGCCGCTGGTAGAGTGCATATTCCCCAGCACCGGTACCCACAATCATCGCAGGGCGCCGCTTATCACGTTTAAAAATGCTGAAAATTTTCACACCGACTGGTCAATCACAACTCAATGCATCCCACCACCACAACGATAGCACCATCACCTGGTCAGTTCGATCAACCCAGGCATCGCGCTGGGATTCGACCTACACGCACCCCGGTTTAACCCACGAAGTATAATGGTTAAGCTGTATTGCGTAGCTGAAAAACTGGGCTCAACAGTGGGTGAATTCGCGAATGCCCGCGCGCAGACACTCGATAACGCCAAAGGAAAGCTCTATGGATGAGGAAGCAGTCACCGGCATCGTACGCTACCGTGTGGCACCCGAGAACGCCGAAGAATTTCGTCGCCAGTCCAAGCTTACAACGGAGGCCTGCAGTCGTTACCCCGGCTATCGCGGAACGCGCACTATTGAACCAAGTAATGCAGACTCAGACTGGATCGTCATTTACAGCTTTGATACCTGCGAACACCTTGATCATTGGCTCAGCTCTGATATCAGGGCAGAACGTGTGCGCGTTCTGGACAGCCTGGTGATCGGCGAAGGTCAGCGCGAACACATCAGTGGACTTGACTACTGGTTCGCACCTAAGGAATCCCACTGGCCGCCGAGCTGGCGCATGACCGTGGTTGCCTTTCTCGCCATCCTGCCGCTGGCATTGTTTATACCCTCGCGGGTAGAAGCGCTGTTTCCGACGCAACCATTTCTGGGGTCGGTGGTCGCCGTTGCAGTGGTCACCCTGGTGATGAGTTATGTCTCACTACCGCTGATGGGCTGGCTGTTCAGGCGTTGGTTATAATCAAAAAAAAGGCCTCTCGATTGAGAAGCCTTTTTGAGATGGTGCCGAAGGCGGGACTTAACGGGGCCGCCTAGGTCCGCACGAGCACCTTGCGAAAGAAGGGCTCAAATATTAATGGTGCCGAAGGCGGGACTTGAACCCGCACGAGCATAGCTCACTACCCCCTCAAGATAGCGTGTCTACCAATTCCACCACTTCGGCTTTGTTCATCAAAGACAGTTAATCAATTACAGCTCGGGTACGTCACCCTCGGTACTGACAGCTGCGGGCTCATCGGTTTCCAGCACGGGCAAGTCAGAATCGCTAGCTTGCTCTACTGGCGTCTCAACAGCCTCGGGAATGACCAGGTCAAGGTCATTCACAGCGACGGTCTTTTGGTTAGCGATAAGCGCTAAACCAAAACTACTGGAGAAGAACAGCACCACCAACCAGGCTGTGGCCTTGGTCAAAGCGTTGCCGCTACCGTCACTGCCAAACAGGGTCTGTGACGCACCTGCGCCAAAGGAAGCACCCATGTCAGCACCCTTACCCTGCTGCAGCATAATCAGGCCAATAATGGCCAGCGCTACCAGCAGGTGTACGATCAAAATTATCTGTTCCATAAATCCGTGCTCCCCGTCGGAGCATTCAAATGCTTGTTCAACCTTGCCGGAGCAGGTTCTCAGTTAGCCGCAGCAATAATCTGCGAAAATTCCTGTGCATCCAGGGATGCACCGCCTACCAGCGCGCCATCAATATCGGGGGCACCGAAAAGCTCCGTGGCGTTGCTGCCTTTTACGCTACCGCCATATAAAACGCGTGTCGCCGATGCATCCACGCCGGCCACGTCAGCCAGTTGCCCGCGAATAAAGGCGTGCATCGCCTGGGCTTGCTCGGGCGTCGCTGTTAATCCAGTACCAATCGCCCAGACCGGCTCGTAGGCTATCACCAGGCCCGCAAGGCTCGCCTGACCACCGAGAGCCCCGACAAGCTGGCTTGCAACCACCGATTCAGCCTCACCCTGCTCACGTTGTTCGCGGGTTTCGCCCACACAAACAATGGGATTCAGCCCGGCAGCGATTGCAGCTGTGAGCTTGGCCGCCACGGTATCGTCAGACTCAGCGTGGTACTGACGACGTTCCGAATGCCCCAATATGACCCATTTACAGCCAATATCCGCCAGCATCGGCGCGGCAACTTCACCGGTAAACGCACCGGAAGCCATATGACTGCAGTCCTGTGCGCCCACCTCAATCGCACTACCGGCACAGCGTTCAACCGCCTGGCCAAGGTGCGCAGCCGTGGGACACACCACGATATCTCCGCTGGAGCTTGCTGCCACCAATCCCGCCAGCAACTCCTCGACACTGGCTCTGGTGCCGTTCATTTTCCAGTTGCCTGCAACAAGGGAACGCCGCATGTCGATCTCCCAGCAAAAAAGCGGCGGCAATCTTACCCAAGATGCCCTGTGGTTACAAGGCGAGGGTATGAGCCGTTCAACCCAGGATGTCGCCTACCGCCCGGGCCAATTCCTCACAGCACTGGCGCACCTCGGTAGCGTCCTCCCCTTCGACCATAACCCGCACCACCGGCTCCGTTCCGGAGGGGCGCAATAACACCCTGCCCCGCTCGCCCAGTCGTTGTTCGATTGCGCCGACAGCTTCGGCGACCGCGGGATAAGCAGCGAGGTCAGGCTTGCCAGCCACCTTCACGTTAATCATGGTTTGCGGGAATTTCGTCATACGTTTGCGCAGCGTGGCCAGATCCAATTCCGCCTCGCGCATCGCCAGCAGCACCTGCAGGGACGCGACGATACCGTCGCCGGTGGTCGTCACATTAGAACAGATGATATGGCCTGAGGACTCACCACCCAGGTGCCAACGGTGCGTCTCCATCATTTCTTTTACGTAGCGGTCACCGACATTGGCCCGAACAAACTGCAGGCCCTCTTCCCTCAAAGCCAGTTCCAGCCCCAGGTTAGACATCAGTGTACCCACCACACCGGCATCCGCCTTACCCGTTGCCAGACGGTGACTGGCGATAATGAACAACAGTTCGTCGCCGTCGACCAGCTCTCCTTCGGCGTCGACCAATAACACGCGGTCACCATCGCCATCGTAGGCGATGCCCAGATCGGCCCCCTGCTCCACCACCAGCGCCGAAAGTTGTGCGGTATCGGTAGAACCCACGCCCTGGTTGATATTGAAGCCATCAGGCTGGACGCCCAGCGTAATTACCTCTGCACCCAATTCACTGAGAACACTCGGCGCGATGTGGTAGGTAGCCCCATGGGCACAATCCACGGCAATTTTCAGTCCACGCAGGCTGAAGCCCTCGGGCACGGTAGATTTACAGAATTCGATATAGCGGCCCGCCGCATCAACCACGCGCACCACCTTGCCAATCTCCCTGGACTCAACGGTAATCAATTCAGCATCCAGTTCGGCTTCAATCTCCAACTCGATTTCGTCAGGCAATTTGGAACCGGCTGCGGAAAAGAACTTGATGCCGTTATCGAAAAAGGGATTGTGGGACGCGCTGATAACGATACCTGCATCGGCATTCTGCGAGCGGGTCATCAGGGCGACCGCTGGTGTGGGCATGGGTCCCAGGAGTTTTACGTCGACCCCCGCGGCGACCAAACCAGCCTCAAGTGCGGACTCGAACATATAACCCGACACGCGAGTGTCCTTGCCGATGATGACCGTGCAGTGGCCCTGTTTGTCGGCGTGCCGCGTGAACACGCGGCCACAGGCCCATCCCAGTTTGAGCATGAAATCCGGTGTAATCGGCGCCTCACCAACGGCACCGCGAATCCCGTCCGTGCCAAAATATTGTTTCGACATCAATTCCCCACAGTCGTCAAAGCAACCGACATCGCCACCGCGTCGACTGTGGCAGCAACGTCGTGAGTTCTTATTATGGATGCTCCGCGTTCAACTGCCAGCACCGCCAGCGCCAGGCTGGCAGGCAATCGCTCATCCACGTTACGTTCCAGCAGCTTCCCAATCATCGATTTGCGCGACAGGCCGACCAGGACCGGGTGGCCGGTATCGGACAATTCCTGCAAGCGCTTGAGGAGCTGCAAGTTATGGTCGAGGGTTTTGCCAAACCCGAAGCCCGGGTCTATGAGTACGCGCTCTGGCGCGATACCCGCGCTCCGACAGCGCTCGACGCTCGCCAACAGGAACGACTTTACTTCGGCAACAACGTCCGCATATTCCGGCGCGCGCTGCATATCACCTGGGCTGCCCTGCATATGCATCAAGCACACGGGCAAGCCGGTGCTAGCGGCGGCCTCCAGCGCACCCTCTCTGGCCAATGCGCGGACGTCATTGATCAGCCCGGCGCCAGCTTGCGCGGCCTCCAGCATAACCTCGGGAGAGCTGGTATCCACCGACACGACAACATCCAACTCGGCGGTAATCGCACTGACCAGGGGGATGACGCGTTCCAACTCGTCGGTGACAGTAACTGGCGCAGCCCCCGGGCGGGTAGATTCACCGCCGATATCGAGAATCACAGCGCCCTCGGCGACCATGTCACGAGCACGCTGCATAGCGACGTCCAGGTTCAGACGGTCACCCCTGTACAGCGTGCCGCCGTCCGAGAAGGAGTCCGGAGTGGTATTGATCACCCCCATAATCCGGGGGCGAGACAGGTCCAAAACACGCCCGGCGCAGTCAAGCGCCGGGAGAGGGGTAACAGCGGCAGATGTCACTGCTGCAGGCTCAATGCTCGCCGGCAGGACCACCTATCGGGCTGCTGGAGTCGGCCTGATCATCCGCAGCAGGCTTACTGCCGGAGTTCTGACCGTCGGAGTTGTCATCCCAGTCCTTCGGAGCGCCCGGCTCACGGCCGGCCATGATTTCATCGATCTGGTCAGAGTCGATGGTTTCATACTGCATAAGCGCGTCGGCCATCATATGGAGCTTGTCGAAATTCTCCTCTAGCAGGCGCTGGGCAATGCCGTAACACTCGTCAATGATGCGCCGCACTTCTTCGTCGATTGACTTGGCGGTTTCGTCGGACACCGACTTGTTGGGTTGGCCAGCACTGCGACCGAGGAACACTTCCTCTCCACCCTCATCATAAAGCAGCGGGCCCATTTTCTCGGATAAACCCCACTGGGTGACCATTTTCCGCGCGATATCGGTGGCGCGCTGGATATCATTAGACGCCCCGGTCGTCACGCCGTCTTTACCCAGCGTCATTTCCTCCGCAATTCGACCACCGAACAGGCTGCAGATCTGGCTGACAATATGTCGTCGGCTATGGCTGTAGCGGTCTTCTTCGGGCAGAAACATGGTCACGCCCAACGCCCTGCCACGAGGAATAATGCTGACCTTGTACACCGGGTCGTGTTCAGGCACCAGGCGCCCGACGATCGCGTGACCAGCCTCATGGTAGGCCGTATTGCGCTTTTCATCCTCGGACATAACCATGGATTTGCGCTCGGCGCCCATCATGATCTTGTCCTTGGCCAGTTCGAACTGGGTCATGCCCACCGTGCGCACGTTGGCGCGAGCGGCAAACAGCGCCGCCTCGTTGACCAGGTTGGCCAGGTCGGCGCCGGAAAATCCGGGGGTACCACGTGCAATCTTGTCTGGCTGCACATCTTCTGCCAGCGGCACCTTGCGCATATGCACCTTCAAAATCTGCTCCCGGCCACGGATGTCCGGCAGCCCTACCACCACCTGGCGGTCAAAGCGACCCGGGCGGAGCAATGCAGGGTCGAGCACGTCGGGCCGGTTGGTAGCGGCAATCACAATAACGCCGTCATTCACCTCAAAGCCGTCCATCTCCACCAGCAACTGGTTGAGGGTTTGTTCGCGCTCGTCGTGACCGCCGCCAAGGCCGGCACCACGGTGACGACCCACCGCGTCAATCTCATCGATGAAGATAATGCAGGGCGATTGTTTCTTGGCCTGCTCAAACATGTCGCGCACGCGGGACGCACCCACGCCGACGAACATCTCGACAAAGTCAGAACCCGAAATAGAGAAGAAGGGTACTTTGGCCTCGCCGGCAATCGCTTTCGCCAGCAGGGTCTTACCGGTACCGGGCTGGCCTACCATCAGCACGCCGCGGGGAATGCGGCCGCCGAGTTTCTGGAAACGGCTGGGATCGCTGAGGAATTCGACGAGTTCCTTCACGTCCTCCTTGGCTTCATCTACTCCGGCTACATCGGCAAAGGTCGTGGTGATCTGGTCTTCACCCAACAGGCGGGCCTTGCTTTTGCCAAAGCTCATGGGGCCACCGCGACCGCCACCGCCGCCCTGCATTTGGCGCATGAAGAACATGAACACGGCAATGATGATGAGAATGGGGAAGCTTGCCACCAGTAGCTGGGTCCAGACGCTCTGCTGTTCGGGTTTGCGGCCCTCTACCTCAACCCGGTGGGTGAGCAGGTCATCGATTAACTTGGGATCTTCGACCATCGGGCGGATGGTCTCAAAGTTAGTGCCGTCATAGCGCTCACCGGAAATCGTCAGGCCATCAACCACCACCTTGCTGATGCGGTCAGCCTGGACCTCCTTGATGAATTCGGAGTACCCAACCTGCTCGGTCGGGTTCTGCATATTGAAGTTGTTGAACACCGACAACAACACGGCGGCTATCACCAGCCACAGTAGTAAATTCTTTGCCATATCACTCAATGCTGTTTCCTCACCCGTTCACCGCCCGAAGGCGGCTGTGACAGCTACTGCTCCCTAAGTATAGAAGGATTACGACCATTCACCCCATGCAGCAGGGGGCAGATGGCCCGGCAGCGAAAGCCGCCTGGGGTATGTATACGCACACTGGCGCGAAGTCTATCAACCCAATTTACTACAGTTGGGGCGCGGTCTCCATGTTTCAACCCTCCCGGAAACCCTGTGCTACCAGGTATACCTCCCGGGAACGAGGCCTGGAAGCCTTGGGCTTGCGGGTGACGACCCGGCTGAAACTGCTGCGGGCGTCGCGTACCAGGGTATCGAAGCCCTCACCCTGGAAAACTTTGGCCACAAATGACCCTCCAGGTGTGACTACTGTGCGCGCCATATCCAGCGCCAGCTCGACCAGGTGCATGGCACCGGGCTGATCAATAGCAGCCATACCACTCATATTGGGTGCCATATCTGAGACCACCACATTCACCGGGCTATCCCCAACCGCGGCGAGAATTTCCTCGAACACGGCATCTTCGGTAAAGTCACCGCGGATAAATTCCACCCCGGCCAGGCTGTCCATGGGCAAGATATCCGAGGCAATCACGCGCCCCTGGTGACCGACCAGCTCCGCTGCCACCTGTGACCAACCCCCCGGTGCGCTGCCCAGATCCATCACTGTCATCCCCGGGGTGACCAGGCGATCGCGCTCCTGCAGCTCGAGCAGTTTGTAGCAAGCCCGCGACCGGTAGCCATCACGCTGCGCCTGCTGCACGTAGGGGTCGTCGTGGTGTTCTTTCAACCACGCTTTGCTCGAGGATCGTTTTTTCGCCACGTCAGGGCCTGTTAACACTAGCGGTTTAAGACACACGGGCGCTTGTGTAGAATACGCGCCCCCAACAGATCGACATTGTAACTCGGAAACCCCATGAGCAAGACAAGCAAGCAGGACATTCGCCAGCTGCGCGCCATCGGCCACAAGCTGAAGCCCGTGGTGACTATCGCCGGGAAGGGGTTGAGTGACAACGTCATAGGCGAAATTGACCGGGCGCTCACTGACCACGAGCTCATCAAGATCAAGCTGGCGGTCGGCGGTAAAGAAGCCCGGACACAGGTGAGCGAGGAGCTGTGTGAACGCGCCGGTGCCGAGGTGGTGCAGAGCATTGGCAATGTGATTCTGGTTTTACGCCGCACACAGAACCCGGACCCACGCAAATCCAACCTGCTGCGGCCGGCCTGACCCGCTGGGGCCGTCCAGGCCTCATGGGAACTCTCGCCGCGGTCTACGCACTTCCCCCACTCCCTTCCCCCGCTCCCATGCAATCGCTATGATGGCAGGCAAATCCGCCGAGCGAGAACAGACGATCAATGGGGGATATCCTCGAGTTTCCATCCCAACAAGCCAAGGGCCTTGCCTACCTGGACCGGGAGCTGCGCACCCTGCTGGAAGCCAGAGGTGCCGACGAGGCGCTGGTGGACTTCGCCGCCACGCAATTGACCCAGACTTACGCGCAGTTAAACGAATCTGAACAATACAGTTTCAGCGTGGAATTACCCCGGGGACTCAGCTCGGAGCAGGCCGAGGCTGTCCGGGCTCAAATAAACGACGGGCTGGAAGGGGTGCGCCGGGAGAACCATGCTCTGCTGTTAAAGCTGGTCGCGCAACTGGTGCTGGCGGAGGTTCGACTATTTCAGCACCAGAGGGATTGCTAAGGCGAGCAAATCCGTCTCAGATATGCTGCACCTGATCGATTTCGTACTCGATATCGCCGCCGGGTGCCTTAACCGTTACAACGTCACCCTCTTCTTTGCCAATCAGGGCGCGGGCCACCGGTGAACTGATCGAGATCAGGTTCTCTTTTACATCGGCCTCATCTTCACCCACAATTTTGTAGGTCCTGGTTTCGTCAGTCTCTACGTTGACCAGGTCGATGGTGGTGCCAAAGATCACTTTGCCGGTGTGCGGAATCGCGCTCACATCGATCACCTGGGCATTGCCCAACTTTCCCTCGATCTCCATGATGCGGCCTTCGTTAAAGCTTTGCTGCTCACGGGCGGCGTGGTATTCGGCGTTCTCCTTGAGATCGCCGTGCTCCCTCGCCTCGGCGATTGCGTCGGTAATTCTGGGGCGATCAACTTTTTTCAGCCGTTCCAGTTCCTCGCGCAGTGCCGCTTCACCGGCCACTGTCATCGGAAATTTGCTCATCCGCCGATACTCCTGTGCAGATCCTGCAGGCGGTTAACAGTAGTTTTATCGCTCTCGAGTTTAAGGGACATGCATATCGCCTGAGCTGCGGTCAGCGTAGTAGTGTAGAACACTCTGTGCTGCTCGGCACTTGCGCGGATGGGGGCCGAGTCGGCAATCGCCCGCCGGCCCTCAGTGGTATTAATGATCAGGTCTGCCTCATCGTTCTTGATCATATCGACGATATGGGGTCGCCCTTCCAGGACCTTGTTCACCCGACTCACCTCGAGCCCGGCCGCTTCCAGTGCAGCAGCAGTACCGCCTGTAGCCACCAGCTTAAAGCCCATCGCGTGCAGGTCGCGGGCCACCTCGATGGTGTCAGGCTTGTCGACATCACGCACGCTGATCAGCGCCGTACCCCCGGTCGGCGGTGCATCTCCTGCCGCCAGCTGCGCCTTGGCAAAGGCATCGGCAAAGGTCTTGCCGGTACCCATCACCTCGCCGGTAGACTTCATTTCCGGTCCGAGAATGGGGTCGACGCCGGGAAACTTGTTGAAGGGCATCACCGCTTCTTTGACACTATAAAACGGCGGCACGATCTCCTGGGTAAAACCCTGTTCAGCCAGGGAGCGCCCTGCCATGCAACGGGCCGCAATCTTGGCCAGGGAAGTGCCGATACACTTGGATACAAAGGGCACCGTACGCGACGCGCGGGGATTCACTTCGATCACGAAGATTTCATCATCCTGCCAGGCCAGCTGTACGTTCATCAAACCGCGCACACCCAGTTCCATTGCCATGCTGCGAATCTGCTCACGCATCTGGTCCTGAACCACCGGGTCCAGGCTGTAAGGTGGGAGCGAACAGGCGGAATCACCCGAGTGCACACCGGCCTGCTCAATATGTTGCATGATGGCGCCGATGACGACCTGCTCGCCATCGCACACCGCGTCCACGTCAATCTCGATGGCAGCGCTCAGGAAGCTGTCCAGCAGCACAGGCGCATCGTCCGAGGCGCGCACCGCATCGTGCATGTAACGCAGCAAGTCTTCTTCCCGGTAGACGATTTCCATGGCGCGCCCACCGAGCACGTAGGACGGCCTCACCACCAGCGGGTAGCCGATTTCCTCGGCCGCTGCTACCGCCTCTTCGGTGCTGCGCACCGTGGTATTGGCCGGCTGCCGAAGGCCCAGTTTCTGGATCATCTGCTGAAAGCGCTCGCGATCCTCCGCGCGGTCGATGGCATCTGGCGTGGTACCAATGATAGGCACCCCGGCAGCTTCCAGGTCGCGCGCCAATTTCAGCGGTGTTTGCCCACCGAACTGTACGATCACGCCCTTGGGCTGTTCGAGTTCAACGATCTCCAGCACATCTTCCAGGGTCACAGGCTCGAAAAACAGTCGGTCAGAGGTGTCGTAATCCGTGGAAACCGTTTCCGGGTTGCAGTTAACCATGATGGCTTCATAGCCGTCTTCACGCATTGCAAGGGCGGCGTGCACGCAGCAATAATCGAACTCAATGCCCTGGCCAATGCGGTTGGGACCACCACCCAGCACCAGGATCTTGTCGCGGTCAGAGGGCGCCGCCTCGCACTCCTGCTCGTAGGTGGAGTACATATACGCAGTGGCTGACGCAAACTCAGCCGCACAGGTATCAACCCGCTTGTAAACAGGCCGAATACCCAGTCCCTGGCGGTGTTCACGCACCTCGCGTTCCTCTCGCGCCAACAGCACGGAAAGGCGAGCATCAGAAAAGCCCTTGCGCTTTAACCCGTACATCGCCATGGCATCGATCTCTGCCAGTTCGACATGCTTGAGTCGGTCTTCGCTCTGGATAATGTCCTGGATCTGCACCAGGAACCACGGATCAACGCCGGAGTACTTGTAGACCTCCTCGAGGTCCATACCGGCGCGAAAGGCATCACCCAAGTACCAGATGCGCTCCGCACCGGGGTTGGTCAATTCGGCAATCAATTCCTCGCGCAGGTCCGGGTTGTCGACATCCATCATGTGCTCGAATCCGGCACTGCCAACTTCCAACCCGCGCAGAGCTTTCTGCATGGACTCCTGGAAAGTACGCCCGATCGCCATGACTTCACCGACAGATTTCATCTGGGTGGTCAGGCGGGCATCAGCGCTGGCAAACTTCTCAAACGCAAACCGCGGAATCTTGGTAACTACATAGTCGATGGACGGCTCGAACGACGCGGGGGTGGCACCCCCGGTGATGTCATTTTGCAGTTCATCCAGGGTGTAGCCGATGGCGAGCTTCGCGGCCACCTTGGCAATCGGGAAACCGGTCGCCTTGGACGCCAGCGCGGAGGAGCGCGATACCCGCGGGTTCATTTCTATCACCACGAGTCGGCCGGTTTTCGGGTCCTGGCCGAACTGTACGTTGGAACCCCCTGTTTCGACGCCGATTTCACGCAGCACTGCCAGGGAGGCGTTGCGCATGATCTGGTATTCCTTGTCGGTCAGGGTCTGGGCCGGCGCTACGGTTATGGAGTCTCCGGTGTGCACGCCCATGGCGTCAAAGTTCTCGATGGAGCAGACAATGATGCAGTTGTCGTTCTTGTCGCGCACCACCTCCATCTCAAATTCTTTCCAACCGATCAGTGACTCGTCGATTAACAGCTCATTGGTCGGGGACAGGTCCAGACCCCGGGTGCAGATTTCTTCGAATTCGTCGCGGTTGTAGGCAATGCCGCCACCGGAGCCCCCCATGGTGAAGGACGGGCGGATAATGCAGGGGAAGCCAATGGAATCCAGTACCTGGAAGGCCTCTTCCAGACTATGTGCGGTGGAGGCGCGCGGTGTCTCCAGGCCGATGCGCTTCATTGCCTCGTCAAACAACTGGCGGTCTTCGGCCTTGTCGATCGCTTCCTTGGTGGCACCAATCATCTCCACCCCATGTTCCGCCAGTACGCCTTCGCGTGCCAGATCCAGCGCGCAGTTCAGTGCGGTCTGGCCGCCCATGGTCGGCAAAAGGGCATCGGGTTTTTCAACCTCGATAATGCGCGCGACGGTCTTCCACTCGATAGGCTCAATGTAGGTAGCGTCGGCCATGGCCGGGTCGGTCATGATGGTGGCCGGGTTGGAGTTCACCAGGATGACGCGGAAACCCTCTTCACGCAGCGCCTTACAGGCCTGCGCACCTGAGTAGTCGAACTCGCAGGCCTGACCGATAACAATGGGGCCGGCGCCGAGGATCAGGATGCTGTTAAGGTCGTTTCTCTTTGGCATGGTCGGTCAGGACTCTCCGGCTCTAGCGGCAATCAATTCAATAAAGTGGTCAAACAGCGGGGCCGCGTCGTGCGGGCCGGGGCTCGCCTCCGGGTGGCCCTGGAAGCTGAAGGCAGGTTTATCGGTACGGTGAATACCCTGCAGGGTTCCGTCAAACAATGACTTGTGAGTCACGCGCAGGTTTTCAGGCAGTTTGTCTTCGTCGACAGCAAAACCGTGGTTCTGGCTGGAGATAAGCACCGTGTTGTCGTCCAGGTTTTGCACCGGGTGGTTGGCGCCGTGATGGCCAAATTTCATTTTCATGGTCTGTGCGCCGCTGGCCAGCGCCAACAATTGGTGACCCAGGCAGATACCGAACACCGGAATATCGGTTTGCAGAATTTCTTCAATCGCGGTGATCGCATAGTCACAGGGTTCGGGGTCGCCCGGCCCATTGGACAGGAACACCCCGTCCGGCACCAGGGCGAGCACCTCGGCGGCGGGGGTCTGCGCGGGTACCACGGTCAGACGGCAGCCGCGGTCGACCAGCATGCGCAGGATATTGCGCTTGACCCCGAAATCATAAGCCACAACATGCCACGACAGATCATCCGCGCGCGGCTGCTGGTGTCCTTCGCCGAGCACCCAGGAGCCCTCGGTCCAGGTGTAGGGCTCGGCGACCGTTACTTCCTTCGCCAGGTCCATGCCCTTGAGCCCCTCAAAGTCTCTGGCGGCGGCAATGGCAGCGGCCTCGTCGATGTTCTCGCCCGCCACCAGGCAACCGTTCTGGGCGCCCTTTTCGCGCAGGATTCGAGTCAAAGCCCGGGTATCGATGTCGGCAATGGCGACCACGCCGCGGGAGCGGAGGTAGTCACTGAGGTCCTGCTCATTGCGGAAGCTACTCGCCATCAGGGGCAGGTCCCGGATGACCAGGCCAGCTGACCAGATAGAGGTAGACTCCTCATCCTCCGGCGTCGTCCCGGTGTTGCCAATGTGGGGGTAGGTCAGGGTAACGATTTGACGGGCGTAGGACGGGTCAGTGAGGATTTCCTGGTAACCTGTCATGGCGGTGTTGAAAACCACCTCTCCTACCGAACTTCCTTCAGCACCTATGGCTAGGCCTTTGAAGACAGTGCCGTCTTCGAGGGCCAATATGGCAGGACTGGACAATCAAACCTCCGTCTTTTCCAGCTTCGAGTGCGCTGCGCGCGCTCGAAAAAAAGCGAGATGGGAATCCGCATCTCGCTTTAATTCATAGTCTCTACTCTTGGGCAGTTACACGACTCCCGAGGGATCCCGGGGGTGCAAAATCTGGCGTGAGATTGTAGGGGATCGCCCAGACAGTGTCTAGGGTACGCGGCGATATTCGAAACCTGACACAGCCTGCGTGGTTACCTTTGCACAAAGCACCCCGTTATAGATCGGAGAGCACCTAAAGCGCTTGCTTTAATACGGCCTTCGCCTATTATTAGCGCACATCCCAAAAACACAACCAAGCCGGAAGAAAAAGCATGAGCTACTTTGCGGGCAAGCGGGCCGTCGTTACCGGGGCAGGATCGGGTATCGGCCGCGCGTTAGCGCGCAACCTTAACAGCGCGGGGTGCGAGTTGTGGCTAAGTGATGTCAACCAGGCTGGCCTGGACGAAACCTGCGTCGGGATGGTGGACATCGATACCCGCGTCCACTGCGCCATGCTGGACGTCGCTGACAAAACGGCGGTACATAACTACGCTGATGCCATACAGGCACACAGCGGTCACGTAGACCTGGTTGTAAACAATGCCGGGGTTGCCCTTGGAGGCGGCGTGACCGAGATGGACTACGAGGACATCGAGTGGCTTATGGGTATCAATTTCTGGGGCGTTGTGTATGGCACTCGCGCATTTCTGCCACTGCTGGCACAGGCTGAGTCCGGACACCTGGTCAACATTTCCTCCATCTTCGGGGTTGTGGGCATACCCGGGCAGTCCGCCTACAATGCCGCAAAATTTGCGGTGCGTGGATTCACCGAAGCCCTTCGGCAGGAAACTGCGGGCTCCAACATACACGTTTGCTGCGTACATCCAGGCGGCATTAAAACCAACATCGCCCGGGACTCTCGGGGTGGCGACCCACTGATATCAGCCGAGGAGCGGGCGCAGGAGTTCGACAAGGTGGCCCGCACCACGGCAGAATCTGCCGCCGAGCAAATCCTGCGAGCCGCGCAGAAGCGCAAAAAGCGCCTATTGATCGGGCGCGACGCGCACTACATGTCGCTGATCAGCCGACTGTTCCCAGTGAGTTACCCGCACTTTCTGCCAGGGCTGGGCAAAATTGGCCTCGGAACTACCGACAATGACGACCAGTAGCGACTCAGCAGCCGTCACCAGGGCCAGCGGCGGTACCCGAGAGAAGCTATTGCTGACCGCGCTCCACCTGTATGCCACCGATGGCCTGGCGGCCGTATCGCTCAGGCGCATCAGCGCCGAGGCAGGCTCGCGTAACTCTGCCGCCATGCACTACCATTTCAGCAGCAAGCTGGGTGTCATCGAAGCACTGGTGGTGATGATCGCCGAGGAACTGGAGACTATCTCCCACAACCTGGATGAGCCTGATAGCCGCAACACCGACCTGCGAGGCGCATTACGCAATACCCTCAGGCCACTGGCGGAACTGCCACAGGTACAACCCTGGGGAGCCGATGCGATTCGTTTTATGTCACGGCTGATCAGTGAAAACAGTGCCGAGCTGGCACAGGTCGTCAACACCGTGTATGAACCCTTCTGGACCAGGGTGGATGAGCAGCTTGCCGAACGCCTACCGGATATTCCCGATGACCTGCGCCGCCTGCGCCTGATGTTGATGTCAGTGAACGTGATCCATGGCATGGCAGAGGTAGCCTCGCTCTCACACACCCCCCTGGGGGATCTCAGCCATATGGACAACAGCACCCTGCTCGATCACCTGGTGGACTTCCTGATCGGCGGCCTCAAGGCGCCCACCCGCAAGTAGCATTCCCGGGTTCAATCCTGGAACCCTGCCAGTAGACCAAGACGGCAGCAGTTTCGGCGTCGCGCTGCCAGTCCGTATACTGGTATCAATGTAATCGTGTAACCAGGCCCGAAGCGCCAAATGGCAGAGAAAACCCCACCACAATTGAGCCGCCACCAACTCGCTATCCTGATCCTGGCCCTGATGGCTGTCGGTATCGGCCAATCGCTGGTGTTCGCCATCCTCGCGCCGCTGGGCCGTGAGGTGCAACTGAACGAGGTGCAGATCACCTCCATAATCGCCTCGTCGGCGCTCATATTCGGCGTCGCTTCTACCTTTTGGGGCCGTTTCAGCGACCGGGTGGGTCGCAAGCCAGTCATCATCGTTGGACTGGTGGGATATACACTCGGCACCCTGATGTTTACCAGCGTGTTTTACGCGGGGCTCATTGGTGTCATGTCGGGCGTTTCCCTCTACGCCATGGCCCTGCTGGTACGGTGTGCACAGGCGCTGGTCATGTCTGCAACGAATCCAGCGTGCACCGCTTACGCCGCCGATCACAGCAATCGGGAGCAGCGCACCGGGACCATGGCAAAACTGGGGACCGCCAACAGCCTTGGCATGATTCTGGGTCCAGCCGTGAGCGGCGCACTGGCCACCTTCGGCTTGTTGGCGCCGCTGTATTTCGCCGCAACACTGGCGGCCGCCGCCGCAGTGCTGGTTTGGCGACAATTACCCCGCACGTCCGCCGACCACCTGGTGCCGCGGGAGAAACGCATCCGCCTGAAGTTTACCGACCCGCGACTACGGGTTTACCTGTTCTCCGCCATCGGTTTATTCGTCGGGTTTTCCGGAATACAGCAGACCCTGGGCTTCCAGTTGCAGGACACCCTGGCACTCAGCGGCATTGAGACGGCGCAGATGACCGGTGCCGCCCTGATGGTTTCAGCCCTGTTCACTTTCCTGATCCAGGTCACCGTTATGCAGAGGCTGCAGTTGCGGCCACTGGTGTTCGTGCGCCTGGGGCTACTGGCCATGCTGTTTGGCGCCTCGATCATTGCCAGCTTTGAAACGTTCAGGGTGCTGGCCCTGGGCATGGGATTTCTCGGTACCGGTCTGGGCCTGACCATGCCGGCCATTGCCGCGGGGGCGTCGCTGGCGGTATCGCCACAGGAACAGGGGGGAGCGGCCGGGCTGGTTGTCGCCTGCCCCGCCATTGGTTTTGTCGTCGGCCCGGTCTGTGCCGGCGCGCTGTACCAGATAAATGGCTCACTGGCCCCGTTGTTTAGTGCCAGTGTGTTCTTTGCGGTACTGGTGAGCCTGGTGATAACCGACCGACAATAACGCAGCCGGTATCCCTCGACGGCGCTTACATCAACTTTTGTAACGCCGCCCGCAGGGTGTCAGGGATGGCAACGGATTGGTTGCTGGCACGATCCACGAACACGTGCACAAAGTGGCCATGGGCACAGCACTGGGGTTCGCCTTCACGAAATATGCCGATGCCGTATTGCACCGAACTATTACCCAGCCGATCAACACGCAGGCCTGCCTCGATCGCCTGGGGATAGGCGATGGGCGCGTGATACTCGCAACCAGAGTTCACAACAAAACCAACAATCTCACTGTCGGCGATGTCCAGGCCACCCTCCTCAATCAGGTAGCGGTTGGCGACACTATCAAAATAGGCGTAGTAGACCACGTTATTAATGTGGCCGTAGATGTCATTGTCTGCCCAACGCGTCGTCAATGGATAAAATGTCGGGTAGTCCGACCGATCTGGCGGTGCGTCACGGGGCATGAATCGGGGTCTCAGTAAGCGGCTTGATAGATGCCCAAGGCATCTTCGTAACTCACATCCCTCGGATTGTTGATCAAGAGACGCTGCTGCAACATAGCATCCTGCGCCAGCATTTCAAGGTCGCCCTGTTTGACATCGGCTTGCCTGAGCGTCGCCGGCAGGGCGACGTCGTCAATCAACTGGCGCAACGCATCGATCAAGCTTGCCGTCTTCGCCTCGTCACTGCCGCTGACTTCTTCTCCCACCACGATAGGAGCCAGCTCTGCGTAGAGGTGACTGGCCGCGTCGGCGTTGAATGTCAGCACGGCTGGCAGCACCAGCGAATTACTCAGGCCGTGAGGAATGTGGTAGTAACCACCCAGAGGGTAAGCGAGTGCATGCACCGCGGCGACCGGCGCGTTGGCAAAGGCCTGCCCTGCCAAACAAGCCCCCAACAGCATGTCGGCACGGGCCTGGCGGTCACCGCCCTGGTGCACCGCAGTGCGAATGCTACCACTGAGCAATGCCAGCGCCTGCCTGGCCAGGTTGTCGGAGATCGGGTTTTTCTTGTGGCGGGAGGTGTAGGCCTCAATGGCGTGCACCATGGCGTCGATGCCGGTCATGGCGGTAACCGCCGGTGGCAGGCCCAGTGTCAGGTTGGCGTCCAGCAGTGCGATGTCGGGTAACAGCACCGGAGATGAAACCCCCGCCTTGGTCGTTTCCCCGATGGTAATCACCGCCACCGGGGTCACTTCCGAGCCGGTGCCCGCGGTGGTGGGCACCAGAATGAGCGGAAGACGTCCGCCCTCAACCTGCTCGACACCGTAAAGTTCGGCCAGCGGTTGATCGCCGCCGAGCAATACGGCGACGACTTTAGCCACGTCCATAGAGCTGCCACCGCCTACGGCCAGCACGCCGTCGGCGCCACGCTGCCTACCCAGTTCAGCGGCGGCCAGCACGGTATCTTCCGGTGGATCCTCACGAACCTGATCGAATAGCAGCACTTCCAGGCCGGCATCCTGCATCACCTGGATAAGTGGCTGTACCAGACCAATGGCCATCAGGCCCGGATCGGTTACCAGCAGGGGTTTACGCATACGCAGGTCCAGGCAAAGCTGCCCAAGTTCAAGGGCGCAATCAGGCCCGCTGCGTAACTGGGATACCGTATTAAAGACGAAGCCCTGCATTGTTGACCCCCTAGTTGGTGAGAATCACCTTGCCTCTCGCCTTGCGTTCGACCATCAGGGTAAAGGCTTTTTCGTAGTCCGCCATCGGCATGGTATCGGTCACCAGCGGTTTTAACTTGCCTTCGGCAAAGTAAGCCCACAGATCCTTGATGTTCTGGGCATGTACTTCCGGCTCTTCGCCGGTAAACCGTCCCCAGAAAACACCCACCAGGGAGCAACCCTTCAACAGTGTCAGGTTGAGGGGAATCTTGGGAATCGGTCCACTGGCAAAGCCAATAACCAGGTAGCGCCCATTCCAACCCATGCCCCGAATGGCGGGCTCGGCGAAATCGCCACCTACGGGGTCGTAGACCACGTCCACGCCCTTGCCACCGGTTAATTCCTTGATCGCATCCTTGAGGGAAGTATCGCTGTAGTTGATCACCTCATCGGCACCCAGCTCTTTACACAGGGCCAGTTTCTCATCGCTACTGGCCGCGGCAATCACCCTGGCACCCATGAGTTTGCCCAGTTCAATCGCGGTTACGCCCACACCACCAGCGGCCCCCAGTACCAGCAGGGTTTCGCCGGGCTGCAGGTTGGCGCGCTGCTTGAGCGCATGGTACGAGGTGAAATAGGTCACCCCTACACCGGCTGCCTGCTCATAGCTGAGACCCTCGGGCATGGGCAGTGCCGCCAGCTCGTGGATCGCCACTTGCTCGGTGAAGGCACCGAACCCGTTCATCGCGACCACCTTGTCTCCCACCTTGTAACGCTCAACCTTGTCGCCCACGGCAATCACGTCGCCGGCAAATTCACCGCCCGCGACAAAGGGCATATCCGGTTGCATCTGGTACTTGCCCTGAATCATCAACACGTCGGGGAAGTTCAACCCGGCTGCCCTCACCTGCACCAGCACGTCGTGCTCGCCAGGAGTCGGTTCAGGCCAATCTTCGACCAGCTCCAATTTGTCAGCCATTCCGTGTTCTTTACATACCACTGCTTTCATTTTCTGCTCCGCACCCTTGTGCAACTAGTTTCCAAATCCCCAAACAAGAACGGCGCCCGCAGGCGCCGTAGTGTTATAGCTCAGACCTTACGCAACCTCAAACAATCCTGCCGCGCCCATGCCGCCGCCGACGCACATGGTGACCACCACGTACTTGACCCCGCGACGCTTGCCTTCAATCAGCGCGTGACCCACCATGCGCGAGCCACTCATGCCGTAGGGGTGGCCAATGGAGATCGCGCCACCGTTAACATTGAGTTTGTCGTTGTCGATGCCAAGGGTGTCGCGGCAGTACAACACCTGCACCGCAAAGGCTTCATTAAGCTCCCACAGGCCAATATCATCAACTGACAGGCCGTGCTGCTTGAGCAACTTGGGTACAGCAAAGACCGGGCCAATGCCCATTTCGTCGGGTGCGCAACCTGCCACAGCGATGCCGCGGTAGATGCCAAGCGGCTCCAGGCCTTCCTGCTCGGCAACCTTGGAGTCCATAACCACCTGGGCTGACGACCCATCAGACAGCTGGGATGCATTACCGGCAGTAATGGTACCGCCTTCAATGACCGTCTTAAGATTGGCAAGACCTTCTGCCGTCGTTGCACGCACGCCTTCGTCGGCTGATACCGTCGCTTCGGCCTCGGACGCCTCACCGGTTTCCTTGTCCCACACAGTACGCATGCAGGTAACCGGTACCAGTTCGTCATCGTACTTGCCTGCCTCATAGGCTGCGGCGGTACGCTGCTGGGATTGCAGGCCGTACTCGTCCATCGCGTCGCGGGAGATATTGTAGCGATCAGCTACCACCTCGGCAGTTTGCAGCATAGGCATGAAAATGTTCGGTTCGATGGCCAGCAGCTCGTCGTCCACCATGCGATGCACATTCATGTGCTCGTTTTGTACCAGCGAAATGGAGTCCAGGCCGCCACCAACCACGCAATCCATGCCGTCGTTCAGTACCTGCTTGGCCGCTGTAGCTACCGCCATCAGGCCAGAGGAACACTGGCGATCCAGGGTCATTCCGGCCACGGTATTGGGCAGGCCCGCGCGCAGGCCGATCTGGCGCGCAATGTTGGAGCCCGTGGCGCCCTGCTGCAGTGCGGCTCCCATAATCACATCGTCTACCCGGGCAGGGTCAATGCCGGCCCGCTTGACCGCCTCCGCCACCGACGCGGCACCCAGGGAGGCACCCCCCAGGTTGTTGAACCCACCGCGGTAAGCTTTGCCAATCGGTGTGCGAGCGGTGCTGACAATAACTGCTTCTTTCATCTCGTTTCTCCTTAAAACGCGACCCCGAACCGGGCGCGTAGTATTGGTTAATCCAGTGAAATGCCCAGGCCTTCAGCGGCCTTGACGATACACTTCATTGTTTGTTCGCCCCCGACCTGCGGCGCTTTTTCGCCTTCGGACGAGCTGATCTGATCCCAGGCCGCCGCAATACCCTCAGGAGTCTGATTCTCCGGCGACAACCAGGCGCCCTCGGTTTCAACCAGTTTGGTCACCGCGAAAACGCCTGCGCCAGCACCCAGGATGGTGCGATTAGGAGCGTCCTCGCTCACCAGGTAAAGGACTGCAGGCGTCACCGATTCCGGTGTCAGCATATCGAATGCCTTTTCCGGGATCAGGCCCTCAGTCATCCGCGTGCCGGCCGCCGGAGCGAGTGCATTGACCAGAATGTTGTACTTGCTGCCTTCCAGCACCAGGGTGTTCATGAAGCCGATCACGCCCATTTTGGCCGCGCCGTAGTTACTCTGGCCGAAGTTGCCGTAAAGGCCAGACGATGACGTGGTCACCACAATCCGTCCGTAGGCCTGCTCACGCATGATGTCCCAGCAGGCCTTGGTGCAATTGACCGTGCCCATCAGGTGTACATCCAGCACCAGTTGAAAGTCGTCCAGGCCGCCCTTGGCGAAACTCTTGTCACGCAGGATGCCCGCATTGTTCACCAGGATGTCGATTCGACCCCAGGTATCCATGGTCTGTTTTACCATGGCTTCTACTTCATCGTACTTGGCGACATTGGCGCCGTTGGCGATGGCTTCACCGCCCAGCGCCTCAATCTCTGCAACCACAGACCGGGCGGCTTCACTGGACCCGCCAGTACCGTCCTTCGCACCACCTAAGTCATTGACGACAACCTTGGCGCCCCGCTTGGCCAGTTCGATCGCGTGACTGCGGCCAAGGCCCTGTCCCGCACCAGTGACAATGGCGACTTTGCCATCATAGCGAATACTCATGTACCTAAACTCCGTATAGTTGTGTGTTCAGCGCGCCCTATCAGGCACAGATCATCATGCCCAGCCATTCGGCAACCAGGGCGGGAGTTTCCTCCCCCTCTATCTCGACAGAGACTCCCTGCTTGATCAAAAAGCGGTTCTCGTCCTTGCGGTCGACCGACAATACTTCGACGTGCGCACGAACACGCTTACCGGCCGCCACTGGAGCCAGGAAGCGCACCTTGTCGAAGCCATAGTTCAGTCCCATCACCACGCCTTCGGGTACCGCACCATTTCCCTCCACCATCTTGGACAGCAGTGACAAGGTCAGGAAGCCGTGCGCCACGGTGCCACCGAACGGGGTCTTGGCGGCGGCTTCCAGGTCGACGTGGATAAACTGGTGATCTTCGGTGCAATCGGCAAAGGTGTTTATACGTTCCTGGGTAACTTCAATCCAGTCACTGGGTTCATACTTGGTGCCCACGATACTGGCCATATCGTCTTTGGCAATGAATTGAACGGCCATTTGCAACTCCTTCTTGGGTAGTGGATGACACTGGCGCAAGTACCTGAATACGGGCGCCAATATCTCGGGCTGAGGCGGCAACGGGGTGCCTTTCAGCTGTTTTGGGTAAGGTGGATTTCGGGCGCAGCCGCCCCAAAAAATGCGGATTTGAACATACAGTATGTATTTATTGCATTCAAGTATTTTTTAAGCAGCTGGCAGCTGCTAATCTGTATACAACGGTAGCCAGCTATGGTGATCACGATGGCAGCAATGCACCCTGAACCCGTCTCTCTGGTACAGGCCCTGGCCGATCGAATGTCCGGGGTTCGCGACGGTCCACCGGCGCTCGGCGCACGCATTTCCACAGAGGTTTACACCAGCCCCGAGCGTTTTGACAACGAACTGAACAAGGTTTTCCGGCGCTTCCCTCTCATCATTGGCCACGAGTCGCAGATTGCCAATCCCGGAGATGCATTGACCTACGATTGGTTGGGCCTGCCGATGATCACCATCCGCGACAAGTCAGGTGAAATCGGCACCTTCCTGAATGTATGCCGCCATCGCGGCATGCGCCTGCAACAAGACGAGGGGTGCAGCAACATCAGGTCCCTGGTTTGCCCCTATCACCAGTGGACCTACGGATTGGATGGAAGCCTGCGCAACATCCCCCTGCAGGAGAGTTTCACCGATACAGAGAAAGCAGCCAATGGGCTGGTTGCGCTACCGACAGAGGTTCGCCACGGCCTGATATGGGCCCAGGCAACACCGGGTGAAAACATGCACCTCGACGATCACCTCGCCGGTCTCGGCGACGACCTCGATACCTTTGGACTTGCGAATTACCGGTTCTGCGCGCGCAGCATCAAACGCGTGAAGTGCAATTGGAAGCTGGTCCAGGACGCGTTCCTCGATGGCTACCACGTGGTGCGCCTGCACAAGGACACCGTGGGGCCATTTTTCCCGGACGCCGTGGCCGAATCGGACCATATCGGGCGTCACATCCGCTCGGCCGTCGCGCGCAACGAGATCAGCGAAGCCGTGGGTCTGCCGCGTGAGTCCCTGGACCTGCGGCACCATGCCACCTTTTCCTACACCCTGTTTCCCAACGTCGTGCTGGTGCTACACCCGGAGTACACCAGCATTATCAGCCTGTTTCCGCAAAGCGCCGACGAAACCTTGTTCGTCCACAGTATGCTGACACCCGGTGATCCGGAATCAGAGGAACAACGCGCGCACTTCCAGCGCTCATTCGAACTCATCGACAAGGGTGTGTTCGAAGCAGAAGATTTGTTTGTATCAGAGGGGGCTCAGCGAGGCATGCGCAGCGGCGCCAACACATCACTGCTATTTGGAGCCTATGAAAGAACAGCGGTGGAGTTTCATCAGATACTGGACGCTGTGCTGGAGGATTAGCATCTCCGGACTGATCGCCTTACAGACGATCAGCCCGGGGAAAGGGCACTGTTATCAACCGTCGCGGAACGTCGCGTTCACACCACTCTCACTGGTATAGCGCTTCAGTTCATTGCGCCCTACCACCATGCGATGCACCTCATCGGGGCCATCGGCAAGACGCAAGGTGCGCTGCCCCATGTACATGGCCGCTAGCGGTGTATCCTGGGAGATGCCCAGGGCACCGTACATCTGAATAGCCTGGTCAATAATGCGGATGGTGACGTTGGGGACGGCCGTCTTGATCATTGAGATCCATACCCGTGCTTCCTTGGCGTCGACATTATCCATCATCCAGGCCGTTTTCAGAGTTAGCAGGCGCGCCTGCTCAATATCCATACGGGCATTAGCGATGATGTCCACATTACCACCGAGTTTAGCCAGCGGCTTGCCAAAGGCGGTACGCGAAACAGCACGCTCACACAACAGCTGCAACGCTCGCTCCGCTGCACCGATTGCTCGCATGCAGTGGTGAATACGGCCGGGGCCAAGGCGACCCTGGGATATTTCAAAACCGCGACCAGGGCCGAGGATCACGTTGTCCTTGGGAACGCGCACGTTAGTAAAGCGCTGGTGCATGTGGCCGTGGGGTGCGTCGTCCATCCCGAAAACGTGCATGGGCCGGATATTTTCGAAGCCTTCCGCATCGGTGGGCACCAGTATCTGCGACTGCTGCTTGTGCTTGGGCGCGTCGGGGTCGGTCTTCACCATGACGATCATGATCTTACAGCGCGCATCTCCGGCACCTGAGATGTAGTGCTTTTCGCCGTTGATGACCCACTCATCGCCATCCAGCACCGCTTGCGTGCAAACATTGGTGGCGTCAGACGAGGCCACGCCAGGTTCGGTCATGGCGAAGGCGGAACGGATCTCGCCGGCCAGCAGGGGCTCCAGCCACTGCTTTTTCTGCGCCTCGCTGCCGTATTTGTGCAGCACTTCCATATTTCCGGTATCGGGCGCCGCGCAGTTGAACGCTTCGGCGGCCAGGTGGGAACGGCCCATCTCTTCGGCCAGGTACGCATACTCCACCGTATTGAGGCCGGAACCGCTTTCGCCGTCGGTGAGGAAAAAATTCCACAGGCCGGCGGCCTTGGCCTTGTCTTTCAAACTGCCAATAATCTCTTGCTGGCGCTCATTCAGGGACCAGCGGTCACCCACCCCTACCTGCTCGTAGTATTCTTCCTCAACCGGTTTAATGTTGTCGGTGATAAAGTTTTTTACCGCTTCCAACGTGGGTGCCACATTGGCGCTTATTCCCAGATCCATGCTTTCTCCTTTTACCTTAACTGTCAGTAACTTGATTCCGTACTACTTGCTCGAATTACGATGCATCTTGCTGTTATGACCCATTCTGCCCTTAGGACACGCCTTGCAACTGCTCCGCATAATCGGCTTTTAACTGCCGTTTAAAAATTTTCCCTGAGGCGATACGCGGTAGCTGTTCGTCCCGCACCCAGATGTGTGCCGGTATCTTGAATGCTGCCAGGTGATCGGCCAGGTAGGCCTGTAAAGCCGCAGCATCCAGTGACGCACCGTCTTTAAGTACCACGGCTGCCCCCACTGATTCACCCAGTCGCTCATCGGGTAAACCGAATACTGCTGCCTCAAAAACGTCCGGGTGGCTGTAGATTGCCGCCTCCACCTCGACACAGCTGATGTTCTCGCCCCCGCGGATAATAATCTCCTTGATGCGGTCAACGATATAGATAAAACCCTCTTCATCCATATAGCCAACGTCACCGGTATGAAACCAGCCATCTACAAACGCCTCTGCCGTGGCCTCGGGCTTGTTCCAGTAGCCCAACACATTGGCCGGTGACTTGATACACACTTCACCACGTTCGCCGGTGGGCACGGGTTGACCATTGCCATCAATGATTCTGAAATCGGTTACCGCAGGCACGGCTCGCCCGGTACTGTGCGGGTTGGCCACGTAGAATGCGCCGCTGTTCACCGCGCCAATCGCGTTGGTCTCGGTCAATCCGTAGCCAATACCCGGTGCGGACTTCTTGAACGTGCCGGCCAGTTTATCCACCTGGTCAGGGGGCCTCGCAGCGCCACCGGAAAACACCTCCGCGAGGGACGAAACATCGCGGTCCGTACTGGCCGCTGCCGCTTGTAATTCAGCCGACATGGTAGGCACACCGGTGAACCAGGTAACTTTTTCCTGCTCGATCAGGCGCAACGCCTCCTGCGCATCCCACTTGTGCATGATGATGAGCTTGCGGCCGATAATGATTGAGAGCAGGAAGGCGGAATGGCTGGCGGTCACGTGAAACAACGGAACCGTCAGCAGCCCAACCGGCGGCAACTTATTTCCTTTATCCGCGTCGGGCGGCTGGGTGGCCTTGGTCGCAAGCCCCATCACCATCCAGCTATATAGCGCGGAGAGCACGCCCCTGTGGGAAGCCAGCGCGCCCTTGGGATGCCCCGTAGTTCCAGAGGTGTACATTATGGTCACATAATCATCGGGCGCGACCTCGACCGCTGGCATGTCGGCGCCGGCAAATTCAGTCAGCAGCTTGGCCCAGGGCGTGACAGGTACGGCAAGGTCCGAACAATCGTCCAGGCCAATCAAAGAAAGTTGCAGCTTGTCAGTAATCGGCGCCAGGCGTTCCGCCCTTTGTCGGTCAACAAATGCAAGCTTGCTACCGCTATCGGCGAACCCGTAGTCGAGTTCATCGGTGGTCCACCATGCATTCATAGGCACGGCCACTGCACCGACCGAAACACAGGCTATGAATGCCATCATCCACTGGGGGTAGTTACGGCTCAGTATGGCGATACGGTCGCCCTTCTTGACACCATACTGATCGACTAATGCGGCGCCGATTTCAGCGGCATGCTGGTACGCCTGAGCAAAGGTGTAGCGCTCATCCTGGTAAACCAGGAACTCTTTGTCACCCTGGCCGAGCATGATTTTGAAATACTCGCCAAGGTTGGCAGACATCTGGGCATAGTTGCGGTACTCAACGCCCTGAACGGTGACTGTGTCCAGCGCGAACGGCTGACCGGGAGCGGTAAGAGCGGCGACCTGCTGGTCAAATGCTTGCAGTTCCGGGTTCACAGTGATTCTGACTCCTGCGGGCTAAAAGCCGTTGAGTAACGCGTAGCGATCCAGATGATAGTTGTAGTCGCCAAACGTGTGTTGGGCAACCCGCGCGCGTTTTATATAGAAGCCAATATCGAATTCGTCGGTCATCCCCACACCACCGTGCATCTGTATACCCTCGTTGGTGGCCCGCTGAGCGACTTCACAGAGCTTGGCTTTCGCCGCGCTGGCCAGCACCGGCAATTTGTCGCTATCGGCATCTATCGCCTGCAGCGCTTGCAGGACAATGGATCGCGCCAACTCAAGTTCGGCGTACAGCTCGGCGGCCCGGTGTTGCAGTCCCTGGAAGGACCCGATAACACGGCCAAACTGTTTGCGTTCGGTCAGGTAGGTAACAGTTTTCTCAAAGGCTGCGCTGGACAAACCCAACAATTCAGACGCGAGGCCAATGTTGGCAATATCCAGTGTGCGGGACAGTCCGCTCAACGCTGCACCGGCCTCACCCATAAGCGCATCTGCATCAACCGCAACCTGGTTGAAGTGAACGCTACCGGAATTCAGTGAATCCACCATGCTACGGCGCTCAACCGTGACACCCTCGGCATCAGCCGGTACCAGGAAGGCGCTCAGTCCCTGTTGGTCCCCCGGGTTGCCAGCGGTACGGGCGATAACCACGAACTGCTGTGCTGCGCCGGCATCCAGCACCAGGGTCTTGCTGCCATTCAGGGTGTAACCCGTGTCAGAAGCCTGGGCTGTCATGGCGATGTTCTCGGGGGCGTGGTGATTGCCCTCCTGCAGCGCAAGGCTGGCCAGCAGGGTACCTGCGGCAATCTCCGGCAGCAGGTTTTCTTTCTGCGCGTCTGTGCCCAGTTCGCTAATCGCTGTCGCGGCGACCAGCACCGTAGACTGCAGGGGTGACGGGCTCAGGTTTCTACCCACTTGCTCGAGCACCAGGCCCAGGCCTGCATAGCCATAGCCCAGGCCACCGAAAGCCTCTGGGATCGCTATCCCCGCCCAGCCCATTTCGGCGATCTGCTGCCAGACCTCGTCACTAAAGCCACGCTCGCTAGCGTCATCACGCAGTGCGCGCAGCTGTGCAACACCCGCGCTTTCGGCCAGAAATCCCGCCGCTGCATCGCGCAGCATCACCTGTTCTTCGTTTAAAACCAGTGCCATGTTGCTGTCCTCTCTGTGGCGTCTGTGTTGTTAGTGGGAGGTTCAGGCGTCAGGCAAGCCAAGTACACGCTTGGCTATGACATTCAGTTGCACCTCGGAAGTGCCCCCCTCGATGGAATTGCCCTTGGAGCGCAGCCAATCCCGACTTATCTGGCCATCATCGTAGGCCTCGCCTTCCCAACCCAGACCGCTTTCACCAAATACCGAAAGATTCAGTTCGTTGCGACGCTTGTTTAACTCGGTGCCGTAATACTTGAAGATCGACGATGCAGCACCCAGGCCCTGTCCTGCCTTGGTCTCGTCTGCAATTCGCGCCAGCGTTGCGCCAAACGCCTGGGTATCCAGCTGGTACTGGGCGATATTCTGCCGCAGTATCGGGTTAGCCATCCGTCCCGCTGTATCCTGGCCGAATTCCACCGCTGCCTTCTCTCCAAGGGAAACCCCAGCGGCAGTACCAAAGCCGGAAATCATTTCCCGCTCGTGGGTTAACAGGTACTTGGCGATGGTCCAGCCGTTACCTTCGTCTCCCACCAGGTTTTTCTTTTCAGCACGCACATCATCGAAAAATGTTTCACAGAAAGGTGAGCTGCCACTGATCAGCTTGATCGGCTTGACGGTGACCCCGGCCTGTTCCATGTCGAACAGCACGAAGCTTATGCCCTCATGCTTGCTGCCGCTGTTGTCGGTACGCACCAGACAGAAGATCCAGTCGGCCTTGTCCGCATAAGACGTCCAGATCTTCTGGCCATTGATAATATAGTGGTCACCGTGGTCGTCGGCGCGCGTTGCCAGGCTCGCCAGGTCAGAGCCGGCATTGGGCTCTGAGTAGCCCTGACACCAGCGAATCTCGCCGCGACAAATCGGCGGCAGGTGTTCTTTTTTCTGCTCCTCGTTTCCAAACTCCAGCAATGCCGGGCCGAGCATTGAGATACCAAAACTGTCCAGTGGACGCCTGGCACCAATAGCGGCCATCTCCTGGCGCAGAATTTTCAGCTCGTCCTTATCAAGACCACCGCCGCCATACTCCTTGGGCCAGTGGGGTACCGTCCAGCCGCGCTCTGCCATGCGATCGCACCACACCTTCTGGTCCGGGTGGTCAATTTCTGGATTCCTGCCGCCGACATAAAAGTCCTCAAATCCCCTAACGGGTGTTCGCATGGATGCCGGGCAATTCGCTTCCAACCAGGACCGCGTGTCCTGGCGAAACTGTTCTAGATCACTCATAACGACCTCTCAGATAGGGTGATGGTGGCGATGTTTGTGCGCGTGCGCCGGCGGACACCGGCCGGCAAGCAAAAAAGCGGATTTGAACATACAGTATGTTTTGCTTTCTCTCAAGTATCTTCTGCAGAATTTCAGCTTACACATCGCCCCAAACGCAGCAGCATAGCTGCCTGCGGCATATTGTCGCAGTGCCTACCTGCACAATAGTCGAGTCGCTACACTTCCGCTTTTCCAGAACATCCAGAGAACAAGAATGCACCTAAAGCCAATTGCAGGGGCCCTGGGCGCCATACTTTGCAGCTCACTCGCGCAGGCAGATCACATTGAAGAACTGGTGGTTGTGGGAAGCCACAATACACGCACAATTGACGTGAACTCGGCGCTGATCATTTCGCCTGACACCGCGCAGTTGCTCAAGGCAGCACCGGGGGCCAATATCAACGGTAATGGACCTCTCACTGGCATACCCCAGTACCGGGGTATGTATGGCCCGCGTGTGGCGAGCTCCCTGGATGGACACCAGTTGTCACCGGCGGGGCCAAACTGGATGGACCCTCCCCTGTCCTACGCGGCTGCGGGCCAGTTGGAATCCCTGGAGCTTTATCGCGGTATCGCACCGGTAAGCATCGCCCAGGAATCCATTGGCGGCGCCATCACCGTGACCACGGACAAGGGTGAATTCACCGGGTCCGATAAATTCTCCCTGGACGGCCGACTCATTGGTAATGCTCAGTCGGTGAACGGCGGTACCCAGTTGAATGCCGCGGTCACCGCCAGCAACCGCAATAACCGCATCAAGTTGGCGGCCATGACGGAGCAGGGACAGGACGCTGACTTCCCGGGTGGAGAAATTCTTCCCAGCGAATACGAACGCCAGCGCTATGCCATTGGTTACGGCTTTCGCAGCGGTGCTCATACCGTGCAACTGGATTACAGCTACAGCGATACCGGGGACACGGGTACCCCGGCTCTGCCCATGGATATTGAGTATATCGAGGGCGACATCTACAGCCTGGATTATCACTTCAAACCCGACGCCGCTTGGAGCCTGAGTGCCAGCGTATTCGGCAGCGCACTGGATCACGGCATGACCAACTACCACCTGCGCCCGCCACCCACCGGCGCAATGTGGCGCCGCAATATCACCGACTCAGACAATGTCGGTTTCAAGCTCGCCGCCAATATTGAAGATGCCTCTGGCACTTGGACCGCGGGTGTTGATGGCTATCGAGAGATCCACAATTCCGATATTGATAACCCCAATAATGAGATGTTTTTCGTCACCTCGTTTAACGACGCTGAACGCCAGATACTCGGTGCCTTTATCGAGCGCGAGCAGCAATGGAGGGATCACTGGCGCTTTGAACTGGGCGCCCGCTTCAACGCGGTAACCACGGATGCCGATGAAGTGAATGGCACACCCGCGATGATGATGCCACCCGCCCAAATGCTGCGAGATGCGTTTAACAGTGCCGACCGTGAACAGGATGACAACAACCTGGACCTGTTGGCCAAGGCCTGGTTTGAGGCCACCGAGCACCTGCAGCTGTACGCCGGCATAGCCAGCAAACACCGGGCTCCCTCCTACCAGGAACGCTACCTGTGGCTACCCCTGCAGGCGACAGGCGGTCTGGCAGACGGCTTTACCTACACGGGCAATATCGAGCTCGAGTCGGAGCAATCGCGACAGCTGGAGCTGGGACTGGACTTCAGAAACGGTGCACTCAGTCTGTCGCCCCGCCTGTTTTACAACGACGTAAAAGACTATATCCAGGGCACCCCTTCCGAAGTAGCGCCCGCCAACATGTTTGTGCAGATGATGAATAACATGAATGGCACCAACAATCCGGCGCCACTGCAGTTCACCAATGTCGACGCCACACTTTACGGATTTGACATGGACTGGGCCCTGCAGCTGGACAGCCACTGGCAGGTTTCCGGCTTGCTGAATTATGTGCGTGGCGAGCGTGATGATATCGATGATGAGCTGTATCGCATCGCGCCACCCAATGCCAGCATCAAACTGGCCTATACCTCAGGCAACTGGAGTGTCAGCGGGGAAAATGTGCTGTACGCCAGCCAGGACAAGGTCAGCGCCACCAACAATGAACAACGCAGTGCAGGGTACGGCGTGATAAACCTGCGCGGCAGCTGGCAGGCGAGCCCCGCACTGCAACTGGCCCTGGGCGTAGATAACTTGCTGGACAAGGAATACGCCGATCACCTGAGCGGTGTGAACCGTGTACGCAATCTCGACGTGGCGCGCGGTGAGCGGCTACCGGCCTACGGCATCAACGTGTTCGCGCGGGCAGTTTACGAGTTCTGATCCTACTACTGAAATCTCAAGCCATACTCGCCCCACCGACGACTTGAATACACTCAGTCGTCGGTATCAATGCGCTCCGCCAGATCGACCCAGGCATCTCCTCGCAGTGCCCGCTGGTAGCCAAATTCAAACAGGGCTGACATGTATTCGGGGTCGAAGGCCTCGTCACTTTCTATCGACACCGCATCGGCGGGAATCCAGCTGAGCTCCACGTCAATACCATCGCGCGCCGCCAGGGTGTAAATACGATAGGCATCGCCAATGCCCTGGTTGCGAATCAGCGAATCGACTGTCCTGGCGACGATGGGAACCAGTCGCGGGGACACAGGCTCGTACTCGGTGCTGACGGTTGAATTGCGGATCAGGTAGGCTCTGGGGGTTCCCCGAACGCGCAGTTTTTCTGTGACATCTCCCCAATCGAGTTGGGCGGGATACAGGAACATCTGCGCCGATGTACCGCCGTCAACATGCATCTCGTCATACTCACGCCCATCCGGCCCACGCACTTTGATATACACCGGAGGGAAAACCCCCGGTATGGACGCCGAGGCGCGCATCACCGTTCTTATCAGGTCCGCTGCCCCGGCGGCACCACTATCGGCTATGCGGCCGATATTCCAAAACACCGGCCTACCTGCGTCGAGATTGGTGGTGGCAATCTGCAGAGTCCGACCACGACGATACTCGACGGCGATTTCGGCCACCATGGCGTCGGTAATGTACTTGTCGATGACTTCTATCAGCGGCTTTACGTCGACCACAGAGTCCGCGCGAAACACTGTGAACAGGTTGCGCAGTTGAAAGATACGGGAGCTATCCAGGGTGGTGTAAACCTCTTTCAACTGTTGGTCATAGGCTGGTCCCAGGAAAGCGAACGGCGCGGTCAGCGCTCCCGTGCTCACCCCGGTCACCATGGTAAATTCCGGCCGCGTCCCCAACTCGCTCCAACCATTGAGCAGCCCCGCGCCGTAGGCGCCCTCCGCGCCTCCCCCGGAAATCGCCAGGTAGTGATGCTCGCGGTTATAAACCCCGGCATAACGCTCTTGTAATGAACCGTCGGTGTTCTTTTTCAGGGCATCAATCATGGCCCGCGATACCTCGGCATCACCCCAGTAGCGGACATCTACCAATCCCAGCACTGTTGCCTGCTGGTAATTCTGAGCCGGCAATGGATTGCGTATGACTCCTCCCGCACAGCCGATCAACGCCATCAAGCAGGTAACCGTCAGCAACCGAGTAATAGTGCGAACGGGAGGAAGGTTCGGGGTCATCGGTAGGTGCCTTAACTAATTCGTTGTCTCTGGCTTGCGTTTTTAAACCAGCGAGTCAGTGCCGGTGTCAAGGAGTATGTAGGCACCAACCGCAATCATAATCCAGGGGACAAACCGTTCTCCCCGATCTTGCAGCTTGCGTACCAGTAGCGGCTGCCTTGCCAGCGCCCTGGCCAGCACCGCCCAGGACACTGCACAACCCATAAATGTCAGGGCCACAGCAAGCGCCGAACCGGCATTACTTTCCACCAGCAAGGGCAGCAGTATTGCCAATGTATCGCCACTATTGGCAAACAATAATGTGCTTGTCCCCAACCAGATCCCAACAGAGGAATGCGACTTCATCGGTCTGGCTTCGTCGCCGGTAACCGGTTGCAAACGCCCTGCGTAAAACAGGGTATACAGGCCAATACCAATCGGGGCCAGGCCAAGGTAACCGAGCAGACCGGCGTCTATCGTTCTGCCCACCGCCAGGGCAATCGCTGAGACCAGCAGCACCAGCAGGGCAGCGGTAACCATGCCCAGCTGTATAGGCAACGGTTTTTCTGGCCGCGAGCCGAGGGATATGACGCCCAGGATCAGGTTGTCCAGGTTGGTGAACACAAAACTCACGATCGTGAGCAAGCAGATTGCCAGTATGTCCGTCCCCTCAACCATCATTGGTGATCCCAGTACCCCTGTTGTTTAGCAAACCGGCTTATTCTCGTACCGGTTCAGTGCCCCACATTATCCCTATCGTGAACCAGCTTGCCAGCCGCATAGGTATGACTGACTGCGCGATCGTCACCCAACATGCTAAACACAAATAATTGCTCAGACAGTTGCTTACAATGTTGCTGGCGATAATCCATGAGCGGCGTACAGGCCCTGTCGAGCACCACGAAATCGGCTTCTTTGCCCGTTGCAAAGTTGCCAATTAAATCAGCCAGATCCAGGGCCTTGGCGCCGCCCAGTGTCGCCAGGTAAAACCCACGCAGCGGAGACAGGGTTTCACCGCGCAATTGCAGTACCTTGTAGGCTTCGTTCAGCGTTTGCAACATAGAAAGACTGGTTCCGGCACCCACATCGGTACCAAGACCTACATTGATCCCCGCTGAGTCCGCGCGCGCGAGGTGGAAAAGGCCACTGCCGAGAAACAGGTTAGAGGTAGGGCAAAAGGCAATATTGGAGACGCTATCGCCCAGTTGCATCCACTCCTGTTCCTGCAGGTGCAGGCAATGTGCAAAAACACTGCGCTCGCCCAGCAGCCCGGCCTGGGCGTAAGTATCCAGGTAGCCCTTACACTGGGGAAACAGCTCTTCAACCCACCTTACCTCGGCCGGATTTTCTGCGAGGTGGGTTTGCATATACACGTCGGGATACTCCGCCAACAACTGACCCGCCCTGCGCAGCTGTTCAGGGCTCGAGGTCGCTGCAAACCGGGGAGTGACTGCATACCGTGCACGTCCGCGGTTATGCCACTTTTCAATAAGCGCCGCGCTCTGGGCATAACCATCGTCAGGTGTATCCAGCAGTTCATCGGGCCCATTGCGATCCATAAGCGACTTGCCGGCGATCATCCGTAAATTGCGCAGTTCACAGGCCTCAAAATACGCATCAACCGATTCACGGTGCACGGTACCAAACACCATGGCTGTGGTGGTCCCCGCCCGCAACAATTCATCCAGAAAACGATCGGCAACCGTGCGCGCATAGCGAGGATCAGAAAACCGGGTTTCCACCGGGAAGGTGTAGGTCTCGAGCCATTCCAGTAACTGAGCGCCGTAGGAGGCGATCATTTGCGTCTGCGGAAAGTGCGTGTGGCAATCAATAAAGCCCGGGACGATCAGGCTGTTATTATAGAAACTGACCCTGACATCTGCGCCCAACTGCTCGAGCAGGGTTTCGGCTGACCCCAGCGCTGCGACACGGCCGTCTTCGACCACCAGCAATCCATCCTCGTAGTATTGGTAGGTCGAGTGCACAGGCGCTGAGTCGGGGTCAGCGAGGAAGTGCAAAATGCTGGCTCGATAAGCTTCAGGCATGGGTCGGCAATCGCTGCTCGGTTGGTTACAGGTTATCGATAACAGACATCAGTCTATGCACCAAGAATAGTACATGGCACGCAACGATAAGCGATGGGAATGCACAGGGCAGTGCACGCAATGGATATTGCAACGCCAATCTGAACACGAAAAGATGAGCAGATACTTCATTGGCCAGGGCTTATGCCCAATGTATAGGGTCAGGCAAACGCTTGCATCAACAATTCAAAAGAGCGCTGGCGGTCTTCGAAGTAGTACATGTTGGTGACAGCCATAACCTCGTCCGCAGCATAAAGGTCAGCGAGTTCCAACACCTTGTCACGCACTTCGTCCGGCGTACCAGCCGCACGGCTATTCTCCCGACTGGCGATAAACGCGTGCTCACGGGACCCCAGCGGATAGTCCTGCGCCTCGGCCGGCGTCAGCGATCGACCATCCGTTTGGCCAGTGAAAAAGCGAAACAGGTTGAGGTCGTGCGTTAACTGCAGCGCCAGGGCGTGCTCGCGATCATCCGCACAAAATACACTGAAAGTGAGAATGGCATAGGGTTCCGGCTGCAGTTCACTGGCCTGAAACTGCCGCCGGTAATAGGAGATCAGCCGCTGGTCAGCCTGGGGGTTGATGAATAGGCCGAGGTTGTAAGGCAGGCCTCGCTGCGCTGCCAGCACCGCACTGTCCGGGCTGGAACCCAGCATCCACAGGGGCAAACCCTGCGGGGGTTTTGGGCTGACCCGTGGTACAGCCTGCGGGTTCCACAGGAAATCACTTAGCTGTTCAACCTGTTGAGGAAACCGGTGGAAATCGGGACGGCCATTGCTGGCAAGTGCCGTGGCCGTCGACATATCGGCACCGGGCGCACGCCCCACCCCCAGGTCGATACGGTCTGGATACAGGTTTGCCAGCAGTGAAAATACCTCGGCCACTTTATACGGACTGTAATGTGGCAGCATGATACCGCCCGAACCAAGGCGAATACGCTCGGTGCCTGCACCCAGGGCCGCCAGCAAGACCTCGGGCGCACTTCCAGCCACCGCCGAAAACGCGTGGTGTTCGGACACCCAGAATCGCTCGTAACCGAGTTGTTCGCAGTGACGGGCCATCGCCAGGGTTTCCTTCAACGCGGCCGGGGCCTCGTCAGCAGAGCGTGCTAGAGATTGGTCCAGAACAGAGAGTTTGATCGTCATTGGGCAAGCCGACAAAAAACGCTGCTCACTGTACCAGAGTCAGGTCGCGAATAAAGCGATGCACAGGTACCGCAGCACCAGTCACGGACACAGGACCCGAAATCCGGCAACATTCCAAAAACTTCAGTTTCATGCCGCTAGTAACCGCAAACCCCTGAGACTGCTGGTATACTGGCCTATCGCGTGCTTTACCTGCGAAATGTGAAACGCGTCACAGTTTACAAGTGGCTAAACACGTATCATGTTCAGGTTGCACCGTTATAAGAATCAATAATGCGCCTATTGCCTGCTGGAAGGGGATGCCGGGGCAACAGCGCAGGGACGTGAAAACAGCTTTACCATGCCTGGGCAAATTGCATCAACCCACAGCCTCGTGCGAATGGCTGCCATCGCTTGTGCGGCCGCTCTATGCTTGCCCTCCCTCGCCCAGGCACAAACGATCACCATCGCCAACGGCGCACAGTGGTCCCTGGGTGCAGGCAGCCTCAATGCCGATTGCGCAGACTTGCTGGTCGCGGGCACACTGTCCATCGACAGCGGTAGTGCCAACGAGATCCGCGACGTTACCATCAACCCGGGGGTCATCAATGGCGGCAGCGGCACCATAAATCTCTCGGGTAACTGGACCAACCTCGGAACCTTTAACGCCCAATCCGGGGCGGTGCAGATCACCGATGGCTGCTCAACGACCGTGTCCCAGTTAGTCGGCGACACCACGTTCAATCAGTTCAGCGCCAGCACCAACAGCGGCAAAGAGTTGCAACCTGCCGCGGGCTCGCAGCAAGCCTTTAATGCTGGACTGAGCCTGTCGGGACCCGCTTCAGACCCCCTGCTTATCCGCACCAGCGCAGCGGGATCAACCGCAGAGTTTGTACTCAGCCCTGGTGCCGCACAAAGTATATCCGGTGTCGATGTGCAGGATATCGATGCCAGCGCTGGCGACGTGATCGCCCCGGGACCACCTGCACGCTTTGATTCAGTAGATTCCGGCAATAACACTAATTGGTTTATCTCCGCCATCCAGGAGATCGTGCCCGTAGACACCCTGCCGGCACCCCTACTCGCACTGCTCGCCGCCCTGATCCTGCTATTCGGGACCAGGGCGAGACTGCTTACTTCTGATAGGTTGAATCGAACATGAGCGAAGACCCACGCGCCATCCCCAGCAGCTGGCTAAGACGATCCAAATTGGCACTGGCCGTGGCGGCGGCGGTAGCGCCGGCGATGGTTAACGCCCAGGACATCGATATCCAACCAGCCCCCGGTGGTGGTGTGAATATCCACGGCACCGTAAGGCTCCCGGACATTGGTTCGACTACAACCAACACTGATGGCGTGTGTTATGACGCCGGCACCGGCGAACTAACCAACTGTGCCGGCGGCGGCGTAGGAGCGACGGGGCCGACCGGAGCCACAGGACCCACCGGTGCTACCGGGCCTACCGGCGCGACCGGACCAACGGGTGCAGGGGACACCGGACCCACGGGTCCGACAGGCGCCACTGGTGAAACCGGCCCTACCGGTGCTACCGGACCGACAGGCGGCGGCGATACCGGACCCACCGGGCCCACGGGTGCTGCCGGGGTTACCGGGCCAACAGGTAATGCTGGCCCTACTGGTGCAGATGGGGCGACAGGAGCAACGGGTGCCACCGGAGCAGCCGGCGCGACTGGGGCCGCGGGCGCAACCGGGGCCGTGGGCGCAACAGGCGCTATAGGACCTACTGGTCCGCAAGGCGCCCAGGGCATTCAAGGTATTCAGGGCCCTGCCGGACCCACAGGCGCCACGGGTAGTGACGGCAATGCTGTGCTCAATGGCTCAGGCGCGCCGGCTAACACCGACGGTATAGACGGCGACTTTTACATCGACACCAGCAGCAACGAAATCTGGGGGCCCAAGACGGGCGGCTCCTGGGCGGGCACAGGTCCAGTGAGCCTCGCGGGTGCGACGGGGGCAACCGGCGCGACAGGAGCAACCGGACCCACGGGTGCAACTGGCAGCTCGGGTGACACTGGCGCTACGGGCGCAACCGGACCTACTGGCCCAACAGGGGCTACAGGCGCCGGGGATACGGGACCGACCGGCGCGACTGGACCCACCGGTAACACGGGTCCAACTGGCGCAGCTGGCCCCACAGGTGCAGATGGTGTGACGGGTGCGACAGGCGCTACCGGGGCCGTTGGGCCAACCGGTGCTACCGGACCCACAGGGAACATCGGTCCGACAGGCGCAGATGGCGCGACCGGAACAACGGGAGCAACAGGTGCCACCGGTGCAGTGGGCGCGACTGGAGCAATAGGCGCAACCGGCGCTATAGGACCCACTGGTCCGCAGGGCGCCCAGGGCATTCAAGGTGTTCAGGGGCCTACCGGACCCACAGGCGCCACGGGTAGTGACGGCAATGCTGTGCTCAATGGCTCAGGCGCGCCGGCTAACACCGACGGTATAGACGGCGACTTTTACATCGACACCAGCAGCAACGAAATCTGGGGGCCCAAGACGGGCGGATCCTGGGCGGGCACAGGTCCAGTGAGCCTCGCGGGTGCAACCGGGGCAACGGGAGCCACTGGCGCAACAGGACCAACCGGGGCCACGGGCACTGCGGGAGATACCGGTGCAACAGGCGCTACGGGTCCGACCGGGGCCACCGGGACAGCGGGCCCCACGGGTGACACTGGCCCTACCGGCGCGACGGGTACCGGTGACACCGGACCGACGGGTGCTACCGGGCCTACCGGACCCACGGGGAACGTTGGGGCCACCGGAGCAACTGGCGCTGTTGGTGCGACAGGAGATACAGGTGCCACAGGCCCAACAGGTGCAACCGGAACCGCGGGTGCGGTAGGTGCTACCGGCGCGACCGGACCCACTGGTGCTACCGGTGCTACGGGGGCAGATGGCAGTGACGGCGCCACCGGTGCGACGGGACCCACGGGGGCCGACGGGGCAGATGGCGTTACGGGCCCCACGGGTCCGACGGGTGCTGATGGCACCGATGGTGCGACCGGACCAACAGGCCCAACGGGAGCCGACGGGGCAGATGGAGTTACGGGTCCGACGGGTGCTGATGGCACGGATGGTGCGACTGGACCGACAGGCCCAACCGGGGCAGATGGCGCGACGGGGCCCACGGGACCAACAGGCACTGACGGCACCGATGGTGCAACTGGGGCCACGGGCGCAACAGGGCCAACTGGTCCCGCAGGTACTAATGGCTCCAATGGCGCAACAGGCGCCGACGGTGCAACAGGCCCAACGGGAGCTACGGGCCCAACTGGAGCTACAGGGCCAACGGGAGCTGGCCTGTCAGGTTTGCGAAGGACAAACCCCGTCACAGATACCGTAAGCAATGGGGTCAATAACGAGGAACTGACTCTGCGAGCAGCCTGCGCGGTCGGCGAAGTCGTGGTTTCGGGAGGGCATTTCCTTGAGCAGGCCAACCCCGCAGTTACCAACCCCAATCTTCGAGTCACCATCAAGGAGAGCTATCCTGACTTGACCGCTTCCCCACAGGAATGGGTTGTGACCGCCTGGGAGTTTGGAAACGAAAACGAAAACTGGTCTCTTACGATCTGGGCTATGTGCGCAACACCATAGGATCTGACGAGATTTGATTGATCATCTGGCCGCGCTATCGCTATCGGACAGCGCCTGCTGATGATAAAAGTCCTTGCGCTCATTGTAGTCATCCGGCTTGTCACGCTGATGTTGGAACGGTGCCACCAACTGACCGAAGTAGCCCTTGGGATATTGCGGATTCATCAAGCCCAGAGAACCGACCTCCCTGTCCCGGGGCAGATAGTAAGTGCCGAACACCAGATCCCACAGAATCAAAATATTGCCAAAGTTGCGATCTGACGGCGCAATGACCTTGGAATGATGCCAGCGGTGCAACTCGGTCATGGAGAACACATAGTTTAGCCAACCGATCCGGGTCTGGATGTTGGAATGCTGAAAAAAGCCATGCACCGAGTTAACCACCAGGTAAAGCATCAACACGGTGTCTGACGGTCCCAGCAGGATAAAGGGCAGCAGCTCTGGCACCTGCAGGTAAAATCGTTCTACCGGGTGAAAGCGCGCTGCATTCAACCAGTACAAGCGATTGGGACTGTGATGCACCGCATGAAAATTCCACAGCAACGGCACCTGGTGAGAGAAACGGTGAAACCAGTAGCGGCCAAATTCGCAAAGCACTAACACCAGGGCCAGCTGCAATAGCAAAGGCCAATCGTGCGGCCACAGATTATCGGCGCCGACATGCGTATTTAAAAATCCGACCACGGGAAACAGGAGTAGCAGGTAGAGCGGCTTGATTATCCTGCTGAGAGCGCCAATCACCAGGAAGTGCAAGATATCAGTCCCCAGATCATCGTCGTTGCGGTTCCAATGCTGGCGGTACGGCAAGAGGAATTCCCACAACCATACCCAGGCTCCAGCACCCACAGTCACCAGGATTGCAGCAGTCTCAGGCGCGAGACCTCGACCCTGGTTAAGCCAGTAAGCAGCGACTAATGCTACCGTCAGGGTGAGTGGGAACAGTATCGAGGGCAGTACGCTGCGCATGAGATAGACCCAGGGAATTACACTGGGTCCAAGAAGAAAACAGACTCGCTAGCTTGTCAACCGGCGAGCGCGCCAGAGACTGTGAAAGCTATCAGACCCCGGACGATTGCAAGGCTGCAATACGCTGCTCCAGCGGCGGGTGGCTAAGGAACAATGCCGCGATGCCCGCCTTGGCTGCACCACTGATACCAAAGGCTGCCATCTGGGTGGGCAGGTCTTCACCCGAGCCCTGCCGTAAGCGCTGTAATGCTGCGACCATGTTATCCCGACCGGCCAGGTGCGCCCCACCGGCATCGGCCTGAAACTCGCGCCGACGGGAGAACCACATAACGATGGCACTGGCCAGGATGCCCAACACAATCTGCGCCACGATAGAGCTGACGTAGTAACCAATCCCCAACCCGCGCTCGTTCTTGAGTAAAACACGGTCAACAAAGAACCCCACCAGTCGCGACAGGAATACCACAAAGGTATTTACCACACCCTGCACCAAGGCCATGGTGACCATGTCGCCATTGGCAACGTGACTAACCTCGTGGGCGAGCACCGCTTCGACCTCACCCTGATTCATGGCACTGAGTAATCCAGTGCTGACGGCGACCAGTGCATTATTCTTACTGGCACCAGTAGCAAAAGCGTTCGGGTCTGGCGATTCGAAGATACCCACTTCCGGCATACCAATATTTGCGGCGGCGGCCTGGCGCTGAACCGTATCCAGCAACCACTTTTCTGTACCGCCATGCGCGCCCTGCGGGTCAATGATGCGCACCTTCATGGAGCGCTTGGCCATCCACTTGGACAGAATCAGGGAAATCAGCGATCCGGAAAATCCAATGACTGCTGACATGACCAGCAGAGCGTTGAGATTCAGGTCGGTGCCGTTCTCCGCAAGTATGCCTTCCAGCCCCAGCACGCTGAAGACGATAGAAATCACCACCATAATGGCAACGTTGGTGGCCAGAAACAGGGCAATTCTCAGCATTTGTTCTCTCCAGGACGTAATTTACGACGTGAGTGACATTATAAAAGCAGTCACTCTGAACACCTATGTGGGGGTAAGTTGGATGATATCAAGCCTCTGTGGCGCAGCAGTTACAGGGAGCAGTGCCCGGTAAGCGGAAACCCGTCAAGCGATCGCCCATGACGAGCCAGGGCATCCAGGTGTCAACAAACGGTGTACGACATGACAGCTTGTGGTGTTAAAGTGCCCGGTTAAAGGTGATACCTTGAACCGGGAAAAGAGGCAGTTAATCGGAGTGCCATGGGCCACTCAGCGGATCGGCGAGAGTAGCTCCGGCGCGGTCACCAGCTTTCTCACACCGTGGGACTTGGTCTCCTCAAAGACATTGTCGATTTCCGCCCAGCGGTGCAGGGAGTTGATGTCCAGGCGCTCACATTGGGGGCGCACATTCCATGTTACCTGCGCCGGAGAGCAGGTCGATTGGTTGTAACTGGGGCCGGTAGTCGAGCCAAGGAACTGCACCGCCATACCGGTGGAAGCCGGGATGCTGCGTGGCTGGTGCTTACCGTCAACCGTGTTGCCCTGGTAAGCCATGCTCATGAAATCCATCGCCTCGTCGTCGTTAACCACCAGGAACACCTGTGTCTCTACCCGCAGCAGGGGGCTTTCACACCCCTCGGGTACACAAGCACCCAGGCCGGGCCCAGGCGTGGCATCACAGGTGGTGTGAACCCAGTGCACTTCGATGGTATCGCCCGGCTTCACACCCTTATAGGCACCGGGCGCCGGTGCCAATTCGGCATCAGTCAGGTCACGGCTGTCATTACACGCGAATCCGGAGTCGCCATTGTCAACTGCGATACTGAACCCGGGTCCGCGATGTTCCGCCTGGGTATGGGTATGGATGTTACACAGGTTCATTTCCTGACTCGGCGGTGCGATCGGAAACTCGGTCTTGTTAAGGCCATATCCACTGGAGATGTCACGGGGGGTTTGGGGACCCGCATCGAGACAGAGGTCACCCTCTTTCTCGTCGCCCATGGTGGGGGCTGCTACCAGTAAAGGGGTTACCAATGCCATCAGGCGAAATGTTGCGAAGGGCGTGTTTTGATTCATAGCTCCAGTCTCTTCGATTTATACCGTTAAACGTTACGTCAGGATATTTCAAATAGATCATAGCTCGAATTCGAACTTCCCGAATAATGACATCGTCTCCCCCGAGCAGCTGATAGCTGGGAAAAGCACTTTATTGTCACCTACCGCTTTTGAAACAACTTGATATGATTTGAAGATTACGGACAGACAGCGCCCGCGGAGCCACAGCGTCACCTAGAGTGCAAACCTCGCGCGCAGGGCCCAGACAGAAGCGCTGTCGTGGTCGGGATTCAGGGCAGGGTCTTTGAGGTACTGGTAGTCCAGGGTAAGTGCCAGCTGTTGAGAGAACTGCCAGCGGTAGAACAATTCCACGGTGACCTGGTCATCCAGACCCGCGCCAAAGCTACCCTCGTTCACCTCACCCCAATTGACCGCAGCACCGAGCAAATCGCCGGCAGCCCGGGTTGAGGGATCCAGGCGATAACCCAGCCCGGCACTGACACTCTTTTCCAATAACGACCCGCTATCATCTGTGTAGCCGGCGCGCACAAAGGGCATAAGACGGTCGTTGTAATAGCGCGACCAGGAGAAATTGGCACCCCATCCGGAAGGCGCGCCGACCTCATCGCGCGCATCTACATGCCAAAGGGTCAGATGCACATTGTCCAGGGCGATGCGGGAGTGAGCCGAGGTATAGCCCACCTCGATACTGCTGAAATATTCCTTGTCGCTAAAAAACGTGTCGAAGCCGTCGTCGATTTCCGTGGGGTCACCGTTGCGATCAACCAGACTGCCGATCACATAAACATTGTTGTCAAACAGGTGCCCCGCCGCCACGCCAAGGCTGGCATCATTGGGCAGGTCAATGGCTGCGGAACCGGTGGAGAACGCAAGATTCATGAAGTGTAGCCAGGGGCTGGCCAGGCCATAAACGTCGACGAAGTCGGTTACATCTAGGAAACCGCCAACCACCGTGGTGCGCCCGTTGTTCAGGCTCTGCCGCCAGTAGAGATTAGTCCAGCGCGTGCCCTGGTCACTAAAAGGCGGCTCGGTGAAACCAACGTACCCCACATTTCCCAGGTAAAAATCGCTCGGCGCCGGCTCCCCGTACCCGTGCCTGTGTTCGATTTTGTATACCAGTGCCCCGGAACTCGACTGGCCGTCCCCCGTCAGGTTCCAACGCCCATACAAGCGGAGCATACCGCCGCTGGCGCTGTCATCCGTACCATCGATAACCTGGTCAGAAAACACCGTGAGTGCAGAGTAATCAAGCCCAAGGTTGAAGCCATGCTTCGACTCCAGTCCTTCGGTCCACTGTTCAAAGGGTTTGAAGACCTCCGTCTCCAGGAAACCGCCGCGGGGGGTACGGTCAGTCTCCAGCACTCTCTCTACCGCATCCGGGCTGCCGAAGGACGGGGACTCTTCGGCGTAAAGCGGGCAGGCGGTGCATAACACCAGCAACACGCTGGGCAGCGCCGCGAATGGGCGCTTAATCGGCGATACGAGGAGCCACATCCCTGATAACACCAGCCTGGGCTCAGGGAGTGTTGTCCGGAAGATAATCGCCGATAACGCCTTCATACTTCATGGTAGGAAAGCTGATGGCGCTTTCCGAGAGCTCACCGGTAATTTCATTGCGATAAATATGCCCGCCCTTCATCACCAGGTGGATCGATGGAATAAGTTTGAACTCGGGGTCGGCATCAAACCATTTGTCGGTCCCACCGATCACCGAGATATCCTCCAGCGGGTTTCCATCGATGAGTATCAGGTCGGCATAGGCGCCTTCCTCAATAACGCCCAGGCGACCCGCCTTGTAGGGGTTGCGAGGGCCTGACATGGCAACCATCTCCCCGGCCACAGAGGTCATTTGCTTCAGCACCTCAAAATTGCTCTCAAACGCCTGGGTACGCCACCAGATTTCATAGCGCCGGGCCCGCTCAGCGTCCGCAAATTCCCCGACATAATCCGAGGCAAACACCACCTTCACATTGTTGCGCAGTAGTTGTTTGCCAAAGTCGCCATAGACTTCACGCAACTGCGCAATCATGGGCAGTTTTTCTGCAGGCATTAACGGGTTCTTTGCAAGGTCTGGTGACAGGCCCCACATCTGCGGTACCACGTAACCACCCTCTTTCGCGATCCGCTTCATGGTCTTCTCGGAGATAAAAAACGAATGCTCGAACGTCTTCACGCCGCAATCGAGCAGGCGAGCTACGGCGCGGTCATTAAAGGTGTGAGCGGCGACATAGGTGCCCCAGTCTTTCGCGGCCTCAACGATGGCACAGATTTCTGCCTCGGAATACTGGGTGGTATCTATCGGGTCGAAACGCGAGGAACCACCCCCGCCGCCCATGATCTTGATCTGGGTGGCACCATTCCGCAGGTTAAGTCGCGTGGCTTTTAGTACCTCGGGAACGCCATCGGCCACGTTGCCAATACCCATCCGTTCGAAGTTGGACAGGTCACCCGCATCGTGGATGCTGAAGCCGGGGTCCGCCCGGTCCCGGAAGTCCCCGTGACCAGAGGTCTGCGATACAAAGCCACCTGACGGGTAAAGGCGTGGTCCCACCACACGGCCGGAGTCTAATGCGCGGGCCAGGCCGAAGGTGGGTCCGCCCATATCGCGCACCGTGGTGAAGCCGTCCATGAGGAAGCGCCGCATAACAATGGTGGCGTTGTAGGACAGGTCGGTGATATCGAGATTAGTTTCCACCACGCCAAAATTCTGGTTGATCATCACGTGGGCGTGTCCATCAATCAGGCCCGGCATGAGCGTGCGACCGCCACCATCGATGACCTTGACGCCGGCATTGGCGCTGAGCCCACTGCCGATCGACTGGATGACTTCACCGTCAATCAACACATCCTGCGCCGCTATAAGCTCATCATCAGTGCCGTTAAAAATATTGACGTTCTTGATCAGTAGCTGCTGGGCAGTGGCCGGAATCGCCAACAAAAGGCCTATGCAAACAGCGGATATCGATTTGAAAAAGACTTGTTGCAACATGAGCTGACTCCTGGGCTGCTGGTGATCCAGACTATTATTCATTATTGGGCCGGGCCGGGCCGGAACGAACCGTATACCGAACCCGCTGATAATGTAACATTAATTATTCAGCTTGGAGATACGCCAGGCGCGTGTAAGTGGTTCACGTGTCAGTATAGACGATCAAGCTGGCAAGGCGCTGGGCGGCGATACACGCTGTCATTTGCCAATGCCTCAACTGGCACGCAGAATTAACCATTCAAGTAATGCCTGGGTAATCAATTCGTGCTGGATCAAACAATGCAGGCCGAAGAAAACTCTCGATTCACTGACGTCCCATACGAAAAGCGTGAAAGGTGGAACCTCGCCAGGGGCAGCGAGTGTCCATTTGCCGCGCCCTCAACTGCCTTACGCTTGCAAGACGAGTCGGCGCTGCCCCCACGCACTGTGACTAACTGTGTTTTCACCTGCCTTTTAGTGCTGACCTTACTCTTCTCCCCTCAGGGTCGAGCAACGGAAGAAGGGATCCGCGAATCCGTGATCGTTATTGGCGCAGGCCTTGCGGGCTTGAACGGTGCTCTGCTGCTGGAGGAGCAGGGTTTCGAGGTGCTCGTGCTAGAGGCGCGCGAGCGCGTCGGTGGCCGCATCTACACGCTCGACAGCATTCCCGGCGCACCTGAGGCGGGGGGCAATGTCATTGGCCCCCACTACGCCCGTGTGCTCGACAGGGCAAAACGCCTCGGGCTGGAACTGGTGCCGGCCACGGACATCGTCGGCGGCCGAGCCAACATGGGCTTGTATATAGACGGGCAGTTTATCGCGCCGGGAGACTGGCCCACATTTTCGAACAACCCTCTGCCAGACGCGTTGAAAGGCGTGCCCCCAGGCGCTGCGGTCTATCAGGCACTGAAACCTGTTCCACTTTCGCACCCCGATCAGTGGCAATTACCCGACCACAAAAAGTGGGATCGGTCCGTCGAGAACCACCTGCGCGCCGCGGGATTCAACGATGCGGCGATCGCCCTGGCCGGGCATACCAACAGCTACGGGGATTCACTGTCTTCGACATCACTGCTACAGCTTTACCACATCTACTCACTGTATGAGCTGGTGAGCAATATGTCGGGGCCATCTGTGGCCATAGCAGGGGGCAACCAACGGCTGCCCGAGGCTATGGCCGCGGACGTTACAGGGCGCGTACTAACCGGCAAGCGGGCCACGTCGATCCAACAGAACGCCGAGGATGTGACAGTGCTTTGCGCAGACGGAAGCCAGTACAGTGCAAACTACGTGCTGAGTAGTTTGCCCTTCAGTGTGATACGTACACTGAAAATCCATCCCCCACTGCCGGAGGTTCAGCAGGAGGCAATTAAACAGCTTAACTACGCCAATACCCTGCTGGCTCACTTCGAGGTGTTGAAACCGTACTGGGGAAAGCAACCCCCCAGCCTGTGGACAGACACACGGCTGGAACGTCTGTTCGCAACTGACCTGGTGGGTCGCGGTAGTGCGAGTAACCTGACCGTGTGGATCACCGGTGAAAACGCAAGGTACTTCTCGGGCATGGAGCCAGAGGCACAGGAGAATGCGTTACTGGCTGAGCTCCAGAACATCTACCCCGCCGCGGAAGGAGCACTAAAGTTACGCACGGTTGTGGACTGGAGCAAGGACCCCCACAGCCGGGGAACCTGGGCGGCCTGGCTACCGGGGCAAATCAGTGACTACCTCGGCAAGATGGCGGAACCCGCCGGACGACTGTTTTTTGCAGGCGAGCACACGGCGCTGACCAATACCGGTATGGAAGGCGCGATGGAATCCGCCGAGCGTGCGGTCGCCGAAATTGTGGCGGCTAGTGGCAAACTGGATGGCGAGAAGCTTTTTGTACATTGCCAGGGCTGTCACAGCATCACTGCAGGTTCAGCACATAAACTGGGGCCAAACCTGCACGGATTTTTCGGTAGGCAAGCTGCCACCAATGCATCCTACGCATACTCCCCCGCCCTGCAGGGCAGCAACCTGACCTGGAATCGCAAAACCTTGGAGGCCTGGCTACAAAACCCCAGCGAGCTGGTTCCAGGTACACAGATGATTTATCGCGATGGCTTGTCCTCTACAGAATTGGAACAATTATTGGATTACCTGGAAACACTCACCGAGCATTGACGAAACTTTCTCGTCGCCCGACACGAGTATCGATGACAGTAGTAGACGGTGCCTGACTAGATTTCACGCACAAAAAAGGGCGCCATAAAGGCGCCCTCAGGAAGGTACCGGAAGTTTACCCAGCTTCCGGCGGACCTGGTAACTGCTTAAAAGGTAAAACGCACGCCCGCTTCGATCGACTCACCCGCCTGTGGCGCATAGTTGCGCAGGAAGGAAGTGCTCAGGCGGATCTCTTCGTCACCGATATTCTTCCACTTCAGGAAAGTGAAAATCTCACTGCCGCCGGAAAGCTGCCAGCGATAGTCGGCTCCCGCGTCCCAACGCGTGTAGCCATCGGTCTCCGACTCGAAATCACCCGGATCATCCTGGTCTGCGGCATCAAGTACGCGCACATAGACATTGAACGCATCATTCGCCCAGCCCAGTTCGCTGCCTATGCGCCGTGGTGGTATACGTGGTACATCACCGGAATCGTCGAACTCGGCCGAGATGTAATCACCAAACAAGCGCAGTGAAACCTCACCACTCGCTACCGATGCAAGACCAAAGCGGCTGTCGAATTCCACGCCGACAAACTCAGCATCTTCCTGGGCGTAAGCGTAGATCTGGGTCTCGTCGACCTCCTCACCGGTATTGAGCAAGAAGATATAGTCCTCAAAATCGTTGTAGAACACCGACAACTGCGCCCAGCTTCCATCGCCTGTCCAATTCAGACTGACGTCGAGGTTAAGCGCGGTTTCTTCACTCAGGTCGGGGTCGCCGATCTCGATGATGCCAGTGGCCGCATGGGTAACAAACTCCTCTGGGTCGGTGGCATCTGCGTTCGAGTAAAGCTCCTCGGTTGCAGGAGCTCGCTCAGAGCTGGACAAGGACACGCCTGTACTCCATCCGGGCGTGAAATCCCAAATGGCTGCACCGGAAATGCTGAAGCTGGTGAAATCTTCCTTGTCAGCCAGCTGCGCACTGGGGTCACGCTCTACCCAGTCCGCGCGGGCGCCAAGCTCGAGACGCAAGTCATCGCCTGGATGGAAGTCTTCAATCAGGAACAGTCCGAACTCCGTGGAGTCGGTAGCGGGGATATAGGCCTCTTCACCGATGGCCTCGAATTCATCAGCCTTCCACTGTAGGCCGACCACGCCGTGCAGAGCGCCGTCGTGCACAAGTTCCAGGCGACCCTCCCAGGTATCGCGATCAAAGCGTGTACCTACTTCTACACCCTCAAGTTCCACATGCTCATAATCGGTGTAACTGACGAAACCGCGCAAAACATCTACGAAACCGGGGGCGAGGCCGTGCAGGTGCAGCATCGCATCATAGCGCGTTTGTTCGAGGTCGATGCGGATTATTTCCTCTTCTTCCTCTTCGTGCTCGTGCTCTTCGCCTTCGTGCTCTTCACCCTCATGTTCTTCGTCTTCGTGTTCCTCTCCCTCGTGTTCCTCTCCCTCGTGCTCTTCTTCGTGATGCCCGTGGGAACCGGGTGGGATTCCGTACTCAGTCTCCAGCTGATTCACAGCCAGTCCGATAAAGCCGCGCTCACCGAAGTGGAAGCTGCCGCCCAGGGTGTAGCTTTCAAACTCACCATCCGTATTGGCAATAAAGCCATCGGTGTTTTCTACTTCTTCCTCTTCGTGATCGTGCTCCTCGCCCTCTTCATGCTCTTCCTCGAGCGACTCCACTGCTTCCTCGTCAATCGCCAGACCAGGAATCTCCAGGTTATCGTAATCCTGGATCGTGCCGGAAAGGTGGAACGCAAATTGTCCGTTGCCGCCCTCCAGTTTGGCCACGCCGGTGTCGCCACTGGAGGCATCGTCGTAGCGATACTCCACCGCGCCTTGCAGATCATCAATAGGTTGCAGTGGTATACGATTATCAATAACGTTCACCACACCGCCAATCGCGCCACCGCCATACAATAAGGTTGAGGGACCACGCAGGACTTCGATGCTTTCCGCGAGCATGGGGTCAACGCCAACGGCGTGATCAGGACTGAGACTGGAAACATCGGCGACACTGGTATTGTTCTGTAATGTCACTGCGCGCGGTCCCTGCTGGCCGCGCACCACGGGGCGTCCAACACCCGGCCCAAAGGATGAGTTGGCAATCCCGGGCTGATTGCCGAGGGTCTCGCCTATCGTCCCAGCCAGAGAACGCTGAAGTTCATCACCGGTGAGCACCGTAACCGGCAAAGCCGTCTCGGCAGATTTTTTGTGTATAGGCACCGAGACCAGCACATGTTCCATGCGCTCGTCCTGCGCCATAGCATTGCCACTGGCAACCGCCAGCAGCGGAATAAGTAGTCGTTTCAACGTCTCTCTCCTGTTAACGAATCAAAAAATAAGATTGTCAGGAGTGAGCCGGAGGACCTCGCGGGGAAAATCGGGTGAAGGGCGCGCGCAGCGCGACGGATTGATACCGGGTATGCAGAGCAACCGCAAAGGTGCGCAGTTCTTGCGCCTGAGCTATTCCGCCAAGGGCAGATGTGCTATCTGCCTTACACTGCACACATTCAGCGTGGCTTATGCCCGGTTCGTGAACGTGCGCGGATTCCGCCCCCTGCAAAACAAGCAGCACGACAAAGCTCAAGGACAGCAACGCCGAGGTCAGATATCGCCTGTTTCTCAGGAAAATATTCATAAGACCGGCGATGATACGCCCAAATATTGCGATGTTCCATCAGAAATGTACGATGAAACAACCAACCGTCAGGCCCTAAAAGCGGCCCAAAAGAGGAGGCTTGAGTCATTGAACGAGCGTTTTAAGGCTGCGCAAGGCAGCTTTCGCCTGGGAATCATCGGCGACCTGCACACCCATTGGGACAATGTAGACGTCGCCCAGTTTTCGCGAAGCGACTATGACCTGTTGTTTTTCACCGGTGACCTCGGCGGGGGCAGCATTGACAGCAGCTTGCGTATGGCCCGGCTCATGGCAGCACTGCAGCAGCCGACACTGGTGATGCCAGGCAACAACGACACCTTTGACATCAATGAACTGGCGGCGGAACTGGCCCATCAACGGGGCTTGAATATGCTCCAGTCGATAGTTCATAACAGTGCCGAAGAACGTAACCCGGAACTCGGCATCAGTCTTTGTGGCTACAGTCACCACCGGCTGCACATCGGGGACGATGAAGTGAGCCTGCTGGCAGCCAGGCCACACAGCATGGGCGGTCCCAACCTTTCCTTTCCCGAATACATGGTGGAGACCTATGGCATTGAAAGTATCGCGGAGTCAGCTGAGCGACTGTGCCGCCTGGTCGACGAGGTAGAATCTGATCGCATAATCTTTGTTGCCCACAACGGTCCCACGGGGCTCGGTGAGCAGCCGCACGACATGTGGGGCTGTGACTTCAAGCCTGGAGGCGGTGACTGGGGGGATCCCGACCTGGCAGCGGCGATCGATTACGCCCGTGCCCAGGGAAAAAGCGTGTTGGCGGTCATCGCCGGTCACATGCACCTGCGCACCAAGCAGGGGGAACAACGACCCTGGAAACAAACGATCGAGGGTACTGTGTATGTCAACGCCGCCCTGGTACCGCGAATATTTTCGGGCAAAGACGACGTTTACCGCCACCACGTAGTGATGCGCCTGGACAAAGAGGGTATTGAGTTTGAGGAGATGTTGGTTCCTGAGTACGGCTGAGGCACTCGCAAAAGACTAAAGTGCGCTAAGTATTTCCTCGCAGCGGCGATTGGACAAGCCAAACCATTCGGCGATTGAATCGACTAACAGTGACTCCTCCTCAGCGACCCGACCATCCGCGACAGCGATAGCAGCAGCTAGAGTAAATGCAGTTTCGCGATCAAGGCGATCGCGGCAAATAGCATTGCCAATAGTCTGCAGGCGAGCTTCTACCTTGTGCGATTCCAATGGGTCTGCAAACCGATCCAGCAATTTCTCGAGATCGTCGTCGGCGACCATGCCACTGGTTAACATTTTACTCGCGCCTATTATGGCCGCTCTCTCGTCGCCCCCAATGTCGCCATCGATAGTCATCATCAGACACATTACTTCCACGAAAGGGGCAACACGCTCCAACGCCGCCTGTTGACGCGCATCACTTGCCGGCGAAGCCTCGCTAGCCGTATCGAAACTACCGCTTGCAACTAACGCGTCTCTCAGCCGCCGAATGGTGGCTGTATCAATATTCATACAATGCGTTTCCCCGGAACGTCGCACACAGCTTAAGAGAGCTGCGCCCTCAGTGCGGACTAGACTACATCACACATCAACCGTCATACAATGACGCGTATGTTGGTTTTATGGCGTGTACCAGATCGGTGACGTATACGCTCTTTCCTGGACGGTCATTGGCACCTTGTCCGGCATGTCGATGTTGTAGCGCTTGGCCTCGTAGGCGGTCCAGCGCGGTGTGGGTATTTCAATTACCCGGGCGTAATAAAAAGCTGACTGCGACACGTCAAAGTCCGGGTCTTGCCAAACCGTAATCAGCTCGGGCGCTCCAATGATATTGCTCCAGGTGGCCGAGTCAACGTCTACGGTATTGCCCACCGGCGGCAGTTTGCCATCACTGCCGGGCTGGCGATTATCAGACCAAACTACATCGTAGACCTTTTCATGGGTATCGCCGCTGCTATCCATCCAGCCTTTGACGATCTGTATCCGATCGAGGTTGCCGCTGTATGGGTCCTTGGCGGCTGCAACCAGAAAAGAAGGCGCAGAGCTTTGCGCCACGCCCAGTTCGCCGCCCATGGGCACCCCCTTGGTGTAACCCGTATGAGCGGGCAGCCGGGTGCGCGCATCATCCTCGTTAAATTCCCAACCACCAAACAGGCGCACCGTCATGCGTGGGCCGGTGGTGGCATAAACTTCCTTACGACGCATTGCATCGAAGATCGCTTCGCGCGTGTTATCAGTGGCCCAAACAGCCGCATAGCCCGCCGCGGCCTGCTGCCATCCAAGAATGGCAAGGTCTGGATCGATCTGCGATGAGATCACTGTATGATCCCAGCGGTGAGGTTCGGGCTCTACACCGGAGTGCTTGCCGAAAAAGTTTTCCTCCTCTGCGGTAGCCATCGAGGTATGGGAGTCAGTGCTACCGATCATGCCAAAGCGGTACGGGTTTACTCCCAATTTCCTGTTGAGTTTGAGACCGGTTTTCAAAGCCTCACGAGCATACTCGTACTGCAACATCTCGTTTTCTTTTAACTCGGTGCCATCGAGGTTAGCAATATCCCAGGTCTCGAAGTCGGCAAATTCGTCGTTGGGTGACAAAAATGGGTGAGCCTCGCCATCGCCTTTAATCTGGGTGACCTCCACCACTGGCTCCAGCTTTGCGCGCAGCTGCGCCAGCTCTTTTTTAAGCCGGCCGCCGTCAAAATTCTCCACACGGAACATCAGTCCATTACTGAGATTCCCGTTGTGGGGTATGGACAGTACCTGGGCACCGGTTTCATTACTAAACGCATCCAGTGCACGCCACAAGTCTTCGGGGTTCTGACTGTCAAACTGCGAAAACGGTACTGTCCGGTTGGCCTCGCTGGCGTCACCGCGGAACAACACGTTGCGGTGTAGATTAAAACCACCAATGGCTGTCCACTCATAGCCTATAACCGCACTAAAACGGCCGGGCTCGTTGTAAGCATCAGCGAGTGCTGTGTACTTTTGCCATGCCTTGCGGGTAATTTCAGGATTATCAATCGGGGGATCCTTCTTCTGAAGCGAGGCGACGATCTCCATCGCTGTTTCAAATATCCGATCTCCGTCCCCACTCATCAGCTCCTTGTACCAGCGAGCACCAGCCTCGGTGGCAAGGATGTCCGGGTCACCAGACAGCAATTGGGGCATCAGGCCATACATCTCCGCATGATCAGACACCACCACAAAATCCAGCGGGCGGGACAGGCGGGCGCGCAAGCCATGGGTGGTTGTAATCTCTTCTCCCCGGGCAAAACGCAGGGCATCCTCCTGTCCCACCCGGTTCATGGTGCCCGCATCGACAGAGACCGCGGTATGCAAATGGGTATCACCCCACAATACGCGGGTGGGAAAACTGCGCCCCGCGTAGGGCGAGAAATGGGATTGGCCGATGCCCGAGGCGATGGCCTCCTTGCTTTGCATCGCCTCACTGGCGAGCACGGGATGATTGATCGTCAAGTACATGGCGGCAAACATCGAGATAAGCTTTTTCATCCGCAGTCTCCTGTGAATCCGCTGAAAGGCAATAGGTAAATGGCCTAATACAGTGTAGTTCAAAATTAGCGGAGGAAATCGCAAGTGCCGGAAGATTTGCTTTTGATTATATCGAGTCGCCCTGGCCGAGGGTATGCTATCTCAACCGGCTATAGATCAGCACTTTTTGCCGTCAACGACATATACGCTCGTACAACTGAGAAGCTTATGCGCAGCCAGAAAGAAGCAAAAGTCTACGAAACTTGTTTTGCAGACCCTGGAACAGGTAGTTAACTATAAAGTAAGTAGTGCCAATACCAGCAATGGGCCAGTGATATACGTACCGAGCGCTCCCAGGAATCGCATTGGATTGGGTTTGGCCATGGTCGCCGGAAGCAAGATACCGATAACAAACAAATATCGGAAGAATACCGCAAGCGCCATAACCCAGTTGACCCAGGCCGCCGTTTCAGTCAGCGCTAGCGCCAGCATCATCACTGCCAACATGGGCGCATACTCAATGGTGTTGCCGTGCGCACGTTGAGCCTTGAATAAACGGCTTTCTGCATTCACCTCACCGCCATATATGGTTTTGGCATGGGCACGCGCAACGGACACATTCAAACCCAATGAGAAAACCAGCAACCCCAGCAGGGCGATACAAACGATTGATACTGTCATTCACTTTTCTCCATGAGGTGGGATTTTGAATATAAACTAAGGAAGCAGTCGCCTTCGCGGACAAACTCGAAACAGCCTCTATTCCTTAAACCGATAAGCGATGCGGTAAGCATCCAGCCGTCTTTTTATCTCGGACTGTACCCGAACTGTTGGTTTAACTCCGATGAGAGCGAGCTGGCCGTACCGCTCCGAGACCTCTACAGCGACAGTGTAGTCGCTGCTCATCAGGTCGCCGATCATGTCCAACTCGGACTCCACGATTCGTCGAATGATATCGTTACGTAACTCAGGTTTGGATATCTTACCCACCGCTGTTAATGGAAGCGCATCAATGATGTGGATCTCCTTGGGCACCGCCGCACGCTCATTGATGTGGTCCCGGGCGAACTGCAGAAGCTCGATTTCACTGGCTGCACCACTTAACTGGACATAGGCGACAGGCAACTCACCGAGGCGCGGATCAGGCTTTCCCACCGCTGCAACAGCGGCGACTGCCGGGTGTTTGTACAACGCCTCTTCGATCGATTGCGGATCAATGTTGTGGCCTCCGCGGATGATCAGATCCTTACTACGCCCAGTCAGCCACAGGTAACCCTCGGCATCCAATCGACCCAGGTCGCCAGTTTTAAACCAACCTTCCTGGGGCCAAAGTTCCGCATTGTGCTCGGCTTTCGTGTAACCGCCAAAAACGTTGGGGCCTTTGATCAGGATACTACCCACTTCATCGACTGAGCAGTCTCGGACATAGCTGCTCTCTTCATCCAGCACGACGGTTCGCAACTGCAAATACGGTAGCCGGCGACCCACCGAACCCACGCGCCGCTCCCCATACCGGGGATTTGTTGTAGACACGCAGCAGCCCTCGGTTTGCCCGTAACCTTCCAGCACCACAAGGCCGGTCCGCGCTTCGAACTGGGAAACCAGTTCTACCGACAGAGGCGCTGCTCCACAGGCGCAGAATTCCAGCGAACTCAGGTCGTAGGCGTCGCTATCTACCTCAAGTAAATCACTGAGGATGGTCGGAACCGCACTGAAATAACTCACACGGTATTTTTCAACCAAAGCCCAGAATTCACGGAATATAGTAGGATCCCGATATCCCTGTGGACTCGCCAGAACTACCTCTGCTCCGACCAACCATGGCGTCAATCCCGTAACAAATACGGCATTGACGTGAAACAAGGGCAATCCACAAAGCGCCACCGTGTCGGAATCGATGTCCATCGTATTAGCCAACTGCCAGGCCATGGCAACCTCATTACCATGAGTGTGTGGCGCCAACTTGGGCGTCCCGGTGGTACCCCCCGTGTGGAACAACGACGCCCTGGTGTCAGCATTCACCTCGCTGTTGCGGCTAAGGCTCGCCCGATCAAATCCCGCCACGTATTCATCGAAATCCAGTATCTGACAAGGCAGCGTGGTATCAGGATTGCGGTCCTCCTGAGACAGCTCTTTCGTGGAGTCCGAACGAGCAGCCAGGCCCACCACCAGCACCGTGCTCAAGCTCGGGACTCTATCCACAAGCTGCAATGCCTTGTCCCAAAGATCAGACCCCGAAGCAGGCGCCATGGTAACCAGGACCTTGCTTTCGACCTCGTTCATAATCGCAGCGAGATGCGCGGTATCGAGCAAAGGGTTAAGTGGATTAACGATTCCTACCGCTTCAGCGCCCCAGATCGTGAAATGGGTTTGCGGCAGGTTGGGCAACAGCATCGACACACAGTCCTTGCGCCCAATCCCGAGGGCCATAAATGCGTTAGCAGTCTGGGTGATACTGGCAAACAGCCCGCTATAGGAGTAGAGCACCACTTCCGCCTCACTGGCGCCAACGGGGAGAAAACGCAATGCAGTTTTGTCACCAAACCTCTCGGCGCTGTTTTGCAATAGCGCATAAGTAGACGACGGCAATCGGCGCTGCTCCAGGGGCGTCGACTCCACGTCGTACAAATCATTACGACTGGACATCATGACCACCCGGAAGCAACATCGGCTTTCTGACCGTGTTACCAGGATCAATAAAAACGCCAGCTTTCAGCACGTGCTGTCTCCACCCAAAGATACCTGACGACGAAGTTAGCGCAGACGCTGGATTTCAAGTAGTGATCAATGTTTCCAGGCGGACACAAGATTTGGCATAGCTGCGGCAGTTCGAGAGGGAGTACTTCGTCTTACAGGGGCCAGCCGGCCAAACAAACACAACCCCTGGCGACGGGAGGGTGCGGCGCTACGCTACTTGCGGCAACTGGTACTGTCGAAAGATATCTATGACACGCTGGACAACGGGCAGGCAGGCGCTCTCCGGGCGCGCTATACAGGCTGCGAACCAGTCGATGGGGTCCGGGAGCGGCAGCAAAGCCAGCGAACCATCCTGCACCTCCTGACTGAAAACAGCGCTCGGGCCAATGGAGATATAATCTGAATCCTTGAGCACTTCCTTGATCACCGGGTAGCTGTCGCAAATTATCCTGGGAGTATCGAGATTCTCGAGCAACTTAAAGTGCTCCGCCATATAGTCCGGCATATGCGGAGAAATCAAAGGCTGGCTCAGTACATCCTCCTGGGAAACCCGTTCCTGTTGCATTTTTAGGGCTAACGGGTGCTCTACTCTGGCAGCAATCATCAGCGGTTGGCTCGCTATAGGGTAGATTTCAAATTCTTCGCTGGCCATGCTTTGTTCGAACGGCCCGACTGCGACATCAACTACTCCGTCGACCAATAACAGTCTCAGTTCCGCCGCCATTTCCGTCCGTATAGAAATACTTAATCGACTGGAGGGCGAGCGAGTGAGTTCCAGCAGCGCATGGGGAAAGTAAAGCTGCTCAATTATCGGGCCGACACCGATGTTGAGATTTCCGGTCTCGAGCATATTCATCAACTCGATATGGCGCTCAATGTTCTTGATTCTGGTTTTGATTGCCTGGGAGCTTTCGATAATGAACAAGGCATGGGCTGTGGGCGTCAAGCCGCTACTACTGCGCACAAACAGCGGGGATCCCAACTTGTACTCCAGTCGCCCAAGGCGTTTGCTCAAGGTTGGCTGGGTGACAAACAGGACCTCAGAGGCACGGTTAATACTGCCATGTTTGATTATGGCCTCTAGCATCTCGATATCGGCTATATCCATCAGATCACCTCATCAATGGCTGCGGGCGGCTATAATCATACTTGAATAGCCGATCATGTATCAGGGTACTGCTTATGCATTTACTTCAATGCGCTTAGCAAACCTGGTTATTGGTTATTCGTACGGACTTGAGGTAACTTGCCCGAAACCAAGCCACTAAAGCGGCTTGCACGTGTATGCAACTTCCAGGTGCAATATGATTAGATGTGTATGTTTTCTGCAGGAAGGCCAAATTCCCCAGCCGGTGGTTGATAAGCTTGGCGCAGGCATTCACCACATTGTCACCGAATATGGTCTGGGTAACGGCGTCGACATTAACTGGATAATCGTGCCAAAAGGCCAGGGCTGGACCGCAGGTAAACCCTCGACCAGCTCGGTGATCACATTGACAACACCGCCCATTGAACAACCACAGCGGATAGAAATTCTGAACGCTCTATGTGACCTGTGGACAGACAATACCGGTTGTCAGTTGAACGAAGTTGTTGCGACCGTAATGCCAGCGGCCTAGGAGAGTACTGATGCCCTTATATTTATGTGTCTCGCCCAAGAGCACTATCGCGCAGCCCGACAAACAACGAATCTCAGAAGCCATCACGGACGTTCATTGCCAGGTCACCAAGGCGCCACCCGAATTTGTGCATGTATTTTTCTTTGAAGCTGGCCAGGTACAGGCTTTGGAGAATTTCCTTGGCGCACCGATGAACGAAGAAGGTCATCTGCTACTTGGCAACATCCGCTCGGGAAGAACCGAGGAGACCAAGCTGGCCCTGGTCGGTGGTATGCGCCAGAAGGTCGCAGAAATTCTTGCTGTCGGTTTATCGGAAGTGCAAATGCTCACTCGCGACATTGAAGCAAAGTGGGTGATGGAAGGCGGCGACCTGTTGCCGGAACCCGGCGAGGAAGCTGCCTGGCTGGAAAAGCACAAGCAAAAGATGGAAACGGCCACCGCATAGATCAGGACTGAGTTACCGCGCCTCGCCCGACCGATTGTTAAGCGATCGCTTAACGGCGCACCTCACACTTCTCTTACACGCTTCCATTCCAGACGATCACTGAGCTCATCGCCCGCGGCCAGCAGGTGAAGTTCCTGCTTGTCGCTATACCACTCCATGTCCCGCGTCAGGGTGGTTCCAACCCACTGCGGAATCAGGCTGGTTTGTACGTGGTGGTGTACCCGGTTTTGAGTCACTTCAAAACGACCGCAATAGGCAACGTAGCCATAACCAGCCAGGAACCACTGCCACACCGGCTCAATCTCACCTACATCCACCGGAGGGGTTGCACACATCTTTCTGAGCTGTAAGCGATCTTCACACACAGGCGAACGCTCTCGCTGCATCAGGTTCGCGGTCACCCAACCATCGGCTGAGTAAATCAGGTATCCCTCTGGGGCACCACTGAACGGATAATAGACAGACTCTGTCTCATGATGTGTAACGCTCCAGCGGGATAGTTGCCAGACGCCCTGTAGATCAGCAGTCATTGAAATTTCCTTCCTGTTTATTGATGAAGTTGATTCATGGAACCTGTTCTCCCAATGCGCGCGCTCGATCCAAACGCGTGGCCTCCTCCCTGGGAAGGTGGCGCCAGGCCAGTGTCAGGAACAGCAAGGTCAGGATAAATATCAGCATTGACAGCGCCATTGCTGTACGCAGGGATTCCGCGGGGGCCATCCCCCCGGCGGCTAACACATCAGAAAACTGGCCCATGGCATAAGGGCCCAGTGCCAAGCCGATAAAAGTATTCACCAGCAGGAAATAGGCCCCGGCGATCGCTCGCATGCGCGGCATCACTAGATCTGCCGCCGTACTGGGGGCCACACTCGCCCAGGATGAGGTGAAGAAGTGGTGGACAAAGTTCAAAATGAAGGCGATGTAGAGATGTTCGGTATACATCATCCACAACACCAGGGGCACAGTTCCCACGATAGTCCAGTGGCCCACCAACAGGCGCCCTGCAGGGTGTTTTTGCTTCAACCAATCAGCCATAACGCCGCCGAGGGTTACGCCGATCAACCCACCGGATGCAGTCCCCAACCCCAGGTACAAGCCAACCTCCGCGGCGTTGGTATCATGTAAGCGCAGCAGCAGCGGCGCACTCCAAAAGCCTATGCCATAGGTTACAAAGGCAATCGTTGGAAATGCCAGTGTGGTGTAGATCAGCGCCTTCGACCTGAAGATCATGGCGAAGGTCGCAGGGTCACGTACCTGCAGCGATTGCACCCAACCCACGCTCACATAGAAACCGATACCCAGCGCCAACCACTGCTTGATATTGCCGGTAACCTGGACCAGGCCATAACACACCACGGCAATCAGCAGACCAGCGACGAGATTCAGGCGCACCGATGCGCCGCGCTTGTGCAATCCGGGCAGATTGATCAGCGGCATCATCGCAAGCAACTCAGTGCGCAAGACAGAAAACGGTGCCGGATGAGGCTCTCGTTCGGCCAATCCCTCACTGACGCCCCGCACAGGCTCGCGTAAAAACCGTACCCAGATGGCCATGATGATTCCAGGCAAGCCCACCGCCAGGAACGCCGCTTGCCAACCCTTGAGCTGTAACGGCGCTTCGCTAGTCACCGGAAAAGCCTCGCTCCAGGCGTCGAGTACCCACCCCCCGATGAACATGCCAATGCCCGCCCCAATGTAAACACCGGACGAGTAAATGGCGATGGCTGTCGCGCGCAACCGCGGCGGGTAGTAATCCGCGAGCATCGAATAGGCGGCCGGTGATGCACTCGCCTCACCCACGCCCACGCCAACCCGGAAGGCAGCCAGCATTGGGAAGGAGCGAGCAAAACCGGATAGCGCGGTCATCAAACTCCAGAACATCAGGCCGACAGATATCAGACTGCGACGCACCCAGACGTCCGCAAAGCGCGCCAGGGGAATGCCAAACACGGCGTAGAAAACGGCAAACACCGTGCCGTAAAGGAAACCCATTTCCGCGTCGCCCACCCCCAGGTCCCGTTGTATTTCTTCCGACAGGATGGAGATGATGGAGCGGTCAACAAAATTGAATACATAGACAATCAGTAGCACGAACAAGGCGTAATGGGCGTAGGGCCCACCGACAGCTGGGCTACCGTGGCTTGTTTGCGACTCGGGTGAACTCGTCTGCTCGCCCGTAGATTGTCCGTAGCCTAAGCTCTCGCTGCCTGTCGACATAATACTGAAACCCACTTTTTAGCCTGACGCGAGATTGTTACACCCGTGGGTCAGGCTGGGAATTTCAGATAGTAGGTAGCACTGCTAAAGCATTGGCATACCCATCCACGCAAGATCCGCACGGGATCTGCCAAAAAAGAGCTATGCGAATTTTACCCCCGGGTTAAAAAGAATGGTCAGTACTGGACGCGCAATACCTGGGGTATCGTCCGCTCCGTCAGTGGCTACCAAAGACGGAGTACGTCCTTATGCATTCGAAAATAACAGAACACGATTATTCCCATCGACCCATGACAGCTACCATCGCTGCAATGGCGCTAGCAATCAGTGGAACCACGATGGTCCATGCACAGGAAATCGGCCCACGAGGTTCGGCTGCAGCATTGATGGAGGAAGTGGTCGTCACGGCGCGCAAACGTGAAGAGGGCGCGCAGGATGTACCGTTGTCAGTATCCGCGTTCGGCGCTAATCAAATCAGCGCCCTTAAAATACGCGACCTGGGTAATCTCGCCGTGGGCATGCCCAACGTTGCGCTGGACGACGCAGGTACCACCCGTGGCTCGGCCAACTTTTCAATCCGCGGCCTGGGCATCAACAGCAATATTCCATCTATCGATCCTACCGTGGGCGTGTTCATCGATGGGGTATACATGGGCATTAACAACGGCATCATTTTCGACGTCTTTGACCTTGAGAGTATTGAAGTCCTGCGTGGACCACAGGGTATTCTCTTCGGCCGCAATGTCACCGGCGGCGCCATCCTAATGAATACCAAGAAACCACCTGAGCAGTTCGAGGTCACCATGAAAGCTGCTGCTGACACCACCTCAGACGGCGGACTCAACAGTTACGTCATGGGCAGTATTGGCGGACCCATAGGCGATTCAATGGGCGCCAAGCTAACCGCCTATCACAACGACGATGAGGGTGGCCTGGAGAATCAGTTTACTGGCGACTATCACGGCGAGGTTCAACAGACGATGGTACGCCCTGTCTTCCAGTGGTTTCCCTCTGAAACACTGGAACTAATACTCAGTTACGAGTGGGCGGAGACCGAGGGGGACGGCGCAGCAGGCCAGTCCCATACCAACGGATTCGGCGTACCGGGCTCACCTCAAAATAATGATCGCGACAGCATGGACTTTTCCATCGACGAGACAGGTTTTCTGGATACGGAAACCGAGCGCCTGACCTTCACCCTGAACTGGGACGTGGGTGACAACGGCACCATTACCAACATCTACGGCTACCGGGACTACGAGGCCAGTGGCACCGTCGATATTGATTCGCAACCGCGGAGTGTATTTCACGCACCCAGCTGGTTGGAGGCTGAGCAAGTGAGCAATGAACTGCGCTACAACGGCCTGTTCGCGGAGAAGCTGAATCTCACCACCGGACTCTATTACTTTAACAACGAAATCAGCTACCACGAGCGCCGCAACCTGCTGGGATTCGCGGTTCCCGGTGAAAACACCTACGCCCTCAGCCAGGATGGCGGCGGCGAGTACGAAGTAGAGACAATGGGGGTTTTCCTCGCCGCGGATTACGATGTTTCCGAGCAACTGACGTTGACCGCGGGCATACGCTACACCGAAGAGGAGAAGGACGCGAAGATCACCTCACTGATTCTCAACGTGACGAGGCCGTCCCTCGACCAAAGCGCCCTGTGTAATGTCACCGAGGGCACATGTCCCTTCGACTTCGTTGATAGTGAGAAATGGGAAAGCTGGTCGCCCAAGTTGGGGCTTACTTATCACCTCAACGACGATGCCCGGATATATGCGCACTGGACACGAGGCTTCCGCTCCGGCGGCTACAACCTGCGCAATACCTCCGGCGACATCGTAAACAATGGCCCGGGACCTTTCGACGAGGAGCAGGTGGACAACTACGAACTGGGCTTCAAGGCCGAGTTTGGGCGCGGTCGGCTCAACGGTGCATTGTTTTTCAACGATATCCAGGATATGCAGCGGGAGGTGAATCTCGCCGACCCGGTATCCGGCGTGGTCCAGGTGATCAAGAATACCGCCGATGCGGATATCCTGGGTGTAGAGCTGGACGGCACCTTTAGCGTGACCGACAGCCTGCTGATTAACGCCAGCGTGGGTTGGATTGATCCGGAGTACACCGACGTTTTCTTCGACCTGAATGGCGATGGCGTTGTAGACGGCGCCGATGAAGATCTCGATCTTCCCCGGGCCGCCGAGTGGACCTATAGCATCGGCCTCAATCACGACCTGGAACTGGGTAACTGGTTGATGAGTTCCCGGATCAGTTACGCCTACCGCGATGAGTCCGCCTACACGGATAATAACCGGGGCTACATTCTGGAGCAGGATATTCTCGATGCGGGTATCGACTTTTTCTCCAACGACGGTCATTGGGAAGTCGGCGTCTATGGCAGAAACCTGCTGGATACGGTTAAGCACGGCGGTGATACACAGCTGCCAACCACGCTGGGCGGTGTCGGACTGGGAGGCACCTTCGCTCCTCTATCCAAAGGCTCTGTGTACGGCTTCCAGCTGACCTACCATTATTTCTAGCGGGGAAGGCGCAATGATTGCAGAACTGTTTGATATGTCTGCCGAAACCGCATTGGTAACCGGCGGCGGTAGCGGGTTGGGCAAGCGCTTCGCACAGACACTCGCTAGCGCCGGAGCAACGGTAATACTTAGCGGCCGTCGCCCGGAGAAATTAGAAGACACTGCCGCCGCGATTAACGGTGCGGGCGGTCGCGCCCACGCCGTCACCATGGATGTGAGCGACATGGACAGCGTGGGCGAGGCCATTGAACAATGCATGAATATCTCCCCACTCACCGTGCTGGTCAATAATGCCGGTACCGTATCCGGAAAGATGCTGCTGGATATGGCGGAGGGAGATTGGGACGGTGTGATCAACACCAACCTTAAGGGTGCATGGAGCGTCGCCGTGGAGGTCGCACGGCGAATGATAAATGCGGACACAGAAGGCTCAATCGTTAATATCGCCTCGGTACTCGGTAGCAGTGTGCAGATGGGCACTGGCGCCTATTGCGCGTCGAAGGCAGGCCTTCTCCAGTTGACCCGGCAAATGGCGCTTGAGTGGGCTGGCCAGGGGGTGCGAGTGAATGCGATAGCCCCAGGCTACTACATGACGGACATCTCCGCTGATTACCTGGAGTCTGAGATAGGAAAAAGGCTGCTGCGTAAGATTCCGCTACGTCGCCTGGGAGATCCAAGCGAGCTGGACGCCGCATTGTTAATGCTGGCTTCCGGTGCTTCTGGCTATATGACGGGGTCGGTGGTGACTGTAGATGGCGGGTTGTCTATGGCGGTGGTTTGAGTTCACTTACAGGACCAGGCCATGTTCCTTGCGTGCCCCTTTACTCATCCCGTGCAATTTCTTCCACAGCTTCCCACACCCTGACGAAGTTTCCACCCCAGATGGCCGCGATATCCTCCGCACTATAGCCGCGTGCCATCAGCCCGCGAGTGATGTTCATTGCCTCACCCGCATGCTGGAAGCCTTCGATGCCGCTACCGTGATTAAAGTCCGTACCGATTGCCACGTGCTCGACACCGATACGCTCAACCACGTAGTCAATGTGATTGAGTAAATCTTCGATACGACCTTCTCCAAGCAGGGCAGACATCGCTTCAAGGAAGGCGCGTTGCTGCTCCGGGTCATTAATCTCCCAGTACAGTTCAAAGGGATACAGGTAATCTTCCTCGATACCGGCCTCGCGACGGACTGCGCGAATGGACTCAGTCAATTCATCATCGCTGGAATCAAAGAGATAACCTTTGAACGGCGAAACATGGATAACGCCGCCGTTATCCTTGAGCTTGTCGAGTTCTTCATCTGACAGGTTGCGAGTAACATTTGTGAGCGCTTGTACATTGGAGTGACTTGCGATAATCGGCGCTCGCGACTTCGCCATGATCGCGAGGGCGGCCTCGGTGGAAACCTGGGAAATATCTATAATTCCGCCGAGCTCATTGAGGCGTTCAACAGCCGCCTCACCGAGTGCAGACAAGCCACCGTGCTCCGCAGTGGGTTCATGAGCACCCATCTCGGCGATATACAGCGGCCGGGAGGAATCGGCAAATGCGTTATGGCCCATGTGAGTGAAGCCAAACACGCGCACACCAGCGGCATAAAACTCATCGACCGCGGCAAGATCGCCGCCAAAGATAATGGCATTCTGTAAGCCGAGGATAAACGCCAACTGACCATTTTCGTGTGCAGACAATAGCTCCTGCGATGTGCGCGCCAGCACCGCATTGTTTGAGGGGTCTGAGGTCAGGGCGAGAACGGCTTCCAGCTTCCTGTCAGCCACCGCTCGCGCATCTGCATACCCGTGTGCGTTGCGCGGCCGAGGACTCACAGCCACCGACATAACAACCGCGTCCATTTCACCTGCCACCATGAGCTTCGGGTCCACCCGGGATGTTCCGTCAGCCAGGGCGTAGCGACTTGGGCTGTCTGGAAACTCGATGTCGGCGTGACCGTCCAGCACTAGCGCCATCGAGTGGGCGGTAGCAATATCGGCCTCGGTAACGTCCGGGAGGTCGCTTTCCTCCAACTCCATGCCAGCAGTTTCTAAAGTCATCGTCTCGGTGGGTGCGTCTAAATGCGCTGAATCTTCACCACATCCAACTAGAGCGATCATAAACAGCAAGCACAACAAGGATTTCGAATTATTCATTGTTCCCCTCTAATTCCAGAATCCGCTGAGAAGAGCATTCTACGCCATAGAGTTGAGGCTCGTCTTCGGCAGCCGGATCATGTCATTCGGGCGGTGCCTGACGGAGTAACTATCGAATCCGACGATACTGCTTGCAGGTTAAGAAAGTCGTTACATAATTGATCCACGTTGTGCTTTTGAAGGTACTATGGAGTGTCTTCAACAAGCGGCAACCTCTCCATGCGCAGGCTTCTAAGCTCCCTGACCTTACTATTTATCTGCTTCCTGCCATGGGGTACGTTCGCACAGCAGCAAGGGACAATCCTGTTGAGAAATGTCTCACTGCTGGAGAGGGATTCCAGCGCCGAACCCAGTTTGGTGAATATTCTGATTGAAGGTGGGAACCTGGCTTTAGTTTCCAAGGACCTGATCGCCCTGGATGAGGCTGACGTTACCTTCGATGCCGCGGAGGGGTTTATCCTCGGGCGTTTAGACTTGGGTGAACCCGCCAGCTTCCTGATTCTCGGCGGCAACCCAAGGATGTTCCCCGAGATGCTGCTGGACACCAAGCAGTATGCGACTTTCGCCATTCTTAATGGCGAGATAAGGAAAAACCCCTTCGAGGCAATTCAGGAAGAAACGCCAGATGAGAAGGCCCGCGCCGAAAAAGGTTGGCTGGCTTACACCCCGCCCCCGCTGGCCGTACCCCTGGATTACCAGGACACCAGCAAATGGAACCGCTTCGACAGCAGGTGGATCTCAGGTATCGGAGCCGGCGCGGTGGTACTCGACAGACAGTATTGGCTCGACCAAAGCGCCGCCAACCGCGATCTGGTGGGCGATCTCGATGAGTTTGAAGGTGGCGAAATCCGCGGCTTGCGCTTCGGTGGGGTCGGCACACTGAATTTTGAGCGTCCCTGGGTATGGACCCTGTTCGGTGCCACTCATGCCTTCGACAAGGGTTTTGACACAGACGAAAATGACGACGTCACCCTGTTTGACCTGCGCCTGGACATTCCCGTGTGGGACAGTAGTTTCAGCATCGGCAAACAGAAAGAGCCAATCTCCATGGAGCGCCTGATGTCCATGGTCTATCTGCCGATGCAGGAGCGTTCTGCGGTAGCGGACTCTCTGCTACCTTCGCGCAACGTGGGTGTAGTAATGGCGGGCAACATGTTCGATGAGCGCATTAGCCTCGCTGGTGGTGTCTTCAACGATTGGCTGGACAAAGATCAGCCTGGTTCCCTCAGCGCTAACTCCACCCAGTTGGTGGGCAGGGCGACTTGGGTGCCCTGGATGTCAGAGAACGAGAGCACCCTGCTACACCTGGGCGCGGGGCTACGCCATTCCAATGGCCGGGAAGGTGGACTGATCACAAGCGAACCGGAATTCAACCAGGCACCCGAATACATCGAGTCCAGTTTCTTTGACGTCGACAGCTACGACAGCTATCAAGCGGAGGCTTCACTGCGTTCCGGTCCTTTCTGGCTGCATGGGGAGTATATTCGCAGCGTCTGGGATACCCCCGAATACGGCACGCTCAAACCCACCGGTTATCACCTCACCGCGTCGTGGATTACTACCGGCGAGGTGCGGGCCTATAACCGTAAATCAGGTATCTTCGGGCGCATGCCCATCTCACGTACAGTCAACCAGAACGGCTGGGGCGCTCTCGAGGTGTCCACCCGCTACAGCCGGATGGATGCGAGCGATGTGCCGGCGATCACCGGTGGCGATGCAGGCGACATGGCCATCTGGTCACTGGGATTGAATTGGTGGCTGAACCATTATTTTCACGTGGGGTTCAACTACCGCTATATCGAATTAGACAAGGACGGCCTCCAGGGCACCAGCCAGGGTTTCAATACCCGGGTGCTGCTGGTGCTGGAGTAGACGGAGCTGGCAAAGTGCTGGATTGATGATTACGGCCTTTGGGCTGTAATCACCCTGCGGGCGCCTTCGGCGGTCGTGCGCGCCCCCGGCTAAAATGCTCCTGTGGTCGCGTTTTATCGAACCGGCTGGTCGAACCAAGTCAGCACGGATCGCCAAATACAAAAAAGCCTCCGCGAGGGAGGTGATGGAGGTACTCGAAGGTGCTGGATTGATGATTACAGCCTCGGGGCTGTAATCACCCTGCGGGCGCCTCCGGCGTCTAAAACGCTCCTATGGTCGCGTTTTATCGAACCGGCTGGTCGAACCAAGTCAGCACGGATCGCCAAATACAAAAAAGCCTCCGCGAGGGAGGCTTTTTTGTATTTGGTGGGCCGTGCTGGATTCGAACCAGCGACCAATTGGTTAAAAGCCAACTGCTCTACCAACTGAGCTAACGGCCCCAGAAGGAGCAGCGTATAGTACGGATTTGGCGATAAAACTCAAGGGTTTCGAGGACAAAATACAGGCACAAAATCAGGCGCTATACCGGGTCGGATCGGCGATGCCAGCATTTTCAAAGCCCTGTCTGCGCAGCCGGCAGCTGTCGCATTTACCGCAGGCCAACCCTTCTTCGGTGGCCTGGTAGCAGGAGACCGTAAGACTGTAGTCCACCCCGTGCTCGATACCAGCCTTGATAATTTCACCCTTGCCCAAATCCATCAAGGGGGTGTGGATCGTGAGCTTTTGTCCCTCTACACCGGCCCGAGTCGCCAGGTTAGCCATGGTCTCAAAGGCGGTAATGTATTCAGGCCGGCAATCCGGGTAACCGGAGTAATCCACGGCATTGACACCGATAAACAGGTCATTGGCGCCGAGCACTTCCGCCCAGCCCAGGGCGATGGATAAAAACACGGTATTGCGCGCCGGCACATAGGTGATGGGTATGCCCTCGGTCTCCTCTTCCGGGACGGCGATATTGGTGTCGGTGAGCGCCGAACCGCCGATGCTGTCCAGATTGAGGTTGACCACCTTGTGCTCAATATCGCCCAGGGTATTAGATACGCGCTCGGCGGCGACCAATTCCGCCCGATGACGCTGCCCGTAGTCAAAACTGAGGGTGTAACAGGCATAGCCCTGAGCCTTGGCCATGGCCAGCACGGTGGTGGAATCCAGTCCGCCGGATACCAGGATCACTGCTTTTTTTTGCGCTTGCGCCGCCATCAGTGTCCCGGCTCGTCGTTCCACAATAATTTGTGGAGTTGAAGTTGCAATCGCACGGGCAGGTTGTCTTCCAAAATCCACTCAGCCAACTGTCGACCCGACAATTGTTCGTAGCTGGGCGAGAACAGCACTTCGGATATATCAGCCAGCTGGGGATATTCATCCAGCTTGAATCGCGCCCACTCATAGTCGCCACGGTCGCAAATAACAAATTTGAGCTGGTCCTGGGCACTCAACAGCGCCAGGTTGTCATAGTCGTTGCGGTGCATCTCCCCGGACGCAGGGGTCTTCAAATCGAGCACTTTAACCACCCTGGGATCAACCTCTGCCACCGACATCGCACCACTGGTTTCAAGCGATACCTCGTAGCCCGCATCACAGAGCCGGCTGAGTAGTGGCAAACAATTGGGCTGGGCGAGCGGTTCTCCGCCGGTGACCGTGACATAGCGCGGCCGATGGCTGGCGACCTCAGCAGCAATCTCCTGAATACTGTGCAGCTCACCGCCGCTAAACGCATACTCGGTGTCACAGTAGACGCAACGCAGTGGGCATCCGGTCAAGCGTACGAACACCGTGGGAAGCCCGACGGTACGCGCCTCACCCTGCAGGGAGTAGAAGATCTCCGTGATTCTCAGGGAATCAGGGTTGGAGGAAGGGACTGTAGACAAGCTGGGCTCCGCCGCGGAACGCGATCAGAAGTTCTGATCGATGAAGTCCTGTGCCAGCTTCACGGCGGAGCTATTGGTCGAGCCATACTCGCTAATGACGCGGTCGAGGTATTCCCGGGACTTGGCGCGATTACCCTTCATGAACTGCACACGGCCGAGTTTGTATAGTGCATCGGGTACCTTGGCGTTGCCCGGGTACTCGGTGAGCAATAAATTGAAGGATTGCCGCGCCTGTTCCAGTTGCGGAGGGTCGAGTACGAGGAACAACTCACCCAGCCAATAGTGGGCATTGGGGGCGTAGCGCCCATTGGGATACTGCACCAGGAACTGTTGAAAGGCAGAGACCGCCTCGTCGAACTGTTGGCCGCGCACCAGGGCATAGGCCGCGCGATAAGCGTCCCCCTCGCCCGGCTGTTCAATCCCTGCCGAGGCACCTCCGGCACTCACCTGTGGGGTGGTGGTCGCCACCGGCGGCGTGTAGGTGCTGCCGCCACTGGGATAGCTTGAGGACCCCGTGCTACCTGTAGTGCCGCTGTAAGTCGAACCCGCGGAGCCGGCATCATAGGAGCCGGCGGTAGAACCCGTTGAACCGCTGTAAACACCTCCCGCCGCACCCGCGACCGGCAAGGCACCCCCGGTGGTCAAGGAACTGACCCGGCGGTCCAGGTCTACATAGCGCTCCAGGCTCTGGTCTTTCAAGCGACGAATCTCGTGCGCCTGCTCCTCGACCATGCCATTGAGCATGCGCACTTCCTGCTGCAGCTGTTGCAGCTGGATGAGCAGATTGCCCACGCTCTGGCCCTCGGTGGGACCACTGGTGGCAGGGAGGGAAGTGGTTACGGTGGTATTACCGGCAACACCGGCATTCAATCCATAGCTGGTGGCGCCAGACGCGGGCTGCGCAGCGGCAGCGCCTGGGTCACCGGCATTACGTGCCGCGGCACGCTCTGCTTCTACGTCAACATATTCCTGGGCCTGCACTGAGAAGCACAACGGGCCAACCAATATGGCCAGCCCGCTCGCCCGCAGTGCGTTGCGCACGCTCTGCATAGTTTACCTGTTACTTGATCTCGACCCGACGGTTCTGGGCCCAGTTGGACTCACCGGAACCGTAAGCCACTGGTTGCTCTTCACCGTAGCTGACCGTCTCGATGCGGTAGCTGTCGATACCGTTCACCACCATGTAATCGCGTACGGAGTTGGCACGGCGTTCACCCAGCGCGATGTTGTATTCGCGAGTGCCACGCTCATCCGTGTGACCTTCCAGACGCACGGTCTTGCCGCTGTCTGCTTGCAGCAGGCCGATATGGGCATCCAATGTGCGCTGGGCGTCAGCGGTCAGGGCTGAGCTGTCAAATTCGAAGTACAGTACGTTGCCAACCTGCGCGACTTCTTCTGAGCGGATGCGAATCTGCTCATTGATCGCCGCCTGCGCTGCTGCTGCTTCAGCGGCTGCCGCTTCTTCGGCCGCTGCTGCGGCGGCGGCTGCTTCGTCCGCCTCTTTGGTGTCGGTGCTGGAACAGGCCACCAGGAATGCTGCGGTAAACAGCAAGGTGAGTGCCTTACCGGCAACAGGTAGATGTTTCATAGGTCCCTTCCTTACAAGGTAGATGTGTAAACTTTATTCTGTCGCCCCTAGCGACTCATGTACGGTGACCAGGCTGGTTCCCTGACGTCGCCCTCCCGGGCGGGCAGGCGAAATTTAACCCCGCCATCGACGGACACGGCAGCGAGAATGCCCCGATCCCCCTGCTTCGTTGCGTACAATACCATAGAGCCATTGGGTGCGATACTGGGACTTTCATCCAATTGCGTGGAAGTCAGTACGGTCAGCCGATTGCTCACCAGATCCTGCAAGGCAATGTGATATTGGCCTGAGCGCTGGTGCACCATAACCACATTTCGGCCATCCTGGGCGACCCGCGCCCGGGCGTTATAGCGCCCTTCAAAGGTCACCCGCTCGGTGCTGCCGCTATTGAGAAAATAACGGTAAATCTGCGGTCGACCGCCCCGGTCCGAGGTGAACAGCAGGGATTTGCCGTCGGGCATCCAGGCGGGCTCGGTATCGATTGCATAATGCTTGGTGGCTCGGGTCAGGCGCTTGGTGGCCAGGTCCAGCAGGTAAATGTCGGGACTACCGTCCTTGGAAAGCACCATGGCCATGGTTTTGCCATCGGGGGACCAGGATGGAGAGCTGTTAATCCCCTTGAAATTGGTCAGCTGCTCGCGTGCGCCGGTATTCAGGTTCTGGCGGTAAATCGCCGGGCGCGAGGTTTCGAAGGATACGTAAGCGATTTCTGTGCCATCGGGTGACCAGGTGGGCGCCAATACAGGTTCGCGCGATTCCAGCAACACGATCGGCCGCGCGCCATCGGAATCGGCCAGGGTCAGGCGGTAGTAGTCCTTGCCGCCGGGGACCCGGGTGACCGACACATAGAGTAGCCGAGTGGCAAATGCCCCTGGAATGCCGGTCAGCTGCTTGTACACCGCGTCGCTGACCCGGTGCGCGATCATCCGCGCCTCATTGACCGGGCCTGTCACGGTGCCGGACATGACCTGCTTTTGGGTGGTCACATTGTACAGCTCGTAATCGACCTGCATGCTATCGGTGGCCGACACACGCCCAATCAACAGGTACTCGGCCTGCAGCGCACGCCAGTCGCGGTAGAAAATTTCCGATTCCTGGCGCGGGTAACCGAGCATATCGCGGCGATCTACCGGGTCGAATTGTCCAGAGCGAGCCAGGTCACTATTAATGACCTCGGAAATGTCGTCCTGCGCGGTTCCGGCGCCATTCCAGGCAAAGGGTACCACCGCGATAGCCGTCGGATTGTCGACTCCCTGGGTAATCTCGATCACCAGCTCGGCGCGCAGCCCACAGCTGAATACCAACAGCGCCACGGCGCCAAGCAGTTTGCTAAATGATGTCATCAGTAACGTAAATCCTCTGGTCTGAATAACAGGCGGAAACGCCTGAAAGTCCGCTCAAATTCCCGGATGGGCAGGTTCTTCAGCTCGGGAAAGCTGCCCGCCTTCTCCACCGCGTTAATCGCCGAACGATCGAACGCGCTATTGCCGCTGCTTTTTAGCACAGTAACACTGACGATGTCTCCCGTTGGTATGAGCTGAATGGACAGCAACACCTCCATGCCGTTGCGGGCACTGGGTGGGCGACTCCAGTAGTTGATCACCGTGCGCTGGATAAGCCCGGCATAACTGGCTGACATCTCCGCGTAGGAGGCGGCCATGGCGCGATCCTGCTCTGCCTGGGCCCGGCGCCGGGCCTCTTCCGCGCGCTGGCGTTCGGCAGCTTCGCGGGCACGCCGCTCCTGTTCTGCGCGTTGGGCAGCCTCCTCTTCAGCGCGGCGACGGGCTTCTTCCTGGCGTTTTACTTCAGCCTGTCGCTTCGCTTCCGCCTGACGCTTCTGCTCGGCTTGCTTTTTTACTTCGGCCTGGCGCTTGGCTTCCTGCTGACGCTTGATTTCCGCCTGGCGACGCTCTTCTGCCCGGGTATCCTTGGGTGGCGGAGGCTTCGGTTTGGGTTTGGGTTTGGGACGGAATTCGTCAATATCGACCAGCGTGGCATTGACGATTTCCGGCGGGATAACGGTAGGCGTAATGATATTGTCTTCACTGCTCTGCCAGTTGGCAGTGACCGCCAGGATCATCAGTCCATGCATAACCACCGTGGCCACGGTGGGCAGGAACATGATGCGCGGCGCCACGGGCCTGGCATAAACCGACTCACTCACTGCGGATTCTCAGTCACCAGGCCAACGCTTGGGGCGCCCGCTTCCTGCAACGCCGCCATCAACGTCACCACCTCGCCGTAGGGCACCGAACGGTCACCCCACACCAGTACCGGCTTGTTTGGATTGCGCCGAATCACAGCCGCCACGCGCTGTTTGATCGTGGCCAGGGACAACACCTGGTCCTCGGCAGAGCCGAGGTTCAAAAATAGTTGCCCGTTGGCATTCACCGAAACAATCAGGGGCTCACTGTCCTGGTTTTCAACCGGTTCGGCATTGGCCTCGGGCAGATCCACCTGCACGCCCTGCATCAGCATGGGCGCCGTCACCATAAAGATGATCAGCAGCACCAGCATCACGTCGATGTAAGGCACCACGTTGATCTCGGCCATGGGCCGATGTTTGCCGCGCCCCTTGGTTTCCGCCACGCCGAGCTACCCCCTAAGCCTTCCGGCCTTTGGAGCGCAGCGAGTACGCCTGCCGATAAAGGATGCTGGAGAACTCGTCGACGAAGGTGTCATAGCGGTTGGTAAACACATCGACCTTGGACGCGAAACGGTTATAGGCCATTACCGCGGGGATCGCAGCGAACAGTCCCATCGCCGTCGCCACCAGCGCTTCGGAAATACCCGGCGCCACCGTTGCCAGGGTGGCCTGGGTCGCATTGGCCAGGCCACGGAACGAATGCATGATGCCCCAGACGGTCCCGAACAGGCCGATGTAGGGACTGGTGGAACCCACCGACGCCAGGAAAGCGAGATGCCGCTCCAGGCGCTCTTCCTCGCGCAGGGTTGCCACTCGCATAGCGCGCCGCGAACCTTCGATAATGGCCTCGGAATCCATTTCACTTTGCTGCGCCAGGCGCGAGAACTCCTTGAAGCCGGCGCGGAAGATACTTTCCATGCCAAAGGCCGAGTGTCCATCGGCCGCGCGCTCATTGCCCTCGCGATACAACTGCGACAGGTCGATGCCGGACCAGAAACGCTCTTCGAAATCGTACATTTCGCTGCGGGCACTGCGGAAATAGATGAAGCGCTGGACGATCATGTACCAGGACAACATGGATGCCAGTAACAGCGTCAGCATCACCAGCTGTACGGTAATGGTGGCCTGTAGCACCAGGCCCATCAAACTGAGTTGTTCTTCCAAAGTGGGTTCCCCTTAGTTCCCGTGCACCTGCGTCGGGCGCAGTTTTTCAATTATTTCGCGGGGTATTCGCCGCGGTTTCAAACTATTACGGTCAACGCAGGCGATAGTAACATCTCCCTGCACCAAGGGATGCCCCTGGCGCCTCACAGACTGCCGCATACGCATGGTCGCACCGCGAATATCGTCCAGCGTAACCGTTGCCTCCAACTCATCATCCAACTGGGCTGGCTGGTGATACTTCAGGGCGACCTCGTGTACCACAAACATCATGTCCCGATTGAAGATAAAGTCTTTACCAAAGCCGTGGGCGCGCATGAATTCGGTCCGCGCGCGCTCCATGAACTTGAGGTAATTCACGTAGTAGACAATACCTCCAGCGTCTGTGTCTTCGATATAGACCCGCAGCGGGAGGGAAAATTCCTCGGCGCTCACCCCCCGGAATCCTCCCCGGATTCCTGTGTAGGGACCCCGCCAGCATCCAGGTCCAGGGGTAAATCGACGCCGCTGCCCGCCGGGGCCGGCAAGCCAAAGTGGAGATAGGCGTTACGTGTCACCATCCTGCCGCGCGGGGTGCGCACCATGAATCCCTGCTGGATCAGGTAGGGCTCCAGCACATCTTCTATCGTGCCGCGCTCTTCAGATATCGAGGCGGACAGACTATCGACGCCCACCGGCCCGCCATCAAACTTTTCGATCATAGCCAGCAGCAGGCGGCGATCCAGGTGATCAAAGCCGTGCTGATCAACACTGAGCATGTCCAGGGCGCGATCGGCAACCGCCGCGGTGATATGACCGTCGGCCTTCACCTCCGCGTAGTCGCGCACCCGTCGCAGCAAGCGGTTGGCAATTCGCGGGGTGCCGCGGGAACGCCGTGCGATCTCCGCCGCGCCATCGTTATCTATGCCGAGGCCGAGAATCCGCGCGGACCGTTCGACAATATTGGCCAGGTCTGCCGCGGCGTAGAATTCCAGGCGCTGCACAATACCAAAGCGGTCGCGCAGGGGTGAGGTGAGCAAGCCGGCACGAGTGGTGGCACCCACCAGGGTAAACGGTGGCAGGTCCAGCTTAATAGAGCGGGCGGCAGGCCCCTCCCCGATCATGATATCGAGCTGGTAATCCTCCATGGCGGGATAGAGAATTTCCTCGACATAGGGGCTCAGGCGATGGATTTCGTCAATAAACAGAACATCACCCGGTTCCAGGTTGGTCATCAGCGCGGCGATATCCCCGGCCTTCTCCAGTACGGGACCCGAGGTGGTCTTGAGGGCTACCCCCATCTCATTGGCGATAATGCTGGCGAGCGTGGTCTTACCCAGGCCGGGCGGACCAAAAATCAACGTATGGTCCAGCGGTTCACCGCGCCCGCGGGCCGCCTGCAGGAAAATCTCCATCTGATCGCAGACCACGGGTTGACCCACGTACTCTGACAGGGTCTTTGGGCGAATCGCCCGGTCCATGGCATCTTCGCGAGGACTAGTGGCTTCGGGGGCAATCAGTCGGTCAGTTTCGATCATGAAGGGATACCGTTCACTTGCTCACCACCGATTTCAGGGCGCGGCGGATCAATTCCTCACTGTCGTCGACAGAGTCTTCATTGACCGCGGCGACCATGCGCGTCGCCTCCGCCGGCTTGTATCCCAGGCTGACCAGTGCGCCCTCGGCGTCTGCAATAATGTCCACCGTCACCGCCACGGGAACCGGGTCGATAGACTCACCACTGCCCTCACCCTGGGCCAGCCAGTCCTTCAGTTTGTCACGCATTTCCACCAGCAGGCGCTCGGCAGTCTTCTTACCCACCCCGGGCAAGGCGACCAGGGCAGCGACATCATTACGCTGCACGCAGCGGGCAAAATTGTTGGCGTCCATACCCGACAGAATCGTCAGGGCCAGCTTGGGTCCCACACCATTCACCCGTATCAGCTGCCGAAACAGGTGGCGGTCACGCTCATCGATGAAACCGTACAGTAGTTGCGCATCTTCACGCACCACGAAATGGGTGACCAGGGTAACCTCTGCGCCCAGTTCGGGGAGCTGGAACAGGGTGGTCATGGGCACCTGCACCTCGTAGCCGACACCGCCCACCTCTACCAGGATATCCGGTGGCTGCTTGAGTGCGAGTGTCCCTCGAATGCGTCCTATCATCTTCTCTTGCTTTGCTCGGAGTTATTTATTCAGCCGCAGGCGCTTTACTTTAGCCGCAGGCGCTTTACTTTAGCCGCAGGCGCCTTACTTCAGTCACAGGCGAATTATCTCAGGCGTCGGCGCCTGACAGATTTCGCGCCAGCCATATTTATCATACTTTGTTGCGTGTGCGCGTGACACAGCGCTGCTGCCAGGGCATCAGCGGCGTCCTCCGCCGGTTCCGCCGGTAACTGCAGCAGCATTTTCACCATGTGCTGCACCTGGCTTTTGTCGGCGGCGCCGGTGCCCACCACGGATTGTTTGATTTGCCGGGCGGAGTATTCCGCAACTTGCATACCCTGGGCCACGCAGGCAACGATTGCGGCTCCCCTGGCTTGCCCCAGTTTCAGTGCGGAACCGGCACTCTTGGCCATAAACACCTGTTCTACCGCCAGTTCCTGCGGGCAGTGAAGATTAACCAATTCGGTGACACCGTCGTAAATAATGCCGAGCCGTTCAGGCAACTCGGCCTCGGGCAGCCTGATCACGCCACTGGTAATGTACTCACTTTTCCCGCCGGCATAGTTGATGATGCCAAAGCCGGTTTTGCGTGAGCCCGGGTCTATCCCCAGGATGACCGCCATATAGTTTCCGCCCCGAACCTGTGGCTCTTATTATGTACAAATCCACAGCATTGTCAGCAATTGTGTGCCGGCGGCTGGCCGGCCGAATCTACAGGGCAGCGAGAACCTCGTCGGGGATGTCGACGTTGGTGTAGACGTTTTGTACATCGTCCAGGTCTTCCAGGGCATCAACGAGCGCCATAATTTTCTCAGCACCGTCTGCGTCCACGGGGACTGTGGTTGACGCAATCATGGTCACCTCGGCGCCTGCCGGGGTCAGAGCCGCGGATTCCAGCGCCTCTTTCACCATCGCCAGGTCTTCCCAGGGGGTAATCACGGTTAATGAACCGTCGTCGGCACTTTCAATATCTTCAGCACCGGCCTCAAGAGCAGCCTCCATCACCTGTTCCTCGTCCACACCGGGTTCAAAGCTGATTTCCCCCTTGCGGCTGAACAGGTACGCCACAGAGCCATCGGTTCCCAGGTTGCCACCGCGCTTGGTGAACGCGTGACGGACTTCGGCCACCGTGCGATTACGGTTGTCCGTCATTACTTCGACCAGTACCGCAATGCCACCGACGCCATAGCCCTCGTAAGTGAGCTCCTCCATGTCGTCGGCTTCGTTGGTACCGGCGCCGCGGGCAATGGCGCGGTCGATGGTATCGCGGGTCATATTGGAACCCAGCGCTTTATCTACTGCGGCGCGCAAACGCGGGTTATCTTCCGGCGCGGGGCCGCCCTGCTTGGCGGCCACCACCAGTTCTCGAATCAGCTTGGTGAACATCTTGCCACGCTTGGCATCCTGCGCGGCCTTGCGGTGCTTAATGTTTGCCCATTTACTGTGACCAGCCATACAAGTCTTCCTTCTTTATATAGGTAGGACTATAACCCGAAGCGGCGCTACTCGCTCTCGGCACCCTCCTCGCGGGTCTGGCGCAGGCGAATATTGAGTTCCCGCAGCTGTTGGGCAGCAACATCACCCGGCGCATCGGTCATCACACAATGTGCACTCTGGGTCTTGGGGAAGGCAATCACATCTCGAATAGACTGCGCACCGGTAATCAGCATCACCAGTCTGTCCAGCCCAAAGGCGAGTCCACCGTGTGGGGGAGCTCCGTACTGCAGCGCCTTGAGCAGAAAACCAAATTTCTCCTCAGCCTCGGCATCGTCGATGCCCAGAATGCGAAACACGGTTTCCTGCATCTCACGTTCGTGAATACGGATACTGCCACCACCGAGTTCAGTGCCATTGAGCACCATATCGTAGGCCCGGGATATGGCCTGCTCGGGATTGGCCGCCAGTTCCTCCGGCGTACAGGCCGGTGCGGTGAACGGATGGTGCAAGGGTGTCAGCCCACCCTGCCCGTCGTCTTCGAACATCGGGAAGTCCACGACCCACAGCGGCGCCCAACCATCTGCGACCAGCCCCTGGTCTTCGGCGACCTTGATACGCAACGCACCCAGCGCTTCGTTCACCACCCTGGCTTTGTCGGCACCAAAGAAAATGATATCGCCATCGCTGGCGCCCAGCCGCGCCATCATCTCCTGCACGACGGCATCTGGCATAAATTTGAGGATTGGCGACTGTAGACCTTCCACACCGGCCGCCAGATCGTTCACCTTGATCCACGCCAGGCCGCGAGCACCGTAAATGGACACGTACTTGGTGTAGTCGTCAATTTCCTTGCGGCTGATAGAGGCACCACCGGGAACACGCAGCGCTGCCACCCGCCCCGCCGGGTCATCGGCGGGCCCTCGGAACACTTTAAAATCAACCTGTTGCATCAAATCGTCGATCGATACCAGCTCCAGGTCGATGCGCAGGTCCGGCTTGTCAGACCCATAGCGTTCCATGGCCTCGGCATAAGGCATGTGCGGGAAATCGCCCAGGTCAACATTGAGAACCGACTGGAACAATTCGCGAATCATCTGCTCGGTTATCGACATGATCGCGTCTTCACCCAGAAACGCGGTTTCAATATCGATCTGGGTAAACTCAGGCTGGCGATCAGCCCGCAGATCCTCGTCGCGGAAGCACTTGGCGATCTGGTAGTAGCGATCAAAGCCGGACACCATCAGCAACTGCTTGAACAACTGGGGCGACTGCGGCAGTGCAAAGAACTGCCCGGGGTGAGTCCGGCTGGGGACCAGGTAGTCGCGCGCACCTTCGGGGGTAGCGCGGGTCAATATGGGGGTTTCGATGTCCAGGAAGCCGTTAGAATCCAGGAAATTTCGCACCGCGGCGGTAATCTTCGAACGCAGGATCAGCTTGTGCTGCATTTCAGGGCGACGCAGGTCCATGTAGCGATAGTTGAGGCGAACGTCTTCCCCGACGGCGGTATATTCGTCCAGCTGAAACGGTGGTGTGGCCGCATCATTGAGAATTTCCAGTTCCTTGCCCAGCACTTCGATCTCGCCGGTGGGCATGGCCGGGTTCACGGTTCCCTCGGCGCGCGCGCGGACCCTCCCGGTAATCTTCAGCACGTATTCACTGCGCACTTTGTCGGCGCGCTCAAAGTGTTCCTCGGTATCCGGGTCGAATACGACCTGGACGATGCCTTCACGGTCCCGCATGTCCAGGAAGATCACACCGCCATGGTCGCGGCGACGATCAACCCAGCCACAAAGCGTCACAGTTTCGTCGATGTTGGCAGTTCCCAGGGCGCCGCAAAAATGGGTGCGCATAATGATTGGTTCCGTTATTTGGCAGGGGGCCACGAGGGCCGGTTATCAGGCGGCAGTGGTCTTGGACTCACTCGTTTTGTTGTTGCCGCCGCTGTCCGAAGACGTCTTGGTATCGGACTTCGCATTTTTGTCAGCACTGGAAGCCAGGTTTTTCTTGTCACCTGTTTTAAAGTCGGTTTCATACCAGCCACCGCCCTTCAGGCGGAATGCGGCCGCAGAAACCTTCTTCTTCAGGGCCGGCTGATCGCAGGCTGGGCAATCGACCAGCAAATCATCGCTTATCTTCTGCAATGCCTCCAGTTCGTGGTGACAGGCCTGGCACTGGTATTCATAGATTGGCATTAACTCGACTCGTCCCTGCCGGCAGTACAGCTCGCTAAAAATTGAGGCGCGGATTTTACCCTAAGCGGACAGGCAGGCCAAGCAGTCAGAATGCGGATTTTGAGGGGGCAGGACACCCTGCACAGAACGTGCAAAGGCGGAAAAACAGGGCGCTCCCGCCAGAAGGGCTGGCCAGGAGCGCATAGGTCGCGCCTTTAGGAGGCTGCGAACTCCTTCATCTTCTTCAGAGGCCGCACTTTCACTGCCACACTGGCTGGCTTGGCCTTGAACATGGTCTCTTCGCCGGTGAAGGGATTGATACCCTTGCGTGCCTTCTTGGCGGGCTTCTTGACCGTGGTGATCTTCATCATGCCGGGAATAGTGAACTCGCCGATAGAACGCTTCTTAATGCTGCGCTCGATCAATGTGTCCATGGCATCCATTACCGAACCAACCTGCTTCTTGGTCAGGCCGGTGCTATCGGAAATGCTGGCCAGAATCTGACTCTTGGTCATTTTCTGCTTCAGCGCGGGTGCTGCCTTCTTAGCGGGTGCTGCTTTTTTCCTGGCAGGTGCTTTCTTAGCTGCCTTCTTTTTTGCTGGTGCCTTTTTCTTTGCTGCTTTTTTGGTAGCCATGTTATTTTCAACCTTCCTTCGTTATGAAATGAAACATGTATTCAACCCGGACGGCTCGTCTCCCCTAATCACGAAAACAGGCTGCCTCAAGCCTCCCGCAAATTTATAATCCATGAAACACTACAATACAAGCGTTTTCGCACCACCGACGAAAAAAAACCCCTATATTTAACGACTATTCGCTGTATTCATAATTCCCAAGCTGTTATCGAAGGTTTACACCCTCCCCTGCGTGCACCGAAAAAACGCACACCGTTGTATCGAGGCGCCCATCACACGTAAACTATCGCACCTTTCCAACCCAAGTAAGCGAACCTCCAATGCGCACCAGTAATTTTCTTATCGCCACCCAGAAGGAGACTCCCGCCGACGCCGAAGTGATCAGTCACCAGTTGATGTTGCGCGCCGGACTGATCCGCAAACTGGCTTCGGGCTTGTATAACTGGTTGCCACTGGGGCTACGCGTTCTTAGAAAGGTTGAATCTATCGTCCGGCAGGAAATGGACGCCGCTGGCGCCCAGGAAGTGAGCATGCCGGTGGTGCAGCCGGCGGAACTGTGGCAGGAATCCGGGCGCTGGGAGCAGTACGGGCCAGAATTATTGCGCATAAAGGACCGCCACCAGCGCGATTTTTGCCTCGGCCCAACCCATGAAGAGGTAATCACCGATCTGGTCCGAGACGAGGTAAAAAGCTACAAGCAGTTGCCGATAAATCTTTACCAGATACAGACCAAGGTGCGCGACGAAATTCGACCTCGCTTTGGCATCATGCGATCGCGTGAATTTCTGATGAAGGACGCTTATTCTTTCCACGCCAACCAGGCCTCCCTGGAGGCTACCTACCAGGATATGCACCGGGCTTACACGCAGATCTTTACCCGCCTGGGTTTGGACTTTCGCCCGGTAATCGCCGATACGGGCAGCATCGGGGGCAGTGCCTCACACGAATTCCATGTACTGGCCAACTCAGGCGAGGATGACATCGCCTTCAGCGATGGCAGCGACTACGCCGCCAATGTTGAAATGGCCGAGGCCATGGCCACACAAGGCGATCGGCCGTCGCCTGCGCTCGAAATGACAGAAGTAGCCACTCCAGGTGTAAAGACCATCGAGGATCTGGCCAGCTTCCTGGATATCAATCCAGCCTCCACCGTCAAATCGCTGCTGGTAGCCGGGGAAGATGACGGTGAATTGGTGATGCTCGTACTGCGCGGTGATAACCAGCTGAACGCTGTCAAAGCAGAGAAATTGCCCGGCGTCGCCAGCCCGCTGCGCATGGCCAGTGAGGAGCAGGCGGAGCAAATCTGCGGTGCCGGATTTGGCTCACTGGGGCCTGTGGGCGCATCGGTGACGATCATTGTCGATCGCAGTGCCGCCGTTTTGGGCGATTTCACCTGCGGCGCCAACCGCGAAGGCTATCACCTCACCGGGGTGAACTGGGAAAGGGATTTGCCCCTTGCGCGCATTGAAGATGTTCGCGCGGTGGTCGAAGGCGATCCCAGCCCGGATGGCGCGGGCCAGCTACACATCAAACGGGGCATAGAGGTTGGCCATATCTTCCAGCTGGGAGATAAGTACTCCGAGGCCATGGACGCCAGGGTACTCGATGAGAACGGCAAGAACATCACCATGACCATGGGTTGCTACGGTATTGGCGTGAGCCGGGTAGTCGCCGCGGCTATCGAACAGAACCACGATGACAAGGGCATTATCTGGCCAGCCGCTATGGCGCCCTTCGAGCTGGCAATTATTCCACTCAACATGCACAAGTCAGAGGCGGTGGCCGCCGCAGCCAATGCGCTCTACCAGGAATGCCTTGATGCCGGCATCGACGTACTGATGGATGATCGCAACGAACGCCCCGGAGTGAAATTCGCCGACATGGAACTCATTGGTATTCCACACCGGGTGGTCATTGGGGACCGCGCCTTGGCCGAGGGCAACATCGAGTACAAGGCCAGGACCGACAGCGAATCGCGCCTGCTGGGCCAGGGCGAAACCCTGGAATTTCTCAAGCAACTTCTGAACGAGGCGTAACCGCTGGCTGGATCGGGCGATATCATTGACATCCCGGGGCCGCCTGCCCAATATGGCCGCAGGGGAACGGTACCACCAAAACAACCAGATGACTGATATCGAGCAACTCAGCAAATGGAACCGGGATGTTTCGCGCGCGATTGCCGCGCTGGGCACCGATGACTTCTTTGCGGCGCTGATTGCCGCCGTGCGCGGCCAGGTCCGCATCGACCTACCGCAGATCTGGCTCTACCATCGCGACCTGCCACCGCGGGTGCTCTATCACGAGATACCGGAAGCGCACATTCCCTCGCAGATCGATGAATACCTGGAGGGTCCTTACCGCGAAGATCCGTTTTACCAAACCTCGATGAACCAACCCCGTTCAAAAATCTACCGCATTGGACGAGTGACTGCCGGCAAGTTGGAAGAATCCACCTATTACACCGACTATTACTCTGAAACCGGCACCGTGGACGAGGCAATTTACCTGGCCAAACTGGCGGGCGGCAATGTCATTAACCTGAGTATGATGCGCCTGTCCCAGCACGGCCCCTACAGCGACAAGGAGTACGAGGCGCTCTACCTGTTGGCGGAACCCGTCTCCGAGCTACTGAAATCCCACAGCGACCACGGCAATTTCGCCGTCACCAACCTGTTACAGCCTGGAATCGATCACCAGATTGATACGGCATTTCGCACCTTCGGGCAGTCGATCCTGTCGCCCAGGGAAAAAGACGTGCTGGAACTGATGCTGCGCGGCTACGGTACGGACACCTCCGCGGAGCGATTGACGATTGCGGTGGAGACGGTCCGGCGGCACCGCAAAAGCATCTACCGCAAGCTCGACGTGAACTCACAAACCGACCTGTTTTCGCTGTTCATCAACTCCATGTCCTGTGTGGGCGAGGCCGCCGGCGACGACCCCTTACGGGTCTATATGTCCCCCCGTTAGCGGGCGGCCCAGGCACCCGTTTTTAACCGCCACCCGGCACCTGTTTTTAATCGCAAAAAGCCTGCCCATTTGGGGCATTGCTGGGGCGGGTGTGATCTACGATAGTGCACGCTTACGGTAACTGTTCGGTGCAAACATGTCCCTGGAAGCGGACTGGTTCCTGCGGGCCCACCCGGAAATTACCACGATTGAGGCGCTATTGCCGGATTGCAATGGCATCATGCGTGGCAAGTGGCTGCCGCGACACAAGCTCGCGAAAATCTTCGACGGCGAGTTAAAACTTCCCAAAACAGCCCTGAGTCTCGACATCTGGGGTCGCGATGTGGAAGAACTGGTGTTCGCCTCCGGCGACGCCGACGGCATCTGTCGCCCGGTCGAAGGCTCCCTCCTACCCACACCCTGGTCTCCCCAGGCTCAACACGGCCAGGTCATGCTGTCCATGTTCGACGGCGATGGCACACCGTATATGGGCGACCCGCGACACGTGTTAAAGCAGGTCGTGTCCCGCTTCCAGGAAGCGGGATGGAAGCCGGTGGTCGCAGCCGAACTGGAGTTCAGCCTGGTCAACTGGGATGAAAAAGTACCCATACACACCTGCCCCACCCCCGACGGTGGTATGCCCGTGGGTGGCAACATGTACAGCCTGGATGTGTTCAACCAGCACCAGGACATGATGGAGGACTTGCGCCTGGCCTGCGAGCTACAGGACCTGCCCTTCGACGGCGTGGTCAAGGAATCGGCCCCTTCCCAGTACGAAATCAACATGCACCACGTGGACAGCCCGGTACTCGCCGCCAAACAGATCATGATGATGAAACGCCTGATCAAGGGCGTTGCGGGCAAGTACGGCCTGGTGGCCAGCTTTATGCCCAAACCCTTTGAGGAAGAAGCCGGCAACGGTATGCACGTGCACTGCAGCGTACTCGACGACCAGGGCAATAATATCTTTGACGATAGCACCGAGCGAGGAACTCCCCTGCTGCAGCAGGCCATCGCTGGTTGCCTGGAACACATGGCCGATTCCGTGGCCATCTTCGCACCCAGTTTTAATGCCTACCGCCGCTTCCAACCCGGATCCCATGCTCCGACCTTCCCCAGTTGGGGTTACGAGAACCGCACAGTCGCCGTGCGTGTACCCGCCGGCAACCCCGCCGCACGCCGCCTGGAGCACCGTGTCGCCGGTGCCGATGCCAACCCCTACCTGCTGTTTGCAGTGCTACTCGCGTCAATGCTGGACGGCATCGAGAATAAATCTTCACCCCCAAAACCCATTAGCGGGGATGGCTACTCCCAGCAGACCGCGATGTTGCCGGTGTACATGCAAGACGCACTGGCCCTGTTTCGGGATTCCGAGTTCATTCGCGCCGCGCTGGGCGGTGAGTTGCAGCGAATTTTCACGCTGACCAAAGAGCAGGAAGTCGCAGAGTTTCGCCAGCGCATCACCAATCTCGAGTACCAGAGCTACTTGCAGCGCCTATAACCCTGGCCGGGTCCGATCCGCGTTGGTCTGGACCTGCCCCGGGCCGGGTGCCAGAATGTGCCCCCGGCTAACCATCGACATCGGCAATGCTCAAACGGCCCATTCCCACACTGATCCTCGGCACCTGCGCCGTACTGGCAGCAGCACTCGTCGCCGCCCAGGAACGGGTAGCGGGAGGCGACACCGCGCACTGTCAAGACATGCTCGGGCAGGAAGCCGCAAACAACGCCAGGCCACTGGGTGCATCTCTACACATACTCAGTTGGAATATACAAAAGGCCAGCAGCCGCGGCTGGGTCGACGATTTGTTCAGCCTGGGCCACGGCGTACAATTGGCTTTCATCCAGGAAGCACTGACCAGCGCACCCATCGAACAAACCATCCCGGTGCCACTGTACGAGGCCTTCGCTGCCGGCTACACAACCGCCAGTATTGCCACCGGCGTACTCACCCTGAGCAGTACCGCACCCAATGCGCATTGCTCCATCCAGGCATGGGAACCCTGGCTAGGCACCCCGAAGGCCACCAGTATCACCGAGTACACGCTGGAGAACGGCCAGCGCCTGCTGGCCATCAATATGCACGGGGTAAACTTCACTTTCGGGGTGGATGATTTCAGCCGTCAACTGGAAGACCTCAACAGTGTGCTGGCGGCCCACCCGGGCCCCGTAATTTTCGCCGGTGACCTGAACACCTGGAGCGAAGCCCGCCAGGGACTGGTAGACGTGTTCGCGCTGCGCCATAACCTCCGGCCCGTCGTTTTTGAACCGGATTTGCGCACCCGGGCATTTGGCCAAGCCCTGGACCACATCTACGTGCGCGGCCTGCGCCCCTTGTCGACCGAGGTGGTACAGGTCACCAGCTCGGATCACAACCCCCTGCTGGTACACCTCCAGGTGGAAGAATGAATTGCATCCATCGGCTACATAAGTCGCTGCTGGCGACTGCCCTGCTTACAGCGACATGCCTGCTCGCCAGTGCGCAGACCGCAGCGGACATGGCTGATCAGGAAATTGAGCAGTTACTAAATCACGTTGGCACCAGCGGCTGTGATTTCCACCGCAACGGCAGTCGCCACCCGCCTGCGGAGGCGGCGGACCACTTGCGGCTGAAGTATCGCCGAGGCAAGCGTTATGCCGACACCGCCGAGCACTTTATCGACCGATTGGCCAGCAAGAGTTCCTGGAGTGGCGAGCCCTACCAGGTGGAGTGCGCCGGTGAGGCACCCCAGGACGCCGGTCCGTGGTTACATCGCGCACTGGGGGATATACGAGGACAGCAAACACCCTGAGCGTTCAGCTGCCCGCGGCATCCCCGACTGCGGCTCGCTGGTGCTCAGTTTCGAGGCGATTGGCCAGCAGGAATGCCGCCATCATGGCCAACACACCAAAAGACACGACTCCTATCGCCTCGCCAGCAAATACGCCCTTGGCACCATACCACTGAGACCCGAAATAGACTGCGGGAATGACACCCAACAGCACCTTGCCAAAATTAAAGCCGGTGGCCCAGCGGGGACGGCCCAGGTTATTAAAGCAGGCGTTGGCGACAAACAGGGTGCCATTGAAGAAGAAAGCACCGACCAGGAAGTAGGTGTAGAAGTAAATCAGGCTGGCCGCGGTCTCACTGGCCGAAAATACCCTGACGATTTGCTCTGCACAGCCCGCCAGTATGAGCCACACCAGTGCCACATAGACCGCGTTGAACAACAAGGCGTTGCGCAGTGTGCCGCGTACGCGGTGATACAGGCCGGCGCCGGCATTCTGGCCGATGATAGGGCCTACAGCCCCAGAAAGAGCAAACACCGCTGCAAACGCCACCGGCGCAATGCGCCCCATGATGGCCGCACCGGCCACCGCACTGTCGCCAAACTCCGACATGGTTCGCAACACATAGCTGTTACCAATCGGCGTGGCCAGGTTAGTCAGCACCGCCGGGCCGGCTATCGCCATAATGGGACCGAGATCCTGCCGGAATTCGCGATAGCTCACCCGCCTCGGCAGGTGATGCACCGATGAGATGGCTCGCCATGCGACCAGTAACACCACCACACGGGCAACCACCGACGCCCAGGCGGCCCCCTCTAATCCCCAGCCAAAGGTAAAGATGAACAAGGGGTCCAGCGCGGCATTCACAAATGACCCGAGCAGGGTCGCCCACATTGCCCGGCGGGCATCACCCACCGCACGCACACCGGCAGCGGCGCTCATGCCCACCACCAGGATGGGGATGCTGGGCAGCATGATCGCCCCATAGCGGATGGCGAATTCCAGCGTTGCACCCTTCGCCCCCAGCAATTCCAGCAACTGGGGCAGGAATATCCAACCCAGAATACTGATCACCATGGAAACACCACCGTTGAAAAGTAGTGCGCTACTGCAATAACGCCCGGCGAGATCGCGGCGAAGTGCACCCTCGGAGCGTGCGACAAGGGCACCCAGAGCGATCTGCATGCCGATACTCACCGACACCAGGAAATAGACCAGCGTACCCGCGAATCCCACGGCTGCTACCAACGCCTGCTCGCCCAGCAGGGTAAGGAAGTACATATCGATCAGGTCAACGCCAAACATGGCAAGCAGGGCGGTGCTACTGGCCATGGTCATGGTCAATACGTGGCGCATGGTGGACCCGCGGGTAAAGACGGCCTGGGTCACAGGAATGGACCGGGGACTGCCAGAACAGCTGCTTGATGAGCGCAAAAGCGCATTTGGACACTCTGTGATCGAATAAGGGCAGCCATTCTACTGCAATTGCGCCGCCTGTCGGCGGTAACCTACCTGAAATGCCAGCGACTGGCGAACTAATCCCGGGAATGCCACACTAAAACCCGGAAATGCAACAATTGAGGACACCAGAGACATCGGTGCCTGAACCAGAGACATTAACGCCCGAAAAGGGTACTATCCGCAGCCATTTTTATCCGAGGCCTTGATCACACCATGACCAAGCAAGAGAACAAACCACCGCTGATCGTTATCAACACGATTTTATTCATCGGCTTGCCGATCGCCGCGGTGGTATTGGTCCCCTTCTGGGGCTTCTACCACGGTTTTGAAACCAGCCAATGGCTGTGGGCCCTGGCCTTCCTGTACCTGAACGGCATGTCGATCACCGGCGGCTACCATCGCCTGTGGGCACACAAGGCCTACGAGGCCAGCAGCGCATTAAAGTGGTTCTACGCGTTCTGGGGTGCAGGCGCCCTGCAAAACAGCATTCTTATCTGGGCATCAGACCATCGCCGCCACCACCGGCACGTGGATGATAACGACAAAGACCCCTATTCAGCAGGTCGCGGGCTGTGGTTCAGCCATATCGGCTGGATGCTGCGCGACTATCCGACCAACGAGCAGGACTTCAGCAATGCCAAAGATCTCCAGCGCGACCCCATCGTGGTCTGGCAGGACAAACACTATGTCGCGCTGACCGTGTTCATGAATATCGGCCTGCCAATACTGCTGGGCGTTTACCTCGGCGACATTATCGGAACGATACTGCTGGTTGGCCTGCTGCGGCTGGTGGTCAACCACCACGTCACGTTCTTCATTAACTCCCTGGCCCATTATTGGGGCTCGCGCCCCTACACCGAGGAAAACAGCGCCCGTGATAATGGCTTCCTGGCGTTTTTGACCTATGGCGAGGGTTACCACAACTACCATCACATCTTCCAGACCGACTACCGCAACGGTATCCGCTGGTGGCAGTGGGATCCCACCAAGTGGATGATTAACCTGTGTTCACGGGTCGGTCTGGCGAGCAATCTCACTCGCGTATCAAACTTCAAAATTCAGCGCGCTATCCTCGACACGGAATTCAAGCGGGCTCGCACCGAGCTTGAGCAGAACAAGGGCAGCGCCTCCCTGCGTGCACTGCTGGAAAACGAATACCAGCAATTCACTGCCTCGGTAAATCAGTGGAAAGAGCTGCAGGCCGGGCGCTACGAGCGCAAAGTCGCCGAGCTCGAAGATGCCCTGGAAGAACGCAAGGCACGCCTGCAACAAAAGTGGGAGCACGCCGCCCTGCGCACCAAGTTCAAGGAGCTGGAATACTCTCTGAAGATGCAGCGCAAGCGTGTCACCCTACTGATCGAGCAGGTACAACTGCAATCCGCTATCGCCCAGGCCGCGTAAAACCGTTTTTATAATGTGGTCATAAACGAGGAATTACCATGAGCGAAAGCGTTTTCGATTTTAGCTGCCAGACCCCCGGTGGCAGCGACAAGTCACTGGATGAATACAAAGGCAAGGTCCTGCTGGTCGTCAATACCGCTTCGAAGTGCGGGTTCACACCGCAGTTTGCAGGGCTTGAAGATCTCTATCAGGAATACCGGGACCAGGGTCTGGAGATCCTGGGTTTCCCCTGCAACCAGTTTGGCAAGCAGGACCCCGGCAGCAACGATGAAATCACCGAATTCTGCCAGCTCAACTACGGTGTCAGCTTCCCCATGTTCGGCAAGATCGAGGTCAACGGCAGTGGCGCAGATCCCCTGTTCAAACACCTCAAGTCAGAAGCCCCCGGCGCCCTGGGTACCGAGTCCATCAAATGGAACTTCACCAAGTTCCTGGTCGATGCCAACGGTAATGTGATCAAGCGCTACGCCCCGAAAACCAAGCCCAGCGAAATAGCCGCAGACATCGAAGCACTACTCAACTAGCCACAGCTGGCTGCTGAAACAGCCGCCGATGGCTGCTTAAGCCGTCCCCAGACCGTCTGCGGCCTGGACGGCCGCAGCCGAGCCCCCATGGATGGGTTCACGGCGTGTCTGGGGAGGGCTTAAGCAACCAGCGGTGGCGGCCAGCCACTACCAACACTCGAAACAAGAAAACCTCAGTGTTCCCGGGTAGCACGAAACTCAATATCCGGCCAACGCTCTTCCATCAACGAAAGATTCACCCGGGTAGGCGCCAGGTAGGTCAGGTGACCCCCGCCATCCACTGACAGATGCTCCTCCGCCTTCTTGCGAAACTCTTCAAGCTTGCGGGGATCGTCGCAGTATACCCAGCGCGCCGTGTACACATTAACGGGCTCATAGATTGCCTCCACCTTGTATTCATCCTTGAGGCGGTAGGCCACCACATCAAACTGCAACTGTCCCACCGCGCCGACTATCAGGTCGGTGCTGCGCAAGGGCGCAAACACCTGGGTCGAGCCCTCCTCTGATAACTGCTGCAGGCCCTTCTGCAACTGCTTGGATTTCAGCGGGTCGCGCAGGCGAATACGGCGGAACAACTCCGGAGCAAAATGGGGTATACCGGTAAACTGCAGGGGCTCTCCCTCGGTAAAGGTGTCGCCAATCTGAATAGTGCCGTGGTTGTGCAGGCCGATAATGTCGCCGGATACTGCTTCTTCCACCAACACCCGCTCGCCCGCTTTGAAAGTCACCGCGTCAGCGATCTTGACGTCTTTGCCGACCCGCACATGGCGCATTTTCATGCCTTTACCGTAACGACCGGAGCAGATGCGCATGAATGCAATGCGATCTCGGTGGCGCGGGTCCATGTTCGCCTGGATCTTGAACACGAAGCCGCTGAACTTGCCTTCATCGGCCTCTACCTCGCGCTCGGTGGTGTCCCGATTAAGCGGTGCCGGAGCCCATTGCACAAAGTCGTCCAGCATCTCACGCACGCCGAAATTACCCAGGGCGGTGCCGAAAAACACCGGCGCCAGGCGGCCCTGCAGGAAAGCGTCCAGGTCAAACTCATGGCTGGCGCCGCGCACCAGCTCAATTTCTTCGACAAACTCGTCGTAGTCCTCCCCCAGCAAGGCACGCGCCTCGTCACTGTCCAGTCCCTGGATGCGCTCATCCTCCGGCAGCACTGCCCCCTGTCCCGGTGTGTACCGGTGAATGACGTCGGTATAGAGGTTGTAGACGCCCTTGAAAAAGCCGCCCATGCCAATAGGCCAGTTGATCGGCGCACCCTGGATGTCCAGTACTTCCTCGATCTCGTCCAGCAGTTCAATGGGATCGCGGATATCGCGGTCCATTTTGTTGACGAAGCTGAGGATCGGGGTGTCGCGCAAGCGGCAGACGTTCATCAGTTTGATGGTCCTGTCTTCCACCCCCTTGGCTCCGTCAATCACCATCAGGGCGGAGTCCACGGCAGTCAACGTACGGTAGGTATCCTCGGAGAAATCCTCGTGCCCGGGCGTATCCAGCAAATTGACCGTGCGCTCCCGGTAGGGGAACTGCATCACCGAGGAGGTCACCGAAATGCCACGCTCCTGCTCCATGCTCATCCAGTCAGAAGTCGCATGGGGGCCCTTTTTACCCTTGACCGAACCCGCGACCTGGATGGCGTTGCCCAGCAGCAGCAGTTTCTCGGTGATCGTGGTCTTCCCCGCGTCCGGGTGAGAAATAATGGCAAAGGTGCGCCGGGAATCAATTGCGCTGCCCAAGTCAGACATGAACCGCCCCAAGTCAAAAAGCGCGGATTATACGCCCTTTCGGTGGAGTTCACAGGGGCCCGCGAGCATCGCGAATCCGCGAATCGACGGTTCAGGATCGCGCCGCGCTAGCTGCGGGAAATGGTCAGGGCGGCAGACAGGATTTCTGCCAGTTGCTCTTCCACCTCGCTCATCGGCGGTGCACCGTCGGCCAGGCACTGGGCCATGGAGGTAACCTCAAGTCCCTGGTAGCCGCAGGGGTTGATACGCGCAAATGGCTCCAGGTCCATATCCACATTCAGGGACAAGCCGTGGTAGCTGCAGCCGCGGCGGACCCGTAAGCCCAGGGCGGCGATCTTGCGCCCTTCGACATATACACCAGGCGCATCGCGCCGCGCCGCCGAGGCTATCCCGTAGCCGGACAACAACTGCACGATGCTTTCCTCAATGATATCCACCAGGCGGCGCACACCGAATCCCTGGCGGCGTATATCCACCAACAGGTACACCACCAACTGCCCGGGACCGTGGTAGGTCACCTGGCCGCCGCGATCAACCTGCACGACAGGAATATCGCCCGGCGCCAGCACATGCTCTGCCTTGCCCGCCTGCCCCTGGGTGAAAACACGTGGATGCTGTAGCAGCCACAATTCGTCCGCCGTCTGCGGATCGCGGTTATCGGTAAGCGCTCGCATGGCATCGAGTGTGGGCTGGTATTCGACGAGACCCAGCTTGCGAACTAAGGGGGAGGACATCGCCTGCTCACAGCAAACGCTCAGATCACCATCTGCACCAGGCCAGTGGCCATCAGGTCCTCGTGCAGGGCCTTGAGTTGGGCGGGGCCAGTGGCGGTGATGGTGATATTAATGGAGTCGAAAGTGCCCTTCTTGCTGGATTTAACCGTGACCGCATCACGATCAAAACCGGGGGCGTGGCGCTCGAATACCGCAAACACCGCCTCGGCATAGCCCTCGACACTGCGACCCAGCACCTTGATCGGGTACTCGCAGGGGAACTCAATTTTCGGCGCATCGTCGGGAGTTTGGCTCATCGGATTTGCTCACGCACTGAATAGTTTGGCAACCCACATCAACACGATATCCCACAGGCGAGCAAAGAACCCACCGGGTTCAACGGCGTGCAAGGCGACAAGCGGGGCCTCGTAGATGGTCTCGCCGTCAATGTTGAGGGTCACCGTGCCCAGGGCATCGCCGGCAGCGATGGGAGCCACAATCTCGTCCGGCAGGTCGATAACTGTGTCCAGGTTGCGCTTCTGTCCGCGCGGTAACGTCACCAGGGCCCGGTCGGCGATACCCACCGAGAGGTAATCCTGAGCGCCCTTCCATATGCGTGGCTGCTCCAATTCTTCACCGGCCTCGTACAAGGTCGCAGTCTCGTAGAAGCGGAAACCGTAATTGAGCAAGCTGCGAGACACATTCTTGCGTGCATTGGGGCTCTTGGTGCCCATCACCACAGAAATCAGCCGCATATCGCGCCGTTTTGCCGACGCCACCAGGCCGTAACCCGCCGCCTTGGTATAGCCGGTCTTCAGGCCGTCAACTGACGGGTCCTCACCCAACAGGGAGTTGCGATTGTACTGGCGGATATCGTTGTAGGTGAACTCGCGTTCTTTATAGATGGCGTAATGCTCCGGATGTTCCTTAATGATGGCTGCAGACAAGGTGGCAAGGTCCCTGGCAGTCACTGCCTGCTCGGGGGCTGGCAGGCCATGAGAATTAACGAACCAGGAGTCGCGCATACCCAGTGCCTCTGCGTGGCCGTTCATCATATCGGCGAAAGCCGCCTCGTTACCGGCCAGGTGCTCGGCAATGGCCACCGTCGCGTCATTGCCCGAAGAAATCACCACCCCGCGTTCGAGATCGGCGATGGACACGTCCTTGCCAGGCTCAATCCACATCAGCGAGGAGCCATTGAAGATGGGATTCTGCGACCAGGCGTTGCGACTGATGACCACCATGTCGTCGCGGCTGACCCGCCCCGCATCGATTTCCACCGCCAGTACATAGCTGGTCATCATCTTGGTCAGGCTGGCCGGCGGCAGTGGCAAATCGGCGTTTTCTTCTGCCAACACTGCGCCGCTGTCCGCATCGACGAGAATATATGCCTTGGCGGCAACCTCCGGCGGCGCCGGCATGATATTGGCAGCCGACAGTGGCAAGGTAAACAACGCCAGTACAACTGGCAGGAAACTACGAATCATAAATCTGGAAACCATGCATAACTAAATTGAAGAAAATGGTAACTCAAGCCCTGTCACAGCGGAAGAAAACTCACCGCATAGTGCTGGTTTTCCGGGATGCCAGGGCCTGCTTACTCTACCCGAGTTAGTCCCCTATGGCAGCGGCTGACCGGCGCCGTAGCCGCCCGCCTCCAGTTGCTGCTGCACCGCCAGCAACTGCGCCCGATCAGCTACTGGCCCAACGCGTACGCGGTAAAGCAACTGTGCACCGGATTGTACCGGACTGACAAACGCCGGCACCTCTAACAGCGCTTCAAGCTCTGAGCGCAGCGATTCCGCAGAAGTCTTGGAGCCGAAAGCACCCAACTGCAGAAAACGGTAATCACCGGCGACGGTGCCGCGGCGATCATCCACGCCCGTCACGTCCAGCACCTCCACTTCCACCCGCGCCGTGCCCTGCTCCATGTAGCCCAGCTTAACGGCGGCACCGTACGAAAGATCGATCAGACGATCCGCGTGAAATGGCCCACGGTCATTGACCCGGACAATAACCTGTCGGCCGTTGTCGAGGTTGGTTACCCGGGCATAACAGGGTATCGGCAGGGTTTTGTGGGCGGCCGTTGCCGCATAGAGATCAAAGATCTCGCCGTTGGATGTTTCATGGCCATGGAACTTGGTGCCGTACCAGGAGGCCAGACCTCGTTCACGGTAGTTGCGGTAGTCGTCCAACACGGCGTAGCTCACCCCGTTGACCGTATAGGGACTCTTATTGCCGGCACTGAGAATAGGGTCCGGGCGAGGTACCGCGTCGGGTACATCGCCAGCGCCAATGGTTTTTACCGGCGCCCCGTCATGGGCGTCGGGGTAACGCGAAACCGGGGGACCGCTTTCGGGACCGGGGCTGGAACAGGCGACCAACAGCAGACTTAGCAAGGTCGCCGGCGCGAGCCAGCGATAACAACCTGCGCTCACTCAGCAGCCTCTGACTCAGCTGCTTCTGCAGCGGCAGCAATACGCTGGCTCAATTGGTAAACACTCATGGCATACATGGCGCTGTGGTTGTAGCGGGTGATGACATAAAAGTTGTGCAGACCCAGCCAGTACTCCATGCCATCTTCCAACTCGAAATCCATGGCCACGGCATCGGCCTCCGGGTCGAGGTCGTCATCGCTGCTAATACCAGCGGCCGCGAACTCCGCTATGGTGTAGCGCGGTTTCAGGTCTGCCCGACTGCGCACGAACCACTCGTCGTCCACCTCGCCACTCACGGCAGCGGCAGCGATCACCTGCTCACCGGGGCGCCAGCCATGGGCCTTGAAATAATTGGCGACACTGCCGATGGCGTCCACCGGGTTGTTCCAGATATCCGTTTTCTCGTCACCGTCAAAGTCGATGGCGTAGCTGCGATAACTGCTGGGCATAAACTGCCCGTAGCCCATGGCACCGGCGTACGAGCCTTTGAGACTCAGGGGATCCTTGCCCTGTTCCCGGGTGAGAATAAGGAAGTGCTTGAGCTCCTTGGTGAAAAACTCCGAACGCCGGGGGTAATCAAATGCCAGGGTGGACAGGGCGTCCATTACCCGGTAGCTGCCGGTGATGCGACCGTAATAGGTTTCCACCCCGATAATCGACACAATAATCTCTGCCGGAACCCCGGTTTCCTCTTCAGCGCGGCGCAAGGTATCGCGATGTTCGCGATAAAAGTCGACGCCCTGCTGCTCGCGCTTGTCGGTCACGAAGATTTCACGATACCCATACCAGGGCTTGGTTTTCTCCGCCGGGCGCGACATGGCCTGGAGGATGCTGTCCTTCTTTTCTGTCTGGGCAAAGAGCGCCTGGAGGTTCTCGCGATCGAAGCCTTCTTCGGCAACCAGTTCATCGATAACGGCCTGGGCGGCTTCATTGTCACCATAGGTTTGGGCGCCGAGCGACAGGGCCGACCACAGGCTGGACATGGCGACAATTAACTTCATGAACTCGGGCATAAACTGGGACTCACTTCCACAACAGACTTTTTGACCAGCGCGAAGGGGATTTTGCGCTAGTGAACGACATTTTTCTTCTCGGTGCTTACGGCCATCAGCAAGCCAAAACCTGCCATTAAGGTTACAACTGACGTGCCGCCAGCGCTGACTAGCGGCAGGGGAACGCCCACAACCGGCAACAGGCCGGCGACCATGCCCATGTTAACAAAGATATAAACGAAAAACGTTAACGTGATGCTGCCAGCGAGCATTCTGCCGAAGCTGGACTGCGCCGACAGCCCGATCCAGAAGCCTCGCAGCAGTATGAGCAGATAAATGGCCAGCAACATCAGCACACCGCGCAGGCCAAACTCTTCAGCCAGCACAGCAATAATAAAATCCGTATGGCTTTCGGGTAAGAAGTCGAGCTGCGACTGGGTGCCACTCATCCACCCCTTACCATCCCAGCCGCCGGAGCCGATAGCAGTCTTCGACTGAATGATGTTCCAGCCCGCACCCAACTTGTCACTTTCCGGGTTGAGCAGGGTGAGGATGCGTTGTTTCTGGTAATCCTTGAGCACGTAAAGCCAGACCGGCCAGGCAGAGGCGAAGGCCAGCACCACGGCACCGGCAATATAGCGCCAGCCGATCCCCGCCATAAACACCACGAACATGCCGCTGGCAGCGATCAGCAACGCCGTGCCCAGGTCGGGTTGGCGCAAGATCAGCGCCGATGGAATCGCGATAATAACCAGGGAAGCGGCAATATACTTAAAGCGCGGCGGCAAGATACGATCCGAGAGATACCAGCCTACAGTCATCGGCACCGCCAGCTTCATTATTTCCGAAGGCTGGAATCGAAAACCGCCGAGGTCCAGCCACCGCTGTGCCCCTTTCGCCCCCACGCCGACAAACATAACCGCCACCAACAGCCCCGTTCCCGCCAGGTAAAACCAGGGTGACCAGCGGGTGTAGGTCGCCAGGCTTAACTGGGAGGCAGTGATCATCACCACATATCCCACCAGAAAGTAACGGCCCTGGCGCACTACCGCCCCCATATCCTGGCCAGAGGCACTGTAAAGCACCACCAGGCCATACGCCGTCAGGGCCAGCAGCAACACCAACAGGGGTATATCGATATGGTAACGAGCCGCGGGACTGGGCGGTCGCGCCAGATCGGCAGAACCCTCGGGCAACTGGCGAACATAATCACCCATCAGCCGGTTTCACCCGCTCCGGCAGTGTGAACAGTCCCTAACAGCCAGGTATCAATCACCTTGCGGGCTATCGGGTAGGCGGCACTACTGCCACCCCCATTCTCGACAATAACCGCCAGGGCAATGGTCGGCGCTTCGTAGGGGGCGAAGGCGATAAACAGGCCGTGGTTGCGGTGCCGCTCGGCCACTTCCTCTTCGTTGTAGACGGCATTCTGGGCAATACCGATCACCTGGGCCGTACCGGTTTTGCCGCCCATTTCATAGGCAATGCCTTCGGCTATTTTGCGCGCCGATCCACGCTCACTGTGCACCACTGCATGCATCGCGTCGTGCACGGCCTGCCAGTGCTCGGGGGCGCCGGGTACCTGCTCCAGAAGGGGCGCGTCTAACACCTCGCCGTTAACGGACTGCACCAGTCGCGGCACCCGGTGTTCGCCACGGGTCGCGAGTACATTGGTAGCCACCGCCAACTGCATGGGCGTGGTCAACATATACCCCTGGCCGATACCGGCGCTCAGGGTTTCACCCGGGTACCAGGGTTGGGCCAGGGCGTCACGCTTCCAGCGCGTGGATGGCAAAACGCCCCGGCGCTCATTGGTGGTATCGACCCCGGTACGCTCACCCAGGCCGTAGGGGTGCAGGTAGTCGTACATGCGGTCGATGGTCAAGCGGCGCGCCAGGTCGTAAAAATACACGTCGCAGGACTCAGCTATGGCCATGTTCAAATCCACACGGGGGGCGTGTCCGGTTCCGCGAATTTTCAAAATCCAGTCCCGGTATCGTCTGGAGTCACCGGGCAGTCGATACCACCCCGGGTCAGGCACCGTGAAGTCCGGGGTAACCAGTCCGGATTCCAGACCCGCCATTCCCATCATCGGTTTGACGGTAGAGCCCGGAGGGTACTGTCCCTGGACCGCTCGATTGAACAGCGGTACATCCGGCGAATCGCGCAGTGCGCTGTAATCGACGGTGCTGATGCCATTGACAAACAGGTTGGTATCAAAGCCGGGCGTGGATACCAGGGCCAGAATACCGCCGGTCTGCGGATGAATAGCGACCACCGCACCACGCCGGCCTTCCAGCGCCTCGTAGGCGGTACGCTGCAGGTTGATGTCCAGGTGCAGGGTCAGGTCGACGCCGGGGTTCGGATCAAAACGTTCCAGTACCCGCAGCACCCGACCGTGGGCATTGGTTTCCACGTTCTGGTAGCCGACATCGCCGTGCAACATATCCTCGTAGAATTTTTCGACGCCCACCTTGCCGACGTGAAACGTACCTCGATAGTCCGTTTCATCCAGTTCCCAGGACTCCTGTTCATTGATCCGCCCCACATACCCCAGGGCATGGGAGAACAATTCGCCGTGTGGATAATGGCGTTGCAACTGCGCATCCACCACCACACCCGGCAGGCGGTGGCGGTTAACAGCCAGGCGGGCGCGCTCCTCTTCGGTCAGCCTGAAACGCAGGGGTACCGCTTCATAGGGCCGGCTGCGGGGTATCTTTTTACGGAAGTTTTCAATGTCCGTTTCACTGACGGGCAACAAGGTTTGCAAATCAGCGAGGGTGGCGTCGAGGTCATCCACCCGCTCCCTGACAATCGACAGGATAAAGCTGGGCAGGTTATCGGCCAGCAATATGCCATTGCGGTCATAGATCAGGCCACGCTTGGGCGGCAATGGCTGCAGTTGCACCCGGTTGCGCTCGGATTGGGTGCGATAAATCTCGTAGTCGGTAATTTGCAGCCCGTAATAGCGAACGGTGATCAGCGACAACAGCGCAAACACCAGGCCGACTGCCGTAACCGTTCTGGCACCGTAAATGCGGGCTTCCCGGTGCTGGTCCTTGAGGGTGACATGTGGCGTCATTGTGGTCTTAAGTTGCCTGAGCTGGCCCCTGAGCGCGACAAACTTGCCGCGACAAACTATGCGCGATGATACGGGTGGTTGACGGTAATTGTCCAAGCCCGATAGAGCTGTTCGACCAATACCACCCTGACCAGTGGATGCGGTAGGGTCAATTCGCTCAGCGACCAGCGCTGCTGCGCCTGCTGAAGACAGGCGGGCGAGAGTCCATCCGGGCCACCAATCAGCAAACTGATGTTGTCGCCTGACATCTGCCAGTCGCGCATACGCTCTGCCAGTTGTGGCGTGGACATCGCTTTGCCCTTTACATCCAGCGCAATGATTCGGTCGCCGGCCGGGACCGCCTTGAGAATCTGCTCACCCTCGAGTTCCCTGAGTTTCTCCGGCTTACTGTCCTTACCCCGCCTCGCAAGCGGGATGTCGCGCCAGACCAGGGACAACTCGCGCGGCAGACGTTTTTGGTATTGTGCTACGCCCGCTTGCACCCAGTCGGGCATCTTGCCTCCCACGGAGATGACCGTGAGTCGCATTATTCGGGCTTGATTTCAGGGTCTGGGTTGTCGGGGTCATCATGGTTGACCCAGAGACGCTCCAGGTCATAAAAGTCCCGGGTCGCGGGCAGCATGACATGCACGACCACGTCGCCGAAGTCGACCAGCACCCATTCACCGGCATCTTCGCCCTCGACACCCAGCGGTGGCATCCCTTGCTTCTTAGCTTCCATACTGACGTTGCTGGCCAGGGACTTTACGTGGCGATTGGAGGTACCGCTGGCGATCACCAGGTAATCCATGACATCGGTCATGGTGGTGACATCGAGAATTACGGGGTTCAGTGCCTTGAGGTCCTCAAGGGCTTGCATGACTAGTTCTTTCAGTGTTGCTGCATCCATCGGCGAGTTATACGCCTTGTGAGTCGTTCATACTGATCGATCTCTCCTCAATTGTAGAGTCCGTGCTTATGAATATAGTCCAATACCGTCTGCGGGAGCAGGTAGCGGGCTGATTGCCCCGATTGTAACAGCCCGCGAATCTCGGTGGAGGATATCGGTAGCAGGCGCAACTCTTCGACCCAGACCTTACCATGAGCCAACTTGGTGACCTCACCCTGATCTGCAGCGCGATGCTCGCGCAACCAATCCGCGACCTCCCCCCGGTCCGGCAATGTGGAACCCGGGCGGGCAATGACCAGCACATGGGCAAAATCCAGTAACTCCCGCCAGCGGTGCCAGCGCGCAAGACCCTGCAGTGCGTCATAGCCCATGACCAGTGACAAGCTTACCGCTGCACCCAGTTCATCGCGCAATTCGCGCAGGCTATCTACCGTGTAGGACGGGCCATCTCGCAACAACTCGCGGCGATCACAACTCAAACGTGGCTCGCCCTCGATGGCCAGTTCGACCATCGCCGCACGGTGTTCGGCGCTGCACTGTGGAATCTCGCGGTGCGGTGGTTGCGCACTGGGCATGAGCCGGGTGTGCGCGAACGCCATGCGCTCAGTCAGTTCCATTGCGCAACGCAGGTGGCCATTGTGAATGGGGTTAAAGGTCCCGCCCAGCACCGCCTGGGCACCTGCGTCAGCGGGATTGCTCAACGGCGCACTTGCCCTTCGCCGAGCACGATGTATTTTTGTGAAGTGAGTCCTTCCAAACCCACGGGGCCTCGTGCATGCAGCTTATCGGTAGAGATACCAATTTCAGCACCGAGGCCGTACTCGAAGCCGTCCGCAAAGCGCGTGGACGCATTAACCATCACCGAACTGGAGTCGACCTCGCGCAGGAAACGCATGGCGCGGGGATGGTCGCGCGTCACAATGGTATCGGTGTGCTGGGATCCGTACTGGTTGATATGTGCAATGGCCTGGTCGAGGTCATCGACAACGCGCACCGCCAGAATCGGGCCCAGGTACTCCTCGTACCAATCCTGCTCGCTGGCAACCGCCAGGTTTGGAAGAATCTCGCGACAGCGTTCACAGGCCCGCAGTTCAACCCCGGCCTCCTCATAGGCGGTTGCCAGCCCCGGCAGCACCGCGTCAACCTCTGAGGCAGCAATCAACAACGTTTCCATCGTGTTACATGTGCCATAGCGCTGGGTTTTGGCATTGATGGCAATACTGGTGGCCATCTCCGGATCTGCACCCGAATCAATATAAACGTGACATACACCGTCGAGATGCTTGATGACCGGCACGCGCGCTTCATTACTGATCCGCTCAATCAGGCCCTTACCACCGCGGGGCACGATGACATCGACAAACTGCGGCATGGTAATCAATTGGCCCACCGCAGCCCGGTCGGCGGTCTCTACCACCTGGATGGCGGCTTTCGGTAAATCCGCGGCTGCCAAACCCACCGCCAGACACTCGGCGATTGCACAATTGGACGCCAGGGCCTCGGAGCCGCCGCGCAGTATGGTGGCATTACCTGACTTCAGGCACAGGCTGGCCGCCTCGACGGTAACATTGGGACGCGACTCATAAATGATGCCTATCACGCCCAGCGGCACCCGCATCCTGCCCACCTGGATACCGGACGGCAGCACATTCAGGTCAGTAATACTGCCCACCGGGTCAGGTAGCGTTGCCACCTGGCGCAAGCCCTCCAGCATGGTGTCTATACGGGCCGGCGTCAGTTCCAACCGATCCAGTAGCGGGGCTGACAGCTGGTTGTCACGACCGCGCGCCATATCCTCGGCGTTGGCCGCCGCCAGTTGCTCACGCGCTGCATCGAGGGCCTCGGCAGCCGCTAACAGCGCACGATTGCGCTGCTCGGTTGACGAGGCGGCAACGACCCGCGACGCCTCGCGGGCGGCACCTCCAAGCTCGGCCATGTACTGCGCAACATCCATGAATGGGTCACCCAAAACGGAAAACCCGCGATTATACCCGATGGTTACAGCCCCGTGTGCTAAGCTCAGCCGCAAAATTACCGGGACAACTTCTCAGGACAACTTCTCAGGACACCTTCTTAGGACAACGTCATGACCGCCAAGCCCACCTTCGAATTTTTCTACGACTGCTCCAGCCCCTGGACCTACTTCGCCTTCGTACGGGTGCAACCCATTCTCGCGGCCCTTGATGTACCGATTACCTGGCGGCCGATCCTGGTGGGGGGGGTCTTCAACGCGGTGAACCAACAGATTTATGGCGCGCGGGAAAACATGTTCGCCAATGAACGGCGGCTCAAGCACTACTTCAAGGATATGCAGGACTGGGCCGAATTTTGCGACATTGCGGTTGCGCAGCCGACGGTATTCCCGGTGAACAGCGTCAAGGCCATGCGCGGCGCCCTCTTCGCGGAGGAACAGGGAAAACTGGTGCCCTTCTCAAAAGCAGTGTTCCACGCCTACTGGGGACTGGACCGGGACATTTCCCAGGATGAGGTACTTGCAGACGTCGGTGCCGAGGCCGGTTTGGATGGCCAGGCCCTGTTGGACGCGGCCGGCGCACCCGTTTACAAGGAGCAACTGCGCACCAATACCGAGGAACTGGTCGAGCGCGGTGGTTACGGCTCCCCCACCATGTTCATCAATGGGACCGACATGTATTTCGGCAATGACCGCTTACCGCTGGTGGAACGCCGATTGCAGACCCTGCTAAACGCAAATTGATTCGCCGGACAGCCAATTCGAGAACCAATCCTAAATATTGTTGACAATCATTCTCATTACCATTACCGTTACGGTCAAGCTCAACGAACACCGGAACACCCCATGTACGTCTGCATTTGTAAAGGTATTACCGACACCCAGATCCGCGCTGCGGTCCAGGACGGTGCCAATTCCCTGCGTGACGTACGCAACACCCTCGGTGTGGCCAGCCAGTGTGGCAAATGTGGCATCCTGACCCGCGAGATCGTACGCGAATCACTGGATGACCAGGCGGGCTCAGAGCAATTGTTCTACGCCGTCAGCTAAGCTCCCCTAACTCAACACCTCTTTGATCACCTGTTGAACTCGCGCTCTGCGAGGACCTTCGTACGCTCCGCTCGCGTGCTAATCAGGATGATAATCATTGTGATTATCATTAGAAATTACCAATAAAATCAATAACTTATGTTGACTCACGCGGATGAGATGAGAGATACTGGTCCCTCTCGAAACAAGGAGCTATCCATGAAAGGCGACGCCAAAGTCATTGAACACTTAAACACCGTCCTGGGAAACGAACTGGTAGCCATTAACCAGTACTTCCTGCATGCGCGCATGTACAAGGACTGGGGCCTGAAGGAACTGGCCGACCACGAGTATCACGAGTCCATCGACGAGATGAAGCACGCGGACAGCCTGGTGGAACGCATACTGTTCCTGGAAGGCCTGCCGAATATGCAGGACTTGGGCAAGCTGCTGATCGGTGAGAATACCCAGGAAATGCTGGCCTGCGACCTCAAATTGGAACACAAGGCCCACGCCGACCTGAAGGCAGCCGTTGCGCACTGCGAATCGGTGGGTGACTACGTGTCACGGGAGCTCTTTGAGGACATTATGGAGTCCGAAGAAGAACACATCGACTGGCTGGAGACGCAGCTTGGTCTCATCGACAAGGTCGGCCTGCAGAACTACTTGCAGACCGCTATGCACACCACCAAACCGGAGTAAGTAAGCAATAACTTACTCCAGTGTCATCTAAATCAGTGGTTTAAATCAGAGACAGGCACCGGCCGGTGCCTGAACACCCTACCTACTCTGCGGGCTGGGCGTCGGCCTGGGCCGCGGCTGTTTCCTTGATCAGGGTCTGCAGTTCACCGGTTTCAAACATCTCGGTAACAATATCGCAGCCGCCAATCAACTCTCCGCCGACCCAGAGCTGGGGGAAAGTTGGCCAATTGGCGTACTGGGGCAAGCTGGCGCGAATTTCGGGATTGCTGAGAATGTCGACATAGGCGAAGCGCTCACCGCATTGCATCAGCGCCTGCACGGTACGCGCCGAAAATCCGCACTGGGGCTGGTTGGGCGAACCTTTCATGTACAGCAGGATGCTGTTGTTCTCAATTTGCTCTTTGATTGTCTCTACAATATCCATTTCTCGACCTGTGCTGTTCGTTGCCCCAGCGCACTCGTGAGAGCGCCGCAGGGCGCGCTATTCTATACCCTCTGACCACAAAAATCTCGCTTTGCTCAACACCCTGCACAGGGCGAATTTACAAGCCTCCGCATTATCGCTATAGTTCCGGATCAACAGGCAGCCACAGCTGCCTTTTTGCGTTTTTGGGAGGAATAAATATGGCCGCGCTGATGCCAACCTACGCGCGCCTGCCGGTGACGTTTTCGCATGGGCAGGGTTGCTACCTGGTCGATACCGAGGGTCGGCGTTACTTCGATGCGCTGTGCGGGATCAGCGTGACCAACCTCGGGCATGCGCACCCGGGCGTAACAGCCGCCATTGCAGAGCAATCGGCGCAGCTATTGCATACCTCTAATCTCTATCACATTGGCGCCCAGGAAAAGCTGGCCGACCGGCTCACCGCACTGGCCGGCATGGACAAGGTGTTCTTTTGTAATTCTGGAGCCGAGGCAAACGAAGCGGCCATCAAGCTGGCGCGGCTGTACGGTTCGCAAAAAGATATCCAACGCCCGGCCATTATCGTGCTGGAAGATGCTTTTCACGGGCGCACCCTGGCCACCCTGAGCGCCACCGGCAATCGCAAAATACAGGCCGGTTTTGAACCGCTGGTGAGCGGTTTCATCCGCGCCCCCCGCGATGACCTGGAAGCGGTCCGGCAAATCGCCGCCAGCAACCCGGACGTGGTGGCCATCCTGGCCGAGCCCATCCAGGGAGAGGGAGGCATCCAGCCACTGGCGCAGGATTATCTGCTCGGCCTTCGAGACATCTGTGATCAGCAGGACTGGCTGTTGATGCTCGATGAAGTGCAATCGGGCAATGGCCGCACCGGGTCCTATTTTGCCTACCAGGGCCTCGGTGTCGTACCCGATGTGGTCAGCACGGCCAAGGGCCTGGGCAATGGCGTGCCTATCGGCGCCTGTCTGGCGCGGGGCAAGGCGGCCGAGGTGTTTTCCCCAGGCACGCACGGTACCACCTATGGTGGTAACCCGCTCGCCTGCGCCGCAGCACTGGCGGTTATTGAGGCAATTGAAGCAGACCAGCTGTGCGCTAACGCCACGGCGCGCGGCGCGCAAATTGTAGAAAACCCTGCAGGCGGAACTGGTTGAGTCCGAGATGGTGGTGGATATTCGCGGCCGCGGCCTGATGCTGGGTATCGAACTGGCGCGAGATTGTGGCGAGCTGGCAAGCACTGCACTGGAGGCGGGCCTGTTAATTAACGTAACCGCCGGCAACACCATTCGCCTGCTGCCACCGCTGATCATCTCCGAAGAGGAGGCGCGCGACCTGGGCAGCCGATTGGCCACCCTGATCAACGCCTTCGCCTGAACCCACCGGGGTGGCCCGCCGGGCCACCCAAATGCAATCACTGATATCAACAGGTAACCGGCCATGGCCACACCACAGCATTTCCTGACCCTCATGGATTTCTCTCCCGCGGAGCTACAGAGCATCATCGGGCGCGCCAGCGAAATGAAACGCGAATTGCGAGATGGCGTGGACCAGCGCGCGTTTCCCGGTTCAGTAATGGCAATGGTGTTCGCCAAGTCGTCGACTCGCACCCGGGTTTCCTTCGAGGCCGGCATGGCGCAGCTGGGCGGCCACGCCATGTTCCTCTCGCCCCAGGATACGCAATTGGGGCGTGGCGAGCCGATAGAAGACAGCGCCAGGGTTATTTCTTCCATGGTGGATATCGTGATGATCCGCACCTTTGGGCACGACATCGTCGAGCGCTTTGCCGCACACTCCAGCGTACCGGTAATCAACGCCCTGACCGACGATTATCACCCCTGCCAGTTACTGGCGGATATGCAGACCTGGACCGAGCACCGGGGCAACCCTGGGGGCAAGCGCGCCTGCTGGGTGGGCGATGGGAATAATATGTGCCAGTCCTACATCAACGCCGCGCGCCAGTTTGACTTTGAGCTGACCATCGCCTGCCCACCCGGATTTGAACCCCGCGCCGACCTGGTAAGCGCCAACAGTGATCGCGTACGCATCGAGCATGATCCCCACAAGGCGGTGAGCGGCGTCGACCTGGTGGTTACTGATGTGTGGGCTTCCATGGGACAGGAGGAAGAGCAATTGGAGCGGGCCAAACTGTTTGCGCCCTACCAGGTCACCCGTGAACTGATGGATGCCGCCGCCACAGAGGCCCTGTATATGCACTGTTTACCTGCACACCGCGGCGAAGAGATCAGTGCCGAACTGATGGATGCTGCGGATACGGTGATCTGGGATGAGGCGGAAAATCGTCTGCACGCACAAAAAGCACTGATCGAGACCCTGCTGCAGAGTAACCGATGAGCGACCGGAGCTCCGGCATCCAGGCACCCGCCAGGGGTGACCTGAGCAGCGGCTGCCGCTAAATAACCATCGCGCATAAAGGCGCCTTGTTTTATTCGAAATAAATCATTAGATGCGCTTTCTCTCCCATTTCCGGGGCCCCGCGCGGACGTTTTCAAGCTTCGCAAGGGCTGGACGGTTAGTGCTTACAGACAGCGCCCCCTGCCCACAAGTTATCCACAACATAAACCCATGCTAATGCCCTTGCATTGTGCCAAAGCGCGCATTATCTTGTACTCAAGTCAGCTATGCACCCCAACATATTGGGTGTTGCGGTGAAAAAACGACCAAAAACGCTTCGACAGATGTAGCTAGTGCACGGTTGACTTAACAGGGAGTTCACAGTTCCAGAACGAAACTCTAGGCCATTGGGTTTCGTTGATGCCGTTGGGTGCCGGACCTGTGACCTGGGGAAGAAACAGCCAAGATCAACCCTGCCGGCCTCGCGGTCCAGTCTACCGTCTCCGGCCAGAGCAGCGTCGTCACCGGCTTGTGTCGGGGAGCCCCCTCCCACTGCGTTCTGAGCGCAGAGAACAATTGCCAGGAACAAATGGCCTGTAACAACAAGTGACCGCTAGTAACAGCTTGCAGAGAGCGTCTAGCACAGAAAGCAAAGCAGTAACCAAGAACAATAAGGCCAAGCGCCACAACTTCGGAGACGACATGCAAACAGAGATCAATCCGCGGGAAGCCACCGCAGGGAACCCGACCCCGGCCGAAACGGCCGCCCCTGTCAGCGCTGGTATTGCCGCAACCGCACCAGGACAGGTGCGCGTCATAAAACGCAATGGCACTGTGGTGCCATTCGAGGCCAGTAAAATTTCGGTGGCCATCACCAAGGCATTCCTCGCGGTTGAAGGCGGCACGGCAGCCGCGTCCAGTCGCATCCACGAGACAGTCGCCAAACTGACCGACCAGGTAGCGGCAACCTTCAAGCGACGCATGCCCTCCGGCGGCACCATCCACATTGAAGATATTCAGGACCAGGTAGAACTGTCCCTGATGCGCGCAGGCGAACACAAGATCGCCCGTGACTATGTGATCTATCGCGAAGAGCAGGCGCGCAAGCGCGCCGCCAAGCAAGCCCTGTCTCCTGCCACCCAGGAAGTGGCCAGCGGCATCAATGTCATTCAGCCCGATGGCAGCAAGGCGCCCCTGGACCTGGACCGCCTGCACACCATCGTCAGCGAGGCCTGCACCGACCTGAGCGACGTGAGCGAATCGCAAATCCTCGACGAGGCGCTAAAGAATCTCTACGACGGGGTCACCGCCGAGGAATTGAGCACCTCACTGGTAATCACCGCCCGTACCTTGATCGAGCAGGAGCCCAACTACAGCTACGCGGCTGCCCGCCTGCTCTGCGACAACCTGCGCGGAGAAGCGCTCAAGTTCCTGGGTGTGGCAGACAGCGCCACCCAGTCGGACATGGCAACCTTCTATCCGCAGGCCCTGGCCGCCTACATCGAGCGCGGCATTGAACTGGAGCTGCTGGCGCCCAACCTGGCTGACTTTGACCTGGAACGACTCGGCGCAGCGCTGCTTCCCGAGCGCGACCTGCAGTTCACTTACCTGGGCTTGCAGACTTTGTACGACCGCTACTTCATACACAGCGATGAAATCCGCTTTGAATTGCCACAGATTTTCTTCATGCGCGTGGCGATGGGCCTGGCGACCGAAGAAGACGACAAGAATGCCCGCGCCATTGAATTTTACGAGCTGCTGTCATCGTTCGACTACATGAGTTCAACCCCGACGCTGTTCAATGCCGGCACCCTGCGGCCACAGCTGTCTTCCTGCTACCTGACCACCGTCCCGGATGACCTGCACGGCATCTATGGCGCTATCCAGGATAACGCCATGCTGTCCAAGTTCGCCGGCGGCCTGGGTAACGACTGGACGCCGGTGCGCGCCCTGGGCGCCTACATCAAGGGCACCAACGGCAAGTCACAGGGCGTCGTGCCGTTCCTGAAGGTGGTTAACGATACCGCGGTCGCGGTAAACCAGGGCGGCAAGCGCAAGGGCGCGGTGTGTGCCTACCTGGAAACCTGGCACCTCGATATCGAGGAGTTTGTCGAGCTGCGCAAGAATACCGGCGACGACCGCCGCCGCACCCATGACATGAACTCCGCCAACTGGATACCTGACCTGTTCATGAAGCGGGTCTTCGACGACGGCGACTGGACCCTGTTCTCACCCAACGATACCCCGGATCTGCACGACCTGTACGGCACCGCCTTTGAAGAGCGTTACCAGCAGTACGAGGCAATGACCCGTAGCGGTGAACTTAAGCTCTACAAGACCATCAAGGCACAGACCCTGTGGCGCAAAATGCTGGGCATGTTGTTCGAGACCGGTCACCCGTGGATGACTTTCAAAGATCCCTGCAACCTGCGCTCGCCGCAGCAACACGTTGGCGTGGTGCACTCGTCCAACCTGTGCACTGAGATCACCCTCAACACCAATAACGACGAAATTGCCGTGTGTAACCTGGGCTCGGTGAACCTGCCCCAACACGTGGATGAAAACGGCCTGAACCTGGACAAGCTACAGAAAACCGTCACCACTGCGGTACGCATGCTCGATAATGTCATCGACATTAATTACTACTCGGTGCCGCAGGCGAAAAACTCCAACATGCTGCACCGACCGGTGGGTCTCGGCCTGATGGGCTTCCAGGATGCGCTGTACAAGCAACACCTGGCGTACGGCTCAGAGGCGGCGGTCGAGTTTGCCGACCGCTCCATGGAGGCGATCAGCTACTACGCCATTGCCGCCTCCAGCACGCTGGCCAGCGAGCGTGGTCGCTACAGCAGCTACGAGGGCTCCCTGTGGAGCCAGGGTGTGTTCCCCATCGATTCCCTATCTATCCTCGAAGAACAGCGTGGCAGTGATTACATCCAGGTCAACAAGGACCAGACGCTCGACTGGGACAGCCTGCGTGCCACCGTTAAAACCAACGGCATGCGCAACTCCAACGTGATGGCAATTGCCCCCACGGCTACTATTGCCAATATCACCGGCGTCTCACAGTCCATCGAGCCGACCTACCAGAACCTGTACGTGAAATCGAACCTGTCCGGCGAGTTCACCGTGGTCAATCCCTACCTGGTCAACGACCTGAAAGCCCGGGGCCTGTGGGACGGTGTCATGGTTAACGACCTGAAGTACTACGACGGCAGCGTACAGGCCGTTGAACGCATTCCCGCTGACCTGAAAGCGGTCTACGCCACGGCCTTCGAGGTGGAGCCACGCTGGTTGGTGGACGCCGCCAGTCGTCGCCAGAAGTGGATCGACCAGGCGCAGTCGCTAAACCTGTACATCAATAACGCCAACGGTAAAAAGCTGGATATCACCTACCGCATGGCCTGGTACAGCGGCTTGAAGACCACTTACTACCTGCGCTCTCTAGCCGCCACAGGCACCGAGAAATCGACCATAGACACTGGCACATTGAATGCTGTTGCCAAGGAAACCCAAGACAGCGAGCCGGCCCCGGCACCCGTGCCCAAAGCCTGCTCGCTGGATGATCCAGATTGTGAGGCCTGCCAGTAACCTGGCAGTACGCTGATGAACAACGTAGACAACAAGAAACAGAACGCCAGGGGATTTACACCATGCTGAATTGGGATGATTACCACAGGGAAGAAACACCGGCCGCACCGGTGGCGCCGGAGCCCTCAGCGGCTTTGAGAGAGCCTTCAGCGGCTTTGAGAGAGCCCTCAGCGGATATAAGAGAGCCCTCAGCGGCCGAGAAAAAGCCCACCGTGGCAACCGCTGAACCAGTGGCCGCCGTCGTTGAAGCGGCACCTGTCGAGCCGATCACTGAAGCCGTCCCGGCCGCTGATACACCCGCAGCCACTGTGGACAACGACGCGGTCGAAGCCGCAGCCAGGTCGCTGGCCGCCATGGATGTCGCACCCGGTCTCGAGGAACTCGAGATGGGTGCCGCGCGAGTTTCTGTCGATGAAAAGGCAATGATCAATTGCCGTGCCGACCTCAACCAACTGGTGCCCTTCAAATATGACTGGGCGTGGCAAAAATACATCGACGGATGCGCCAACCACTGGATGCCCCAGGAAATCAACATGACCGCCGACGTGGCGACCTGGAAAAGCCCTGAAGGTCTGACCGAGGATGAACGCCGCATCGTGATGCGCAACCTCGGCTATTTTTCCACCGCCGACTCGCTGGTGGCCAATAACCTGGTGCTGGCGATTTATCGACTGATCACTAATCCCGAGTGTCGCCAGTACATTCTGCGCCAGGCCTTTGAAGAGGCCATTCACACACACGCTTACCAGTACTGCATAGAATCACTGGGCATGGACGAGGGGGAAGTGTTCAACATGTACCGGGAGATCCCCTCGGTGGCCAAGAAAGCTGCATGGAGCCTCAGCCACACCCACGAGTTGAGCGATCCGACCTTTACCACCGGTACTCATGAGAGCGACCAGACACTATTGCGTAACCTGATCGGCTTCTACGCGGTGACCGAGGGAATTTTCTTCTACTGTGGATTCACCCAGATTCTGTCGATGGGACGGCGCAACAAGATGACCGGGGTTGCAGAGCAGTTCCAGTACATTCTGCGCGATGAGTCCATGCACCTTAATTTTGGTATCGACGTCATTAACCAGATCAAGCTGGAAAACCCCCACCTGTGGACCGAAATCTTCCAACAGGAGGCGATTCAGATGATCCTGGAAGGTACAGCCCTGGAAATCGAATACGCCAGGGACACCATGCCACGCGGGGTGCTGGGCATGAACGCCAGCATGATGGAGGAGTATCTGCACTTTATCGCCAACCGCCGGCTGTCCCAACTGGGCCTGCCCGAGCAGTTCCCCGGTGCGCAGAACCCCTTCCCGTGGATGTCGGAAATCATGGATCTGCGCAAAGAAAAGAACTTCTTTGAAACCCGGGTCATCGAGTACCAGACCGGCGGCGCGCTGACCTGGGACTAAGTAATAAAGGTGCCCCGCGGGGCACCAACGATAGCAAAGCAAGAAAGTACGAAAGTAAGACAGCAGTGATACATCAAGCGGCTTCCTGACGAGGGATCACCCATGGACAAGAACGATAAAGCGGGCACCGACAACGAGACCATCCTGATGGCACTGGACCAGATCAGCCAGACCATTGATGTGATGACCAGCGTGGTAGGCCGTTTGCGTACCTACATGCAGGAACAGGAAGCCGCGAGTACCGCCGACAAGGCCAAGGACCTGCAAGCAGAAATGCGGCCCGACCGTATTCTGCATTAGACGCAAGCCGCCACCTTAACCTCTGCGGTCGGACCACCACCGGCCCCTGGTCTCTCTCCCCCCAAATTCCACCCCTCAAAATCCCTAAATCTTGCTTCGTTTACACGGCGAGCAGCTATAATAAAGGCACCTCCTTACAAGGACGTCTACAGGGACCCCATCATGAAACGTGTTCTCCTGCTGCTACTGGTACTCTTTATCAACCCGGTGTTTGCCCAGGGCACACTACGAGTCGGCTTATCAGCGGACTACCCGCCACTGCACTACAAACAGGATGGCAACATTGTCGGCCTGGAAGTCGACAACGCCACCGCCGTGGCCAAGATCCTGGGTAAAAAACTGGTGTTATTCGAATACAGCTTCCACGATTTGATGGAGGCCCTGGACCAGGGGCGCATTGACGTCATCATGTCGGGCATCAGCATTACCGAAGAGCGGGCTGAGACAATCACCTTTGCCAATCCCTATATGGAAATCGGGCAGATGGCTATTTTCCATACCGACAAGATAGGCAGCTTCGCCCAGCCCGGAGCCATATACCGCGAGAACGTGAGAGTAGGCGTGGAGCCCGGCACCACCGGCGCAGACTTTGTTAAGAATGAGTTGCCCAATGCGGAGGTTACCTATTTCGTCAATCCCGAGGCAGCGTTTTACGGCCTCAGGAACGACGCCGTCGACGTCTATATTCACGACGCCCCCACCAGTTGGCACCTGGCCAGTTCCGCTGGGTTTGACGACCTGATCAGTACCTATAAACCGCTGACCCAGGAATCCCTGGCCTGGGCCGTGGCACCGGATAACTCTGCCCTGTTGGGCGAATTGAATCGCGCCCTGGACATCATGAAATCCCAGGGCACCCTGGAATACATCATCAACCGCTGGATCCCGGTGCAGGTAGAGGTCGAGTAAGACTCACCCCGGGCTGATTCGCACCCCATAACATCGGTCATAAGGGGCCATGCGGCCCCAACCTGTGGCCAGTTCAGACCCCTTTCAGGCCATAAACGACGGTTCACCTGCACGGCCCGGGCGGCTACAATGTCGCGCCCGCTGGTGCAGGCAAGCTCCAATTGCGCCACCGGCGGCACAGTCCCCTTTCATTGCTACAGGACACCAATATGATTTACCAGAGTGACGCGCTAACCGTTACGCGCCTGGATGGCGATATCGCCGAGATGAAGTTTGATCTGCAGGGCGAATCAGTAAACAAATTCGACCAGGCCACGGTACAAAGCCTCACCGCCGCCCTGGATGCGCTGGAAGCAGAGGCGGGCCTGAAAGGGCTGCTGGTTACCAGTGCCAAGCCCGTTTTTATCGTGGGTGCGGATATCACCGAATTCACCAGCATTTTTGGCGCCGGCGCCGATGACATCGCTGGCTTCACCCGCCAGAACAATGACAACCTCAACCGCCTGCAAAACCTGCCCTACCCCAGTTGCGTTGCCATCAACGGTTTCGCCATGGGCGGTGGCCTGGAGATCTGCCTGGCCTGCGACTTTCGGGTAATGAGCACTGCCGCCAAGATCGGCCTGCCGGAAACCAAGCTGGGCATCCTGCCCGGTTGGGGCGGCACCGTGCGGCTGCCGCGAATTATCGGTATCGATGAAGCCGTCATGTGGATTGCTACCGGCAAAGACCAGAAAGCAGCAACTGCCCTCAAGGTTGGCGCGGTAGATGCCATCGCTGGCCCCGATCAACTGCGTGACATCGCCATGAGCACCCTGGGCCAGGCGGTCGCCGGCAAGCTTGAGTACGCGAAGCGCAGGGAGACCAAGAGCACTGCCCTGCCAATAAATGACACCGAGGCGATGATGGCCTTCTTTACCATGAAGTCCATGGTTGGCCAGCAGGCCGGTAAGAACTACCCCGCCCCGATCAAGGCTATCGAGGCTATTGAAGCCGCGCGAGGCATGGGGCTGGAAGATGCGCTGAACGTGGAGGCACAGGCCTTCGCCGAGTTGGCTACCACCGACGTGGCTGCGGCATTAGTGGGCGTGTTCCTGTCTGATCAATTGCTGGGCAAGAAAGCCAAGGAGTGGGAGAAAAAAGCCAGCAAGAAAGTCGAAAGCGCCGCGGTATTGGGTGCGGGCATCATGGGTGGCGGTATTGCCTACCAGTCAGCCTACAAGGGCATTCCGATCAAGATGAAGGATATCGCCCAGGAAGGATTGGACCTTGGCCTCAGCGAAGCGAACAAACTCCTGGCCAAGCGCGTCGGCCGCGGCGCCATGACCGCCCAGGCCATGGGGGACGTGTTGAACAGCATTGACCCGATGTTGGGTTACGACCGTTTTGACGAGGTGGATATCGTCGTCGAGGCGGTGGTTGAAAGTGCCAAGGTGAAGCACGCGGTGCTGGCCGAGACCGAGAAACACATCACCGCGGACACCGTCCTGGCGTCCAACACCTCAACCATCTCTATCACCCACCTGGCCGAGGCTCTGGAGCGCCCGGAGAACTTCTGTGGCATGCACTTCTTCAACCCGGTGCACGCCATGCCGCTGGTGGAAGTGATTCGCGGCGAGAAGTCTTCAGATGAAGCCATCGCGCGCACCGTCGCCTACGCCAACGCCATGGGCAAGAAAGCGGTAGTGGTTAAGGACTGCCCCGGATTCCTGGTGAATCGGGTCCTGTTCCCCTACTTTGATGGCTTTTCCAAGCTGGTGCGCGATGGCGCCGACTTCCAGGCCGTGGACAAGGTCATGGAGCGCTGGGGCTGGCCCATGGGCCCGGCCTACTTGCTGGACGTGGTCGGTATCGACACCGGCGCACACGCGGGACAGGTGATGGCCGACGGCTTCCCCGATCGCATGCAGCTGGATTTCAAAACCGCCACCGAAGTGATGTTCGAGAATGACCGTTACGGCCAGAAAAACAACAAGGGCTTCTACGACTACGTGCCCGACAAGCGCGGCAAGCCCAAGAAGACCGTATCCGAGGACGCCTACGAGCTGATTGCACCCGTCTGTGGCGAACGGGTCGAATTTGAGCGCGAGGATATTATTGCTCGCATGATGCTGCCCATGGCCACCGAGATGGCACGCTGCGTGGAGGAAGGTATTGTCGGCACCCCCGCCGAAGCCGACCTGGCCCTGCTGTATGGCCTGGGCTTCCCGCCCTTCCGCGGCGGTATCTTCCGCTGGATGGACGCGGTAGGACTCGAGCACATCGCCGAGGCCTCTGCCAAATTTGCTCACCTGGGCAAAACCTACGAACTGACCGACGGCATGCAGGCCAAGCTGGCTGCCGGCGAAACCTACTACTAAGCCACGGGCAAGAGGAGAAATACTGTGAGTTTGAATCCAAGAGACGCAGTGATTGTAGATTACGCCCGCAGCGCCATGGGCCGTTCCAAGAACGGCTGCTTTCGCAACGTGCGCGCGGATGACATTTCCGCAGCGGTCATCAATGGCATGCTGGCCAGGAACGAGAACTTCGACGTCAACGAAATCGACGACCTGATCTGGGGCTGCGTATTGCAGCGCGGAGAACAGGGGATGAACCTGGCGCGCACGCTGGTACTACGCGCGCAGCTGCCGTTTACCATCCCAGCACAAACGGTCAACAGACTGTGCGGTTCCTCCATGTCGGCGCTGCAAACTGCCGCCGCCAACATCATGGCTGGCATCGGCGACGTCTACCTGGTAGGCGGTGTTGAACACCTCGGCCACCTGCCAATGACAGAAGATGTAGACATCAATCCCAAGCTCGGACTGAACGTGGCCAAGGCCGCAGGCATGATGGGTATGACCGCGGAATACCTGGCGTTAATGCACGGTATTGGGCGCGAGCAGCAGGACGAACTGGGCCTGCGCTCACACCAGCTCGCCCACAAGGCCACCGTCGAGGGCAAGTTCGCGCGGGAAATCATCCCGATTGAAGGCCACGACGAGAATGGAGCGCTTACCCTGGTAGAACAGGATGAGACCATTCGTCCGGAAACCACCCTCGAAGGCCTCGCCTCGCTACCACCGGCCTTCAATCCCCAGGGTGGGACAGTCACCGCGGGCACCTCGTCACAAATCTCCGATGGCGCATCGGCCATGTTGATGATGTCAGCCGAACGCGCCCAGGCGCTGGGCATGACACCAATCGCCAGAGTGAAGGGTATGGCCGTGGCCGGGGTCGATCCGTCGATCATGGGCTACGGACCGGTACCGTCTACCCAGAAGGTACTGAAGAAGCTGGGGCTCACCATCAAGGATATCGAGATGGTCGAGCTCAACGAGGCTTTTGCTGCGCAGGCACTGCCGGTGCTCAAGGACCTGGAACTGCTGGACGACCTGGAAGACAAGGTCAACGTACACGGCGGCGCCATCGCACTGGGTCACCCCTTTGGTTGCTCGGGCACACGTATCACCGGTTCACTGCTGACGGTGATGCAGGACCGCGACCTGACAATGGGCGTTTCCACCATGTGCGTCGGACTGGGCCAGGGCATCACCACCGTCATCGAGCGCGTCTAGATAGCGATATCAACTGCGGGCACCCACGTGCCCGCAGCTACCTGTCACACGCTCCCAAACACCTTACTCACTGACTTGTACGCTCCAGCAGCCCTCGGGCTGTTACGGGTTATCGGCAGTCAGCAGTTCATCAACGCGTGCCAGCGCGGTCAGCAACTCATCGGCAGGTAAGCCTGTACCCCTGAAATATTCCTCGGCAATCGGCACGATCCCGCAGCGCTGTGGCAAGGGCTGCTCTGACTCCAGCAGGTGATACATGCGCGGCAGAAATACGAACTGCAGCCACTGGGGCAAGCTCAGGGTATCCACGCAAAACGGTTGTTCCGAGGCCAGCGCCCCAGCGGATGGTGGCTCCGTGTCCCACTGTCCCAACTGACGTAGCTGGGCCTCAATGTCGATCAGTACCTCCGCAACTTCAATTCGCATCACTCGCTTTGCTCCAATACGGTGCACAAAAAGACCGATTCCAGCTCACGTGCTGAATGCAGATGTCGCGCAAGCATCATGATTCGAAAATCACGTAAACAGAGCATTTTGGTCAATCAAAGGCTCAAAATGGAAACTTTACGACAAAAATAAAGATAGCGGTTGCTATTTTTTCTTGAGTTTGTTTGCCGACTTGATATTCTCAGGACTCAACTGGTTTACAAGGAACGATTCCATGCGAGCAATCCTCGGCCCCTTTAAGAACACTCTCTCTAATCTCTCCCTCATCACAAAGTGCACCATTATGGGGCTTGCAATCTTATTTAGCCTACAGGCGAAAGCGGCGGATGTCCCTTTCAATGGCTCACTGCCTAACGACGACGCGGTGTTACTATTTGAGTTCACGATCAGTACCGCCCAAGACGTTGTACTCCGCACCTACTCATATGCAGGTGGCACAACACCCGATTCCACGATAGTTCCAAGCGGCGGGTTCGATCCCATACTTTCGGTTTTTGATAGCAACGGCGACCTGATTGGCAGTAACGACGATGGGGCACCGGGACAGGTAAACCAGGATCCCGTCACCGGATCATATTTTGATACCTATCTTGAATTGATAGCACTTCCCGCGGGTACTTATACCGTGGCAGTTTCCCAGTTCTCCAATTTTCCCGCGGGCAGCAACCTCAGCGACGGCTTTACCGGCTCCGGAACGACAAATTTTATGGATATCAACGGCGACACCCGCAGCGGAAGCTGGTTCTTTGAGGCACAAAACGTTGATGCTGCCGCGGTTGATGACGTAATCGACCCCGATGGTAATTCACTGGCGGATCCAGTTGCCGTTCCTACCATGGCGCATTGGTCACTGGCAGTACTTACCATGTTGATGATACTCATAGCCCGCCGTGAGACGGCCGTCAGAAAAACAATACTAAGCTAGTCGCAAAGGTTGTATGCACGCTACTGCCCTTTACGGGCGGTGACGTGCAGACGACAAGTCCGAACCTGCAAACCACCATGGTGTAGACCCCCTATTCCAGCTGTGTGACGTGCCATATCCGACCAGACTCGACACAGCGCCAATGACTGGTCGGCGAACAAGGCAAGCTGTTTTGACCCACCACGTTGATACGGCTACTCTAATGCACCAATCGCGGGTGTCGTCTAATGGTAGGGCCTCAGCTTCCCAAGCTGAAGACGCGGGTTCGATTCCCGTCACCCGCTCCAACCAGTTTTGGCGGTGAGTCCACGCGCTTTTCCAGAACCGACGCGTCCAGTCGAGGTGGTGGCAGCCATGAGTCTTTAAGGTCTCCGTAGGAGAGGTTAAGCACACCCCCGCACCATCCAATCCATAAAAAAAGTAACGCGGCTTGTCATATAAACGCACTCGCCAGTGCACTAAGCAATAAACAGCAAGTGGGGCAAAACACTGTGGTGACGACGAGCTTCCTTTTCAGGACACTGACGCCGGCTTTCATACTCGCGCTATTGGTAGCCTGTGGCGGCGGAGGTGGCGGTGGTGCTAGTGCCGGCACACCACCAACCACACCACCACCCAGCGAACCGACACCCGCCCCACCGCCCGAGCCAATTCCCGAGCCGCTTCCAGAAGAACTGACAGCGGAAGCGGCATCCCGTTTTCTGAGCCAGGCTTCCTTCGGACCTGGTTCAACCGGCATAGAAAATGTCCTGGCAATCGGACTGGAAGGCTGGTTTACCGAACAACTCGCACTTTCACCCTCGCTACATCTGCAGGATGTGCTGAACCGCTTTCCCGCCGACGGTCGTTTTCTCGATGATCAGGGAAACCCGTTAGAAGACCTTGTATTCGCCGCATCCGATTCGTTCTGGGAAAAAGCGATCACTGCACCGGACCAACTCCGCCAACGCATGGCATTCGCCCTGTCTCAAATCCTGGTGGTATCAAGCCAAAGCGATCTGGCGCGCACACCGCAGACAATTGCTGCCTATATGGATGTATTAACGACCGGTGCCTTCGAAAATTTTCGAGAACTGCTGGAGGATGTCACTTATTCACCCGCCATGGCTGTGTACCTGACCTACCTGCGCAATGAAAAAGCTGACCCCAGCAGCGGCCGCGTGCCCGACGAGAACTATGCACGCGAGCTCCTGCAGTTGTTCACCCTGGGGTTGGTGGAACTGGGACCGGACGGCGAGCCGCTCACCGGCAATGACGGGCAACCCGTGGAACTGTTTGATAACGATGACATCACCGGGCTGGCCAAGGTTTTCACGGGCCTGAGTTTCTCCGGGGTCGGATTTCGGACACCGTTGCGCGCGCTACCCAGCGAGGCCTATTACCAGCCATTGGCAATGTTTGATGAGTTCCACTCGCTGGAGGAAAAGCACTTTCTGGGTACCACGATAGCGGCCAATACGGATGGCAACACCAGCATCGAAATTGCGCTGGACGCTATTTTCGAACATCCCAACGTCGGCCCGTTCCTGGCGCGACAGCTGATACAGCGATTCATCACCAGCGATCCAACGCCATCCTATGTCAGCCGGGTTAGCCAGGCCTTTGACAGCGGCCTGTTCTCGTTGCCATCTGGCGCGAGCGTAGGCAGCGCACAGCGCGGTGACCTGGCCGCAACCCTGGCTGCGGTTCTGTTCGATGACGATGCACGGCAGCCAGTTGGCGACGACGTGACTTTTGGCAAACTCAGAGAGCCGGTTATCCGCTTTACCCACTGGGCGCGGGCTTTTCAGGTCAACAGCGCAGATGCCAGCAATGATCGCCTGCTGCGGGACACCAGTAGTTCAGAGGCACTGGGGCAACACCCCTATCGTTCACCCTCGGTGTTTAATTTTTACCGGCCAGGCTATATTGCGCCCGGCACCGAAACGGGCGCCGCCGGTCTCACCGCGCCCGAGCTGCAAATCGCGAACGCCTCTACCGTCATCGGTTACCCCAACTTCATGACCATCTACGCCCTGGGCAGAGCACCCCAGGTCGACCGCAATCGCGCGCCGGCTTTCATTGCAGACTATAGCGAAGAGGCCGCACTGGCCGACGATGCAGACGCCCTGCTCGATCACCTCGACCTGCTGCTTACCCACGGCACACTCCAGGCGGACACACGAACCCGGGTGCAAGAGGCACTATTGGAGATCGAGGTCCAATCTGACGCCGATCGCTTAATCAGGGCGCAGCTGGCCAGCGTGATGCTAATGACGGCGCCTGAATACCTGGTACTACGCTAAGAATCGCAGCCGCAGGGGACAAACGCCATGCAATCTCGACGAAATTTTCTCAAGCTGGCCGCGGGCAGCCCACTCATGCTGCAGGGCGGCTCTCTACTCGGATCACTCGCCAGTGTTAACGCGAGCGCAATTGATGTAGGGGGCTATCGGGCGCTGGTGTGTATCTTCCTGTTCGGTGGTATGGACTGCCACGACACCGTGCTGCCCTATGATTCAGCGTCGTACAATGAGTACGCGGCAATCCGTTCCAGCCTGCTGCAAGCCTACGCCGCGCTACCTGGCGGATCGAGCCGCACCCGGCCGGCACTGCTGCCATTGGAGCCAGCCTCAAGCGCGTTCGGGGGCAGAGAGTTCGCACTACCGCTGCAATTCGGTGCGCTACATACGCTGTTTCACCAGGGTAATGCTGCGATTGTCGGCAACGTGGGTCCGCTCCTGGAGCCAACAGACCTGGCCGGATTTCAAACCGGCAGCGCAGCACTGCCAAAACGCTTGTTTTCGCATAACGACCAACAATCAACATGGATGTCCTTTGCACCCGAGGGGTCACAGCTAGGCTGGGGGGGCCGTTTTGGTGACGCGGCTGTGGCAGGGAATGCCAACGTCGAGGACATATTCTCCCAGATATCGCTGGCGGGGAACTCGGTTTTCCTCTCGGGCGAGTTTGTCTCGCCCTACCAGGTTAGTGTCAACGGTGTCCCGTCTATATTCTTGCTGGATAGCGATACGGGTGTACCCGCCCCCCTGCAATCTTTACTGCGCGATCATTTCACCGCCGCCGGAGCAACACGCAGCAACCTGTTTGAACAAGATGTCATCAACCTGAGCCGGAAGTCCTTTGCCGCAAACGATCTACTGGAAGCGGCCCTGCGCGGAGCGCCGGATCTCGAAACCAGCTTCCCTGCAAGTCCGCTGGGCGGGCAACTGAGCGCGGTGGCCAGGACCCTGTCCGTAAGAGACACCATCGGCGCCTCACGCCAGGTATTCTTTATCGGCCTCGGTGGGTTCGATACCCACTCGGCTCAGGCCACCACATTACCGGCACTGCAGCAGGATATCAGTGATTCCCTCGCAGCTTTCTACAATGCCACGGTTGAACTCGGCATTGAGCAGGAAGTTACCAGCTTCACTGCCGCAGACTTCGGCCGCACGCTTACAGTAAATGGAGACGGAACAGACCATGGCTGGGGAGGCCATCACTTCGTGGTGGGCGGCGCAGTAAGGGGTGGTGACATCTACGGTGATATCCCCGTCGCTACACTGGGTCACCCACAGGACTCCGGCAACGGCCGCCTTATTCCCACCACCTCGGTAGAACAGTTTGCCAGCCCGCTGGGCGCCTGGTACGGCCTGACCCCCTCCGAAATCGCTGACGCGTTACCGGGATTGGCAAACTTTCCCGGAGGTGGCCTTGGCTTCCTCTGATGTTCTGTGTTTGAACGCGGCTGGCGGAGGTTACAATGTCCCGACAGGTACAACCGCCAGGAGACCTGCGCTGCCTTCGCCGATTCGCGTTCTAGAGGAAAACCACCAGGACAACTGGGGCTGGGCACTGGCTACCTGCAATTGGCAACACCAACTGGCAGAGGACGTATTGCAGGAGTCCTATCTGCGGGTCCTCGATGGCCGAGCCAGGTACAGTGCACGCTCCAGCGAAAAAACCTGGTTCTTTGGCGTAATCAAACGCGTCGCCAACGAGCTGGGCCGCAAGCAGCAGCCACTCACCTGGCATGTTTTCAGCTCGCTCGCGGGTGCTAAAGAAGAATTATCGACAGACAGCGGACTGGAGGCAGCAGAACAGGCACAAGCCACTGACCAGCTGCGCCTGGCCCTGCAAAACATGCCGCAGCGCCAGCGCGAGGTGTTGCACCTGGTTTTCTACCTGGAACTGACTTTAGAGGAAGCGGCCCAAACCCTCGGTATAGGTTTGGGCTCTACGCGCACACACTATCATCGTGGCAAGGCCCGCCTTGCCGAGCTTTTGGAGATAAGCGATGAAGAAAACTGAGACAGCGGCAGGCCAGCGTGACATTGATAGGGAACTCGACCGGCGATTCGCTGGACTACGTCGCGAAGAAATGGCGACTGCACCAACGTTCAGCGCAATGTCGGCCCCAAAACCTGAAGGTTCCAGCCGGCATGTACAGCCTCGATTGGCGCCAACCCTGCCTCGCCTCGCTGCAGCAGCGGCGGCAACCGCTATCGCCCTCACCGTGTTCTATTCCACAGAGGACGACGATCCCGCGCGACTCTACGCGGGCATCATGCAAGACCAGATCCTGCAAACCGATGCGCTGCTGAACGTATCGGAAAGCGTACTACCCGCAATGCATACCCTGCCACAGTTGTACCACCTGGATTCCCTGGCAGTGGAGCCAACGCATTCCAATGAGATCCCAGCCACGGAGACATCACCATGAAACTCACCCAGACCCTTCTGAGTGGCATCCTGCTGTGCTGGATGTCTGTTGCTGCCGGCCAGAACATCAACAATGGCGAGGCCGACAATCGCGAGGTATTGCGCATGGGACTGTATCCACCGGATATCCTGATGCGCCAACAGCAAAATCTGAACATCACCGACGCGCAGCGCAAAGCCATTGCGCAACTGGTGCGTGATTTCCAGGGCGAGGTGTCTGAGCTGCAGTGGGCCATGCCCAATGAACAACAGAAACTGCGCAAACTACTGACTCAGGACGACATCGACGCCAACGTTGCTCTCGCCCAGGCCTCAACCGTGTTGGAGATGGAAAGCCAATTCAAGCTCGCCCATTTCACCATGCTGATCGCGATCAAGAACGAGTTAACCGACGAGCAGATTGCCACGCTGAACACCGCGATACGCCGACGGTTACCAAAACTTGATGCTGGTAATTGACTTGCATCACGAATGCCAGCTCATGAAGCAAGTTATATTCAAGCCGTTATTGGCCAGAGTATCCGCTGAAGTCACGGGTTCGATTCCCGTCACCCGCTCCAATCAAATCCACTGTCATCTCGGAAGCTTCCAGAGCAGTTTTTCCCGGGGGAGAAGGCAGCATGACAATGGTTAAGCCCTGGCGCGCGTTTACCACCAGAGTTACTGCCTAAAGCATTCGACACTATTATCCGGTACGCTTAGGGCCATGAGAATTCTCGCTGCTAAGACGAGGACTACCAGAATCGCTGGCAAAGCCACCTGGGTTTCCTTTAGCAAGTTGGCGCTGGCACTCGCACTGAGCAGCGCCGTGCAGGTTAATGCGGCAACCATCCACGTCACCGCCACCGGCGGCATGGGTGACGTCGATTTCGAGGACAACGGCAACTGTTCGCTACTCGAGGCGTCTCTCGCAGTCGCCCTGAACGAGGGGGTAGATGCCTGTGAGGGCGGAGACCCTTCACCCACGGTGGACACGATTGTACTGCCCCCGAATACGCTGTTTTCCAGTACAGACCCCTATCGCACTTCCAACCGAATGGTGTCAGACCTTGGTGACGGCCTGATTATCGAGGGCAATGGCAGTACCCTGGAGCGCGCGCCGGGGGCGGTAAAGAAGTTCGGACTACTAAGAATCGTTAACTCCGACGTGACCCTGCGCAACCTGACCCTGCGCAATGGTGATGCCAGTGACTCTGAAACCCCGGGCCAGAACGGCGGCGCGGTAGTCATCCTTAGCGCTGCCGACGTGCTGTTCGAGAATGTCCAGTTCATTGACAACCGCGCCATCGATGGTGGCGCCATTCACAGCACAGCCCAACTGGCGCCAGAGATCCGCGACTCGCTATTTCGTGGCAATGTGGCGGAAAATAACGGCGGCGCCATCGCTCAACCAAGGTTTGCTGTAATACAGTACGCCGGGGGGGCATTTATCGCCAACAGTGTGTTTGAGGATAACCAGGCAGAATTCGGGGGCGCTCTGTGGATAGAGCAATCTCGCGCTGTAATTGTAGACTCAACCCTCACGGGCAACTCGGCATTGATAGGCGGTGCCATGTACATGGATTTTTCCTACCAGACGCATATCGTGAATTCCACGGTGTCGGGAAACACGGCCACCTTGAGTTCCTACGGCGGTATTTATGGCGGACTGGCCGGCGAAATAATCCTAAGAAATTCCACAGTCTCCGGCAACTTTGCCCTCGAGGACAGGCGCGGTTTTCAAATCGGAATTTTTGGTAATGGCGCACTCCGGATCGATGCCAGCACCGTACTGAATGCCTCGTTCCCAAGCGATGAGTATCCTGTCGCCATCGACGTCCGTTCACGGCTCTACTATATCAATTCATCGCTCATCGGTGGCTGCAATATTGACGCTGGCGAGCCGGAAAACTCGACGCTCGAAAACAACTGGTTCATCTACGAAAGCTGCGACGGCGTGGCAGACGGAGACCCACAGGTTGGGCCATTGCAGGACAATGGTGGTCCGACTCTCACCTATGCCCCCCTCGACGGCTCCCCGCTCATAGATAACGGCGGGACGGCGTCGTTCGATGTCATCTTCAGCCCCGACCTGGTGGACTACACGGGGGACATTGACCAGCGTGGTCTGCCCAGGCCACCCGATGCATACGATATCGGTAGCGTAGAGGTCCAGCCGCCCACCGGGTTCGATGCACTGACGCCCGGTGAGCGTGCCGGGGTGCTCCTGCTGCTACAGCGCAATGTAGAAGAGGAAGAAGAGGAAGAAGAGTAGACCTTAGCGAGGTGGCAGGTCTTCAGGTCTTTTTCTCGCAGGTGGGCAATACCGTTACCTACCACGGCTGAACTCAGGGGCCGTTGGCATCCATAGCCGCCTTAATGATAATGATATTCAAGCCATTGGTGTCGGGAACATCTTCGGCAGACAGGGGGTCGCTTTCAGCCTCAACCTCCTCGCCATCAGTAAAGCCGTCACCATCCGAATCGGCGAGGCGGGGATCGGTACCAAGTTCCAGTTCCTCGGTATCCAATAAACCGTCGCCATCGTCATCGTCGTCGCAGATGTCCCCCTCACCATCGCCGTTCAGGTCCTCCTGATCGGCATTGGCATTTTCCGGGCAGTTGTCATTGGAGTCAGTCAATCCGTCGCCATCACTGTCGCCCTCCGGTAATACATTGATGGAAAATAGCGGTAACTCGCCCTCCCTTCCCAGGCTGTCGGTCACGGAAAGACGAATGCCCGGGTTGTCGCCCACATCACCTGGGCCGGGTGAACCTCCCAACATGCCGGTGGCGGGATCAAATTCCAGCCAGCCCGGCCCATTTTCAAGTGCAAACGTGAACGTATCGCCCGGGTCCTCGTCCAGCAGGATGGGTACAAAAGGGCCGTAACTGTCAGGTACGGTAATTGAGGAAGGGGGCGTACCCGCAAGCACGGGCGGCGAGTTACTCAAGCGGAATACGCGCACCCGACCCTTGTTACTGTCAGCCGCGGAAGCGCCCAGGGCAACGATCTGTCCGTTTTGTGAAAGCGCAATAGCGTTACCCTCGCGCTTACTCTCTCCCCCAAGATCGATACCCGGCGCTAACAGCACCCACTGGTCGTCTTCAAACCGATAGATCGCCGAGGGGCCGGGAGGGCTGGCAAAACCAGGAGCGCCCACCGCGAGCATCTGGCCATCTCCCGACAGCGATACGGAAGAGCCAAACAAGTCCAATTCACCGCCGTTTAATCTCAGCCCGCGCTGCACCCAGGCGTCGTCGATCAGGTCATAAACCCGGGCCACACCCGCATCATCACCATTAGCGCTGTCCTGGGAAATGCCGAACGCGACTGCTGTGCCATCATCCGAAAGCGCAACGGCAGGCGCACGCTGGCCCGCGGTCCCACCGAGGAAAATACTCTCTGTAATGGTATTCCCCAACTTGATCCAGGCGCCATTAATATAGCGGTAGACGCTTAACTCGCTTTCATCGGTCACACCCGAGTCAGACCAGGCATGGGCCACGGTTAGACCATCGGCACTGAGTGCCGCGCCGGTCTCGGCGGAAAAATCATCCGGATCCGGGCTAAAAATATTGCCCCCCAGTTGTTCCCAGCGATTACCCCGATATTGATAAACCCTGCTCCAGCGCGCCGTGGCAAGCAACAGGGTCTGGCCATCGTGGGAGAACCCTACCGCGCCACCCTGCCCGGCCGTAACAATCTCCTCAATGGACTGCCCCCTTTGCACCCAGCTACTGCCATTAAAATCGTAGACGCGAACATCCCCGGGCGGGCCTGAGGCGGGTGTACCCACCACAATAGATTGACCATTGGCTGAAAGCGCCAGAAAGGTGCCAAATCGCTCCCCGGCTGATTCGCCATCAATGGGCGCACCCCTCGGTACCCAACTGCCGTCGATGAAATTGAACACACTGACTTGCCCGGCATTATTGCCATTGGTATCAACAAAGGGGGCACCGACCGCCATGACCATTCCGTTTGCAGAAAGCGCCACTGTTGTTCCGAAGGCATCGGAGCTCGCCGCGCCAAAAATGCTGGCCCCAAGTTGCTCGGAAACGACCTGGTCGTACACTTGAACATTAACCTGTGCAGCGGGGCTAGTGCTCTGACCATCACCGGCCGTGTAGAGAAAGCTGTCTGAACCGACAAATTCATTATCGGGTGTGTAGGGCACCGCGGCGCCGTCCAGGCTACCCAGGCTGCCATTGGCGGGCGAACTGGTCAGGGTGTAATCGATGTCCGTGGTATTCAGGTCAGCACCAACCAGCGGTATCTCAACCATCTGCGGAGCTTCGGCGGTACTTTTGAACACAGACGCAAAGATATCAGTCGCAGTGGGCTCAAAAGCACTTTCCAACTGAAACACCAAAGCGCCGCCTCTTGGCGGCAGCGATATGTCCCCCACCGCGATTATCGTACCATCAGCAGACAGACTCGCAGGCCCGGTGGTCTCGAGTAGTAGCGTATCGGGCTGCCAGACCCCATCCCGCAGTCGATAGCTGCGCTGAGCAGTCGTGTCACGTTCAAGCAAGGTTTTACCGTCGTAGCTCAGGTCGAACTGGGTGGCGGTAGAGGTCAGGGCATAGGGCAACCAGTCTTCTTCCACCTCATCGAAATAGTAGACCGGGGTGCTGCCGGGCTCGCCCACATTCACCAGGGTGAGGCCATCTGCAGAGAGCTGGAGGTCCAGTCCGGAACACTCGCCGCCCGGGGGCCTGACGACCTGCCCCAGCGGTTGCCAGTCGCTGCCGTCAAAACGGTGAACACTGGCATAGCCGACCCGATCTTTACCGAAGACACTGCCGCATAGTGTGGAGCTGAAGGCAACGGTATAACCATCGGCCGAAAGCGAGACCTTTTCACCGGCGCCGTCCTGGGCGTCCTCTCCCACCACAGCGCTGCCCAACTGACTCCAGCTGCCGTCAGAGAACTGGAACACTCGCGCCCCGTTAATACCCGGTTCCCCCACCGCGATGATGTCGCCGGTGCGTGACAGGGCGACATCAGACCCAAGCTGCCCGCTGCCCAGCGGGCCGTCGATACTACTGCCGAGTTGGGCGTAACCGGTCACCGGGTTGTTCACGGCGCGAAAGACCTTCACCCGACCCATCGGGGTTTGCTCCGTCGGCAGGCTGCCATCGGAACCGTCCTGGGGCCGCGAATCGCCAATCGCGACCGTGGTGCCATCAGCTGAGAACGCCATACTGGTCCCACAACACCTGCCGGTGATTTGCCCTTCCGTACTCAAATCACTGTTCGCGTTATTCAGAAACTTCCAACTGCGCGAGCTTTCATCAAATCTAAACATCTGCCCGAAGACAAAACGGATAAGGCCTCCCCCTCCTACCGTGGCCGTGGCGAATACGGCCAGAAAACGTCCGTCATTGGACAGCTCTACATCGGTGACCAGCAGGTCGGAACTACCTTGCGCCAGCGCACCCGCCAGCAGCCCGTACTCGAAGGGATCAACCACCCGGATGCTCACCGTTTTGACCGCACTGCTATCACTGCCATCGCTGGCGGAGTAGGTAAAGCTGTCGACACCGATAAATCCGTCTTGCGGGGTGTAAAGGACCGATGAGCCGTCTACTGCCCCCAGTGAGCCGTTTGAGGGTAAGGTTTCCACGCTATAGGTCAGCGTATCCTGGTCCGCATCAATGGCATCAAAAACAATCGGGGAAGAGAGCGGCGTGGACACGGTGCTTTTTAGCGCAGAAGCAAATACATCGAATGCGTCAGGTGCCGCCGCATATGTTGGGGCACCTGCCAGTGCAAACAGGCATGCAGATGCACGCACAACGCGGCGCCATAGTCGATCAAGAGAGCTTAACGGCATCGAAAGCGCTACTGCTCCACGTTATTCGGGTTGTAAACCTGCGCATCTCTTGAGACTACGGTTAATCCTTAAGGCGGGATCACTGGCACTCTGCACACATACAAGGTGAGAATGTGGTCTATCTGCTCCTACCCGAGCAGCAGTTTCGTCGGGCCATTTCAATGGCAACAGACCCAAGCCTAGTTGAACCGGCCACAAAATCCAAAACAATTCGTCGATTGCTCGCGGGTCTAAACAAAATGACTTACCAAAACGGCCAACAAGAAGCTGTTATCTGAGAATTGTGAATCCATTCCCGCATCGGCGGAGTCGATGAATTATCCGGCTTTTGCGTGTAGGGTAACCGCATGGTCTGGAATCAACTGAGACGCGCATTCAACACAGGGCGGCTGATACCGCTTTTGCTGCTATTGCTGGCGCTCACCCCGGTCGCGCACGCCGTCGACTGTCCGGCAACCAACTACACCTATAGCGGCACAGGGGATGATTTTCCGCAGGACTGTGACCGCATCGACGGCAATCTCTTTATCGACGGCGCTACGAGCGTCGCCAATCTGAGCAACATCGTTGAAGTTGGAAGAGGTGTGTTCATCGTCGACAACACCCTGCTCACCAATGTTGACGGTCTGGGTAATCTCGAATCCATCGGCACTTCCCTTGCCGTTAACCGCAATGATGTATTGGAAAACCTCGACGGCCTTGCCAGCCTGACGGCGGTTGGCACTGGGGTCACTATCCTTTCAAACCCGATACTGGATGACCTTTCGGGCCTTGGCGCGCTGGTAGATACCGTTGACAGCCTTCTCATTCAAGGCAACCCGCAGCTAACATCACTGGCGGGGCTCGAGGGTGTCCAGCCTACCGCCTCCCTGGAGATTAAGGACAACGCCGCCCTCACATCACTGCAGGGCCTCGATGGGGTGTCTACCCTGAGCGGCGCTCTGCGCGTTACCGGTAACACCCAATTGGCGTCCCTGCAAGGCATGGAGTCGCTAACTTCCGCAGGCACCGTCGCCATCGGCGACAGTGCCAATCTCACCTCGGTCGATGGCCTGGATAACCTCACCACCGTAACATCCACCGTTTTGGTGTTTTCCAACGCGCTGCTGACCGACCTCACCGGACTGACCGGCCTGCAAAGCGCCGGGGGATTAGCTCTTTCTGACCTGGACGCCCTGCTGAGCCTGCCGAACTTGAGTGGTCTTACAACCTTGCCGGTCACGGGCCTGGATATCTCCGGCAACGCAATGCTTAGCAGCCTGTCCGGGCTGGATGCGCTCACCTCTGTGCAGAGTCTCTCTGTGAGGTACAACCCCGACCTGCCTACATTGGCAGGGCTGGGCGGGCTTACAACCATCACCGGCAACATGTTGCTGACCGAACAGGCAAACTACGAAGGGCTGGACAATCTGCAATCTGTTGGATCGATAATGGGTGGTGAAGGCACCGAGGGACGAGACTTGCCCGACAGCTTCGTCGGACTTGAGTCACTACAAGCTATCACCGGCAATGTACTACTAATCACCTGGTTTGGAACGGACTTCAGCGGACTCGACAACGTCGAAACCATCGGCGGAGCACTGGATCTGGTGAGCGTTGGAACCGACCTCAGCTTTGCCGGGCTGGATTCGCTACGCTCCATCGGAGAGCTGGACGTACAATGGGCGCAAAGTGATGCCTTTAACGAGTTGCGTCGCGTCGTAGGCCTGAATGCCCTGGAGACGGCCGGCACCATAAAAATCCGCGACTATCCCGGCTTGCTGGAAATTGACGGATTCAACGCGCTGACCACCGTAACCGATGCACTGTGGATCACCAACCTGCCAGAACTGCAGTCAATAACAGGATTTGGCAGTTTGACCTCGGCGGGCGAATTGCGAATTAACTTCCTGCCCAAACTCACCCAGCTCAGCGCCCTGGGTGCCCTGACCGATATTGGCAGCCTGGGATTCAGCTTCCTGGATAACACCGGCCTGGTCAGTTTTACCGGGTTGGACAGTCTGCAGCGCATCGGCGGCCCGACATTCATTGATGGAAATTCCTTGCTGGCGGACACCGACTGGCTTACGGGCCTGTCTAAAGTGGACGGCAATTTTAGCGTTTTGAACAACAGTGTTGCCGATTGCGCGGGCCTACGGCGAGTGCTGGATACTCGCGACGATGGCGCCGCCGGCCCGGGCAGTGCGCCCAACCCGGATGTGGGCGGCACCATCTCACTGGGTGGTAATGCTGCAGGCTGCAATAATCTCAGCGACTTGCTACCCGACCTCGATGGTGACGGTATCTCTGACTATATCGACCAATTCCCCAATGACTTCGACAATGACGGCGCAACGGACGATGTCGACGCCTTTCCCCAGGACCCGACCGAGACCATGGACACCGACGGCGATGGCATTGGCGACAACCTCGAAGGCGAACTGGGTACCGACCCGGCCGTTGCTGACTCCGACGGGGACGGCTTCAGCGACGGTGAAGAGTTGGAGGCGGAAACTGACCCGCTGTCCGCAGACGACGTTCCTGCCACCAATTCGCTCAACATTATCCTGATCAAAGCGGCGATGGATGCAAACAGCCCTTAGTTAGTGGGTCGGTTCGACTTAGTGAACAGTCTAGGTAAGGGCCACCTGGTTCAAGTTAGATTAGCAGTACTTCAGTTGGTGAAAGCGCAGGGTTTACTTGCTCGCCTCGTACAGCAACCAGATGGGCAAGCCTGCAGGCGTATCTTCAGGGGTCGCCTCAACGGGGACCGAGGCGGCACTGGTCAGGCCCGCAAGATTAGTCGCCGTTACAGTGCAGTTGTATGTGGTGTCACTGTCGAGTCCCGCCACGGTAACCGGAGAGGTGTTGCTCATGGACGTTACGCCACCACAGTCTGCTGTGAAGAAATCAATATCGGCGCCGCCGTCATTCGCTACACTGACGAACAGTACTACCTCGCCATCGGCCGCCTCCACTTGGTCGATAACCGGCTGCGCCGGCGCCGAGGCTGTCTCGGTGGTGACAAACAGGGTGTTGGATATACTGCCAAAGCCACCGCTTCCGTTGGACTGCTGGACCACGCATTCATATTGCAAGTCATTGGTCAGACCGGTGACAACGATGGGGGAGCTGCTCGCGGTGCCCGAGTGGGAATCTACGTTCACGGTATTCAGGGTGAGCCCCCAGCTGTTCAGGGTACCGGAGTCTCCCGTAAATACGTCGGTGATCGACAGCGTCCAGTTCCCGTTGGGGTTTTCTCCGGCGAAGGCGGACAGGCTCTGAACCGGTGTGAGTGTATCTGGATAGGTTCCGTTCACATCATCCGCTGAATCGCCGCTGTCCGAATTTTTCAACCGCACCGAGGTTCCTTCCGGGGACATCAGGTCAATCACCAGGTCACCGCGCCAGGTATGGGAAATCGCCAGCTGTATGCTGAGCGGGTCTTCCGTATCCAGGTTATCCGCCACGCCGCTTACCAGGATGGTAGATTGCACATCGACGTCGCCATTGACATTGCTGTCTTCTGAAAACGCCTGACCCGGCGTTACTGATTCCTCAATTTGAGTCGCCTGTTCCCGGGAGCAAATTCCCCGGTGCAGATCGGGCGTATCGCCACCTGGCAGATAAGACAGGTTCACCGTCCCGTTAAAACCCTCTGCTTCCAGTAACTGCGGCGGAGACGCCAGAGTGGGGTCGACAATGAAATCAGCATCGGAGATATCAAAGAACACATTGTTCTCACCCTTGATCATCAGCCTCGCTGTGTTGCTGCTGGTCACCCCATTGGGAAGCGTCAGCTGGGCGGCGCCGTCATTAACACTCACCTGCAATGGCGACGCCAGATCAAAGGTGTTGCCGCTGTCTGTAGAAAGGTAAAACTCTACATTAGCAGCGTTAATTGGTGCTGCGCTGGTCCCGGCCACGTTCCAGCTTACCTCGAACACACTGCCCACGGTCTCCCCACCATTAGGAGAGGTCAACTGAAAAGGGCCGGCACTGTCGACAATGGTCAGCACCATATCATCGGTGTTCACACCGCCCTGGCCGTCACGCACCGTTACCCGCCAATCCATAGCGCGCGACAATTGCGGCAGTTTTTCGGCGGGGTCTGTCCCCCCCGCTGCCAGCATAGAGAGTCGGGGTAGAAAGCGCTGCGGTGAAGCTGTGGGTGCGAATGTTCGAAACAGGGGTATCAATCCGTCATCCGCAGCCGTCAGCTGCGCCTGGGGACCCAGATCACGCTGCTCCCAGGAATACGTCAGGGGATCGCCGTCACCGTCGCTCCCGGAAGCCGTGAACACAAAGGGAGTATCTGCGGGAATCGTAAAGTCCGATCCGGCACTGACGCTGGGCACCGCATTGCCGGTGGCAGACTGAACAGGGCAACTGGCACCGCTGCCGTTTTCCACGTGATCACGAATCTGATCAAAACTGATGGAGTGAAACATGGGGTCACTGCCAACCTGCAGATCGTCCCCATTACAGATCCCCGCATACGCCTGAATCGTGGAACCACTACCGGGCTCAAAAGCTGTCGATGCATTGCGGTTGCCGCCGGCACAGTTCCCGAGCGCACCGTTAAACGTGTGGTCGCCACCAAACTGGTGGCCAATTTCATGGGCCACAAAATCTACATAAAACGCATCGCCAATTGGCGCCGCCAGGCCGGTAACGCCCTCTGCTTTATCCTCACTGCAAATAGCCCCCAGAGCCGCCAGCCCACCGGCACCCGTACTGAAGGTGTGACCGACATCATAGTTCGCTAAGCCGATTACATCGTCGATAACTGTCTGGGACTCATTGATAAGAGTGAAGGCGTTGTCGTTACCGGTGAAGGGGTCGGTTGCAGGATCGTTGTAGAGGATCAGGTCGTTGTTGGCGACCAATTGCAAACGGATGGATACTTCCTGCTCGTAGATGCCGTTGACCCGGTTGATCGCCGTGGTAACCGCAGAGAGTATGCTGCCAGTCGTACCACCGTGGTATTGGCCGTATTCGCCCGTGGTCGCCACCGCCAGCTCGTAGGTGTTCAAATCGGTGCCTGCACGGGCCTGACGCAAACCAAACTTTTCGTAGGGGCGATACAGGTCATCCGCGTCCACCGCATTATTACCCTCGACCTGACAGCGGAATTGGCGCGTGTCCTTGATGTGCTTGGTATGAAAACTCGCGTAGTTGACCACATCCCCTTCGTACAGGGGCTCAACGTACCAGCGGGTCCTGGGTCCTAACACCTGGGCCCGAAAACCGGCGTTGGTGATATCCAGGTTAGCCCTGAGGCGCTTGTCCTTAACGCCCACGGCGCGATAGGTTTTTATCTGCGGGTACTTGGCCGCCAGCGCCTCGGACAGCACCGGGGTCTCGACCACATGGAACTCCACCAATGCGCCATCTGGATCGGGCAGAACGACAGTGGCGCCCCCAACAATCTTTCGCTTGCCTGGACTCTCCTTCGGAGCGCGGGAAAGCACGCTGCGCATCTGCGGCAGATTGAGCTGATGCGCCTGGTACTTGCCCAGCTTGAGCTTTTGGGCCATCGAAACACCGGCACCCGGTGGTTCAACTCCGCTCGGTCTCGCCGCCCAAAGGGTGTTTTCCTGAGCCGATACTGCGCTCACGCCCAGCCCCACCAAGGCGAAGCTGGCGACAAGATACAAAATGGACCGGTGAAACGTTCTTATTGGTTTGAAATCTGCCACGCATACACTTTACCCCATAAGCCGGTCGCACTGACAAGCGAAAAACGGCATTTGGAACAATCTATTCGGAAATACTCGCCAACCCTACGCACTTTCCTGGTTGGCTAATATTTATTCACGGCAACTACCAATATCTAGTTCGTGGATTTCGTCAAAGCTACACTTCTCACAGTCCTTCAAAAATCACAACTTGCAACTACGACATCCGGGGGGGGTGTTAAGCCAATTCCGCTGTGCAATAATTTCTAGAGGATTTCACCGTCGCTCCGAGAGTGTGCTATAAATGCCAATCAAAAAGACAGCGACATCACTCGCTTTTCTGACTTGTTTACTCTGCGTTTCAGCTTGTAAAGTCAAGGTCACCACCCCCCACGGCGGTTCCGTCAGTTCAAGTTCAGGTGACTTTCACTGTCCGCAAATGTCGGAGTGCGTAATCGAACTTGAACCCAATACAGCACTCACGGAAACCTTTACCGCGATACCTAACGAGGGCTTTAAACTTTATGGCTGGGAGAACGGGACTTACTGCAAGTACGATTCAGGGGACTGCAAGGTTGCGATACCCGCCAGCCTTACACTATTTGATTTCACCTTGGAGCTGATACCTGAATTTGGGCGACCTCTGCGTAACGACATTACGATCAACCCGCTGCCTCGCAGCGTTTTATTGAATTCGCAAATGTTTGAGGTGGCAGAGATCCACCAACAAGCTGCAAACGAAAACAGTCAGGTTTGGTATGCGGGCTCAGGCGATCTGGATTCGGACGGCAATCCCGAGATCCTGCTCAGTGGCTGGACGTTCCGAGGTTTCGATGCCCAACCACCTGCACCACCCGCAGACCTGGTTGTGTTCGAAGCAGACATGGATAAAACGCGATATCTATCCGCACAACAACTCTTAGGGCGTTCAACGACGAGTGGCACTGCATTCATCCGTGTTGAGGACTTTGACCTCAATGGTCATCAGGATATTCTCATTGCCGGACATAATGAGTCCCCATTTCAATTCACTCCTAACCATCTGCTCCTTAATGACAATGGGAAGTTCACAGAACATAGGGTCGAACCAGACATGGCAATGCACGAGGGCAGCATTGGCGACTTTAATCGCGATGGTTACCCGGACTTCGTAGGGTCTGGATACTGGGCAGATATACCGAGAAACCCCGACGACCCTAGAGACCAAAATGGTGCGCCTAGAGCGTTGATGTTGTTTATCAATGATACTCAGGGCGGATTCGAGGCCTATCCGATACGTTACACCATTGCATTGGAAGGATTGACGCCTACTGATTTCTTTAACATGGGCGGCGATCTGATTGGCTCTGGATCAGCTGCTGTCATGGGCGACATAGATGGCGACCAGATAACCGAAATTGTGATTGTAGATAGCCCCAATATTTTGGAGAACAGTCCCAGCCCTAGCGGCACCGAGAACTGGATCATCGACAATATCCAGTTTGAACAGGGGCGAGCCTATGGCGAAAAGATTCCACTACCCGGCAGCTATTTCGCCAACAAGCCTCACTTCGATGGCAATCCATATCTTCCAGCTGGTGGTGCGGACATGTCGCACGAGGTCCAGGTGGAACTTTTCGATTTCGATAATGATCGCGACCTGGACATTCTCATCGCCGCCATGGTCTGGGGTGGCGAGGGTGAAAGTACTTACTCCTCTGCAGGAGTATTGCAGTTCTTGGAAAACGATGGGAAAGGAAGTTTCACAGATGTCACCGATCAAACCCTGTACAACTACAACCTGGGAAATGCCGCCAGTCATGAAATGACGCTTCAGGATATCAATCATGATGGCTTTACCGACATTATAATGTCCGAAAGAGGCTACAGCACTGACACCCCTAAACAGTGGTCGACATTCAGTAACGAAGTAGCACAGCCAATTCCCTACGCGTGGTCGAACGAGATTCTCATCAACACTGGCAACGGCAAGTTTGTTTCTACTTTCTGGAAGGGATTCAACGATCTAAGTCGACGCCGAGAAGATATTTTTAAGGAATACGGGCCAGAGGTCGAACCCTATAGTCTGACGGAAGAACCTTATTTTCCTTATCTCCTTGCAGATGGTCGGCTCGGGTTCATAACCATCGCTGGCGCAAACCCTTCGACAACGTTCTTCTTTGATTTTCGCTCGAAGATTCCACTCAGCACTGGACCACAGGGCACTAATCCCGCTGAAAAAGGCGTTGCTGGTTTCTCCGAGTACTTTTACCTGACCGAGAATCCTGATGTGGTTGAGGCCATAAGCCAGGGAAGTTTCAAGAATGGTCTCGATCACTATCTAAAAATTGGAAAGGATGAAGGGCGGCTAGGCTCAGCACACGAAGCTCTTCAAAATTAACGCGTTTGGCCGTTGTTTACCGCCACCATGAGATAGCCGCTATCTAGCATTTTTTGCGAAAGTTCCACCCACTGCCCACGACGTTGAGCCCAGCCCATAAAGGGCGAATGTTGGAGGTCATCAACTTCCAGCCGTGCAGTAGTCGATTTTATCGAGTCATCTAACACCAATGCGGTGATACAGGCACGCAACTCTGTCTGGATTGTTGCGGGCTCTATAAAACGGCGTATGTGCAGTTTGCCCGCAAACTACTGGTCCAAATGCCCCTCACTGACAGGGGAGATAGCCGCCACCTTCATGTTGGAGACTTCACTTATCTGGCGGTACAGCGCCAGCCACTGGTCGCGTCGCTGAGACCAATCCAGCAATGGTGAGAGCAGCAGGTTGTAGATGGCCTGCCCTCTCTCATCGTATTGTTCAGCGTCTTCCAGCCCTGTCAGGGGGAAAGCCCCGAGTGAATCTTCGTCACGGGTGCGCGGATTGCTGAAGTACTCGATCTCCAGCACCTTGGCACGGGCAAATGGAGAGGGGTCTTGGCGAAGTTGCTGCAAGGCCGACTGCACTTTTTTTGACTCACCTGCCAGGTGATACGCCAGGGCCTGCATGGCAAGCCGCTCCTGGTCGGGGCTTATCTTGTCGGCCCACACCATCGCCTCATCCGGGCGAGATTGCAGCAGACGCAGGTGGGTAAAGAGTAATGCCAGCATCTCTGACTGATTCGGGTGGATATCGAGGATGCTGTTCAAGATCTCTTCCGCCCGACCCAACTCTCCCATTAACAGGTAATGGGTTGCCACATTATTTTGCGCCACGAACGAACTGGGGCGTTGCGCTGCGGCTTGCTCGCGCAGCTCAAGAGCCCCTTCCCAGTCACCCTGTAAATGCAGAATCTGGGCTTTCTTCACCAGAGCCAGCGGGTGTAGCGGGTCGACTTCCAGCACCTGATCCATGCTTTGTCGCATCACTTCGGTCGCGCCGGTCGCCGACCACTCCAGCTCTGCCAAGCGCACTTGCGCGTCTAACAACCCTGGGTCCAGTATGAGGGCCCGGTTTAGCACGCGACTCTGCGCCTGATATGATTCTTCCAAAGTGATCTCGCCAAGCCAGGCTTGAACGCGATAGACACCCGCAAGCAAGACCCAGGGATCAGCATACTCTGGCGCCAGGGCGATGGCCCTCTCAAAGTACTCCTGCGCTCGCTGGACATCGCCCTCGCCCCGCCTGTGAAACAACACCTTGCCCTGTTCGAAAGCCCTCTTTGCCTCTGGCGGAACCACAACCAATTCTGCGATCTCTGACTCATCCGCTTCGGTTGTGAGGTACATACCTGTCCATCCCGTAATCACCAGAGCAGCGACCAAAAGAACCGCAGTGGCAGGCGTTCTCCAATACACCCTGGAGGTCTTAGAGGGGACAGCTGGAAAGACCTGGGAGGTAACGTGTTCAACTGGTGGGATAAAGCGGTATCCACTACCGCGTACCAACGCTATATAGTCAGGTTCTTCGGCATGGTCCCCAAGTGCGCGGCGCAGCAGCTTTACCCGCTGGGTAATGGTGGCATGACTGACATGACGACCACCCCATACCTCTTTGGTTATTCGCTCATAGGTGAGCGTACCCGGAGCACGCGCAACCAGGGCCAGTAGCAATCTGCCGGATAGTGGAGGCAAGTGGATTTCTTCGCCGCGCCGGAACAGGCGCAGCGAATCATGCTCAAGCACAAATTCTGCAAAGTTATAAGCGTCGCTGGAGATATAGCGTGGCGTCATTAGATCGCTCCCCCCGTTATCCATCGTACAGCGGGTCGCAGTAGTTTAAGTATTGGTCAGATTCCGCCAGCTTTCAAACTCACCCCGGAATCATCCATCTTCACTCAATCTTCACTGCATAAATGCGCGCCGAATCTACAATTTCCTGAGCGCTGAACCATCGGACACCCGGTGACGGGCAGTAGGCGTTTTACTGGATCCGGGACTCACTCCCGGGAGCACGTATACATCGGAGGCAATGTATGCTGACAAGGACTAAAGTTTATCTACCACTAACCTTCGCACTAACCGTAGTCGCTATGGCACAGGCGAAACCCGAGTATTCAGAATGGAGCGAGCCGCAAGCCACTGTCGGTGGCGGCTGCCCGATTGAATCGCGCAATGGCAATATCCTGTACACGGCATCCCGCAGCGCCGGCACCCTGGATATCTGGACCTACCGTCGGGATGGTCGCAAGGGTGAGTTTATGGACCGGACCCGATTGGAGGCACCGGTAAGCCTGGACGATGCCAATGATTTCTGTCCCACACCGGTGACCGGTCAATGGCTGTTGTTCGTATCCAATCGCGGGGGTGAACAGGCCTGTGGCGACGCCGATATCTACATGGCGAAATACCGGCCCTACCCAGCCCAGAGTTTCGGCGATGCCATACATCTCGGTTGCGCGCCAGATGGGCCTAACACATCTGGCACTGAATTCAGCCCCGCCTTGCTCAACAGCCGGGACGGTACGTTTCTGTATTTTTCCTCAAACTCCGGCGGTAACCAGGACATCTATCGCAGCGAAATGGCGCCCGATGGCAGCTTCTCTGAGGGCGTACCTGTGCCGGGCCTGAACACCGGGATGGATGATAGGCAGCCCAATGTATCCAGGGACGGGCTGACCATCGTGTTCGCCTCGGATCGAGACAGCGGTGTATTCGATGTGTTTATGTCCACCCGGGAGAGCCTGGATGCGTCCTGGTCAACCCCGAGGAACCTGAGTGTGGAACTGAGCTTTCCCACCGCAGGCGCGAGTGAGACACGACCATCATTATCCTGGGATATGAAGAGGCTGTACTACGGTTCCGCAGGAACCGTGTACGTCAGCGAACGCAAGCCGGGAAAGGTGAAGTAAAGCCTCACCTCTCAAGCGAGCGTTTTGACCATCAGAATCGCTTCTCCGATGAAGTGAATTAGCGGATGCGGGACTACGGAAGCCCGCATCCGCTCCTTGTAGCCCAACCGCAGGTAAAGGGCATGGGCGCCACTGTTCTGTTCGAAGACCACCAGGCTGAGCTTGTCGAATCCCTTATCGCGCGCATCACTCTCCGCCATCGCCATCAGTTCACTGCCAATACCTGAACCCCGGTACTGCGGGAACAGGGCCACGCCCATGATGTAGTAACTGTTGTCTTCCTCCAGGGCGCTGTACGGTGCCAGCACCGGGTCGGTCTCAGGCTCCGCGTCGGGCTCAATGTGCATCGGGAAGGCAAGCAACATCCCCGCGATCTGGCCTTCAACTTCCACCAGGGTGCTATTTTGAAAGCTCATCGGTACACCCTCGCGCCGATATCGGGCCTCACCGACATCGAGAATATCCTGCCCGGGCTCTGCCATCTGCGTCCAGATATAGTCCGCCACGCCATCCGAGGAAATGCTGGCCAATTGCGCGACCGTGCGACAGTCTGATTTTTCAGCGGGTCGATAATTTGCTTTGGTCATGGTCACACTCATCCTTGGTGCCGGCGGCGCCGAGTAACCCAAACTTATTTTCAGGGAATCTGCGTCAACCAAACAAGCATACAGGCAATATGATCATTTGTGGCCAACGGCATCCTATAGTTAAATCCGTTGCATACCACAGGAAATGCGGATTAAGGATTAGCCAGGGTAGGTGGCAAACCTCATAGCCGGGTGTCAGGGGTCAGCTGACCCAACAATGCATCAGGCGAGTTTGTCCACCCGAAAACGCAGTATCTAAAACAGGACATAAATGCTTTTTGCCTTTGACGACATCCGACTGGATACGGATGCCCACGAATTGACCCGGGCTGGCAAGGTAGTCCCTCTCGAACCGCAAACCTTCGCCCTGTTGCATACGCTGATCGCGAATCGGGATACCGTACTGAGCAAGGACGATCTTGCCGACGCGGTGTGGCGCGGCCGTTATACCTCCGACGCCACCATCGCCAGCCGTATCAAGAGCGCACGGCAGGCGCTGGGTGATGACGGCAAGCGCCAGCGCTATATCAAAACGGTGCACGGGGTGGGTTATCGATTCGTGGGTAATCTACAACCACAAGACAACATGCAGGGAGTGAAAACAACCTCGATCGCGCTAGACGAAACACCCGCCGAGATAGCTACGGACTCACGTCCAATGATCCTGGTAACCCCCTTCGAAGACCTGCAAGACCCGAGCTCGATTCTCGCCGGCGGCCTGACGCACGATGTTATCGTCGGGCTTTCGCGCCTGAGGTGGTTAAAGGTCATCTCCTGGGCCAGCGCCATACGCCTGCAGCGCAGCGATGGGGGCGTGCTGCGCCCGCTGACCTCCGCGGACTATTGCCTCTCCGCCCAGCTGGGAAATGTGGGAAATCGTCTGGAACTGGCTGCTGAGTTAACCGACCTTCGCGATAACTCGGTGGTGTGGGCGGATCGCCTCACTGCGGCCAGCGGAGACGTTAACGAGCTGCGCAGCGCGATGGTGCAGCAGGCAGTCAATGCGCTGGAACTACAGATATCCGCAGCCGAAGCTTCCAAGGCCCAGTACCTGCACACCTCCGACCTGGACGCCTGGTCGAACTACCACCTGGGTCAGCAGCATATGTACCGCTTTAATGCTCGCGATAACGCTGCAGCCACCGCTTACTTTGAGCGTGCCATCAACCTGCAACCCGACTTTGCACGCGCCCATGCGGGTTTGTCCTTCGCGCATTTCCAGTCTGCATTCAATCAATATCCTGAAACCCGGGTCGAGTATTGCGAAGCCGCCGCGATGGGGAGCGCGCAACGTGCCGTCGAACTGGACCGCCTGGACCCCCTGGCCAACTTTGTTATGGGCCGCAGCTTCTGGCTATCTGGCGACGTGGATTCAGGACAGCCCTGGCTGGAACGGGCCCTGCAGATCAGCGGCAACTTTGCCCAGGCCCACTACTCTCACGCCCTGGCATCGGTCATGCTGGATGGGACCCGTGCAGTAAAATACGACCAGCACGACACCCACACCGAGGCCAGCGCTGCCATTGCGCTGAGTCCATTGGATCCATTTATGTACGGCTTCTTCGGCGTGCGGGCACTTTCGTTCCTGCGCGACGGCGAGCTCGAGCAAGCACGCTTTTGGGCAAATCGCGCGGCCCGCCAGCCCAACGCCATCGCCGCCATGGACTTTATTGCCGCCGCGGTCAATGCCATTGCTGGCGAGAAGGACCACGCAGCAGAGTGGGCACAACGGGCGCGGGAGCGCAGCGGGAATGCAGACAGCAGCCAGTTCTTTCGCGCCCTGCCCTTTAGCGACGGCGCACTGCGTGGCGCGCTGGAAAAGGCCTTCAATGAGGTAGGGCTGGCCCCAAAAAACTAGCGATCTTCGCAGTCCGATCGCATAAACCCTTCAGCACCTCCACGGAACCTCCAGAGAATCTTCAGGTTTTCTGCAAGTTCTCACCTACGACACCTCCGATACTGTGCATACGGCAAATGCCGAATTCCAATAACTGCACGGGGTGGTTATCCCCAACATCGGAGGTAATTATGAAACGCCCAATACTGGTCCTGTACGGGCTACTGGCCTACGTGGCATTCAACGCTTCATTCATCTACCTGGCGGGTTTCCTGCAGTCGTTCGGCGTGCCGAAGGCGGTTAACGACGGAGTCGTGGTGGGATGGCCGGAGGCGCTGGCGGTCAACGTGTTCCTGGTATTCCTGTTCGGGTTTTTCCACAGCCTAATGGCGCGCGATGGCTTCAAGCGTTGGTGGGGACGCTACGTACCGGTGGATGCCGAGCGCAGCACCTACGTGGTGCAGTCAGCGCTCTTCCTGAGCCTGGCCATGTGGCAATGGCGGCCGATGCCGGAAGTCATCTGGCAGCTCGAAGGGATCGCCGCGATGGCCATGGTCGGCTTGTTTGGGCTGGGAGTACTGGTCCTGCTGACCTCGACCTTTCTTATCGATCACTTTGAGCTATTCGGCCTGAAGCAGGTCTGGTTTGCCAACGCCAAACGGCCATTACCGACGCCTGAATTCAAGCAGCCATTGCTATATCGTATCGTTCGCCACCCCATGCAGCTGGGCGTATTAATCACCGTTTATGCAACCCCTGTGATGACGGTTGGCCACCTGGTATTCGCCTCCAGCATGGCGCTTTACATATTGATTGGCCTGTATTTTGAAGAGCGCTCGCTGCTGCGCGAATTCGGCGACGATTACCGCGCGTACCAACAACAGACCCCCATGCTGATTCCCGGCCTGCCATCGAAGGCAAATTCAAACTCGCGCACAGTATGGTCGCAGCTTGCAAACACCGCTGAGGATAAGTCATGAAAGAGTTAGAGCAATGCCTGGAAGGGGGCTGCGCTTGCGGGGCCGTACGTTACCGCATGCTACTTAAACCGCTGGTTGTGCACGCCTGTCACTGCAAGAACTGCCAACGCCAGTCCGGGGCTTACCACGCCGTAAACGCGCTGATCGAGTCCCACGAAGTTGACCTGCTGCAGGGCGAAATGACTTACACGGAGTTGCCAACGCCATCAGGTGCAGGACAGACGGTGGCACGCTGTAAGAAATGCTCGGTAGCGGTATGGAGCAATTACCACCTGATGTCTCAGGGCCAGGGCGACATCGTACGCTTTATCCGGGTGGGCACACTGGATCAACCCCAGCTGCTGCCACCGGATGTGCACATCTTCGATGCCGAGCGCAATAACAACGCGCCCGACTCAGACGATGCGCCACGCTATGACGCATTCTATGAACTGGGGGATGTGTGGTCACCCGGCAGCTTGCAGCGCCTGTTTTCGCTGTACAAACCGAGGTCGGCTGCCTGAGGGGCGGTCGCTATATCGCCCCTGGGAGGGGCCCCAGGGAGGGGGCTTCCCTCAAGGTCGCCGGCGCGCCCCGGAAATGTTTCCCCGCAGCAGGGTAGGTTGTCCGACGCCCTCACGGGTTTGCGGCCACTCGCCACAAATTTTCAGCAACATACCCGCCCGGAGCCACACCGTACCAGCGCCGGAAGGCATGGTGGAACGCGCTGAGGTCGCTGAAGCCACAAAGGAAGGCCACTTCGGTCTGTGTGTAACCACCTTCCAGCAAAAGTGCTCTGCTCTGGTTGGCCCGCACGGTGTCCAGAATCCTGGAAAAACTGTGGCCTTCCTCGGCCAGACGACGTTGCAGGGTCTTTTCACTCATGGAGAACAGCGCGGCGATATCCCTACGGTGGAATGCACCCATGCGCAATTGCTCGGGCAGGACCATCGCCACCATCTCAGCGACTCCGCACCCGTCGGATTCAGCAATCAGGTTGCCGGCAATGGACGGCTGGGATTGAGCGGCTGTAATCGGGATATCAATCGCATTGCTACGGCAGCCGAACTTGACGTCACAGTCGTAATAGGCCCGGTGCGCCGCCCTGTCTTTTACCCGCCGCCTCAGCTCAACCTGCAACGGCCTCCAATTTTTTCCCTCGACCATGCGTGCGAGTCGGACCATCGAGGCCATAGCCACGTCAATGGTGTGGGGAGATAAGGGTTGCTGGTCATCGTAGAACGCAAAGACCAGCCGTCGTGACTCATCAGTCGACGCTGATGGCCGTTGCCAATGAATGTTGGATGTTTCCCCAATCACTTTCTGGTAGCGCAGTATGATATCGATCGCCGTGCTGGCTGATGTGCATTCCAGCAGTCCAACCGTGGCGCCGGCCATCCCGGAAAACCCCAGCGCTTCTCCCACCACCAGGCCTATCGCTTCACTGCCCGAGGCCTTTTCCACTGCCCGCCACAGGCGGCTGATATTGTCCTGCGGCACCCGCACACGGGTATTGGCAAGAGAAGGCAGCGGTATATCCGCCTGCTCGAATAGCTCGGTCACCGGCAAGCCCAACCACTTGAGCTGCTCGGCCATGCCCAACAACCAAAGGCTGGAAGTGGTTCTCATTGGATCCCTCAGGACAATAGCATGTCCTGATATAACAATATTTTGACCTTCAAAATCAAGATTAAGCCATCATCACCCCCTAGACTGTCGCCATCAATCGGGAGGAAACATCCATGACGACAGACACCACGATCAAGACAGAGGGTTTCGCGAGCTTCGCCGAGTTTTACCCCTTCTATCTTCAGGAACACTCCGAAATAACCTGCCGTAGACTGCACTTCATCGGCAGTACTTTTGTGCTATTGCTGCTTGGGTTCGCGGTTTTCACCAACCAGCCTGCGTTGTTGTGTGCGCTGCCGATAGTCGGTTACGGCTTTGCTTGGGTAGGTCACTTTTTCTTTGAGAAAAACAAGCCGGCAACGTTCAAGTACCCGCTCTATAGCCTGGCGGGCGACTGGGTCATGTACAAGGACATCCTGATCAGAAAAATCGAGTGGTAGATACTCCAGCAGGCGGGTCCAGCCCGTCATTACAGCAAACACAGGGCAACTGATCTCTGGGGGCAGCTGGCGCGTAACAAGTCCATGACCGCCCCTATCATCTACTGGTTTCGCAACGACCTGCGCTGCTTTGACCTGCCCGGCCTCGCCCAGGCGATGTCCTCCGGGCAACCGGTACTACCGGTGTATATTCTCGATGACACCAGCCCCGGGGAGTGGCAGCTCGGTAGTGCGTCGCGATGGTGGCTACATCACAGTCTGCAATCGCTGCAGGCTGAGCTGGAGACACTGGGCAGTGCGTTGGTTTTGCGCCGTGGAGAAACGCGGGAGCAACTGGCCGCGCTAATACAGGACACCGGCGCATCGGCCGTTTATTGTTCCCGGCAATATGAGCCGTGGGCAGTGCAACTGGAACAGGATCTGCACACCGAGTGCAGCAAACACGACGTTTCCCTGCGTCGCTTTCCCGGCAGCCTGCTCTTCGAACCCGAAGCGGTGCGCACAGGCAGCGGTACACCGTTCAAGGTGTTCACCCCGTTCTGGAAGGCCTGCCGCAAGCTGCCTGAACCGCCCGCGCCGAAAAAGCTCCCCAGTGACGCCTACTGGCACCAGGGCCAAATCGCGTCGGACAAGTTGGAGAACTGGAGCCTGACACCCACCCAACCCAACTGGGCGGCGGGCTGGGAACAACACTGGCAACCCGGCTCCCAGGGTGCTCTGGCGAAACTGCAGCAGTTCCTGGCGGGAAATATCAGCCAATATAGCGAGGGCCGCAATCACCCCGCCCTCGACGTCACCACGCGACTCTCACCGCACATGCATTTCGGGGAAATATCGCCGCGGGAGGTTTGGCACGCCATGCGCCCGTTAGAGAACGACCCAAAGATGAGCGGCGAGGCGAGTAAGTTTTTGAGTGAACTAGGGTGGCGTGAGTTTTCGCACCACCTGCTGGTCCATTTCCCTGACATACCCGAATCGCCCTTCAGGGAGCCCTTTGCGCGCTTCCCCTGGGAGCAAAATGCGAAGGCCCTGGAGAGCTGGCAGCGCGGCCAGACCGGCTACCCCATGGTGGACGCCGGGATGCGGGAACTGTGGCAGACCGGCTATATGCATAACCGGGTGCGCATGATCGTGGCCTCGTTCCTGACCAAACACCTGCGCATACATTGGCGCGAGGGCCAGGCCTGGTTCTGGGATACGCTGCTCGATGCGGATCTCGCCAATAACAGCTGCGGCTGGCAATGGGTGGCCGGCAGCGGAGCCGATGCGGCGCCCTACTTCCGTATTTTTAACCCGATAACCCAGGGTGAAAAGTTTGACGCCGACGGAGAATATATTCGGCAGTGGGTACCGGAACTTTCCGCACTGCCCAATCGGTACATCTTCGCTCCCTGGGAAGCTCCCGAAGAGGCACTGGAAAAAGCGGGCGTGGCAATCGGCACTAGCTACCCAATCCCGATTGTTGAACACAGAGTGGCCAGGGAGGCCGCGCTGGATGCATACGGGACCGTCCGAGCCGGCGGCTAGTCTATAACTGACCTAATCTACTCGTACCTGGCCGGATCTAAACTGTAATGCACAGCATCTCGACCACATCCAGGGCGCCAATCAACAAAACCTGGAAAACATCAGGGGGCCTCAATAATACCCTTGTTTTCCAGCGCCATCAGGCAGGCCACCAGTTGCTCATGGGTGAGACCGGTTGCCGCCATCAGTTGTTCTACATTGTTCTTGAGTGACCGACTGGTTGCGCGCAGTACCTGGTAAAGCGAATTCCCCGTACCACCTGCACCACCCTGCAGCTCCAGTTTGGCAAGTACGGCATCACCGCTGACCACATAGACGTACGACACGTCGGTCTCAACCAGCGGTTCAACAAGTTCGATCTGCGGACTCAGGGTCACCGTGGCGCCTGGATGCCAGCGCTCGGTGGGAGGACGCTCATCCACTTCGGCAGGTAAAAAGATAAAACTCAGCGAAATACGAAGCCCCTTGAAGGTGCGCGAGGTCGGGGATGCGCAGTGCACCATGCGGGAGGGGAAAAGGACACCACGCCCGGGACGCGGTAAAACCGCCCGCAGAATCTCCTCACCCTGGGTATCGAAAAATTTGGTTTCACCGCTCCAGGACGGATCCCAGTCGCAATTAGCGAAGTAGAGCAAGCTCATTGCCTCGGGGGACGTATGATCTGAGTGCGGATAGCCGCCACCACCCACCACGTCCGCCGTACCCTCGACGCGGTAGATGTCATGGGTGGCAAGTGCCTCAAAGCCTGCTGCCACCGCGCGAGTCCGAATACTCGACACCAAAGCAGGGATGGGGTCGGGAAGAAAACGCGGGTCAAAACGACGCCCCCAGAATGGATACTCGCCGTCATCGTCCAAACGAGAGCGCCGGCCATGCCACCAGATCGGTTGGTCGAGCACATTATTGTACAGCTGCATGCACTGTTCGGGATCGAACAAGTTATCGAGAACGACAATGTTGTCCGCTGTCATAGACGCCCCTTGCGCTCTTTCTTATCAGGTAGCAGACGCTAACACTTATGCTCGACAAAAACGATATGTTGAAGCGCTCAGGCCAAAACCCCTACAGCAGGGAATTGCTAGAAGGAGCCGAAAGTGTATCTAGCGGACCATGACCTTTCCCTCGACGGTAATCGCAGGCCGTGGCGCTAAAAGAGTGTCGAAGCCGAAAGCTCCGCCAAACTGATAATTCGCGTTCGCTGTGGTACTTTGCCAACCACACCGCGAAACGCTGCTTCGGAGTAATCAGCTGATACAACAACTCGAGATTAACGTGACCGGTCAGGGCCTGCACGCCTTTACACCCGCAGTGCGCAAAGCGGTAACGGCCAGCGGACAGAGTCAGGGTCTCTGTACCCTGTTTATCCGCCACACGTCTGCGAGCCTATTGATTCAGGAAAACTACGATGACAGTGCGCGGGTTGACCTGGAAAACTGGCTGAACCGGCTGGTGCCAGAAAACGACCCGTTATATACCCACACCCTGGAGGGTGCCGATGACATGCCGGCACATATCAAGTCAGCGTTGACCGCTAGCCAGTTAAGCATCCCCTTTCAGCACGGGGAGCTGCTACTTGGTACATGGCAGGGTATCTACTTGTGGGAGCATCGACACTATTCGGGATCGAGGCAGGTAGTGCTACACCTGTAAGTTGTAAGGCGGGCCGTCAAACACTGCTCCGAGAAAGCACTACTTGAACAAGAATAGCGAGGGCTTTTTAGCCCTAAGCTCTAATCCCTAAGCCTTAAGTTAGAGTCACCTTTGGAAACTCCTGCTGCAGGTAAGCGGCGAATGCCTCCACTACAGGCGGTATGCCTTTTCGGGAGGGCATAAGCAGGCTGATCTGCGCGTCGCCTGCCGACCAATCCGGTAACACCATTATCAAACGCTGACTGGCCACCTCGTTTCGGCAGACGTATGCCGGGAGAGCGACAATGCCAAGGCCATCCGCGGCGGCCTCCTTTAGCGTCTCCATATCATCGCTGCATAGGCGCGCGGAGAATGGGACTTCCCTGCTTTCGCTGGTGGCACGTCGCAGTGACCACTGGCCGGAACTGGTCGCCCAGCCCAGTTTTAGTCCATCCGCTCCCTCGAGATCATCGGGCGTCACCGGAGTACCAAACCGCTCAAGAAAAGACTGGCCGGCAAACAGGCGCCAGGGCGTGGGCGCGAGGTGGCGTTGGATGAGGCTGGAGTCAGGCAGCGGACCCGTGTGACCACGTATCGCCATATCGATTCCCGTCTTCACGAGGTCGACAGATTCATTGGTCACGTGCTGGGAGACTTCGACATGCGGACTACTTTGTAAAAATCGGCTGATTATTTCACACAGGGCAAACTGCGCCATGCCGACCGAGCAGGTAACGCGCACTCGCCCGCGCAGGGTTTCTGCATGGCTTATGACCGCCGCCTCGGCAGCCTCTACTTCATCGATCGCTGCGCGAGCGTGACGGTAGAAAGCGAGTCCTGCATCGGTGACGGCAAAACGCCGTGATGTACGCTGAATCAACCGAATGCCGAGCCGCTCTTCCAGTTGTTGAACATGCCTGCTCAGGCGTGACTTGGGCACATCCAGGGCGCGGCTGGCCGGCGCGAAGCCCTTGTTCTCGAGCACATGCACGAAATAGAAGTAATCGTTGAGATCCATATCAGGCCCACCTTCCTATTACGGCTCCGATCGTTCTATATATAGAACAGTTGTTTCTAATTGTGCCACTTTTGTATTCATTAATTCTATGGCTTCATAGACCTCGAACAGACAGGAGGCAGCAGATGAACGCATCAGTCCAGACAAACAGCGCATATTCAACCCGGCAGACCATTTGCAGCGCGCCGCTTGCTCCAAAGCACTTGGAGATCGGCGACGGCTTTACCGCACTCAGCTTCAAACATGGCAGCTTCGATGGACTGATGGACCCACTGATCATGGTCGACCACTTCCACATGTCCAAGCCGACGTTCGGGGCACACGGCCACGCGGGCATCTCCGCAGTTTCGGTACTCTTTGAAGATAGCGAGGGCGCGTTCAACAACCGCGACTCGCTGGGCAACAACATCAACCTGCAGCCTGGAGACCTGTACTGGCTGAAAGCCGGCAAGGGTGGCATGCACGACGAAAAGCCACTGCCCGGCGCCCGCACCCACGGCTTGCAGATGTTTGTAAACCTCCCCGCATCCGATAAGCACGACGAGCCGGTAGCAACCCACGTCAAAGCCGGTGATATGCCGATCATCGAAACGGACAACCATCGTGTGCGACTGGTACTGGGGGAAAGCAACGGCGTGCGCGGTGCCAGCGCACCGGCTTTACCGCTGACAATCTTGGACGCTCACCTGCCTGCTGGAGGACATTACACCCACCAGCTACCTGCGGGCCACAGTGCCTGGGTTCATCCTATAAAAGGGGCAGCGAACCTCCAGGTCGAAGGCGAGTTGTGTGCAATCAATAGCAAGGAAGCAATGGTCGTGCGCGCCGGAAGCAATGGCGCCGGTATCACCCTGGCCAGTGCCGAGGGCGCACAGGTAGCCCTGGTAGCCGGGGCACCCATAGGGGAAAAATTTGTACAGCGCGGACCATTTGCCATGGCAAATGAGGCCGACCTCGACGCCGTCGAAGCCGCCTACCAACGCGGCGAGTTCGGCGCCATCGATTAATCAACACACTTAAAGGAGACCAACATCATGAGAATTTTAGCGTTTGCAGCATCCAACTCGCGGCAGTCAATCAACGGCAAGTTGGTGCAATACGCAGTGCAACGCATTGAGGCCTTAGTGCCCGGTGCAAAGACGAAAGTACTGGATTTGAACGATTACGAGATGCCCATCTACAGCATGGATCGGGAGATCGCCGACGGCATCCCGGCGCCAGCGCAGCAGTTTTACGATGAACTGGGCGCGGCCGACGCTGTGCTCATATCCTTTGCCGAGCACAACGGGGCCTACACCGCTGCCTACAAGAATATTTTCGACTGGGCTTCGCGCATCGACATGAAGGTGTACCAGGGTAAACCCCTGATTGCTTTTTCGGCCTCTCCCGGACCACGAGGTGGTGCGACAGTGATGGGTATATTCACCAACGCGGCTGCAATCTTCGGTGCAGAGCTGATCGGTTCACTCAGCGTGGGTTCTTTTGGTGAGCGCTTTGACGTAGAGAGGGGGGAACCGAAAGACGCCGAGTTGACCCAACAGATCGAGGACATCCTGAATAACCTGTCTTCGATTTAATTGAAGCAAGGAGGACTTGGCGGATCTATTCGCTTAGACTCCCCTGCTGTTTTTCTGCCCGAGATCCGAGATATGCAAACAGCCAACTCCCTCGAAAAATCTACAGCGGACACACGCTTCTGGGACAAGATCGCCGAAAAGTATGCCAATAGCCCGGTGGCCGACCAGGCACTTTACGAGCGCAAACTCGCCCTGACGCAGCAGTACCTGGATTCCGGATCCGAGATACTTGAGATTGGCTGCGGCACCGGCTCGACAGCGCTGTTCCATGCCCCACACGTCGCTCGTGTGGTGGCGACCGACTTTTCTCCGGGTATGATCGACATCGCCAATCGCAAGAAGGCGGAAGCGAATGCTAGCAATGTGGAGTTCCTGTGCAGCCCGCTCGCGGGGCTGGATTACGAGGGCAGCTCCTTCGACGCGGTACTCGCTCTGAGCCTGCTGCACCTGGTCGAGGATTACGACGCACACATCCAGCGCGCCTATGACCTTTTGCGGCCGGGCGGCGTATTTGTGTCCAGTACGCCGTGCCTTGCCTCTTCCCTATGGAAGCTGGTGCTTACCCCCATGAAACTGCTGGGCAAGGCGCCGGATGTGCAGATCTTCGATCGGGAAACCCTTGAAAGCTCAATCACCAGCAAGGGTTTTGATATTGTCGATCGTATCGATCCCGGGAAGAGCGCCAAGGGGATATTCCTGGTTGCTCAAAAGCCCGGGGATAGCTCCAGCGGCGTATCGCCGGGCTAGCAAGCAGCCGGCAAATTTAAACCGTTCCTCCAGGAGCATGGTTCCACCATGCCAGGTCGGAGTGCGCGCGCAGGTCCAGCTCATGGGTCCACGCCGAGCGGTGTTGCTGCGAGAGATGGAAGTAAGTTTCCGCCATTTTCTCTGGCAACAGCAGGCCGTCCTGGTCCTTGCCATGTTTTTGCCGTAGCTGCTCAAACTTTTCTGCGCCAAGCATCTTACCCAGCGTGTCCGGCGCATCCACGGCGCCATCGATCAGTACGTGGGCTACATGAATTCCCCGTGACGCATACTCGGCATTCAAGGTCTGGCACAGCATGCGGCGCCCGCCCATCGCCGCCGCGTGGGAGTGTTGCCCGGCATTGCCCCTGACCGCCGCAGTCGCAGAAGTCACCAGCAAAGTGCCACCCCCGCGCTCCTCCATTAATGGCACCAATACCTTGGCCAGGCGGAACAAACCAAAGCACGCCATCTGCCAACCGAGGGCAAAGGTTTTCAACGGAGTGTCGTCCAGAGACCGGGTACCGATCTGTGCGCCCAGGTTGAACAGCACCACCTCAATCGGACCGATCTTTTCTACCTCGGCCACCAGGTTTTCAATCGCGCCCTCTTCCACCGCGTTGACCAGGTGACCACTGGCGGATCCGCCCGCCGCCTCTATCTCACTGACCATACGATTGAGACCATCAGCATCGCTGCGCCGGCACAGCGCGGCGTGATAGCCCTCACTGGCAAACTTTGCACCAACGCTGCCGCCGATCCCGGCACCGGCTCCCAATACAAGACATACTTTCTTCATTTCCTGGCCTCCTCATTCTTTTGGTACGATATTGGTACCATTAATTTTGGAGGATTTCAACCACGTCTCCGTGCATCTGCGTAGCCGCAATGTCCAGGGCCGAGTAGCCCTGCAAGGTGAGCATCTCTTTGTTGGCACCGCGATCAACCAGTATGCGGACTACTTCGGTAGCGCCTTTGTAGGCTGCCAGATGCAGTGGTGTGGCCAGTTGAGGCATAGGGCCGGGCGCATCGATGTCGGCGCCAAATTCCAGCAGTAATTCAACGGATTCTGCATGGCCCATGCCCGCCGCCACATGCAGCGCCGTCCCACCCAGGTTATCTCTGGCTTCGATATCTGCACCGTGGTCAATCAAAACCCGGATCACGTCCACAAAGTTATCATTCGTTGCACGGTGCAAGGGTGTGGCCTCGAGTTCGTTACGGTGATTCACTGCAGCACCGTTTTCCAACAACAGCTGAGCCAAGTCGGCGTGACCACGGGCGGCCGCGAAGCCCAGGGGAGTCGAGGCGCGCTGTCCATACCCGGGATCAGTCACAGCATCCACGGGCGTACCCGCTTTCAGCAGCAGGTCGGCAATGATGTAACTCCCCGACTCATTGGCCAGAAAATGCAGCGCATTCCAATTGCGATTATCGACGGCTCTCTCGTTAGCACCTTCCTCTATCAGCCGCCTGGCCCCATAAATGTACCCCTTGGCGGCCGCCACATGCAGCGGTGTCATAGATGAGGCGTTCGCCTCGATATCCGCACCGAGAGACAACAAGCGGTCAGTGACCGCGCGGTAGTCCTCTTCATCTGCTGCGGTCAGGTTGAGTGTTTCAATTCGCTCAAGATTGGCAGGGTCTTGTTGCAGGCCTCGGAATTGGTCCAGCTTTCCCGTGCGGCCCCACATCGCCGAGTGCAGTGGCGTGCCTAGCAGCTCCAGGTCCGTGGAGATATCCGCACCCGCATCCAGTAGTAGCGTTACATTATCGATGAGTCCCCGGCCCGCTGCACTGTGCAGCGCGCTGCTCCCATCTTTGCCTGTCCTCATGTTTGGATCTGCACCCTGGGACAGCAGGTAGGCGAGCAATTCAGGGTTGTCATTGTGGGCAGCAATTGAAAGCGCGGGCTCACCATCGTTGGTGGCCTCATCAATGCGGCTCTCTGATGCCACCAACAACCTGGCCATCTCCAGATGCCCCTTCTCCACCGCATTAAGCAACGGCGTGAACCCGGAGGAATCTCGCGCATGCGGATTGGCACCGGCATCCAGCAATGCCTGCGCCACCGTTGTGTTGTTTTCCCAGGCAGCATTGTGCAGCGGGGTCGCACCCGACACAGTGGGTTTATGGACATCTGCGCCGGCGTCCATCAATGCGCTGACCAGGATAATCGGATCCACATCCTCACCGCTGATTCCCGCAGCCACATACAGCGGTGTTTGGCCCTCGATATCACCCACATCAAGGCTGGCACCAGCGTCGATCAATTTATTTATCGCGCGCAGGTTCTGGCCCATCACGGCGATATGCAGAGGCGCCTTACCCGCCAGGTTAAGAGCATCGACCAGGGGCTTACGCTTCATAAGGCGGTCAAACCGGTAATTGAAGCTATCGGCTAGAGCAGCCATAGAATCCGCCAGTTCACTCATATCCGTACCGGACAGAGACTCTTGTACTTTTTGCCTGTGCAGCTTCAACATCAGGGGCGCTGAGTCAGACAAGCGCCCGAGGGAGCCATTGGTCTCGTTCATAAATCGGGCAGCACCTTCGCCGCCGATGGACAGGAAGTGCAGATACGTCTGGCCCGAGAAATCTGCGGCATTAACATCTTTGGTGTCCTGCAGCAGTCTATCGAACACCTCGTCACTGGACTGCAGCGCGAGCATCACCGGCAAGCTGCCGAATTCTCCCTGTGGCAGGTTAGCATCGGCGCCATTGTCCAATAACAAATTGGCAATTTCGTCGTTGCCGCTACCAACAGCGATATGCAAGGGAGTATCACCATCGCCATTGTAAACGTTTGGGTCAGCCCCGAATTCCAGTAGCTGGGCCACGGCAGCGAAATTGGCGTATCGCGTATAGATGTGAATCAGCTGAGCATTACCGATCTTCCTGCTAACGAGCGTGTCCGCACAACCCTCCCATTGGGTAAGGTCCGCAAGCTCCGGGCAGCGCAAGAGGAATTGTTCTTCAAGCTCGCCCCAGTCTGGCTCCGACCGACAAAAATCTATTCTTGGGCAGGTGGAGAACTGCTGGACGGTTCCATTAAGCCAGGTGCCGACATACACGCGCTCGGGACCGACAACCAGCCGCCCATCTCCTGAGGGCCTTTCATGCAGGAAACTCCCTGTATAACGTGCGCCATTGGCAAAGGTGAGTGTGCCTTGCCCTTCCCGACGGCTGTCCACGTACTCACCGTCGTAGCGATCACCATTGGGAAAAACCTGGTAACCAGTACCCTGCGCAAGGCCATCGACAAAGGTTGCGGAAAATACATAACCTTCGGGCGTTGTATAGTGGCCTTTTCCATTGAGTTCGCCGTCGCGATACTCGCCCTTGAACACCCCCCCGTTCGGGTAAAAATAGGTGCCCGGTCCGTGGGGCATGCCGTTCCTGTTTTCGCCTTCATAGGCTTCACCGTCGACAGATTCCCACCGGCCGAAGCCCGCGGACTTACCCTTGTCGAAAGAACCTACAAACGTGCCCCCATCATAGAATTCAACACGGCCGGATCCCTGTGGCACGCCGTCAACACACTCACCGAGATACATACCGCGTTGCTCGCGGTAATCGACATATTCAGACAGGCAGGTCTGCTGCGCCGTGGCCGTCGCCATATTCCCTGAAACACAGATCGCCAACACCACGCCAGATATTCGCATGGGAACTCCCTCCTGGAGTTGCATACTTTCAATGTAGTCTGGCGTGGGCGAAATACCAGCTATCTATCGACAACCTTTGGCATCTCTGAGACCGCGTCTGGACAGGCTAACGAAAAGTATCCCGCAGCAAACAAGGATGGCGCTGGACGGACTGGAGCTGCTTTTAAGCGGAAACTGCCAGCGGCGTCGAGTTGGCAAGGTGCATGGCGTGGGCCAGTGATACGGTGCGGCCAACCATTAACAGGCTCGGGGTGCCTATTCCATCGCGTTGCACCGTCTCCTCGACAGAATCAAGTTGTGAGATAACCTGACGCGCCTGGTCTGTAGTCCCATTTTCCACCACTGCGATGGGCCAATCCTCGGGCAGTCCGCGCTGGCGTAGGGCCTTGACGATGCCGGGCAACTGACCCAGGCCCATATATATCACCAAGGTTAGATCACGCAGGTCGTGATCGCCCCCGGCCAGGGGTAACTGTTCGAACTGGTCCTGGCCGGTGATAAAAAGGCAGCCGTGACTCAGGCCGCGGTGGGTGAGCGGTATGCCGGTGCTGGCGGCGCAACCCAATGCAGCGGATATACCGGGACACACATCGACGTCGATACCGCGCTCACGCAACAGCAGCATCTCTTCCCCACCGCGTCCGAACACGAAAGGATCACCACCTTTCAGTCGGACGACGGTATGACCCTGCTGTGCGTAAAACGCGAGCATTTCACCGATCTGCTCCTGGGGCACGGAGTGATCACCCGCGCGCTTACCCACATAGATCTTCCGGCAATGAGGCGGCGCCATGTCCACGATTTCCGGTGCTACCAGTCGGTCGTACAACAAAACGTCTGCTGAATTTATCAGCCGGGCCGCACGCAGGGTAAGCAATTCAGGGTCACCACAACCGGCGCCAACCAGGTGGACGGACCCCGGTGGGGAGTAAATCTGCTTGTTATCAAAATCAGTCGATTTTGGGGGAGCGGAGAAACGCCACCAGGCGGAGACCAATCGATATAGCGCTGAGGTCATGAAGCTTTACTCCTGGTCTGGGCGTCAAGTTCAGCATCAATAAGACGCTGAATCTCGGGGATACAACTTCCGCAACCACCACCGGCCTGGCAGGCCGAGGTGACTGCATTTACGCTATGACAGCCGTCCTGAACTTGTGCAACGATTTCGTTTACCCCCACGTTGTTACAGCTGCAGATGGTGCGCCCCTTACGCGACGTTCCCACCGGTGGATAGGCTGAGAGCAACGACCGCCGCTCTTCCACACTCAGGGTTTCGCGGCTGAACAATGCCCCCACCCAATCGAGCTCAAGACGCTGGTTCCCCGGCCCTGCGAATAACACAGCCTCGAGACCCTGCTGTGCAGACAGACCGGCAAACCTGAATACCTGACGCTCGTAGTCAAGCAGGTTGAGCACATTGTCACCCGCTCCAAGCTGTTCCCATAATTCGACCGGGCTATATTCTCCTTCCGTCGCAGCGAGCAGGTAGCGGAAGAATCCCGGCCCGCGTACCTTCACCCAGTAATCCACGGTGGGCTGCAAGTTGGGGTTCCTGGTGAACAACACGCCACTCCAATGAACAGCGAACTCCCTGACTCGCACCGGGTTATTCTTGTATCCGGGCTCACCGGAAACCGGGTCGACTACGGGTGGCAACACTTTATTGACCGCGCCGAAGCTCGCATGGGTATTCGACCAATGCATGGGAGCAAACACCTGGCCAGGCGCCACCGAATCACTCAACCTGGCGCGCAACACAGCTCGACCGTGTTCGCTCTCAACCTGTACCAATGCGTCTTCAGCAATGCCAGCACTCTCGGCATCAGCGGGGTGCAGTGACAGATAAGGTTCCGGTTGGTGCGTACTCAAGCGCGGCACCAGACCGGTGCGGGTCAAGGTGTGCCACTGATCCCGTATCCGTCCGGTGATCAGGCGAACCACCTCGACATCCTTCTCGACCTCATCTGGATTACATACCGTGGGGACAAATGTTGCGCGGCCCGTGGCAGTGTAGAAACGACCATCGCTATACAGCCGAGATTCTTCACCCTCGCCCACCAGCGGCCACTGCACCGGATGCAGTTCGTCGTAACCAGATTCGCCAAGCGCGGAGAGGTTGGCGATATCAAAGTCCCTGCTGCCCTCGTTCTCAAATCCCGAGAGCGCTGCATGCTCCACGAATACATCCCGGGATGACTCGAAATTAAATCCATCCTCAAATCCAAGGCAGCGCGCCAGCTGACAAATCGCCCACCAGTCGGGCCGCGCCTCTCCCGGCGCTGGCAAAAATGCTCGCTGGCGGGAAATACGCCGCTCCGAGTTCGTCACCGTACCGGACTTTTCACCCCACCCCAGGGCCGGCAGCTTGATATCCGCCAGGGCCAGTGTGTCGGTGTCTGATACGCAATCTGAAACAATCACACATTCACATTTTTCCAGCGCCCGGCGCCAGCGCCCGGCGTCGGGTAAACTCACCGCCGGGTTGGTGGCCATAATCCATACCGAGCGCACCTTGCCGCTTTCGATAGCCTCAAACAGGTCCACCGCTTTCAGGCCGGGGCCATCGGCCACAGTCGGGGACTGCCAGAATCGCTGCAGGCGATCCCGGTTGGCTTCGGAGTATTCCATGTGTGCTGCCAGCGTGGTGGCCAGACCACCCACTTCACGCCCGCCCATGGCATTGGGCTGCCCGGTGATAGAAAACGGACCACAACCCTCGCGACCAATTCTGCCGGTGGCCAGGTGCACGTTGATGATCGCGCTGGCTTTGTCGGTTCCCATTCGGGATTGGTTAACGCCCATGGAGTAGGCAGTGACTACCCGATCAGTCGCGGCGAACCAATCATAAAATTGCTGCACCGCCGCTGCAGGCAATCCACACTCAGCGGCGACCTGCTTCGGGTCACCCGCCGCGCGCGCAGTATTCAATGCATCGACAAACCCGTCCGTGTGCGCATCGATATAGAATTTATCTACCGCATCCTCTTCGGCCAGATAAGCAAGCAATCCATTCAACAACTGCAAATCGGTATCAGGCCGTAAAGGCAGGTGCAAATCGGCAATCTCGCAGGTATCGGTCTCGCGAGGGTCGACGACCACAACTTTCAGTTCGGGACGCTGCTGGCGCGCCTGCTTGATGCGCTGATAGAGCACCGGATGGCACCAGGCCAGGTTGCTGCCTACCAGCACAATGAGGTCGGTTTGTTCAAGGTCGGTGTAATTACAGGCAACCCCGTCCACACCAAAGGCCCGCACCTGGGCGGCAACAGCCGAGGACATGCATAAACGAGAATTCGTATCGATATTGGCGCTGCCGATGTAGCCCTTCATCAGCTTGTTGGCAACGTAGTAGTCTTCGGTCAGCATCTGCCCCGAAGCATAGAAGGCCACGGCATCCGGGCCATCCTGCTCAATGATGCTCTGCCAGGACGCAGCGATTTCGTCCAGGGCTTGATCCCAACTGGTGCGCTCACCCCGGACCTCGGGAAAGAGCAGGCGGCCGGAATCGGTGCCGAGTGTCTCGGCCAAAGCAGCGCCCTTGGAGCAGAGGCGGCCGAAGTTAGCCGGGTGCTCTGGATCACCAACAACGGCGGTACCACCATCCTCAGTGGTCGTCGCAATGACGCCGCAGCCTACCCCACAGTAGGGACAGGTAGTTTTAGTCTGCCTGCTCACCGAGACTTACCCAGACCGAGTCTTCCTTAAGCGCCACCGGGTAGCAGGGCAGAGAATGTGCCTCATCCTCAAGAGCACGGCCATCCAACAGGCTGAAATGCTGTTTATACAGTGGGGAGGCAACGACCGGTTCGCCGTCGATGTCTCCGATAATTCCCCGACTGATCACATTGGCGCGGCCAATGGGATCGAAGTTCCCCACCGCGTACAGCCCACCCTGGGGGTCCGGCAGGCAGAAAATCGCTATCTGCCTGCCGTCCACCAGCGCCGCAACACCTGCCCCTTCTATCAGGTCGTCGCGATTACACACCATGGTCCATTGTTCGCTTTGCACTGCCTGCGCACCGTTACTCGTCATTAGGCTACTCCCTGTGCTTCCAGTTCTTCTTGCGCTTCCAGTTCTTCTTCTGAAGCGGGACGCAACTGCCCGCGCTCTTCGACAAACACCACCTTGTCATCAGTCTCGTCACTATTCACAAAAGGTCGAAACAGCTTCAAACGCTCTTCGTCTTCCAGTGTTGTCTTCCACTCGCACTGGTAGGTACCCACGATATTGTTCATCTGGGCTTCTAGCTGCTCCCCCAGTCCCAGGCTATCTTCGATGACCACTTGCTTGAGGTAATCGAGGCCGCCGTCCAGTGACTCCACCCAGCGCGCGGTGCGCTGTAGGCGGTCTGCCGTGGCGACATAGAACATAAGGAAGCGGTCGATATAGCGAATCAGGGTTTCGTCGTCGAGATCGGTGGCAAACAGATCGGCGTGGCGCGGCTTCATGCCGCCGTTACCACACACATAGAGATTCCACCCGGTCTCGGTGGCGATTACCCCAACGTCCTTGCTCTGTGCCTCGGCACATTCGCGGGTACAACCCGACACCGCCAACTTTAATTTGTGTGGTGCACGCAAACCCTTGTAACGATTCTCTATGAGCAGTGCCATGCCGACACTGTCCTGCACACCGTAGCGGCACCAGGTGGAACCCACGCAACTTTTCACCGTGCGCATTGCCTTACCGTAGGCGTGCCCGGTTTCCAGCCCCGCGGCGATCAGCTCGCGCCAGATGTCCGGCAACTGTTCCAGGCGCGCACCAAACAGGTCTATCCGCTGACCGCCGGTAATCTTGGTATACAGCTGGTACTTCTTGCCGACTTCACCGATGGTAATCAGCTGCTCCGGGGTGATCTCACCACCTGGAACCCGCGGTACCACGGAATAGGTGCCATTTTTCTGCATGTTGGCCAGGTAGCGGTCATTGGTATCCTGCAAGCCGATATGCGGTTTTTCCAGCACGTACTCGTTCCAGATGGCCGCCAGTATCGAAGCGACGGCAGGCTTACAGATATCGCAGCCACGACCGCTGCCATGGGCCTGGAGCAATTCATCGAACGTCTTGTACTCGTTCACCTTGACCAGGTGATAGATTTCCTGGCGGGAATAATCAAAGTGTTCGCAGATGGCTTTACTGACCTCGATGCCGCGATTGCTGAGCTCGGCGTTGACGATGTCCTTGAGCATCTGCGCGCAGCCGCCGCAACCTGTGCTGGCCTTGGTGCAGTCACGCACGTCTCCCACAGCCATACACCCGCCATCCATTGCCTCGACAATGTCTCCCTTGGACACATTGTGGCAAGAACATACGGTGGCAGTGGCCGGCAAAGCATCGGGGCCAAGCCCAACTGGTGCATCGCCACGCTGGGGCAGGATCAGTGCATCGGGCTCGGGCGGTAACTCGATGCCATTCAGGCAATACTGCAGCAGGTCATCGTAACCGGTGGCATCGCCGACCAGGATCGCGCCCAGCAAGGTCTTGCCATCGCTGCTGATATTAATCCGGCGATAAACCTGTGCGCGCTGATCGACATAAGAATAGGTAAGCGCGCCCGGTGTTGCGCTGTGGGCATCGCCGATGGAGCACACATCCACACCCAGCAGTTTCAGCTTGGTGCTCATGTCCGCGCCAGTGAAGCTGCCTTCCTGCGCCAGCAGGTTGGAAGCGGCGGCGCGCGCCATGGTGTAGCCCGGTGCCACCAGTCCAAAAATTCGCCCACCCCAGAGCGCACACTCGCCGATGGCGTAAATATCCGGATTGCTGGTGCGGCAGTGATTGTCGATCACAATGCCACCACGCTCACCGACCTCAAGGCCCACATCGCGACCCAACTGGTCCCAGGGGCGAATGCCGGCGGAGAAGCAGATGAGGTCAGTTTCCAGGAACTCGCCATCGGCAAATTCCATACGGTGCTTGCACTCTTCACCGTCTACTATCTGCTGAGTGGCAGTGCTGGTATGAACAGTGATCCCCAGCTCGGTGATCTTCTGCTTGAGCATACCCGCGCCGCTGTCGTCCAGCTGCACAGGCATCAACCGAGGCGCAAATTCAACCACGTGGGTTTCAAGACCGAGGTTTTGCAGCGCATTCGCCGCCTCCAGTCCGAGCAAGCCACCGCCCACCACTACGCCTACCTTTGCATCCGCCGCGCCCGCGCGAATGGCATCGAGGTCTTCGAGGGTACGGTAGACAAACGTATTGTCGCGGTCGTTCCCCGGAATGGGTGGTACGAAGGGATAGGAGCCAGTGGCCAGTACCAGCTTGTCGTAGTCATAGGTCTCCCCGGTTTCCAACTCGACCTTGCATTTTGCACTGTCTATCGCAGAAACCCGCGCGGAGGTTTTCAACTCGATATTGTTGTTCTCGAAGAATCCGGGCTCCACCAGCGACAACTGCTTGGCTGTCGTGCCAGAGAAAAATTCCGACAGGTGCACACGATCGTAGGCCGCCTGGGACTCGCCGCAGAAAACGGTGATATCGAACTCGCCGCAGCCACCACCTTCTACCAGGGCCTCCAGGAAATGCTGGCCGACCATGCCATTACCAATTACTAACAGGCGTTGTTTATTCATCATTGTTGATTGCCTCGCAATACTTTCTTCGGCGGCCAGCCAACAGGCTTCGCCTAATACAAATTCGCTGACCAACTCGGGGCGCTCCAGCCGCGGGTTTGAACAGTAAAAGTCCAGCTCTTCATCGCTGTTCACCAGCAGCACCGCAGCCACGTTGTCGCCGTCACACCACACGCAATGCATGTGGCCTCGCTCCAGGTCGCGCCAGATAACCGGTGTAGATTCCGTCACGGCCGCACGTGCTATCAGGTGTACGCTGGCATCCGCGGGCCACTCGTAAGCATCCAACGCAGGTGTTGCAAGAGCTTCGCGTAACCACCCAAGGCTACCGGCAGATTCAGCCGACAGCGTGGCCAGAACCTGGTTGCAATCCAGCGTTCCGGGTTGGGCTGCCAACAAGTCGCCAAACCAGTCCTGCGCACCAGACGACGGCCAATCTGCGAACTCACGCTCAGCTTCCAGATGCGCTGGGCGACTCTCCGACCAGGCCGCGTCATCAGCGCATCCCGGCTCATGCAGCCACAAGGTGCGTGGTAACAGCTCGGGTACAGCTTGCTCCTCAGCCATGGCGCCAGATCAGGCCACTTGCGCCTTGGGCGCCTTGTCCGGGCTCGGCTCTTCACGACGCGAACCCAGATCCTCCACCTTGCGCTGCTTCTCGTAGAGGAACTCCAGTACATCGTGGCGATAACCGTTGTACGCCGGGTCATCCGAGAGCGCGATACGGTCCCGGGGACGCTCGATGTCTATTTTCAGCACCTCGCCGATGGTGGCCGACGGTCCATTGGTCATCATCACAATACGATCAGAGAGCAACACGGCCTCGTCCACATCGTGAGTAATCATGATCACCGTATTGGCCAGCTGGGAGTGGATTCGCATCAGCGAATCCTGCAAGTGCGCACGGGTCAGTGCGTCCAGTGCGCCAAAGGGCTCATCCATCAACAAGACTTCCGGCTCCATGGCCAGGGCCCGGGCTATACCCACGCGCTGCTTCATACCACCGGATATTTCATCCGGGCGTTTGTCTATGGCGTGTTCCATCTGCACCATTTCCAGGTTGTGCTCAATCCACTCGCGCATCTCGGCGCGGGACTTCTTGCCCTTGAAAACCTGCTTAACTGCAAGCTCCACGTTCTGGTAGGTAGTCAGCCAGGGGAACAGGGAATGGTTCTGGAACACCACGGCGCGCTCCGGGCCAGGCTCACGCACTTCGTGCCCGTTAAGCACCACACCGCCCACGCTGGACTGCAGCAGACCCGCGGTGATGTTCAACACCGTCGACTTGCCGCATCCGCTGTGACCAATCAGGGAGATAAACTCACCCCGGGCAATCTTCAGGTGGACATCATCCAGCGCCTTGAAGGTACCCTTGGGCGTATCAAACTCCATGCTGACATGGTCGATAATCAAGTGTTCGTCGTTCGACATTCCTTTACTCCTAGCGCAGTGTTGCTTGTTTATCCCAGGAAACGAGCCGCTGCAGAATGAGCATGGCGCGATCCAGCAAGAATCCAATGATTCCAATCACCAGCACCGCAACCATAATGCGGCCCAGTGAATTGGAGCTGCCGTTCTGGAACTCGTCCCAGACAAATTTTCCAAGCCCGGGGTTTTGCGCCAGCATTTCAGCCGCAATCAGAACCATCCAGGCGATGCCCAGTGACAGACGAAGTCCGGTGAACACCATCGGGATTGCCGAGGGCAGAACCACCTTACGTACATGGGTGAAGGCGCCCAGACGCAGTACGCGGCTCACGTTCACATGGTCCTGACTGACATTGGCCACGCCGACCGCGGTGTTAATTACCGTTGGCCATACGCAGCACAGCATCACCGTGATCATCGAGTTGAGAAATGACTTGGGAACCGTGGGATCATCAGTGACATACACCGCACTGACCACCATGGTCACCAGCGGCAACCAGGCCAGGGGCGAGACCGGTTTAAACAACTGAATCAACGGGTTGATCGCCGCGTACAGCGGCTGGCTCAAGCCCACCATGATGCCAATCGGCACCGCGATTGCGGTTGCCAGCAAAAATCCCACCATGACCGTGACCAGACTGGTGCGAATCTGGTCAAAGAACGTGGGCTTACCGGTGTAAGCCCGGACCTTGGGTACATAGTCCGGATTTTCTGCAAGCTTCTTGGCGTTGCGTTCTTCCTGGCGCTGGTAAAACGCGCTGGCCTTGGCCCTTTGCTCCTGATGTTCAACAATCAGGTTACCCGATTGCTGCCAAACCTCGGTGGGTCCGGGAAACTGCCCGAGGGAAGTCTCTACCCGGGACGCACCGAAGCTCCAGAGCATCAGGAATACACCCAGGCCAAGTACCGGCAGGCCCACCAGCCGGAAAGTTGTGACCAGGTATGCCTGCACCTGTGCTTTATCAAACTCAGTTGTCGCTAAGGTATTCATTCTTACCACCTGTTCGCTCAAAGGACCTGGTCACCCTTCAGGCCAATTTCCAGGGACTCCAGGTAAGCGTTGGGCTTGGAGCCGTCATATGTAATGCCGTCCATAAACTCGGTTTGCGGTGGGCGGAAACCGGTCTCGCTGCCAAAGTCCGGGAAGTCAGACGCTTCCATGTAGCCCTCTTCGATAAGTGCCTCAGCGGCAACCTGGTAGATATCGGGACGGTAGACTTTTTTGGCCTGCTCAAAGAACCAGTCGTCGGTCTTGGGCTCGGCAATCTGGCCCCAACGACGCATCTGGCTGAGATACCAGACGGCATCCGAGTAATACGGATAGGTCGCGTTATAACGGAAGAACACGTTGAAATCGGGTACCGGACGCTTGTCACCTTTTTCATATTCAAAGGTGCCGGTCATCGAGTTGGCGATCACATCGTAGTCCGCACCCACGTACTCAGAGCGTGACAGTATTTCTACCGCCTCCGGGCGATTGGCGTTGTCATTCTCGTCAAGCCACTTGGCCGCACGTAGCAGGGCCTTGACCACGCGGGCGGTGGTGTTGGGATACTTCTCGGTAAACTCCTTGGTCATGCCGAAGACTTTTTCCGGATTGTTCTTCCAGATTTCGTAGTCGGTAATCACCGGCACACCGATGCCCTTGAACACGGCCTGCTGGTTCCAGGGCTCACCCACGCAATATCCATAGATGGTTCCCGCCTCAAGCGTCGCAGGCATTTGTGGTGGCGGAGTCACCGACAGCAGGGCTTCGGCCTGCAGTTGCCCGGAGATATCACCCTTGTGTGGCGCATAGAAGCCGGGGTGGATATCACCCGCCGCCAGCCAATAGCGCAACTCGTAGTTGTGGGTGGAAACGGGGAAAACCATACCCATGTTGAAGGGCTTGCCCTCGTCGCGATAAGCCTCTACCACCGGCTTCAACGCCGCGGCTGAAATCGGGTGTTGGGGACGGCCATCCTCCATCTTGGGGATGTTGGGTTTCATCTGCTTCCAGATTTCATTGGAAACGGTGATGCCGTTACCGTTCAGGTCCATGCTGAATGGGGTAACAATGTGCGCCTTGGTTCCAAAACCGATAGTGGCAGCCAAGGGTTGGCCCGCCAGCATGTGCGCGCCATCCAACTGGCCGTCGATCACACCGTCGAGCAGTACCTTCCAGTTGGCCTGCGCCTCGATGGTGACGTACAGTCCTTCGTCCTCGAAGTACCCATTCTCATAAGCCACCGCAATCGGCGCCATGTCTGTCAATTTGATAAAGCCGAAGGTCAATTCATCTTTCTCAGGCTCACCTATTTCAGCTACCGCCTGGGTCCCCGACAACACCAGGGATACAGCCGCCAGCCCGCGAACCAGTCGTCGGGTAAGCGCTGCGGTACCTAATTCACTCCATTTCATTACTTCTTCACTCCCATACAGGCACAACAAGAAAGCCCACGCGCTGCGGCTAGTTGCAAGGCCGATTGCGCGAGCGCTATTACTCAGAAAACTTATTTACAAAAAGGACGAGGGAAGCGGGTGTTGGTTACTCCCGTTGGTGCGCTTTTACACCAGCCGGGTTGCACTTCCTCTCAATAGATTTAGCAAATTGCTTGCCAAAAAAATAATCTCTATTAAAAACAGAGAGTTAAATCAAAACCACTTGCTGCCTGCCCGCTCTGGCACGGTAACGTGCACTAAATAGGCGCAGCGGCGCACTACTCTGACTTTTCCTGGGGCTCGAGCCGTAAATCCGGTCCCATTTCCAGGCCGGGGGCCAGGTTCCAGGTGTCCGCGTGTTCACCCAACGGGCGATTGTCTGCAAGGGGCAGCGGCAGTTTCAGGTAACGCGCGGCCTGCCGGTACAAATCGGTGCGGTAGGTTTGTTGCACAACGGCTGCCAGCTCTGCTTCTGTCGCTTGCCGGCCCAACAAACCCAGGCTGCGTTCGAGCAGATCCCGTGCAGTGGAGCGCCAGGGGAAACCGGCTTGAAACCGCCCGAACACGTGAAAATGCGGCTGCACCATTATTGCCCCGTCTTTTTCGTACTGCAGTTGTCCGGAAAGCGAGGGCAGCAACTCACGTCGCGGCAGATCGAGATAGTGTGGTTCCGCCAGCACATTGGCTGCCTGCTCGCGATTGTCCGGCTCGGCTAACCATTGGCAGGCTTCCATAATGGCCAGGCGCAAGCGCAGGTGTGTTGCCGGGTTTTCCTGGTGCCAGCGTTGCGTAACACCCAGCACTTTTTCGATGAGGTTGTTCCATACGTCATAGCCGCTGGTCATCATCACGCCCAGGCCGTGCTGCACCGCCGCGGTATTCCAGGGCTCGCCCACACAGTAGCCATCGATAATGCCGCGCGCCAGACTGTCGACCATTTGTTCGGGCGGCAAAACAATAATCCGCACATCACGGTCAGGGTCTATGCCACCAGCGCGCAACCACAGATGCAGCTGAAAAGTGTGGCAGGAAAACGAGTGGGCGCTGGCGAAGGTCAACATGCGCTCAGCGCCGGCTCTCGACAACAATTTCCCCAGCGCCCTTGCGCTACCGGCGGCATCTCCCGGTACCGCGCCAAGCTCAATTAGCTGCTGTGCCAAAGAGCGAGATACGGTGATGCCATTGCCATTCAGGCTCAACACCAACCCGGTGACCATGTCAGCACGCATACCGCCGCAGCCCAGAGTGGTAGCCAGGGGCAGCGGCGCGAGCATCTGTGCGGCATCGAGTGTACCTACCACGACCTTGTCGCGCAGGTTGGCCCAGGACACCTCACGATGTAACACCGCGGTGAGACCGTATTTCTCATAGAGACCCAGCTCGGCCGCCATAACAATCGGCGCGCTATCACTGAGTCGAATGTAACCCAAGTGCACAGTCTCGCACTCCGGCGGGGGCAAAGATTCAGGTGATAAGCTCATCGCAGGTTCTCGTCGTTCGCCAATGTCACCAGCACCGACCGCGCCACATCGCCGAGACGCTGGTTACTGTCCATGGAGAGTTTGCGCAACATCGCATAAGCCTGTTCGCTGGTAATCTTGTGTTGTCTCGCCACCAGCACTTTCGCCCGCTCTATCGCTCTGTGGTCTTCCAGTTCATCCTGGGTGCGCCGCAATTCACTACGTAGCACCTCAAAATTCCGGAACTGGCTGAGGGCAACCTCGATCACGGGTTTCACCATATCGGGGTCCAGGCCCTGGCCCTGGTACGCGGTAACCCCGGAGCGCAAGGCGTCCGCCACGAAACCCTGGTCATCCGTTTCTGAAAACATAACGATCGGCGTTGGGTTATGGGCGTTAACGATAGCCAGACTTTCGAGCACATCTCGATCCGGGGACTCCAGGTCTATCAGGATGACATCCGGCCGGTGTTGTTCGATCTGGTGTAGCAATCCCGAGGAACTTGCCAGAATAGAGAGCACACGAAAACCGGCCTTGACCAAACTGGCCTCGACCATAGCGGCCCTGTCGGGATGATCGTCGAGCACCATTACACCCAGTGCAGGGGTGCTCGATTCGTCTTTCATTCAGTGTACTACCAGGCTACAACGCAGCCGCGATGATCTCCCGACGAGCGGGAGAAATCAAAGGTGCCCTAAAATTTAACCTGGGCAGTCAGCCAGAATTTGTCAGTGTCGGTGTAACGGCTGTCGTCATCAGTGTCAAAACTGGCAAGCTTGGCCTGCAAGGTCAGGGTATCGTTAAACGGCCAGGTGGCGACGAAGTCGATCTCGCTGCCGAAATCCGCACTGGAAGACTCTGCCTGGAAGTCGTGGTAGACCGCGGCCAGTTTAACCGGGCCAACCTTCCCACTCACACCGACGTAGGCATCCTCGATACCATCGCCCGGGGTAACCAGGAACTTGTCCGCCCAACCCTGGAATTTATGCAGGGTCGCCAGTGGCGTCTTGAAGCCTACACCTTCATCGGCCGCCAGCACTTCGTAGCCCGCCTTTACCGTCACCGGCTTGAAGCTTGCGGAAACTTCTGCAAAGTAATAATCCGTGTCATAGCTTAGGGTACTGTCACCACTGTCAGACTGGCGCGCATAACTGGCCACCAGGCTCAGCAGTTCAAACTTACCGGAGTACTCAAGCCCAAAGGTCTGGGTGCTATTGTCTTCTGCGCGACCAGAGGGAAAGCCGCTTTGTGGTTCCACGTCGATCAGGTAACCAAAGCTCGCGAGGCTATGACCCTCGGCAATCTGGTAATCGACACGCAGCAATCCAGTATCCCCTTCCCACTCAGCAGGCTGCGCGCCGTCGTCCGGTCCGAATATCCGGTTCACTTGATCGACATAACTCAGGTCGACCTTGAGCCCAGCAGCTGGTTCTAGCAACAATCGCGCGGCATCATAAGTCTGTTCGTTCTGGCGCCAGGCAACGCCACCGACAAAACGCTGGCTGCCCTGAACGATTCGCTGTCGGCCCGCCGTCGCACTGCCGCTTTCGAAAGCATACTTAACCCAGAGTTGGTTCAGGTCTGTGCCCTCGGGGTCGGCGATGACCGGATACTCGCCCTTGCCGTTCTCGGTAGAGTTGTAGTCATCCGGCCCGATGGCAGAGACGTCATCGATTTCCAGCTGGCCGCTGAAACCCTTGAACGTTCCTGAGGTGAGGGTCAGGCGGCTGCGCAACAACGACGCTTCCGCATCCTCGTCAAAGCCGTCCTGGTCTACGCCTTCGAAACGATAGCGGAAATTCAATGCTACGCTACCGTCAGTAATAAGATCCTTCAGCTCATCCCCGGAAGACTCCATTTCCTCTGCCGCCGCCGGCAGTGTCATTGCCGTTGCACTCGCCACGGAAAGCAGTGCACACATCATTTTCCTTTTCATTTTTCACTCCAAAAAAAAGCCCGCTTCCCGATTGATTTGTGATCAACCGAAAAAGCGGGCTTTCTTACCCATATCATCAAAATGTCAGTAGCGAGAGTTAGCTTCTCGCCACCCAGGAGAGAGCAAAGAGCGTGCCAGATTCATATCCTATTGATTTTTAAAGGATTATTCATCCCGCGAATCTGCACACGCCCAGCCGGGTTGCTCACGCTCGGTGCACGCTGCACCGAAACAGTCCAAAAAAGATGCGCCCTAATGATGCAAATTGTGTTCTGGAGAGGCGCTTCTATACTTATTTTGCACCTCACTCATCACCAAGGATTCCCCATGACAATCCACACTCTTTTATCGCCTGGCAGGCTGTGCATGCTGTTGGCGTTTTCCCTGCTGGCAGTTTCCGCGCGCGCTGCAGACAAGCCCAATATCCTGGTCATCTGGGGTGACGATGTCGGCTGGTTCAATATCAGCGCCTATAACCACGGCATGATGGGTTACAAAACGCCTAACATTGATCGGATCGCCAAGGAAGGTGTGATGTTCACCGACTGGTACGGGCAACAAAGTTGTACCGCCGGCCGCGCCGCCTTTGTCACCGGGCAATCACCGATACGTACGGGCCTGACCAAGGTCGGTTTGCCTGGCGCCAAGGAAGGTATGAGTGAGAAAGATCCTACCATCGCCGGGCTGCTGAAAAACCACGGCTACGTGACCGGTCAGTTTGGCAAAAACCACCTCGGTGACCGGGACGAACATCTGCCAACCAATCATGGCTTTGACGAATTCTTCGGCAACCTCTACCACCTCAATGCAGAAGACGAGCCAGAGAATGTTGATTACCCGAAAGACCCGGAGTTTCGCAAGCGCTTTGGCCCACGCGGGGTGATCAAATCCAGCGCTGATGGACAGGTGGAAGACACCGGGCCGCTTACGATGAAGCGCATGGAAACCGTGGACGATGAAGCTACGGCGGCAGCCCTCAAATTTATCGACGAGGCACACCGGGACGGCAAGCCGTTCTTTGTCTGGTGGAATTCTACCCGCATGCATGTGTGGACGCGCCTGAAGCCTGAGTCCGAAGGCGTGACCGGGCTGGGCATTTACCCCGACGGCATGGTCGAACACGACGGTCACGTGGGCCAGTTGCTGGACAAGCTCGATGCCCTGGGCATTGCCGACAACACCATTGTCATGTATTCCACCGACAACGGCGCCGAGGCAATGACCTGGCCCGACGGTGGCACTATCCCCTTCCGTGGCGAAAAGAACACCAACTGGGAGGGCGGATACCGTGTGCCCATGGCCATGCGTTGGCCCGGCGTTATTGAATCTGGAATGGTATCTAACGATATGGGGGCGCATGAAGATATGTTGCCCACCTTTATGGCAGCCGTGGGCGAAGCCGACATCAAGGAAAAGCTGCTTAAAGGCCACCGCGCCATGGGCAGACGTTATAACGTGCACCTGGATGGCTACAACCTGATGCCCTATCTCAGCGGTGACGCGGACAAAAGTCCGCGAGAAGACTTCCTGTACTGGACAGACGACGGGGATATTGCTGCGCTGCGTTACAACAACTGGAAGATTGTATTCATGGAGCAGCGCGGCCATGGTTTTGACGTGTGGCAGGAACCGTTTGTACCCCTGCGCTTCCCCAAGCTTTTTAACCTGCGCACCGATCCCTTTGAGCGCGCGGATCACGAGGGCATGGGCTACCAACGCTGGCGCGCCGAACGCATGTTTGCCCTGGCGCCGGCCCAGGCCTACGTGGCGAAGTGGTTGAAGACGTTTGAGGATTATCCGCCGCGGCAGAAACCGGGCTCGTTCAGCCTGCAGAACGCGATGGATGAAATCGCTTCAGGGAGTCCGCAGTAATTCCCTGTCGCAATCTGCCAGTTCAAGAACCGTGGAGAAGTTCAGCTTCTCCCCAGGTTTCAACCATGCAATAGATTTACGCCGGATAAACGTAATTGGCCTGCAACCCCAGGGGGAAGCCCAGTGCCCAATATATCAACAGGAAGGCTGTCCACAGCACCAGCAAGCTGATCGAATAGGGAAGCATCATTGCAGTGACCGTACCAATCCCCGTCTCTTTAATGTAACGCTGGCAGTAAACCACCACCAGCGGGAAGTACGGCATCAGCGGGGTGATGATGTTTGTCGTAGAATCGCCAACACGATAGGCCGCCTGGGTAAGGTCAGGGGAGACGCCCAGTTCCATTAGCATGGGCACGAAAATGGGGGCAAGCAACGCCCACTTGGCAGAGGCGGAACCTACAAACAGGTTCACCAGACCAGTCAGCAATACAATCCCCACCAACGTAATAGCGATAGGCAATCCTGCCGCTTTCAATGCAGCCGCGCCCTGTAATGCCAGCAGTACCCCTAGATTTGATTGGCTAAAGGCGAAAATAAACTGGGCTATAAAGAACATAATGACCAGGTAATAGGCCATGGTTTCCATGGTCTTACTCATACCCATAATAATATCTTTGGCACTACTCACCGTACCCGCGCTGTAGCCGTAAACCACACCGGGAACCAGAAACAGCAGGAAAATAAGCGGCACGATAGAACCCATTAACGGAGCTCCGGGCTCAGTCAACGAGCCACCAGGCCCGCGCCAGGCTGAACTCTCAGGCAATGCAGACACCACAAGCAATACCAGGGTGGCCAACATGCACCAGGCGGCCGCCCGCAAACCGCGGGCTTCATCCGGGGTCAGCTCAGTCATTGTTCCCGCGCCCTCGGCATCGTCGTCCACTGCATACGATTGCAAGCGCGGCTCAACAATCCGTTCAGTGACAAACCACCCAACGAGTACCACAAGCAGGGTGGAGGACGCCGTAAAGTAATAGTTGTTCAGCGGATTGAGCATTACCTCGGCATTAAGAATCTGTGCGCTGGACTGGGAGATGCCCTGCAACATGGGATCTATTGCTGAGGGCACAAAATTTGCGGAGAACCCGCCAGACACCCCGGCAAAGGCCGCAGCAATTCCAGCCAGCGGGTGCCGACCCGCCGCATAGAAAATAACACCCCCCAACGGGATAACCAGAACATACCCCGCGTCTGCTGCCACATGGCTAAACACACCCACGAGGATAAGCAGTGGTGTTAGTAGCCACCGCGCAGTCACCCTCAACATGGCGCGCAAGGCTGAACTGATAAACCCCGTATGCTCGGCGACACCTATACCCAGCATCGCCACCAGCACCACACCAACGGGGTGGAAATGGGCGAAAGTCTTCACCATTGACGACATGAAATTGACCAACGCGCTGCCGGACAGCTGGTTCACGATTACCAATGGTTCGCCGGTACGCGGATCCAACACTTCCCAGGCGATATAGGACATCAGCCAGGACAGCAACCAGACGGCCACTAATAATCCGATGAACAGCAAGGTGGGATCCGGGAGTTTATTGCCCAGGCGCTCAATGCTGGCCAGCGCACGTTGGCCTACAGAGGATTGACTCACTTCATTCACAACGCTGAACTCCGATATCTTATCTGCTGGTAAAACCAGAGCCGACACTACGGCGGCCGCTTCTCTCGCTTCACCACACTTCTGTTATCAGCAAATCATGCCGAGCCCGGAACTTGATTACAACTGCTGATCCAAACCAAGCGCATTTGCGCTACGGGTCACATTGTCTATTCTCAATGGACGCCTGCGGTCGAGACGGGCCTACTTAATAAAACGCACTGTAGAAGGACAACGTCTATGAATTATTTTGTAACCGGTGGTACAGGCTTTATCGGTCGCTTCCTGGTGCCCAAATTGCTGGACCGCGGTGGCATCGTTTACCTGCTGGTTCGTCCCAGTTCCGTACACAAGGTCGAGGGATTGAGGGAGTTCTGGGGTGCCGACGAGGATCAGGTGATCGCCGTTGAGGGTGACCTGAGCAAAAATCGACTGGGCGTCAAACCCTCGTGGATCAAGAAATTCGCCGGCAAGATTGACCACTTCTTTCACCTGGCTGCCATCTACGATATGAAGGCCGATGCCGAAAGCCAGCGTATCAGCAATGTGAAAGGGACGGCGCAAGCGATCGCCTTATCCAAGGCATTGCGGTCCGGCTGTTTTCACCAGGTCTCCTCCATCGCCGCAGCCGGTCTGTATGAAGGCAGCTTCACTGAAGATATGTTCGAGGAAGCCGGCGCGCTCGATCACCCCTACTTCCTGACCAAGCACGAATCTGAAGGACTGGTGCGTGATGAAAAACGCATGAAATGGCGAATCTACCGACCTGGCATGGTGGTGGGTGACTCCACTACCGGGGAGATGGACAAGGTCGATGGGCCCTATTACTTTTTTGGCGTGCTCAAGAGGCTGAGTTCTGTCACCTCCAAGCGCGTACCCCTGGTGCTAAACAAAGCCGGCACACTAAACATCGTTCCCGTGGATTACGTGGTGGATGCCATCGACCACCTTGCCCACGTACCGGACCGCGACAGAGAGTGCTTTTTCATTACTGACCCAGACGGGATCCGTGTGGGTGATTTGCTCAAGGTGATGATGAAAGTCTCCGGCGGGCCCAGCCTGCGCGCACTGGATATCAAGCTGCTCGATAAGGCGACCCAAAAAGTCGGCGAAGGTATCGGCAAGGTAAAGCCCGTTAAGTCGCTGGCGGACACCGCATTGAGCAAGCTGGGCATACCACCGCAGATTATCGGCTACCTGAATTATCCAACCCACTTCGATTCCACCAAGACCCGCGAGATCCTCGACGAAGCAGATATCGTCTGCCCACCCTACGAAGACTACGCACAGGTATTGTGGGATTACTGGCTGGACAACCTGCGCCCTGGCAAACGATCCCGGGTTAGCGAAACCGACGGCATGTTCAACGAGCTAATTGGGCGCCCCACCCTGTCGGCTATCCGCCGTAAGGTACAGGGCCAGGTGGTCATGGTTACCGGCGCCACCAGCGGAATCGGCAAAGAATGTGCCCTGCGCCTGGCAAAGGCCGACGCGACCGTCTTACTGGTCGCGCGCACGGTTGAAAAACTCGACGAAACCCTGGAGGAAATCGCCGCTAGCGGTGGCACAGCCCAGGCATACTCCTGCGATGTATCTTCGGAGAAAGACTGCAAGAAACTGGTTCGGGATGTACTCAAGGACCACAGTCACGTCGATGTATTAATCAACAACGCGGGGCGCTCGATCCGCCGTTCGGTACGTTACAGCTATGATCGATTTCACGACTTCGAACGCACCATGGAACTCAATTACTTCGGCGCCCTGCGACTGATCACCGGCTTCTTGCCCAGCATGGAAGAACGGGAAAATGGCCATATCATCAATATCTCGTCTATTGGTGTACTGACCAATCCGCCCCGGTTCTCCGCCTATGTGGCGTCCAAGTCGGCACTCGATGCCTTCAGCCTTTGCGCTGCACCGGAATATTCAGCCCAGAACATCGCCTTTACCACTGTTCATATGCCGCTGGTGCGAACACCCATGATCGCACCGACCAGCATCTACAAAGCATTTCCTACGCTGTCGCCGGAGCAGGCACGGGACCTGGTAATGAAAGCGATTGTCTCCAAGAAGAAGAAACTGTCCACGGGGCTGGGCGTCGCCGGTGCCGTTGCGCAGACCACGCTACCTAATTTCACGGAGGCAATTCTAAGTCAGGCCTACGACCTGTTTCCCGATTCAGCGGCAGCCCGTGGCTTGAGTGAAGAAGAGGCCGAGGAGGAACGTAAGAAAATTCCCACCTCCAAGCGGCAGATAGCTCGCCAGATATTTATCCGTGCCCTGCGCGGTGTGCATTGGTAGCCGGGCAGAATTCAACTAGGGAGTCAGAGGGCGTGGCGCACCGTCCGGCGCCACATTCACGAAAGTGATTTTGGTGACAAACAGAGGCGAGCGGGTGCCCGCGAGCTTCTCGCCGATAACCTCAATCTGGTAAGTCACCGAGGTTGTGCCCTTGCGCACCAGCTGCACATCAAAGCACAACAACTCCCCGGGCTGGATCGGGTTCTTGAAGTTCACCTCACTCAGTGACACGGTAACCAACCGGTTGCCCGGAAAGTCCAGGCTCGCTGTGATATAGGCGGACTCATCGACCCACTTCAGCAGGTTGCCACCGAACAGGTAGCCCTGGTCATTAAGGAACTCCGGCAATACGAGTTTTCTGTGTTGCATACCGGGTTACCTGCTATCGACTTTTGCTGCCAGAATCCCGATCAGCTGTGGGGTCACTTCACCGGTGACCTCCATTTTGTTCTCTGCTTGAAACTGGGAGATGGCGATCGTCGTTTCCAAATTCATCTGGCCATTGCCGGCGCCGACATCATAGCCAAGTTCCTTGAGGTAGTTCTGCGCTGTGTGCGTGAGACTACTGCCCTGTAGATCTTTGGATTTGCTACTTTTGCTGCCGGTGGGTGCCGCACTCGAAGCTGACGAAGTCGGGGCATCCGCTTGCTTCCCGCCCCCAAACATACCACCGAGTAACCCGCCCAGCCCGGCGCCTTCCATCGCCTTGCGTTGCTCGGGCGTCATGCTCTCCATCGCTTCATTCATCTGCCGCATCGCATCGTCCATTTGCCGTTGCTGCTCGGGACTCATGCCTCCACCGCCGGCACCGGCCCCTCCGGCAGAATTCATGGCCTGTTGCACCTGCTCATCGATATCGACGACCTCATAGTCCTCGGGCATCAGCGATTGGATACACCATCGGGGCGGTAGCGGCACAATGTCAAAGCCGGTAATTACCGTGCGATCGGTTCCCATCATCATCGGCATGCCGGCGATCTTACCGCTGGTCTGGGAGGTGATATCGAGCGGGATACCGTGCTCCAGCATGCCCACCTGATTTTTCACGATACCCGCGAACGCCCCCATACCACTGTCATCAAACTGTAGCTCCCGCGCCAGGCGATCGTGGTACTCGGTTAAAATATTGCCCCCGGGAATGCACTGCGCCAAATGCGCGGTGCCACTGACATTGACTGAGACCAGGTTGCCGAGCATCTGCGGACTAGTCACCTGGTCCACCTGATCTGCGTCCAATGCCCCGGCGGCACCCACGCCCAGACCCATGTTGTAGTTAAAATCATACTCCTTGGTGGGATAACCCAGGCGCGAGCCCGACCCGATCAATGACATATTGATCCCCGAACTCCAGCCCTCGCCGGTGCTCACACTGGCCGCTGCCACATTGCGCCGCAGGGTCATACGCATTACCTGGCGCTTGCTGTGATCGGCAATGGACATGGTGCCGTCACCCGTGCCCGGCGGCAGGTGGATATCCATGGTATAAGCGCCGGACTGACCCGCCATACGACAGTGGGAGTAAACGAACGTTGACCAGTTAGCCGTACCCTGATCCTCATTCACGCTACATAGCGCCGACTGCGCATTAGACAGCTGATTGCTCACCTGGGCGTCGATTTCTGCGGATGACAGACCCAGTTGACCACCGGCCCTGCCAACAACGTCACGGATGACCGGCGCGACCGCAGAGGCAGCTCGGCACAAGTCTTTGATTTTGATGGGTCCGTGCTCGATAACACGCTCACCTGAGCTGGACTGAATACCGTGAACCTCTACAGCGTACTTATCTACCGCATACTCCCTGACTCTACAACTGGTACTGCAATCTACGACGTGAAGCTCTTCTTCCTCGAGCATGGCATTACCACCGGGCTGCACGTAGCGAAGCCTGTATTCACCGATCCGTGGAGGCGCGGTCAGTAGCAGGGGATTGCCCTCGTCGGTTAGAGCAAAGTCGTAATCCCTTGCCGCCACCGGCGCATCAATGTCGGCAATAACAATGACATCGCCTGCCGCATCGGGACCCTCCCATGCAACTTCAAAGGTTTCAAGGGGACAAACTCGATAGGGTTCGTTGGTGAACTCAGCCTCGGCTGCGCCGAGCGAGCCTGCCCAACACAGCAACGAGGCAGTGGCGAGCAGCGAGGTGCAGTATCCGGCATTGACGCGACGATATTGGTACATGTGTGATCCTCTCTACAATATCCCTGTAAACATGATCGTAACTGTGGGCTATCTCCCGGCCTGGGGATTACGGCAGTCTTCCAGATCGTCCTGGGTCAGGCCGAGGTCTTCGGCAGCCCCTTCCAGATCCTCCGCCGTGGCATTGACATCGTAAATCGTACCCGTCGTTTCGGCGATGTCACCGCCGAGACTGCCATCCACAAAGCGGGATGCCGTGCGGCCCACCGCGTTAAGCAGCTTGCCAAACCCTCGCTTCTTCTTCTCGGCTTCCTGCCGCGCTGCCATCTTCTCCTTCAGGCAAGCCTGTTGCGCCAAGTATCGAGCTTCCGCATCATCGACAGCAGCGGGCTGTGCCGGCTCGGGAAGCGACGCCTCCCCACCCTGGTTGTTGATCGCCGCTTTGATGACACCCGCCAACTGTGGCGTGGCTTCGCCGGTCACTTCCAGGTCATTCTCGGCTTGAAATTTAGATATCGCGACGATTGTTTCCGTACTCAGTTCGCCGTCTGTATTGCCCGGCTCATACCCCAGCGCCTTGAGGTCAACCTGGATAATGCGGGTAAGCTCATCAGCATTGGCCGGCACCACATACTGCAGCGATAGCATGAAAAAAAGTAGAAAAGTGAAACAACGCATAGCAAATCCCTGCCCGATCTAGATCCGATGTACTGCAGTATAGCCAATCGGGCGCATTCTTCAGCGCCTCGACTGCACCGCAACCGCACAATCTGCGCAAATCCTGGAAATATCGTGACAGGGACATCGGATTTTCGACCCTGAACCGGCCAGATCGGTAGCCACAATTGCCAGCGAGCTCCAATGCAGACTATGCTGCCCGTTTTACTGGACAGCGGAATTAACTTGACGTGATGAACAAATTCGAAAACAAAACCTTCGTCGTAACCGGAGGCGCCAGCGGCATCGGAGAGGCAACCACGCGTGGTTTAGTTGCCGCCGGGGGTAATGTCGTCATCGCAGATTTACAGGATGACCGCGGCCAGGCCCTGGCGAGCGAGCTCGGGGCTGCGGTGCGTTCGATCCGCACAGATGTCACGGTAGAGGAAGACATCGTTGCAGCGATTGAACTTGCCGTAACCGAGTTTGGGGCGCTGGACGGCATGGTCAACAACGCAGGGGTCGTCGGGGTCATCGGTTCAATCCGCGATACCAGCCTGGACGCCTACGAGCGCACTATGGCAATCCTGTCCCGCGGCGTATTTCTTGGGATGAAGCATGCAGGGCGTGTTATGTGTGAACGCGGCAGCGGATCAATCGTATCCGTGGCCAGCACCGCGGGGGTTATGGGAGCGTTGGGGCCTCATGTCTACACCATGGCCAAGCACGGCGTCGTCGGTCTCACCAAATCTGCGGCCAGTGAATTCAGTACTTTCGGTGTGCGGGTCAATGCTGTGGCACCTGCAGGGACGGTCACACCGCTCACCGCAGCACTGGCTGACAACGACGTGGATGCAATTACCAGCGCTATCGCGGCCGGCTCGCCACTGGGAATCCCCTGTATGCCTGAGGATGTGGCCAATAGCATCCTGTTCCTGTTGAGTGATGAGTCGCGTCAGATCAGCGGACATACACTGGTAATCGACGCTGGAATTACCACCGGTGGCACACCGCCGGACTTCTATTCCGATACCCCGGAAGTGCTGCTGCATGCAGGCCAGCGCTCTTCCTGACCAGGCGATAGGGTGCCCGGACCTGGTTGTACCCTGGCATGACGCGTAACTGCCCTGCTGGTGAATCCGGGCGCGCTATGTACCTGCCACTGTCTTGTGGCGAGCGGTGATGTCATATAACGGGTCATCACGACGCCCACCAACGATTCCATCCGGCGCCAACTGGAAGTACGGGTCGTTGGTACGCATCGTGCGGCTAAAATCCACCACCTCAGAGCGGTAGGCTATCTTCCATTCCCCCGCCTCCAGCGCGTAGCGGTCCAGGTAGCGCCCGGCGATGATCACGTCTTCATGACCTTCCGGACCTTCCACCTTGTGATACGCGTTGAAATACACCTCACCATAGGCCTGGTCGCCGTCGATATCGATCAAGATGTTGCCGACGAAGTGGTGATTGGCAGTATGCGTAGACAAGGCGTCCAGGGCGAAGTCAACAAAGGCATTGGCGCCGCAGTTGGTGAATCCGTACTCACACCAGGCATCCTCCGTGAACAGCGATCGCAACAAGGCATCATCCCATCGATCAAGACCACGCATGTAGCGGTAGATGAGTTCGGTTATATCCTGTTTCGCCAGCAGGCTCTCTAGGGAATTTGTCATGGGTGCACCCGTGGTTATTGTTGGTTCACAGCTTGAGGTATGAGGAAGGATCTTCGCCGTCAAATCGCCCCTTGGACAATGCAGCGAAAGCGTTAGACTCACGCTCATCCACGACCCCGGCCCGCCGACTCCAGTCCATAACCACCTGTCGGTGGATCATCTTCCACTGCCCATTGCGCAGTTCAAAGCTGTCCAGGTAGCGCCCGCTAAAGTCTATCTCCTCCTGTGCCCCGCACAACAGGTGGCGCGCACGCACATAAGTCTCGGTAGTTGCTGTAGAGCCCTCAAGCACAATGACGGTTTGTCCCAGCAGATGCTGGGTAAGTTCATAGGCAGACAGCGCCGGGCCAATCAACGCGGCGAAGTCGTGCGCTTTGCCCTTGAAGCCACCGTAATCGACCTCGGCCTCTGGCCAGTAGGCTGACTTGATAAGCTCCGCGTCGTTGCGGTCCAGGCCACGGCTGTGCACCGCCAGTACCTCTGCTATCGCCAGGCGGTGTGCTACCTCCTGGTCAGTGGGCACCAGGCCGGTACGATCATGTGCTGTCATGGAATTCCCTCAGTATCGACGCCGGGCAAACGCTGCTTATACTTGCCAGCGACCCCGCATTCGCGTCACAATAAAAAACAATCAGTTCTGTTTGTATTATTTAACATTGCGGGACCCATTCGGCAAGGACCAACTATGACAACCAGCGCAAAACCCGGGCAGGCCCGGGCTCAGGGCCCGACGATTGCCGATACGCTTCGGGGAGATAAAAAACCCGCACCCTGCCCACTGCTTGAGCAGCAATACCAATTTATCGGTGACGAGGACATTCCGGTAGAACGCTATATCGATCCCGCGTTCTTTGCTGCAGAGATGGCGCAATTATGGCCCAATAGTTGGCAATGGGCCTGCCGCGAAGAGCATATCCCCGATGCAGGCGACAGCTATGTTTACAACATCGGGCCCTACTCCGTGATTATCGCGCGCATGGAAGACAACGCCATAAAGGCATTCCTCAACGTGTGTACACACCGGGGTACACGCCTGATCGATGGCGAAGGTACCGCTTATACCCCCGCGTTTACCTGCCCATTTCACGGCTGGTCATGGCACCTGGATGGGACTGTTCGCAATATTCCCGGACGCTGGGATTTCCCCCACGTCAGCGACGAGACTCATGGGTTGATGCAGGTCAGTTGCGCACAATGGGGCGGCTTTGTGTTCATCAACCTGGATCGTGAGGCCAAACCCCTGGAGGACTACCTGGGGGTTATGGTTGAACACTTTAAGGATTTCCCGCTGGAGCAACGACAGATACGGGTGCACGTGCAAAAGCTGCTTCCCGCCAACTGGAAAACCGCCCAGGAAGCATTCATGGAGGCCTATCACAACTTCGAGACCCACGATTCACCCCACGGTGCCAACGCGCAGTACGACATTTTCAGCGAATACGTCAGCCGCTTCATCCATAACATCGGCAACTACAGTCCCGAGGCCCTGTCTGACTACCCGGGCGATAAATGGCGGGCGCCACCCATGACGGAGGAACAGGTGCTGGCCGCGTTGTCGGTACAGGGGCGAACACTGGCGGTGGGCGAGACCGCCAGGCAAGTCGCTGCGCAGGTCATGCGCGAGGAACTGGGAGAGCAACTCGGTGTCGACTTCTCCGGCTACAGCGATGCCATCATGCTCGACTCCATCGAGTATCATCTGTTCCCTAATATGTTCTTCTTTCCCGGCGTGATGATTCCGATGGTCTACCGATTCCGACCCAATGGTGAAGACGTGGATAGCTGTATCTTTGACGTGCTGGTGCTGGAGCCGCTGGCGGAGGATCAAGCGCACCCCGAGCCACCGGATCCCATCCAGCTCGACGTGGATCAATCCTATACAGAGGCACAAGAACTGGGCTGGCTCGCGCCGGTCTACGACGAGGATACCGGCAACCTGGCGCTGTTAACCGCCGGCCTGAAAAGCAGCCGCAAAGGTGTGACGCTGGGCAACTACCAGGAAGCGCGCATCCGCCGGGTACACCAGACCCTCGACCAATTCATGGCAAGCAGCAGGCCGTTTAAATGACCACAGATACGTTCCGGGTTGTCTCCCGCACTGACGACATACCACAGGGTAAAACCCTGTGTATCAGCACGAATGCAGGGGAAGTTCTTATTTGCCATACCAACGAGGGCTTCTACGCAGTAGACAACCTCTGCACCCACGCCGCCGCACGCATGAGCGAAGGCAAACTCAAAGGTTGCCGGATACTCTGCCCGCTGCATGGGGCCGCCTTTGATGTGCGCGACGGGTCAGTGCTGAGCAAGCCCGCTCGCGAGGGCCTGCGCAGCTACCCCGTCAAGGTCGAAAATGGCGACGTGCTACTGGGCGGAATCAGCTGATACGCGCGCTGCGATTGTGACCACAAAACACTATTTAACGCGCCGATATTTGTAGAACTCATTCGCCTCAAGACCGAAGGCGAGCTCACCATCCAGGGTATAAGCACCCTCCCTCGCCCACATCCCGTCGGCAAAAACGATCTCTTCTGAAAATACCTTGCGCTTTTCATCACGATACTTCGACTGAATCACGCACTGCTCTGCATCCATCAGACCTTCGAACTGAGCACCCCGCCGTCGCCACACGGTCTCACACTGACCGGGCGGAAAACTGGGCACTAGCTGCTCAAGTGAAAGCTGCCGCAAAAAATCTTCAGGGGGAAAGCCCGCGGCCTTCATACCTTCTTGCTCAAAACGCCAGGCTCGCGTCTTGATGGTGTGATTTTCATCAACGTAAAGTTCCAGCACCGTCTGACGGTATGCTTCCGTCTTTTGCTCCTCATTGATCTGGGCGAAGATCCAGGTGCCCGGCAACTGCGCCGAATCAATCAGCACTCGTTTGTGGTAAAGACGAGCAAAGTCCCGCGCGGCACTTTGAGTCGTCGAGGTCGCATCCTCGGCATCTGCTTGCGTCAGGTTATGAAATTCACCGACCATCAACTGGGCCAGATCGACAAGTTCCCGATTTACAGCGTCATCTGCCTGCGCAGGCGGTATGAAGCCACCGGTAATTAACAGCAGAGAAACCGTCGATTGGAAGAAAGCACGTCGGAATCGCATGGTCGAGATCCATCATTAGGGTAACAGGTGAAATTAACACATAGCGCGGGATGATAGCGCAAGTGACGCACACAAAATTGATGCTCTATACTAATCCAGGCACCCGTAACGTCCCCACCACGGAGAGATCACTATGAAGATCCGTCTATTAATCTGCCTTCTGCTAACTGTTGCCGCACCCGCAATGGGCGATCAGGAGTTCGAATTCAAAGCATTTGGAATTCCCTCCGAGGGACGCATTGTCGTGCCAGTGATGGAAGGAGAAGCCCTGAGTGGTCTGGCGGCTCGCATTGACCAGCAAATGAATGGCGCGCTGAGTACAGCTGCGCAAGAAGCTGCGTTTACCGGTGAGAGCGATTCGGCGGTCACGCTGCTCGGCGCCTCCCCCTACACGCGCATCGACCTGATCGGCCTCGGGGCGGACCCCGTTGATCGCGTAGCAGCGGAGAACTATGGGGGCACTGCAGCCGCGTTACTGGGAGATACCACCGGAGGCAGTGTGCAAATACTCTGGCCAGAAGGCGTATCAACCAACGGCGCCACCGCTGCAAATGTAGCCTTTGGCTACCGGCTGCGTAGTTACCGGTTTGACCGTCACCAGGAAAAGGAAATCGATCGGGACACCCTGCCTGTAATCCAACTGCTCAGCGACGACAACTCAGGCGAAAGTTACACGGACGATCTCGCTCACCTGGCTGACGGTGTTTACCTTGCGCGGGATATGAGTTCTGAACCAGGCAATATCGTCTACCCCCAGTCATTTGTGGAACGAGTAAAGGATCAGTTTGACGGCGTGAGAAACGTAAAGATTCGCGTATTGGATGAGAAGGATCTGCAGCGCCTGGGTATGGGAGCGCATTGGGGTGTGGGCAAAGGTTCCAGCCGGCCGCCGAGACTGCTCATCATGGAATACATGGCCGGTGGTGATGCGCCCACCGTTGCCCTGGTAGGTAAAGGCATCACCTTCGACACCGGTGGCATCTCGTTGAAGAAGAATGATGGCATGTGGAAGATGAAGGGCGATCTGGGTGGTGCGGGCGTTGTGACGGGCACAATACTGGCAGCAGCACGCCGTGGGGCACCCATCAATATAGTCGCACTGGCGGCCCTGGCAGAGAACATGCCTTCGGGCACGGCGATAAGGCCGGGAGATGTGCTCACTTCCATGTCCGGCATTACCATTGAGATCAGCTCCACCGACGCCGAGGGACGACTGGTACTCTCAGACGCTGTTCATTATGCCCAGGTAAGCTACCAGCCGGACGTATTGATTGACGTTGCCACCCTGACCGGCTCAGTTGGCCGCGCGCTGGGGGATGAATATGCGGGTATCTTCGGCCGTCACCAGGACCTGATTGCACAGGTACAAGCCGCAGCGGACACAGCGGGAGAACCCACCTGGCAGCTCCCGCTTGATGACTCACATTTCAAACAGATCGAATCGAAATACGGGGATGTAATTAACGGCGGCGTCGGTGATCCCGGCGCGAGCGTCGGCGCGGCATTCATCGGTGCATTTGTCGATGAAAACCAACGCTGGGTGCACCTGGATATTGCCGGCGTTGACCTTCTCGAGGAAGATCGACCGACCATGCCGGCTGGCTATTCCGGTTGGGGTGTCCGCGCACTCGACGAGTATCTGCGCAGGCACCATCAAGCGGAGTGAACCTTGTTCAGGCCGGGGGCTTATGCCGCCATACTCTCAAGGCTACTTTCCCACATTTGGTATTCAGGTATAGCCGCTAAATTGGGCGGAGGGGAGTTCTCGCCTGTGCGAACTAAATCACACAGTGCTTGGCGTAGCTCTTGGTCTCATCGTTGGTCCAGTCGCCTTTATCTTTATCTTTGAGGCCGGCGCACCAATCTTCGGAGCCAATTGTCTGACTGTCCAACAGGCAGTGCTTGCCATAGGTCATTGCTTCATCGGCAGTCCAATCACCCTTGCCCTTTTCCTTCATCGTCTTGCACCAGGCCTCACTGCCTGGCTCTGCACTACAGGCAGCGAGTAAGACAATGGCAGCGGACACTAGTACTAATCTCATGTTATTCCCCTATTGGATTGCTTTAACCAGAGTATTGCAGCTGCGTGGTACGTTCGCCAATACAGGGACGTGTATCTGAGTGTCACCGCGCACCGATGGTTGCCCATTTTTGGAATCTCGGGCTAAGCTATGGATGGCGCCATGGTGCGCCAGTTACCGCTGTTTCGCACAATAAGATCGAATCGGCGGAAAGCAAGAAGATAAGAAAACTAAACTTAATGGAGTATCTAATGGTTGAGGAACGCGCGCTAAAGCCAGGGCAGTTTACCTACCATGCAAATGGCTTGCGATTGATGGCAATCCTGTTCATGACACTCCTTATCGGGGCATGCTCTGGGGCTTCGCTGAAAACTGACATAGCACCGCGCGATACGATGGTTGCACTCCCTCCGGCGACCAGTGGAACCCTGGCAGATATCGCCGCAGAGATTACGGCCGTGCACGGCGAAGATCATTCTGGCTTTCACGTGTTGGACGGCAGTGCAGAGGGACTGAACTGGCGACTGGCGCTCATTGATTCGGCCACCACCTCGCTGGATATCCAAACCTACCTCTGGTACCCGGACTACAGTGGGCGGCTACTGCTGGAGCGGGCCGTTGCAGCCGCAGAGCGCGGAGTGAAAGTGCGGATGATTGTCGATGATCTGATCCTACAGGGGCACGACCAGTTGATTGCCAATTTGCACGCGGCGCCCAATATAGAGTTCGGTATTTTTAATCCCTGGGAAGATCGCAGCTCTCTGCTGAACCGCGCTGGAGAAATGCTGGCCCGCCTGGAGCGCCTTAATACACGCATGCATGACAAGCTGATGATTGCCGATGGTCGCGCGGCAGTCATCGGCGGACGCAACATCGGCGACCACTACTTTGGTTTGCACGAAACCTATAACTTCCACGATACCGACCTGCTGGGCATCGGCGCCATCGCCCTGGAAGCCAATGAGATGTTCGATCACTTCTGGAACAGCGAATGGGTCGCCACTGGAGACGCACTGAGCACCGAACCAGACCGAGAGATCGCACGCCAGCAGCGGGCAAAGGTGAAAGAAGTAATTGCCAATGCACCCGCGCTGGCATCGTTCTCCCGCGAACCCAAGGACTGGACCAACGAATTTGAAGTGTTGCGGGGAAAGCTCCGCGCCGGGCGCAGCAAACTGGTTTATGACGAGGCCGCCCAGGAGCAGATTTCTCAAAAAATGGCTGGCAGCATGTTCAACTTCTTCAATATCGCAGAACAAGAGTTGCTGATTCAAAATGCCTACGTTATCCCTGGAGAGAGGTCGCTGAATTTTATCCGCAAGAAGATCGATAGCGGCGTCAACATACGCATACTGACCAACTCCCTCGAGTCGCATGATGTACCGGCGGTGAACAGTCACTACGAGCCCTGGCGGGATGACCTGGTTGAAGCCGGGGTTGATCTCTGGGAGTTCAGGGCAGACCCGGCAATCCAGAGCACCATCATTGATGTATCACCAATCAAGGCGGAATTCAGCGGCCTGCACAGCAAATGCGCGGTGGCTGATCGGCGCTATGTATTTATCGGGTCAATGAACCTGGACCCTCGTTCACACAGCATCAACACCGAAATGGGTGCGATGGTGGATTCGCCCGAACTCGCCGAAGACCTGGCGAAAATACTGGAAAGGAACATGAACGGCGCCAACGCCTGGCATGTTCAGCTCGATGAGGACGGTGAATTGTACTGGGAGAATGATGAAGTGCGCCTGGACGAGCAGCCATCCCGCGGCACCATGCAGGAAATTATGAACGTGTTGATGAAGGTTGGGCCGAAGGATCAGTACTGATGTTGCACCCGGTTATCTGTAAAGGACCACCATAAAAGTCCGGGGAATCAATCAACCTCCGGCGGTACCGTATTGGCATACGCCTCCCAGGTGCCAATGGGGAAGCCGTCGTCCCAATCTGTGCAGGGCTCGAGAAACTCCGGGTGATGTCGCTCGGTAAATGCCAGCGTTTTTTCTGGTATATCGATGTATCCGGCATTACTTTTATGGGAATGCATGCGCCCAAAGAGCGTGCCCTCTATCTCGCTCTGCCCCATATGCATCCACGGCCACCAGGGTGACAGCCTCGAGAAACCACAATGAAATCTGGCACAGGGATTATCGCGATCTTCCAGTTCGGCGAGATCCGCGCCAAAGGTAAAGTGTTCAGACGGGTTGATAAAGTCGCCTGTACAGGCCTTTGGCCACTTGTCCCGGGTGACAGGGTTGCGATAACGATGCGTGTAGTCCCAGGCCAATGAAACCTGGTTTCCGAAACGCTGCCAGGGCAGAACAAACGGCACGGAGCCATCCTCACGAACGAGGGCCGTACCATCATTCATCAGGGTCGGGACATCATCGCCATCACCAAACTGGAATCGGGGCATTTCTGGTGACAATTCACCGCGAATACGATCATTGAGAAAATTGAATACTTCTACGGTTTCACCGGTATACGGATTATCCCAGTGTTCGAGGATATCCCCGGAGGCAAGGTCCGTGAAATACCCGACCTCTTTGCCACGAAGCTGCACGTGGCCGTTGTCCAAAACCCTGGCCTGGAAATTGCCAAAGCCGGTATAGCCAAACAGGGGCCGCAGCCGATCCGTTCCCACCCTGCCAAACATCAGGCCATGAAATGCAGAATAGACCGGCGTGTCGGCGTACGTTGCCCACAATTTGCCGAAAGCATAGAGATTATCCAGTGGCTGGGTGAAATCCAGCGGGCGGGATGCCGCAGGAGAAGTCGGCTCGCCGCCACTTGCGCTGGTCCAGAATGGTTTTAGCAGATCCGGGGTTGTAGACATAAGTACGATTACGATCTCAGGATCATCAAGCTAAACACATGGAGCATCACACTAACCGCGACCGAGGTACCGGTCGAGAACCTGGTGGAAATGTCTCAACCGCAATTCCTGGTCTCCCAGGTACATACCGCGAAAACCATCGGAGTTTAGTCCGCGCTGGTTGAGTGCGACGTTATCAGCGTCCTGCTGCAGCACCTCCGTGACAATGGGTGCGACCGGTGCATCGACAATATCTTTATATTCTACCGGCCGCTCGAAACGCTTGTGTTCCCAGGGAAAAGATTGACCCTTCGGATAATGCACGAGCATAAACAGGTCGTAGTACATCTGGTTCGGGTTATCCGGGTGCGGGCGATAGCGAAAGGCGTTGATTCCCTCCGGAAACATATTGAGTACGAACCCAGGGAAAATAAAGTAGTGATAAACGTCTGTCAGCTGTTCATCGGTCATCGCCGCGTAAGGTGCCGTTAAGTCGCCATCGGCAGGAAGTGCCCGACTGTGTGCTATCTTGGCGCGCCACGCATCTTCCGGTTTTCCGTGGTAGTCGTCCGGATTCATCCCGTAGTAGCGCATCCACTCTTTTAACTCCTCATACAACTCACCGCCCTGGTAGGGGCTGCTGGTCGTGCCGTACTTGTTGATCATGCGACTGTGGCGGCCCATCAATTCAATACGTGCTACCTCATCAGACCACTTGAGCATCTGCGGGTGTAAACCTCGAAAGTGGTAACTCTCGTTAAATGCATCTGCGGCCACTTTCCAGTTTGCATCCCACAGAAAACTCTTGTGCTCGAGGATGCGCATATCCTCCATACGATAAGGCGCGAGATGTTCGGGAATCTCACCCAGGAATGCCAACAAATCTTCATCGGGTTCACGCTCGAAGTGGAACCAGATAAAGCCTGCCCAGGTGTCGACAGTAATCGGCTCGAGATCCAGCGCACCACACTGCTTATCCTGCTCCGCGCAGGGAAACGTATCGCGTTGTGGAATGCCTTTTACTGTGCCGTCGAGATTGTAACTCCAGGCGTGGAAGCCACATTGAAAAAAAGCGTTGTTCCCGCTGCGACGGTCGGAGACAAGAATGTTTCCCCGGTGCTGGCAGACATTGTAAAAGCCACGAACCGCCCCATCTGCGTCACGCACAAACAGCAGGGACTCCTTACCCAGTTCGTGCACCACGAAATCTCCCGGATTGGGGATCTCTTCCTCCCGCGGTCCCGGATTCCAGACCTTGCGCCATACCCGCTGCCACTCGAGCGTGTTATCGGCATCTCTGCGAAAGCGGTCCGCTGATACTCGCTCCGTGCCCAGGTCAGGCAGGGGAGTATCCGGGTCAATACCGGGGGTAAGAACAGGATCATTTTCTGCTGGCATCCAGGCACCCGCTAATTATTATCACCGAAAAACCGTCAGCAGTGATTGTAACTAGGAGGAATTGAAAAGCCTAGCGTACCTGGCGCCTGCGCGCGCAGTTTGGGGAGGCAGTTTCGACATCATCCATTTCCAGGAGTCGATTCGCGGTATTCAGCGAGGATAATCCTGGTGAGGATTTCGCCAGCCTTAGGCCGACCCTACTCCTGCATTCCGTGATAGAGCAGCCGGATAAGCAAGCGCACCCCGTCGTTATCCTTTAACTCGGGATACCGTGGGCCTTCACGTTTGCCTATATCCCGGATATCGGCCATCAACTCCGGGTGGAATTGACAGGTAAAGGAGCGGCGGATGGTGTGCGTCTCCCAATCCTTGTAGTAGATGCAAGTGGTAGAGGCCTCGGTCCAGTTACTTTCATCAACCTGGGTCTGGCACAGAATCTCGATGGCATAAGGTAAGTTCAGTAACCAGGACAGCGGGCTTACCGCTATCTGGTAGCGCAGGGGTACCACCGTGTCGTGCAACAGCTTATACGCCCAGTTGGCAAACAGCGCCGCCTCTTCATTAACCTCGTCGCCGTGAAACATTTCAATACAGAGTTCCCGCTCCATTTTGAGCATGGTGTCGATAACACCTTCCAGTTCATCCGCAATTAGCGCGTGCGCGTCGTGCAATTCTCCCGGTATATGGTCAGTCACCGCGCGGCGTTGATAGGGCAATAACTGCCGCGTGCCGACCTCAAATTCTTCGTTCGGCGCTACCGCAAAGCGTGTGTCGTGCCAACCGGTGGCGATTGTCTCTCCACCTTTAATCACGGGCAGGTTTTCTCCTACCTCGGCAATCCTTGCACACACCCGTTGCAGGCTCTTCAGGCCCAAACCATCAGGATCCAACTGCAGCTGCGGCAAATTGGCGACCTCACGGACTGCGCGTTTGATCAGGCGAATATGGGAAGCGGCCGCCAACTGGTGACCGAGACAGATAAAGATAGCCGGCCCGCTGCCGGTCGAACGCCGCAACAACAACTGGTCCGTCAGCCCCAGGATATCTTCCAGACCGGCGTGCGACCCATCGAAACTCGCACTGTCATGTACCGAGGGGTTACCACCTTGCACAATGGTGGCAATACCCGCGTTCAGAACATTGGCCAATCGCTCCGGATTAGCTAAGCCGCTTTGCCAGACCGGGTAGAGAATAGAGTCCGCATCGGCGACCTGTTGCAATATATAGGCAATGTTCTTGGAGGCGCGCACCTCCTCACCCTGCAAGTTAATACCCACATTCTCCCAGGGTTCGATCACCGCCACGCTGTTGCGAAAAATCTCAGGCAAGCCGAGCAACAGGTCGAGTTCTTCCCTGCTGGCAATCACCTTTTCCAGCGGCGGGGCTACGCCCCAATCAAACAGGCTGCCATCGACCAGGGCATCCCGGCCGGGGAAAGGTGTCGGTGAGGTTCGGTCATTGAGAAAGTAACCCAGCAGCGCGTGTACCGACTGGGGGCTGCTATCGTGCTGCCCCAGTATCCCCGGACGCAGACGCCAGCCAGTATGCTCGAGGGTTAACGCCCGGCTCTGTTGCGCCGACGCAGTGTCGGCAGTCATACCTTATCCCCGTAAACTGCCCACCTGGAACAAAAATACTCGTCTACGTGTTTCATTCAGTTTTCCCTGGCACCGCGCTTCAAATCTGTGCAAGTTTGAGAGGCGGATACGCCGCTTCGGCAACAAACAAACAAAATGCGTGCCAGTTCCCGAGAAGGTATCGGTAGCCTCAATGTAAGGTATGAATAGGCGGTCTATCTTGGGTGGACAGGGCAGTGTATGCGCACCACTGCACAAAGATTGTGCGCGGAAAGGAATGAGCGCACCAAGTTGGGGTACAGCATCGAGCTCAGAGCAATTAGGTGAATAAAATCAATCGTAGACCCGGGAGTTGCTCAGGCGCAGGCATCACCTTTCATCTATGGTCGCTCAATCGCTCACAGCGCAACACCGTGGCTACACCACTGTTAGTTTAGCAGTGAAATGTTACGGATTATGGAAGTCACCCGGTGATCTGACCCGCTAAATAAAATCATCATCCAAGCATCACTGAAACATCACTTGACCGAAACGGGTTCGAAACACGGGAGCACTAATGTGCTTGTCTGGTGGCTGCGAACACTTCCTGTTGTGCGGCCTTTCTCGTAGACATATGCATCATTGGAGCACACCTCGTATGACCTCAAAGGAGCCGTTGGATAACGCAACCATTCATGATCTTCAGGAAGATTCTCCCTCTAACACTTCAGGTAACCGACCTTTTACCGACGTCGCCGGGGTCTACGCCTCACGCCGTAAGGTGCTCAAGGGTGGCCTGACTTTCGCCGCAGCCAGTTTCTTTGCTGCCCCCATGGCATTTGCCGCCAAGGGTGGCAAACCAGGGCCCAATGGGGCTGTGGGTCAGTTCAAACAAAACGGTTTGATTTCTTTTGACCCGGTACTGATCGCCGATGGCTCCGGACCCGTGCCGGCGATTTCCGCCGACTATGACTACCAGGTACTGATTCCCTGGGGTACCGCTATTGAACCCGGCACATCCGACTACACCGGAAACCCGGTGACCCGGCCCACAGCTGCTGAACAGGCCAAGCAGATCGGCATAGGCCACGACGGCATGTGGTTCTTCCCGGACAACGGCAGCAATGAGCGAGGCGTACTGTGTATCAATCACGAATTCGGTCGCAATACGCACCTGAACCTCGCTTCCGATCTGGATGCAGTGGATCGAGGCAGTTCGTCACCCTCGCTGATCCCTAACTCTCTGGAGGCCGTGCTGCGGTCGCAGAATGCGCACGGTGTAGGTGTAGTTGAGATCTATAACAACAGCGGCACCTGGGAACTGGACGTAGCAAGCAACAAGAATCGTCGTATTCACGTGAATACCCCCGTTGCCTTTAGCGGCCCCGTCGCAGCAGACCATCCACTACTGAATACTGGCGCACAGCCACGCGGTACCGTAAACAATTGCGCAAACGGCTATACACCCTGGGGCACCTATCTCACTTGCGAAGAGAACTTCAATGGCTACTTCGGGGACGAGTCCGCGGTTCTCGACCTGGGCGGCGAAAGCCCGGCCTGGATTGGCAGTTGGTCACCCACCGAAGAACAAGAGCGCTATGGCTTCAGCTCACGTGGCTTTGACTATGGATGGGAGCGGTTTGACCCACGCTTTGACCTGAGCCAGGCAAGTTCTCTGCAGGAAACCAACCGCTTTGGCTGGGTGGTTGAGATCGACCCGATGGCCCCCAACAGTGCGCCGGTGAAACGCACAGCACTGGGACGCTTCAAGCACGAAGGTGTAGCGCTGACGGTAGGTCAGGGCGGCCGCGCGGTGGCCTACATGGGTGACGACCAGCGCTTTGACTACATCTACAAGTTTGTATCTGACGACAACTGGCAGGCGATGCGGGCTCAGGGCAAGAGCCCGCTGGATCACGGCAAGCTCTACGCGGCGCGCTTCAATGACGACGGCAGTGGCGACTGGTTGGAACTGACCATTGCTAACCCGGCGCTAGACGCGCGCTTCAGTAGCCAGGAAGAAGTTCTGGTCTACGCTCGCATTGCAGCGGATATTGTCGGCGCGACACCGATGAATCGCCCCGAATGGACAACCGTGGCTCCCAACGGCGATGTGTACTGTGCGCTTACCAACAACAGCCGACGTCAGCCAGAGCAAGAAGATTCCGCCAATCCACTGCAGGCCAACAGTGACGGCCACATCATCCGCTGGCACGACAGTGAGCAGCACACCGGCACAACCTTCGACTGGGAAATCTTTATCATCTCAGACGACACGCAAGAAGACGGTGACGAGCGCACCTTTGGCGACCCGGATGGCCTGTGGGTTGACCCGGACGGCAGGCTTTTCATACAGACCGACGGTGGCCAGAAAAAGGGGCTTAACAACCAGATGCTGGTCTGCAGCACCTTCGATGGACCGAATGATCCGACAGATCCCGGCAAACTGGACGTGCGCCGCCTGTTCACGGGTGTAAGTAGCGACGAGATCACGGGTATCACCGTAACACCGGATCGCCGGATCATGTTCATCAACACGCAGCATCCGGGCAACGGTGACCCCACTCGCACTAACTTCCCGGCGGCGACCGATGGCGTGACCATTCCGCGTGACTGCACCATTGTGATCACGCGCAAGGACGGTGGTATCATCGGTTCCTGATCTGAACGTTGTGTGCGTTATCCGAGGGCGCCGTTCGCGGCGCCCTTTTTTGTTTTACGAGATTTTTCGATTTACCAAAGGACGGAGAAAATACTATGGGTATTGGTGGAATTGGTATCTGGCAACTGCTTATCATCCTGCTGATCGTGATTATGCTGTTTGGCAGCAAACGCCTGGGTTCACTGGGTAGTGACCTGGGGTCCGCGATTAAGGGCTTTCGCAAGAACGTAACCGAAACGCCTGATAATGCAGACAACAGTGTTGCAACGGCAGAAGTAGAAGATACTGCAAAGGCAAGCTAGCCCCTTTCACCTGACTACTTTAGAACCGACGTCCACCTGCTTGCTTTCGGCGGACGTGCGGTCAATGCCTCCCCCTCACCAACATTCCTTTAACGGACAGGCATACAAGTCGCTTCCGAGCGATTAAACTCCTGTTCGATGAAGCTTATTTCTGAACTGAAGCGACGCAACGTTTTCAGGGTGGCAATCGCCTACCTGGTTGCCTGCTGGCTGGTCATCCAGGTCACCAATGAGGTGGCCCCTGCGCTGAACCTCCCTGAGTGGATCAACACCATGGTGGTCTGGCTGAGCATTGTCGGCCTGCCCTTCGCCATTATCTTCGCCTGGATATTTGAGCTGACGCCCGACGGCTTACGCCTGGACGAGGGGGAAGACGCGACACGTGCGAGCGACACACCGCATTCAACGCCCGGATTAAACATGCTGATTACCGGCCTGCTGGCCGCTGCCCTGGTGTTTGTCATCGTTGATAGCTATGTGATGGATGACGGCCCGGCTTTGGAAGAATCAGCGCAAACTAGTGAAGCGCTTGCCACGCCAGCGGTAGAGAGAAACTCCATCGCGGTACTGCCCTTTGCCAATATGAGCCAGGACGACTCCCAGGACTATTTTTCCGACGGCCTGGCTGAGGAGCTACTCAACCTGCTTGCCAAACAAAAAGGCCTGAAGGTCGCCGCTCGCACGTCCTCATTCGCCTTTCGGGACGCCGACCAGGATATCCGCGGGATTGGCGAGGCACTGGATGTTACCGTGGTGCTGGAAGGCAGTGTGCGCAAGGCAGGAAACAAGATTCGCATTACCGCGCAGTTGATCGATGTGAGCAATGGCTTCCATGTCTGGTCAGAAGTCTATAACCGGGAACTTGATGATGTGTTTGCGGTGCAGGACGAGATTGCCGGTGCAATTGTGGAGGAACTTAGCCTGCACCTGGATATGCCGGCCACCGACGACGGACGTGCACACAAACTCGAGGCCTATGATCTGTACCTGCGCGGCCGTCACCTGTCCCGTCAAGCCGGTCGGGAGGACTCCGCAAAAGCGTTAGAGCTATATCGAGAGGCGACTGAAATTGACCCGGACTTCGCCCAGGCCTGGGCAGCCCTGGGTCGAGAGGCATTGTTGCATCGAGAGTCCCAGTTCTGGGAGGGGATTCCCGAGGTCGATGCGGTGACTATTGCGCAGGATAGTATCAATCGCGCGCTCACGCTGTCGCCCAACCTCGCTGAAGCGCACGTCACCCAGAGCCGTTTGCACTGGGACCGCTACCGCATTGAGAAAGCACTGGAAAGTGCCGAACGTGCGATCACCATCAATCCCAACCTCGCCGATGCTCACCACGCCCAGGCCACAGCACTTGAGGCCATGGGACGAATTGGCGAGGCATTTGATGCCCTGGGTACGGCGATTCGGCTCGACCCACTGGATGAAAATTTAATGGTGCGGCGGGTCCGAATGGCCCGGGCCTATCTGGAAGACAGCTACCTCGACCAGGCAACGGCAGAGTATGAAATTGCCCTCGCTCGCAAAGGTGAAGAAGCGCTAGCCAAGGAGAGGGCTCGGTTAAAGTTGATGCGGGGGGCACGACGCAGCAACGAATCCGCCAGGTGGTATCGCTATGCCAAAGACATTGGCGAACCAATCATTGGCGACCGCTTTGTTGGCATCTTGCAACTGTGGATGTTTGACTCACTTTTCATTGATGAAATGCGGTTTCCCGACGCCTACCGCATGTACCTGACCAGCTGGCGCAACCGGCCCGAGGACGCACTGCAGATGTACGAACAGCTGCCTCCTCCTGCCCAGGCCGTGCCCATCGTATTGGAAGAGCGCTCGATTGCGCAGATGAATGTTGGTGATTGTGAGGGTGCTCTGCTATCGCTAAATCAGGCACAAGGCGAGAGTTACCGAATTTACGGCCAGGTAGTCCCGGCGATGATGCGCAGCAACAGCAACCTGGCCCTTAACCGGGCCTGGTGTTTACGCAAGCTGGGCAAAGAAAAAGAAGCGTTGGAGGTTTTAAACCGGGTTGAGCCCTATTTGGAAAACCTGCGAGTAAGTGCAACCTACAGCTACTTCAACGTTGACGCAAAAATGAAACTGATGCGCGGCGATAGAAGTGGTGCGCTGGACACGCTGGAGGCCGCGATGGCCAGACACGATATCGGCTTCTCTCTGTTTGCCGACCCGGTACTGCGTAGCCTGAGCGGCGACCCTCGCTTTGAAAAAATCCGCGATGATCTGACCACCCACGTCAACGCCGAGCGGGCCAAGCTGGGGTGGCCGCCCGCAACCTTGTAGTCCTTCTACGCGTTTATCTTTGCTCTTTTCATCCCGGGCAACAAACAGCCTGGCGTACATTGATGTCGCTCCGCCTCGCACCAAAATGGATCCAGTTTGCGATGGAACGAAGCCTTTCTGCGACCAGTTGAGCATCAGCTACGCCGAGAGTGCCCACGAATGCGGGATAATAGCTGCCTGTTGATACCACAGCCCATATAAGGGGCGGGTGCCATGACCAGGCTATCTGTAAACAATCCCGCGGCGGTCGTCGTTGCGGTCATTCTGGTAGCGTTGTTTGGGCTTATCAGTCTCAACCACCTACCGATACAACTACTACCCGACGTCGAGCGGCCGCAAATCAGCGTGTGGACGGCGTGGCGAGCTGCTGCGCCCGAAGAAGTCGAAGAATCCATCGTCCAGCCTCAGGAAAACGTGCTCAAAAACGTTCCCGGACTGGACAACATGGTGAGCTATGCCTCGCGCGGCCAGGGCTATATTGTGCTCAACTTTCGTGTCGGCTGGGATATGCAGCAGGCGCTTATCGACGTTATCACCCAGTTGAACCAGGCCGAAGAACTGCCCATCGACGCCGAAGAGCCGCAAATCCAATCAGGTGGCAATAGCCGGGGCAAGGCCGCTTCACTGCTGATCTACACTCTTCCAGGGAACAACTCCCGGGATGTCGCCACCTACCAGGACCTGATCGACCAGGAGGTGGAACCTGCACTTGCCCGGGTGCCCGGTGTGGCCCGGGTCGACATGGCCGGTGAGCGCGAGAAAGAAATCAGCATTACCATGGATACCCAGCGTATGGCGGCACTGGGTGTGCCGGTTACCGATGTCGCCCAAACCTTGCGCCGCGCCATCGACGTATCGGGTGGTTTCGCCGATGTAGGGCGCAGACGTTACACGGTGCGCTTCCTGGGCCAGCGCGATATCCCCGATCTGGGCGATCTGGTAGTGACCTGGCGCAATGGCGAGCCGGTGTACCTGCGCGACCTGGCAACCATCGAAGTACAGTTGGAAAAGCGCAGAAACTATTCCCTGCGTAATGGCTTTCCCGCTTATTACATCAGCATCGTGCCCACACACGATGCCAATACCGTGGAACTCCTCGATGGACTCAACCAGGCAATCGAAGAGGTTAATGCAAACGCACTACATGCAGCAGGACTGAACCTGGAACTCAGTTTCGACGCGTCGTTGCATATTCGGCGGGCCATCGACCTGGTAAAGGGTAATCTCATGCTGGGGCTGTTGCTGGCCAGCATGATTCTCTATCTATTCCTGAGGAACTTCCGTTCTACCCTGATAATCGCAACCACAATTCCCATTTCATTACTTGTCGCTTTTATCGTGCTGCGATTTACCGGCAAGTCGCTGAACGTCATTTCATTGGCGGGGTTGGCGTTCTCCGTGGGGCTGGTCATGGATGCGGCCATTATCGTGCAGGAAAACATCACGCGCCTGCGCGCAACGGGCCTCGGGGCACTGCAGGCGACCTTACAGGGCACCAGGGAGGTGTCAGGCGCGCTGTTCTCCTCAACACTTACCAGTGTCGCCATCTTCGTACCCATTTTGTTCATGGAGGGTGTTGAAGGACAGTTGTTCAAAGACCTCGCCATCACCATGTGCGCCGCCGTGAGCGTCTCCCTGATTACCGCGCTCACCATTCTCCCGGCCGCCACGGCATTGTACTCGGCCGGAGGCGGCGGCCATCGCGATCGCCTGGCACACCTGTGGCGCAAAACCGCAGATACTGTGGTACGCATAACGGACAGCGGCAGGCGCAGTGTCACCCTGGTCGCCGGCCTGCTGGCCCTGTGCCTGTCGCTCACCTGGCTACTGATGCCCAAGATCGACTTCCTGCCAAAAGCTAAAATTGACGCCATCCAAACCTACTGGGCAACACCACCGGGCATTAACCTGGATACCCTGGAAACCGATATAGCACTGGAAGTCGCCCGGCGATTAAAGCCCTACTACGACGGTGAAAAAGAGCCGGTAATCCGTGGCTACAATTTCGCCTCTTTCAATGCCACTGATACCTCTTCATTCATCTATCTGGAAGACGCCAGCAAAATTGGCGACATGCTGGAGCTACTGCGCACTGAACTATTCCAGGGCATCGCAGACACCCGGGCCTACATCAGTCAGGCCTCCATGCTCAATGTGGCGAGTGACAATCGCGCCGCGGGAATCGACATCGACCTCCAGGGCGCCGACATGGAGCAAATGCGGCAGATCGCTGCCAAGACGATGGAACTGCTACAGGGCCTTTGGGGTAGCCGGGCGGTGGTCTATGCCAACCCGGACCTGGGCCAGGGCGAGGCCGAGCTACGCGTATATCCCCGCGAGCAACGGATCAGCATGGCGGGAATGGACCGACTGGCGGTAGCCAATATAGTGCGTACCTATACCGACGGTCTGTTCGCGGGGGAGTACTTCGATGGCAATTATCGCTATGACGTGCTGTTGCGGGGCCCCGAATGGGCGTCCCCGGACGAACTGGCTTCCCTGCCCCTGGCCACTCCGGGAGCGGGCATACAGACTATTGGTGAGCTGGCAGACATTGAGCGAGGGGTTGGCCCCAATCAACTGCTGCGAGTCAATGCCAGGCGCACGATCAGCGTCACCGTGGTACCGCCAGATGACGTGCCCATGGAAGAAGCCATGGACCTGATACGTGCTGAGGTAGAACCCATCATCAAACCGCTTCTACCCCCCGGTGCGCGCATGGATTACCGAGGCAATGCCGACCAGTTGAGCCAGGCGCTGCAAACCGTGGGCGTCAATTTCCTGCTGGCGATCTTCATCCTGTTTCTGATCATGGCAGCGCTGTTTAAATCCCCTTGGGATAGCCTGCTGGTCTTGCTGGTCATGCCGCTGGCCATCGTTGGCGGCGTCATTGGGCTGAAGTTACTGAACCTGGTGGTGTACCAATCACTCGACCTGCTCACCATGATCGGCTTCATTATTTTGCTAGGACTCGTGGTAAACAACGCAATTTTACTTGTGGACCAGACGCGCACCGCCCAGCGGGACGGCAAAGACCTGCGCGACGCGATCCACCAGGCAGTACTGTATCGCGCCCGCCCAATCTTCATGAGCACGCTGACCAGTTTGTTCGGCATGCTACCGCTGATGTTGATACCGGGAGTGGGATCAGAAATCTATCGCGGTCTGGCCGCGGTCATCGTAGGCGGCATGTCGGTATGCGCAGTATTCACCCTGGTCCTATTGCCCAGCCTGCTGCGGTTGGAAGAAGCCGGCAAGGCCTGGAAAAGTGAGCGCACCCAGGCAGCAGACCGAACTACTACAGGTCAAATCGATTCACATGCCCAGGGGGGGAGCCTGTCATGAAATCTCGATTCATCATCTTGTTGAGTTGCCTGGTCGCGATGCCGGCCCTGGCCCAGCAAGCGAGCGTTCCGGTGGTGGTCACCCAGGCCAAGGAACAGACAGTGCAGCGCAGCCTGCCAATCGCCGGTCGCGTATTCAGTCGTAACGAGGCCAGCCTGAGCACGACGGTGGCCGGGCAACTGCTGTGGGTGGCTGAGCCGGGGACCCTGGTAAAACAGGGTGAACTACTGGCAAGCATGGACGAAGCGCCGATCGAACTGAGGCTCAGGGAACTCGAAAACCTCGCCGCGCGGGAGCAAGTGAACCAACGCTACCTCGCCCGGGAAGTAGAACGGCTACGGCAACTGCGGGAATCCAACAGCGCTTCCCAGCGATTGCTGGACGAGGCCGAAACCAACCGCGACCTGTCGCGGCAGGACCTCGCCACCATCTCCACACGAATCAGCCAGGTTGAGGATGAATTGCGCCGTTCAAGAGTGGTCGCGGGCTTTGACGGGGTGGTGTCACAGCGTCACCTGCGCGCCGGTGAATACGTTCGGCCCGGGGACCCCATTGTGGAATTGGTAGATGTTGAAGCACTGGAAGTGCGGTTCCAGGTGCCCGTGGCGTACCTCGATCGCTTACATACAGGTGACCGTGTTGCACTGGAAACAAGAAGTGGCGACAGTTACCAGGGCCACCTGCGTACGCTGATTCCAACCGTGAACGAATCGTCTCAGACCTTCGAAGCCAGGGTCGAACCCGACCTCCTTGGAGCAATCCCTTTCGTTGCCGGCCAGCTTGTATCGGTCAGGGTGCCGCTATCAGGTGAAAGTCACAGCGTGATGATACCCAGGGACGCGGTGGTGCTTAGAAGCGATGGAAATTATGTATTCCGTATCGGCGATGACAATATCGCTGAACGTGTCTCAGTCACCGTGGGTGAAGGTGAGAAGGAGTGGGTCAGCGTGCGCGGTAAGCTGCGCGATGGAGACTGGGTCGCCATCCGCGGGGTGGAGCGACTGGAAGCAGGACAAACTGTGCTACGCCAGGTGGCCGCAAGCTAGTGCGAGGCTAACGCGGGCAGCGGCGAGAGCAAAAAACCGTAGGCATACTCGCGGGGGGCAATACGGTAGGGGGGATTGGCCATTGAACTCTGCCCCCAACCAGTATCACCCCCGACACCACGTTGCATCAGGTCGACATTCAGGACATTGCCGTCAGCTGCACGCAGCCGATGAGGGTGTCGTTTGCTCGCCAACTCTTCCTGTGTGTAAGGCCATACGCTGAATTCCACTGTCGATTCGGCCTGTATCCTGAGTCCAGTTCCCGAACTGTTGGAAATCTCCAGCCAGCGTACATCAGTGCGATTACTACTTTCCTGTGGCTTGACATAATCGCGATAGAATTCGCCAAGAGGTAATTTATAGATTCCAATATCTGCGGCCGTTTTTCTGTCAACGTAGTTTTCAAAGGGTCCGCGGCCATACCACTTGATACTTGTCAGCAAGGCATCCAGCTGACCCTGCAAGCCGATGCGTGCCAGTTCAAGATCATTGGGGACGCGAGACAGGTCAACAAAAAGATGTATGGCAATACTCGCATCACTGCCAATGGAGTAACGCAGAGTACCTGTTACATCCCGGTGAGGCAGCCGAAACCGGTTTTCAATAACCACCTGATGTTCACTCTGTTCTACAACGGAAACTGAAGAGTCATCACGATCACGATAGGCGTGTCGCCATTGGGACGCACCTTCCATGCCGGCAGCGAACACATTGTCGTTATCCGTTGGAGGGCGCCAAAAGTTTGGTGTCAGTGCGGAGCTTAACAACGATTGATCTGCCGCTTCGTAACTTTCCAGCAGGCCACTCTTCTTACCGATAGTGGCAGAGAACAAATTGTTCCCCACCCGCCAGTGATCTTCATACTCATTGATCTGCAGGCCACTACCTGATGCCGTCGCCAGGGACGGTGCGCCGAGTTCCTCTTGCAGCATAAACTGCGCTGCGGCGATCTCATGCTGCGCCGGTGCCCAAGGCATTGCGTCGTCTTTTGTCACGGAAACATTCAGCAACAGCTCACCGCTATCGGGCAATTCAAGAGGTAGTGATAGTGATTCGCTGTGACCCGGTTCCACCTTCAGCGCCACCTTGCCAGTGCTAATAGCATACCCGTTGCGCAACAAAGACCAGCGCAAGGTATGCCCGTGCAGGCCAAGATGCTGAAACCTGTTGGCAACCATAAGATTGGCTCCATCCAGGTCAAAATCCACCCACTGGTGAACTCTCTTCACTTCATGTAGTGCGGGCTTGGGCGTTCGATCAGGGTAGACGACACCATTGTTATTAAATGTCCCATCGTGCGGCATGCCTTCTGGCTCAAAGTCTCCGCCATAAGCCCAGAAAGTTTCGCCGTTCTCACTTTTATTCAGCGACTGGTCAGCCCAATCCCAGATGAAGCCACCTTGAATATTTGGATAGCGCTTGAACACTTGCCAGTAATCGGCGAAGCCACCCGTACTGTTGCCCATTGAGTGTGCATACTCGATCAGAATTAGCGGCTTTGCATTAGCGGGCTTTTCGCCCCAGACATCGATGTAGCGACCGCTATCTGCTTGCGTACCCGCCAGCAAGTAGTCCCAGAAATCGTTCATCCCGAAGAGGCGCTCGTCTACCGGATTAGCTGGCATGCTCGCATTATCTTTCGCCGTGTACGTCGCATACATCGGAGCGATCATGTCGCTGATCTCTGGCGCCTGTTCGTAAATGACAGGCCGGGTCGGGTCGAGTGCCTGGGCAGCAACGCGCATCGCTGCAAGGTTACTACCGCGTCCCGCCTCATTGCCCAGCGACCAGAGGATGACGGAGGGGTGATTGCGATCGCGCAGCACCATGTTGGTCATGCGATCGACGACTGCCGCTGTCCAGTGCGGGTCGCTTCCCGGGAGCGACTCACGCAGGCCATGGGTCTCGAGATTGGCTTCGTCCACCACGTACAGTCCGTAACGATCACAAAGCTCATACCAGTATGGATGGTTAGGGTAGTGTGAGGTACGCACCGCGTTAAAATTGAACTGCTTCAGCAGCGCGATATCCCGCTCCATCTGTTGACGCGTGACTGCCAGGCCCACGTCCGGCTCCATCTCGTGACGATTCACGCCCTTCAGGTAGATCGCTCGACCATTTACCAATAACTGCCCGCCCTTAATTTCCACGCGACGAAAGCCAACGTCCTGGGCAACGATATCTTGCACTTGCCCTTGCATATCCTTAAGCACCAACACCAGGCGATAAAGGTTGGGAACTTCTGCACTCCACGGAGCGACATCAGCCACAGCTATCTCCAGCGTTGCCTGTTCACCGTTAAGCGACATTTCAGCAAGCGGTTCACCCTGCACTGTCTGATGCCCGTGCAAATAGACAGCGAGTGATCCTTCCCTCGCACCTTGCTGCCAGACGTCCAGTGCAAGTGTTCCCCGCTGGTAATCTTCAGCCAGCGTGGCGCGGACAAAATAGTCTCGTATGTGCTGCCTCGGGAGTTTACGCAATTCGACATCACGGAAAATTCCACTCAGGCGCCACATATCCTGTAACTCGAGATAGGCCCCGTCTGACCATCGATACACTTCTACCGCCAGCAGGTTTTCCCCCGGTTGAACATAGGCTGTGATATCAAACGTCGCCGGTGTAAAGCTGTCCTGGCTATAGCCCACGCGCTGTCCATTCACCCACAGATAGAAGGCGCTCTTAACGCCCGCGAAGTGCAGGTGTATGTGTTCACCAGCCCAACTCGCCGGCAGCTCAAAGGTCTTACGGTAACTACCCACCGGGTTGTAGTCCTTGCGTACATGGGGTGGATTGGTCCCGCTGAGAAAGGTGATGTAAGGAGGAAATATGTGCAGGCCCATTTTCGACATACGACCGGTGTCGGCCCAGGGCACATGGGTGTTGGCATAGATCGGCACCCCATAGCCATGGAGCTCCCAATTGGAAGGAACCGGCAGGACCTCCCAGTCGCCCGCGTCGTAATCTGCACGATAAAAGTCCTGTGGGCGCTGATCCGGTCGACGGCTCCAGCGAAATCGCCAGTCGCCGCTGAGCGAGATTACAGAGGCCGTATCCACTTCGCCTGCCAGCGCCTGCTCGAGGTTCGCAAAGCGATTGGTACTCGCCTGGGCCGGTAGCTTGTTGATACGGAACGTCTGCGAGTCCTCCCACTCGCGATAAGTGCCGTCCTCGCCGGGCGCCAGGCTGTCATACCAAACAAGCGCCGCAAGAACGGCCAGCGGCACCGAAATCAACACCAGTAACGCTAAGCGTCGGCGAATGCGGGTCGAACCGTCAGACACTGTCGCTCCCACCGTAACGATGGCTCCAGAAAGGTGTCCCGACCCTCATCGCGGGAGTAAACCCGCTGCCGTGTACATAGCGTCGATGACACGCATATTGGCTATGGCGTCAGCGCCGCCAGTGATTGGCTCACAATCGCCTGAAACTACCTGCGCTACATGCTGCAGTTGGTGGTAATAGGTCGACTTGCCGGCGATTTCAATTTCCTCGGTAGCGGAATCTGTTTCCAGCGTAACTTTGCAACCAATGTGAGGATTCAAGACATTTTCCATCCGCAGGGTACCCAGGTCACCGACGACCCGCACCCAGTTTTCGACCTCCCCGGCCACCGCAGCAGACATGTCACAGCTGACGCTGGCGGTTGTGTCGTTACCGAATGATAACTCGGCGCTCATGGCGCAATCCAGGTCAGCGAGCGCCACCCGCGCGGAGGCCGACTGAATGACGGGCTCACTACCAATAAGCGTTCTCGCCCAGTGCACGGGATAGCAACCCAGATCCATCAGCGCGCCTCCGCCCAGTGACGGGTCATAGCGAAACTCGCTGGGCGTTTCTCGCACATGCACGTTAAAAAGCGCATCGACATGTCGAATATGTCCAACAACACCGCTACGCACACGATCCAGCACGTGCGTGAACGCTGGGTGAAACCGGTAATGGAAGGCTTCGATCAACTGTCGCTGCGCCGCGGTGCTCGCCTGCACCATCCGCTGGGCTTCTGCAGCATTCATGGCGAAGGGTTTTTCACACAGCACGTGTTTGCCCAGCTTCAAAGCCAGCACTGACCAATATAGATGTTCTGAAGGCTGCAGGGCATTGTAAACAAGGTCGACCTCACCGCTGGCGACAAGTTCTTCATATCCCGCGCAAACGACAGGAATCTTATGTTCACTCGCGTACTCATGTGCTCGCTGAACATCACGGGCAGCCACAGCGCTTACAATCACACCTTCAATTTCACGGGCAGGCTGGATAATGGCCGGCTCTGCAATCCGGGAGGCACCCAATAGGCCAATGCGAATCATCGGCACTTATGCTCGATTCCGGAGGCAAAGCGCAATGTGTAAAGAATGAACAAGGTCATGCAAATCCAGTTACGATGCGGTGTGAGACAGATGCTGGCGGTGTAGGAAGTGTAGCAGCGTAAATCGCGTGGCGCCGCTTTCCGCCCGCAGTTCATACACTGACCAGCCGGCTGCGCACTGCCAGCATTCACCAGTATTTACTTGCTTGTCACCGGGCCAGAGCTAGAATTGCTCTATGGGCAGATCAATCGACAGCAACTTGCCGAACACCAGAGCCAAGCGATCCCTGCTGTTGATGTGCACTATCGCCACCCTCGTCGGCACACACGGTGCCAACGCAGATAAATCGCTGAAGGTCTACAAGTACACCAACAAGCAGGGCGTGACGTCGTTCAGCGATCGCGCGCCACCGAAGCGGCGCTACGAGATCATCGACCTGAACAAGTACTGCTACGCCTGTAGACCTGACTCGATGGTGGACTGGCACAACACACCGCTCAACTTAAATTCATTCCAGGAGCCGATCAGCCTGGCGGCTAACCGCTACCGGGTGGACCCGGCGCTAGTGCGAGCGGTGATTCATGCGGAGTCGGCCTTCAAACCCGACGCACTTTCACCGGTCGGCGCCATGGGATTGATGCAGCTCATGCCGGCCACGGCGAAGGAGATGGGCGTGGCCAATCCGCTGGCGCCTGACCAGAACATCCGCGGGGGAGTGCGCTACCTGGCGTCACTCATTGCAGATACCGGGGGCAATATCTCCCTGGCTACGGCGGCGTATAACGCAGGACCAGGTGCCGTTGAACGCTACAATGGTATACCGCCATTTGAGGAAACCCAGACCTATGTGCGACGGGTAAGAATTCTTCACGAGCGTTATCGCCGTGCGCTTTCAAACTCCTCCTGACCGCGGTTAACGGTCCAGCCAGGCACACAGCCGCTCGACACCCTGCTCGGTTCGCGACAGGTCACAGCGCGTTTGCCGCAGTCCGTCACCCCCTTCGAAGTCAACGTAGGCCAGTCGCGCCGTCAGACTGTGCTCGTCCATACCAAACGCTGATCCAGGCAGCAGACACACACCCGTTTCTGCCAATAAACGGCGGGTAAAATCCTCGCCGGTTGCAATGCCGCGCCTCGCGAGCCTGTCCCGGTAAGCACCAAAATCGGGAAACAGATAAAAACCACCGTCGGGCGCATGCACGGCAACATCGGCCTGCTGTAGAGAGTGCGCGCAATGGTTGCCGAGGTCAGACAAGACATCGCGCTGATACGCGACAAAGCGCTGGATATCTTCGGACATGGCATAGGCGCTTACCGCCGCATATTGGACCGGTGTGGGCGCGCATGAAAAGGTCTCGGAGCACACGCCGACCACCCCTTGTAAGTAGGCTTCACCTAATTGCTCAGGCACCAGGGCAATGCCGAGCCGCCAACCTCCAGCACCACACCACTTGGATAGCCCGGTGGTAACGATGGTGCCCTCAGGATAAAAGTCACTGATCGAGACGTGGCTACCCTCATGGTGCAACAGGCTATAGATTTCATCGGAGATAACCAGCACGCCATGCTGACGCATAACCCGCGCCAGCGCGTCCAATTCTGGTCCGGAGTAACTCAACCCGTCCGGGTTACCGGGGTAGTTAAGTACCAGCAGCAACGGTCGTTCGGGGTCGTACCGACCGCGGCAGAATCTATCCAGCGCATCCGGCGTAAGTCGCCAGCGCTCTTCAAATTTCGTCTGCAACCTGTGTACCCGGTGCCCTGCGAGTTTGGCCTGGGGTTCGTATGACACCCAGCCTGGTGTTACCAGCACAACGTCGGCATCGGTAACCGCAGCCATCAGGCTATATAGCAGTATCTTGCTGCCCGCGCCCACAATGACCTGTCCGGCATGCCATTGTCTGTCACCCAGCTCGGAATGGAAGCGAGCTGCCTGTTCACGCAGTTGGTCAAGCCCCTGCACCGCCAGATACTCCTTGCGATGTGCTGACGCACGCAATGTCGCTACAACAGACTCCGGCACCGGAAACGGGCTCTGACCAAAGCCCAGCCGATACACCGGCTGGTTGGCAGCAGTAAGTGCATTGGAGACCTGGCTGGCCACCAGTGTCGCAGATTCTCGTGTAGCCCTGAGGTGCGCACCGAGTTGGATCGAAAGGTCTGTCATCAAACTGACTCCGGAAGGTTTTGCCTTAATTTCTACCCTGGAGCGGACAATTTCCATATGCTGGCCATTATGAAAATATTTTTTCATAACGGTGAGGAGATTTTCCAAGACACTTAACGGGTAATCACCCAGGGAGAGCGTCTGCCATGACCGAGACCCTGCAGCAATTCCCTCCGAACAGCTTCGCCGAGCTACGCCAGCTGCCGGCGTTGCTCAGTCGCGGGGAGGTGGTCCTGCCGATGGGCAAACAGAGCTATCGCGCGCTGTGTCGGATGATGGATGACCCGGAGGTGGTGGCAATGAACAACATCACCACACTGGCACATAGACTGGATGTGAGCGCCCCTACCCTGACCCGCTTGTCCAAATTGCTGGGCTATGCCGGTTTTCCCGAATTGCAGGCGGTATTCAGGAACCACCTGATCGAACCCCAACACTTCTATAGCGCGCAAGCGGAGCGCCTGGCCAGCAGCACGGGCGTATCCACCCTGGAAATTGCGCAGGGCCTTGCCGATGAATCGGTGACGAACATCACCAAAACACTGCAGTGGGCAACGCCCGATCAGCTGGAAACCGCCACACACTGGCTGGCCAGCGGGTCAAAAATTCACTTGCTGGGCTATCGTCAGTCCTCGGCAATCGCCTCCCTGATGACCTATGGGCTCAGCATGATCAGGGACAATATCCAGCAACTCGGCACAAGTGGTCACGGGCTGTCGACAGGGCTGTCACAGGTACGCCGGCACCACGTGGTCGTGCTCTTCAGTTCTTCGCCCTATAGCAAAGACACCATCGCGGCAGCGCGGGCGGCACGTCGACAGCAGGCTCGCATTATCGCCATTACCGATTCTCACTTGTCCCCCTTGAATCAGTGGGCAGACATCAGTCTGATGTCGCCCACGGATTCACAGTTCTACAGCAATAGTTTTTGCGGCATGGTTTGCTTGATTGAAACGCTGCTCACACTCACCGCGAAGGCGCTGGGAAATAAGGCCATCGACAACCTCAAGGCCAGGGAGCAATTGATTAGCGAATTAAACGACGAATACTGAGGCTTTTTGGGGCCCGGTAACCACCTGGCACCCCGGCTCTGGATCAGGCTATACCGGTCGTCGCCGCTCAATCGACTCGAGATCTCGCCAGCCAATCCGCAATATCTTGTCTTCATATTGTTGGGAGAATAGGCTCCAATAAATCTGGCATTGGGGCTGACGGTGTTGCATGCACTGTTGGTAAACAGCGTCGGTCAGGCCCCTGATGCTCGCCGGGTCGGTGAATACCAGGAGCCCGGTATTGCAGATTCGTACCGTTTGGCTGGCCTGCCCCGCCGCTACCATCTCCTCGATCAAGGCCACCGTCTTATCCATATTGCGCGCGTAGCGTTCCTGGCCCAGGGAGGCCTCCACTTCTTCGCGCAGGGATTCTTTCAGCCGCGGTGTCTCGCGAACAATAACCGCCTTGTCGGGGTGAGCGACCACCAGTTCATGAATTTGCTGCAGTGAAGCCGGCGATGTGCGCTCCTTGTGATCGAGATAGATAATGCGTTGGTATTGCTCAAATTCTCGAAAATCCCCGAGAAACTGCAGGAACTTGATGTATTTCGATTGCAGGGAGGACTCGAAAAGGTCGTCTGACAATGGCACGTCCACGAGTACAAACTGCCAGTGTTTTTCTCGCGCTTCCTGCTCCAACTCGGGGTTATTTGAGAAAAAGTAGCTGTTCAACGCGTCGGGCGCGGGATGCACTTTGTCAAATCCCGTCCCAAACATACAACTTACTACCAGGTAGTCATTCATAACAGGCTTCTTCAGGGGGTTGCACAGCGCGAGAACGCCTCGATTATCCCATCATCCAGGTTTGTGTGTCAGCGAATCCGCAAAATCCGCGTAAAGCTGCCGTATTTCCTAGGGTAAGACTTCCATGGCCCTCCCCGGTTATAGATGTCAGCTGTACCAAGGGTGTGTCAAGCGAGGGTGATGTGGGGAGCACGGGCGCCTGCACAAGGCCTTTATTAAGTATTTTTAATCGATTTTTCATAGAGTTAGCAAATACTCCACACTAAAATTAAGGGATTAGGTAGGGTGGCCCTCATTGGGTGACGCGCAATTTGCCACTTGCGGCCATTACCCTGCCATGGAAACCCGGAAATCTCGGCTTAATCAGTAGTCTGATCGACCCGTTTGCGCGTAATTACCAGCGCACACTGCCTGATCGCGCGACTAAACCGAGCCGAACGGCACACATTGAGATTGGCGGCCCAGGCGGACCGCCTGAAGGATTTTTAACCATGTCGAAAAATATCGCCTCCGCATCGCTGGTCGTTGTCGTGTTGGCATTATGGCTGGCGTCTGGACAATTTGGCGCAGCGGAATCCAAAGCCAATGAGACTGAGACTGCCAGCACTCCTGTGGTAGAGGAGCAGGTCCCGGCGTCCAGGACGGAGCGTGTGCGAGTGTCGGTGATTGATGCCGAGCCACGTACCCGGCAGGTGGTATTGCGTGGCAGAACCGAAAGCAAGCGTATCGTCGATGTTAAGGCAGAGATTTCAGGCAACGTGGTTTCGCGCCCGGTTGAACGCGGTATGGAGGTCGCCAAGGGCGACCTGCTGTGTGAGGTAGCCATCGATGACCGCGAAGTCGCACTGGAGGAAGCCAAAGCCGCCTTTGAAACAGCCCGCATTGAACACGAGGGCAGCTTACGGCTGGAAGGACAAGGTCTACTGTCGGACGTGGCGATAGCCAACTCGGAGGCACGCCAGGAGGCTGCGCGGGCCAACCTGCACCGACAGGAACTGAATCTCGCAAGAACACGAATAGAGGCGCCGTTTGCCGGCGTCATTGAAGACCTTCACATGAACGTGGGTGACTACGCCGTTCCCGGTGCTGCCTGTGCCACCCTGATCGACCTCGACCCTATGCTGGTGATTGCCGACGTCAGCGAGGGCGAAGTTGAAAGCCTGAACCGTGGACAAACCGTGTCTGGCCTTACCACCAATGGCCGGAACCTCGAAGGCACAGTCTCCTTTGTGGGCAAGCAGAGCGACGCCACCACCCGCACCTACCCGGTAGAGATCACCGTGGCAAACGCAGACTACAGCATTCGCTCCGGCCTCACCGTGACCTTGCGCATTGGCGTTGAGCAGATTGACGCACACAAAATCTCTCCTTCCCTGCTCTCACTTAACGATGCAGGTCAGATGGGTGTGCGCATTCTCGACGAATCAAATCGCGTCGTGTTCAAGCCCGTCACCATCATCGAAGATGGCGTCGACGGCATGTGGATTACCGGACTCCCCGGGACCGTGAACCTTATCACCGTTGGCCAGGAATATGTCGCCCTCGGGGATATCGTTGAACCCGTTCTCAATACTGACGCCAAAGGGCAAGTCGCCGGGCTATGAGAGGGCTGATTGAGTCCGCCATTAACAGAACGCGGACGACACTTTCACTGCTCGCAGTACTGGTGCTGGCAGGCCTTATGGCCAGGGCGGCGCTGCCCATCGCCAATGATCCCCACATTGAGCTACCGCTATTTTATGTAGGGGTCTTGCACGAGGGCATCTCACCGGAGGATTCCGAAAGGCTGTTGGTTCAGCCAATGGAAACCGAACTGCGCAAACTTGAGGGCGTGGTGGAACTGAAGTCGACCGCGGCGGAGGGTATGGCTTCGTTCCTGGTGGAGTTCGATGTATCCCAGGATCTGGCCAAGGCCATGGCCGACGTGCGCGAAGCGGTGGATCGCGCCCGGGCAGAGATGCCATCCACGGCGGAGGAACCCTTTGTCGAGGAACTCAATACCGACGACTTCCCCATGCTGCAGATTAACTTCATCGGGGAGAATGTCAGCGAACGCGCCCTCTACCAGGCAGCACTGCAGCTACGCGACGACATTGAGTCTATCCCCTCGGTACTCAACGCCGACCTGAAGGGTCACCGCGAAGAGGTGTTGGAAGTTATTATCGATCCGGTGGCACTCAATGCCTACCAGATCTCCGCCGAGGACCTGGTAAACACCCTGCGCCGCAACAATCGCCTGATTCCCGCAGGCAGCGTGGACATGGACGACGGGCGTTTTGCGGTCAAGGTTCCTGCTGTGGTGGAAGAAGCCGGCGACATTATGGACCTTCCTATACGTACCTCGGGGGATACCGTGGTCACCCTGCAGGACGTGGCAACGGTCAACCGCACGTTTAAAGATCGTGCAGGTTATGCGCGTTACAACGGGCGCGATGCCATTTCGATCAGCGTTTCCAAGCGCGCCAATGCCAACGTTATCGACAGCGTGGAAAAAGTACTGGCAGCCGTTGACACCTATCGCGCAGAACTTCCCGCGGGCATTGAAATCATCACTTCCCAGAACCAGGCAGAGTTTGCGCAGCTACAGGTTAGCGAGTTGGAGGGGAACATCCTCACCGCCCTGGCCCTGGTGATGATTCTGGTAGTCGCTGCCATGGGCTTTCGCAGCGGCTTGATCGTCGGGCTCGGCATACCCTTCTCCCTGCTGTTCTCGGTAATCATCATCTACCTGCTGGGTTATACCTTTAACTTCATGGTCATGTTTGGCATGTTGCTAGGCCTGGGTATGCTGATCGATGGCGGCATCGTAGTAACCGAGTATGCCAACCGGCTCATGGCCGAGGGCCGCGACCACAAAACTGCCTATGCAGAATCTGTAAAGCGCATGTTCTGGCCGGTCACAGCGTCTACCGCCACCACGTTGGCGGCCTTCCTGCCGATGTTATTCTGGCCCGGTGTATCTGGCCAGTTCATGGCCTATCTACCCGTCACCGTGTTTACCGTACTGGTGGGCTCCCTGCTCTACGCGCTGATGTTTGGCCCGGTGTTGGGTACCTTGCTGGGCAAACCATCTTCACACAACGTTAAAGCCAGCCAGGAGCGGGCAGAACTGGAAGCGTTGGACCCCACGTTACTGGACACCTTCACCGGAAAGTTTGCCCGGTTTCTCACGCGGGTATGCAACTGGCCGGTGGCAACGCTGGGAATTGTCTTCGGCCTGCTACTCACTATTTTCTGGGCGTATGGCAAATTTGGCCTGGGCACCATTTTCTTCTCCGATGCCGACCCACAATTTATTCAGGTATCTGTCCTGGGCCGGGGTAATTTTGCGGCCAGGGAAGTCAATGAGATTGTCCTGGAAGTAGAACAGGAAATACTGGAAGTCCCCGGCATCCGTTTTACCAATACACAAACCATGTTACCCGGGGCGGGTGGCAGGACCGGCTTTATCAGTGCCAGCTCCGATCGCATTGGCTCAATATTCCTGGAACTGCAACCCGAAGCCGAGCGCACCCTGGGGGGCAATGCGATCATTCGTGAGATTCGGGAGCGCACCGCGCACCTGGCGGGGATACAGATTGAAATCCAGCCCTTCGAGCAAGGGCCACCTGTGGGCAAGCCTATACAAATAGAGTTGACCTCACGTGACCGGTCGTTGCTGGAACCAGCGATGGCGCGCATTCGTGCCTACATGGATACCTTGCCGGAACTCGTGGACATTGACGATACCGCAGCACTGCCCTCAATCGAGTGGCGCGTGGATGTGGATCGAACCCAGGCCGCTCTTTATGGCGCCGACGTATCCTCGGCCGGACTGGCAGTGCAATTGGTGACCAACGGCGTCAAGGTTGCAGAATATCGTCCCGACGATGCAGACGATGCTGTCGATATCCGCGTGCGCTATCCGCGTAGCGAACGCGGCATGAAAGCGATCGAGGAACTCAGGCTCAGCACCAATGAAGGTATGGTGCCATTGAGTAACTTTGTCACGGTAGCTCCCGCACCCGGGGTTGACTCGTTCAAGCGTATTGATGGCATACCCATCGAGATGATCCGGGCCGATGTGCGCGACGGCATCATGGCTGACGCAATGGTGGAACACATCGACGGCTGGTTACAGCAGCAGGAATTCGACCAAGCCGTGACCATACGCTTCCGCGGCGCCAACGAGGAGCAGTCCGAGTCCATGGCGTTTGTTTCCGCCGCGTTCAGCCTGGCACTGGCATTGATGTTTATATTGCTGGTTACCCAGTTCAATAATTTTTACCAGAGTGTGCTTATTCTGGCCGCCGTGGTGATGTCGACGGCCGGCGTATTGCTGGGACTTTTGATTCTTGGTAATCCCTTCAGTGCATTGTTGTCGGGTGTGGGGGTAATGGCGCTCGCGGGCATTGTGGTGAACAACAATATTATTCTCATCGATACCTTCAACCACCTGCGGGCGCAGCACCCGGAACTGGAGGTGCGCACGGTGATTGTCAGGGCTACCGTACAGCGTCTGAGGCCCGTGTTACTTACCACGGTTACCACCGTATGCGGCCTGTTGCCGCTCGCCAGCGGCTATTCGGTTGACCTGCTGTCGCGTACCATCCGCCCCGACGGCGAGATGGCCATGTTCTGGGCGCCACTATCACAGGCAATTGTGTCAGGCCTTTCGTTCGCAACCCTGTTGACGCTGATAGCAACACCGGCAATGCTGGCACTGCCGATTGCACTCAAGGAAGGCCTGTTCAGGCGTAAGCTTTTTGGCGACACTGCGGGCTCGTCTTCCGGGACCAGTCCTTCTCCAGCCGCTTGATCCTGGCGGCGAACACAGTCCGGCAGAAAGTTTTCAATCCGCGAAATACTCCGACCCCAGTTGGCAACTAAGTCCGTAACTACGCCGGCAGCTAAACGTCGGCTTTTCCGGCGTGCAGGGCTTCAAAGTATGTGCGCAAGGAAATCGTGCCACGGGGCGGCCCCACCCCATCAATTTCACCGGCGGTGACAATGAAATCAGCCAGGTCACCAAACTGGCGGGAAAGCAGGCCGATAAACCGTACCAGACCCCGGGCCAGCCACATGGGAATCACGGTGATTTTTACCGGGTTCCCCGCCACCTCGAAGGCCAGTTCGGCGGCCTCCCGTTGCGTCAGGATATCGGGGCCACCCGCCTCAACTTCCAGCTCATCACCCTCGCTGGCCAGCACACAAACCCCGGCCAGGTCGCGGCCATGAATTGGACTCATTTTATTGGTCCCCTCACCCACCAGGTATGCGCGGCCGCGCTTGGCCATTTCGTACAAAACACCCATGTCTGAAAAGTAGCCGCAGGGGCGCACGATTCGCGCTTGCATGCTTGATGCCTGCAATGCCTCCACCACCCTTTCGTGGGCCCGGGTTATCTCCAACTGCATGATATGCTCTGCGCCCTGCATGGACACGTAGGTAAAGCGCGAGACGCCTGCGTCGACAGCGAGGTCAATCAGGTTCTTGTTACACTGGTAGTCAACCTGCTCGAACGTGAGTCCATCGCGTTGCCTCGAGATACCGACACTGGAAAAAACCAGGTCTATCCCTTCCATTACCCCCACCAATGTTTCTGGCTCACTGACTTCGCCGACAAATACGTCGTCATAATCTGCCTCCGTCAGCGCAGGCGCGCCAAAGGGTCCGGCGTTTTGCAGGCGCTCTTTACTGCGCGTGAGTACGCGCACGTAGTACCCCCTCTGCTTGAACGCCTGTACCACGTACTTGCCCAGATACCCCGTGGCTCCTGCCACCAGCACTCTCCTGGCCGTGTCTTCCTGCACGCGACAACTCCCCCTGTTGGTTTCTTATCATTATTTTTACGCCACACGGCAACTGAGCCCAGCATGCCCGGGACCAGCGACGATTGTAGTGAGCCCTGCACCTCCCTTCCAATACTTTTGCCCTATACTGAAATTTTTATCGGGAGAAACGTCATGAGAACATCCTTGATCGGAATTGCACTGGTACTGGTTTCCTCCGTACAGACGCAAGCAGCGACGCTGCTGCACTGCGGCAAGTTGATAGACGTGGCGGCACTGGAAGTGCTGGGGCAGCGCACTATCGTGGTTGAGGGGAACACTATCCGTGGCGTCGACGAGGGCTATACCCCGCCATCATCGAACGATCAATCTATCGATTTACGCAGTGCCACCTGCCTGCCGGGCCTCATGGACTCGCACGTGCACCTGTCGGAAGAGTACAGCGCCCACAGCTATATCGAGAAATTCCAACTCAATGGGCCCGACTATGCAATCAAGGCGGTGGTCAACGCGGAGAAAACGTTGATGGCGGGGTTTACCCAGGTTCGCGAGTTGGGCGACAGGAGTCACGGGGAGTCCATCGCGTTGCGCAACGCGATTAACGAGGGCCTGATCGTCGGGCCGCGTATCATTGCCGTGGGTAAGTCCATTGCCACCACCGGCGGACACGCGGACAGCACCGTCGGACGCAAGCGCGACCTGATGTTTGATGTGGGGCCGGAGGGCGGCGTGGTCAACAGCCCTTACGAGGCACGCAAGGCGGTCCGGCAGCGCTACAAGCATGGCGCCGATATGATCAAGATTACCGCAACGGGTGGTGTATTGTCGGTGGCCAAATCGGGACAGAACCCCCAGTTCATGAATGACGAGCTCGAGGCGATTGTCGCCACCGCAAGCGACTATGGTATGCCGGTAGCTGCCCATGCCCACGGAACTGAGGGCATGTACCGGGCTGTCGCAGCAGGGGTCGATTCGATAGAGCATGGCACCTACATGGACGATCGGACCATGAAACTGATGAAGAAGAAGGGCACCTGGTACGTACCCACGCTGATGGCGGGCAAATGGATCGAGGCCCAGGCGGAAATCGAGGGATTTTTCCCCGAGGTTGTCCGCGTGAAGGCTGCCACTATCGGGCCGTTGATAGTCCAAACCTTTGCTCGAGCTTACCAAGCCGGCGTTCCCATCGCATTTGGGACCGACAGCGGTGTGTCCGCACACGGCGATAATGCACAGGAGTTCAACTGGATGGTGGGAGCGGGCATGCCTGTAATGGAGGCAATCCAGAGTGCCACTCTCAATGCCGCCAAGCTCACCCGCACCGATGACCACTTAGGCAAGATAGCTCCCGACTACCTCGCCGACATCATCGCAGTGCCGGAAGATCCCCGGGAGGATGTGACTACCCTGAGCCGGGTTAACTTCGTCATGAAGGACGGAAAGATCTATAAGCAATAGGTAGATACGCTGTGGATAAACACCAGTTGGCGGATTTCCAGAAAGCTCTTGAGTCGCTCAAGGATGAAATCCTCAGCCTGGAGGAAACTAATCGCGAAGCGAGTGACACGGTCACACTGGATCAGTCAAAGGTCGGCCGCCTGTCGCGGATGGAAGCGATGCAGGACCAGCAACTGGCACAAGAAACAGCGCGAAGAAGAAAACAACAGTTATTGAAAATTGACTCAGCCCTGAGTCGTATCACCGCAGGCGAATACGGTTTTTGCTTTTTGTGCGATGAGCCCATCGAACGGGCACGGCTAACAATCGATCCCGCAGCCACGCGCTGCAGGAACTGTATGGAAAAATGATGACGAATCAAGTTTTCCGGTCGCCACGAGTGAATTCTATGCCCTATACTTCCTGTCTCAACCCGACATTGCCAAGGAGGCAACGATGAAACGTAACCCGGCGTTAATTCTGGCGACAGTGGCAGGCCTTGCCATCTCACCCCTTGCTATATCTCACTTCGATGATAGCCAGGTTCCGCAATCCTACCGGCAAAGCTACTTCGCTCTGGTAGCACTGAACTTCGGACCGATGGCAGCAATGGTCAAAGGAGAAATTCCCTGGAACCAGGAACAGTTCGCCAGCTACGCGAAAGACCTTGAATCGGTAACTCACCTGAAACTGATGCGCGCTTTCCAGCCGGGTTCGGAAAAGGGCACTACCCGGGCCAAGCCGGAGATCTGGGAGAGCACGGACGACTTCGAAAGCAAACTGGCAGACCTGCGATCAGCCACCACTGACTTGTCGGCGGCCGCCGCCAGTGGCGATATGGATGCCATTAAGCCGGCCTTTGGTGCTACCGGCAAAGCGTGCAAGAGCTGTCACGACGAGTACAAGTCGAAGGACTATCTGTACTGAGCTACCACATTGGCTGCGGCTTTGGCGCATAAGCCAGGGCCACTGCCAGTATCACCGCCAGCAGGCCCGCTACCAGTAACGCGCGCCACAGGGGCCTGACCGGACCGGCGCCGTGTTTGCCCACGGCACTACCCATAATCATCGCCTGCACGATCTTTTCTCCCAGTTTGAACTGGTGAAACAGTACAGCTGCAATGTGCAGTCCGACCATCACCAACAGCACGTCGAAGGCGTACTCGTGAACCACGCCCATGGTGTCGCGAAAATCGCCGTCAGCAGCATAGTAGAAGGGTCCATTAAACAGAATATCGTCGCTGTTAAACAGGCCGCTAGTAGCCTGCAGAAGTAGTAGCGACAACAGCAACACCACGCCCCAACCTCCCAGCGGATTGTGACCGCGGCTGTTGGCACCGAGCCCTTTCAAATAGCGCAGGACCGCCGCCGGCCCCACCAGGAAATCAGCGAAGCGTGCATGGGTGCTGCCTACAAGGCCCCATACCAGCCGGGTGGTAACAAGCACCAACACGGTATATCCCACCCTGGCATGCCAGTCATAATGTTGTTCCGAGGCGGTCCACCACGCCAGCGGCATACACAACACCAGCAGCCAATGGATGATTCTCACCGGCCAGTCCCACAAGGGATAGGTATGTTCAGTGTTCTCCGGTGAAGTCATTATCCGTCACTCCTGCCATTAGCGTTGTCGCTGGCGTTTCAGACATACCCCTGGACTGCACTAAAAGTTGAAAACCAGGTCCACACCATAGGTGCGGGGTGCACCGACGGTGGCGCGCACCGCTGTCGCAAAGGCCACCACCTCGTCGTAGTATTCCTCGTCGGTCAGGTTTTTAACCCACATGGCAACTTTCAAGTTACCGTTGGCTCCATCATAACCCAGGCGCGCGCTTACAATGTTATGAGCTCGGCTTGTAAACTCATCAATCCGGTTGCTCGCATCACCGGGCGTCAGGTCAAAGTCATACTCACCCCGGTAAGACCAGGTGATATCCAGGGGCAGGGAAGCACCCGATGCGAGCGGAAACTCATAGGCCAGTGATACGTACCCGGATACCGTAGGTGCTCTGATGAGCTCATCACCCTCTGCGCTATAGGGCACCGCGACCACGACAGGCCCCGGAAAGATGTTGGTGTTATAGACCGAAGGAGTTGCGTCGTAGTCAGTATATTCGCTGTCCAGCAGATTAAGCCCCGCCATGAGCTGCAATTGCTCGCTGGCGCGCCAGGCAAGATCCAGCTCCGCACCAAACACCTCCGCCCCACCCGCATTTTCCACAGGAATCACCGGCCCCACGCCAGGTAACAGGGAGGCATTGCGATTAACCTGCAGGTCCTCGTAATCGTACCAGTACAGGGCCCCGTTCAGCCGTAAGGTGTTGTCCAGCAACTCCATCTTCGCACCGAGTTCAAGCATGTCGAGTACTTCGGGCTCCACCGGCGCGTCGCTGATGCCCTGGATATAGGGGTAAGCGTAACCACCGCTCTTGAACCCACGCGCGTAGCTGAGATACGCCATTCCCAGGGACCAGTCATAAGCGAGCACCGCTTTCGGCGTGAACTGATTCCAATCCTCACTATCGGAAATGCCAGTTGGAGTCGCATCCGCTTCGATGTCTTTCTCCTCAACGCTGAAACGACCACCGACGGTCCCTGACCAGCGCTCGCTAAAGTCATAGCTCGCCTCTGCAAACAGCGCCCAGGCTTTGGTATCAAGCCGGCTTTGGGGAGAGGTCAGTTTCTGAAAGCCAGTTACGACAAAGTCAGACCCATCTATTTCAACCTGAAACTCTCCCTCTGACTGGAAGTAAAACAGGCCCGCCATCCACTCCAGTCCAGTTCCGGCAGTAGAAGCAACACGTAACTCCTGGGAGAAGGTGTCATTCTGCTCGCGGTCATAGATGTCCGACAATGCCAGTGAAGAGGCATCGAAGTCGGCCGTGTTAATCTGCGATTCTGCATCCTGGTAAGTGGTGATCGCGGCAAACGTTAGCGCATCAACTTCCAGGTCAACACGAAACTGAACATTGAACATGCGCAGCTCATTGTCCCGATCCACACCGGAGCGTATCTCGTCCTGGGCTTTACCCGTGGGCACGACATCGCCGAAGGGCTGGGGCGGAACAGGTCCGCCCAGTGCCTCCGCGTAGGCATTACCAATGGAGAACGGCAACACCGACCCGATGATGGTCTTGTCCGCGGTAATGTCGATGGTCTCGCTCCCGGCCGTGTCGTTACGCCGGGTGTAATCGAGCGATAATTTTGTTGTTAGCGATGTCGAAGGCTGCCAGACCCACTTACTGCGATAAGTTTGCACGTTGAGGTTGTCCAGATCATCCATCCCCGGCTCCCGCTGGTCGGCAAAACCATCTCGCGTAGCGCTCATCACAGACACGTTGGCCCGCAGGGACTCGTTCAGCGGTCCCTCCACATAGGCAGACAATTTAAGATAGTCGTAATTACCCGCAGTAAGCTTAAAGCTTCCCGCAGGCGCATCGCCGGGGTCCCTGGTCACAATGCGGATTGCGCCGCCGGACGTATTGCGACCGTAGAGTGTGCCCTGGGGGCCTTTCAGCACCTCAACCCGAGCAACATCAGGAAATTCCAGCATGTTACCGACAGGACGGGGGTAATACTGGTCATCAACATAGGTCGCCACACTGGGCTCCAGCCCTAACAGCGAGAGTGTTGTACCGATACCACGTATAAAGGGCTGGGCAATCGGGCCGCGGTTGTTAAACACCAGGCTTGGGGTGACCAATTGCAGGGAGCGGCTGTCATCGATACCAGCGCTCTGCAAACGCTCACGCGAAAAGGCACTAATGGCCACTGGAATATCCTGGAGAAGTTGTGATCGCTTTTGAGCGGTCACCAGCACTTCCTCAAGTTGCTGACACACCGCTGGTGGCGAATCGATCGACATCAACAACGCCAGGAAGGTGGGGTATACGGATTTCACAACTCTATTATCTGCACATCCTGTCTTACGCAACAATAGACCAACACCCGGAGTCATTGGCATGATTCGCTCACGTGTCCATTGGGCACATCAACCTAAACTCGCGCATATCTAGGTTACATTATTTTTTCCTCAAACAAGCTGGTGATGGGGATCGAAGCTACGCGCAACATAAATTTCATACTAGACTCTAGCTACGAACTTTCACAAGCAGGCAGTGACTATGGCACTGAAGATTTTTGCCCTTATCGTTATTCTCGTATTGATCGCGGCAGCGATCTGGATCGTAGTGAAGCTGGGGAATCTACCCGGACAGCTCGCGAAAAACAGGGACCACCCCCAGACAGAGGCTATCCAGATTTTGGGTTGGATCGGCCTTCTGACTCTCGGCGTCGGCTGGTTGGTGGCCATAGTGTGGGCCTACATGAAACCGCTCGGTAACAGCGAGGAGCTGGTGGCGCTCAGACAGCGCGTCGAGCAACTGGAAAATCGCCTGACAGTCACCCAAGCGGAGCCAGACGCATGATTGCTTTTATCGCGATTTGTTACAGCCTGTTGTATATCGTGCTGTTCAACAAGCTCAAGTTACTGCCCAAGAGTGCGGGCGCCATATCTGCATTCGCCGGTGTCGGCGTGGTGCTTATTGGTGCAGTAGTCTATGCCTGGTATGCGTTTTCGCCGGTCAGTTCAGACGCGAAGCTATATCGCTACGTGATTCCTATTGTTTCCAACGTCAAGGGATTGATCGAATCTGTTGACGTTGAAGCCAATGTACCCGTATCGAAGGGCGATCCTCTTTATCGCATCAACCGGGCACCCTACGAATACAAGGTGCGGCAACTGGATGCGACCATCGACCAGCTGGAGGCATCCCGCACACTGGCGCAATTACAGGTGGAACGCGCGCAGAATCTGCTGAAAACGCAAGCTGCCGCCAAGGTTGATCTCGACCGTTGGACCGCCGAACTGGACGCAGCCGAAGCGGCAATCGCAAGCACCCAGGCCCAGCTGGAAAATGCCAACTGGGAGCTGGCGGAAACGGTAGTACGAGCACCGACCGACGGCTATGCATTGAATGTCGCTCTGCAGCCTGGATCCTTTGCCGGTACCGTCGGCCTGGCCGCCAATCTTGCGTTTGTTTCCACGGGTACCAACGAGGTCGTGGCGAGTTTCAGCCAGAGCGCGATTCGCAACATCCAGGTCGGGGACGCGGCGGAATTTACCTTCACCCACAAACCCGGGCAGATCTACAGCGGTACGGTAAGCAAGGTAATCGGCACCAGCCCTTCAGCCCAACTCACCGCCAGTGGACAGCTACAGTCACTGGCTGGCGCACCTGCTGATCGCTGGTTTATCAGAGTGGTGCCGGATCAACTGGATGACATGTTGAAACTGCCCCAGGGCACCGCTGGCACTGTGGCCGTATACACACAGCGCGGCAAGCCGGTGCACATCATCAGTCGTGTGGCGCTGCGCATGAACGCATGGCTATCCTACCTGACCAGCCCCTGAATCCCATCAGCGCGGCCAGCGCAGGAATCGGATTTAGGGCCTGAAAATTTTCTCGCCTCGCCTGCCTGATCCCTACCACGGGTGATTCGGGCACAAAAAAGGGGGCCTCTCGGCCCCCAGGGGGAAGTGTGTACACTCGATCAGTTGGGCGGGGTAAGGACCATATCGATTACGTGTATCACACCATTAGAGGCCTGCACGTCGGCAATAATGACTTGCGATTCATTGATAAACAGATTTCCATCCTCAAGGGTAATGGTGACGCTATCGCCGTTGGCCATTTCCACCATGCTGCCCGCGAGCGAGATTGCGGTGGCAGAGTCCACCGCCGTATCCGTCAGTACGTGATACAGCAAGATGTCAGACAGCGTGTCGGTGTCGTCGAGTAAGGCCTGGATGGTCTCGTCACCGAGCAGCGCAAAAGCATCGTCGGTTGGCGCAAATACGGTAAACACCGCTGTTTCATCGGCAACCACCGCATCGAGACCAGTCGCGGCCAGGGCAGCCAGCAGGGTGGTAAATGAGCCTGCCTCGGTCGCCACTTCCGCGATATTGCCGGGCTCATCCGACGGCGGCAGAATCACTGCATCGATCACGTGGATGATGCCATTCGACGCCGGCACGTCGGTAATAATAACCTGCGCATCGTTGATGAACAGTGCATCATCCACTACCGAGAGACTCGCCATATCTCCGTTAGCCATTTCAACCTCGGTACCGGCCAGCGACAGTGCAGTCACCGAGTCCACGGCGGAACCAGCAATGACGTGATACAACAGGATGTCAGACAAAGTGTCGGTATCAGCCAGGAGCGCATTAATGGTGTCTTCCCCCAACACTGCAAAGGCATCGTCTGTGGGCGCAAACACGGTAAATGTAGCGGTTTCGTCCGCCAGCACCGTATCCAGTCCTGTCGCCTGCACTGCAGCTACCAGGGTCGTAAAGCTACCGTTGGCAACCGCGACCTCTACGATGTTACCCAACGGCTCCTCATCAGCGGGTGGTATCAGCACCGCGTCTATAACGTGAATGATGCCGTTGGACGCCTCGATATCAGCAGTAATCACCTGAGAGTCATTGATAAACAGGTTTCCTTCGCGCACGGTGATCGCCACGCTATCGCCGTTGGCCATTTCAACCGTAGTGCCCGCCAGGTCGGTGGCCGCTCCTGAGTCGACTGCCTGTCCAGCAATCACGTGATACAGGAGAATGTCGCTGAGCATATCCGTGTCCGCGAGCAGCGCGTTGATAGTGTCTTCACCCAGCAACGCAAACGCGTCGTCGGTGGGCGCAAAAACAGTAAACGTGGACGATTCGTCTGCCAGTGTCGCGTCCAGGCCAGTGGCCTGCAGTGCAGCCACCAGCGTTTCAAAGTCACCGGCGTCAATGGCTGTCTGGGCAATATTGGTCAGGGTGGGTGCCGGCTCTTCTGGAGCCGGCTGGGAACTGCGGCCACTGTCACTATCACTACAGGCGGCAAGGCCTAACACAAATAACAGGGCAACAAAAAAACGGGTGTAAACAAGCGCAATGTTCTTCATATGAAACGCTCCGTGAGTGAGTTGTTGCTTAGGTACGGGGCGCCGATCGAACAGGATCATGCAGAAACTACTGCAATATTCGATATTTCTGTTCGAATAAAACGGACATAAAAATGCCGCTGTTTTTGAATCCAAATGGAAAAACTGGTCGTAACTAGAGTGGGAAAATCTGGCTGTTAAGCAGCGCGCTGAGCCCTGCTGCGCGCAATCAATTATTCGAATGCGCGAGTCGCATTACGTTATTGCGTAACTTCCGCCTTGCTCGCTTCACGAATCTCGTAAACAGCCTCGTCGTAATCGACGGGGTGCATATGAATGAAGTACTGACCTTTGAAACTGCCGATCGTCATGTTGTCGGTGTTGTACTCGACACGCAGGCGCATGTAGTAGGTCTCGCCTGCTTCCAGTTTCAGTGTGTATTCGGCTTCACGTTGATTCCAGTCCGCTTTCGGGCTCAGGCCCGTCGCTAGAAACTTTCGTGTGCCAGGCTCCAGCTCTGCAACCAGATACTCGTTGTAACGCAATACACCGACGCTTTCACCGTCGACCTGGATATCCGGGTAACTGAAACGCATGGGCTTTTTACCAGGATTGGTCGCCTTGGCGCGGTAAACATACACCAGCGCTTTACTCGGGTCGGTCAGGGTCTGCGCTTCAAAATACGGTGTGGATGAGCACCCCACACCGAGTAGAAGCGCAGCAATCAATGCGAAGCGGGCAGCGTTCATTCAGGTGAATACCAGATCGGCGAGGTGTATGCCCTTTCCTGGCCGACAAGTTCTGCCTCCTGGGGAATGTCTGAACCCATGCGTACCTTGTCGTACAACACCCACCGCGGTGTGGGGATCTCAATTACCCTGGCATAGTAAAAGGCTGACTCATCCTCATCGAAATCCGGGTCTGTCCACACTGCCGACAGTTGGCCTGCGCCAATACTGTTGCTCCAGGTCGCGGTTTCGATATCTACCGTATTTCCAACCGGTTCCGGGCAGCGACCATCTTTGCCGATGGCGCGATCACCGGAAACGGCAATGTCATAAACACGTTCGTGGAGATCGCCATCACCGTCCATCCACCCTTTGACAATCTGGACACGGTCCAGGTTGGCACTTTGCGGATCACGTAACGCCTGGACGATAAAACTGGGCGCGCCCGATCCCGCATCCGATGCTGTCAAGTCACCGCCCATGGGGACACCTTTTGCATAGCCCGCCCGCGCCGGGTTATTGCTAAGCGCATCGCCTTCGGTGTAGCCCCAACCACCAAAGAAGCGAACGATCATTCTTGGCCCGGTGGTGCCGTAAGTCTCACGGCGCTGCATGGCATCGAAGATCGCTCCCCGGCTGTTTTCGTGCGCCCACACACCGGTATAACCGGAAGCAACCAGGGTGTAGCCTTCGAAAGCTCCCAAGTCAGATTTCACAAACGGGTGGCTGATACGATCCGCATTTGGTTCCACGCTCGCAGACTTACCAAAGAAGTTGTCCTCGTCCGCCGTGGCCAGCGAAGTATGACTGTCTGTGGCCCCACCAAAGCCGAACTTGTAGGGATTCACGCCTAGCTCTTTCTCCAGCTTCAGGCCCTGTTTCAGAGCCTCGCGAGCATACTCGCCTTTAAGCATATCCGGCTGCTTCAGCTCGGTGATATCGAGGTTGCCCACGTCCCAGTTTTCGTAGTCCGCAAATTCATCATCCGGCGAAAGCTCCGGGTGTGCCTCTCCGTCACCCTTGATCTGGGTGATTTCATAGTGTGGCTCCCAGCGGGCACGCAAGCGCACATAGTTCTCATCCACCTTGCCGCCGTGGTAGGTATCTTCGGTGGGGAACATCCAGCCGTTCGAGAGATTGCCATTGTGCGCAAAGGCGATTGCTGTGCCACCATGCTTGTTTTCATACTCTTCCAACCAGGCGTACAGGCTCATTGGGTCAGTACTTCCCACGGGTGGCTGGGTAGTAGGCGGTACCGTTTTCTTCGCAATGTCTCCGCCATCCCTGATCATCACGTTGCGATGCAGGTTGAAGCCCTTGGGTACCGAGGTCCATTCAAACCCGATAAACGCGGTAAACAGGCCGGGGTCATTGTGTTGTTCGGCGGCATCAACGATGTCACGCCAGACACCGTCGAAGACCTCGGCGCCGGGGCTGTAATCAGTGACAATTTTTTCCGGCAGGGTCATCTGGGCAAAATTGGTGATCAGGTCAAAGGCGGCGGCCCCGGCAGCCTTTCCGCCCTTCATAAACTCATCGTACCAGTACTTGCCCTTTTCAACGGCGAGGATATTGGGTGCGCCACGCTGCAGGTCTGTGGCAAATCCCATCAGGTCGGTGTGGTCGGTAATAACGGTCCAGTCCAGCGGACGCGACAGGCGCACAGGGATACCCGTGGAAGACTCTACCTGTTCACCACGCGCAAAGCGGTAGGCGTCGTCCAATCCCACGGTGTTACCAAATAGCCCGGCGTCGAGTGACAGACCGGTGTGCAAATGCGAGTCGCCCCAGTAGACGTTGGTCGCGTGCGGCGAATTTGCATAGGGTGAGTAGCTCAAAGCACCTTCAGAAAGCTTGCCGTCAGAGGCAGCGGATTGAAAGGCCACGAGACTGGCCAAGGTAGAACCGCATAAAAGTGTTATAACGCGCATAGGTGTCTCCTCGCTGGTAGTAGAGTAGGCGCTGGATTGAAGTGTTTAGTCAACCTGATCGGCTGCATCAATCATCGTCGTCATCGCCAAAGCGCTCTCCCTGCTTGCCACGCACGCCGTCTCGGACCTCTTCCTGTTTACAGTCTCGTTTGTCCTTCCCGACGTAACCCTCATCGCGACGGCAGTCTCGCCGGTCCTGTCGTTCATCAGAGCGACCCCGCTCCTCACGTCGATCCTGGCGGTCGTCGGGATCGGCCACCGCAACATAGGGGGTGAATACCAACACAGCTGCAATAACCGGGGTGATCAGTGATTTCATGGCGCATCCTCTCGCGAATCTAAAGTCGATGTATTACCGGGTGGAGCCACTGGATAATACGCCAGTAAAGGTCAAATGGACACGTGCGAGGAAGATTCTGGGAGATCAGAGGCTAAGTTCGGATATCAAATGATAGGCGCGTTTCACCGCTCGACATCACAGGGTCCGCGCTGGGCTGATTAAACCACTAAATTATCGGGACGGGACTTACGCCAGGAACAACACGTCCCCGCTCTCGAATGCCGACGCTCAGGACATTCCAGCAACCTGTTGACCGGCTCGTTCGCCTTCGTGCACCGCTCCTTCCCACATCTGCATTCCCATTAACTCCGCGTGGGCAAACGCGATGCGGCCGTGAGGCTGGCGGATGATATCAGCGGCCGTCGGTTTGCCGTCTTTTCCAAAGAAGAAGCCGGGAGGCGTTGCTGCATAGGCATGACCCTGGCGATTGACGATTATTCCGGCGATATCGCGCTCTGCATCGAAGCCACCGGCGGCAAACATTCGGGTGAACTGTTTCTTCACCTGCTCTTCGATATAGGCATAACTCATCCCAAACATCTTCATGCGGGCGGCCACGGTCTGCTGCTCGATGGGCAAGCCTCGTATGCAGAAGGAGTTGTACATGGTGAGTACGGTGGGCTTGTCCGGATCCAGGGGCATGGGTTCCTTGCCGTCCAGGATCATCTGTCGGCGCAGCGTGGTAAACCAGCCAATGTCATCGTTAAACCAGCGTACCGAGGCCACACCCAGGTTTTCCATGAAACGCCAGTTACGCAGGGCCACGTTCACCATCATCATTGGCGCGTGCATAAACTGGTCCATAGCCTGCAGATGACCGGGAGGCAAATCGCTAACAACACGTTTGTTCAGGTGCTGTTGCCCGGCCATCACCACGCGACTGGCACTCACGCGCGCCATACTGCCGTCTTTAAGGTAGGTCACGCGTAATTTTTTGGCGCTGGCAGGACTGCCTTCGTGGCGCACATTTACCACCAGGGAACTCAGGCGTACGCGGGTGGTATTCCCCTCGCGATCAATTGCGTCGCGATTGATGGGATTGGCTAATACATCATTGATACCGGAAACCTCACCGTAAACATCCTGTATCAGCTTCCAAACCAGGTGGCGCAAGGTGCCGGTATTACCGCCGGGCCACTGGGCCAGGTGCACGTAGTCCGTCGGATCACCGATGCCCAACTGACGGCCATACTGCATGACCCCGGGCTGTAGAAAGTTAAACGCCTGATACGCGGAGATAACATCCGGGCCCAGTCCCATACCCATGGCCGAACCGAACGGTGCCAGGTATTCATAGACCGCGTCGCTGTCCAGGCCCATTTCGTTTTTCAGAAACTCGGCATAGGTCATACTGTCGAGCCAACGATCCCAGTCCTCGCGTTCGGGGGGCTGACGGTAGGTTTCCATCCACAGAAAGTCGCTCTTGGTCTTTTCATCGATGGGTACATTGGCAAAGCGATTTTGCCAGGGATTAACGGCCATCTCGTGACCTTCGTGATACCAGCCCAGGTCGGTACCTTCCCAGGTCAGGTGCATCGGGGAATAATTGTCCATGGGGATTTTGAGCTTGGAGTTGGTGGCCTCCTGCCATTCAAACTCCTGGGGTAACTTCAGCTCATCCCAGATCGGCGAATACATTTCAATTTGCTTGGCAGCACGCAAAGGCCACACGGCACCGGTGGAGCCCTGCGGTGCCCATAAACGATAACCGTCAACCTCAAACTCATTCTGCCTGGCTTCACCGCCAAACATGTCGTGATTATCGAGCACCAGGACCCTGGCTTTCGGGTGTTCCTTCAAGAAGGTGTAGGCCGCAGTAAAACCCGCAAACCCTCCCCCGACCACCACGAGGTCATAGTGCTCGCCGGTATCGCTGGCCTGCTGTATCAGGGTCGCCAGATCACCATTACGAAAGGTGTGGGCGGCATTCACCTCCCGGTGGGTATTGCCATTGGACGTGGCGTAATCACCCACTCCGCCGGGCCCGGTCCAGCTGTCATCCAGGCCGGTGAGGGGCAACGGCATGCTATTACCCAATTTGAAGGTCGGCTTGGGGGCGCCCATCGCTCCGGGAGCCTTTGCCGCCAGCAGCGCTGCTCCGCTGCCAACCAGGGTCCCGCCAACAAAATCGCGCCGGGTGATCTGTCCCGCCTGACGATTGCTTTCTTTAACTGACTTTTTCATGGCCCACCTCCCGGTTGCAGGTCGCCTTTGTACCGTGGCCGCCGGCCTGAAACTCACCCATCACGTACATCTCACCATGGGACCACCACTGGCCATCGACCCGCTCCCACAAGAATAGCATCTTGAATGTAAAGGGCTGCTCGCCCGCCTCGGGCGGAGGTGTAACGTGAAAGTTGACCCAATCCCAACCGGCATCACCGTTTACTACGCTGCGGCAGGATTCGATTTTCACCTGCGAGGAGATCACCTGTTCGTACACCGGCCGCAACTCCTCCCGACCAAAGTGGGTCGAGCCATCCGGTCCTACTGACATTACCTCGGGGTGGTAAAAACGCGAAAGGATAGGTTCAAGATCATTGGCGCGAAAGGCCGCCTCCTTCAGGTCGTATTTTACGCGGGTCTGCCGGGCGAATTCTTCCGCAGCGGCGTCGCCCGCCGACGCCAGCGACACTCCTGACATCAGGCTACTTATCAGCGCGGCGACCATCCACCGGGTGGCAGAGCCATACAAAGTGCTTCGGCTTGGCGTTAATTCTGTCGGGGCTATTTTTTTCGGAGCTAACTTTATTGAAGGATGTATTCGCATGGCATTCTCATTTATTAGTACATTTGATCTATTTTCTAAAAATAGATCATTTGTTCTAGAAAATCAAGCCGTAAATACATACACTGCTTACATGCAAGATATCGACGATGAAGCCAAACCAAACGTTCGCGCGGGAACGGCAGTTCGCAAGCGCGGCAAGGCGCGGGCGAATGACATACTGGCGGCGGCCAAGGAAATTCTGGTCAGCGAGGGGATGGGCGCCCTGTCGACGCGGCGCGTGGCCGACCAGCTCGGTATCAGCGTGGGAAATCTGGCTTACTACTACCCCAGCAAGGATGCGCTACTCCAGGCCATGATCGAGCACGTGATCGATGGCTATGACGCAGAACTACGCCGGGACTGGGAATCGTTCCCGGATGATCCCCAGGGCCGATTCAAGGCATTTCTGACTTACATGATTGAGGATGCCAAGAAACCGGACGTACAAGGTTTCTTCTACCAATTCTGGGGTTATTCAAGTCACAACCAACAAGCGGCCGTCACCCGTCGGGCAATGTACCAGCACTTCCTGGCGCAAACCGTCGATCTACTGAAAGACCTGCATCCCGCCAAGAAAAAGCCGGAGCTGGAAGACATGGGTATGGGGGTGCTCACCTGCCTGGAGGGCCTGCACGTGATCTATGGATCCGGTGACAACGTACGCATTCGCTCGGGTAGCTACGACCGCCATATATTGAACGAAATGTTGCGTATGGCGGGCGTGGAGGGGCAGGCCTAGCCAGCGGCAATCACATTTGGATCGGTGGCCGCGCTACTGGGACCGGTCTGATTCCTGACGGCATCCGCCACACGAAACAGCGGTAATTTCAGCATCTCCTTGAGCGTCTCGTCAGCGCCAATGGCTTCCAGCGCCCGGTCCATGCATAGTAGCCACTGGTCACGCTCTTGAGGCCCAATGTGGAAGGGCTCATGAGGTTCGGTCATGCACACAGTGCCATGCTTGTCGGCGTACAGCGGGGGCCCTCCCATCCAGCCAACCAGGTAATCCCCGAGCTTTTCCTTCATGGGTTCAAGGTCCGCCGCATGCATGCGGCGTATGCCAGCAGCCTCGGGCAGCACATCCATAATGTCGTAAAACGCCGAGGTCAGTGCTCGTATACCCTCTTCACCCAGTATCTGGTAAGGCGTTTGCGGTGTGCTCATCCTATCTCATCCCGGCAAGTCAGAAGGCACGTATTGTAACCTGATGTGATCGGACTACACTGACTCACATCAATTCAATGTTTGGAACCCAGACTATGCAAAACGTGCTACAACCCACCGGCGACCAGGTTCGCGCATTTCGTGATCGCAAGACTGGCGAGCCCATTGCCATGCTCAATCTGCTGAAGTACCGCGACAAGGCAGTATACGAGGATGGACGCCCCTGTGATCTCAGCGGAAAAGAGGCATACCAGTTATACAGCAAGGCATTTCGCGAAATCATGGAGCCACAGGGAGTGAAAATTCTCTACTCCGGCGGTGTCAGGGGCGTGTTAATCGGCCAGGGGGACGATCTATGGGACTCCGTGGCCGTTATTGAGTACCCGTCTGCTGACGTGATGCTGGGCATGTTGCGCAACGAAGAGTACCAGCAGGCACAGCAACACCGGGCGGCAGGCCTGGAAGGCCAGCTGCTAATAGAATGTGGCTCTGGATTCACCTTCTAGGCCGATTGCCCATCAGGGGAGCCAGTATGAAAAAGAAAACAGGATGTTTTTCGATTGCGCTGGCACTTACTAGCGCAGCTGCCAATGCACAGGAGAGCAATTGGGGTGATGAACTGGCACGCGCGGTCAGCGACGGCAAAGCCTCGCTGGACCTGCGCTATCGCTACGAGCATGTCGACCAGGAAAGCTTTGATCGCAACGCCAATGCCGGCACCCTGCGATCCCGTTTGAGCCTGACCACTGGTTCCATGCGCGGTTTTACCGCCATGCTGGAAGTCGACGATGTCAGCGCACTCGGGGCCGACGGCTACAATTCCACGAAAAATGGCCAGGCACAGTACCCGGTGATCGCCGACCCTGAGGGCACCGGCGTTAACCAGGCCTGGCTAAAATGGAGCGGTGAAAACGCCGACGCCACTTACGGACGCCAGCGCATACTGCACGGCAATCAACGTTTTATCGGCGGTGTGGCCTGGCGACAGAACGAGCAAACCTATGATGGCTTTCGCGGGACATGGAAATCCGGGTCCGATGCGCTAAAAGCTGATATCGCTTACGTCTACAATGTCGAACGCATATTTGGCCCCGACGATGGTGTTAACCCTGCACAGCTAAGGGGCGACAACCTATTCTTTCGCGCCGACTACACAATCGCCAAAGGACATACACTCAGCGGGTACGCCTATTCCATGGAGTTCGACCCGCAGCGCGATTACGATTCTGGCAAGGCCGAGGACAACTCCAACGAAACCTTCGGCGCCCAGTACAGCGGTAAATTCGGCGGCGTGAGTCTGCAGGCCGCGCTGGCCACCCAGTCGGACGCCGGTGACAGCACCCTGGACTACAGCGCGCGCTATTACCAACTGGAGGCTGCGACCACGCTCAAGACTGTCGGCCTGAAGGCGGGCCTGGAGGTATTGGGTGGGGATGACGGTGTGGGATTTAAAACACCTCTGGCCACCTTGCACAAATTCCAGGGCTGGGCCGATGTATTTCTCGCCACCCCCGGGGATGGCATCGAGGACCTGTATCTCGGCATCTCAGGCGAGCTGGGGCCGGTAAAACTTGCGGCCAACTATCACGACTTCCAGGCTGAGGATTCCAGCGAGGATTTTGGTAACGAGTGGGATTTCGTTGCCACCTGGCAGGTGGTCAAGCAGTTTTCGATCGAGGCGAAGTACGCGACCTTCGAAAGCGATACTGATCGCTATAGCGACGTCGATAAAGCCTGGGTAACTCTGCAATTGAAGCTGTGATGCGCCTGATGGGTCGCGGGAATATCCGAGGCTAATCCCAACCCTCTATGCCCGCCATATTCGGCAGCTCATGAGCGATGCCTTTATGGCAATCAATACAGGTTTTCTCACCGCTAGCGAGCGCAGTGGAATGCTGGTCCGCGGCACGTTTGCTCTGAAAGGTAAAATCCATGTAGTCGAAGTCGTGACAGTTGCGGCACTCCAGCGAATCGTTCGCTTTCAGGCGCGCCCATTCATGCTGGGCGAGCTCCAGGCGCTTATCCAGAAATTTTTCCCGGGTATTGATGGTGCCAAAGATCTTGCCCCACACTTCCTTGGAGGCCTGCATCTTGCGCGCCATCTTGTCGGTCCAGTCGTGGGGTACATGACAGTCGGAACACTTGGCGCGCACACCCGAGCGATTGGTGAAGTGGATCGTGGACTGTAACTCCTGGTACACATTGCTGCGCATTTCATGGCAGCTGGTACAAAAGTACTCCGTGTTAGTGAATTCCATCGCGGTATTGAAGCCACCCCAAAAGATAATACCCGCGATGAATCCTCCCGCCGTCAAAAAGCCCAGACTATAAAACTTGCTCGGGCTGGAAATCGTATGCCAGTAGCGTTTGATCAACTCTTTCAAAACAGCGCCTCCTAGCGACCGCCAGCGCGAAGGAGTTCGTCGATATCAACAAACTCGTTGACCAGTAGTGGCGCGGCTTCCTGCTGCACCACGTGGCACTGATTACAGAAGTAGCGCCTGGCTGAGATATCCGCCAGGAAGTTACCCTCGCGATCCTGGTAATGGGTGACACTTATCATCGGTGCCTGGCTTTCAGCGGTGCGCCGGCGACTGTGGCAGGACATGCACTTGTTGGCGTAAACATCGACCTGGTATTGATCGATCTTGTGGGGAATAGTCGGTGGCTGCATGGGATAGGCGCGCTTGCGTTTGATGTCGCTGTTGTCTACTCGCGCCATTCTTGGCGGTTCCGGTTCTTCGTTGATCGCACCGCCGCGGGTGGTGGCAATATTCTGGGCGGCTACCGCAGTGATAACACCCAGGCACAGGGCCAACGCTGCAACGATTGGTAAGTGTTTCATACGTCCCCCTAGGCCTTGACCACCTTGACCGCACATTTCTTAAAATCCGTTTCTTTTGACAGCGGATCGGTAGCGTCCAAGGTCACCTTGTTGATCAGCTGAGACGAATCAAACCAGGGTACAAACACCAGTCCCTCTGGCGGTTTGTTACGGCCTCGCGTTTCAACCCGGGTGCGAATTTCACCACGGCGAGACACCACCTTTACCTCATCGCCGCGGCGCAGCTGGCGGCGGCGGGCATCTTCCGGGTGCATGAATATGACCGCGTTGGGATAGGACTTGTGCAATTCCGGTACCCGGCGAGTCATGGATCCGGAATGCCAATGTTCCAGTACCCGTCCCGTCGACAGCCACAAGTCGTACTCTTCGTCCGGGCTTTCCGGGGGCGGTTCGTAGGGCAAGGCAAAGACCACGGCGCGATCATCAGGCTTGCCATAAAACTGGAATTCCTTACCTTCCTCCACGTAGGGGTCAGATCCCTCCCGGAATCGCCAGAGGGTCTCCTCGCCGTTCACCACCGGCCAACGTTTGCCCCGCACCTGGTGATAAACATCGAAGTCGTCGAGGTCGTGAGCCTTGCCGCGTCCGAAACGGGCGTACTCCTCGAACAAGCCCTTCTGGATGTAGAAACCAAAGTCCTCCGCCTCGTGGTTCGCGTACCCCTCCTCGATATCGGAGTTGGGAAAACGGTCAACCTGCCCATTGGCATAAAGTACATCAAACAGGGTTTTGCCTTTGTATTCAGGGTTGGCATCGAGTATGTCCTGGGGCCAGACCTCATCGGTCGTGAAGCGCTTGGAAAACTCCACCAGCTGCCACAGGTCTGACCGGGACTCTCCCGGTGCGTCCACCAACTGATGCCAGAACTGCGTGCGCCGCTCGGCGTTACCGAAGGCGCCCTCCTTCTCCACCCACATTGCCGTGGGCAAAATGAGGTCGGCAGCTTGCGCGGTCACCGTGGGATAGGCATCAGACACGACAATGAAGTTGTCGGGATTGCGATAGCCCGGCAAGGTCTCCTCGTTAAGATTGGGCGCGGCCTGCACATTATTGTTCACCTGCACCCAATAGGCATTGATTTTCCCGTCCTTGAGATCGCGGTTCTGCTTGACCGCATGGGAACCCACCCAGTCCGGCAGCAAACCATCGGGCAGCTTCCAGTACTTTTCAGAAATTTTGCGGTGTTCCGGGTTGGTGACCACCATATCTGCCGGCAGGCGATGGGCAAAAGTGCCGACCTCTCGCGCGGTACCGCAGGCCGACGGTTGGCCGGTCAGAGAAAATGGGCTGTTACCGGGCTGGGAAATTTTGCCGGTCAACAGGTGCACGTTGTACAGCATGTTGTTGACCCACACGCCGCGGGTGTGTTGATTGACGCCCATGGTCCACAGGGACATTACCTTGGTCTCAGGGTTGGCATAGAGCTCGGCCAGGGCGCGCAGTTGTTCCCTGGGTACACCCGATAGCTCAGACACTGCGTCCTCGTCGTATTCGGCCACGAAACGTGCGAATTCATCAAAGCTGATTTCTTCGGAACCGCCACTACCGGCGTTATCGGCTGAAACTTCCAGCGGGTGCTCGGGTCGCAATCCATAACCGATGTCGGCGGCGCCTTTACGGAAATTTACGTGTTTGGCGACAAAGTCCTTGTGCACCTTGTCGTTGCTGATGATGTAGTGGGCGATGTAATTGAGAATGGCCATGTCGGTCTGGGGCGTAAAGACGATGGGGATATCTGCCAACTCGAAGGACCGGTGCTCAAAAGTAGACAACACGGCAACACGCACACCTTCACGGCTGAGACGCGTGTCGGTTAAACGGGTCCACAGAATCGGGTGCATTTCCGCCATGTTGGCACCCCACAATACAAACGCATCGGCGTGTTCGAAGTCGTCATAACAGCCCATGGGCTCATCAATGCCGAAGGTGCGCATGAATCCCACCACCGCTGATGCCATACAGTGACGCGCATTCGGGTCGATGTTGTTTGAGCGGAAACCGGCTTTAAACAACTTGGCGGCCGCATAACCCTCCCATACTGTCCACTGTCCGGACCCGAACATGCCTACAGCTTCCGGGCCTTTTTCCTGTAAGGCGTTCTTGAACTTCTCTTCCATGATGTCGAAGGCTTCGTCCCAGCTTACCGGCGTAAACTCACCTTCCTTGTCGTACTTGCCATTGCGCTTGCGCAACAATGGCTGCTGCAGGCGGTCTTCTCCGTACATGATTTTGGCGAGGAAATAACCCTTGATACATGCCAGACCGCGATTCACCGGTGCCTGGATATCCCCGTGCGTAGCCACCACACGATTGTCACGGGTCGCCACATTGATGCCACAGCCCGTGCCACAAAAACGACAGGGCGCCTTGGACCATTTCAACCGTGTATCGGTGGTTATAAGGTTGGTTGCATCGGCACCGGTGCTTATGCCGGCGGCGGCCGCCGCGGTAGCCACGGCGTTGGCCTTGATGAAATCTCGACGCGTTGTGCTCATGCCGACTCTCCGGTGTTGTCGTCTATTTCGTGGTAAACCAGTGCGGCGCTAATGACGCCGGGAATACCCTCGATAGTGCTGATATTCTGCATGATGCGCCCCTCGCTCGCGGTCTCTAGCAGGACCACGAGCTTACCCTGGTCACTGAATTGTGGAACCTCAGCATCTTCCAGGGCGGAAATAGCCGCGATCACACTCTCCAGCTTGTCCCTGCGGCTGTGTACTACCAGGCTTGATATATGAGTGCTGTCCGCGGAGATGTTGCCGCGCAGGAATGCTCTTCGATCATGGCGCACGCTGTAGGACCCTAGGCTCCGGGTGGACCTAACAGCATCTGGCTGATCCAGACGATAAAGCCATAGCCACCGACGATAATGACGGAGAGAATTGGCGCGAGAAACACCGTGATCAAAAGGAACGTACGTAGCTCTGTTTTCTTATCGTCTTCGTCCATACCAGCCCGAGCCTTTCTGCCTGCAGAGTCTGCGCTTACTATAGACCACTTCTGGAGCGAACCGCCAATACTCCAGCGTATTTTCCAAGCCGGCATCAAACTGCAACGAAGCGAAGCAATCACCAGGAGCAGGCGCCTATCCTGCGGTGGTCTCCCGCTTGATCACCAGCAAGATCTCCCCTACCTCAAGTCCGAATTTGATCATGCGCGATTCGTTGATCAATACATCCGGGTGGACCAGGTACATGCGGTCGTCAATACGCAGGTCGATAGTGCCATCGCCATAAGGCACGCGCAGCACGTAGTCGAGGAACATGGCGTTACCGGCAAAGCGTGCCTGGCCGTCGCCAACCACGTCACCCGCAGTACCCGTATACTGATCCGGGCCGGACGGGGTTAACGTCCATACCCTGCGATCTTCTTCGCCGTCATCGAAGATAAAGTCCTCTTCGAGGGTACCCACGCCGTCCCGCCAATAGGCTTTTATGTCAGCAGTAAAACTCCTAATCACCTTGCCACCGCGGTCCTTAACCACGCCGTAAGCGGTCAATTGGCCATTGAAAAATTCCTCGGCAACCAGCTGTGGTTTACCACTGGCATAGTCCTCTACAGTGATGGTGCTGCAACCCATCAACAGGGACAGGGCCGCGGCGATGATGAGATTACCCAAACGACGTTTCATTCGCGTTCCTCGTATCTGATTCCGTTTTGATACGACAACGCTTCAGGGGAAGATCACACGCGCGAAGGCGGGCAATGCGATCACAAAATGAAACTTCTCAGCTATGTCCGGGCGCGCGCTCTAGCCGAGCACCGGCCACGTAAAGCAGTCCGGCCATAATCGCGAGGTTCTTGACGAAGTTCTGCAACTCGTGGCGCTGCTCGAGACCCTCGGGCATTGCCCAGAAGTTATGCATTGCGATGTTGATGACCAGGGTAAGCCCCGCAAGTACGAATGCCACCAGCTGAGCACGAAAGCCAAACATCAATGCCAGACCTCCGCCCACCTGTATAACGATGGTTAGCACCAGCAGAAACGGCACCATCGGGACCCCGTGCGCTGCCATGTATTCACTGGTCTGCGCGAAGCCAGTAATCTTGGTGATACCTGGCACCACAAAATAGAGGCCCAGCAAGCCCCGACCCAGCAGTAGCAGCAGCCGCTGATAGTTGTTGATTGTTTGATCCATTCTGTCTTCACACGTGACTTATCGATAATTGCTTCTTGCGCGCCGCGGCAGTAACCCGCCAGCCCGCGAAAGCTCACAAGATCCCGGCGCCAGCGTACCGTGTAGGCGCACTTACATACCACCCTTGAGGCAACCTTTCCGGACCGAAAAAGCTAAATACACGTATTCCCTAAGTGCGGACGTACTACAGCACCAGTTGCGTCTGCGTTACCACAGCAATCTTACGGTCCTGCTCATCGCTGATGGTGGTGGTCCAAACGGAGAGGCGTTTACCTACGTTCACTGGAGTAGTGACTCCGTAGACCCGACTGCCTGCCGGGGCCGCCCGCAGAAAGTTGGTTTTGCTTTCGATGGTGGTGGTGCCGGCCGCGCCTTCCGGTAAATTGAGAAAGGCCGCCACCGCTCCCAGCGAGTCAGCCAGCGCCATAACTGCCCCGCCGTGCAGTGTATTACCCAGGGTGCACAGCGCTTCCGTCACCTCGAGCGTACCCCTTACCTGCGCCGGGTCTGCGTGCTCAATCGATACACCCAGCAATTTGGCTAACGGCATGCTGGCAACAATGTCTTCATACACAATGAATCCCTCCCACGATGTAGATAATGTCTACATTAACGCAGAATGTAGTCCTTGTCTACATTTAGATCCTGTGGAAGACTGTGTTAACAGGAGGGCGACGAGTGACCAAAAAACACTATCATCACGGTGATCTGCGCCGCGCACTGATAGCGCGGGCAGCCCAGATCATCAACGCAGAAGGTATTGAGGCTCTCACCCTGAGAGGACTGGCGCGCGATCTGGGGGTGTCCCACGGCGCACCCAACCGGCACTTCAAAAACAAACAGGAGTTGCTTACGGCGCTGGCCACTGAGGCTTATCAACAGGCCAACGAGGCGACCATGGCCGCTGCGGAAAAAGTGGGTGAGGACCCCATTGTGCGCCTGAACGCGATGGGCCGCGGTTACATGCACTGGGCTCTGGACAACCGCGCTCTGTTCAACGCGCTCAACCACCCCGATATCAAGCGCAGTGCCGATACGGAGCTACTGGAGGCAATGCGCAGTTTCCAACTCAATGTGCGCTCGGCCTCCATCGCCGCCCAGGCAGCAGGTCGTTACCCGGACGCTGACGAGAAAATCCTCGCGCTGTACAACAACTCGGTGCCGTTTGGCGCTGCGCAACTTATCGATCACGACGTGTTCGCCGCCGAGGTGGACCACCTGTCGCGGGAACGACTTATCAGTGAACTGATGGAACTGGTGGTACCTCTCCCAAAAGTTTAAGGGATCACCAAGCGATACCACCGACAATGAGACGGCCGGCACCCCCCAATCGGGGCGGGGCGACCCGATTGACCCTATTCTTTCAGGCCGAAGGCCAGCAACACATTCCCCGGCATATGCTCGTAGATGCCATAGCCGGAGTTAATGTAAAACATGCCATTGGCCACGGTGGCTCCGCTACCGCTCATCGATCCGCCACGGCCAACCTCACCCGATACGGTGTCAAAGTCGCGCAGGGTGTTGAACTCCCACAGCACCTTGCCATCAGCAGCGGCATACACCCGGATGCGGCCATCCATGTGTCCGGCAATCACGCCACCCGGGATGGCGGTGGCCGGGGCAGAAATACCCTCGTCGCACCACTCCTTGAGGTCTTCCGGGCAGACATAATCAGCTGGCTGCGCCCAAACCTCCTTGCCGGTGGCCGGGTCGATGGCGTAGATGCCAGGGCGCGGGTCGTGCTTGAAGTCATAGCGGGTGAGATCTTCGGGATAGAACATATCGTTGATGGGCACATAGACCAGCCCGTCTCCCGCGGCCATGCCAAAATGAACACCACCCTGCACACCGCCCCTGCCGACGCGGCTTTCCCACAACACCTCGCCGTTATCGGGATTAAGGCCATAGACGATGCCGGATTTTTGCCCGGCAATCAGCACGTCACTGCCGTGCGCCCGATTCAACAGGATAGTGGGCGCCGAATAATCGAAATCAGGGCCGTTTTCCACCGGGCAATTGGAAGCGTCGGTGGTGAAATAAACCAGGCACCCGGCATTCCAGGCATCACCCGCCGTGGTCTGGCGAATCCACTTTTTCTCGCCGGTGCCCATGTCGAAGGCAATGATCGCATCGCTGCCGCCCTCTGCCGGCGATGAATAATTCTCGCCGGTACCGCCGTAGACGTGGTTGCGCTCAAGGTCCACGGTCGGACTGTTCCAGATCGGCGCCCCCGAAGGCGCGATCACCTTGGTACCTATACTGGTCTCACCAGCTTCCACGGGCTCTTCGTCGATCGTATAACTCTTCCACAACTGTTCGCCGCTGCTGGCGCTCAAGGCAACCATCGATCCACGGAATGTACAGCAGGCATATTCAGGGTCCGCGGCCGCGACAACTTCCAGGGAAGAGACCGGCACAAACAGGCGATCGCCGACCAGGGTCGGCGTTCCGGTTATAGTGGCGTTAGGGTGATCATCGACCTTGGCTGTCCACAGGAGCTCGCCGGAGCGCGCATCCACTGAATAGGCGCGGGCGAGAATGTCCCCGAAGAACAGCTGCGGCTGGGCATCCTCATCACCCGCGTCCCAGGGCGACACGACAATAGCCGTGCGCACCTCAGCACTGGCGCGAAACGACCAGCGCACACAGCCGGTTGTCGCATCCAGCGCATAGACCAGGCCGTTATGGCTGCCCGCAAACACGGTGTCACCCGCCACTGCGGGCTGCGACCGGGCCTGGATGGCATTGGGGAAGGCGAAGGCCCACTTCAATTCCAGCTCACCGGCATCGGCAGCCACCAACCCACCTGAATCCTGCGGCTGGTAACGGGTATTGGTGAGCGCAACTCCCCAGCCAGCCTGGGAAGGCGCCTGACTCATGTCCAGGGCGCTTTGCTCACACATGGGCGGAGGATGAGCTACGGCAACCGAGTCCAGTGACTTACCGGCAATATACTCGGCGACGTTTTTTCTCTCTTCCTCACTCAGTGCCTCGGCCTGGGCAGACATAATGCCGCCCATGGAATCGAGAATTGCATCGGGCGCCATCATCGCCAGGAACAAGCGGTGGGGTGCCTTGTATACCCCACCTTCATGGCAACTCGCGCAGTGTTCAAAATAGGGCTTTAAGCCGGGATGGGGCGGCGCTACGGCGGTGCTCGTATTATCGGCGGCGGCGACATCAGCAGACTGTTCAACCGGTGGCGGAGCCTCCCTGGAACATCCCGACAGCACCAGGAGCATACAACAGGCAATAGTCAGTCCAGTGGTCTTTATAGCCATAGCGCTATCTCCCTGTGGGTTGCGCGTCGGGCAGATTCGATCGGCCTGCCTACTGGCCCGACGCAGCATTGGGTCACGAACGCAGTGCCATCGCTAACCCGGGTTATTAGTTATAGTGGATATTGTGGTCTTTATTTGAGTTGAATTCAAGTTTAGTGGGCAAGGGCATCGAAATTTTATATTGACGGCGTCAATTGACAGCGTCAAAATTAACCCATGCCTAAAATTCTTACCCCTGGCGACGTCATCCACTTTCGGCAGCGACTTTGTGACCTGGCGCTGGCAGCTTATGCCGAGCACGGTATCGAAGGCCTGAGCCTGAGGGGCCTGGCCGCCGCTGCGGGCTGCAGCCGCACCACCCCCTACCGGTACTTCAAGAACAAGGCCGATATTCTCGCTGCAGTACGTGAAACCCAATTCCGGCGACTGGCCGATGAAAACCAGACGGCCGCCCGCAATCATGCTGACCCGGAACAGCGACTGCGGGCCCTGGCACAGACCTATGTCAGCTTCGCACTGGACAACCCGGAGGCCTACCGCGTGATGTTCTCGGTGAACCAGCATGATGAACAGCGCTACCCGGAACTGGTGAAGCAGATCATGCGCGCACAGGAACCGATGATGACGGCGGTTGCCGAAGCCGTGAACAACGGCTCCGCCGAAGGTGACCCGAATAATATCGCCCATATCCTGTGGGCCGGCCTGCACGGCGTCATCTCACTCCACCTGTCGGATAAACTGCACATGGGCAGGCAGGTCCACGAGTTGGTGCAGGTCATGATCCGCTCACTCAGCAAGGCCGTAGCAACTCACGCACCGCCGCAGGTCGCGGCCGCCCGCATCCTGGAGGAATAGCACCATGATCGAACTCAAGGCACCGGATCTACTCACCACCGCAGGTGAAAGCCTGACACCGTTTGAATTACCCCGACTGGCTTTCGCCTCACCGGTGCTGGCACTGCAGGCCCGGGGCAACGGCGAACCCGTAATGGTGTTGCCCGGACTGGGCGCCAGCAATAGTTCTACCGCGGCGCTGCGTGGTTACCTGCAGTGGCTGGGTTACGAGGTCAGGGGCTGGAGCCAGGGACGCAACCACGGTGATGTGGCGGGGATGTTACCCGGCGTAACCCGCGACGTGGAACAATTCCACGCCAGCACGGGCACCAAGATCAACGTTATAGGCTGGAGTCTTGGCGGCGTGCTAGCCAGGGAAGTGGCACGCGATCACCCCCGGCTCGTCCACCAGGTTATTACCATGGGCAGCCCGGTCGTAGGTGGCCCCAAGTACACAGCGATGGGCGCCATGTATGAACGCCGGGGTACCAATCTGGATCATATTGAAGCGACAATTGCAGCACGGGAAAGCAACCCGATCCGTGTTCCGGTGACCTCTATCTACTCGCGCCGCGATGGTGTTGTGGGCTGGCAGGCCAGTATCGACCCGCATACCAAGGGCGCCGACCACGTGGAAGTGAATACCACGCACTTCGGTCTGGGCTTCTGCCCTGAGGTGTTCAAGACCATTGCTCGCAAGCTGGCAACACAGTGAAACAAGCGCTGCGCGATCTTGAGCAAACCCTGGGGCGGCCGATTGCCAACGCCTCCTTTGCGCTAATGCGCAACTATATCCGTTCGGCGCAACGCCGCGGTGTGAGCATGCTACACACCGCCCGCCCTTTCTCCTTTTATCGCAAGGTGTTCTACCAGAACCAGCCTGCCAGACAGCTACTGGCAGATCTGCAAGACAAGACCATTATTGATGTCGGCTGCGGCTATACACCCTTCGCCGATGACTCCATGTTCCAGGCCTGCCAACAGGCGGGGGTAGACTTCTACGGGATTGACCCGCTTATTGGCGAACAACCCAGCTTTGGGCTCAAAGAGCGCGCCCTCGCACGGGCGACAGGCAGTCGGGGGTACTTCCAGAGCTCCCCACCCGGCATCGAAAAGGCACTCGCAGCTACCGCTGAGGATCTACCCTTCGCTGACGACAGCGTCGATGAAATCCTGTGTAGCTTCCTGCTTTTTGTCTGGATCAAGGATGAGTCAAAGCTGGCCGATATTCTCACCGAATTCCAGCGCGTCTTGCGCCCAGATGGAACCATCAAGCTTTATCCGCTATACGAGTGGCACCTGACGCGCTTTAGGGACCGGCGGCTGCGTGAGGCCCTCGACCATTTTCACGTACAACAACACTACATAGGTAGTCGGGGCGACTTTCGGGTTATGCCATCAATGCTGACCCTGCTTACCCCGAAGAAATCACGCTTCAGCTGATCTACCTATCGCCCCGGAGCACCCAGCCCTGATCCAGCATGAATCAGGCAGCGTATGCACTACATTGGTGAGCAAAAAAGAGCGTAAAATCACCACTGTTTAGTCTTGGACAGCAGCGAATTTACCGGCTAGTATCGTCGGCCTAATAAGTAATATAAATATGATTTCAGTCCGCCTGAATCAAATAATTACCACACGCGAGGCAATAATATGACCCATCCGAAGTCCCACTCCCCCGTTCCTTTTTTCAAGCGCCATTTGCTGGCCGCGGCTCTTGCACCCATGTGTGCAGCCATCCCGGCACAATCGCTGGCACAGGAACTGGAGGAAGTACTGATTACCGGTTCCTACATCAAGTCCACCGGCACCGATGAAGCATCTCCGGTGGAGGTGATCGATAACGAATACATCACCAATAGCGGCGCTTTCTCGGTGGGTGAGCTCACCGCCAAGCTCAGCGTGAACTCCGGCTCGGAGAACCAGGCGGACTCGTTCACCTCGGGTGAAACACAGGGCACCAGCAACGTGAATCTGCGCGGCCTGGGGCTAACCTCAACCCTGGTACTGATCAATGGCAGGCGCCAGACGATTGCGGCGACCACCGCCAATGACGGCAGCGTGTTCGTCGATACCAGCACCGTACCCATCGCAGCACTGGAGCGGGTAGAGATATTAAAAGAGGGCGCCACCAGCGCCTACGGCTCCGACGCGGTCGCCGGCGTGGTCAACTATATCCTGAAAAAAGATTTCGAGGGCTTTGAAATCAATGGGGGTTACCAGACCACCGCCGAGGATAGCCAGGACACCACTGAAGCCAGCTTCCTGGCGGGCTTTGGGAACGACACCACCAACCTGACCATTGCTGGCGCTATCATGCGCCAGGATCCCCTGAGTGCTGCAGATCGACCCGCGACGGTGGACCAGGCCATTAGTATTCTGGGGCGCTCCTTTGTGGCACTGGGTCCCGATGAGGTCACCGAGGGTGACTATGCAGGAACGTACTTCCCGGGCCAACAGATCCCTGACCCCAATTGTGCGGCCAACGCGGGTGTGATTATACCGCAACCGGGCGGCGCCTATTGTGGCTTCGCCTATGGGCCGCGCTTCAACCTGGTCAATGAGGAAGAGCGCGACCAGTTGTACGCTAACCTGACCCACGACTTCAGCGATACCCTGTCTTTGATTGCTGAATTTGGCTGGACCAACCACGAAGTGATCGACAATCCACAGTCACCCTCCTACCCCAATCTGTCTTTTCCGGCAATTTTGCCAGGCCAGGCGGGCAGCCCCTTTAATGTGCCGGTGGTATGGGTGGGACGGCCACTGGGCTCGGATTTCCCTTCACCCGATGCACCGCGGGAAAACGAAACCATCCGTGCATCATTGGCCCTGGACGGCGCATTTAATGACGTCTGGTCCTGGAACGGTGCTGTGACTTACAGCGAAAGTGATCGCGATATCTTCCAACCGGACCAAGTCAATTCACGCCTGAACGCGGCCCTGAGTGGTATGGGTGGCCCCAATGGTGACGAGACCTTCAACATCTTTGACTCCTCCGCCAACAGCCAGGAATTGATCGACTGGATGTCGGTCAACACGCTGAACAACCGCGTTACAGACCTGCTGGTGGGCGACTTTGTGGTAACCGGTGACCTCTTCAGCATGGATGCGGGACCCGTTGGCTTTGCCACCGGCCTGCAATACCGCGAAGAGAGTTACGATGAAAACCGCGACGAAGCGTCTACGCAGAGTATCGACCCGGTAACGGGGCAAATTGTACCTGCCGACCTTATCTTCCTCGGCGGCGGCTTCTCGATTGAAGAGGAGCGCTCTTCCTGGGCGGCCTTTGCTGAAATGCAAATACCGGTAACGGATTCGCTGGAAGTAAACCTGGCGGTACGCTACGAGGACCTAGATACAGACAGCAGTGTGGACCCGAAGATCGCCGTGCGCTGGCAGGCGACGGATACCGTGATTTTGCGTGCTTCCGCCTCCACGGCATTCCGCGAACCATCGCTGGTTCAGTTTAATGCCACTCAGACAGCACTCGAGAGCATCCAGGACTTCAATCCGGACGGCACCCTCAAGGGCGGCTCTGTGTTTGTGCGCATCAACACCCGCGGCAACCAGGAGCTGACGCCCGAGGAATCTACCAACTACAACCTCGGTTTTATTTGGCAGCCCACAGATGAGTTCGACATGCGCATTGACTACTGGCGGTTTGATTACGAAGATGTGATTACCATCGAGAATCCGCAGGGTAAATTGCAGGAAGACCTGAACGGCCCGGACATCCTTAGACTGGCTGGCCCGAACAGCCAACTTACCGGCATTAACGTTGACTACATTAACGCGTCGACTGTTGATACAGACGGTCTGGACGTGGCTGCCAATTACCTGGTTTCCACCAGCTCTGCCGGTGAATTCAGCGTGGGTCTGTCGGCTACCCACTTCCTGAGCTACGAGATCCCCGACCCCAACGGCGGCACCCAGGATGTGGTCGGCCTGTTCAATCACGACAACTTTGCCCGCTCGCTGCCTGAGACCAAGGTGAACCTTTCAGGTAACTGGATCCTTGGAAATCACAAAGTCGCCGCGACCGCCTACTGGGTTGACGAGTACAAAACCACCGCTGAGGTCCCCGAGACAGCCAGCGCGACCATCGATAGCTGGACCACCGTGGATCTGATGTACGCCTACAACCTGCAGTTCGATGACAGTGAAGCAGTTTTCACCATCGGCGCGAAAAACGTCTTTGACGAAGAGCCGCCTTCTGTCTATGACTTTCCAAACTTCAGCTATGACCCCAAGCACCACGACCCCCGTGGTCGCATGTACTACGCACGTATAAAGTACGCGTTCTAGACATAAGCTGACCCATACAGCCAGCGCCTCTTCGCGGAGTCGCTGGCTTTTTTATGCCCTCCTTTTTAGCAATTTCAACCTTGATAAGCACTGGGCCGAGCGCAATGGTTGTGCAACCATAGTACGACCTAGCGAGAAGAATTGATGGCTGACCCGCAATACCCCGTTCAGAGTCACAACCTGCTAATAAAGCGTCACGTTGCGACATCCGCCGGGCAGGACGCACTCACCCTGCAATACCATGCCCAGTGGTTGGCCAGTCTCTGCCTGGTTGATCATCGCAACCGCATAATTTATTGCCCGATCGCGAAGAATGCCTCCTCGTCGCTGAAGCGTATGTACCTGGTGCGCAGCGGGCGGGACAGGGAGTTGCGCAATAGTCCCAGCAATATGCACCAATTCATCGACTCGAACCTCGATCGATTTGCACTGCAGGATTTGGGCTTGTTAGAGGATGCGAGCTACTTTTCCTTCATCGTGTTGCGCAATCCCTTCCAACGGCTGGTCAGTGCCTACGCCGATAAATTTGTCTACAAGTCCAGGGGCGAGCACACGGATCACCACGCCGCGCCGGTGATTGCCGCTGTTCAGCGGGGGAGGGGTAACGCGGTGGACCTTCCCGCTGGCATCTCCTTTCGGGAATTTGTCCAGCACCTGCACGCCGCCGAGGATCATCAGCTGGACCCGCACTGGCTACCGCAGTCGCTGTACTATGGCGAGGCTCTGGTACAGTGGCGAATGGTGGTGCAGTTCGACAAGCTTGGAACTCTATTCGACCACCTGCAGACCATCTACCCCGGCGGCCGGCCGGGGCCCAATCTCGGCTACAAGGTACCCTACGCGCAGGACTGCCCAATAACGGGCTTTGTGGATACCACCAGCAAGGCGGAATTTCTGGCCATGGAAGAGGTACCACCGCCGGCCAGTTTCTATCCACCCGACCTGGAGGCCCTGGTCCGGGAACGCTATGCCGAGGACATCGCTATCTTCGAAAAGGAGTTCGGGATCGCCCCCCAGCCATAAACGCAGGGAGTATCTAACAAACTAATCTAGAGGCACTGCCTAAAGGCCCAAGCGCACCGCTCAGGCCGCAGCTTGCAAACGCGCCAGCACACCCCGACACTCTTCCCGACTGAAGTAACGCGGCGTCGGGTAGGAATAACCTTCGTCCATGGCGAGGTCCACCAGGTGTTCCAGGTCTTCGGTCTTTATCGCTTCATGGTGGGCCGGGATGTCTAATTCACGGTTCATTTCCCAGACCTTGTCCACCAACTTCTGTGACAGGGCAAGCTTCGGCTCATCCGCCGATCCAAATCCGCAATGCACGGCGATCTCGGCCATTGCCGGCGCGGCATCTTCCTTCAGTAGCTCCAATACGTGCGGCAGTACCATGGCATTACCCAGTCCATGGGGGATGCCATAAAGCGCACCCAGGTTGTGGGAGATAGCATGTACGTAGCCCACCAGTGCCTGGGTGATGGCCAGGCCGCCATAATACGAGGCCAACGCCATCGCCTCGCGGGCTTCCAGGTTTTCGCCGTCTTTACAGGCGGTGGGGAGATTTTCGAAAATCAATTTGGCAGCGGCCAGGCCGTACTGGTTGGTCTGGTCATCACCAAAGACACCGATATACGATTCAATCGCGTGGGTGAGCGCATCCATTCCCGTGGCTGCTGTAATGTGGGCCGGTAATCCGGCCATCAGGGTGGGGTCCAGGGCCGCAGCCCTGGGGATAATAGCGGGGTCAATAACACCCCCTTTCTCATGGGTTTCGTCATCCGATATTACCGCGATGCAGGTACCCTCTGACCCCGTACCCGCTGTTGTGGGGATTGCAAAGAACGGTAGCGGCGGCTGTTTACACTGGGCAAACCCGACACAATCCTGGGCCGTGACCGCATTGGCGGCGGCTAATGCGACTACCTTGGCGCAATCAATCGAGGACCCACCACCAATGGCCAGCACCGCTTCGCAGCGCTGTGCCTGCAACATGGCCACCCCGTCATTGACGACTTTCGCAGTGGGGTCTGGCAATACCCCATCGTAAACATGTGTGTTTACACCGCACCGGTCGAGTGACTCCAGGGTCGCGTCCAGCACCCCAAGCTCACGCAGGGGTTTATCGGTGACAACCAGTAATTCGCGAATCCCGAACTGGGCGATAGCCCGACTCAACTGCAACGAAGCGCCCGCCCCAATGAAGGTCATCGGCTTCGGCTGCGGCTTGCTCAACATTTTTCCGGTCAGGACACGCCGTGCCAGGTAGAACCACTCTTTATAGAAAACTGCCACAAATCCTCTCTTGTTATAGATTGTCGAATTGGGCGGGCAGTGTAGCTGAAACCCCACAACGCGTACCAGTACGCCATAACCCGGAGCCCGGCATTCGACGCCTGCCGTAAGCGCCATTCAAAGACTCGAATACAGCCTACCCCGGCGCAGAAAAGTTGAGCGCAAGCGACAATCCGTGCGGGCGATCCGGCTCAAATGCAATCAATTTCAGTCGAAAAACCCAGATTTTTTGGGTCTGGTTCACACTCCCTTCATTACCTGCAGAAATCACCAGATTTTGGTGGCGGCCGCCTCCATCACCGTCTTTTAATAACTTCACAGTGTAATTTTTGGCATGGCCAGGCTAGGCCACGCCGGGCGGAACTGGGACATGGTAAATAGCAAAGTATTGAACGCTTTCAGTTACAGCTGCCGGGGCATATTGATCAGCGTGGCGCTGGTAATGCTGGCGGGCTGCCGGCTGCTCATCACGGTGGATGAAACAGGCATTATTATCTCCGCCTCAGAAACCCTGGATTGCACGGAGGGGACTTGCGAGATCGAGGTTACCGATACCCTGACGGAAACCTTCACCGCTATACCCTCAGAGGGCTACCGCTTCGTTGGCTGGAAAGGTATTTGCCGCCCCTATCCGAGTAACACCTGTCACGTGAAGCTGTCTCAACTGCCGGAAGCACTAGAGGCCTTTGAGGGCGACATGTTCCTCTCTGCAGAGTTCGAGCCGTCCACCAGTATGCGCCCCTGGTATCGCGACGAGGACGGCGACGAGTACGGCTCTCCCCTGGAAACGGTTATGGCCTACGAGCGCCCGGATGGCTTCGCTCTGAACGACCGCGATTGTGCGGACGACAATGGCGATGTTTTCCCCCGCGCGAAGGAGGTCGCCGACGGCAGAGACAACAACTGTAACGGCAAAGTCGATGAAGGCTTTGTAGAGAGAAGCTTCTTCTACGATGGCGACCGTGACGGCTTTGGTAACCCACAGGTGAGTCAGCAGCAAACCTTCGCGCCTGAAGGTTACGTTGACAACGGCATGGACTGCGACGATGAAAGTGCAACAGATCATCCCGAGGCGACAGAAATTGCCGACGGCAGGGACAATAATTGCGACGGCCTGGTAGACGAAGGCGGCGAAGAGTACTTCCGGGATGTCGATGGCGATGGTTTTGGTACGGCCCTGGACACCACTATGGCATTGGAGCCGGTCGAGGGGTACGTGTCTGAAGACGGCGACTGCGACGACAACAACGATGCCATCTTCCCCGGCGCCGAGGAGCAGTTTGATGGCATCGACAACGATTGTGACGGCGAGACAGACGAGGGACTGGTGACTCAGACCTATTACCTGGACGTTGATCGCGACGGGTATGGCGTAGAGTCAGAAACCCGCACCGACACGGACCGCCCATCGGGATACAGCACACGCGCCGGAGACAACTGCCCCGAAGTCTACAACCCCATACAGGCGGATATCGACAACGATGGCATAGGCAATGCCTGTGACACCTTCACTGATTCCGATGAAGACGAAGTCCAGGACAGCGTTGACAACTGCCCGTCGATTCACAACCCACTGCAGCAAGACAGCGATGAAGACGGCCTGGGCGACGCCTGTGACGAAACCGACAGCAGCAATGACCGCGACGACGACCGCATCGCCGACAACGAGGACAACTGCCCGGACACCTACAATCCGACCCAGTCCGACAGCGACGAGGACGGCCTGGGCAATGCCTGCGATGATGAAAATGGCCTCGACATTGATGAGGACGGGTGGCCGAACGAAGAGGATAACTGTCCCGAGGTCTTTAACCCCAGCCAGGCAGACACCGACGAGGACGGTATCGGCGATACATGCGATACCGTCAATAACAACCCTGGCAATGGGGGTGGTAACGGCGGCGGCAATGGCAATGGCAATGGGGGTAGCACGGCTTGCTCGCTGTCCTCCGAAGAACAGTCCATGCTCAACGCGGTGAACAGCTTCCGCTCACAACCCCAGGACTGCGGTTCAAATGGCAGCTTCCCTGCTGCAGGTGCGCTTACCTGGAGTTGCCCGATGGCTGACGCCGCCCTGACGCACTCCATGGACATGGCAAACAACAACTTCTTCAGCCACACTGGCTCCGATGGCTCCTCTGCCGGCACGCGCATGACAAATGCGGGGTACAGTTGGTCCAGGTGGGGAGAGAACATCGCCGCTGGTCAAACCTCGGTTAGCTCAGTAATGAATGCATGGATCAATAGTGATGGTCACTGCGCCAACCTGATGAATTCGAGCTTTACCAACTTCGGCTCGGGCAAGTTCACCAATACCAACAGCCAGTACCGGGTTTACTGGACGCAGAAGTTCGGCCGGCCGCGCTAGGATCCGGAAGTAATCCAGGCACCGTTGATAGCGGCGCTGGGTCTGGCCGATCGAGCGGGTGTGCCTACCCGGGTCACACCATAGCCCCGGTAAGATTGGTCCCCAGATAACGCCTCCCTGGCTATTGGCACTTCATAAACTAAGCAATCACACCCGGTCGCTGTCTGCCGAGACAAACAACGCAACGACGATACCGATACTCATGCAACCCTGATATATCCTTGTTTTTATTCACTTTAAAAGCGTCTCACCAGAGTAACAACACCCTCCAACTAAATGACTGTTTCTATAATAGTTGACCCAACGCTGTAATAAATCTACTCTACCTGCCGCCACGTACAAGCTACTGAAATGACCGGCACAACCAGTCATGCCCTGCGGCCAAAATCACTAGCGTTTTATCAACCCATCGAGGTAACTGATGATATTTTCCCGCCCACTGGTCTTCTCCACACTGAGCGCCGCCCTGCTCGCCTGTTCAATGCACAGTGCCGTCGCAGACCTGGAAACCGCCACCCCCGAAGACGTAGGCATGTCTAGCGAGCGCCTGGAGCGGCTGAGCGAACTCAATCAGGCCTACGTGGACGACGGCAAGCTGGCTGGCATCGCCACCATGGTCGCCCGCCGCGGCAAGATCGTGCATGTAGACGTTGCCGGCAGCTACGGACTGGATAATGAGCAAGCACTTACTGACGACACCCTGTTCCGAATTTTTTCGATGACCAAGCCAGTCACCTCGGTGGCCCTGATGATGCTGTACGAGGAAGGCGCCTTTAAGCTGAAAGACCCGGTGTCCAAATTCTTACCGCAATTTGCCGAGCTCAAGGTATGGACTGAAGATGGCCAGGTACCGGCAACCACGCCGATGACCATGCACCACCTGCTAACCCATACGTCGGGTCTGAGCTACGGATTCAATCCCGAGGACCCCGTTGACGAACTCTATCGGGCGGCGCGTGAACAACCCAGTGAAAACCTGGACGACTTTATCGATATAGTCGCAACCCTGCCCCTGGTCGCAGAGCCCGGTTCTCGCTGGCACTACAGCATTGCCACGGATGTGCTCGGCGCCGTGGCAGAGAAAATCTCCGGCCAGCCCTTCGACGAATTCCTCCAGGCGCGTATCTTCGACCCGCTGGAGATGAATGACACCTTCTTCTCCGTGCCCGCCGATGAACTCGATCGCCTGGCAACCAATCACACCTGGGACTACACCGACAACACGATGAAGGTAGTTCCCCCGGGGGGGCCGCTCAACACCTACACAGATGTCACGCTGTTTCTCGGCGGGCAGGGGCTGGTATCTACGCTCGGAGATTACATGAAGTTCGCCGAGATGATGCGCAACGGCGGTGAACTGAATGGCGCGAGGTTGCTTAGCCCGCGGACAGTCCAGTTCATGACCCAGAATCACATGGATGGAATTCGCAACGTTGGCGCATCGGGTGAGTCCCCGACGACATCCCTGCCCACGTCTAACGGCAGCACTGGTTTCGGGCTGGGATTCGGTGTTCTTATCGATCCCATTAAGTCCGGCACCATGACACCGCGTGGCACCTATCAATGGGGAGGCGCCGCGGGAACCATATTCTGGATCGATCCGGTTGAGGATATCGTCGTTGTGGCAATGCTGCAGCTGATGTCATCTCCCTGGCCGCTCCGGGAAGAATTAACCATTCTGACCTACCAGGCACTGACAGAGTTGAACGAATCCCCCTGATCGGCGGCACCGCGGCATTCCTGCCAGGCTCGGGAATGCCATTTTAGTGCTATCGGGCGGCAGGAAGTACCAACAACACCCGACCCGGGCATACTCCCCCCTGATTCCACCCGCAATTCCAGCGACTCTAAGTAAACAAGATATAAATTAGTTACCCAAATACGGGTAAAAAAGGCCACAGCAGCAGATCAGAGCTCTCTTTTATCTTCCCAGTTAGCTCTGCTCGGCAATCACATAGCAGAATTCACAGTTTTAACTGACACTCAAAAAATAAAGTCATATTCTGTTAATTATCAATAATTTAAATTTCTGCTTGAGAAAATACTATCTGCTGAAAGTGATAATAAATGGTGAAACTTGACGCTTTACTAGTCAATAATTCAATAAAAAGTTGACTATCGCGCCAACTCTCTCTATCGTAGTGACCATTATTAAAATAGCGCGGCACTACCAACTGCGTCGTCGCACAGCTCCCCGGAGGGATACCCATGCTCAAATCAGTTCGTCAACGCCATATTGCATCCGCTACTGCTTTGGCTACCGCCGCCATCGCGGCCAGTGTGCCGGTAACCGGCTACGCACAACAATCGACACTTGAAGAGGTCATCGTTACCGCGCAGAAGCGTGAGCAGTCATTGCAAGACGTGTCCATGTCATTGACCGCCTTCACCGGCGCAGCGTTGGAAGACAGGGTTATTGAAGACCTCGCCGATCTCCAGTTTTCGGTGCCCAACCTGCTGGCGGACAGCGCCCGGATTACCATTCGCGGTGTGGGCAATAACGCGATATCCAGCACCGCCGAAGGCGGACTCGGGTTCCACGTGAATGGCGTCTACGTTAACCGGCCAACGACGCTGTCCTCTGAGTACTATGACATTGAACGCATCGAGGTACTGCGTGGCCCCCAGGGCACCCTGTACGGTCGCAATACCACCGCTGGCGTTATCAATGTATTGACACGCAAGCCCACCGAGGAGTTGGGCGGCGATCTCAGCCTCACCATCGGCAATTACGATAGCTATAAGGCGAAAGGCGCAATCAACATCCCACTGGGTGACAACGTACGCCAGCGCTTCGCCGGTCTCTACTTCGAGCGCGAAGGCTACAATGACAACATTTACACCGGTAACGATGTCGATGGCCGCGACAGCTATGAGCTTCGCAGCACCACGTCGTTTGATTTCGGTGACAACACCGACGCGCACCTGGTTATCAATTACCTGAATGAAGACAGTAACCGCGCCAAGGAAACCAAAGGCACCTGTACCAAGGATGCCGTGACCGGCTGTTCCGCCCTGTCAGCCGGATTCGAAACGCCCGACGTGAGCCGCTCGATATTCCAGACCATTAACAACGCATTCTTCGGCGGCCAATTAATGCCTTCCGGGGATTACTTCGCGGATGCAAACAACCCTGCTGACTACCGCAAGGTTAACATCGACCAGGAGCCGACTTTTGAGGTAGAGCAGTTGGGCGTCTCGCTGGAAATCACCCATCAGATGGGCGATTACACCCTGACCTCCTTAACCGGCTACTACGATACAGAATCGGACGTGTTTCAGGACTTCGACCGTTTCGCCACCGACGTGCGAATGAATTTTCCCGTTACCTACCGCGCCAATGCGAAGGATGTAATCACCACCGACCTGATCCAGTCCGGCCGCCGTGATATCTCCGATGCCGACCAATTTTCCCAGGAATTCCGCATCGCCTCCGACTTCGATGGAGACCTGAACTTCCTGCTCGGGGCCTTTTACTATGAGGAAGAGGCCTTTGGCCAGGTACTGATCACCCACCCCACTTTGGCGCTTGGCCAGCAGTTGGGCGGCCTGCCCGAAGACTTTGAGTGGTTCAATATCGAAAGTGACCCCATCGAAACCGAGTCTTTTGCGGTATTTGGCGAACTTTATTACGACATGACAGAACAGACTCGACTGACCGTCGGCCTGCGCTACACCGATGATGAAAAATCCATTCGTACCCGCCAGCAATTCCTGACCCTGGTAGATCCATCCTGGGTGGAGGCCGAAGATGATTGGCAGGAAACTACCGGCAAGGTCACCGTTGAACATTTCTTCGGTGAAGATTCGATGGTATTCGTCACCCTTGCACGTGGTTACAAGGCAGGTGGTTTGAACCCGGGCGGCCCTGCCGGCGGCGCAATATTTGAACCTGAGTACATCAACCAGTTTGAGATTGGTTCCAAGAATACCTTTGCCGATGGCAAGTTGCGCGCCAACTTCGGTGCCTTCTACTACGACTATGAAGATCTGCAGATCGGCCAGGTCAGCACCACGTCCGCTGTGACCACCAACACAGATTCCGAGGTGCTGGGTGCTGAAGGTGAGTTTATTTTCGTCGCCACTGACGCACTGGAGTTCGACCTGAGCGTGGCCTGGCTGGACCTGGAGATCAACGACTTCGAATCTGCTGACGAGGGCGACCCACTCGGCATTGCACCGGGCACCACCCCCGCTCTGGACGAAAATGGTAATCCCAAGTTCACCAACGCCGGCCTGCTGATCAAAGACCTGGACGGCAACGCACTGCGTAATGCCCCGGAATTTTCAGTGAAAGTCGGCGCCCAGTACACTGCAGAGATTTTTGACGGCTACCAGCTCACCGCGCGCATCGATCACTTCTGGCAGGACGATTACTACGCCAACGAGTTCAACAAGCCGTCCGACGAGCTAACCTCCTGGGAGCAGACTGACGCGCAGCTGGTTCTCGCGCCTTACGCAGGCAACTGGCAGTTGCGGGCCTTCGCCAAGAACATCTTTGACAACGAAGATGTGATACGCCGCGGCCAGGATGGGCCACTGGTGGGCCGCTTCCGCAGCGTTACCGTGCTGGAACCATTCACCTACGGTCTCGAGTTAAGTATGTCCTTCGAGTAAGCGCTGGAAATACTAATATACAAATACTATAATTAATAAGACGGGCCGGGGTCGGCCCGTTCTTGTTTAAGCCACCGGCCTGCCGTTGATAGGTACATAGAAAAGCTTGATCCAGGACCTATCAGCGCTGCCCTAAATATCTGGGTCCAGTTATGTGAGCCCAGCCATTTGAGCCCAATGACGTGAGTACTGCCATGCTTGCCAGAGTCATCGCACTTGCGACCCTCCCCGCAGCCTTCGCCACCACGGTGTTGGCCGAAGGATCGCTGGGCGCCGCCGACCGGGAAGTCGGTAAGCAGCGCTTCGAGCAATACTGCCTGGCCTGTCACACCGGTGTTGTTCCCGAGGCGCCCAATGTCGAGGGGCTTAAACAGTACCCACCCGAACGTATCGTCAGCGCCATGACCAGCGGTGTGATGAGCACCGCGGCCCTGCCCCTGTCCGAGCAGGAAATCCTGCAGGTCTCCTACTACCTGACCGGGAAAACGATCGAGGTCAGCCAGTACGACGAAACACAATATTACTGTAGCGATGAAGCGAAGCCCGACGAAGCCGCGGCAACATCGGCTAGCTGGACCGGCTGGGGCGGACCGGCAGGCAGCCAACGCTACCAGGCGGCAGAACAAATTTTGTCGCCGGCTAATGTCGATCAACTGAGTCTCAAGTGGGCGTTTGCCTTCCCCCAGACCACGCGCATGCGCGCTCAGCCAACGGTGACCGCCGATACTGTTTACATCGGCAGCCAGGTCGGCAAGGTCTACGCGCTGGATGCAGCAAGCGGCTGTATTCGTTGGTCATTCGACGCCGGAAATGAAGTTCGCGGCGCGGTGAACCTGCAAGTTGATGCAAAAACCGGGAAGCGCACGCTGTTCTTTGGGGACTTCAAGGCAAATGCGTACGCGGTGAATGCCAACACCGGTGAGTTGCTGTGGCGTACTTCGGTGCACGACCATGATATGGCAACGATCACCGGATCCGTCATCGCCGGCGACAAACTGCTTTACGTACCCGTATCTTCCTCTGAGGTGGTGCCCGCCGGACAGGAAGAATACCCCTGCTGTACTTTTCGCGGAGCGCTGGTGGCACTGGACCTTACAAACGGGAATATCGCGTGGCGCACCTACACCACCGAGGAGCCCAGACTAACCGGCAAGAACAGCGCCGGCGCCAATCAGTACGGCCCCTCAGGTGCGCCCATCTGGTCAGGCCCAACCCTGGACCGCGAGCGCAACCTGGTTATAGCTACCACCGGGCAGAATTATTCCTCTCCCGCCACCGGCACCAGCGACGCGGTGATTGCCATGGATGCAGACACTGGTGCGGTGCGCTGGGTTTCACAGGTAACCGCCAATGACGCCTGGAATGGTGCCTGCGCGCGAAAAACCGCCAACTGCCCGGAGGAAGATGGTCCCGATTTCGATATCGGCGCCTCGGCCATCCTGACCACAACAGCTTCCGGCAAGCAGCTAGTGCTCGCCGGGCAGAAGTCTGGCATCGCCTACGGCATGGACCCTAATGCCGATGGCAAGATTTTGTGGCGTACGCGTGTTGGTAGCGGCGGCACCATGGGCGGTGTGCACTGGGGTATGAGCAGCGACGGTGAACAACTGTATGTGGGAATTTCCGATCTGCCCACCCGCAACCCCTATGCAGAGGGACCCGCAATGCCGGGCGTACATGCGCTCGACCCTGAGAACGGTGAAATACTGTGGCGCAAGCTGTTACCCCCGGACTGCCCTGAGAAACCCGATTTCGCCTGTTTTCCAGGCGTATCCGCGGCGGTCTCCAGCAGCCCCGGACTGGTTTTTGCCGGCACCATGGACGGCCGCTTGCGCGCGTTTGACGCCCGCGACGGAAAGATCCTGTGGTCGTACCAGACGCGCCAGCCGTTCGACACGGTCAATGGTGTGGAAGGTAACGGCGGCAGCATCGAGGCCGACGGCCCGGTGATTGCCAACGGCCAGCTGTATATCACCTCGGGCTACGACAAGTGGACTGAGAAGCAGGGCAATGTACTGCTGGTATTCGGGCTCCCGCAAAACTAATCCAAAGGGCAGAACCAGTTATGAAATCAATCAAGATCGATCAAGGAGTACCCTATGAAGATAGCGGCAAAAATCGCAGCGCTGACAGTTATTCTGCTCAGCGCCTGGAAAACGAGCGCTCTTAACGTGGAGGTCGTCGAAACCGCCAGCATCCGGGATACCGCTACCAGCATTATGGGTATCAACCACATTGGCCTGTCGGTCAAGGATCTCGACGCCATGCTCGAGTTCTACCGGACCGCCAGCAGCTTTGAATTAGTCAGCCGCGAAAAAGTATCAGGCAGCAAGGCGGCAGATACATTGTATGGCCGCGAGGGTATCGAGTATGAGGTGGCCGTGCTGAAGGCGCCAAACATGCTGCTGGAGCTGACCCAGTTCAAGCACAACGCGGAGGCAGAAGTTTCAGTCATGCCACCCCAGGGACCCGGTATGACGCATACCTGTTTCCAGTCACCGATCAGCGACTCTGGCTGGGACAAGTTCATAGCCGTGGGTATTGAACCACTGTCCCGGGGCGGGCAGCCCATTGACCTCGGAGGCTATGGCGTGACTTACGGCTATGCCTATGACCCGGAAGGCAATATGGTTGAGCTGGAACAACTGGACGGCACCATTCTGGCACGCGCCGGCTATGATTCTGCCTGGCAGGATGAGGGCGAAGCCCTGTGGATGTCACAGGTTGCCCTGGCGACCCACGACATCGAGGGACTGATGGCTTTCTACGAAAACGTGCTCGGTATCAAGCCATACCGCACCACCGAAGCCTCCAATAATGTGCGTATGGATGAAATTGTCGACATTGACGACCTGGAGTTACTCGGGGGCTGGTTCAAGATGAACGAAACCTCCAAGGTGATCGAGATCTGGCAGTACATCAACCCGATCACCGAAGAGTTTACAGGCGAAAGAGATGTGACCGACCTGGGTTATACCTTTTCGCTGGAAGTGGGCGACATCCACGCAGAAGTAGAGCGCCTGCAAAATATCGGACTTGAATTTGTCGGGGCTCCCGTTCAGCTGGGCGGCTTTTGGCAGGCCTATACCCGTGATCGCGACGGCAATGTGTTCTCACTGCGCCAGGCGGTGGATGCGGATTCGCAGCTCTCGGTGCGGGTACTGGATGCCAAGCGCGAATCCTGAGCCAGGTTCGCGCAACTTAAGGCACTATTCAATCTTCCCCGGGGGCGCTGTTGTGTGCCCCTTCTTCACCTTGGCCAGGGGCTGCAGCAAGATCGGATAGCGGTCCTTTATTTCGGTGAGGCTACCGATAATCATCGCCACGGTTATATCCTCTATCATCTGCAGGCTGTGCTCATGGTGGGTGATATAGTGGCCCGCGGCGGCAGGCAGCCCATAGGAAATATCCACTACCGGCCGCGCAATCTCCATATCGATACCGAACTGCCGGTGCAGGATCTCCGCCATATATTCCACGGTAGTATCACGCTCATACTCGGTGGGGTCACCGGTGTTGGCCACCGACGGCTCAGCCGCCAGGCGCTCAATCAGCAATCCACGCTCCTCAATGTAACCCAGGTAAACCTTGGTCACCCGGCGGACAAGCTGCTCTAAAGTCTCGGCACTTTCCGCGGCCTCGGCCTGCTGCTTGCGCAAGTGTCGATACTCGCGCTTTAACAGTGTTTGCAGCAACAGGGTGACGCTGGGGAAGTAGTTGTAGATTAGCGCCTTGCTGACGCCAACCTCTTTCCCCAGTCTATCCATGGTTACGGCGGACACACCTTCATCGGCAATCAGCTCGGCTGCGTGGTCGAGAATCATCGACTTGCGCGCCTCCGGTGACAGCCTGGTGCGAGTCTTCAAGTTGGGTTCGGCGGAATTCATAGTCGGCCTATCCTAGCGCAATCATCTCCCGGTAGCACTGGTGGTTCACCGGGGCATACCCGGGCGTTTACCCCATTATTATTTTCATTTTAATCAATTAATAATTATTAACCAGCTTTTTTGTCGCCTTTATTGAATATTTGTACAATAAATTGCTAGAATCACCCACTCAATATAATCATAGGCGAGATGCAAGCGCCTGCTCAGACAAGGGATACCCGTGAAAAATATGCTGTTGGGAAAGCTCTGGACACCGGCTCTGCTAAGCCTGGTATTGACCGCCTGCGGATCCGGAAGGAACGTGGAGCAAATTCCGCCAGACAGTGTGTTTGCCGGGGTCAATTTTGTGGGTTTAGCGGTCGCAGACATTGAACGCGCGTCAGCGTTCTACGAGGATTCCGTTGCGCTGGGGTTGGCGGATCAATGGCAAGGCGAGCAGGTCGGTCTGCAATCCGGGTTAGCGAACCGCGAACCTGCTAACGCCCAGATGCGATTGCTGCGCAGCACCAATGCGCAGCTGCTACTGATGGAATTCGAGGGAGAACAACACCTCTCAGCAAACAACAACCCGGTCGAGGTCTACGGACCCGGCATCGCACACGTCTGCTACCAGGTGAACAAAGAAACCCGGGCATACCAGCGCTTCCTGGAAGCCGGGGGCAAACCGATCGGTTCGCCGGACATGGTACAGATTAATCCTCGCAACCCGGTCACCTATGCCTATGCACACGATCACGACAACGCCATCGTCGAGATCGAGCACGTGGACTTTTCCGCACTCGACCTGCCAGAGCCACCCAAGAACAACTACCGGATTCGCCACGTGTCCCTGGCAACGCCGAATATGGATCGCCTGGTGACATTTTATGCGGAGCTACTACAACAGCACGAGCCACGGCGAGTTGGCAGCTGGCTGAAATTGTCGGGTGAGAACCTGGACAAAGTCTCGGGCCAGCCGGGTAGCGAGATTGAAATGGCCTGGTTCCAGATCCGCAACCTGGAACTGGAAATCATCCAGTACCACAGCCACCCCACCCAGCTCCCGGGGCAGCCACGCGCGCTGAACGCTCCCGGTTACAACATGATTGTGCTCGACGTAAGCAGCCTCGAGGAGGCGCGCGAACGCTTTGAAAGTGCAGGCGGCACCATCGAAGGGGAAGCCACGACTTTTGTGGGTGCACCGACACTGTTCGGCCGTGACCCCGATGGCAACCTGATCGGTATGCAGGTGAGCACAGCAGATGCGACCATCTCTGCCAAAAATTTCGCCAACAACGGCACCTGAACTCGACTTCGCCAGGCCTGACTCGAGCACCAAAACCATGTTGAGAAAACTACTGCACTGGTCCTATGTAAGCTTCCTGACACTATCGGGGCTCTACTGCCTATTGCTAGGGGGCTACCTCACCTATCTTGACGGCAGCACCTACTACCTGTGGACGGGTATGGCGCTGGTCGCGGCCGCGATTGGATTGCTCAAGGCACCGCCGGTGGCCGCGAAAATATTTGGCACTTTACTGGCCCTTACGCTGGCCTGGTCTGTGTATGAAGCGGATCTGTACATCTTCGCGCTGTTGCCCCGGGTCGCGATGTGGTCTGTTCTGGGCTTATGGATGCTTATCTTCTACTTCTCGCGCGATGAAGTTGACGAGCAGCGCCCGCGGGCGTGGTTGGCGACGCCGCTTGTGGCCACCCTGGTCGTACTCGCCATCGCCGCAGTGCAGGGCTATACCCAAAACAGTACCGGCACCGTGATGGACAATCCGCTCGCCGAGGGTCGCGGTGACTGGCGCCAGTACGGCAACACCGATGGCGGCACGCGCTTTGCGCAACTTGTTCAGATCAACCTCGACAATGTGGGCGAGTTACAGGAAGTCTGGCGCTACCGCACGGGTGTTACCGACGACTTTAAAATGACACCGCTGCAAATTGGCAGCCAGTTGTACCTGTGTGGCGCCAACAACGTGCTCATGGCCATCGACAGCGATAGTGGCGAAGAGGTGTGGCGCTATGACCCGGGAATCGAATCACCCGCCGAGCACCAGTACGCCAAGACATGCCGAGGCATCAGTTATCACGAAGCCCCTGCCGACTACACCGGCCAATGCCGGACGCGCATTGTCACCGGTACGGTGGATGCGCGCATTCTCGCCGTCGATGCAAAAACAGGTGCGCCCTGCACCGATTTCGGCGAGCAGGGCTCAGTCGACTTGCGCCGCGGCCTGGGTGAACACCATCCGGATGAATATTACCTGACGTCTCCGCCACTGGTGGCAGACGATGTGTTGGTGGTGGGTGGACTGGTGTTGGACTCACAGGATCTCGGCATGCCCTCTGGTGTGGTTAGGGCCTTTGACGCTCTCACCGGGGATTTTGTCTGGGCCTGGGACCTGGGTCGCCCCGGCGAGTACGGCGAGCCGGCTGAGGGAGAAATCTACACACCGGGAACACCCAACGTCTGGTCCATCATGAGTTACGACGCGGAACTGGACCTGGTCTATGCACCCCTGGGTAATGCACCCCCGGACTACTACGGTGGTGCGCGCCGGGACTTTGATGACGAGTGGTCTTCGGCTATCGTCGCACTGGACGCTGCAACCGGTGCGCCACGCTGGAAGTACCAGACTGTGCACCACGATGTGTGGGACTATGACCTGCCCGCACAACCGGTGCTGGTAGACGTTACCGTCGAAGGTAAAAGGATTCCGTCCGTCGCCGTACCCACCAAGATGGGTGACATTTTTCTTCTGGACCGTCGCGACGGCACACCAGTCCACCCGATCGAGGAAAAACCGGCGCCGCAGAATCCGGAAGCAGACGAATACCTTTCACCAACCCAGCCGGCTTCGCCTCTGCCAAACTTTCACCCCTATCGGCACGAGAAAGACATGTGGGGGCTTACGCCGCTGGATCAACTGGTCTGCCGGGTTGAATACCGCATGATGCGCTACGAGGGTATGTATACGCCACCCACCCGCCAGGGCACACTGATTGCTCCCGGCAACTTTGGCGGTTTTAACTGGGGCAGCGTATCGGTTGATGCCGACAATGGTCTGCTGGTTGCCGCACCCATGCTGTTGGCGCACCGCCTGTTGTTGGTCACTCCGGAGCAGGTGGCAGAAGCAGGTCCGGTAGCAGCGAAGTTACTCGGCGATCATCATCCCGCCGTTCAGACAGAAGCCGGTGCGTCACTTACAGACACGGCGGCAGACCCCAATAACCCCTACGACCACAGGCACATCCGCTACTACGGCATTCCCTTCCCGTTCATGTCCAGGCTTGGCACCCAGGTGCCCTGCTTCGAACCGCCCTGGGCGCGCATCGCCGTGATGGATCTCAACACTCGCGAATTATTGTGGAGCAGACCGGTCGGCAGCATGAAAGAATCCGGGCCATTCGGTTGGCGCACCGGCCTGCCCATAGAGGTAGGTGTGGCTGTGCGCGCCGGCACGCTCACCACCCGCGGCGGGCTCACTTTCATCAGTTCAACCATGGACAGCACGGTCCGGGCCTACGATTTGCGTACCGGCGAGATCAAGTGGTCGCAGGACCTGCCAGGCAATAGCCAGTCCACACCCATGAGTTACCGCTCGGAAAAAACCGGCAAGCAATACGTGATCGTGACGGTACCCAATCCGAGCTGGCGCTATCCGCGCGACCCGGCAACCGGCACCTATACCGACAGCCAGTCGGTGATGGACGGTCAGGGCGGGTACGTCATTGCCTACGCACTGGGTGAGCCAGCCGAGGAACCCTAGTAGCTGCCCTTCACCCTGGCGACGAGAAAATCGACAGCAACCTTTACCTTGGGGACCAGGTAACGCTGCTTCTGGTAGAGCAGGAACACGGCCAGGTCGGTGTTCTGGCTGATGCGCAGCGGCGGGTCGAAATGCAGTTCCTGCAGCTCGCCCGCCTCGAGGTAAGGTGTCAACAACCAGCGCGGCGCCATCACAATCCCCTGCCCTTCAATCGCTTTGCGTGCCAACCATTTGCCGTCGTTGGAAATTCCAACCGCCGGTGCGGAGACGTCTTTCCACTGGTCTTCGATCTCACACAGCCAGGGGCTGGGACCATTAGGCGTACGAAAATACAGGCCCTCGTGATCTCTAAGCTCAGTGACCGCGCCCGGCGTTCCCCGCCGGGTCAGATAGCCCGGTGCAGCCACCGGGATGAATTCATTACTCATCAGGCGAATAGCCTGCACGCGTTCATCCGGTGCATAGCCGCCGCGTATGGCAATATCCACATCGTCCCGGCCCAGGGTGGAAAGTTCGTCACTCAGGCTCACGTCGAGAATCACCTCGGGGTAAAGCTCACTGAATTCATCGAGCAATTCCAGCAGGATTCGCTCCCCGAAACCCACCATGGAACTGATCCGTAGTTGCCCCATGGGCTGGGCCTGGTAGCTGCGCACGGCTTCGTTGCTCTGTTCAAGCTGGTGCAAAATGTCTCGCACCTGCTGGTAATAGGTCTGGCCAATCTCAGTGACCTGCACCAGCCGTGTAGACCGTTTCAGCAACGTTGCTCCCAGTGCCTGCTCCAGGTCCGATACCCGCCGGGAAACGGAAGACGGTGGAACGGAAAACGCCTTTGCCGCCAGGGTGAAACTACCGGTCTCCACGACCTCGGCAAAATATCGCAGTGCGCGAAGCTCATCCACGGCGGTTTACTCTCGACTGATCATGCATGGCACTTTTCTGTCTTCACGACTCTTCTTTTGTCTTTATAACAATAAAAATTAGCATATTAACCCATATATCTGAAAATATTTCGCAGTAATAATGCCCATCACCGTATAGACGCGCGCGAGGCCACAATCTCCGCGCTTCAAGTCTTAGCAGTTACTCAAACATGCCAAGGAGCAAATAACATGAGCACCTATACCGAAATCAAGCTAGTCGCCCGACCAGAACCCGGCCCAATTGGACCCGAACTATTCGAGGTGTCACAGCAGGACATCCCTACCGCCGGACCTGGCCAGATCCTGGTAAAACAAACTCACATGTCACTGGACCCGGCGATGCTCGGCTGGATGAGCCCCGACCCGGAGAGCTACATTCCACCGGTCGCGCTCGGAGAGGTTATGCGCGCGTCGGGGCTCGGTGAGGTAGTCCAGAGCAACCATCCTGACTTCAATGTTGGTGACCAGGTACGTGGGATGACCGGCTGGACCGAGTACCTGCTAAGTAATGGCGAGGGTCTTAATGTAATACCCGCGGGCCTGGACGCAGAGACCGTACTATCGGTTTTCGCGCTGCCGGGACTGACCGCCACCCAGGGTCTTTACGGCTTCGGTAATCCAAAAGCCGGTGAAACAATCGTGGTGAGTGGCGGCGCTGGCTCGGTCGGCTCCATTGTTGGCCAGCTGGCCAAGGCCGACGGCCTCCACGTCATTGGTGTGGCGGGCGACGACGAAAAGTGCGGCTGGATCGTCGATGAACTGGGTTTCGATGCCGCAATCAACTACAAAACCGACGATATTGCTGCGCGGCTTGATGAACTGGCACCCAATGGCGTCGACATCTACTTCGAAAACACCGGCGGCCCCATCCAGCAGCACGTGTTCGACCGAATGAATGCGCACGGCCGCATCGTGGTGTGCGGCATGATCGCGGACTACGGCTCCGCGAATCCCAACCCGGGCCCGAACTGGATACCCATTATCAAAAAACGCATCACCATCCAGGGCTTCGCCATGCCCGACCATTTCGACCAGGTCCCACAGTTACTGGAGAAACTGACCCCCTACGTGATGCAAGGCAAGATTAAGTACCGCTCTCACATCCTCGAGGGACTGGAATCCGCCATCAGCGGCCTGAACCTGTTTTTCACCGGAGGCAACAAGGGCAAGCTGATCGTCAAGTTGTAGCTCACCGGTAGATCTTGAACTGACCCCCCGTCTGGGGCACCTTTCACAGGTACATCCTGCCATACCTGCTCTATATCGTTCTCGACGCGCACATACTGGGAGCGCTGAAGCACCAGCTGGTAGACAGGCACGAAAATGCGTTCAAGCGGATGGTGGGATAGCAGGCAGCGCCTGAAAAGCACCGAGGCCCCGCTAGCCCTGCAATCCAATGCAGCTGGCGGGGTGGTTGTGCATCATGCGCACGGCGCGAAAGATGTTGGACTTTGCGGAACTGATGAACTGTACCGAGCGGCTGGCAATATGTGCTTCTGCCAGTAGCTGCACGGTTTCAGCAAACATGAATTCACGAAATTCCAGTGGCTGGGAATCACCTGCACGATGCGCAAAGAAGTTTTCACCGGCGCGTAGTTTCCAGATATCAAAGCCGGCGTGCTTTGGCGTGCAGAGTGTCACCGACCTCACATCGGGTCGCCGCACGCCCAGCCACTGTTGCACCTCCTGCACCGCGGTATAGTCATCGCTCATGATGAATAGCGTATCCACCGTTTCCAGAGAGCTCAGTTCCTCCATATACAGGTCGGCGGCATAAAAAATATCCTCGTCACCCACCTTGTCTCCACGGCGTACATGCACGGCGGCATACTGTTCTGGCAGACCCAGTGAGGCTACCAGGGCGCCAATTTCCCGCTCTGCCCGGACAGAGAACCGCAAAATCGCGTTGCCCAATGCGCGTAGCGTGTCGAACTGTCGCTGAAAGCGATAGGGACCAATCTCCACGTTGCGCTGGAAAAAATCGAGTATGGCTCTGAAGTTCTTCAGGCCCTCGCCACGCGACTCCCGGGATGCGCTGGCATCGCCAAAGCGTGCGGTCATCGCCGGTTCGCCGTGAATTTCCCTGTCATAGTTTTCGCAAAACGGTAAGAAGTAGTCCTCCCAACCCTTGTCGTAACGATGCAAAAATTCGGAGCTATCCAGCACCAGCTTGTAGTCGTGGGCGGTCGCATACAGCATGGCTTTGGCAACGAAGGTAATTTCCGCGAAGTAGCCGCGATCTCCCAGGCACAGGCACAACACCTTGTCAGCCTGTTGATTGCGAGCGCGAAAGTGGTCCAGGAGAATGTTGCTATCAACGTTCAAGGTGATTTCATCCATTGGGCGTGTTCAGGTGGTTCGGCTCCAGGGAATGCTCGTGCATACCACCTGGCCCAGATTCTGTTCCATTCGTTATCAGTGGCAATGGGCCGCCAGGGTTTCGGTCCGCAGGTATAGTGCAACACCTTGGCTTCCGTCACCGCCCAACTCTCGTCCTGCTTCTCACGCAGGCCGGTAATTGCGTTGTAGCGATAATCCAGGAACTGCATCTCTCCCACCGCCGCTATGCCATATTGGTCCCGCCATTGTTGCGCAAGAGGCTCGGCGGAAAACAGTGCTGCCACCAGTTCCTGTTCGGAAAACATCCAACTGTGCGGTGGGTAGGGTGAAGGCATAGGCAAAATGTCTTCAAGCATGTAGCGCAGCAGTTCCCGGTCCGGCTCCAGCAGTAACAAGCCGCCATTAAATCCGGGGCCAGTGCCCCGGAAAGGGTAATGATGCGAACAACCAATAGGCGTCGGCAGACCGAACAAGGGCTCCAGGCTTTCGAGCACCAACATATCCGCATCCAGCATGAGTACCTGGGCAAACTCGTCAAAGGCAAACGCTTGTATTCTGGCAAAGGCCTTCTGCCATGCCTTGACGGGAATCTTTACCCCTGGCGGCAGCGGTATTCGCTCAATAGGACGGGTGACTATACGCGCATCCATCGCTTCGAGCCGCGCGCGGTCGTCGGCACTGACATCATCAAAGCACATCACCAGGATTTCGCGTTCATTGGTGTGGGCAAGCAGGGACGTTAGCATGACCTGCACCGGCATCATAAAGTCCGTGTCGGTAAGCGTTGCGTAGACAGAAGGCTTCGCATTCATTTCGTTTTCCACCTAGGGCAATACCTCCAGCTCAAATCGCCAGGCCCAATGTGCCGCAACTTTCGGATAATAGTCCTGCATCGGCATATCGAGTCCAGGTTTGCCCCGCACACCACTCGTTCGGTGAATAGCCGACACTGGCATGGCCGGCAGGGACGGGTTGTCGATGAAAAACTGTTGACCACTGCGACGGATTCCCCACAACGGGGGGGCATTCCAGGAAATCGTGAGTTGCTTAAAATTATGCGGGCAGTCACGGGCCAAAAGATTCAAGGCCAGTGCATCTGATCCCCAGGGGCGTTGTATCCACCCTTCCTCGACCAGTTCGCGCATACGCTGGGCATAAAGCATCCATGCTTGTGGCCTGCCAACGACCACCCCGGCCTGCAATGCCTCGCCGTACGCAGCCCGGACATCGACCAGTAATTGCTGCACCTGGTCGTGATAGCGCGGAAAACTACACCTGAAATAATAATCGCAGGGCACAACGTCGGCGGCAGCCCCCAACCTGCCCAGGCGTAAATCGCTCTCTGCAAACAACGTATCGAGGCTACCGGCAAACCAGATATCCGCATCGAAGTACGCGATCAGGTTATCGGGGCGATCGGCAAAATACTCCGCCACGGTGAGGTAGCGGTCCATTATGCGGGCCTTTTCCTGCAGCGGTGGAATCAACGTTACCCCCGCGCTATGCATGTGCTCGCGCTGCACCGCGTTCAAGCCCCAGTCAACGATACCCACCTGGCCAGTGAACCCTGCCACATCCTTCAGTGAACCGACGAAGGCAGCCATCCAGGGGAAGAACTTCTCGTCGCATGCGGTAATCACCCAGGGCTCAGGGTCTTTGACCCGCTGAACTTCGGGGCGACTCCACGCAACAGCGGGGGGTGATGCAGAGGACGGACTGCAGTTACCTGTTTTGGCGTTCGCCCTCGCTGCCTTCTCCTGCTGTTGTTTATGCAACAGCGCGTGCGTCGGTGAATGCTCGATCATACGCGGCAATACATCGAGATGAGAAACAATGCCGCCATGGTGCACATAGCAATTCAAGCCGCGTTTATGGCCCCTGCTAAAAAACTCATCGCTCTCGACATCTACCACCTGTGCCATGTCCGACAACTGCTTCGCACCGTCGCGCGAGAGAATGTAGGCAAAACCACCAAATGGCGGTTCAGTATTTCGCGAGACCTTCTCGATATCCAACCCGGGGGTAGCGACCATTCTGGTGCGTCCGGCCCAACCCAGCTGCAACAGGTGCAGATCCTCCGGTAGCGGCATCGATTCGAGATACTCTGCACTAACCGCCAACCCAATATCGTCCTCAAACACCAACAGGAAGTCTTTGTCGGAATCCGTCAGGAATGATTTCCAAACCTGTAAGTGACTGAGAGCACAGCCGTACTCCCCGGGACTCATGTCCTTACGCGCATGAGGTGCGATTATTCTTTGTGTAAACAGGACCGGCAAGTCGAGGGTCTCACCATCCACGGCGGCAAACATAATTGGCTTGGCGAAACCTCGCTCCACAAGTTGCGCGCGCATAATTTCACGCCTGTTGCGCCTGTCCAGGCTGATACAGTAAACCTCATATTTCGAAACGTTGTGGGAATCGTCAACCACGGGCTGGGCTATCGCAGAAGGATTCTCGCTAGAATTCCATCGGTAACGTGAAATGGTCCGCCAGAATCTTGTCCCGTTGTTCAATCAACACGGGGTCGTACCCGTTGATTGATTGCGCCAATACACCCCACACGCCACGCAGCCCGTCGGGCATAGGGCACAAGTCTGCAGGTAATGGTTCCAGCATATTGGAGAAGCAAGCCCAGTAAACATCGGCCGCGGTCAGGCTATCACCCACCAGGAAGCTTGACCCCGCGGCCTGTTGTGTCTTCATACGCGCGGCCAGGTAAGTCAGGAATTCTTCGATACTCGCGATGCTGGATTCAATGAGGTTCGCGTCGAAGCCATATTCTTCATACATGGGATTTTCGGTCGCCTTGGTGCCCGCTGCAGCCACACCTGCCTGCAACATCAGCAGGCGGGCATTCCAGGCCATTCCGCTCTCCCCCGCAAATTCATTGATCAACCCGACCATGTAAATTCTGTCATCGCGGTCTGCCGGGAAAAGGGATGGTCCGGAGCCAAGCCGCTCGGCCAAATCCAGTATTTCCAACCAACGCACGCGCGGTGCCTCGTTTTCATACACTGCAACCGGCGCATTGCGATGGCCTGTCCAGTCCACCAGTGCTTCATTCGCATCACCTGCCAGCTGTTGTACCGGTTGGTACTCTACATTGCGCAGCGCAAATACGGCCTTCGCTGCCTCACTCCAGGGACCGGGCACACCGCAGGTCAGGGCAAGTCGTAATCCAGGCGCTTCGCGCGCTTGTTCAACTGTCAGATATTCCACTGCTATTCTCCTGTTCGTCTGCCTCAACCGTGTACAATAATTTCTTGGCCTCGGCCGAGATTTGCCCGGGCGTCGCCGCGACATCCTTGCCTATAGCGTAGGCGCGCTGCACCGCGGGCCTGTCACTCATGCATTCAAACCAGCGTTTCAGATTGGGTGTGGCATCCAGGTCCTGCTGCTGAAACTCGTGCAAACTCACCCAACCCCAGCAGGCCATATCAGCGATGGAATACTCATCGTTGGCAATCCACGCCCTACCCTCAAGCTGCCTGTCCAAAACACCCCACAGGCGGGTAATTTCGTCGGTAAAGCGCGCCCTCGCCAGTGGCAAATCCTCGGGGCAATACGCGTTGAAGTAATTGGCCTGCCCGCCAATCGGACCCATACCAGCCATTTGCCACATCAGCCATTGCACAACCTGCGCTTTTTCAGCCGCATCTGTCGGACAAAACTGACCCGTCTTTTCGGCGAGATACAGCAGTATGGCACCGGACTCCATCAGCGCCAGCGCTTTGCCATTATCGCCCAGACACTCGTGATCGACGATGGCGGGCACCCTGCCGTTCGGGCTTACCGACAAAAAAGCCTCGGAAAACTGTTCGCCCTCGAGAATATTGATCGGAATCACCCGGTAATCGAGCCCGGCCTCCTCCAGGAAGATCGACACTTTCCAGGTGTTTGGCGTGGGAAAGTAATACAGGTCAATCATGACTGAAAACCGGGTACAGAGCGACGCAGCGCTTAACCATGACTACTGCGTTAACGCCTGTGCGCGTTGCTCGGATTTTTCCCACAGGCGCAAATAACCTTCGGCCGATTTGAACAGTGGCTCCAGTTCCTCGTCACTGACGCCGTCACGTCGCACATCCTCAATCAGTTCTGCAACCAGGCCCAAATGCACCATGCCCTCTGTATTGAAATCGAGGCGGCGCTCAGCAACCCAGGGCTGCTCAAAGGTGACATCGCCGGCATAAGACTCGAACGGATAGGTCACACCTTGGTCAGTCTGTGGTCGTGCACAGCGGCTGCGTTCACCAAACCGTGGCTCGGGTGCGCCGGCAAAACCGTTGAGGTCAAAACCAAAACCCTCCGCCGGAAAAGTGCCACTCTCACGCATTAACTGGATGCGTGCCTGGAACCCATCATCCATGGTGCCGGGCTGGTCGGGATCGCGACAGCGCTCCAGATCGGATTTCGACATGCCACCCAGCTCATACAACAGGCCATTGTTGTTCAGGCCGTGGCTGCCGACGGCGGGATAGTCGTTCTCAGTCAGAATTTCGAAGGCGCGCTTGTAGCTCTTGCGCGAGAAATGGTCGACCTCGATGACCATGCCACGCTTCATCATTTCCATGATCAGGAATTCACCGAGGCTGGTGAGCCCGTGGTTTTGGCAGTACTCGCCCACCAGCGGATCGCCGGACAACAAAGCAAAGTTGGCAAACAGAAAACCCACGGGGTCCGCTTCAAAACCGCTGACATCCACTGGAGGTGGTGAGTCGTAGACCTCTCTGGGCTGGTTCAGGTTGGAAAACAACACACCGCCCCGGTCGAAGTTGTTGGAAGATTCCAGGAACTCTTCAGGACACAGGACGAAATTGGAGTAGTGGCCGGTGTGAGCAAAATTGCCGATATCGCTCACCCGTCGATCGCCGTCTCCCGCCGAGAAGGCATTGTCCATCTTGTGCACCGGGAATAGCACCCGCACACCCAGGTCGTGGTAGTAGTCCAATCGCTCGACAACATCGTCCTGGGTACAACTAGTCACTCCCGGCGGTGGCACCAGGTAACAATCGAACAAGTCCGAGGCCTCTATACCAAGAACAACCGCGAGATTGCCCGCCGTTATCTCTTCGCGCGCCTCTTCCGGTGACATCACGATACGGAACCAGCCCTTGCCCGGCCCGCCCGACAGCGCATCGATATAACGCTCCAACGCGTAGGTTTCCTCCAGGATACGATCAACTGCCACCATATCGCTGCAATCGTAACGTTTGGGTTGGGCGCCGATACCCACAACAATCTGGCACAGGGTCTGTTGCGTGGTGGCATGCTGCACTAACAGCCGCAACCCTGATTTATAGGCCCGCTCCAACCACCGGTAATACTGTACCTGGTGAGTCGAACTGAAGGGTGCGGCCGGCCACTCGGAGAATGTGGGATAGCCGTCGGTGTCGTGGGTTTTCTCGGGTAACTCCCCCGCAAGGATGGCAGGAATGAGGTCGACGATACCACCGCCGCCAAACCCGGAACCCATAAAGTCCTTGCGGCCATCCTCTCCGTGGGACAGCTCACAATCCGGCAGGGCATGTTCAACACCCAGCGGGTGATAAGGCGCACCATGGAAGACACCGCCACCCCCAAAGGCCAGGTTGGTGAACAGGTGCGAGTGGGTCTCAACGAATCCGAATACGGAGCCATCTTCAAAGGTTGTGACCGAGACATCGCCACTGGCATCGACAGATAACTCTGGAAATGCCGCACAACCCTCCTGCTGAGTCAGTGACAACTCCGCCGCTTCGGCGGCTTCAACCAATGTTTGTTGATCGCCCAGATAAAGGCCCGAGCGCATATGCTGCGCTGTGAACAGGCCCCCGGGCGCGGCTTCGATGTCCCAGATCCCTTCGGATACCCTGCGGTCTTCGATTTGTACTTCACCGTCCACCAGGCGCGTATCGCTGGCCAGGGTGAGCTGCCGCTGCAGGGTGGTCCCGTCGGACACCAGGTAGCCGCGCTCCTGGTCATACAGCAGGTATCGCCCCAGGTCCGCGGGCTGCATGAAAAACCGCGTGGCATCGCCGGTCGACTGCGCGTCAAACAGCACGTCGCCGGAATCGACATTCAGATTGAGAAAGCGCTGCTCGCCGTCGGGCGAGATGGCGTAGCAGCCTCCGGCCAGGGCGAACACACTGGCCTCGTCGGGCGGTGCGGGCATGGGCTCGGGCACCGGATCAGGTGTAGGGATTGATGATCGGTTGGAATCGCTGTCACCACACCCGCCGGTAAATCCAATCGATAGTGCGAGCACGCAAGTGCTCGTCAACCTAATTTTTTGAGCGCACCGCATCAAGCGGCAAATACCACCGTTTTGTTGCCATACGCCACCACCCGGTCTTCGAGGTGATAGCGCAGGCCGCGGGATAGCACCGACTGTTCCACATCCCGGCCGAGGCGGACCATGTCGTCCTTGGTGCAGGAGTGGCTGACACGAATGACGTCCTGCTCAATGATGGGACCCTCATCCAGATCCTCGGTGACGTAGTGACAAGTCGCTCCGATCAACTTCACACCACGGTCGTAGGCTTTTTGGTAGGGGTTGGCACCGATAAAGGAAGGCAGGAAGCTGTGGTGAATGTTGATTAAGCGGCCACTGAATTTCTTGCACAGGGCCGGCGGAATAATCTGCATGTAGCGCGCAAGCACAACCGTATCCGCCTGGTGATATTGGATAATGTCTTCCACCTCGGCAAAGGCCGCGGCCTTATCGTCTTTAGGTACGGGAACATGATGAAACGGGATACCGTGCCACTCGACCATACTGCGCAAGTTTTCATGATTGGACACGACACAAGGGATTGCGCAGGCCAACTCGCCGCTTTTCCAACGATGCAACAAGTCCGCCAGGCAGTGCGATGCATGACTGGCCATAATCACCACACGCTGTGGTTGGCTGCTGTCACGTACATGCCAGCGCATGTCCAACGATTCGGCGAGACTACCAAACTCTCCCCGAAATCTGTCGAGACCCACCCCCAATGAATCAGCGGCGATGACGTTGCGCATAAAGAACCAGCCCTGTTCGTCATCGGTGTGGTTATTTGACTCCAGCAGGGAGCCTCCGCGCTCGGCAATAAAACCCGAGACGCTGGCAACAAGGCCGACCTGATCGCGACAGGATGTCACCAGGGTGTAGGTTTTCGCTTTATCCATAGCTCACTCGGTTAATTTGTAGCGCCTGGCAAGCGCCGATCAGAAGCGGAGTAAAACACGAAACACGGCGAAATTCTCCCTTCTGCTGCTGCCTCGGTTTCAACAAAGCTTGCTGGGATTGTGAAGCACAGGCTGCTATCATATCATTTCCTTGTTCAAAACAAGTAAGTATGGTGATGAAGATGCGAGCAGGCACAGTACCGGCGGGCTTCTATTTCCTTATGACCCTGGTTGTAACCGCCACCCACAATGTCGCCGCCGATCCGATGGCGCAAATCCAGTCCGGCGAGGTCCTCTACAACACCCACTGCTCCGGATGCCACGCCATGAGCCTGCGTGGCTCTGCCCATGGCACAGCATTGCGTGGCGCCGCATTTATCGATCGCTGGGGCGACCGGAACTCTACCGCCTTGCTGCGATTTAACCAGGCGAACATGCCCCCCGGAGGCAGTGGCAACCTCAGTGAAGAACAGCACCTGGCGGTGGTGGCTTTCATCCTGTCCCGGGGCGACCACAGCCCTGAACAAGCACTGACCGCCGCGGCACCCATTAATATCGCCAGCGGCGAGCCGGTAGACATCGACGAGGGTGAAGCGATGGAGAGCTGGGGCACGGCGGAAACCATCAGCGCTGCGGCACTCAGCAAGTCAGGGTTCAGCAATCGCGAACTGTCCGACTTTAAACCGGTTACAGAGGCTGAGCTGGAGAAGCCGGAAGCTGGCGACTGGCTGAGCTGGCGGCGCACCCGCAACGGACACGGATACAGTCCACTGCAGCAGGTCAATCATGACAATGTGCAACAGCTGCGCTTGACCTGGTCGCTCGCCATGCATGAAGGTAGCAACCAGGTTACCCCGCTGGTGAGGGACGGCGTCATGTTCCTGACCCACCCTGGCAATATTGTGCAGGCCGTGGCAGCCGCCACTGGCGACGTGATCTGGGAGTACAAGTACGACTTCCCGCCCGAGGCCAAAACCCTCGGTGGGCCGGTGCGCAACATCGCCTTGTACAGGGATAAATTATTCCTTGCGACCTACGATGCGGCCATCGTGGCCATCGACGCCCGTACCGGTGAGCAACGCTGGCGCACCGCCAAGGCAGATTATCGTCAAGCTTACACGCACACCGCCGGGCCTATCATTGGTGGCGGCGTGGTGCTCAGCGGCATCAATGGCTGCGAACTGTATACGCGCGCAGGCTGTTTCATCACAGGTCACGATCCAGATACCGGGGAAGAACTATGGCGCACCTCCACCATTGCACTGCCCGGCACCGAAGGCGATGCATCCTGGGGTGGCCTCGCGCCGGAATTTCGCGCCGGCGGAGATAGCTGGATAGCCGGCAGCTACGACGCCGAGCTGGACCTGTTCTTTATTGGAACCTCCCAGGCCAAGCCCTGGGTAGCCGCCAGCCGCGGCATGACCCCCGGCGACGCAGCCCTGTACACCAACTCCACGTTAGCACTGAAGCCAAAAACCGGTGAGATTGTCTGGCATTTCCAACACGTGCCAGGCGAGACCATCGATATGGAAGTCGGGTTCGAGCGCGTGCTGATTGAGGTCAATGGTAAAAAGCGTCTGTATACCATTGGCAAAGACGGCATTCTCTGGCAACTGGACCCCGCAACGGGTGCCTTCCTCGATCTGGCTGAAACTCTGCCCCAAACCATTTACGAAAAAATCGACCGCAAAAACGGCCGGGTGCAGTACCGGCAAGACATTATGGCAGCAGGCATAGGTGACTCGGTCAGCGCCTGCCCGGGCATCTACGGTGGGCACAACTGGCAGGCCTCAGCCTACAGTCCGGAAAACCAGCTGTTAATCATCCCCCTGCACCAATTGTGTTCAGACATGGTCGGCCGTCGGGTGGACCGCGAACTGGGTGGTGGCGGCTACGGCGGTGACTCCCGCACCTATGAAATGCCGGGTGCAGAGGGCAAGCTCGGTCGCCTCGCGGCCTGGGACGTTGCGACCATGACCGAGCGCTGGCACGTGACACAGCGGGCGATGTATCTCACCGGCGCGCTGACCACTGCGGGCAACCTGGTGTTTGTGGGGGATGTGAATCGGCAGTTCAGCGCCTACAACGCAGCCACTGGTGAGTTACTGTGGCAAACACGGTTGCCTGCTCCCTTGCACGGCTACCCCATAACCTACACCGTCGATGGCCGGCAATACGTTGCCGTACCCACCGGCATAGGGGTATTTCGCGCGTTAACCGCTACAATCAGCCCGGAGATTTATCAACCGGGTAACGGTCAGGCAATTTACGTCTTTGCGCTGCCCGATACCTGACTGACGGGGAACGCACATTGCGCAGCCTGATTGACTGCAGCAGCATGCTGTTACTGCACATGAGAAAAGCCGGCGGCACCAGCTGTCGCCGGGTGCTTAAAAAAATATGCCAATACCATGGTATAGCGCTGCGCGTCGAAGAAGGCATGCCCGTGGACCTGGAGACACTACCGCACGACGTGTTCGTGGTGGCAAATTTCAGACACCCGGTGGAACGGGTATTCTCACTGTTTCTTAGCGAAGGTCGGTTCTATGGCCTGGATGCTGACGAACCACCATTGACCCTGGAAGCGTGGCTGGCTGGTACACGACCACGCCAGCATGAGGATGCCCCGCCCCTGTGGCGTGAACCTTACGACTATTATGTGCGCACGCTGCAGGGCGACTATAGGCGGGGTGGCGCGGTTAACAGTGCTGCCAGTGAGCGCAACTACAACGATGCACTGCGAAGGATGCGCCGGTTGAATACGATCCTCATCACCGAATGGTTGGACAACCCCAAATACCTGCGCTTTTTGAACGCGGAATTCTGCATGGACGAAACACACCACCTGGAGTTTCCCACTCTCAACCGGGCCGCACGTCGACTCAGGCCCGACCCCTCGGTACTGCCACTGACTCCGGAGTACCGCCAACAATTGCTGGCGGCCAATCGCCGAGACACCGAGCTCTACCGACACGCCTGCGCGCGAGTGGCCGATCAGGCTGGGTTGGGTGCAGACGTCTCGTTCGAGTCAGTACACTGCGAACAGGGGGACTGATGCTATAGTGCAGCGGCAGTTTACCGCCCCTACGAATGCGAGCTGCTGTCAGAACGGAAAAAACACGTGAAGCCTAGAATCTTTGTCGCCATTGCGTCCTACGCGGACCCCGAACTGCCGCGCACCCTGCGCGATTGCCTGGCTATGGCGGCAGCGCCGGAACTCCTCAGTTTTGGTATCTGCTGGCAGGAGGACCCCTACGCCCCCATTAATCTGGACGAATTTCGCCAGGATAAACGTTTTCGCATTCTCGATCGCACCATCATGCAGAGCCAGGGCGGGCCCTGGGCGCGCAACCTGGCCCAGAGTCTGTGGCGGGGCGAACCGTATACACTGCAGGTGGATTCGCATATGAAGTTCGAGCAGGACTGGGACTCACGACTGATCAACATGCTCGAGTCGCTGCCTTCCGAGAAGGCGGTGATTACCATGAACGCCCCACTCTTCCACTACGATGAAACCGGGGGGCTACACACACACAATGATATGGGCGTCCCAACCACCAAAGTGAGCAGTTGGAACGCCCACCATGGATGGGCGCCCTGGTTCGATTTTGGCCCGCCCAACTCTCAAAACCCAGGCAGAACACGGTTCATCAACGGCAATTTTGCCTTCAGTCGCGGCCAGTGGAACGTCGAGGTACCCCAAGACCCGCAGCACTACTACTGGGGCGAAGAATTCAGCATAACCGTGCGCTCCTATACCTGGGGATATGACCTGTTCCTACCCAGCGAGGTGGTCGCCTGGCATATGATGTTCCAGGAAGCACCCCGGCGGCACTGGGAGCATGGGGAGGACGTGGTCCAGCAACGCAATGCCACCGCCTTCGAACGCCTGCGCAAGCTGGTCTACAGCGACCAGGGTCGGGCTCTCGGGCCCTATGGCCTGGGGCCCCACCGCTCCCTGCGGGATTACGAGCGCTACGCGGGCTTTGATTTCCAACGCAAGCGCGCACACCCCGATGTATTCAGCGGCGCCTGCCCGGACCCGGTCACCATTGCCAGTGAATCGGACTGGGATAAATGTATTTCACCAGATCGAGCGCTGGCCACGGCCTGATTATTCCTTCATGAGCTACCTGCTGATCAACCACAAACGCGAGTTTGTCGCGGCTTTCAGCCCCAAATGTGGGTGCCAAACACTGCTGCGCTGGTTCCTCAAGACCACCGGAGTAGACCCAACGGCGTCCATACAACCCGCTGCCGCGCATATCATCCAGCCGGGACAGGTGGCAGAGTACCCGCATTACCACAAGGTGCATTTTGTCCGCGACCCCCTGCGCAGATTAGTCAGCTTTTATGCGCAATGGGTGGTGCACGACCAAAAACACTGGTGCTTCGCCGACGCCCAGCAGCGCTTCACACTGGCTGACAAATCATTCCGCCGATTCCTGTATGTCCTGGAACACTTGCATCAACAGCAATTGGCTTACCAGCACCACCTACAATCCCAACTGGATCACACACGTTCGATAACGTTTGACGAGGTCATCCTGGTGGAACAGCTCACCGCGGAGCTGGAGGCGCTGAACAGCCGATTCGGCCTCAATTTCGCCGTTACCAGCAGCAACCGTACCCAGTACGCAGCCTCCCGCGGTGAACTGGTCGCTGATCGCGATCCCCAAGCACTTTTGGACACAGGCATCCCACCCGCAGAAGAGTTCTATGACCGGCCGTTGATCGACCTGGCGACAACCGTCTATCAAGCAGATGTTGACTACTACTGCCGGGCCGGCGGTTCGCTGCTGCAGCCCATGAAATCAGGGGCACAGGGGTAATAAGTCCACCTACTCTTTTTGGTGATTAAGTGCTAGACTTTTTTGCCGTGTAATGACCGTCAATGGAACGATGTCATGAGTGACTCTGATAAGACCAAACAAGAACTGATCGAAGAGTTGGAGGCCCTGCGGGCCAAGTTGGGCGATACGCCCGACACCAAAGAGCCGGAGTCTTCAGGCAAGGGCGGCATTACCCGCCGTGAAATGGTTGCCAGCGCCTGGGTTGCGCCAGTTATCCTGTCTGTACCCATTGCCGCCGGTGTATCCCAGCGGGCACACGCACAAACTGCCCCGACAACACCCCTACCCACGACCCAACCGACGGTAGCACCGACATTTACACCACCGACAAATTTCCCCACGGCAATGCCGACGTTTACCCCGGCTACTACCCCGCTGCCTACCAACAGTCCAACCACCATGCCAACCTCGGCACCCACGGTTGGCGCGACACCATCGCGACCCCCAACCGTTGCGCCGACCATAACCGGGATACCGACCACAGTTACGCCACCGACCACGGTCGGCCCAGGGGCCCCAACAGCATTCCCCACCGCCGCTCCGGCAGTAATTCCGGTAGAGCTATCAGAATTCGAAGTTAGCTGAGTTAATGGGTGAAGCACTTCCCGGCGCCAGCCCGGCTGGCGCAGAGCTGTCTTTGCAGCACCACGCGGGCTCAGACGACGCACCTCAAGCCCCTGAGAACACCTACAAGCCACAACCACTAGTCAGGTCGCATATTGAATCCTATGCGGTGAAAGACGAGTTGGTGCTGTTACCGCCAGGATCACCGACGGTATACGCGCTGAACCGGACCGGCGCCGCCATCTGGAAACTATGTGACGGCAACCATACCCTGGAAGGCATGTTCACGCGGCTGCGCGAAGAGTTTTCCGGCGCCGATTTGCAGATTATGGCGGACCTGAACGCCGCTCTGCTGCAATTCAGGGAGCTCGACCTGTTAGAGCCGGCTTCGCTTGCCGATGCCCACGACCGCAATCACGCAACGGCAGTCGACAGCGACAGGCCGAGGGTGCGGATTGTCCACGGGGTGGAAGACAACCCCTACTTCCACTGGCAGCTGGCCATCCTGTTCGAATCCCTGGTGGGACAAATGCCCAGCGGCTGGGACGTCAACATTGTCGTGTGCAATAACCACGGCCCGATCTCGCCGGATCTTGAAAAGATTCTCACAACTTACGGCGTGACCTATTACACCGGAAACAGCCCCGCGGACAACCACGACATCGATTTCGCTGGCGGCGGCGACCGCTACGCGCCGATGAACCGGGTAGAAGCGCTGAGTGTGGCGGCCAGGCACGCGGCACCCCAGGACATGCTATGCCTGATGGACACCGACATCTTCCTGTTCGGTGAGTTGCAGGAAGACTTGTTCCCCCGCGGCAATGCCATGGCGTCCAACTGGATTATCGGCCAGGAGCGCTATTTTCACTTTTCCACCCAGGACCAGCGTGGCCTGTCACTGCCAAAACTGCTCGATGCATTCGGCTGCGAACAGGAGTTCAAGCCCGGCGGCGTGATGGTTTTTCTCACCGCCGAATCGGTGAAAAAGAACGACTACAAACTGGTGCGGGATTGCTTCCGCTTCCTGCAGATCCTGTATCTTTCCGGCAAGATCCTCGACCTGCCGGACCACGGCGTATGGGTCTCGGAAATGGCCTGCTTCGCGCTGGCCATGTATCCCAACGACCTCGATTATGAATTACTGGATATCGAACAATTCGCCGTTCAGGACCAGAATGCCGACTCGCTCGCCCAGGGCAGCTTCTTCCACTACTACAGCGACATCAACGACGACGTACCCGGGCCCTTTGTTAACTCGCGTTGGCACAAGCAGCTGTTCAGGGACCAGAACTTCCTGCTGAGCAACCTGGACAGCTTCCTCAGCGAGGAATCCGGCGAGGCCGAGAGGGCGTTTATCGCCTATGCCGAGCGGGCGCGAGACCGAATCTATGGCCACGATGACGAATAATTCCACCAGGGAAATGTTCGCACCCCCCGACTGGCTGGCGGAAAAAACCGCCAAACAGCAATCCATGGCACCCTATTGCGGCCTGGGATTTCGACGCGGGAAACTTGAACCAGATCTGCACACCGCCATGCGCGACAAACTGGCCGAGTGCGCCACCCTGTTTCAGCCGGAAATGGAGATTGATGAAATTGGCTCGGTGGATCCCGGCTATATTCCGGTGGTCTATATGGAGGACCTCGCCTTTAATGAGGCGGTGGCAGAAGCCCTGCAGCCCGCTCACGAGGACTGGTCGGGCATGGCCCTGTCGCGCTCCGCGTGCTACGGCTTCAGGGTGTACCAGCGCGGTAGCTACCTGCACAACCACGTCGATCGGACCAGCACTCATATCATCAGCTCAACCATCTGCGTGGACCTGCAGGTCGACGAGCCCTGGCCACTGTATCTCGAAGATATCGACGGCAATGCCCACCTGGTAGACCTCGAACCGGGGGAGTTTATTTACTACGAAGGGGCGCGACTGCTTCACGGTAGGCCATGGCCGCTGCGCGGCGACTACTATGTCGGCATGTTTGTCCACTACAGCCCCAACCAGGAACAGGGATAAGGCATTGAGAGAGCTGCTTTACACCAATTACGAATCCGGCAATTCGGGACTCAGCAACGGCATTATGTCGATTGAATGCGGTGTGGTGATGGCCTTCCTCACCAATCGCTTCCTGCGCCTGGACGGCAATGTGTCACCACCGGCCAATATCGTCGACTACAACGGCCGGGTCGATAACAGTACACCCAGCAAGGTAACAGACCTGATTGATATCCCCGTCCCCTGGGCAGACATCACTACCGAGGAAGCCGCCGCACTGACAGGGGTTGAGCTTACTGACCGCAGCCTGATGGACAGCGTATTCTTTGTGCCTGGCACGGTGGATATCACCTCGGATGACGCCCGGGATTTTGCTCGGGGTCGCAATAACTGGATCTGCGAAACAGACGAGCTGGTCAACGTACCGCTACTGCGGGTAAGCGAGACGCCGCTGATCCCCAACACCGAGCACCACCGCAACAACCTGAGCTTCTATTCTTACCTTTTCTACCTCGACGGGGACACGCGTAAGGACGTTTACCAGCTGCTGTCGCGGATGCAGGCAAAACAGCCCTACCTTGATCTGGCACAGAAAATCGCCACAGACCTCGGCACATATAATGCCGTGCACATGCGTCGCGGCGACTTCAAGCTGACCTATGGTGTAACGGTGCTGGACCGCCATCCCTGGGAAGCCATCGACATCATGGGCGAGCATTTCAGTTTTGATGAGACCCTGTTGATCTGCACTGATGAACGCGATGACCCGTTTTTTGACGAGATCAAGACGACCTGGGCAGACCACATCTTTATCGATCACCATATTCTCGATAATTACAGCGCGGAGTTCAGTCAACTACCGCAACAGGACAGCCTGGCGCTGGCCTTCCTTTCGCAACTGGTGGCGGCGGAGTCAGCCGACTTTATCGGCACCATGACCAGCACCTATTCCTCCATGATACAGAGGCTGCGGGGCAATCGCGGCAAGCACGAACCGTTCAAGTTCCTGTGGAACGAACTGCCCGAACCCGGTGAAACCTCTCTCGAGAGAGGCCGACACCCGGTGAGCGACTGTGTTCCCCTGGAAAACGGCATTATGGTCAAGGAATTCGACGGCGCCTATACCTGGAATCATTACACCCCACTGATCAATCCCGCGTGGATGCGCGAGTGGCCGGAGAGCTTCCTGATTGAACAACCCACGAACCTGATTACTACAACAGTGGCTGCGGCCACCAGCACGCTGTACCCCGCGCAAACGACTGAAGACGTATACCTGTCTTTTGAGGGTCTGCGGGTAAAGATTACCTGCTCAGTCCCCGGGTTGGCGGCCAGTTTGCGGCGGATATTCTATGACAGTCACGAGCGCAAAGCGGGCAATGTCATCGCGCAAATAGCTATCGAACAGTCCGGGGCTATTTATCGCCTGTCGTCAGGTTCAGAGGTTTTTGCCAGCACGCGCACTGAGGAAAGTATCACCCCGGAGATTGTTAACCGCCTGGTGCCAATCCTGCACCGGGCCATGCCCAAGCATTGCTGGTTCAAGGGCATGGTATTTAAACGCGGCGATGAGACCATACTTTATTTGGGTGACGAAGGTGATGGCCACCGCACCATCGCCGAAGCCATGAGCAGCACCGGCTGGCACTATTTTGGCGATTGCGCGATCCCGGTACGCCAGAAAGATGCAATGGCATTGCCTCTGGCCAGCACCGCAGGCGCTGTGAGTTTCAACACCGATCCGCAAGTGCCAAGCCCGGTAAAAGCGATCGTCACAGGACACCGACAACTGCATAACCGCAGCGAACTGAGCGCCTTGTCGCCTTCGGCAGCGGTGGCCCAGATGACCATGAACTCCATAGACTTCCACTTTAATCGCGCGACGGCGCTGGAAGCGCTCTGTAAGCTGGCCGAATCAGTGAAGGCGTATCGACTCAGCTTCAGTCGCGTCGACCGGGTGCCCGAGCTCCTGCAACAGCTTGAGCAACCGCCAGCGACCCGGGAAGCCGGATAAGAGCAAGAACCATGTCAGAAGAAGTAAACACAGGTGGGCGGCAAATCTCAGTACGACTGCTACTGGAAGGCAGCCAGTCCCAAACCGTAGAGCTCGGGGAAGACTCCAGCGAACTGGTGGAACTGTTCCAGGTCCTGGCCAGTCGCGGTAACCCGGACGCCGACAACCCGGAACGCATGTTCCAGCTACCGCTCGACGGCGGCCGCGAGGCGTTCAGTTTCCAGTCCAGGCAACTGGTCGCGATCAGCACCCGCCCACCGGTACTGATTGACCTTACCCAACCTCTACCCTCCGAGGTGCAAGGCGCACCATCAGCGCCACAGATTACCCGGCCGCCCTGCATGATCATTGATGACTTCCTGGGTGAAGACGAGCATGCCGACATGCTTGCACACACCCTGCAGCAGAATGAAGGCTTTTATTCGGGTACCACATCAACGGGGCCCATTAACGCCCGTCAGAACCTTGCCCTGATGGAGTTTGGCAACCAGGCCCATTCCAAACTCTTGTGCAATCGCCTGCTCACCTGGTTGCCGCACATACTGCAGAACCTGGACCTTGCCCCGTTCCCGGTACACATGGTGGAGTCACAGTTAACCGCCAGCAACCACGGCCACTATTATCGCGCCCATCACGATACCGAAGACGGCCAGGAGGCGATGCGCAAGCTCACCTGCGTCTACTACTTCAATCAGCAACCGGTGCAGTTTACCGGCGGCGAACTGCGCCTTTACGACAGCGCCATCGTCGATGGGTATCGCGTACAGGGCGATGGCTTCCAGGAAGTTAAGCCTGTGTCCAATCGTATGGTGGTCTTTGTCAGTGACAGTTTCCACGAGTTGATGCCAGTGCACTGCCCGAGTCGCAAGTTCGAACACAGCCGCTTTGCCGTCACCAATTGGATCTGGCAGGCAGCCGAGACTAACAGCGAAACGCGGCACGGCTGGGGTCATATGCGCTGTGGCATGCTGCGGGCGGGTCTCGAAGAGGCGCGGGAGGCAGCGACGCCGTGATCCAGACAGTATTCATCGCGGGTAATTCCGCCACCGCACACTGGCAGGCGAGTCTACTGGAGTACTCCTGGCAGTGCAGCGGCCAGCCCGGGGAACTCATCCGCCTGTTTCCGGCAGCCTCTTCCACGCCACTACCTGTTCATAAGCTGGCGCAGGTAGTACGCACCATGGATTGGGAAACCCACCCCTACCTGCTGGATCAATGTGAGGCCTACAATACACCAGCATCCCTACTAGAATGGCTGTTGCGCGACAAACCGGATACCACCATCCTGCTGCTGCGCCCGGATTCTGTGTTTCAGCAGCCTATTGCCACCGAGCTCAACTCCGGTGAGGCCATTGGCAACGGGGGTATGCAATTCACCTCGGGAGATGCTGCGTTTGGCCTCGCTAATGAGTACCGCAATTTACAGGCCTACTGCGTCAATCGCAGCCTGGAACTGCCCCGGGTGCAAATGCCCCTGCTGATACACGCCAAAGACCTGGTCAAGCTCTGCGCCCGCTGGCTGGAGCTGATCGGTATCATCCGCATGGAGGCGCACCTTGCCGCCGGGCCGGCGCCCGACGCCCAGGAGCTGGCCTACGCCATTGCCGCGGCGGAGTACCGCATACCACACAAGGTCGAGGCATTGACCAGTGTCGATGCACAGGCGCATTCCGAGTGCCCGGTGCTTTCCTATACACAACCGATCGAATCGCCTGCAGGCCGCATCCTGTTCGACCCTGCCACCTATTCTCCGGGCGACGCATTGCCGGCAGACACCGACCTCTCAGCCGGCGGCCGCCAGATCATCGATTACCTGGCAAGATTTGAAGCAGAGCGTAGCGATGGGCAATTGTTGCGGCGGCTACGGCCGCAACCGCTGCCTGGTGTACGCCAGGCCCAGGTCCTGGACCAGTTGTACCTGGAGACCGGGTCACCTCCCAGGTTAATGACACTGAACGCTTCCGCCGGGGAAATCTGGAAGCGTTGCGACGGTGTCAGCAGCCTCTATGACATCGCCGACAACCTGCAAAAGGAATTTGACGTGCCAATGTCGACCATGGTGGTCGATGTTGAACAGACCGCCCTCAGCCTGAAGCAGGACGGTGTCCTGGAACTGGAGCCCATCGCCGTATGAGCAAGCATGAAGAAACCGCAGAAATTTTTGTTTCCATTGCCTCTTATCGGGACCAGTTCCTACCCTTCACCATCAGAGCGGCGCTGTCACAGGCTGCCCACCCGGAGCGGCTGACCTTTGGTATCTGCTGGCAGGCAGACGACGAGGAGAGTCTCGACGAGTGGATCGATGATCCGCGCTTTCGCATTCGGCGATATCCCTACCAATCCAGCCTTGGCTACGGCTGGTCGCGCGCGGAGGTACAAAAGCTTTACGCCGGCGAGGAGTACCACCTGCTCATTGACTCCCATACCTGGTTTGCGGAGGGCTGGGATGTAAACCTGATTCAGCAACTGGAGAGCAAGCCCAGCGAAAAACCACTGCTGACCACGAGTTCGCCGCCCTTCATCGTTAACGATGCAGGCGAACCGGAAATCCCCTGGGCGGGTACGCAGTATGACGGGGTACCATTGATGCGCTGCCAGCTGCATCCACCGGTCGGCTGGATAGACATTCAGATGTCCGCCGAGCGCAAGACAGAACAACACCAGAAAACCCCGCTCGTATGCTGCAACTTTGTGTTCACACACGGGCGCTGGATTCGCGAGGTCCCGGAAGACCCGGCCATGATTAATGCCTGCCATGAGGCCGCGCTTTCCCTGCGCACCTTCAGCCACGGCTATGACATCTACCTGCCCGACGAGATTCAGATCTGGCATCTGGACTATGACTGCTACCCCGATGGCAACCGGCACAAGGTCTGGGAAGCCAAGACTATGAAGTGGCAGGAGGACAATACCGACGGCATGATCAAGCGCCTGCATGCATTGTTCTTCGGCCGCGAGGACCCGCGCATTCTCGGCCGCTACAAACTGGGTAGCGAGCGCACCGTGGATGCCTGGGCGCAAGAGGCGGGACTGAAGCTCACCCTATGAGCGACCGGGAGCAACTGCTGCCACAGACCCAGTCGCCACCGCCCATCTGGGGCCCACACGCGCAGACATCCGACCTGGATGTCGTCATTTTCAGCAAAGACCGAGCGATGCAATTGGACGCCTTGCTGCGCAGCATAAGGGCGTTCATGCCACTACCCCACCGCATGCACGTGGTATACAACGCCTCCAACGACCACTACGAGGAAGGCTACAACCTCCTGCGGCGCTGGCACCCGCGTATCAACTGGGTTTGCGACAAGGACCTGTTCCAATCATGCGTCCACGTGTTGCTTCACCAGATAAGACAGGGCCCGGGTAAGTATCTCATGTTTCTGGTGGACGACATGCTGTTCACCCGACCGTTCACCGCCGCCGCGCTGATGACGAACCTGGAGTCGGACGAGGACATATTGGCGGTATCACTGCGTATGAGTGAAGACATACGTTATTGCTACACCCGCAATATCGACACCACACCACCCGATTTCAGTAACGGCTATCGCTGGACCTGGAAAGGCGCCAGCCCGGGCTACTGGAACTACCCCATGTCGCTGGACGGCAACATCTACCGCACCCGCGATATAGTCCGACTCATCCGCGAACTGCAATTCCAAAGCCCTAACACGCTTGAAGCTGCTATGGCGGGCCGCGCACTCAAGCGCCCGGATATGCTCTGCGAGCAGCGCGCAAGCGTCATAAACGTCGCCGACAATCGGGTGCAGGAGCAATTCAAAAATCGTAGTGGTGATGGTGACCCGGCGGCCCTCAATGCCGCGCTACTGGCGGGCCAGGCAATCGATGTGGAGCACTTTGCCAAACGCAGTTTCAATTCCTGTCACATCGTGGAAGCGCTACCACTGATGCGCGACAACCGGTACCGCGAGCGTGCCCCCCTGGTTACCCGGGAACACGATGGCAGGGTCACCAGGGTCATCGACCTACGGGAGATCCCGGTGTTTATCCTCAATTGTCCCGACGACGAGGATAAGCGGCAGAAGATGGAAGCGCAGATGCTGGCGCACGGCATCCATCACGAATTTGTCGACGGTCTGCGCGTAGACCCCGGCTGGGTGGGCGTGGCGCTGGGACATTTGAAGGTTTTAAGACTAACTCGCGCGCGGCCTCCCTTCCTGGTACTGGAAGACGACTTACTACTGAAAGACAACTTCCAAACCACCCTGGAAATTCCCGCGGAGGCGGACGCCTACTACCTGGGCGTTTCCGCTTTTGGTATGCCAAAACCGGGTGAACGTGGATTTGGGAAACCGGGAAAAGTGCAGTGGCAGGACTACGGCGAGGATCATCTACGCGTATTCAATATGCTCGCACGCCACGCGGTGCTCTACCTTAGCGAGGACTTCCAACAGGCGGCGATTCAGTCCCAGGTACAGGCACTGTCCAACCACAAGTACCCCCACCCCGGGGATATGGGATTGGCTGCACTGCAAACCGCCTATACGGTGCTGACACCACGCATCAATGTCTCCCGACAGGTCACACGTGAGGCAACAGACTTTAACCTGCCAGAGGCACAGCCACAGAATCGACTCGATCGGCCGCCGCCTAACGCAGCAACGCCGGTGCTTCGCCAGCGATCAATGCAACTCCCTCATACGCCCTATTTTCATGAGACCACTTGCGTAGTCAGCCATAAGTATCGATTTATCTATTTTTCAATCGCTAAGAATGCCAGTAGTTCATTGAAGAACCTGCTCTGCGCCCCGCCCTACAACGGCGTAAGAGTTAGATTTCAAAAGCTCGATGGCAGCGTATTGAATCACTACTTCAAGTTCACCTTCTTGCGTGACCCGGTTGCGCGATTGTGCTCGGCGTACCAGGAAATTTCGATGCGCACCGATAACAGACCAACACGTGTGCACAAGACATTTATCGAAATGCCCGACGGTCCGAATCGCTTCAACACCTTTGTGAGTGAAATCGGCAATGGCTTCTGGGATGAACACCTACGTTACCAGGTCTCGTTCCTGAACGGGATTGGGATGGACTTTTATGGCAGCACGGCCAACCTGCAGGACGATCTGCAAGCCCTGCACAACAAACTGGCGATGGGTGAATGTCCTGAAGTACCGGTACGCCGTTCCCGTGCATCACGCCAGGCCGACTACGATTACAACAAGTACTACGTGGACCATAACTCACTGTCCGACACACTCGCCCAGAAGATCCGCGAGATCTATTGGATAGACGGTGAATTGATCTCAGCGGCTAAAGCACGCAAACCCGAAGCTCCGAAGCGATTCAAGATAACAAGCAATAATCGCAGTACTGACAGAGACGACGACCGATCGATGTGGTCCGACCAGTCAACCCCCTTTGAAATAGAAACCCGCGGCGGCCATCGCTTTACCCTCAGGCTCGCGAAAAAGCTGGATGAGCACGCCCAGCTGAAGACACTGATAGATAAGGGCATTGCCGCCAATGCCGGCCAGATTTTGCAGCTCCCCATGGCCGGAGGGGAAGAGGCACTGAGTATCAGTGTGAGCGATATCTCCCGAGTGCGCCGTGCCCGTCAAGGCGAACACCCGGCGATGAATGTCGGCGAGGGCCACCTCGGTGGATACATCAGTTCAAAACATCCCGCCGCCCGCAAACAGCGCATGGAACACGGCGACAATGCCACCTGGTATCCACAACTCTGGCAGTGGATCGTCGAGGAACTGGGAATAGACAGCGTCGTCGATATCGGCTGTGGCGAGGGGCACGCGGCCGCTTACTTCAAGAAACTGGGATGTGAGGTAATCGGGGTCGATGGCAGTGAACTCGCAGTGCGTGACTCGGAGATCCCCGATAGCCATGTGTGTCACGACTTCAACCGGGGACCCTGGATCCCCGAACAGGCGTTCGACATGGTCTGGTCCTGTGAGTTTGCCGAACATGTTGAGGGACGATACACGCACAATTTCCTCGCCACCTGCAGTCGCGCCAGTCGCTATATTTTCTGGTGCGCGGCACCACCAGGCGCGCCCGGGTGGCACCACGTCAACTGTAAACCGGCAAAATACTGGATTGAGAAATTCGACCGACTCGGTTTTGCGCTGGACCAGGCATTAACAGACAAAGCACGACAACTGATAGGGAGACCGGCTCATTTTCAGCGACAGGGCCTGGTGTTCGCGCGCAAAGCAAACCGTCCAGCAATTCAAATAGCGGATTCGCAACACAGCTCACGTAAGGTTCCACAAAGCACCACAGAATTTTCGGGGCGCCTATGCGTGAACGAGATGGCGGTCACCCGAATTGACAAGCATCTGTTTCACCTGTTCCTGGATGTTTTTGTACACGCAGCAGGCGACCGCGTTACCGCCGTACTTCCCTATTACAACGAAGACTGGGATCCCACTGAACATGGTGTGGACTACGATAACGTGATGCTGCGGGTTGACGACCGGTCCGTTCGCGGCACCTACATACCCCACCGGCTGGATTCCTGGGAGCCCTGCGCTTTGATTGATTTCAGCGCACCGTGGTTGAGCCAGTTAATCGAAGAGCAAGCGGATATCCAGTGCAGCATTGAGGTGGGCCCGCATCACCAAGACTTTTCGCTTTCGACCGCGACACCGCCAGCTTTCGACACGCTGATCAGCCTGGTAATCAAGAACGAAAACCGCTGGCTGCCGCACTTCCTGGTTTACTATTTCGAATGCTTGCACGTTGATCACATCCTGGTCTACGACAATGGCACCAGCGACCAGGCGGGGTTACACGACATCCTGGCACCGTACATCGACGCCGGCACCGTAACCTACATTCCCTGGGACTTCCGGTGGCGCAATATCAACAAGCCACGCAAGATGATTGCGCAGCCCCAGCAGGAGGCGCATTCGCTAAACCGTTTCGCCAATGCGCGCTGGATTGGCTTCCTTGATATCGACGAGTACCTGCGCATACCGGGTGAGTCACTAGCTGACTTTGCCAGCCGCTTCGAAGCGGCAGACGTGGATGCCTTGTCATTCGGCCTGCGCTGGTTTCAATACGACGGTGACGAATCGCTGGAGCAGCTACGCAATATGCCGCTCGCCATGTTGCAAAGCGGGCGGGACAAGTTGGGGAGGGGGCGTCAGAAGCTGCTGGTGAACCCGGCCCGCATGCGGTTTCTAAGGCTGCACAATGTGCAGGAAGGTGGCTGGGAACTACCGATCGATGACAGCGATATTTTCTTCCACCACTACTGCCTGCATCCCCAGCGATTTATCAATGGCATGAGTGACGAGACCCTATTCGACGACTATATGTTGCAATTTTCTGGTCAGCTAACGCTCGACCAGTAAGCGCGGCTAATCCGCCAACTCAGGAAAAGCTGCTTTAAACTCGGGCAGCGTTACCAGCTGCCGCCAAATCCTCTCCGATACAATATCGGCACTCGCCGGTGCCAGGTGTGAGCCGTCCGCGGTTTCCAGACCTTCAAAAGACGGCACGATATAGGACACCCCCAGTGCCTCACTGATCACCGGCAGGTGGCCTGTGTTCACCCGGGCAAAGGGTACAATCGTCAGCACCATCCTCCCGCCCCAGCTGGCTAGTTCATCTTGCAGCTCCCGAGCCATCGCCACGGATGACGGGTGCTTGCGCATGCCCGCCTGGTCTTTCACCCGATAGCGCTGTGACGGCACCTGTAAGTTGCGGTACCAGCCGGTTTGTTCCGAGCGATAGTGCACCCAGCGGTAATGCTTCTCGACAAAATACTCCAGGCGGGGCATCACCTGCCCAAGACGAGAGCGCAATTGCCACCCGGCGAAGGTTTCAAAGTAGGCTTTACGAGCCTGCCACCCGGTCATGCCCACCACTTCTTCCGCCCAGGGCGAATAGATATCCCGGTATACCGGTGGCCCGCCGTTGACAATCACCAGGCGCGGCCGCAAGTCGTGTCGGCGGATAACATCCAGGGCAAAGCCGATGCGGCCGACATGCCCCACCGCCAGGTTGAATACCGACAGGCCCAGCGACTGGGCCTGCGTGGTAAACACCGATTCACTCAAGCCCAGCTGCGCACGCGAATTGCCCACAATCAGAATGTCAGCCTGCCGGGCGTAATGAATGGAAGGACCAATGCCATGGTAGAGGGCAAGGTGACTCTGCTCGTTATTGCCGTGGGAAACAAAAAACTCACCATCAACCGGGGCGCGGCTTAGAGACAGGGATTGGGTCCGCGGGAATTCCCCCGGGCGGAATTTCAGCAACGGCAGTGTGTAAACCGCGAAACAGAACGCCAGCAAAAACAAAGTGACGCACGCAAGCACCGTGGCTGACGGTATGCGATCGAAATTGTTGTTGCCGGTGACTGTTCGCATGATCAAAACTGGAAGTAAATAAACTGTTTGCCGGTTGCATAGAGCTGCAATACGGCGGCGAACATAAGCCCGGCATACACTGAGCGCTCCAGCGCGCCCGCCTCTCCGACCCGGGTATGTTCTGCTATCCAGGCCCGCCCATGCCACAGCCAAACCGGCAGGGTGAACCACCAACCGAGCTGCAGGACGTCCGCTGCCTCGCCCAATTCAAAGTCATTCAGCAGTAGCTGCCAGGCTCCCACAGCTGCGCTACCCATTACCGCCAGGCCCTGTTCGATACCATTGGCGCGGAACATTGCCATACTGAATATCCAGGTGAGCTGAACCACCACGAACCACAACAACACCGAAAAAATGGACAACCTTTTTTCAGTCAGTCGTAAAACACGCTCCAGGGCCAACGCCACGCCCAACATTCCACCCCAGGCAACAAAATTCCATGAGGCACCGTGCCATAGCCCACTGATCAGCATCACCAGCACCAGGTTCAGGTAATTGCGAACCACATGCCGGCGATTGCCCCCCAGCGGTTTGTACAGATAATCCCGCATCCAATCAGACAGGGTGATGTGCCAACGGCGCCAGAACTCGGAAAATGTCAGGGCGAGGTAGGGCGCATTAAAGTTGATCGGTAGCCGAAAGCCCAGCTGGTAGGCAACACCCCGGGCAATATCGACATAACCCGCAAAATCGCACAGCAGCTGGCAGGCAAAAAACACCAGCACGGACAGGGCCAAAACCCCCTGGGGGTCTGTTGCTGCCTGGGCCCACTGTTGGTCGACAATCCTTCCCAAGTTGTCCGCCACCACCAGCTTCAGAAACAGTCCGCGCAGTATCAAGTAGGCACCGGTAATAAAAACCTTCCAGTGGAAACGGCGCCGGCGGCGGAACTGGTAGAGGAAAGCAGACGCCCGCACGATGGGCCCGGCCACCAGCTGTGGGAAGAAGGCGATATAGGTGGCGAAGCGTAAAAAATTGCGTTCCGCGGGAATGTCACCGCGGTACACATCGATCGAATAGCTCATTGACTGGAAGGTGTAGAACGAAATACCAATGGGTAGCACCACCGCCGCCCAGGAAAATTCGCTGCCCGCTATCGCATTGACCGTGTCCACGAACAGGCCGGCATACTTGAAATAAGCCAGCAAGCCAATATTAGCCACCAGTGATACACACAAAACCAGTCGCCGCCGGCGCGCATTCTCTGCAGGTGTCGTCGACATAATGAGACCAGCCACGTAATCCACCGCGGTGCTAAACAAAATAAGTAGCAGGTACCACGGCACATGCCAGGCGTAAAACAGCCAACTAAGAAGTAGCAAAGCGAAGATGCGAACTGTGGTGGCATAGTCCCCGCGGGGCATCGGCAGCCAGCGCACTGCCAACACAAGCAGATAGAACACGGCAAAGGCAAAAGAGATAAAACTCACGGCTAGCCGCTCAGAACCAGGAGATCGACTTGGGCTTTGAGGCGTACACTGGCGTTACGCGTTCGCGCCGACCGGTAAGCGATATACTCTCCACGTAGTACCAGTACACTGTATCCGCCTCGATACCCTGGTCGACGAAATGGTAACGCTGGGGGATGTCGGTGCTGCCCGCAGACGCAATGGGTAATGGCGTAATCCGCGTAAAGGGGCCCTGTTCAGTGGGCCCGCGGAACACGTCGTAACCAAAGCTGTCTTCTTCTGTCTGGGTGACCCAACGGATGGTATTGGGCGTAATAGCCCGGCTATCGAGGTACAGGTAACCAGCGAACAGCAGTAACAGAAGCATAAGAAGTCGCCTGGACCGCATCGGCCTACTCATTGCGCAGCATCCGGCAGAGGAAGAGAGAGCGCCGGGTCGCCAAGGTAGTTATACGACTCCACCAAAACACGATTTTTTTCCTGCTGCTTGGCCTTGAGTATGGCCTCGCCCACACGTAATTGAGGGTCTAACAGGGCGTCGACCAAAAGGCGACTGAAGGCCTGCGACGCGGGCACCCGCCAGGAGGCGGCGAGCACACCGATGGCACCGCGCCGGGGTGCGCCCAGGAAAGACTCCGCCAGCGATCCCACCTGGGGATGATCGAAAGGCCCCGAGGAACAGGTCATACTCAGTACCAGGGGTAGCTCCACCCCCGCTGGCAGTTGTGCAATATCATCTATGTCGAACAAGTCACTGGCACCCTGTAAATCCACCGGCCCGGTGCGCCAAACATAACGCCCTCCATGGCCCAGGAAGTGCGCCAACAGTGCGCCTTTCGAGAATGCCTGTTGAATGCGCGCCTGGTGTGCGTTCTGGTCCTCTGTGGCATCTTCTGGGTAAACACGCTCACGTACCAGACCGGCACGCGCCGCCCTCGCGGAAAGTCGATTACTGATGCGTTGGAATCCGGGGTCCACGTCAGCCATCCACAAACTTCGACGCTGCCAGTCACCTTCCGGGTCGGCCTGCTGGTAGGCCAACAGCTTGTCGATCATCGGCTTGAGTTCAGCGGCGTCACCCGCCGGCAGACGGCCTACCGCCAGCTCCGGACGCCAGCCCCCGTTAATTGGGGTGACCAGGCCGTTGTCACTGGCCGCGATTTCCTTGTGGCCCATCACCTGGAACGTCGGCACCAGGTTTCTCGGGGAGTCCGGCTGCCAACTGGCATCCCCCACCAACAACACAAATCGGGGTGCAGGCGCCTGCCAGTGTGTCACCGCATGCGCCAGAAAGCTCTGGATGGCATAGGGTGATGCCACACCGTGACTGAACGCGTCATAAACCCGGTGTACATCGACGATTTCCACCCGCAACCCGGCCTGGCGGTGAAGCTCGGCGAGCGGTTTCACAGTGTCAATAAGCGCGGGATGCGCGATAAAAAGATAATCGGCCTGCAGGTCCGTACCCCCAAGCTCACCTTTCTTCGTCATGGGCCTGATCCAGGCAGGCTTGCGATGACCTTCAGACACCACCAACCTTCGTCCGCCCTCACGTGCCGGAATGGTCGGCAAGTCGGCGTCCTCGGGGTAGTCCAGCTCGATCCAGTTAAGGAGCACCGCATCTACAATGGCCTGGTCGGTGTTGGGTAGCACACGCCGGGGCAACTGCAGCGACAGGGTAGCGCGGGAATTAGCAGCGGGATTCGGCAAGGTAGCTTCTACGGTTATAGCCTCCTGCCCGTCCCACTGCACCTCCTCGCGCAACTGCCCATCGAGCAACACCTTAAGCTGGTGCTGCGGCAATCCCGCCTTGCTCGCATGGCGATCGCGCGACAGACCAGCCACGGAGATACGAATGCGTTCAGGGTCACCCTCGAGATCCAGTTCAAGCGCGAACTGCTCGCCGTCCAGGTAGCTGATACGCTGCCAGAACCAGCGTTCCATGAGCGCCGGCCAGCCGGCGTCGGACAAGGCGACCCGCAACTTATCCTGCTCCATATGGCGAACGACCAACCCTTGGCCAGCGAGCGGCTCTGGAGGTCGAAGTGCGGCTCCCGTGCCATCCAGACTCAATCGGTAAACATTGTGTCGCGAATATTGGTTGTACCAGCTGTTCTCGCCGGCCAGGCGCCGGCCTGCAAAGACAAGATAGTCGCCGGGGCCGAACATTCCGTCTCCACCATCGATAAGCTCGAAGCCAATGCTGCTGCCCTGTTCGGACAAAGCAAGTTCGTTTGAAGGGATTGCCGACCCCGCATACTCAAGGTCGTCGAAATTGAGTCGATAGAACCCGTCGTCAGGGATGGCGATATTGAAGGCAGTCTGGGCAACTGCCGATGCAACGGGCAGCAGCAGCCAGGCCGCCATGCACATCCCCCGCACCTTCATTCCGTGATCTCTTGCAAGCGGTTAACCTGTGTCCTCAGGGTACGAAAATGCGCCGATCAATGCGCTTGTGTGCTGCTCAAAGCGCTTACTGTTCATAGCAACTTTTACAGTTTGGCGAGGCAAAATTATAGTCTATACTTGGTCACACACTAAGTCTTATGCGGTGGGAAGCCTGCACTGAAGCAGCCCAGCCGCGGGAGTGATGTCATGAAAGAGAAATTATTGTTCGCGCCGGCTGTGCTGCTGGCAACCCAGGCCCATGCCGCAGTCGATGTCTCCGGCTTCACCGTTGAAGGCGCCACACGACCCTATGGCCTGATTGTAATGACTCTACTGCTGGTCGGCCTCGGCATTTCCTACCTGCGCCCCTCCAGTAAGTAACGCTGCCGCTGGCAGCGCAAGCATTCCCATGTACGAGCCACGACTCAACCGGGTCGTGGCTTTGTATTTGAATCCCCAGATTTAACAACGAGAACGTTCATGCCGACGAAAAAGGCCCTGGTCTGCGGTGCAGGCGGATTTATCGGTTCACACCTGGTCAATCGCCTGAAAGCAGAGGGCTTCTGGGTGCGTGGGGTCGATATACAGACACCGGCGTTCGCACCCTCTCAGGCCGACGACTTCATTCGGGGAGACCTGCGCGACCCGCAGGTATGTGCGGCAGCGGTTGACCAGCATTTTGACGAGGTCTACCAGTTAGCCGCCGATATGGGCGGTGCCGGTTATATCTTTGTTGGCGACAACGACGCCGATATCATGCACAACTCCGCGCTGATCAACCTGAACATCCTCGAGTTCTGTAAACAGCGCGGCGTCGGGCGCATATTCTATTCTTCGTCCGCGTGTATCTATCCAGAGTACAACCAGATGGATCCGGACAGCCCGCTGCTCGAGGAGTCGTCTGCCTACCCAGCAGAACCCGACAGCGAATACGGTTGGGAGAAGTTATTCAGCGAACGCATGTACCTGGCCTACGGCCGCAACCACAATATGGACGTGCGAATCGCGCGCTACCACAACATCTTTGGCCCCCAGGGCTCCTGGTGCGATGGCAAGGAAAAAGCGCCGGCCGCCATTTGCCGTAAAGTCGCCATGGCGGACGACAATGGATCAATCGAGATCTGGGGAGACGGCCTGCAAACCCGTTCGTTCCTGTTTGTGGACGAATGCCTGGAAGGGACCACCCGCCTGATGCGTTCTGACTGGACCGGCCCGGTGAATATCGGTTCGGAGGAAATGGTGTCCATCAATCAACTTGCGGGACTGGTCATGGATATTGCCGGGAAAACCCTGTCCATCGACAACATCCCGGGGCCCACGGGGGTTCGTGGACGCAACTCCGACAACAAGCTGATTGGTGAACGCTTGAACTGGCAACCGTCTCTACCTCTGCGTGATGGGCTCGCACGAACCTACGCCTGGATAGAGGAGCAGTGCCGGGCGCAATCGCGCTCCGGTGCGGCCTGAAAGCGCGGCTAGCTTACCTTAACCACTAACTTGCCAAAGTTTGCCCCTCGGAACAGGCCCATAAAGGCTTCGGGCGCGTTCTCCAACCCTTCGACCATGTCTTCGCGGTACTTGATTTTACCCGCGGCCAGCCAGCCCGACATATCCCGGGTGAACTCAGGGACACGGTGGACATAGTTGGAAACAATAAAACCCTGCATCCGAATGCTCTTGGTCAGGATAATCCGCTGGAGCAGGCTCATACGATCCGGCCCAGGCGGAAGCTCGGTCTGGTTGTAGTGCGCGATCAGTCCACACACCGGCACCCTGGACTTGTTATTGAGCAGGGGCATCACGGCTTCCCATGAACTGCCACCCACGTTTTCAAAGTACACGTCAATCCCGTCGGGGCACTCGGCGGCCAGCTGTTCCGCCATGTCATCGTCATAATGGCTGACACAGGCGTCGTAACCGAGTTCGTTCACCGCGTACTCACACTTTTCCTTGGCCCCGGCGATACCGACAACGCGGCAACCTTTCAGCTTGGCGATTTGTCCCACTACAGAACCCACAGCGCCGGTGGAGGCGGCCAACACCACGGTCTCACCGGCCTTGGGCTCACCGATGTCCAGCAGACCCACGTAGGCGGTCAGGCCTGGCATGCCGAGAATGCCAAGCGCATAGGACGGGCGGGTGATCTGCGGGTCCAGCTTGTTGATACCGCTACCATCGGATAGTGCGTATTCCTGCCAACCAGAGAAGGACGACACCAGGTCGCCCACGGCAAAATCGGGGTTACTGGATTCGACCACTTCAGCGACGGTTCCGCCTACCATGACATCGCCCAGTTCAACGCGCGCCGCATAACTTTCACCGGCATTCATACGCCCACGCATATACGGGTCGAGCGAGAGGTAGCGCGTTTTCAAAAGCATCTGACCCGCCGGTACAGCAGGTATTGGCGCGGTCTCCATCCTGAAATTGTCCGCACTGGGTTTTCCGGTCGGTCTGGAAGCGAGCAAAATTTTGCGGTTCTGGGTATCGCTCGCGGCCCAGGTGGCCGCACCGCCAAACGCTAAAACGCCAGTCGCGGCCATTGAGGCCAATGTGAAATCTCGTCGGGTTACGCTCATAGTTTTAGTCTCCAGGGCACATGAGGACGGTGGATTACCGGCTCGGCAAAACTGTTACGGACTCGCCACCTTAGCAGATCAACCCTGTTGCAGCTAAGGCCAGCAACGTTGTTTTCGCCAGCACAAAGCCGATTTTTCGGATTCAAAATGGACTTTTCTGGCAAAAATCACGAAAAAGCGTATCTCATTGTTTTTTAAGAATTTTTGTTTACTTTTAATGTCGAAATTCGGGCCTGGAACACGTTTTTAGTATGTTTACTCTAATGCCAGTTGCTTGAATCGGGGTTCAAACCACAACAAGGGAGGTTTGAACATGAACATTACCGTCATTCTCAACGCTCTCGTCGTCGTGTTGTCGCCGATCGTTGTCTATTTTGTTGCACGCCCTGGTAATCGCCAGCGGGTACTGGAGTACACGCTGAGTGTCATCGACCGGGAGACGGTGCTGATCGCCACGCTGCTACTCGGCGGGCTGGCTCTCGCGCTGATACTCTGAACCGGAGGGTTGTGGGAACGCGCCAAGGACCTCGCGCAAGAGATCCCAACGGTCAAAACCCTGTCCCCCGAAATCCAACCCGCGCCTCACGATCACCAGTTCGTGAGACGGCGCTATGATCACGTACTGCCCCCTGTTGCCCGCCGTTGCATAGGCGTCGGCGGGCACATCGTGGCGATCATCCGGGACCAGCCACCATTGACCGCCATACATGTTGCCGACGTTGTGCGTGGCTGGCGCGGGCGTACGCACGAAATCGATCCACGCTTGGGATAGCAATCGCTCTCCCTGCCAGACGCCATTTTGCTGGTAAAGCAGGCCAAAGCGAGCCAGGTCACGCGCATTGGTGTAAACCTGGCTGGAAAAAATAAAGTCGTGGAAACGGTCCGTGCTCACCAGCGTGTTGCGCATACCGATCTTGTCCAGCAGGGCTTTGCGAGGATACTCCCGGTATGCCCGCTCACTTCCGAGCGCCTGTTTCATGGCATACACCGCCAGCAGGGTGTCGTAGTTTTCGTAATTGAAGTAGGTGCCGGGTGTACGCACCAGACCACGATCAAGCATACCTGCCACCGAACTTTTCCCCGCCCAGTAGGCTAATCCGGAACCGGTAGCGTACTCCGTGCGAACAGTGCCCTGGGCAGTCGCAAAGCTGTCCACCGGGTACAAGCCAGATGACATATTCAGCACATGCCGCAGGGTAATCGTATTGCGTGGATCATTTTCCGGGCGTTCAATAGGGGGGTGCCAGATCAGGCCAAGGGGCTTATCCAAAGACAGGCGACCATCGTCAACCAACATTCCAATCAGCGTGACCGCAATGCTTTTGGCGGTCGACCATGTTCTGGTACGGGTATTCATGGTCGCACCGTTGCCGTAGCGTTCCAGCACGATCTGGCCACGATGCAGAACGATCAGGCTAAGGGTCACCTGCTCAGGTGTTTCACGATCAAACGCCCAGTCTGAAGCGGCCTGCAGTCTGTCTCGATTGATGCTATCGGGGAAGGGTTCGTGGGCAAGCACATCACCCCGTGGCCAGGCAGTCTGCGCGGGATCGAAGTCGGGATAGGGAAGATCCAATTCGGGCAGCGAATCGATGTCATCCCAAGTCTGATCGGGCGCCAGCACGACACAGCCAATCCCTTCTCTAAAGGCGGCGCTCACCGGCGTGCCACTATGTTGGCCACCGACGGTTACCGCTTTCAGGTCTCGGTCGATCTTGTAGTCGCCTCCTTCCGGGGTGCCGACGATGCCACCAAAGCGCGCATTGTCGAGATAGGCAAGTTCATCCCTGAATACCAGCTCAATATTCCTGTGGGACGTAAACAAACCATTGCACAGGAGCACGGCCTGAACCCCATTGCGGATCAGCTGTCGATTGTTGGAGAAATAATCGAAGCTGTCCGTTGGTTCGGTGGCAGCGGATGAGAGGCTCAAGCCCCACAGCAACAACAGGGTGAAAACAGTCTTCATCATCATTCGCTAAATCTCATAAAGCACGGCTTTGGAGCAAAAGTCATCGGGGGTGAGCGCAGTTTCCGCGACCCGGGTTATGTCGGCGTTATCGACTGACGCAAGCACACGTTCCTAACACTGACCAAAGGTAAAACGCGGTAACAGGGCTTATCGCACCTATCACGCTATGGTAGCGTAGTCGTGCCAGCACCGCTGAGCAAACAGCGTTAGCCTGGAGTGTTTTGACTTCCGGGAGGTATGTCGACTTGAGGCAAAATAAGATTGCCGTGATTGGTGCGGGCCCCTGTGGACTGGCCGCCTGCAAGGTTTTGCAGGATTACGGCCTGGCGTTCGAATGTCTGGAAGCTGGCAGCAGGCTGGGGGGAACCTGGAACATTGAGTCCGGAGGCGCAGGCTACGCCTCCTTACAGACAAACACCTCAACGACCGGCATGGCATTTTCCGATTTTGCCTTCCAGGAGGGGGAAGCTGCCTATCTCAATGCGCAACAAATGCTGGAATACTTTCAGCGTTATGCGAATCACTTTAAGCTCAATAGCCATATTCGACTGAACCAGCGAGTGACACGGGCGGTTCCCGCCAATGACGGCACATGGGATGTCACTTTGGCAACCGGGGAAACCATCACCTATCACGGAGTGATTGTTGCGACGGGACAGTACACTGCCCCACGCATGCCGCACGACAGCATCGCCGGACACTTTGCAGGGCAATACCTGCATGTTTATGACTATATGGACGCGACTTCGCCCGTCGACCTGCGCGGTAAACGCGTGGTTGTGGTCGGCCTGGGCAGCAGTGCCGCGGAACTGGCGGCGGAATTGAGCAATCCTCCGCAGCCGGATATGGGCGCGAGCCAGGTCATACTGTCAGCGCGGTCCGGGCGCTGGGTGGTACCAAAAATCAGCCAGGGCGTCCCGATAGACGCACAATCTCTTCATCCATCCGCGAGACTACCTGCGCTTCTACGTGCCATGCCCACGGCAGCGAGTCAGTGGCTGGTCCGGCGGGCCATGGGCAAAATGTTGCGCGGACGCTCGCAGGAAATGGGCGGGCAGGAGGCGCTCGGACTACCTGCCCCGGATATTGACCCCTGGGAAGAAAGACCCACCCTGTCTGTGGACTTCATCCCTGCATTACAGGCCGGCTTGATTGATGTAAAACCCGGCATTGAAAGATTCGATGGCAACATCGTAACTTTCACTGATGGATCGACCACGGAAGCGGACGTGATTCTCTACGCCACCGGGTATCAGCTGAACTTTCCCTTCCTGGACCTGGAAACCCTGGGTATCGAAGACAGCCAGCTGGCACTTTACCAGCGAGTGGTGCACCCCAATCACGAAAAACTTTTCTTCGTCGGATTCTGTCGGGCAATGTGCTCTCTGTGGCCGATCGCAGAACAGCAAAGCCACTGGATAGCCCGGCTGCTTGCAGAGGAATTCAGGCTGCCACCGCAATCGAAACGTATGCGCAATGCCGTACCACTGGCAAAGTCGCTGCCAATTATGTGCAATGTTTATGTAGAAGGCCTGCGCACTGAGGCGGGCACTTTTTAAGGCTTAAAACATTTCCCAGGCGATGCGGAATATCCCATACAGGCTGGCAAAGTAAAACAATGGCCTGACGACCGGCCAACCTGCAGCATAGACGATGGCATGTCCTACCCTGCCCCAAAAGAAAACTGCCGCGGCCAGGGCGGTTGCCTCATTTGACACACCGGCCGCATGAGCTGCCAGCACTACAATGCCAAATACCACCAGGTTCTCCTGGTAGTTGGCGGTTAGTCTCAGGATGCGCTTGCGCAGCACGGTAGGTTCAGGCAGGTTATCCCTGCTTCCGGCCTGGGTCATCAAACCGTTCTGTCCGATACCCAGAGCCCCCTGTGCCATAACAATCAGTAAAAACAGCAGGGCACTATAAACCAGCATGGTAAGTTCAACGGTCATCATTATTCTCCGTGGATTGCGGTCAGATACCGCCCAGAGTAACAAACCAGGCCAGGGAAAAGAAAAGTGATGGGGCGCGAAGCGGCGCCCGTAGAATCAGTGGCCTCGACGTCCGGCGCCCGAACTAGCTTTCAGCTGCTGCCACATCACCGGTCTGGCCGAATATCCATTCTGCGCGCTGGCCGAAGACAAAACGGTTGACTGCCAGTGCGAGAAAAACACAGGTGAAGAAGGTAATAAACATCATATGGATGTAGTGCAGGGGCATCCACACCCACAAGAAGAAGGCATACAGTGCGATGCCTGATAGCACGGCGGTAATCGCCGCACCCACTTCAACATTCCTGAACAACAAGCCCACCACAAAGCAGGCCAGGATCGGCATACTGATCAAACCCCATAGTTGTTGTAGCAAGTTGATAATGCTCTCTGCCTGCGCGTATATCGGTACCATGGCCAGCGCAATCACTACGAAAATAGCGGTAGCCACACCGCTGAGCACCGGCACATTGGGCTTGTCATTGATATAGCGCTCGTGCAGGTCACAGACATACATGGCGGCTGAAGAATTGATCTGGCTGTTAAATGTACTCAATACCGCGGCGGCGATGGCCGCAGCAAAAGCGCCCGACAACCAACCGGGCAAGATATCACCAACAATACGCCCGTAAGCCGCGTCGTTAATATCGCCATACAGTTTGAAGGCCACCACGCCGGGTACCACGATCATGGCCGGAATGAACACGACACGTATGAAAGCAGCGGCGTACACCCCTTTTTGTGCCTCCTTCACATTCGGTGCAGCCATAGCACGCTGGGTCAAGGTCTGGTTGGTACTCCAGTAAAACACCTGGATCAGGAACATGCCGGTCAGTAGCGTGTGCCAGGGGATGGGCGAATCGTTGCCGCCAATCATGGTCAGGCGCTCCTGGGGAATGCCGCTGAAATCGTAATTGATGGCATCCAGGGCCAGGAACACGATGAGCAGGCCCATGGCCATGATCAACACACCGCTGTAGGTATCGGAAACTGCCACCGCCCGCAGGCCGCCCAGTATCGAATACGCCGCCCCCACAATGGCGAAGATAAACGCAATCAGCATCAGGCTTACGTCAGTGTCGAACATCGAAATCATGAACAGCGCGCCCGAGTACAGCACCGCAGGCTGGAAGATAAACACATTGATTGCCAGGAACATGGAAGAGATCAGCGCGCGAATATGTTTGCTGTCGTAACGCTTTTCCAGTAACTCGGTGGTGGTGGTGCAGTTATTGTTGTAATAAACCGGCAAGAATACTTTCGCCAGCACCATCAAGCCCAGGAATCCCGCAAGCTCCCACCAGGCCAACAGCAGCATCTGGTTACCGTTCATGCCCACCAGTTGGTCGGTGCTGAGATTGGTCAGGGTGATCGACCCGGCAACATACATCCACGACAGGCCGCCACCTGCTAGGAAGTATTCTTTATTGGAGTCAGCGGAGTGACGATTCTGCCCGGTACACTTCAGGTAAGTGATAAAGGCAATGAGAGCAACGATAAATACGAAAACGGACAGCTGGATGACTTGCTCTGACATGGGTTCTCCCATCTTTATTTTTAGGTGCCCGTCATCGCAGCTGCGCGAACAGGGCCGAACTCAGCTGAGTATAGCCGATCCTATTAATATCGTATTTATATCATAAATACGATTAGCTCAGCAACCGGGGGAATATGCGTTGCAAATCCCGCCTGACCCCGATCCCCCGGGCGAAGCGACAGGGCGGTCAGGCCGTCCCTGTAACACAGGGCTATTGTCGTGAGCAGCGTGGCAACGCACAATGTGCGCAATCACGTACTACCCCCATTGCAACGAGACCGACAAGCCCATGCCCATGCTCCGTACCCGCATCGTAGCCGAGCTATGCGCCGTCGTGCTACTGGCGATCGTCGGTCTTTACCAGCTTAACGGCGTCTACCAGCAGAATGCCCACACCTGGGACGAGCCGGCACACCTGGCGGCGGGTATGGAGTTGCTCGACCAGGGCCGCTACGACTACGAGCCCAAGCACCCACCACTGGCACGCGGGGCCATCGCGTTGGGGCCTTACATGGGCGGCTCACACAGCCACGGCAATCCGAACATCTGGCAGGAAGGTCTGCACATCCTTTATGCCAACAACAACTACGACCAGACCCTGCAGCGGGCACGCCTGGGCGTGTTACCGTTTTTTCTATTATTACTGGCCGTTGTGTGGGCCTGGGCGCGCACAATCGGCGGAACCCTCTGTGCCCTGGTCGCCACATTCCTGGTGGCTACTCAGCCGGTAGTCATTGCGCATTCTTCTGTTGCCACCACCGACATGCCCGCCACCGCGCTGTGCCTGCTTGGCTTTTTCCTGCTAGCACGCTGGTTGCCGGCATTGAGCACACCAAGGTGCATACTGCTCGCCGCGGTCACCGGTATGGCCATAATGGCCAAGTTTTCGGCCGTGCCCTTCCTGGCATTGGGCTACGGGGTGATCGCAGCACATTTCATCTGGCGTGGGTCACTGGAAACACGCATTGAACTCTGGCGCTCGCTCACCGCCGCACGCATCGGCCTGGCGCTGCTGGCGCTGTTCATTACCACCTGGGCGGCACATGGTTTCACCTGGACCAACGTGACGATGCAGTTGCAAGCCGGCAGGCCCGCAGTGGACCTGAGCCTACCCGCGGTAATTCCCTCGACGTGGACGGGAATCAGCGATCTCATTGCCCACAGTGCCCGGGGCCACACCTCCTACCTGTTCGGAGAGGTGGCTGAATACGGCTGGTGGTACTTCTTCCCGGTAGCGATCGCGGTAAAAAGCACGCTGCCCCTACTGGTACTCGCCGGCGCAGGGCTGGTATTCGCGTTACGCGACAAAACTGCAATCCGGCGACAGGCAGTGACCGTCATCGCTTTGCTGATCGCTACAATTTTGTTGTTCTGTGCATTCTCATCACTGAACATTGGCGTTCGCCATGTTTTGTTAGTGTATCCACTACTGGCACTTATCGCCGGCTACGCTGCAAGCCAATGCCTGGCAGGTGGCTGGCCGGCAAAGATGGCACCCGTGGTCTTACTGGCCTGGCAAGGGGTCAATGCTGCCGATGCCTACCCCACCCCACTTTCATGGTTCAACACGCTGGGCGGAGAGAAGCCCGAAGAAATACTCGTGAACAGCGACCTGGACTGGGGGCAGGACCTGCGCAAACTGGGCGAACTTGCCCACAGCCTGAACGTGCCCTACCTGTTCATCGCCTATAACGGCGTGGCCTGGTTTGATCGACACGGTCTGCCACCCAGCCGCATATTGGAACCTGATAAGCCCGCCACAGGCTGGGTGGCGGTCAGCCTGCTGATTCGCAAAACCATGCCCGAGTATTTCTGGCTGGAAGAATTGCAGCCGGTCGCCAGGGCCGGTGTGTCCATCGACCTGTACTTCATTACACCTCAGGACCTGCCACCCGCAGCGCGCGCCGAGGCCAAAATGCGTGAGGCGCTGTATGTACGCTATGGCCTTAAGGATCTATCAATGGCCGTACAGCAATTTGACGAGGTGCTGGAAATCCTCCCGAACCACTACGGAGCATTGTGGCAGAAGGCGTCTGCACTGGAGGACAACGGTCAAAATGAACAGGCACTGCAGGCATGGACGACACTGCTGGCGCTACCCCATCACCACAACAACGCGGCAACCCGGGCAGAGATACAGGGCAAGATCAACGCGCTGCGGCGGTCATCAGAAGGGTCCTAAAACTTAAGTACCACCCGGTAACGCGCCTTGCCAGATTCGAGCCGCTCGAATGCAGCGTTGATATCTGCGGCGGCAAATTCCTCGGTGATTGCTTCGATACCGTGACGGGCCGCAAAGTCCAGCATATCGCGCAGGACTCGTGGTGAACCCAGTACACTGCCGGACACTGACTTTTCGCCGTTGATCAACGCTGCCGGACGCACCGCAAAGGGCTCGGGCACTGCGCCAACAGTATGCAACTTACCCGTTGGCGCGAGTGCGTCCGCGTACGCCTGCCAGTCGAGGGTAACATCGACCGTATTGAGGATGAGGTCGAACTTGCCGGTGAGCGCTGCCATTTCCTCGGCACTGCGCGAATTAACCACGTGGTGCGCGCCCAGTTGCCTGCACTCCTCCGCCTTGTCCGGGGACGAGGAAAACGCAGTGACTTCACAGCCCCACTTGTTGAAAAACTGCAGGGCAAGGTGACCGAGGCCACCAATACCGATCACCGCAACCTTGTCAGACGGTTTGATTCCCAGCTGCACTAATGGGTAGTACACGGTGATACCGGCACACAGCAAGGGGCCAACCTTGCTGACATCCAGCCCATCCGGGATCGGGGTTGCCCACACCCAGTGGCAGCGCACTGTGTCGGCGAATCCGCCATGCCGCCCCATGATCGTGTGCTGCAAGCTGTTGCAAAGATTATGTTGCCCGGAAAGACAGGGGTTACAGTGCAAACAGCTGTCCGAAAGCCAGCCGAGACCAACCCGGTCACCCACCTTAACGCCGTGTACGGCGGGCCCGGCTCGTACTACCGTACCGACCACCTCATGGCCGGCCACCAGCGGAAACTGGGCACGCCCCCAGGCGTCCTGCCACATGCTCAAATCTGAATGGCAGATGCCACAGTACTCGACCTTGATATCGACTTCCTCGGCACCGATGTCCGGCAACTCGAAGCTGAAATTCTCAAATGGGCTGTTGGCCGCGGGCGCGGCGAACGCGGTAACCGGGGTAGACATGTTATGCACCTCGTTATTTGATTTGGACAGAACAATGCCGAAGGTACACCCAATCGCCGGCTTCGGCACGAATTTCTTGCGCCGGCACTTCCGCGGACCCGTGATCGTTGGCAGAAACACGGTTGTTTTGATAAGCCTTCCGGGTGGACAGTCGGGATAAAGTCGGGTTATCACCGAACTGCGGTCTACAATGATATGGCACCTTTGAATAATGCAGCGATACCTCAGCCATCGTGTCATCTCTGCCGCCCCCTGATCCAGGTTGAGCCGTTTGTCAATGACAACCAGCATTGACCTGCGCGAGTCCCCTTGCCAAAGTACGGCAGAGACTCCACTGAGGTACTACTGCCTTGTTCAGAACTGCCATTGAGTGGTCTATTCCCAACTGCATGGATTGATGTGAATACAGTGCTACAACAACTTGACCGGGCAAGCGCCCGCGCCATTGCGTTTTTCTTTCTGGGTGCGATATCGCTGTCGCCGCTGGCGCAGCCTGTCGCAGGCGTTCCCGTGGGCGTGGCCGTAGTCGGTGAACACAACATTGCGCGGCAACTGCAATTGACCGGCACCGTTACCTCCGCGCGCGATTCACGCCTGTCGGCGGCAATCAGCGGGCAGGTGCAAACCCTGCGTGTTGACGAAGGCGATACGGTGGCAGAAGGAGACATCCTACTCACGCTGGATCCTGAACTTGCGGAACTGGAACTGGCCGCGGCCAAGGCCCGCGCCCAACAGGGTGCCCGCGCGCTGGATGATGCCCGACGCAGACTGCGGGAGGCAGAGGAACTGGCACCCCAACGTAGCATTGCTGAAAGTGTAGTGAGAGACCTGGAAGCCGAAGTCGCAGAAGATGAATCGGCACTGGCAGAATTCACAGCGGTTGCTGGCCTGCGCGCTGCCGCCCTCGACCGGCACACCGTGCGCGCACCCTTTGCCGGCGTTATTGCCGCCAAGCTCACCGAAGTTGGCGAGTGGGTAAACCCCGGGCAGGCTGTTCTGGGCCTGGTTTCGACGCAGGACCTGCGCCTGGATTTTTCCGTCGCCGAAGATTACCTGGGCAAACTGGATAACAGTGCCTCGGTCAATTACGGCTATCGGGGCGGCGCGCGACACCAGCACGCCGGCAAGATTGCCGCCGTGGTACCGGTAAGCAACCCCGAAGACCGCACCTTTCTTATGCGCGTACAACCGGACCCCGAGGACAACACGCTCACCCCGGGCATGTCGGTGACCGCAACCCTGACCATTCCTACCGGCGCGCTGGGGCCAGCCGTACCGCGCGATGCACTACTGCGCTATTCCGACGGGCGCTCCATCGTATGGGTGGCGGACCGCAGCGAGGGTGGATTCGTCGCGCGCGAAGCCATCGTGCGACCCGGTCTGGAATTCAATGGCCTGGTCGCCATTGAAAGCGGGCTGGAGATTGGTGAGCAGGTGGTTGTGCGCGGCAACGAGAGCCTGCGCAATGGCCAGGTACTGAGTATCACCAGCGCCGGCAACAACGCGCTGGCCGGGCAGTAAGCACGCCATGTTTGAACAGGTCATCAAACGCGGCACACTGACCACGGTTAGCGTACTGATACTGTGTGTGCTGGGGATCGTTGCTGCTCTGCGCATCCCGGTGCAAATGATCCCCGACCTCGACGTGAGAGTGATCACGGTGAGAACGAGTTGGCCCGGCGCAACCCCGCAGGACGTGGAAAAGGAGATCCTCATAGAGCAGGAGAAGTTCCTGCGCAACCTGCCCAGCGTTTCGAGGATACTGTCAACCGCCAGTAGTGGCAGTGCGCGGGTAGAGCTGGAATTTCCCTTCGGCACCGACATCACCGATATGATGATCCGGGTAAACAACGCCCTCAGCCAGGTACCCTCCTACCCTGAGAATGTCGATGAGCCGCGCATTTATGCCTCGTCCTATTCCACCAACTTCTTCATGTTCCTCAACATAACCCCGCTGGAGGGCAACCCTCGCCAGCTCGACCTGGACCTGAAAGTGGATTTTGTGGAGGACAACGTCAAACCGCTGCTGGCGAGAGTACCGGGCGTGTCCGAGGTAGCTATCTGGGGTGGCGCTGAACGCCAGATTCAAATTTTGATCGACCCAGCGCGATTGGCTCAGCGAGGGCTCAGCCTGGTCGACGTGCGCTCAGCTATTCGCAACCGCAACCAGGACCGCTCCGGGGGCGAGATCGAGTCCGGCAAACGCAAATACCTGCTGCGCACCATAGGTCGCTTCGAGTCAATAAACGACCTGGAGGAACTGGTGCTTACACGTCGTGGCGACGCGGTGATTCGCCTCAAAGATGTCGCGACAATACAACTGGACCACTTCGAGAAGAGCGGTGTTTCTACATTCAACGGTGAAAACGTGTTGCTACTATCGCTGCGTCGTGAGGCTGGCTCTAATGTCATCGACATCAAACGCGGGATAATGGCGGCGATACCCGATATCAATCGCGATTTATTGAACCCGGCGGGTATGGAATTGCGGCGCACTGCTGACGATGTGCAGTACGTCGAAAACTCCGTGCGCAACGTTTGGAAGAACCTGTTTATCGGTGCACTGCTGGCCACCATTGTGATGTTTCTGTTCCTGCGCTCGGCGCGGACCACTGCCATCGGCGTGATCGGCATTCCCATCTGCATCATTGTCGCTTTTCTTGGCCTGATGTTGGCCGGCCGCACGATTAACGTCATCTCCCTGGCGGGCATTGCGTTCGCGATCGGTATGACACTGGATAACAGCATCGTGGTGCTGGAAAGCATCGAACTGGAGAGGCGTAAGGGCAAAGAGCGTTTGCAGGCGGCGCTGGATGGTGTACGGCAAGTCTGGCCCGCGGTCTTCGCCTCGACCATGACCACGATATTAGTGTTCATCCCGGTTGCCTTTGTTGAGCAGGAAGCGGGCCAACTGTATTCCGACGTCGCCATCGCCGTGTCGGCCGCGATACTCGCATCGATGGTCGTGGCTGTCGCGGTACTACCCACGGCCGCCGCGCGCTTTACCCCCGGTGAGCGTGAGCAGGGGCGCCTGTACCACAGTGCCGGCAAGCTGCGGGAAAAAACCCTGCGCGGTATCGACGCTATTCTGGCAACACCCAAACGCCGCTATACCTGCATAGGCGCCGTGATGACGATCAGTGCCGCGGTTATTTTGTTCCTGACACCGGCCGCTGAATATCTACCCGAAGGTGAGGAGCCAAAGATATTCGCCACTATGAGTGCGCCACCGGGTTACAACCTGCCCACCATGCAGGTGATCGGCAAGGAGATTGAAGAGCACTTCCTGCCCTACGTGGGCGCCGATCCGAAACTGTTCCATTCCGGTGAACACGAGGTCCCCGCCATTACCTACCTTAACCTGCGCATGGCCACCGACAGCATTCGCATTCTTGCCGAGCCGGTGGACACCGGCGATGTCGACGACCTGATGGATGCCTTTACACGCAAGTACCAGGAGTTCCCCGGTATGCGTGCATTCGCTTCCCGCGGCTCCATAATCAGCAGTAACAACGGCGGCACGCGCAGCATCAACCTGGATATTGCCGGTAACGACCTGGGGGACATCTATCGTGTAGCCGCCGCAGCCGACCGCCGCGCACAGGAAATTTTCGACAACCCGAGAATACAGAGCCAACCCCGGGCGCTGTCACTGGCGCAGCCCATGGTAGAAATACACCCCGACTGGGAGCGCGCATCACAACTGGGCCTGTCTGCACAGGAACTGGGCTTCACGGTATCCGCCCTGACCGATGGCAGCTACGTGGACGAGTTCTTCCTGGGTGACGACAAGATCGACATCTACCTCTACAGCAGTGTCGGCCAACGCGCGGAACTCGACACCCTGGGGCAACTACCGGTCTACACCCCTGCAGGCGCTGTGCTCCCGCTGGCCGCCCTGGCGTCAATCAGTGAGTCGATCGGCACTGATTCGCTGCGGCGCGTCAATGGCCGGCGCACGGTGACCCTGAGCATCATTCCGCCGCGCTCAATCCCGCTGGAGACCGGCGTAGCACTGGTCCGGGAAGAACTGGTCACACACCTGCGTGAAAACGGTGAAGTTCCCGCCACTGTCGATATCGCCATTTCCGGCGCAGCAGACCAACTCGACGCTACCCGCGACTCCTTAACGGGCAACTACTTAATCGCACTGTTAATCGTGTACCTGTTGCTGGTGGCCATCTTCACCAACTGGGGCTATCCCCTGCTGATTATGACCACCATCCCGCTGGGTATCGCCGGCGGTATTGTCGGCCTGGCGTTACTGAATGGACTGGGGGCGCTATTGCCCATTGTCGGACTCACCGGCTTCTCCCAACCCTTCGACATGATCTCCATGCTCGGCTTCCTCATCCTGATGGGCACCGTGGTCAACAACCCAATACTTATCGTCGACCGCGCTGTGCGCAATGTCAGCACCGAGGGCATGAGCCCACACGCCGCCGTCAGCGAAGCGGTAGAAGCAAGACTACGCCCCATAGCAATGTCCACCATCACCACCATCTTCGGACTCGCTCCCCTGGTGTTGCTGCCAGGAGCAGGCACCGAGCTGTATCGCGGTGTGGGTGCGATTGTTATGTTCGGGATTCTTGGAGCTGCGGTGGTTACCCTGACCATGTTGCCGGCTCTAACCGTTTCGGTATTGGAACTCCGCGAGCGACACCATCAGAGATCACTATCCGCTGCGACGTGACGCTCCATAACGACCCACAACCCCCATACCAAGAATCAACAACGCCATAGCCCAGACAGGCAGCACCGGAATCTGCTCTACCGGTATCGGTCTGGCCGCACTGGTGGCCATGTTGTCGGCATCGTTGTTGGGCTCGGTATCGGTATTGCTGATGCCAATATCAGCGCGGATGGCCACGCTGCTGGCGTCATCGGGGAAGTCGAAAGACAATGACATAAGTAGGGTTTCACCATTCGCGAGATTTTCCGGGAAGCCCAGCAGTGTTACCTCGCCGGTTGCTGGGTCATAGCTTGCAGTCACACCCGGGGGTAGCAGGTCGAAGGTCACCTCATCAGGCGCGTTGCCAGCCTCGCCTACAAACAGGGTTGGGGCGATATCCAGCGCGTCGTTGGGTCCGTTGTTGGTGTAGCTGATATTGCCGCTCACTCGATCCCCGGGCATCACCTGCGCAGGAACGCCGGTGATAATCGCCGCGGCGTCAGCCGGACGTGTGGGGGGCGGACCCACATAACAATCCGCTGTTGCTTCGGGATAAGTGAGCGATACTTCACTGGTCGGATTAACACTGATCTCTACCCGCAATACCGGGCGCACCTCGGTGGGTACCTGCACCCATTCGCCGCCGGTAAAGCTCCAGCCCGGCCAGGCGATACCGCGCCCACCGCCGTCGACGGCAGCTTCGGGCCACAATAATCGTCCGCCGGTCAGGGGTTGGTCATTAAAGGTGGCAACGGTATCCCCGGGTGCATCGATAAAGCGCACCGTGGCCAGGGTATTGGGTGTGAAGCCGTTGGGTGTGACGTCGTACTCGACGTAGGGTGCGTCCATGTCACACACCGAGGCCGCATCAATACTGATGGAAGCGCCGCCCGCAAAGCCCAGCGCCGTGTCATCCTGGGAAGCATTATTGGAGGTGTCGGAATCAGTGACAGAACTGCTGATATCGCCCGCCACTTCAATGGTTACATTTTCTGTCAGCGGTGCATCGTAGCTGTAATTGAAAGCAAAACTCTCACCGCTGGCCAGGGTGTCTGGCATGCCGCTGAACGTCACCACGCCGGTGAGTGCATCAACCATCGCGGTCGCGCCCACAGGCAAGCCACTGATCATGATGTTGTCTGGCACCACCCCGGCCGAGCCAATGGCTAGTGTATATACCGTGTTGAATGAGACCGTAGGACCGTTATTGGCAAATTGCACTGTACCGCCAGTCATACCTCCTGGCTCAAGCGTGTCATCGTTGGCGGTGACAATCGTTTGCAGGTCGACCTGAGTACCCGGAGGCGCTTCGGCCACACAGGCGGGCGTTGGCGGTGGATAAGAGACAGTAACTGAACTGGTGGGATTCACACTGATCCTGACATCTACCTGGGGGCGCACCGTTGACGGGACTTGTATCCATTCCCCGCCGGTAAAGGTCCAGCCCGGCCAGGCAGTACCATTACCCGAGCCATCCACCGCTGCACCAGGCCACAAGATCTCCGCGCCAGTTAAAGGCTGGTTGTTATAGGTGGCCACAACATTCGATGTACCGGTCTCGACAAACTCCACGGTCGCGAGGTTATTCGGTGTAAAGCCGATGGCGGTGATGTCGTAAGCCAGGTAGGGGACATCATTGCGGCAGATGGGGGTCGCATCGATCACTATAGAGGCCATGTCATAGCCTGTGACCGTAGCGGCATTGTCATCGTTATTCAGCGGATTAGCGTCGGCGTCCGACGTGGTGATATTTGAGGAGATCGGGTAGTTGACCCCCTCGGCAATGATCGCCGTGAATTCGAAGTTCAGTGAGAAGCTGCTTCCCGCGGGTAAAGTAGACGGCAAGCCGGTGAAGGTGACCGCGCCAGTGCCCGAGTCATAGTTCGCCACCGCGCCCACGGGCAAGTTGGAGAACGTTACACTAGCCGGATAGTTGCCGGGGCTGCCAAACTGCATGCTGTAGACCACATCGCTGGCGTCGTCGGTACCCACGCTGCTGAACACCACTCCGCCGGTCACCTGAGCACCGGGTTCCACTAACGCCGCCACCCCATTGATATCCGTGCTCACATCCACCGCGCCTATCGCAGTCGAGGCCATGGAGGTGTTGTTCGCGGGCACGTCATCTGTGTCCGGCGACGAGATGGTAGAGGTTGCAACCACCGGGCTGGTGGCGGGTGCTGTATAGCTAAAGGTGATCCCCGAATAGGATTCCCCCGGCGCCAGGCTGGTGGCCGCTGGTGTGATGGTCACATCTCCGGTGCCATTGTCGTAGGAAGCACTCCACCCCAAGGGTAAATTGCCAAAGGTAACCGCACCCAGGCCGCTGCTGATGTTGAGGTTGTAGTCAACGCCGTTGGCTGCAGAGGTTCCGAAATTGGCAAATGACAAAGTGCCCTGCACGGACTGCCCAGCCACCACGGAATCCGGCATCACCACAGTAGTGGCCAGGTCAATACTGCTGGCGATCACATCCAGGGATTCAATTTCATCCTCGGTGAGAAAATAGGTCCATAGGTTCACCGCCTTGGCATCACCCCAACCCGCGCTCGCGGAACAGTCGCTGTTGCTATTGCCGCCGCCTTCCCACTCACGGTAATTGGTGAGGGAGTCCACGCCCTCCAGGGCCTGGTCGGGCATGGCCGGGTCGGCACCGGTGCCTCCACACAGGTCACCGTTCAAATCACCCACCAGCTCACCGCTGCTGGTAACGTAACCCCGGTCATCAAAGAATACCGTGGTATCACCGGGCATGGCGCCATTCAGCCGGGTGATGGTGGGGCCGCCGCCGGGCAGGCCAAAGCTGTCCGCTGTGTCGTTGTTCTCGGCGTCGATAATCGGGAAGTGCACTTCTCCTGCCCTGCCCGCAGCTCGGAAACTGTAAGTGCCTGGCGGGAATGGCATCAGGTCATTGTCCAGGCCATCCCAAACCACCGTGTGGCTACCCGCATAGGCAATACCGGTAAGTACACGGTTACTGGTAGTAGCAGCGCTGAAATCCACACCGTCACGGCTGATCACAATCTCGTAACTGACCGTGCCCGTGGTGTCGAAACTGAATTCACCACCCACCCCGATGGTGGTGGTTGAACCGCCGACAACGCCGGCGAAGGACACGTTCGAGATAGCGGGTGATACGGGTGTTTCTGGGATACCCAGCGCCGTCAGCACCTTGCCGATTTCAGTTTGCAGGGTGGGGTCCACCACGTTGGAATAGAAAATCGGGTAGTCGGCTGCCTGGGTGGTTACCTGCAGGGGCAGATTGGACACAGCGAAGTTATCGCCGCGCAGGGTTTTGTACAGGGGCTGGTTGTCGTCCAGAAATCCAAAGGTGTTGGCGTAGAGCGCATAGCCGTTGGGATCCAGACCACGCAGGTCCTGGCGGTAACGGTAACCATCACGGGTCACGTAATACAGTGTGTGAAACACCGGGCGGTTGTTGCCGGCAGTAAACCCGAGAAACGCATAACTGAACACGCGGCCATTGGTATCCAGCGTTGCCCCATCGGTTGCACGTACGCTGATATCCCAGGCTTCCGCTGCGCGGTTACTGGGAGACAGGGCGATCGTACCGTCGGGGTTGCCGCCGGTATTCGCTGGCCGAAAGCGCACACCGTAGATGCCGGTTTCGGGCACCTGGTATCCGCAGGCCGAGTAACCGCTGCCCGCATTGACTGACAGCGCACGCGGTCCAGCCAATTCCGCTGCGCGGTCGGTGATGAAGCCCCTGCCCGCGCCAAAGTAATGGGTTCCTATTTCCGAGGTGCCGCTGTTACAGCTGAAATCCACGGTACCGGGGATCGTCTCGTCACCGCGAGCGCCGAAGTCTTGTGGATTGAAGATATGGATATCACCGTTGTTGTTACGGTTACTGGAGGCCACGGTAATGTACTCGCCTTGCTCCGCATACACGTAATGGAAGCCTTCGCGGCGCACACGGTTGACGTAGACCGTGCCGGGTTGCAGGTCCAAAGCCGCCCTCCAGCCCAGCGGGTCGTAACCGGCCGGGTACAAATCGCGGCTGCCCTCGGCAAGGGCAACAGTCGCTTGGAAGAGAAGAATAAATGCCGCCCCAATCGAGGCCAGGTGAAGAGGAATTCGCATCAGCTTATTATTTCTGGAAAGAAGAATGTCTCGGCGTGGCAAAAAGCGCCAAGGTTACAGCAAGCCAGTGGGAATGCGGCATTAGCGGGTAATATTTGTGAGCTATTGCACACTTTCTCCCGCCGTTATCGGCAGAAGTGTGCTAGCGGGTAAGCCCTGCAGCTGCGAACAAAAAACGTGATGATATTCCGCCGGGTCCCAATGGCGACAGAGAGATTAACTTTCCTTGAACACCCGCAGGCCAAGTTCAGCGCGATAGCCGTGAATTTCCTTCACATCCAGCGCCATCAGGAACTCGATGATCTCGCGGCTCACCACCTGACCGGGTACCAGGACGGGGAAGCCCGGTGGATAGGGAGTGACAAAGCCAGCGGAGACCAGGTCCCTACCAGATTGCAACTCGCGGAACACATCGCCGTTGTCGAAGCGAATGTATTCACACAGCTCTTCTTTAAAGCCTTCGAAGTAAGCCGTTCGAATGTCGCCGTCGATGGTTTGCGGGGTATCGGGGTGCCGAAAGCGGTCGTCAAAGCGGCTGAAGTCAGGCAGCGGTGGCTGCTCTTCGGTCAGGTCACGCACACGTTGCTCAAACAGTTGGCGTTCCGCCGCGCTGAAGTCCTCGATTTTCTCGTCGATGTCCTCGGCTATCTTTTCCAGCACCTCGAGCAGGAAAGTCACCGAACTGCGATTGGTGCCGATGTGGGTCATGAACAGCACGGTGTTGCGCGAGGTCTTGTTGATCTGGATGCCGAACTGGTCCATCAGGTATTCGTTCTTGAAGGTGTCGCCATCCACCCCGGTGCGTCCCACGTGCAGGGTGATACGACTCAAGTCGAGCACAAACTCGTCGGCCATCCAGGCGTCTTCCAGGCGACTCCAACCAGAGTCGGGCTCGTAAAAGTTCTCTACCCCGGAAAACCGGAACACCTCGGGTACCAGGTCCCGGGTGATCAGCACGCGGAAATACTTGGCCAACCGCTTATTGTTATAAATCTGCTCTCGCAGGGTCATGGCCGCGGCTATCTGCTTATGCACCAGTTCGTAACCTTCCAATTCCACCTGGCGGCGCCCGGCATCCAGCGACGACAAAATCTGGTAGTTGGGCGAGGTGGACGTGTGGGTCATGTAGGCCTCGTCAAAGGCGGCCTTACAATGGTGCCGGAAGTCCTGGTCGTAAACATGGATCATGGATCCCTGGCGCATGGAAGTCAGGGTCTTGTGAGTGGACTGGGTGGAGTACACCCGCAATCGCACCTTCTCTGGGTCCGGTATCAGCTTGTGATCCAACCAGCTGGCGTCATCGTCGAGGTCCAGTTCAGCCCGGTCGCGGCAATACTGCTCGTAGCGCTCCGCGTACTCCGGTGACTCGTACTTGCGCTTCAGCGCACTCGCCGCCGCCATGGCAGTGCGGGTGCGGTACAGGGGATTAAAGCAGGCGAAGCCAAACCAGGCTTCATCCCACAGAAACACCAGGTCCGGTTTGATGGCCAGGCATTGCTCCATGAAGTTCCTGACGTTGTAGATCACACCGTCGAAGGTACAGTTGGTGAGGATGAGCAGCTTAACCTCATCCAGCCTGCCGGCCCGCTTGAATTCCAGCAATTGCTGTTTGATGGAGCGCAGCGGCACCGCACCGTACATGGAGAACTCGTCGAGGGGGTAGGCATCAAGATAGGTAGTGCGCGCCCCCATCATCACCATCCCGTAGTGATGCGACTTGTGGCAGTCCCTGTCCACCAGCACCACATCGCCCGGCTCGATCAGTGCCTGTAGCACTATTTTGTTCGCTGTGGAGGTCCCGTTAGTTACGAAATAGGTTTCCTTGGACCCATAGGCCCTGGCGGCCTTGGTCTGCGCTTCTTTTAGCGGCCCGGTGGGCTGCAACAATGAGTCGAGCCCGCCGCTGGTCGCGGAGGTTTCCGCCATGAAGATGTTGTCGCCGTAAAAATCCGCAAAGTCCCGGATCCAGTGAGAACGCTGAATGGATTTGCCGCGGGAAATTGGCAGGGCGTGAAATACCCCGGTGGGTCGGCGACTGTAGCGCTTGAGTGCAGAGAAAAACGGCGTGTTGTACCGGCTGTGTAGCGCTCGCAAGATACTCTGGTGACACTCCAGATAGCCTGGTTCACGGTAGAATATGCGTTCGAAATGCCCGGTGTCCTGACTTACCGATTTCTCTACCGCAGCACCTGACATCAGGAAAAGGTCTATTTCGGGTCGAATCTGCTTGATCAATCGGCCCAACTCGATACTTCTTTCCAGCTCCGTCATACGGTTCAGACGGCTCTCGTCGATTCCCAGCAAGTAATGCCGAAAGATGTCGTAGCCATTCACCGAGCGCAGGGGGAACCCATAGCGCAGCACGCAGGCCTGGATGTTGGGATTGATCAGAATACCAATCAGGGAATCCTCAAAGGACTTTACCGTCGCCACGTCGTAAACAAATTCGTCCTCGGGGTGACGCAGCTCCAGGAACGCCGAGCGCAGCGACTCTTCCTCGTTGATCGAGTTAAAGTTATCGACCACCTGTAACTCAAAGAAGGGCCGGTCTACCGCCGACCGCCGCACCCACTGCCGTTCCGACGCTTCCTGGTCGTCTTCCTGGCGCAGGGTAGAGATGTCCTGGATGTTGAGTTGCAAGGGACGGATTCGATAGGAGTCCGTCATCAGGGCGCGCTCAATGCGGTGTACGGCGCGATTCAGCGATACAAAGTCTTCGCACTGGAACATCGACCACAGGTATTCCATGTCCGACTTGGAGGGAAACGCGGTGTACTCTTCCAGCGATATCAGCTGTTTAAGCAGCTTGCCAATCGTGCGGTGTACGGCGCGTACCCGCGACTCGCTCAACCAGGGCTGCTCGTAAAACTTGGTCAGTTCTTTGACCTTGCCCCAGGTATCGATGCGGATATGGGAAAAGCGATGGAAGAAATCTATCGAGGTATTTGTTCCAAGGTCGTTTGCTCGATTCACAACACCTGCTCTCGCATTTTTTCTTCTCAATGTGGTGGATATTGGGCCAGGCGGAGGCTCCTCGCCCCGGCGATGGCTCTGGCAGGCTGTCAGATTAGCCCTTCGAACGTAACCGCGTATAAGACCCAGGTGCCATTATGTTGAAAATTGTGAACACCCGGTAAACGCCTGCCCGTCATACCTGTATCGCGTTAGTACTGCACCTTTGAAGTATAGAACAGTTTGAATAATCCGATCGGTGCTGGCTTTGACCACATCCCGGGACAACGCCACGCGAGAAACATAGATGGGGGCTTTATACTGCGCCTGGTTCCGGCGCCAGCACCGGAACCAGAGGAGGAAGAGTCTAGCGAGGGAAATTGATCTTCAATGACATCTGCGCGCGCAGGTCATAGCCGTCGGCGCCGTCGATGTCATTGCGTTCACCCCAGATCAGCTCACCGCCGATCATCACCCCGTCGGTGGGATAGTGCAGCAGGTTGACCTGCGCGATCTGGCCGTCTTCGAATTCCGTGCCGGCTTGGCCGGAGGTTGTATCCAGTCTCACCGTTGACCAACCGACCGAGGAAGACCACTTGCTGCTCCAATAGTGGTCGTAATAGGCGACCAACCCCAGCAGCGGTACCGTGGTGGCTGAATTACCCACGACGGTGCCGCGCCGGGGCGCCAGGTCGACGCCCCCATCATTGAGGTAATTACCGATACCTTCACCGTAGACCAGCTGTAGCTTCAGGCGGTCACGCGCAGTGGCGTTGATTACCGTGCTGGCGTTGATACCCCAACCGAACTCATGATCCTTATTGCCGGTGGTACGGTTTTCATAACCGAGCTTGCGAGCGATACCAGCTAGCTGCCAGTGCCCCCAGTCGGTGTTATCGCGGTAGCGCAGGGACAGGTCCGGGATGTCATTGTACTTGCTCACCGCGTCACCCAGGGTGGACTCGCAACTGTTTCCTACCTCATCAATGCATACATCGCGAAACTTGCCCACGGTCAAGGCCGTATCCGGGTTCTCCAGGGCAATGGCGAACTCGTCCTCACCCATAGGGAAGGTATAGCGCGCCTGCTGGTTGCGGTAAAACACCATACCGGTCGGCCCCCAGTAATCGATGGTGTTGGGGAACACATCCGCGTCCATGAAGTTGGACCAGTACTGCCCCATACCAAAGTTTTCCCAGGTGACCCAGGCGTGACGCAGGCGCGGCGTGGTCTGGCCGGCGTCACCGCCCACCCCATACAGTTCACTTTCAAACAGAGCGGTTACTTTGCCGGCCTCGGTGTCCCACTCACCCTTGATACCCAGCCGGGACTGCCGCACGCTGAAAACGAACTCGCCGTCCTCACCGAACTGGCCATCCGTGGTTGGGATGGTGGTTACCCGCAAGGTGTCGTTCCAGTCCGGGTCCACGCGCTTGAAATCGTAGATGGCATCGGCCATGACGAACCCGTAGAGATCAAAACCCAGCAGGGTCTCCTGCACCTGGTCAGTCGGTGCGGGAGCGACCGCGATGGGTGCGGGTGCGGCCTCGGGATCAGCGTGAACCGCTGATTCCTGCAGGGGCACGTCGCCTTTGAGGCGCTGCAACTCCTGCTGCATGAGTTCCAACGTACGTTGCTGCTCCTCCATGATCGCCTTCTGTTGCTGGAGCTGCTGTTCCAGCGCCTGAATGCGTTCGGCATCAGTTGCAGCGTGAGCAGTACCCGCCGCCAACGCAAGCGAGACCGCCAGAGGTACAATATTCCTGAGCTTACCTTCCATGAAGCTTAGTCCTTTCCAGATTTAAACAGGCTGAGGTTGAGTGTTTCCGAGATATGCTGGATGGCCAGCAGCGAACGCACACTGTTACCCGCGGTATTCAGGCGTGGTGAAAACCCGACAATCGCCATCTCCCCTGGCACCACCGCAACAATGCCACCACCGACACCCGTTTTGGCAGGCAGACCGGCGTCATAGGCCCAGATGCCCACCTCGTCATAAAAGCCCGCCATCAGCATGACCGCAAGCAGCTCATCCACATAGTCCTTGCGCATTACCTGCTTACCGGTCTTGGGGTTGGTACCCCAGTTAGCCAGGGTGGCGCCCATCATTGCCAGTTGCTTGGCACTCACGCCCACAGATCCCTGTTTGGTGTAAACGTCGGTGGCCTCCAGCGGCTCGCTGTAAAGCCGCTCGTAGTTGTACAGTAAATGTGCAATAGCGCGATTGCGGTAATTGGTTTCCGCCTCGGACACGTAAACGTCATCCAACAGGTAGAGCGGTTCACCGGCAAAAGCACTGTAACCATCGAGAATGATTTTCCAGCGTTCGTCGGCATCCTTCGCCTCGATCATACTGACCGCGGCAATCGCGCCTGCATTTACCAGCGGGTTACGAGAGCGTTTATCGTTTGCCTCTATCGCTATGATGGAGTTGAACGGCATGCCGGTGGGCTCAACACCAATCTTGTCCCTGATGGCATCGACACCCTGCGCTTCCATCACCAGCGCGGCGGTAAACGGCTTGGCCACCGACTGAATGGAAAACTTGTGATCCACATCACCGGCAGCGTAGGTCTTGCCGTCGCGAGTCACAATCACCACACCAAACAAGCTGGAATCAACCTCGTCGAGGATGGGAATATAGTTTGCGTTGGCGCCATCGTTATTGTCCTTGAACAAGGCATGTGCCTCTTCAACCAGCTTCTGGTAATCCACATCTGCCAAGGCGGGTGTTGCCAGAAATACACTCAGTGTCGCCAGGCAGGCCAACACACGAGTGCGGATGTGATGAGTAAATTTCTGCATTGAACTTATCCTTAAATTCGAAAAATGACCTTCTAACAATGTAGCAGTTTTCTCCCGCTTTCCAAGATAGGAATCAGCGCGTTCACCGGATACTCGGTTGTTGCGATCACCCGCTGTACAATAGGGCGTACTTTTTACTGGCTATTTCTCTGCAACTATTTTTTCGAAATAAGGAACGTGGTTTGTGTCCGAGCTAGACATGGACAATCTACAGGCGCTCAAGGCACGTTGGCCCGAGAACATAGGGTTGCAGTGCTTTGAACCGTCGTACTACCAGGGTCTCGAACCGTCACTGCAGAAACGACTGCTGAAGTGTCTGCAGTCGGGCCTGGAAAACCCGGACAGCCAAATGGGTTGTTACGCTAGCCACCCTGATGACTACGAGCAACTGCAGCCATTTTTTGCCAGGGCCATTGCACGCTACCACGGCGTGGCAGAGAACGCGCGACAGCACAGTAACTGGGACCTTACCCGCGTAACCGGCGTGCCCGCCGACGGCCAGCTCGATCTGGCCAGTCTGGGTGTCCCGCCTTTGTCGCTGCGGGTCAGGACCGGGCGCAACCTGCGCAGATACAATTTACCCAGCGCGATGCACAGGGAAGAAAGAATACAACTGGAGCAGCACCTGTGCAGCGCCTTCGATACCCTGCGCATGATGCCTTCCTTCGCTGGGCAATACTTTTCATTGACGCCCGGCAGCGCGCACTGCATAGACGACGCGACCTATCACTCCCTGGTAGATCAGCACCTGATGTTCAAGAACATGGCGGACGACCCCTACCTGGCAGCCGCGGGTATCGCCGACGATTGGCCACACGGTCGCGGCTGCTACATCAGCGATAATCGCAACTTCATCATCTGGGTTGGGGAGGAGGACCACCTGCGTATCATCTGTATGGACACGGGTACAGAGCTCAACGCGGTATTCGAGCCATTGCGTACTCTGCTGGACGTACTGGAAGCTGGTGATGATGTCGAGTTCGCCTTTTCTCCCACCTACGGCGTGGTCACCTCCTGTCCCACCAATATCGGCACCGCGCTACGTGCCTCGGCGCACCTCCCGCTGCCCAAGCTCACCGCCGATGGCACGGACAGGAGAGTAAAACAGCTGGCCCGCTCACTCGGGTTATCGGTAAGAGGTATCGGGGGAGAACATACGCCCATCGGCAGCGACGGCACGGTGGACATTTCACCCTCCGCACGTTTTCACGTTACCGAGGCTGATATTCTCGCGCGTTTGTACTTTGGTATCGCGGCGCTATGGGAACAAGAACAAGTCGCCTGACTGCCGACCTCCAGCAAGCGGCTGTGAGCCCGCAATAACGGCGGGGGAGACGCGCGGGCCCTGTTGCCTATATACTGCGCGCTCTAAGCGCCCGTAGCTCAGCTGGATAGAGTAACTGGCTTCGAACCAGTTGGTCGGGAGTTCGAATCTCTCCGGGCGTGCCAAATAATAATGCGTGATAACACGCAAAGGAGCGATGTATGCGCTTTATTCTCGGTGTATTGGTTACCCTCAGCAGCACGTTCAATCTTGCCTTCGCGGCAGAGGACAAAGGGCTGTCCATCTCAGCGTCCGATTTCGACTGCGTGCTGGACATGTCACCGGTGCGGGGTTTCTACGTGGACAACCTCATTGAGGGCGAACTGGATAACACCCTGGCAGTGGCTAATGCAGGGTCGGGTGAATACCCACCAGGCTCGGTGGTACAACTGGTGCCGGGCGAGGTCATGGTAAAACACCCGAAGGGGTTCAGCCCGGCGACCAAGGACTGGGAGTTTTTCGAACTGAACGTGTCAGCCGAGGGCACAGAGATTGGCAAGCGCGGCTTCGTCGACGTGGTTAACCGCTTTGGCGGCAACTGCTTTGCGTGCCACGTCCAGGCGCGCCCGGAGTTCGACATGATCTGTGAAACCGGCCACGGCTGCGAACCCATCCCGCTGACACCCCAAATGACGCGACTGTTGCAGAAAACTGACGCTCGCTGCGGCGGGCGCTACACCCCGACAGAAGAGGAGATGGGCATCCTCAAGGCACTGGCCGAGAGCGCGAACGCGTCTTAAATCGGGGGCTCACGACCAGGGCGGGGTCAATTAACCGGCGAGTGACAACTTGTTAATCATCGGGCGCCCCGCTGGCGAGTATTTTCTGGTACAATCGCGCCGCTCGCTGTAGCAGCTGCAGCCCAGATTACGGAATCTGGGCCTGCTTTTTTCTTGCAATTCATAGACTTAGTTGCACCTGGGAGACACCATCCGGGGCTGCGATAGCGGCGGGCGTTTGCTTTAAGACCAACCATATACGGGCGGAGGACCTGAATGTTAACTGCAAAAAATCTTGAACGAATCATGGAGCTGGAAGCCAAGCTGCGAGAAGAATACCAGGGACAGCTGGATGCCAAGGACGCAGAAATCGAGCGTTGCACCAAGGAAAAAGAAGAGAAAGTCCAGGTGATTGAAAAGCAGCTGGAACAGATCAAAGAAATGTCGGGCAAAGTTGAAACCAACAAGCGTACGGAGCAGCACAATCGCGAGCTGAAATCACGTTCAGAGAATTTACAGGCCGAAGTGGCAGGTCAGAAGAAGCGCATCAGGGCACTCCAGCAGGATCTCGCCGAGGAACGCGCCGAGCTTAAGACGCTTAAGCAGTTTGATCCCGCCAAGATGAAAAAAAGCCTGGACGCCAACAAGAAGAAGTTGGCGGAAAAAACCAGCGCCAACGAAACCCTGCAAAAAGCCGTCAACCGCGCCAAAAACGAAAAGGCTGAGCTGCAGCTCAAGATAAAGGAGCTGGAAGCCAAAATCGAAGAGCTGGAGCCCGCAGAAGCCTCGGAAGAGGCCGCCGCCTAACCTGGGGACCACCGTCGCAGACACCTGCGACACCCTGCACAGCCAAACGCGCGGTTCACCGGATCCTCACCGGTGTTACCGCGCCCGATTTTCCTGGGGGCACATCCCCAGACTTAGCACCACCGTCGCCGGGGGATCTACTCTACCTTTTCCCCGTTCTTCTCGCCATTCTGCTCCCCGTTCTGCTCCGGGTTCTCTACCGACTCGGCCCCTTCAGGACCAGATTCAGGACCAGGCCCAATACCAAGGTGGACAAATACAAACGCAATCTCCTCGGCGAAGTCTTTAATCCTGTCATAGCGCCCGGTTTGTCCCAGGTGACCGGCGCCCATATTGGTTTTCAACAGCAGTTGGTTCTGGTCGGTCTTCAGCGCACGCATTTTCGCCGTCCACTTGGCTGGCTCCCAGTACGTCACCCGCGGGTCGTTTAAACCCGCAGTGACCAGCATGGGCGGATAATCCTGGGCGCTGATGTTGTCATAGGGGCTGTAACTGCGGATGAAATCGAAGGCTTCGGCCGACTCCAACGGATTCCCCCACTCTTGCCACTCCGGCGGCGTCAAGGGCAGGCTATCATCGAGCATGGTATTGAGCACGTCCACAAACGGGACTTTGAGCACAGCGGCGCCCCAGAGATCCGGGGCCTGGATCACCGCCGCACCCACCAGTTCGCCACCCGCGCTGCCGCCCGCAATGGCGATATTGCCCGCCGAGCTGTAACCCTGCTCAATCAGGTAGCGCGCCACGTCGACAAAGTCATTGAAGGAGTTGGTACGTTTTTCCAGCTTACCGTCCAGGTACCATTGGTAACCGAGCTCATCGCCGCCCCTGACATGCGCCAGGGCGAATACCACATCCCGATCGAGCATGCTCAGCCGGGAGGCTGAAAAGTACGGTGGCAGACCGGCCCCATAGGCGCCATATCCATACAGGTACATGGGCGCGCTGCCATCCAGGGATGTCCCTTTTTTGTAGACCAATGACACGGGTACCCGAACACCATCGCGGGCGCTCGCCCACACACGCTCGGTGGTGTACAAGGACTTGTCGTAACCACTGGGAATCACGCGCTGCCAGCGCTTTTCCAACGCCTTGCTGTGTACGGTGTAGTCAAAAACAGTCGGCGGAGAGGTCAGGGATTGGTAATCAATACGCAGCGCCTCAACCTCGTAGGAGGGGTTGTTCCCCAAACTACTGGTGTACACGCTCTCCGGAAAGTCCACATAATGCTCCACGCCTGCATGGGTTCGCACCCTGATGCGACTCAGCGCGTCCGACATTTCCTGTAGCGCAATAAAGTCGCTGAATACACTCACGCCCTTGAGATAAACATCGTCAGACGGCGGCAATAAAGTCACCCAGTTTTCCCGGTCGGGATCATCCTCTGGTGCGGTAGCCAGGCGAAAGTTGATGTGCTCGTCATTGGTCAACACATAGAACTGACCATTGCCGTGGTCGAGCGTGTAAAGCACACCCTCTTCTCTGGAAGCCACCAGTTTTAGCGTTGGACTGGCGTCGGTGAGGCTGAGGTAGCGCACCTCCGAGGTATTGCGATCACCCAGGGTTACAAACAGGTACTGCTCGGACTGGCTCTTATCAATCCCCATGAACATGGTCTTGTCAGGGTTGTGATAGACAACGCTATCGGCGTCACTGTCGCGGCCCAGCACATGCCGCTTAATGTGCGTTGTGCGCCAGGTATCTCCTTCGACAGCTGCGTAATAGATATGTCGGCTGTCGCCCGCCCAGACAATTTGTCCTCTGACGTTTACGGGACCCTGGGAAAAGCGCTCCCCCGTCTGCAGGTCGTCGACAATCAACCGGTAGCGTTCGGAACCGGTTTCATCCACCGTCCAGGCGAGGAAGCGATCATTGGGACTGACCCTGACATTGCCGACGTTGAAAAACTCCTGCTCGCCGGCCTCGCGGGCTTCATCGAGTATGGTCACATAATCGCCGCCCTCAATTGGGCGCCGCTCCCACAAGCGATACTGCGCGCCCTTGGGGAAACGCCAGCGATAGCTATAGGCGCCATACTCCCAGGGGACCGAGGCTTCATCTTCCTGGACGCGCGCTTTCATTTCTTCAAAAAGCGTTGAAACCAGAGCCTCCCTGGGTGCCATCTGTTGCGCGAACCACTGATTCTCACGCTCGAGGTATTCGAGAATGTCTTCGTCATCGATTACCGGGTATGACTGATCTTTCAGCCATAGATAGTCATCGTGTAACACAACACCGTGGTACTCACGACTGCTGGGTCGCGCTTCGGCCCGGGGCGGCTCTGCCAGCAAACCGACTTCACCTGCCGGCGTGCTGTGCTGGCAGCCAGCGGTCACGATGACACCGACAGCGATCAGCGCTGCGATAAAACCTTGATACATATGGCCTCCTCAAAATCCATACAATATTCTGGCAGTAGATCTATCTCGGCGCTAATCCGGAGATGTTATTTGCTGACCAAAGCACAAAAGACACAACGACTGCGGATGCACGCGTGACTGCAGGTAGATACAGACTACACTCTAGTTTGTTCAATGAGCGGGGGACACACCGATGAGCAAGAGTGACATCGCCAAACTGGAAGCCGAGATTTACGCCAAGAACCTCGAACTCACCAGGCTGCGAGGTGAGGTAGCCGGGGAAGAGGTGGCGGACTACACCTTCGAGACCCAGGAAGGCGAGGTCCGGCTCAGCGAGCTATTTGCCGACAAGAGCCAGCTGCTGCTCATCCATAACATGGGCCAGGGGTGCCGCTATTGCACATTGTGGGGTGACGGGATCAGCGCCTTCCTGCCGCACCTGGAATCAGAGATCGCCGTCGCTATGGTGTCCAAGGATGACCCTGCAACCCAGCGGCGTTTTGCCAACTCACGCGGATGGCGGTTTCGCATGGCGTCGCACGCCAACAGCAATTACCTGCAGGAGCAATACTGCGGGCCGGAGCCTGGCAATTACCCAGGCGCCATAAGCTATGAGTTGCGCGACGGGAAAATCCTGCGTAAGAACACCTGTGAGTTCGGCCCCGGGGACCTGTACTGCAGCTTCTGGCACCTACTGGGCCTGTTTGGCCTGGGCGCCAACGACTGGACAGCGCAGTACAACTACTGGCAACGTCCCTCTAAACTCGATGACGGCGGCGATAACGTACTGGGATGACATCGTCGAACAATAACGCCGTGCCGTTCCTGGCGGCAGTGCTGGGTATTGCTGCATTTTCAGCGATGGACGTGATGATGAAGGCCCTGTCGCTGGACATGGGCGTTTACAATGCCATGCTGTGGCGCGGGCTGGTAACCACGCTGATTGCCGCCACTTTGTTTGTAGTGACTCGCCAGCGTCGGCCCTCGGAAACAGCGCTAAAGCTGCACATCCGCCGGGGCATTGTCACCGCGGTGATGTCCTTCTTTTTCTTCTGGGGCCTGATGTTCGTACCCCTGGCCGAGGCCATTGCCCTCACCTTCATCGCGCCACTGCTCGCGCTTTACATGGCAGCGGTTATGTTGGGCGAAACCATAACCAGCAGGTCAATTCTCGCCTCGGTGGTGGGCTTTGCCGGTGCCCTGGTGATAGTCGCGGGCAAATTCCAATCCGACCTGGGTGAACGCGCAGCCTGGGGAATGGCCGCAATACTGCTTTCCGCACTGTTGTACGCCTACAATCTGATACTGCAGCGCCAGCAGGCACTGGTAGCCAACCCAATAGAAATCGGCCTGTTCCAATACGGGACGCTGTTGCTCGTTTATGCGCTGTTTGCACCCCTGTTCGCGGTAATTCCGTCGGTCGAGCAGTTACCGATGCTGACTGGTTCCGCAGCCCTGAGCATCGGCTCACTGCTGTTACTGTCATGGGCTTACGCACGGGCTGAAGCGAAAATACTGATCCCGGTGGAGTACACTGCATTTCTGTGGATGGCGCTGTTTGGTTGGATCATTTATTCCGAAGCGGTGACGCCAGCCACGCTACTGGGTACTGCCATGATCGTGGCCGGGTGCCTGGTCGCGGCTTATCAGCGACCCGAGCCTGTCGATCACGTGGAATCCACTGCTGCCTGAGGAGAACATTACGCGATGGCTTACTGGCTATTCAAATCCGAGCCCGACGAGTTCAGCATCGACGACCTGGCCGCTCTCAAGGGCAAGCCCGAGCCCTGGGACGGGATACGTAACTACCAGGCGCGCAACTTACTGCGTGATAAAGTCGCCGTGGACGACGAGGTACTGATCTACCACTCGAGCTGCAAACATATTGGTGTGGCAGGTACCGCCGTGGTGACCCGGGACGCCTACCCTGACCCGGATCAGTTCAACCCGGAGAGCAAGTACTACGACCCCAAGGCCTCGCCGGACAATGTGCGCTGGTACTGTGTGGATGTGGTGTTCGCGGAAAAGTTCGATCGCCTGATTCCGATGAAGGAGCTCAAGTCAGAGAGCAGATTAAGTGAGATGATGCTGCTGAAACAGGGGCGCCTGTCGGTCCAACCGGTGACTGCCAGGGAGTGGAAAATCATCCAGGGCATGCGCGACCCGGGCTGAACACGCCAAGCTTCAGCCGACCTGGCTTACCGGCGGAGACAGCGGCAATTCGGTGTTATATACCACTTGCTTGAGTGCAAAGCTCGACTGAATATTCGCCACCCCCGGTATACGTGTAAGTTTATCAGCCAGGAAACGCTCATAAGCCTGCAGATCGGGCACCACAATACGCACCAGGTAATCCGAGGCGCCGGTCATCAGGTAGCACTCCATCACTTCCGGGTAGGAGCTGATGGTCTGCTCAAAGGCCTCCAGCCCCGAGCGTTCCTGTCGATCCAACGAGACATTGACGAAAATCGAAATCGGCAGGCCCACTGCACCGGCATCGACAATGCCGGCGTAGCGTTTAATGACCCCCGCCGCCTCCAGGGCGCGTACCCGGCGCAAACAAGGCGAAGGTGACAGGCCCACCGCCTCAGCCAGTTCTATGTTGCTGATGCGCGCGTTGTTCTGAATGTGGTGAAGGATTCGGTAATCAATTTTATCCAGCTGCATAGTTGGCATTATTTGCCAATTTTTGATTTTTATCTATTCATATATTGCTTTTTTGGGTGCTAATAGTGGGCACTTAGCAATCGAAATTCTCCCCAAAACACTATACTTCCGAATTCCCCTGTGTCTCGAGATCAATTCCATGAAGCCTGCATCTGCGCCTACCTACATCGATGAACTGGCCGAGGACCGCCACGAATGGGTGGAAGCCCTGGACGCCATAGCCCGTGAATACGGTGACAGCGGTGTACGCGATATCTTGCGCGCCCTACAGAACCACGCACTGACCCAGGGTATCGCCCTTAGCGAAGCCACCCTGAATACGCCCTACGTGAACACCATCCCACCGTCACAGCAGCCGGCCTACCCCGGCGACATTGCACTGGAACAAAAGATCGAAAACATTAATCGCTGGAACGCGATGGCCATGGTGCTGCAGGCGGTCGACGCCGGCACTGGAGTGGGTGGGCACATCGCCACCTATGCCTCTGCCGCCACCATGCTGGAAGTCGGCTTCCACCATTTCTTTCGCAGCAAGTCGGAACACTACGGGGGCGACACCGTGATGCCACAGCCCCATGCGGCCCCGGGCGTTTATGCGCGTGCCTTCCTGGAGGGGCGCCTGAGCGAAGCACAACTGAAAAACTATCGCCGCGAATTGGGTGATGGCGGTGGTCTGTGCTCCTACCCACACCCGCGCTCCATGCCGGACTTCTGGCAGACACCCAACGCCTCCATGGGACTGTCTACACCTGCGGCCATTTACCAGGCGCGTTTCGCCAAGTACCTGGAAAATCGCGGCCTGAAACCAAAAAACGGCGGCAAGATCTGGTGCTACATCGGCGACGGTGAATCAGACGAACCCGAGGTACTGGGCACCATCAATATTGCTGCCCGGGAGAAACTGGACAACCTGGTACTGATCGTCAACTGCAATCTTCAGCGTCTGGACGGTCCCGTACGCGGTAACGGCAAAATCATCCAGGAACTGGAACGCAGTTTCCGCGGCGCTGACTGGAACGTGATCAAGGTCATCTGGGGTAGCGGCTGGGACGGCCTGCTGGCCCAGGACCACAATGGCACCCTGCGCAAGCGCATGGAGGAATGTGTCGACGGGGACTACCAGCGCTATTCCATCCTGCCGGGCGACGAACAGCGCGAGCACTGGGTACACGGCGACCCGGAGCTCGAGCAAATGATGAACTCCCTGACCGACGAAGAACTCAAGGAGATCAAGCGCGGTGGCCAGGACCCGAAGAAAGTATTTGCTGCTTACCAACGCGCCGCGCAAAGCACAGACAAACCCACCGTGATCCTGGTCAAGACCGTCAAAGGCGACGGCATGGGTGCATCCGCCCAGGGTCGCAACACGGCACACCAGAAGAAGAACCTTAACGAGGAAGAGCGTCTGGCACTGGCCGCCGACTACGGCATTCCCCTCGATGAGGAAGCGATCAAGCGCGCCGAGTTTTATCGACCGGCCCCGGACAGCCCGGAGATGCAGTACCTGCAGGCCCGGCGGGAAAGCCTGGACGGTTACCTGCCGGCTCGCACGGTGGCGTGTCCGGCTATCACGGCACCACCACTGGCGGAGTTCAAGAATTTTATCGAGGGCTCGGGCACCCGTGAAGCGTCTACGACAATGGCCGTAGTGCGCATGCTGGGCCAGTTAATGAAGAACAAGGACTTCGGCCGTTACGTGGTGCCCATCGTTCCCGACGAGGCGCGCACCTTTGGCATGGATGCACTGTTCAAGAGCAATGGTATCTACTCGCCAGAAGGCCAGAACTACACCCCGGTGGATGCCGACAGCCTGATGTCCTACCGCGAGGCGGACGACGGCCAGATCCTGCAGGAAGGCATTTGCGAAACCGGGGCCATGGCCTCCTTCCTGGCAGCCGGCAGCGCCTATGCCGTGCACGGGGTACCCACCATTCCGTTTTATATCTTTTACTCAATGTTCGGTTTCCAGCGGGTGGGCGACATGATCTGGGCTTGCGCCGACATGATGTGTCGCGGGTTCCTGCTAGGCGGCACCGCAGGCCGCACCACCCTGAACGGCGAGGGCCTGCAACACGAAGACGGCCACTCCCACATCCTGGCGAGCACGGTTCCCAACCTGAAGAGCTACGACCCGGCATTTTCCTATGAACTGGCGGTGATTATCCGTGAAGGGATCTACCGCATGTATGAGTTACAGGAAAACATCTTCTATTACCTGACCGTGTACAACGAAAACTACGTTATGCCCGCAATGGCAGGTGGCGAAACCACGGAAGAGGGCATTCTGCGTGGCGGATACTGCTGGCGCCGCAGTGGCAGCAACGGCGAGCAGATTCACTTGCTGTCCAGCGGGTCGATAATGCAACAGGCCATCACCGCCGCAGAGCAGTTGGAACAGAAAGGCTTTGCCGTAAACATCTGGAGTATCACCAGCTTTACGGAGCTGGCCCGAGAAGCCGAAGAGTGCGAACGCCACAACCGCTTAAATCCTTTGGCAGAACCGCGTATACCTTACGTAACGCAACTGTTCGAAGCCGAAAGCGGGCCGATTCTGGCAGTGACGGACTACATGAAGGCACTGCCTAACAGCATCGCTCGCTGGATGCCGGACTCCTACACCGTGCTGGGTACCGACGGCTTTGGCGTCAGCGAATCCCGCGCGGACCTACGCGATCATTTCGAGATATGTTCCCGACACATCGTGCACGGCGCGCTGGTGTCGCTGTACCAACAGGGGGCAGTCAGCGAAGCAACGCTGCAAAGCACCATGGCAGAACTGAAGATCGACCCGGGCAAGGACGATGCCGCAGCACGCTGATTAGCGCGCCGTTGCAGCGAGGCAGGTGTCCGGCTGTCTTTATGACGCGTAGAGCTCTTCCCCACGGGCCCAGGTAGCGTGAAAGCCTGAAGGTACCCGGTGTGGCAAGCGCACGCTGCAAACAGGTCCAGCCTGCACATCCTGCGCATCGAACACCAGGCAATCTGACTGCCAGGTATTACTGTCAGTCACCAGGGTGATCACGTAGCCATCATCTTCCGGATCATCTCGCCCTGCACCAACGCGCGGTGCAAACACCGCCTCGCTGCCGAAGACACCCTCACCGTACTCCCATAACTCCCGGGCGCCGGTATCGTTGTTGTACTTCACCAGGCCAGTGAAGCACAGCGTGTGCCCACCCTCGTGTAGCAAGGGTATGCGCTGGTGGTAGGAATACTTACTCTTGATACCGTGATACAACCCGTTCGATTTATTGAACTCGGTATTGAGGTCATCGATGTCGCCCTCACGCACCTCACCGGTCAGCATGTTAAAGCGCCAGCGATAGGCGTTGGCTTCCAGGCGCATGTACGCCAGCATCGAGGCCAGCTCGCCTTCACCGGGCTGGGTCTGGGGCATCGGGTTGCGGGACCGACAGCCATCCATTACCACCCAGTCGCCGTCTTCCCAGCAATTGGTGACGTGCAGGATGTAGCAGGGTTCGCAATCAAACCAGCGGATTTCATGTCCCTGCCCACGGCGGGGAATAATGCCAAAGCGGGCCGGTATGTCCTGGTGAAAGGTCAGCACACGCTGTTTGTGACGGCGCAGCACCTCCATGTCATGGAAAAAGGGCAGGTCATGGAGAATCGCGTAGTGGGTGGTAAAGCCAATGTCGTGGGGCAGGCGCGGACCGGGCAGATCGATTGCCACCTCGTGTACCCGCCGACCCGTCGCGTCCGCCACGCCAAAGGTCATGTAGGGCGGCGTGTCGCCATAGTCCCAGAACAGCAACTCACCGGTATGCCAGTCCATCTTCGAATGGGCTGACAGGCGCAATTGATCCCGCCCATCCAGATGATAGTGCCCGCGGGTTTCCAGCGTCTTCCCGTCAAGTCGGTAGGGATGCCCGGCGTTGTACCACAGTGTCATCAATTCGCCGTTGTAAAAGATCACATCGGTGTTGGAGGTATCCTTGATACCAAACTGTGATATCTCGTAATCAAAGGGCCCCATGACCCCCGGCGAAATGGACCTGCCGTCCTGCGCTTCCTGCTGCATCGCTGCGGTGCGCACGTAACGATTGCGATAGCCCACCTGGCGTTCGCGGAAGTACACACCGTGAACCATACCGTCACCATCAAAAGGGTGATGGCGATTTTTGGACTGGAATACGGGATTGGGACCGTTGCGGAAATAGGCACCCTGCAGGTCGGCAGGCAATTCACCGGTCACCTGCAGTACGTCCTCACTCAGTTCGTTAAGGGTGGGCGCATGGATACCGTGCAGGTAGGGATTATCGAGGTCATAGATCCATTGTGGGGCGTCGTCAAAATGGGTGACACCACCCAGGCAACGTTCGACCGACGGGTATTCTCTCAGGGCATGGGCCGTAGCCATCGCTTCACCTCCGCATCAAAGCAGACCTCATTATGAATATTTGGTTCTTTTATGCAAGTATGGTTGCCCAGGCATTGCACAAAGACGCCAGGCGCTGGCCAGGGCTTAAGGGGCCAAGGTTTAAGAGGCCAGGCGCTCCACCAGCACAGCACTGCCGGCCCCGGCGGCACCGCTGGCGGCCACCACACCCAGCGACAGCTCGCGCCGTTCCAATTCGTCGATCAGGGTCCCCAGCATCATCGCCCCGGTGGCACCCATGGGGTGCCCCAGCGCAATGACCCCACCGTTGACATTAAGTTTGCTGTCATCGATTGCCAGTTCGCGCTGGCACTTGACCATGGTTGCGGCAAAGGCCTCATGGATCTCAAAAAGGTCAATAGCTGTCACCGGTAGCTCCTGCTGATCCAAGAGTTTACGAGTGGCCGCCACACAACCGGACAGCACCTGCATGGGGTCGTCGCTGGCGGACACGGTCGCCAGAATCCGTGCTCGCGGGGCGACCCCCAGCTGGTCACCCAATCGTTCATCGCCGAGCAACACCAGGCTGGCACCATCCGCCATGGCCGGTGAGTTACCTGCGGTATGAATGTGCGTTATTTCCGATAAATCAGGGTGCGCTGCCAGCTGCACTGCATCAACACCACTGGCGCCCAACTCGGCAAACGCCGGCGGCATGGCGGCAAGACTCTCGGCCGTGGTCTGAGGCCGTATACACTCATCCTCGCTCACGGTGCTGTCGGTGGCCGGAACGTAAACCGGAATAATTGACTTAAAGAAACCTTGTGCACGCGCAGCGTGCGCGCGCTGCTGACTTTGCAGCGCGACCGCGTCAGCCTCGCTACGCGACACAACATAGCGAGAGGCAATCAGGTCTGCGCCACTGCCCATCAGGTACATCTGGCACTCTCGGGCAAACGCCGGGTCAGTAAATACAGGCGGTTTGTCCACCAGCATGGGTTGGCGCGACATCATCTCCACCCCACCGGCGACGACAGCCTGCGCCTGCCCAGCGGCAATTTTTAGCGCGGCAATCCCGACTGCATCCAGGCTGGAAGAGCAAAACCGATTGACCGTCAGACCACTCACGCTGGCAGGCCAGCGGGCATACAGTGCCGACGTCTTGGCAATATTCGCGGCCTGCTCACCATGCTGGGTAACGCAACCCAGTATCACCTCGGCAACGGCCTCCGGGTTCAGCCCTGTACGCTCAACCAGCGCATCGTAAAGGACCGCGAGTAACTGCTGTGCAGACAGGGTATGCAGTGCGCCATCCGCCCGCGCCTTACCGCGGGGAGATCGAATGGCGTCGTAGACAAATACCGGCGTTATCAACCGTATTCAACCCAGGCCAACAACAAAGCTGGCGCAGGTTGTGGTGCTACCCCCCACATTGAAAGTGAGCATGTTTTCGGCGCCATTAATCTGGTATGCCCCGGCGCGACCACTCACTTGTCGTGCACAGTCCAGCACCATGCGCACACCAGTGGCACCGACGGGATGACCCAGACCCATCAAGCCACCACTGGGGTTGATCGGGAAATCACCCTCGCGGGTAATGCGCCCCTCTTCAATCGCCTTCCAGCTTTCTCCCGGCGCGGTCAGCCCCGCGTGATCAATAGCAAGATACTCGGTCATGCTGAAACAGTCGTGGGTCTCCATACCGTCCAGTTCGGATACCGCCGCAAAGCCAGCCCGCTGCGCCGCCTCCTGCAGGGTTCGCTGTGCGTGGGGAAACACCACGGCCGCGTCCTTGCTGCTGCGCAACTTCTGTTCGAGTAAGATCGGCGCACTGCGATGCCCCCAGCCCTTGATACGCGGCAGGTCCTGTAGCTTTAATCCCAGTTTGGAGGCGTGATTTCTGGCCATGTCTTCACTGGCGAGGATCAGGCAGGCAGCGCCGTCAGTGATCTGGCCGCAATCCTGTTTGCGCACCCGCCCTTCAATCACCGGGTTGAGCGTGTCATCGCAGCTAAATGCCCCTTCGGCAAACTGCCAGTCGCGAGTTTGCGCGCGCTCGTTATCACGCGCATTGGCGAAATTAATCTCGGCAATCCGGTTCAGGTGGTCAGCGCTGATGCCATAGCGTTGGTCGTACTCACGGGTAATCCGGTCGAACATGTACGGCCAGGGAAAGTCACACTCGTCTTCAGTCGCCTCCCTGCCCTGCCAGCTCGCCGCCCCCAGGTATTGTGCTGCCGTCTTGCCGTCAACATTGCGCATTAACTCCAGCCCAAGGACGCAGGCGACATCGTAATGCCCGGCCTCGATGTCACGCATGGCAGAGAGCAGGGCTATTGAGCCAGAGGCACAGGCCGCTTCGTGGCGAGACGTTGGCAGCATCGCCAACTCGGGATACGCCTGGCCAAAAAAACCACCGGTGAGTCCCTGGCCCGCAAACAGTTCACCGACGAAGTTGCCAACGTGGCCGACCTCGATCTGGGCGGGTTCGATCCGGGCATCCTTAATGGCGTCCACCAGTGCTTCGGTAAACATGTCGTAGAGCTCGAGTCCCTCGCGCCGCCAATTGCGCGCGAAGTCTGTCTGACTGCCGCCGAGAATGTAGAGGTTCGTAGTTTGTGCCATGGAAGGGCCCCGGAAAATCCAGAATCAATGCTGACTGGTGAACACCAATGCAGGCCACGAGGGTATTAAAGTCGGTATGTTTATGCAAGTATCTCCACCGATGAGCACACTCACCACACGGGCAAGTTCGATCAACCGCGCGCTGGACCAAATAGGGGACAAGTGGTGCCTGCTGATCCTGGAAGAAGTGTTGTGGGGTATAAACACCTTCACAGCGATGCTGGAGGCGACTGGGGTATCCAGAGGCGTACTATCTAATCGATTGCAGTGGTTACAATCCGTTGACTGCCTGCAGCAAACAAGCGGCAGATTAGGCGCGCGGCAGCGCTATCGTCTTACACGCAAATCCGAGGACATCTACCAGTGCGCGCTCATGGCACTGAACTGGGAGCGCGAGTTTTTCTCCACGCCGGAACTGGACGGAGTGGTGCTGACCCACAGTCGCTGCGGTCATGCATTCATCCCAACTATGCAATGCCGCAGCTGCAAGGGCGGCATTTCCCTCGGCAACGTAAGTTTCAAGCCCGGACCCGGGGCAACGGTAGACGAGAGAAGCAAGAAGGTCCGCCGCCGCTCGTCCATTTCCATCGACGACACACCCAGCCAGCGGATTCTCTATCGCAACCTTGTCAACATTGTCGGCGATAGGTGGACCGCTAATGTCATCGCCCTGGCGTTTCACGGCCTCCACCGCTTTGATGGGTTTCACCGGGAGCTACCGGTGGCCACCAACATCCTGGCCAGCCGACTGAAGTTTCTGGTGGAGCAGGAAATATTCGAGCAGGTTGCGTATCAGCACAAACCCCTGCGCCACGAATACCGATTGACGGCACGCGGCGAAGGACTGTTTCCCTGGTTTCTCGCCCTGCAGCAGTGGGGGGACAAATGGTGTGACCCCGAGAAGCGGGGAAAACCCGTGAAAGTGGTTCACCATGACTGCAACAAATTGCTCCACGCGGAGGTCGTATGCTCCCAATGTGGTGAACCACTGAATGCCCGGGAGGTTGACTTTGACCTGGGGGCTCAGCTCGCGCATTCCTGAGAACCGTTTACAGGCCACCTCGACAATCATTGCGTCTCAGCCTGGCTAATTGATTACAGTGCCCTCGTCCTGGCTGGGCAAGCGCCGCCACACCAACGAATGCAAGCGTTCGGTATTCCCCACCCGGTCTTTGCCACTTAACACCAGGGTATGGCCGTTTAATTCGGCATGCCTGAGTTGTTCGGTGCCGGGGAAGTTGGGATTAAGGCTTTGAACCACCGTATGGATAACATCACCGCCGCTAACATGGTAGTGGCCTGCATAGTGGAAGTAGCTACCATAGGCAGCCGCTAATTGCTCCGCAGGCATAGCGCGCGGGCTAACGCCTTCCGGGAACGGTGCCCTGCCCTCTTTGCATATTGCCGCACTCATCCAACCTTCCCGGGTATAGAGCAGCAACCCCTGCGGGTTCTCCCCATAGGGAAAACTGATGTCATCGCGGTCGGAATAAGCAATCGCCCAGGATTCCAGCGCCCAGCTACCGACCAGATCGTCGCGGCTGATCATGATGTGTCCAGAGAGCTGACTTACTCTATAACATAGTCCATTTATCGCGTTCGTGTTGCCAGAATTAGCTATCGCTAATCCTGTCGCAACGCTCGCTCCAGGATGACCGGGCCATTACCCTCATCGGCCAGCTGGTCATCAGGGTTGTAGATGGGGCAGTTTTTCATCGACAGGCAGCCACAGCCAATACAGCCTGTAATCGAGTCGCGCAGGCTTTCAAGGTAGTCGATGCGAGCATTCAGCTGATCGCGCCACCTGGCAGATAAACGCTGCCAATCCCTGGCGGTCGGGGTCCGGTTATTGGGCAGACTGGCCAGCGCGGTCTGGATGTCGGCGAGGCTGATACCCATTTTCTGGGCCGCCTTGATCACTGCTACCCGGCGCAGCACCTCGGCCTTGTAACGCCGCTGGTTACCCGCGTTCCGCGTGCTTTGGATAAGGCCTTTCTGTTCGTAAAAGTGCAACGTGCTAACCCGAACCCCGCAACGTTTCGCCACCCGCCCAACCGTCCACTCTGATTCACTCATAGCCACTCCAGATTTTCCGCTATCAAGCCTAGTGAAAAAAATGCTTTACCTCAACTTTACTTGAGGTATTAGCATACACATAAACACATCAATAAAGTTATTGAGGAGAGAAGACATGATCAAACTGGAACACTTGAATTTGGTTGTCAGGGATATTCCCGAAACACTCAAGTTTTACCAGGCGGCATTCCCCCATTGGAAAGTGCGCCACGCCGGCAATGGCGAGTGGTATGGCAAGCCGCGAAAGTGGCTGCACTTTGGTGACGACTACCAGTACCTCACCCTGAACGACGATGGCGAGGGGGAAAGCCGCGACTTGTCCGGTCACGAACCCGGACTGGCACACTTTGGCTTCGTATCGGACAACCTCGATGCGCTGATTAATAGACTGGAAAACGCGGGCTTTCCGGTGAACAAAGACGGTGCAGAAGAACCCTATCGCAAGAACGTGTACTTCATGGATCCCAATGGGTTTGAGGTAGAGTTTGTCGAATATCTGAGTGACGTACCGGAGCAGCGGAATTACTCAAGCGAAGAGCACGCTTGAAGTACAGGGGTTGATCGCGCCGGAGTCTTGCTCCTTGTGGTGATTAACCCCCTTCAGTTGGCACCCTACGCAACATCATCCACAGGCGTAGCCAGAAACTCGCCTATTGCCTGCAGAGACTCCGGCTCGGTCAGCTCTGGTGCGTGGCCGCATGAAGGAACTTCCACCAGAGCCATGTGCGGGTGGATTCTTTGCATTTTCTCCACAGTATCGAGACTAAGGATGTCGGACGTTTCTCCACGCACCACCAGCAAAGGGATACCGCTGATCGCCGCAAAGGAACTCCACAGGTCCGGCGGCGCAGCTACATCGGCAGACTCATCCGTCGAGGCGCCGATATTGCGATCATAGTTAAGGACAGGACGCCCCGCTTCATCTTCTCGATAGAGATTACCGGTAATCCGCTTCCAGTCGGCGGCCTGAAACAAGGGGTACTCGTTGCCCAGGGTTTCTTGAGTTTGTGCTATGGCTTCAGGCCATGAGACTACATCCACGCGCGTACGCATATACGACTGAATGCGTTGCAGTCCAGCTGCCTGCACCTCGGGACCAATATCATTGAGAATGATTGAGCGGACATTGCCACGTTCCCTGGCACCACACAGTATCGAGACCAGCCCTCCAAGAGACGTTCCTATCAGCGTTACCTCGGGAGCATCAATCCGATCGAGAAGGTTTAACACATCGGCACAATATACCTCGGGAACATAATTCTCCGGCTTTGGATCGTTGTCCGACCGACCTCGTCCTCGGAGGTCTACTGCAACTACCCGGTAATGTTTACTTAGGTGCTCCGCCAGGACAGCGAAGTCGGCTGAGTTACGCGTAAGCCCAGGGATACAGATGATTGTTCCGGCCTCGGCTCCCACGCACCTGTAATCTCTGGCGTATAGCTTAAGGCCGTCGTGGCTTGGAAACCAATAATCTGCATAGGCTGACATGTTGTGTTGATCTCTGTGTACTGTTCTTCGCAGTCAGGAACAGAAGGAGCCCACAGCGGGGCCCTCCAGTAATGCCCATAGAGTTTTCAGAATTGGTAGGATACGTTTGCGGTCCAGGTTCTCGGTGCACCATAAAAAGCCAGCTCACCCGACCCGAGGTTATAACCGCCGGTCTTGTACTCGGTATCGTTGATGTTCTTTAGATAGAGACTGACAATCCAGTGCTCGTTGCTCGAATACCAGTTGGCACTCGCATCCCAAACCGTATAGGAAGAATCCTGGTCACAGCTGCAGGGTACGTTGTTGAAGTTTCGGGTAGCGTCCCGGTAAGCCAGGGCAGTGTTAAGTACTAAACTGCCATAGCTGCCGATATCCAGATCATAGTTCAGCCCGAGATGTCCGGTCCAGTCCGGCGCATTGAGCATCTCCCAACTGTCCGAGACGTCAACACCGCCAGATATAACTTCGTCGAGCTCGGCGTCGAGATGACCAATAGTCACTGTAGTACTCAGGTTTTGGGTGATCTGGCCCATCGCCTCGAGTTCAAAGCCAGTAATGGAGGCGGTTCCAGCGTTGAGGACATCCGAAGAAAAGAACACAGGTGGCGGCTGGGTCTGCTGTACGGTCAACTGCATATCGGTGTAATCCATATCAAAGACCGTGAAATTCACCCTGAGTCGGTTGTCCCAGAGCTCCGACTTTACGCCCGCCTCCCAGGTCTCCACGATTTCCGGGTCGTAACCATCAGCGACATTCGGATTCACAGAGGCATCCCCACGCATGTCAAAACCGCCTGACTTGAATCCCTCGGCATAGCTGACATAGAACATCACCGCATCACTCATTTTCCAATCCACTTTGAAAGAGGGACTGGTCTCAGTCCAACTATCGTCTGCCTCGTCATCACTGATATCAGTTGCAACGCCCAACAAGGTATCGTCTGCCGGATCACCGAAAGTAAATGCCGTGCCCTGCGTTGTGGTGTAAGGGAAGGAGTTAGTCGTAAAGTAAGAGAAGCGACGGATATTCGAATCTTTCTCGTCGCGCGTGGCTCGAACGCCCGCGGTGAGGGTGATTGCATCAGTAATATCGTAATTGACGTTCAGGTATGCAGAGGTACTCGTGGTATCTACATCCCCACCGATTCCCAGGTCGAAGTGCGAGCCATCCATCACCGTGCCATCAAGATCGTTCAGGACAACATCAAAGGCCCCCGCAGAATTTCCATCGAAGTAGTAAAGACCGCCCACCACGGCAAATCGGTCGCCAGTAAAATTGAGCTGTAATTCATGTGAGGTTTGCTCATCGGTATAGGAGGCTGGAACATCAAAAGCATCCAGCGGGGTCGCCTCAAAGTCGATAAACTGCTGAGTCTCCCCCTCACGATCCGCAAAAATATACTTGATGGAAATGTCGTCACTGTAGTCATAACGAGCAGTAAAGGAGTAACCCTCGTTTTCTACATTGGACTTGTGGGTGGTTCCACAGGCAGAGTCGTAACGATCACCCGAGGCGAGAAAAAGCTCTCCGGTTGCCGGGTGAGTCAAGCTGGTTTGGCTGGACTGCGTGCCACACAGCTGATTGGAATCATCGTTGGTTTTGTCTGCCGCCAGTCGAAAGAACAACTGGTCGCTTGGGGTGTATTCGACGCTTAAACGGCCGACCTCAACATCCTTGTTGTAGTTTTCTTCGCGGTCATTAAAAGTGGCAGTCGCAAGATCATAACCCGTACGCACCGTTCCATAGCCATCCCGCTCCATCTTCGAAACCGCACCGCCGATGTACAGGGTATTTTCGATCAATGGCAGCTGACCCGACGCTGTGACTTCCTGCTGCCCATAGTCCCCGTAGCCGAGCTTTAGCCGCGCCGTTGCCTCGCCCTCCATAGTTCGCGTGATATATTTGATCGCGCCGCCCACGGTGTTCTTTCCATACAATGTGCCCTGGGGACCGCGCAATACCTCGATCCGCTCCACATCAAAAACATCCATTACCGCGGCCTGGGGACGGGCATAATAAACATCGTCCACGTAAACACCCACACCTGGCTCAAAGCCCCATAGGGGATCTTGCTGACCCACCCCACGGATGTACGCAGTAAGTGTCGAGTTAGTCGCCCTGCTGGCGCGAAACTGCGCATTGGGCACGCTCTTTTCCAGTTCGATAATGCTCGTGACCCCGGTGTTTTCCAGCTCTACAGCACTGAAAGAAGAGATCGAAACGGGTACTTGCTGAAGATTTTGCTCGCGCTTTTGAGCGGTGACGATCACTTCTTCCAATGTCACCGAATTACTTGTCTGGGCGATGCCAACAGCTGGATACAACGCCGTGGCTGTGGCGACAGCCAGGGCTTTCAGGATGGGGGGTTTGGCGGGTCTAAACGTATTCATAAGGCACCTTGGAGTAATTATCAGTGTCGACCTTTTGCTGTGGGGTCCAATCTGCCGGGCGAAACATCAACCCATGTGAACGCAGACTGGCACCGCTATCAGCGTTAAAATTCAACATTTGTTGAATTCTGGGTTTCAATATATTCAACGCTTGTTGAATTGTCAAGCACGGCTCATCATTTTCTTAGCAGTCAGCCCTGCGCAGGAACAGCAGGAAGCAGATACAGGCGAAGACGGCTGATGCAATTATTGCGTAACTTGCTGATACTGCAGGATTTACCACGCCACCGAGGAGGTTGAGATAGAAATGCAGTGCCAGGCCGATAAATGCCGAGCCAGCCACCAACCAAAGGGGCACATGACCTCGGTATAGCACGCCAACGAGGATGGGAACCGCCGAAGCGGCCGCCAGCCCGTAGACCCCCTTCTGGGCAAACAAGCCAATCAAGGCCGGTGGATTCCAGGCGATCATCAGCCCGAATACGCCAACGGCAACCAGCACCCACCTGGACCACACAAGCCCCTTTTCGCGGCTACCCGTCAGGGGAATGACAATGTCATTCACCACCATCGCGGACAGGGAGACCAGAATTCCGTCCAGTGTACTCATACCCGCAGCAAGCAGGGTGATGAATACGAAGGTCAGCGTTAGCTCGCCCAGCAATGATCCGGTGAATTCAAAGATCAGGTACTCGCGAACGACCGTGTCCTGTTCAGCAATTTCCAGTCCCGAGAGTCGCGCGTAAAAACCGACCATGAGAACCAAGGTGAATAAAGCGCCGACACCGAAGGTGGTCCCGATGAATTTATTGATATCGGCTTCACTTCTAAGGTACAGAACTTTGGTCAGGATGTGGGGCTGCAGCATCAGTGCAAAGGTAATGATGAAGCCGCTGCCGAAGACCGAGAAGAAGTCGTAGTACAGATCGCTATCGTGGTTATAGGTTGCGGCAAATCCAGGACCAATGCTGTCCAGGGCTTCGAGAAAACCGCCATTAAAGTATTTGAAGCCCTGCACAAACAACAGCACGGTGACAAACATCATCATGAATCCCTGCAGCGTATTGGTATAGGCATGCGCGTAAGTGCCGCCCATCAATACGTAGGAAAAGACAAAAACCAGGATAACGATCAACGCCACCTTTTGATCAATGGGAAACAGACCCGCCATCAGAATGCTGCAGCCAACCAGTATCAACACGACAAAGACGACGGATAACAAGTTGATTAGCGCAAAGAACAAACTAAAACCCCGATTGCCATAACGGTGGTGAATCCAGTCCGGAATAGTCAGGGCACTGGAAGACTCGCCAAAGCGCAGAAAGCCACGGGAGAGCAACAGGAAGGCACAGAGAATACCGAGTGAACCGGCAACACCGTAGTGCAGGTAGGCCGACAGACCGTGCACAAATACAAAACCGGGGTTGATCACGAAGGTAGCGGTAGAGGCGATTGAGGCAGCCAATGTGACCCCAACGATGTAGGGACTCATATCCTTGTTACCTATAGAGAACCCGTCAATATCCTGGGTTTTACGCATGCCAACCCAGGACAGCCAGTAAATCAGAACCACATAGCTGGCAACGAACAGGTACTTGAAAACTTCAACGATCATTTTCCACACCACTAACTTGTGTTTACAGGAAGCTTGCGGCAATATATTCAACGCTTGTTGAATTTACAAGAATATTTATCAACAGGCCCGTTACAGCGCGAAGGAGTGTTACGACCAGAACCATGAATAAATCCAAAAAGGGCGAAAAGCGCGAGCGCATCCTCGACGTGGCCGAAGAACTGTTTGCATTGCATGGCTACGACGGCGTAACCATGCGACAGGTTTCGACGGGGGCCGGGGTAGACGTGGCACTGGCGAACTATCACTTCGGTAAGAAACTCGATCTGTTCTACGCAGTGTTTAACCGTCGCGCAGACTACCTGGCCAATACGCGCAAGGAATTGCTGATTGCAAATCAAAGCGAAGCGGGAGACACACCGCAGTCGCTGGAACAGGTCATCGAAGCGTTCCTGCTTCCCCTCAAGCTCGCACAGGAAAGTGGCGACCCGGGGTGGAAGAACTACATGGCGCTATTGGCGTACGTGATGACTTCAGCGACCTGGAACAGCGTTCTGATGAAGGACAACTTCGACAAATTCGTCGGCGAATTTATCGATGCCCTGAAACTGATATTCCCCAAGGCATCCGACCAGGACATCCACTGGTGCTATCACTACGTGTCCGGCGCCCTCGCACTCACACTGGCGCAAACAGGCAGAATAGACCGCCTGTCCGGCGGCAAGTGCCTGTCTTCCGATTTTGATGCCGCCTATGACCGCATGATCCCGTTTGTAGCAGCAGGTTTCCGGGCTATCTGCGGTGAGGAATAAAGCACAGAAAGTGGCACTGGTAACAGGTGCCGGTAGCGGGATTGGCGCGGCACTGGCGCAAACGCTAAGCAAAGCTGGCTACACGACCATCTTTTCGGATCTAGATCCCGACTCGGCCCGAGAGTCAGCACAGACCATGGAAGCCAAAGGCCTTGATGCAATGGCCCTACAACTCGACATAACGAATGATCAACAGATTACTGACGCGGTAGCACAAATTTCCAGACGGTTCGGACGTCTCGATATCCTTATCAACAACGCGGGAATGCAGCACGTGGCCAGCCTGGAAAATTTTCCACCAGAGCGCTGGCGGATGTTAATCGACGTGTTGCTAACAGGCCCGGCAATGTTATGCCGGGCGGCGCTGCCCTTCATGCGCGAGCAAAACTACGGCCGCATCATCAATATTGGCTCTATTCACTCGTTAATCGCTTCGCCATACAAAAGCGCCTACGTCACTGCAAAACACGGCCTGCTTGGATTTTCGAAAACCCTGGCGCTGGAAACAGCGGCTGCTGACATCACCATAAATACCGTCTGCCCTTCCTACGTACAAACGCCATTAGTGGAACGTCAGATAGGCAACCTGGCACTGGAAAACCAGATATCTGAGGAACAGGTGGTTGAGGAAATCATGTTGGCGCCCATGCCCAAAAAGGCGTTTATCGCCGTGGACGAGTTATCCGGCGCAATGATGTTTTTACTGAGCCCTGCGGCGAAACATCTAACCGGGCAGGCGATTGCAATCGACGGTGGCTGGACGGCTCAGTAGGTAACGCTCACCCTACCCGCGCCCAGGGGAATCAATCGTCGTCTGGATCGTCGTCCCCGCCGTTGCCATTGCCATTGCCGTTGCCGTTCCCGTTGCCGTTTGACGACTTTCTAACCTTGAAGCGAGAAACGGTATCGCCAAAGGTCTCGCCACCCACCAGTGAGGTTTGCAACAATGGATTCAACATTGCGGCTCCCTCTTCGGTTAGTAGCAGAGAGACGTTTTCGATCCTTACCGTACCGCCATTGGACATGTCGGCGATGGGTTCACCCCCGGGAACAAACAGGTCTACCCGCCCCTGCAGGTTGCCATCTTCAGTAACAATGGCGCTGACCACCGGAGATTCACCGGTGTTGTCGATACGGAAGTTACGCAGTGATACTGGTGCTGAATCGCCGTTGCAATTGATGGCAATACCACCCTGGTGTTCGACTTCACCGGCAAAACTTTCCAGGTCTAGAACCCCCCCCGTTACCGGGAAGCGCCATCGCTCCGCCTGTCGGCTGAGCACACTGGGTTTAACCCGCTCGACTTCACAGCTTTCGAGCAGCAGCTGCATGTCCTCGGACAATATCATCACCGTAGCCCCCCGGCCGATCTGCTCGGTGGGTCCGGCCATCGCGACTCCGGCAAAGCTTGCCATCGCCAGCGCAGCTAAACGCATCAATCCATTCATGTTATGCCTCTCATCTTTACCCGGCTTGACTAAAGTCTCGTCCAATTTAGCATTATTCGCCAGTGCAAACTGGTTATAACGCAAGATAGCCCTTGGTTATAGCAGTGCCCTGCAGTCAGCGAAAATGCCTGGAAACGGCCGGATATAGGCCGATACAGCCAAAACATGTCGCGCAATTCATTATGGATACGCCGGCGCTAAATGTATGCTGAACAGATGACTAATCGTGCCAAATTCCTGCTCGTCGTTTTAACGCTCCATATTCCGCTGTTCGCCTACCCAATCCTGCGACTTTGCGCCTGGCTCGACCTGGGTGCAGCAATGACAACAGTAATTTTTCTGCCGCTGTTTTTCAGCCAGATACTGGTCAGGGTATATATCCGGCACGCCAACTCGGGAATCCTTTTCTGGCTGCGTCGTGCAGCGGACCTGTGGCTCGGTATAAGCCCGCTGTTGCTGTGCATGTTGCTGGTGATGGAAATTCCTGTGGGGCTGGACCTTTTGGATCCCGCTGATGCCGCGCGCATTCTGATCACGGCCAGTGCAATTCTGGCTGCCTACAGCATCTACAACGCCTATTCGCCTGCGGTGGTTACCATTCCGTTAACAAGTACCAAGCTTGCCAGGCCGCTGCGTTTTGCTCAGATTACCGATGTTCACATCGGTTCTCGCAGCTCAGCTTTCCTGGGAAGGGTGATGGAGGGTGTAAACCGATTGCAACCGGACTTTTTATGTATCACCGGTGACTTTATCGATGCACGGGGAATTACTGAAGACCAGCTGGCGGCTTTAAGTACTAGCCCGGTGCCCATCTACTTCAGTATTGGCAATCACGAGCGTTACGAGGATCTAGAGGAGATCCTGGCACGGCTGGGCAACCTTGGGGTGAATGTCTTGCGTTCAAGCAGCATCCAGTATGAGCAGGTACAACTTATCGGAATCGACGACAGCGATCACCCCGGCCAGGTGAAACGCGAACTGGCGGGCATTGAAGTTGATCATGCGCGCTACGTAATTCTGCTTTATCACCGTCCCAGGGGGCACGCAGATGCGGCGGCGGCCGGTGTTGACCTGATGATCAGCGGTCACACCCACAACGGTCAGATTGTCCCCTTCAATCTCATCGTAAAACGCGTTTTCGAGCAGACTGTCGGACTGTTTAGGGAGGCGACCTCATACCTGTACGTATCACCCGGAACCGGTACCTGGGGGCCAGTCATGCGCCTGGGCAGTCGCGGTGAAATTACACTGTTCGACATTCAACCCACCGATCAGGGTGGGGGAATACCCTGAAAGCCAAACGCACCGCATAACCGCACTAAAGGAGCCAAGCCGTGTTATCGCCTTTGAAAAGTTTGTTCCTCCCGCTCCTGCTAACTGGCCTGCTGGTGACCAACGTACTGACACTGACCAGCATGGCCTTCAACACAGCCGTTTCCGGTTTGCTGGCAACGACGCTCGGGGTAAAGACCGTATCCTCTGCACTACAGCAGAAGCTGGCATCGCAGGACGTAAAACTGAAGAAGCACGATGCCACGATAGCCAAGCGCAAGCAGGCGACCCGCAAGTTCGGTCAACGACTCACCCAGCGCACAAAACGGGTAGCTGCTAAAAGCATTGCTGCGATTCCGGCGGAGTCTATTCCATTCATCGGCATCGGGGTGCTGATAGCAGACACCAGCTACGAACTCTATGCTGCCTGCGAAACTATCCGGGATCTTGACCAACTGTACGCAGACCTGGGAATGCCCGACCAAAGTCCTGAAGATGCCATTAGAACCGCCTGCAATCCGGACTTACCCAGCGCAGAAGAAGTCTGGGCTGATGTGCTGCGCCAAAGTGAGGCCTGGTGGCAGAGCGTTGCCGATGCCCTCTAGTGCGAATTGCGTAGGGAGCGGCCTTTAGCCATAGGCCTGGTCGCGTGCTGCAATACCGCGCTGCTCGTTAACGGTGTACAAGATTGCCAGGCCAGCAACAAAGAAAGCTAACGTTGAAATCAGCGCCATGCGGTGATCGCCCCCAGACAGGCCACTGATTGCACCGTAACTGAGTGGACCAATGATCGCTGCAGTTCGTGCGCAGAAACCCCACAGGCCAAAAAATTCTCCCGCGCGTTCCACCGGAGTGAACTCGCCAATAAGTGCTCGCCCGCCCGCCTGAGTTGCACCCATGGCCAGACCCAGCAAGTTACCGGCAAACCAGAATGCAGTCGTCGACTCTGCATTCAGTGTTATCAGACCAGCGACAATCCAGACCAGCAATCCACAGGCCAGACTGGGAACAGAACCAAAGCGGTCCTGGGCAAACCCAAAGCCAAAAGCACCCAATGCCGCGGTGAAGTTGACCACCATGATCAGGACGATCAATTCCTGGCTGTCGAAGCCCATAACCTCCTGGGCATAAATGGCCGCCACCACCACTACCGTTGCTACCCCCGCCTGGTAAATCGTCAGGCATAGCATGAAGCGAAACAGGTCCGGCAGTGTGCTTGCCCGTTTCAAGGTCTGGCGCACCGAATCGAAACCTTCTTGCAGGTAATTGCGGCCAGCCGCCAACGGCTGGGGCAGCGCCCGCTCGCGAAGCCAGAGAAACGTCGGCAACGCAGTGGCGGCGAAGATGATGGCGGTAATGATCAGGGTCACCGGCACGTAGGCTTCGGCGGTCGCTCCACCCGCACTCGACCAATTGATGTAGGCGAGGCAAAGCCCCAGTGTGAGCAGGCCGCCAAAGTAACCCAAACTCCAACCATAACCGGAAACCCGCCCCATGCTGCCGCTCTCAGCAATCTCGGGCAAAAAAGCGGCGATCAGATTTTCACCACTGGAAAAGGCAACCGCCGACAGCACCAGGAGCGGCACGGCCAACCACAGCTCTCCGGGAGCGGCCAGGGCAAGGAAGGCCGTTGATAACACACAGGTGACGGTGGAAACCATCAAGAAACGTTTCTTGCTGGCGCGATGGTCCGCCACCGCGCCGACGACCGGTGCACTAACCAATACAATGAAATTTGCCAACGCAATCGCGGCTGTCCACAGGAATGTGGCGCTGCCCGGGGCATCCGTCTCCAGCTCGGCGGCTACCACACCGACAAAGTAGGCACTGTACACCGTGGTTAAAACAACGGTGGTGTAGCCAGAGTTGGCGAAGTCATAGAACGCCCAGGACCACAGCTCCCTTGGCGTCGCCGGCGAGGTATTGCCTGGGGCTGATTTAGTCTGCATGCTGGGGCCTGTTAACACTAACTGAATCCCGGTGGTGCCAGGCGAAGGCTACCTGGCATCGGTGACAGCCTACTGTATTTGCCGGAGCGCGTCGAAGTGCTGGAAGTCCTGCAAAACATTGCCATGTGGATTGCTGACCGATTAGTGGCAGCGATTCCTCAGCGCGCACCCGAGACAGGCAGGTTGCGCTCATGCAGGATCGTTTCTCACCGGGGCGAATTCGATAATCGTAGCGTCCTGGAAAATACCCTGGATGCCTTTCGCCGGGCCAGCTCGCAGGGCGTCTGGGGGCTGGAGTGCGACATACGCTGGACTGCAGACCTGGTGCCGGTCATTTGCCACGACCCTGACACCGGGCGTGTGTTCGGCGCGGCTGTGGACATCAACCAGTCCAGTTATGCAGAACTGCGTGCGCAAGTGCCCCAGGTACCCAGCCTGGCGGAGGTGGTTGCCGAATTCGGCGGGCGCAATCACCTGATGCTGGAGATAAAGGCGGATGCCTATCCACACCCGCAGCGCCAGGCCGAAATACTTCGGGAAACGCTCCGCAGCTTGTGCCCGGTAGAGGATTTTCACTTCCTGGCACTGGACCCCGCCCTGTTCACACATGTACCGGATTTCCCGACGACGGCGCTACTGCCAGTGGCGGAGCTGAATGTGAATCGGCTGAGCGAGACGGCACTTGATTACCACATGGGGGGGCTGACCGGTCACTACCTGATGCTGACCAGGTCAACCCTGCTAAATCACCAGACCCGAGACCAGCAGGTGGGAACCGGCTTCATCGGCTCGCGTAACTGCCTGTACCGGGAGCTGAATCGCGGCGTGGACTGGATCTTTAGCAACGACGCGGTGCGATTGCAGAAAATTGTCGATGAAGAGTTGTGCAAGCGGCAGTAATAGCGTCACCCGGCCCCAATTCCACGTCAAGGCGGGGCAGTTCTGCCCATGGCATCAAGTGCCTCGCGCGCTAGCCCACTGTAGCCTGATCCGTCCTGCCCATCGGAAGGCGAGGTAATAAGAGCCCCGTAGATTGACGCAGCACGCTCCGTCAGTCCCATATGTTCGAAGACCTGTGCCTGCTGATAGCGATATTCCGGCAGTTCGGCGACCGCAAGCGCGGACTCAATGGCCTTCAGTGCCTCGGGGAAATTTCCCGATCGCGTATAGGCCAGTGACAGGTTGTAGGAACTGATGTGCCGGGCCGGCGACAGGGCCAGCGACCGCGCATAGTATCCGGCGGCCGCACCGTTATCGTTCTGCTGCAAGGCGACGAAGCCAAGCACGTCGAGGCCAGCGGGCGTCAGCGGTTCTCCGCCATTCGGCGTAAGCATCTCGATTGCGCGATCGGGCGACCCCATCTTCACGTAACCCCAGGCCAGGGCGACGCGGTTGTCGTTCCCGGTACTGGCATAACTCGCCGCCACTACGCTGACCAGGAATGCTATGGACGCGGCGACCAGCAGGCGCAGTCGCACGGCCGCCCTGGTTTGTCCATCGAAAACCACTGCCAGTGCAACCCCTGTCCCTATCGCCAGTATGGGCACCCCCGGCAAGCGAAAGCGACTGGCGGCAATAAACAGCACAAAGGTGGCAAACACCGTGAGCAGCGGTACCAGACAAATCAACAGGTCGCGTCGACTGCGATAACCAATCAACACCAGTCCCGGCACACCCAGAGCCAGCAGTAATCCGAACGGATAACTGAGTACACTCAATACTGGTGAAAACTGTCGCTCCAGATTGTAGGAGCGATTATTGGCAATCTCAGAGTACGACAAAAATTCTGTGGCCTTGCGTAATACACCCGACATCACCTGCGCTGGATTCTCACCGATGTAGCCCAGCGCCTGGGCTCGCCAGTAGGCACTCATGTCGTACTGGGACACTTCGCCTTGCAATCGCCGACTCGCTTCCCGCTGGTAACCTGACAGGATCGAGTCCGGCGATCCATAGCTGACAAACTCGGGGTAATACTCCAGTGAGTGTGGGTTACCCGGGTTGTAAAGCTGGTGCAGCACCACACCGCTATTGGCCGGCAGACTGCGCCACTCGCCATAAATTGCATGGTTGCGCGCCGCCAGCAACACCATGACCAATAAGAACCCGGCAACGACCCACAAGGCTCTAGAGCGCTTCGCAGGTTCCGCAGGAGTAACCCCCCGCGGCCAAACCAGCGCGAACATCAGACCGGCAACCGCCAACAACAGAAAATTCGAACGCAGGGCAACGGCCAGGCCCAGCAACATGCCGTACATCACAGCCGAGAACGTAGTCCCGTCGCGGCCCAATCGCAGGGTGGCGCAGGTCCAGACACTTACCACAAAGGCGGCCAGTGTGGGTTTAAGCAGCGTCGTCGTGTAGAAGAGCGCTGTGCCCGCCAGCGCGTACGCGCCGCCTGCAAACAATCCGGCACGATGACTAAAGCAATGCCGGCCGGCCAGGTAAACGAAGTACACCGTGGCCACATCAATAATCAGTTGGAGCAGGTAAATCACAAACAGGTTTTCGCCAACGACAGCGAAGGCTGCGCCGACAAAATAGCCGTAAAGAGGGTCCATAAAGCCGAAGACTTCACCCAGTCCCCAGCCTCCGTTCATCACATCGGCGCCAAAGGCCAGGTAAAACGCTTCATCCGGGCCTGGGTTGTAGGTGATGGGATTGGATGCAGCCGAGGACAGGTGCACCAGCCGCAGGATCAATGCAATTCCCAGCAGGTAACTAATGTGTTTTTTTTCTGCCAGTGTCACTGAACAAGCTTCTCTTCTATTTACACCCGCTTACGTACACCCGGTCACCAGCGCCACTTAACGTGCCACAGAATTCTTACATACCGCACACTCAGGTCCCGCCGCGATCGATCGTGCCGCGCCGTGCGACAAAACACCTGCTACAAACGATAGCACTGTTTACCCTCGGAATACCCAGTCAATCGTGTTTTAACCACTATCGCGCCAGGTCCAATAGTTGTGTACATTGCGTGGTGGTTCTACGCCTAAGGCGTTTAGTTCCTCTCGCAACCATCAACCGGTATGGGGTTGATCATGGCTCCACAGGACAAAAGCACTCGGGCGTGTATCATCGGGGCAGGCTGTTCCGGCTTTACCATGGCGAAGCGCCTGCTTGACTATGGCGTCGAGTTTGATTGTTTTGACCTGTCCGACGACATCGGGGGCAACTGGTATTACAACAATCCCAATGGCATGTCGTCCTGCTACCAAAGCCTGCATATAGACACCTCCAAGTGGCTGCTCGCATTTGAGGACTTCCCGATTCCCGAGGATTGGCCCGACTTCCCCCACCATCGGCAGATTCTCAGATACTTCCATGACTACGTGACGCATTTTGGGCTGCGGGAACACATCACCTTCAACACGGGTGTAGACCACGCCCGGCGCTGTGAAAACGGCGACTGGGAGGTATCACTGTCCAACGGGCAAACCAGAATCTACCAGTGGCTTATCGTGTGTAACGGTCACCACTGGAGCCCGCGCATGCCGGAGTATCCAGGCCAGGATGAGTTTACCGGCTACCAGGTGCACTCCCATCACTACCGGGATCCCTTTGAGCCCTATGACTTCCGGGGTAAGAAGGTACTGGTCGTGGGTGCCGGCAATTCCGCCATGGATATCAGCTCTGAACTGTCACAAAAGCCCATCGCGGATGAACTACACATTTCAATGCGACGTGGAGTGTGGGTACTGCCCAAGTACTTCAAGGGGCAACCGCTCGACAAAATGGCCATGGATATGTGGATACCCGCCGCCCTTCGCTTGAAGATGGCGAGATACATCCTGCTCAGACACCTGGGTAACCCCGAGTCCTATGGCCTGCCAAAACCCGACCACCAGCCGTTGGAAGCACACCCTTCAATATCCTCTGAGTTTCTGACCCGCGTTGGGTCTGGCGATATTATTGCGCACGGCGCCATGGAGCGGCTGGAACAAGATTCGGTGGTCTTTAGCGATGGTAGTCGCGTTCACGTGGACGCCATTATCTGGGCAACCGGCTACAATATTCACTTCCCGTTCTTTGATGATCCGGCGCTTACGCCTAAGGACAATGAATTTCCCCTGTTCAAGCGTATGTTCAAGCCAGGCTACGACAACCTGATATTCCTGGGCCTGGCCCAGGCACTGCCGACATTAGTGAATTTCGCCGAACAGCAATCAAAGCTCGCCGCAAAGCTGATTACGCGGGAATACACGCTACCCGAAGAAGCAGAGATGCACCGTATTACGCACACGGACGAGAGCGCACAACAACGGCAGGTGTACCCGGCGGCCCGGCACACCATGCAGGTACAGTTTGATGCATATGTCAAAGACCTGCACAAAGAAATTACACGGGGCAGAAAACGATCACAACGCAGTCAGCAACAGGAGCCAGTACTATGAAATCCGGATTCACCGAAGACGATGTCGTATCACAGAGCGGCAAGACCTTTGTCATCACCGGCGCCAACACCGGCCTCGGCTACGAGGCGGCACGCGCGCTGTCAGCACAGGGTGCCAGGGTATTGATCGCCTGCCGCTCGCAGGAAAAAGCCGAAGCCGCCATCGACGCAATTATTGACGCCAACGGTGAGGTGGATGTCGAATTTGTGCCTCTGGATCTAGGCGATCTCTCTTCGGTACAGGCCTGCGCCGACCTGTTGCAAGAGGAGGAACGTATCGACTGCCTGATCAACAATGCGGGTATTATGGTGCCGCCTTACGAGCTAACAGCAGACGGCTTCGAATCCCAGTTCGGTGTCAATCACCTGGGGCCATTCGCGCTCACCGGCCTGCTACTGGATAAGCTGGCCGAGACAGAAAACCCACGCATCGTTAACACCAGCAGCCTGGCCCATCGACAAGGCCAGATTTACTTCAAGGATATCAATGCCGAGCGTGGCTACAATGCCATGAAACGCTATGCCATGAGTAAGCTCTCCAACCTGCTGTACAGCAACGAACTGCAGCGCCGCCTGGAAGCCGCCGATATGACCACGATATCGGTCGCCTGTCATCCAGGTATTGCGGCGACGGACCTGGCCCGTTACTTACCGGGGATACTCAGTTCAGTCATGACTCCTGTAGGCCTGTTGTTCAACACCGCCGCCATGGGCGCCTGGCCCACCCTGTATGCGGCCACCGATGACGAGATCGAAGGCGGCGGCTATTACGGCCCGGCCAAGCGCGGTGAAACCGCCGGGCCGGCGGTGAAAGCGCGGGCAACACGGCGCAGCCGCAACCCGAACCTGGCAGAACGATTGTGGGATGTATCAATCGAAATGACCGGCGTGGACCCGGGTATCTGATCAGTGCGGCTATGGACGACACCTGCCAGTGTCCGCACCCGTCACTGATGCCGGCCGGGTAATACGGCTTCAAGCCAGCCGACGATAAAAGCGCACCACGGCTTCTTCGGCTATCAGCATTACCATGACCACCACGATGAAGGCGACAACACCGTGGACAGGGCCCGCGAACACCACCTGCTCTCCAAATATGACATTGAGCACGCCAAGGATCACAAACTTGGAGACAAAGAGGATCAACCAGGCACTCAGAACCCTCAAAAAAGGGGCCAGCTTCCAGGGCTTGGCAGTAAAGTAGTCTGCCACCCTGTGTTCCAGTTTCAGAGTTAGTTTCAGCATCAATTGCAGCAGTATCGCCACCGCCAACGAAACGGTGAATGAATCGATAATGACATGCTGCCAGTGCTCGGCGAATAGATTGAGCACGGCGAGATCAATCAGTATGGCGGTGAAATAACGCAGGAAGAGCTTCTGCCGCGAGGATGGCTCTTCAGCGGAGGCGACTTCAAGCAGCCCGTGCTCTGACATCGGTGGTTTCCTGTTTCAGTAGTATGGGGCGGCTATTGTAACCGCAGTGCCTGGAGTGCACACGTGGGTCTACTAAACGGCCCTGGTTCACTGGCTTCCGGGGAACGGACCCTGCCCAACATAATCACCAGTCTCCAGCGCGTCGAATATCAGGTGCGCCAGCTCCCCGGCCCGGACTCCAAAACTCGGGGGCGTGACAAGCGAAACCAGCGGTTCACCCTGGAAGGCTTCATCTTCAATAACCGGGCAGCGAAACAGCGTCCAGTTGATGGTGGATTCAGCCAACAGCTGGTATTCATTTTGTTTATCCTGCAGTGCGCTGCGCAATCCGATTTGTGCAAGTTGCCTGATCCACCAGCCCATCAAGTCACGTTGGTCACCGGGCAAAACCACTGCGGCGCCGGACACGACCGCGTATCTTGATGTTTTGGGGTCAGCACGCCTTTCCAGGTTGGCGATAACATTCCGGGTGACCTCGGTACTGACGGAGACTGCTGCAGCGCCATCTGACTTGACCGGGCCAATGGCACTAATCACTACTTCACTGCCATCCAGTAGTCTGGCGATAACCGCCGGATCAAGCGCATCTCCCTGAATAATGTCGATCTGGTCACCAAACTCCTGCAGCTTGGCGGGGGTCCTGGCCAGCGCGCGCACGGTGTAACCACGCGCCAGGCCCTCCCTGACCAGATGCTTGCCCACCATGCCTGTGGCTCCCAGCACAGCCACAGTGGCGTGCGAGCTGATGCCAGGTGCGGCAGGATGTTGTTCGGGGCGCGGTGTCGGTGCCGTACAGGCGGCGACCGCGCCCAGCAACAGCGCGATACACAGGCGGTTCAGTGATCCCCGGGGCCTGAGCCGTCTCCGAACATTGCGAAAACGGCAGGGTCGATCAATCATCAAACCCTTCTTGCTCGAGGGTTAATGGCGGGGCGGCCTCCATACTCTCAGCGGCTTGCTCATCGGCCATATCGTCCCCCGCGAGTTTGGGCACGGCTAATTCCGGTGCTGTTTCTAACTGCATGGGCTGTCGAATGCCGATGTGATAGATCGCAAAGCCAGGCAGCACAAATTGATCCAGTGCCATGCCGAGAATCCGTCCATCGAGTTCAGATACGATCTCGCTCGCCTCATTGGTAACCGGGTTTATCACCTCGCCCAGTACGTCGCCCTGCCTGACATCATCACCCAACTCAATGCGACTGAACAGGATGCCGGAGGCATTGGCGCGCACCCAACTCGACCGATAGAACGCAGGTTTCGGTTTTGCCCACAGGCTGAAACTGGGATACATGCCATTTTTGTCCAGCAAGGTGTTGACCGCAGCCACACCCTCCTCGACCACCTTCACCTGCATGCGCATGGGTTCGCCCGCTTCAAGAGTCGCAGCGGGGATTCCCGCACGCACCGCAGCGGCACGCAGCGACCCCGGGTTGCCGGCGGTATTCAACACCGGTATGTCACCAAACAGTTCCGCAAACTCGACCACGTCAGGGTTGGTCATATCAACACGCAATTGGGTGATGTTGGTGCGGTGGAAAGAACCCGTGTGCAAATCCACGAGGGCATTGCACTGCATGACCACATCGTTGAAAAAGCCATAGGCGATCCGCGACGCCATGCTGCCATGGGGGTTGCCCGGGAAGTAGCGATTCAGATCACGACGGTCAGGCAGATAGCGTGAGTTTCGTGAGAAGCCCAACAGGTTAACGATTGGCACACCGACCACCATGCCGTGCAGCTTGGTGGGATCCAGGTTGTACATAACGCGCCTGACCATCTCGATACCATTGATTTCGTCGCCATGTATGGCGGCGGTCAGGCACAGCGTAGGACCGTCATAAGCGCCGTTGACCGCCAACACGGGTGTATCGATCGCCATGCCACTGAAGGAGTGTGAGGGCGTCCAGTTCAAGCGAGTCGTTGTCGAGGGAGGAATATCCACGCCCAACAAGCGCCGGGTTTTATTGGGCATATCCGGCACGCTTTCGGTACTGAGCAATACCTCAGTCTCGGCGGAAGCCTCAGACCGTAACGGCGTGGCAACCTCGACAGGCGGTTCCTCGGCAGCAGCCCCCTGGAACAGCGGCGGCTGCTTACCTTCGGGCACCACTTCCTTGAGGTCCACGTTTTCTGCCTGTGGTTGGATCGGCGCATTGGCTAGCGCTAACTGGGCTCGCGCCGGCAGGTCTGCGGCTTGCTGCACTTTCATGCGCAATTGCGAGCTGAGCGACGGGTTGCCTGCGAGATAATGATCGACTGCTGCAAGTGCCTCGATTGAATTGTGATTCTGCAGACTGACATTGAGCCATCCCGCCGGGAAGAAAATATCCCCTGTCCGCTGCACCTCAGGCAGAAGTGCCAGGGTCTGGGGCAGATAACGGGTAGCGTGTTCGCGCCGGCTCGGGTGGTGTAAGTACGCCAGCGCACTTAAGACCCAGTTTTCCGTGCGACGATTACCTTCATCGGCCAGCGACGCAAAAAACGCGTCACGCACTTCTATGTCGCCAGACAGGGCCGGCGCAATAAATTGAAGGCGTCGGCGCTTATCCGGATTGCTGATCGCCTGCATCTGGCTATCGAGAATTGCACTGGACTGATCAGGCAGGCGAATCGCAAGAATTTCGGCAAGGCGCGTGTAGTCCGCCTCGGACAGCGTGAGCGTGTCAATCTGCAGGGTATTCGACCACAACTGGTAGATCTTCTGAACTTCAGGCGGCGAACTGGCCAGGGCAGAAAAGGCCAGCAGGAACAAGCGCGCCTCCCCCGGGTTTTCCCGCTGATTCAACCCATCCCATAGCGTTGTCTCCAGGGTGGGAATGACCTCAAGTTGTTGCTCGGAGGTTAAAAAGCTCGTGTACAAGCGCGACAACTGATGCAGCGCCATATCCAGCACCAGTTGGTTCGATTCTGTCGCGACAATATCCAGCAGCGCGTTGACGTAATCCCCAGGCTCCACTCCTGCACCCGCCAGCACGTTTTCATACAGGTTGATCAACAAGGCACCCTTGTGCAGGTCGCTCATTACAGGCCAGCTATAAAGCAGGCCGGTAGAGGCCGGGAACAGTCCATAACCCAGACCATCCGCATTAAAGAATACGTCGGGCGGTACCGGCACATTAGGATCGAGCCAGATGTCTGACTGTTGGTAGGATTCGAAACTTTGTACATCCAGAGTTTGATCACCGGGCACACCGATGCCAAAGCGCTGTGGCCAGACCCGGTCGGGCCAGACCCGGTCAGGCGAGACCCGATCCGTTCCGGCTGTATCCAACTGAGTCAGGACGGTTGCACCGGTTTCAGCCTGGGCCTGCTGGAATTCCGGACGACCCGGCGTATCAACCCATACCTCGCTCCAGGCAGCGAGATCGGTGTCGGTATGGCTGTCCAGGATCGCCACAAGCTCGGGCCAGGCGGCATTGCCCATGGCGAACTGACGCAGGTAGGCCTGCAAGCCCAGGCGAAAAGGCTCCTCGCCGAGCAACATCTCCAACTGGCGCATCATTATCGGGGCCTTGTGGTAGATGATGTCGCCATACATCTGTCCCGCCTCGTCGAGATTTGGCAAGTGCTGCCGAATCGGGTTGGCGCCCGCAGAGCGATCCACGTGGTAGGCGCCAGGATAATGCGATGCAAGAAAATCCAGTTGATGGTCGACTTGTGGGAAGGCCGGGTTAACTATCTTCCCGGCCATCAGGTTAGCGAAGACCTCCTTGGTCCAGACATCGTCAAACCAGTTCATGGTCACCAGGTTGCCGAACCACATATGCGCAGTTTCATGGGCGATCAGGCTGGCCCTTCCCAGTTGTTGGCTCTCGGTCGCCGATTCCTCCAGCAGCAATGAACTGGCCCGGTACTGGATGGCGCCCACGTGCTCCATGCCGCCATAGGGGAAATCCGGAATCAGCACAAAGTCGAATTTGCTGTACGGCATTGCAATACCGGTATACGACTCCATCCACGCCAGCGAACCAGCGTGCAACTCGAAGATAGTATCGACATTGCGCGCCAGCTTCTTGCGGTCAGGCTCCCGGTGCCACAGGTTCATCACCCTGCCGCCTACCTGTCTGGAAATGACGTCGAACTGGCCCGCCACAAAAGAAAAAAGATAGGAGCTAATCGGTTCGGTACGCGCGAATCGATAGCGGGTCTTGCCGTCACGTTCCGACATGGCAAGTACGGCGCTATTGGACAGCGCTTTCCAGTTCTTCGGTACATCCAATGTCAATTCGTAGCGCGCTTTCAGATTGGGCTGATCAAACAGTGGGAAAGCCGTACGAGCGCGATCAGGAACAAACAGCGTGTAAAGAAAGTGGGGGTTTCGGTTTAGAGAGCTTGGACCCGCCTGGAAGCTGATCTCGACAGTATTCGCACCGACTTGCAAAGCCGTGACGGGCAGCACGATATGCTCAGCGCGGTAGTCAATGGGGTTATCGATACCATTGATACGCAGTGATTTAATGGCACTTGCAGTATGCCGAAAATCCAGCTGCAGCGGCTGCTCAACGCTGGACAAGGCGAAGTCGATGACGACCTGGGCAGGAATCGGTGCCTCGAGATCTGCCGGTAGATCAAAATAGAGCTGGTACTGCAGTTCACTCACGTGGGCCGCGCGATAATCCGCAAGTTCCCTGGACACACCGGGGGCAACTTCAATGGTCGCCCGCACGGTCATCGAAGCAAGTAAGGCAATGACAAACAAAAGGGGCTTCAATACGCTCTCCATGCTAAACAAAGGCTTCTTTCACCTGCTCAAGGCAACCACTGAATGCCTATAAACGCATCCCAGTGCAGTTCATCATCCTTGTTCTGATAATGCACGCCAGTGGCAAGCGCAAAAAGCAAATGAATACTATCCGATACAGCGTAATCAAAGCCTGCGCGCGCATCCAGAATATCGCCGCGGCCCTGGGTATCCATCGCCATGCTTACCTCGCCCACCAGATCCCAGCGATCGTTGAGGCTAAACCCGGCGGCCAGACCGTAATTCCACTCGTCGCCACCGCCCTCTACATCCGCATAGCCCACGCTACCATTAATCCTGAATCGTTCGTTGACCTGATGCTCTGCCACAACGGGTAAGAACAACACATCCGTGTCCGCACCAATGCCAATCTCAGCCAATGAGCGAGTGATACCGAATGAATAGGCAGGTGCGACTGCCACCTGCCAGGAAGCGCTATCCCAGACCTTGAACTTCACCCCCAGTTCGAGGTTGCCAAAATCGGAATCCTTATCCTGATCATCCAGCTGGGCGAAGACGTAGGGGTAGACCGCAGACACCTGGACCTTATCTTCAACTACACCAAGTGAGACGTCTGCCACCGGGAATTGATAGACCTTTCCCGCGCCGATACTGGTAGCAGTGGCGGCGGTGATGATTTCCCACTGGCCTTGTTCGAGAATGCCGGGGTCTTCTATGGAAAGGGGTGGGCCGGCGTGTGACGGCGTTGAAACAACAAGAGCCAATAGAGGCGCTATAGATAGACAGAAGAAACACGTAAAAAAGCAATCCAGCACAGTTGACCTCTGACTAGGTTCCCAGAGTTTTCTGCCGGGTTGGATGTGACGCAACCTGAACATCAGAAGCTGATCACCTTGAACTTGGTTTAGATGTGTTAAAAGTATCACCCTATCAGGAAACTATCGACCAAGTATCAAGAGGCTTACGGTGGCATTCCAAGTAGCTCCCTGTGGGTCGTTAAAACTGAGACTGGACGTTACTAGGTAACTGTAACAGGGTGAGCGCTAAATATTCAGCAATCGACTCTTCGCAACACCTGTATATGCAGGTATTGTTACCCTAGCGGCTTCCATTTCAAAGTTACAGAAAGGAGGAGTTCAACGGCGCTAGCATGTCGGTCAAAGCTAAGATGCATAAACGTTTCAGGAATAGAATGAGGGGGCTTAGAACACTACGCTGGTGCTATCGCACAGCCCACGCTGCATTGGCGATTCTTGAGCAAGGAATATTTCAGTCGCTACTCTTTACACACCCAAGTAGATTTGAGCGAAACCCAATAGAAGATGGAGTTATTGTTGCGCTGACGTCCTTCCCCGCTCGAATAGGCTTTGCATGGATCGCAATCGAGTCGATATTAAGACAACATCGACCACCCGACCGAATCATACTTGTCTTAAGTGAGCAAGAGTTCGAGAACAGGAAGCTGCCTCAGAAAATCGTTAATCAAACATTTCGTGGGGTCGAGTTACTATGGGTTACCGAGAATACGAGAAGCTATAAAAAGCTGCTACCGGTATCAGAGCAGTATCCTCGTGCCACAATAATTACGGTGGATGATGATGCGATTTACCGCCCTTGGCTGGTAGCAACCATTGTTAAGGCTCATCAGGAGAATCCCGACAGGATAATTGGCATGAGGGGGTGGGAATATAGTTGGACGGCGAATAAGCTGACCCCTTACTTATCCTGGACAAAGGCCAATCAGAACACTCCTCAAGAGCGCATATTTCTCACAGGGGTCGGAGGCGTCCTTTATCCTCCCGGCAAGCTAAAGCCGGGCCTGTTATCTGACTACAGTATTGCGCGTAAGCTATGCCCCAGCAATGATGACATCTGGTTCTGGGTAGTGGCAAAAATGAGCGGCGTAGCGATTATGTGTATGGGAAAAAGCTCGCACACTCTTTTGGTCACCTACGTGGACCCAGAGAATTCGCTAAACCACGTGAATGTTATGGGGGGTGAAAACGACATTCAGTTGGCTAAGACCGTCGCACATTTTACGATATCCCCAGATGACTAACATGTAATTAACTAGTGGGCGAACGCAAGTAGCTCCGACGATATCTCCCAGCTGGCAAGACAGAACCGGCCTGGGTGATACGCTGATTTTCTATCAGGTAAGCACAATATGGCAATTTCAGAACTGTACCCGGCTATCGGTCAGAGTATGATCGGCCAATACGCAGTCTACTTTGCCAATGCAGCCTCAACGATAATGCTGGCCCGAATATTCGGCCCAGAGGTGTATGGCCTGGTCACGGCCGCTATGGTCGCGGGCACTTTGTTTCAGTTCCTATCTGCAGCGGGTCTAACACCCGCTTTAATCAATGTGGATGATTTTAGCCGAGATTTAAGAGACGGGGTGTTCTCGTTCACCCTTATCTTGGGGAGCCTTTTCGGCGCTGCACTATATTTGTTGAAAAACGAAATATCTGCGTTCTTCAATTCACCAGCCATGCCAGATGTACTGGTGATTCTTGCACCTTCAGTAACATTTTTTGCCGCGTCTGTAACGCCAAAAGCTCTATTGCTGCGAGAGCGGAAGTTCTTATTGCTCGCCGCATGTGGTTTCACAGCAATTGTAGTATCTACAATACTTGCGATTTCGGTTTCTTTAATTATTGAACCTGAGGCGGCCATGGCCATTAAGTTCACCGCCTATTCAGTAATTAACTTTACTTTAGTCTGGCTTGCCTGTGGCCGGCTGAACACTGGACGCCCCCTGGTTGGCCGGCAGTTGGGATGTGTGCGGGCGGTTGCGCGATTTTCTATTTATCAGCTTGGGTATGGCTTCACCAACTTTACCAGCAAGAACTTTGACAGCTTGTTGGTTGGCAAGTATCTGGGCACAGATTCTCTGGGAATGTACAATGCCGCTTTCCGACTAGCTCAGTATCCCGTTATGCTGCTAACTCAAGCAATTAACCCTGCCATACAGCCGGTGCTAAAGCACCATTCTAATTCACCTCAAACTCTAGCCGCGACAAATAATAATCTATCGCTTAATCTTTCAATACTTGGCTCCCTGGCATCCATAGTCTGCTTTTTTGCAACTGAGCGGATAGTACTGATCACTCTCGGAATAGTTTGGTCTGAGGTTGTACCTGTATTGCAAATTTTTTTCTTGGCGATACCAGTGCAGGCTGTTTTGTCTTCCAGTGCAGGGTTTTTCAAGGCTGCTAGGCGACCGGATCTAATGTTTCGGGTAGGCTTAATCAACGCGACCATCAACATTCTAGCGATCTGTTACGGCGTGTATTTAGGCGACATGATATTTCTTGCTTGGTGTATGTTTTTTTCATTCTACTTCAACTTCGCTGTAACCTACGTAGCGCTTTACCGTAAAGTATTTTTTGCTAACGTTGGTTCATTTTTATGCTGCATATTGATCACGACGTTAACGCCCGCGGCTATTGTATTGATCGGTGCGTGGTGATTATTTGTATGAAAATTGTCAATGACATGGTTAGCTGCATCTAAATGTCCGGAGACTTCTCCAAGAGATATAACAAAGAGATTTTTCCTTTTGAGGGTACTTTTTCCATACAATGATCCGGTGGTAGGGGGAAGTGTTCAATCCACGCTGATACTGGCAGAATATCTCGAGCGGGTTGGCGTGGATACAGTCCACGCCGTGCCCTCCGCAGGCCCTGTTTGCGAGCTTATCAGTGCCTCTGGTCTCAATGTCTGGGAGATTCCACTTCCGCCTCTAGCGAGTGTCGCGCCCCCAACTCCCGGAGCAGCGGTGAGCAAACTCTCCGTCGCCTTTAGCCTCCTGGCAGACGTGGTGTCGGCCTTCAAATGTCTCGGAGAAAGTGATATTGACATCGTTCACATCAGTCACGACAGAGCGGTGATTTCATGGGGCATTGCAGCATTTATCCGTAGAATTCCAGTGATCTGGCACGTCCGCTGGAATCGGGGCAACAGATTTACTGACAAACTTCGATTACTTATCGCATCAAAGCTTATTCTGATTGCAGAAGAAACGAAGTCTCGATTTTCTGATAAACCACCAGCTGAAGAACCTTATGTCATTTATAATGCCGTTCAAGCAACTAAGTGGGAAGCGTGTTCGAATAACGAAGATTTTCGAAAAGAGTTTGGTGTGAGCCAAAGAGAGTACGTTATCGGTTTTGTGGGAAGAATCGTTCCTATAAAAAGACTAGAGTGGTTTCTCCGAGTACTGAACTCGTTGAAACATACAGGTATCCCTTTTCTCGGAGTAGTTGTTGGTGGCGCGGGCGGTGAGGAAGAGTACGTAAAACGTATCGAAGGACTGAGGCACGATTTGGAACTGGAAGATCAAACGCGATTCCTTGGTTATCGCACAGATGTAGCAAGTTTGATGCCGAACTTCGATGTGCTATTAGTACCATCTGACAGGGAACCATTTGGAAGAGTTATCATTGAGGCCATGGCCGCCGGGGTGCCGGTTATAGCTACAAATAGTGGAGGGCCACCGGAGATCATAGATAACCACGTGGATGGTTTCCTCGTTGACTCAGATGAGTGGCAGGAGATGGCTACAAAACTAATGGAACTACTAACCCAACCCCGGCTAGCGAAAAATATCGCCGAAGCCGCTCGTGAGAAAGTAAATAACAGGTTCTCTGTGGAAAGATACGGTGGAGAAGTTCTAGAGGTTTACGAGCATCTTCTAAACAAGTAAGTAACAATTCTTCGTGTCTGTGGCAGCTTGCGGTACGTCTAGATGAAAATTAGCTGGCGATGATTAATCGATTAGTAATTTCAAGCAAGCGAATCGCGAGATCTATAAGGGGCTTTTACGCAGAACCGATAATTTCTCCCGTTTTCATACTTGGCAACCAGAAGTCGGGGACTACCGCTATAGCTGCATCGCTGGCACACGGAACTGAAAAGTCTGTTGCGTTGGACCTTTTCAGCGAAATGTCGAAGCCCACATTTAATCGAGTTGTCACTGGAAATATGACGTTTCCCGAGTTCATTCGAAGAAATCGGCTAGATTTTTGTAAACAGATAATCAAAGAGCCTCATCTTAGCCTTCTTGCCGACCAACTGGTGGATCACTATCCCGAATCAAGGTACCTGTTTATTTGTCGTGATCCCAGAGACAATATCAGGAGCATTCTAAACAGGCTGCATATGCCAGGAGATCGGGAGATTCTCCGAGAGGAAGACTACCAGAGGCTGACAAAGACCTGGCGTCTGACGATAGATTCCAGTTGGTTGGGTTTTGCTGGCTCCAATTACATTGAATCATTGTCCTATCGCTGGGAGGCGACGATGCGCGCCTACGCAAGACATTCAAAACGAATGGTCTTACTCCGCTATGAAGACTTTAGATCCGACCCAGAGAGGACCACAATAGAGGTCGCATCGCAACTGGACTTGGAGATCACAAAAGATATAAGTGACGTTGTAAAAGTGCAGTACCAACCGAGGGGGGAAAGTGATGTCGATCTAGACCAGTTCTTTGGCCAACGAAACCTTCAAAGGATCAGCAAAATCTGCGAATCAGCGCACAAATACGGCTACGCATAAGCTACAGCGTCTAAATCACAACCAGAAATATTGATAGGCATGTGAATTGCAAGCTTGTATACATGCACCTTCCATATCCGCATAACCTAACAATATCGACTAACACTATCGCACGCCCGGATCAATTGAGCGATTAGTCAGTAGGCCCACCGACTTCCCAGTTTTTCGGAACTCGCCCAACCAGTAGTTTGACCAGCCGAATCTCTTCAGCGAAATATGCATCCAGGGTCTTGGACATTTCGGGGTCAATCACAGTCCGCGTATCTGGTTGGAGATTAAGTTTGTAAAAGATGCTGAGAAGACCCAAGTTCATGCTGGGCAAGATCGCATTTTTCAACTGAACCAAGCGCCCCAGAAGGTTGCGCGCCGTGTATGAACGCACTCTGCGCTTGGGATTCATATGTAGAAACTTGGGAACGAAAGAGTCATCAACCCCTAGGAACTGCGCAACCTCCCTATATCCACCGTGAGGGTCGGCAAGAACCTCCTCCATGAAGAGCACGAGCACACGGTCTCTTGAGGCTACTTCAAGAACTTTCTCCAATTGGCTTCCGACGCTGCATACTTCCCCATACTGGTATAACTTTGGGTTAAAAGCTGCCGGTGGAAGAAAATTGCCCCGAGCGCGCTCCTCCTGCAATGCCCAAGCACTTGCAAACTCTAATTGGTCCTCTGTTTCCCTTAGCATATGTAAATACCATGAGAAGCACATATCCTGTGGTCGGCGTAGCATTACTACAAACTTGGCATTTGGCTGGTACCTCAAGATTTCCGGGACTGCGACTTCGGATCGAAGGTAGACCGTAGAACCCTCCCCAACCGCCAGGTGTTGCTCTCCGGCATCCGCGAATAAACTCTCATAACTCTTATGTTTATATCTACGGGGCTGGCCGGAGTCGGTGGCAAAATGCCAGGGCTCTTTCGGGTAGGAAAAGAATACCTGTGGATGTTGAGCCAACCAGTTAGCAAGTGAGGTTGTTCCCGACTTTGGAGCACCAATCAAAAAGAAGTTGGGCTTGCGCATAGGCTCTCAGTCAAAAATTCTCTACAAAACATGTGTGTCCACACCGATACCAGTCTCAGCCAGTGAGCGGGTGATACCGAATGAATACGCAGGCGCGACTGCCACCTGCCAGGAAGCGCTATCCCAGACCTTGAACTTCACCCCCAGTTCGAGGTTGCCAAAATCGGAATCCTTATCCTGATCATCCAGCTGGGCGAACACGTAGGGGTAGACCGCGGAAATCTGGACTTTGTCTTCGACAACCCCCAGCGAGACGTCAGCGACTGGAAACTGGTAAACCTTGCCCGCGCCGATACTGGTGGCGGTTGCGGCGGTGATGATCTCCCACTGGCCCTGTTCGAGGATGCCTGGGTCTTCTATGGATAGGGGTGGGCCAGCGTGAGACGGCAAAAATCCAGCCTGTATCGAGATGAAAGAAAACAAGAGTAGTTTGTAGATTTTGGAAGAAAACCGTTGTGTGGACATAGCGCTGGTCAAGTGGCCCGCCTGGCGCGGTTAACTGTAACATCTAGTAGATTGTCAATCGCGGTGTATTCTACAGGCCCGCGGTTACAAGGGGGAGCGCGCGGGTACCACTCCACCGTAGGGCGATGAAATTCAGGGGATTTTCCAGAATCGGCGTCCGAACTTCTTCAGAGCCGAACTTGAGATTGCGTTCCGTACGTCAAGTCAAACGGGCGAAGCACTTGAACGATTAGGACTATACTACTAGTGTGTTGAAGTAATCAGGATTCTTCGAATACACTCCACTTGCCATAGTGTCTGGCCACGGGGTTGGGTCATTGAGCTGGCTTACACCTACTGACTTAATGTCCCATGGCCTTAGCCGGGCGCGTTTGGTTCGAGATCGAAGGTTTCATGAAAGCGTCCTGGTGCCCTAAGGAACCAGTCCGAATGTCGAAAAGAGGTCACAATGAAAAACAAGCTACTAAATTTTACGATACTTTTGGCCGGACAACTCGCCTTAGTATCACACCTCTATGCCAGCGATGCAGGAGCACCACAACCAGAGCAGCTCGCTAAGCTGTACCCGGGTAAGACCTACTCACCCTGGGCACAACGCGCCTTTCCCAGCCAGGTATTCTGGGGAGAGACTCACTTACACACAGGCCTGTCACTGGATGCGGGCTTGTTCGGCAATACCGTGCTCCATGATGATGCCTATCGGCTAGCCAGGGGCGAGGAAATTGTTTCCTCCACAGGCTTGCCTGTAAAGCTGGCCCGGCCACTGGACTGGCTGGTCATTACAGATCACTCCGACATGATGGGAATTGCGACCGATATTCAGGCGGGCACACCCAATATTCTCGCTGTCCCCGAAGGCAAGCGCTGGCATGAAGCTTTCCAGAAAGGTGGTAGAGAAGCCGGCAAGGCGGCCTTCGAACTCATACAGGCCTTCTCTCAATTCACAGTGCCAGAGAAAATGGTGTCCGATTACTCTCCGGGGTCGGATCGGTACAACAGCATTTGGGCAGACATTGCCGATGTGGCCGAAGTCTACAATGAGCCCGGTCGATTCACCGCCTTTATTGGCTACGAATGGACCTCTGTACCCAAAGGATTCAATTTGCACCGTAATGTGGTCTTGCGAGATGGGGCTGAGCGCGCAAAGCAGGTGATCCCACTCACCACTCAACCCCCTGTGGGCTCCACTGATCCATTGGACCTATATCAGTGGCTTGAGGACTACGAAACCAAGACAGGCGGGCAGGCCCTGGCGATATCCCACAACGGCAACTTGTCCAACGGCTGGATGTTCCCCATGAACAAGACCTACGCTGGTGGCAGAGTCAATAAAGAGTATGTGGCTCTTCGTGCAGAGTGGGAGCCCCTGTACGAGGTTACCCAGATGAAGGGCGACACAGAAACACACCCCTATCTTTCGCCCAATGACGAGTTTGCCGATTATGGGACCTGGGATGTCGGTAACCTTGATGTGTCCGAACTGAAAGAAGAAAAGATGCTCGCTGGTGAATATGCACGCGAGGCACTGAAGAACGGTATGCTTCTGGAGGACAAGCTGGGCGTCAATCCATATAAGTTCGGCATGGTCGGCGCGACGGATAGTCATACCAGCCTACCGACGGCCGATGAAGACAACTTCTTCGGCAAATCGGTCAGTGTAGAACCTTCCGCGGAGCGGGTTAATCACCCATTCATCAAGTCTGATCTCGGTGAGATACCGGGCGATCTGATTGTCGCATCCGGCTACCAGGGAATCTGGGCTTCAGAGAACACCCGCGAGGCGCTTTTTGACGCCATGATGCGTAAGGAAACCTACGCCACCACAGGACCTCGGATTGTAGTGCGTTTTTTCGGTGGTTGGGGCTTTACACTGGCAGATCTCCAAAATAGACAGTTGGCCTTTACCGGCTATAGCAAAGGCGTACCTATGGGTGCCGACCTCCCCAACCAGGAAGGCCGGGGTAAAACCTCGCCGAGTTTCATGTTCTACGCGCTGAGAGACCCCATAGGCGCTAATCTCGATCGATTACAAGTTGTAAAAGGCTGGGTGGATGCGAATGGCAAAACTCAAGAAAAGGTGTATGACGTTGCCTGGTCGGGAGATCGGAAAATTGGTCAGGACGGCAAGTTGCCTGCGGTCGGTAACACGGTGGATGTTGAATCGGCAAATTGGACCAACACTATAGGAGCCGCAGAATTGATGACGGTCTGGACAGATCCGGAGTTTGACCCGGAGCTGGATGCATTTTATTACGGGCGTGTATTGGAGATTCCTACACCCATTTGGTACATGTACGACAAGGTGAGATTGGGGGCCACGTTGCCGGACGGGGTGCCTAAAACTCATCAGGAGCGTGCTTACACTTCCCCAATTTGGTACACACCCTAGCGCGTGGGAAATTGGCCCTGCGGGCTTCTCAGCGATTGGCGCGATTAACCAGAAACAGCCTCTGGGCTGTTTCTGCCCTGCGGGCTCGCCTAAGGCTCGGTTCAAATGCTGCCGCATTTGTCGAACGGGTGCATTCAACTCGGCCAAACAATCAACTTATGAAAACGCCGACGCGAGGTCGGCATTTTCATAAGTGGCCCGCCTGGCGCGATGACTCGTAACAGCCTTAGGCTGTTACGACCCTTCGGGCTTCGGCGCTCTGCGCCTCGGTTCAAATTGCTAGCGCAATTTGTCGAACGGGTGCATTCGACTCGGCCAAACACTCCACTTATGAAAACGCCGACGCGAGGTCGGCATTTTCATAAGTGGCCCGCCTGGCGCGATTCGAACGCACGACCTGCCGCTTAGGAGGCGGCTGCTCTATCCAGCTGAGCTACAGGCGGGAAATGTAAGAGGGGCGAATTATTCCGTGCTTGCTGCGGCAAGGCAAGCTTCGCTTGCTGCTGCTCCCGCTCCGCGGTCCGGCCGCCCAGCATAGCTGGACGTCGTTCGGCTGCACTCCAAGCTGTGCTTGGAAAGCATTTGCCTCACCCAGCTGAGCTACAGGCGGGAAATATAAGAGGGGCGAATTATTCCGTGCTTGCTGCGGCAAGGCAAGCTTCGCTTGCTGCTGCTCCCGCTCCGCGGCCCGGTTTGGAAAGAGACCCAAGTAGTATTCACGACCGTATGTGATATACGCTAGCACGTCGCGTTGAGGAGGACCGCAATGAAATTTCGTCGATTATTGGCGCTCGCTACCGCCGGATACATGTTGTTATCACCCCTGGTTAACGCCGAAACCCCGGCTGCCACGCAGGAGATAATCGACAGCCTGCAATTGCGTACAGGCGATAAGCCCATGTCGGATCATTCGGGCTGGGGTCCCCAGCAGGTAACGGTCACTATGCTGCCTGGCTTTTCCAAGCTGTTGCCGGACTATGAATCACAACTCCAAGCTGCGGCCGGAGACGTTAAATTGGTGTTCGATCGCTCCGGTAGCTTCCGGCTCACCAAGGAGGTACTGGCGGACTCGGACGGTGCCATTGGTTTTTGCACGCCGGACGCGATAAAGGGCGCTGACGAAAACCTGACCTGGTTTCACAGCTACGCCGTGGGCATGGACCGTTGCACCGGTTTGAGCGATAAGCAGAAGGAGCGCATCGTCTTCACCAACAGTAAACGGTTGTCAGCGCCAACGATTGCCGAGCACACGATCGCCATGCTGATGTCGATTTCGCGGGGGCTGCCCGCCTATAGCAGGGCGCAGGCCGATAATCGCTGGGATTCTGACTTGCGATCCGAGGTACGCTTTGGCGAACTCAATGGCAAAACCATGCTGGTTGTGGGACTCGGAGGCATTGGTACCGAAATAGCCTGGCGGGCGCACGGACTGGGCATGCGAGTCATCGCCACGCGCAATTCTTCACGCAATGGCCCAGACTATGTTGAATACGTTGGTCTGGCGGATGAATTGCACGAACTCGCCGAACGGGCCGATGTCATTGTTAACGCCCTGCCCCTGACTCCGTCCACCCGGGGGTTGTTTAACGAGGCATTCTTCAAGACGAGTAAGCGTGGGGCGGTCTTCCTGAGCGTGGGTCGCGGGAGGAGTACGGTTACCGACGACCTCGTTGCAGCGCTTGAAAGCGGCCAGCTTTACGGCGCGGGCCTCGATGTAACCGACCCGGAACCACTGCCCGCGGATAGTCCGCTTTGGCAGATGGATAATGTGATTATCACACCCCACACCTCAACCGCCGGGATCGACAGCCTGCGCAGGATGGCGGCCATCGCGGTGGAAAATCTACGACGTTATGTGGCCGGTGAACCCATGCTGAATCTGGTGAATATTGAAGCGGGTTACTGAACCCGCCTCTGCTCACAGGCTCATCATCATAAATCCGGTGAGCGCCGCATTGTTCGGTGATAGCGTGGGCACAACTTCCGAACGTATTTCCGCCAGCAATTTTTGATAGCCCTGGTAAAAGGCCCATGACGGCGTGGGCTTGTATTGAAGGTCGCTTACCTCAAGAAAAGCGAGAATACCCTTGGCCGTGGTGGGTTTTACAAAAGCTTCCTTACGGGGGGCGAAGTAGAACGGCACCACTGAGATCACCGACCACTTGGCGATCTTGTGGTGGCTGAGCATGCCTAGAATTTCCTCAAACCCCTGGCGTTTCTGACGCCCGTAAAGGCGTTTTTCGTACGCTGCGGCAAGCACCTGGCGCTCCCGCGAATTCAGCGCCGCAATGAAGTCCCGAAAGCGCGGCTTTTCAAAGCGCGACACCATGGAGGAACGGCTAACCACTTTCAGCAGCGACTCGCAGATGAATTCCGGGCGGTTGAAATTCTGGCGCGCAAAACATTCCTGGGTAAACGCCACCAACTTGTCCACGTTATGTTTCTTTTTTACCGCAGCCAACTCGGGGTCACCAAAACCTCCCGGATAGCGTTGCAGAAAGTTCGCCTCTGCCTCGCGCAGTTTTGCGTGATTCATAGATCGGACTCTGTACTTACTTCGGCGGTTGATACCATATGGGGGAGGTATAGGCCCGCTCCTGACCCGTCAACACTGCGCCCTCTGGAATCTTTGCGCCCAGGCGAACAGCGTCATACACGAGCCAGCGCGGCGTGGGAATTTCCAGCACCCGGGCGTAGTAGAATGCCGGTGTTTCCGGGTTGAATTCCGGGTCCTGCCAGACCACAGCGAGCTCGTCGGCGCCGATGGAGTTACTCCAAGTGGCAGTTTCCAGATCCACCGTGTTTCCTACTGCGGGTAACTTGCCCTGTGCATCGGGCTGGCGCTCACCGCTCCAGGCCACGTCGAATACCCGCTCCCGGGGTTCACCCTGGGCGTCCAGCCAGCCTTTGACAATTTGTATTCGATCCAGGTTGGCCCCTTCGGGGTCGCGCAGTGCAGCCACCATTAAACGCGGCGCCCCGCTGCCATCCGCTGCGGGTAACTCAGCTCCCATCGGCACACCTTTTTTGTACCCCAGAGCAGCCCTGTCGCCGGCTTTAAGGTCGTCATCTTCAAACTGCCAGCCGCCAAACATGCGTACCGAAATTCGCGTACCCGTTGTGCCGTAGACCTCTCGCCGCTTCATCGCGTCCCAGATGGACTCGCGCGTGTTTTCCTCGGCCCATACGGCTGCGTAGCCAGACGACACACCCTGCCACCCCATGATCTTGCCCGCCAATCCCGTACGCTGCAGCTGACCCGCCCGGCTTGCGCTGGGCTCCTTGCCGGGATGCTTGCCGAAAAAATTATCCTCCGCTGCAGTCGAGAGAGAAGTATGGGAATCAGTACTTCCAATCACACCGAACTCAAACGGATTTGCACCCCACCGGGCCTGGTAGGCCAGGCCGCGTTTGAGTGCCTCGCGGGCATACTCGTATTTGAGCATGTCGTCAGTTTTTGCCTGACTCATGTCCAGGTTGGCGACATCCCAGGTTTCATAATCGGCAAATTCATCATCTGGTGACAACAATGGATGGGCCTCACCGTCGCCCTTGTATTGGCTGATCTCAATCAGCGGTTCCCAGCGCTGCCTGCGCTCGGCGTAATCAGCCGTCAAGGGCTCACCGGAGAGGGTCACGTCGGCAAACATCATGCCGTTGCTCAGGTTGGCATTGTGCGGAATGGCCAGCGCTTTGCCACCTGTTGTATCTTCATACCTGGCCAGCCAGCGCCAGAGATCCTCCGGATCTGCGCTATCCCCCAGCGTATAGGGCAGCGACTTACGCGCCTTGTCCGCACCGTCACGCAGTACCACGACACGGTGCAGGTTGTTGCCCCTGACCAACGAGGTCCACTCATAGCCGATGAAAGCAGTAAATTTACCGGGGTCATTGAATCTTTCCGCCGCGTCAACATTTGCGTTCCATATTGGTGTCATCAACTTCGGGTCCTGGGTTTCCCAGGGCAGCGTGCCCTGTGCAAATGCATTGACGACCTCGACCGCAACCAGACTGCCCTTGCCCTCTTTCACCAACTGGTGCCAACGGCGGCCTAATTCCTCTTCCATGATCAAAGGGTGACCCTCGGCCAACATGCCGAAGAAGCCCATTCCGTCTGAGTGATCTGCAATCACCAGAAAGTCCAACGGGCGGCGCAATGTGGCCTCCTGGCCGGTGGAGGATGTTACGGTTTCACCGCGGGCAAATCGGTAAGCAGCGTCCAGCCCAAGTCGATTACCGCGAGCGGCAGCATCCGTTGAAACCGAGGTATGCAAGTGGGTGTCACCCCAGAAAAGTCGGGTGCCGGATTGGTCAGGCTCCGCGACTACATAGGCCGGTATCAAAGTAAACACAGAAACAGCAAGGTGTATTGCGAATATTAAACGCATCGTTATCTCCAATACCGGCGTCATTATTGTAAGTATCGTGGACAGTATAATCGAGCAATCCACTCCTCACGACCTTTACCATTTCCACCAAACCCGGACTACGCCGGTGTCAGGGTCACTCTGGGTTGACCAAAATTACGCAACATTCTTACTTGTAGAGCACGGAGTCACTGCTATAGTAAGCACAACAACCACAGCAAGGAGATCGTTCATGATTGTCGTAAACCCTTGCCGGGTCCCCGTGCAGGTTTAGGTCCTTACTTAGCCCGACACGCCTTTATACCCGGCACCCAGCCGGGGCAGAAGCCCCATAAAATTATATTAACGGCGCTAACGCGCCCGGGGTTTTCTCATGTTCAACAAGCACAAGTTGGCCAATCTTGGTTGGCTACCGTATTTTCAGCAACAACTCTCACTCGAAGAATGGGAATCGACCATACCCGCGCGGGTGGTAGAACAACATCGAAACCGCATTGAGGTCGTTACAGAAGAAGGCGCGACTGACATCGCGATCAGCACCAATATGCCGCCCATTGTCGTGGGGGACTGGTTACTACTGTCGACTGATGGCCAGTTCTCGCGACGGCTGGAGCGCAAGAGCATTTTCAGGCGTAAAGCACCAGGAAGCGCCGTTGAAGAACAACTCATAGCGGCTAATGTCGATACGGCCTTTGTCGTCTGTTCGCTCAATGATGATTTCAACCTCAGCCGTGTTGAGCGGTTTCTGAGCGTAACCCGGGAGGCTGGATGTGACGCTGTACTGGTTTTGAGCAAAGCAGACCTATGTCAGGACTCCGAGCCATTGATCTGCAGCGCCAGGGCGCTCGACCCCCTACTGTGTGTGGAAGCGATAAATTGCGTGGACAGCAACAGCACTGACGCTCTACTTCCCTGGCTGTCGCCGGGCGCCACCGTGGTCTTGCTCGGATCATCCGGGTCAGGTAAATCAACCCTGACCAACACCCTATTGGGCAAAGAGCACCAACTCACCGGGGCCATCCGCGAAGATGACAGCAAGGGCAGACACACTACGACAAGGCGCTCCCTGATAAAGCTTCCCGGTGGCGCGCTAATACTCGACACTCCCGGGATGCGGGAACTGCAACTATCTGCCTGTGAAACAGGCGTCATGGCAACCTTCCCGGAAATGGAGGAATTGGCGCTAAAGTGCCGATTTAACGATTGTCGGCACGCAGACGAGCCCGGATGTGCGATTCAGGAGGCTATCGCCAGGGGCGATATTGACCAACGCCGATTCACCAACTATCAGAAGTTGCTGCGAGAACAGGCGCTCAACAGTGCCAGCCTGGCGGAGCGCCGAGCCGAGGCTCGCAACCGGGGTCGTTACTACAAACGCATCCACCGGGAAGCTGAAAAATTGAGGCGCGGATAAGCGTAACTACAATCGGAGGTTTTATGGATCAAGGGGATATTCACCAACAACTACTCGCAGACTGTCATTATCTTGGCGTCATACCCAGTGGGAGTTTACTACTGCACCGCAATGCGGTTATCCCCTGGTGTATTCTGGTGCCAGACACACCTATAGAAGATCTGTTACAGCTGGATACTAACAAGCGCAATCAGGTGATGGATGACGCGCAGAAGGTTGCAGCGTTTCTTCAGGCCGAGTCCTATGTAGAAAGAATAAATATTGCAGCGCTGGGTAACGTTGTCCCGCAGTTACACGTTCATGTCATTGGTAGACATGCGGGTGATGCCTGCTGGCCCAAGCCGGTCTGGGGGAATGTTACCGAGGCAAGACCATGGGAATCAGCAACGGTTGCGCGCTTCCGCAGCGCCTTATGTGACTGACCTGACGTCGTTGTATTCGTTTGGACTTGATTTGACAGGTAACACCTGATTTACGGTGTCCGCTTTCGCCTAGAAGCAGACACTAGCTAAAGAACCAAAGATTATCTGCCTAGTTCAGGTGTCACTGGCACAGAATGCTGTTGCCCAGCCTTTCTTCTGGCCTTTGTCAGCTCCCTTCTTTTCCCCCCGATTCTCACCGAAATTCTTGAGCACCTGAATTTCAGTTGAACCCACATACGAATTTCCGTCTAGTGTGTTACCGGAAAGTTCTGCCGACTCATCGCCGCACTGAATTCCCGTTTCCGCGCTCAGGAAGGTAAAAATCATGTCATCAAGACCATCAGAATCAACATCCTCAGTACGGTAATCACTTGCGGCCGCGCTACCAGGGCCGAAGGTCGCTGAACTGACCTCAGCTAAAGTCGCGTTAAAAAGTGGGCGAGAATAAAGCACGACATCAACAGCTTCGGATTTCAGGTTTATCACGTCTTTGCCGCTCTTGCTGTCGATACTGATCGGAACCAGAAATCGTTCATTCCTGTCATCTACGTCAAATACACAGGTTGATTCATAGTCATCGCAAGGGCTAAATCCATCCGCCTGATCAACGTTCAGATTGAACTCATAGATCACCCTCGCCGATAATCTATCGTAACGCGAGCTAGTTGCCCGATAGTTGCAGGCTTGCATCTTATCAACGGGGAATAAACCACAGCCGGGACCATCAAACTGAGTCCCCACTTCATCCCAGCCCCTTACATTGACCCTGGAACTCGTCGTGACGTCTGCATACCAATAATCCCCTGTGATACTTTTATAATTATCAAGAGAGAGTTCACCGGGCTCGCTTATCGTAATTTCGATCTCTTCTTCTTCTCGCAGGAAACCGAAAGAAATAGGGTTCGCCGAATCAGCACACCATTTATCCGTCTCATCTGCTTCTAGGGCACAGTTCCCCGTTGCTCCTTCGGCCGCTCCGGGGTATTTCATACGAATTCTTCGGGTATCACCCATCAAATAGGTGAACCAAGTATATGGTTCACTGGCGCCATTGCTGATTTCCCCCTTCAAGGAGCTGGGAAAGTTGCCAGCAAGCCAGGGTATGGCAGTGTTAATAGTGTCGTTCGGATGTGATATCTGGCCATTAAAACGAATTTGCGGGCTTGTCGCGAGCTTCACGGTCACTTTGTTCAGTGCAACAGATTCGAATGTCTCAAAATAGAATCTAGTTAGGAGCGTGACGGGCCATTGATAATAGCGGTATTCGGGATTGAGTTTCTTGTCCTCCCTGGAACCTATCTTGCAGCCGTAATTGCCTGCGCCAGTTCCTTCGTCCAGTCTTATTTGAGGATTGGGCCTGTCATCCAGAAAAAAATCGTCTCGGACAGTGGTTTTGCACCCAACGTCAAAGTTACCCTGCTTCTCAGCGCTTGGGGCTGTTGAGTTGACTCTTGGATATATCGTTATTGTTGCTGCCAGCGCATGCGACGAAATCATGAGGCAAAACAAAGCTGCCAAAGTAAATGTAGCTGCCTTCATAATTTTTCCCTCATTAGTTGTTAGCTCGCCGCTAACTACAGCATTGATAAAGGAAAAGCCAAAATTACTTATAGGACAATATCCTTTTTTGTCAAAGATAGAGTGTGACGCAGATGACAGTGTTGTAGGGCGCTGCCTACCCGTCTCTACGTCCCACGTGAGGTAAAGGCGAACACTATAAACAGGTTGATCGTAAGGTGACCTTCAGTGTCGAGTCAGAGTTATCACAACTAGTCAAACAGCGGCTGGCTGCGAATGGTAGATAATTGCGCTGCGAGATTGGCAAGTACGGGCACCATGCCCGCCTCGCTTTCCGGCGAACCTTCAAAATCCTTGATCACCTCGACAATACCCAGGCGCGATGGCTCTAATGAATCCTGCGCATGTGCCATGTCCCAGCGCATTTGCGCCAACAGCCAGAATTCCGCCGGGTAAGCACCGCCACAGAGTTGTTCGAGAATAATCGCCATCTTGGGCGTGATGTTGCGCTTACCTTTGACCAGCTCATTGACGGGCTGCGGCTGGTTGAAGCCCATCGCGCGTGCCAGCGCCGACTGGGACATGCCGGTGCGCCGCAATACCAGAACATCGATCAGCGCGCCGGGGTGCTTGATGTTAGCCGAGTTCATCAGCTGGGTTCACTGGCTGTGTCCACCGGCACCTGATCAGCGCCCAGTAGCGTTTTGTAACCGCCGATAAAGCCGCCAAGGTCCTGGGCACCGTGTGGCATCCACACCACATTGTCGTTGGTCGCCATCTTATCCAGCGTCTCCATATAGCGGGTGCCAATCAGGTAATCGGCAAACTGTTGTGGCATGGCTTCCTCTACCAGGTTGAGCTTGCGCTTCTCCGCCTCGGCCAAACGAATTGTCGCCTGTGCCTCACCCTCAGCTCGGGTAATCGCAGCCAATTTGTCACCCTCAGCGATGGCGACCTGGGCATCACGTTCACCTTCAGCGCGCAATACCTCGGCGGCCTTGTAACCTTCGGCCTCGGTCACCCTCGCGCGACGATCACGCTCGGCTTTCATTTGCTGCTCCATCGCCCGGGTAACATCTTCAGGGGGCGAGATATCCTGCACCTCTACCCGGTTCACCTTCACACCCCAGCCGTCGGCGGCCCCGCCAATGGTGGCGATCAACCCGGCATTGATCTTCTCCCTCGAAGTCAGCGTTTCGTCCAGATCCATCTCACCCACCACGTTACGCAAGGTGGTCTGGGTCAGGGTTTCCAGCGCACCGGGCAGGTTGAGAATCTCGTAAACTGCCTTTTTAGGATCGGTGATCTGAAAGTAAACTACCGCGTCCACCTGGATGCCCACGTTGTCCTTGGTGATCACCGCCTGGGACGGAAAGTCGTAAACCTGCTCGCGCAAGTCCAGGTTAGTGATGTTTTCCAATACATACATTTTGATGCCATCACGGCGTATCGTGCTTCTCCATGGAATGGAGCGCGCACTGTCCACCACCGGGATGATGATATTGAGCCCGGGATTGAGCTGGCGATGAAACTTACCTAATCGTTCGATCATCACCGTGGACTGCTCGGGCACGATCCGAATACCTTTAACAACCAAGGTGATGACGAATATTGCGACAACACCGATAACACCCAACAATGCAGTACTCATAAGCTTCTCCTAACTTTCGCTAACTGGCTTCAACACAAGAATGCCGTCCTTAACCTCAACAATTTCCGCCATGTCTCCTTCGAGCAGGACATGCCCCTCCTGGGCAACCGCGCTCCAGGAGGAATCGCGAAACCACGCCTTCAGCGCGCCGCCATCGTCCTGGGCGTCGACAACTTTCACCGTCGAGCCAACCCATGATGCCGGCCCGAACTGGGCGGGCTTGGCTTTCATAAATGTGCGCATGGCGATGGGGCGAATGGTGAAAAGAAAAATCAGCAGACCCACAGTGTAGGTGGTCAGGGCCCAGGCCAGGCTGCCCGTCATCGCCTGCACGATCGCGGCAGGAAACGCTGCCAGCCCCAGCCCCGCAAAGATAAACCCCGCTGTAAACACTTCGGCGATCAGCAACAAAACACCAATCGCACACCAGACGTGCCAGGCAGATAATCCAAGCTCAGACATACCTATATAATCCTTACATACGTAATATGCATAAACTATACCTCTCATCAACAAAATTGCAAGGTTTCTTTTTTCGAGCGCGCAGCCCTGTTATTTGAGGCATACCCTGCTAAAGTCGCGTTTTTTCAGCCGACAGGGGCCAGGATTTGGCCACGATCCACTATCGACCGGAAGTCGATGGCCTACGCACCATCGCTGTGCTGGCGGTACTCATCTACCATGCCAGCTTCACGGTGGCAGGCCGCTCGCTGTTGCCCGGCGGCTTTCTCGGGGTCGATGTTTTTTTCGTCATTTCCGGGTACCTGATCACCTCGCTGATTCGCGCGGAATATGAAAGCTGCGGTTCCTTTTCCTACCGCAACTTTTACGAGCGTCGGGCCAGGCGGTTACTGCCCGCCCTGCTGATCGTCATCGTGGCCTCGCTGCCCGCAGCATGGTTACTGCTGCTGCCGTCCCAGATCATCGATTTTTCCAAGTCGGTGCTGGCTTCTGTGGCCTTTGGTTCAAACGTGTACTGGCATGTAACCATGCAGCAGTACGGTGCGGAATCAGCGCTGATCAAACCCTTCCTGCACACCTGGTCCTTAGCGGTCGAGGAGCAGTACTACATTGTCTTCCCCGCGCTGTTACTGCTGTGCTACCGCCTGGCAGCAGGTCGAACCCCGTGGATACTCGGCGGTGCCTTTATCGCCAGTCTGGCGCTCGCCGTGTGGCTGACGCCGCGCTCCCAGTCGATGTCCTTCTACCTGCTGCCCAGTCGTTTCTGGGAACTGCTGGCCGGCGCTATTCTTGCCCACCTGGGCACCCGTCGGGAGATACCGAGCGCAATCGGCCGGGCAATGCCGGGGCTGGGCCTGGCCATGATTGTTATCGCGCTCGGGACTGTGAAGTACGATGCTGGACACCCTGGACTGCTGACACTGATTCCGGTACTGGGCACCTGCCTGATCATCCACTACGCCCACCCCGAGGAGCCCGTTACCCGGTTGCTATCGACTACACCTTTCGTTGCCATCGGCCTGATTTCTTACTCGCTGTACCTGTGGCATTACCCGGTTTTTGCCTTCGGGCGCATTTACGATCCGAATCCATCCCTTGCCACCAAGGCCCTGTGGATTGTCCTCAGCTTTGCCGGTGCAATTGCGGCATACAAACTGGTCGAAAAGCCCTGTAGGAACCGCGCCAGGGTCGGCACAAAGCGCCTGCTGATAACACTGGGCACGGTGGGGTCACTGGTGATGGTCTTCTGCGTGAGCGTAATACAACTCGACGGACTCAAGAGTCGTTTTCCAACCTATCTCGAAATATATGGCAAAAACGAATTCGACAACGTGGTACTACAGCGTCGCTCCTGGGGACCGCTCAACGCACTGGCCAATGAACACGGCTTTCCTCAGGTTTATGCAATCCGCCCTACCCGCTTCGATACGCGGATACGCTGGTTTAGCAACGACCCCAGCAGCAACAAGGTGTTGATTGTCGGAAATTCCCACAGCAAGGACATTTTCAATGCCTTCTACCTCAATTCGGAACGGTACCCAGACCATGAGTTCGCACGCTTTGGCATGGCCAAGGACATACCTGAGAGACACATCGAATTGCTACTGGATTCAGAGAACTTCCAGGCCGCTGACACCGTTGTCCTCTCTGTCTACGCGGACAGGAGCACTTTACAGGGCCTGCCAACACTCTTGCGCGCGTTGCGCGGCAAAGGCAAAGCGGTTTACCTGGTCTCCAACTCTGTGGGATTTCGGGAGTTAAACGGGTTGCCCCTGTTCGACGGCTTGATGCGTCAGCAGGACCCGCAACAAGCGTTACTGAACCAGGAGATCAACGCGACATTCTACCGGCAGCGCATCAAGAAAATCGCCCAGGTTATGAATCAAAAGCTCAACAAGCTGGCGAGTGAGTTTGAGGTCGATTACCTGGATAAGGTTGAAGTCCTATGCGATGACGCCGCCCGTGAGTGCGTGGGTATTACGCCCGACGGTTACAAGGTGTTTTACGATCGCACCCACTGGACCCTGGAGGGTGCCCGATACTTTGGCGCCAGGATGCAGCAGCTGGCTTGGTTGCAGTAACGCGCTGGCCAGGGGCTTGACCATCAGTGCATTACAGCTAGGCTAGTAGCAGCCCCGCCACTGCGAGCTGCCAATGCCGAGATCCCCCTACAGGCCGTACACGCCCAAGCCGGAACAAATGGCACTGGTACCCGACGTATCAGGCAATAGTATCAATGGCCTGGGTGAGACCGAATTCCGTCAGGCCACGCCCATTTACTGGCACGATCCGGACACACTCGCCCACGGCGAGCTCCAGCAGTGGTTCTACACCCAGAATGCAGATGACCCGGATATTATTCGGGCACGGCAGGAACGCGCAAAGATACTTGAGATGGCGGTGGAACCAATGGCACCGGAACCGCTACAGCAGACCGCACAGGAGTGGACCGCGCAGCTACAGGCCTATGCCGACACCGTCGACCTGGACTTGTTCGGCATCACCCGATTCCGCCCCGAATGGGCATTCGAGGGCGTGGAAATCCCGGAACAGTGGATCATCATGATCGGCATCGCCCACGACTATGAACGCATTAAGGAGGCTCCGGCGCTGTCAGCGGGTGCCGAGGTGGTCAGGCAATACGGCCGCGGTACCGCTGCCGCAAAGCACATTGCCAGCTGGATTCAACAACGCGGCTGGAAAGCCACGCCACACGGCGGGCCCATGGCAGGTCCTGTACTCCTTATTCCTCCCGCCATCGAATGCGGTTTCGGCGAACTGGGTAAACACGGCTCGATCATCAACCGGGAGTACGGCTCGTCCTTTCGGCTGGCTTCGGTGCTCACCGACGTGCCACTGATTCCCACACCCAGTGAGCATTACGGTGTTGATGATTTTTGCAGCCGCTGTCAGGTTTGTGCCAATGCCTGCCCGCCGGACGCCATACTGCCAGAGAAGGTGGACGTAAGAGGTGAGCAAAAATGGTATGTCGATTTTGACAAGTGCATACCTTTCTTCAACGAAAACGCTGGCTGTGCCATCTGTATCGCCGTCTGCCCCTGGAGTATTCCGGGTAGGGGTGAAAGGATCGTTGAACAGCTGGCCAGGCGCACTGCGCGCAAAGCGGCTGGTCCCGAGAGTTCGGCAGACAGTTAGTACGGAGAATCCATGTTCCTGAAAACCTCACGTGAATCCAAAGCGAAAGTCAGTACCGGCCAGGCGTTTAGACACCTGCTGGTATTCCAGATCAAATTGTTGGCCGACGCATTCCGCGACCTGGTGCTCAGTCCACTCAGCGTGCTGGTTTTTTTTCTTGACGCACTGCGTAAACCCGCCCTGGAAGACAGTCTCTACCTGAAGCTGATGTTGCTGGGCAGGCGTTCAGACCAGATCATCAACCTGTTTGATGAACATAAGGATAAGGGACACTTTACCGTTGACGAGGCGATTGAAGAGCTCGCGGCGCTGGTGAACAGCGACCGCAAGCAATCGACAGAGTAGCTTCGAAGACGCCCTAAGCCGACTGGCTCTTGATAACCGTCATCTTGTCGATTTGCATATCTTCGATGGTATAGGGGATACCACCGACACCCAGCCCTGACTCACGCAGCCCGGCGAAAGGCATCACGTCCTGGCGAAATGCCGTGTGATCGTTAATCATCACAGCCGAGGCATCCAGCTGCTGCGCGATTGACTGCGCACGATCGATGTCCTGGGCAAATACCGCAGCCTGGAAGGCAACCGGCAGACTGTTGGCCTGGGCAATTGCCGTGTCAGCATCATCGTAACCGTACAAACACACCGCCGGGCCAAAAATTTCAGCGGTAGAAACCTGCGCGGTCAGCGGCGGCTCGACCACCAGGGCGGGGCTGACGCAGCCGTTACCCAACGCCTCGCCGCCCACAGGGATAACGGCTCCCGCTTCTTTCGCCTCCTTGAGCCAGTCGGTAACCCGGGTCACCTCACCGCCTGTAATCAAAGGGCCTACCTCGGTAGTGTCGAGCAACGGATCGCCTACTTGCAGTGCCGCCACCCCCTGCGTCAGTCGTTCGGTCAGCTCGTTCATTATCGACTTGTGCGCCATCACCCGCTGCACCGAAACGCAAACCTGGCCCGCATGGTAATAGCCACCCTTGAGGATGGATGGCACCAGTTTATCAAGGTCCGCAGACGCATCAGCCACAAGTGGAGCGACACCACCGTGCTCCAACGCGCAGCGCGTACCCGGCGCCAGCTTGGAGCGCAGCATCCAGCCCACACTGCCGCTGCCAATGAAAGAGAAAAACCCCACGCGTCGGTCGGTTACCAGCGCAGTAGACAGTGCATGGGTTTCTGGCACCACCATTTGACACCAGCTGGGGGGCAACCCGGCCTCGTGCAATATCGACACGAAACGGTGGCAGGACAATGGCGTGGTGCCGGCGGGTTTCACCACCACCGGGCACCCTGCAGCAACAGCGGCACCGACCTGGTGAACAATGAGGTTGAGTGGATGGTTAAAGGCACTGACCGCGACCACTACGCCAATCGGTTCTTTCTGGGTATACGCAACGCGCTGCTCGTTGGCGCCGACCGCCATCGGTATGACATGGCCGGCATCACTGCGGATGGTTTCGATACACAGTTTCACACCGTCAATGGCCCTGGCCACTTCGACCCTGGAATCGACCAGCGGCTTACCACCCTCTGCCGCAGCACCGGTGGCCAGTTCTTCAAATCGCTCCTCCATAATCTGCGCGACTTTCTCGAGCACGTCCACCCGAAACTCCCGCCCCAACCACTCACGGCGGTTGCGAAACAGGCCGTAGGCAATCTCCAGGGCGGACTCGATATCAGCCGCCGCACTTTTATCGACCGTGGCCAGCAATTCTCCGCTGTAGGGTGAAAAAACTTCCAGGGGTGCGGGGGCCTCATCCGAGCCGCTAGCGGAGGACAGGGAATAGTGGGTGGTCATGTTGATAATCCTGAATTAAACGATGTTTAGGGGCTAGGGCCTGTTCACACTATATAGAGCAAGTGAGCTCCCCCAGGGTTTCGGTGAGCTTCATATTCTCCCGATAATCCACTGGCACTACAACCAGGCTGGGTCCCTCTTCGTCAAAGGCGGCACTCAGTACCGACTTGAATTCAGTGCTGGTGGACACCCGGTGACCGTGCCAACCAAAGGACTTTGCGAGCAGCATCCAGTCCGGGTTTCCAAAGCTTAAATCGGTGTGGTGGCCGAATTCCGCCTCCTGTTTCCAGGCAATCAAACCGTAGGCTTGATCCTCCCAGACCATACAAACAATGTTCGAATTCAGGCGCCGCGCCGTTTCCATTTCCTGAACATTCATCAGGAATCCTGCATCTCCTGCGATGGCCAGCACTTTGCGTTCGGGATGCACAATGTTCGCCGCAATTGCACCGGGCAGCGCAAACCCCATTGAACAGAAGCCATTGGGAATGAGGCAGGTGTTGGGTTCGTGGCACTGGTAATGCCGGGCAATCCACATTTTATGGGCACCGACATCGGACAGCAGGATATCCTGGGGCCCCATGACCTCCCGGGTGTCCCAGAGTATCTTTTGTGGGCGCACGCTGCCCTCGGTCTCATCTTCCGCGTGCTCCGAGAACACCCCCAACAGGTCCCGGCGCACCGCGGCCTGCTGGTTTAAGTCGAAGCTAATCGGGTCGCGTTCCACGCGTTCATTAAGCATCCACAAGCTGTGGGCCAGATCGCCAACCGCTTCCAGCTCGGGGTGATAATGTTCATCGATTTCCGCCGGCAGGAAGTCCAGGTGCAGAACGGCCTTGTCACCACCAGGGTTCCAAAGACTGGGATGATACTCGACCAGGTCAAAGCCGATACTGATGACGAGGTCGGAGGCGTCGATAGCACAGGTGACATAATCCTTGGTGCCCAGGCCAATGGTGAACAGCGAGTAATCCGCATCCATGTCGACCGCACCCTTGGCCATAAAGGTATTGACCACACCAATGCCCGTACTGGCACAGAACTTCCGTAACTGTTCTGAAGCCCTGCGGCGAATGCAGCCATTGCCCGCCAGGATGATCGGGTTGCTGGCATTCCTTATGCGGTCGTAAATACGGTCCATGATTTTGTCGTCGGGCACCGCGCGTCGGAACTTCTTGACGCTTAGCGGCTGCTTGTCAGTTTCATGCTTGGCGATATCCTCACACAGCTCAATATGCACAGCCCCGGGCTTTTCCGTGCGCGCCAGTCGCACCGCCTTGCGCACCACCTCCGGGATGGTGTCCGCATGATGGATGGTGCTGGACCACTTGGTGACCGGTTCGAACATGCTGACCACATCCATTACCTGGTGGGATTCCTTGTGCAGCCGCGTTGAAGCGCCCTGCCCGGTGAGCACCAGCATCGGGGCACGGTCCATATTGGAGTCGCCCACACCGGTAAGCAGATTGGTCGCGCCGGGTCCCAGCGTGCCAAGGCAACCGGCAGGATTGCCGGTCAGGCGCCCATAAATCTCCGCCATAAACGCCGCTCCCTGTTCGTGCCGCGTCAGTACAAACTGGATCTGCTCAGATTTCTCCAACGACATCATGAAATCGGCATTCTCCTCGCCGGGAACGCCAAATATGTAGCGGATGTTTTCTTCTTCGAGGCACTTCACAAACAGGTCGGAGGCTTTCATTGGCGAATCCTTTTGGGAGGGGCGAGCAATCACGCCCGAGACAACGTGTGCAGCTGAGACAATGGGCCGCGGTGGATGGTTCCAAACTTCGCAGGCTGGCCAGATTACCTGGCCAGATCAGTTTTCCGCCTCCGCCAATAGCGCATCCCTCGCAGCCCGAAATTCGCTGCCCTCGTGCCAATTCGGCCAGCTGTTGCCATCGGCGATTGCCCTGCCGGTTTCGAAGTAAAGAGCCAGGTCCGCCAGTGCACCGCTAACGTCCCAGTCCGGGCTGTACTCGTCACTCACGCGGTGATAATCGTTGGCAGTGTAGGCGGCCGCAGTGGCGCGGCCATACTCCAGCCCGCGTTCAAGGTGATCATAACCCCGGCGCGGATAGAGCATGGGCACGCCGCGCTTGGCCAATTCGAAATGATCGGAGCGGTAGTAATATCCTTTTTCCGGCTCCGGATCAGCAGAGAGGACTTTCTGGCGTGCGTCCGCCGCCACTTTCAAGAAGTTATCGAGCTCACTGAAGCCCAGGCCCGCCACGGTGACGTCACGGGTTTCACCCATAGAGTTGAGACCATCCATGTTCAGCCCGGCGACCGTATTGGCCAACGGCACCAGGGGCTGGCTGGCGTAGTGCACCGAACCCAACAAGCCCTGTTCCTCGGCGGTGACCGCCAGGAACATCACACTGCGACGCGGCGCGGTGGGTAGTTGGGCGAAAGCCGCCGCCAGTTCCAACAATCCGGCCGTGCCCGTGGCATTGTCCAGGGCACCGTTGTATATGCCATCGCCCTCAATCGAGGCGTCGGTGCCAAGGTGATCCCAGTGCGCCATATAGATAAACACCTCATCGGGTACTTCAGAACCGGGCAATACCGCTACCACGTTCTTCGATATCACTTGCTGGACCTCGTTCTCCAGCGAAGTACTGGCACGTAAGGCAAGGGGCCTGGCGGTAAAGCCAGGCGTCTTCGCTTGCTCGTACATATCGGACAGATCGAGGCCCGCCATGGCAAACAGCGCCTCTCCCTGCTCCCGGGTAATCCAGGACTCCACCTGGGCAAGGCCCAAACCTTGATCCGGCAACACAATATTGAACTTGAAACCAGTCCAGCTGTTTTCCACGGTCGCCCACGGGTAGGCGGCGGGCAAGGTATCGTGAATGATGATGGCACCTGCTGCGCCCTGGCGGGCCGCCTCGTCGAACTTGTAGTCCCAGCGGCCGTAGTAGGTCATGGCATTGCCGTTAAATAATTCCGGGTCCTGGGTCGCATACCCCGGGTCATTGATCAGCATCACCACGGTTTTTCCGGTTACATCGATACCGGCATAGTCATTCCAGTTTCGCTCCGGCGCGTTAATGCCGTAACCCACGAAGATCAATTCACTGTCTTCGATACCCGCACTGGCGACCTGCCGGCGGGTCCAGACAACCTGTTCGCTGCCGTAGGCCAACGACAACACATTGCCCTCGCTATCGTTAATTTCCAACGCCGGTACGTTGGTTACCGCCTGGGACGTCAACGGCACGTCCTGGGTGTAGCTTTCACCATTACCTGGCGCCAGACCCAGGCGCTCGAATTCTCCTACCAGGTAATCGACCGTCAGTTCTTCGCCAGGTGAGCCCGGCCCGCGGCCGCCAAACTCATCCGAGGCAAGGGTTGAAACGTGGCGCCGATAGCTGGCCTCTGTAATACCCGGAACCCGATTATCGGAAGATGCCGCCCCCGCTGCAGCGGCAGATTGACTTGATTCCGGCACGGGGGCTTGAGTGGCATCGGAACACGCTACGAGCAAGATCAGGATCGCGCCGGCAGTGAGAAGTTTGCTGGTCCGCATGGATCAAATTCTCTGTGTATTAATGTGTCTATGAGACTAGCACAGTGGGGCAATCTCGCCTGTCCCGGGGGATACATCGCCGCTAGCGGCTAGGCTATACTGCGCCCACAATTGATAGAGACCCGCGCATGCCCCCACCCTTTGAGCTCAAGCGTCGTAAGCTTCTAAAAGGCATCACCACCGCCAGCCTTATTCCGCTGTTGGGAAGCAACCTGATCGGATGCTCCGACAGTGATTCCAGGCGCAGCTCACTGCCGCTGCCAGAAGTGGAAGATCCCATTGCGGCTGAATTTTTGCACGGTATCGCGTCCGGCGACCCCCTTGGCGATCGTGTCATATTGTGGACCCGCGTTACCCCTGAGCGCGACGGTGATGTCTCGGTGTCCTGGGAAATTGCCACTGACGAGGAGTTCACTGAAGTCGTCGGTAACGGCGAAGGCATTACCAGCGCCGCCGTGGATTACACCGTGAAGGTAGACGCACAGGGGCTGGAACCGGGGCGCGACTACTATTTCCGTTTTGGCGTGGGCGACACACTGTCAGCCACCGGCAGAACCCGAACCGCCGGTGCCGGAGCAATCACCGAAGCGAAATTTGCCGTGGTGTCTTGCTCCAATTACCCGGCAGGCTACTTCAATATTTACCGGGAAATCGCCAATCGTGACGTCGACGCGGTATTGCACCTTGGCGATTACATTTACGAATACGAAGCTGATGGCTTTGCCAGCGACCAGGCCGAGGAACTTGGACGTGTGGTCGAGCCCGCTACCGAACTGTTAAGCCTGGACGATTACCGCCAGCGCTACGCGCAATACCATCAAGACGAAGATCTGCAAGCCTGCCACCAGCGACACCCCTTTATCGCGGTGTGGGATGACCACGAAATCGCCAATGACGCCTGGCGCGAGGGCGCAGAAAACCACGATGAGGATACAGAAGGCGCCTATGCCGAGCGCCGCGCTGCAGCCATTCAAGCATGGTATGAGTGGCTGCCTGTACGCCCGCCAAGCGAAGACCAGGACATTATTTATCGGCGACTGCAATTCGGTGACTTGCTTGACCTGCTGATGCTCGATACACGCCTGATCGGGCGGGACGAACAGGTCGACTACACCGACTTCATCAATGGCAGCGTCATTGATGCCGATGCGCTGCGCGCTGCCACTGGTGACAGCAACCGGACCCTGCTCGGGGAAACCCAGTTGGATTGGCTCAAGGGTTCGCTTACTGACAGCACGGCGCGCTGGCAGGTGCTGGGCCAGCAGGTACTGATGTTGCGACAAACCCTCCCGGAACCTATGGCCCGCGCGCTGGCGCTGGAGGACTCCAGCCCGGAGGCCCTCGCCGAGGCCACCGCGGCGGTATTCACCGCGGTACAGGCGACCGCCAAGCCGCCGGAACTGCGCACCGAGGAAGAGCAGGCGGTGCTCGATAACTCCATCCCCTTCAACCCGGATGCCTGGGACGGTTACAGCTTTGAGCGTGAAGATGTGCTCGAGCACGCCCGACAGCTGCAGTCGCGGCTGGTGGTATTCGCCGGCGACACACACAACGCCTGGGCATCACAATTGACCACTGCGGATGGGACCACTGTCGGGGTAGAGCTCGCCTGCCCCAGCGTCAGTTCGCCGGGTTCAGAGCGTATCGTCGGCGAGGGTCCGGCAGCTGCGCTGGAGCCCTTCGCGGTTTTGCTGATGGAAGACCTGAAGTTCGCCGACCTGGCCAGTCGCGGTTACATTGAGGTGTCCTTCGGCGAGGACGAAGTCACTGCCGACTATCGCTTTATCGACACGGTACTCAGCCAGGATTACACCGTGATGGATCGGGCGGACGGATTGTTTAGCGTTGACCGGGACAGCTTACAGCTATCTGCTAGATAAACCCCCTCACATACCTCAGCCTGTCAATGTAGACAAACCGACGCTCGCGGCGCCAAATCTCGCCAGTGGTCTATACTTCTAGATAACTTTGCATGACCCGAAGGGTTGGTTGGTGTGTCCATGGATAGACCCAACCAGGGGGTAACACGGTTGAGTTTCAGAACGAGCGCCATTCTCGGGACGACCTGCCTGTGTCTCGGATTTAGCTCACCAGGTTCGTCACAGAGCCCGGTTGCGCAAGCCACCAGCCGGGCAGACCTGCAAGAACTCGCTCAGCGACTGCAAACCCTCCACCAGCGCGACCAGAAATCTGCCCGGGACTGGGCAGCCCAGGCTGGAGTACCACTACGGCGCGAGCTTCCAAACGGCAAGATCCTGGAATTGCAGCGTCTCGGGCCAAATGGTAGCCCCCTGTTTTACCTCACCTACAATACCGATGCTGCTGACAGTGTTAGTACCGACGAGGTATGGCCGGGGGGCGCAAGCGGTCTGTCGCTGACCGGCGCAGGCCTGACTGTAGGTGAATGGGATGGCGGCGCAGTTCTGGTTGACCACCCGGAATTTGAAGGTCGCGCTACTCAGGCCGACGGCGCCACAGAAATCAGCGACCACGCTACCCACGTTGCCGGCACACTGATCGCTGCCGGCAATGGCAACTACCCCACCGCCCGGGGTATGGCGTATGCGGCAAATCTCGACGCACATGACTGGAACAACGATGACACCGAAATGGCGGCGGCTGCCGCCAGTGGTTTGCTGTTGTCGAATCACTCCTATGGTATCGCTGCAGGTTGGATCTACCTGGGCGGAGCGCCACCCGACGGTTGGTGGTGGATTGGCGGCACCGGGGACGAGGATCCCAATTTCGGCTACTACGATTCCCAGAGCCAGACCTGGGACCAGATCGCGTTCAACGCACCCTATTACCTGATCGTAAAAGCGGCGGGCAATGATCGCTGGGATATCGGGCCTCAGCCCGAAGAGGAATACACGATCGTGGACCAGGGGGGGAACCCCCTGTCGACCTCGACTGTCAGCCGTCCCGCGGATTGTGCGCCCGCAGGCTATGACTGCCTGCCCACTGCCAGCGTCGCCAAGAACATTTTAACGATAGGGTCGGTAGAAGATGTCATAGGTGGCTACAACACACTGGCCGGGCCCGCCAGCGTGCAGATCTCCGGGTTCAGCAGTTGGGGCCCGACGGACGATGGGCGCATTAAGCCCGACCTGGTCGGCAATGGCTGGTTACTGTGGTCAACCTATGGCCAGAACCCCTACTACACGGCAGCCCTGGGTACCTCCATGGCAGCACCCAACGTGACAGGTTCACTGCTACTGCTGCAACAGCACTACGAAAACCTGCACGGGCCCGACCAGTTTATGACTGCGGCCACCTTGAAAGCATTGGCCATACACACGGCGGATGAAACCGGACCCGCCGACGGGCCGGATTACACCTATGGATGGGGTCTGCTGAACACGCAAAAGGCAGCGGAGCTGATCAGCGAAGCCGACCTTTCCAGCGATCCCCCCCAGATCATTGAGGGAACTTTACTCAATGGCCAGACGCACAACTACAATATCAACGTAAGCGACAGCGATGTAACAGTAACTGCCACCCTGGTGTGGACCGATCCCCCGGGAACACCGGCGACCCCCCTGGTCGTCGACCCGCCAGACCTGATGTTAGTCAATGACCTAAATTTGCGGATAAGCAGTGCCGGCGACACCTACTTCCCCTGGGCGCTGGATCCCAACGCACCGGCAGATCCGGCAACACAGGAAAACAACGATCGCGACAACGTTGAGCAAGTCGAAATTTCCGGCGCCGCAGCGGGTAGCTACACCGTCACGGTCAGCCACGATGGCGCACTCACCAATGGCCAACAACATTATTCATTGATCGTAAGTATTCAACCGCCTCCACCCGTATCCCAGGGTTTGTTGATCAATGAGGATTTTTCCGGCGGCTTGCCGGCCGGATGGAGTATCGAAACCGACTACGGGATTTCCTGGACGATTAACGATCCGATTCCCGGGGATGATCGGCTGGATAACCTGACCGGTGGAAGTGGAAAGTTTGCCATCGCAAACAGCGGCCTCTCCGCTCCAGCGACAAGCACTTCTCTGGTCACCCCTGAATTTGACCTTTCCGGTGTGGATCAAGTTTCTCTTCAGTTTCTTAGTTTCTTTTGCCAGTGGGACTCCGAAACTGGTTGGGTCGAGCTAAGTACCGACGGCGGTGTCACCTGGAATACCCGCTGGCAACGCCCCGGGTTTGGCGGCTGCACCGCCAACTCACTGGTGAATCTGGATCTAAGCGCGCAACTCGCTGGTGAGCCAAACGCCAAAATCCGGTTCCGCTACCAAACCTACTTCAATAACGAAGGGGAAAACTGGCAGATAGATAATGTTGAACTCGAAGTATTCGGCGACGGCCCGCCCCCACCGCCTCCACCGCCGCCGGATACAGACCCGCCTGGGCAAACCGACAATCCGCTACCGGAGAATGGCGCTACAGGCGTCGCTACCTCACCCACTTTGACCTGGGCGGCGGGACCGCTGGCGACATCGCACAACGTTTACCTGGGGACCAGCAGCACCCTGGATAGTTCAGATGCAATGGGTAGCACCAGTGGCAACTCAATGGGTGCGGGACCGCTGGCATGGGACACCACCTACTTCTGGCGCGTTGACTCGGTGAACGATGATGGCGTCACGCCCGGTATCACATGGAACTTCACCACCGATTCAGCACCCGACACCTCAATCCATGTCGCCGGTCTCACCGGCTGGTCGGTGCCGGGGTCCAGGGGCGCCTGGGCACCCACCGTTACAGTGAGTACCGCAGACCAGGATGCCGCGCCGGCACAAGGTGTGACGGTACAGGGTAACTGGAGTAGCGGCTCAGGAGACACCGCTTGCGTGACTTCCGCCGACGGCAGTTGCAGCCTCACTGGCCCCTCGTTGAAAAAACGCATCAACAACATCACCTTCGAGGTGCTCTCACTCAGCAAGTCGGGTTATAGCTACGACACCGCTTCCAATTCGGCCAGCAGTGTGCTCATCAACAAAGATGATGTTAACCAGGACCTGCAGCCCATAGCAGTGAATGACAGTTACACCACCGAAGCGGGCCAGGAACTTACCGGTAATGTGCTTGATAACGACGACCAGGGCGATGGGCCGGCAACTATCAATAGCAATTCAAATCCGGCAAATGGCGCTTTAGTGCTGCAAGTCGACGGTAGCTTCAGTTACCAACCGGATCCTGGGTTTACCGAGGGGAATGACGGTTTCAGCTACACCATTATCGATAGCGATGGTGATAGCAGCGGGACTGCCAACGTTTCCATCGCGGTTACTTCCGAACCGCCGCCACCTCCCAGCGAGTTGTCAGTTACCGCCCGGCCCTTTAAACGCAAAGGCGTCCAACACGTGGAACTGACATGGGAAAACTTTTCGGGGGCACAGGTTGCAGTAAGCAGAGATGGTTCACCGATTTTCGGAGGGGCCACTGCTAACGACAATGCCGAAACCGACAACATAGGAGTAAAAGGCGGCGGCCAAACCTATAATTACCAGGTCTGCGAAATACCGGCAGGCCCGTGTGCTTCAGCGTCTGCGAGTTTCTAAGAAACTGTCACCCCACGCCAGAAGGCGACTCTACCCGTGATTTGACTAGCGGCCTCCTTGGAGCTTGCGTAATACCAGGCCGCATCGGTATTGGTTTGGCCGTCCACGGTAATTGAAAAGTAGCTGGCGTCGCCCTTCCAGGGACAATGTGTGCTGGTGTTGCTGGGCTGAAAATATGCCTCCACCAACGAGTCACGGGGAAAATAATGATTGCCCTCGACGACCACCGTGTCTTCACTTTCCGCGATTGTGACGCCATTCCAAACTGCTTTCATCAACACAACCCTTCGTTAAATACGGCTCAATCCAGATCAAAACCACCCGACGTGGATATCAGGTAGTTACTTCATCAATAGAGGCACTGTGAAACCAGGTCTCTGGCTCGTCGCCCCGATAACCTGCCAATACAGAGCTATGGACAATACCCGCGCGGAGGTCGACATACAGTGTCACAAAGCCCTGAGCCTCGGGCTCATGCCAGTTGACGAAATACCGTTCGTCACCAAGGTCACGAGCGTGGTAGAGGAAGTCGCTGCCTGACTCACCTTGCAGGGCGCCGGCAATCCATTCAAAACTGATGCGTCCACCGCCCAGCGAGACACGTACGGTTCCCAGTTCCGGGTAGGTGTAGGTAAGAACCTTGCCATCCAAATCATCCGTCATTGCGCCTAACCCTGTTGCGATTAACCTCAACCGAGCCTACAGGCAAGCCCACCCTACCGCAACGACACAGCAATCGGGAACTGCGATTAAGTTGCCGAGAAAACATGATCACTACCCGCACGTGCCGCTTCAGGGTAAGCTCTGCGAGTCTCACGAATAAGGAAACCATGTGAAACTATTAATCAGCGTGATTTTACTCGGCGCAGTCCTGGCATTTGCCGGCAGCGACCATGGGCTACTACTGGGCCCCCTACCCCTGTTTGCAGCCTGTGTGCTATTGGCGTTTGTTATTCAGTGGCTGGCATTTATCCCCGCCTACCTGGCGCAAACCGAGCATTATTACGACCTCACGGGGTCACTCACTTATTTATCGGTAACCCTGATGGCATTACTGCTGGGCAACAGCAGTGACCCGCGCTCAATCATACTGGCGGTTCTGATCATTGTATGGGCGGTCAGGTTGGGCAGTTTCCTGTTCCTGCGTATCAGTCAGGATGGCTCAGATTCACGCTTCGACAAAATCAAACCCGATCCAGTCCGGTTTTTGGGTACCTGGTCTTTACAGGGGCTCTGGGTGTCAATGACCGCGGCCTGCGCGCTAGCTGCCATGACGTCCAACGAAGTAAAACCAATGTCCTGGCTCGAAGCGATTGGCCTGGGACTGTGGTTGTTGGGTTTCACCGTTGAAGTGGTGGCGGATCGGCAAAAACGCGTGTTCCGCGAGCAACACGGCTCCGGCAAATTTATTAACACCGGACTGTGGTCAATCTCCCGACACCCCAATTACCTCGGTGAAATTACCCTGTGGCTGGGTGTGGCATTGTTGGCCTTTCCTGTACTACAAGGCTGGCAGTGGTTGACCGCCATATCTCCCGTTTTCGTGTACCTGCTCCTGACCAGGGTCAGCGGCGTGCCTCTGTTGGAAAAAAAATCGGACAAGCGCTGGGGCGACGACCCCGACTACATGGCCTATAAGGCAAAAACGCCGGAGCTGTTCCCGCGGCTGGGGGGCTGACAGGCCTGGAGCCAAAGCCTGGCAGCTCAAACCTGCTGCAATAACTCCAGGGGCTCCATACCCAGCGCCCTGCGAAAGGTATTGTGGTAGTGGTGCAGAGGGGGCTCGTTGCGACCGAAAATCACGTGATCTATGAGCCCGGACTCCAGCGCTTTCTGGGTGGTCACCGCGGTTGCATAGTCCTCTGATTCCACCACATCGCCAAAGGCTTCGGCACGAAATTTCAGCATCTCCGGGTCCTGGGCCAACATCTCCCGGTCGAAGTAAAATCCGAGCCGTGACACCGAACGCCCGGGCTCACCTGGCACCGGGTAGACGCGCACCATGGTCAACCCGGCCGGCCCCACGTTCAAAATCACATTGGGGAAAATAAAATAAACCGGGAAGCCTCCGATATTAATCCGCCACTGCTCCTCCGGGAGTTTGGCATACTCGTCGATCTGGCGGGTACACAGGATCATGCGGTGGTTGCGCTCAAAGCTGTGATAGGCGAGAACGTCGCCGTGAAACACTGTGGCCAGCGTGTCCCGGTGAAGTCGCTTGAAGTGATAGGTTTCACCAAAGGTATCCGTAGCCAACTTCCAGTTCAGGCGCATGTCGTAGGTGGTTTCATCGGCGAGCATCAACTGACCGAAATTCCAGGATTCCATATCCTCAGCCAGCCCCTGCATCAGATACTCTGGATCAATTTCGCCCTGCGGGTCGGGGTGCACCCACAGAAAACCACGGTCCTCTACTGCAGGTAACTCGATAAGCCCATGGCAGGATTTATCGACCTGGCCAAAGTGCTCATTCATGGGAATTGCGCTCAGCGCACCGTCAGCCGTGTAGGTCCAGGCGTGAAAGGGGCAGGAGAAACGACTTTTTACACCCCGGCGCTGCCTCTCAAGCATACTACCCCGATGGCGGCAGCTATTCAGGAACGCCCGGAACACGCCGGCCTCATCCCGCGTCGCCAGCACCTCTGTACCAAAGTCGCCCAGGGTCACGAAACTGCCGGGTTCCGGGAGTTCGCCACTCAAGCCTATAAGCTGCGGATGGTGGGTGAAGAAGGTCTGCCATTCCTGCTCTGCCCGCTGTGGGCAGGTATACGCCGTTGCAGGATTTTTACGCAAGCCACCGGCGTCTGCATTCACGCCCTCGGCCAGCTGCCGCTGTAGCTCCTTGAGCAGTTCCACCTGCAGCGCATGTTTCACTGAGACCTCCTCACCACCCGAACTAGCCCGTCAGAAATTGCGCGGGTCAGCACACTCCCTACCCTATGACTCGGCAGCCGCTCGATTCCTGTACTTTTCCTTGTTCTTGGCACCCTTGGCGTACAAGGATGGACGAATCTTGCGGCGCAACCAGGGGAACAGATAACTGATCGTGGTTAGCACGCCGCTGACCGCGGGCATCGAAATCTCCACTGTCTCACCCCTGGCAATCGACAACACCGCTTCGGCGACTTCTTCCGCCGTGCTCATGGGTTGGGAATAAACGATGTCCTCAACCTCGTCGATGCTATCCATAATAAAGCCGGTATCAATCGGCCCGGGTGATACCACACCGACATAGATACCGGTATCTCGCAGTTCATCCGCCAGGGAATAGGTGAAAGCGCGCAGTCCGGCCTTGGTCGAGGCATAGGTGGCAGCGCCCTGCAGGGGCGCACGACCGGCCAACGAGCCCACCATCACCACAGCGCCGCCGCCCGACGCACGCATGTGCGGCAACGCCAACCCGGTTAAGTAAATTGGCGAACGCAGGTTTACATCTACCATCTGCGCCATGTTCTGGGCCGTCTGGCCCTCAAAATCGCCACGGTGATGCAGGCCGGCATTGTTAACCAGTACGTGCAATGCCCCAAACTTTTCCATAACGGCCTGAACCAGGTCTTCGCTCGCCGAGGCGCTGGCCACATCCATGGCCACGGTCATCACTTCAGTCTGAGCCCGCAGGGTGTCTGCAAAAGTATTTAGTGCCTCTTCTCCGCGCGCCACCAACACCAGTTTTGAACCCAGGGACGCAAACAAGCGTGCGCAGGCGGCACCGACGCCAGCGGATGCTCCGGTTATAACGACGACTTTGTCTTTGAAGGAAGTTGCGTTCATATAGTTCTCACGTTGTTATCAAAAATTATGGAAGGTTACGAAGAGTACTGAAGTAATTTGAAATTGGTATCCGTCTTGCAGCGCGGTACGCGTGAAAAAGCCACAAACAGTGATTCTAGCGGAATTGGTGTCTTGTCGCAGGCCCGATGCTTATCCCTATAATAGCCGACAGGAGGTACCTCACTGTGAACAACCAGGGACAGCACATCATCATCTGCGGAGCCGGTATAGCCGGTGTCGCCGCCGCCTACTACCTGCAACGCGCGGAACCACAACTGCAAATCACCCTGCTGGATAAATTGGCGCCCCTGTCGCTGACCACGGCCTGCTCGGGCGAGAACTTTCGTGAATACTGGCCTCAGCCTTCCATGAATGCCTTCGCGGCGCGCAGCATGGAACTCATGCGCGAGCTCAAGGAGCGACATGGTGACCACTTTAAAATGGCCTATACCGGCTACGAGTTTGTCAGCAGGAATCCGGACTCGGATATTTTCGGCGCCGGTGACACCGTGGACCCTGACGCCTTCGAGACCATCCCCGCTGAAGCCATAGCGCTGTCCCGACCCTACCTGGCGCCCGAGATTACTCGCATCGTAAGGGCAAAACGCGCGGGAGCGCTCGATGTATACGCCCTGGGTTCACTGTTGTTGGCCCAGAGCAGGGCGCTGGGGGTGAAGGTTCGACAGGCTGAAGTGACAAATCTTCAGGAGAATACCAACGGGATAGCAGTGACCTTAGCAGACGGTGAGATTCTCGTTGCCGATCAACTGGTTCTGGCAGCAGGTCCGTTTGTCGCCCACCTTGCCGGGCTACTCAATATTCCTTTGCCCATCAGCAACGTGAAGCAGCAGAAGTTTGTGATCGCCGACCCGCTGAAGATCGTGCCGCGCGATATGCCCTTCACTATTTATGGCGATACCCAGTACCTCCCGTGGACCGAAGAAGAAAGGCAACTATTGGAACAGGACAGCGACTTCGCGCACCTGCTGGAAGAGTTGCCCGCGGGCCTGCATATCAAACCGGAAGGGACAGACCAGATAAAACTGGGCTGGGCATTCAATCGCACCGAGGAGCAACCCCGGTGGCAAGGGTCAGCCGACGACCAGTTCGTGGAGATTGTACTGCGCGGCGCCACACGCTTTATCCCCGCGCTACAGGCCTACGTGGAGAAAACACCCCCGGTGGCCGCGATGTTCGCCGGCTACTACACACGCACCACCGAGAACCTGCCCTTGATAGGCCAACTCAGGCCCCGCCTTCACATTGTTGGAGCGCTGGCCGGTTACGGCACCATGACGGCCTGCGCGGCCGGAGAACTGTGCGCTGATGTTGTGCTCGAAAAACCTGGGCTGCCGGAGTATGCCCGCTGGTTTGCGCCGGGCAGGTACCGCGACGCAGAAATAATGGAGAGCCTGGCCGCGGTGACCAGCGACGGCCAACTGTAAGAGCTACTGAGGTGAAATAAACCCACGAGCTGCTATTCTCAATTGGCCTACATGTGGGCATGCGTCGCAAGATATCAATCCGAAACGCAATCCGAGCATCTGCTGGTCTCGGTCATTTTGCCGCTGATATGCTCTGACGTGAATAGCTCCGTCCTTTACAAAAGTATCTACTTGCTGGCTGCCGAAAGGCAGGCTGATTAAGCTCACATAACTACGCTTGAAGAGACAACTATGAAGAAAATCCAATTGGGCACCCAGGGCCTGGAAATTTCCGAACTGGGGCTGGGCTGCATGGGTATGTCCGAGTTTTACGGCGATGCGGACGAAGCAGAAAACCTCGCGACGCTGCAGCGTGCACTGGAGCTGGGAATTACTTTCTGGGATACCTCGGACATGTATGGCCCCTACACCAACGAGGTATTGCTGGGCAAAGTGCTGGACAGTCGCCGCGACGAGATCCAGCTTGCCACCAAGTTCGGCATCGTTCGCGATGAAGACGGCGACATGGGTCTGAACAGCAGACCGGAGCATGTGCACGCCGCCTGCGATGCTTCCCTGAAAAGACTGGGCATTGAGACCATCGACCTTTACTACCAACACCGTGTTGATCCAGGAGTGCCCATAGAGGAAACCGTGGGTGCAATGGCCGACCTGGTGAAGGCGGGCAAGATTCGCTACCTGGGCCTGTCCGAGGCCACCCCGGAGCAGTTGCGCAGGGCAAGCGCCGAGGCACCTATCAGCGCGCTGCAAACGGAATATTCATTGTGGTCCCGGGAAGTCGAGGACGAGATACTGCCCACCACCCGCGAGCTGGGTATCGGGTTTGTCGCCTACAGCCCGCTGGGGCGCGGCTTCCTGACAGGCAATATCGCCTCACGCGATGATCTCGACGACGACGACTGGCGCCTTGCCAATCCACGGTTCAGTGGCGACAACCTGGCGCAAAACCTGGCACTGGCGGAAACCGTCAAAAACCTGGCGGCGGAGAAAGGTGTCAGTCCAGCGCAGCTATCCCTGGCCTGGGTGTTGGGCCGTGGTGAGGATGTTACCGCCATTCCAGGTACCAAGCGCATAAAGTATCTGGAAGACAATGCCGGAGCCGTGGACATTACGTTGGGTGAAGACGAACTCGCGCAGATCGACGCCTTGTTTCCACAGGGTTCGGCGGCTGGCAGTCGCTACTGAGCACCTGGTTGTTAGAGGGGCTATAGACTGGCGCGGTACTCATTCAGGGTCATGCCCGTCCATTTCTTGAAAGAGCGGTAGAGTCCGCTGGGGCTCTCAAAGCCAAGCAATGCGGCAACCTCGGCGGTGCTCATTTTCGGCTTACGCAGGTGATACAGTGTCAGCTCGAGCCGCGCCTCATCCTTGAGTGCCTGGTAGCTGGTGCCTTCGCCACTGAGCTTACGATTTAGCGAAGTAACAGACAGATTCAGTTTTTCCGCCATTGTCTGTGCCGTGGGCGCCGCACGCCCCTGGGTGCGAAACAGGATGGTTTTCACCTGTTCCGCCACCGAACCCCCGCCCAGATGGTCCTTGGCAAACACGAAATAGGCCGCCTGGTCGCTGAAGGCATTGATGCTCTCTTCTGTCTGGATAACCGGCGCATCGAGAAAGCTGGCATCAATCTGATAACCACAATAATCCGCGTCATAGTAAATCGGGCAAGCAGCAGTGCCATTTTCTTTTTGCGGGGCGGGGAACGAGTAGTAAAGGCCGGTAATGGGTATCTCTCGACCAATCAGCCATTCCGCGAACCCATGATAGACACGCAAGGTAGTTTTGATGACATCCTGGGATGTCGTCGTCATCAAAGTATCGAAGTCCGCATCACTGACAGTGGATACTTTCACGATGCTGAACAGCGCGTGAGTTTCCCCGCGCTTGACCTGCTGCTTGGCCTTGAACCCGCGGCACAACTCAAAGAACTCGTGACAGCGGCGCACCGCTTGCTCAAGGGTCGAGCAGTGGACGGCCAATAAGCACAGGTAGCGAATAGCACCCCGGGGAACAGGGCCGCCGCTGAGCATGCCAAACCATTCCTGGGAGAGGTGCACGGAAATTCTGCGGTACAACTTGCCGTAGGCATCGGCGCCGATTGGTTCGCGACGTTCGACACAGCGCCTGTCTATTTCGAACTCATTCAGGAGTGCGTCGATATCAAGGCCTGTATCGGCGGCGATCTTGAGCATGTGATCGACATAATTCGCAGCAATCGTGCGCTCTGCAGACATAAAAAAACCGGCAACCTGGGTTGCCGGTCATTGTAGCGTAAAGACTGGCGGCGAGAACACGCCGCCAGCTAGCGTCTAGAGTGCGCCGCAGTCCACCGGGTCCATCGCGTTGATCCACTCGCGGATCAGCGCCACACCCTCGGTATGGATAACACTGCGGCCGATCTCAGGCATACGAACATCCAACTCATTGGAGTCCATGCGGAACGGCAGGATAGATGCATCGGCATCGCCCGGAACAATCGAGTAATCCAGGTCACCTGCTCCATCGCCGGCCGCTACCGGCGGCTTGCACTCGCCCACCTCGGTACCGAAGACACGCGTGTAATCGAGGAACAAGCCCGAGGTATCCGCAGCGCCACCTTCTGTATGACAATGGGCGCAATTGATATCCAGGTAACCTCTTGCGCGGTCATCGAGATCGGCTGTGGTATCACCGAAGACCGGTACGGTATCAATCGTACTGGTATCAATCGGCGCGCCGGTAAGAATACCAAGGTCGGACCAGCGATCGATCTGGTTGGCAATGCCATCGGCGTAGGCCATTTCCAGGTTCAGGTAACGAGCCTTGGGTCCGATCGGCTTAATGCCGTCCTCGCCGTGACAGTTAGCACAGTTGTTGGAGTTGGGGATCACGTAATCCGTGCTCTGCTGTTCGCCGTTGATGTCGATCCAGCTGACCGGCTGCACACCACCGGTAACGGTCAGGGTGGCGTCCATCTTGTCCTGGTTCCAGATATACGGCAGCGCCACCCAACCTTCATTGCGGTGAATGAGCAGACGCGTTTCGATCAATTCCTCCGCGGCAGTGTCGTCGCGCAGGTCAGACTGGATGGTAAAGGTCTTGGTAATCACCGTACCCACCGGGAAGTCGAACACAGACTCGCTGCGATAGGCTGCAGATGCACCTTCAGGTACGAAGGCAAAGCGGTACTTGTTCGCATAATCTGTGAACAGTGGGGTGGTCAGATCATAAAGCTCACCGCGACCGTTAGCGTTGGCAGTGGGATCGGCCGGGTTATCGAACAATCTGTAATCAGACAGATTCGGACAATCGGCTACCAGCGCTTCCATGTTCACGCCCTCGCCTTGTGCGGAACACAGGGCCTCGGTGTCTACGCCACCATTGCCACTGTCACCGGAATCGTCGACCGGCTCGAGTTCGATCTCTGGCAGGGATGCATGGGCACAGTCGTAAAGCGAGGGATCAGTTGCGATATCGTCGTCAAAGGGCAGACCGCCCAGCAGTACGGAGGCGTTCGCCTGGCCGACAGTGGTGTCCTCGCCATTATCGCGAATACAGATACGCTGGTCTTCGGTGAGACCATCCGGGAACTCCAGCAACAGACCGGCATCCGTGCCAACACCAGAAGTGTCATAAAACACGTCGGGCAAGTTGCCACCAAACACCAACAGATTGATCAGCGAGGCCAGCCCCTGCGGATCAGTAGTGTTGTTAACAACTTCGTTGTCGTGGAAGAAAATCTTTTCGGGAACCGGGTCGTAGGTTTCCTTGCTGATGCCGATATCGTTGATGTAGTAACTCACAATGTACAGCGCACCAGAGATGTTGTCGCGGATGGAATTGCCGAAGATTTCCACATCGTCATTGGCCATTACCATAATGCCGGTACCGGCCGGCACGATGCCAACGATGTTGCCCTCCGGGGCAAAGTTGGGCGTGTTGTTCTCGTAAATATTGTTGTTGAATACACGAGTCGCTTCGCCGCCCTGGATGGGCGGTCCGGGCAGGTCGAACACCAGTATGCCACCGGTATTACGCGTGGTTTCATTCTCGTAGACATCGGCAAACTTGGAGTTTTCAATCTCGATGCCCGCTACGTTTTCATAAACATAGTTGCGACGCACGATGATCACTTCTGACTGGCCGACATACACACCGGCGTCGCTGGCTCCGCGCACCTCGGAGTCCTCGATCAGGACATTGCGCGTACCCACAGGGTACAGGCCGTAGGCGCCATTGTTTTCATCCGGACCGTTAGTCCACTCAACCCGCACCCGACGTATAGTGACGCCGTTGCTGTCCTTGATCTTGATGCCATCACCTTCGGTATTCTCAACAGCGAGGTCGAGTACGGTGAAGTTATCTCCAGTAGCTAAAATGCCCTGGCTGCCGGTGATCTGGTTATCAAACTTGAGTACGGTACCGTTCTCGGCGTCCATGCCCGTGCCACGCAGGACAATATTGTCCACGCTGACGCTCAGTTCACCCATCATCTCGTAGGTGCCCGCGGGCAGCTGAATCACAGTTCTGGGCTCAGCCATAATCAATGCTTCAAGTGCACGTGTCTCTAGGTCATCCCCTGGCTCCAGAGTCACCAGTGTGTGATCCGGGTAATCAGGATCGACTGGCACTTCCGGTTCGGTGGGCTCATTTGGCTCCACAGCCGCTGAGGAGCGACCGCTATCGCTGTCGCTGCAGGCTGCGAGCGTACCCGCCATCATTACCGCCACCAGCACAACAGACAGCAAACCCGCTGCCCTTTGCCGGCAAAGTAGCAAAAACTTTGTCATCTCTATCTTCCCCGCCACCCGCGGATGGCTCCTTGATATTGCCGGTACGCTCCCTATCCACAGTAGCCACGTACAGGCTGTTTCGGCACAAGTTTCTTGTTGTAATTAACCCGCGAATTCTGCAGGAATGGCCCAAATTCAAACAATTGCAATATGCGCCAGAATTTGTGCAAATTACGACCAAACCGGGGAATACCGGCATTTAGGCCGATAAATTGTCTACTAATACCGGAACGGCGGAGATCCTCGGCAAAAGTGTGAGCTAGCGCACACTTTCTCACGTAGTTAAGCAGTAGTGCCGCGAGAATCGCTTTGGCATAATTCAGCGAACCGATCAGAGGCAATCGACCATTTCTGTCAGCCATTTCAAGTCCACCGCACTTCTGCTGATCGCTCTTGGCTGCTTCGGCGCCGTTTCCGCATGGTCCCAGATTATTGATGTGCAGCCCGGCGCGCGTATTGATATCACTGGCGGCAATGTGAATGCCGGCTGCGGCGACCTGATCGTAGCCGGTCTGGTAGACATGCCCTCGGGGAGCGCAACCGCGCTCCAGGATGTGAACATCAGCGGCGGCACCCTGCAAATGGGTAACAGCCTGATTTCGCTGTCAGGGGATTGGACCAATGCGGGTACCTTTAATAGTGGCACCGGCACCGTGGAAATGGTGGATGGCTGCGGCTCATCCCTGTCGACGATTACCGGCGACAGCGTGTTCAGCACCCTGCGCGTGGCAACCGATGGCAATCGCGCACTCAACCTGACCGCCGGTTCAACCCAGGCATTCAGGTCTCAGCTCTCCTTGACCGGGGGCCCCGACGGCAGACTGGAAATCCGCAGCACCAGCCCCGGGTCACGCTCTTTCTTTGAGCTTCGCCCGGGAGCCTCACAGTTGATCTCCCGCGTGGATGTGGCAGACAACGATGCCAGGGGTGGCGAAGGAATAGCACCCGGGGAGCCCACTGCTTTCGATTCGGTTGATGCCGGTGGCAACCTGAACTGGTTCCTGCAGGCACTGGCCTCCTTACAGCCGGAAGTAATCACCACACTTCCTGCGCCTGCGCTACTACTGCTGACGGCCATAATTCTGCTCGTCGGCCGGCGCTCCCACAAACTTCGACAAGCCGCCAGGGAATAGGTGCCTATCCACTTATCCGGACATTCGTATGAAGCCAAAGTACATTAAACCGCCCTTCATGACCGCCCTCTGCAGTTGCCTGACACTTTCGGCGCTCAACGCCAGCGCTCAGAATGTGGATGTCACACCTGCCGCCGGCGGACAGGTTACCCTCGGCGGACGCGTCGTGGTCTCCGAACTGCCTTCAACAGCCACTAATACCGACAGGGTCTGCTACGACCCGGGTACCGGGGAACTCACTGTCTGTGCTGCCGGTGATATAGGACCTGAAGGACCCACCGGGGCGACCGGACCGACAGGAGCCACCGGGCCAACAGGTGATACCGGCGCCACGGGACCAACCGGACCCACTGGCGATACCGGCGCAACGGGACCAACCGGGCCTACAGGACCCACTGGCGACACAGGAGCAACGGGAGCCACCGGGCCCACGGGAGCGACCGGCGATATCGGTGCCACGGGAGCGACAGGTGCGACAGGCCCAACAGGGGCTGTGGGAGCGACCGGCGCAACAGGTGCACAGGGACCCACTGGTCCAACCGGCGCTGACGGAATACAAGGGGCAACCGGTATACAAGGCGCAACCGGCCCAACTGGGGCCAATGGATTACAAGGACCCACGGGACCAACAGGTGTTGCCGGCGCTCAGGGACCAACAGGATCCACTGGAGCACAAGGGGCAACAGGCCCCACCGGTGCAGATGGCGCCCAGGGTCCTACCGGGGCGACAGGAGCCGATGGTGCACAAGGGCCGACTGGACCCACTGGCTCCGACGGCGCGCAGGGCCCTACCGGGCCAACAGGTGATGCTGGCGCACAAGGACCTACGGGGCCAACCGGGGCGCCAGGTGCAGATGGAAGTAACGGCGCGCCGGGTTCCATCGGACCCACCGGACCAACTGGCGCCACGGGGTTACAAGGCCCAACTGGAGCGACCGGTCCCACGGGTCCAACCGGGCCAACGGGCCCCATCGGCACCAATTACGTGGTGGCAATGGGTAAGGTCGGCGGTGATGGAGCGGCGGTGGACGGCAAGATATTTGGTGCCACGGTGGCGCGGGTCTTAGGTGATCCCACGGGCGACTATGAAATCACCTTCACCGACCCACTTCCCGACGACGACTACATTATCCAACTCACCGTGTTGGACTGTGATGGCAACTGCCCACCGCCCGGCGGCGGCAATCTCGACGATCCGGGCATCAGCTACTACGACCAGGGTACAGACTTTTTCCGAGTCAACATTGGCGACTCTGACAACGGCGGTACACCCAAAGTCGACATCGACCAGGAGTTCATGTTCGTCGTATTCGACTTCTGATCAGGGAGGTATTGGTTTCCGGCGCGGCACTGTGCAGGCCTACCAGTACCTGACAAACCCCATTGTTCGGTACACACGCCCGTCCTGACCCCAAAACTTCAAACTAAGCCGCCAACGGAACTTTCTGCACAGGGGAGGGACCAATTTCCCGACTTCGGAGGCTTTATCGATGAAATACCTTATATTCGTTGCAGCCCTGATCTTCTCCGTCGGGTCCCTGGCCGAGGAGTCAGTAGAGCAAGTGCAATGTGCACCGGACGGTGTGGCAGTGGGTGGATACGACCTGGTGAGCTACCACAGCGCGAATGGTCCGGTGCTGGGCACGCCTGCAAACAGTAGCAAATATAAAGACCTGACCTACCAGTTCTCCAGTGAGGCCAACCGCTCCAGCTTTGAAGAAGATCCGGAGAAATATCTGCCGCTGTACTCAGGATTTTGCGCTGCCACCTTGGCCATGGGTCGAATCGCCTGTCCGGACTACACCAATTTCAAACTGGAGGAAGGCCGCTTGTTATTGTTCGAACTGGCCGGCTTTACCAATGGCAGGACCATGTGGAACAGCGACCCGGTTAATTTTCGGAATCGGGCCAATGAGAATTTCACCAAGCTGATCGGCGGGCCCCGTTAATAACGATGAGACCGTTATGGGCAGTTGTACTGACCCTTCTTACCTTGTCCGGTCATACTGCTGAACTGACCCTGGGTGTTCATACCGAAAATCCGGCGCATCACGTCGCGGAGATGATCGCAGCAGCCAGTGCCGACCCGGTTGACATCACAATTGTGCCATTTAACAGCGCCGAGGAAATCGAGCGCCAACTCCGGTCCGGTGAACTTGATCTTGCCGTGATCGAAGAACCGGCGGAGAACTGGCCCGACGTCGCGGTCGTTGCCGACCTGTATCCCAGCGTTCTGCACCTGCTGTACAAACCTGGCGAACAGCAACTCGGATTGTATCCACTACTGGCAAAATCCAGCATCTGGGCAGGTATCGCTGGTGGTATCGGGGAAACACAAGCGCGCAAACTGGTGCACGACAGCGGCATGCCTGATACCGAACCCAACTTCCTGGCCAATCCCTGGACCGAGGAGCCGGACGTATACTTCCAGTTCGGTGGCATCCTCGAACACGATGCACTACGCCGATTAGGCGCCTACCGGCTCTACAGCCTGGGCGACCCGGCGCAATTAGGCGCCGGCAGTGTGGCCGAGGCAGCAAGTTTGCGTTCACCAAATCTTCACCCGTTTATTATTCCGGCGGAGCTATACCCCGGACTCAGCAAGGAGCCGGTTCTATCTTTGGCTGTATCTACCTTGTTACTGGCCCGCGAGCAGTTGGATGTAAACCTGGCTTACAACCTGGCAATGGTTATTGAGCAATTGCGCGGCCGCATCGCCGCATACTACCCGCTGGCCGGACTGGAGGACGCCATTCCCACAGGCCGCAGTGCACGCGCACTGCCCCTGCACCCGGGCGCGGAGCGCTTCCGGAATCGCGATCAACCGGGAATAATCGAGCGCTACGCGGAAGTGTTCGGGGTATTGGCCACCGTACTCTTTGCGCTGGTTAGCGGCACGATCGCCTGGCGAAGACACCGGCGACAATCGCGCAAGGACAGGCTGGATCGCTATTACGCTGCGGTGATGGAACAACGCCCCCTGCTAGCCGCCTCAACGGACGAAAGAGTGCATGCCACCACGCAGATTCGCGCTATCCAGGCCGATGTCATGCAACTGGTCATTGAGGAGCGCATTGACGCAGACGGCGCGCTACTCGCCTTCCTGGCGCTGTCCAACCAGTTGCTACAGGAAGGGTCTACGACGGATTAACAGCTGCGATCTCGACCCAAAACATTCGCTATACTGCTCGAGCAACGGGGAAACGGGGCAAACCAATCCAACGCCATTCCCGTAGTTCATATAATCAAAACAATACGAATAGTGAGCGCATGAGAAACAAGACATTACTCGCAACCAGGATCGTGCTGGTTTTCTGCCTGGGTTTCGCAGCGGCCTGCGACGACAACAGTCGCAGCCGACCCGAACCGACGCCACCTGAGCCCAACGTACCAGTGACCCTGGAACAACAAACGAGACTGGTACCCAGCGCAGCACAACCTGCATTTACCCCGGGCAGCCCCGGCGTGGTCGTGGATAATCCCAAACTCCTCACACAATTCGGTGATCAGGGTCCCAATCTCAATCACGGCGTATTTACCCGCTACTACCTGTCCGAAGCAGCCGAACAGCAGCCCGATGCCATCGTGATTGCAATACCCGGTTTCGAGGGAGGGGCGTCCATCTTCGCCATTCTCGCTGAGAATCTGATGCGCCGCGCTCGCGACGAGGCCGCCATGGTGGTCGAACTCTGGGCCATGGACCGGCGCTCCGAACAACTGGAGGACCGGGCGGGACTGGAACTGGCGGAGCAGGAACGGGATACGTCAATCGGACTCGACTTTTTATTCGGCGAGGAACTCGGCCTGGAGATGGACCCGCGTTTAGCAGAGGCGGTGGGACGGCGGCTGATAACGTACAACAGTTCCTCTGACCTTGCCTTTATTGCCCAGTGGACGCCGCTGGTGCATTCAATGGATATCGACGCGATAGTCGAGGAAGCTCGTGCTACTGCCAGGGCCGGCAACGTGTTTCTGGCTGGTCACTCTGCGGGTACCGGGTTCGCGGCCAACTACGCGGCCACCGACTTTGATTTTTCCACAACCGACCCACAACCGGGTTACCGCAAACTCCGGGGCCTGGTGCTGCTGGAAGGTCGCGGTGGTCGCCTGTCCGATCCACCCTCCGAGGAGCTGCTGGATCGGGTGGAGGCACGCTTCGACGGAGGACTGTACGGCGCAGTGCGCGACCAGGCACCCCGCTGCGTCGACGGTGTAACCGCGTGTAGCATCGAGTCCGAATTAGAGGACTGTGCTGCCTTCGAGAATCCGCGCTGTACGGAGCCAACCCGCGCATACGCCGTGGGTTTGATAAACACGGAAACATTTGCCGCCGGTGAATTGGGGGCCATGGACGGCGATTTCAGTGGCGATGCTGGACTCTCCATCATCCAGCAAGACCAGAATGACATCGAAGGCAATAACGCGTTGGAACAGGTGCCCGCCCTACTTGCGGTGCGTGTACTACTCGGCAATAACCCGGGCACCTCGGTGTCGCTGTATGGCCAGTATCTGGATGACGATGGGCTGGGGGCGGCCGCGGCTTCTTTTATCTCTCACTCCGTGGGTGCCCTGGGGCCCGAGGTAGATGGTGTCAGCACCTGGTTGAACCCTGACGAAGAATTGCCAGAGAACGCCCTGACCGACAATGGCCCAGCACCACAAAGCGCTGACATGGCGGGTGTGTGGGGAGTAGAAGTAGAGCCGATAGATTTCGAAAACCGTCTGCTCACAGTGACCTATCGCGGTGACACCAATTACTTTGACTGGTACTACCCCTCCTCGGGCCTGACCGTCACCGAAGGACTCGGCCTGAATACCACCGCACTTTCGGCGCCGCCCCCGATCGGGCGCGGTCGCAGCGATATCGATAACCGCACCCAGGCGGAGAACATTGATATCCCGGTGATCGGGTTCGGAGGCAGCAACGGCCTCACGCCAGTACCTTCTATGTTCCTCAATTTCGCCCAGTCAATCGCGCCCTGCGCAGCTGCCGCCTGCGATGGCGTCACCGGCCGCGTTATTGATGTCGCACAGCCCAATACCGCTTTCCCGACTTACGGTGAAGTAGCCGGTGGTTACGAAGTGTATATGTCGGAAGGTTACGCCCACAACGATGTGCTGGCTGCCCAGGACGGCGAAGGCAATCAGGTAATCGGGCAGCTGGTTCAGTTTCTCCAGCGTCACAGCCAATAAGCAAACTCGATTATGGCACCCGGTAAACATACCAGGGGCCGGACTGCGCTGTCGGCTGCAATGTGCGCGACAGCTGCAGATTGATCCTCGGATCGACCCCACGGGTGATGATGTAGTTGTAGCGAAGCGCATAATCCGGCCAACGATACAATTCGCGCTGACTGGGGCGGCCCGGCCTTTGACCACCCTTGAAAACGACTGGCATCAGCCGGTTGCCAAACAGGTCAGGGTTTGCGCCTCCGCCGTTGAGCAAGTGGTAATAAAACACCGTGTGATAGTGAAACTGCGCATAGAAACCCGGATCCAGGAACGCCGACCGGGAGTTGGCAATCAACGGCAAGACATTGGTGCCAGGACGCATGTTCTCAAATACAGGCACGATTTGCTCAACTTCCCTGGCGACCCGATCATGGGTCAAAGCTATTACGGCGGTAAGCGCAACGGCCGCCACGGCAATGACGCGCCCCATCACTGCGTGCAATCTGAACAGCGACATGGCCAGCACCAGGATCAACAGCGCAATCGGCGCCAGGCGTACGCTAAAAAAGCTAAACCGTTCCTGGGTCTGCACGCTGAAGGGCAACAAGAAAAAACCGACCAGGGTTACCGCGGCCAACAAGAACAACCAGGGACCACCGGCAAATTGCAGTCGACGCCCGATAAGCCCCAACACAAAGGCCAGGGCGGTGACCGACCACAGCAGGGGAATGAGCCAGTTATCCGCTGACGGCATTCGCATACCCGAAAGCGCAATCTCCAGGAAACGCAGGTCCATTTGAAAGGGCCAGAATACCAGCCGTGCTTCGGGCAACGCCGTTACCCCGGCGGTACCACCGGTAACCAGCAACCATGTGGCTATAGCAATGCCACCACATACCAGCGGCGTCAGTCCGTTAATAAAACCCCGCAGGGTTCTGGACAGCAGCAACATGCTGGTACCGCAAAGCACGAGGTAGACCAGCAGCACATACGGGTGCATCAGAAACAACAGCACTACCAATACGAGGTGCCTGAACAATGTGGTTCCGAGTTGAGACTCCACGAGCAAGTGCTTGTAATCCAAGAGTAACCAGAGCAGTAACGGAACCGCCAGGGTAAAGCTCATAAATCCGTAGAAGTACATCGGGTGGAAGCTGGCAGGGACCAGCAGTACAGATGTCCATGCCGTAAAGCTTCCTGCGGTCTCACGCTGTATCTTGCGCACCACGCAGTAAACGGTGAACAGGTAGACGCTAACCACCATCTTCGCTGCCACCAGCGGATCGACGACCAGGCTGAACAGGCGCTGCAGGAGGTAGCTTACGCGGTAGGGGCCGAATTGGCTGCGCAAGTCATAGATGTCAGCAAGGCCCAGCGAACCGGCAGTGTGATTGTTGGCTACCCAGGCCATAAACAGGTGCTGTGGAAGATCCTGCATAGGCAGGAAGGGGTTTTTCCACACCACCGCCAGCGCAATTGCAAAAGCCAGTAAGCAGCACATGCGAAGCATGACTTCGTCGCTGACTAGCGTACCGCTGGTTTTCCCCGTTCTATCAGCTTTCAACTACAGACCTACTTCCCACAGCGACACGGTTCATTTAAATGCAAGATTTTCACCATTGTTATATCTGCCCTTTTGCAGTAGTTTCTAAGACGACGCACGATTCAGGGGTGCCTTAAGTATTCCTGTGAGTTGGGGACCATGCAAACTATCCTGAAACTGGATCTTGCTGGGCAACCTAGAGGTTGGCTCAGTGTGCATGAGGCAGTTTCTGCCTACGCAAGAGGCGATGTAGTCTACGGCATCGGGGGTCCGCTTCCCCCAATTTTCGGTGGCATCCAACGCCGCAGCGGTATCCGCTCTCGGATAGACATCCAACCCATCATCGCCCTGCAGGGCAGAATCATCAATGGATTTTCACCGCCACTGTGCAACCGCACTTTGTTCCGGCGCGACGATCACCGCTGCCTGTACTGCGGGTCAAAACTCTCCCGTTCCGAGCTGACCAGGGACCACGTGATGCCCGTATCGCGCGGCGGGACTGACCGCTGGGAGAACGTGGTAGCCGCCTGCAAACGCTGTAACTGGCAAAAAGATAACCGCACACCCGAAGAAGCAAATATGCCCCTGTTGGCGGTGCCGTTCAGGCCTAATCCCTTCGAGTGGCACTTCCTTGCGAAGGATCGAATACTGGCAGATCAAATGGATTACCTGTCACGGCAATTCAAGGCCGAACGCGCCTGGGCAAGCTGAGCCCGATTACCACCACATCCCACACTACGTATCAAAATTTACCCCGGGCGGACTATAATCGGGGGAAGAACTAACAACCCCCAGTTCCAGCAACCTGCCGCCGGGAGACAACGTTTTGTCCAACGAACATCACGCAGCGATCGAATCAATGATGCAACAGATGGCCCAGTCCGTGATCGGCCAGGATGAAGTCGTACGCACGCTGACCCTTGCCCTGCTGTGTAACGGCAACGTCTTACTTGAAGGTTTACCGGGAACCGCAAAAACCCGTTCAATCAAGACCTTGTCAAAAGTGCTGACCGCCAAATTGGGTCGCATCCAGTTCACCCCCGACCTATTGCCCTCCGATGTGACGGGCAATGAAATTTACCAGGACAACCAGGGTGTATCGGAACTGCAGTTCCAACCAGGCCCTATCTTCAACGAACTGGTACTTGCCGATGAAATTAATCGTGCACCCGCCAAGGTGCAGTCAGCACTGTTGGAAGCCATGGAGGAACGCCAGGTCACCGTGGCTGGTAAAACCTATCAGCTGCCGCCCCTGTTCATGGTTTTAGCCACACAGAATCCCATTGAACAGGAAGGGACTTATCCCCTGCCGGAAGCGCAGATGGATCGCTTCCTGATGAAAATCACCGTCGACTACCCAGGGTCAGACGCAGAACTTGCTATCGTAAGGCTGTTGCAGGCCGAAGAAGGAAATGACGGGGCAACGCTGTCGACGATATCCCAGGACCATATTTTCGCCGCGCGCGATGCGATCCAGGCAATGAGCGTATCAGCACCGGTAGAGCAATATATCGTTGACCTGGTCATGGCAACGCGCGCACCGGCAGACTATTCGGAAGAACTGGCGCAGTGGGTGGATACCGGCTCCAGCCCTCGGGCCAGTATCGCACTACACCGTTGTAGCCGCGCCAACGCCTGGCTGGCCGGGCGTGATCACGTACTGCCGGAAGACGTGAGCGGTGTCGTTCACCCGGTTCTGCGACACCGCCTGATCCTGAGTTACGATGCCCTGGCCGATAACATAAGCAGTGACCAGGTCATCGACGAGATACTGCGCCAGGTAGCTGTCGCCTGAGCACTCATGGCTGAACCACTCGCCACCGACATCTATACCAACTTGCGGACGCTGGTGCGCCTGCGCCACAGCGCCCAGGGGTTCAGTTACCTGCCAAAACAGCCCATGCGTTCCCTGCTCGCCGGTCGCAAGCGATCCAAGTTACGCGGCCGGGGTCTGGACTTCCTGGAACTGCGGCACTATCGCCCGGGCGATGATATTCGCACCATGGACTGGCGCGTCACTAATCGCACCGGTAAGCCCCACGTGCGTGTGTACACCGAGGAGCGTGATCGGCCGGTCTTTATACTGGTCGACCAGCGGCTCCCCATGTTCTTCGGCAGCCAGCAAAAAATGAAGTCTGTCGTTGCCAGCGAGGTAGCAGCGCTTACCGCCTGGCGCGTTCTCAGTGTCGGCGACCGGGTAGGCTGTCTACTTTTCAATGACACACGCCAGCATGAGATCAAACCGAGCCGCAGTGCCCAAAAAACGACGGCCTGGTTGTCGGCCCTGGCAGACATGAACCATGAGTTGTCGGTCACATCGGGTAATGACAGCAACGCAGACGCACTGACTCAGGCACTGACCCAGCTTGAACGCAGTATCGGCCACGACTACCTGGTCGTACTGATATCTGACTTCTTCGGCTGGCAGCCCCAGGCGCTGGCAACGATTCGCAGAATTCGCCAACACAATGACGTGGTATGTGCACTGGTATATGACCCACTGGAACGCAATATTTCCGACGCGGAGAAGCTGGTGGTAAGCGACGGGCGTTTTCAGCTGGAGATCGATCCGGAACGTCATGGCCTCGGCGAAAAGTTTGAAGCCAGCTTTGAAAGTGCATTTGCCAACGTGCAGGGAGACCTGCGTCGCCACGATATCCCGATCTTACCCGTGGATACCGTCGCCCCCGTTACCGACCAGTTGCGACAGAAACTCGGCGGCCAGGGAGCCAGTCGATGAGTGCGCCGCCCCTGCCGGAGATATTCGGTAACTACGCTCTCAAGGATTTCGCGGAAGTTGTCAGCCCAACTGCGATCGATTGGTTACCCCAGACACCCGGCTGGCTGCTGATAGCGGGTGTAATCCTTTACTTGGGACTGAAACGTGCCTGGCGGAGACTACAGTTCTGGTACTACAACCGCTACCGAGGTGAAGCCCTGGCCAGGCTCGCGGACATTCCTCTACACGGGGACCAAGGTGACCGTGTCGCGGACATCAACGAAGTGCTAAAAATCACCGCACTGGTGGCCTACCCCCGTACAGACGTAGCTGCCCTCACCGGGAATGACTGGACCCAGTTTCTAAACAGCCAGTGCGATCGGCCACCCTTTGACGAAACCAATTGCAGGTTACTTGCCCAGGGCCCCTATCATCCTGCGGATTGCAGTACCGCTAAGCTGGCACCGCTGGTGAGCGCCAGCGCACAATGGATACAACGGCACAGGGGGGGCAGCCATGTTTGAACTCGGTCACCCCTGGGCCCTGCTGCTGTTGCCCCTGCCACTATTCATGCGCCTGCTGCCGGCCTACCAACAGGGTCGCGATTCGGTGAAGGTGCCATTCTTCGACAAGCTGGTGGATTTAAGCGAAACACGACCGCAGACCGGCGCCATGATCGTGGAGCGCAGGCGTGTGCAGGTTATCCTCGTGGGACTCATGTGGTTGTGCCTGGTCCTGGCTGCAGCAAAGCCCACCTGGGTGGGTGCACCGGTGGAGCAGCAAAAATCCGGGCGCGACCTGATGGTGGCCGTGGACCTGTCTGGTTCCATGGAAACCACCGACTTTACCCTGCCGGATGGCCAGGCCGTCGATAGGCTCACCGCAATCAAATACGTGCTGTCAAACAGCGAAGGCCAGCATGACTCCGACCGGCTGGGGCTTATTGTGTTCGGCAGCGCCGCCTACCTGCAGACGCCATTTACCGACGACCATAAAATCTGGGGACAGTTACTGGCTGAAACAGAGATTGGTATGGCGGGCCAGAGCACCGTGTTCGGCGACGCCATCGGTCTGGCGATAAAACTGTTTCTCGACGGCGATTCCGACAACCGCGTCATGGTGATTCTCACGGATGGCAATGACACGGGCAGCACCGTGCCGCCGATCGATGCGGCCAAGGTAGCCGCGACCCATGATATTCGCATTTATACCATCGCCATCGGCGACCCCGAGGCCGTCGGAGAAGACGCACTGGATCTCGAAACCATAGAGCGGGTTTCTGAAGTCACTGGCGGGCGCACTTTCCAGGCGCTGGACAGGGCGCAACTGGCAGCGGCGTCACAAACCATATCGGAACTGGAACCGGAGCTATACGAAACCGTCAGTTTTCGCCCCCGCGTCAGCCTACACTGGGTGCCGATTGCAGTGGCGACCCTGGCTTACTGGCTGTTTCACAGTTGGGGTGCCTTTATCACCTGGCGCCGTATGCGAGCCGCCTATGCTCGCTGAACTGGAATTCCTCGGTCACTTTCATTTCCTGCGACCGGGCTGGGCACTGCTACTGCTACCCTGGCTGGCGATTACCTGGGTAATGGGCAAAAAAGAAACCCACCGCGATATGTTTGGCGGCATTATCGCACCACACCTGCTGGAACATTTGCGGGTCGAAAGATTCTACACGCCCTGGCTCAACCCGCGTCGATTCTCACAGGCACTGATGATCCTGCTGCTGATTGTGCTGATGGGACCAAGTTGGCGGCAGCAACCGTCACCGCTCAGCCAGGACGAGGCCGCGCTGGTGATACTGCTCGACGTTTCTCCGTCCATGGAACAGCGCGACATTCAACCCAGCAGACTGCAACGCGCGAAACAAAAGATTGGGGAACTACTGAGCCTTCGCCCCGACAAGCCGGCTGCCCTGATCGTGTATGCCGGCAGCGCCCATACCGTGCTCAGCCTGACCGCAGATCGGGATATCCTTGACCAGTACCTGGCGGCGATTAAGCCTGGGATCATGCCCCGCGCTGGAAAATTCCCGGAGTATGCGCTGCCGGAAGTTGATGCCGTGCTGAGTGAGTCCAACGCACCCGCCAGCGTGGTGCTGTTTACCGACGGTGTGGGTGCCGATAGCGTCAACGACTTTAAACGCTATTTTGACGAACGTCCCCATCAACTGCTGATCATTGGTATGGGCAGTGAAACCGTCAACGAGGGTCAGGTACCACTGGAACGAGCGGCACTGGAAAACCTGGCGTCGGCGGGCGGCGGGCGCTACATCAGCGTGAGCATCGACGACGGCGATGTGCGCAGCATCAATCGCCGGGTGGAAAGTCACTACATCATCATTGATGACAGCGCCCTGCCCTGGCTGGACAGCGGCTACCCTTTACTGTTCCCGGCTATTGCGCTGTTCCTGTTCTGGTTTCGCCGCGGCTGGACACTGTCCTGGTGTTGGCTGCTGGTGCCTGTGCTATTAATACATAATCCGGGACCGGCCCTGGCCGAAGAGACACAGGACAACACAACATCCGCCAGCCACTGGTTTGCCGACTTGTGGTTGACACCGGATCAACACGGTCGCCTGTTGATGCAGCGCGGCAACTATCGCGCGGCCGCCCGCCGTTTTGAAGACCCGCAATGGCAGGGTATGGCCTGGTACTACGCCGAAGAGTTCATGCTGGCAGCTGAGTATTTCTCCCGCAGCGATACCGACGATGCGCTGTTCAACGAGGCGAACGCACGGGCCCAGGCGAGAGACTATGTGCGCGCCGTCAAGCGCTACGAGACACTGCTGGCGCGCAACCCGGATTATCCGGGCGCGGAGGCCAACCGGGCCCAGGTACAAGCCTTGATCGATGAGACCAATCGGCTCAGCGAAAGCCAGGTGCCAGAAGATGGCGTCAGCGGCGAAAACAAACAGATGGACGGCGAAGATGCTATTCCTGCGGAAGGCGCCGAGGTTCTCAGCTGGCAACAGGCCGAGCTCGTTCAGTTCAGCGCGGAAGAAATACTACAAGACCAGGCCACTGCCGATATGTGGCTGCGGGGCGTACAACAGGACCCGTCAAATTTCCTGGCCGTCAAGTTCACTATGCAATTGTCACGTCGTGGCCAGGAGACAGCGGAATGAACGCCGCGCTGGCCCGCGTCGGCTTACTGATCATCGTGCTGTTGGCATCGCCCTGGGCAAATGCCACGCGCACGCCAGCGGACCTGGTTGAGGAAGGCAAGCTGCAGCTTGGCAGTAGCATCGTGCCGGGAGAGGCGATCGTTCCCGGCCAGAAGCTGAAACTGCAACTGGATATCGCAACCCAGCGTTGGTTTGGAGGCGGCACGCGCATAGCAATTCCGGAGGTACCGGGACTGGTGATTCTGCAAACGGAGTCGTTTGCCAGCAACGCCAGCGAACAACGTGCAGGCATCACCTGGGTTGTGCAGCGCTGGACCCTCGATGTGTATCCGCAGCGAGCCGGCAGGTTCTCGATACCGCCACTGACGGTCACGGTCAACGTCAATGACGCTGAAGACGGCAACATTGCGGGCGAAATTAAAGTACCCGGCGTGGCCTTTGAGGCGGCGATACCACCGGCGTTGGAACGAGCGGAGTTCTGGGTGGCCAGCCCGGACTTTACCGTCAGCCAGGAAGTAGACAGGAGTCTCGACAACCTGGCTCCGGGGGACGCTTTCCAGCGCACCATTCGCTTCCAGGCCAGCGATGTCATGGCGATGATGCTACCGACATTTTCGCCGAGTAAAATAGAGGGAATAGCAGCTTACCCGCTGCCGCCCGAACTGGATAATCGCAGCAATCGCGGGCAAGCGAGTGCGACACGCATCGAGAGGATCAGCTATGTTGCGCAACAGGCCGGCACCGTTACCCTGCCCGCACTGGAATTTATGTGGTGGAATACCAACACCGAAAGCCTGGAGCTTCTGACACTGCCAGCACTCGAGATCACGATCAGCGGCGCCGGTGCAACGGCACAAGAGGATATGACCGCCACCGACTGGCGCCACCTCGCGCTGTCGGGTGCAGTGGTACTGGCCCTACTGTGCCTGGCCGTATTGCTGTATTTAATGCTGCGCAAACTACCATGGCAGCGGCTAATGGCGCCCGTTGAGAAAGGTTGGCAAATACTGAAGAGTCTAAGGCAACCCGCGTTGCCGCCAACTTTAAACCCGCGCCGTTGACGCCCATGTCTTTGGGCCTAAGGTCGAAAGCCTGCGAAAAAGCCCCAGAAATGATTCACCGAGCGCATTGTTGAGGAGTAAATACCAGGTGCCACAACTTCCGAGTAAGGTCCAGACGATTAGCCTGATTGGCATGCCCGGCGCTGGCAAGAGTACCGTCGGTGTCGTCCTGGCAAAGATGACGGGACTACAATTTCGTGACACCGATCTGGATATACAGGTCAGGGAGGGCGCCACCCTCCAGCAGATTCTCGACCGCAGCGGTTATCAACACCTACGCGCCATTGAGCAGGAAGTATTACTGGCGCTGGACCCTGCCAGGGCAGTGATCTCTACCGGCGGCAGCGCGGTGTACAGCGAACCCGTTATGGCTCACCTGCGTGCTGCCGGACCACTGGTCTACCTGCGCGCCACACTGGCTACATTGCTACCGCGGGTAGCCGCGACACCTGATAGAGGCATAGCCAGTCCCGGGGAGCAGAGTTTTGAGCAGATCTACAGCGAACGCTGTTCCCTGTATGAACAGCATGCCGACATTACCGTCGATGTTGACGCTGCTAACCCCGAGGCGCTCGCCGCGGCCATCATCGCGGCCCTGAATTGAGCACCTTGGGCCAGACGTGTCCGGACGCGTTCAACCGCCGCGGCTTGGTCATGAAATGCCCCAAAGTCCTGTAAGTTCAGGTTAAAAGCGCTGGCATATAATTTGCACTAACCCCTGTGGCGGCCCCGGTGGCGCAATTGCTCAAGGACGAGCCTACATGGAAGGCCAGAACCTGCGCAGGGATTCCAGGGAAGGGCCGGGGTCGCCGCATTATCGGTGTAAAAAACACCGAATCTGCCCCAAAAAAATGTTCGATTAATCACCCAAAATTTGATTTACTCCCGCCAAGGTAGCAAGGTTTGTTACCGAAGGCAGCGCTGGTATAAATCATCCGGAGGTGGTTTATGGGAGAGCGAAATCAGGAGCCCGCAGTAAGTGAACCGTTGGACGATATTTTCGACCCTGCTTTGGACGATATATCAGAAGACGAGTTAGAGGAACTGACACCGATCGCAGCGAGCAAACGACGCCTGGCAGAAAAACGACGCAGGGCGGAATTACGCCTTGAGGAAAAACGCCTGCGAGACGAACTCGGTGACTACGACCTGGAGTTTGACGACCTCTAAACATCGCGGCGCGCCTTAAACCAGCACGCCGCCCTTACCAACTCCGGCGATGAGCGTCGGCGGGGATTGTATTACGCTTCTCGGCCCACCGCTGTCACACACCATAGCGTGCGTACACACACAGGAGGCCCCACACTTGGCTGAACAGAAACGTGAAGTTCGCACCATCGAAGTCACCTACCTGTGCGACGCCTGCGGACAGGGCATGATGGTCAAGAACGGTACCATGGATAAAGAAACGGGCGAGATCGAACACCGTTGCATGATCTGCGATCACACCCAGGTGTTTAAGTGGCAGGAGTACCCCCGCTACGAACACATCGGCATGGACGAGAAGCTCTAGTCCAGCGTCGCTAAATCACCCTGTTGTGCAATTCAGCCAATGCCTCGGCGCTGGCAGCAACCGCCCCGTGTTCCGTTAACAGGCGAGTCACCAGTGAGGCCGGGGTAATATCAAACGCCGGATTTGCCACTATTGCTTGCTCAGGGCCGCCGGTGACCGTGCGTAATGAACCGTCACTATCGCGCCCCAGAAAAGACAGCAGTTCCTCCGCGCCGCGCTCTTCAATAGGTATCTCAGCACCACTAGGACATTGCCAATCGATGGTCGACACCGGTAACGCCACATAGAACGGTACCGCGTGTGCGCTGGCGGCCAGCGCTTTCAAATAGGTGCCCACCTTGTTGCACACATCGCCGTTCGCGGCGGTGCGGTCACTACCGACTATCACGCAATCCACCTGCCCGCGCTGCATCAGCAGGCCACAGCTGTTGTCAGCCACGATAGTGCAAGGTACCCCGGCCCGCTGTAATTCCCAGGCGGTGAGGTTCATGCCCTGGTTGCGGGGCCGGGTTTCAGACACCCAGACATGCACATTCCGACCCTGGGCATGCGCCTTGTAAATGGGAGCCAGGGCCGTACCCCACTGGATAGTCGCCAGCCAGCCGGCATTACAGTGGGTCATGATGTTCAGCGTTCCGCCCGTATCTTCAGGCAGAAACTGCAAGCCGGTTTCGCCGATGCTGCCACAAACGGCAATATCTTCAGCCCGCAACCGGTGCGCACAGGCCAGTGCTTCATCGGCACGCGCGCCCTGTGGCAAGTTACTGACTGCCGCTGCTACCTGTTCGAGTGCCCAGCGCAGGTTTACCGCCGTGGGCCGGGTCGCGGCGAGAGTATCGCTGGCCTGGCGCAATCCGTCATCACTGGCGTCATCGACCAGTGCCCGCGCCAATCCATAGGCCGCGGTTATGCCAATCAACGGTGCTCCGCGTACCTGCATGGCCGCGATTGCGTGACAGAAGTCGGGAAGTTCCGTCAGTGTCAGCCAGCGCAGCTCATGGGGCAGCAGGGTCTGGTCTATGATCTCTACGCGCCCGTCGGCCCAGCGCAAGCTGGACAGGTCATCATCAGTAAACATGGTTTCTCCCGAAATCGGTTCAGGCGAGTTGGCTAGGTGCGCTCTCGTCGTGTTTGGCCTGGCGGGTCTCATGCTGCCATTCGAAGACATTGAGCTCAATAAAAATGAAGGCAAACAGCCACAGGCTCGCATCCCAGAAATCGATGAACGAGCCCGCGTAGCCCCAGTAGCCGGCGGCCGCAAATAAAACCGCATAGAGGAAGTATTTGATGTACCGCGTGCTGTACATGATCTGTGCTGACAGGTTTCCGCGCAGCTGCAGCCGCACTTCATTCTCGAGCACCACCACCACCAGGATCCAGGTCGCTGAATTAATGACATCGGTCCAGGCAAGCCACTGTGCACCGCGCAATACAGCGGGATCGGCGACAATATTATGGCCGTTGAACCGCACAACCTCTGAGCCAATGGCGGCACAGTTGTCCGGGCCGATCGCTACGTAATCATCAAGGTCCACAAGCAGCGACCACTGCTGCCCAAGAGTGGCACAGAAGTCCGTGTTGTAAAACGGTGCCACATCAAGGACCAGGGTCAATTCGGCAACGTAACCGGTGAAGGCATAGACAATAAAAATATAACAGAAGCCACGCACGCCATGGATGGACCACTTTACCCAACCGTGGATACGTTGATCGTCCAGCACCGAAGTTTCGAGTTCAAACAACAGCAACAAAATTACCCAGGCGGCGGTATCGATAGAGGATGCATAGGCCTGGATGATTTCATCCAACGCTATGCCATCACTGAAGGTAGTCCGCGCTGCAACAACCTCCTCGGCAAAGAACAGGTAAACATTGAAACTGAGTAACGCGTAGGTGAGATACTTTACCGCGGTGAACAGCTGGTACCGCCGATCAGAAAGGAAATGTGTGCTGCCTTCGCGCAATGGTCGCTCAATCAAACCTGTAGCAACAGGTACTCGCGCTCCCAGGAACTGATCACCCGGTTAAACTCTTCGAACTCGTCGAGTTTCACCGCAGAGTAAGCGCGCAGGAACAACTCTCCGAAAATCTCTCCAACCTCCGGAGTGTTTTGCAGGGAGCGCAAACCCTCTTCCAGGGTACGGGCCACTTCTATCGAATCTTCATTCGCGGTGCCGTGGTGGGGATCACTGGGCTGCAGCTTCTGCTTCATACCGAGGTAGCCGCTGGCCAGGGTCGCTGCGAAGGCCAGATAAGGGTTCACATCGGCACCGGGGAATCGATTCTCCACCCGGGTGGCGGCGGCAGACGCATCGGGTACCCGAAATGCCACCGTGCGATTATCAAAGCCCCAGTTGAGATTAATCGGAGCAGAGATATCCGGCGCCAGACGTCGATAGGAATTCACGTTGGGCGCATACAAGGCAATCAATTCCGGCGTGTAGCGCTGAAGGCCGGCGATGTAGGACATAAGGGCATCGGAATGGCCACCCTCTGGCCCGGCGAAAATATTCTCGCCGCCTTCCTGCTTTACCAGACTCTGGTGAATATGCATGGCGCTGCCCGGCTCGGCCTGCATCGGCTTGGCCATGAAAGTGGCATAGATCCCGTGTTTGTGAGCGGTTTCCCTAACTGTGCGCTTGAAGGCGAACACCTGGTCGGCGAGGCTTAGCGGGTCACCATGCAGGAAGTTGATTTCCATTTGCGCGGCGCCGCTCTCGTGGATCAGGGTATCTACCTCGAGATTCTGTGCTTCGGCAAAGTCATACATGTCCTCCACGAAGTCCTCAAACTCCGCAACGGCGTCGATGCTATAGGACAGGCGTGCCGTTTCGCTGCGCCCGGACCGGCCCCGCGGTGCCGAGAGGACATTATCCGGGTCGAGGTTTTTGTCCACCAGGTAGAACTCCATCTCGGGCGCCACCACTGGGGTGAGTCCCTCATTCTCATAGAGATTAAGTACCTTGCGTAACACGTTGCGCGTGGACAGGGGGTGGAGCTCACCCTCGACGGTATAGCAGTCATGGATAACCTGCGCGGTAGGTTCCCTGGCCCAGGGCACGACGCGCAAGGTGTTGGCGTCAGGCTTCAGCACCATATCCCGGTCTGAAGGGTCGACAAAATCCCAGTGCTCGTCGGTAAACTCGCCGGTGACGGTCTGCACCAGGATACTTTCGGGTAACTTGGGGTCACCCATATCCAGAAACTGGTGCGCGGGTATAAATTTGCCGCGCGCATTTCCGGTGATATCGGGAACCAGGCACTCGACTTCGGATATCTGGTGTTCTTTCAACCAGTCCTTAATCGCCTGCGCATCGGTGTCCATAAAATGTCCGTAATAGCCAAAACACCAGTATCGCAGCATCGCAAACGCGGGTTCAAGTCCGCTACCCCTAACGTGTTATCCGGTAAAAAGCCGGCTACCGTTATCATTAGCGCATGCAAAATTTGGCTCATATCGATTCCTGGTACGCCGCATCGGCGAACCAACAGCTGAACTTTCCCGCACTACAGGGCGAGGTGGAAACCGATGTCTGCGTCATCGGTGGCGGTTATACCGGATTGTCGACCGCTATTCACCTGCGCAAGCGCGGCTACCGCGTCGTTCTGCTGGAAGCGAACAAAATCGGCTGGGGCGCGTCGGGACGCAACGGTGGTCATGTTGGTACGGGGCAGCGTGCCGGACAGGATCAGCTGGAGAAAATGCTCGGACTCGATCACGCCAGGGCCTTGTGGCAATTGGGGCTCGAAGCCGTGGACACTGTCTGCAGTCTGGTTGACGAGTTCGGCATCGACTGCGAGCTGAAAACCGGCAACCTGCACGTGGCGGCCAAGTCGGGAGACACCCCCGAGTTGATTGAGGAAGTCGACCACCTCCGCACGGTCTACAACTATGACCAGATAAGCTACGTCCCGCCGGAAGAACTGGCGAGCATGACCTCGGGACAGAACTTCCACGGCGGCACCCTGGATATGGGCGCGCGCCATCTGCACCCGCTGAATTATGCCCTGGGTCTGGCAAAAGCAGCTGAGGAGCTGGGCGCCCAGTTACACGAAGGCAGCCGGGTGCGCGCCTACACAGAAGGCCAGCAGGTCGAGGTAGCCACCGACGGTGGTAAGGTAAAGGCGAACTACCTGGTGCTCGCCTGCAACGGTTACCTGGAGAAGCTGGAGCAGCGCGCAGCCGGGCGAATCATGCCGATTAACAATTACATGCTGGCTACTGCCCCGCTCGAAGAGTCAGTGGCACGCCGTTTGATTCGCGACGATACGTCCATGTCAGACAGCCTGTTCGTCATCAACTATTGGAAACTGTCCGCGGACAACCGCCTGTTGTTCGGCGGGGGCGAAACTTACAGTCGCCGTTTTCCGGCGGATATTCCGGGATTTGTGCGCAAGTACATGCTGAAGATTTATCCCGAGTTGCATGACACCCCTATCGAACACGGCTGGGGCGGCACGTTGGCGATCACCATGAATCGCATGCCTGACTTTGGACGGGTCTCCAACCAGGTGTTCTACGCCCACGGCTATTCAGGGCACGGGGTTCCCACGGCAACCATGGCCGGTAAGCTGCTAGCGGAAGTGATAAGTGGCACCGCCGAGCGTTTCGACATCATGGCTACGGTGCCCTCACACCAGTTTCCGGGCGGCACGCTATTACGCTGGCCGGGGCTGGTAGCCGGTATGCTGTTCTACGCGATTCGGGATCGCATCGGCTAGAGGTCAAAGCATAGAAATCAGAGCCTAGAGGTCAAGAGCCTGGAAATCAGAGCCTGAAAGTCAGGGGCCAGAAATCAAAGCCTGGAAGTCAGCTGCGCCGTGAGCCAGCAGTTGTTAAACTGCCGGGTAGGCCCACCACCCAAGCAAGAACGTGACTTTACTCGCTAGTACCCAATTGTCCGCCGAATCCTGGCAGGCGCAGCTGCGCAATGTAATAACCAGTCCCTCCGAGCTTCTCGACATGCTTGGCTTGGATTCTTTGGAAGCTAATATCTCGAGCGAGGCCAGCGCAGAATTTGCCTTCAAAGTACCGCACGCCTTCGCCCAACGGATGGTACCCGGTGATCCTCACGACCCGCTATTACGCCAGGTACTGGCCACCAGCGACGAAATGCTCCGACTGCCGGGCTATGAGGACGATCCCTTGCAGGAAACCGGCGCAGCCAATACCCGACCCGGCATCATTCACAAGTACCGGGGCCGCGCCCTGCTCCTGCTGACAGGCACCTGCGCGATCAATTGCCGGTATTGCTTTCGGCGGCACTTCCCTTACGAAGATAACCGCAACGGCCGCGAGCAATGGCAGCAGGCCCTCGATTACATAAGGGAAGACGAGAGTATTACCGAGGTAATTCTCAGCGGCGGTGACCCCCTGGTTCCCGGTGACGACTACCTGCACAACATCGTTAGTGCCATCGCCAATATCGAGCACGTCAACACACTGCGAATGCATAGCCGTTTACCTATTGTCCTACCAGCGCGCATCACGCCCGACTTGCGGGAGGCTATCTGTTCGTCACACCTGAAGGTAGTGCTGGTTATCCACTGCAATCATGCACAGGAAATTGATGGCGATGTACATAACGCCCTGCAGGCATTACGTGACTGGGGTGTGACCCTGCTGAACCAGGCGGTCCTGCTGGCCGGTGTCAATGATTCAGCCGAAGCACAAATCGACCTGAGTCATGCCTTGCATGGCAGCGGGGTATTACCTTACTACCTGCACCTGTTGGACCCGGTGCGCGGCGCCCAACACTTCGATGTCAGCGAACCCGCCGCGCAAGACATTATTCGGGAGATTACCAAAGAGCTACCGGGCTACCTGGTACCCCGGCTGGTGCGCGAAGTGCCTGGAGAATCCTCCAAGCGAGCTATACCCATCGACCGCTGATCAGGTCGCTAGGAACGGTTTTTCACATAGGATCGCTTGCTGCTGATCTTATCGCCGACAAAGGTAAACAGATCGCAGCCATCCAGCTCTACACTTTCACCGTTGGGCCGCGTACCAATTAACGTCCACTCCCAACAGGCATGATTGCCCGCGGCAAAGCGGCTGATAGTCTCAAAACGGACATCGGGTATATCCCGGAACACCTCAAGAAATCGCTCGCGGACAGTGTCACTACCCTGGTAACGGGTGCCAAAGCGCTCCTGCCCGCCCCCGGTTTCGAACACACAATCATCTGTCATGTGCGCCATGATGCGATCGATATCGTGGGCGTTCCAGGCGTCGCAGTAGTCTTCGAGTGTGGATGGGGTCATGGGGGTGTCCTTGGGTGGTGGGGACTAATATTTTAGCTTATGGCCTGCGAGTGGCGGGCTCGTGGAAAACAACAGGCTAATGCTAGGGCATTGTTCTTAAGCGGGAAAGTGGACCCAGATGAATCAGAACAGCCTTTGGGCTGTTCTGACCCCAAGGGGCTTCGCCGCTGTGCGGCTCGTTGCAAACTGCTCCTACGGTCGCGGTTTGTCGAACGGCCAGTTCTCTCTTAGGATAATCGTGCCAAACAAAAAACCCCGCGAATCCAAGTAGGCTATCGTATGGCGATGTAACCCAGATTGATCACATCAGGCTTAGGCCTGTTGTGACCCCTTCGGGGCGGCTACGCTTTGCTCCGCCGTCTAAAATGCTCCTTGGGTCGCATTTTTTCGAACGGCCAGTTCTTGCTTAGGATAATCATGCCAAACAAAAAACCCCCGCCTTACGGCGAGGGTTTTTTATTTGGTAGGACTACCCAGATTCGAACTGGGGACCTCTACCATGTCAAGGTAGCGCTCTAACCAACTGAGCTATAGTCCTGTAATTTGGGCCGGGCATTATAAGGGCAGCCACGGCAATGCTCAACCTCTGTGCGGGGCTCAACGCAGGTAGCGCGAGGGGAACTCCTGACGGCATTCACCCAACACCGTTTCTGCCTGTGCTGGCTGCTGTGTGGCCCGATAAATCCGTGCTAGTGAGGTGCAGGCCTGCTGCTGATAAGGCAGCACTTTACGTACTTCTTCGAAGTAGCGTATAGCCGGACCGGCCTGCCCGCTCGCAGCCAGGCCGTGCGCATAGCCCAGCGTCTGGTAAGGACCGGGTTCGCCGGATGCATAGTCGTCGGGCAAATCGATGTCAGCGCGCGCCAGCATAAAGCCCGCGGCATCGCGGTACACCGGCTGCCAGCGGCCCGACGCCACCAATTCAGTCAGCTTTTGAACGCCGTTGTTACGTTGATTGGGCCAGATAATGTACTTTGCGCCACTGCGTTCTATATCACCGATCCAATCCGGTCCACCGCGTAGGACCGCCACATAAGCGTTGTAGGTGTCGGCATCGTAAAGGGTATCCGCGCGACCGTCGATAAACACTTTCAGCCGCCCGTCGGTGCGCCAGTGAATGTATCCGCCCCAGTTGTACAGCGCGTACACTTTGCCGCTAATTTGATTGGCCTCGATGAAATCAAGCATATCAATCGGATAGCTGTATTCGGCAACCAGGTAATGAAAGGACGGCCCCGAGCTCAGCGGATAGGGTTGCAGGCGTAGCAGCGCGATGATGACACCAAGCGTCGCCAGCCCGATACGCAGTTTTGAAAAGCGCGTGGAGCTGAAGCACAGTGCGACCAACGGCGCCAGCATCACCGCCAGGGAAATCGCGTAGATCGGAATAAAACGGCGGCTGGTAAGCGCCATCGCCAGGGTCAACGCCGTTAGCATTATGCCTTCCCAGGGAATGCTAGTGCGTTTGCGAATCGCCGGTATCGCGTACAGCACCGCTGCCACCGGCGCCCACATAAAATAGAAAAACAGGGGTGATCGAATACCGCCAGGTGAAAAGGGTGACTGCCACTCGGCCAGTTGGCGGAAGGGAGAACTCTGGTCAAACGCGTACTTCAGCGGATACAGGAACACACCAAAGCCGGATGGATTTAACAGACAGGCAGCGGCACAGGCCAGGCCAATGAGAAATGCGCGCTGAATATTGGCCACACTCATCTCGCGCCACGGGAACAGCAAAATGCCCAAAGCCATCAGGCCAAAGAAAAAGCCCCCGTGCATGTTTACCCACAGTACAAAGAACAGGGCCAGAGCCCAGGTGGGAAAGCGCCTGCCCAGCAGCATTGCCAGGAGAATCGCGAAATTCAACAATGTATAAAGATGGGGGCGAACATCGATAAATGGCGCGGCAATCGCCACCGCGACGGCGGAACACAAGAAACCTGCCAACTGGCTTTTAGTCTCCCGGGCCAGCCCGTATTGCAGGGTAGCGAACGTGGCCAGCACAACCAGCCACTTCCAATACACGATAGATGGCACGCCCAGCAGCGAGACCCAGCTGTAATAGACGATGTCAGCCAACCACTCGTGGTTTAACCAGTCTTCACCGTGGTGGGTGAAAGACCAGTCATCCACCATCCACGGTGTGCCGGTCTGGAATAATTCCCTGCCAGCCGCCAGGTGCCACCACATATCCGAGCCCATCATTTCGGTAAAGCCGAAAGACAGGAACATCAGCAGGCCAGCTGCCATCCACAGTGGGCGTTCAAAAGTGTTCATATGCGATCGACCTAGCCCGGCGTTGATGAGCGACCATTCTCGCTGGGGTGATAGCCCTTGAGAAAGTACAGCGCCCGCCCTTTCGACTCGTCATAGGTGCGCCCCACATATTCGCCAATAATGCCGAGGCAAATCAGCTGAATGCCGCCGAGGAAGAGGATGATCAACACCAGCGAAGGGTAACCGGGCACGTCGGTGCCAAAGAACAGGGTCCGTAGCAGAAAATACGAGCCATACAGGAACGACAACCCGGATGTGAGAATGCCCAGATAGGTCGCAACTTTCAGCGGCAACGCCGAGAAGGAAGTAATGCCCTCCATCGCAAAGTTCCACAAGCGCCAGTAATTCCACTTCGTTGTGCCGGCCGCGCGGGGCGTGCGCACATAGGGCACCGCGATCTGGGGGAAACCAATCCAGGCGTACAGGCCCTTCATGTAGCGATGACGCTCAGGTAGAGACTGCAATGCATCAACCGCTCGCCTGCTGAGCAGGCGATAGTCGCCCACGTCGGGCGGGATCTCCACGTCGGACAGAAAATTTATGACGCGGTAAAACCATTTGGCGGTGAATTTTTTCAGCCAGGGTTCACCCTGCCGATCCGTGCGGCGGCCGTAAACCACATCGTAGCCATCACGCCAGTGGCGTAAAAATTCTGGAATAAGTGACGGGGGGTCCTGCAGGTCAGCGTCAATGATAATGACAGCATCACCCGCTGCATGGTCCAAACCGGCAGAAAGTGCCACCTCTTTACCGAAGTTTCTGCTCAGTTCGAGGATCGCAACTTTCGGTTTCTCTGCGCGAAAGCCCGCCATCAGTTCCACCGAGGCGTCGGTGCTGCCGTCGTCAACGTAGATCAATTCGTAGTCTTCGCCGGTCTGGTCAATAACATCACAGACCTCGCGGTGGAACACGGCCAGCACTTCCGCTTCGTTATGGACGGGAACGATTATGGATAGCATCGACAAAGGCCCTTGCCCTGCGCACAAAGCTCATTCATACACGGAATACCCAGACGTTTGCAACAACGAAGTTCCAGGTCAGCACCGCGGCCATCGCCACGGCCTGGCAAACAAGGTAATTGAGCGACAGTGTCACGCTACCGAGGTGCATCAGCCCAGCATTTATAAGGAAGCCACAACCAATCATCGTCAGGTAGCGCATCGCCGTCCTGCCATGGGGTGCGGGCTCCGCGAAGGTCCAACTGTAGTGCATAAAGTAATTGAACATAACGGCGACAACGAAACCAACGCTGCTGGCGCTGGTAGCATCCAATCCAAATGCCTCGACGCCGAGATACAGCAGCAGGTAGTGGATTACCGCCGTCGCGATTCCCACCAGCACAAACCGGATCAGGCGGCCCTTATCCGCCATCCGTTATCCGCCAGATATGGATGTCACCAACAAGTATTTGAAACGTGCCGTAGAATGCCGAATGCAGCAAGAGTTCCGGCATAAAGTTAACCACCTCGAAGGCAGTATCAGCTTCCAGATTAGGGTGCTGGCCAGCCAGTGCCCGCCGATAAAAAGTTGCGTATTCGGGCCGCGTCTTGACCAGGCGATCCAGGTTTCCCACGAGCGGGCCGTTTAACTCATTGGCAAACGCCGTGTCATACCAGTTTTCACTCAGCACCAGGTACTGTGCCAGCTGCATCGAGGCAGCATCGCCCTGGGCATACTCAGGGGTAAACAATCTATGGGCACCAGCGAACTGTGCGGGCGGGTTTACGTAAAAGCTATAGAAGACTCGCTCGGGTCTGTTCGACGTATACCAATCCCGCATAGCGATGCGTGGGTCCTGGTGGTAGTCCTGCTCAATGTCCAGCGCCAGCAAGGCCGGCCAGGCGAGAAATAGCATCAATGCCCAGCGCTTGGCAGACCAACGAGAGTGCCAAAAGCCAATACTGGCCAGTAGCACAGCGATTGGAATAAGCGGCAGATAATGGCGATAGTAGGTTACCGCTGACAGCAGCATCATAAACAGCAGGAAGATCAACAGCGGTAAAAGGCACAACCAGCGCTCGTACATTGCAGGACGTTCAAGCACCGCCTTGATACCACGCGGAATAAACAGGAAAGCGGGCAACCCAAGTCCTACCAGCAATACGACGGGCACATTAAGCAGGTTGCGCAGCCACTTATTCCACCCAATCGCCGCATAGCCGGTGCCAAAGGGTGTCGTCAAATTACCCGTGGTGTAGGCCGCAAAGAGGTCTACCAGGCTCAAGCCAAAAGCCATCAACGGGACCAGCAACCAGACAATGCGCATCGGTACAGGAAGCTTGCGCCAGGGTACCAGCAGGTAGAAAACCGCAAACAGCGGTAAGACCAACAACAATGGAAAGGCGCTGTTAGTCGCGGCGGCTACCAGCGTGACACTCGCCAGGACGAGGACAACCAGGCGGGAAAAGTTCAGGCCCTGAGTAAGGTAAGACCAGGCCTGGGGCGGTAGAAAAGCCAGGAAGGCGAAAGGCGCGAAAACCCAGTACTTGGTCCCGACCACCAAGATCAATAAAACCAGGCTAAGGAGTATGCGTCCGGGGGATCGATGTTTATGCGCCGCGACCACCGACACCAGAAACAGGTAAATGAAAAATGCAGAAGGAGCATCGACCGTACCACTGTGTGATTCGCTGAGATGAAATCCCGACAGCGCCAACAACGCCCCTGCGGTCCAGGCAATTTGCGGTTTCTGGGGCAACAATTGCAGCGCCAAAACCGCCAATACAACAACCGTCATTGCCCCGAGGATTGCTGAGTAGCTGCGGGCAATCAAGATGTGGCCCGGACTGTGGCAATACTGCTTTACCCGAGCCGCATCCCCGACAATATCCGCAGGGGGCGGTTGTCCGAGGAGATCCGCGATTGCGATGGTTTGCCTGCCCACCAGCGTGGAATATTCGAACCCTTCCAGCGCCGCGCGACAGGAACCACCCTCATCAAAGTTAACCAGGGTGAAACTGCCGGGGCCGTCCCATCCCCAGCCAACTGTCTGTGCACTGTAAAGCCTGGGGATCAGCGCCAGGATAAAAAGGGCGAACAGGGGCAAGGCGCGATAGCGCCAGAACACTTTACTTGCCGCAGACATTTGGCCCCGAGAACGTTTTGTTTCGTGCGATTGTACTGACTTGCGTTCGCGGTCGCGACCGCGCGCTGAAACCAGGTGCGGAGACAGAACACTCACTGCCCGGCAGGAGTTCCTGGATAGAAATGCCGCAACTGCGCCCGGCTCTCGAAATTCGTACCAGGGACAGGTTTTAATTCCATTTAGTATCTAAAAACAGATTTGTTAGTAGCAAAACAGTCTAAAAACCTTGCAAAGTATGTGGGAATTTGCGGCGAAAATCGGCGAACGTGTAATTTTTAGCCTATTTTAATAAACAATAATTCTATAAACACTGTTTCAATATTATTGAATCATATAAAAATCCTGCGCCACCGTACCGGGGCTAGCCTGCGTTAGGGCCGGTGCTATACTCGGGCGAACGCCGCATCACGCGGGCCGCGAGGGCGGGTGAGACGGCGGTTGGTAGGGTTCCAGTTGATCGTCTGGCAGCTTTGACTGCCGATCACTGGGTTCCGTGTTTGTTGGCTTCGACATTAATAAAGAGAGAGCTGCATGAAACGCCACTACTACATCAGTGATGACCTGGATGATCTGGAAATTGTCGAGCGCGACCTGGAGGCGGCTGGCGTCACCACCCCCCAGATTCACGTGCTCAGCGATGACGACGCGGGTCTTGAAGAACACCACCTGCACCAGGTGGAGGCCGTGCTCAAGAAAGATGTTGTGCATGGCACCGAAATGGGTGCCGTCGTGGGCGTGATCGCCGCGGCAGCCGTACTGGCACTGGCGTATTTCTCTGGTCTCACCGAAACCTATACCTGGGTGCCAGCCATTTTTCTGGCGGTAGTGGTTCTCGGTTTCTGTACCTGGGAAGGTGGCCTGATTGGTATTCAGGAGCCCCATGTGGATTTCAAACGCTTTCAGGAAGATCTGAAAGCTGGCCGCCACGTGCTGTTCGTCGACGTCGACCCGGAGCAGGAAGACACCCTCCGTGATATCACCGGTCAACATCCAAAGCTTGTTCCCGCGGGTGAGGGAGCGGCGACCCCGAGAATGGTGGTCAAGGCGCAGGAGAAATTCTCCGAATTCATGAAAACTGCACCTTGAACCGGGCCCACCAAAGCAACCGGCAGGGAACACTCTGTATCGATTAAGCCAGCTGGCAGGACAACAATAAGAAAGCCATTGACGGAGGCAATATGAAATTAGCGATCGTGCTGGTCCTGCTGGTAGTGGGATCACTGGTATTCCACTGGCTCAGTCCCTGGTGGTTTACCCCACTGGCATCCAATTGGAGCACGGTCGACACCACTATAGACATTACCTTCATTATTACCGGCATAGTATTCGTGGCGGTAAACCTGTTCATGGCCTACGCCGTTTATCGCTACCGCTTCAACCCTGAGCGCCGCGCCAATTACGAACCCGAAAACAAGAAACTTGAAACCTGGCTCACCGTGATCACGGGTATCGGCGTGGCTGCCATGCTGGCGCCCGGCCTGGTGGTATGGGCTGACTTCATCGACGTACCGGAAGAAGCCGATGTCATCGAAGCGGTCGGCGAGCAATGGCAATGGAGATATCGCCTGCCTGGCGCTGACGGTGTACTTGGCGAAGTGGATTCGCGCTATGTCAGCCAGAAGAACCCACTGGGAATAAGCCCTAACGACGAGGCTGGAGCAGACGACATACTGGTGATGGACAGCGAGCTGCACCTGCCCATTGACCGCCCGGTCAAAGTACTACTGCGCTCCAAGGACGTATTGCATAACTTCGCTGTTCCCCAGTTCCGGGTAAAAATGGACCTGGTGCCTGGAATGGTGAGTTATGTGTGGTTTACCCCCACGCGTACCGGCAAGTTCGACATCCTGTGTATGGAGCTGTGCGGTATCGCGCACTACGCCATGCGCGGTCACGTGGTGGTCGAGGAACAGGAGGATTATGACGCCTGGGTCGCCAGGCAAACTACCTGGAGCGACATCCAGGGCATTCCCGATGGCGACCCGGTTGTCGGTAAAGCCAGCTACATGGTGTGCGCCTCATGCCACGGCCAACAAGGTGAAGGCAATGTCGCCCTGAATGCACCACGGCTCGCCGGACTTCCCGATTGGTATGTCGAGCGCCAGTTGCACTACTACAAAGCTGGCGTGCGCGGCGCCCATGAAAAAGACACTTACGGCCAGCAGATGGCACCCATGGCCGGCGTATTGGCCGATGATCACGCGGTGCGCAGCGTGGCCACCTATATTGCCAGCCTGGATGCGACAGCCCCGGAAAATACACTGGGCGGAGATCCCTCACGTGGTGCAGCACATTACACCTCCTGTGGTGCCTGTCACGGTGTAGAAGGCCAGGGTAACTTTGCCCTGCAGGCACCGCGCCTGGCCGGGCAGGACGACTGGTACATGAAAAGGCAACTTGAAAACTTTCGCCTGGGCATTCGCGGTACGCACCAGGACGATAACTACGGTCACCAGATGGTATTGATGGCGCGTTCACTGCAGAACGAACAATCCATCAATGACCTGATGGCTTACCTGGGCTCGCTGTAGCAAGGGTATTTTTATAACGCAGTATTAACAGCGCTGCTTATTAGGCGACAACCCGGGCAAACGATATAAGAGGACGAGGACGACAACATGCAACACGTCGCAATAGCCGACCAACCGGATGAAATGCATGATCCGCACACGTTCATCACCAAGTACGTGTGGAGCCAGGATCACAAGGTCATCGCTATTCAGTATGGCTGCACAGCCATTTTTGTCGGCCTGGTTGCCCTGGTCCTTTCCGGGTTGATGCGTTTGCAGCTGGGTTTCCCGGATACCTTCGACTTCATCGATCCCAACGCCTACCTGCAGTTCGTCACCATGCACGGCATGATCATGGTGATCTACCTGCTGACTGCGCTGCTTTTAGGCGGCTTTGGCAACTACCTGATTCCGCTGATGGTGGGCGCGCGGGACATGGTGTTCCCCTACATGAACATGCTCAGCTTCTGGTTTTACCTGTTGTCTGTCATTGTGCTCCTGGCCAGTTTCTTTGTGCCGGGAGGGCCCACGGGGGCGGGCTGGACCCTGTACCCACCCCAGGCCATTCTGCAGGGCACACCCGGCTACGATTGGGGCATCATCCTGATGCTCGCTTCGCTGGCCATATTCATTATCGCCTTTACCATGGGCGGCCTGAACTATGTCACCACGGTACTCCAGGCGCGTACCCGCGGCATGACCCTGATGAGAATGCCGCTCACCATCTGGGGCATATTCACCGCTACCGTACTCGGCCTGCTGGCCTTCCCCGCCCTGCTGGTCAGCGCCATCATGATGATGCTCGACAAGACTCTGGGCACCAGCTTCTTTATGCCGGCGCTGGTATCCCTGGGTGAGAATCTCGATTACACCGGCGGCAGCCCGCTACTGTTCCAGCACCTGTTCTGGTTCTTCGGTCACCCGGAGGTATATATCGTGGCCCTGCCGGCCTTCGGCATGGTCTCGGATGTACTGGCCACCCACGCACGCAAGAACATCTTCGGCTATCGCATGATGGTGTGGGCGATTGTCGGCATCGGGGCATTGAGCTTTGTGGTCTGGGCGCACCACATGTATGTCAGCGGCATGCACCCGGCCTTTGGCTTCTTCTTCGCGACCACCACGCTGATTATCGCTGTGCCCACGGCGATCAAGGTCTACAACTGGGTATTAACCCTGTGGCAGGGCAATATCCACTTACGGGTACCCATGCTGTTTTCCATCGGCTTTATTTTCACCTTTATTCACGGCGGGCTCACCGGACTGTTCCTGGGCAATGTGACGATTGACCTGCCCCTGTCGGATACGTATTTCGTGGTCGCGCATTTCCATATGGTCATGGGCGTATCACCCATCATGGTGCTGTTCGCCGCCATCTACCATTGGTTCCCGCTCGCCTCGGGCCGGATGTTTAACGTAACCCTCGGGAAGCTGCATTTCTGGTTTACCTTCCTGGGCACGTACGCTATTTACCTGCCCATGCACTACCTGGGCTTCCTGGGCGTACCCCGCCGTTATTTCGCCATGGGCACCACCGACTTTATTCCCGAGTCAGCACAATCGCTTAACGCCAGCATTACCATCTCAGCACTGATAGTCGGTGTCAGCCAACTGTTCTTCATCGCCAATATCATTATCAGCCTGCGCAGCGGTGAGAAATCCGGCCACAACCCCTGGGGGGCGACTTCACTGGAATGGCAAACCCCGGACGTACCGCCGCGCCACGGCAACTGGGGTGAAAATCTGCCCGAGGTTCATCGCTGGGCTTACGATTTCAGCGTTCCCGGCGCCAAGGAGGATTTCATTCCTCAAAACCACCCGGTGACCGCAGAGGAACAAACCGGGGGTGAGCACGAGGAGGCGAAAGCATGAGCCTGTTCAAGACGCTGGGCGAGAAACCCTGGCTGGCCGAACCCAGCCCCGCCACTGTCGGCGCACCGGTACCCGAGGTCGATACCCTCGGCGCATCGCGCATTGTCCTGCGCTTTATCATGGCCATCGTCAGCGTGCTGTTCTTCCTGTTCACAATCACCTTCCTGGCCCGTTCCCAGTACCCGGACTTCCAGGCCCTGGCCGGACAACCCTGGCAGCCACTGACAGACAGCACCAGGCTGTGGTTCAACACCGGCATTCTCGTCTGCGCCAGCCTCGCCATGCAGTTTGGTTTGCGCGGATCCCAACTCGGCAACATCGGTCACGCGATTGGCGGTATTTGCGCAGCCCTGTTTTTCTCGGTGTTCTTCCTGCTGGCGCAACTGAATCTCTGGGACCAGCTGCAGGCCATGGGCTTCTATGTCAGTAGCAATCCCGCTAACAGCTACTTCTACCTGCTGACGGCCGTACACGGTTTGCACCTGCTGGGCGGCCTGATCGTGTTGTCCAACGTGGCTTTTCGAGTGTGGTATGACGATGCACCGGACAAGCTGAGCGGTCCGCTGCAACTGTGTACAACGTACTGGCACTTTCTCCTGGCGGTGTGGTTGGTCCTGTTTGCCCTGCTCACCAGTTCACCTGAAACCATTAACGCACTTGCTGCTATGTGCGGATTCTGAGAGTCAAGCCGATGACAGTGGAAAGCGATAACACGAGTAGTTTCACCGAGCCGGGAATGAAGGGGGTCGTCGCCGATTGGGCCTCCGACAAGCAGGCCTTCGACATGCCCTGGGGCAAGTTGATGATGTGGATCTTCCTGCTCAGCGACACCTTCATCTTCAGTATATTCCTGACCAGCTATATGAACGTCAGGATGTCGGCCACCGACGGCTGGCCCAATGCCAGTGAAGTGTTCGCACTCACCCTGTTCGGTGTGCATCTGCCGCTGATCCTGATTGCCATTATGACCTTCGTGCTTATCACGAGTAGCGGCACCATGGCCCTGGCGGTCAACTATGCGTATCGCGGTGACCGACGCAAAACCGTGATTCTGATGGCAGCAACCGCATTGCTGGGCGCGTCATTCGTCGGTATGCAGGCCTTCGAGTGGACCAAGCTGATTGTTGACCACGGTATCAGGCCTTGGGGCAACCCCGAGGGTGCTGCCCAGTTTGGCGCCACCTTCTTTATGATCACGGGCTTTCACGGTTTGCACGTGAGCGCCGGGGTCATCTATCTCGCCGTGGTGGCGAGGAAGGTCCACCGCGGCGACTACGAGAAAAAGGGTTACGCCATCGTCGAGATTACCGGCCTGTACTGGCACTTCGTCGACCTGGTCTGGGTTTTCATTTTCGCATTTTATTACTTGTGGTGAGGTAACGGCATGAGCGATACCGCGGGACAACAGCATCCACTCGGCATCTATTTAAAAATCTGGCTACTGCTGTTTGTATTCAGCACCCTGTCCTACCTCGTTGATTGGTTTCAATTCCAGGGCTACCTGCGCTGGACGCTGATCCTGATATTCATGGTCCTCAAGGCTGGCTTTATTATGGCCATCTTTATGCACTTGACCTGGGAACGACAGTCGCTGAAATACCTGCTATTCCTACCCACCATTGCCATTGTCGTGCTGATCGCGCTCATGGCCATTGAAGGTGATTACACCTTCCTGACCCGACACATTTACTTCGATCGCTAACGCCTATTTCAATCGCTAGCGTCTATTTCGATCACTAACGTCTGTTTCAATCGCTAGCGTCTAAGAGGTCTATTCAAACCAATGGCCTGGTCCGCACGCAGTCGTCTGATCACGGGATTTGTCCTTGCCAACACCGCGTTGATTGCGGTCGCTGCGTTCCTCATTGTTAGTCGACCGGCCACACCCCCGCTGATACAGGGCGTGTTGTTGCCAGAGGCGCGGGCACTGCAACCCTTTGAGCTTCTCACCCAGGAAAATGAACCGTTCACCAACGACGACCTGAAGGGCCGCTGGCACATCGTATCCTACGGATTTACTACCTGCCCTGATATCTGCCCCACCACGCTGTCGCAACTGGTTAAGCTTACCCAACTGCTGGACCCGCAACCCGAACTGGCAGTGGATGTCCTGTTCTATACCGTGGACCATCGCCGCGATACGGTGGCGCAAATGGCCTCTTATGTCCCGTTTTTTGACCCGGACTTCGTGGGCCTGACGCATCTCGATGACCCCGATAACAAGCATCTGCCTTTCGAAAAGAGCCTGGGCATCATGGCGGCACTGGTGCCTACCAGCGATGCCGACGGTGGTATCAGCGGCAACGACTATGAAGTCAGTCACGGCGTCGCCCTGTTCCTGCTAAACCCCGAGGGCAAATTGCAGGCGGTGTTTGAGCCGGACGAGGTGGCGCCCGACGTGTATCACTTTGATCCGGAAAAGCTGTTTGCTGATTACCTGGCCATACGCCGGTACCTCGGTTAGGTACAACACGCTACACTCTCACCCCGCAGCGACGGGGCCACCCGCACCAACCTGTGGATTACACAGATCAGGAAGTTTACGTCAGCCCATATTCCCAATGTCATTTAGAACCATCATAGCCGGCGCTCGCTCGGTCAGGCAGGGCACCGGGCCTTTCCTGGCCGCCGCAATGAACGCGGCCGGCGCCCGCGTGACCGGCATTGTCGGCACCAGTAACGAAAGCACTCAGGCCGCCCAAGTCGAACTAAAAAATGACTGGGGGCTCACTGTTAACACCTACACCTCGATTACCGCTGCGGTTGAGGCAGAACAGGCCGACGTCGTGGTGGTGTCCACACCGTGGCAGTTCCATAGTGCCCATCTGGAGGAAGTCGCCAGGGCAGGTTGTCATTGCCTGGTCGAAAAGCCACTGCTGTGGCCCGGGCAGGAAAGCGACGTATTAGAGGTCATCAAAAAGTTCGAGGAACGCGGCCTGCTGCTGCACATGGTGAGCCAGTGGCCGTTTACACTGCGGGAATTTCGGGAACTGCACGGTACGCTGCCGAGCAGCCCCTCTACCTTCTGCATGCGCTTGAGCCCGCTATCCATTGGACCCCACATGATCCCCGATGCAGCGCCGCATTTCGTTAGCCTGTTACAGGCTCTGGTTGGCGCCGGGGGTTGCCGAGACGTTCGTCTTGTTGAACGAGGTCCGGACGACATCGACCTGCGTTGCATGTATGCACACGCCGGCGGTGAACTAGATGCCACGCTCACTCTGAAAACGGTGCCCAGTCGCCCACGGCCTGCATGGATTGAGATCGACGGTTTGCGCGCAGAACGAGCCGTTGAGCTACCGCAGTATCGACAGTTTTTCGTTGCCGGCGATAAACGAGTCGCGCTGGATGACCCCATGCACTGTGTGGCGCGGGAATTCCTCTCCCGGCTTGAACAAGGCACCGAGACCAATGCCGCTGCCTTGTTAAGTGGGCATCGAAATCTGATGCAATTGGCGGCGGCAATGCCTGGCTAGCCTGCAGCTGGATCACGGCTAGATCACAGCTAGACTACAAAAACGCCCGGCACTATTGCAGTTGTTGCCGCCGGCGGCAAATCGTATCATCGCCCTTTTCGTACGTCCGAAACCAGCCGCCCAGCGCGCGAGGTGCCCCTTGACCGATACCATCCCCCTGACAGACCTCAATGCCACCCAGGCCGATGCCGAAGACGGCGCAGAACAGCTGGAACTGGATAGCATCCACGATTTTGCGACCAAGTTGACCCTGCCGGGCTCGCGGGAGGCACTGGAACACTACGTACGTTGGCAAGTCGCGCTGCGTACCGGGCAAGACACCGATGCCGCTAAGCTGGACCCGGAAAAGGTCCCGGATTTTGCCCCGATCTCTATCAACCTGGACCTGACCACAGCGTGCAACTATGAGTGCGACCACTGCGTTGACCTGGATATCTTGAACACCGGCATCCGTTTCGATCACGACAAGCTGTTGTCGTCACTGGAGCTGATGGCCCAACGCGGCATGAAGTCGGTGATCGTGATCGGCGGCGGTGAACCCACGCTTTACCCCAAGTTTGAAGAAACCATCCGCTTTATGAAGCAACTGGGGCTGCAGATTGCCATCGTCTCCAATGGCACAGGCAACGCCAAAATTGCCAAGGTCGCCGACTGCATGGATGGACAGGACTGGGTGCGCCTGTCACTAGACTCCGGAACTGATCCCACCTTCCAGGCCATGCACAAGCCGCGCAAGAAAATCACCCTGGAAGAAATCTGTGCAAAGGTGCCCGATATTCGCAGGGCCAACCCCGATGTCACCGTGGGTTTTTCCTACATCGTTACCTGGGTCGGTGCTGAGATCAACGACACCAATATCGTCGAAAACCTGCACGAGATTGCGGCGGCAGCAAAACTGGCACGGGACAACGAGTTTAGCTACATCAGCTTCAAGCCATTCCTGACCCGGGATGAACTCAACAATGCCGAGGTGATCGACATCCATCATCAGCAAAACGTCACCGAGACGGTAGCGCGCATCCAGGCCCAGGTCGATGAGGCGGCAACGTTGGAGTCGGACACGTTCCGGGTTCACCAGAGCACCGGGCTAAAGGCGATGCTGCGCGGCCAGACCCAAACCCTGTCCAAGCAACCACGCCAGTGCCACATGCAGTACTTCAGACAGGTACTGAGCCCTCTCGGCCTGTATAACTGCCCGGTTTACCGAAACCAGGAACATGGCAAACTTGGCGATAAAAACGCCAACGCCGATGTACAAAGTTACGATGCGACCCGCGAGACCACCGCCGACCTGGTGAAGAATTTCAACGCCACCGTGAGCTGCGAGAAGGTGACCTGCCTGTATAACGACGTGAACTGGTGGGTGGAAAGCTTGATCGACAACCCGGAGCAATTGGCCAGGCTGAAAACCGATACCAGTTCGGAACCGGATTACTTTTTGTAAGCTACTACCGCTGACGTCCAGGGGCCGCGCTGCGCGGCCCTCTTACCCAGTTTGGGTAGAATTTTGCCGCGCACAGACCATGAGCACAGATTGCTGCCTGTCTGGTTTCGCAAAAAGTATCATAACCTTTTGTTTATATTGAACTTTTCCCATATTTTCAATTTTTGTGAAATAGCCTGCATTTCTGGACTTTTCTGCAAAAAAACCATGCACGGCACAATCGGGCGCCAGTACACTATTCTGTAGGTAGTTGTTCGACATGGGAGACACCGAACAGCCGTGCTGGAAACCGTCAAAATTAACACCACCGACCTGGAGCTGGGCATGTTCGTCAGTTCCCTGGACAGGCCGTGGCTGGACTCCTCCTTCCTCATCCAGGGCTTCAGGATCGAAACCCGCGAACAGATTGATCGGCTGCGCGCAGAGTGCGAATACGTCCTGATCGATACCAAGCAAAGTCGACAGCGCTACGACACCCTTGAGCGCAAAGTGCATAACGGCCAGGTCGCACGCAAAGAAGTCAAGAAAGCCGAGCGACCCCGCGTGCCCTTAACCCGGATCTTTGAGGGCCGCACCATCAAGCCCTACCAGGACAATTCAGAGTTTATCGATGAACACCCCCGCGCCCAGCTCGCCCTGGACGCCTTGCTGGGCGACGTCTGTGAGATTTTTGAAGAGGTCAGCGAGGGTGGCAAGATCAACGTGATCAAGCTGCGTAAGTCGGTCGAGCCGGTGGTCGATAGCATCAGCCGCAACCCCGATGCCTGCCTGTGGGTGGCAAGACTGAGACAACACGACGAATACAGTTACCAGCACTCTCTTGGTGCCTCCCTTTGGGCTGTCTCCCTGGGCCGCCAGATGGGACTGGCTCGCCACGACCTGCGCTCGCTGGCCGTTGGTGCCATGTTGATGGACGTCGGTAAGCTGCGGGTGGATACCGAATTGTTACGCGCGGAACGCGAACTCACTCCTCGTGAGACGAATGAAATGCGCAAACACGTCGGCCACGGACTCGACATCATCGAGGAAGGCGGAATGATGAACCAGGACGTGATCGATATGGTGGGGAGTCACCACGAGCGCTATGATGGCTCCGGCTATCCCAAGGGTCTATCCGGTGACCAGATTCCTCCGGTAGCGCGCATCGCGGCTATCGTCGATGCGTACGACGCCATGACCACAACACGCTCCCACGCCAAGGCCATATCACCCTCTGCGGCAATCAAGGTGCTCTACGAATCACGCGACAAGCTGTTCCAGGCCGAGATGGTGGAATCGTTCATCCAGGCCATTGGCATTTACCCGGCAGGCACCCTGGTCGAGTTGTCCAGTGGTGAAATTGGCGTGGTGGTCGCCGAATATCGCACCCGACGATTGCGGCCGCAGGTTCTGCTGTTGCTGGACAGCGACAAAAGAGAACTGTCTAAACCCGTCGTGGTAGATCTGCAGGCAGATAGCCTCGAAGACGGTCAGCCACCGCCTGACATCGTGAAGGCTCTTGAACCGGGCGCACACAACCTCGATCTATCGAGAATCAGCTTCAAACGCTAGCTGCCACCCTCAACAAGCGCCAACCGCTCCAGGCAAGCCTCTGCCACTCGATCAACGTTGATGCGGGTCATGCAAATCTGTTCTTCCAAAGGGCACTCTTTCTTGTGACACGGGCCGCAAGGAACATCCACCCTGACAATGGTTTCCTTACCGTGGCTGGTGTCGGTCCAGCGCGCTTCCGTGGGACCGAATACGGTAACCCGGGGAATATCGAAGGCGCGGCCAAAGTGCCGGGGGCCAGTATCGTTGCCCAGCAGTAAACTGGCACGGCTGATCAGCGATTTAAGCTCCGCCAGCGTCAGGCAGGGGTTTTCCAACAGGATGGAAGGTGAACTCATAGCGTCGGCGATAGCGCGGGCCAGCGGTTCCTCACCCGGGCCAGGGCTGATCGCCACCGCAACGCCGCGCGTTGTCACCAGCTTGTCCGCAACCGCTGCAAACCGCTGCGGGTCCCAGCACTTGGACGCACCGAAGTTGGCCCCGGGACAAAGCACCACCAGCGACGCGTCGGGATCGGCCCCTTCCGCAAGCAGGCGTTGCGCCACGGATTCATCGGCCGCTGCAGTAGTAAAAAGCGTGAGCCCATCGCCCGGGTGACCCGCGCCCAGGGCCATGGCCAACACCGCGTAGTAATCGACCAGCGGCATCGGCTGGTACTTCCCGTCCACCTTGTTGGGTACTTGCACCGCATCGGTAAGCAATAAGCGTCGCCCGTCCCGGTTAAATCCCAACCTGCGCTTTGCGCCACCGCGCCAGCACACCCAGGCACTGCGCAGGGAGTTTGGCAACATCACCGCGAGGTCAAAATTAGCGGAGCGCATGTCATCCAGCAAGGTGCGATAACCCGCCTTTGCCTCCGGCGTCTTATTCCGCGGCGGCCAGTACAAGCAGGAAGAGACCCAGGGGCTACCCTCCAAAACCCCGTACAGATGCCGGTTCATCAATAAAGTGATATCTGCCTGGGGAAAGCGCTGGAACAGGGCCGCCACAAAAGGTGTGGCCATCACCACATCCCCCACCCAGGTTGGCATCACCAACAGGATACGTTCAGGCGGGGCTTGAAACTGCAGTTCGCGTGGCTGAGGCAATTGATCAATCAAGAAATGGCACCCGGAATTGGCTGGCTGGCGGCAGTATATATTCTGCCCACAAAGCCCGCTACACTGCCCACTGTCCTGCACACGAAGACCGCAGTCACCCAAACCATGAACACCTTTGAAAAGATCTATGCGCAACCCGAGGAGCTGGTTCCGCAGCTTGAAAAGCTGCGCGCTGAAGGCAAAACCATCGTGTTGGGCAACGGCTGCTTCGACCTGCTACATGTTGGCCACACTCGCTACCTGGACGCCGCCAAGTCTCTCGGCGACGTGCTGGTGATCGCGGTAAACACCGAGCGCTCGATCAGGTCAAACCCCAACCGGGAGCCGCCGATCAATAGCTGCGAGGAGCGCATGGAAGTGATCGCGGCACTGGACGCGGTAGATTACGTGATACCGCTGGAGGATCCCCTACCTATTCCGGTGATCGAGTTGATCCGGCCCCATATCCAGGCCAAAGGCACCGATTACAACCTCGAGCAGATGCCCGAGCGGTTCGCGGTAGAAGCCTGCGGTGGCGAAATCAAATTTGTCGGCGATGAAAAAACCCACAGCTCTTCCGCACTGCGTGAAGCGCTCAGGCAACGGGGTGCGTTGTAAACTCCGGGTAAGGCGAGCACAATCCTTAATGGCCAAATTTCCGCAATCGTTTGCACTATTCAAAGAATACACCTCAAGGAACACACCCATGCAGAAATCTATCTCAATCATCGCGGCAATACTGATTAGCCTTGCCGCCAATGGCACCTTCGCAGAATCGGAAGGATCTGGCCTGGCGCAGATCATTGCCGAGCGCAGCGACGAAGATAAGAGTCGCGACGCTGCACGACACCCACAGGAGACCCTCGAGTTCTTCCAGGTCCAGCCCGGTATGACCGTGGCGGAAGCCCTGCCTGGCGGTGGCTGGTACACCAAGATCATTGCGGCCTACCTGGGTAAGGACGGCACCATCTACGGCGTCAACTACTCAGATCGCATGTGGCCCATGTTCAGCTTTGCCAGCGAAGAATTCATCGCCAAGCGCATCGCATCGACAGCGAAATTTGCCGGCATGGTCGGTGACCTCACCGATAGCGGTGTAGCAGCGAACGGCTTCACCTTTAACACTGTACCCGCAGAGCTGAGTGGCACCGCCGACCGGGTGCTGCTGATCCGGGCCCTGCACAACCTGAATCGCTTCGAGGCCGACGCGGGCACGCGCACCCAGGCGCTGTCGGCAGTGCGGGCACTGCTCAAAGATGACGGCCTGGTAGGTGTTGTGCAACACCGCGCCGCTGAAGATCAGCCGGACGAATGGGCCGACGGCAGCAGTGGCTACCTGAAGCAGTCTGCCGTTATCGCCATGTTTGAAGAGGCCGGCTTTGAGTTGGTCGATAAGTCCCAGATCAACGCCAATCCCAAAGACCAGGCTGGCCCTGGCGACATTGTCTGGCGACTACCCCCTTCTCTTAACGGCAGCGCCGATGACCCAGAGAAGCGGGCAGCGATGACCGCGATTGGCGAATCCGACCGCATGACGCTGCTGTTCCGCAAGGCACAATAGCGGCTTCCTCCGGGGCGTCAGGCGGACCATTAAAATAACCTATGGTTATCTTCTGAAATAATAAAATATCATATTGGAATTTCTTGCCCGCTGGCCATGACTCCCTATACTTAGAAGCAGGGGCAGGAGATCAGGTTGGATTACTGCGGTTACTCTAATCCAGAGCCTGTCTCCTACTTAGGGGAAAGCGGGCAGTTATTAGTCAGAGGTAGCTGCCAGGCCACGGGGACGTGATTCGGTAGCGGGCCGAATACCTTGGTCACAGGTTAGTATAAGCAATACCCCATCAACAGCGTCGTCGTGCTCAGTTTGCGACGACGCTTTTTTTTGCCCGAAAATCGACATTTTCTCGTTCATGGTCGACGCTTGCTGCATATTACCGCCCACCGTGCACCAATAATGAGCTATTCTTGCCTGTATAACCGAAACCATTGCAGATACGCCTTGGACGGCCCGCTCACCTTCCGGAATTAAACAATATGGCCACCATCAAACAACTTCTCAGAGACATTGAGGCATCCCCTGACGGCCCTGAAATCGCCGCTATCTTCGATTTCGACGGCACCATCATCGCGGGCTATTCGGCCACGGTGTTTATCAAGGAGCAGCTCAAGCGAGGTGAATTCAGCCCCGGAGAATTTGTGGAACTGATGAGTGCCATGGTCAACTTCGGCCTGGGCAACATGGGTTTCTCCGGCATGATGGCAATCAACGCCCAACTGATGAGCGGCGTGGAAGAACAGAGCTACATCGATATTGGCGAAGAACTGTATACCAAGCAGATTGCCCGACTCATATACCCCGAATCCCGCGCCCTGGTCGACGCTCACCTGGCGAAGGGCCACACGGTGAGCATCATTTCCTCGGCGACGCCTTACCAGGTTACCCCCGCCGCCGCAGACCTGGGCATAGACCACGTCATGTGCACCCACCTGGAGGTCAAGGATGGCAAGTTTACCGGCGGGGTCGAGCGCCCCACGTGCTTTGGCCAGGGCAAGGTGGATGCAGCCGAAAACCTCGCTGCCAATGAAGACTGCGACCTGGACCAGAGTTTCTTCTATTCCGACAGCACCGATGACCTGCTACTACTGGAGCGGGTCGGCAACCCGAGGGCACTCAACCCCAGCATCAAATTGCGCAACCTGGCCCGGGACCGCGACTGGCCTATTGCCAACTTCGGCAGCCGCGGGCGCGCAACCATCGGGCAGTTCATCCGCTCGGTAGCCGCTACCGTCAGTCTGGTGCCGAGCTTCGCTGCGGGTTTCCCCATTTACGCCATGACCGGCTCCCGACGCGATTCCATCAACTTTTCATTTTCGTTGTTTGCAGACACCGCCAGCGCACTGATCGGGCTGGACCTGAATGTCAAAGGCGAAGAGCACCTGTGGTCACATCGCCCTGCCGTGTTCGTTTTCAACCACCAGAGCAAGGCCGACGTGGTAATCATGGCACGGCTGCTGCGCCGTGATGTTGCCGGCGTCGGCAAGAAAGAAATCAAGAAGATGCCTGTGATAGGCAAGGTCCTGGAACTCGGTGGCGTGGTGATGATTGATCGCGCCGATGGCCGCAGCGCGGTGAAAGCCATGGCGCCCCTGGTCGACGCCATGCGTAATGAGGGCAAGTCCGTAACCCTGGCACCGGAAGGCACGCGTACCATCTCCCCACGGTTGGCACCGTTCAAGAAGGGGGCCTTTCACCTGGCCATGCAAGCCGGCGTACCCATGGTGCCGGTGGTTATCCGCAACGCCCTGGACGTGGCACCCAAAGGTGACTTTATTTTCCGACCCGCCACGGTCGACGTCGAGGTACTGCCGCCGGTGGATACCAGTGACTGGTCGGCGGACACGATTGACGAGCACGTTAGCGACGTGCGCAACATGTTCCTGAAAACCCTCGGGCAGGAGGAAGACGGTAAAGCGCCGCAGAAGAAGCGGCCAAAGGCCAAGGCGAAGACCAGGGCCGCGGCAAAATCCAAGGCCAAGCCGAAAGCGAAGACAAAGGCAAAACCTAAACCCAAGGCAAAGGCCGCAGCTAAGCCCAAAGCGAAAGTGAAGACAAAGGCGAAAACCAAATCGAGTCCACGCACCGCTAGCAAGCGACGTGGGGCCGCCAACAAGTGAACCTCGAAGAGAAACTGCGCCAGAGCCCCTGGCCGCAATCCCCCGGTAGCTCCGTCCTATTCATTATCGACGCTAGCAACCACTTCGAAGAGGACATTCTCAAGGGCTGGATCAGACGCCACGCGGGCGACTACCAGGGCCAGGTTCTGGAAACCACCCTCGACCTGGAAGACGACAGCAAGGGAATCGACACCAAGGCATTGATTCCCCACCTGGACCTGCCGCCAGACTGCACGGTCGCCCCGCTGCGCATTACCTGGTTACCCAGGGAAGACGCCATCAACTCAGGCCCCCGACTGCGCGACTTCCTGTTTGGCGATCCGCGTCGGCCCAACATCAAGACGGGCAAAAAAATCCTGCAAGCCGAACCCAGTCGCATGCACCTGATTGTGGGGGCACCAGACAGCCTTGGAGGCCTGCGAGGTCGCTACACAGCGAAGTACGCCATTGATCCTGCCACGGCCATCCAGTCATTCGCCAAGTTCGTTTCCCGGCAGGCTGCCATCGTGCTCGATATGGGCGAGCGCAAATTACAGGGTGGGCGCTACAAGGTACCCCGTTACGTCGCTGAGAGCATGCTTGCCAACCGCGGCTATAACGAGGCTGTCGAACAGCTGGCCGTTGAGGAAGGGAAGACCAAAAGCGAACTGATGGAGGAAGCTGCGGAGTACATGAAGGAGATGATCTCCGTACCGCGCACCTTCTGGCTCGACTTCTACGCACGCTTCAACAACTTCTGCCTGGGCCTGGGTTACGAAGACAAAATTGTCTATGACCAGGGCGATGTCGAGGATTTGCGGGGGATTGTTCGCGACCACCCGTCATTGCTGCTGTGGACGCACAAGACTTACCTCGACGGCATGGTCGTTCCCAAGGTCATGTATGAAAATGATTTTCCCATGCCGCACATGTTCGGTGGTGCCAACCTGAGCTTCGCGGGCCTGGGTTTCCTGGTGCGCCGTTCCGGCGGCATCTTCATCCGCCGCAGCTTTCAGGATAACAAGCTCTACAAGATCACCCTGCGCCAGTACATCGGCTACCTGATGGAAAAGCGCTTCCCTATGAACTGGGCCTTCGAGGGAACGCGCTCACGCATGGGCAAACTGATGCCACCGCGTTACGGGCTGCTCAAATATGTGTTGGAAGCTTGTCACGCCACCGACGCGCGCAATATCCACATTGTTCCCGTGTCCATTTCCTACGACCTGATCCGCGACGTGGAGGAATACGCCACCGAACAAACCGGCATGGGCAAGGGGCCAGAATCCCTGCGCTGGTTTATCGGCTACGTTCGCAGCCTGGCCAGGCCAATGGGCAAGGTCTACATGGATATTGGTGAGCCCGTGGTGCTGGAGAAGGCGCCAGATCCGGACGACAGCCTGGCACTTTCCAAAATCGCCTTCGAAGTGGCCGTGGAAGCAAACCGGGTTACGCCGATTACTTTCCCCTCCCTGGTAACCATGAGCTTGCTGGGCGCCGCGCCGAAAGCACTTACCGAGGCCGAGGTAGTCGAGGACCTGCGCGCCCTGCTGGCCTGGGCGGAAGCACGGAACCTGCGTATCTCTGCAGACTTTGATCGCGCCTACGCCGATCAGATGGACGGACTGCTGGGCTTGATGATCGACGAGAAAATCGTGACCCGCTATGACGAGGGGCCGGAAACCGTCTACGGCATCGCACTGGAGCAGCACCCGGTTGCCAGTTACTACCGCAATACCATCATTCACTTTTTCGTGAACAAGGCAATCCTGGAGTTATCGCTGGCCAAGGCCACTGAAACAGAAAATGACAATGCGGCCGAGGTGTTCTGGCAAGAGGTGGACCACCTGCGCGATCTGTTCAAGTTCGAGTTTTTCTATTCTCCGACCGAGGAGTTCCACCAGCAGATCCAGGATGAACTGGATCGCCTGGACTTCGACTGGCAGACGCTTATTACCCAGGGCGTGGCCGGCTTCCAGTTGATGCTGCCGGGATTAACACCACTGGTGTCACACGTGACCCTGCTCACCTACGCCGAAGCCTACTCGGTGGTGGCCGACCTGTTGGCCAGCCTGAAGCCCGATGAATCGCTGGAAGAGCAGGACTGTATCAGCCGCGCCCTGAAGCTCGGTAAACAGGCCTACCTGCAGCGCCGCATCAGCAGCGAGTCCTCCATCGGCAAGATACTGTTCAAGAATGGCTACCAGTTGCTGAAAAACCGGAATCTCACCGAGGGCGGTGGCGCAGATGTCGAAGAGAAACGCGACGCGATAGCGATGGAGCTGAGAGACGTGCTGCGCCGCATTGAAATTATTCGGGCCATTGGCGTGGCCAGTCGGGGTTCATTCTAAATTACAGTTAAGCTATAAGGAGTCGCCGGTGACAAATTTGAACGTGGGTCTATTGGGCGGTGGTTCCTGGGGTACCACGGTGGCGTCGCTGGTGGCTCGCAATGCCCCGGTCACACTGTGGGCGCGCAACGCCGACACCGTCACAGAGATCAACGAAAAGCATACCAACGAAACCTACCTGCCCGGCGCCGTGCTGCCCGAACGCCTGGTCGCTACCAATGATATTGGCGAGGCAGTCTCCCAGGCCGACGTTATTATCATGGGCATTCCCTCACACAACTTTCGCGCTGTGCTGGAAGAGGTGAAGAAACACATCCGCGCCTGGGTACCCGTGATCAGCCTGACCAAGGGCCTGGAACTGGATACCCGCATGCGCATGACGGAGATCATCAACGAGGTACTGCCGGGACACCCCGTGGGTGTGCTCACCGGCCCCAACCTGGCGCGAGAAATCATGTCGGGCCAGGCGGCCGCCTCCGTCATCGCCATGGAAGACGAAATTATCGTGCGCGAGTTGCAGAACCTGTTCAAGAGCGGACTGTTCCGGGTGTATACCAACACCGATGTCATTGGCTGCGAGTTGGGTGGCGTGCTGAAAAACATTATCGCCATCGCCGTCGGTATGGGCGATGGCCAAGGCGCTGGTGACAATACCCGCGCCGCCTTGATCACCCGCGGACTGGCAGAGGTAACCCGGCTGGGCGTGGCCATGGGCGGGCGCGCAGAAACCTTTGCGGGGCTTGCCGGTATGGGCGACATGATTGCCACCTGCACCAGTCCACAAAGTCGCAATCGACACGTGGGCATTGAACTGGGCAAAGGTCGCAATATGCAGGAAATCATCGACGAAATGGTGATGGTTGCAGAAGGCGCCAAGAGCGCGCCCGCAGTGATGGAACTGGCCGATAAATATCAGGTTGAGATGCCCATCGCGCGCGACGTGTACAGTGTGGTCGCCGGCAAGACCGATGCCCGCGGCGCCTACCGTGGCCTGCTGCGCGTCTCCGCCGGCGCCGAGTCCGAACCCGGCTAACACCCTCATTCACGCCCAATCACCCCCAATCATGGGCACCTCGAGGGCACCGTAGTATTCAACGGTGCCCTAGGCATTGCTCGCCATCTGGTGCAAAATGGTGGCAGCGCGGCGGTGCTGCATAGGGGCTGCACCGCCTACGATAAGACCAAACGGGGTGTTTAGCATGCGACCGGGACGCCAACTCAGCGCCGTTGCCCTGCTGTGGGTAACGACCATCACGGCAATTCACGCCGCCGAATCCAAATTTATCGACCTCGCTGGAAATCCAGGACTGCGTTCGGCCTCCGCCATCGTACTGGATAGCGACGGCAACATGATTTACGGCAAAGACGTGGATACAGTTCGGCCTATTGCGTCGATCACCAAGCTGATGACAGCCATGGTGATCCTCGACGCCAACCTGGACCTGGACGAGAAAGTCACCATTACCAAAGAGGACCGCGATCTGGTGCGTCTTACCGGCTCACGCCTGGAGTACGGTGCGGCACTCAGCCGACGGGAATTGTTGTTACTGGCCTTGATGTCCTCGGAAAATCGCGCGGCAACTGCGCTGGGACGCACCTATCCAGGTGGCATGCCCAAATTTCTCGAGGCCATGAACGGCAAAGCGGCCCAGTTGGGTATGCAGGACAGCCACTTTGCCGATCCCGCAGGCCTGAAATCTGAAAACGTCTCTACGGCACAGGACCTGGCACTGATGATAGAGTCGGCCAGCCACTATCCATTGATCACCCAGGCCTCAACCACACAGCGCAAAGAGGTAAGACCCTACTCACGCCGGGGTCCACTGACCTACGGCAATACCAACCGGCTGTTAAAAAACGCCAGCTGGGATATCGAGTTAAGCAAAACCGGCTATATTAATGAGGCGGGACGCTGCCTGGTGATGCAGGCAAATATCGAGGGCGAAGAAGTGTCCATCGTGCTGCTAAACTCGTTTGGCAAGCTCACCCCCTTTGGCGACTCCAACAGACTGCGCAAATGGATGTTAGCCAATAGTTAGGTATTGTGGGAGGCACAACCAGCATGTTAACGCGCCGTCCGCACCGCTCCTGGCTAGTCGCCTTACTCACCCTGACATTAATCGCCCTGGGGGCCTGCAGCCGCGAACCCACCGTTATGCGCATGCTGCCGCCGGTCGATGCCACCATCGACCCCTCTTCACTGCAAAAGATCTTCAGTGAACACTCCAACGCGCTAATCATTCCCTCCGAGGAGGCACGCGGTATGCTGCCACTGGAGGCGCTTACTTCCAACATGGCAGATATCAGCGTGGTGGAAAACAGCGCCGCCTTTGTCAGCGGTGTGCGTGTCATTCTGCCGATCTACGAAAGCGTACTGCACGTGTTGGTGAGACAGGACATCACGCGCACAGAGTCCGGCCAATCCTTGCGCGACGCCAATTTTTACATTGCCAATAATTCGGAGGCGGGCCACGCCTTTGTTGACCTGCTCACTCGCCGCCAGGGTCTGACGTCCGGCGAATACCGTAAGTCCGAGGTCTTTGAACCCGGCATCACCGACCTGATTGTGTATTTCGGGCCGGTGGATTCAGAGAACACGTCCTGGTATCAACCCGGCTACGTGTTTTCCTCGCTCAATGGCCGCTTTAACCCGCAGCGCAAGTTTTACGAAGAAGGCGTCGGCTACATTGCCCCCAACATGCACCCGCGCGTTATCCCGGCGCTAACCTACAATATTCCGGGGAACGAGGAGCCGATATTGACCCTGGGTGTAGAGGCGCTACTGGTCACCCGACGGGACATTCCCGAGGCCACCATCTACGGCATTACCGAGGCTCTGCTGGAACAAAAGCCCCGCTTCACAGCCGTGGCGCCCAGTCTGTTCGGCGGAGTCACCGAGTCCTTTGATCGCTACGCCCTCAACTTCCCGCTGCACAGCGGCGCCCGGCGCTACCTGGAGCGGGACGAACCGGGTCTGCTGGAACGCTATGCGGAATCCATCAACCTGCTGGTGTACCTGATGTTCCTGGTGATGACCGGTTTCCTGGGCCTGGCCCGCTGGCGAGCACGACGCAAGAAAGACCGCATCGATACCTTCTACGTGCGGGCACTGGCGCTGGAGGAACGCATTGGGCAAGCCGACCCAGGTGCCTTGCGTGAGGAGGTGGCGGCGCTGGAAGCGGAGGCATTCAGTTCGCTGATCAAGGAGAAACTGGCCGCCGACGAGAGCTTCCGCATATTTACCGACCTGGTGGCACGCACGCGCAAGCAACTTGATCGCGATGCTGCTGTCCAAACCGGTGATCCGTTAAAAGCGGGCAAAGATTAATCAGCCGGGGTGCCCCAACACCCGAAGGAGAAGCACATGCTGAAGCGCAGAACAGCCATCAAGTGGGGCGGCATCGCCCTGGCATCCCAGGGGCTCGGGCTGAGTATGGCAATAAAGGCAGCGGGCACAAAATCCGGCGAGGTCATCACCCGACCCATTCCAAGCTCCGGGGAGCAAATCCCGGTGATCGGCATGGGCACCTCACGCACGTTCGACCAGACCGGTGACGGCGAGGCCCTGGCGGGTTTGTCGCAGGTTATGCAGGCTTTTTTCCAGGCCGGTGGTACGGTGATTGATTCCTCACCCATGTACGGGCGGGCCGAAACCCGGGTCGGCGATGTGATTCGTGGCATGTCTGAACCCCCGCCGATGTTCGCCGCTACCAAGGTGTGGACCACCGGGGAAGCCGAGGGCATTGAGCAGATGCAGGAGTCTGCCGAGCGCATGGCAGTGAAACGCCTGGACCTGATTGCCATTCACAATCTGCAGGACTGGCGCACGCACCTGAAAACACTCAAGGCCTGGAAAGCCGAGGGCAAGGTACGCTACCTGGGCATCACCACGTCACACGGCAGGTACCACAATGAACTGCTGGATATTATGCGCAGTGAGCCACTGGACTTCGTACAGTTCAGTTACAACATCGAGGACCGGGCAGCCGAGGAGGAACTGCTGCCCCTGGCCGCCGACCGCGGCATTGCCACCATGATCAATCGCCCCTTCCAGCGCGGCTCGCTGTTTGCCCAGGCCCGCGGCAAACCACTTCCGGAAGTCGCCGGCGACCTGCAGTGCGAAAGCTGGGGCCAATTCTTCCTGAAGTTCATCCTGTCCCACCCGGCGGCGACCAATATCATCCCGGCAACTTCCAAAGTTCACCACATGGAAGACAATATGGGCGCGAACTTCGGTCCGGTGCCCGACGCCGCGCAGCGCGAGGAGATGTTGCGCGCGTTTGCGGCGCTCTAGTTAGCCAGGGTCTTCAGGGCACACCAACCTGGCGGGGTCCAACAGCGCTGCCAGTTCTTCACGGGGAATATCCGTTTCCTCTGCAGCCACTTCGAGTATCGGCCGCTGCTCGGCGTAGGCACGCTTGGCGATCGCCGCGGCCTGCGCATAACCAATGCGCGTATTTAGTGCTGTCACCAGTATCGGGTTTCGCGCCAACGAGCGCTGCAATTGCTGTTCGTTAACAGCGAAAGATCGGATAGCGCGGTCCGCCAACAGGCGTGAGCTGTTCGCCATCAGTTGCAAACTTTGCAATAGGTTATGAGCAAGCAGTGGCAACATCACGTTCAATTCAAAGTTACCGGACTGTCCCGCCAGGGTAATCGCCAGGTCATTGCCCATCACCTGCGCGGCGGCCATGGCGGCGGACTCGGGAATCACCGGGTTGACCTTGCCCGGCATGATGGAGGAGCCGGGCTGCAGCGCTTCCAGTTCAATTTCGGCCAGGCCGGCCAGCGGACCCGAATTCATCCAGCGCAGGTCATTGGCGATCTTGGTCACTGCAACGGCGCAGACTTTTAGCGCACCGGACAGGGCAACCGCCACGTCCTGGGAACCGATACGAGTAAACGGGTTGGCGGCGGGTGTGAAGGGTAAGCCGGTAGATTTTTCCAGCTGCGCACAGAACTGTTCTGAGAAACCCGCGGGCGCATTCACTCCCGTACCAACCGCGGTACCGCCCTGCCCCAAGGCGAGCAACTCGGTACGCTGCTGCAGGAGTAAACCACACGCATGCTGGACCTGGTCCGCCCAGGCCTCGAGGGTCTGGCCAAGACTCACCGGCATGGCATCCATCAGGTGCGTACGTCCCGTCTTGAGATGGTGGGCAACCTCCACCGCTTTAGCACGGGTCGTCTCTTGGAGATGATCAAGTGCCGGCAATAGCGACTGCTCAAGTGTAATTGCCGCACTCACATGGATGGTGCAGGGAATAACATCGTTGCTGCTCTGACTGCAATTGACGTGGTCGTTGGGGTCTACCCGCTGGCCCAAGCTGGAAGATGCCACGGAGGCTATCACCTCGTTGGCATTCATGTTGCTGCTGGTGCCGGAACCGGTCTGGAACACATCCACCGGGAAATGCTGCATCAGCTGCGGATCGGCCAGCAGCGTATCGCAGGCGTCGACAATTGCGCTTATCCTGGCATCATCCATTTGCCCCAATGCCCCATTGGCCAGTGCCGCCGCGCGCTTAACCTGCAACAGCGCACGCACGAAATCCACCGGCATGGTTTGGCCGCTCACCGGGAAGTTTTCCACCGCGCGCTGGGTTTGGGGGCCATAGAGCGCGTCGGCGGGTATGCGCACTTCGCCCAGGCTATCGCGTTCAATTCGCTCAGTCATGTCTGCCCTCCGTTTCTTCCACCACCGAGTCTAGCCCAAGCCCGTCATTGAGTCGTGGGCCGCTGGCGCAAGAAAATCCGGGTGGCTTCATGGCTACACCGGGAGACAACCATGGAATTTACCCGCGCTGTGTCGGTCAAAACCGTAATACTCAAAGGAACAGCGCTTTGGAAGCCGAGCAAGTTGTCCTAGAATTGAGCTAGCTGTAAGGAGACCGTGTTGTGAAAAAGATTCTGATTATCGTCAGCGTACTGGCCCTGATCACCGCCTGTGCGACCAGCCCGACTGGCCGCCGCCAGCTTATGCTTATCTCACCTGAATCGGCGATTGTAGAGTCCAGGGCGGCCTACCTGAGCACCGTTGAAGACCTGGACAAACAGAACAAGCTGATTGACGACCCGAAGATGGCGGACAAGGTGGCCACCATTACCGGTCGTCTGGTCACCGAGGCTATTGCCATGTACCCCAACTCCGCCGACTGGCAATGGAGCGTAGCCATTATTGATGACCCGGAGACGGTTAACGCCTGGTGCATGGCCGGAGGCCGAATGGCTGTCTATACCGGCCTGTTCGACCAGCTCAAGCTGACTGACGACGAGTTTGCCCAGATTATGGGTCACGAGATATCCCACGCCCTGGCCAATCACACCGCGGAGCGCATGTCCCGGGCCATGGCGACCACTATCGGCGTAATTGCCGTAGGCGCAGCTGCCGACAATCACGGGGCTGCCCTGGTGGGCGCCGCGGCGGCGGCCAAGGTTGCACTTGAACTACCCAATAGCCGCACCGCCGAGTCAGAGGCGGACCAGATCGGCATCGAGCTTGCGACCCGCGCGGGCTATGACCCCGATGCAGCCGTTACCTTGTGGCAGAAAATGGGCGCGCTGGGTGGTGGCAGTCAGCCGGAGTTTCTCAGTACCCACCCAGCTCCGGGAAATCGTGAGGCGGCATTGGCAGGTCTAATTCCCCAGATGCGTCCGCTAAACCCCGATGGTCAGCTGGCAGCCATACACCCGGTGGAAATTGTCCGTTAAGCCCTTTCCACTAAGCCGTTCCCGCTAACCCCTGTCCGCTACGCTTTTTGCACAAGAGCCGCCAGCACTGACTCGGTGTGTTGCCCCAGCAACGGTGGCGGACGCGAATCGTCCACTGGCGTTCGGGACATCTTTATGGGGCTGCCCACGAGCTGAAGTTCCGGGTTTTGCGGGTGATTGACCCTCACTTTCATTCCCCGGGCCAGTAACTGGGGTTCTTCGAACACCTCGGCCACCGAATTGATCGGGCCAGCCGGCACCTGCGCCGCTTCCAGACGTTGCAGCCAGTCTGCCTTGCTGCGTTCCAGCATCTTGCGCTGCAATAACGGGATGAGCGCGTCGCGGTTCTCTACCCGCCCGCGATTGGTCTCAAATCGGGCATCATCTGCCAATTCGGGGCAACCCAGAACGGCGGTAAATCGACGAAACTGCCCATCGTTTCCCACCGCCACAATCAGGTGACCGTCGCTGGCAACAAAGCTCTGGTAGGGCACAATATTGGGGTGGGCGTTACCCAGACGCGAGGGATTGATACCCCCGACCAGGTAATTGCTGGCCTGATTAGCCAGTGTTGCAGCAGTGACGTCCAGCAACGCCAGGTCGACATGCTGGCCCAGGCCCGAGCGCTCACGCTCAGCCAGTGCCGCGAGAATACCCACGGTCGCATAGAGTCCGGTCATGATGTCGGTCAGTGCTACCCCAACCTTTTGCGGACCACTACCGGGTTCACCCTCGGGCACACCGGTGACACTCATCAGGCCGCCCATGGCCTGCACCAGGAAATCGTAGCCGGGCCTATCCTTCAGGGGCCCGGTTTGACCAAACCCGGTGATGGAGCAATACACAAGTCCCGGGTTTAGCTCTGCCAGCGTGGCATAGTCCAGGCCATACTGCGCCGCACCGCCAACTTTAAAGTTTTCCAGCACCACATCGCATTCGCTGGCCAACTGGCGAATCGTCGCCTGACCCTCGTCGGTCTTCATATCGATACAGACTGATTGTTTACCGCGGTTAGTGCACAGAAAATACGCCGACTCAGCCGTCGCTGCACCGTCGGCGCCGGTCATGAACGGCGGACCCCACTGGCGGGTGTCGTCCCCTGTTTCGGGGCGCTCTACCTTAATCACCTCGGCGCCCAGGTCGGCGAGAATCTGGCTGGCCCAGGGGCCCGCCAGGATTCGCGAAAGATCCAACACCCGCAGGTGCGAAAGCGCGCTCATTAGAAGGCAGGGATCTCGGTCTGGGTGCGGCCCAGGATCAGCGCGTGCACATCGTGGGTACCCTCGTAAGTGTTGACCACCTCGAGGTTCACCATGTGGCGCATCACCGGGTATTCATCGGAAATACCGTTACCGCCCAGCATGTCCCTGGCCTGACGGGCTATCTGCAAGGCCTTGCCACAGGAATTGCGCTTGATCAGGGAGATTAGCTCCGGCGAAATTTCGCCCGAGTCCATCAACACACCGGCACGGTGGCAACCCTGCAGGCCCAGGCTGATTTCAGTTTGCATATCCGCCAGCTTCAGCTGGATAAGCTGGTTGGAGGCCAGCGGGCGACCAAACTGCTTGCGCTCCATGGTGTAATTCAGCGCCGCGTGCCAACAGGCTTCCGCCCCGCCCAGCGCGCCCCAGGCAATGCCGTAACGCGCATTGTTCAGGCAGCCAAAGGGTCCCTTCAGCCCTTCGACATTCGGCATCAGGTTCTCTTCGGGTACGAACACCTCGTCCATGACAATCTCGCCCGTGATTGACGCCCGCAAGGCCAATTTACCTTCGATCTTGGGTGCGCTCAGGCCTTCCATACCCTTCTCGAGGATAAAACCGCGAATCTTGCCGTCATCGGTTTTTGCCCACACCACGAACACATCAGCGATGGGGCTGTTGGTAATCCACATTTTGGCACCGGACAGACGATAACCGCCGTCGACGGAACGCGCGCGGGTCACCATGCTGCCGGGGTCAGAGCCGTGATCGGGTTCGGTCAGGCCGAAGCAGCCGATCCACTCGCCGGTTGCCAGTTTGGGCAAATACTTTTCACGCTGTGCCTCGGTGCCGTAGGCATAGATGGGGTACATCACCAGCGAAGACTGCACGCTCATCATCGAGCGGTAGCCGGAGTCCACGCGCTCTACCTCGCGCGCCACCAGACCGTAACAAATGTAATCCACACCGGGGCAACCGTAACCGTCGATGGTTGAACCCAGCAGACCCAGCTCACCCATCTCGCGGAAAATCGAGGCGTCGGTCTCTTCCTTGCGAAACGCTTCCTGCACCCGCGGTGCCAGTTTGTCCTGCGCGTACTGTCTCGCACTGTCGCGCACCATGCGTTGCTCATCCGTCAGTTCCTGTTCCAGCAGAAACGGGTCCTGCCAGTTCATTTTTTGCCAGCTCTTGCCCTTAGCCATCGCCTGAATCTCCCCGGTATGTCATGCGTCGGACAGGCACAGTAGCAAAGCTCTCCTCATTTATAAAATATATGTTTTATATGTTTTCCATATATATTGTATATTCAATGAATGGACCTCAGAAAACTGGATATTTTCCGACACGTTGCGCGCCTGCAAAGCTTCAGCGCGGCGGCAGATTCGCTGCATATGGCCCAGCCCGCGGTGAGTATCGCCGTACGCAAGCTGGAGGAATCGCTGGGTATTACCCTGCTGGACCGCAGCGGCCGGCGTGTCACCTTAACCGCCGAGGGTACGGCAGTGCTGGAGCGCGCCGAGGTTATCCTGCGCGAAACCGAGGACCTGCTGCGTACCAGCGACGCCATGGGACAACTGCTGCAGGGCGAGCTCAATATTGCCTGCCCGTCCATGCTGGCCACCTATTACTTGCCCGACGTTCTGGCGGCCTTTCTGGGCGATCACCCGGGCCTGAGCGCCGCGGTCACCCAGGCCGGCACCGCCCGGGTAGAGGAAATGCTGTTACAGGACGAGGTGGAAATTGGCGTCACCACGGTCAGTGATGCCTCACAGGTCCAGGACCTGGAGTTGATCCCGATGATACGGGAAGAAATCCTGATCTGCGTGGCCGACGTTCACCCCTGGGCCACGCGCGAGCATATCGACATCAGCGAGTTGGCTGAAACACCGATGGTGGTGTACGAAAGCGGGTACTTTATTCGCAACACCCTCGATCGACTATGCAGCGACGCCGGGGTAAAACCCAGCTTTCGTGTGCAGACTAATTTCCTGCCGCTGATCATTCGCATGGTGCAACAACAACTGGGTATCACCGTGGGATTGCGCATGATGGTCGAACAGGAACCCGGCCTGGTCGGTATACCGCTGGCCGGCAACACCGGGCTGGATATGGCGCTGGCCAAGCGTCGCGGCAGAACCATATCAGGCGCCAATCAGGCCTTTTTGGATTGGGCCGCATTCAAGTTATGATGCCGGATTGGAATCACTGGCCGCGTTGATCAAAACCGATGCCCGCCCTTGCAACCTTTAGCCAACACCTGGCCCTGCTGCTGCCCAGCGTTGGCACTGCAGATTTCCCGGAACGTCTTATCGACGCGCTGAAAGCGCTGGTACCTATCGAAGATGCCACAGTGCTGGTCTATCCCGCTAAAGCGCTGCCAGTGATTGAGTACTTCGAGGTTCACGAAAATCATCCCACTACGCTGGACCGATTCGTCAAGGGCTCCTTCCTGCTGGACCCCTATTACATGGCCGCCGATCGCGACCAGAAATTTGGCATATTCCGCCTGCGCGACCTGGCGCCGACAGGGTTCAAAGACAGCGAGTACTACAAGGTCTGGTATCGCAATTGCGGCTACCAGGATGAGTGCGGCTACCTGATACCACTACCCAGCGGTGGCTTCGTCAATATCGCCCTGGGTAAACTTACGCCCCGCTCGCGCTTTGGCAACGCCCAGTTCGCTGTGCTGGAAGCGGTTGCACCCGCGGTGGAGGCGCTTTGCCAGCAGCACTGGCAAGCACCTGAGTCCGCGACAACGCTGGAGATGCGCACGCAACTCAACAGCGCCCTGGAGTCGTTTGGCAGTAGCCTGCTGACCGAACGCGAGGCACAGGTTATCAACCTGGTGTTACATGGCCACAGCACCAAAACACTGGCAGAGAAGTTGTCGATTTCCATGGAGACGGTAAAACTACACCGAAAGCACGCCTATTCCAAACTGGAAGTCAGCTCCCAGGCCGAATTGTTTTACCTGTTCCTGGACTCGGTGATGAGCGCAGAGAATTACACCGGCGGCGACACGCTGGTTGCTTATTTACAACCCCCTGGGCAATCAACCGGCGCAGGTGCAGCGAGCGCATAGATGAGCCAGACTCAATCCACTGCCAACCAGCAGGAATTACAGGCACTGCTGAATAAAGGCTTCGCGGAACTTGCACGCGGCAGACTGGAGGCCGCCAGCAAGTGCTGTGAGCAGGCCCTGAAAATTCAACAGGACCTGGTACCAGCCCACTTCCTGGTGGCGCTGGTCGCACAGGAAGGCAAAGACCGACGCACCGCATTCAGTGCCTTCCAGTCGGTGGTAAAGCTGGACCCCAATCACGGCGCAGCCTGGGCGCACCTGGCCAAGCTCTACATGAGTGAAGGCCAGGTCAACCTGGCGGATCGCGCATTGCGCGAAACCCTGCGTATTAAGCCCGAAGACCCGTTGGTACTGGATTTAATCGGCACGACCTTATCACTGATGGGAGAGTACGGCGCCGCCAGGGCTTTCTACACGCTGGCAACAGAGAAAAAGCCCGACCATCCACCGTTTATGCAGAACCAGGCAAACAACCTGGTTTACCACGGTGAAACTGACGCGGCCGACGAGGTGTTCCGGCGCATACTGAAAGTCCAGCCGGATAATCCACAGTCGCACTGGTCCCTGGCGTCATCGACCAAAGCCACTGATACGCAGCATATTGAAAAGATGGGCACGCTGGCGAAGAACCACGCCCATAACCCACGGGCGCAGGCGTTTTACTTTTACGCCATGGGCAAGGAGTACGAGGACCTGCAACAATGGGATGACGCGTTCGAGGCCCTCAGCGCCGGCGCGGCGGCCCGGCGACAGACTGTGGAGTACGACGAACCCGCTGAGATCGCCATGTTCGAGTATCTCCAGCAGCACTATGACCAGCACTGGTTCGATGGCGTTGGCGAAGGCAACCCAGATGCGTCGCCAATTTTCGTGCTGGGCCAACCACGCACAGGTACCACCCTGGTGGAGCGCATTATCACCGCGCACTCGCAGGTACACTCTGCCGGTGAACTGCAACAGTTCGGACTGGCGCTAAGACGCCTGGGTGACTACAACAACCCGAAGCGGTTTTCCGCCGAAATGTTTGAAGCCGCAAAGGCATTGGACCCTAAGAAGCTAGGCGGCATGTACCTGCAAACCAGCAGCAAAATGCGTGGCGATACACCGCGGTTTGTCGACAAACTGCCGCAAAACTACCTGATGATCCCGCTGATCCTGGCCGCCCTGCCCAACGCAAAAATCGTGCACCTGGTACGCGGCCCCATGGATGCCTGTTTCGCCAGCTTCAAACAACTGTTTGCCGACGCCTACCTGCACTCGTATGAGCAAACCGAGATGGCCCGGCACCACGCACGTTATCGACAGTTGATGGACTGTTGGCGAGAGCGCTTTACCGGCCGCTTTTTCGATATCTCCTACGAACAAACCGCGCGGGACCTCGAGCCGAATGCCCGCGCACTGATCGATTACCTGGAACTGCCGTGGGAGGATGCCTGCCTGGAGTTCCATCAGCAGGACACCGCCGTATCCACCGCCAGCGCCGTGCAAGTGAGAGAACCAGCCCACACCCGTTCTATTGGTCGCTGGCGGCGCTACGAGCAGCAATTACAGTCCATGCAGAGTGCTCTGCAGGCCGCGGGCGTACCTGCAGACTGAATCTGCGGTAATACTGCCAATTCCCAATACCCACAGACCTACACCATCGGGGTATATTATTCGCCGACCGCCTTGGTAATCTTTCAAGACCAAGAAAAACCCGCACTGAAACCGGACTTCCGTGCAAAAAAGCTGCGACGGACCGCTATCCCAATAATTACTAAATGCATAGATACAGGGATCTCTATGACTACCAGCCAAAAGAAAAACGCCCCGATGATGCGTAAGAAGGCCCTCTGTGGCGCGGTTTCCGCGACCCTGGTGGCTTCGGCGCTGAGTACACCCGCCTGGGCCCAAACCCTCGAAGAGGTGATTGTCACCGCCACCAAGCGCACCGAATCGGTGCAAGACGTGCCACTGGCAATTACCGCCCTGTCCGGCGAGTTTGTCGACAAGGTCAACCTCAATGACGTGAAAGACCTGGTGGCCTATACCCCTGGGGTGACTGGTAATAGCCAGGACAGCTTTATCGACGCCATCAGTGTGCGCGGTATTCGCACCCAGGACTTTGGTGTAGGTGGTGACCCGTCTTCCGCCTTCTTCAAGAACGACCTGTACGAAGGCCGCAACGGTTCTGCCGTTACTAGCCTCTACGACTTAAGCCGCGTGGAAATTCTGCGTGGCCCACAGGGCTTTCTGTTTGGCCGCAGTTCTGTAGGTGGCGCATTTAGCGTGCACACCCAGCGCGCCAACCTCGATAGCAATGACGGTTACGTGCAACTGGACCTCGCCGAGCGCGACCACGCGGTGGCCGAGGGCGCAATCAATATTCCGATCAGCAGTAACTTTGCGACTCGCATCGCCGGTTACTACTCACAGGAAGACGGCTTTACTGAAAACCTGTTCCCGTCTGAAGATCTGATCGAGCACGACAAGTGGGCGCTGCGCTGGTCTAACACCTATGAGACTAACAAGCTGTCGGTTTACACCACGGTCGAATACGAAGAGCGCGAGCAGTCGGGCTCAGTCTACCGCGCGGCCACCGAAGGCGCTGCCTGGGAAGCACTGGAAGCGGCACTGGGACCGATTCAGGTGGATGGCTCTGAAGAAGAAGTTGATGTCGACCGTATTAACGGCGACAACGATGATGCCGACATCCTCACCCTGGGCATGCGCATTGACTACGACTTCGAGAACATGACCCTGACCTCGAACACCGGGTACAAGGATCACGACTACCTGTACAACGAAGATTACGACGGTACGCCGCTGAATCTGGAGACCTATCGTCAGGACCAGGAAGGTGACTACTTCCAGCAGGAGTTTCGCCTGACCTCTGCGACTGACGGCCCACTGTCATGGTACGCGGGTGTTTCGTACTATCGTGAAGAGATCGATACCACCTTCACCTTCGGCGTTAACGAAGACTCCATCTGTGCGTACTACGGCTATTACTACTATGCGCCAATGACCTTCAGTGGCTGTGAAGAGCTGTACGACTACTACGGTTACGAGTTCACACCCAGCGCCACAGGCCAATTGATTGAGCCTGGCACTATCAAAGGTGAATACGAAGGCTGGGGCGCCTATCTGAACCTGGGCTACGCAATCACCGAAACATTTGATGTGGAAGTGGGCGTACGCTACACCAAGGACGAGAAAGACGTTTCTACCAACGTACCCACGCCGGAAAGTGACCTGGGTGCGTACTGGGGCTTCGGCTTTTCAACCGTAGGCGAACTGGAGCACGACGAATCCTGGGACGACTGGACACCCCGCGTAATCGCACGCTGGTGGGCGGCAGAAGATCACATGCTCTACGCCAGCTACACCGCCGGATACAAGGCGGGTGGTTTCGACAGCTTTGTGGTCAGTAACGCTGCGGGTGATACACCGGATTACGGCACGCTCGATCTCACTCCTGCGGACGGATTCCGCCCCAATACCTACGACCCCGAGGAAGTGGATTCCTTCGAGATCGGCCACAAGGGTACATGGCAGGACGGCAACATCATCTCCGACCTGACCGTGTTCTACTACGAGTACACCGACCTGCAGGTACCGGTGAGCACCGATACCGGTGCGACGGTCATCAAGAACGTGGGTGAAGTCGAAGCCTGGGGCTACGAGTTCTCCCTGACCGCCGGCCTGGGCCAGTACATCACCGCTTATCTAGCGGTGGGTTACCTGGACAGTGAAGCCACCAAGCTGGACGCGATATGCGGACTGGAAGATCCCCTGGGCTGTGAAGGCTCGGATATCTTCTGGGCACCGGAATTTTCCGGCTCATTTGTTCTCACCGGCGACTACCCCACCGATAACGGTGCCTTCATTGGCAACTACGAGCTGATGTTTGAATCGGAGCGTGGTGGCGGCTGGGAAGGTTTTAACTACACCGAGATCGATTCCTACGAGGAGATGAACCTGCGCTTCGGTTACGAATCCAACGACGGCTGGTTGATAGAAGCCTACGTGGAAAACCTCACCGACGAGTTCACCTGGGACGGCATCAACAACAACGGCGGCAAAACCCCGGACCACTTCTTTGGCCCACGCCGCCCCAGAACCTACGGCGCGAGGATGCGCTACTCCTGGGATTAAGCTGACTTAAGCGAAACCGAAAAGGCCGTGTAGCGGGAGTTACACGGCCTTTTTTCATGCTTGTCACTTATCCAGACCGTGAGGCGATTAGCCTCAGAAAAGACCGGTTTTAACGTGACATCAGCACGTTAACAACGCCGCATACTTTCTAAACGTTTGATTTGTATAGAAACTTCAGACAAGCACACCTTGTACAAAGGGCCATCGCGTTTGATGTGCTACGTGACTTAGGCGCGTTGATTACATCGGTGTAACAGGAGTAAAGTGATGTAACACGTTGAGTTTAAGGACGAATTTGACATGAACGACTCCCCACGCAATTCCATGCAGAGGGCCGCTGCAAAAGTGGCCATGGTCCAATTAATAAGCTGTTCAGTGTACTTGTCCGCGTGAAGGCTGTTGCCTTAACATTTTTCATACTTCTGGTGTTGGGCTACATTAACGGCTCTCAGGAAGGACATATTAATTCGACCATTGCAGGTGCATTGGCCACGCCATTTTCCCTTTTCGTGCCCACTGTCTACTATTTGTGGTCTTTGCATAAGGGTCGTACGTTGCCGGCCGCACTAGTTTTCTGGGTTTGCGCTATAGCCTCGATACTCATGTACGTGTTTTACACAGTCTCGGGCCCCTCCAATCCCCAAACTGCTGGCCACATGCATGTTGTTCTAGCTCCGATACTGATTTTCGTTACATCGTCGCTGCTATGTATTTTTGTCCGTATCGGAGAGTGGGTATGGCGTACACTGAACAAGTCAAGCAAGAAGGACGGCTTTACAGCCGCCTCTTCTTGAAGCGTTAGGTATGAATATGAAAGTTCAAATAGACCACTACTCTGACGTACTTTGCATTTGGGCATACATTGGCCACGCACGAACCAAAGAGCTTCAAGAGCAGTATCCGGAGCAATTGGAATGGGCATGGCATTACCTACCCGTGTTTGGAGACGTTCCTGGCAAATTCTTAAATCAATGGAATAATCGTGGTGGCGCAGATGGTTACGCCAATCATATCAGTGAAGTTGTAGAACAATTCGACCACGTTTCACTAAATGAATCTTGCTGGAGGTCGGTGCAACCGGCTTCATCGGCTCCTGCTCACCTTTGGCTGGCTGCGGCTAGGCTCGCTGAACAAAGCGGTGATCTCCCTCAAAACTCAGAAGAAACTTTTGCTTGGGCATTACGTATCGCCTTTTTTGAAAACGCTCGTGATATTGCACGGCAACCCGTTCTTATTGAAGTGGCAGAGGAACTTGGCTACGAAGCAGGCGCTCTACTCGATCGAGTCAAAAACGGGGTGGCGTTTGCAGCCCTATGCCACGACATGCAAACGGCAAGAGATACCAATATTCGTGTCAGCCCAACCTACATTTTTAACGAAGATAGGCAAACACTTACTGGAAATGTCGGCTACCGAATAATTGAGGCTAACGTCAAGGAATTACTTGAACAGCCACAAAAGCAACAAAGTTGGTGTTAAGTATGACATTAGCGTCTGATATGCAAATCTTACAAGGGCTAATTGGCGGCATGCTAATTGGGTTCTCAGCGTTATTGCTTTTTATTGGTAGTGGCAAAATTGCAGGTATATCTGGAATTGTCGGTAACGCGGTTTCACGCCCAAAGCAAAGCATGTGGCAATGGCTGTTTGTTGCTGGGTTATTGGGTGGGTCAGCTATATTTTTAGTAGTTAACGGCTCACTTGAAGCAACTTTTCCTTCGTTTGACGGAAAAACTGTTCTAGCGGCTGCCCTTGTAGGCGTTGGTACCCGCATTGGCTCAGGTTGCACGTCAGGTCATGGGGTCTGTGGCATCGGTCGTGGATCGGCACGCTCAATTATCGCAACGGGTATATTCATATCCATTGCCATTACTACCGTAGCGTTGGCAGGGCTCTGAATATGTGGCTCCCTTTCGCATCGGGAATTCTCTTTGGTCTGGGGCTGGCAGTCTCAAATATGCTTAACCCTCAAAGAGTGCTAGCATTTCTTGACCTCTTCGGTGTTTGGGACCCCACTCTGGCTTTTGTAATGGGAGGCGCACTGTCTATTACCATTCCAGGGTTTTATTGGGCCTCGAAGCACAAAAAGCCATTCTTTTCACCAGAGTTTTCGTTGCCCTCTAAAACAGACATCGACGCACCCTTAATATTGGGATCTGTAATGTTCGGTATCGGCTGGGGTTTGGTTGGTCTATGCCCCGGCCCCGCAATCGCGGCATTGGTATCACTCAACGCAAGCGTTTTTCAATTTTGTGCGGTAATGCTAGCTAGCTGGTGGGCCGCTGACAGATTCATACCTAACAAATGAATGCAGCCGACCAATTGTCCGCTACGTGCTTCGCACTTCGCTCCAAATTGGCGGCTGATTCATGGCGTTATCTGTAAATAGTCCTGTGTCCCCGAATCGAACGAGGAAAATAATGATCAAAAGAATATGGCGAGGATGGACGACAAGAGAAAATTCAGAAAATTATTATCAAGCCCTAACGAACAAGGTCATACCGAGCATCGAGGCGAAGAAAATTCCTGGATATAGAAAGCTCGAAGTGCTTCGAAAAGATAATGGAGACGAGATTGAATTTATGACCATCATAACGTTTGACTCTTTGCAAAATGTTATCGATTTTCAGGGGGACGATTACACGCGTGCCTATGTACCAGAAGTAGCTCAAGCAGTATTGAAAAGATGGGATCAACATTGTTTGCACTACGAAATTCTCGACTGACAAACTGATTCACATTGAGGAAATTGAAAAATGCACATAACAAGCGCATGCAGCGGGACAGTCAGCCGGCTACGCCACCTGTGTGCCGCTGATGCGAGGCGCTAGGTGGCAATAAGGAGACTGAAATGACGAATGAGCGAGTCAAATCCAGCGCCGTGACAATCATATTATCTACTACATTACTTTCAATTAGCTATTCTGTTCTGCGTTATCACATAGCCGGAGATGTACCTTGGAAGGAATTCCCATTTTTTATTCTAAATAAAGGCCTATGTCTTAGTGGGTTTATATTACTCACCTTCAACTTTTCATTGGGTCCCGCAAATAGTTTAGGTCTTGCTATTTCTCAGTCATGGCTCAATTCAAGAAAGGCTCTAGGAATGAGCGGCTTTCTCCTCATACTCATACATGCGTTTATGAGCTTTATGCTTTTCACCCCTTCTTACTACCATAAATTTTATACCGTTGATGGCACTCTGACAGCGATTGCAGGATTAAGCATGCTAGCAGGTATTTTAGGTCTGGTGTTTCTGTGGGCATACAATCTTAGTTTTCAAACAAAATTGAGCGAGGATAAAGCGTTTATTAGCTTTATTACCTCTCGCAAAGTTCTCATGGTTGCTTTATCTCTTGGCGGCCTACATTTAGCTTTCATGGGTTTTTCCGGCTGGTTGAATCCTGGAAGTTGGCATGGTGGTCTGCCTCCTATAAGCCTTGTCGCCTTCACCTTCTTCTCAATTGGTTATTTGATTAACCTGTTTGGGAGAGAGTAGAAACTTTGTTTAACATTCGTATCAGATTAACACCTAACACGCTTAGGCACCGGACACTCAAAGCCTTTGACCCTATACAACTTAGGCTTTTCGGTCCGCTACTGAAGGCGTTAGGCGTCTCAGCGAGATCACCTTAATGAAGCATACTCTTCAAAACTACGCTCTGATTGCCGAGATCGTCGGCGGCGTAGCGGTAATTTTATCTTTGCTTTATGTGGGGTATCAAATTCAACTAAATACCGCTGAACGACGGGCGGAAAGCCTAAAATCCATCGCCCAGGGAAATCGAGATTTGGCCCTGGTCTATGTCAACAACGAAGAAGCAGGGATTGCTTGGCACAAAGTCCTTGATGGCGAACCTCTTTCTAAGCGAGAGCTACACTTGATGTCAGATAGTCTCTACGCCCACTTAATGCTACTCGAAGAGACCTATAACATGCACCGCGAGGGATATATCGAAGATGAATTCATGGAGTCGCGGGTTGCTCTGATAGAGCAGAAGTTACTGTGGTCCGATCAACTACGGCAAGTCTATGCGAGCATGAAGGAAGAAGGTATCTTTTCCAGATCTTTCGTAAATTGGCTAGATAACAACCTTGAAAGTTCTCGTTGGTACGAGTCAGGCCATCCAAATAGTTCCAGCTCCGCGGCAGTCGGGGAGAAGTAGAACCTAACATGGGCACGCAATGTGCGCCCTGCGGGCGCCCAACGCCTGGCTTTGCCAGTCGCCGTCGCCACAGGCTATCCCGCCCAACATTGACATACCAAATATGGTATATATACTCTTTATGATATGTGGTCGATATTTGAACACCGCCGACTGGAAAAGCAACTGACCAAGACGCCAGTCGAAGTGCAGAAGCGCTATGAAAAATGGAAGGATGTAGTCGAGATATCTGGTCCAGCTGGACTTAAACTCATACGTGGTTTTCGAGACGAAGCGCTTCGTGGAGAGTGGAAAGGCTATCGTTCTTCACGCCTCAATCAACAATATCGAGTGATTTACCAAGTCGAAGGAGACCGACTAAATGTATATGTGGTAGAGGTTACGCCACATGATTACAAGAGGAAGTCTTAATGAGCGAGTTTCGTAAAGCCAAGTCCAGAATTCCGATTTCCCCGGAGAGTCCGTCCGGATTATGCGTGAACTGCAAGAGCTTAGCCAAAATGAACTTGCAGAAGTAGCCGGCATTCCTCAATCCACTATCTCCGCAATTGAAAGGGGCCGAGTAAATCTTGGTGTAGAGCGAGCCAAGGTTCTCGCCAGGGCACTTAAATGCCATCCAGCGGTTCTCGTATTTCCTGGTTGGGATGCGAATGCAGAGTCCGCAGCATAACAAATACGGGCAGTTCGCCCGCTGCCGTAGGCGTTAGCGCTCTCAGGAAATAAAGAGATGTCCGATCACAAAGTATTCTCTATGGCATTCTCAAAAATCTATTCTCTCTATGTCCAAAAGGCGGAGAGAAAGAACAGAACGGAAGAGGAAGTGATCCAAGTTATCAGTTGGCTCACAGGTTATGACTCCGACAGCCTGAGAAAACAAGCTGGTGGTGAGAATGACTTAGCCACATTCTTTGGCGAGGCGCCTGAAATCAACCCCAATGTATCCCTTATCAAAGGGGTCGTATGTGGAGTGCGAGTTGAAGAGGTCGAAGATCCACTGATGCGCAATATTCGGTACCTCGACAAATTGATTGACGAGCTTGCTAAAGGCAAATCCATGGAAAAGATTATTCGTTCATGAATATCTTGGAGCACAAAGTGGTACAAGATAAGGCACCTCAGCCTAGGGCGTTACGAGTCACTGTGGGTTACCTACCTGCCTCACTTCTCTGAGAGAAAATGCTGATGACTGAACAAGATCTGTTCGAACTGATGGCCAGTCGTGCCGACATAAATTGGGAGATCTTCCAATTCTGGTCAGGTGTCACGTTTGCCTATATGGCCGTAGGACATTTTGCGGCTAAGAACCTGAATTGGTTCGTCATCGGAGTTCTCAGCATTTTGTATGTATCCCTTACATTGGTCGTATATGAAATGGCAGCCAATAATTTGGCAACGCTAGAGGGGTTCACGCAGGAACTCCAGGCGCTCGCACTCACCACTGAACTCAGTGCCGCGTCTGAGGCGTGGTTAGAGGAGCCCACAAGTTCATTTCAGATTGCTCTTTCTATAGCAACTGTGGGCACATTCTTAAGCGCGTTGATATATCTGCCCTACAATTACTATCGAGCCAACCGAAATGCCGAGTAACAATGCAAGCCAGAGCGACGCAGCTACGCTGCGTCGCTCATTGCAGCGTTGTTATAGTGACTCGCGACGGGGAGAAAGAAGATGACCGAAGCGGAACTTCTAGAGGCCGGACAATTCGCTTACTCCAACAGTCTGGCTGCCTTTGCGGTTTACGTGACGATGCTCAGCGGGTATTTGGTGGTGGCCTATTTGGTCGCCAACCAGATGACCCGACCTCAGGCAGTAATTGTAAACGTCCTGTACTCCCTATTATCAGCAGTTGTAGCAGCCGCCTTTTTTAATTTCGCCCAAGCGGGCTACGAAAACACACGTCTTGCTTTAGAGATGAGCAACCAGAGGGTTGTTGGCCCGATGCCGATGGTCGCCGAGTCTGCCCTGGTGGTTATAGTTTTTTGCTACCTCGCCAGTTTGAAGTTCATGTGGGATGCAAGGAACCAAAAGGATGATTGACGACGTATTGGGCGGAGCGTTTCGTATTTTATCTGGCTTCTTCAAGGACTTTGTTATCGATGTCGTATTTGGCGTCGTCTTCTATACGGTGGGCTGGCTCTGCCTACGAATCCTGTCACTAGGGCGAACACCGTCAGCTCCGCTGCTGGAAGGAGTAAGCGAGAACTATGACACCGATGACGGTTGGGTGGCCATATTTGGAGGTGTGCTTTTGCTGGGTATCTTCCTGAAGGTGTATTTCTAGGATGCGAGGAGTTCCACCTAATATGAACAACCATATCGAGCCCTGCGCTCGCCCCATGTGCAGGTGAGATTGAATGACTAAGGTGGTACTCAAAGGGCATATCATTGTTTCCGAATGTGACCTTGCAGCAGTGAAAGAGGAACTACCCAATCACATCGCACTCACCAGGGATGAAGAAGGGTGCTTAGTCTTCGAGGTATCTCAAGCCCCGGATAATCCGTTTCGATTTAACGTCTACGAAGAATTTGATAACGCTAATTCCTACCGGTCTCACCAGAGCAGGGTTCAGGCTTCCGTTTGGGGTAGCATTACAACCAATGTAGAACGTCACTACACATTAGAAGGAATGGAGGATTAGTGCGGAGTGCTGTGAATAACAACTACCGCCATTTCGCCCCGTCACGGCGGGTCGATATTCGTAGCATTCTGAAATGATCAGTCTATGAGCCAAAGAATAGTTTCGTTAGATGTGCTCCGCGGCGTTGCTGTACTTGGCATTCTTCTTGGCAATATGGCGCAGTATTTTCTGCCGCATCTGTTGGTAGACATCCCCTCTAGCCTTTCAGGTGACAATCAGACCGATCTATGGTCCTGGTACCTGATTCGCGTAATGGTTGACGGGAAATTTCTAACCCTATTTGCATTTTTATTCGGGATCAGCTTCTCCATCCTCTATGAGCGAATGCTAGGTCGATCTGCAAACAATATGCCCATGGTCCGACGTCTGTTCGCCCTGTTCATTGTTGGCTTACTACATGCCATATTGTTTTATTATGCCGACGTGCTTACGGCCTACGCGGTGGCCGCAGTATTGCTGTGGCCCACCATGCGCTGGCACCCGCGCACTCAGCTCTTGCTCGGCTTTGCGTTGCTTATACTTATTGTCGGACCTTGGAACTACCTCGTTTCCGGGCAGGAGCCAGATGCCCAGACGCTACCACAAGCGGTAGAGGATGCCCGTACGGCCTATCAATCCAAGCCGCCGATTCTCAGCGGCATTGACGAAAGAGCGGTGGCCGCCCTGCGCGAAACCTCGGCTTTTTCCAATGGCCCCTTATCAGCCTCATTTGAGGCAAGGTTAGCTCGTTATGGGGACATCATTCTTGTATTGGTTTTCTACGTGGTCTGGCGGTCTCTGGCTTTATTTCTCATCGGTGCCGGGTTGATGCGCAGTGGCTGGCTACTGAGCCAGTCTGCTGGCAACTGGGTACGTCTTGCACTGATAACATGCGTTCCCGGGATTGTTTTGAGCATCATGGCTGCGATAGGCATGCACAGTGAATACCTGGCGCCGCAAGGACGGACGGGGTGGCTTTCTGTGGCGCAGGAGGTTGGCACTCTTTTCCTGGCAGGAGGTATCGCAGCTATAGTCTTTTGGTGGTGTTCCGGTGACCTGTCATCATTGGCGGCAAGAGGCCTGGCAGCGGTTGGACGTACGGCGCTGAGTAACTACATTGGCCAGTCCGCTGTGATGAGCCTGCTTGCTACTCACGTAGGATTAGGACTCTTTGGCAGTTTATCGCGTGCTGAGACTATCGGCCTTGCCCTCCTGTTCTTTGTCATTCAGATGGCGCTCTCCCTTGCCTGGCTCTCGCGTTACAAAATGGGTCCACTCGAATGGCTCTGGCGTTGTTTCACCTACTGGCATCGGGTACCAAACCGCTGACGTTATGGAGCCTTCCTCGACCGCCAGTACCCTGGCTTCCTGGAATGATGCGCTAATGCCACGATCACAGTTGACGCGGGCAGCTCGTACACGATCAAGGAAAAGGGGAATTTGTGCAGGATTAATTTCTGAGCACCTTTGAGCCCTGCTTCCCCAACGACTTGCGTGAGCGGTGGATTTTCCTCAGCGAGAAGATCTAGCGCATGCTGAAAGGCATCAATGAATCGTTCCCCCAGTCCGGCTGGTTCGCTCTCGTACCAAGCGGCGGCTTCTTGAAACTCTTCGGCGGCTTCCTTGCCAATCCTTACAGGTTTCATTTTCTCTGGATGCGTTGCCTCGCATTTGCCAGCACCTGCTCGGGATCAAGGGTCAGAGCCGGGTTGGCCTCCAGCTCGTTGATTCTCTTGCAAACCTCCAAGTCCCAGGCAGCAGCGAGCCCGGGATCGGCGGGACCATCTAAACTGGCCACCAGGTCGCTGGCCAATCGTGCCCGGTCTGCCTCCGAGAGTGCTAACGCCTCACTTCGGACGGATTCAAGTTGTGCAGTTGTCATCATTGCCACCTCTACAGCGACTATACTACAGATCATCCACCGGACAGACATCCATAACAGGCACAGACTGAATGTGGCGAAAACATTGTGCACCCAATCTGTGTGGGTTATCCCCAAGTAGAGCAAGCTATGAACACGAACGACAAAATCAATTACGTCGAATTCCCCGCCCGGGATATCGAGGCCACCAAGACGTTCTTTGCAACTGTCTTTGGATGGAGCTTTGAGGATTTCGGCCCGGATTACGCCGCTTTCTACAATCAAGGGATCGATGGTGGCTTCTATAGCGCTGATACAGCATCGTCCGCACAATCAGGAGGGGCTCTTATCGTCCTGTATTCTGACTCACTCGAAGACGTTCAAGCACGGGTCAAGCGAGCGGGCGGCTCGATTGTGAAGCCTATTTTTTCCTTTCCAGGAGGTCGCCGCTTTCATTTTATTGAGCCTAGCGGCAATGAACTGGCAGTATGGAGTGATGTCGGCACGTAATAGGCACCTGATCGAAACACAACTTGAGGCATACGCCGATGACAGTTAAAGAATACCTCGAGGACATCCCGCCGGAGCGAGCTGAAAAGATGAATTCCCTGATTGATCTCATCAAGGAACTCTATCCAGACGCCGCTGAATCGATGAAATACAAAATGCCAACCTATGAATCTCCCGAAGGATGGGTAGCAGTAGCAAACCAGAAGAACTACGTTTCACTCTATACGTGTAGTCCTGAGCACCTGGTGGAGTTCAAGAAGAAACATCCCAAGATCAAAACCGGGAAAGGCTGTATTAACTTCACCAACAGCGTAGACATACCCCTGGATGATCTTGAGAGCGTGATCAAAAGTGCCATGAGCAGGGGGCACTGAGTCACGCTTCACCGTTGGTGGTTGTGTGGGGGCTGGCCTGGGGGGAACTATACCGAGCGCCTAACCCTTGACGCTGCACCTTAGCCAGACACCGCGGCTACCCGGCGCCTCTTTTCCTGCTCGCCGCCATGTGCAGGAACTCGAGTGCCAGCGTTGCTCCGGCAAGCGAAGTGATATCCGCGTGATCATACGGCGGGGAAACTTCCACCACGTCAAAGCCGACGATATTGAGGTCGGCGATGCCCTGTAGGATCTGCAACACCCGCGAGGTCGACAGGCCGCCGACAACCGGGGTACCTGTACCGGGCGCATAGGCCGGGTCAAGGCAGTCAATGTCGAAGGTGAGATAGGCGGGGTTATCGCCCACCCTGTTACGAATGGACGCGATCGTTTCAGCCGCCGACTGTTCATTCGCCTGGTGTGCATCGATCACTTCGAAAGCGTGTGACGCCGGGTCATATTCAGTACGTATGCCTACCTGGATAGAGCAGCCCGGGTCGATAATGCCCTCCTCGGGCGCCCGGGCAAACATGCAGCCGTGATTGTACTTGTTCTCCTCATCGTAGGTGTCGGTGTGGGCGTCAAAGTGAATCAACGCCATTTTACCGTGGGTTTGCGCGAGCCCGCGTATCAGCGGCAAGGCAACGAAATGATCACCGCCAAAGCTCACCAGGGTTTTACCGGCGGCAGAAATTCGAGCGGCATGTGCCTCTACCTGCGCCAGCATGTCCTCACTGTCGCCGTACATAAACTCCACGTCGCCATAGTCGATAGCGTTTAGTTCTTTCGCCAGTGAGAACGTCCAGGGCCAGCGAGGCTCTTCCCAGCGTAGATTGCCACTGGCCTGGCGAATGCCCCTGGGGCCGAAGCGTGTACCGGAGCGGCCAGAGGTTCCCAGGTCATAGGGCACACCCATCACCACCGCGTCTAGCTCCGGGGATGACAGGTCCCGGCTCAGGGGCAGGTTCATGTATCCGAAGATATTCGCGTAAAACGACGGATCGTCGACGGGGAATTGATCGTTGTCTGAATTGCTCAATGCGTATTCCTTAATGCGGGCATGGCCTGTGGCTACAAACAGGCATCATATTCCAGTGGCGTTACCTGGCTGTCAAAGGTATCCAGTTCCTGTTGCTTGAGAACAGTGAACACCTTTTGAAATTCTGTGCCAAGTCGGTTGGCAACAAACTGACTGTCAGCAAAGCGCGCCAGTGCATCGGGCCAATACCGCGGAAGGCTGGGGGGTACCTGGTCGTAGGCATTACCCGTCAGTGCTTGTGGTGGTGTCATTTTCTGCTCGATACCGTCCAGCATGCCAGCGAGCAGGGTCGCAATCACCAGGTGGGGATGCGCATCCGCGCCCGGCACGCGATGTTCGATACGGGTGGCCGCTGGCGAGTCTGCCGGCACTCGAACAGCAACGGTGCGATTCTCATAACCCCAGGTCGGCGCCAGCGGTGCGTGGGTGCCCCGCTGGAAACGGCGATAGGAATTAAGGTTAGGTGCGAACACCAGCATGCTGTCTTCCATGTTGGCCAGGCAACCCGCTATGGCCTGCTCTAACAGTGGCGTGCCCTTACCACTGCCATCATCGAAAGCATTATTGCCATCTTTATCCACCAGGCTGCAGTGCAGGTGCATACCATTACCGGCCAGGTCGCCAAAGGGTTTGGCCATAAAACTCGCCACCATCCCATGCTTGTTAGCTACACCGCGAATAACCCGGCGCAACATGACTGCCTGGTCTGCCGCAACCAACGCATCCGGGCTATGGAACAGGTTGATCTCGTATTGAGAGGGCGCGCTTTCCTTGATCAGGGTATCGATGGGTAACTGTTGGGCCGTGCAGGCGTCGCGAATATCGTGCATTAACCCGGCCATATCGGCCATGGTTTCAATACCGTAAGTCTGCCCTGACGCCAAAGCACCACCCACGCAATCGTTCTGAGTGTGGATAGGCCTGCCGAGCTTATCCCTGCCTTTTCTAAACAGGTAAAACTCCATTTCGCTGGCGACAACAGGGGTAAGCCCGAGCGCGGCAAAGCGATCTACCTGCTGCTGCAACAACACCCTCGGGTCAATCGCGCAGGGCTCACCACTGAGCTCACGTAGGGAAATCATTATCTGGCCCGTGGGGCGATCCAGCCAGGTCGCACGAGCCAGGGTGCGGATATCGGCATCACACATACCGTCACCATCCCCGGAATCGAAAACCCACTCCTCTGCATCGCGGCCCCAGACATCAAAAGCCACCGAGCTAACTGGCAGCTTCAGCCCACCCTCGATCAGTTTATGGACCTTGTCCCGCGTTACCCACTTGCCGCGCAGGCCGCCGGCCAGGTCGGGCAAAATGACTTCAAAGACTTCGATATCCGGGTTGGCAGCCAGGAATTTATCCAGTTGCTCAATGCGCTCAGCCATGGGCGACTTCCAAGTAAGAATTATTGTTTTGCAACAGGGTTTGAAACACCACTTTAGGGGTAATTTCTAACTCCTGCCAATGTGCCAAACTATTAAACAATGCTGCACAACAAACAGCCATACCACTTCGGGGTAGATTGTTCAGAACGAAACTGAACGCAGATTACCATCACAAGGATGATCACATGAACATGAAAGCAAACACCGCCGCGCTGCGACAGCTGGACCAGGATCACCACCTGCACCCGTTTACCGACTTTGAGGGTTACGCCAAAAACGGCGGCCGCATCATGAACAAAGCGGAGCACATCTACATCTACGATTCCGACGGCCACAAGATGCTGGACGGTATGTCAGGCCTATGGTGCTGCAACCTGGGCTACAGCCAAAAGAGTATTGTTGAGGCTATCTACCAGCAAATGCAGGAGTTGCCCTACTACAACAACTTCTTCCAGTGCTCGAATCAACCTGCGGTCGAGTTGGCCAAGGCGCTGGTAGACGTTACCCCTGCACAGTTCAACCACGTGTTTTTTACCAACTCCGGCTCCGAGGCTAACGACACCAACATCAGACTGGTGCACCGCTATTTCGACCTGTTGGAAAAGCCCGAGAAAAAACTAATCATCAGTCGCAAAAATGCCTATCACGGCAGCACCATCGCAGCTGCCTCGCTGGGTGGCATGAGTGCCATGCACAAACAAGCTCGCGGTCTCGACTATGTGCACCACATCAGCCAGCCCAACTGGTTTGCCGATGGCGGCGACATGGACCCCAACGAGTTTGGCCTGAAGGTAGCGCGCGAGCTGGAAGCCAAGATCGATGAGCTCGGCGAAGACAAGGTGGCGGCGTTTATCGCAGAGCCAGTACAGGGTGCGGGCGGCGTAATCATCCCGCCCGATAGCTACTGGCCGGAGATTCAGCGCATCTGCGACGAGCGGGACATTCTGTTAATCGCCGATGAAGTCATCTGTGGTTTTGGCCGCACCGGCAATTGGTTCGGCAGCGAAACCTACGGCATCAAGCCCGATCTGATCACCTTCGCCAAAGCTGTAACCAATGGTTACATCCCCTTGGGCGGCGTCATGGTCGGCGACAGGATCACCGACGTGTTACTGGCGGGCGGCGGCGAGTTTGCCCACGGTCTTACCTACTCCGGCCACCCGGCAGCCTGTGCCGCCGGCCTGGAAACGCTGCGCATCCTGAAAGAAGGCAACATTATCGAAACCGCCGCGAAAGACGTTGCACCGCATTTTCAAAAACGCCTGCGCGAATTTGTCGACCACCCGATTGTTGGCGAGGTACGCGGCACCGGTATGTTCGCCGCCGTCGAACTGGTAAGCGACAAGGCCAAGCGAGAGCCGCTGGCACCGGAATCTGAAGGTGCGGTGTACTGCCGCAATCGTGCCAATGAGAACGGCCTGATGGTAAGGCAAACAGGCGATGCCATGATTATGGCGCCACCACTTATCTGCAACACAGCGGAGATTGATACCCTGATTGAAAAGCTGGGTGTTGCGCTGGATGAAACGGCTGCGCATTACAAGATCAGCTAAGACTTTCTAAACCCGGCTATTGCCGGGTTTTTTGTATCTGGAGAACACGCTTTTGTTCAACATTTACTCCATGGAGCCGAGGGGGTGTTAGCTTTTTGGGACTGTCTGAGGCATGGATGCCGAAGCCAAGCCCCCATGGATGGGTTCACGGCGTGTCCCAAAAAGCTAACACCGCCTTGGCGTATCGAGGACTTCATGAGCTATGGTAGATGTTGAGACACACATGAAATTGTTTTGCACTTCGGAATTGCACCCATGACCGAACAAGTCGTACACAAAAAAACGCTCCGCCAACGCGACATGGTGCTGTTCACCGTCTCGGCGATCCTGCTGCTGGACACGCTCACCGCAGCGGCCTCGGTAGGCGCGCCCAGTATTGTCTGGTGGCTGCTGCTGGGGTTTATATTCTTTGTGCCCTTCGCGCTGATCTGTGCCGAGATGGGCTGCGCCTACCCCGAGCAGGGGGGTATTTACGCCTGGATTCGCGACGGTTACGGCGGGCGCTGGGCCTCGCGAGCAACCTGGTGCTATTGGGTAAATACCGCGGTGTGGATTCCGGCGATCTTCCTGCTCTTTGCCGGGGTGTTCAAACAAATGTTTTTCCCGGAGATGGGGCTCGGCGGTCAGATCACTATTGGCGTGGCGTTGACCTGGCTTGCAGTGGGTGTAAACGTGATCGCACTGGACGTGGGCAAATGGATTCCCAACCTGGGTGCGTTGCTCAAAATTATTATCTTTATTGCCATCATCATCGGCGCCTTCAGTTACATCCAGGATCACGGCATGGCCAACCCGTTGACCCTGGAGACGTTGAAACCGGATTTTGGCAGCAGTCTGCAATACATCCCGGCGATCATCTACGGCATGCTCGGTTTCGAGTTGGTCAGCGCGGGAAGTGACGAGATGAAGGACCCCGCCCGCGACGTACCCAAATCGATATTTATCTCCGGCGTCATCATCCTGGTGCTCTATGTGCTCGGTACATTCGCGGTCTTGGCGGCGATTCCCGCAGGCGACATCAACCTGGTGGAGGGTCTGGTTGACACACTGAAACTGTTCTTTGGCGGCAGTGCACTGGGCAATGGCTTTGTGCTGGCGCTGGGTATTGGCGCGCTGTACACCTTCTTCTCCAACGGCGTGACCTGGGGTCTGGGCTGTAACCGGGCCGCTGCGGAGGCGGCATTGGAAGGCGAGTTACCGAAGATATTTGCCATGGAAAGCAAGATCGGCACACCCGTTGGTGCCGCACTGCTGATGGGCCTGGTTAGCACGGTGGTGCTGATTCTTTATGGCTTTCTGTCCGGCTCCAACGAGGAGTTGTTCTGGTCACTGTTTGCCTTTAGCGCGGTGATCTTCCTGCTGCCCTACCAGGGCATGCTGCTCACCTTTATGAAAATGCGCCGGGTCGACCCGGACCACCCTCGCCCCTTTGCGGTGCCGGGTGGGCCATCGATGGCGAAAGTCTGCGCATGGCTGTGTATGACGATTCTCGGCCTGTCCATTGTGCTGTTTATGTATACGCCCGGGGAAGGGCCGGAGTGGGAAGTGATCATCGGGGTGATCGTCACACTGATTATTGGAGAAGTGGTGATCAGGTTCTCAGAAAATCACCGGGCACCGTCCGCGCAACACAACTAGGGCAAGGAAGTTCCCGCCAGCGGAAAGTAATCATAGCGCTGGGCACCGACGCTGGCTTCCAGTAGCAGCCCCCCCTTGACCTGCACGAACATAGCGACATCCGGGTGGTATGACGGCGTCGCTGCCTTGCCACCTACCACGTGCGCGGCATTGGCCTGGCCGGTGAATTCAAAGGTACCCTTCTTGAAGTTGCGCAGGGCCTTGTCGGTGCGAAAGAACAGAATGCTCCTGTAGGTTTGCACGCCCAGGTCAGCCCCGGCAAAAAACTCCAGCAACATCACTTTGCCGGTAGCCTCTGCCGACTCTATCAACCAGCCGGTGCCATAGGCGCCACCGAAGCCGGTTCCGGCGCGCCAGCTGCCGGGAAATACGGCGTAGGCGACCGCTTCATCGAAGAAGGTTTGCAATTCGGCCTGCTCACGAAAAGCAGACTCAGCCGCTTCCACGCCTAGCCGGTCGGCATCGGCATAACGCACCGGCTCCCAGACCACACAGGATACGCACAGTAACAGCCACACGCAGATCAGCAGACGGGCAAGGCAGCTCATCGCGTACACTCCAGGTGGCCTGTGAGCACATCGGAACCGCCAGACACGTTACCCAGAATATCCACCTGCCCGAAAATGCCTGAGCGGTGTACCAGCGTCAGCCCGGCATAGCAGTTTTGCCACCAACCCCGCCCCTTGAAAACGTTGCGCAGCGGGAAATCGATTTGCGCCTCGAGGTAATTCAGAAAGTGTGAGGTGTTGCCGTCACGCTTGGCCTGCTTTTTCTGCTCGACTATCGGTACCTTGTCGGCATAGGAGAAACCGTAGCCGAATCCGTAACGAAACACCTCGCGGGAGGTCCAGGGCGAGTAGCCGGTACCCATGACCATGACGTAGGGGTTGATCTCAAAGAAATCCTCCTGCTCGTTGTCTTCAAACCGCCGATTAATCGAGACCTTGCCCCAGAAGTCCGCCCGGGTATTGTCCAACAGCAGTTTACCCACGGTAAATCCAGCCAGGTGCGTGTCGACATCATCGCTGCTCCGGATGTAACCGCGATGCACCTTGTGAAAAGTCTCCTCCGCGGTGTAACCGTAATTCACCCGCCAACTCCACTCGCCGCCGCGCTCGGGAGCCCGGCGCGACGCGGCCTCTTCGTCATAGACACTGCCAAACCCGTAAGCCAGGCCCACCATGGCAGAATGAATCCAGTCCTCGTCTACCAGCGGACTATCCCGGGTTTCATCAGGCAAGCTGTCGACGGAGAAATTGGCAAACAGCCGCATGCGTTTAGACCAGCGGTAGGAGGCGTTGAACCCCATGCGCCACAATTCACCCGAGCCCGGCTCATACTCGGGCAGGTCGTCGCGCGCTTCTTCCGCGCTGACGCCGTAGTAATAGTCGAGCAGATCGGCGTTCTGGTACACATAGCTGGCAAAGGGCGAAAACGTCCACTTGCCACTATCCCAAGCGTAACGGTAGGTCAGGTCCACCTCCTGGCCATTGTGACGATCCAGGGTGTCGGTAACCCAGGACAGAGACGCCTCACCCCAGTCTCCACTCAAACGCCCTTCCAGTCCCCCGTCCAGGGATTGTTCACGATCTTCCACGGTTCGAAAATAATCGCTCTTGTCCGCTTCCAGCCGGTCAAATCGATAATCCAGGACTGCGTCCAGGGTGAAGTTGCCACCATTGAATAAATGAATACCCGCCGAGCTGCCGCGGGCAAACAGCACCTTGCCCTCATAAAAATAGAACGGCATCAAATCGTATTCATTGTCGTTGACGATGCTGCCGATATCCTGGATACCGCGATAGGGGCTGTCACCCCAGCGCCACCCCATACCCAGGCCGACCGTGCCCTGCTGAATGCCCTGGGTGTGAATCTCGGTGACCGGGTTGCCACCCTGAGCCAGCGCGGCGAACGTTACTACCACCACGCAAGCTAGTGTTTGCAGATGCACCTTTAAACTGATGGATGCTTTAACAGCGTCAACAAATAGTCGCCGCTGGGCAATTGAAACAGGCAATCCCATGAATACATCTTATCGATGAATATTGCGCAATAACACACGCATACACATCCCCGTGGCAATTCATGCAAGCGCGACAAGAATCCGCCCCAGGCTCTGAATGTAAGATCACGGTCTGGGATCAGCGACTGAGCGAAAGTTGGCCGACCGAGTCCAATTGATCTAGGCTTAAACGAACACTCGGCTCAGGCAAAACGAGCCTGAGGTTACTAAAAGCGAAGTCACCACTGATACTGACGGCGGGTAAGCGCATGTTGAAAACACCGACCAGTGAGCAGATCACCGAATATGCTAAAGAGCTCGGCCTGTCTGCCTCGGGAGAAGCTATCTCCCTTTATCGCGACCTTGTCGAGGGCTCGATTGCCGGTAATGCGGTGCTGGACGAATACCCCGATGAAGAGGTCCAGCCAGGGGCGGCCGACAGAACCTGGGTACGTCCAGGGCCAACAGAAAACCCGTTCAATGCATGGTACGTTAAAACTGACATTAGCGTTTCCGCAAACGGCCCTCTGGCCGGCCGTTCAGTCGCAATAAAGGACAACGTGTTGCTGGCCGGGGTTCCACTAATGGACGGCAGCAAAATTCTTGACGGCTATGAACCGCCACAGGACGCTACCATCGTAACCCGCATGCTGGACGCGGGGGCCACCATCACGGGCAAGTCCGTCTGCGAAGCCTTCTGCTTCTCTGGCGGCAGCCACACCAGCGATTCTGGCCCGGTACAGAATCCGCATCACCCCGCCCACTCGGCGGGAGGTTCTTCATCCGGTAGCGCAGCACTAGTTGCGGGAGGTGAGGTCGATCTGGCCATCGGTTGTGATCAGGGAGGATCAATTCGTATTCCCGCCAGCTTTTGTGGTATTTACGGCATGAAACCGACCCACGGACTGGTACCGTACACAGGCATCCTGGGTATGGGCCCAGTCATCGATCATGTCGGGCCAATGACAGCCAATGTCGCTGATAACGCCCTCCTTTTGGAAGTCATTGCAGGAAGCGACGGACTGGACAGCCGCCAGTACAACCCTCCGACAGCACCTTATACCGAGGCAATGACACAGGGTATTGCAGGACTTCGAATCGGTGTGGTGACGGAGGGTTTCGGCCTCGAAACTTCAGAAGCAGACGTAGATGCAGTGGTGCGCAACGCAGCTGTGCTACTCGGGCAGATGGGCGCGACGGTTCAGGAGGTGTCCATACCGATGCACAGCCAGGGCGCGGCGATATCCTTTGCGGTGATACAACAAACCATCGATGCGATGTTTCACCACGACGGCTGCCTGCTCAATCGTCTTGATCCCGCTGCAGTGAGTTTTCTTAATGCCCAGCACGCATGGCGGGAACGCGCAGACGATCTCCCAGAGACCATCAAGGTTATGCTGCTCGCCGCCGCTTTTCTGCGACAACAACACGGCTATCACTATGTCGCCAAGGGAACAAACCTGGTAAGAAAGCTGCGGGCGGAATACGACCGGGCACTGCAGGATGTGGATCTACTACTGATGCCGACTACACCCATGAAAGCCTCCCGTCTTCCGGAGGCCGACGTCGATCCGGTCACCAGCATCGGCCTGGCTTTCTCGCCACTAGCCAACACCATGCCGTTTGACAACACCCATCACCCCGCCATGTCGGTACCCTGTGGTATGAGCGACGGTCTCCCCGTCGGCATGATGCTGGTTGGACGACACTTCGAAGAGTCCACGCTCTACCGTGCTGCACACACCTTTGAAAGCCAGGCGGACTGGCGTAGTTTGTAGCGTATCAGGTACACCCCGCCGAGGCGGTATTCGAGGTCCATATGTTCGCAGTCATCTTCACCGCCACAATGAGCCAGGTTGACCAGGACTACCTCGATACCGCAAACCAAATGCGGGAACTGGCCTTCGAGAAATACGGCTGCAAGGGCTTCACCTCGGTTAGCGAGGGCGATCAGGAAGTCGCAATCTCCTACTGGGAGTCACAAGAACAGATTCAGGCCTGGAAACAGGACCCCAGTCACCAGGCCGCCCAGGCCATGGGCCGAGAGCATTGGTACTCGTCCTACAAGGTGGAAGTGGTTGAGGTGCTGCGCGAGTACGCGCAACCCTGACCCCGTCCTGGCCAGAGTCGGGGGAAACCCTTAACCCAGGCTATCTTCCGCCACGAAGTATTTCGGGTCTTCAATCACATTGACCTCCACCAGGCTACCGGCCTTGGTCAACAGCTTGCGGCACTCCGCGCTGAGATGCACCAGGTGCAGGGTCTTGCCCGCGTTGAGGAATCGTTCCGCCAGGGTGTCGATCGCTTCCAGGCCCGAGTGGTCACACACACGCGAATCGGCGAAGTCCACCACCACATCCTGGTTGGCTTCGGCCGGATCGAACTGCTCCAGAAAGTGGATGACCGAACCAAAGAACAGCGGGCCAGAAACACCGTAAACGGTGGACCCTTTGTGATCTTCACGCGCCTCGACACGGATATGCATGGCGTGATCCCAGGCAAACACCAGCGCCGACACGATAACGCCTACCACCACGGCAACCGCCAGGTCAGTGGCCACGGTAACTGCCGATACCAACACCAACACCAGGGCATCGCTGCGCGGCACTTTGCGTATCACCCTGAACGAACTCCATTCGAAGGTGCCGATGACCACGATAAACATCACCCCGATCAGCGCCGCCAGGGGTATCTGCTCAATCAGGCTGGAGGCGACCAGGATAAACAACAGCAGGAACAGCGCCGCCGAGATACCCGACAACCGCCCTCGCCCGCCGGAGTTCACGTTGATCATGCTCTGGCCGATCATGGCGCAGCCACCCATACCACCGAACATGCCGGTAACGGTATTGGCCACACCCTGGCCCACACATTCCTTGTTGCCGCGACCGCGGGTCTCGGTGATCTCATCCACCAGGCGCAGGGTCAGCAGGGATTCAATCAAGCCAATGGCCGCCAGGATCACCGCGTAGGGGAAAATGATGGTCAGTGTTTCCCAGTTCAGCGGTACCTGCGGGAAATGGAAGCTGGGCAGGCCGCCCTTGATGGAAGCCACGTCACCCACCACACGGGTATCCAGGTCCAGGCCGATCACCAGCAGGGTGACCACACCAATGGCCGCCAGCGATGAGGGTATGGCCCGCGTGAACTTCGGGAGATAGTGGATAATCGCCATGGTCAGCGCGACCAGGCCGAGCAGCATGTAGAGCTGCGAACCTTCCAGCCAGGCAACATCGACAATGCTTCCTTGCATAAAGGTGCCCTGCAGCCATCCTGGCTCACCGGGTGTGCCGAACTGACTCAGCTGAGCAAGAAAAATCACGATCGCCAGGCCATTAACGAAACCCAGCATCACCGGGTGCGGCACCATGCGAATGAATTTGCCCAACCGCAGGGCGCCGGCACTGATCTGTAATATACCCATCAGCACGACCGTGGCGAACAGGTATTCAACGCCGTGATCCGCCACCAGGGCGACCATGACTACCGCCAGGGCACCTGTCGCCCCGGAGATCATGCCCGGACGACCGCCGATAACCGCGGTGATCAAACCGACCATAAAGGCCGCGTACAGACCAACCAGAGGCTCCACGCCGGCAACAAACGCAAAGGCCACCGCTTCAGGCACCAGCGCAAGTGCCACGGTAAGGCCGGACAACACATCATTTTTAACCGTCGCCGCTTTGCTCGGCTTTATTTCAAACATTAACAGTCTCTCTCGGGTAACAGGGTCTGCCGGTGCACCAGGATGCACGGCGGGTCACGATTTCCAGTCGACGGGTAATGTTTTTATGCGACGAGGGGAAGGGCTGCGCATTTTAGACCAGCGCACGCTGCGCCACAATTAGCGCAGCACGGGCGTTTGTGTGTTTATTACCACCACATTCCAGGCCGAATCAGGCCCGATTCGCCCAGGAATAACCAAAAAGCTAATCGGCCAGGTATTCGTCCAGTCGCGCCTGAGCCTGCTCACCAAAGAGGATAGCGCAGGCCTCTCGCAGACCCGGCGCATCCGCCAGCGTTTCCTTGCGCACCACCAGGTCAATCTTGGAACGCCGGCGCATAAAGTCTTCCAGCTTCACGATCATTTCTCGCCGCGCCGCCAGTTCGATTTCACAGCGGGTGTATTCGGCGTTCTCGATTAACAGTTCCGCCTGACTTTCATCTTCTCGTATACGTTCCAGCAAACCAAACGCGGTTTCCCCATAGCGCCGCCAGAAGCGTTCCGACAAGGGTTCGGGTGAACTCGGATCGGTCATGTCATCCAGTTTCATCAGCCGCGCCTGCAGCATAAACTCGGTGTGCAGGCTCCTGCCGGGTTCCCCGTACCAGCGATTATCCGGCTCGGGGACAATAACACCCAGGTCCTCCACGAGTTGGGCAACCTCATTTCCCACATTCAGACAATCGGTAAGCTTACCGCCGAAGATACTCAGGTGATGTTTCGGCGCATCGACCTCAATCACATGCTTTCGTGACAGCTGTACCCAGTCGGCCACCCCAGTGCTACCCGCCACCGCCAGCGGGCGCACGCCGACGCGCTCGGCAATAATGTCCTCCCGGGTCAGTGGCTTTTCCAGGTCCAACAGGGCATTGCAGTTGCTCAGCACAAAGTCCCGGTCCTCGTCGGTAACGCCCACCTCGGGATGTTCCACCTGCGTGTCAGTGGTACCGATACAGGTCTTGGGCCCCATGGGAATCAGGAAGAACAGGCGCCCGTCGCTGGCAAAGAAGGTGAGCACCCGTTTGTTGTCAGTGATCTGGTCAACGATCAGGTGTATGCCCTTGGAAAACAGGTGGTGGTATTCGGTGGTGATCCCGGTCTGCTGGTTGAAGTGGTCGGCATAGGGGCCGCAGGCGTTGAGTAGGATGCGCGAACGAATGCCGAAGGTTTCCCCGCTGACGGTGTCACGGGCTTGCGTCATCCAGTGGCTGCCCTCGAACGTCGAATCGACGGACTCGACATAGTTCGCTGCTATGCACCCGAAGTTCAGGCTTTTACGGATGAAGTTGAAGACAAAGCGCGCATCATTGTCGTACAGGTAACAGTCGGAGTACTCCAGCCCACCTGCAGCATTAGTGGTGTTCACCTCCGGTTCGTTGCTCTCGATGGTGGCGGCACTGAGGTACCGGGGCGGTCGAGTAACACAGCGCCCCATCAGCCAGTACAGCACGCTGCCCAGGAATACGAAGAAAGACCAGAACCGAAAGCCCTTCTGGATGGTGGTGAAGAAGCGGATCTCCTTCACCGTGGAGGGATAGGCCCGCATCAGTTCATTGCGTGACTTACACAGCTTGTTGACCAGCAGGTACTCGTGACTTTCCAGGTACTTGATGCCACCCCAGGCCAGGTTTGAGGAATTCGAACTGACACCGGACGCGAAGTCCTCGCGATCAATCAGCGCTACTTTTACGCCACGGCCCGCCAGCGCCGCCGCACTGACCGCTCCATTGATGCCACCCCCGACAATCAGGACATCAAATTCCTGGTCCTTGAGTTTGTCCAGGTTGCTACTGCGCAGACTCACCGTCATAAAGCTTATCCATCTCCGGCATTTGCCATTTCTGTTGGCACAACGCGATAAAATCCGTGGCGCTCTTGCTGAGTGTTTTGCCCGCCCGGTAATACAGCCCCACCTGCTTGTCGATGCGCCCAAAGGACACATCATCCATGATGGTGAAATCCCGACACTGTGGGTGTTCACGCAACATACGGCCGTCGATAAAAGTCACTCCCATACCCTCGGCCACCATATGCACGCGCAGGGAGAGGCTGCTGACTTCCCACACCGTGCTGAACTGGTCGCGCAGGCGCTGGATTGAGGGTCGCATATCCGGGTTGTCCAGCGCCGAGGCTATCAGCGGTGTTTGCTTCAGCACTCGCGCTTCCCCTGCCATCATCTGCTGGTAGCGCGGATGCCTGGGACTGACCACAAGGTGGCGGGAATCACTGTAAAGCGGCACGGTGGCAAAGGCCAGCATGTGTTTCTGGAATGGACCCAGCCCCAGCTCCGCGTGACCTGACAACACCGCGTAGATAATACTGCGACTGGGCATTTCAGCCACCTTCATCCGCGTACCCGGGTTGCTGTTGCAATAGGCCGTGATCAGCTCAGGCGCGTAGAAGCGATTAATAGAGGCACTGAGTGCCAGGTTCAGTGTCTCCAGGCTGCCCTTGCGCAACTGGGCAATGTCTTCGAGCGTCTGCTCCTCGTCCCGCAAGACTTCCACAGCATGGTCGAATAGCCGGCGCCCGGCGTCGGTGAGCTTGAGTTCCTTACCCCGCACCAGCAGGGGCGTCTCCAGTTTGCTCTCCAGGCCGGACACCGCCTGGCTGACGGCCGATTGACTGAGATGCAGGGCCTCTGCAGCCCGCTTAAAGGCCCCCTCCTCGATCACGGCGCGAAACGCCCGCAGTTCACTGTTTTCAAATCTCATATAAGTTCTACTGAATTGGTTATTAATAAGTTTAACTCCACTTATGATAACCCGCTTTCTATAATGTAAAAAAGTCACAAATCCGCAGGAGCAGGCACATATGAGCAATGAGCAGGACATCGTCTCCCGAGACCTCGCCGGGGTCGTGGTGGGAGAGACCGCAATCTCTGATGTACAGGGCGAACAGGGCGTTCTGACCTATCGCGGCATCGATATCAACGAACTGGCCGACCAGCCCTTTACCCGCGTCGTATGGCTGGTGTTGTTCGGCAGCGCACCCACCCCCGAACAAGATCAGCAGTTGCAGGACTTCCTGTTCCAGCACAGCCACCTGACAGAAGCGGAGCAGGCCATGCTGCGCAGACTGCCCACCGACCTGCACCCCATGTTGATGCTGCAGGGCATGCTGCCGCTGATTGCCCTGCCAGACACAGAAACGCTGGGGCTGGGTCTACCTGCCGAGCACGGCCTGTTGTTGGCCAGTAAGGTCTCGGGGCTGGTCGCCGCCCATTACCGTATGTCACAGGGATGGGAAATCATCGCGCCGAAACAGGGCCTGAGTTTCCACCAGAACTTTCTTATGATGTTTAATGGTGAGACACCCAGCTTGGATGCAACACGCATGCTGGACGCTGCACAGATACTGCAGATGGAGCACAGTTTCAACGCCGGCACCTTCGCGGGCCGCGTGTGCGCGAGCACTCTGTCGCCCATACAATCGGCAATATCTGCGTCCATTGGCACTTTGTTCGGGAAACTTCATGGTGGGGCCGACCAGGCCGCACTGGAAATGGCGATGGCTATCGGCGGTGCCGAGAACGCCGACGCTTATGTCACCGAAAGCCTGGCGAACAAGGTCAAGATAATGGGCATGGGGCATCGTGAATACCGCACCGTGGATCCTCGCGCCAAAATCCTCAAACCCATGGCCGAAGCCCTGTGCCAGGACGGAGAAAGTCGCGAGTTACTGGCAACCCTGGTGGCGGTGGAAGCGGCATGCCAACGTGAATTTGCCAAAAGTGGCAAAGAAATCTGGGCTAACGTGGAATTTTATAAAGGCGCAGTGTTTCACAGCCTGGGCATCCCCACCCGCTACTTCACTGCCATGTTCGCCATGGCGCGGGTCTACGGCTACATTGCCCACTTCCTGGAGTTCAGCCAGGACAGCTGCCTGATCCGCCCGCGCGCAGTCTATACAGGCGCTTCGCCTTCCACCGAACAGGCCGCCTAGCGGCGGCGCATACCACCGCGGCTGGCCCCGCGAGATGCCCGGTAGTTACGGGTTCGGGTATTACCCCGAGCACGGTTGTCGCGACTGCGGTTGAGATCGCGGTTGTAAGTGCTGCTGGGCCGCGAACTGGGTCGTTGCTCAGGTAATTTCGCGGGCTTGCTTTCAGGCAGTTGGCTGGGCCGACTTTCCGGCAGTTTCTCCGGCCGCTGCTCAGGCCGTTTTACGTCGTGATTTTCCCAGCCGTCCCGGGTGCGCTTGTCCCAGCCATCGCCACGATCCCGGTAAACGTTGCCCGCTTTATCGGCGTAAACATTGTTCTTACGTTGATTGGCGATGCGGGTGCTCGGGCGCTCAGCCAGCGCCTGGCGAGTGGGCTGGGTGCGCGCCAGGTTGCGCTGGCTCTTGTACAGGTTGTCATTGCCGTGACGGCGCCCCGCGAGGTAGCCAGAGGCGTAACCCCTGTTATAGCCGTGGCGGAACCCGTGATTGTAGCCGTGCCGGTAACCGCGGTGATAGCCATAGTAGGGTCGCGGTCCCCACCAGCCGCCGCGGTACCAGCCACCGCCGCCGAAGTAAAAAGTGAACGGGCCGTTGCTGTAACTGAACCCAAAGCCCCAACCACCCCAGGGGGTGTAGCGCACATGGAAACCCCAGGTTGAGTAGCGCGGGTAATAGTAGTTGCCATACCAACCCGGGTAGTAATAGCCGGTGCCGTAGACCACCGTGGTGTTGTACACATAGGTATTGGTGTAGCCCGGTGTATACCCCACGTAAACCACATCCGGCTCAGCCTTGTAGATGCGCACAAAGGTGACGTAGTACAGCGATGACTCTGGCGGAATGGTGTAGATGACATCGGGCACCTCACGCGCCACCAGCCACTTGCCGTTAGCACTGTCGGCCACAAACCAGATCGCTTCATCCACCGCGTAATACCGCCCCTCCGCCTTGATCACCGGGGTGGATGTGTTCACCGCGTAGTCGAGGTCGGTGCCGTCGATCTCATCGAATTTGGGCTTACCGTCGTATACCACTTCCAGCGAGGCCTTGCTGGGGTCGACGGCAGCAGTTTGTGGCATCTGTGCGTCGAGCACTGCCTCTTCCGCGGCCTTGGTGCCGGGTACCGCGTACAGCACGGTGTTTACCTCTGCGTCTTCCGGAATGTCGCGGAAATCGGTGGGCAGGTCTTCACCCTTGGTGTAGGCCCAGGGACCGTCGAGATCATCGCTCGTGTACCAGCGGCCGGCCAACAGCACGTAGTACTGCTGCCCGCCGATATGCATCAGCAAGTCGCTTTCCGAGTTGCTGACATACAGCAGTTCTGTGCCGTCTACCGGTTTAAATTCGGGCTTGCCGTCGATTACGATGAGTTCACTGGGTTCAGTGCTGACAATAATCTTCGGTGGCGGACCCGAGCCCACGTCTTCCTCGTTGCCCTCGTCCTCTTCGGGCGGCGGTGGTGCCAGTTGGCTGATCTGGGAGGGCACCGAATTAGTCAGAGTCCAGGGGCCTTCGATATCTCCGGCGGTGTACCAGTTGTCTTCGGAAGCAAACAGGTAGTGTGTCCGGCCATCTCGCAGCAGGGTGAACGGTGTATTGATGACGCGCTCCACCTTGGAGTTCTCCACGTCGCGGTACTGGGGCTTGCCATCCAGTGGTACCAGTATGGCCGGCTCGGTGCTGAAGATAATGTTCGGCGGTGAGGTGTTTATCTGTTCAGCCGCCTCTGCCCTGGCATCGACCTGTTCCAGGGTCGCCAGCAGATTATCCAGCGAAATTTGTATCTGTTGCTTCGGTAGCTCCCGTTCGAGCACGGCGATCAGTGCATTCGTTTTATCTTCATCACCCTCGGGGATACGCACGTTGGTGACGTCCACGCTCTCCACCACGGCAGTCCGATCGGAACGGTCAATCTGTAGGTCACCGGCGAACCAGATCGCACCGAATACCGGTGCGTCACGGCTTTCCAGTTCGATGGCCACTGCCGCACGGCCGGTGATCAGGTTGCCTTCCAACTTCTCTGGTTGCGGCTGGTACAGGACGATGACACCATCCTTGATGGCTATTTCCCGGGGCCAGGTTGATAACTCCTCATCCTGGGCTACGGCGGCAAGGGTCCACAGAACAAGTGCGACAAAGCTGGCGCCCCAGCGGAAGAACCATGATCTAAAGACCCATCGGCTCTGGAACTGCCCTGTATACGTCGCTTCCATGATTGACCCTGTTATTGCCTGTTTACAGACATCTTGGTCCAGACACCCGTTTCCCGCAAGGTCGTGGATTGAAGAATTTCCAGGCTACAGGCGCACTGCAAACATTGTGCTAGTTAGCGATAAGCAAGGCAGGCCGTGGCGACACACACTCGCGGCGACCAGGAATCTCAGTAGGGGTTAGCCACCGCAGGACAACGCAAAGAGGCGCTAAAAACGATAGCCTAGCGACAGTGTGGGACCGTGGAAAGACACGTCAAACTCACTTTCCCGGTTGCTGTCTGGCTTGTATTCGATATTGAAGTCAGTGAACTGGTAACCGAAGTTGACGCCTATGTGCTCGGTCAGGCGATAGCCAAGTCGGCCGTAGATGTAAGCAAAGCCGCCATCGTAGTCGTCGATGTTGGCACTGAGCCATCCCATGCTGACCATCGCGCCCCACTTTTCATTGAACGCCCACATGCCCTGGGCGCGGAGGTTGGGCAGTGGAGCAAGAATATCGCTGCTGCCGCGGGCACTCTGCCGCTCAAACTCACCGACAAAGGCCCTACCGCTGATAGACGCTTCCAGGTCGAGGATGTGAAATCCCCCGCCTACCAGCACTTCCGCACGCTCGGTGCGATACACGGAATACAGGGCATCGACGATATACGTATCGACTTCAAGTTCCGTATCCAGATCAGCCCCGGCCTGGAACTCAAAGCCGTCAAAGTTGAAATCGCGCCGCGCCTGACGCGAACCTGTCTGCTCAAAGGTGTAGGCCATGCCTGAAAACACCCACTTGTCAGAAAACCGCCAGCGGTATTCGAGGGCCCAGCTCATGTCCTTGTCGTCTATTGCCAGGTCATCGAGATCGACCGTGACTTCGGGCAAGTCCCCCACACTGGCGCGAAACTCGGCATCGGCGGTCTGGTAGCTGCCACCTGCGATGATCATGTGCGTGGCGTTCATATTGGGGTGGATACCCTCAACGCGCTCAGCCATGACCGCCGGGCTCAACATGCCGGCAATTATCAGTGCTAGGGAACAATATCTCTTCATGAACTATGGCCTCTCGACAATTGTGCTATTTTGGCAGGCCGCACTCCACTGGTCGAGCCCATAATGTGCTTAAATTGGTGGCTGCTTTCACCAAAACGCATAGCCCTATTGCCAGACTAATGATAAGAGAAACTTCAGGGGGCCCTATGGCCATACGCTCGAAGCGCTGGTCGACCTATCGGCTCGTCTACGCCGCCGTGTCGCTCAGTGTGATTGTCGGGTGCAGTGAACCCGAGATTATAGAGGAAGCAACCCGCGTCGTGACCACACCGGTCATGCAACGCGACGTTACCCTGATGAGTGACTATGTCGGCCGCACTGTGGCCTCTAAACGGGTAGAGGTTAACCCCAGGGTCGATGGCTTTCTGGAGGAAATCAGTTTCGTTGAGGGCAGCCTGATCGCCGAGCGAGCGGTGCTCTATAAGATAGACGCCGCACCGTACGAGGCTGCCTACGAGCGCAATGAGGCAGTGTTATCCAGTCGTAAGGCCAAGTTGGCCAAGGCCCAGCGCGATGTCGCCAGGATCAAGCCACTGTTTGAAGAAGACGCGGCCAGCCAATTGGACTACGACGACGCGGTAGCTGACGTGCAACAGAGCGCCGCGGAAGTGCAGGAGGCCGAGGCTGAGCTAAAAGATTCGCGTCTGAACCTGGATTACACCATGATCAAGGCGCCCATCGCCGGCCTGATCGGTGAATCCACCGTGGACGTCGGTGCGCTGATTCGTGCCAACGACGCCACACCGTTGACCACCATCAGCCAGATAGACCCGATTCACGTGTACTTTTCCATGTCGGCGCTGGATTACCTCAATGCGCGGCGCCGGGTAAGCAGCCGCTATGAGGATTTGAAGTCGGAGCGAGAGGGCAAAGCGCTGGAGGGTGAGGTGTCAATTACCCTACCCGACGACACCATCTACCGGTTTAGTGGCAAGGTGGGATTTACCGACCCCCAGGTCAACCCGCAGACCGGTACCTTTGCCATCCGCGCGATTGTGCCCAACCCGGACCGGGAATTGTTACCCGGGCAGTACACGCGGGTAAGGATGCCGCTTGAGGTGCGACACGACGCCCTGCTGATTCCCGAGGAATGCATCCTGATCGAACAGGGCGGTGTCTATGTCTATGTGGTGCTCCCCAACCAGCGCGTAGAGCGACGCCTGATCTTTGTCGGACCCATCGTTGAAGGTCAGATGATTGTCGAGAAGGGTCTGGTCGCCGGCGAGCAGATCATCATTCATGGGATCAACAAGGTCTACCATGGCTCCCTGGCCGACCCCGTTGACCTGGCAATTTATGAACAGGAATTGCAGGAGGCCAGCCAGGCCAGCCTGCAGGACGACCCCAACGAGGGCACCGGCGAGTGATCTCCCGCTTCTGTATTGACCGACCCATCTTCGCCTCGGTCATATCGATTGTCATCGTCATCGTGGGCACCATTTCGGTGCTCAATCTTCCCATCGACCAGTATCCGGACATCACACCACCGGCGGTGAGTGTCTCTGCGACTTTCCCCGGCGCCACCGCCAACAGTGTCGCCGAGTCGGTCTCTGCGCCGCTGGAGAAGCAGCTCAACGGGCTGCCGAACATGATTTACATGGAGTCCAACAGCAAGAACAACGGCGCCGCCAAGGTGACGGTAACCTTTGAGGTAGGCACCAATCCCGACCTGGCGGCGGTGGACGTGCAGAACGAGGTCAAGCTGGCCGAACAGGACCTGCCGGTTGACGTGATGCAGGAAGGGGTTTCAGTCGAGAAACTCGCTAACGTAGAACTGATGAAAATTGCCATTCGCTCGGACGACCCCAAGTTCGACGAGGTCTACCTCAGCAACTACATGAGCATCAACATCAACGATGAAATGAAGCGCATACCCGGGGTAGGCAGGACACGCAACAACGGCTCACGTCGTTACTCCATGCGTATCTGGCTGAAGCCCGACCGACTGGCCGCCTACGGTTTAACCACCTCGGATGTGATGAATGCGGTGCGCGAGCAAAACGCGCCTGCAGCAGCGGGCACCATCGGTGGTCAGCCCAACGACGGCAGCGTTTCCCTCACTTACCCGGTGTCGGCGTCTGGCCGCCTGGAGACCGCCGAAGAGTTTGGCGCGATTATCGTCCGGGCCAGTGACGACGGTTCAATGATCCGCCTGCGCGACCTGGCGCGGGTAGAGCTGGGCGCCAAGGCCTACACGCTGGATTCGCGCCTGGACGGGGGGCCTGCCGCAGTGCTGGGCATCTACCTGTTACCCGGTGCCAACGCGCTGGACGTATCCGCGCGGGTGCGCACAAAAATGGCGGAGATCGAAAAGAACTTTCCCGAAGGCCTGGAATGGCTGATCGTTTTCGACAACGCTGAGTTCGTCGAGCAGTCAATCAACGAGGTAATCATTACCCTCATCGAGGCCCTGTTGCTGGTGATGCTGGTGGTGTATCTGTTCCTGCAGGACTGGCGCACCACGCTGATTCCCAGCCTCGCTGTACCGGTATCGGTGGTTGGCACCTTTATCGCCATGCTCCTACTCGGCTTCACCCTGAACACGGTCAACCTGCTGGCGCTGGTCCTGGTCATTGGCATCGTGGTGGATGACGCAATTGTCGTGGTGGAAAACGTCGAGCGCCTGATGAACGAAGAGGACATGAGCGCGCGCGACGCCACCATACAGGCAATGAGCGAACTCACCGGCGCCCTGGTGGCCACATCCCTGGTGCTGGCGGCTGTGTTTGTCCCCGTTGCCTTACTGGGCGGTATCACAGGGATTCTGTACCGCGAATTCGCCGTGACCATTACGGTTGCAGTGCTGCTGTCCACGCTGGTCGCCCTCACCCTGAGCCCAGCATTGTGCGCCCTGCTAATGAAGAAGCAGGAACCGGGTCAAAAGAACGCCGTATTTCGCAAGATTGATCAGTGGCTGGATGTCGGCGCCGAGCGTTTCGGGGTCGGTGTCGGCTATACCCTGCGCAACAGCGGCCGCACCGTGCTGGTGTTCCTGCTGATGATCGCCTGCGCCTGGTTATTGATGCGCGCGGTGCCGTCGAGCTTTATGCCGGTAGAGGACAAGGGCCTGTTCTACGTTGACATGGAGTTACACGATGGCTCGACGGTAAACCGCACCAAGCCGGTACTACAGCGTGCCGAGCAGTACATGTTGGATCACCCGGCGGTAAAACACGTGTTTACACTGGCTGGCGAGAACCGGCGCTCTGGCGGTAATGAAGCCAATGGCCAGATGGAGGTGATTCTCAAGAGCTGGGAGGAACGTAAGGCAGGCGGGTACACGGTGGCAAAAGTGGTTGACGAAGTCCGCGACGAGCTGGAGAAGTATCCGGAGATCGTAGCTCAGGTATCCCAGCCTCCCGCCATTGCCGGACTGGGGCTGGGCAGCGGTGTGGACCTGGTGCTGCAAGACCGCACCGGCACCAACTGGGAAGGGCTGCTGGAATCCTCGGACCTGATTATCCAGAAAGCCAACCAGCGACCGGAATTGACTGGCGTGGCCAGTCCGGTGAAACCGGAAACCCCGGAGCTGTTCCTGCAGGTAAACCGCGCCGAGGCGAAAGCGCTCGGTGTGCCGCTGGCCGACATCTACGGCACCATGCGTACCTTTACCGGCTCGTCGGTCATCAATGACTTCAATCTGTACGGCCGGGTTTATCGGGTGCGGGTACAGGCGGAGGCCGAGTTCAGGGAACGCCCCGACGCGATGCAATATTATTATGTGCGCAGCAACAATGGCTCCATGGTGCCGATGTCGGTACTGGGCACCCTGAGCTACTCCACCGGCCCCGCGGCTATCGATCACTACAATATGTTCACTACCGCCAAGATCTCCGGGGACCCGGAGCCAGGCTACTCCACCGGCGACGCTATTGCGGCCATGCGTGAGGTACTGGAGGAAAACCTGCCCCCCACCATCGGCTACGAGTGGACGGGGCAGACCGCCCAGGAGGTCTCTTCCGGTGGGCAGGCAGCCATCGCCATGGGGCTCGCCGTGTTGTTCGTCTACCTGTTCCTGTGCGCACTCTATGAGAGCTGGACTATCCCGGTGGCAGTGTTGTTAATCGCGCCCACGGCGATCTTTGGTGCCTTGCTGGCGGTGTCAATACGCGGACTGGAAAACAACCTGTTCTTCCAGGTCGCCATGATCTCCCTGGTCGGTATGGCCGCCAAGAACTCCATCCTCATCGTGGAGTTTGCCAAGCAATTAGTCGAGGAAGGCAAGTCGTTCCTGGACGCCGCGCTGGAGTCCGCCAAGCTGCGTTTCCGCCCGATCATGATGACCGCGATCTCGTTTATTTTCGGGGTCATGCCCCTGGTATTGTCTACCGGGCCGGGAGCGGTAGCACGGCAATCCATCTCTACGGCGGTGCTCGGCGGCATGATCCTGGCCACCTCCATCGGCATCCTCGTGGTACCGCTGTTTTTTGTCATCTTCGGTCGCCTGGACAAGGGTCTAAAGAACAAAGAACAGGCTGCTGCGCTGACACAGGAAAAGGCGCAGCTATCATGAGACTGCTGCCTGTACTTACACTGCCACTCATACTGAGCGCCTGTATGCTCGGCCCCGACTATGAGCGCCCCGACGTCCCGTTGTCCGACGAATGGCACGTAGACGCAAAACATCGGGAGGTCTCCAACCCTTCTCTGGCTGACCAGGCGTGGATTGACTTGTTTCGGGATGAGCAGTTACAGAACGTATTGCGCCAGGCGCTGGCGAACAACAAGAACATGTTGATCGCCCTGCAGCGCGTCGAGGAAGCCCGCGCCCTGTATACGGTTAATCGTTCAGCGCTTTTTCCGACGCTGGACCTGGACCTGCGCGGCGAGCGCGAGAACGAGTCCGGGCTGACCAATGACGCGCCGGAATACAGCAATGAGTTTTTTTTCGGACCCTCGGTGTCCTGGGAACTGGACCTGTGGGGCAAAAACCGGCGTGCCAATAACGCCGCCTATGCCCGCTACCTGGCCAGTGAGTACGGGGCAAACGCCGTACGCCTGAGCCTGATCGCCGACACCGCCACCGCTTATTTCAGCCTCGAAGGCATCAATTCCAGGCTAAAGGTGAACTACAACACACTGGATTCCCGCGAGCAGGCCCTGGTTATCGCCGAAAAACGCTTTACCGGTGGGCTCACCTCGAAACTCGAGGTAAAACAGGCGGAGGTTGAACTGGCTACGTCGCGCGCCTCGGTGCCCAAGGTTGAACAAAGCAAACTGGTCGCCGAGAACGCGGTGTCCGTACTGATGGGCTTACCGCCCCAGCACCTGACCCTGGAAAATTCCCTGGCAGAGCAGTACATACCACCCACCGTGGTCGCCGATCTGCCCTCCACGTTACTGGAGCGGCGACCGGATATCCTGCAGGCCGAGCAGAACCTGGTGGCCGCCAGTGAATCGGTGGGAGTCGCGACCGCGCGGCTGTTTCCCAGCATCGCGCTGACCGGGGACCTGGGCTTTGAGACCGAAGAATTTCGCGACCTCACCGACAGCGACGGTAAGTTCTGGATTGTGGAAGTGGACCTGGTAATGCCGCTGTTCAACGCGGGCGCGCGCCGCGCGGAGCTCAGTGCCGCCGAAGCCAGGTTCAATATCGCTCGCCTGGCGTATGAACAGCGCGTGATCACCGCCTTGCAGGAAGCGTCAAACGCGTTGAACGGCTTTCACAAAGCCGGCGAAACCCTGCTCGCCGAACTCGCCCTGCTGAAGGCCTCAGAGGAATATCTGGCCCTGGCCACCAAGCGCTATCGCAATGGCGTGCTGGCCTACATCGATGTACTGGATGCCCAGCGCTCCCTGTTTGACGCCCAGATTGCGGTCAGCGTGGCACGCGAAGTGCAGCTTTTTGCCCTGGTACAGCTGTATAAAGCCCTGGGGGGCGGTTGGGAGCCCACGTCAGTACCGACAGAGGGCTGACGAAATCGGGGCTAGTTGATAACCGCTTCCGGTTCAAGCTGGGCCTGTCTGACCAGGTCGTCCGCGCTGTTCTTGCGAAAATATCCCTCTGCAACTCGAAACTTATTATTGTGCAGTTTGACCACATCGCCGTGATGCAGCGGCTGCTTGCCCTGCAGCGGCTCTTCGTTAAGCAGGGTGCCTGTCTCAGATCCCATATCCTCGACATAGAGCCGGTTGCGCTCCAGGGTGAAACAGGTATGAAACAGGGAGATCTGCGGCTGGACCAGGGTCAGGTCACATTTCTGGTCATTGCCGACGACCACCGGTGCATTGACCGCATAGCGCATACCTTCAAGCGGCCCGGATTCAGCCGTCAGCACCCACTCGTATTGGTCCGGGGCCGGGCGGCTGACATATAAATTACTGCGACGCCGGTCATTAATCGGCGCGACATTCACCACCATGCGGCGTTCCTGCACGCTGTTTTTCAAACGAATCGTGCGGCGCTGGAGTTCCCGCACTAATTCGCCCACTTTTACCTGCCAGTCAGACATGTCTGTTCATCCATTTTGGGCGCTGATCGCCACTCAAGTCACAAATCAGAAAAATACAATTAAAAGATAGTACTTATTACTTTACCGCGCCATAAAGGCCAAGCATCGGCTTGCAAAGCTGGGACAGGGGTCACAGAAATAAATGAAAATGGCCAGGTCGTAGCGCACCGCCAAGGATGCCCTTCCATACGCACCTGGGCCTGCACCAGGCTATTTGGATGGATGCCAGGCCAGCATCACAGTTATGCCAACACGCTCAGGAGTGAGCGCTTACACTCGAGGAAAGTCATCTGCTATGGGCATAAGCCCGTCGAGAGGCGACTGCCAGCCGTGGCCTTCGCAGTACGGATGTCCAGTGATTACCCGGCCCTGTTTAACCGCGGAAGACTGGTCAAACGAGCTATCGCGCGCGCTTACACCCCGGGAAACTGCAGAGCATCTCGAAGATCAGGTTGGCGGCCAGCAAGGAGGTATTACCACTGGTATCGTATGGCGGTGATACCTCAACCAGGTCCGCCCCGACGAGGTTAAGGCCCCAACACCCGCGAATAATCTCAATGCCCTGGATGGAGCTTAGGCCACCGGGTTCAGGGGTTCCGGTACCTGGCGCGATGGAAGGATCCAGCCCGTCGATATCGAAACTGAGGTAGGTCGGTGTTTCTGCACCAATCTGTTCGCGCACCTCGTCCATCAACGGCGCCAGGGAGCGGTGCCAGCACTCCTCAGCATTCACCACCCGCACCCCGCGATCACGCGCCCAGTCAAAGTCCTCCGCCGCGTAGCCGGTGGTACGCAGGCCAATCTGCACCATTTTGGTTGGATCGACGAGGTTCTCCTCGATCGCCCGCCGGAAGATGGTGCCATGGGTGATTTTTTCTCCGAACATCGCATCGTTGGTATCGGAGTGCGCATCGACATGCACCAGGGCCACCGGACCGTGTTTCTTGGCCACCGCGCGGAGAATCGGCAATGCGATGGTGTGATCGCCACCCATTGCTACGGTTTTGGCGCCCTGGGCCAGCACCTGATCGAAATGGTTCTCGATAATGTCGATAGACTGCAGCAGGTTGAAGGTGTTCAGAGCCACATCACCGATATCCGCAACCTGGAATGAGTCGAAGGGGGCGGCGCCAGTGTACATACCATAGGGCCTGACCATTACCGACTCACAGCGAATCTCCCGGGGCCCAAAGCGGCTGCCGCCGCGGTTGCTGGTACCGATATCCAGTGGCACGCCGACCAGCGCAATATCGAGGCCATCCGCCGTCGGCTGGGTCGGCAACCTGAACATCGAGGCGATTCCGGCGAAACGCGGCATTTCATTGCCACCCAGAGGCTGATTGTGGTTTTTCTCGGCCATGGTTTTTCCTGCAGTATTTGCTGACCAACCATCCCTGCTACACAGGATGTCTTGACCCCAAGTCTAGCATTTACTCGCTAGTTCAACGGGCAGAATGGTATCTGCGACGGACGAAGGTACTAAGCCAACCACATTGCGGCGCCAATCCATGCAAGTACGGTATCAGGCCGGCCGGACTACGCCGGCCTTACAAGACGCCGGGCCGAATCGTGCGCTGGACATCCCCAACGCCAAACTCCACACTAGATGGCCCTGCAACCGAGGCCCGATATACAGACCCATGCCCCTCGATCAAGCCGAGACCTATCGCGACCTGAGCTATCCCTTCGGCCGCAAGGTAGAAATGGATCCAGGCGAACCACAGCAAATTGCCGAGGGAGTGTATTGGTTGCGGTTTGCCATGCCGATGTCCCTGGATCACATCAACCTGTGGCTGCTCGAGGACGGTGACGGCTGGACCGTGGTCGACACCTGCCTGAACATCCGCAGCGCACGGGAAACCTGGGAAAGCCTGTTCAACGGCTTTATGGGTGGTCGGCCGGTCACCCGGGTAATCTGCACCCACCTGCACCCGGATCACGTCGGGCTGGCGGGTTGGCTGACCGAGCGTTTCGGTTGCAAGTTATGGATGTCTCGCGAGGAGTTTCTAATGTGTCGCGCCATGGCGGGCGACACCGGCCGCGAGGCCCCCGAGGTAGCCCTCGAATTCTATCGCGCGGCAGGCTACAACGAGGAACAATTGGAACGGTACCGGCGACGATTTGGCGGTTTTGGCAAATCCATCGCGCCGCTGCCGGACAGCTTCAGGCGCCTGGTAGATCGCGAGACCATTACCGTGGGTGACCGTTACTGGCAGGTGATCATCGGCAGCGGGCACTCCCCCGAGCATGTTGCCTTGTATTGCCCAGCGCTGAAGCTGTTTATTTCCGGCGATCAGGTGCTGCCGCGCATCACCCCCAACGTCAGCGTTTTCCCGACCGAGCCCGAGGGCGATCCGTTGAAAGAATGGCTGCGCTCCACCGCGCGGATTCGCGAGATCCTGCCGGACGACCTGCTGGTGCTGCCCGCCCACGAGGCACCCTTTCACGGTTTGCACACCCGCCTGACCCAGTTGATCGAGGCCCACGAGGGCGACCTGGACAGCCTGTGTGATTTCCTGGAAGAGCCGCGGCGCGCTGTCGAATGTTTTCCGGCCCTGTTCAGCCGCAACATCGAACAGGACAGTCTGGGCATGGCCACAGGCGAAACCCTGGCGCATCTGAGCTGCCTGCTGGGACGCAAACGCATATCCAGGACACGAGACGAGCACGGAGTAGACTGGTACCAGAAGATCCCCCTGGCGCCGGCAATCTGAGGCCCGGGAACATCACGGCCAGAGTAGAAGCCCAATCATCTCGTCAATCCTTGGTAATGTTTGGCAAAGCGAAGTGAAAAATTCTTTGCTATGATTGCGGCCCCGCCAGCGGTTCAGCATAAGTACCGCGGCCAGGAACCACCGCCAAAATGACAAATCTCGCGTTTAGCGAGTAAACAATACGTACAACAGGGCAAAGCCTCGACCACCCGCTACACTGGATTGTAGCGGGCAGCCGTGGGGCCCCTGTTCAATTCATGTAGGGAATGAGTCGTATGGTTGATTTGGTAATTTTCGGTGGCACGGGCGACCTGTCGACGCGCAAGCTGCTACCCGCGCTGTTCCAGTTACATCGTCACGGCCTGGCGGACAGACTGGAACGCATCATCGCTACAGGCCGCGGTGAAATGGATACCGCCACCTTTCGCCAGGAAGCCCACGACAACCTGCGTAAGTTCTTACCCGAGAAGCATTGGAGCGAAGACATCTGGAGCAAGTTCCAGGAATGTCTGCACTATGTGAAAGTCGAGGCGGATGACGATCAGGATTACCAGAATCTGGCCACCCTGCTTTCGGCCAGCGACAGCGTAAAGCTTTACTACCTGGCTACCCTGCCATCGCTCTACGGCACCATCTGCCACCACCTGCAGTCCGCCGGTGTTACGCGAGATGGCAGCCGCGTGGTCCTGGAAAAGCCCCTTGGCCACGACCTGGAATCCTGCCAGGAAATCAACAACCAGGTGGCCGATGTGTTCAGCGAAGAGTCCACCTTCCGCATCGACCACTATCTCGGCAAGGAAACCGTGCAGAACCTGTTCACCGTGCGCTTCGGTAATCCGCTGTTGCAAACGGTGTGGAGCAACGCCTTCGTCGATAACGTGCAAATCACGGTGGCGGAAGAAATCGGTGTAGAGGGTCGCGGCAGCTACTACGCGGAAATCGGCGCACTGCGCGACATGGTGCAGAATCACCTGCTGCAAGTGCTGTCTATTGTTGCCATGGAACCGCCCGCCAGCATGCGACCCGCGGACATTCGCGACGAAAAAATGAAAGTGCTGCGCTGCCTGCAGCCGATCAGCGCTTCAACGGTAAAGAAAGATACTGTACGCGGTCGTTACGAAGCCGGTGCCGTCGATGGTCAGGCGGTCCCGGGATTCCTGGAACAGGCGGAATACAAGGATGCGGAGAACACCGAGACCTTCGTCGCGGTCAAGGCCACCATCGACAACTGGCGTTGGGCGGGCGTGCCTTTCTACCTGCGCACGGGCAAACGCCTGAGTCGTCGCTATTCGGAAATTGTTATCGAGCTGAAGCGACAACCTTTTTCATTGTTTGCCAACGACCCCAACGAGCTGACCAACAAGGTGGTGATCCGGCTGCAGCCGGAAGAAACCATTAGCCTGCATACCCTGAACAAAAAACCCGGGCTGGGCCGCGGCCTGCGGCTACAGCCGGTTGAGTTGCAACTGACCGACGACGCCGACGCCGCGGACGACAGCTACGACGCCTATGAGCGTCTGTTACTTGACGCGATCCACGGGGACCAGACCCTGTTCATGCGCCGCGACGAGGTGGAGACGGCCTGGCGCTGGATTGACTCCATCATCGCCGCCTGGGAAGAGACCAGCGCGCCCATCAAACCCTATAACTCCGGCACCATGGGGCCGAATGCCGCAACGGCATTGGTCGCCGTCGATGAACGCAGTTGGTATGAATAAGCTAAGCGCATCAGGTGTGAGCAATTGGCGCATATTTGAAAGTGCGGACGAGCTCGACACGGCATTACAGGTTGAGCTAACGACCGCGCTGCAACGGGATGTCGAGCAACACGGTCGCGCCAGCCTGGCCGTTTCCGGGGGATCCACCCCCAAGGGCCTGTTCCAGCGCCTGTCCGAGGCTGAAATGGCGTGGGCCAAGGTGGATGTTACGCTGGTCGATGAGCGCTGGGTTAACCCGGACCACGGCGATTCCAATGAGCGCCTGGTCCGAGAAACCCTGCTACAGAATCATGCGGCAGCGGCTAATTTTGTCGGCCTTAAATCTGCCCCCGCAGATGCCCGGGACGGTGTGGCCGAAGCCACCGGCCGCCTGACAGGCATGCGGCAACCCTTTTCAGCTGTAGTACTTGGCATGGGCGGCGATGGCCACACCGCATCCTGGTTTCCGCAGGCCAGCAACCTCGCGGACCTGTTAGACCCCGACACCACAAGTCTGGTCGGCGCCACCGATCCGGTCACCGCACCGCACCAGCGCATTACCCTGACCATGCCGGCGGTGCTGAACGCGCGGGCCATCGTGATTCATATCACCGGCCAGCAAAAACGCGACGTTCTGGAGTCGGCTAACGAACACGGCTACCCGATTGCCGCCGTGCTCAACCAATCAACCACACCCGTAAGTATCTGGTGGACACCCTGATGAGCAAACCCAGCCTGACTGAAATCACCGATCGTATTATCGAACGCAGCCGCGACTCGCGCAGGAACTATCTCGACCGCATCGACGAGATGCGTCGCCAGGGCCCGTTGCGGGGTAGCCTGAGCTGCAGCAACCTCGCGCACGGCTTTGCCGCCTGCAGTGAAGACGACAAGCAAGCCCTGAAACTCACCGAGTCGGCGAACATCGGCATTATCAACGCGTACAACGATATGCTGTCAGCACACCAACCGCTTGCGGACTACCCCGAACAGATCAAGCAAGCCGCGCACGCGGTGGGCAGCACCGCACAGGTAGCGGGCGGCGTACCGGCCATGTGCGACGGTGTAACCCAGGGCACAGCAGGTATGGAATTGAGCCTGTTCAGCCGCGATATTATCGCCGGCGCCACCGCCATTTCACTCTCACACAATATGTTTGACGGCGCCCTGTGCCTGGGCGTGTGCGACAAGATTGTGCCCGGCCTGTTGATCGGCTCACTCAGCTTTGGTCACCTGCCGGTAATTTTCGCGCCCGCCGGTCCGATGACATCCGGCCTGGGCAATAAAGAGAAAGCCGCCATCCGCCAGCAATATGCCGAGGGCAAGATCGGCCGCAAAGAGTTGCTGGACGCGGAATCCGCGGCTTACCACGGCGAAGGTACCTGCACATTTTACGGCACCGCGAATAGCAACCAGATGTTGATGGAAGTGATGGGGCTGCACGTACCCGGCGCGGCCTTTGAAAATCCCGGCACACCCTTGCGCGAACAACTGACCATCGCCGCCGCCCAGCGCTTGTGCAAGATCACCGCCCTGGGCAATGAGTACACGCCAATGGCCGAGGTGGTGGACGAAAAATGTATCGTCAATGCGGTGGTGGCGCTGCTGGCTACTGGCGGTTCCACCAACCACAGTATTCACTGGATCGCGATCGCGCGCGCCGCGGGCATTCTTCTAGATTGGCAGGATTTTAGCGACCTGTCGGCAATCACACCGCTGGTATCACGGGTGTATCCCAACGGCAGCGCCGACGTGAACCATTTCCACGCGGCCGGCGGTACAGCCTTTGTGATTCGCACCCTGCTCGACCATGGCATGCTGCACGAAGACGTAAACACCGTTTGGGGCAAGGGCCTGCGTCACTACACCCTGGAGCCGCGCCTGGGCGACAGCGGCCTGACCCACGTGGACGGCACCGCCGCCAGCGCCGACACCGACGTTGTGCGCCCGGCAGACAACCCCTTCGATAGCGAGGGTGGACTGCGCCTGCTCGACGGTAATCTCGGGCGCAGTGTCATCAAGATCTCCGCGGTCGCGCCTGAGCATCACATCGTCGAGGCACCGGCCCGGGTGTTCGAGGACCAGGCGAGCCTCAAGGATGCGTTTGACAAGGGCGAACTGGACGGTGACGTGGTGGCCGTGGTGCGTTTCCAGGGGCCTAAAGCCAACGGTATGCCGGAGCTACACAAACTCACACCCTATCTGGGGATTTTGCAGGATCGTGGACACCGTGTGGCACTGGTTACGGACGGTCGCATGTCCGGCGCCTCCGGCAAGGTCCCGGCGGCCATACACCTGAGCCCCGAGGCGCTCTCGGACGGACCCATCGCCAAGGTCATGGATGGCGACATCGTGCGCCTGGATGCAAGCAGCGGCGAACTCAACGCCCTGGTACCCGCGGACGAGTGGAACCAGCGTAATAGTGCGTCGCGATCCAGTGATGACAGCGAGTACGGTACCGGACGGGAATTGTTTGCCTACATGCGCCACGCCGTCAACGAGGCGGAACTGGGCGCCACCGTGTTTCAGTCCTGATCCACTCAGGCGCCGGAGCTAACCGCCGGCGCGTCGCAACACTGCAGGACAGAAAGGGCCTAAGCTGTCACCTGACTCAGGATGGCCACCGTGCTGCGGTAGTCCAGTAGGCGAGGCACGGCATAGCCTTCACATTCAGCCATGGCCAATTTCGCAAGGTAGGGATAATCCTCCGCCTTGATTTTTTCCGAGTGGTCGTGGATGTGTACCGCCGTGCGTAAATCACGAACCGCAGCAATAAAGGCGTGGGATAACTGCTCCGGGCTGTCGCCCGCGTTACCAGCACCCACCAGCAACGCCAGCTCTGCCAGTTCGGCTTGCGACTCCTCGCGGCAAAAGTCCAGCACAGCGGGCAGTACCAGCGCATTGGCAAGGCCGTGGGGTATGCCGTACTTGCCCCCCAGTTGATGGGCAATGGCATGCACATTGCCGACGTTGACCTGGTTGATGGCAATGCCCGCGTAGTAGGCCGCCATGCACATGGCATCTCGCGCGGCCATATTGCTGCCATCGTTACAGGCATCAACAAGGTTATCGAATATCAACTTGATGGCAGCCCGCGCATGTTCCTTGCGCGTACCACGTTCCCAGATCCCGATGTAAGCCTCGATACCGTGGGTCAGGGCATCCATGCCGGTAGCAGCGGTGATGGGCGCCGGTAAACCACGAATCAGCGCCGGATCCAGTGCAGCGGCCGCGGGCAACAGGGTGGCGCCGGAGATTACCCCTTTTTCATGGGTATTTTCATCGGTAATCACCGCGCCCATGGTGGCTTCAGACCCCGTGCCAGACGTCGTGGGAATCGCGTAGATCTTTGGCATTTCATGCTTCACTTTGCCAAAGCCAATCCAACTGCGTGGATCGGCGTCGCTGGAAAACGAGGCGGCAATAATTTTCGCCGCATCAATCGATGAACCACCGCCCACGGCCACCACGATTTCACTTTTATGTTCACGCATGATCGCCACGCCCTCGGCAACCTGGAGGTAGTTTGGGTCCGGTAACACGCCATCGTAATACGCGAGGTCAACATCGCTTTCCGCAAGGGCTGCAACAGCCTGGTCAACCACACCCAGTTCGCGCAGGGCTTTATCGGTAACCACCAGTACGCGAGACACGCCCATGCGCGCGATAAATTCGCACATTTGCCTGGAGCTGCCCTCGCCGGCAAACACGGTATAGCTGGCGCCTGGTGCCAGCTTCACCACCAGTTTCACCAGTTGCAAATACAGGGAATGTTTTAGCTTTCTCAAGAACATCGGCATGGTTGGCTCCCAAGACGCAGTGATTTAGCGGGTTGCAAACGTCAGAGCTGCACGTTGTAACAGGTTTTGCGAGCGTAGGCTACGCCCGGGCGGATATCGAAAATGCGTCTTAACCAGTCCCTCTGGCGTCACTGGGGCTGAAGCCAAAGTGCTTTTTAAAGCTGCGGGAAAAGTACGCCGGGCCAGAAAAGCCCAGACTGTAGGCAATACTCTCTATGCTGTGTCCAGTGTAGTTCGGGTCCTGTAGTGTTCTCAGCGCACGTTCCAGACGCTTTTCCATGATCAAGGAGTGTAGCGTGAGCTGCTCATCTTCAAACAGCTTGTGCAGGTAACGGGTCGAGACCCCGTGGGCCGCCGCTATTTCGGTATTGGACAGCTCCGGGTTGCACAGGTTGTTTTCAATATACTGTTTGATACGTCGCTTCATCGCCGCGCGCGCAATGGAAGGGCAGGCCACCTGCTCCAACATTACTGACGAGCTAAAGGCCATGGCGATCATATTCACCAGGTTTTCAGAAAGTTCCTCGGGGGCCTGTTGTAGATTATTGAGTTCGCGGACCAGCGAGAAGATGAACCCTGACAAAACGGATCCCAAGCCACTGGATCCTGACACTGGAATGGCTGTGTATTTCTCTGGCTCAAGCAAGTGACGACCCAGCACTTCCTTGGGCATTTGCACCACGAACTGGTGAAACCTCTGTTCGAAGGACAAGGTGTAAGGGCGAGTGCTGTCGTACATGGCGAACGAGCCAGGTTTAAGGATCGCCTCGCGTCCATCCTGCTGCACCCTGCCCTGGCTGGTCAGCTGGAAGCTGATCAGGAAATCTTCTTCGGTTGCTTTGGATATCTGGTGCCTCGATCGCTGAACGACCTGCGCGTCGGTGATAACCTCGGAAAATCGCAGGTCGGCTATCCCTACACCACCGCGCAATGCGCCCTGGAAATTGCCGGCGCTGGCTTTATTGCAATCGAGTTGGACGAACTCGTCACAAATAACATCGCGCCAGTAATCCAGTGATTCGCGCGGCTTCTCATCAGCGGTAGACTTGGTGTAGCCATCCGGCAAAATAAATTGCATCGTCACCTCTGCAGATGATCCGGGTTAGTCAGTATAGCCCAGCAGCCCGGTATTCGCGTGACAATTAATGTACTCGAACTCGCTGCGCTCGGTGTCCAGCACCGTCACCTCATGCCACAGCCGCAGCTTCATCTGCTCGCCGAACTCGGTGACCATTTCCATGAAGCCGCCAAAGATATCGAGGTGTGTCGGGTGGGACTTTGCCCATTCTTCAAAGGCAAACACATCGGTGGCGTAGCCCAGGCCAAAGCTGCGGTCAGTGCCAGTCCAACCGGCATCACTTTCGTTAACAAAGCGCATATGCAGGCAACGGCTTTCCAGTGGATTATCACGCAACCAGTTCATACCCGTGATCAATACCGGGTGAAGCTTATCGAGGTACCACTGTCGTTCACGCTCTGCACACAGGCCCCAGTTCTGGCCCGAGCGGATAACACACATGTTATGCGGGGCTTGCACCCGAACCGGCCCCTCCCGGGTGTCCTCCATTCGTTGCAGCGTGGCGCCCACTGTTACTGTCTCCCGCAGGTCCGCGGTAACCGACACCGGAATCCGGTCGCGCATGGCGCCCGCGTAACCATGTTCTTCAATGGGGCCAGTGACCTCAGGGGCAAGCACGGCTGCGCCGTCGGGCTCGGGGGTTGAATGCAGGGTTTCCAGTTGCTCCTGGGGCATGACCAGCACTTCCCGCCAATAGCCTACCCCTTCGGTCAGCCTGTCTTCACTGTGCCACCAGGCCTGTGGTTCCACCGCCTCGCACCACGACTGGTAGCCCGACAAAAACCAGTAGGCGATGTACATCCGGTTGAGCACGCCTTCGGCATCGACAAACTCGCCGCGGTCAAGCTGACCCACCCCGGCCTCGTGCGTCAATGCAGCTGCCGCCCAGGTGTCCAGCGCGGTAGCGTCATCGCCCTGCACGGCGAAGTACGTCGCGACTAATGGTTCGCGATTATCGCCCCAGTTTGCGGTCCACGCAGGTGCCGGCGGCTCCCATCCCTCGGGCATGTTTGCTCTGTTCATGGCAGCTCCCACTCTATGCGTTGGATCCCGACTCAGGCTCAGCAACATCGGGCGAATCGGCCTCCGGTAACAGAGCGCCGTCCTGCGGTGCCGAAACCGGTGGCTGCGGCTCACGGTTTAATAATAGGCGGGTTACATCCGGGCGTGAATAGTGGCCGACCGGGTCAGCGAACGACTTCGCCACCGCTATCGCGCCGAGATCGAGGTCAGCGATAAGCAGACCTTCTTCATCCGGTGCCAGGGGTTCGCAGATGGGTGAGCCGTCGGGCCCAAAAATCCTGGCGTGCCCGCCACCGGGTAACAACAGCTCAGCCTGGCTCTCGTTTTCCACCATCATATCTATCATGGCCGGAGAGATGATGCCGCAGGGCGCCACCACATAGCATTGCCCCTCGGCGGCATACACCTGGGAGACGGCATTGTTCAGCGTTGGTCCCAGGGCATAGGCCTGGGGGTAACAGCTGAAGGACGGCCAGCAACCGAGGTGGATCTGCTCGTGCATACTGTACATGGCGTACTTGGTGAGCGGCTGCAGGTGCTCCCAGCAGCACAGTTGCCCGATGCGCCCCAGCTCGGTATCCATGACCTCGAGGTCGCTGCCATCCCCTTCCCCGAACACCGTGCGTTCCATGTGGGTGGGTTTGAGTTTACGCCGGGCCTTGACCATCTCACCCTGGGCGTTGAGCAGGAACTGCGCAATGTACAGTGACCCATGGTCTCTTTCACTGGCGCCGATGGACGCCCAGATATTGTTGTCGCGGCAAGCCCGGGCCAGGCGCTGCATCTGCTCGCTGTCTCGCTCCAGGCAATTTTCGTGGTGCGCCTGCAGATACTTCATGTTGCCGGCTGTGGGTGAAAGCCAGATCCACCAGGGATACCCGGGGATCCAACATTCCGGGAAAGCAATTAGCTCCACACCCTGGGAAGCCGCCTGTTCGATCAGGCCGATGGCTTTATCTACCGTGGCATCCAGTTGCATGAACACGGGAGCGGCTTGCACCGCAGCAACCTTACAAGAATTCGACATCACAACAGCCTCCTAGAAACGATACCTGGCGGTAACCCCGTACTCGCGGGGTGGGTTGTAATTTGCCTCGTGAAAACCCAGGCCAAAATTGGAGTCACCGCTGGTGATAAAGCGCTCGTCGGTCAGGTTGTCGGCGTAGACGACCAGGTCCCAGTTCTGTGACGCGCCGGTATAAGTGACGGACGCGTTCAGCAGGTAGTAACTGTCCTGGAACAGGAACACCGAGTTCTGAGCGTCGTTTTGCACATCGTCGCTGTAGAAGTAATTCGCCCGCAGCACCAGTTCGCCCCCACCAAGGTCGAAGCCGTATTCCGCGTTGATGCTGTAGGTAAACTCCGGCGTATTGGGTAACTCGGTATCGGTGCCAATGGGTTGCGTAATGTCGGTTGTTGGCAGGTTAATTTCGGTGTATTCAGCATCGGTGTAACCCGCCGCAAGGCCGAGGGTAAGCCGTTCACCAATAAGCGCGGTCAATTCCAACTCAATGCCCTGCACTTCGGCCTCCCCTGCATTCTGGGTCAGCGGACCACCCCCTGTTTCAAACAGAGTGACCTGCACATCGGTGTAGTCGGTAAAGAATGCAGCCAGATTGGCGCGCACCCGGTTATCCAACCCCTGCCATTTCAAACCGATCTCCCAGGCATCAACCTCTTCGGGGTCGAATGGCAGTGGCTCCGGACGCGGCACTACGTAGCGGATATTGAAACCACCGCTCTTGAATCCTTCGGAATAACTCAGGTAAAGCAAATTGTCATCGCCGAAGCTGTACTCTAGCCCCGCTTTGTAGGTGGTCTTGGAGAAGTCGTCCTCGGCGCTGCCGGGGCCATCGCCCACCAGGCTAACCGCCGGCATCTGACCCTCCGGGTCCGTGGATACGAATTGCAGGTAGTCGAACTCCTTGTCGTCGCGGGTGTAACGCACACCCAGGGTGATACCAAGCGCATCGGTGACACTGTAGGTTCCCTGCAAATAGGCAGCTTCGCTGCTGTTTTCCACATCGGCGAAGTTATTGATGTACAGCGGAATGGCGAACCCGGATCCCGGTGTGGGCACCTCGCCGTAAATCGGCACGAACACGTTGTCGGTGCCTTCCTCCTCAAAAAAGTACAGTCCCGCGACGTACTGCAAACGTTCCTCGAATGCGGCCCCGGTAAACTGGAACTCCTGACTGAACTGTTCATGTTCATAGTCGGGGTTACTGGTGTGGGTGATAGCAATGGGCGAGTTATCCGGGTCACGGAAAAACTCCCCCTCGGTACTGCGCCAGGCGGTGGTGGACTTGATTTCCATGTACTCAGTCGACCAGGACAGAGTCAGTGCGGTTCCCCAGATATCCAGCTCGGTACCTGTTGGGCCGGTGGCGTAGGACTTGTCATCGTCATCCCCGAGAAAACGATCGTCGAACAAACCCTCCGGGGGATTATTGGCGGGAACGAAAACCTCGTTGTAGCTATAGGTGCTGGTGCCAACACCCGAGGTGATACCTGCCAGCACAGAGGCGGCGCTCTGTTCATCGATTCGTGTGTAGTCGTAGGTAAAGTACGCATTGAGTGTGTCGCTGACGTCGTAGTCGGCTGCAAAGCGCAGGGAGACTTTGTCTTCGTCGCCCAGTTCGTCTCCCACCAACTCGCGATCTACGTATCCATCCTGACTCTTATAAGACAGGGCGAAGTTGGTTCTCAACGCATCGGTGATCGGCAGGTCCACAGCGCCGCGAAAGTCCAGACGGTCATCACTGCCAGCAGTCACCGAGACATCCCCGGCAAATTCCTCCCCGGGGCGACGGGAGGTGATGCTAATGGCACCGCCAATCGTATTGCGACCGAACAGCGTACCCTGGGGGCCGCGCAAGACTTCGATACGCTCGACATCAAGCACATCCATCACCCCACCTACCGAGCGCGAAGAGTAAACACCGTCGATGTAAGTGCCCACGCCGGGATCGGTGGTTAGACTGAAATCGGTCTGACCGATACCGCGGATAAAAACGACCGCACCGGAGGACAGGCCACTCACCGGCGCCGTGGTGTCAAACGTCATGTTGGGTGTAAATTCCGCCAGGTTGGACAAGTCCTGGATACGCTGGTTTTCAATGGTGGCGGCGGTGAACGCGGACACGGCCACCGGCGTTCCTTGCAAGCTCTGCTCGCGTTTCTGGGCTGTTACCACGACCTCTTCCAGCTGCGCGGCGCGCAATTCACCCTGTGCGCCGGCGGTAACCGCGGCCAACGCCAGCAGTAGGGGTGTGCGCCTCCGATTGATTATTCGATTTATTTTCATGGGCTGCTCCTGTCTTGATTCACACAATCGTCGAGAATGACAAACAGGCTACGCTTGAGCCGCTGGCACGAGAATGTCATGGAGGGAACCATTTCTTGCACTTTCGCGCACGGCTATGACGGTGCTTATGTCCCTTCTGGCTGTAAGACGACGGGTAAAATCCTCTATACTGACCAAAATCCAAGGCTCGAATACATCCCGCTATGACCCAATCCGCGACTCCCACCGGTACGCGTCGCTACGTTGCCATCGATCCCGAAGATCAGTCCCTTGCCATCGAACACGAGCCGATCCCGAAACCCGGCCCTGAGGAAGTATTGATCGCGGTACACAGTGCGGGGATCAATCGCGCGGACCTTATGCAGCGGGCCGGGCTGTACCCGCCGCCTGCAGATGCCTCTCCCATCATAGGACTGGAAGTATCCGGTGAAGTAGTGGCCGTGGGAGATCAGGTGTCAGGCTGGAGCCCGGGTGACAAGCTGTGTGCGCTCACCCACGGCGGCGGCTACGCAGACGTTACCGTGGCGCCGGTGGGGCAGTGTTTGCCGATTCCAGCGGGTTATTCCATGCAAGAGGCAGCGGCATTGCCCGAGGCACTGCTGACGGTGTGGCACAACCTGTTCCAGCGATGCCGACTGCAAAGTGGCGAAAAAGTACTGATACATGGTGGTGCCAGCGGCATCGGCACCATGGCTATCTCCGTTGCCAGCGCACTGGGTGCCGAGGTTTACACCACCGCCGGCAGCGCTTCCAAGTGCACCGCATTGGAAAAACTCGGCGCCACCCGCGCGGTCAATTACCGCGAAGAGGACTTCGAGTCCGTGTTGGATACACTGGGCTTGCGCGACCAGATTGACGTAATTCTCGACATGGCGGGGGGTGATTTCGTACAGAAAAACCTCAATGTCGCCGCGCCCGAGGGACGCATTGTTTATATCGCCTTTATCCGCGGCTTCAAGGCAGACCTCAATCTGTTACCCATGCTGATGAAGCGACTGACCGTCACCGGCTCAACCCTGCGGGCACAGAGCTTTGCCCAGAAGGCCGTGATGGTGCAAGAAATTCTGCAAACGGTTTATCCCCACCTGGAGAACGGCACCATCAAACCGGTTATAGATGGCAGTTTCCCGCTAGGGCAGGTGGCCGACGCGCAGGCGCGCATGCAGAGTGGTGATCATATGGGAAAAATTCTCCTGACCATGTGATGCAACGCCAGATTCCTCCGGTACTATTGACGACAGCGACTACCCAGACAATCATTTTGAACATCACCAGATACAGGACCAGGATCATCATGCCAGGCTTACGACGCTTGACCTTTTTCTTTCTCATCACCTCGGCGCTGACTGCCTGTGGTGACCCGGAGCCGCCTGCAGACTCCGAGCCTGCAGCCCCGGCTGCTGCTGCAAGTGCTGAGGTCAGCACCGAGGCATCCGCCGAACCACCCTCTGCCGCAGAGCCGCCGCCACCGCGTGACGACCTCAAATTCGTTACCGCATGGACCGGGGACCTGGACGGCATGGAAGAGCGCCGGGTGATCAGGATACTGACGGTGTACAGCCCAGGCCGCTACTACATCGACGGCGCCGATGAAAAAGGTATGGTCGCCGAGTTGGCGGAGCGCTTTGAGAATGACATCAACAAGGCGCTGGGCCGGGGACACCTGCGCGTTCACGTGGTGGTCTTACCGATTGCCCGTGACCAGCTTATCCCCGCCCTGCTCGCGGGTAAAGGCGACATCATCGCCGCCAACCTGTCCATCACACCCGAGCGGCAGGAGATCATAGATTTCAGTACACCAATTTCCAAGCCGCTGTCAGAGATACTGGTAACGGGGCCTTCCGCGCCGCCTTTGCAGGATAAGGCCGACCTGGCGGGTAAAACGGTTTTCCTGCGTCAATCCAGCAGCTACCGGGAAAGCGTCGAGGAATACAACGCCGAATTGGCGGCGGCCGGCAAGCCCCCGATCAAAGTAGATCTCGCATCCGAACGCCTGGAAGATGACGACCTGATCGAGATGGTGAATAGCGGCATGATGCCCTGGGCCATCGTCGATGACAGTAAGTTCCAGACCTGGGAAGAGGTGTTTACCGAGCTGACACCGCGACGTGATATTACCTTTCGTGAAGGTGCCCGCATCGCCTGGGCATTTCGCAAGGACAGCCCCAAACTTGCGGAAGCGGTAAACACCTTCGTGAAGAAAAATCGCCAGGGCACACTCATCGGTAACATTCTGGTCAATCGTTACGTGCGGGACTTCGATTGGGTTGCCAACGCCCTGGGTGACGAGGATTACAAACGACTGAAAGACCTCGAGGCAATCTTCAAGAAGTACGGCGAGCAGTACGAAATTGATTACCTGATCGCCGCTGCCCAGGGCTACCAGGAGTCGCGGCTGGACCAGAGTGTGCGCAGTCATGCCGGGGCCGTCGGGGTTATGCAGCTACTGCCCAGTACCGCCAGCGACCCAAAGGTTGGCATACCCAATATTAATGAAGTTGATGCCAACATTCAGGCCGGCATGAAGTACCTGGACTACCTGCGTGATCGCTATTTTGACGAGCCGGAGATCAGCCCTATGGACCAAACCCTGTTGGCACTGGGTGCCTACAATGCCGGGCCGGCGAGAATGATCAACCTGCGGCGCAAAGCAACCCAGCAGGGTTACGATCCCAACGTGTGGTTTGACAACGTCGAGATCATCGCCGCTCAAGACATTGGCCGGGAGACCGTGCAGTACGTTGCCAACATCTTCAAGTACTACCAGGCCTACAGCATGTCCATCGCCCGCAATCTGGAGAGGCAAGCCGCCCGTGAAGAGGCGGGGATCGAATAGGGCCGGTACTGCCCAGCGCCAAGCGACCGGGCAATTTAACGCCCGACCAGAGTAGCCCCTCTTCGCTTAGCGCCTGCTAGCGGCTTTCTTTTTGGGTGCCGCCTTCTTCTTGGGAGCCGCTTTTTTCTTGGCGGCTGCCTTTTTAGGTGCAGCCTTTTTCTTCACTGCTGCCTTTTTCTTCACTGCTGCCTTTTTCTTCACAGCTGCCTTCTTCTTGGGTGCAGCCTTCTTTTTGGGAGCGGCTTTCTTGCTCGCGGCTGGTTTGCTGGTACTCGATTTTTTACGCGCCTTCCTGGCCTTGGCTTTCGCCTGGCGTTGCGCCGCCTTTTCTACCAGGGTTGCTGCCCGCTCGGCCGCCTGGGCTTTACGTGCCTCGAGTACCGCATCGGCCCGCATGGGCATCAGCTTCTCAGCGTATTCATAGGCTGCCTTGGCGATCTCTCCCACGGTGTCGGCGAGTTCCTGCACCTGTTTGCGCAGTTCCTCGACACGTTTCTGGTTTTCGCTGGTCGCCCGCTTGCGCAGGGTACCGCGCGCCTTTTTCAAGCGGGTGTTCGCGTTGCTGTATTTCTTGCGAGCAGCAGCCAGATCCCGCTTCGCTTTGGCGTGCGCCTTTTCTGTTTCCGCGAGCAATCGAGCGCGGAGCTTTTCAACTTCTCGACTCGCCTGCTCGGCGAGCCTGGTTGCCTGTGCCAGTTCTTTTTCCAACATCGTAGAGTTACTCCGTTGTAATAAGGTATACCGCTTAAGCAGTGTAGGCACTAATTGACTGCTTGCAACTCGCCGCTGTTCATCCAGGCTGTGGGAAAGGTCCTGACCTTGAGCTAGTATGAAGGCAGACACAGCGATAAACGGTAAAGGTAATGGCGGCCGGCAAGTCTTCGAACATTCGCGCTCCCAAGTATGTCAGGCAGAAGCTGCGATCAGCGGCAATTGCGGCCGTGCGTAAAGACATGATTCACGCGGGCCGCAAGGAGAGCGAATACTCGGACGAGGACCTGGAGTACCTGGTCGCCGAAAAAGAAAAGGAAATCTGGTCTGGCATCGGCTGGAAAGGTTTCGGTATTGCCGCGCTGTTGCTGGGCATTAATATCGGTATCTAGCGGTGTCTTTGTTTCGTGTCATCAAGTACTCGTCCATCCTGTATTTCCTGGGCAAGTACAAGGCCAAGCTATTCCGTGTCGCTGCAGTATTACTGTTCGCCCTGGTCACCTCGTTGCTCTACCAGGACGTGGCCGCTTACTTACAACTGGCCCACCCCGACACGGTAATTTACGCACTGCTTGCGAAAATCGTTATCGTGTACGGCTCGCTGGTATTTGTCCTGTGGCAATTTAAGCCTGAGAAGGAAACCCCTGAATCAAAACCACCGGAATCACAAACAGGGATGCCAGCGGACATCGAGTCAGAACCGGACCGTCTGAGCCAACTACAGGATGTTAGTGCCAAAGCACGGCTAAACAGTCGCTATCAACAGGTCCTGGAAGACCAGAAAAAGCCCTGAGCACAATAAAGGCCGCTCGAGGCGGCCTTTTCAATGGCAGCATGTATTTCCGCTGCTCGATTTACTCTATTTGGTTAGCTCTATTTAGCTAGCTCTACTTGGTTAGCCCTATTTAGTTAGCTCTATTTGGTTAATTCGAGCATAAACTGCGCCGCGGCCAGTCGGGTCTCTTCATCCAGGTGGCCCTGGGGCGGCATCTCCGGGTAATCGGGGCGCTTTTTCACCGGGTTTGCTGCGTAATCTGCAATGCCCTGGGGATTGTCCATGTACAGTGCCTGGATGATCTGTGTCGGCGGGCCGATCATGCGGGAGTTATAAGCATGGCAGCCAGCACACACCCCGTAGTACACCAGTTTGCCTGTTTCCATGTGCTCCTTTACCCGCGGTGGTACTGGCTCGGGCAGTGTATAGCTGGTCACATTGGCGGTGGTGGCGAAATCGCAGTCACCATACTTGTCCAGGCCAATCGTGCGAAAGCGCTCGGGGTTGAGAATACAACCGTCGTCCAGGCCAACGATGTCCACTATATCCGGGCCCGTAGTACTCAGTGTCGCCGCCAGCGCCGCCCTGACCACCGGTGACGGATTGTTGCCATTGTTTTGCATGACGTTATTCAGAATCTTCGGACGATTCGGGTTTGGCTCTGAATCCGGGTCGTTGGAGGCGTTGGACGCCAGCGAGAAGTCTGTGAAAGCAACACCCACCGAATCATTGCCGGAAATAATATTGCCCTCTAACACCACGTCGTCACAGGCCATGACCAATACACCCGTACCCTGTGGAATATTTGAAACCAGGGATCCAGGAATAGCGAAATTCTCATGGTTGTTGTTAACGACAAAATTGTTGCGGATCAGCACATCACCGCAGGTCTTGATGGGCAGACCGGGCGTGATGAAGGCCAGGATACCCCCGGTGTTGTTGTAGACGTAGTTGCCCTCAACCAGTGCGTGACGGCTGTTCTCGATCTCAATGCCCGCTACGCTGTCAAACACCTCGTTAAAGACCACGTCGACGTTATCGGACATACCCACGTAGATGGCAGCGTCTTCGATGCCCGAGATTATGTTATGGGAGACGATGCCGTTCTTGCCCAACTGGGGAAAGATGCCGTACACACCGGTATCAACAATAATATTGTTCCGGATAATGTAGTTATTACCCGCCTGGCCCATGATGGCATTACCCTTGTACTGGGTTATGTAGAGGTTTTCGACCGTCACCCCGTTGCCGGAGTACAACACGGCATCATTACGCACACCTTCGCCATCCATTACCGGGTAATTACCCTGCTCGATAACACCGGACAGGGTGATATTGTCCTTGTCGATATACACGGTTTCCTTGTAGGTACCGGGCATGACCTTGATGACGGCACCGGGCGATGCCGCAACGATGGCATCCTGTATCGACTCGCCATCCTTGACGATAATCACCTCACCCGAGGTGGGTGTGGTCAGCGTACGCACGCCCGCCGAGGCTGCGCCGGCGAGTTCTTCAGTCCCCTCAGAACTGAAAGCCTCTTTAGGCGCCTCGGCAACCTTGATCACCGTGGCTTCCGGGCGGCTGCCCTGGCCAAGGTAATAACCCCCGCCCAGCAGCACTAACGCCGCAACAATCAGCGTTAATTTATTCATGGCTCTGCTCCTTCACTTGCTTATAGTTAGCACTAACTAGTGTATTGTGTACCGCCGGCCTACCCGATGGCAATGTCTTTGGTGCCTGCGGCTTGAAACTCTCGTCGGTCAGGGTCTTCATGAAGTCGACCAGGCGGTCAAGTTCGTCATCGGTCAGTTTGGGCTCCCAGATATGCCAGTGGATCATCACATCCTCACCCTCAGGCACCGCGTGCCCACGACCCAGCGTGTAAAACTCCGCTGCCTCACGCAGGCTCTCAAACCGCCCCGAATGCATATAGGGCGCGGTCAGCTCGATATTGCGCAGGGAAGGCACCTTGAATCCCCCTCGCAGGGTGGCATCGCCGGTCGGTTTCTGCGCCCCGACGTCATAGGGCATGCCCGCAGGCTCGGGGGTGCCAATGACCGCAATCTGCTGGTTCGTAAACAGCGGCGGTGTATGACATTCGGCGCAACGCGCGACAAAGGAACGGAAGATGTTGAGCCCTTCTTTCTCTGCGGTGGTCAGCGCGTCGGCGTAACCGTGGGCGTACTGATCATAACGGCTGTTTAGCGAAACAAGTGATACCTGGAAGGCGGTGATGGCGCGGTAGATCTGCTCCAGCGTTATGGTCGCGTCCTCTGCAGTGAAATCATCCGGAAACGCCTGGGCAAACAGGCGGCGGTACGGGGCCGAGGCGTTGAGGCTGGCCAGTAACTGCCCGGGATTGTTCGCCATTTCGTGCTCGTCGTAGAGGGGGCCCAACATCTGCTCTTCCAGGCTGGCGGCACGTCCATCCCAGAAAAAGCTGTTAAAGAACGCTACATTCCACAGGCTGGGTGCCGAACGCGGCAGCACGGCGCCGCCCGCCCCCACACTCTGGCCCATGCCGTCGGCAAAACCCCGGTCGGGTTGATGGCAAGTGGCGCATGAAAGCTTGCCATCCCCAGATAGTATCGGGTCAAAAAACAGGTAGCGTCCCAGGTCTGTTTGCTGGGGGCTAAAGCCGTCACGGTAGCGGGGCAAGCCTGTTTTCAGGCCACCGACTCCGGCATTTTCCAGCGATGGGTACAACTGGTACAGACTGCGCAGTTCGCAGTGATCCCGGGTCAGCTCGAAGCCTGGAGGGCAATCGGCTTTCAATATGATCTGCTCGGGCACAGTCGCCTCTCGCTGCGTGCCCGCTTCTTCAACACCCTGTGCCAGCAGCGGTACCACGCTCGCAACTAGCCCGAAAACACCAAATTTCATGCCCCGAAAGATCACAACACTCGCCCTAGGGCTCCAGACCGCGTAGAAAGGCAACCACGTTGGCCATCATGGCGTCGCTGGGTATCGCCATGGCCATGGCCTGCATTTGTTTGCCGGTTTTGTCATCGGCATGGGCACCGCGTTCACCGGCACGAAAGGCGCGCAACTGCTCCAGCAAGTACCAGTCGTCCGTACCGGCTAATCGTGGCGAGTTCAGCGCCAGGTTGCCCTCTGCCTGGGCACCGTGGCAGGCTCCGCAGAGCTGATTGTAAAAGTCACCCCCCAGGGTGGCGTCACCTTCGACAGAGGCCTCAGTAGGACCACCGGTAAGGGTGGTGATATAGGCAGATACATTCGCAATCGCCGCGCTGTCACTCAGGGTTGCGGCCATCGGGGCCATTTGTTTGGCCAGCGCGCTACCGTCCGCTCCCCCGCGATGTCCCTGCTGGAACTTTTCCAACTGGGCGACCAGGTACACCTCCGACAGGTGATTCAGGCGGGGGGCATTGAGCGCCCGGTTACCCTGTGCGCTAGCCCCGTGGCAGGCAACACAGGTCACATAATGCGCTTTTCCACCCTCCGGGTCGCCTTGCGGCCAGGCCTGGGTGGGGACGCAAAACGCCAGTGCGATCAGTAGTTTATTGGTCCATTTCATCAGCGGTTCCTCTTGCCGTGAGCGGCACTTCCAGTAATAGTCACCCACAGTGGCCGCGCATACTGCCGGTGCTGGTTTATGGCACCCTGGAATAATGCGGTATCGCGGCATTATTCAGAGGTAGATTAAACCTAGCTGAATTTTCCAACTTTGCGCGACTGAAATTCGGCTGTAACCGGCGCCAAACAAGACAATTTGCCAACTCTGGGCTAGACTCGAACTACTCGGTCCTGTATTCAGGGCAGGTAATCGAAAAATAATCACCGGAACGGGAAAAACCATGGAATACAACGCAGACATTCACAGCATCGAATGCCCCAAGTGCAGTCACGGCATGGAAGAGATCACCTATGGCCAAATTACCATCGACAGGTGCACCAACTGCCAGGGTATGTGGTTCGATACCGGCGAAGCAGAGGCCCTGAAAGACAAGTGGATGGGAGATGCCCTGGATCTGGGCAATGTCGAGGAAGGCAAAAAGTGGGATGCCGTGGACGACATCGCCTGCCCCCGATGCGGTGCGGATATGGAAAAATCATCCGATCCCACCCAGCCGCACATCTGGTATGAGACCTGCCCGAATGGCCACGGTGTATTCATGGACGCCGGTGAATTCACCGACTACAAGCACGAAACCCTGGCCGACTGGTTCCGCGGCCTGATCAAAGGGGCGCGCTAGGATACACGCCCTCTTTTACCGGCAGGTGCGTCGATCAGACCACCTGCCAACATCACCCGAAAGCCCCTACCAGCTATAGCCAATCCGAAAGCTGTAGGTTTCGTCCAGCTCTTCCACACCTTCCACCGCACCCGAGTCGTACTCCAGTAGCACTTCCGCAGCTGCCTCGAAATTAAACAACAAGGGGAAAGAGAGTCCGAATGTAGTATTGAGAATCAGGTCCGAGGTTTCGTCCAGGTTCCAGATCCCTACATGGTTCAGGTAGAGGCGTGATTCACCCCCCAGGTAATTGCTGGAGGCATTGACGGCCCAATTGGCACCGGGATAGTCCTGATCCTCGGCCACGATAAAGTTCTCATTGACATAGGCTAAACCCAGTTCGGCCTCCAGGAACAGCGGATCGGTATCAAAGAAACGGTGACCAACATAGGGCCCGATGTAATACCGCAGATCCAGGTCGGCGAATTCGTCCTGCTCCGCGGACGCATTGGCACCGACGTACCAGTTCTCAGCCTCCAGGAAATAGTCGTACTTGGCCGTTGCCGACCAGTTGTCGGCTATTTTCTGGTCATTGGCCTCGTCGAACTCGCCATTTATCAGCACCGTGTAGCGGTCGTCATCGCTGAGCCACTGGGTATCCAGCCGAAAATCAATCTCATCGGTATCACTGTTACCACGCTCCAGCGACAAAGCCAGGTTGGCCAGTCCGGTCCATTTGTAGCCATTACCCAGTTCGTAGGGCTCGGGATTAACCACGGCCAGGTCAGCGAGAGCGAAACTACGCGCTGAGCCGGTGACAAGCTGTCCTTCTTCAATCACTATCGGCTGTTCTTCAAGGACTTCGCCATCTGCCAGCATCATGACGGCTGAACCGGCAGTGGTCATAGCAACAATCTGGTCCTGGGCAATGGACAGGGTGCCAGCGAAATCGGTCTCTACTGTAACCACGCCGTCACGGGTGGCGGTAACGGTACCCAGAATGGTGGATCCGTTACTGAGCACAATGCGATCCGGAGCCGGGGCGGGCTCTGTTGCCTCATCTTCGGACAGCGCCGCCTTAGACCAGAGGAGGAATGCCAGCGCAGCAATAACCATGAGCGCCGAGTATTTATTAGCTTGCATGATAAAACGTACCTTTGAATCGTTCTGGCGAAACCAGTTCGCCATGGGGTCTGGTGTTTTTTTTGAGGGCGCCTATTCTACGCAAATTTCCGGCGCGTGGATGCGCCCGCCGTAGGAAAAAATACACATTGCCAGGGGGCAATCCGGGCCGGCCTGGGGGGCGATTCAACCGGTTTCCGAGAAGACTGCGTTCGCGGGCTATGAATGGGATGACAGGTACTTCGATAGCTGTAGTACTGGTAGAATTGGCCCCCCAACCAGGGAGTAAACAATGAACGACGTGGAATTTGATTTGTTTGTAATTGGTGCCGGCTCAGGCGGTGTGCGTGCGGCCAGAATGGCAGCGAGCTTTGGCGCACGGGTGGCCATCGCCGAGGACCGCTACATGGGTGGTACCTGTGTCAATGTGGGTTGTGTACCCAAGAAATTGTATGTGTACGCCTCAGAATTCGGTAAGGCATTCACCGACGCGCGCGAGTTCGGCTGGCAGACCGAGAACAAGCTCTTTGATTGGGCGACCTTAAGAGACAACAAGAAGGCGGAGATTTCTCGCCTCAACGCTATCTATCGCAACCTGCTCTCCGGCGTGGACGCCCACCTTATCGACGGACGTGCCCGGATTGTGGATGCCAACACCGTGGCTGTGGGTGAGCAACATTACCGGGCCAAGAAAATCCTCATCGCCACTGGTGGCTGGCCACACATTCCCGAGTTTCCGGGCAGTGACCTGGCTATCAGCTCCAACGAGATTTTTGACCTCGAGCAATTCCCCCAGCGTATCGTTATCGTTGGCGGCGGTTACATCGCGGTCGAATTTGCTGGCATCTTCAATGGGCTGGGCGCACAGGTCACGCAGCTCTACCGCGGACCCTTATTCCTGCGCGGCTTTGATGCCGATATCCGCGCACACGCCAGCCAGGAAATTCGCAAATCCGGCGTCGACCTGCGCTTTGAGGTAAACGTTGAGGCTATCGAACGGGGCAATGACGGCTTGCAGGTGAAGCTGACCGACGGTTCCACCCTGGTCGCCGATACCGTGCTGTACGCCACCGGCCGTAAACCACACCTGGATGGACTCGGCCTGGAAAATGTCAACGTTGAGCTTACTGGAAGCGGCTCGATTGCCGTCGACGCCCAGTTCTGCACCACAGAACCTGGCGTTTATGCGCTGGGCGATTGCACAGACACCATGGAACTCACACCGGTGGCGCTGGCCGAGGGTATGGCGTTTGCACGGCGCCAATTCGACAAACAGCAATCCTCCGTCGATTACGACTTCATCCCGACCGCGGTATTTTGCCAGCCCAATATTGGCACCGTCGGCTTCACAGAAGATGAGGCACGGGCGGAGTTCGGCGACATCACCCTCTACAAGTCGGTATTCAAGCCGATGAAGCACACCATCAGCGGGCGGGATGAGAAGACCTTTATGAAGCTCATCGTTGACGCCGCCAGCGATCGGGTTGTCGGCGTGCATATGATGGGACCTGACGCCGGTGAGATTATCCAGGGCATCGCCATTGCGCTCAAAGCTGGCGCCACCAAAGCGGTGTTTGATACCACCATCGGTATTCACCCCACCGCTGCGGAGGAATTTGTCACCATGCGGGAACCCTGGACGGAAGATTAACCTTGGAACTTGAGCTATGGCAGGCATTCACACTGACCGCCGTCGGTGTGGTCGCCGGTTTTCTCAATGTCATAGCAGGCGGCGGTTCACTGCTGACCGTACCGGTAATGGTATTTATGGGCGTTCCCGGGCCGGTCGCCAACGGCACCAATCGCGTCGCTATCCTGGCCCAGAACATCACGGCGGTGACGGCGTTTTTCCGCAAAGGCTTTGCCGACTTTAAACTCAGCCTGAGCCTGGCAGCCTGTGCCGTACCCGGGGCCATCGCCGGGGCCATGGTCGGGGTCAATCTCGAGGGTGAGTGGTTTAACCGGCTGCTCGCTTTGGTCATGGTCGCTGTCATGCTGATCATGCATTTCGAGCGCAAGGGCGAGGCCGGTAATCCAGACTACCAACCCACGCGGCAACAGCTGATCAACGGCCACCTGATGATGGTAGGCGTGGGCTTCTGGGGGGGATTCATACAGATCGGCGTGGGCTTTATCCTCATGCCGGTGCTCAGCCGCGTAATGGGCCTGGACCTGGTGCGCACCAACATGCACAAGGTATTTATTGTCGCGGTGTATACCACGGTAGCCCTGGCGATATTTGCCAGCCAGCTGCAATTGCTCTGGGTGGTGGGCGCAGCGCTGGCGCTCGGCAACTCCATCGGTGGCTATCTCGGCGCACACTACACCGTGACCCGGGGGGAGCGACTGATCAAGTTGATACTCAATCTGGTCTTGATAGTATTTATCGGGAAGTTGTTAATTTTCCCCTGATCATGATTGAAGCGCACAACCTGACCCGGCGTTACGGCAAGATTTCCGCGGTAAAAAACGTCGGCTTTGAAATAGCCAGCAACGAGATCGTCGGGCTGCTCGGGCACAACGGTGCCGGTAAATCGACCATCATGAAAATGCTCAGTGGCTATCTGGAGCCTTCCGCTGGAACCATAATCATCAACGGCCAGGATATGGCCACCGGCGCCAGAAAAGTGCAGCAGCAACTGGGTTACCTGCCTGAGAATCTCCCGGTTTATCCCGACATGATGGTGGCTGACTATCTCGATTATGCGGCCACCTTGAAGGGTATAGCGAAAGCCGACAGGCCCCAGGCCATCGCGGAAGCCATCGCGGCGACAGACCTGAATTCCCGCTGTCTCGACCAGATCGCCACCCTATCTCGCGGGCTTAAGCAACGGGTAGGAGTCGCCCAGGCCCTGCTGGGTAAACCGGGTCTACTGATCCTCGACGAACCCACCAATGGGTTGGATCCCCAGCAAACAGATGCAATGCGCAAACTGATTACCGACCTGGCAAAGCGGGCCACGGTAATCCTTTCTACGCACATCATGCAGGAGGTAGAAGCGGTCTGCGACCGGGTGCTGGTGATGAACCACGGCAAACTGGTGCTGGACGAGTCCATGGCAGAGCTGCATTGCAGCACCTGTTTTGAACTGTGTACTGACGACACCCATAGTGAGCTTGCCGACTACCTGGGTCGACTGCCACAGGTGGCCTCTGTCAGGCCCGACCAGTCAGAGAACGGGCGCAAGCGTTACCTGCTCGACCTGCACGAGCATGCAGATATGGACCTGGCCGCCAGCAACATTGGCCAAGCGGTCATCAGGACCGGTGCAAAACTGTATAGCCTTAGCCCACAGAATCGCGATCTCGAAACCATCTTCCGGGAAGCCACCGAGGGACAGGCCGAGGCCGACGATGAATAGCATGGCGCTGCGCAGAGTCGCCAGTAAAGAACTGCGCCTATTCTTTGCATCACCGGTTGCCTGGCTATTCCTCGGTGTGTTCACGGCACTTGCGCTGTTTATCTTCTTCTGGGTCGAAACTTTCTTTGCCCGCAACATCGCTGACACGCGGCCACTGTTTGAATGGATGCCGCTACTGCTCATTTTCCTGTGTTCAGCACTGACCATGCGTATGTGGAGTGAGGAGCGCCGCAGCGGCACATTGGAACACGTACTCACCCAGCCTGTCGCGCTGTGGCAATTCGTACTGGGTAAGTACGTCGCCTGCCTCGCACTACTCGCACTTGCCCTGCTGACCACCCTGCCGGTTCCCGCAACTGTTGCGGTGCTGGCAGACCTGGACTGGGGACCCGTGCTTGGCGCCTATCTCGCCACGCTGCTATTGGGCAGCGCCTATCTCAGCATCGGACTGTGTGTGTCTGCCCGCACGGGCAACGCCATCGTCAGCCTGATTGTGAGCGTGGCAGTGTGCGGCGTGCTTTACCTGCTCGGCAGCAAGCTGCTCACCGGGTTCGCGGATAACCAGGCGGGACAAATGCTTACCAGGCTGGGGGCGGGGTCACGTTTCGATAGCATTACCCGCGGTGTGCTCGATATACGCGACCTCTATTACTATCTCAGCCTGACCGGGGCGGGTCTTGCCCTGAACGTGTACCTGCTCGAGAAGGAGCGCTGGGCAAAGGGCACTCGCACACCGCGCCATCGACGCTGGAGAACCACCACCGCGCTACTGGTGCTCAACTTTCTGTTGGCCAATGTCTGGCTGGACAAGATTTCCAGCCTGCGTGTTGACCTCACCGAGGGCAAACTCTATTCGCTATCGACGCCTACCTCCGATTTACTCGATGAACTTAAGGAACCCCTGCTGATTCGCGGCTACTTTAGCGCCAAAACCCATCCGCTACTGGCCCCGTTGGTACCACAGGTAACCGACCTGCTGCGCGAGTACGAGGTGGCGGGCAAGGGGCGTGTACGTATCGAAATTGTTGATCCTGCCGACAACCCGGAGTTGGAACAGGAGGCTAACGAGCGGTACGGCATCCATGCCACGCCTTTCCAGGTGGCCGATCGCTACCAATCCGCATTGGTTAATTCCTATTTCAACCTGCTGGTCGAATACGGCAGTGAACATGAAACCATGGGATTTGCCGAGCTGGTGGAAGTGCGCGCCACTCCCAACGCGGCACCGGAGGTGCTGCTGCGCAATGCGGAGTTTGACATCAGCCGGGCCATCCGCGACGTGTTGCACAGCTTCCAGGCTGGTGGCGACCTGTTCGAGGGAATCGACGATCCCATCGAATTTGTCGGTTATGTCTCAGCAAACGAGCTACTGCCTGAACTATTACTGACTTACCGCGAACGCATTACCCAACACGTACAACAAATTTCCCAGGCCGCGGGGGGCAAATTCCGTGTCCGCTTTGTGGCGCCCGAATCCAACAATGGAGAAATTGCCAGACAAATTGACGAGGAATGGGGCTTCAAGCCCATGATCGCCACCCTCGACGACGACCGTGAATTTTATTTTTACCTGACCCTGGCGGATAACCGCCAGGTTGTGCAGCTCCCCACTGATAACTTCGACCCGGACAATTTCCCGGCCATGCTGGAGGCCGGGCTCAAGCGATTTTCCAGCGGCTTTACCCGCACGGTAGCGCTGGCACTGCCGGCGTTCGATGAACAACTGGCTCGCCACCAACTCGGAGCACCCACCTTTACCAACCTGGAACGCATGATTACGCGCGATTACAGCATCCGCATGGAAGACCTGAGTGATGGCACCGTAGATACCGAGGCAGATATCCTCGCCGTTGTCGCACCGCACCAGTTGGATGCGCACGGCGTGTATGCTATCGACCAATACCTGATGCGCGGCGGTACCGTGATCATCGCCAGCTCGCCCTTTACCGCGGAGCTGGCGGGCGGCGAGCTGCGCATCCAGCCCTGGGAGAGCGGCCTGGTCGAATGGCTGGACCACCATGGCATTGGTATCGACGATTCTTTTGTTCTCGATGAGCGCAACGCGCCATTCCCCGCTCCGGTCATTCGCAAGGTGGGCGGCTACGAATTCCGCGACGTGCAGTTACTCGATTACCCTTACTTTATCGATGTCCGAGGCAGCGGACTGAATCAGGAGCACCCGGCCACCAGCGGTATACCGCAGCTCACTATGGCCTGGGCGTCGCCTCTCGTATTGCAGCGCGGCTCGGGACTCAGAATCACTAACCTGCTGCGCAGTTCGCGCCGCTCCTGGCGCTCCAGGGATATGGCGGTGACCCCGACCGTGGACGACGAAGAGGCCATTACCGCACCTGCGGGTAGCACGCGCAATCCCGAGGAACTCGCAGTACTCGCTACCGGCCAGTTTGCCTCCTATTTCAAAGACAAACCCGAATTGCTGGCCACGGTGCAAAAGTCCCGAGACAGGGCTGGTGTGCGGGCACTGCTGGAACAATCTCCACGCTCGGCGCGGATGTTCGTGTTTGCCTCCAATGACTTTATGGATGACCAGATGCTCAGCGCCATCGTGGCGGGTTCCGGCACCCAGTACCTGGGACCGCTGGAATTGTTCATGAATATACTGGACTGGTCGCTGCAGGATGACGCCCTGCTACAGATTCGCAGCCGTGGGCATTTCAATCGCACGTTACCACCCATGGATGAGCGCCAACAGGCGTTGCTCGAAACCATTAACTACGGGGCGGCCCTGGCACTGCTCGCTGTATTTGCCGCATTACATTGGCTGCGGACTGCGCAACGCAGGCGTTTCTACCGCAGGAGTCTGGGGTTGTGAGCCGGGCGGCGCTAACGCTGATATTGCTGCTGCAGTGCGGATTGATCGCCCTGTTGTACTGGCCAGACAGTATGCTGGCCCAGCAGCGCGAGCAAAGTTCTTTGACAGCCTTTAATCCAGACTATGTGGATGAAATTCACATTGACGATGGCAAGAACAATGAAGCGATACTGCTCAGGGTCGACGGCCAATGGCTACTGCCTGAACTGGATGAACTGCCTGCAGACCGGAAACTGGTACAGGCACTGCTGAGTGCCATTAACCTTGAACCCCAGGGCCGGCCGGTAGCGGACTCAATACCCGCACGCCAACGCTTCCAGGTTGCCACTTACCACTACCTGCGGCGCATGACGATCATCAGCGAGGGCGAATTGCTGGCCACGGTTTACCTGGGTACCTCACCCGGCTTCCGAAAGATTCATGCGCGTAATGCTGACTCGGATTCGATCTACAGTATCGGCTTTAACGTGTTCGACGCGCCGGCCTTTGCCTCCGGTTGGCTGCAGCGCTCACTGCTGCAGAGTAACGATGTTACCGCCATCCAGGGGCCCGACTACGCATTGCGCCTGGAGCCTCAAGGCTGGCAGGCGAGCAATGGCGTCGCACCGGATTTTCGCGAGATGGAAGCGCTACTGCTGGCACTGGCAAGCCTGCAGACCGACGGCATCGCGGCAGACGATGACCAGAGAACTCTGTCTGAGGCGGCACCTGATCTGGCACTGACGATAGCAACGCCAGGCGGAGATCAGCGGTTGGAGTTCTTCACCCTCGAGGGACAACACTTCGTGTACAGCAGTAAATATCCGCTATTCTTTACCATAAGCGATTATGACTTCGACCGGATTACCGGCATAGACGGCGCGCTGCTAAGGGCGGAGTTTTCCGACCCGGGCCCGGACCGCTCAGGTGATGGCTAGCAAAGCGGATGCCGGGGGTATCCTGGCAGGAAGTAAGTTTGGCTGCGCCGCTTTGCCACGGCACAAGGGAGCAATATCATGAACAGACTGTCCACCTCAGCGCTTGCCTGCATCATTACTTTGTCGATGGGCGCCTGTGTCAAACAGGAGTCCGAAGAAGACGCGATCCCTGAGGGTTATAAGCGTTCACTGGACAAGGCCAACGCGGTTGAAAAAACCCTGCAGGACACGACGCTTCAGCGCCTGGAAGACGTAGATACCAACACGCAGTGACGATACTGGTCCGTCAGGCCACCGAAGCGGCTGGTTGCATCTCCTCTACCTTGTTCTTGGAGCGCGTCAGGTGCTGCATCAACAGCGCTCGCATCCACTGGTGAGGTGCACTGCGCGACGTGCGGGTGTGGCGCATTAATGACATCTTGCCGCGATTGGTGCTGTGGGTGTTGCGAATCATGCGCTGCAGTTCGGCTGGCAACTCGCGGCCGGTAATCAGCTCGCGGTACAGACCCCCTTCTTCAAAACCCGCGTTGGCCACCAGCAGCGCATCAGTATGGGTTACCACTCCGACGGCCGAGGCAAACTGGGTGGTCTCGAGAATGATCTTCCTGTGCACACCGTACTGTCCCAGTACATCATCAACCATGCTGGTGTTCTCGCGAGTCAACCCTGGCAGGTATAAGCGCAGGTGCGGATACTCGAGGAAACTCTTCAGGTCCATGTCCCGTCCCACCAGTGGGTGATCCACACGCATGTAACACCGTGGGGCAATTGTCGCGATGGGCTCGGCGTGGATATCCCGGTCGGTATCAAGTGCCACAAAGGCGGCAAAGTCGGCCTCGCCTTTTTTTAGCTTGTCCTGGTAATCCGGTGGAACCTCGGCGGTCACGATTTGCACGTTAGGCGCTGCTTCGCGCAAGTCGGCCATCAAGCCCGGTAACAGGCTCTCACTGAGAATGGGGGGTAACAACAACTTGAAGCCACCGACAAATGTGCGCGGATCAAATTCCTCATTGCCCAATACCAGTTCCACCGACTCCAGCAATGCCGGCAGTTCCCGCGCCAATACCTCGGCACGGGGTGTTGGCACCAGCCCATGGGCAGTACGGGTGAACAATTCATCCTCGAAGGAGGCGCGCAGTTTTTGCAGGGTTTTGCTCAGTGCGGGTTGCGACACAGACAGCCGTTCGGCCGCCCGTGTGACATTGCGCTCCTCCAACAGAATCTGCAGGGCTACCAGCAGGTTCAGGTCCGTACGCACCAGTTTTCGAGAGATCATCGAGCCACCCTTTAGAAATAACTTATAGTTATGACGAGGATGGTAACAAAGCGTTTTTGGTAATTCATCCGCTAATCGCGGAAAAACCGTAATAATTCCAACCACCTACATGGCCCCTCTTGCGCTGTACCAGGCATCCGGCTGGGGTAAGCGCGATCAATGGGTTACTATCCCAGAGCACTTTAGCTATAGAGACCCGCCATGTTGCCGTTGACCAACCGCTTGCTACAGACCGTGCTGACGCCGCTCGCCCTCCTTCTACTCGCTGCCTGCAGCGGGGTGGAAACGCGACCGGAGGACCCGGCCAATTTCGCAGCCGAGGGTTACACCTATTACCACTGGCGCAGCGAACCGCTGAGCAACAGCACCCAATCCAAGGACCCCCTGTATGTGATGGATCCACTGGTGCGCGCTGCTGTTGACGGCGAGCTCCAGGCAAAAGGCTACCGCCTGGACCCGGACCGGGCAGAATTCAGCGTCGATTACCTGTTTGCCACAGGCATGCGTATGGGCCAGAAAGGAAGCGAGGCGAGCAACCTGTCTAACTATCCCGGGGTGATTCCCAATCGGAATATCGACCAGGCTTCCGTAGACAATGCCCACGCCCTGGGAGGGGTGAAGGAAACCAGTAATATCGCACTGCAGTTTAATGACGTGGAGCGTAAGGAGCAGGTCTGGAGCGTCATCATTACCAAGCTGGTGGAGGACGCCAACCGGGTAGAGACACCGCGGCTCAAGAACAATGTGCGATCAGCCATTGCCGAGGGACTGCGCACTTTGCCCCGGGCGGGCGCCAACTAGGGCCTGTTCAGACTTTTTGAGGGCGCCCTGTGGGGCCGAAAACACACCAAACAGATGGCGGGGTATTACAACGCAAGGCAGTAAGCGTTCAGCTGTCGTACACCTCGGGATTCACACAATGAGGCATGGCGTCACCCCGCAGTGCGGCCAGCGCATTGTCCACCGCGAGATCCGCCATACGCGCGCGGGTAATCACCGTCGCGCTTCCCAGGTGCGGCGCCAAAACCACGTTGGGCAACTCCACCAGCGGGTTATCCGGGGGTACCGGCTCCGTTTCAAACACATCGATACCGGCGGCGTAGAGCGCCCCTGATTTGAGGGCCTCCGCGAGCGCAAACTCGTCGACGATGCCACCCCGGGCCGTATTAATCAGCACCGCACCGGGCTTCATGGTGGTGATACGCGTGGCATCGAGAAGATTGCGGGTATCGTCGTTAAGGGCCACATGAACACTGACAAAATCGCTGCGCAGCAACAATTCGTCCAGCGACACCTGCTCAATACCCGGCAGCGTTTTCTCGCCGCGATTGTAGCCCAACACCTTCATGCCAAAACCCGCTGCGCGGCGCGCTACCGCCTGGCCTATCTGTCCCAGCCCGATGATCCCCAGGGTTGCGCCACTGACGTCTTTGCCGGTGAAAAAATCCGGTGACCACGCATTCTCGGCCCGCCAATTGCCCTGTCTGACAAATCGGTCAGCCTCGCCTACCCGGCGGGCCGCGGCCAGCAGCAGCGCGAAACTGGCGTCGGCCGTCGTATCGACCAGCACGCCCGGCGTATTGCCCAGAGGAATAGCACGCTCAGTCAACGCAGCGACATCGACATGATCAACGCCTACCGACACACTGGACACAAACTCCAGGTCTGGCATAGCCGCCACCAATGCCTGATCAAGCCTATCGGTCAACAGGCAAATCAGCCCCTGGCACCCGGCAAGCTCTTCCTCCAGTGCGCCAGGCGGCAACAACCCGGGGCCCATCCACACATTGAGATCGCAATGCTGCGCCAACTCATGAATACGCTCGCCGGGAAGTTGATGGCTTACAAACACTTTTTTTGTCATACAATGAGGATACATTATGCGAAGCTGGTGACAAGCTGTTGCCAGCTTGTTGAATCGACGAATACCGCTATTATCAAGCTCTACCGGTTCCTGTTCGCCGTGGGAACTTATTACCTACGGGTCCGTCGAAATGACCTCGCGAACTCAATCCCCATTGTTTAGAACGGAGCACCATGAACAACACCGTGGAAAATATCAATGCCGATCTGGGCGTGCGCCTGGCCATCGATACCGAGGCCATGCCGTGGACTGCCAGCCCCGGGGGTCATGTTCAGCGCAAGCGCCTGCACCTGGTTGGGCCTGCTGAATCCGGGCAGGTGACGTCAATCGTGCGCTATGAGGCGGGTGCCACTTTCCCTGTCCACGAACATCCGGACGGGGAAGAAATCCTGGTGCTCGACGGCACCTTCTCAGACGAGCACGGCGACTGGCCCGCTGGCAGCTATCTTGTCAATCCCGAGGGGTTTTCACACGCACCGTTCTCACGGGAAGGCTGCACCCTGTTCGTAAAGTTACGGCAGCTTCCGGGCGTGGACCGCCAGCACCTGATAGTCGATACGACCACATCTGACTGGCAACAATCCGTACGAAAGAGTGTCAGCTGGAAAAAACTGTATGCGCAGGAACCCTACTCGGATTTCACCCGACTGGAGGCCTGGGATACGCCCGCGGAACTCGGGCAACTGAATTTTCCCCAGGGCGCGGAGCTACTGGTCCTCACCGGCGAATTCGCCGACGCCGAGGGCCATTATCCCACCCGGTCGTGGCTGCGCATTCCCGCGGGAGGCAGCCTGACGCCAACCAGCAGTGACTACTGCGAGGTTTACATCAAAGAGGGTGGGTTTCACTACCTGCAATCTACATAGGCAAGCGGATGCACCCGCTTGCAGTCAGGCCCTGGGTTGTCCCACCCTGACCAGCTCGGGCTCGCGCAAAGCCCAAATAAGGTAGTAAACCAGAAACACCGCGTAGACCAACCACACTGTACGGTAGCCCGCCAACGCGAGAATCGACCCCGCCATTAACGGCCCCACCACCCGACCCCAGGCAGCGGCGGAACTGGTAGTTCCCAGCATACGACCCTGCAATTCAGGCTCCGTGCGGAAGCTGGTTATGGTGTTTAACACCGGCATGCACAGGGTCGCACCGGTCATGGCGACAAACATAGAGCCCACCATGAACACCATGGTCTCGGAAAAAGACGCGCACAGAACACCTGCCAGGAAGCAGGCAATAGACAGGCGCAGCAGGCGCATTTCCCCCAGGGACTGGATCAACGGGCCCATCAACACACCCTGTACCACCGCCATGATGGCGCCCTGAATACCAAATACGATGCCCACCTCACGGGCGCTCCAGTGCAACAGGTCGGCCACCCACAGCGGGAACAGGTAGGTGAAACCGCTCACACAACTGGTATGCAGGACGAATTGGGCGACCAGCTGACGGTTGCCCGACTTGAGCAACATCTGGTTAGTCGACAGCCGCGACTGGCTCAGGCGCTGCTCGCGATGTGCCTGGCGGCGCTCCGACGACAGCGATTCGGGCAGGAATAGTGCTGCGGCGAGCATGGCCAACCCCGACATGAATCCGGCAACCAGGCAGGGCACGAGAAAGCTGCCACTGTCTCCCGACAGCAAGCCACCCAGCAGCGGACCCAGTACCAGGCCCATACCAAAAGCGGCACCGATAAGGCCCATGCCCTTGGCCCGGTTTTCCGAGCTGGTCATATCAGACATCATCGCCGAGGCAACCCCCATGTTACCGGCCACCAGCCCGGCGAAGGCGCGCGCACAGTAGACCATCCACAGCTCCGAGGCGTTGGCGAGCAGCACATAGGCGATAGCAGAGCCCAGGAGGCAAATCATAATCACCGGCTTACGACCGATGCGATCGGACAGTCGACCCCAGTATGGGCCACAGAGTCCCGAACAAGCCGCGTAGCTGACGATAATCAGGGCGATATCCATTTTGCTGGCGCCGAGTTGGGGCGACAGAAACGGCAGGATGGGAATTACAATGCCGAAACCAATCAGGTCCAGCAATACCACACCAAATAATATAGGCATTGCGCTAGTGTCCCGTCCGGGTGATCCGTGTCATTTCAGCAACTAGCTGAACACTTCCAGCAACACTGAGATGACCAGGGCGTTCGACATGTCAATGAAGAACGCGCCTACCAGTGGCACGACAACAAAGGCGCGGGGGGCTGGGCCCAGGGCTTTGGTGACGGCGGTCATGTTGGCAATGGCGGTGGGAGTCGCGCCCAATGCCATACCCGCGTAGCCGGAACACATCACCGCCGACTCGTAGTTACCACCGAGGGCCCGGAACACGACAAAAATCACGTAAAGGAGTATCAGCACCACCTGCACCAACAACAGCAGTACCAGTGGACCGGCCAGATCCGCCAGCATCCACAACTGCAGACTCATCAGCGACATAGACAGGAATAGCCCCAGGCTTAAATCGGACACCAACGCCAACGAGCGCGAGCCGGTCGGCCAGTGATAGTTGGGAAACAAGCGGGGAATGGTATTGGTCATGATGATTCCCGCAAACAGGCAACTGACAAACTCGGGCAGGCGCACGCCCAGGGCGGCCACCCACTGGTTGATATGCAGACCAAACCCAATGGCAAGGGCGATGATAAGTAGCACCTTGAGGATACCGTCGACATCGATTATTTCGTGCTCCTTGTAACGAAAACCGATGGTGAGCTCTTCCTCGGAATCTGGCTTCAGATCGTGTCGCCAGATCAGGAAGCGGGCAACCGGCCCGCCGACGATGCCGCCAAATATGAGCCCAAAGGTCGCGCAGGCCAGGCCGATTTCAAAGGCATAGGGGATGCCATACTTGCTTTCAAAATCCGGCGACCAGGCAATAGCTGTACCGTGGCCTCCGCTCAAACTGACTGAGCCAGTCAACAACCCGAGCAGGGGCTGCTGCCCGGTCAGGGTCGCCACGCCCATGCCGGCCAGGTTCTGAATCATCAGGTAGCCCGTGGCAAGGGCCAGCAGCACCAGCAGCGTCTTGCCGCCCTTGCGCAACACCTCCACCTTGGCCGACAGGCCGACCGCAGTAAAAAAGACAATGAGCAACATGTCCCGGTTGGCCAGATCAAAACTAAACTCCAGGTCCACCAGTATGTAGATCAGCCAGACCAGCAGTGACGCCACCAGGCCGCCCGACACCGGTTCAGGAATGTTGTATTCCCGCAGCGGACGCAATGAGTCATTCAGGAAGCGGCCCAGGTACAAGACCAGGATGGCGATGATCAGCGTCTGGCGTTCATCGAGCTCCATGGGCTACCGGGTTTTCAGGGTCCGGCCTTGTAGGTAAGCACCGCAGTACCGCCCTGGGTCAGTACCAGCTGACCGTCGGACAATTGATAACTGGTGATACCACCCAGGGCCTGCAAATAGCGGCGCTCCAGACCATTGTCATCTGGACACGCCATCAGCGTTCCTGCGAGGTTGCCAAAACTGAGCATGGCACCTTCAACCGTGCTGCCCGGCAGTTCAAAGGGGCCCATGTAGCGATTGCAGCCAGAGAAACCGGAAACCCGCATCTCCTGGGCATCAAACAGCAAATCGATAGGCTTTCCCTGGGGCGTGGCCGCCTCTTCGCCTTCAATGGTCTGTAACAACCAGGTGGTTCCGCGCAGCGGTGTCACCGGCTCTGGTGCGGGCACACGGCTGACCAGTATTTCCAGCGGGCCGGGTGCAAACGGGTCGATATACTCCGTACTGGTAAACTCCAGCTGTTCATCGCGCCTGATAGTGGCGCGCACCGCGTAGCTCAGCCCGTCCTTGATCTGGGCAGGTTGATAGTCAATGCTGAAGGGAAAAGGTGGCCCGCCTTCCGGCGTCATGGTTACGGTGGCCATAACCGTACCCAGGGTGTCTGCGACGGAGACGTCCAACAATTGAACTTCAAGCTCCGCACCCGGTTTCAGCATCATTCGCTCGCGGTAAATCACGGTTCCCGAGATCTGCTGCACTGCCTGCTCCTGTGCCATTTCAGCTTCACCCGAACCGCCGCAGGCGGTGAGCAGCGCCAGAGGCACCAGAAACAACAGGGGCAGTACAGTGGCAAGTCGCTTGGTGAGCACTTTCATAGGATCTCCTTTGTTTCACAAGACTCGCGGGCGACGGTTAACTGGCCAGCTGTTGCAACATCTCTCCCATGCGTCTGTGCAGGGTATTCACCGCTTTCAGCGGCCGCACCATCACCTTGAACTCAATGATTTTCCCCCCGTCATCAAAGGTAATAATGTCTACGCCGTTGATCATAATGCCATCAACTTCGACAACAAATTCAAGCACCGCATGCTCCCCAACAACGACTTCCTTGGCGTAATGAAAACTGTCATTGAAGACATGCATGGCACCAGTGAGGTAGAGAATGGTTATGTCCTTGCCTTCCTGGGGTGTATGCACCACCGGGGAATGGAAGACACAGTTGTCGGCAATAATTTCTGACAGGCGCGAAGGATCCTGTTGCTCAATCATCTCGTGCCAAATTGCCAGTGCATTCATAGTAAGGTCCTTGTTTCAGGTTAGTGGTGCTGTAACGGGGTTTAATTGGGTGACATGTGTGCAGTTGTGGATCGAAGAGTAATCGATCTTTGCACGCTACGGGAGAGCCCTACAGTTCAATCTCGCGTCGAAATTCAGACTCAATCTTTTGTTGTGCCTCGTATTGGGCAACGCCGCGTTTACCTGCCGAGTCTTTCATGCGCTGCTGGAAGCGCTGGCGTCGATAGTAGGCGACCAGTTTCGGGAATCGGTTGGCTTCAGTTTCTCCGGCAATCAGCTCCTCGATAAAGGCGATATCGATACCCACCCGGTAAGCAATGCGACTCGGGCGAATCTTGTGGGCATGAAACTCGGCGACAATATGGATCTGCTGCTCACGGCTGTATTCACATGGCCTGGAATATCCATACGGGGGTGATGGCGTGCGCGAATCCTGTTGCGTATCAGAAGGCTGCATACCTGAGTTGTAGCAGCTGTGGTCAAAAAAGCCAAATTGATACGCTGTAAAGCGGTGCTAAGGCAATGCCGGGCATACTGATACATGGCCTGAAATGACCGCTTATTCTGGTTAAATTCTAGACAACGCAGGACTATAATCTGCGATCCATTCACCGCCTCGCGAATGCTTCGCCTGGCGCATAGCATTAATGCCAAGAGGAACTGCCCGTGAACGCACCGCAGCAAGTAACACCCCTGAGCGATATCGAAGAGAAGATGCAGCAGGTGCTGACTGCGCAACGGGAAGATTATCTGCGCGAGGGTGCGGTATCCGCACAGACCCGCATCGACCGCCTCGACCGCGGCATCGACGCGCTGCTGAAGTACCAGGACAAGTTCGTCGAAGCCCTGAATGCAGACTTCAGCGGCCGCTCCCGGCAGGTGTCACTGCTGTCCGACCTGGGACCATCCATTCTCCCCATGAAACATGCGAAGAAGCATCTCAAGAAGTGGATGAAACCGGAAAAACGTCCGGCTATGTTTCCCCTGGGTCTGCTGGGCGGGCGCGCACGCATCGAATACCAGCCCCTGGGTGTCGTGGGTGTCATCTCTCCCTGGAATTTCCCAGTCAACCTGACATTCGGGCCATTGGCCGGCATTCTCGCGGCGGGCAATCGCGCCATGATCAAGCCCTCCGAGTTCACCCCCGCCACTTCCGCAGTGATGGCTGAAATGGTCGCCGAGGCCTGGGACGAGAAAGAAGTCGCGATTTTTGACGGCGGACCCGAAGTAGGACAGGCGTTCTCTGCCCTACCCTTCGATCACCTGCTGTTTACCGGGGCGACATCTATTGCCCGCCACATCATGGCCGCCGCGTCCAAAAACCTGGTTCCGGTAACCCTTGAACTGGGTGGCAAATCGCCCGTGCTGATATCACGTTCTGCGGATATCGAGAAAAGCCTTGGCCGCATCATGATGGGTAAAACACTGAATGCCGGGCAAATCTGCCTGGCCCCGGATTACCTCATGGTGCCGGAAGAAAAGCTGAACGAAGTGATCGCAGCCTCCCAGAAGGCGGTTGCAGAGATGTACCCGAGCATCCTGGAAAATGACCAGTACACCTCGGTAGTCAACGAACGTCACTTTGATCGACTCAATGGCTACCTCACTGAGGCAGAAGAGAAAGGCCAGAAGGTGATTGCCATCAACCCGGCCAATGAGGACTTTAACCAACAGCAGGGCACACGCAAGATTCCACCCACACTGATTCCCGAGCCTGCAAGCGATCTGAAAGTGCTGGAGGAAGAGCTGTTTGGACCTATCCTGCCGATCCTGACCTACAAGGAATTCGACGAGACCATCGATTACGTAAACAGCCAGCCGCGTCCGCTGGCCACTTACTACTTTGGTGAGGACAAGCAGGAAGAGGAAGCCGTGCTCACACGCACCACCTCTGGTGGCGCCTGCATTAATGACGTCATCATGCACATTGCCCACGAGGAACTGCCCTTTGGTGGCGTCGGTCCCAGCGGCATGGGCTCCTACCACGGTCACCAGGGCTTCAAGACCTTCAGCCATGCGAAATCGGTGTACCGCCAGACCGGCTTCAACGTGGCCAAGTTGGGTGGCATGTTACCGCCCTACGGCAAGGCTACTGAAACGACGATCAAGACCCAGATCAAGAAGTAGCAATCAGCTGCAACCGCAAAGGGCCCTGACGGGCCCTTTTTTGTTCGCGGTATTCAACCGTTATCGCGGGAAGCCGCTAACGCGGTGCGGGCTCGATCAGCAGGGTCGGCAACTCCAGACAGTGGCTCTTGACGGTAGCCACGCGCGTACCCGGCTTTCGTCCACCGCGCACCTCGGAGCAAGCCACGCCCCGTTGCTGGAGCTGTGCTGTCATGCGATCGATGTCTACACACTGGTAGGTAATACCCCAGAACCGACTGTCGCCAACAGGTTTTTCACCCGGCAGGGGGGCCAACACTTCCAGCGTCAACTTGCCGGTGCGGAAGAACAACATTCGCCCGCCCCACTCGGGCACCTCCTGATCCAGCGCCAGGCGAATGCCCAACTGGTCACGGAACAGGTCTATGGCGCCGTCAGCATAATCGGTGCGCAACACCACATGGTCAACAGCAATGTCGGTAAGCATGGTCGCCGGATGCGCGTTTCGCCAGGTGAGCGTGTTATCACCACTGCTCTGCGACAGCGTCAGGCCGAGGCTGTTTTCGATAGGAGTAGCCGGCTCATTACTCTCCTCGTTGCGAAAAACCAGCCCCTCGATGCGTGCACGGTCAACCGAACGCTGCACAATTTCCAGCGTGGTATTCGCCAGGGGCAACAACGCGGTAGGCTCAATAGTCTCTGGCTGTAGAGCGGGCGCCTGGCCCAGCAAGCTCGCGTAATCCTCGGTCGCATCGGCCAGGGAGGGCACTGCAATTACAATCCGGTCAAATCCGGTGACCATCACTTCACTCCGGGTTACAAAATTCTTTGGCTAATGGGGTAATCGGCACTACACTGTTGCACTGCGTGAAAACGTAAATCAAACGCTGGTCAGGATACTACAGCGCGTAATTCAAGGAGATACTAATGTATAAGCAATTCAAAACCCTGCTGTTGGGGGCGCTGCTGGTGCTCGGCAGCACCCTGTCAGCCACAACCATGGCTGGCGACACACTGCAGCGGGTCATCGATTTCAAAACCCTGAAAGTGGGGATGTCTGGTGGGCAACCTCCGTTCACCATGACAGATCGCGAAGGCAAGCTGATGGGCTTCGACGTGGACCTTGCCAAAGCGCTGGCGAACGCCATGCGGGTCAAGCTGGAAATCAAGGTTATCCCTTTTGGCGATCTGCTAAAGGCTCTCGATGAGGGTGAGGTCGATATGGTGATCTCCGGTCTTTCCATCACCCCGGAACGCGCCGAGGCCGCGTCGTTTATAGGCCCTTACATGATGTCCGGCAAGTCTATCCTGACCAAGAGTGACGTACTGGCGAAAGTTTCCAGTAGCGATCAGTTCAACCGTAATGACCTGAAACTTGCCGCCCTGAAAAACTCAACCAGCTCTGACTTCGTGGGTGCTGCCGCGCCGCAGGCGAACCTGACGGAAGTAGAGAGCTACGAAGAGGGCGTGACCATGGTGAAAGAGGGCAAGGTGGATGGCCTGATCGCCGACATGCCGATCTGTGTACTGTCGGTACTGCGCTATCCCGATGCCGGCCTGGTTACCCTCGAGCGCCCATTGACTGTGGAGCCGATTGGTATCGCTGTGAAGGGTGATGACGCGCAGTTCCACAACCTGGTTGATAACTACCTGGAAGCCTATGGCCGCGTGGGAATTCTCACCAAGCTGCGCAAGCAGTGGTTTGAAAACAATAACTGGGTCGCCGCCCTGCCCTAGGCAACCTGGCGACCACAGAAAGATGAGGGCAGGAATTACATTCGCTGCCCTTTTTTTTGCGCTGTGTATAGCACCTACAGGGATCAACGCCGTGGCAGACGAGAATAAAAAACCCATTGTCATTGCCCATCGTGGCGCCAGTGGTTATCTTCCTGAGCATACCCTGCCGGCCAAGGCCATGGCCCACGCCATGGGTGCTGACTACCTTGAGCAGGATGTTGTGCTCACCAAAGACGGTGTCCCGGTGGTACTCCACGACATTCACCTTGAATACACCACCGACGTGGCCGATCGGTTCCCCGATCACCGCAGGGACGACGGTCATTTTTACGCTATCGACTTTGAACTGGCGGAAATACAGCAGTTACAAGCGCACGAACGTGTCCGTATCAGCCTAGATGGCGATCGCACCGCGGTATTCCCTGACCGCTATCCGCTGCAAGCATCGACACTGCGAGTGCCGACACTGGCAGAAGAGATTGACCTGATCGCCGGCATGGATCGCAGCCGCGGCACCACCACGGGACTCTACATCGAACTGAAGGCACCCAACTTTCACCGCGCCGCCGGCTATGACATGGCCAGCAGCATCCTCCAGGTACTTAAGGACAAGGGCTATGCCGATAGGCCCGGACAGGTCTACCTGCAAAGCTTCGACGATACGGTGCTGCGCTACTTGCGCGACGATCTCGACTGCCAACTACCGCTGATCCAGCTTATTGCTGACCCGGCATGGGGCGAAGACAGCAAGGTCGATTACGCGTTCTTGCAGACTGCGGCGGGACTGGACCAGGTGGCCAGCTACGCAGACGGTATCGGGCCCTGGTACCGGCAGATATTGTTGGGGTATGACGACAGCGGCGAGGTTGAACTGTCTGACCTGGTTGGCCTGGCTCAGGCACGCGGGCTGCAGGTACATCCCTATACACTGCGGCTGGAAGACATTCCCGAGGGCGTCGAAAATTTTGACGAACTGATGCAGCTGATGTTCAAGAAGGCTGGCGTGGACGGCATATTCACCGATTTCCCCGACCTCACCCGGCGCTACATCGATTCGCATTTCCCAGCACCGTAAAACAGCACCGTAAATTAGACCAGCACATTTGCTGGCGCATGCTCCAAGTCTGGGGCATGCTTTAATATTATCCGGCGTACACCGCGTTCACAGCGCGCAACCCGCATTAGTTATCCCTGGCATACAACTGGACAGTAAAGTGACTCCGAAAGTAAACAGACGCACCAAGATTGTCGCCACTATTGGACCTGGCAGCGAATCCGACGGGGTAATTGCCAAGCTTATCGGTGCCGGTGTCAATGTATTCCGGCTCAATTTCAGCCATGGCGACGCCAGCCAACATGCCAGGGTTGCTGAGCGTATCCGCAAGCAGGCCGCCCTGGCCGGGGTATACGTGGGGATACTCGCTGACCTACAAGGCCCCAAGATTCGAATCAGCACGTTCCGTGACGGCCACGTGGAACTCACCGAGGGCGATCGTTTTCGACTCGATCTCACCATTGCCGAAGGCGAGGGTGACATCCGCGGTGTAGGCCTGGACTACGAGGAACTGTGTGAACAGGTCGCAGCAGGTGACACCCTGCTACTCGACGATGGACGCATTCGCCTCACCGTGGACGGAGTTGATTCCGGCGCCGTGGACTGTTCCGTACTGGTAGGTGGCAAGCTGGGTTCGCGCAAAGGTATCAACCGACTCGGCGGTGGGCTCGCCGCACCCGCCCTCACCGCCAAGGATATCGCCGACATAGACAGTCTCGCCCAGGTACAGCCGGATTTCGTCGCTGTGTCCTTTGTTTCCAGCGCCGCTGATATCGAACAGGCACAGGCGCTCCTGCAGAAGCACCAACTGCACCCCGCCATCATCGCCAAAATTGAACGGGCCGAGGTCGTTGCCGAGGAAGACACGCTGAACGGCATCATTCGGGCCTCCTTCGGGATTATGGTGGCACGTGGCGATCTCGGCGTAGAAGTGGGGGATGCCCAGTTAATCGGCATCCAGAAAGACCTGATTTCGCGGGCCAGAAAAATGGACAGGGTGGTAATTACCGCCACCCAGATGATGGAATCGATGATCAGCAACTCCATGCCCACCCGCGCAGAAGTTTTCGATGTGGCCAATGCGGTGCTTGATGGTACAGACGCGGTGATGCTGTCGGCAGAAACCGCGGTCGGACAGTATCCGGTGGAGGTGGTAACGGCGATGGCTGATGCGGCCCTGGGTGCGGAACGACACCGCGTGGCGCGGACTTCCAAATATCGACTCGATCGCCAGTTTGACAGCGCCCAGGAGACTATCGCCATGTCGGCGATCTACGCCGCCAATCACTTTGAGAATGTGCGCGGTATCGCCTGTCTCACCGAGTCGGGAAGAACCCCCCTGTTGATGTCGCGGCTAAGCTCTGGCCGGCCCATCTTCGCCCTGAGCGACCAGAGTGAAACCCTGCAAAAACTCAGCCTGTGTCGCGGTGTAGTGCCGCTGTATTTTGACGCCAGTGCCTTTGACAGCGACAGTGTCGAAGGGCGCGCCATCGAGTTCCTGCGCGACGGCGGTTACTTGCATAAAGACGACTCCATCTTGTTAACCAAGGGGGCCGTGATGGGCCGTGCGGGCTCGACCAATATACTCAAGATTCTGCCTGTGGCCTGATACACGAATAGTCGCGACCAGGGCTTTTTGACTCAGCGCATGAGCAGCCCCTGAATAACAACCATTCCAACATATGACGGGCGCAGCCTACGCTCGCCGTGGCTGACTAACGTGGAAAACTCAGGTGAGCACAAAAGCCCTCGCCATCGGCCCGAGGGTGGGCCGTGAATCGGGCGCCGTGTTGATCGGCAATGCGCGTCACAATCGATAGACCCAGGCCAGCGCCGACACCCTGACTGCCCGGCACCCGGTAAAACCGTTCGGCCAGGCGCTCAAACTCAGCTCCTGAAAGGGTGTTACAGTCGTTACAGATTTCCAGCTCGCATGCATCCGCGGTGCACTTCAGCGAAACATGGACCGTGGTCCCTGGCGTGCCGTAGCGGAAGGCATTGCCCAGCAGGTTGCGCAACAGGATTCCCAGCGATTCTTCGCTTGCCGCCAGGTTACATTCCGGGCCATCTATCAATTCAATCTGGAGCTCGTTATCGACCGCCAGGTGAGCCGTATCAGCCAGCGCCTCGGTTAACTGGGCGCGCACCTCGACAGCCTTTTTCGCCAGCGGGGCATCCGGATCTACCCTGGCCAGGGTCAGCAATTGCTGCACCGTGTGGGTTGCGCGGTCGACGCGCGCGCCAATTCGCTGCAACATATCCTGGGCAGGTTGCTCGCTGAGCTGCCGCTGGCAAAGTTGCAGCTCGGTTTTTATCGCGGCCAGGGGTGTCATCAGTTCATGCGCAGCATTGGCGGTAAATCGCTGTTCTGACTCCAGTGCAAAACCTAGTCGTTCCAACAATTGATTCAGTGCAGCTACGGTGGAATGCATCTCCCGGGGCACCCCTTCCAGGCTCACCGCCTCCAGTTGCTGTGGGCTGCGCCGTGATATCTGCAAGGCCAGGTTCTTCAGGGGTACCAGGCCCCGTGTAACACCGAAGTAAACCAGCGCCACTGTCAGTGGCAACACGATCAGCAGGGGAAACAACGCCCGTACAAAGGTTTTCACCAGCGCCCAGCGCGCCTGGTCCAGCTCTATACCCACCATGATCCACAGGTCGTTGACCGCGTCATAGCGAGCGAGCAAACGCCAGTGGCTATGTTCCTCATCCTCAGCTTCAATTAACCTGAAAGAAAAGCCTTCCCGGGTTGGCGCTTCGAATCGCGGCGAGTTTTCCAGTACAGCGAGCAACTGCTCACCGAGGAAAATGTTCACCACCGGCGACAGGCCCTCGCTGGCGGGTGCCTCGATAACCATCGGGTTCAACACCATACGCTCGATGTGCTCGGCGCTACCAATGCCCGGGACGGTTTTGCCGGAGTCAATCTCGGTGGCAAAGACCTCGGTGATATACGTTACCAGGCTGGAGTACTGCTCCAGTTGTCGATCCACCTGTTCCAGCAATGCCCTGCTGGCGTAGGCGCCGGTTATTGCGGCTGAACCAACCCACGCGAACAGCGTCAGCGCCAGCAGGATCAGGATCAGGCGTTTGCGCAGGGAGCCGGTCATTGCTGCATCCGATAGCCGACCCCACGCATGGTTTCTATGACCTCGCCACCAAAACGCTTGCGCAATCGCGAAACATAAACCTCAACGGTATTGGAGCCAACTTCCTCCCCCCAACTGTAGATCCCCTCTTCCAGGCGCGCCCGGGACACAAAGCGCCCGGCATTGCGCATGAGAATCTCCAGGATGGCAAACTCCCGGGCGGTAAGCGTGTGGGATTCGCCAGCGAACTGCACGGTGCGGTCCACCGGGTCTACGACGATGCCACCGGCGGCGAGTTGCTGGGCCTTGTTATCACCCTGGCGCCGCAGCAGGGAACGAACACGGGCGAACAACTCATCCATCTCGAAGGGCTTGGTAAGGTAGTCGTCGGCTCCTGAATCGAGGCCGTCGACCTTGTCTGCGAGGGTATTGCGAGCGGTCAACAACAGCACTGGCAGCAGGTGCTTGTCACTGCGCAACTGGCGCAGCACCTGCATTCCGGGCACCCCGGGTAGCCCCAGATCCAGGATAAGCAGGTCGTAAGGTGTGGCAGACAAACTGGCACGCACCGCGTCACCCGACAGCAGCCAGTCCACCGCGTACTGTTCCAGTTTCAGCGCGGCCTCCAGGGACTCGCCGAGCTGAACATCATCTTCCACCAATAAAATTCGCACACATGCCTCACAATCGCGCCTTCGGCGCAGCTTATAGGCTCGCGGATGAAGATTAAACTGGCCTTAATGCGGGCCGGGAAAAGCCGCAATATTCCCACATTAATTTCAAAACATGCTGTGGCAACCCAGTGGAGCAGTGCTAAACTGCCTAAAGCTGAATCCTTCAGCGGTATTTATGTGAGCGCTCAGAGTTCCTTTTCAGTCCTCGATTCGCACTATTAAATAATTTTTTTGAAATGTCTGCGGCCTCGAGGTCCAGCAAAAGCAACACAGGTAATTAGAATATGTCTACAGTAACCGGCACAGTTAAGTGGTTCAACGAAACAAAGGGCTTCGGCTTTATCGAGCAAGAAGGAGGCCCCGACGTCTTCGTTCATTTCAGCGCCATTCAGGGAGACGGATTCAAGACTCTGGCAGATGGCCAGAAAGTTGAGTTCACCGTCGCCGACGGCCAGAAAGGTCCCCAGGCTGAAAACGTAGTGCCAGTCTAAGCAAAACGTTTCACCCGGCCCTGGGGGCAACATAACCCGGCGGCCACAAAAAAGGAGCACCCAGTGCTCCTTTTTTTATGCCTGCTCGTTATGTCTGCCCGTACGCGGCAGACAGCAGCTAGCTCTAATTAAACCGGTTCGCTAAGCTTCTTCTGCCGCTCAAGCTCTGAATTCAGATACTTAATCCATTGCTTGGCATACTTCTCTGAACGCTTATCCTTGCCAGCGCGAACAAACGCATCCCGGGCCTTGTTGTACTGGCCGTCATTGAAATAGGCCATGCCAAGTACAAGACGCGCATTATCGGGGCGTTTTACTCCGCCGCGTGAAAGCCCCTTGTTGATGGCTTCAATGGCCTTTTTGTACTGGTCTCCGTCCAGATAAATGTTACCGAGACGTGCGTAGAGCTCGCCGGAGTCCGACTTGGCAGCCGCTGTTTCCATCGCTGGAATCGCGTCCTTGACCTCCTGCGCCTGACGGAAGGCGTTACCCAATATCTCGTAGTTCTTCGACGTCGGTTCTACAGACTCGTCCTTCAGGCCGCGGTCAAGCACCTTTGCTGCTTTATAGGGAACATCACCGTTCAGGTACAGGTAGGCCATGGTGACCTGCTCGGTGCCCTTGTCCAGCATGTCCTGTACATAAGCAGTTTCCATGGCGGCCAGTTGCTCAGCCTCTTTCTTCTGCTCGCCGTACATGTGTGACACTTGCACCCAATACTGCTTCTTGGGGTAGTGAGTCAGCAACTCTTCCAGCACGGATACCGCGTTATTCACGTCGCCCTTGTCGAAATAGAGGAAGCGCGCGAGGTTATACCACTGTTCCTTGGGCACCTTCTCCTTGGCCTTGTACATATTGATCGCTTTTTCAACGTTCAGCAGCGACTTATCGTAGTCCTTGAGCTGGTAATAGCCCTGGGCCAACAAGACATAAGCACCCTCAGGTGGGTTTTCTGTCATCTGGAACCACTGATTGAGAGCATTGATACCCTGTTGCCAGCGCTCCTGGACAAAGTACAACTGAGCGACCGTGTAACGGGTGTTGATCTCCATGGCCAGCGGAATGTCGGGTTGCTTGATCACGTTCTCGTAAGCCTGCAGGGCCTTGGCATAGTCTTCACGCGAATAGTGGATAAACGCATAGAGATTGTAGACATTGGCCGCTTCATAGCTGTTCAGCTTGGTCGCCTCACGATTAGCCGCCAGCATGTCGTCGAGAATCTCGGAAGCGGTGGCAAAGTCCTTGGCCTCCGCCGCCGCCTGGGCTTCCGCCAGTTTCTCGTAGACCTTATTTCTCAACGCGGGAGTACGCCGCGTCTCCTGCTGCTTTTTGGGCTGACCCTCTTCCTGCGCAATTGCTGCAGACCAGGGCGTGAGCCCAACATCGCTCTGCAATTGTGATAAGCCCACCTGTGCCGCTACCACCGGGGTGGCCAGCAGTACTGCACGTGTCCAATTTTGGAGATCAAGCAATTTCATAACACTGTAACCGCTGTTTTACTGTTCCAACTCGTAAGTAAACTTGTTCTGCACGCCGGCCACTTCAATGGGCTCGCCATCCACCACGCGTGGCTTGTACTTGAACTTGAGTGACGCTTTCACCGAGGCGCTCTCAAACACGCCCGACGGCTGGCAGTCGACCGGCTGCGGATCGCGTATTGAGCCCGATTTAGTCACCGTGTACTCGACAATACAGTAACCGGTAATCCCACGCGTTTGTGCACGCCGCGGATAGATGGGCGCCACCTTCACAATCGGCAGGTACTCACCATCACCTGAGGACATACCCGAGGACGACAGCTCGATATTGATGCTGGCCGAAGGCGCTGTATTGGCGATGTCGGTGTCCATGTCCAGGTCCAGCTGCGCCATTTCCAGGTCGGGTGGCGGCTCTTCTGGTTCCTCGGTTTTCTCCGGCTTGCGCGTCGCCACATCCAACTGTATTTCCTCGTCGGGCTGCACCAACTCTGCAATCTTGGTACTAGAGACTTCCGGGTTCTCAAATTCACTATCGATCAGGTTGTGCATGATCAGGAACAACCCCACCACAACCGGGATAGACAACAGTATCGCTACAATTAATCTCACTGAACTATTACCCATCGTACTTACCCCACGTCCGTCGTGGAGGCACACAATGGCGCATCCATCAGGGGTTTGATCACACCCATCAACTCGCTCAGTACCGAAGTAGGCGCATCGACATCAGCCTGGATGACAAAGTTTGCCTTGGGCGCTTCCTTCTTGGCGGCCTCGGCCAGGCGATAGGTACGACCCATCGGAACCTGCTTCTTGTCGTAGTAGATGTCGCCGACAGAATTGACAGCAAAAATGATCGTGCCGCGCTCACAGGGAGAGGTGGTCACCGCCTCGGAACGTAAAATGTCGATGCCTGGCTCCTTAACAAAGGATGAGGTCACAATGAAAAAGATGAGCATGATGAACACGACGTCCAGCATTGGAGTCAGGTCGATTTCACCCTCGCCGCCGCCGTCAGCCCCACGCCCTTGTGCTTTACCACGCATGCTCACTGCTGTTCCTCCGCTGGCCAGTTCACCTGTTTAACACCCGCTTCACGGGCAGCATCGGCGACCTCCAGAAGCGTGCCGGCACTGGCGCCAGGCTCTGTTTTCACCGAGAAAGACTGCTCAGGGTCGGACGCCAACAGGCGTGCGATGTTTGCCCTGGCCGCTCGGATATCGATGCGGCGGTTCTCCATCCAGATCTGATCGTCACCGGTGATGGTCACGGAGATGCTGGTGGCATCCGGGTCAGGTGGGTTGTTGTTGCTATCGGGTCGATTAACCTCGATACCGGCCTCCTTGAGGAAGGAGGCGACGACGATGAAGAAGATCAGCATGATAAACACCACGTCGAGCATTGGCGTTAAATCGATCTGCGCCTCATCGGCATCTGCTTCTCTGTTTCTCTTACGCATTAATCAGGCTCTATTAATGGTCTGTAGTCAGGTTGTCCTGCAGGAATTCACTTTCCCGCTGAGCAATCTGAGTGACATACGTATTAGCAAAAACGCCAGACAGGGCGGCAACCATGCCGGCCATCGTTGGAATCGTGGCCTGCTGCACACCACCGGCCATTGACTTGGCATCGCCACCGCCGGTTACCGCCATGATGTTAAACACCTCAATCATCCCGGTAACCGTGCCGAGCAGTCCCAACAGTGGGCACAATGCCACCATGGTCTTGATCTCTGGCAGAAAGCGGTTGATTTCCATCCGCGACTTGGAGATCAGCATTTCACGGATCTGGTGTGCCTCCCAGGACTTCCGCTCGGGGCGGCCTTCCCACTGGGCAATCACATTGGCTACATCGGCCTTCCAACCAAACTGCAGGTACCAGATGCGCTCGAATATCAGCATCCACATGACCAGCAGCAGGGCGGCGATCAGCCACAGGACGTCACCGCCCTTGTCCATAAAGCCGAGCAGAGTTTCGACCATGCCGCCCATATCAAGACCTCAGATTGGCTTCTGTGTGCTCGGCAATCATGCCGGTAGTCTGTTCGTCGAGGATGTGGATGATCCGCTGGGCGCGGCCATTGACCACGGTGTGCAGGAGTACCGTCGGGATTGCAACCAACAGACCCAATACCGTAGTGATCAATGCACCGGAAATACCGCCGGCCATTGCTTTCGGATCGCCCGCACCAAAGATGGTGATCGCCTGGAAGGTAATAATCATACCAGTCACCGTACCCAACAGACCCATCAGCGGCGCCACTGCCGCGATGATCTTCAATAAGGTAAGACCACTTTCCAGCTTGGGAGTTTCCTTCAAAATACCCTCAGACAGTTTGAGTTCCAGCGTCTCAGTGTCCATAGAGGGGTTGTCCTCGTGGATCTTCAACACACGACCCAGTGGGTTGTTGTCGTTGGCCTTATCGCTCTTGAGCTGGGAACTAACCTTGCCACCGACAGCCGCCAGCACAATCATGCGGTAGATAGCCAGCAGGAAGGCGAAGATGCCCACTGCAGTAATGGCGTAACCCACGTAGCCACCCTGGTGCCAGCGCTCTTCGAGAGTTGGCGTATCAATGATAGCCGCCAGGAAGGAGCCGCCGGTCGGACCAGTGGGGTCCACACCGAAGGAGTTCAGGCTACCAGATGCGGAAGACAGGTCAGCTGCCCAACCGGTGTAGGGGCCGCTGGGCTGGCGTGGCAGCTCGCTGAGCTTGCCGTTATCGTAGCTAAGGTAGTTACCATTGGTGTCGATGATGTTAAAGGCACCGACCCGCACCACCTCGCGTTCGCCGAGTTCACCGGCGGGAGAGGCAACTTCGGTATTGAACCGTGACACAACACCGGTCTCACGGATTTCACGGAGCAGCTCGAACCACACGCGCTCGATTTCCTCGATGCTGGGCAGGGTGTCCGAGTCGGTCATCTTGGCGATGAATGCTCCCAGAAAATCACCGCGGCCAGGATATTGCGCCGAGGCCAGGGAAACTTCGATGTTGGATGCCAGGTCACCGGACGCAGAAGTCAAGTGGCCGAACAGCTCTGTCAGCGTACCGAGGCGCTCCTGCAGCTGCTTCTGCTTGTCGGCGATCAGCAGGTCATTGTCTTCAAACTCTTTCTCCAGACGAGCACTGCGCTGTTCTTCGCGAGTGCGCTCGGCTTCCGCCTGCTTCAGGGCATTGGCCTGATTGGCCTTTTCCCGGGCAAATGCGGCTTCACGGTCACGATTTTCCTTGGCTTCAGTGACCTGGCCCTGCTTGACGAAATCAAGCAACTGATCCAGGGACTGAGCTTCCTGCGCTACAGCGGAACCCGCTGAAAACGTCAACGTGCTGCAGAGGGCAAGCGCAGCGGCTTTTACAAATTTAACGCTCATCAGATTGCCTCCGGCGCGGGAACGGGCATATTCAACAACTCAATCGTGGCCTGCTTCTTCGCAATGCGGATGCCTTTGCGAATAGCGGCGTCGTACTGACCGGCGGGCAGCTCAACCCAGGAACCGGTGCTCTTGTCCCAGGCACCGGACAGCGCGCCGTCGGTAGTCTGGTAAACCAGGGCGACACGACCGACGCGCAGGAAGTCAACTTCGCGCTGGCTGCCACCGAGATCAATGCTGCCACGGTAGGTATCGATACCCCGACCGTATTGCAGCTCAATGTTGTAGGCCTCAAGCACTCCGCGGAATTTCTCGGCCACACTCACATCAGCGCGATCCAGGTTGTCGCGCAGGAAGCTGACCCGCTGCATGCGCTCCTCCTTGGTGAAGGGCACGTCGAGCTCAACGAACTTCTCCAGGCCGTCGATCATGCGAATCACCAGCGGTGTCATCTGGCGCTGGATCACAGTCACCTGGGAAATCGATTCGTCGATCTCCTGAACCCGTTTTTTCTGGTTCTCGATCTGACGCTCCAGACGGGCGTTGTAGACCTTGAGGCCGTCAACCTGCTTCATGACTGTTTTGTAGTCGCTGAGCAGTTCGCCGGTCTCGTCTGCCAGGCGATCAATCTTTGCCTGAGACTGGCGAGCCGCCTCATTTTTCTTGTTTCCAACCTCGAGGATGGAGTCCAGGGTACTGGCTTGCACCGCTGCCACAGAACCCGCAAGGGCACCCGTAGTAACAAGCGCAGCGATCAATACATTTTTCAATCGATGCATAGTCATGGGAGTAACGCTTCCTATTTCCAACAGAGTAGTTCTGAGCTGATTAGAGACTCGGTACTTATGTTTATAGTTTATAAGTCTGAGTCGGTAAACCGAGGGGAGCGATTTAAACGCAGAAATTTTTTTTTTTCAATTCCGGCCCAGTGCGACCGCGGTGAACGGGATCGAATGTGTAGTTTGGTGACAGCCACCAAGCGTAACACTAACGAAAGTAACACTCTTTCGGACGTCGCTAGGGCGTGCGCTCGTAAATCACGAAACTGTAGGCCGGCGTCTGCGGTGGCGATCCCGGGTGACGCTCACGAGAAACCTCCCGCCAGGCGCTGACATCAAGCGGTGGCAGGAATGCATCTCCGTGCACCTCGGCGTGCACCTCAGTCATGTAAATGCGCGCCGCCCGCGCCAGCGCCGCCGCATAAATCTGGGCCCCACCGATCACCATCAACTCGGTCGCCCCGTCAATCAGGGCGATGTCCTCGGCCAGCGCTACAGCCTCATCCAGCGATGACACCACACGCACTCCGTCCGCGCGATATTCCGGGTTGGCGGAGATCACAATGTTGGTTCGACCTGGCAGCGGTCTACCGATGGACTCGAACGTCTTGCGCCCCATAAGTATGGGTTTGCCCATGGTGGTGCGCTTGAAGTACTGCAGGTCCGCGGGAATATCCCAGGGCAATGCGTTGTTACGGCCGATAACCCCGTTCTCCGCCGCCGCGACGATCAGAGCAATATCAATCATCGCGACAAGCTCGACTCAGCATTGAGCATTATCTAGACCGCCACGGGAGCGGCGATATGATCGTAAGGCTGATAATCCTCGAGCACAAAATCTTCGAACCGGTAGTCATAAATGCTCTCGGGTTTGCGATTAATACTCAGCGTGGGGAGGGGCCGAGGATTGCGCGACAGCTGTTCGCGCACCTGTTCGAAATGGTTGCTGTAGATGTGGGAATCCCCGGTGGTGATAATGATCTCCCCGGGGACCAGCTCGCATTGCTGGGCCAACATCATGGTCAAAACCGCGAGGCTTGCTGTGTTGTAGGGCAAGCCGAGAAAGGTATCGCTGGAACGTATGTACAGCTGAGCGGACAGGCGCCCATGTGCAACATAAAACTGGTACAACAGGTGGCAAGGTGGCAACGCCATGCGCCCTGCCCTGACGTTATCGGTCGGGCTGATACTCTCGTCAGGCAGGTATTCAACATTCCAGCCGTGAAACAAAATCCGTCGACTGTCGGGGTTATTCCGCAGGCAATTCACCACGTAATCTATCTGGTTGATAGTGCCGCCGTCGCGCGTTGGCCACGCTGTCCACTGGGCGCCGTACAGTGGACCCAGGTCACCCTCCTCCGTCGCCCACTCATCCCAGATACTGACGCCATTTTGTTTGAGCCAGGCGGTGTTGGTCCCGCCGCTAAGAAACCAGATGAGCTCGTTGATGATGCTTTTGAGGTGTAACTTCTTGGTAGTCAGCAACGGAAATCCATCGGCGAGATCGTGGCGGTACTGACGGCCAAACACCGACAGGGTACCCGTGCCCGTCCGGTCCTCCTTGGCGACGCCGTTATCAAGAATGTCCTGCAGCAGGTCGAGATATTGCTTCATCTATATTGTCCTAAACAGTGCGCGGCGCCACACGCCGATACGCAAACACCATAACAGCCAGCCCGATAAGTATCATCGGCACGCTCAGCAGTTGGCCACGGGTAACCCAACCCAGCGCCTGGAAGCCCAGGTGGGCATCCGGTTCGCGGAAAAACTCGGCGAAAAAGCGCAGGCAACCGTAGCCGAAGGCAAACAGGCCCGCGGCGGCCCAGGTGGGCCTTGGCCTGGCCGTAAACCAGAGCAGCACGAAAAATAACAGCATGCCCTCCAGCGCGAACTGATAGAGCTGGGAGGGGTGTCGTGCGAGCTGCAAGGGGTCATTGGGGAAGACCATGGCCCAAGGCACATCGCCGGGACGCCCCCAGAGTTCCTGGCCAATGAAATTCCCCAAACGTCCCAGGGCAAGCCCTACCGGCGCCAGTGGAGCGATAAAATCCAGCAAGTCGCCAATGGGGAGCCGGTGCCGCCGGGCGAAGATCAGCATGGCTATCACCACCCCGAGGAAGCCGCCGTGGAACGACATACCACCCTGCCAAATGCGTATCAGCCAGCTGGGGTCCTGGGTTAAGCGGTCACCACCGTAAAGGAATGCGTAGCCGAGCCGGCCACCCACAATGATGCCCAGTGCGGCGTAAAAAATCAGGTCATCGACTTGCTGCCGTTTTAACACCGACCCCGGTCGGTCCGCCTGGCGCACACCCAGCCACCACGCAAAGGCCAGGCCGGCGAGGTAGGTCAGGCCATACCAATGCACTTTCACCGGTCCGATGGCAAGCGCAACCGGGTCAATTTCGGGGTAAGGCAGCATAGTGTGTGATCAGTTCCGAGGGTAGCTAAGGCCAGCGCGTGGGAGGCGTACAAAAAAGCTATTATCATGCAGCCTGCAGCGTTTCACAATTAAGACCTGTTCACACTCACTGAATCGTCCCTTTGGCGAGAGAAACCTTCCATGTGCCTGATTATCTTCGCTTACCAGTGCCAAGCCAAACTGCCGCTGGTGCTCGCCGCCAATCGCGACGAATTCTTCGCGCGCGCCACCGCCCCCGCCCATTTTTGGGACGATGCACCGCAGGTGCTCGCCGGCAGGGATCTGGAACAGGGCGGCACCTGGATGGGCATCAACCGCCAGGGTCGCTTCGCCGCGATCACCAATTTCCGCGATCCCGACAAAAGTCACCCGGCGCCGCGGTCCAGGGGGGAACTCACCCGCGCGTTCCTGACCCAGGACATCGATGCAGAAGCTTACTTGCTGGCGCTGGCCGAACAACGGCATGCATACGGTGGATTCAACCTGTTGATCGGTGATGCTGAGCAACTCTGGTTTCTCAGCAACAGCGGTATGGCAGCCAACGATGCACCGCGACGGCTGGAACCGGGATTATACGGCCTGAGTAACGCGGCACTGGACAGCCCGTGGCCAAAGGTAGTCCTGGGTAAGGAGCGCATGCAACAGCGCCTGCAACATGCGCCCGATCACGACACCCTGGCCGAGGTGGTCGCCGACCGCGAGCCCGCTGCCAGCGCCGAGCTGCAGTCACTGAACCTCGACGGCGAAATGGACCAACTGCTTTCGGCCCAATTTATCGTTGCCGGTAGCTACGGTACCCGCTGCACCACCACCTTGTGGTTTACCGACCGGGGTGAGGCCCACTTCCGGGAACGCAGCTTTGACGACCAGTCCCGGGTTACGGGAACCGTCGAAGAGCAATTGGATGTAAGCGCTTAAACCACCGGGTTGTGAACAAACTGATCCATGCCATGCTCGTTAAGGGCCCGCTCCATGCGCTGCTGAATCGCCAGGGAATTGTCCATCGCCATCACCTCGTCGAGCAGGTCACAGGCTTCCGCGTGGGTCACCGACCGCAGGGCTTTCTTCACCCGCGGCAAGCTGGTGGCGTTCATCGACAAAATGTCATAGCCCATGGCCATCAATAGCATGGAGGCGATGGGGTCTCCGGCGAGCTCTCCACAAATACCGACCCGCTTACCCTCTGCCTTGCCAGCCTGCGCCACGGTAAGCAGTGCCTGTAATACGGCCGGGTGATAGGCGTGGTATAGATCTGCTACCCGAGCGTTGTTGCGGTCGACAGCAAGCAGGTACTGGGTCAGGTCATTGCTGCCGACCGACAGGAAGTCCACACGCCGGGCCAGCGCCCGCGCCTGATACACCGCCGCCGGCACTTCCACCATCACGCCGATAAAGGGCAGCGGCGCGTCAGTGCCCTCCTGGAGGATCTCCCGATGGCTGCGCTGGATCAGCTCGACGGCTTCATCGACCTCGTCAATGTTACTGATCATCGGCAACATGATGCGCAGGTTGCCGAGACCGGCATTGGCCTTGAGCATGGCCCTGATCTGGCTGAGGAATATCTCCGGGTGATCGAGCGTAACCCGAATACCCCGCCAACCCAGGAAGGGGTTATCTTCATCAATCGGGAAATATGGTAAAGCCTTGTCGCCCCCCACATCCAGTGTGCGCATGGTGACCGGGCGGGGTGAAAACGCCTCGAGCTGCTCGCGATAAATCTGCCGCTGCTCTTCCTCACTGGGGAAGCGTTCGCGCAGCAGGAAAGGAATTTCCGTACGATACAGACCAACCCCCTCGGCACCTTGCTCCAGGGAACGGGTGACATCTGCCATCAAACCGGTATTCACCCAAAGCGGTAGGCGGAATCCATCGAGCGTGACACAGGGTTCATCGCGCAGGGTCTCCAGGTCGCGGGTCAGCGCAATATCCTGGTCGACCAGGTCCTGGAATCGCTCCCGGATTTCCGGCAGCGGGTTGAGATGCACGGTCCCATGGTAACCGTCGACCACCAGTTCCACTTCCTGGAGCCGGGTATACGGCAAGTCCACCGCGCCCATGACCGTGGGAACGCCCATGGCACGCGCCAGAATAGCCACGTGTGAATTCCCCGAACCCTGCACCGAGATCAGCCCCGCCAACTTTTCGCGCGGAATCTCACCCAGCGCGGATGCCGTCAACTCCTCACTGACCAGGATAGTGTTGTCAGGGTAAACCCGTTCCTGCTTTTCATCCGCCTGCAGGTAAGCCAGCACCCTGGTACCCAGGTCTTTGACGTCCACCGCCCGCTCCTGCAGGTAACTGTGCTCCATACGTTCGAAATGGCGGATATGCTCAATCATTACCTTGCTGAGCGCACCCTGGGCCCAGTGCCCTGACTTGATCAGTTTGGCAACCTCGCCACCGATCGCGGAGTCATCCAGGATACCCAGGTAAACATCGAACAGCGCGTGGTCCTCGCTGCTCAACTCATCGCGCAGGTTCTCGGAAACGGCCTCGATATCACGGCGCACCTTATCGAGGGCCTGCTTGAAAGACCGCAACTCGGCACGGCGATTACGGACCATCTTTTTCGGCACGGCGTAGAGGTCCGCCACCGGAGAAACCACCACGGCGTGGCCGATAGCAATGCCCGGAGCGCCGGCGACGCCGGTAACCTTGGCAGAGGCCGCAGCCTTACCCCCGGCCAGGTCATCTGCCACCGAGCCGGTGACCCTGGCGTGGGCAATAACACCAGCCAATTGCGCCGACATGGTGACCAGAAAGGCCTCTTCACTTTCATCGAATCTGCGACGATCGGATTGCTGCACGACCAACACGCCAAGTACATCGCGCTGGTGAATGATCGGGACCCCGAGAAAGGCGTGGAATGTGTCTTCACCGATGTTGGGCAGGTACTGGTAACTGGGATGACTTTCGGCGTCTTCGAGGTTAACGGGCTCTTCGCGCTCGGCCACCAGGCCGACCAGGCCCTCACCGGGTGCGAGACTGGCCACGCCGACCTGGTCCGGATTCAGTCCCTGGGTGGCACGAAACACAAAGCGATGGCTGGCAATATCGTGCATATAGACACTGCACACCTCGGTGCCCATGGCCGCCGCGACGCGGGCAACGATAATCGACAGAGCCTCATCCAACCCTTCGGCTGCGTTTACTTCCTGGACGATGAGACGCAGTGTCTCGAGCATGATGACTAGCCCCCTGACTGCCCCAACGTGTGACGACCCAGCGGCCGCGCCAGTTCTTTCATGGCCCGGCGATAAACCTCACGCTTGAACGACACCACCTGGTTAAGTGGGTACCAGTAGCTCACCCAGCGCCAGTGATCAAATTCGGGTTTGGCATTACGGTCAAGACAGACCTCGTTGTCCTCGGCCAGCAACCGTAGCAGGAACCACTTCTGCTTCTGGCCAATGCAAACCGGGTCCTGGTCTTTGCGCACAAACCGCTTGGGCAGGCGATAACGCAGCCAGCCGCGGGTCGACCCCAGCACCTCCACCGCATCGCGTTGCAAGCCCACCTCTTCTTCAAGCTCCCGGTAAAGAGCCTGTTCTGGAGATTCTCCCTTGTGAATACCACCTTGGGGAAACTGCCAGGCATCGCGGCCACCTACACGGCGGGCCCACAGCAACTGGCCATGGTCGTTTGCAATTATTATTCCGACATTGGGCCTGAAGCCCTGCGAGTCAATCACTCTCAACCGCCGCGTCCTGTTAGGACCGGCTATTGTTCCACACTTTAACGGGCCAGAGAAATTTACTCCCTGCGGGTCCCACGCTATGCTTGCCGGCGGCTTAATCCGGTACATAACATGACGCTTGCCATTTTCGACCTGGACAACACCCTGATCGGCGGTGACAGCGACAATTTGTTCGGCCAGTTTCTATGCGATCAAGGTCTGGTTGACGCCGAGAGTTTTGGCCGCCGCAATGACCAGTTCTACGCGGACTACCAGGCAGGCAACCTCGATATAGACGCCTACCTGCGCTTCGCCTTGTCGCCGCTGGTCGGCAAGCCCCGCGAACTGATCGATAGCTGGCACCGCCAGTTCATGGAGCAGGTCATCGAGCCGATCATATTGCCCAAGGCGCTGGCGCTCATCGCGCGTCACCGCGAATCGGGCGATCAGTTGCTGATCATCACCGCAACCAATGAATTTATCACCCGGCCCATAGCCGATCGCCTGGGGATTGAGGAGTTGATCGCCTGCCGTGGAGAGGTTGTCGATGGCCGATACACCGGCGAACCGCTGGGAGTACCCTCGTTCCACCGGGGCAAAGTCACCCGCCTGCAAACCTGGCTAAGCGACAATGACCAATCGATCGATGGCGCCTGGTTTTACAGCGATTCGCACAATGACTTACCACTCCTGGATCTGGTCACCCACCCCGTTGCCGTCGACCCCGATGCGACACTGCGTCAGCACGCGGAGCAAGCCGGCTGGGCGGTGATTTCCCTCAGGGATTGAGGCGGCGGCAAAAAACCGCCTTAAGGTACTCTGTTTCCGGAATGGCAGGATGAATCGGGTGGTCTGCTCCCTGGGCACCTTGCTCGACGATGCGCAGCTGGCAGTTGCTGCGCCGCGCGGCACCGGCGAGCGCCGTATTGAGGTCGGGCCGTGACAGGTGCATGGAACACGAACCGGACACCAACAAGCCACCGGGCTTCAGCAGCCGCAAGCCCAATTCATTGATCCGCCGATAGGCATTGATACCCTTCTTTATATCCTTGCGCCGCTGGATAAAGGCGGGGGGATCGAGAATAACGACATCGAAAGCGCGACGCTCCTGCGACAGCTGCGACATCACTTCCACCGCCTGGCCTTGCAGGGTCTGCACACGATCACCCACCCCATTCAAACTGGCGTTGCCCTCAACCCCGGCCAAAGCCGCAGCAGAGCTATCGACACAGGTGACTTGCGCGGCACCGAACGCCGCTGCCTGCACACCCCAACCACCGATATAGCTGTAGACATCCAGTACTGACCCATCATCCACGTAGTCGCGCAGTCGGCCACGGGAGACCCGGTGATCGTAGAACCAACCGGTTTTCTGCCCGCGGCGCACCGGTGCCAGGAAGCGCACCCCGTTTTCTTCCAGGGCGACCTCGTCGGGAACCTCTCCCACCGCGGTTTCTACCCGCTCATCCAGGCCTTGCTCACGACGGCTGCGGCTATCGGCGCGCAACAGAATACCCCGGGGATTCAGTACAGCCGTCAGGGCATCGAGGATCGCCGCTTCATAGCGCTCAATGCCGCTATTGTTCAGCTGCACCACCAGGTAGTCGCCATAACGATCGACAACCAGGCCGGGCAACCTATCGCTGTCCCCGTACACCAGGCGGTAATAAGGCAGCTTGAAACTCGCCTCGCGCAGGCTGAGTGCACGCGTGACACCCAGCGCGAAGAACGATTGATCCAGTGCCGTGCGCTCGGCGGGGGTGCACAGCCGCGCACAGATCAGGTTGTTGGGTTCTACGTAAGCGGTGCCCATAAGGTCACCGTTGGCGGAAAGCACCGCCACGGGATCACCGGGGGAGAAACCGGAAAGCGGGGTGCGATCGGTATCGACCTCGTTGGAATAAATCCACAGGTGCCCAGCGCGAAGGCGACGGTCAGCGCCTTTGCGCAGGCATAAATCCCCCAGAGCGAAGCTCATCGGAACGAGGCATTAGCGCCTGATTGACTGCAGGCGTCAGTCTTCCTCAGCGCACTGCGCCTGGTACTCATCGGCGCTCAACAGCTTGTCGAGTTCGGCGACATCGTCCGGTTGCAGGCGATAAAACCAGCCGTCATTGTAAGGGTCGGCATTGACCGTTTCCGGCTCGTCCTCCAACACTTCGTTGACGGCTATCACGTCGCCACCAATCGGCGCGTAGATATCAGAGGCGGCTTTTACTGACTCGACCACGCCGGCTTCGTCACCCGCGGCGAGCTTGTCTCCCACGCCGGGCACTTCAACGAAAACTACATCGCCCAAAGCTTCCTGGGCGTGATCGGTGATACCGACAGTGACACTACCGTCTTCTTCCAGCCGGGCCCACTCGTGGCTACTTGCATACTTCAATTCAGCGGGGGTATGGCTCATGCCCGGTTCCTCTCAAATCATGGTTGCTGCGGTACAGGGCGCGCGGCGCACTGCAGCGGGTCATTCTAACGGCCAACAATGGAAACACAATCCCACCAGGCGCCTAATCGCACAACGGCACCAAAGCTTCCGGTGATACCCACGGCATGTTTAATCAGATGCCCATGGCGTGTTTAATCAACTGCCGCTTTACCGGCAGGGCACGACCCACGCTGCGCATACCGGCATTGCGTAACCAGCGCAGCGGCAGGGCCTCTTGTTCAAACAGCCGCTTGAACCCATCCATCGCCGCCATCATCAGCAAGTTGTCGCCCTTGCGTCGTCGCTGGTACCGCCGGAGGTTCAACAGCGAGCCCGCAGAATCGCCCGCACGGGTCGCCCTGATTACCTCCTCAGCCAGCACGGCGACATCGAGCAGCCCCAGGTTGACGCCCTGGCCCGCGAGCGGGTGAATCGTGTGGGCCGCATCGCCGACTAACGCTACCCCGGCCTGCACGTAGTCAACCGCATGGCGCTGACGCAGCGGAAAAGCGAAGCGTTGCGCACAGGCGAGTACCTCACCCAACCGATATTCGGATGCCTCGCCGAGCTGGCGGCAAAACTCCGTGTCATCAATATTGAGTAATTCCTCGGCGAGTGACTCTTCGACTGACCAGACGATTGAGCAGAAACTACTATCCTCCTGCGAAGGCAGCGGCAACAACGCCAGCGGCCCCGATGGCAGAAAGCGTTGCCAGGCAGTGTGTTGGTGTGACCGCTGTAACTGCACCGTGGTGACCAGGGCGCGGTGGCCGTAATCCCACTCGCGGGTGGTGAAGTTCATCAGCTTGCGAATTGGTGACAACGCGCCATCGGCGGCCACCAGCAGATCACCGACGATCACCTCACCTGTATCCAGGCTAATCTCGACAGCATTACCCTCACCGTCGCGCTGTACACAATCCGTCAGGCTGCATGGACACAGCACGCTGATATCCGGCGCCATTGCGACCAGTGCCATCAGCGACCGGGTAATGGCGCGGTTCTCCACAATGTATCCAAGCGCCGGCGCATCAACTTCAGCGGCATCAAATTCAATTTCTCCGGTTCCGTGGGCATCCCAGACAGTCATGTGCTGGTAGGCGCAACTGCGATACCCGGCAATGCTATCCCACACGCCAAGCTCGTCGAGCTGGGAGCGGGACCGGGGCGTGAGGGCGCTCACGCGCGGGTCAAACTGATCGAGCCCCAGTTCAGCGGGCAACGATTCGGTGGACGCTGGGCGCGCTTCCAGCAGAGCCACGGCCAAACCCTGGTCGCGCAGCGACAGTGCGAGCGTCGCGCCTACGATGCCCGCACCACTGATCACCACATCAAAGCGTCGGGTATCAGCCATGCTGTTCACCCAAAGCGGCGACCCCGGCCGCATAGCGAACAAACTCCCGCTTCAGTGGTGTGGCGACATCCAACCCGGCCAGCGCCAGGTCCCGGGCCAGGCCAAGTAGCGGGTCGGAGCGCATGAACAGCCCGGGCAGCACGTCACTGGCACCGATGGTACGCAGTTGGTCGTCGTGCTGTTGTTGCACATAGCGCTGCAGTACCGACAATTCACCCAACGCCTCTCCCCGACCTGCTGCCTCTGCCAGTACCGCGGCGAGTACCGCAACATCCCGGATCGCGAGATTAAAGCCCTGGCCAGCGACCGGGTGTAAAGCATGGGCCGCATTACCCATAATGACCATCGACTGCCGCACCTGTTCACTGGCCTCGGACAACACCAGCGGATAGCTGTGGCGCTCTCCCACCTTTAACATACGCCCGAGGCGATAACCGAAACGGTCCTGCAACTCGGCCAGGAACACATCCTCGGGACAGGCCTGCAAATGCACCGCTCGCTCCTGCGGAAGCGTCCACACCAGGGAACTGCGGTGGGCCGAGTCGGCGACGGGCAACAACGGCAATAACGCCAGCGGGCCCTCATCGGTAAATCGTTCAAACGCGCAGCTGTGATGGTCCTCAGCAAATCCCACATTGGCGACCAGGGCCTGCTGGCCATACGGCTTTTCCGACACATCCACACCCAGCGCTGCACGCAGGCCGGACGCTGCACCATCGGCAACCAGCAATAACTCCGCTTCAATTAACTGCGGGTCAGCTGCATCTACCGTCAACGCCAACCTGCCATTGGCGTGCTGCGCCGAAGTGACTCTGGCCGGACTCAGAGTTTCGATCCTGGACTGTCGGTGCAAGGCCTGGGCAAGCGCCGAGCCCAGCCAGGCATTCTCCACCACGTATCCCAAGGCCGACCACCCGTGATCTTTCCCGCGCATTACCGTGCTGCCAAAACGGCCGCGGGTCGACACGTGTATGGTTTCTATCGGGCATAACCATGCTTCAAGATCGGGCCACAGGCCAATCGCCTGGTAAATCATCCGGGTGCTGTAACTCAAGGCGGTCGAGCGTGCATCAAAGGAGGGGTGGTAGGTTGGCGCCTCGGCCTGTTCCGCCGGTAACGGAAAACCCTCGATCAGCGTGATCGAGCGCTCTTCCGGCAGCACCGCGGCCAGTTGCAAGGCCAGGCTGATGCCCACCATGCCACCGCCGGCAATCACAATGTCGCGCTGTTGCGTACTCATGTCAGGCGGCCATCAGCGCCTCAATCTCGTCGGGTGACTTTACCAGGCCCGCGGTCAGTACCTCGCAGCCCTCAGGGGTGACCACCACATTATCTTCCACGCGGATACCAATACCGCGCCACTTGGCTGCAACCTTACGATTATCCGGTGCAACGTAGATGCCTGGCTCTACCGTCATCGCCATACCGGGTTCGAGCAACCGCCACTCTCCACCAACGCGGTAATCGCCTACGTCGTGTACGTCGAGCCCCAACCAGTGGCCGGCCCGGTGCATGTAGAACTCCTTGTAAGCACCGCGCTTGATCAACGTCGACACCCGACCCTTCAGCAATCCGAGTTTAACCAGACCTTCAGTAATAACTTTTACGGTGGCGTCGTGTGACTGGTTCCAGTGGTTACCCGGGCGAATTGCAGCGATACCCGCCTGCTGCGCCTTCAAGACCACGTCGTACAGGGCCTTCTGCGCGGCTGAGAAGCGCCCGTTGACCGGAAAAGTCCGGGTGACGTCAGCAGCATAACCCTGGTACTCGCAACCGGCATCAATCAATACCAGGTCACCGTCACGCAGCTTCGCGCTGTTGTCGATGTAGTGAAGAACACAGCCGTTCGGGCCGCCGCCAACAATGCTGGGGTAAGCCGGGTGCCGCGCGCCCGCTCGCGCAAATTCGTAGTTCAACTCCGCCTCGAGCTGGTACTCGAATAAACCAGCCCGGCTCGTGCGCATCGCACGCTCATGTGCCCGCCCGGTGATTTCTCCCGCCTTGCGCATCAGACGAATTTCCGCAGCACTTTTCAACAATCGCAAATCGTGCAGCATATGGTCCAGGTCGGTGAATTCCCCAGGGGGCACCGCACCACTGGCCTCTTTACTGCGAATGCTGTTCACCCAGCCCATAATCTGCCGGTCAAATGCCGAACTGCGGCCCATCGAGTAATAGACGCGGTCCCTGCCCTCTATCAGCCCGGGCAAAATGTCATCGATGTCCGACAGGGGAAAGGCGTCATCGGCTCCAAAGTCGCTGCACACCCCTTCCGGGCCGGCCCGATGCCCATCCCACAGTTCCATGGTCTCGTCCTTGTCCCGCGAAAACATAACAAACTGCCCATGGCGACGGCCGGGAATAAGCACCAGCACCGCATCGGGCTCGCCGAAACCGCTGAGATAAAAGAAATCGCTGTCCTGGCGAAAGGGATAATGGGTATCTCGACTGCGCACCTGTTCCTGCGCCGCCGGCACTATGGCGATACTATTGGGCTCCATCAACGCCATCAGGTTCTTGCGGCGTCGGCCATACTCGCTCTTGCTGATAGTCATACTGTGTTCACGTTCTCAATCGCGGGGCAAGGTTAGCACACGTCCTAGTGCACAGAGGGCGGCTCCTCGTCCGTATGACTGTCCAGGTTGGCATCCATGTAGACATTCAGTGCGGCAAAGCGCACATACTCGACGATTTCCGCGTAGCTGCCTTCGGACTCTTCCTCACTGGCATCCTCATCAATACCGGCCTGGGCAATAGTGGCAAAATCGCGCAGGGCCTCGGCACTGTCCGCGGCCACTTGCCCACCGGTGGTACGCGTGGCTACCTTGCCCTGCGCAAAGCCGGACACGAAACCACGGCACCAGCCCGCCAACGCCTGGGTACGCTCTTCCAGGTCAACATCGTCTTCCGGGAGCAGTGGGTGAAAATCGAACGCCTCGTCATTCAGAGCTGCGAGAGTTACCGTGTACAACTGGATAGCGCGTTCAGCCAGCTCACCGTGAAGGTCCACTTCCAGCGCCGCCAACAAACCCGCCAGCCCTGCCTCACCCCCTGCGGTCTGCCCAGCACCCAGCAATCCGGTGAGACAGCCGTGAATCTCTGACGGGGATACAGACAAACCCTGCTCCACCAGATGATTGGCCATTTCGTCAAAATCAAAAACCTGCGGCGCACCGCCGTCATCGTCAAACATTACTTTCCCCGGACCCGCCACCGCCGACTTCCACCATTTGTAAACTTCTACCGATGGCTGCAAAAAGTGTGGCAGGCTATTGATATTTAAACCTTTTGTGCCGTTGACCTATGCTGCAGGCGCCTCTATAGTAAGGCGCAACAATCAACCGGCCCAAGTATACCGCCAATGGCAGACTCTCCGCTCACAGTACTGGAAGGCAAAATCGACGAACTCATCGCCCTGTGCAACGAGCTGAATCGGGAAAACCAACAGCTCAAAGCTGAGAACGCCGGCTGGCAGCGGGAAAAGCGCGAACTGATCGACCAGAATGAACTGGCCCGCACCAAGGTTGCGGCCATGATCGACCGCCTGCGGTCAGCGGAGTAAGCACTGTGAGTCAAGCCAATACCGTCACCGTCAGCATCCTCGACAAGGATTACCAGGTTGCCTGCCCGGAGGAACAACAAGCTGAGCTGATTGTATCGGCCAAGTATCTCGACAAGCAGATGCGCGCCATTCGCGACACCGGCAAGGTCATTGGCCTGGAGCGAATCGCGGTGATGGCGGCACTTAACATCAGTTACGAATTGTTGCAGGCCTCGGACGAGGACAGCCAGGTCGCTCTTGACCTGCCCGACAGTGACGACCTCACTGCCTACAAGGGGCTCAACCAGAAGCTCGACGACGCCCTTTATAATCTGCGCCAGCTGGAAATCAGCTAGCACGCACGCCTCAGCCCGTTCACACCCCCGCTACTTTATTCCGCGCTCTGCACACAACTGGGTTATACTCTCCCTGGGTCCCTGGTGTATACGCTAGGCAGACAGTCCTCGAGCCGATAAATTTGTAACTGGAGGTTTTTAGTTGCTGTTGGTGTGCAAGTCCGGTTCGACCGGGAAGCCTGATACAGTACGGAGACCGCCGCCTTGAACCATCGGGTTCAAGGGCAGCGCTGTCAGCGGTATACCGGGAATCCTACCTAATCCCATCCCATGGCCACTTCCCAAGACAGTAAATCAACCCTGCGCAAGCAACTCAGGGCCAAACGACGTGCACTGTCGCAGGAGTCGCAACGCGCTGCCGCCGAGGCAGTAGCCAACCATATTGCGCACAGTGACCTATGGCATAGTGCGAATAAGGTGGCGCTATATCTGGCCACCGACGGTGAACTGGACCCAGGCCCATTGACCACGCGCGCCCGCGAGGCGAGCAAAGTTCTCTGCCTGCCAGCGGTACTACCTGGTAAGGACATGGAATTTCGCCTATGGGAAACCGGGGCAGACTTGTCCATGAACCACTATGGTATTGCCGAACCGGCCGAGGGCGCTCCCATGGAACCCGACCTGATCTGCCTACCGCTGGTGGGGTGGAGCCGCAGCGGCGCCCGATTGGGTATGGGCGGCGGCTATTACGATCGCTTCCTCGCCAAACATCCCGCGAGCACCACCATCGGTCTGGCTCATGCAATGCAGGAACTGGACTCTATCCCCAGCGAGCGCTGGGACATGATGATTGATTATGTGGCCACCGAAGATGGCCTGTGGAATTGCCACTCACGTTAGGTGAGCACTTACTCCTGGATGATGACACCGGCCTGCAGTGCCGAGGCTGGGGCCGCGACCGAGTCGCTGGCCGTCGTCGGCAGCATCAGGGTCAGCACTACGCCAAGGCCAAATACGGCCATGAGTACCAGTAGAAAGTCAGGTCTGCGTTTCACTCGGGTCTATCTCTCACTACTGCAAGGCGAATCCTCTCCGGGTTCTGCCTTGTGTTGCTGTGCGTAGCGCTCCGTGCCTTGCATCGTATTTGCGAATTTTAGGCATTATTTCGCAAATTTTTCGCGAGTCTACACTAGCCAATAGTGAAAGAAAACCCCGCAACCCGCAGAAATACTGGGCTTGGGGCCGTTACTCAGGTATCGCCCTCACCCAGATAGAGCTGGTAAGCACGGTTATCAGACTCGTCCCAATAGGGATAGCCGATGCGGTCCAATATTTTATTCAGTTCTCGCCGCTCTGAAGCTGATGCCTGCACCCCCACCAGAATGCGCCCATAAGCCGCACCGTGGTTTCGGTAATGGAACATGGAGATATTCCAGCGCTGCCCCATGCCTGAGAGAAACTTGAGCAGGGCACCCGGGCGCTCCGGGAACTGCACACGGTACACCGACTCTTCTACCTGGTCGTCGGCTCGCTTGCCCCCAACCATATAGCGCACATGCAATTTGGCGGTTTCATTGTCAGTGAGATCTTCGGTCTCATAACCTTGTGCGTTCAGATCAGCCAACAGCGCCTCGAGATCTTCACCCCCGGGGGTGACCGTCACACCCACGAATATGCGCGCCGCTTCGCTGCCAGCGTAGCGGTAGTTGAACTCAGTGATATTGCGGCGGCCCAGCGCGCTGCAAAACTTGCGGAAACTGCCAGGGCGCTCCGGGATGGTGACGCAAATTACCGCCTCGCGATGCTCACCGATCTCCGTGCGTTCAGAGATGTAACGCAGGCGATCAAAGTTGGTATTGGCACCGCTGACGATTGCCAGTAGTTGCTGATCGCTTACCCCGGTGCGTTCCACGTACTTTTTCAAACCCGCCAGCGCCAGTGCACCCGCAGGCTCGGCGATACTGCGAGTGTCCTCAAAAATATCCTTGATCGCCGCACACATTTCATCCGTGGACGCAGTGATCACCTCGTCCACGGTATCTCGAATGACACGGAAGGTTTCCTTACCAATCTGGGCGACGGCACAACCGTCGGCAAATAATCCCACCTCGGAAAGTTTTGCGCGTCGCCCTTTCTCCAGCGCAAGTTGCAGGCAGGCGGCGTCTTCTGGCTCAACCCCGATGATGCGCGTCTTGGGCCAGACATAACGTACATAGGCCGCGACGCCTGCCAGCAATCCACCACCGCCGACGGGGACAAAGATGGCGTCCAAGGGTGGCTGCTGTCGCACGATTTCCATGCCCACCGTACCCTGGCCGGCGATGACATCGGGGTCATCGAAGGGGTGGATAAACACCATGCCCTTCTCCGCCACCAATTTCTGCGCGTGCTCCGCCGCACCCTCAAACGAATCGCCATGCAAAACCGCACGCGCCCCGCGGTTACGCACGGCATCGACTTTAATCTGCGGTGTGGTGCGGGGCATGACGATGGTGGCACTGACACCCATACGCTGGGCTGCCATGGCAATGCCCTGGGCGTGGTTGCCTGCGGAGGCCGCCACCACACCGCGCTCGCGTTGCTCTGGCGTTAACCGCGACATTTTGTTGTAGGCGCCCCGCAGCTTGAAAGAGAAGACCGGTTGCAGGTCTTCCCGCTTCAGCCAGACGTGATTGTCCAGCCGACGCGACAGCAGGTTTGCCTCGTCCACGGGCGTTTCCCGGGCGACATCATAGACCCGCGCATCGAGAATTCGTTTTACATAGGACTGCGGCATTGTCCGCCCACCCCGGTTTTCCTGCCGAACGCGCAATGGTAATCGACGGGGCGGCCATTTTCAGCCCCGGCACACATGCGATTTCGGTATTATTCGTGATCACTGCACATCCCTACCCTATAATGGTGGCCGCTCATCCCGACTGCGATCACAAGGACCAATAACAATGACCCAGGACGAACTGAAGCAGGCTGTCGCCGATGCTGCGCTCGCCTATATTCGCCCCAAAATTGACGACGATACCGTCCTGGGTATCGGCACTGGCTCCACCGCCAACCTGTTTATCGACAATCTCGCCCCCCTCAGCGGTCAGATTAACGCTACCGTGGCAAGCTCCGAGGCGTCAGCAGATCGACTGCGCAGCCACGGCATCCCGGTCTACGACCTGAACGCGGTTGATCGAGTCGACTTCTATGTAGACGGCGCCGATGAAAGTAACTCCGCCCTGCAACTGATCAAAGGGGGCGGCGCTGCGTTGACCCGCGAGAAGATCGTCGCCGCCGTTGCCCAGGAGTTCATCTGCATCGCCGACGGCAGCAAATTGGTCGGCACCCTCGGCGCCTTTCCCCTCCCCGTGGAGGTCATACCCATGGCCCGGGGTCACGTGGCCCGGGAGCTGGTGAAACTCGGCGGCGACCCGGTGTACCGTGAGGGCGTGATCACCGACAACGGCAATATCATTCTGGACGTGTACAACTTCCCGATTGCGCAGCCTCTGGCCACGGAAGAGAAGATCAACGGGATTACCGGTGTGGTGACCAATGGGTTGTTTGCGCTGCGGCCGGCGGATGTATTGCTGTTAGGTACCGCGGATGGGGTGGAGACTTTACGAGCCGACTAAGCTCCCCAAATTCGCGACTTGCGCACTTCGTTGTCGAGTTCGAAAGTGACATGAACACCTGAGGCGACGCTTCACAATATTCCCTTTCCAGACACGACGTGAACCCATCCATGGGGTCTCGGCCGCAGCGTCCCTGCTGCGGACGGTCTGGAAAGGGAATATTGCGAACCGTCTTCATGCCTGACAGATGTAGCCCCGACAGGGTGACAGCTGCCTCGGTCTGACGCGAAGCTCAGAAAAGAAAATACCCCTTCAAGACCCTCTGCGGCATGGATGCCGCAGTGGAGCCTACATGGATGTATTCACGGCGAGTCTTGAAGGGGTATTTTGTTTTCTGGGCGCCACCCAAACCCACCGAGTGCTCCAACCAATCTAAGGCCAGTTAACGTAGGGCATTCTTCCTAGGCTGGTGGCGCGCCGCCCGCAGACTGTCTGGTCGAAACTCGCCGTGAATACATCCATGTAGGCTCGAGGGCAGCGTCCATGCTGCCCACGGTTTCGACCAGACAGTCAGCGCACAGCGCTTAGCTTCAGGCAAAAAACATCTACCTGAAAAGTGGAATTTGTTAAGCGTCGAATATCTTCCCAGGATTCATAATCCCGGCCGGATCAAACAACCGTTTGATCTGCCGCATCAATTCAATCTCGGTTTCCGAACGACTGTACTGCAGGTAATTCTTCTTCAGCAGGCCCACGCCGTGTTCGGCCGACACACTGCCGCCATAACGCTGCACAATCTCGAACACCCAGGTACTCACCTCACCACAACGCCGCTGAAACTCATCCATACTCAGCTCATCCGGCTTGAGCATATTCAAGTGCACATTCCCGTCGCCAATATGACCAAACCAGACGATCTCAAAGTCCGGGTATTGCTCATTCACCACGGCTTCTACCTCGGTGAGAAAGTCTGGCACCTTTGATATCACCGTGGAGATATCATTCTTGTAGGGCGTCCACTGAGATATCGTTTCGGAAATGTCCTCCCGCAGCCGCCACAAGGCCTGGGCCTGGGCGACGCTTTGGCTGACCACGCCGTCCACGACCCAGCCCTGTTCCACACAGTGTTCAAACAGCGCCATCGCCACATCCATATCTGCGTCTGACTCTTGCTCAAACTCGATCAAGGCGTAGTAGGGGGTGGGGGTTTCGAAGGGGCGCTGCAAACCCTGGTGCTCGACTACCTTCTGCAGGGCCAACTCTGAGAAAAACTCGAAAGCAGACAGGTCCATCTTGCCCTGGTAGGTACTCAGCACCTGCATGATTGACGCCATGTCTGGCACGCCGAGCACCAGCACCGCCAGGTTGCCCGGTGGACGGGCGAGCTGCATAGTCGCCTCGACAACAATGCCCAGCGAGCCTTCGGCTCCTATATAAAGGTGGCGAAAATCGTAGCCGGCGTTGTTCTTGGTGAGGCCGCGATTGAGATCGAGCAGTTCCCCGGTGCCGGTGACCACTTTCAGCCCGGCCACCCAGTCCCGGGTCATGCCGTAGCGAATAACCTTGATACCACCGGCATTGGTGGAGATGTTGCCCCCAATCTGGCTGGAGCCGCTGGAGGCGAAATCAACAGGGTAAAACAGGTCCCTCTCTTCGGCGTATTCCTGCAACTGCTCTGTAATCACCCCCGCACCACAGCGCACGGTTCGATCTATCGCGTTGAAGTCGCTGATGGTATTCAGGCGGTCGAGAGCTATTACCAATTCACCGTTGCTGGCAACTGCACCGGCACTCAGGCCACTGCGACCGCCGGAGGGAACAATCGCCAGCTCATGGTGTACGGCGAGTTTCACCAGCTCCTGCACCTGCTCTACCGTCCCAGGCAATACCACGGCACAGGGCGCGGGCTGGTACACCCGCGTCCAGTCGCAACCATAACGCTGCAATGCCTCGGGGTCGGTAAGCACGCGGTCGGCGCCAACCACATCGGCAAGCGCAGCCTGAATCGGGGGACTTAAGGCTCCCAATGGTCTTCCTCCGGTAATTTTCACAGTGGGCTGAATCAGGGGGCGAGTATGGTACCATGCGCGCCCTCTCAAACCCCGTAACTATGACTATCCACGTACCTCTTGGAGAGCTTTTATATGGCGCAGCAGTCGCTGGAAAAGAGCAAGATCAGGTTCCTGCTGCTGGAAGGCGTTCACCCCTCCGCGGTGGAAACCCTGCAGCGGGCCGGCTACGAAAATATTGAGCTGCACAAGAAGGCCCTGCCGCCCGAAGAGCTGAAAGCAGCCATTGCGGGCGCGCATTTCGTGGGGATTCGCTCGCGGACCCAGCTGACCGAGGAGATCCTGGATAGCGCCGACAGGCTGGTTGCTATCGGCTGCTTCTGCATTGGAACAAACCAGGTGGACCTGGAAGCTGCGACCCGCCGCGGTATCGCGGTATTTAACGCGCCGTTTTCCAATACCCGCAGCGTTGCGGAATTGGTCATTGCCGAGGCCATCTTGTTACTGCGCGGCATCGCTGAAAAGAATGCGGCTGCCCACCGGGGTGAGTGGCAAAAGTCTGCCCTTAACGCCTTCGAGATTCGGGGCAAGCGCCTGGGCATCATCGGCTACGGCAATATCGGGATGCAACTGGGGGTAATTGCGGAAGGCCTGGGCATGCAGGTGCAATTCTACGACGTGGTGAACAAGCTGCCCCTGGGGAATGCCCGCCAGGTACCCAGCCTGAACCAACTGCTGGCGAGTTCCGAAGTGGTGAGCCTGCACGTACCGGAAACCAGCGCCACCCAGAATCTGATTGGTGCAGAGGAACTGAAGCAAATGCAGCCCGGCTCAGTATTGATCAACGCCTCCCGGGGAACAGTGGTGGATATCGACGCACTCGCCGCCAGCCTGGAGTCAGGGCAGCTGGGCGGTGCCGGTATCGACGTATTCCCGGTAGAGCCGCGCTCCAATGATGACGAGTTTGTGTCCCCACTGCGCCAATTCGACAACACGTTCCTGACACCGCACATTGGCGGCAGCACGGTGGAAGCACAGGAAAACATCGGCATGGAAGTGGCAGAAAAACTGGCACGCTACAGTGACAACGGCACCACCACGTCTTCCGTCAACTTCCCTGAGGTAGCACTGCCTGAACACGCCGGCAGTCACCGCCTCCTGCACGTCCACCACAACGTTCCAGGTGTGATGAGCGCAATCAACAGCGTGTTTTCAGAGAATAACCTGAACGTCAGCGCCCAGTTCCTGCAGACCAACGAGCTGGTGGGTTACGTGGTCATCGATGTTGACGCCGAATATTCCGACATGGCACTCGCTAAACTCGCCGCAATAGACGGTACTATCCGCAGTCGCGTACTATTTTAAGGTGTGTGTGATCACTGGCTCGTTTAACCAAGGCCGAACTGGTATGGCCAAGAGATGACCGTTTCCGTGGCTGATCAGAAAGAAAAGTTTCTGGAAGATCTTGTATCCGAGCACCGGCAGCCGCTGGAGAAATATCTCGCCAGTAAGCTGGACAGTGCTGAAGATGCGGCAGAGGTTGCCCAGGAAGCCTACTTGCGTATGCACCGTATGGAGGCCCCGCAAAAACTCGATAACGCCCGCGCCTTCCTGTTCCAGGTTGCAACCAACCTGGCCGTGGACCAATTGCGCCGGCGCACTCTGCATTTTCGCTTCCTCAAACAGGAATCCCGCCAGGCGCCGGAGGGCGAGGCCGTGGACATCAACGCGGTGACGGCACCGCCAGAGCAGATACTGGATGCCAAAGAGAAACTGAAAGCCATGTACCAGGCGGTGGATGAGCTGCCGTTCAAGGTGAAGCAGGCATTTTTGCTGCATCGCAGCAGCGGTATGTCCTACGCGGAGATTGCTGAAGCGCTGGAGGTTTCAGTATCCAGCGTAGAGAAATATCTGCTCCAGGCATTGAAACACTGTCGCAAACGGCTCACGAATTACTACCCCAATGAAGAAAAGTGAGATTTCAACGACTTTCATTGCGGAAAGCGGGCAGTTGTTCGTTTTACTGTTAAATACTACATATAATTGAACTATTGGTAGGGCCTGTTGGCTAAGGATAAGCCCGCAGGATGCTGTAACGCTGGAAAGAAATGAACGCAAGGAATCAGGACACCCACGAGATCGATTGTGATGAAGCGCTAGGCTGGATCGCGCTGTTCCGATCGACACGGGCCTCCGACGAAGATCGCCAGAACTTTGCCCTATGGTTAGCGGGACGGCCGTCGCGTAAGCGCGCGATGGACCAGATGCTGGGCATGTGGGAAGACCTGGGCGCTGTCAGCGAATTACCCTTCCAATCCCTACTTGAAAAACCCGCCGCCAATGCCAGCCGCTGGCAGATCGGTGGTGCAGCAGCGGCCATCGCCGCCTGTCTGCTTGTGGCAGTAGCACTGTGGCCTTATTCATCGCCGACGAACTCCGTGCAGATTCTTCAAACTGCCCTTGGCGAACAGCAGGTTTTCGAGCTTGCCGATGACTCTCGCATTACCCTCAACGGATCCAGCCAGGCGCACGTTAGATACAGTGATGCGGAGCGCTATATCGAGTTGATCCGCGGAGAAGCCTATTTTGAGGTTGTTGCCGATGCCGAGCGACCCTTTCACGTGGACGCGGGTACGGCGCGGGCCACCGTTCTCGGCACTGCGTTCAATGTATATCGCTCAGAAAATAGCGCCGCCATCACGGTCACCGAGGGGGTGGTTAAGGTCACTGAGCTTGCACCCAGCGGTGCGACACGCGCGAGTTCTGACGTGTTACGTGCCAACCAACAGCTTACCGCCAACCAGCGCGGCCTGAGTGCCAGCCGCCGGGTGGACGCCTACACCTACACAGCGTGGCGCGAAGGCAAGCTGGTGGCTGATGAAATGCGCCTGACTGAATTGATCAGCCAGATGGCCCGCTATCACAACACCCGCATCCTCATTGATGATCCTGAGGTGGCGGCCCTGAAAGTCTCCGGTGTCTTCCCGCTGGACCAGCCCGATGCGCTAATCCTGGCGCTGGAAAAAAGTCTGGCCCTGGAGGCCGTGCAACTGGACGAGAACACCCTGAAGTTGCTGAAAGCGCGTAATTAAGATATAAAAACCCTTCATTCTTTCTATTACGCGAAATCTCTTTCTATTTCATAAGGTTACGATTTTGAGTCGCAGCCTTGTTTGCTATGGCAGCGAGTTCAACGACGCCCGTCGTTACAGCCAGTCACCGTTTGCTGCGGTATGTATCCGCCGGCCTGGCGGGCCTTTGCCTTAGCGTAAACCTCAGCGCGGGGAAACTCCCCGAAGCCAATTTCATTATCGACGCGCCGCAACTGACGCCGGCCCTGCTGCAGTTCAGTCAACAAAGCGGTGTATCGATCGTGTTTTCCCAGCGCCTGGCCAGTAATGTGGAGGCGCCCTACGTGGTCGGCACCATGTCCCATGGGCAGGCCCTGGACATATTGCTGGAAGATTCCGGCCTCGGCTGGGAACTCGTCGAAGACCATATCATCGCCATCTATCCCCTGGATTGTTTTGACGTCACCATCTGCCCGGACGCCGAGGGCATTCTTGATCAATACCCGGTGTATCAACCGGGCATAGAGGAAACCTACGTTTACGCCAGCCGCGTCACCGGCTCACGCATCAAGCGCACCGAGCATGAAAGTACAGCACCGGTACAAATAATTTCTGCCCCCGAGATTGAATTGAGCGGCGCCCAAACCCTGGGGGAACTGCTCAAATTTGTTCCCGCTGTGTCGGGTAATGCGATCAGCACAGCCATTTCCAACGGTGGGGACGGCACCGCCTCGGTCACCCTCCGCGGTCTTCCCGCCAGTAACACCCTGGTGCTGATCAACGGCAGACGGGTCGCCAATAATGGTCTGGCCGGGGAATCGGTAGACCTGAACAGCATCCCCCCCGCAGCCGTCGAGCGCATAGAAATTCTCAAGGACGGAGCCTCGGCCATCTACGGGTCTGACGCCATAGCAGGGGTGGTCAACGTGATCATGCGCCGGAACTACAGCGGTTTTCTGGCGGAAACGTATTACGGGGAAGCAGAGGCGGGGGACCTGGAGACCCAGACCCATACCCTGCAATACGGGACACGACTGCCAAGGGGCTCCTTTTTCATAAGCGCCACTGCATTTGACCAGGAACCGATCTTTTCGCGAGATCGGCGAGTATCTGCCAGTGCCGACACACGGCCTTTGGGTGGCTCGGATCAGCGCTCAAGTGCTACCCCCGACTCCCGGGTGGTACTGCCTGACGGTACAGCACTCATCGCACAGGGCGGGGAATATCGGCCGTTTGTCGACAGTGACCTGTACAATTTCAGGCCGTTTACCACCGCCGTTGTGCCGCTGGAACGCAAAAGTCTCTTCACCAATATGGAATACGACATCACCAGCAGTGTCACCGCGCTAGTGGAGTTGAGTCACCTGGAAACCGATGCCACGGCCGAACTCGCACCGACCCCCATATTCACCGCCTTCGAGCAGCGCCCCATTACTATCGCTGCGGACAACCCGTTTAACACGTTTGGCGTGGAACTGAGCGATGTCCGTCGGCGCATCCTCGAGCTGCCCCCCCGGTTGCAGCGTAACGAGTCAGATGTCTCCCGGGCCAGCTTCACGCTGGAAGGTGAGGCCTTCGACTGGTATTGGGACATTGGTTACAACTGGAGCCGCAGCGAGGCGTCTGAGCGCACCCTAAACCTGGTCAATGCAGATAACCTGGCGCGCGGCCTGGGCCCTGCAGAAAGTTGTCAGGGCTCGGATATCGACGGCTGCGTGGCTATCAACCTTCTCGGCCCCGAAGGAAGTGTATTGCCAGACCAACTGGAGTTTATCCGGGTTGACGGCGAAGTAAGTGGTTACTCCAAGCTTTACAGCCTGAACGGTAGTATTAGCGGCGCGGCCTTCAACCTGCCAGAGGGTAAGATGGATGTCGCCGTCGGCATCGAATATCGCAACGAAATCACCAGTAAAACTCCCGAGGGCATAATCGCCTCCATCCAGACCATTGGCGGCACCAACTTTGAGGCCACCCGCGGGGAGCGCACGGTCGCCGAGGTGTTCGCCGAAACGGTGATCCCGGTGTGGACCGACCTCAGCGGGCGGTACACGTTGGATATAGAGGCAGCCCTGCGTTACTCCGATTACAGCGACTTTGGCGACACCTCCAATCCAAAGGTCGGTTTTCGCTTGCAATTGGGGCCAACTCTGACCCTGCGCGGGAACTACGCCGAGGGCTTTCGCGCACCCAGCTTGAATGAGCTATTCGCCGGCAATACCGAGGAACAGGCTTTTCTGAACGATCCCTGCACCTTGCAACAAAACGTGGGCGTCCTGGTAGGTTGTGCCCAGCAGGCAGACCCGAGCAGAAATCAATTCCTTACCATCCGCGGCGGCAATCCTGCACTTGAGGCCGAAACTGCGGACACCTGGAGTGCCGGGGTGGTGTGGAGCCCCGAACGCGCCGTCGGATTGACCGTTTCCGCGGATGTTTTCCAAATAGAGCAGCAAGACGTGGTCGCCGCCAGCGCCCAGTTTCTGGTTACCCAGAACGCCTGGACAGGCGCCTTTGAAGAGCAGGTGGAACGCGACGAATCGGGCAACCTGACTCTGATCACCGCCACCAACATCAATGTTGGGCGCAGGCGGGTACAAGGCGCGGATCTCTCCCTGAACTATCACCTGCCGCTCGCTGACTGGGGCCAGGTGTCGGTCACCGGCAATGCCACCTATATAGGTGAGTACCTGACTCGCCTCGATCCCACAGCCTCGGAGCTGGACCTGGCAGGTACCTTCAGAGACGAGGCCTCAGAAGGCCTGGGCGGTATTCCCGAGTGGAAAGCCCAGCTGGGCCTGCGCTGGAAAAGGCAGCGCTGGCGGGGCAGCTACGACATGCACTATGTGAGTTCCATGCGCGAAGTCATTCCTGATACCACACAGACCCGCAGTATAGACAGCTGGCTGGTTCACGACCTGCAGCTGAGTTACACCTTCGATATTCTACGCGGCATGCGCACCAGCATAGGTGTGGACAACGCACTCGACGAGGAGGCTCCTCTGGCCACCTCGGCATTCAACGACAATATCGATGGCCGCACCCACGAGCTCAAGGGGCGTTTCTGGTATCTGAAGTTGAGCCAGCGTTTCTAGGGTACCTCTGAATGATTCGACAATACCGCAACGGAGCCTGAGAAACCTCCTCATCGTTTAGCGATGCCCACGGGCATTTTCCCGCCAGAATCCGCCAGGATTTCATCCGGGAATCTTATTCCTTCCGTTTATTGTGAATTATTCACATTCATTAATTCTCCGTTGAGGGAACTACTGAGAGTTTCGTTAAACATGCAGAACTCCCGACTCCGTAGGTCGGGGGGCTAAACCCATAGTTATAACTTCATCGGAAAATTACTATGATTAAACAAAGAAAAATGGCCGCCGCCGTGCGCGGAAGCCTGATAAAAGCAGGTCTACTGGCCAGTGCCGCAGCACTATCCAGTACTGCTCTGGCTCAGGAGGAAAATCTTGAGCTGGAAGAGGTGGTGATTACAGGTAGCCGTATTACGGTACCTGGCGTCGTTTCTTCCAGCCCAATCACCTCCGTGGGTGCTGAAGAGATCAAGTTTCAGCAAACGGTGAGCGTCGAGCGAGTCCTGCGTGACCTGCCCTCAACAATCCCGGGAGACGGCTCCAACGTTAACAACGGTACCGCCGGTCAGGCCACCATCGACCTCCGTGGTCTTGGTCCTGAGCGTAACCTCATCCTGATGAACGGGCGTCGTATGACACCGTTTAACTACGACGGTGAGGTAGACACCAACACCATCCCCACCGCACTGATCGAGCGTATCGACGTGGTCACCGGTGGTGCTTCGGCGGTATACGGTTCCGACGCGATTGCCGGTGCCATCAACTTCGTCATGAAAGACGACTTTGAAGGCATGGAACTGGACCTGGGTACTTCCCAGTCCGGCGACAATGACGCAGAAACCGACTGGGCTACATTGACAGTAGGTGCCAACATCGCGGGCGACCGTGGCAACGTGGTCATGAGCGTGGGCTGGAACGAGCGTAAAGCGCTGCTTCTGGGTGAGCGCCCCTTCGGTACCCTGGGTATTGACACCGCAACCGGCGCCGGCCTGGACGAGTTCAACGCGGGCGTTTCTCCGCTGCCACCCAGTGATCCGGGTTGTACCGGTCCCAGCGTGGTCGACTTTGTAAACGGTAGTGGTTCCACCACCTCCATTCCCACCCGCTTCGCCCTGGTGGGCGACGGCCGTAGTGCTGCCCAGTTCCGCGATGACCGGACACTGAGCCAGCCGGAATGTAGCCGGTTCAACTTCAACCCGTTCAACTACTTCCAGACTCCCAACGAGCGCTACAACGCTACTGCCATCGGTCACTTTGACCTGAATGACAATCACAGCGTTTACAGCACGATCAACTTTGCCAACAACACGATTACCCAGCAGGTGGCGCCCTCAGGCACCTTCGGTCAGACCTTTGACCTGCCGCTGGCTAACGCCTTCCTGAGCGATCAGGCACGTCAGTACATCATCGACGCGGGTAACAGTGCGCTGGAAGCTGACCTGCTGAACCCAGAGGGTGTCAATAACTGGCAGGACATCAACGGTAACGGCATCGTCGACGAAGCCGACTACCTGCAGGTCCAGCTGCGCCGTCGTACCCTGGAGCTGGGCTTCCGCTCCGAAGAGTACGACAGTGACTACTTCCAGATCGTGTCTGGCTTTGAAGGCGACCTGCCCTTCCTCGAAGAGTGGCGCTATGACGTTGGCTTCCAGTACGGTGAGTCCAACCTGACCACTGTCCGCGACGGCTACACCAACCTGACCAACATCCAGAACGCACTGGATTCCACAGACGGAGTAACCTGTGCAAACGGCGACTCTACCTGTGTCCCCATCGACCTTTTTGGCGGCTTCGGCACCATCACTCCTGAAATGGCAGCCTACGCGCGCGCCATTGCGCTGCAGCGCCAGGAAGTGGAGCAGACCATCTACTACGCCAGCTTTAACGGCCCGGTTGACGTAATCCGTCTGCCAACTGCCGACGAGCCTCTGGCACTGGCGGTCGGTTACGAGCACAGAAACGAGACCGGCTCGCTGAACCCGGACGAGTGTCTGAAGCTTGCACCTTCCAGCTGTCAGGGTGGTGCAGGTGGTAACCTGCTACCCATCGCTGGTGAGTACACCGTTGAGGAATTCTTCATCGAGGGCTTCATGCCGCTGCTTAATGGCATGGCCTTTGCCGAAGAACTGTCACTGGAATTCGGTTGGAGAACCTCTGACTACACTTCCGTGGGCACTGTTGATACCTGGAAGCTGGGTCTGGCCTGGCGTCCGATCGACAGCGTGTTGATCCGTGTGATGGAGCAGGAAGCGAACCGCGCGCCGAACATTGGCGAACTGTTCTCCCCGGTTACCACCAACCTGGACAACGCCAAGCAGGACCCCTGTTCAGTGGCCAATGCCGGCAACATCGACGCCACATTGCGTGCGCTGTGTGAGTCTACTGGCATGACCCCTGCCCAGGTGGGTAACGTACAGGATGTGATCTCCGGTCAGGTTAACACCTTCTCCGGTAGTGACCCGTCCAACCCGCCTGATTCCGAGACTGCAGAGACCTTTACTGCTGGTATCGTTTGGACTCCGGACCTTGGCTTCTTTGACTACACTACCGTGTCTGTTGACTACTGGGACATCGAGATCACCGACATCATCGGTGAGTTCTCCGCCCAGGAAATCCTGGACGCGTGTTACGTCGCCGGTCAAGCTTCTGAGTGTGCGAAGATCGACCGCGTTGCGGGCGACCTGACCATCTCCGGTGCTGGTATCAACCGTCTGACAACCAACCTCGAGTTTTACGACGCTGAAGGTGTCGACGTTGGCTTCAACTTCGGCTTCGATATCGGCAAGTACGGCAACCTGGACTTCAGTGGTAACCTGACCAAGTACCTGACCAATGAGCAGCAAAGCTCTACCCTGGTACCGGTGATTGACTGTAAGGGCTTCTACGGCACTACCTGTGACCCTGTATCAGACATCCGCTGGGTACAGCGCACCACCTGGACCTGGGATGCGTTCACGCTGTCTCTGAACTGGCGTCACATTGGCTCCGTGGACATTGAGCCGCCGGAAGAAGCCTCTGTTGATCCTCGCTTCCGCAGCATCGATTCTTACGATTACTTCGATCTGTACGCGAGCTACCAGCTGAGCTGGAACGGTGACTTCACACTGTCCCTGAGCGTTGACAACATTACTGAAGAAGATCCGCCCATCCTGGGTCAGGACGCTGGTGACACCAGCTCCAACTTCGGTAATACCTTCCCAAGTAACTACGACGTTATTGGTCGTTACTACACCTTCAACCTGAACTACCGGTTCTAGGATCGTGAAGGACATCGCGGAGGGTCATAGCTCTCCGCGGTTACTTGAAAGCCCGTATCAATGATGCGGGCTTTTTTTATCGCCAGCATGTTTTACCAGAGCGTTGACCCTGCAACAGTGCTCTCGTAAAGTTCGCTACCTCTGCAACGGGAACAGCTTATGAAAACAATCACGTCCGTGTTTTGGGCATTCGTCATCACCTTTGCCCAGGGGGCAATTGCCGAACAGGTCGCCGAACAACCCGCAAAGCTCCAGGACCTGATGTCCGCGGAGGAAATCAATGCCATGGGGCTGGACGGCCTCAGTGACCAACAACAGCGGGAGTTGGTGGAATGGATCATGCAATTCCAGTCAGGCGAAGACGTCCCTGCACAACCGGCCCCGGCCGCAACTGCTGTGGTTGAAGCTCCCGCTCCTGCTACAACACCAGCTGCGACCCCCGCTGTGACAACCGCGCCAACGGCCAGCACCAGTGTGGCTTCGGCACCTACAGCCACGCCTGCAGCCGCTACGAACCCCCAGCCCGGCACAGGCACAGACCAAGACACCGCTAACTTCGGCAAGGCTCCTGAGCAACCGGACGAGATGCGATCGCGTATCCCGGGCACGTTCACGGGATGGACAGGGGACACCCGGTTTGTACTGGAGAACGGCCAGGTGTGGGAGCAGCGTTACGAGACCCGCTGGAAAACCGAAATGGAAAATCCCGAGGTCGTCATCAAACGCCGGTTGTTAGGACTCCACCGCATGGAAATTATCGGCACCGGCAAGAGCGTGCCGGTCAAGCGGATCAAGTAGGCCACCGGGCCCCGCGAGATGGACACTATATTCACCGCGTTTATCACCCTGGTGCTGGTCATGGACCCGCTGGGTAATGTGCCGATCTTTCTGGCGGTGCTCAAAGATGTCGAGGGCAGGCGCCGCCAGTGGGTGATTTTTCGTGAGCTACTGATCGCCCTGGCGGTACTGCTGCTGTTCCTGTATGCGGGTAGCTATGTATTGTCCGCCATGGGGCTGAAGCAAGAGTCGATCAGTATTGCCGGCGCCATTATTCTGTTCCTCATTGCCATACGCATGATCTTTCCCTCACCCCACGGGCTGATGGGCGATACGCCCGACGGTGAGCCCTTCATCGTGCCCCTGGCGATCCCCGCCGTGGCCGGCCCCAGTTCACTGGCCCTGGCGATGTTGATGGTCAATACCGACCCCAACCGCATGCTCGACTGGACTATCGCATTGGTAGCAGCCTGGGCAGTCTCGGCCCTGATCCTGATGGCATCGCCGTTACTGTTGCGCGCCCTGGGCAACCGCGGCCTGATTGCCATGGAGCGGCTGATGGGCATGATCCTGGTGATCATCGCCGTGCAGATGTTCTTTGACGGTGTTATCCAGTTCCTGCATTTGCAAGGCACTAGCGCCTGACCGGGTAACGGTGGCGCCCCTGAGCGTCGTAGACCGGGCTCGAACAATCTTGCCTAAGCTACGTAAAATCCGCCCGCGCCCGCGCTCGATAGGCGGCTCTCCCGCCGGTAGGTTAATGCCTCAGCTTTCGAAGAAGCTGTCCATCATTTCGTAATAGCGCTGCCTGGTGGCCGGTGACTCATTGGCAAGTTGGTGGCCTGCACCAGCGAGTAGCTCAATTCGGCTGTTCGGGAACAATTCGCCGATGTGGGCGGTGTTGTAACGCCAATCCACTGTTGAGTCCTGGTCGCCTTGCAATACCAATACGCTACCAATCCCCAGGTCCTGGAGAGGGAGGCCGGCGAGCCAGGTGCGCAATGCAGCAACCCAGGCCAGCGGCAGACGCCGGGGTTGCAGTGGATCGTTACGATGCAGTACCAGGAAATACTGGTCGGAAGAATTATGATTGAATTTGCGCTTCACCGAGCTGGTAAAGGGGCGCAATAAGAAATGCGCCACGCGTACCCACCGCCAACCTGCGGGGCGGAGCAGGGGGGCAAGCAATACTGCCTGGACAAAGGGCCAGTGAAAGTGCCTGGCCAGTTCTATCAGCGCTGAGCAGCCGGTGCTCTGGGCAATGACCCGCGCGGGCTGGTCGACTGGAGCGCAGTGCGCGAATACATCGTGCACGGCCCTACCGTATTGCTGGAAGCTGTCGATCAGGCCCGGCGCGCCGCTGGACAAGCCATGCCCGGGCAAATCAAAAATCACCACATTGTCGCCACGGCGCAGACCGTACTCGACCAAGTGCCTGAACAGGCCGCTGTGGTCGGTGTAACCGTGGACCAGAAACAAGGTGCTGGTAGCCCCCGGTTGTAACCAGCGGTGCACCGCCAGTTGGAACTGGCCCGAGGGAACTGTGCCGCACTGATAGATCGCACCGCCAGCGCAGGTAGCGGCAATATCGAGGCCGTAGAAATCCCACCATGCCAGCAATTCGGGCGTGGCGGCCTGATCCAGCTCAAAGGCCGGTAGGCTGTCGCGCAGCGCCTGTAGTGTTGTCTCTGTCGGACGGGCAGGCACTAGTTGATCTGGGGTGTTAGTTCTCCAGCGGTGTAAGCCTGCTCCATGGCATCGAGTGGGCGGACCTTGATTTTCGAGGCATTCCCCGCCGTACCGAACGCCTGGTAGCGATCGGCGCAAATATCTTTCATCGCTGACATGGTCACCGACAGGAATTTACGTGGGTCGAATTCACTGGGATTCTGCGCCAGGAAGCGACGCACAGCGCCGGTAGACGCGAGTCGCAAATCGGTGTCGATATTAACCTTGCGCACACCGTGGCGAATACCTTCCTGGATTTGTTCGACCGGCACACCATAGGTCTCCGGGATCTCACCGCCGTATTCATTGATCACCGCCAACCACTCCTGGGGGACCGAGGACGATCCATGCATCACCAAATGGGTGCCCGGGATACGCGCGTGGATTTCCTTGATGCGGTCAATCGCGAGAATGTCACCGGTGGGTGGCCGGGTGAACTTATAGGCGCCGTGGCTGGTACCACAGGCGATGGCCAGGGCATCAACCTCGGTAGCTTTCACAAATTCCGCAGCTTCCTCGGGGTCGGTAAGCATCTGGTCGTGGGTAAGCTTGCCCTCGGCACCGATACCGTCTTCCTCCCCGGCCTCGCCGGTTTCCAGCGAGCCCAGGCAACCCAACTCTCCCTCGACCGAGACGCCGCAGGCATGGGCCATCTCCACCGCCCGGCGGGTGACCTCCACGTTGTAGTCATAGTCCATCGGGGTTTTGCCGTCTTCCCCCAGGGAGCCGTCCATCATCACCGAACTGAAACCCAGTTGGATTGAGCGCTGACACACGGCGGGAGACACACCGTGATCCTGGTGCACCACCACCGGGATATGCGGAAATTCGTTCATCGCCGCTTCCATCATCGCACGCAGGAAAGGCGCACCGGCGTACTTTCTCGCCCCGGCACTGGCCTGCATGATGACCGGGGAATCGGTCTCATTGGCAGCTTCCATAATGGCGCGCGTCTGTTCCAGGTTGTTCACGTTGAATGCCGGAACACCGTAATCGTGTTCCGCCGCGTGATCGAGCAATTGACGCAAGCTGATTAATGCCATGTTTTAAATCCTCTGTCGTTGTTAGCTCAAGCTCAAAGCTCAATCTTCTGTCGCGCGCTTTTCCAGCATAGCCACGGCGGGCAAGGTTTTGCCCTCCACGTATTCAAGAAACGCGCCGCCACCCGTTGAAATGTAGGACACCTTGTCCGCGATATCGAATTTATCAATGGCCGCCAGCGTATCGCCCCCCCCAGCCAGGGAAAAACCGTCGCTTTCGGCAATCGCCATGGACAGGGCCTCGGTGCCCGCGGCAAACTGGTCGAACTCGAACACACCTACCGGGCCGTTCCACAAAATCGTTCCCGCGCCCTTCAAAACCTCCGCAATCTCCGCCGCTGCCACGGGGCCAATATCGAAAATCATATCCTCATCTTCCACAGCGGCGGCGTCTTTCAGTTCTGCCGCGGCAGATTCGGAGAACTCCTTTCCCGTCACTACATCCGCGGGCAGGGGAATAGTGGTCTTGTCCATCAGTGCAGTGGCGGCGGGTACCAGGTCATGCTCACACAGGGATTTACCCACCGCGGCGCCACTCGCTGCAAGGAAGGTGTTGGCAATGCCGCCGCCGACAACCAACTGGTCCACTTTATCGGCCAGGGTTTCCAGCACAGTGAGCTTGGTAGAGACCTTGGACCCGCCAACCACCGCGACCATGGGCCGGGCCGGATTACTCAGCGCTTGCTCCAATGCATTCAGTTCGCCGGCCAGCAGGGGGCCAGCGCAGGCTACTGGCGCGAAACGCGCCACGCCGTGGGTGGAGGCCTGCGCCCGGTGTGCGGTGCCAAAGGCGTCCATTACAAACACATCGCAGAGGCCAGCATAGGCCTTGGCCAGATCATCGGCATCCGCCTTCTCACCTTCGTTGAATCGCACATTCTCCAGCAGGGCAACCTCACCCGGCGCGAGCTCGACTCCATCGCGCCAATCTGCGACCAGGCGCACCTCCCTGCCCAACAAAGTGGAGAGATGGTGAGCAACGGGCGCCATGGAAAAGGCGGCGTCAAACTCGCCCTCTACCGGCCGCCCCAGGTGGGACATCAGGATGACCCTGGCGCCCGCAGCAAGTGCTGCCTCAATAGTGGGGAGCGCCGCTCGAATGCGGGCATCGCTGCTGACCGCGCCATCCTTGAGCGGTACGTTAAGATCCTCGCGAATCAGTACCCGCTGCTCAGCCAGGTCCAGGTCGCTCATCAGTTTCACGGTCAAAGCCATAACAGGTGCTCCTACAAATTCCCCCAGTAATGGGCTACATCGAGCATGCGGTTGGCATAGCCCCATTCATTATCGAACCAGGTCAGCACTTTCACCAGTCGATCCCCGCTGACCCGGGTCTGGCTGGCATCGATAATGCTGGACCTGGGGTCATGATTAAAATCACAGGAGGCAAGCAGCTCCTCCGTATAACCGAGCACACCGTCGAAGCTGTTTTCCGCAGCGGCCCGAAGTGCGGAGTTCACGCTCTCTACACTGGCGTCGGTGCCAACATTGACGGTCATATCCATTGCCGACACATTGAGTGTGGGTACCCGCAGGGCCTGAGCTGTAAATTCGGCGTCCAGCTCGGGGAAGATGCGCTCTATGCCGCGCGGCAATGCGGTATCCACAGGAATTATAGAATGCGCCGACGCACGGGTCTTGCGCAGGTCTGTGTGGTGGTAGGCGTCCAGCACCGGCTGGTCATTCATCAATGAATGAATGGTGGTGATCGTCCCACTCTCGATACCAAAGCTGTCCTGTAACACCTTGATCACCGGGACAATCCCGTTGGTAGTGCAGGAAGCAGCCGAAACCACCTGATGGTTAGCGCGCAGATGTTGATGATTCACACCGAACACCACGGTAGCATCGACATCTGCCCGGGCGGGTTGGGAGAACAGCACGCGCTTGGCTCCCTGCTTAAGATGTTGCTCGGCCGTGGCACGGTCGGTAAAGGCACCGGTGCACTCCAGGACAAGGTCTATCCCCAGATCTGCCCATGGGAGCTCTGAGATATTCGCTGAAGAAAACAACGCAATGTTGTGTCCGGCAATGTCCAGGGAATCGGCGCCACCACTAACCTCAGCGGGAAAACGGCCGTGGGTGGAATCGTAGCGGGTCAGGTGCAGTACGGTGCGCGCATCGGCGATTTCATTGATAGCCACCACTGCCACGTCCTCGCGCAGGGGGCTTTCCTGCAGTGCACGCAGCACACAGCGTCCTATCCTGCCATACCCATTAATCGCCAGGCGTAGCACGGGTCAGGGCCTATAGGAGAACGTCTTCCACCGCAGCCACGACATTGTCGACGGTGAAACCAAACTGCTGCATCAATTCTCCCGCCGGTGCCGACTCGCCGAAGGTCGTCATGCCGACTATGGTGCCGTCCAGGCCAACATACTTGTGCCAGTAATCCACATGGGCTGCCTCCACTGCCACCCGGGCGAGCACATCGCTGGGCAGGACCGCCTCGCGATAGTCAGCGTCCTGGACCTGGAAGATCTCCGCGCACGGCATGGAAACAACCCGGATCTGGCGACCCGACTGCTCTAACCTCTCTGCTGCCGCCATCGCCAGCTGAACCTCCGAACCGGTGGCAATGATGATCGCATCCGGCGACTCGGCGCCACCGTGCAGGACGTAGGCACCCCGTGCGACATCGGCCAACTGCTGATCGCTGCGCTGCTGGTGCGGCAGACCCTGGCGTGAAAATACCAGCGAGGAGGGTCCGTCATGACGCTCAATCGCGGCCTTCCAGGCGACGGCAGATTCCACTGTGTCACAGGGCCGCCATGTGTGCATATTCGGGGTCGCCCGCAGCGCGGTGAGTTGCTCCACCGGCTGGTGGGTGGGGCCATCTTCACCCAGGCCAATTGAATCGTGGGTGTAGACAAAGATGGAGCGCTGCTTCATCAGCGCAGCCATACGCACCGCGTTGCGGGCGTACTCCATAAAGATCAGGAATGTGGCCCCGTAGGGGATAAAACCGCCGTGCAGGGCGATACCATTCATAATTGCCGACATGGCGAATTCGCGCACGCCGTAATAGATGTAGTTGCCACTGCCATCGCCCGCGCTAACACCCTGGGAACCGCTCCAGATTGTCAGGTTTGAACCCGCCAGGTCAGCCGACCCACCGAGCAACTCAGGCAACATTGGCCCATAGGCATTCAGGCAGTTCTGTGAGGCCTTGCGCGACGCGATACTGGCGCCTTCAGATTGGCAGGCGGCGATATACTCATCCGCTCGCTGGGAGAAATCTTCAGGTAAGTCGCCGGCCAGTCGCCGATTCAGTTCGGCTGCCAGCTGGGGATGGTCAGCTGCATAGGCGCGCATCGCCTGCTGCCAGTCATTCTCCAGTTTCGCGCCGCGCTCAGTTGCATTCCAGCCGGCATACACGTCGTCGGGAACGACAAAGGGCTCGTGGTGCCAGCCCAGCGCCTCGCGCGTTGCCGCCACTTCGTCCCCGCCCAGGGCCGAGCCATGGCAGGATTCGCTGCCCTGCTTGTTCGGTGACCCTTTGCCGATAATGGTTTTGCAGCAAATCAGGGTGGGCTTACCGGGTTCATGCCGGGCCGCCTCGATGGCATCGCGGACTGCCTCGGGATTGTGGCCATCCACATTGGCAATCACTTGCCAGCCATAGGCAATAAAACGCGCCGGGGTGTCGTCGGTGAACCAACCCTCAACCTCACCGTCGATGGAGATACCGTTGTCATCGTAGAAGGCGATCAGCTTACCGAGGCCCAGGGTACCCGCCAGTGAGCAGGCTTCGTGGGAAATACCCTCCATCAGACAGCCATCTCCCAGGAAGGTGTAGGTGTAGTGGTCGATGACCTCGTGGCCAGGTTGGTTGAACTGTGCGGCCAGGGTTTTTTCCGCCAGTGCCATGCCCACGGCGTTGGTAATGCCTTGTCCCAGCGGCCCGGTGGTGGTTTCCACCCCCGGCGCGTAACCGTATTCGGGATGGCCGGGCGTTTTGCTGTGCAGTTGGCGGAAGTTGCGCAACTCTTCGATCGGCAGATCGTAGCCGGTGAGGTGCAGCAGCGAATAAATGAGCATGGAACCATGGCCGTTGGACAACACAAAACGGTCGCGATTGGGCCATTGGGGGTTGGCGGGATTGTGGTTCAAATAATCATTCCACAGCACCTCGGCGATATCCGCCATCCCCATGGGCGCACCAGGGTGGCCACTGTTGGCCTGCTGGACCGCGTCCATGCTGAGAGCGCGAATTGCATTGGCAAGGTTGGTGCGTGAAGACATTCTGTTCTCCGGTTCAGGGGGGCGTAAGGGGCCGCTAGCGTGTGGGGCGCCATTTTCGCGTAACCGCGCCCTGACAGCAATCAAATCGCCGGAATTTAAGGCTATCCGCGGCCTGAAATCTATATCAAAATATTTTGATATAGATTTCCGCAGCTGCTAGACTGCGCGCCATGTTAAACGCTGCCAAAAATAGCGCTGGCGAGTTTGCGGCACCACCGTCCACGTATGCTGACCTGGCCGGCCTGTGTAAGGCCAGTGCAGACCCCCTGCGTCTGCAGATATTGCGGGTGTTGCAGGAGGACTCGTTTGCGGTGTCAGAGCTTTGTGCGCTGTTCGATATCCGTCAGCCAGCCCTCAGCCATCACCTGAAGGTGCTGTCCGCTGCCGGGCTGGTAGCCAGTCGGCGTGAAGGCAACTCCATTTTTTACCGCCGCAGTGAATTGGGTCAGCGAGCCGAGCTAGAGCCGCTGCAGCACAGCATCTTTGAGGCGGTGGACAGATTTGCCGAGCCCAAGGGCCTTGCCCGCAGGCTCAAATCCCTGCAGGCCCGCCGGGAGCAGAATTCACGCGATTTTTTCCGCAACAACGCCGAAAAATTCCGCCAACAGCAGGACTTGATTGCCAGCTACGAACAGTACGCGGATACCGTGGCGCAAGTTCTAAACGATGCACCCCTGACACGGCGAGACACTGCTCTGGAGGTTGGCCCCGGCGACGGTGCATTTTTGGCCCAGCTGGCGCCGCAGTTCCAGCGCGTCATCGCCCTGGACAATGCGCAGGCAATGTTGGACAAAGCGAAAGACAGCGTCGCCGCGGCGGGAATCGACAACGTGGAGTTTCTCCACGGTGATACGAGTGCGCCGGCCCTCAAAGGTGTACAGGCTGACTGTGTGATCATCAATATGGTACTTCACCACACACCTGACCCGGCGGGCGTGCTCGCAGACGTCGCCCGGCACCTGGCCACCGGCGGCGTGGTGCTGGTCACCGACCTGTGCCGCCACGACCAGGCCTGGGCGCGGGAAAATTGCGGCGACCTGTGGCTGGGCTTCGAACCACAGGAGCTGGCCACCTGGGCCGAGGCAGCGGGCCTTGGCGAGATCGCCAACGTCTACCTGGCACAACGCAACGGATTTCAAATACAGGTGCGCCTGTTCGGCTACCCACAGCAATGAAGGAAACACTATGAGCGAGTATGGAATTTTTACCTCGGAGTCAGTCTCCGAGGGTCACCCCGACAAAATGGCAGACCAGATATCCGATGCCATCCTGGATGCGATCATCGCCGATGACCGGGATGCGCGGGTAGCCGTTGAAACCATGGTCAAAACCGGCATGGTGGTGGTGGCCGGTGAGGTAACCACCAGCACCTACGTCGACCTAGAAGACGTGGTCCGGGACGTGGTCCTGGATATCGGCTACAACAGTTCCCGGGTGGGTTTCGACGGCGCCTCCTGTGCCGTGCTCAACGCCATTGGCAAGCAGTCTCCCGACATCGCCATGGGTGTCGACGAAGGCGAGGCCAAGGAGCAGGGCGCCGGCGACCAGGGCCTTATGTTCGGTTATGCCACAAACGAAACCGACGTGTTAATGCCAGCCCCCATTTACTTTTCCCACCGTCTGGTCGAACGCCAGGCCGAACTGCGCAAAAACGGCACGCTGCCCTGGTTGCGCCCCGACGCCAAGAGCCAGGTCACCCTGCGCTACGAAGACGGCAAACCCGTCGCCATCGACGCGGTGGTCCTGTCCACACAACACGACGAGGACATCAAGCAAAGCGATATCCACGAGGCGGTGATGGACCTGGTGATCAAGGAAGTCCTACCCGAGCAGTGGCTGCACGCCGACACCAAGTACCACATCAACCCCACCGGCCAGTTCATTATCGGTGGCCCGGTCGGTGACTGTGGCCTCACCGGACGCAAGATTATTGTCGATACCTACGGTGGCATGGCCCGTCACGGTGGCGGCGCATTCTCAGGCAAGGACCCGTCCAAGGTAGACCGTTCGGCGGCCTATGCAGGCCGTTACGTGGCAAAAAACATTGTCGCTGCCGGTCTCGCCGAGCGCTGCGAGATACAGGTGTCGTATGCCATTGGTGTGGCCGAGCCGACCTCGATTTCGATCAATACGTTTGGAACGGGCAAGTTGGCCGACGAGAAGATCGCAGCGTTGGTAGCAGACAATTTTGAACTGCGCCCCGCTGGCCTGGTGGAGATGCTCGACCTGAAGCGGCCGATATACCGCAAGACTGCGGCGTATGGACACTTTGGACGTGAGGATGCGGATTTTACCTGGGAGAAGACGGATAAGGCGGAGGCTTTGAAGGCAGTGCTTTAGGCGGGGTGCCACGTAGCACGGTAGAACACCGGGTTTGGGTTTGCGCGACACGCCGTGAACCCATCCATGGGGGCTCGGATGCGACATCCATGTCGCATACGGTCTCGCAAACCCAAACCCGGAGTCCTACCTCGTATATTTGATAACCCGACTAACGTCGCTGAGAAAACCTTCTTAAGTCCCGACATTGCACATAGGTCCGGGGGCACATTTTTGCTCCGCAGGACCGTCTGCCGCATGGACGCGGCAGCCGAGCCTACATGGACGTATTAACGGCGTGTCCAGCGGAGCAAAAATGTGCTGCCGGACCGGGCCAAAATGAACAAAACAAGCTAAGTAACAAGGACAAGAGGAATTAGAAATGAGCACAGCAGAAAAACTGGAAGCAACCCAGGACTACAAAGTCGCGGACATCAGCCTGGCCGATTGGGGTCGCCGCGAATTGGAAATTGCCGAGACTGAAATGCCGGCACTGATGGCCATGCGTGCCAAGTACGCGCCGAGCCAGCCGCTGGCCGGCGCCAGGATACTCGGCTGCATCCATATGACCATCCAGACCGGTGTGTTGATCGAGACCCTCACCGCGCTGGGCGCCGAGGTGCGCTGGTCGTCCTGCAACATATTCTCTACCCAGGACCACGCTGCCGCGGCTATCGCTGCATCCGGCGTACCTGTGTTCGCCTGGAAAGGCGAGACCGAAGAGGAATACGACTGGTGTCTGGAGCAAACCATCCTCAAGGACGGCGAGCCCTGGGACGCGAACATGGTGCTGGACGACGGCGGCGACCTGACTGGCATGCTGCACGAGAAGTACCCCGAGGTACTGGACAAGGTCCACGGTATTACTGAGGAAACCACCACCGGTGTGCACCGTCTGCAGGAAATGCTGGAGCAGGGCCTGCTGAAAGTTCCGGCAGTGAACGTGAACGACTCGGTGACCAAATCCAAGAATGACAACAAGTACGGCTGTCGACACAGCCTGAATGACGCCATCAAGCGCGGTACTGACCACCTGATGGCAGGCAAGAAAGCGCTGGTTATCGGCTATGGCGATGTGGGTAAGGGTTCAGCCCAGTCACTGCGCCAGGAAGGCATGATCGTGCGCGTCACCGAGATCGACCCGATCTGTGCCATGCAGGCCTGTATGGACGGTTTTGAGGTGTGCTCGCCTTATATCAACGGCGAGAATGACGGTACCGAAGGCAGTATCGATCGCGATCTGCTGCAAAACATCGACCTGCTGGTGACCACCACCGGCAATTACAATGTCTGCGACGCGAACATGCTGAAGAACATTAAAAGTGGTGCGGTGGTGTGCAACATTGGTCACTTCGACAATGAAGTGGACACCGCCTTTATGCGTAACGAGTGGGAGTGGGAAGAGGTCAAGCCCCAGGTGCACAAGATCCACCGCGACCGTGCCAACGGCGACCACCTGTTACTGCTGTCCGAGGGCCGCCTGGTCAACCTGGGCAACGCCACGGGTCACCCCTCCCGGATCATGGACGGCTCCTTCGCCAACCAGGTACTCGCACAGATTTACCTGTACGAGCGCAAGTTTGCCGACCTAGAGCGGGAGCTGAAGCCCGCGGCCCTGACCCTGGAAGTGCTGCCCAAAAAGCTGGATGAAGAGGTTGCCGCACATATGGTTGCCGGTTTCGGCGGGGTACTCACGCAACTCACCCAGGAGCAGGCGGACTACATCAATGTTCCGGTCGACGGTCCCTACAAGCCCGAAGGCTACAAGTACTAGGAAACAGCACCCCATGGCCAAACCCAGTATTTCCTTTGAATACTTCCCGCCCAAAACCGAAGCGGGGCGCAGCAAGTTGCTGGAGCAGACAACACCGGCGCTCGAGCAACTGGGGCCCGAGTTTTTCTCCGTGACCTACGGCGCCGGCGGCTCGACCCGGGACAATACCCTGGGCATTGTCACTGCGATCAAGGAGCAGGGGATCGACGTGGCGCCACATCTAAGCTTCGGTGGCGACGACGAAGAGGCCATCAAAGATCTGTTGCAGAGCTACCAGGCCATGGGCGTCAATCGCCTGGTTGCGCTGCGCGGCGACATCCCCTCGGGAATGGGCGGTGCAGGTCAACTCATTTATGCCAACGAATTGGTCGCCTTCATCCGCGAGCACACCGGCGATCACTTCCACATTGAGGTCGCCGCGTACCCGGAGATACACCCCCAGGCGGAGAGCTACGACAAGGACATCGGCTACCTGAAAGGCAAGTTTGACGCAGGCGCCGACAGTGCGATCACCCAGTACTTTTACAACGTCGAATCGTATTTCTACTTCCTTGATCGCTGCGCGGACATCGGGATCGATAAGCCGATCCACGCCGGTATCATGCCCATTACCAACTTCCCCAACCTCCAGCGTTTCTCGACCAATTGCGGTGCAGAAATACCACGCTGGATTTGCCAGCGCATCGCCGGTTACGGAGACGACCAGGAGAGCATCCGCAAGTTCGGTGTGGAGGTGGTCACCCAGCTTTGCCAGACGCTGCTCGACAACGGGGCACCGGGGATCCACTTCTACACCATGAACCAGGTCGAGCCGGTGCGCGAGATTTACGCAAACCTCGGCCTGAGCTAAAGCGCCCACGCCGTGCGAGTTCCCCGAATTTACACTCCCCAGGAACTCACCACGGGACAAGAACTACTGCTGGAGCCCCAGGCCAGTCAACACCTGAGCCGAGTGCTGCGACTCGGCGAAGGCGAGGCGGTGCAGTTATTCAATGGCAACGGAAAGGCCTACGTCGCAACCATCGCCACCGTTCAGAAAAAGCAGTTAACGCTGCAGGTCGTAGAAGCGCAAGAAGCGGGGTCGGAGTCCCCCCTTCATATTCACCTGGGAATCGCCATGTCTCGTGGCGAGCGCATGGACCTCGTGGTGCAGAAAGCCACCGAGCTGGGCGTCGCGACCATCACCCCGCTTATCACCGAGCGGACCGGGGTCAAACTGAATAAAGAGCGTGCAGAAAAGAAGATCAGACACTGGCAGCAGGTCATCATCAGTGCCTGCGAACAATGCGGCCGCAATCATTTACCCCAACTCCACAAACCCACCGCACTGGATGATTGGCTGGCGACCGCCAATGGTGAGCGAAAATTTGTGCTGCATCACCGTTCCGGTCAAAGCGCCTCGGACAACACCACACCTGCCAGCGTTGATTTGCTGATTGGCCCAGAGGGTGGTTTGAGCGAGGCAGAAATTCAGCAATCAGAAGCCAACGGCTTTGTGTCAATGCGGCTGGGACCGCGGGTATTACGCACGGAAACTGCACCGCTGGCTGCGCTGGCGATTTTGCAGGCCCGGTGGGGGATATGGGGTCCATGTAGCAATTCTGATCCCGACTACTCGCTTATTCTAAACTCTGGAATCCCACATCGCTGCAGAAGAGAAGCGAGGCACCGCCCATATCGAAGGTCGTAGATCTAGACAAGTTTTTGGACTCCGAGGCGCCGCTCCACTTTTAAGCGTTCAAGACACGGCGTGAACCCATCCATGGGGCCTCGGGCGCAGCATCCATGCTGCGCACGGTCTTGAACGCTTAAAAGCGCAGCGGCTTAGCGATCAGCCTAAGAGCTCGATTCGGTCAAGGGGACTTAAGTGTGAGGCACGATCCGAAGCCTAAAGCTAAGCATTGAAAGAGCTCTAAGGTTTCAAAACCGTCTGCCCTGATCCGCCACCCACTGACCATGGGTCCACTCCAAAAAGTCCGCCACCGCATTCACCGTATGATCCGTGCGCACCGAGTGGAACATATCAAAGGCATGCTGGGCCCCGGGGAGCTCCGCGTAGGCGACCTTCTGCTTTGACTCTGCTTCCAGTGCAGCGACAAAATTGCGCGCCTCCTCAACCCACACTAACGTGTCGTGCGTCCCCTGAATCACGAAAAAGGGTGGCGCATCTGAATTGATGCGGGTCAGCGGCGAGGCCCGATCCCACAGCTCTCGGTCAGCAAATGAAGAGCTGGGCATTACTCTTCCGGTCAGGAAGTCCTCCATCGGCATGGACGGGCGGATACCGTCGCGGTCAAGAAAGTCATAGACCCCGTAAAACGGTACCGCAGCTTGCACGGTGGTATCGCGGTCCTCAAAACCGGGCTGATAGTCAGCGTCATTAGGTGTCAGGGCCGCCAGTGAGGATAGGTGGCCACCTGCAGAGCCTCCGGTAATGGCAATGTAGGCAGGGTCGCCGCCAAAGTCAGCAATATTGTCCTTGATCCAGCATATGGCTTTTTTAACGTCGACAATATGGGCGGGAAACTTTGCGGCCGGGCTCAGGCGATAATTGATGGAAACACAAACCCAGCCGCGCTGGGCCATGTGGTACATCAGCGGTTTGGCCTGCTCTTCCTTGTGGCCGACGATCCAGGCGCCCCCGTGGACCTGCAACAATACCGGGAAGGGCCGCTCGCGTTCTACCGCCGGCTGGTACACATCCAGCAGATTGCGGACCCCTGCATCACCATAGCTAGTGCCTTTATGCACCCGCACGCCCTCGCGCGCAAAATGAAAAGGCTTGAGCCAGCTATTGCTACGTACGCCATCGGTGAGAGTCGCCTGCCGGTGCTCGGGAATGTCCCCGCGATAGTTATCACCAAGCGCCCTCCGCAAGGCTCCGCGCAGGTAGGTATCACTGTCCATCGCCTGGAAGTGCAAATAGGCCATACCTATCCAGGACAGGGAAAAAAGTACCAGAGCGCACTGGGCCAGTGAATCGTCCATAACGCCGGCAGCAGCCAGCACAGCGGTCAAACCCAGCTGCCACATCATACTGAGCAGGGCAGTCTCGCCGGTCAGCCAGGCGAACAGAAAGTAGGGCAGTGCCATAAAGTAGACCTGTCGCGCCTTGATCAGTGCGCAGAGCGTTCCGATAGCGGCTAGCAGGGCCAGAATAAAGTAAAGAGTGGCAAACATGTGTGAGAGCGGCTCCAACCGGCAAATTTGGATCGCCATTCTAGGGCACCTATGTGCAATCCGATAGCCCCGGGGTGAGACCACGCAAACACCGAGACAGGGCTTGGCGGAGTCGGGCTTGCAACGAACCGGGCCATTGCGTACTTTGGCAGGCCACTTGAGCAACAGAGCACAGCGATGACAATCAAACTCGGCGTGGTCATGGACCCGATTGAAAACATCAGCTACAAGAAGGACAGCACCATGGCCATGCTGTGGGCTGCCAGCGCACGCGGTTGGCAGCTGTTCTACATGGAGCAGAAGGACCTGTACCTCGACCAGGGGGTTGCAAGGGCAAATCTCGCACCGATGCAGGTCTTCAAGGACCCGAACGCCTGGTTCTCCCGCGGCGAAGCGGTGGCCACCGACCTGTCCGAGCTCGACGTCATCCTGATGCGCAAGGATCCGCCGTTCGATAACGAGTACATCTACAGCACTTACATTATGGAGGCAGCGGAACGCCAGGGCACGCTGATCGTGAACCGCTGCCAGAGCCTGCGTGACTGCAACGAGAAGATCTTCGCCACCCAGTTCCCGCAGTGTTGCCCACCGGTGCTGGTGAGTGCAGATGCCGAACGATTGAAAGCGTTCCACGCCGAACACCAGGACGTGATTTTCAAGCCCCTGGACGGGATGGGGGGCACGTCGATATTCCGGGTCAAAGCGGAGGACCCCAACCTCAACGTGATCCTGGAGACGCTGACAGAATTCGGCCGGCAAACCATCATGGCGCAACGCTTTATCCCTGAGATTACTGAAGGCGACAAACGCATCCTGATGATCAAGGGTGAACCTGTGCCCTATTGCCTGGCCCGGGTTCCGGTAAAGGGCGAAACGAGGGGCAACCTGGCGGCGGGTGGCGCGGGTCGGCCACAGCCGCTCACGGATCGGGACCGGTGGATTGCAGAGCAGGTTGGCCCGACCCTGAAGGCCAAGGGGCTGCTGTTTGTGGGCCTGGATATTATCGGTGACTACCTGACCGAAATTAACGTCACCAGCCCCACCTGTATTCGTGAAATTGACAACGAATACGATCTGGACATAGGTGGGCAACTGATGGATTGTATAGCCGGGGAGTTAGCTGAACAGGGGCGATAATTGGCGGTGGAATACGTCGGCATAGAGCATGCGAAAAACGACAGGCTCATGTTTGCCATATTCGTGGCCGCCGTTGTGCACGCGATCATCATACTCGGCGTCAGTTTTGGCAATTACCACCTGGAAGTTCACGCACAACAGATTGAAGTAACGCTGGCACAACGCCCGTCTGCAGAAGCCGAGGAGGATGCGCAGCGCATCGCCCAGGACAACCAGATCGGCAGCGGTAACGAGGCCGAGCTCACCCGGGTTACCACCCGCAGCAATAATCCGATGGTGCCGGAACAGGCCCAGGAATCCACCGCCAGGCCATTGGTGGAGAGCCAGCCTGAGCCCACCAGCCGACCCGTACTCACCACGACCATGTCTAATGACCTGGCTGCCACTGCCGAGGAATTACAGAAAGAAAGCGAATCGCGAGTGCGGGGCATCAGCCCCGAGGTGGACAGGCTGAACCAACAGTTGGCCGCGCTGGAAGCCACGCTGGATCAACAAACCAGCGACTACTCACAGCGGCCGCGAGTGCGGCGTGTCAGCTCAGTATCAACGCGTGCAGCTGCCGATGCAGCCTATCTCCACGAATGGCGGCAGCGGTTGGAAGCCGTGGGTAACAAGTATTACCCGGAGGCCTCAAGGCGTTACGGTATCTATGGCAGCCTGCGCCTGTTGGTAACAGTGCGGCAAGATGGCAGCCTCGAGGATGTCCAAGTCTTGTCCTCCTCTGGATATGCAGTGCTCGATGAAGCAGCCATCAAGATAGTGCGCCTAGCTGCTCCATTTGCACCCTTCCCAGCAGAGCTCAAAGCCACCACGGATAAGCTTGAGATCATCCGAACATGGCAATTTCAGGAAAACCAGCTAAGCTCAGGCTAGGGCTTGCCTGAAGCTTCGTCATACTCTCCAGGCTGGTCCCGGCGTCCTCTATCCTGACGCCGCGCGCCAACGACGACGAGTTTTCAGGTTTATGCCATCACAGTTCCACGCCAGCACCTCCAGAAGCAGCGATTGCCTACGCGATCACTTTTTACTGGCGATGCCGAGCCTGGCGGAGGGCATTTTTTCGCACAGCATCACCTATATTTGTGAACACGGCGAAAGCGGTGCCATGGGTATTGTCATCAATCAGCCACTGGAGCTGACTGTCGCGGAAATTTTTGAGCACCTGCAAATCACCACGCGCGGCGACTTTGATGAAACCCCGGTGATGGCCGGCGGCCCGGTACAAATAGACCATGGATTCGTGCTCCATCGCCGCAGCACACAGAGCTGGGAAGCGAGCATCAAGGTGACCGAAGAGATCACCCTGACAACGTCCAGGGACGTGCTGCGCGCCATCGCCAACGGCAACGGCCCCGAGGAACACCTGATCGCTCTCGGCTACGCGGGCTGGACCGCGGGCCAACTCGAGCAGGAGTTGGCGGAGAACAGCTGGCTCACCCTACCGGCAGACAGCGATATCATCTTCGCCACCCCCTACCAGGGGCGTCTGGGCGCTGCCGCTGCCCAACTGGGCATCGATATGAACCTGATTTCTGCACAGGCGGGCCACGCCTGATCTCACTGCCTTGAGCCCGGATTCCCGCACGGTCATGGCTTTTGACTTTGGCCTGCGCCAGATTGGCGTGGCAGTTGGAAACTGTCTGTTGGGTACTACCCAGCCCCTGAACATCGTGCGCGCCAGGGACGGGATACCGCAGTGGGAGGCTATCGACGCCTTGATAACAACCTGGAAGCCAGATTTATTGCTGGTCGGCGACCCGCTCAACATGGATGGCTCCAGCAGCGAACTGGGGCAACGCGCGGCGAAATTTTCACGCCGACTGCATGGGCGCTCGGGCCTGGAAACAGTGCTGGTCGACGAAAGACTCACCAGCTTCGAAGCCAAGCAAATGCTTGAGGAACAGGGGCACAGCGGCAATTACAAGGAGCAGCCGGCAGATAGCGTGGCTGCCGAGTTAATTCTGCAAAGCTGGATGCGCGAGCAGTAAGCTACCGCAGGAAGTTGCCGCGCTTGTCCTCGTCGTCGATGGTAAGGCCCAGACCGTCGTCAAACGCCTGCTTGCCTTTTTCGTGCATTTTGATCATCAGGCGCACATCGTTGCCGGAGTCAGCATAGCGCTCCGCATCTTCGCGACTGATAAGCCCTTCGGCGTAAGCCTTGAACAGCGACTGGTCCAGGGTCTGCATCCCGAGCTCGGTGGACTTGGTCATCACTTCCTTGATCAAGTGCACCTCGCCCTTGCGGATGTAATCGGCGACCAGGGGTGAGTTCAACAGGACCTCCACCACCGGGTGCCTGCCATTGCCATCTTTCTTCGGAATCAATTGCTGGGCGACCATGGACCGGAGGTTAAGAGAGAGGTCCATCCACACCTGGTTGTGCAGTTCCGCAGGGAAGAAGCTCTGAATCCGGTCCAGCGCCTGGTTGGCGTTATTGGCGTGCAGCGTACACAGACACAGGTGACCGGTTTCGGCGAAGGTCAATGCCTGCTGCATGGTCTCGGCGCTACGCACCTCACCGATCAGAATCACATCAGGGGCCTGGCGCAAGGTATTTTTCAGGGCCACATCAAAAGATTCGGTATCCATACCGACTTCCCGCTGGGTCACGATACAGCCGGCGTGCTCGTGGATAAATTCAATGGGGTCTTCAATGCTGATAATGTGCCCGCGGCTGTTTTCATTGCGGTAACCCACCATGGACGCCAACGAAGTGGATTTACCAGTACCCGTGGCACCGACAAAAATCACCAGCCCGCGCTGGGTCATGGCCAGTTCCTTGATTATTGGCGGCAGACCCAGGTCGTCGATTTTCGGGATCTTGGTTTCGATACGGCGCAGTACCAGCCCACACTTGCCCCGCTGTACAAAGGCGCTGACACGGAAGCGGCCTAATCCCTCACTGCCCAGGGCAAAGTTACATTCGTGGTGATCGAGAAACTGCTTTTGCTGGGAGTCCGTCATGGTGGACAACACCATCTCCCGCGCCTCCTCGTCCGACAGCTTGTGCTCGCTGATCGGGAAGATCTGGCCGTCCACCTTGATGGCCGGGGCGGCAGCGGCGGCTATAAAGCCATCGGATGCGCCCTCCTTGACAACCCGTTCCAGCAATTCCTCGATCTTCATAGCTAGTTCCTCACCGTCGGCACCCGTTGCGCCGGGTTAGAAGTTTTCCGGCATCCTTGCCTTCTCTTTGGCAATTTCGCGCGTGATGATGCGTTTCTCCACGAGGTCATGCAGGCACTGATCCATGGTCTGCATACCAATGGCCTGACCTGTCTGGATAGCCGAGTACATCTGCGCGACCTTGTCCTCGCGGATCAGGTTACGAATCGCCGGGGTGCCCCGCATAATTTCGTGCGCCGCCACGCGGCCGCCGGTGGCACGTTTCATCAGGGTCTGGGAGATCACTGCCTGCAGTGATTCTGAAAGCATGGATCGGACCATGGACTTTTCCGCCGCCGGGAACACGTCCACCACCCGGTCGATAGTTTTTGCTGCGGAGGTCGTGTGCAATGTGCCAAACACCAGGTGGCCGGTTTCCGCTGCGGTTAACGCCAGTCGAATGGTTTCAAGGTCGCGCATCTCACCGACCAGGATAATATCCGGGTCCTCCCGTAACGCGGAACGCAGGGCCTCTGCAAAGCCGAGTGTGTCGCGGTGAACCTCGCGCTGGTTAACCAGGCACTTTTTACTTTCGTGCACAAATTCGATGGGGTCCTCGATGGTGAGAACGTGCTCGTACTTGTTATCGTTGATGAAATCCATCATCGCTGCCAGCGTCGTGGATTTGCCCGAGCCGGTAGGCCCGGTGACCAGCACCAGGCCCCGGGGCATCATGGAAATATCCCTGAACACCTGGCCCATCCCCAGGTCGTCCATGGTCAATACTTTTGAGGGAATGGTCCGGAATACGCCCCCGGCCCCGCGGTTGTGGTTGAAGGCATTAACGCGGAATCGAGCCACGCCCGGGACTTCGAATGAGAAGTCGGTCTCCAGGAACTCCTCGTAGTCCTTGCGCTGCTTGTCGTTCATGATGTCGTAGATCAACTCATGAACCTGTTCGTGCTCCATTGGCGGCAAGTTGATGCGCCTGACATCACCGTCAACCCGGATCATCGGTGGTAAGCCCGCTGACAAGTGCAAGTCAGAAGCCCCTTGCTTTGCACTGAAGGCGAGCAGTTCCGTGATATCCATTATTTCCCTCCCCTGGCATCACGCCCGGCCGTTGTTCCCTGGCCGGGTTATCCCCGTGCGTGCACAACACACGCCGGCTTATCTTATTTTCGTGTCCATTTAAGGCAGCTCTGACTATCCAGTGACAGCCGCAAATCCGCTACTATGCTGCGTATGGACAAGCTCCAACTATCCGACAATATAGCAAACCTACGTCAGAGAGTACGTCTCAGCGCAGAAAAAAGCCAGCGTAAAGCGGGTGATATTCACATTCTTGCGGTGAGCAAAACCCGGCCTGCCAGTATGGTCAGAAGCGCAGCTGCACTGGGTTTGAGCGAGTTTGGGGAAAACTATCTGCAGGATGCGCTGCAGAAAATTGAAGCCCTGCGCGACCTCCCACTGTGCTGGCATTTCATTGGCCCAATTCAATCGAACAAGACTCGCCCTATTGCCGAAAACTTTCACTGGGTGCACAGCATTGAGCGGGAGAAAATTGCCCGCCGCTTGAATGATCAGCGCCCTGCCGAATTGCCTCCTCTGCAGGTCTGCCTGCAGGTGAATATATCCGGGGAGGACAGCAAAGCGGGCGTAAGCCTGGATGAATTACCCGCCCTGGCTGGCGCTGTCCACGCCATGCCCAGACTCCAACTGCGCGGGCTGATGGCGATTCCCGCCGCTGCCACTGGAGCGGAGGCCCAGCACGCACCCTTCCGGGAACTGCGCCTGGCACAGGAAAATCTGGCAGCGCAGATCCCGGAGCTGGATACGCTGTCGATGGGCATGTCCGGGGACATGGAGGCTGCAATTGCTGAGGGCGCCACCATCGTGCGTATTGGTACCGATATTTTTGGGCCCCGGAGTTGATGATTTTGGCTTCCGCCGCCATGTATACTGGCTCATTAATCTGACCGGCCTCGGAGCCCACATTGGACACACCCCACATCGCGTTTATCGGCGCGGGCAACATGGCCAGCAGTATCATTGGCGGGCTGCTGGCAAGTGGCCATCCCGTTGACAAGATCAGCGCCGCAGACCCCTTCATAGATAGCCTGAAAACCCTGCACGCGAATACGTCAGTGGCTACCTATGCGGACAATGCCGAGGCAGCCGCAAATGCCGATGTGATAATCATGGCGGTTAAGCCCCAGGTTATGGCCGAGGCCACGGCCAGCATCGCCTCCGCCGTGCAAACCAATAGCAGCCTGACCATCTCGATAGCCGCGGGGGTCACCATCGCCAGCATGCAACAGCGCCTGGGCGCACAGGCAGCCATTGTGCGCTGCATGCCCAACACGCCGGCGCTGCTCGGTTGTGGCGCCAGCGCCCTGTATGGCAACGATCAGGTCAGCCCTGCACAAAGACACCATGCCGAGCAGATATTGGCGGCCGTCGGCATTACCTCCTGGGTGGAGAACGAAGCGGACCTCGATGCCATCACTGCCCTGTCGGGCAGCGGGCCCGCCTACTTTTTCCTGTTTATGGAAGCAATGATCGATGCTGCCTGTGAGCTGGGGCTGGACCGCGAAACAGCAACGCTGATGACCCAGCAGACCGCGCTGGGAGCGGCGCGTATGGCCCAGGACAGTGATGTGGACCTGGGCGAGTTACGGCGCCGGGTAACCAGCCCGGCGGGCACCACCGAGCGCGCCATCCAGAGTTTCCAGGGCAACAGCCTTGAGAGCATCGTACAGCAGGCGATGCAAGCGGCGCAGGCCCGCGCCGTCGAAATGGCACGGGAAATGGGTTAGTCGCCGCACACGGCACCGGAGAATGATTAAATGGGCGCATTGACCGAAATTGCGGGTTACCTGATACAGACTTTCGTCAGCCTGTACCTGTTTGCCATGCTACTGCGATTCCTGCTGCAGCTGGTAAAGGCAGACTTTTACAATCCGATCAGCCAATTTTTGGTGAAGATCACCAATCCGCTGGTCGTTCCAGTGCGGCGATTGGTACCCGGCCTGGGCGGATTAGACCTCGCGTCACTGCTGCTCTCCATCGCCTTACAGTACATCGCTATCGTCGCTATTTTACTGATTCACTCACTACAGCTTCCCAACTTGTTCCTGCTGTTGGTGTGGTCGGTGATCGGCATTCTGGCGCTGCTGGTGAACATCTATTTCTTTGCCCTGCTGGGCATGATCATTCTCAGCTGGGTCGCGCCGGGAAGTCGTCATCCTGCTATTGCGCTGTTGCACAGCCTGACCGAGCCGGTGATGGCGCCGTTTCGAAAAGCACTACCGCCTATGGGTGGACTCGATTTTTCACCTATTCTGGTGTTCATACTGATCAATATCATCCAGATTGCCATGCGCCACATCGCCGCCAGTGTCGGCATGTACGGCGGCCTGGTTATCGGTCTTTGATTGCCACCATGAGCGATTACCAGAGCGCAAACTCGGTGGGGCTGGTGGCCAGCCAGACTTTGCCGGTAACCCAGCCACTTAAACTGGCCTGCGGCAGAACGCTGGAGGAATACCAACTCGTCTATGAAACCTATGGCGAGCTCAACAACGCGCGCAGCAACGCGGTACTGATTTGCCATGCGCTCAGTGGCCATCATCACGCCGCCGGTTACCACAGCAAGGAAGACAAGAAGCCGGGCTGGTGGGAAGAGTGTATCGGCCCCGGCAAGCCGATAGACACGCGCAGGTTTTTCGTGGTCAGCGTTAACAATATCGGTGGTTGCCACGGCTCAACCGGGCCCAGCTCAATCAACCCTCAGACCGGTAAGCCCTGGGGCCCCGACTTCCCTCACCTGCGGGTTCGCGACTGGGTCAATTGCCAGGCGCATCTTGCGGACACTCTCGGCATCGATTGCTGGGCCGCCGTCATCGGCGGCAGCCTGGGCGGTATGCAGGCAATGCGCTGGTCCCTGGAATACCCGGACCGGGTTAAACACTGCGTGGCCATCGCCTCCGCAATGAAGCTCAGTGCACAAAACATTGCCTTCAACGAAATTGCCAGACAGGCCATCCAATCTGACCCTGACTTTGCCGACGGCAATTACCTGGCTCAGGACACCATACCTGCCCGAGGGCTGGCCCTGGCGCGGATGGTCGGACATATCACTTACCTGTCCGACGACGCCATGGCGGCCAAATTCGGCAGGGATCTCAGTTCCGGTACGCTGGAGCAGGGCAACGACGACGAGATTGAATTCCAGGTGGAAAGCTACTTGCGCTACCAGGGAGGCCGCTTCTCGGCCAACTTCGACGCCAACACCTATATTCTCATGACTCGTGCCCTTGACTACTTCGACCTGGCCCGGGAGTACGGGCATGATCCGGTGAAGGCCTTCAGTCACGCGAGCTGTGATTTCCTGATCGTGTCATTTTCCACCGACTGGCGTTTTTCTCCGGACCGCTCCCGGGAAATTGTGGATGCGCTAATCGCCGCGGGAAGGCCTGTCACCTACGCCAACATAGAAGCCAACGAAGGCCACGATGCCTTCCTGATGCCGATACCGCGTTACATCGACGTGTTCAGCGCCTATATGCAGCGGGTGGGAGCGAACTGATGCGCCAGGATCTAACCCACAGTCAGCGCTGGATAGAACCCGGAAGCCGGGTCCTGGACCTGGGATGTGGCGATGGCGAATTCCTCGAACTACTGCGCGACCAGCGCCAGGTAAGCGGCACCGGCCTGGAGATCGACGAGGCATTCATTACCGGCGCAGTGGCCCGCGGCCTGGATATCGTGGAACAGAATATGGACGAGGGCCTTAGCAACTTCCCCGACGCCAGCTTCGACACCGTGGTGATGGCGCACGCGCTGCAAGCCGTGCACTTCCCCGACGCCATTCTCGACGAGATGCTACGCATTGGAGCCAAGGGGGTGGTGACCTTCCCCAATTTTGGCCACTGGCGCTGCCGTCTTTACCTGCTGTCGCGCGGCCGTATGCCGGTATCGCGCTTCATGCCCTATAACTGGTACGACACGCCCAATATCCATTTCTGTACGGTCCGTGATTTCGAGAAATTGTGCCAGGAAAAAGGCATCCGGATTTTGTCGCGCTACATGGTCGGCAACACTGAACGCAAGCCATTCCTGGCACGCCTGTGGCCCAACCTGTTTGCGGTGACAGCTACTTATCACATTACGCGCTAGAGCTTCGAAATGTATCCCCCCATCATCAGTGCAGCCCTTGCCTTGCTCGCAACGCTTTTCGCCATATCCGCAACGGCGCAACAGTCAGAGCGCTTTGGGCCTTATGAATTGCACTACAGCGTGGTTAACACCACCTTTCTGGCGCCGGAAGTGGCCGCCCAATACGGCATTACCCGGGGTAAGAAAAAGGCCATCCTGAATCTGGCCGTTCGCGAACACACCGAGTCCGGCACCGAACCGCGCAGCACTCTACTCAAGGGTCGCACCTGGGATCTGATTCAGAACCAGTTCCTGGAGTTCCAGGAGGTTCGGGAAGGGTCTGCCATTTACTACATTGGCGAGTTTTCCTTCATCAATGAAGAGTGGCGCTTCTTCGAGGTGGACTTTCGGCCCGAGGGCGCCGACCAGACCTACACCTTCAAGCTCAGGCACCAGCTCTATATCCATTGAGGAAAGCATGTCAGCCGATACCGTAGTACTAGCCAGTGGTAACGCCGGCAAACTCAGGGAGCTGCAACGCATCCTGCAACCGCTGTCCTTGCAGCTGGTCTCCCAGGCAGAGTTTGATGTTCCGGAAGTCCCCGAGACCGGGCTGACCTTCGTCGAAAATGCCCTGATCAAAGCCAGGGCAGCCTGCGAGCATACCGGGCTCGCCGCCATCGCAGATGACTCCGGTCTGGAAGTAGACTACCTAAAAGGCGCGCCAGGCATACACTCGGCGCGTTTCTCAGGCGCCGGTGACGAGGCCAACAATGCACTGCTGCTGGAAAAACTTCAGGGCGTACCCGCGGCCAAACGAGGCGCGAGATTCCAGTGCGTGCTCGTGTATATGCGCCACGCCTTGGATCCCACCCCAATAATCTGCCAGGCGGCCTGGGAGGGAAGCATTCTGGAAAGTGCAGCCGGCGTGAACGGCTTTGGTTATGACCCGCTATTTTTTGTCGAAGAGTTTAATTGCAGCTCCGCACAGCTACCGGCGGAGACCAAAAACAGCGTGAGCCACAGGGCCAAGGCCAGCGCCGATTTGCTGGAGGCGCTAAAAGTCGGTACATGAAAAACAAGCCGGCGCTTCCGCCCCTCGCACTTTATGTGCACCTGCCCTGGTGCGAACGCAAGTGTCCCTACTGCGACTTCAATTCCCATGAATCCGAGAATTTGCCAGAGCAAGATTACCTTCATGCACTGCTGTTAGACCTGCGGGATGCCGCAACCCTGGCTGCCAATCGCCCCGTTACCAGCGTATTTATTGGCGGCGGCACTCCCAGCCTGTTCAGCGCGCATAGCATCGACAGATTACTGGCAGGAATCCGCTCCGAAATCGCAACATCTGCTGACCTCGAAGTCACCATGGAGGCTAATCCGGGCAGCGCCGAGGCTGACAAGTTCGTGGGATTCAGGCAAGCGGGTGTTAACCGTCTGTCCCTGGGAGTGCAGAGTTTTGACGATGCCGCGCTCACCGCACTGGGTCGGGTGCACAACAGCGAACAGGCTCACCGGGCCGTCGAAATGACGCAATCGGCCGGTTTCGAGAGCTTCAATATCGATCTGATGCATGGCTTGCCCGGCCAAAGCCGGGGAGACGCTGCGCAGGACCTCGCGCAGGCGCTGGCCTACCAACCACCGCACCTGTCCTGGTACCAGCTCACCATCGAGCCCAACACGGTTTTCTACAAGCGCCCTCCCACACTGCCCATCGAAGATACCCTGGCGGACATTCAGCAAGTGGGTGAGGAGCAACTCGCCGGGGCCGGCATGGTCCAGTACGAGGTCTCGGCCTATGCTCGAGGGGAAGCCAGCTGCCGCCATAACCTCAATTACTGGACCTTCGGCGATTACCTGGGCATTGGCGCCGGGGCACACGGCAAGCTCAGCTTTGCGGACGGCCGCATCGAACGCTACTCAAATCGCCGACAGCCCGCTCAGTACATGGCCGGAGCCGGTCAGGCTGACCTCCGGCAATGGCACCCGCTCTTGGAAGAAGAACGCGCTGGCGAATTCATGCTCAACGCACTGCGACTTAACCAGGGAAGTAACGAGGACGTGTTTGAAGCCCGCACGGGGCTGTCAGCACAGGTAGTGCGGCCCCAGTTGCAGCAACTACAGCAGCGTGGCCTGGTGGATTATGAACAGGGCACCTTCCGCGCCACCACGCTGGGGCGTCGCTTCCTCGATACGGTTATCGCCGAGTTTTTCCCCGATTGACCACCACCCGCTAACGGCGGTAGAAGATCAGGTCCCAAACACCGTGACCCAGGCGCTCGCCCCGGGCCTCAAACTTGGTCAGGGGCCGGTAGGCCGGACGCGGTGCGTAGTGCCCGGGGTCGCAGCTGTTCTCCAGGCTTGGACAGGCACTCAGCACCTCCATGATATGTTCAGCATAGTGTTCCCAGTCAGTGGCGACATGAAGCTTTCCCCCCAACTTGAGCCGTGAGCTGACCAGATCCATAAACGCTGGCTGGATCAAACGCCGCTTGTGATGCCGTTTCTTATGCCAGGGGTCTGGGAAGAAAATCTGCACGGTATCCAGTGAGCTCTCTCCAATACAATCGCGCAGCACCGCGACGGCGTCGTGGCAGTAGACGCGAATATTCTCCAGCGTCAGCTCCTGTGTGCTGTGCAGCAACTTGCCCACGCCGGCGCGGTGCACCTCCACACCGATAAAATTGGTCTGGGGCTCGGCTTCCGCCATGGACGCCAGGGACTGGCCCATACCAAAACCTATTTCGAGTACCGTAGGTGCCGAGCGTCCGAAGACCTCGTCGACATTGAGAATGCCATCGGCGTATTCCAGCCCCCAGTGTCGCCAGTGCTCGTCGAAGGCGCGCTGCTGGGCCTCAGTCATGCGCCCTGAGCGAAGCACAAAGCTACGAATCGGGCGGTGTCTGGGTGTATCGGTCATAGGGGTTCGAAGTGGAAATAGGACGTTAAAACTTCCAGGCAGCTGCAGCCAGGCAAGCCCAGCCGGCCAGAAAGCAGAGCCCGCCCAGTGGCGTTATGGCACCGAGCCACTTCACGCCGGTCAGGCTAAGACAGTAAAGACTACCTGAAAACAGCCCCATACCGACCAGGAACAACCAGCCGGCACTACGCAATAATCCGGACTGTGCGTGGCTCAGGGCCAGTACCCCGACCGCCAATAGGGCCAGGCTGTGATAGAAGTGGTATTGGACGGCGGTTTCAAACACCCCCAGGGCGTAGTCATCAAGCCGGTTTTTCAGCGCGTGGGCGCCGAATGCACCGAGGGCGACTGCGAGCATGGCGCTGATCGACGCCAGGGAAACAAAGGTATTAGGGCCTGTCAACACTAATTACATCGTTCCTGTTGCCCCTGAAAACGCGCCAATCAAGAATAGACGAGCGTGGTTTGGTGACTCCAAATGAGTGAGGAGCGACGCAGAGTGGCGCGTTTTCAGGGGCAACCCGAAGGGCTGGGTACATTTCTTCGCTCAGCCACGTTATCAGTCGCTCATGTATGCTCAATACACTACGCTCCTTCTGCCTTGCTGAACGAAAAAATGTGCCCAGCAGGAATGATGTAATTAGTGTTAACAGGCCCTAGCCATGGGGGTATTGTAGCGCGGAGCCGGGCTCCGCTGCGCACAAAATCAGGCAGCGATTGCTGCCCGCAGTTTTTTCATCGCATTTTGCTCGAGCTGGCGAATCCGCTCAGCAGAGACACCGTACTCCGCTGCCAACTCATGCAGCGTCGCCTTTTTCTCTGCGAGCCATCGACGCGCGAGAATATCGCGGCTGCGCTCGTCGAGGTCACCCAGAGCCAGGTGCAGTTGTTGCTCGTTGTTTTGTTGCCAATCACTGGACTCCAGCGCCTCGGCGGGATCACTGCTGTGATCTTCAAGGAAATACTGGGGAGCCTGCCAGGCATCGTCTTCATCGCTGTCTACCGGGGCATCGAAGGCCACATCACGGCTGCTCAGCCGGCCCTCCATACGCTGTACCTCCTTCACATCGACGCCGAGGTCATCAGCGACCGCCTGGGCCTCATCGGCACTCAACCAGGCCAATGACTTCTTGGCACTGCGAAGATTGAAGAACAACTTGCGCTGGGCTTTGGTGGTAGCCACTTTGACGATACGCCAGTTGCGCAAGATGTATTCATGCATCTCGGCCTTGATCCAGTGCACGGCGAAAGACACCAGGCGCACACCCTTCTCCGGGTTGTAGCGCTTTACAGCCTTCATCAGGCCGACATTACCTTCCTGGATCAGATCCGCTTCCGCCAGACCGTAGCCCGAGTAGCTACGCGCGATATGCACGACAAAACGCAGGTGGGACATCACCAGCTCGCGGGCCGCATCAACGCTGTCGTGGTAATACAGCGACTCGGCCAGTTCCTGTTCACGCTCTCTGCTGAGCACAGGAATGCTGCTGACGGCCTGTACATAGGCGGTCAGATTCGCTCCTGGTACCATCTGCTCCAGTGGCTGCAGACTCTTGCTCATAGTGGATACTCCCATTTTCCGGAGGTGGATTTTAGCACTCAATCCCTTAGAGTGCTAATTCTGGAAAAGTTCCCTGGTGAAGGAGAAAATCTTGCAGAATATTCGCTATTTTTCAGTAAGTTAGCGAAATTTGCCGGTCTAACGGGGCTCGATTGCCCCAAGGTGGCGGGAAACGGCCAACCAGGCCCCTGCCAGGCCAAGCAGCCCCCCCAGCAGGATCAGATTCAGGCTGCCCATGATGCCAAGGCCACGGAGGGTAAAATTACCACCGTAGAGCTGCGCCAGTCGGGCAATGGGCTCGTCGAGAAACCAGAGCGAGAGCAGCACCAGCAATGCCGCTGCCAACCCCCCGCCCACGCCGTACCACAAGCCGGTGTAAAGAAATGGGCGGCGCACAAAAGCATTACTGCCGCCCACCAGTTTAACGATCAGGATCTCATCGCGTCGATTTTCGATCGCCAGGCGAATGGTATTACCGAGAATCAACACCACTCCCAGTAGCAGCACGCTGGCCAGAGCAATGACCAGCCGATGGCCCAGCTCCATAATGCTGTGCAAACGCTGCAACCAGGCTTTGTCCAGCACCGCCTCTGCCACCTCCGGGTAGGACTGCAGCTCACCGCGCAGTGATTCGGCGGCAGTCGCGTCCAGGTCATCTGTCGGTGTCACCAGTAACAGGTGTGGCAGGGGGTTCTCCTGCAGGCTATCGAGCACATCGGCGAAGCCCGACATCTCGCGAAACTCCGCCAACGCATCTTCACTGGATATCAGCACCACCCCCATTGTTTCAGGCCGTTCCGACAGTTCCTCGCGAAACACTTCGGCCTGGGGTACATCCAGGTCGTCCTGCAGGAACAGCGAAATCTGGCCGGGACTGTCCATACGCGCGCTGACTTCCCCGGCATTGTCCAGGGCGACAGTCAGTGCCGCCGGCAGTGCCAGTGCGATCCCGATCACCAGCCAGGTCATCAGGCTACTCCAGGGATTATCGAGTACGCGCACTAAACTGTCTGCCGCCGATAACCGGTGGTGTCGGAGCCAGGCGTTGTACTGGTCACGCCAGCGCGTTTTGCTCAGTCGCGCACCACTCGTCCCCGTTCTGGCCATTAAACCGCAGCCCCACTGACCATCCGGCCTTCCTTCAGGGTGATAATACGGTGGTGCATACGGGAGATGAGCGCCAGGTCATGACTGGCTATCAGCACCGTCACACCGACCTGGCTGAACTCTTCGAACAGCGACATGATTTCACTCGACAGCGCCGGGTCCAGATTACCGGTGGGCTCATCGGCCAGCAGAATCTTTGGTCTACACACCACGGCCCTGGCAATCCCTACCCGCTGCTGCTCTCCCCCGGACAGGGTAATTGGCAGCGCTCGCTCCCGCTCCAGCAGTCCCACCTTGTCAAGGGCCGCCCGTACCCGTCGACCGATCTCCCGGTGATCGTAGCCGCCGATGATCATCGGCAGCGCGACATTATCAAACACGCTGCGATCGAACAGTAATTGGTGATTCTGGAACACCACGCCGATATTGCGACGGTGCCGGGGGATGGCCCGGCTCGCCAATTCCGTCAGGTTCTGGCCATTGACCACAACCTGTCCACGGCTGGCCCGCTCCATCAGCATGATCAGACGCAGCAAGGTGCTCTTGCCGGCACCCGAGTGCCCGGTCAGGAACACCAATTCATCAGGTTCTATGCAGAATGAGACTTCCCGAAGCGCGTCGTGACCCTCGTCGTAGCGTTTACTGACGCGGTCAAAGCTGATCATGCAGCGCTGTTTTCCCGGGAGAACAATGCTTCGATAAATTCATCGGCCTGGAACGGCCGCAGGTCGTCGACACCCTCGCCAACACCGATAAAGCGAATAGGTAGGTCCAGCTTCTTGGCGATGGCAAAGATTACACCGCCCTTGGCGGTGCCATCGAGCTTGGTCAGGCTCAACCCGGTCACGCCAACGATTTCCTGGAAGTTACTGGCCTGGGCCAGGGCGTTCTGACCCGTACCGGCATCCAGTACCAACATGACTTCATGAGGCGCGTTCGGGTCGAGCTTGCCCATCACGCGAACAACTTTCTTCAATTCTTCCATCAGGTTGTCTTTATTATGCAGGCGTCCCGCGGTGTCAGCGATAAGCACGTCGACCTCCCGCGTGCGCGCGGCCTGCAGGGCGTCGAAAATCACCGAGGCGCTATCGGCACCGGTATGCTGGGCGATCACCGGCACGTTATTGCGCTCTCCCCAGACCTGCAACTGCTCCACCGCTGCTGCCCGGAACGTATCCCCGGCGGCCAGCATCACCGACTTGCCCTGAGCCTGGAATTTTTTTGCCATCTTGCCAATGGTGGTAGTTTTGCCGACGCCGTTGACCCCGACCATGAGAATTACCATGGGTTTGTGCCCAGAGATTACCAGGGGCTGTTCACTCGGCTTCAATAGCGTGAGCAATTCTCCCTTCAGGGCGTTTTGCAAGCCCTCTAGACTGGTCAATTCACGACGTGACACCCGTTGTGTGAGATTTTCGATGATTTCGACGGTGGCCTCGACGCCGACATCCGCCTGCAACAGCTGCAACTCGAGTTCCTCCAACAGCTCGAGGTCAATTTCCTTGCGGCCCAGGAACAGGTTACCCATTCCCTCCACCAGGTTGTCGCTGGTGCGTCCCAGACCCGCGCGCAGGCGATTGAAAAATCCGCGCTCGGAATTACCAGCGGAGTCCTCGCCAGACTCCAGGGATGGTTCGATCTCGGGAGTTGCAGGTGCCTTATCCGCAGCCGCGTCATCGACTACAGGTTCGGAGGTCTCTAAGGCCGAAGCCGGCTCTATAGATTCATTATCGTCGACCGGGGCAACAGCTTTGTTGCGTTTGAAAAACTTCATGGCGGTTGTCTGCGGACACCTTTGATTAATTCAATAGTACTTCAGCGTGGCCTTAAGCATACTATGCGGCATCAAGCATACTGTTCGGTAAGCGCGGGCCGACGGCCAAGGCTGGATATCCGTGGCAAGGCGTACAGTGCCTCAAGGGGGTGCCAGCGGCAGCGCGTATCCTATCATTCTTGTTCAGGACGAATAAATGGCTGGGCGAAAAACCGCGGCGGGCACCAGCAACGGCGCGGGGCGACTTCGAATCATCGGCGGTCAGTGGCGCGGCCGCAAACTGGACTTTACTGCCGCGCCCGGACTTCGGCCCACCCCCGATCGTGTGCGCGAGACCGTGTTCAACTGGTTGGCTCCCGATATTCACGGTGCCCGCTGCCTGGACCTGTTCGCTGGCAGCGGTGCCCTCGGTCTCGAGGCCCTGTCCCGAGGCGCGGCTCACTGCGATTTCGTCGATAGCAACCGGCGCACCCTGGCGCAGATTGAACGCCACCTGGACACCCTGTCCGCTCAATCGTGCGCTGTGTGTTTTGCGGGTGAAGCCCAGCAGTTCCTGGGGACGGCCCAGGGCGGGTATGACATCGTCTTTATGGACCCACCTTTTGGTCAAGGGCTACTGGATGAGGTCGTAGTTCAGCTCGATAGTCAGCAATTACTGAACCCCGGCGCCCTTGTCTACCTGGAGACCGGAACCGGGGAATCATTGCCGGCACTGCCCGCGGATTGGGAACTGCATCGCGAAAAAACCCAGGGCGAGGTGTGTTACCGACTGCTGAGACTGACATAGCGGTCGGGATTGTCGGCGCGCCGGGTCCAGCAGCCCGCGTTTGTGCCCCCTATCCAAATTGTTTACCATCGGGCGCTTCGGGTAAGGCGGCAAAACGATGAAAACAGAATCTGTTATCTACCCCGGTACCTTCGATCCCATTACCAACGGTCATGTGGACCTGACAGAAAGGGCAGCGAGATTGTTCGACCGGGTGGTGGTAGCCATCGCACACAGCGAAAAGAAAACCCCGCTCTTTAACCTGGAAGAGCGGGTTGAATTGACCCGCAACTCGCTGGCACACCTCGATAACGTCGAAGTGGTCGGTTTCAGTAATCTCCTCACTGATTTTGCCCGCAGCCAGGATGCGCGCTGCGTGCTGCGCGGTCTCAGGGCGGTTGCAGATTTCGAATACGAGTTTCAACTGGCCAATATGAACCGGGCCATGTGGCCGGATTTCGAGAGCATCTTCCTGACGCCCTCTGAACACCTGTCGTTTATTTCCTCAACATTGGTACGCGAGATTGCCTCGCTGGGCGGGGATATTACGCCTTTCGTACCCGAGGAAGTGGCTGCCGCTCTGCGACAGCGTTTTAGCTGAGCCCCGGTTGGGGAACTAGCCTAGTCTTCGGCCTCGGCTTTGGCCTGGCTTTCCCGGTACTGCTCGACGTCCTTGTAGGTATAGCCCGTGTCTCGACAACCGAGGCAGCGCATGAAAGTTGCTTCACCAGGTCCAAGAATGAGTGTTTCCGCAGCCTCACCAGCATGGCCCGCCAGCAGCGTGAACGGCAGACTGACCAACCAGACCGCCGCGCCCCCGGCGGTCATCACCAGGCCGATGGGACGGGCGACCAACAGGTCACCTACCATGGCAAATTCGTTCGGGCTATCGTCAACCGCATCCTGCGCCCACAATGCCTGCGGCAGTGCCAATAGGCCCGCCATAACTATCGCCGCCAACCGGCGCGTGTTTGCTTTTATTTTCATCGCTAACTCCCAGGATCCACTCCCGTTCCCCTAAGTCTCCTAACAGTGTAGCCGCTTCAGCGCTGGCAGGTCACGCAGTAAACGGAACTTCGCTGACTTAATCGGGCCTCGCGCAGGGTAGTGCCACAGGCCTTACAGGGCTCCCCGCCGCGCCCGTACACGTAAAGCTGCTGGGCGAAATAACCAGGCTTGCCATCTCCGCCGACAAAATCGCGCAGGGTAGTACCACCTTGCTCTATAGCCGAAGTGAGTACTTGCTTCACACGATCAACAAGGCGCTCATATCGGTGTAGCGAGATGCGCCCCGCAGCCCGCTCAGGCCGGATGCCAGCGAGAAACAGGGCTTCGTTTGCGTAAATATTACCAACGCCTACGACCACTTTGCCATCCATCAAGAAGCCCTTTACCGGCATCTTGCGCCCCCGGGAAAGGCGGTAGAGCAGGGCCCCATTAAAGGCATCGGACAGAGGCTCGGGGCCCAGGTTGCTGAGGAGTGGATGCTGTTCACCGGGCTGTAGCCACAGGCAGCAGCCGAAACGCCGCGGGTCGTTAAAGCGCAGACTGCGCCCGGAATCGAGCCTGATATCGATATGGTCGTGGCGCAACATGGGGTCGGTGGCAGACATGACGCGTAATGACCCCGACATACCGAGGTGCATAAGCACCGAGCCGGCGGCGGTGTGAAACAGCAGATACTTGGCCCGACGCTCGATGCTTTCGATGCGCTTGCCGCGCAATCGTTCTGCCAGGTCCACCGGTACCGGCCAACGCAGCCGTGGCTCGTTCACCACCACGTCGACCACCGTTGCGCCGGTACTGTGAGGCGCCACGCCACGACGCGTGGTTTCTACTTCCGGCAATTCAGGAATGGTGGTCTCCCCAGACGAAGATCGGCAGTGTCGGCACGGTAACAGTATCGCCGGGCACAAAAAACCCCGACAGTGCCGGGGTTCTGAGGATCCGCAGGAAAATCAATTACTTGATTTTGCCTTCCTTGTAGATCACATGCTTGCGGGCCACCGGGTCATACTTTTTCATTTCCAGCTTGTCCGGGGTAGTGCGCTTGTTCTTGTCAGTGGTATAGAAGTGGCCTGTACCCGCTGACGAATTCATTCTGATCTTTTCTCTCATTGCTATTCTCCTTGGCTGGCGGGCGCTTAAACTTTTTCGCCGCGGCTGCGGATATCTTCCAGGACCTGCTCGATACCTTTCTTGTCGATAATGCGCATGCCTTTGCTGGATACGCGCAGGGACACAAAGCGCTTTTCTGACTCAATCCAAAAGCGGTGCTGGTGTAGATTCGGCAAGAATCGGCGACGAGTGCGATTCTTTGCGTGTGAAACGTTATTTCCGGTTACCGGGCGCTTACCCGTAACCTGACAAACTCTGGCCATGATACCTCTCCCCAAACCGAGGGGTTACTCAAAACTGGTGAAAGCAAGGGCAATGGAATCTACCCCTGCCTCGCGGAGCGCGACTTTATACCAGAACACCCTTTTCAAGGCAAGTGCCAAGACAAGCGCGAAAAGGGTCCGCTACTGGGCTCAGATCAGGCCATTTTCCGCAAACGAAAACGCGGGGCCACGCCCCACAATCAGGTGATCGAGCACACGAATGTCGAGCAGCTGCAGGGCCTCGCGAACCCGGTCGGTAATGCGCCGATCCGCACTGCTCGGCTGGGCCACTCCGGAAGGGTGATTGTGAGCGAGAATGACCGCCGCTGCGCGATACTGCAGGGCGCGCACTGCGATCTCCCGGGGGTAAACTGCAGCCCCGTCCAGCGTGCCAAAGAACAGGTCATCGCATCGCAGCAGACGGTGCTGGGTATCGAGGAACAGGCAACAGAACACCTCGCGGTCCCGGCAACCCAGATGATGTTGCAGAAACTCCCGGGTTTTCCCCGGGCTACCGAGCACATCCGCCTCGCGGATGTGCTGCTCAGCACCGCGCCGGGACAGCTCCACCGCAGCGCGTAGCTGCGCATACTTGCTACGACCGACGCCGGTAAATGCGAGTATCTGGTTGCTATCTGCCGCTAACAAGCCGGCAAGGCCATCGAATTGCACCAAAATTGCCTCTGCCAGCTGGAGCGCGCTTTGCCCCGGAACCCCGGTGCGCAATACCACCGCAAGCAGCTCCGCATCCGCGAGGGCGGCGGCTCCACGCTGCAGAAGTTTGTCCCGTGGGCCTTCCGAGCCCGGCCACTGGCTGGTCATTGCAGATGCTCCTCCCTGAGCGTTCTCCCTGAGCGAAAAGGGGCATGATGTCAAAAGCCACAGTCAGGTGGTATCGTTGCCCACCCCAAAAGCGATTGTCCCAAGCTGGGAGTGAAAATGGCACATCTTTTCAATCGCAATGTCCTGCTCGGGGTGAGTGGCGGCATCGCGGCGTACAAATCCGCCGAACTGGTCAGGCAACTGCAGGACCTGGGGGCATCCGTGCGTGTCATCATGACCCGCGGCGCCCAGGAGTTCATCACACCGCTGACACTGCAGGCCCTGTCGGGACAACCGGTTCATACCGAACTGCTGGATGAAGAAGCCGAACAGGGTATGGGCCATATCGAACTGGGTCGGTGGGCCGACCTGCTCTTGATCGCGCCGGCAACAGCAGACCTGCTGGCCAGGCTCGCTGCCGGCCGCGCTGACGACCTGTTAACCACCGTGAGCCTGGCCACATCTGCGCCTTTACTTATTGCCCCTGCCATGAACCAGCAAATGTGGCGAGACCCGGCCACCCAAGGGAACTGCGACCTCCTGGTCGAGCGGGGCGCGAGTTTTATTGGACCTGCCCAGGGCGAGCAAGCCTGTGGTGATGTCGGCCCCGGCCGCATGGAAGAGCCGTCTATGATAGCCGAGTACGCTGCCTCGTTGTTTACCAGCGGGGCGCTGGCGGGAAAACGCGTGGTCATTACCGCCGGGCCTACCCGTGAGGCTCTCGATCCGGTGCGCTATATCTCCAATCACAGCTCCGGAAAAATGGGCTATGCACTCGCCCAGGCCGCGGTCGATGCCGGCGCCGTTACCACCGTGATCAGTGGCCCGGTATCACTGCCAACACCGGAGCATGTGCGCCGTATTGATGTGGTAAGCGCCGAAGACATGCTGGAGAGCTGCCTGGAAAAGCTGCCCGAGTGCGATGTTTTTATCGCCTGTGCAGCGGTCGCGGACTACCGGCCGAGTGAACAGCAGGCAGATAAGATAAAGAAGGGTGATCAGGAAACAACTCTGGCGTTGACGCGCAACCCGGATATCGTCGCAACAATAGCCAGCAGTTCCGACCAGGTGTTCACCGTTGGGTTTGCGGCGGAGACTCGCGACGTCCTGGAGTACGCCAGGGGGAAGCTGGAGAAAAAAGGGCTCGACCTGATCGTGGCCAATGACGTGTCCGCAGCCGGTATTGGCTTTAACAGCGAGGACAATGCGGCGACCTTGATCTGGCCGGACGGGGAGGAGCCCCTGCCACAGGCGCGCAAACACGAAATAGCACGCCAAATCATCGCTAAAATCGCCACTCTGCAGTCAGCACTTTAACGGCATTTGTAAAAATAAACGCCAGCGGCGCATTTAAGTCAATGGCCCACCGTACTATGATTGCCGGGACGAGTTACGCCCTGATGTTGCCCGATGTTAAAACGCAAGAACAAAAACAATAACGAAAGCGCCAAGAATCCACAGGGCATCAGTGTCAAGGGCAATGCGCTGGGACGGGTGGCGGCGCTGGCACTGGTGGTCATTGCGGCGCCTATTCTGCTCGGTTTTGCCTACCTGCTGCTGTTACGGGACCCCGGGGTAAACGACCAGCAACTACAGCGCATTTCCCAGTCTTTTGCCGCGCAGCAGGCCAGCAATATCCAGAGCCTGGTGACGGGGATGGAACAGCGCCTGCAGGGCGCGGCACAATCACCGCTGGCGCTGCAGGCCATCGCCAATGAAATGGGCAAGGATGTCGCGCTGGTTGAACAGGCCATGCTCGATTATTTCCCGGAAGTGATCAGTCTGCGCCTGTTACCCATGGGTGAAATGGGCACCGCCAGCTTTGAAGGCGGCTACCAGGGACTGCGCAATCACATCGAGGTCGACCTGGTCAGGCGTGCCGGAGCCGGCGACGCGCCACATCCCGAGTCCTATCAGTTCGAGGGCAAATGGGTAAGCTCCTTCGCGCAGCTCGCCTCGCACCCACGGATCGAAGACCGCAGTGCGGTGATCCTTGCCACCATCGACAACGGGCTGCTGGCAACACGCATGCAGTCGCTGGACGGCACAGGCGGCAACTTTGCCTTGCAACAGCAACTGGCAGACAGGAGCCGGGACGCAGCAATAATTGCCAGCCATGGTACGGCCGGGAGTAGCGGCGAGTCCTACCTACAAGTCGTCAGCATTCCCGATAGCAATTGGCAGGTGGCATTTTCCCCGTCCGATCAGTTGGTAAGCGACATGCAGATCCATGCCACGGGCGTACTGGCGGTGCTGGCCATCTGCATGCTTGCGGTTCTGGTGGGGCTGCTGCTGGTACTCAAGCGATTTCCAGCCGCACTTGAGGCACAGGTGGAAAAAGTCATTGCCGCCGCCGACCGCAAGAGCCCACTGGAGCTTACCGTGCCCGAGCTGGTGACGATAGCCAAGCAATTGCGGCGGGCAACCTTGCGCAACCTGCGCCAGGCCAGTGCCCCAGCACCCGAGATCCCCGTGGTCGAGTTTACCGAGTCCGCCGGCACTGACCTGACCAACCCCATGTTTCAATCGACCAACATTATCGATGAGGACGAGGATGTTCTCGACCTGGACCTGGATGCCAGTACCGACAGTCCGGGTGCGCTGGAACCTGCCCCCGCAAGCACTGGCTTTCCGGACCATATTTTCCGTGCCTATGATATCCGCGGCGTCGCCCAGAGCGAATTGTCCGATGATATGGTCGCCAAAATCGGTGCCGCCATCGGCAGTATTGCCGGCGAGGCCGACGAGCAAACAGTCATCGTGGCCTGCGACGGGCGCACCTCCAGCCCCCGCATCAAAGCCGCCCTGATCAAGGCCCTGATGGGCTCGGGTCGCGACGTTATTGACATCGGCCTGGTACCCACGCCCTTGCTGTACTTCGCCACCCGTCACTTGAACTGCCATTCCGGCGTGATGATCACCGGCAGCCACAACCCGGCGGAATATAACGGCTTCAAAATTGTGCTGAAGCAGCAGACCATCGCGGCCGGTGGCATACAGGACATTCGCGAGCGGGTTGTCTCCGGCAAATTCAAGAAGGGTACAGGCCGGATGATTCGGGAGGATGTTGTACCTGCCTATATAGAGGAAGTAATCAGCGATATCGCCATCGCGGTCCCACTGAAAGTGGTTATCGATGCCGGGAACGGCGCCACCAGCCGTGTTGCGCCAGAGCTGTTTGAAGAACTCGGGTGCGAAGTGGTGCCGCTGTATTGCGAGTTGGACGGCCGCTTCCCCAACCACCCGCCGGACACCAGCAACGAAGATAACCTCGCCGCACTGGTCGCTGCCGTAGAGGCGGAAGGCGCGGACTTTGGCGTCGCCTTTGACGGTGACGGCGACCGTCTGGCCATCGTCAGCCCCAGTGGCCAGATCGTGCGCTCGGACGTGCTGTTAATGATCTACGCGGAGGATGTGGTGGCCCGCAACCCCGGTGCCGACGTGGTTTTCGACGTTAAGTGCAGCCGCAACCTCGCGCAATTGATCACCCAACACGGCGGGCGTCCGGTGCTGTGGAAAACCGGCCATGCCTACATGAAAGAAAAGATGCAGGAAACCGGAGCCTTGCTGGGCGGTGAGTTTTCAGGACACATGTTCTTCGGCGAGCGTTGGTACGGCTTTGACGACGGCATGTACGCGGCCGGTCGACTGGCTGAGATCCTGAGCACCCACGGCGACTCACTGGACGACACACTGGCGGGCTTCCCCACCAGTATCAACACGCCAGAGCTGATTGTGCCGGTCCCGGAGGACCGCAAATTTGCCTTGATGGAAAAGTTGTCCAAGGAGGCCGATTTTGCCGATGGTAAAGTAAACACCCTGGACGGCATCCGGGTAGACTACCAGGACGGCTGGGGGCTATTTCGCGCCTCGAACACCAGCCCTGCTTTCACCGCACGCTTTGAGGCAGATTCACAGGAAGCGCTGGACAGGATCCAGGAAGAATTCAGGTCCCAGGTGGGCGCAGTGGCGCCGGACCTGGAACTCAACTTTTAACCACCGCAAACTCCCGCTAAGAAGCCAAAGCCATGTCTCTATCTCGCGACTCCGCGCTCAACATCGCCAGGGTACTCACCGAAGCACTGCCTTACATTCAGCGGTTCACGGGCAAGACCATTGTCGTCAAGTTTGGCGGCAATGCCATGGTAGATCCGCTGCTGCAAGACAGCTTCGCGAGGGACGTGGTGCTGATGAAGCTGGTGGGTATGAATCCGGTGATCGTACATGGTGGGGGGCCACAGATTGGCTCGCTGCTGGAGAAACTTAACATCCAGACCGAGTTTGTGGACGGCATGCGGGTTACCGATTCGGAAACTATGGACGTGGTTGAAATGGTGTTGGGTGGCAGTGTTAACAAAGAGATCGTTGCCTCCATAAACCGCAGCGGAGGTAAGGCCATCGGTGTGACCGGAAAAGACGGGCAACTCATTCGCGCTCACCAGCTCAAAGTCACCCGGCACAGCCCCGAGTTGAATGCCTCCGAAATCATAGATATTGGTCACGTGGGTGAAGTGGACCAAATCGACACACAAGTGCTGGATGTGATCATCGGCAGTGACTTTATTCCCGTCATAGCACCTATCGGTGTTGGCCGCGACGGCAGCACATACAATATCAACGCCGACCTGGTGGCGGGCAAGATTGCCCAGGTCATGCAGGCTGAGAAATTGATGTTACTGACCAATGTATCGGGGCTGCTCGATAAGGAGGGTGCAACACTGACCGGCCTGAGCACGGCACAGGTGGACGAGCTGATTGCGGACGGCACTATCAGTGGTGGCATGCTCCCCAAAATTGCTTGCGCACTGGACGCGGTGAAATCCGGTGTATCAAGCGCACACATCATCGATGGTCGAGTGCCCCACGCTGTGTTGTTGGAGATTTTTACCGACGAAGGTATCGGAACACTCATTACCAACCGTCGCGAAAGTACAACAAAAGCCTGAATTTATAGCTTAATTCTCATTGGCGCGAAATTATTTGCGCCATATCACAGAACTCTTATTGCAGCTAAAGCATGTAATCGCTAGCATGGACGCTAACGTGTTACGACCTTGAGCGACATGTCTCCAAAGAAATCCCAACGGCGACAGCAAATACTCGAAGCCCTGGCCCAGATGCTTGAGGCCAACCCGGGTGACCGAATCACCACGGCAGGCCTGGCGCAACAAGTTGGCGTTTCCGAAGCCGCGCTCTACCGACACTTTCCCAGCAAATCAAAAATGTTCGAGGGCCTGATCGAGTTTATCGAGGAGACTCTGTTCAGCCGTATCAACATGATCCTCAGTGAAGAACCCACTGCGGCGGTGCGCTGCGAAAAAATGCTATTGTTATTGTTGGCGTTCGCCGAGCGCAACCCCGGCATCACGCGCATCCTGACGGGCGACGCACTGGCCGGCGAAACCGAGCGACTGCACCGTCGTGTCGCACAACTCTTTGACCGTTTTGAAGCGCAACTCAAACAGGTGATACGCGAGGCAGAAATGCGTGAGGGTCTGCGCCCCAACATTCCACTGGCAGCCGCGGCAAATCTGCTGATGGCGTCGGCCGAGGGTAGGATTTCACAGTTTGTGCGCAGCGGCTTTACCCGCGCACCAACCGTGGACTGGCAGGATCAGTGGGAGTTACTGATGCGCGGATTCTTTCGCGAGGCGATCACCCAGGCGATACCCGGGCAGGCAAGCACATACGCAAGCTAGGTACTGTGAGACGCTAGTTCTCACCGCTTTGCATCATCGCCCGTCTCAGGGCAACAACTTCAAGCAGCATCTCAAAGCGATCAATATCCGCCTGGTACTCGCCTGAGACCTGTTCGATCTCAGCCTGTCGATCGGCAATGGCGGTATCGGTGATCGCTATCTCGGCCTGCAGCTCTTCTATGGCGGTGACGTGATTGACGCTGACCTTCTGGCCGCGCCGTTCCTGGTCGGCAGCCTGGGCTTGATAACTTTCCACCTGGTGTTTCAAGGAGCGCTTATTACTCTTTAGAATACTGACGCGTATCCGCAATTCGCGCAGTGCGCGCTCCCTGGCGGCCTCGATATCCTCGATGGTGCTGTAACGTAGCAGCAAGGATTCATCCCATTCCCGCAGACGCTCCTGTTCGGCCCTGGCTTCTTCCTCCAGACGCACACGGATATCGCGATTGGCCTTCTCTTCTTCGGTGAGCTCCCTTGGCACCACCTCAATAACCATGCCTTTCTCGTTGAGAACTTCATAGCCAAGAGGCACATACTCTGGCGGCACCTGATAGTCGACCACCATGTTGCCTTTATCGTTGTGGTAGCGATAGAGCTCGCGCGCGTGAGAGGTAGCTGGCTGTAACACCAGCATCAATACGCACAATAACGGTGCCGCGAAGCGGGGAATGGTCAGCATGGGGACAATATATGACCAATCCCCAGCCCACACAAGCTCAGACTCCGTATTGCTGCCGATAGGCGCGCATATCCTCCAGGACATTGTCTGCACCACCATCGCGCTCGAGGTACTCAATGATGTGGTCCATGTCGACAATGCTGAGGACCGGAATTCCGTAACTGTGCTCGATTTCCTGTATAGCAGACAAATCGCCTGCGCCGCGCTCCTGCCGGTTCAGGCCAATAGCCACGCCTGCCAGTTCCGCACCAGCGCTGTTGATCATCTCAATCACCTCACGCACTGCAGTGCCCGCGGTAATGACGTCATCCACTACCAGCACTTTTCCCTGCAGTGGGGCGCCCACCAGAGTGCCGCCCTCACCGTGGTCCTTGGCCTCTTTGCGATTATAGGCATAGGGCGTATCCCGACCGTGTTGATCCGCGAGTGCGATCGCCGTCGCGGCTGCCAGCGGAATGCCCTTATAGGCGGGCCCCAGCAGCACGTCAAACTCTACGCCTGAATCGACAATGCACTGGGCATAGCTGCGCCCCAGTGCAGCGAGGGCCGCGCCACTGGCGAAGGCCCCGGCATTAAAAAAGTAGGGGCTCACGCGGCCGGACTTGAGGGTAAATTCGCCGAATTTCAGCACCTCGTAGCGGCGGGCGAGGTCTAAGAATTCGACTTGAAAGGCTTCCATGGACGGTTCCGAGTGCGTAAACAGGCTGGGATTTTCAGGATTATAGGTTATGCTGTTAGGAGGTAACCAAGCGCTACACCTATTCCAAAGCGTCGTCGCTTCGATGGCCGATAAAACTGTACACGCTCACGCTACCGCAACTCTTGCTGCCACACCCGGTAGGTGCCACTGACTGGTACTCCACCGCGGTGGGCTCAGGTATGATACACGCTCTCTCAACAAGGGGCCATGAATGAGGATTATCAGTTTCAGCGCCGACGGCATCAAGAACGCCGCGGAGAATGGATTGTACGACTGGCTGAACGAACAAGACGCGGATTTTATTTGTATCCAGGACCTGCAGTGCTCGGAATATGACCTGCAGGACGACATCTTTTTCCCCCGAGACTACAACGCCTACTTTTTCGACGACGTGAACGGCAAGGCCAACGGGGTGGCTATCTACTGCCGCAAACTGCCCAAGGCCATTATGACCGGCCTGGGTTTCGCCAATTTTGACATGGAAGGTCGCTACATCCAGGCCGACTATGAGAACCTCAGCGTCGGTTGTCTGCTGGCGCCTTACGCGACAGAAGGCGAACAGGCGCAGCTGGACCACAAGTCGGAGTTCTACTCACTGTTACTCAACCACCTGCAGAAGGTGCGCAACAAACGCCGCGAATTCATCATTTGCGGCAATTGGCACCTGGCTCACACTGCCAGCGACCTGCAGGATACCGAGGCCAACAGCAATAAGCCCGGCTTCCTCGCCGAGGAGCGCCAGTGGGTGGACGAGCTGCTGGAATCGGGTTATGTCGATGCCTTCAGGGAAATCAATTCCGACGCCGATGAATTCAGTTGGTGGCCGGACGGAGACCGGGACAGCAATGGCTGGCGCTCAGATTTCCACATTATCTCCCAGGGCTTGAAGTACGCGGTGGATTACGGCGCCATTTACAAGTCCAAGGCTTTTTCAAGCCATGCCCCGGTAATCATGGATTATGATATCGAGGTCTGATCGCAGGCCGGGCCGGGTCAGCCCGTCAGCGCTGCACGCTGTATTTCATTGAGCTGTGTTATGCCGGCGCTGGCCAGGTCCAACATGGCGTCCAGCTCCTCACGGGCGAAGCTCGCGCCTTCAGCGGTGCCCTGAACCTCGATAAATCCGCCGGACTCACCCATAACCACGTTCATGTCGGTGTCCGCGGCCGAGTCTTCGGGGTAATCCAGGTCGAGCACCGGTATCCCCTGGTATATCCCCACTGAAACCGATCCGACCATCTGCACCAGCGGGTCAGTTTCGATCAGCTTCTCGCGCTGCAAGTAGTTGATCGCATCAACCATGGCCACGCAGGCACCTGTGATCGAAGCAGTGCGCGTACCACCGTCTGCCTGGATAACATCGCAGTCGATGGTGATGGTATTCTCGCCCAGCAGCTTGAGGTCAACTGCGGCGCGCAGTGAACGGCCAATCAGTCGTTGTATCTCCACCGTGCGGCCGCCCTGTTTACCCCGACTGGCTTCGCGGCCCATGCGCGTGCCCGTAGAGCGCGGCAACATGCCGTATTCCGCCGTGACCCAACCACTACCGGTGCCTCGCAGGAACCTGGGCACCCCGGCTGCGGCCGAGGCGGTGCAAATCACCCGGGTATCCCCAAAACACACCAGCACCGAACCCTCCGCATGGCGGGTAAAATTACGCGTTATGGTGATATCACGCAGCTGGTCAGGACGACGGCCACTGGGTCTTTGCATAGTTTGTCTCCACTCATAAGGTGGCCCAAGTATACGGTAGCCCGAGCTTGCGTGCAGGGACTGAGGCTAACTGTGAGCGCTGGAGACAAACTGCTACACTCGGCGCATAGTCGGGCACCCGGAGCTGCAAGCCATAATCACATGATAAGAAGCATGACCGCTTTCGCGCGCGAGAGCATGGCCACCGATCAAACCGTACTGACCGTGGAATTGCGCACGGTAAATCACCGCTACCTGGACTGTACTTTCAAGTTGCCCGATGCCTTGAGGCCCCTGGAACCTAAGCTCAGGGAGCAGGCTACCCAGGCACTGGCCCGCGGCAAACTTGATTGCCTGGTAAGGGTACAAAGTGATGCTGGTCACAGTGGCAAGCTGCTGGTCGATGACGAACGCCTACAGCAGTTACTGGCGGCGGCAGATCAGGTCAGCGGTCAGCTGCCGCAAACCCCACCCCTCAACCCGCTGGAGATACTCCAGTTTCCCGGTATCTGCCGCGAGCAGGAGAGCTCGGAGGAGGAAGTTTTTGAGCAGGTGAGCGCACTATTTCAGCGCGCGCTGGTTACGCTCGCTGGGAACCGCGAGCGCGAGGGCGCGAAACTGGCGGATATGATCCGGGAGCGACTGCAGGGAGTCACCCAGCAGGTGGATTCTGCCCGCACGAGCATGCCAGAGCTCCTGCAGTTGCAGCGCGATCGAGTGCGTCAGCGGATCGCTGAACTCGATATCGATGCCGACGAGGGCCGACTGGAGCAGGAACTGGCCATGCTGGCGCAAAAAGCGGACGTGGACGAAGAATTGGATCGTCTTGAGGCACACATCGAAGAGGTAACAAGGGCTCTGTCCAAGGGTGGGCCCTGCGGCAGGCGACTGGATTTCCTGATGCAGGAACTCAACCGCGAGGCCAATACCCTATCGTCCAAGTCCATGGCGACCAGCACCACCCAGAATGCCGTTGAGCTCAAGGTACTCATTGAGCAAATGCGCGAACAGATTCAAAACATTGAGTAAGCAGCAGGGGCTGGCACCAACCAGGCCGGAAACCGATATGCAGGACAAAGGAACGCTCTACACGATTTCGGCACCCAGCGGCGCCGGCAAAACCAGCCTGGTGGCCGCGCTTCTGGAGCGCGACCCATTGGTGCGGGTTTCCGTCTCCCACACCACGAGAGAGAAGCGACCGGGCGAAGTCGATGGCATCAATTATCATTTTGTCGATGAGGGCGAATTCACGGCTATGCTAGATCGCGCGGAATTCCTGGAACACGCCCGGGTATTCGGCAACCTGTACGGTACCTCGCAACTGTGGGTGGAAGAGCAGCTGAACTCGGGAATTGACGTGATCCTTGAAATTGATTGGCAGGGAGCCGAACAGGTCAAGCGGTTGCTGCCATCCACTGTGGCAGTATTCATTCTGCCTCCCTCTCGGGAAACCCTCGAGCAACGCCTGACTTCCCGGGGCCAGGACGAGCAAGACGTAATAGCGCGCCGCATGGCCGAGGCGGTGGAAGAGATGTCGCACTACGTGGAGTCCGACTACCTGATGGTTAACGACGACTTTGACACGGCCTTACGCCAGCTGCAGGCAATCCTGGACAGCCAGCGTCTGCGCACCGGGCGCCAGGCAGGAGCGCAAACCGCGCTACTGGCCGACTTGCTGGCCTGACTCGAGTGCCGGACACGCTCCGGGGCCGTAAATATTCACACCTTGCCCGACAACCCGCGGGGTGGTCTTTTGACAGGCAAATTGGGTTATAATTTAGGGTTCTTCCGGCACAGTGATCCTGTTCCGGCACGGGAAAGCACTGTGGGCAGCCAAGTACGCCGCAGATTGGCTTCCAAAACAATCAACGATGTAAACCAGCGCCGCGAGGTGCCAGGGGTACATCATTCACTACAGAAAAGAGAGCAGTAATGGCACGAGTAACCGTTGAAGATTGCCTGGACAACGTAGAAAACCGCTTCGAGCTGGTAATGGTCGCCAGCAAGCGCGCCCGGCAGATGGCCACCGGCGGCAAAGATCCGCTGGTCCAGGAAGAATCCGACAAGCCCACGGTGATTGCACTGCGGGAAATCGCCGATGGCCTGATTACCCCGGATATCCTCACCCGCGAAGAAGAAATCGAGGCCGAGGAAGAGCTGGCCGAAGTTATGGGTTCCGCCGAGGAACTGTAATCACGGTGGGCATCTATGGTCCTCGATCACTGAATCGCCATGCAAACCATTGATGCCCTCGACTCCACTCTACGCAGCTACCTGAACCTGGAACAATCGAGCCAGGTACGACGCGCCTACTATTTCGCAGAACAAGCTCACTACGGCCAGATCCGCCGCAGTGGTGAGCCCTACGTGACCCACCCACTCGCCGTCGCCAGCATCCTGGCGGATATGCACATGGACCATCAAAGCCTGATGGCTGCCATGTTGCACGACGTCATTGAAGACACCGGCATCGACAAATCAGCCATCGATCGGCAGTTTGGTGCCACGGTAGCTGAATTAGTGGACGGGGTGAGCAAGCTCACCCAGATGGAGTTCGACACCCTGGAAGAGAAACAGGCGGAGAACTTCCAGAAAATGGCCCTGGCCATGGCCCGGGATATTCGCGTCATTCTGGTCAAGCTGGCAGATCGCCTGCACAACATGCGTACCCTTGGCGTCCTGCGCGCGGACAAGGTCAGCCGCATTGCGCGGGAGACCCTGGAGATCTATGCGCCGATCGCCATGCGGTTGGGCATGAATACCGTGCGCATGGAGTTTGAAGACCTGGGCTTCAGCGCCCTGTATCCCATGCGTGCACGTCGCATATCCGCTGCACTGCGCGCGGCGCGAGGCAACCGCAAGGAGCTGGTGGATACGATTCGTCACCAGATTGAAACCACGCTCGAGCAGGAAGGCCACGTGGTCGAGGTGATCGGTCGGGAGAAACACCTCTACAGTATTTACAAAAAGATGAAGTCCAAGCGGAAATCTTTTTCCGAAATTATGGATATCTACGCATTCCGTATCATCGTGGACTCAGTTGACACCTGCTACCGCGTGCTGGGCAGCATTCACAGCCTGTACAAGCCGGTCCCCGGGGAGTTCAAGGACTACATAGCAATTCCCAAGGCCAACGGTTACCAGTCACTGCACACCGTACTGATGGGTATGCACGGGGTACCCATTGAAATCCAGATCCGCACCGCAGAAATGGAAGAGATGGCAAACAAAGGCATTGCCGCCCATTGGCTGTACAAGAGTGATGGGCAGAGCGCCAATGGCAGCCACGCCCGTGCCCGGGAGTGGGTGCAGGGCCTGTTGGAAATGCAACAGCGCGCCGGCAATTCGCTCGAGTTCATTGAGAGCGTGAAGATCGACTTGTTCCCCGACGAGATTTACGTATTTACCCCCAAGGGTCGCATTCTGGAGCTACCCAGGGGAGCCACCGCGGTGGACTTTGCCTACGCTGTGCACACCGATGTCGGCAACAGCTGTGTGGCCTGTCGCATTAACCGCCGCCTGGCACCCCTGTCGGAGCCGCTGCAGAGTGGGCAAACCGTCGAGATTCTGACCGCCCCCGGCGCCAGGCCCAACCCCTCCTGGTTCAACTACGCGGTTACTGCCAAGGCCCGCACCAACATACGCCACTTTTTGAAGTACCAGACCCGCGAGGACTCCGTGGCCCTGGGTCGCCGCTTACTGGACAAGGCGCTCACTGGCTTTGATAGCTCCCTGGAAGACCTGACACCGGAAAGCGTCAGCGACTATCTCGATCAACACACTTACACCAGTGTCGAAGACCTGCTCGAGGACATCGCCCGCGGCAACAGGCTGCCGGGCATAACTGCCCAACAACTGTTGGGTGGCCTGAGCCAAAACCAGGTGGAGGAGGGCAGCGCACAACCGGTGGCAATTCGCGGCACCGAAGGGTTCATGGTCAACTTTGCCAAGTGCTGCCACCCAATTCCCGGCGATGCCATCGAGGGCTATCTGAGCTCAGAAAAAGGGGTGGTCGTGCACCGGGAATCGTGCAACAACTTTGCCGACATGCGCGAGAACCGCGAACGCCTGGTTGCCCTGCGATGGGACGAGGACGTCGAGGGGGAATACCCCTGCCAACTGCGCATCGAAGTGGAAAACCGGCGTGGCATGATTGCCGTGCTGGCCACGCGGATCAACAGCATGGGCGTAAACATCGAAAAGATTTCCACCGAGGACAAGGATTTTCAATTTACCTACGTCAATCTGGAAATGCTGGTTGAAAGCCGCATTCACCTGGCAAAAATCATGAAACGGCTGCGCACCATCAATTCCGTGCGCAAAGTCAGCCGCGTCAATCACTGACAAAGAGCCCGACAGGAGGGTCAATGAGTAACCGAGCCATCATCTCCACGCCATCCGCACCGGAGGCCATAGGGCCCTATTCCCAGGCAGTTAAAGTCGGGAACACCGTGTGGTTATCCGGGCAAATACCCCTGGTACCAGAAACCATGGAAATCATTGAGGGTGATATCAGCGCCCAGGCGCGGCAGGTTTTCGATAACCTGGCGGCCGTTGCGAGTGCCGCAGGCGGCAGTCTCAATAATGCGGTAAAGATCAACATCTCTCTGACTGACCTGGGCGATTTCGCGGCCGTTAATGAAGTGATGGCATCCTACCTTGAGGAGCCTTACCCCGCACGGGCCTGCGTGCAGGTTGCGGCCCTACCCAGGGGCGTGGCCATTGAAGTTGAGGCGATTCTCGCCCTCTAGTCCTCGGCGGCAATGACCGCCTCGTACCCACTGCGATAGTCCGGGTACTGCAGCGTCAAACCCGTTGCACGCAGCAGCGCGTTGCTACAGCGTTTATTGGCCAGTCCTGACGCAGCCGCCGGTGCATCGCGCCATTCCTCGACACCCAGCTTGCGCGCCAGCCAGCGCTCCACCTCCGCCTGCAGTGCGGGCTCATCGTCACTGGAAATGTAGCCAGGCGCGAGTGCAGTACCTTCTCGATCGAGCGTAATCAGGTGGGCCAGCACAGCCGCCGCATCCGTGCGATGAATACGGTTACTATAGCGCGCGGGCTCGGCAGCGCTGAGCTGCCCACGCCTGATGCGCGCCAGCAGGCGCCCTGCAGCACCGCCGTAGAGCCCTGAAAAGTATACCGCGGTGCACGGGCTTAGCTCCCGCAGCAAACGTTCAGCCTCCAGCATGGCCAGGGCCCGCTCATCGTCCCGGGATCTGGGACTCTGCTCATCAACCCAACCCCCGTCACGCTCGGCAAACACCCGGGTACTCGAGACAAAATAGATGCGACCCGGGGGCAAGTCCGCCAACACTTCAACAAGGCGCTCGGCGGCCTCGACAAAACCTGCCCGGTAGCCCGCAGCATCCATGGACAAGGGTTTGAAAGAGATGACAAGGTGTCCGGCATCAAAATCGGTAATCGCTCGCAGTTGCTCTACCTGGGTGTAGTCCAGCGACAGCGGCACAAAGTCATCGGGCAACTTGCTGACGTCACGGCGCGCGCCCGCTACCACGCAATCAGCCAAAAGCAGCCGTTCGCCAGCCCGGGTGCCGAGATCACCACAGCCCAAAAACAAAACCCGGTCTTGTTTCGATTTCGACGGATTCACTGGTTACACTAAACGCTTCAACAAAACGAGGCACTATTATGACACTGACCGAACTGCGTTACCTGATAGCGCTCTCCGAGACAGGTCATTTTCGCAAGGCGGCGGAGCAGTGCTTTGTCAGTCAGCCCACGTTGAGCGTTGCGGTTAAAAAGCTTGAGGAAGAGTTGGGGGTGACGCTTTTTGAGCGGGCGAGAAACCGCGTTTCACCCACCCCCATCGGGCACCAGATTATCACCCAGGCGCACACCGTTCTGCAGGAAGCCGCCAACCTGGAAAGCATGGCAAAACTGGGCAAAGACCCACTTGGTACCGTACTTTCAGTGGGTGCTATCTATACAGTGGGACCCTATCTGTTTCCGCGCCTGATCAGCGGTGCCCAGCAACACGCGCCGGATATGCCGCTCTATATCGAGGAAAACTACACAGCCAACCTGCGGAAAAAACTGTCCAGCGGCGAGCTCGACGCGATTTTTGTCGCTTTGCCCTTCACTGAGCCGGACGTGGTCACCCGCGCGGTCTACGACGAACCGTTCGTGGTAATGACGCCCCATGACCACCCCCTGGCCGGAAAGAAGACGGTCTCCCCACAGGCCCTGGCTAATCACAGGGTGCTACTGATGGGCGAGGGCCATTGTTTTCGCGACCAGGTGCTGGAAGCCTGCCCGGGCCTGGGTGATGCCCTTCAGCACGATCGCGAGCGTGGCCGGGCGGTAGTGGAAGGGAGCTCATTGGAAACGCTCAAGCACATGGTCGCCAGTGGTATGGGCATCACGGTTTTGCCCAAGCAGGCGGCTGATATTGCCCAGTACACGGACCACAACCTGGTTATCCGACCATTTAGCCGCGCACAGCCAAAGCGAACGGTGGCGCTGGCATGGCGTGCCAGCTTCCCGCGGCCCGAGGCCATCGATATCCTGACCCGCGCACTGAAGGTCTGATCGCCAGTGGCTGCAATTTCGACGCGGCCCGTGAGCTCCCTGCGGGGTGTCGGCCCCAAGCTGGGCGCAAAGTTGGCAGATTACGGGGTGCACACGGTGGAAAACCTGTTGTTCCACCTCCCACTGCGTTACCAGGATCGCACCCGCGTTACCCCTATCGGTGCATTGCAGGACGGGCTTGAAGTCGTTGTAGAGGGCGAGGTGCGCCTGGCCGACGTGGTGTTCGGGCGACGGCGCAGCCTGGTGGTCAGGTTGCAGGACAACACCGGTACCCTCACCCTGCGCTTTTTCCATTTCAGCGCGGCGCAACGGGCCGGGCTGCAGCCAGGCACACGACTACGCTGCTTTGGTCAACCTCGACGCGGCAGCAGCGGCCTGGAAATGGTACATCCGGAGTACCGGGAAACCAACGCCACGGAGGAAGACACCGTTGATGATTCATTGACGCCGGTCTATCCAACAACCGAGGGTATCGGCCAGAACCAGTGGCGCAAATTGTGTGACCAGGCACTGCAGATCATGCACCAGGCACCGCCACGAGACCTGCTGCCAGCCACTGACGGCTACCCGCTGGATCTGGGCGCCGCCCTGCAGTACCTGCATCATCCACCCCCCGACGCGGCGGTGGAACAACTCAGGGAGGGTGAACACCCCGCCCAGTTGCGCCTCGCCCTGGAGGAACTCGTCGCCCACAACCTGTCTTTACAGCAACTGCGCGACCAACAGCAGCAACGCGCGGCGCCGGTATTGGAATTTAACCGGACGCTATTGCAGAGCTTCCTTGCCGACCTGCCGTTTACGCCAACCGATGCACAGCAGCGAGTCATCGGCGAGATTGCCGGAGACCTGGCCAGCCCCAAGCCCATGCTGAGACTACTTCAAGGAGACGTCGGCGCGGGGAAGACATTGGTTGCCGCAGCCGCCGCACTGCAGGCCATCGATCGGGGTTACCAGGTCGCGGTTATGGCGCCCACAGAAATTCTCGCGGAACAGCACCGGCGCAGTTTCGGCGATTGGTTTGCAAACTACCACATCAGCCTGGAATGGCTAAGCGGCCGGGTGAAAGGCAAGAAACGGGAACAGGCGCTAGAGCGTATTGGCGACGGCAGCGCGCAATTGGTGGTGGGTACCCATGCCCTGTTCCAAGCGGACGTGGCATTCGCTCAGCTCGGGCTGGTGATTGTCGACGAACAGCACCGCTTCGGTGTGCACCAACGCCTCAGTCTGACCGAAAAGGGCGGTGAGCAGCGTCGGCCTCACCAATTGACTATGACTGCCACACCGATTCCCCGCACATTGTCGATGGTGGCTTACGCGGACCTCGACTGCTCCATCATCGACGAGTTACCCCCCGGCCGTAAGCCGATAGAGACATTGTTGATCGACAGCAGCCGTCGGCAACAGGTGGTTGAGCGCGTCGCCCACGCCTGTGGTAATGCCCGGCAGGCCTACTGGGTGTGTACCCTGATTGAAGAAAGTGATGCCCTGCAGGCACAGGCAGCGGAAGTCACTGCCACAGAGCTGCAAGAGGCGCTTCCCGAACTCTCAGTTGGCCTGATCCACGGCAGGTTAAAGCCGGCCGAGAAAGACGACATCATGGCCCGCTTCAAGGACGGCGAGATTTCCCTGTTGGTAGCCACCACTGTCATAGAAGTCGGTGTAGATGTTCCCAATGCCAGCCTGATGGTCATAGAAAATCCCGAGCGCCTGGGCCTTGCACAGCTACACCAGCTGCGCGGCCGGGTAGGGCGCGGCGACGTCGCCAGCCACTGTTTGTTGTTGTATCAGTCACCGCTCAGCAGCAGCGGTAAGAAACGGCTGCAAGCCCTGCGACAAAGCAACGACGGCTTTTTTATCGCCGAGCGTGACCTGGAACTGCGGGGCCCGGGGGAAGTACTGGGCACCCGGCAAACCGGCATCATGGAGTTTCGGGTTGCCCGCTTGCCGGAGCACAACATGCTGTTGGAGGACGTGCAGGATCTGGCGGCGAAGCTCAAGCAGGCGCACCCGCAGTTAATCGAGCCGCTGGTGGCACGGTGGACCGGCGACAAACGTGACTTTGCACGGGTTTAGGCGGGTAGAGATAGCGCGAAAGTTACCCTAAACTAATTGTTTCAGGCTTTAATTACGCGAGATCAACTTGGCACCGACCTCCCTAGAGGCCAGCATTCTTTTGGCCCCGAAATTCCCCGGTCAACCGAACCCCCAAGCAGGCGATATACAGCCAGGCACGCGGCGTCGCTATCTGGCGGGGGTATTTGCTGGACTGGTGTTGAGCGCAGCGAATACCGCCCTGGCGCAGATCCCGGAAATATCCACCAGCGGACTGCCGGCGGAGCCGTTGATCGGCGAAACCTTTTGCGTGGACGTCAACTTTTCCAATGGCGCAGCGGCCACGGGCTATGGCCCCTACCTGATCGGTATCACCGATGAGGGCATTGTTAATCTGAGCGTAGATTTCGTAGACGTTCCACCGCAACTTGAGCTTATCGGCATCTTTGACGCCAGCGGTACCCTGGTAGACCCGATCTCGGGGCAAGTCATCACCGGCAATGAGGGCGCAGCGGCGACCATTGCTCGCTACCCTGTAGGCTCAGTCGAACAGGACAAGCCGCCCCTGGAGCTGAACTACTGCGGCGTTGTTGACGTCACTGCCGAGGTCGGCGTACCGCTGGATGTGGAGGTCATTCCAGGATTCGAATACGGCGATACCCCCACGGGTGAGAATGGTGCCATCCTGGGCAGCTCTTTCAACAGTACGGTCACCCCGCAGCTCGCCCGGGTCGAAAAGACCAACTCGGCACCGGAATCAGAACGCCCACCCGGACCCAGCCATACTTTCAACTATCGCTGGGAACTGGACGTCTCCCAGGGCGTCACTGTTACCGATGTTGTCGCCAGTGATGACCTGCCCGCCAATATCCAGTACACCGGCGGCGCGGTGACGATAAATGCACCCCTGGGCCAGGGCTGCCAGATTCTCGAACTGCCCACCCCCCCGCCCGTGCCTGGCGGCATTATCACCGTGGCCTGCGATGCGGTTACCGGCACCGAGAACAGCAATGACCTGGTGGTCTCACTACCCGTGTATATCACCGACATTCTCGATGAGACCATGGCGGACCAGGAAGCTATCGAGAACACCGTCAGCGTCGACTACAGTTACCAGGGTGACGACTACAACAGCACCGACACCAGCACCGTGTTGGCCCTGCACGCCGCCGCCCAAAAATCAGTGAGTGGCGACCCCCTGCCGGGGGAGATTCTCGAATACTCCATCAATTTTCAGCTGACCGATTACCCGGAGGGCGGTGCCGACGGCGCCACCAGCTTTATCTTTACCGACATTGTTCCCGACGGCATGAGCTTCGAAGGGACCCTGTCGCTCACCATCAACGGCGCCAACCAGGCAATTATCGAATCGGTTGCTCCGAATACTCCGGCGCCCGGACAGACAACGGTCAGTTGGGACATCGCCGCAGCCCTGGGTAGCACCTTGCCGAATGGCAGTACCGGGACCCTCCGTTATGAAACGCGCATTTTGGAACAATACAATGATGGCACCCCGGTGCAGGCGGCAGACCCCCTGAGCAACGACTTGCAGCTGGACTACACCCTGTCCCGGGGCGCCACGGACAGCAACGGTTCGGACGCCGATACCACCATCACGCCCAATGTCCCGGATAAGGCGCTGACCGACCCGCCACCCCCCGCCACCGAGTTGATGCCCGGGCAGGAGGTGACCTTTACACTGACCCTGGACATACCCGCGGGCAACACCTCCAATGTCACACTGGTAGATTTCCTGCCGCGGCCGGTCTTTGACGTCAACGACTTCGATATCGTCACGGACTGGACGGCCTTTCCACCCTTCGATATCCCCGGCCCCACAGTTACCCGGGATCTGGCCAATAACGCGGTAATTTTCGAATTTGGGGATATCGACCAGCCCTTGAACACCCAGCTGCAAGTGGACCTGCGCGCCACAGTCACCAGTGAGCCCTTTGCAGATGACCTGTTCCTGACCAATCTGGTTTCATCGTCCTATGAGAATTCCCAGGGCGAAACCATCACCGGCCTGAGGGCGGCCGGCATCAACGTGGGCGCGCCAGACCTGGTGATTACCAAGGGTGTGGTCAGTGTGACAAACCCCGCTGTAATCGTGTCTCCGTTGCCCAGCGAATTGCCTGTGGATGGCAATGCCAGCGGCGCCGACGCCGGTGATATCGTGGAATACCAGATTACCGTCGAAAACATCGGCGGCCAGAATGCCTACACCGTGACCGTACAAGATCCGGTGCGTCCGGAACTGGATTGCGCCCCGGTGGCAGCGGCGGATGTGGTCGATGGCAATGGCGTTCAACTCCCCTTCTCGGGTGTATTGTCCAGTCCAGCAGGACTGATTCTTACCAACCCGCTATCAGGTAATGACGGCACACCTCCGGAGGGCGGCGCACCCTACGGCACTGACACCGCTATCATCACCGTGCGCTGCGAGTTGGAACTCAATGTCGAACCGGGTGAATCTGTCACCAATAAGGCCACCGTACGCTGGGTCTCCACCCCCGGCGGCAACGAGGAGTTTCCAACGCGCGAAGACGAGGCCTCGGTTTCCATCGCCCTGCCGGAAATCGCCAAAACGGTTATCTCCACCACCCCCGGATACACTGGCCAGCTCAATAGTATCCACGTCGGCGAGATTGTTCGCTACCAGGTTGATATCACCGTCCCCGAGGGCACCTCTTCTGCTGCCCGCTTTGAAGACGTGCTCGATGAGGGCCTGGCACATGTGCAGTTAATCAGCGTCGAACCACTTTCCGGATCACTGGCAACCAGCGTGGGCAGTTTTGCCGACGTTGCCAATAACGCCGGATTCCGCAGTGTAGGCGGCGGCGATGTCGCCATCGACAGGAAACTGGTGATCGGTCCGGGCAACAATGATCCCGGCTTTGGCACCGTCACCAATAGCGACACTAACAACGCGACCGACGAGGTGATCCGGGTTATCTACGAGACCCGCGCCCTGAACGACATCGGCAACGTTATCGGTACCAGCCTGCGCAACCGGGCACGCTGGTACTGGACTCCCCCGGGTGGCTCCAGCCAGAACGTGCAGGTCCGGGCGAGTCGGGTCAATATCGTTGAGCCACAGCTTGGCATCAGCAAGCGCTTCAACCCCAACACCGGTGACAACGTCTCTCCACCGCAAGTGACGATCGAAGTCCAGCACCTGGGCGCATCCAATGCCGACGCCTTTGACCTCAGCTTCACCGATGTACTGCCGATAGATATGGGCATTGTCGGGGGTGCCGGGGGCGTGGTCCTCAATAATTGCCCGGCGGGCCCGCCGCCCAGCGTGGTGCGTCAGAATGGTTCGGACACGCTGGAAATCAGCTGGCCGTTTTTCGCCACCAACAACGGTGTGTGCACAATCACCTTTGACACCGAATTCATCATCCCCGTAGTAGCGGGCATTACCCTGAACAACTGTGCCCAGGTATTCTGGGAGAGCATGTCGGACAGCGACCAGCCCGCAGATGGCACCCCCAATAGCTCACCGGGGATTGCAGTGGAGCGCACCGGGTTTGTGGAGGACCCAGGAACCGCGGCCAACGATTACAACGCAGAAGCCTGTGACCAGTACAAGGTGTTCGGGGTGGGTATTAACAAGACCGTCGTCGACACCTCCCAGGCCCACACCGACAATATCCCCGGAACTCCGGCAGGCGCCGAGTCACTGACCATCGGCGAGACTGTAGAGTTCGAGTTGGTGATCACGGTTCCGGAAGCACCCTCCCTGGACCTGACAGTAACCGACTCCCTGCCGCGGACCAATATGTCCCTGGAAATGGTGAGTGCAGAAACTGTGTTCGTTGGCGCAGACCTGATCCCTACCATCGCGGACCCAACGGCCGATATCCAGGACATCAGCGGTAACGGCATTAATGACAATGCCGTGCTGGCCTACGGCTTCACCACCCATATCCTCGACGGCGTTACCAACGACGAGGACAGAATTCGCATCCGCGTGGTGGCCAAGGTGAAGGACCGCGCGGAAAACGCCAATAACGACCTTGACAGCAACTTTGCCGTGGTGCGCTTCCTGCCCAGCGCCACCGCATCGGACAACTACGAGATTGAGCTGGTCGAGCCGCTCCTGCAACTGACTAAAATCGGCGACAGGGAGCGAGTCGAGGCGGGCGAGGATATCGGCTACCGCCTGATTGTTAGCCATCGCGCAGCGTCGCGGGTGGATGCCAAGGACCTGGTGCTGACCGACGTATTGCCAACCAACCTGACCCTGGTAGGGCCAATTACCCTGGGAGAGGTGTGCTCAGCGCCACCAACCTCCGGCCCCTCACAGTCAGGGAACGGCATAACCGCTACCTGGGATACCTTCCCGTTGGGCGCTGTGTGCGAGATTGAGTTTTCCGCCTCGGTAGATATCACCGCCGAGACCGGTGACGAAATCACCAACACCGGCACCATTGCGTGGACCAGCCTGGACACCCAGGGTGACGAGGATGACCGGCCTTACTCACGCTCAGACAGCTGGGTGGTGGTGGTCAGCCCCCCGGGGCTGGAAAAAGCCATGACCGCGAGCAGTGTTCCTGATACCCCGCTCAGGATTGCGCTGCCTACCCAGAAATTGACCATCGGTGAGGTTGCCACGTTTACCCTGACCGCCACCTTTGCCGATGGCACCACACCCAATGCAAGGCTCGAGGACCTGTTGCCGGATATGGGCGTGGCCATGGAGTTTGTTGACAGCAGCCTGACGTTTATCGGCAGCGACCTGGATATAGCCACCAACTTACAGGTGGGCGACCCGGCAGTGGACTGTAATCCCGCCTCAACCACCTGCACACAGTGGATTCTCGGCGACGTGGTCAATCAGCCTGATGCCATACCGTCCGGGGATATCAATGACATCATGGTGTTCTCGGTGGACGCTATCGTGCTCGACGACCCGATGAACTCCGGCGCCCCGGGCGAGGATGACAACCTGCTGAATATCACTAACCTGGTAGGCACCGGCTTTATCATCACCGCCAGCGACCCCTTCGACATCGTGGAGCCCCAGCTCAGCATCCAGAAGTTGACGGAAAGCGGCGGGCCACGGGATGTTACCGCTGCCGGGGAGCAGGAAACCTTCACCCTGGTCATAGAACACGACCCGGACTCCACCGCCCCGGCACTGGACGTCAGCATTGTCGATACCCTGTCGCCGGAAATGCTGTGGGTTGATGATGCGACCATTACCAGTGACTGCCCGGGCCTGATCACTGATTCCACCCCGGCGGCTGGCAGCTCCGGCCAGGCCATCTTCAGCATCAGCTCGCTGCCACTCAACGTGCAGCGCTGCTCCATCAGCTTTACCGTGGAGATGTCCGCCACCCTGCCGGTGCCGGGGATATTCATTAACAGCGGCTTACTCGCCTGGGAATCTGCACCCGGCTCCAGCGAGAGCAGGGAATATGTCGCCCAGAACCTGGCCAGCCTGCGTACCTTTAGCGATGTCAGCGTCGCCAAGGCAGTGACCGCCACCTCGGTACCAGAGACCGGACTGGACGAGTTCGACCCACAGGTGCCGGATGCGGCCATCGGTGAAATTATCGAATACGGCATAATCAGCCGCTTCAGCGAGGGGGTTACCAGCGGCGTTGTGCTCACCGATACCTTCCAGCTGGACGGCGGCGGTGAACTCGAACTGCTGGGTGGGGGACTGATTTCCCTGGGCGCCAATATCACCACCAGCCTGCCGGGCACGCCGGTAGTTAGCGGCAATACCATCACGGTGGCCTATGGCGATGTCACCAACCTGCCTGATGGATTGAACAATGATGATGACGCTGTCATCTACCGCCTGGAGCTGTTGGTCCGGGATGCCGGGGCGAACAGCAACGGTACCAGCTTGCTCAATGAAATCTCCATGGGCTACCAGGGCATCCTGGGCATACCATTAACAGTAACCGACGAGACCGCGGTTGAAGTGGTGGAGCCAGAGCTGGTGCTGGACAAGGCCTTTACCGCCGTGGAACAGGCAGAGGCAACCATTCGCCTGGATTTGACCAACAATGGCACCGCGGCCGCCTACGATGTTGCCATCAGTGATGAGTTTGACGAGGCTATCTGGGTACCGGGCAGCCTGGATGCGATCTCGGTTCCCCCGGGCTACGCGCTTACTGAGCAATCTGCTGGCGGAATCACAACGGTAACGCTAGCCCTTGAAAATGTGTCCATGCCGCCGCTGGCAGCGGAAATCCTCTCCCCGGCAGAATCGTTGACGGTGGTGTTTTCCATGTTGCTGCAAAACGACGGTCAACCCGGCCCCACCACCATCGTCAATACGGCCGTGGTCACGGCAGATTCCTTGCCTGGCGACAATCCGCGCCAGCGGCTTTACGACGCACAGGCCTCGGATACGATTTTCCTACCCAGCCTGAGCCTGGAGAAGAGCTGGACCGGGCCAAACAATCCGGCCCTGCCCGGCGACACTATCACCTATACCCTGGAGCTGACCAATACCGGGGATGCGCCTGCCTCCAATGTGCTGATTACCGATGACCCCGATACGCTGGGCGAATTTCAGGCGGGCACCGTCGCCACTGATCCCGGGATTAACTCCGACGGCGGCTCTATCGACAGCGGCAACACGCCCGGCGACACCGCTGTCGCGGTCAGCTTCGCCCAGGTGTCCGGCGGCGCCACCGTTTCCATCAGCTACGATGTGCTGGTGCCCCTGCCATACCCCGACGGCATGACGGCTCCCGAAGAACTGGTCAACCAGGCCAGCGCAGATTCCACAGAATTACCGCGTATCCTGTCCGACGACCCTGATACACCGGCACCGGACGATGAAACGGTCGCGCCTGTCCTCGCAGACCCCATCATGCTGATCGAAAAAAATGACCAGGTGATCTTTGCCCTTCCCGGAGACACCATTGTCTATCAAATAGATTACGGCAACGGGGGTAACCAGGACGCTACCGGGGTGGTAATCACCGATACCGTACCGGCCGATACTGTCTTCAACGCCGCCGCCAGCAGTGCCGGCTGGAGCTGCGCCGACGGCTCTCCTTCCGGCACTACCTGCCAGCAGACCATCGGTGACCTGCCAGGGGCGACCGGCGGTTCGCTGTTGTTTGCGGTCACCGTGCTCGACCCGGTAGCCAGCGGTGTAATCAGCGTGTTCAACACCGTGTCCATCACCGAGGACGGCGTGGAATTTGGCCAACCCCCATCAACGCCATCCACAGATGAGGACACCGAGGAAACCCCGCTGTTCGCCCGGCCGATACTGGAAATCTTCAAAAATGACGGCGGCATCAGTGTTACCCCCGGAGACCGCCTGCGCTATGCCATTGTCTACCGCAATGTGGGCGCGCAGACCGCAACCGGTGTGGTGCTGACCGAAACCGTCCCCGCCGACGTGGTGTACGACGCCAGTGCCAGCCTTCCGGCCTGGAGTTGTCCGACGGGCAGTCCCGCTGGCACCGTATGCACCATCGATGTCGGGGAACTCGATCCCGGGCTGGGTCGCGGGGCTATTTTCGGCCTGCGCGTCCTCAACCCGGCGCGGCCCGGGGTGAGCGAAATCGACAACACCGCGGTGCTCAATGACGACGGCGCCAATACGCCGGTGCAATTGACCGTCGATGCGTCTGATGACACACCGCTAATCGCCAACCCCGACCTCGTGCTGGAAAAAGTGTCCGACGGCGGGGCGCTGTTTGTCGGCAAGATCATTACCTACACACTGAGCTACCGCAATGTCGGCGACCAGAACGCCACCGGCGTGGTGGTACGCGAACGAGTACCCCGGGGTACGGTGTTCTCAGAGGAAGACAGCGCACCCACTGTATGGAGCTGCGCCGACGGTGCCGATGCCGGCACGGAGTGCCTCTACAACGTGGGCAATCTGAATGCCGGCGCGAGCGGAGAGATCACCTTTGCGGTGGAAGTCGTTGAGATGCCAGACAGCAGTGAGGTGACGAATATCGCCCGCACTAACGACGACGGTATCAGCGGACCCGATCCCACACCATTGAACAACATCGCGCGGGCCATCGATAACTTCCTGCCCAGCGGTATTCCGGCGCTGCCCGCGCTATTTATGCTGCTGTTGGCCCTGGGAGTAGCAGGGTTGGGATGGCGTAACCTGGCGAGCAGGCGACGTCGGTAGGTAGAGCGGCCCATTAGAGCACCGGCAATACCCTTGCCGGTGCTTACAGGCCTGGCCTCAGGACAGAATGCCGGGCAGTTCTTTCTGCAGCGCCATTTTCGACTTGGTGGCGTCGCCGGTCAGGGCAAAACCCAGCAGGCCGCCATCGGCGCTGCGGAATTCAGCCTGTACATTGTTGCCATCGGCATCAATTGTCCACTCACCCTGGGCATCCGGCGCGGGCGGCGCCACCACTACCGGACAGGCGGGAGTCTTGATGGTAACTGGCATCGCCGGATAGACCACCGGGGTGGGCTCACCAGCCAGGGTCTTGCCCAGTGCGCGGGCGGCCGCCATCAGCGGGGCCACATACACCAGTACATGCCCGGCCACTTCGGCACAGTCACCCATGGCGTAGACATTGGGCGCACTGGTTTCCAACAGCTGGTTGGTCACCACGCCGCGATTGGTATCAATACCCGATGCCTGGGCGAGATCGATGCGCGGCCGCACACCCACCGCCGAGACGACCATATCGGCGCTGATGGTGTCCCCATTGTTCAGACTCACAGTAACGCCCTGCTCAGCCTTGTTCACCGCAGTGACCAGTGGACCAAAGTGGAACTTCGCGCCTTTTTCCTCCAGTGCCGCCTGCACCGCTTTACCCGCGGCTTCCGGGAGCAGGGTTGGCAGGCAGTAGGCGAGGGGGTCAACCGCTTCCACCTCAAACCCGCCATTGAGCAGGTCGTTGGTAAACTCGCAGCCGATCAGGCCACCGCCAATAATGCACACCTTGCGGACATTGTTTTTGGCCACGGCGGTGCGAAAATCATCGTAATCCAGCAAATCATTGACTGAATAGACGCGGTCCAGGCCATCGCCTTCGATGGGGGGACTGATCACGCTGGCGCCCACTGCCAGCACCAGCTTGCCATAGTGAATGGCTGTCTCGGCATCCCCGACCTTGATCAGCTGCTGGGCGGTATCAATGGCACTGACCTTGGTCATGGTCCAGACGCTGGCTTTGAGCATTTTACCCATGCTGCCGGCATCGAGCTGTGCCAGGTCATCAGCGGAAGTATCCTTGGTGAAGCCGGTGGACAACATCGGCTTGGAATAGGAACGGCCATCGTCGGAAGTGATCAGGATCAGCGGTGTGTCTTCGTCGTGCTTGCGAAACTCCTTGGCCAGCCCGTACCCGGCCAGGCCGGTCCCGAGGATAACCACCGGCGCGTGCACCTTGTCCGCCACCGGTTCCTCGTGGTGGGGCGTGTCTTCCACCGCCGCCTCTTCGATGAGCTCAAAATCTTCTTTGCCTACTCCACAGTCGGGGCACAACCAGTCCTCTGGGACATCTTCCCACTTGGTCCCGGGCGCAATACCGTCGTCAGGCCAACCTTCCTTCTCATCATATACCAGGCCACAGACAATACATTCCCACTTACTCATAACCAACACCGTTCTTATTCAGGATAATCGCGGTCCCACCAGCCGACAGCCGGCCATTTGAGGACATCGATTTGGACAAATTTTGCGAGGCATAACTATAGAGTTGTGTGAAAATTGTGCAAGGGGTTTGTGCCCTAGAATCGGTGATGTGGGACTTCACGGGCTTGCATGATTGCAGCGCTTGGAGCACATTAACCGGCCCAGTCAAATGAGCAACTTACCCCGATGACAACACCGCCAGAGCAAGTACGCAGCGATCCGATCTGGCGTCCCTGTCACCGTTTTTCAAGCCAGGATCTCCCCGTGGGGGGAAGATCCTGGTTGCTTGATGACGGCTCCCTTACCAATCGCCTGGTGGCCCAGGGGGGAGCAACGTTCAGGGTACGGCGACTCGCCCAGCACTGGCGCGTACCAAGACGCTCAGAACAGCGACTGCTTGGGGTGCCAGATCGCCAGCTGGCGCTGATTCGGGAGGTGTGCCTGGAAGTCTCGGGCGAGCCTGTGGTGTTCGCCCGCAGCGTATTTCCGATCGCCAGCGTTTCTGGCCCGTTGCGACACTTAAGGCGCCTGCAGAATCGCTCTCTGGGTAGCATTCTGTTCAAGCACCCGGGTATGCGCCGCAGCCCGTTTGAGCTGGCGCGGCTGTCTGGTGATTCAGCATACTTGCCGGCCGCACTTCACCAGCCGCGGGCCATCTGGGCACGACGCTCCAGATTTGATATCGTGTGCAACCCCTTACTGGTCAGCGAGGTATTCCTGGCAGGATTTCAACCCTGGTCAGACCAGCTACCTGTGCATCGCTCCCAACGCGGCCGGGTAAGCACTGCAATTCTCAAGGCAAAACAGTAAGCTTGACGCTGTTACATAGACACTCCAGACATTGTTCATGATATCTGCCTCTAAAGTTAGCGCGCTGCTGCAACTGATTCGCTTTGACAAGCCGATCGGCACGCTGCTGCTGCTGTGGCCAACGCTCTGGGCTCTGTGGATAGCCGCTGCAGGCCTCCCGAGCCTGCACCTGTTGGTGGTATTCATTCTCGGCACATTCCTGATGCGCTCCGCCGGCTGTATAGCCAACGATCTCGCCGACCGTAACCTCGATGGCGCGGTCGCGCGCACCCGGGAACGACCCCTGGTTACTGGTGCAGTATCCATTAGTGAGGCCATTACCCTGGCTGTTGTTCTGTGCTTATTGGCTTTCGTTCTGGTGCTGACCACCAACAACCTGACTATTTTGCTGTCGCTGGCGGCCGTGGCACTGGCAGCCACTTATCCATTGATGAAACGGGTCACGCAGCTACCCCAGTTGGTATTGGGACTGGCATTTTCCTGGGGCATTCCCATGGCATTCGCCGCCCAATCAAACAGCCTGCCAACAGGATGCTGGTTGCTGTTTATCGGCAACGTACTTTGGACCGTGGTCTATGACACGCAGTACGCGATGGTGGACCGCGAGGATGACATCAAGATCGGTATCAAGTCCACGGCGATACTATTCGCAGAAGCGGACCGGGCGATTATCGGCATATTGCAGCTCATGTGCCTGGTGGCCTACTACCTGGGCGGCCAAAAGTTTGAACTCGGGATTTACTTCCATCTGGGCCTGGCAGCAGCGGCGCTACTTTTTGTCTACCACCAGTTCCTGATCCGGGAACGCGAACCTGCAGCGTGTTTTCGCGCTTTCAAACACAATAACTGGGTAGGGTTTGCACTGTTTTTGGGCGTGGTGCTTGAGTTAGGACTGAACCAGGCCAGCTAACACCCATGACGCCATCGCCGAAGCCGCAGTACAGCGCCGAGTTCGTCCCCAGCCTTGGGCAAATCGACGCCGCCGAGTGGGATTCGATTGCCGGCGGCGATTATCCGTTTCTGCAACACCAGTTCTTGTCGGGCCTGGAGTCCACCGGCTGTACGACCGCCGAGAACGGATGGCAACCCTGCCACCTGGTTATTCGCAGAGAGAAGCAACTGGTGGCGTTGATGCCCCTGTACCTGAAATCACACTCCTACGGTGAGTACGTGTTTGACTGGTCCTGGGCCGATGCCTGGCATCGCAACAACCTGGAGTACTACCCCAAGCTGGTCTCCGCCATACCCTTTACCCCAGCCACCGGACCCCGTCTGTGTGTTCTTGCGGGCGAAGAAACTGAGCACATACTGTCATTGGCTCTAGGAGCCATTGAGGATTTCGCCGCCAGGCAGTCGATCTCCTCCTGGCATTTGTTGTTTCCTACCCCCGCCGTCAGCGATCTGGCAATGTCTCAGGGTATGCACCAGCGCATTGCCACCCAGTTTCACTGGTTTAACGAAGGGTTCAGTTGCTTCGACGACTTTCTGGCAACATTCAACAGCCGCAAACGCAAAAGCCTGCGCCGTGAACGCGCCCGGGTCGCGCAACAAGGTATAGATCTCAGGGTATACGAGGGGGACGACATCACGCCGCAGCTGTGGCAGCAGTTTTACCGCTTCTACCAGCTGACCTACGCCAAACGCAGCGGCCACGGGGGCTACCTGACCCGCGAATTTTTCACCGAGACTGCCGCCAGCATGGGTGACCAGGTAGTTTTGGTGCTGGCCTACATGGGCGATGATGCAATAGCCGGGGCATTGTACTTTCGCTCCTCGGATACGCTGTACGGGCGGTACTGGGGTTGCGAGCGGGAATTTGACTGCCTGCACTTTGAAGCCTGCTACTACCAGGGTATCGAATACTGCATTGCCAATAAGCTCGGCCGTTTCGACCCGGGCGCCCAGGGCGAACACAAAATCCAACGCGGCTTCCGACCGGTACACACCTACTCAAACCACTGGATTGCCGACGATGCGCTGTCCGCGGCGGTGGGCGAGTTCACACGGCGGGAAGCGCCGCATATCGAGGCCTACCGACAACAGGCCGAGACCCTGCTGCCATTCAAGCGCGAGAACTGATCAGCCCTCGCGCCGCCACCACAGCAGGCGGTTGTTCGCGGGCATTGCCACATCCTCCTGCAAGCTAAACCCCGCGTCAGTGGCAAGCTGGTTTACGTCTTCGAAGTTTCGTATCGCGCTTTCCGGGTCGCGCTGGACCAACCACTGGTCGAATCGCGCATTGCTGGCGCTGGTGTAGCGACCGTCGTAGTTGAAAGGCCCGTAGATCGCCAGGCTGAGATTCTTTTGGGGTTGACGGCCAAGGGCGCCAAACAAACTCTGCACCGAGGCAAAGTTCATGATGTGCAAGGTATTGGCGCTAAAGACCGCATCAAATTCCATGGCCGGCCAGGGCTGGTCGCAGACATCCAATGCCAGTGGCGGTAATAAATTTGCCAATTGCTCTGCGCGGTTAGAAATCTGCGCGGCATCGCAACGCGGCAGCAATACGGGCAGGTTGTCGGGAGTTTCGCTGGGCTGCCACTTGAGGTGTGCAAGAGCCGGTGCAAAGTGACAGGCATGCTGGCCTGTGCCACTGCCAATTTCAAGCACACAACGCCGATCGGCAAAGGCCCGTGTCAGCACTTCGAGTATGGGTGCCTTATTGTTTTCGCAGGCCTGGGAGTAAGGCAGTTCACTCATGTTAGCGTTCGTCGGGCAGCCCGCCGCAGGGCTTCAGCGGGCCTATCAGGCCGCCTCATCGCGGGTAAATACCATTTCCCGGGCTGAAGATTCGGCCTTGTTGTAGCGGTAGCCGCCAACGCGGTAGCGTTTCAGCGCTGCGGGGTCATTGAGTTCTTTCTCGATAATATAACGTGCCATCTGGCCGCGGGCCTTTTTGGCGAAGAAGCTTATGACCTTGTACTTGTCACCCTTGCGATCCTTGAACACCGGCGTTACCACATCGGCATCGAGTGCGCTGGCTTTTACCGACCTGAAGTATTCCTGGGAGGCCAGATTCAGCAACACCTGCGAGCCGCTTTTCTTAAGCTGCGAATTGAGCGCCAGGTTAATATTGTCTCCCCAGAATTCGTAGAGGTCCTTGCCGCCGCGGTTGGCGAACTTCACGCCCATCTCCAACCGATAGGCCTGCATAAGGTCCAGGGGGCGCAACAGGCCGTAAAGCCCGGACAGGATACGCAGGTGTTTTTGGGCAAAGCCCAGCTGCTGTACCGTCAGGGTTTCCGCTTCGAGGCCAGTGTACACATCGCCCTTGAATGCGAGCACCGCTTGCTTGGCGTTATCCAGGGTGAAGGGCGTACCCCAGTTCATAAAGCGCTGGTGATTGAGTTCGGCAATGTTCTCGCTCACACCCATAAGCTGGCGAAGATCCGCTGGCGACAGTTTGCGGGCATCGTTCACCAGGGCCTCTGAGCGGTCCAGAAACTCGGGTTGGGTCTTTTTGCGCGTTGTGGGCGGCGTTTCAAAGTCCAGGGTTTTGGCAGGTGAAATGACTGTCAGCATGATGATTTCCAATGGGTGTTACAAACCAGGATCGTTCACTGGGGCGAGGGCGCTATGATACTCTCCACCCCCATAATCAAAAAGACCAGATTGCCAAGACCGAATGCGTTCACTGGTAAATTACATCGACAGGATCACTGATATCAGTGGTCGACTGCTCGCCTGGCTGGTGTTGGCGATGGCCCTGGCCACGGCAACCGTAGTGGTTTTACGCTACGGATTCAGTATCGGTTCTATCGCCACCCAGGAAGCCATCACCTACATGCACGGCTCGCTGTTCATGCTGGGCGCGGCCTATGCACTGAAGGCCGGGGCACACGTTCGGGTCGACATCTTTTATCGCAGCTTTAACGCGCGGCAACAAGCCTGGGTTAACAGCCTGGGTGGGGTCCTGTTTCTTCTGCCGCTGTGCCTGTTTATCTGCGGTATCAGCTTCAGCTACGTGGCAGAGTCCTGGGCGATACGGGAAGTGTCCCCGGAGCCCGGAGGGATTCCGGCAGTCTTCCTGCTGAAAACGTTGATCCCGGTCATGGCAATCAATCTGTTACTGCAAGGTGTCGCTGAAACCCTGCGGAGCACCCTGGTGCTGGTGGAGGGCGACACACCGTAATGGATGGCTCTGTTGCCCTGTGGATGTTTGCAGCGGTCTGCCTGTTGCTGATGTTTGGCTACCCGGTGGCTTTCACCCTGGCCGGGACGGCCCTGGCCTTTGCCGCCGTGGGTATAATCCTCGGACACTTCGACGCCGCCTTCCTGGCGGCCCTGCCCGCTCGCCTGTTTGGGACCGTGGGTAATGGCACGCTTATCGCCGTCCCCTTGTTTGTGTTCATGGGGGTCATTCTCGAACGTTCCCGGGTTGCCGAGGAGCTGCTGGAAAATATGGCGCGTCTGTTTGGCGGCCTGCGCGGTGGCCTGGGCATTTCGGTGGTGGTGGTCGGCATGTTGCTGGCGGCCAGTACCGGCATTGTGGGGGCAACGGTGGTAACCATGGGCCTGCTGTCACTGCCCAGTATGTTACGCAGCGGCTACAACCCTGCCCTGGCAACCGGGACCATCTGCGCGACCGGAACACTCGGCCAGATTATTCCACCGTCTATCGCGCTGGTATTACTCGGGGATATTCTCTCCAATGCCTACCAGCAGGCCCAGCTGAGCCTGAATATCTTTAATCCGAAAACGGTCTCGGTAGGGGACCTGTTTATCGGTGCCTTACTGCCCGGGCTACTCCTCGTCGGGCTTTACATTGCCTACCTGTTGCTGGTGGCGGCGTTTAAACCGGCCATGGCACCACCCGCAGACATGGAAAAGGCGGACCTGGGTCGACTCGCCCGCGGCCTGTTGCCACCACTACTGCTGATAGGGCTGGTGCTAGGGTCAATCCTATTAGGAGTGGCCACCCCGACTGAGGCAGCCGGCGTCGGCGCCACGGGTGCCCTGTTGCTGGCCTACAGTAAACGTGAAATGAACTGGGCGCGCCTGCAGGAAGTCGTGATCAGCACCATGGAAGTCACCTGCATGGTATTCATGATCCTGATCGGCGCGGCGGTGTTTTCCCTGGTGTTTCGCGGATTCGGGGGTGAAGAGCTGATCCAGGAGTTCTTCGTGGGCATGCCCGGCGGTGTTGTCGGCGCTACTCTGCTGGTGATGCTGATCATATTCCTGCTCGGCTTTATTCTCGACTTTATCGAGATAACCTTCGTGGTAGTGCCTATCGTCGGTCCGATCCTGCTTGCCATGGGCCTGGATCCCGTGTGGTTGGGGGTTATGATTGCCCTTAACCTGCAAACCTCGTTCCTCACACCCCCGTTTGGATTTGCCCTTTTCTACCTGCGCGGTGTGGCCCCGGATTCGGTTGCCACCAGTGCTATTTACCGCGGGGTAATACCCTTTATAATCATCCAGCTTTTGATGATGCTGATACTCTGGTTCTGGCCGGGACTGGCAACCTGGTTGCCGGCCCAGCTCAAGAACTAGCCAACCGCGGAAACCCGCAGGGCCGGGCACACACCATGAACGACATAGACTCCACACCCATCCCCCAGGGTGACCTGGCACTGCAAACCGTCGCCATGCCACGGGACACCAACGCCAACGGCGATATTTTCGGCGGCTGGCTGATCTCGCAGATGGACATGGCGGGCTCTATTGCTGCCGGCGAGGTGGCCCACGGCCGGGTCGCCACCGTGGCCACCGAGGGCATGGTGTTTCTCACCCCCGTGCACGTGGGCGCGGTGGTCAGTTGTTACTGCGACGTGCTGGAGGTGGGTCGCAGCTCGGTGCGGGTCGTGGTGGAGGTGTGGATCAACTCGCTACACGACGGCGAGCCACTCAAGGTTACGGAAGGGGTTTTCGTGTTCGTGGCCATTGATGAAACCGGCCGCACCCGCGCTATCAATCCGTAGGTACGCCGCTAACCGATTCACCTCGTACCCGGTCACGGGCGTTGATATAAGACTGCTCTGAAATGTGGTGGTATTCGCGCACGCCGTCGTAGTAGGCCTTGAACGAGGCGTAAACCTTGGCTGCCATCGGGTCATTTGCCACCAGCTTCTGCATGGCAATCTCGCTTTCTTGCCACAGCAGGGCCAATACGTCATCCGGTAACTCTCGCAACTGCACATCGTGTTCATTGACCAGCTGTTGCAGTGCCCGGTTGTTGCGGGCGGTAAACTCATCCAGCATATCCTGGTTAGTGGCCCGGGCAGCCGCGGTGACGATTGCCTGCAGGTCCGCCGGCAACGCCTCCATAGATTGCTTGTTAACGATGAACTCGAGCATGGCACCGGGCTCATGCCAGCCGGGGTAATAGTAGTACTTCGCCACTTCATACAAACCCAGCGCCAGGTCGTTATAGGGACCTACCCACTCCGCCGCGTCGATCACCCCGGTCTGCAGGGAAGTGTAAACCTCGCTGCCGGGAATGCGCACCGCCGTGCCGCCAGCAGCCGCAAAGACCTCGCCCGCCATGCCAGGAATGCGCATTTTCAGGCCCTTGATATCCTCGGCCGAGTTAATTTCGCGATTGAACCAGCCCGCCATCTGCACGCCGGTACTGCCCCCGGCGAGCGGGATTATGTTCGACGGGGCATAAGTCTCTCGCCATACCTCCAGACCGCCGCCGTAATGGAACCATCCATTCATTTCCTGGGCAGTCATGCCAAAAGGCACAGCGGTGAAAAACACCGAAGCCGGAATCTTACCTTTCCAATAATAGGAGGCGCCGTGACCAGCGTCCGCCACACCCTGTGACACCGCGTCAAACACTTCGAACGCCGGCACGATCTCACCTGACCCGTACACCCGGGCGGTGATCCGGCCGTCGCTCATCTCCTCAACCAGCCGGGCAAAGTTTTCCGGACCGGCACCGAGCCCTGGCAGATTCTTTGGCCAGGTGGTGACTATCTTCCAGTGGAAGCGCTGCTGCGAGGCATCTCCAGCCGCCGCGCCCGCCACCGCGCCATTGCCGCTGGCATAGCGTGCGCGATCTATAGCCCAGACTGCTATCAACGCGACCAGCGCTGCCACCAATACCAGGATTATCAGGGGGGCAAGACGTCGTTCAGAAACGGAGCGCTCAGATCCAGCTGTTGTCATGTTGTTCTCTTGAGGTCGTTTAGGTGGTCTGTATCAGCCCGGGCACAACTTATAGCAACTGCAGATTGGCATACTGCACGACCAACCACTTGCTGCCCTCGTTATGGAAGTTAACCTCCACCCGGGCATTGTTGCCGCGGCCCTCGAAGTTTAACACGACGCCTTCGCCAAAAATCTGGTGATACACCGCCTGTCCCAGGCTGAGCCCGGTATCCGGTACCTCGGCCTGTACCACCGAACTGACCGGGCGACTCACCGTTGAGTGCAGCCTGACTTCCTGCAACAACTCCGCCGGGATTTCACGAATAAACCGCGAAGGCGTGTTATAGGTTTCGCTGCCATGCAGGCGTCGGCTTTCAGCATAGGTGATCACCAGTTGCTCCATTGCCCGGGTAATACCGACGTAGCAGAGGCGCCGTTCCTCTTCCAGGCGGCCGGGTTCCTCAAGCGACATCCGGTGTGGAAACAGGTTTTCCTCCATGCCCGCCAGGAACACCAGTGGAAACTCCAGCCCCTTGGCCGAATGCAGCGTCATCAGTTGCACGCTGTCCTCGTGGGCGTCAGCCTGAGCGTCGCCCGCATCCAGCGCGGCGCCATCCAAAAACTGCTGTAGGGGCGACAGGTCCTCACCCTCCGGAGCAAACTGCTTGGCCGCGCTGACCAGTTCCTCCAGGTTTTCAACCCTGGCCTGGCCTTTCTCGCCTTTTTCTTTCTCATGGAAGCCTATCAGTCCCGAAACCTGGATCACGTGCTCCACCAGTTCTTCAAGGCCCAGTTCATCTGTACCGCTGTCCAGTTCATTAATAAGTACAGTGAAGCCCTCCAGCGCGGTCAGCGCCCGCTTCGGCAGCAGCTTGTCCTGTGCCACCACAGCGCAGGCCTGCCACAAGGAAAGATCCCGCGACCTGGCCACCTCACGCAAGGTATCCAGCGTTTTGCTGCCTATACCACGCGGCGGTGTGTTGATGACCCGCTCAACCGCGGCATCGTCACCGCGATTGGCCAACAGGCGCATATAAGCGAGCGCGTTGCGGATTTCCATGCGCTCATAAAACCGCTGACCACCGTAAATACGGTAGGGAATAGCGGCACGAATCAGCGCCTCCTCGAGAACACGCGACTGGGCGTTGGAGCGATAAAGAATAGCGACCGAAGCTCGCAGGTTACCGTCGTCAATCCACTTCTGTGCCTGCTCGATGATAAACCGCGACTCGTCCTGCTCGTTAAAGCCCGCATACAGGGATATGGGTTCGCCGGCCGTTCCCGCCGTCCAAAGATCCTTACCCAGTCGTCCAAAATTATGCTTGATGACCCCGTTCGCCGCCTGCAGGATAGTCTGGGTAGAACGGTAATTTTGCTCCAGTTTAACCGTTTCGGTATCGCCAAAGTCCTGGGTAAACCGCTGTATGTTTTCAATTTTCGCACCGCGCCAGCCGTAAATAGACTGGTCATCATCGCCCACCGCCACCACCGGGATGGAATCGCCCGCCAGCACCCGGAGCCAGGCATACTGGATTGTGTTGGTGTCCTGAAACTCGTCGACCAAAATCTGCCGAAAGCGCCCCTGGTAGTGAGCCAGTACCTCAGGGCTACGCAACCAAAGTTCGTGGGCGCGCAACAAAAGTTCGGCAAAATCCACCATGCCGCTGCGGTCACACGCCTGCTCATAGGCGCGGTAAATCTGCAACATGGTTTGTTGGAACAGGTCGCCGGGGGAGGCCTCTATATGGGCGGCCCTTAGTCCTTCATCTTTTTGTCCGTTTATGTACCACTGGGCCTGCCGCGGGGGCCAACGGGATTCGTCCAGCTCCAGTTCCCGACAGACTCGCTTGACTAATCGCAGTTGATCATCGCTGTCCAGGATCTGGAAGTTTTGCGGCAACCCAGCTTCCCGCCAGTGTGCTTTCAGCAGGCGGTGCGCGAGGCCGTGAAACGTGCCAACCCACATACCGTGCGTGGGAAGCTGCATCATTTCCTCGATACGGCCGCGCATTTCGCGGGCCGCTTTGTTGGTGAAGGTCACCGCGAGAATAGAATAGGGCGAGAAATCCAGGGCACGCACTAACCAGGCAATGCGGTGGACCAGCACCCGGGTTTTGCCACTGCCGGCGCCCGCCAGTACCAACATATTCTGACTGTCTGCTGCGACGGCGGCGCGTTGTGCCTCGTTCAAAGGCGCGAGAATATCGGAAACATCCATCGCACCATTCTATCGAATTCGCCGCGAGCACTCACGGCAACACGCGAGAGTAATTCGGTTTTACTATCGCCACGCTATAATGAGCCAAAGATTTATGACGCTGAGAGAACCAGTGGCCCATCCTACCCGACTGATCCTGAGAGAAATCGCCGCTCGACTGGATAAACTGCGGCGTTCCGAGCGCAAGGTCGCGGACTATGTGCTGGCGCAGCCCGAGAGTGTCATTCACATGCGCATTGTCGATCTCGCCGCGGCTGCCGAGGTAAGTGAACCCACCGTGGTGCGTTTTTGCCGCGCCATTGACTGTGATGGCTTCCAGAGCTTCAAGCTGGCCCTGGCCCAGAGTGCAGCCCAACAGCCGGCCCAGGAGACCTTCGCGCTGAGCGACCTGGACACGGCGCGGGATTACGCCTTCAAGGTGTTCGACGCCACCATGAACACCCTGAAAAATGTGCGTGATACCCTGTACCCAGACGCCATCGAAGCAGCGGTGGATGCCATCAACAACGCCAAGCGGGTCGAGTTTTACGGGTTTGGCGCCTCCAGCCCCGTCGCCATCGATGCGCAACACAAATTCTTTCGCCTGCAGATCGCTAGTGCCGCCCACTCTGATCCCCACCTGCAGGCCATGTCCGCGATGTCGTTAACACAGGGTGATGTCGTGGTGGCGATCTCTCAATCGGGGCGCACCACCTCCTTGCTCGAGGCCATGAGTCACGTGAAAGAATCCGGGGCCCTGATCGTGGGTCTGGCTCCCAGTAACACGCCGGTACTGCGCGCCTGTGACATCTCCATTCCCATCGATGTAGAGGCGGCGAGCGCCGACAGCTTTACGCCATTGCCCTCTCGTATCGCCCACATGGCGGTAATCGACATCCTGGCGGTCGGGGTGTCAAAAATGAAAGGCGAAGAGGTGGACAAACACCTGGGCAAACTCAACCGAGGGCTGCAAAAGCTGCGCTCGGCGGACTGAGCATTTGCCACCTGTGTCTGTTACCATTCTGCGCATGTCCGGTGTAACTGAGGCTCGCCCGCATAATGAATAACGATAGTCGAGACGACCGCGATCCACCCGAGCCTGGAGACAGTGACCGCCAGCTCGAGTTTGAGGACACATCGGTTGACCGGGACGAACCGGAAGCATTCCCCTCCAGCACTGGCAGTTTCAGCGCCTTCAATTCCGACCAGGCTACCGAATTGGACGACCTGGAAGCCGAGGACTTTGGCACCGAATACTTCAACGAGGACGAAGATTACGACGAAGGCGCCGACGCGTTTATCGATGATGCTGATGACGTCGTTGATAACGTCGTAGAGGAGGGAAGTGAGGCGGAAAGTGAAGACGACGGTGAATACGAAGCTGAAGACGTCGTTGGTGGCCCAGCTGATAACGAAACTGAAGGCGACGAGGAAACCCTCGATATCTGGGATGCGCCAGACGATCGCGATGATGCTGACCGCCTCGCAGATACGGCCGACACACCCGCACCATCGGACCCTCCCGAGGATGAGATCGACATCTGGGCGGACACAGAAAGCGCCGCAACAGATATAAATTCCAGTACTGACACCCACACCGAAACCGATTGGCCGGTGGTAGACGATGAAGAGGGCGACGGCGAGGAAGATGACTGGCCCGAGGAACCCGAGGCTGATCTCGACGAGGTGGAGAGCGACAGCTCATCGCTGGAAAATGCAGCACTGGCAGCAGCCGCTGCACCGGACCTCAGCAGTGAAAGTGTCTCGTCCACAGAAGCAGAGGACGAAGCAGGCACCCCGGAAAGCTGGCAGTTGCCCCTTGACGACGAGCAATGGGACGACGGCAACTACGCCGACCCCGGAGCGGAGCCCGAAGGCTGGCCCATCGGCCTGATTGTGGTAGCCGTCATTGCACTGCTGTTATTGGCCGGCGGTGGCTACGGGGTGATGCAGCAACGCGCCGCCATGCAGGAGGAAATTCGCGAATTACGGGCACAATTGGCCACCGCCGCCAACCCGGCGGATGTAACCAACAGCCGGGATGCACAACGCCAGCTGGAAGAGAGCAACAGCGATCTACAGGGCCGTGTAGAATCCCTGACGCTGGAGAACCAACAACTGACCGAAACCATCACCGGTCTGGAAAGCCAACTCGAGGCCCAGCGTCTGGCGGCGATCAAACTCGAGGAGGCACGGGCAGCAGCGCGCAAACAAAGTGCCGCTAGCAGCAGCCCGGCGAGCGCACCGGCTCCCAGCCCGAAGCCCGCCGCAACTGCAACGGGCAGCAGCGGCTTATGGTTCGTGAACTTTGGCTCCTACAGCCAGCAAAGTGTCGCCAGCGATTGGGCAACACGCTTGCAGAAAACCTATGGGCGCGTGGTGGTTGCTCCCGCTTCGGCAAACGGTAAAACCGTGTACCGGGTGCGCGTGGTCGACGTAAGCAGCAAGGCGCGGGCCGAGCAAATCTCCGCGGAGCTACAGCAACAGTACAAACTACCAACCCTGTGGGTTGGCCGGCAGTAACACGCGACTTGGCAGGCCAGAACCGTCCTGCTAATGTTGCGGCACACAATATAACGAGGTATCCACGATGACTAAACTTTCACTGGCCGTTCTGGGCCTGACCCTGGCAGCATCACAGGCAGTGGCAGAATGCACACGCCCAGACCAGCCCACGCTACCGGATGGGGCAGAGGCCACCATGGAGGACATGCTGGCTGGCCAGAAGGCCGTAAAAGCGTTCCAGGCTGCCAATGTCGAGTATATGAAGTGCCTGGAGGTCGATTTCACGGCCGCCGAGGCTGCCGCCCAGGAAGGCACTGACGAAGAGAAAGCTGCCGCTGCGGCTGCCTATACTGCGGGGCTGGATGCCTATAATGACGCGGTCTCAGCCGAGGAGGCCGTGGCAGGCCAGTTCAACGTTGAAATTCGCGAGTACAAGGCTGCCAACCCCTCAAACTAGAGGGCAGCACCCCAAAATCCCGTGTTACCTTGACCGCGTCTCGCGGTCGAGGGCTCAAGATGCCTACTCTACGGTGACCGACTTGGCCAGGTTGCGAGGCTTGTCCACGTCAGTGCCTTTTTGCAGCGCCACATGATAGGAGAGCAACTGCAGGGCCACCGTGTACAAGATGGGCTTTAGCACCTCCGGACAGTGAGGCATGGGTAATACATGGACCCGCGACTCGTCCTTAAATCCCGCCTCCGCATCGGCAAATACATACAGCTCGCCCCCGCGCGAGCGCACTTCTTCCAGATTGGATTTCAGCTTCTCCAGCAACTCATCCCCGGGGGCGACAGCGACAACCGGCATATCGGCATCTACCAGCGCCAGCGGGCCGTGCTTGAGTTCACCCGCAGGATACGCTTCGGCGTGGATGTAGGAAATCTCCTTGAGCTTGAGTGCGCCCTCCATGGCGATCGGGTATTGAATTCCCCGTCCCAAAAACAGGGCGTGATGCTTTTGGATAAACGCCTCCGAGATGGTTTCTATCGCCGGATCCAGGCGCAGCACCTGTTCAACCAGGGCCGGTAACTCCTCGATAGCGAGCTGCAACACTTGCTGTTGCTCCATCGTCATCCGTAAACGACGCCCCAACGACATGGTCAGCCTGAGGAACGCCAGCAGCTGGGTGGTAAACGCCTTGGTGGATGCCACACCAATTTCGGTGCCTGCCCGGGTAAGGAAAGCCAGGTCGCTTTCGCGAACCAGGGAGCTGTTATCGACATTGGCAATGACCAGGCTGGCAATGAACTCACCTTTGCTGGCATTGCGCAGGGCCGCCAGGGTGTCTGCCGTTTCACCAGACTGCGAAACGGTCACCAGTAGCGTGTCGGGGTGCTGCACACGAGAGCGATAGCGAAACTCGGATGCAACTTCCACCTGGCAGGGAACCCCGGCCAACTCCTCCAGCCAGTAGCGGGCAACCAGGCCTGCATGATAGCTGGTTCCGCAGGCAACAATCTGTACCGCACGCACACGATCAAAGGTGTCGGCGGCACCCTGGCCAAAAACACTGTCATCCTGCCAGTCACCGGGTCCGGCAGTGGCGCGCAAAGCGGCTGGCTGGTCGTAGATTTCCTTGAGCATGAAGTGCTCAAAACGCCCACGCTCAGCGACCTCCACCACTTGAGAAATGGTGGTCTTCTGGCGCTTCACGGGCTGGTTGTGCGTATCGAAAATCTGTATCGAGGCGGTCTGTATGGCGCAGGTATCGCCTTCTTCCAGATAGATAAAACGATCCGTAACCTGCCGCAAGGCGAGCTGATCCGAGGCGATAAAGTTCTCCCCGATGCCGACGCCGATGACCAGCGGACTACCCTGGCGAGCCGCTACCACCACTTCCGGATTCTCTGCGTCCACCGCCGCCAGCGCGAACGCACCCTCAAGACGACTGACAATGGCTTGCATCGCCTCCAGTAGAGAAACGCCTGTGGTCAATTCCCGGTGCAACAGGTGCACCACAACCTCGGTATCGGTAGCCGAGGCGAAGCCGTACCCCTGGGATTTCAGCTCGTCACGCAGCTGCTCGTGGTTTTCGATTATTCCGTTGTGGACCAACGCCACACGATCGTTGGAAATATGGGGGTGGGCATTAGCCACCGACGGCTCTCCGTGGGTAGCCCAGCGCGTATGGGCTATACCCACGCAGCCCAGAATTGGTGCAAGCGCCTGGGATTCCTCCAACACACTGACTTTGCCAAGCTGCTTATGCAGCTGCAATCGGGACTCGTTATCGACCAGGGCCATGCCCGCAGAATCGTAACCGCGGTACTCCAGTCGGCGTAGGCCCTCTAACAGAATCTCGGATACTTCTCGCCGCGCGGTCGCGGCTACAATGCCACACATAAGCTGCCTTACTTATCGTTGTTTTTGCGGGGCCTGGACCAGCCCGTGATATTTTTCTGCTTGCCGCGCGCCACCGCCAGGCTCTCATCATCTACCGGTTTGGTGATGGTTGAACCCGCGGCGACAAAGCCCTGGTCACCAACCTCAATCGGCGCCACCAGAGTTGAGTTGGAGCCGATAAATGCCCCGTTGCCAATGCGGGTCTGGTGCTTGTTCACCCCATCATAATTACAGGTAATGGTGCCTGCACCGATGTTTACATCCCGGCCGACTTCACTGTCACCGACGTAGGAGAGGTGATTTACCTTGCTGCCTTCACCAATACTGGCTTTCTTGGTTTCCACAAAGTTGCCGATGCGGCTGCCATCTGCAAGCACCGTTCCCGTGCGCAGACGCGCGAACGGCCCTACGCTGCACGCGTTGCCTACCGTGGCGTCCTCCAGGTGAGACATGGCGTGAATCACGCTGTCGGCAGCGACGCGGACATTCCTCAGCACACAGTTGGGGCCGACACTGACGCGGTCACCCAGCACAACCTCACCTTCAACAATCACGTTACAGTCGATACTGACTTCCTCGCCACAAGTCAGGCTGCCGCGGAGGTCGAATCGTTCGGGGTCGGCGATAGCCACACCATCGCTCATTAGTGCGCGCGCCTGCCGGCGTTGATACTCCCTCTCCACCACACTCAACTGCAGACGATCATTAACGCCAAGGATGTCCAGCTCTGATGCAGCAACCACCGCTGCCACCGTTCGCCCCTCGGCAACCGCCAGACCTAACACATCGGGTAAGTAGTACTCTCCCTGCTTATTGTTGTTGCCCACCTGCGGAAGAAAGTGGTTGAGATCAGCCGCCGATGCCGCCATAACGCCAGTGTTGATTTCATCGATCTGGCGTTGTTCGTCACTGGCGTCTTTGTCTTCAACGACACCCACCACCGCGGCATTGCCATCCCGTAACACCCGGCCGTAGCCGCGTGGGTCAGCAACCCGTGCGGTCAGCAGGGCCGGCGCATTGTCGGCGGCAGCGACCAGGTCGCTCAGGCTTGCAGCGCCGATCAGCGGCACATCACCGTACAGTATCAATACCGTGCTGTCCGACTGGATATGCGGCAGGGCCTGCAAGACCGCATGGCCGGTACCAAGCTGTTCAGACTGCTCAACCCAATTCAAGCTATGTTCAGACAGGGCAGCTTTGACCTGCTCAGAGCCGTGGCCAACCACCACGTGAATGGCGACAGGCTGCAGTAGCCCGGCCGTGTCCACCACATGCTCCAACAGCGGTTTTCCAGCCATCGGGTGCAAAACTTTGGGCAGGGAGGAGCGCATCCGTGTGCCCTGGCCGGCGGCGAGAATGACAACTTCTAGGTTCATACTGGTCCATCCAGGCGGTTTTATTGCAGACCACCTGTCAATCTATTTTTGACATAAGTCGTGAAGTTGGCCCATATTACTAGCATGTTTAGCCAATACAACGCTATTTGTCACAAATAAAATGACAACCACCAAGCTGGACCCGCTGCGCCAACTGGGCTTGAGCAGCCGGGAGATCATCATCTATCAATCCCTGTTAAAACTGGGCCCTGCGTCTATTCGAGACGTGGCCGCAGAGGCCGGGGTTAATCGGGGTTCAACTTATGAAACCCTGAAACAGCTCGCCGCCAAGGGTGTGGTGAGTTACTTCCCCAGGGGCCGACGACGGGTCTTTCAGGCCGAAGACCCCGAACGATTACTTAGCCTGGGGGAAAGCAAGCAACAAGCCCTCTCCCACGCCATGGACCAGCTGCGCCGGGATATTATTCCCTCACTGAAACTGGCCCAGACCGAGTTCAGCCCGGGCAATGTGCGCTTTTACGAGGGGGACGATGGTGTTGAGCTGGTGCTGAGAGATATTTTGAACAGTACCGAGCGCAGCCCGGAGCGGGGTTACGCTGTGATATCCACCAAAACGTTACGCGAACACCTTTATCGCCCATTCCCGAACTTTACCCGCCAACGAATCAGGCGCGGTATTCGCGTGCGTGTTATCGCGGTAGGAGAGGGTGGCGATGAGGCAGAGCTGGCCGAGCGCAAGTGGCTCGCCGCCGACGACACTTCCGATGCATCCTACATAGCCATCTATCCGCCGAAAGTGGCGATGATTACGTTGGCGGACCAGAACTATCCTGTGGTGGTTATCATCGACTCGCCAGCCATCGCCTCCACCCAGAAAATTCTTTTCGATACCCTGTGGGGTTTTCTCTAGTACCCACCCACAGCAACGTGGAGGCACAAAAAACCCGGCATCAGCCGGGTTAGGTCAGCATCACAAAACAGGGTGTGCTGTCAGCCGCGGCCCGCGCGGTTTTTCAGCTTCCGCAGGGTGGCAAGCTGTGCCGCCGCCTCCGCCAGTTGTGAGGAAGCACGGCCGTAGTCAAAGTCGCCGGACTGGTTGGCCAGCGCATGTTCTGCCTCTTTGCGCGCTTCTTCAGCGGCGGCTTCATCGACATCATCTGCTCGCAGTGCAGTGTCAGCCAGAATCGACACTACGCCAGGCTGCACTTCCAGGAAGCCACCGGACACGTAGTACACCTGCTCTTCACCGCTTTGCGTTACGATGCGTACCGGGCCGGGTACCAACGAGGTCAGCAGGGGTGCGTGGCCATAGCCCACACCCAGCTCACCTTCACTGCCAGTAGCGACCAGTGTCTCGACGAGGCCGGAGTAAATCTCCTCCTCGGCGCTGACAATATCGCAATGAATGGTCATAGCCATAGTTGAGCCTCTTTACCCTTACAGGTTGCCCGCTTTCTCGACGGCTTCGTCGATACTGCCAACCATGTAGAAGGCCTGCTCCGGCAGATGATCGTATTCACCCGCCAGGATGCCCTTGAAGCCGGCGATGGTGTCTTTCAAAGACACGTACTTGCCGGGCGAACCAGTGAAAACTTCGGCCACGGTGAAGGGCTGTGACAGGAAGCGTTCAATCTTACGCGCGCGGTCTACCGTCTGCTTGTCCTCTTCAGAGAGTTCGTCCATACCGAGGATGGCGATGATATCTTTCAGCTCTTTGTAGCGCTGCAGAACAGTCTGCACACCGCGGGCAACATCGTAGTGCTCGTTACCGATCAGCAACGGGTCCAACTGGCGAGAGGTAGAGTCCAGCGGATCTACCGCCGGGTAAATGCCTTTCGCAGCAATGTCACGGGACAGTACCACGGTCGCGTCCAGGTGAGCGAAGGTGGTTGCAGGTGACGGGTCAGTCAGGTCATCCGCCGGTACGTATACCGCCTGAATAGAGGTAATAGAACCCACCTTGGTAGAGGTAATACGCTCCTGCAGTACACCCATCTCTTCCGCCAGCGTGGGCTGGTAGCCCACCGCGGAGGGCATACGACCCAGCAGTGCCGATACCTCGGTACCCGCCAGGGTGTAACGATAAATATTATCGACGAACAGCAGCACGTCACGACCTTCGTCACGGAACTTCTCGGCCATGGTCAGGCCCGTCAGCGCTACCCGCAGACGGTTGCCGGGCGGCTCGTTCATCTGGCCGTAAACCATCGCCACTTTGGACTCGGAGAACGTCTCTACGTTTACAACGCCGGACTCCTGCATCTCGTAGTAGAAGTCGTTACCCTCACGAGTACGCTCACCTACACCGGCGAATACTGACAAGCCGGAGTGCTCAGTGGCGATGTTGTTAATGAGTTCCATCATGTTTACGGTCTTGCCCACACCGGCACCACCGAACAGGCCGATCTTGCCGCCCTTGGCGAATGGGCAAACCAGGTCGATAACCTTGATGCCGGTTTCCAGCAGTTCCTCGGCCGCAGCCAATTCCTCATAGGTGGGCGCGTCGCGGTGAATCGGAGCGCGCTCTTTCTCACCTATCGGGCCACACTCGTCGATGGGTTCACCCAGTACATCCATAATGCGTCCCAGGGTCTCTGTGCCAACCGGCACGGAGATGGGCGCACCGGTGTTCTCTACCGCTAGACCGCGGGAGAGACCTTCGGAAGAACCCAGCGCAATCGCGCGGACCACACCGTCACCCAGCTGCTGCTGGACTTCCAGGGTAGTATTCTTCTCGGTGATCTTCAGTGCATCGTATACCTGCGGCACGCTGTCACGTGGAAACTCCACGTCGATTACCGCGCCGATGATTTGTACGACTCGTCCGCTGCTCATGTTCGGATCCTCTATTACAGTTCAATTCTTTCTAAACCGGGGACAGACCCCATTTTTCGCGTTTAGGAAAAATGGGGTCTGTCCCCTATTCTTTAGCTTATGGCCGCCGCGCCGCCGACAATCTCGGACAGCTCCTGAGTAATAGCCGCCTGGCGTGCCTTGTTGTAGACCAACTGCAGGTCGTCGATCAGTTCACCCGCGTTTTCGGTGGCATTTTTCATCGCCAGCATGCGCGCAGCCTGCTCACAGGCACCGTTCTCCACCACGGCCTGGTAAACCTGGGACTCGATATAGCGAGTCAGCAGGCCCTCCAGCAGTTCCTTGGCGTCGGGCTCGTAAATGTAATCCCAGTGGTGCTTCATCTCATCGGACTCTTCAGCCTCTAATGGCAGCAACTGCTCTACCGTGGGGCTTTGAGTCATGGTGTTGACGAACTCATTGGTCACCAGGAACAGGCGATCAATCTTGCCTTCTTCATAGGCATCGAGCATGGTCTTCACACCGCCGATCAGATCCTGCAAGGAAGGCTCTTCTCCAAGGTCACGAATGGCCGCGGTGACATTACCGCCATAGCTATTGAAAAAGGCGGCTGCCTTGGCTCCCACCAGGCACAGGTCAATCTCGATGTTCTGATCGGCCCAGGTTTTCATCGACTTTACCGTGGCCTTGAACAGGTTGATGTTCAAACCACCACAGAGGCCACGGTCCGTGGAAACCACAATGAAGCCCACGCGATTGATCTCACGCTCCTGCATGTAAATGTGGCGATACTCCGGCGCCGAATTGGCAAGGTGTCCAACCACCGAACGCATACGGCGTGCATAGGGCTTACCCAGTTGCATGCGGTCCTGGGCCTTGCGCATTTTAGATGCCGCCACCATTTCCATGGCAGAAGTGATCTTCTGCGTACTTTGGATACTCGAGATCTTGGTGCGGATTTCTTTTCCGGCTGCCATGATTAATTACCAGGTCTGGGTCGACTTGAAAGTTTCGAGGGCAGACTTGAAGGTCGCCTCGATTTCATCGCTGTAGTCACCGGTAGCAACGATGTTACCCATCAGCTCACCGTGCTCTGCGTGCATGTAAGACAGCAGTGCCGCCTCGAAGTCCAGCACCTTGGCCACTTCGATATCATCCAGGAAACCGTTGTCCGCGGCATACAACACCAGGCCCATTTCGGCGATAGACTGTGGCGAGTACTGCTTCTGCTTCATCAGTTCGGTCACGCGCTCACCGTGGTCCAACTGGGCCTTGGTGGCATCGTCAAGGTCAGATGCAAACTGGGAGAATGCCGCCAGTTCGCGATACTGTGCCAGCGCGGTACGAATACCACCGGACAGTTTCTTCATGATCTTGGTCTGGGCCGCACCACCTACACGGGATACGGAGATACCGGCGTCCATCGCAGGACGAATACCGGCATTGAACATCCCGGATTCCAGGAAGATCTGACCGTCGGTAATAGAGATCACGTTGGTTGGTACGAAAGCCGATACGTCGCCGGCCTGGGTTTCAATAATAGGCAGTGCCGTCAGTGAACCGGTCTGGCCCTTGACGCCGCCATCAGTGAATTTTTCAACGTAGTCGGCGTTAACCCGCGCGGCGCGTTCAAGCAAGCGAGAGTGCAGGTAGAAAACGTCACCGGGGTAGGCTTCACGGCCTGGAGGACGACGCAGCAGCAGGGAGATCTGGCGATAAGCCCAGGCCTGCTTGGTCAAGTCATCGTAAATGATCAGGGCGTCTTCCCCGCGGTCGCGGTAGTACTCACCCATGGTGCAGCCGGCAAACGGTGCTAGATACTGCATTGCGGCAGGGTCGGATGCGGTAGCAGCAACCACGATGGTGTGCTCCATGGCGCCGTGCTCTTCCAGTTTACGCACCACGGCGGCAACCGATGATGCCTTCTGGCCAACCGCCACGTACACACACTTAATGCCGGTACCTTTCTGGTTGATGATGGCATCAACCGCAATCGCAGTCTTACCAATCTGTCGGTCACCAATGATCAACTCACGCTGGCCACGACCGATGGGTACCATCGAGTCAACCGCTTTCAAACCAATCTGTACAGGCTGGTCAACCGATTGACGGGCAATTACACCGGGCGCTACCTTTTCCAGTGCGTCGGTTTCAGCCGCATTGATCGGCCCTTTGCCGTCGATGGGTGTCCCCAGAGCGTCTACCACGCGGCCCTGCAGTTCGGGTCCTACCGGCACTTCCAGGATGCGGCCGGTACAGCGACAGCTCTGGCCTTCCGCCAGGCCTTTGTAATCACCCAGGATTACCGCACCGACGGAGTCGCGCTCCAGGTTAAGCGCCATCCCGTAGATGCCGCCTTCAAATTCGATCATCTCGCCGTACATCACCTCGGCCAGACCGTGGATACGAATAATACCGTCGGTTACAGAAACCACGGTGCCTTCGTTGCGAGCCTCGGTGGACACATCGAGTGAATCGATGCGCGACTTGATGATTTCGCTGATCTCTGATGGATTCAGTTGCTGCATGCTCTGTTCCTCAATCCTATTACTGTTTCCTGATGCCTCAGGAAGTCAATGCTTCGGCCAGCTTGTTCAGCCTGCCGCGCACGGAGCCGTCGATAACCGTATCGCCAGCCCTGATTAAAACGCCGCCCAAAAGGTCTTTATCAGTGGAGGTACTCACCTTCACTTCGCGCTCGAGTTTTTCGCCCAGTACAGACGCCAGTTTAGCCGTTGTTTCATCCGCCAGGTCGAAGGCAGAAATGACTTCAACATCAACTGACTTTTCCAGATTTGCCTTGAACAATTCGAACTGCTGGGCAATTTCCGGCAACAATGACAAGCGCTTGTTAGTCGCCAGGATGGCGATGAAGTTCTTCATCTCAGCGCCGATCTCATCGCCACAAACATCGCTCAGCGCATTCGCTTGCTGCTCGTCTGTCAGGGATGGGTTATCCAGCAGTGCCGCTACCTTGTCATCAGCCGCTACCGAAGCGGCAGTAATCAGCTGAGCGGACCAGGCATCGATACCGCTACGCTCGCGAGCGTACTCGAAAGCGGCCTTGGCGTAGGGTCGTGCCAGTGTGCTTAATTCAGCCATAGCTCCCTCTACTTACAGTTCGCCGGCCAACTTGTTGACCAGCTCACTGTGGGCGCTCTGGTCGATTTCTGCACCGAGAACCTGTTCCGCACCGGCCAACGCCAGAGCTGCCACCTCGCCACGCAATGCTTCGCGGGCGCGGTTGGTTTCCTGTTCGATCTCAGCCTGGGCAGCGGCTTTTACACGTTCTGCCTCCGCTTGCGCGGCTTCCTTGGCCTCGTCGACCATCTGGTTGCTGCGCTTATTGGCTGCTTCGATAATGCCCGCTGCCTCAGTCTTGGCTTCTTTCAGGCGCTCTACTGCTTTTTCCTGGGCCAGCTCCAGATCGTGACTGGCACGATCCGCTGCTGCAAGGCCGTCGGCAATCTTCTGCTCGCGTTCCTGCATAGCCGCGATTATAGGCGGCCAAACATACTTCATGCAGAACACGACGAAGCCGACAAACGCCAACAACTGACCAATAAGCGTAAGATTAATGTTCACGCTATTTTCCTCACCGGTTATCCGACCTGATCAGGTCGTGGTTAGCTTATACCTTACGCACCAACGCCGGGGGCTACGACGAAGATCAAGTACATCGCAATACCAACGCCGATAATGGGGATCGCATCTACCAGGCCAGCGCCCAGGAAGAAGGTGGTCTGCAGTCGCGGGGCCAGTTCAGGCTGGCGCGCAGAGCCTTCAATCAGCTTACCACCCAACAGGCCAACGCCGATGGCGGCACCCAGTCCACCCAAGCCCATCATGATAGCGGCAGCAATTATTACGAGTTCCATGTGTTTCTCCTAGAGTGAGTTAGAACCAAAAGAGGTTGTAGTAAAGTTAATCAATGGTCTTCATGGGCCATGCTGAGGTAAACAATTGTCAGCACCATGAAAATAAACGCTTGCAGAGTGATTACCAGGATGTGGAAAATCGCCCAGCCGATTTGCATCAGGCCCGCCGGTACCATCCAGAACAGGCCAGCGCTGAACAGCGCTGCTATCAGGATGAAGATCATTTCACCGGCATACATGTTGCCGAACAGTCGCAGGCCCAGTGAGAAGGGTTTGGCCAGTAAGCCAACCACTTCCATAAACAGGTTCACCGGAATGAATACCGGGTGATTAAAGGGGTTCAGAGTTAGCTCTTTGACAAAGCCAAAACCCTTGACCTTGATCGAGTAGTACAACATCAGGATAAATACACCGACTGCCATACCCATGGTGATATTCGGGTCGGTAGATGGCACAATTTTCTGGTACTCAACACCCAGCTGCATCAGCGTCCAGGGGATCAGGTCCACAGGGATCAGGTCCATCAGGTTCATCAGGAATACCCAGACGAAGATGGTTAACGCCAGCGGTGCCACCAGCTTGTTGTGGCCGTGGAAAGTGTCTTTTACCGTGCCATCGACAAACTCAACGATCATTTCCAGTGCACTAAGCAGTCCGCTGGGAGCACCGGTCTCTGCTTTTTTCGCCAGGCGGCGAAACATCCAGCAAAATATCAGCCCGAGGCCGATAGACCAGATCATGGAATCGACGTGAATAGCGTTAAAACCCATCGCGGCGGCTTCATCACCACCATGCGCCATAGTCCATGCGCCGCCGGCACCGACGATGGAACCGTCGTAGCGCTCAAAGCCTTCGGGCAGCTTGCCGTAGGTCAGATTGGTCAGGTGGTGGACTATGTATTCGGAGACTGTCTGTGTTTCGCCTGCAGCTGCCATCTAAATGAATTCCGCGTCTTTCCTGTTTCACCGGCTACTTCTAAGAAGAAACCAGCTACCTGTAATTTGTACGGTGAGCATTAACAAGTAGCCCACAAACACCATCGATCCGCTGATCGGCCGCACTAGCGCAAAAACTATAGCGAAGCCCGCCGCGCTGATCATGAACTTGCCCACTTCCGCTGCGTAGCTTGCCCTGGCTATGGACTGCGCTGCGCTCGCGCCACGCCATCGGAATGCCATGGCGGCGAAATATGCCTGGGGCAGAATCGCGACAAGACCTCCGCACAACAGCGAAACGGCTAATACATTGCTGCCCAGCACCAGTACCAGGGTGCAAATGGGTACGAGAATGACGAACTGAGCCAGGGTGATACGATGGACAGGAGGTCGGGCTATCTCAGCACCTTTCATTGATGCCTCGCCAAACTCCCACAACCATGAGCCACACGGGTTTCTTCCTCGTTCAGGGCGCGCGCATTATAGGTGGATTAATAGTCAGGTTCAACCAGCGCCAGCGGTGAATAGACGAGTCACTATGCGGGTTTACACGGGGGTTGCGGGAGCCTGACAGCGGGCTCGATGGGTAAAAAAGAACTATCTACTACATAAAGTAGCTGTTAAGCATGTAGCCACTAGATAGTGGGGTTATTGGGGCAATGCGGAAATCACACCGGCCTTTAGGACAAAATTGGGCCAGCATCGATCGATGCAGGAACTCGTTGCGCCAACCCGGCTTCCAGAACTTCAGCTTATATGGCCGAGAATACCATCCAACTCATCCAGGCTGTTGTAACTGACCACCAGCTTCCCTTTTCCCTTGGCGGTATGCTGAATCTGCACTTTGGCGCCTATTTTCTGGGCCAGGTCATCCTGCAGTTGGCGAATATTGGGGTCGAGTTGCTTTGTTGGCACGGTCTGGTTACGACTGGACACGACATTGCGCACCAACGCTTCCGTTTGGCGTACTGACAAGCCCTTGCTCACCACGGTCCTGGCGGCCTGCGATTGCTCGGCCCCCTCCAGTCCAAGTAGCGCCCGCGCGTGACCCATCTCCAGGTCACCGTGTTCGAGCATGCGTCGCACGTCTTCCTGCAGACTCATCAGGCGCAGCAAGTTGGTCACGGTGCTGCGAGACTTACCAACGGCCTTGGCCACTTCCTGTTGGGTGAGCTCGAACTCCTGCATTAAGCGCTGCAGGGCCATAGCTTCCTCAATGGGATTGAGGTCTTCGCGCTGAATATTTTCGATCAGCGCCATGGCGATAGCGGCTTCGTCACCTACCTGCCGTACAACGGCGGGGATATCGGCCAGCCCCGCCAATTGTGCAGCCCGCCAGCGACGCTCCCCGGCGATGATTTCGTACTTTCGGTCGGAAAGCGGTCGAACAACAATGGGCTGCATGACTCCCTGCGCTTTTATGCTGTCAGCGAGTTCCTGCAATGACTCCGGTTCAATGTCCCTGCGGGGTTGGTACTTGCCACGCTGCACCAGATCGACGGGTAACTCCCGCAATTCCTGATCTGTCGGGGCGGTCGTTTGGGGATTGGTATCTGCCTCTGGATCTCTTACTTGCGCAGCAGAGGGCCCAAGCAAGGCATCCAGGCCTCGACCCAAACCACGCTTTTTACTTGTCATTGTGTACCTCCGTTGCCGTTCGCCGCCTGCTGTTTTTCATGCCGCCGGATAACTTCTCCCGCCAGTGCCATGTATGCCTTGGAACCGCGGGAGTACTTATCATAGTGAAGCGCCGGTAATCCGTGGCTTGGGGCCTCGGCAAGGCGCACGTTACGTGGAATAACCGTGCGATACACCTTGTCTGGAAAATGGCTGTGTAGCTGCGAGGATACTTCATTAGTGAGACTGTTACGCGGGTCATACATGGTGCGCAAAATGCCCTCTATAGCGAGCCCGGCATTCACCGTTTTGCCCACCTGGCTGATGGTATCCAGTAGAGCAGATAGACCCTCAAGCGCGAAGTACTCGCACTGCATGGCAATAATGACCCCGTCTGCGGCTATCAAACCATTGAGGGTCAACATGTTTAGTGACGGTGGGCAGTCTATCAGGATGTAATCGTAATCCTGCCCCCCTTCCATTAACGCCGCTCGCAAGCGCCGCTCGCGGCCGTCTATTTCAAGTAACTCCACCTCAGCAGCAGTGAGATCACCGTTGGCAGGCAGCACGTCGAAACCCCCTTCCGGACTGCGACAAATCACCTGCGGCAAGGGGGCGCGGTGGACCAGAACATCGTATACGCTGCGTCCAATCTCGTGCTTGTTAATACCGCTACCCATGGTGGCATTACCCTGGGGATCGAGATCAACCAGCAGTACCCGCTGTTGCATAGCGGCCAACGACGCACACAGGTTGATGCAGGTGGTGGTCTTGCCAACCCCACCTTTCTGGTTGGCTATCGCTAGAATTCTGGGCACTAAACACTTTCCTTGGCTATGTCGGCACCACCGCTCGGTGCTGGGCGAGGGACCAGTTTAATCAGGTGACGCTGCTCATCGAGTCCTGGCACATGCAGCGGAATAGATGCTTCCAGCTGACACAAAGATGCCACCGCCTGCAGTTCAGCCTCTGCCACCACACCCTTCATCGCCAGGAAATGGCCCTGCTCACTGAGTAAATGCCGGCAGCCGGACACCATATCCTGCAAGGATGCAAAAGCACGTGAAAGGACCATGTCAAATCTGTGGTCGGGTTCGTAGGCTTCTACCCTGGCATGGTGCGCCGTTATATTATCCAAGCCCAATTCAGTTTTCACCTGAAAAAGGAAGCGCGTTTTTTTACCGTTGCTGTCCAGCAGGTGAAATTCCCTGTCGGGCAGCATGATAGCGAGTGGGATTCCGGGCAAGCCGCCCCCGGTGCCCACATCGATACAACGCTGGCCGGTGACGTGGCTGGCTACCACCAGGCTGTCCAGCAGGTGCCGGACGACCATATCACGGGGCTGTCGCACCGCTGTCAGGTTATAGGCATTGTTCCATTTCTGCAGCAAACCGAGGTACTGCAGCAACTGGTCCGACTGGTGAGATTGCAAGTGAAGACCGATCTGGTCACACCCGGATGATAAAAGCTGGGCGAGATTGTCCAATTCAGGCAGACTTGCGCGCCTTTCCGGCACCACCCAAAGCACCCCGTTTTTTCAGGTAAATGAGCAGCAGTGATACCGCTGCCGAGGTTACGCCGGGCACCCGGGCAGCCCGGGCCAGCGTCGCCGGCTGTGCAGCCTGCAGTTTTTGGCGAACCTCATTGGATAGCCCATCTACCTGACTATAATCCAGGTCCGCTGGCAGGGCGGTGAGCTCATGCCGTTTCAGACGGGCAATATCTTCCTGCTGGCGATCGATATATCCCGCATACTTGGCTTGAATCGCCACCTGCTCAGCGGCTTGCGGGTCAGAGGTGGGCTCACCCTTCAACCCGGCGATATCGTGATAACCCAGTTCCGGGCGTTTCAACAGATCAGCCAGTGAATACTCTCGGCTGATCGGTTTGTCGAGCTTTTCATTGAGCCCGGTCACCTCGGGTGTATTGGGATGCACATAGGTTGAAGCCAGTCGCGCCCTCTCTCGCGTAATTTCCTCGCGCTTGTGTTCGAACCGGCGCCAGCGCTGGTCATCCACCAATCCCAGCTCGCGTCCCTTTTCAGTCAGCCGCAGATCCGCGTTGTCTTCACGCAGCAGTAGCCGATATTCTGCCCGAGAAGTAAACATTCGGTAGGGCTCCTGGGTACCCAGAGTTATCAGGTCATCGACCAACACGCCCAGGTATGCCTCATCCCGGCGCGGACACCAGGGCGCTTCGCCCCTTACCGCCAGTGCTGCGTTCAATCCCGCCAACAGTCCCTGGGCCGCCGCCTCCTCGTATCCCGTGGTGCCGTTGATCTGCCCCGCAAAATACAGACCGGGCATGGCACGAGTCTCGAGGGAGTACTGTAAATCACGGGGGTCGAAAAAGTCGTACTCAATGGCGTAGCCAGGGCGGGTGATATGCGCATTCGCGAAGCCCGCAATAGACCTGACCATCTCTACTTGCACATCGAAGGGCAGGCTGGTCGAGATACCGTTGGGGTATAACTCATTGGTCGTTAATCCCTCGGGTTCGATAAACACCTGGTGACTGTCTTTGTCGGCGAATCGATGGATTTTATCCTCGATACTCGGGCAGTAGCGCGGGCCGACACCCTCGATAACCCCGGAGTACATAGGTGAGCGATCGAGGCCGCCGCGAATGACTTCATGGGTCTGGCTGTTGGTGTAGGTAATCCAGCAACAGCGCTGTGGCGGGTGTGACTCTGCGGACCCCAGAAACGACATGGCCGGGCGGGGTTCATCACCCCACTGTTCCGCCAGATTGGTAAAGTCTACCGAGCGCGCATCGATGCGGGGCGGCGTACCGGTTTTCAAACGGTCCACCCTGAATGGCAGCTCTCGCAACCGCTCAGCCAGCGCGATTGAGGGCGGATCCCCTGCACGCCCACCGGCACTGTTTTCCAGGCCAATATGGATGCGACCGCCCAGGAAAGTCCCGGTCGTCAGAACCACCCGCGGTGCCCGAAACGTCAACCCCATTTGTGTAACGGCACCGGCCACACGGCCATTTTCCACCAACAGGTCGTCAACAGCCTGCTGGAAAATAGAGAGGTTAGCTTGGGTTTCGAGTATTTCCCGAATGGCATTTTTGTACAGCACCCGGTCAGCCTGGGCCCGGGTGGCACGGACAGCTGGCCCCTTGCGCGAATTCAACACACGAAACTGGATTCCCGCCCGGTCAGTAGCGAGCCCCATAGCGCCCCCGAGGGCATCCACTTCCTTGACCAGGTGGCTCTTGCCGATGCCACCAATGGCCGGATTGCAGGACATCTGGCCCAGGGTATCGACACTATGGGTTAACAATAGCGTGCGGCAGCCCATGCGAGCGGCAGCCAGGCATGCCTCGGTCCCGGCATGGCCGCCGCCGATCACAATGACATCAAACTGTTGCTGATATTTCACGCTACTTAACCTGTAATATTCCGGCATTCACTGTCCGAGTATGGCGCCGGGCACGGGATTATACGTGTACCTTACGGCTTGTCCAAAATTTGTACAGCCATCGCGTTTAGCACTCCCATTTAACCTAGAGAGTTTTATATACATATATATGTATATATATAAGTAGTTTATTGTTGTTACTATTATTAGTGTGCGCCACGCCAGTGTAAAACTCCGAAATTAGCTTATTTATTATAGAGTTAGAGCAAGTATATCTACGCGGGTAAGTGCTGAAACCAGGTCTGGAAAAGCGTGATGTAGCTGGGGATAGCTCAGGACGAAAACGGGGTAACGGGAAGGGCCGCACGACTGCTGTGTATGACAGCCTTATTTATCCCCGAGCTATCCCGCATCTATACCGGTTTATTCAGGGTATCCTTCGAAGCTGTGTTTATGCTGGTACAACGTGTGGATAGTTGGTATCTCACTTGCCGATGCAGAAACTGGAAAAGATGTCTCCCAGCAGATCGTCACTGCTGACAGCGCCGGTAATTTCTCCCAATTGATGTTGGCAAAGACGCAGATCCTCAGCGAGCAACTCGCCGGCCCCTGCATCTTGCAGTTGTCGGCGGCCGTTGAGTAATGATTCGGTTGCCAGAGCGAGCGCTTGCAGATGTCGACGTCGGGCACTGAATTTCCCTTCACCGCCCTGTTGAAACCCCATTACTTTCTTCAGGTGGTCAGTCAATAGATGCATTCCTGCACCGGTCTTCGCGGAAACTCTGACCTGGGGCGTGTCAGTGTCTTCCTCGATGCCGGCCGGGTTACCGCTGATATCAATCTTGTTGCGGACCAGGGTCAAGGGTACATCCGCCAGTGATGACAGGCCTTCACCGGGATCCAGCTGGACCTGTTCGGGCAGTGAATCATCGCAGACCAGCAATACCCGGTCTGCCAGTTGTATTTCCGTGTGTGCCCGGCGTATACCTTCTCTCTCAACGAGATCCGCCGATTCGCGCAGTCCGGCAGTATCAACAATATGGATGGGAATGCCGTCAATCTGGATCTGCTCGCGTAGCAGGTCGCGTGTAGTGCCCTCTATGGGAGTGACGATGGCAGCGTCCTTACCGGCGAGGGCATTGAGCAAACTGGATTTGCCTGCGTTGGGCCTGCCGGCGATAACCACCTTTATGCCTTCCTGCATCAGGCTTCCCTGTTTGGCCTGGTCGTGCACCTGTCCGATCATGGCGATCAATGTGTCCAACTGTTGGGCAACCTGACCATCAGCGAGAAAGTCGATCTCCTCCTCTGGAAAGTCGATCGCAGCCTCCACGAATACCCGTAGGCGTGTCACCTCGGCAACCAGCGCATCGATTCTTTGCGAAAATGCGCCCTGCAGGGATTCGTTGGCATTGAGGGCGGCTTGTTCGGTACTGCTGTTGATAAGGTCGGCGATAGCCTCGGCCTGTGCCAGGTCGATTTTGCCGTTGAGAAAGGCCCGCTCGGAAAACTCCCCGGGCCTTGCCGCCCTTGCCCCCAGTGCACAGCATTCCCGCACCAGCATATCCAGTACCACTGGACCACCGTGTGCCTGCAGTTCAACCACGTCTTCGCCGGTAAAGGAATGAGGTCCGGTGAATGCCAGCGCTACGCCGCTATCAAGTGTTTGTCCGTTGCTGGCGACAAAGCGGCTGTAGTGGGCATAGCGTGGGGTGAGCACCTGTCCGCAGATTCGTTCGGCGATGGCGTTGGCTGTTGGTCCGGACAGGCGGATGACCCCAATGCCACCGCGGCCAGGCGCCGTGGCAATTGCGACAATGGTGTCAGTGTCCGAGGCGAGGGTCACCGGACTCAGTTAGACGCGGCTTTCTCGATCTGCCGGGTGATTACGTACTGCTGTGCCATCGACAACAGGTTGTTGACGACCCAGTACAGGACCAGTCCAGCCGGGAACCAGAGGAAGAAGAAAGTGAACACGATGGGCATCCACTGCATGATCTTGGCCTGCATGGGATCGGGTGGTGGCGGATTTAACTTCTGCATGAACCACATCGACGCGCCCATCATCAGGGGTAATACAAAATAGGGATCCATGACGGCGAGGTCATCAATCCACAGGATAAAGGGTGCGTGGCGTAACTCCACACTTTCCATTAACACCCAGTACAAGGCGATGAAGACCGGCATTTGCACCAGTATCGGCAGACAACCGCCCATAGGATTGATCTTTTCCTTACGATACAACTCCATCATCGCCTGGGACTGCTTTTGTTTGTCATTGGCATACTGTTCGCGAATATCCACCATTTTTGGCTGTACCCGACGCATGTTAGCCATGGATCGGTAGCTTGCCGCTGACAGCTGGAAAAACAGCGCCTTGATCAATACGGTGAGGCCGATGATCGCGTAACCCCAGTTGCCCACCAGTGAATGAATTTTGGTCAGCAGCCAGAAGAGCGGCTGCGCAATCCACCATAGCCAACCATAGTCCACGCTCAGGTCCAGGTAAGGCGAAATTTGCTCCAGGCGATACTGGTCCTTGGGCCCGGCGTAGAAGCTCGCTTTAACAGAACCGGACTTACCCGGGTCGAGAGTCAGTGCCGGGCTGGTAAATCCGGCAATGTTAAAGCCGCTATTGGTAACACGCGTGCTGTAAGTATGAGACTGGCTGGGGTTGGGTATCCAGGCACTCAGGAAGTAATGCTGGATCATGGCGATCCAACCACCGGGCAAGGTAGCCCTGAAGGGTTCCTCGGCCATGTCTGCAAAGGAGAATTTGGTGAATCTGTCATCGGGTTGGGTGATTGCAGCACCGAGAAATGGCTGCAGTCCCATACCTGCCGAGTCGGCAGCCGGTGCAGGGGTGCTGTCGCGTTTGATTTGTCCAAACAGGTTAGCCTGCCAGCGTTCCTGGCCCGTGTTCTCCACCAGGTATTCCACATCTACCAGGTAATCGCCTCTGCGGAATGTAAACCGTTTTACTACCCGGGCGTCCTCGGCATCTGTTAATACCAGGTCTACCTGTAACTGCTCCTGTGATGCGTCGAGATCAAACCGGTCTGCCGCGCTGGAAAATTCGGCGCGGCTTGCAGAGTCCGTGCCATTGGGACCAATAAGCCCGCTTTGGGCGACGTAGACGCGTTGTTGATTGTTTTCCAGCAGCACCAGAGGTTTATCGGGATTGTCGAGTTCGGCCAGGTACTCAGTGAATGCCACCTCGACAATGTCGCCCCCCTGGAGGTCGATCGCTACTTGCAATACATCGGTATGCACCTGGATAAAGCGGCCAGTGTTTGCTGCGCCTGTTGCCGCGATGGCCGCTGCCGGTACGTCATTCTTTTCCTCTACCAGGCCAGGTGCTTGAGGAATGTCCTCGGCTATGTCCTCGGTAATGTTCTCACTGAAGGGCTCAGCGATGTCCTCTTCCAGGGTCGGGAGCGAGGGCGCGGTTTCGGTCAAGCGAGTGCTTGTTGCGACTTCCTGCGTGGACGGGTGTGATTCTTTGAAGGCGACCCATTCTGTCAGCATCATGAACGACAAAACGGCAATCACGCCTATAAGCAGAGAACGTTGCAGATCCATAGTATAAATTCGGCTGTCAGTGGGTGTGTGAACAGGGGGGTACTTGATCTACCCCACCTTCGTGCCAGGGGTGGCATTTGCCCAGTCGGCGCAGCGCCAGGTAACTTCCCTTGAGAGCGCCGTGCGTGGCAACGGCCTCCTGGGCATAGTCTGAGCAGCTGGGGTAGAAACGGCAGTTATTGCCAAGAAATGGACTCAGGCAGGCCTTATACACTTTCAGAAAGGTAATCAGTATTCGTTGCATTAGTTGGCTGTGCCGCCTGCTTGGGTTGCTGCTAAAGCACCTTTCATGAGTTTTTGCCATTGCTGGCGCAATATAGAGGAAACTTCGGCGTTGTCCAGATTGTCCAGGCCGCGACGTGCCAAAAGCACGACATCGTAGTTGATATCGGCGGGAGACAAGTTGCGGAAAAATTCTCGACTGAGTCGTTTGATGCGATTGCGCTGTACCGCTAGTCGTACATTTTTCTTCGCAATCACCAGGCCCAGGCGGTGTTGATTCTCTTGGTTTACAGCCGCCAGCATTAGTAGATGGCGGTGGGAGGCGCGTGCATCGACACGGTCAAACACCCGGCTGTAGTCAGCCGCGGTTAGCAGGCGCCGGGATTTACCGAATGAAGCCCTCGCTCCGTCCATCGGTAATGCACTGCTCACTCAGTGCCAGAGCCATCAGGCTGAGAGACGCTTGCGACCTTTTGCGCGACGACGATTCAGGACGTGACGGCCCCCCTTGGTCGCCATACGAGAGCGAAATCCGTGAGTGCGCTTACGCTTCAGAACGCTGGGTTGGAATGTTCTTTTCATGTCTTCGAGTCCGTAGTAAAAGTTGCTGGCCGAGACTGTGTGCCTGGCTGTTGCCGTTGGCACTGTATCGGGCCCAAAAAAAGGTTGGGTATTCTAGTGAAACGGGGCCTTTAATACAATCGCAAAGCAGTGATTTTTATCGGCAAATGTGGCTGTGGCACGGGCGACATAGGGGAGCCCATGTTGGTCGGGGAGTAAATCCAATAAAATTGATGAATATCCGTCGTTTAGCGCCTCAACCCACAACTCCCCCAAAAGATATAAACAGTTTATCCACAACCAAAAGTATTCATCGGTGAGATTTTTTTTGGTGCTTAAAATGTAGGCCATAATGCTTTAAGTTGTTGAAAATAAATAAGAAAAAATCAACTCAACTTTTTATAAAATATGTGGATAACTCTGATTTGGTTGAGTATGATCGCACTTCTGGCCTGAAAGTCTGGCTGATACACGTAAAAGCTTGTAACAACTATATTAAGAGAAGGGCCCATCAAGAGCGGGTCCAAAAGGGGAATGATTTGCCTGATTTGGTTTGGCAGCGGTGCGTCTCCCGCCTTCAGGATGAACTGCCATCACAACAATTCAACACCTGGATCCGCCCATTGCAGGCGAACGAGAATGGAGGCCGTTTACACCTGTACGCCCCCAATCGATTTATCAAGGACTTTGTTTCCGACAAGTTTGCCGAGAGAATCAGCCAACTGGTAAACGAGGTGAACGGCGCTTCTGCGCCAGACGTCATCCTGGAAATTGGTTCAGGTGCGGCACCAGATTCAGCTGAAATTCGACCGGCGCATAGTTTCAGTGGCAATCCCGGGGTTTCGGGTAGTGCTATCAATGGCACACCGGAACCAGCGGCTGTTCGCCCCAGCGCTCCCAGCCAGCCCCAGCCGGTTGCTGTCAGCCCTAGGGCTACTCGCTCTGAGGTTCAGGGCGCACTGCAACACCAGCCCAATCTGGTTGAAAACTATCGCTTTGACAACTTTGTCGAAGGCAAATCCAATCAGCTGGCATTGGCTGCTGCTCGTCAGGTGGCAGAAAACCCGGGCGATTCCTATAACCCGCTGTTTTTGTATGGTGGTGTCGGTCTGGGTAAGACCCATTTGATGCATGCAGTGGGTAATGCGCTGAGGGAGGAAAAACCCGATGCAAAAATTGTCTACCTGCACTCTGAGCGCTTTGTTGCCGACATGGTAAAAGCGCTGCAACTTGGCGCGATTACTGATTTTAAACGTTACTACCGGTCAGTGGATGCCCTCTTGATCGACGATATCCAGTTTTTTGCCAAAAAGGATCGCTCCCAGGAAGAGTTTTTCCACACCTTTAATGCTTTGCTCGAAGGTGGTCAGCAGATGATCTTGACCTGTGATCGGTATCCCAAGGAAATTGACGGTTTAGAGGAGCGGCTTAAGTCCCGATTCGGTTGGGGTCTGACGGTGGCAGTAGAGCCGCCGGAACTAGAAACCCGAGTCGCGATCTTGATGAACAAGGCTAGCCAGGCACGGGTTGACCTGCCGCCCGATGCTGCCTTTTTCATTGCGCAGCGCATTCGTTCCAATGTCCGCGAGCTTGAAGGTGCACTAAAGAGAGTGGTAGCAAGTGCTCACTTCACTGGTAGAGCTGTGGACATCGACCTAATTAAGGAGAGCCTCAAGGACCTGTTGGCCCTGCAGGACAAGCAAATTAGTATGGATAATATCCAGCGCACCGTAGCAGAGTATTACAAGATCAAGGTGGCTGATTTGATGTCACGGCGGCGAAGCCGGTCGGTCGCGCGGCCGCGGCAAGTGGCCATGGCGCTATCCAAAGAACTGACCAACCACAGCCTGCCAGAGATTGGGGATAGTTTCGGGGGTCGGGATCACACTACGGTACTTCATGCTTGTCGTAAGATTAAAGAGTTGCGGGAAACCAGCTCCGATATACGCGAAGATTACAAGAACCTGTTGCGCTCTCTGACGACCTGATTGCTGCAAAACGTCGGCGTAATTCACCTGTTTTTATCGAGTTAAGGTATTATTGCCAGCCAACAAAACGCCTCCCGTTGTGTGTGCAAAAAAAACGAGTGAGGCAGCGCGTTTAAATGGAAGGAAGACACCCAGAATGAAGTTTGTCATCACCCGAGATGCCCTGCTGAAGCCGCTCAACCTGGTAGCCGGGGTGGTTGAACGGCGCCAGACCTTACCAATCCTGGCCAACGTGCTGATGGTATTGGACGGCGACCGCCTTTCCCTGACCGGCACTGACCTTGAAGTCGAGTTGGTAGGTAGGGTGCAACTGGCGGCAGCTGGCGATTCGGGTGAGGTGACTGTGCCCGCGCGCAAATTGGTGGATATTTGTAAGTCCCTGCCCGAGGGCAGTGATATTCAGTTTACCGCTGAGGATGGCAAGGTAACGGTCAAGTCGGGGCGCAGCCGCTTCACCCTATCCACGCTGCCGGCAAGAGAATTTCCCAGTGTCGAAGATAGCATGGGCACCCATCAGTTCACGTTGAAGCAGGGAGAGTTGCGGCGCCTAATTGATCGCACTGGCTTCGCCATGGCCCAGCAGGATGTTCGCTATTACCTGAATGGCATGTTGTGGGAGCTTAAAGGTGGGCAATTGCGGGTGGTGGCAACTGATGGGCATCGGCTGGCAATGTGCACCTTGCCTTCAAAAATCGAGACAGCTTCTGATTCCCAGGTGATTTTGCCGCGTAAAGGTGTGCTGGAACTGTCGCGCCTGTTGCTGGTCGATGACGAGGACATCGTTATCGTGATCGGCAGCAACCACATTCGTGCCACCACCCTCGACTTTACCTTTACATCCAAGCTCGTAGACGGCAAGTTCCCTGATTATGAGCGGGTTTTGCCACGTGCAGCGGACAAGATAGTACAGGGTTCTAGGTTGGAACTGAGACAGGCTTTCACCCGGACAGCCATCCTTTCGAATGAAAAGTATCGAGGAGTTCGCCTCAAGTTAAGCGCAGATACCCTCGAGATACTGGCAAATAACCCCGAACAAGAAGAGGCCGAAGAATTGGTTGCCGTATCCTACGGCGGCGATGGCCTTGAGATTGGCTTCAATGTCAGCTACCTACTCGACGTCCTGGGTGTGCTGAGTGGTGAGCAGATCAAGCTCTCACTGGCCGACCCCAACAGTAGTGCCCTGCTCGAAGAATCTGAGGATGGCGATTCGCTGTATGTTGTTATGCCCATGCGGCTTTAAGCTTGATTCCAGGCACGAATTTCGGTGTTCCTGTGCTCTGAGCCAGGAGTCGGGAGACAGCTACTGAACCTCCTGGCTGTAATACATTTTCCCCTTCATGGAGCCCGCTGACCAAGGTGGCGTTGGCGCAGTTACATATTCACTCTGTGCGCAACCTTATAAATGTCAGGTTGCGCGATATAGAGCGCGTGAATGTTTTTTTTGGTGCCAATGGCAGCGGTAAAACCAGCATCTTGGAATCGATCCACCTGCTGGGCATGGCCAGGTCATTTCGGAGCACGAGCGCCCGTACGCTCATTACCCATGGTGAGGAAAGTTGTACTGTTTTTGGTACGACAGTAAGTCAGAAAGTAACTTCAGGCGGTAGCATCAACCTGGGCGTACAGCGCAGGCTGAGCGGCGAAGCACACATCAAGGTAGCTGAAACCTCAGCCAGGACCGTCGCTGAGCTGCTCCCCCATTTGCCATTACTGGTGATTAACGCGGATACGTTCGAGCTGCTGATGGGTCCCCCACGCTCCAGGAGACAGTATCTCGACTGGGGAGTGTTCCACGTGGAACCAGCGTTCCTTGCCCAGTGGCAGCGGTTTCAACGTTGTATAAAACAGCGCAATTCATTGCTGCGCCGTGATAAAATATCGGTCAACGAGGTGGCGGGTTGGACGCGCGAATTGGCCGAGTCGGGCGTGGAAATCAACCGCTTCAGGCAGGCCTATTTTCGCCGGTTGGCTCCCTGCTTCAGGCGCTACCTGGCTGCCTTGGCGCCTGAGCTTGAGGATGTAGAACTGCGCTATCGGCAGGGCTGGGACAAGAGCGTTGAGTATGCGGCCGCACTTGAAAAGAGCTATGAAGCGGACCGGGAGCGCGGCTATACCCATGTGGGACCGCAGCGTGCAGATATGCGCGTGACCATAGCCGGCTATTCAGCGGCGGACACATTGTCACGGGGGCAACAGAAGCTGCTTGTTTGTGCGCTTAAGCTGGCCCAGGGCGAATTGATGGGCGAGGAAAAGGCGGCCCAGTGTATCTACCTGGTTGATGATCTGCCCTCTGAACTTGATCGGAGCCATACCCGGGTGGTAGCGGAGCAGTTGGATCAACTGGGTGCACAGGTGTTTATTACCAGTGTCAATCGTGACGAGATAGAAGCGGCCTGGCCCGACCCGGGTAATTTGGCCATGTTCCACGTGGAACATGGGCGTGTAACAAGTGTGACGGCCGAACTAGCCGGTCGGCCCCCTGACGGAATTCCCAAAAAGAGCTGAAATCTAAATGAGTGAAGAATTAGAGCAGAACTACGACTCCTCCAGTATCAAGGTATTGAAGGGTCTGGATGCCGTGCGCAAACGTCCCGGCATGTATATAGGCGATACTGATGATGGCACGGGCTTGCACCATATGGTGTTTGAGCTGGTTGATAACTCGATTGACGAGGCCCTGGCGGGGCACTGTAGCCAAATAGACATTGTTATCCACCCGGACGAATCGGTGACCGTCAGTGATGATGGGCGTGGCATTCCGACAGAAATGCATGAAGAGGGTGTTTCCGCAGCGGAAGTCATCATGACGGTGCTGCATGCCGGGGGGAAATTCGACGACAACACCTACAAAGTCTCTGGTGGACTCCATGGGGTGGGTGTGTCCGTGGTTAATGCGCTGTCGGAAGAACTGGTTCTGACGATTCGACGTGAAGGCAGGATGTACGAGCAAACCTACCGTCATGGGGTGCCCGATGCGCCATTGGCCGAGATTGGTAAGACAGAAACCTCCGGCACGTCTGTGCGGTTCAAGCCGTCGTCCAGCACCTTCACTAACATAGAGTTTCATTTTGACCAGTTGGCCAAGCGCCTGCGTGAGTTAGCTTTTCTAAATTCTGGTGTGCGCATCGTGTTAAAGGATGAGCGCTCAGGTAAAGAGGAAACCTATTGTTACGAGGGCGGTTTAAAAGCCTTTGTCGACTTTCTGAACGTCAATAAGTCCTCGATAAATAAGGCTTTTTACTTCCAGGTTGAGGTAGAGGAAGGCATTGGGGTTGAAGTGGCATTGCAGTGGAACGACTCCTTCCAGGAGAACATTTTTTGCTATACCAACAACATTCCCCAACGAGACGGAGGTACGCACCTGGCGGGTTTTCGTGCGGCACTGACTCGTAATCTCAATAGCTATATCGAGCGTGAGGGGTTGGCCAAGAAAGCCAAGGTGAACACTACCGGTGATGATGCGCGAGAGGGCCTCACCGCCATTATCTCGGTGAAAGTCCCAGATCCGAAGTTCTCCTCGCAAACCAAGGACAAGCTGGTGTCCTCGGAGGTCAAAACCGCCGTGGAACAGGCCATGAACACGCATTTCAACGACTACCTGCAGGAAAACCCCCTGGAAGCAAAACTGGTCGTTGGCAAAATGCTGGATGCTGCGCGCGCGCGGGAGGCGGCTCGCAAAGCGCGTGAAATGACCCGGCGCAAAGGCGCATTGGATATTGCCGGTCTGCCAGGAAAGCTGGCCGATTGCCAGGAAAAGGACCCGGCCCTATCGGAGATTTACCTGGTAGAGGGGGACTCCGCGGGTGGCTCCGCCAAGCAGGGACGTAACCGCAGGTTCCAGGCGATACTGCCGCTCAAGGGCAAGATTCTCAATGTTGAGAAAGCGCGCTTTGACAAAATGCTCGGGTCGGCGGAAGTCGGCACCATTGTCACGGCGTTAGGTTGCGGTATTGGCAAGGATGAATTCGACGCCGATAAGCTGCGTTACCACAGCGTCATCATCATGACCGATGCGGACGTGGATGGGTCCCATATTAGAACTCTATTGCTAACCTTTTTCTTCAGGCAGATGCGAGAACTGATTGAACGGGGCCACGTGTTTATCGCCCTGCCCCCGCTGTATAAAATTGCCAAAGGGAAGCAGCAACAGTACCTGAAGGACGATGAAGCACTGGACCAGTATCTTACGCAATCTGCCCTGGAAAATGCGTCGATCTTCGTCAACCCTGAAGCTCCCCCGATCACGGGTAATGGCCTGGCTGAATTGGTCCAGCAGTATCGCTCGGTGGCCGCAACGATTGACCGTCTGGGCCGACTGTATGCTTCAGAAGTGCTGTGGCAAATGGTCTATGGAGATTCCTTGAGCGTCGAGGAAATGAAAGACGAAGCAGCGGTGACAGCGTTCTCCGAGCAACTAAGTGAGCGCTTACTTACCACCGCGGCCGAGGGACGTAGCTACACGGTGGTTGTCCGCAAAGATCTCGAGCGCGAATTGTATTACCCGGTGGTGCGCCTGTTGGCTCACGGGGTGGACCATGATACCGAGTATCACCACGAGTTTTTTGCCAGCGCAGAATATCGCAGCCTCGTCGACCTGGGTAAAACGCTGAATAACCTCATCGAACCCGACGGCTATGTCCAGCGTGGGGAGAAGACCCTCTCAACACAGCGGTTTGATGAGGCCCTGGATTGGCTGATGAAGGAAGCGCGCAAGGGCTACAGCATTCAGCGCTACAAGGGCCTGGGTGAAATGAACCCGGAGCAATTGTGGGAAACCACCATGGATCCGGAAGTCAGGCGGATGATGAAAGTCACCATTGAGGATGCCATCGCTGCCGATCAGATTTTCACTACACTGATGGGTGATCAGGTCGAACCTCGCCGCGAGTTCATCGAAGAGAACGCCCTGTCGGTGGCTAACCTGGATATCTAACACGCCCATGACCGCCGCTGAGTTGTCCGATACAGCCCGAATCACGGAGCCATCCGCTCACGATGGTTATGTTGAGGACAACATGGAGGGTGCGGTCGACCAGGCCGCATTTCTGGCGCAGGTGGATTTGCCGGTCGCCGTTATTGGTGCGCGCGGCACAGGGAAAATGTACCTCGCGCGTATTGTCCACGGTGGGGCTGGTGGTGAGCCTGACGGTGTTGAGGTGGTCGATTGTCGCGAGTTTCGTAACAAGGTCGACGCTATCAGCAGCATTCGCCGCCACCTGGAGGCGTCTGAGGGCAAGACCCTGGTGTTTAAGTCGCCCCACCTGATGCACCGTGATGCCCAGCAGAAATTAGCCCGCCAGATCAGCACACGTACGTTTATCGATGCGCGACCCGTTCGTTACCTTCCCAGGGCACGTTACGTCGCCCTGTTTCCCGATACCCTGGAACACCTGCAACGTGATTACGGACTAGACGCCAGCCTGGCCAGTGCCTTTGCGGGTTACCCGATTTATGTGCCCCCGATGAAGCAACGCAAGAAGGCCGTACTGCGCTGGGCGCATAAAATTCTCTTCCAGGAGGCAGCCAATACGCAACGGGAGGTGAAAGGATTCACGCCTGAAGCTGAACAGGCCATGTTGCAGCATGAATGGCGGGGCAATATCTCGGAAATTCGCCAGCGCGTCGTTGCCGCCCTGGAACACACGGATCGCGTCTGGATTAGCGAGGTCGACCTCGACCTGTATCTCGAGGAAGAGAGTCCCACGAGAGCCGCCGGGAGCTCATTTCTTGAGCTGATGGATAAGCACAGCCCGGATGATGACAGCTACAACCCGACGGCACTCGACGAGCTGGATGTGGCCCTAGGCGTTGCGGTGCACGGCGCCCTGCAGGGCGGACTTGAGCCTCTGGGTGCGTGGCTGGATGACGAGTTAATCCTGGCAGTGTTGGGGCGCTACCGGGGCGATGCGCGTAAGACGGCAGACTTTCTGCAGACCAGCACCCGCAACATCAATCGTTGGAGCAGCAAGATCGAAGAGCGGGACGCAGTGCGAAGGTCCAGCACCCTGTGGCGGGAGTCCGCGCGACTGGTTATGGAATGGGTGCGCGAGGCGCCGGTACCCAAGGGGTCGGCACAGGAGTTCCTGCAACAGCTATTGCTGACGCATCTGGAAAATCAGAGCAGTGAAACAGACATCAAGATCAAGGATCGCGCTGAAGTACTGGCGGTTTCGATCCCCACGTATCAAAAACGGCTGAAAACAATGTTATCTTCGGAGCCCTTATCTGCCCACCGGGAACTACTGGGGCCGCATGCCTAGATCGACGTCCAAAAGTGCCAGCAAGACCTCACCCGAGTTGCCGCAGGAAGAGAGCAAGTCGGTATTCGAGTACGCTGAAGAATACCAGCTGCTGTGCGACGCCGAATTGCCAACCAGCCAGGGCTTTTCGGCTCGTCTAAATATGCTTTGGGACCTCGCGGGTGTTGCCCCGTCGCAATTTGACGGACGTGTCACCGGCATTATGGCGGTCAATACGCGTTGGAAGGATTCCGATGTGCGCGCCTGGTTGCAGCGCGACGTGCTTCCGCCTGCACTGGAACTACACAATATGGTTAAGTTCCTGGTAGCGCAGCTGCCCCAGGGGCACAGCACCAAACGCTGGGAAGCTTTCCTGATCTACGGTGCGCCTACGGTTGCTTCCCCAGTCGATCACCTCATTTACCGGGAAGACCAATCGCGCCGTAATATTGCATCGATGATATTTGCGCAGATTACCGATAAATATGAATTACCTCCTTCCTCCTATGAAGCCGAGGAGGCTTTCCAGCGTTGCCTGACACTCATGCATAAATTCAATATTTACGAGGCGCGTGATTTCCAACCTGGGCACATGGAGCCATTTAAAAACTTCATGTTCCCTGATGAGTAGTGATAGCTCGCCGCTGATAGGCCTGGCGCTGGACAGCGCGCTGGCCAATGCTCTGGAAGCACAATTGCTGGTTGCCGGCTATCGGTCCCTGTTGCTGGGTAATAGTGATCTCACTGCAGAGCCTGATTCTCACCGGGACGTCGCCCTGTGGATAATCGATGCGCAACTGGAAAACCTGTACCGCGCCCTGGCTGATACCGGCAAGTTTATTTTACCGGCTGAGAATCCGCCCTCTCCTGCCCAGGTCAACACCTTTGCTGCCTGGGCTGGCGCACTCATTGGTGAGGTGGATGCCGCTCTCGCTGCCGGCTCGCGGCAATTGGTGGATGTGCAGGCCGCGAGGGACTGGAGTGCTGTGCAGGCCGTCTGGTTGTTGGCCGGCTCTGCGGGTGCGTCACCGGCGGTGCAGGACTTCCTAAATGGCTTTCGCAATGTACCACCGGTCGCATTTATCTACGCCCAGCACTTTGATCCCGATAAGCAGGATCAACTGGAACAGCTGACGTTGGAGAATAACCGATTCACCCTGCACCTGGGTGTAGGCCTCCGACAGCTGGCCCAGGGCCGGGTGTTGATGATCCCACCCAGATGCAAGGTGACCCTGAACAGCGCCGGAGAGCTTCGCAGCATACGCGCGCCCTGGGAGGGGGGACACACCCCGGACATTAACGAGCTGCTGGTGATCATGGCAGCCACAGCCCTGCCGGCGCGCGGTGTTATCTTTTTCAGTGGCATGGGCGATGACGGGGCAGCCAACCTGCCGGTATTCCACGCATCGGGAGCCCATATCTGGGCCCAGCAACCGGCGGGCGCGATATGTTCAGCCATGCCCCAGGCCGCTATTGATACCGGACTCGTTGACCGCGTCGAATCACCCCAGGCACTCGCCCATATGCTGGAGGTGCTCTACGAGCGCTGAGGCGTAAAAACGCCGCCCGGATACCCGCACTTTCTCGAAAACTCCACGAATTATCTGGAAATCTCCGGATAACCCCCAGAAAAGTCCAGATTCTTCCGAAATCCCCAGTTTTTGGTTGAAGCAGATTAGCCATCGCTCGAATACTGTGACTGTCAAACACAGTGATAGCGGCGTGGCTGCAGACAAATGAGTGAGGGTGAACAATGACAGAGCAAGACAATCAGTTGGATGTTACCGGTATAAAGGTTGCCATCATCGACGATGCAAAAACTATTCGCATGATGATGTCGCATACCTTGAAGGGGATGGGATGCGACGTTGAGTGTGCCGAAGACGGCTACAAGGCGTTGGGTATGTTGCGACGTTTCAAGCCGGACCTGATTTTTCTGGACATCACCATGCCAGAGCTGGACGGCTACCAGACCTGCACATTGATTCGAAATGCTGAGGACACCAAGAACACCCCGGTGATTATGCTTTCCTCGTCCGACGGTATCTTTGATATCGCCAAGGGCCAGGCTCGTGGTGCCACTGCACATGTGACCAAGATCCCGCCTGAATCAGTGTTACGTGAGCTTATTCATAACTACACCGCGGCCAAGCAGGCAGCCTAAGCGATGAGTAGTACAGCTTTACAACACCTCGACCTGCTGGAGCGCAGCTTCAGCCACGAGGCAGTTGCTGCGCCGGAACCGGAAGAGCACGTCATGCTCTGGGTGGGTACGTCCCTGAGTATTGCCGGCGTACCCCTGCTGATTGGTGAAGGTGAACTGGAAGAGATCATCGAAACTCCTGAAACGACGCCAATCCCGGGCACCAAACCCTGGGTCATGGGGCTTGCCGCACACAAAGGCGGCCTGCTTCCGGTAGTCAATGGAGACCACTTGTTCCGCGGCGTGCCCTATGCAGGGCGGGTACGCGACTACTGCATGGTCATCAAGCGCCCCGGCGTCTACTTTGCGATGACACTGAGCGATGTCGAGCGCGATTTAAAGTTCCCGCTTGAAAGCCGTGATATGAACCACCCTATAGATGCTGACTTTCGTGACTTCAGCCTGGGTGGTTTTCAGCATGGAGAAAAATTTCTAGCGGTACTCGATTTAGACAAGCTGGTTGCCGATAGCAACCTGGCTAACGCATCAAATTTACAACTGGAAACAACTGAGGTTCATAACGATGATTAAGAATGCCAAAAGCGCATCATCCAGCTTCTGGGTGGGGACGATCACGGCAGGGATATTGGCTTGCCTGGCAGGTGTCCTCTACACCTTCTTCATGATCCAGAAGGACGCTGGCCAAGAGGGTACGCTGCGAACCGTAGCCAATGACCTGCGCCTGCTCTCCCAGGAAGTGGTAGTTAAATCCCGGGAGACAGCTCAAGGTGAAACCGCAACCTTCGAGGAGCTGACTCAACAGCTGAACAGCTTCGATGAATTGCGCTCCCAGATGCCCGATACCGGACTTGAACTGGCATTGTCTGATGTCGACCAGTATTGGAAAGTCGTAAACACGTCCGCCCAGACGCTGATAGATTCGGGTCAGGGCATCGTGTTTACTCACGGCATTTCCCAACAACTGGAAGAAAACATTCGGCCCATTCAAAGTGAATTCGCCGCCGTGGTAGATATTATTCGCGACGAGAATGCGTCGGCGGACACTATTGCCGCAGCCCAGAAGACCCTTTGGTTGACTGAAAGAATTGCCCGTAACATCGACAAGATTCTGTCCGGTGACGCACAAAGCCAAGTGGCGGCGGACGAGTTCAGGTCCGACGCCGCCGCACTGCTGCGCATTGTCGACGCATTGAAGAACGGCAATCGGGTTATGGGTGTGCAGAAGCTGACTGACCCCGATGCACTGGCGTCATTGAACGCGGCATCTGATCTCTTTGCTGTGGTATCCACATCGATTGAACAGATTGCGGAAGCGTCTCCCGGGCTGCGCCAGGCCGCGCAAGCCAGGGAAGCAGTCGTGGCAGCAAGTCCGCGCCTGGTGGATGCCATCGGAGCGCTTGGCCCCGCCATCGATCAATTAACCAACGCCCGCCTGTTTGACCGTGGCACCTTGATGGCATTGTTTGGTGCCCCTGCACTGCTCGCGGTTGGTCTGCTGGTGGTGATGTATCGGGGACAGCGACAGCGTGTCCTGTACACCGAACAGGGTGTATCCGAAATTAACGGCGCATTGGTAAAGATCGCGGAAGGTGACCTCACGGTTACAGTACCAGAGTCGAACACGGTTACCCGTGATATTGCCCGCGAGATTAATGTTTCAGTCGAGCGACAGCGCGAGCTGATTCGCAATATTCGCACGCCATTTGAGATCTCAATTGACGAGATTGGCAAGATCGGTAACACCGCCAAGGGCCAGGTTGAAAAAGGCAAGCAACTGACCCGCTCGGTGGTTGAGTCCACGACGGCTGCGACCGAAATGGTGCGCACCAGTGAGGAAATCAAGACCTCCACAGGTGAGGCGGCCAAAACCTCTGAGCGCAACAGTCAGCAGGTGGCCCAGGGCTATGAGCTCACCAAGGACATGTCCAAGGCGTCCGCCGATGTGCGTGAGTCGGTGCAGGAAACGTCCAAGTCGGCCAAACGCCAGGGAGAACTGATTCAGTCGGTAACCACCGCCGCGGAATACATCCAGGCGCTGAATACCAAGATTTCGGTTGTGGCGATTAACACACGTATCGAGGCGGAAAAAGCCGGTGAACACGGTCGCCCCTTCCTCGGTATTGCCGAGGCAATTGGCGACCTGCTGCGTGAGGCGGAAGAAGAAGGTCGCAAGATTATCTCCGAGGTACGCATGCTGCAAAACATGTCGGCCGAAAACATGAACAGCATGGAGAACACGGTCGGCACGGTGGTAACCATTCTCGAATACATCGACCGCCTGGATGCTGCACTCGAGGATATCAACTCCGGTTCTGACGAGATCTCCTCGATTGTACGCTCAGTGGATGACGCTGCCGGTCAGTCTGCAGTCAGCGCACAGCACATGAACAACTCGATGTCAGAGATTCGTGAACGTAACGTCGATATCAGTGAGTACAGCGAATTCACCCAGGCCGGTGTAATCTCGCTGCAGAAATCCATGCGCGAAGTGCAGCACAACCTGAGCGAGTTCAAAATTGAAGAGTCATCGGCCACAGCTTCTGTGAGCTCTCCCCGTGATCTCGAAAAACTGCAGGTTGCAGAAACCGTGTACCAGGAAGATGAGATGAGTGCTCTGGAAGGCGGTGACGGCAACAAGCCTACGGTGAAGCAGGCCTAGGTATGAACCGCGCTTTGTCCATGAGACCGCCCGCCATCAGCAACGAGTTGCTGGGGGAGCTTATACATCAGTTGAAAAGCCAGGCTGGTATCAAGCTCGATAGCCCCCATGCCGTTGTAGCTCGCAAGGTCGGAGAGCGCATGATGACGCTGGGAATTGAAGATGCTGCCAGCTACCTGGCCATTTTTGATCACAGCATCTCTGCTCGCGCGGAATGGCTGGCGCTCACGGACCTGCTTACTATCAAGGAAACACGTTTTTTCAGGCAGCCCGATGCAATGCGTTGTGCCGGCGAGTACCTGGCGGAGCTGTTTCTCAGTGACGAAGATGTGCCCGAGGAAATTTCGTTCTGGAGTGCGGGGTGTTCGACCGGTCAGGAGCTCTACTCACTGGCGATGGTGGTAGAGGACCTCGTTCAGCGCCAGAAACCGTGGATCGAATGGCACGGCATTGGCACCGACCTGTCTTTTCAGGCGGTGCACTGCGCGCAGCAGGGCGTGTACTCGGAGTCGGCAATTACCTCCGTGCCCGCACCCATGCGCAAAGCTCATATACGTGCGTTGGCAGACGGTTACTACGAGGTTGATCAGGCTCTCAGAGCACGAACACACTTCTTTCACAGCAATCTGCTGCACGTGAATAGCGCCCCGTTTTCTGACTTCAACATTATTTTTTGCCAGAACGTTTTGATCTACTTCGAGCGTGATGTACAGCTGTGGATCATTGATCAGCTGTGTGAACGACTCAGGACGGGTGGCCTGTTGGTGCTGGGTGCTGGCGAAGATGTCAGATGGAAAAACAAGCAGATGCACAGAGTTAATTTTTCGGGTGTAACCGCCTACAAAAAACTGGAGATTAGATAATGGCGCGTAAGACTGACATTGTTTCCCTGAAGTGGGTAATTGGCCTGATGAACAAACAGGCCGAGAACGCCGAGGCTGCGCTGGTGGAATACAGCAAAGATACCCGCCAGAAACAGTCCCTGCTGCAATGCATGTGGGCCGTTCACCAGATTACCTCGACGCTCAGGGCGCTGGGAATCAAGAAGGGAGAAATGCTCTCGATGGAAATGGAGCGCACCCTGAACTTCCTATACAAGGACAAAGTGTTAGGTGAGCGGCGCAAACTGGCTATGGGCGGTTTGATGCAGGCGCTGAAAGTGTTACCCGCCTACCTCGCTCATGTTCAGAGTGCGCGCGAGGACACCGGCAGGGGCCTGGAGCAACATGTCAACGACTTGCGGCGTTGGGTCGGAGAGCGCCCGCGTCCACAGGCTTTCTTTTTCCATATTGATTTTGCTGATGAGGCAGGCATTACCGCGAGCACCTCGCCGGCAACGGATGAAGAGATAAAGAGCCGTGCGAACGTTATGTTGGCGCTCTACCTGGAAATGGCCAAATTGGCGCTGCGCAAGCGTAATGTCGCCGAGAGCATGAAAACGGTGGCACGTATTTCCAAGAAGATGCAAACCTTGTTTGCTGGCACCGAACCTGAGCGATTCTGGTTTACCCTGATTGGCATCTGTGAAGGCATTGCGGGCGGCTTGATTGTTCCTGACGAATGTATCGCCCAGCTGTTTAAAACCGGCGCTTTTCTCATCAAGTACGCCAGAGAGAACGGTAGTGAAATTGATACTTCCGTAGACTATCGCGGCAGTGTTCAACAAATGCTCTTCTACGTGGCGTCTTGCAAGGCAAGGCCGGTACACATCTCCAATATCAGGGACGCGTTTGCTATCGACGAAAACACGCTCGCTGAATCACGCAGTGGGCTGGTTCATCTCGACGCCCTGATAACCGCACTCAATGGCGCACTGGATAACCTCAACCAGGTGGTTGATTACATCACTTCAAACGACCTCGCGATCGCCGCGGGCGAGGACGATGACCCTGGCGAAAGTATCGCGCTCGAGGGCATCGAACGGGCTCAACACCGCCTGAATGCTGCCGGCCAGGTTGCCCACGCAGATTCGCTGGAGGCGGTTAATGAGCAGTTGAGAAAACTCTACGCCGGCGCTTTCCGTAACGATCCGGAAAAAGTTGAACTGACAGTAACCAATATTGTGCGCGCGATTGTCGATGTGAAACTGGATCTGGAATACAAGCTTGAACACGGTGTTTGCAGCTCTTTCTCCAGCAGGGAGTTTGAACTGCGTGAGAGTGTGGTGTCAGCAACATTTACGCAGATGTCGATGGTGGAAAACTACCTGCACGAGATCTTGCGCAAAAAAGCCTTGGCCAGCGCCATGAACAAAAAGCCGTTGAGCCTGGAAAGCACCATGCAACTCACCATGGCGCTGCACCGCTACCTGAACAAGTCCGATCAGGGGCACGAGGAATTGCGACAGGCGGTTCGCGATGCTGACCAGGGTAACGCCGACATCGACCTGCTGTGCGAACTGGCCAAACAGTTCTTTGAGCAGCTGGACGACACGCCGGAGCGCAAGGGTATACGTCTGTCCATCCAGTTGCTGTCCGAAATTTCGGGAGCGCTGGGTTTTGCGGGCATGGAGCGTGAGTCGGCCGTCATTGAGCAATGCCGGTCCTGGCTGGAAGCGGCGAGCAAGGCCGGTAGTGTGCGCGAAGACGAGGCCTTCCGCTGTTTTGCTGATGCCTTTGCACAGATTGAACTGCACCTGCAGCGGTCTGTGATTGACCCGTTGGATGACACCTCTCATATGTTGTCATTTGCCGAGCAGCGTGCCACCGAACTGGAAGGCTGGATCGAACAATTATCTCCCGGCAGTGACTCGCTGCAGCAGGATGCAACCGTCGAGCAGCAAGTGGTCCAGGATGGTGACATTCCCGTGGAATTTCGCGAGGTGTTCATCGAAGAGTCTGAGGAGATTGTCGAGGAACTGAGTCGCCTGTTTGAACTGTGGGCGGTCGACCCGGAGCCGAATGAGCACCTCCGTGATATCCGCCGGCATTTCCACACGTTCAAGGGCAATGGCCGCGCGGTCGGAGCCAATATCCTCGGTGAGTTGGGCTGGGCGGCACAGGATATGCTTGACCGCGTGCTCGATGGTGACCTACAGGCTAACGAACAGCTGCAAGCGCTGGTTGGTGAGGTGATCGAGGGCTTACCGCAGCTTGTGCAGTCTTATAAAACGCCCGGCATGATGGATGTGGATCAGGCAAGGGATCTGACTAACCGCTGTTTCAGGATCGCCCAGTCGGGGGGCGATGATCTCGCCGAAGATTTGCCCGCGGCTGAAGCGCGAGTCGCCAAGCAGCCGGAAATCATCGAACAGCAGCCTTTGGCCTAGCGTCGCGTGCGCCGGTAACCACTGACAGGGAACGGGAGAAGCATTGTGCATTCGGAAAACAATTACAATTCACTGAACGACGACAAACCGCAGTCGTCCATGGATGAGCAACTGGACGACACGCTGGACTGGCTCCTGGAACAAAGTCATAACGAGCCCGAGGAGAAGTTGTTTGCGCTTGCAGATGACACCGAAGGCGCGCTTGGCCTGTCTGAGGCAGAATTGGAGATGGCGTCACGGCCAATGTTCAGCAGTGGCGCTGGCTCTGATGATCTTGCTGGCTTTGTCGAGGAAGAGATCGTCATGTCTTCGGTCGGCGACAGCAGCGATATCTATAAACCCGATGCCGAAACGGCAGCGGAGCTCGATCAACCGGCGACCCGCCAGGGGTCAGGCGTGGTTATTAATGCAGCCGCGGATGCACTGAGTGAACAGAATGACCCGTCCATAGCTGAGAATGCGGACATTCTGTCGCTCTCGGACGACGATGACATCGGTGATAAACCGCTGGTGCTCCAGCGCGTTAAACCCAGACTGGAAGTGGAGTCAGAACCTGAACTTGAGCTTGAACCGCAGGTTCAGATGGACCCGCAATCTGTCAGTGATCAAACAGCAGGTGAGGTCGAAGCACCTCTGGCCACTGAGGCCGATAGCGTGGAAGTGCCGGAGCCGCAAGCGCTCGTTGAAACATCGACTGCTGAGTTAGAAGTCGAGCAAACGGAGACGGTGGAGCTCAGCCTCGCGGAGCAGGCCAATCAGCTTCAAGATAACGACGCAGACGCACAGGCAACTGAAGACAGCTTAAGTCTGGTTGAAATGGCTGGCGAGATGGTAGCACCCGTCGCTATACAGACAGATGGCTCAGAGCAAGCCGATACCGAGCCCGACGCGGCGGAGACAGTACTTGATTATGTGAGCAGCAATGATTTGCCTGCAGACGATGAAGGCTTTGACGATTTTCTGTTGGCAGGAGAACACCTGGATGAGATCGATGCCGAAATGCCCGAACTTTCGGTCCAGCACACGGAAGGGATTGCTGCGGTAGACCCGGACCTGTCTGTGGATATCGATTACCACGAAGACTTCGCGGTTACCGGGAACAGCAGTACCCAGACTGTCGTGGCAGTTACCGAGTACATCGCTGAGATAATGGAGGAGCTGACCAATCGAGCCAGTGACAAACTAGCCACGTTGGAAATCGACGCGACCGCACTCAACTTGCAGTTCATGTTGGCCTGCAGCGAAGAGGAAGTTGCCGATTGTCAGCATCGTGGTTACCGGCCATTGACCGACATCAGCGCAGACTTACCTGCCGCTGCTGCTAACCTGGGTCAAACAGACCTGGATGCGATCTATGTGCGAATTGATAACGGCACAGAACGGGATGATTGGAACCTGCTGTTCAAAGATGAGTTTGCCACTGTAGGCGGCGCAGACTATCAAACGCATACCGATAGCGGCGATGACTTTGATCAGGGTGTGGCTGAGAACGGCGCTATAGATGATGATCAGGATATTCGCGGGGTAGATAGCGACGACGCAAACAGCACAGCAGAAGTCGACCCAGTGGCATCAGCTGCTGACTCCGCCATAGTGTATGAGGAATCACTGCTGGAAAACGAGCTGCTGGATATGGGCGATGAGCCTGCTGCGGAAGCTACGTTTGATCCACTGGCGCTCAATGAAGGAGATAGTGACGAGCTTGCGTCTCCAGATGCTTTGCTCGATCTCAATCCCGGCACCGAGGGCGAGTTGGAGGACTTTGATCTGCTGGCCGATGACCTTAGCGGCGACAGTGCAGACCACGAGGCGGCATTGGAGGATGTCTGGAGTGAATTGGAGCCACCTTCAGTCACCGGTGCAGATGAAGAGGATGAGCAGACCACAGCGATTTTTGATGACGATGTCTTTGACGATAGCTTGATGGATGAATTGGGGACAACCGAAGTTGACCAAACCTCCGATGTCGACGAGCTACTGAAGAGCTTTGGTGGTCAGGGCACGGATATTGACGAAGTATGTGGCATCACGGTGGATGCGTTTGAAGTAGAGAACACTGCCTCTAATGAAGAAAAAGCGGTTACCAACGAACACGATACAACCACGGCAACGGAAGTGCCCGCGGTAGTTGAAGAAGCAGCGCAGTGGTTTATGCCTGCCGGTATAAATTTTGACTACACCAGCCAGAGCACCAGCGAGGTATTCAAAGACTTCCTTGATGCTTTCCTTGAAGAGGGCGCGCTGGAACTGGAAAAACTCGAAGACGCGGTCAGTGAGTGGGAAAAGGACATCGATAGTAAAGATGCTTTCACACCCATTCCCCGAATTTTGCATACGCTCAAGGGTATTGCCAAAGGCGTCGGACTGCAGCGTTACGGCACCTTGATACATAATTTTGAAACGCTGCTGGAGAAGATGCCCCGGGTTACTGCTGACGATTCCGGCGCCTACTTCCGAATCGTCAATACTTGGTTGGACGCGGCGGTACGGGGTTTTGAAACGATCGAGGATAGCCGCGAAGATGTCCTTGCAGAGATACCGCAGCCGGCAAACGCTCCAGCGGTAGAGATAGCGGCAGTCACAGCAACCCGTGCTGAGGATGCGGCGGTCGATGAAGACAAGACCGAAGAGAAAAGCAAAGTATCCGCCCTGCCAGAGCTCAAGGTGCGCGACAGCAAGCAAGACGAAAAGTCGATTGCCGACGAAGGCGCAAAGACACTCGCGGCCCAACAAACGATCAGGATGACACCCGAGGCGGTGGATCACCTGATGAACCTGACCAGCCAGGCGCAGCAGTTGGGTGTGCGCTCTTCCCAGGGTACGGTCAAGGGCAAACTGGCCACCGCAGAGCTGCAGGGCCGCTTGAGTTCGATTCGTTCACATATCGCCAAGATCGCCGACCGTTCCCTGTTGAACGTCACTGCGCATGCTGGCCAGAGCATAGACCAGATGGATGCCCTGGAGATGGACCAGTACTCAGAGCTGCAGGAAGCAGCCAATATCCTGCGCGAGGGTGTGGAAGACCTGGGCGATCTTATCCAGATGTGTAGCCGCCAGAATGTTATTGTTGAGGCGCTACTCAAGCAGCAGGCGTCGGTGATTTCTTCTCTGCGTTCATCGATTCAGGATGCGCGGGTAATCCCCGTGTCCCGGCTTATGCCCGGCGTGCGCCGAATCGTCAGGACCGTGGGCGCTGAGCTGGGAAAGGCGGTGAGCTTCCGTGTTCTCAATGAAGTGGGCAGTCTTGATCGCGACAATTTCAACCGTTGCCAAATTATTCTCGAACACATGGTAAGAAACGCGCTTGATCATGGTATCGAGGCGCCCGACGAACGTGTGGTCGCCGGCAAGCCTATGACCGGCCGCATTAGCGTTGATGTCAGTAAACAGGGCAGCGAATACGTTATCACCCTCGCAGATGACGGTCGGGGTATCGACCCGGACATGATGCGAGAGACTGCCTTTGACAAGGCCCTGGACCTCGACGTGGCGGCACTTAGCGACGAAGAAGCCCAGCGGCTGATATTCCACAAGGGCTTTTCTACTGCCAGCGAACTGAGTGAGATCTCCGGTCGGGGTGTCGGCATGGACATCGTTTTCTCAGAACTGCAGCAGATTGGCGGGGATATAGAAATTGCCTCTGAAGTCGGCCAGGGCACAACCTTCAGAATCAGGATCCCATCCAATGTAACCGTTAACGGCGCCCTGTTGGTTAACGCTGGTGGTGCTTCTTATGCAGTACCTCTGGACGGTCTGATCGCGGTCGAGCACGTTGCAACGGAGGATTTCTTTGCGGCAATTCAGTCAGAGCAGAACCTGGAGCTGTTTGGCATGAGCTGCGAACCCAGTTACCTGGGTACACTGTGTGGCGGCAGTGTCTTGCCGCTGCAGGAAAACTGGGGAGATACGGTGCCCGTAATCATCGCCGGTGGCGATGATCGGCATTTGGCCATTGCCATTGATGACCTTGAACAGGCGCTGGAACTGGTCATCCGTTCACTGGGCAACCAGTTCACCATGGTTCCGGGTCTTGCCGGTGGTGCCACCACTGCAGATGGCCAGGCTGTTGTGGCCCTGGACCTCAATGCACTGGTACACAGCCTGGAGGCGGCCAATTCGGCGCATGCGTTTCCTGGCGCCGAGGGCAGTCAGGAGCAAATGACCGTGTTGGTGGTAGACGATTCGCGTACCCAGCGAATGGTAGCCACTAGCCAGTTCGATACCCTCGGCGTTGAAACGTTTACGGCGGAGAATGGCCTGGTTGCCATTGATTGGTTGAACAGCGCTGCCAAGCTGCCCGATGTGGTATTGCTGGATATAGAGATGCCGGTCAAGGACGGCATCCAAACCCTGCGAGAGATCCGTAAATCACCCAAGTTCCAGCACCTGCCCGTCATCATGGTCACGTCGCGTACCGGAGCCAAGCATCGCAAGCTCGCCGAAGACGCCGGCTGCAATGGCTATATGGGCAAGCCCTTTAACTTTCCCCTGCTGGTACAGGATATAAATCGTCTTACAGGCCGCCAGTTGCAGCTTTCGTGAGGAGTTGAGAAATGGAAACAGAAAACAGTCAACATTGCGTTTTGTTGCCCTGTTCCAACGGGGAGCACTGGGCTGTTCCACATAACTGCCTGGCTGAAATTGTCACCCTCCCGATCGGTGACGACGACTCACCACCTGCCGAAATCACCTGGCGCGGACAGGCTGTGCCGGTACTGGATCTCGGCGAAACCGGCGACGCCAGTTGGCGAGAATCCCACGGCGGCACGGGCTTGATTGCCGTCTTCCTCGGCCTGGAAGGAGAGGGGCTGGAATATTGGGGTCTGGTGTTACGTGGGGTCGGCCTGGGTACCACCCACCTGCTCGACGACGATATCGAAGACTGTGAGACGCCGGAGGGCGAGTTATACTCTGCAGCGTTCAGGATTGGCGACGATACCTACCGGGTACCAGATCTGTTTGCAGTGCAAAAGCACATGAGCCGGGCGATGACGGAGACGGCCTGATCGCCTGATGAGATGAGAAACATGACTGAGGTAGCCGATTTGGATCAACTGCAGCTCGATAAAGTGGTCCACGAGATTGAAAGTGCCTTTGGCCCTGAGCCCCCGTTTAGCGAGCGACAACTGAGTGATAAGGAGAAGTCCGTGTTGTCTGAGGTGTTTGGGGACGAAGGTTACCAGCGTTATTTGCAGGATCAGGTAAATCGCCAGATCATTCGTGATTATTTGACCAATGCCGTACTGTTGGGCTGTATCAGCGATGAGCGTTTCACGGTACTGGCGCACCAGGCAGCCACGGTACAGGGCCGTGCATCGCTCTCTATCCATATGTTGATGCACTCCGTAGAGGAGGCCAACGACATCCCTCTGAACGCCGGTGCGGGCCTGAAACAGGTGCGTCGTGCCCCCGGATCTCCCCCCCAGCTGGAGCTGATACCCTAGCAAGCAGGGCGGCGCGCGTTAAAATTTTGGCGCGAGAATTCCCCGAAAATCGCCCATTTCTTCTCTTCAGATAAAAATTTGGCAAAAAAATGGGCCAGATTTTTAACGCATCGAAAATCCCCTTCTCCATCCATTGTTAGTTCCAGGGCCCCTGCCTATAAATGATTTCAAGGCGCGGGAAAACGGGCCAGGGAAACGAAAACGAGTTCTGACAAGGGGAATGAATCATGCTGACAATCACACCAACTGCTAACCTGGAACACAGCCAACTGGACGGTATGGAAGTGTTTGCTGTTATTGAAGGCCGTAAAGTATTTCTGCCGGCAGAGGCCAAGTATGTAATGCAGGATCGCCGCGGTATCTGGTTTTATGCTGCACGCAAGCCTCGCCCTACGGAAGGCGACTGGACGCCCAACAAAACCAGCATATCTTGCCTGACCGACAAGGGTTATGTCCGCGCGCTGAAAACTGAGACCACGCTACCCTGGCTTGATACCTGCCAACGCACGGTACGAGTAGTTGCCAGGAACAGTGGGCGCCTGCCCAGCGAAGACGAGATCGTACGTCAGTAGCTACCCGGCGCAAGTCGCCCAACGTCTTTGACTGCTGCGTAACCTACGGCCAGTCGGCCGCAGGTTGCCAGCGGATTTTAATCCAACCACCTATCCAGGTTTTTTGAGCGCGCCGAATCGCAGTGCGTGTTCCAACCGTTGTATCAGTCCTGGCTTCCCAGAACCCCCATTGAACGAATTTATCCGGAAGCTGTTGCTGTAGTCCGCAGTGGTGATAAAAGATGACTTGGGGCGGGCTTAATCGACCAGCGCGTGTTCTTCGTGCCGTGCGTACTCGCACCAGGTCGCTACCGCTTCGGCATTTTCTGCCAGGATGTTGACCAGGTCGTTTTCAAGCCGTTTGTAGGCCTCCTGCCAGACCTGGATATGCACGACCATCGCGCAGCGTTGGCGCATGGGCATGGTGCGAGGCAGGTTCAGGGGGTCGAATGACTGGCTTTTGAAACCGTTGCTCAATACTGCCGACACTACTTCATCTTCCTTGCTGTCGTGTAGCTCGCCCTCAAAGCGCCGCAATGGCATCAATAACTTTCTGCGGCTGGGGAAGTCCGGATCAGTGATGATGTTGTGCACCCATACCGGCAGCTGGCGCTTGAGGCGCGAGATGAATTCCTGGCGCGGCAGCATCGATACCTGGTGGCTGGTAATGTCTGGCGCAACACGTTGCAGCGACAATTCGTTCCTCGCGTGGTAACCGTATTCGTGGAATGCCGCCATGCGTGCGCCCACCAGCGCGATATGTGTCAGATGAAATTCAGACATGCCCTAATAATCCGTTAACGCCAATACAAACATGCAGACTCCCGCGACGTACTTATTCGGTGAGAATAAAGTTTACGGGTACCGGCACGATCAAGGCGCCGCTGCCATCACCGTATTCCACCACTGCGACCGGGTCGATAGATTCCAGTGAGGAGCCTTTAAACGCCTTGTTGGCCGCTGCTATCGCTGCTTTATCCAGGGTGGTATAGCCAGAACTGCGGCCCACAGCCACGTCACTGAGGCTGCCGTCGGCCTGCAGCGTAAGGTCCAGCTCCAGTGAGCCCTGTAAGCTTCTACGTACTGCTGCCTTCGGATAGCGAATTTTCGATGTCACCATCCGCAGCACAGTGGTGTTGAACATTGCGAGGCGCTGGGAGTACTCCATGACGTCTAGATTGGCGATATTATCTAGATCATTTTCCTCCGGCTCCAACTCCCCTATGGGCGCCACCGGCGTTGCCATGGCCAGCTGCACGGGTTCCTCCAGCTGGGTGTCGGGGGTTGGTGGGGTAACCTCGGTGCTGACCTCGAGTACTGGCAGTGTAACTGCCGGCTCCGGTTGCGGCACGTCCGCGGCCGCCACGGCTGCATCGACCAGGGCCAATGTTTCGCTGTCGGCTTGCTGCGCGACTTCGGCTTTGGGCTCGGCAGGTGCGGGCTCCTCACTTGCCGCTGATTCCTCGACCAGCTCGTCCACGTCCTCAACGAGTGCCACGGCTTCTGCAACGACCGGCTCCGGTTCTTCTACTGGCGCCGGTTCCTCTACTTGTATCCAGGTACTGACCGTTGCCAGTCTTTCCTTGCTTGCGGTGTTGGCGTCGTAGGCCTGCACCAGGGATGGATTGAGCTGGTCCTCCAGTATGCTCGCGCGAAACGCGGTGGACGGACCCTTTTCTCCAACCCAGCCGCGCAACAGGTAATCAAATACGTAACCGTCATCGATCCGCGCCAGTTCAAAACCGTTCAGTGATGCCACAGTCTGGTCGTCGGCGGTGAGCAGGAACTCCAGAGCGTCACCGGCGTAGAGGCTGCCCTGCACGGCCGACATAATCTGGTCTGCAAATTCGGTCGTGTTTGCACTGGGAGACTCTCCGGAGGCCAGCTCTCCTTGCAGCAGAATATTGCCCAGCATGCTGCGGATACTGGTGCGACGGGCGACCACACGATACTCCATGACTTTGGGCCCCGAGGCCTGCACCAGATCATTGGGAGTGGGAACCATCTTATCGACGTGAATCGCGCCCAGGTAAATCTCCCGACCGGTTTCCTGGTGTACCGCCAGCCCGATCATGCGGAAGTCAGGACCAATGGCCTGCAGGGCATTGGGTAGGCTGAGCAGGGTGCCGAGAATGCTGTAGGTTGCCAGTTTTCGAAGGGTGGTACGCGTCATAGTTCTCACACTTACGGTGTTTTTTGTCAGAACTTTAGCTTTGCAAACGCGGACGCCGGGAGACAACAAAAAACCGGAGAAAACCTGACTTTCTGGGCTTTTCCGGCGCGTTGCCGTTAGTTTTGACTAAAAAACGCGCAAATGGCGTGAAGTCGCGGGCTTTTCAGGACTTTTTCGAGGGTTTTTCGATGGAGTTGCTGGTCTGCTGGTCCTTGTCCACCACCAGTGTCAGGCGGTCACTCTCGAGATCGAGATGCACCGGTTCCAGGGGCGGCAGTTCCTTGCTCGCCTTCGCCGATAGCCGCTGAAAGCGCTCGACTTTTCCGTGTAGTCCCTGCTTGCCGACCAGCGCGGTAACGGTATTGTTGTAGTGATTGGATGCGGCTTGCAGGGTGTCGCCAAGGCGATTGAGCCGCTCTGCCACAGTGCACACCTGGTTATAGATGTCCCCGGCCCGGGTGCTGATCTCTCGAGCTTCGTTGTTACTTCGTTCCACCATCCACAAATTGGCGACAGTCCGCAAAATCGGCATCAAGGTGGTGTGGGATACCATGACAACGCCCTTGTTGTAGCCATAGTTAAACAGCTCGCGGTTGTGCTTCATGGCCTCGATGTACGCCGGCTCGACTGGCATGAACATGAGGACAAAATCAGGGCTCCCGAGGTTGGGCAGGTTGGCGTAATCCTTTCCTGCAAGGTCATCGATATGCTGTCTTACCGCCTGGGCATGTGCGTTGAGCGCTTCCGTGCGAACGGCCTCGGTCTCCGCAGCGATTGCCCGGTCGTAGTCGACCAGAGAGACCTTGCTGTCGATCACCAGATTTTTGCCGTCGGGCAGCTTGATCACGAAATCAGGGAGTTTACGCTTGCCCTCCTCGTCCCGAAACGCAGCCTGCGCTTCATAGTGATCGCCATTTTGTAATCCGGCCAATTCCAGCGTGCGTTCCAACTGTGCCTCGCCCCAATTACCGGTGGTTTTCTTATCGCCCTTCAGTGCCAGGGTCAGGTTGGAAGCCTGGTCGTTCATTTGCAGGCCGATCTCCAACACCTTTTTTATCTCGCTCTCGAGGGAGGTATTGCCTTTCAGGGATTCTGAGTGGACCTCGTTGATGCGATTCTGAAAGCCGGTGATCTGTTCTCTAAATGGCTTCAGTAGCGCTTCCAGGGACTCCCGACTGGTGCTGGTGAAACTCTTGCCCTTGTCTTCAAAAATCTTGTTGGCAAGGTTTTCGAACTCGCGCTTGAGGTTGTCACGGTTTTCGTTAAGCAGTTGCACTTGCGCCTGGTGCTGCCTGGAGCGTTCTTCCAACTGGGTATGCAATTCTGTGTGCTGTGCTAGCAGAGCTTTGTGATCCTGGGACAGTACATCCTGGCGTTCCTGCAGCTGCTGCATGGCCTGTGCCGCTTGTTCGGCGCTGCGCAGGTGGCCAGTGATCTCGGTTTCCAGGCGCCCCGCTTCCACCTCGCCGGCGTGCTTACTCTGCTGCAGCGTTTGGTGGTTGCCAATCAGTTGATCGTGGGTGTCCTGAAGTTCATTGAGCTGTTCCTGTGAGCTGTTGAGTGCCTGCTGCAGCTGACCGATCTTGCGCAGCCGAAACACCAGGCCCAGCAACAGGCCTACCACGCCACCCGCCAGGGCCAAGGCACCCCATTCGATTAGCGTTTGTAGCTCAATTTCGCTCATGATCTCCCCGGTTGGCACCAGTGTAATGGAATTGCATCGGCGGCAGAGAATTTCTTTTCCGGCCCTGTCGCCAATTCAGGCAGGTGTGCAGGTTACGGGGATTCGGCAAGGATGAAAGTGGCTGCCGCAGCCAGGTTTTCGAACACTGGTATGTCCGCAGGTCGCGCGAGTGCCACGGCATCGTCTTCCAGCTTTGCGAGGGTCTGCTGCCCTTTACCGGTTTTCACCAGCACCGGACGACACCCGGCCGCCTGCCCCGCCTGCAGGTCTTTGAGGCTGTCGCCAATGAAAAATGCGTCCGCGACCGGCAGGCCGAGCTCTGCCTCGATGGCAACGAGTAAACCGGTACCGGGCTTGCGGCAGTCACAGCCGGCGTCGGGGGTATGTGGGCAATAGAAAATTCCCGACAATGTCCCGCCCTGATCCACGACCATCTCGTTCAGTCGCCCGTGAATGGCCTCGAGGTCTTCCAATTCGAAATAGCCGCGGCCCAGGCCGCTCTGGTTGGTGGCTATTGCGACTGAATAGCCGGCGCTGGACAGCTGGGCAATGGCAGCAATGCTGCCGTCTATTGGGTGCCAATCGGCCAGCGAACGGATGTAGTTGTCCGAGTCCTCATTGATGACCCCGTCGCGATCGAGGATGACCAGCCGGTTACCCAACTAGCGCGTCACTGCCAACTGTGAGATGTCTGCTACCTGGGTAAATAGCCCGCGTAGCGCATACAGCAGATTGAGCCGATTGGCTCGTAGATCGGGCTCTTCGGCATTCACCATGACGCCATCGAAGAACGCATCGACGGGCTCACGCAGGCCCGCCAGCGTTGCCAGAGCACCCTGGTAGTCGCCCCCGGTGAGGCATTCAGCCGAACTTGCACTCACGCGCTCCAGTGCGGCGTAAAGCCCTTTTTCTTCTTGCTCTACAAGTAAGTTGGCGCTCACTTCAGCGAACTGGTGGTCGCCATCGAGCTTGCCCAGGATGTTGCTCACCCGCTTGTTGGCTGCGGCCAGTGCGGCGGCCTCTGCAAGCCCCGTAAACGCGTTCACAGCCAGCACCCGGCGCTCGATATCCAGTGGTCGGGTAAGGCCCAGCGCGCTGACCGCCTTGAAGGTCTCGACAGCGATATCGACCTCTTCATAGCGCGCCCGGAAGCGCTCAATCATATACGCCAGGACCTGCTCCTGGGTGTCCTCCTGCAGTAATTCTGCGGGGTATTGGGCGCACGCCAGTTGCAGGCACTGCGCCATATCCAGGTCGAGCTCTTGCTCTACCACAATGCGCAGCACAGCCAGCGACGCCCTGCGCAAGGCGAAGGGGTCCTTGGAGCCTGTCGGTGGTTGGCCAATGCCGAAAATCCCGACCAGCGTATCGAGTCTGTCGGCCAGTGCCAGGCAGGTGGCGGTGCTGTGTTGGGGCAGCTGGTCGCCGGAAAACTTGGGCCAGTAATGTTGGGCGATAGCCGACGCCACGGCTTCGGGTTCACCATCGCTGCGAGCATAGTAGGCCCCCGCCACACCCTGCATATCAGAGAACTCCTGGACCATGTCGCTGACCAGGTCTGCCTTGGACAGTAGCGCAGCGCGATCGGCCAGAGCTGCATCGGCGCCGATCAGTTCGGCGATCGCCGCGGCTAATGACTGCAGGCGACGGGTCTTGTCCAGTAGCGTACCCAGCTTTTGTTGGAACACGATCGCTCCGAGGGCGTCGACCCGCTCGGACAACGGGGTTTGTTTGTCGGTATTGTAGAAGAATGCGGCGTCACTAAGGCGTGGCCTGATGACGCGCTCATTACCTTCAATGACCAGTTCCGGGTTTGCGCTCTCAATATTGGACACGGTGATGAAGTGCGGTACCAGCTGATCCTGGTCGTCTACCAGGTGGAAGTACTTCTGATGCTCTTTCATGGATGAAATGAGGGCTTCGGCAGGGACCTCCAGGAACGCGCGGTCAAAACTGCCGGTGAGCGCTACCGGCCACTCTACCAGGCCGGTCACCTCATCCAGTAAGTCCTCGTCGATTACCGCATTGGCCTTCAAGGTGCTGGCCTCGTCGGCCACCTGCTCGCGTATCATCTGCCGGCGTTCGTCGAAGGAGGCAACCACCCTGCCTGCGGCCAGGCTACTGACGTAGTCTTCGGCGTGGGCCAGTGTCAATTCACCCTCGCTGTGAAAGCGGTGACCGCGGGTGACATTGCCGGCGACGTGGCCCAGTACCTCGACCGGCTCCGTTTCACTGCCGATCATTGCCAGCACCCAGTGCACCGGGCGTACGAACTCGGTTCGGTGTGCTCCCCAGCGCATGCGCTTGGCGATCGGGAGCTGCTGGATGCTGTCGTTGATGAGGGTGTTCAAACAGGCCTTCAAAGTCTCGCCTGATTCGACTTTTTGGAGACCCAGGCGTGGACCCTTGTCGGTGTCGATGCTGATTAACTGATCAGGCTCCACACCCTGTTTGCGCGCAAAACCACTGGCCGCGGGCGTCCAGTCGCCGCTTTCGTCCCTGGCCCGGTCAACGGGGGGGCCCAGTACTTGCATTTCCTTGTCGGGTGCCTGCAGGGCGACCTCGCGGATCAGTACTGCCAGTCGTCGTGGAGATGCATACCACTCGACTTCTCCGTGCGTCAGTGCGCGCGCTTCCAGGCCGGCAACGATGCCATCGCGGAATGCCAGCCCCAGCGACTTCAGTGACTTGGGGGGCAGCTCTTCGGTCCCGATCTCAACCAGCAGGGTATCCACGCTCATGATTCAGCTCGCCTCCGCAGCAAGTTGATCCAGCGCTTCGCGCTGCAAGCTGGCCTCGGCCATGGGGAAACCCAGTGTCGCGCGCGCGTCATAATAAGCCTGCGCCACGGCGCGGGCCAGGGTGCGAACACGCAGGATGAAGCGCTGTCGTTCAGTCACCGAGATGGCGTGTCGTGCATCCAACAAATTAAACGTGTGGGACGCTTTCATGACCATTTCGTAGGCGGGCAGAGGCAGGTTCTTTGCTACCAGGCGGATGGCTTCTCCCTCACAGTGGTCAAAATGAGCGAACAGCTGCGGAACGTCGGCCTCCTCGAAGTTATAGCGGGACATTTCAACTTCGTTTTGGTGAAACACATCACCGTAGGTGACATCCCCTGCGGGGCCTTGTGCCCAGATCAGGTCATAGATGCTGTCCACGCCCTGCAGGTACATGGCAATGCGCTCTAAGCCATAGGTGATCTCCCCGGTGACCGGGTAACATTCCAGGCCGCCGGCCTGTTGGAAGTAGGTGAACTGGGTCACCTCCATGCCGTTTAGCCACACCTCCCAGCCAAGCCCCCAGGCTCCCAGGGTGGGTGACTCCCAGTTGTCCTCCACGAAGCGTACGTCGTGCACCAGCGGGTCGAGACCCAGCGCAGTTAGCGAGTCCAGGTACAGCTCCTGGAAATTCTCAGGAGAGGGCTTCATGGCCACCTGGAACTGGTAGTAATGCTGCAGGCGATTGGGGTTTTCACCGTAGCGGCCATCGGTAGGGCGACGACTCGGTTGCACATAAGCTGCATTCCAGGTCTCGGGCCCAAGGGCGCGCAAAAAGGTGGCGGGGTGGAAGGTACCGGCGCCTACCTCCATATCCAGTGGCTGCAGTACAACGCAACCCTGGCTGGCCCAGAATTGTTGCAGCTTCAAGATAAGGTCCTGAAAAGTAAGCATTTTTAAAGCGTTTTCTGACACCGAATTACCTGCCGGGGGCAACAAAAAGCCCGCTATTATACAGACTCTTTTGACGGCATAATACGCGCATTCCAAATGTCCCACCCGGGAAAGAGTACGTCCCCGATGAATGCTTTGAAGGCGATCTTGATCAAAGCCTTTTTGCGAATTTGTGCGCTGTTACCGCTGGCATGGGCCCGCGGCCTGGGGCGTTGCATTGCCGCGCTATACTGGCCGGTCGGGGGACGTAGCCGACGTGTGACCCTGCGGAATATACAACTGGCTTTCCCGGAGATGACCCAGGCGGAGCAGCTTGCACTGGCCCGGCGCAGTATCGCCGCTACCGCCGAGCTGATTGCCGAGACCGGGCATGTGTGGCTGAAGGACTGGCAGATCGTCCAGTCAATGATACTCGAGGCTCATGGCACCGAGCCCATCGAGGCGGCATTACACCAGGGGCGCGGGGTGATCGTATTGGCGCCCCACCTGGGCAATTGGGAAATGATCGGCCTGCACCTGCCGACAATGGGCCCGACGGTTTCTCTCTATGAACCGCCGGCCCTGCGTGCCCTGGGGCCAATGATCGAGGGCGCGCGCCAGCGCAGTGGCGCTACCCTGGTTCCCACGGACAGTCGTGGGCTCGCCACCCTGCTCAAGAGTGTGAAACGGGGAAATATCTCCGGCATCCTCCCCGACCAGGCGCCGCCGGACGTTAATGCCGGCGAGAACAGCCCGTTTATGGGCGTACCCTGTTTTACCGGAACGCTGGCCTCGAATATGATCCGACGCACCGGCGCCCTGGCGGTGTTCGGCTTCGCCGAACGTGTGCCGGGCGGCTTCATCTTGCGCTACCTGCCCGCTGAGCCGGACATTTATGATGAGGATACGACGCTCTCCCTGGCGGCGTTGAACAGGGGGGTGGAACAATGCCTGCGTCACTGCGAAGAACAGTATCAGTGGGAGTACAAGCGCTTCCGAGTCCGTCCGCGGCAAGGCCCAGGCGTCTACGATGATCTTTGATGGCTTGCAGAACCCACCTCGCGGCCCCATACATGCAAGCTAACTTAACGCAGGAATAGCCATGTTTTACGGTAAATTGGTGGCGGGCTTTTTTGGCCTGCTGCTGGGCGGTTTTGTCGGCCTGGTGCTGGGACTGTTTGTAGGCCACATTTTCGATCGAGGCCTGCAGCGCACGCTACAGTTTGCCTCCCCGGAAAATCTCGCCCGAATCAGCCAAAGTTTCTTTGAGACCACGTTCATGCTGCTGGGCCATATGGCCAAGGCAGATGGTCAAATTTCCAGGGAGGAGATCGACCACACGGAACAGATTTTTGTGCAGATGCAGCTTTCCGCGGCTCAACAAGCAAAGGCCAAGGAGGCGTTTCGACGGGGCGCAGCCCCAGAGTTTGATGCAAATGAAGCGGTAACCCGTTTTCTGGAGACCTGTGGCAATCAGCAGCAGCTCTCCCAGACACTGCTGTTGTTCCTGATATCCATGGCTTTGGTCGACCAACATATTGACGCGGGGGAACGGGCAGCCCTGGAGCGCATCTCCAACATGCTTGGCTTTGGCGCTGCGCAACTGGACCAACTATTGCGGATGTCGCAGGCCCAGGGCCACTTTCACCAGCAGGCAGGCGCGGCCGCACCGCAGTCCACCCTGGCGGATGCCTACGCTGCCCTCGGCGTTGACGAAGGGGTCAGCGACAAGGACCTGAAGCGCGCCTATCGCAAGTTGATGAGTGAAAACCACCCTGACAAATTGATCGCGCGCGGTGTTCCGGAGGACATGGTGCGGCTGGCCACGGAAAAGTCCCAGGACATTCAGGCAGCTTACGAACGGGTAAAAAAGTCTCGCGGCATGAGGTAGGCAGGCTCAGTGTCGCCAAAACATCGGCGTAAACAGCACCAACAGGGTAAACACCTCCAGGCGTCCCAGTAGCATGGCAACACACAACAAGCCTTTGGCTGTTTCGCCAATGCCGCCATAATTCTGGGCGACATCACCGAGCCCGGGTCCCAGGTTATTCAATGACGCTGCGACGGCTGAGAATGCGGTCGTGAAATCCAGGCCCGTTGCCATCAGTAGCAGCATGATGACGATAAACACCCACATGTAAACCGCAAGGAAACTCCAAACCGCGCTCACCACGGTAGCCTCTACCCGCCGTTTACCGACTTTCAGTGGTATCACCGCCGCCGGGTGCACCAGCTGCTTTAGCTCCCGAATTCCCTGCTTGTAGATCAACATCATCCGCATTGCCTTGATGCCTCCACCGGTCGAGCCCACGCAGCCTCCCATAAACGAAAACATCAGCAACATCACCGGCAGGAAGCTCGGTAAAGTTGCAAAGTCCTGGGTCGCATAGCCGGTGGTCGTGGTTATCGAGACCGCCAGAAACATCCCGTGCACGAAACCGTCTGAGGGATCCATGGCGCCGGTGAGTATGAGGTAAGAACAGGTGATGGCGACACAAACCAGCAACACGGAACCAAAAAAACGTGTTTCCGAATCCTTGCGATACAACCGTAGCGTGCGCCGCCGCCAGACCAGGAAGTGCAAGCCAAAGTTCACCGCCGAAATCAACATGAACAGGGTTGAGATCATCAGTATGGTATTGCTCCCGAAGTAGCCCATGCTGCTGTCATGTGTTGAAAAGCCGCCGATGGCTACCGTAGAGAAGGCATGGCAGATGGCGTCGAAGCCGGACATGCCAGCCACGTAGTAGGCCAGCGAGCACAGTATTGTCAGTGCCACGTAAACAAAAAACAGTGCCTTGGCGGTCTCGGTGATACGTGGTGTCAGCTTACTGTCCTTGGATGGACCGGGTGTCTCCGCCCGGTACAGCTGCATACCGCCAATACCCAGCATGGGCAGAACCGCAACCGCAACCACGATGATGCCAATACCGCCCATCCACTGCAGCAACTGTCGATACAGCAAAATCGATTGCGGCAGTTCGTCGAGGCCGACGATGACCGTGGCGCCAGTGGTGGTCAGGCCGGAGATGGACTCGAATATAGCCTCTACCGGTGTCAGCGACAGGTTTTCATTGAGGGCAAAGGGCAAGGCGCCAAACAGGCCCAATACGGTCCAGAACAGGGAAGTGATCAGAAAACCATCGCGGATACGCAACTCATGGCGCACGTTCCTGACCGGCAGCCACATCGCCAGGCCACTGAGGAAAGTAATACTCAGGGCAGTGAGAAAACCGGTGACCGTGTTGTCGTCATCCACTAACGCCAGTACCAGCGGCATCAGCATGGCGCTGCTGAACAGCATCAGCAGTATGCCGAGGATGCGTAGCGAGATAGATAGGTGCACTAAGAGAAAAATCCGAAGCCGACGGCAAACAGCTTTTCCACCGCCGAAATCTTGCTGCGATCGACCAGGAACAGGATGACGTGATCATCCGTTTCCACGACCACATTGCTGTGCGCGATAAGAACTTCGTCGCCGCGCACTATGGCACCAATGGTTACGCCTTCAGGCAGCGCAATTTCATCCAGCCTGCGGCCAACCAGCTTGGAAGAATATGCATCGCCGTGGGCGATCAGTTCTATTGCCTCGGCTGCCCCGCGGCGCAATGAGTGTACGTTGCTGATATCGCCGCGACGCACGTGGGTCAGCAGGCTGCCGATGGTTATCTGTTGGGGTGATATGGCGATATCAATTTCGTCACCCACCAGCTCGGCGTAGGCGGTGTTGGTAATCAGGGTGATAACCTTCTTGGCCCCCATCCGCTTGGCCAGCATCGACATCATGATGTTGGATTCGTCGTTGTTGGTCAGCGCGCAGAAGACGTCGGTGGCCTCGATGTTTTCCTGTGCCAGGAGCTGGGGCTCAGACGCACTGCCATTGAGGACGATGGCATGCTTCAGGCGCTCGGACAAGGTACGACAACGTGCGTACTCTTTTTCGATGACCTTAACGTCGTACTCTTTTTCGATTGACAATGCCAGAGTGGCGCCAATATTGCCACCGCCTGCAATCATCACCCGTTTGTAAGGTTTATCAATGTTACGCAGCTCACTCATCACCGGGCGTATATGTTGCTTCGCGGCAATAAAAAACACTTCGTCATCAACTTCTACGACCGTGCTGCCCTCGGGTATGATCGGCCTGTCCTGCCGAAAAATAGCCGCTACCCGGGTATCGACCTTGGGCATATGCTCGCGAATCTCGCGCAGTTCCCGCCCGATCATTGGCCCGCCATAGTATGCTTTCACTGCCACCAGCTGCGCGCGGCCTTCGGCAAAATCGAGGACCTGCAGCGCGCCGGGATTGGCAATAAGGCGACGGATATTCTGGGTGACAAGCTGCTCCGGCCCGATGATGACATCTACCGGGATGTGATCCGGGGTAAACAGCTGTTCGTGGTGGGCGAGATAGTTCGGTGACCGCACCCGGGATATTTTCTTGGGTGTGTTGAACAGGGTGTGAGCCACCTGGCAGGCCATCATGTTGATTTCATCGCTGTTGGTCACCGCGATGAGCATGTCGGCATCTTCCGCGCCGGCCTTGTAAAGGGAGTTCGGGTGGGATGCACCACCGGTGACTGTACCGATGTCCAGGCGATCCTGCAGGGCCTTGAGCTTGTCTACATTGGTGTCTACGACGGTAATGTCGTTCTGCTCGTTGGCAAGATGCTCAGCCAGCGTGCCACCGACCTGGCCGGCTCCGAGTATGATGATTTTCATGGTTCTGAGAACCCAGAGAGAGTCGTAAGCACCTTAAATAAATAGCCCCGTGATTGTAAGTGTTGGGGCAGCGAAATTGTGCACAAAGCCAGCCTCGCCACTTATTTGGCGGACTTTTCCAGCAATGCGTAGTACAGACCATCGGGGCCGCCCTGCTCTGGCAATAACTGCCTACCATGGGCCTGTGCTTGCCCCCAGCTGCAGTCCAGCCTTAGTGCGCGTGCGTCGTCAAACTCAGATAAAAATGTATCAACCACATCACTATTTTCCTCCCTGAGAATAGAGCATGTGGCATAGAGCAGCTTGCCGCCAGCCGCCAGCAATGGCCACAAGCCCCGCAATATCGCCAGTTGCTGAGCTTGAAGGGAGGCAATATCCAGCGGCCGGCGCAATAGCTTGACGTCCGGGTGCCTGCGCACCACGCCGGTGGCTGAGCAGGGCGCGTCGACCAATATGCGATGAAAACGCTGGTCCGCGAGTATTGTCGGAGGCTTTGCCGCGTCCGCTGTCAGTAGTTCAGCGGACAACTGTAAGCGTTGAAGATTGTCGTCGACGCGTTGCAAGCGTTGATTGTCCACATCCATGGCCGTGGCACTGGTGAGTCCCGGCTGCAGTTCGAGGATGTGGCAGGTTTTACCGCCGGGCGCGGCGCAGGCGTCCAGCACCCGGTCGCCTTCCCCGGCGTCCAACAGGCCGGCTGCCAATTGTGCTGCCTCGTCCTGAACGCTCACCAGGCCATCGTTAAACCCGGGCAGTGAATCCACGTCGCAGGCTTGCTCGAGATAAATGGCCTGCTCACAGAGCTTACCCGGCTGTGCGGGGATACCCTGTTCTGCGAGTAGCGCCAGGTAGCTGTCCCTGGTGCCATGTCGGGCATTAACTCTCAGTGTCATGGGGGGTTGGCTGTTGTTGCAATCCAAAACCTGCGCGGCAGGATGCGGCCACTGCGCGGTAACGGCCTCATAAAGCCAGTCGGGATGCGCCGCTTGCTCGCTGACAGACAGTTTGCTTGCAAGTGCTTCATGTTCCCGTAGATAGCGACGCAGCACAGCGTTGCACAGGCCCTTGGCCCAGGTCTTCCCCAGACCACGGGTTGCATCAACTGTCGCCGCCACTGCGGCGTGTTGGGGTATGCGGCTCTCGCCGCTAAGCTGATAAAGCCCGACTAACAGCAGGGCTTGTACATCGGCGTCCTTACGCTTTAGTGACTTGGTCAGCAGCTGGCGCAGCAATGCGGACAACCTGGGCTGGTAACGCAGCGTGCCGTAGCACAGTTGCTGCAACAGGCCGCGATCGCGATCCTTGACCCGGGGGAGCAACGGAGGCAATGCCTGGTTCAGTGACTGCCCGGCGCTTACGGCGGCGACAACCCGGGCGGCAGCGACGCGGGTGTCCATTACCACGTCTAGGTCTCCTCGCCTGCGAAACTAAAGCGCTGGCCAGGGGCAAACAGCTCACCGCGGGCATTGAGCACCTCTTCTGCTCGCAGAGGCTTACCGCCTGGAAGCTGCATGCGGGTGATGAGTAAGGAGCCGCTGCCACAACGCACCTGGATGCCTGTTCGCGACGCCGCACTGATCGTCCCGGGCGCCACCTCGCCGGGCTCGTCAGCCTGTGGCATGGCTTCCCAGATTTTTACCCGCTGCCCATCAAGGTAGGAATAGCACACCGGAAACGGGTTAAAAGCGCGCACTTTCCTGTCCAGTGTTGGCGCGGTCAGCTGCCAGTCCAGAGCGCCCTCTGACTTCTGGATCTTGTCCGCATAACTGGTGCCCTGTTCCGGCTGGGCTTGTTGGTTGGCCTGGTAGCGCGGTAGATCAGACAGCACCTCCAGCAGCAAGCCGGGGCCGCTGTCGGTCAGGGTATCGTGAAGCCCAGCCGCATTGGTGTGCGCGCCAATGGCACATCGTGACGTGGCCAACATGGCACCGGTATCCAGCCCAGCGTCCATCTGCATGATGGTAACGCCGGTCTCGGAGTCGCCGGCTTCAATCGCCCTTTGAATGGGGGCCGCACCACGCCAGCGTGGAAGCAGTGAAGCATGCACATTGAGGCAACCCCTGCTGGGAATGTCGAGCACAGCTTGAGGCAGGATCAGGCCGTAGGCGACGACCACCAGCACGTCGATGCCGTAGCTACGCAGTGTTTGCTGCGCCCCCGCATCCTTCAGTGTCAGCGGTTGTTCCACGGGGATAGCGTGCTCGATCGCCAGCTGTTTGACCGGGCCAGGGACTATCTTTTTGCCGCGCCCTGCGGCACGGTCGGGCTGGGTATAAACCACCGCAATATCGTGGGCGCTGTGCAGCAATGCGCGTAAGTGGTGTGCGGCGAATTCGGGTGTACCTGCGAAGCCGATTCGCAGTCGATTGTCAGTCACGGGGAATCAGGCTCGCTGGCGCTGGGCTTTTTCCAGCTTCTTGCGTATGCGCTGGCGTTTCAGCGGCGACAGGTAGTCGACAAACAGTTTGCCATCCAGGTGGTCGATTTCATGCTGCAGACAGATCGCCAGCAGTCCTTCCAGTGTCTCGGTAAACGTGTTGCCGTCGCGATCCATGGCGGTAACTGATACTTTCCTGTGCCGATTGACGGTTTCGTAGAAGCCGGGGACGGATAAACAGCCCTCGTCATACTCCCCCAGTTCTTCGTCAATCACCGAAACTTCGGGGTTGATAAACACCCGCGGATCGCTGTGGTCTTCACTGACATCAATTACCAGCAGGCGGATGTGGACATCGACCTGGGTGGCTGCCAGGCCAATACCCGGTGCGTCGTACATGGTATCGAACATGTCGTCGATGAGGGCACGTATTTTGTTATCGACGGTGGTTACCGGCCTGGCCTTGGTGCGTAACCGGGGGTCAGGAAACTCCAGTATGTTCAGTACTGCCATGGGAAAGAAGCTCGATTAGCGGCAAAAAAGTGGTCAAATTGGGCTGCGTAAATACTCACATTTGGCTTGCCAGTGGCGAATAGCCGCCGCAAACTAGGTTTATTATACAAAGCTCGCTGGGTACTGCCCAGCGCGCAGGGCCGCCGTCCGATTCATAGGGAATTCATAGGGAGTCCTATGAGAGCCCTATGAGAGTGCTGTAAGAGTGCGTGGGCGGTGGTGCAGGGGCGATCAGCGCAGTTGACAAGATAATTGCAGGGAAGCTGCTATGATTAAAGGCATCGGACAGATAATAAGAAGTCCAGGCAGGGGCAAAACAATGGTAAGACAAACAATATCGGCGTGTCTGCTGTTAGCATCACTGGTGTTTAGTGGTTTTACGCTGGCGCAGGTGGAACTCAACGAGGATGTACCGGAAACCTACATTGTCAAAGAGGGCGACACGCTCTGGGGAATTTCCGGAATTTATCTGCAAAAGCCCTGGTTATGGCCGGAATTGTGGGAAGTTAACCCCCAGATTGATAACCCGCACCTGATCTATCCGGGCGACGAATTATACCTGGTGTGGGTCGATGGCAAGCCACGGTTGCGCATGAACAGGGGCCGGGATGTCAAACTGGAACCGAACATGCGGGTCACGCCGCTGGACCTGGCCATTCCGATTATCCCACTGGACGAAATCGAAGCGTTTTTACTGCGTCACCGTATTTTGGGCGCGGATGAGTTAAATCGTTCGGCCTATGTGGTTGCCGGCGCCCAGGGCCACTTGATCAGCGCGCCGGGAGACCGGATATTCGGCCGTGGACCGTTTCCAGAAGGGGAGCGGGCTTATGGCATTTACCGGGCCGGTGATACCTACAAGGATCCGCTAACCGGAGAGCTGCTCGGCTACCAGGCCCAGGATATAGGTAACGCCCGGCTGCTCAGCAGCAACAAAGACGAGATCACCGAACTGGAGATCACCCGCGTTACCGAAGAGGTGCGTATTGCCGACCGCCTGTTGCCCATGGAAGAGCGGATTATCGACGCTACCTTCCACCCCCGGGCACCCGATAGCGAGATCATCGATGGCTTTATGATCGCTGTTGATGGCGGGCTTACCCAGATTGGCCCGACTGACATAGTCGTTCTTAACCGCGGTAAGCGCGAAGGTCTCGAGGTTGGGCACGTTCTGGCAATTTACCAGACCGGTGAACGGGTTCATGACAAGGTGGCCGGTGACAACGTGCGCCTGCCCGATGTGCGCGCCGGCCTGGTAATGGTATTTGAGGCCTTTGAGAAGGCCAGCTATGGCATTGTGCTGAAGACCAATCGTCCACTGAAGGTAGGCGATAAAGTTAAGAATCCCTAATTTCTCAAGGCGCCACAGGACGTGGCGCTCCCGGCCCGAAACAGGGCCCTGTCGCAACATCAGGGAAGATGGCGATGGATCTACAGGAACTGCGAGCCTGCTTGCTGCTGCACAGCGTCCCCGGCCTGACTAACCGGAAGCTGGGAGGGTTGCTGCGCGCCTTTGGCGGGCCTCGATCGGTATTGGCGGCAAGCCAGGAGCAATGGCGTGAACGCGGGCTGCTTCCGGAGCAGGCCACAGCATTGGCCCTGGCGCGGCAACAGGGCGGACATCCTGCGTGCCTTGTGCCAGTTGCGCAACAGCTTGATGTGCTGCTCGCTGCGGATGCTATCGCCATTGACCTCACCGACCCCCGTTACCCCGCGCTGCTCTCCAGTATCTACGATCCGCCTGCGATTCTTTATGCCCGCGGGAATATTCAACTGCTGCAGGCACCGATGCTGGCGATGGTCGGGAGTCGACGGGCCAGCCCGGCGGGTTTGCGCGTCGCAACAGAGCTGGCTGCGGGGGCAGTCGCGGCGGGTTTGGGTATTTGCAGTGGACTGGCGATGGGTATTGATGGTGCCGCTCATCGTGGTGCGCTGGCCGCCGGTGGCGATACGGTGGCGGTGATGGCTACCGGCATCGAGCAATTGTATCCCCGGCGCCATCGCACCCTTGGTGAAGAAATCGGCGCCCGGGGTTGCCTGGTTTCCGAATTTCCACCCGGCTCGCCGCCGCTGCCGCAACATTTTCCCAGGCGCAACAGGGTTATCAGCGGCCTTTCCCTGGCCACGGTGGTGGTAGAAGCGGCCTTTCCCAGTGGCTCCTTGCTCACTGCGGGGTCTGCGATTGAGCAGGGGCGAGAAGTGTTTGCAGTGCCCTGGAGCATTCATCACCGCAATGGACGAGGATGTCTGCGCCTGTTGCGCGATGGCGCTGGCATGGTTGAAAGTATTGCGGATGTTCTCGCTGAGCTGGGCCCCATGTACGCGGCCCAGCGCGAACTATTTGCTCCACCTGCACTGCCTCGCGATGCGCTTCCGGCTGGGCGCGCAGCAATACAGGAACTGCTTGGCGATGAGGCTCTACCTGTAGAGGTTCTGGCGGCCCATACCGGGCAACCGGTCGCCACCGTCCTGTCTGCGCTTTCCGAGCTTGAGTTGGCAGGCGAGGCTACACGCGAATCCGGGGGCTACATACGTTGTTAGCGCCGTTGTATGGTTGCGGTTGCGTGGGCCCTCTAATCGCAGCACTTGCTAGCGAGAATCCTTGCCAAGGCGTCCACACTTGGTAGAATCTCGCGCTCCTTACAGGGCCATGTCACAGGGTCATGCCGCCTCAGTATGCCGCGAAAACTACTACAACAAAGATCCAGCACAACGCAGTGACAACACTACCATTACGACATGCGGAACGTGTTCTGGCCCAGGGAGGCGTTATTGCCTGCGCCACCGAAGCGGTCTGGGGCTTGAGCTGTGATCCGGATAATCCCGAGGCCGTTGAACGCCTGCTGGCCCTCAAGGACCGGCCGGTGGAGAAGGGGCTCATCCTGGTGGCCGCGGATATGGATCAGTTGGTTGGACTCCTGGACCCCCTGAGTGAGGCGCAACGCGCGAAGCTGGAGCTGTCCTGGCCCGGCCCTACTACCTGGTTGATCCCGCATCGCGGACTGGTGGCACCCTGGGTGCATGGAGAGCATGAGACTATTGCCGTCAGGGTAACGGCGCACCGGGGCCTTCAAGACCTGTGCCGCGCCTGGGGTGGGCCACTTGTGTCCACTTCCGCCAACCCCGGTGGCAGTCAGCCGGCGCGTCATCGTTTCCAGGTTGAACGCTATTTTGGACAGCAGCTTGACGCTGTTCTGCCCGGGGTGGTGGGCGGTGCCGCTCGCCCTTCAGTCATTCGAGACCTGATCCAGGACAAAGTAATTCGCAGCTAGTGTCCTATAATCCCAGCCGTTCTACGCTACAGGTAACACCATGCAAGTTAATGATGTAAAAACCTATCTCCTGGCACTTCAGGACGAGATCTGTGCGGGCCTGGCAGAAGAAGATGGGGCGCAGGATTTTATTGTCGACGAGTGGCAGCGTAGCGAGGGCGGCGGTGGTCGCAGTCGCGTGCTGGCTGATGGTGCGGTGTTTGAGAAGGCGGGCGTCAACTTCTCCCATGTTATGGGAGCCTCTCTGCCGGCCTCCGCGAGCGCGGCGCGACCGGAGCTGGCGGGGCGCAGTTACCAGGCGATGGGCGTATCCCTGGTTATCCACCCCAATAATCCGTATGTCCCTACGTCTCACGCCAATGTGCGCCTGTTTGTCGCTGAGAAGCCCGGCGAGGAACCGATATGGTGGTTTGGCGGAGGTTATGATCTCACACCGTACTACGGCAATCGGGACGACTGTATTGCCTGGCACCAGCAGGCAGAGCAGGCCTGTCGACCCTTTGGTGATGATGTCTATCCGCGCTTCAAAAAATGGTGCGACGAATATTTTTTCCTGCACCACCGCAATGAACCCCGGGGCGTCGGCGGCCTGTTCTTCGATGACCTGAACGAGTGGGATTTTGACACCAGTTTCGCGTTTATGCGCGCGGTAGGCAGCTCTTTTCTGCCCGCTTATCGGCCCATCGTCGCCCGGCGCAAAGATACGGCGTTTGGCGACCGCGAACGGCAATTCCAACTGTATCGGCGTGGTCGCTACGTGGAATTTAATCTGGTGTTTGACCGCGGTACCTTGTTCGGCTTGCAATCAGATGGTCGCACCGAGGCGATCCTTATGTCACTACCGCCGCTGGTGCGCTGGGAGTACGACTACCAGCCCGAGACGGGCAGCCCGGAGGCAGAATTGACGGACTATTACTTGCAACATCGGGATTGGTTGGCCATGGGAGAGAATGGCTGACAATGAGCACCATCGATAAATATGCCGTGTTCGGTAACCCGATTCGGCACAGCAAATCTCCCCTGATCCACACCGCATTTGCACGCCAGTGTGGCCAGGATCTGCAGTACCGAGCGGTGCGAGTTGAACCGGGGGCATTTGCGCGCTGTGCCGATAATTTTTTTTCCCAGGGGGGCAAGGGCCTGAACATTACTGTGCCTTTCAAGGAAGACGCCCACGCTTTTGCCGACCAGCTGAGTGAGCGCGCCTCCCGGGCGGGTGCCGTTAACACCCTGGCGAAAATGGCCGATGGCAGTATCCTTGGCGACAATACAGACGGTGTTGGCCTGATTCGCGACATGGTCGCCAACCTGGGCTGGACGGTGCAATCAGCGCGGGTATTGATCATCGGTGCCGGCGGTGCGGTGCGGGGTATTCTTGAGCCACTGCTGCGTGAGCGACCCAGGGAATTGCGTATTGCCAACCGTACCGCCGAGAAAGCGGCGCAACTGGCCGCCGCGCTTGCTGAGCTGGGACCGATCAGCGGCGGTGGCATGGACGGCATCGACGGGCGGCAGTTCGATCTGGTAATCAACGCGTCCAGCGCCGGTCTGGCGGGAGAGATGGCGGACCTACCAGCCGCCATCCTCACCGATCGCAGCTGCTGCTACGACCTGCTTTACGGGACTGAGCCGACGGCGTTCACTCGCTGGGCAGCCCAGCACACCGCCTGGGCGGTTGCGGATGGCCTGGGCATGCTGGTGGAACAAGCCGCGGAATCTTTTTATGTGTGGCGTAAGGTGCGCCCGGAGACCCGCCCGGTCATCAATCAGATCAGGGAGATGATCAGCGAGGCCTGAGCGGGGTCAGTCGTACTCGGCGGCGTGTTGGTTTTTCAGCTTGACGTAGTTGTTCGCGCTGTATTTAAAGAAACTGAGTTCTTTCTCTGATAGCGGCCGCATCTGGCGCACCGGGCTCCCGGCGTAAAGGAAACCGCTTGCGAGTGTTTTACCGGGTGTGACCAACGCCCCGGCAGCGATAACAACATCATCTTCTACCACGGCGCCGTCCATCACGATCGCGCCCATTCCCACCAGTACCCGATCGCCGATGGTGCAGCCGTGCAGTACAGCACTGTGACCGATGGTTACATCATTGCCTATGGTCAGCGGCCAGCCGTCGGGGTTGTAGGTACTGGCGTGCGTGATGTGCAACACGGAGCAATCCTGCACGCTGGTGCGCGCGCCTATGCTAATGCGGTGCATATCGCCGCGAATCGCGACCTGCGGCCATACCGAGACATCGTCGCCCAGGGATACATCGCCCAGCACCACGGCCGAGGCGTCGATAAATACGCGCTCGCCCAGCTCGGGGGATTTGCCGTTAAAGTCGCGCAGGCGTTGGTCGGAGTATTGGGCCATGGTTTGCATTGCTCGCAGATCTGTCGGGACTGCTACAATACCGACCCCGTTGGCATGAAGCCAGCGGTATTAGCCGACAGGAAAAGCCAGACAATGGACGATCAACCCCGGGCCAATCGACGCCGTTTTATCGCAGGAGCGGTTTGCCCGCGTTGTGGCGCCATGGACAAGATCGTGGTTGATCTCGACACCGATACCCGGGAGTGCGTGGCCTGCGGTTTCAGCGATGAACGACCTGCTGAACGCCCTGCCACTGATGAGCTACCCACTCGTGTCAGTCGCGCCTCTGCCCGGTTGCTTGATACGCCTACCGAAGTGGTAAACCTGGTAGATCCCGCCAAACCCTCGAAAGATTGAGAATCAGAATTGCTCAGGCACCTGCCGTTAGACGCAGGCGTACCGTTTGTGCCTGGCGGGTCAGGCTCTGGCTGTCCACCAGTGGTTCTGTCATCGCCGCCGCGCCTGGAATCTCGCGGACCTTCTCCCAGACGTGCTCTTTTTCCAGCAGTCGCGAGGCCGTGTATTGCACCAACTGTTCCAGGCGGCTCGCCAGCGGGTCGCCCAACAGGTGATGCACGATTATGTTTGCCTCGGTCATGTCCAGTGGCAGCAGCGGGCGTTTGACGTGTCTTATGTGGTGATCGTTGACCTCTTCCAGCAAGCGATGTGCAAGAAAAGCCTCGTCCAGTAGCAGCGCCAGCCCCCCTGTCTCGGGCACCTCATCCGGGGGCTGCAGGAAATAATCTTCGGCAATGTGTAAAAACGGGGCGGCATAGTCGTGGAAACCAAACTGCTTGCTGACCGCCGTTACCAGGTTGATACAGCCGGGAACACTTTCGATGTAATTGATAATGAATTCGAGCAGCGCTTCCTCTGGAGCCTCCTCCGGGAGTTCCAGTCGGTCCGCCAGTTGTGGAATATTGCCCTGCAGCCGCTGGCGCAGATTATTGGTGGCATGTTCTTGCTCGACCGCTGCGGCAATAATTTCCCTGATATCCGCTGATGACATAGCCCGCTCCTGCCAGATGGCGTCGTGGAAGGCCCCTATTCAGGCTAGTACATGGGAGGTGATTAGCCAGTTTAAAGCGGGAAATTATTAAGGCACCTCTGATTAATCCCATAGTACCTCAGCGTGGCCTGCAGCATACAATCGCCAGGCGCAGTCCGAATGCCAAGGCTGGTTGTCCTTGGCGAGGACTGCAATACAGCGAGTGTGTGCTGCAGGCCACGCCCTGCGGGCCTTCCAGGCAATTCCGTGATCAAGGCAGGGGGGGTTTTTGACGTGCAACCAGCATGCCTTCAAACCCCCCCTGCCTTGATCACGAAATCGCCTGGAAGCCTGAGGTGCCATGGGATTAATCAGAGGTGCCTTAAGTTTTTAACGAACTTCCCTGGGCCAACCAGCCACCGCTGGCTGACAATCGTCGGTAATAGTAATAGAGGGTAATGCCGCGACTGGCGTTGAACAGTGTAAATGCCAGCCACAGTCCGTCGTTGCCCAGGCCGCGGCTCAGATACCAGGCGGGTAGATAGATAATCAGGCCACTGAACATCATGGTTGTCATCATCGGTCGTGTCTCCGCGCTGCCGATGAAGACACCGTCCAGCAGGTAACTGGGCGCAGCTATCAAGGGCAGGGCAAATAGCCACAGGCGATGCTCAAACATGACGGACCTGACATCGGGAATGTCGGTGAGCAACCTGAACAGTGGAATGTGCAGTGCGATCAGTCCCAGGCTCATTAGCAATGCGGTGACGGCACACCACTGGGCGCAGCGGCGCACGGTAATGTAGAACTGGTCCAGTTTGCCAGCCCCCAGGGCGGTACCGCTGATGCCTTCGGCGGCGAATGCCAGTGCGTCCATGCCATAGGCCGTCAGGAAGATCAGGTGTAACAAAATAGCGTTGGCCGCCAGTACATCGCCTCCCAGTTTGTCGCCAGCAGCGGTGAAGAAGGCAAAACTCGCCAGCAGGCAGACCGTGCGGATAAACAGGTGGCGGTTGCTGCGCAGCAACTGGCTATAGGCCGACCACGAGCGCAACTGGCCGATGATAAGCGCAAGTTTCTGCTCGGGGGCAGACTTGAACACCGCAAAAATGGCCACGAGCAGGCCAAGATACTCGGCGATGACGGTGGCGATGGCGGCACCGTCACTGTTCAGGCCCAGGCCAATAATGAAAAGGAAGTCGAGGCCGATGTTGGTGAGATTGGTGATCACCACGATAACCATGGGCCAGCGGGTGTTCTGGCGACCGATAAACCACCCCACGATCGCATAGGTAAGCAGAACGGCGGGCGCACTGGCAATGCGGATGGAGGCGTAGCTCTGTGCCAACGGCAGTAACTCTGCCTGAGGCGCCATCAGGCTAAACCCGGCGGCCAGCCAGAGCGGGTGGCTTATCCACACCAGTAACGCCAGTACCAGCGCCAGCACTGCCGATTGCGCCAGCACCACGATTGATTTAAAGGCGTCACCTGCCCCCTCCGCCCGGGCCACCAGACCGGTGGTCCCCATGCGCAGAAAGCTGAATCCCCAGTACAAAAACGACAATATGGCGCTGCCGATGGCCACTGCACCAAGATAATTGGTGCTGTCCAGATGGCCCAGGATGGCGGCATCGACCAACCCCAGCAATGGGATAGACACATTGGACAGGAAAGCCGGCCAGGCGATTCCCCATATCTTGTGGTCGAGCTTGGTCATCGTTCTCTTATCTTGCGTTGCCACCTGTCAGGGTAGGCGGTTGCGACGGTAGTTGTCATCAAACTCCCAGAGAATCAGCACGTTAGTGTTTTTTGGCCTAGACTTTCGCTATAATCCCCGGCGCTTTTGCCCCTGTCCCCGGAGGGAGCAGTACTGGCAAAGCGAAGTCAGTTGATCCGATTGGGCGCCCACATTGGGTGTGCAGTTTCGCTGCGATGCGGTGGTTTTCCCTTATGGGGCCTCGTTCCGGTGTTTGTGTTTCGTCTTTAGTACCTGAAAGACACACACTGGCAGCTGACTGGGGGAACAAATCTTATTTTACAACATGGAGACACGGGAAATGTGTTTTGATGCGAAACGGCTGTTAAAGCTGACGCTAAATCCTGTGCTGATACTGATGGCCTGGTTAAGTGCCGGGGCCCATGCAGCGAGCGACAAGATCAATGAAGTGAATATGTCGCCTGGTGTGACGGCTGTGGGCAGGGACATCTTTGACCTGCACATGATCATCTTCTGGATCTGCGTCATTATCGGCATCATTGTGTTCGGGGTAATGTTTTACTCCATTTATTACCACCGCAAGTCCCGTGGCGTTACTCCAGCCACATTTCATGAAAGCACCAAGGTGGAAATTGCCTGGACAGTGGTGCCTTTCTTTATTCTGATTGGTATGGCCGTCCCGGCCACCCAGACCCTGGTCTCCATCTACGACACCGACGATGCAGAGATGGACATCGTCGTTACCGGTTACCAGTGGAAGTGGAAATACGAATACCTGAGCGAGACCGGTGAAAACGTCTCCTTTTTCAGCAATCTGCGCACCCCGCAAAGCGAAATCTACAACAGCGAGCAGAAAGGCGAACACTACCTGTTGGAAGTGGATGAGCCCGTGGTGATCCCTGTAGATACCAAAGTGCGCTTCCTGGTTACCGCGAACGACGTTATACACGCCTGGTGGGTGCCCGAGTTGGCGGTTAAAAAGGATGCAATTCCCGGATTCATCAATGAGACCTGGACGCTGGCAACCGAAGAAGGCATTTATCGCGGCCAGTGCGCCGAATTGTGTGGTAAGGACCACGGCTTCATGCCCGTGGTTGTTAACGTGGTGAGCAAGGAAGAGTACGCGGACTGGTTTGCCACCAAGCAGGCCGAGGCCGCGGAAATCAAAGAGCTGATGGCACAGAACTTCAGCCTCGACGAATTAATGGAACGTGGCAAGGGCGTTTACGAGCGCTCTTGCCTGGCATGTCACGGTGCCAACGGTGAAGGTGGTGTCGGCACCCCGATAGCGGGCAGCCCGGTCGCCACTGGCGAACTCAAGGGGCATCTTGAGATCGGCATCAACGGTGTTCCAGGTACCGCCATGCAGGCCTTTGGCGGTCAGTTGAATGATGTTGATATGGCGGCGGTAATCACCTATCAGCGCAACGCATTTGGCAACAATATGGGCGACCTTGTGCAGCCCATAGATGTGTTTAACCACAAGAAAGGCTAATTGGAGGAGTAGACGATGGGAGATCATCACCACGGCCCCGCCAAGGGCCTGAGCCGGTGGCTTTTCACCACCAACCATAAAGATATCGGAACCATGTACCTGTGGTTCTCGTTTGCCATGTTTATCCTGGGCGGCAGTTTCGCGATGATTATTCGCGCGGAGCTGTTCCAGCCGGGCATGCAGCTGGTCGATCCGGCGTTCTTTAACCAGATGACCACCCTGCACGGGCTGGTCATGGTGTTCGGGGCGATCATGCCCTCCTTCGTCGGCCTGGCGAACTGGATGATCCCGATGATGATCGGGGCACCGGATATGGCCCTGCCGCGGATGAACAACTGGAGCTTCTGGATTCTACCGCCGACGTTCCTGCTGCTGGCATCGACCCTGTTCATGGAAGGCGGTGCACCGGCCTTTGGCTGGACCTTTTACGCGCCGCTGTCGACGACCTATGCGCCGCCCTCGGTCACATTCTTCATCTTCTCGGTACACGTACTGGGTATCTCGTCGATCATGGGCTCGATCAACATTATTGCCACGGTAATGAACATGCGCGCACCGGGCATGACCTATATGAAGATGCCCCTGTTCGTGTGGACCTGGCTGATCACCGCCTTCCTGCTGGTTGCGGTTATGCCGGTACTGGCCGGCGCGGTGACCATGATGTTGATGGACATCCACTTTGGAATGAGTTTCTTCTCAGCTGCCGGTGGCGGCGACCCAGTGCTGTTCCAGCACATCTTCTGGTTCTTCGGTCACCCCGAGGTATACATTATTATCCTGCCGGCCTTTGGCGTGGTGTCGCAGATTATCCCGACATTTTCGCGCAAGCCGTTGTTCGGCTATGACTCCATGGTCTACGCCACGGCGTCCATCGCGTTTCTCTCGTTTATCGTGTGGGCGCACCACATGTACACCGTGGGTATGCCGATTGCCGGTGAACTGTTCTTCATGTACGCGACCATGCTGATCGCAGTACCGACGGGCGTGAAGGTGTTCAACTGGATCTCCACCATGTGGCGCGGTGCCCTCACCTTCGAGACACCGATGATGTTCAGCCTGGGCTTCCTGGTGCTGTTTACCATCGGCGGTTTCACCGGCCTGATGCTGTCCATCGCGCCGGCTGACTTCCAGTATCACGATAGCTACTTCGTGGTTGCTCACTTCCACTACGTGATGGTGGCAGGTGCGGTCTTCAGTATGACTGCGGCGGTTTACTACTGGCTGCCTAAATGGTGTGGCCGTATGTACAACGAAACCATGGGCCAGACCCACTTCTGGATTTCGTTTATCGGCTTTAACCTGACCTTCTTCCCACAGCACTTCGTGGGCCTGGCGGGTATGCCACGACGTATTCCGGACTACGCGCTGCAGTTTGCAGACTTCAACATGCTTTCCAGCATCGGCGCGTTTATCTACGGCCTCTCGCAGATCCTGTTCCTGTACAACGTGATTGCCACAATTGTTGCAGGTAAACCGACCAGCGAAGAGAAGACCTGGGATGGTGCAGAAGGCCTGGAGTGGACCGTTGCTACACCGGCGCCCTATCATACCTTCGAGACCCCTCCGGCGGTCAGGTAATCACTAAAGCATGATGACACTGAGCAACAATCCGGCCATCGACACCGCCTTGAAACTGGTAGGGGTAGCGGTGGCCATGTTTGCTTTTGTATTCGTGGTCATGGTGCCACTGTACGACGTGTTGTGTGATGCCCTGGGCATCAACGGCAAGACCAGCGGCCAGGCTTACACAGCGGTGCAATCCGGTGTCGATGAGAGTCGCGAGGTCACCGTGCAGTTTATGGCTACCAACAACGACGGTATGCCCTGGCAATTTGAGCCCAGTGTCACCATGATGCGGGTCAACCCGGGCGCCTCCAACGATACGGTATTCCTGGCGGCCAACCCCTTGGCTAAGCCAATGGTGGCTCAGGCGATTCCCAGTGTCTCGCCTTCCCGTGCCGCACAGTATTTTCACAAGACCGAGTGCTTCTGCTTTAACCATCAGCCCCTGGATGGTCGCAGCTCCACGGAAATGCCCTTGCAGTTTATCGTCGACCGGGAGCTACCGGCCGACATCAAGACCATTACGCTGTCTTATACAATTTTTGATGTAACAGAGTTTGCGGCGAACACAGTAGCCGCGCGCTGACACGCCGGGCCGGACGGCTGCGTGTGTAAAACGGAGAACATAAAATGACCACAGAAACATCCACAGAGTACGAAAAGTATTACGTACCCGACCAAAGCAAGTTGGCCGTCTGTGCCACGATTGGATTGATTCTGAGCATCTTTGGCGCGGCCAGTATCATGAACGATATGACCTTTGGCGACCCCGAGGCTTCGACCAGCTCATGGTCGATCTTCCTGTTCGGCTTGTTTTTCTTTGCGGCCACGCTGTTTAGCTGGTTCCGCATTGCCATCAAGGAAAACCTGGCTGGCATGAACAGTGCACAGCTGAAAAAGTCTTATGTACTGGGCATGTTCTGGTTCATTTTTTCCGAGGTCATGTTCTTCTTCGCATTTTTTGGCGCCCTGTTTTACGTGCGCAACCTTGTCGGCCCGTGGCTGGCCGGTGAAGGCGATGGCGGTCGCATGAACCACCTGTTGTGGGAAGGTTTTGAGTACGGCTGGCCGATGATGCAGACGCCGCAGGAAGCGGTGGGCGGTGCCGGGGCGCAGCCCATCGCTAATAACGGTTCATTTACCAGTGCCGAAAAGAGCATGGCTTTTGGCGAAGTCAGTGCTTGGTATATGTGGTTGCCATTGTGGAACACAATTATCCTGCTGACTTCCAGCGTCACCTGTCACATTGCCCACCTGGGCCTGCTGGACAGCAATCGCAAAAAATTCAACCTGTGGCTGGGCATTACCGTAACCCTGGGTATTATCTTCCTGTTCTTGCAGGCTGCGGAATACTATGAGGCCTACGCGCATTTTGGTCTCACCATGAATTCCGGGATTTATGGCTCGACCTTCTTTATGCTCACGGGCTTCCACGGTTTTCACGTGGCGATGGGTATGACCATGTTGCTGATTCAATGGTTGCGTTCCGTGCGAGGCGGCCACTTTACCGCTGATGACCATTTTGGCTTTGAGGCCGCGAGCTGGTACTGGCACTTTGTTGACGTGGTTTGGGTGTTCCTGTTCCTGTTCGTTTACATCCTGTAGGCTTTTATTCGCTCAATTCTGCGGGCTTGCTCTTGGCAGGCCCGGCGTCCCAGGGCGTTTGATGCCCCAGCTGGCCGGTGGCAACACCGTAAACAATTACCGCCATCAGCGAGGCAGCCAGGGTCACCCTGACGCCCAGCGAATGGAAAGTACGCCGCTTGGTCTTGTCCCCCTGATCGGTCATCAGAAAGTAGAATCCACTTCCCAGGCTCGCCAGCAGGGCCAGCAGTAGTACAACGATCAATATCTTCAACAAGGGATTGCTCCAGCGTAATGGCAGTGCAGTATAAACCACCAGGGCCAAATCTTTGCAGTAGCCAGGGCTGATCGGCATGGGTGCACAGGGTGTTAAATTGCAGTTCCAGATAGAGTGGCGCACCACGGTGTTCACGGCCATCTTGCTGCCTGTCCTGGTGTTTCTCGGCTTCTGGCAATTACAGCGCGCGGAAGAGAAAGCGCAACTGGCCCAGGCGTATGAAGCGCGTGGACAGATGCCTCCGGCACAATTCGCTCCGCAACTTGCCAGACAATCAGAGAGTAACTTGCGCTACCTACCCGTAAGACTCCGTGGCACTTATCTGCCGGATAGTGACATTCTGCTCGACAACCGAATCCAGCAAGGGCGGTTTGGCTACGAAGTGGTCAGTCCTTTTCGAACGTTCGGTGGCGAGGATGTGGTGTTGGTAAATCGCGGTTGGATCGAGGGCGATCGATCCCGTCAAATTCTTCCTACGATCCCGAGGCCAGAAGGCGAAGTGATAGTTGAAGCCACGGTGTACATCCCGCCCGGGGAGCCCTATCTGCTCGCCGATCAGGTTTACGAGGGCCAGTGGCCGCTGCGCTTGCAGGCCATCGAATTCGACAAGCTGACGCCGCTGCTGTCCGACAAAACCGGGGCGACAGTCTTTCCCCACCTGATGAGGATACAGCCGGATCAACCCGGCGCACTATCGGTGTCCTGGCAGGTCATTAATGTCAGTCCCGGTAAACACCAGGCCTATGCCGTACAATGGTTCTCCATGGCGGTCGCCCTGCTCCTTCTGTTTGTTTTTGCCAGCAGCAATTTGTGGCAATGGATTCGCAATCGAGATAGCAAATGAGTTCTACCAATCACAATCGCCGCGTGCTGTTACTGATCGCGGGCATACCGCTGATGATGATCCTCAGCGCCAGCTGGCTTTGGTACTTCGTGGTCCGCGGTGACCTCGACCTGGTCGGTGCACTGGGAACAGCGAATATGGGTACCCTGGTGCAACCCCCTCGGCCGTTTGCGGAGCTTGAGGGGCAGGATGCCAGCGGTCAGCCATTCAGCTACGGCGATGTAGAGCGCCGTTGGACACTGCTTGTTCCCCAATCGGGCGCTCGTTGCGATCAGCACTGCGAAGAGCGGCTCTACCTGACCCGGCAAATTCATATAGCCATGGGCAAAGAGCTGGCGCGGATCCGCCGCATGTATGTCGGTGATGTCAGCCCGGTAGCGACAGACCTCGCTGTCAGCCGCCTTAGCGACGACAATCCCCTGCCCCCGTCGTTCAGTGAGTTTTTGGAAACGCAGCACCCCGGGCTCGCGTCGATGCAGGTGGGAGCAGACGATTTCGCACGGATGTTTCCCGAATATCTCGCTGACCCCCAGGTGTGGTATCTGGTCGATCCGGCGGGTTGGGTGATGATGTCGTACAATGGGCAGCTGAGTTACAAAGACGTGATTTCTGACCTCAAGTTTTTGCTGAAGAATTCCAGTGAGTAGTGAAACTGTAGCATCGGTGAGCAACCCCGAGCGTGCCACCTGGCGAGACTACAAAGAGCTCACCAAGCCCAATGTCGTCGCCCTGATGATTCTCACCTCGGCGATCGGCATGTTCATGGCGGTGCCGGGGATGGTACCCCTGGATGCGCTCATTCTGGGGAACCTGGGTATTGCGTTGTGTGCAGGTGCAGCCGCAACGGTGAATCACCTCGTAGACCAACGCGTCGACCAGCACATGGCCAGGACTCGCAATCGTCCCATGGCCCAGGGTCGTGTGGGCGCACCTCAAGCCACAATGTTTGCCCTGGTGTTGGGCGGCCTGGGTATGGCAATTCTGCTGATTTGGGTGAACGCGCTGACTGCCTGGCTGACACTCGCCTCCCTGATTGGCTACGCGTTTATCTATACCATGTTCCTAAAGCGCGCGACGCCCCAGAACATTGTCATAGGTGGGCTCGCCGGAGCCGCCCCGCCATTGCTGGGCTGGACTGCGGTGACCGGTGAGATCCATGGCCATGCCCTCCTCCTGGTATTGATTATCTTTGCCTGGACGCCGCCACACTTCTGGGCGCTGGCCATACACCGCAAGGAAGAATACGCGGCGGTGGATATCCCCATGCTGCCAGTGACGCACGGTGAGGCCTTCACCAAGCTGCACATTCTTTTGTACACCATCATCATGGTGCTGATTACGCTGCTGCCCTATGTGACGCGACTCAGCGGGCCACTTTACCTGCTGGGTGCGGTGGTGTTGGGGGGTGGCTTTCTTTACTGGGCGATCGAAATGTTACGCACCAAGGGCGGGAACGCGCCAATGGAGACCTTCAAGTACTCGATTGTCTACCTGATGGCACTGTTTGTGGTGATGCTGGTTGATCACTACCTGTTTCCAATGACGGTATTTTAAATGGCGCTGAACGCTACTCAATCCCGGGGTGTCAAAATCACCGTAACTGCTGTGGTCCTGTTCATGGTCACGGTGGTAGCAGGGTTTGTTTACCGCATTCAGCAGCCGCGGGTGATGACCGCGACAGAAATGCAGATTAACGGCCTGTACCTACACGAAACGCCACGGGATATCGGGGACTTCGAACTGTTGGATCACCACGGCGAGCCCTTTACCCCCGCCTCGCTGCAGGGTAAGTGGTCACTGGTGTTCTTCGGATTTACCCATTGCCCCGACATCTGCCCCACTACTATGGGTTTCCTGGACCAGTTTGTTGGACAGTTGCAGAGCGCTGAGGCGGACGATACCCAGGTGGTAATGATTTCGGTGGACCCGGCGCGGGATACGGTGACCCAACTGGCCAGCTACGTGCCCTACTTCAACGACAGCTTTGTTGGCGTCACCGGTGAATTCCTCGATATTCACCGGATAGCTACTGCCCTGAACACTCCATTTCGTAAGGTGCCTGGCCAGGGCGAGAACTACCTGGTCGATCACAGTGGTAATGTGGTGTTGATCAATCCGCGTGGTGATTACCACGGCTTTTTCAAAACGCCGTTGGACCTGGCCAAGATGAAGGTGACTTACCGGTCCGCCAGGACCCTCTGGTAGCGGTAGCCTGGCGGGGTTCTGCGAGAGCTGCGCTACTCTACTTAATCGATACTGACGAACATGGGCCCAGCCGTTGCAGGTGCGGCAGTGGCCTGGTCTTCCAGCTCCAGTTCGAGCTTTTCATTCAATGCCCGGGAGACATCCTTGACGTCAAACGGGGTAAATTCCCGCGCATCTTCGTTCGCAGTTACAGTGACTTCAGCATCGGCACTGCGCTCGGTGTCCTGCGCCGGGGCGCTCAGCGGATCGGCGACCGCTGTGGTGGCCATCAAGGCCAGTATTGAGATCCAATATTTCATGATTACACTCCTTCAAAGTGTTACCAGAATGTAAAAATAGGTAACACAAATAATTCAGAGACCTATATTGGCGCTTTTTGGGAAGGTTTCAAGCCCTTGATCAGCTTCCTTAACGAAACTTAATTTACGAATAAATCATTGTTTTATATAAATTTATTTGACATACGCGAAAATTCCCAGGCGCATTCCGTGAAAAAGTAACACTTTTCAGCGCAAAGGTAACACTGCGTGGGCCCTTAACAGCCCGACGAGGGAGCCTGGCCTGCTACTTAACGTGGCGTGGTATTTTCCCGATGGATGGGCTTTAATGCCGGACTCGTCGGTTTACCCGTAGCGCACTTCAGAAGGCCAGTTCCACCATGTCAGAAAGTAGCAATCCCATTATCCTGGTGGACGGCTCCTCCTATCTCTATCGTGCCTTCCACGCCCTGCCACCCCTGACCAATTCCAAAGGCCAGGCCACCGGGGCTGTGAAAGGCGTCATCAGCATGTTGCGGCGCCTGGTCAAGGACTATCCTGACAGCCCGGTCGTTGTAGTGTTCGACGCCAAGGGCAAGACCTTCCGCGATGATATGTACGCCAAGTACAAGGCGAACCGGCCGCCGATGCCAGATGAATTGCGCGAACAGATAGAGCCGATACACGCGATCGTCAAGGCGATGGGGCTGCCGCTGCTGTGTGTTCCCGGTGTCGAGGCAGATGATGTGATCGGGACCCTCGCCAAACAGGCGAGCGGCGAGGGCCGAGGCGTGGTGATTTCAACAGGCGACAAAGATATGGCGCAGCTGGTGGACGAGCGGGTCACCCTGGTCAACACCATGACCGACACGGTGATGGACATCAGCGGAGTGACTGAGAAGTTTGGCATCCCGCCAGCGCTGATCATCGATTTCCTCGCCCTGATGGGCGATAAAGTGGACAACATCCCCGGTGTCGCCGGCGTTGGCGAAAAGACCGCGCTCGCCTTGCTGCAGGGATTGGGGGGCCTGGAGGATATCTACGCGTCACTGGATAAGGTGGCCACGTTGGAGTTCCGCGGTGCCAAAACGATGGCGGCCAAGTTGGAAACTGAGCGCGCTAATGCACAGTTGTCATACGAGCTGGCGACGATAAAAACTGATGTCGAGCTATCGATGGGTCCGGGTGATTTGCACAATGGCGCTGCGGATCGCGATGCCCTGATCAAATGGTTTACCGATTTGGAGTTCAAAACCTGGCTGGATGAGGCGCTGGGAGATGAGGGGGCAGCAGGGCAGGGCGAGCAGGTCGACGCTGTGGAGGCCCATTATGACGTGGTAACCACGCAGGATCAGCTTGATGCCTGGCTCGAGCGCTTGCAGGATGCCGAGGTGTTCGCATTTGATACCGAAACCACCAGCCTTGATTACATGCAGGCTCGGGTGGTGGGCTTGTCCTTTGCCGTGGAGCCTGGCGAGGCAGCCTATGTGCCGCTCGCGCACGACTATCTGGGTGCCCCGGAACAATTGGATAGAGAGGCGGTACTGGCCCAACTAAAACCGCTGCTTGAAGATGAGTCCAGGGCGAAACTGGGACAGAACCTCAAATACGATGCCAGTGTACTGGCCAATCATGGTGTTGAGCTGCGCGGCATTGCCTTTGACACCATGCTTGAATCTTATGTGCTGAACTCCACAGGTACTCGTCACGACATGGATAGCCTGGCCCTGAAATACCTGGGGCTCAAGACGATTCATTTTGAGGATATTGCGGGTAAGGGCGCAAAGCAGCTCACTTTCAACCAGATTAAGGTGGAAGAGGCGGCGCCCTACGCAGCCGAAGATGCTGATATCACCCTGCGTTTGCACCATGCACTATGGCCGCAGTTGCAGGAGCCGCTGAAATCAGTTTTTACCGATATTGAGTTGCCGTTGGTGCCGGTACTATCGCGGGTTGAGCGCCAGGGCGCAATGGTGTCCCGGGAACTACTGGCGGAACAAAGCGCCGAACTGGGCGAGCGACTGGAAGCGCTGCAGGCGCAAGCTCACGAACTGGCGGGTCAGGCGTTTAACCTGGGTTCTCCAAAGCAGTTGGGCGAAATACTGTTCGAAAAGCTTGAGCTGCCGGTCATCAAGAAAACGCCAAAGGGCGCGCCTTCGACGGCCGAAGACGTATTGGTCGAGCTGGCCCTGGACTACCCGCTGCCCAAGGTGCTGCTGGAGTATCGCAGCTTGAGCAAACTGAAATCGACCTACACTGACAAGCTGCCGGAGATGATAAACCCCGAAACCGGCAGGATTCATACGTCCTATCACCAGGCGGTAACCGCCACCGGCAGGCTGTCTTCAACAGACCCTAATCTCCAGAATATCCCCATCAGGACCGAGGAGGGCCGCCGCATTCGCCAGGCCTTTATCGCACCAGGGGGCTATCGTATCGTCGCTGCTGATTACTCCCAGATCGAACTGCGCATCATGGCGCACTTATCCAAAGATAACGGCCTGTTACAGGCATTCAACGACAACCGCGACGTGCATCGCGCCACTGCCGCCGAGGTTTTTGAGGTCGCCGAAGACCAGGTGTCCGGGGATCAGCGGCGCAAGGCAAAAGCCATTAACTTCGGCCTGATCTACGGGATGTCGGCCTTCGGGCTGGCCAAGCAGCTGCACCTGGGGCGCCAGGAGGCACAGCTTTACATTGACCGCTACTTTCAGCGCTACCCCGGTGTCGCGGATTACATGGAATCGACCCGCGTGCGCGCCCGGGAGCAGGGGTACGTGGAAACCCTGTTCGGCCGTCGACTTTACCTACCGGAAATCAATGCGCGCAACAAAATGCGGGCGCAGGCCGCTGAGCGCACCGCTATTAATGCGCCGATGCAGGGCACCGCAGCAGACATCATCAAGAAAGCCATGCTGGCGGTGGACGGGTGGTTGTCCGGCGGCAGTATCGATGCGCGGATGATTATGCAGGTGCACGACGAGCTGGTGCTGGAGGTCGCGGAACCGGCGGTGGAGGAAGTTTGCGCCAAGCTATGCCACCTAATGTCCTCGGCGGCGGAGCTGGCGGTCCCGCTGTTGGTGGAAGCCGGAGTAGGTGACAACTGGGACCAGGCCCACTGATTCTGTTTAACCCCGGGAACTTTGCCAGTTCGCACCAGTCTTAATGCATGTAGCATCTGCTACGTTGGTTGGTCCTTCTCCATGGACTAACCCGCAAGTCTCTTTCCCCAGAGACCCAAGCTCTCCCGGCCGCCTACCCCCCTACAGGCGGCCGGGGATTTTTCCGCTTATCAGGCCTGCTCTTCCTCGTCGTAAACACTGGTGTCGCACAGCCACTTGTTAAGTACCTCGGTCAGCTCACCGTGCCCCGTGTTTTTGAGTGCGGAGAACAATTGCATGCTGACCAGGTCAGCGTGGCTTGCCAATTGCGAGCGCAACTTAAGCAATGTGCTCTTGGCCGGCCCCTTTTTGAGCTTGTCTGCCTTGGTGAGCAGGATATGTACCGGCATTGTTGCCGCCAACGCCCAACCCAGCATCTGCTTGTCAAAGGGTTGCATGGGGTGGCGCACGTCCATAAGCAGCACCAGGCCGCGCAGGCTCTGTCGTTCCTGCAGGTACCGCTCCAGCTGGCGGGTCCACTCCTGTTTTACAGCCTGGGGCACTTTCGCGAAGCCATAGCCGGGCAGGTCGACCAGACGCTGTTGCTCAGTCAGCTGGAAGAAGTTAATCAGCTGGGTGCGCCCCGGGGTTTTGGAGGTGCGCGCCAGCTTGCGGTTCCCGGTTAAGCTATTGATTGCACTGGATTTACCCGAATTGGACCGGCCTGCGAAGGCCACTTCCCAGCCGCTGTCCTCAGGACACTGGGAAAACTTTCCGGCGCTGGTGAGGAAACTGGTGCGCTGGTAGTTGGGGGCGTTTACGGCACCCGAAAACCCTGTGCTGCTCATGAGATGGTTCGCCTTTTGCGGTGGGGGACATCTCGTATATAATGCCACAGCTTTTTTCGACTGTTATCAAATGCTTGCGGCCGCTGGCCCTGCGCTATACCAACAATCTGAGGTTCTCGATGAAAAAGTTGCTCGCCGTTGCCCTGACCCTTTTCGCCACGCATACCCTGGCTGATCCGGTTACCGACAAGTACAACAAGAGTTGTGCTGTTTGCCACGCTTCAGGTGCTGCTAATGCGCCCAAGACGGGTGACGCCGCGGCCTGGGAGCCACGCATGGCCAAAGGCATGGATGCACTGGTGCAGTCGGTGGAGGCGGGGATGAATGCCATGCCACCCAAGGGTATGTGCTTCGATTGTACCGCCGACGAGTACAAGGCCCTGATCGAGTACATGGCCAAGCCAGCCAATTAAGCATCAAGCTACTTTCTTACTCTGGATAGAAAATGAACAAGTATTTAACAGCCTCCGTGCTGCTCGCTGCCAGTTTGCAGTTGTCCCTGGTTACTGACGCAGCTGCTGCGGGTGATGCGCAGGCAGGTGAAGGCAAGGCAGCGACTTGCGCAGCCTGTCATGGCCCCGACGGAAATAGTGCCGTACCGACATTTCCCAAGCTGGCCGGTCAAGGTGAGCGCTATTTGCTCAAGCAGATGATTGATATTCGCGATGGAGCGCGGTCAGTACCTACCATGTTGGGGCAGCTGGACGCCATGTCAGAGCAGGATCTGCTGGACATTGCGGCGTTTTACAGCAGCCAGCCCAAATCGGGTGGCAGGACCGATCCCGAGCTGCTGGCGCTCGGTGAAAAGGTGTATCGCAGTGGTGTTATGGAGCGTAACGTGGCTGCATGTGCTTCCTGCCATTCTCCCAATGGCCTGGGTAACGCGCCTGCAGGGTATCCCTCGCTGGCGGGCCAGCACGCCGAGTACACCGCGACCCAATTGCGCATGTACCGCAAAGGCTATGAGCAGGAAGGTGGCCGAGAGAACGACGGTGATGCAAAAATTATGCGTACCACGGCATTTGGGCTGAGCGACCTGGAAATTGAAGCCGTAGCGAGCTACATCGCGGGCCTGAAATAGCACTTTTAATGAATCGATAAGGTGGCTGCGGCCACCTTTTTTTTCGGGTATAGAACAAGCAACGCGCTCCGTTGTCATACCCAGGTAGAAAATGGATGGAGAACCCTATGATCAAGCGTCTACTGTTGCCTGTGTCCCTGTTGCTGCTAATGCCTCTGTGGGCTGGAGCCCAGGACACTCCCAACTGGGAGGAAGGCAAGCATTACGACCTTATTACCCCGGCTATCCGTACCGCTGACCCTGCCAAAATCGAGGTCAAAGAGTTTTTCTGGTACGGCTGTGGCCATTGCTACAATTTTGAGCCGATGATCACCCAGTGGAAGAAGTCCATCGACGAAGATGTGGTGTTCTATGGGTCACCCGCGATCTGGAACCCGTCGATGGAGCTTCACGCTCGCGCCTATTACGCGGCCGAAGTACTGGGCGTTTTGGACACCATGCACCTGGTGATTTTCCAGGCGATGAACGTGGATCGTAAACGACTCAGCTCCGAGGCAGAAATCGCCGCCGAGTTTGAAGCACACGGCGTTGCCAGGGAAGATTTTGATAAGGCCTTTAATTCCTTTGGTGTGAGCAGCCAGGTGCGCCAGGCCAATTCCAATGCTCGCGCGGCCAAGATTACCGGCACTCCGGAAATTATGGTCAATGGAAAATACCGGGTGTCTTCGCGCAAGGCGGGCAACCACGCCAATATGCTTAAGCTCGTCGATTTCCTGATCGAAAAAGAGCGTGCCCTGGCCAGCAGCTAAGCCAAACTTAGCCAGGATGATGAAAGCACCGCGGTCCGCGGTGCGCCGCCCGTACTACTGGTAGGTCGGGGGCCTGGTACCGATCACTGTCAGGTGAAACCCGGTCTTATCCATGGGGATCACATCTTTATATAGCGTCTCTTCCGCGTCGTTGCTGCGGTAGAGCTCCACCTCCCGATTCTGAATGCCGGGCTCCACGACCTCGGCAGTTAAAATTCCCGCACTGATCTTCAAACTGCCCATGTTTTGCCCCGGGTTACCGGTAAGTACGTGATGGCTCGGTGCGGTGGGGCCCTGTGTGCCGGTAACGGAGGGTGTTGTTTTACCCGGTACCTGCACGACCTGGGGAACCGGTGTCTGTGTGCCTGTGGCGATATGGGGGACCTGCACTGGCTTGGGCTTTGGAACCACCACAGCTTGTTTGGGCGGCTCCACCGGAACTTGCGGCTTGGGAGTAGTCGTAGTGACTGGCTGGACCCCTGTTACATGCACATACTGGGGATGGGGTGTAAGCATGGGCTTCTTCGCCGGCACTAGCATTGGCACCGGCTGTGGGATTGCTGTTGGCACCTGCTGGGGAACCTGCATGGGTACCTGGTTCGGGACCGGTGTTGGTGTCTGGACGACAGTCGGCTGTGGCGTCTGCACGCCGGTCGGCTGTGGCGTCTGCGGTGTTTGAGGCAGCGGCTGGGGCACCTGCTGTGGCAGCGGCTGAGGAACCTGCGCGGTCACCGGATTAGGTGTGGGTGTCTGCACGCCGGTCGGCTGTGGCGTCTGCGGTGTTTGAGGCAGCGGCTGGGGCACCTGCTGTGGCAGCGGCTGAGGTACCTGCGCAGTTACCGGATTAGGTGTGGGTGTCTGCACGCCGGTCGGCTGTGGCGTCTGCGGTGTTTGAGGCAGCGGCTGGGGCACCTGCTGTGGCAGCGGCTGAGGTACCTGCGCAGTTACCGGATTAGGTGTGGGTGTCTGCACGCCGGTCGGCTGTGGCGTCTGCGGTGTTTGAGGTAGCGGCTGGGGTACCTGCTGTGGCAGCGGCTGAGGAACCTGCGCGGTCACCGGATTAGGTGTTGGTGTCTGCACGCCGGTCGGCTGTGGCGTCTGCGGTGTTTGAGGCAGCGGCTGGGGCACCTGCTGAGGCAGTGGTTGCGGCACCTGTGCTGTCACCGGATTAGGTGTTGGTGTCTGCACGCCGGTCGGCTGTGGCGTCTGCGGAGTTTGGGGCAGCGGCTGTGGTACTTGCTGTGGCAGTGGTTGCGGCACCTGTGCTGTCACCGGATTAGGTGTTGGTGTCTGCACACCGGTCGGCTGTGGGGTCTGCGGTGTTTGAGGCAGCGGCTGGGGTACCTGCTGTGGCAGCGGCTGAGGTACCTGCGCGGTGACCGGGTTAGGCGTTGGCGTCTGCTGGGGCAGCGGTTGAGGTACTTGCATGGGTACCGGGTTAGGCGTGGCCGTGGGCACCTTGCCGGGCGTTGGGTTGGGTGTCGCGGTGGGCGTTACTGCTGGCTGTGGTGGAACTACCACGACCGGCTGCACCGGCTTGACTGTGCCTGTGCCCACATGCTGATTGGTGGTGCCCGGGTTGGGGGTGTGTCCGGCATTGCCTATTCCGGTGGTGGGCGTTTGCGAACCCTGCTGAGAGTTCCCGTGCTGCGCTCCGCAGTTCAAATTACCCCTACCTTGGGCACTATTCGCATGGCAGCTTTTCGCACTCACTAGCTGTGGTAGTGCGAGACTTGCAATGGTTAGCAGAATAAGAAGTTTCATCATTGCCACCCTAGAAATAGTAAATGGCCTGGATCCAGGCGCGGTAGTCATCGTCGGAGCCATCCGCGGCTTCACCCGTATCGGGGTCCTCGGATTCGTTATCGCCAATCTGGCGACCAAAGGAGGCGCGGATCACCAGGTCTGTATTCCAGGTCTGGCTCAGCGCGATGCCCCAGGATGATAGGTTAATGTTGTTCTTGATAATTGGGTTGCCTGCCTCCCAGCCATCCCAGGTGTCCTTGTACAGTTGCACCCAACCCAGTGTGTAAAAAAGCGAAGCTTGCAGGTTCCCCCCCCAGGGCAGATTCCAGAAGTCGTGCCGTACATCCAGGTGCAGGTTCGCACCGAGGTCGCCGGCTACCTGCCCGGTGGGGTATCCGGGGTTGCTGAACGGTCCGCCCAGGTAGAAGGTCTGGGAGGAGTCGAGGTTGTTGTTAGCCCACTGGCCAGACAAGGCCCCGTAAGCTGACCAGTTTCCCGCCAGGTGTTGCAGGCGGGCGATATCGATATTCAGCTTGACGAAGCTGCCGTCTGCGCCCACGTTTTGCCGGTCAAATTCCTTGAAGGCGTCCCCGCCACGGATATCCAGGGAGCCCGCGGTTAGCGTGGCCGCATAGAAGTACTCGCCGTTGGCCCAGCGGTCATCGTCATAATCGCCGGCAATGGTGAGAGCCAGGTTGTTAATTCGCCGGTCGGCTTCCTGGTCCTCATTGTCACCGGTGTCATCCAGCGCCAGGTACGCGTACTCAATACGTCCGGTCAAATTGTTGTGTCGTGAGCGAATCCAGGGGTAGGCAGCAAACAGCCGCAGAGAATAGGCATCGCCTTCGTTGCCGGTGGCGCGAAATTGCTTACCCAATTCGTAGTCAAGATAATCGACATTAGCCCCAACCCGCAGGCCATTGCCCGATATCGGAACACTGTAGTCCGCGAAAAAATAGTTGGAATCACTCCCGCTGGTTACGGCGCGCAGAGTAACCTGGTCGCCTCCGCCTGTGGGGCTGTTGAAGTACACGGTGGTGCCCAGCCGTGCCTCTCCCGTGTAGTAGCTGCCAAAATTGTCCGCATCGATGTTGCCCGATATCCGCGGCGTGTCTTCTGCTCGCAACAGGAACTGTGCTTCACCGGGTTCGCTACCTGGATAGATGACTGAATGGGAGGTGACACCGGGCAGGTCATCCACAAGTAATATGCTGCGCTCAAATTCGTCCCGTCGCATTACTTCACCGGTAGCCAGATTTTCTTCCAGAATGGCGCTGATCGCACTATCCCTGACCTGTACACCCTCGTTGGACAGGTGAACGCCGCCTTCTTCCAGTACGCCCTCGTAGACATGGAGTGTTAACACGCCATCTTCAATCGCCTGGGGTGGCACGTAAACCTGGGCAGCGAACACGCCACGTTCCCGATAGCTATCCCTTAACGCCGCCGCAGCCTGATCTATCTGTTGCACGCTCAGTTCCTGATGTGACCAGGGTGCCAGTACGTTGCTGAGCGTCTCGTCGCTGAGTTCAGCATTCCCGTAAACCACGAAGTGCGACACGTAAACCGAGCCGATGGCGGCTGCGGGCTGTGCGGGCCCGGGTGTCTCGATACGGGGCGCTGCTTCATTGCGCCGTGTGGGAAGTCGTTGCAGGGTGTCTTCGCGCATATCCCGGTAGAGCAGACCCGAATTCGGGTAGGGGTTGCTTAGCGCGGGCAGGGCCGTGAAGGCCGCGAGTAACGCGCAAAGGTAAGTGCTTCGATACATGTAAGCTCCCTCATCCACGCCGGGTATTTTTATGGCTCCGGCAGTGGGTTTTACGTCATTGGATCTCGATTAGATCTGCAGCCACTCCGGCACGGGCAAACCGCGATTTTCCAGGAATACCGGGTTGAACAATTTACTTTGGTAGCGAGTGCCGTAGTCACACAGGATAGTGACGATGGTGTGGCCGGGACCCAGATGCTCAGCGAGGCGAACCGCACCGGCAATGTTTATCCCAGATGATCCTCCCAGGCAAAGGCCCTCGTGCTTTAACAGGTCAAACACATAGGGCAATGCCTCTGCGTCGCTGATGCGAAAGGGTATATCTACTCGGGCCTGGGCGACATTATCCGTCACATGGTTGATGCCGATGCCCTCGAGCATCGAGGTGCCCTCGCCCGGATCCAGTTCTCCCGTGCGGTAATACTCGTAGAGTGAAGCACCTTCGGGGTCTGCCAACCCGATTACCACACTATTGTTTGCCTCCTTCAGTGCTTTTGACACGCCTGCGAGCGTCCCGCCAGTGCCGACGGCACAGATGAACCCGTCGACTTTGCCGTCGGTTTGCTCCCAGATCTCTCGCCCCGTGGTTGCCTCGTGAATTTCCATATTGGCCAGGTTATCGAACTGGCGAGCCCAGACGGCGCCGTGGGGCTCTTTCTCAGCCAGTTTAGTGGCCAGTCTTTCGGCAGTATGGATGTAGTGATTAGGGTCGCTATAGGAGGTGGCGCCGACCAGGTGGAGATCCGCCCCCAACAACTCCAGAGAGTCAATTTTCTCCTTGCTCTGGGTAACGGGCATGACCACGCTGCTGGAATAGCCCAGCGCATTGGCAATCAGGGTCAAACCAATGCCGGTGTTGCCTGCTGTCCCCTCGACAATCCGGCCGCCCGGTTCCAGATCGCCCGCCTGCTCTGCCGCGCGAATGATACCCAGCGCTGTACGGTCCTTGACGGAGCCGCCCGGGTTCAGGAACTCCGCTTTGCCAAGTATTGTGCAGCCAGTTTGTTCGGACACCTGCCGAAGGTGTAAGAGTGGGGTGTTGCCTATCAGGTGGGTAACGTCAGTGGCCGATTGCAAAATGGCTTCTCCGGGCTTGGGTCATCGCTTGCTATTTTCTCCCCGCACCACGCTCGCGCACTGATGGGTGGCAGGTCACGCGACCAGCGCCGATGACCAATCCAGTCATAAAAAAACCGGTAGAAGGCGCGCTCGCATGATACAGAGTTGCCCTAGTATGGCACAGGCATGTGTCATGGTCAGTGTGTCAGGCAAGTACAAGCCCTTGCCAGAGGTCCAACCAGCGGGCTGCGGCAGCTGGCCTGATAGTTTGTATTCAGCTGGCCCACCAGTGTTCTATCCATAGTCTGATTGGCGCTGCCAGTTAGTAAGTGCCTACTGCAGTTCGTCGCGCAGGTGCTCCAGTGGTAGCGCGGTATTCTGCACCACCCGCCGTAGTTCAAAGCTTGAGTGTACGCCGGTCACACCCGGGATCCGCGTTAACCTGCCCAGCAGGAAACGCTCGTAGTATTCCATGTCAGGCACCACAGCTTTCAGCAAATAGTCCGCTGATTGGCCAGTGACCACCGCACACTCCATGACTTCCGGGTAGTCACGCACCTGCTCCTCGAACTCGTCGAAACGTTCGGGCGTGTGCCGGTCCATGCTGATACTTATCCAGGCGGTCAGTTTGAGCCCCAACATGGATTGATTAAGCAGGGTCACATGGCCCCGAATCAGCCCACTGTCCTCCAGGCGCTTGACCCGGCGCGAACACGGTGTGGGCGACAGCCCCACAACATCGGCAAGTTCGAGGTTACTGATGCGGCCGTTCGCCTGCATCGCCGCCAGGATTCTGCGGTCAGTGCGATCGAGTTTCACTGGCACTACCTCCTTAGGAAGTCTTATCGGTCGCTTGGAATTATATGGGTAAATACTCTAATAAACTGAACTATTTTGGTGATAATTATCTATTTTGTGTACCTTGAGCGCGATATTTGGGGATATTCACTCCGCGGGCTCGCGTATACTATCGCCCTGGCTGACTGTAGCACCTGAAGTGGCGGTACTATCGACTTACCCGTCGCGAGTACCGAACCGGGAGCCCCACAAGGGCGACCAACCCCCGCTAACGCGGACAGGTGATACCAGCCAACCTAACAACTGACCACAGGCGCTAACTGACATGAGCAGCTTTGACCACCGCAAGTATCCGGCTTTCTCGCCCCTCAAAATGGCCAACCGCCGCTGGCCTGACCGCCAGCTGGACCGGGCGCCGCGCTGGTGCAGTGTTGACCTGCGAGATGGTAACCAGGCCTTGATCGAACCTATGACCGCTCGCCAAAAGTCGCAATTGTGGGATCAACTGGTCAAGCTGGGATTCAAGGAAATTGAGGTGGGTTTTCCCTCAGCTTCCAGCCATGACTACGATTTTGTCCGCGAGTTGATCGAGGGAGACCGGATACCCGAAGACGTAACGGTCCAGGTGCTTACCCAGGCCCGGCCTGACCTGATAGAGAAGACCTTTGAGTCATTGAAGGGTGTGCGGCGGGCCATTGTGCACGTGTATAACTCCACCTCTACCGTCCAGCGCGAACAGGTGTTTGCACTGGGTCGTGAGGGCATCAAGGATATCGCAGTTAAAGGCGCCGAGTTGGTCAAAGAGTGTGCCCAGCGCCACCCCGATACCGAGTGGGTATTTGAATATTCTCCCGAAAGCTTCACCGGTACTGAGATCGACTTCGCGGTGGAGGTCTGTGATGCGGTGACGGCTGTGTGGGAACCCACCCCCGAGAATCCCTGCATTATCAATTTACCCGCAACGGTCGAAATGAGTACCCCCAATGTCTATGCCGACCAGATTGAGTGGTTCTGCGACCGGGTTGCCCGGCGTGACAGCCTGCTGATTTCATTACACACGCACAATGACCGTGGTTGTGCCGTCGCTGCGGCGGAACTGGGTGTAATGGCGGGAGCAGACCGTGTTGAAGGCACCCTGATGGGCAATGGTGAACGCACTGGCAACATGGATATTGTCACCATGGCGATGAACCTCTACAGCCAGGGGGTGGACCCTGAGCTCAAGCTTGGTCAGATGGATGAAATTATCCAGACCGTGAAGGAATGCACCCAATTGCCCGTGCATCCACGCCACCCCTACGCAGGTGAACTGGTGTTTACGGCGTTCTCCGGTAGTCACCAGGACGCCATCAAGAAATGCCTGGCCAGGCGCGGCGACGAGCTGGAGCCCTGGGAGGTTGCCTATCTGCCCATCGACCCGGCTGACATCGGGCGTTCCTACCAGGAAGTTATCCGCATCAACAGCCAGTCCGGCAAGGGCGGGATAGCCTACGTACTGGAGCGTGATTATGGTCTGGCCTTACCACGCTGGCTGCAAATTGACTTTAGCACTGCGGTTCAGGCCTTCGCCGAGGAAAAAGAAACCGAAGTCGAGTCCAGCGCCATATACGAGTTGTTCCAGCAAACCTATCTTGGCGAAGATAAACAGTGGAGTCTGGGCGATTACCAGGCCAGCCGGGTGGATGGTGTTGACCAGTTGCAGGTTGACCTGTTGCAGGGCAGTGCTACCCACAAGCTCAAGGGCTCGGGTAATGGGGTGGTCGCTTCTTTTGTCGATGCGGTTGCCGGCTTCATCGGCAAGCAGATTGTGCTCGTCGAATACAGCGAGCATGCGCTCAGTCAAAGCGCTGATGCTGAGGCGATCTGTTACATCCAGCTCAATATTGAGGGAGAGCGCTACTGCGGCGTTGGTCGCAGCCACGATATTGTGCAGGCGTCGCTCGACGGTATCCTGGGTGCTATCAACAAGGCTGCGGCGAGCGACGCGATCGCTGCCGCCTGAAGCCCCGCGAGCTGGCCCGCACCGCACGGCCACCAGCCTGATGCCAGCGTGATGTAAGTGTCGGGTGTACAGCGTCCTGCCGTCACGTTTTAATAGCGGCTTTTCTTTGGGAAGCCGCCAATGAATGTCCCCATCCAGCCACCGACACTGGACGATATCCAGGAAGCCCACGAGCGGATTCGCGGCGCCGTGCATGAAACGCCGGTATATAGCAGCAGCCTGTTAGACCAACGGGTCGGGGGTGAGCTGTTCTTCAAATGTGAGAATCTGCAGAAAGTGGGTGCCTTCAAAGCGCGCGGTGCGAGTAATGCAGTACTCAGCCTCGACGAGGCAGAGGCGAGCCGCGGTGTTGCCACCCACTCGTCGGGGAATCATGGCGCGGCGCTGGCCATGGCTGCTGCTCGCCGCGGGATCAGCGCACACATAGTGATGCCCAGTAATGCACCGGCAGTTAAGAAAGCCGCGGTTGCTGCTTACGGCGCTGAAGTTATCGAATGCGAACCGACACTCGCAGCCCGCGAGTCCACGCTGGCTGAACTGGTGGCTGACTCGGGTGCCTCGGTTGTGCACCCCTATGCTGATCCACGGGTCATTGCCGGGCAAGGCACGGTGGCCCTGGAGTTACTTTCACAACTCGAGCAGCTCGACCAGGTTGTGGTGCCGGTCGGTGGCGGTGGCCTGTTGTCCGGTGTTGCCCTGGTGGTCAAGCACCTGCGCCCCGAGGTCGAGGTGGTAGCGGTCGAGCCGGCAGGTGCGGACGACGCGTTTCGCTCCTTTGGCCTGGGCACCCTGCAACCCCAGACCTCGCCCGACACCATCGCCGACGGCCTTCGGGCGGGGCTCGGCGAGATTAATTTCCGTATTATCCAGCAACACGTGGATACCATTATCACTGTCGAGGACCACACAATTGTGGAAGCGATGAAGCTGCAGTGGAGCCGGCTGAAAACCGTGGTTGAACCCTCCGGGGCGGTCAGTTTTGCCGGTGCGCTCGAATATCCGGAGCGATTTGCCGGGCGCCGCAGTGCCCTGGTGATCACGGGCGGCAATGTCGATTTGGACAACTTGCCCTGGTAAGACAACAGCGAATCTCTGGTGGCATGTCAAAGCATTAATGCCCTAACTGTCGTAAGCCAATGTGTGTTACAACGCTTCTATACGCGGGCCGTCACCGGGTTCGCGGCGGGGCGTAATCTAGCGGATCTATGGAACACTCACAGCTGACAAATCGGCAATCGCGCTGGCATATCTTCAAGCGCAACTTTACCGAGGCTTTTTCCGGGGAGCTTGAGATCCAGCGTCGTGCATTCGATGGCGAGCGCCAGGACCAATCTATTCTGAAACGCCAGCGCGACGCCTACCGCTACATCCTGCTATTACTTGCAGTCGTGCTGGCTCCGGTGGATGCGCATAATTTTTACATCGGTGAGTATGTGCCAGCCTTTGCTGGACTGGCGGTCCTGTTTCTGTTTCTGGCCAACATCTGGCGTCTGGCTCAGCAGCGCGAGGCATTCCTGTCGCCGGGTGTGGTATTGCTGTTGACCATTGCCCTGGTCGTACTGTCCATGTCATATGGGCAGAGCTACAGCCTCTACTGGATGTACCCCCTGTTGGTAGCGCTTCCCGTGCTGTTGCGAACCCGTTGGGCGGTGTGGCTGGGGGTGCTGTGCGGTGTGTTGGTAATGCCCCTGGTGTTTGCACAGTTTGAGCGCGGTACCGCGATTATCATCGGCATGTCCATGGCTCACACCTGGTTGATCAGTGCCTGGCTGATGTTTGCTGTGTCACAACAGTCCCAGCGACTCAAGGACATGGCAGTGACGGATCCCCTGACCGGAGCCTACAACCGACGATATTTTGAAGAACAGCTGCAGCAGTCGGTGGATGTGTGGGAGCGCTACAAGCGGCCATCGGCGCTGCTGCTTATCGATATCGACCATTTTAAGCACGTTAATGACAACTTTGGCCACGGTGTTGGCGACGAGGTTCTTAAATCCACCGTATCACTGATCGCAAGCCGCATTCGCGGCGTAGATACCTTGTGTCGCTACGGAGGAGAGGAGTTCGCCGTGTTATTAAGTGAGACCTCGGTGCGCCACGGCATACGCCTGGCTGAGGAGCTCAGGGTAAAAGTGCAGGAATCGCAGGCGTTACCGGAAGGCCAGCTTACGGTGAGCATTGGCGTCACCGATGTCTCCAGCGCCAATGACGCCGAGGGGTGGATGCGCATAACGGACGACGCCCTTTACCGGGCCAAGAACCAGGGTCGCAACCGGGTGGAATCCCATGTGGGAGAGATGGAACAAATAGCACCCATCGGCGAGTCGCTGCCTATCTGGCGCTAGGGCTCCGCTGAGGCATTACCGTATTAGTCAGAGGTGCTCTGGGCATTCGCATGAAAAAGTTATTCCCGCTATTGATGGTCTGGCTGTTGGTACTCGGTGGCTGCAGCAGTACCACCTTCATCTACAATCGCCTGGATTTCCTGGTGCCCTGGTACCTGGGCGACTACGTTGATCTCGATCGCGAGCAGGAGAAATACCTGGATCAGTTACTGGAGCCCTTCCTGAGCTGGCACCGTATGGAAGAGCTGCCCGCCTATCTGGCCATTCTTGACGACGCCAAGGCTCGGCTGGACGGGGAGATTAGCGCAGAGGATCTCGAAGAGCTCTCCGCTTCGGTTGAGTCCGCGTTTTTTCGACTGGAAAGCAAGGCACTTGATTGGTTGCTGAAGCTCGGCGAACAACTTTCAGACGAACAGATGGCAGAATTCATTGCCGAGCTGAGGGATAAGCAGGAGGAGTACGAGGAAGAGTATCTTACCCGCAGCGACGAGGAATATCGCGAGGAAGCCAGTGAGAACCTGCGTGACAACCTGCAGGATTACATGGGTCGGCTGGACAAGGAACAGCTGGCTGTCGTGGATGCCGCCGCCGGCGAATTACAGCGTTCTGACAGCGCCTGGCTCGCGGAGCGTGCCCGTTGGTTGGACAACATGGAAGAAATTCTGCAGCGCCAGCCAGGTTGGCAGCAGCGCATGTTGGATTCACTGCAGAGCAGGGAGGATACCGTTTCGCCAGAGTACACCGCCATCTTCGATCATAACCTGGGTGTGATTCACCAGGCGGTTGCGAGTGTACTCAACAGTCGAACGCCCAGGCAGGACCGGCAGTTGATGCGAGAAATTGATTCCCTGCGCGAGGACCTGCAAACCCTGATTGCACAGGGTGAAAAGGCAGCAGCCGCGGCGGGGTGAACCCACCGCCTTTGCCGCCGGTGTTAACAGGCCCTAGTCCAGCAGTGACAGGTCGCGCACCGCGCCTTTGTCCGCACTGGTAGCCATTTTCGCGTACACCTTCAGGGCAGCGCTGACCTTGCGCGGGCGGTTTTCGGTGGGCTTCCACGGTGAGGGACGAGCTTCCATTGCACGGCGTCTTTCCGCCAATTCCTCGTCGCTGAGCGAGACATTGATGCTGCGCCTGGGAATATCGATTTCAATGATGTCGCCAGTTTCAATGAGGCCGATAGCGCCCCCTGCAGCCGCCTCCGGAGAGGCGTGGCCGATAGATAGCCCGGAGGTTCCCCCGGAAAAGCGTCCGTCAGTCAGCAGTGCGCAGGCTTTCCCCAACCCCCGCGACTTCAGGTAACTGGTGGGGTAAAGCATCTCCTGCATCCCTGGCCCACCGCGGGGACCCTCGTAGCGGATGATTACCACGTCGCCGGCTTTTACCTTGTCGTTGAGAATATCCTCCACGGCTTGCTCCTGGCTCTCAACCACAAATGCGGGGCCAGAGAACACCAGGATGCTTTCGTCCACCCCCGAGGTTTTAACCACACAACCATCCTCGGCGATATTGCCGAACAGTACCGCCAGTCCGCCTTCCTGTGAGTAGGCGTTGTCGAGGGAGCGGATGCAACCGTCACTGCGGTCATCGTCAACGCTGGGCCAGCGCGTCTCCTGGCTGAACGCGGTCTGGGTGGGGATGCCCGCTGGGCCGGCACGGTAAAAGTCGTGCACCGCCGCCTCTTGTGTGCGCACGATGTCCCAGGCATCCAGCGCTGCGCCCATACTGGGGCTGTGGACTGTGGGGCAGTCCGTGTGCAGCAATTCGGCGCGGTCCAGCTCCCCGAGAATCCCCATCACACCGCCGGCGCGGTGCACATCTTCCATGTGGTACTTGGGGGTGTTGGGAGCGACCTTGCACAGTTGCGGTACTTTACGCGACAGGCGGTCGATGTCACTCATGGTGAAATCCAGCTCCGCTTCCTGGGCGGCGGCCAGCAGGTGCAGGATGGTATTGGTGGATCCGCCCATGGCGATATCCAGGCACATCGCGTTTTCGAAAGCTTCAAAGCTGCCGATATTGCGTGGCAATACCGAGTCATCGTCCTGCTGGTAGTAGCGATGGCATAAATCGACCACCAGTTTACCGGCGCGTTTGAACAGTTGTTCGCGGTCGGCGTGGGTGGCCAGGGTTGAGCCATTGCCCGGCAGACTTAGTCCAAGCGCCTCGGTCAGGCAGTTCATGGAGTTGGCGGTAAACATGCCGGAGCAGGAGCCACAGGTCGGGCAGGCAGAGCGCTCGTACTCGGCGACTTCCTCATCGCTGGCTTCGTTATCTACCGCGATGACCATGGCATCCACCAGGTCCAGCTTGTTTTCTGACAAGCGCGTTTTGCCGGCCTCCATGGGGCCGCCGGACACAAACACCACCGGAATATTCAGGCGCATGGCGGCATTGAGCATGCCCGGAGTGATCTTGTCGCAGTTGGAAATACACACCATGGCGTCGGCGCAGTGGCCATTGACCATGTATTCCACCGAATCGGTGATTACATCGCGTGAGGGCAAACTGTAGAGCATGCCGTCGTGGCCCATGGCGATCCCGTCGTCGACGGCGATGGTGTTGAATTCCTTAGCGACACCGCCTGCAGCCTCAATTTCTCGAGCGACCAGTTGCCCCAGGTCCTTCAGATGCACATGGCCCGGTACAAACTGGGTGAAAGAGTTAACCACAGCAATAATCGGTTTACCGAAGTCGTCATCCTGCATCCCCGTGGCGCGCCATAATGCGCGGGCGCCGGCCATATTGCGGCCATGGGTCGAAGTTTTGGAGCGATAATCTGGCATAGTTTATTTCCTGGATTCACCTGGGCAGTCTGCCTGCAAAATTGGCAGCGCAGGATAGCAAAAAAAGGCCGCGAGGACCTGTTTCATCAGCGTTTTGCTCACCGCAATGTCTATTACCTACGGGGGGTTACAGCGCCTTGGAAAACACCTTGGAGTTTCTCTGCAGGTTGTACAGGGATTGTTTCTCGCCGGGCAACTGGTCCAGTGAGGCAGCCTCAAAGCCCTGTTCAATAAACCAGTGTGCGGTCTGGGTGGTAAGTACGAAGACCCGCTCCAGGCCCAGGGCGCGGGCCTCCTCCTCCAGATCGGTGAGCAGGCGTTGCCCCCGTTGTCCGCCGCGGTAGTCGGGGTGCGAAACGATACAGGCAATTTCGCCACAGCCTGCCTGTGTGAACGGGTAAAGTGCAGCGCATGCGATAATGCGGCCATCCCTCTCCAGCAGCCTGAATTGCTTTATTTCCGCTTCCAATAGTTCACGCGAGCGCTTAAGGAGAATGCCCTGTTGTTCCAGCGGCTCGATCAATTCCAGGATACCGCCAACATCGTCAATGGTGGCTTGCCGGGATTGCTCAAAGTCGTCATCGGCAACCAGCGTACCGCTGCCGTCGTGGGTAAAAAGCTCTTCCAGCAATGCGCAGTCGTCGGCGTAACTAATGATGTGGCAGCGCGCCACACCGGACTTGCAGGCGCGCCGGGCGGCACCCAGCAGTGCGAGTTGCTCCGGGTCCTGTAGCTCAAGTGCCTGGCTTTGACTGACCGTACACTGCCTGATCAAGGTTTGTTGCTCGTCCACAAGTCCCTGTGAAGCACCCAGCAGCACCAGCTTGTCGGCGCCAATTTCCCTGGCGCAGCGCACAGCCACGTCTTCCAGTGCCAGGTTGAATATCTCCCCGGTGGGCGAGTAGCCCTGTGAGGACAGCAGTACGATGGAGCCGCCGGACAACTGCGCCTGGACGGCTTCTTCATCAATCCGCCTGACTTTACCGGTGAGGTGATAATCTACGCCGTCCACCACCCCCCTGGGTTTGGCGGTGACAAAGTTGCCCGAACAGACTCGAATCTGCGAGCCCTGCATGGGGGAGTTTGGCAGGCCGGTCGATAACAGCGCTTCAAACTGGGCACGCAATGCCCCCGCAGCGTCCTTGACGTGATCAATGGCATCGGCGTCGGTGACACGTATTCCCTGGTGAAATTTGCTCTCCAGGCCGGCGGCTGCCATACGCTGATCAATCTGTGGCCGTGACCCATGGGCAATCACCAGCTTGATGCCAAGGCTGTGGAGTAGGGCAATGTCATGGATGATGTTGGCAAAGTTGTCGTGCAGCGCGCATTCCCCCGGCAACATGAGCACAAAGGTCTTGCCTCTGTGCATGTTGATGTAGGGTGCGGTATTCCTGAACCAGCGAATATGTGCACGGCTTTGGGTAGTCATCGCTGACACCACGTCCTTGAAATTGCGGGTTGTTAACAGGCCGTAAGGTTACCCAATGACGGCGGGATACTCTAATGGCAATATTGCACAGGTCAGCGGCCCCCAGGCGAGACTAAAGGGCGCGGTCCTACAGGCAATAGCGCGCAATAAGCTGCTGCAGTATGTCGACATACGGACGCATCTGGTCCATTTCCATGTACTCGTCGGGTTGATGTGCACGATCGATAGACCCCGGTCCCATCACCAGGGTCTCCATGCCCAGCTGTTGCATGAAAGGTGCTTCGGTGGCGAAGGCGACAGCCTGCGCGCTGTGGCCTGTTAGGCCTTCGGCCAGTTGTACCAGTTCGCTGTCGGCACTTTGTTCGAACGGTGGGATATGTTGCACCAGTGATTGCAGGCTGAGATCGACACCTTGTTCTTCGCCGAAGCGCAGAAGTCTTTGTTCGATGAGGGCGTGCACCTCCTCATTGTTACCGTTAGGGGTCATACGCAGGTCGAAATGTAACTCCGTACTACCACAGATACGATTTGGGCTGTCACCACCGTGTATGCAACCCAGGTTCAGTGTTGGAAACGCGACCTCGAACAAGGGGTTGCTGTAACGCTCAGCCAGTTCCTGTCGAAACACCATGAGCTCACCGATAGCCCCGTGCATGGCATCGAGTGCGCTGTTGCCCAGGGCGGGATTGGAAGAATGGCCGGAGCGGCCGGCAATTTTCACCGCCTGCATCATGATGCCCTTGTGCAGGCGTACCGGTTGCAACGAGGTTGGTTCACCAATCACCGCGGCCCTGGCTTTTGGTCTGCCGGCCGCCACCAGCGCCCGGGCGCCATTCATCGAGCTCTCTTCGTCTGCAGTCGCCAGGATGATCAGCGGTTGCTTTAGTGGTGACTCCAGAAACTGGCTGGCGGCGGCGAGCGCAAGTGGGAAAAAGCCTTTCATGTCGGTGCTGCCAAGGCCGTAGAGGCGACTGTCCCGCTCGGCGAGCTGTAGTGGATCTGAACGCCAGCGCCCGTCGTCGAAAGGTACAGTGTCGCTGTGGCCTGCCAGCACCAGGCCGCCGGGTCCCGAGCCCAGCGACGCGATCAGGTTGGCCTTGCTGCCATCGGCATTGACCGGCATCACCTCGGTGCTGAATCCCATGTCGGATAGCCAGCTTGCCAGCAGGTCGATCACCTGGCGGTTACCCTGGTCCCAGGAACTGTCGGTGGAGCTGACCGAGGGTGTCGCTACCAGTTGTTGCAGGCGGGAGATGACGAGTTTTTCGGAATAGGGCATTGGGGCTCCGCTGGCCGACGAGAAGCGAGGGGCTTACCCCTCACATTAGTCTAGGCTATATCACCGAATTTCGGTGCTGTTTCAGCCGAAAATGCCCTTAAACAGGAAGAAAAACAGCACGGCCAGGCCCGCACCTGCCGGCAGGGTAATAATCCAGGACATGAAAATAGAACCCACCGTACGCAGGTTGAGCGCCGCGATGCCGCGTGCAAAGCCGACACCAAGAACGGCACCTACCAGGGTATGTGTCGTAGAGATTGGCAAGCCCGTGGCAGACGCGATGACAACGGTGCCCGCGGCACCAAGCTCCGCTGCGAAGCCGCGGCTGGGGGTGAGCTCGGTGATCTTTTTGCCGATGGTGGTAATCACTTTCCAGCCATAGGTAGCCAGTCCAATAACAATACCCAGTGCCCCAACCAGCAAGATCCACCAGGGCATCGCGGATTTTGCGGCAATTTCGCCACCGGACATTACGGTGCTGGCGATTGCTGCCAACGGCCCCACGGCGTTGGCAACGTCATTCGAGCCGTGTGCAAAAGCCATGGAACAGGCGGTGAACACCATCAGAATTGCAAATACCTGCTCGACGCTACCGAACCGGTTTTGTTCATCGTGCACTTCTTTTACCCGCCGCAGCATCAGCGCGCCTAGTCCGGCGACGATCAAGCCCACTACCGCGGATACCGGTAGGGCATTGGCAAATTTGCTCCCCAGGCCCAGGTCGAGGTCGAGTCCAATATGCTTAAGGCCCTTTAGCAGGGTAACCATTGAGATCATGAAGCCGACCATCCACATGTAGATCGGTATGAAACGCTTGGCGCGGTTGAAAGGGTCATCGGTATCGAGTATCAACACCTTAACGCTCATGAACAGGCCAAAAGAGATCGTGCCCGCCATCAGCGGGGAGACTACCCAACTGGCGACGATGGTCCCCACTTTGCCCCAGGCAACTGCGTCAACAGAAATGCCCACCGCCGCAAAGCCCACAATCGCCCCGACAATGGAGTGGGTGGTTGAGACCGGCCAGCCCTTCATGCTTGCAATCAACAGCCAGGTCCCCGCTGCCAGTAGCGCTGACATCATGCCGTAGACCATGAGCTCTGGTGAATCCTCCAGTGACGCCGGGTCAATAATGCCCTTGCGAATCGTGGAGGTGACCTCGCCACCCGCCAGGTAGGCCCCCAAAAATTCGAACACCATGGCGATAAGAATGGCTTGTTTGAGAGTGAGCGCGCGGGAACCTACCGAGGTTCCCATAGCGTTGGCAACGTCGTTTGCGCCGATGCCCCAGGCCATAAAAAACCCGAAGGCACAGGCCATGATCAGGAAAATGGTCCCGTAGTTCGCAATGATTTCCATGGTTGTCCCCTACTTGGCCAGTATGATCTGTAGGCGGTCGCCTACTTTTTCTGCGGCGTCGGCGATACCGCCAAGTAAGGCCATGACACGGTAATAGAACATGACGTCGACCGGGGGTAATTCTGCTTCCAATTTGAACAATCGATAGCGCAGGCGCTCAGCCAGCTTGTCGGTACGACCTTCGAGCTTGTCGAGTTCTTTCAGCATCGACTCAACGCGCTTGACCTCGCGCCCGGTAAAACCCACCTCCAGCAGTTCATCAAGCTCCTGGATAGCGACCAGGGCCTGGTCCCCTGTGGCCACGCAGGCATCGGTGAATTCCGCGAGATACTTTTGCAACTTCGCTGGGAACTGCATTCGGCGGCCCAGGACAATCACGCTGACATCCTTGGCGGTATTGGCCAGAACGTCCTGCACTGAAACGAGCTCTAAAAGGTCAGACCGCGGTACCGGCAGGAACAGGCTCTTTGGCAGATGCCGGCGTACAGAGCGCTTGAGCTTGTCTGCGTCGCGTTCGGCCTCGACAATCTGCTCGTGTATTGCCTGCGCCAGCTCCCAATCTTCTTCTGCGCTTGCGGCCATCAGCCCGGGCAACAATTGCGCCGCTTCCTGGGCGATCTTCATGTGTTCCTGTATCGGGCCTATGGGCGACCTGCCGAACAGGTTGCCCAGGGGGTTTATGGTGGCCATTTGTTATTCTCCTGCTGGCTCTTTCGATGCCGAAGTATAGGTGTTGAACTGAGGGCTGTCACAACATATTACGGTCTCCACGACCCGTATTTGAAGACGGCCATGGGTCGCTGCCGATGGCAGCTGTGATAGCATGGTTAGTGAGGTGATTGCGCCAAAGCCTGATGCACCGAAAACAGATGCATCTGGAACAGACGCACCTGGAACCGAGGCACCTGGAACCGAAACACCTGGAATCGAAGGTATAACAATGACCGCACAATTTGGGGGGAGCAGGGCGGAACACCAATTGCACCTGCCCAGCCTGGCCAAGATGCTGAATGTCGATGGTCGCCTTTCCGTAGAGGACCTCGCCCGGGTCAGCAAGACCATGATTGGCGCGGTGCACCCACTGGTCTACCTGGCGGAACAGAATCTGCCGGACCCCTCGCGCGACGGTAAGCCGCTAGACATGGATGCGCTGCTGGCCTGGCTCAGTGAGCAGGTTGAACAGCAGGTCTACGAGATAGACCCGCTGAAAATCAATGTCAGTGCTATCTCCGAGGTTATGTCCAAGGCCTTTGCGGAGCGACACCAGATCCTGGCGGTGGAAGTGCGCGATGACGAGGTGTTGATAGCTAGCTCCGAGCCCTATATCCGCGGTTGGGAGTCCCATCTGCAGCACACCTTGCGCAACAAACCCATTCGGCGGGTGTTGGCGGACCCGCGGGATATCGCCCGTCATCGGGCCGAGTTTTACACCATGGCGGGTTCGGTGCGCGGTGCCCACGGTGCCGGTCGCGGTGAAAGTGCTGCGGGGCTGAGCAACCTGGAGCAAATGCTGGAATTGGGCTCGATGAAAGAGCCCGACGCCAATGACCAGCATATTGTCAGTATCGTGGACTGGTTACTGCAGTATGCCTTTGAGCAGCGAGCCAGCGATATTCACATCGAGCCGCGACGCGAGGTCGGGCACGTCCGCTTTCGAATCGATGGTGTATTGCACAATGTTTACGAATTACCCCAACAAGTGTGCTCTGCGGTTACCAGTCGCATCAAGATACTCGGTCGCATGGATGTGGCGGAAAAAAGACGACCCCAGGATGGCCGCCTGAAAACCCGCGCCCCGGACGGTAACGAGGTGGAACTGCGACTCGCCACCCTGCCAACTGCGTTTGGCGAAAAACTGGTTATGCGCATCTTCGATCCCGATGTGCTGCAAAAGAGTTTTGAAGAGCTGGGACTGGCCGACGAGGACCTGCAGCGCTGGGACCAGATGACCTCGGCCGGCAATGGCATTGTGTTAGTCACCGGGCCCACCGGCTCCGGGAAAACCACCACCCTGTACTCCACGTTGCGGCAATTGGCGACCTCGGAGGTAAATGTCTGCACCATCGAGGATCCTATCGAAATGGTCGAAGGTGCGTTCAACCAGATGCAGGTCAATCACGGCATTGCGCTCGATTTTTCGTCTGGTGTGCGTGCACTGATGCGCCAGGACCCGGACATCATCATGGTGGGTGAGATACGCGACCTGGAAACCGCGAACATGGCGGTACAGGCGGCGCTGACCGGGCACCTCGTGTTGTCCACGCTGCACACCAACGACTCGCCCAGTTCGCTGTCGCGATTGCTGGAATTGGGGGTGCCGGCCTACCTGATCAAGGCGACCATCCGTGGCGTTATGTCCCAACGGCTGGTGCGTATCCTGTGCCCGGACTGCAAAACGTTCACCGACCCGGACCCGGATGCCTGGCAGCAACTCACCGCGCCGTGGGATATCCCACTTCCCGAAAAGGTAGCTCAGCCTGTCGGTTGTCGCAGTTGTCGGGATACCGGATACATGGGCCGCCGCGGAATTTACGAGGTGCTGGTGAATAGCCCGGCCGTGCAGAACGAAATAACGCCACAGCTCGAAACCGCCAGGTTGCGTGAAATTGCCATGGGAGAGGGCATGAAAACCCTGCGTCTGAGCGGCGCCAGCCGCGTTGCCCGCGGTGAAACCACGGTTGAAGAAGTGATGCGGGTCGCCCCTGTACTCGATGCCTGAGTCATCAAGCTGCGCTAAGCGCTGACCCCTACTACACTAGCAAATATGTCACTCAACACCGTCCAACTGCCTGAGTCCCTGTCCCGGGCGGCAGAGAGGGCCTGGGAACTTGTCCTGGACAGTTGCGACAACGATGATGCGCGCGAGCTCCAGCGTGTTATCGAGCAGGCGGGTATTGCCGATCAGTTAGCGCATGTGCTCTCCACCAGTCCTTTTGTCGCCGGCTTACTGCGGCGCAAGCCCGGGCTGCTTATTGACCTGGTGTCTTCGAGCGAACTACTCACCAGGCTACCCGACACGGCCTGGCAGCAGCAGTTGGACGCGTTGCTCAATGTACCCGATGCGAATCTCGCTTTGGTGCTGCGCCAATTCAGGCAGCGCCACATGCTGCGCATTATCTGGCGCGATTTCTGTCGCCTGGCGGACACCCTGGAAACAGTGCGCGATACCTCGATGTTGGCGGACGCCTGTATTGGTGCTGCGCAACTGCATTGCCAGGCGGAGCTGGAACAGCGCTATGGCCAACCCATCGGTAAGGAATCTGGAACGCCGCAAAGCCTGGTGGTGCTGGCGATGGGGAAACTGGGCGCGAGGGAGCTGAATGTCTCTTCAGATATTGACCTGATATTCACCTACCCGGAAGCGGGTCAGACGGACAGTGCGGACCGCCCGCTCAGCAACGAGGAATTTTTTACCCGCCTGGGCAGGGCGATTATTTCCGCGCTGGACCCGGTCACCGCCGAGGGCTTTGTTTTCCGTGTTGACATGCGTTTACGCCCCTACGGCGAGAGTGGCGCACTGGTCCACAACTTTACCGCCCTTGAGGAGTACTACCAGGACCAGGGCCGGGACTGGGAGCGCTACGCGCTCATCAAGGCTCGGCCGGTGACCGGAGACCCGACGCGCGCTGCCGAATTGATGGGCATGCTGCGTCCGTTCGTCTTTCGCCGCTACATTGATTTTGGCGTGATAGCCAGCTTGCGTGGGATGAAAGCCGGCATCAATGCCGAGGTGCGACGGCGCGGCCTGGATGCGAATGTGAAACTCGGGCATGGCGGCATTCGCGAGGTTGAGTTTATCGCCCAGTGTTTCCAGTTGATTCGCGGCGGGCGCGATGCGCAATTACAACAACGAGAATTGCTCCCGGTGCTTGCTGAGTGCGTCGAGCTCGGTTGTCTCCCCCATTCTGCGGTCGACGAGTTGATACCTGCCTACCTGTTCCTGCGTGACAGTGAGCACGCGATACAGGGCTATGCAGACAAGCAGACCCAGGCGCTCCCCGAAGATGCGCTGCCGCGAGCGGCCATGGCCCAGGTCATGGGCTGCGGCGACTGGGAGGAGTACGAGCAGCAGCTGTCCAGCCATCGAGCGCGAGTTTCTGCGCACTTCGAGCAGCTCATTGCCGCGCCGGAGGAAGAGCATCGCGCGGAGCAGCTGTCCTGGGATGAGTCCCTGCATGCAGAAGATCTGCTGGAGCTGGGTTTTGACGACGCGGAAGGTTCGCTGCAGCAACTGCGTGACCTGCATGGCAGTAGCCGCGTTAAAAGCCTGCAGTCCGAAGGTCGCGAACGGCTCGACAGGTTCATGCCCCAGTTGCTGCACGCCTGTGGCGAGGTTGAAAACCCGGGCCTTGCCTTACAGCGGGTATTACCGCTGGTTGAAGCCGTCGTGCGCCGCAGTGCTTACCTGGCCCTGCTCATGGAAAACCCGTCCGCACTGAAAGAGCTGGTCACGCTTTGCCACGCCAGTCCGTGGATATCGGAGCAACTGGCACGCAGCCCGGTGCTTCTCGATGAGTTACTCGACGGCGCCAGTCTCTACACGGCACCTGACAAAACGCTGCTGCACGATGAATTGCGTCAACAGGTCGCCCGACTGCTACCGGGTGACCTTGAGGGCCAGATGGATGTGCTGCGCTATTTCAAGGCGGCGCACGTGCTGCGAGTAGCGGCCAGCGAATTGTCCGGAAGACTCCCCCTGATGCAGGTGAGCGACAAATTGACCTACATCGCGGAAGTCATCCTTGAGCACGTGTTATGGGTCGCCTGGGCTGACCTCACTGCCAAGTACGGTGAACCGGCGCGCGAGACCACAGGCACCGGGTTTGCCATTTACGGCTTTGGCAAACTCGGTGGGCTGGAGTTGGGTTACGGCTCTGACCTGGACCTGGTCTTCGTCTACGATGCTAAAGAGCAGGGTGTTACCGATGGTGATCGCGCTATCGATAATGTGGTTTTCTACACGCGCCTGGGCCAGCGCATCATCCATATCTTGGAAACGCGTATGGCCCTGGGCCAGCTGTACGAAGTCGATATGCGCCTGCGGCCATCGGGTGCATCGGGCATGCTGGTGATTACCGCCAGGGGTTTCGGCAAGTACCAGCGCGAGGAGGCCTGGACCTGGGAACACCAGGCGCTGGTGCGGGCGCGCCTGGTTGCGGGTGACCCCGCTGTAGCCGAACAGGTGGATGCGATTCGCGCCGAGGTTCTTGCCAGGTCCCGTGACGAGGCGACACTGGCCGGCGATGTACAGGCAATGCGCAGGCGCATGCGCGAACACCTGCTGCCAAAAGCCACCCAGGGGGATCGGGAGTTCCACCTGAAACAAGGCGTTGGCGGTATCGTCGACATTGAATTTATGGTGCAGTTTGCGGTGCTGGCCTGGTCGGCACGCCATCCCGATCTGGTAGTGTGGTCCGACAATGTGCGCATCCTCGACGCCCTGGGGACCACCGGCCTGTTTGACAGGACTGAATGCGATGCGCTTACCGAGGCTTACCTGGCTTTTCGCTCAGCTTCCCACCAACTCGCCTTGCAGCAATTGCCTGGGACGGTGCCAATTGAACAATACGGCGCTCTGCGGCAGGCGGTAGCGGATAAGTGGGATGATGTATTTGCACAGTTTGAGGAGTCGACCCTGGCGGATGAGGTGGGAGTAAAGTGAATGCGGAATATTCCAGTCAGGCACCCGACAGAGTATTGGTAGTTGGCCCGTCCTGGGTTGGCGATATGGTCATGGCCCAGGCGTTATTCAAGCAGCTGACGATTTCGCGACCCGGCGTTGAGATAGACGTACTGGCCCCACCCTGGAGTGATCCGCTGTTGGTGCGCATGCCCGAGGTCAGGAATGCGCTCACCAAGCCCATTGGTCATGGTGAACTGGCTTTGGGACGCCGCTGGAAGCTGGGCCGGCAGCTAGCGAGTCGTGGCTATGACCAGTCCATCGTATTACCGAACTCTTTTAAGTCCGCTCTCGTGCCCTGGCTCGCCGGTATTCCGCGAAGAACCGGTTGGCGGGGCGAGCATCGCTACGGCCTGCTAAATGATTTACGTAAGCTCGACCCGCAGCGACTACCGTTGATGGTCCAGCGCTTCGTAGCACTTGCGCAGGACGACGGTGAGCCTCTTCCTCGACTGATCCCCGGGCCTGAACTCCAGGTGGACACCGAGGCAGCGCAGGCGGTGGGCAATAAATTTGGCCTGGCGCCTCAGGGCCGGGTACTTGCGCTGTGTCCAGGGGCCGAATTTGGTGGTGCCAAGCGTTGGCCTGACAGCTATTTTGCCACCTTGGCACGGCGCTATATTGATCTGGGCTGGCAGGTGGTATTGTTCGGCTCACCCAAGGATCAGGAGGTGACCACGCGCATAGCGGACGCCTGTGCCAGTGCACACTGCCTGGACCTCGCCGGTAAGACTTCACTGGGAGAGGCGGTTGACCTGTTGTCCTTGTGCAGTGCTGTGGTGAGTAATGACTCTGGACTAATGCACATTGCCGCTGCGCTGAATCGCCCGACCTTGGTGATTTACGGCGCGACATCACCGGACTTTACACCGCCCCTGAGCAAACGTGCCGCCATTGAACGCAGCGAAATCGAATGTGCTCCCTGCTTTGAACGCGATTGTCCCCTGCAGCATCATCGCTGCATGCGCGATACCCTGCCTGAGCAGGTAGCTGATAAACTTGCCCGCCTGATAATTGCCACCGACCAGGATGTGGATAACCAGTAGTGCGGGTTCTCATTGTTAAAATGTCGTCATTGGGGGATGTCATTCACACGCTGCCGGCGGTGACTGATGCCGCCAACGCCATGCCGGGGATCAAGTTTGATTGGGTGGTAGAGGAAGCATTTGCCGAAATTCCCCAGTGGCATCCCGCCGTCGATCGAGTGATTCCCATTGCCCTGCGTCGCTGGCGCAAGAGCCCGTTCCGGGATTTCCGTGGACCCGAGTGGCGGCGTTTTCGCCAGGATTTGCAGGGCGCTCATTATGACGCGGTGATTGACGCCCAGGGGTTACTCAAGAGCGCTGCGGTGGCGCGCTTAGCAAAGGCGCCTGTTTTTGGCATGGATAAAGCGTCCGCGCGTGAGCGACTGGCCGCTGCTGCCTATCAGCACAAGTTGGCAGTACCGCGTGACTTGCACGCGGTTGAGCGCATCAGGCTACTGTTCTCCAAAGCCTTGGGCTACGCACTCCCGACCGAAACTGGTGACTACGGCTTGCGCGAATACCTGCACCCGCAGCGCGAGCAAGTCGCGCCCAGCGTGCTGTTTTTTCACGGCACCGCGCGCGCCGAAAAGTTGTGGTCTGAAACGCGCTGGTTGGAATTGGCGCAGTTGGTGCTCGAAGATGGCTACAGTATTTGGCTGCCCTGGGGAAACGAGGCGGAACACGAGCGCGCGCTGCGCCTGGCTGATGGTTGCCCTGCGGCACAGGTTTTACCGAAACTGGATTTACTGGGATTAGCCAGCCTGTTGTTTGAAGTCGATGGCGCAGTAGCGTTGGATACCGGCCTCGGTCATTTAGCTGCGGCGTTGGATGTGCCTACCGTGTCATTGTACGGGCCCACAGATACCCGCCTGATCGGCGCCTATGGCGACAACCAGGTGCATGTAGAGTCACCGGTCAGGCCGCAGGACACCAGTGATCCAATGGCGATGATGGAGTCGATCACCGCACCCATGGTCTGGGATGCGCTGAAGCCGCTTTTGCCGAACAGGCCGCTACCATGAAACTGGCCCTGCTGCTGTACAAGTACTTTCCCTACGGCGGTATGCAGCGGGATTTCCGTCGTTTTGTGGAGGAGCTGCTCGCGCTGGGCCACGAGTGCCGCGTCTATTATATTGACTGGCAGGGCGATGAGCTCCCGGGTGTTGATACCCGTCGGGTCAACGTGCGCGCGCTCAATAATCACACCCGTAATGAACACTTCACCCAGTGGGTACAGCAGGACCTGGCCATCGATCCGGTTGATGCGGTTATTGGCTTCAACAAAATGCCGGGCCTGGATGTTTATTATGCCGCGGACTCCTGTTACCTGGACAAGGCCCTGACGGAGCGAGGCTGGTTGTATCGCCGGGGAGGGAGGTTCAAACACTTTGCAGCCTATGAGGCTGCGGTGTTCGGTCCTGACAGCGATACCGATATTTTGCTGATTTCTGAGACCGAGCAGGCCAAGTTTGAGCGCCATTACCATACCGATAAAAGCCGCCTGCACATGTTGCCCCCCGGGGTTTCCCGCGATCGCGCTGTGTCGCCGGATACCCCGCGTCGCCGTGAAAAACTGCGTGGAGAACTGGGCCTGCAAGGCGCCGACATCGCCCTGCTGTTTGTCGGCTCGGGCTTCATCAAGAAGGGGTTAGACCGGGCTCTGGTCGCCCTGGCGCACCTGCAACAGGAACGAGGTGACGTGACTACCCGTCTGTTCGTGGTCGGCCAGGATAAAGCGGGCCGCTATAAACGCCAGGCGAAAAAGCTGGACATCGATGACAGTGTATTTTTCCTGGGTGGGCGCGACGACATACCCGATCTGTTGTTTGCCGCCGATGCGCTGGTGCATCCGGCGTTGGATGAAGCGGCAGGCATTGTACTGTTAGAGGCGCTGGTGGCGGGACTGCCGGTGGTGGTGACCGATGTGTGTGGCTATGCCTCGCACATTGCCAGAGCGGCGGCCGGCATTGTGCTGAGTTCACCCTTTGCCCAGGACGACCTGAACAAGGCTGTATCGCGCATGCTTGACGGTTACTTCCGCGGCCAGTGTCGAGAGCGCGGCCTGGAATATGCCCGCAAAGTTGACCTTTACTCTATGCACTCTACCGGCGCTGCCCTGATGGTTGAGTTGGTGGACCGGCGAAAGAGGCATGGCAGTGAGTAGTAATTACCTCCGGGAGGACCTGCAGGGTCAGACCGGGAGCGGCAGTCTTTTGGACTGGGTCGAGCAAATCGCCGCCCGGGCGGAACCCGGCGATGTGTTCCGCGACAAGGAGGGGCGCCGCACCTTGCGTTTCGTGCACCTGGGGCGTGCCTTTTTTCTCAAGCTCCACCGGGGTGTTGGCTGGGCTGAAATTCTGAAAAACCTGTTGCAGTTGCGCTTACCGATTACCAGTGCACGCAACGAGTTTGCCGCGGTGCGCCGGCTGGAGAGCCTGGGGGTCGATACTCTGTCGATCGCTGCCTTCAGCCTGGAGGGCAGTAATCCGGCGACCCTGCATTCCATGTTGGTGACCGATGAGCTCACCGGCACGATCAGTCTCGAAGACTACTGCACCCCATGGTTACAGGCGCCACCTTCGGCGACAGTCAAGCGCCGACTGATTGACAAGGTGGCCGACACCGCCCGGCGTATGCACGAAAGTGGCATCAATCATCGTGACTTTTACCTATGCCATTTCCACCTCGCACCGGAAAGCCTCGCTACAGATAATATCCGCTGTCACCTGATTGACTTGCACCGTGCCCAATTGCGTAACGCCACGCCACGGCGCTGGCAGGTCAAGGACCTGGCGGGGCTGTACTTTTCGGCTATGGATTGCGGGCTGTCTGGTCGGGATCTGCTGCGCTTCGTACGAGCCTACTCCGGGGTAAGTCTGCGCGAGGTAATGAAGTCCGATGCGTCCTTGTGGCAGCAGGTGGAACGCAAGGCCCTTAAACTGTATCGGCGGGAGCATGGGCGGGAACCACCGCCGGTGCGTTGAGATTTGGTGTTGTACAGTGTTGCCGCGGCGACTACCACAGGCAAACTTTGAATACCTCGACAGGAGCGGCATACGGCGGTATGACAACAGACAATCGTAGTGATGACAGCTTTCAGGCAGGTGGCCGCGAGGCCACACTGCCAGATGGCACCTTCTATCGCCATTGGCCGGTGACCGCCGAGCAAAGCCCGGCGGAGGCAGTGATTTTGCTAGTGCACGGACTTGGTGAACACAGTGGTCGTTACCAGGCGTTCGCCAGCTACTTCAACGAACTTGGCATCGCGGTGGTAGCCCCGGACCATCGCGGTCACGGTCGGTCGCGGGGAGATCGCGGCCATGTCGAATCTTTTGATGAGTTTATGGCTCCCCTGCTAGAGCTACGCGAGAAGATCAGGGAGTGGTACCCGCGGTCGCCCTGTTTCATTGTGGGACATAGCCTGGGAGGGTTGATAAGCACGCGCTTTTTGCTCGAACATCAAAACAGTTTTGACGGTGCCGCCCTCTCCGCCGCTGCCCTGCAGGTACCCAAGCCGCCCTCAAAACTGAGCCTGCTGGTGTTACGACTGCTCGCCAGGATCAAACCCTCCCTGGGATTATTGCAGTTGGACGCGGATGAAATCAGTCGTCGGCCGGAAGTGGTTCGGGACTATGCCAATGATCCGCTAGTTCATCATGGCAAGGTGAGCGCCAGCCTGGTGTGCCAGATGTTCAAGACCATGGCAGAGGTTGGGGAAGGCAGCGGCGGCATAACCCTGCCTATGCTTATCATGCACGGCGAAGAGGACGTGATGACCGCAGCGGCCGGCTCCGTCGCCTTGCACGCCAACATTGGCTCCGTACACAAGACCCTGGTGTTGTTCCCCGGGCTTTACCACGAGATATTCAACGAACCTGAACGCCTCGAGGTACTCGCAGAGCTGCGGGACTGGATGCGTGCCCGCTCACAACCAGGGCACCTCTGAACAATTTGGTCAGGCCGCGATCGAGCCTCGCCCCGGACTACTCGCCACTAAAACGATAGTCGAAGAGCTCGATATCGGTTTGATACAGGCTCGCAATAATGTCTCGAGACTCCGGGGTATAGAAATCCGCGTAATGCAACTCGCGGCTCTTATTGAGGTGCGGTAACTGGCAGTCGAGCTGCAATGTTGTGGCCACGTGGTTGAAGTCTTGTGAAAGGCTTTCAAAGCGGCCGATAAAATCCATTTCCACCTGCCCAAAGATGTTGTTCAGGAACAGGCACTGGGGCGTAAACAGGGCATTGCGCATGATGTTCTCTGCGCTCATCCATTGTTTTACAAAGTCATCGAAGGAATCGAACCGCTTGATGAATTCACACCATTGCGTATCTTCTCTGCTGGCGGCGGATCCCCCTGCCTGCAGGTAGGTGTAGGCCGAAACTGCTCGGTCCCAGGGGTTGCGCACAAAACTGAATTTGAAATAGCGATCAAAACGGTCGGGATCGAGTCGCTGATACCACTCTGCGGGTGCATGCTCAACGGACTTCACATCAAACAATCCACGCACAATGCTGCGCCCCGCAGACTTGGGGATATGTATAAACAGTGCATTGTGCGCATCAAAGCAGGGCTGGTATTTTGCCCGACCCTTGAGAATGCGATCGATGTGTCGCTGCTGATACTGGGGGGCATAGCCAAGCAGCATTTCTCGTTCTGTCCTGGGGATCAGTCGCCACATGACTTTGCTCAATATATTAATGACTCTGACCCCGCTAGCCCGCGCATAACCCTTTTTACTGTAAACCGCACTCTGTCTGCAATGCCCCGGGGATACCCCCCGGCCTATTGAATGGACTTGGCGTCCAGCCGGCGCCGGGCCCAGGCATAGGCTTCTATAGCGATGGTTTTACTTTCGGTGCTCGAAAGCTCGCGCATCTGGCTGCGCCAAGCGCGAAAAAAACGCATGCGCTCGGATTTGCTGAGGTTTGCCGACGGCATCATATTCAGTTGCATCAGGTTCCTCAGCATCATTCTGCCAGGCGCGGGTACGGCAAAGTGATTGCGTTCGTTGTCTATCAGGGTGAACGAAAAGCGTCCCGCTTTAAATTCCGCCAATACGTTACTGGTGCGTAAATCGCCGTGGGTGAACCCAGTGGTGTGTAGTCGCCCGATAAAAATGCCCAACTCTGTCAGTAATAGCCGGCGCTGCCTGATATTCACGTCACTGCGTTCGTCCAGTATCTCTTTAAGCCATTTGTCTACGCCATATCCGGACGCGGCACGGGTGAACAGGTAATCGCTGCCGTTCTCCAGGGTTCCCCAGGTGATATTGGCAGGGGCATCAAAGCCTGCCAGGTTGAGCGCATCAGAATTCGTTCTGGCGCGCGTGGCGCGACTTCCGCGAAACCATGCCTTTATAGACTCCAGTGGGCTGCGCGGCAGAAACTCCTTGTAGAACACGGCAAGTTCGCTGTGGTAAGCCACCCGGGCGTAAGGTGAGCTACTGACGATTTCCCAGGGATCAGGCAGCTCACCGTTGGCCAGGCGCTCTGCGCTGCCGTGTAGTTCGTCGATGATTTCAGGCGGCGTATGAATCATATAGGCATGCTATTCTAGCGGATAATAACAGCCTGTATTTGGCAATCTGCTGCCTTTAGCCGGCGCTGCGACCGTTCAGGAATAGATGGAAACACACGCATTTGCGAAGTAATGATTTTCAACTGGTCCGTGGCAGCGTGGACGATCCGTTGGTTGCCGAACTCCTGGACGCGCTGGAATCTCCCTCATACAGCTGGGTAGAGCGGCGAACTACTGTCCGTAAACAGTCCGTAGATAGCATTGTAGGCTTCTACCCGCTGGGCGGTAGAGAACACTATTTGAAGCTTTTTGTGGCGCGGTCGTTCTGGCAACGGGGTTATCAGCGCTTGGGCCTTAGCCGTGCGCTGCAATGTTATGACACCGCATGCAAGCTGGCCGATAAGGGCATTCGCGTTCCAGCCCCCCTGGCTTGTATCAGTTGCGATGATGGTATGTTGCTGGCGACTGAGGCGATTGCGGGTGGTCGCGACCTGTTGGCGCTCTGGAAGGAAGAAAATACCGCGATGGATGAGCGCTGCTGGGCGGCCGCCGGGAGGCTCCTGTCTGATCTTCACAATGCTTCTTACTACCATGGCGATTTCAAGTGGAGCAACATTCTGTGGCTGGGTGATGGCCTGACGCTGGTCGACCTGGATAGCGTTGGTCGCGTATTGCCAGGTGTGTCGCGGCACTGCAAGGATGTTGCCCGGTTTGCCTTGAATGCAGAGGACATGGCGTTGCCCGCAGACGACCTGGAGCAGTTTTTGGCGGCTTATGCAGCAGGCCGCGGGTTGACCAGGAGCGAGGTGGTTGGTCGGGCGCTGCCATACCTGGAACGCTTACGCGCTCGGCACGAAAAAAAATATGGCCAACGTGGACACAGATTGTTGTAAGTGAGGTTGTTCCGGGCCGGCTTGTCGTGGTCCGGGTGTTTCAGTCAGTACCCTGGTAGCTGCCGTGCCCGCGCGCGTTTACCGCCAGGGCTTTAGGCGAGTATTTCCCGAAACAGTTGTAAATACCGGGCCATCATTTTTTCCCGATGCAGGTCGTTGTGCGCGTGCTCGCGCGCGGTCTGGCCCTGGGTCTCCAGCTCCTGGTCGGATAAACGCATGAAGTACTCGATAGCTGCGGCGATGTCGTCGACGTCGCTGGCGTCAACCAGTCGCCCGTGTTCGGGATCGGAAACGACCTCTTCGTGACCATTGATCCGTGAGGCGAGCACGGGTTTGCCCACTGCCATGGCTTCGATCAGGCTGCGCGGCAGACCCTCGCGCAGGGAGGGTATGGCATAGATATCGGCGGTTTTTAGCAGCGTTGGAATATCTTCGCGGAAATTGAGAAACGTCACTGAACTGGCCAGGCCTTTGCTGGCCACGAAGGTTTCCAGCCGTTCGCGCAGCTCGCCGTCACCGACGATCACCAACCCGGCATTGGGGTAGGCCGAGTGCACGTGGGAAAATGCGCGGAGGAAGCGTTCCAGGTTCTTCTTCTGGGCCAGGCGCGAGACGGTGATGAAAATACGCTTGGGTGCGAGGCTGTCGCCAAACAGTTCGGCCCGGTCCCCTGCAGCGACGTCGGAAAAGTGCGTGAAGTCCAGTCCGTTGGGAATGGCTACCAGCTTCTCCGGGGCGGCCCCCCAGAGCAGCGCCTGGATATCCTCAACGCCACCCTCTGATACGCTGACAATGTGGGACATCCGTTTTAGCGTGAAGTAGTACAGCAACTTCGTGCGTATGCTAAGGCGCGCCTTCACACCGTGGAAAACGCCAATGCACTTAACATTCCCGGCGCTGAACATTGCCGCCAGGGCGCCGATCGGCATGGCCCGCCACATATGGCAGTCAACCAGTTCAACCTGGTGCTCGGAAATAATCTGGCGGACCTTGTTGATCGTGCCCGGACAGCGCCAGGTCACCTGGTGTTTGTCCAGGTTCAGGTAGATAACCTCGTCGGCCACGTCGTGCATCTGGTTCTGACCGTCGTTCGCACCTGTCAGGTAGCAGACGATGTTTTTAAACTGGCCGTCTCCGGACCTCACAATGTCGTTGAACAGGGAGGCGTCGCGGTTGTAGGTCCGGAAAATGTGCAAAATGGTTTTCATGCCAGCCTTGTGATCGCTCGCGGTGATGTCTGCATTGGGACTGTTAGTTGTGGCATAATTTGGGCTGTTTGGGTGGGCTTTTTCACAGCAAAATACGCGCCCGGTGGCCGCAGGCTAAAGTCACAGTCGGGATATCTCAATCATGGCTGTTTTTGCACATTGGCCGCTGTCATCGATGACAGGGATTCGCGATTGCGCTAATCAAATATATGTTCACAGCGCGAAAAATGTGGCGAGACGATAACAAATAATGATGCGGGTCGCAAAACACACCGACCCGTGTTTCCAGAGATTTAGCAGTTGATATCAGCAATTCAGCCGCCTGGAGCGCAGTCTCCAGGCCTTCTTGATCACGTACTCGCGAGCATGCTGGCGGTGGCTATTTCGGTGCCGGCCTTCCTGTCCGACGATTATTCCTTCAAGCCGCTGTTTTACGCCTTGATCATCCTGCCGACGCTGATATTGCTGCCCCTGGGTAAAATTGCCGCGCGTGACCTCTACCGATCTGCTGCGGTTGTCTATCTGCTGGCGATACCGATGATTTTCTGGTCTGCCAGCAATCTGTGGTCGGCCCAGCCCGACAACTTTCAACCCTTTGTAAGGCGCTCGCTGGTCCTGTTCGTCTTTGTGCTGGTAGTCGCCCACCTGGTCTATCGCCTCGGGCGGGACTTTACCCGCTATCTGGACCTGGCGTTTGGTCTGGTGGCCCTCGCCGCCGGGATGCTGCTGGCCAGCCTGCTGTTTATGGAGCCCCAGGCTCCGCACTGGCGCCTGGGAGATGGCACCGTGTTTCGCCGGTCCCTGCATGCGTCACACTTTTTTGGCTGCTTTGCTGCCTATGGGATAGTGCGCTGCTATCAGCAGCCTGATTGGCGTCGCGCTCTACCCCACCTGATTGGTGTATTGCTGTGTTCGGGCTTCGTGTTTAGTACGGAATCCCGGGGGACCATCGGCAGCCTGGTATTGATCGCGCTGCTGGTCTCCGGGCTCTGGTATCGTCGCTGGAAAGATGTGCTGGCGATATTGATAGTTGTGGGTGTCGGTACAGTACTGAGTTACGAGGCGCTCATGGCCAGGGGCACAAGTTATCGGCTGGAAATCTGGCAACAGACCTGGCCCATTGTGCAAGCTAACTTCTGGGGAGGTATAGGCCTGGGCGTGCCGCTGGATGTACCCTACGGCGGTACGTTTATCGCGCCACATGCACACAACCTGTACCTGGACCTGCTTGCTCGTTCAGGCGTGGTTGGCTTGTTGCTGTTGCTGCCGATTGTCCTGCTGGTCGGATGGCGGGCGCTAAAACCAACCCGGGAAGAACAGGCCTACCTGGCAATGACCGTATTCTTTTTGTTGTGTATGCTCACCGACGTGCATAAACCCATTAATTCTCCTGCGCCAGTGTTTGTTATTTTCTGGCTACCACTGACCGCCTTGTTGGTCACGTTAAGTCGTCAGCGCCAATCGGCCATGTCGGCCCCATTGCCAGAAGTGTCACAACGATGAGTTACCGGGTATTGGTGTGCGGGGGACACGGACAACTGGGCCGTGAGTTGCAGGCGAGTGTGCCTGCCGGTTGGTCGTGCCTCGCGCCGGGCCGTGAACAACTGGATATCACCGTGGCTGGCTCTACGGCCGATGTGCTCGATGAATTGCAACCCGATATCGTAGTTAATGCGGCGGCCTACACGGCAGTAGACCGTGCTGAATCCGAGCCCGAGCTCGCCCACAAGATTAACGCTGAAGGCGCCTCGCAGCTGGCCGGGGCCTGCGCCGACGCCGATATCCGCCTCATACATGTCTCGACGGACTTTGTATTTGACGGCAGGGCCTCAACTCCCTATGGCCCGGAAGCGATTTGCAACCCGCTTGGTGCCTACGGTCACAGTAAACTGGGAGGGGAGCAGGGGGTGCAGGAACAGCTGCCCGGATCCGCGATAATTCGCACGAGCTGGCTGTATTCGCGCTTCGGCGCCAATTTTGTAAAAACCATGCTGCGGCTGATGACGGAACCCGACAAGCTAACCGTGGTACACGACCAGGTCGGTTCGCCGACCTGGGCAGCAGGCCTCGCGCGGGCCATTTGGACGATGGCCGAGCGACCACAGCTCAGTGGCATCTACCATTGGTCGGATGATGGCCAGTGCAGCTGGTTCGAATTTGCGCAAGCCATACAGTCCGAAGCACATGCCCTGGGTATACTCGAGCGCACGATCGACATCGAACCCATTCCAGGATCAGACTATCCAACTCCCGCGCAGCGCCCAGCCTATAGTGTGTTAAATAGTGATCGCAGCGCGCATGACCTCGATTTGACTCCGGTGGCATGGCGACAGCAGTTGCGGAACATGTTGGCCGATTTACAGGAACACGAAAATGACTGACACCTTGCTGGTTACCGGTGCTGCTGGCTTTATCGGCGCCAATTTTGTCCACTATTGGCTGCGCCATCATCCGCAGGATAGGGTAATTGCCTATGACGCTCTGACCTATGCAGGCAATCGGGCCAACCTCGCCAGCCTGGATGATCACCCCGGATTCCAATTCGTACACGCTGATATCTGTGATTACGATACGGTGGCCTCCACCTTGCGAGAACAGGGGGTCAACGTACTGGTGCACTTCGCCGCTGAAAGTCATGTGGATCGCTCAATCACTGGCCCGGACGCATTTATCGAAACCAACGTTGTCGGCACGCACACCCTGCTCAAGGCGGCTCGGGACTGCTGGTTGGGTGAGGGGCGGGCCACTGCGCACCGCTTCCACCACGTTTCCACCGACGAGGTGTACGGCTCCCTCGCTGCCGATGCGCCGGGCTTCTATGAAGACCAGAAATACGAACCCAACTCGCCATACTCTGCGAGTAAGGCGGCTTCAGACCACCTGGTGCGAGCTTATCACCACACCTTTGGATTACAGGTTACGACCAGTAATTGCTCGAACAACTACGGCCCCTTCCACTTCCCGGAGAAACTCATCCCGCTGTGTATTACCAATATCCTGCGAGGCCTGTCGTTACCGGTCTACGGAGATGGCAGCAATATTCGCGATTGGCTCTATGTTGAAGACCACTGCCGCGGGATCGAGTTGGTTATCAAGAATGGAACAGTGGGCGAGACCTACAACATCGGCGGCAATAACGAATGGCGCAATCTCGACATCGTCGAGCTATTGTGTGACCGCCTGGACGCGCGCTTCGCTGCCGATGCCGGCTTAGGCCAGCGTTTCCCGGACGCGCCACAGACCTCAGGAGGCAGTGCGCGGGAATTGATCCAATTTGTGGAAGACCGGGCTGGGCACGACTGGCGATATGCTATTGATGCACGGCGCATCAGCAACGAGCTGGGCTACGACCCCCGGGAGAGCTTTGAAACGGGTATTGAACGCACCCTGGACTGGTTCCTGGACAATGAGGATTGGTGGCGAACTTTGTTGGCCAGTTAGCGCCTCGAGCCTGGTAACAACGCTGCAGGGAAAACCTGCCTGGCAGGAATGATTAAGGTAGTGCTCTCAAGCCCTAGTCAAACAACGAAATGTCTTTCCAGGCTAAACCCTCTTGGTCTTTTGCAGACAATTGCGGACCATCGCCCTCCGTTAATGGCCAGTCAATGCCCACCTCCGGATCGTCCCAGGCCAGGCTGATCTCACTTGCCGCGTGGTAGGGCTGGGTGCACTTGTACTGGAAGTCGGCATAATCTGACGTGACGTAAAAGCCGTGGGCAAAGCCTGGTGGTATCCACAGCATGCGGTGGTCAACGGCGTCCAGTTGCACGCCGTACCACTGTCCAAAGGTGGTGGACGATTGCCGCAGATCGACCACCGCATCAAACACGCTGCCGGAGCTGACCCGAACCAGCTTGCCCTGGGTAAACTCGGTTTGGTAGTGCATACCTCGGAGAATCCCGCCCGCCGAGCGGCTGTGATTATCCTGCACGAAGTCGAGGTCGAAACCTGCTTCACGAAAGGTATCGGCATTCCAGCTTTCCATGAAGAAACCCCTTTCGTCGCCGAACACCTTGGGCGTCAGCAGGTAAACATCCTGTAGGGGGGTCGCTTCGAACTTCACAGGTAGACCTCGCCGTCTTCACGCAGCAGGTCCTGTAGATATTTGCCGTAACCGCTCTTTTCGAGGGGTGCGGCCAGCGCCAGTAACTGCTCCGCGTTGATATAGCCCATACGGTAGGCCACTTCCTCCGGGCAGGCGATTTTCAGGCCCTGGCGTTCTTCCACCACCCGAATGAAGTTGGCTGCATCCAGCAACGAATTGTGGGTGCCGGTGTCCAGCCAGGCGGTGCCTCGGCTCATCACTTCCACGTGCAGGTCACCGCGCTCCAGGTAAACCTTATTGACGTCGGTAATCTCCAACTCGCCACGCGGGGAGGGACGGATGTTCTTGGCGATATCTATGACGTCGTTGTCGTAGAAGTACAAGCCTGTGACCGCGTAGTGAGAGCGCGGGTTGGCGGGTTTCTCCTCAATATCCTGGGCGACGCCCTCCTTGTCGAAGGACACCACGCCGTAACGTTCCGGGTCCTGGACGTAGTAGGCAAATACCGAGGCACCCTGTTGGCGCGCAGCGGCGGAGCTCAGTTTTTCGGAGAAGCCACCACCGTAAAAGATGTTGTCGCCCAGAACCAGGCTTGCGGGCGCATTACCGATAAAGTCTTCACCCAGGATGAAGGCCTGCGCGAGGCCATCCGGGCTGGGTTGTGCCGTGTACTGGATGTTCAGCCCCCATTGGCTGCCATCTGCGAGCAAATCGGTAAATGCCTGCTGATCCCGGGGGGTGGTGATCACCAGGATATCGGTAATTCCGGCCAGCATTAGTGTGGCCAGGGGGTAGTAGACCATGGGTTTGTCATATACGGGCATCAGTTGCTTGCTGACGGTGCTGGTCAGTGGGTGCAGCCGGGTGCCCGAGCCGCCGGCCAGGATGATGCCTTTGTAGTTACTCTTTGCCATGAAGATTCCCTGAAGTGTGGGCGTGGATTATAGGCACATTTAATGTATGGGCCCAGTGGAATCGGGCCTCGTGGGGGCCGGTGCGGACAGGGCGAGGGGTGGTTTTTTGACCAATCACTGGTAGAATCCGGGCCCTTTCCCATTAAAACGCTTGCTTTACTTTTCCCATCGGCAGTGCGGCATAAGCAACCTTGAGGTATAGATTATCAGGCAGCTTGATTCAATTGAGGGCAACCCGCTGGCGGCGGCGGTGGATCAGGCGTGCCTGCCGGATGACACCAGTCCCCGCGATATCAGCGCCAGGCCACTGCGTATCGCTCTGCTGGGCTATCGCAGTGCCCCTTATGGCGGCGGTCAGGGCGTTTACCTCAAATACCTGAGCAAGGCACTGGTCGATGCGGGTCATAGCGTGGATGTGATATCCGGCCCGCCTTACCCGCATCTTGACCCGCGTGTTCGCCTGATCGAAATACCCAGCCTCGATCTGTTCGAAAATGGCCTTGGTTCTTTGCGTCCCCATCACCTGCGCTCGATGAGCAATATCATCGAGTGGACCAGCAAGCTCACCGGTGGCTTTGCAGAGCCCTACACCTTTGGCCGCCGTGTGCTGAAATACCTGCGCCAACACCGACATGAATACGACCTCATACATGATAATCAGAGCCTCAGCTACGGTATGTTGCAACTGCAGCGCGAGGGGTTCCCGCTGGTCACTACCATTCATCACCCGGTAACCAGCGATTTACGTATCGCCCTGGCAGCGGCGCGCCGTTGGCATGAGCGCCTGTTGATCCGTCGATGGCACTCGTTTCTGGGCATGCAAAAGAGAGTCGTCAAACAGTTGCGCAACGTGGTGACCGTATCTGACTGCTCGCGACAGGACATCGCCCGCGATTTCGGCTTGCAGCCCGCAGGCATCAGCCTGGTTCACAACGGTATCGACACCGAGACCTTTCGGCCGCTGGCGCAAGTGACGCGTTTACCGCGACGCTTGATGGCGACAGCATCTGCAGATGCTCCGCTCAAAGGTGTGCGCTATCTGCTGCGCGCCTATGCCAGCCTGCTAGAGGAGTTTCCCGATCTGGAGCTTTTGCTGGTCAGTAAGCCCCAGCCGGGCGGCAAGACCGAGAGACTGGTCTCTGCGCTCGGGCTTGAGCAGAAGGTTAAATTCGTCAGTGGTATCAGCACCGAGGACATGGTGCGCTACTACGCCGAGGCCACCATCGCGATAGTGCCCTCTGTCTACGAGGGGTTTGGTCTGCCGGCCGGTGAGGCGATGGCCTGTGGCGTTCCGGTGGTCTCCACCGACGGCGGTGCACTACCTGAAGTGGTAGCGGATGCCGGCGTCATCGTGCCTGCAAAATCAGCCGATGCGCTGGCCGAGGCGGTAGCTTCTTTGCTGCGTGATGCCCCACGGCGGGACAGATTGGCCGCTGCCGGCCGCAACCGCATTTTGGAGAAATTCAGTTGGCAGGTGTGCGCTGCACAAATGACCCGCTACTATCATTCGGTGCTGGCGCATGCAGACGGTTGATTTCAAACACTTCCCGCTCTCACCGGGAGATCGCGTGCTCGATCTGGGTTGTGGTGAGGGCCGGCACGTGATCTCCGCCTACCTGGAAGAACGTGTTGAATCCTTTGGTGTCGACCTGTCCGTGGATGACCTGAAAACCACGCGTGACAAGTTTCAGGATTTCTCTCAGCCCGGCGATGACCAGCGAGCATTCGGGCTGGCCTCTGCCAACGCCCTACAGCTACCCTTTGCTGATGACACCTTCGATAAGGTTATTTGCAGCGAGGTGCTGGAACACATCCCGGACTACCGCGCGGCGCTGGTAGAGATCCAGCGGGTACTGAAGCCCGGCGGGCTGCTGTGTGCGAGCGTACCCCGACGCTGGCCCGAGAAAATCTGTTGGGCGCTGAGCGACGCCTATTACCAGGTGCCGGGCGGGCATGTGCGCATTTTTCGCGCCGGCGAATTGCGCGGGGATATAGAATCGCTGGGTTTTCACCACTACTACCGCCACTGGGCCCACGCCCTGCACGCGCCGTTCTGGTGGCTCAAGTGCCTGTTCTGGAATACGCAGGACAGCAACTGGCTGGTTGCGCAGTATCATCGCCTGCTGGTGTGGGACCTGATGGAAAAACCCGCTGTCACCCGCATCCTGGAGGCCGGCATGAATCCACTGATGGGCAAGAGCGTGGTGATGTACTTTCGTAAAGAGGTGGCAGCATGAGCGGCTTGTATCTCAGTCGCGGGCTGTTCCCGGAAGAATTTTTACGCCCTACGGTAGATTTCATTCTCCAGGTGCAGCAGCCCAGTGGTGAGATTCCATGGTTCGAAGGCGGTTATACCGACCCCTGGGATCACGTGGAAGCCGCCATGGGCTTGTCGATTGCCGGTGAATACGAGGCCGCCCTACGTGCTTATCACTGGTTGTCTGCGGTGCAATTGGTTGACGGCAGCTGGTGGGCAGCTTACCGGGGTGACCAGATCGATAATCGCGAGCGCCGTGAGAGCAACTTTGTCGCCTACGTCGCCACGGGGGTTTGGCATCACTTCCTGGTAACGGGCGATCGGGATTTTCTGCGCGCCATGTGGCCCATGGTCGATCGCGCGATTGGTTTTGTGCTTGCCCTGCAATCCGAACACGGTGACATTGACTGGGCCGTTGATGCTGAGGGTATTGCCAAGGGTGATGCCCTGGTCACGGGATGCAGCTCGATCTACAAGAGCCTGGAGTGCGCGTACAACATTGCAGTCACCCTGGGAGAACATCGACCCCAATGGCTGTCAGCTCGTGACTTGCTCGGGCAGGCATTGCGTTACCACCCGGAGCGCTTTGATCGTACCTGGGAAAGCAAGTCCCGTTATTCGATGGACTGGTTCTACCCGGTGCTGGTCGGGGTTTATCCCCAGGGCGAAGCCCGGTCGCGACTGGCGGAGCGCTGGGAGGAGTTTGTCGAAGATCAGCTGGGATGTCGTTGTGTCGCTGACCAGCCCTGGGTAACGGTCGCCGAATCCTGTGAGCTGGTGATGGCTTTGCTGGCTGCCGGTGATCACGCCCGCGCGGTGGAGGTGTACAGCTGGTTACACCAGTGGCGCACACAGGACGGTTCCTACTGGACCGGTTACCAGCTTGTAGAGGACCTGCTTTGGCCCGATGAAAAGCCCACCTGGACCGCTGGCGCTATTTTGCTGGCCGCTGATGCATTGACAGAACACACCGCGGCGGCGGGGCTGTTTACCTCGGTCAATGTGCTGTCCGATGACGACGCTAGCCCGGGTGAAGCCGTGCCCCTGCGCCGTATAGATTAGGGGGTACCGACAGCGGGCGACCGGCTGCGGTCGCTTTTGCCTAGTGCGCCATCCTAGCCTACAGGCGCTGCAAGATCGCCAGTGAATTGACCTGATCAACTTGGGCGAACAACCCCGATGAAAGTGCCATGCGTAAAATCGCATGAGGAGCCTGGCCGCCTTTGTGCGCATCGGGAAAGATATCGTGTATTGCCAGTAACCCTTCCCGCGCAACCCAGGGCGCCCAGCAGCGGTAATCAAGCAGCGCCGCGTCCAGGCTGTGACCCCCATCGATGAATACCATGCCCAGGGGCGTGCGCCAATGTTTGGCGGCCACCGCGGAACCGGTGACTATGGGAACCACACAGTCATCCAGGTCGGCTTTGGTGATATTGCTGCGGAACTCCCTGAAGGTATCTACCGATGCCTGGCCTTCGTCGTACAGCGCCGGATCGTGAAAAAACTCACCGGGCTGGTGTTCTTCGGAACCCCGGTGATGGTCCAGCGCAAATACCGTGTTACCTGATTCTCGACAGGCGAGCCCCAGGTAGATCGTCGACTTGCCACAATAGCTGCCAATCTCCAGTACTGGCCCCAGCGCGGCGACACCCAGGGCGGACCGGTAAAGTGCATTGGCCTCGTCTTCGGCGAGGAAGCCTTTTATCTGGTCGATGTCTTCGGGTAGGCCTGGAATCATGGCGCTTGTCCTGGGAGCCGGGGCGGCGAAAGTAGCGGTTTTGGCGCACGTTGGCAAGCACTCCAGCCGCTGGTCGGCATGCTATGATAACCGCACGCTTCGGCCAGATAGTGGCCAACAGCAACCCGACGAGAACCCGACGAGGACAAGCACCGCCATGAAACTCCGCATGCCCAGCTTTGAACAGGCCCGCGTGCTGGTGCTTGGTGACATCATGCTCGATCGCTATTGGCACGGGCCAACCTCCAGGATATCACCGGAGGCGCCGGTACCGGTCGTCAAGGTCGAGCAGATTAATGATCGCCCCGGTGGCGCTGGCAACGTGGCGCTGAACATTGCGGCACTGGGCGTGAAGAGCACACTGCGGGGCTTTACCGGCGACGACGAAATGGCCGATTCCCTGCACGATATGTTGCAGGGGGCGGGCGTGGTGTGTGACTTCCTGCGTGACGCAGACCATCCGACCATCACCAAATTGCGGGTGATAAGTCGACACCAGCAGTTGATCCGCCTGGACTTTGAAGAACCACAATCGGTAGGCAACGACGGCAGCCTGGCAGAGGGTCTGCAGCCCTTACTTGCCACGTGTGGGGCGCTGGTACTTTCAGATTACGCCAAAGGCGCATTGTCTGACCCACAACCGCTCATCGCTGCAGCGAGTGAGGCAAAGGTTCCGGTGTTGGTGGATCCCAAGGGCACCGATTTTGAACGCTACCGTGGCGCCACCTTACTGACACCCAACCTCCACGAGTTTGAAGCTGTTGTAGGGCACTGCAGTACCGAACAGGAACTGGTCGCTCGGGGAGAAACCCTGATGCAGCAACTGCAACTCGGTGCGTTGTTGGTCACTCGCGGTGAGCACGGGATGACATTGTTGCGCCCCGGGGAAGAGGAAATGCACCTGCCGGCCAAAGCTCGGGAAGTGTTTGACGTCACCGGCGCCGGTGACACCGTCATTGCGACCCTGGCTGCCGCTATCTCGGGCGGTGTCAGTATCCCCGAAGCGGTGGGCCTGGCGAATATCGCCGCCAGCCTCGTGGTCGGCAAGCTGGGTACTGCGACCGTCAGTGCGCCGGAACTCCGGCGAGCGGTGCTGGCTGACCAGGGCTCCGAACGTGGGGTAGTGACCCTGGAGCAGTTGGAGATTGCCGTTGCCGACGCACGCAGTCACGGTGAGCGCGTGGTGTTTACCAACGGCTGCTTCGATATTATCCACGCGGGCCACGTCGCCTACCTCGAACAGGCGCGGCAATTGGGCGACCGACTAATCGTCGCGGTTAACAGCGATGCCTCGGTGAGAAAGCTCAAGGGCAGTGGACGGCCGATTAACCCGCAGGATAGGCGTATGGCGGTCCTGGCCGGGTTGGAATCGGTGGACTGGGTGCTGTGTTTTGATGAAGATACACCGCGTCCGCTGCTGGGCGCATTGCAGCCCGATGTGCTCGCCAAGGGTGGCGACTACGACAAAGAAGGCGTGGTCGGTTGGGAGATTGTTGAAGACTACGGCGGTGATGTACAGGTGCTGGCCTTTGTCGAAAACGTGTCTACGACCTCAATCGTGACCAAGATCCAGCAGGACTCCCAATGAAGGCCGGCGCATCACAATGATTCCAGCGCCCGGCGTGCGGCCGCGGTATTTTCCCTGAGGTGTTGCGGGTTGATAGTGCCGATGATTGCAGAGCTCGTTGCCGCGTGATGGAAAATAAGTTCCATACTCGCCTGTACCGGGTCATCGAGATCGCTCGCGAGGTGACCGCTGGCCAGCGCCTTTTTTATCAGTACGCCTGTGCCTGTGTGTAGGCACTTATCGAGAACAGCCAACTCCTGCTGCTGCCCGAGATTGTAGGTCACCATCAACACGTCACACGGTGCCGCTGCTGCCAGGCCCCCGGCTACCGATTTGGTCGACATCCCGAAGGCGCGAATTTTACCTTCGCGTTTAAGATCGATCAGCGCCTCCAGGGTTCCCAAGGAGTTGATAATGCGTTCATCCTCGCCATTGGAATGCACCAGCACCATATCAATCTCATCGCAACCCAGGCGCCGCAGGCTGCGATCAATCGAATACCGGGTGTGTTCGGGGCTGAAGTCAAATCGCGACTGTCCCTGTTCAAACTCCTCGCCCACCTTGCTGCAGATCACCCACTCCCGGCGCTGGTCGCGCAACAGTTTGCCCAGGCGTTCCTCGCTGTTGCCGTATGCGGGTGCGGTGTCCAGCAGGTTAATTCCCAGGTCCTGGGCGAGTGCCAGCAAGTCACTGGCGGCCCTGTCATCGGGGATGGAGAATTGCTGTGGGTATTTTACCCCCTGGTCGCGCCCGAGCTTTACCGTCCCCAGCCCGATGCGACTGACTTCCAGGCCGGTATCACCGACACCTTGCATCCAACTGCTCAAAACAGTTCGTCCCAGGCGGTGGCGGCGATGGCTGGCCGTGGCTGCTGTTGTAAAGGTGCCAGATTCTGGGGATGCAGCGGTGACAGCTTGCGCTCGTTGAGATGGCGCATGATTTCATTGCCCAGGTCCGGGCTCAAACTGAGTTTGGTGGGCCAGGCCACCAGCGCGTTGTCTACTGAGTCGACGGATCCGACAAAGGCTCGGTCCGGCTTTAGCAGGGTGCTCTGCCGCGGTTCGGCGCGGTCGAGCTTGATGGTGCGCCATTCACAGTGTCCAAACTCAATCCAGGGGAACAGCGTCTCAATCTCCCCCTGGGCCTTGGTAATCAATTCGTGCTCGGACGCATTCGTGTTCTCCGTGGCCAAATCGCCCCCGAGGTACCAGACGGGCTCGCCCGCGGAAGTCGTGTGACTTGACACCGTGAGTCGGGGCGAGGGATTGCCGCCGGTGCAATGGCCGAAAAACGGTTCGGGATACTGGTGCTTGAGGATAACCTGCTGCAAGGGCCGGCGCTGCATTTGCGGGCTGGTTGCCTGCAACTTTTGTAGCAGTGCTTCATTGCCGACGCCAGCGGTAAGCAATAGCTGCCGTGGATGAATCTCGCAGTTGCCGATGGTGACAACGGCTTGCCGCCCGTCGCGTTGCAGACTGGCCGACGACCAGTCGATGCTAAAAATAGCATCTTGCTGGTGTTCGGCGAGGGTCTTTACCACCGAAGGCATATCCAGCACCAGGTCGATCAGTCGGTAAACCTGCCCCTGGAATTGCGGTGAGTTAAGCGCGGCGGGAAATGTCTCACGGGATAATTTTTCAACCCGGCCCCGCAACATCTTGCTGGCGAAAAAGGAACTCATGCGAGACTTGAGGTTGTCCGCGGACCACAGGTAGAAGTCTTCGCTCAGAATTTTGCAGCCGCGCAGGTCTACCGCCCCGTCACCGGACAGGCAGTCTCGCCAGGCGGCGGGCATCGCCGAAATGGCTTCGGAGCCACCGCCCCATGCTCCGCCCAGGGCGTACTTGATGCCGCCGTGGATCATGCCCTGTGACGCCATGGTCTGGTGACTGCCAAGGGCGTGCTGTTCCAGTAACACAGCACTGTAGCCCAGGTTGCGCAACTGATTCAGCGTCCACAGCCCTGCAATGCCACCGCCGATGATAGCGATATCGATCTGGAGCTTTTGTCGGTCCATGATTCGGGAGACGGAAAAGATAAAGCGCGATTATAGCCTGAATCGCTGCCAGGATACTGCGGCGCAGCGGTAGCGGGTTCGCGTTTACGGACCGGCTGATGGTTCGCAAGCTCACTGTGGACTGGCGGCCTTCGTGGGCTGACGTTATGCTGCCCGGGTTACTGTTGCGGACTTCGCCATGCGTTATCTCTACAGCGCCCTGTTCTATGTCCTGGTGCCGTTCCTTATTTTGAGGATGTTGTTACGGTCGCGCCGGGCACCCGACTACCGCCGGCGGATGGGCGAACGCTTTGCCATCTTCAGTACTGAGGGACTGTCGCCGGAGAAACCGAAGATCTGGGTGCATGCGGTATCGGTGGGAGAAACTATCGCGGCGGCGCCAGTCGTTGAAGCTTTGTTGAGCGAATATCCAAACCATCAGTTGGTGATAACCACCACCACGCCAACGGGCTCAGAACGTGTCCGAGCACTGTTTGGCCAGCGTGTCTTCCATGTGTACGCGCCCTGGGATTTGCCCGGTGCCACTGTCAGGTTTATTGAGGCGATTCAACCCAGCCTGCTGCTGTTGATGGAAACCGAACTGTGGCCCAACATGATTCACCACGCAGCGAGGCACGGGTGCCCGATCCTGCTTGCCAATGCGCGCTTGTCGGAGCGTTCCGCCCGGGGTTACGGGCGGATTCCGGGTCTGACCCAATCAATGCTGTCAAAACTCAGCTTTGTGGCCTGCCAATCGGCCGCCGATCGCGAGCGCTTTGTAGACCTCGGTCTTGCCGCCGAGCGCATTCGGACAACAGGCAGTATCAAATTTGATATTACCCTGGAGGACCCGCTGCGCGGTCGGGCGGAGGAATTACGCGCGGCTTACCGGGCCGACGAGCGCTTCGTGCTGGTGGCTGCCAGCACCCACCCCGGCGAAGATGAGCAAATCCTGGCGGCCTTTACCGGCGTACTTGAGCAGTATCCGCAGTCGCTACTGGTGCTGGTACCACGGCACCCTGAACGCTTTGATGCGGTGTGTCAGCAGGTCTCCGATGCCGGCTTTAATGTGGCTCGCCGCTCTGCCCAGGTTGACCCGGATGTAGACATCAACGTGGTTGTCGGCGATACCATGGGCGAGCTGGTACTGCTGCTATCGTTGTCGGGTGTCGCTATTGTTGGTGGTAGCCTGGTTGAACACGGCGGTCACAATGTGCTGGAGGCCGCAGCGTGGGGTGTGCCGGTGGTCACCGGTCCGCACATGTTCAACTTTGCCGAAATCAGTGAGTTGATGGTGGCTGCGGGAGCAATGATTCAGTTGCAGGACCCCCAGGATCTTGGCCAGAGTTTGCTGGATTTGCTGTCCGAGCCGGCCCGGCTGGAACAGATGGGCCGGGCGGGTCTGGAGGTGATTGCCGCCAACCGGGGCGCCAGGCAGCAGTTACTCGAGATCGTCAGGGACCAGCTGGTTTAGCTGCTGGCCACGCTTACCGAAGCGGGGCAGCAGCTGGCACTTTGCCAGTAAAATGGAATATCCGGAAGTGCGGAGCGCTGCCTGCTTTGGTCCCTGGCCGATTAATTACTCACTGCTGCTGGACGGCGGCGGTGGCGTAATCATGTAGGAGTCGAGGCGGTTCACATCCTCGGGGCTGAGTAGGCCGGCCTGTTCTTTCAGCAGTAGTACATTAAGAATGTAATCATAGCGACTGTTGGCATAGTCGCGTTGAGCTGCGAACAACGTGTTCTGGGCATTCAGCACGTCTACCACGTTACGGGTGCCCACCTCGTAGCCAGCCTGGGTGGCATCCAGCGCACTCTTGGAGGACACAATGGACTGTTTGCGCGCGGCCACCCTTGATACGTCACTGACTACTGTCATGTGTAGTGATCGTGCATTGGTGACCGTATTGCGCGACAGGTTAATGCGGTTCTCCCGCGCCGCGTTAAATTCCTGCGCAGCCCGTCGGCGGTTGGCGCTGATCGCGCCGCCGCTGTACAGCGGCAGGTCCAGACGCAGGTTCCAGGTATTGGTTTCGGTAACGGAATCGGGGGAGCGATCGAAGGGTGTTTCCGGCTCCACCGTCAAGTCGCCGTCTACCTCGTAATCCGAGTACTCGTAGCCGCCGCTGACCTTCGGTGCGTGCTCCATTTTGTTGGCCTTGGCGGTCTGTCGCGCCGCTTCCTCGGCGTATACCGCGGCCTTCAAGTTGAAGTTGTTTTCCAGCGCGAACTCCACCCAGGCGGCACGGTCGTTTGGCTCCGGCAAATTGATCTCGAGATCGTCTTTAAGGATATTCAGGTTGCTGTGGTTCTGGCCAGTCAGCACCGACAGGCGCTCCAGGGCCACGGAGACGTTGTTCTCGTCGACGATGCGGTTTACCCGGGACAGGTCGTAGGCAGCCTGGGCTTCGTAGACGTCGGTAATGGCGATCAGGCCAACTTCAAAGCGCTGCTGTGTCTGTTCGAGCTGGCGCTCAAACGCACGTTCCTGTGCCTTGGACGCTTCCAGATTGTCCTGCGCGCGCAATACTAACAGGTAGGCATCGACGACCCTCACAATCAGGTTTTGCTGGTTAGCCGCGAAGGTGGCTTCGGCCTGCCTGGTAAATTCTTTACCGGACTGGAAACTGAACCACGCGGGCAAATCAAAAATAGCCTGGCGCAAGCTCAGCGCATAGCCATCGCGCGTCGTATCAGTGTTGGTCAGCGTGTCCGTGGTGACAATACCGATACCGGACTGGTCGAAGCTCTCGCCCTCGACGTCCTGGTCGGAGTCTATGTAGTCGTAGTTGGCGTTCACCTGCGGTAGCAGGCGGGACAGGCTGATTTTTTCGGACTCGATGTTGGCAAGATACTGTGCCTGCTCGGCTTTTAACTGGGCATCGTTTTCCAGGGCCAGTTCGTAGATGTCACGCAGGGAATCGGCCTGCGCGGCGGCGGTAACAATCGAGAGAGTCAGCGCACATAGCGCGGCGCCCGGACGTATCATGCAGTCTTCCTCTGTGGGGCTGGTAAAAAAAGCGTGCGTCAGTTTAGCAGCCTAAGCCAGCGGGCGCATACAATTCAAGCGGTTGAATTCGTGCAATACTCCGGTAGTCTCTGTCGAGGTAAGTGCTACACTGATATCTCTGGTGTTGATTGTACTGTTGAGTGTACTGCAGTCACACATTGGGGACGGGCAGTACGCTTTCCCCTGCGACGGCAAGACGTCGGGATATTGGGTGTAACCTTTGGTGTTAAGAGTGGTTGCAAGAGTGGTTGTAAGAGTGTTTGGAAGAACAGGAGCATAATTTTTGCAGCGAGCTTTAAAAAATGCTTACCGGGTTGACCTCGCGGGACTGCATGCGATCTGCGAGGCGAATTACGCACGCCTGATGTTGTTATTCCCTGACTACGAAACCCGCAATCTTCATGAATTTACTGTGGCCGACGCCCGGGTGCGTATAGAAGTTATAGAGCGCGCCCGCTACACGACGATCTTCAGGCTCTACCAGCAGCACCAACCTGGTGCAGACTGGCTGGGGCACCTGAAGATAGAGGTTCGTGCCTATCACGATGCCGGCATGCTCGAGGTCGGCTCGTTCCAGTCGCAGCGCGAGATTCAGGCGCGCTACCACTACCCCAACAAAAACATGCACCAACAGGATGAGAAAGCGGGGCAGAATCGCTTCCTGGCCGAGTGGCTGGAGCACTGCCTGGAAAATGGGCGCGTTCATACCGACATGACTGCACCTTTCCTCGATACCTGACTTGCGCCCGTGGTGTGAGATGAGCAGTTCTGCAACCTCCTACCAAGAACTCCCCCACAGTGATGGCCGACTGCAGTTGGTACAACTTACAGACACCCACCTGTGCCGTACTCGTGGGGGCACCTTGTTGGGAATGGATACGGACGACTCCCTGCAGGCAGTGATCAGCCAGGTAGTGCGTGAGCGCACTCGCATCGATGGCGTTCTCGCCACCGGTGATCTGTCCGACCAGGGCGCGGCCGATTCGTATACGCGTTTGCGCAGCTACCTGGAACAACTGCCGGCCAATCACTATTGGCTGCCCGGCAACCACGACGACCTGGAAAGCATGCGTTCGGCCGGGGGGGAAGCGCACCTGGTGTCGGAGCTACGCGGTGGCAATTGGCAGGTCGTCATGCTCAACTCACAGATTCCCGGCCAGGTAGGCGGTGAACTAGGTGCTGATGAGCTCTCGGTGTTGGAGCTTCGTCTTAGCGCTGCGCAGGAAGCGGGATTGCACTCGTTGATCTGTTTGCATCACCAGCCGGTGGCCATTGGTTGTGCCTGGCTTGATGAGCAGATGACTGCAGATGCGGACGGGTTCTTCCAGATAGTAGATCGTTTCCCCAGTGTCAGGGCGGTGCTGTGGGGGCATGTTCACCAGGAATTCCAACAGCAGCGCAACGGAGTTCTGCTACTTGCGTCGCCCTCTACCTGCGTGCAGTTCGCTCCGGGCCAGGTACAGTTCAAGGCTGATGACCTGCCCCCCGGCTACCGCTGGCTGGACTTGCAGGCCAACGGTGAAGTACATACGGGTGTGTCGCGGGTCGACGACTATCACTTTCACGTCGACACCAATTCTGGCGGCTACTTATAGGCCACTTATAGGCCACAAGCTCCCTTCCTCATGTACAATAACGGCTTCGCAATGGCCGTAAGCAGATCCAGGGAATGAGCCAATACACCGCTGAAGATATCGAAGTCCTCACCGGACTCGAGCCCGTGCGTAAACGGCCGGGCATGTACACCGATACCAGCCGCCCCAACCACCTGGCACAGGAAGTTATCGATAACAGCGTGGACGAGGCACTCGCCGGCCATGCCAACCAGATCGATGTCGTGCTGCACAAGGATCAATCGATCACGGTGACTGACAACGGCCGCGGCATGCCCGTAGACATTCACCCTGAACAGGGTAAACCCGGGGTCGAGGTCATCCTCTCCACGCTGCACGCGGGCGGCAAATTCTCTTCCAAGAACTACCAGTTCAGCGGCGGTCTGCACGGCGTTGGTGTGTCGGTGGTTAACGCCCTGTCCAGTGAGTTGCAGGTCACCATACGGCGCGACGGGCAGGTGTACCAGATGTCATTTGCCGGCGGTGAGAAAAAAACCGAGCTCAAGGTCGTCGACAGCTGCGGCAAGCGCAACAGCGGTACCGCGGTTAAATTTACCCCGGACGGGCAATACTTCGATTCCACCAATTTCTCGGTGTCTCGCCTCAAGCATGTCCTGCGTGCCAAGGCGGTGTTGTGCCCCGGCCTGCGGGTTAAATTTAAGGACGAGAAAAAGGGCGAGAGTGAAGAGTGGTATTACGAGGATGGGCTTACCGACTACCTGGCAGATGCCACCATCGATTTTCCCTGTATCCCCGAAGAACCGTTCGTCGGTAGTTTCAGCGGCACCAATGAAGGTGTGGACTGGGCAGTGCAATGGTTGCCCGAGGGCGGCGAGGTTATCGCTGAGTCCTATGTAAACCTGATTCCCACCGCCCAGGGCGGTACCCATGTGAATGGGTTGCGCACAGGCCTGCTGGATGCCATGCGTGACTTTTGCGAGCTGCGCAGCTTGCTGCCCCGGGGCGTAAAACTGACACCCGACGATATCTGGGACCGCTGTTGTTATGTTCTTTCCTCCAAGCTGGAAGATCCCCAGTTCTCCGGGCAAACCAAGGAACGGCTGTCCTCCCGCGAGGCCGCAGCGTTTGTCTCCGGGGTTGCCAAGGATGCGTTCAGCCTGTGGCTGAATCAGCACACCCAGGAGGCGGAACAACTGGCGGAAATGTGCATTACCAATGCCCAGAGTCGCCTGCGTACCGCCAAGAAAGTCACCCGTAAAAAGGTCGCGACCGGGCCAGCGCTGCCGGGCAAGTTGGCAGATTGTTCTGGCGAAGACCCCGCACGCGGCGAGTTGTTCCTGGTAGAGGGGGACTCCGCTGGCGGCTCGGCGAAACAGGCACGTGACCGCGATTTCCAGGCCATTTTGCCTTTGCGTGGCAAAATCCTGAACACATGGGAAGTCGACTCCCAGGAAATCCTTGCCTCCCAGGAGGTACATAATATTTCTGTCGCACTGGGGATTGATCCCGCCTCAGATGACCTGTCAGGCCTGCGCTATCACAAGGTATGTATCCTCGCAGACGCCGATTCTGATGGCCTGCACATCGCGACGCTTATTTGCGCCCTGTTTGTCCGTCACTTCCGCCACCTGGTGGCGGCCGGGCATGTTTACGTTGCTATGCCGCCACTCTACCGCATTGATGTTGGTAAGGAGGTCTACTACGCCCTGGACGAAGCGGAAAAACAGGGCGTGCTGGACCGTATTGAGGCGGAGAAGAAGCGCGGCAAGGTCAACGTTCAGCGCTTTAAGGGACTGGGCGAAATGAATCCACTGCAGTTGCGGGAAACCACCATGGACCCGGATACGCGCAGGTTGGTGCGCCTGGTGTTGGATGCCGGAGACGGCACCAACAAGATGCTGGATATGTTACTGGCCAAGAAGCGCGCGGGTGACCGCAAGGCCTGGCTGGAGAAGAAAGGCGATCTTGCGGACGTCGCTGTGTAGTTGATGTCCAGTTGATATCCAGCTGATGTTCAGCAGAGTAGCAATCCCCGGAGACTGTAAATGAAACTTGTACCGCCGATACTATCCACCTTATTGGGCGCCGTGTTGCTGCTGGTTTCCCAGGGCAGCCTTGCGCAGTGGGAACTGGACAATGAACGCTCGTCGGTGAGTTTCATTTCCGTAAAGAATTCGCGTATCGGTGAGACCCACGAGTTCACCTCGCTGGTAGGTTACATCGGCGCTGACGGTAAAGTGCAACTTGGCGTGGATCTGGATAGCGTCGAGACCTTAATCCCGATTCGCAATGAACGCATGCGCGAGTTGTTGTTTGAAACCTCGCGGTTTCCCGCCGCCAATATCACCTCACAGGTGCAACCCGACATCCTGGTTGCGGTGAGTGAGGAAGGTGTGGTGACAACCGAAATAGCGGTAGATCTTAGCCTGCACGGGCAAACGGTGCCCCTGACCATACCCGTTGTGGTGGTCACCGATAGCGCGGGTACCTTGCGGGTGTTTAGCGCGCAGCCGGTCGTTGTCGACGCCAAACAATTTGACCTGGTAGACGGCATTGATGCCCTGCGGGAAATCGCTGGCCTCAAGTCGATCAGCACGGCGGTGCCGGTATCTATCAATCTGGTGTTTACGCCCGCCAGCTGATTCGCGCAAACGAGAGTTCCCGCCACCCATTCACGGCGCGTTGGGCTCGCCCTGCAATTGAAGGTACAACTGTTGATAACCCTGGTTGCCTGGCGCCAGGCGTAACAACGTCTGCGCGTGCATAAGAGCCTGCTCTTGCCGCCCCAACTCGGCACTGTAGTTCGCCAATGCGAGCAATACGTCCTGGTTTTCCGGATACGCCTTCACCAACCCCTGCAATTGCTCAACTGCTTGTTGCGGCTCCCCCAGGTCGTGCAGTGCAATAGCGTAGACAAAGCGATGGCGTGTACCCGTTTGCTCCAGCGCTGCGGCTTTACCCAGGTAATCCAGCGCCGCCTCACTGTTGCCGGCGCGGGTTTCCAGCAAGCCCAGGGCGTGGAGGGTAGGGCCATTGTTTGTGGCAACCCCCAGAGCCGTCATTAGCAGCTCCCTTGCTTCCTCTTCGCGGTCCACCGAGCGCAACAGGTCAGCCAGGTTCAGGTAGGCCGGTACCAGTTGGGGGGTTAAGCGTTAACGCCTCGCGGTAGGCCTTTTCGCTGGCCGGCAGGTCCCCGCGGTTCAGGTAGAACAAGCCCAGCTGCATTTGTATCCCGGGCATATCGGCGTGAAGGCGTTGTACGGCTTCATACTCCTTGAATAATGCCAGCAAGTTTTGCGCGTCTTCAGGGCTGATCTGGTCAAGCGGTACGCCGGCCAGTGAAGATGCTACCTCCATGCGCACGCCCGTCACCTCGTCGTCGATCAGTGGGCGCAGTAACTGGAACCGCTGGTTCAGTGGCAATCCCTGGATGCTGCGAATGGTGCTCGTGCGGATCAGGGTATTGTCGTCGTACAGAAATTGGCTGGCTAACTGAATCGTGCTACGTGCACTGCCGCCATTGTCGGCAACTGCCTCGATGGCCGTGGCGCGCCATATCGGCGGTGCCGTCGTGTCTTGGGCAATTTCAGCCAGCTGCGGAATGACCCGGGTATCACCGGCGTCGGCCAGCATGAATGCCCTGGCCGGGTGTCTCGCGGTATCCCGGTGGTCCACCCCCCAGGTGCGCAGAGCGGTCAACGCCCAACTGGCATCTCGGTCGGTGTGGCACTGGTTACAGGCATTTGGCGTACCCAGCACCACACTCAGGTCGGGCCGGGGAACGCGAAAGCTATGATCACGACGCGGGTCGACCCCCATGTAGGTGGTTTCCGGCATATGGCAATTTGCACACAGTGCGCCGTCGCTTTCCTGGGGGTGGTGATGGTGGCTTGCGGTGTCGTAGCTTTCCGCCTTGTGGCATTGCGCGCAGACACCATTATCGGCAGCGCGCAGCGCCAGGCTGTGGGGCTCATGACAATTGCTGCAGACCACGCCAGCCATGTGCATTTTGCTTTGCACAAAGGAACCGTAGACATAGACCTCGTCGAGTATCTGACCGTCATAGTGGTACAGCGGTGATTGTGGCAGCGATAGGCGATGGGTATCGAGCAGGTCAGCGCCATAGTGATAGTCGCCGAGTGTGCCGCGACGGGCATGGCAGCGCGCGCAATTGTCAATCTGCGCGTTGGAGGTGAGGGCTTCACGCCGGCTGGCAATTGTCTTGCCCTCGGCGAAGGCCCAGTCGCCCCTCTGTAAGAGATCGGTGAGCAGGCCATGAGGTCCACCTTTCGCAAGTTTGCCCGCTGTGCCCAGGTCTATATGTTTGCTTCCTGGCCCGTGGCAGGCTTCACAGCCAACGTTTACCTCTTTATAAGTGGTCTCAAACGTACGGGTACTGGCGATGTAATTTTTCTGAAGATCGGTGCTATGGCACTCGGCGCACCGAGTGTTCCAGTTCTGGTAGGGACCGGTCCAGTGCAGCGGGTCGCCCGCGAGGATTACCTCGTCCGGATACAGGTGGTACCAGCGCTGGCCACCTTCCTCGGCCGGACGCGCATCCCAGGCGATGCTCAGCGCTTGCAGGCGCCCCCTTGAAAGGGGTAATAAATATTGTTGTAGCGGATAAACACCAAACACGTACTCCACCTTGAAGTCGGTAAGTTTCCCGTCCTCGCCGTCAGTCCTGACAATAAAGGCATCACCCTCTTTGCGAAATGTGGATGTAGTACCGCCGTAGGTAAATTTGGCGTTGTCAAAATCGCCCAGCACGGCGTCTGCATTGGCTGGCTGCATGGCAAGGTCGTGGTGCGACCCCTGCCAAAGTGCATGTTCCTCGCTATGGCAGGTAGCACAGGCCGCGGTACCTACGAACTCCTGCGCGCGAATCAGGGCGCTGGAACAGGTGATTAATGTGATGCTGACAACTAAGAAGAGTAGGCGAGACATGGGTTGCCCATTGGTCGTTGACCTGCAAGGCTAACCTATAATGCGCCACCGCAAAAGTTCGGCCGGACCTGCCCTATAGTGGTATGGACAGCTCACGGCCACGCTACCTATGATAGCCGTTTGCGTGTGCACGAGGTCACTGCGAGGCCTGATAATGAAACTGGGAATTTTGAAAACCGACACAGTGCGACCGGAGTGGGTGCCGGACTTTGGCGAGTATCCCGATATGTTCGTTGCGCTGCTTGGACAACTTGACCCGGCGATGACCTTTGTCACCTACGATGCCGAGTCCGGTGAGTTACCCGCCGATCCCGATGCCGTTGACGCTTACCTGATTACCGGCAGCAAAAGCAGTGTGTACGATGACAAGCCGTGGATTCGTGCACTGGAAACCTTCGTCCAGGAATTGCATCGCCGTGAAAAGAAACTGGTGGGTATCTGCTTTGGCCACCAGTTGATTGCCAGGGCGCTGGGTGGCGTTACCGAGAAATCCAGCAAGGGTTGGGGCGTCGGCCTGCATACCCATCGTTTCAGCGAGAGCGCCGCCTGGCACGACCAGGGCGAGGTCGACTTCCGGATACTGGTAAGTCACCAGGACCAGGTCACCCAGGTACCCGAGGGCACACAAGTGCTGGCCGGTAGTGACTTTTGTGAGCACGCGGTGTGCCAGATCGGCGACCACATTTTAACGTTCCAGGGCCACCCGGAGTTTGTGCCTGCGTATTCCCGGGAAATCATGGAGTTTCGCCGCGAGATGATCGGTGAACAGGTCTACCACGAGGGAGTTGCCTCGCTGGCGGAAGAGCCCGAGCGCGAGCGAATAGGCCGCTGGATTCTTAACTTCCTTAGCGCTTAGCGACGTATTATCAAAACCTGGTCGTTTGCGTTCCGCTGCGCGCGCGTGCGGCTAACGGCTGACTTCAGTCGCCATCCTTCACGCGACTTTGCATTGCATCCAGGTATTCGTCCAACTCATCATCGTTGGCGAATACGGCCATATCTGGCAGTGCCTTGAGAATCTCAAAGACTTTGTCGATGTGGGGCTTACGGTTAGCCGCAGCCAGCCTGCGCCCGTCAGCCTTGGCCTGCTTGGCCGCCTTAAAGATCACCCGTAGGCCGGCTGAACTGATATAGTCCAGCTCTTTCATATCCAGCACGGTCAATTGCTGACCACCGGACAGTGCGTCCTGCAATTCGGTTTCAAACCCGGGCGCCGTATCCGTATTAAGGGCCCCCTTCAGGGCTACCCGTGCTACGGATTTTTGGTCATCAACGGCTACGGTGGTTGTCAGGTCCATGATCAGGCTTCCCCTTTACTGCGCGGCGTTTGTTCAGGATGCGGGCTGTGGCAAAAGTTTCCGCACCTGTAACACGTTTTTTTCGGCTTCTCGCCGGTATGTCTGTTCGTCGGTGAGTTGCGTAATCAAGTGTACACCAAGACCCCCGACCTCGGCAGTTTCTATGTCGGCACCCAGTTGCGATCGATGGCCGTCGACCAGGGGATTGAAGGCCTTGCCGCCATCACTGACCTGTATGGTGATCGACGCGTCTGCCAGGCCGAGTTGAACCTCGAGTGATTCTGACTCGTCCAGGCCCGAATACTTGCGAACGTTGGTCACCAGTTCCTCCAGCACCAGGGTGAGTTCCATCACCAGGTCCGGGGCGACGCCGGCTTGCTCAAGAGCATGTTCCAGCCAGCTCAGGGCATTGCCATTGAGTTGCTGATCGAGCTGAAATGACCGCTGTTGGAGATGCGCGCCCTCACTATGCGTATCGGTGGATCTCGCGGATAGTCCTTGCTCAGATGCGGCAATCGGAATATCCAGTATCAGCACGGTAATGTCGTCGGATTGCGGCGTCTCGCCGGCGAACTGGTCAATCTCGGTAAACAAGGAACTGCCGGCCACATCGCCTGCCTGCTCACTGGAACCCGCCAAAAATTGATTCAGGCGCTCTGTCCCATACATTTCCGCCTGGCTGTTAAAGGCCTCGTCGATGCCGTCGGTATAGACCGTCAGGCGGTCGCCGGCTTGCAGCGTTATGACGTTATCCTCGTAGTCCAGGTCGGGCATAAGACCCAGGGCGGGGCCGTCTTGCTGAGCCAGCACTTGCACCTCGCCACCGCGACACAGGCTGGGAGGCGTGTGCCCGGCGCTGGCAAAGCGCAGTGTGTAGTCGCGCATATCCAGCACCCCGAAGAACAGCGTGACGAACATACAGTTGTCGTTGCCTTGTTCCAGTGCATTGTTGAGTAGTGACATACCGCGGGCCGGTTGGACAAACTCTTCCTGCAATTGTTGGATAAGACTGATTGCCTTGGCCATAAATAATGCGGCGGGTACCCCCTTGTCGGAGACATCACCAACGCAAAAACTGAGCAAGTGGCCCGATTGCTGGTAGGTGTAGAGGTCCCCTCCCACGGTCTTGGCGGGCCTGACCTTGGCCCACAACTGGTATTCGTCGGTGACGACCGCCGCCTCACCGCCCTGGGGCAGCATCGACATTTGTATCTCCCGGGCGGCGGCTAATTCGCCCTCCAGGCGACTGCGACTGGCGGTCACGTCCTCAAGGTTGGCCACGTAGCCCTTCAGGTCCTGTTCCATGGATTTGAAGGAACGCACCAGGCGGGCCACTTCGTCATTGCCGCGGGCGCGAGGCAGGGGCGAACCCAGTTCCCCGCGGGCGAAATCATCTGCGGCATGGGCGAGCTCAGTCAGAGGCCCCGTCAGCCTGCGAGTTACCCCGTACACTGCCAGGCCCATTACCAGTAGCGACGCCAGCGCCAGCAAGGCGGTTTTAACCTGGAAGTCAGTCAGCGGCTGCAGGATTTCTTTCTGGGAGTAGAGGATACCCACAGGCCAGTCGGTGGTCTCCAACACGTCCATGCGGATTGAGCAGCGACCCTGCATTTCCGTGCACTCCAGTTCACGCGTTGGGTTGTTGCGGGCAATCGCCTGCTGGAACAATTCCTCCCAAACCAGGCGGTCGGCAGGACTGCTGGCACTCTCTAAGTAGTGCTGCATCAATGTGTCCGGGTTGCGATTACTGAGCACCGTGCCGTTGCGGCTGAGCAGTATGGCAAAGCCGTTTTTGCCGAGACGTAACCGTTGTAAGTGATTGTGCAATGTTTGCAGTGCTACATCCGCGGTGACCACGGCGTACAGGTAGCGCTCGCCGTGCTCGTCCACACGGAACACCGGTACCGAATAGGTGGTCATGGCCACCTCGCCACCGCCGGCATCGAAGTAGGGTTCCACCCACAGGGGGCGACCGGCGCTCACCGCCTCGGTAAACCAGGCCTGTTGCTGGTAGTTGTGCTGCTCCTTGGCCAGGTCAGCGAAGGTCAGGATGCCGTCCTGGTAGTAGTAGTAAGGCGCAAAGCCCAGCGGTTCATCCAGCAGTTCGGGGTTGAGCGCGATACTCGAGCCGTAAATCTCGTCATTGTTCTCGAGAATGTCCTTGAGCATCTGTACCAAACCCTCGCGGGTGTACTCGCGCTGCTCGAGAATCTTGCCCAGGAACAGGGTTGAGCCCTCCACCGCGTTCAGCAGGTTCTCCAAGTCAACAATAGCGCTTCTGATCGTGTCCTGGGACTCCAGGCGTACCCGCTCCAGAATTTCCTGCCGCGAGAACTGGTAGTCGAACAGGATGCTCGCGCCCATGATCAGCGCAGAGCACAAGGTCAGCACGACAATGAGACGGGTGGCGATGCTGTTGCGCACGATAGCAGGCTACCAGGAGCCGGTGTTTTCCATGGATGACCAGGGCTCCTGGGGCGGTAGCGCGTCGCCCGCCTGCAGTAACTCGATGGAGATTCCGTCCGGCGATCGCACAAACGCCATGTGGCCGTCGCGCGGAGGGCGATTAATGGTGACACCCGCGTCCGAGAGCTTCTGGCACAGCGCGTAAATATCATCCACTCGATAGGCTAAGTGGCCGAAGTTGCGGCCACCGTCATAATCCTCGGGATCCCAGTTCCAGGTGATCTCCACCAGCGGGCTTTTGCCCTCCTTGGCGGCTTCAACATCGTCCGGGGCTGCCAGAAAGACCAGGGTAAAGCGCCCCTGTTCGCTGTCGTAACGGTTGACCTCCACCAAACCCAGGTGGTCGCAATAGAATTCAAGCGTTTCGGCGAGGTCGCGCGCTCGCACCATGGTGTGCAGATACTTCATTGCTCTTGGTCCTCTGAGGGTGTGCCAGTTGCCCGGTCGGTGCCTGTATAGGCCGAGTTGTGTGAGTCTATCACCAGTCGATAAGCAGTTTTAACTGGTGCGCGCAGCCCGCAGAGCGGCACTCCCCGTGGGCAACCGCGCTTGCAGCGGCCGGAAGCGCGATGAACATGATTCAGAGGTGCCTTAACACTGACGAGCTGGGGTACAATCCCTCCCTTTTTTGGACGCCGGTTTATGTGGTTTAAAAACGTTCGGGCCTACCGTTTGACCCAGCCCTTTGATCTTTCCCCCGAGGCACTGGGGGAGCAACTTGAGCAGCGGCAGTTTACGCCCTGCACACCCTCGCAGGCCCTGTCGATGGGCTGGGTGCCCCCGGTAGGCGACGAAGAGGCCGCCCTGACACACGCCGCAGATGGGCGCATTCTGCTGAAACTCAAGCGCGAGGAAAAGCTGTTGCCTGCCACCGTGGTCAGGGAGCAACTGGAAGAGCGGGTTGCCGTAATCGAGCAGGAACAGGCGCGCAAGGTCTACCGCAAGGAGCGGCTGAACCTGAAAGATGAGATTGTGCAGGATTGCCTGCCCCGGGCGTTCTCACGCTCGGCCTCGATTTACGCCTATATTGATACGCGAGCCAACTGGCTGTTCGTCGACTCGGCGAGCGCCTCGCGCGCAGAAGAGCTATTGAACTTGTTGCGTGACTGCATCGGCAGCTTCCCGGTGGTTCTGCCCCAGGTAAACAACGCCCCACTCGCCACCATGACCCACTGGTTGTTGCACAGCAATCTCCCCGAAGGCTTCGAACTGGGCAGCGACTGCGAACTGCGGGAACTGGGTGAAGAGGGCGGTGTGGTGCGTTGCCGCGGAGTTGACCTGCTCAGTGAGGAGGTGGAGACTCATTTGCATGCCGGCAAACAGGTGGCGCGCATGGCTCTGCACTGGGACGAGCGGCTGAGCCTGGTGTTGGCAGAAGACTTGTGCCTGCGTCGGTTGAAGTTTGCCGATGAACTGGTGAAGGAAAACGAGGACATCGCCGAGGGTGACGAGGCGGCGCGGCTGGATGCCGATTTCGCGCTGATGGCCGACGCGGTGACCGGCCTGCAGGAGAGAGTGATGACCATTTTTGGTGGCGAAGCGGAGTAAGTCGCAGGCTATGACCCAGCGCGCCGACACCGACAACTATCGCGAGCTGTTTCTGGCGGACGTTCCGATGATGGACATGCGCGCTCCCACCGAATTCAGTCGCGGCGCCTTCCCCAGCGCAACCAGCTTGCCATTGATGTCGGATGACGAGCGCGCAGCGGTGGGGACCTGTTACAAAAAAGAGGGGCAGGCCGCCGCTATAGCTCTGGGTCACCAGATTGTCTCGGGCGAGTTGAAAGAACAGCGGCTTGCAGCCTGGCAAGAATTCGCGAAGGACAACCCGGCGGGTTACCTGTATTGCTTTCGCGGCGGCTTACGTTCGCAAACGGTACAGGCCTGGCTGCGCGAGGCGGGCGTGGATTACCCGCTGATCAAGGGCGGCTACAAGGCCATGCGCCGGTTCCTGATCGAGGAATTCGAGCGCAATCTCAAGGCTGCTGAGATAGTTTTGATCGGCGGCAAGACCGGTACCGGAAAAACACGCGTGGTGTCCGTGGTGCCCGGGAGCATTGACCTGGAGGGCCTGGCGGTGCACCGCGGTTCCACCTTCGGTCAACTGTTGGAACCCCAACCCGCGCAGATCGATTTTGAAAACACCCTGAGCATCGCCCTGATGAAACGCCTGGCTGAGGGCAGTGATCGCATTTACCTCGAAGATGAAGGCCGCCTGATCGGCAGGATATCGTTACCCCCGGTGTTAATCGAGCGGATGAAACAGGCACCACTGGTTTTGGTGGAGGAGAGTGTTGCGAGTCGTGTCCAGGTAGTGTTGGAAGACTATGTGCTTGACCTGGGCGAACGATTCGAAAAGCGACATGGCGAGGACGGGCCCGCCATGCATCGCGAGAAGTTATTGGGTGACCTTGCCAAGATCACCAAGCGGCTGGGGGGAGAGCGACAGCAGGCTGTGGCCGCGATGATCGAACAGGCCTTCGAGGAGCAGCAGTCCAGCGGTGACCTGGAGTTGCATCGCCGGTGGATCGAGACGCTATTGTGCTCCTACTACGACCCAATGTACGAATATCAACTGTCGCGCCGCGCTGGTGAGGTGCTGTTTCGCGGCACCCGGTCCGAGGTGATTGCCTGGGCGCAGCAGTAAATCATCCAGCGAGAGTGAACTGAACATGACAGAGACATCAGGAATACAGTCCGGGAAATATCGCCACTTCAAAGGCGGTGAGTACGAGGTCCACGGCGTGGCGCGTCATTCGGAAACCGAAGAGCAAATGGTGGTGTATACGCCGCTTTATGGGGAAGGGGGCTTATGGGTCAGACCGCTCGCCATGTTCACTGAAACAGTTATCCATGAAGGAACGGAACAAGCCAGGTTCACATTTATTGGGGAGAATTGATTGAGCTGGTTGTGATAGCTCAGATCCGACCTGACGGTGAGTGTAAGATCAGCTTAACGAGTGATATCCGCTTTCACCTCAAAGGGGCCGTTGATGGAAGTGTTTGCGAATGTCCGCATAGGGGCCATTTATCTGCTATCTAAGGCAGAAACTTACTCGGCACCCTCCAGCAGAATCCTCGCCAATAAGTAGGCGGGGATAAAAATACACCACAGCAAACCTAACAAATAAACTTCATATGCATATGCGAACAAATAGCCAAGGCCCACTGCCAATTTGAGACTCACGACTGGGAAAACTGAAAGAATAACAATTAGTAATTGAACGGGAGTGTTCTTCTTAAACTGGAGCTGTCGTGATTGGTGATTAATTATCAGAAACAGGTGGAAGAGCCCAAAGCTTCCATTTGCAACACGCCAACTCATTTGCTCTCCAAAAGGGCGTTGCAAAAGTTCGGGCAAGTATGCGAACAACATTGCACCTACAGATGTTGCAAAAATAGTAGATAGCGCCAAACGAGAAAAATGTCGGTCCTTGTGCTGGAACGCTACGATCACCCCAATAAAGCCAGTGAGCGCCACGGCTATATTGGAAATTGCGTAGTAGGCTTCGAAGTCAGTCATAGCTTCCATCGTAGACGCATCCTCAAATGCTCAGAAATTCCCTGGCTTTACTCAAATGAAAGGCGTGGCAAGCTGAAATCACGAAAGTCCGCTTGCACCTCATAGCAGTCTTTAGGTGTCAGCCCATTTCAGTTATTGGGGAGGCCGCCTTGTGTCATGAAGGGTCGTTCAGTCTTCAGTTATTGGTTCATCTAGTACTTCAATCTGCACTTCTAGTACTTCAATCTGCACTTCATTTTTTTCGATGATTTCATCTTCTTTCTGAACGTCAAGTACGCTCTGAGTGGGGGTTTGGTCGCCCGGTAGGACTTCGAAAACGTAAGCTTCGGCCTCATCATTTTTATTCCCAACTCGATGAAACTCTAGCATCTTAGCGTTTATACCATAGTGCCTACGCATGTACTGGTCTGCTGCGGTATGCCATATTTCCGGTGTGTCATCGTCCAGATCGAACAGGCCATGTGCCCCTAGGGTAATAAAGTTCAACGCGATGTCACCCCAGACTTCACCGGAATTTTGATGGATTAGGAAGCGGTTGGGGTCGGTTTTACTTCGTACTATGCAAACCACTTCATTAGCCTCTTGGGACCGCCATATTTCTCCGCTGCAGCCAAATCCTACGCTATTTGTCGAAACCCCAAACTCATTACTAAGAGTGGTTGCGCACCCAGAGACCAGAGCTACAGCAGCGACAGCAGTCAATAGTTCAGTCCTCATACACGTCTGTCTTTGGCTATTCGGCTTTGAGAAGGATAGACCAAAAAGAGGGTAAGTGGATTACTCGCCGCTGTGATTACAAAGCGGAATTTGGCTCCAGTACGGCTCGATGCCCGCTTCTAGGCGAAAGCGGAGATCGAGAAACGGGCATTACCTTTTAGATCAAGCCCAAACTAATAACGCTATTCCGCCGACTCGGCAAAATCTCTAAGCGCCTGACCACTGAGCCGATACCCCACCCATTCGCTTTGTGCTTCTGCGCCAAATGAGGTGTAAAAGTCGATGGTCGGCTGATTCCAGTCCAGCACATTCCACTCGAAGCGCCCGCAATCCATCGCCACCGCGTGCTGTGCGAGATACTTCAGTAATGCCTTGCCGGCGCCTTTGCCCCTGCACTCGGGGCGCACGTACAGGTCTTCCAGGAACAGCCCATTCTTGCCGGTCCAGGTGGAGTAGTTGTAAAAATACACGGCAAAGCCGAGAACCCCGGTTTCATCCTCGCATATCAAGCCGTAAGCGGTGGGGTTGTCCTTGAACAGGGCCTCATGCAACTGCTGTGGTGTTGCCACTGCCTGGTCCAGGGCCTTTTCATACTCTGCGAGCCCACGAATCAGTTCCAGGATGGTGTTTACATCATTCGGTTCTGCCTCGCGAATAAGCAACTTGGACACTGGATCTCCTTACGCCTGGTAAAGGGTATAGGCGCCGATCAGGATAAAGCCGCCACCTGCTAGCCAGGAGAGATAGCGTGTATTGATATGCTCCGCCAATAGACTGCCTGCCAGCACACCCAATGCCGCAGCCACCACCAATGCCGCGGACGCCGCGATGAACACCGTCATTCGGCTCACTTCTTTGTCTGCGGCGAACAACATGGTCGCCAGTTGGGTCTTGTCCCCCAGTTCCGCCACAAAAACCGCGATAAACACAGTCGCAAAGGCTTTGAGTTCCATGGTCAATATCCTCGCTTGGTCAAACGTAGCTGCCTGAGTTGGCGGTCGTGCAGGCGGCCCAGGAGAACGAGTGCGGTCACCGCACCTAATAGTGCCATCGCCATATCAGACTGGGTGTCCCATTCGTAGCCCTGGGTTCCCAGGAAGGCATCTGCGCCCGAACCGACAGCTACCGCCACCCACCACTCCAGCAGCTCATAAAATGCACTGAAGGCCAGGCAGAAACAGACGATGAAGAAATTTCTCCAGGCCGCACCCGCAACAATGTTCTTTCTGATCAGGAGTTCGCGTCCAATCATTGCCGGTACGAAGCCCTGCATCAGGTGACCGACCTTGTCATAATTGTTGCGTTCAAAACCGAGTACCGGTTTAAGCCAATCGAACAGTGGCACCTCAGCGTAGGTATAGTGGCCGCCGACCATGAGTACCACACAGTGCGCCAGGATTAGCGTGTACAACAAGCTGGTTAGTGGAAAGCTCTTACGAGTCGCCACCAGCACTATAAGGCCGATAACAGCCGGTGCGACCTCCAGCATCCAGGTGAAGTAGTCCTTCGGTTCAATGGCGGACCAAACCAGTACGCTGAAGAAGATCGGAAGCCATAAAATTCTCATCGCGCAATCATTCCTGTTCGGCGTTCCAGTAGCGCGTCATTTCCAGGTACAGGAAAGACGCGGTCCAGGTCACCAGCACAAGCCCGGTCAGCGATTCCAGGCCCGTAAGAAACCGAATATCGCCGATGGGTATGATGTCGCCGGTGCCGAGGGTGGTGTAGCAGGTGAAGGAAAAATAGACAAAGTCGAGGAAGTCGCCGTCGAAGTTGCCCTCCAGATAACCCCAGCCCTTAGCATGGTGCATCAGGTAGTACGAGGTCGCGAATATCCATACCTCAACGGCGTGCGCGGTCAGCGCACCGAATACACCGATGACAATACGCATCCGGTGTCGGATCGCCAGCCGCGGCATAAGCTCGGTAAACCGGTACAGGAACTCGTAGTGAATGATGACTGCCAGCGCGATGACCAGGCAGTTTATGAGAAAAACGAGTGGCACAGTGGTTATCTCAAAGCCGTATTCCCCTACTTTAGCGCGTTGTTGCTGTAGAGGCACCCCGAGCTTTTGGCGAATCTATACTTCGGCCCTGGTAGCTGCGAGTATGGAAGCTCTACTTGCTGACAGGATCCAGTCGCATGCAGTTTATGGCGAACTTTACCGAGTTGACCTATTTCATATTGCGCTTCTCCACTGGGGCGCTGTTTACCTTCCACGGGGTGCAGAAAATTTTTGGCTACGCCGCCAGTTATCAGCCTGCTATTGGGTCGCAACTTTGGATTGGTGGTTTGATTGAGTTGGTTTGTGGTGTGGCGGTCGCCATTGGCTTTCAAACGCGTTACGCCGCCTTTCTCGCCAGCGGTACCATGGCCGTTGCCTATGTCCAGTTTCACTGGAAATTTCAGGGAATCCCGGGGTTTTTCCCCGCGGTTAATGGCGGAGACGCGGCCTTGCTCTATTGCCTCGTGTTCCTCTATATCGCCTGTCGTGGCAGCGGTTCATTCTCTTTCGATCGATAAACCTTAATTTCTCCGCCGGGGCTTGAAAACTGCCCCAATGCCCCCAAATAGGAAGTGTCGGGATAAGTCTCCAAGAGATTATCCACGGCGTTTAACTAATTGCTTCTTATGGAGAATTAAACGATGAACACCATTGATTTGACCCCCCTGTACCGCAGCAGCATTGGCTACGACCGCTTTGCCAACCTGCTGAACCGAACACTGGCCGCTGACAACAGCGCTCCCGGTTATCCGCCGTACAACATTGAAATGCTCGAGGAAAACCACTACGCGGTGACTCTGGCGTTGGCTGGCTTCACCGAGAGCGACCTCGACATCAAGGTCGAGCGCGGCGTACTGACTATCCGCGGCGAGAAAAAAGACGCCACCGAGCGCAAGTACCTGCACCGTGGCATTGCCAATCGCAGCTTCGAACGCAAGTTCAACCTCGATGACCATGTAGAAGTGGTCGATGCGAATCTTGCCAACGGCCTACTCACCATCAGCCTGGTGAAAGTGGTGCCCGAAGCCATGAAGCCCAAGAGCATCAAGATAAACCAGAACGCCGACGTTCTGGAGCACAACGCGAGCGACGACAAGGCCGCTTGAACGCTGCGCTTGTTTACCGGGCCGACTCAGGTCGGCCCGGTATACCTTACCCTGATTTATTTCACGACAGAGTGCTACTTTGTTGCGGTTAATCGAGCATTGATAGCTGGCTGGAGCTCCCTCGTTGTGCCAACACGTACATTGGTCCGGGTTCACAGATTTTAAGCTTCAGCTTTCAGTGATTGCTACGTGGCGTTAAATGTTACGCAGTTGTCGCTATCTGCCATTCCGCGCACGCGCCCATTTTTCTATAGTTACTTCCAGACGCGACATCCATCCAGGTCCTCGGAAGCGTGAGAGTAGAATCCCTACTTGGCCCACCACCATGGTGGGCTTTTTTTTGCCCTAACAGAAAAGCCCCGCCGTAATGACGAGGCTTTTTGTGTGTATGGTGCCCAGAGACTGAATCAACGGGGCCGCCCAGGCCGGCAGCCGCGCTGTGCCGACACATTGTGGTGGCATTAGAAACTAAAAGGCCCCGACATAATGACGAGGCCCTTTGAATATATGGTGCCCAGGGACTGAATCGACGGGGCCGCCTAGGCCGGCAGCCGCGCTGTGCCGACACATTGTGGTGGCATTAGAAACTAAAAGGCCCCGACATAATGACGAGGCCCTTTGAATATATGGTGCCCAGAGACAGAATCGAACTGCCGACACGGGGATTTTCAATCCCCTGCTCTACCGACTGAGCTATCTGGGCGTAGTGGGTGCTTTCGCCAGCTGGCGAAGGGGGCGTATTAAAACCGCACAGGCACTGAGAGTCAAGGCCCCTGATATTGCGTAAATTTTCGCCCCCAGTGACGCGAAAGTTTACTCGCTCGGAGGTACGTAGCCCTCCGCCTTGTCGTATTCTTCGCCGGCAAAAAACTTGTCCATTTCTGCCTGCAGGTACTTTCTCGCCTCCGGGTCTACCAGGCTCAAATGTTTTTCGTTGATCAGCATGGTCTGGTGAGCCTGCCAATCGGCCCAGGCCTGTTTGGAGACGTTATCGAATATCTCCTGCCCCTTGGGCCCGGGGTAGGGGGGCGCATCCAGGCCTTCCATTTCCTTCTGGTACTTTTTACACATAACGGTGCGCGACATAGGATCAGTCTCCCGAACTATTTTCAAATTCCTGGCAGGCGGAGAGCAGTTTGACGACGGGCGCCGCCAGCCCGACCTCCGGAGGTTGGGCAAGTTTATACCAGAGCTGTCGGTCAGAGGCCATTACCGCGACGGGAGAGCTGTCGAGCCGGGCCAATACCGGAGTGATATCCAGGTGATAGTGACTGAAGGTGTGACGAAAATCCTGCCAGCGCTCAACCTCTCCCGGTTCGGCCTGGCAATTATCCATGCACCAGTGCCTGGCCTGCTCGGCGCTTTCCAACTCGGGCAGGCACCACAGCCCGCCCCAGATGCCCTGCGCCGGCCGCTTTTCCAGCAATACCTCGCCGTCTCTGGATAGGGCCATAACAAAAGTAGTGGATTTCACCGGCAGCGCTTTCTTCGGCTTTTTACCGGGATAATCACCCGGACGGCCGAGGGCCTTTGCCTGGCAGTCATACTCCAGTGGGCAGCGCTCACAACTGGGCGAGGAACGGGTGCAGAGGGTGGCGCCCAGGTCCATCATGGCCTGGGTGTAGTCCGCATAACGTGTTTGGGGAGTGTACCGCTCGGCAATCTCCCACAGCTCATTGTGAACCGAGGTCGTGCCCGGCCAGCCGGCAACCGCATGGTAGCGAGCCAATACGCGCTTGACGTTACCATCCAGGATGGCAGCACGTTGCCCGCCCGCGATGCTGCAAATGGCACCCGCGGTTGATCTGCCGATACCGGGAAGTTCACACAGTGCCTCCACCGAAGTGGGAAATACACCACCTAGTTCCTGGGTGACGGTAATTGCGGTTTTGTGCAGATTGCGCGCTCGGGCGTAGTAACCCAGGCCGGTCCACAGGTGCAGTACCTGGTCTTGGGGCGCATCAGCCAGGGCTTCTACGGTAGGGAACGCTTCCATAAAGCGGTGGTAGTAGGGGATTACCGTTTTTACCTGCGTCTGCTGCAGCATAATCTCCGAAACCCACACCCTGTAAGGCGAGATATCCTGCTGCCAGGGCAGGTCGTGGCGGCCGTGCTGATCGAACCAGGCAAGCACGCGGTCGGAGAAGGTAGGGGCTGAAGTCATCAGGCGAAAAACTGTGACACTTTAGGTATAAATGAGGCGGTTAGGGTACCATCCGGCGCGTTAAACGGTCAGTGAATTCGGCCCCGGATTCTTCTATAATGGCGCGTTTTTTCGGGGCACAGCCCCGGTTTATGTCGCCGGACGACCAGGAGACCGCCATGGCGGATCGTACAGCCACAATCAGTCGCAACACGCTGGAAACCCAGATCACCGTTACGGTGAACCTGGATGGTTCCGGCCAATCGGACTTTACTACCGGGGTGCCGTTCCTGGAGCATATGCTCGACCAAATTTCCCGGCACGGCATGATGGACCTGAAGATCGAGGCCAAGGGTGACCTGCATATCGATGATCATCACACAGTGGAAGACATCGGTATTACGCTAGGCCAGGCCTTTGCCGAAGCTGTTGGCGATAAGAAGGGCATATTGCGCTACGGCCATGCCTATGTGCCACTGGATGAGGCCCTGTCCCGGGTGGTGGTTGATTTCTCCGGGCGTCCCGGGCTTGAATTCAACGTGCCCTTCACCCGCTCCGCCGTGGGCGGTTTTGACGTGGACCTGTTTCACGAGTTTTTCCAGGGCTTTACCAACCACGCCCTGGTGACCCTGCACGTCGATAACCTCAAGGGCGAAAACACCCATCACCAGGCCGAGACTGTATTCAAGGCCTTTGGTCGTGCGGTACGTATGGCCCTGACTGCTGATCCGGCCATGGTCGGTGTCACACCCTCCACCAAGGGTGTGCTGTAGGCGCGAGCTATGAGTGGTACGGTCGCCGTTATCGACTACGGCATGGGCAATCTGCACTCGGTGGCCAGCGCGCTGGAGCACGTTGGCGCCGACAAGGTGCTGGTCACTCATGACGCCGAGTTAATTCGCAGTGCCGACCGCGTGGTATTCCCCGGGGTCGGCGCCATCCGCGATTGCATGGCGGAAATTCGCCGCCTGCGTTGTGACGAGTTACTGGCTACTGCCCTGGTAGAACAGCACAAACCGGTGCTGGCTATCTGCGTGGGCCTGCAGGCCCTGCTGACCCATTCGCAAGAAAATGACGGGGTCGACTGCCTGGATATATTACCCGGCGAGGTGCTTCGCTTTGGCGACAATATGACCGACGCCAATGGCGCTCGCCTGAAGGTTCCCCACATGGGCTGGAACGAGGTCGAACAGGTGATGGATCACCCGCTGTGGCATGATATTCCCAATCGCAGCCGCTTCTATTTTGTACACAGCTACTATGTGCACGCCGCCGAGCGCGATCTTCTGGCCGGCAGTCTGCATTATGGGGTCGAGGCCGATGCGGCCCTGGCCCGCGACAACCTGTTTGCCGTGCAGTTTCACCCGGAGAAGAGCCACACCGCCGGGCTGCAACTGTTGCGCAATTTCCTGGAGTGGAACGGACAATGCTGATAATCCCCGCCATTGATTTGAAGGATGGCCAGTGCGTGCGCCTGCGCCAGGGGCTGATGGACGATAGCACCGTCTTTTCTGACGACCCGGTCGCTATGGCCCGGCGTTGGGTAGACGCCGGCTGCCGACGCCTGCACCTGGTGGACCTGAACGGCGCGTTCGCGGGCGAACCGGTTAATGGTGAAGTGGTTACCGCGATTGCCAGCGCCTATCCCGATTTGCCGGTACAAATCGGCGGCGGTATCCGTTCCCTGGAAACCATTGAGCACTACGTGCGGGCCGGCGTGGGCTTTGTGATCATCGGCACCAAGGCAGTCAAGGAACCGGCCTTCGTGGCAGAGGCCTGCCGCGCCTTTCCCGGCAAAGTCATTGTGGGACTGGACGCAAAGGATGGCCGTGTCGCCACCGATGGCTGGGCGGAAGTCAGCGACGTGCTGGCAACAGACCTGGCCCGGCAGTTCGAGGCAGACGGGGTGTCTGCGATTGTGTATACCGACATTGCCCGCGACGGCATGATGCAGGGGGTGAATGTGGAGGCCACCGTCGCCATGGCCCAGGCCTCCAGCATTCCGGTGATTGCCTCTGGGGGAATTACCAACCTGGATGATATTCGCGCGCTCAGTGCGGTGGCCGACCAGGGCATCATTGGCGCCATTACCGGCCGCGCGATCTATGAGGGCACACTGGACGTGGCCGAAGCGCAACAGCTGTGTGACGGGGCTGCCTGAGATGGGTCTCGCCAAGCGCATTATTCCCTGCCTGGATGTAGAGAATGGGCGCGTGGTCAAAGGCGTGAATTTCGTCGATATCCGCGATGCCGGTGATCCGGTGGAAATTGCCATGCGCTATAACGAGCAGGGCGCCGACGAGGTTACCTTCCTCGATATTACCGCCAGTCACGAGGGTCGCGAGACCACCGTGCACACGGTAGAAAAAATTGCCGAACAGGTCTTTATTCCCCTGACCGTGGGCGGCGGCATCCGCGCGGTGGAGGATATTCGTACTATGCTGAATGCCGGCGCCGATAAAGTCAGTATCAATACCGCCGCAATTCACAACCCGGAGCTGGTGAGTGAGTCAGCGGCCCGGTTCGGCTCCCAGTGCATCGTGGTTGCCATCGACGCCAAGCGTGTCGACGACGTGGATGGCCAGCCGCGCTGGGAGATCTTCACCCACGGCGGCCGACGGCCCACCGGCATTAACGCGGTTGAATGGGCCCAGCGCATGGCGGAATTAGGCGCCGGTGAAATCCTGCTGACCAGTATGGACAGGGATGGCACACGCGACGGTTTTGAACTCGGTGTTACTCGGGCAATTTCCGACGCAGTCAATATTCCGGTCATTGCGTCTGGCGGCGTCGGTAATCTGGATCATCTTGTTGACGGCGTGCTCAGCGGCGGTGCCGACGCTGTACTCGCCGCCAGCATATTCCACTTCGGCGAATACACGGTGCCGCAGGCCAAGGCCTACATGGCCGAAAGGGGTATCGAAGTCAGGCTCTGAGTCTCGACTGGCGCATCCTGAAGGGGAATATCTTCGCTCTGTGGCTCCCCACCTTCGGGTACTGCCAATGCCTTCTGCGCTAACACCTCTGATACCAACGCTAACTCCACGCCTTGCGAGGCCAGCGCAGGCAGTGCCGCTTGCAGATACTCCAACGTCACCTGGTGCGGGTGGCCAATGGCCACTGCCAGCCCCAGGTCCTGCGCCATGGCAACCACTGTATTGAAACGCTCTTCCACGGCTTCCGGTGTTCGCTCGTTGTCCAGGAATACCTGCCGGGACAGATTGGCCACCTGCCATTCGCTGGCTACGCGCGCCGCCACCGTTTCCTTATTGGTGCGCGAGTCGACAAAGTACAGGCCCTGTTTTTTCAGCTCATCCATTAACCAGCCCATTTGTTGGCTGTGGCGGGTCAGTTCACTGCCCATGTGATTGTTGACGCCTTTCAGGTGAGGTACCTGCAGGATGGCGGCGTTAAGGGTTGCTCGAAATTCCGCCTCGTCCAGGTCGAGAGTGAGGGCGCCGGTACCCGGGTGGGTATTGTCGATGGTACTCATCGGTGCGTGCAGCATGATTTCCTTGCCGGCGGCGTGGCCGGCCTGGGCCAGGCGGTGACCGTGGCGGGTGTAAGGCAACACCGCCAGGGTGACTTTTCCCGGTAACTCAGTGGCAAGGGTGCCGCGTCGCAGTTCGTGGCCGAGGTCGTCGATGATAACTACGAGCTTTGCTGTTGTTGCCTTGCTTTCGCTTTCGGTGATGAGGGTGCTGGCTTCTGTCTCTGCGCTGAGAGTGCTTGCTTCTGTTACGACGGTTGATATGGGCTCGGCGACGGCAGAGACCGCGGCCAACCCCAGGACCAGGGCGCTAAGCAGCTTTCCGATGAACGGTCCCAAGCGCTCAGGACTCGCCGGTTTCCCCGTCGCTGTTGGCCTCTTTGCTTTCACGCATTCCCAGGATATTGATGCCCTTGAGTAAAGTCAGGGCTTCATAAAGCTGGTTATCGGTGGATAGCAATTCATCTGCCAGTGCTGCCGAGGAATCATCCCGCTCTTCTTCGTCGCCATTGGCATTGTCCAGGTGACCGGACAGATCCGCCTCACTGATGCGGCGTGAACTGTCGTAGGTGGTTACCTTGGCGCGTTCAACCCAGACGTCTGGCTCGATACCCTCCGCCTGTATCGAGCGGCCATTGGGGGTGAAATACAGCGCCGTGGTGAGTTTTACCGCGCGTGACTCAGACAGGGGCAGCACGGTTTGTACCGAGCCCTTGCCAAAACTGTTGGTGCCCATAATCACCGCGCGGGAGTTGTCCTGTAATGCGCCGGCGACAATTTCCGAAGCACTGGCCGAGCCGCCGTTGATCAAAACAACCAGCGGCGTACCCTCGGTGGTGTCATTGGCACTGGCCTCGTAATTGATATCCGAGTTAGCCAGCCGCCCCTCGGTGTAGACCACGGTGCCGCCGTCCATGAACATACCGGCTACATCCACGCTGGCGCGCAGCACGCCGCCCGGATTATTGCGCAGGTCGAGAACGATACCCTTGAGTTCATCCTCGGCCATCAGTTTCTTCAGCGACTTGCCCACATCCTCGCCAGTGCGCTTCTGAAACTGGGCTATCCGTATGTAGCCGAACCCGGGCTCCAGCCAGCGGTCCCTTACGCTGGCAGTTTTGATGGTGTCTCGGGTGATGGTGATATCGAAGGGCTGGGAGTCGCCCGGTCGGCCAATGGTCAGGTCGATGTCGGTGCCCTTGGGGCCGCGCATAATGCGAATAGCCTCGGTGAGACTCATCCCTTTAATGGGCTGGTCATCGAGTTTGAGGATGACATCGCCAGATTGCAGCCCGGCCTTGGCGGCAGGGGAGCCATCAATTGGGGAAATTACCGTGACGTAGCCGTCCTCCATGCCGACCTCCAGCCCCAGCCCGGTGAATTCGCCGGACGTACCCGACTGCAGGTTTTCGAAGGCGTCTTTGGTCAGGTAGGTGGAGTGCGGGTCCAGACCCATCAACATGCCCTGAATGGCATATTCCAGTAATTTGCTGTCGTCGATTTCCTCGACGTAGCCTACCCTGATCTGGTTGTACACGTCGGCAAAGGTTCTCAGTTCCTGTAGCGGCAGGGCACCGACTTCTTCCTCGACCGCGCTGGCCGAGGGTGACAACAGCAGGGCTAGCATCGCTGCAGGTGCACCCAGCCGGGTTAGGGTGGAAAGGTGATGTAGCATGTCAACCGCCGGGAGGCCACGAGGCCTTAACTGGTAATGGCCTTGTAGTGTACCGCATCCGCAGGAGCAGGGGTCAAACCGCTAACCGCGGCACCAACTGGCGGGATTTGTCGGCTTGCCCTTATGCCTGATCTCAAAATACAGGGCCGCGCTTGCCAGTCCGCCGGAGTTTCCCACGGTACTGATGGGCGTACCTGCAGATACCCACTCGCCCACTTCACGCAACAGGGTCTGGTTGTGTGCGTACAGGCTCATATAGCCGTCGCCGTGATCAACAATTATCAGCAACCCCGAACCCCGGAACCAGTCAGCGTAAACTACCTGGCCGTAGTGGATAGCCCGCACAGTGTCGCCTTCTTTGGCTGCGATATTGATACCCTGCCACTTCATCTTGCCCTCGTTACGCGGGCGCCCAAAGCGGTTGCTGTTCTTGCCTTTTACCGGCCAGGGCATGGTGCCCTTGGCCGAAGCGAAGGGCTGGTAACTATCCGGAATCTCCAGGGTCGCCACCGCTTGTTCAATGGTCTCCAGCAGGCGTTCCAATTGCTCGCGGTCCTGCTCAAGGGATTTGAGCGAGGCATCCTTGGAGCTGATATCGGCGCTCAGAGCGGCGACCGTGGCCTGGCGCTTTTTCTGAACGGCCACCAGCTCTTGCTGTTGCTTCTCCAGGTCGGATTGCGTGGCCGTCAGGGTTTCCCGGGTTGAGGTGATACCAGCCTCAATCTGCTCCAGCTCAGATAGCGTCTCTCGATACCGGTCCAGCATGTCGGATCGTGCGTCAAAAAAGTAGCGGTAGTAAGCCATGACGCGCGCCAGCGCGTCCGGGTCTTCCTGGTTTAATAGCACTTTCAGTTGGCCCTGTTGCCCCATTTTCCAGGCCATTTCGAGCTCTTCGCCTATGCGCTCCTGTTGCTGCAGGCGCTCGGTTTCCAGCTCGCCCTGGCGCGTTTGCAAGCGCTTCAGTTCGGCATTGGCGTCGGCGATTGCGCGGCTATTTTCCCGCAGGGATTTCTGGAGTTTGGACAACGCCAGTTCGCTGTCGCGCAACTCTGACTGCAAGGCACTTTGCTTGCTCCTGGCGCTGCTCAGCTCCGCGCTGATCTGTTTGATTTGTTGCTGCAGGGCATCGAGCTGGCGCCGGGCCTGCTCTTCCTCGCCACCGCTTTGCGCAGATACCCAGGTGGAGCCCAGCAGGCAAGCCAGCGCCAGCAGGCAGTGGCGGGCGTTGCGTACTGCTGTGCTGCCCGCCGCCAAGGTCAGCCGGCAGTCCGGGCGAGGTTGCGGCCAGTCATCTCTGCTGGCTGGGGTACGTCCATCAGGGCCAGCAAGGTGGGTGCGATATCCGGCAGTACCCCCCCAGCGGGATCCAGCTCCAGATCCTGACTGCCGATGTATACCAGGGGCACCAGTTCGGTGGTGTGCTGGGTGTGGTGTTGGCCTGAGTCGTAGTCGAGCATTTGCTCGCAGTTTCCGTGGTCTGCGGTGACCAGTGCCTGGCCACCGGTTTCCAGCAGCGCCTGCTCAACCCGGCCCAGGCAGGTGTCCAGTGCCTCGACGGCTTTCACCGCGGCGTCGAAAACACCGGTGTGGCCCACCATATCGCCGTTGGCGAAGTTGCAAACGATCAGATCGAACTCGCCGGAGCGAATAGCCGCCACTAGTTTGTCAGTAACCTCCGGGGCGCTCATTTCCGGTTGCAGGTCGTAGGTTGCCACATCGGGAGAGGGCACCAGGATGCGTTCTTCACCGGCGAACAACTCTTCTCGCCCGCCACTGAAGAAGAAGGTGACATGGGCGTATTTCTCAGTCTCCGCGATGCGCAACTGGGTCTTGTCCCGCTGGGCCAGATAGTCTCCCAGTACATTGCTGAGGGACTCGGGCGGAAAGGCACAGCTGGTATCTATACTCTCCGCGTACTCCGTAGTCATAACGAAGTCTGCGAGCGCGGGGACCGTGCCGCGTTCAAATTCGGCAAAGTCTGGGCTAACAAAGGCCCGCGTCAGCTGGCGCGCGCGGTCTGCGCGAAAATTCATAAACAACACGGTGTCGCCATCGGCGACCACCGCAGCAGCGTTGCTGCCGGCGCCGATCACAGTAGGCTGTACAAACTCGTCGTTCTCATCGCGTTCGTAGGCTGCCTGCAAGGCATCGAGTGCGTTGTCTGCATAGTGCGGAGCTTTGCCCTCAGTCAGCAGCTGGTAGGCGCTGCTGACGCGGTCCCAACGGTTGTCCCGGTCCATCGCGTAGTAACGTCCGCAAATACTGGCGGTGCGACCACAGCCCAGTTCGGCAAACAAGGCGTCGGCGCGCTCCAGCGAGGCAGCGGCGCTGCGTGGCGGTGTGTCCCGACCGTCCAGAAAGGCGTGTAGGTAGACTTTGCCGCTACCTCGCCTCGCCGCCAGGCGGATGGCGGCAAACAGTTGGTCTTCGTGGCTGTGGACACCGCCCGGTGACAGCAGACCAAAGACGTGGACAGCCCCGTCGTTGACGTTGGCCTTATCGATCGCGGCGGTAAAAGCGGGGTTCTCGTCGAAGCTGCCGTCGGCAATGGCCTGGTCAATGCGAGATATATTCTGGTGGATAACCCGACCAGCCCCCAGGCTCATGTGACCAACTTCCGAGTTGCCCATTTGACCCGCGGGGAGGCCGACGTCCTCCCCTGAGCCTGATACCAGTGTGGTCGGCGCCTGTGACCAGAGCCGGTCCCACACGGGGGTATTGGCGTGGGCGATGGCATTGTCACGCGTGTCCTCGCGATAACCCCATCCATCCAGGACGATGAGCACAGTCGATGTCTTGTTACGGTCTGTCATTGGGTGTCCAGCTATTCACTTTTGAACTAGGCCCTTTTGAATCAGGCCCCTTTTGAGTTAGGCCCCGAGGCCCTGCTTCGGGTGGGCTCAAGGCGCGGTATTTTACCTCCTGGTGTCGTGACTCGCACCTGCAATCTGCCACAAATACGCCGGCATCAGGCCACTTTCAAAGGGCTGGAGCGGCCTGCCCAGACCCTGTATACTTGCGCCTTTTTTGAGCACCCGTATCCGCTCATCGCCCTTCAACCGGGCTGGCCCGAAGGCCGCTACGGTGATCCATACACTTCCGACAGGCATCAACCGAAAAACTTGGCATGGCATTGTTCTTTGAATTTCTGACCCAGCAGTGGCTGCTCGCAGCCTGCCTGCTCACAGCAATCGGCATGTTGTTTTTCCATGAAAAGCGCAAGTCGGGCCCCAGCGTCAGCCCCCAGCAGGCGATCAACCTGGTGAATAGCGACGACGGCATTTTCGTCGACCTGCGTGATGGTGGTGACTACCAGCAAGGGCACGTGGTCGGTGCGGTGAATATTCCGGCCAGCAAATTGGCTAACCGCATGGGTGAGCTTGAAAAATTCAAAAGCAAACCCATTGTGTTGATATGCAAGATGGGCCAGCACTCGGGCGTCGCGGGTAAACAGCTCAAGGCGGGTGGCTTTGAACAAGTGTTCAAGATGTCCGGCGGGATGCTGGAGTGGGGCAACCTGCAATTGCCCACCGTGACTAATAACTGAGTGCTGACAATGACCGCTGAAGTCACCATGTACAGCACCCGGTTTTGTCCTTACTGCATGCGCGCGCGCATGCTGCTGGACGGCAAAGACGTTACTTATCGGGATATCAGCGTGGAGGCGGACCCCGCGCTGCGCAGAGAAATGATGACCCGCAGTGGCCGCAGTACCGTACCGCAAATCTGGGTCGGTGATACCCATGTGGGTGGTTACGACGACCTGGCTGCGCTGGAGCGCCAGGGTCGCCTGGATGAATTACTTAATCTGACGCCTCAGGCGTTACAGCAATAAATCGGAGGACGGCTCAATGGCCGAAGAACAAGCAGCAGGAACTCAGGAGCAGCCGCAGCAACAGTTTGCGATGCAGCGTATCTACAACAAGGACATTTCCTTTGAGTCCCCCAACACCCCCAACATCTTCAAGAAGCAATGGCAGCCCGCAGTCAATGTCGACCTCAACACCAAGAGCGACAAGATTGATGATCAGGGCAATTTTGAAGTGGTGCTGACCATTACCCTTACCGCCAAGGTGGAAGAAGAAACTGCGTTCCTGGTCGAGGTACAACAGGCCGGTATTTTCCTGATCACCGGCTTTGAGGGTGAGAACTTGCGCCGTATTCTGGGTACCGCCGCGCCCAATATCCTGTTCCCCTACGCGCGGGAAAATATTGATTCATTGTGCGTCAAGGGCGGTTTCCCGCCAGTGATGCTGGCGCCGGTAAACTTCGACGCGCTTTATCAGCAGGCCTTGAGCCAGGCCCAGGCCCAGGCGCAAGCGCAGGGCGAGGCAGGCGAAGCCGCTACGCACTAACCACGCAGCGATATCTGATTAGATAAGGGGCGAGAGCCCCTTTTTTGTACCTCTCAAGGCAGTTGTGACGCTCAGGCCAATCCCGGGAAGCCCAGTTGGCGCAGCCCCTCGTAGGCAATCACCGCCGTGGCATTGCTGAGATTCATGCTGCGGCTATCGGCTTGCATGGGGATGCGCAGGCATTGCTCTGGCCCCAAATTCTCCAACACCTGAGCGGGTAGGCCGCGGGTTTCGGGACCAAACAATAGCGCATCACCGGTCTCGAACCTGGCCTGGTGATAGGCCAGTTTGCCGCGAGTGCTAATCCCGTAGATTTTTGGATTGTCGTTCTCGGCACTGAAGTCGTCCAGGTCCGGATACAGGGCTACGTCGGCGAACTCCCGGTAATCCAGCCGGCCCGGCGCATTTTTTTGTCATCCAGGTCGAAGCCCAGCGGCTCGATCAGGTGCAATGAACAGCCCGTGTTGGCACACAGGCGAATAATATTGCCGGTGTTGGGCGGAATTTCCGGCTGATAGAGAACAATACGCAGCATGCTGGCATGGTAGCCGCCCCGGCGATTGCTCGCTACATTTCCAGCTCTTTCATCTTGCGGGTCAGGGTATTGCGGCCCCATCCGAGCAATTCCGCGGCGTCGCGCTTGCGCCCATGGGTATGCTGCAGGGCGACATTGATCATACTGCGCTCAAAGGCGGGAATTGCCTGGCGCAGGATATGTTGCTTGCCCTGTACCAGCTCATTCTGCGCCCACTCCCTGAGCATTTCGCTCCAATCAGACTGTTGCTGCGGCGCGGTTTCCGTCTCCGTGCGCCCCAATTCCGGTGGCAGGTCACTCAGATGAATTTCACGTCCCGACGCCATCACCGTAATCCAACGGCAGGTATTTTCCAGTTGCCGTACATTGCCGGGCCAGCTCAGGTTTACCAGGAATTCCTCGGTTTCCGGTAGTAATACCCGGGTTTCACCGCCCAGTTCCTTGGCGGCCTGTTGGAAGAAAAAGCGCATCAGCAGGGGAATGTCTTCGCGCCGCTCTGAGAGTTTGGGGATGTGAATGCGGATCACGTTCAGGCGGTGGAACAGGTCTTCCCGGAATGACCCCTGTTGTACCAGTGCTTCCAGGTCCTGGTGGGTGGCAGCGATGATGCGTACATCTACCTTGACTGGCGTATGCCCACCCACGCGATAAAACTCGCCGTCGGCGAGGACGCGGAGCAGGCGGGTTTGAGTGTCTGCGGGCATGTCACCAATTTCATCCAGGAACAGGGTGCCACCATCAGCCTGCTCGAAGCGGCCTGCGCGCTTGCTATTGGCACCGGTAAATGCCCCTTTCTCATGGCCGAAGAGTTCCGACTCCATCAGGTCCTTGGGTATTGCCGCCATATTCAGGGCGATAAAGGGTTCCTGCGACCTGGGGCTGTGGCGGTGCAGTGCGCGGGCCACAAGCTCCTTGCCGGTGCCCGATTCGCCATTGATCAGTACCGTGATATTGCTTTGCGCCAGGCGGCCGATCGCCCGGAATACTTCCTGCATGGCAGGCGCCTCGCCAATGATCTCGGTAGCGGGTAGGACCTCGCTGTCGGATTCCACGTCGTTGACGTTTTCGCTGGCATGGGCGAGCGCCCGTTCGGTGATGGCAATGACCTCGTCGATATCGAAGGGTTTGGGCAGATACTCAAAGGCGCCCTGTTGGTAAGAGGCGACCGCGCTGTCGAGGTCAGAGTGGGCGGTGGTGATGATGACGGGCAGCGTGGGATAGCCCTGGTTGAGCTGCTCCAGCAATTCCAGGCCGTCGATCCCCGGCATACGGATATCGCTGATAATGACATCGGGTTGATCCCGGTCCATGCGGTCCAGCAGCAAGTCGCCGCTTTCGAAGCTCTCGTTGTCTATACCCGCCTGGTTGAGGGCGCGCTCCAGCACCCAACGAATCGAGCTGTCGTCGTCTACTACCCAGACTTTAGCCGGTTTCTTCATCATGTTGTTCCATTGGTAAATAAAGGGTAAATCGCGTGTGACCGGGTTCGCTCTCGCACTCGAGCAAACCGCCGTGGCGATTCACGATAGTTTGGGCAATCGCCAATCCCAGGCCTGTACCGTCAGCACGGCCGGTCACCATGGGTATGAAAATGGCGTGCTGCAGTTCTTCCGGGATACCAGGGCCGTTATCGATAATGTCCACGCGCAGTACTAATCGGTGGCGCACAGTGCCTATGGTGAATTGTCGCTGTGATCGGGTGCGCAGGATAATGGCGCAGTCTGCGGGATCTTCTGCCGCTTGCAGGGCATTGCGCGAGATATTCAGGATGGCCTGCACCAACTGGGTTCTGTCGCCTGCCAGCTCTGGAAGACTGGGGTCGTAGTCGCGCACAAACACCACCTGGCGGTCTGATTCTGCTGTCAGCAGATTGCGAACATGTTCCATCACCTCGTGGATGTTCAGGGAGGCGAGGTCGAGCTGGGTATGCGACCCGAGTAGCCGGTCGACCAGGTCACGCAGCCGGTCGGCCTCCTGGATGATAATGCCCGTGTATTCGGACAGGCTGGGATCAGCCAATTCCCGGTCCAATAACTGCGCCGCTCCGCGCACGCCACCCAGAGGATTCTTGATTTCATGGGCGAGGGCCCGGATCACCGCCCGGGTTGATTGCTGTGCCTGGCGCATGCTCTGGTCGCGGCTGATTTGCAACAGGCGATCGACCGGTTGTATCTCGATAATCAGCCCGGACTGCCCCTCATCGGGCTGCAGTCGCGAGGTGAACAGATCGACGTGAATCTCCTGCCCGCTGACCGGTAACAGGGTGATGTTCCTACGCACGGTGGTACCTGAGCCCTCCAGCGCCTGCTTGAGGGTCGCCGTCCATTCACTGGATCGGGGTAGCAGATCAAAGGCACTGCTACCAAGTGAACGGGCAGCCGATACGTGCAGCATATCCTGCGCGGCGGGATTAATTGCTGTTATTTCAACGCTCGCGTTCAGGACGATAACCCCGGTGCTGAGTGAGTCCACAATGTTGGTGCTTGACGCCATGTTGCCCCATGATTGACCGCGCTTTCGCGGCTGCTTTGATGTCTTAGCAAAAATGAAGCCAGAATCGGCTGTTTGCGTGGGCTAGATAGGTATTTAGCGCAGGTAGCTGCCAGAGAAGTTAGTAAGCACCCACTATTCGCCTATTCGCGACGATATCGTCGACTACCGCAGCTATCCAGCGGGTGATTCAGGCTCTAGGTTTTTAAGGAATGCACCATTATGGTGCATTAGGCTGTCGACTGTCCAGTGGCCTCAGCGCACACCGATAGGCCGCAACACCAGGATTCCTACCGGGGCGGAACTGGCCTGCACATTGCCATCGGCGCCGTAACGCGCAACTACAATGCTGTGTTCACCGCGGCGGACATTGACCAGGTCCCAGCTGTTTTGCGTCTGCGGTGCACCCTCGGCGGTCCCGTTCATCAGCAGCTGCAGGCTCTCTCCTTTCTCCAGGCCGGGACTCACCGAGGCAATAACAGTAAAGCTTCCCGTACCCATGGGGATGGTGCCGCCGTCCTGGGGCGCGGTAATCGTCACAGAGTATTCCACCTCTTCAATGACTTCTTCCTCGGCAACGGGGGCAGGTTCGGGCTCCCTGATTTCAGTGGCGGGCGTGGTATTGGTAGGATTGATCGTGACCTGTTCAGCGTCCGTTGTGGGCGGCGTGTCAGTGAACACGACGTTGCCATTTTCATCAACGGTCCGATAGACCTGGGCGCTGACCGTGAAGGCTGCCAACAGGGTGACCAAAATAATTAATCGGGCCATGGGTGTCTCCCAGACTGCTAATCCTGTCGCTAAGTTACCAGAAAAACCACCCGGGAGAGAACGCTGGCGTGTCAGGCCCAGATAGCGGGCACAAAAAAGCCCGCGCGAGGCGGGCTTTCGAGTGGCAAGCTAAAGCTTACACAGAGTAGTACATGTCAAACTCAACGGGGTGAGTCGTCATGTTCAGCCGCTCGATTTCCTCTTCCTTCAGCTCGATGTAGCCATCGATCATGTCGTCGGTGAATACGCCACCGGCGGTCAGGAATTCGCGATCCGCATCCAGGGCTGCCAGGGCCATTTCCAGGCTGGAAGCAACAGTTGGGATGGCTTTGCCTTCCTCGGGGGGCAGGTCGTACAGGTCCTTGTCAGCTGCATCGCCGGGGTGGATCTTGTTGGCGATACCGTCCAAGCCGGCCATCAGCATGGAAGCGAAGGCCAGGTAGGGGTTTGCCGTGGGGTCAGGGAAACGTACTTCCACACGCTTGCCCTTGGGGCTTGGCTCGTAGGGAATACGAATCGAGGCAGAGCGGTTGCGGGCTGAGTAGGCCAGCATAACCGGTGCTTCGAAGCCCGGAACCAGGCGCTTGTAGGAGTTGGTCGACGCGTTGGTAAAGGCGTTCAGTGCGCGGGCGTGCTTGATAATGCCACCGATGTAGAACAGGGCAGTTTCTGACAGTCCGGCGTAGCCGTCACCAGCGAAAACGTTCTCACCGTCCTTGGAGATGGACTGGTGAACGTGCATACCGGAGCCATTGTCGCCTACCAGCGGCTTGGGCATGAACGTAGCAGTTTTTGCCGTAGGCGTGGGCGACATTATGGGTGCAGTACTTGAGGATCTGCACTTCGTCGGCCTTCTGTACCAGGGTGTTGAATTTGACGCCGATCTCACACTGTCCTGCGGTACCCACCTCGTGGTGGTGTACTTCAATCGGCAGGCCCATTTGCTCCATCGCGGAACACATAGCCGCGCGAATGTCGTGCAGCGAATCAACCGGAGGTACAGGGAAATAGCCGCCTTTGACGCCCGGGCGGTGGCCGATGTTGCCGTCTTCAAAGGTGTGATTGGAGGCCCAGGCTGCCTCTTCTGAGTTGATGCTGTAGCCCGCACCGCTCATGTCCGCGTGCCACTTCACGTCATCAAAGACGAAAAACTCCGGCTCCGGGCCGAAGAAGGCGGTGTCGCCAATGCCGGTGGACTGCAGGTAGTCCTGCGCGCGCTTGGCCACGGAACGTGGGTCGCGCTCGTAGCCCTGCATGGTGGTGGGCTCAACAATGTCGCAGCGCAGAATTACAGTAGGGTCATCGGTGAACGGGTCCATAACCGAGGTGCTGTCGTCAGGCATCAGGATCATGTCGGATTCGTTGATACCCTTCCAGCCCGAGATAGAGGAGCCGTCGAACATCTTGCCGCCCTCGAAGAAGTCCTCGTCGACTTCACTGATGGGGATGGTGACGTGCTGCTCTTTACCGCGCGTGTCGGTAAATCGCAGGTCCACCCAGCGGGCTTCGTTTTCTTTTATCAGGTTCAGAGTTTGCTCTGACATTTTTGTCCTCCAATCAGGATGTAAACGGGTCGCCAGTGCGGCCCTTGTTGTGAATTCAGATTTTCAGAGTGGGCACGGGACCCAACCCTATCCGGCATCGTAATGACAGGTTTTCGCTGTGTGATGTCCTACAGCAAAAGCTGTGCCAATAAGGTGCCAACGCTAACGCATTGATAGTTAAGTGCTTTTAGTGGCCGCCTGCTGGAGTAGTTTCCCGAATGCACCAATGTAGAACATAAGTGCACCATAATGGTGCATACACTGCGCTGTGGTAGGACTGCAACCGGTGGAGGAACACACAAATGCCGCCATAGCTACGTATAATACGCGCCTCAACGACAGCCCACGTTATGGCCGCTATGAAATTTGTTGTCAAGTACTTCTCCGAAATCAGCATCAAGAGCAAGCCCGTGAGGCGCCGTTTTGTTACTCGCCTTGCGGATAACCTGCGCTCGCAATTGCGGCTAATCGACCCGGAGGTGCGGATTGGCAGGCAGTGGGACCGTTTGTTCGTGGAAACCGAATCCTACGATCCTGGGCTGCACGCCAGACTGGTGGAGGCGATGCGCCATACGCCGGGGGTTACTTACGCCTTAGAGGTCGCGGAGTATCCACTGGGAGAGGTCGAGCAGATCATTGACCAGGTACTGCCTGTGTATGGTTCCAGGTTGGCGGACAAGAGTTTTGCCGTACGCTGCAAACGCTCTGGCAAGCACCCTTTCACTTCCGTCGAAGTGGAACGGACGGTCGGTGGGGCATTACTCGCGCGCACCGACGCTGCAGGCGTCAACCTGAAGTTCCCGGAAGTGACGGTTGAACTGGAGATCAGTGAACAGCGATTGTTTGTTGTTGTCGCCAGGCACCACGGTCCCGGAGGGTATCCGGTAGGGAGCCTGGATCCAGTATTGTCGCTGATTTCGGGTGGCTTTGACTCGCCGGTTGCCAGTTACCTGACCATGAAGCGTGGCATGCGTACCCATTTCCTGTTTTTCAACCTGGGCGGGCGCGATCACGAAATCGGTGTCAAGGAGGTGGCCCTTTATCTGTGGCAAAAATATGGCTGTAACCAGCGGGTGCTGTTTATCAGCGTCCCCTTTGAGGAAGTGGTTGCGGAACTGTTGACCAAAATTGACGACAGTCAGATGGGCGTGATCCTCAAGCGTATGATGTTGCGCGTTGCTAACCGTCTGGCGCAGGAACTGGAAATAGAGGCCCTGGTGACCGGTGAGTGTGTTGGCCAGGTAAGCAGCCAGACATTGCGCAATCTCACCGTCATTGACCAGGTGAGTGAACGCCTGGTGTTAAGACCCCTGGTGACTACTGACAAGAATGAAATTGTTAACCTGGCGGCGCAGATTGGCACCCAGGAATTTGCCGAGAACATGCCAGAGTACTGCGGGGTGATCTCGGTCAACCCGACCACCCGCGCGCGTCCTGACCGGATAGAAGCCCAGGAACGGCATTTCGATATGGCGATACTGGACAGGGCCGTGGACAGTGCCACCCGCACGCGTATCGATGAATTGGCCAATGAAGATTTTGCCCGGCAGGATATTGAGGTGCTGTCGGTGCCGGTGGTGGGCAGTACCATTATTGATATTCGCCACCCCGACGAACGTGAACTTGCGCCCTTGCAGGTCAATTCCCCGGTGCTGCAAATACCTTTCTACCAGTTGCACCGCAAGGCGGCGGAATTGGATAAAACGGCTAGCTACATGCTGTACTGTGGCAGAGGCGTGATGAGTCGGCTGCATGCCAGCCATCTTGCTGAATCCGGGCAACTGCAGGTAAAGGTGTACGCGCCCTGAGCCTACAGCCTGGGCGGATGGCTTGTGCAGCCCCGCGCAGACCGGGAATATTGCAGGCTGCCGCCGCACTGGCCTATCGGTTATAATCCGCGGCCTTTTTTAGCTGCCTGGCACCGCCCCGAGATCCCCTTGATAGAAAATCTACGAAACATCGCCATCATTGCGCACGTTGACCACGGCAAGACTACCCTGGTTGACTGTCTGCTCAGCCAGTCTGGCACCCTCGACCGCCGCAATGAGGGCGCCGAGCGCATTATGGACTCCAACGACCAGGAGCGTGAGCGCGGCATTACCATTCTCGCCAAGAACACCGCCATCAAGTGGCAGGATTACCGTATCAACATCGTCGATACGCCTGGGCACGCGGATTTTGGTGGCGAGGTTGAGCGGGTGTTGTCCATGGTCGACTCGGTCCTGTTGCTGGTCGATGCCGTCGACGGGCCCATGCCACAGACGCGCTTTGTCACCTCCAAAGCTTTTGAGCGAGGGCTCAACCCCATCGTGGTAGTGAACAAGGTGGATCGCCCGGGGGCGCGTCCGGACTGGGTGGTGGACCAGGTATTTGACCTGTTTGACCGCCTGGGCGCCACCGAGGAGCAGCTGGATTTCCCGGTGATCTTTGCCTCTGCGATTGAAGGTATCGCCGGCGATGATCACGCGGACATGGCCAGCGACATGCAGCCGTTGTTTCAGGCCATTGTCGATAAGGTGCCTGTACCCCAGGTAGATCTCACAGGCCCACTGCAGATGCAAATCAGTGCGCTGGACTATAGCAGTTACGTGGGGGTCATTGGCGTTGGTCGCATTACCCGCGGGCTGCTCACTCCCAACACTCCGGTATCCGTGGTGGACATGGAAGGCCACACCCGCAATGGCCGCGTATTGCAGGTAATGGGTCATCTGGGTTTGGAGCGTATCGATGTCGATCGCGCTGAGGCCGGGGACATTGTCTGCATCACAGGTATCGAGGGGCTTAACATTTCAGACACCCTGTGCGACCCGGACACACCAGAGCCCTTGCCGGCACTGACCGTCGATGAACCGACCGTGAGTATGACTTTCCAGGTGAACGATTCGCCGTTCGCCGGCAAGGAAGGTAAGTACGTGACCTCGCGCAACCTTAAGGAACGGCTCGAGCGCGAATTGATCCACAACGTGGCTCTGCGCGTCGAGCCCGGTGACAGCCCCGACAAGTTTATAGTTTCCGGTCGCGGTGAGCTGCACCTGTCAGTGTTGATTGAGTCCATGCGCCGCGAGGGCTTTGAGCTGGGCGTATCCCGCCCCGAGGTTATCCAGCGAGAAATTGACGGTGTTATCCAGGAACCCTTCGAACAACTGGTCGTTGATTGTGAGGAAGAGCACCAGGGCGCCATCATGGAAGAACTGGGCCAGCGCCGGGCGGAGCTGGAGAACATGGTGCCGGATGGCCAGGGCCGGGTCCGTTTGGAGTTTATTGTGCCCGCGCGAGGTTTGATCGGCTTCCGTTCACTGTTCCTCACGCTGACGTCAGGCAGCGGCATTCTCACCCACGTGTTTGATCACTATGGCCCGGTTAAAGAGGCGGAGATTATTCATCGCACCAACGGCGTTCTGGTGTCTATGGTCAAGGGCAAAACCCTCGCCTATGGACTGTTTAATTTGCAAGATCGTGGTCGCTTGTTTATCGACCCCAATATTGAAGTCTACGAAGGGCAGATTGTTGGGTTGCACAGCCGCGGCAATGACCTGGTGGTGAATCCGACCAAGGCGAAACAGCTCACCAACGTGCGAGCTTCTGGTTCAGACGAGGCCCTCAACCTCACACCGCCGGTACGCCATACGCTGGAGCAGGCGCTCGAGTTCATCGAGGAGGATGAACTGGTGGAAGTCACCCCCGAGAGTATTCGCCTGCGCAAGAAGCTGTTACTGGAACACGAGCGCAAACGCGCCAGCCGGGGCTGAGCTGTGAAGGCGCTGCTGCAGCGTGTTTCCTCGGCCAGTGTGAGTGTTGCGGGTGACACCGTGGGAGCCATCGATCAGGGGCTACTGGTGCTACTGGGTCTGGATCGGGGTGACGATATGTCGGTTGGCGAGCGGATGCTCGACAAGCTACTCGCCTATCGAATATTCGGCGATGAACAATCGCGCATGAATCGAAGTGTGGTAGATATCAACGGCGGTGTATTGCTGGTATCGCAGTTCACCTTGTCGGCCAGCACCCGCAAAGGCCTGCGCCCGAGCTTCTCCGAGGCATTGCCACCGGCCGAAGCCGAGGTGCTCTACGGCAAACTGCTGCACCGCCTGCGCGAAAAACACCCGAACGTGGCGGCGGGCGAGTTCGGCGCGGATATGCAGGTGAGTCTGACCAACGATGGCCCGGTTACATTTCTACTGGAAGTTACCGGCGATCAGGCCGGCACCTCAAACACCTAACCTCACTCCAGTACCATGTGGACGTGGAGAATGCCGTCTTCCATGTAGTCATCTTCCAGGCTGACAAAGCCAAGGCTGGCATAAAACGCTGACAGTCGAGCCTGGGCGCCTATCTGGATGCCATACTCCGGCCAGCGCTCGCGATTGTAGTCGATGCCGCGCTGCACCAACTCCCGACCGAGCTGAGTGCCGCGGGCGGCTGGCGCAACAATTATTCGACCGATAGAGCTTTCGCGGTAGCAAACGCCAGGTGCGATACAGCGCTGATAGGCTAACAAGTTGCCCTCGAGGATTGCCGTCATGTGCATGGCTTGCTGGTCCAGGTCGTCCATGTCCCGGTACAGGCAGTCCTGCTCGATGACAAACACGTCCTGCCGAAGTTGTAGGATCTGGTAGAGATCGTGCGGGTCCAGCTCATCAAACGCGCTGGTTGACCAGGTTACTGCCTCGCTCAATGTTGGTGTCCCCCTACGCCGTGTGCGTGTCCGTGTGCAATCTCCTCCGGGGTGGCTTCGCGTACATCAACAATGGAAATTTCAAAGCAGAGTGATTTGCCGGCAAGGGGGTGGTTGGTATCGATATCCACACTATGCCTACCGACCTTGATGACTGTCACAGGGCGCCTTCCTTCACTGGTGTTGAGCTGGGCTGTCACGCCCGCTCGTAATTTACCCTGGTAGATCAGGTGTTTGGCGGGGACCCGCTGCTGCCGTTGCGGGTCGCGTTCGCCGTAGGCATCTTCAGGGCTCAATTCTACGCTCAGGGTGTCGCCACTGCTGCGACCGGCCAGGGCTTGCTCCAGCCCCGGAATAATGTTGTTCGCGCCGTGGAGATAGGCGGTGGGGTCATTATCTCGTGAAGATTCGAGCTCGTGGCCCTGATCATCACGCAGCGTGTAGTGAAATGTGGCAACTGTATTGGCGGCAATATCCATGGCGTGGGTCCGGTGTCTGGCAGGCGCTATGGTACGCCCAAGGCTGCGGGGGTCATAGTGTCCAGATCAAGATTTCTGCCCCGTTAAGTTCTCCATACCCACTTTAGTTGCTACTATTGGCGCAGGAACAGGTGGGGGTGGCTGTGGCTGCAGGCACCACCGTCGGGACGTAAAAGGCTGCCGCCAGAGCCGCCTGTAAACACAAGGCCACGCCCATGTTGGCAAATGCGGAATTAACGCAGGACTTTTCAGTGCTCAACCAGCAATTCAGGGAATTGGTGGCAGCGCTGGTTGATATTGTCGATGCCCCGCCGGTGCGCGTTGAGGTGGAGGCGACCCCGGCGGGTAACTTCCGTGGCTTTGACGGCGGCAAATTCTATGTCGTGGACAGCGGGTCCATAACCGCTCGCTACCAGGGGCGCAGTATTTTCATTCTGGAAGAAGGCGACATGCTGCTGCCCGATATTGGGGGTAGTGGTGAGCAGGATTTCATGGTGATGTATGGCAGTGAAGCGGGGGCGACACTCTATAGCTACTCTGCACTCGAGTTTTTGCAGCGAGTGTTCAGCGAACCCGCTGGCATAAAGGTTTGGACCCGCATGCTCATTACCTACTCCGGCATGATGCTGCGCCTCACCGCAGCCCAGACGCGCCTGGAAACGGCAGCTACCCCCGGCTTCGAGCTCTACGAGCCCGGCGATGTGATTATCCATCAGGGTGAACGCGCGGACTACGTATTTAACATGACCTCAGGACTGGCGGACGTGCTGGTCAACGACGTCATTGTTGGCCGCATCGGTGAGGGCGAGATATTTGGCGCCATGGCAGCGCTGACTCACGCAGATCGCAGTGCCACTGTGCGCGCAAAAACGGCCTGTTCCGTGGTTAAGGTGCCCAAGGAACAATTCACCGACTTGATTAAAAGTAACCCGGCGACGATTCACGGCCTGATCGTGGATATGGCTAACTCCATTGTTAACCTCAATGACCAGTTGGTTGGCCTGCGCTCCGAGACGGGGCCTGGCTGAATCCAGTTGCGCCACCAGGACATTAACACCCGGCAGCGGGGCCTCGTTGCCGAAGGCAATCCCACTTTCACGGACCAGTGATCAATGGCTGATATAGAACAAATTGACGACGACGGCATGGAACAGGTGTCGCTCAAGCAATATACCGAAAAGGCGTACCTGGACTATTCCATGTATGTCATTCTCGATCGCGCGCTGCCTAATATTGGCGACGGCCTGAAACCGGTGCAGCGCCGTATTGTGTATGCCATGAGCGAACTTGGCCTGAAAGCATCCGCCAAGTTCAAGAAATCTGCGCGCACCGTCGGCGACGTGATCGGTAAATTCCATCCTCACGGCGACAGCGCCGCTTACGAGGCGATGGTCTTGATGGCACAGGAATTCAGCTATCGCTATCCGCTGGTGGATGGGCAGGGTAACTGGGGGTCGCCTGACGATCCCAAGTCATTTGCCGCCATGCGCTATACCGAATCGCGACTTACCCCGTACGCAGAGGTTTTACTCGGTGAACTGGGACAGGGGACTGTGGACTGGGAACCGAATTTTGACGGCACCCTTGAAGAGCCCTCGGTCTTACCGGCACAGGTACCCAACGTCCTGCTGAACGGTACCACGGGCATAGCGGTAGGGATGGCCACGGATATTCCGCCGCACAATCTGCGCGAAGTGGTAAGCGCTGCCATCCGCTTGTTGGACGCGCCAAAAAGCACACTGGCTGAGCTTTGCGAACACGTCAAGGGTCCGGATTTCCCCACCGAAGCAGAAATCATTACCCCGCAGGAAGAAATTCTCGCCATGTACGAAACTGGCCGTGGCGGGCTGCGCATGCGCGCGGTTTGGGAGAAAGAGAATGGCGACGTGGTAGTTAGCGCCATTCCACACCAGGTTTCAGGCTCGCGGGTACTGGAGCAGATTGCGCAGCAGATGCAGGCCAAGAAGTTGCCCATGGTGGCCGATTTACGCGACGAGTCAGACCACGAAAATCCCACGCGCCTGGTGATCGTTCCGCGCTCTAATCGCGTCGATCTAGACAGTTTGATGAGCCACCTGTTTGCCACCACCGACCTGGAGAAGACCTACCGGGTTAATCTCAACATGATCGGGATCGACGGCAGGCCCGCAGTCAAGTCCCTGGACAAGATTCTCAAGGAGTGGCTGAAGTTCCGTACCACCACGGTACGCCGTCGCTTAAAACACCGCCTGGAAAAAGTACTCAAACGACTGCATATCCTTGAAGGTTACCTGGTTGCCTTTCTCAATATCGACGAGGTCATCCACATCATTCGCACCGAGGACAAACCCAAGCCTGCATTGATCAAGCGCTTCAAGATCAGTGATATCCAGGCCGAAGCAATCCTCGATCTGAAACTGCGTAACCTGGCCAAGCTGGAAGAGATGAACATCCGCGCCGAGCAGGATGAGCTGGGCGAGGAGCGGGATCAGCTGGAAAAACTGCTGGGTAGTGATGCCCGCTTGAAGACCTTGATCAAGAAGGAGCTAACGGCCGTTGCGGAGCAGTTCGGTGACGAGAGGCGCTCCCCGCTGGTAGAGCGCGAGGATGCATCGGCCTTCAGTGAACTGGAATTGATCACTGCGGACCCGATAACCGTCGTACTGTCCGAGAAGGGTTGGATACGCAGCGCCAAGGGGCATGAAATCGACGCGACCAGCCTGAGCTACAAGTCCGGTGATGGTTTTAAACTGGCGGTGCACGGCCGCAGTAATCAGCCGGTGGTGATCCTAGACTCCACCGGTCGCGCTTACTCGGTGCCCTCCCATAATCTGCCCTCTGCCCGGGGGCAGGGCGAACCGGTCACCGGCAGGATAAACCCACCCTCTGGGGCCACTTTCGAAGGCCTGATGATGGGCGGCGAGGAGCAACTGTACTTACTGTCCAGCGACGCGGGCTACGGTTTTGTCGCCAAGCTCGGCGATTTGCAGTCCAAGAACCGTGCCGGTAAGGCGGCGCTTTCGTTGCCGAAGGGAAGCCAGGTGGTGAAACCAGCACCCATTACCGGTATTGAGGATAGCTGGGTTGCGGCGATCACCAACGAGGGCCGGATGTTGGTCTTCCCGTTGCAGGACCTGCCACAGCTGGGTCGAGGTAAGGGCAACAAAATTATCGGCATTCCCTCGGCCAGGGTGCAGAGTCGCGAGGAGTTCGTAATTGGCGTGCAGGTGCTACAGGAAAAAGATGTGCTGGTCGTGTACGCCGGTAAGCGCCACCTGAACCTGAAATTCTCTGAATTGGAGCACTACAAAGGCGAGCGCGGCAGGCGTGGCAACAAGCTGCCGCGAGGCTTCCAGAAAGTCGATGCCATGGCGGTGGAATCAAACTGATTTAGAAGCTGCGGCTTGCCGCGGGGCCTAAACCGGTTCCTGCAGCCGCTTGAGAATCAGGCGCAACTGGCGTTCCAGCAGGTCCTGGTATTGCCCGGCAAAGCTCTTCAACGCACTGTAATTGCCCCATGCCGCAGCGCGCTGTTCCAGTCGGGCGCTGACATCCACGTCATCGCCTATATCTGCGGCGAGCAGAATCTTGTCTCCCGCCTCGGCGCTGGCAGACTGCAGTTCGTCCAGGGTAGCTTGCATGTACAGCCCAGGGTAAATGTCTGCGCTGTCTCCGACCCCCAGCTCGCTTGCCCCGATAGCCATGGCGACATTCAGCGACAGCGACATGTTCTTTTCCATCTGGTGGCAAACGGCCTTGATCAGCCAGGCTGTGCAGGCGGCGCGGAATGGGCCGCTGCCGGCACTATTCTCACCGTTGAAGTAGACAACCAGCCCGAATTGACGGCTTACCTGTAGCTCGCCTCCGTAAAAGCCGGCGGCGGCATAAATAATTCGATGCAGGCGCTCGGTGTAACGCTGTAGGCTGTGCTCATCCAGGGTGTCTACGTAATGCGCAAGGCTTTGCAAATGCAGATACAGAGCCGCGGTAGAACGGTAATGTTCGTCGCTCGGGCCGGCGGCACTGCGAGTGCGCAGCAAGTCCAGCGGCAGCGCATCCACCCGGCTTGCCAACTGATACAGCTCATTGGTGGGGCCGGCCCGCGGGTCTGTGTCCTCAAGTTCCAGTTTTCGAGACAGGCGATTGAGTCGTTCGGATACACGCATACCCAGCTGATGGCTCGCGCCGTAAACCGCCAGACTCAGCAAAATAGCCAGGCCCAACAGGCTTAGAAGTAGTCGCAAGCGCGCGGCCTCGGCCTCGTCGTTACTGATGGTGATAACAACCTCACCTGCGACGTCGTTGTCGATTAACACGGGGGCACGGTATTGCTGCAGCGACTGTCCCGCGGCGGTGCCCGCCTGTCCCAGCGCTTTGCCTTCCACATCGAAGATGGCCACCTGGTCGGCGGAGGAGGTTTCGACGAACCGTTGTAAAGAGGCTGCTACATTGAGCAGGTCGCCGGTCTCCAGCGCAGTGCCGATGCGGCGCGCGATCTGGTTGGCCAGGGCCTTACCGTAGCCTGCCTGCTGCGACTCCTGCATATGCCGGCTTGACGTTGCCGCGAGGGTTACCAGTGCCAGGCTGACCAGCAGGCAACAGCCCGCCGTTACCAGGGCCAATAGTTGACCCAAGCTGGTGTTTTTAATGCGGTCTTTCACGCCTGTTAAAGTGCCCCTGGAAACAAGCGGCCAAGTATAAACCAGATCAGCTCTAGGGTTACGCTAATTCGTAGCCCCGCTTTCCCCGTTTGGTGCGCTACAGTTAAAATAGTGCGTTTAGCAACTTCTGGGAACAAAGCTTTGAGTGATGTCCAGCTGATTACCCTGTCCGGAGCGGACCAGCCCGGTGTAACCGCAGGGATCACCGAGATTCTTGCGCAGCACCAGGTGAATATCCTCGATATTGGGCAGGCGGTGATTCACTCGACCTTGTCCATTGGAATGCTGGTGGAAACACCCGCCGCCCTCGGCAACAGTAGTATCGGAGACTTGCTGCACGAATTTGCCGATAAGCGTGGCCTGGTGTTGCGAATGGATGAGGTCTCTCACGGGAGCTACCAGCAGTGGGTGGGGGCGCAGGGTCGCTCTCGTTACATTATTACCCTGCTGGCGCGCAAAATTACGGCAGATCAATTGTCTCGCGTCACTTCAGTCGTACGCGAACACGGCCTTAACATCGACGGCATTAATCGACTGTCGGGAAGGATACCGCTGGGTGAGTTGCCGCCGCTGAGTAAAGCTTGTGTTGAATTCTCCGTGCGCGGTGAAGTGTCGGACACAGAAGCGTTTCGCCGTCAGTTACTTAACGTTGCCGCAGCGCTGGATGCAGACCTGGCGTTTCAACAGGACAACATGTTTCGTCGGAACCGTCGACTGGTGGCCTTTGATATGGATTCCACGCTGATCGAGGCGGAGGTCATTGATGAACTTGCCAAGGCGGCAGGTGTTGGTGATCAGGTAAGCGCAATTACCGAACGCGCCATGCGCGGTGAGCTGGATTTCTCAGCCAGTTTTCGCGAGCGGGTGGCGCTGCTGGAGGGTTTGAGTGAAACTGTGTTGGCGGATATAGCGCGGAATCTAAAGATCACCGAAGGCGCAGAACACCTGATATCCACGCTCCACTCCCTGGGCTACAAGACAGCAATTCTCTCCGGGGGGTTCAATTATTTCGCGCGGCACCTGCAGGACCTTCTTGGCATCGACCACGTGTTTGCGAATGAATTGGACATTGAAGATGGCCAGGTCACCGGCAAGGTGCGTGGCGACATTGTTGACGGTAAGCGCAAGGCGGCTTTGTTACGTGATTTAGCGGCTGCGCAGGGTATCGACCTGGAACAGGTCATCGCGGTGGGTGACGGTGCCAATGACTTGCCCATGCTCAGTATTGCCGGGTTGGGGGTGGCCTTTCGCGCCAAACCGCTGGTGCAACAATCTGCGGAGCAATCCATATCGACCCTTGGGCTGGACGCGATACTGTACCTGTTGGGCATCTCCGATCGCTACCAGAACCCCGCCTAAACCGTTCCGTTGAGCTACATGAGCTCTATATCTCGTCCCAGATTGAACTCGGCCGCAGGAACGAGGGCGTTTCACTCGTTGTGGCCACGTTACTGCTGTCCAATTGCTTGATATAACGAAAATCAAACTGCAGGTACGTACTGGTTGCGCCGACCTGCCTCAATAACTGAACCAGGAACTCCTCGCCTTCGCGAACCAGCGTAATTTTCTGGCGCTCCCGGAATCCGGATCGCGGTGTAATCAGCGTGTGAGGCTGGCCGACGAGTTTGATTTCAGGCAGCAAAAGTACCCGCATTGCTTCCGATTCCGTACCGTCCTTCTGCCTGACCTTCGCGCCATACGGCATGGCCCGCGGGCTCAGCAACTCTACGCCCATTAGCGCCTGACTGCCTGGCATCTGAGAGATCCAGCGAATCACCGACACGACCCACTCGGTAGCGCCGTCCTCACGTACACAACTCACATCACCGATGCGTATATCCGCAGGCAGAGATGCCTCCCATTCCAGGCAGTAGCCCCCTGGGCTGGCATTGATCGACCTGGCCGGGTAGGCGGGGTAACGCGCTTCCGGGTCCACTTCTGCGGTTTGGTGTTCAAGCACCGCATAAGTCGCGGCGTCTACACTGACCTGGTGGGCCAACGGATCGTCGTCCGCGGGAATTGCACTGCGATCATAATCTTCTTCCGGGTTGGCCTGCCCCCAGATATCCCGGGATTCCTGCGGTAACATGAATCGGTTGGGAATGACCGCCTCGGCGAACGAGTCCATCTGCTCTACGCCTGTGAGCAGGTCCTCGAACAACACACCACCTGCCAGATGGTAATGGGCGTTGCTCAGACCAATGCCCACCCACAGCTTGTTGCCGGCTTCACTGCGCCCGAAATTCCGTTTACTCACCGTTCCCAGGGCGGTTACCAGGTGTTCCAGCAGGTTCGAAGCGATGCGCGTATCCTGGTCGAACACCAGGCCCGAGCTATCGCCTTGTTTGTCGAGCTTCTGAAGTTTTTCCAGTTTGTCTACCAAGGCGCTGGTATCAAGAAAACGACAATGTGCACCCGGCGCGCCACCGAATAGTTCGCTGTAAAAAGGCGGCTGGTCAGAGTTCAGGTCGATAAGAAACAGGCCCTTACCTGTGGCCGGGTCGTCGATACGTGCCAACCCGCCCCAGTCTCGCAGGCCGCGGTAGATACCGGCAATGTCGCTCTGGCGCAGTTGATTAGGCTTGCAGCAGGCCAACAGTAGCGGTTGCAAGTAGGTTGCGGCGATCGAGGTGTCGCCCACCAGTGGATCCACCACTGGCAGGTTTGCGAGTTGTTGGCGTTCGCCCAGTGCGAACAGTTGGTGTAGTGACAACCAGCCCTGGAGTTCGATCGGTTGATAGAGCAGGAAGCTCTGCAGTATTTTCTGTCCATTGAAACTGATCGCGCGATGCAGGGCTTCGCACACCAATCTGGCCGGGTTCACATCGCGTACGGTATCCCGCTGCTGAATGGTGTGCACAGTGGCCAGAGCGTAGCCGGTGGCAGCGTGTCCGAAAAGCTCGTCGGTGATCTGCGCGGTCTGTCGAGCCTCTTCTGGCAGTGCCAGGGGCTGGTTAAGAATTTTTCGGGACAGTCCCGAAGTGGCCAGGAGGATACTGGCGCGCATCGCCTCGAGTAAGGTGAATCGTGTGCCCGGTGCGAGCTGCAAGCGGTTGAGTTGCTTCAGGGCCTGCTGCAGTTGTTGCACACTTCTGCGCGGGTTGGCCACTGGCAGTTCCTGCACCCAGCGATGGGCGCCTTCTGCGCTCAGCTCAAACAGGTCAAAGGTATCTAGATCCTGGCCCGGCAGCTGCAGCTTGATGGGTGCTTGGTCAGCCATTTTTTCGGGTACCGTTGCGAAAAACTGCGCCTGTTTATCAATAAGCATAGTCTAACACTGAAGCTTGTGACTACCGGCCGGTAGCGGCTGCCAAAGGCCGGTTCAGTGAGGTATGATTAGCGCCCCTCAGAAGTAAAGGACAGAGATCAACATGGCCAGCTACTCAACCAATGAATTTCGCTCCGGCCTCAAGGTCATGCTGGATGGTGAGCCCTGTAGCATCCTGGACAACGAGTTTGTAAAACCCGGCAAGGGCCAGGCATTCAACCGCGTACGCATGCGTAACTTGAACACCGGCAGGGTCTGGGACAGGACGTTTAAATCCGGAGAAACGCTCGAGGGCGCAGATGTCATGGATCAGACCATGGAGTATCTGTATAACGACGGTGAGTTCTGGTACTTCATGGAACCGGATACCTTCGAGCAACACCAGGCGGACGCCAAAGCGGTCGGCGATACTCACCTGTGGCTGAAAGAGCAGGATCGCTGCGAGGTCACTCTCTACAATGGCAGTCCGCTTTCCGTGGCCGCCGCCAATTTCGTCGAGCTGGAAATTACCGAGACCGACCCGGGCCTCAAGGGCGACACTGCCCAGGGCGGCACCAAGCCCGCCACTCTGAGCACCGGCGCGGTTGTCAAGGTACCGTTGTTCCTCAGTGAGGGCGAGGTGATTCGCGTAGATACACGAACCGGTGAATACGTGAGCCGCGCCGGTAAATCCTGACCGCAGATACCCCGATCCGCCCCGCGTAGCGCCTGCATGAACAACTGGCAGCCTTCGGCATCGCTGGACACCCTCGCAGCGCGCTCGCGCATGTATGCGCACATCCGGCAGTTTTTTGCAGACAGACAGGTACTGGAAGTCGAAACGCCGCTCTTGTGCCCAGCGGGGGTGACTGATCCGGCTATAGAACCCCTGGTGGTCGCCAGCGGTAGTTCCCTGGATGCCGCCAGGTATCTGCAGACTTCCCCGGAGTATGCGATGAAGCGGCTGCTGGCGGCTGGCTCGGGGCCGCTGTTCCAGATTGCCCGCGCCTTCAGGGATGGTGAGGCGGGTGCCCGTCACAACCCGGAGTTCACCTTACTCGAATGGTACCGCCCGGGCTGGGATCACCACCGCTTAATGGACGAGGTAGCGGAGTTGGTGGCTTCGCTGTTGGAGCGCCCGGGTTTTACGAAGATCAGTTATCGGCAGCTATTCCTGGACCACCTGGATCTGGATCCTTTTACCGCCCCGCTGGACGAGCTGGAACGCGCCGTACGTGCCGTCACCGACCCTGGTGATATGCAGGGCGATCGGGATTGTTGGCTCAACCTGTTGCTTACCCATAAGTTAGAGCCGGCGCTTGCCGGCAGCGGTTTAGTGTTTGTCCATGACTACCCCGCCTCCCAGGCTGCCCTGGCCCGGATAGCGTCTGTGGACGGCGTGGAAGTGGCCCAGCGCTTTGAGTTGTACGTGGACGGACTGGAACTGGCCAACGGCTACTTTGAATTGACGGACGCGGCCGAGCAGCGCGCACGATTTGATCGCGACAATGTGCAACGCCGTGAGGCGGGTCAGGAGTGCAGGCCGGTGGATGAAAAACTACTCGCCGCGATGGCAGCGGGCATGCCCATTTGCAGTGGCGTGGCGCTGGGGCTTGATAGGCTGTTGATGTTGCAGCTCGGCTTGCGAGATATTGGGGAAACGATGAGCTTCAGCTGGGATCGCTGCTGAGCACGGCAGGGCCGTAGCCCACGACAAATTCTTCCGGCAGACGCCTCGGTTTGCCCGTACTAAGCTCAATACACGCAAAGCGCATTTCCCCACGCAACAAGGTTGCACCGTCACTCATGCGAATGATCTGCAGCTGGCGGCGCATGGTCAGGCGCCGGTCCCATTCTGTAATCCAGGTCGAAACAAGCAGTTGATCTCCCTCCCGGGAAGCCTGCAGGTATTCGTAGGTGCAATGGGTCATGGCCATCGCGCGATCCAGCCGCTGGTAGCTTGCCAGATCGAGGCCTAGCGACGCGGAGTGTGACCAGGCTGCCTGTTCACACCAACGGATGTAGACCGTGTTGTTGGTGTGTTGCAGACCGTCAATATCCTCCGCTGCCACTGTCACCGCAACGGTATGGGGGTTGGGGTGATCCCAGTTGTAGGTGGTGTCTGACATGTCGATCAGGTCGTCCCAGATTCCACCGGCGTTGCGGTCGGGCTATCGGCTTCCAGTGGCTTCAACGCGATGCTGGCAAAGCCGTAGAAGATCGCTATGATCGGGCAAAGTATGTTGAAAAATGCATAGGGTGCGTAGCTGAGTGTTGCGATTCCGAGGGTCGCTGACATGTAGGCGCCGCAGGTATTCCACGGAATGAGAGCAGATGTGAGTGTTGCCGAATCTTCCAGTGTGCGCGAGAGGTTTAACCGCGACAGTCCGCGTCGCTCGTATTCGTCCTTGTACATACGTCCTGGCAGTGCAACCGCGATGAACTGGTCGGCTGCGAGAATGTTCGCACTGATACAGGTGGCCACCGTAGTAGAGATCAGTGAACCTGTGCTTTTTACGCTGCGCAGAGCCTGGGTCAACAGGTAGTTGAGAATTCCCGTGCGCTCCAGTATGCCGCCAAATCCGAGTGCACAGATTATCAGCCAGACGGTATTGAGCATGCTGCTCATGCCGCCCTTGCTCAGTAGAGCGTTGAGAAAATCGTTGTCACTGTTGGCGGTGTAACCATCGAACAGCGCGACCCAGATACCCTTCAAGCCTTGCAGGCTGGCGGCCAGATCCGGGGACGCATCCCCCAACTCAATGACTACTGCGGGCTGAAACAGGGCGGCAAACAGGGCGCCTATCAACGCACTGACCACGATGGCGGGGTAGGCCGGAAATTTTTTGTAGACCAAAAAGAGCATTACGAGCAACGGTAGTAGCAGGTGGATACCGATGCTGAACTCGGCTGCCAGGCTTTGTTGCAGGCTTTTGATCTCTTCAGGCGTGGCGCCCTCGCCGGTACCTATGAGTGAGAAAATTACCAGGGCGATCAGGAAGCTGGGAATGGTGGTCCACAGCATATGGCGAATGTGATCAAACAGGTCCACGCCGGTGGCCGCGGAGGCCAGGTTGGTGGTGTCGGACATCGGTGAAAGCTTGTCACCAAAATAGGCGCCGGAGATGATTGCGCCTGCGGTAATCGCGGGCGATAGCTCGAAGCTGCCTGCGATGCCCATCAGCCCGATACCGAGTGTGCCTGCCACGGTCCACGAACTGCCAATACTGATCGCAACCACGGCGCAGATAAGCGCACTGGCGGCGTAGAATATTCCCGGGTTCAGGATCGCCACGCCGTAGTAAATCATGGCCGGAACGGTGCCGCTCAGTATCCACGTTCCTATCAGCATGCCCACCGCCAACAGAATCAGGCAGGGGCCCAGGCCGGTTACGATGCCGCCGACGATCCCCTGCTGACAATCACTCCAGCTAAGCCCGGTTCGAGCCCCGACGATGGCAGTGATGCAGGTTGCTAGCACCAGCACGATCTGGTTGGCGCCATAAGAGGAGTCTGCGCCGAACAGGTAGACCGAACAGGCGAGCATGGCGACCAGGAATGCGATGGGCGTTAGCGCGAGCGCTGCGCTTAGCTGGGGATTCTCGTGTCTGTTGCCACTCAAGCTTTTAATCTCTCGCCAGTTAGTGTGAACAGGCCCTGGCACCCGCGCAGGTGAACGAGGCTGTCGATGGTGACATGGGCAGGATGCCTGAATTTACTGTTCTGGTACAGCGTTGAGAATCTTCGCAGCGCTTGCTGCGACCGGACTGTGCATCACGTAAGATACTGTCTCTTGATTTAGCGTCTTGATCCAGGGTCTTGAGTTTGTGTCTTTAAGCAGTGTCCTGATGTCGTGGAAACCTTTGTAGAAGTGGTTGTGTTGCTATCAATGGGGCCGGAACTACCAGGGCAAGCTGCGGCCTGGGAGCAATGTCCGTGACCCCCGATAAGACTGCCCTGCTGCTCGGGCTGGCGGCAGTATTACTATGGTCGACCGTGGCGACCGCTTTCAAACTTGCCCTGCGGGAACTCGACGTGTTTCAGCTCGTTGCCTACGCGGTGTCGTGGTCGACGCTGAGCCTGTTAGCGCTACTGGTTTGCCAGGGCAAACTGGCTTTGCTTGGCCGCTATTTTCGGGACAAGCCTCTGTTTGCACTGGGCATGGGATTGCTCAATCCCCTGGCTTACTACCTCATACTGTTGCATGCCTATGATTTGCTGCCAGCCCAGCAGGCCCAGGCAATCAACTATACCTGGGCGATTATGCTTTCGCTGCTGGCCGTTCCCCTGCTGGGCCATCGTCTGAGTTATCGCGATCTACTTGCAGTGATGCTCGCCTATGTGGGTGTGTTGATAATTGCCACCAAAGGGAGTCTGCTGGCACTGGCCTTTGATAGCCTGGCGGGCGTAATGCTGGCGCTGGCCAGCACCGTGCTGTGGGCACTGTACTGGATTTTTAGTACACGCAATGAACGCGAGCCTGTGGTCTCGCTGTGCCTCAACTTTATCTGCGCCTTGCCGATTGCCTGGATTGTCTGCGTGGCGTTTTCCAGCGTTGGACCCGTCAGTTCAAGCAGCCTGGCTGCAACCGCTTACATTGGGTTTTTTGAGATGGGACTCACCTTTGTGCTGTGGTCAGCCGCATTGCGGTTGAGTACAGCGGTGTCGCGGGTAGCTAACCTGATATTCCTGTCCCCACTTATCTCGCTGGTGTTCATTACGCTGATACTGGACGAGGCTATTCACCCCGCCACCCTGGTTGGCCTGGGGCTTATTATTCCCGCCTTGCTTATTCAACAGTCGCAGCAACCGAGTTCGGCCCATGGCTGATGCGCGGAAGACGGGCGGGTCTGCTGCCGCTGTCGAGTTGTCCCCGTTCTACTACCTGCACAATTTCCAGCTTTTGTATGAGGCAGTGGTGGAGCAGTACCACGATCTGCTACTGGAAGGTGAGCGCCGATTTATTCAATGCCTGCGCGACTTGCCGCAGCCCGCCGCGTGTTTGTATGTAAGGTTGATCTCCAGAGTGGGGCCAGTATTTCGATGTGCACAGCTACAGTATGACGAGATAGAAGATATTCCCGCTGCCTTGGAGATCCTGGTGGCCTCGGGTCTGGTACAGCCGGTTGAGGCTCTGACGTTGGAGTTGGTGGCCCAATTATTCACCCGCACCGAACTCGGTTCTGTCTACGCTGAATATATCCCCAACCAAAGACAACGGCTTAGCAAAATGGAACTGGTGGCGGTCTTGGAAGAGTTGGACCTTGATGACCACGCGCATTGGCAGCAGGTACATCGCGTTACCGGTGAAGTGTTTGTCGAGCCGCTTGGAAGCCACGAGGTTGCGTTGCTGGAGCTGCTGTTTTTTGGCAATCGCAGGCAGGGACTGACGGACTTTGTATTGAGTGATCTCGGTGTCGCCCGGTACTACCCATACCGCATCGATCTGCAGAATCGCTTTTTTACCAGCCGACGTGCTGTTGACGAATACATCGTCTGTGGGGAATTGGGAGACTCTCACTACGAGTGGCAGGACGACGGTAGTCCGGAAGCGCTGCTGGCTTTAGCCAGGCGTTTGTTGCTGATCCCTTTCGAGTATGCGTCCAGCGAGCACCGCTGGTATCGCTTGTGTAACCGCGTGGCCCGGGATCTGGAGCGCCTTGGCGAGCTTGAGCTGGCGCTGGAATTGTACCGTCGAAGTCAGCTCCATCCCGCCCGCGAACGAGAGGTACGCGTGCTCGAGGCTCTCGACGAATGGCAGGTCGCCTTGCAATGTATTGAGCGTATTGTTGCCGCTCCCTGGTGTGAGGAAGAACTGGACGCTGTTGCGCGCATCCGGCCGCGCCTGTATAGGCAGTTAGGGCAAGCTTATCAGCGCAGATCGCCAGACAAGTTTGAGGAGATAGCGTTGACCGTGAAGCGACAAACGGGTTCTGTCGAGCGCGACACCGCGGCCAGCCTGACCGAAAACTGGTCTTCGCTTCACTATGTTGAAAATACGTTGATGAACGCGCTTTTTGGGCTGGCATTTTGGGAGGTTATATTTGAGCCCGTGGAAGGCGCATTCTTCAATCCCTACCAAAGTGCTCCCAGGGACCTGTATGCGCAGGGCTTTGTCAGCCGGCGCGCGCAACTCATCGAAGACCGATTCACTGAGTTGGAGCGCGCTCATCTGCCTGACCTGCTGGTTACGGCTTATCAACGATATGTGGGTTACCAATGCGCTGCAGTAAACTGGAAGGCCCTGACTGAAACGTTGATCGAACAGGCAGCGTACTACATACCGGCACAACATCTGCTGGCCGTCTGGCGGCGCATGCTTTTTGACCTGGGGCAGAACCGCCGCGGCTTTCCCGATCTTATCGCCTTCGGGGACGCGCCGGGCGCATACCAGATGATCGAAGTTAAAGGCCCGGGAGACAAACTTCAGGACAGCCAGAAGCGTTGGTTGCGTTTTTTTCAGCAGCAGCAGATACCCGCGGTAGTGGCACAGGTAAGCTGGTCGCATGATTGAACGTAGTGTAACCGTGGGGGAGTTGGTGCACTTTTGTGCGCGCACAGGTGATATCGACCACCGTTTCATGCCGTCGCCCACCGGGGCCGAGGGTGTTGAGGGCCACCAGCGCATTTATCGGCGCCGCCCCCACAGTTACCAGCCAGAGTTTCCGGTCTCGGGGGTGTGTGAGTCCGAAGGTGTCAAGCTGACAATTAGCGGTCGTGCTGATGGATTTGACCTGGCGCAGGGCCGGGTCGAGGAGATCAAGACCTGCCGTGTCGAGCCTGGTGGAATCCCGCAGGCAATAACGCAGTTACACCTGGCACAGGCGAGGCTTTACGCGGCATTAATCTGTGAGGCGCTGGCGCTGCCAGAACTGGAGGTGCGCCTGACCTGGTTGCACCTGGACGCGGACCGAGAGTACCCGCTGACGCAGCAATATGGGCGAGCAGAACTGGATGCGTTCTTGCAGCAGTGTGTCGATACTTATTGCCATTGGTGCGCGTGGTGGACGGGACTGCGTCGAGAACAGGACCAGGCCCTGCACGACCTACGCTTTCCCCACGATGAGTTTCGGACAGGGCAAAGAGAACTGTCTGAACTGGTGTACAAATGTGTCGATCGCGCCGGCCAGTTAATGCTTGAGGCGCCCACAGGTATTGGCAAGACTGCCGCAGTGATTTACCCGGCATTGAAGGCACTGGCAACAAATAAGCATGACCGCGTCATTTTTTCCACAGCCAAAGTTGCCGGCCGTCGCGTTGCTGAACAGACGCTGGAAACTCTGGAGACGCAGGGGCTGGTTCTGCGCCGCCTGTCGCTTACGGCTAAAGATTCGATCTGCCTGTCACCTGGGAAAGCGTGCCATGCACAGGATTGTCCCTACGCGGTAAATTTTTTCGACAAGCTCGCGACAGCCCGCAAGGCGGCTGTGGGCCGAGGGCGATTGAACCGCGAGTCGCTTGTCGCCCTGGCTCAAGAGTTTGATCTTTGCCCCTATTACCTCAGTCTCGAATTGCTGCCCTGGGTTGATGTGGTTATCGCCGATCTACATTACCTGTACAGCCTGACCGCGACACTGGCTTCGCAGATTAGCGGTGACGGTCTGCGTTGGACGGCGCTGGTCGATGAAGCCCACAACCTGCCGACCCGAGCCCGCGATATGTTCCGTGCGTCGCTGGCAAAGTCTGAACTGATGGCCGCCCGCCGTGAGCCGCCCGCGAGTGTTGCGACTTCGCTTAATCGAGTTAATCGCGTGTTGTTGCAGATGCAAAAGCGCGACTGGAAACAGCCTGATTTTCATAGCGAGAGTGAAATCGACGACAAGCTCTTGCAGAGCTTGAATGATTTTGTGGCCTGTGTGGGAGAGCAGTTAGCTGAGGATGTCACACTGCTTCAGCGCCACCGCGCGCTCATGGACTTTTACTTTTCGGTGCTGCAGTTTTTGCGAGTTGCGGAGAAATGGGGTTCGGAATTTCGGTTTGAAATGTATCGCGGGAAAGGTAAACAGAGCCTGACGTGTGTTCTGAATTGCCTTGATCCGGCACGCTTGCTGGCGGAAAAACATTCGCTGTTACATGCCAGCATCAGTTTCTCAGCCACACTCTCCCCTGGTGACTGGCTGCGTGCAGGGTTGGGGTTGGGAGATGCGGCGGTGTATCGCCAGGTTGATTCGCCTTTTGCCCCTGAGCAATTGCAGGTGATGATTAACACAGATATCGATACGCGCTTCCGCAGCCGGCAGCAATCGCTTCCGCAGTTGGCCCGCCGAATAGACGCCTGGCTTGATCAACACCAGGGCAACTGCATTGTATACTTTCCGTCCTATCGATACATGGATGATTGTCTTCAGCTGCTGCAAAATTCTGCGCGCACTCGCTGGGTACAGACACCTCGTGTTCAGGGAACGAAGGCACAGCGAGCCAAGGCAGAGGGAACTAAGACAGAGGAATTACCCGACCTGCTCGCTCGTGAGCGCAATGTGGTGGCGTTCTGTATTCTCGGCGGTGCTTTAGGGGAAGGCGTTGATCTGCCAGGAAAACTGCTGACGTCGGTGGTGATTGTGGGCGTAGGGCTGCCGCAGTTCGGCAACGACAGTGAGCAGCTCCGGGAGCACTTTGACCGCGAGTGTGGAAGGGGATTCGAGTACGCCTACCTCTATCCCGGGCTACAGAAAGTCAACCAGGCACTGGGGCGGGTGGTACGTGACGCCACCGACAGTGGCCACGCGCTGTTAATCGATAGCCGCTACGCTAGCGCTCAGTATCGACAGCTGCTCGCGCCCTGGTGGCAGTACGGTTTCCAGACCGGTGGTTTATCCAGGCCGGCTCAGACGGCCGGGCGGTAACCTGGCTTGGTAAAGGCCAGTTGGACGGTACCGATGATCCGCTCCCGGAAGCCACCCTCGCAATAGCACAGATAGAATTCCCACATGCGAATGAAGCGCTGGTCGAAGCCCATGGTCTGAATCTTGGGCACCTGCGCCAGAAAGCGATTGCGCCAGTCCGCGAGTGTGAGGGCATAATCCAGGGTAATGTCGCGCAAATGAACCATCTGCATGTCGGTGTTTTTCGCCAGGTGCTGGGCGATGACGCTGATGGACGGGAGGCAGCCACCGGGAAAGATATAGCGCTTGATGAAATCGACGTTTTTGCGAGCCTGCTCGTAGCGCTGGTCAGTCATGGTGATCGCCTGGATAACCATCTTGCCATGTGGCTTCAGTAGCTTGCTGCAGCACTGGAAATAGCTGTCATAAAACTCGTGACCCACCGCCTCGATCATTTCTATCGACACCAGTTTGTCATAGCTGCCCTGAAGGTCACGGTAGTCCTCGCACAGTACCGTCACCCGGTCCTCCAGGCCCAATGCCTTTACGCGTTCAACGGCGTGGGCGTATTGCTCCGCGGAAATGGTCGTGGTTGTTACTCGACAGCCATAGTGGGTGGCCGCATAAATGGCCATGCCGCCCCAACCTGTGCCAATTTCCAACAGGTGATCGTCAGGGCTTAGCTCCAGCTGGCGGCAGATTTCAGCGAGTTTTTCTTCGGCGGCAAGTTCCAGTGTTTGTGCCTCCTCGGTATAGATGGCAGAGGAGTACATCATGGTTGGATCCAGGAACAGACGGAAAAAATCGTTGCCCAGGTCATAGTGTGCAGAGATGTTCTTTCTCGATCCTTCGTGACTGTTGCGGTTCATGCGGTGCGAGAGCGCCAGCGCCAGCTTCACGTACCAGCGCTGGTTGCTTTCCATCGATTCCATGGCACTCATATTGGCGCTGAATAAACGCGTTACCGCGGTCAGGTCGGCTGCGGACCAATCGCCGTCCATATAGGCCTCGCCGGATGCAATGGTGCCGCCGGTTAAAATTCTTCCATACACTCTGCGATCGTGCACGGTCACCTGTGCATGGGGTTCGCCCGCCCCGCCACGGTTACCAAACTCCAGGGTCTCGTCGCCGTCAAACACGGTGAGACTGCCCACCTTGATATTGTCGAGCACCCGCATGAGCAGCTTTCTGGACAGCTCATGCATGGGCTGTAGTCGCCAGGTTTGCGGCAGTAGGTTATTGGTACCGATTCGAGTCGTGCTCACGTCATGCTCCAGATGTGTGGGTTTGAGGGTGCGGGATAAAGGGAATGCGTTTCAGCCAGAGGCGCAGTGCCTGCCAATAGATGGCCAGCGCCACCTTGGTGGTCATCAGAGGGAAGCGCAGCAAGATCCGGTTTAATACCTGGCGGGTCATGGGTTCTGCCTGCAAGGTCAGCGTAGCGTCAAATACCTTGCCATCTTCGCTGGTGTTATCCATGTGCAGCACCAGTTTGTCGTCGGGGGTGTTGCTGCGCCAGTGGTAACGCATTGCCATGTGCATAAATGGTGAGACATGGAATGCCTTGTCAAATTGCGTTTCCAGCCAGTGCCCGGCCTTGGGGCCACGCAGGACGTAGCTGTGGCGTTCATTCCAGGGGGTGTTGTTGACTTCGGCCACCAGAAACTCGAGGCGGCTTTCGTCTTCGCTGAAACAGTAGTAGCAGGCGATCGGGTTCATCTGGATGCCGAAGTAGCGCATATTGGCCAGAAGATAGATCGGTCCCTGGTGGTCTACACCGGTCTCCTCCCTGATCCGGCGGCGAACCTCCTGTTCCAGCGGCTGTGTCGGGTCCCCCAGGAAATCGCTGCGCTTGAAGCGGGCCAGTGCGGGGCGCTCAGCGGACCACCAGCGGCTGGTGTTAAACAACTGCGGCAGCTCTTGCAGGCAGATATAAGGCATGAAGACCCGGTAACTGAAATCGTGGGGTTTTGGCAGATGCCGGCGGTGCCGAACCGTGCCGGTATAGATTCTGGACTTCATGCCGCGGCGCGTACCTGCTGATTCAGGGCGTCGGCGACGCGCAGCGCGCTAACCACGCCGTCTTCATGAAATCCATTGCGCCAATAGGCACCGCAGTACCAGGTGTTCAGTGGCCCATTTATCTCCTGCCAGCGGGCCTGGGCCTCGATACCTGCGACTGAGAAAACCGGGTGCGCATAGGAAAATGTACCCAGGATCTTGTGCGGGTTGATGGCTTTTGTGTCGTTGAGTGTCACGCAGAACGTTTCCGGAGCCTCGATGCCCTGGAGGATATTCATATTGTAGGTCACCGTTGCGTTGGGTCTACCTGGCATAAGGCGATAATTCCAACTTGACCAGGTTTTTTCCAGTCTGGGCAGCATCTGGGTGTCGGTATGAAGCACCACCTCATTGTCCTGGTAGGGCAGTTTACCCAGAATATCTGACTCAGCTGCCGTGGGTTCATCCAGCATAGCAAGGGCCTGGTCGGAATGTGTCGCTATCACAACCTGGTCGAACTCCATGTTCCGGCCATCACCCAGTTCGATCACCACGCGACCGCTCATAGGTCGGGATATTTTTCGTACGGGTGAACTGGTATGGATTCTGTCTTCGAAGCGTGCGATCAGGGGAGCCAAATATTCGCGCGAGCCACCCTCAATGACGCGCCATTGAGGGCGGTCATTGACTGATAGCAGACCGTGGTTCTTGAAAAATCGCAGAAAGAAGGCAGCGGGAAAGTCCATGATGGTGGCGCTGTCAGCTGACCAAATGGCTGAGCCCATGGCGATCAGGTACTGGCGCTTGAACGCATCTGAGTAATGATTGCGCTCAAGGTAGCTCCCCAGTGTTTCATGCGGATCGAGGCGGCCTGCGTCAAGGTCGGCCACCGAGGCTTTGTTGAAGCGCAGAATGTCTCTCACCATGCCGATGAACCGCGGTGACAGCAGGTTGCGACGCTGGGCAAACAGGGCGTTCAGTCCGCTGCCAGAGTATTCGAGGCCGGAATCCGGGTCGGTTACCGAAAAGCCCATGGTTGTGGGCCTGGAACTGACGCCCAGGTCTTCCATCAATGTGATGAAATTAGGGTAGGTCCAGTCGTTAAAAACGATAAAGCCGGTATCGATCGCGTAGCGTCGAGTACCCAGCTGAACGTCTACGGTTGCCGTATGTCCGCCGATCTTACTGGCGGCCTCGAACACCGTTACCTGGTGGTTCTTTTGCAGGTAGTAAGCGCACGCTAACCCCGAAATGCCCGAACCAATAACCGCTATTTTCAACCTGCACCTCGTTTTGAAGGGATTGTTGTCAGTATTCGTATGCCCAATGTACGCCCCTGTCAGGCCGGCGGATCATTTGAATAGGGGTCCCCGCCTGGGCAGCCCCGGCAACCGGATAATGGTCGAGGTCTCTGGGCTTTATTAACGTCGAGTTGGTGTGATCCATCTGACATTCACTGGCGTATACTCGAAGGCAGGCTTTCAGGTAGTGGAATGTTAGCATTGGATGAAAAAAACGGAGACAGCGCTGCTGTCTCGAGCATAGCGACAGGACGCCGCGACGACGAGTGGAGTGAGTGCCTGGTGCTGATTGCCAGGGACCAGGACAGGGCGGCGTTCACGCGCTTGTTTCGACACTTTGCGCCGTTGATCAAGGCATTTGCATTGTCGGGGTCCACCATGTCGCAAATGCATGCCGACGAACTGGTGCAGGAAGTGATGCTCAAGGCCTGGCAGAAGGCGGGCGGATTCAACCCGGAAAAGGCCGCCGCCAGCACCTGGATATACACGATTGCGCGCAATTGCCGGACAGACATGTTCCGGCGACTGCAAAAGTTTGACACGCCGCTGGCAGCGGAGGATTTCACCCCGGATGTCGAGCATGAGGAGCCTTTGGCCCAACTTCATAGCATGCGGGGTGGAGAGAAAGTGAGGGAGTTGATGCGATCTCTCCCCGCTGATCAGGCGCAGATCCTGGCAAAGGTATACATGGAGGGTAAATCCCACTCCGAGACGGCGGCAGAGCTCGATTTGCCGCTTGGAACCGTCAAGTCGCGTGTGCGGCTGGCATTACAGAAACTACAGATACAGTTAGAAAGACCATGAACATCATGACCAAACACCACCCTGAACTCTATTTGCTCAGCGAACATGCAGCTGGAAGCCTGCCACTGGCGCAGTCGGCCTGCATATCGGCCCACCTGAATTACTGCGAGCAGTGTCGTAACACGGTCAGCCAGCTGCAAGGTGTAGGCGGGGTATTGCTCGAAAAACTCGACCCCCAGCCGGTAGGCGATGCGCTGTTGAACTCCGTACTGGCGCGGCTTGATGAGCAGCCACCTCTGGCCTACGCACAGGGCGAGGCCACAGTGGCCGACCGCGCCGTCCCCGCGCTGATCAAGCGCCTCATGAAAGGCGATTTCAGCGATCTAAGCTGGAAAAAGGTGACCAAGAGCTTAAACATAAGCTATATCAAAACAGGTGATATGGCGCATGAATTTGCCCTTTATCACATCAAAGCAGGTGGCCGAATACCGGATCATGACCACCGCGGCTCGGAAATGACCCTGGTGTTACAGGGCGGGTTTTCCGATGCCAGCGGTAGCTACAATCCGGGCGATTTCATCTACCGTGAGGCGGATGATACCCATGCCCCCACGGCTCACCAGTCAGAGGACTGTATTTGCCTGGCGGTCCTCGACGCGCCGCTCAAGTTCACCGGCTGGAAGCACCGTTGGATGAACCCGTTCCTGGGCCTGCAAACCGGCTGACCACTTCTCGCGGTTGCCGCTAAGTGGCAACCGCCTCTCCGCTCTTCACAAAGTGCCTGCGCCTGGCCTTTAGGCGCGTGTAGCCGTGCAGCTATATTTTCTGGTTATGTTTCTCTCGCCAGCATTCATCGAATGAATATCGGTCATTATTCCGGCGGCCCAGCGCATATGCTAAAGTCTGCACCCCTTCAATCGGCTGCGGTGAGCTGGGTGTTACAGTCCGCTGCCTCCGGTTGGGGTTAAAGTGGTCCGCAGAGGCCACACGCCGGCCCTCTGGGCCGATCTGATTAACCCAAAATTACAACGGTAGGGGTACCATCCGCCATGCGTCTCGCAATACCCAAGGAAACCCACCCGGGGGAAAACCGGGTGCCCATTATTCCCGATGTGGCCAAGAAACTGGTCCGTCTCGGGGCCGAAATAGTCATCGAGTCCGGCATGGGCTCGGGTTCAGGCTTTACAGACGAACAGTACACAGAGGTTGGCTGCTCGGTCAGCTCAGACCGCGCCGAACTGTTCTCCAGTGCTGACATGCTGTTGCGTTTACGTAAGCCAGAGCTGGATGAAATCGCCCTGATGAAATCAGGGTGCATTCATATCAGCTACCTGGACCCCTTCAACGAACGTGAGCTGGTCAGTGCACTGAAAGAGCGCGGTGTCACCAGTATCAGTATGGAGATGATTCCCCGCACCACGCGCAGCCAGAAGATGGACGCACTGAGTTCACAGGCGAACCTGGCGGGCTACCAGATGGTTGTGGAAGCGGCGGCGGCTCTCCCACGGATTTTTCCGATGATGATGACGCCCGCCGGTACGCTGAAGCCGGCAAATGTGTTCGTCATCGGTGCGGGCGTGGCAGGCCTGCAGGCCATCGCCACCGCCAAGCGCCTGGGTGCGAAGGTGACTGCGTTTGATACCCGCCCGGTGGTTGCCGAGCAAGTACAGTCGCTGGGCGCCAAGTTTCTGGAAATCGACCTGGGTGAGACCGGAGAAACCGCCGGTGGCTATGCCAAGGAATTGACGCCCGAGCAGGTGGAAATTCAACGCCAGGCACAGAAAGACGTGATCGCCAAATCTGATGTTGTTATCACCACCGCCCAGGTCTTTGGGCGCAAGCCGCCGGTGCTGGTGACCACCGATATGATCGAGGGCATGCAGCCCGGTTCCGTGATCGTGGATATGGCGGCTGAAACGGGCGGTAACGTCGAGGGTTCGGTTGCCGATCAAACGGTGCAGATCAACGGCGTTACTGTGGTCGGTAAGGGCAACCTCGCCGGCGAGGTCGCCCGAGATGCCAGTCAGATGTACGCGGCCAACCTGTTCAATCTGGTTGAGGACAGCTGGGATGAGGAAACAGCCACGTTCAAGATCGATTTTGAACACGACATCCTACCCGGTTGCATCATCACCCATGGCGGTGAGATCACCAATGAAACCATTAAAAACGTATACGCAGGAGGGCAATAATCATGATACCCGCAGAAGTATTCCTGACCTTTATTCTGATGTTGTCCATCTTCCTGGGTTTTGAGCTCATTAATAAGGTGCCCGCAACATTACACACACCACTGATGTCCGGTGCGAACGCGATTTCCGGTATCACCCTGGTCGGAGCGGTTGGCCTGGTCGCCGCGATTGATGACCCCGACCTGTCCAAGTGGCTCGGCGCAGCTGCCGTGGCCTTTGCCTCCATCAACGTGGTGGGCGGTTACCTGGTAACCGACCGTATGCTCGCCATGTTCAAGAAGAAGGAGGGTTAGACGTGGAATCGGCTATTCAATATGCCTATGTAGTTTCGGCCGTATTGTTCATCTTCGGTCTGAAGATGCTCGGCTCTCCCGACACTGCCCGTCGTGGCAACATGATCTCCAGCGTCGGTATGCTGGTAGCGGTGGTTGCTGCGCTGCTCGCCCAGGGTATCGACTACACCTGGATTCTGATCGGTTTCGCCATCGGTGCAGTCATCGGCGCACTTGCCGCACGCCTGGTGGAAATGACTTCCATGCCGGAAATGGTGGCCCTGTTTAACGGCTCTGGTGGTATGGCGAGCCTGCTGGTTGGCGCCGCGGCGCTGAATCCGGAAACCAATAGCACCTTCACCCTGGTGACGATTGTGTTGTCCATCCTGATTGGTGGCCTGACCTTTACGGGCTCGCTGATCGCCTACGGCAAGCTCAGTGAAAAAATGTCGTCGGCGCCCATTCTGTTCGGTGCGCAGCAAGTGGTGAACGGTGCCATCGTATTGGGTATTGTCGCCAGCGCTGTGATGTTCTGCATGAATCCCTCTGACTCCACGTGGCTATACGCAGTGATTGCCCTGTCGCTGGTGTTCGGCGTGATGGCAGTCATCCCCATCGGGGGTGCCGACATGCCTGTGGTGATTTCTCTGCTGAACTCCTACTCGGGCCTGGCGGCCTGTGCGGCGGGTTTCGCGGTCAACAACAACATCCTGATTGTTGCCGGCTCGCTGGTGGGTGCGGCGGGAATCATCCTTACGCAGATCATGTGTAAGGCGATGAACCGTTCACTGGCTAATGTCCTGTTTTCTGGATTTGGCTCCGGTAAGGTCGATGAAACAGAGGTGGAAGGAGAGATCAAACCCATCACCGTGGAAGACGCCTACTATGTGCTCGAAGCGGCGTCCAGCGTGGCCATTATCCCCGGCTACGGTATGGCGGTAGCCCAGGCCCAGCATGTGGTTAAGGAACTTACCGAGTTGATGGAGAACAATGGTGCTGAAGTGAACTTCGGCATTCACCCGGTAGCGGGTCGCATGCCTGGCCATATGAATGTGCTGTTGGCAGAGGCCGACGTGCCCTATGACCAGTTGCTCGAGATGGACGACATCAACCCCCGCATGGAAACTGTGGACGTGTGTATCGTGATCGGTGCAAACGATGTGGTGAACCCCGCCGCTCGCGAGAACGAGGGCAGCCCGATATACGGCATGCCGGTGATTAACGTCGACCAGGCGCGCACGGTGTTTGTCCTCAAGCGCTCCATGGCTTCCGGCTTTGCGGGCATCGAGAACCCCTTGTTCTATAAGGACAATACGCGCATGTTGTTTGGCGATGCCAAGGAGTCAATCGGCGGGCTGATTCGCGAGTTCAGTTAACCCACCCTTCGAACGCACAAAGCCGGCCAATGCGCCGGCTTTTTTGTGCTGGAAGTTTGGCGCCGCGCTTGTTTCAAAATCGTTAATCGGTAGGTTGTTTTTCATTAGGTGCTAGCAGAGCGGCCCGGGTAAGAGCAACCTGCCTGCGGTTGAAACTTCACGCCCTTAGACAGGTTGCTCTTACCCGGCCCTCGTCCGTTGGAAAACTTACCTCGTTTGGATCTCGGTAGAAAGTCAGCTTCGTGTGGGGACAAAGTTCATGAAGGCGTGGGGTGCCAACTGAGGGAGCTTTGTCCCCGCATGAAGCGTATTCGTAGGCACAGTAACTGGCCTAAGCTGATAAGTAGAATCCTCAATGGTCGGGCTAATCTGGACTCCCCACGTTCCCCGGCATCGACTCCTCGCGAAACTGCAGACGCGCCAGTCGCGCGTAGAGTGGACTGCTTTGCAGCAATTCCTCGTGGGTTCCCATAGCTACAACCTGTCCGTGATCAAGCACGGCTATCTTGTCGACGTGGAGAATGGTGGACAGTCGATGGGCGATGATCACCGTGGTGCGCTGGTGCATCAGTTCCTGGAGGGCGAGTTGCACCTGGTGCTCACTTTCGGAATCCAGTGCGCTGGTGGCCTCGTCCAACAGCAAAATACGTGGGTTATTGAGAATGGCCCTGGCCAGGGCGATGCGCTGGCGCTGGCCGCCCGACAGCCGCACGCCCTGTTCGCCGAGATGACTGTTATAGCCTTCTGGCAGACGCATGATAAATTCATGCGCATGGGCAGCTTTGGCGGCCGCCACGATCTCGTCGTCATCAGCGTCGGTTTTACCGTAGGCAATGTTGTACCGAACGTCGGCGGTAAACAGAGCGGGTTGTTGTGGCACCAGAGCTGTCTGCTCGCGAACCTGCCGCAGATTCAGCTGGCGAATATCCGTGCCATCGAGAAGAACCGTACCTTGCTGTGGGTCGTAAAACCGCTGCAGTAACTCGAATATGGTCGACTTGCCGCCGCCAGAGGGACCAACCAGGGCCAGGCTCTTGCCGGCTTCGATGGTCAGTGACAGCTCGTTGATAGCCAGTTGCTCCGGTCTGGCCGGGTACGCGAAGCTCACCTGCCGCAGCTCCATTTCAGGGGCGGGCAGGGCGATGTCCGCGACTTCGGGGTCGATGATTTTGCTTTGCGTGTGAATCAGCTCCAGCAGCCGATCGGCAGCACCGGCGGCGCGCAGCAGTTCACCCCAGACCTCTGAAATAGTAGCGAAGCCCGAACCGACCACGATCGCGTAAAACGCAAATGCCCCCAGTTCTCCCCCGGTCATGCGGCCGGTAATTACGTCCTGTCCGCCGCTCCACAGCATCCCCGACATGCCACTGAACAACAGTAGTATTGCGCCACAGATCAACAGCGCCCGTTGGCGGATGCGCTTGCGGGCAATGTTGAAAGCCTTTTCCACTTCCTGGTCGAAGGCGTTGAGTTCGAACCCCTCGCGGGTATAGCTCTGCACCACCTTGATGTGCTGTATCACCTCGCCTGCATAACTGCCAACGCTGGCAATGCTGTCCTGACTCTGGTTGGACAGTGCTCTGACCCGACGCCCAAAAATGAGAATAGGGAGCAACACCAGTGGTACGGTGGCGGCGATAATGAGGCTCAGTTTCAGGTTGGTGATGAACATCATGACCAGGGCGCCAACCAGGGTTAGGCTCGAGCGCAGGGCCATGCTGAACGACGAGCCGATAATGGTTTGTAGCAGCGTGGTATCCGTGGTGATCCGCGACATGATCTCGCCGGAGCGATTGGTTTCGAAGAACCCCGGGTGCAGTCGAACAATATTTTCGAACACTGCCTTGCGAATATCCGCACTGACGCGCTCACCCAGCCAGGACACCAGGTAAAAACGCAGGAAGGTACCGACCGCTATAGCGGCACTGATGGCCATGATGATCAGCACGGCATTGGTAAGGTCGGCTGTTGTACCGCCACCGAAGCCGGTGTCGATAAGATACTGTAGGCCGCGCCCCAGGGTGAGTGTGGCGGCGGCGGTAAACAGCAGGGCCACCCCGGCGCCGGATAGTTGGAGCTTGTAGGCCCGCAGGTAACCCAGTAGTGCCCGCAGCGGCGCCAGGCTGCGGGAGCGGGTTTCCGTCATCAGGCGGGTGAACCCTTGGGTGGGTAATCCAGTGAGGATTTGAATGAGGCCTTGTCCTCGCTGCTGTGATCGGGGAAGGGCAGTTTGTCCTGATCCCGCCAATCGTTGAGCATGGCATCTACTTTTGCCAGCTCCTCCTCAGAGGCCTGTTTGAATTCACGCAATTGCAGTACCTGGCCAGGTCCGCTGAAGATGGCCCCCGCGCCGTGTACCAATTCGACAATACGCAGGTTCAGGTCTTCAGCCACGGCGAGGTACTCCTGGAAGACGGTGGTGGGAATGCCCGCGTCCAGGCGCAAAACGGCCGTGGCCTGTTCAATGCGCTCAAAGCGGATACTCACGGTGTCCTGCATCACCATGGGATGGGAGTAGAACAGTTGCCGCATCTCCGCCAGGATCAGGCGAAGCTGATCTGCTGTCGCCATTTGTAACTCGACATTACGGAAGAATCGAATGCGATCCCGTGAGGAATAGTTCTCGACCTCAACCGAAGAAAACACTGAATTGGGCACTACCAGCATGGTCCGGTTCAAGGTGCGGATGAGCGTTGAGCGCAGGCCAATTTCCTCAACGGTACCCGTCACTGTTCCAAAACGGCAAAAATCTCCGGGATTAACTGGCCTGGCGGTATATAAGGTAATGGCGCCGATGACGTTTTCCAGGGTCTTCTGGGCTGCCAGGGCAACGGCGAGACTGCCGACACCCAGACCCGCGAGAATGGTCGACATGTTGTAGCCGGCCTGATCCGCCCAGATCAACGCCAGTATGGTGACCACCAGGACTTTGAATATAGTAGTTAGCGGTTTAAGCAGGGCGGCGTAGTGTGCGTTGCCGGCGTGTTCCATCCGCCGGATCTGGTAATCCCGCACCAGTGACAGCAGTCCCAAAAAAAGAACCGTGAAGGCGATGTAGTCTACGCCGGAGGATTCCAGGTACACCCGGGCGGTGAGGGACAGGCCCAGTTGAGTCATCAAAATTCTTGCGATCATGATGAACAGGAAGAAACGCATAGGCCCACGGAAGAAGCGTTCTATACCCAGAGGAAATCGATTGGGAATGAGTAGTGCGATTCGCATCAACACAGTGCTGGCCAGGGATGCCAGCGGCCAGGCAATCACAAGGAAGAGGACGGTCGCCGTCAGCTGCCAGTTGTCCATTCCCATAAACTGGAAATCGGGGAGGATATTGCTCAGCTTAATGGCAATGGGGCTGTAGCCCAGTTCATCCCACATTTCAGGAATGCGGGCGACTGTGGCATTGGAGAGCTTCCAGACACGCCCGCCCTTGCCATCCGGTACCCGCTGCAAATATATCGGCACCTCACCGGTACTGATGGTGATGGTACCAATCTGGTCACGGTAGCTGGGTAATCCGTCGTCCAGGTGACCTTTAGGATCATCGCTGAGGCTTTCCAGATCCACGATGTTTTGTTGAGCCCAGACGAATGCCAGAGCCTGTACCAGCGCCTTTGGTTCATATTCTGCCACATCATCGGGAATAAAGCGGGTATCCAGAAACTCACCGGCCTTGGTGTAATCCGACTGTTGCATGGCCTCGCGCAGGCCGAGCATGGCGGTTAGTGGCGTTTTTAGCGAGCTGATACCCTCTGGATCAGACTGGGATTTTTCTTCAAGGATCTGCTCTGCTTTAGCCTCGGCCTCAAGTAACTCGCGCATGGAGGCGTCGGTTTGCTCCTCCTGCGCCTGGGTCAGAGTGCCAAATGACAGGGTCAGCAGAATGATTAGCCGCGCGAAAGTGCGTGGATATAACGTGGACTTCATACCGGGTGTACCGTGATCAGCCAGGATGCTGAGGCTAGTGTAATCGCTTGTCAGGGCTATTGGTATCGCCGTCGCGCGGGCTGTGGCGACCTACTCGGGGGAATCCTGTGCCTCACGCGCATCCCGGGACTTCTGAATAAAGCGCCCGAAAAACACCCCGAACTCGAACAATATCCACATCGGTATAGCGAGCAACGACTGAGAAATAATATCTGGCGGTGTGAGCAACATGCCAAAAACAAAACAGCCGACGATGATATACGGGCGCTTGCGGGCGAGATCGTCAGGCGTGGTGATGCCCGCCCAGATCATCAGCACCGCGGCAATCGGTATTTCGAAGGCCAGCCCGAAGGCAAAGAACAACTTGAGCACGAAGTCCAGGTAACGGTTGATATCGGTCATGATGGTGATGTCTTCCGGCCCCACGCTGGTGAAGAAGGCGAAGATCAGTGGGAACACCACGTAGTAAGCAAAAGCGGCGCCGCCGTAGAACAGGAAGATACTGGAAACCAGCAGTGGAATAGCCAGCCGCTTTTCGTGCCGATACATCCCCGGGGCAATAAAACTCCACAGCTGATAGAGCACATAAGGTATGGCGAGGAACACAGCCGCCACCAGTGTGAGCTTGAACGGTGTCAGGAAGGGTGAGGCGACCTCTGTCGCGATCATTGTCGAGCCTTCTGGCAGGATCGCGCGGAGGGGCTCAGAAACGAAGGCGTAGATCTCGTTGGCGAAGGGGAACAGGCCAATAAAGACGATCAGCACCGCCAGTATCGCACGCAGCAATTTATCGCGTAGTTCGGTCAGGTGTGCGACCAGCGGTTGTGGCTGATCGTGCTCGGCGTCGCTCAATAGTTGCTCGCTTCCTTGGGTTTTGCCGGTTGGCTCTCGTCTATAATCGGGTCAACTTTAGCCGGGTCAACCTTAGTCGGATCAACCTTGTCCACGGCTTGCTTGATGTCCGCGCCCACGGATTCCGCCTCTTCCTTGAACTGGTCGCCGGTCTTCTTCAACTCCTGCATAACCGCGTCGTTGTGCAGTTCCTGCTCAACTTCCTGGCGGATATCGTTAAAGCCCTGACGGATACGGCGCAACCAGAGAGAGGCGGTCCGGATAGCTCCGGGTAAGCGCTCCGGGCCGATGACCAGTAGGCCCACCACACCGATTATGATGAGCTCGGCAAAACCTATGTCGAACATGGGTCGATCTACTTGTCTTTCTCTGCGTCTGCGCCAGTGCTGGCTTCCGCAGTAATCTCTTCCTTGATTTCGTCGGTGCCGGTCTCGTTGCTCTCAGCCGGCGGTTCTTCCTGCATACTCTTGCGGAAGCCCTTTACCGCGCTACCCAGATCGGAACCTAATGTGCGCAGCCGCTTGGTTCCAAACAGCATGATCACTATCGCCAGTATAATGAGCAGTTGCCAAACGCTAATGCCACCTACACCCATAGTATTCTCCTAATTACTTGGCCGGATTTCTCGCGGCCTTTTCAGCCAGTCCCGACATATCAAATCGATCATGCAGGCATGCCTCGATGTCTGCAATGCTCAGTCCCAGGTGTGATAGCAGCACCATGCAGTGGAACCAAAGGTCCGCCACCTCGTTAACCACTTCATCCTGGCCCGATGTTGGGCCACAATCCTTGGCCGCAAGGATAACTTCTGTGGTTTCCTCACCGACTTTTTCCAGAATCTTGTTGATGCCCTGATCGTGTAAACTCGCGACATAGGACTCATTCGGGTCGGCGCCCTTGCGTGCCTCTAACGTGTCCATCAATTGTAGAAATACATCGCTCATTTGTCGTCCCCATAGATTGCAGCGGGATCCCTGATTACCGGGTCAGTAATTTCCAGGCTGCTGTTCTCAACCTTCTGAAAGAAACAGTGACGGCGCCCGGTATGACAGGCGATACCGCCTACCTGTTCAACCTTCATTAGCACCGTATCTGCATCACAGTCTACGCGCAATTCTTTCAGATGCTGTACATGACCGGATTCCTCTCCCTTGCGCCAAAGCGCCTGCCTGGAGCGCGACCAGTAGATTGCGCGCTGTTCCTGCAACGATAACTGCAACGCTTCCCGATTCATCCAGGCAAGCATAAGCACCTCGCCGGTCTGCCAGTCCTGAGCGATAGCCGGGACCAGGCCCTGTTCGCTCCAATTGATCAAGTCTGTGATTTCAGTCTGTTCAGTCATGGGTGTTTCACTCGCCGGGCGCGCATTATCGCACAGCGAGGCTTACAGTGGCATTACAGCCCGGGCGTTGCGCTTGCCGTATCAGGGCGCGGGAGTGCGCGGCCAGACGAGCGCCAGTGCCACCGCGGCCAGGACCCAGCTGATCACAGGCGCATTGGACAGTTGCTGCCAACCGCCGGGAAAGGCCGCGATCGCACCTAGCATACAGGCCACGGCGGCGAGAATTTGACGTTTATGTCTGCTGGCGGTTTCTGCCTCACGAGCTTCCATCTGGGCGAGTTGCTCCGCCTGAACCTGGTTGCGTTCCATGCTCTCACGTGAATGTTGCAGGTTTTCGAGCACAGCGTCGGGTAATTGAGGTAGTTGCTCCAGCCAGGAGGGGGCGTGCTCCTGCAGTCTTTTGATCATGGATTGCGGCGAATAACGTTCCTGCACCCAGTTCTCGAGAAACGGCTGGGCCGTATCCCAGAGGTTGAGTTCGGGGTAGAGCTGCCGACCCAGACCTTCGATGTTAAGTAGCGTTTTCTGTAACAGCACCAGGGAGGGCTGCACACTCATATCAAAGCGCCGCGCTGTGCGGAACAGGTACACCAGCAGCTGGCCGAATGAAATTTCACTGATAGGCCGTTCAAATACCGGCTCGCAGACGGCGCGAAGCGCAGATTCAAAGTCCTGTACCCGGGTCTGGGGTGGCACCCAGCCGCACTCCACGTGCAACTGTGCGACTGCGCGGTAGTCCCGTTGAAAGATGCCCAAAAGATTGCGTGCCAGGTAGTACTGGTCGGCATCGCTGAGGCTGCCAATGATGGCGCAGTCAACAGCGATGTAGGTCGGATCCTCCGGGTCAGACGCATCGACGAAAATATTGCCCGGGTGCATGTCGGCGTGAAAGAAACTGTCGCGGAACACCTGGGTGAAAAATATCTCGACGCCTCGTTCACCGAGCACCTTCAGGTTGGCGCCCCTGGCATTCAAGGTATCGAGGTCGGTAACCGGGATGCCGTAGATGCGCTCCATGACGAATACGTTGTGGCGGGTGTATTCCCAGTAGACCTCGGGGATATAAACCAGCTTGCTGTCTTCAAAATTGCGCCTTAACTGGGAAGCATTGGCAGCCTCTCGGGCCAGGTCGAGTTCGTCGAGAATGGTTAATTTGTAGTCACTGACAACCTCGACAGGACGCAGCCTGCGACCGTCCGGCATATACCGCCTGACCAGGCGCGCGAGCGTCATCATCAGCGCGATATCCTGCTGAATCACAGGCTCAATATCTGGTCTGACCACCTTTACCACGACTTCCTTGCCGTCGGGGAGGGTTGCACTGTGGACCTGGGCAACGGATGCCGAAGCCATCGGTACTCGATCAAAACTGGCGAATAGCTCGCCGACCGGTTTGCCCAGTGCAGACTCGATAATGTCCACGGCCTGTTGCTCGGGAAATGGTGGCACCTCGTCCTGCAATTTCGCTAATTCATCGGCGATATCCTGGGGCAGGAGGTCTCTTCGAGTTGAGAGCATTTGCCCAAACTTGATAAATACCGGACCGAGTTCCTCGAGAACTCGCCTGATCCTCTCGCCGCGCGGCATGCTCGGTGCGGTGCGTAATCGCCAAGGTGACAGCTTGAGTATGAGTCGCTGGGTGCGAGGAAGTGTCTCCACATCGATCAACTCATCCAGGCGGTAGCGTCCCAGGGTATTGGCGATGGTCAACAGGCGAGCCAATCTCGACATCGTGTGTCAGCCTTTCAGCGCGTCGATTTGCCGGCGCAAGCGGCGGGTTCGGGATTCCAGCCTTTCGGTCTTCAGGGCCAGGTCCTGGACATCCCGGTAAAAGTCTTCCAGCTCCAGTCGCGGGGGGCTGAGCCTGGCTTCCTCGTGGATAAACTCCTCGAGCTGACGGGCGAGGCTATTTCCGGCCTCTCGCCCCCATCCGAACCCTGCGCGCAGGACCTGAGCCAGCTGATGCCCCGCGACATCGCCCAATGTGTTTACCAGGGGTGCCTCCCAGTCGATGTCTGCGCTGCCCAGTATCTGTTGCAGCGCCAGGAGTGGCGCGCTATCGCCGGTAAGCTCGAGGTCGCCGTTTATCAGGCTCGCTGCTGAATCTGTTGAACTTGCCAACTCGGCAAAATCCGAAGCGCTCCCGCGCACCCGGGTGGTGACTTTGTCTTCATAGACGCCCATCAGGCGAACGCCGCTTTCGGTGATTTCCAGGTAGACCTCCAGAGCAGGGGCGGTGCTCTCCAGAGCGAAGACGCTGCCTGCCAATTCAGTGAGTTCCACCCTGGAGCGGGGGGCCAGATCCAGTGCTCCATTGATAGCAGACTCCAGCGCCGCGAGGGCCGCTGTATGCAGGGCCGGGTTTATGTCGCTGGACATATCAGGCTTTTACACCGCGATGAACCGCTACAATTCCGCCGGTCATATTGTGATAGTCGCAGCGGTCGAAACCGGCGTCTTCCATCATGTCCTTCAGGGTTTGTTGATCCGGGTGCATGCGTATGGACTCGGCGAGATACTGATAGCTGTCGCTGTCATTGGCCACCAGCTTGCCCATGAACGGCAAAACCTTGAAAGAGTAGGTGTCATACGCTTTTTCCAGCAGCTGGTTGCCCGGCTTGGAAAACTCCAGAACCAGCAGTCGCCCGCCAGGCTTGAGTACGCGCAACATGGATCGCAGCGCCAGGTCCTTATCAGTAACATTGCGCAGCCCGAAGGCGATAGTGACACAGTCGAAGCTATCGTCGGGGAACGGTAGATACTGTGCATCTGCCTGCACGAACTCGATGCTGCCCAGGCGACCGTTGTCCAGCAGTTTGTCCCTGCCGACCTCCAGCATAGATCCATTGATGTCCGCCAACACCACGCGACCTTCCGGGCCGACCAGTTCGGCAAATCGTGCCGCCAGGTCGCCGGTACCGCCGGCGATGTCCAGCACTGCGTTGCCCTTGCGTATGCCACTGAGTTCGATGGTGAAACGCTTCCATATGCGGTGTATCCCCGCCGACATCAGATCGTTCATCAGGTCGTAGCGGGTGGCGACAGAATCAAAAACTTCCGCGACCAACCCCGCTTTGGCCTCGGTCTCAACCTGCTTATAGCCGAAGTGGGTGGTTTTCTTCTCACTCATGCTGTTGTCCTGTTTACCGTTGTGCCCAGTCTGTCGGATGAGTTAGCGCTTTCACACGAGAACCGGAGTAAGCGGTTAAAGTTTGCGGCCGTATTGTAGCGCGATGTGACGGTGTGGTCAGGCGGGCTCAGGCGGGCTCATGCGTTCGGGTCGAATTGAATAACCTGTACGTCCGGATCCCGGCTCTCTCCGGCCTGGTGCAGTTTATCCAGGTACTCTTGCCAGCGAGTTTCCTTGTGTATGCACAGTTCGTAGAGGTAGTCCCAACTGTACAGGCCGGTGTCATGGCCATCGTCGAATACCAGCTGCAGCGCATAATGCCCTACCGGTTTGATCGCCGAAATGGCGACGTTAGCCTTGCCGGTTTGCAGTACTTCCTGCCCCTGTCCATGGCCGCGCACCTCGGCGGAGGGTGAGTACACCCTGAGGTATTCACAGCTTAGAGAAAAGCGAGAGCTATCGCTGTATTCCAGTTCCAGCTCCCGCGAGCGCGCGTGGAGATTGATTTTGGTAGGTCGCTTGTAGGAGTTCACCCTTTACCCTGCGTGGCCTATAGAATAAAGCGAGACAGGTCTTCATCACCGCTGAGCTCGCCCAATTGTCGGTCGACATAGGCAGCGTCAATCTGGATTTTTTCCTGTTGCAGACTCGCGTCCGCGGCGCCGAATGATACGTCTTCCAACAGTCGCTCCATGACCGTATGGAGTCTCCTTGCACCAATATTCTCGGTACTCTCGTTTACCTGCCACGCAGTTTGTGCAATGCGATCGAGGCCATCTTTGGTGAATTCAACCTGCAAGCCCTCGGTCGCCAGGAGCGCCTGATACTGCTCGGTCAACGAGGCATCAGGCTCGGTAAGAATGCGTTCGAAGTCTTGTGGTGAGAGTGCCTGAAGTTCGACTCGAATCGGGAGGCGACCTTGCAACTCCGGTATGAGATCGGATGGCTTGGCCAGGTGGAAGGCCCCTGAAGCGATAAACAGGATGTGGTCAGTCTTGATCATGCCGTGCTTGGTCGACACTGTGGAGCCCTCAATCAGCGGTAGCAAGTCGCGCTGCACCCCTTCTCGAGACACGTCTGCCCCGGCACCTTCGCTACGTTTGGCCACTTTATCGAGCTCGTCTATGAATACGATACCGTTCTGCTCGGCGGCCTCGACCGCTTTTTGCTTCAGCTCGTCCTCGTTGATCATCTTGGCGGCTTCCTCTTCGCAAAGAGCCTCGAAGGCGGCCTTGACGGTCATTTTGCTGGTTTTTGGCGCCTGCCGGGACATATTCGAAAACATGCTTTGTAGTTGGCTGGTCATCTCCTCCATGCCTGGAGGGGCCATAATCTCGACCCCGGCAGTTCTGGCGCTGAGCTCAACCTCAATGTCTTTATCGTCCAGGTCACCCTCGCGTAGCTTCTTACGTAAGAGCTGCCGCGTGGTGGAGTTATCAGCAGGCTCGGTATCCCTCGCCGGCGGCAGCAGTATGTCCAGGATGCGCTCTTCTGCGGCCTCCTCCGCCAGGTACTTGACACGGTTGATCTCCTGCTCCCGGAACATCTTGATGGCCACATCCGCAAGGTCCCGCACTATGGACTCAACGTCGCGCCCAACATAGCCCACCTCGGTAAATTTGGTGGCCTCCACCTTTACGAAGGGGGCGTTGGCCAGTCGCGCGAGGCGACGCGCAATCTCGGTTTTGCCCACACCGGTGGGGCCAATCATGAGAATGTTTTTGGGGGTGATCTCAGCTCGCAGCTCTTCAGCCAGTTGCATGCGGCGCCAGCGATTTCGTAACGCGATTGCCACAGCGCGCTTGGCGTCTTCCTGGCTGATTATGTGCTTGTCCAGCTCGTGAACGATTTCACGGGGGGTCATGTTAGACATGGGGTTAAAAATCCAGTTGTTCTATGGTTTGCTGGTGATTGGTGTAAATGCAGATGTCTCCGGCAATGGACAGGCCCCGTTCTACGATATCGCGCGCACCCAGCTCGGTATTGTCCAGTAACGCGCGTGCAGCTGCCTGGGCAAAGGATCCGCCGGATCCGATGGCGATGAGGTTGTCCTCGGGTTCAATGACATCCCCATTGCCCGAAATGACCAGGGAGGTGTCTTTGTCTGCGACTGCCAGCAGGGCTTCCAGTTGCCGCAGGGCCCGTTCTGTACGCCAGGCCTTGGCAAGCTCTACGGCTGCCCTCACCAGGTGTCCCTGGTGCTTGTCGAGTTGGGCCTCAAACAGCTCAAAGAGCGTGAACGCATCGGCGGTGCCGCCGGCGAAACCTGCCAGCACCTGGTCTTTATACAGTCGGCGTACCTTGCGCGCATTACCTTTCATAACGGTATTGCCCATCGATACCTGGCCGTCTCCTCCAATGACGACGCTGTTGCCGCGCCGCACCGAGAGAATGGTTGTACCTCGGAACTGTTCCACAATAATTTCTCCTGGTGGGTTCCCCGGATATGGGTGCTACCGGCGGCTTTTTCAAGCCGCGGCTGGAATTCAGGGGCTACCGCGCTTGAGTAGCAGCGTGTCGATATTCTGTGCCGCCGTCAGGCCGCGCGCCCTGGCCATGGCGCTATGCGAGTTAAAGGGGCCAAGATAAACGCGAAACCACTGCCCATTGTCGCCACTGGTCTCCTGGATGTTGGGTTCTAATCCCAACAGCAGTAGTTCGGCGCGGCGACGATCAGCGTCGACTTTCTGTTTGAACGACCCGGCCTGCAACAAGTAGGTTTCGCCGTTGCCCGTGCTACGTTTCTGGGTAACTTCCGCGGGGTCAACATCTACCTCTATGCGCTGTTCGGGCAGCAGGGTGTAAAAATCGAAACGAGGTTTCGGGGTTTCGGTGGGTGGAGGTTGTTCCCCGGTATTGGACTCGGCCGCTGGTCCCGTTTCCTGTGGCAGCGTACCCATGTAAATCAGGAAGCTCAGGAAAAACCCGCTGAGCAGTCCGGATCCGTACCACCGCCAGGGGCTGGGAGCCGCAGCTGGCGTGCTTTTTTTGCGCGCGCTACTGCGTTTGGGGGCGGCTTTAGCTCTTTTTGCATAATCCCTGGCCACTTTCACATGGCCTCGGGAGCTGATACTCCGAGCAGATCCAGGCCGTTTGCCAGTACCTGTCTAACAGCCTCGCTCAGTGCAAGCCGGGCGTTGCGTAGCGCATCGTCATCCACCAGCATTTTGTGGGCGTTGTAATACGAGTGAAACTCACCAGCGAGTTCCCGCAGGTAACCCGCAACAGTATGCGGCTCACGGTTATTCGCCGCATTGGTGACAACCTCCGGGAATTGGTCGAGGCGGCGAAGCAAGCCTTTTTCTGCTTCCTCCTGAAGCTGGTCCAGGTGTTCACCAGCTGTGTCGCGATCCCAATGCCAATTGTGCTCGGTGAGCTTGCGCATCACGCTACAAACTCGGGCGTGCGCATATTGTATGTAGTACACCGGGTTGTCATTGCTCTGCGATAGCGCCAGGTCTATGTCGAAGGTTATCTGCGACGTTGCCGCCCGGGCCACCAGGAAATAGCGCGTGGCGTCGCATCCAACCTCGTCGATCAGGTCACGCAGGGTCAGGTAACTACCTGCGCGCTTGGAGAGTTTAACCTCCTGGCCATCGCGCATGACAGTGACCATCTGGTGGAGAACATAATCGGGCCAGCCGTCGGGAATATCCTGTTCGAGAGCCTGAAGTCCCGCCCTGACCCGGGTCACCGTACTGTGATGGTCGGCACCCTGCTCGTTGATGACGCTGACAAAACCCCGTTGCCATTTGTTCAGGTGGTAGGCGACGTCGGGTAAAAAGTAGGTGTAGCCCCCGTCAGACTTACGCATCACCCGATCTTTGTCATCACCGAAATCGGTGGTTCTCAGCCACAGGGCCCCCTCGCTTTCGTAGGTGTGACCATTGTCCACCAGGCGGGCCACCGTGCTCTCCACCGCGCCGTCTTCGTAGAGCGAGGATTCGAGGAAGTAATTGTCGAAGTTGACCGCAAAGGCCTTGAGATCGAGGTCCTGCTCCCGGCGCAGGTAGGCCACTGCAAACTGGCGAATCGCCTCGAGATTTTCCGGGTCTCCGAGGCCTGTTACCTGCTGGTCTTCCGCTTCGATGGTCTCACCGCGCTGGTAGGCCTGGGCAACCTCCACAATGTAGTCGCCGCGATAACCGTCCTCTGGCCAGGCGGGGTCTTCGGGTGTCAGGCTTTTGCATCGAGCCTGGGTCGATAGCGCCAGGTTGTTAATTTGCTGCCCGGCATCGTTGTAGTAAAACTCACTGGTAACGTCCCAGCCTGTTGCTGCGAGTAATCGGCAAAGACTATCGCCCACGGCAGCGCCACGACCGTGGCCGACATGCAGCGGGCCAGTGGGGTTGGCGGACACGAATTCGACCTGGACCTTGCGTCCGTCACCCACGCAGGAATGACCGTAACCTTTGCCCTGTTCAAGTACGCGGGTGACCACGGCCTGATTGCTGCCGCTGGAAAGATGGAAATTGATAAACCCGGGTCCAGCGACCTCGGTGTTGTCGATGAATTCACTCTCTGGCAAAGCTGCGCAGATCAGGTAGGCGATGTCCCGCGGGTTCTTCCCCGCAGGCTTAGCGAGTGTGAGTGCAATATTGGACGCCAGATCACCGTGGCTTTTGTCGCGGGTTCTGTCGATCTGGATGTTCGGTGAAATGGTTTCGGGCAACTGACCTGCGGCGATCAGTTTATCCAGCGCGTGTTGAATCAGCTGGGTGAGTTCTTGCTTCATTGCGGGGGAGTTTACCTGAGTTGATTGAATGCAGCCGAAGGCCGTCGACATTATCCCTGTATCTGTTGGTAATGGCCAGCCGGCCAGGGGTGTAGAGCGCCGCAACCGGCAGTATTACAGGACTTCCAGCGGGTCGATATCAATGGACCATTTGAGCCCTCGTGTAGCCCGCAAGTGTTCCGCTGTTGTCACCAGTTGCTGGGCGCATTGCTGAATGGCCTTTCTTGATGGTGCAGAAACCAGCAGCTGGCTGCGAAATTTTCCCGCGCGGCGCGACAGTGCAGCGGGCAGGGGACCGATAAAAACCGCCTCTGTGGGCGCCTGACTCGAAACCCGGCGCCGAAGCTGGTGCAGGAAAGCCTCCCCGTCTGCCAGCCGGTCGCTGTCCACTCGCAGAACCAACAGCTGCCCGAACGGTGGCATACCGGTTTCAGCCCGGCGCGTCATAATTGCCTGTGCCTGTTCTGCATAGGATTGCGACACCATTGCCTGTACGGCGGGATGGTCCGGATAGTGGGTCTGCAATAGCACTTCGCCCAGAGTATCTTCGCGTCCCGCTCGCCCGGCCACCTGGGTGAGCAGCTGTGCCATACGCTCCTCGCCTCGAAAATCGGCACTGAACAGCAGTGCATCGGCGTCGATCACTCCGATCAGGCTCACGCGTGGGAAGTGATGGCCCTTGGTTAACATCTGTGTACCGAGCAAGATACAGGGCTCGCCGCGATTGATCTCCTCTACCAGCGCACCCATGGTGGCTCGGCCCTGTACCGAGTCACTGTCTACCCGGTGAATGGTCACTCCTGGGAACCGCTTGTTCAGCGTCTCTTCTGTCTGTTCCGTGCCCAGGCCATTGGTCAACAACTGCGCACCGCGACATTCTGGGCACTGCTGAACAAGAGTCTGGCTGGCCCCGCAATGATGGCAGCGCAGTTGTCGCTGTCTGCGGTGTACCGTCAGTCGTGCGTCACAAGCCCGACACTGGGCGATCCAGCCGCAATCGTGACAGATCAGGCTCGGGGCGTAACCGCGCCGATTGAGGAACAGCAATACCTGCTCACCGCGTGCCAGCGCTCCCTCGCAGGCGCGGATCAATCGCTCGCCGAGACCTCCCTGCAGCGCTTCCCCCCTGATATCCGCGGTGGAAATAGCCGGTAAGCTGCTGTTTCCTGCCCGGTGCGTCAGTCGCTGGTGACTATAGCGCCCCTGTGCGGCGTTGCGCAGAGACTCCAGGGAGGGTGTCGCGCTACCCAGGATGACCGGGCATTGTTCCAGTTGTGCGCGTTTGATGGCAACGTCGCGGGCGGAATAGCGAAAGCCGTCCTGCTGCTTGAATGCCGCATCGTGCTCCTCATCGACGACTATCAGGCCAAGTTTCTCAAGGGGGGTAAACACGGCCGAGCGCGTGCCGATGATAATGTGGGCCCTGCCGGTCCTGGCGGCTTCCCAGGCCTGATATCGTTCAGTGTCACTCAGCCCCGAATGAAAGACCTCTATCCTGGCTTCGAAGCGGTCGCTGAAACGCCTCAGGGTCTGCGGGGTGAGGCCAATTTCGGGTATTAGTACCAAAGCCTGCTCAGAGCGAGCCATGCATTCGGCAATCAGCTGCAGGTAAACCTCAGTCTTGCCGCTCCCGGTTACACCGTCAACCAGATGGCAGGCAAAGTGTCCGAATGTCGGTGTAATTTCGGCCAGTGCGGCGGTCTGCTCTTTATTGGCCGGAAGCGCTGGCATTCTGATCGCTGCACTGCTGGATACGGGCGCTTCAGCGGGTTCCGCCAGGCCTTTCTCTTTCAGGGCGCGTAGTACGGCTGAGCTCACGCCATGGTTCGCCAGGGTTTCCCGGCTCACCAGGGCATTTTCCTGTAGCAGGGTGAGCGTGAGCGCCTGCTTGGGAGAGCGCTTCAGTGCCCCTTCAGGAAGTCCTTTGCCCCGGCCAGTCAGCCGCCAGTGGTTCGGTGGGACCTGCGGAGGCGGTTTACCCTGGCGCAGCCGGTTCGGGAATGCGGCGGCATACACCTCCCCTGGCGGGTGCCGGTAGTAGCTTTGAGCCCACTGGCAGAGCGCGAGAATTGGGGCAGTTAGCAGGGAAGTTGTGTCCAATTGCTCCAGGACACGCCTTATTTTTGTGGGGTTGTGCCCAGATTCCCCCTCAACACTGACCAGGTAGCCTACGACCTCGCGGCTACCCAATGGTACCCGGAAGCGGATACCTGCTTGCAGCGCCTGAATCTGGGCCTCCGTGCTGTTCTCTAGTGGCAGGTAGTCGAAAAGTTGACGCAGTGGCGTGGGCAGGGCCAGTCGGAGTATAGGCATTGTGCCCCTTGAGAGCAGAAATTAGCCGCGGGCGGGCATTGTAACAAAAGAAATCCAGTGCTTGCGTCTCCCGCGGTGTCTGGTAAGATGCCCGCCTATTTTTTGGCCACCCCCCGTTGGGGAAGGTCGATTCGGCATCCAGGTGCGGTGCCCGGCGAAGATCGGGTGGCGGCGCCACGAGTGAGGAGCATGAGCAATGAAAGCAGATATACACCCTAAATACGAGGCAGTCACAGCGACCTGCAGCTGTGGTAACCAGATCCAGACACGGTCTACCCTTGGCCAGGACATACACATTGATGTGTGTTCCAACTGCCATCCTTTTTTTACGGGTAAGCAGAAAATCGTTGATAGCGGAGGCCGTGTAGACCGCTTTAACAAGCGTTTTGGCAACCGCGGAGGCAAGCGCTAGCGCTTCCCGGCCAGGCCACCACTTAATCGAAAACGCCAGCTCTGATACAGCTGGCGTTTTTTTTGCGCCAGCGGATCTACTCGCGGTTGATGGCAAATCCGGGGACCGCCTCTTTGCCTTGTTTGCCCACCGGGTTTTCTATATCCTCAACGCCCCTTTTTCTGGCCTTGTGCGCCTGCCACGTGGTGTATACCTATGTCCTCTGACCTCAAAGATGCAGCTCTGACCTATCATGCCGAGCCTGTTCCCGGGAAGATATCGGTAGAGTTAAGTAAGCCTGCAGAGACACAGCTGGACCTCTCGCTTGCTTACAGTCCCGGGGTCGCAGAACCCTGTCGCGAGATAGCCGCAGACCCGGCCAGCGCCTACGATTACACCGGCAAGGGCAACCTGGTAGCGGTCATCAGCAACGGCACGGCCGTGTTGGGTCTGGGAAACCTTGGGGCGCTGGCGAGTAAGCCGGTGATGGAGGGCAAAGCGCTTCTTTTTAAACGCTTTGCGGGTATTAACTCCGTCGATATCGAAGTGGCCACCGAAGATGCTGACGAGTTTGTCGACACCGTGGAGCGCATTGCTGATACTTTCGGGGGTATCAATCTGGAGGACATCAAGGCGCCAGAGTGTTTTGAAATCGAATCCGCCCTGAGCAAACGCTGCCAGATTCCCATTTTTCACGACGACCAGCACGGCACCGCCATCGTTACTGCTGCGGGCATGTTGAGTGCGCTGGAGATCCAGGGTAAGTGTATCGAGGATGCCGTGGTGACTTGCCTGGGTGCAGGTGCCGCAGCGATTGCCTGCATGCGTTTGTTGGTCAGCCTGGGTGCGCGTCGGGAGAACATTTATATGCTGGATCGTCGCGGCGTGATCTACGCCGGCCGAGAAGGCGTTAATGCCTATAAGGAAGAGTTCGCCAATAACACCGACAAACGCAGCCTGAGTGACGCGGTCAAAGGGGCGGACGTCTTTGTCGGCCTTTCCGGGGCCGATCTGTTAAGCGCTGACATGCTTTCTTCTATGGCAGAAAAGCCTATCGTTTTCGCCTGCTCGAACCCTGACCCGGAAATCAGGCCGGAACTGGCGCGGCAAACCCGGAACGACGTCATAATGGCGACCGGGCGCTCGGATTACCCCAACCAGGTTAATAATGTATTGGGCTTCCCGTTTATTTTCCGAGGCGCTCTGGACGTGCGCGCGAGTACCATCAATGAAGAGATGAAAGTGGCCGCCGTCAAAGCCCTGAGCGACCTGGCCAAAGAGCCAGTGCCGGAAGAAGTGTTGGTGGCCTGCCAGGTGGACTCCCTGGAATTTGGTCCTGATTACATTATTCCCAAACCCATGGATCCCAGGCTGCTAACGCGGTTGGCCCCTGCGGTGGCCCGCGCTGCTGTCGCCAGTGGCGTGGCGCAATTGCCCCTCCCGGGAGACTACGCCCCGACTCTTTGATTGGGCTTGACCTAACCTGGCCGGGCCGGGACTAGAAGATGTCCTTGACCAGGTCGTCAGTGCCACCGGTGCCCGCAGACAGTGTGCCGTCGGTGTTGGCCTGCGCGGGTACATGCTCCTCTCGAAAATACTCGAGTATGGCATTGCGCTGACCCGCTTCCGCCAATAGGCCGGATTCAGGGTCCACGCGCACGTGCACGATACCCGGTGGTAACGGGCGCTCGGCCTCGGGACTGTCGCGCAATGCCTCGCGCATAAAGTCGATCCAGATGGGCAGCGCGGCGGTGCCGCCAAACTCCTTGCGTCCTAGTGGCGTATAGTTGTCAAACCCCACCCAGGTTGTGGTAACCACGTCGTGGTTATAGCCGGAAAACCAGGCGTCCATTGGCCCGTTAGTCGTGCCAGTCTTCCCCGCGATATCGCCGCGTTCCAGGACCAGCGCCCGCCGCCCGGTGCCACGGGTGATAACGTCGCGCAAGATACTGTCGATGACAAAATTGACGCGCTCGTCCATGATCCTCTCCGCCACCGGTAAGTTCCCAGCTGCGCCCTGGGGGCCAGCCAGAATTTCCGCCATGCTCAGTTCTTCTTCTGCGAGCCCCTCCTCTTCGCAGCTACGACAGACGGTTGCCGGACTCGCAGTGAAAACGGTATCTCCTGCAATATTATCGATGCGCCTTATCAGGTAGGGCTCGACCCTATATCCCCCGTTGGCCAGGATCGCGTAGGCGGTGGCGACCTCGAGGGGGCTCATGGCATGCGTGCCCAGAGCCAGAGACAGGTCGCGGGCAAAGTTCTCGGTGTCGAAGCCAAAACGCTGTGAATAGTCGATCAGGTTCTCGATACCCACCCGCTGTAACAGACGAATGGATACCAGGTTGCGCGATTTGGTCAGCGCCCAGCGCAGGCGAGTGGGTCCATAAAATTGCCCACTATCATTCTCCGGCCGCCAGATATCTTCCAATGAGCTGTCCTCAAGCACGATTGGCGCGTCGTTAATGAGACTGGCGGCGGTAAAGCCGTGATCCAGAGCTGCGCTGTACAGGAAGGGCTTGAAATTGGAGCCTGGTTGTCTTTGCGCCTGCGTTGCGCGGTTGAATTTGCTCAGTTCGAAGCCCATGCCACCTACGATGGCATTGATGGCGCCGTCTTCGGGATCCAAAGATACCAACGCGGCCTGGGCAGCGGGTACCTGGGTCAGGTGCCACTGCCCTGGCTCCTCCTCCACTACCCGGATCAGGTCACCGATGGAGACCACTTCAGTAGCCGTTTTTGGCCGACCGCCACGAGAATTTTCGGTCAGGTAGCGGTTGGCCTGGCGTAATCCGTTCTCCCACGCTATCGGGTGACGAGACCCATCGGTAAGTAGGAATGCCGCGCTGTCCTCTCCCACATCGGTAATGATGGCGGGCGACAGACCAGCGATAACAGGCATCTCCGCCAGCGCCTTCAGCCACCGCTGCTCGGTTTCTTCGTAGGTGTCCCCTTCCTCAGGTGGCAGGCGGCGCTCCGGGCCGCGGAAGCCGTGGCGTTTGTCGTAGGTGATCAGACCCTCGATAACGGTTCTCTGTGCCAGCTGCTGCAGTTCGCTGCTAATGGTTGTATAGACGTGATAGCCGTCGTTGTAGGCGTTGATACCGTAACGTTGCAGCATTTGCTGGCGCGCCATTTCTGCTGCGTAATGGGCGGCAAAGCTGAGTTTGGCGCCGTGGTGAGTTGCAGTAACAGGCGCATCGACTGCAGCGCTGTATGCGTCCTGGTTGATGTACTGTAACTCGAGCATACGCCCCAGTATCCAGTTGCGCCGCTGCTCTCCCGCCGTGGGGCCGCTCACAGGGTTGTTGCGCGATGGCGCTTTCGGTATTCCGGCCAGCATAGCGTGCTGGGCCAGGGACAGCTCGCTGATGCTCTTGCCGTAGTAGACCTGGGACGCGGCCTCAAACCCGTATGAGCGGTGCCCGAGGAATACGCGGTTGAAATACAGTTCGAAAATTTCCCGTTTATCCAGCGCGCGTTCTATTTCAATGGCCAACAAAATTTCGTTGAACTTGCGCATGAAGGTTCTTTCCAGTGACAGAAAGTAATTGCGCGCGACCTGCATGGTAAGCGTACTGCCTCCGGAACCCTTCTCCCCGGTCAAGACCAGTTCAGACACCGCCCTGGCCAGGCCCAGCATATCGATCCCGCTGTGTCGGAAGAAATTGTCATCCTCCGCCGCGAGGAGCGCGTCCACGAATTGCTGGGGAATTTCGTCAAATGGCAAGGGGGTGCGTTTTTGTTCGCCAAACTGGCCGATCAGGTCACCCTCGCGGGTGTAGACGCGCATGGGCGTTTGCAGTCGCACATCGCGCAGTGTTTCAACGTCCGGCAATCCCGGGCTCAGATAGAGGTACACACCCGCCAGTAGCCAGCCGCTCCCCAGTATTCCGAGGACGATAAGGCGGGAAATAAGTCGTAGGAAGTTCATTTATCCCTTTACAAAACAGTGGCTTGTATTACTTTAGATATAGGTGGGGACCGTGCCTTTGGTAATTATAACTTTTTTTGGGTTTTTGATTGCATTGGCGGCTATGTTATACCTTAATATTAATGTATCGGTGCATAAAAAAAAGCTAAGTTAGTGATACATATAGGAAAATAAATTGCTTGGAATATTAGGGAAGAGAAAAGCAATACAGGTTCTGGGGCTGGATGTAAGTTCAACGACAGTAAAATTACTGGAGTTGAGCCACTCGGGGGACCGGTATCGGGTGGAGAGCTACGCAGTGAGCTCGCTGCCCCATGATGCTGTTATCGAGAAGAACGTCAACGACATCGATGGCGTGGCTAATGCCGTCCGCAGTGTTGTCGCCACCTCGCGCACCAAGTTGAAATCGGTTGCCGCCGCGGTCGCTGGCTCTTCGGTTATCACCAAGATCATCGATATGCCCGAGGGGCTGAGCGATGATGACATGGAAACCCAGCTTACGCTGGAGGCCGACCAATATATCCCCTATCCCCTGGAAGAAGTGGCCATCGATTTTGAGGTTCAGGGGCCTTCCGCGGAACGTGACAACCAGGTGGAAGTGCTGCTGGCAGCCTGTCGCAGGGAGACGATTGATTCCCGGGTAGAAGCGATCGAAGGCGCAGAGCTGACCGCCAAGATTATGGATGTCGAGGCCTACGCTATGGAGCGCGCTTATTCACTGATTCAGCACCAGCTGGACCTGGAAGAAGACAGTACGGTAGCGGTGGTCGATATCGGGGCGACGATGACCACGCTGAGCGTCCTCAACAATGGCCAGACCATTTACACCCGGGAGCAGCTGTTCGGTGGCAAGCAGCTCACGGACGAAATTATGCGCCGCTATGGACTGCCGCTCGAAGAAGCGGGCCTCGCCAAGAAGCAGGGCGGATTGCCGGATGATTACGAGCCGGAAGTGCTCGAGCCGTTCAAAGATGCGGTAGTTCAGCAGGTAGCGCGTTCGTTGCAGTTTTTCTTCTCGTCCAGTCAATACAACGACGTGGACTATATTATTCTTGCTGGCGGTGTGTCGTCCATGGAAGGTTTGCCTGAGCTGGTGGAAGAAAAGCTCGGGACTCCGGCTGCGGTTGCTAACCCGTTCGCCGAAATGACGATTTCATCGCGGGTCAATGCGGTTGCGCTCAGCAGTGATGCTCCAGCAATGATGATTGCCTGCGGACTGGCGATGAGGAGCTTTGATTAATGGCGCAGATTAACCTACTGCCCTGGCGTGATGACCGCCGTCAGGAACAGAAAAAAGAGTTCCTGACGCTGCTGGCTCTGGTGTTTGCCCTGGGTGTCGGCCTGGTTCTACTTGCCGACCGCGTGGTGAACTCACAGATAGACAATCAGAAAGCGCGCAACCAGTACCTCACTGAGAATATACGTGAACTCGACAAGATGGTTGCCGAGATCAAGGACCTGCAACGCAAACGCAACCAGTTGATCGATCGCATGCGGGTCATTCAGGAATTGCAGGGCAATCGGCCCATTATTGTACGGGTACTGGATCAGTTGGTAAGGACGGTGCCGGACGGGGTGTTTTATACGAGCATTGGTTCAACTAACAATGTTATTTCCATCAGCGGCATTGCAGAGTCAAATAATCGGGTATCAAGTCTGATGCGTCGGCTGGATGCGTCCGACTGGCTTGAAAATCCTAATTTAACCGGCGTTACCTCAGCCCCACAGTATGGCGATCAAGCCAACTCTTTCCAATTGTCCGTGCAAGTACAGTTGCCCAAATCCGATGTAGAGGGGGGTTGACCGCTATGGCTATGGAAGAAACCTTACGTTCGCTGCGGGAATTTGATCTCAACGACCTGGATTTAGACAATGTAGGCGCATGGCCTGCGGCGATAAAGGCCATTATTTGTATCCTCATTGTAGTGGGCGTCACAGTTGGCGGCTATTACTACCATATCGAGGACCTGCAGATTCAGTTGGACAAAGTCGAGAAGGAAGAGGTTGCGCTAAAGGAAGACTTTGAGAAAAAGGCCTTCCAGGCTGCCAATCTCGAAGCTTACCGGCAGCAAATGGTAGAAATGGAAGAATCTTTTGGCGCTCTGGTCAGTCAATTGCCAAGTGATACCGAAGTGCCGGGTCTGCTTGAGGATATCACCAATAAGGGATTGCTTAACGGTTTAGAGATCAACAGCATCACGTTAAATAGAGAGCAGGCAAAAGAGTTTTATGTTGAGTTGCCTATCTCCATAGTAGCGCAAGGGTCTTATCACGACTTAGGTGCATTCATCAGTGGAATGGCAGGATTACCACGGATTGTCACACTACATGACTTCGGTATATCCGTATCGGGAAATGACACCAACAAGTTGGGTATGAGCATTGTCGCTAAGACTTACCGTTACAAGGACGAGGGTGCCTGAATGATAGTTTCGGTAATTCGTTGGCCGGCGATCGCACTGGTCTTTGGATTGATGCTCACCGGCTGCGCTGGTCGCGATTTTTCAGACCTCGACGCATTTATGGCCGAAAAACGGGCGCGTCCGGGGGGCATTATTGCGCCCATCCCGACCTTCAAGGCTTACGAGGCATTTGCTTATAGTGCGACGACCTTGCGTAGTCCATTCGACCGCCCGATAGAAGTGCGCGAAATAACGCAGCTACAGGCGATTAGCACGATCAAACCCAATAATGACCGCGCGAAAGAGTTTTTGGAGCAATTTACATTTGACTCGCTTGCCATGGTTGGTTCGCTGGAGCGAGGCGAGAATGAATGGACCCTGATCCGCGATCCGGAGGGGGGGGTACACCGTGTTTCCATAGGCAACTTCCTGGGGCGAAACCACGGCAAGGTGGTGGAAATGACGGATGCATACATCGCAGTCGTAGAGATAGTCAGCGATGGTACAGAAGACGGCTGGGTTGAGCGTCCCCGTACTATCGAGTTAAGCGGCCTGTAGGTCGTACAGCAATGGTGATGCCATGACGAAAATAATGTGTGATCTGGGGATGGAAGGCGTGAGAGAAGGAAAGCATGCGGGCGTTGGATGGCCCCGACAATGGATAGTAGGGTGTGCGCTAGCACTTATCGGGTCGCTGGTACAGGCAGCTCCAGCGGTAACCGATATAGAGTTCAGTTCACGTCCGGGGAGTAAGTTTGAGATACGGCTTGATTTCAGCGAGCCACCGCCGTCCGACTTGCAGTCCTACACCATCGAGAAGCCCGCCCGGATTGCTATTGATTTTCCCAACACCACGAGCGAACTCGAGCAGAAACGGTACTCGCTGCCCTATGGCAATGCCTCGGGTGTGGTTGTGCTTGAATCGGGTAATCGTACGCGCTTGGTCGTTAACCTCGTCAATCTGGTTCCTTACCAGACCCGGGTGGATGGCAACAGCCTTTACCTGGAAGTTGGTCAGGACGCGGGCAATGAGTATGTCAAGCAGACTAATGATCCCAATCGCCTGACGACCGAGGTCGAAGCAGTTGCCGACGTGCAGTCCGAAATCACCGACCTGCAGTTCCAGCGTACTGGTGAGGGTGAGGGCAGATTGACCCTGCAGCTTACCGACCCGTCCGTAGACGTAAATGTATTCAGCGAGCGCGGCAATGTTACCGTGCAGTTCCTTGATACCGACGTTCCAGAGCGTTTGCTGAGGAGATACGATGTCACTGATTTTGCGACCCCGGTGGATTCAGTAGACGTGAACACGTCCGAAAGAGGTGCAACGCTGACACTTAAAACGACGGGTGACTTCGATTATCTAGCCTACCAGACGGATAACGAATACGTAATCAGTGTCAAGCCACTGAGTAAAAAGGAACTGGAAGCAAGATTGGACGAATTTAGCTATGTCGGAGAGCGCATATCGCTTAACTTCCAGGATATCGAGGTCCGGGCGGTGCTACAGTTGATCGCCGATTTCACAGAGTTAAACCTGGTAGCCAGTGATACTGTTTCTGGGCGCATTACCTTGCGTTTGCAAAATGTGCCCTGGGATCAGGCTCTGGAACTGGTGCTGAAAACCAAGGGCCTGGATAAGCGGCAGGTTGGCAATGTACTGATGGTCGCTCCGGCGGCAGAAATTGCCGAACGTGAGCGTCAGGAAATTGAAGCGAATAAACAGATTGCCGAGCTGGCGCCGCTGCAATCCGAGTTTATCCGCATTCGCTACGCGACGGCTTCCGAAGTAGTGGCGCTATTTGAGGCAGGCTCCGAAGAAGGAGGAAGTCTGATCTCTTCGCGTGGCTCAGTAGTGGTGGACCCACGGACCAACTCAATTATTGTTACCGATACAGCGGATAAGCTCGCTGAGATCAGGGACCTTATTGATCTTGTCGATATTCCGATTCGCCAGGTGATGATTGAGGCGCGCATCGTGATTGCCCAGTCTGACCTGGAAGAAGAGCTGGGCATCGAGTGGGGTGGTGGCGCCGTTGATACTGACTTTAACGGAAATGTGCTGACCGCGTCCGGAGATACCGCTAACGTGGCGGGGTTTAATGAGTCCATAATCAACGGGGATCCTCTTACCGTCGATTATCCTGGTGCGCTGCTTGTCGATCTTGGCGTCGCTTCAGCCTCAGGTAGTTTTGCGCTCGGGTTCACGTCAGAAGACCTGTTCCTGACTGCCGAGCTTTCCGCACTGGAAGCAGCTGGAGAGGGTGAGGTCGTATCGCAGCCGAAAGTGATTACCGGTGACAAGCAGCAGGCGACCATCAAGTCAGGTACTGAGGTGCCCTTTCAGGAGGGTTCATTGAGTGGCCAAAATACCACCTCTTTCAAGGAGGCGGTGCTGGAACTCGATGTCACGCCCAATATTACGCCTGACGACCGCATAATCCTCGACCTGGTGATTACCCAGGATTCAGTGGGTGATCTTGTTCCGAGTGGCCAGGGTGGCTTTATTCCCTCGATCGATACGACTGAGCTGACCACACAGGTGTTGGTGGGCAATGGTGAAACGGTGGTACTGGGCGGCGTCTTCCGTACGGAAGATATCAACTCGGTAACCAAGGTGCCGTTCTTTGGGGATATCCCTTATGTAGGCGCACTGTTTAAAAACAAGTCCACTTCAAAGACCAAGACCGAGACACTGATCTTCATTACGCCGCGCATTCTCGCGGACGCACTTCTCGACTAGGGCGTTAAGCACACGGTAATGCCCGCACTGCACAGAGTATTCCTTGTCGGCCCCATGGGGGCCGGCAAGACCACTATTGGCAAGTATCTCGCCCAGCACCTCAAGTTGCGTTTCGCCGACACCGACTCGGAGATCGAAGAGCGAACAGGCGCTGACATCCCCTGGATCTTCGACGTGGAAGGAGAGCAGGGCTTCCGTGACAGGGAACAGCAGGTGGTTGCCGAAATGACGCTGTGGGATGACCTGGTACTTGCCACCGGCGGTGGGGTCGTGCTCAGACCGGAAAATCGCACAGCCCTTGCGGGTCGCGGTTACGTGGTTTATCTCCATGCTACCGTGGAAGAGCAGGCACGGCGAACACAGCGTGATCGTCGCCGCCCCCTGTTGCAAACGGATGATCCCGCCGAAACCCTGAAGGAGTTGATGGCAGAGCGTGACCCTCTGTACAGGGAGATCGCCGATCACGTCATCAACACCGATGGTTGCAGTCCGCGCACCGTAGCCCAGCGGCTGGTCAAGGAACTACAATAAAGACAGTCCCTCCCCGCGGCGGTATCATTGGCACCCCCTAACCTTCGAGGAACCCCCGTGCCCGTCGTAATGCACACACTCCATGTGGATCTTGGTGAGCGCAGCTACCCGCTGTACATCGGCAGGGATTTGTTTGATGAAAGCGTGTTGCTGGATCAGCACGTCAGTGGCACGCAGGTTGTTCTTGTCAGTAATGAAACAATCGCACCGTTGTATCTACAGCGTGTTCGCGATGCCTTGTCGGATAAGCGCCAGATCACAGAAGTTATCTTGCCTGATGGTGAGCAGTTCAAAACCCTGGAAACTCTCCAGCAGATATTTGACCAGGTGATGGCCGCTCGTCACAACCGCAGTACAACGTTCATTGCGGTGGGCGGAGGCGTGGTGGGTGATATCACTGGTTTTGCGGCGGCCTGTTATCAACGGGGAGTGAACTTTATCCAGGTCCCAACCACCCTACTGGCCCAGGTTGATTCTTCAGTGGGTGGCAAAACGGCCGTCAATCACGAGCTGGGTAAGAATATGATTGGTGCGTTCTACCAGCCTCGGGCTGTCTTGATCGATACGCAAACACTGCACAGCTTGCCCGCACGGGAATTTTCAGCAGGATTGGCTGAAGTGTTGAAATATGGATTGATTCGCGACCCATCATTCTATGCCTGGTTGCAGACGAATATGGCGCGTCTGCTGGCCCGGGAAGAGCCCGTGCTGGCGGAGGCGATCGAGCGAAGTTGTGCCAATAAGGCGGAGGTAGTGGCAGCGGACGAGCGCGAAGGCGGCGTTAGAGCCATTCTGAATCTAGGCCATACGTTTGGACACGCCATTGAGACCGCTCAGGGCTATGGCAAGTGGCTCCATGGTGAGGCTGTTGCGGCGGGCATGCTGCTAGCTGCCCGCCTGTCCTGCAGCCGTGGCTGGCTGGCAGTCGAGGAGGTCAAGGAACTCGAACAGTTGTTACGGCGCATGGATCTTCCCACGAAGACACCTGACGGGATGTCGGCTGACCAGTTTATTGACCTTATGGGTCGTGACAAGAAGGTGATTGATGGAAAGCTTCGTCTGGTGCTGTTGCGTGCCATCGGTGAGGCCGTTGTCGTCGACGACGCTTCTGAGCAGGAATTGACCACCCTACTGTCCTGAAACGGTCTTTACAGACCCATTCTTCCCCGTTAGTTACGCGGTTTGTTCCACCGTCTATTCCGCCGTTTGTTCCACTAGGGTCATCTGTGTAAAATACACTCCCCCTTCTGCCCCACGAGCAAGTTTGGCTGGGGTTTGTCGCGGTAACTTGTTGTTTTTTATAATATTCTGGACGATTTATGAGTGCAGGCCTCTACCGACCTGAAGAGTTCCGTGACAATTGCGGATTCGGCCTTATAGCCCACCAATCCGGCGAGGCGAGCCATCGCCTGTTGCAGACCGCTATCGAGTCGCTGACCTGCATGACCCACCGTGGCGGCATTGCCGCAGATGGCAAGACCGGAGATGGTTGCGGACTGCTCATGCAGATGCCGGACTCATTCATGCGTACGCTGGCCGCCGAACACTTTGATCACCAACTCGGCGCGAACTTTGGTGTCGGGCAGATTTTTCTTTCTCGCGACGCCGACAAGGCCCAGGCCTCGCGCCAAGCGGTTGAAAAGGTGCTGTCTGATCTTGATTTGCCAGTGGTCGGTTGGCGTCAGGTTCCCACCGACGACAGCACCTGTGGTGAGATCGCCCTGGCTACCTTGCCAACTATTGAACAGGTCTTCATTGACGCTCCTGGTCTGAGTGAGGCCGAATTGTCTACGCGCCTGTTTGTTGCACGGCGTAAAGCCGAGATCGCCAATGAAGGCGACGAAGACTTTTACATTTGCAGTTTGTCCGGGCGGGTTATCGTGTACAAGGGTCTGGTGATGCCGGTGGACTTGCCGCGCTTTTACGCTGACCTTGGTGACGAGCGTCTGACCACCGCTATCTGTGTCTTTCACCAGCGCTTTTCCACCAATACCATGCCGCGCTGGCCCCTGGCACAGCCTTTCCGGCTGTTGGCGCATAACGGCGAGATCAACACCATTGAGGGCAATCGCAACTGGGCTGAAGCACGCACTGCGGCGTTTGAAACCGAGAAGTTGCCCAATATTCGGGAAATTGCCCCGCTGGTAAACCGCACCGGCTCCGATTCGTCCAGCCTGGACAACATGCTCGACGTATTGCTTACCGGCGGTGTGGATATGGCGCGGGCGCTACGTATGTTGGTGCCACCCGCCTGGCAAAACCTCGAGTCTATTGATCCCGACCTGAAAGCATTCTACGAATATCACTCCATGCATATGGAGCCCTGGGACGGCCCAGCGGGGATCGTACTGACTGACGGGCGGTACGCCGTCTGCCTGCTCGACAGAAACGGCTTGCGTCCGGCGCGTTGGGTGACCACCAAGGACGGCTTTATTACGTTGGCGTCTGAGGTCGGGACACACGGCTACAAGGATGAAGACGTTATCGCCAAGGGCCGGGTGGGCCCTGGCCAATTGTTGATGGTTGATACCGAGACCGGCGAATTGCTCGAGTCCGGTGAGATCGACAACCGCCTGAAGTCGCGGCATCCCTACAAGAAGTGGCTCAAGGAAAAAGCCCGCCGAATTGAGGGCACCTTTGGCGGGGAGATCAATCCCGGTATTGAGCCCGGCCAGTTGCCCAACTATATGAAAATGTTCCAGGTCACCTTTGAGGAGCGCGACCAGGTGTTGCGGCCACTTGCTGAGAGCGGCAACGAGGCAGTGGGCTCGATGGGCGATGATACGCCGATGGCGGTGCTCTCGCGCAAACAGCGATCGCTTTACGACTACTTTCGCCAAAAGTTTGCGCAGGTGACTAATCCACCCATCGACCCCCTGCGCGAAACGATAGTCATGTCACTGGAGACAGATCTGGGTGGCGAGAAGAACATTTTCCACGAAGGGCCGGAGCACGCCGATCGGGTGATATTGACGTCCCCGGTGTTGTCGCAGGGCAAATTCAATACGCTGCTCAACCTCCACCGGCCGGGTTTTGAAGTCAAGGACATTGACTGTACCTACGATGCCGCTACCACCAATTTGGAAACTGCCCTGGGAGAACTGGTACAGCGGGCCGAGTCTGCCGTCCGTGAGGGAAATACCATTCTTATCCTCTCAGATCGCGGCATCGGTAAAGGACGATTACCTATACACAGCCTTATGGCCACCGGTGCGGTGCATCATCACCTGATCCAGACCGGGTTACGTTGTGACGCCAACCTGGTTGTAGAATCTGCGAGCGCACGGGACTCCCACCAGATCGCCAGCTTGCTGGGTTTCGGCGCTACTGCGGTCTATCCTTACCTGGCCTACAGTGTCCTGGACGAACTCATCCGCAGTGGAGAACTACTGGGCGAGCCGAGCGCTTGCTACAAAAACTATCGCAAAGGCATCAACAAAGGTCTGCTTAAGATCATGTCCAAAATGGGCATTTCGGCAGTCAGTTCCTATCGCGGCGCGCAGTTGTTCGAGGCTGTAGGGCTGTCGAGGGAGGTGGTGGATGTTGCGTTCTGCGGTGTAGCCAGCCGTATCGAAGGCACGGGCTTCAAAGAACTCGAGGATGACCAAAAGGAACTGTCCCGCCATGCCTGGTCAAATCGCAAGACCATCGCTCAGGGTGGGCTGCTGAAATATGTTCACGGCGAGGAATACCACGCGTTCAACCCGGACGTGGTCATGACCCTGCAACAGGCGGTAGCAACAGGTGATTACCAGACCTATCAGCGCTATGCCGCACTGGTGAATGAGCGCCCCGTGGCGACCCTTCGTGATCTGATGCGGCCGATTGAGGCCGATCAGCCGCTGGCCCTGGACGAGGTAGAGCCAGTGGAATCTATCCTGCGCCGTTTTGATTCGGCAGGCATGTCGCTTGGTGCGCTGAGCCCGGAGGCCCATGAGGGTCTGGCTGCGGCCATGAACCGAATGGGCGCGCGCTCCAACTCGGGCGAGGGTGGTGAAGATCCGGCGCGCTTTGGCAATGAGCGAGTCTCAAAGATCAAGCAGATAGCCTCCGGACGATTCGGCGTCACGCCCCATTACCTGGTCAATGCCGAGGTGCTGCAGATCAAGGTAGCGCAGGGTGCCAAGCCCGGTGAGGGCGGCCAGCTACCCGGCGGTAAGGTCAATGATCTCATAGCCAGACTACGTTACTCGGTACCCGGCGTCACACTAATATCCCCACCGCCACACCATGACATTTATTCAATCGAAGATTTGGCCCAGCTCATCTACGACCTGAAACAGGTGAACCCCGCCGCCCTGGTGTCGGTGAAATTGGTGTCAGAACCTGGCGTAGGCACGATTGCCGCCGGCGTCGCTAAAGCTTATGCAGACCTGATCACCATCAGTGGCTATGACGGCGGTACAGCGGCCAGTCCACTCACCTCGATTCGCTATGCGGGTTCGCCCTGGGAACTCGGCCTGGCAGAAGTTCAGCAGACTTTGCGCGGGAACAATCTGCGCGGCAACATCCGCCTGCAGACTGATGGCGGACTGAAGACAGGTCTGGATGTGATCAAGGCAGCCATCCTCGGCGCGGAAAGCTTTGGTTTTGGCACAGCGCCGATGGTGGCCCTGGGATGTAAGTACCTGCGCATCTGCCATCTCAACAATTGCGCAACCGGTGTGGCTACCCAGAACCAGAAGCTGCGGGACGATCATTTCAACGGCACTGTCGAAATGGTCATGAACCTGTTCAATTTCATCGCCATGGAAACCCGTGAATGGCTGGCGCGCCTGGGCGTACCGTCTATCGAAGCCTTGATTGGTCGCACGGACTTGCTGGCATCTCTTCCTGGTGAAACCGACAAGCAGGCCAGGCTCGACCTGTCGCCGATCCTGTTCAAGCACCCCGATGCCCAGGGCCAGCCGGAATTCTGTCAGGTGGAATCGAATGACCCGTTTGATCAGGGCGAGAAGGCTGAGCAGATGGTTGCTGCAGCACTACCAGCCATCGAAGACCGATCCGGGGGCGAATTCAGCTTCCAGGTGACTAATTGTGACCGCAGTATCGGGGCGCGTCTCTCGGGAGAGATTGCGCGTCGATACGGCAATGATGGAATGGCAGATAACCCGATCATCATGCGTCTTGCTGGTACCGCGGGACAGAGTTTTGGCGTGTGGAACGCGGGCGGCCTGCACATGTACCTGGAAGGGGACTCCAACGACTATGTGGGCAAGGGTATGGCCGGCGGTAAACTGGTGATCTATCCACCGAAGGTCAGCGAGTTTGAATCCCAGGAAAGCTCTATCATCGGTAATACTTGCCTGTACGGCGCAACCGGTGGTCGACTGTTTGCCGCTGGTATCGCCGGTGAGCGCTTCGGCGTACGTAACAGTGGAGCCCATGCGGTTGTGGAAGGCGCGGGTGACCACTGTTGTGAGTACATGACGGGTGGCAATATCACTGTACTTGGCCCTACCGGAGTAAACTTTGGTGCCGGCATGACCGGCGGTTTTGCCTACGTGCTCGACCTGGACCGTCATTTTATCGACAAGTACAACAGTGAACTGGTGGAGATTCATCGCGTGAGCGCCGAATACATGGAGCCTTACCGTTTCCACCTGAGAAGTAATATCCGCGAGTTCATCGAGGAGACGGGTTCCCAGTGGGGTGCTCACCTGCTCGATAACTTCGAGGATTACGTGGGTAAGTTCTGGTTGGTTAAGCCCAAGGCTGCGGATTTTGATCGTCTGCTGTCCCGGCTACGCAACACTGACTGATCGGGGTAACCAGGAACAGAGTCATGACTAAACGCCTGTCAAATAATTTCCAGTTTCTCGATGTCGGTCGCAGTGACCCCGATGTGAAGGACGCGCAGTCACGCAGAACGGAATATGTTGAAATTTACGAGCCGTTTACCCAGGAGCAGGTGGCGGATCAATCCCACCGTTGCCTGGAGTGTGGTAATCCTTACTGTGAATGGAAGTGCCCGGTCCACAACTTCATCCCCAACTGGCTGAAACTTGTTGCCGAGGGCAACCTCTTCGAAGCGGCAGAACTCAGTCACCAGACCAATACCTTGCCGGAAGTGTGCGGCAGGGTCTGTCCCCAGGACCGGCTCTGTGAAGGCGCCTGTACCCTGAACGATGGCTTCGGCGCTGTGACCATCGGTGCCTCGGAAAAATACATTACCGATACCGCCCTGGCCATGGGCTGGCGTCCGGATCTGTCGGGGGTCGTACCGACCGACAAGAAGGTCGCGATCATCGGTGCAGGGCCCGCCGGACTGGGTTGTGCTGATATCCTTGCACGCAATGGCGTCAAGGCTGTGGTCTTTGATTTGTATCCCGAGATTGGCGGCCTGCTGACCTTTGGTATTCCCGAGTTTAAGCTGGAGAAGGAAGTGATGACCCGGCGCCGGGAGATTTTCGAGGGCATGGGCATTGAGTTCCGCCTCAACACCGAGGTTGGCAAGGACATTTCTATCGGCGAGATCATGACCGAATATGACGCCGTATTCCTGGGCATGGGAACCTATACCTACATGCGCGGTAATTTCCCCGGCGAAGATTTGCCGGGTGTTTACGAGGCGCTGCCCTACCTGGTCGGCAACGTGAACCAGAACCTGGGATTCGAGCAGGATGCCGATGCCTACGTGAACCTGAAGGGCAAGCGTGTGGTAGTGCTTGGCGGTGGTGATACCGCCATGGACTGTGTGCGCACCGCTGTGCGTCAGCAGGCGGAGCACGTGATTTGTGCCTACCGCCGCGACGAAGAAAACATGCCGGGCTCACGACGCGAAGTAAAGAATGCGCGAGAAGAGGGCGTAGAGTTCCTGTTCAATCGGCAACCCATCGAGGTCGTTGAGTACTTTGGTCAGGCCTGTGGCGTAAAAATGGTGGAGACGCGTCTGGGAGATCCAGACGAAGGTGGGCGACGTCGACCCGAACCCATTCCGGGTAGCGAACAGGTCCTTGAGGCAGACGCCGTTATCATTGCCTTCGGTTTTCAGCCCAGTCCACCCGGATGGTTGGGTGAGGTCGAGGTGGCGACTAATGATTGGGACGGCGTGATCGCACCGGAGGAACAAAGCTTCAAGTTCCAGACCAGTAATCCAAAGGTCTTCGCCGGTGGTGACATGGTGCGTGGCTCCGATCTGGTGGTCACCGCAATCTGGGAGGGCCGTCAGGCCGCCGAGGGTATTCTGGATTATCTCGACGTCTGAGGAACTGATGCCCGAACTCAAAAATGACCGCTTTTTGCGTGCCCTGCTGCGCCAGCCTGTAGATCGCACGCCGATCTGGATGATGCGCCAGGCTGGGCGCTACCTGCCTGAATACCGGGCCACGCGTAAGCAGGCCGGATCCTTTATGGACGTGTGTACCAATCCCGAGTTGGCTTGTGAGGTCACCCTGCAGCCACTGCGGCGGTATGCCATGGATGCAGCGATTCTGTTTTCCGACATTCTGACCGTGCCGGATGCGATGGGACTTGGTCTCTATTTCGAAGAGGGAGAGGGGCCACGGTTTCGAAAGACGGTTCGCAGCGAGCAGGACCTGGCGGGTCTCAAACAGATCCGCGCTGCCGATGACCTGTCCTACGTGATGGATGCGGTTACCACCATCCGCAGGGAATTGAACGGCAGTGTACCCCTCATCGGTTTTACCGGCAGTCCGTGGACCCTGGCGACATACATGGTTGAAGGCGGCTCTTCCAAGGACTTTAGCCGCGTCAAGACCATGGCCTATGACCAGCCTGCGCTTATGCATGAGCTGTTGACGGTGTTGGCCGACGCGGTTGCGGATTATCTCTGTGCCCAGGTGGCCGCCGGGGCGCAGGCGCTGCAGATCTTTGATACCTGGGGCGGGAGTCTCAGCGCCGCGGCATATCGGGAATTTTCGCTGTCTTATATGCAGCGCATCATTCAGCAGTTGCCACAAGAATCCGAAGGTCGTCCGGTCCCGGTGATTGTCTTTACCAAGGGTGGTGGCCAGTGGTTGTCCGATATTGCTGACTGCGGCGCACAGGCAGCGGGCATCGATTGGACAACCGACATTAGTCGAGCACGTGCGAAAGTGGGTGACCGTGTTGCTTTGCAGGGCAATATGGACCCGATGATGCTGTTTGCCTCACCGGCACGCATTCGCCAGGAGGTCGACAGTATTCTGGCGGGGTTCGGGCACGGCAGTGGTCATGTATTCAACCTGGGCCACGGTATCACACCCGGTGTTAACCCCGACCATGTCACCGCTTTCGTCGATGCCGTGCAGGAACTATCGCCGCAGTACCACCAGGCGAACTAGCCAGCCTCAGTTCGCAACCTGTTTGCCAGATTCCTCAGCGGTAGACTCGTCGCAGCAGAAGTCGTGGTCCATCTCCAGCGCCGGTTGTTGTGAAGCCGGACGGCCCACAACCTTGGCGGGAACGCCCGCCACGGTAGTGTGCGGAGGGACCTCATCCAGCACCACGCTGCCCGCGCCAACCTTGGCACCCTCTCCCACGCGGATATTGCCGAGTATTTTCGCACCCGCACTGATCAGTACACCGTCGCCAATTTTTGGATGCCGGTCGCCCTCGTCCTTACCGGTACCGCCGAGAGTGACAGACTGCAGTATTGACACGTTGTTTCCGACCACGGCGGTTTCGCCAATCACGAGGCCGGTCGCATGATCCAGCATAATGCCTTCGCCGAGTCGCGCTGCCGGGTGGATATCCACGCCAAATTCTGCCGACATCCGGTTTTGCAGAAACAGCGCCAGTGGTTCGCGACCCTGGCGCCACAGCCAGTTGGCCACGCGCTGGGTTTCGAGCGCGTGGAAACCCTTGAAGTACAGAAAAGGAATGTAGAGTTCGTGACAGGCGGAATCTCTTTCCATTACCGCACAGAGGTCCGCGCGCACCTTGTCCAGGATTTCCGGCTCTTTCTTGAACGCTTCCAGCATGACTTCGCGCAGCAGCAACGAAGAGGCGGTGGCATTATCGAGTTGATTCGCCAGGTGGAAGCTCAGTGCTCGCTCCAGTTTGCTATGGTTCAAAATGGTGGCGTGCAAAAAGCTGGCCAGCATCGGTTCTTCGTTGGCGTGGCGAGAGGTCTCTGCGCGAATTCGCGCCCAGACGCTGTTTTCTTTCTTGGGAGTCATGGCTATCCCTCACTGTGAGCAGGACACTTTAGCGTATCGCCAGTACTTCGTCACTTTGGCTTCGATCGATAAAGCCACGGTATTGCCACAAATCGTGCCCGCTGTTCGCATACTTTTTTTCGAATAGCGTTATCGGCTGACTGGGCGTAATCCGCTGCACACGGCCTCTCACCCCGGCGAGTAACATCGCCAATCCAAACTCCTCGACGTACAGCGGCCAGTTTGAGCGGAGCTCCACGTGGCCGCCCAGTTCTAACAGGAATGGAAATGCCGGGTGCCCGTGTATGCGTCGGCTTAGTTGTGCTTTTTTGGGCCAGGGGTTTGGGTAGAACAGGTAGTGGTAATCCGGAAACAGCCTATGCGCCGCTAGTAGCCTCCAGATTACTTCACACTCGGCCTGTACCAGCAGGGTGTTTGCTGTTGCTGCATACGGGTGACGTGCCAACCGATGCGCTGATTTGTCGATACCGATAATCAGGTGTTGTGGATGTAGCTCCGATAGCGTGAATGTACTGTGCCCGGTACCGCAAAAGGAGTCGAGCACGATCGGGCGTGGCGCATCCTGTAACCGGGAGGTGATCTCATCCAATGCGCGCAGGTTGTAATCGGCGACCGGCTTTTGCCAGTCACCGGCCAGGTGGCGCTGCACCACGGCTGGCAGCTGTGGGTGAGTATGGCGTTGGTTACTGGAAACCTTGCGGGAATGTGCTGGTGACTCGTCGTTGCCCATGGCGCGCAATGCTGATTCGGATTGTCGTTGATGTTGCCTGAAAGCCTTGCGATCATAAGTGCATGCAAGCGTTTTTACTACTCGTGGTGTATTGCTGCACGAATTATGCGTGATGATTTACGGCCCTACTGGCTGAAGAAAGCTTATCTCCGGTTTCGGCGTTGGTATACCGACTATTTCCTGCGTCCGCAGTGTACGTTCATGGGCCCCTATGACAACGTGATGAAGCCTTGGTACGTACACATTTCGGGGCCGAACATAGAAATTGGTGAATGCTTTACCGCCATTGGCGAACCTATGCACCGGGTGGAGGTTGGCGTGTGGGGCCGCAAGGCCGGTGAGGGCGCGATTACCATTGGCAGAGGTGTTTTGCTCAGCCCCGGCACCCGACTCAGTGCCAGCGACCAGATCACCATTGGTGACGGGGTGATGATGGCCAACGGCACCTACATCACCGATTCCGACTGGCACACGGTATACGACCGCACCCAGCGCGATGAACGTGCAACGCCCGTGATCATTAAAGACAACGTGTGGCTCGGTGACCACGCGACTGTGCTGAAGGGCGTTACGGTAGGCGAGAACAGTGTTATTGCCGCGCGTTCCGTGGTCACCCGTGACGTGCCTGCGAATGTCATTGCCGCCGGTAATCCGGCCAGGGTGGTCAGGGAGTTGGACCCGGACAAACCCATTACCACGCGGATGGATTTATACGCAGACCCTGAAGGCCTGGAGCGTTTCTTTGACGAGGTCGACCGACAGGTCCTGGGGGGCAATAGTTTTTGGCGCTGGCTGCTGGCGGTTGTCTATCCTGCGTCTCGTAGCTAGCAGGGTGTTTCGCCACACAACGTTAGAGCAGTTGTAGCGGCTCTTCCTGTAGCGCGGCCATTTGCTCGCGCAGTTCCAGAATGTGCTCGGCCCAGTAGCGCTCGGTGTTGAACCAGGTGAAACTGCGCGGGAATGCCGGGTCCTGCCAGCGACGACCCAGCCAGGCGGCATAATGGATTAACCGCATGGTGCGCAATGCTTCGATCCAGCGCAGCTCGCGAGGATTGAAGTCGGTAAACTCGCGGTAGCCCTCGACCAGTTCTGACAGTTGTAATTGTTTATCATGACGGTCGCCATTCAGGAACATCCACAGGTCCTGTATGGCCGGGGCTGTGCAGCAATCGTCAAGATCGACGAAGTGGGCGGTTTCATCGCGCCACAGAATGTTGCCGACGTGACAATCGCCGTGGATGCGCAGCGTGGCGTCCTCCTCAATACCTGCGTAGATCTCGGTCACTGCCTGCAGCAGGTCTTGTGTGAGTGTGCGGTAGGCGGGCTCGAGCGAATCGGGGATAAACTGCTCGAGCAGGAACTCTCGGCTGTCTGCCACCATGGTTTGCACATTCATGGTAAGGCGATGCTTGAACTTGCTGCTGCGCCCTACCTGGTGAATGCGTCCGAGAGTCCTTCCCAGCACCAGCAGGTTATCGAGGTTGTCGAGTTCGGGAGGATAGCCGCCACGACGGGGAAACAGCGCAAACAGGAACCCCTGGTGATTGTGAAGGCTGTTTCCGGCCTCGCTGACAAGGGGCGCCACCACCGAGACATCAGCATTCTGTAACTCCAGGCTGAATTTATGTTCCTCCAGAATTTGTTCTGCCGACCACCGCTGAGGTCGATAAAATTTCGCGATCACAGGGGTGTCGTCCTCTATACCCACCTGGTACACACGGTTTTCGTAGCTGTTAAGGGCCAACAGGCGAGCATCACAGCGATAGCCTGCAGCTTCCACCGCGTCTATCACGGTGTCTGGTGTCAGTGCGTTATAGGGGTGCTCGCTCACGGTGTTTTGCCGGTATCGCTTAGCAGGGCCGCACTTTTGATTTGCGCGAACAGCTGCTCCCCGGTCTGCAATTGCAGCTCTATAGCAGATTTTCGCGTGATACGAGCCAGCAGATACTGCTGTCCAAGCCGAAGGCGCAACAGGACCCTGGCAGAACTCGTATGTTCAATCTCTACCAGTTCGACGGGCAGGATGTTGAGGATGCTGGTTCCGGCGGGTCGTTCCCGACACACGCTGACATCCCGAGCCGGTATTCTTATCCGTCGACTCTCACCAACCCGGCTTACCAGATGGTTGACCCACAGCGTATGTCCATCGACATCAATGGCGGTGAGTCCGTAGGCCTCGTCGTGCTTGGAAATTTGACCCTGGGCCACTGCAGCGGCGTGTTCCTCGTGAGCAACGCCAGTGTCCAGACGACCAAACAACTCGATCAACGGCCCTTGCTCTCGCACAGCCCCTTGCTCCAGAACCACTACATGCTCGGCAAGTTGGCAGATTTCCTCAATATCGTGGCTTACGTAGAGCATGGGGGTAGCGAGTTTTTCCTGGACAGATCGGATGGCCTGCAAGCAATCGGTGCGGGCTGCTGTGTCCAGGTTTGCCAGGGGTTCGTCAAGTAGCATGAGTTGCGGTTCACTTAATACTGCCCGGCCGATAGCCACCCGCTGCTTCTGTCCTGCTGACAGTTCGTTTGGACCCCGGTGTAGCAGGTCTTCCAAACCTAGCCAATCAATCACCTGGTCCGGATTCAGCTCACCGCGCCCCGTCCGGTGCGCGCCAAAGAGTAAGTTTTGCACAACGGACAGGTGTGGAAACAGTCGGGCATCCTGAAAAACAAAACCTATGCGCCGTTGCCATACGGGTACGCTGTATCCCGCATTGTGCCAGTCGATATTCCCGAAACGTATGTGACTCGTCTCGTCGAGGCTGCGCAGTCCGGCAATGGATTCGAGCAGGGTGGTCTTGCCACTACCGCTGGGTCCGTAAATGGCGCAGATACCGTTGAGGGGTATCCCACAGTTCAGTGACAGGGTGAAATCCTGGGTGTCGCAGCGCATTGCCAGCGCCAGTTCGGTCACAGTTTCACCCGCCAACTGGCTTCAGGGTTGCTGCGGTAGAGCAGGAACAGGGTCAGCATTGAAAAGACCACCAGTCCCGCTGCGAGCTGGTGCGCCTCGTGAAATCGTAGTGACTCTACGTAGTCAAACAGGGCAATTGAGAGTACCTGGGTCTCGCCGGGAATATTGCCGCCGATCATCAAGACCACCCCGAATTCGCCCACGGTGTGCGCGAAGCCCAGTGTTGCGGCGACCAGGAAACTGCGGCGACTCAGGGGCAGTACGATACAACGAAACTGGTCCAACGGGGTCGCACCTAGAGTAGCACTGGCCTGCAGCAGGCTGGCGGGTACGCGGCTGAAAGCCTGTTGCAGGGGCTGAACCACGAAAGGCAGGGAATAGATAACTGAACCGATTACCAGGGCACTGAAGCTGAAAGCCAGCCGTTCGCCAGTGAGCTGCTGCCAGGCTCTTCCCAGTAAGGTGTCCGGTGCGAATGCAATCAGTAAGTAGAACCCCAGGACGGTCGGTGGCAGGATCAGGGGCAGTGCAACAATGGTCTCCACCACCGCGCTCACCGTACCCTGGCGACGCGATAGCCACCAGGCTACCGGGGTACCAATGAGTAAGAGAATGATCGTCGTGGTGCCTGCGAGGGCGACAGTCAGCCAGATGGCGTTGAGAATTGTCTCGCTCATGGGCAGGCATCATAGCCTGATGCGACTATTTTGGCGCGAACATCTGCACTCTTTAGCCAGTGCATATAGGCCCTCGCTTCCGGTGAGTCTCTCAGTAGCAGTGCATGCTGTTCGATCGGGGAGTGCCAATCCTGAGGTATGAGTGTGCCCGCGTCTCCGGACAGTGAGTAAGGAACTAAAGCCAGTGCGACATTCCCTGTGTGCCAGTACTGGTAGGCCTGCATCGCGTTGCTGCCACGCACCAACTGCCTGCCCGCTCCGGTAGCGAACTCGCTGCGCTGAAGGACTTCCGCAGCGGCGCTCCCGTAGGGTGCTGTCGCGGGATTGGCAATGGCCAGGTTGAGTGCGGGCGAAGCCAGCTGATTCAGGGAGCCGTTGCCGCCGACCAGCACCAGTTTGCCGCGGGCATAACAGAAACTTTCGCCGGCTGCGGATAGTGTGTCGAGCAACATATCTACGCTAGCGCGATCCGCGGCCAGGAACACGTCATAGGGCGCCCCGCTCACGATCTGGTGGTAGAGCGCCCCGGTGGAGCCGCTACTGGTAATGGTCGGCGTTGAGTATTTTGCTTCAAAGGCTGGATGGAGTTGTTCCAGGATCGGGCGGAAGTTGGTGGCCACTGCGACTCTCACCTCCGCAGCGAGGTTGCTACTAACAACAGTCAGCAGGAGCAGGGTCAATACGGGCTTGAGCATAGGATGCGAGTGCGTTCTCTGTGCTGGATGCTAGGGGTTACCGCCCGGCGCAGGTGTACGTGCAATACACCACACCTTGACTGTGCGTGCGCCGGCACTCAATAAAGCGCCGGCCAGCGCATTCGCGGTGGCGCCGGTAGTCAATACGTCATCAATGACAGTGACATCGAGATTCTCACACGCTCCAGTCACTGTAAAGCAACGACTGGACAGTGCGGCGCGCTGCCTGGCCCCCAGCTTCGCCTGGGCGCCCTCAGATGACGTGCGTCGCAGTCGCAGGGCTTCCGTGGCCTTTCCAGATGCAAGCCGGGGGTACTGCCGCATGACGCCGTCAGCCAGGACTGCAGATTGATTAAATCCACGCCAAAGCTGCCGCCGCCAATTCAATGGCATGGGCAAGAGAATGTCCGTGCGTTTCGCTGGCATTGAGTGCAGCAGCAGGTGCACCATGAGTAAGGACAGTTGCCGGTCGCGCTGGTATTTCCAGCGCGATAGCAACCGCGCCAGGTTACTGTCGTAGATCCAGGGTGCTGTTACCCCCGAGAATGTGGGCTGCTGGCGCTGACAGCTACCGCAGCGGCGATTGTGTACTGTTTGTGCCTCTATGGTTGCCGACAGCGGGAGGCCGCAGCGAGTACAGGGGTGATGATTCGGCGTCAGGTTGCCCTCGCAATGCACACACAAGGGCAGCGTGCGCCCGCTGCGCAGCCCGCACAGGGCGCAACGAGCGGGGAATAATCCGTCCAGTAGAGATCCTATCTTGTTAACCAAAACGCTCCCACAAGGTTGACAGCGTGATTGTGGTCCGTATCATCGGCAACCTGCATGCTGCCCGGGAATTCTCATGACTACCGTCACCTCAATCCCTGACCTCGAACCTGTTCGCCACGATTGGACCCGCGCTGAAGTGCTGGCCCTGTTTGATTTGCCCTTCAATGACCTGCTGTTTCGCGCACAGAGTATCCATCGGCAATATTTTGACCCAAACCAGGTGCAAGTCAGCACATTACTTTCCATCAAAACCGGTGCTTGCCCGGAAGACTGCGCCTACTGTCCCCAGAGCAATCGCTTTGACACCGGCCTGGAAGCGGAAAAGTTGATGGAGGTGGAGCAGGTGTTGAAGCAGGCGGCCGCCGCGAAGGCCAGTGGCGCCACACGATTTTGTATGGGTGCAGCCTGGCGCTCCCCCAAGAATCGCGACATGCCCCACGTGGTAGCCATGGTCAAAGGGGTGCGCGATCTGGGACTGGAAAGTTGCATGACCCTGGGCATGTTGACCGAAGGGCAGGCTGCGGAGCTTGCCGAGGCGGGCCTCGATTACTATAACCACAACCTCGATACCTCCCCTGAGTACTACGGGGACATCATCACTACCCGCACTTACCAGGATCGTCTGGATACCCTTGAACATGTGCGCAATGCAGGCATGAAAGTATGCAGCGGCGGTATTGTCGGTATGGGAGAGCAGCAGGCTGATCGTGCTGGCCTGCTCCAGCAGTTGGCCAATTTTCCCCAGCACCCTGAGAGCGTGCCCATCAACATGCTGGTCAGAGTAGAGGGTACGCCCCTGGCTGACGAAGAAGATCTCGACCCTTTTGAATTCATACGTACCATAGCGGTAGCGCGCATTATGATGCCGGCTTCCCATGTGCGCCTCTCGGCGGGCCGGGAAGAGATGAATGAGCAAATGCACGCGTTGGCCTACTTTGCCGGTGCAAACTCGATTTTTTATGGTGAGAAGTTGCTCACTACCCGCAACCCGCAGTCGAACCAGGACATGAAACTGTTTGCGCGACTGGGTATCGAGCCCGAGCGACGTACAGTGCGGGATAAACCCTCCGTACCTGATCCGCGTTTCTACAACGCACTCGCCGATAGCGCACCCGCTGCGGACCCCGTCAGTCGGTAGCCGCCGTCTACATCGTCCGGCTCATAGGCGCGTCTGCGCGAGGGATTGGCGCGGCGGCTGTCGGCGCTATATCTTCTATCTCAGGAACTCACTTCCGCTGATCATATTGATCTATCTGGTCTTTCGGATAAGTAAGCGCTCACTACTCCGTTGTTGACCGTCATCGGTTGCGCCTGATTCCGGGTGCCGGTGGCCTGCGCTCGCCGTATATTTCGTCGAAATTGATTGACTTCAAGCGCGATTTCCGGACAATGTTTGCACCGAACACATAGACCTCGGTGCATATCCCTGCACCAGGCATCAACCTAAGCACGAGGTGTCATCCCATGCCAGAGTACAAGGCCCCGCTGCGGGATATGAATTTTGTTATGCACGAACTGCTCGAAGCCGAGTCGTTCTACCAGACCCTGCCCGGTTACGAAGAGGCGACCACAGACCTGATGTCGGCGATTGTCGAGGAAGGCGCGAAGTTCGCAGAGAACGTACTTTCACCGCTAAATCAAAGTGGCGATGAAGAAGGGTGCAGTTGGAGCGAAGAGGGGGTAAAAACCCCGGCTGGCTTCCCGGAAGCCTACCAGCAGTATGTTGAAAACGGCTGGGCGGCCTTGTCCGCCGACGTCGAATATGGCGGACAGGGTATGCCGAACCTGCTCGGTATCATCAACAACGAGTTGGCGGGCACTGCCAACTGGTCCTGGTTGATGTACCCGGGTCTGAGCCACGGCGCCATCAAGACGATCGAAGAGCACGGTGACGAGGCGCAGAAGCAGAACTACCTGACTCGCCTGATCGAAGGCCGCTGGACCGGCACCATGTGCCTGACTGAATCACACTGCGGCAGTGACCTGGGCTTGCTACGCACCAAGGCCGAGCCCAATGCCGATGGCAGCTATGCCATCACCGGCACCAAGATCTTCATCAGCGCCGGCGAGCACGACATGGCGGAAAACATCGTGCACATCGTGTTGGCGCGCCTTCCGGATGCGCCCGAGGGAACCAAGGGTATTTCGCTGTTTATCGTTCCCAAGTTCAATGTCGATGATGAAGGTAACATCGCAGATCGCAATGCTGTTCATTGCGCATCGATCGAAAAGAAGATGGGTATCAAGGCATCCGCCACTTGTGTGATGAACTTTGATGGCGCCAAGGGATACCTGATTGGCCCTGAAAATCGCGGTTTGAACTGCATGTTCACCTTTATGAATACAGCGCGGATTGGTACAGCCGTGCAGGGCCTGGCGCACGCTGAGTTGTCCTATCAGGGTGCTCTGCAGTACGCCCGTGAGCGCCTGTCAATGCGCAGCCTCACCGGCCCCAAAAACCCGGACGGCCCTGCCGATCCGATTATCGTACACGCTGATGTACGGCGCATGCTGCTCACCCAGAAAGCCTTTGTCGAAGGGGGTCGGGCATTTATCTACTACCTGTCGCAACTGGGTGACGTGGTCGACGTGGGCGACGAAGAGCGAGCACAGGCGGCAGACGACCTGATGGCGCTATTGACGCCCATCGCCAAGGCCTTCCTTACCGAGGCGGGCTTTGAATCCGCTAATCTGGGTGTCCAGGTTTATGGCGGACACGGTTTCATCAGGGAGTGGGGTATGGAGCAGATCGTGCGCGATGCGCGCATCGCCATGCTTTACGAGGGCACCACCGGTATTCAGGCGATGGACCTGATCGGGCGCAAGGTGCTGGGCAGTGGCGGCAAAATGTTGATGGCCTTCACCCAGATCATTACTGATTACTGTGACGCGCACACCGATGAAGCCGACGCGGAATTCATCAGCGTGCTGTCTGCTTACAAGGATGAATGGCTGGAAATGTCACTTAAAATTGGTGAGCGGGCCATGTCGAATCCCGACGAAGCCGGCGCCGCGGCCCTGGATTACATGATGTATAGCGGCTACGTCACCCTGGCCTACTTCTGGGCGAGGATGGCCGTGCTGGCGCGGCAAAAGATTGCCGAGGGTGAGGGCGACGTTTCGTTCTATGAAGCCAAACTGATGACAGCGCGATTCTACTTTGAACGGCTGTTGCCCCGAACACTGGCCCACAAAAAGTCACTGGAGTCAGGTGCCGACAATCTCATGCAAATGCCAGAGGCCATGTTCGATTTCTAATCCGGTTTGCTGCTCGGGACTATCATTCTTCGATCGCGAAGGGTGACATTCCCGGTTTCTGGGGAGAGAATACGCTTATCGTGTCTCTCCCCGTTTTTTTTAATGACAGAACAAACAGACCAGCACCCAGACGCAGAGGAAAATCGGCTCTACCCTGAAGACCAGGCCAAAGTCGACAAATTTGTTTCCAGTGGCGTCAATTCGGTTGAACGCAAGCCGTTTAAACCATTTCGACTGCTGCTAGCGCTCATGGTCATTGTGCTTTTACTTAGCCTGTTCAGCCAATGGCTGGCGCGGTGGGCAGGCGTTTACTAGCGGCTCGCTGTCGCTTTGCCAAGGGGCAGCGCTTTGATATAGTCTTGCCCGCTCAATAGATCGGTGTGTGGCGCAGCCTGGTAGCGCACTTCCTTCGGGAGGAAGGGGTCGGAGGTTCAAATCCTCTCACACCGACCAATTTCACGATGGTCTGTTCCGGTCGCATAGGTAACAGATCATTCCGAGCGCATAGGTAACACTTTTTCAGCTAAGGGCTCTTTTCCGTGGGCTCCGAATTGTCGATCTCCATGTCAGATAAGCTTAGCGCCGACTCAAGCCTATCCTTGCGGACAATGGCTACCCCATCGACAAAATCTGTAACCCTGTCGTAATCAGCGGGCAAGGCGATAGCCCCTGATTTGTCGATAAAACCCCATTGCCCGCCGCTCCATCTAGTGTATTCACCATCCCTGACTATACTGCACCCGGTGCAGAAAGCGGCATAGCCTTGCTTGAACGGCCGCGCCAGGTATTGGCTTGCTTCTATCTTAACCCGGCCAAACTTGTCGAAAAAGCCGATGGCGTCATTGCTCCAGTAGCGCGCATAACCTTCTGAAAAAGCTTCCGGTGCGTTGTCCACAATGTAGGGCTCCAGCACCAGAACGTCCCCGTCCCGGTTGATGTAAGACCAGCCACTGCTGTCTGCCACGGCCCCGATACCTGAGTCCAGAAAATCCAAGGCCATGAGATATTTGGGTTCGATCACCTGGGTTCCATCTGGCCTCCTATACCCATACAGATCCCCGCCAGTTTCGGACTCTACGGAGAAGGCCTCGAGAGGGGCACTGTCAGGGTGTTGTTGGCCGCTGGAGCCAAGGGCCCTGGGCTCCTGGGTCGGTGCGGCGTCCGGGTTTGACCCAGCATATCCGCACCCCGCCAATGCCAGACAACAGGCAACGACCGTGAGGCATGGCATCGGTTTAGGTATCGGGTTTTTCATGGCAGTCTACGCTTTAATGATTTCGTGGATTCAATTCGCTGTCTGTCCGATGGCCGTGAAATCGCGAAATCTACGAATGGAAATGGCCGGCCGGGTCCTTGGTAGTATAGGTGATCGCGATCCACCTGGCAGGCAGAGTTGCTTGGTGGCGGCTCAATGCGCGGCTCTATGTACGCCCTGACCGTGCTTGACTGCCAGATCGAGATGACCGCCGCGCGGCTGGATTCTGTCAGTAACTAGTATCCAGTGGCGGTCGCTCCCTGGCTTTATCTTTTTCAGCAACCAGGGGCGAGAAATCCCAGTTGGCAAAATTGATCTGGAAGGCATGCCCGTCGAGATTGTCTTCCCAGACGAAATTAAATTCCCCTCGCGTCGTCTTGCTCTGCCACTGGCCGGTGTGCAGGTAGCCTGAACCGTCCTGCAGACAGGAAATTTCGCGGGTGAATTTGTGAGAATCATCTGCAGGCACTTCAATGTATTGCTCAGGCTTGCAAGGGGTATGGAATATGATCGCAGCGGTTAACTCATAACCGGGATCTAGATAGGCGTAAACGCTCCATTCGTCCCGCTGATTAACCATTCTGAAAGTGAGCCTTTCGTTGTCCTCGTCGTACCAGATCTGTACGCCTTCCAGACGTTGGTGCCACTCCCAGTCGAGGTCAGTCTTGTAGTCCAGCGCGCTCTCACTGCGTGATTCCGCGAGATCCAGGGGTTCATCTGCGCAAGCTAAAGCAGTAGTAACAAACGCCGGTTTAAGCAAAATACAGATCACCGCCGTGCGTCCAATCGAGGCTGGCCTGGGTAGTGCAATCGCGCTGGGTGTCATGTGCCGCAACAGGTCATGCTCCAGTAAACGACAAATTGCAGTATCAGTGTTCCCATCAGCCATAGGGTCACCCCGATCATTTTTAGTCTTGGGCTGTCGCGCCGGACCAAGAAAAATGGCCCAAGTAGGCCTGTGATACCTGCTGCCACCAACCCCTGCACCAGCATTTCAGCAATACTCCCGACATCGCCCGGCAATCGCCCGTGATGAAGAATCTCGAAAAATATGCCGCCGCAGGCGGCCAGCGCCAGAATGATCAGTAACATTCTCACTGAATCACCTCTGTCTGGTGCCAGCGGAGATTGACCATCTGCTCAATAGGCAGATAACAAGGGTGCATAAATCCAACCCTCTACTTCTTCGGCAACTATAACCTTATGCCAGTCGTCTCCGCTCTCCAGTACGCGCACCTGTACACCTGGTAGCAGGCCGGCCACCCGTTCCGTGTTTGCTGATGGGCCGGAGCGCAAATTTGCGCCACTTTCGGTTGCTACCAGGTAAAGGCTTGCCAACTCTTCCGTGGGGCACAAGGTGTTGTGACGCTCGCCCAGATAGCCGCGAATAGCTTCGTATCCATCACTTTGCCGTTCACCGTGGATGCAGTGATAGGTATCGAGTATCCCTTCCAGCACCTCCCGGGACAGCTGGCGTTCAATGGCGTCGCTCATCACCGCCAGAATGACCGGGTCTGCCCTGCGGGGGTAATAGTTGACCATACCGGTACAGTCCAGCTGCGCTAGCCAGTCCTGCTTCTCCAGGTTTGACTCCAGTTTCCAGTAGCGCTCGAATTGTTGTTCGGTGGTGCCACAGGCCCAGCTTACAGGTGCCGCGGTGATCATGATTATCAGCAATAGAACTTTCATAGTCTCTCAGTTTAGCAGTTGAACCAGGTTAGAACGTATGACCGCTATTGATAGTAACCCCCCGGGGCGTCAGTTCTTCGCACCTTCCGAACAATTGGCAGTTCAAATACCCGGCGCAAGTAACGCTCGTGAGTCCAGGAACGGTGGATTTCAGCAGGCAAATCGCTTGTCGTGGCCTTTGCTCCCCAACGTGGTTTTGCAGCTTCAAATTGGGCCAAAATCTCTTCGGCCAGCGCCGATAAAGCGCCTCGGGCCTCGCTGTTCCACCCGTCGGTAAACACGGTGGGAGCGGTTTCATAGCGCAGGGTCAATATCGGGTACCCCGCTTGCGAATGACCACCCGCGTGGACGTGCTCCAGTGTGTGACAATCATAATCCTGGCGCGCCTCTTCCAGGCTCTCCGCCTGACAGTGGCGGTAGCTGTAAAAATCGCCATGGTAGTCCGCCTCCTGGAAGGGTGCATCGAGGATGTATTGCCAGCGCTCAAGGGCACTGTGGATGAATAATTCTTCTTCCAGTTGGTGGAATCGAGCAAACCACGTGTCGACCAGTGCTGTCGGTAGTTGCCCTCTTGCTGTGAGAAAATCAATGCTGCCTGATGCATCGCCAGGGACACTCTCGTTGCGTATGAAGTACCCCTGTTTGCCGACCAGCAGTTCTCGCTGTACCAGGCGCTCGGGGTCTGCACAATACTCTATGCTCAGACGTGGGTAGTTGGTGTACTCCTGAACGGCGAGAGAAAAAACCCTGGGTGCGAGGTTTGGAGGGGGTTCGTGCATCACGAACTCCAGGAACTCTGTACTGAAGTCATGCAGGGGCTCCTCGCCGGGTGCGGCACAGCGGTAAGCATCCCCAGGGCTGACACGCCCCATGGCTGCCAGCCTTAGCGCCGAATCCAGTAAAGTGATGTTATCTACCAGTTCGCCGGGCTGCTCCTGGCTGGTTCCGCCTGTTCGGGACTCGTAGATATAGCAATCGCCTTTAAACCCGGTGAGTGGCTCAGATTCGCAATTTGGGCATACTCTCGGCCAGCGAAAGTTGGGCGAGACATCGCTGCTCAGCGTCCCGGGGGAAAACGGGGGGCTGGTGGAAGCACTGGCGGCAGAATCGCAGAGGCGATCCAGCCGGCGCTGCGATTGCAGCAATCGTAGACTCTTCACCAGTTCAGCCTCCAGCCCGGTATGTTGGGACTGTGATGCGAGTAGAAGAAGTCGGCGCCACGCCTGGCTGGAATCCGCCGCATGCATCGTGGTTAAAATCAACTTGCCCTGGGTTGCCGCAGCCAGAGCTGCCTCGAGGTCCTCAACATGCAGAATCTCGCGGAAGTAAATGACCTGGTGATCTTCCAGGGCTGCGCTATCCAGCGCTGCCCGCTGCTCGTTAAAGCTGTTTACGGTAATTCCAGTCACACCCGGTATCGCCCCCCGGCTGCTCACCTCGATGGTAGCGCAATGTCGTCCGGCCTTGGCGAGACAGGCCAGCGCAGTCGCAATGTGCCGGTGTTTGCCGCTGCCTGTGGGGCCATTAAATACAATCAGGCCATTGCTGGCTCCCAGCGCGCTGACCAGGGCGTTAAACTGGGGCTCGCGCATGTCCAGGTCTGGGATCCAGGCACTTTCCAGCGCTTTCTGCAGGGCCGGGAAAAGACTTGCTTCGCTTGCTGGCACCGTTACTACTCCAGGGTGAATACGTAGCGGGTATCGATGCCTCTCCCGCGGATTGTAACGTCCACAGCCTGGTGACTGTGGTCGAACGCATCATAGCCTTCCTTGAGGTTGCGCCAGAAGGCAATCTCCGGGTGATCGGCATAGCGCGCCATATTGGCCTCGGTCATGCGAAACGGAAACGCATGTACCCGAAAAAATGGTGAGCCACCTTCCAGGGTAGCCTGGGCGATGGTCCAGATCTCCTCGATCACGGGGTCCGTCATGGCGTAGCAACCAATGGAGACACAGGCACCGTGCACCATCAGGTAGCTGCCCGTATAGTCTCTTGAGCGGTCATAGCGGTTCGGAAACCCCAGGTTGATGGACAGGTGATACTGACTGTAGGGGTTCATGCGACCCGCATTCACGAAATAGAAACCCTCGGGGGCCTGGTTATCCCCCTCGCGTCGTTTTGGACCCAGTGCCCCTGAGTAGGTGCAGATGGCGTAGGTTTTGAATAGCTGGAACTGATCTTGCGCCCAGACCCAGAGTTCCAGCGCATACTCTTCCTTGAAAATGCGCATGAAAATCGGCGCACCCAGTTCCAAGCCCAGCGCTGTGAACTCTTCGCCGAGCCGCTGCGTATGCCGCTCGACTACAGAAGTGCTGAGGCGGCTCTCTGGTACGGGTGATGCCATGGACTGCAGTGTACACGCGCTGATCATGATTGCGGCGCAGGCACACTTGGCCAGGCTACTCCTGAACGTCCGCATCATCCGTCACCCAGTCGTAATTCTTGTTGTTCACTCGGCACCACTGCAAAAAACTGCCCGTCTCAACCTCTTTTTCGTAGGCTGCCCAATCCTCCAACAAGCGCTCGTAATAGCCGCACCTCTGCAGATAGCGGGCTTGTGCCGCCGAACTGTTTTCGAATATTTTGTGCAGTGCATCAACCGCCGCCTGGCAGGGTGCTTCGTTCATTATCATCGCGTCGGGCACGTGATGGGTTGCCCAGTCCAGCACCTCGATATGCTCTGCAGCGAGCATGACCCAGCTTTGTTCATCGGAGGGATCAAGTTCCAGGGCGCGGTTGAGGAACTCCTCCCTGGATAGCCTGGCCAACTGTTCATCGGTGGGTTGTGCGCCAAAGCTCAATGAGCGCGCCAGCCAACGCACCTGTGGCATGCGCCCCTGGTGCCAGGCCTCGGTCAGGTAGGGCACCAGCAGGTCCCGTAACAGGGGGAACTGTATGGGGATCGGGGTATCCGCGCTAAAGCCTGTTTCCTGGTCGAACAGAATGCGACAGAACTGCTCCTGTATCGCCGATTTACGCTCGGGCGACAGGCTCTGTACGCACTCGATCAGGCTATCTAGCGCTTGATTTCGTAACTTTGGAATCCCTTGCTCATGGGCGTCGATATAGCGCTGTAATTCTGGGCGAATTTCCGCATCAAACTTTGTGATTATCTCATTTGCCACTGCCTGCTCCAGTTTTCCTTCAGAGAGGCTTGGCCAGTTCGCAAAGCTGTGTCAGCATGCGCTGAAGCCCGCAACATTGGTTCGAGCAGGGAGAGAATGCGCTATGAAGCTGCCCGTACAACTGTTGATATTGGGCTTCGTCAGTTTTTTATGGCTGGCCATTGTGATTCCCGGTTTTTGTTCATCGCCCTCGGCCCCGCAAGGTGATTGTGCTGAGCCCTCGCTGTTGCTCGCAGTTGCGCCCCTGATGGCAATATGGGTGGCTTGGTTGGTCTACCAGGCCTGGCGCCGCCGCGGCTGATTCAGCGCAGCGCCGGTGGCAACATCCCGTGCTGCCAGGGGCCAAAAGCTATTTCTGTCGGCGGTGAGGAGTGGAACTGTAGGCCACTTCCCATCACCTCCACTTCACGAAAGCGAAATTGTTTGTAGCTCACCGCGGGAGGCAACTGCGCGGCCCCGCGCCACTGGCTGGCAATCTTGTTGTAGGTGCTGCCATTTAATGCATACACCAAATCCCTCCCCGCCACACAGGCGAGCAGTTCCTGATCAGAGGGGCGGTATTGGTTTGGCTCCGCACCTAACTCCACGGCGCCATCTACCCAGTTCCCTGGATTGTTGATAGCGGCATTGTTCAGTAGGCCAAGGGCCTGGTAGGCATCGCTGAGGTCCGTAGGCTGGGCTGGTAATTGGTCAGCGACACCCGAGCGATACAGGCCGATGGTGTCTCGGTCGCATTCGCGCGCGTATTTGTCGTCCGGTACCTGCCAGAACATGCCAATGGGGTCTCCACAGCAGGTGTGGGTAAACTCCAGCGAACTTTCGGAGGTCCACTTCAGGTTGCTGTGCACCGAGGCCTGGTCCAGTTCGGTATCTCTCGGTGGCTTACTGACGATCCAGTTGGGCTCAGCGCTGTCAGCCAGGTACTCGCGGAGTTCCTCAGTCTTTACTATGTGGTAGGGACCGTAGCGATCCTGTAACAAGGCTACCAGGGATCCATCGTTGGAAAATAGATTTGTCGACCAGTCGGAAAACTCTAGCGTCCCGATGGGGTTGAAAGCGTACTCCCGGGGATCTTCCTTGAACCTGAAGTGCAGGCGTTGGGTGCCGTACTCCGGTGGCCCCAGTTCCACCGGCTCACCGTAAAACCAGGCAGAGACATCGCCCCCATACACGACTTTCAAAACCTCTTCTTGCGGTGGTGGCAGTACACCCAGGCCATCCAACAGGTTCTCGGTTATCGCGGCTCGGTGAAAACGGTATTCGGCACCGCGGTATTCTGCGTAGTACGCAAGGGCTGACCGCGTGGCGTCCGTCCATTCCCCCGAGGGTTCTTCCTCCAGGTACTTCATTGATTGCAGCTGACCTTGCAGCGCCTGCAGTTGGGTGGAGTTCAGTGGCGCCTCAAACACCAGGTAGCTCAAACCCGAGGGGCTGCTGGTTACCAGTACGCGCCGATCCACTTGTAATACAACCAGTGCTGATTCGGCACCGCAGCGCAGCTCCAGGCTCCGGTTTAACACCCGATCCCCTGCGCTGCGGGTGCTGTCAATGGGCCCTATTTGGGTGTCAGAGAGAATCGGATCGGCGATATTTACTGCCGGGCCGTCCGCCTGGGCCGCCGACCAAGAGGGACAGCCGCTTCCATCTGGCAAGGTAAGGCTTTCTGCCAATGAGAGAGTCTGACCAATGTCCCACTTAAGGCTCGGATCCTCCGGAGGGCCTATGGCATCAGCAGAACGACGGATATCTACGAGGACAAAGTCACCCTTCGGGGCCAGGTCGGTAGCGAACGCCGTCTGGGTAAGCAGGGTTATCAGGGTCAGCGTAATTATCTTGCACCCGCAGCTTCTCATTTGCACTCTCTCCTCACTGACTTGGCCGCGATAGATCTATTATTCGCGAGTCTGGAATCCGTTTATGTTGAGCTCGCTGTCACCGGAATAGGGCGATCGGAACAAACCGCTGCCCGTCTCGGTTTCGACCAGGTCATAGAACTCCCTCGGGCTCATGGTATTGAAGTTCGTATATTGTGGACCCGTTTTATCGGGGATAGCCGACATGGGAGGGCTGAGCCTGCCGCCGAACACACGGAAGTCCATGGAACCTTCGATGCGCGCATTTAGCATATGATAGGCAATTCGCCGTGCCTCCTCGGGAGGTGCCCAGGCGTCTACCAGCCTTTGCACCCTGCGGGCCTCTTCCCAGCGCTCCTGCGGCGTGGAGCCCCTTATCGGCCGGAAGCCATCGTAGTCGAAATAAACGACCTTATAGCCCGTGGGGGATAGGTCGTCGGGTAAGACGTCGAGGTTGGGGAGTTTGCTGTCCGTCCACACCAGTCCTCGTTGGTTGAGTTCCCTGACGGCCAGCTGAATGGTCAGAGCTTCATTGCGATTGAGCGTACCCTCGGGACGGGCACGAGCCCGTTCAAGCGCGTTGGTAATGTACTGGCCGGGCTGGCCTTCGATAGGCTCGGCCAGGTTTTCCTCTCGAAAGATAAACCGGCCACCGTCTGCCTTCTCGTCCCGAATCCAGATGGGTTCACCTTTGCGTTCTGCCACGCGGAAAAACTGACTATCTTCGGCAGCTTCGACCAGCAGCTCCCTGCCCACCTCACTGTCATGGATCATTTCCTCCATGCCCTCAGGCCCCTGCAACTGTGCGGCCCGCTTCGCCTTTGGGTTGTACAAGTAGTCCGGAACGAAGCGCTCTTTGATAATGAAGTCGGCGTCTTCAGGATCGAAGTAGGGCGTGGTGAATCCGCCGCCCGAGCTGATTCGTTCACCGAAGGTGATGACTTCTCCATCCTCCCCAATCACGGTGGTACCCGCCAGTATTCGACCGTTGTCGTCACTCATTTCCTCGGCCCCTTCCACCAGGTTGCCTATCCGGCCATTGGGTGGCGCAGAGCGGGTAAATACCTCGCCAATCAGTTCATTGTGGGGATTGTACCAACCGGTGCTAACGTCACGGAAGCCAAGGTCCGCATCGTAGCGCAGCACTTCGAGTTCGCCCGAGAGTTCCTGGACCATCTGTTCCGCCCGCGCGGCCTGTAGGGCATCCTCTTCGGCGGCAAGGCGCGCTTCAAACTGCTTCGCAGCGATCAGTGCATTCAGCTCTTCCTCGTCCATCAGGCGTGCGCCGGAAGTTTCCAGCTTTGCCGTGGATTCCTCGATAAAGGCTCGCAGATCCCGCCTTTGTGCCGGTGTAAGGTCGTCGAGATTATCGAGAACGCTTGAGCCGTATTTGCTGACCAGCGCGCGACCGCGGCGCAGGTTCATAAAATGGCGAAGTTCTCTGCCGCCCATGGCCATGCCCACGCCGGGGGCAATCATCCCTAACATTGCCATGCTGACGGATTCGCGATTTTCCTCGGCATTCTTCAGGATGTCATCGCCGAGGACCAGCGCGGCGCCGTGGGCATAGTCGTAGAACGCCTCTGAATCCAGTGCTCGCTGTAGTCCGATATTGCCATAGTAGGCCGCGTCCAGCGCATCGACACCAAGCATCATGCCCGCCGCGATGGCGCTGGCCGCAGCGCTACTGCCAGCGGCGGATACTGCAAATGCCGCACCGGCGGTCACTGCCGTTATCGTCATCACCTTGTAGGCATCGTCGATGGCGCCATACTGGTCCAACGCTCTCACGGCTGCCCCGGTAATGTGCAGTCTTTCCACAAATCCCCGCGCCAGCTTATCTGCCTGCCAGTAGCTGCGTTCGGGTTGGCCGGGCGCCTCGGCGGTGCCCGGAACGGCGGGCACTGTGCGTTTGATCACCAACTGCGGGATGATTTTGGCCACGGCGGGATCTGATTTCTGGCCGGCGACCACCATCAGTTCCTCGACATTGCAGTTCCCGGCGCGCTGGGCACGGCCAATGGCCTTGGTCAGGTCGGTCAGTTGTTCTTTGGCTGCTTCCTGGGTCAGCCGTACCAGCAAAGGTTCGATTTCAGCGTCCGTGTAGTGAAACCGGCGGGCCGTCGCTGCGGCATCCAGTGTCTCACCCATCGGTACCTCAACCACCGGCTCTGGCGGATGCGGGCCCCCGGAGATATAGGCGAGCCGATCAATCATCGTGGTGCTCTCGCGATCCAGGAACGGCTTCGCACTGATCTTGATCTTGTTGTTGGCCATAAAGGCCTCGGTCTCAACCCCATTGACGCGGGCCCGTTCGCGCATCGCCTGGATAGCACCGGCGTCGTTGTCCGCCAGGGCACTCAGCGGTTCCACAATATCGGGGCTGGCCATCAGCTCGACCATTTCGTTGCGAATCAGGATGGCCGCCGCGTGATCGCCGTTGTAGGCATCCACGGAGGGGTTGAACCTCAGGCGTCCGTCTTCAGCGTCGTTGTATTCTGCCCACGCCCAGGCGATGGGGTTAACAAATCGCGCGAGCTCGCCAATCACCACCCGCGAGAAGCTGGCATTTTTCTGCAACGCGAACTTGGGGTCGCCATTGAAAGGCTGCCCGGTGCAGGCTGATACCTCTTTAAGCGCGTCGTGCCAGGTTTTACCCAGTTTCTCTGATACCCCGCTGATGACGGTGGTTACCATGGCAGGGTTGCTGCGAATTGCCGTATCTGCGGGTCTCGCAGCGATTACATCACCGGTGGCGACGGGGAGGATCAGCGCCTCGCGGTTTGCGGGCGCCCCGTAGCCCCGCGCCTCGGGGCTGATAAAGTGGATGGGCTCTGAACGAAAAATGACTTCCCCGTTGGTCTCCTCGGCGGGGAGGCGACTTGCACTCAGGGAGAATTGCTGGCCAGTGCGCGTCGGGGTTTCCAGCACATTTAACCGCAGCGCGATATTCTGTAGCGGCACTGTTCCCTTGAAGCCGATATAAACTACGGCCGCGTCACCGGGATAGAAGGTGACTTCGGAGTCGGTGCGAATCTGGTCGTCCAGGCGTGAAAACTGGATAAAGGCCTCCTGCCCGGCAAATCGCAGTTGCCAGTCGCCATTTTTCTCCCCCACGTTGATGGTGTGGGTACCGGGAAGCACACCCGACTGCAGGCTCACATCCACGTAAGCCAACTTGTCCGGATCATTGAGTGCTTCTTTGCGGCTCTGCAGGCGCGACAAAATTTCCGCGTCTGGCTCGGGCAGGCCCTCGACCATGCTGATCGCCGCGCCCGTATCGCCCTTGACCAGTTCAACCAGTGGGTCGCCTGGCTGGATGCTGTCGAGGATAAACCGGTAGTCCGTGCCCGGTTGCGACGAATTGAGGGTTTCACCGGACTCCAGGGCCTCACGGATGCCCTCACCGTAGAGGATAAGGCGGCGACTTTTCAGCCCAGGGTTCTCATCATCCGGTATTTCCTGGCCTGCGGTGTCAAATGGATACGCTTCGGTGCTTTGGCGCTGCACGACGAAGACTTCCTCCAGCTGAAATTCTTCCTCGGTGTCGCAGTCGGCGCCGACGCCGCTGTCACAGGCGCTTACCCATTGGCTGAGATCGAAATCAAAGTTCCAACGGCGGTCGCGCAGCACGAGGGTGATTTGTCCCGTGGTGGGTGGCAGGTACAGTACGCTGTAGTTGTCTGCGCTACCCTGCAGCGTGCCGGCCGGGTACAGGCCAGAGGCCGGGCGGAGCCGAACCAGCCCGGTTGCCAGGGCCCCGCCCTCGTTGAATGACAGAGCCAGCGGTTGTGAGCCGCCACTCCACTGGGCCACTACCTGCTCGGGAAGATTCTCGTGGGCTTGCTGGTAGGTGAGCGCGAAACTGAAGGAAGCACTGTCGGGGAAGCGTCGAAAGCTCAGGTCAAACCAGTTTTCAGGGTCATCGTCGTCAAACTCCTCATCAGCACCCAGGTCACTCTCCAGGTTCCGCATCAGTTCATCAATGTCGTCCTGGCTCCAGCCAGGTTGCGCATAACCGCAAACAAGCAGCGACAGTATCAGGACAATGACCTTGCTTCCGTGCGCGATAAGAGGTGGTATGCCCAACATCGTTGCCCCCTGTTCTGACCAGTATTGATTACCTGATTTCCGCAATAAACTATAGCAGTTTATCGGTGCTTGGCATCCTTGCGGGGCAGTTCTGGAAGAGAGTGCAGGCTTTGATGAATGCGTGGTAGAAGCTGGCTATGCCTGCGCTGTAGTAAGTTAGAAGGCGTCCGCAGCGGCGGGGGCAGATGCGAAATCGGTTGATTGCAAAATCAGCGCTCTAGCGGTGGGCCCATGAATTCAACGGATATGGAGCGAACAACGGCCTCGGCCTGTTCCCTGAATTGATCGAATGACGATTCGGGGCCGACATAGGCATAGCTGCAGGCCATTTTATGGCCCCCGGCGTTGTATAACAGCGCGCGCGAGGGCTGGCCCTGTTGGTCTGTCCCGGTGTATTCGCTGACCTTCACGCCTTTGCTATTGTGGAAGTCCCGATGCGCGTACGCTGACAGGCAGTGCTCCCCGAACAGAAAATCCTTCATCGGTTCGTCGAGTGTCCTTGTTGCCCTGCGGCGAGGGTTGTCCAGCAGTGATTCCACCAGCTCCTGACCGCGTTTCTCGAAATCTGATCGTCTGGGAGGTTGCTCGTCCATGCCCTCGACGACGACGACAAGTTTCGTATCTCCACTATCATTGCCGCTGTAGGGTTCAACGATCATTTCGATTCGCCCCGGTGTTGCAGTAGAGATTGCAGGCTGCAGCACCGATTCCTCGGCCACCCAATCTTGAGGAATGTCCATTGCGACCTGGGCAGTGAAATTCAGCTGCGGAAGTACGGCGATGGCGATGCGCTCACTGGCCACGGCATAGGTGGGGCTCGTTGACTCATAGGCTTCTTCGAATTGCACCCTCACCGATGCAGCCATCTTGTCCAGTGCCGCTTCAGCGGCTTGTCGTTCACCCCTGGATATGCGCCCGGCCACCGAACTAACGCGGTAACGCAGTTGCAGCAGCACTCGCTCATCGAAAATTGCCGCATAGCGGCGCGCCCTTATCTTTTTGTCATCTGGATCCTTGACCGTGCTGTCGTTGGGGGATTCGATCGCATAGAAGGTCTCGACTCCCATTTGCTCCCCGTAACCTGCTTCGTGGATTTGTACCACGAATGCTTCGGGATGGGCCTGGTAAAGATCTGCCCAGGAGGCGAGTGTCACCGGGTCTTCCGCGACTTCAACGGTCAATGTAAATGGAAAATCCTCGTAACCTGCTCCCATCGAGAGGTAGCGCGTCGCGGTCATGGAGGGGGGAGCCCCGTCCATGGTCAGTAGATCGCCGCGAACCACGCGATCATATTCCGCATCCTGGGTTACCGGAACCTGCAGCTCGACTTTGTATCCTTCAAACGCAGGCAGTGCCAGCGGTACCCAGGTCTCCTCGGCCTGTGCAATACTGCCCAGAGCCAGCACAATTGCAGTCAGTACCGTTGCGAGTTTGTGAGCACAGGCGCTAGCGTGATTAATCGCCGGTTTGCGGGAGGGGGTCGATTGACAACGGGGCATGGCTGTCTATATTCACCTTGAACACTAGAGCATGAATAAACCAGTATGGTTCCAGGTTCCCCGGTCTACAAGGTAAAACTGTGAACAAGGTGTTTCGCTGTCAAGCCACGGCGTTGTTGAGCTTGGTGATTTTTGCCAGCGCCGAGCTGCTTGCAAGTGAGGAACTGCCCGCACAGGGAGTTACGCTGCAATACAGCGAGGAGAAGGTAATCCCGGCTGATCCGCCGCGCGATTGTGGGGGCGGCGGCGGTCTGCTCGGTGCCCTTGAGGGTGTCACCTGCGAGATGGACAACGTGGGTACTACCATGGAGGACCGGGTGGAGGTCTCTACGGCCACGCTGCAAATGGAGGTGACTCCCGTGATCATCGTTCCCGAAGCGGGTCAGGACTATCGCCTCGCATTTAAGGTGCGCGGGGGGAGCGTGGGCTATGACGGTGAAATATCCGAGCAGGCAAAAACCTACGTCAATGCAGACTCAAGACTGGTCAAGTCGCGACTGGCAAGGTGGAGTACTACCTTCACTGAGGAGCAACTCGCTGCATTGCGGGCAGGCGAGCCTATCGAGATGCCGGTAACCAGACCGTTTGAGGGCTTGCAGCGCCTTAGCCTGACCGAGGCTCTTAACGTGCCGGTGAACCCACCTCTACCCGGCGCTTTTCATACGGACATTGAACCGATGCTGAATTGGGCTGCTGAGGGCTCCACCTGGTTTGCCCCGCAGCAATCGTCTAGCGGGGGATGACAGTGGCAGAGAAAATCACGAATCGGACAACTTTGCTCGCCTCGATGCTCGCTGTCACCTGCGGTTTGCTGTTGTCGGCCTCCCAGAGCGTCGCCCAGGGCGGGCGAGTTGTTGAATACGACATCATCATTGATCCCAAGGTTACATCCCTGGCACGTATAGAGGAGCTTCACCCGGAGGATACGACGGTTGCTGTCTGGATAGCCCTCGTGCCTGATAAAACCATCCCCGATACGGAGTATGGTACCCAGCTAAAACGGGGTCTGCACACCATGGCCCGGCGCATGAGTGGTACATTTGAGTCCGGCGCCGAGTACGAGAAAGCCGTGGGTGTCCCGACAGGGGTAGGCCACCTGATCGATTTCAAGGGAGCCAAAGTCCGGGTTAATGCATCTTTCCAGAACAGTCCCACACGCGCGCCTGAACTCAAGGACGCTGGCTATGTCGAGCTCGACCAGCGCTCGATTGAGCTCGAGGACGGCGAATATACCCTGCACCGGTGGGTGCGGCACGATAGCGAGTCTGCAACCTTGCTTGGGACTGGTATGGCACAGCTCAATCTTGAGGCCGAGCCCACTGTGGATCCGATCACGTCAGTATTTGTGGGCAATTTTGCACGCTCGGAGAGCTCGCGCATTTCAGTCTCCGGGGCACCTGAATCGGGCCCGGCCGAAGCGCAGGCTCGCGGGCGCTATGAGGCGTTTCGCGACGAGGCCAGACAGCAATACCGGGACGCACTGGCCATCCTGAACAAGAGAATTCAGTTGTTCTCGGATGAAGAAATTGCCGAGATGCAAGGCGCACCTGACGGCGAATCTGTCGATATTATCCATACGATTGATTTCACCTGGTACGGTGAGCCGAAGGCTGTAAATGTCATCGTAAGAGGCGTCATTGGCCCTGCCGTAGCCGCTGCGGAAGAGGCGCCGCGCCGGTCCATACTCCCTTTCGATGACCGCTAGAGCGAGGATTAGAGCATGTCCCCTAAGATGAACACTTTGCGCTTCCACCGCTCGGGAGCGTGCCTTGTCACTATTATGCTTCTCTCGCTTTCGAGCATCCCGGCTTCGGTAGCGCAGCAACGTACATTTAGCCTGCCTTCCCCTACCTATGGGATCGATATACAGATTTCGCCGGAGACCTTGCGGTTGGTCTGTGGCCGTGAGGTCTGGAACAATCCGAATGCTAAAGCCACGCTTGACCTGATTGAGGTGGCCGAGGAGGTGATACCCAGGGGGTCACCGGATATACCGCCCGGGACCAACCTGACTGACAAAATGATCGAGGTGGGTCAGCGCATTTCCCTGGAAGACTTCAAGCAAACCATGGCCGACGCAGGTGGTAGCCCGGAGCTGCTTGACAGGCTTAATCGGCGTTTCGGTAACCGCATGGAAATTAATCACCAGTTTTACAATCAGCCAGATTTTGTTGTGCCGGAGGGTTACAAGGAACTGCCGCCCCGGGTAACGCCCGAAGGCAAGGTCACAGTCAGGCGGTATTACCGGCACAACGCCAATGATCTGCCCACCAGCGGTACACTGTATGCCGGGATAGAACTCAAACACCGCCCCGTCGAAGTACCCCAGGGTTCCAGTGATTACCATGCCGGTTTCCTGCCCTCGGCAGATATTCACTATGAATGGAAGGACAAACCGGCCAATCCGACACCGCAGGCTCAGGAGCAGGCTCGAAAATTCCGCTCTGATATGAAGTCAAAGCGCAGTCGGATCATTGAGTGGCTAAATCAGCCGCGTGATTTCATGACCCGTGCCGAGGCTAGAGGGATCCGGCAGTTAGAGGAGGACTCTGCCCCGCTGGTGTTCGATGCGGAAGAAATCAATTTCGCCTTTTGCAGCAAGAAATACACAATCAACCCCCGCTTTGAAATACGTTACCTGGGCATGCGCAGCAGCCCCGCAAGAACGAATCGTAGCGACAGCTTTGGCGATGACTAGGAGAACTCCGGGCTAAACTGCCTCCAAAAACGGCCCATCCACACACAGCCGCCGACCGTCCGGGCTGGCGCATGCGCCGCAGATACCCACCCCACACTTGGTGAGATAGTCGATCGCGCTGAAGATCTGGTGATTGCCACAATATTCCTGTTGTACGGCGATGGCAGCGTGGACCATGGGTTCGGGACCGCAGTTGTAGAAAACCAGTTTCTCTAGTTCCGCGGGAGACATTTGTGCTAACCGCTCGCGCAGTAGTTCAGTGACCACACCCCGATATCCGGCGGTGCCATCGTCAGTGGCCACGTGCACGTCGGCGATCTGCCGACATTCCTCCAGGAAGTACAGGCGCTCGGCGGTGCGGGCACCGGCGAAGACTTCGGCATTGCCGAAATCCCGGGCAACTTGATACACGGCCGCCAATCCGGTGCCGCCGGCGACAGCAATGATTTTTGCATCCTCTGCGGGCGCCACGGGAATGCCGTGCGGGCCGCGCACATAAGCCTCGGTGCCGGGTGGTAAGTCCATAAGTGCGTGGGTGAATTTGCCCACGTCGATCACTACCAGTGAAAACGGGTCGTCGGTGAGTGCGGAAAATGGCTTTTCGCCCACGCCGGGAATCCACAGGAAGACAAATTCGCCGGCTTGTACATTGATTTTTCGGTCGAAGGTGAGGATCGTAATGTCATCGCAGACCCGGTCGTTGCTCACCAGGCTGACGGGCTGGAAGTCCATGTCCACATCGTATCGAATATGTGCCTCTGCCTGATTCCCTGTACCGTCCAGGTCCTGCTCCAGGGCGACAAAATAGTCGGCAATTTCCTGGGTGGTCAGTCCGATCAGGGCCGAGCCGATCCCGATAACCGAGGCGCCGGCGTCAACGAAAGCGCGCACGTCGTCAGCGCTACTGGCACCACCACAGCCGATGATGGGCAGGTCACTCACCGCAGCCACGTCGCGCACACACTTCAGCGCGATCGGCAGGATACCCTTGCCGGACATACCGCCTTCACCATTGCTGAGCACTGGTTGGCCATGGGCCGTGGTGTAGCCAGGGCCGACGGTGTTAATCGCGCAAAAACCATCGGCACCTCCTTCTTCGGCAGCTTTGGCGATGTCGGCGATGCTCGGGGTATTGGGGGTCAGCTTGGGGATCACCGGAATGTCGACTTCCGCTTTTACCGCAGCGACGATCGCCCGCACCATGTCCGGGTCCTGTCCCATCGCCATGCCGTAGCCCTTGGCATGGGGACAGGACAGGTTGAGTTCCAGCCCGTCCGATACCGGCGCGAGGATTTTGGCGACGGTGACAAATTCTTCAATACTGCCGCCGAATATCGAGGTCAGCAGGAACCTGTCTTCGGGCACGCGTAACGCCGACATGAGTTCAAGTGACCTTTCTGCGCCGGGGTTGGTCAGGCCCACGGCGTTCACGAAGCATCCGGGGGCGTATTGGCTCAGTATCGGTTCGCGGTTCCCGTCTTTGGGCGCCAGGCCAATACTCTTGGTGGTCACCACCCCGACTTGGGGCATGTGGTCAAAAATGTACTGAATAATTGGCGTGGCGGTGGTCACGATACCGGAAGGAATGGTGAAAGGACCGGAAAGGGTTTTGCCAAAAAATTCGGTAGTCAACGTCGCTGCCAGCCTCGGGTTTGCTATGCCTGAAAATTCGAGGCGCAATTATACGGCTGTTGCCGGGAAATCTACAGTTCGTGGCCGCATTGGTGCAGCTATTCGGGTGTAGCACTCCCCGCGGGCGCCAGGTAGCGCTGAGTGTCAGGTTCCACAGAAAGTGGCGAGAACGCGTTCCTCATCTTTTGGGGGCAGGGAAAAGAACGGGTCTACCGGGCCAGCAGCGAACGGTGTGGCCGCGCGTTCCACCAACCTGTGGAAGGGGGTGAAATCGCCCTGGTCTACTGCAGCCCGAATTGCGGCTTCAACGAGGTGATTGCGCGGTATATACACGGGATTTGCTGCCAGCATCATGGTTTTGCGCGCGCTGGGTTCCATTGGGTCGCTCGCTAGTCGGGTTTGCCAGCGTTCCAGCCAATTCTCAATGGACTCCGGTAGATTATAGAATTCACCGATGGGTGAGCTCTCCTCGCCAGGGTTGGTGTTCTCTGCGAGGTAACGAAAGGTCAGCGTAAAATCTGCTTTTGCCTGGGCCATCAAGTCGAATAGCTCCTCGATCAACGCTGTGTCTTCCTCGCGAATCTCATCGACGCCTAGTTTCCTGGCCAGGCCCTGCGTGTGGGCATCCATAAACTGCTGCGGGTAGCTGTTAATGGCGTTCTGGGCCAGTTCCACTGCTTTGTCCGAATCCGGGTCGAGCAGGGGCAGCAGGCACTGCGCCAGGCAAGTCAGGTTCCAGTGGCCGATACCGGGCTGGTTCTTGTAGGCATAACGTCCGCCCTGGTCGATGGAACTGAATACGGTATCCGGATGAAACTCATCCATGAACGCACAGGGGCCGTAATCGACGGTTTCGCCGCATAACAGCATATTGTCTGTGTTCATGACGCCGTGGATGAATCCGAGCAACTGCCACTGGGCGATGAGCTTAGCCTGGACAGCGATTACTGACTGCAACAGGGCCAGGGGGCGATTTTCGGCGTCAAGCTGGTCGGGGTAGTGGCGCCCAAGCACGTGCTCCGTCAGCAGGGTCAATGCCTCGGTATCGCGGCGAGCGGCGAAAAACTGGAATGTGCCAATGCGGATATGGCTGCTCGCAACCCGGGCCAGTACACCACCGGGCTCGAATTGCTGGCGAATGACCTGCTCACCTGTTGTGACGGCACCCAGGGCGCGGGTGGTCGGTACCCCCAGCGCATGCATGGCCTCACTGACGACATACTCACGCAGTACCGGCCCGAGCGGTGCACGGCCGTCGCCACCCCGGGAATAGGGTGTTGGCCCCGAGCCCTTGAGCTGGATGTCATAGCGCCTGCCATCGCGCGCGGTAACCTCGCCCAGCAGAATTGCCCGGCCGTCGCCCAGCTGCGGGTTGTAGTTGCCGAACTGGTGGCCGGCGTAGACCGTGGCGATCGGTTCCGCCCCGCTGGGGATGGCGTTGCCGGCGACGGTAGTAATACCTTCCTCGGAGCATAGCCACTGCGGGTCGATATTCAGGTACTCGGCGAGCTCGTGATTCATGCGGATCAAACCTGGTTCGGCGACATGGGTCGGCTCCACCCGGCTGAAGAAGGTCTCGGGCAGGCGGGCGTAGCTGTTATCAAAGGGGAATGCGGTGGCTGCAGTCATTACGTAAAACCAGCGTTGTCGGCTATGCTTGGCAGGGTTTGGTGAGTAGCACAGTGTACGTTATATGGAGATCAATGGACCATGGCGGTGATTCACGACAATATTCTGTCCACGGTGGGTAATACGCCGGTGGTAAGAATCAACAAGCTGGCGCCGGAGGGCGGCGGTAATCTCTTCGTCAAGCTGGAGGCCTTCAACCCCATGGCCTCGGTGAAGGATCGTTTGGCTCTGGGGGTGATTGAAGACGCCGAGCGGTCGGGGGCGCTCAAGCCGGGTCAAACCGTCATTGAGGCGACCAGTGGTAACACCGGGATTGGCCTGGCCATGGTTTGTGCGCAGAAGGGCTATCCGCTGGTGGTGACCATGGCAGAAAACTTCAGCGTGGAACGCCGCAAGATGATGCGCTTCCTGGGGGCCAGGGTGATTCTCACGCCCGCGGCCCAGAAAGGTAGCGGTATGCTGGCCAAAGCGGTTGAACTGGCCGATGAGCACGGCTGGTTTTTGTGCCGGCAGTTTGAAAACGAGGCCAATGCCGCCATCCATTCGCGTACAACCGCTCCGGAAATTCTCGATGTATTCAAAGAGGAAGGGCTGGATTACTGGGTCACCGGGTTTGGTACCGGTGGTACGGTGAAAGGGGTTGCGCGAGTACTGAAAGAGAAAAGCCCGTCCACACGCATCGTGGTTTGTGAACCGGACAATTCCCAGCTCCTGAGTACCGGCATCAAGCAGCGGCGCAATGACGATGGCAGCCCTGCGGAGAGTCACCCCGGCTTCCGGCCTCACCTGATGCAGGGTTGGTCGCCAGACTTCATCTCGCCGCTGGCGGAAGATGCCCTGGAGTGGGTGGATGAACTGGCGCCGGTACCCGGGGATGACGCGTTGGCCTGTGCCAGGGACCTGGCTCAGAACGAAGGAATTTTCTGTGGTATCAGCGGCGGGGCGACCTTTGCGGCGGGCTTGAAGATTGCGCAAAGCGCACCTGCTGGCAGCAATATCCTATGCATGATTCCAGATACTGGGGAGCGCTACCTGTCGACGCAGCTGTTTGCCGATATCGCCAAGGAGATGACCGCGGAGGAAATGGAAATTTCCCGTTCAACGGCTAATTATCGTTTCGATGTGGCGCCTCCGCCGGCGCAGGTGAAAGCAGAAGAAACGGTTGAGGCCCCCGAGATTTCTGAGGAGGCCCTGGCCTTTGTCGAACAGGTCACTCAGAACCCTGACAAACCGGTGGTTATGTTTGCCCTTGAGTGGTGTGAGTTCTGCTGGTCAGTACGCAAAATGTTCAAAGAACTCGACATTCCCTATGAATCGGTTGACCTCGACTCCGTGCAATACCAGGCCGACAATCAGGGCGGCAAGATCCGTGCGGCGCTGAATTCACAGACCGATTGCCAAACCATTCCCCAGATTTTCGTCGGGGGAGAGTTCATCGGCGGGTGTACCGAGGTGTTCGACGCCTTTAAGGACGGCGAGTTACAACCGCGGTTGACGGCGGCGCAGGTCGAATATAAGGCCGGCCGGCAGCTCGACCCGTATACTTTCCTACCTACCTGGTTACAGCCGCGCTAGCGGCAGAGGACGTAAGTAATGGCAACAAGACGGGCATGGGACACGCTGATCCGCAACGCCCTGGTGTTCGATGGCAGCGGTGCTGAACCGGAGCAGATGGATGTCGGCATCAAAAACGGCAAAATCACTGCACGTGGCACTGCGCTGCCCAAGACCCAGGCAGTCGAGGTGATTGAGGCAGAGGGCCAGTGGTTGATGCCGGGGCTGCTGGACATTCACACCCACCTGGATCTCGAGGTTGACCTGGATCCGCGACTCCCCGAAGTGGTTCGCCACGGTACCACCACCGTGGTGGTGGGTAATTGCAGCCTGGGGACCTGTTTCGGGAAGCAGCTCGAGGGTGACCAGAACCCGATTGTCGATTGCTTCACCCGGGTGGAAAACATCCCCAAGTCCGTTCTTAACAAATGCGTTGAGGTAATCGACTGGGACAACACCGGCGATTACCTGGCGCACTTTGAAAATATCCCCCTGGGTCCCAATGTGGCAGCGTTCGTGCCGCACTCCATGCTCAGGGTGCAGGTTATGGGCCTACAGGACAGTATTTCCCGTGACCCCACGGAGCTCGAGTTAGCCGAGATGGAGGCGTTGCTTTCCCAGGCCATGGATCAGGGTTATCTGGGCTTGAGCACTGACGGCCTGCCTTTTCACTACCTGGCCAACAATCCGAACACGGACCAGCGAATCCCCACGCAATTTGCCAGTTTTGGCGAACTCAAGCGCTTATTGAAGGTAGTGCGCAATCGCGACCGGGTTTGGCAGACCACGCCGATTATTGAAAACAAGGCACTGGCCTTTGTTTACTTCTTGCTCACCAGTGGCAGATTGTTTGGCAAGAGCCTGAAAACTTCAGCTTTATCGGCGATGGAATTCGTCCTGGCACCCAAAAGCAGCCGGCTGTTCCTGGGTTTTGCGGCGCTGATGAACAGCTGGCTGTTCAAAGGTCGGTTGCACTTCCAGGCGCTGGGAACAAATTTCAGGGTCTGGTCTGACGGGATCGTCAGTCCATTGTATGAAGAGCTCGATACCACCTGCCAGTTGATTGCCAAGGAATATGATGATGTTGAAGGTCGTCTCGCTTTGCTCAACGATCCACAGTTTGTCGAGGACTTTCGCCGCGAGTGGCATTACGGCAGGGGAGGGAACAATCTTGCCACGCTAAAAGCCCGGATGGGCTTGCCAGATAAGCTTGTAGTGCGCGACCTCGAGAAATTGGTGTTTGACGGTGCGCCGGTGGCTGAGTGGGACGGAGAAACGATGCAGCAGGTATTTGACCGTGTACAGCGCTACCAGCGCGGTCAATCTGACCAGGCGCGATCGGAGGCAGAGGGGAGTGCGCTGGAGCAATTCCCCCGACCCCTGCGCGATGATGCCGATTTTATGTTGCACATGATGCGCACCTACGACAAATCCTTCCGATTTTGGGTCGATATTGCGAATCAGGGTAATCGAACCACTATCGATTACCTCCTGCACGAGCACACCATGCCCGGATTCAATGACTCCGGTGCGCACATTACCAACATGGCTTTTTTCGATGCCAACCTGATGTCATTGAAGCTGGCGCAACAGCGCGGTTTGTCGACTGTCAGCACAATGGTGAAACGCCTGACCCGTGAACCGGCCGAGTTTTTTGGCCTTGATGTGGGCAGCTTGGAACTGGGAGCCCAGGCAGATGTGGTGCTGATTAATCCCGAGGCACTGAAGTCCTGGCACACCGACGACACGCGCATCCTGGAATACCGGGAACTCTTCTCCCATGACCAGATGGTCAATCGGCCTGCAGGTATCGTTGCCCAGGTGTTTATCAATGGGGAAAGCGTGTGGTCCGGTGGCGAGTTCAGCGAGGTGCTCGGTGAAAAGCCACTGGGTCGTGTTCTTCGCGCAGCCTGACAGAAACACCTCTTAGAAACCTGCCCGGTCCGAATTTGCGGCCGGTGGTCGCAAAATTCGACCCCCTACTACTATTTGCAAAGGTTGTATTCTGAGACCATTAGGCTATTCTGAAGCGCCTACCCATTCGCCAGCGGAGACCATCCCATGTCAGATTGGCATAGCAACGCCTGTATTCTTTGTGAATGTAATTGTGGCATCAAGGTTCAATTGGGAGGTGAAGACGACCGCGAAATTGTTCGTATCCGCGGCGACGAAGACCACCCGGCGTCCCAGGGCTACCTCTGCCAAAAGGCCTCTGGCCTCAACTACTACCAGAATGGTAAGGACCGGATAACGCGGCCTTTACGCCGCAAGCCCGACGGTAGTTTCGAAGAAATCGCTTGGGATACCGCAATCAGCGAAGTCGCCGCACGGCTGGGCAATGTGCGCGACCAATACGGCGGCGACAAAATCTTCTATTACGGGGGAGGTGGTCAGGGCAATCACCTACCTGGGGGCTACGCCACGGCGATTCGCTCTGCGCTCGGCAGCCAGTACCGCTCCAATGCCCTGGCACAGGAAAAGACCGGCGAATTCTGGGTTAATGGTCAGATGTTTGGCACCCATGTTAAAGGTGATTTTGAACACTGCCAGGTGGCTATTTTCCTGGGTAAGAATCCCTGGCATTCCCATGGCGTCCCCAGGGCGCGAGCTTTTCTGAAGGAGTTCAGCAAAGACCCCGAGCGAACCATGATTGTGATCGACCCGGTGGTTTCCGAGACCGCCAAAATGGCGGAGTTTCACCTGCAGGTCGGGCCGGGAACCGACGCCTGGCTATTGGCCGCCATGGTGGCAATGCTGATTCAGCAGGAGCGTTACGATGCGTCCTGGCTGGCCGAGCACAGCTCGGGTCTCGAGCACATCATCTCGCACTTTGCGGAAGTACCGGTGGCAGACTATTGCGCCCACGCGGGAGTTGACCAGGATCTGGTGCAGGCGGCTGTCGAAGCGATTGCGGCAGCCGATGGCGTGGCCATGTTCGAAGACCTGGGTGTGCAGATGAGCAACCATTCCACCCTGGTCAGTTACCTGGAGAAACTGGTTTGGCTGCTGCGCGGGCAATTTGGCAACGTGGGCGGGCAGTATTCTCCCGCCTACCTGCAAAACGTGGCCGGTAGCGGGCGCAGTTCACGCAAGAGCCCGGTGCTGGGTGCGCCGATTATCAGCGGACTGGTGCCCTGCAATGTCATTGCCGATGAAATTCTCAGTGACCACCCGGATCGTTACCGGGCCATGATCGTGGAAACTGCGAATCCCGTGCACTCCCTGGCGGATTCCGAGAAGATGCGCCGCGCCCTAGCTGATCTCGATACCGTGGTGGTGATCGACATCGCGATGACTGAGACCGCGCGTGAAGCGGACTACATACTGCCCGCGGCCACCCAGTTCGAGAAGTGGGAAGCTACCTTCTTTAACTTCGAATTCCCGGAAAATTATTTCCATCTGCGCAAGCCGCTGTTCGAACCGCTTGGTGACTCCCTGCCCGAGCCGGAAATTCACGCGCGCTTGGTGGAGGCTCTCGGGGCCATGCCGACTGAGCTATGTGCAGAATTAACCGCAGCCCTGGAGGCGGGTGGCCGCATTGCCTACCGCGACCGCTTTATGCAGGCGCTGGCCGAGGATCCCACCCTTTCCAACCTGGCCCCGGTGGTGCTGTATCGAACCCTGGGCCCCAGCTTGCCCGGCGGAGCTGCATCGGCGGCGCTGCTGTGGCCTACGGCGCTTGGTTTTGCCATGCGTGAAAGCGAGTCATTGCGTCGTGCTGGGTTTGACGGTGACCCAATGGAACAGGCGGAGGCTTTGTTCGATGCCATCCTCGCCGGCCATTCCGGCATCGTATTTTCTCGCGATGACTACCAGAGCAGCTGGTCGCGCCTGGGTAATGACGGCCGCATCAGGCTGGATGTGCCGGACTTGTTGGAAGAACTGTCCGTGCTTGAGGCCGGACCAGAACAACTCGCTGGTGGTGACTTCCCCATGATCCTGATGGCCGGTGAGCGGCGGGACTATTCTGCCAACACCATTTATCGCGATGCCGGCTGGCGACGTAAGGACGCGGGAGGTTGCCTGCGGGTGTCCCCCACCGATGCGGAACGCCTGGGTCTTGCCAGTGGCGACAGCGCGCGTATAACCACCCGTGCCGGAAGCGCGTTGGCCACGGTGGAAGTGTCACCGCGTATGCAGGCAGGACATGCATCGCTGCCCAATGGTTATGGACTGGATAATCTCGATGGCAACCGTCACGGGGTGGCAACCAATGAGTTGACCTCCACCGAACACCGCGATCGTTTTGCCGGGACGCCGCTGCATAAGCATGTGCCAGCCCGGATAGAGGCGGTGGCTTAACAAATCTTTACCCGATTATTACCCTGATTTACGGCCGATTTTGCTCCAATGGACGGTACCACTACCGTCCAGGAGTCACCATGAAAAAACTGACAATGATGAAATTGACAACCCTTGCACTGGCTACCCTGTTAGTTGGCGGTGCGCCACTTGCAATCGCCGAGAAAGGTGAGGGTGGGAACCGCGGCGACAAGCATGAACGTCGTGCAGCCCACATGCAGGAACAGTTTGGTGTGTCCGACGAGCAGCTGTCGCAGATGCGTGAGATTCGTGAGAATGGCGGGAGCCGTGAGGATGTTCGCGGGGTGCTAACTGACGACCAGCGCGCACAGATGAAAGCGTGGCGACAAGAGCACGGTCGTGGCCATAAGGGTAAGCGCGAGGGCACCGCTGAGTGACCAGAGCTAGTCTGGCTGCGGCACTCTCAGTTCTGATGGTGGGATGTACCACCACTGACGAGATCATTATCGATGAAAAAGGAGTCGATATGGCCCGTTACCAGCAAGACCTGGAGCAATGCCAGGTGTATTCCGAGCAGGTAAAAACCGGCGAAAAAGCTGCCCGTGGCGCGGCCTCCGGCGCCGTGGTGGGTGGCTTGATCGGTGCTGCCGTCGGCGATAGCCGCAGTGCCCAGCGCGGTGCCGGGGCCGGCGCTGTCAGCGGTGGTGCACGCGGTATTTCACAGGGTGAACAAACGGAAGTGCAGGTGGTTAAGAATTGCCTGCGTGGCCGGGGTTATCGCGTCCTGAATTAATCCTGACAAGATTACCGCTTAAGTAGTCCCTCAAGCAGTTTCCCGGCTTCCTTCTGCACTTTGCGCTTCACCTCGTTGGTAGCCAGTTCCTCGATAATCGCGCCTGAATCGACGCCACACCAATCTGCTGGATCCCCGGTAATGTTGCCCTTACAGCTCACCGGCCAATCGATGGCCGTATAGCGTTCGTTCACAGCACAGGCCGGGTCCATCTCCGCCAGCTGTGAACTGAGTTTGCCGGCGAAGTCGGCCTCGAACACATCTGTAAGCAGGTTCAATTCTCCCTGACCGCGCAGGCTTACTCCCTGCAGGTCCGCCCGCAGCGGTTTCAGTCTGGCTTTGCCACCCCCCAGCTGGATGTCCATGGACAGGTCCTGGAAAACGGTATCGGTGGCCAGTTGGCCGGAGAGTTTCTGCTGGTTGACCAGTGCCACGGACTGGCAGAGCATCTTCTCTATGCCAGTGTCTTTTAACACGGCGTCTTTGGAGACTAGCTTTGCCGGGCCACGCAGGTTGGCATACAGCTCGTTGGTTGTGGTGCCGCGGCTATTGATCTGCCAGTTGGCGGTGGCGGTGCCGGTCATCACCGGCTCGGACTCCAGCGAGGTTAGCAGCTCGGGAATTTCTAAACCCTTTATCGAACCCCTGCTGGATACACGGGTAACCGCTTCGGTGGCATTCAGGGTGGCCCCCAGGCGCAGTTCTCCGCCGTGTAGCTGTCCTGTCAGGCTATTGATTTTCACGATGCCATCCACCGCCCGGGCTTGCAGGTGCAGGTTGTCAATGGCGTGGTTTTCGTAGACTGCCCTGTCGATTTTTAGGTCTGCTGCTGTGTCGATGCTGCGCAACGGCTCCAATTGCAGCGGTTCATCGCCGCCATCTTCGGTTGCGCTGGAACTTTGTGGTGCATCGTCAATTGCCTCGGGGCCTGCCAGAAGTAGCAGGGCGGGGTCGAGCAGGTTCATGTGCAAGCGTGCATCGATCTGCGGGCTCTTGGTGCCGGCATAGCGAACCTGTCCTTCCCCTTGCATTTCTGCGAGGCCAAAATTCAGTGACAGGTCGGCTTGTTCCTGCGAAAGGTCCAGACTACCGTCTGCGTCGACGTAAAGCGGCTTGCCCTGGTAGCGTCCGTCCTTGAGCGAGGTTTTCAGCTTACCGCCAAGTGAGGCAGCCAGTGCGGAAAATGTGCTTCCTCGGGCGGTCATCTGCCAACCCGCTGTCAGTTTGCCCGTCAGGTCCTGGTCAATGGCGGCCAGGGTTAGCAGCGGGTCGATATCGATGGCGGTCAGGGTGCCGTCGGTGGTGAGGGTGCTGTCGTTGTACTTGCCATCAAAGCGGGCGCGCAGGTCGATTTTTCCGCCCATGGCTTCCGCCGCCAGTTCGGTTATATCCAGTATGCCGTCTACGAGCCTGAGCTGCAGACGCAGATCACTGGCCTGGTACGCATCTACCAGCGCCTCGTCGACCCGCAGTTCCAGGCGGGTGTCTATCGAGCGCAGTAAATCGAGGGGAATGCGGTCACTGTCGGTGCTAGCCGTTGGTGGGCTTGCAGCCGCGGCTTCGGGCCCCGCGAGCACCAGAAGCGCAGGATTCAGCAGGTTAAAGTGAAGGTTTGCATCGATCTGTGGGCTGCCGAGATGGTCGTAGCGCACCTGTCCTTCGCCCTCAGTCGCACCTGTGCGCACCCTCAACTCCAGGTCCAGCGCTGGTCCGTCGAGCTCTATAATGCCGCTGGCGGTGATGTTTACAGGCTCGGGGGTAGCGCCCGATACACCCAGGTCCAGTGCTGTGAGTGCAATGCGCTGGGTTTCCATGTCGGCCTCAAGCTCGCTCTCCAGCTGGATTTCCAGGGCAGACTGTTCCGTTGTTTCCGGTAACTGCAGTTTGAGCGACAAGGCCATGGGCAACCCGTCAGTATTGACGCTGGTGGCGGTAAGCTGGTCGATGATAATGCGGTTGCTCTTGCCGTCTCCGCTCTCTTTGATGTCAATGTTGGCGTTGGTAATCGCCAGCCTGCCGATGTTCAGCGCCAAGGGTGCTCCGATTACCGCCGCGCCGGCGGGGGCGGCAGCAGGTGACTGGCGACGCTGAGCGTAAAATGCATCCAGCTCCGCATCGCTCATATTTTCTGTGGTGGGGGACGGCGCGTCATTTGCACTTTCAGGAAGCTGGACACTGGCACTCAGTCCGTCAACCGTCAGGCCATCGATAACGATCTCGCGGGAGATCAGGGGCATCAACTGCACCGCAATTTCCAGGGCATTGGCCTCGATCGTTTGCGGTGTCTCCCCGGGTAGCTCCAGGCTAACTTGCCCCAATGCCACGGCTAACGTGGGGAAAACTGACAGCTCCGCCTCGCCATCCACTCGCAGTTTGGCGCCTGTTTGTTCCTCCACGGCGCTGGTGGCGGCGGCCAGTAACTGCTCTCGATCAACCAACATGGGTAGCAGTACAACTGCGAGCAACAGCAGTACCACCGGGGTTACGAGCAGAATGATCAAGGTTCTGGACATATTCGGGAGTCTCGGCCTGGGTCCGTCAGTGCTTACCTGAAGACTAGCCCTCGCTGGCTAAAGGTGCGAGTGAATGCTTCAGGGCGATTCCATAGTAGCGGAAAATTACATCTTGTTTGACTGCCAGATCGGACAAAGGTTCTTCGTTTGCGCGCATGGAGCCAACGATGCAGCAAACAATACGGCGACGAGTTTGCTAGAGTAGCGCATTGACTTGTTCTGGCTGAACCACTCATGTTGATCCATGCCACATCACTAACCACGTCACTAACAAAGATACGCCCCAATAGGCCCCGGTACTATGCTGGATAAACTGCTGTTATGCGTCGGTGCGCAGAAAGCGGGCACCAGTTGGCTGCACAATATGTTGACTTTGAGCCCTGATATAAAGTTTTCACGGCTTAAGGAACTCCATTACCTAGATATGTGCGCGGGCCTCAATAACCAGCTCCCGCAGCATTTGTTGACGGCAGTCGTCAGGCAGTTCGGTCTCGGCAGGGCGAAGCTTTTCTCCCGCCTGGAGCTGGATGAGCAGGCGGCTCTCGCAGCGATCAAGTCAGTTCTCGATGATGAGTGGTATTTCGCGCAGTTTGGCGGGCATGGTGGATATTGTGCTGACTTTACACCCGAGTACGCGTTACTGAGTGTCGCGGAGCTGCGGGCGACAGAGCGTCTTGCGCGTGAGCGTAAGGTGATTTTCATTATGCGGGACCCGGTCGAGCGTTCGTTGTCAGCGTTTCGTTACTACCACCAGAACCGCAATGTGGACATCGATACCATGTCCAGCCGGGAGATTCGCTCTCTGCTGGATTCGCGTTTGTTTGCTGCGCGCTCGGATTACCCGGCAGTGATCAGCAAGCTGCGGCAAAGTTTCAACACTGAAGATGTGCTGTTTCTGTTCTATGAAGACGTGATGGTGGAAAAACGTCAGGCGATCGACCGGGTCTGCGAGTTTCTTCACATTCAGCCTTTTGCCCTGCCCGAAGAGCGGTTGAACCGGAAGGTAAACTCCAGCCTGGGCTCGCATTTTGACGATGAGATCTATGATTATCTGCGCGACAAGTTCAGGGCAGATAAGGACACCGTGAAGATGGAACTGGGGTATATTCCGCAGCAATGGTAGCGCGCTTGCCCGGGCCTCATCGTCTGCCGCGTGAGTGCTTGTAAGGTCTTCGGTGACTGGTAGAATTGGCGGCAGGTTAAAACAGCCTTGTTGCCTTTTCATATCAATCGCCGGTAACAGGTGCTTTGCTGGTCTCCCCGCCTGGATTGCATTGCCGATCAGTAGCACCGCAATAAATATAAAGAGTCCGGTTTCGCTGGGAGTAGGCTTTGGCGCGGATAAAAAAGCTATTTTTGAGCGTCGGAGCGATGAAGTCCGGAACCACCTGGCTGTATCGTCAGCTCGAGCAACACCCCGACATCTGCTTTAGCCCGGAGAAGGAGATCCATTACCTGGCGGATGCGGCAGGCTGTACCCAAAATCTCCGCTTTGCTTATCGGCTGAGTCGTTTCAATGCGGCGCGACACCGGGCAGCGAATGCTCCACAGTCGCTGGGATTCGAGCGAACCCGCTGGTATCTGGATTACCTGTTCATGCCGCGTACCTGGGAGTGGTATGTACGACGCTTTGGCCGGGTTCGTGACGGCGCTTACTGTGCGGATTTCAGCAATCTGACTGCCCTGTTGAGTACCGACGACTGGGCACAGCTACTTTCCAGAGTCGATGATATCCGGGTGCTTTATGTGCTGCGTGACCCGCTCGACCGCATCTGGTCTCAGCTGAAGTCGCACTACCAGTCCGGTGGCGATCAGCGCAAGGCGCTGACGTTAGAGACCTATCAGCAGCAGGGCGAAATCAGGGACGAAGACCTCGTTCGCCATTCTCTCTACGCTCGCCATTTGCAGGCGCTGCTGGCCAGTGTGGAGCCGGGGAAGATCCAGTTGTTGTCTTATGAGCAGATTCAAAGCGATCCCGAGGGCTTGCTACGCACGCTGGAAACGTTCCTCGGCCTGCCCCATCATCACTACCTGCCGGAGAAATTGCACCGAAAAATCAACGCCTCTACCAATGAGGGTCGACCCCCGTGGATAAAGGAACATTTTTATCCGTTGATAGCCCAGGATCTGCAGGCACTACGCACCATGAACCTCGGTTTTTCCGAACAGTGGTGTAGTTGAATGACTGAGCTTGTTGTCGGCGTCATCGCATTCAATCCGAGTATCGAGCGCTTGCGCGAGCTCCAGCGCTTATTGCAGGGTGATGATGTTTATCTTTGCGTGGTGGACAACGGTTCGGACAACAGCGACGAGATTCAGCGTGAAATGGTTGCTGGTGCCGGTATCGAGGTGATCTACAACCGCAAAAATATGGGGGTGGCCACCGCCGTAAACCAATTGGTTCAGCGAGCGCGCAACCTGGGTGCTCCGTACATTATGCCGGTAGACCAGGACTCGTTGTTCAGTGACGGTTACGCCAGGGACATGCTGTTGAAATTCAAGCTGTTAGCGCAATCACAGCCGCGCCTTGCTGCTCTGGGTGCCAAGGTATTTGATGTGGGCAGAGACAGCTATGAGCCTTTTGTATGTTTTGACCTGCCAGGCCAAAGGAGTGACCGAGAAGCTCTGACATATCCCTTTAGCGCGGCCGACTTTCTTATTACCTCGGGAACATTAATGTCGGTATCTTGCATCGAAAGCGTTGGTGCGATGCGGGAGGATCTGTTCATTGATAGCGTCGACCTGGATTGGTCATTCCGCGCCAAGGCCCAGGGCTGGACCCTGGCCGGCTGTGAGACCTCGGTGATATACCAGGAGATTGGCGCCGGGGTAGTGCGGGTTCCCCTGCTGGGAATCAATGTCAGAACCCACCAACCGCTGCGTTATTACTACATGACCCGCAATCGATTTTTTCTTTACCGACAGCCCTATGCCAAGTGGGGCTGGCTATTACGTGACTTCCCGAAAACGCTGATGAAACTGGGTTTTCTGACGGCGGTTAGCCCGGTTCGTGGACAGATTGTGAAAGAACACGCCCGCGGCCTACTCGATTCCTTCAAGCTGTGAGGGTGGCCTGTCGATGAAGTTTCTGGAGCAACGAGGTCTCACCTGGGCAGGCGCACTCAGGCTGGTTCAGCACAATATCCGCGACGCAGGCCTGCGCGTTACCCTGAAAAAAGCGATAGCGCAGCTGGGGCGCACTGATGTCGACTTTGATATTGATCGCTATGAAAAGTGGTTCGAGCGTCACATTACCGACCCGTGTTCTGCGGGCAATGCGTTGTTCGAACAGGCGTCTGTAGTCATAGTGGGTGCGCTGGATATTCCCCAGTGCAAAAAGTACCGGGTCATGCAGAAGGCGGAGTATTTCGCCAACCATGAAATTCAATGTAGTTACTCGGAATACCGTGACCTGACACGCGCATTCAGCCTGATGCAGTTGGCCAGTGTGGTTATTTTCTATCGAATTCCTGCTGGTCCCCACGCTGAAGCACTTGTCGCGGAAGCGCAGCGGCTTGGTTTGAAGATGTATTACGATATCGACGATCCGATTTTTGATGATCAAACCTACCGCGCAAACAAGAACCTTGAGGCGCTCTCTGATCGCGAACGCGAGAGCTTGCTCGCAGAGATTCCCGGGTATCACCAACTGATGGAACGCGTCGGACGGGTGATCGTCAGTACCTCCGGAATGCGGGAACTGGCCGCCAGCTCACTTGGACCGGAGACGGAAATCGTTATCTGGCCCAACTTGATCGACAGTGCAACACGCAGTGCTTTTGATCAGCTGCCTTCCACAGCTGACTCGCACATTGACGAGGTATGTCTGGGTTACTTTTCCGGATCCCGTGCCCACGATCACGACCTGGAATTGATTGCCCCCGTATTGGCGCACTTACTGGACAAGTTCCCTCAACTACAGCTTCGCTTGGGAGGGTATACACAGCTCCCCGGTGTTCTGCTGCCTTACCAGGAGCGCATAGAAGTCATCGGATTCATGAGTTACCGCGCTTATCTGGAGAACCTGCGCGCCGTCGACATCAACCTGGTCCCACTGCTTGTCGACAGATTCAATGCGTGTAAGAGCGGCATTCGCTACCTGGAGGCGAGCCTTTGCGCTGTACCCACTGTCGCCAGTGCTGTCGGGCAGTTCACGGAAATGATTGTGCACGGTGAAACAGGATTCTTATGTGCGACAGAGCAGGAATGGCAGGACGAACTTGAGGTGATGTTGTTGGATATAGGCCTGCGCAGGCGACTTGGTGAGGCAGCTCAGCGTCAGGTCCTGGAGAGATACCAGTTGCACAGTGAAGATTTCCTGCCCCTCAAGGAGGTGGCCGCGCATGTCGCATGAGCGGGCAGGCAAGCTGCTTGTAGTCAACCTGCACTACGCGCCCTTCAGTTTCGGTGGCGGCACTGTCGTGGCCGAGGCCCTTGCCGAGAGGCTGCATAGCGAACACGGTTGGCAAGTAACCGTGCTGACGGCGCTCCGTGATTATAATTTGCCGGAATACACAGTCAGGCGTTATGCCATCAAGGGCGTCGACGTCATCGGCGTGGTCATTAATTCCGACCCGGACTACCGCACGGAATACGACAACCCGAGATTCAACCAGGTCGCCAGGCAGTTGTTGGCGCAGTTGCGCCCGGATGTTTGCCACCTGCACGCGGTGCAGGGACTCGGTGTATCGTGGCTCGACAGTGTCGCGGCTGTGGGTAGCCGACTGGCGGTTACCCTGCATGATTGTTGGTGGCTGTGTGACCAACAGTTCATGATCAACACCGATGGGAACTACTGCAACCAGAGTGCTGTGTCTCATGATCAGTGTCGTTATTGTACGGCGGCATTTCCGGAGTTCATGTCGCGGGACTCCTCGCTCAGGTCAGCATTGGATAAAGCCGATTTATTGCTCTATCCCAGCGACTTTCACCGGACCTTGCATGTAGACAGCGGGCTGGACGATGCCAGGTCACTTGTGCATAAGAACGGCATTAATTTCCCCGGTCCAAATTACCCGACTATAAGGCAGGCATTGCAAGAGCGCCGCGATCACACGGTATTCGGGTTTACCGGTGGTCCAGGACCCATTAAGGGTGCCCCGTTTATTATGCGTGCATTCCAAGACACAGCGATCACGAATTACGTGCTGAAAGTGGTAGACTCCGCCCAAAATCTGGGAACGTCCTGGCAGTCTTCCAAGGATTGGAAGGGCAAGGTCAGGGTCGATTTCGTGCCGGCCTACAGCCAGGAAAGCATGGATGATTTTTTTGCCCAGATTGATGTACTGCTGTTCCCCTCGCAATGGAAGGAAAGCTTTGGCTTGACCGTGCGCGAGGCACTGGCCCGAAATGTTTGGGTGATTGCAACAGACTGTGGGGCGCCCGTGGAAGATATCGTCGACGGTGAAAATGGCAGCATCATACCCTTCGACGGTAGCCATCATAAGCTGAGAAGCGCAATCGAGAATGCTGCTGCCCGAGACTGGACGGACTATGTAAACCCCTACAAGGAGCAGTTGCAAAGCTTTGACCAGCAGGCGGGTGAACTGCACCAGCTATTCGTTGAACAGATGCAGACCATTACATGAAAACTCAGCTCTACTTGCACATCGGCCGCCCGAAAACTGGCTCGACGGCCTTACAGCATTTCCTCATGCACAACAGGAAAGCACTGCTGGAGTACAAGCTGCTCTATCCCCTGACCGGGAACTACCAACTCTCCTCTCACCTGTTTGCCTATGCCTATGCTGATGATCTGCGACGCCAGGCACATCTGCCTGAGATAGATGCAGCACTTCTCTGGTCGCAGTTGGCAGAAGAGGTAAAAGCGTCCGCAGCGGCTTCAGTCGTGCTGTCTTCAGAAAATTTCTGGTTCAGTGATCCCGAAAAGATTCGGGGCGATTTATCCGAGCGATACGATGTACGTGTTGTAGCCTACATCCGCCGGCAGGACCACGTTGTTGCCTCCAGTTTTTGTGAGGAGGTCAAGCGTGGCCAGATTACCTTACAGGACGATATCGACAAATATGCACTTTATGGGCCGAGACTGCAGTTATTGGATTACTTCCGCATTCTGGAGCGCTGGGGTGAGTGCTTCGGTGTAGACAACATTGACGTCAGGGTTTATGAGTCACTCGGTAGCGGTGGCATTGCCGGCGATTTCTGCGGCGTATTGGGAGTGGATGACACGCTTGTCGATAGTGATGATCAAAGCATCAATCCAGCGCTGCCCTATGACGTGTTGTCTATGATCAGTAATCTCGGCAAGTTCAAGGCCGGCGATGCGGCCAGGCGCCGATTCGTGACCGCTCTTTCGGAGTCAGTTGCCATGCTTGGAGCTGATTTGTCCTATAGTGCTGCTGGATTATTCTCGACGGAACTTCGGGCCCGCATACTTTCGCACTTTCGGGATTCCAACCAGGCGATTCTGGACAAATTCCTCCCGGAAGGGGGCGAGAGCCTGTTCCCCAGTCTGGCGGACGAGACCTATATAAAACCCCTGGACACCTTCGACGGCGAACGCCATGCCAGGCTGATGATGGGGATGCACGCACATCAGGAGAAGGTCAATGTGCGCCTGGTCAGAAGGTTGGGCAAACTGGAGCAACAGTTGGAGCAACAGGAAAAGCTGCTGCAAAAGTTGTTAGGGGAGGGCGAGTGAGCTCAATTGAAATGAAAATGAAAGGTCCCTGCTGCAGGTAGGTCTGAATGTTATTTAACTCAATCGACTTCATTTTCATTTATCTGCCGATCGTATTCAGTGGCTTCGCGCTGATGATGCGATTTGCCGGCTACGGCCCGGCAGTTTACTTCATGGCCGCCGCTTCGCTGGCATTCTATGGTTACTGGAAGCCTGCCTACACCTTGCTGATTCTGGTATCCATGGTGACGAACTATATGCTCGGGCGTGTAGTCGCTCCTCAGGCAGATACACCAGAGATACGCCGGCGGAGTTTTCTGATTCTTGGCATTGCCTTCAACGTGGGGTTACTGGGTTACTTCAAGTATTCCCAGATGCTCACCAATGCATTCGTTTATGTATCCGGGATCGATCCGGTCGATCTCGATGTGGTATTGCCCCTGGCGATCTCGTTTTTTACCTTTCAGCAAATTGCTTATCTGGTCGATACCTATAGTGGCAAACTACAGAATGTAAGCGGAGAAAAAGCCGAGTACGCACTGTTTGTTACCTTTTTCCCGCAATTGATTGCGGGCCCCATCGTGCACTATCGCACGGTGGTGCCGCAGTTTCGCAAAACCTGGAGGAACCCGATCTCCGCCCACGAGTTTGCGATAGGTGTGTCAATCTTCCTGATTGGTCTGTTCAAGAAAGTGGTGATCGCGGACGGCTTGGGCGACTACTCATTGCATTACTTCGAACGCCTGGAGAACGGTTACAACCTGACATCCCCCGAAGCCATTGCGGCACTGCTCTCCTATACGCTGGAGATTTACTTTGATTTCTCCGGTTACAGCGATATGGCTATCGGCCTCGGTCGCATGTTCGGTATTCGCCTGCCCATTAACTTTTACTCGCCGTACAAATCCGGGTCTGTCCGGGAGTACTGGCGCCGTTGGAATATTACCCTCGGGGCATTCTTCCGCGACTACGTTTACCTCCCGTTGGGAGGAAGCAGGAAGAGCGAGTTCCGTACCAACCTGAACAATGTGATCGTCATGACCCTCAGTGGATTGTGGCATGGCGCTGGCTGGAACTTCATCGTCTGGGGGTTTTTGCACGGCGTCGTCATGGTCATCGAACGATTTTTGTCGCCCGGCAAGGACCGAATCAAGGCCTTGCTGGTGGTTAACTCAGCCGGGAGGCTGTTTACCGTATTTATAAGCAGGCTGTATCTGTTCGTGATGATCATGATGCTTTTTGCCGTATTCAGGTTGACGGAGCTGGATGACATTCTGTACCTGTGGATGCAGATCATCTCCATCGATTTGCAGAGCATAGCGACGATATCGGCTACCTACATGGAAGAAAACATGCGGCTACTTGAGCGCCTCGCACAGGGCTTGTCCGTAAACGTTATGGATGAAGTTGCCTGGACCAACACGCTCGTTCTGGCGCTGCTGGTCGTTTTTCTGATGCCTAATACCTACCAGTTGTTCAATGTGGACGGCGATAGCGATCAATCGGTGCAGAAGTTGTCACTGCGCAGCGCATTGGTGACAGGTTTCCTGGGTGCCTGGGCAATTGTTCTGGTGCTGTCATCCACGGCGAAGGAGTTCATCTACTTTGCCTTCTGAGCACTAACGATGCGACCTGCTGCTTATCTGGCCGCTAGCGTTGCAATGTTGCTGCTCACCGTGGCAGCAACGGCGGCTTATCACTACCGGGCTGATCGCTGGGGAGTTTTCGCCAATGATTACCAGTGGTTTCACGAACATATCCTGATTAACAAACTCTATCTGAAGACGAGCTTTCTCACCCGCACAACCCACGGGTATGACTGCTATGTTTTCGGCTCTTCCCGTGTTGCTGCCCTCGACGTCCGGTTGTTGGATGATAGCTGTTACAACTTTACCCATTCAGGTGGTGTTTTGACCGACCATCTGCGTGCTGTTGAGCAACTTCTGGACGCGGGCATGCCGGTCAGCAAGGTATACATCGCACTCGATGACCTTTCCTACAATGTCGATCCCGGCGTGGCCAACTTACAGCACATGCGCCACCCGTATCCCAGGAGCCTTGGCGAATATGTCGATGCGCTGAGCCTCTTTTTGCTCAAGCCCGTGGATGTTACAGATCTGGCACTGGTGACAGGTAAAACGCCGAAACTGGAAGTACCCCGATTCATCCGCGACCCAAACCTGGATACGGATCGAATCCGAGAGAAGTACCAGACCTTCTATGACAACCCGGTACAAATGGATGTTCGCTTCCGGCGCCTGCGCGGTCTACCGGAAGGTGACGAATACCATGGCGCAGCGGCAGTCGGCGCGCTGCTTGCGTTGAAGTCGCTGGCTGACCAACATGGCTTTGAGCTCTCCGGTTTTTTTCTGCCACTGCACTACAAAACTTACCTCACAAGAAATTACCCGTGGTACCTGGATTTCAAGACCGAGATCGCCGAATTGATTTCCTTTCGCGATTTTACCGGCCTGAATCGTTTCACCACGGACAATCGCTACTGGCGGGAGACCAGCCATTTCTCCGCAGCGGTCGGCGATCAACTGCTTGGGATGGTGCTGAATGCAAGCGCCGCTCCGCGTGAAGGTTATGGCCGATGGGTAACCCGCGGTGCCGTGGAACAGTTGGAGTCCGAGCAACTTCGCCTGGACGCGTCCTACCTGCCGAGCCTGGCCCGGCGTGAGGGATTGATGTGGGTGCCCCTGCGATTTGTCGATTATTGGACAACAAACGGTGACCTGGAAACAGTGAAGCTTGCCAGGCTCGAGGGCAGGGGCCGTATCCCGATAAATGAAGACACGCGTATCAGTATAGAAAGAAAGGTAGGTGGTGAGAGACCTTCACGGTCTGGCGGCGTGGTAGCCAATCTCCAGGAAGGTGATTACTTTATTATCCACTATGAGCTGGTTAGTGACAGGCGGCGTATGCTGTCTTTTCGCTTAACCCAGGATCCCGGGGACTACGGAGGCAAAGTCCGTGAATTTAACGCCAGAATCGAACCCGGGCTGAATCAAGGGTCATTGCTGGCCTACGCCTCCGTGCCTCGACCGAAGCTCCGTGTCAGCGTGGGCGGGGGTAATGCGGTGATTGATTGGTCTGCGTTGAAAGCCTATAAGCTGGACTACGCGGCCCCAAACGGCTCGATCTAGAGTGAAGACTGCCATGAAAGCGATTGTGCCTGGGAACCTGCGGTGACAAACCCGAACGACATATCCACGACGAAATATCTGGCGGTGGCCCTGTGTGTTGGCGTTCTGGTGGTGGGTGCCACGGCCCTGTTCAACTTCAAAGCGAATACCTGGGGAATTTACGCAGACGATTACCAGACATTTCATCTGAGAATTCGTCCCAACCGCCACTGGATGAAAACCGATTATTTGCTCAATGCACCGCACAGCTATGACTGCATCCTGTTCGGCTCGTCCAGGGTAGCGGCGATCGATGTACGTAAGCTCGAAGGCAACTGCTATAACTTCACGCATTCTGGTGGACTGCCCAGCAATCATCTGACGGCGCTGCGGGGTTTTTTGGAGCGAGGTCTGCCGATCAAGCGCATCTACCTGGGCCTGGACGATATTTCCTACCAGTGGAACCCGAATTTTGGCGATGTACAGCACATGCGGCGCGGCTATCCGACGTCGCTTGCCGATTGGTTGGACGCCCAGGTCTTTTACCTCCTGCAACCGATAAAGCTGAAAAACATGGGACTGGTAAGCGGGGCCGTCAGGCGCCAGAAATTACCTTTTCATATCGTTGACCCGAACCTCGACTGGGAGCGCATCAATACTGAATCGCTAGCCTTCCTGGAAGATCCCGCGGCGCAGGATGCCAAGTTCCGCGAGCTGCGTAGTACACTCGCGGGCGGTGCATACCACGGCTCTTCGGCGGCGAAATCCGTGCGCAAGTTCGTTCGCCTGGCCCGCGGGCATGGCGTCGAGGTGGTGATGTTCTTCAACCCGCTCCACTATAAGACCTATTTCACCCGTAATTACACCAACTACCTGGATTTCAAGCGTCAGCTGGCAGATGTAGGGCCCTTCTACGACTTTACCGGGCTGAACAGGTACTCGATAGATAATGGCTTTTGGAAGGAAACCAGCCATTACTCCTCGTTGGTAGGTGACCACATGGCGCGCATCCTGTCTGGAGAGCCTGCCGGCCAGTCAGGTTTTGGACGACTGGTGTCCGCCGATAACTTGTCTCGTCTGGAGCGTGAGCAGGTAGCCATTGACCTGCAGCGCGTGCCGGGCGTGGTACAAGCCGAGGGATTAATAGAGCTTCCAGCCAGATATGTGCGGGCTTTGCAGGAAGAGGATCGGTTGCGAGCAGCCACTGTTGTGCAGCCAAAGGGGCAGGCGAACCGGGTCTTTGTCGACGGTGGTGATATTATTCTGCACCGCGGCCAGCCGGCTAAAGATTACCGACCCGGTGTGTGGACCAGGCTTAAGCCCGATAGAATGTTCCTGTTGGAGTTTTCCGTGGAGATGGAGCGCTGGGATCGCCTGATGTTCAGGTTGCGTCAGGATGAATCCCAATTTGAGAGTGGTTGGAGAAGCTATTTGTACTTGCAAAGTGGGGATACAGGCGCAGGGTACATTGCTGGTTTTACGTCGGTTAACAGGCCGCCGATCAGGATCGGCTTGGGAGAAGGTGATGTCCACCAGCGATGGCAACCGCTGAAACTTTACCAGATACTGCCCGGCCGCCAATCGGCTACCCCGAGACAGGGGTGACGGCGTTGAAGATTCTGACCGCCATTGACCGCCAGTGGATGCGCTTCAACGCGCCCAAGCGGTCAAAAATTCACTCGACCTGCCTGGGTCCCAACCACCCTCTGTTTCTCGAGCATGCTGATGTAGCTGTGCTGTGGTCCGCGAAGGCAGGCTGTACCTTCGCGGTGAAGTGGTTTTTTGAGCAGCGCGGAGAACTGGCGGCGGCGAACGCGCATTCAGCGTGGATACACGACTACCGCACGCAGGTTTATCGCAAGTCAGAGGCGTTTCTGCAGGGGGTGCACCGTGCCGAGTTTGGCAAGATGCGCTATGTGCGACTGGTCAGGAATCCATTTGGCCGCGCCGTCAGTAGCTATCTACACATGGTGCGCACGGTGGGCGATCATCGTTTCCACCAGCCCTTAAACGAGTTCCTGGGGCGCGATATCGAGGAGCCCCCCGGGGTTACCTTTAGCGAATTCTGCGAATTTTTGCTTGCTACCGATGTGGCGCGTTGTGATATCCACTATCGACAGCAGGCCCATGCGTTGGAAACCGGCGGTCTCATTGCGATTGACCAGTTAGTGCACCTGGAGAACCTCGAGCAGGAGTGGCAAGTGATGACCAACCGATTCAATCTCAACGTTTCTTCCGTGGCCGAACTCAGCCGCTCCCACCACAATACACAGCGGGCCAGTGCTCGTGAGTTTGTCGGCGACAGACCTTTCTTGCGTACGCCCGAGGATGTGTACCCGAGCTATGAATCGTTTTATAACCCGGAACTGGAGGTGAAAGTCGCTCATGTTTATGCTGAGGATTTTCACCGCTATGGATACGCGAAGGCTCTATGAGTGATATTGCAGCACCCGCTACACGCGAGGATGGATTGAACCTGGGAGTCAGTGTTCTGGGTCCGGTTGAGATGCTGGCGGATTGCGATTCACCGACCTATGTGGTGTTGGGTGTCAGTCGCGGTGGCACTTCCGCTATAGCCGGTCTGCTGCACACTTTTGGCATACATATGGGGCGGACCGGCAAGGCACCGTTGTATGAAGACCTGGGCATAAATCGGGCGCTGGGTCGTGGCATGCCAGCCTTTGAGGAACGGGTAGCGACTAATAATGACACGCACGGCTGTTGGGGTTTTAAGGGCAACGCGATTACCCAGCCACTGGCGGATGTGGCGGCAGCCTTACGCACACCGGTGTTCATTGCGGTTTTCAGGGACCTGGCCGCGATTGCGGGTCGCGCGAAACTGTCCGCCAACCGTGAAGTTCGGCCCATTTTGCTTCGCCAGGCGAGAGAATACACACGTATTGTCGAGTTTCTTTCTACTGAGCAATATCCTGCGTTAATACTGTCCTATGAGAAACTGCTGGCCCACCCGGCAGACGTGATTCGCAGGCTGGCCACCGAACTACATTTAGATCTCCCTGAAAGCACCTATGCTGCGGCCGCGAGTTTCATCGAATCAGCACCGGTGGAATATCTTAAGGTCAGCAAGGCGACGGATAAGCCGGCTTGAACCTGGGTTTGGCGTAAAGCGTTTCACCTTCTAGCGCTGGCTTAACAGTTGACTCACCATCGGATCGATAGACTCCGCCCAAATCTGGTACCCCTTGACGGTCGGGTGTAGGAAGTCGTGCATGATTTCGCGATGTAACAGGCCTTTTTCGTCCAGGAACTTATCGCTGATATCCAGGTAATTGATATGCAGTTCAGTTGCCAGTTTGGGTAGCAAACTGTTTACCTTAGCATTCAGGCGCCGCAGCGGGTGGGCGGGCAGCGGTCCCCGGGGAAAAATCCCCAGCAGCAGGATCTCCGCCTGTGGCTGGCGGACCTGTAAGATCTCAACCAGGCGTTTGATGCCGGCAGCGGTGTGTTCAGGTGGATCCAGCCTCAGTCCGCCATTGTTAGTACCAATCATGATGACGATGAGGCGCGCCGAGATTCCGTCCAGTTCTCCGTTCTGAATCCGCCAGATGGCATTTTCAGTAGCATCGCGGTTAAAACCGAGGTTGAGCGGCTGGTAGCGACCGTAAAATAAGGTCCACAGTCGCAGGCCTTTCTTCTCGAAATTATGTACAAGGGAGTCGCCGATCATGACGAACTCAGCGCGGCCGCTGGCTGCCTGATGTACCTTCCTCTCGTGCCTTTTTTGCCACCAGCGGGCGGGGTTCGCGGCCGGCGTGGTGGCTGGCAGGGCGTCCACTGCTGCGCTACGAGCGACAGCCTCCTGAATAATCTCGTAGTGGGTTATCGGTTTTGATTTTCCGCCGCCGCCAATACCCGGGAATTGGGCGCTGGCGGGCCAGGCCTGGCAGAGTAGAGCAAATGCCACAAGGGCGAGGCGCAGACGGGTAAACCATTGTCTGGCGCCGGTGTGGGAAATTCGACTCTGATACCCCACACCGTTTTCCCGTCGGTATGGGAGCTGCGCGACAGCCATAGCCTGCCCTTTTGCCGCAGTTACTTTACAATAGCACTCCTTCTACCTGCCGGCACAAAGAGAACCTACGCTCCAAACCCGCGATGAATATATCATCAATCAAGCACTCTCTTGCATTCGTGCTCAGCCGGAAAGTGGATTTGCAGTCGTTCCTTCCCAAAGCGCCCTTGATGATCTCGGATCACCGAGACGGGGTCAGCTTCGATGTGCGCGGCCTGAGGCGTGGCCTCCATTTTCTCCGGATTTGCTACCACGGTGAGCCACCGCTGGTCGGTCCGCGCGTGGAGTGGGAGGATGACAATGGCCGCGGTAATAGCCAGGTGTACCTGTTTGAGGCGATGAACAAATCAGAATTGTTCGGTACCGTGTTGTTAACCGAGTCGGTTCACACCCTGCATTTTTTCCCCACTCGCCTGCAATCGAGTGTTTCACTGAAGAGCGCCAGTATCAGGCCGATCACCGAGTTTGCTCGCGAGAATGTTTATGGTGTGCCCTACGTGCAGTACAAGTTGTTCGGATTGCCGTGGCTGGTCAATCGCTTTTACCAGGACACCAAAAGTTTCTTTGCCAGGCTGGCTGGAAGATCCCAGTCATTAAGCTATGCCGATTGGTGGCAGCAGTATTCGCGCTGCCCCGAGCCAGAGCTGGCGCGGCAGCGAGACGTCGGTGACGCGATGTCAGATCCCCCATTGATATCTGTTGTTCTGCCTACCTACGCGCCTAACATGGCCTTGTTGGCACGCGCGATCGAATCCGTGAAAGCACAAACCTATTCCAACTGGGAATTGTGTATCTGTGATGATGCTTCGGGGTCGCCGGAACTCACTCAGTACCTTGAGGAACTGTGTTCTGCCGATGAACGCGTCAAGGCTGTCACGCGGGAGCATAATGGACACATCAGCGCGGCGACCAATGACGCACTGGAACTGGCCACTGGCAACTACGTGGGCTTTCTCGATCACGATGACGAACTGACCCCCAATGCCCTGTTCGAATACGCCCAGGCAATTTCGGCACAGCCGCACTTACAGTTGCTTTATAGCGACGAGGATATAGTGAGTGAGACAGGCAGGCCGCTCAACGGCCATTTCAAGCCAGACTGGAATGGCGACTTGCTGCAGGCGATCAACTACGTGTGTCATTTCCTGGTGGTCAAACGGGAGTTACTAGTGCAAGTCGGAGGCCTGCGAGTGGGTTTTGAGGGTGCCCAGGACTTTGACCTGATTCTGCGCCTGACCCAGAACATGGAGCGCCACCATATTCACCACATCCCCCGGGTGCTCTATCACTGGCGAGCTGCACAGGGATCAACGGCATTGGACGGAGACAATAAGCCCTATGCTGCCAATGCGGGTGTCAGTGCACTGGCGGATCACCTGGCGCGTACCCAGACCGAGGCGGTGGCTGAGCATTCCGAGATCAACACCGCTTATCGTGTGCGATATCGCCTGCCCGAACCCGTACCGAGGGTGAGCATTATTGTGCCAACCCACAATAACCTGCGGGTGCTCCGCAATTGCCTGCGCAGCGTACTGGAGATCACTGACTATCCCGATTACGAAGTGCTGGTGGTGGACAACCGCAGCGATGATGCTGACACGCTCGCGTACCTGTCAGATGTTGCAACTCATGCGCACGTTCGTGTTGTCAGGGATGAACGCCCGTTCAACTTCTCGGCAATTAATAACACTGCTGTTGCCAGCAGTGATGCGGATATCGTAGTCCTGCTCAACAATGACACTGAAGTATTGCACGGCGATTGGTTAACGGAACTGGTTTGCCAGGCATCACGTGAGGGTGTTGGCGCCGTCGGCGCGAAACTGCTCTATCCCAATGACCGAATACAGCACGCAGGTGTTCTGCTAGGCCTGGGCTCAGACGAGATAGCCCGGCACGCTTTCAAGGGCCGCCACAGGAACGAAGTCGGTGCCCTGGCCAGAACACGGTTGGTGCAGGAATACTGCGCTGTTACCGGGGCCTGTTTGGCAGTCACCCGGGACAAATATCTGGAGGTTGGTGGCCTCGATGAAGAGAACCTGGCGGTCGCATTCAACGATATCGATTTCTGTCTAAAGCTGCGAGAGAAGGGCTATCAGAATATCTGGACACCCTACGCACAGTTGTATCACTACGAGTCCTACACGCGTGGATCAGACGCCGATGAGGACAAGATTGCCCGTTATACCGTCGAAGCCGACTACATGCGCAAACGCTGGGCAAGCGAGTTGAAATCTGACCCCTACTACAACCCCGCCTATCGGCGCGATCAGAACTGCTTCGAGATTGCGTGGCCGCCTTACTATGAGGAATTGGCCGCGCGTTAGCCCTTGGGTATGCGGGTAGCCTTGAACCTGGGAAGGCGCATTTTACCCGTGTGCTTCAACTCCGGTTCTTGCTTCGGCGCCTTTTCGATGACTACCATGCTGTCGTAAAAATGCATGGAAGCAGTGCTTCTTGCGAAATCGTTCACCTCAAAGCCTGGTTCCCCGTGCCGATTGTGGTAGGCGTTAAGGAGGTCGACCTTTTCCTTGGCGTATTCGATGAACGTGCCCGGCTTACGATAGCCGCCCCCAAAAGAAGCCCAATAGGATGTGTGGGTGTCCTCGCAGATATAGACTCCATGATCGGATAGCTGATCAAAAAACACATCGAAGCTGTTGATCTGTTGTTGCATTGTGTGACCGCCGTCGTCAATGAGGATGTCTAACCGGGGTAGTCGCTGTGCCAGTTCTGTCAGGAACGTTTTGTCTTGCTGGTCCCCGATGAACACCTCTATTTGGCTTTCCCGTAGTTGGGCAGACTGTGGATTGATATCAAGGCCGAAAATGCGCGCGTTGGGGCCGAAGTAGTCTTTCCACATTTGCAGCGAGCCGCCGTCACGGACGCCAATCTCCAGAATGTTGACCTCGGAGTTGCGGAACCTCGATAGGTGTCGCTCATAGATCTTGAAGTAGTGGCGCCACTTCATGATGAGGTTGCCCGTATTGTTAGCGAAATAGTTTTCCAGGTCGTTCATGGGTTCTTACCCTGGTCAATGACGGGATTGCCGGAGCGTACGGTTTCCGGAACCTCTCTACGGTCTTTCTCGATCACGACCATGCTGTCGTAGAAGTGTATGGAGTCGACGTAAGGCGTGTAGTCAGTGACCCGGAAATTCTCGTTGCGTCCGCGCTTGTGGTAGCCATGCAAGTCATCCACCAGCCCCTTGGCGGTTTCCATAAATGTCCCTTCACGGCGAAAACCGCCACCAAATGTATTCCAGTAAGAGGTGTGTGTATCTTCACAAATATAGGTAGCCTGCTCGGACAGGTGCAAAAACATCATCTCGAAGGTGAGAATTTGCTGGTCCATGGTGTGGCCTCCGTCATCCAGCAGGATGTCGATACGTGGCAATTTCTCTCTTAGCTCCGCAAGGAATCGCGCATCGCCTTGGTCGCCGATAAAAATTTCGATCTGCTCCTCCTCCAGTTCACGACTCCTGGGGTTGATGTCGACACCATAAATCTTGGCTTCGGGTCCGAAATAGGCCTTCCACATTTGCAGGGAGCCGCCGTGGCGCACACCAATCTCGAGGATGTGGACGTCCGTGCCCCGGTACCTGGACAGGTGGTTATCGTAGATCTTGAAGTAGTGTGTCCACTTATTGATCATGTTGCCGGGATTGTTTTCAAAGTACTTTTCGAGGTCGTTCATGGTGAACCTGCGTTTATGACCCATGTGGTGAAGCGGCTTTCTGACTGCCCAACCGGGCGTTGATCCGTGAGGAGGCCAGGGCACCCAGGCGGATCGACGGCTGTTCAAAGAGGTAAAAGCAAATTGCTGACAGCACGATCGAGCCTACCGCGGTAACGCCCAGTGCCAGCCAGTAGCTAACGCTGCCGCCAATGCCTATGCTGTTAAGCCAGTGTATCGCCAGCGGCGAAAGCGTCAGTAAGATGATGAGGTGCACCAGGTACAGGGAATACGAGATCCGACCGAGAAAGCGCAGCGGCGCGATACTCAATACCGCCTGTGTTCTCGCACTGGACATGATCCACGCCAGCAGCAGGAGCGCGCCGATACCGGTGACAAACCGCAATGACCTGGGGGATAGGTCTATGGCGATAGCGTCAGGTGGCAGGCGATAGGTCAATAGCATGATGCCCAGTACCAGGGTGGTGAGCGATAACAGGGCATTCTTTTGCAGGTGCTCAATGATGGAGTCCTGGTGTTTTGCCAGCAGGATACCCAGGGTGAAGTGTGCGGCAAAAACGTAGACACCCAGCAACTGAATAAAAATAACTGTGAATAGCACCAACCACCAGGAACTGCGACAGGCGATAAGAATCATGAAAGGCAGGGCCAGGGACATACCCATTTCAATACGCAGCGTCCAAGCCTGGGGAATCAGTGGAAACTTTGTGTCGGGCAGTATCATTAACGCTGATTTCAGATACTCGATGGCGGGTAAATCGACTTTCTGGTCCGACCAGAGTCGCAGGGCCCACCTGCTGAGCCCGGGATCGTTTTCCGGATAGGGTTGGTACAGCCAGGTACGAGCGATATAGCTCAGCACCAGTATGGCGATAAAGGGCAGCACAATGCGGCAGTAGCGCTTTATGTAGAAGGCCCAGATATTGAACGCACCAATCTTGCGTTGATCGAGGTAGCGTACCGACAGCACGTAGCCACTGAGTACGAAAAATATGGTAACCGCAGCATACGCATCGAAGAAAAGGTGCAGTGGCGTATGCATGATGGGTTTGAAGTATTGGATGCCGAAGGCGAGGTAGGCGTGCCCCCATAAAACCGCTAATGCTGCAATGCCGCGCACGGCGTCCAGGTAAACCAGCCGCTCATGCTGCACCGATGCTGCCCCAGGATTTGCGTTTGCCTCGCTCATCGACCTATTGCTCGGAGTTGGACCAAAACATAAGTTTGCTGGCCAAACGTCCGGCCCCTGAAGTTCCTGTGAAAGCCGGTGGGTCGAAGTCCCGGACGTCGCCTAGCACCCGTACCCGCAAATTTTCACTGGCGACGATACCCAGTTTCTCCAGGTCGAATTCGAAGCCACAATTGCGGCCATCCCACTCGATGCCCGCGGGAAGGTCGGTAGGCAGGTTGGCGGAAACAGTTGCCAGTTCCTGTGTGGACCGATAAAGGCCGATCTTCGGTGGGATTTTCATTGTCTTGTTTACATAGCGTGCCCAGCCACTGATCTTGCGAGTGCTAAATACTTGCCATCGACCCTCTATGCGGTTTGCCCTGGAGGCATCCAGGTAATGCTCCGGGCTGGGCTCGACGAAGCTGGCGGCGTCCTGGAGCCCGGTCTCGGTTACCGGTAACTGAATCTCCTCGGCCAACTGCTGCAAAAAATGCAGGGGATCAGCCAACAGCTTCTCGTAGGAAATAAAAACCGCCGGCGCTCCTGAGGCATTGACAAAGTCGATGATTCCGCCATAAACCGTCAGTACTTTTTCCAGCTTCTTGGTGTAGTTTGCCTTCAATCTACCGGACACAAGCGCGCGGCTGGCTGTAGCCACCGGGTCCCGAAAAACTACCAGATACACCGGGTTGCGAAAGCTGGGGTGGTACTCAGACACGAAACGGGCAAATGCCGGGCGCTTGAATGCCCAGATGCCATGGGCGTTATTGAATTCGGAGATAAGCGAATTCGCGGTGCCGTTGTCACCTGACTCGATAGCGTTGGCCAGTGCCAGACTTTCATACACCGGCGCGGTGGCGCCGCGCCCCATGAACAGCCCCAACGCAGCCAGCGCGCCGGCAATGGCGGAGGTGCCGCCGCGCGGCGCACCGAGCACGATCAGGGTTTTGTTGTCATAGGCAGAGTCCCCGAGCTGCTCGCAATTAAGCGCAAACATCCCGGGGTTTTCTAGATCGGAAAATTCGTTATCCAACTTTCGCCTACGTAGGTTGCTGTTGCTGTCCGCCTGGTGCATTTGCTCCGTTTGGCGGCCTGGCGTGGCAGCGATTTATTATTGCATGGGCTTTGCAAGCTTCAGAGAGTACACGAAACTCTCATCGGACAGGATCTTGTCCATAACACGCTGATGCAGCTTTGAATTTTTGCGCCTCATGTACCATTTTACATGTTTTGTGACCCAGTCATGAAGCAACCGCATCTTCGCCCTGCGTTTAAAAAAGTCCGCAAGCCGCAGACACTTTGCTGAATAGTAATCGATGCCGAGTCGCCGATCATGACGGCAAAACTTGTCCCTGAAGCCGGCGCCGTGGTGATAGACACAGTCGTCGTAGACGCCGAAGAACAGTGAGTGCAGGTCTACCTCGTTCGAGCGCTGCAGGGGCTTCCACGCGATATCAGCATCCCGCAGAGCGCCAAAGAGATTACCACCGACGTCCGAACCCATATTCCCGTCATCACGCATCCACTGAACGCCGGGTTTCCAGGTGCCCTGTATTTCGCGCCAGAATCCCACGGTAGTGAGGCAGAAACAGGGATGAGGTTGTTTATCGCCAAAGTTCTCATCCCGGCGCACCGCTACCAGCGGATACTCCTTTAGATAGTCGAAAGTAGGTTGCAGGTTGGTGATCGGGAAGGCGTCCCCGTCTATAAACAGCAGTAAATCTGTGTCCCTGCCAACACTTGCAATTTCCCCGGCCAAAAAATCCAGCTTTTCGTAGTGCTTGAAGTCGTCGTTATAGAAGGCCTGGTCTACGAGTTCGGTGAGTGGTTTGCTCACGCCGTCCATGAACGCGAATATCTGGTAATCCAGGTCGATGTACGAGCGCAAGCGCGAGACCTGTTGGTCCACCCAAACGTCCGAGTTCCAGTGTACGGTAGCGATGTATACGGTTGGATCTGCCAAGGTACCGGGGTCTGCGCAGGTTGAAGAGGGTGGGCGCGAGTGATGCTACCCAAGGGTTGGGCCATGATATAGGAACTTGTGCACCCGGCATACCGGCGTCGTCGCCAAAATAGCAGCGCCTCTGCGTTATCGTGGTTTGGTAAATCGGTGCTTCGTAATATAATTCGTCCTCGACCTTGCCCAGCTTTGGAGATCGCTGCTGTATGGCGACAGCTAAGCCCCTGCGGGCGGCCACGCAGGCTGTATCCAGCCTGTTACTTCCTAAAACCGACCTTTTCCCCCGCTTAAGCAGCGAAAATATACATGTCGATACTGCGCAGTCCTGCGTGAAGATTGATGTGCGCGGATTGAGCAGGGGTCTGTATTACTTCAGCCTGCGGTTCGTCAGCGATCATGTGCCGCTCGGTCCCAGGCTGACCGCTGCGCGGCCACACTTTGAGACCAGCGATCATATTTTCACTTTTGTGAATCGCGAGCAGACCGAGTTCTTTGGTACGGTGCTCATTATCGACGATATCGAGTATCTGCACTTTTATCCCAGCAAGCTCCCATGCGAACTCAGCATCACTGCATGCGGGGTCCGGCAGATTAACGCCTTTGCCCGGGATTACATTTTTGGTGAGACCTTTGTGCGGCTGAAAATTTTTGGTCCGCGATGGACCTGGTCACGATCCCTGGAAGAGCTCAAAGCCTGGTTTGTGCGCCGTCTGCGCGGGGGAGTCGATGATAGCTATGCCGGCTGGTGGAAGTTGCATGGACAACCCGGCGCCGGGTACCTGGCAGCGCAACGCGCCCGGGGCGGATCCGATGTTGATTCCGGGAAATCGGAAGGCCCAAGCGGTTGGCCGCGAATTGCTGTGGTCTTGCAGGTTAAGGGGGCGCCTCTGGGTGACATCAAACGATCCATTGATTCAGTGATGGCTCAGACGCTGTCTGACTGGGATCTTGTCATCTATGGGGAAGCCTTTGGGGCGGATGAGAAACGCCACTGCCAGCAACTCGCTGATGAGCACGCGAACGTGGGTCTCCACTCCCCGGGCACTGGCGAAGACGGCCCGGACCTTCTAAACAGTGTGATTGGTGCCAGTAACACCGCTTTCACAGGTTTCCTGCATGCCGGTGATACTTTGTGTGAATCCGCACTGTTCGAGGTCCTTAGCGCGGCGATGTTAAACGACGGCGCACAGGTGCTGTACTCTGATGAAGACACGATTAATTGTCAGGGTATGCCGGTAGCGGGCCACTTCAAACCGGACTGGAACTACGATCTGTTCCTGTCGATAAATTATATCTGCCACTTTCTGGTGGTGGCGAATGACCACCTGTTGGGCTGCGGTGGACTTGCTGGTGACTGCGCGGGGGCTGAGGTCAGGGACCTTTGTCTGCGGGCCACCGAGTCGATCCAGCCCAATCAGATTTTGCACATTCCGAAGGTCCTGTATCACCGCGTCACCGACGAAGATTCCCCCGAGCAGCTTGAATCTTTCGCATCCGAAGATCCCCTGGCGGTGGTCAAATCAATCGAGAATCACTTGCAGCGGACTGGTGTTGATGCATGGGTATCACAGACTGAGGTCCCTGGTGGCTATCGCGTAACCTATGCCATCCCCCAGCCGCCGCCCACGGTGGCTATCATTATCCCTACCTACAATAATCTCAGGGTCTTGCAAAACTGTATTGAAAAACTGCTGGCAAAGACCGATTACCCCAGTTTCGAAATTCTTATTGTGGATAACCGTTCGGACGATGCGGCGACCCTGGCCTATCTTGCCAGGCCGGTCGATGAACGTATCCGTGTGCTGCGCTACCAGGCTGAGTTCAATTTTTCCGCCATCAATAACTTTGCAGTGAGTAAAACGGATGCACAGGTCGTACTGCTACTGAATAATGATACCGAGGTGTGCAATAGCGACTGGCTGACGGAGATTGTTGCGCAGGTAAGCCGCCCCGGAGTCGGTGCTGTGGGTGCAAAACTATTCTACGCGGAGGACCGCATACAGCATGCCGGCGTATTGCTGGGGATGGGTCCCGATCGGGTCGCGGGTCATGCGTTCAAGGGCTTCCATAAAGACGAGATCGGCGCGCTGGGCAGAACGCGGCTGGTACAAAACTATCATGCGGTCACCGGCGCTTGCCTTGCTGTAAGCCGTGAACACTACCTGGAGGTTGGCGGCCTGGATGAGGAAAACCTGGCTATCGCCTTTAATGATGTAGACTTCTGTCTAAAATTGCGTGCAGCGGGATACCGCAATTTATGGACGCCGTATGCGCAGTTGTACCACTACGAGTCTTATTCGAGGGGTTATGACGTGACTGACGAGAAGCGCGCGCGCTTTGTTGAGGAACGTGATTTTATGCACCGTAAATGGGCTGATGCGCTGACCTATGATAGCAACTACAACCCCAATCTAACCCGCGACTTCGACAATTTCAGCCTCGCATGGCCGCCCTCGGCGACAGACATGGTCGGAGATAGCGGATCGTGAACTCGCCGCGCGATGATTCACCTGATTTCACGCTGCCGGACTACGTGGGTAAGGATCTGCTTGTTCGTGATATAGGGCGCTCGTTGCCGGGCAAGGACGCAATCTTCCCCAGCCGAGACGATATTGGCAAGATAGGGCCTATCAACACGCTGCGCGAATTCAAGCAGCTGGGCCTGCAGTCCCTGCGGGTTTTGTTGAACTATACCCACCTGAACCCTGACTCCTCGGTCCTCGATATTGGTTGCGGCTACGGACGCCTGGCAATTCCACTAACGCGTTATTTGTCTGCCGATGGCCGCTACATCGGCACTGACGTGATGGCAGAGGCGGTTGTCGATTGCCAACGGCGTATCAGCAGCGCCTATCCCCACTTCACCTTCTTACACCAGGATGTGCACAACGGTATTTACAACACGGAAGCCTCAGCAACCGCGGTTGAGTCTCGTTTCCCAGTCGAGGATGAACAGGTTGACCTGGTGTTCATGTTCTCCGTTTTCAGTCACATGATGCCCGAGGATGTGGCTGCCTACCTGGCGGAAGTAGCCCGGGTATTGAAGCCGGGAGGCATGCTGCTGACCACGTTCTTCATACTCAACAATGCCTCGCGCAGTAAAATCGCCAGTGGGGAAACGCGGCGCAGCTTTGCACATCCGCATGGTGAGGTTTACGTGGACGATCCGGAGCATCCCGAGACGGCCGTGGCCTATGAACAGGCGCATATTGAGGCGTTACTGGCAGACAGCCCGCTTGAGCACGTGCATACCTTTTATGGTCAGTGGGCTGGACATCGCTGGTCGATGACCGGTCAGGATACCGTCATCTGCATTCGATAACGGTGGTTCGATGGCCTAGTTGCGTGACAGGTAGGCCTGCAGTTTCTGTTGCAGGACGCGCAGTTGCTGTGGGTGTTTATCGTTCAACGCCCTGGACTCATCCGGATCCACGTCCAGGCGGAACAATTCCGTGGATTGCGCAGTTTGTACCAGTTTCCAGGGGTAATCTATGACTGCAGCGCCGCCGATGAAAAAGTGGAAGTAGCCGGTGCGATCGACGTCATTGAACTCGCCATTTTCGGTGACCAGTGGCAGTAACGACTCACCCGGTTTGGCCGCGGTGTCCCCATTGGTGGCTCGTAGGCCGGCTGCGTCTCGCAGCGTAGGCCAAAGATCAACCAACATGGTGAAGGTGTCGACCGTTTGTCCTGGCGGAATTGTTCCTGGCCACTGAGCAACCAGCGGGACGCGTAATCCTCCCTCGTATACGCTGCTCTTGCCACCCCGGAACGGGCCGTTACTGCCGGTGGGATTGTTCGGGTCCTCACCGATGGACAGGTCTGAGCCATTGTCGCTGGTGAACATGACCAGGGTGTTCTCAGTGAGTTGGAGAGATTCCAGCCGTGCGACGAGGTCGCCTATACGACTGTCCATGTGCTCAACCAGTGCCACGTAATCCTGTGTGCGTTCGCCCTGCACGCCTCTTTGATGCACGGAGTCCAACCAGTCCTGGCGAGCAGAAAAAACCTGGTAGTCATCACCCCAAAGCGGTGTGTGCACTGTGTTAAAGCTGAGGTAAAGGAAGAAAGGCTGGTCGCGATTTTGCTCAACGAAGCTGATGGCCCGGTCGGCAAGCAGGTCGGTTACGTGTCCTTTTTCCTGGTGGTAAGGCGCCCGGTTCTCAAAAAAGAACTCGTCGGCAAGTTCGTTAATGACCTCGAAATTGTAGGGGCTGACACCGCCGTAAAATCCCAGCCAGTGCTGGAAACCCCGGTCGGGTGGCAGAAAGCCGGGCCGAATAGAAAGATGCCACTTACCAAAGGCGGCGGTGCGGTAGCCCGCCTGGCTCAAGTACTCCGGGATAAGTGTGCTGGAGCGGGGGACGCCAGCCTTGGCAGGGCCTCCGGCCCCGGCAATGCGGATGTCGCGTAGGAACTGGCCACTGAGCATGGACGCGCGGGTAGAGGAGCACACGGGGTAAACATGGAAGTTGGTAAACGCGGCTCCCTGGCTGGCGATCCGGTCTATGCTCGGTGTCTGGACAAGCCCGTCCTTCGCGAAAGCACTGACGTCTCCGTAGCCCAGATCGTCTGCCACAATCAGCACGATGTTCGGTGGATTGGCCGGCTTTTGCTGCAAGTGCGCCAGGGCTTTGTCTCGCGTGACGTCGTAAATTTTCTGGATGGGAATCTTGTTTAGCACCGCGGCAGGAGCGGCGCTGAGTTCATTGTGCGCAACTGCGCCATCACCATCGAGATCAAATTGTTTGCCCGTTAGGAGATCTGCACTGATGTTGTCCAGCAGCTTCCCAATATGGGGTTCATAGTGTGGTAGCGGTGCATGCAGACTCAGGGTATCGACGATGGCTGTCGTGGCGTGGTGTACTCTGGGTTTGAAACTTTCCCTCTGTCCGGTTGACGACGCGTTAAACAGCGCCTTGCAGGGTAGAATGTTCTTCAGCCAGGTGTCGTTGGCCACGGCAAACTGCTGATCGCGCACCCGGGTTATGTATTTCCCACCGCGTGCCCGGATCAGGCATCGCTTATCGTCCTGCCACTGCTTATGTGGAAGTAATATTTGTCCTGCACTTACTTGCGTGTCTTTGATTTGGCTGTCGCCGCTCGCGGTCCGGCCGATAGCGATCTGATCGCCCGCCAGGTTGGTCACCGTGATCTGTGCCCTGACAATGGCTTCATTTTGTGCGGTCTTCAACAGACCAAGATGAACCGCCGCGAGTCTGGTGACGTCGCTATCTGTTGCGCCACCTTCCCCAGCAGCGACAGCGCTCGAGGCGTGGGGAAGGCATAGGCAAGCAAGAGTCAGGCCGAGAGTGAGCGTGCGCAAGATATGGTTAATGTCTTTTGGGCGTGTGGGGAGTCTAACAGTAGAACGCGAGCGCGGTCACGCGGGGCGGCGGACTGTACTGCAGCAGGGAAATCGTCTCCTAGCGCCTGAGCCTGATGTCGACCTCGAGCACGATTGGTTGTCCTACGCGTTGCTCGAGCAGTGCTTTCAGCGCGTCCATTTGTGCGTCATCGGGTTGTCTGGCGGCACTTAACTGCAGCCTGATCAGCGGCGGGGAGCCGGGTCTCACCTCGACATGGCCAACCTCCATTTTCTCGCCTGCAACTTCGATGCTGCCGGTGGGAACCTGGTTTAGAACGGAGCCCTGTTGCATCAGGCCAGAGAAAGCGATCGTTAGCGGAATAGCGATGACTGCCATGACAGCGATCGCCAGGGTCATACCTCTGCGCGCCAGGTGAAAGGGCGCAAATCCCAGGACCAGGAAAGTGAGGCTGCCTGCCAGCGCTATTCCCACCAGGTTGGTAATGAACAGCAGCCCGGCGCCCATTGCCATCTCCCAGTTGCCCCAGCCCAGGCCGATGCCCATGACCGATAGGGGTGGAACCAGCGCGACTGCAATTGCCACGCCGGCCAGGCTCTTGGCGATTTCCTCCCTGGAGAAAGCGTACGCACCGGCAATACCCGAAATAACGGCAACAAACAGATCCAGTAGCGTCGGTGACATACGCGCGGACATTTCCGGAGTCTCGATCGATAGCGGCATCAGGGCAGCGACCAGCACTGCCCAGCCCAGCCCCCAGCCCACACCCACGGCCAATGTGGTCAAGGAATTTTTCAGTAGGCCGAAGTCCGCACGGGCCATACCCATGGCCAGGGAAATAATCGGCGACATCAGCGGCGCGAGAATCATCGCGCCGATGATGACTGGCGCGGAGTTGGCATACAGTCCCGCCAGCGCGAGAAGTACGCTGAGTACCGTCAGGACCTGAAAGGAGCGTGTCGGACTGGCGTTTTCCCGCAGGGAAACAAAAAGCTCGCGGTATTCTTCCTCGGTGGCGTGGCTGAACACGGGCAGCGGTTTGCCAAAGAATTCCTTGGCCGTTTCGTCCACCGGGACATGGCGCGTGCGAATAACGTCTTTATCGGACGGTTTGCTATTGCTGCCAACGCCCTCCAGCATCGGCCCGGGCACCAGCCGCAGGCGTTGCTCGGCAATCTCAAAACACAGCTCTTGTGCGGATAGGGGTTTGTTGTCCAGCAGTAACTCCAACCCATTCGGTGAGCTGACAACGAGCCGCTGTGACTGCACCATGCCGATGGCTTTGGGTAGCTTTTCCAGGCTCATTTTGACGCCCAATGCGAGCCGCAACAGGAACCAGAGATAGCTCAGTACACTACGCGGTGCAAAGGCCAGCAATGTCAGGCGCCCGTTGCGCAGGCTCAGGGGCTCGCGGATAAAGCGTCCCAGCAAGGAGCTTTGCGTGTAACCCAGCACTACAAGTCCCAGTGCCGCCAGGCGCACGGTCTGGTCTTTTCCCGTTAACAACTGGAAGTCTTTGAGTCGCAGTGAGCGCAGCCCCTTTAGGGCGCCCAGCAGGAAGCTGCGGTCGGTTGCGGGTTTATCCATGTCCTCGGGCCGCAGGGACATGACTTTGCCAATAACAACCGAGGAAAACACCACCTGGTCGTTACACAGCAGCACGTCCGCATCGATCGCTGATTGGCTGCGGTAATGTTCAAGTAGTTGTGCCGTATTGCCTTTGATACCGAGGCTGCGGATGGCTTCCGCGGCTCCTGTATGGGGTAGTACGGCGAGCTCCCAATCACCTTCCATGGCGGTGGGGATTACTTCGCGGATCTTTTCGTCATCGATAAAAAGTAAAACACGGCTATTGGCGGGAATGAGTTCGCGCTCTGGCCAGGCTATACAGCGCGTATCGCGCTGCTGTTCGGGGGGCAGTTCGGGCTTGTCCAAACCCGGGTCGTAAAGCAGGTAGGTGCTCCAGTGGTTCTCGTCGCTTTTCAACTCGTCCAACTGGCGGGTTCTCCCACGATGTCCTTGCTACAATGAAACATACTATATCAAAGGGCTGACCAGATCAGGTCGCATGTATCCGAGGGGGAGAGCTTGGGTTCCACCGTGCCAGTAATTCCAAGGGATAATCTCGTATCTCGGTCCCGGCGCTGCTTTTCGCGGTTTGTCTTTGCAGTTGTACTCGTCATCCTCAATATCACCTCGCTTTTAGCGCAGGCAGGCGAATCGGATAGCACCTACGACAAAATCTGGTCCTACGCGGTCCTGTATGACCAGCCCGATGCCAATTTTTTCCAGAAGTTTGCCCTGACCGGCAGGGCGCAATACGAGTATGTCTATGCCGATGCGGAGCAGGGGGATTTCGAAGATTCCCTGTGGCGCAGGTTTCGGTTTGGGGCGAAGATTGATTTTGCCGATGACTGGCGCTTTCACCTCGAGGCGGACTTTGACCTCGAGTTTGAGGAGGAAGCCGGTGGCGACCGGCAGGGGCAGGGACGCTACAACCGCCTGACGGATGCTTACCTTGCCTGGGATCTTCACGATGATTGGCAGTTGAAGTTGCTGAAGCAATCTGCCGGTTTCACTCTGGATGGCTACACATCGTCGAAAAGTTTGCTCACCTCGGAACGAAATAATCTCACCAACAACCTCTGGTTTACGGCGGAATATTTCACCGGAATTACCGCATCGGGTAACTGCGGAACCTTAAGCTGTAAGGGTGGGGTGTTCTCGTCCGATGGGAGCGACGAGTTGTCCGAGTTTAATGCGGGCTATTTTTCCCTGTTGAACGTCAGCCATGACTTGGGGGAGATGCTGAACCAGGAGGCATTAAAACTTTCCGCGTTCTACGTGTACAACGATCGCGATGACGCCGCGAGTACACCCGAGTATTCGAATATCGTGTCCCTGGTTGCACAGTGGCAGGACGGGCCATGGGGCTTGTCAACAGACCTGAGCCACGGCTGGGGATATGCCGAGCAGAGTGATGTTCTTGGCCTGGTCGCCATGCCTTACTACAACTTTAGCGAGCATTGGCAGTTGGTCCTGCGCTACACCTGGTTGCGCAGCGACGAGGATGCTGGCGTCAGGTTCGGACGCTACGAACGCGAGATTGTTGGAATCCGAGGAGATCGTTATCGTGAATTTTTTGCCGGCGTGAACTGGTATCTCTACGGCCACAAATTGAAATGGCAGACCGGTTTCAAGGAAAGCCGCATGGACGACGCTGCCAATGCCGGGGGCGATTACGACGGCTGGGAAATTGTTAGCGGTATACGGCTATCCTGGTAATTGAAAAACAGCCGGTACGGCTGTTCTAGTCCAGGTCTTCCGGGGCGATTTTATGCCCCCAGTCCGCTTTCGCCTCGAGGTAGCGGAGGTTGTTCTCGTCAACGCCGATAATATGTTTTTCTGGCGCAATGTGGGTCAGCCCATGCTGGCCCAGGTCGTTCACTTTCTTGGGATTATTGGTCAGCATGCGCATGGGTTTATTGCCCACGAAGTAGTGTAAAAGCGAGGCTGCGTCGCTGAAATCCCGCGAGTCGTCGGGCAGGCCCAGGGAGCGGTTGGCCTGGTAGGTGTTCTCACCCTCGTCCTGCAGAATGTAGGTTGCGGCCTTGGCCCACAGGCCGATACCGCGGCCCTCGTGGCCGGCCATGTAGATCAGGTAGCCGCCGGCGGGGTCTTCTGAGATTCGGTCGACTGCCGCTTCCAGTTGTGGCCCACATTCACAGCGCTTGGAGCCAAAGATATCGCCGGTCAGGCAGTTGGAATGTACGCGCACCAACGGAGACTCCTTGGGTTCGCCAATAACCAAGACGCTGTTGACGGCTATGGGTGAAACCAGTTTCGAGAACAGGTGCTGGCCGCCGCTGGAGCGCAGGGTGCTCGCCAGTGACTCTACATCCACCAGTTCTGTACTTCTGACTGCCGCGTACCATTGCACCATGGGCTGGTGTTTACCAATGCCCATGGGTAGCGGTATGGGCCCCAACAGATTCAGCGCGATATCGTCGGTGGGCGGTGCAGCGTTGGGGTCTAGGACATTGCCCTGTGAATCGATTCGCGTGAGCTTGCCGGACTTGACCAGGCGCTCGCGGACTTCGGGGTTTAAATAAGTAAACACGGTGTTTCAGTTACCCAGTTATTAAGGCAGGTTCGCTTCGACGGCGTCGAGAAAACCCTGCATATCGACAACGGTTTCCTTCTCAGGGGCAGTGGTTTTGCCCTTCAGGTCGCCGGTGATCGTGCCCTGGTCGACGGTGTCAATAAGCGCATCTTTGAGGTTCTCAGAGTACTCGACCAGGGCTTTGTTTCCTTCCCGGTTACCCAGGGTTTCCAGGGCATTGGCCAGGGCAAAGATCAGCGCGGATGAATTGAAGATGGCGACCTTGCCATCGCTTTCCAGGTATTTCAGAAAAAGATCGTGGGCCGTGCCGTGTGGCGCCTCGTAGAGCATGGTGCCGTCTTTACTCTCGATAATCGAGCTGGCGGTGGCCAGGCTACCACCTAATGCCGCGGCGATATCGGAAAAGATATCCCCGTCCAGGTTCTGGGCCGGGTACAGGGCGTTGCGTGGCGGGTCACATATCATCTTCTTCAGTTGGCTGGACGGTCGCATGATCATGAAAGAGGGTGGCTCCGTCTGGTCTGCCACCAGCGCCACGCGCACCTCGTTAATCACGGCACTGAATACCTCGTCATATTCGAAGTACTCGCGCTTGAGACCGAAGTACACCTCTTTATCGTTGAGGGCGGCGTCGCGAAATACCTGTAGTACCCAGTCGCGGATGGCGGTGCGGTCATTGGACATAAACAGCATGGGATCGTCTTTTTTTACTTCCCGGGCGTGTTTCTCCTCGCCATCGATAATGACCTTGACGATACCATCTTCCGGCGCGGCCAGATTGAAACTGCCGTACTGGTCACCGCCGCCAGCGCTCATACGCGAAATCGACACGTGGAACTTGCGGTCGGGAATACCGTATTTTTTGAGGGTTTTTACCAGTTTGTGCAGGCGCCTGCCCGTGGAGTTATCCGGCACTCCCCACAGGGCGCGTTCCGGTGGGTTAGACACAATCCGTGCTGCCTGGGCATCAATCAGTTCGTAGTGGTAGTTCAGGCCGGCCTGTTGGAACCGCTCCTGGTAGTGAGCGTTGAAGATGGACTCGATCACACCACGCATAACCCCGTCATATCCGGGAATCACCGTATCTTTCAGACCGACATAGGCGTCACGACCTTCCTCCAGCGCGCGCTCAAAGAACTGGTGTGCCCAGGCCTCGACGGCGGTGTGGTCGTTGGTGGCGAGCATATACGGGTCGCCCAGGTTGAGCTTGCGGCGGTGCAGTTCTACCGGGTCCCCACTGGAGCCGACAAACACCAGTTTGGCGATGCCAGTAGCGCGAGACAGGCCATTGTGACTGAACTTGTTGCCGCCGCTGTCCATGGTGTCCACATCTAAGTCCCGGCCAATCCACTGGGGAGGGGAATTCTTGATGTTGCGAAACTGAATGTCTTCCCGGGTGATATTGCCGCCGATGCCTTTGCGAATCGCCCCGTTGGGCGACTTGGTGGCCAGCTTGTCGAGATTGGCCTCGTCAAGGTCCGGGTATTTGGCGAGCAGTTCGTCCAGTTGCTCGCGATTGACCGTCATACCGGCATTCTTGATGCCCACGCCATGTTCACGCAGGGCAGAGATGGCATCGCGAACCACCTGTCCGTTGCTCTGCAGGCGCTTTTCTGCAGAGAGGTCTATCTCTACCAGCGGCAGTTCAAGCCGGCGGCTGACAAACTGCTCCAGAATGCGCTCAAAGGCGACCTGGGCCATTTCGTCGCCGTGTAGTACCACCAGTGGGCTGTTGACGGTAATTTTCTCGCTCATGGAAACTCCTGCAAATCAGCTGCGGGATTATAGACTATTTGGCGTCGCCCGCCCTCCACCCTCTGCCATACAACGTGGCGGGGCCAGGGAGCTGCCACTGCCTGCGCCCGCTTTCGATGGTTGGCCAATTCAGATACCATGATGGTGTTTTTGAAGTGATATCAAGGATATAACAAGCTTTGCAGGCACCCGCTTCACTTCGCGCACAGCTGTTCCCCATCACGCTCCTCACCGCTGCGCTGTGCGCATCTCCTGGCCTTCGCGCCGCTGATTGTCCCAGTGATATCGGTGTAAACGACTGTGTCGCCAATGACCTTCAGCCTACAGGTACAGAAATTATCAATGGACCCACAGCCTGTACCGAGGGCGATGTATTCTCAGCCACTGTACGGGTGTTGTTTGAGGATGGCGGTGGTGCCAACGCCCGTTATTCGGTGGGTTTCTACGTTGGAGACAACGGTGAAGCAGCGATTGGCGGCGCCAGCTGTACCTTCGATTCATTGCAGCCCGTGGGCCCACCAATAGACCTGACCGGCGGCAGCGGGGGCTTTCAGGAACTCAACGGTGACCAGTGTGGCGACATCGACAAGAACGAGGTCACCTACAAAGACATTCAGCTGGATCAACTGCTGTGTGAAGATGAAGACGGCGATGGCAACGTCGACGTCAGTTATGTACTCACGTGGGTCAACAACGGCAACCAGGAAAACTGTACGGATCCGCTGGACCCGCTACAGTTTGAGCCAAATCCGCCGAAATGCCTTTCGGACCTCGAGTATGACCTGCCGATCATTGTGGAGAAGCCGCCTTCGATAGAAGTGGGCAAAGGTGCCTTCCCCAGCACGCTCGTAGAGCCCGGCGGTGAGGTGACATTCCGGTTCAGTATCCTGAATACCTCGCCGTCATCTTCAGACCCGGTTGAGATCGTCTCCATCCAGGACGTGCCCTACGGGGACCTTACCAACCAGACTGACTGTACGCTCCCATTTATTCTTGCCCCGGGGGAAAGCCGAACGTGTAACTACGTGCGCGATATCATGGGGACTGCGGGTCAGTCGTTTCCGGATACGGTCACCGTTTTGGGGCGTGACGACGAAGGTAATGGGGTGTCTGGTTCAGATACGGCGGTCGTTGAAATCATCGACGACCAGCAGCCGGAAATTCCCGCGGACCTGCGAATTGTTAAATTCGCCGCGCCCGCCGAGCTTCCCGAGCCAGGAGGCAATGTGACGTACTCGGTGATTGCAGCAAATGTCTCGCCGACCCCGATGACGTTGACCTCGCTGGTTGACGATCTCTATGGTGACCTGAATGGCCAGGGTAACTGTTCTGTGCCCCAGTTTCTGGGCCCGGGTAGCTTCGGCTATTCTTGCTCCTTCACCCAACCAGTGACCGGGCAGCCTGGCGATGTGATTACCGATACGATTATCGGCAGAGGTACCAATGGGCTGGATGATGGCGGCGAGCTGGCATCCTCCGACCAGGCCAGTGTCACTATCTTCGACCTCGGTTCGGATATCGAGATCGCCAAGATTGCCAACCCGGCCACGGTGACAGAGCCGGGTGATATGGTCGAGTTCAGCCTGCAGATTCAAAACAAATCCGTGGCGGATGAGGTCACCATCAACACGCTGCTGGATGTTCCCCTTGGCGATCCAACGGGTATTCCTGGCTCGGATTGTTCATTACCTATTGTCCTGCCACCCGGCGGTACCACTTACACTTGCACCTACAGTGGTATGGTTTCTGGCAATGCTGGCGACCAGGTGACCAACGTGATTTTTGCGGCCGGCGTCGACGACGATGGTGCACTGGTCGGCGACTTCGACGGTGCCACCGTCACTATCATTGGCGCGATACCCCGCATAGAAGTGGTCAAGGCCGCGATACCGCCGTTTGTCCTTGCGCCCGGTGGTGACGTGCTGTTCCTGGTGGGCGTACAGAATCGCTCTTCCTCCTCGGACCCGGTGACCATCACCTCGCTCGAAGACAACATTCACAGTCCCTTGACCGGAAGTTCCTGCGAACTACCCCCGGGTGGCATCGTGCTGGCACCGCCGCCGGATCCCAATTCGTTCTTCGCCTGCTCCTTTGTGCGCACGGTTAATGGTGTGGCCGGTGACCAGGAAATCGATATTGTCACCGTGATGGGCGAGGACGACGAGGGCACCCCGGTCAGCGCCTCCGCTGACGCCGTAGTCAGGGTCGCGAATATTGCTTTGCCGGACCCGGACCTGCGCCTGTTCAAGTTTGCAGCACCGATTGAGGTTCCCGAGCCAGGAGCAGACGTAACTTACGTGGTGCTGCTGGCCAACGCGTCGGACCCGGGTAGTCCGGGCCTGGAAATCACGGTCAATGAACTGGTCGACGATATTTACGGCCCATTGGACGGCCAGGGTACCTGTTCACTACCTATTGTGATTCCGGTGGGCGCTATACGCAGCTGTTACTTCACCGTACCAGTGACCGGCGACGTTGGTGAGGTAATTACCGACATAATCACCGCACGCGGTGTAACCACGCTGGGCGCCATACCTGTGGAGGCCTCCGATGACGCCAGCGTGACCATCACCGATGTGCCCTCTTCTATGGTGGTGACTAAAACCGCTGAACCCACCAGCGTGCTCGAACCCGGTGAAGACGTCACTTTTACCATTGTGGTGGGTAACAACTCCGAAGCCGATGATATTGTGGTTGAAACCCTGGTGGACAATATCCACGGAGACCTGAACGGCCAGGGTACCTGCAGCATGCCCCAGGCACTCGCCCAGGGCTCAGAACCCTATCGCTGTGAATTCACCGTGTTTGTGGGCGGCGAAGCGGGTGACGAAGAATTGAACACGGTCGTTGCAACCGCTATCGATGAGAATGACCTGCCGCTGGAAGCCTCAGCGCAGGCCGATGTTGTGGTGATCGGCCTACCCCCTGCGATTTCCGTAATCAAGACGGCCAACCCGAATGCGGTGCCTGCGGAGGGAGGGCGAGTGGTGTTTACCTTTACCACTACCAATGCCTCGGAAGCGGACATTCTTACCATAAACACCCTGACTGATTCAGTCTTTGGTGACCTCGATGGTCGGGGGACCTGCGAGATTCCTCAGGTCTTACAGCCTGGTGAATCCTACATTTGTAGAATACTGGAGGATATCTCCGGGGTAGAAGGCGAGGCACACCTCGACGAGGTCCAGGTTAGCGGCACAGCCGAGGATGGCGACCTGGTGTCCGACCGGGCGACGGCGATAGTCCGGTTTGTTGCCGCGCTCGAGGCCATTCCACTGATAGGGCAATTGGGCCTCGCCGCCCTTGCCCTGCTGATCGCCTTGCTGGGTATTCGCGCCGCGCGCCGCCGCTAGTCAGTTACTGGCGGCGAGTCGGAGTCGCTGTGCTGTAGGCGTGCGTTTGCGACTACCGTAGGCCTCATAAGCGGGCACCATCTCCGCCTCGTTGTCCTGAACACGCTCGGCCAGGTACTGCACCCATTCCCCGAAACGCGGGTTGTTCTGCTCGACACGGGTTTCAATCACCCAGCGTTCCATTTTGCGCCACATCATTAGCATCAGGCCGCCGGCCAGTTCCTGGGTCAGGGTGAATGATGCCATCTCCTTGTGCACCAGCAGGCCCATGGTTTCAAAGGTCATACCGACAACCTGGGCGGATTGCTCGTACTCCGAATCCATGGCCTGCAATTCGCGCAGGCTGATGTTGTCGGGAAGTTGGCGAATCAGGGTGACGGCCTTGCCCAACTCCGGTTCGGCAAAGCGTCTGCACAGTTCAGCCGCTACCTGGCTCTTCTGGCGGTTGCGATATTCCCTTAATTGAAACATAGCGAAGGCGGCGCCGAGCACGATGGTAGTGGCGCTGAAAATCTCTGCCATGGCGGCGTAACTGGTGAGGTGTTCCATTGTTATTCTCCCGGTTTCCCTGTTCCTGATTTTGTTTAGCGCCCGCCTATTCCAGGCGTTCGGGTTGGCTCTCGTTTATTTTCCGGCCTACACAGAGTAGCTCGCGCAGGCCGGGCTCCATATTCGTGTAATGCGCATCCGGCTGAGCCCCGAGTGCGTTCACCACTGTGGCGAAAAAACAACGCGCGCTGGCGATGGCGACGATATCGAAGATGGCATCGTCCGCCATACCCCGTTCGCGCAGTTCGTCGATGTCGTCTTGGCCAACGAGATTCGAATCGGTGGCGACCTTGCGCGCCAGGGACATGATCGCTCGCTGACGGTCGTCCAGGTGTATTGTGTCCTCGTTGCTTACGACGTCAGCTAACTGGGCGTTGCTATATGTGCCCTCACATAGCTTACTGCCATAGGCCAGTGAACAGTATGAAGAGCCCAATGCCTGCGAAGCTGCCAGTGTGACCAATTGATAAGTTTGTGGGTCGACTGAGCGCTGAATTGCGCGCTGCAGTTCTGCCCACGCCTGCATTACTTCTGGTCTGTGGCTGAATACCCTGGCGTAGTTGGGTACAGACCCCGAAGGCTTTTGCAGGCGCAGATACATCTCTCTGACGCTGCCTCTCGCTTCTGCGATCGGGACTGTTTGGATAAATGCCATGTCGTTACTCCTTACCTGTTCAGGTCCCTAGACGCGGAACTGGCTGATCTGGATTTCCTCACCGTGATTGGCGTAATCACCGTCGGTGCGTTGCCGGCGAAACTCACCCCACTCGATATGGCGATAACGAGGAGGGTGGCGCTGATCTACCGTAGCGCGCAACGGGGCGTACTGGGTGTCGTAGCTGGGGTTGAAAAAGAATGGCACGGAAAAACGTTCCGCTTCGGTATTAGCCCGCACGCGGTGCAAGGGCGCCTGGTAACGGTCGTTCGACCAGACCTGCAGGATGTCGCCAATGTTCACCACCAGGGTGCCCCCGGCGATTTCATGCCAACGCTCGTCGCGGTAGATTTCCAGTCCGGCCTGTTCGTCCTGAAGTAACAAGGTCAGCGCCCCGGCGTCCGTGTGTGGATTCACCCCGAGAAAGCCATCGGTTGCAGCGAAGTTACCCGTAGGCTGTGCCGGTTGCGCACACTTTGGATAGTAGTTCAGGCGTACAAAGCTGGTGTGCTGTGGACGGAAACAGTTTTGGACGTGTTCGGTGCCGCCACCCAGGTTGGCGGTAATCGCCGCCAGCAGGTCGAAGGCGATCTTCTCGCAGAGGTGATAGTAGGACAGAACCGCCACCCGAAAATCGTCCACGCCCTCGGGCCACTGGGGGGTCAGCGCATCACCGTCCGCCGGGCCATAATCAAACACCTCCTTCCAGTCCTGGGCCTGACGGGTCAGCTCCTGGTCGTAATAGCCCCAGGGGTTATTGGCGCTGCGTTCAATCAAAAGCTTGCTGGATCTTGGCTGGTGAAAAAACCCGCGCATGGCGCCTTGCAGCCGCGATTGCAATAGTGGCGTAATGGGGTGTCCCACCAACTGGAAGGCCCCCCAGTTACGGCAGGCGCAATCCAATGCGCGCAGACTGTCGGGCTGCCACAGGGTGGCGAGATTGATGACGGGTAGTGTTAACCGGGTCATGGAAACTCCTCTAGGCAGAACGCCGCGGTTGCAGCCACTGGGGCATCAGTCGCTGCAAGTCGGGCCGGGCGGCTGGGTCGTAATGCGTGCCGACCTTATCCAACTGGTCCTGCATGCTGCCGTCGGTAAACGCCTCGAAAAGTTCGGTGGCGCCACCGACATGGGTACCGCCGATGTAAATTTGCGGAATCGTGGGGGCGCCGGTATCGGCGAGCAGCACCTCGCGGATTTTGCCGCCCATGTTGTCGGCTTGTAACACCACGGAATCGAGATCGACGCTGTGATACTCGATTTCCATGGCCTTGAATAACTTGCGCACCGACCAGCAGAACTCACACCATTCCAGCGCAAACATCACTACGCCATGATCGCCGATCACCCGATCGACAAACTGCCGGGCGGCTGTATCCAGCGCCGCCGGTTGTTCGACGACCGGGGCGGGAGCATTACCGGAGGTGATAAAGCGCGCGCCAGGTGTGGACTGGGACAAGGCCATTTCTGCTTCGTCCATGTCTTCGCCGATGTCTTCGAATAAAGGCGTGGACATATAGCGCTCACCGGTATCAGGCAGCATGCACACGATATTGCTGCCAGTGGGTGCCTGGTGTGCGACGGACAGTGCCGCCGCCAGGGTGGCACCAGCAGAAATACCGACGAAGATGCCTTCTTGTTGCGCCAGCTCCCGGGACAGGCGCAGTGCATCGTCACCGGCTACCGGGACAATCTCGTCGATCCATTGTGATTCCAGGGCGTTCTCCGTGAGGCTGGAGATGAAATCCGGACTCCAGCCCTGCATCAGGTGTGGCCGAAAATGGGGGTGGCTGCTGTTGGGGTCGCCGTTGGCATCCCGCGGCTGCGCAATGCCGCTTCCCAGCACCGGTGAGTTATCCGGTTCAGCGACGATAACCTGGGTGTTCGGGCTGTCCTGCTTCAGGCGGCGGGAAACACCTTTCAGAGTGCCACCGGTGCCGAAGCCACTGACCCAGTAGTCGAGGCTTTCGCCGTTAAAGTCGTCGAGAATCTCCTGGGCTGTAGTCGCGCTGTGCACATCCGCGTTGGCCTCGTTATCGAATTGGCGGCACAGAAAGTAACCGTGCTCTTTCGCCAACTCGACGGCCTTGGAAAGCATACCCGTGCCCTTCTCTGCAGCGGGTGTGAGTACCACTTTGGCGCCCAGGAAACGCATCATTTTGCGTCGCTCTACGCTGAAGCTCTCGGCCATGGTGACCACCAGGGGATAGCCCTTCTGGGCACAGACCATGGCCAGGCCGATACCAGTATTACCGCTGGTGGCCTCAATCACGGTTTGCCCCGGCCGCAGGTCGCCGCTGCGCTCTGCAGCTTCTATTACCGCCCGGGCCATGCGGTCCTTGATCGACCCCATCGGGTTGAAAGACTCCACCTTCACGTAAACGTTGACGCCTTCCGGGGCCAGCTTGTTGAGTTTGACCAGGGGTGTATTGCCGATGGTATCCAGAATATTGTTGTAACGTGGCATGGTTTTCTCCTGCGTTGTTTTGCGTATTTATGTGTAGCTATGCGCTGTACGGGGCCAGTCTCTCGCCACAGCGAAGAATTCACCGTGTTAGCCACCGTGGTATTTGCGATTTTTCCGTGGTTTTTGCGGGTCAGGAGTCCGCAGGGCTTGTACCCACTGGGGTTATGGTTAAGCTGAATGGGCTGACAGAAGACCTATAATGTGGACATGGACGAGCTGAAACTCCAGTTTTTGGGCGATATACGGATTCTTCGGGGGGGCGAAGAGTTCTCCCTGCCGCCGTCGCGCAAAACCCGTGGTTTGCTGGCTTACCTGGCCCTGAATCCGCGTAGTTTTCGCCGGGACCAGTTGTGTGAGTTGCTCTGGGAAATCCCCGATGACCCCCGCGGGTCCCTGCGCTGGAGCCTGTCCAAGCTGCGCCGGCTGGTGGATGACGAGGCAAACACACGCATCGTTGCGGACCGCAGCCAGGTCGCTTTTGACGCTTGCGCGGCGCAGATTGATGTAACCCAGTTGCAGGCCCTGGTGGAAGGTGATCTCGACGCAGTGCCCGTTGAGGACCTGCAGGCTGCTGCTGAAAACTTCCAGGGCCAGTTCCTGGAAGGTCTGGACCTACATAATTTCCACGAGTTTTATACCTGGTGCATAGGCCAGCGCGAGCAGGTCAACCGCGCCCAGGTCAAGTTGCTGAAAGCCTTACATGGCCGGCTTGCGGACGAACCTGAAAACGCCTTGCCGTTCGCTCGGCAGCTCGCTGCACTGGCACCGTTGGACGAGTCGGTTCACCACGGTCTGATCCGAATTCTGGCTGCCACCGGGCGCACACAGGAGGCCGAACAGCAGAAAAAAACGGCACAGCACCTGCTGGCAGAGGCGGGCATCGAGTTTGTTCCCCAGAAAATTGCCCCTGCGCCAGCCGCGCCATTACCAGAAAGTGCCTCCCCGGCTACAGCGGATGTTTTGCCGCTCCCCGCCTCGGCGGGGCAGGCAATCAAGTACACCCGCGAGCAGATACTGGGCCGCGACACTGAAACCGCGGAACTGGTAGCCGGCTTCAATGAGGCCTGTAGTACCTCGCGGGCTCGATTCTTCCTCTTGCGTGGTGAGCCGGGGATCGGCAAGAGTCGCCTGCTGCAATTGGGACGCGAAATGGTTGAGTTTGTGGATGTGTGCGTGCTGCAGGCAGACGCCATTGAATCGGAAATCGTGCGCCCCTTTGCCTTGTGGAGTGACGCCATCCGTCGCCACCCAACCCTTGAATTGCCGTCCCTGTTCAGCACAGACGCACCGGTGGCCCGGGATCTCATGTTTGCCAGCCTGAGCGACATTGTGGCCGCCGAGAGCGCCAAACGGCCCGTGTTTATCTCCTTTGATGATATGCAGTGGTGCGATGAATCCAGTGCTGCTGCCCTGCATTACGTGGTCCGTATGAATCGTGACCGGCCGCTGTTTGTGGAGACCAGCGCCCGCGAGGCGGAATTGCGCGACAACGTGGCGATGAACCAGGCCCTACGAGGCTTGCGGCACGAGGGCCTGCTGCAGGAAGTCCACCTGGGGCCGCTGGATCGCGGGGCAATCTGCGAGTTGATCGAAAGTGCCGCACCGGGAATAGATGCGACGCGACTGGCAGAAGAAAGCCACGGTAATCCATTGTTGGCGATAGAGCTTGCCCGTGCCCAGGCCAGCGGTGACCAGCGTGGATCCCTGGTAGAACTGGTGCGTGAGCGCCTTTCGCGCCTCGATGACGATGCCCGCGAGATAGTACTGTGGAGCTCGGTAGTCGCCCCCAATATTGAACGCAAGTCGCTGGAAAGGCTGGTAGACATGCCTCGCGGGCGATTAGATGCCGCGCTCGAGATGGCGCAGGCCCAGGGTATGCTCATTCCCGGCGATCATGGCTTTCGATTTTCCCACGACCTGATCGGCAGCAGCGTGTACGAGGAAATTCCACCCTCGGTCGTGCAGGGCATGCACCTGCGTGTTGCCGAGCAATTGGAGGTGGAAACGGCGCTAAATTTGCAGCTTGCCGCAGACCTGGCTCACCACGCGGCCAAGAGCGGTGACCGCGCCCTGGCGGCGCGCGCCATGGTTTCCGCGGGCAGGCTCTGCCTGCGGTTCTATGCCAATGAAGATGCGCTCAATCTAGCGCTGACAGGTCTTGAGCACGCCGCGACCCTGCCCGATGCAGACCGGGTTTGCCTTACCCTGGAGTTAAGTGATGTGCGTGTTGCGGCTGCTCCCATCCCGGATTGGAAGGCCGCTGCCGATGAGTATGTTGATCTGGCGGAACAGGCCCTGGATCATGGCGCATTGCCTTTTGCCCGACTGGGATATCACCTGGCCAGTACCTTGCGCTGGATGCACGGCGACTGGGACAGCGCGCGCAACAATTCTTTGCAGGCAGAGCGGGTAACGCGGGCCTCCACCGATGAAGAGCACATTATCGGAATGGCCGAAACCGCAAAGTGTCTGGCCTTGCTGGAGAAAGACCTGCCCCAGGCGGATGCCATGTTGATGGAGGCCCAAGCACTAGCCAGTCGTAAGAGTATGGTAACCCCCACCATTGCTCAGGCCTCGGGTATTCTCCGCTATTACGAGGGCGACCTGGATCGGGCCGAAGAGCTGTTGCAAGAGGCCCGGACCCAGTTCAAGGCCAATGGCGAACGCATTAACGAGTACGCCGCCAACGAGTACTTGCTGATGATTGCCCTGGAACGGGGTGACTTTCACGGCGCTGACTTTCATTGCCAGTCGCTGCTCAGGCTGGGGGAGAAAGTACGTGAAGGCAGTGAGTTGCCGTATGCCAGGGCCATGCACTGCCTGCTGCAGCGGGCGGCCGGCAAAGAATCCGGTGAGCTGGAGGCTAACCTCCAGGCCTTGCGTGAGGTAGATGCCAAATTCCGATTGTCGTATCTGCTGAATCGCCTCGCCCTGCTGAGTTATGAGCTGGAAGACTTTGCCGGCTCAGTGGCCCAGGCCGAGGAGGCCCTGGCTTGCGCCGAGGTTCTGGCCCGCGCCTCGGAGATGATGTTTGCCCGAACCACCTTGGCGCTGTCGCTGCGAAAGCTGGGTGATACCGAGGGAGTGCAGAACCAACTCGACAAACTGCATCAGATGGAAGGCCTGGGAGTTGCCAGCTGGGCCCGGGAGCGTACCGATGGGGTGGTGGCAGCGATTAACAGCGCATGACCAACCTTATCTTTGAATGGTGCTTCAACCACCAGGTATCACCGGCCCTGGCGCAAGATTCCCTGGATGCTGCAGGGGATCACTATGCGACTCTGCCTTTGCGCTGGGAGAACGCTTATCTGGCAGTGAACGGGCGAGCCATGGTTGCACATGCTGTGACACCTGCCTTGACGGACCCGCCACCGCAACCGCCGTATGGTGCTGGTAGCGCGCTTTGTCCATGGTCAGCCAGCGTGCACCTTGCCGATACTAGTGATGCGCCCAACGTGCTCGTGGAAAGAACCTTCGATTCTGCGGTAACGCTCGATGCTATACAGGCGATCGAGGATGCCGGAATCTCGTGCCTGGAAATGCGTGGAGTGAAGTTTATCCAGACCTTTTTCTCACTGGACCGAACACGGATGTTGTGCCTGTATAAAGCGCCGGATGCGGAGTCCGTGCGCTCCGCTCAGAGTGAGGCGCGCGTACCGTATCAGCGCGTCTGGTCTTATAACGAGCTGACAATAGTTTCTTAGTTAGGCCGACGGTTTGTTTTCATTGTCGATTCCTCATCTGCACACATATAAACCCTCTCCCCTTTAAAGCTGTATCTCTAAACCACTGTTTCTATTGGATTTTAGAGTCCAACGCGAAAAAACACGAAAACTTCAACGCTGGGTTCAACGCTAGCTGGGCATTCTGACCCTGTCCAGCCGAGGAGCTGACTAACAGAAACCATAACAGTTGAGGGATTACACGATGAATATGTACACCAAGATTGCCAATAACGGAGTTAATGTCGAAGCGCTGGTGGGCGCGCGTGAAGCGCTGACCGAAGCCCCGGCGGGCGCTCAGTTCAAGTGGCGCGCCACCTGTGACTGGGTAAATGGCACCCATTGCAACTCCACCATTGAAGGCTTCTATGGCCTGGGGGAGGAACAAAAACACAAGAAGTGTTTCACCTTCGACGCGGACCACCCGGAAATTTTTGCCGCCGAAGACAACGGCATTACTCCGGTGGAGTACGTGCTGGTGGGACTGGCCAGTTGCCTGACTGCGGGCGTGGCCTCGGTAGCCCAGTATCGCAACATCCAACTGCGCAGCGTGCGCGCGATGATAGAAGGCGATATGGATATCCAGGGCATTCTCGGCATCGACAGCGATGTGCGTAACGGCTACGAGGGTATCCGGGTGAACTTTGAGATTGATGCCGATGCCAGCCAGGAAGAAATAGAGGCTGTGGTCGCCCAGTCGCAAAAGCGCTCAGCGGTCTTTGACATCATCACCAATCCTACCCAGGTAGAAGTGGCGGTAAAATGAAAATGACTGCTGTCAGGACTCGCCCACCGGTGGTGGGCGATGTCACTACAATCATCATTGGCGCCGGGCAGGCAGGCCTGGCGGCCAGTCGCTGCCTTGATCAGCGCGGAATCGACCATCTCATCCTCGAAAGGGGGGAGGTCGCCAACAGCTGGCGCAGGGAGCGTTGGGACTCGCTGAAGTTGTTAACACCCAATTGGCAGACCACCTTGCCGGGCCATGCCTATCAGGGCGCTGACCCGGACGGGTTTATGGGCGTCGGCGAACTGGTCGATTTTTTTGATGACTACGCCCGGCGCATCAGTGCGCCCGTTGTGACCGGCACCTGTGTCGAGTCCGTATCGGCGACCGAGCGCGGTTACCGGGTGAGTACCAACCGGGGTGTGTGGCATTGTCGTACGGTGATTATGGCCAGCGGCGCCTTCAATGTTCCCGTGCTACCCCGTTTTGCCGAGGCGCTGCCAACATCCGTGCAGAGTCTTACACCGCACGACTACAAAAACCCCGACCAGATTGAGCAGGGCGGTGTAATGGTTGTTGGTGCCTCCGCAACCGGACTGCAACTTGCCAGCGAAATACAGGCCAGTGGAAGACCGGTCACGCTGTGCGTGGGTGAACACGTGCGCCTGCCGCGTCGCTACCGTGGCCGCGATATCCTGCATTGGATGCACTGCATGGGATTATTGGATGAGGGCTATGGTGAAGTCGAGGACATCAAGCGCGCTCGACGCTTGCCCTCTGCGCAACTGGTGGGTACGGGTGAGCACCGTGACCTGGACCTCAATGGGCTGACCGCTAAAGGTGTGCAATTGGTGGGGCGCCTGGCCGGCGTGCACAAGCAACAGCTACAGTTTTCGGGTTCGCTGAACAATGTGTGCAAGATGGGTGATCTGAAAATGAATCGCCTGTTGCGCAGCGTTGACGAGTGGATCGATGAGCGTGGGCTCGGTGCAGAATTTTTGCCTGCCGAGGAACTATTGAACACCGCCCTGGATGATAAACAGAAGCTGTCCCTCGACCTCGCTAAGGGTGAAATTAAAACCGTGGTTTGGGCCTGTGGCTTCCGACCTGACTACAGCTGGCTGCAAGTGCCAGTGTTGGACCGCAAACAGCGACTGGTGCACGACGGTGGTGTCACCGCCGCACCCGGCTTGTATGCGCTGGGATTGCCCTTTATGCGCCGGCGTAAGTCATCTTTCATATTCGGGGCCGGGGACGACGCCCGGGATATTTGTGATCACCTGGCCAGCTATGTCGCCGAGTCGGTATCCATGACCTCAATCGCTGTCGCATAGCTCCCGTTTCCCAAGGCCTTGCTAGGCGACGGGTCGGCGCTGTTGACCAACCTTGAGACACGTTGGAAACTTTTTAGCGAGTGCGATGGTCATAAGGTCATCGATCCGGCATAGGCGTTAATCGGATCATTAACCCACAGGTTGGGAGCCGGTTCTTAGGAGACGGTTCTCAGGAGCTAAGGTGGACGAGATCCGAGATCGCATTTTGGCGGCGACCCGTCATCGCATGCGCGCTGTCGACGCGCCCAACCAGGTGCTGGGAAGAAGCCAGACCATTGGTTGTGTTGCTGTCGAAATTACCCAGAAGTGCAACCTGGATTGCACCCTGTGTTATCTCTCGGAGAGTTCCGAGCATGTCCAGGACATTCCACTTGAGGAAGTTTTTCGTCGCCTGGATCAGGTACTTGTACACTACGGCAAGGGCACGCATGTGCAGATTACCGGCGGTGACCCCACCCTGCGTAAGCACACGGAATTGGTAGAGATAGTTGCCTATGCCAGTCAGTTGGGGCTGTATCCCGCGCTGTTCACCAACGGTATCGGGGCGAGTCGCAAGCTATTGGTGAAACTCGCTGCTGCGGGTCTTAGCGATATTGCTTTTCACGTTGACACCACACAGCGCAGGCAGGGCTTCGATAGTGAAGTCAGCCTGCATGCGATACGCGACGAGTACCTGCTACGAGTGCGTGATCTCGGGCTGATGGTCATGTTCAATACCACCGTGCACAACGGCAACATTCGTGAACTACCACAAATATTGAAATACTTTGTCTCACGGGCGGATCAAATCGGGTTGGTGTCATTTAACCTGCAGGCCGAGACTGGCCGCGGTGAGTGGGGTAAACGTCAGGAACAGATTTCATTGACCTCAGTACAGCGTACTATCGAAGCTGCCGCTGGTCAGACCTTGCCGTGGGATGTTGTGCGTGTCGGACACGCGGACTGCCATCAATATCTCCCCACGCTGGTGGCTAACGGCAATATCCATCCGGTGATTGACGATGCAAAGCTCTTTGCTGACTTTCTGGCGGACTTCCACACCTTGAACGAGGCGCGACACCTGCCGCGGTGGTCGCGCTTTAAACTCTATGCACGCCAGATCCTGAGTCAGCCGGCCTGGTGGCCAAGGGGGCTTGGCTACCTCACCTGGCTCGTCAGGCAGGTCGGTCGTGATGTGATTGCCGGTGGTGGCCGAGCTCATCAACTGACTTTCTTTGTGCAAAATTTTATGGACGCAGAGTCGCTTCAGCAGGACCGTGTAGATGCCTGTTCGTTCATGGTGATGACGGCTGAAGGCCCGGTTTCCATGTGTCAGCACAATGCCAGGCGGGACGATTACATTCTCAAACCACTTGACGTGCCCTTGGCCGATGGCACGCTGCATCGCTATGAACCCCTGGTCTGGAAAGAACGACAACACTCTGGAGCGATACATTGAATACAGTTACCCAGCCGATAGTCGCAGCTCTCTTTACACTGCTCACCGCGCTTACTTCATTCGCGGTTTCTGCTAGCGATGCTGAAGAATTCGCCGAGGCTAATGCTGCCTGGGCGAGGGTACTGACCAGCCATGTTGATGAGCGTGGGCGCGTAGACTTTGCTGCCATTGCTGAATCGCCGGACGACCTCAAGCGCTATGTGGAGGTGGTCGCCAGCTATGGCCCCGAATCAAATCCGGGGGACTTCAGCGAGCCCAACCAGGTTCTTGCTTACCACGCCAATACCTACAATGCCCTGGCGATGTGGGGCGTTATCGAGCGAGATATTCCCGATGGCTTTACCAGTTTTTTCAAACGTGCATCGTTCTTCAAATTCCGCAGTGTGAATATCGATGGCAGCAAGACCAACCTCTACGACTACGAAAATAAAGTAATACGACCCCTTGATGAACCTCGCATGCATTTTGTATTGAACTGTATGGTGCGCGATTGTCCGCGTTTACCACAGCAGCCGTTTACCGCCGATGACCTGGAGAATGAGCTACAGCAAGCCTCCCTGGAGTTCTTCTCCGAAGAGCGCAAGCTATCGGTTGATCACGACAAGCGCGAAATATGGGTTTCGGCGATTCTGGATTTCTACACGGTAGACTTTGTCTCATCCGGCAAGGCGCGTGACTTACCGACGTATATCAACCCATTCCTCGAGGCCCCGCTGCCCGCCGATTACAAGGTTAAGTACGTGGAATATGACTGGCGCATCAACGCCCAGCCCTAGCAACTCCCGCCAGGTGCCACGGGTGCATCGCGTCCCAGTTTCTTTCCCAGACCTGCTTACGTTACAGTGGCACAAATAATTGGCTGGCGGCGAGCCCTTGAGCATACTGACCACACCGAGATTGCACCTGGATGAGTTGGTGCCGGAGGATGCGAGTTTTGCACTCGCCTTGCTGAACGACCCAGACTTTATTGCCAATGTGGCCGACCGTGGTGTGCGTACCGCGGCCGAGGCCGAAACCTATCTGCTCGAAGGTCCCATCGCCAGCTACCGCGAACACGGTTTTGGCATGTACGCTGTCCGCAGGCGCGACAATGGTGAGACCATTGGCATGTGTGGCCTGGTCAAGCGGCCGAGCCTCGAGGACATTGATATTGGCTACGGATTTCTGCCTGGGGCGCGAGGTAGTGGGTACGCGCTTGAGGCTGCTCGTGCAGTGTTTGACTTTGCACGTGAAAACCTGGGATTGAGACGCATAGTCGCGATTGTCTCACCCGCTAACCATCCCTCGATCACCCTGCTGGAAAAGCTGGGTATGCAGCATGAATCGATGGTCCGTATGCCCGGCGAAGAGCAAAGTATCCGCCTGTATGTGTGGGAGTCGACTGCGAAGTAGACCAGGTCAGCTGCTTGAGTCACGCCGACTTGTGTCGCATAGGTGATCAGACATTCTGGCGCATTTTTTCGAGCATTAAGTCCCGCGCCACTCGTTTACTTCAATGCCTGTGTTTTCTAGGGCATCGGGTAACCCTCGACAAAATCTTCCTGCCTGATTTCGATCAGGGTTGGAGTGTTGCCGGCATTGGCGGAGACGAGAGTCTCCTTGAGTTCATTTAAATCGTTGGCGCGAGCTACGCGGCAGCCGAATGCTGTGGCAAGGCCGATAAAGTCGGGGGTATGAATGTCCACGCCGATCTGGGGTATGTCACCTTCGACCATAAAGCGTTTGATTTCCCCGTATCCGCTGTTATTCCACAACAGGAAGATAACCGGTAGTCCGGCCTCGACCGCGCTGGCTAACTCGCCAATAGTAAACTGGGCCGCGCCGTCGCCAATCAGACCAATCACCGGCTGGCCGGGGGCGCCAATTTTTGCACCGATGGCGGCGGGTATTGCGTAACCCAGGGTGCCGAAACCACTGGCCGAGTGAAAGTAGCGTCGGGCGGACTCGGTCTCATAGTTCAGCCAGGCGTAGTAGGTGGGTTGCGTGGAGTCGCCGGCAATGATCGCGTCAGGAAGTGCTTCCCTGATTGCATCAAAAAATGCCTCGTATTTTTGCTCACGCTCTGCTCGCAGTGCGGCTTTCAATAAAGATGCACGAGCGGTGCCCTCTTCGTGGCGGGTAACCGCAGCTGGTAAGGCCTCGTTAAGCGCGGCCAGTGCCAGGCTGGCGTCGCTGACTATGGCAATGTCAGAGCGGATATTGCGGGTCAGCTGGCGCGCATCGATATCGATACGGATAAGTCTCCCGGGTATGACCACAGGCCCTGTAAAGAAAAAGTCGTAGTCGGTCTCACTGAACTCGGTTCCCACGGCGAGTACCACGTCGGCCTGTTCGAAAGCCTGTCGTACCGGTGCGCAGGATCCAGACCCGCCCACCGCCAATGGGTGACTGTAGGGGATGACCCCCTTGGCGTTTACCGTATTCACCACCGGCGCATCGAGTTTCTCCGCCAGCGCTATCAGTTCCTTTCCTGCCGCTACGCAGCCGCCGCCGATTGCGATCAGCGGGCGTTGTGACGCTGCCAATGCTGCTGCGGCCGTTGCAATACTCTCGTTGGCTGGGCCAGGGGGCGCGGGTTGCGCGAAGGGGGCGAGGTCCAGGTGATCAGCATTTTGGGTAATTACATCCAGGGGAATTTCTATGTGTACCGGTCCGGGTCGTTCACTGGCAAACACAGTGAAGGCTCGCGCCAAAACCTGGGGTAGCTCGTCCGCCCGCAACAACGTATGACTGAAAACGGATACGCCAGCCAGCGTTTGCCGCTGGTTGGGCATCTCGTGCAGGCGCCCTTCACCCAAACCTAACTGGTGGCTGCGATTCACTGAGGAGATAACCAACATGGGGATAGAGTCAGCCAATGCCTGGCCCATCGCGGTGGCAATGTTGGTCATCCCTGGGCCGGTGATAATCATACACACACCGGGTTTACCTGTTACCCGGGCGTAACCGTCCGCCATGAACCCCGCGCCCTGTTCATGGCGCGGGGTCACGTGTTGAATGCGCGTGTTTGGTAGTCCGCGATAGAGTTCCACGGTATGTACGCCGGGGATGCCGAACACGGTATCCACCTTGTATGCTTCCAACAGCCTGACCAGGATTTCACCGCAGGTAGCCATAATAATCGTAACTCCTAAGTGAGTGTGCTGACGTAACGCTCGATGCGGTCGAATGCCTGGCTCATAACCCGTACCGGATGGGTCAGGGACAGGCGCACAAAGTGGCGCGTGATCTCGCCAAAAGCGATTCCTGGCAGCACGGATACCCCTGTCGCCGCCAGCAGGCCAGAGGCGAAGTTGAGGCCGTCCGCTTCCAGTCGGGAGACATCCATCATCACAAACATACCCGCATCGGGCTTATTAGCTGAGAGCACCGGCATGTTGGCAATGCGCTCTAACGCATAGTCCCGTCGTACGCGATATTCGTCGGCGATCGCGCGCATATACTCCTCGTCATTTTTCAGTGCGAATGCGGCGGCATCCTGCACAAATTGGCAGCAGCCAAAGATCGTACCTGAACCGAAATCCAGAATTCGCTTTGCGGTAGCCGCCGAAGACACCGTCCAGCCCATGCGCCAACCCGTCATGGAGTGGGATTTGGATAGCGCATCAACGACGATCACATTTTCCAGTGTATCGGCGGCGTTGAGCAGGGATACGTGATTCTTGCCGAAGGTGATCATGGAGTAGACCTCGTCGCAAACGATCCACACCTCCCGTTGCAGGCAAAAGTCTGCCAGTTCCCGTAACTGCTCCCGGTCGATCATATTGCCGCCGGGATTGCCCGGTGTATTAAGAAACAGCACGCGGGTGTTGGCGGTGAACGCCGCTTTGACTGCCTCGATGTCCAGCGAAAAATTATTCGCCGTATCCAGCGGAGCGTGAACCACGTTGACCCCCAGGGCGCCGAGCAAGCCCTGGTAGCCGACATACATCGGCGATGGAATAACGATGTCATCACCCTCATTAAGCAGGCATGAGAGGGTGGTATAAATGGCGTTGGTACCACCTGGGTGTATAACGATCTGGTCGATCTGGGTATGTTTACCGCTGGCACGGTTCTCTATGTCGGCAATGGCTTGCCGCAGCTCCACTTCTCCCGCGCCGGGAGAGTAATGGGTACGGCCAGCCTTCAGACTTTCTATGGCGTGGTTGGCGATGATGTCGAGGGTGGGCAGGTCCGGGTCACCGATTGAAAACAGGATAATGTCTTCGCCCTCGGTCTGCAGGGCACAAGCCTTATCATGGACGCCCCACAGCGTTGAGGTATCGACTGCCATCCGTTCACTGGCACGACTGAATTTCATCGCTTGTTATCCTCTCGATTCGTACAGCGGTTTTTGTGTCCCGCCTGTCGGCGGGCGCCTCAGCCAGGACGCTAGTATAAGGATGTGGCACCAAATTAGGTATTGAATTCAGGTTGCTTAAGTGAAGGGAATTCGGCGCTGTTCGATCCCTGACGGATTCAACACCTTCGATTGAAGTCTACTGATTACTCCAGCCACTTTAGCTTGGCAATAGGATAGCCGAGGTAGAACTTGGGGCGATCCAGCACCATACGCGTAACAATCTTTTGAATGTTAAGGCTGGCGTCGGCGCTTAATTCGTCACACAAGCGGTTTAGCTCTGTGATGTTGGTGCAACAGGTAAAGGAAATGTAATCGGTGTCTCCGGACAGGCGCAGGCAGTCCATGAACTCGGGGATGACCTCTATAGCCGCTTCGAATCGACGCCGGTTCTCCAGGCTGTTGTCACTCAGCGTAAATTCAACGTAAGCAATAACGTGCTCACAGATTCTATCCAGGTCAACTTCGGCGTGGCAGTTGAAGTAATAGCCTGCCTCTCGCAGGGCTGCCGTTCTCTGTGAGCAGGCTGCCGGTGAAAGGTTAACGATTTCGGCGAGTTTTGCGTTGGTGATATCCGATTGCAGGTGGATGGTGGCGAGAATCTTACGGTTTATGGCGTCTAGCTTTATGGGCTTGTTGTTCGGCATAACAGTAGATTATTTGGCGTGGGAGGATGAATGCAACAGAGTCTAAAGCATAGGGGTCGCACTTCAATAGGTCATTTTTTGCGCCAGCTGCCATAATGTTCTCATCGTTTTTCGGGGGCAGAAGCCACAATGACAACAAGCAACGACCAGTTCTCTACTGAACCAGTGCCTGACAGCCATACTGTCGTTTGGTACCGGGTGGCATTTGTGTCGGCCATGGTTGCGTTCTCACTACCCACATTTCTGACAGGGGTCGAGGTCGCCATGGCGACAACGCCCCGGCGGGCCCTGGAGATACTCACCGTCGGTGCCTTGATCTTGACGGTGATAGGCTCTATCACTGCAGCAATTGGTGCCAGTGCGCGGCTCAACTCCTATATGCTGAATCGCATAGCGTTTGGGGACGGGGGTGCAGCTATCGTCAACCTGGCTTTTGCACTCTCGCTGCTGGGCTGGTTTGGGGTCAACATCGATCTGTTCAGTGGCACCGTGCAGCGACTAGCTGTCGATGTTTTTGATCGCAGCATCCCGAGTTGGCCTGTAGAACTGTTTGCCGGATTAGTGATGACCGTCACCACGGTGTTCGGTTTTCGCGCGATAAACCTGCTTTCTATTCTGCTGGTGCCAGTATTGATGTTGGTCACCGTACAGCTCATCGCCGGCGCACTGGATGTTGCACCCCTCACAGAGCTTATGGCACGTGAATCCGGGGGTGATCTGAGCTTTGGAGACGGTGTGTCCGCCGTGGTTGGGGCGGTCATTATAGGTGCCGTCATTCTTCCGGATGTCACCCGCTTTATACGTCATTGGACCGGTGGGGTTTACCTTGTGCTGGTTTCCTACTTGGTCATTGAGTTTATTGTTACCTGTGCCGGTGGGCTCGCAGCGACCGCACTGGATGATGCCGACCTGCTCAACGTCATGATCACCATGGGTATAGGTGGTTCCGCGTTTGCCATCGTTATTTTTGGTAGCTGGGTGTTGAATTCCCTCAACCTCTACAGTGCAACACTGAGCGTGGAGTCCACCGTCAGTCACTTGCCCAATACCCTGCTGATTGCCGCGCTCGGCGCACTCGGCACCATTGCCGCATTTTTCAATATCCTCGACTATTTTCTCGATTTTCTTTTTTACCTGGCCATCGTGTTTGTGCCCGTAGCGGGTGTCGTCGCGGTGGATTACCTGTTCTTACGGCGTTCGGCGTACGAGCGTGAGCACCTGGAGCTGCAACCGGGCATCCGGTTAGCGGCCGTCGCGAGTTGGGGGTTGGGCGCCTGCATCGCACTGATGGGTTCACTGGACTGGCTGGCGTTTACCAGCGTTGCTGCCATCGATGCCATGCTGGTATCGGCCGGGGCCTATTTCGCAATGGCAAAAGCATTTGGTGGTAGATCATGACCCGGCACGGCGTAAACCTGGAGGGCAAACAATGAGAATTGGTATCGATGTGGGTGGAACGCATACCGATGCAGTTTTGCTCGAAGGCGACACTGTTGTTGCTGCCACCAAGGCCTTAACCACGACTGATGTGAGCAGTGGCATCCTCGCAGCGCTGGAAACGATATTGTCCGATAGCGGCGTCAGGGAGCAGGATGTCGAAGCGGTTATGCTGGGAACCACCCAGTTTACCAACGCGGTGGTAGAGCGGCGTCAGTTGTCTGAGGTTGCTGCGATACGTATTGGGCTACCGTCCGGCGACGGCCTGCCACCCAAGGTGGGATGGCCAGGGGATATCAACGCAACCCTGGGCGATCATGTGTACATGATGCGCGGTGGCACCCTTTATGATGGCCGCCCGGTTGCCGATCTCGATTACGCTGAGCTCGATCGGATAGTCGCTGACATAAAACACAAGCAAATCGATACTGTCGCCATTGCCGCGGCCTTTGCTCCGATGACAGCAGATCCTGAGTTATTGGTAGCTGAACAACTCCGTGCTGCCATTCCGGATGTCAGGGTGACCTGCTCGCATACCATCGGACGACTGGGGTTGTTGGAGCGGGAGAATGCAGCCTTGCTTAATGCCTCATTGTTGAAGTTCGCCGACAGTGTCGTCAGTTCCTTCGGCGATGCATTGCGCAAGCGCGGCCTGAATTGTCGCTTCTTTGTGTCGCAAAACGACGGTACCTTGATGGATGCCGAGTTTGTGCGCGAGTTTCCCGCCCTGACCTTTGCATCCGGCCCGACCAACTCACTGCGCGGTGCCTGCAAGCTCACCGGGCTGGACAACGCTATCGTTGTAGATATTGGTGGTACAACGTCGGACATAGGCATCTTGCAGGATGGGTTCCCTCGCGAGTCCAATATTGTTATCGACGTGGGTGGTGTGCGCACCAATTTCAGGATGCCGGATATTCTCGCTGTCGGCCTGGGCGGCGGCAGTATTGTCAACGAAGACGGCACGGTGATTGGGCCGCACTCAGTGGGGCACAACCTGGTCACTGAAGGTCTGGCCTTTGGCGGCGATACGCTGACGGCGACAGACCTGCTGGTGGCCGCAGGCAAGCTGCAGCTTGGCCCGGACCAACAGCCGGTTTCGCTGCCCGCGGAAACTATCGACAACGGCCTGCACACCATTCAGCAAACGCTTAACCTGGGGATTGAGAAAATGATGCCCAGCAGTGACCCGCTGCCGGTGGTACTTGTCGGGGGCGGGACGGTACTGGTGTCGGAAAAACTTGAAGCGGCGTCCGAGATGCACTGCCCGGAGCATTCGGGTGTGGCAAACGCCATCGGTGCCGCCATCGCCCAGATTGGCGGTGAAGTGGAACGGCTTGTGTCCTACCGGGATACACCCCGCGACGAGGCGATCAGGCAGATTTCCAATGAGGCCACGGCCCGCGCGGTTGCCTCGGGTGCCGATCCCGACACCATTCGCATTGCCGATATTGAAGAGACCACGATCTCCTATATGGCGGAAGGCTCGACCAAGTTGAGAGTCAAGGCGGTAGGTGATATTGCCCGCGCGGCGGGGGAGGCTGGCTAAATGGCTAAACTGGGTACAGAGTCGCTCGTAGATTTGTCCGCAGGCGCGGTATTTCTGGCTACTGGCGGTGGAGGTGATCCCTACGTTCACCAGTTGATCGCCGAACAGGTACTGTCGACTCACGGGCCGGCGGAGTTACTGGAGGTCGAAGACCTTGAGGATAACGCCTTCGTGGTGGCCGTCGGTGGTGTCGGCGCTCCCACGGTCAGTCTCGAACTCCTGCCCTCTGTAAACGAGTCGGTGCATGCGGTTAGGGCATTCGAAGAACGGGTGGGTCGCAAGGTCGATGCCCTGGTGTCCTTTGAAATTGGTGGCGGTAACTCCCTGATTCCGATTGTCGCCGCCGCGCAAATGGGTATTCCGGTGATTAACGGTGATGGTATGGGCCGGGCTCTCCCGGAGGCGCAGATGATGACCTACCCGATTTCGGGGGTGTTACCTTGTCCTGCTATTGCGACTGATTACCAGGGCCAGGTCACACAGTTCCATACTCAGGATATCCTGGCCTACGAGCGTGAGATCAGGGAGTGTGCCCTGAGCAATGGCGGTATGGTGACCTCGGTCGAGCATCCGATGACGGGACGCCAGCTCAAAGATTCGATTATCCCCGGTACGATAACTTTCTCCATTGAGTTGGGCCGGGTTCTGCGTGAGTATCGTGGTAATGCACAGCGCATACATGAACCTCTGGCAGCACTTTTCTCAAATTCTATTTATGGCGACATCCATCACCTCTATACCGGGAAAGTGACCGACAGTGCGACCCGAATCATCGGCGGCTATGATATTGGCGAGGCCACCATTTCCAGTTTTGATGGCGAGGCAGCACCACTGAAGATCGATATCAAGAATGAGTACCTGGTGGCCCGCATCGAAGGTAAGACCATTGCCTCTGTTCCAGACCTTATCACCATTCTTGATTATGAAACGTCTACGCCGATCAATGCAGAGAGGTTGCGTTACGGGCAGCGTGTCACCGTGTACGGTATCGGTTGCCCCGCGTTTTATCGCTCCGAGCAGGCGTTGCGCTTCGTAGCGCCGCGTTGTTTTGGCTTCGACTTCGACTATCAACCCATAGAAGCCATAGCCCCCTAGAGGTTCTGGAGGGAGATAGCGGTCTCTGACTTTACTTCCTCAATCACCACGTAGGTGTGGGTCTGGGCCACTAGCGGGATCGCAGCCAGTTTCTCGCCCAGAAAATGCTGGTAGCCCAGCATGTCGGCACAGCGAATTTTTAGCAGGTAGTCAAAGCCGCCCGCCACCATGTGACAACTTTCAACCTCGCTGAACGCGCACATCTCACGGTTGAACTCGCGCAGGTTCTCGGTGCTGGTATTGGTCAGTGAGACCTGGATGAATGCCACGGTATTGGCGTTCAGTTTGGCGGGGTCGGCAAGGGCGACATAGCCGGTGATATACCCCTCCCGCTCCAGACGCCGCACCCGTTCCAGGCAGGGGGTGGGGCTGAGATTTACCGACCTGGCCAGTTCCACATTCGACAAACGTCCGTTGGCTTGCAAGCGCTCGAGTATTTTTCGATCTGTGCGGTCCAGGCTCTTTTCTTTTGGCATGAAGTACTTTGTATCGTGAAAGCGTATAGAACAGGATAATACACCACTTAAAGCTAAATATTGGAGACAAATATCGCGATATAAATAGCAAAATGCAGCACGAATAGCTTGGGAGATAGCCATGACCTCAGACCTGATAAAGCTGCGCGACCAGATTCGCCAGCAAACCCAAGCCGACGAGAAGCAGGTGGTCGAGCAGCTACTGGCTGCCAGCGGACTGTCTGCATCGCAGCGTGAACAGGTGCAGGCGAGCGCGGTGGGCCTGGTCCAGCAGTGCCGCCAGAAGAGCCACAAGGCCGGCACGCTGGACGCCTTCCTTCAGGAATTTGGCCTGTCTAATGACGAAGGTATCGCGTTGATGTGCCTGGCCGAAGCACTGCTGCGTGTTCCCGACGAGGAAACTGCCAATCGTCTTATCGCGGAAAAAATCCAGTCCGGTGATTGGGGAGCGCACAAGGGTAAATCGTCCTCGCGCTTTGTGAATGCGTCGGTCTGGGGCTTGATGCTTACCGGCACCGTCGTGCGCCTGGATGAGGAGATTACCGGCGACACCAACTCCTGGATGCGGCGCCTGGTCAGCAGCCTGGGTGAGCCCGTGGTGCGCCAGGCAGTTTTGCAGGCCATGCGGATCATGGGCGGCCAGTATGTTCTGGGTCGCAGTATCGAGGAGGGGTTGAAGAAAGGAGCGGCGGACAATCGCCCCGGCACGCGCTTCTCCTTCGACATGTTGGGTGAGGGTGCGCGTACCGACGCTGATGCCCAGCGCTATTTCGACGCCTACGCGCAGGCGATTGAAACGATCGCTGCGTTCAACACGCAGCGTGACGTCATTGCCGGCAATGGCATTTCGGTCAAACTGTCTGCACTGCACGCGCGTTACGAATTCCGTAAGAAACGGCGAGTGGTGGCGGAGCTGCTGCCACGCGTGAGGCACCTCGCGCTGATGGCCAAACAGGGTGGCCTGGGCTTCAATATCGACGCCGAGGAGTGTGCCCGGCTGGACCTGTCGCTGGACCTGTTCGAAGCGCTGGCGCGCGACACCGAGCTGGCGGGTTGGGATGGCCTGGGGTTTGTGCTGCAGGCCTACCAGAAAAGGGCTTATGAGGTGGCCGCCTGGTTGGTGGCCCTGGCGCGCGCGACCAATCGGCGACTGATGGTACGGCTGGTCAAGGGCGCTTACTGGGACGGGGAGATCAAGCATGCCCAGGAGCAGGGCCTGTCGGAGTACCCGGTATTCACCCGTAAGTGCCATACGGATGTTTCCTACCAGCTGTGTGCTGAACGCTTGCTGGGTGCGCCAGATGCAATCTACCCGCAATTCGCAACGCACAATGCCCATACCGTGGCCCTGGTAGAGGCGCTTTCAGCAGGGCGCGGGGACTTCGAGTTCCAGCGCCTGCATGGCATGGGCCATCTGCTATACGATGAGCTTCACGTCACCCGTACAGATATACCTGTGCGTGTGTATGCGCCCATCGGCAACCACCGGGATCTGCTGCCGTACCTGGTTCGCCGCCTGTTGGAAAACGGCGCCAACAGCTCCTTTGTCAACCGTTTCCTGGATGCCCGCGTCCCACCTGAAGAACTGCTCCAGGACCCGGTGACAGAAACGCAGGCACAAGCCTTGCACCGGCACCCGCTGATACCACTGCCCAGGAATCTGTACCAACATGAGCAGGCACCCTGGCTTAACGCCTGGGGGATGGACCTGGACGATCCGGTGGTGGTTGCAGACCTGCTGGGAAACATGGAGCAAACCTCGGGGTCTCCCCTGATTGCTGGTCCCCTGGTCAATGGCGAGTTGTTGCAGGGGCCGGCGCAACCGGTGGTTAACCCGGCGAGGCTGGAGCAGGGAACGGGGCAGATAGTGGGGCAGGTAGTCAATGCCGGCCCGGCGGCCAGGGAAGCCGCGCTGACCATCGCACAGGCAGCACAGCCCGGCTGGGACGCGCTGGGAGCCGAGGCGCGGGCGGCCTGCCTTGACCGTCTGGCAGATTTGCTGGAATCCAATTGCGAGGAATTGATGGGGCTGATCGTCGCGGAAGCGGGCCGTACTATCGACGACGCCTTGTCAGAAGTCCGCGAGGCAGTTGATTTCTGCCGCTACTACGCCGGCCAGGCGCGTCAGCGATTTGCAACCCCACAGCACCTGCCTGGACCCACGGGTGAAACCAATGAACTCAGCCTCCATGGGCGCGGGACCTTTTTGTGTATCAGTCCCTGGAATTTCCCCCTGGCCATATTTACCGGGCAGGTGGTGGCCGCGCTGGTTGCGGGTAATGCGGTGATTGCCAAGCCGGCGGAACAGACGCCGTTAATCGCCGCCCGGGCTGTTGAACTGATGTTGCAGGCGGGGATTCCCCCCGGGGTAATTCACCTGTTGCCGGGCACAGGCGCCGAGGTGGGGGCTGCATTGGTAGATGACGAACGCGTCGCGGGTGTCGCCTTTACCGGTAGCACCGCCACGGCACGCAAGATCAATCAGCAGTTGGCCCAGCGGCCCGGTGCGATTGCGCCGCTGATCGCGGAAACCGGTGGCCTGAATGTCATGATCGTGGACGCCACCGCCCTGCCAGAGCAGGTGGTTGATGATGTCGTGACTTCAGCGTTCCAAAGCGCGGGTCAGCGCTGTTCGGCCTTACGGGTTATGTACCTTCAGGAAGATATCGCCGACTCGGTGATCGCCATGTTAGCCGGCGCCATGCGGGAATTGCAGCTGGGTGATCCCGCGGCACTGGCAACCGATATTGGGCCGGTCATAGACCTGGCCGCGCGTCACAAGTTGGAGTGCCACCAGGCGCGTATGCAGCGCGAGGGCACTTTGCTGGCGAAGTGCGAGCTGGACGAGCGACACGTCCAGGGGAACTTCGTTGCACCTCAGGTTTATGAAATTGAGCGTTTGTCTCAGCTGGAAGAGGAAGTGTTCGGCCCCATACTGCATATCATTCGCTACAAGGTGGCTGATTTGCCTGAGGTGCTGGAAGAGATCAATGCCTCGGGCTTCGGCCTGACCCTGGGTATTCACAGCCGGATTGATGGCTTCGCCAGGGAGGTGTTCAGGCAGACCCGGGTGGGCAACACCTACATCAACCGCAACATGGTGGGTGCCGTGGTGGGAGTGAATCCCTTCGGCGGCCAGGGATTATCGGGCACCGGGCCTAAGGCCGGTGGACCAAATTACCTGTTGCGCTTTGCTACCGAAAAAACCCGCACCGACAATATTGTTGCGCGGGGGGGTAATACCCAGCTGTTCAACCTTTCAGAAGCGGGCTGAAACGATAAGTCCGTCGCTTGGGAGACCGCACTGGCAGTGATTGGCTGCTAGCGCTCGAGCAGGGTAGCGAATACTGCCGGGTAGTCGCGCCAGTAATATTGCAGCTCTTTGGACTGCCAGTTGCGGTACACGGACTCCCAGTTGTGGCCTTCAATGTGACTGCCGTAGTGTGGTTCGAAATTGCTGATGAAGGTAGGTGCGCCGTAATCACAGAACCGCGTGTCGACACTGAAGCGCACGCCCTCGGCGCTGCGATTCGGCTCCGCACGGTGTACGCAGCAGCTGTGAAATATGATGACATCGCCGCGCTCGACATCCGACACGTGCCAGCTGGTTTCGTCGGGGTAGATTTCACATTGCACGCCGCCCACGCCGTCAGCGGCGAAGACCTTGCGCACGCCGCGCTTGTGGGAGTGCGGCAGGAGTTTCAACCTCCCCAGGGTGGCGTCGATATCCTGCAGGGGAATCCAGATGCCCGCCATGGTATCGCCGGCCTGGTGGGAGTGTGCGTCCTGGTGGGGCGGTGTTTCGTAGCCAACCCTGCCCGGGGTGGATATACGTGCCATCTTCATCGGATAGACAAATACCTCGTCACCGGCCAGAACGCGCATCAGGTCCAGTAGTTCGGGCCTGTGGAAGAAGGAGTGGAAACTTTCCAGCGCCTGGACGCGTGGGTAAATGTTGTTCCAGGTGTCACCTCCCTCACTGAAAGGGTCGCCGACAAGGGTGGGGGCCTCAGCCGAGGGCGACTGCTGTATATGTGGGTCGCACGCACCCAGTATGTCTTGCAACAGACTATTGCATTCGTTGTCCGATACGAAACGTTTGAAGTGCAGGTAACCGTATTCCTGAAAACGGTTCCGCAGGGATTCTGGCGATTCCGCAATCGATGAAACAAGCAAGGCAGTGTCTTCGGTGTTACTCATGGTGGATCCTGGTGCTGCGGTGGCCTGAATGGCTGTTATCTGCTGCTTCCGCCATTCAACCCCCCAGGCGGTCCCGTGGTGTTTCGAAGCAAGAGTCACGGCACTAATCCCGCGCAAAGCGATCGAAATTGCTGCCCGATGCGTATGTATAACATTGAGGCAGGCATAAGAATGTGTCGCATGTTAACATCTACTAACATTTAAAACAGGATCACTCGGTGCGCGATCTTCTTATCGTTCTTTCAACTCTCGTTATCCTCACAGGTTGTGGGGGCAGTAGTGGTAGCAGCAGCAACGGCAACAACGCCGCTGACTCTGCAGAACCTGCTCCCCAGCTCGAGCTAAGCTTTTCAGCGCCACCAATCGACTTACCCGATACTCCAGCGCAGTTTGTGGCCGACCTGCCTTATGGTGATGGGGAGCGCAATGTGCTGGATATCTTTCTCCCTGACAGCGACACACCCACCCCACTGGTAATTTTTTACCATGGTGGCGGCTACACCAGTGGCGACAAGAGCTCCGTTTACGAAACCAATGCGGCGGACATCCGCGAGTTTCTGGGAGCCGGCGTAGCCTTCGCCACGGTTAACTATCATTTACTGAGCTTGGAGCCGCCCCTTGATCCCGATGGTGTGATTCGGCCGCTCACTGATGGGGCGCGAGCCTTGCAGTTCACGCGCTACTACGCGGAAAGTTTGAATATAGACCCGGCGCAGGTCGTGACCTACGGCATATCTGCGGGCGCCAGCACCAGCCTGTGGCTGGCTACCCATGATGATCTTGCCGACCCCGGTAGCGACGATCCGGTGCTGCGGGAATCCAGCCGGATCAATGCCATCGCCGCACTATTTACCCAATCGACGGTCGATGCGGTGCGCTGGGAGGAGGTTCTGGCTCCGGTACTTGATCCACTGGCGCCGCTGCTGGGCGGTTCGACGGAGGTCACCACGATTGCAGCGGCCCTCAATGCCAGCAGTTTTCTTTACACCATATTTGGCGTCAGCAGCGACGAGGAGATTTTCACCGAGGAGAACATCGCCTACCGTGCGAACATTGACGCACTGGGTCTTATGGATGCCGGGGATGCGCCGATCTATGTTTTCAACAGCAACGCGCCGTTCCTCGATGACCTGCTCGGCCTGTTGCTGCATCACACGTTGCATGCCATTGCGTTGCAACAGCGTGCCGAGGAAGTAGGTCTGGAGAACGTCGTATATGCGATTGACGAGGAATTCGGTATCGAAGACCCCTCGGGCGAGGGGCATGTCTCCTTCTTACTGCGCCACCTGCGCTGATTAGCGCGGCGAATACCAGATCGGGGAAGAATAAGCGCGTTCCTGCAGCGTTGCCGGTCCTTCTTCAGGTAGATCCATTTGCAGCGCCAGCCCGTCCAATAACGAGTGTCGCGGCGTAGGTATTTCCAGCACCCGCACGTAGTAGAAAGCGGGTTGCGCAGGATCGAAGTCGGGATCTGTCCATAGTACTGACAGCTGGTCCGCGCCGATGCTGTTGTCATAGCGCCCGGTTGACAGGTCCACGGTGTTGCCGATCGCCGGGAGCGTGCCATCGCTGTCCAACTCGCGTTCTCCCGCCCAGGCCACGTTGTAAACCTGCTCCTGTTGCCCGGACTCCGCGTCATACCAGCCCTTGATGATCTGGATGCGATCGAGATTGGCGCCGACAGGATCTTTCATAACACGCACCAGCATTTGCGGTGCTGGTGCCGACTCGCCGGTATCGGGTGCCAGCTTGCCTCCCATCGGTACGCCCTGGGCATAGCCCCTGGCAGCGAAATCCGCCGCATCGAGTGTTGCCTCATCAAACTTCCAGCCGCCAAATACCTGCACCTGCAGGCGTGTACCGGTCGTGGCGTAGACCTCCCGGCGTTGGAAGGCGGCGAATATTTCCTCCCGGGTATTGTCATTGGCCCAGACGGCGGCCAATCCGGCGGCGGCCATGCTCCAGCCAGTGGCTCCACCACCACCGATGCGATCGTCATTGCGTTTGGTTGCTGGTATGGAGTCGCGAGCGAACTTGCCCCAGAAGTTATCTTCTTCTGCTGAGGCCAGACCCGAGTGCGAGTCGGTCGAGCCGATCATGCCAAATTGATAGGGGTTTACCCCGGTCCTGGTCTCCAGCTCCAGACCCGTGCGCAGTGCGGAGCGCGCGTAGTCCGCTGCTTTCGGTACGTACGGTTCGGCTTCCTGCTGGATGTAATGACCGTAGGTTTCGAAGTCGGCGAACTCATCATCCGGAGATACGCTCGGGTGGGTTTCAGAGTCGCCCTTGAACTGGGTAATTTCCGACACCGGCTCCCATTGCATCCTGCGCATGGCGTATTCGGCGCTGATGGGTTCTCCTTTGAGCGTGGTGTCTGCGTACATGTACCCCTTGGAAATATTGGAGTTATGCGGCATGGCGATGAAGCGAGCGCCGGTTTGCTGTTGAGTGTCTTCGAGCCATTGCCAGAGGTCTTCAGGGTATTGGCTGATATCCGACCCGAAGGGCTTGAACCGCCGCGCCACATCGCCGCCGTCCGGCGTGAATACCACCCGGTGCAGGTTTGCGCCGGTGGGTATAGAGCTCCACTCCCAGCCGATAAACGCGGTGAACTCCCCGGGACGATTGTTGCGATCGGCGGCGGCCACTATCTCGTGCCAGGCGTTGGTTTCAATTTTTGTGGTGTCCCCAAAAATATTAGTGGGAAGCTTGTTCGCGGGGTCGAGTACAGGGTCGCCGCCGGGTGCACTCGGCGGTACGGGCAATATACTGTTAAACACGTCGCCACCTTCGCCGCTCTCAATAGCAGTGTTGAGTGTGTAGAGCGCGTACCAGCGTTTCAGGTTACCCCACCAGCCCAGGTCCTCGGTTTCCGCTGTACCCTGGTTCATCGCCCGTATTACGCCGAGCAGTTCTGCGTGATCAGATACCACCAGGAAGTCCAGCGGTGTGCCAATTTGCACCCTGGCGCCGTGCAGGGGGTGAACAACGGGAGCGCCGCTAGCCCAACGATATGCCACGTCGGGGTCGGCACTCTGGTTCTTGTTCAGGTAGGCATCAAATGAATAGGAAGTGTGCAAATGCGTATCCCCGAACAGCAATTTCGGGGTGTCCTGGGCCGCGGTATTGAATGTCCAGCCCGCCAGCAGAGCGCTGGCGACCAGGGAAATTGTTCTTCGCATATGCTGCCCGCCTATTTTTATAAATTGTATGAATGAAAGCTGCAGTTGGCGCGCTCAGTCGAGATCACTGGCGCTATGGCGTTCGGGCACCTGAGCTTCCTCGGGCCCCCAGGTTCTGTTAACCCGCCTTCCGCGTTTAACCGCCGGTCTTTCAGAGATTTCGTTGGCCCAGCGCACCACGTGTGTGTACGACGTGACATCGAGAAACTCGCCGGCCTCGTACAACTTGCCCTGTACCAGGGCGCCATACCAGGCGTAGTTGGCCATGTCGGCAATGGTGTATTCGTCCCCGCAAAGATATTGACGGTTGGCCAGGTTCTGGTCGAGCACATCGAGTTGCCGCTTTACCTCCATGGCATAGCGGTTGATTGGGTACTCCCATTTTTCCGGGGCATAGGCGTAAAAATGCCCGAAGCCACCGCCAAGGAAGGGGACACTGCCCATCTGCCAGAACAGCCACGACATGCACTCGGCTCGCGCTGAGGGGTCAGTGGGCAGGAAAGCGCCAAATTTCTCCGCCAGGTAGACCAGGATGGCCCCGGATTCAAACACCCGTGTGGGTGGATTGGTGCTGCGATCAAGCAGTGCGGGAATCTTCGAATTCGGGTTAATAGCGACAAAGCCACTGCCAAACTGGTCGCCCTCGCCGATATTGATCAGGTAGGCATCGTACTCGGCCTCCTGCTTACCCAGGGCCAGCAATTCCTCCAGAAGAACCGTGACCTTGACCCCATTGGGGGTGGCAAGTGAATACAGCTGTAAGTCATGCTCTCCCACCGGCAGTTCTTTTTCATGCTGGGCGCCCGCCGTGGGGCGATTGATGCTGGCAAATCTGCCGCCATTTTCTTTATCCCAGGTCCAGACCTGGGGTGGAATGTACTCTGTTGTGGTCGCGTCCATGGTGATGTCCGGTTTAAAGGTTGAAAAACGCTGAGGGCGTTATTGTGGCATTCATTGTGACACTACCTTGGAGGCATAACAAATCGCGAAGTTATCGTGAACTAGCCGGGTCTGAGGGCAATGATTTACGACGAAGACAGTGTGATCTCCGCCGTATTTTCAACCGCACGGCTTTTTGACGGCTATGGCTCGCAAGCGCGGCCTGATAAGGGATGTTCTTTTATAGCGGGTATTAGCTTTAGGGTCTTTATTTGTAGTGTTTGCTAAGTTTTGATCGTCCAAATCACGATGACATTTAGGTGGCCAACACTAACCTTCATTGGCATTCCATTGTTCTCGCCATCGTATGTTCTTGCGCGGGGCACTAATCATCCAAATTCTCCGCGAAATAGACAGATTTTGTTTTTATAAGGCTGGCCGTGCTTATAACACTGTCACAGGCGCTTCAGTGGCCCGTATTAGTTAGCCAGTGCTCGTTTCTCTATGAGGCCGTTTTGACAAAGGATTGAGAAATCAGGCACTTATATTTTTCGTCGACAGGGAATATCTGGCTGGCGAGCATGCCGTCCTTTGGTGGTGGGATGGAAGAAGGCAGTTTGTCTGTTGCTCGCGCGTCGGAGCGACTGTTCGGGCGCGTCACTAACACTTTCGTCTTATTGACAGTAAGGGCGCCACTGCTAAATTTTTAGATGATCTTCGATAACTAAATGGCCGCTTCTCCGGGTTGGAAAAGCGGCAGTCGCATATGTCGTTTGTGCGACGGAAAGCAGGTTTGCAAGGAGCAGCGCCATGGCTTACCCATTCCATCGAGCCGACACCCTGCCAGGTGCCGGTCATCTGGCCTCCCCCTCCCACCTATTCAAACCCCCACAGTTCCAACGCTCCCCGGGTTGGGACAGCTTCCGCGAAGGCTATCGGGCCAGCCTGATTGAGCCGTTGGAGCCAAGGTTACTGCTGAGCGCAGATTTCATGCCGGCAGCGGCAGATGCCATGGGCGAGGGACTCGAAGACTTCCAGGACCTGCTGGAAGACTTTTTTGATACCGAACTGGACGATCGCGTGCCCCTGTTGTTGATCGAAGACCCGGATTACGACGAAACCGATACCGACGATGCGCCCTTTGAAGCGCCACGATTCCTCGATTTGTTTGCCGTGGCGGTGGACGCTGACGGCGACGGCGATATCAACGGTAAGGCCTTTGATACCGGTGATGACGACGAGGATATCCTTCATGCCTGGGACATGGCAGGTAATGACGACGGCGTGGTGGATGCCGCAGAGATGCTCGATGCCCTGTTGTTCGCTCCGATGGAGGAGTTTCTCACCACTGGCGTCGACAACTCCACCGAGGTGGATGAATTTGTCACTTTCCTTGAAGGGGGCCTGATACTTAATGACGGCCTTGATCTGTTGCTGGAAGACCTCGGTCCCGATTTCAGTATTGATTTCGATCTGGTCAGCGCCACTGACCTGACCGAAGAACCCGACGCTGAGGTGGTATTCAGCCTGCAGTTTGAGCTGACCATTGAGCGCGCCGATACGGCACTCGATCTGGGCCTGGACGCTGACGACCTCAAGTTACTGGCCTTTACTGGCGACTCCCTTAACCCGGAAGCAGTGACCCTCCCCCTGGAATCCAGCCTCAGCTTTGGCTTCGAGTTTGGTGTGTACACCGGCGGCCAGGACGACGCCGACCTCAATGCCCTGGATTTCTTCATTCGGCGCGCCGACGACATGCTTTTCAGCGTTGTCGATACGGTGCCAGACGACGCCTTCAATTTTGATTTGAATATCGGCTTCCTTGGCGCAGATGTGGTCGACGGGAGTATCGACTTCCAGGCTGATATTCTCGCCACCCTGGTCGACCCGGATAGCCCAGCTGTACTCGGCTTTGATTCCTCTCAATACGGGGTAGAGCAGACTGGCGGCGAAGTGGTCGCTGACAATGCCATCCCGGACTTCGACCTGCCTCACGATGCGGGATTTGTGCTGCGCCTGGGTAATATCGGTATCGCTACTGACGTGTTGGTCACGGCGGACGCCAGCAATGGCGACAACGCTGACCTTGTGGCCGATGTGCAAGCGGCGGTCAACGCCGCTGGCCTCGGGGACCTGGTGACGGTCGATCTGACCGGAAGTGATGAACTGCGTTTTAGCCTGCCCACCACCAATGCTGGAGAGTTGGGTTTTACCGGATTTGATCCCTTATCGGAGACCGGGTTACTGACCGCGGCCGGTCTCGCCCCCGCCAACCAGCCGGGTGACGATGTGACCTTTCTCCTTTCTCTGGCCGGCGCGCTGCCGCGTCTGGTGACCATCCGCGCCCCAGGCGCAGAGCAGGAAGATATTGGCTTTGCCGCCAGCGAGATGAGCGATAGTTTGGCTCCGCTTGTGGCTGCCGGAGCTATTGATGCAGGGGGAGTTATCGGTGGCGATGCCCAGGCGGACCTGACCCTGCGCGTTGCTTTTGACGATGGCACGTTCAGCGATATTGCGGTAGCAACGACTGAAGCTCTGTCGCTGCCCAGCCCGAATACCAGTTCGGCGGAATTGTTTGCGGACTTCGACGCTGCCCTGGGCAGCGCCTTGTTTATCGCCGGCAAAGCAGGAGCCGTTACCGCCTCCGAATCTGCCGGTACCATCACCCTTACCGGGGCTGCCGATGTAACCGGCATTGAAGTTATTGCCGCCGACACTGAAGCGTCTGCCGCGCTCGGTTTTACCGCGGGACAGAAAACACTGCTGACCCTCACCGCTGATGATGTGGTGGCCGATGCCGACTTCGCGGGCAATGCGCGGCTTATTGTCAGCGTTAACGGCACTGACCACCGTGTGGATTTTGAGGGCGGGCACGCCTCAGCCGCCGACCTGGCCACGGAAATTGACTCTGCGCTCTCGGACGCCGGACTGGCGGTATCTGCCAGCGTGGACAGCGGGCGCATCGTGCTGTCAGCGGATGATACCTCCGTGTATGAACTGTCCCTGCTGACCGATAACCAGCTTCTCGAGGACCTGATCTACGACCTCAACAATGCCCTCGACCTGGCCGGCTTCGACGGGGTGACCGATGTGGAGGTTAGTGCCGACGAGGACACGGGCAATATCCGCCTGATCGCGGCAGGCGGCGAAACCCTGGAAATCACCAATACCCTGACCTTTGACGCCGGGGTGCGCGGCGCTGAGCTTGACGGAAGCGGCAGCCCACCGGATGCCAGTTTTGATATAGCGGTTGGCGATAATTCCGAGTTAGTGCTTGATCTTCCAGTTGAAGTAAAGGATGGCTTGCGGGACTTGAGCACTGCCCAAGTAGACGATTTCTGGAAGCCGCAAGACATGGCGATTGTGGGTAATTTCAACCCTCTCGGGGGTCTGCTTGATGTTCCGCCAGTGCCGACCATAGCCACGTTCGAACCCACCGAGCCGGATAACCAGGACCCGGGCACCGACCCCCAGGAGGTCAACCGATTCCGTCTGGCTTTCGACATTACTCCACCCAATGGCGACGACCCGCTTATCCCCATTCCGTCCCCGGCAGCGGACAATACCCTGCAACTGGTTAACTTCGCCGAGGCCCTGCAGTTCAACCAGATTGGCCCCGGCAGCTTCATCGGCATGCTTGGTGAGTTAGGCGCCGCGCTTGATTCCATTATGCAGAACGCGCTTTTCGCCGGCTACGACATTCCCTTCACCGACGCCACGTTGAAAGACATTGTCGCTTTTGAGGCGATGATCAAGAACAGCATGATCTACGATCTCGGCCCCGATGGCATGTTTGATGCCGAGGCTTTTGTCGATGATGGTAGCGCTGCGAGGCTATTGCTCAGGTCGCCGGTGGGCGCTGGCGTGATCGACCCTGAGGTTAATTTCAACAGCGAGGGTGCGCCGCTGGTACCCAATGGCTTCCACCCGGTGGAAACCTACACCACCGCTCAGGAAATGGGCGCGCGGTTGGCTGAGATTTTGCGGATGCCACTTTTCACCGACACCTCAGATGACGTCGGCAACGCCGTTGGCGGCATAAACCCCACCTACGATCCGTCTTCCAATGAACTCACCTACGATATGGACCTGATTTCCAGCGACCGTGTCTCGGTGGGCGTGGATGACCCGGACACCGCCGACCCGGCGCTGGATCCGCCCTTTACCACGCCCTTTGAGTTTGATGTCGATCTCACTCCGTTCAGTGAATTCCTTATCACGGCAGCGGGCGTGGGCAGCGTGGGGGCAGAGGATTTGCTGGTAACCCTGGAGGCGCGTACCACTTTCTCGGCCACCTATGGATTTGACCTCACCCCTTCTATCGATCCAGATCCCACTGACGACGACAATCTGCTGGAGGAGCGCTTCTTTGTGCGCGACGCCACCCTGGGGGGCGCATTTATCGGCACCCTACCTGACGACGGTGTACAGGCCACTGCTCTGATGGGCATCATCGGGGTCGATATCAACGACATTGACGGCAGTTTTGGAGCGCAATTCTCCGCCCAGCTGAAGGACGAGGGCGGGGCCGCAGGCAGTCAGGTCAGCCTGGAGACCATCCAGCAGGATATTCAGGATACCTTTATTGGCCCGACCACAGGAACCGAGGAATTCGGTCCGGGTGAGGATGAGATACTGGGTACTGCGGACGATGTCCCTATCTACGCCGGTCCGGACCAGAATGGTGGTCAGGTTGCGCTGGAAATCGTTACCGACCCGGTGGTCAGCAAGCTGCAGACCCTGGACTTTGATGACCAGATTGGGCCGGTATTCACCGACGTGGTCGCGGGCAGGAAAATTGTCGCGGATTCTGGCGGCACCGCCTATGTAGTTGATGTGAGTGACAGCGGCTCCAGCGGCACGCTCTACCTGTTCGGGGTGGAAGGTACGTTTGCCGATGACGACTTTTTTGTTGATGTGCTCAACGTCGCCAACCCGGTGCAGCCTTTCCGTGGTGGTCGGGTTGATGGCGGCATTGAAACGCCGGAGTTCTTCGGCGAATTCGACATGGAAATCGAGGTCCAGGACGGTTTCGTGGATACGGGCTTTGGAGGTGAACTGGCTGAACTGGACGCCCTCCCTGCGGGCAATATCAATGTCAATCTGGCCGTGTTTGGCAACCCCAATGCCGATATCGACCCCGCCATCGATGCTACCGACCTCAATGACAGCCTAGCGGCCATTGGCACCGATGTGGGAGGTACTTTTGTTTCCCTGGGTGAGTACGCGCCCCTGGACTACTTCGACCTGGTGGCGGTACTGGAGCAACTGGGTGACCTGGTGGCGGAACTGGAGGCCGCGTACCCGGTGCTTACCCAGACCCTGCCGGTGGTCAACAAGTCCTTCAGTGACCTGTTGGGACTCACCGAGGGTGTAGATCGGGCAGTGGCCCAGGCACGCGCCCTGCTGGAAGACCAGCAGAGCTTGTTGGGCCTGGAAGGCGACGAAGTTCCCACCCTGACCCTGCAGGGTCTGGCGTCGGCCCTGCGTGGCGCCTTCGGTCTGGAGCCGACGGATGGCGTCAGCCTGGTGGTCGATGTGGAAACAATCGCCGGTACCCCCTATCTAACCCTGGACTTTGATATCGAGGAAACCGTAAGCACCACGCTTGGCCTGGATATCGACCTGGGGGCCAGCCTGCCCAACTTGACCAGTGGCAAGGTGTTGCGTGCAGATGGCAACCTCGGTTGGGGCTTCAAGGTGGGAGTGGCACTCAATAACAGCACCACTGACCCGGATAGCCCCGTCGACAGCGACTTCAAGCTGTTCAACCCGGAGGGCGGCCTCGAGGGCGACCTGAAAATATTTGGTGATGGCGCGGAGGGCGTCGGCCTGGTGTTCCTGGCCCAGGTCGGTGACGCCGCTGTGCAGGTGATGGATGCCCTGGTGGATATTGAGCTGGATTTCAGCCTGGGCGGCCTGGACTTCTCCGCCACTGACGATATCAAGACCCTGTCGGATGTCGGGTTTGGCGACTTCCCGGACCTGTTGGTACCTGTGCAGGACTACGATGTCAGTATCCCGCTGTTTGATATCGCTGGTGGTCTCACGGGCTTCCTGACCGAGATCAGCGCTTCTGGCGACAAGTTACTCGACGATGTCACCGACCTGCTGGATGGCCTGCCGGATGCTTCGGCGCTCGCTGATCTGGAGTCACAGATTAGCGATTTCATCGATAGCCTGGACGAATTCAATCCGCTGGAGAACCTGCTGTTACTCACCGATGCAGCAGACCTGTTCTTTGAAACCGTTCAGGAACTGCTCGACCAGGCCACCAGTGTCGACCTACCGATAGTCGGGGACAAACTGGCCGACGGTGTGCGCTTTATCGAAGGCTTCCGTGACCAGTTTATCAACCAGTTCCGCCAGTTGGTGGAGTTTACCAATGACCTGACCCTTGAGGATGTGACCCAGTTCATTGAGGACTTCTTCGATGACGTGATCGGGCTGGATATTGTCAACGTGGCCGGGCAACTCATCGAAAACGCCGCCGGCACCCTGGATGACGAAATTCGCTGGGACATCAGCCTGAAAGATAACTACAACCTGGACTTTGACCTGGGCTTCGACCTAGGTGTACCCCTGCTGAACCTGTCTTCGGATATTCCCATTGAACTTGGTGTGGAGTGGGAGCTGGATATTGGCCTTGGCGTCAACCGCCAGGACGGTGCCTTCATCATCCTTGAAGAAGATTACGCTGCTGGTGAAAATGCCGACAAGGGCGAACTGGAAGTACGCGCTTTTGTGGACCTCCCCGAAGGAACGCCGTTCAAGGGCACCCTGGGCTTCCTGGAAGTGCTGGTGGAGAACAACGGAAGTGGTATGGAACTGTTGTTCGGCATTGACCTGGAAAATAACGGTGGAGCGGACTCCACCGTGTTGCCTATCGCGGATATCGGCAACCTCGGATTTGACGTGATGTTTGGCGGTGGCGGCCTGGATCAGACAGGCAACGGTTTACCTGACCCAATCCTCAATCTGGAACTGTCTGTGGGCGTTGCTGAGCTTGATGTACTGCCCAAGCTGAAGACTGATTTTGTTATGGATTGGTCCCTGGGGGAGGGTGCCTGGGATGCGGTGGACAATCTCATCCAGGAGGGTCTGGACCTGCTCGACTTTGGCGAGGTCCAGATTGATCTTACCAGTCTACTGAACGGTTTTATCGGCGATGTCCTCACCGGAATCAGCGATTTTCTGGGTCCATTGCAGGACATCAGCGACCTGCTGAATGAAGATGTGCCGATTATCAGCCAACTGTTTGGTCCCACTTCGTTACTGGACTTGGCGGAGTTGCTGGGCCTCGCTGACACACGTCTGTTTGAGGCGATTGACCAGATCAGCGATATTCTCGATGTGGTTGAAACCCTCTCGGGTGATGCCTTTATTACCTTGGGCGATTTGGAAGTCTTTAATGCGGATAACATACCCAACCTGGATTTTGCCAACGCCCTTTTTGATCCAGATATCGACTTCAGCAAGGCAATCGAAGACACCTTTGGAGATTTCGAAACCTTGGTCGGCCAGGTGGGTGACGTTATTGATGACTTCGCCACTGCGGTCACCAATTCACCGGCTCCCGGAACCACCAAGTCATCCTTCAATGACACCACTAACCTATCCGTGGGCGGCGCCTCGGAAATCATAAACCTGCCCTGGCTGGATAGCCCCGAGTTGTTATTGGGCCTGTTGGTGGGCGAAGACGTCAGTCTGATAACCCTGGATCTGCCGCCCCTGGGCGTGGGCTTCGACTATGAACAGTTTGTCACTATCTTCGGTCCCCTAGGCGCCAGCATTGGCTTCGGCTTCTTTGTCGGCGCAGACTTCAGTGCCGGCTTCGATACCTTTGGCCTCAATCGTTTTGCCGATTCCAATTTCACCAATCCCGGCCTGATCTTTGACGGCTTCTTCCTCGGTGACCGCGAGAACATCACCGAGGGCGCGGATATCGAGGAGCTGTTCCTGGAGATGACCCTCACCGCAGCGGCCGAACTGAATCTGGGTGTGGCCTCCGGCGGCGTCGGCGGCGGTATCACCGCGCGCCTGGGCCTGGATTTGTATGACCCGGACGATGACGGCGCGGTGCACATCAGTGAGCTGGTCAACACTATAGAAAATGAATTGCGCTCTGACCCCACTGACCTGTTCCGGGCGGCCCGGTCCATCTTTGATCTGCAGGGCGCCATTCTCGCTGAGCTGTTCTGGTACCTGAAGATTCTCACTGCGGAGTTCGGCGACACTATCTTCGGCCCCGAAGAGGTCTTTACCTTCGAGATTCCGTTTGAGCGCACACCGATACTGGGCACAGAGGTGGATACTGACGGCAACGACGATCCGGATACCCTGATCATTAACGCCGGCCCCAATTCTGTAGATCGCCTGAACGGCGATGTGTCGGATGGCAATGAATCTTTTGTGGTTGAATACATGGCCGGCGGAGACATTGGCATCAAGTCCGACGCCCTCGGCGTCAGCAGTTTCCAGGTGTACGACAAGGGCTACGACCACATCATCTTTATTGGCGGTGAAGGCAATGACTCCATCACCTTCCAGGGCTTCGATCAGTCCAACATCACCTTCGACCTGCAGGGTGGCGCTGGCGACGATGTTATCGAGTTCGTGGAAAATCTCGGTGTTACCCCGGCTACGGGTGCGGGTGCACTGATTCGCGGCGGCGCCGGCAATGACCGCCTGATCGGCAGCCACCTCAACGACGAAATTTACGGCGAGCTCGGCAACGATATTATTGAAGGTGGCCGCGGCTACGACATCCTGATCGGCGACAACGCCACCTTGCGCGATGGTGACGGGGTCAGCGCGGACAAAACTATTGGTGCCCGGGTGTCCGTGCTGGACGGTAACGACACCATCGACGGCGGTGACGACGACGATATCATTATCGGTGGCGGCGGTACCGACGATATTGCCGGCGGCGACGGCGCTGATGTGATCCTCGGCGACGGCGGTCGCTTCGGTTACTTCACCAACAGTCCGCAGATCGACGTGGATGCCTTTGCCATTCCTGATTTTGTTCCCAACGATCGGCTCAACCCCGATGTTCCACCGGAACTGCGTACCGCCAAGCAAATGGATGACATTCTGTTGGCTCTGGACGGCATCTTCACCGGCACTGATCTCGGTCTGGGCGGCGACGATATGATCGACGGCGACGCTGGCGAAGACATTATTTTCGGCGGTGCGGGTAATGACGATATTTCCGGGGGCGGAGATGGCGACCACGTGGTTGGCGGTCGCGGCTTTGATGTCATCGACGGCGATGGTGGCGACGACGTACTGTTTGGCAATGAACAGGACGACATTATCAACGGTGGTGACGGTAGTGATGTGATTGCTGGTGGTTTCGGTGACGACACCCTGCACGGCGACGCCGACAATGACTACATGACCGGTAGTCGCGGACGCGACGTGATGTTTGGCGACGGCGGCGACGACGAAATGCACGGCGAGGGTGAGCCGGACATCATGTTCGGTGGTGCCGACGATGACCTGGTGATTGGCGGCGTGGGTGCTGACATCATGATGGGTGACGATGGCGTGGTGGTGAAATTCGACGTTGATGGTGGCGGCACTGACCTGGTGATCGGTAAGGACACCAGCGGCGTTGTGGCTGCCTATGAAGGCAGCGGTGCGCTTATCGACACTAACCCCGGCAGCCTGGACCTGATCCTGACCGATGTGTTGGGGTCGGATGGCAATGACATCCTCTCCGGTGGTGAGGGCGGCGACATTATGCTCGGCGGCGGTGGTAACGACCTGGGCGGCGGCGATGTCGACCCGCGCAGTGGTACGGCAAATACCAATGACGTGACTACACCTGACGGCGATGATGTATTGATCGGCGACGGCGGCATTGTGGAATTTAACCAGCGCCGTTTGCAGCGCATTGCCTCGGAATTTGTGGGCGACCCGGCTAACACATACCGAGATACTTTATATGGTGACAATGGCGACGACGTGATCATTGGCGGTCGTGGTGATGACGGCGATGACAATGGCACCGATGCTACCCTGAATATTCCCAGCCTGGGCATCGGCTTTATGCTCACCGGCGGTCACGGTCCGGATCGCGGGGCCACTGACCCGGACGTCAGTGACGACGATATCATCATCGGCGACAACGGTGAGCTGGTGTATATCCCCGATGCCGATCCTGCACCCGATGCCACCTCCGAGCATTTCGGCGAGCTGGCGTTTATCCAGACCACCGATACCAGTAACACGACTGGTGGCGCTGACACTGCTTTCGGCGAGGAGGGTAGCGATATTATCCTCGGTGGCGTCAACGGCAGCGTGGACGTGCTCAGCGGCGCGGTGGGTGAGGACGTGATTCTGGGTGACAACGGGCTGATTCATTTCTACTACGACTGGGCCAATGACGGCAATGTCACCGATGCCAACTACACGCCCGATGATGGTGATCCGGATACCCTCGACCTGATTCGCAGTTATAACGATGGCCTCGGCGGTGTGGACATTGTCTCCGGTGAGGAAGACAGCGATGTGCTGATCGGTGGTGAAGCAGGAGACTTCGTCTACGGGGATAACTTTGCGGCCGACTCCGGCGGCGCCGATGGCGACGACGTGATGCTGGGCGACAACGGCGATATCTTTTTGGACGGTGAAATCCCGGATAATCCCGCCACACTCGGTCGGCTGGTACAGGGTGCAGCGATCGACCTGATCACTACCACTGACATCGCTGAGAATACTGGCGGCGCCGACACCATGGCGGGCAACGCCGGAGCCGACATTATTATCGGTGGCGTGAATGACGGTGGTATTGATCGCCTCTATGGCGATGCGCGCACCCCGATACCTGACCTCGACGGCGACGATATTATTCTCGGCGACAACGGCCTGCTGGATTACACCTGGGATGGGGCGAATGAGGGTGCTGGGGATGCTGACCGTGAGACTCTGGACCTGATCGCAACCACTGCCCAGGCCGGTGGTGGCATCCGCGGCGGCGTGGACTACATCTTCGCCAACGCCGGTGACGACACCGCCTTCGGCGGCAGCGCCGCGGACCGGATTTTCGGAGATAACGACGAGGACAACCCGGATGTCGGCGACAACCCCGTGCTGTTTACCCCGGATAGCGGCACCGCAGACCTGTTCGGCGTAGCCGCCGGTGAAGACATTCTGTTCGGTGACCAGGGCAAGGTGGAACTGGTCAACAACCTGGTGACATTGATTGAGTCCACCGACCTTACTAACGCTGAGGGTGGTGCTGACCATATCCAGGGCAATGATCACGACGATATCATTCTCGGCGGTGTGGCTGGCGATGAACTGCACGGCGAGGCCTTCCTCACTCCCGGTGAGGGCGTGGCGGACCTGGTGCAATCAGCGGGCGACGACACCATATTGGGCGACGAGGGCCGCTTGCGCTTCGATGTTGTCGGCGACCTGGTTGCCATTACTGGCAGTTACACCGCTCAGGGTGACGGTGACCCAGTGACCCTGGATTTTGTCGAGACCTTTGCCACTGGCTCCCTCGGGGGTAATGACCTGATTTACGGCAATGGTGCCAGCGATATCGCCATGGGTGGCCGCGGCGACGACCTGATCCACGGCGACTTCTACCTGGGCAGCCTGGTAGCGGCGATCAACCCGGGCAACGATAAGTTGTTGGGCGACGGTGGCCAGCAATATTTCCAGAATGGCAACGCCATCATGTTGCGCACCAGCGAGTTCGGCAAGGGCGGTGTCGATACCATTCATGGCAACGACCTGGACGATACCGTGGTAGGTGGTGCCTTCGGCGACATGCTCTACGGTGAAACCGATGTCGCCAACCAGGGCTTAATCGGTGGTCGCGCTGGTGAGGATATTATGCTGGGCGACAATGCCCGCCTGGACTGGACGCTCCCGGATGACGATATTCTCGGGCGCCAGGACGTGGTCAATGTCTATGGCGGTACGTCCGTTACCGTTGACCAGGTTGTCGTAGATTCGCTGCTAATCTCCAATGATCCGCCCGATGGCTGGCAGACCCTCGACAGGGTATCCACCATACAGCCCACTGATGGCGGCAACGATGTGATGTATGGCAATGGTAATTCCTCTGCCAATCACGGTGACGCCATGTTTGGCGGCACTGGCAACGACAATATGTATGGCGACAGCGGCGATGCCAATGCGGACGGACCCGACGGGGTCGATGGCGCGGACCTGATGTTCGGTGACCACGGCAAGCTCTATCCCTCGATCCAGGCCTTCGACGTACAGGATCTGTTTACTAACAACAATTTCTTCTCCATCGATACCCAGGAATCCGATGGCGCCGATTTTGACGGCGGCCACAACGACTTCCAGGATGTGATGTTCGGCAATGGCGCCGACGATATCCTCATCGGAGGCCAGGACGACGACGCCTTGTTTGGCGGCACTGACGACGATGACCTGATCGGTGGCCATAATGTGTCCGGTGGGCACGATGAGCTGGATGCCATGTCATCAGAGGATGTGTTGGCGATAACACCGAATGAATTGGCTGACCTCAACCCGGCGGACGTCAACGATATCAATGACATCATGGACGGCGGCGAAGACGACGACGTGTTGGCGGGTGATAATGCCATCATTATTCGCCAGGCGACCCTGGACACCGACAGCCCGCGCTTCCGCATGACCGAGGAAGGCGTGCTCTACGCGCTGGAAAGCGACACGGTGGACAACCTCGCCGATGTCGATGTGGGCTTCCGCGCAGCGGTTACTGACGAAGAGCAACCGCACCAGGATATGGATCGGGTGCGCGATATCACCCTGCTGGATCATACCGAAACCATTGAAACTGATGCCGCAGCCGCACCACTGGCCCCGCGGGTATTTGGCAACGATGTGATGGCCGGTGCCCTGCAGGACGACGAGATGTTCGGCCAGTTGGGTGACGATGTGATCCAGGGCGATGGTGCTATCAGCCTGGAAGCGCAGATTGACCCCAACAATTTTGACCCCTACAACCCATCACAAAGCGCGGATCAGTCATTTGATGTGCGCAATATCAACCAGCGAGTTGATCTGATGGCTGGCAACGATATGGGCTGGACCCTGCGCTTCAACGTGTTCGAAGATTTTGACGACGGCGATGACTATATCGAGGGCAACGGCGGCAATGACCGCATCTACGGCAATCTCGGCCAGGACGATATTATCGGCGGTAGTTCTATCTTGTTTGGCCTGGACAACGACAACCCGATCACCGACCCGAACGACACCCTCGATCACCTGTTGCGGCCGGACGGTGCCGACTTGATCTACGGCGGTGCGGGGAACGCTGAATTGCTGTCGCGCAACGCAAGCTTCGGTGGCCCGGACAATGACATCACCGGCGATACCATCGTACCCGAGGCAGAACGCCACGCCGCCGACGCCGATACCATCCTCGGTGACAACGGCGAGATCTACCGCATCGTGGTGCCCGAAGGCGATCAGGTGGAATACGCGGTATTCAACTATGACCGCGATGCGGTTGTAGCCAGCGGTTTCGAGGACGATGGCTTTGGTGGTCAGGGCGACGAGCTGACCATCCGTGTACGCGCGGTGGACCTCGGTGATTACGGCTACAGCTACGTCGGTGGTGGCGCCGGTCGCGAGACCCTGGAATTCCTCGCCACCGCCCAGGGAGAGGGCGACCTGATCTACGGCGAGAGCGGCGACGACCTGATCCACGGCATGACTGGCGACGACGTGATTTTCGGCAACAGCGAGCACGACGACCTGCACGGTGAAATCGGCAACGACTTTATCCTTGGTGGCACCGGTATCGACGGCATTGTCGGCGACGATGGTTTCATCATGACCAGCCGCAATAGTGACGTCTACGGTGAGAGCTTGTACGGCATCGACGCGCTTTTGCCCGAGGAAACTGGGCTGAAGAAAAACGAGTCCCCTGACCCTCGCTCGCTGAATGCGGAGATTCGCACTCCCGGCAATATCCAACGCGCGATCATCAATGTCGAGAATGAGTTGGTCAAGTCAGTCGAACTGCTCGCCTTCCGCACCGATGACCTGGACGCTGATTCGGTCGGCGAGTTCAACGCGCCCATCCGCTTCAATGATGTGGTCTTTGGAGGTCTGGATAGCGACTTTATCCACGCCGGTGACGGTGACGACGCGGTGTCTGGCGCCGAGGCGCTGCCTGTTTACTATTCAGGTGCGGGCTTTGAAGTCGCACCGGATGCAGAATTTACTGAGGTGAATACCTTCCTGCAGAATATGCAGAGTTCGCCGTCTAATCTGCCCGAGGATAGCGTCTTCAACAATGTGGAGGATTTGTTAACCGATAATCCTTTCTGGTTCGACTTCGCACCCTATAACCCTGGCGACATCCTGCGCTTTGAAGGCAAGCCCATCCTTGAGGAGAACGGCCAGCGCGCCCGCACCCGCGACGAGTTTGCCTGGTACGACGAGTTCAACCCGCGACGCAAATTGATGTTTGATTTTGAAGCGGGATTGGCAGCCACCGTCGCCGGCCAGGATGACGTTACCGCATTGGCGTCACTTGGTGGCTATGACGACCCTGACGATACGAGTGATGATGCCGACGGCGACCCACGCGCTATCGACTTTATCCTTAATTTCGATGAGGGTGAAGGCGTCGTAGACGAGCGCTTCTCCGACGAGGGCAAAGAGTCAGACGGAGACGACCGCGCCTTTGGCGATCTGGGTAACGACTGGATTGTTGGCGGCACCGGTCGTGACCATATGTACGGTGGGCGCGGTGACGACCTGCTGAACATGGACGATAATCATGACTCCGGATTCACCGGTCGCGTCAAGCCCAAGGATCCGCCTCCGGATCCGCTGGATAACAAGGACGGCGACGAGTTCCAGGCCTACGCCGACATTGTCTACGCCGGCGCCGGGCGCGATGTGATGATTCTCAACACCGGGGCGGACCGCGCTATCGATTGGGTAGGCGAGTACAACAGCTATCTGGTGCCCTTCAGCCCCTTCGGTGCATTCCATATCAGTCGGTCCCTGCAGCCGCAGATTCCTGAATTCCTCTATGCGCTGTCGGAAAGCGATGGTGTCGATATCAATGTGCAGGCCACCCTGGTAGACACAAATACGGTGGACGGGCAGCTGTATGTTGACCAGAAGGGGGACGATGTGCGCACCGACGCCCCTGACCCACTGCGTAATTTTGAACCCTACGGTGAGCTAGGCATGGTGCGCCAGACCGATTATGACTGGCAGGCGCAAACCGGGGCCCCCAACGATCCCCAACCGGGCAATCTGCAGGGCAAGCGCGAGATCATGCGCCGCGAACTGTTCAATGATAGCGCTGCGGAGGTGCCGCTGGCCGCTGACGTGGGCGACCTGTCTCTGACCAGCCAGGGTGCGTTGGAGGCGACGCCAGAGGAATTTGGCGGCGAGGTAGTGGGGCTCTACCCTCTGGGCGACCAACAACCAACTTATACCGAAGTATTGGTTACCGTTAACGCCGACAAGGATCGGGCGGGAGTCAAGTCAAACGGCTACATTATCTTTGATTACAAAGGCCCGGAGGACTTCAAGTTCGCGGGTGTTGATGTGGGTACCGATAAATTGCAGATCGGCCATCGCGATGCTTCCGGCTGGGTAGTGGATACGCAGACCCAGGTGCAGATGCGCGCCAACCGCGATATCGATGTCACCCTGGTGTTATTCGGCAGCCAGGCCACAGTCTATGTTGGTAACAAGAGCGTGTCCCTTGATTTTAATGAGCCGCTGAACGATGGCGGTATGTTCGGCCTGGGCACCAACAATTCTGTGGCGCGTTTTGACGACTTCCAGGTGCAGACCCTGCCACCGGATTGGACTTTCGTGAACGACACGGACTTTAACAGCCCGGCAGAAAACCCGTTTACCATCAAGCAGGGCAACTGGAATGTCGAAGGCGGTCAGCTTAATGCCAGCAGCGCCACCCCATTGCCGGGCCTCGCTACGGATGTGGTCGATGTGGCCAGTTACACCCGGCTTGAGATGCTGGGAACGGTGAACACCAGCAACCAGGGTGGCTTCGTTTTCGATTACTTCAGCAAGAATGAGTTCAAGTATGCCCTGCTGGATGTACAGAACGACCAGGTGGTGATTGGCCATTACCTGAATGGTCAGTGGTGGGTGGATGCTACTGTCGACCAGAACCTGAAGGACGGTAAAGATTACTCGTTGATGGTAACCATGTTTGGCAGCACCGCGAGTGTCACCCTGGATGGTCAGGCGATATTGACCCACTCCTTTAACAGTATCCTCAATGACGGGCAGTTCGGTGTACTGAATGTCTTGGGAGAAAGTCACTTCGATGACTTCCTGGTCCGCGGTGATGATCCTGCCTATGCAGGCGCACCGCTGCTCGCTCCCACGCAGACAACGCTGCAACGCGCCGGAAGTTTGAGTGCTGATGAGATTGCAGACACTGCGGCCAGCGCCATCGAGCTTATGGATACGCTGCCTGATGTGGATGCCGCCGGGTTGGCAGAATTGGCTATCGTAGTTGATGACCTGCCCGGGAACCAACTGGCACTGTTCCAGGGCGACCGCATCGTGATTGACCAGGATGCTGCTGGTCACGGCTGGTTTGTCGGCGCAGAGGCACCGTCAGATGGCATCGACCTGCTCAGCACCCTGCTGCACGAGTACGGCCACGCGGTGGGTCTGGAGCATGATTCCGGTCTTGCTTTTATGGCGGACGAGCTGGACGTGGGTGAACGCTTTGCGATCGACCAGCACAGCGTCAAAGTGCTGGATGAGAGCACGGGGGAACTGCTGTCCACGCATGTCGAGACTACTGACGACACCATGAGCTACGACAGTGTTGCCGCTGCAGGCGACGGTTTACCTGGCCGCGTTGTTCAGTGGGGCAGTACAACTACCTTTGCCGGACGGCATCTGCAATTGCGGTAGATTTCGGAATATTGACTATACTTTATAGGCGCGGAGAGGAATAAGACTCTCCGCGCTGACTGGTTTTAATTGCCTGTGAATGGAGCACACTATGGTAGATGAAACAACGACCGAGAACGCTGACATCGACGCCAGCCAACCCACTACGCCCATTGTGGAATGGGACGATTCAGAGATGAGCAGTTCCCACGCCAACGTGGTGAATGCCACCTCCACACGGGAAGAGGTCAACCTGTTTTTTGGCACCAATGAAACATGGAAGGCGAGCGAAACCAGGGAGTTTCATGTCAAACTCAATAACCGGATTGTGCTCAGTCCCTACGCCGCCAAGCGTTTGTGGATTCTTTTGGGCGCGGTACTCAAGCAGTACGAAAAGCGCTTTGGTGCATTGGCTATGACTCCCACCACTGGCGCCCCAGAAAAAACCGAGCAGCATTAACACTGGTATCGTCTGCTCTCCGGATTCCCCATGAGCGACCAGACCCGGGCAGATGCCGCCAGCTTGACCTTCCTCGAGCAGACCCTGTGGCAGCAGTTTCGCGCTGCCAGTTCGTCAGAAGATTTTATCCAGCGCTGGTTAGCGTTGCAGTGTCAGTATATCCCCGGCACGCGCGCCGGTGTGGTGGTGCTGGGTGAACCTGGCGCAAGCTCGTTTGCCCCGGTGGCACGTTGGCCTGGGGAAGAGCCTCCTGGCGCCGAGCTCGCAGCGGCCACAGAGCGCTGTCTGCACGAGGGTAAACCGATTGTTGTTGAGGGAAGTTCCCGGCAGTTGGCGTTGCCGATTGAGCTTGACGAGGACCGCTACGGTGCGGTGGCGCTAACCGTCGACGCTGCCGAGACTGATAGCCGATCACTGCTGTGGCAGTTGCGCTGGGGCAGCGCCTGGATTGAGTCGCTGTTAAGGCGGCATCGTGGCGACGAGGATGAACGTCATCAAGAGCGCACGGTGCTGGCCTTCGACCTTATTGGGCTGGTGCTGGAACACGCGTCCTTCGATGCCAGCTGTAACGCCCTGGTAAGTGAGCTGGCGGTGCGGCTGGATTGTGACCCGGTGAGCATCGGTTTTATTCAGTCCGGGCGCATGCACGTACAGACCTTGTCCCACAGTGCCCAGTTTGGTGAGCGTATGGGTTTTGTGCGTGAGATCGAGGCCGCCATGGAAGAGGCCGCCGACCAGGGCGTGGTGATTCTGTGCCCCCTACCGGAGCCCTGGGAGTATCGGGTTGTTCGTTCTCACGAGGCGCTGATTGAAAGCCATAAAGCCAAAGCGGTATTGACTCTACCGCTGCAGGCACAGGGTGAAGTGATTGGCGCGATTACCCTGGAGCGGTCGGGTGAAGACGGCTTTTCAGATGATGAAGTCGAGCTTTTGGACAGCGCTATCAGTGTGCTCGGTCCCTTGTTGGACCTGCAGCGCCACGAAGCCTTCCCATTCTGGCGTAAGGCCAGAAACGCCGCTGTTGGTCAATTGCATAAATTGTTCGGCCCTCACCATCTGGGCCGTAAGTTGGCGGGCCTGGGGGCTTTCCTGCTGGTGCTGCTGTTTACCCTGGTTACGGGGCAGTACCGGGTCACTGCGCCGGCGGTGGTCGAAGGGCTGGTGCAGCGGGCAATTGTTGCCCCCTTTGATGGTTATATAAAGGATCAGTTCGCGCGTGCCGGTGAAGTAGTAGCCGAGGATCAGTTGATCGCCAGCCTTGATGACCAGGACCTGGCGCTAGAGCGGATTCGCTGGAGTACCAAGAGTCGCCAGAGTCTTGCCGAGTATGACCAGGCGCTGGCGAGTCAGGAAAGGGCGAGTGCCAATATCGTACGCGCCGAACTGGAGCAGGCGGAGGCACAGATACAGCTCCTGGACCACCAGTTGGCGCGCACCCAGATTCGTGCTCCTTTTGCCGGGGTACTGGTCGCCGGGGACCTGAGCCAGAAGGTTGGGGGTGCGGTTCGCCGGGGCGAGGAGTTGTTTCGACTGGCGCCTCTCGAAGACCACCGGGTGATTCTCAAGGTGGATGAAGCCGACGTGATGGACATGCAGGTAGGCCAGCGTGGTTCGTTGCGGCTGTCGTCCCTGCCTGACCGGGTCCTGGCCTACGAGGTAACGCTGATTACCTCTATCGCTGAGCAGGAGGAGGGCAGGAACTTTTTTCGCGTGGAGGCGGTACTTGATCAGGAGGCTGTAGACCTCCGCCCCGGTATGCAGGGCGTGGCCAAGACCGAAGTGGACGAGCGCCTGGTGATTCGTATCTGGAGCGAGAAGCTGGTGGATTGGCTGCGCCTGTTCCTGTGGACCTGGTGGCCCTGATATGGACAGCAGCGCCTGGTATCGCATAGCGGCCTATTGCCCCAGGTTGCGCCGTCATGCCCGGATCTACCGCCAGCGCTATCGCGGTCGCCTGACCTACGTATTACAGGATCGCACATCGGGCCGCTACCACATGTGCTCTCCCATCGCCTATCACATGATGTCCCTGATGGACGGTACGCGCACGGTCGAGGACATTCGTGACCAGGCCGCAGCGGATTTTCCAGATGAGGACATTGAACAGGGAGAGATGCTGCGGCTTCTGTCGATGCTGCAAAGCAGTGACGTGCTGCACGGCGATGTGCCTCCCGACGTTCTGGAGTTGACCGACCGAGGCGTTCGTCAACAGCGGCGAAAGACTCTACTGCGCTTTCTCAACCCCCTGGCCATGCGATTCCCGCTGCTGGATCCCGATCGATTCCTGACTGCGACGGCGCCCGCTTTGCGCTTCCTGTTCACACCCTGGGCAGCGCTGGCCTACGTGGTATTTATTGCCTATGCACTGGTGCTTACCGGCGAACATTGGGATGAGTTGACCGATAACGTGGTCGATCAGGTAATGGTGGCGGAAAACCTGCTGCTGATGTTGCTGGTGTATCCGGTGGTGAAAGCGCTGCACGAGTTGGGCCACGGTTATGCGGTCAAGCACTGGGGCGGTGAAGTCCATGAGATCGGAGTTATGTTCCTGGTGTTTATGCCTGTCCCCTATGTGGATGCCTCTGCCGCGACCGCTTACCCGGTCAAATGGCAGCGCGCACTGGTAGGCGCCGCGGGAATTCTGGTCGAGCTGTTCCTGGCCGCCCTGGCGCTGATGCTCTGGCTGGTGGTGGAAGATGGTTGGATAAAGGCCTGTGCCTATAACGTCATGCTGATCGGGGGCGTGTCCACCGTGTTGTTCAATGGCAACCCCTTGTTGCGCTTTGATGGCTACTATGTGCTCCAGGATATCCTCGAAATTCCCAATCTGGGCACCCGTTCAACGCGGCATATTGCTTACCTGGTGAAGCGCAGATTGCTAGGGATGACGGATGTAGAGTCCCCGGCGACCAGCGCAGCGGAGGCCCGCTGGATGCTGTTTTATGGCGTCGCTTCCTTTGTTTATCGCTTGTTCATCATGGCGGCTATCATATTCTTCGTGGCGTCACGCTTTTTCGTTGTTGGCGTGATCCTGGCGATTTGGTCGGTATTCTTGATGCTGGGTCTGCCGTTGCTCAAACAGCTTAACTTTTTGTTTCGCTCCGCCATTTTGAGAGGCAGACGCTCGCGGGCCGTGCTGAGAACGGGACTCGGCTTGTCCCTAGTGGCCCTGTTGCTCCTGGTTATCCCTGCACCCTATCACACCATTGCCGAAGGCGTGGTCTGGGTGCCCGGCAAAGGCGCGGTTCACGCGGGCACTCAGGGGGTGGTGGAACGCATCACCGTGGAAAATCTGCAGAACACCCAAAGCGGTCAGGTACTGGTCGAACTATCGGACCCTTTTCTGGACAAGGAAGTTACCCTGCATCGGGCACGGGTCAAGGAACTGGAACTGCGCCGTATTGAACAGGATGTAGTTGATCGGGTGGGTGCGCGCATTGTCGAGGAACAACTGCGCCAAGCCAGGGCCGACCTCAACATGGCTGAGGAGTTACAGCGTCAACTGTTGGTAACAGCGAACGGTTCGGGGCTGGTAGCCTTGCCACGCGCTGCGGATTTACCCGGGACCTTTGTTAATCGGGGACAGGTGCTTGGCTATGTGGCCGACTTTGGTCAACCCGTCGTTCGCGTGGCGCTGGATCAGAACGCTGTCGAGCAGGTGCGCAACAATACCAGGCACATCGAGATGCGCCTCGTAGAGCGCCTCGCGGAGATAGTCCCCGCGCGGGTATTGCAAGAGGTACCTTCCCTGTCGAATTCGCTGCCCAGCAAAGCGCTTAGTACTGTGGGCGGTGGTTCCTTTCTACTTGATCCCAGTGACCCGGAACAGCGCCGGGTTATCGATGGCGTTTACAATCTGGAACTGAAACCAGCGAGCGACTGGACTGTCTCCCGTCTGGGCCAGCGAGTATACGTTCGATTTTCACACGATTGGGAGCCGCTAGCCTGGCGTTTGTATCGCGCTGGTCGGCGCGTATTTTTGAGTCAGCTCAGTGTCTAGTGCGTTCATGCCTGAATCCACGCGTTTCCAGGAGCGACCGGATCCGGGTATCGGCTGGCGTCACCGCTTGGAAAGGCGCCTACTCCTATGGCCAGTCCGACTACGTTCGCACTTGCTGCGTTGGGAGGCAGATCGGCTGCGATCAACGGCAAAAAAGCAGCCGGGCTTGCCAGCTGGGTGGCGCGATCTTCTACGTCTGGAGGGCTTTAATGCAAGTTGCCTTCTCAACTGGTACAAGGCCTCTATCGAGGCGGGTGTCGATCATGCAACGTGGCTGGGCGCGCTTGCTGTTGTGCGGGGGATGTCAATACAGTGCGGCCCAGAGGCTCAACTTGGGGTCTTGACCTGTGCTCTTCCGGCACTCGCGCTCACTGGCCGACGGGTTCACCTGCTCTGCGCGGATGACCGCGAGGCGGAAGTGATGTTCTCCGCGCTTGAGCCCCGCCTGGCAAATTGGGGAATTGGCTCAGCGGTTGTAACGCCCGGATGTACGCTGGAGCGCCGCCGGCATGCTTACCGAACCGCGGTGACCATCGTTAGCGCTCGAGAAGCCCTGGCTGATTATCTCGACGACCGCCTGCGCTCATCTCAGGTGCGAGGAGAAATCGGCCGCAAACTGAGGCGGTTGGTTCGGACTGGTGACGAACTGGAAACGCGCACGTCAGGTCTGCCATTCGGTATTGTCCTTAATACGCAGCAGACACTCATAGAACAGGCATGCGAGCCGATTACGATCAGTGGCCGCACCGACGCAGCCCGTGAAAAAGTATGGGCAGAGACCGCGTTGAGCCTGGCCCGCTCTCTTGAGCCCGAACAGCACTACCGCGTTGCCGGGGACAAGTTCACGCTGACCGAGAACGGGGATTTCAAGTTATCGCAAATGGCGATGGTATTGGACGGGGCCTGGCGCAATGCACAACGTCGCAATGACGACGTAACGCTGGCCCTGCGGGCACTCCAGATGGTGTCAGGAATGGACTACCGTTGCATGCAGGGTGGGGTGGAGGTATCTACCCCCCTGCGCGCAACACCTGGATTGTTGCAGTTGCTGCAAGTTCGTGAGGGAGTTCCCGTTACTGGCCGATCGATGGCGCGTGGCAAACTCACCTACCAGCGGTTTTTCCAACGCTATTTGGGCCTGGCCGGTCTCAGTGACGATACAAGATTCCTGCGCTCTGAACTTTGGCAGGTGTACGGGCTGGCAGATTTTGAACTGATGCCCGCAGCATCCCGCGATATTGAAGAGCTACCGGCACTTTCAGCGGCAGAGGAGCAATTTGTTGCGGCTGTGTCACATGTCAGTACATCGTTGGCCGGCCAAACAGCGCGGTGGCTTCGGCAATGGCACGCGCGTCAACGTCGTCGTGCTGCCACACGCCTGCGGGCTGGACTTTTACACCAGGATGCCCGTGTCGGTACTCTCACGGCATTCACCGGGAGACCTGATTGATGAGATGTGATTTTCGCCACCTGCTTGCCCCCCTGTTGCTATCGTCCTTGCCTGTCTCGGGACAAGCGCTGGATTGTGTGATCAATCCGAGCTCACGTGTGGAGCTGGGCTCTCACCAGGACGGGGTATTGGACCAGGTACTGGTAAAGCGCGGTGATCTCGTACAGCAAGGGCAGGCCCTGGCCGTGCTAGACCGTGAAATGGAGCAACGAAACGCTGAACTGGCGCGGATCCGCGCCGAGTCTGAGACCAGTGTTCGTTCCAGCGAGGTGCAGGCGGATTTCAGGGCGCGCGAACGCGAGCGTTTGGAAGCCTTGCGCGACAATCGGTCTGTCTCTGAGAGCGCCTTCGAGCAGGCCAAGATAGAGCACGACCTGGCCCGGTTGGCGTTGGAAGCAGCGGAACTTGAGAGTGAGATTGCAGGCGCTGAATACGATCGCGTGCAGGCACAACTGGCGCGCAGGACCATTAAATCTCCCCTGGATGGCGTCGTTGTCGAGGTCGTCATGTCACCGGGTGAATATGTGCACGAGCAAAGTACGCTCATGCACCTGGCGGCAGTGGACCCCCTGTACGTGGAAGTCTACGTCCCCGTAGCGTCCTATGGGCAGGTGGAAAAGGGCATGACGGCGGTGGTGCGTCCGGAGGCTCCCGTGGGTGGAGAACACGTGGCCACCATATTGGCCGTGGACGCCGTCTTTGATGCCGCAAGCCGGACATTTGGCGTGCGCTTGCAACTGCCGAATCCAGAGCATAAGCTTCCCGCCGGTTTACGTTGTACGGTCACTTTCCCAAAATAGCGTCCGTCGACGATAGTTGAGAACTGCGTTGAGTGCTTGTTGCGGTTCGCTGAACCAACGAATGAGCCTCACTGCTCCCGCAAGTGAGAACAACCGAGTAATAAGGTGACTGATATGGCAATTGTTGAGCGGACGCGGGAGACGGCCCGTGTGCTACGTGAACTCAGAAAATTAACCCCTGCTTTGAAAATCAGAATCCCCAAGGCTGAGTCAACAGTCTCACTCGGTTCAGTGTTCGAAGACAGCGTGGCGCGCCATCCCGACAACATCATGTTGTTGTTCGAGGGCCGTGAGTGGACCTATGCTGAATTTAACGCTGAGGTAAATCGGCTTGCCCACTTGCTTCAAGAGCGGGGGCTCGGCCGCGGTGACGCGGTAGCTCTGCTGATGGAAAACCGGGCTGAATTCGTACTGTCGATGTTGGCCATCGTCAAAGTCGGTGCTGCAGCCAGTTTGTTGAACCACAGCTTAACCGGCGCGGGCCTGGTGCATTGTATAAAAGCCACGGACTCAAAGGCTTGTATTGTCGGTGAAGAACGCGCCGATGTCCTTGCCGATGTACTGGGGGAACTGGAATTGACAGCGGGTGCCGATTATTTCTGGCTAGCCGACAAAACCGGAGAGGGTGGTGGCAGCGCACCCTCCTGGGCAATAGATGCGGGCGAGGAAATGGGCTCAATGCCTGACGTCAATCTGCCGGTAACTCAGGAAGTCACCGCGGGCGAACCGGCGCTTTATGTTTATACCTCGGGCACCACAGGTTTGCCCAAAGCCGCGGTGATGAAGCACAAAAAGATTATCGCTGTGGCACATGGCATTAAGGCCCTGGGCTTCCTGGCCCAGCCTGAGGACCGTCTGTACCTGTGCCTGCCCATTTACCACCTAACCGGCATGGGTCCTGGCTTGATCAGCTTTCTGTTTGCGGGCGGCTCGGTGTTTTTACGCCGCAATTTCTCCGCCTCCAAATTCTGGCCGGAGGTTCATGAGTACCAGACCAACTGTTTTGTCTACGTCGGGGAGCTTTGCCGTTACCTCGCGACGCAACCCGAGAGCGAAGCAGAGCGCGATAACCCGTTACAGAAAATGCTGGGTAACGGCTTAAGGCCTGACGTATGGGACCAGTTTCGGGACCGCTTTGGGGTGGAGCGTATCTGCGAATTGTATGGCTCCAGCGAAGGTAACGTGTCTTTCCTGAATTTCCTGAACAAGGAAAAGACTATCGGCGCCGCCATGTCCAAGGTGGCGTTGGTGGCTTACGACAATGAGAACGACGAGATTGTGCGCGATGCGAATGGGCGTTGTATCGAAGTTCCGGTCGGGGAGCCCGGGTTGCTATTAGCCAAGATTACCAAATTGATGGAATTCGATGGTTACACTAACGCGGAAGCGACGGCCAGTAAGATCGTTCACAACGTACTGGCTGAAGGGGATCGCTGGTTTAATACCGGGGACCTGATTCGACAGATTGATGTTGGGTTTGCCCTCGGCCTCAAACATTTTCAATTTGTTGATCGCACCGGCGATACCTTTCGCTGGCGCGCGGAAAATGTGTCTACCAATGAAGTGGCAGAAGTACTCAATGCCCACCCGCAAATCGATATGGCCAATGTGTATGGGGTCGAGGTACCCGGGGTAGAGGGCAGGGCAGGCATGGTTGCCTTTGAACTTTCAGAAGAGGTTGAGTTTGATGTGGCCGCGTTTCAGGCACTGGCCGAACGAGACCTGCCAGGATACGCACAACCCGTGTTTATACGTTTGTTGAGAAACGCGGAAACCACAGGGACGTTTAAATTGCTCAAGGGGGAACTCAGGGAGCAGGCCTATCATCCGGGCGAGGTGGGTGGTGATACCGTCTATGTGCGCAAGCCGCGCAGCGACAGTTATGAGTTATTGGATGAGGAATTTTACGGGCAGCTCAAATCCGGGGCGTCTGGTTACTAGCCGATTGGCTGCGCACCGTCTCGTCGCTTAGCGCAGGCTCTGCCAGACCAGCGTATTTTTGGATGGTTCCTTGTCGCTGATGATCCCGTTTCTGTCGACTTCTTTCGTTCCCTCGCTTTCTTCCATGCTGACTTCATTCACCGCCGGTAACATCCCCGAGTTCATCAACTGGATGTAAAGTTCAATTTGCCGGTTGGCCTCAAGCTCATCGCCGTAGGGACCTTCAATGGTTCCCTCACGTGTGAGGAAGTACCAGTGACCATTGGCCTCGAAAACGCGATCCGTGCGAAAGTGTACTTTTGAATTGTTGTCGTCATTGCGTTGCATGGCTATATACCTCGCTGCCTTGCCTGCCAAATCGTTAAGTAAATGTTACTCCAGTTAGCAATTTGGACAATGGGTCGGGCGTGATCGGGTTGGCAGTTTCGGTGAATAAAAGCCTGTAAAAGCAGCGTTAAAGCTACTGAAGCTAGAGAAATTCGGGTGACTACTGCTAAAACCGTGACCTTGGTCACGGTTTTAGCTAAGTGGGATTTAAATCAGAAAGTGGCAACTGAAACGTTGGAGCAGGGATCGTTATCCGCATCGCAAACCTGGTATGTGTAGCTGCCACCACCTTTGCTGTTCAGGTTGTGCTCGAAAGGTGAGCTTTCATCGCTGGTCAGCAAATTGCCGTCGAAGTATATTCTCGCTGCGCCAGGTGCCAGCCCGGTCCAGGTGAGTTCGACGTGCTTGACGCCGCGACGTTTGAACGTGCGCGTGTTCAATACCACTTCTTCCGTGGGAGGCTCTACGTCATTGTCGGTTGTCGCCGAGCGTATACCGGAACTGGTGGCATCGCCGGTGCCGTTGTAGGCAAAGATGCGGTAGAAGTAGGTGGTTGCCGGATTCAGGCCGTTATCATTGTAACTGTTGCTGCCGGCACCCAGGTTAATCTGGGTTACGGAGCCGCCGACAAAATTATCTTCTGAACGCTCCACCCTGAAGCCATTTTCATCGCTGGAATTGTCGTTCCAGTTCAGGCTGATTTCCGTACTGGAATTCACCACCAGGGCGCCACTGCTGGGCCAACTCGCAGCATTGGGCACCGTCGGTCCAACGCCGCCTCCTTCATTCTCAGTGCGGATATTCAGATAGTCCACGTAGAAAGTGTCCAGAGACCTGTTACCCGCGGTGTCGTCGCTGTCGCGCAGGCGCACCACGATTTGGCCAGACGGATTGCCTGCCAGGGTAAAGCTCTGTACGCCGGTGTTGCCGTTGGCAAAGGGCAGGCTCTGGAAGCTGCCACCGTTAACTGAGTAGGCAAACAGCATGGTGTCGCCGTCGCTGGAGTTACTCTGTCGGGCCTTGATATCCAGCCGCGTGCTGTTACCAGTGGCAACATTGAAGATCCAGCGGTGCTCAAGGTAGCTGTAGCGATTACGCTTTTTGCCACCTGATTCACGCTCCCTGAATTGCTGTTCAAAGCCATCGTTATCGTGGGTGCGCGTATGGTCACCGGTTACCGTGCCAGCTACCCCTTGCTCACTGGATGAGGATTGGTCGATAAAGGGCGGTGGGTCGATACTCAGGGACACCTGGTCCTGGTCGGTCGCGCCGAGGTTATCGGTGACCGTGAGTGTGGCTGTCAGCTCACCCCAGTTGGTGTACTCGTGGGATGGGCTCGGCTGGTTCGAAGTACTGCCATCGCCAAAATTCCAGCTATATGTGGCGATGGTGCCGTCTTCGTCCAGGGAACCTGATCCATCAAAATCAACTGTAAGCGGCGCAGCACCGCTGGTTGGGGATGAAGTGGTCGCGCTTGCAACGGGTGGGCGATTTTGCACTTCCACGGTTATGCTGTCATTAGCAGTCAATGGCGGAGTGTTGTTGTCACTCACTGTCAGCGTCACCAGGTAGTCGCCCGGTGCTGTGTAGTTGTGTGTCGGCGCGACTCCGGTGCCAGTGCTGCCATCGCCAAAATCCCATTCATACAGGGTAATGCTGCCCTCGGGTTCACCCGCGATGGAACCGCTGCCGTCGAAGATGACGTCGATCGGTGAATAGCCGGGCACGTATCCCTGTGTTGCAGCAACGGCCGTCGGCGGCACCAGGCCATCCGCATCGGGTACCGTGCCGCTGATTGCGTAACGACCGAGGCTGGAATAATCGCTGTAGCCGGTGCCATCCACCTGGCCTTTACCCACGCCGTCAATGTGCAGGAAGTATTCGCCGCCGGGTAGCGTGCCACTCAGTGAGGCGTTGAGCGACTCTACCGGGTTGGACTGAGCGATTACCGCACCGGCGCTATTTTTCAGTTGCGCTGATATATCCAGGTTGGGGCTGTAGGCAGCCGGGTCGATGTTTATGTTGTACGAGCCGGAACCCGCCAGAAAACTGAATACGTCCTGATCATCCTCCAAACCGATCAAACCTGAGCCAGAAATCGTTGCGGTTGTGCCATCGGTAGTTGAAGACAATACGGTTGCCGTGCCGTCAGTATCACCGTGGTCGTCGACCATAAACGGTGCGCCATTATTGCGGATGATGGTGATGTCATCTTCCGAGTTGTTGGCGCCGGAATATTCACCGCGGCTCCACTGCACCAGTGCCCTGCTGTAGCCCGAACCCATGATCGGCGCCCAACCTGTGGCACCGGAACCGTGTCCGGAATAGTAGGTCGCTCCACCACTGATACCGTCGTGCCGAAGTCCCAGGGTGTGGCCGGCCTCGTGCGTGGAAGCCTCGCCTGCACCTACCACGCTGGTATTAAAGACAAAGGCCGGTTTGTAATTGGTGTTGCCATAAGAGTCGAATACGCCCACGTAGGCAAAGCCCCCACATCCGCAGTTGTCGAAATTATCTTCGGTTACGACGACTCGAATACCGTAGTTCTGGTCACTGGAACTGGAACGCAGCAGTGCAGCTTCGCCCGGATCCTCGGTAGTGACGTCAACATTAAATGGCGCGTAATCCTCCGCGACCTGGCGCCACATCAACTGGATGTTCTGCAGTTCCTGGTCGGAAAAACTGGAGCTGCTGTCGCGGGTGTAGGGCGGTGAAACAATGGGATCGATACCCGCCTCCGTATTCCAACGGGTGCCACTGGTCACGTGGCCATCGAAGTCGAGATAGACGATGCGGTTGGCGCCCGGTCGACTGTGCAGTGTAAACGTATCCTCCAGCGGGAACGGTGCTGGATCCAGGAGCTCGGGTGACTCAGTGGAGCTGCTTTCGTTCTCATGAGGATCGATGAACAGCAGGCTACCCTTCATATCGATCCAGGCAGTGCCGTCTTCGCGCAGCATGCGGGTGAACTCTGATGGGGTCATACCATAGAATTCCGCCACATCGGGCAATTTGTTGCCCAGGCGGCCGATGGCGGTCTCACGGTTTGAGCGATCGGGAAAATTGAACTCGGGAAAGTCGGGCCGCCCTACTGCCTGGCCCGGCACGTCTGTGGGCGGGGCTGAATAGGCGCTACCCGCTGCCAATGAAAACGAAACAGACAGGACGCATAGGGCTTTATGCGCCGACGAGAGTCTCCTGGATTTGTACCCAGCCATGATATTCCCCTACTGATATTGCTCAATTTTTAAACAAGTATAGAAGTGCGCATTCAGCCCGGTACAGGAAAAACCGGCTAATACTGTGATTGGCGTCACAGTTGAAGAGAATTTCGTGCGCTGAAAATTAATTCCATTTAGGTACTGATTGCGTTCCATAATTTCAGGCGCCTATTTGGATTCTCGCGCGATCCAGGCATCCATCCGTGTCTCCAGGGCATCCAGCGGAATCGCCCCGGCGCCCAGCAACTCGTCGTGGAAGTCGCGTATGTCGAAATCATCGCCCAGAGCCTGCTCGGCACGCGCTCTGAGCTCCAGCATTTTCATCTGGCCGATTTTGTACGCCAGTGCTTGCCCAGGCCAACCAATATAGCGGTCGATTTCGTTAATGATGTCGGCTTCAGACTTGCCGGCGTGGGCAAGGAAGTAATCGATCGCGCGCTGGCGCTCCCAGCCGAAGTAATGAATGCCGGTGTCCACTACCAGTCGCACTGCGCGCCACATATCGTAGGTGAGCTGGCCATACCTGGAATACGGGTCGGCATACAAGCCCATTTGATAGCCCAGGCGCTCTGAATACAGCCCCCAACCTTCAATGAACGCGGTCACACCGCTTTGTCGTCGTATGGGTGGCAAGCCTTCCAGCTCCTGCGCCAGGGCAATCTGCAGGTGATGACCGGGAACCGCCTCGTGGACACTGAGCACTTCCATTTCGTATTTCGGCCGGACTTCCGGGCGATACAGGTTGACGTAATACCAGCCCGCTCGCGAACCATCCATGGCCGGGCGGCTGTAATAGGCCGTGGTGGTATCTGGTGCTGTCTCAGCGGGAATCGGTTTCACGCCGTAGGGTGTCCGTGGCAGTCGGCGAAACAGCTTAACCAGCTCCGGGTCCAGCCGCTTGGAGATGGCGCGATAGCCCTCCAGCAGTGCCTCAGGAGAATCGTAGTAAAATTGTGGGTCGGTACGCAGGAAGTCGTTAAATGCCTGAAGGTTGCCGTCAAACCCGGTTTCCTCCTTCACCACTTCCATCTCACCCAGGATTCGTGCCACCTCCTGTTTGCCAATCTCGTGAATCTGCTCAGGTGTCAGGTCGGTCGTGGTAAAGCGTCTGGCCAGGAAGCGGTAGATGTCCTTACCGCCGGGCAGCGAGCCTACGCCGGGTGCGGTCCGTGAGGCCGGCAGATATTCATCCACAAAGAACGCCTTGAATTTGCGATACGCCGGGTTTACCCGATTTTTGATCAGTGCTTTGGCATCGGTGCGCAGGGCTTCCGCGGAAGCTTCATCGATAGTTTGGGGCATGGTTGTGAAAGGCTTGTAGTACGGGCTATCCTCGGGATTGGCGACGATGACATTATCCAGCTGCGCGGGAACTCGAATCAGCACGTCGCGGGGTTGCACGCGCTGGCGGCGCATGCCTTCTTTCAGCAGGGCTGTGTGGTGGGCCAGCAGATCGGGAATACTGTCCATCCGCGCCAACCAGTCAGCGTAATCGGCGGCGTCATTAAAGGGGGTTTGATCCTGAATAGTGTGACGATGCTGCGGCCCGCTGCGCATGTTCATGTTCATCAGGTGCAGCCCCAATTCGTAAGCGCCACGTGTTTCGTGCAGGCGACGCTCCAACATTGCATAGGTCAACTGCTCGTCACCCTCGAGCGCTGTTGAATCGATGGTTTGTAGTTCTGCAAGAAATTCAGCGCGCCTGGCATCGCGTTTCGCATAGGCTGCCGGACTATGGTCGGTCCAGCTGTCATTGGGCTGATTAAGGCCCAGGCGGGTGCGGCGTTCCGGGAATTGTTGCAGCTCCCACTGCCAGACCTCGTCAACGAGGCGATTGAAGTCGTCTACTGGCGACGCGACGGCGCTGCCCAGGCCAAACAGCAAGGCAGTGATGAGTGCGACTTTTATCATATTGTAGTCTCCGCATTAGGTGCAGGATGTTGGTCTTCTAGGGTGCCGGGCTAAGAGCCAGGTAGTTGCGACGATCGTTAGAGGTAAGGCAGCGCTAACAATACGACAATGCCTCGGCAGCCTTAGATCCCTATTACTATCTTGCCCCTGGCCCGGCCAGTTTCCGAATAGCGAATGGCCTCTGCTGTTTCGGCCAGCGTAAACTCTCGATCGATGACTGAACCTAGCTGCCCATCACGCATCATGCCCGCAAGCACAGTCAGGTCGCCCTGGTTCATCTGTGCGAATAGCGTCAGCAACTCCTGGTCAACGAAGGGCGCGATCAGCATCGATTTTACCGGTGCGATCACGGGTGCGATCCAATTGCCCTTGGCGCCGCCGACCATCACCAGTCGGCCACCCGGTTTCAGTACTCCCAGGTTGTCGCTGATGGGGTGATTGCCTACATTGTCGATGATCAGGTCATAGCTTGCCGGACCCTCGGTATAGTTTTCGCGCTTGTAATCAAATACCCGGTCCGCGCCCAGTGACTTCACCATTTCCACATTGCGCGTGCTGCACACGCCGCTTACCTCGGCGCCCATGGCTTTGGCGATTTGCACCGCAAAGGTACCCACCCCACCCGATGCACCGTTGATCAATACTTTCTGCCCCACCTGCAATTTGCCCAGGTCGCGTAGCGCCTGCAGTGCTGAAACGCCGGCTATGGGTACAGCCGCGGCTTGCTGTAGTGAGATACCAGCTGGAACCGGACTTACGGACCGATCCTGGTCAACGGTGATGTATTCTGCGAAAGCCCCAGTGGTCCCTCCAAACACCCGGTCGCCAACCTTGAACTTGCTCACCCCCGGCCCCACGGCGCTGACTGTGCCGGCAAAATCCACACCCAGGCGGGTATCGGTCGGAGTGCCGATTCCCGACATTAGCCGCAGTAGATAGGGGGTGCCGCGCATGTAATGCCAGTCCAGCGGATTGACGCCGGCATTCGCAACCTTTACCTGTATCTCGGTGTGGCCGGGTTGTGGCCTGGCATGGTCAACGAACTCGAGCACATCCGGAGGACCGTAGCAGCGATGGCGAACCGCTTTCATTAACTCTGAACCGTTAACCGCCTCCGGGCTGTCCGGGCATGAAGCGGTATACCCTATCGTCACTGCCAGGGCGGCAAGCGTAGTGCCGATGGCAAGACATAGCACGAGCACCAATTTTGAAAGCCACTTCAAGGTTATCAATCTCCCGCTGCAGGCACTTGGACTCTTCTTACACAGCGCCAATCCTTGGCATTATGTCAGTTAACTTCAGTGTAGTGTATCGCCGGGAGGAGTGGTGGCTCACTGGTAGTATTACATGCCCGTCAGTCAAACGGTTGCGTGCCATGACGTGAACATTTCACTGACCGCACGCGGTATGGATTGTCACGAAGGCTGGCTTTCTTGTCGCCTGATCGTCGATAATTGGCGCCCTGATTAGCAAGTCAATGGAAGGGTTCTCAATGAATTTAAAGCGCTGGAAAACGGCATGGCTATTATCGGCATGCCTGGGGGTGGCCCAGGCGTTTGCGCAAAACGATGGGGTAATACAAGGCCTGGGCGCCGAGGGTGTTCCCTGCGAGGTGGCACAGTTATCCGCAACGCCGCCCAAGGGCTGGCGTTCGGTGGCGATTGAGTCGAGTGATGACGCGGTGCTCGGATGCCAGATGGCCCTGGTGATCGAGGGCTCCCTGTATGGCTTTCTGCGCCTGCTGTCCTTTGAACAGAGCACGATTGCCGATAACGACGTGCCCTGGTACCAGCAGATCGTCAGTTTCGAGACCAAAGCGATTTTCAAGCGCGGTTACACTCTGGGCGAATTTGTCAGCAGTGAAAAGGATATTCCTGTGAGTGGTTCCGGGTTTAAAAATGCGCGTTCACTGGTGATGAGTGCAACACTGGAAAACAACTCCTACCCACAGCAGGTGCAGTTCCTGGTGTTTGAAAGTGAAACACACAAGTATCTGTTGACGCTGCTTACTCCTGAAGCATCGGTGCAAAATGGCGCTTACTACCAGCAAAACATGGCGGGGAAAGCGGCGGTTATGCAGAGTCTGGTGCACCAGGGCGCCGCCACCCCATAGCTCTGGGCCAGTTAGCCCCGGGCAGGTTAGCCCCGGGGAGGTCAGCCTCGGCCGCGAGGGACGTTGCCGATCAATTGATATGTACTAATCTGATTAGTACTACCTTCGCACCACCCAGGAGAGACTTTTGGACCTGGAGACACTTGCCCAGTTAGGTGAATTTATTGGCGGGATTGCCGTGGTAATTTCGCTCGTTTACCTGGGGGTGCAGATGCGCGCCAATACTCGCTCCCAACGCGCGGACATGACCGCGCGGGTGTTAGATCGGCTGGCAGCGATGCAAAGTAACTTCGCCAGCGATGCCGAGGTTAACGACTTGTTTATGCGCGGGCTGGTAGATACCAGCCAATTGTCACTTGCCGATCGTAATCGCTTTGCCTGGATTATTACCGAGTTGTTTGGCTCGATGGAATTTCTGATGCAGCAGTACGATGCGGGCAACGTGAACCAGGAAATATGGGAGCGCTGGACCCAAACACTCAACTGGTGGCTAAGCTTTCCCGGCATCCAGGCGTTCTGGCAGGGACGGCCCACACCTTATACCCCTGCCTTTAGCCGCTACGTAGACGAGCGTATCGCCGCGGGGCCGGATCATTTCAACGAAGAACAGTGGCAGGCTTTTTTATTGACCGGTAAACCCGCGGAGCCAACGGTTTGATCAGCGCACCGAATGCTCAAGGCGATATTCGGCGCTGCCACAAGCTGTCGTAACTGACCTGCACTTGTGTAACGACCTCCTGCTGCGCATCATCCAGTGGCAGCGATTTTTTACGGTAAGGTGAAAAGCCAGTGGAGCGCTCGACATTGTGGTACCAGTGCCGGGCCCATACCCCATCACTGTCGCGCGGCCCACGCGGCCAGGCCAACATGCTGTCGCTGAACGGGACGTCCAATCGCTCACACAGTCGCGGCAGTATTGTTTCTGGCGCGTTCTGCACCTCATTGGAATCGAGCACGGGAATGTCCTGGCCCGTGATGCCGCTAATCTCGCGGTACAGTTCGGCCTGGCGGTTAATGCCGATGTCCTCGGCACTACATACCCCGCGACTGTTGGTGTAGGACAGCACCACCTGGGCGGGGTCGCGAATCAGGAAGCAGTGCCTGAGCCCGGCTGTCCATGTCAGGTCCACCCCGGCCAGCATATGGTGGGTCATGTGCTTCTGGTATTGCAGCGGGCTGTCGCAGGGTTTTTCAGTCAGTTCCCGGACCACCTGCTCAAAATCCGTACTCTGTGCAGCGACGATCTCATCAAAACCAGGGTGTGGACTATGGGTTTGGGCCAGGTAGAACGCGTAGAAGGGTTCGTCGATCACCGAGGTGTCGACGCGGCTTTCCCAGCTGCGCATCATTGCCGTGGAAATGTTGCGCGGCCCGGACCACATGGCAATGCGAATGGTCACGCCACTAACCCCCGGCTTCGGTTTCAATCAGCTCAAGATAGCACCGCTGTAGGCGCGCCAGCATAGGCCTGGACGCGGCATCACCGATCTCTCGCCCGTCTACCTGTTTAACCGCGCTGAGCCCTGCGAAGGTCCCCGTCACGAAGGCTTCGTCTGCGCCGTAGACATCGGCCAGGGAGAAATTGCGTTCGAATACCGGGATGTTCTCCTGCTTGCAGATATCGATAACGTTGCGCCGGGTAATGCCATCCAGGCAGAAATCGCCGCTGGATGTCCAGACTTCCCCTGCACGCACGATAAAAAAATGTGTCGAGTTGCAGGTGGCAACGAATCCGTGTGGGTCCAGCATCAGTGCCTCGTCTGCCTGGGCTTTGGCCGCCTGGATACAGGCGAATATACAGTTGAGTTTGGAGTGGGTGTTCAATTTGGGGTCCTGCACATCCGGGTAGCCGCGCCTGACATGGCTGGTGAACAGGGCGATCCCCTCGCTGTCAGCTGTTTCCAATGGGGTTTTGTACTCGGCGATAATCACCACCGTCGGTGGCGAGATAGTGACGCGTGGATCCTGGTAAGGCGTTGCCTTGGTGCCGCGCGTAACCATTAAACGGATGTGCACCCCGTCATGCATGTCGTTGGCCTCGCAGGTGGCATAGACCCGTGCGATCAACGCATCCGCAGACAGGCCGATATCCATGTCCAGCGCCTTGGCGCCATCATAGAGCCTGCGCATATGCTGATCGATGAAAGCCAGCTTGCCGCGGTGCAGGCGTAAGCCCTCCCAAACACCATCTCCGAGAATAAAGCCGCTATCGAATACTGAGATCTTTGCTTCGTCGCGAGGAAATAGCTCGCCGTTTATGTTTATCAGGATGTCTTGGTTCCGAGGATCGTCGCGGTATTGGTGGGTCCCAGTACTCATTGTATTCAAGCCTTATCTGCAGGAAGGGGCACGTAATGTGCCGCCATGATAATGGAGGCGCGCAGCCAATCAGCTTAGTCCGTTGCTGGCATCCGATGCCGATAATCCCAACTGTACAGGCGCTGAAACTTCAGATGGATCAGCAGTTCTTCGTCGGACCGTGATAGCAGCCAGATCGCAAGGGAGGAATCCAGGCCTCCCAGGTAGTTGTTGAGAGAATCCTTAAGGACAGTGCTGTCACCCAGGGGCTCTGTGGAGGCCAAAGCCTGGCCGCGTACCCCGATATACGGCGGCCCATTGGTGGAAACTTCGAAGCCGACTCGATTGTTTACGACAAGCAGTCGCGCCAGGCTGGAACTGCGGTGAGTAACGCATTGTACTTCGCCATCCCGGTACTGATACCAGAGGCTGACAACGCGTGGGAAGCCATCATGTCCGATGGCAGACAGGCGCATGGGGAACTCGTGTCGACCCAGGTATTCGTCGATCTGCTCGCGATTCCAGGGTCCTTTCGTGGGTATGCTCATCGCTACATCATGGCACTCTCTATTTCCGCTTTCAATTGTGTCGCTGTCAGTGTCGGTGCGCTGCGATTTTCGCCGGCGGTGCTGAGGTCTTACGATTTCGAGCATCAAGTTAACAGGCCTGAGTTGTTAACAGTATTTAACGGGTTGACAGCGAAAACATTCTCGTTAGCGATTATAATTTACGGCCGTTTTGACCGGATTCAGTTCTCCATGATTGATACTGCGACCTTGAATGACTCTACTCCCAACGAACTACCACCGGATGCGGTGGATGTGCCGGCCTGGTTGGAGGAGGCGCTACAGGTTCCGAGAGAGGAGGGCTTCATCGAGTCACAGGGTTGTAAGCTGCGCTACTACCGCTGGGGCGACCGGTCCAACCCCGGTTTGCTGTTGCTGCATGGGTTTCTTGCCCATTCGCGCTGTTTTGCATTTGTCGCACCCTATCTGGCCCAACACTACCATGTGGTTGCCTTTGATATGTCGGGTATGGGTGAATCGGGCGTGCGCGAGGCTTACACAGATGCGGTGCGCGCCACCGAGGTGATGGATGTCGCCCGGGATACCGGTCTGTTCGACCATGCATTAAAGCCCGGATTAATCGCGCACTCCTATGGCGGCCACGTGGCGTTAGCGGCGTTGCGCCTGTTTCAGGACGTTTTTCACGGTGCGATAGTATGCGACCTTATGGCCCTGCGTCCGGAGCGTCTGCGCGAGCATTTCAAGTCTGGCAGAGACTTGCCGTCTGACCCGGATCGCCCTAATCGCATTTACCCGGATTACGCCACGGCTAAGTCCCGCTTCGTTCTTTCTCCGCGGCAGCCGGTGAATGAGCCCAGCTTGTTTGATTACATGGCGTTCCATTCGCTGAAACAAGTAGAGGGTGGGTGGTCCTGGAAGTTTGACCCCAGCGTCTTTCGCAGCGAGTTCGGCAGTCGGGATCGGATACTGGAGCAGGGCCGGTACATTGTAGAGACGCCGGGCAGGAAGGTGATCGTCTACGGCCAGGAAAGTGTACTGTTTGACGATGATTCTGCGGACTATATTCGTGAATGTGGTGGCCAGGATATCCCCATGATTGGCATCCCGGGCGCCCGGCACCACCTGATGCTGGACGAGCCCATGGCATTTGTCGGTATATTGCGCGCCACCCTGGCCCAGTGGGAGTTGCAGCGTGACTGATCTGTCGCTGACGGTTCGACAGATTTTACGGAAGCCCAGAGTCTCCGCGCTTCTGGCTATGAGTCTGGGTATGGGGCTGGTTGCCTGCGAGGGTGGCCAGCTTTCGGAAACCGGTGATTTCGGTGGTCGAGGGTCGGGTAATCCCAACACCCAGTTGCAGCCTGCAACAGATATTATCGAGCGTAAAGTGCCGGTGGTGAATCCTGATCGCAATGCCTATTTTGGCGACCTCCATGTGCACACCTCCTACTCCTTCGACGCGTTTACCTTTGGCAATACCAACACGCCTTACGATGCCTATCGCTATGCCAGGGGAGAGGCACTGACCCACCCCGTGGGTTACGACATCCAGTTGCAGACCCCGCTGGATTTTTACGCCGTGACAGACCATGCGATGTTCCTTGGGCTGGTGCGGGCGGCAGCAGATACCTCGACCGAATTTTCCAAGTACGATATCTCCGAGCCGTTGCACAACATCAATGCACCCGACAATAAAGGTGTGCTTAGCCTGATCACCCGCATGACTAATTTTTCCGGATTCGTGCCAAATACCCTGGCTGGCATTCTGGATGGCACAATCGACGAAGACGTTGCCATGGATGTCAGCCGCCGTGCCTGGCTGGATATCATCGATGCCGCCGAGCAATTCAACGATCCCGGCCGTTTTACCACCTTCGTGGGCTATGAATACACCACCAGTTCCGACGACCGGGGGAACCTGCACCGCAACGTTATTTTCCAAGGCAGTGACAAGTTGCCGGCCTTACCTTTCTCGCGGTTAAATTCCCAGAATCCGGAAGGGCTGTGGGACTGGATGGATGACTTACGGGGTCAGGGTATTGAGAGCCTCGCCATTCCGCATAATTCCAATGGCTCCAATGGCCAGATGTTCAAGTTGGAAGATTGGGCGGGAAACCCACTGGACGACGATTACGCTGTCCAGCGTATGCGCAATGAACCGCTGGTAGAAATCACCCAGATCAAGGGCACCTCAGATACCCACCCGTTGCTTTCACCCAATGACGAGTGGGCAGACTTTGAAATTTATGGCCTGCGTGTTGGCACGCAGTTACCCAGCCAACCCAATGGCAGTTATGTGCGCCAGGCGTTGATTAACGGACTGGCGCTGGAGCAGCAAGGTGTACAGAACCCCTTCCAGTTTGGCCTGGCGGGAGCGAGTGACACCCATGTTGCTGCCAGCAGCGTTGATGAAGCCACCTATTTTTCCAAGGTCGGCCTGATCGACGGTGAGCCCATGGGGCGCGGTTCTATTCCCGTGTCCTTCCTCTACGGCACGGCATTGAAGTTCTATGACGGCAGTCTGGTTACTTCGGTAGAAGGTAAAAATTATGTTGCCAGCTTTGGCTTCGAGTCATGGAGCGCCTCGGGCCTGACGGGAGTTTGGGCCGAAGAAAACACACGCGAGGCTATTTATGCCGCCTTTCGCCGCAAGGAAACCTTTGCCACCAGCGGCCCGAGAATCAAGGTGCGATTCTTTGCCAGCAATGCATTTGAGCAGGATATCGTGGATAACACGGATATCGTTTCCCTGGCCTACCAGCAGGGTGTGGCGATGGGCGACGAACTGGCGAGCGAAGGCGGCCCACCGCAGTTTCTCGTCTGGGCGGCGAGTGATCCGCTCAGTGCTGCGCTGCAGCGCGTCCAGATAGTGAAGGGATACGTCAAAGACGGTGAGGGGATTGAGCGCGTCTACGATGTGGCGTGCTCAGATGGTGCGGTCCCTGATAGGGATAGTCATCGCTGTCCGGATAACGGCGCCCAGGTGAATCTGGCCGATTGTTCGATCACTGCGGATGTGGGCGACGCGGAGATCATTGCCGAATGGCGAGACCCGGATTACGACCCCGAGGAGGACGCTGTCTACTATCTACGGGTATTGGAAAATCCGACCTGTCGCTGGTCGACCTGGGATGCGATCCGCGAGGGCGAGCAGCCCCGCGCCGATCTGCCAAAGACTATCCAGGAGCGCGCCTGGAGTTCACCTATCTGGGTGCGCGCCGTCGACAACGCCGAGGGCTGATCACCGAGATTGACGGCTTACCAGGCGTAGGCCTCCGGTGCCTCGCCGCAGGGTGGGAAGATCTCATCGATCTCCTTCAGCGTCTCGTCATCCAGTTGTACATCGGGTACCGGCAATACCGACTCCAACTGCGTAATATCGCCGGGACCGACGATAGTCGCTGTTACTCCGCGCTGATGTAAAAGCCAGGCCAGACCCAGGACACTCGGCGCAAGGCTCAGGCGATCACACAAGCCCTCGAAGGCCTGCAACTTGTCCGCATGTTGCTGTCGAGCGTGTTCCACCGCCTCCGATCTGCGTCTACCGCTTCGTGCGTCGCCCTGCCCCGCCAGTAGTCCGCCCGCCAACGGGCTCCAGGGGATCAGGCCCAGGCCATATTCCCGACAAGCCGGCAGAACCTCCAGTTCTGCGCGGCGCTCAAGCAGGTTGTACAGGCTCTGCTCGGCAACCAGTCCCAGCCGGTTTCCTGCGCTAGCTTTTTCACAGGTTTGAGCGATTGCCCAGCCCGGAAAATTACTGGAGCCAACGTAAATGATTTTTCCCTGGGTGATAAGTCGATCCATGGCCTGCCAGATTTCCTCCGCCGGTGCGCTGCGATCGATATGGTGCATCTGGTAGAGGTCGATATGGTCGACGCCGAGGCGTTTGAGACTTGCCTCACAGGCCATAACGATGTGACGCGCTGACAGGCCACGGTCATTGACGTCCGGGGACATGGGCTCATGGACTTTCGTGGCGATAACCAGCTGGTCGCGCCTTGCACGGTTCTGCTCAATCCACTTACCCAGTAGGGTCTCGGTGGTGCCAACACCCTGGTCGCCGCCGTACTGGTTGGCGGTGTCTATAAAGTTGATGCCGGCATCGACAGCGTGGTCCAGTATTTGAAAGGAATCAGCCTCACTGGTACGCGAGCCGAAGTTCATGGTACCCAGGCACAGCTCACTGACTTTCAGCGCTGAACGACCTAATTGTCGATAGTTCATATTGATCCGGCTGGTGTGTGCTCAAGGAGCCCGCAGAGTTGAACCGGTGACCAACTCCTCACTGGAATCAAGCACCTGGTAGCGCACGGCACGTTGTGCCGCTTCCGACAGGGTTTTGTAATCCTTGTAGGTGATCCCGGGTACCGTTGGTTCCCGGTACCACGGCGCAAAAAACTCCAGGTTCGGTATTGCACGTACCGCGTCTGACAGGTTGGGTGTGCCGCCATGCCAGGCGCGCACGTCGCGAATCATGATCGCACCCGCCGGTGCAGGGCAGACGGTGCTCAGCTTCATCCACTCGGGTTCTTCTTCCAGTGTGGGAATGCGAATTCTGGAGTTCTGCGTACCTGGGATTTGCCGCGTAGGTCCATTAAGCGCGGTAACATCCTGGGGTAGGAAATTTACTGCGATGTATGGCGTAGGTAAGTCCCTTACGGTCAGCTGCTGCCGGTAATCGCGGAATGAAAAAAAGCGGGTGCGCTCGTCGTCGGTCCGGTCCGAGGTGTCCGAGTGCAGCGGCTGGTAACCCACCGCGCCCGGCAGGCAGAAGTCGCCGCTGGCGGCGCGAAGAATGTACTCCCTGGATTGAAAAAGGGCCTCCAAAATCGTGTGTAACTGTGGAATGTTCAACAACATCTGCCAGGCCGGGTGGTGCAGCCGGCTGCGCGTAAGGCTGGAGCCGCCGAAGGAGTAACGATGGGAGCCGCGGTTGCCGGAGCGAGCCTCGTCCACCGCAAGAATTTCGTCGATGGTTTCGTGGCAACCTGCTGCAAGTGTGTCGACCTGGTCACCGGTGAGGAAATCACCCACCAGCACGAATCCATCGCGCCGGAATACATCTACCAGTTTTTCAAGATTGTCTGCCCGGTGTATCTCCAATCCCTTGATGCCATTGTTTGCTGCCAGATACTCGCGCATGGCGATGATCTCTGGATCGTCGCTGGGGATGTCTTTCCAGCCGATGCTATCGCTGTTGGCCATGGCTGAACTCCTTTAGTCATATAAATATGACGTATACTATTATAGATTTACTAAAATAGCAATATCCCTGTTCGCAGCGAGCCAGCAGTCGCTATAGCAAAAAGGCTCTGACTGCGGCCAGGAACTGCTCAAACTGCTCGCGATGAATATTGTGCCCGGCCCCCATAATCTGTTGCCCCGCAATGTTGGCGTTCAGTGCCTGGGCTTCTGCGGCGGACTCCGGCGTTACCAGGCCGCCCAGATCGCTTTGCCCATAGACAAGCAAGGTTGGGACCGCTATTTGCCGGATAGTGTCCTGCCAGGGTTGGGACTCGAAATGCGCGACCACGTTTTCATCCACCTGCTGTTTGCCGCTGGCCCATTGTTCAAATTCCTCGGGATGCCACCCCGGCGTCTGTTGCTTGCCAAACGCCATAATCTGTTCAACGCTCATTGCCGCAAACTGCGCGACCTGCTTTCGAAACCCCTGATCGCGCGCCACCCGTTCCGCTTCGGTTGCTTCTGGAAGAAAGGGTGGGTCCTCGAGAATAACCTTGCTGATCGCGCCCGCCAGCGCGCTTGCCGCGCGCGCCGTATTGCGCGCACCGATGGAATGCCCCAGTAATGCTGGAGACGGTAACGACAGTGCCTCGATGACCGCTACCAGGTCGCGGCCACCCTCGTCAGTCGTTTCCGGCGATAAGCCGGAACTCTGCCCATGGCCGCGAGCATCTACCATGATCACATCAAAGTCGTCTTGCAGCGCGCGGGCCACCCGGGTCCAGCACAGACCGTTATCGGTTAAGCCATGGGATAGCACGACCGGGGGTCGGTCTCCGCCGGTTCGATGATAATGTAGTTGATATCCTGGTCTCGCTACGAAACCACTGCTCCACTTGTCCATCCGATCTCCCCGTTTCGCTGGCTGGATTTTCCAACGTGCGTGACTTTGCCGCGCAACTGGAGGGTTGCGTTCAACCGAGGCAAACGCTTTGGTGATTACAAATCGTTCGGGCCAGCTTTGTCGCGGCCCGGGAAGCATAGACTATATTAGCGACGCGCGGGAGCGCGCCGCCGGTTGGCCTACAGCGAGCGTTGGGTTTTGGAGTTGATGGGCGTGGTCCACAACACGCGAAATGAAACCACGTAGACAATAAAAATAATCAGCATCGAGATGGGGTACTGGTCAACGCGCAGGTAGAACTCGTGGAACAGTTCATAGAAGGCCAGGGTTTCAGGAATAAACCAGGCCACGCCAGCAGCGCCGATGCCGTAGCGCACAGCCAAGCCCACCTCCCGCTGTTTACTGGACTTGTATATCAGGTATACCCCCCAGGCACACACCAGCAGGCTCAGACCGATGGTGACCGGGTGTTGCAGGCCAAAACTGCGTGGGTCGACAATCAGCAGCATCAGGACGTACATGAACCAGGTGACAAAGAAGTATTCAAACGCCGCCACCCGCGCAACATTGGGTCGGTAACCCTGGGTGGGCTTGCCGACTTTTTCTGCCAGCCCGATATTGCGCTTGATCCACAGCAACATGCGGCAGCGCACGTCTTTGTTGAGCATGATAAAAAACAGCGCCATCACGCAGTAGATACCGCTGGCTTGCAGAATAATATGTTCCCCCAGCAGGCCCGCCATTACGTTTCCGTCTTCGGGAATCACCGCCGGGATGTTGGCCCGGTGGGCGATCATGGGCAGCCCGGATTCAAACCAGGACATCCACACCAGCACCATACCGATATAGCCCATCAACGTACCCTTGACCTCGTCTTTGCCCATTCCGCGCAGTATCAGAATCAGGCCGATCAGGCCGATTACACCGGGGACAATAAATTTCCAGGGGGAAGGCAGAACGTAGATGGTCAGCGCCGTATAGGTGTGCGCGAGCATCTTCTCGCAGAACATCATGGCGATAATCATCAGGCCCAATACGGGCGGCTTGCGCAGCATAGTGGCGAAGCCAGACGGGCTCTCGTTAGCGGTGGCTGTTGTGGTGGTCATGGCAATAAGCGCTCCGAATTACAGGTAAAAAAAATCCGCGGTGATGGCCGCGGATTTCATTTTCAATGGGCCGGCCTAGAAGTTGGCGGCAATGGTCACACCGTAGGTGCGGCCGTTGCGGTGCTGAACGCTGGCGGCAGTTTGACCGAGGATGTTGAAGTTGCGGATTGAAGCAACCACAGTGTCCTCGTCGGTCAGGTTGTCACCCCACAGGGTGAAGCGCCAGTCGCCCCAGGTGGCACCGATTTGTCCGTTGACCAGTGTGGTGCCATCGATGCTGGTGTAGTTCTCAAAGTCCAGGTAGGTCTGCGAGCGATAGTTCACGTCCGCGGTGGCAAACAGCGCCCAGTCGTTGTTCAAGGGCACGTTCACGTCTACACCATAGACGAAGGTGGACTCCGGTGCGTTAGACAGTCGGTTACCTTCGATATTGCCGGTGGTGAGGTTCACACTTCCCGCAGTTTCAAAGGAGGGGTCCGGTACAAAGCCACAGGCTTCCTGGATCACCGGGTCAAACGCGGCCGGGTTGCCGAAACCGATCGGCACCAGTTCGTGCTCCAGCTTGGGCAGGTCGCAGAAACCGGCGGCGGAAGAGGTGGAACCTTCCTTGATCTCACCGTCCTGGTAAGTGTAACCAAAGCGCATTTGTACGTTCTCGTGAACCTTGTAGGCGCCAAGGATTTCAATACCCTTCACTTCCGCTTCACCGAGGTTGGTGACCACGTTGTCCAGGCCGATATTCTCGCGCAGCTGCAGGTCGGTCCAGTCGATGTAGAAGGCGGCAAAGTTCAGGTTCATGCGGCCGTCCAGCAGGATGAACTTGCTGCCGATTTCGTAGGTCCAGTTCTCCTCGGGATCGTACAGTGTAGAGTCTGCGGATTGTGAAGGCTGGGCCCCGCCCGCTTTCGCACCTTTACCCACGATCGCATAAAGGAAGGTGTTATCGGTCAGTTGGTGATCGAGGATAAAGCGCGGGGTAAACACCGAGTAGTCTTCCTCGATCTTCTCGGGGAAGGGGTTGTCATACAGCTGGGTCACCTCAATACGGTCGTCCAGGGTCCGTTCTTCCCAAGTCTGGCGCAACTCTATCTGAATGTTGGTCTTGTCGGTGAGCTCGTAACCTAAAGATGCGAATACGGAGTAGTCGGTATTTTCATAGAACTTCTCCTGTAGCACCTGCACACTTGGAGTCACCCCCCATACGTCCACCACCATGGGGATCTCCCCACCACAGGTTGATGGGTCCATCGGGCTACAGCTGTAGGTGGCTGGGATAATACCCGCGTTGACCGTAGGGAAACCCACCGGATTCCAGTCCAGTGCCGCGTCCAGCACATCGTCACTGACGTCATAACCCGTCAGCAACTGGCTGGTGTATTCCAGGTGCGAATAAAAGGCGCCAACTTCCCAGCTCAGTTTGCCCTCAGTCTGGGACTGGAAGCGCAATTCGACCGAGAAGTCTTCCCGGTCTTCATTGGGCTGTCCACCGATAACCGGGAACAGGTCGGGGATGAAGTCCTCGTTCAGGTCAACCGGTACAAATGCGGGGTTCCCTGGCCCGGGTGGCAAGAATACGTTAAACAGGTTGGCGATAATGATATTGCCGCCGGCGCCGTAGGTAGCGTCCTGGATGCTGGTGATTTCCTCGTCGGTGAAGGCCATCAGCAGCGAGGTCAGGACTTTGTCGGAGTCGTAATCGAAACGCACTGTATGGCGGTCAACCTCGTAGGTGGAGCCAATCAGCGCAGAAACGTGGCGGTCGAGGTCACTGCTGGGACGGGGTTCCGGGTTTTCGATTTTGGTATTGCGGTAGGTGAAGGCAATAAAGTCGTTGCGATAGCCTCCGTCCAGTTCATCCTGGGGCACCGCGTACAGGGGCTGGTCGGTGGTTTCGCGGTCAACATAGGTGTAGGCGTAGTCGACACTGAAGTTTTCCGTGGGTATCCACGCCAACTGTACCCTGACATTGTCCGAGTCAGAGTCGTTCAGGCGCTCATTATTCACCGGGTTCTTGATGGTGCTGCCGGTCTCCAGCTTGGAGGCGTCGACGCGCAAGCCGAGTACACCGTCGATCAGCGGGCCAGAGAAGTGCCCGCCAATTTCGCGCTGCCCGTCCTCGCCGTAGGTGCCCTTGAAACCCCAGTGCATCTCTTCGATGTCGGGTTTCTTGGTAATGTAGTTGATGGCGCCAGAGAAGGAGTTACGTCCATACAGTGCAGACTGCGGGCCGCGCACCACTTCCACGCGCTCAAGTCCGTCCAGGAATGCGTCAAAGGCGATACGGCCAGACCAGTAAAATCCGTCTACAAAGCTGGCGACATTGGATTCGTCGCCAATCAACGACCCCTGGCTGACGCCGCGCATGGAAATATTACCCAGGCCGGGACCGCCCTGGTTAGTAAAGTAAACACCGGGTGTTTGGTCCATCAGCTTGCGCACGTCGGTGATGTTGCGGTTATCGATCAGGTCGCCGCTCAGGGCGGTGATGCTCAGAGGGGTACTCTGCAGTGACTCAGCGCGCATACGAGCGGTTACGATCACTTCTTCCAGCACCAGTTCCTGTGCGCTGGTGCTCAGGCTGGTTCCGCCGCTACCGGCGGCCGTCAGGCAGGCAATGGCAAATGCCAGCTTGTTATTCTTCAACATAGTAAATCTCAGCTCCTGGGAGTTAACGCGCCCGTATTGCTGGCTGAACCCAATGACCAGCGGGACTGCGAGTTTCAAGTTAGCAGGTCAGAAATATGCATGCAATAATGTTATGCGTATATGACAAATATCAAAATCGAATCCGAAAGCCACCGCACCGGTTGTGCGGCCAGATAGGACCGGGCCTGGCGGGCATGGGGATCGCAGCCTGTCAGGTGTTCTCCAGGAGCGCTGGTCCAGCTGGCACTTCACCGCCAATGGCCTCGATCAGGAAGGTATCGCATCCCTCGAGGGGGATGAAGCGATCTCTTTAGCGCCTATCTGTAGCTCGCTATTGGCCTTGGGTGCCCGAGCGGGAAAAGTGCCAATGCGTTAATAGCAGGGCTATGGTGAATACCACCTCGGCGAAGTTGCCTACCAGGAAGCCCCAGGGCTGGGCGCCGGTGGCGCCGTTTAGCAGGAAGATAAACAGCGCCCCGAGAAAGAACCAGGGCCAGCCTTCACGGCGCCAGACGGCGATGGCCATTGGCAGGATGATGATATTGGCCAGGATGGTCGGAATGGGCGGCAGGCCGGAGGCACTGCTCATCTTCATCACCCCCATGACCTCCCGGGTCTCCAATTCGAGCATGATGACCTCGTGATACAAACCCCAGGCTATCCCGCAAACCGTGAACACCCAGCAGAAACCGAGGAGCAGGGTGTTCGACGCCACCTTTATCCCGGCAGAACGCATCACCGACAAACCAAACAGGGTCAGGAAGGGCAGTATCGCCGCATGCAGGAAAAAGCGGGGTACGTTGGCCGCCGGGTACCAGGCTGCATCAATAAACCAGTTGCCAATACCCTGTACGGTGTTGTCGTAGAACATACCCACCAGCATTAGTCTGATTAACCAGACTCTTGGAGAGGCATCCTCGCGATTAGAGAAAGTCCATACCAGCAAGGCGAGGTCGATCAGGGCGAATAGCAGTAACAGGTAATTCATGCGTAAGCGATAGTTGCGTGGTTACAGTGACCCGGGCGCTATGTACTAGCGCATGGCGTGGTGGAACTACTCACCGGGCAGCCCTGAGGCTGGCTCCGGTGAGGGGGCAGAGCGTATTAGAAGCGGTAGGCTAAATCAACGCCGTAGGTGTCACCGCGAGCAGGGTGAGCGAAGTAGCCACCGAATTCCGGTGCGGGAATGATTTCCTCCAGGTACTCCTCGTCGGTGATGTTCGCACCCCAGACGGTGATGGACCAGTTTTCTGCGTTCAGACCAATCCGCAGGTTCAGCAGGTCATAGGCGTCCCGTTGTCCCCGGTCGTAGGTGCTCTGGCCAAAACCAAGAATGCCGTCCGGGGGGATGCCCGGCCCTGGCGGTGTCTGGGTAACATCACCGAAGGCGAAGCCTATGCCCTGGTACAACTCTGACACGTTGGTGAAGGCGTTATTGGTGGTATCGTCCTGTACGGTGCTGAACCAGGTGTCGCCGATGTATTCCCAGTCCAGCCGGGCAAAGAATTCGATCCCCTGGGAGATATCACCTGCCCATTGCACGCCCAGGTTGCCGGTCATCTCGGGCGTTAGTGGCATATCGTTGCCCTCGGTATAGGGTCGGTTGTCGTTCTTATCGATCTCACTGTCGGTCACACCCACCGATCCATAGAACGACAGGTTCTCGGTGGCCAGAAATTGGAAATCCACTTCCGCGCCTTGCAAAGTCACCTCGTCGATATTGGTGACCACCCGCAGAATTCCGAAACCACCGGCGAGGAAGTTAAAGAACTGGCTGTCCTCTACCTCGGTGTGGAACACCGCAGCATTGATTTGCAGGCGGTTGTCCAGCCACTGGGTCTTGGTGCCAATTTCAAACGAGGTGGAGACCTCCTTGTCGTACTCATCGCGCAGGTTCTGCGGCTGGGTGCCAAAGCTGCCAAACTGGGCTTCCACCAGCGCGGCGCTGCCAAGGTTATTAAACCCGCCGCTGCGGAAGCCAACGCCGTAACTGGCGTAAATGGATGCTTCCTCCGTGGGGGTCCAGGTCCAGCTCAGTTTCGGCTGGAACTGGCTGAATTCCTCGTCACGGTCCGGGATGGTGTCGGTGAGTGAGCCATCATACGCCGGGTTGATGGGAGCACCGCCGCCGAAGTTGTTGGACGAGAGCACGTTAGGGACTTTGTTAGAGACCTCGCGATCCTCCTGGTCATAGCGCGCTGCCAGTGACACGCTGTGTTGCTCGTTGATGTCGTAGTCGATGCTGCCGAATACAGCGATCACGTCTGTATCGAAATCATCCCAGAACAGCAGGTCAGTTCGACCTTCAACGAACGGGCGATCGGCAAAGAAACCATCGCCGAGATCGGCGCCGTAGGAAACGGCGACCTCACGCTCTATCTGGGCAAAGTAGATGCCACCCATCCAGTTGAGTTGCTCGGTACCGTCAGAGGCTATGCGCACTTCCAGGCTGGTGCTCTCCTGGTCGCGCTGCTGGTACTGATAGCCGTCGCAGGATGTCGGCGTATACGGCGGTAATAGCGAGTTCAACCCATAGAACGGCGCTATCCCGAAATCCGCCGCCATGCCGGGCACATCCCCGGGGATCGCATAGAAAGGTGACTGCTCGTTGAGAATGCCAATGTTGGCATTGTAAGACTGTGAACAGGCGTTTTGTGCGGGCCCTACAGCCGGCCCCGTCAGTGGTGAGCCGGGACCCTGGGCGGCTCCAAAATCGAAAGAATACAGACCGAAAGCGGCGCTGGTGCCGTCTGAGATCAGGTACTCCTCCAGGTCGTCATAGGCGAACACCGCGGTTACCAGCGAGTTGCTTAACTCATAGTCGGCCTTTATCGAGAAGGAGGTGGTTTCCTGCTCGTTCTCGCCGGGCACGTTGAAGATAAAGCGGAAATCGTGATCGTTAACGTCCTTGTACAGATCCGGGTTGCCGAAGTTCGCCGCGGCATCTGGTAGTGCGAAAATTGCGTTGAAGTTAATCGCGCCGGATTCCACGTCAGAGTAGCTGGCCTGCACATCGAAGGTCAGGTCCTCCGTGGCGTCCCAGATCAATCTGCCGCGCAGGGACTGGTCTTCAAAATAGTCCACCACGTCATCGTCACCCGTCCAGCTGTTTTCAAACTGGCCGTCATCTTCACGCAGGCTAAAGGCGATGCGCCCGGCCAGGTTGTCGGTGATTGGCCCGCTGAATACGGCGGAGGCCTTGGTCAGGTTGTTGTTACCGATACCTCCGCGAATCTCGCCTTCAAATTCATCGCTGGGTTTTTTGGTCGTCAGAATAATAGCGCCGGATACGGCGTTGCGTCCGTAGATCGCGCCCTGCGGGCCTTTGAGCACTTCAATCTGTTGTATGTCGAACAGTTCCTGGTTGAAGCCATTGGGATTGGTAACGAGTACACCATCTACCACGTAGGCGAAGGTGCCTTCCGCGTCCCGGGTTGAGGTGATGCCGCGAATGGTTACCTGGGTGTCACCTGCATTGGCGGTGTCCACGATAGTGACGTTGGGTGTGAGTGAGATAAAGTCCTGGGGACGTTCGATGCCGGCCCGTTCGATCGTTGATTCGGTAAACGCGGTGATCGCGATCGGGACTTCCTGCAGGCTCTCCTCCCGTTTACGGGCGGTGACCACAACCTCTTCCAGTACCAATTGTTCCTGTGCCGTCGCTAGCGGCGGCAGCGCCAGAAGGGCGGAGGCGTTTGCAGCAATTATAGCCGCGCTCAGTTTTTTCAGGTGGATCATAGCTCTCTCCAGATAAGTGTTATCTTTTTTAATGCAAGCTGCTGCGTTGATTTTCGGGTGTGGCGGTTATCGCAGCCGTCGTACAATTTCTACTCTCTTCGTCGAACATCGTTATCAGGTTTCCTCACAAAACTGAATTTGTGCGCCCATTGTGTGGTCGACGGCGATGTCCTGCACCTGCCAGTTTTGCAGACCTGTCCGGGACGTGGCTGAGGTCATGCTGGCGCCATGGCGTTTTACCTGGTTCGCCGCTTCCTCCAGGTTATCCACGGCATAGGAGATCAGAAAAAAACCCTCTCCGTGCTCTGCCAGATGCCGCCCCGGTACGCTGTCCGCATCCAGCGGTTGCACCAACACCAGCCATTGTTCGCCCAACGCTGCCCGGGCTGTGAGCACGCCACGCTGCGGCAGCGCTTCTAATTCGAACTCACCCACACCCAGCAGCTCCTGGTAGCAGCGGATACCAGCGTCTATATCCTTTACGAGGAAGTTAATATGATGGATCTTTTTCACTCGCATCACACACGCTCCTCAGGCGACGGTTACAGATCATCCGCCGCCGATAAATGTTGGCTTCACTGGTGCCGGCAGATGTGTTTCCGCCTCGCATCGGGCGCGGATATCCTCCAGTTCACCGCCGAAATTAAACACGGCAATATCATCACCCCGCGCGGTGGTTAATTCTTGCCTCAGTGCCTTGGTGGCAGATTCATCAACACTGCCATCGTCCGCAATCACCACGCCGTAGCGCCGCGCGCCATCGCGTGTCACCAAGCGTCGCTCGACGTCCTGTTGCACCAGTGCGGGGTCGCGCTGGAAGGGATCACCCCAGCCACCGCCACCCCAGGTATTGAAGTACAGCAGGTCGCCCTCTTTGACCTTGATACCTTCGGCCTTGGCCGGTAGCCATTGCTCGCTGCCGTCCGCGCGTACCAACCGCTTGGTGGAGCGCAGGCCGGTCTCGCCGCCGAGTACGCCCCAGGGGTAGGTCAGCCAACGCTCATCGTGGATTCCAATCTCGCCATCACACAGGAAACGGTAAGCAACGCTGAGTCCGTTGCCGCCGCGATGCAGGCCCGCGCCGCCGGAGTCCGGAATGGTTTCGTAGCGCTCTATGCGCAGTGGAAAGTATGATTCGATGAATTCGTTTGGCACGTTGGTAAAGCCGGGCCACAGGGAATGCCCGTCAGGTCCGTCGCCCACCGGGCGGCCGGGTATACCGCCAAAGCCAATCTGGAACAGCTGGAACCACTCGCCCTGTTTGTCATAGCCGGAGTAGAACAAGTGGGGAGAGTCGGAAAAACCGGCGGCGTTGAGCATTTGCTCCGGAGCGCCCATGCCCAGCAGTGCCCCCAGCAAGTCGAAGATGCGCCCCAACGCGTGGGTGCGCCCTGACAGGGCTGCCGGAAAGTTGGGTTTCAGCAGGGTACCCTGGGGGATGCGTACATCCACCAGGTCGTAGAACCCGTCATTGAACACGATCTGCGGGTCCACCACGTTGATGGTGAAGGAACCGAAGAACATCTTGAACATGTCTTCGTTCAGGTAGAAGTTGACCGAACTCTGTGCCTGCGGGTCGGTGCCATCAAAATCGAAGATTGCCACGTCACCTTCCCGCCACATCTTGCACTTGATTTTGTAAGGGCCCATGCCCATACCGTCGTCGCACAGGTAGTCCTCGAACTCCCTGGGTTCTTCCGGGATAAACATGCCAATAATGTGCTTCATCGCGTCGTAGTTGCGCTGCAGCATTACTCCCATGGTGGTGACCAGCACGTCGTCGCCAAAGCGCTCCGCCAGTTCTACACAACGTTTGGCTGCAGTGTTGCAGGCCGCGACCAGGGCGTTGAGGTCGAAGCGGTTCCACTGGGGGGTGCGCACGTTGTGCAGGATCAGCTCCAGCATGTCGGTCTGCAGCTCGCCCTTCTTGTACAGCTTGATGGGCGGAATGCGAATGCCTTCCTGGTAGATGGTGGTGGCCTCGATCGGAATCGAGCCCGGCACCATGCCGCCGTTGTCCGACATATGGCCGAACATGGCGGACCAGGCGATGTGTCGACCATCCTTGAACACCGGTACCAGCACCACCCAGTCCGGCAGGTGCGACACGGCGGCGTTACACATGTAGGGGTCATTGGTGAGAATAATATCGCCTTCTTCGATCTCGGCGTCGTAAGCTTCCAGGAAGGGGCCGATGAAGGAACCGAACTGGCCGACGACCATCTTGCCTTCACGGTTGGCGATCATCGGGAAGCAATCGCCCTGTTCGCGAATACCCGGCGACATGGCGGTGCGAAACAGCACGGCGTCCATTTCTTCACGTGCGTTGCGCAGGGCGTTTTCGATGATGTCGACGGTGACGCCATCAACGTCAACCTGTTCAAAGGGGGCGGTGTTACTCTGGATTATGCTTGCAGTCATGGTCTTACTCCCCCTGCACCGGGTTGATCAGCAGGTTGCCCACAGCGTCGACGCGGGCGTCGAATCCGGGCAGCACCACCGTGGTGGAGTCCATTTCGCTGACAATCGCCGGGCCGGGAATGCTCAGCCCCTCGTGTAACTTGTTGCGATCATAGATAAAGATGTCGTGCCACTGACCTTCATAGTAGAAGCGGCTGTCGTGGATCTTGCAGTCCTCGAGGGTGGTGCCCGATTGGCCCACCTGCAGTTCGGCAATCGCGGTCGCGCGGGCCTTGGCCAGCGCCCGAATCATCAGAATTTCGTGGCCGTCTTCCAGTTTGAAGGTGAAAAGCTGCTCGTGTTCTTTATCGAACTGGTCGGTGAGCAGGTCCACGCCCTTGGCCAGCAAATCCTGCTCGGTAAAATCGACGGTGATCTGGAAGGCCTGCCCCGCGTAGCGCAAGTCGGCCTGGAAACTGACTTCGTGATCTTCTGCCGGAATACCGTCCGCCAGTAGCGATTCACCGGCGCGTGTCTGCAATTCACGCAGGTCGGCCATTAGCTGCTCGTCGCTGAGGTGATTGGCCATGGTCAGGTAGGTGCGCGCCGCCTCGTCTTGTAACTGCGTAGTGGCGTCACCATAGGCGCATAACACACCGGGTCCGGGCGGCACAATCACCGGCCAGGCATCGCTGAGGATACCCAGGGCATTAGCGTGTAGCGGGCCGGCGCCGCCGAAGCCTACCAGGGCAAAATCCCGCGGATCGTAACCCTGTTCCACGGATACCAGTCGCAGAGCACCAAACATGGATTCATTCACAATTTTGATAATACCTTCCGCCGCCGCCATCAGGTCGATGCCCATGGCATCAGCCGCCTGTTGAACTGCCTGCACAGACGCCTCGCGGTTGATCTCCATGGCGCCGCCTAACTGCACGTCGGAGGGCAGGTAGCCCAGCACCACGTTGGCATCGCACACGGTGGGCTGGTCGCCGCCTTTCATATAACAGGCGGGCCCCGGTACGGCGCCGGCGGATTCAGGGCCGACACGCAGCGCACGGGTCAATTCCGGCACAAAGGCTATGGAGCCACCACCGGCGCCCACGGTTCTGACATCCACGGATGGTGCCCGGACCCGCACATCGCCGACAATGGTTTCGCGGCGGACCCGGGCCCGGGAGTTCTGTATTAGCGCGACGTCGGTGGAGGTGCCACCCATGTCGAAGGTGAGAATATTGTCGAAGCCCGCGCGGCTACAGAAATAGATCGCCCCGGACACGCCACCCGCCGGGCCGGACATCAACAGGTTAACCGGTGACTCGGACGAACCGCGGGCAGAAGCCAGTCCACCGTCTGATCGTAAAATTGAGAGCTGGGTGTCCGCGCCCATCTGCTCGTCCAAAGCCGATTGCAGGTTACTGACATACTTGGCCACTTCCGGGCGCACATAGGAATTAACCACCGTGGTTTCCGTGCGCTCATATTCCTGCATCTCCGGCACTACCTCGCTGGAGATAGAGATGGGTGTGTCGGTAAAAATCTCGGCGGCGATGTCCCGCGCCCGGCGCTCGTGCTCACCGTTAATGTACGCGTTGATAAAGCAGATAGTGAGCGCTTGCACACCACCGCGGTCTCGCAATGCCTGTAAGTCCTGGCGGAATTTTTCCTCGTCCATAGCGCGTACTGCGCTGCCGTCAGCGGCGATGCGTTCGTCAGCGCCGATGGTTAATTCAAGCGGTGCCAATAAGGGTTTCTTGACGAAACTGACCCAGCCCCCGAGGCCGCCGGGGCAGAACGAGCGCGCGACCTGCAGGGTATCCTCGTAGCCCGCGGTGGTGACCAGGCCCACGGTGGCGCCGCGGCCGGTGAGCACCGCATTGGTGGCCACGGTGGTCCCGTGCATAACGCGGTTTATACCTGTCGGGTCGATGCCTGTCTCGTCACATATACGGGCGATGCCGTTGAGCACGCCGATGGAGGAGTCTTCAGGCGTGGAGGGCACCTTGGCGGTGTGGGTTTCCCCGGAATTTTCGTTGATCAGCAGGAGGTCGGTAAAGGTACCACCAACATCCACGCCCAGCCTGTAGCTCATTATTAGAATCCGCCCTGCTTGGTTATCTGCTGGTACTTACGATAAAATTACTGAATCGGATTCAAGATTAGCACTCTAGTCCATTTCTAGCCAGCAGGAGACTCCCGCATGAGCCGTATGACTAAAATTCCCGTAGAGCATTGGGACCCGGAATTGGTCACCATGACCGCCGGCGACACAGCCACCATTATTGAGCAAGGCATAACCCGCATGCTGGCCCACAGCCCGGAGATGGCCAAGGGCGCCATTGGTTTTGGGGCCGCCATCGCCATGAATCGGACCCTGCCGGAGCGTTTGATCGAACTGGTCCGCCTGCGCGTCGCATTCCACAACCAGTGCCGCAGCTGCATGGCGATCCGTTACTCCAGCGCCGCCAATGAGGTGGATGAAGGTCTGGTTTGCTCGTTGGAGAAACCACACGAGGCGGAGGACCTGACTGAGGCGGAGCGGGTTGCTATCGACATTGCCGACCGTTTTGCCACCGACCACCTGTCCATTACCGACGAGCGCTTTGCGCAGTTGCGCGAGCATTTCGACGAGGCCCAGACCATGGAATTGCTGTTACACCTGGCACTCTACGTGGGTATGGGCCGGTTGGCCGCGCTGCTGGATATGACTGAGGAGTTGCCCACGGATTTTCAGGCGCCGTTTGGCGAAACGGTCACCCCGTGGGGTAAGGATCCTGTTGCGGTCCGTTAACGCGTGACTCTGTAGATCAGTCAGCGGGTCCGCCCGGCCTGAGTGGTGCCAGCGAGGAAACTGGCTCTCCCTGTTTCCCAATTGATATCCCCAGAGGTATTAACCAGTCTGTCGAAGGGTGAACAGTAAAGATTTACAATGTAAAATATACAATGTAATATTTATAAATGCCTCGTAAAGCCCTGTCACAAACCGAAATCGACCATTTCCGCGATGAGTACTGCGATGCTGCCTATGCGCTGTATTGCCGTGAGGATTATGACGCGGTGACTATGAGAGGCGTGGCGAAGGTCATGGGATGCAGCCCGATGATGGCCTATCGCTACTTTGACAATAAGGAAGAGGTCTTCGCGGCTCTGCGGGCCAGGATATTTGACCGCCTGGCGAAAAACCTGGAAGCCGTGCCAGTGCCAGCAGCACCGCTGCATTATCTCCATGTCTTGGCCGAGGCCTATGCCCGTTTTGCCCATGAAGAACCCCATGCCTACCGTTTGCTTTACGTGGTGCACCTGCATCAATTGCCCCAATACACCGAGGCAGAGATAGCTCAGAAGCGCACGCGAGACATTCTGCTACGCGCCACCCGATTGGCGGTTGAATCGGGTGACCTTCTGGGTGATCCGACAGTGCTGGCCCATACCTACTGGGCATGCATCCACGGCCTGGTATCGCTGGATTTATCGGGCCAGCTGACCCAGGGCATGTCCTTTGAGGAATTGATGCCGGCGATGATGAAGAGCCTGTTACCGCCGCGATCAGCCAGATAACCAACGAGATTGAGAGGAAGACAATGGATCAGTTTGCTAACAAAACCGCAGTCATTTCCGGTGGGGCGGAAGGTATTGGATTGGCCATAGCCAGGGCACTGGGTGCGCGCGGTATGAATATCGTGCTGGGGGACATTGATGCTGAAAAGCTACAGCAGGCGTCTGCTGAACTGGCGCAGGCCGGCGTGCCGGTGTTGGCGTTGCCCCTGGACGTGGCGGAAGAATCACAATGGCAGGAACTGGCCCACAAGGCACAGGAGCGTTTTAGCAAGATCCACATGCTGGTGAATAACGCCGGTGTCGGCGGTGAAGCCGGTCCCATCGAACATCAGCGCGCGGAAGGCTGGCAGTGGGCACTGGGGGTTAACTTGCTGGGCGTCGTCTTTGGCACCAAGACCCTGGCACCACTGATTCGTGAACACGGAGAGGGTGGCTGGTTGGTCAATGTGGCCTCCATGGCCGGTATGGGCGGTACGCCCTATGGTGGCGCTTACTCTGCAACCAAGACAGCAGTTGTTGCCCTCTCTGAGGGCTGGGCCACCGAGTTGGCGGGCGACAACATCAAGGTATCGGTTTTCTGCCCCGGTTTTGTGCGTACCCGAATCCACGAATCACAACGCAATCGGCAGGCACGTTTCCAAGTGGGGGACTCAGCCGGTGAAACCTCAGGTAGTTCGGCGTTTGCCAGCAGGGCAAAGTCGTTGGTGGAAAATGGTATAGAGCCAGCACTGGCAGCTGAGCGTCTCTTGGAAGCGGTAGAGGCAGGCGAGTTATACATTTTTACTCACCCGGCTTACCGGGCCGCCATACAGCATCGCAACAGCATGATAGACGACGCCTTTGCGCGTGCCGCACAGAGCCCGCTATTGCAGGAACTTGTCGACCAGGAGGTTCAGTCGCTGTAGCGATGAGATCAGCGATTCACAGAAGCGAATATGCTAACCATTGAAAGATACGAGTAGTTACAGACAGGAGAGATAAGCCGATGCCAGAGATAATTCTTATAGGTTGGATTCACACGATTATAGCGATCATCGCACTGATTGCAGGGTATTACAGCTTGGCGGTGTTCAAGGTGATCACCCCCGCCCAGCGCTCAGGCCAGATTTACCTGGTGTGCACCTTCCTCGCCGCGGTCACGGCGCTGATGATTTACCAGCATGGCGGCTTCGGGCCAGCCCACGGACTTGCGGTACTGACTTTGCTGGCTCTGGCGGGCGGTATGCTGGTGACAAAGATACCGATGTTTTCCGGTATTGCCGCTTACTTCCAGGCGTTCTGCTTTTCAGCGACCTTGTTGTTCCACATGATTCCCGCCATTACGGACGGGCTGCTGCGATTACCCGTGGGCGACCCGTTTCTTACCAATCCGGAAGATCCGATCCTCAGAATGTTTTACTTGGCCTTCCTGGTGATTTTTGTGGTCGGTTACATTCTGCAGTTTCTGTGGATCAGGAAGAACGGCGCAAGCGCAACATAACTTCTAGGGCGTGGTTAGCTAAGCTAAGGCCACGCCTGAAAAAGACACCTGTACCACACCTGCCCACCAATAGGTGGGTGTCCACGCCTGCTTTGAATTCCCTGAGCGTTCGTTGCTACACTGCCGGCAGCTCAGAATAAAACAACAAGGCAGCCATGGGTTTCTTTGCCGATATCGGCCAATGGATTTCCGATAACGAATCACTGCTCAGTGGTGCGGCTGCGATCATTGTGCTGCTCGGCGTTGTCGCGTCCTTTGCCGGTGTTATTTTGAATCGTGTACGGCGCTCGAGTACTCCAACGCGATCTACTGTGGTAGCTGACGAAAGCGTGCCGCCGGCGGAAGACACGAGCAAAATAACCATGAAGATGCTCAGCGCGCCCACGCCGGACCCAGTGCATTTTGCCCACAGCGATGGGCTACATATTGCCTACAGCATTCACGGTTCCGGCCCCCACGATATCTTGATGACCCCCGGGATCATTTCGCACCTGAATATCGGCGCGCATATGCCGCCCATGCGCGCCTCGCTGGAAGCTCTGTCGGGGTTTGCGCGCGTGGTCAGCTTTGACAAGCGAGGCCAGGGGCTTTCGGACCCCTGCCTGGAGGCGCCTGACCTCGACACACGGGTACGCGACATCGAGGCGGTGATGGCAGCGGCGGAGCTTGACCGACCGTTGCTTTACGGTATTTCAGAGGGTGGTTCCATGTGCTTGCAGTTTGCCCACGACCACCCTGACCGGGTGAGGGGGCTGGTCCTGTTGGGCACCACCGCGAGCTGGCTGCAAACACCAGACTTTCCCGCCGGAATCCAGGAAAACGCACTGGACGCCATGGTTTCCAACTGGGGGACTGGTGTCCTACGCGATGTATTTTTCCCCAGCATCAGCCGCGCGCGTATGGATGATGAAACCTATATGGCATTTGAGCGGTTGATCAGCAATCGCAGCACAGTAAAGCAACTGGTTCGATTGATGAAAGAGGTTGATGTGCGTCCGCTGCTACCCAACATCAACTGTCCCTGCCTGGTGATCCACTATGCCGGTGACATGGCAGTGCCCATTCGCCTGGGTCGCGCATTGGCGGAGGCTCTGCCCAACGCGGAGTTTATGGAAATCAATGCTGTGGATCACGCCGATCTATCGCAATCCCCCGAGGCGGTTGAGCGTATTCGACAGTTTGCCGAACAACTGGCCTGAGCTACTCCCGCCCCCTGATCGACGGCCTCAGGCCGCTTCGGAATCGCAGTTGAGCAAACCGCAGCAGTGATCCCACAGTTTTTGTCGCGCTGCAGCGTTATTCACAAGGCGATGGGCCTTCGCGGGCTTCTTATTGATGAAGTACTTGCCCTGGGGTAACGACTGTGGGTCCTGTCCGGCCAGGTAGATTGACGTAACCGCCCCTTTTTCCGGCGCGACAAACAATTTCTTCAGCACCCATTGCAGTACGCCTGAATAATTATCCAGGATACCCGTGTCTACTGCTCCCGGGTGTATGGTGCTCACGGTGATCTGCTTTGCGGCCAGGCGTTCTGAGAGCTCTCCTGCCAATAACATCATTGCCAGTTTGGACTGGTTATACGAAGGGCTACCGCTGTACTTCTCCCAGCCCGTGAAGCTGTCGTAATTGAGCTTGCCCATCTTGTGCATCATCGATGTCACAAAAATAAGATGGGAAGGCGCCGCCGCTTCCAACAGTGGCAGAACATTCAGTGCAAACTGCAGCTGTGATAGCGCATTTACCTGGAATTGGAGTTCGAAGCCGTCCTCAGTAATGACCTGGTCGTTGGTGAGCAAGCCGGCGTTGCAAAGCACAACATCAATGGCATCCACACTCGCTTTGATGTCGTCAGTACATTGGTTAATTGAATCCAGTGAGGCCAGATCAAGATCGAACAGACTGACCTTGTCGTTACCCGTTTGCTCTATGATATCAGCCTGCACAGCTTCAGATTTTTCACGACTGCGGTTTGCCATGAGTATGGTGTGGCCCTGGCGCGCCAGTTCAAGTGCTGTTACCCGGCCGATGCCATTCGTGGTGCCGGTGATAAGAATGGTTTTCATGCCTACTGCCTCTCCAGATTGCAGGCGGCAGTGTAGTACATTCAACCGTCAGATACACATGCAGCGAGTCTGAAGACTGTTTGAGAGGGTATTTACGTACCGGCTAGTTATCAATCACCTCGGGGATTTCAAACCGTGTATCCCACACCGAAGCGCGAGCCTGGTGCAGGTGGCTCTCTCTGCGCTCTACCACCTCAACCTCTCCACCCCGTTTAAGGAATTCTTCCACTTGCCCGGCAATCAAGGTCCTTAGCACCTGCTTGTCGTTGGCAATGACCGAACTGACATGATTCGACACGAGTGTTTTCTCCTGCTAGCTGTTGCCGCCAGAATGAAGCCTTTATGTTTACAATTCGCTACAACTAGGTGATAGTTTTGTGACTGCATATTGGTTGGCGTCGACAGGATTTCGGACGTTGCGTTTACAGTTTGCGGATTTATCTCAGTAAGGTGATTGGATGATCCTTCGGCTTCTATTTTTTTTCTTGTTGCTGTTTCCCGTTTCTTTCTCGAATGCCGAGACGGTTAGTGGGCTGATTAAAGATGATTGGCTTCAGGCAGAAACCCACAATTTTAGAGTAATCAGTAATCTTAGAGAGAAAGAGGTTCGCGCAATTGCAAAGGATCTGGAAAAGATCCGCTTCGCAAGCAGCTTGGTGATTGGTGCCACACTGCCTGATGAAAATCGACTTACCATGTTTGTGCTGAAAAATTCAGCGGACTTTAGGGTTTTTTCTGGTAGCGGTAGCAGGGGCCTGGTGGGATTTTTTCAGCGCACGCTGGGTACAAATTATGCAGTAGTGGATGCGAGTCAGTATTCTCGAGGACGAAGCATTGGTGGAAACTCGTGGGGAAAGGCGATCATTTATCACGAGTATTGTCACTATCTTATGCGTGCACACAGTTCCACTTATTATCCAGTTTGGTATGAGGAGGGCTTCTGTGAATACCTTTCAACCATTTACCTGGTCGATGATACGAGTTTTCAGGTTGGCAAGGTGCATAAAGGAAGAATTCGTTCCATCAATTACACGGGTTGGCGGAATATCGGGACGGTGCTAAAGAAAAGAGGTGGGCTTTCAGTTAGTCGAGGAAACGATGGTTATGCCCAGAGCTGGGTGGCAGTGCATTACCTGATGTCAGACCCGAATTTGAGGAAGCAGGTCAGACCATACATCCAGGCAATCAATGAGGGAGACAACGAAATCGAAGCTTTTGAGGAGTATTTCGATATGACGGTCACCCAGTTTGATATTGCTCTCAAGCGCTATATCTATAAGGGAAGCTTTCGGTACGTGACGGTGCAGGTCGGTGAAGAGATGCCGGATAATGAGCCCAGGATTGAACACCTCTCACAGACTGAATTGATTGATCAGCTTGCCCAGTACCAGGTGGAAGCTGGGAGTGACCGTTTTTTGCAGGAGTTGGAGCTTGCCAGCGAGGGGGTTGAGCCTCCCTTGCACCTGATGGCGGCCAGAGTCGAGGCAGCCCTAGACGAAGGGCAATGGGACCTGGCCAGTAACCATGTCGATCAAATGTCACTCCGCCATCCTGATGAAATTCAGACCTACGTTCAGCGTGCTCATGTCGCTTATGGCGCTGCCATGTCGGAAGCAGCCGAGTATTCGGCAATTGAGCGAGAGCAGTTGTTGAAAGACGCTAAAGCTGCGCTGATGAAAGCCCTCGCAAAGGATAAGACTCATGTTCATGCGATTTTTGACATGGCCACGGTTATGGATGCGCTCGATACAGCCGACCCTATGGTTGGCCAACTATATGAAACAGCCTATTTCCTTAACGGTCACAGTCATCAGATTGCTTTTGCGTTGGTTGACTACTTTCGAAGGGAGGAGCGTTATGAGGAAGCGCTGTATGTCCTGGATCGGATTGTCGTTGGCGACCGGGAGGATATAGCGAGCCGCGTGAGTCGGCAACGCGAATTGATAGTTGGTCCTGAAGAATCTTTGAATAGCGAATCCACAGAAACTTCTGAAGGTTAATCCGTCGCAGAGCGCAGCTAACGTAGTTTTACTCCGCTGGCTACTTCACATGATTCTCAATACTGTACTTCAAGAAGAAATCCGCCTCACCCCACTCGGGGTACAACGCTTCCATTTCTGCCTGTGCCTGTTCGCGTGAAGTGGCCGACTGGGTGATGCGCACGTAGTCGTCGATGTATTGCACCATCCCATCGAACACAGACATGTCAGTGACATCTCCGTGACCGGGATAGACCGTGGGGTTACGATCCGCGTACTCGGCCTTGATGCGCAGTAGTTCGGTACGCCAGTTAGCGATGTGCTGGTAGGTAATATCGTCGCCCTGCCAGTGATGAACTTTGTTATACCCAAGATCAGACAGAAATAGTGCGTTGAGCTCCGGGCTGTAGAGCGTGGTCATGGTTTCAGCCTCGGAGGGAAGATAGTCCGTGGTCAGTTCGAGGATGCCACCGCCGTCCATTTCCAGTTTGCTTTCGTTGGGCAGAATCTGGATGTAGCTTTCATAGTCGAAGCCGTCCGGATTTTCGGCTGACTTGGGTTTGAGCGGCGCCTCCAAAGGCGGCTCTGCGGCTGTAGCCCCAAACCCATCCATGTAAATTGCGTAGGCCTTTATTTCTTTACGGATGGCCTCGTTGGCCACAACGATCCTGGCATCGGGAAACTCCTTGCGCATCAGCGGCATGCCGGTGAAATGATCGGTGTGGCCGTGGGTAATCAGAATCTGCGTGACTGGCAGGTTCTTGGCTTTGATGACTTCTACCAGTTTTTCGGCTTCATAGGTCTTGCGCTGCACGTCCACAATGGTGAGCGACTTGCCGTTGGAAAAGATAAAGGAGTTCACCGTCGCGAAATCACCCTTGAACATCTCGACGCTTAGCTGCGGAGCCTGGTATACCGTTTCGCCATCGATCACTGTGCGCTTTACGGACACCTTATGCAGTTCAGTTTCGGGCAATTGATAGGGGTCTCGATCGACTACGATCAGATCCGCCAGATATCCTTCCTTGATCATGCCCAAGTCGTGTTCGCGGTTCATGTGCCGGGCTCCGGCGACGGTAAGGAGTTGCATAGCTTCGTGCAGAGTTATTCTCTGCTCAGGGCCAAAGTACTTGTCACCACCGCCGGTCATTCCACGGGTCACCAGTGCCTCCACCGCAATCCAGGGATCTACGGAGGGCACGACCGCCCAGTCCGACCCAATGGCCACCGGGGCGCCCGCGTCCAGCATCTCACGGAACGCCCACACGCGCTTTATGCGTTCCGCGCCAATTGCCCGGGTGATGTCGTCGTTGATGGGGCTTGGGGTCCACAGGTAGGGCGACAGTTCTAGGGTTGCGTCCAGTTCCTTGGCCCGGGGAATGTCCTCCGGTGCAATAAAGGTGACATGTCCGGGGTTGTGGTGCAGCCCGCTCTGGCCGTTGGCGTTCCGTGCAGCCTCAATCGCATCAAGCGATGCGCGTACGGCGGCGTCGCCGGCGGCGTGAAACTTGACGGTCATGCCGTCTTTATCAAAACGGGTAACGGCGGCATTCAACTTATCCTGTTCCACCAGGATCAGGCCGTAACGGCTCGCTTCATCATCCCGACCCTCCATGGTGTTCTCGTAGGGTTCGAGCATGGCTGCCGTATGGCTGTCAGTGGGTACACCGTCGAGGTGGATTTTGATGCAGTCGGTTTTTACCAGTTCGCTGGCATATTCTCCGCGGCGAGCGTAAAGCCCTTCGAACCCACTGTAGTCGACATCGCCCCATACCAAACAAATGCGTGCGCGTTGCTTGAGTATGCCCTCATCTGCAAGCCCGGCGTAGAGCGCGGTTTCCAGTTCGCCACCAGCGACAAAACCCGCAGACGCTTCAGTAAATGAAGTGATTCCCGCCGCCAACATCTTTTCCAGGCCGGTGATTAGAGCGCGCCTTATTTTCGCTTCGTCGGCGGGCGGTTGGTGCAGGCGTACCAGTCCTATGGCTGACTCACGCAATACGCCGGTGGGTTCCCCGTTGCTGTCGCGTTCAATAATGCCGCCTTCCGGGTTGGGTGTGTCCCTGGTGATCCCTGCAATCGCTAACGCCTGCCCGTTCGCAAGTGCGCTATGGCCGCTGGTGTCGTGCAGAAGTACGGGTCGATCAGAGACGACCGCGTCTAGAAGACCGCGGTCTGGAACCTTACCAATACTCGCCGCATCCCACTGGCCGCCATAGATCCACTCGCCGTCCTTCGCATTTTCTGCGCAGGCACTTACGATGTTCTGAATGCTCTCGGCGCTGGAACCTTGCGGGATTTTACAATTCAGGTCACTCATGCCGCCGAATACTGGATGGACATGGGTATCGAAAAAGCCAGGGAATATCACCTGGCCGGCCAGGTCTACAACCTCAGTACCGTCGTCAGCTGTTGCCAGTAGCTCTTCGGAATCGCCCACCGCGGTAATCAGCTTGCCGCTGATCGCGACTGCTTCCGCGGTGGGATTGTTCTCATCCATGGTGTGCACGGTGCCGTTAACAAACAGGATGTCAGGGGCTGCAGCGGTGCTCTTCTCTGGCACAGCGGTGTCATCGCAGCCGGCAAGGGTCGCAACCACCAGTACCAAAGCAATTGGTGCGGCGACGTGCCGTTGAAACAATGTAGTCATGAGTGCTCTACCTCTATTGACTGAATCTCTATTGAACCGTGCCGTAGATGACGCCAATCCAGGCGTCTCCGGTGAACAGGCCCGCGCCCCATTTGTCGTCGAACTCCGCCGTGGGTTTGGCGGCGATGACTTCATCGAGGCTCTTGCCTTCCTGTTTATGTTTGCTGATTCGGCCGACCACCGTATCCAGCATGTCGTGGTAAGCCTGCAAGTCTGATTTATTACCGAGCGGCCCGTGTCCTGGTATCACTTTGGTTTGTTCGTCGATGCGAGCGAGTATCTTCGCGACGGCATCCACCATGCCTTGTGCGGTACCACCGGAAGAGCCGTCCACCAACGGGTACATCCCGTTCCAGAAGATATCGCCGGCGTGTACAACGTTGGCTTCGAGAAAGCTCACCACGCTGTCCCCGTCGGTATGGGCTGCCACTGAGTGCTGTACCTCAATGGTTTGCCCGTTGAAATGCAGTGCCAGGCTGTCAGCAAAGGTCACCACAGGCAGCGCCTGAGCCGGTGCAGGAGGGATGTCCATATTGAATGCCGGCACGTGTTGACCCGCCTGCATGCGCCTGCGCACGGCATCGTGCGCGACAATCAGTGCGCCTTGTTCGGCCATGTTGCCGTTATCGCCAACGTGATCAAAGTGCCAGTGAGTATTGAGAACAAAGTGAATATCGTCTTCGGATAGTGCATCGATAGCTGCATTGATCTTGTCGGACAGCTGGGCGAACTGGTCATCGATGATCAGCACCCCATCGTCTCCGATCGATACCCCGATGTTTCCCCCGGCCGCGCTGGATAGCATATAGATGCCGTCGGTCACCGGGGTGGTGGTCATTTCGATCGCCTCCCAGTCGGGCTGTGCCGCTGTGGTCAGCGATGTGAGGCTTAGCCCCGCGGCCAGGGCGAGCTGTGAAAATCTGGCTGTTGACGACATGAGTGCAACTCCTGGTTATTGAAGTGTGTTCTGGAAAAAAGCCCCGCCACCTGCGATCCAGGGGCGGGGATAAACGGGCATCAGCTCGCACGCACTACCCCAAGTGCAAGTGAAATCAGAAATAGCGGTAGGCGAACGTTACCCCATAAGTACGCGGCATGCCGTTGGTGCGACCGAATGCGGTATTGCTCTGATTCGCAGAATGCCAGTACTCCTCGTCGCCGAGATTGCGACCCCACAAGGTGGCGTCCCATTTGCCGTCAGCGGCCGCCAAAACCAGGCGGGCGTTGTACAGCGTGTAGTCTGAGATGTAGAACAGGCTGGTGTCGTCAGCGGCCGCGCGTGACCCGGCATTGTCATCCTTGTAGCTGATGTCGCCGGCGATGGTCAGGTTCATGGCATCGGAAACCGGCAGCGTATAGGCGGCCGTCGCGGTTGCTTGCCACTCCGGGCTGTTGTCCAGTTGCGCACCAGAAGCGTCAAAGGACAGCACGTTGTCGAAGGTGCTTGGTTCGGGGCAGCCCTCGGGCAGTGAGCCGGGAGGGGGCGGGCCGAACAATCCGGCCGGGCAGGTGTCGGTAAATTCGGTAATCTCCGTATCCAGCCAGGCAACGTGTGCGTTCAACTGGAACTGTTCGGTTACCGCCCAGGCCATTTCGAGTTCCGCGCCCAGCACTTCTGATTCGGGTACATTGGTAATGCCGACGATGTCGCCGATGGGGGTGATGAAGTTGGTCAGCTCCTGCTTGTCTTCGTAGTCATAGAAGAATACCGCCCCGTTGAGCTGCATGGCGCCGTCGGCGAGTGTGGACTTCATGCCGATCTCGTAGGACAGCAAGGTCTCCTCATCATAGGGTGCCAGCTGGGAGTGAAACTGCGCCGCTGCACCGTTAAATCCGCCGGATTTGAAGCCGCTTGAAATGGTAGCGAAAATCAGCAGGTCGTCGTTCGGGGTGTAGTCCAGGGTGATCTTGCCCATGGTCTCCTCGGTTTCCACCGAGTCACTGAATATGCCGAAGTCCCCATAGCCACGCGTGCCGACCCGATCATTGAACACCGCGCAGTCCCCTGGTTGCAGGAAGCTGGGCGTGAAGCCCTGGGGTTCAAGGAACGCCGGCACCACGAAGAAGTTGTAAAAGCCGGCGATACTGCCGTCACCCACGTCGTAGGTGCAGCCGGTCCAATCGCGGTTGTCCTCGGTGTAGCGAGCGCCCAGGGTCAGTTTGAACTGATCATTCATGGTCCACTCGGTGTGACCGAATATGGCGACGGTATCGCTTTCCTGTTCATACAGATTGAGTAGGTGCAGCCCAACAGTATCGAGGAAGTTCATTTCGTAGCTCTCGTCGACTTCATCCTCTGAATAGAAGATACCCGCAGTCCAGTACAGGTCCCCCTCGCCACTGGACTCTAATCGCAGCTCCTGGGAGAACACCTCGATGTCAGTATTGTTGGTAATATCCGCGTCGCGCAGGACTATGCCTGAAGTGTCGTACAGTGCGTCGTCGCGCTCGAACTCGTCGTAGCTGGTGATGCTGGTTAGCGCCACCGCGCCAAAGTCCCAGTTCAGGGTTGCCACGAAACTGATTTGCTCCGAGTCATCCTGGGGCTTATGGGTCGGTGTCCAGTCCGCGTCTTCCTGATCCAGGCCAGTGACGGGAACCAAAGCGCCGGTGTTGAAGTCGGTCACCGCGGTTGGCGTGATCGCAACATTGTCAGATTCGCTGGCGAAATAGCGCATGTTCAGGCGCAGGTCGATCGCATCATTGATCGCAAAGTCCACGATACCGCGCACGCCTAACTCACCGCGCTCGCCCAGTTCTTCGCCGGTAACGATGCTTTCCTGCCAGCCCTCGCCGGAGTTCACGCTCTTCACCGACAGTCGGCCTTTGACCGCGTCGCCTATCGGGCCGCTGATATAGCCTTCCAGGTCCAGGGTTTCGTAGTTGTCGTAGTCCACGCGAATACCGGCTTCCACCTCGTCGCTGGGCGTGTTGCTGATGAAGTTGATGGCGCCGGCGGTGGTGTTGCGCCCGTAGAGGTCGCCTTGCGGACCCTTGAGTACTTCCACCCGTGCCATATCAAACAGTGCGCCGCGGCTCATGATGGAGTAGGGGATGGATGCACCGTCGAAATACAGCCCCACCGTGCTGTTCGCCGAGGTGGTGAAGTCATTAAAGCCAACGCCGCGAATGGTGTACACGGGCACTCCATTTGGTTGCGAATTAGTCACGGTCAGGCCGGGTACCAGTTGTTCCAGGTCTTCCGCTGATTTAACGCCGAAATCAGCCAGTTGCGAGGCGTTGAAGGCGTTGACGGTAATGCCCACGTCGTTAATGCCTTGCTCGCGTTTTTGTGCGGTAACCACGACCTCTTCGAGCATGGCCTGTGCGTGAGCGATGGGGCTTACGGCCGCGCTGACGGCAATCGCAAGGGGGGTAATGGCTAGTAATGGTGTTTTTCTGCTGATCTGGAACATGGGAGACCTCGCCTGAAGTTTTTATGGATTATCTTACAATGCGAACATTTATTCGTTTTATTGCGAAACTTTATTCGTATTTTATTGCGCAGTCAAGCCCCGCTGCGGTATTGTTTTTTGGACAAGCGTGAGAGGATTGCGGAATCAGATGCAGAGCAAGGCGAGTTTCAAGGTGGTTGCGAAGAAACTGGAGGTCAGGAAGGGCCCCAAGCAGGAGCGTTCCCAACGCATGGTGGAAAACATCCTCCAGTCTACGCGGGAGTTACTGCATGAATCCCGGGGGTCTGCCTCAAAAAAGATCACCACCACCCAGATCGCGCGCAAGGCGGGAATTTCGGTGGGCTCGCTGTATCAGTATTTCCCCAGCACCGAATCCATTTTGTTTGAGCTGTTCAAGGAGATGACCGTCCAGACCCGCGCTGTGTTGGAGGAATTCAGCCAGGAGCAATGGCTGTCCTTGCCGCGGGAAGAGTTTATTGTGGCGTTGAATCGGGCAGTGCTCGGTGTTGAATCCGATGCCGACCTCACACTGGACATCATCAACTGCACGCGGGTGTACCCGGCGTTGGCAGCGGCGGAGAAGGACTATGCCGATTACTGTGCCGGTAAGTTAGCCCACTTTATGCAGCATTACGGTTCCAAGTGGCCGCTGGCGAAACTGAAGCGTCTGGGTTTACACGTGTTTTACGTGAACTTCGGCACTTACATCTACCGCGAACACGCCCAACCCCCGCGTAAGGAAGTAACGGAGTGGGAGGTTAATGTCCTTAGCTATATGCTCAGCCAGTGCTTTGAATGAATTTTGACGGGGCTCGGTCCGGACCGGCCCCGCCTGGAACTACCTGTTTCTGTGCAGCGTCGGTCACCTGTACTTATAGAGGCAATGCCGTGGTCTGCTTTAACTCTTCCATTACAAAACTCGCGCTAACGTCGAACAAGTCGGCCTTGATCAGTTGTTGATAGAGGGCGTCGTAGCCCGGCATGTCCTTCACCACTGCCTTGATCAGGTAGTCGACCTCGCCGCCCATGCGGAATACTTCAAGAACGCCTGGAATTTTTTCCACCACCGACCTGAAATTTTTTGCCCAGCGCTCATTGTGTTGGTTAGTGCGCACTGAGATAAATACCGTTAGCGACAAACCGAGCGCGGCCGGATCCAGCAGGGTGACGCGATTGCGGATAGTGCCACTGCTTTCCAGTTTCTGAATCCTGCGCCAGCAGGCCGATTTGGAGATGTTGGCTATATCCGCCAGTTCCGCCACCGAGAGCGTGGCATCTCCCTGCATACGCTCCAGAATAATCCGATCCGTCTTGTCCATTATGGCCCCCATAGGCAGTGACTGGTCTGATATTGGCACGTTATTATGAAATTATCTATATTAATGGCACGCTGATCCGGTTTTACGCGGTATCAGGCATCAAATAGGAACAATGTTCCCGCAGATCTGATCTATCATCAGCGCCTTAGAAACTAAAGGTACATGGCGTGACAGCTCTAATCGAAGCAATCCGGAATTCCATCATTGGCGACAGACAGCGCCTGCGCACACCCTTCGGTGACAAGCCATTGGTGTACGCGGACTACACGGCATCGGGCCGGGCGCTGGGCTTTATCGAGGACTACATCCGCGATGAGGTGTTGCCCTATTATGCCAATACCCACACGGAGACCTCGTTTACCGGCGCCCAGACCACGGCCTTTCGCGAGCAGGCGCGGCAGCAGATACGCTCCGCGGTAAATGGCTCGGCCGATGACCAGGTGATCTTCTGCGGTCCCGGGGCCACGGCGGCCATTAATCGCCTCATCGATATTCTGAACCTGCGTTTACCCCAGGATCTGGCAGATCGTTACAAGCTCGAAGAGCAGATACCGGTGCTGGAACGCCCGGTGGTCTTTATCGGGCCTTACGAACACCATTCAAACGAACTCCCCTGGCGCGAGAGCATTGCCGAGGTGGTGGCCATCCCCCTGACGACTTGCGGCCAGCTCGACCTGGTGGTCCTGGAGCAGCAACTGCAGGCTTACGCTGACCGGCCCCTGCTGATCGGCAGTTTCTCTGCGGCTTCCAATGTCACGGGTGTACGCACGGATGTGGCTGCAGTCACCACGATGCTTAAACAGCATAAGGCGTTGGCATTCTGGGATTACGCCGCCGCAGCACCCTATGTCGGCATTGACGTGAACGGTACAGCGCCTATGGATGCCGTATTCATCTCCCCGCACAAGTTCGTCGGTGGCCCCGGTACACCCGGCGTACTGGTGGTGAAAAAATCCATTCTTAATAATTCCGTCCCGGCTGTCGTGGGTGGTGGAACAGTGCTTTATGTCACCCCGGAGGACCACCGTTTCCTGGCAGACCACGAGCGGCGCGAGGAAGGCGGCACACCGGCGATCATTGAATCCATTCGCGCCGGCCTGGTATTCAAGCTTCAGCAGGAAGTGGGTACCGAAGAAATCGAGCGCCGGGAGCATGATTTTGCACAACGGGCTCGCGCGCGCTTTGCCGCTTCGGCCAACCTGGAGGTGCTGGGTAGCGAGGATGCACCGCGCTTGTCCATTATGTCGCTGCGCTTCAAGCACGGTGAGCGCGACTTACACTACGGATTTGTCGTGTCGCTGCTCAATGACCTCTTCGGTATTCAGGTGCGCGGTGGTTGTTCCTGCGCGGGGCCCTATGGACACAGCCTGCTGCAAATGGACAGGCACTACAGCAAAGCCATAGAGCAGGAAATCCAGAACGGCGCCATGGTCTTGCGGCCGGGTTGGGTGCGGCTGAACTTCAACTACTTCCTGGACGAAGCTGAGTTCGAATACCTGCTGCAGGGCGTCGAATTGGTGGCTGAACACGGTTGGCGCTTGTTGCCGTACTACCAGTTCGATGAAAGTTCCGGCGTTTGGCGTTACCAGGGTGAGCGCCAGCAATTGCCCGGTGATCTAAACGCACTTAGCTTCGCCAATTATTGCGGTAAGCCGGCGCTGGCTGGCACCAGTACTGTAGCGCTGGAGGGTCAGATAGAAGCGGCCAAAGTTGAATTGATGAGCGTCGATCGAAAAGGTAAGACATATAGTCTCAATCTTACCGAAGAGGGTGAGCGCCTGCGTTGGTTCGTGCTTCCTGAGGACTTACTGGCCGAGGAAAGCCCAACGGAATCCCTGCAAGCCGAGGCTAGCCAGTCGGAAAGCCGTTAATCATCCTAGGCTCCGCGGCGGGTTTCCTGGATGAAACCTGACTCCAAAGATTTCAAAAAAATTGGCGCTGTAATTCGCTACTGGGGGCGTGCGCAGGCACAGGTCTGAATAAACGTCTAAGATACCAGTGCCACCACTGGGTGGCGGTGGAGGACGAGCATGCAACCCTTTGAAGACAATGTCACTTACCAGAATGTGGGTACCGTTTCTGGCGGTCTGCTGACCGACCTGAAACCCGAACAGCGCGCTGGTGCGTTGCGCGGTGCCCAGTTGCTGGCCAAGGCGCTGCAGGCCGAGGGGGTGGATACCCTGTTCGGTTATCCGGGTGGCGCTAACCTGGAAATCTTCGATGTACTGCGTGAGTTCGATATCCAGTGTATTCGCACCGAGCATGAGCAGGGCGCGGTACATGCCGCACAGGGTTACGCCCGTGCCACTGGAAAGGTGGGTGTGTGTCTCGCGACGTCAGGTCCTGGCGCGACCAACCTGGTGACCGGCATTGCCGACGCCAACAGCGATTCCACCGGCATTGTCGCCATCACCGGCAATGTCCCCTCCCACCTGCTGGGCAAGAACGCCTTCCAGGAAGTCGACATCGTCGCCATCACAGCGCCCATCACCAAGAAGAATTACCTGGTGCGTAAAGTCACCGAGATACCCGAGGTGGTGCGTGAGGGTTTTGAAATCGCCGGCGGCAATCGCCCCGGTCCAGTGCTGATCGATATCCCCAAGGATATTCAGCAGCACTATCCCCGGGACGTGGACGGTAACTACGTGGAGCCGAGAATTCCCGCGGTGGTGGAAGCCCCCGAACAAAGCGTGGGCGGAATGACCGACAACCAGTTGGAGGAAGCCTGTCGACTGATTCGCGAGGCGCAGCGCCCGGTGATCTATGCGGGCGGAGGTATTATCTCCAGCGATGCGACCGGCATGCTGTTACAGCTGGCCGAAAAGCTTCAGTGCCCGGTCACCACCACTTTGATGGGTCACGGGGCGTTCCCGCCAGACCATCCCCTGTTCCTGGATACCCTGGGCATGCACGGCGCGAAGACTGCCAATGTGGCCGTGAACGAGGCGGACCTGGTGCTGGCCCTGGGCGTGCGTTTTGACGACCGGGTTACCGGCAACGTGGACGCCTTTATCCGCGAGGGCAAGGTCATTCACGTGGATATTGACCGCCAGGAGCTCAACAAGAACAAAACCGTAACCTTACCGGTGTGTGCCGATGTCGCCGTGGTCCTGCAGCAACTTCACGGTGCCGTGCAGGCGCGCGAATGCGCGGACTGGCTGGCCTATTTGCGCGGGCTCAAAGCAGCGCACCCCTATCCGATGCCAGCTGCCCAGGGCATCAGTCCCCAGGAGGCCATCAAGCTACTCAATGATATGACCGACGGTGAAGCTATTGTCAGCCTCGGTGTCGGGCAGCACCAGATGTGGGCCATGCAGCAGTACCGTTCGCGGCGCACGCGTTCGTTCCTGTCGAGTTCCGGCTTCGGCACCATGGGTTATGGCCTGCCCGCGGCGATCGGTGCCAAGGTGGCCTGTCCAGAGCGACAGGTGATCGATATCGACGGGGACGGTTCCTTGAACATGACGATTCATGAACTGGCGACCTGTCACCGATTTGGTATCGGCGTCAAAGTGGTCGTGATCAACAACCAGTGGCTGGGCATGGTGCGCCAGTGGCAGGACATGATTTATGACAAGCACCGTTCGGGCTCGGATATGTCTGACCCGCTCGCGGTCAGTGACGGCGATATCTACCCGGACTTTCCAAAAATTGCCGAGGGCTATGGCGTCGCAGCCGAGCGCGTCGTGACGCGTGAAGCGTTACCAGCCGCCATCGAGCGGATGCTCGCGGATCCCAACGAGCCCTATGTGCTGGATATCATTGTCGAGGCTGAGGAAAATGTGTATCCGATGATCCCCGCCGGCGGTACCTACCGAGACATCATTATGGGTGATGAGGATCTGGCGGCAGTCTCCAGGGACAAGCAGGGCAGCAACGTGTAAGCATTGCAGTAACGCTTGCAGGCATTTGCGGCTATGCTTTGTTTATATAAGCAGACTTGCAAGAAGCCAGGGAGTAGTTATGCAGGCCAGACAATGGATTTTCACCGCGCTTATCACAGGCACTATTTTCACCGATATTGTTTTCACCGCGCATGCCGAGGTGGAAACCTACCCTGAAAAACGTGCGTTTTTTGGGGAAACCCATGTGCACACGGGTTTTTCACTGGATGCCTACCTGGGCGGTACCCGCCAGACTCCTGCCGATGCCTACCGCTTTGCCAAAGGAGAATCGGTTGTTGTTAACGGCAAGCCTCATCGCATGCGCAGGCCACTGGACTTCGCTGCGGTTACCGATCACGCCGAATTTCTGGGAGAAATGTACGCGGCATTTACCCCTGAAAGCGAAGGGCACCAAATCGACGAAATCCAACAATTGGTCGCCCTTCAAGATTTGGATGAGCGTCGGGCCTGGTTCCTGAAATATGTCATCGGTAACGCGCGCAGCGCCAAACCTGGCCACCTGCCGTTCTACCCCGGTGACGCAGTCGCCCGCCAGGGCTGGCAGGTATTGATCGACGCGGCCGAGGAGCACAATGCGCCGGGTGAGTTCACCGCATTCATCGGCTTTGAATGGAGCAGCGCTCCCCTCGGCGCCAACCTGCACCGCAATATCATCTATCGCTCCAACTCGGTACCGGAACAGGCCATGAGTTCCTTCGAGATTCCGCGCGAAGAGGCGTTGTGGGCATGGCTTAAAGCGGAAGAGGAAAAAGGGCATCGCGCGATTGCGATTCCCCATAATTCCAATGCCAGTAAGGGTCTGATGTTTCCCGAACGACAATCGGACGGCAGTCCACTCGATGCTGAGTACGCCAGTCTGCGTGCACGCTTTGAGCGCGCTATTGAGATGATGCAGATCAAGGGCAACTCCGAAGTCCACGCACAGTTCTGGAGTGCGGACGAACTTTCCGATTTTGAAAATTCACCTTCGATGGCCAAGTTCAACAAACGTTTCCCGAAGCGGAGCAACTTCGTGCGCGCGGGACTGGTCGCTGGACTCGCGCAGCAACAAGCCCTTGGTGAAAACCCGTTCAAACTCGGTATCGTGGGAGGCACGGACAGTCACAACGGCATCATGGGTGATGTCGATGAGGACGGTTGGGCCGGCGGACACGGTGCAGAAGATGGCACGGCCGAACGTCGGCGCACCGCCGAAGTGGGCGGTTGGATCGCTGCCAGCGAGCAGTCGCCGGGTACGCTGACCGGGGCCTGGGCAACCAGTAATACACGGGAAGCGATCTGGGATGCGATGCATGACCGCGAGACGTTTGCCACATCGGGTCCGCGCATTATCGTGCGGATGTTTGCAGGGTGGGAACTGGATGATGATCTGCCCGCGCGCGGTGATTGGGAGAAGCGTGGCTACAAGAAGGGGGTGCCTATGGGTGCAGATCTGGCGCCCACCCGTCAATCCAGGCGCAACAATTTGGCACCGCGCTTTGCCATTGTCGCCAGCAAGGACGCACTGGGCGCGAACCTCGATCGCGTGCAAATAGTTAAAGGCTGGATAGATAAAGATGGCCAGCAGCACGACAAGGTGTTTGACGTGGTGTGGGCCGGCGACAGGGCGCCGGGTGCTGATGGCAAGTTGCCCGCGATTGGCAGCACTGTGGATCTAAAGACGGCGACCTACCTCAACATCATCGGGGAGTCTGAACTTTCAGTGGTGTGGGAAGACCCGGAATTTGACCCCACACAGCCTGCGCTTTATTACGCCAGGGTGATCCAGATTCCAACGCCACGCTGGACCACCTTCGATGCTGTGCGCGCCGGCTTGCCGTTGCTCGATACCGTGCCTGCGGTGGTCCAGGAGCGGGCATGGACATCGCCAGTCTGGTATACGCCCTGATCTTTGACCGTCTTCATCCTGTTCTTAGTTACAAACCTAGTGCGAAATGCATAACGACAACAGCGTGAGGTATTTTCACTGCAGCCTCCATCTGGCGGTGATGATTTACAGCTTTCAGGAAATTCGCGCAGGGTGAACAGGGAGGTCTAGCTTGCTCTATCACTCGCTGTTACTGATCCTGGCCATCGGCGTTACCGCCTTTTCGGCCAACTTGCTGGTCAGTCGTGGCACTGCCCTGGGGCACATACTCGGTGTGCCACAGTTTGTGATTGGTGCTGTCGTCCTTGGCTTTGGCAGCTCCCTGCCTGAACTGTCGGTCAATATCGGCGCGGCGTTGCAGGGCAATACCGGGTTGGCAATTGGTAACATCCTAGGTTCGAACGTATTCAATTTTGCCGTCGTTCTCGGCCTGGTTGCCCTGATCCGGCCGGTGCCCGTGGGGCGGGACTCGCGCCTGAAAGATGTTCCCATGCACGTGATGGCGGTGGTGGTGCTCGCGGTCTGCGGTAACCAGTTATACCTGGACCATATCAACTACCACGAGATCATGCCCAGTCACGGCATAATCATGTTGTGCTTCTTCTGTATCTACCTGTACTACACGCTGCTGGAAGTGTTTGACGAGTCCCCTTACAAAACCGCCCTGCATCGCGGCCACCATAAGGCGATTACGAAGGAGACAGAGCACGGCGGCTTGAATATTGCCCTTTCACTCATATTGGGAATGGTGGGCCTGGTGATGGGCGGTGACTTTATCGTGGAGCAAGCGGTGGAAATCGCGGAATTGCTCAGTCTCGACCAGGACATTATCGGTTTACTGATAGTTGGCCCGGGGACTTCGGTGCCAGAATTGATTGCCTGCCTTGTGGCCTTGCACCAACGCAATACCGACATGGTCGTGGGCAACATTATCGGCTCCAACCTGTTCAATATTTTTGTCACCCTTGGGGTGAGTGCAATGATTTCTCCGCTGCCGCTCAACCTGGCATTGAATAGGGTGATTTTGCTGTACATCGCCATGGCGGTGTTGTTCTGGCTGGTGTTACTGCTTGGTCGCGGTAACGTGGTGGGTCGCCCGGTGGGGGCAACCCTGTTGCTGTTTTATGGTGGTTACGTCTACCTGACGCTCTAGCGCAGCTTGCTGGTCTAGAAAGGCTTGGTCGCGCCAAAGAACGCTACGGTCAGAATGCCAATCCAGTAGCAGTAGGCGAGCTTGCGGCCAAAAGCAATGGAGCGTTCCAGCTGATCTTCGGCAGCACTGTCTTCGGGACTTTCCGCCAGTACCCGGAACAAGGTTGTCCACTCACGCATAATGAACCGTAGCAGAAGCCCGATAACCAGCAGGCCGGCAAAAATGAGAATCTTGATCGAAAACCACATCTGACCGGCGGCGGCATTGAAGGGGCCGTAACCCATCATGGAGCTGATGGCGGCGATGGTCAGTAGCGGAATAACGGCGTAGCGAATGCGCTCATCCCAGATAGTCAGCTTCAAGCCGGTATCTGTTTCGCGCTTGAAAAATGCCAGCCAGCAAAGAGCAAGCCACAGAAAGTAGAACGCCCAGACCGCGACCAGGAAGCTGCCACCATAAGGTTGCACGCCCCAGAAATAACCCATATGGAAACCCAGCGGGAACAGGGCGATGATGCCCGTGCGCGCCAGTATGTCGATGCGGTAGGCGGTCTCCATATGGCGCCGCCGCTCATCCATGGACAGCTTGCGGTTGACCACATTGTACGAGGTCTGGAACACACCCCATTCACCGCCCAGCCAGTACACCATTGCGACGATATGGAACCATTTCAGTACAGTCAGGGTTGTCAGCATCACGGCTCTCCGCTGCGTTAACAGTGGCCACACCTTAGCAGTGGCGCGAGAAAGCGCATTAGCAAAAATCAATCAGCGCAGGGCGATTTACTCCAGCTCGGCCAGTGTGCTCAGCTGCTCGTGGTCTTCGATGATGACGCTGTGTCGGTCGGGGGTGGTAATCAGGCCCTCGTCTCGCAGGCGGGAAAACGCGCGGGAGGTGGTTTCCAACGTCAAGCCCAGGTAGTCGCCAATATCGGTGCGGCTCATGGGCAGGGGAATCAGCGGGTGATCGGAATCGCGGTCCTGGCGTTGGTATAGCTGCTGGATGAAAAACGCCAGGCGTTCGTGAGCGCGCTTCTGGCCGATGGCGAACAGGTGGTCCAACAAGCCCGCCAGTACGCGGTTGTTAATGTATGACAGGTTTTCCTTCAACGGTGGGATGTCGTTGCACAGTGCGATAAATCGCTCCCGCGAGAAGCGCAGCACGATGCTTGATTCCAGTGCGCTGGCGCTATACAGGTATTGATCGGTGGCGGTAAAGCCCAGGTAGTTACCGCGGGTCAGGAACTCGATGACCTGGCGGCTGCCGGTAAGGGCGCTGCGCTCCACCATCAGCATGCCCGTGCAGGGCAAATACACCGCCTCGGCCGGAGCCATCTGGCGCAGCAGCTCTTCACCGGGTTCCAGGTACTGGAACTCGGTGAGTTCCATCACCCGTTGCAGGTCAGCCGCCATCAGGCCGCGGCCAACGTCGCTCTCGCGCAGGGTTTGCAGAGCCAGGGTCTTTTCACTCATTGGAAAGGTTCCAGCTGGTAACCGTGCCAGTGTACCGGTATCGCGGGTGAGGTTCTAACCCGCCGGTTCCCCAATTCCTATTATGAAATGTCAATTGGACTTATCGGGCTTTCTGCTAGCCTTGCAAGGGCATCTCTGAATAAATCGGTAATGTCTCAGCGTTGCCCTGGTGATAACACTCATAAATGAGGAATCTGGATCATGAATTGGACCGCCGTTTTTCGCCCCGCGCTCGGGCTCCTGACTTTGCTGGCTTTTTCGGGCCAACTCGCCGCAGAAATTGACATGTCTACCCGTGAAGGGGTGATCGCCGTCAATCGCAAGATCCAGTGCTCACTGGTAGACAACGAAGAGAAAACCTACGTATGGCACGGCCAGGGTTACTCCCGACGCACCGGCGAGCGCGACAAGCTGCTGTTCAAGTTGCTGGGTATGAACGTGCGCAAGTGTGTGACCACCACCAATGACAATGGCGAGGAGGGTTATCGCCTGGTGTCTCGGGAAATCATGCTGTACCTGGACCCAAAGACCGGTGACATCATGGATACCTGGGACAACCCCTGGACCGGCGAATCCGTGGAAGTTATTCACGTTGCTAATGACCCGGTGAACCAGCGCCCATCCTATGGCTATGGCCGTGACGGCAAGGTGGCAAAGCTGCCCATTCGCAAGGTCGGCGACTATTGGCAGATGAATGCCGAGATTCCGCTGTTCTACCACAATGTACTCGGCGGTGATTACCAGAAGTACGTCGGCGGTACCTACCACGCCACCGAAATTTTCGATTTTTACGGTCTCTATGACGACCTGGTCAGCGAAGAGAACACCTTTGTTAACCCCGGTGTGGCCTGGGTTCGTATTTCGTCCTGGCTGCCGTGGATGGAAATGAATGGTCGCGAGGGCGGCCTGTACTTTAATGCCCAGGGCGCGAAGCTTGATGCCTGGGACGATCTGCCCGCGTTGATGAAGGAGCAGATTGCCGAGAATTATCCCGAGTACACTAACGCACCGCCGGGAGACGATCCGCGCCCCAACGAAACCTCCTGGACCTATTTCAAGAAAATATTCGACCAGCGTAACGAGGGTAAGGCGCCCGCCAAGGGCGGTCACTGAGGAACTCCCATGGCTGCCTACATGATTATCCTGGCGCGTATTCATGATCGCGACCGCTTCATCTCAGGCTATGCTGCCCAGGCTGGAGCACTGGTAGAGCGCTTTGGTGGAAAATACGTGCTGCGCGCCCCTGGCGGAATTTGCCTGGAAGGTTCACTGGGCGATGATCGCTCGGTGGTGATTTCCGAGTGGCCGGATATGGCAGCCGCGCGAGCTTTCTGGGACTCTCCCGAGTATGCCCAAATCAAAACCCTGCGCGAGGGCATCTGCGACGTGGAAGTGATGTTGGTGGAAGCGCCATCCATAGGTGGGCCCAATGAATAACATTATCAAGCGCACCACGCTGATGGTCCGCGACATGGACAAGTCCCTGGCCTGGTACCAGCAGGTGATGGGCATGACGGTCTACTACGATAAACCCTTTACCCTGTCGGGCGATGGGCTCGCGGCGGGGAAGGCGGGCGACTTGATTCGCCTGGTGATTCTCAAGTGTGAGCACCCCGAAATCGGCATGATCGGGCTGATGCAATGGGTCGACCCGGTAATGCCTGCACCAGAGATTCCGACATCTTTGAGCTTCGGCCTGCCGACGTTTGTTGTTGGCACCGACGACTGCGTAGAAGCGCATCGTCAGGCGGAACTGCTGGGCACGCAAATACATTGCGCACCCCGGGAGTGGTCCACCGAGGGTGCTGACGGCAGCATCAAGCATTTTATCGGTTGCTCCCTGTTTGATCCCGACGGCTACTTTTTCGAGCTGAATCAACTGGTTCGCAGCGAAACACCCGCCGACTGAGGTCTGTTCCAGGGTGAATGTGCAGTGAATGAGCAGCGGATGTGTCAATGGCGAGTCGCCGCTCGTCCCCAGGGCAACGTAAAGCCTGCAGACTTCGCCTATACGGAAGAGCCTATCCCCACGCCAGCGGAAGGTGAGTTCCTGCTGCGTACCCTTTACCTAGGCTTGCGTCCGGTCATGCGCATGTATATGAGCGGGCAGGCGGTGGCGGGTGAGGCGCCGCTGGCGATCGGCGACGTGATTCACGGTCGCGGTGTTGCGCAGGTCGTTGAATCCCGACACCCCGATTACCAGCGTGGTGACTTGGTGCACGGCCAACTGGGTTGGCAGACCTGGAAGCTTTCTCGTGGTACCGCCCAGGAACGCTTTATCAAAATGGACTACCCCGATTTGTCCGCTGCCCTGGGGGTTGGCATCCTGGGTATGAATGGCTACAGCGCCTGGGGCGGACTTATGCAATGCGGAAAGCCGACAGCCGGTGATGTCCTGGTGGTATCTGCCGCCGCCGGGGGTGTCGGTAGTACCGTGGTACAACTCGGACGCACCCACGGCTGCCGCGTGGTGGGTATCGCCGGCGGTGCAGAGAAGTGCGCCCTGGTCAAACAACTCGGCGCCGACGCGGTTATTGATTACAAATCCGAGGATGTGGCAGCGCAGCTGGCCACCTATTGTCCGGACGGAATCGATATCTACTTCGACAACGTCGGTGGCGATACCCTCAGCGCGGCGCTTGAACAACTTGCCATGCACGCCAGGGTGGTACTGTGTGGGTCAATCTCAGAGTACACCCTCGATACTCCCTATGGATTGACCAACTACACACGCTTGCGGCGAGTGAACGCCAGCATGCACGGTTTTTTTGTGTACAACTTCCAGGAGCTGTTTCCCCAGGCAACCCGTGAACTGGCGGACTGGGTGCGCAGCGGACAGTTGTCGCCCGTGCAGGATATTGTCGATGGCTTTGAACAGATGCCGGCGGCCTTGGCGCGTTTGTACGATGGACACAACGTCGGTGTACAGATCTGCCGTGTGCGTAACGAAGAGAATGAATGGTCAGTGTCTGCACGGCCCCAACTTGATGGAGTAAACCATGGATGATACGGCTGTGCGATTTCAGCGCGCGAACTTTATTGTTACCGACCTGGAGCGGTCGTTGGACTTCTACTGCGACATCCTCGGGATGAGCGTCTGTTTCCAGAAGGAATCTGACGCGGACTCTTACTCGTATTCTGTCTTTGAAATAGATCGGTCTGCTGCCATGCGCTTCGCGGTACTGGATGCCCCGGACCAACCGCGGGTAATGGCGCTCACCGAGTTATCGGGTATCGAACTCCCGCCGGTTCCCTCGCCGCGTCGTGCTGCCATTGTGTTGCACGTGGCAGATATCGACGGCGTGGTAAGCGCATCAAGATCAGCGGGTCTCAAAGTCTACGAGGAAGAGCACCTGGTGACCAATGACGGTCGCGAAGGGCGCGAGGTGGGCATCGTCGATTTCGACGACAACCTAGTGGTGGTTTACCACATCACCAAAGCCGCCGAGTAGATTTAATCGTGACCGCCGTGTCGACAGCACAACCTGCCGAGCGACTCTCCGGACCGGCGCTGGTGTACGCGTGGTACACCGTCGTATTGTTGACGCTGGCCTATATCCTCTCCTTTGTTGATCGTTACATACTTGGGCTACTGATCGGCCCCATCAAAGCTGACCTTGGCCTGTCAGACACTGAAATTGGCTTGCTACTCGGTCCGGCCTTCGCGGTTTTTTATGTGTTAATGGGCCTGCCGCTGGGATGGTTGGCTGATCGTGCCCGGCGCACCTGGATCGTGGGCGCAGGTATATTGCTGTGGTCCACGGCAACCGCGTTCTGCGGATTGGCGAAGAACTTTGTACAACTTGGGCTGGCGCGCATTGGTGTGGGTATCGGTGAAGCGACACTGAGTCCCTGCGCCCTATCCATGATTGCCGACCGTTTCCCCGAAGAGCAGCGCGGTAAGCCCGTAGCCTTTTACTCAGCTGCCCTGTCCATCGGTGCCGGCATCGCCTCCCTGGCGGGTGCCAGCGTGCTGGCCTGGACCGGGTCCCAGGAGTCCTTCAACGTGCCCGGGCTTGGCGAACTCGCACCCTGGCAGCTGGCATTTGTGATTGTTGCGGCGCCGGGCTTGCCCCTGGCCCTGATGATGCTCACGCTGAAAGAGCCCATGCGGCAGCAGTCGCAGTTAACCGGCACGGGAGAAGCCGCATCCATGGGCCAGGCTTTCGCCGAAGTGGCCGCCAATTGGAAGGCCTATGCCGGCCTGGTGTCGATGGTCTGCGCCATGACTGTGGTTGCTTATAGCCAGGGCTGGCTGGCGGCAATGTTCGATCGCACGTTTGGCTGGTCTACCGCGCGTTATGCTTTGTACAACGGTATTAGTTTACTGATCGTGGGGCCGCTGACAGTAAGTCTTACAGGGTGGTACTCAGACCGCCTGTACCGCAAGGGTGTCACCGATGCGCCTTTGCGCCTGGTGATGGCGGGCCTGGTAGTGTTGCTGGTGACAGGGGTGGCCGGGCCGCTGATGCCCGGCGCCTGGGCGGCGTTCGGTGTGTTGGTGATCAATAACATTGGTATTTCCATGCTGTCGGCCGCGGCGCCAACAGCCTTGCTCAATATCACCCCGGGTGCGATTCGTGGACAGGTGGTAGCTATGTACTACATCTGTATCAGCCTGGCCGGGCTGATGCTCGGGCCGACCGCCGTGGGCTTGTTTAACGACTACCTGTTTGGAGAGCAGGGTATTCGTTATTCCATGGCACTGGTACCGGTGTTGATTGGTGTTCCCGTGTTGTTGCTGCTTAAACCCATTCGCCGCGCCTATCGCGATCGGCTGGAGGCCCTGGCATGATGCGTGGCGCTTACATAGATATTTCGATGGGGCAAATCCATTATCGGTACTGGCGTTCGCAGCCGACACACCGCAGGCCCCTTCTGTGCTTACACCCTGCGCCGTTCAGCGGCCTGTTCTTTACCACCGCGATGCCGCTGTTAGGCCATGACCGGGAAGTGTTTGCACCCGATTATCCCGGCTATGGCGGCTCTACCGAGCCGGATGAACAACCGACCATCGAGGATTACGCTCAATGCATGCTGGAGTTTATTGACGCACTGGGAATCGACACTACGGTTGATGTAATCGGCTTCCATACCGGCTGTCTGGTGGGTGCGGAGATGCTGCGCCTGCGACCGGTATCAATCAACACCCTGGTTATGGTGGACGTCCCCTACTTTGATAGCGATGCGCAGGAATCACTGCGTTCTCGTGCCGCAGCACCACTAAACCTGAGCCCCCAGGCTGACAGCATAGGTCCCGTATGGGAGAGCGATGTGGGTAAGAAGGCTGCGGCCATCGGCATGACTCGCGCAGTAGAACTGTTTAGTGAGCATGTGCGCGGCTACAAGCGCGCCCACCAGGCCTTTCATGCGGCATTTACCTATCCCTGCGTTGAGCGCTTTGCCGGGTTGTCCGGGCCACTAGCGATTATCGCCACCCAGTCCATGTTGCTGGATGCCACCCGCGCGGCTGCCCAGGCGGTACCCGCCGCTCACTTTGTTGAAGCGTTGGATATAACCCAAGCGGTTTTTGAGGAGGGCGCCGAAGCAATTACTGGTAAGATCGACGCGGCGATTCGAGCACTAGAGGAAGATCACCATGAGTGATTCAGCGGTATACCAGGCCATCGGCCTGCAGGTGAAGTGTGAGGCGGTTAATATGCTCTCAGTCGAGCAGGCCCGTGAGTCCATATTTACCAGCATAGAACACGCGGACCGCATGATTGCCGGCAGTCAGGGTTTCCTGCGCAGCTTCGTGGGAATGCCCGCACGCCTGGTGGTATTGCCGGAATACTTTCTCACCAGTTTCCCGATGGGTGAGTCCATTGAGGCGTGGCAGGCCAAGGGCTGTATCACTGTGGATGGCCCGGAGTATGAAAAACTCGGCGCCGTAGCACAGAAACACGCTATTTTCCTGTCCGGGAATGCCTACGAGCTGGACGAAAACTTCCCCAACCTGTACTTCCAGACCAGTTTTGTCATCGACCCCAGTGGCGATGTGATTGTGCGGTATCGCCGCCTGGTGTCCCTGTTCGCACCAACCCCCCACGATGTGTTGGATGCTTACCTCGATATCTATGGGCAGGAAGGCTTGTTTCCTGTAGCGCAAACCGAGATAGGACGATTGGCCTGTGTCGCCTCGGAGGAAATACTCTACCCGGAAATTACCCGTGCCCATGCCCTGCGCGGTGCGGAAGTTATCTGCCATTCATCCAGTGAGGTAGGCAGCCCCCAGGACACGCCGAAGAATATCGCGAAGCGCGCCCGCGCCTATGAAAACAGCGTTTACGTGGTATCCGCGAACAGCGCTGAAATCAACGGCATCCCTTTTCCCGCGCAGTCTACGAACCACCACTCCCAGGTGGTGAATTACCTGGGGGCGGTGCTGGGTGAAGCCGGCAGTGGCGAAAGCATGTGCGGGCACGGGGAGCTCGATATCGGCGCCTTGCGGCGCAACCGGCGCAAGGCGTCCATGACCAACTGTCTGGCGCGTCAGCGGCTGGAACTGTTTTCCCAGGTTTACGGCGGGGACACGGTGTACCCGGCCAATAATCTGGCGAACAGTACCGAGGTGCAACGCAGTCACTTCCAGGACACCTTGCAACTAACCATAGAAAACCTTGCCGAGCGCGGCATCATTTAGGGCTTTTGACCAATGACTGATAACACCCGGAACTATTTTCCCTGGCTGATGGCGGTGCTGGCGTCGCTGGCGCTGATGACCAGTAACGGGATGAGCATCTCCGGCCTTTCCGTATTCGACGAGTCGCTGCTGAACGAGTTTGGCTGGAATCGTGGAGAGCTTAAGTTTCGCGACATGATAACCCTGGGTGTCACCGGGTTGGCAGCACCGTTCCTGGGGGTGCTGCTGGATCGCTACGGCGTGCGCGCCTGCATGCTCGTGGGTTGGGTGTTACTTGGGGGTGCCTACTACCTCTATTCGGGTATCAACAGTCTGAGCGACATGTACCTGGTGCACGTGGTACTGGGTTTTGTGCTGGTACTGTGTGGGCTCAATGCCGGCGTCATCCTGGTGTCCAACTGGTTTGTGGAAAAGCGTGGTACTGCGATTGGCATCGCGCTGGTCGGTACCAGCCTGGGTGGTGCCATCTTTCCTCAGTACGGCACGGCCATGATCGAGTCCATCGGCTGGCGCAGCGCCTATTTGAGCGAACTGGTGTTTCCGCTGGTGCTGCTGTTGCTGACTATCTTTGTGATCCGCTCTGAGCCAGCCGACAAAGGCATGCTGCCCTACGGCGCCAGCGCCGAGACGGCAGCTACTCACACCGACGAGGGCATGGAGTACGGCGCCGCCCTGAAAACGGTCAGTTTCTGGGCGCTGGCCACGATTGCCTGTACCACTTTCTACTCGGTATTGGGCGTGCAGGCGCATATCTTCCTGCATATGCGCGACATGGCCTTTGATGTGCAAACAGCAACCAACGCCATTTCGATATTCTTTCTCTGTGCCCTGGTGGGCAAGTTTGTTTTTGGCTTGATTGCCGACGCAATCGGACCCAAGCGCGTGTTCTACCTGAACATCGCGGTGATGCTGATTGGTGGCATCGCCCTGGCCACCATGCAGCCCGACTTACTGTGGGGTGCCGTTGTATTGTTCGGCCTGGGTTGGGGGGGCGTGTACACGGTGTTACAGCTTTCCGCGATCACCTGTTTTGGCCTGAAGGCCGCGGGTAAAATTCTCGGCACCATCACAGTGCTGGATGCCATTGGCGGTGGCCTGGGCATCTGGTTGACCGGGGTGATGTATGCCCGTGACCAGAGCTACCAGACCCCGTTTATCATCTTCTGTGTGATGGTGTTTATTGCACTGATCGCAATCAGCCAGGTGCGCTACCCGGACGACAAGTAGCGCGGCTTGCCGTGCGCAATGCGTGCGTACTTCAGGGAATCAGTGCCTCGTCGAATACGGCCATTGATGCAGGCTTGTCTCGTTGAATCAATAGGGCGCGCGTACGCATGAAACGCTTGAGACCGGCGTCACCCATGCGTGACGCCCCCAGGCCGGAATACTTGAAACTCTGTTTTTCAACGTCGTGAATGAGCGCGGTCATGCTGGCGTCGTTGATGCCTACCGCACCCACCTCGAGTTGGCTCGCCACCGCCACGGCATGGCTCTCTTCGCCGAAAACCGAGCCCGACAAGCCGAATTCACTGTCGTTGGCCAGGGCCACAGCTTCAGCGTCACTGTCGAAGGGGATAACCGGTATCAGTGGGCCAAAGGTCTCCTCCTGCATCAATAGCATATCGTTGGTGATATCGCTGAGCAGGGTGGGGCGCTGCCAGTAACCGCCACTCTCGTCCGAATCGCCGATCTGTTCAGGGGGGGCGCCACAGTGCAGCGTTGCCCCTTTTTCCAGTGCGTCCTGTAATTGCGCCGCTACTTTTGTCGCCTGGTCGCCAAAAATATAGGGCGGTAACTGTCCGTGGTGTATATCTTCTGCGTTGAACTGCAGTGCTTCTGCGCGCTCACGAAGTTTAGCGATGAAGTCGTCAATCTGCGTGCAGTGAACAAAAACCCGTTCCACAGACATGCAGGCCTGACCATTGGAGCCGACGGTGCTGCGCAGCACGGCGTCCGCGGCGGCATCCAGGTCGGCGTCCTCCAGTACGATGGCAGGATCTTTACCGCCCAGTTCCAGGCAGGCGGGAATAAAGTGCTCTGCGGCACTTACTGCGACCTTGCGCCCAGTGGTAACGGACCCGGTGAAGCAAATCATATCGACATTGGCCACCAGCGCCGCACCGGTTTCCCCCGCGCCTACGATGACTCGAAACACTTTTGCCAGCTCCGGGACGGCGTCGATGGTATTTTGCAGGACAGGTGCAAAGCGCGGTGTAATCTCCGACGGTTTCAGCAGTACCGCGCACCCTGCGAATAACGCGGGGATCGCGTCGACCAGCGACAGGGTCAACGGGAAGTTCCACGGGCTGATGACACCTACGAGCCCCACTGGCACACCCTGGACCTTGTAGGCAACATTGGCTGCTGTGGCGCTGCGCTGCTCGGGCGCAGTTGCTAAAAGCTTCGGCGCGCGATCCAGCCAGTACTCCACCCGGCGCACCATACCGTCGGCTTCCAGGTGGGAGACCGAACGGCGTCCGGTGTCCGCGGTGAGCGCATCGATGAGGGCTTTGCGTTGCTCCGTCATCGACTTTGCCCAGCGGCCCAGGGAGTCCATTCTCAACGCGCTATCGCTTGCCCACTCCGCCTGCGCCTGTTTCAGCGATTGCGCCGCCGCGGCCACGTCCTCCGCCGAGGCAGGTTCAATTTCGTAATCGTACAGACCAGTTCGCGGGTTGCGGATGGATAGTGTTTTCATGCGGCTCGTCGGCGTTGATATTTGCTAATAGGGGTTGTGTTTATAAATGTTATATTGACATATCTTTCGGTCAAGATATAGTTCCAGCACTGCCCGAATGTACGTCCCAGCCGGGTTCTGGCCCGGCCGGTAAGCCACCTGCAAGGAGCCACCCATGCCCCGCCCACACGCAGCTCATACCTCTCTATTAATGATCCTTTTCTCATTGCTACTGGGCATCTCTTTGCCAGTAGCAAGTATGACACCCCAGGAGGAGTTAGCCCTGTTCCTGGATTGGTTTGAAGGCGAATACGATAACAACGAACAGGTGTGGCAGCAGGGCATCGATGAGGTTCCCGAGGAACAACGACTGGAACACATTCATCATCGTTTTGTACCGGTAGCTGCGCCTGCTCTTGGCCAGAATGTCTTTTTTGTTTTACAGACCATGGATGACGACCTCGACAAGGTGTACCGTCAGCGTATCTATGACTTCACCTGGGATGAGCAGGAAGGAGCGATCAAGTTGGTGATTTATCGCATGGCCGATGAAGCTCGCTATCGCGATAGTTGGAAAAATGCCGACCTGATCAAGGGCATCGGCATGGACGAGGTGAGTACCTTGCCCGGCTGCGAGGTATTCTGGAAACACAACGGCGAGTACTTCGACGGTTACATGAAGGACAAGGCTTGCCACTTTTTCTCCCAGCGCTCTAATAAGGAGATTTACATCACCGATACCCTCAGACTCACCGAGGAAGAAATCTGGATTTCAGACAAGGCCTTCGACGCCGAGGGCAACAAAATTTTTGGGCACGACGTGCCGCACAAAAACCGCAAGGTGCGCAAGTTTGAAGCCTGGATGGGAGTGAAGAAGAACAAGATTGACCCAGACTATGAGGGCGATGACATGTTCTTCCAAAGCGGCATTGAAATGCACAATGAAGGCGATGTGGTGCCACTGTTAGATGATGAGGGCCAGCCCACAGGGTACTCGATAGAGTTGGCACGACTGACCTACCAGAACACCAAAACAGCGATCCTCAAGCTGGGTGTGATTGAAGATGCGACGGGCGACACATTGGTATACACCTGGGCGGCAACCGGTAGCAATCGCGTGGGCATCAATTTGCGCTGGCTGCAAGCCGGCCTCACGGCCATCAACGAGTAGGTTCTGTGCGGCAGCAACTCCTCGCGCTACTCGGTGACGACGGCCTGCAAGTTGATGAGGCCCAGCGGGAGTTATGTAGCCAGGACGTGTATCGCCAGGGCGCACTCGCCGAGTTTGTAGCCAGCCCCAGCTCGGTCGAGCAGTTGCAGCAGGTGGTTGAGCTGGCTGCCTCCCAGGGCTATGCCCTGGTACCGCGCGGGGGCGCCATGAGCTATACCGACGGTGTGGTGCCGGTGCGGGAAAAGTCCGTGGTAGTGGATATGTCGCGCATGAACCGGGTGCTCGATATCAATACCACCGATATGACGGTGACGGTAGAGGCTGGCTGCACCTGGGCGGATCTATATCAGGCCCTGCAACCCCTGGGTCTGCGTACGCCCTATTGGGGAACACTCTCCGGCATCAAGGCGACCGTGGGCGGCAGCCTGTCACAGAACAGTATCTTCTGGGGCTCCGGCCAATACGGCACGGCCGCGGAAAATGTGATTGGCCTTGAGGTGGTCACTGCTGATGGTTCACTGCTGGTTACCGGGTCTGCCTCTCAGCAGAATGCCACGCCCTTTATGCGCCACTTTGGCCCCGATCTTACCGGCCTGTTTACCTGTGACTGCGCCGCCCTGGGGATTAAGGCGCGGATCACGCTGCGCCTGGTGCCCGTGCGAGCGCACCGGCGTTTTATCTCCGCATCCTTTAACAGTTTTGCCGACATGCAACAGGGCATGAGTGCCGCGTCGCGATCCGAGCTCGCCAGTGAGTGTTTTGGCTTTGATCCGTTTTTGCAAAGCCAACGACTACGCCGGGAAAGCCTGGCCAAGGATGTGAAGGCACTGACCGGGGTTATGCGCTCTGCCGGTGGCTTTGGTAAGGCGCTTAAAGAGGGGGCCCGCGTGGCCCTGGCCGGACGCGACTTTATCGATGCCCAGGACTGGTCGATACACTATATTGTCGAAGACCACTCAGCCGCGGGTGCCGAAGAACGCGAGGCCCAATTGCTGACAGTCATTACGGAGTCTGGCGGCAAGGTGGTGGAGAACACTATTCCCAAGGTGTTGCATGCCCATCCCTTTGGGCCGGTCAATAACATGGTCGGGCCCGAGGGTGAGCGCTGGGTGCCGGTGCATGCGTTGGTGCCGCACAGCAAAGCCGCCCAAGCCTACGCGCTGACGGAAGAGGTCTTCGACAAGCACCGCGCGACCATCGACGAGCACGGCATTGGTGTTGGCTATCTGTTGGCGGTGGTGTCCACGTCGGTATTTGTACTGGAGCCGGTGTTTTTCTGGCCGGATGAGTTAAAAGCCTTGCACCGGGCCAGCGTTGAGCCCGCGCCACCTGAAAAAGTTGCCAGGTTTTCCGGAAAACCTCGCGGCGCGAGCTGCCGTGGCGGAGATACGGCGGGAACTGGTAGCGCGCTACTCCGAACTGGGCGCTTCCCATCTGCAGATCGGCAAGAGCTACCGCTACGCACAGGCGCTACGCCCCGAAAGCCTGGCGCTGATAAAAGGGCTCAAACAGCTGCTGGATCCGGACTGTATTATGAACCCCGGTGCCCTGGGATTCGACGCCGAACCATGACTCATAGGTCGCGAGTACATCACCCTCAGTGATGGCCGCCAGGTACATTGTCGCCGCGCCGGGCAGGGCCCTCGCCTGTTGATGTTACACCCGTCCCCATTGTCATCGGCGTTTCTAGAACCTCTAATTGCCTATCTAGCCACGGACTTTGAGGTTCTGGCGCCTGACACGCCCGGCTATGGTGATAGCGATCCACTGGACGTTGAAACCGATGGTCTGGACCCCTATGTGGACGTGCTTGCGCAATTGCTGGGTGCCGTGGGCTGGGATCGCGCACTGGTCTACGGTAATGCCACCGGTGCCCAGTTAGCTATTGAGCTGGCCAAAGCCGCACCCGCGCCTATTGCCGGCCTGGTACTGGAAAATGCAGCCGCGTTTACCGACGCCGAGCCGCGCGGAGATGCTCGGGCCCTATTTTCCCGACCTGGATCCAAAATCGAATGGTGATCACCTAGCGCTTGCCTGGCAAATGGCGCGACAGACCTTTCAGTTTTTTCCCTGGTACGACACCAGTTCGGCCGCGCGGGTGAGTAACACGGAGCCACCCCAGGCCGCGGTGCATGCCATGGCTATGGCCTACCTGAAAGCCGGGCCGGATTACTCACGCGCGTACCGCGCGGCCTTTGCCAATGAGCGTCCCGAAACAGCTGGCGGCGGTATCCCAGGCGGCGCGCATAATCCTGTGGGCAGACAGCATACTGCTGATCTACAGCCGACGTTTGCAGCAAGCCAGTCTGCCGCCGAATATCGAATTCGTTGAGGCGGACGCCGGCATGGATGCGCGCTACGCCACTGTTAAGGACAGTCTCTTATCACTTGGAGATCAGCTTTGAAGACCCAGCAGGTTCAACTTGTCAGTACCCCAGAAAGTACGCCTGAAGAGGGGCATTTTCGTCTGGCTGATATCAGCCTGCCTGAACTGGCGGACAACGAGGTGCTGTGCGAAACGCAATACCTGTCACTGGACCCCTACATGCGCAGCCAGATATCCGGTCGGCACCTGTCCGGGGCGATTGCGCCCGGCGATGGTATGACCGGCGAGACCATCAGCCGGGTTATTGCCTCGCGTAGTAAAGACTTTGCGGAGGAGTGACCTGGTGCGGGTGATGGGAGGGTGGCAGGCGCATTCCATTCATTCGTCGTCGGGGGCTCGCAACGTTGCCGGCGGCCCAGGTGCCCAGTTCCTATTACCTCTCGGCGCTGGGTATGCCCGGGCTGACTGCTTACGCCGGCTTGATGTGGCAGGCGCAACCGGAACCGGGAGAAACTGTTCTGGTGGCTGCGGCAACCGGCGGGGTGGGTGCGGTTGCCGGCCAGTTGGCCAGGGCGCAGGGATGTCGGGTGATCGGGATCGCCGGTGGTCCGGATAAATGTCGTACAGCGACTGAGGAACTCGGCTACGACGCTTGTATCGACCGCCTTGCTGGCGAGATCCCGGAAGAACTGGACCGTCTCTGCCCCGAGGGCGTTGATATCTTTTTCGACCTGGTTGGGGGTGAATTGTTGCACCGTGTCTCCGAGCGTCTGAAAACCGGCGCGCGCGTGATTCTCTTGCGGCATGATTGCCGAGTACAACGCCAAAGAACGGATGCCTGGACCGCCACCGGCGCTGTGGATTATCGCCCGGGCGCGGGTGCACGGCCTGGTGGTGTATGACTTCGAACCACGCCGGCAGGAATTTGTCGATGCCGTGGCGCCGATGATTGCTGCGGGAACTATCAAAGTGCCCGAGGACACTGTGCAGGGATTGGAAAATGCGCCTGCACATTTTTGCCAGCCTGATGCGCGGTGAAAACCGCGGTAAGGCGTTGGTAAAACTGGTCTAGCCCACAGCACTTTCGCAGCTGCTGCACCTTCTCAGCTGCGGCGGCATCTCAGCTGCTGAATCTTGGGGTGATCGAATCAATCCGCGATCATCAGCCCGTTGGCGATCAAGTTGTCGACGGTGTCATCTGCTATGCCAAGCTGTTTGAGGTGTTCTCGGGCGCCTGCGCCCGGAGCGGGCAGGTCCTTGTGCAACCCGGCCTTGACCCCGTCGAACTCCACCGGCAGGGCGGGCAGCTTGATGGTCTCGCCATTGTTCAGGGTCACGTCCAGTAAGGCACCGGCGTTCATGTGCGGATCATCCACGAGGTCGATTGGTTTATTGATGGGTGCGAAGGGTACACCGGCGCGGTCCAGCCGCTCCATCAGCTCCCCTTTGTCCATCTCGTTAAAGCGCGCCTGAATCGCCGGTATCAGCTCGTCGCGGTGTTTAACGCGCTCGTTGTTGCCGTCGAGGTCGCGGTTTGCCGCCCAATCGTCGAATCCGAATTCAGCGCAGAAGCGTTGCCACAGACTATCGCTGACTACACCGACAAATACCCGGCCGCCGTCGCCGGCGTTAAATATGTCGTATACCGACCAGGCACTGCGGCGTACGGTCATTGGTGGTGGCTCTTCACCCAGTACACCCTGCTGGGCGATGTGCTGGCCGCACATGAAGGCGGTAGTTTCGAACAGTGAACTGGTAATGTGTCTTCCCTTACCGGTGCGGTGGCGTTCCTGCAGGGCAGAGAGAATACCGATCACGCCGAACATGCCACCAGTGATATCGATGACTGAGCTGCCAGCGCGCATGGGTTTGTCCGGCAGGCCGGTCATGTAGGCGAGGCCGCCCATCATCTGCGCCACTTCATCCAACGCAGTGCGGTGTTCGTAGGGGCCGGAAAGAAAGCCCTTCAGCGAGAGGTAAATCAGGCCGGGATTAAGTGCCTGCATGGCCTCATAGCCCAGACCCAGCTTGTCCATCGCGCCCGGGCGGAAGTTTTCGATCATGATGTCACTTCTGGCGACAATGTCCTTGGCAGCGGCAAGGCCCTCTTCAGATTTCAGGTCCAGGCACAGGCTCGATTTATTGCGGTTGTACATGGCGAAGTAACCGCCGCCAGAGCCTTTCAGGCGCCGGGTGTTATCGCCTTTAAGTGGCTCGACCTTGATGACCTCCGCTCCCAGGTCTGCCAGCAAAAGGCCGGCAGTAGGGCCCATGACCATGTGGGTAAACTCGGCGACTTTCAGGCCTTTAAGGGGTTTGGCTTGCGCTGTCATGCTGCGTTCGAGTCCTTGATTATGCGTAATGTTTAAATGATAATATGTTATATCATTATATCAAATGAGAGAATAGCTGTCATGGCTTAATGCCTGGTGGCGTGGAGAGCATTGCGTGAGTAGTTTCGATATCGAGATCAGTGAGGTGGGTCCTCGCGACGGCCTGCAGAGTATTGAGCCGATTATGGCCACCGCCGATAAAAAGGCCTGGATTAGCGCCCTTGCTGCGGCCGGGGTGCCGGAGATAGAAGTGGGTTCCTTCGTGCCCGCGAAGGTGTTGCCGCAACTGGCAGATACGGCCGAACTGGTTACCCATGCCAAGAGTATCGACGGGCTGGGCGTTGCGGTTCTGGTGCCCAACTTGCGCGGTGCGGAAAATGCACTCGCAGTGGGTCCAGACAAAATGACCGTGCCCTTGTCCGTTAGCGAGACCCACAGCCTGAAAAATCTCAAACGCACCCACGAACAGGTGCTGGAAGAGGTACGTGGTATCCGCGCTGCTATCGATGCATTGCCTGTCGAAGATCGCCCCAAGCTGGAAGGCTCACTCTCTACCGCTTTCGGTTGCACCCTGGAGGGTGAGGTACCGGAAGACAAGGTCATGGAGATGGCCGAACGATTGATGCAGGCGGGTTGCGATGAGGTGGGTCTGTCTGACACCACTGGTTTCGCCAACCCGGTACAGGTGCGTACTTACACGCGTCGAATCCATGAGCTACTCGGCAAAGACAAACTCACCGGCGTGCACCTGCACAATACTCGCGGTCAGGGTTTTGCCAATGTGATGGCGGCGTTGGAAGCAGGCTTAACCACCATCGATGCTTCCATGGGGGGGATAGGCGGTTGTCCCTTTGCCCCCGGCGCTAGCGGTAACATCGTGACCGAAGATCTGGTGTATCTGCTTGAGAGTATGGGTTTGAAGACCGGCATTAATTTCGAGCGCTTGTTCGAGGCACGGAAAATTTTGGCTGAGGCTTTGCCCGATGTAGAACTTTACGGATTTACTCCCGAGGCCGGATTGCCCAAGGGCTTTCAGGCTGCAACTCCGCAATAGCCACATCGACGACTTAAGCGCTGAGGTGTGATCGCTCCGTAGGCCGCAGCCGCACTGAAATATTCCTTTGCAGGAAGCGCAAAAGCGTCGTCCGTGACAGCTCGGATGAGGCCGTCCATGGCCTCATACGTTCCTGCAAAGGAATATTTCAGTCCAACCGCTAGTTGCTTGCCGGGCGGAAACTCCTTTTTTATCTGCCGAACCGTTCTCTGCTGAAAGATTGGCACAGAGGCCTCGGGCTGGATAAGGTCTTGCGAAACGATCAAATCGAGCGCCGAGGGAGTGGCGCGAGATAGCGCAGCGCTTTAAAGCTCGCAACCGACCGAGGGGAGCCCGGAGGGCCGCCGATGTGTAGCAAGACCTTATCCAGGTTGAGGCCGGAGTAGCAAGTATTCCTCTGGACACAAAAAAACCCGGCGGGCAGTGCTGCGCGCCGGGTTCTTTGGGAATGCTGCGTGTTAGAAGCGAGCGGTCAGTGTTACACCGGCAGCGCGCTGTTCTGGCAGGGTAGCGCCGATGGCCCGGTCAGGTCCAAAGGTCAGGAAGCCGTCAACCGCCTGCACGTAGCGAATCAGTGCGGGTGATGTGTCGTCATCGGTGGCGTTGCGCACCCATACTTCAATATCGAACAGCTGAGTGCCGACGCCGGCCCTGAGGTTAACGCGGTTGGAGTCGCCGGTATCAGCGGCATTATAAACCTGCGCATAACGCTCTGAACGGTACAGGTAATCAACTCTTGCGAACCAGTCCCAATTGTCGGTCAGCTGCCCCGAGAAGGTGTTGGAGAAGGTGGCCTGGTGCTTGGAGACCTGCGGCAATTCTGTGCCACTGATCAGCACGTCGCCGTTGGCCAGGTAGGGGAATCCATGCTGGGCCGGCTCCTCGTAGGCGTTGACTGCGCCTGAGCTACCAATGGAACCGGCAGCCGGGATAATGTACTCGTCGATTTCAGTATCGGTGTAGGCGTAGCCCAGGTACAACTCCCACCAGTCGGTGATGTTGGCGTTGAACTCCAATTCGGCGCCCCAGATTTCTGATTCACCGATATTGTCGAGGATGGAGAAAGAACCGCTGCCATCTGCGCCGACCGTGGTGGTGGTTAACTGTTGGTCTTCCCAGTCGATGTAGTAGACCGCCGCATTCAACGTTGCCGCGCCGTCCCACAAGGTATTTTTAGCGCCTAATTCATAGTTCCAGGCAGTTTCTTCATCTACCGGACGCTGGTCCTCGCGGATGCTGTTGCTGGAGTTAAAGTTCCCCGGCTTATTGCCTCGCGAGATTACCCCGTAGATCAAGGTGTCATCGCTTGCCGCCCAGTCGATGGTGAAGCGCGGGAGCACGGCATCGAACGACTCGGAGAGATCCAGATCGTTGGCGCCCCCGGTCAGCTCAATTTCGTCTTCGCTGTAACGCAGTTCCAGACCCAGGTTCAGTGTGTCCGACATCGCGTAGATCAGTTGCCCGTATACCGCCCAGTTATTCAGGTCGAAATCAGCATCGGCGACCAGCGGGAACTCGCTGTAGTCTGGCGCGGTGGCTGCCTGAGACGCGTTGCTGGAGCTGCGTTCGTCGGCAGAGCTTTCATACTCGTAGTAGTAGGCGCCTACCAGGTACGACAGCGGTCCATCGATTTCAGAGCTCCAGGTCAGTTCCTGGCTCCACTCGCTGGAGTCCTCCAGGGTCTCGGTCAAGAAGCCAAAGCGTTGGGCGAACACGAAGGGCGGGAAGGGCGCGTCCACGATGTAGTAGTCGCCACCGCCGAAAGTCTGGTCCTGGCGCGCTTCGGTTTCATAGTCATGGTAGCTGGTCTTGGACTGCAGCCGGCCGTTTTCGAAGTTCCAGCCCAGGGTCAGGCCGAGGCGCAGCGCCTCGAACTCGGTACCCATGTCATCATAGAATCCAAGTTCCAGGTTGGTTCTGCCGCCGTTGGCGTCGAGGATATCATCGGTGTCGATCTCGCCGCAGAAGTAACCACTGCCGTTATAGGCCGAGCCCACCAGGCCATCTGCCGGCGTTCCTGGCGGGGGGTTGGGAGCGGGTCCAAAGAAGCAGTTGTTGTTCGAAGACTCCAGCAGGCCAATGGCGTAGGGGTCGTCGTCAGAGTCTTCCCACATAATGCTTGCCGTAGCATCAAATCCGTCTGTGGGGTTCAGGGTGATCAGTCCCACGATACTGGTGGTCTCTTCGCCTCCCACATCGTCGGTGTTAGCTGGTGCGCCGACCTCGTTACCCGCGAAGCCATTGTCGTATTGGCCGTCGTACTCATAGTAGCTTGCAGACAGCATAAACCCTGCGGCCTCGCCCAGCGGGCCGCTGAGTGTGACGTCACCACGCAGTTCGCCGTCTTCTCCGGCAGTCAGCTTGGCTTCGCCAGCAAATTCGTCGCCAGGACGCTTCAGTACGTAATTCACCGCACCGGCAAGTGTCGAACGACCGTACAATGCACCCTGCGGGCCCTTAACAACCTCTACGCGCTCTAGCGCGGTCAGCGGCAAAGTAGCACCACCGTCACCGATGAAGAATCCATCCACAAACAGCCCGGCGTTTGCTCCGCCCTGGATATTGGACTGGCCGCGAATCGCAGGTCTGAAATCCTGGCGGCCAAAGCCCTGGGCAAAGTCAAAACCCGGCGTAAAGTCGGCGATGTCTGGCAGGCTATTGATATCAGCTTTATCCATAAACTCGCTGTTGAAAGCACTGATGGACAAGGGCACATCCTGCAGTGATTCGGTCCGCTTCCGCGCGGTGACGATCACCTCTTCCAATACCGCGCTGTCCTGGGCATAGAGCGGGGCGCTAAAGCCCGCCAGCGTGCTGCCCATGACCAGTGCCAGTTGGCTGGCAAGTAACTTCTTGTGCATTGTTTTATCCCTCTAAGTCGACGTGCTTGAACAGTGGATTGCGAGTGTCCCTGAAGGGCTGTTATGCGTGTACGTGGGGCTCGCTACCGGCGTATATGTTATATACATATATCATTAGTCTTATTGGATTAGAGCATAGGGTATGGGGCCTTTCAACAACAAACTGTTGCCGAAATTGACAAATGTCAATCTGATGGTGCGCTCAGGAAAAAAACGTGTTTCGGGCTGCTGAGAACCTGTTTTTCACGGTTTTTTTGCGAGTTTTTCAGCGCCCACGAGCCGCCCTAGTTCAGCTCATCAACCAGCAATTGGTTAAGCTCCAGGATGAAGCCGTCCGGGTCGCGTACTACACTGACCATAACCGGGATCGTGCCTTTACCGTCATAAGAGGGGTAGTGGGTTTCAGTGGGTTCGGTGATTACCTCGACGCCCGGCGTGGCCACAATCTTTTCCCATCGCTGGTCCAGGTCTTTCACGTTGAACACCATTACGATGGTACCGGGTTCGAAAGCCAGATTGCTTATCGGCTGTTCTTTGCGCGGCTTGCGGTATTCGAGCAAGCCGAGCACGCCGATAAAATCATCGTTGGCCTGCAGGAAGGTCAGCCGCCTTGAAATCTCCGAGGCTTCGTCACTTTCAGCATCCCGTGGAGTGCGGATCATCTTGTCGTAGCTGATGGTCATGCCTATCGCGTCGTGATAGAGCGCCAGTGAGCGATCAATGTCGCGAACAACCAGGGTGGTTCGGCGCAAATCGAGTGGCAGGCGCTCGTCCTCCGGCACCGGCTTGGCCGTGCCCGTCAGCGGTGTACAGCAAAGCGCAATAATCAGTGTGAATGCGCGAACGAAAAAATTCATGGTTTACCTCGTTGCTTGGGTTTCTTTCTCGTCGTTTAACCAGCGGCTCTCGCGGTCGAGCAACTGCTTCATATCCATACGGGTTTGGGGTAGGTCCGCCGGGACTATGTCCAGGTGATTGAGGGGGCTTTCCTGTCGGTACTGTTCGAATACCGGTGCCACAACTTCGACCGGGTAGCGGGGTATGCGCCGGCCCTGACGAAACTCGGCAATGGGTATGTGGGCAGTGATAATGGCCTCGTCATTGTGCGCCGCGTGCGCCAGTACCTTGCCGTTGGGCGCGACGACTATCGAGCCTCCGCCCATTGCCTCGTAGCCACTGCCTTTGGGAAAGGTGATGTTGGACATGGCGGAGTACATATTGTGGAAGCGTGCCGTGGCTTTCACGTCTTCGGTAGAAAACAGCGTCGCCGTGCGGAACATAATTTCGGTGCCGCGCATGGCGAAGGCCGCGAACACGAAGGGGTCGAGTTGCACTGTGCTGACCGCGAAATTGCCGTACTCGCTGCGCACTACGGGAAACTCTGCCTCGATACCGTATCGGGCGCGATACCGGTCACGGACGTTTTCGATGGTGGTTGTTGGTATCTCGCCATCGTCGCCCAGGCGCTTCACGTTCCTGGTTTTCCAGAATTTTTCGACGACAGTGCCGTCCCTGCCAATCACGGTATTGATGGAAAGAATATGCCCTGGCCAGTCTTTATCGCGGGCGTAGCTGCCGAAGATAATGTAGCTGTCACAGCTCTTCGCCACTTGCCCCAACGCTGCGGTTTCCTTTCCCGGAATTTCAATGGTGAACTTGAGCTTCTCCCTGCGTGGGCCGAACGAGTAGCCGGTCAGCGGGAATTCGTTGAACAGCAGGAAGTCGGGCTTGTCTCCCTCCGAGCATGCTTGTTCTGCTAGACGAACCATGGTGGCCAGGTTGCTCTCTAGCCCGATATCGATGCTCTCGGCTTCCTGCAGATTGACCACGCCGTTTTGTATGACTTTGACCACCACCTCATCTTTCTCAAGTGGGGCGGTTGGGTAGCTGCCATCCTGGCGAACCAGTTCAGGCGCGTCGCCTGCGGCATATCCCGTAACGCCAAGACAAAGCAGAATGGTGTAAAGCGCCTTCTTCATAACGGGCCTCAAGCGGGTGGCGCTACAGAATATCGTACTAGCGGGTTTCGTCTGTTGATATTTGCTAATGACCACCGTTCATCCGTTGGGGTCAGATGTCGAGGGTGATCGTTATGGCGACCTGGGACAGGTATGCTGATCTTCTAGGGCGCTTTGATGGAGCTCATGGGAGACACGTCACCGCCCGGACTCTTTAAGATAGTCAGGGCAGTGGCGGCTAGTGAACAGGTGCTGGCGACACAGCGTTTAGTTACTCACTCGTTCTTGTTAAGTGCCGCCTCAATGGCGGCAGCTATTGCCAGCAGTCGGCGGTCGCTGCCGATGGGCCCGTCCAATTCCACCCCGATGGGCAAACCTTCCCTTGAGGTTCCTGCGGGAAGACTGATGCCCGGTATGCCCGCGTTACTTGCGGGGTCAGTGTTGCGAATAAAACCGGGAAAGGTCGGCACCTGTTCGCCACCGTACTCTACTGTAGACATATCTTCCTGCACCGGGCGCGCAGTCATGGGTGTGGTGGGGAAGATCACCGCATCCACACCTGTACTGGTGAAGTAGTCAGCGTACGCCTTTTGCAGCAGTGGCCGCTGAACATCGCGCGCTTCCAGGTAGGCCTCCTCGGGTATAGCACCGGCCAGCGCTTCACCAATAATCTGCTTTACATCCGGGCTGGCGATCGCGGCCTGCAACTCCTCGCCGCTCAGGCCGGGTTGGTTCTCGGCGAGGTAGGCAGGTAACAGCTGCGCCGTTTCATAGAGCACAATCGGGAAGCCGACTTTTTCGTTGAGCTCGGCTACGTCATCCACGTTGGCCTCGACCAACTCCACACCCTGCGCGGAGAGGGTTCGCAGAACTTGTTCTATTGTGTTGGCGACGTCGGGATCCAGTGAGTCGTAGAAATACTCCCTGGGTACACCAAGCTTGAGACCTCGCAGGCTAATCGATGCTAACGGCGCATCATCTGCGCTCATTACGCTGTCGAGCAGTGCGGCCTCGGCAACGGTGTGTGTAATCGGCCCAGCCGTATCACGCGTGTTGGAGATCATGGTCATCCCCTGGGTAGGGTAGCGCCCGGTGCTGGGGCGAAATCCCACCAGGCCATTCAGCGCTGCCGGAATTCTGACTGAACCGCCCGTATCCGTACCGATGCCCGCAGATGCCATTCCCAGCGCTACCGCCGTTGCTGTGCCGCCGCTACTACCGCCCGCCATATAGCCGAACTTGCGCCCGTTATGGACAGGGCCGAATGCGGCGTTGTTACTGGTAATGCCGTAGGCCAGTTCGTGCATATTGTTCTTGCCGATAATGACCGCGCCAGCGTTCTTCAGGCGCTTGATCAATTCCGCGTCTTCGTCGGGTATATAATTGCGCAGTGCTGGTGTGCCGGCCGTATTGGGCATGCCGGTCACATGAATATTGTCCTTAACCGCGAGGTACATACCCGTCAGGGGCAGGTCGCTATCGCCCTGCGGTTCTACAGCGTCGCGATCCACCGAGATAAAAGCGTTGTATTTTTCTCCGGCATCAATGGCCTGCAAGTAATCCGCCGGGTCACCGGCGCTGGCGCCCGTTGCGAGCAAGAGGCTGGCCCAGGTTACCGCTCGTCCGGCACCGAGTGTGTTAGCGTTTTTGGTCATTATTGTTCCTCCGCCAATCAGCCTGAAAGTATTACACAAATCGTATTATGTGTTTAGTATTTTGTATCAATATTTTGGGGAAGGAAAAAGTCCGGGAACATTCCCCTTGATTTCAAGTCGATAGATACAGCGCCATTGTATAAGGGCGTGTTTATGAATTAGCGTTTTAGCTGACATTGCAGGAGTCCGGTAAGGCCGGTAAGACTCTCTATGTATAAACCTGTTCAATCGATCCGCTCCTGTTTCAGTGCATCTGCCTTTGTTGCGGTAACTACTTTCGCGGTGCTCAGTGTTCTCGCCCCGCGCGCGAATACGCAAGAACAAGCCCCCCAGGCATTTGCCTTCGCCAATACGCACGTGATGCTGTCGCTGATATTGTCCCGCGACAGCGAGCAGGTGGAAGAAGCACTTGTCCGCCTGGGCCAGGAATGGACTCCCCAGCATATCGCGCCGATGCTGGAGGTACTGAACTATGCCGTAGTGCAGACCACGGCCGATTCAGTCGTGACATTGCTCGAAGACAAGACTGGGCAGCGTTTTGGGCAGAACACCAACCAGTGGTACGACTGGCTTTGGAACCAGCCCGAGAACATCGCGCCAGACTACGCAGACTTCAAGGCAGATTTTTATCAGCTGATCGACCCCAGGTTCGGCACCTACTTCAGGGACCGCCAGTCCACCGCGAAAATTCGGCTCGATGAAATTCGTTGGGGCGGTGTGGCGCAGGACGGGATTCCGCCACTGCGCAACCCGGTTATGATCGAAGCTGAGGAAGCGACGTACCTGGATGATGACAACATCGTCTTTGGTATCGAAATTAACGGCGATGCACGCGCCTACCCGAAACGCATACTCGCCTGGCACGAAATGTTTGTAGACACCGTAGGCGGTGAGCCAATCGCCGGAGTCTATTGCACTCTATGCGGCACGGTTATCCCCTATAAAACCACGGTGGGAGACCGCAATTTTGAACTGGGTACCAGTGGCTTTCTGTATCGCTCCAACAAGCTCATGTACGACCGCGAAACCCAGTCCCTGTGGAATACCATTCAGGGCGAACCCGTGCTTGGCCCGCTGGCGGGGCAAGGCATTGCGCTGGAGTTCTTTTCTGTTGTTACCACCACCTGGAGAGACTGGCGCAAGCGTCATCCGAACACCACCGTGCTCTCCCTGGACACCGGCCATCAGCGCGATTACGGCGAAGGTGTTGCCTACCGGGACTACTTCGCAACCGACAAGTTGATGTTTACCACGCCCTTTAACGACACCCGTTTGGACAACAAGCGCGAGGTGCTGGCCCTGCGCTTCGCCGCCAGCCCGAAAGAGCAGCTCGCCATCGACACAGAGTTTCTCACGCGCAACCCGGTGTACGCCGATAGGATAGGACAACAGAAACTGCTTGTGCTCACCGATCTCAGCGGGGCTAACCGCGTCTATGATCCGAAAGATTACAAGTTCGTGGACTACGATGGCGAGTCGCGGGTAACCGATTCGGATGGCCAGCAATGGACTCTCACCGAAAGCCAGCTAACTAATGCGGAGGGCGCCACGCTGGATCGCTTGCCCTACCACCGAGCCTTCTGGTTTGGATGGGTGGCCAGTTATCCACAGACGAGATTGGTGAAATAGTTCTGTGTCCCCCGTGACTCTAATACGCTTACCCCGAGATGACGCGGGCTTGGCGGTAACTCCGGATTTTTGGACATCCTTTGAAGGATCGTGCACATAGAGAGAAACCGGCCTGCCCTCTACTATTCTCCTCGTCAAACACATCAATGAGGAGATGCTTAAATGACACTTTCACGACGACTTTCACTGGCACTGGGTGCCGTGGTTATTGCTTTTTCAGGTCTGGTCAGTGCCGGGCACGATACCGAAACCGACAAGAACGGTGTGATCCTTGCCGGCTATGACGCCGTTGCATACTTCACAGAAGGTAAGCCTGTTGAAGGCAGTGCGGACTATACAGCGGTTTACAATGACGCGATCTATCGATTCAGCAGTGCCAAAAACCGCGACCGTTTTCGCGCAGACCCCGCGCAGTATGCGCCACAGTACGGTGGCTTCTGTGCCTACGGTATGACCTTTGGGAAAAAGTTTGAAGTTGACGGCAAGGCCTTTGAAATTGTCGACGGCAAGCTTTACGTCAACAAGAACAAGAAGGTATATAAGGCCTGGGCGGAGGACATTCCCAAGCACATCGCCGAGTCAGAAGCACAGTGGCCGAACGTTGTATCCACACCTGCTGCAGACCTTTAATTCCCTACAGACCTCCCCGTTCGGGGAGGTCAGCCATCCTGCCTATTGAGGTCTTGCGGCGCTCCGCACAGCGCCGGGTGTATCACCCTGTGTTTTCTTAAATGCCTTGCGAAATGCGGCCTCTGTTTCATAGCCACTGCGCTCCGCAATCTGCGCTGTACTGAGATCTGTTGTCGTTAGCAAGCGCCGTGCCTCGGCCATACGCCATAGGGTGAGGTATTTTACCGGCGTCAATCCTGCGAGGCGGTTAAACCGCTCAGCAAAACTGGATCGACTCATCGCGGCTTGTTCGGCCATTGTCTCAAGCGTCCACGTGTTTTCCGGATGCTGGTGTATTGCGTTCAGGGCCCGGCCGATCCTTGCATCAAACAGCGCGGCCAGCAAACCGCTGGGAACTGCGTTATCTCTTACTTGCTGGCGCAGTATTTCTACGAACAGAAGATAGGCGAGCTGATCTACCACAGCATAGCTACCTGGCAAAGCCTCCTTAAGCTCCAGAAGAATACGATCGATAAGCCAGTCAAGGTGTCGCGCCTGGCGGGTATCAGCGGCGCGCAGCACAACAACGTCGGGTAGTGCATCCAGCAGTGGGTAGGCCAACGCATTCCGAAACTCAAAGAAGCCGCACACCATCTGGGTGGTGGCGCCGTCATTGGTCATTGGTGCATTGACAAGCGTTTGCGGGGGTTCTGCCTCGGCGCTGGAGATAATGTGATGGGCGTCGTGCGGGAACAGCACCAGGTCCTTCGCGGCCAGTTGGTTTGGTGACTCGCCTTCGAAGTGAAGCCAGGCGTCCCCTGAGCCTATCAGGTGAAAGGGAATTCGCCGGCTGCCGCCTGTGTCCACGGCCCAGGTCCCACAAAAATCACCGTTGACGTAGACCTCGGCGTTCAGCGCCAGGCGATTAAGCAGCAGGCTCAGTGGGTCTGGGTCGTCGAGATAAATGTTCGGACTTTCAGACATCGCTTCCGTCACTTCAGGCACAGTTTTATGGGGTAAGGCACTTTATTCTAGCTGCCAATGAACGAGACAACCAAGAGGTAGCACCATGAGTACGTTTACGGTGTATCACAAGGACTACTGTCCCTATTGTCACGGAGCCAGGCAACTGCTTGACAGACTGGGCTGGGACTATGAAGCGATTGATGTGAGCAGCGATGTGGGCGCTTTTACTGAAATGGTTGCCCGAAATGGTCGGCGCACGGTGCCGCAGATATTTATGGGTGATAAACACATCGGTGGTTTTGACGACCTGCAGCACTTTATTGAAGACCTCGGTCGCCTGTCCGGCAGCGCGGGCCGAGCTTAATTCACTTTATTTACTCACTTGTGGCGGTCACTGCCACTCAACTTCCAAAGGAGATCATGATGCTTACCCATGCCAAACAGTTTTATCGCGGCGAGACCGCGCTGCAACAGCTTGATGGCCTGGCGCCACTGGCGCTGCGATTAATACTGGCCCCGGTAATGATACAGGCAGGGTGGACCAAACTGGTTGGATTCGACAACACGGTCGCCTGGTTTGAACACAGCCTGGGCATGCCGCTGCCGGAGCTGATGGCCGCGCTGGCGGCGGGCACCGAGCTGGTTGGTGGTGTGTTGCTACTCCTTGGCCTGGGCGTCCGTATTATCGCGGTGCCCCTGATGTTCGTTATGCTGGTTGCGGCCTTCGCCGTGCACTGGGAAAACGGTTGGCTAGCGCTCTCTGATGCATCCAGCTGGTTGGCGAATGATCGCATCCTGGAGGCCGCTGAGAAAAAGCAGCGCATCATTGCCATTCTCAAAGAGCATGGAAACTACCGCTGGCTAACCAGTAATGGCCCGGTCACTATCCTGAACAACGGCATCGAGTTCGCCATTACCTATTTCGTTATGCTGCTGTCGCTGTTCTTCACGGGCGGTGGGCGCTATGTGAGTCTGGATGACTGGTTGATCAGGCTCACTGTACGGAGAGTTCAAGAGCACCTGTGAAGATATAGAGCAGGCGATCCGCGATTACCAGGAAGAGTGCTTAACGGGCTGAGCGTAGGTAATCCATGAGGGTGATCGGAACGTTTTGGCTCTGTTGCATCATACTCGCGAGCGGGGCTTGGCAAACGTGTCGTCAGAGTCTAGTGTAGGGGCATCAAGTTTAGGGAGAGACCAGTATGACCCGTTGGATGAGTGCAGCCGCCTTGGCGGCAGTGATTGCATCGCCGGTGCAGGCAATTGAGTGGCCCTGGCAGGAGGAAAAAGAGACTCGCTTTGGCTATTGCAAAGGCTTTGTATTGGCTGGCCTGGCTGAGTTTCCCATCCAAGACTTGTCTCGTACCAATCTGTGGTTAGCCTGGGGTGATATCAACCGCAGGGAGCAGTCGTCAGAGGCCATCAACGCGCAAGACTTCGAGGCGGGGCGCAGTGAGTTCGACAACCTGTTAGCCAGTAGCAATCGTGACCAACTGTTGGCAATTGCCGACGGCGAGTGCGCCTTAGGCAGAAACTGACAGGAGTTGACGCTTCATTGCTAGCGACGACAAATCTCATCGGAACTCTTCGCGCGCTCCTGAATTCATTGAAATCTAACGCTTAGCGAAATTCAAAGCCTGGTTACCCTTACCGTCGGATTCTGGTCCCCGGCGTAGCGTCTGTTGACGTCGGCCCCTATTATGGATATATTTTATCCGTAATAGGGGTTTTCATCCAACGATAAATTTTAAGGCGATATCCGATGAAGATTGGAAAGGGAGTCGAATGGGCCGCGCATACCTGCGCGCTCCTGGCGATGGTACCTGCGGGTGGCGCGTTATCCGGCGAGGCATTAGCAGACTTTCTGGGCGTGCCGCCACCATATCTTGCCAAGCAATTACAAGCCTTGAGCAGGGCGGGGATTGTCGCGGCAAAAAGGGGTGCTGCCGGTGGTTACCGTTTGGCGCGCCTACCCGAGACTATTTCGCTTTGGGATATCACCGCCGCGGTTGAAGGTACCGCGCCGAGCTTTCGCTGCACGGAGGTGCGGCGTAGCGGCCCTTGTGGAGCGTCGGCAAAAGAGTGCTCCGGACCCTGCGCAATTGCTGCTGCATTTAGGCAGGCCGAGGCGGAATATCGCAACGCACTTTCCGACGTGCGTTTACCCAGCCTGATTGCTGGTATCGCGGAAGATGCGACGCCCGCGCGAAAGCGCCGAATTATGGAGTGGATTGACCGCCATGCCGCAAACGCGGCCTGAGATCACTGTAAGTTTAATTTTCGAACCGGGCTCACGTCCCGGACAAATGAGAAATGGTACCTAGTTATGTTTCCTGATAGCCAATTACCCAACCACATATCTATTAACCTGGTGGGGCGCGTGCTGTTCACCTCGCTCTTCTTTCTCTCGGGAGTGACCCACTTCACAAACGTCCCCTACTACGAATCGCTGATGCCGCCGGATTTTCCCTTTGCGCTGTTCTGGATATTTGTATCCGGCGTGATTGAGCTGGTTGCCGCGGCGATGATTCTGTTCAACTGGCGTCCGCGCCTGGGTGGCTGGCTGCTGGTGGTCTTTCTTCTGCCCGTAACTGTTGTGGTACATGGATATGAGATGCTCAATGCGCAGGACGAGGTTATTCGCGCCCTGCAACAAGCGCACTTCCTGAAGGGGTTTGCATTGATCGGGGCTGCTTTGTTGATTACGCAGCTGGGGGTCGCTCAAGGAGGCGACGAACAGGGCCAGTGTAACAACGGGGTACCATCAATCGAGCATCAGCGGTGCCGGGTTAAATCCCTGTAGCGTTTCGAGCTCAGGTATTTTCCACCTTAAATTTTGTGCCTTGCTGCGCGCTGGTTTTGTGAATGTTAGACTCCTCAATCACTTGCCGTTGTAGGCGATAGCCGTTCACATGCTCTGAATTGGTGAGGCTAAGCTCATGTATGCGGACTTACTTTTCGAGGATGTTAGCTAGATGAATCCTGCGCTCGATCGCCGTCGCTTTCTCGCAGTCATGGCTCAGGCCTCAGGCTTGTTGGGTGCTGAAATTGTCTTTTCCAAGTTCATGCCTCGTGGGTTATTGCCAGTCGCATTGGCCGAGCAGGGTTATGTGTTAGATGGCAAACACCCTGAACTGGTACTGTTGAATGATCGCCCAGTGAACGCGGAGACTCCGCCGCACCTGCTCGACGATGACATAACCCCCGCGGATCGCTTTTTCGTGCGCAATAATGGTTTGCCGCCAGAAAATGTCGATGTTGAGAACTGGCGGTTGTCTATTGATGGAGAGGCTGTCCAGCAACCCAGAGAGTATTCCCTGGCAGAGCTCATGTCCCGGTTCCAGCAGGTCAGTTACCAGTTGGTTCTCGAGTGCGGTGGCAACGGGCGTGCCGAGTTTAGCCCGCCAGCACGGGGTAACCAGTGGTCCACAGGAGCGGTCGGCTGTGCAGAATGGTCTGGTGTGCGATTGGCTGATGTACTGGACGACGTTGGTTTGAAACACGACGCAGTCTACATCGGTTATTACGGAGCGGACTTACATCTGAGTCGCGACCCGCACAAGATTGTTATCTCCCGGGGCATGCCCATGCGCAAAGCACTGGATCCCCACACCCTGCTTGCATGGAAAATGAATGGTGAGGATCTGCCCCTACTGCACGGCTATCCCCTTCGCCTGGTGGCGGGTGGTTGGCCCGCGTCGGTCTCGGGCAAGTGGCTGAATCGAATATCCGTTCGTGACAAAGTACACGATGGCCCCAAAATGGGAGGTTATTCATATCGTGTTCCCTGTGAACCCGTTGCTCCCGGCGCCGATGTGGCCGAAGAGGATATGTGTATTATCGAGTCAATGCCTGTTAAGTCATTGATCTCGTGGCCCCGTTCGGGGCTTGTCCATAGGCTGGACAAAAAACTGCCTGTGCGTGGTCATGCCTGGGCAGGTGATGACACAGTGAAAGACCTGCAGATCTCGATCAACTTTGGCCAGACCTGGGAGCCCGCAGCGTTGCGGAAACCTGCCAACCCTCTGGCGTGGCAGCGTTTCAATGCCGAAGTGCGGTTTCCCAAGGCGGGATACTATGAAGTTTGGGCGAGGGCAACCGACAGCCGCGGCCAAAGTCAGCCCATGGTGCTTCCCGGTTGGAACCCCAGAGGCTACCTGAATAATGCCTGCCACCGCATTGCGGTCAAAGTGGTTTAGATGCCCAGATCTCGAAAGCTTAGAATCTGCTTGCTGTTGCTTGGTTGGACGCCCTGTGCAGTTGTTGCTCAGGTGAGTCTCAAGCAGGCTCCCGGTGTCGACAAGGTGACGCAACACTGCACCATCTGCCATTCCGCTGCCATCATCACCCAGAGTCGAGCCAGCCGTGAGGGTTGGTTGGCGATGATTCGCTGGATGCAGGACTCACAAGGCCTTTGGCCGCTAGGTCCAGATGAACCAGCCATCCTCGATTACCTGGAAGCTAACTACGCGCCAGAGCGTAGTAGCCGACGAAAGCCACTGAATGTGGTGTTCGATTCCGAACAGTCTTGAGAAACCGCCCCAAGCGCCTCACCCATCGGGTGTTTGTTCGGCCATTCCACAGGGTAGGGTTTTGATTAAGGAAAGAGCGCCACGCCTGCTGAAGTCTGGGGCCACGATTCCAGGTTTGCTGAGCGGAGACCCATCCCGTGTCATTGTCGAGGCTTATCCAGGCGTACTTGCCCGATATCTCATAGGCAACAGGCCGTATAAAGCCGAGAGTAAGAAGAGCCAGACAAGAGCGAAACTCGAGGCCCGGCAAGACATCATCATGGCGATTGAAAGCAGCTTGCTCAAAACGCACCTTGGGTCGCGTTTTTTCGGACCTGGGAGGTTTGAACCAAGTCCCTCGCGCAGATCATAAACAAGAAACCCGGCGCTAGGCCGGGTTTCTTGTTTATGGCCCGCCCGAGAGGATTAACGGGGCCGCCCAGGCCTCTGGGCTTTGCCGACAGCATGGCACGAAAGTTAGTTAGAGGTCGACAGAGGATGAACTCGCAATAGCCTGTGGGCTATTGCGGCCCTTCGGGCTCGCCGTAGGCTCGGTTCAAAACGCTGTCGCGTTTTGTCGAACCTCTGGCCTCTGCCTCCGGAGGGGCCTGCCCAATATCATAGATGTTGGTCGTTCCGCCTAAAACTGCGGTGCAGTTTTTACGGCTCCTTTCGGCCCCAAATTCTGCTAACCATACAGTGTTTCGCAACGGTCTCTCCGGCTGACGACACCGTCAAGAACATGCTAAGTTAAGTTACTTCAGTCGATACGCTTTGAGACCAACGGGGAGAATGGTTGACCACAGTTAATAGAGACTACCTTAATCTCTTGGTCTTGATTGTATTGGCCGCTGGGTTGCGTCTTTATCGCCTTGGCGATGCCTCCCTTTGGGTCGACGAAGTACTTACACTGGAAATGGCCGAACTGCCATGGTCAACGCTTTGGGTAAGCGCGTACGATCCTACACCGCCGCTCTATTACTCCCTTATAAAACTTTTAATGGGTGTCAGTACAGCCGAATGGTGGCTGCGTCTGCCGAGCGCTATCTTTGGCACACTGACTGTTGTCTCGGTTTACCTTGCGACGAAGCAGGTCTGGAATTCTCGCGCCGCGTTTGCATCAGCTCTTTTCCTGGCGGTATCGACGGCAAATATTGAATACAGCCAGGAAGGTCGCGCATACGCTCTTGCGGGGATGTGTATAGCCCTCTCATTCCTGGGCCTTGCGATGATGAATACCCGTTGGCGGGATCGCACAGCTGAATTTTCATTCACGAAATGGTTGAAAGCAGGCGGCCTCTTATACGGCGCGGGAGCACTAGCGGCGTTGTACAGCCACAACATCGCTGTTTTCTACTGGTTGGCCGCCCAGTTCTTTTTCATCACTTGGTGGGTCGTCAATTTCAAATACTCACGTCCACTGCTCGGCACTTGGTTTTGCATTAATGCCATCATATTGTTGTGCTGGCTGCCCTGGTTTTACCAGAGCCTTCAGGTCATTGACACGGGTATATTCTCCTGGCTCAAGCAACATGAGTTCCAGAAAGCGGCGACCATATGGTTGGGCATCAACAGTTTTCAGACAGGGCACAATCTGAACTTCGTTGTCGAAACTGTTTTCATCCTCTTAGCTCTATGGGGTTTGATCGGGCTGAGGAGAGACGTCTCCATGATGGTCGCGTTTCTCGCCTTAATCGCCTGCTCCTCAATCCTCATATGGACTTATGGTTTTATTGGCACACCCATTTTTATGCGACGGACCGTGCTATGGGGATCCATATTCTTTTTTATGCTTGCGGGTATCGGTATAAGTAGGATACCTCGCCGGGCAGGCAACATTGCGTTAGCGGCCCTAGTCAGCCTGGGGGTGTTTGACTTTTACCGGTATGACGACCAGTTTAAGGCGGAATTCAGTGACTGGCGCTCACCTGCGATGGTTTTTAACGAGCAGGCGGAGATAAACGATGTCTTGCTTTTTCGGACACAATGGGCGGCGCCTGCCTTTTTGCACTACGTGGAAGGTAATCAGAGAGCTCGTAACGTGCGCGGCTGGTCCTGTGAAGGGCAGTATTCTCTCTTTGGACGAGTTAAAACCACCGGTCAGTATTCGACTGTTCGCTGGTACAGCCGACATCCTGGCTGGGACGACAGCAAACTAACGGCATCCTCTATCTGGGTTGTCGAGAACGCCTGCCGCAACAAACAGAGTATTGCGAAATCCAATGAATGGCTGGAAACGCACTGGAAGCGCGAACAGTCTCTAAAGTTTAAACGCGTGAATCTTGAGCAGTGGGTGCCCAAGTAAACTGGCGCAGCAGAGTAAGCAGACTGTTGTGTGATGGCCCGCCCGGCAGAATTCGAATCTGCGACCTCTGCCTCCGGAGGGCAGCGCTCTATCCAGCTGAGCTACGGGCGGTTAAAAAGGTTTAGCGTGAGCGTCTCACGACCCAGCAATCAACCGGATCCCAGTCGGATAGAGCGTTGACCGCGCTCCCCTTCGGGGCCGGCCCAACATCCAAGATGTTGGTCGTTCTGCCTAAAACTGCTGCGCAGTTTCTTAACGGCTCCACCCAGCTGAGCTACGGGCGGAAGGGCCCGCATCATACCTTTCCTGATTGTTATCGTCTATCCGAGCCGTATCCTGTCGCAAAATGTCAATTTTGGATGGGTTAACGCTTCGTCGATACCAAGTGGCCAGCCCTGTGCAATGTTCACAATACTGTAATCCACACTCGGGAAACGCCCGTAGTAAGGGTGTAACTTCTTGATATTGTGCAACATGATTGAACGAAACCTGGGAAATTTGGAGCGAGTGATCCGGCTGCTGCTGGGGATTGGCCTGCTGATCTGGGCCGTTACCCAGGGTGATCTGGGGGGTCTGGGTTGGTTGATCGTGCTTATCTCCACGTTTTTGATTCTGAATGGCATCTTCTCGCGCTGTTACCTGTGGTATGTACTGGATATCAATTCCTGTGAACCCGGTACTCCGGGGTGTGATCCGAATCCGGGCTGTTAGTTAGCCCTGCGGAGTCCAGGCTCGGGTGAGCGCCGTTTTACCTGCCGCTCGGTCGATCATTGTTAAGTTAATCGCCTAAGGAGGTACGCCGTGTATCGCCTGATCTACAAAAGTCGCAGCGTCACCGATCTGGATTGGGATATTGTTAGAAACATCACAAGCACCAGCGAGGTGAACAACCACGAGCGCGGAATTACCGGGGTGCTGATCGCCAGCCGCACACACTTTATGCAGGTGTTGGAGGGCAAGTTTGAGGAGGTCAACGCGACCTTTCGTCGGATCTGTCGGGACCCTCGTCACACCGAGCTTTCGATCATTGCCTTTAGTGTTATCGATGCACGCCTGTTTGGGGGTTGGGGCATGCGTGGCATCGGCGCCTTTGAGTTCAATGCACCGCTGGAGACGGCGTTAAAGAAGAAATATGGCGATGAGGAAGGCGGCATCCGCTTCCCCCTGGAAGAGTGGGCGGGGCTGGCGATGATCAACGATATCAAGATGACCGGTGAGTTACCGGACTGGAAGCGCTAGCTTCAGGTGACTTGCCGCCGCGGGCGCCTTGCCCGCAACGGTTAAAGGGCGAGCCCTGGATTACTAGGGTGGGAACGACGCGAAGATATTGGTCGCGGCCGCGTTGTAACGCCCCTGGTCCTGATCCTGATTACCCTTGAGCTTTGATTGAATCACACTGCGCCAAACGGACTGCTTCAGTTGGGGATCGATCATGTCGGCAATGAAGGTGCCCTGGGTATAGTTCTGTACCGAGACCTCCGTGTTCATACCACAGTTCCAGCAGTTGTAGGCGCTGTAGCGGTTGTAGCGGTTGTAGCCGCCGTAATAGCCGGTGGACATGCCGGTTTGGTAGGTTCTTACGTCAGTTTTTTCCTGGGTCATCAGGTGCCAGCTCACCAGCAGGTCAGCCTCGGCGGGGTCGTCAACGATCTGAAAGCCTTTGTTCCCAAGGGCAAAAGAGATCGCCTCGTCGATGCGGTTTTTTTGCATGTCGCTTAACAACACGGGGTTTTCACCGGAGGTCGAGCCGGAATGCTTATAGAAGCCGATCTTCTTCACCGTCATAAAGTTGTAATCGGGCTTAAAGTCCACTTCTGGTGTCGGTGGGCCACTGGCACAAGCGGCGAGCAACGTCACGGCCATGAGTGCGGTGATCAGGCGGGCGGTCTGCATCAGCATGTTTTGCATAGTTCTCTCCGGGTCAGCCTGGGTCAGGCGGGATGTTCTGCTCGGCAGTGTAACCAAGATTGTGCCTATTGGCACGGATCGAGCAGTCCTTTCAGTTGGTGTACATGGTCAGCTGGCGCAGCGAGCAGCGTGGCAAACTGCTGGTCTCGTTGCCCGACCCAGCGCTGGTATTGCACTGGGCTTGCGGCGTGAAGTCGCTGCTCGAGCGCCGTTAGCGGCGGCATTAGCGTGTGGTAGCGGCGGGAAAGAGCGGCCGCCTGGGGCTGTACCTTGCCGATAAAAAACTTGTGGACCACGTTCTGCAGAATCTCGGCATCCGGGAATTGAAATCCCGGCGGGCACAGCGGTCCATGTTCGGCGCGGGCAGCTAACACACCATTGGCCTGACGCAGCCAGCCATGTTGGGTGTTCAGGGCGCGTAGCAAGCTACCCGCATCGCCGATCGCCACCTCACTGAGATAGATTTCAAACTGCTGGTTGTCCGCACGGTAGTCGCCTGTTAGCCAACGTTCAGTGAGGGCATCGATGGCTTCCAGAGCGGACACGACCGTGCTGCTGGTGTTTGCAGGATATTCCGCCAGCTCTCGATTGCTACGCCACAGTTTGCGGTACTCGGGCCCACCCAGGGTGGCATTGAAGATACGGCCGGGTAATTGCTCTGTCTTGATGAGCAATGCCGATTCCAGCGCTGCTACCAGGGCGTCTTCACCACGCTCCTCCAGAACGGGGATACAGTCGGGCGCCAGTTCCAGGAACTCCAGTTCCAGCAGCAGACGCTGTGAGGCGCTGGCCATGCGCCCCAGGCTGCTGTTGCGGCGGCCGATGTTGACCTGCACCGCGCAGCCGCTCAGCGCCATAAAGTCCAATGTTCCAATGGTACTTTTTTCGAAGTCCAGTTTTAGGGCGCTGGGTCGTGGCAGCGGCTCAATGGGATCGAGGACCAGGGGTAGCGGCTCGATATCCAAGCTCCGCTGTAAACGCTTATTGTAATCAGCCAAGGGGTCTTCAAAGCGCGTATCCGAGCAGCCGGCGAGCAGGATAAGCAGGGTGATCAGGGCTAGCGCCGATCCTGTGGCGATGGTTTTGCACCCCCTACCAGGATGCGTGGCGAGCTTGCGAATCATAGATGCCATGTTATACGTCAAATTTGTGGCGCGTGGGTCACCAACTTTGCCCAGTCTGTGACTTGCCCGCAGCTTCAAACCCCGCCATCCTATGTTGATTCTCACAGGAGGCTGGAATCGATGCGATTGCTGCTGGCTATTTGTTGTGTAATTTTCCTTGTCCCCGGGTCATGGGCGGGGCCCACGCCCAGCGCCAAAGACATTATCCAGCACGCCATGGACCATTACCGTGGCCTGACCTCTTATTCCGAGATGACCATGGTCATCAACCGCCCGGATTGGCAACGCAGCATGTCCATGCAGGCGTGGACCGAAGGCGACAAGCAGACGCTGGTCAGGGTGACAGAACCGCGTAAGGACGCGGGCAATGGCACCTTGTCGCTGGACGGCAACATGTGGACCTACACACCCAAGATTAATCGGGTGATCAAAGTGCCCTCTTCGATGATGGGGCAGAACTGGATGGGCAGCGATTTTTCCAACAAGGACATCAGCAAGAACACCGATATCATCGACCAGTACGACCACACCCTGCTGGAGACGCGTGAGCACGATGGCCACGCCGTTTACGTGATTGAATCGATACCACACGAGGAGGCCGCGGTCGTGTGGGGCAAGGAAGTGCTGATGGTGCGAGATGACTGGGTGTTGTTGGAGCAGCAGTTCTGGGACCAGGACGGTGAGCTGGTGAAGACGCTGGCGGCCAGTGAAATCAAGACAATGTCCGGGCGTACCGTTGCTACTGTCATGCGCATGCAAAAGATAGACACACCCGAAGAGTGGACGGAGCTGCAAACTGCCGATGTCACCTTTGACCTGGAGTTACCCGCCAACGTGTTTACCCTGTCGAACCTGAGGAACCCGCGCCGTTGAATATTACCTGGCGGCTGGCCTGGCGTAACTTGTGGCGGCATCGCCGGCGCACCTGGTTGACCGTTGGCGCGATGATATTCTGCAATGTGTTGATGGTGTTTTTGATCTCTATCCAGTTGGGTTCCTACACCATGATGATCGACAACACACTTAACGCCGCCACCGGTCATCTGCAGGTACAGCACCGCGGCTATCTTGACGACCAGAAGATGCGCCAGACGGTACCCGCAGCAGCCGCGCTCGCAGAACGTTTGCGCGGAACACCCGGTCTACAGTCCGTTGCCGCTCGCGCCAGTGCCTTTGCACTGGCATCGAGTGAGGAACGCTCCTTTGGCATTCAGGTGACCGGGGTGCAGGTCGATTTCGAAGCGGGGGTCTCAACCTTTCCCGGATTGTTACAGCGCGGTCGCTACCTGCGCGAGCCACTGGCGGACGAGGTTGTCATTGGCTCTGTACTCGCCGAAAACCTCAAGGTAGATGTCGGTGACGAAATCACCCTGCTGGGCAGTGGCCTGGATGGCTCCTTTGCCGCCGCAATCGCGAATGTGGTGGGTATTGTCGAAACGGGCATCGAACAGGTAGATCGCAGCGTCGCCCAGGTCGCGCTGCCCTGGTTCCAACAGGTGTTTGCGATGGGCGACCACGGCCATGTGGTCGTTGCGCGCGTTAATGACCTCGAGGGGGTGGCAGACGCCGTTGTTCGTGTACAGCAGCAATTGTCAGATCCTGACCTGGTGGCCCTTGACTGGGATACCCTGCAGCCCGGCCTGCGCCAGGCAATTACCAGCGATATGGCCAGCGCCTGGTTCATGTATGGCACCTTGATTGTGCTGGTGGCTTTCTCAGCGCTGAATACGCAGTTGATGTCGGTGCTTGAGCGTACCCGGGAATTTGGCGTGATGTTGGCCCTGGGCCTGGGTCCGGGCAGGCTGGCACGGCTGGTGGGTATTGAGAGCCTGATTATGGCTGCCCTGGGTCTGGGTATCGGAGTACTGCTTGGCGCGCTGGTGGTCTGGTACTTCCACCTGTTTGGTTTTCACCTGCCCGGTATGGAAGAAATGGCCTCCAGGTTCAATCTGCCCGATCGGATGTATCCGGAAGTTAGCCTGGTATCGATATTTTGGGGCCCCGGTACGGTGTTTCTGGGCGTGTTGCTGGCGGCTATTTACCCGGCGCTGAGACTGTATCGCCTGCAGCCGGTTGAAGCGATGAGGGCGGTGTAATGGCGCTTGCCTTAAACACGGTGGCTACTCTGGCCTGGCGCAACCTGTGGCGCAATTATCGGCGCACACTGATCATGCTGGCAGCCATCACCCTGGGCGTGTGGGCGATGATCTTTATGAGCGCGATGATGCGCGGCATGACCGATTCGGTAATTGGTAATGGCCTTGCCCTACTACCCGGCGAGGTGCAGGTTCATCATCCCGATTTTCGTCGGGACCCCAGCGTGGTCAATCGCATGCCAGCGCCCTCCGAGGAACTGACCGGCATTCTGGATAGTCCACCGGTGACTGGCTGGTCCGCCCGGGTCCGGGTGCCTGCGGTGGTGTCCAGCGAGCGTGATAGTCGTGGCGTGGTATTGCTGGGTATCGATCCGCAACGTGAGGCCGCACTCGGCTCGCTACCCCAGGAGATCATTGCAGGTCGCTTTCTGGAGTCCGCCGATGACCGCGGTGTCGTACTGGGTGCCAGCCTGGCACGCCGCCTGGAAACAGAGCTCGGTAAACGGGTGGTGCTGATGTCACAGGACCCTGACAACAACGTGGCCGACAAGGGCGTACGTGTGGTGGGTATTTACCGGGCGCGCTTGCAGGGTACAGAGGATCTGTTTGTCTACGCCGGGTTGACGCCGATGCAGGCGATGCTGGGTATAGGCAATGATGTGTCTGAAATCGCCGCCACGGCCGATGACTATCGCGCGGTTTCCCAGTGGTATCCGCAGGTTGAAGCTGCCGCGGGCGACAATTTGGAGGTGCTGCCCTGGACGGAGTTGGACTCTTATCTTGGCACGCTGCTGAAGGTACAGGATGGATTTACCCTGGTATTTATGGTCGTGGTGTTCCTTGTATTGGCCTTTGGCCTGGTCAATACGCTGATCATGGCGGTGTTTGAACGGGTGCGCGAAATTGGCTTGATGCAGGCCCTGGGAATGAAGCCCGCACTGATTCTCGCGCAGATCCTGCTTGAGAGTGTATTCCTGCTGGTGCTGGGCCTTGTTGTCGGTAACCTGCTTGCGTGGGTGACCATCAAGCCCATGGAGTCGGGCATTGAATTGTCCGGGGTTGCCGAAGGCCTGGAAATGGCCGGGATGAGCGCCACGCTGTATCCCACGCTGGATGTGCGCGATATGTTAATGGCCACATTGGTGGTTTTGGCGCTGGGCTTGGTGGCGAGCATCCTGCCGGCCTGGCGAGCAGCCAATCTCGACCCGATTACCGCGCTGGCGAAAAACTGAAATGATAACGAACGAGTCATCAAGGAGCTGCTGACCTTTCATGAGCGCTATTCACTGCCAGGCTCTGTGCAAAACCTTTCGCCAGGGCGAGGAAGTTATCACCGGCCTGAACAACGTCTCGCTGCAGGTGGAGAAGGGTGAGTTTTTGTGCTTATCTGGCCCCTCAGGTTCGGGGAAAACGACATTGCTCAATGCGCTGGGCGGCTTGGCCACACCAGACAGTGGCGAGATCACCGTCGGCGAACATCGCATTGACCAGCTGTCCAAAGGCGCGCTGGCCGAAGTGCGCCTGCGCAATATTGGCTTTGTCTTCCAGGCCTACAATCTGGTGCCAGTGCTCTCTGCGCGTGAAAACGTCGAGTTTGTTATGCAGGTGCAGGGTGTCGCGGCGGCTGAACGCCGCCGACTGGCCGACGCCATTCTTGAGGAAGTTGGCCTTACCGGTATGGAAGACAGGCTGCCGGCGGAGTTGTCCGGGGGGCAACAGCAGCGCGTGGCAGTGGCGCGGGCAATCGTCAGCAAGCCTGAGCTGGTGCTGGCCGATGAACCCACCGCAAATCTAGACAGCAAGAGTGCCGCAGAACTGATGGGCTTATTCGTGGCCCTAAATCGGGATCGCGGCATCACCTTTGTTATCGCCACCCACGACAGCCGGGTGATGGCCTACGCGCGACGCCTCATTAAAATGGTAGACGGTGTGGTGGTCAGTGACGAACAGCAGGCCCCACAGTTCTAGTATGAAGTTCCCGGTAAATGCCCTGGCATTGCTGGCCCTGGGTATCGCGCACTCGTCATTTGCTGACGTTACGCTCCCCTTTTTTGAGCGCGGACACCTCAAGGGCCAGCGGTTAACAAGCACCTATCCCGACGACAGCGCGTTGCGAGATTTTGTGGATGCGGTCGCTCACGACCAGGGCGGTGAGTTGCGCCTGAATTTCCGCACCGGGGCAGACCGCTTCAGTATCGCGGCGGACTACCAGTTTCTCATCCGCACCGGAGACTCGCTCGAGCTGGCGGGCGTGCTGCCCGATTTCTTTCAAGCTGGCCGGGGCTTGCCCACAGATGACCGACGCTGGTGGGATCTCACCCATGAAATCAGTGAGAGCGACGATAGTCTGGTGAGCCAGCGACTGGATCGTCTGCACCTGGACTATAGCGGTGATAAAGCCGTGGTCCGCTTTGGCCGCCAGGCGGTGAGCTGGGGCAACGGACTGATTTATAACCCTATGGATTTCTTTAATCCCTTCGACCCCGCAGCTGTGGACACCGAATACAAACTGGGTGACGACATGCTGTACGGCCAATACCTGTTGGATAACGGCAGTGACTGGCAGGCGGTATCGGTGCAGCGCCGTGATGCCGACGGTGATCACACCTCGGACGTGAGTTCCACGGCGCTGAAGTTTCACGGCTTCGCGCTCGAACGTGAATACGATGTGTTGGTGGCCGATCACTACCAGCAGACTATCCTGGCGGCGGGCGGCACGCTCAATATCGGTGAAGCGGTGGTGCGCGGTGATCTGGTTTTCACCGAGGGTGAGCAGGAGTGGGTGAGCAGCATGGTGCTGAACTGGTCTTACTCCTGGGTGTGGGGTGGTTACAACGTTAGCGCCGTGACCGAATACTTCTTTAACGGCTTTGGTTTGCGCGAAGACGACTACACTGCCCAGGACCTGGCAGGGGCTGATGACCTGACCCAACGCCTGGCGCGCGGTGAATTGTTTACGCTCGGTCGCCATTACCTCGCGGGGTCATTGATGGTAGAGGTAACCCCGCTGCTGAATATCACGCCCAACCTGTTTCTCAACCTCGGTGATCAGTCAGCGCTGGCGCAGGTGGTCGCGCAGTGGGACCTGGCTCAGAATTGGCAGGTGCTCGGGTCTTTAAACCTACCGCTGGGGCCCGCGGGCACGGAATTTGGCGGGCTTGAGCTGGAGCAGGGTGAATTGACCCTGTCGGCCGGGCCCTCCTTTTTCCTGCAATTTGGCTTTTACTTTTAGGGTGGCCCCGGCTGACTGTTTCAGGGTAGCTGCGCTTTAATTCTGGGGCAATTGTGCCTTGGCGCGCGCTTTCCATGCCTCCACGTTGTCCAGACCTGCCGGCATGTCCAGTTTGGCCATGCGCATAAAGCCTATCCAGGCCAACAGGTCGATATCAACCACGGTGAATTTATCGCCGACCATAAATTCTTTACCTGCCAGGTGGGCATCGATAGTGGGCCAGATGGCTGCAACGCGTTGCTGGCCGCGCTCCGCCAGTGCCGGAATTTGTTCCAGTAGCAGCGGGCCGGGGACCGCCCGACCTTTGAACGCGGGGTGTGAATTGCGGTAGGCGTCGGCGATGGGTGCGAACAGGCTGAAGTAGAGCCGGTGCAGCCAACCCAGAACCTGCGCTCTTTCGAGTACCCCGTCACCCATCACTGGCTTTTCCGGGTACGTGGCATCCAGGTAGCTGTACATAGCGGGAACATCAGTCAGTAGAGTGCCATCGTCCAGTACAAGCGCGGGGACGGTTCCCTGGGGATTGATGGCCAGATATTCTTCACTGTGCTGCTCCATGGCCATGAAGTCGATCTGCACGATTTCTATGTCTATGCCCTTGTAGTCCAGGAACATTTGTATGCGTCTGGGGTTGGGAGCGGGGTCAAAGGTATACAGTTTCATGGCGATCTCTGTCCTGTTGTGAGAACTTGGAATTTGCGAGCGCCGGTAATGCTAACAGATTTGCCGGATTTTGCCCGCTACCTGGAGTGCGGCTCGGGATTTCCCCGGCAAACCGCCAGTTTTACCCACCCGCAGAACTAGCTATAATGCGCGCCTCAACGAAAGAGGAATGTATTGTGATCAACCGAATTGCATTGGCAGTTATCGCCCTGGGGGTTGCCCTGTCTGCGGCAGCCGTAGAGTTAACGGACGCCCAGCGCGCCGACATTGAGGCGCGTATCAAGCCGGTGGGCGAGGTGTGTATGGAAGGCGATACCAGCTGTGGTGGCGCCGCCGTTGCCGCCAACAGCGGCCCGCGCTCAGGTGAAGAGGTGTATAACGCGGCCTGCATGGCCTGTCATACTACAGGTGCCGGTGGTGCACCGGTGCTTGGTGATGTGGCGGCCTGGGCTGATCGTATTGGCAAAGGCACCGATGTTCTCTATGCCAGCGGTGTGGACGGTGTGCCCGGCACCGGCATGATCGCCAAGGGGGGCTGTATGGCCTGCTCGGATGAAGAGATTCACGCCGCCGTCGATTTTATGATCGCAGGCAGCCAGTAGTAACCCGTATCAATGAGAGGCCGCGCCGCCCCATGGCCGCGCGGCTTTTTTATGCCCGCAGCCTATGCGATGCTGTGGCGCAATGATGCGGCTTACACACAGCCGCTGATTCGAACGAGGACAGTCCCGTGTTAAGACACAGCTTTACCCTGTTTGCCTGTTGTTCACTGTTGCTTGCCTGTGCCGAGGAAGCTCCACCCCAGCGGGTCGCCGAAGTGGTGGTAGATGAAGTACGCCAGGAGCCATACCAGCCCGAGAAAGAGTATGTCGGACGGCTGTTAGCCAAGGATGACGTCGCTATCCAGGCTCGCGTCACCGGTTACCTGCTGTCCCGTGACTTTAAGGAAGGTCAATTAGTCGAAGCGGGCTCGGTGCTCTATACCATTGACGACTCCGAATACCAGGCCGCGCTGGCCCGGGCCAAGGCTGACGAGGCCGCTGCTATAGCCAACCAGGCTAATGCGGAACGCAATTTCAAGCGTGGCAAAGAGCTATTACCTCGCGGCGCTATTTCCCAGGCCGAAATGGACAATCTCACTGCCAAGAAACTCGATGCCGATGCCAGCATCGAAGCGGCCCGCGCACAGGTGACCAGTGCGGAGGTAAATATCGGTTATACAACCATACGTGCGCCAATAAGCGGACATATTGGCCGCAGTGTAGTCAGTGTAGGCGACCTGGTCGGACCCAGTACGGGTGATTTGACGACCCTGGTCAGCATCGACCCCATTGAGGCCATGTTCCAGGTCAGCGAAGCGACCTACGTGGCGGTGATCAGCGAACATCTCACTGATGAAGGCAACCTGGATGGTGAACGTGATATCGAAGTTAGCCTGGAGCTTACCAACGGAGTGATCTATCCGGAGGTGGGCCGTCTCGATTACTTCGCCAATCGCATCGACACGACCACCGGTACGCTGGAGGCGCGTGCAAGAATACCGAACCCCAACGGCGCCCTGGTGCCCGGTCAGTATGTCAAAGTGATTTTGCAGGACGCCAATCTCCTGGAAGCCTTGTTTCTGCCGCAGGCTGCGGTGCAGGCGGATCAGCAGGGTAGCTTTGTGCTGGTGGTGGACGGCAGCAGCACGGTGGTCCGGCACAATGTTGATCTCGGCAGTCGTTTTGACGACATGGTGCTGGTCAAAAAGGGGGTGGAAGAGGGTGACCGGGTCATTGTCCGCGGTCTGCAGCAGGTCAGGCCGGGCGTACCGGTGAAGGTAAAATCGTTGGCCAAGCTGGATAACGAGGCGTAGCGCCAGGTATGTTCTCCGCTTTCTTCATCCGGCGACCCAAATTCGCCCTGGTAATCTCCATCGTGCTTACCCTGATGGGTACGCTGTCAATCTTCCTGCTACCGGTCACTGAATATCCGGCTATCTCACCGCCAAATATCTCGGTCAGCGGCGTTTATCCTGGTGCTTCCGCGGAAGTGGTGGAGGCGACGGTGGGTACCCCGATTGAAGATGCGGTAAATGGGGTTGAGGACATGATCTACATGTCTTCCAACAGCGCCAACGACGGCAGTTACTCGCTCACAGTGACGTTTGCCGTGGGCTCCGATCCGGATATGGCGCTGGTACGTGTGCAGAACCGGGTCAAACTGGCCGAGCCGTCCCTGCCCGCAGAGGTGACTGCCCAGGGCCTGAACATTGAAGAGCGCTCCCCGGACATCCTCAAGATCGTCAGCTTTGTGTCCACCGACGGCTCCCTGGATTACAAGTTCATTTCCAACTACGTGAAGATCAATATCCAGAGCGCATTGGCACGGGTAGACGGCATCTCCAACGCCAATATCCTCGGTGAAGCTTCCTACTCCATGCGGCTGTGGTTGAACCCGGACAAAATGGCAAATCTGGGCCTCTCGGTAGCGGATGTATCCAACTCGCTGAGGGAACAGAATGTACAAGTGGCGGCAGGAAAGATTGGCGCCCCGCCCTTTGATGGCCCGTTGCAGGCGGAGTACACCCTGCAGACCAAGGGTCGCCTGCAAACCGCCGAGGAATTCGAACAAATTGTATTGCGTGCACAGGCCGACGGCTCGGCCATTTACCTGCGCGATATCGCGCAGGTGGAGTTGGGGCAGGCAGACTACAACTTTTTCGGCGAGACCAACGGTACCCCGGCGGTCAACCTGGCGCTGTATCTGTTAGCCGACGCCAATGCGCTGGCCTCTGGCGCCGCCGTGGATGCCCTCATGGAAGAACTGTCCCGCGACTTTCCTGAAGGTATGGACTATGTCATCGGCTACGATACCACCCGTTACGTATCAACGGCGGTAGAGCAGGTGGTGATATCCCTGTTGCAGGCCGTTGCGCTGGTGATCGCAATCACCTTTATCTTTCTCGGTAATTGGCGCGCCACCCTGGTGCCCACGGTTGCTATCCCTGTTTCACTGATCTCCACCTTTGCAGTGTTGATGGCCCTGGGCATGTCCATCAATACCGTGACCCTGTTCGCAATGATCCTGGCGATTGGTATCGTGGTGGACGATGCCATCCTGGTGATCGAAAACTGCGACCGACATTTGCGGGAAGACCCAAATATGTCGCCGACCGATGCGGCGCTGGTCACCATGCAGGAAGTGGGGGGCGCCGTGGTCGCCACCACCCTGGTGTTGCTGGCAGTCTTTATCCCTGTGGCGATGTTGCCCGGCATTACCGGGGAAATGTACCGCCAGTTTGCCATCACCATCTGTGTGGCGGTGGTTTTTTCCTCAGTGAATGCGCTGACCCTGAGCCCGGCGCTATGCAGCCTTTTGTTGCAGTCCGGCGAAAAGAAAGAAGCCCTGTGGTACCAGAAGTTTCTTTCGGGATTTGGCTTTTTGACGACCCACTACGACCGCGGCGTGCAATGGGTGCTGCGCAAGCTGGCGGTGGTTGCGCTTATCTTTGTGGCCTGGATGGCGGCACTGGCCACCGGTGTTCTGAATACGCCCACCGGCTTTGTACCCGATGAGGACAAGGGCCTGCTGCTGGTTAACGTGCAACTGCCGGATGCATCTTCAATCAATCGCACCAAGGCCGCGGTAGACAAGGTCGCCGATATTCTGATGGCAGATCCCAACGTCGAAACCACCTCGGCGATCACCGGGTTCTCCATCCTTACCGGCGCTATGGCCAGTAACGGCGGCACCTTGTTTGTAGTCCTGAAGCCCTGGGATCAACGCACGGAAAAAGAAGATATTGTTTTCAGCGTTGCCCAGCGGATCAACGCGATAGCATATCGCGAGGTTCCCGAAGCCCAGGTGTTTGCCATCACACCGCCAGCGATCTCCGGCATGGGCTCGGTAGGTGGTCTGGAGTTGATGTTGCAGGACACGCTTTCCCGTCCGGCTTCGGAGTTGGCATCAGTCGTCAACAACCTCATTGTTGACGGCAATCAGACACGCGGGCTCGACGGAGTATTCAGTACCTATCGCGCCAACGTGCCACAGTATTTCGTCGATGTTGATAGGGTGAAGGCCAAGAACCTCGGCGTTTCCCTTGATGAAATTTTTATGACCCTGCAGGCACAGATGGGTTCGCTGTACATCAACGACTTCAATATCTTCGGTCAAACCTACAAAGTCATTATGCAGGCGGAGTCTCAGTTCCGCTCGGACCTGTCTGACCTTGATCACTTCTACCTGAAGTCCGGTGCAGGAGATATGGTACCCCTGAGCACCCTCGTCACCACCCGGCCGATTCTCGGTCCAGACGTGTCCCAGCGCTATAATTTGTTCCGCTCCGCCTCGGTGCGCGCCAATACCCCGACGGGTTTCAGTACCGGCCAGTCCATGGCGGCTTTTGAAGAACTGGCCGCTAATAGCTTGCCGGACGGCTACCGTATTGAATGGACCGGTATGGCTTACCAGGAGCGTGAGGCGGGTAATACCGCGTATATAGCCTATGCACTGGCGTTGATCTTTGTGTATCTCTTCCTGGTTGCTCAGTATGAGAGTTGGTCTATTCCCTTTGCGATCATCCTGGTCGTTCCGATGGCGATCGGTGGCGCCATCGCAGCCCTGTTGCTAACCGGCGTCGCATTGAATCTCTACGCCCAGATAGGCATCGTCCTGTTGATCGGTATGGCGGCCAAGAATGCGATTCTCATCGTCGAGTTCGCGCGCCATCGTCGCGAACAAGCCGGTGAAGACATTCTGCTGGCGGCGCGTGAAGCGGGGCGCCTGCGTTTTCGCGCTGTATGCATGACCGCGGTGTCTTTCATTCTCGGTATTCTGCCGCTGGTCCTGGCCTCTGGCGCCGGTGCATTCGGACAGCGCTCACTGGGCATTACGGTGTTCGGTGGTATGCTCGCAGCGTTGCTGGTGGGTACCTTTTTTATCCCCGGCTTCTACGCGATCGTGCAGGGCCTGCGTGAACGCATCAAGGGTAAGATCACGTCTGGCGCGGAGAGTTAAAGGCTTGGCTTAGGCATAACCTTGTTTTTCAAAGGTGACCTGGAAGCCTACTTTTTGCTCGGCCGTTTCTCAAGCTTGCGCTGCAGGGTGCGACGGTGCATGGACAGGGCGCGGGCCGTCGCAGAGATGTTGCCGTCGTTTTCCTGCAACACACGCTGGATATGCTCCCACTCAAGCCTTGCTACGGAAGGCGGGTCGTCGGCGATGGGCGCTTCAGGGTCGCCCTGGGTGTTTTCCAGTGCAGACAGGATTTCCTGGGTGGTGGCGGGCTTGCACAGGTAATTGGTGGCCCCGAGTTTAATTGCTTCCACCGCTGTGCTGACACTGGAGTAGCCGGTTAGCATGAGAATGTCGCTGTTTGGCAGCAAGTCCTTGAGCCGGGGGATAAGCGCCAGGCCGGATTCGCCCACCAGCTTCAGGTCGAGGATCACTTTGTCGGGGCGGTGCCTGCGCGCTTGTATGACGGCGTCTTCACTGTTGCTGGCGGTAATTGCCTGGTGTCCTCGTTTGCCAAGCGAGCGCGCAAGCACGTCGGTAAATACCGGGTCATCGTCAACGATCATGAACACGGTGGCAGTATCACTCATAGTTGAGCGGAAGCTCCAGCAAAGCACGACTGCCGCCGTCAGGCAGGGCAGCGATATTTAGACTACCGCCGTAGCGCTGTACGATAGCATTGCTGAGAAACAAGCCCAGGCCCATACCGTCTGTCTTACTGGACGCCATCGGTTGTCCCGATTTTACTGTGAACTCCTGGGCGATTCCCCCGCCGTCATCGACGATTTCAAGTTGCCAGGTCTGGGTGTCCCAACTGCAGCCTATGCTTATCTGTTCTTTACAGGCTTCCGCAGCGTTATCCAGCAGGTTGTGGATTGCCTGGTTTAGCGTCGGGTCGGTGGCGATCAGTGGCGCTTCGCCCTCGCCGGTAATATCCAATGTGTAATTTGCCGTGGGCCGCATCAGCTGCCACTGTTCCAGCAATTGTCGCAAGAATCGATCGATTGCAATGGATGTGCGTTCACCGTGTTGGTGCGTCTCGGCAGTGGCCACCATTTGCTGCAAGCGTTCCTTGCAGTGCGCGAGTTGTTGTTGCAGCAGTTTAATGTCGTCTTGTGGGACGGCGGGGTCTGACTGCATATCTTCCAGCACGATGGACATGGTGGACATGGGGGTGCCAAGCTCGTGGGCGGTACCCGCCGCCATGGTGGCGATAGCCACGATATGGTCATTGCGCATAGAGCGCTCTCGCCGGTCGATCAGTTCCTGCCGCTGGTCGCGCAGGGTTTGTCCCATTTTCACCACGAAAAAGGTAATCAGCACCGCGCTGACAAAAAAGTTTATCCACATGCCGACCACGTGCGTGTTGAATGTTTGGTGGTGGGCGCCGGCATCGGGCGTGAGAATTTGCAGCGGTTGGAACTGCACCATTAGCACACTGTAAGCCGCCAATGAGGTGGCGGCGATAGCCCAGGTAAATCGAGCAGGTAGCAGTGCGGCGGAAATACACAGCGGCACCAGGTAGTAGGAGACGAAGGGGTTGGTGCCGCCCCCGGTGAAATAGAGCAGTGCACTCAGGCCGATAACATCGACCAGTAAGTGCGAAAAGTACAGCCGATTGTTCTGCGTATCGGCTCGCTTGCTCAGCCACAGAGTGACAACGTTGCCTATGGCCATGGCAACGAGAATGGCCAACAGGGCCCCGTAATTGATAGCGGCAACCAGTGCAAAGTGGGCATAGGCCAGCAGACACAAGACACCGGCTACCAACAGACTGCGGATCAGCACCAGTCGGCGCAGGTTTATCGGGTTGGTGGCGTAGGCAGTCTCGGGTGTATTGGGCATCGCTTTGGCATCTCTAGCGGCCTGAGATTATACCCGAGTCACTGCGCTTTGATGCAGGTAGCGGCCTAAACTAGGAAGATGGCCAGATGGGCGGCCACTTGTTGTGTCGGGCCACGTAATCCTCGATTGCTACGCTCTTGTATGTGCTTTTTGCATAACGGGTTTTGACGCTGGGGTGAATCCAGCTGGGGATTTTGTCCGGGTCCGGAATCTCCCTGATCCGCTTACCCAAAAGCTTGAATTTGCCTTTGTACTCGTTGTGCTGGGACGCCAGGGGATTGAGCACTGGCTTCGAAAGAAACGTTTCGAACACCAGTCCCTTGCCTTTGTCGTTGGCCTCCTGCATCAGCCAGCGCATGGGAATGTCGGCCAAGTTGGCGCCATCTTTGTCCGGCCTGTAACTGCCGCCCACGTCACAGTGCACACCGGCAAACCAAACCTGTTCCAGGTCGACCTCTTTGCGTGGTTCCCAGATTGTCGGCTCAAAATCGTCGCGCAACTCGTCGAGACTCAGCGCGTGCCGTGCCTTGATGATATTGCTGCCCAGCTTGCGATCATAAAACAGGTGTTTGTCTTTGATCAGCCCAAATACGGAGAAGGGCAAGCCCATGGCGCCGACCGTGTCCCAGACGCCTATGAAGTTGATTTTCACCTTGTCGCGAATGGAGTGCTTTTTGCGCCAGTCGCGGGAAAAGGGATCTCGCGGCTTGTACTTCTTGGTTTTGTAGATATCGAAGGCCCGTTCAATCAGCCTGCCCTCGGCGCTTTTCACTATGCTGCAATTATTGATTAGCCCGCACAGGCTGCGCACGGTATAGGCGCCGCGGCTGAAGCCGAACAGGTAAATTTCATCGCCCGGTGCGTAGTTGTGGACCAGGAAGCGATAACAGTCCATCACGTTCTTCTCCAGCCCTTCGCCCATGCCGCCGCCGGTAAGTTTGTCGTGATAGGAGCCGATGCCCCAGTCGTAAAAGACGATTTGTTTTACGCCGTTCTTGTCTTTCGGCGCAACTCCGCGCGCGAACTTCAGTACATTGGTGGGGTAGTCGTCCTTACCCAACTGTTCGGGGCGATTCCAGGTGCCGTCGGCGCATATGACAATCCTTTTCACGTTGCTCATCTCCTTTGAAGCGCAAGCAGGTAAAAAGAATCTTGGTCCAAATTGTCAGGAAGTCAATTTGTCCGTGTCAGGCAAACAGCGATTTCAGGCTCGCGAGGGTCTCCTGGCCGCGCTCTTCGTTGGCTTCTTGCTCGTCCTCATCGCCGCCTTGCCATTGCAGGTCGTCGGCCGGAAGTTCCTCGATAAAGCGACTGGGCTCGCACTTGATCGTTTCGCCAAACTGGCGGCGTTTTCTGGCAAGCGTCATGCATAGGGTCTGTTGTGCCCGGGTGATCCCCACGTAGGCTAGGCGGCGCTCCTCGTCGATGTTACCGTCATCGACACTGGCCCTGTGAGGCAGCAGGTTTTCCTCCACACCGATAATGTAGACGTGTGGGAACTCCAGCCCCTTGGAGGCATGTAACGTCATCAACTGAACCGAATCGTCGCTGGCGTCTTCTTCTTCCTGTTGCTCCATCAGGTCGCGCAACACCAGCCGCGATATGGCTTCTTCGAGAGGCACTTGTTCTTCCTGCATGACCCGGTGCAGGTTGTCCACCAGGAAATTCACATTCGCCATGCGACGTTCGGCAACCTCTTCACTGGAGCTGAGCTGATTCAGCCACTCTTCGTAGTCCATGTCCCGTATCATCTGGCGTATCCCGGACACACCTGTGTCACCGGAGCAACGGCGGCGGATGTTTGCCATCCAGTCCTGAAATTCCCCGAGGCGGCGCAGACCAATCTCCGACACCTCTGAACTGCTGATGCGGCGACAGGCCTGGCTGAGGCTGCAATGCTGCGCCTGCGCAAAGTTGCCCAGCGCTTCCAGTGTTGATGCACCCAGCTTGCGTCGGGGCACGTTGGCTATGCGCAGGAAGGCGTTATCGTCGTTCTCGTTAAGAATGAGGCGCAGGTAGGCCATAATGTCCTTGACCTCGTTGCGCGCGAAAAACGAGGTGCCGCCGCTCATATGGTAGGGGACCTGGTGTTGTTGCAGAGCCAGTTCCAGCAGCCGGGATTGGTGGTTGCCACGGTATAGCACGGCATAATCCCCCAGCCGCGTTCGCCTGCGCATCCGGTGGTCAAGAATCTCCGCGACCACCTGTTCGGCCTCCGCATTTTCGTCAGCACAACGCAGCACCCGCAGCGGTTCGCCGTAGCCCAGTTCACTCCACAGCTGCTTGTCGAAGGTGTGAGGATTGTTGGCAATCAGCGTGTTGGCGGCCTTGAGGATGCGTGAGGTCGAACGGTAGTTCTGCTCAAGCTTGACCACCTTCAAGTTGGAAAAATCGGTTTCCAACTGTGCGAGGTTTTCCGGCCGCGCGCCGCGCCAGGCATAGATCGATTGGTCGTCGTCCCCAACCACCGTCAGCCCGCCACGAACGCCGATCAGTTGCCGGACCAACAAGTACTGGCTGGAGTTAGTGTCCTGGTATTCGTCTACCAGCAGGTAATGCATGCGGTTTTGCCAGCGCTCCAGCACTTCAGGGGAGCGCTCGAACAGGATGGTCGGCAGTAGGATAAGATCGTCGAAGTCCAGAGCGTTGTAGGCCCGCAGCGCCCGGTTGTAGCGCAGGTAGGCCTGGGCGCAGAGCATGTCCGCCGGGCTGCTGGCACTGGCGACGGCCTGTTCGGGCAGCACCCGGTCGTTTTTCCACTGGGATATGCGCTGCTGTATCGTGTCCGCCTTGTCGCCCTCGGCTCCGTGCTCCTGGATCAGCAGATCACGAATCAGGGTGTGGGTATCCTGGCCGTCGAATATCGAGAACCCCGGCTTCAGACCCAGTGATTTCAACTCGGTGCGAATGATACTCAGGCCGAGCTGGTGAAAGGTGCTCACCGTCAGCCCTTCCGCGGCGCCGCCGTTGATCAGTTTACCCACGCGCTCGCGCATTTCCCGGGCGGCTTTGTTGGTAAAGGTTACCGCCGCGATGTGTCTGGCCTTGATGCCGCAGGTATTGACCAGGTAGGCGATCTTCTGGGTGATAACACTGGTTTTGCCGCTGCCGGCGCCGGCCAGTACCAGCAGGGGGCCGTCGATATAGCGTACGGCCTCGCGTTGTCTCGGATTAAGCTGATTCACTGCGTTTGCTTGTTGGACCTGGTTACGAAATGACCGGGCGGTGGTGCTGATTCAGGCACTGCCGATGCGGCGCCAATGCTAGCACAGTGCTTCTCCTGCATCGCCGTTTTTCTGCTTGTGTCCTTAAATTATGCCCAGGAATTGTGCCCTGAAGTTGTGCCCAGAAAGGGCATTGGCTTTGCCGAAGATTCTGTACAATGGTGGCCGTTGCCATAGACAGACGCGCCCGTATGACCTTACTTGTCACCTACCTGATCATTGCCATCGGCGTGTCTTTCCTGTGCTCGGTGTTGGAGGCGGTACTGCTGTCGGTCACCCCGGTGTTTGTGGAGACCGAGGTCCGGCGCAAGCCGCGTCGCGGCAAGGTACTCAAGCAGGTGAGGACCGATCTCGACCAGTCGATATCCAGCATTCTCATATTGAACACCTTCGCCCACACCATGGGTGCTGCCGGTGTGGGTGCGCAGGCTTCCAACGTGTTCGGGGCAAAGTGGGAGAGCCTGATCGCCTTTCTGCTGACCCTGGCGATATTGTATTTCTCCGAGATCATTCCCAAGACTCTGGGGGCCACATTCTGGCGACAGTTGGCAATTCCCGCGGCGTACACCATTCGCGTGATGGTGAAAATCTTGTACCCCTTTGTGTGGTTGTCTGCCCGCATTACCCGGTTGTTTTCAAAGAGTGACGATACGGTTGTGAGCCGCGAGGAATTGACGGCGCTGGCCCAGCTGGGGGCAGAAGAGGGTTCACTGGGCGCGCAGGAAAGCAAGCTGCTGGAGAATATCCTCTTGTTGCGCGAAACCCGTACCCGCCAGATCCTGACGCCGCGTTCGGTGGTAACGGCACTTCCGGCGGCGCTCACTGTGCGTGACGCGCTGGCGGAACTGGGAGAGAAGCCGTTCACCCGCATTCCGTTGTATGAACAGAACCTCGACAATGTCGTCGGCCTGGTATTTCGGCCAGCCTTGTTACAGGCCCATCACGACCAGGGTGATGACCGCACGCTGAGCGAGATTGGCTTGGAAATATTCCGGGTGTCCGAGGAGTTGCCCGTCTTGCGTTTGTTGGACCTGTTTATCACCCGCCGGGAGCATATGTTCCTGGTGGAGGACGAGTACGGGCAAACCGCGGGCATCGTCACGCTGGAAGACGCGCTGGAAACCATGCTCGGTCGCGAAATCATGGACGAGAGCGACAAGGTGGAAGATATGCAGGTTCTGGCTAAAAACAAGTACCGGGGTCGGCTCAGGGACGAGGACTGAACGTGCAGGAAGCAACAACAGACCTGGCCATCTGCCTGGGGCCCTACGGTAGTGGCACTAACTTCCTCATCAAGACGCTGGAGCAATCCGGCATCGTGGTGAGTAATGGTATCAGCAAGAACCATTGGAACCGACACCACAAGACAGTGTTCAAGCACTACGTGGTTGAAGAGGATGTTCTGAAGATTCTCACGCTGCCGCCGCAGCCGCGTTTTGTCTGTATCTACAAACACCCGCTATTCTGGTTTAAAAGCCTGCAACGGATGGTCGAGAGCGGCCTTATGCCGGCACCCCAGATGAGCCAATTGAAGGGGGTGCCACTCAGCCACTTTATCCGCCAGCCCGGCAGTATCGTCAGTGCTCGCCGCGAGATCGACCTTCCCCCGGAGGAAATTGAAGGTGGGGTGCGAGTTCATTACGCAAACCTGGTCGACCTGTGGAATCAATACGCCAGAGGTTATGCCAGCCGCCTGCCCGCGGGTTCAATACTACTGCCCTACGAGAAAGTCATCAGCAAACCGGATGCGTATGTACAGGCGATTCTCAAGCAGTTTAGCCTCGACACGCAGTCGGTGGTTATCGACAAGAGTCGGCGATTCCAGGTCGGGAATTCCCCCGGTCACGGTCGCAACTTCGACGAGTCGTTAGCCTATTACCTGGAGCCGGCGAATCTACTGGAGGGCTACTCCGAGGAGGATCTTGCCTTTATCGAGGCATCGATTGATAACGAGCGCTTGCAGCGGCTGGGATATGCATCCTTGCGGAAAGTGCTTTAGCAGAAACTCGAAACTTATAATCTCAGATCGTGATTGCAAAAGGCCAGCACTTCACTGAGTTGTGCGAAGAACTGGCCACCCTGCTCGTTAATTCTTATTACGTCATTGATTCTCAGTGGAGAAACAGCCCGCCACTGAAGAAAAAAGCGCCGCGAACAAGGCCGCGGCGAAGCTCCCACCCAACTTGATTGAGCTCTCTACCTGCACATTTGCCGCAGGGCCACAGGGCCAGGAACTCGGTTAAAATCGGTATGCTAGTGTAGCGCCGTACCAACGAGGCGGTGCGTAGACCTCTTCACTGATTCCCAATAGTCCCAGGTCCAGGTTGTAAAGTCGGTAGGTTTCATCACCGGCATTTTTCACCCAGCCGGTGAGCTGCCAGGCCTCCGAGGAGGAGGTGTAAGAGATTCTGGCATTCCAGACCAGGTAGGAATCCTCCTCGGAGATCTGGGAATTGGTCGCCTCGATGTATTGATCCTCGTTCCAGACGCCATCGAGCTGCACGGCCACCATGCCATTGAGCATTTCCCATTCGTAGCGTATCAGCCCATTAATACTCAACTGAGGCGCGTTGGGAAATTCTGTTTCTACCGTACCGCCAAACACATCGGGAACTTCATCAACTGTTGAATCGATGTAGGCCGCACCCAGCAAGATATCCAGGCCCTCGGAGGGATACAGGGTCAGTTCAAGCTCACCTCCCCAGGAATCCGCATCCGAATTGGCGACCTGCGGTGTCAACTCCAGCAGGGAGAAGGCCTGGTAGTCCTCGTAGTCGTAGTAGTACAGGGCCATGTTCAGACGGGCCCAGTTGCTAAGGTCTGTCTTGATGCCCACCTCATAGGAATAGAGCACTTCCTCATCGTGCTTGAGGTTTGCTGGTTCAACCGCGGCCACTGTGCCCAGTGGGTCGATGGACCAGTTGCCGCCCTTGATACCCCGGTTCCAGGAACCATAGAGCAGCGTGCCGTTGTCCGTGGTGTAGTTCAGCTGTAGGCGGGCAGCGTAATCGTCGTAATCGATCGAATCGATGTCGTTAATGTCCACATCCTTGATATCGAACACTTGGGTGGGTGGTATGCCCGCGGCAAGTTCGGTGTACACCTGGGTGTAATCGATATCCTTACTATCATCGGACCAGCGCAAACCACCGATCAGGGATAGATTCTCAGTGAGGTCGTACTCAACCTGCCCGAATACCGACCAGTTGGTCGCGTCCAACTCTGTGAACGTAACCTGCATTGCCGAATCCGTGGTAGCACCAGCACCCTCAAGGATTGCGACCCCCTGCACGCTCTGGTTGGAATCGGTGGTCATATCAAGGTAATAGACGCCTGTTTGCCAACGCAGTCGATCAGCGTTACCGGACAACCGGAGCTCCTGCGCGAAGTTTTCAAAATCCGTATTTGTCTCATACGGGAAAAAGAAGAGACCGCCACCCGCATCTTCCAGATACTCTTTTTCCAGATCCAGGTAGTTGGTAATAGAGACCAATTCCATGGTGCCGCCCAGATTCCAGGTCAGCGTGGCGGTAACGCTGGTATTTTCCCTGTCGAAGGTTCCCTCGATGGTTGAAGCGTGTTCGAGTTCATCGGTCAATCGTCCCGGTGCATCCACCCCGAGACCTGTATTAGGATCAAATGTCGCGAAATTGATGGAGTAGGTACCTGAGGGAACATCATCGTCCTCAGAGCGGGTAATCCTTACATCGGCCAGGAAATCCTCGCCAACATCCAGTTGAAATGATCCGCGCAGGGTGTAGCCGTCGGCGCCATGGGCATCGCGGGTACCCGGTGTCACCGATTCAACGTAGCCATCGTTTTCCTGCCAGCGCCCGGACAACCTGGCGCGGAAGCTATCACTGAGGGCACCACCCACGCCGCCCTCTACAGCGCGCATATCGAATTCACCGCCCTGTACTTCGATGTAACCATTAAGTTCTTCATCGGTGGCGCCATTGGTGATGTAGTGGACCAGGCCACCCGTGGTATTGCGTCCAAACAGCGTACCCTGCGGCCCGCGCAGAACCTCAACCCGATCTACGTCGAACAGCTGGCCATTGATGGCATTCATACTCGGCACGTAGGCCCCATCCACATAGACAGCCACAGGCGCCTCCAGATTGTCCTGGAAGTTATTCTGTGAAATACCGCGCAGGTTGATGATGGTAAAGGCAGGTGTGAAGGTCTGTAGCTGCATGGCCGGCACCTGTTGGATGATATCAACACTGTTGGTCATGCCCAGGTCTTTAAGTTGATTACCGTTGAAAGCAGTCACCGAGATGCCAACATCCTGTAGGTTCTGCTCTCGTTTCTGGGCGGTAACTATTACTTCTTCCAATACAGCAGACTGTGCGGCGTTACTGGACAGTATTGCTGCAGTAGCTACAAAGACTGCCTGGTTTACATTCTTTTTTAGAAACATTGCGACTTCCTCTTATAGTTTGTTACTTCGCTTCGGTTAACCTCTCGCTGCCTGGTGACCGGCGCGTTCACGTTCGTACACCGCGCCCTCCCACATCTGCATGCCCACCAAATCGGCATCAGCCGCGCTGACAAGGGTGCCCGGTAGCAGGCCGATAACCAGCGCAAAAAGGCGGATTCTCAAACGCGCGACAATTCCAGTCATGTTTGTTCCTCTCCTCAATCACCTTATTTGCTCGACTGAGCTATAATTAATAGCTCAAGCGAGCTATTAAATCAAGAGAAAGTTTGATAAGTTGATCCCACACGCTGATAGAAGGAATCCACGTGGCCAACAAGTCAGGCACAGCCATAAGAGAACGCGGTAAGGCCCGCATGGAAAATATTCTCAAGGCAGGACAGAAAATCCTGGTTACTGAGGGGCATGCCGCCCTCAGCCTGAGGCGAATAGCCGATGAACTGGGCATCAGCAATGGCAATGTCACCTACTACTTCCCCAACAAAGATTCCCTGCTGCGAGGTCTGATCGAGGATTTGCAGGCTACACACGACGCGCAATTCGAGCGCGAAAACAGGCAGTTCCCCGATGAACCCATGGGCCGCTACCAGTCCTACGTGGATTACGTCATCGAAGACTCGAAAAACCCAGTGACTCGGGCTTTCTTTTACCAGTTATGGGCACTGTCCACCCATAACGCTGTTGCGCGAGAACTGCGAGGCCGTGTGTACAAACAATTTATCGGGCAGGTTTTAGGCGTTCTGACCCCTTTGACGACTCACCTGGATGCAGCGGAAAGGCATACCCGTGCGCTCACCTTTGTCACGCTGATAGAGGGGGCTCATGTGACGATGGAATTTGGCAGTGAACTCGTAGAGGACCGGCAGGCTCTTGAAGAGGCTGTTCGCAATCACGCACTTCACATCGCTACTAGCCCAGCACGGGAGTCATAGCCAATCTGCAAGTGACCCCTCGTCAGCAAGAGGCAGGGGCATACTTGCCACCTGGGTCAGCTCGCCGATTACTGCCTTAGATCCGCATTGCGAAAAGCCAGCGCTTCACTGAGGTGTGTAATATCCACCGCATCACTGTCATTGAGGTCCGCGATGGTTCGAGCCACGCGTAACAGGCGATGCATTGCCCGTGCGGAAAGTTTCAGTTGCGAGGCCGCTTTTTCAAGCCACTGGCTTCCATGGCGATCAAGCCTGCAGTTCTCAAGTGTTGCATCGGCGCCCAGTCGCGCGTTGCTTACTCCCTGGCGTTGCAGTTGCCGCGCGTACGCCCGGTGCGTGCGTTGTTGAATCTCCTTTGATGCTTCGCTTTGCGGCTGGTTTAACAGAAGCGATGCCGCCGGAATACGGAGCACCGGGACGTGCAGGTCGATCCTGTCCAGTAGCGGGCCGGAGATTCTGCCCTGGTAGTGAGCGACCTGCGCAGGGGTGCAACGGCAATGGTGCTCAGGGTCACCGTCAAACCCGCAGGGGCAGGGGTTCATGGCGGCAACCAGTTGGAAACGCGCGGGATAACGAATCTTGTGGCGGGCGCGGGCGATAGTAATGCACTCGCTCTCCATGGGTTCGCGTAGCGCCTCCAGGCTTTGGCGCGAAAACTCAGGGAGTTCATCGAGGAAGAGTACGCCACCGTGGGCGCGGGAAATTTCCCCTGGCCGGGGCCTGGCACCCCCGCCGACGAGTGCGGCTACGCTGGCACTGTGGTGAGGGCAGCGGAACGGTCGGTTGGCGGTATTCCGTGTGTCGCCGGCGAGGTCGGCTAACGCCCGGGCGACCATTGCATCTTCCGGTGGCCAGGGCGGTAGTATGCCGGCCAGGCGCGAGGCCAACATGGTCTTGCCCGTACCCGGTGGCCCGAACAGCAGGAGATTGTGACCGCCGCTGGCGGCGATCTCCAGGGCCCGCCGCGGCAGCGCTTGTCCGCGGATATCTGCCATGTCCGGGTCCTGGCTGATCGCTGAGGCGGTTGTCGGTAGCGCCGGTTCCAACCTGGCTGAGCCGTTCAAGTGGGCGCAGAGCGTCAGAATATCGGTTGCGGCGATAACCTTGCTGTCGGGTACGGTGGCTGCCGAGTGGGGGGAATTGCCTGCGACCACCGCCTGGCGACCCGCCTCGGTGGTTGCCATTACCGCGGGCAGGATGCCGGGGATGTTACGCAGGCAACCGTCCAGGGCGAGTTCGCTGTAAAACTCGTGCTCGGTCAGGGCGTCTTTGGGGAGTTGCCCTGAGGCGCTGAGGATACCTAGCGCGATAGGCAGGTCGAATCGTCCGCCTTCTTTGGGTAGATCAGCGGGTGCGAGATTGACGGTGATGCGCCGGTCAGGAAACTCGAAATAGGAATTGAGTAGGGCGCTGCGTACCCGGTCCTTGCTCTCACGCACAGCAGTTTCGGCCATGCCGACAATATTGAAGGCCGGTAACCCGTTAGACAGGTGCGTTTCCACCCGCACCAGCGGTGCATCCAGGCCGGCGTTTGCCCGGCTGTATACCAGGGATAGGTCCATCGCTCATCCTTGAGCTTGCCGCTGCCTACGGCGGCAATGAAATGAACCCAGTGTAGAGGAGTTGTCGGGCCCGGCACAGATCAATACTGCCCATATTGTGTCGGTGGAGCGGCACCGTTAAGTCCCGATAACGCTAGGCTTTCTCCAACTCCGCCAGTCTCGTGAGCAGTCGTTTCTTAAAAGCTGGCGTTGCGTCCGCGGCAAGGCTCAGGAACACACCTGTCAGTGCTTCCCGCTTGAACCCCTGCAGGCCAAAGTAGCCGTTCATCCAGTCCTGGCGGGCGAGCCGGTAGCAGCCGTAAATCTGCGCGCCCATTTGCTGTGCGGACACCTCTCCGCGCAGCAGGCCGGCCGATATTGCTGCAGTGCAGGTGTCTACCTGCTCGGCGAGGGAGCGCGCGTAGATGCCTGAGGGCGAGCTCTGTTCAAACAATCCCCCGCGGTCACCGGCAATGAATGCGGCGCGGTAGTAGTTTTCATCGCTGGCCAGGAGCGAGGCTACTCGATTTATGCGCGCCTCGAATCTGGCTTCTACACTTACTGTGCTGTCGGCCTGTTGCACAACCAGCAGGCGTGCCACCAGGTCTTCGATGATCTCTCCGAGGATCTCATCCTTGCCGCCGATGAGATTGTAGATGGTAGGGACGGTGACTTTTGCCCGTTGCGCGAGATCCCTGAGTTTCAGGGACTCGAAGCCGTCCTGGGCAATCATCGAGCGCGCCTCGGCAAGAATCACCGAGCGGCGTCGGGCCATATTCTCGGCACGCTTGCTGGAAATGGGGGTGTCGGTTTGAAGCATGTGGAAATGCTACGCGCTCCAGGGGCTTGACACAAGAATTTATCAATGTTTAAATTTTAACAATGTTAAATCGAGTGGAGATAACCATGTCACATCCCGACTACAGCGATTCAATCAATGCCTGTGCAGCTCACTACGGCGAAGAGGCGGAGGCCGTCAAGGCTTACATGAACAAGGGGCTGCAAGACGCCTATGACTTACCCAACCGCGGTCCGATCCGATTTACCGCGGAGGGTGAGCTCGCACCGGAGATACTGGCGGCCTACTCAGAATTTGGCTTCTACATTTTCGAAGGTGTTATCGGTGATCAGGAGATGAGCGATATCCTTGCGGACATCGAGGACATGCGCGACCGCTTCCCCACGCACCCCGAGGCAGAACTTGATGCCAAGGGCCGTACGGCCCTGGGCGTGGGCTGCAAGGGTCCCGGTTTGATCTGGAGTAAGCCCCTCAGCGATCCTCTGGGCGGTACCGAGGCGGCCAATGGTCGACACCAGGTGAAACTTCAGGAACTGGATGCCGCTGAGGACGCGCCGGAGGCGGCACCCTTTGTCTTGTTTGGTTCGCTGCAGTTTTCTCAGGCGGCGCTGCGCATGTATGCACATCCCCAGTTGCTGCAGGTAGCTGCTGCGATCAACGGGGAAGACTTCGCGCCGTTTAATGAGGTGCTGTTTATCAAGGACGCCGGTCTGGGTGCCGCGGTGTCCTGGCACCAGGACGGTGACACCCACTGGGACAACCCGGACTTCGATGAAAACATACACGGCTTCAATTTCATGGCGCAGGTTTACGGCAGTACCCCGGTGAATGGGGTCTGGGTGGTCCCGGGCACACATAAACTGGGCAAGGTGGATATCACGGAACTGGTTGCCGAATCGGGTGGTGAGCGACTGCAAAGTGCCGTACCCCTCGTCTGCGCTCCCGGTGACGTGGTGATTTGTAATCGCCAGTTGGTGCATGGCTCCTTTGCCAATTCCGGGTTCGAACCGCGCCTGACGATCAACTTCGGATTCCACCGGCGCGCCTCGGTTCTCAATGTCGAAGGTGCGGGAATCCACAGCCCTGTGGCGGTATACACCGACGAGGTCATCAAAGAACGTTCCAAGGTGCTTGGTTATGCCATCGACGCGCGGCACCAGCAGTATCCCGATGAAACGCCCTATACGTACCAACCTTTTGCCGAGGCCGGCCTCAGCTATGCGTGGAACGCATCGGCGCAGGAAGAGATTCGTGACTATAACCTGCTCGACCTGAGCATTTGATTCAGCACCGGAGCGCCTTATGAACTCAGATACTGTAATGAACGGTGCCCAGAGCCTGGTGCACACGCTGGTGGCCGCCGGGGTGGATACCTGTTTCTCCAACCCGGGCACTTCGGAAATGCATTTTGTTGCCGCCACCGATAATGTCGATGGCATGCACCCAATCTTGTGCTTGTTCGAGGGTGTAGCCACAGGCGCCGCCGATGGTTATGGCCGCATGAAAGGTAGACCTGCGGCTACACTGCTGCACCTGGGTCCGGGGCTGGCTAATGGGCTGGCCAATTTGCATAACGCGCGCCGCGCATCGACCCCGATAGTCAATGTGGTTGGCGACCATGCCACCTACCACGCGCAATACGATGCGCCGCTGGCGTCTGATATTGTGGGCTTTGCACGCCCGGTCTCCGGCTGGATTCACAGCAGCACCAGTGCCAAGACGGTTGCCAAAGACGCGGCCCGCGCGGTGGCGGCGTCCATGGAAGGGCAGGGCCAGATAGCCTCCCTGATTCTGCCTGCTGACACCGCCTGGTTACCTGCGCAGGGTCCGGCGGCGCCGTTGCCTCTACCCACCTTTCCGCCTACCGATCACGCAGCTGTAGACGCTGCCGCGGCGGCGTTGAAAAAGGGCAAGAACGCCGTGTTGCTGGTTGGTGCCGATGCGTTGCATGGTGAGGGTTTGAAGCATGCGGGCCGCGTGGCCCAGGCAACCGGTGCGCGCCTCATGTGCCCGACCACCAATGCCCGGCGCGCCCGGGGTGCGGGTACAGCGTTTATCGAGCCTTTGCCGTACTTTGCGGAAATGATTGAGGAAGAACTCAAGGGTACCGACACGCTGGTACTGGCCGGTGCCAAGCCACCGGTGTCTTTCTTTGCCTACCCCGACAAGCCCAGTTGGTTAACCCCTGAGGGCTGCGACACCGTGTATCTCTCTCACCCACACGAAAGCGCTACCAATGCGCTGGCCGCACTGGCTGACGCGCTGGGTGCAGCGCCGTCGCTCGGCGAAACGCTGGCACATAACACTGAAATGCCCGCAGACTCGGCCGCTTTCGAGCAGTTTGCTATTGGCCAGGCGATCGCGCACCTGCTACCCGAAGGTGCGATCGTTGCCGATGAAGCCAATACCTCGGGCATCGGGCCCGCACTGGCGACGGCGACAGCTGCGCCGCATGATTGGCTCTCGGTGACCGGTGGGAGTATCGGTGGTGGGCTGCCCATGGCTACCGGGGCGGCAGTGGCATGCCCCGATCGCAAGACCGTGTGCCTGCACGGTGATGGTGGAGCCATGTACACACTACAGGCGCTGTGGACCCAGGCACGGGAACAACTGGATGTCACCACGGTGATATTCTCCAATCGCTCCTACGCAATCCTGGAAATCGAGTTTGGGCGTGTGGGTGTCGGTGCCCCGGGCGCCAACGCCATGTCGCAGCTTGACCTGCACAACCCCGACCTGGATTGGGTCAAAATGTCTGAGGGTATGGGAGTGCCGGCGAGTCGCGCGGAGAACATTGCACAGTTCAAGGATCTGTTTGCGCGCTGCATGGCGGAAACGGGGCCACACCTGATTGAAGTTGTTCTCTGAACTGAAAAGCAGATTAGCGCGCCGGGTTAACGGGCAGGGCGTCGACCGTTAGCTCGAGGTTGCTTCCTCCAGTGCCCGACCCAGCTCCTCCAGCTCAGCTTCGAGTGCAACCACCTTTTCGCGGGTGCGTTGCAGTACCTCGCGCTGGGCATCGAATTCCTCCCGGCTGACCATATCAAGTCGCTGTAACGCCGATTGGGCCAGCGACTTCACACTCTTATCAACCTCGCCCTTCAGTCCGCTGTCGCCGACCAAAGTGTTGAGCTGTTGAATCACCTCGCTGAGTGGGGGCGGTTTAAGGGCCATGGCGCTGCTGCCTGTTCGATTTCGGGGCAGGGCAGTGTAGTTGAAATTCGCTGCAGTTGAAATTGAGCGTAGTTGAAATTCGATGCGGTGCACCGAACTCTGTTGGTGCGCACCTTTGTGGTGCATCGCATCAAATTGGAGCATTTATAGCGGGGTTTTGCTGCACGAAAACGGACATGCGAAGGACAAATTTCATCTTAACTACCTGATATTCAATGAAAATTGAAAAGGTGGCACAGGCTCTGCAAAACACCAAGCGCAGATTTCACAGATACGAGTCTGCCGGTTTTTACCAGGTGTTCCCTTCTACCCTGGGGCCGGAGACCCGAGTTTAGGAGAGATGAAACATGCTAAACAAGAAAGTACTGACCGCAGCCCTGTCCGCCACGTTATTGGCGGGTGCTTCAATCGGAGCACAAGCCGAAACAGAGATAAGCGCTAACGTTGCTCTGACCAGTGACTACAAATTCCGAGGTATCTCGCAGTCCAACGAAGACATCGCTATCCAGGGCGGCTTCGATATTGGCTTTGAGAACGGGATCTACATTGGCACCTGGGGTTCCAGCGTAGATTTTGACTTTTCAAGTGCTGATGGAGGGTTTAACGGCTCACTGGAACTGGATTATTACGCTGGCTTCGCCAGTGATCTTGGTGACAGTGGCTTCGCTATCGATGTGGGTTATCTCTATTACGACTACCCCGGAGACGACGGTGACGAAGGTGACTACCAGGAGATATACGGCAGTTTGTCCTTCCACGATCTGACTTTCGGTGCGGCCTATTCCGACGATTACTACGGAGAGACCGGTGACTTTAAGTATTACTACGCGGACTACAGTCTGGGTGTTGCCGAGAACATTTCCGTGGACTTCCATGTTGGCTACAACGACCTCGAGAAAAATGGTGGCTTCCTGGCAACTGATGAAGATTCTTATATCGACTATTCCGTAGGCATCACTGCCTCCTGGTTGGCTGTTGACTGGACGCTGGCCTATGTCGGTACTGACCTCGACGAGGAAGATGTGTTCGATTCCGAGTGGGGTGACGACACCGTCGTATTCACCGTCTCCAAGAGCATGTAATCAGGCTCAACCATAACAGCACGCGCGTCCCTCCGCTGGAGGGGCGCCTACTCAATACCAGGAGAGTTAGATGAAGTTAATAACGGCTATTGTAAAGCCATTCAAATTGGATGACGTGCGAGAGTCTCTGTCCGAGATTGGTGTGCAAGGCATCACTGTCACAGAGGTCAAAGGTTTTGGCCGCCAGAAAGGGCACACCGAGCTGTACCGCGGCGCTGAATACGTTGTCGATTTCCTGCCCAAGGTGAAGATCGAAGTGGCAGTTGCCGATGACGTGGTTGAGCAGACCATTGAAGCCATCAGCAAAGCAGCTAACACCGGCAAGATTGGCGACGGCAAGGTATTTGTATCGCCCCTTGAACAGGTGATTCGTATTCGCACAGGCGAAACCGGTGAGGACGCCATCTGAACGAAGCAAGCTGTGGCCCTGGGCCGCAGGCAGGTAATCGTTTAGCTAAAGCTAAGACTATTAGACGAGAGTATTTCCCATGGAAAACGAAATTTTTCAATTACAGTACGCGCTGGACACCTTCTACTTCCTGGTGTGTGGCGCTCTGGTGATGTGGATGGCCGCTGGCTTCTCCATGCTGGAGGCCGGCCTGGTCCGCTCCAAGAACACCACCGAAATTCTGACTAAAAACGTGGCCTTGTATGCCATTGCCTGCACCATGTACATGGTGTGCGGTTACTCCATTATGTACGGCGGCGGTGAGTTCACTGCATTCCTGAGCGGCATTGTCGGCGACGGCGTCACCGGTGCCGAAGATCCCGCCACTTATGCCCCGTCAGCTGACTTCTTCTTCCAGGTGGTGTTTGTTGCTACCGCGATGTCGATTGTCTCAGGTGCCGTTGCCGAGCGTATGAAGCTCTGGGCATTCCTGGCTTTTGCCGTGGTAATGACCGGCCTTATCTACCCGCTGGAAGGCAGCTGGACCTGGGGTGGTATGCCCGTGTTTGGCATGTACACACTGGGCGACCTGGGATTCTCCGACTTTGCCGGCTCCGGTATCGTACACATGGCAGGTGCTGCTGCAGCCCTGGCCGGTGTTCTCCTACTGGGCGCCCGTAAAGGCAAGTACGGTGCTGACGGCAGTATCCACCCCATTCCCGGTGCCAACCTGCCCCTGGCTACCCTGGGTACCTTCATCCTGTGGATGGGCTGGTTCGGTTTCAATGGCGGTTCGGTACTGGCCACAGCCAGTGTTGAATCTGCTAACGCGGTAGCGGTGGTGTTCATGAACACCAATGCGGCAGCCGCCGGTGGCCTCATTGCCGCCCTGCTGACAGCGCGTATCATGTTCGGCAAGGCTGACCTGACCATGGCATTGAACGGCGCCCTGGCTGGCCTGGTTGCCATCACCGCAGAACCTTCAACCCCGACTGCCCTGACCGCTACCCTGTTCGGTGCTATCGGTGGTGTGCTGGTGGTGTTCTCCATTATCACCCTGGATAAGTTGAAGATCGACGATCCCGTCGGTGCGATCTCTGTGCACGGTACTGTCGGCCTGTTGGGTCTGCTGCTGGTGCCCATCACCAACGGCGAGAATTCATCCTTCAGCGGTCAGCTGATCGGTGCGGCCACTATCTTCCTCTGGGTGTTTGTTGCCAGCCTGATTACCTTCGGCATCATCAAGGCCGTCATGGGTATCCGGGTCAGCGAAGAAGAAGAGTACGAAGGCGTGGACCTCGCCGAGTGCGGTATGGAAGCCTATCCGGAATTCATTACTGCGAAATAGTCTTGCGGATGCATCTAGCGATGCGTACTTGGGGGCCTTTTGGCCCCCTTTTTTTTGCCTGTAGTCTATACTTTGAACTCAGTTTTCTTGAGGAAGGGATGCTTCAGGTGCCTAACTACGCGTCATTTTTTATAGCGGCAATCATTCTTGCTTTCACCTCTAGCTGTAAAATCGTTTCGACGGTACCGGCCAACGGCAAAATCACCTATCAGGGCGGCGCGGACTATTGTTTGTCGGGTCAGTCCTGCGTGGTGGACATTGACGACGCCGAGTTCGAGGAGACGTACATTGCCGAGCCGGATGAGGGTTACGATTTTTTGTGGTGGGAGCCGGATGGGGGCACACTGTGTGCCGGAAGTTCCAAACCCTGCACGATATCTACAGCGTTCTTTGCCGACAATGACACTTTGCTGGGCATCCTGACCGCAGATCGTGAATACACGCTCAATCCTGTTTTTGTAGAAAGCGTTTCACTTGATGTTGCTCTTGACCAACTGGTCGACGAAAAACTGAGAGCATGTATAGAACAGCGATATCCAGACGAGCCTTCGACGCGCTACGTTAGCGTGATTCAGTGCGATTACGCGGAGATATCCTCGCTTGAAGGCATCGAAGCCTTTCAGTTTGTTGATTTCCTCAGTCTGATCGGTAACAGCATTACCGAAATCAGTGGGCTGGAAGCGTTGCCCAAGCTCGGTTATGTGGCATTGGGTGATAATGAGATAACTCAGGTGGCGACGCTGTCCGGCGCCCAAGCCTTGGGTACCCTGCAGCTTTGGGGGAATCCACTGACCGATTTGGCCTCGTTGTCAGAATTACCACGGCTCAGGCGGCTTAGCATCAATGACACCGGGCACTCAGATCTGAGTTTTGTAGAGAATTTTCCGAGGTTGCGGTCATTGACCGCTGATAGAAACGGCATTACATCGATTCAACCGATTTCAGGGTTGCGAAATCTGGAAACTCTCACGCTCTATCTTAACCCGATAGAAAATTTTACCCCGCTAAGTTCATTAACCCGCCTGGAATGGCTGGGAATCTCCAACACGGGTTTTGAAGACCTTACACCGCTGTCGGGCCTGACCAGGCTGGAAACTCTATGGCTTGGGGATGATCCTGTACAGAATCTTGAGGCACTCTCTTCGTTGGAAAACCTGAAGTTGCTGTCGCTCTACAATGCTGGCATTTCCGATATTGAGCCCCTTGCTAATGTAGGGAGTCTTGAAACCCTTTACCTGCAATTTAACGAAATCGAGAGCCTCGATGCGCTCTCAGGGCTCCAAAATCTTGAAGTGCTGAATTTACTTATGAATAAAGTCTCCACCCTGGAGCCTCTGTCCACAGTCACCAGTCTGCGCTCGCTGAACGCGACCTTTAATCAATTGACGTCGACTGCCGGACTCGAGGAATTGACTGGCCTAGTCGAACTCGATTTGCGAGGCAATCAAATCAGCGATTTAAGTGGTCTGGCCAACCTCGATAAAGTGACTGACCTCGATATGAGTGGTATGCAAATCAGTGATCTCGGCCCGCTCTCTGGGATGTCTGCTCTGACCAGTTTAAACTTGAGTGACAACCAGATTGCATCCATTACTCCGCTGGCGAGTTTGAGTGCGCTTGAGAGAATCGACTTGAGCGGCAATAGTGTTAAGTCATTGACACCATTGACTGACTTGTTGGCGCTCAGGGATCTCAATTTCAGAGACAACCAGATCGAGTCTTTGGCAGCCCTGAATAAGCTTCCCCTGAATACCGTCGATCTATCGCTAAACAGCGTCGTGAGGATCGATGGCGGCTTTAACGCTATTACATCGGGGACCATCGATTTATCGGGGCAGCAGGCCTTCAATACTGGCGTACCGGGCGACGTGGACACCTTTTGCAACCAGTTGAAAGATTACCTGCTGTCCAAGCCGGATGAAGTGGTGGTGACCTGGTCTATTGGGTGTGGAGGCTTTGGTGGTCTCGGCCTTGTTTCTCCGTACTGAGCCGGGGCAAACGTTCAAGAGAATGCATCTCGGGCTCGAAACATTGATCTTGCGAATATCTGCACGCGTTCCATAATACGGGGCCGTACCCCGATTGAGGTGTAGTGCCATGAAACTGGTTACCGCGATTATCAAACCCTTCAAAATGGACGATGTACGCTCGGCGTTGTCAGAGATTGGCGTGCAGGGTATTACCGCTACCGAGGTCAAGGGCTTTGGCCGCCAGCGCGGCCATACCGAGCTGTATCGAGGTGCCGAATACGTGGTCGATTTCCTGCCCAAGTTAAAGCTGGAAATCGCTGTTGGCGAGGGCCAGGTCGATGCGGTGGTTGAGGCCATTGTGCAAACAGCGAACACGGGTAAAATAGGCGACGGCAAAATTTTTGTGTCTGACCTGGAGCAGGTGATTCGCATCCGTACCAGCGAAACGGGCGAAGACGCGATCTAGAGTGGACACGTTTCAATACAGATAAGGAATCGCACTATGTTAGAAAAGACTTTCCTGGGCGCCGCTGTTGTGGCTTTGTCGCTTACCCTGGCCGCCTGCGGTAGCAGCACTACCGTGCAGCAGACTGAAACCCAGGGTCAGCAGCTGATGGACCTAAAAGAGGCCTATGATAGCGGCGTGATCAGCGAGAAAGAGTACAACGAGACCAAGAAGAAGATCCTTAAGGGCCGCTAGTACAGCTAGTCCAGACCTGACGCGCCGGTGTACCCCACTGGCGTATCCCTAACTTCCGGCAATAGCGGCAATTGCTTCCGGCAATTGTTGCAGGTTATCGATTTCCTGATCGGCGCGGTGGCCTCCGGGCCAGTCCTGCTGCTGTGAGTTCATCCACACGGTGCGCATGCCCACGTCCTGGGCGCCCTTGATGTCATGCTCCGGGTTGTCGCCCACATGAATGATCTGGTGCGCATCGACGCGCGCTCGTTCCAGGGCCGCGTGAAACATATCCGGGGCGGGTTTGCTGGCCCCAATATCTTCCGCCAGGAAGGCAAAATCGAAATACTCCCCGGCATCGGTCTTATAGATGTCTGCGTTGCCGTTGGTCAGCGCCCCCAGGAGGTAGCTGCCGGCAAGTTCCTCGAGTACCTGTAGGGCCTCTTCGTATAGTGTCACCACGTGACGTACCTCCAGAAAGACATTGAAGGCAGTGCGCGCCCCGCTGCGCGCCTCTGTTTCCGGGTAGCCTGCCGCGAGCTGTAACTCGTAAAGCATTTGCACTCGCAACTCGCTGATGTGGTGCGCCAGGTGGGGATTGCGTTTCCACACGCCCTTCTTGAACTCCCAGAGCTCCTCGTGGTTGTAGTTTTCGATAGTGCCGGGTCGGTTTGCCAGCAGCCAGTCGCGCTGGGCATCTTCCGCCGCAAGCAGGGTGGGTTCCACGTCCCAGAGCGTGTTGTCCAGGTCAAAGGTGATGACTTTGATGGTCATTCTTTGCGACGCTTGGCGCGCGGGTGGGCGGCATCGTACACCTTGGCCAGGTGCTGGAAGTCCAGGTGGGTGTAGATCTGCGTGGTGGCGATATTGGCATGGCCAAGGAGTTCCTGCACTGCCCGCAGGTCGCCGCTGGATTCCAGCATATGGCTGGCAAAGGAGTGGCGCAGCATGTGCGGGTGGACATCCTGGTGCATACCGGCCTTGCGGCCCTGCAGTTTCAACCTGGCCTGGATGTTGCGCGCGCTGATGCGCCGCCCCCGGCTGCTGGTAAACAGGGCCAGTTGGCTGTCCTCGTCTACGCCGGTGGTGGGTTTTACTTCCAGCCACCTCTCGATCGCGTCCAGGGCGACGGCCCCCACCGGAACGGTGCGTGTCTTGTTGCCCTTGCCGGTAACGGTGATGAGTCGCGCGCCTTTATCCAGGTCGGTGACGTTGATCGCTGCCAATTCAGCCAGACGCAGGCCAGATGAGTAGAACAGCTCGGCAATAGCACGGTCCCGCCTGGCCAGCGTGGAGTCGTCTTCGAACATCAGGTAGCGGTCAACCTGGTCGGCGTCCAGTGTCCTGGGCAGTTTGCGAGGTTTGCGCGGCGCCTGCACGCTGGCTGCGGGATTGCGCGGTTGATTGGCGCGCTTGCCGAGGTAATTGAACAGTGAGCGAGCCGCCGACAACATGCGCTGAATACTGCCCCCCGCCAGGCCACGGCGATGCAACTGGCTTACCCATTGGCGGATGTCCGCCTCCATGATCCGGTCGGGGTGTACCAGCTTTCGCTGGTCGCAAAAGTTTGTGAGCGAACGCAGGTCGCGGGCGTAGTTACTCAGGGTGTGAGGGGAAAGCTGTCGGACGTCGCGTAAATAATCGAGAAACTGGTCAACCGATGTGGCCAGATCCGGCCTATCGCGGCCCGACCGTTCGCGGCCCGACCGATCGCGGCCCGACCGTTCGCTGCCCGACCGTTCGCTGCCCGTCTTATCCACCAGCTTGGCTAGTGCTGCTCCTGGGCAGCTGTGGCAATAGTCTCACCATAACGTCGGCGATATGGTGCAGGAACAGAGTGCCCATGTTGGACCCGTAGCGGGTGGCATCTGAGCTTCCCACCGCGATCAGGCCGAGGTCTTCGCCGCGGTACAGCGGCATGACGGCCGCGGAGCCCACCTCACCGGCCTCGGGAAACAGGTAATTCAGTTCTTCCTTGCGCAGTGGTCCACAGATGGCCTTGCGGCCTTTTAACAGCGGGCCGATTTCAATGCGGGCGGACTCCAGCGGGTCGACCCGGCACTCACCCTCGCTGCCCGGTTCGCCAAACAGAATCATGCTGGCGTGCTCCACTTCGAAGTCGTTGGTCATGGATTCGTGAAACGCCTTGTACAAGGCCTCGGTGGTGTCGGCTTCCAGTAGCTTCAAAACCAGGCCCCGGGTCTGCTCGTACAGGCGATCGTTGTCGCGTGCATTGGCGGTGAGGCTGTTGAGCCGGTGTCGCATATCGATATTGCGTTCGCGCAGCACACTGACCTGTTTCTCAACGAGCGATACAGCAGAGCCCGAAGCGTGGGATATGTGCAGGTAGTCCAGCATGTCAGGGTGGTGCTGGAAAAAGTCGCTGTGATCCTTGAGGTACTCCCTGACCTGTTCAGCGTCCAGTTCCAGGTCGGGCGTGGCGGCTTGTTCGGTGGTCCCAGGCATGGCTGTCGTCCCCTGTGGTATGTCCCATTCTGCTCTGCGCCACTGTTATGGGGTGGCTTCAGATTCTTATTGTGCCCTCGTAGACGATGGCGGTTGGGCCGGTCATCAGCACCGGCTGGTCTTCGCCGGCCCAGCTTATGGACAGCTTACCGCCCGGCAGCTCAACTGTCACGGTCTCCTCCAACCAGCCGCGGCTAATGCCGTAAGCCACGGCGGCACAGGCCCCAGTGCCACAAGCCAGGGTTTCTCCTACGCCGCGTTCAAATACGCGCAGCCGAATGGCCTGCGGTGATACCACCTGCATAAAGCCGACATTGGCGCGTTCTGGAAACAGGGGGTGGTTCTCTACCTGGGGACCCAGGCCTTCAACGTCGGCAGTGTCGATGTCGTCGACCTGCAATACGGCGTGCGGGTTGCCCATGGAGACGGCCCCGATTTCCAGCGTTTCACTGCCTACAGACAGTGTGTAGCTCGCAGTGCGTGCACCGCTCTCAAAGGGTATGTCTGCGGGTTCAAAACGCGCCTGCCCCATGTCGACTTCGACCTGGTGCTTGCCCAGGACCCGCAGTTCAATGGTACTGTCGGCAACTTCCACCGTAATGATGCGCTTGCTGGTGAGCTGCTTTTCGCGGACGAAACGTGCAAAGCAACGGGCGCCATTACCGCATTGCTCCACCTCACCACCGTCGGCGTTGTAAATTCGATATCGAAAATCCGCATCCGGGCTGCCCGGCGGCTCCACGACCAGCACCTGGTCACACCCCACGCCGAAGTGTCTATCCGCAATGTGGCGGATATCGCGAGGACGCAACTTGCAGCGCTGGCTGATCAGGTCGATGACCACGAAGTCGTTGCCGGCGCCGTGCATTTTGGTGAACTTTAACTGCATGCTGGATTCCCGTAACGCCTGCTCACTCCGGCAGGCGCTGCTCCCCACGAATCATATCAGCAAAGGTCTCACGATCGCGGACCAGGTGGGCAACATCGCCATCCACCATCACTTCGGCGGCGCGACCGCGGGTGTTGTAATTCGAACTCATCACGAAACCGTAGGCGCCGGTGCCGAACACGGCCAGCAAGGTATCCTGCGCGATTTGTAGCGCCCGGTCTTTGCCCAGGAAGTCGGCGGTCTCGCAGACGGGGCCGACGATGTCCCAGTGAGCATCCTCCCCATCCCCCGACTGGCTGGTGGGCTGGATGTCGACCCAGGCCTGGTACAGCGCGGGGCGAATAAAGTCATTCATGGCAGCATCCACCAATGCGAAATTGCGGTCCTCGGTGGACTTTACATTGGCGACCCGGGTCAACAGGATGCCGGCATTGGCTGCGATGGAGCGCCCAGGTTCGAATACCAGTTCCAGCTTGCGCTCCCCCAGCTCCGCCCGGATCGCGGCGATGTAGTCGGCGATACTGGGTGGTGCCTCGTCCCGGTAGCGGACGCCCAGGCCACCACCGAGGTCCAGGTGGTGGATGGTGATGCCTTCCGCAGCCAATTGGTCAATCACTGCCAGCAGCCTGTGTAGCGCGTCGATGAACGGGCTGATCTGCGTTAACTGCGAGCCGATATGACAATCCAGGCCGACCACCGCGATGTTGGGCAGACTGTGTGCTCGGCGGTACATGGCCAATGCCTGCTCGATATCAACACCGAACTTGTTCTCTTTGAGGCCGGTGGAGATGTAGGGGTGTGTTTGCGCGTCCACGTCCGGATTGACGCGTACCGAAACCGGGGCCACGCAGCCCATGTCCGTGGCGATCTCGTTGATTAGCTCGAGCTCCTGGGCAGACTCCAGGTTAAAACAGCGTATACCCAGTTCCAGTGCCCGTCTGATCTCAGCGGGCTGCTTGCTGACGCCTGAGAACACGGTTTTTCCCGGCTCTCCACCAGCGGCTACCACGCGTTCCAATTCGCCCACAGAAACGATATCAAAGCCGGCGCCGCGCCGGGCCAATACGTCCAGCACCGCCAGGTTGGAGTTCGCTTTTACCGCGTAGCAGATCAGGTGTGGGCAGCCGTCGAGCGCCGCCTGGTATTCACCCAGGGCGGACTCCAGTGCGTTTCGCGAATAGACATACGTGGGTGTGCCGTATCGGTCAGCGATGCCTCGGCAGTCCACACCTTCCACATGCAGTTCGCCGTCTTGGTAGGAAATAGGGTCCATGTACAGGTCTTCCGTTTATTGCAGCTCGCCGGCGTCTTCTGCGCCCGTCGCAGAGTCAGGCTGCGCAGTGGGGGTCGCCTCTGCAGGTGCAGCCTGCGGTTCAGCTGGCGCCGGTTGCCCGGGAAGAAACAGCGGTCCGGTCTGGCCGCAGCCGACCAACAGCAAGGCAATGAAGAACAGGGCTGTGATACGGGTTGGCATGCGCTTCGTCCGTGGCAAAACGCGCAAGTATACCGGTCGCTAGTAAGCGGCGCGAGCAGCCTTTATCATGCTAATTCCCGTTTTGCTGTGTAACCCTGCCATGACTGAAACTGAATTCAATGATCTCATTGATAGCACCTTTGAGCGCCTCGAGCTGTCACTGGACGAGGTCGACGAGGATATTGATTACGAACTCGGAGGCGGCGTGCTTACGGTGCAGTTTGGCAATGGCACTACCATGGTGTTCAGTCGCCAGCCGCCCACTCGTCAATTGTGGGTCGCGGCCATCGCTGGCGGCTTTCACTTTGAATACGATGAGCAGGCGGGCGATTGGCGCAACACCCGGGATGGCACCCTTTTCGCCCCGTTTGTTGTAGAGCAGATGCAGGGGCAGGGCGGTGTCGAGTTTAGCTGGCAAGATTAAAGCGACCGCCCTGGTTGGATCGCTGCTGAGCCTGGCTGCGAGCAACGCGGTGGCCCTTGAGCCGCTGTACGTGAAAAACTTAAGCCCGGTGGCGGGCCTGTTCGGCCTGCCGTCTCAGCGTTCTGCACAGACCGTAAATCGCGGTGAGAGCAGCCTGGCCCTGCATGCGTCAATCGCCAGTCACTATGTAGTCGACGGCGACGATGACGAGGCAATCAACCTCGACGGAGAAACCCAGCGACTCGCGCTGGAGTGGCGCTATGGTCTTGCTGACAATTGGGAAGTGCAATTGGAAGTACCGTGGCTGGATCACAGCGGTGGTCACCTGGATTCCTTGATTGATGACTGGCATGAGTTGTGGGGTTTCTCCGATGGCGGGCGCTCCCAGGGGCCGTCGGATGTGCTCGACTATCACTATCGCTCCAGTGCCGACACGTTCGACTTACAGGATGATGCGTCCGGTGTGGGCGACGTTAGCCTCAGCCTGAGTCGGCAGATATACCAGGACGCAGACGCGGCAGCATCCGTGGCACTGGGTTATAAGTTTGCCAGCGGCGAGGAGGAAGATTTCCTCGGCAGTGGCGAGGACGATTGGTTTGTGACCCTGCGTTTCTCCGGGGCGCACCTGGCGGATTGGCCGCTGTATTGGCATGGCCAGTTGGGATACATGCGCGCTGGTGACGTGGACATTCTTGCGCAGGGCCAGGAAAACAACCTGTGGTTTGCCGGCCTTAGCGGTGATTGGCAGTTCAATGAGCGTTGGTCACTGCTGCTGCAGGTGGATGTGCATGCAGCGCCTGCAGATAGCGCGCTGGCGGCACTGGGCGATGAGGCGGTGATGCTGACAGTGGGCGGACGTTGGCGATTTCACCGAAATTGGGCGCTGGAGCTCAGTGTGGTGGAGGATGCCCAGGTAGAAACTGCGCCCGATGTCACCTTTCAGGGCAGCGTACGTTACTATTCCGGGCGATGATTCAGCCTGGGCGTTGATCCAGCCTGACTAGTGCGCGCTCGGCTGCTGCGGCCACCTGAGCGGGTGCTGTGCCCCCCAGGTGATCCCTCGCCGACAGCGACCCCTCCAGCGTAAGCACCTCGAACACGTCCTCGCCGATGTCGGAACAGAAGCCCTGCAGTACACTCAATTCCATCTCGGCCAGGTCCAGGCCGCTTTCCACCCCGTGAGCCACGGCCTTGCCGACGACCTCGTGAGCGTCGCGGAAGGGCAGACCGAGGCCCACCAGGTAATCCGCCAGGTCGGTTGCGGTTGAAAAACCCCGGCGTGCGGCCTCGCGCATCTGCGCCTCTTTGGGCCGGATAGCCGGCACCATATCGGCGAAGGCGCGCAGGGAATCCAGCACGGTATCTACCGTATCGAACAGAGGCTCTTTATCTTCCTGGTTGTCCTTGTTGTAGGCCAGTGGCTGGCTCTTCATCAGGCTGAGCAAGGATACCAGGTGTCCGTTCACCCGGCCGACCTTGCCGCGCACCAGTTCCGGTACGTCGGGGTTTTTCTTTTGCGGCATGATCGATGAGCCGGTGCAGAACCGGTCCGGTAACTCGATGAAATCGAATTGCGCCGAGGTCCACAGCACCAGTTCTTCGGAGATGCGCGACAGGTGGGTCATCAGCAGGGCAGCGAAGCTGCAAAATTCAATGGCAAAGTCGCGATCGGACACTGAGTCCAGCGAGTTTTCCGTGGGCGAGTCAAAACCCAGTGCGGATGCAGTCATCGCACGTTTGATTGGGTAGGTTGTACCGGCGAGTGCAGCCGCCCCCAGGGGGCTCTGGTTCATGCGCGCCCGGCAATCCATCAGCCGGCCGTAGTCTCTCTCCAGCATTTCGTTCCATGCGAGCAGGTGGTGTCCAAAGGCTACCGGTTGCGCGGTTTGTAAATGGGTGAAACCCGGCATGACGGTTGCCGTGTGCTGGGCGGCCAGTTCAATGGTGCCGCGCTGCAAGCGGGTGATCTCCTCGCCGATCCGGTCTATGGCTGCACGCAGATAGAGCCGTATATCGGTCGCTACCTGGTCATTGCGGGAGCGGCCCGTGTGTAGCTTCTTACCGGTCACACCGATCAACTCAGTCAGGCGCGCCTCGATATTCATGTGCACGTCTTCCAGTTCAACCGACCAGTTGAATTCCCCGCGGGTGATTTCTTCACCAATCTGCGCCAGGCCCGCCTGAATCTGCTCCAGCTCCCGGTCGCTGAGCACGCCAATTTCATTGAGCATGCTGGCGTGTGCCAGGGAGCCCTGGATATCCTGCGCGGCCATGCGCTGGTCAAACTGCACCGAGGCGGTGAAGCGCTGCACGAAGCTGTCCGTTGCCTCGGTGAAGCGACCGCCCCACAGTTTACTGGTATCCGGTTCTTTGCTCATTCCCTGTACTGCCTTTTGTGCGCGGTGCCTTTATGCAAGGTGCCTTGGCTAAAAAGTAATCTGTCGGTACAAGCGTGTTGGGCTTGCCCGTGTTAATCAGGGATGCAAGTATACCAGTTAAGGCACCTCTGATTGATACGGTGATACCTCAGCGGAGCCTTAAGTTGGCGGGGGATTGCAGCATGGCGGGTGCTGGGGGCGGTACTATACCCAGGCAGGAACAGGAGAGCTCCGGTGAATTTTTCATTCCGGACCTGTGCAGTCCGCGCTCCGTTTTTATCATGGTACTGCTCTCCGAGTTGCTGGTGTTGGTTTACACACTCGTGGTGAGCACATTGCCGCGCTTCAACTGGGACCTGCTGGCCACCAGCTCGCTTTTTGTACAGTGGGTGGTGATGTTAAGTGCAGCGCTGCTGTGCCAGTGCCGCGGACGTTTCAGTCGTATGAGCCTGCAAGCCGCTTCGACCAGCAGCATGGCCATTGTGGTGGCGGTGACGGCTATCAGCAGTTATCTCACCGCGCGTTTTTATCCCTTGCTGTTCCTGGGTGGTGTCGATTACTGGTGGGTGCTGCGCAATGTGCTGGTGGCTGTGGTTATCAGCGGTCTGGTACTGCGTTACTTCTACTTACAACAGCAGGTCAAGTTGCGCGAACGCAGTGAGATGCAGGCGCGACTCGACTCACTGCGTGCGCGTATTCGCCCGCACTTCCTGTTTAATACCATGAACAGTATTGCCAGCCTGATCAGCTCCCGCCCGGCGGATGCCGAGCAGGCGGTGGAGGACCTGTCTGAGTTGTTTCGTGCGAGCCTGCAGGAAAACTATCGCGATACCACCGTGGATGATGAACTGCACCTGTGTGAGCTTTACCTTGGTATCGAGCAGTTGCGGCTTGGCGATCGCCTGCAGGTGGCGTGGGAGTGTGAGCACAGCCTGCGTGAATTGCCTATGCCGGGGTTGATGTTACAACCGCTAGTGGAAAATGCCGTCTACCACGGCATTGCCCAGTTGCCCCAGGGTGGTGTTATCTCCATTCAAGTATCGCGCAGTGCCGAACAACTCACCGTTACCGTCGCCAATCCCGCACCCCAGGACAGCGGGCACCGGACGGGAATGCACATGGCCCTGGCTAATATTGAGCAGCGACTGCAGGGCCTGTTCGGTGATGCGGGTTCGCTCGAGGTCTCTAAATCTGACGGCAGCTACCGGGTAGAGCTCAGTTATCCATTGGAGGCGCTGGCATGAAGATACTGGTGGTCGATGATGAGCCGCTGGCCCGGGAGCGCCTGCAGCGTCTGCTCAAGTCACTGCAGCCGGAATCGGAATGCCTGTTGGCCAGCAGTGGCGAGGATGCCCTGGTGCAGGTGGCCGCAGAAGAACCGGATTTATTGCTGCTCGATATCCGCATGCCTGGCATGGATGGTATTGAGGTGGCAACCCGGTTGGAAGCACTGGAACGCCCACCCGCGGTAATTTTTTGTACAGCCTACGACGAGTACGCCCTGGAGGCCCTGCAGCACCAGGCCGTGGCCTATTTGCTCAAACCAGTACGCGAGGTAGAACTCGCGCGGGCGCTGGGTAGTGCCAGCCGGCTCAACCGGGTGCAGTTGGCCGCGCTGGCGGGTGACAGCGCGGCGCGCCGCCAGGTTAGCAGCCAGACCCACCGCGGTCTGGAAACCATGGCGGTGGCCGATATCCGCTGCTTTATCGCCGGGCAAAAATACGTAACTGCCCACTCAGCGTCCGACGAGTTGCTATTACCCGATACCCTCAAAGACCTGGAGCAGGAGTTTGCGGGCGGTTTTGTGCGCGTCCATCGCAATGCCCTGGTCGCCCTGGCTTACATAGACAGGCTCAGTCGCCGCGACGAGGGCTGGCACGTGGACCTGGTGGGTTGTGACCAGAAGCCCGCTGTCAGTCGACGACACCTCGGTGAGGTCAAGCAACGGCTGATAGATCGCTGAGCCCTGATTGCTGGCTGCGCCCTCCTTGCTCGCGGGGCCCTCTTTGCACGCTGGGCCTTCTTTGCGCTCTGGGCCCTCTTTTGCACTATGGGCATAGTCGCCGCCCGTGACGGCGGCTGCTATGATGTGCGCCGCCAGCAAAGCCGGGAGTCATTGGATGTCCACAACAATCACCATCGCTACCAGGGAGAGTCCGCTGGCGCTGTGGCAGGCCGAATTTGTGCGCGCCGAGCTACGCAAATATCACCCTGGCTTGCAGGTGGACCTGTTGGGGATGACCTCCCGCGGTGACCAGTTGTTGGATGTGCCGCTGGCGAAGGTGGGCGGCAAAGGCCTGTTCGTCAAGGAACTGGAGACGGCCCTGCTGGACGGCAGCGCAGATATAGCGGTGCATTCCATGAAAGATGTGCCGATGGAGTTTCCAGCGGGGCTCGATTTAGCGGTCATCTGCGAGCGGGAAGACCCTACCGACGCCTTTGTCAGCAACCATTTTGAGTCTTTGGCGGCGTTGCCAGCGGGCAGTGTGGTGGGCACTTCCAGTCTGCGCCGTGAGTGCCAGCTACGCGCCCGCCGGCCGGACCTCGAGATACGTTTTCTGCGCGGTAACGTGAATACCCGCTTGCGCAAGCTGGATGAGGGTGAGTACGACGCTATTATCCTGGCCAGCGCGGGTTTGTTGCGCCTGGGCATGGGTGAGCGCATACGTGAAGCACTTTCAACCCAGGATTCGCTGCCCGCGGGCGGGCAGGGTGCGGTGGGTATAGAGGTTCGCCAGGATGACAGTGCGACGATCGCGTTGCTGGAACCCCTGCATCACCCGGAGACCGCCTGCCGGGTCGAGGCAGAGCGGGCGATGAATCGGCGCCTGCAGGGTGGTTGCCAGGTGCCCATCGCCTGCTTTGCGGAACTGGATGCCGACGAAACGCTGTGGTTGCGGGGTCTGGTCGGCCGTCCGGATGGCTCCGTTTTGCTGCGAGCGGAGCAGCGCGCACCTGCCACTGATGCCCGGTCCCTTGGCGAGGCGGTAGCCGATGAGCTTTTGGCCCAGGGCGCGGCCGATATCCTTGCGCAGGTCTATGGCAGCTAGTGTCCTTATCACCCGACCTGCGGCCCAGGCGGGGAGACTTTGCGATGCCCTGGCTTTGCAGGGTTTGCAGGTTCACGCGCAACCGCTGCTTGAGTTGAGCCCACTGGCGGCACTCGAGGCCGCCGACCAGCAATACCTGAGTAATCTGGACCAGTACCACCACCTTATCTTTATCAGCGCTAATGCGGTCGAGTTTGGTATGCCACATATCCACTCCCGCTGGCCGCAGCTGCCGGTGGGTATTAATTGGTATGCGATTGGCGCCAGCACTGCCCAACAGTTGGCCAAAAACGGTGTGGTGCCTCTGTCCCCGCCCCTGGATATGACCAGTGAGGGGCTGTTGGCGTTACCTACATTACAGTCAGTAGAGGGCGATCGCGCCTTGCTTGTTAAGGGCCAGGGTGGTCGCGGCACCCTGCGCGATACGCTGGAATCTCGCGGCGCGCTGGTGGACGAACTGCGATGTTATCGTCGTAGCTGTCCCAGCCTGGCTGCGGGCGAGCTGGCGCAGAAGATCAGCGATTGGCAAATTGACCTGATAATCATCAGTAGTGGCGAGGGGCTGACCAATATGTTGGCATTGCTTAGCCCGCAAGAAACCTCTAACTTACGGAATGTATCGCTGATGGTGCCGTCGCGTCGCATTGCGCGGGAAGCTGAAGCGATGGGCTTTGCAAACATAATGCTGGCCGACAACGCGTCCGATGCTGCGGTGGTCAACGCCGTAGCGGATTGGCAGGTCGGTTTGGGGGAAGGCTGAGTGAGTGAGCAGCAGCAAGACAATAAAGAGACCGAAGCAAGTCAGGAAGACACCGCGCCGCCGGCCGATCCCACGTCCGCTACTGTAAAGGCGCCACCGCCTCCGCCTCCGCCACCGAAACCGCCAGCTGGCCGTCGCGGTGGCGGCTTTATCGCCTGGCTGGCACTTTTACTGGGTATCGCGCTGGCGGCGGGGGCTGCGTTTGTCGTACAGCAAGCCCAGCAGCGGGAAATGCAGTTACTTGAACGCGTCTCCATTTTGGAAGAAGTTGCTGCCGGGGAGAAGGCAAGTCTCGATGCCAGTGAGCAGCGTCTGATGGAGCGGCTGGGTGGGGGCATGGAGTCCCTGCATGCCCTTATAAACACCGATATTCAGACCTTGGGGAATCGAACGAAATCCCAGGCAGAACAACTTGAGCAGTTGGAGTCCCAACTTGCAGAACAGCGCAAGGAAATGGCTCGTTTCAGTGCGGCCGACCGCGAAGACTGGCTGTTGGCAGAAGCGGAATACCTACTGCGCCTGGCCAATCAACGGCTGATTATGACGGGCGATGTAGAGGCGGCCAAGGCCCTGCTCAGCAGTGCCGATGCGGTGCTGATGCAGCTGGATGATGTCGGCTTGCACGGAGCCCGGGCCGCGGTGGCGGCGGACCTGGCGGCGTTGCGCGCGGTACCCCGGCGCGATGTTGAAGGCGTGTACCTGCGCCTCGCGGCGCTTATTGACCAGGCGTCAGGTCTGGTGATATTCGAACTCCCCGACGTTGAAGCCCAGCCCGATGCCGTGCCCGCGGAGGACTGGCAGGGGCGGTTGCAGCAGGGCTACGAGTCGGCACTGCTCAAACTGTCCGACTACATCATCATTCGGCGTCGCGATGCGCCGATTCAGGCCCTCATGGATCCCCAGTGGGAAGGGCTGGTAAGACAGAATCTGCGTATGCTGCTGGAGCAGGCCCAGGTCGCGTTGCTGTCGGGCAACCAGTTGCTGTACACGGAGAGCCTGGAGCGCGCAGAGCACTGGGTGGGCGAGTTCATGGAATCCGACGAGGCCGCGGCGCGCGCGATAGCGCGTGAGCTGGCTGCCCTCAAGAGTGAGGCGGTGGCGGTGCAGCTACCGGATATATCGCGGTCGCTGAGGGCGGTCGACGATGCCATGGCCTTGCGCCTGCAACAGAGCGGCGAGGGTTAGGCCATGCGCAGGCTGTTTATCCTGGTCCTGGTTTCGCTCCTGTTGGGGGTGGGCATTGTTGCCCTGATTGAAACTGACCCCGGCTATGTGCTACTTGCGTATGGCAACTACACCCTGGAGAGCAGCCTGTGGGTAGGCCTGCTGTTGCTGCTGGTGTTCACGCTGCTGGTGTACGGGGTGGTGCGGCTGATTCGCAAGGTGTTTGCCGGCCAGAATTCCCTGATGAGCTGGCTCGGTTCACGCAAGACCCGGCAGGCCTCGCGGCTGACCAGCCGCGGCTTGATTAATTATATTGAAGGTAACTGGGCCAAGGCCCGCCGGCAGCTGCTGCGTGGTGCGGTCAATAACGAGACCCCACTGCTGAACTACCTGATGGCCGCGCGCGCCAGTTACGCCCTCAATGAACCGGATAAAATGCGCGAATACCTGGGTGCTGCGGAGGAGTCGGATTCAGAGGCGGGTATCGCCGTGGAATTGACCCAGGCCGAGCTCAAGCTCGCCGCGGGCCAGTATGAACAGGCGCTGGCCACCCTGGTGCGGGCACGCCGCAATGCGGGTCGGCATCCCCACGTGCTCGACCTGATGTGCCAGGCCTATGAGGGCCTGCAGGACTGGAAGAACCTCGCGGAGTTGTTACCTGAGCTCAAGAAATACCAATTGATGCCCGAATCCGAGTTGCTGGGCCTGGGTCGTCGGGTGCATACGCAATTATTGCAGCAAGAACTCAGCGAAGGTGAGGCGGGAGCGGCGGAGTTGCACCAGCGCTGGAAAGCGCTACCAGCAGATCTGAAACAGGACCCCGAGTTACTGCATTTCTACGTGGCCATGCTGATCGAGCGCGCTGAACACGCCAGTGCCGAGAAGGTGCTAACGCGCGCCCTGAAACAAAACTGGAACAGCCCACTGGTGCGGCTGTTCGGCCTGGTGCAGGGGGCCAACCCGGCCCGCCAGCTGGGAGTCGCCGAAGGCTGGCTGAGTGGTCACGAAGGCGACCCTCTATTGATGCTTACCCTGGGGCGCCTGTCTGCGCGTAATAAACTGTGGGGTAAGGCGCGGGACTACTTTGAAAGTGGTTACAAGCTGCAGCATTCTCCGGAGGTGTGCGCCGAATTGGGCCGCCTGCTGGCCGCGCTGGGTGAAACCCGCTCCAGTGCCGCTTATTACCGCGAGGGTTTGCTGGCGCACGAACAAGAACTGCCGGATATTCCGCTGCCCATCCAGGCGATTTCCCGGTCCCATCAATTGCAGCGCAGGTAGGCGCCTCACGGTAAGCGTCAGCCGCCGGGCTGGTCCAGTCCCAGTTGGTCCCAGATATCATCGACCCGCGATTTGGTAGCCTCGTCCATGGCGATGGGCTTGCCCCACTCGCGCTCGGTCTCACCCGGCCACTTGTTGGTGGCATCAAAGCCTACCTTTGAGCCCAGTCCCGCCACCGGAGACGCAAAGTCGAGATAGTCTATCGGGGTGTTGTCCACAAAAACGCAGTCGCGGCGGGGGTCCATGCGCGTGGTCATCGCCCAGACCACGTCTTTCCAGTCCCTTGCGTTCACGTCGTCGTCAGTCACGATAACGAACTTGGTGTACATGAACTGCCGCAGGAAGGACCAGGTGCCGAGCATGACGCGTTTGGCGTGCCCGGGGTATTCCTTGCGCATGGTAATTACCGCCATACGGTAGGAACAGCCCTCCGGCGGCAGGTAGAAGTCGCTGATCTCCGGAAATTGTTTCTTGAGGATAGGCACAAAGACCTCGTTTAACGCCACCCCGAGCACCGCCGGTTCGTCCGGGGGTCTGCCAGTGTAGGTGCTGTGGTAAATCGGCGCCTCGCGGGAGGTGATTGCCGCGACCGTGAACACGGGGAATGACTCGACCTCATTGTAGTAGCCCGTGTGGTCCCCAAACGGTCCCTCATCTGCCATTTCGCCGGGTTCCAGGTATCCCTCAAGGATGTACTCGGCGCTGGCCGGCACCTGCAGCCCATGTTCCCGGCACAAATCCGTCACGCATTCGGCCACTTCGGTTTTACTGCCCCTGAGCAGGCCGGCAAAACCATACTCGGAAATGGCATCCGGTACCGGTGTTACTGCGCCCAGCGTGGTAGCGGGATCTGCACCCAGGGCGATAGCGACCGGGTAGCGCTTTCCAGGGTGCTTTAGTTGCCAGTCGCGGTAATCCAGTGCACCGCCGCGATGGGACAGCCAGCGCATGATCAACTTGTTACGGCCAATCAGTTGCATGCGGTAGATACCGAGATTCTGCCGTTCTTTCTCGGGTCCGCGGGTTATCACCAGGGGCCAGGTCACCAGCGGCCCAGCATCTCCGGGCCAGCAGGTTTGGATCGGCAGTTGATGAAGATCTACCTCGTGGCCCATTCTTTGGTGAAACTGGCACGCGGGGTTGCGCACAAGCTTGGGGCTCATGTTCATGACCTGCTTCAGTACCGGGGCTTTGTCGAGTGCATCGCGCACACCCTTGGGTGGGTCGGGCTGTCGCAGGTAGGCGAGCAATTCGCCGATCTCTCGCAGGGCGGAAACATTCTCTGCACCCATCCCCAGGGCCACTCGTTGTTCTGTACCAAACAGGTTGGCCAGCACCGGCGTGTTGTAGCCTTTGGGATTTTCAAACAGCAGGGCCGGGCCGCCGGCGCGCAGCGTGCGATCGGCAATTTCCGTCATTTCAAGATGTGGATCGACCTCCACACTGATGCGCTTGAGTTCGCCGCGTTTTTCCAGCGCGGCGATAAAATCTCGTAGATCAGTGTAACTCAGGGCCAACTGGAATCTCCTCGTGCGTTGGCCAACAGTATAGTCGTTTGGGGTGGCTGGGACAGATGGTCCTAAGACCAGCGATTACTTACGCTTCATCGACAGGAAGAATTCTTCGTTGGTCTTGGTGTCCTTGAGTCTGTCCAACAGGAACTCGATGGCCGGCAGGTCTTCCATGCCGTGCAGCAGTTTGCGCAAGATCCACATGCGCTGCAGTTCCTCCTCGCCGGTCAGCAGTTCTTCGCGGCGGGTGCCCGAACGTCGAATATTGATGGCAGGGTAAACACGCTTCTCGGCAATCTTGCGGTCCAGGTGCAACTCCGCGTTACCGGTACCCTTGAACTCCTCGTAGATTACGTCGTCCATTTTCGAGCCTGTCTCGATCAACGCCGTGGCGATAATTGACAGGCTGCCGCCTTCTTCGATGTTACGTGCGGCCCCAAAGAAGCGCTTGGGGCGCTCCAGGGCATGGGCATCAACACCACCGGTCAGCACTTTACCGGAGCTGGGAATAACCGTGTTGTAGGCGCGCGCGAGTCGGGTGATGGAATCCAACAGGATGACCACGTCGCGTTTGTGCTCAACCAGGCGCTTGGCCTTCTCGATTACCATGTCGGCAACCTGCACATGGCGTGAAGGTGGTTCGTCGAAAGTTGACGCGACCACCTCAGCACCGCGGGCACCGACGGAACGCTGCATTTCTGTCACTTCCTCAGGTCGCTCGTCGATCAGCAGGACGATGATGTCGCACTCCGGGTTATTGCTGATAATCGACTGCGCAATATTCTGCATCATGATGGTTTTACCGGCCTTGGGCGGGGCCACCAGCAAACCGCGTTGCCCTTTACCCAGGGGTGATACCAGGTCGATGATGCGCCCGGTCAGGTCCTCGGTACTGCCATTGCCCTTCTCCAGTGTCAGTCTTTCGTCCGGGAACAATGGCGTGAGGTTTTCAAACAGGATTTTGTGCTTGGAGTTTTCTGGTTTGTTGAAATTGACCTTGTCGACTTTCAGCAGTGCGAAGTAGCGCTCACTATCCTTGGGCGGCCTGATCTTCCCGGTAATAGTATCTCCCGTGCGCAGGTTGAAGCGGCGAATCTGGCTCGGTGACACATAAATGTCATCGGGTCCTGCCAGGTAGGAACTGTCGGCGGAGCGCAGAAACCCAAACCCGTCCTGCAGGATTTCCAGTACCCCGTCACCGTAGATATCTTCGCCGCTTTTCGCGTGGCGTTTCAGGATGGCGAAAATAATGTCCTGCTTGCGAGAACGCGCCATGTTATCGAGGCCAATCTCCTTGGCGATATCGATAAGTTCCTGCGTGGATTTGGTTTTAAGATCGGTAAGGTTCATAAAGAGTACTGGCGTAGAAGATTACGTGGGAAAAGAAATATCAACGTGAGCGTCAGTTGGGGCTGCCAACAAGTAGTGACGAAGATTGCTTCAGTGTTTGGATAGTAGGCTTATTATTGTCCCACAGATGTGTGGCACGGATTTGAATGTAGCACCTTCAGACAGAGCCGTCTAGCGCTTTTTCTGGCTTACATTACCCGGTGTGTCGGGCGTTAAACCCCGCGTTTCACGGGGCTTCACCGTATTGCCGGGAAGTGTCCCAGCTTAAATGACTTCCTGAACGAATTCGGTCAGCTGGGTCTTGGACAGCGCACCCACCTTGGTGGCCTCAGCGTTGCCGCCCTTGAAAACGATCAGCGTCGGAATTCCGCGGATACCAAACTTGGGCGGAATGTCGGGGTTGGAGTCGACGTCGACCTTGCAGACTTTCAGCTTGCCGTCGTACTCCGAGGCAATCTCATCCAGCACCGGTGCAATCATCTTGCAGGGGCCACACCATTCGGCCCAGAAATCTACCAGTACGGGTACGTCGGAATTCAACACTTCTTGATCGAAGGTCGAATCAGTGACGTGTACAATTTGCTCACTCATTAATGGTCTCCATGTAGTTACTGCAGTGCGACAGGCAGGCAATCATACCATTGGCGCCCGCGGACTCAACGGTCGCGCTAGAGTTTTTCGATCTGCCGATAGCGCGAGGGGCTATATAACAGACAATGATCGCGCGAGGTGTGTGATTGGTGGTCGCTTGCTGGCATGTTTACATCCTGGAATGTGCAGATCAAACGCTGTACACCGGTATTGCCGCGGATCTACAGCGCAGGCTACGGCAGCACAATGGCGAGCTCAGTGGCGGCCCCAAGTACACCCGGGGCCGGCGCCCGGTGCGGCTATTGTGGTCGCAAACTGTTGCGACCCGGGGTGAGGCCCTACAGCGCGAAATTGCGATCAAGGCGCTAAGCCGAGCGGAGAAATTGTCGCTTACTCGCTCTTGAGTGCTTCCAGGGCCTCTTGAATTTCCAGCCAACTCTCCTCAAGCTCCTGGGCCTTTTGGCGGGCTTGAGCCTGGCGTTGTAGCAAATCGGCCAGCGCCGCCTTCTCAGCGGGTTCGTAAATGTCTGGTGTAGCCAATGCTTGCTCCAGTTCAGCCAGTACCTGCTCCAGCGCTTCCATCTCGTTTTCCACCCTGGCGAGTTTCTGGGTGAGAGGTCGCAGTCTTGCGCGTTCGGCCGCCGCTTGTTGGCGCTTTTCGCGCCGGTTCCCTTCTGTCTGTGAATTTTCAGGGGAGGGGGGTGGTACCTCGCTGGCGCTGTAGCTTGCCAACACCCACTTCTCGTAGGCGTTGAGGTCGTCGCTGTAACTTTCCACCCGGCCGTCGTGGACCAGCAGTAATTCCTCGACCGTGTTGCGCAGCATATGGCGGTCGTGGCTGACCAGGATGACGGCCCCGTCAAATCCTTGCAGTGCGACCTCCATGGCGTGGCGCATCTCCAGGTCCAGGTGATTGGTCGGTTCATCCAGCACCAGCAGGTTGGGCCGTTGCCAGACTACCAGCGCAAGGGCCAGTCTGGCTTTTTCTCCGCCTGAAAAGGGGGCAATGGGGCTGGTGGCGGCATCACCGCGGAAATTAAATCCACCGAGGAAATCGAGGATCTCCTGTTCGCGCGCCTCAGGTGCCTGCCTTTGCAGGTGCAGGGCAGCACTGGCGTCGAGGTCCAGCACCTCCAGCTGTTGCTGGTCGAAATAGCCGATGCGGCAATGTTCGCCTGTGGTTCTACGCCCCGATATCAACGGCAATTCGCCGATCAACCCTTTCAGCAGGGTAGATTTACCGGCTCCGTTCCTGCCCAGCAGACCGATTCTGGAGCCGGGACGCAGGCTCAGGTCCACCTGTTCAACGACGGCCTGCTCGCCGTATCCGATAACCGCCTCGTCCAATTGCAGAATAGGATCGCTACTGCGCCCTGCAGGTAGGAAATGGAAGTCGAAGGGTGAGTCAATGTGTGCCGGTGCCAGCGCCTGCATGCGCTCCAGTTCCTTGAGTCGGCTCTGGGCCTGGCGGGCCTTGGTCGCCTTGTAGCGGAAACGACGCACAAAATCCTCAATTTCGGCGACACGCCGTTGCTGCTTCTCAAAGTTTGCCTGCTGGTTGGCCAGGCGCTCGGCACGCTGGCGCTCGAAATCGGAGTAGTTGCCGCGAAAGGCATGGAGTTGCTGGTGTTCAATTTGCAGGATGCGCTCACAGGTGGCGTCTATGAAGTCCCGGTCGTGGGAAATCATCACCAGTGTGCCGGGGTAGCTTTGCAGCCACTGCTGCAACCACAGTGTTGCATCGAGATCCAGGTGGTTAGTAGGCTCGTCCAGTAGCAGCACATCCGATGGGGTCATCAGCGCCCTGGCCAGGTTGAGGCGAATGCGCCAACCGCCGGAAAAATTTGCTACCGGCTGCTGGCTGGCATCGCTCGCGAAACCAAGCCCCTGCAGCAGTCGGTCTACCCGCCGCTCGGCACTGTAGCCGTCTATTTCCTCGAGCTGTGAATGAACATTGGCGGCCTTTTGAAAGTCGTTGTTGCGCTCGTACTCCACAAGTTGGTTGCGTAGGGAGGCCAACTGGCTGTCACCCTCGATCACGTAATCTCCCGCACCCAGGTCCGTGGCCTCGACCTGTTGTGCCATGTGCGCCAGGCGCAACCTGCCCATGCCGTCAATCTCGCCACTGTCGGCGCCCAGTTCTCCCAGTAACAGCGCGAACAGGCTGGACTTGCCGCTACCGTTCGCACCGATAAGGGCGAGCCGTTGCCCCGACTGAATGGTGATGTTGACGTCGGCGAGCAGTTGTTTACTGCCGCGGCGCAGGTTGATGTCGCGAAGAATAATCATCAGGGGGCGGATTCTACCTGCTACATAGAGGTGGCTCCAGATGGTCAATATTTGGGCTGGCACTATCAATATTGGGGCTGGCACTGGGGTGCGGGGCAATAGTATGATGCCCAGCCATTGTGAACTGTTCGCCCTGAGCACTGTCTGTAGCAGCGAGCTGTTGTATCGCTAGACTGTATCGCTAGACGACGCCATAGCTGCTGAGACCGAGGTACCACGCGACCTGTCACCCTGTATCGGGTATCCTGCATGCCCTTATCACACCACCAATGGAAGAAGTTATGAACAAAATTGCCGTACCGTTTGCCCTGATCGCGATGATCGGCCTGCAAGCCTGTAATCAACAAACCCCTGCTCCCGCCGAAGAGGCCGAGGTGGTACTGGAAACCCAGGAGCAAAAAGTCAGTTACGGCATGGCCCTGGGCCTTGGCCAGCGCCTGGCATCTGAAGACCTGCCGATTGATGTCGATGCCTTTGCCGCAGGTATCCGTGACGCCATCACCGGCGCCGAGCCGCGCATGACCCAGGAAGAGATTACCGCTGAACTGACCGCTTTCCAGGAAAAGGCTATCGCCAAGCAGCAGGCTGAACAGGAAGCCGCGGGCGCTGCTAACCAGTCAGCCGGTGAGGCCTATCTCGCCGAGAATGCCACCCGCGAAGGTGTAGTCGTCACCGACAGCGGCCTGCAATACGAAATCGTTGAAGCCGGTGACGGCCCCGTGCCAAGCGCTGACGACCGTGTTGAAGTGCACTATCGTGGCACCCTGATCGACGGTACTGAGTTCGACTCGTCCTATGGTCGCGGCGAAACCGTCACCTTCGGTGTCGGCCAGGTCATCCCCGGTTGGACCGAGGCGCTGCAGATGATGCCCATGGGTTCAAAGTGGAAGCTGTTTATCCCCTCCGACCTCGCCTATGGCGCCGGCGGTGCGGGACAAATGATCGGGCCGAATTCGACGCTGGTGTTTGACGTTGAACTGGTGTCTATCCCCAGCCAGGCGGAAGCCGACGCTGGCGAGTAATCCGATTCATTTAGAACAGAGGGCTTGCTGCTGGCAGGCCCTTTTTTTTGCCAGCACTTTTAAGTAAACCGGGCGACTAATTCGCGGGTTCTTCCACCTGCCGCCGGTGCGAATTGTGTAATCCGGCGATTAGCCTGTCTTCCAGTACAAAACGTGACTCTAACTGTTCACCCAGTACTGACAGGTCGCGGTCCAGGTTGTCCGGGTCACTGTCGTCATCACTGTACTTTTCCTGGTACGCCATAATTACTTCGGTGGTGTCAGCGATGGCCGGCATGACGGTAACGGCGAGTTTGTCACTACCGTCGGCAAACACTTCTGCCTCGTCGATCAATTCATGAAACACCTCGAAGTGACCCTCCGAGATGTAATCAACCAATTTGTTGCAGAGCTCTGACTGGCGCCGCTGCAGCGCCTCTTCGGGGAGCTGACTGTCCAGCGTAACAACGATCTCGGTATAACTGGTGAGTAAGGAGCGTCGCTCCCGAAGCCATCGTGTGAGCAATTCATCCACCATGGCGAACTGCTGTGCCGGGTCGGCTTGCCGGTGTGGCATGAAGGTTCCCCCTGCGTATCCCCTGAATTCAACTATAAGCTCAGCGAGGCACCGCGGGCAAGCACTCCGGTCGGGAGCATAAATGCTGCTGTGGTCTATGCCTGACGCCAGTCCTGGGAAAATTGTTGCAGCTGCGGGTAAAAACTGAAAAAGCACTCTTCCATCAGCGCGCGCATGGGCTCGAGTTCTTCGCTGAGATTGAGAAAAGGGTTGTGCCTGGAAAAACGGTTGCCAATACGCTCGGCCGCGCCGATTACCATGCCCCAGTCGTGATAACGGTTGAGAATATCGTACTCCTGCATCCTTTCTAACATAATCCGGGTGTTCGGACCCAGGTGTTCCCTGTGTGCCTCCAGTACGTGTAACACCTGATGATTGAACTCATTCAGTGAATCATCACTGAAGTGTTGCCAGTGCTTGCTGAGGTAATGATCAAAACTAAGATCGAGCAAAATACCGGCGTAGCGTCGCAACCCTGCAGGAAAGCGGGCGCGCAGTTCCGCTAGTTCTGGATGGCTGTCAGTGTATGCATCGATAGCGCGGTGCAGGCGCACGCCGGTGGCAATATCGTGGGGCAGCTCGGTGCCGATAACGCCCTTGTAATAATCCCCCTCCAGTGCACCCACCAGTAAGCCCTGTTCCGGCCAGGCCTGATGAAAATGGGCGAGGAAGTTCACCGTGGGCCGGCAGGCGCTTTAGAGCGCCTGGTACTGGGCGTAGAACTTATCCAGGTAGGCTTCAAAGCTGATGGTGTCGGCGGCTTCCACGTCATGTTGTTTTTGCAATGAGGTCGCCGCCTCTTCTTCGAATGCTCGGGCTGTGGTGGGTTCAAGTTCACGTGCGCGAAAGTGTTCGCCCCATTGCAGGCTATAGGCCATGGACAGCCGGAAGAACGGAAGATCCTGCTCTTTCATTTCACGTAATACCCGCGCCGACGGTGTCAGTTCCGGGTCCGCGACTTTCTGTCGCTGTAACGTCAGGGCCTCTTCGTATTGGGAGTCGCCGTGGGCGAGATCGAGGACCCTGGCAACGCCGGCCATGTCATCCAGCAATTGGTTGGCCAGCGCCGTCAGCGGCATGTCGCCGTTGGCCGTTTGCAGCGATAACCCGGGCTCTCTGCCCCGGCTGACGACTTCCGCCATATTGTGCGCTTGCATGGCCTGTTCGCGATCATCGCAGGGCGGACTTTCCTGCAGCAGGCAGTACAGTAAAAACGTATCCATGAAGCGGATTTGCGTGGCATCGAGCCCTACCGGGCTAAATGGGCTGACATCAACGCAGCGCACTTCAATATATTCGATCCCACCACGGCGCAATGCACTAAGCGGTGTCTCCCCGGAGCGCGCCACGCGCTTTGGCCGAATGGGGCTGTAAAATTCGTTCTCAATCTGGATCAGGCTGTCATTGAGTTGCTCGTACTCACCGTCCTGGCCGCTCTTAAACCGGCTGTAGGCGGGATGTGGTTGCATGATGCCCTTGCTGAGAGCATCGACGTAGTTGTCCAGGGAGTTGTAGCAGACGTTGAGACTGCTCTGGGCGTCGCTGTTATAACCCAGTCCACCCATGCGCAACGCGGTGCCATAGGGGAGGTAGAGGCTGCGACCCCGTTCATCAAAGGCTTGCAGGCCATGATCATCCCGTCCCCGCAGAAAGCTGGCGCAAACCGCGGGTGAGGCGCCATACAGATAGATGAGCAGCCACGAATAACGCTGGAAGTTGCGAATCAGGCCCAGGTATCGCCCGGTGATGTATTCGCGCAAATCACCCTCGGCGCCGCTGAACTCCCAGGCCGCACGCCAGTATTCATCGGGCATAGAGAAGTTGTAGTGAATGCCCGCGATGGCCTGCATCATGCGACCGTAGCGGTGGCCCAGACCGTAGCGATAAACCGTCTTCATGCGGGCGACATTTGAGCTGCCGTAGTGAGCCACCGGGATACTGTCGTCGCCACTGACCACGCAGGGCATACTCGCCGACCACAGAATCTCGTCTTCCAGTTGCTGATAGACGTAGCTGTGAATATCTTCCATGCGTTCCAGGCTGGCCTCGATACTGGGGTTGACCGGAGTAATGAACTCCAGCAGTGCCTCGGAGTAGTCTGTCGTAATCGAGCTGTGAGTCAGGGCCGAACCCAGGGAGAGAGGATGTGGAGTCTGGGCCAGTTTCCCTTCCGGGGTTATGCGCAGGCTTTCTTTCTCGATGCCGCGCTGAATCCCGGTCAGCAGCGCATATTTTTCAGGGTCAGCGAGAGCCTCAAGTTTTTGGTCCAGGTGGGAAGACAAACTGTGCTCCTTATTGTCAGCTAGCCAGCGCGTCGTGATCGATGAGAATCGCGCTCCAAAAAAGGGCACCCAGTGTATATGGAGCCCTGTCCGGAGTACAGGCGCGCCACGGGCAGTTAAAAATCTTTAAGGTAGCGCTGCACAATAAGGTAATACCTCTGTGGAGCCTCAGGGCATGCCAGAATGTCTGCTTATCCGCAGATTCTTGGGCACGCAGTGTTGCCCGTAAAGCGCAAACTGCTACAGTAGTCCCCGGATGGTGCGCGCACACCGCCTGCCCGCGCCCCAGTGTCGGCACAGATGGAGATTTGTCTTGCGAATTCATGAGTGGCTCAAGACCCTGGCCAGCCAGGGTGGATCAGACCTCTACCTAAGCACCGGTGCGCCGCCCTGCGCCAAGTTCCAGGGGCAGCTCAAGCCGATCGACAGCACCATCATGCAGCCGGGCGATATCAAGGAAATCGCCTACGAGATCATGGACGACACGCAGACGGCCGAGTTCGAGCAGGAGCTGGAAATGAACCTGGCACTGTCGATTTCGAACTATGGCCGCTTTCGCGTCAATATTTTTCTGCAGCGCAACGAGGTAGCAATCGTCGCGCGCAACATTGTTGCCGATATTCCAAATTGGCAGGATTTGCGCTTGCCGGAAATTCTTACCGACGTGGTCATGCGCAAGCGCGGACTGCTGCTATTCGTGGGTGCGACGGGCTCGGGTAAATCCACGTCGCTGGCGGCGCTGATCGATTACCGCAACAGTAACAGCAGCGGTCATATTGTCACCATCGAAGACCCGGTCGAATATGTGCACAACCACAAGAAGTCCATCATCAATCAACGTGAAGTCGGGGTGGACACGCGCAACTGGCACAACGCGCTCAAAAACACCCTGCGCCAGGCGCCGGATGTCATCCTGATTGGTGAGATACGTGACCGTGAGACCATGGAGCATGCCATTGCTTTTGCGGAAACCGGGCACCTGTGTATCTCTACCCTGCACGCCAATAACGCTAACCAGGCACTGGATCGCATCATCAATTTCTTCCCCGAAGAAAGGCGGGCGCAGCTGTTGATGGATCTGTCGCTCAATATTCAGTCCATTGTATCCCAGCGCCTGATTCCCACGCTCGATGGTAAACGCTGCGCTGCTATCGAGGTGTTACTGGGAACGCCCATGGTTGCCGACCTTGTGCTCAAGGGCGATATCGACGGCATCAAAGAGGTGATGGAAAAGTCCGAGAACATCGGTATGAAAACCTTCGACGGTGCCCTGTTTGACTTGTATCGCGAAGGGATGATCAGCGAGGACGAGGCGCTGCGCAATGCCGACTCGCCCAACAATGTGCGCCTGAAAATTAAATTTGCCAAAGAGGGCGTTGACCCGGACGAAGACGAGTCCATGGGGTTCAGCCTGGAGAGCCTGGAAGAGGAAGAAGAATCCTCCATGTATTAGCCCGGAAATTGCACCAGCACAGTCTTTAATCGCAACTCTAAACTGCTGTTGCAGGACTGATCGTGATATCCGCTGAGGTACAATTTGTAACCGAATTTCTTGGCCAGTTTTTCACTTGATCTGGACCACTCTGGTCGCACGTGCTCGCTCCGACGCTGCTACGGCAGCGTTTACGCTCACGAGCACGACCAGAGAGGCCCACCTCGGCGCGAAATTCCTGCCCGCTGGCACAAATTCCGGGCTAGGCCCTGGTGCGGTGGAGTTGCGGTCTCGCTTTTCGCGCCCGCCTGCCTCGTTACTCAGCCTTCCAGCTTGGCGACCAGGTCATACCACTGATCGACGTCCGTATCGCTGGCGTCGAGTAGTTCAAAGCCCGCTGTCCAGCGGTTGTCCGCATTGGCCGCCGGCAAGCACCATTTCACTTCGCCAGCCAGGTACAGGGTGTCGTGATCGGCAGAGAGCTCAACCCCGATTTGCAAGATAGCGCCGATCGTTAGGGATTGATCCAGTTCCAGGCGCAGTCCCCGACGTGAAATATCCAGGGTTTTACAGCGCACCAACTCGGCGCTCTCGCCGGTGCCGGTACCGGATGACCTGAGCTCGAGAAATACGGTGTTCTCCAGGCTCAGCCGCAAATACTTACGTTGTTCATCGGTCATTTTCGTTGTTCTCCCACACCGGCCGGTGGTCACCGCGACGGGCACGATCTACCTCGTCCCTGAAGTTTGAGCGGGTCTCGAGGATGTCGACCAGGCCCTGTTCAATCAGTTGGGACAACTCTTCACTGCTATGCTGGCGAAGTTTGACGCCTTCGCGGTTCACAAATATGTAGCTGTTGAGCTTGCGGTCGTGGACCGCGAGTTTAGCCATCACCGGTGTCTCCCCGTCGTGGAAACCAAGCCAGGTTCCCATGGGGATGCTCATTTCACCGTCCTTCGGTGGCGGTGTCGTGGGCGGTGCCATGGGCGGTGGAGGGGGTGGCTCGGGCGGGGGTACCAGATCTACAGCTTCGGTATCCACCCGTTCCGACTGTTGTTGCATCCAGCGTTGCTGATCGGCGGACAGCGTCTCGTCCGCAGCGGCTGAGGTTCGCGTGGGAGCGGCCTGCTCCGTAGTTGTATCGGCTTTAGAGGCTGGTGGTTGTTCGGGCGTGTCGTGTAGATCGAGTTCCAGTGAGTCTTCCGGCGTGGCAGCCGATAACTCCACCCCGGTTTCTTCCGTATCCCGTGTCGATTCCGTCGGTGTCACGGGCAGTGGTTCAGGCTCTGGTTCTGGTTCAGGCTCCGGTTCTGGCTCAGAGTCTGCCGGGGGCGCGCTGAGATATTCCGGTTCCGGTGCGGGTGCTTCAGGCGCCTGATCGGCAACGGCCTCAAGTTGCTGTGCATCTTCGATACCAGCCGCATGTAGCAGGCAGAGGCTGAACCCCGCGCCCTGCTCAATAGCTGTCGCCCTGCCATCGGCGATCATAGATGCGAACTCGGAGATGCTCACATCCAGGGCCTTAACACCCGAGCGATTGCTAAATAGCAGTGCCTGTCTGGCGTCACTGATTGCCGCCAGCTGCAAGCGCAGGGTTTGTTCCTTGAGCTGCAGCACGTACCAGGTTTCTACCTCTAAGTTCTGATGATCGGGAGCCACATCCGTCGGATCGAGCTCGCCATTGTCTTCCACACCAATGTCTTCCATCGGTATTGGTTCGGCAGGGGAGCGCTCCAGGTCCTGCTGCCGCAGTAAACGCAGGTGCACAAATTCCACCACGCTCAGGGAGTCGTCAACGGCGTCCGTGTCGTGCTGCAGACTCAATAGCCAGCGGCGCATATTCTTCGGTAACTTGGTCGCCAATTCGAACAGTACCTTGCGCCGTTCACTGTCTTCGGCCTCGTAGGGTTGCACCGACTGCAGCAAGGTCCGGGTGGTAGCCTGCATCTGTTGCCATTCGCTGGACTCGGCACCAAACTTGAGCAGTACCAACTGCGCACTTTCATACCAGTCACCGCTGAGAAACTCGTTGATCGCCGCTGGCAGGGACTGCCCCTCCAGGCAGTCGTTGATCATTTTCGCGGCCCCGGTCTTTGCCGCCAGGGTGCGCTCCCGACCACTTTCGGTCTCCACTGCCCGCTGGCGCATACGGTTGGCGCGGGCCAGGTCGCGCTCCGCCATTTTGACCAGGGAGTCGGCTAAGGCGTCGAGATCCAGGTCTTGATTGTCGAACCAGCCGCGCGCTGCCGTGGAAGAAGTATCAACCTGGTCCTTGAGGGCCTGGCCCGCTCGCCCCAGGCTGGCCTGCCAGCCGACCCCGGTATCCTGCACCGCATCAAGCATGCGCTGGAGCGGGTGGGTACCGACGGTAAAAAACCCCGGATCACTGATCGCCACTGCACCCACCAGGGGTTTTAGCTGCTGTAGCGGTTGCAGCAACTCCTCGTCGAGCGTGTAACGCGCCTCCCACAGGTCCCAGGCTGCGCTCACCCAACGCAGGATCGCATGGTGTTCGGGCATGGGCGCGGCGGGGTCTCCGATGGCCTCGGTTTGAGCGTCTATACCGGTGATCAGATCCTGGTCATAGACAGTGATCTTGCCGAGGTAATCCACGAGCTCAGCCGGGGACAGATAGTCCCTGCCAGCTGACTGCCCACCAGCCTCGCCGAGATGTTCAATTACCGAAGCCCGGATCGAGCAGGACAGGGGTATTTGGCTGGCGTCGAGGCTCACTGCAGTAACTTCCACACCACCAGGCCGATGAACACAGCCCACACGGTAATTAATATTTGTACCCTGAGTTTGCTCGGGGGAGGCGCCTCTTCCCTCCGCTTGCTGCGCCCAAAATTGTAGGAACCACAGGCGGGGCATTCTCCGGATGGTCCGGTGGTAGCCCCTCGAAACGAACAGTCACGGCAGGCGTACATCAGCTCGTACTCTTGAGCAACTGGTCGATGATCCGTTCCAGCTGCTTCAGGTTGTTGCACTCGGCAGTAAAATGACTGGCCTTTTGATACCGCAACATCTCTGAATCACCGGTGCCCCAGGCCCGGCGGGATTCAGGGTTCAACCAGATAACCTGCTTGCTGCGTTGATAAACACTCTGCATGATTTCCAGCTTGGGATCGCCACCATTGTTGCGAGCGTCGCCAAGAATGATGACGGTGGTGCTGCTGTTGATGTCATCCAGCGCGAGTGCAGCGAAGTCTTCCAGGCTGCCGCCATAGTCGGTGGCGCCGCCGTACTTCCAGTTCACCAGTTCGATGGCCTGTTCTAACTCGTGGTCACGGAACAAGTCGCTCACTTCCCCCAGGTGGCTGGAGAAAGCGAAGCTGCGGACTTTTGGCAGCACATCCTGCAGACTGTAAAGAAACATCAGCAGGAACTTGGCATAGGCTGCCACCGAGCCACTGACGTCGCAGACCGCCAGAATTTGTGGCTTCTTGCGGCGCGTTTTGCGCCAGTAGGTATTGAATAGCACCCCGTCAGTCGCCGCGCCGCTGCGCAGGGTTTTGCCCATGTTGAGCTGTCCGCGTTTGGTGGAACGCTGCTTGCGCGAGTAGCGGGCCGCCAGTTTTCTGGCCATTTTCTGCACCAGCTCGTGTACCCGGTCCAGGTACTGCCGTTCGATATTGTTCAGGCGGGTCTTACTGAGAATCTCTTCCATGAACTGCCGGTTGCGACCCTCGGCGTGCAGCAGATACTCGTGCTCCACGTAGTCGCGTACTTGCTCGCGCAGAATATCCCGATACCGTTGCAGCTCCGCCAGGGCGGGACTGTCCTGCTGTTCAAGTTCGATGACGGCCTGACGGATGTGCTGCTCACCTAACTCATCGAGGATCCTGCGGGTGAACTGGCCACGCTGTGTGAACATCTGAATCTGTTGTAGACCAACCGATTCACCGGCGCGGGTCATGGCTAAACTGAGCGCGTTGCGGTCGTTATTGAGCAGGTTTTGCATCAACTCTGACTGCATCAGCTCGGCCAGTTGGGGAGATTGCTCTGCGGCCTCGGCGAGCAGCTCCTGCGCGCTTTCACCCGCGCTTTGCTCTAACTGAGAGGGTGCTTCGGGTTCCTGTCCCAATTCCTCCGCGTCGGTGTCTTCGTCGACGCCTTGTTGCTCGGTTGCCCCGGAAAAATCCGCAAGTTCGACGCTGAAATAGCGATCGAAACAGCGTTCAAAGACCAGCTCTTCCGCCGGCGTTTTTGCCAGCGCCATCGATAATCCGTCGCGCAGTCGCACGCGGTTGCTGTAACCGAGACTGGCCGCCACGTCCATGGCATCCAGGGTTTCTGCCGGAGATACCCGAATATCGTGGCTGCGCAGCAACTGGATAAAATTGACGAGATTGGTCTGCATTGCTCCCTGTGGCCATCAATTGCAGTCGCTTACACTTTACCGCAACCACGCCCTGAAAAGTCCCCCGGCTAAGCCGTCCGTGGGGGATTTTCGGTAGAAATTGATTGTTTTTTGGCCAATTTGTGACCCGTATCCACTCCGTTGGCCATGATGTCGGGGCTGGTCGAACTTATGCCTGTGAGAGTAACCGGACCTAACAGTGGCTAGAGGATCAGGGTTTCAGCAGGGTGCGTACCTCAGCCTCGGTGGTCTCAATGTCTTCCTCGAATTTCAGCAGCACATTGAGGGTGCTGCTGATGAGCTCTTCGTCCAACTTGTCTGCGTGCAACAGCAGCAGACTGCGAGCCCAGTCGATGGTCTCGGAGATGGCGGGGGATTTCTTCAGGTCGAGTTCGCGCAGAGAGTGTACAAATTCAACCAACTGGTGCCGTAATACCTCGTCTATCTCAGGAACCCGGCTGCGCACAATGCGCTCTTCCAACTCGACGCTCGGAAAGGGGATGTACAGGTGCAGGCAACGCCGTTTCAAGGCATCGCTGATATCCCGGGTATTGTTACTGGTGAGAAATACCATGGGCGCTGTGCGCGCCTTCACGGTGCCGATTTCCGGAATGGAAACCTGGTAGTCCGATAAAATTTCCAACAACAGGGATTCAAACTCAAAGTCGGATTTGTCGACTTCGTCGATCAACAATATGGCGCCTTTCTCCTCCCGCATGGCTTTCAGCAGTGGGCGTGGTTCCAGGAAGTCCTCGGAGTAAAAGATGTCGCCAAACTGGTGGAGGCGCTCGACCGACTCTGCGAGGCCGGTGGCGCCTTGCAGCAGATCCCCCAGCTTCTCCTTGAGCACCTGGGTGTAGAGCAACTGCTTGCCGTATTTCCATTCGTACAGTGCCTTCGCCTCGTCCAGCCCCTCGTAGCACTGCAGGCGAATTAACGGTAACTCCAGCAACATCGCCGAGGTTTTGGCCAGCTCGGTTTTACCCACCCCCGGCGGACCCTCGACGAGAATCGGCTTACGTAGTTTAAAGGCGAGAAAGACCGCTGTAGCGATCTTCGGGCTGCATATATAGCCAAAAGACTCGAAACCGCGTTCAATTTCTTCCACGTTGGAAAGCTGTGGGAAGTCCAGGGTGTTCACAGGGTTACCTCAGGGAGAGACGGTGCATTATAGGGCAGCGGTGCCCTAGCCTCCCGTCATATTCATAAAACGGACAATTTCCGGTTCGCCGGCATTGTCGAAGAAATGGCGCTCGGGCTTGATGGCCATGGCATCCACGATCTGTTGTTTGAGTGAATCCAGGCTGGCATTGCCGTCACGCAGCACTGCGCGCAGGTCGACGGAGTGCTCGTTGCCCAGACACAGCAGCAGCCTGCCTTCGGCGGTCACCCGGACCCGGTTGCACAAGTGGCAGAAATTTTCGCTGTGGGGCGAGATGAATCCTATGCGAGAGGTGCTGTCAGCCATACGGTAGTAGCGGGCAGGCCCCTGGCTGCCACCGGGGTCGCCCTCCGCGCTTAGTGCGAAGTGAGGCTCGATCATTGCGCGCAATTCCGCGCTGCTGCAGAAACTCAGTTCGCGGTCGTGTTCGACAATTTTGCCCAGTGGCATTTCCTCGATGAATGCCAAGTCGATGCCGCGCTCGCGGACAAATTTGACCAGGTCAACGACCTCGTCGTCATTGCGTCCCTTCAGCACTACAGCATTGATCTTGATTGCTTCAAAACCCGCCTCGATGGCAGCGTCGATCCCCGCCACTACCTGGTCCAGCTGGCCGTGCCGGGTGAGGTGCCTGAATTTGCGCGCCTGCAGGCTGTCAAGGCTGATGTTCAGGCGGCGAACGCCACCCTCACGCAGTGGTACCGCCAGGCGCTGCAGCTGCGACCCATTGGTGGTCATGACCAGTTCGTCCAACCCCGGGAGCGCACCCAGGCGCTCAACCAGCGACATGATATTGTTGCGTACCAACGGCTCGCCGCCGGTCAGGCGAATCTTGCGAACGCCCAGCTCGGTGAACGCGACAGCCACCTGGTAGAGTTCTTCGAGTGTCAGCACCTGGGGCTTGGGTACGAAGGTCATGTCTTCGGCCATGCAATACACACAACGAAAATCGCAGCGATCGGTCACCGACAGGCGCACGTAATCGACGCGTCGCTGGAATTTATCAATCAGTGTGGGTGGGAAGTGTGTCATGGTGGCACCGATTGTAGTCGTTCGGGCGTCCCTTAGATAGGTGTGACGTTGTGGGCGTTATCGGGCTTTACAGCGGCATTACCATGGGACAGGATGGTGCCCAATCGGGGCGGAGACAGAAAAAGGGGCGGCAGTTTGCCTGACAATTTACCTGACATGTCACCTGGCAACACGCAAACCACATTTGAGGTTCGTCGCACCTTGTTGTGGTTGGGACCCTTACTCGCCCTGGTGCTGGCCCTGTCGCTGGTGGCCTCCGGATTCTCCCGTGACATTGGCATTGTCTGCTTCGTAGCGGTGCTGTGTGTGCTGTGGTGGGTGTTCGAGCCAGTGCCTATTCCGATCACCTCTATGTTGCCCCTGGCTGTTTTACCGCTGCTGGGTGTGTTGACCCCATCCGAGGTAGGTCAGGCCTACGGCTCTCCCATCGTGTTGCTATTACTTGGCGGGTTTATGCTGTCCAAGGCGATGGAGCATTCCGGGGCGCATCGCCGTGTCGCCCTGACCATGGTAAATCTATTCGGCGCCAGCAGTGGGCGTCGCCTGGTCATGGGCTTTATGGCCGCTGCAGCACTGTTGAGTATGTGGATTTCCAACACCGCGACCACGCTGATGCTACTCCCGGTGGCACTGGCAGTGCTGGATGGCGCCGATCAACGGGAGCGCCTGGCCATTCCGCTACTGCTGGGTATTGCCTATTCCGCCAGTGTCGGAGGGTTGGGCACGCCCATCGGCACTCCACCCAACCTGGTTTTAATGCAGGTGTACCAGGACTACACCGGTAACTCGATAGGATTCACCCAGTGGATGAGTTGGGGCGTACCGGTGGTACTGCTGATGGTCCCAGCGATGGCATGGGTGTTGACGCGTAACCTGACAGGCCCGCTGGATGTCGATTTGCCCAAGGTGGGTAAGTGGTCGATCGATGAAAAGCGCGTGATGTGGGTTTTCCTGGCCACCGCGCTGGCATGGATTACCCGCAGTGAACCCTTTGGAGGCTGGCGGGCCTGGTTGGACCTTCCCCAGGCCAATGATGCGTCGGTGGCCATGCTTGCGGTTATCGTTATGTTCCTGGTACCCAATGGGCGCGGCGGGCGACTGCTTGACTGGGAGCGGGCCGCAGCCATTCCCTGGGGTGTACTGCTGCTTTTTTCCGGGGGCATTTGCCTGGCCAAGGGCTTTGTGAATTCTGGCCTGAGCGATCTATTGGGACAGTGGCTGGCCGGAATGACCGTGTTTCCCACCCTGATATTGATAGCCCTGGTTTGCCTGGTGGTCACGTTCCTGACCGAAACCACCTCCAACACCGCCAGCACCACGCTGCTGATGCCACTACTGGCGGCGGCGGCACTGGCTGCCGGTATCAAGCCGGAACTGGTGATGGTGCCGGCGGCGATGAGTGCGAGCTGTGCATTTATGCTACCGGTGGCTACAGGGCCCAATTCAGTGGTATTTGGCAGCGGCCTGATCAGCATCGCGCGTATGGCGCGCGAAGGCGTGATGTTCAATTTCATTGGGGTCGCGATTATCACCCTGGTCTGCTACGTCCTGCTCTAGGCGCCCCGGGGCCGCCGTGGCACCCACCCCAAGCATCATCGCCCGCAAGTAGCGCCGGTTCACCGCGCGATGAGCAAGTGCCGGGATTTCTGTATGATGGCGGCGAATTTGACAGGAGTTCCCATGACATCCGCAAGACAGATCACCACGCTGGTATTGATGTTAATCGCAGTGGCCCTGCTTTATCCGGGAGTCACTCAGCCGATTCTCACGCTTACGGGAGAGATCGAGAAGTCGCGCATTGCCGCGCTGGGGATTGACCTGGTCGCTGGCGAAGAAGCGGATGCACAGACGCGGCAGATGCTGACCATGTTTTCAGCGTTTCTTGGCCTCGACCAGATAGAGGGCCGCTTGCTGGCCTACAGCACCACCCGCTCTATCTGGGGCACGGTGGAAGCACTCGCGCGCACCGGCAATGGGCTGGTTGCGTTCCTGATCGTATTCTTCAGCCTGGTGGTACCGATCTTCAAGCTGCTGCTGCAGGCGGGTTCGTTGCTATTGCCATCGGCATCTTTACGCGGACCGCTGCTGTGGTTGAATGCCCGTTTAAGCAAGTGGTCCATGGCCGATGTGTTTGTGATGGCTCTGCTGGTGGCCTACATGGCGGGTCAGGCCGCTGGTGAGGCCGATGAGCTGCTGATCATGGGGGCGCAGTTGGAGCAGGGTTTCTACTTCTTCCTGGCGTACTGCCTGTTTTCTATTGCGGCAACGGCGCTGATGCAGGATCCTGCTAGCGACCGCGACTGATTTTATGGGTGGTGAGTGCTGAGAGGATTGAGATGTTCGGACAGTGACGACGCGTCTGCATCACCACTGCCCGAAATACGGGAGACCTTACAGCAGTGCCATCATCGTTTCGGCGGAGCTGACATCCACGCCCGCGCCCGGCTCTACATTCAGGTGGCTCACGGTGCCGTCATCCACCAGCATGGCGAAACGTTGGCTGCGCTGGCCCAGACCAAAACCGCTGCCATCCAGTTCGAGGCCCAGTGCGGCGGTGAACTCACCATTGCCATCTGCGAGCATTAACAGCTCCTCGGCATTCTGCGCCTCGCCCCAGGCGTCCATCACAAAGGCATCGTTTACTGCCATGCAGACAATGGTGTCAACGCCCGCGGCCTTGATTTTGTCCGCGTTCACCACGTAGCCGGGCAGGTGGGTCATAGAGCAGCCCGGGGTAAACGCGCCGGGTACGGCAAACAGCAGCACTTTCTTGCCGCTGAAAATGTCGTCGGTGGTGATATCGGTGGGGCCTTCTGCTCCCATGATTTTCATTGTGCACGCGGGGACTTTATCGCCGGCCTGAATCGCCATGTTACTCTCCTTAAAGTGAGGGGTGGTTCGAGTGAAGCCGAATAATAGCAGATGATGCAGATTACGCACTGCCCGCTTTGTGATAGCCCGCAGTCGAACGAATTTGCCTGCGACAAGCGCCGAGAATACCTGCGTTGTTGCCGTTGTGCGTTGGTGTGGGTGCCGCCCGAGTATTACCTGGATCGTGCCGCCGAGCGCAGCGAGTACGACAAGCATAACAATGACGTACATGACCCTGGCTACCGGCGTTTCCTGGGGCGAGTCTTTGAGCCGTTGCGGGCTGAACTTGCGGCCGGCGCCCATGGGCTGGACTTCGGCTGTGGTCCTGGTCCGGCCCTGGCGCACATGTTGGAAGAGGCGGGTTTCACGGTTAGCCTTTACGACCCTTTTTATTTCCCGGACCCCGGCGCGCTGGAACTGGATTACGATTTCATCACGGCTACCGAGGTTGTTGAGCACCTGCACCGGCCCGGCCATGAGTTGGACAGGTTGTGGCGTCTACTCAAGCCGGGAGGGGTTTTGGCAGTGATGACCAAACTGGTTATCGATGCACAGGCTTTCGCCCGCTGGCACTACAAGAACGACCCAACACACGTGGCATTTTTCAGTCGCGAAACCTGGCGCTGGTGGGCGGCTCAGCACCATGCTGAGCTGACATTTCATGGCCAGGATGTGGTGTTGCTGCGCAAGGTGGGTAAGCGGTCGAGCGTTTAACTACCTTCGCTTTGTGCCAGCATGTTGCTGTAGATGTCTTCGCAGTCCCGGTAAAAGTCGAGTTGTTCATCGCCGAGGTAGGGCGCGACCATGGTCAGCAATTGCAGCACCCCGCCGTGGATGGTCACCTGCGGATTATTATCCTCGTGCAGTAACTGGTGATAGTTGAACCAGAAGGTCAGCGTCAGGGTCATGTTATCGACCAGTCCCAATAGCTGCTGGTCCTCGGCGTCGATGACGGATTGTTGCAACAGGGCCTGGCAGATGGCGAACAAAGCAGCGCGCTTGAGCTGGATCAGGCGTTTGAACTTGCGCTGGATATCTGGATAGCGCTGGAGGATGTCTTCCAGGTTGAGGTAGAAAAACCGATATTGGTACATTTCCTCCATCACCACGTAGAGGTAGTACCAGTTGTCTTCAACGTGGGCCTTGTCGTCGCTAAGGGGGGCTTCGATGGGGGCGGCGAGCGTACCGCTCAGTGCCTGTTCGTACTGCAGGAACAACTCAGCGATGATCTGGTCTTTGCCCTTGAAGTGGTAGTAGAGGTTGCCAGGGCTGATGTCCAGTTCATTGGCGATGTCGATGGTCGTGGTGTTGCCTTCACCCTCGTCATTGAACAGGGCCAGACTGGTAACCAGAATGCGATCCCGAGTTTTCATCGACTCGAACGCTCGCTAGCGCTAACAGGCCGTGGGTTAGCTTTTACGGACTCGCGCCTTGGACTTGGTTGTGGCCTTCTTGGCGGGAATCTTTTTCGCTGCGGCCTTGGCCTTGGGGGTCGCAGGCTTTTTGCGTGCGGTAGTCTTGCGGGTGGTGCTTTTCTTGCGGCTCTTTGGCTTGGCGGGCTTCAGAATACCCTGTTCACTTAATGCGCTACTCAGCGACTCGAGTTGGTTCGACAGGCGATCAATTTTTTCGTGCAGCGCCAGCAGGTCTTCTCCTCGCGCAGGCCGTTGCAAATTGAAATTCTCTCGCACCCGGCCAATGCGCTCTTCCACGGATTGTCGTGCAGCGTGGCTGGCCTGCAGGGCCTCTTTCGCTTCTTCTTCGAGGACGGTTCCGGCCTTCACCAGTTCTCGGAACAGTTTGGGCGGTTCAACCCCGGCTTTTTCCAACCGGCCCTGGGCCTCGTCGACGGCTTTTCCGTAAGCGCCAACGCCCGCTAACCAGATGTTTTTGGCAATTTCGCCCGCTTTGTCGGCCACTTTATTCTTATCATCGCTCATTGTGATGCCCTCCTTCTGTCGGCTCTGGGTCAAGCCGAGGTTCGCGCCGGAACGCGCTATTAAAACAGATTTAGGGACAAAAAAAAGGGGCCACAATGTGACCCCCGAAAAACCCCGACTGGCGGGGATAAGTGACCTGGATGGTGCTGCCTTAGGCAGCCGTTTTGAAGCGGACAGAGTCCTTCAGTTCTTCAAATCGTGCTTTTGCCTTTTCCAGCTGCGCTTCGAGCTTGGCGCGGTCAGTCAGGCTATCGAGATCGAACTTAGGGAATTCGATGTCGTTCATTGCGTTCTTGGCATCTTTCTCAACTTTGGTACCGCGCTTGACCAGCTCTTTGTAAGCCTTGTCAGCTTTGGCGCGACGCTCTTCCAACTGGTCCTGCAGGGTGTTGAACTGGTCCTGCACCTGGTCAAAGGCTTTGCCGTAGAAGCCCAGGCTGGCCAGGAAAGCGTTGCGGCCTGCTTCCTGCGCACGAGTAGCGAATTCAGGGCTGGCTTTCTTGCTGGCTGCGGCTTTCTTCGGTGCAACTTTCTTGGCGGCAGTCTTGCGAGCTACCGGCTTACGCTTGGCAGCGGCTTTGCGCTTGGGTGCGGCCTTCTTGGCTGCTGTCTTGGTCTCTTCGGCCATGGTTTCAACTCCTGTGTGTAATGTTGCCCGTTGGGGGTCAGTTGAGGTGCACAGTACGGTAAAAAGTTAGAATAAACATACTAATCCCCGTGATTGGGGCTCCCGTATAAAGGACAGGTGTTACTCTGCCCCGCAATGCCAGTAATTACGCGGTATTGGGGGAACCGCACCGGGTTTTGAGGGGTCCTACGAGGACGGTGAATTTCAGCCAGGTTTCAGGAAGTGGCATTAACCTGAAACCGGGCTGCAATAAGACAGAACACAATAGGGATTTTATGACCGCACACTGGCGCCACAATGGACTGAAAGCAGGTGCGCTGTTACTTGCCGGTATCGGCCTGTCCTACGCTCTTTTGCTGGGTAAACCTGAACCCGAACCCCAGGAGCCACCCCCTGCTGCTGCGGTGAGGGTCGAGGTAGTGGCTGCCCGTCCACAGACGCGTTCCCTGCAGGTAGAGACTCAGGGTACCGTGCGCCCCCAGCGTGAGATTAATCTGGTCAGTCGCGTAGCGGGTCGTGTCGAATCGGTTTCCGCCGACTTTGCGGCGGGAGGGTTCTTTCTCGCCGACGTGCCATTACTGAAAATTGAAGACGCCGACTACCAGTTTGACATCGCCCGGGCCAAATCCCAGGTGGCTGCTGCTCGTCAGCGGGTAGCCGAGGAGCGTGGCAGGGCGCTGCAGGCGAAGCGCGAATGGCGTGATCTGGGTAGCGCAGAGGCCAACGCCCTGTTCCTGCGCGAGCCGCAGTTGGCCTCGGCAGAGGCGGCCCTGCTGGCAGCGGAGGCGGATCTGGGTTCAGCGCAACTCAACCTCGACCGCACCTCGGTCGGTGTGCCATTCAACGGGCGGGTCAGCGAAAAATACGTGGACGTCGGCCAGTATGTCACCCCCGGTACAGCAATCGCCAAGGTCTATGCCACCGATGTGGCCGAAATCCGCCTGCCCCTGACCGACCGGCAGGTGGCGTTGTTGGACCTTCCCCTGAACTATGACAGTAACGCCACCGAACTCGCGGAGGGCGCCCAGGTTGTGCTCACTTCCCGCTTTGCCAACCAAAGCTGGGAGTGGCAGGGCAGGATCGTGCGTACCGAGGCCAATATCGACATCAATAGTCGGGTGGTATACGCGGTGGCAGAGGTAACAAGACCCTTCGCCCGCGACGAGGGCAGCGAACGGCCGCCGCTGTCACCAGGGATGTTTGTGGGTGCCCGCATTACCGGTAAGGCCTTCGACGCGGTTACCGAGATTCCGCGCTCAGCGTTGCGCAACGACGGTGCTGTGATGCTTGCCGACAGTAGCGACAGGGCGCGTCTCAAGCCGGTGCAGCTGCTGCACAGCAATACCGATGTGGTGTGGGTTAAGGGTCTGGACACGGGTGATCGGGTGATTGTCGGGGAGTCCAGTCAGACCCTGGCCGGGATGCCGGTGGCGGTAAAGGCCACGGGCAGCGTCGCCAACTCGGCAAGTATGGGCAACTAACATGAAAGGGATCATGCAGTGGTTTATCGATAACCCGATAGCCGCAAATTTGTTGATGATCTTCCTGGTGCTCGGTGGCGCGACGGGAATGCCGGCCCTGGACAAACAGTTCTTCCCCGAACCCGAGGTCAACAAGGTCAGGGTCTCCCTGGCTTATCCTGGGGCCGGGCCCAAGGAAGTGGAAGAGCAAATAGTCGTGCGCATCGAGGAGGCCGTCCACGACCTGGCCGGTGTTAAGGAGATTCGATCAACCGCGCGTCAGGGTACCGGCAGTGTAACTATCGAGGCTGAGACCGACTACGACATGCAGCGCCTCACGGCCGAAATCAAGAATCGGGTCGACGCTATTAGCACCTTCCCTGTCGATGCTGAGAACCCGATCGTCGCGGAAGTCGCCTTTCGGCATTTTATGGCGGTGGTGACCCTGGCGGGGGACATCGGTGAACGCGCGCTCAAGGAACTGGGTGAACGCCTGCGTGACGACCTGGTGGCACAACCCGACGTGGCGGTGGTTGAGCTCACGGCACCGCGCGCCTACGAAGTATCGGTGGAAATTTCCGAATACACCCTGCGACGCTACGGCTTGAATTTCTCTGAGGTCGTTGCGGCCATCCGCAATTCCTCGCTCAACCTGCCTGCCGGCGCGATTAAAGCGGCCGACGGTGATATCCAGTTACAGACCCGCGGCCAGGCCTACGACAAACAGGATTTCGAAACTATTCCGCTGCTCACGACCCGGGAAGGTACCCAGGTCATGCTGGGCGACGTTGCCACCATTATCGATGATTTTGAAGATGTCGATTTAAGGAATCGTTTTAACGATAAGCCCTCGCTGAACCTGGAGGTTTATGTCACCACCAAACCCAACGCCCTGCGCACCAGCGACGCGGTAACCAGTTGGGTAGAGCGTACCCGCCCGCAGTTGCCGGAGGGGGTTGAACTGGTGTTGTGGCGCGATATGTCAGTGCCGTTCAAGGGCCGTGTCGACACACTGCTAAAGAATGGTATTGGTGGATTGGCCTTGGTGTTCGTGGTGCTGGTGCTGTTCCTGCGCCCCTTGTTGGCCATGTGGGTTAGCGTCGGTATCGCCGTGGCGTTCATGGGTACCTTTTTTGCACTGCAATACACCGCCGTCAGTCTCAATATGATGTCGCTGTTTGCCTTCCTGCTGATCCTGGGGATCGTGGTAGACGATGCCATCATTGTCGGGGAGTCGATCCACTCCCGGCAAATGGCCGGCGAGCGCGGTGCCAAGGCGGCGCTCAACGGCGCCTACGGGGTGGTTAAACCGGTGATGTTTGCGGTTATCAGCACCATGATATTTTTTGTGCCGATGTTGTTTTTACCCGGGGACATGGCCAAGGTGGCCGCGCATATTCCCATTGTGGTGATTATCGCGCTGGCGTTTTCGCTGATCGAGTGCCTGCTCATCCTGCCCCCGCACCTGGCCCACATGCGGCCCCAGCGGGTCAGTCGCTACGCCCCGCTGCGGCGCCTGGAGTCGATCCGGGCGCGCTGTGCTGACAGCATGACGCGCTTCGCCCGCGAGGTATTCCGCCCCTTCCTGGAGCGCTGCCTGCGTGCCAATACCCTGGTGATCGCCCTGTTTGTTTCGCTGCTGCTGGTGAGTCTTGCCATCTATGCGGGTGGCTGGGTCCGCTCTGCGTTTTTCCCCCAAATCAATTCAGACCTGGTGGTGGCGCAGGTGACGCTGCCGGAAGGTGGCGCCTACGCAGATACCCTGCGCATCCTGCACCAGGTGGAAGATGCGGCGCTGCAGGTGAAGTCCGAATACAACAATAACCCCCGATTTGCGGGTCTCGAGCCGGTGATTGGCCACATCGGCTCCCGGGGGCGTGAAAACACGGTGCGGGTGCACATGGAGTCGACCTCAGACGCGGTCGACGTCAAGGAAGTGGCCGAACGTTGGCAGGAACTGATAGGCGATGTAGATCCGGCCGAGAGCTTCGCGGTGAATTTCACCATTAACAATATTGGCAAGCCGATCAGCCTGGTACTTGCCGCCCCTTCGGCAGACGATCTCCGCGAGGTCGCCGCAGAGCTGGAGGATATCCTGCTTACCTATCCCGGTGTCTTTAACGTGAATGACACCATGGAAGCGCCGCGGGAGGAGATCGTGCTGGACGTCAAACCGGCGGCGGAGAACCTGTCCGTGACCTTGTCGGACCTGGCCAGGCAAGTGCGCGAGGCCTTCTATGGCGCAGAGGCGCAGCGCATTCCGCGAACGCGCGAAGACGTCAAGGTAATGGTCCGGTATCCACAGGAGGAACGCATTGCCGTTGAAAACCTGAGGGACATGCGTGTACGCACCCCCGGTGGCGACGAGGTGCCTTTCGACACGGTGGCACAGGTTAGCTACCAACCGGGTTACTTGACCATTGAACGTCTCAACCGCAAACGTACGCTGGAAGTCACGGCGGAGGTGGTGGCAGGGACGTCCAATCCCCGCATGGTGGTGGAGGCTGTCATCGCCGATCACCTGCCACAATGGCAACAGCGCTATCCGGGACTCACGTTGGCACTGGACGGCGAGTTGCAGGAGGAATCCCAGTTCCTGGTTGCCATGATCAAGGGTATGGCAATGGCCATGTTGGTGATTTATGCCCTGATGGCGATACCGTTTCGTTCCTATTGGCAGCCGCTGTTGGTGCTTACCGCCGTGCCCTTCGGCATTATGGGCGCCATTTTTGGACACCTGATCCTCGGCTGGACCGTGAGCATGTTGTCGTTGCTGGGCATTATTGCCGCTGCCGGTGTGGTGGTGAATGACAACCTGGTGCTGATTGACCGCATCAACCAGCTGCGCGCCAGCGGGCATGCTGTGTCAGAAGCACTTTTGCAGGCCGGTCAGGACCGGTTCCGGCCGATTATCCTCACCTCGCTGACAACATTTATTGGCCTGTTACCGATCATGTCGGAGACCAGCCTGCAGGCGCAGTTTCTGATTCCCATGGTCATTTCACTGGCTTTCGGGGTGCTGTTCGCCACCGGTGTGACCCTGGTACTGGTGCCGTGCCTCTATCTCTTCGGTTGCCAGCTCTCCGCCCACGTGCTGCGTCGCAACCAGAAGCTGCCTGACGCTATCCGCGGCGTCTAGCCGGGCGCAAAGGCAGAAATCACAGTCGTGTCACTGCTTATTGCTAGCGCATAAAAAAGCCCGCGTTAGCGGGCTTTGTACGTGTTGTTGATGACCTCCGTATATCAGCTGCGCGGACCCGCCGCCACAATGGCGTCTGAGACTTCAAAGTGCTTGATATTGTCGGTGAATAATGACGCCAGTTTCCCCGCCTGCTCATCGTAGGCAGCATCGTCGTTCCAGCTGGCTCGCGGGTTCACGTACTTGCTGTCTACCCCGGGGATCTCCAGCGGGAAATCCAGGTTGAGAATATCCAGGTGGCCAGTGGGCGCGTCGAGCAGGGCTCCACTTTGGGCTGCGGCGACCACCGCGCGAGTGACCGGAATCGGGAACCGCTTGCCGGACCCGCCAGGAGCGCCGGAGCCGCCGGTCCAACCGGTGTTGATCAGGTAAACCTGGCTGCCGAAGTCTTCGATGCGTTTCATCAGCAGCTCGGCGTAGTCCCCGGCCGGCCGGGGCATGAAGGGTGCGCCAAAGCAAGTGGAAAAGGTCGGGTGAATGCCTGCTTCTGCCCCCAGCTCTGTAGAGCCCACGCGGGCCGTATACCCACTGAGGAAATGAAAGGCGGCCGCTTCCTTGGACAGGATGGATATTGGCGGCAGTACGCCAGACACATCGCAGGTGAGGAAGATGACACACTTGGGTTCGCCACCAGCATTGACCTCGGTGCGCTTCTCGACATGCTCCAGCGGGTAGCAGCAGCGGCCGTTCTCGGTCAAGGTGGTGTCGCAGTAGTCGGCCTCGCGGGCGCCGTCTACCACCACGTTCTCAACGATCGCGCCAAAGCGAATGGCATCCCAAATGACCGGCTCATTCTTCTGGCTGAGGTCGATGGTTTTGGCGTAGCAGCCCCCCTCGAGATTGAAGACCGAACCCTTGGCCCAGCCGTGTTCGTCGTCGCCGATCAGGTAGCGGTCCGGGTCCGCAGACAAGGTGGTCTTGCCGGTGCCGGACAAGCCAAAGAACAGGGTGGTGTCGCCTTGCTCACCGACATTGGCGGAGCAGTGCATGGACATGACGTCCTTTTCCGGCAGCAGGAAGTTCTGCACTGAAAACATGGCTTTTTTCATTTCGCCGGCGTAGCGCATGCCGGCCAGCAGGACCTTGCGCTGGGCAAAGTTAATGATGACCACGCCGTCGGAGTTGGTGCCGTCGCGCTGCGGGTCGCAGACGAAGCCAGCCGCGTTCAAGACTTGCCACTCCGGCTTTCTACCACTGTTGTACTGTTGTGGCCGGATGAACATGTTGCGGCCAAACAGGCCCTGCCAGGCTGTTTCGGTGGACACCTTTACCGGCAGATAATGGTCGCTGTGTTCGCCCACGTGCAGGTGTGACACAAAGCTGTCTCGTCCAGCCAGGTGCGCCTCAACACGCTCCCACAGGGCATCAAATTGATCGGCGTCAAAGGGGCGATTGACGGGCCCCCAGTCTATAGCCTCCTCGGTGCTGGGTTCGCGTACGATAAAGCGATCAGCGGGAGAACGACCTGTGCGTTTGCCGGTGGTAACCAGCAGCGCACCATTGTCAGTGAGCATACCCTCCCCGCGGCGCAGGGATTCTTCTACAAGTTGGGCGGATCCCAGGTCGGTAAGCACCTGGGGGGTGGTAATGTCGGCGGTCATGGGTGTGTCCTGTGTGTTTTTTGGCGGTGCAATAGAGTTTTTATTGGTCTGCCCGCCTTTTTCTGGGCTTTTTGGGGGCGCTATTATGTCAGAATCGGGTGGTATTGCGAACATGAAGCGGGCAAAAATTGACCGCCAGCTGCGCTGGCAGCTCTAGTGCAGGGTGCTGTCACCGGAGGGTGCTAAAATGGACCCGAGATCATCGCGCGCAAACACATAGCGCTGGTTGCAGAATTCGCAGTCCATGGTCACAGAGCCCTGTTCGGCCAGAACCGATTCAACCTCCTGAACGCCTATAGTGGCCAGTGCGTTGAGTGTGCGCTCACGTGAACAGCTGCACCAGAATTCGGGCTGACGAGGCTCAAACAGACGGGTGGGCTCTTCGTGAAACAGACGCAAAAGCACTTCCTCTGCAGGCAAGTCCAGTAGTTCGCTTCGTTGCACCGTGGCTGCCAGTGTACACAGGTGAAGCCATTGTTCTTCGCGGGCATTTTCCTCAGTCTGTAACTGTGGGGGCAATTGTTGCAGTAGCATGCCTGCAGCACGGCTGCCATCGGACGCCAGCCAGAAACGCGTATGCAGTTGCTCGGAGTGTTCAAAGTAGGTGTCGAGGCTGCGACTCAGGGAATTCTCAACCAGCGGTACGATACCCTGGTAGCGCTGGCCCCTGTCGGGTTCGATGGTGATCACCAGCTGGCCATTGGCCAGCAGCGTATGAAATTCCTCCGAGGTGGCTTCCTGGGCGCCCCGGGCGATGGCCCGCAACTTCAGGTCACTGTTGCACTCGGCCATCAGCAAGGGCACCTGGCCTTCACTGCGTGCCTGCAAAATCATCCTGCCCTCGAATTTAAGCGTGGTGCTCAGCAGTACCGCGGCGGCGAGAAATTCCCCTATCAGGGTGGCCACGCCGGGGGCGTACTGGTGAATCTCCAGGATCTCGTTGAGGCTCGCGTGCAAGTGTACGGTCTCTCCCCGTACATCGGCGTTGTCGAACAAGAATCTAAGTGATCTATCGGCTTCCATTACGGTGTGGTCTGCTCGCTGGGTGTTGCTTACTGTGTGTTTGGCCTGGCCCCGACGTGGCGCTGCGCCGTGGTCAGTGTATCAGGGTCAGGCGTGCACCCCCTATCTGCGGGTGTTTCACGGACTTTTCAAGGTCTGTTTGCGTGCGCCTGGAGCGGCTCTGTTATAGTGCGTGGCCGTTCGCGCCGTGGCCTGCCATGAGTAATACCGCACTATACATTCTGACTGTGCTTATCTGGGGCTCTACCTGGATCGGCATCAGTTACCAGCTTGGCGAGGTACCGCCGCTGGTCTCAATTGGCCACCGGTTCATGTTGTCGGCGGTGATCATTTTCGCCTACCTGAGCCTGCGCAAGCCCGCACAACTGCAATTGGGACTGCGCGATCACGGCTTTGTGGCCCTGCAGGGTATGTTCCTGTTCTGCCTCAATTACGTGTGCATCTACCACGGTGCCGGCCTGCTCACCAGCGGGCTGATCGCGGTGGTGTTTTCCACCATGGTGTTTTTCAACGTGCTTAATGGCGCCCTGTTCAGGCGTGCGCGGGTGAGTGCCAATGTACTTGTCGGCGCCGGCATCGGGCTGACCGGCATGGTCGGCCTGTTCTGGCCGGAACTGCAGGCCCTGGATATGTCCGATGGCGTGATGCGGGGACTGTTGGCCTGCCTGGCCGGTACCTACCTGGCGTCACTGGGCAATATTGTCGCGTCGAGAAACAGTGCCCGACGCATTCCGGTGCTGACCTGTAGCGCCTGGGGTATGTTGTATGGCGCCCTGGTGCTCTACGCGACCGCATTGATACTGGGGCAGCCCATTCTGGTTGACTGGCGGGCACCGTACTTGTTGTCGCTCGGCTTCCTGGCCTTGTTTGGCTCGGTGGTGGGATTTTGGGCCTACTTGAACCTGGTGGCGAATATCGGGGCCGATCGAGCCAGCTACGTCAGCTTGATTTTCCCGGTGGTTGCGCTGTTGATTTCAAGCGTGTTCGAAGACTACCAGTGGACAGTTTATGCGGCACTTGGCCTGATGCTGGTGTTATTCGGCAACTGGCTGGCCATGCGCCGTGACAGCGCTTGATCTATACTGGGTCCAACCCAGATAGCCTTTACAGGCCCTGGTGCTAATAAAAATTCGAGGCTCCCTATGACCGGTTTTCGCGTTACCAAACCCTATACCATGCCCAAGGATGAACTGCGCGACGCCGCCGAAGGTCTGGCAAAGAGTCTGGAGCGCACCCATGGCGTGCGTTCTTCCTGGCAGGGCGATACTGTGCGTATCAAGGGTGCGGGAGTGGATGGCACGCTAAGTTTCCACGACGACCTGGTCGATGTGTCAGTCAAACTCGGTATGCTGGCGAGTGCCTTCAAGGGCCCTCTTAAAGCCGAGGTAGAGCGCTACCTGGACGAATACATCAGCTGAGGGCTCTATTATTAGCTGAGGGCTCTTTTCTTGGCTGAGGGCTCTTTTATTAGCTGAGGGCTCTTTTATTAGCTGAGGGCTCTTGTATCAGCTGAGGGCTCCATCCCCCAATACGGTGACCCCCTCCAGCGGGTTATTGCCCGCTATCTGTGCGGCAAACTCATCAGCCATGGCCTTGTTGCGCTCCACGCAGGTCGTCCAGTACCGAACTCTGTCTTCGTGATCCATCCGCGTAAAATCTCCGCGGTCCGGAATCTTGCCCTGGGGCAGGTCGGCGACCAGTTCAGGGCTTGGGCACAACAGTACCAGGTTGTCGAAATCGGCGATGCTGGCCTTGCGCCAGGGCAGGAATTTGTCGAACCAGCCGTGGATGACGCTGTCGCTGAAGTGCGGATAGAGAATGAGGCCGTCGCCGCGATACTGTCCCAGGTCGAAGTGGTAGTCGATGATGCCGCCGTCCCAATATTTGCCCGCGGGGCCACCGGGAATGTTGCGCTCGCCGGTCAGTACGAAGGGGATAGCGCCGCTCGCATGCAGGGCCGGTGCCAGATTGTCAGACTGCAGCGGCACATAGTGGGTCTGGAAGTCGTGCAGAGCCAACTGCCCGTCTGGAACCTGACCGCTGTGATACACCACCCGCTGGAACGCGTGCCGTAGCATCTTGCGGCTAATGGTGTTGCCCAGGGCGGCGACTCCCATGCCGGTGGCAAGCACCGGCGTAGACGATGACCCGGTGGCGCCGCGACCCCGGGCAGTGACAATGTGGGTGCTGACCCGTTGATTGCCAATGATTTCGGCAACCCCGGTTGCGCCCAGGGTGTCTCGCAAAGTCCCGAGGCTGACCTCGCTGACCTCGGCCGGAGTCGGGCGGCTCTCGTAATACTGGTGCAGATAGCCGTGCTCCAGCCTGGCGATCGCCGCGGCCGGGTTCGCAGTGCCAAAGCAGGCATTGCGCCATGCGCCTATCGACGAGCCCAGTGTGGTAATGGGCTTTTCGCTATTAAACAGGAAGTCGCCGAACAGGAATCGGTCCAGGTGGCTGAGAATGAACCACTTGGGTCCGCCTGAGGCGCCCATCAGCAGGCTAAAATGCTCCGGTTTCCAACCTTCCTTTGCCAGTATTGATGCTGCTCTTTTGCCCAGGCAGACTTTTAAAGCCCTAGTTGCCACCGCGTACTGCCCGTGGCGATCGGCCGGTCCACTTGGTGTAAGCCCGGCGGAAATTGGAAGAATCGTTAAAACCGATCATATAGGCAATGGTGGACAGGGGCAGTCGGGTGTTCTGCAGGTAGCGGGTGGCGTGCTCGGCCCGCACCTTGTCCAGCAGGGACTGGTAGGACTCGGACTCCTGCTCAAGGCGTCGGCGGTAAGTGCGCGAGCTGAAGTTAAGCATCTGGGCGATCTGTGGCATCTGCGGGTACTGTCCCTCCAGCTTGCGCAGCAGGCGCAGGGTTTGTTCTGAGACCGAATCAGCTTCCTCCAGGTCTGCCAATAGCCGCGCGCACTCTTCTTCGTAGAGGGTGCGCAGGGCCGGGTTGGAGGCGGGCAATGTCGCGTCCAGCAGGGCGCGGTCGAAGCTGATGCGGCCCCGGAAACTGTCAAAACTGACGCCTTCTCCAAAGATCTGGTAGTAGCGCTCCGCGTGATCTGGCGCGGTGTAGGGCACTTCCAGCGCGATATTCAGGTCTTCGCGGCCCAGCAGTCCACGCAGGGTGTTGAGTATGGCCGCATACATCAGCTCGTAGGCGAAGTGCACCGAGTTCTGCTCCGGTGTGGATACCGTGGTCAGGATGCAGCGGTCGTCCACCGTTTCGAACTCCAGGTACAGTGCGGGGGAGAGCAGGTGGTAATACTTGAGAAATATATCCATGACCTGACGCAGGTCGCGACAGGTCATGAACGTCTGACCCAGGATTGCGTGGGCACCCAGATTGAGGCGCATGCCCAGGTCCAGGCCCAGGGCCGGGTTGCCAGTCAGGGCCAGGGCATTGCCCACCAGTTGCGCAAAGTCGCTCTCGCTAACGCGGGCACCAATGCCCGACAACCCGGTCTCTGCGAGGGTGGTGCCGGACAGTAAGGCCTCCCGGGGGTGGCCCTGCTCTTCAACCATCCCGATAAGTATCAGGACGTACTGCGCTGGTGCGGTAGTTTTTGGCATGGTGCTATTTGGCCATAAATGACTATAAATTGACAATACTTTACCTTGTTGGCCCCGGGGGCATCTTCCATAGTGGTACCACACCCAAGTTCTGGAGTTATGACAATGAAAGTGCAGTGGAACGAGACGACGCCCCGCAAGATCCAGCAGTTTGCCGGCGCAGATTACCCCCGCGAGAATCCCGACCTGGAAGATGTACTGACCAGCGAGCAGGTCGATCACGTGGCAGAAATTTTCCAGACGCCCCTGACCGGATCTTACAACTGGGATTACAAGGTCCAGGATGATCGCATCAAGAAACTCTATGACCTGGGCAAGCAGCTCAATTGGGACCCGGAAATGGATATCGACTGGGATCGCCCTTGGCCCGAAGAGCAGCGAGCCCCCGAGCTGATGAACCTGCACGAGTACCAGCCCTATCTCGACATGGACGATAAGACCAAGGACGAATTCTGGCTGCACATGAATGCCTGGAGCCTGTCGCAATTTCTGCACGGCGAGCAAGGTGCTTTGCTGGTGGCGTCGCAACTGTGTTCCTGTGCGCCCACCTTTAATGCCAAACTCTATGCGGCATCCCAGACCTTTGATGAGGCCCGCCACGTGGAGGTCTTTAACAAGTACCTGCAACAGCGTATCGGCATGATGTACCCCATTAATACCCACCTGAAGAGCATTATCGACAAGATCCTCACCGACGCGCGCTGGGATATGAAGTTCATCGGCATGCAGATCGTCATCGAGGGTCTGGCTCTGTCGGCGTTCAACACGACCCGCGAAACCACGCCTGACCCGGTACTTAAAGATGTGGTTTACCTGGTGACCCGCGACGAGGCACGCCACGTCACCTTTGGTGTTAACTACCTGGAAGAATTTGTCAAAACCTTGAGCGAAGAAGAGCGTGAGGAGCGCGCCCAGTTTGCCTACGAGGCCTGCGTGGTCAGCCGCGAACGACTGGTGGCCACGGACGTGTTCCGCCACTTCGGCTGGGATGTGGAAGAAGCCCGTAAACAGGTCCTGGAAGGCTTTGTGATGTCAACATTCCGCAATCTGTTGTTCCAGCGCGTGATTCCCAACCTGGGCCGCATTGGCCTGCTGACTGACAAGATTCGTCCCAAGTTTGAGGAGCTCGGCATCCTCGAATTTGAGAACCTGGCCACCGACGGCGATATCGACTGGACCGCCTTGGAGCGGCCGCTGGACACTGAAGAAGCACAAAGCTACGAGCAGAGTATGCTTGACAGCTTCCACAAGGCTAAAGAGGCCGAAGAGGGGCAGGTGCAACTGGCCAGCTGAGTGTGTTTCGGGGCGCTGCGAAGTCAGCGCTGATGGGGTCTCGACAGACCTGACCAGCGACTTCAGGGTGGTTTACGACGAGTATAAATAAACGGACACAAAAAAGCCGGCGTTAAAGCCGGCTTTTTTGTGTTCAGCTAAGTGCTCAGGCAGCGAGCGCTTTTACCTGAGAGTTAAGGCGGCTCTTGTGACGAGCGGCCTTGTTCTTGTGAATGATGCCCTTGTCGGCCATACGGTCGATAACGGGCACAGCGCTATCGTAAGCGGCCTTGGCTTGTTCGGCATCGCCGGTGCCAATAGCTGCTACGACCTGCTTGATCTTGGTGCGTACCAAAGAGCGCAGGCTGGCATTGTGAGTGCGACGCTTTTCTGCCTGACGCGCACGCTTCTTTGCCTGGGGTGAATTAGCCACTGTCGATATCCTCTAGGGGTCAGAAATTCAGGAGGCGCGATTATTCACAGTTAGGCCTGTCTTGTCAACCTTAAAACCGGCCCTGAGTTTAGCGCATTTCGAGACGTTGGCTGGGCTATAATGGTCCCCGTAAATTGGCATTTGCGCACCCCATTTTCCACCTCGACCCGTAGCCAGTAATTGCGCCGTCCAGTGTGAGCGTAAGTGGGGCGTGGTATTGTCCGAAATCTGGGGTCTTGCCGTGCCACCTACCGTGCTGAAGCCCCGAAAATCCAACATGTTGCGAGTTGTAGTCCTATGCCCCTAGACCCCGAATCCGTCCACATCTGGCGCAATGCCGACGGTGTCCACCATGTTGCCTGGGAAGCGAGCTCTGCGGATGCCGAGATCCTGGTGGAGCCGCTGAGCGGCGAGGGACATGTCGAGTATCCCGCTTCCGGGCAGGCGCCGGTAAAGGTCACCGGTCTGGCCCGTGACAGTCAGCATCGATTTCGCGTGGATGATCAGCGGGGTAACCAGGTGGTCGCCGGGGAGCGCCGGCTTGGATTTCAAGGCGCACCGAACTTTCGCGACTTTGGTGGCTATGTCACCGAGGACGGGCGCAGGGTGAGATGGGGTTTCCTGTACCGCTCGGGCCAGCTGTCGACACTCAGTGATGAGGACCTGGCCTTGCTGGCCTCGTTGGAACTGGACCTGGTCTGCGATTTTCGCCGTGTAGAGGAACAGCTGAACGATCCCAACCGTTTGCCGGCGCAGAATACGCCGCGCACCGTGAGCCTGCCTATCGAGCCGGGTAGCAATGCGCGCTTCTTCGAAGAGGCCGAGCAGGGCTGGACCGGTCGGGACCCCATGTTCAATTTCATGGTGCATATTAACCACGACTTCGCTGAATCCCAGAGCGAGACCTACGCGCGTATGTTCCGTGAAATTCTCGCTACTGACCAGGCGCGGTTCCTGGTGCACTGTGCCGCCGGCAAAGATCGCACGGGTTTCGCCGTTGCCATTATTTTGCTGGCCCTGGGTGTTCCCCGGGACACGGTAATGCGTGACTACATGCTGACCCGACAGTTCTTTATTCCAGCCCATGAGCTGACGCGCATTCGCGGTAAGTACGATATGCAGCACGTGGAAGAGGAGGCCATTCTGCCGATGCTGGAAGTGCACGAGGTGTATTTGCAGCGCGCACTGGAGACCATCGACGAGCTACATGGCTCCGTCGATCGCTACCTGAGTGAGGCGATGGGTTTAAGCGAGGCGGATCTCGAAGAACTTCGTCGGCGCTACCTGGATTAGCACCCGCTCCGGGGTTGCCAGGTCAGCCCTGGCAGGCGGCCTTGGCGGCCCGAATTTGCTTCTTTTCGCAGCGGGTGCTTGCGACCTCGCCCACACACCACTTCCTCCGGTTGTCCCAGGCGGTCAGGGGAAGGCGTTTACCATCGGAACATTTCACCTCGTACGCCGAATAGGGTCGCCCCTCGCTGTCCTGGCCGCTGGCCTGGAAGGCGATGCTGGTGGGCTTGGCAGCCAGGCTGTGAGCCGAAAAGGCTATAAGTAGGCTGGCCGCGGCAATTTTGCTGCTGTTCATGATTTGCACTGGGTTCCGATCTTGCTGTGCGCCGCAGATATTGGCGACTTTCGAAGGGTGCGCAGTATAGCGACGCTCGCGCAAGGGTTTAAGTTAGCATTTTGTAACGATGCGCGGTGCCGAGCGGGCTGAAGGCGAATTACGGCACATTCAACCCATTGATAAATAAAGAAAATATTGAAAATCCGGGGAGAGCGCGGCCACAGTCTGTGAGAGCCGCGCTGGTATGCAGTGAAATCTCTATCTACGACTACAACTACAGGGACAGGAATAGAAATACCCAGCCGAGAATGGCCAGCATAATGGCGCCACCTGCCTTGTCGAGCCTGCCGAGTGCGTACAGGTAGGAGAGCGGTGGCAGCAGGAGCGTGCAAAGGCCCCAGCTGTAATCCTCACGCCAGGAGTCGATCAGTAGTACCACCCAACTGGCAAACAGGGCGGCCACGCCAAATGTCATCAGTGTTGCGCTTGTCGCGTCCATTGTGTCTCCTTTTCATTCAATCAGCGTAGAGGCGGCGGCAGGGTAGCAGAAAGCGAGGCCCGAGGGCACCTCCGGGTTGTCGGCGCATTATACAGGGATACCAAGGTTGGTTCCCCCGCGGCTACGCGGATGACGTGGTGGCTGAATTTGGGTATGGTGTGGCGCTCCCCAAACGAGGAAAACGGCTTGACCGATCCCTATGCGGATATACGCCCCTACCGGGACGAAGAAGTACCCGCCGTATTAAACCAGTTGTTGTCTGACCAGGAGTTTCTGGACTCGGTGGCTGCCCTGCGATTGGGTTCCCTCGCCAATGTAATGCCGTCATTGTGGCGCAAGCTGGTGCGCTTCTATCTCAATCGCCAACTGCGTGGCGTAGAAGATGTGCATGGCATGCAGATGGTAATCAAGAGTTACATGGACAACATGATTACCCAGACCTCTGGCGGACTCACCGTGTCAGGACTGGACCAACTGGACCCGTCCCAGGCCTACCTGTTCATGAGCAACCACCGCGATATTGCCATGGACCCGGCGTTTACCAATTACGCACTGCACCTGAATGGTCACCAGACCATTCGCATTGCCATTGGTGACAATCTGCTGACCAAGCCCTGGGTGTCTGACCTGATGCGCCTTAACAAGAGCTTCCTGGTCAAACGCGGTGTCAGTGCGCCCCGTGAACTGCTGGCCGCCTCGAAAACGTTGTCCTCCTATATTCAGTTCTCCATTCGCGAAGAAAATGCACCGGTGTGGATTGCCCAGCGCGAAGGACGGGCCAAGGACGGGCTGGATCGGACAGAGCCCGCTGTTATTAAAATGTTGTCGCTGTCGCGCAACAAGGCCGAGCAGTCTTTTGCCGAGCACATTCGCGGGCTCAATATTGTACCGGTGGCGATCTCCTATGAACTGGATCCCTGCGATGCATTGAAAGCGAACGAATTGCATGCGCGTGCAACCAGCGGCGACTATGAGAAGGGCGAGCAGGAAGATGTCGCCTCCATCGGTCAGGGGATCGCCGGTGACAAGGGCCGAGTGCATGTCAATTTTGGTGCGGTGCTCGACGGTGAATTTGACTCAGCAGAGGCCGTTGCCGAGGAAGTTGACCGGCAGGTGATCGAAGGTTTTTGCTTGCATCCCACCAACTTGTTCGCCTATCGCCAGTTGCATGGCCAGGATGTGGACATTCCACCGGGACTCTCCCTGGAACAGGGTGATACCGATGAACAGGCTTTTACCGCTCGGATAGATGCATTAGCACCAGAGCACCGCCCTTACGCGCTGGCCATTTACGCCAATGCCGTGAGCAGTAAGCTCGCCCAGGCCGGGGTCTGACCGGACCTTTGCTCAGCGAGGAACTGAAAGACCAGATCCGTGAGGCCTATGGGGCCATTATGGAAACCAAGGGCCTGACCCCGCGCTGGGGCCAGCGCCAGATGATCGCCGAAATTGCCAACACGCTGGCGAAAATCCCCGGCCCCGGTGCGGCCCCTTCGAACGGAGCCGCGGTCTGTGTTATTGAGGCGGGCACCGGTACCGGCAAGACCATTGCCTACTCGGTAGCGGCCATTCCCATCGCCAGGGCTATGGGTAAGCGGCTGGTGGTTTGCACCGCCACCGTGGCCTTGCAGGAACAGTTCGTCAACAAAGACCTGCCCGATATCAGGCACAGCAGTGGCCTGGAATTCAGCTATGTGCTTGCCAAGGGCCGTCGCCGGTATGTCTGCCTGTCGAAGTTGGACCGCATGCTGGTCAGTGGCCAGGGAGCGAACGACGCTCTACCCCTGTATCCCGATGAATTGGCGACATCCGTCGGTGCAGACGCGCTCCCCGTATACAACGGCATGATCGATGCGCTGGGGCGAGGGCAGTGGGACGGCGACCGGGACAATTGGCCTGAGGCGATAGCCGACGATGTCTGGTTTGCGGTGACCACAGATCACAGCCAGTGCAGCGGCAGGCGTTGTCCCAATATCGCACAGTGCAGTTTTTATCGCGCGCGGGATGAACTGCAAACGGCAGACATTATCGTGACCAACCATGACCTGGCCTTGTCCGACCTGGCGCTGGGTGGCGGCGCGATCCTCTCGGACCCGGGGGACAGCATCTATATCTTTGACGAAGGCCATCACCTGCCTGACAAAGCCCTGTCACACTTTTCAGGTTTCTGTCGCTTACACACCACCATCCAGTGGCTGGGAGAGAGCAGGAAGTTGTTGGTACAGGCCGCTCCGGCGCTGGCTAAGATGACGTCGCTGCAGCGGCCGTTGGAACAGCTTCCCGCAGAGATGGAGGAGGCCGCTGCCGCGTTACAGGTGGTGGAGCAGCAGGTGTCTGCGCTGTTCGAAGACATTGAAGTGGATGAGCGCCGTGACGACCAGCAACTGCGGTTCGAGCACGGCCACGTACCCCATGAACTGTTAGTGCCTGCACAGGGTCTGGTTATGCAGTTCCAGAAGCTGGTGCTGAATCTGTCGCGTATGGAGGAAGAACTGGAAGCTGCGCTGGAAGACGATGTCGCCGAGATGGACAAGACAGACATCGAAACCTGGCACCTTAATATTGGTGCCATGCTGGGGCGTGCGGAGGGCAACCTTGCGCTCTGGCAGGAGTACGCTGTTACCGGTGAGGACGACATGCCACCCAAGGCGCGCTGGATCGTGATGCTCAATAGTAATGGTCAGTTTGGCTTCGACCTGCGCTGCAGCCCCATTCTTGCCGCAGATATCCTCCAGGATTATTTGTGGTCCTGTGCGGCGGGGGTGGTGGTGACCTCGGCGACTATAACCGCGCTCAACTCCTTCGAAAGATTCAGGTTGCACTCCGGGGCGCCCGTCGACGCGGCCTACAAAGTGGTGGCCAGCCCATTCGATTATGCCAGCGCCACTTTCAATGTTCCGGCGATGGACTGTGACCCCGGCGATGCCCAGGCCCATACCCAGGCAATTGTCGAGCAGTTGCCCCATCTACTGGACCGTGACGAAGGTACCCTCGTGTTGTTTTCCTCCCGCCGGCAGATGTTGGATGTCCACCAGGGCGTGACAGCCAGCTTTGGCGATCAGTTATTGATGCAGGGTGATTACAGCAAGCAGGAGATACTGCGCCGCCACCGCCTGGCGATTGATGAGGGGCGCGGTAGTGTGATTTTCGGGCTGGCCAGCTTTGCCGAAGGGGTCGACCTGCCCGGTGATTACTGTCGCCATGTGGTTATCGCCAAGATTCCCTTCGCCGTACCAGACAGCCCTCTGGAGGCCGCGTTGGCTGAGTGGGTTGAGGCAGAGGGCCGCAATGCCTTCATGGAAATCAGTGTGCCCGACGCCGCCCTACGCCTGGTGCAGGCCAGTGGGCGCCTGCTGCGCACCGAGCAGGATACCGGGCGCGTTACCTTGCTGGATCGTCGCATTGTCACCCGCCGATACGGCAGCGCTATCCTCGATTCCCTGCCGCCATTCCGCCGCCAACTCGCTGGAGGTCCCTGAGTCGGCGCTGCTCCAGCTAATTTTCCGCTCGATACACGATCCGGTTAGGTCCCGCTGTTAGGCTCTGCTCATGAGCTTGCATTTATCGAATGATAATTCCATCCTTATGCGGCTCGAGATATTTCCGCAGCGCCGGAGCCAATGTCGGCCAGCCTGGACCAGGGTGCATTCAAGCCAATTTGATCAGGAGTACTATTCATGTCCACCTCACTTTATGACCTGAGTGTCGCCTCTTACCTGCAGACCCTGGGTGGTGTTGCCCATGTGCTGGAGATGGGGGAGAAGTATGCCGCCGAGAACGGCATTGAACTTGACGACATCGTCCGCTACAAGCTGCGCGAAGATATGGCCCCCTTCAGCTTCCAGCTGATCTCGGTTTGGCACCATTCCATGGGTGCTGTGAAGGGACTGAAAGACCGTTTGTTTCAGCCTCCGCCAAAAATGAGCGATCTGGACTACGAAAAGCTGAAAGGCCTGGTACAGGAAGCAACGGAAAGTTTGCAGGGTGAATCACGGGAAGAGATCGATGCCCTGGCTGACCAGCCAATGGTTTTCAAGCTGGGCGATCGCGAAATCCCGTTTACCACCGACGACTTCATCATGTCGTTTTCACTGCCCAACTTTTACTTCCACGCCACCACGACCTACGTGGTGCTGCGCGAACTCGGTGTTCCCCTGGGGAAAATGGATTACCTGGGGCAGCTGCGGTTAAACATGTAGCAGGCAGGAGAAACCTATGACGATGGAACTGTGGACCTCGGCCACCCCTAATGGTTGGAAGGTCACGATCATGCTGGAAGAGTTGAAGGAGGCGGGCATAGACCTTCCCGAGGTGAAGGTAATCCCCATCGACCTGTTTCAGCGTGAGCAGTTCTCGGAAGCCTTCACTGCGGTCAATCCCAACCAGAAGATTCCCGGTCTGCGCGATGGCGACAGGACGCTGATGGAGAGTTGTGCCATCCTCATGTACCTGGCGGAAAAGTACCCGTCCCCGCTGTTGCCCGCGGACGATCGGCGTTGGGATGTCATCCAGTGGTTGATCTGGCAGGTGGGCGGTATTGGCCCCGCTTTTGGCAACAAGCTTGCCTATACCCGGTACATGGATGATGTGCCGGCCGAGCAAAAGTCGCACCCGCTGGAGCGTTTCAGCAATGAGGCCCAACGACTGTTGCGGGTGCTGAACAAACAGCTCGAGGGGCGTGATTACATTTGCGGCGATGACTTCACGATAGCGGATATTGCCTGCTATCCCTGGGTGCGCGGCTGGAAGTGGAGCAAGGTGGATATCACCGGGCACGCCAACGTGGTGGCCTGGGTTGAGCGCGTGCGTGCGCGCCCGGCGGTGGAGCGCGGCCTGGCCTATGGACTGGATCGCTCGGAGATTGACAGCTGGAGTGATGCTACCCGTAAGCGCTATGCCAGTGGTGGGGCATCAATAGCCTCCAACGAGAGCATTGCGTCCGACGCGTGATGCACAACATGGCTTTTCCGCAACAAGCTGGCGTTGTAAGTTTTATGTTATTTTGGCTGGCCGCACCTGCCCGAGCAGGTTCTTGTCACGTGAGGTAGCAGTTTGAGTAAATATCATCTGGCTCAGATTAATATCGCGAAAGCCCGAGGCACCCGTGACAGCGAAGTGATGCAAGGTTTTATGGCGCGTCTGGATGAAATCAATGCGATTGCCGACAAGTCCGAGGGTTTTGTTTGGCGGTTACAAACGGAGGAGGGCGATGCCACCGCTATCCAGGCATTCGATGATCCACTGTTGCTGGTGAATGTCAGTGTCTGGACCGACCTCGACGCGTTGAAAGCCTTTGTCTACAAATCAATTCACGTTGAGTTACTACAGGACCGGGAAGCATGGTTCGAAAAGATGCTGGAGTCGCACCAGGCACTGTGGTGGGTTCCCGCTGGCCATCTTCCTTCGGTCGAGGAGGCGAAGGAAAAGCTGGAGTATCTGCAGGCAAACGGTCCCAGTGAAGTAGCGTTTAGTTTCGCCAGGTCATTTGACCCGCCGGGTTAAAGATTACCTGTTAACGCGGCTTATCCATTGGTCGATTGTGAAGAGTGAAGCAAAAATGGTGAAAACCGTTCAGACCCTGTTTGTTGCCCTGTTATCTTTCGTCGCTGCGGAAGTAACCGCCGCAGATTTTTGTGATGTGCAGGGTCAAAACCTGATCAAGGATCCAACCTTCAGCCAGCAAAGACCCAGTGGTGGGCTTACCCACTGGCTCAGCCTGCAGCATGCGGGTGAACCTTCCTATGAGCACTTCACGGAAAAGGGTGTCTTTACGGTAACGCGCGTGGGGCCTCAACCGGGGTTCATATTCAAACAGCGCGTCGATTTGGCACCAGAGTCCGGGGCTAAGTTAGCCTTCTATGCGGAACTGGAGTTTGACTTGACTGCCTCCACCTCAACGTTCCAGGCCATGCGCCATGGGGGTGGTCTGGCGGTTACCGCCAGGTCCCAAAAAAATGGTCAGGGCAGGGTTTTGATGGACGCCTCCCTGCTCAATACTCCCAGGCTCGGTAACCTGGAGTGGCACCCCGTCCAAGTTGTGGTCGCACTTCCCGAAGGTACCCGGTCTGTCGAGGCTGGATTTCGGCTGGAGGCAGACGGTGTACTTAAAGTGCGCAATCCCAAGTTGCAGTATGTGGATGAGTCTGAAAAGCCTTGCGAAGTTACGCCCGGGGCGAATATGTTTGAGGTGAAAAAATCAGGGCTGCGTTAGCCCCCAGGCTTTGCTGGTCGAGAAGAGAGCGTTTCGGCGTTTACTGTGTATCTACCTGAGGCCGCTCTGCGGGCAGCAAGGCCAGAGCTTCGGTTTCGCATAAAAGTTCCGGGCGACACACAAGGGCCTCGACTATTGCGTTGGGAAATCCCTCGTAGCCAGCCTCCTGAAATTTCTGCTGCAGGCGTGTGGCGTCCTCCGGATGTTTGACATAAGTAATTGCCGAGGTGATGTCGCTAAATTTCGCGCCCTGCTGCTCCAATAGCCCCGCCACATTGATGAGCATGCGATCAACCTGGGCCTCGAAGTCGTCCACATAAACGGTTGCCCCGGTTTCGTCGAGGCTCGCCGTTCCGGAGATGTGCAGCGACACCCGATTGGATTCCGCTACGCGCATACCCCGGGAAAAGTCGGAACCGTAAACCGGTGCTTCATTTAAGGTTGGAGTGGTCATCACCGTCCTGAGCGGCGGCTCGGCGCCCTTAACCGCATAGAACCCAAGGCTAAGCATATGCTTCTCCGCGCTCAGTCCCGCACCGATCCCGGTGCTTGCCGGAATCGGATCTACCCCATGCGCTTCAAAAAATTCTCGCCTTGCACGATTGAAACCCGCATAGTCACGCTCCATCTCGGGTAGGTAAATCCACGTTCGCATCACATCGCGAAAGGCCATGCCCGCCTGCTGCAACAAGTCTTCGGCAACAGCAAACATGGCGTGGGTCTGTTCGTAGGAGTCGTCACCTTGTCCATACAGGGCACCCGCGTAGAGTCGCCTTTCGTTTTCGACGCTAATCTGGAGGCCACGCATCCGAGCGCACTCTGTACACTCGCAGGCGGTTGTTGCTTTAAAGTTGACGGACTCCCCAGAAGATTGATGAGGTATCACTGCTTGCAGCTGTAATTCGAAGCAGGCGCCGTGGGCTAGTGGCGGCTGCTCGATTTCAGTTGTCGCCGGTTTATGGGAGGCGTTACCCGCTGCAGCGAGCGTGCGTTCACGTCCCGCCCGAACAGGCCCCAGGTTCGCCTGAAGGTCGCGTAGAAAAACTATCTCGGATACGACTGACCGGAAACTACCGCCGTTTTGTACAAGCACATCCAGGATTGCTCGATAAGCTGCCTCGGACTGCTCAGTCGTGTCGCGGGTATCTGGATCAGGCCGACAGTTAAAAATCAGCTCAAGGGCGTGAGGGCCTTCCAGGCGTTTCAGCGTAATTGAGCATCCACGGGATTCGATGATATCGGCAGGGGTGTGTGCTGGCACTTCGATCCTCAGACCGGCTAGCTATCGGAAACTCCCCAGCTTTTGACGCCAGGGAGCTATTTCAAGTAGTTCGCGAGACTGTCAGCAACCATCCGTTGGCAGTTCGTCGGAGAGGCCCAGCAAAGTGACAGAGACTGAGCTGAACCCATTTTTGGGTTTGTTTTTCTCGAAGCAGTTCCCATCCGTAGAAAATCCGAACAATTGCTCAAGTGGTTGTGCGTAGAGTAGGTCCGCTGGCGGGAGTTCGGCGTCAGCCGGCGGTGCAAGACCGTTATCGATCAGGTAGTTCTGGGCGACCAGGTTGTTTATTGAGTTGGGCGGTGCCTTGAGCGGCGGGGAGTTACATACATTTGGATCTGCGATGCCCAGGCCGGTGCACCAGCCCAGCACAGCGATGCCGACGTAACCGTTTCCTTCAACATTGTTTTTGGCAACCACATGGTCACTAACGCCTGAGAGCAGTACACCGATACCCTTGGGAAGGTTGCCCTGTAAACTGTTGGGTGGCGCATCGTTGTCCCGATTGTTGTCAAAGATGTTGTTGTGCTCCACGACCCAATCGGCCATAACTGTCAGTGGTGGGTTGCCTGCTCCGTTTGGATGGAATAGACCCACGCCGATAGTGTTGTTGTAGATCTCGTTCTGAATAACCTTGACGTTGTTAGAAACGGTAATTTCAAAGCCGATGACACTGTCATACAACTCGTTGCCAATAACGCGCACGTTTTCCGAGCCGGCAATCCACATTGCCGTGTCAGTTGAACCGTAGGAAACGTTGTTGCGCACCAGCCCATTCGCTGAGAGCGTCGGGTAAATTCCGTTGCCGTTATCCCAGCCATTATCGGCTGACTCATTCCTTACAAACTCGAAGCCGTCTACCCATCGTGTCTGTATGCCATTTTTCGGGAAGTCCTTAACAATGAATCCGCGGATGTAGAACCCTCTCAGCTCCCGGCTGCGGCAGTCCTGACCTGCCTCTGACAGGTCATTAACATCGTAATCGCAGACATAGTCCTCGGTATCCTCCGGAGCCGCGTATACCCCGGTTTCCTGGTCTTCATTCTGCAGAAGGACGACTTCCCCGGCGGCGCCTTTGCCCTTTTTGACTTTGCCAATCAGCCGGATATTGTCTTTATCGATGCGAAGGCCGTATCGGCCGTTGCCGGTCTCCTGGTACGTGCCCGGCTCAACAAGGACGGTATCGCCTGGTGAAGCACCGTCAAGTGCCTCCTGGATAGACATACCCGGGTAAACCCGATGCACCGCCGCATTAGAAGCAACTGCGGTAAAGAGCAGGGTAATTGCCAGGAATGCACCGAAATAACCTTTAGTCATCATTATTCTCCGGACTATTGTGGCGTGTTTGCCGCTTTGGCACGGCAAACCAACTCCTTGGAGACACTGTCCCCAAAAGTTAGTATATAGTTGTATTTTCTCGTGTTGTCAAAAATTCGCCAGTTGGGGCACGGGCGCGTGTTCCCTGGTGGGCTATTTGGTCGACCCGGATCCGCCAATTGACTTCATCAGGCCGATCAAACACACTCCGGCGAAACTGCGCTTAGCCCTATGAACAGGAGCTTTAAGATTATCTTCGCTGATATAAGTAATAAGATAGCAGGAGCTGCCGTGGTGCTGGGGGTATTGCTGCTCGCCGGTTGCCAGCGTCAGACCTTTGACGGACCGGTTGCGTTTCCCAGTGAATCGATCGGCCAACTTGAGATTACCTACCCGATCGATGAGACCCTTTTTCCGCCGGACATTGTGGCGCCCACCTTTATCTGGAAGGATGAAACAGCAAGCGCGTCACATTGGCTGGTATTGCTGCAGTTCGACGGGCAAGCGGATCCAATGCGCTTTCCGGCGGCGGGACCTTCCTGGCGGCCCTCCGAGGAGGACTGGGCCGAAATCAAGCGGCTTTCAACCGCACCCGGGACCAGGTTAGCCGTTGTCGGGCTTGATGAGCAGGGGGCGCCGGTTTCTTCCGATACTGTGAGCATGCGCACTGCTACTGATCCCGTAGGTGATTCTATCTACTACCGCGAGGTCCCCCTCCCGTTCATCTCGGCAGTACAAGACCCGTCACGCATCCGGTGGCGCTTCGGGTCGGTCGACTCGGTTGAACAACCCCCGATCGTGCTTGAGAACCTGCCGGTTTGCGGCAACTGCCACTCGTTTTCCGGTGATGGTGGCGTGCTGGGCATGGATGTTGACTACGGCAATGACAAAGGTGGCTACGCCATTCTCCCGGTGTCGAAGGATATGACGCTGGATGACGAGAAGATCATCACCTGGAGCGACTATGAAAAAGACGACGGTGAAGCCACGTTTGGCTTGCTGTCGCAGGTTTCTCCCGATGGGCGCTACGTGATTAGCACCGTCAAAGACCGAGCCGTCTTTGTCGCCACGCCTGGCATCGAATATTCGCAATTGTTTTTTCCGATCAAAGGCATACTGGTCGTGTACGACACAGTGGCGGGGACCTTTACCCCGCTTCCCGGCGCTGATGACCCCGAGTATGTGCAAAGCAATCCCACCTGGAGTCCGGACGGAAAATCCGTGGTATTCGCCCGTGCGAAAGTCTACGAGAAGGAATCCATAGCGAACGCCAGCAGCATTTTGCTGGATGAGAATGATGTCCCCGAATTTATCGAAGACAAGGAGCCCTTTAAATTCGATCTATACCGGGTGCCGTTCAACGAGGGCCGAGGCGGTACCGCTGAGCCCATTGAAGGTGCGTCGCACAATGGCATGAGCAACTTCTTCGCCAAGTTTTCTCCGGATGGCAAGTGGATCGTGTTTACCCAGGCTGAAAATTACATGTTGCTCATGCCTGACAGCGTGCTCTATATCATCCCTGCTGAGGGCGGCGATGCCCGTCGGCTCCGCGCCAATACACCGCGCATGAACTCCTGGCACAGTTTTTCTTCTAACGGGAAGTGGCTGGTATTTTCCTCAAAGGCCAATACGCCGTACACCCAGTTATTCCTGACCCATATTGATGAGGAGGGAAACTCAACGCCCCCGGTGGTGCTCGACCGGTTCACAGGAGAATATGGCGCAGCGAATATCCCGGAGTTTGTTCCGCTCCCGGCTGACGCCATTGCGGAAATTAAGGAGCGATTCCTGGACGCCTATTCCTTCCTTCGCGCGGGCATGGCCAACGAACGTACCGGCAATTACCAGGCTGCAGTGAAGGCTTATGATCGCGGCCTCGACGTAGAACCTGATAATGTCGAACTGTTGAATGCCAAGGGATTCGCCTTGTTCCAGGCGGGCAGTAGTGAAGAGGCAGTAGTTTCACTTGAGAAGGCGCTCGAGGTCGATCCCCAGCACTGGAAAGCCCACAACAATATGGCGCTGGCTTCTGTGGACCTCGGGGAACTCGAGGTGGCTGAAGCCCATTATCGCGAATCGCTCGCCATTGAGCCGCAACCGGCGATCTACAATGACCTGGGCTTCGTGCTCGAACGCCAGGGTCTGCCCTTCGAGGCGGTTGATATGTACCGCAAGTCTTTGGAGCTGGACCCGGAATCCAGCGCTGCACATTACAACCTGGCGTCTTCCCTGGCTCGAAGCGGCGACTTTGTCGAGGCGGAACCGCACTTTCGTGCAGTCCTGGAGAAAAAACCCAGCACACAGGCATACACTGGCTTGGGCATCGTCCTGTGGCAGCAAAATCGACGTGAGGAAGGCATCGCCAGCATGGAGGCCGCTATCGCTGCTAATCCGGACAATGCCATGGCACGCGATCAACTTGGAAAGATGCTACTCGAACAAGGCCGGGTCGAGGAAGGCCGCAAAGAGCTGGCGCGAGCCAGGGCCCTGGATCCGGATTTGGGCGAATTTTAGCAATCTGATGTTCAGGCTCTTCGTGTTCAGGGGCAGACGGTCTGCCCAGATTATTGGGACGATGTGTCACCAATGCGACCTGAGCAGATCTTAGCTAATCAGCGAATCCAGAGTGCGAATGAACTCTCGATCACCGGGAAACCCAGGAAGTTCGAAGAGTCGATATCTATCTTCTGAACACGATCTCGGCTCGCTTCTGGTAGCTAAGTGCCTGAATTACCATGTAAGCATTGTGCTGCCACTGCGAGCCGAGAGGTTTCTTAATTCTCCGGCGGGTTAGTCTGCCTCCACGTCTACGAACATCTGAACCCGATTGCCATTGTTCAGGGAAAGCGTTGTGGTGTAGCGCCCGGATTGGTCGCCGGCGTGAAACTGGATATCCAATCTCCCTACCGGTTGAGGTCCCACTCCCGGTGTTGCACCGATCACGGGCGCTGCGGGTAGGAAGGTACCGCAACCCAGCGGGTTAACCTCCAGCCACTGTCCACTGGCGCCCGGAGGGGCATCAATGTTTATGTGGCCCACGGTCTTCTTGCCGCGCCGAATGTGCCAGCGGTTCTGGTTGCCAGGATTGCGCTCCAGCGACACATCATCCAGGGCTTCAGCATCTTTGCCCCAGAGGAGGAATGTCCAGGCAAGGGGTGCGGGTGTGCTGGGTTGGGTAGTTTGGTAAATCGGATTGTCAGGGTTCGGTGGTAATGTACCCGGTCCGCAGGCCGGATCGCCCAGTAGCCCCGATGTGGCTTTTACAAATACCGAAGTGATATTGATGCTTGGGCGCCCCCTGGGTAATACCTTCATTAGCCCCGAGCCGTGCTCCCAACTCCCTCCAGGACCGGTCTGCGCCTCCACCCTGATCCGGTAGTTACCCGGGCGGGGGTTCGCAAGACCGTTCATGATCAGGTGAATTTGCTTGATCCCCGGGCTAACCGGTGGGTTGGGGATGATGTCTTGTACAGCCGTAAACACCAGGGCGTTGTCTGCAGCGTCAATAGACAGCGAGGCAAATGCACCGGGTGGAAACAGCGGGTGCTGAGGCCAACCCTGTAAAATGACTGCAGTGGAGCACTGGAAGTTACCCGGTACGCAAACGCCTGGCTGGGGAATATCAAGCAAGGGGTAGGCGGGGTCCAGTGACGAAAGCTCGAATTCATCGGGGAATACCAGCCTGATAACGTCTCCGGTGGCTAACCCACGACCCGGAACATCGGCTTCGAGCGATGTATCGAAGGTGATCACATAGTCATTTGGTCGTTCTCTAACGTCAAGGTCGGCGACGACGGGCGCTTTAACGATGGAAGCGACCATGCCGGCCGCACCATTGGAATCGGCAGATGTTGATGCAATACCGAGAGAAAAAAATGCAGTCGCAGCGAGAAGTAGAAGTGCGACTAACCGGGAAATAAGATCCTTCATGATGCAATCCCTCGTCTGTCATTCAGGCTTACTCAGGCGAGCACTTAAAAAAGCTTGCCCGACTTTGATACGCCGGCCTGTTCAACTAAGGCCAGCAACATGAGGTGCTTGTATAAGCGCATTAGAGACGAAGGGTTCTGAACACGCTCAAGTACCCTGTTCGGAGTATAGTTGTCGCCCAACCAGCCGCTAGACCAAATTGAGCTATAGGGCCTGGTTTTAGCTTCGCTAAACTATATGGCACACCTTAAAGTTCGACGCTGGTGTGTCCCGAGAATTACCTGGTTCATGCGTTGGAAATTCGACTCGTCGATGTAGGCCATTAGGACCTGGACATCAATGTGCTCTGTGAAGGTATCCAGATTGTCCCGGCCAGATCGCCCGCTAAAGAAGCCCCCGGCACACCGCAGAAGCGGGCATACAGACACATCGCGCCGGGCAGCACTCATTAGCGTATGAAGACATAAGCGTGATCGGAATGATGCACTTTCTTGTTACCATGGCGATCCGAGAGACTGACCACCCATAGGATAGTACGCACTTGAACAGTAGTGTTAAAAGATTACCCGTGTTTCACCTGGGCCTTGGGAAAACGGGTACCACAACGCTGCAAAGACACCTGTTTCCCAAGCATTCGGAAATCTTTTACCTGGGAAAATCGAGAGATCACCGACAGCGCAAAGGCTGTAGATCAGAAGGAATTCTAGAGTTTCTCCGTCCCTTGCTGTGGGAAACAAATGAACCGATGGACATCGAAAAACATCGAGCCCTGTGGTCAGAGGAAGTCACAGGTACTGATAGCGATGCCGGGCGTAAGCAAATAGTTGGATCCTGGGAGGGCCTGGGAGATATAAATAAAAAGGCACACAGAGCGATATTGGAGAGACTGGCGTCGGCCCTTGGAACCTATAAAGTCATTTATGTTCTGCGCAACCCGCTGTTGCGGATGCCTTCGCTGTATCTCCAGGAATTGAGATCCGGGTACATTCAAAAGAACAAGCCCTGGAGCGACCGAGGCTTTATCACCATTGACGATTGGTTCCGGCCAAGATTGCGGCGTTCGATCGTCTTGAACTATGCCTCAAATATTCGAAACGCGGTCAACTTGTTGGGGAACTCCAATGTTGGCGTTTTCCTCTATGAAGAGCTACGGAAAGATCCAAAAAAGTATTACTCGGATATGTGCGAGTTTATGCAGATCGATCCCCAGGAGGGCCTGAAACTTGCCGAGCACGCCCACGAGAACTTCAGGCTTTCGACAGCCCAGTATCATTTTCTTGAAAGCGGCGCATCTGTGTTGAATGGTGATGCCCCGGATTTGGGGTCATTGAAGAGTCGCCGAGAGCAACTCTTATCGCTATCCGGGCAGGGTAAGCCGGTCAAAGTAGAATTATCGACCGCCAATCAGGCCATAGTGTCTGAGCAAACCCGTGAGGGACACAGATGGCTGGCTGAGTCGCTAGGTTTGCCCCTTGCGGACTATGGGTATTGTTTTTAGCGAGTAGTCATGGAGCCGATGACGGGTAACAATATAGTGTTGTGTTCCCACCCCGTGTTCAGCTCTCGCTGTGAATCGCCGCCTCAAATAACGCCTTGATTTCTTTCTCCAGTCCCCGGTATTTGGTGGGGTGCGGTTTACTGGCACCCAGGAATCTCTGGGAATTGTCCATGACGACCGACACGATGGCCGCGATGCGGTGACTGCGATTGCGCGGCATATCGGGATTGATTTGCCTGATCAATTTGGCGACGTTGGTGGTGTACCACTCGACCCAGGCCTCGTGGTATTCCTTTACCACCGGGTTCCGTGCACCCCAGGCCTGTGTTTCCCAGATGATTACATCGTGCAGGTGTTCTTTGACCAGATTCATATGGGTATCGAATAGTCGGTCGAGCACTTTTTCTGGCGGCTCCTCACCGATGTACTGGAATGCGCCTTCCTCGATTGTGGACATATACATATCGAGGTAAATCTTGTGCAACTCTAGGACCAGGTCATCTAGCGTGGGGAAATAGTAGTGAACGTGGCTGGGTGCAATTTCCGCCCGCTTGGCCACGTTCTTTACCGTGATGGCCGCATAACCCTCCTCAAGCAGTAATTCCTGGGCCGCATCCAGTATCAATTCACGACGTAGTTTGCTTTTGGGGTACTTCACTTCGCGCGCCGCGCTTCGCCTGGCCAAGAGTGCTCCTGATAGTGAGTGGCTGCATTCCTTTTCTGCATCGCGGGCGATGTCTAACCCGGCGGCCTCCACTCTATTCCGGAGCAGTCATGCTGGTGTGCATGATTTCTGCTATCTGTGCTGAGGTGATCTGGTAGACGTGTCGGCCAGCGACTTCATCATAGCCGAAAACGGCTGCCAGTTCGCGCTGACTGGCAAAATCAAACAGGAAGGACATCTGCAATGGGACGGATTTCTCGCTCCAGGCGACCAGGTAGAGCTGCGGAGCCACCTTGATGGCTTGGTAACGTTCCGTGTCAGCAACGCCAGCAGAAGTACCTTTGTGGCCAAGCCAGGTAACGTAGTGCTCGTTCAAGTAAATGTGTTCATAGATCGCCACGTCATTGGGGTAAACCACGGTGAAGCGGATGCCTGTCAGGTCTGCGGCACCACGCTGTGGGGTCGTGCTGCCTGTTCCCTGCGCCTCAAGAATTGGGCCGCGCAAGACCTTCAGGGAGACTTCTGCCGGCTTGCTTCCCTGCTCGTGACGGCCCAGGAACCCCATGGCTGATCCGGTGTTGTCATCAATGAGCAGCGCTACAGATTCGTAGTTGAGTGGTTGGGTCATAATGAATGTCATACCGGGGCGCACCGGGTAAGCCCGATAGGGCACGGTGCCGGATTGTCCGCTCTCCGGGCCGGACAAAACCTGCCAACTCATTGTGTTGCTGTCTTTGTGGAAAACGTGTTTTACGCGAAACTTTCCCTTGGCAAAGTCCGCTGTGAGCGTGCGCCCCGCAAGTGCATTCGTGGTGGGGGTTTGCTTGTCTACAAAGTTTGCGGCGTTGCCCAGGAATAGTCGGCCGGCCTGTGCTGGTGTCAATACCTGCGCCACCTTGGTGTCGATGGCTCCGGGCGCGGTTTCGGCGCTCAGTTCAACGCTGAGCGTGGTTGCCGCGAGAAGACACAGGTATAGCCCCAGGCGCCTGCCCACAGTTAGAAGGTTTCGAGTTCCGTCTGTCTGAATGCTCACTTGTTCTTCACTCCCAGTTGTACTGCAAGGTAACGCCGTACCAGCGAGGTCGACCATAGCTGGCTGAAGAGGTGCCAATCAGGCCGGCAATATCGTAGGCCCAGGTCTTGTACTCCTCGTCGAAAATGTTGTCGACAAAGACCGACGCCGTCCACTTTGCGTCCGCTGTGAGGTACTCCACCCGCGCATTGACCACGGTGTAGCTGTCCTCCTCGACGACTGGCGCATTGGCCAGATCAAAGAAGTGGCTGGACAGATATTGAAAGTCAGCTTGCAGTGCCAACTCTCCCTCGTTGAATGAAGGCATGGCATAGCGCACCATGCCGTTTACGTTCCAGTCCGGGGTCATGGGTGGCTTGGTGTCCCGGTTCAGAACCGGGTTGATCTCCACGTCTTCTACCGTGGCGTCCAGATAAGTTGCGCCTAGCATCAAATCGAGTCCCTCCAGCGGGGCCGCCCAGAGCTCGAATTCAGCGCCGACCGTGTCGGCATCCCGGTTGCGAATAACCTGGGTCACACCGTCAATCAGTTGGAATGCCTGGAAGTCTTCATAGTCATAGTAAAAAATGGCGCCGTTTAAGCGCAGATTCCCATCGAGGAACTCTGATTTGATACCCAGCTCGTAGGCGTTCAGGATTTCCTCGTCGAAGGGTATGTCGCTGTTGGAGGGCGGTACCAGTGGGGCGTTGAAGCCGGGCCCCTTAATGCCCCGATTCCAACTGCCATAAAGCATCGCGGCGTCGGCAAAGGACCAGTTCAATTGTGCTCTTGCCGACCACAAGCCAGTATTGACGTTGTCTTCAAATACGAAGGGCGGCGGTTCGGGTAACTCAATGCCGGGACTTGTCACCCCGTTTGGGTAGCCTTCAATCGCACTGCGAAAACGGTAGTCGTAGTCATCTTCTGTCCAGCGGTAGCCGATGATTCCGGTTAACGTGTCGGTGAAATCGTGCTCGTACTGCGCGAACAAAGCCCAGGAAGTAATTTCGGTGCTGTAGAGCAGGGCGGGACCACCGCCTCCCACGTTGGCGTTTTGCGTATAGTCGCCATCGATGTCCAGGTAGTAGGCGCCCACCAGCCAGCGTGCATTGTCGCGGTCACCAGAGATATGAATTTCCTGGGTGAACTGCTCAGTCTCGGCATTCGACGTGAAATGCAGCGCCGTGTTAGGGCTGGCGTCCACGTCCGCTAGGTAGTCCTTGTCCAGTTCCTGGTAGGCCGTGATGCTCGTGACAGAGGTGCCAGTGTCAGGGCTGTTCCAGGTCAGGGTATTAGCCAGTCCCCAGATTTTTGCGTCGTAGTCGCCGCTCAAATTCCAGGCGCCCTCGTTCACGTCACCGGAATCGTCACGATAACCCTGGTTGTCGGTGCCGTCGGGGTCCGCCACACCCTGGCCATTGGCATTGAGCACCGCAGGTGTATGTTGCCAATATTGTGGTGTTTCATTTTCTGACTCTGACGAGAAGAACTTGGTGAGGTTTTGAGTGTTCTCACCGATATCCACTAACAGTTGTAGACGTCCTGCATAGGCGTTGTACTCATTGCCGTCGTCGCCAATTTCATTCTCGTACCAACCGTCGCCTTGTTCACCGACCAGGGCGATGCGCGCTGCGACCGAGTCGGATAGCCCGGTGCCCGCGCCCAGTTCGACGCTGGTCTGTGCATGAGAACCATAGGACCCTTTCACATAGCCACTGGGCTCCTGCTCGGGCTTGCGAGTAATGAAGTTCAATAGACCACCCGTGGAGTTGCGACCAAACAGGGTTCCCTGGGGACCGCGCAGAACTTCGACGCGTTCCATATCGAGCGTTGAAAAACCCGCTGCGCCAGTCTGGCTGACATAGACATCGTCGATGTACAGCGCTATCGGACTTTCCTGGTGATCTGAAAAGTCGCTCTGGGTGACGCCTCTCAAGCCAAAGGAAAAGGTTGATCGCCCGTTGGGCTGATTAAGCTGCAGTCCTGGGGTGACTTTCACTAGGTCAGTAGAGGAATCAACGCCCAGCCGATCCAGTTGCTCGCCGGTGAAGGTGGAGATGGCAATTCCAACTTCCTGGGCAGACTGTTCGCGCTTTTGTGCAACTACCACAATCTCTTCCAGCAAGTTTGCCTGGACCTCCAAGGGCAATGCCGTTGCACAGAGTATTGCTGCAAATTTCTTGTAATCAGTTTTATTCGAATTATGAGATTTCATGCTGGGCCTCCACGGTTCCTGTTTCTCAATTTCGGGAAGCATACACATTTTTTATTCAAAATAAAATAATTTATATATAATAAAAAGTAGGCCTTCTTATGCCAAAGGAACTGACCTCATGTTTTTTCCCAATATTCTGATAGCACTACTGTTGCTGACTACAGGGTCAGTCGTAGCCAGGGAAGATACAGATCTTGGCTCTGCCGGTAATCTGTCACCCCAGGCGGTGCTGGAAGCCACCAAGCTTATAAAAACCGGAAAAACTTACTCACTAGCGATTGAAACAGGACCTGATACGCCGGCTTATGGGCACCGCAGGTATCAAGTATTGACCGGTAAAATCTATGTCAACGGGTCCCCAGTGGTGGGGAAGAACAAGCTCGTTGGTATCGATGACTACACCTGTTTCTGGATGGGGGTGGGTACGCAAATCGATGGGTTTGCCCATATTTCAAATGATGGGCGACATTTTGGCGGTCTTCCTGCAAGCGACGTGGTTCACGCGCTGGGTGCACAGAGGTACGGTGTGGAAGATATACCGCCGCTCGTGGGTCGGGGTGTACTCCTTGATATGGCGGCGTTCTTTGGGACCGAAATGATGACCGAGGGCCAGGTATTCAACAGTAAGGAGATCAAGCAGGTCGCCAGGCGGCAGGGCGTAACGCTCAAACGCGGCGACATCGTCATATTTCACACCGGATGGCTGAATACGGCAGAGCAGGATGCTGCGCGCTTCCTGGGTGGTGAGCCGGGTCTCGGTATGGTGGGTGCACAGTACCTGGCCGATTTAGGCGTCGCCGCCGTAGGCGCGGACAACTGGGCACTGGAAGTGATTCCTGCAGAAGACCCCCAGGAATTTTTGCCTGTTCATGGCCTGCTTTTGGCAAAGCGGGGCGTGCATATCCTGGAGAACATCAAAACGCAGGAATTGATTGCTGATCAGGCGTACGAGTTTTTCTTCGTGCTGGCAGCACCGCGATTCGTGGGTGCAGTACAGTCCCCGGTGCATCCGGTGGCTATTCGTTGACTACTGCTGGCTGAGTTAGTAATTCCTGCTGAACTGCAGTTAGTTGGGCTGCTGCCGGTGTTCGAGCCGCCCCGGCAGCTCGTTTCTAGGCTGTCTCTTCAGCTACCCGCTGGGCCAGTATGCGCCTGAAATGTGACAGTGCTGCATCTGCCTGGATACCCCCCATCCTGAACTCCGGGTCCATATCCAGCACGCGTTGCTGATCTTCGATGATCACTTTGTCTTCCATGAATCCCTCTACCATACTGTCCTTCAGAGACAGGGCGACGTTGGGGTCGTCGAGGTTATAGTCGTGCAGGTAGTTCCAGAAAAAGTGTGTGGTGGTCTGGGTCTCGGGCGTGAAGAACTGGCAGTTGCGATACTGTTTGGCGCCTTCGAGGTTGCCGTCCTGGGCACCTGAGCCGGCCGGGGCAAACATAGTTTCAAGGAAGAAAATTCCAGGCACGTGCATGGTGCCCACGTTCTTGCGATCAACCCGGTCATTGTTGCGCACTACCCGGCGATGATAAGGCGGTGGTTCGGCGTCCATGTGCCAACGCTCCACCCTGAAACCCCAGTCTTTGCGTTCAACACTCACCGGTTTGGTTTTGAAGGCATACTCCTCTGAACCGCCCAGGCTTTTGGTATGCACGAAGGCCAGGTGAGAAAAGTCCGCCAGGTTATCCACGATCAGCAGGTAGTTGGAATCGTAGTGCAGGTAACCGGGTAACCCCCGCCAGCCCGGGTCGCGCAAATACGGGAAATCGAGGATGAGGTTGGTATCCGCGCGCTCGGGGTCTCCCATCCATATCCACACCAGGGAATCTCGTTCCTCCACCGGGTAGGCTTTGACCTTGAGCTTTTTTGGAATTTCTTCCTGCCCGGGCACCTGTACGCAGGCTCCGGACTCGTCAAACATCAGCCCGTGATACATGCAGCGCACGCAATCCCCTTCGACGCGGCCGCGGGACAACTTGGCACCCCGATGGGCACAGCGGTTGTCCAGGGCGACAACCTGCCCGCTATCGCCCTTGTACAAGACAATGGGCTTGCCGAGGATCGTACGTTCCAGCAGCTGGGCATCGATCAGTTCGTAGTCCCAGGCCGCTACGTACCAGCAATTCATCAGAAACGGCAGCTCGTCGTGATTCACGGTTTTCTCCTCGCTCAGTCAGTACTCCGGGGCCCGCTGACAGGTTCGGAGTGCGTTTGTCAGCAGTATGTGCTTGTCAATTGAGTATAGTGCAACTGAATTGCCTGCTGGGCAGGTTGCCTCATTCTATTCGAACTGAGCAATCGGCTTGTCAGTGCCCGACAACGTCGAGCACTCAAGTAGGCGTGTACACCTCGTGGGCGTCGCTGGTGCCGCTACCCCCCGGCGCTGTGGCGCCACCAACCACATGAATCCTGTTGTCCAAAAGCCCCGCGCCGAGTCCGTGGCGTGGGGTTGGCAAATCAGCTAATGCCTCCCAGCGGTCTGTCGACAGTGAGTAGCGCCAGACATTAGGGAACACGCCGGGTTCCGGGACGAAGATTTCACCGCCGAAAACGATGATACCGTCGTCCACTACCACACTTGCTGTACCGGCCTGGGGCAGGGGGAGGGGGCGCGCGTCGCGCCAGCGGTCCTCCGCGGCATCATAGATCTCTGTAACCGATAAATTGCCGTCTGCCGTGCGTCCGCCGGTGACTATCAGCTGCTGTTCCACCCAGCCACCGGTGGCGCTGTTTCGCGCGGTAGGAATAGGCGCTGCGGCTTCCCATTTGTTTCCCTGGTCCATCAGTAGCCAGTGCGCCGTTACTTCGCGATGGTCGGATCTTTTGCTATTAGCATCGCCACGGGGCGTTTGACCGGTTACCAGGTGGAGTTCTCCACCGGGTCGCGGTGTGAAGATCCCCTCCGCCTGAGGGTGCGGGAGTGTGCCTACCGGTTGCCAGCCTTCGTCGGTCAATTCCAGCAGGTGGTCGCGCATTTGCCATACCCGGCTGTAGCTGCCGTTAAAACCGCCCGCGAGCAGCAAACGCCCGCGCTGACTGGCAAGCGCGGCGTGATGCAGGTCCTCCGGCAGGCTGGCCTCTTCTCGCCAGCTGTTGGAGTCAGGATCATAGCTGACGCAGCGATTGGTAAAGTAAGGGGCTTTAAGCTTGGATGCGATCCCACCAGCAACGTATAGCCTGCCGTTGTGCACCGCCGGATAAATTTCCTGAACCTTCAGCGGCAGCGGCTCTGCCGATTGCCATGGATTCGCCTTGGCGAACAGCTGTGAAGGTAGTAACGGAGACAGCGCGAGCGCAGTGTTGAATTGTCTGCGGTTCATATCAGATTTCCATGTAGCAAATTTGGTGAAGAGCTCCATAAAAGTAAACCGAGGTACCGGTACTCATTTACCCCAATGTTGAGCCACCCTAAAGCGAACGTTAACTTGCTGCGTTTACAGCCCGCACGCGAATAGCCCATAAGCCGAGGGCTATTATCAAAAGAATTATCACTAACATTAGCCACCAGGAAAGTGTCGGCACAGGCACTGGCGGCAGGCCACCTTCCTCAATGATTACAAAGTTCTCTGTCAGCGCCGCTTGTGGGGGGCTGACATTGCTTGCGGAAATTGCTGCAAGCGCTACCAAACTTCTGGCCGTATCGTAAGCGACGGGCGTATCTTCGCGCAGCGCTCTGTCGCTCTGGGTGGTGTCATAGCGCACCTCGTAGCTGACGGCACCAGAAGCATTGCCCGCTAACGTGCCAAGGTCCCAGGTGACCCACGATACATCCCCATCGGTCATTAATTGTCCGCCATCGCTGGCGCCGATGAACGTTGTATCTGGCGGTAATACGCCTATCAGCACAGTGTCATCGGCGCTGGCGTCGGCGAGATTAGCGTATCGAACTTCGTAGTTAATGTTTTCCCCCGGGCGAATCAGCGTAGGGGTGCCATCAAGGTCAATGGACAATTGGGGCTGGCCGAGTGGATCAATCACCCGAACATTGGCTGGATTACTCGTCGCCGGTTGGCTATTTGCCGCTGCGATGGAAGCCAGATTCGTAACCACAGTTCCCGCTTCCGTTGCCGGCAGGATTTGCAGGTTGAGCAGCACAGTGCCGGATGCCCCCGGTGCCAATTCCCCCAGCTCCCAGCTGACAGTGACGCCATCAAATGTTGCCCCCGGGGCACTGACGAAGCTGGTGTCCGCAGGTAGCAGATCCTCGATGACCACGTCGGTGGCGACATCATTGCCCTGGTTGGAATAAGAGATTTCAAAACCCACGGTCTGGCCCGGTCGCGCTTCGGATACGCTCGACGTTTTCTGGATCTCCAGCACCGGAGCCGCCTGCGCGATCAGCGATACCGTGCTGGTTACGGGAGAAACCCCACTCATGATAAGCGCAGCGACGTTGGTCACAGTATCGCCATTGGAGACGGTATCGTTTACCCGCACAGTTAAGCCTACGGATGCCTCGCTATCGGCGGGCAATTGGGAAACTGGCCAAACGACACGCCCATTGGCGAAAGTGCCGCCGCCGGTAGCAGACACGAAGGTGCTGTTTGGCGGAATGGCGTCCTCCAGGGTTCCGTTGCGTGCTGTGTCTGTGCCGTCGTTGCCGAATGTCAGCGTGTATTCAACCAGGTCGCCGGGTTGTACGACACGTGAATCGGTGGTCTTCTCTATCCGCAGTTCGGGGCTGGAAAGCACGCGGGTTGAAGCACTATCAATAGCGGGAGAGGCGTTATCGGCGATGGCGCCGGCAAAATTCTCCAAGATAGTGTTGTTGGCCAGCGGAGAGTCGATGCGTGCGATCACGACGAGCTCCAGTGATTCACCAGGAGCGAGGGAAGCAAATTCCCAGGTTAGTGTTTGACCGCTAATGGTGTAATCACCGCTGGCAAACACCAGGCTGGTAGCCTCGGGAAGCTGGTCCCCAACGACGACATTGTCCGCCGTATCGTTGCCCAGGTTCTGTACCGATACCGTGTAGGTAATATTTTCGCCCGGTTGGGCCAGTAGCCGGTCTGCTTCTTTGATGACTGACAAAAGCGGTGCGCTGATGACAGTCACATCCTCCCGCGCTGTTACCGAGGGTGCCTCGCTGGCACTCAAGGTCGCGAAGTTGCGGATCTGCGTGCCGCTGTCCAGTGGCGGCCCATCCACAAGAAAGGTAACCGAAACGTCTCCGGCCGTTCCCGCTAACAGATCGTCGACTTGCCAGACTACCAATCCACTCTGTAGCGTGCCCCCATCGCTGGCGCGGACGAAGCTTGTGAATTGCGGCACAATCTCCTCCAACACCACGGAGCTGGCGTCGGCATTGCCCGAGTTGGTGTAGCTCAGGCGATAGGTGATTTCCTGGCCGGGCAACACCAGATCTGAATCCGCATCTTTAACTAACCCTAACAGCGGGCTACTACTGACGAAACTGATGGCATCGTCCGCCGCACTGGTGGCGTTGTCGGCGCTCAAGGTGGCTGCATTATAGATGGGTGTTCCGCTGTCCAGAGGTGAATCGACGCGCACGGTCATGGCGACCGAGCCAGCCACGCCGGGAGGCAGGCTTGGAGCAGTCCAGGTCACCGTATTGCCATTGAGAACACCCCCGCCCGTGGCTGAAACAAACGTGGTGTTGGGTGGCACGTTGTCTTCAAGGACCGGATTGAGTGCAGTGTCGGTACCTGTATTGCCCAGTTCAATTGTATAGGTCAGTTCCTGGCCAGGCTCCACAACGCCCTGATCGACTGTCTTCTCTACCGTTAGGCGTGGTGCACTGCTGACGGTGACCGTTTGAGTATCACTCACGGGTGTTGTGTTTGTTGCGTTGAGAGTCGCCGTGTTGGCTATTTGTGTGCCATTGGTAATGGGCGGCCCATCAACCAGGAAGGTCACCGTCACTTCACCGGGGCTGCCGATAGCCAGTGTGCCCAGATTCCAACTCACCTTGTCCCCCACCAGGGTTCCGCCATTACTGGCATTTAAGAAGGTCGTAAACTCCGGTACGGTGTCCTCGAGCACCACGCCGTCGGCGTTGTCATTACCCGAATTCCCATAGGCCAGCCGGAAGGTCAACGGCTGGCCGGGTTCGATTACCGGTGTGTCGGTGGTCTTGTCCAGGCTCAGGAGTGGTGCGCTCTGCACATTGATCGTCGACGACGCGCTTGCAGGCACTGCCCCCAAAGCGCTGAGGGTGGCGGTATTGATAATCGGCGTGCCGTTCTCCAGCGGTGGGTCTGCAACCTGGAAGGTGACGGTTACCTGCCCTTGCGGGTCGCCAGCGATCAGTTCACCGAGGTTCCAGACCACGGTGCCGCCCTGGTCAGTGCCTCCGCCCGTTGCGGAGACAAAACTCAGGAACGCGGGGATCGGGTCGCTGATTACTGCGCTGGCGGCATTCGCATTGCCGGTATTCGCGTAGCCCAGTGTGAACGTCACTTGGTCACCCGGCTGCGCCGTGGACCGGTCGGCTGTCTTGGACAATGACAAGACGGGGTTACTTTCGATAACTGACTTGTGGGATGCCACTTTGGGTTCAGCATTCTCGGCCCCGACCGCGGCGAAGTTATCAATGATCGTCTGATTATCCAGCGGCGAATCGGCCTGTACCACAAGGCGCAACTGCGGTTTGTCACCCGGAGTCAGGTCGCCAATCTCCCAGGAAATCTCGCGACCATCCAGCGTTGCTGGCCGGCTGGCGCTGACGAAGCTTGTATTGTCCGGCAGCAGGTCAAACACTACCGTGCTGCGGGCGACCGCGTTGCCTGTGTTGCCAATGTCGATCGAGTAATTGATCACCTCGCCCGGTTGCAGCACATCCTTGTCTGCGCTCTTGGCAATGGTCAGCTCAGGCGCGCTATTCACCACCACTTCATTGATGGTGGTTACGTCGGGAGCGTTATCGGCGGACAAGAGCGCGTTATTGGTGATGATCGTGCCATTGTCCAGGGGTGATGCCACCTGAACCGTCAGGCTTACGGTGGCTGGTAAGCCAACCAGCAGCGAGCCCAGATCCCAGGTAACCGCACCGTTGGCAAAGGTACCCCCGGCGCTTGCGGCGACAAAGGTTGTGTTATCCGGCAACTGGTCGACAAGTGTTGCTGTCGTCGAATTGGCGTTGCCGGTGTTACTCGCGGTCAGCTGGTAGGTCAGCATTGACCCGGGTGCAACCGGGTTGCTGCTCGCCACTTTCTCGAGCTTCAGCAGTGGTGTGCTCTCGATCTGAGTCACCACTTCAGACGTGGTGGGTGGAGAATTGTCTGCATCGAGGGTCGCGGAATTGAGTATCGAGGTGCCCGGGTCCAGTGGTGAATCTACCAGTACTACGAGGGTTACGGCACCCGCACCCCCCGCAGGCAGGCTTGCCACCGACCATTGCACCGTGTCGGCGTTTAGCGTGAAGTCTCCGGTGGCAGAAACAAAGCTGGTATTTGGTGGCAGTGTGTCCTCGAGGGTGGCATTGAGGGCGTTAGCGTTACCGGTGTTGGCTACGCTCAGTGTATAGGTGAGCTGGTCGCCGGGGGCCGCGACGGACTTATCCACTGTCTTGGTCAGTTCGAGGATCGGTGCGCTGTTGATAAACGATTCTGCATCCGCGGTAACCGAGCGGGTGTCCTTCGCATCGGCGGACGCGACGTTATAGATACGGGTACCATCATTGAGTACATCGTCGGTGACAACGGTAAGGAATACTTCACCCCGGGTGCCTGGGGCGAGAGAATCTGTGGTCCAGATCACCGAGTTATCTACCAGCTGGCCGCCGTCACTGGCGCTCACGAAGGTCGTAAAATTAGGTATCGGGTCCTCCAGGAACAGTTCTTCGGCGATGGCGTTACCAGTATTCTCGAACACCAGCTCGTAGGTAATCTCCTCCCCCGGCGCCACTTGCTCGGCAGAGGCAGTTTTGGTCAGCCCGAGAATCGCCTCACTTTTGACCGTGCTGGTGAACTCTGCGGTCACACTCTGGGTGTCGCCGGTTAAAGTCGCACTGTTGAAGATCTGGGTTTGGTCGGCGAGCGGGTTATCGACCTCGACAGTGAGCGTAAACACCTGTGGAATGTTGATGGTGAGCTCAGGAATGGACCAGGTGACCCGCCCGGCGTCTTCCATCCCATTGCCGCTGGCGGAGACAAAGGTGGTGTTTTCCGGGACCGCATCTTCCAGTTCCAGGTTGAATGCTTTGGCGTTGCCTGTATTCAGCGCAGTGATTGTGTAGGTTAAAGTATCGCCAGGTGTCACCACCGACTTGTCACCGAGCTTTTGCAGGTTTAACAGCGGTCGCGAAGCTACCCGGGTTTCTGTTTCGGAGTACGCGGGTTCGTCGACCTCGTCCGCCGTGAAGATCGACCGGTTGATCAGGCGCGTATCATCTGGCAGGGGCGAGTTTACACGCACGGCTAACTGCACCTGGCCGCTTTCGCCCGATGTCAGCGAGCCCAGGTTCCAGGTTACGACACCGGGCGTGGTCTCGAGGCCACCACCGGAAATCGATTCGACAACTGTGTCTAAGGGCAGGTTATCAACCAGTGTGGCATTCTCTGCGGTCGGGGTTCCGATGTTCGAGAAGGTCAGCGTATAGGTAAGTACCTCACCTGCTTCGACCACCTCCTGATCGGCGGTCTTCTGCAGGTCAAGTCGCGGACCGGTGTCCACGAGGACGAATTCAAGCGTGTCCACCGGGGCAGTTTCGAAGCTGTCGACGGTCGACTGATTGACGAGGAAGACCCCGTCCGGGACACCGGGATTTACCTCCACGGTCACCGTGACCTGAGCGATAGACCCGGACTGAACTTCCGCCGCCGACCAACTCACCACACCACCGGCATGCGTGCCGCCGCCGGTGGCGCTGACGAAGCTGGTATCTGGATCCAGCACGTCGACGAGCGTGACATTCGTGGCGCTCTGGTTGCCAATGTTCTCCACGGTCAGCGTATAGGTGATGCGTTCGCCCGGTGCCGCGACCTCCACGTTGGCCACCTTTTGCAGGGTGAGAAGCGGCAGAAATTCCACCACCACAGTCGCCTGGTCCATGGCATCGGTGGCACCCACGGCCTGGATGAGGGCGTCGTTGGTGATCAAAGTGCCGTTTGCCGCGTTGCCATCTACGCGCACATCGACAGTGACCGAGCTTTCCTCGCCACCGGACAAGTCGCCCGTCCAGGTGACGACGCCGCCGGCTTCCATGCCACCACCAGAGGCGCTGATGAACGTGGTGTTGGCCGGGACCTGGTCTGTCAGCACCGTGTCACTCACCGTGTCGGTGCCCTCATTGGCGAAGTCCAGGGTGTAGGTGAGCAGGTCGCCAGGGCTGATAACGGCGCGGCTCGGTGTCTTTTCCAGTGCCAGTGGAATACCGCACTGGGAGACGCCGCCGGTGCAGGTGCCACCACCTTCTACCGCGCTCAGTGGGGTACATACGCCATTGATAACAGCGTTGTTGGCGATCTCTATCTTTTCCTCTGGTATAGACGTCGCGTCGCCGTTCAAAACGGCGTTATTCTCTAGCTTTATCTCCTTTTCCGCGGTGACATTTCCGGTAAAGCGGCCATTATTTTTGAGGATGAACGCCTCTGTGACGGTGACGTTCATGGCGAAGCACTCGTCGTTGAAGCTTGTGTTATTTTCAAGCTGGAACGCTTCCTGGACGGTAAAGTCGACGGCCTCGGTCAGGATGACGCGATCATTGTTCTTGATAACGATCTTCTGGCAGATATAGGGTGGCGTACTGCTGCACTGTGAAAAGCCCTCGTAGCCAACCCCGGTATCTACGCCGAAATCAGCAGGCAGGAAGAACGTTACCTGATCGCGGGTATCGAACTGGGCAAAAGCGGTAAGTGACAGGCCGTACAGGGCAATCGCCAGTAAGGCTTTAGCAGCAGTTGCTGTGTAGTGAGAAAAACTGACCATCGCGCCAGGGGTACCTACGTCGCTTTAATATTTCGGAGCTGACTCGGTCAGTTAGTGTACACTAGCGAAACTGTTCTCGCTGCGACGGCCCACACAGCATTGATGATAGGCGCAGCAGATCAGGAAGTAATTCAGTTGCTATAGCAAGAATCATATGCCTGTGGGTGCGGCCATTGACGACTTACTTCCGCAGCGATCTGAAAAACTCTCCGAGGGTAAAATTGGCAAGGTCGCGAAGCTCCCCTGCATCCAGAAAAGAGCCCTGACAATCGTCGCAGGTTTCGAAGGCAATGTGAGGCTGGCGCTCATCCACCACGTTGGACATATGACCGTTGCAACGTGGGCACTGGTAGTCCTGCAGGGCGTTGTGTTGCATCCCGGTCGCCAGGTCACCTGTATCCAGTGCTGCTGCCGCATTTTTAGTGCCAAGGGCCTCAATCTCGCCGGCATCGAACCAGATACCCTTACAGTGCCGGCACCGATCAACTTCAACACCCTCATGCTCAACCTGTTCCATATCGGCGCGGCACTTGGGGCAGCGTATAGCGCCGGCCCAGAAGGCCACTGCGCCAGGATCGGTCGTGCCCGCAGTGGTGCGGCGCTGCTGTGAGGCCGATCCCTTGCCAGCCGCTTGGGGCTTCTGCTGGTACAACAACATGATGACGATCATGCCGACCACCAGCAGGCTCATGATCGTGTAGGACTGCACGTAGCTGGACTGTTCAGAGACGATGCCGTAAGTCTTGGAGCCGAAGGTATGCCCCAGGTTCGCCACCGACATGTAGATGGCGAACTGCGTCGCAGAGACCTTGCTATCACAGATGGCCATGGCCAGCGCCAACGTAGAGACCATGGCAATCGGCAGCATCATCACATAGATGGAGAGCATGGTGCGTACATACAGGGTGTTTTCCCAAAGATGCTGGGTTTGCGCCAGCGTGAAGGCGTGAATGCCTACCAGGGCTATGGTGAAGATCAGCGTACCTTTGGCGCCTATCCGGTCGATCAACGGCCCCAGGCCCAGCGCGACTACGGCACCCACCAGCCCCATCATTGCTACCAGTTGTGACCATTGGGCACTTGAGTAGCCGAACAGTTTTACCGCAGCAATGGGCATCAGGGCCTGGCCATAGCCGTAAATCAGCCCGTCGAGCAGCATGATCGCCATGACCGTAACGCTGGTACGTGTCCACAGTACTTTGTTTACTTCTGACATCACCATACGGAATGACTCCGCCACGCGCGAGACGTCCGCGGCGTCGCCATCCGACCAGGGGAAGGTACGTTCACCGTCTCGTTCCCGAATGGCGACAATAACCAGTAAAGTGGCGGCGGATACAACCGAGGCGAGTACGGCTGTGGGTGCCAACCCGTAAGTGGTGAGCATTACGCCAGATACTGCGGCGGTGCTGCTCCAGCCAATGGCCTTACCGAAGCTCATGAATCCATTCAGCCGACCCTGCTCCCGTAATGGGGTTACGTCGATGGCCATCCCGTCTACCGCCACGTCCTGGGTGGCACAGAAACAGCTCACCATGAATCCGATACCCGCGAGCAGTGTGATCTGGGAGGCGGGGTCATGGACCTGGGTGAGGGTGAGGAGAGAAACGCAAAGTCCAGCCTGCGCGCCGATCACCCACGGCCGGCGGCAGCCCATGGGCAGATACTTGAATCGATCCATCAGCGGCCCGGTCAGTAACTTGAATGCCCAAGGTAGCGCGATGATAGCGAGATAAGAGCCAATGTCCGCGCCGCTGGCGCCCTCGCTGGCCAGCCAGGCCGGGAGAGCGATGCCAAGAAGCCCGTGGGGAATCCCCTGAGCGAAATACATGAGCGAACCAGTGGCGTAACGCACACCGGCGCTTTGCGTCAGAACGAGCGAAGAATTCACAGGATTGCCTGATTGTCGTTATTGTTATTAGTAGAGTAGACGCTTTTGGTTGGGCTTTCCAAGGTGCTGCCGCGAGATGGACTGGTGCACGAACAGACACCAAGAATGAAGAATTCCTTTACTGTCCCGATTTGCCGATGTCCGCGGAGATTGCTGACCAGGATGCCATTAAAACGAATAGTTACCGTATTCAATCTCTTCCGCAAACTGCTTTTCAACCAACTGCCGGGTTTCATGGTTGTAGTAGTCACGATAATGCGTGTGCGGTGATTGGTTGAGATGGGGCAGGCTCAGGCGAGGAAGCCCCATTTTCTCACAGGCATAGTCGAAACCCTCTGCCAGGGCTTCGAAGCGAATCAACAAATCAATATCTGCATCCAGGCGGCCGTTATCATCAAGACAAACATAATTCCTTACGGGCTCTGTCCTTCCAATAAACCTGGCCAGGCGTCGTCTACTAAAAGTTTGCTCCGGCCTATAGAAGAAATAGCTCGATATCACTCGGTCCCAGGGATTGCGAATGACGGCGAACTTAAAAAAGGCGTCTAGCCTATCTTCACCTAGCATCCGCCGGTAATCCTTCAAAGAAGAGTGCTTGTTGGTAGGCAACGTCGGGTGGGCGAGTTCGAAGTCATTCTTGGGATCCCTGTGATGAGACATGATACTGATCGCTTCGTCAGAATACTCGAGCAAAGCCTTGTTAATACTGTTACCACCTGATTTGGGGATATGAATAAACATGAACTTATGTGCTTCTGACAACATCGATAAGAATACCTTGCCCCAATGCGGAGTTTAGTTAAGCAAAGCAGGCGGTGCGGAGCAAATTGAGGACGCGAGCACAATCGACATGACCGTGCTCCCGGCATGACCCTCGAAACGTGGGCATTTCGGAATGGGTGACCGAACACTGAAGAGCATGCTCCAAAGCTCTATTACCCTCCATGGACCTAACCGACCTATCCATTCATGACGTCCTCCACGACATTAAAACGACGCTCGAGATCGACCTGAGTCTCATTATTGAAATGCCCCCGGGTGCGGGTAGAACTACCCATGTGCCGCTCTCATTACTGGACCGGAATTGGCTGGCTAACGCCAGAGTTACCGCCCAAGGCGCCTCTGATTGCTGAGAAAGGGCCAGCCCAGGGAAAGATACACTGCATCCTGGGCGTCCTCCGATCGGCCGTAAGCGATATATAGCGGACCGATGGGGGAATCCAGGGCCAGGTAAATGCTCCCGGCATTGATAAAGTCACCACTGCTGATATCAGAGCGATCTGACCATAGTTGGCCGCCCTCGATGGATGCTCCGACATAGGCTGGCATATCGAAGGGCAGTACTGAGTCGCGAGACAGCTTGCGTTGGTACTGCGCCATGGCAAACGCCATTTGCCTGCCTGAGAAGTAGTTCTGGCTAAGCCCGGAAAGATTGAACAGCCCCCCCAGCTGAAAGTAATTCTGCGGTGCATTGGCAGCATCCAGGGACTGACCTGTCTTGCCAGTGAATATCACTGTATTGCGGTCGTCTCCTCCAAAGGTAAATGCGGCCTGCCCGATAGCTTGCCAGCGCTCGAAGTCGGTATCGCTGCCCATCGTCTCTCGCATCAGTTCGTACTCACCGTAAAAGAAAAGACCGCGTGTTGGGAAGAAGGGATTGTCCAGCCTGTCGAACCGCAGGCTGGCCATGACACCTCCTTCCCTGAAGCTGTCATCCGGAAGATCGCCGCCGATTTCCACGTCGGGTCGGAACTCGCCGATGTTGTAGAAAAGGCCAAAGCGCGCCTGAGTGCTGGCAAACAGGTTGGCGCCCCCGTCCAACTGTGCTGCCAAGCGCCGCACTCGCCAGTTGCCTGCGGCCTCGTTGAAATCGAACTCCGGCCCGAGAGTGGTTGCATCATAATCGCGGTAGCCTATAGAAGGTACGACGAAGAAGTTCGAGTAGACGTCAAGCGGTTGGTAAAACTCTGCACCAAAAAGAATGGTATCGCCGACCTGCCCGCGAGCGTAGAGCTCCCCACCCAGGTCGGTGAGCCCTTTCACGAGGTAACTTGCACCGACGTTGATGTCGCTACTGCCCTCGAGGTCGGTAACCAGGTTCAAGCCGAATTTCAGTCTGTCATCGCCCCATGACTTGGCCTGTGCATTTACCTGTAGCACATCCCCCAACGCAGGGTCTGTTTTTACTTCGTAGTCAATGATCTCCCAGTGATCCAACGCGTAGACCTGATCCAGGTCACGCGCTAGTTGTTCCCGGTCCAGGGTTTGTCCGAGCTCCTGTTGCAGTCGTACACGGATAAGGTCATCCCTGACCGCGCTGTTGTTAACGATGGCGATGTGATCGATGGTTGGGTCGTTCGGTGCAACCAATTGGCGGTTCGCCAGGTAGACCTGCCAGGCTCTGTCGTCCAATGCAAGTGGGGCCAGTGCTTCACGCAGCGCCATGGTGGCATCATAGCCCTGCTGATAGATCGCTTCCGAGGACTGGAAGTCGAGCATGCCGATACCGCTGAGATCTGGATTGACGAGGACATCTTCCTCGCCCAGTAATGCCAACTGCTCCAGTGAATTCCGCCGGGTGAGAAAGTTCAGCATCTGGTTGGTAACGCCCAGTACGCTGGTAATCTCGTCGCGGGTGCGAAGCGGCGTGCCGATGTCCACCACAACCAGGCGGTCTGCACCCAGACTGCGGCCAACCTCTACCGGAATGTTCATAGCTAACCCGCCGTCCACAAGCAGTCGACCATCGTGTTCTACTGGCGCGAGCAGTGCCGGGAGCGACATGCTCGCGCGCATAGCGGTGACCAGGTCGCCAGCTTCGAAGATATAAGCCTCACCCGTTTCGATATCCGTGGCGACGGCGCGGTAGGGTATGGGTAAGTCATCGAAATTGCGGATGTGCGCTGAATTTCTCACCAGATCCTTGATCATCTGCCTGACTTGTTGGCCCTGCACCAGGCCCAGGGGAATCGAGAAGCTGCCATCCTTGAAAGCGACAGAAATCGAGCTGGGGTAATCGTAGTCGTCGCTCTTTCGTCGGGGGGGCAGGGCATCGCGGTCCACGGAGTCCTGAAAGGCCAGATCCCATTCCATGTTGTCGACCACCAGCTTCAGCTCCTCGGAGTCCATACCGGTGGCATATAAGCCACCCACCAGTGCGCCCATGCTGGTACCGGCTACTGCCGAGACGGGCACCTGCATTTCCTCGAGGGCGGCGATAGCCCCAACGTGGGCAATACCCCGGGCGCCGCCGCCGGCCAGTACCAATGCAACCGACTCGCGGGGTGCGGCAAATGAAAAAGTACATTGCAGGGTGACAACCACGCCCAGCAGCTTAGCGATTGATTTCATAGGGTTATTGGCCATTAGGGATTAACGAGCATTATCACTGCAGCTTGATTGTGGGTCTATGTTGCGGGGCCACTGTCCAGTGAGACAAAGACTCAACAATAAATGTCTGCCTTAGAGGATTGACTCAAGTATAATTCAAACATACCGCCTGTCGTGAGTAGAGGTCCTCTCTGCTTCTAATGACTGAGCTAGAGAAATTCGCGAAATAATCGTCGATAACCCTGAAAATATATCCGCGACGGTGGGCGGCGCGTTCAGATTCGTTTATTGCTGAATGAGCGCTCGCTTTCTGTGCTCGCACCCAGCTAGTCAGTTCGTCATGAAGAGCACTTCATCCCGGCGTGCTCTGACGCGTTTGTTCACGATAGTCCCTGGGAGTCTGACCTGTCCATCGACGAAACGCCTTGCGCAGGGCAGAACTGTCGTTGTAGCCCAGAGATTCGGCGATAGAGTCGACTGATTGTCTTGAGTCTCGCAGTGCCTGACACGCCAAATCCTTAAGCACGTTCTCCCGTATGTCTCGGTAACTCGTATGCTCCTGTGTCAGCCGCCTGGCAAGGGTGCGCTTCGATACGAACAGTGCCCGGGCAATTTCCTGTTCGTTTATTTTTAATTGGGGTTGGGATAGAAGAATACTGCGTACTCGATCTGCCACGGTACTCGAGACCTTGGATTTTTGACCAAGCAGCTTCCTGCAACGCTCTAAAGTGATCCGATAGGCTTCACTATCACCTACGCTGTTTGGTGTTTGCGCGAGCTTTGCCGGCAACCGGTAGCGAACCTGCTCTTCTCCGAAACTATACTTCCCATGCAAATACTCGCCATACAGTTCCTCGTAACTCGGTGCAGTGTGAGAGAAATCAATTTGGGCTTCTACTGCCTTCCGACCCAGAATTACCTCGACCTGTGCCTGAACTGATAGCGCAAAGGTTTCGCACATGCTTTGGCGTATGTAATCCATCGGGTTGCTGAGAAGACGGTAATTGCATGTCAGCCACTCGTTGTCCAACTCGATCTGCAATTCAACCACTCCAATACGGGCGGGCAGGTATTCTGCCAGGGAGCGAAGACTGCTCACCAGGTCAGGGCTGGCGAGGCTGAGGTAGCCAATTGGCCCGTGAGCGTTAGGACCCAGTTGTTCACCCAGTGCTATTCCGAAACCGGGGTTGCCCATCAGGCGATGCCCATTTGCAAGGGCTTGTGACAATTGCTCGCCCGTTAGCCAGGTTTCATCGCCTGGCATGAGTATATCGACGGGCAGCCCGGTGCCCGCCAATAGGCGCGGAAGTTCTCGTTCCTGCAGGTTTAGCATGCGAGCCACTATGCGCAAATAGGCGCTGGATACCGGGAACTCATTCGTCTCGTTTTCGCTGCGTGGAGGGATGGTTTGATTCATAGTTGCCTCGCAAGATGTATCTCCATTATGGCAAAAAAGTACCCCCTTTTGGCAAGTTATAACCTCCTCTTCCGTGACCGTCCGGGTAAAGTACGTGCCACCTAAACGAGGAGGAAAAGACCATGCCTAGGATTACTTTGATAGAACACAATGGCGATGTGCATGAGATTGAAGCCGAAGAAGGCAAGTCGCTGATGCTATCTGCGGTGGAGCAGGGTGTCCCTGGAATCGATGCCGATTGCGGTGGCGCTGGGGCCTGCGGGACCTGCCACTGCTTTGTAGATGATGCGTGGCAAGCTTCTACCGGCGAGGCAAACTACCTCGAAGAATCCATGCTCGGCATGCGGCCTGACCGCGCTGAGGGCTCCCGCCTGAGTTGCCAAATTGACGTGTCCAGCAAGATGGATGGTCTGGTTGTGCGGCTCCCTGAATACCAGATGTGAGGATAAAAGCATGAATCAACAAGCGCAGATACCTGACCCCTGGCAGCTTGATTTGGCTGCGATTGATGTCAGCGATCCCAGACTGTATTCCCAGGATGCCTGGCGCCCCTATTTTGCTCGTCTGCGGGCAGAAGACCCGGTTCATTATCAGGCCGAGAGTCCCTTTGGGCCCTTCTGGTCGATTACCCGGTTTGAAGATATTGTGGCGGTAGACAGTAATTTTGCGGATTTTTCATCTGAGCCCACAATTGTCATCGGCGATCTCACCGACGATTTACCCGTAACGCAGTTCATTGCCATGGACCCGCCGAAACACGATGAACAACGTCGTGCCGTACAGCCCGTTGTTGCCCCGAAGAACCTCGCAGAGATGGAGGCACTCATCCGCTCGAGAGTGATCGACATACTCGATAATCTTCCCCGGGGGGAAACCTTCGACTGGGTAGATGCAGTCTCTATCAATCTGACAACCCAGATGCTGGCAACCCTGTTTGATTTTCCGTTCGAGGAACGCCGTAAATTGACCTATTGGTCTGATCTCGCTGCGGGAAGCCCGGAGATCGCGGGTGGTGACACGGACCCGGAGGAGCGTTTGGCAGGCCTGCAGGACTGCCTGCAGACGTTTACCCGTATCTGGCACGAACGCAAAAATGACGGCATTGAAAGTATGGACCTGATCCGCCTGCTGCAACGCGATCCCAACACTGCCGACATGGTGGACAATCCAATGGAATATCTGGGGAACATCCTACTGCTGATCGTCGGCGGCAATGATACAACCCGGAACTCCGCCACCGCCGGTGTCATTGCACTGAATGAGAATCCCGAAGAATACGGGAAGCTGCGCAAGGACACCTCACTGATTCCTTCGATGGTCTCAGAGGTCATACGTTGGCAGACGCCACTCATGCACATGCGGCGCACGGCTACGCGTGACCTTGAGTTTCGGGGCAAGTCGATTCGCAAAGGCGATAAAGTGGTGATGTGGTACCTCAGTGGCAACCACGATGACTCTGCCATAGAGCATGCTGACAAGTTCATCATTGACCGGAGCAACTCACGGCACCATATGTCCTTTGGATTTGGGGTGCACCGTTGTATGGGAAATCGCCTGGCAGAGATGCAGCTTCGCATTCTTTGGGAAGAGATCATGCAGCGGTTCGAAAAGATCGAGTTGATGGCCGAGCCCGATCGTGTTCAGTCCAATTTCGTACGGGGTTACTCTAATCTGCCGGTGCGAGTTCACCCCTGGTAGGCTAAAACCCCGTTACTGGTGATGTATTGGCTCGAAGTTTGTTGCTAATTAGCATAGGCGGGGTCGGGCGCGCGAAAGCAGAAGGAGTTGACCGGGCTGGCGCACCAGCGGGGCCGCCATCAGCCTGACGATTACCTGCCAGAATTGCGCGTAGGCCCGCTTGCGTCCTGGCAGTTTCCCTACTAATATTTTAAGTCTAAAAGGCGCGCCGAAGCGTCATGCTGAGGTGCGATCACATTATCCCATTCTATGCCACGCTGCGCAGCGGGCACCGCCATTTCTTGTCTGCACCATTCCTTCTGGCTTTCCTTCTGGGCACCGCCCCCGGTATCGCCACTGCAGCGGCCACCCTGTATACCAATCTTTCAACGTTTAACAGCGCCACCAACTTCGCGGCGGAAGTCTTCATAACCAATGATGAGAACGTGGGAAAGGCCGAGGACTTGGAATTGCAGCCGGGCGTGGAGTCTCTGGGGCCCAACACCATTCGAATCGGCACAGAAGATCCGGATACCGGGCAGGAGTCCCTCACCTATTTACGCGAGGATACCGGGCTGTTTTACAGCTTCCGTTTTACGGCCACCGGGGACGTGCCCATTATCACATTCGATGATGAGGAAGGTGCCGGAAACATTGAAGCATTCGACAATGCCCTGTCACCGGGTGACATCGACGATGGCGAAGATGACGACTGGCGTATTCGCCTGATTGACCCTATCGCACCAATGCGCGCCTTTGGCTTCGAGCTGCGAGACAATAACGGCAGCGCTGACGAGAAAATCTTGCTTTGGAACGCGGAGGGAAATGAGGTGGGCTACATTGACCTGGGGAATTATAACCTTCCCACCGGGAACGTTTTTCTGGGTGTTGTTAGCGACGAACCGTTCGTGGAGATCCGCTTTGATGAAGACGCCGGAGGAGACGACATAGCGGTAGCCGACTTTTATTTTGTACCCCACCAACCCACGGCGGTAGACGTATACGCCGCCACGCTCGTCAATACGGCGCAGTCGCCCCAATCTGCCATCGTCACCCTGGAGGGTTCTGATGAGGCAGCCGCTCCGCTGACCTATTCAATCGTGAGCGATGTCGCACAGGGCACGCTGCGCGACCCCAATAACGGTGATGCCTTGGTCACTGGCGGCGCAATAGCCGGTCAAACGCTTACCTACACTCCAAACGTTAACTTCACCGGCACAGATTCGTTTACCTATAAGGTGAACGACGGCAATGAGGATAGCGAAACCCGCGCGGCCACCCTTTCGGTATTTGAGGCTTATCGGCAGCAAGCTCTGCAAATTGGGGAGGATATTGACGGCGAAGCTGCGGGTGATGAGTCTGGTCATTCAGTATCGTTATCCAGCGACGGGCGCACCGTGGCGATTGGTGCCATCGAGAACGGCGACAATGGCGAACGTTCAGGCCACGTGCGCATCTACCGATGGAATGGGGCCAGTTGGGTTCAGCTGGGCGACGATATCGATGGTGAGGCTCAGGATGATCGGTCCGGTAGTTCCGTCGCTTTATCCAGCGACGGGAACACAGTAGCGATTGGTGCTCCTTACAACGACGGCTATGTCACCAACGCCGGGCACGTGCGCATCTACCGATGGAACGGGGCCAGCTGGCTCCAGCTGGGCGCCGATATCGACGGCGAGGCGGTAGGGGATCGGTCCGGTTGGTCCGTGTCTTTATCCAGCGACGGGAGCACTGTGGCGATTGGTGCTCCTTACAACGACGGCAATGGCGATGACGCCGGCCGCGTGCGCATCTACCGATGGAATGGGGCCACTTGGGCTCAGCTGGGTTCCGATATCGATGGCGAGGCCGCGGTTGATGATTACTCCGGTTGGTCAGTGGCTTTATCCAGCGACGGAAACAGCGTGGCGATTGGTGCATACGGGAACGACGGCAATGGCATCCGGGCTGGCCATGTACGCATCTATCGTTGGAACGGGGCCAGTTGGGTCCAGCTGGGCATCGATATCGACGGCGAAGCGCAAGACGATCAATCCGGTTGGTCAGTGTCTTTATCCAGCGACGGACGCACCGTGGCGATTGGTGCATACGGGAACGACGGCAATGGCATCCGGGCTGGCCATGTACGCATCTACCGTTGGAGCGGGGCCAGTTGGGTTCAGCTGGGCGACGATATCGACGGCGAAGCGCGAAACGATCAATCCGGTTTATCCGTGTCTCTATCCAGCGACGGACACACCGTGGCGATTGGTGCTCCTTACAACGACGGCGGCTCGGGCCACGTGCGCATCTACCATTGGAACGGGGCCAGTTGGGTTCAGCTGGGCGCCGATATCGACGGCGAAGCGGTTCTCGATCTATCCGGTTGGTCAGTGTCTCTATCCGGCGATGGGCAGTCCGTGGCAATTGATGCTATCGAGAACGACGGCAACGGCGACCGCTCGGGCCATGTGCGCATCTACGATCTCACCCTGTCCCCCGAGGAAGACGATGACCGCGACGGCATTATTAACGCCGATGATCAATGCCCGGCAACACCGGCCAGCGATATCGGTACGGTAAACAACCAGGGTTGCGCGCCCACCGAGATCGACAGCGACAATGACGGTGTAAATGATGCACTCGATGCATTTCCCGATGACCCTGCCGAGACAACCGACACCGATGGCGATGGCCTGGGCGACAATCGCGAAGCTGAGCTGGGCACCCTGCCAGACAACCCCGACACCGACGGTGACGGCTTTAGCGACTTCGATGAGGTAGAGGCCGAGACTGACCCCCTCTCGGCAAGCGACGTTCCCGCGGCCAACGGGCTCAACATTATCTTGATCAAGGCCGCCATGGATGCCGCGAGCCCACCATCGCCCTAAACCCCTGTCCACCAAGAGGGCTGTTCTTATCAGGGTTGATCAATTCTACTTTGATGCGAAAGCCGACATTCCACCACCCGAGCATGGGGCTGCAGACCAAGCGCTATAGTCGGGCGCTCTACTCTATAAAAAGCCTATAAGAATCAGGAAATTGTTGGGATCAGGCGCGCGGTAGCAGAAGTAGTTGACCGGGCTGGCGCACCAGCGGGGCGGCCACCGAGCCGTCGGACTGCAACCTTCGACCTGCCGATTATGAGGAACGTACTAAGTCTGTCTGCATAGCGGCGCTCGAAGGCTCACGGACAGATTGTATCAGCGTGCAAAGCGACCAACGAAAAAGCCCCGCTTAGCGGGGCTTTCAAATTCTATCGGCGTCTGTTAACCCTCGGTGGGGTCATCCGCTAAATTAATGGCTTTCAGAAACAATAAGCACCTTGCCATTCTTTCCGCGCTGGTTTGCGCGAGTGACCGCTTCTTTAATTTCTGAGACGGTATAACGTGAATCGACGTCTGCTTTGATACCGCCACTTAAAACCAGGGGAATAATCTGCTTAAACGCCCCCTGAACCTGCTCACTCGATGCGGTTTTAAACCATTTTGAGAGCCAGAAACCACGAACGCGAATGTCCTTGGATATGGTCATCGCGAGGTCAAGTGTGGGGAACTTGCCGGATAACACACCGTACACGACGATGGTACCGCCTGTATCAAGGCTAGCCGCCAGTCGTGAAAAGGTGTCGCCACCCACGGGGTCGATAGCAAGCGCAATAGGTGCACCGTTGGTTGCTTCGGCAATATCATTGGCGAGTTCAGGGCCGTCGATTAGTACCACATCGCCACCCTTGGCTTTTAACTCTTCTGCCAAGCCTTCACGGCGAACAACGTTAACCGTTTTTATACCGCGCTGTTTGGCCAGTTGAATAATATAACCGCCTACCGCTGAGTTCGCAGCACTCTGCACGATCCAGTCGCCCTCTTTGAGGTCAGCGAAGTCCGACAACATCAGTAGGGCCGCGATGGGATTCACTGATGCCATCGACAGCTGCTCGATGGCTTCGGGTGTGACATTGCCGAGGTCTGGAAGGGGAACAACGCGCCCCGCTGGTGCGACTAATTCTTCAGTCCAGGTGCTAAAGCCCCCAAGTAAAACTAACTGGCCATTGGTCAGATGACTGATACCCTCTGAAACTTCAAGCACTCGGCCCACACCTTCATTGCCAGGTTTAAAAGGGAGTTCTGGCGTGCTGAGATAGTCGCCGCTGATCTGCAAAAGAGTAGAAGGGTGTATCGGTGCAGCTAGCACTTTGACCCGGACCTGACCGTTTTGTAGCGCAGGGGAGTCAGCGGTTTTAACTTCGAGCACCTCAGCTGGATCTCCAAGCTGGTTGGACTCAATGTATTTGTAGGTGGCGCTATCGCTATGTTTGGCTGTTTCGCTGTTGGCACCTGCAAATGCAGTCGAAGTGAATCCCATAAGGAGAGCCGCCATCAAAAGTGTAATACGCTTTGTCATAGAGTGTTCCTGTTAAAAGTGTTTATTTAATAAAGCTTAAGCGGGCTGGCTTGCCGGTGTTGGCGTGTTCCTGCCAGAGCTGTCTTTTTCGTTACTGTGTTAATTCACCTCGTTATTGAGATCTTCATTTTCTCGTTCGAACCATCGCCCGAGATAGATACCGACCAGTGCCCAGACCGCAGCTATAGCTGCGCCAACCAGGGCAACGGCTGCCAGGCCTAGACCCAGGCCCTGTGTTAATGCAGTAAACAGCCAGGCCATGATGGTATCGCCGCCCCGATAGGCAACTATGTCGATAACCGGCTTGGCCTTGAAGCGGGTTTCCGGACTGACGTTCGTAAACAGCATTTCGCGAGCGGGCCGAGTAACGGCATAGTTGCCGGCTCGACGCGCTATCTGTAACGCCACAACAATACCGATCAAGGGCATCACCGCAATGGCCAGTAGTCCAATACAAATGAGTACGGGAATCAGCGCGATGGTCACCGGCAACCCGAATTTACTGGCGATTCGACCTGTTGCAAAAAACCCGGTGGCAATCGACAGAACATTAACCGCTAGATCCATCTGCGCCCAGATTGCCGTGCGTTCATCACGGGTCAGATCGGCTAGCAGATTCTTTAGCTCAAAATAAACGAAAGAGCTGATGCCGGTGTAGAGCAAAATGAACAGACCAATGCCCAGCAGATAAGGGCTGGTAAAAAACAGCTTGAACCCCTCGAGTGAACTACCGCCAAGAGATGATGAAGCCCTTGCCGTTGTTAGATCCACGTTATGAAGGTCTGTCGTTTTGAGCGATTGCAGAAAAAATATAATGGGTATTGGGGCCAGTAGCATCAGGCTAGCGATAAGCATTAAGTTATCGGTACCCAATGAGTCTGAGAAAAAAGAAGGGATTGCAGGGCCAATCAATCCACCCACACTGGCACCGGCCGCGATAATTCCGAACAACCGGCGAGCCTGCTCTTTATTAAAAAGGTCAGACATAAAGCTCCAGAACACAGAAATGTGAAACAGGCTAAAAACACTGACCCAGACGTAAAAGGACTTGTCGATTAATGTCCGATCTTGAATAGATGAGCCCGCGATGTAAAAAGTAACAAACGTCAGCGCAAAAAATCCGTACATGCCAGGGACAAGGATTTTTATGCGCACGCGTGAAACCGCGAAACCATAAATCGCAACGATAGCGGTGCTAATAAAGAAATTAAGCGTCCAGAGCCAGCTGACTTCAACATCCGTCCAGTCGCTAGCCATGGCATCGCGAACGGGTCGCAGAATGTAGTAGGCGGCCATCAAGATAACGACAAAGAGAAAAGAGCCACAAGTAGCCTTGATCTCGTTGGCATTGACGGCGGTGGTAGCCCGTATGAAGTTACTAATTGGGTTACTGCGGCTTGCGCTACTTTCTGTCAAAACGGATTCCTCTTTATTGTTGCTCTGGTAACCCAGCGCGACTGCTTATGGGCCTGGTCGGATTCAGGCCAGGCCTGGATCTCTCGCCCCTTTCGAGTATGGGGATTATTAGTATGTTTTTCGACAAGATAAATAGCCCATTTTCCTAAACATTATTGTCTATATAGCAATAAAAGTTGATCAATCAATTGCTTACATTGATCTTAAGGGCAGGGAGAGCGGCTTCGGCGATACCTCCTATATCGACGAGGTTATCGTAAAGATCAATCGCAAGTAGGATGAGAGAGCGGTGGCCCGATGTTGTACTCCACTCCCGGATCGGTCCAGGCAAGTTAACTTGTCAGTACCCACTACGGTGTCGCCGCCGGATAATCCGTATACCCATTTGCACCCCCTTGATAGAGAGTATCAGGGTCCAGCGGGCTCAAAGGAATTCCGTCTCGGAAACGTTCCACAAGATCCGGATTAGAGATGTAGTGGCGGCCATATGAGATCAGGTCCGCATGCCCGGCCTTTATCGCATCAGTACCAGAGCGAAAGTCATAATTTTGATTCAGCATATAGGTGCCTGAGTATATTTTTCGCATTTTGAGTGCGGTTCGGTCCGGCCCGCGATCGTCACTGTTTTCATCCAATACATGTAGATAGGCCAACCCATACTTGTTCAGCTCCGCTGCCGCGCTGGTAAATGTAGCGTCCGGGTTGCTGTCGCTCATACTGTTATAAGGGTTTGTAGGAGAAAGCCTTACGCCGACACGATCTGCTGACCAGACTCCCACAACGGCTTCTGTCACTTCCATCAAGAATCGCAACCGATTCTTGATACTTCCACCATAGGCGTCTGTTCGCTGATTGGAGCCATCTCGAATGAACTGATCAATCAGATACCCATTGGCTGCATGAATTTCGACACCGTCAAAGCCTGCCTCTTTTGATAGTTCGGTAGACCTTGCATATTCCCCGACCGCGGCGGCAATATCCTGCCGGGTCATGGCCCTGGGCGTCACATAGGGTTCTTTACCCAACGGCGTATAGGCGTCGCCACTAGCGGCAATCGGAGAGGGTCCGATAGGCGTTGCTCCGTTCTGGAAGTGTGGATGTGAGACCCTGCCGGTATGCCATAGCTGCAGGAAGATTCGCCCACCCTTACGGTGCACGGCGTCCGTTACCTGTCTCCAGCCTTTGACATGGGCTTGTGTGTAGATGCCGGGGGAGCCTCCCCAGCCATAGGCTTGTTTAGAAATCGCAGTGCCTTCAGTGATGATGAGTCCGGCGCTAGCACGCTGAGAATAGTACTCCGCCATCAGAGGATTTGGTGTTCTGGATTCCCCTGCGCGCCCTCTCGTCAATGGCGCCATGACGATTCGGTTCGCCAGTTTCAGGTCCCCTACGGAGACAGCGTCAAACAGACTCAACTCCGACTCATCACCAAGTCTTGCATACGCCGCCGGCATGGCCAGGGCACCTAGCATGCCCATCATCAGTGCTCTTCTTTGTAAGTCGGGATGTTCGTTAGAACTCATTATGAAATCTCCAGGGTTGTTACGCGAAAGGCCACATGCATCTAACGATCTTTAGGCTTTTTTGGCTAAGCCGCGATTTAAAGGATACACGAAGGGATACATATCGGCTTGCAGTGCACGCCGAAAGCTTGTAACTCATTGATTTTATGGTGGGCCCAGGCGCGCGGTAGCAGAAGGAGTTGACCGGGCTGGCGCACCAGCGGGGCGGCCACCGAGCCGTCGGACCGCAGCCTTCGACCTGCCGATTATGAGTATTAGATAGAGGCGACATCCCTCTTCCTGACCAGAAGAAAAGTAACAGCACTTTCTGCTACACCACTCCGATACCCCAGAAACCGAACCTATACCGAAACCGTATTGAAAGGGGGGCGCCAGTGTTTCTGTAAGTCCAAGAAACCTAAGTGTTTTCCCAAACCGAACTGCGAACTTGGTGGAGCCACTGACAGGTTCGTTGGTTGCGTCGGTTGGTTTGGCGTCATTTGGGGAGCCTGCCCCGAGCTTATAGAAAATCCCAACACATTTTCGGGGACGTTAGAGGAAAAAATTTTGCGGAAAGAGGGGATATACCCCGGGTCGACCAGAAATCCTTGAACGTCGCCCGTAGGACCTGGCTAAGCCGTTGGTCTGGAATTGGCGCGGTACTTTCAGTCACTGGTACCACAAAATGTTTCAAGTTGCGCTGCTTGTATACACCTCCATTTTACATGGAGCCATGGAATCAGCGGCTTTCGATACCCGCAATTCGCTGTAACTGTTTCAGGGCATAACCCTTGAAACCGTCAGACCTTATGCGTTCGATATCTCCGGAACCATAAATAACATGAAGTCCCTCCAAGAAAGTGAGAATCCCAAAAGCCATATTCTCAACTTGTACCTTCGTAATCGCCGGGTGAACCTCCCTGAGTAACCCAACGAGTTGGTCTCTAAAGTGTACGTACATTTGGGTTCTGGTCGCTGCGGCCTCTTCGTTGTACATGGAGAGGCCCCAAAATTGGTAGAAGAACCCGTGAACCTCCGGCTTTTTGGCATCATCGATCATGTATTTCAGGAATGCTGTCAGCCGACCAACAGAGTCGTTAGGAAAATCCTCAAGTTCATGTCTCAGCTCCTCATCATAGCCTTCAATGACGCTTTCAATCATTGCTTGCAGGAGTGAGTCCTTGGTTGGGAAATAATAGGCGAGATTACCCACACTTATACCGAGCGTATCGGATACCCGGCGGGTTGACAGACCAGCAATACCCTCGGTCAAAACTATGTTCTTTGCTGTCTCAAGAATCTTGTCTGCTCTCGCCTTCCCGCGACGACGAACCGCTGTGCCTTCCCTTGCCTTCTTGTGTGGACGTACCGCTGAGTTACTCATGATCTATAGGGTATCCATAAATTAATTGATTTTATAGGGCAATTGCGCTAAATTTTATAGAACTATCGACCTATTTGAGGAGCCGGGAATGAACCAATCGATTATAAATGCTGGCCATACTGGCGCGGACCCTTTAGAGAGTATAAACGCCACAGTCGACAAAACCGAGCGCCAGTTTGCGATTGAAACTCGCAGGTTATACGACCTGAAAGAGGCTGCATTCGCGGCGAATGACTACGCTCCAATTCTTTCAGAGTTCTATGACGAGGAGGTCGTCTCTACGGGGCCTGACGGGGTGACCCATGAAGGCATTGAGGGCCTGCGGCCGGTGTATGCGGAAATCATTTCTGGCAACGTGCGCATCGAGTCATACCGAAGCTTCGTAAGAGGAAAAGCTGGATGGGACTGGGTTAATTTCCACGTAACACCACCAGCTGAGTCCGGAGAAACACCTTTCACTTTCAAGATGCTATTCCTATGGGCGTTTAAGGATGGTCGGTGGCGTTCGCACGGTGAAATGTACGTTCCTGGTCAATTTTAAGCAATTGGACGAGTGAAGCGAGGTCGCTATGAGCAAGAAGCAAGGTAAGCAAGGTGAAGTGAGTCCAGAATCCTTTGTGAAAAAATCAGAGATTACGCGGCGTGACTTTGTCGGCGGAACTTTGGTGGGGGCCGGTGCTGCTCTCTTGACCGCAAAAGCGCCAGGGGCGCTGGCTGTAGGTAATGGAGACGGTTTCCGGTTGGGCAGGTCAATTCCCATACCTCTCAACGGGCTGGACGAAAAATGGAGTGGACCAGGTGGCGTCGGCGACTATGCCTCCTCCAATGGCAATACCTTCCGAGAGGTCAACGCCGCGCATGCGTTACGCAATGGCGATTTTGCAGAACGGGTTGCCGGAGCTGCTGATACTGGCGAGAGCTATGACCTTGTCGTGGTCGGCGCTGGCTTTGCTGGCCTAACCGCCGCATACACACTTTTGAAGGAGAAGCCCTCTGCACGAGTGCTGATCCTGGACAATCACGATATGTTCGGCGGGGAAGCTCGTCAGAATGAGTTCGAAGTAGACGGTTACAAGCTTTGGGCGCCTCAGGGCTCCACTGGTGCCGTCTGGCCGCTTAAAAAGGCCAAGGAAATTGAGATGTACTCTTCGATTTGGGACGAGTTGAAGTTACCTCAAGAATTCGAGTGGCAGGAGGCGACCAACTCGAAGTTGAACATACCGTACGACAACTATTCCCCTATGCACCTGACCTGGGAGGGAACAGATCTAGGGTGGTATCACGACGGTCATGATATGGCAGTGAATCCATGGAAGACTCGATTCGCTGGTGTGCCAATTGATGAGAAAACAAAGAGCGATTTTCTCTGGATGGAAACCTACCGACAGCCCCCTAGGAGGGACGATTGGGACAAGTGGCTGGACTCCATGACCTACAAGCAATTCCTCGAAAACGAGATGGGCCTAAACAATAAGGCCATTCTCGATTACCTGACTCCCTTCGGGTCCGCTATGGGTATGGGTCTCGGGCCGGATGTAATTTCGGCGTACCAGGCGTTCAACTTCCTTCAGCCTGGCGTCCTGCAATATGGCCGCCAACTGGGCATCGGTGATGTGACTGATTCGATTCACCTCGCCCAGTGGCCGGGTGGTAACACCGGCACGTTGCGCCACATCGTCTGGAAATTGATACCTGGTATATACGGCAAGGTAAACGGAACCCTCGATGTACTCTCGGCGCCGATCGACAAAGGCGAGATTGACAAGCCAGGAAATCACGCACGAATTCGATTGAGTTCTCTCGTGGTGAATGTTCGCCACGAAGGTAGTCCGGAAAATGCGAGTGAAGTGAGAGTAACCTATCTCCGCGACGGAGAAATGAAGCGCGTCAAAGCAAAAAGCGTTGTAATGGCTGGGCAGCAACACCTCAACAAGCGTGTCATCGCCGATTTGCCATCAAGACATAGAGAGGCAATGGACCAGTTTATGCATGCGCCAATGATGATGATCAATGTCGCCCTAACCAACTGGCGATTTATGGAAAATCTAGGAGTCGCCTCGGTCCGTTGGTTTGGTGATGACCTTGGCTGGTTCACTACGCTCAGGAGGCAGATGATCATCGACGGCAAGGAGCCGATGCCCCTGGACCCCGATAAGCCAACGGTGCTGACGATGTATAACTCTTTTTGCATTCCCGGCTTGCCGGTTGAGCAGCAAACCGTGAATGCACGGATGATGATGTTCGGTATGACCTATGCCGACATCGAAGCGAGCGTGAAGAAACAGTTTACCAAGATGTTTGCCGCAGGAGGCTTCGACGCTGAAAGAGATATCGCTGGTATTGTGGTCAACCGCCAAGGGCATGCCTATGTGGCAACACCCCCCGGCTTTTTCTTTGGCAAGGACGGTAAACCAACGCCGGCCGAGGTGGTGCAGCAACCCTATGGACGCATAGCATTCGCTCACGCGGAGCTCATGGGAATGCAGATGTGGGAAGGCGCTGTTCACGAAGGTGAGAGGGCAGGGCAGCAAGCTGCCGAAATGATCTAGACGAATTGTCTGGTCATAGATCTAGATTCATCTGATGTATAGATCATTAGTCTTTGCTTTCGCATTGGCTCTCCTTGTATTGCCTTGGAGAGTAATTGCGGATGACTCAGCACCGAATATTCTGCTCGTTGTGGTAGATGATGCCGGGTTCAATGATTTTGGGTTTCTAGGGAGTGAGATTCAGACACCCACTCTAGATGCTTTGGCCAGACAGGGCCTGGTGTTTACAAACTTCCATGTCGCTCCGGCTTGTTCACCCACGCGCGCGATGCTTCTATCCGGTGTAGACAGTCATCTCGCGGGACTGGGAAATATGGCGGAAGAGTTGGCACCAAGCCAGCGAGGACTGCCAGGCTACGAAGGCTATCTCAACTTCGACGTGGCTGTCCTCCCTGAAGCGCTAAGCGATGCGGGTTATCGAACGTATATGACTGGCAAGTGGCACCTGGGTCTTACACCAGAGACCGGGCCGTCCGCCAGAGGGTTCGATCGATCGTTTGCACTCCTGGATAGTGGTGCTGGTGCATTCGGTAACATGCTGGCCGTGATTGGGCCTGGAAAAGCAAACTACAGCCAAGACGGCGAGCCACTGGATTCACTCCCGAAGGACTTTTACTCCACAGAATTCTACACCGATAAACTGATTAGCTATCTCGATGCTGGCAGCCAAAGCAACAAGCCGTTTTTTGCCTATTTGGCTTACAGCTCCCCTCACTGGCCTCTGCAGGCCCCGGAAGATTCTATCGAACGATATCGCGGGGTTTACGATATCGGGTATGACGAATTACGTCAGCGACGACATCAGGCACTTATAAATCTTGGCATCATTTCCAAGAGCACACCGGTCTCGGAAAGACAGCCTGGAGAACCTTCCTGGGATTCGCTCTCCAAGGTAGAGCAAGCTGTAGAGGCGCGCAAGATGGAAATCTACGCTGCGATGATCAGTGACGTAGATAGGCACCTGGGCCGATTGTTGGAATACCTGAAAGACTCCGGGGAGTACGAGAATACCGCAATTATTTTTCTTTCGGACAATGGACCGGAAGGGCATAACCTGGAACTGGGTTGGGACCCGCTGAAGGACTGGCTCGTTGAGTGTTGTGATAACACATTTGAGAACCTTGGTAAGGCCGATTCCTATATCTGGCCAGGCCCAAACTGGTCAGCGGCGGGCAACACACCGATGAGAATGTACAAGGGCTTTACTTCTCAGGGTGGTGTACAAGTTCCGGCCTTCATTCATTATCCGGGGGCCGTCGTTTCAGGAGAGTTCAGTGACGTTCTTGTACATGCTACTGATGTCATGCCGACCATACTCGAGATAGCATCAGTGGCCCAGCCGGGTGACAGTTTTCGGGGTAAGCCCGTTCATCCCATTCAAGGCAAGTCCTTTCTCAAGCATGCGACGGGACAGGCTGCTCAGGTCCATGGCGAAGATTACTATATGGCCTGGGAATTGTTTGGGAAGCTGGCCGTTCGTAAGGAGAATTGGAAACTGGTTTCTCGACCGGCGCACCCATTGTGGCCGACTTTACCAAGGGGTATTAAACCGGGCCACTGGCAGCTGTACAACCTGGAGAGCGACCCTGGTGAGCGCTTTGATCTGTCTGAAAAATTCCCCGAGATTCGCGAGCAGATGATATCGCTCTGGAAGCACTATGCAGATGCCAATAATGTCATTCTGCCGGACAAAACCAGTGGTTATTGACAGCTTAAGGTGACGGTAAATGACCCGATTAATTAGTTTGGTTTTCCTGCTTGGTTGCCTTGTGTCACAACTTTCTGTCGCGCGTATTGAAGTGCGCGACTGTGTGATACAGGCGCCGGTTGAGGGAGCTTCGACCACTGCGGCCTATTTCACTGTTGAATATGAGTTGGATTCAGAAACGGCCGCGCTAGAGATCCCCGACCCCGAAGCACTCGGTCGAGTCGAAATAGCGACCTTGGCTGACCATGTTGAATTACACAAAACAGAAACAATTGATGGTGTCGCCAGCATGCAGGTAGTGGCGTGGATTGAATTGCCTCCCCCTAAATCGATACTGGAACTTATGCCCGGAGGCTATCACTTGATGCTGCACAACCTAAAGCAGCGTCCGATTCCGGGTGAGACTCACAATATGCGCGTCATCTTCCGGTTTGATCGTGACCAGCACTGCCTTGCGACTGTAAGGTCCATTAGCGAACTGGCGAGGAAGAAAAATAACATTGTGGATCCTAGTCAGTTGGGTTGGTCGGCGGGAAGATGAGGAGTAAGCGGCGCAAGTTGCCAGGCTTCATACTATTCGGTGGTACGGTCCTGCTCGGATTGGCTTTGTCATTTCCGGCCAGTGACGCCATTCACGTTTTGAGCACCAATGAATTTTGCGTCAGCTGCCATACCATGAAAGCGGTTGGTGAAACCTTTGCGATGAGCCCGCATGGCGGTAACAACAGCCAGGGCTTTGTTGCTAATTGCGTGGATTGCCATTTGCCCAAATCCAATGCGCTCCACGAGTTTTGGGTAAAGGGCACCGACGGTACGCGACATGTCTTCATGGAGTACGTCATGGGTATGACCGCACTGGATTACGATGAGGTTCATCCAAAACGAGCGGAGTACACCTATGAGAGTGCATGCCTGGCTTGCCATAAATTGATTCCCGCTGGTGCTCGTGATGCGACAGTCGATAGTTCGGTGAGAGATAAGATTCACGCGACTGTACTAAAAAACCGAGAGAGAGATGACGCCTTCCACTGCGCGGGCTGCCACTACGATGTCTCTCACCCAGGCCTGCGAAGAGTAATGCAGGAAAAGTACTATCAAGCGCTTGCCGCCCACGCGAACAAATGAGCGCTTCCATGTTTATAAGATTACTCTGCTTGGCCCTCATGCCCTTGTGCGCGGCCGCGCAGATATCGGTATCGAACGAGTCAATTGATGAAATCATTCAGCACAACTGGGAAGACCTTTCCGCTGAAGAGCAGCTGCTCGCGCAACAGATGGGTTACGTGTGTTACTTGGGGTGCCACAAAGCTGCTAGGAACAATATACCCGAAACCATCATTCCCCTACTGGATGGTCTAGATCCCCAGTACATTCTTAACCAATGGCGCGATTTTGATGCCGAGAGGTTTGGCGGAATTGCGTCTCAGATGAAACTGCAGGTCTATGAGTTTACACCTGAGCTGACACAGAATATCGCGCTCTACTACGGTACGAGGGCTATGCGCTGGGAACCTAAGCCAGACGTGATAGCCAGCGAAACCTACGCGCGTGGGAAGGTGATCTACGAGCGCGATTGTAGCTATTGTCATGGCCAGCAAGGAGCAAGTACTAACCCACTGTATCCGCCGCTAAAGGGGCAGATGCCCGGGTACATTTTTGAGCAGATGAAGGCGTATCGCGACAAGAAGCGAAATAATCGTGCGGCGCCCGTTATGCAGGCTATTGCTCAGTTGCACTCAGAAGAAGAGTGGAAGGACATCATCGCGTATGTAAGCGGCCAATTCTATGTGCCGGTAAAGGATCTGAACTTTATTTCCGGAATTGACATGCCGCCTATCGAAGGCTTTGTGCTGCCGGATACTGGACAGATTCAGGATTTCTCCGACACGTTCGGCGAAGACTCGGATTATCCGCGCGTCCCCACCAGCTATACGATCTCCGAAAGCGGCAAGGTCACGATAGACAACAATACGAAACTTATGTGGGAGAGGGACAGCAATCGAAAGTGGATGCAGTCCAAGGAGATAGTCGAGTACTGCGACAATCTGGAGCTTGATGGGTATACGGATTGGCGATTACCCCTGATGAAGGAGCTGCAGTCAATCGCGGACTACGGCGAATTTCTCCCCGCAATAGACATGGAAGCCTTTCTAAACATGCCTCGGCTGGTATCGGGGATATGGACTTTTCCACGCAGTGACCACCCGGAGCATGTGTGGCACATCGGCTTCCCGGACGGTCATGTGATGGGTCAGCATACCTATTCGCGTAAGTTGGTTAGATGCGTGAGAGCAGATAATGGAGCGGCTTATCACGCGAACAGCTTTATTGACAATGGTGACGGCACAGTAACAGACAACGTGACCAAACGGGTCTGGCAGCAGAATCTGGATTACGTGCGCCGCAGCTGGGATGACGCAATCAACTACTGTGAGAACCTTGAATACGCAGATCGCAGTGATTGGCGTTTACCCAATCTGCGTGAGCTGATTTCTATTGTTGATTACAACCGGTATGAGCCTGCCATTGACGAAGAATATTTCCCGAATACGCCAATAAAGTATTTCTTCTGGTCGAGTACGTCGTATGTTGGTGGCCCGCTGACCTATGTCCGACCCTTAACTGCCCGGAAGAATGAGCAGCCCGAGGCTGATCATACGGTCAGAGGTTACGAAGCTAGTATGGCTTGGCCTATCGGATTTCAAATTGGTTCTGGCGTTGGGCAACGCAAGGAAACTCCTTTCTGGGTGCGGTGTGTTGCAGATGTGGACACGAGCCAATAAGTCTGTTGCCGGCTTTGCCTTTGCTCACTTTTGTATGTTGGCAACGGCGCTGGAGGGTGCTGATCCCGCTGTCCGATACGACGATGGGGCTCGCTATGCATTCATTGCGGATCTGCACTCTAGCAATATTGCTGTCATCGATACCTTTGACAGGCGGCTGTTGGAGAATATCGCGCTAGAGCAAACTCCCGCGGACATGGTTGTTAATGATGTGGTAGATCTTCTGGTGTACATCGACGGTAAGCACCCCAGACTCTATACCTACGACCTGATCGACCGATCCAGAAATTCTGTGGCATTGTCATTTACGCCGAGTGCGCTGGTTTTTCACCCGGATGGTAGTGAGATTGCTATCGCGGGTGACGGAGTACTGTCCGTCATCAACCCGATGACGGGAAAGATTCTATTTTTGAAGGATGGACTGACAGGTCCAGTGAGCATCAACTATACCAGTGACGGATACTCGATGTTCATCACCGAGAACGAAACTGGCCAGGTGTTTCAACGTAAATCTTTTAGCAGCGCATTGACGCCATTCGCCACGGGCGATGCCCAGACAACGAGCGATCTGACCCTGTCACCAGATTCGCGCATTGCGCTTGTATCCACCAAGTCGAGTAAACGCATGTGGGTACGGGACATTTACACCAAACGCATTGTCGCAGAAGTGCTCCTTGAAGGCGCACCGTTAAGGCCGTATGTGAGTTCATCGAGCAAGCATATCGTAGTTGCGACTGCGGGCCGTCAGACGTTGGTCGTTGATGCCTGGACAAATCATATTTTGAATACCATCGAAGTGGGAGATGAGACTTCAATGGTTCGCACAGGCTGGCTGGAAACCAAAGGAATTGTATCCAGTCAAGGAAAGTTGCACTTGTTTGATCTGGTTGGTGATAAGAAAGAAAGATCATTTCCTGTGGAGGGGCAAGTCGGTGGCATGATTGTAGTCTCAGACTCAAAAACCCTATTCGCTACCCAGAGCGATAGCGATGAACTCTTAGTTTTGGATATACGCCGTGAGGAGGTGCTTGCCAGCGTGCCGACGGGCCTGATCAGCCCATCTCAAATTGCTATGGGTATTACTAATACGCTATGTCACTGAAGTTCATACCTGTCCCAAACATGTTATGGGCGCTTATCTTCATGTGGCTTGCTGTGGAACCCAGTCCAGCCGAGGAAGCTAGCTATAAGTTTGATCTGGTCGATAGCGCGGGCGAAGTAACAACCGAGCAGGCGTGGTCGGGTAGATATTTACTGGTTACATTTGGATTTACTTCGTGCCCGGATATTTGCCCGTTGACACTGTGGAATATGGGGAGTGCTTTACGAGCCTTAGGTGCCACTTCGCAAGATATTAAACCTGTCTTTATCAGCGTTGATCCGCTGCGGGATACAAGAGACGACTTAAAGGCCTATGCAGAACATTTTCATCCAGATTTCGTTGCTCTGACGGGAAGTCGGGCCCAACTTGACCAGGCGAGTAGAAATTTCAACGCGAGTTATGGATACAAAGTTAACGGGCAACTGATTGATTTTCCGACCTCAGAAGAAATGGAGTATGAAGTGTTTCACTCAATATATGTTTACTTGCTATCGCCAGAGCGAGAATTGCTCGATGTCTTCGGTTATGGCGTTGATGGGGAAAGGATGGCAGAGCGAATTCTGGAACTCTTGCGGCTGAAGTAGCGATATCCAGCAGAGCTTAACTTAAGCGCAGTCCGTGAACCTGGTCTGCTTTCTCCATTGCGTGACTTAGCGCGTGGAAGTGAGTGCTCGGGCACCAATTTTCAGTTACTAGACGGGTAACAGGAGCGAACAAACATGAGATTATTTTCTTACAAAAATAGACCCATTCATTATGGGCCCCTCCCTCTGGAGACTCTCAAACGGGCTGAGTTTTCCCAGGATGTACCTAACGTACAGCCGCTGGAACCGCTGGTGTATTCGCAGGGGAATGGTGGCGATTCGATGATTGGCAGCATGGCTATCTACGCTGCTTACATGGATGCGACGAGAAATGGCCATGTGAGCGAACAGAAGCCTGAAATACCGTCCGATCTTGAGGAGAGGGCGAATTCCTTGAAGTCTTTGGCTTACTTTAACGATGCGAAACACGCGGGAATCTGTACGTTGGAGCCGGGCCACTTTCTGGAGAAACCCATTGTAAATAGGGATCTTGCCCACGTTCACCGGGATCTGTCTGAGATGCCTGCGGAAGAGCCGGGGTTTCATCATATGATTGGCCACGGGTTGATGGATGGTATTGCTCAAGACACCTCCTCTGTCGAGCATCATACACATGCACTGATTATCGCTTATGACCAAAATCGGGAAGTAAGAAATGATGAAGCAGGCAGTGCGTGGTTGAAGGGAGCTGGTAGACACAGCGCCAGTCTTCGCGCGGCAGAGATTGCCGTTGTTATTGCCAGTTTCATTCGTAGCGTAGGTTTTGAGGCGAGGGCGCATACGGAGTCGACGACAGACGTAAACCTTGCGGCACTAGCTGTCAGTGCTGGTGTCGCGGAGCTAAGTGAGAGGGGAGAACTAACGCATCCATACCTCGGAAGTCGTTTTGCTTTTGCTGCGGTCACAACTACGTTGGCGTTGAGCAGCGACAAGCCGTTGGCTCACAGGGGCATACTCGACAGTCTTAAGTCCCACGGCCCCAGGTGGTGGTTAGGCGGGTCACCTGGAAACGGCACCGTCTTCAGCGCAACTAGTCTAGACCGTTATAGAAATCGAAGTTTTGACCAGGATGCCTTCGGGATGTCAAAACTCAAGCGGCAGAAGGAGACCACGACGCTAATCGACGGTCATCGTGTTCCCCGAACTCCTAAACGTGGGGACGGCTTTATTCGAGCCTATTACGGCGATATGGGTAAGTCGCCCCAGGATAATTGCGTCGATGAGTTCTGTGTTGTTAAAACCCCGTATGGAGAAGCGCAGAATCATTTGATAATGACAATGCACCTGCTAGCCAAGCGGCCCACGCTTACCGATGTAAAGCCCAATAATGATGATCCTGCTACCAATGCCTCAAGGGTTAAGGCGGCACTGCATTTTCTGGGTGTCGATATGGTTGGTATCAGCGCTGCTCCGGACTGGGTTTGGTACTCTCATGAACTGGACGGTACAGAAATCGTTCCGGAGCACAACAATGCTATTACGCTATTGATCGATCAAGGGCATGAAACTATGGAGGGCGCTTCTGGAGACGATTGGATTGCTGTTTCCCAAAGTATGCGCGCTTATCTTCGAGGTATGTTTCTTGCCGGCATCGTGGCGGAGCAGATTCGTAATCTGGGTTACAAGGCCTCAGTTCACAGTGTTATCGATAGCGACGTAGTACATACACCCCTAGCCGTTTTGTCTGGACTAGGGGAAATGAGCCGTATTGGTGACATCGCCCTGAATCCATTTCTGGGGCCCAGGCTGAAAACCAGTGTGATCACCACCAATATGCCTCTGGAACACGATCTGCCCCTGGATTTTGGATTACAGACGTTCTGCGGGGCGTGTAACAAATGCGCGCGAGAGTGTCCTTCCGGAGCGATATCCGCCGGTCCCAAAGTGATGTTCAATGGGTACGAGACCTGGAAAGCGGACATTGAGAAGTGCACTCGTTACCGTGTTACCCAGGATAAAGGAGCAATGTGCGGGCGATGCATGAAGACTTGCCCATGGAATCTCGAAGGGTTATTTGCCGAAAGGCCGTTCAGGTGGTTAGCCATGAATATGCCAGGTGCTGCCAAGTGGCTGGCAGCATTGGATGATCGGCTCGGGCACGGCAGAATCAACCCGCTTAAAAAATGGTGGTGGGATATAGAGACTACGCTTGGCGGTGTGAAGCAGGCTGTGCCTGCTGAAAGGATTAGTGTTCGCGAGATTGACCCTAATCTTGAGATTACACCTGAGAGCCAAACGCTCGCCTGTTATCCCGCAAATCTTCTTCCACCGCCAATTCCAGTGGTGTTTCCCATGGACAGGGAAGCTGGTATCGAGGCTTACGAGAACCTGCTATCACCTGACGAGTATAGAGCCAGGTTGAAATCCGGTGACACGGAAGGTCTGGTGCCCGTGTACCAAGAACCGGCTGAACTAGATGAGGTACACTATCTCCGCATTGTAGGCCGCGAGCTTGTGGCAGAGGGTGTAGTCAAGCTGGTGCTGGAACATCCTGAAGGCGAGGACCTGTCACCGTTTACCGCAGGTGCCCATATTGATCTGGTTATCGACATGCCCTTTACCCGACAATACAGTTTGGCTGGTGATCCTGCCAATCGGAAGCAGTATGTGCTTGGTGTATTGTTGGAACCAGAGGGTCGTGGTGGTTCTATTCGCGTCCACGAACGATTGTTTAAAGGACAAACGGTTCCTGTTACGGGTCCCCGCAACCACTTTCCTCTCATAGATGGTGCCAGTAAGAGCCTCCTCATTGGTGGTGGTATCGGAATTACACCCATGCTGGCTATGGCCCACGAGCTGCACAGAAAAGGCGCTGACTTTGAGCTGCACTACTGTTTTCATTCGCGTAAAACTGCAGGCTTTCTGACAGATCTTGAGTATGTGCCTTGGCGAGATCGGGTACAGTTGCATATCTCTGATGAAGGTTCTCGCGCAAACCTTGAAGCTTTGATCGGGCAACCGCAGGAGGGGAAAGTCCTCTATACATGTGGCCCGTCGAATTTTATGGATGCAGTGCTTAGCACCGGTGAGCAACTCGGATGGGATGAGGACCACCTCCAGAAGGAGTACTTTACAGTACCGGAGCATCCGGAGTACGAGAATCACGCGTTCGATGTCAAACTGGCACGATCTCAAAAGGTACTCAGGGTGGAAGAGAATCAGACACTGGCGGAGGTCCTGATCTCTCACGGAGAGCCCGTTGTTACCAAATGCAAAGATGGGTTGTGTGGGACCTGTCAGGTAGATTATCTAGAGGGGGACGTCGAACATCGCGATTTCATCCTGTCTTCCAAAGAACGCGAGCAAAGAGTCATTACATGCTGCTCTCGCGCCAGGCCCAACGGCGCTATGCTCGTACTGGACGTTTAAGTATCAGGCGCGTCATGCGCGAGTCGTTATAGGTAAGAAGAAGCTAATGCTTAGGCGAAATGGGTAGATTAAGTCGTCGAAGCAGGTCAATAGCTGCTATGGCAGCTAACAGACACGCCAGTCCGCACCACCATCCGAGTGCGAACATATTGCTCATGCCCACGTACCCGAATAACACTGGTCCGAGTGAGTATGGAATCAGGATGAATGCGTTTGTGCCCGCGGCGATACGCCCTGAGTTGTCGAAGTGGGATGCAATACCCAGTACATAGGAAATCACGAACATATACAAAAAACCGTAAGCGATGATTCCAGCGGCATAGCTGTAAACACCGGCTGCTCCGGTGATGGTGATCACGGTGATCCCAAGTGCAATGAAACCGAGTGCAACCGGTAATGTATGGCCCCACCGGGTACCTGCCTTTGCAGCGGTAGCGGCACCTACAATACCCGCCAGGGTGGAACAGCCGAGGATTAGTCCAATAACTGCGCTTTCTATATTCAACTGGTTGGCGCTTCGTTCCGAGAATGCCCACGTGCCTCCCAAGATGATAAACACAACGGTGAGGACAACGAAAAAGTATGTAAGCATCGTCAAGCTGGTGTACTTTTCTTCCTCTGCAAGCGGGCCAGATAGGCCGTGGCAGGACGAGGGCAATCGACAAGCTGCCATTGCTCCCAGTAATGTTAGGGCCCCGAGTAAGTAGAAGATCCCTATTGCCTGCGCGTAGCTTAAAGCATAGGGAATGACAAAGAGTAATAGTGCGAAACAAGAAGAGGTCACTGTGAAGACCTGCCCGTAGGTGCTCTCGGGCTGCCTGGACGTGGCGATGAGAGTATTTGTAACACTAAGAACGACGCCCTGGGTCAGACCAGCCATCCCTCTGACCCCCATGAGCAATGCCGCATGCTCCATATGGGCACTTAGAAACTGCATGGCCGCACCGACAAGCAGGGCGATCACGACAATGAGCCTGACATTATGACTGGGCCGGAGGAGAGCCGAGGAGACTAACCCGCCTATCGCGATTGACCCGAGTTCGATTGTGCCGAGCATGCCGGCGGCGCTCGCTGTCCAAGACAGAGCATCTATGGCGGACCCGATGACAAATGGCACTGAATAGGTGCCCATGAGCGCCAGCGTCATGGTTACACCCAAAATGACGACGGGTGCCTTAGTTGCCGAACTTTTTGTCTCTGTGCTCATATGTTTCTCTGCGCAACTGGGGTAATTCAGCACGCTCCGATTTTTTGATATAATGGTACAATCGTACTAAAAAAGGTCGATAGCGGCTACATTGCTTTGGGTGCTAGAACAGGCCTTTGCCTGCGTATACCGGTACCCCCCGATAGTACCGCGAGTAACCGGAGAAAAGGGCGACGTAACTAAATGTGCACAACACGTCAGCTAGATAAGTTAATGCGATGGTTGATTATTGATATGGGTTATTGAGTAGACCTGAGAATCCTTTTGTCTACTTTTTCAACTGTACAGGTAAAAACCCATGACTATTTTTCAAGATCAGCTAGGCCAAGAAATCAGGCAATTAATAGACGAGAGTCAAGCGGGCTACTCGTTGCCCCAGGCGTTCTACAACGATGAGATCGTTTATAAGTTCGATTTGGACGCTATCTTTAACTCCCAATGGATTCTGGTAGACCATGCCTCACGAATTCCAAAACCTGGCGACTATTTCCTGTTTGAGATAGGGGAGGAGTCCATCATTATTCTGCGCGACCAGGACGAGAGTGTTCGCGCATTTTTCAATGTGTGCAGGCATCGGGGTTCCCGGGTCTGCCTGGACAAAGAAGGTAACAAGCGCTTTCTTACCTGCCCCTACCACGCATGGGCCTACAATCTGGATGGATCGTTGAAAGTGGCACGTTCAATGAGTGAACACTTTGATCCGGCAGAGCATGCGTTGAATTCAGTGCATGTGAGGACCCTGGAGGGCTTGATCTTCATTAATCTGGCTAAAGACGAACCGGAAGCTTTTGATGAGCTTTACGGTGAATACCGCCCAATTATGCAATTCCATGGATTCGCCAATGCGAAGATTGCGCACAAGGCCCAGTATCCTACGAGTGCGAACTGGAAGTTAGTGGTGGAGAATTTTATTGAGTGCTACCACTGCGCTCCCGCACACCCCGAGTATTGCCAGGTTCACCCTGCTGACCAGCTGCTGGCCTGGGGTGCCGGGCCGGGTTCAGGTCCTGAGTCGGCGGAAGAGTCGTATGAGAAGTCATTGGAAGCTTGGAATGACAAACTGCAGGCGCTTGGCCATGAGAATGTGCTGATTACAAGTGGCGAAGACTCGTTTGCGTTTAAACAGGGTTCGCGTTTTCCTATTAACCATAGCGGAGCAGAATCCGAGACACTGGACGGAGGTCCTGCGTGCCGCAAGTTAATGGGTCGTTACGCTCAGTATGATGGTGGCGAAACAGCCCTTAGCTACAACCCCTTCAGTTATGTGCTTGCATTTAATGACTTCGCCGTGATGTTCCGTTGGACGCCGCGCGGCGTCTGCTCAACCGATGTTGAACTGACCTGGTTGGTCGATCGGTCAGCCGAAGAGGAGGTGGACTACACGATTGATCGGTTGACGAAAGTGTGGGACATCACGGTCCAGCAAGATAAGACGATCACACAAAATAACCAGCTTGGTATTAACTCGGCTCGCTATCAGCCAGGGCCGTATTCTGAGCACGAGCGCCTGGTGGTAACGTTTACCCGATGGTACCTGGAGCGGTTGAAAGCGAATATCAGCTCAGCGGCTGTCGAGGCTTAACGTTTGCGCACACCAGCGGGGGCGGGTGAGATTTAAAGTCCGTCCTCGGCTGACTGTGCGGCGACTTGGTTGGTGATTGCAAAAAAGGGGTTTAGTGTTTCCCCTCTGCGAATTTTCCAGGAACGTACATTTCGCCGTGAGAGCGCCAGTGGCCGTCCTTCTTCTCCCACAAAAACAGCATTTTGAAGGTAAATGGCGCCTCGCCGGACTCAGCTGGTGGCGTCACGTGGAAGTTCACCCAGTCCCATCCCGCCTCTCCCTTCACGAAACTTCTGTAGGACGTGATTTTAACATCGGCACCAATAACTTCCTGGTAAACGGGTCGAAGCTCGTCCACTCCTTCATGAGTTACGCCATCGGGACCGGTAGAGATTACCGCTTCGTCATAGAACTCCGACAAGATAGGACCGTAGTCGTTTGCCGCGAACGCAGCCTCTTTCATATCGTACATTTTGCGGGTTGCTTCAGCGAAACCTTCTGCTGCTGTTCCAGCGTGCACCCGATATGGGCTCATTGTCCACACGCACAACAACAGGATTGGAACTATTAGCTTGCGAGCGGGTAGTACGGAAGTACAGATCGATAGCGTCATGACTAAGCCTTCTTGGTAGGTCAGTGTCCTAATTGTAGATAATAGGTCAATTGATCTATATTTACAATGTTTTTGTCGCCTGAAAGCCTTCCTACCATGATTTGGGTGAACCCGAGGGGACATGGCGATAAAGAGCTTTAGGAAAAAAGGGGGGTAGGACACATACACTGCATTCTACCCCCAAATGTACCCCGAGCTGTTTCCCGGCCCTGAGAGGCGATTAACATGACCCCTGCTGTTGCACGGTCAAATTACAAGGAAGCAAACGTGAGGTACTTACACCCGTTAATCCATTGTGTAGCTAATGGTGACGCCATAAGTTCGAGGGGAACCATAGACGTCGTTGATGAATGGGCTGGGCGCACCTGCGACGTCAAGGGCATAGATGCGATACTCCTCGTCAGCCAGATTCTTCACCCATCCAACAACGCGCCAATCCCGCTCGCTGGAGAAGTAGGTGAGCCTTGCATTGGCGATGAAATATGCGTCTTCTTCATCGACAGGGGCATTGGTGACTTCCATCCAGTGGTCACCTGTATAGGTGAAATCCAGCTGTGCGGCAATCGAACCCGCTGCTATAGGAAACTCATATCTGACTAGCCCGTTACCGCTGAAATCTGGCGCTTGCGGCATTTCGGTGTCGATTAGCGTGCCATTTGGAGACTCTACGTCATCGATCTCTGTATCGAGGAAGGCTAGTCCGAGCACGAAATCCCAACCCTCCCAGGGTGAGGCATATAGCTCAATTTCCCCACCGAAAATTTCGGCGTCGTTGTTCGAAATGTTCTGGTTGAAATTAAGCACTGAAAACGCCTGATAATCCTCGTAGTCGTAATAGAAGATTGCACCATTGAGCCTGACCAGGCCGTCCGCCAACGTGGACTTTACGCCAATCTCGTATGAGTACAGCGTTTCTTCGTCATGTGCTAATCGCTCTATGCCCAGGCTGTTGATTGAATCTGGGAAGACAGGAGCGGACCAATTGCCGCCCTTTATTCCTTTGCTCACTCCAGCGTAAGCAAGGACGTCCTCGGTGGCATTCCAGTCGAGTTGTATTTTTCCTGCCCAGTCAGAGTAATCGTCTTCAGCGCTGGGGTTTCTCTCGTCGTCAATACACCGAGAATCGATGCGGTCCGAATAGCAGACAGGTTGAATGGGGACACCGACGCCCGTATCCACTTCCTCGACGAGGACGACTCCGTCCTTGGTTTCGTAGCGAGTGAAAAAGTCATTGGCCTTCTCGTCTTCCGTCCAGCGAAGGCCAGTGGTCAGAGTGAAAGATTCACCAAGGGCGAAGTCGGCCTGTCCAAACACCGACCAGGATTCAGTATCCACTGTCCAATTTGCTGCCGCGCGTTGCGAGGGCTGAAAGTTTGAAGCGGGACCGCCTGTCCACCAAGCTGCGGCGCCATAAACCTCGGCTTCATTATCAGTCTGTATATCAAGATAATACAGCCCCGCTTGCCATGTGAGCGAGTCGCTCGTGCCAGAAAGGCGAAACTCCTGCGAGAACTGTTCGAAGTCCTGGTCGGTCCTAAAGTTGAAGCTTGGTAGGTCGGCACCTAAAGGCTGATCGGGGAAAAAGCTTTGTACGGTGATGGGGTTGCCGTCATTGTCGACATAAAATGAGTCAAAAACGACCGCGGGAACACCAGAGGCCAGACCCTCCGAATCTTCACTGTAGGCTTTGTCCATTTGCATATAGTTTGTTATCGAAACTAGGCTGATTGAGTCGCTAAGCTCCCAGTCAAGTTCAAGCGTAGTACTCATCAAATCCCGATCAAAGAACCCTTCAACATCAGCGTTGAATTCAAACGGTTCATCGTTCTCTTCAACGTATACGCCCAAGCCAGTATCAGGATCTTGAGCCGCAATACTTCGCACGTAAGCGCCGGAGGCAACATCGTCATCCTCGCTCCAATTTACTCTAAGAGTTGCTAGTAAGGAGTCTGATACTTCGAATTCCAGAGCACCTTTCAGAGACAGAGCATCTCTACCATAGGCGTCTCGAATGTCCTCGTGAACCTGAGGTTGTCCCATGGCGTTCTCAGAGCGCTTCCATTCGAGGTAACCGTCTTGTTCGGTGTAATTCACTGCAAGCCTGCCACGTACAGCATCGCTCAATGGGCCACTCACCGATCCAATCACATCCACCAGATCATAGTTGCCCGCGGTCACTTCAGCGTACGCCTCGAACTGATCCGTCGGCTTTTTGCTGATGTAATGAATGAGGCCGCCCGTTGCGTTCCTGCCGTAGAGAGTCCCTTGAGGGCCACGCAATACTTCGACGCGCTCGATATCGAACATCTGACCATTGAGCGCTCCCATCGAGGCTACGTAGGCGCCATCTACGTAGACGGCTACTGGCGCCTCGAGATTGTCTGCAAAGCTATTTTGGGATACGCCGCGAAGATTGTAGACCGTCAAGGTTGGGCTAAATTCGTATAGCTGTAAGTTTGGTGTTTGGTAAACGATATCCGCAGTGCTTCTAAAACCGAGTTCTTGGATCTGGTCCCCGCTGAACGCAGTAACCGATATTCCGACGTCCTGCAGATTTTGTTCGCGCTTTTGTGCGGTGACAACGACTTCTTCAAGTGCCGAGGCCTGGACCGTATAGGGCAGGCTGGCCGACGCGGCGACGGCGGCAGCTATGGACGTCTTAGCGAATGATATGCGCAATGATTTCATTATTCTTGCTCCCGGGTTGTTTATAGAACATTTGAACTAATATATTTAGAACAAAAGAACTAAAAAATCAAGCACTTTTATTCTGAGAGCCTCATGATTTAGGCCGGGCATTGGTCCATTTGGTTCTTTTTGAACTCTGTTCTGTTAACTGCAGAAGTCCGCTACTTGTTGTGCCTGGCGGAAAATTTTAGTTATCGGGAAGATGAAATGGCGAAACTAACAACCCATGTGGCCCGTCAGGATTGGCCGTATCGGTATCAAAGAGGCTAACGACACAGAAAACTTTTCTAATCAACTAGCCATTTGAGAGCAATATGAGCGGTTGATTTTCAGAGGACACGCCCCCTAATCCTATTCTACGCGTATGTTATTGTTAGTTTTTGTGCGTATTTCGATGGATTTCAATCGTGGGTAGTTGGTTACATCCCGCGCAGGCTAGGAGGTAGGCTACATGCTTGGAACTTGTGTTGCGGCGCGTATGGCCGGTAGACACAGCAAGTGAAAGGCATAGCCCACTATGAAGGCTATGGCTATCAGGCTGATCGAGTTGGCCCTGCTTGGAACAGTTTGATTCTTGGTTGCCTGCCGGATTGCTGCGATGAGTAGCTGAAACACCGACCGACTAGGCCCAACAAGTGTCACCCGGCTCTACATCATTAACGGGGGACACCGGCATTCATTAAACTGATTTTGCGGAACCGTTTAATGGAGATAATACCGATGTCCCACGCAGGAATGATTATAGGCATACCTGGCCTGGAAGTAATCCGGGTCAAGAGCAAACGCCGTGTTGATGTCTGGGCCAGGCCCTATCGACGACAGGCCCACTGCCAGCACTGTGGTGGCGCCAGGCTGCGGATCAAGGCGACACACAAGCGTACGGTCAAACACACCCGACGGGGCAATCAGGTGATGATCCTGCACCTGAAAGTACCCAAGTACCACTGCCAGGGCTGTGGCCGTTACTTCCGTCATACCTTTGCCGGACTGAAGCCTCGCTATCGTTCCTCAGACACGTATCAGATGGAAGTCTATGAGGCCCACGATGGCGGGGTGACCCAGCGTAAGCTCTCGCGTACTCACCAGATCAGCAGTGCCACAGCGGAGCGTTGGTACCGCGATCATCTGGGCATCAAACTTTCTGAGATGGATCGGCGACGCTGCCCGCGTGTATTGGGCATCGATGAGCACTTTTTTACGCGTAAGAAAGGCTTTGCCACCACCATGGTGGATCTGAGGAACCACAGCGTATTCGATGTGAAGCTGGGGCGCTCTGAAGGCAGCTTGCGCCCCTATTTAAAAGGGTTACGGGGTAAAGACAATGTACAGGTGGTGGTCATGGATCTTTCCGAGACCTACCGCAGTATTGCCCGGCAGTACTTCCCCGGGGCCACCATCGTGGCGGATCGGTTTCATGTGGTCCGGCTGATCAACCAACACTTTTTGAAGGTCTGGCAGCAGCACGATCCCCTGGGGCGGAGGAACCGCGGACTGGTGAGCTTGATGCGCCGCCACCAGTGGCACCTGAACGATGATCAGCACGCCAACCTGATGCACTACCTGGCCGATTATCCGGTACTGCAGCAGTTGTATGTGGCAAAGCAACAACTGGTGCGCTTCATGTTACTCAAGACGCTCACGAGAAAGCGGGCCAAGCGGATGCTGCCGCGGTTGCTCGAACTTATCGAGCAGTTGCGTGATAGCCCGTTACGGGGCCTGGCCAAGACCCTGACCAGCTGGCTGGAGCCGATTGTAGCCATGTGGCGGTTCAGTAAGAGTAATGGCATCACGGAGGGCTTCCACAACAAGATGGAAATGCTCTCCAGGCGAGCTTATGGATTTAGAAACTTTGAGAATTATCGGTTAAGGGTGCTGACCCACTGTGGGTGGGATGGCATCATTAATCGGGTAAGAGTGAATGCCCATCCCCCGATAAGTGGGTAGAGCCGAGAATTATCGGTTAAGGGTGCTGACCCACTGTGGGTGGGATGGCATCATTAATCGGGTAAGAGTGAATGCCCATCCCCCGATAAGTGGGTAGAGCCTGTCACCCTTCCCTCCGAAATAGTCGGACGCTCTTTATATAGCTAACTCTATGAATTATAGGAAAAATGGTGGGCCCAGAAGGACTTGAACCTTCGACCTGCCGATTATGAGTCGGATGCTCTAACCAACTGAGCTATGGGCCCCTAAGGGGTGAGGCGGGCGATTATAAAGAATCGAGAAGCTTAGGCAAAGCCCGTTATGGAGCCCCATAGGGAAATCTGGTTGCTTTTGATGCTATAACGTTAAAACGCTATAGTGTTACGCTTTCGGGGAGGACTATTATATGAGCGAACTATCCAAACGATCTACGGTGTATTTCGATCCGAAGATTCACCAAGCCTTAAAGCTCAAAGCCGCTAGTACCGATTCCTCTGTGTCGGACCTGGTGGATGAGGCGGTGCGGCTGCTAATGCTTGAAGATCAGGAAGATCTTGAAACGATTGAAAATCGGGTGAACGAGCCAACGGTAAGTTACGAGGCGTTGTTAAAGGACCTGAAAAAGCATGGCAAGTTATGAGCTGTGCTTTAAAAAATCAGTAGCAAAGGATTTGCGTGCAGTTTCTTCGAAGCGCGACCTGAAAAAGATACTTGAGCGTATCGAAGCGTTGGCCAGCGAGCCACGCCCCTCCGGCTGTAAGAAGCTTTCAGGCAATGAGTACTATCGAATCCGACAGGGCGCCTACCGGATTATTTACGAAATCATTGATCACAAATTGATCGTGCACGTTATTCGGGTCGCCCGGCGCAGCAGGGTATACAAGTAGCAGGGTGTACAAATAGTTGAGTCGCGTCTACGAGGCGCGATTCAACCGGATTACTCGTCCAGAAAGCTGCGCAGGTAATCCGAACGCGTGGGGTGGCGCAGCTTGCGCAGTGCCTTGGCTTCTATCTGGCGAATACGCTCTCGGGTCACGTCGAACTGCTTGCCCACTTCTTCCAGGGTGTGGTCGGTGTTCATATCGATACCGAAGCGCATGCGCAGTACCTTCGCCTCGCGCGCGGTCAGGCCGGCCAGCACATCCTTGGTGGCTTCCTGCAGGCCCTGGCCTGTGGCCGCATCCACCGGTGAGTGGATGGTGTGGTCTTCGATGAAGTCACCCAGGTGCGAATCTTCGTCGTCACCGATGGGTGTTTCCATGGAGATCGGCTCCTTCGCGATCTTCAGGACCTTGCGCACCTTATCTTCCGGCATGTCCATGCGCTCGCCCAGCTCTTCCGGGGTAGGCTCGCGGCCCATTTCCTGAAGCATCTGTCGGGAGATGCGATTGAGTTTGTTGATGGTCTCAATCATGTGCACCGGAATACGGATGGTCCGTGCCTGGTCCGCAATGGAACGGGTGATCGCCTGGCGGATCCACCAGGTCGCGTAGGTGGAGAACTTGTAGCCGCGACGGTACTCAAACTTGTCCACCGCCTTCATCAGGCCGATGTTGCCTTCCTGGATCAGGTCCAGGAACTGCAGGCCGCGGTTGGTGTACTTCTTGGCGATGGAGATCACCAGGCGCAGGTTCGCCTCCACCATTTCTTTCTTGGCGCGGCGGGCGCGGGCTTCACCCATGCTCATGCGGCGGTTGATCTCTTTGATCTCGGTGACGCTCAGGCCGCTCTGCTCTTCCACCTGGCCGATTCGGCGTTGCAGGCGTTGCAGGTTTTCTTTCTCGGCGGTCAGACGTGTGCCGTAATCTTTCTTGCGCGCGTGGCGTGACACCCACTTCAGGTCGGATTCGGCGCCCACGAAGGAGGTGATAAAGTCCTTGCGTGGCATACCGCAGCCACGTACGGCAATGCGCATGATTTCCCGTTCCTGTTGGCGCACAGCGGTGAGTACCTCGCGCGCCGCATCGGTGATCGGGTCAAATACACGCGGCGTCAGCTTGAAGAACTTGAACAGCTCTCCCAACTTTTCCATTTCTTTCTGCGCTTCTTTGCTCTCGCGACCCTTGGCGGCAATGACCTTTTCAGTTTTGTTGTACTGGCGCTTTAGTGCCGTGAAGCGCTTCTTGGCCTCCACGGGGTCGGGGCCGGACTCGACTTCTTCGTCGGAGTCGGACGCTGCCGGTGCAGCTGCTGCCTGTTCGGCCATTTCGGCCGCCGAGGGCACGTCTTCGGCCGGGTCCAGGTAGCCCACCATGATGTCGCTGAGGCGGCGCTCTTCTTTGGCCACCAGGTCATACTCGTCGAGAATTGACCTCACGGCGCCGGGGTAGTGGGCCAGTGCGGCCATCAGTTCGCGGATGCCTTCTTCGATCCGCTTGGCGATAACGATTTCGCCCTCGCGAGTGAGCAGTTCGACGGTGCCCATTTCACGCATGTACATGCGCACTGGATCGGTGGTGCGACCTGCTTCGGTTTCTACTGCGGCCAGGGCGGCGGCGGCTTCGGCGGCGGCAATGTCGTCTGCGGAACCGTCGCCTTCGGTCATCAACAACTCGTCGGCGTCGGGGGCAACCTCAAACACCTGGATGCCCATATCGTTGATCATCTGAATGATGTCTTCTACCTGATCCGGATCGGAAATGTCCTCCGGCAGGTGATCATTGACCTCGGCATATGTCAGGTAGCCCTGCTCCTTGCCCTTGGCAATGAGTTCTTTCAGGCGTGATTGTTGTTTTACTACGTCGGTCATTCACTAAACCTTCGAAAAATGGCGAAAAAAATAGCCGGCGATTATAACCGGAATATAGGGCCTGGAACTACTCTGAGCCCAGTAAATTGGCGACTTTCGGCGCTTAAGGGCCGATTTTTGGGCCTTTTACCGCCCCATCGGTATATGGGGGCAGACGACCCCGATTACAAGCGCTGTGGAAAGCGGGTTTCAGCCAGCGGGCTGCAGGCTGTGCGGGTTAGTTTTTGCGCGTGTTTCGCTGCGCGTCCAGCAGTCGCTTTTGCTCCAGCGCCTGCAGCAGCTGTTGCTTTTCCAATTCACTGACTTCAGCGTAGTTGCTGCTTTTTAGTTTGTCGACCTGCGCCTCCAATTTGGCCTGATGAGGCTTGTTGGCCAGTGCCGCAATGGTGTCTGTGAACTGCTGCTCGATCCCCGCGCTGGGGATGAGCCGCTCCTGTCCCGCCAGGCGATTGAGCAGCTCGCCCTCCGGCGTGCCGTACCAGTGCCCCAACAGCATGGCGGTGTTGGAGTCAGGCCGCTTCTGCAGCAATTCTAGGACCTGGCTTAGCAGCGCCACATCCTCCCCAGCCAATTCCGCTAAATCCGCGGAATTGGCCAGGCCGGCGATTTCGGGCCGATGTAGCAGCAGGGCGATAGCGGATTGTGCGATATTGCCATAGCCCTGCTGGTGGGCAGCCAGCACCGCGCGTTTACGCGGTTGCGACTCGTTGGGCTCCACCTCCGCATAGCCCTCATCGTATTGTGGGGGCGGCTCTGGAATATCGACCGGGGTGGGGGGCGCCTCCAGTTGCATCAGGCTGTTCAGTTCAAGGCCCGTGCGGGTGGCCAGTTCCTGGAACATCAGCTGGCGATACACGCCCTCGGGAATCTGCCGGATATGGGGCAGCGCGAGTTTACTGAGCCGGGCCCTGCCATCCATGCTTCCCAGGTCGACACCCGTGGCCAGCGATTCAAACAGGAAGGTCTCTAGTGGCTGTGCGCTGCTGACCAGGCTGGTGAAATGTTCCGCCCCGTGCGTTCGCACCATGGTGTCCGGGTCTTCGCCCTCAGGCAGGAACAAAAACCGGGCCTGTCGTCCGTCCTGCATGCAGGGCAGTGCAGACTCCATTGCCCGAAACGCCGCCTTGCGCCCGGCTTCGTCGCCATCAAAACAGAACACCACCTCCGGGCATAGCCGATAGATGCGCTCCAGATGGGTTTTGCTGGTAGCGGTGCCCAGGGTCGCGGTGGCGTTGGTGATACCGCTCTGGGCCAGGGCGATCACGTCCATATAGCCTTCCACCACCAGAATGCGATCCAGATTCCGGTTGGCCTGTTTTGCCTGGTATAGGCCGTAGAGCTCGCGGCCTTTGTGGAAGACGTCTGTCTCCGGGGAGTTCAGGTACTTCGGCTTGTCATCGCCCAGCACCCGGCCGCCAAAGGCAATCACCCGGCCACGCTGGTCGCGAATCGGGAACACCACGCGATCACGAAAGCGGTCGTAAATGCGTCCTGCCTCGTTTTTGACCACCATACCGGTCTGTTCCAGGCGCTCCTTGGCCTGGTCATCGGTGCCCAGCGCTGTAAGCAGGTTATCCCAGCCCGGCGGCGCAAATCCCAGGTCAAACTGTTTAGCGATCACGCCGGTAAGCCCGCGTTGTTTCAGATAGTCCACCGCCCTGTTGGCCTGGGGGTGCTTGCGCAGCTGATGCTGGTAAAAGGCAGAGGCCTGTTCCAGTAGCTCGTAGAGAGGTTTACTGGTCTGCTGTGGTACACCGCGGTCACGGTCCCCGCGAACCTCCTCTCGCTCCACGGTCATACCCACCGTGCCGGCCAGGTTCTCTACGGCCTGGGGAAAGTCGATATTCTCGTAATCCATGACGAAGCCCAGGGCGTTACCGCCCGCGCCACAGCCGAAGCAGTAGTAGAACTGCTTGTCGGGATTAACGCTGAAAGACGGGGTTTTTTCGTCGTGGAAGGGGCAACAAGCACTGTAGTTCTTACCTGTTTTCTTCAACTTCACCCGGCGATCTACCACCTCCACGATGTCTACCCGGTCGAGCAGGTCATCGAGAAACTTCTGGGTGATGCGTCCGGGCATGCCTGGGCGGAATCCTGTCGTCGGTGGTATTCAGGCGCGTATTGTCACACGCGTTCGCGGTATTGTTTAGGGTTGAACTGGATATAGTGCGCTGCCAGTTGGGCAACGGCGAAAAATCATCCGGCGAGGCGTGCCTTGACCAGTTGGCTTACAGCGCCCATGTCGGCGCGGCCTTGTAATTTTGGCTTCAGCTGGCCCATAACCGGACCCATGGCCTGCATGCCGGTGGCGCCGCTGGCTGCAATCGCCTCATCTACAAGACTAATCAGCTCTTCCTCGCTGAGTTGTGCTGGCAGGAATTCCTGCAAGACGGCAATCTCTGCGAGTTCCTGGGCTTCCAGTTCATCTCTTCCGGCGTCTTTGTATTGTTGCGCAGAGTCGCGGCGCTGCTTGACCATCTTGTCGAGCACGGCCAGCGCCCGCTGGTCATCAACCTCGATGCGCTCGTCGACTTCTATGCGTTTGAATTCGGCCTGAATCAGCCGGATGGTGCCCAACCTGTCTTTGTCCCGTGCTTTCATGGCGGCTTTCATGGCCGCCTTGATTTGTTCGGTCAGGGAGGGGTCACTCATGGGGGAGGGGGTGCGGGTCTGCCTATTACAGGAGCTAGTACAGGTGCTAGTACAGACGGACGCGCTTGCGGTTCTCCCGGGAGAGCTTTTTCAGGTGACGCTTGACGGCAGCGGCGGAGGCGCGCTTGCGGACCGTGGTCGGCTTCTCATAGTGCTCGCGCTTGCGAACTTCAGCCAGCAGGCCGGCTTTTTCGCAGGAGCGCTTGAAGCGACGCAGGGCCACGTCAAAAGGCTCGTTTTCCTTGACTTTGATGTGAGGCATTCAGTTTCAACCCGTTGTTTACATTATGGTTTGCCACGCCAAACAGGCGGGCAATACCCGAAAAGGCGCGCATTCTATACTTAACGGGGCGGTTTTGCAAAGCCCTGGGAAGTGGTAATTTGCAGCCATCTGGCTGGCTTTCGCGGTGATTGAGCCGATATCATGCCCCTTCATTTTTCGATGGCACATTTATGTTGATTCTGGGCCTGGAAACCTCCTGTGACGAGACGGGTGTAGCCCTTTACGATACAGAACGCGGGTTGCTGGCGGATGGACTATTCAGCCAGGTGGATATCCACGTGGAATACGGCGGTGTGGTGCCAGAATTGGCCTCCCGGGACCATGTGCGCAAGATTCTGCCGCTTATCGAAAAAACGATAGAAGATTCCGGCCGAGAGGCTTCAGCTATTGATGGCGTGGCCTACACTGCAGGCCCCGGCCTGGTGGGCGCGCTGATGGTCGGCGCGACCCTGGGCCGTACCCTGGCCTGGGGTTGGGGTGTGCCCTCCCTGGGCGTGCACCATATGGAAGGGCACCTGCTCGCGCCCATGTTGGCAGACGAAAGACCACAATATCCCTTCGTTGCCCTACTGGTATCCGGCGGGCATACCCAGCTAGTGCGAGTTGATGGCATCGGGCATTACAAAATGCTCGGTGAGTCGCTGGACGATGCCGCGGGGGAAGCTTTTGATAAGGCCGCCAAAATGCTGGGCTTACCCTATCCCGGTGGTCCGCATATTGCCCGCCTGGCCGAAGCCGGTGCCGCGGGACGTTTCGACTTCCCTCGCCCCATGGTGAATCGCCCCGGCCTGGACTTCAGCTTTAGCGGTTTGAAGACTTACACACTCAATACCGTGGCTGCCTGCCGAGAGGAGGGCGAACTCAGAGAGCAGGACAAATGCGATATTGCGCTGGCCTTCGAAGAGGCCGTGGTGGGCACGTTGGTCATCAAGTGTCGAAGGGCGCTACAACAGGAGGGGCTGAAAACCCTGGTGATTGCGGGTGGTGTCAGTGCCAATCGCAACCTGCGCTCCACCCTGGAACACGCACTTGCCAAAGAGGGTGCGAGGGTATTTTACCCCGCGCCGCGCTACTGCACCGACAATGGTGCAATGATTGCCTACGCCGGCGCCCAACGCCTCGCCGCAGGCCAGCAGGATGACGACACGGTAGGTGTGCGCCCCCGGTGGCCGATGACCGAACTGCCGCCGGTGGTCGCGGGCTGATTGCCATGACCGATACCGTGTTCATTCGCGAGCTTAAGGTCGAAACGGTGATCGGCGTCTACGATTGGGAGCGCAGTGTGCGCCAGCTGCTGGTGCTCAACCTGGAGATGGCGAGCGATAATCGTCGGGCCGCGGCCACCGATGGGATTGGGCATGCTGTGGACTATGCGGCGGTCTCCGAGCGTCTTATCTCTTTTGTAGAGGCAAGCAAGTTTCAATTGATTGAAACATTGGCTGAGCAGGTGGCGGCTATTGTCCTGCAGGAGTTTGCTGTGCCTTGGCTGCGCCTGCGGGTCAGCAAGCCCGGCGCGGTCATACAGGCTCGCGATGTGGGGGTGTTGATCGAGCGCGGTGAGCGCCCCTGATGGCCCGTATCTACCTGGGTGTTGGCAGTAATATTGAACGTGAGCGCTATATCGTTGCCGGCCTGGACGCCCTGCAGCGTATGTTCGGGGAGCTCGAGGTTTCACCGGTATATGACAGCGAAGCGGTGGGATTTGAAGGACAGCCCTTTCTGAACCTGGTCGTGTCTGCCGATACCGACATGCCACTCGCCGAACTGGCCACCAGCTTGCGCCACCTGGAATACGAGCACGGTCGACCGCAGAACGCTCAGCCCAACTCCCCGCGCCAACTCGATATCGACATTTTGTTCTACGAGTGCCTGGTGGGTGTCTTCGATGGTGTTGAGCTGCCCCGGGGGGAGATTCTGTATAACGCCTTTGTATTGCGGCCCCTGGCTGACCTGGCGCCGAATCTGGTGCACCCTGTTGCAGAGAAGACCATCAGGGAACTGTGGCGGGATTACGATCAATCGTCCCAGTCACTCAGAGGTGTCAACTTTGATTGGCGGGGCCGACAGATTTCCAGTGATAGCGGTGAATAATGGCTGTAGGGCTCGCCAGATTGTATTAGGGTAGGCGCAGAGAAAATAGTCGGGTTGGACTGGTGATACGGTTAGCCAGTTGCGAGCTTGATGAATGGGGCATATGGTCAAAGCAAACGTAGGCAAATTTGAATCTCGGGATGCCACCGTTGGTATCATCGGCCTGGGATACGTGGGTTTGCCGCTGGCATTGCGCTTTGTTGCGGTGGGTTACCCGGTGGTGGGTATCGACAATGACCCCGCGAAGGTCGAGGCCCTCAATAACGGGCGAAGTTACATTGGCCACATACCCGATGACAAAATCGCCCAGGCCCGATCGAGCCGGTTCTCCGCCAGCACCGATTTTGCCGTAGCCGCTGAATGTGATGCGCTGATACTCTGCCTGCCCACGCCGCTCAACAAATTCCGGGAACCCGACCTCAGCTTTGTGACCAACACCATGGATGCACTGGTGCCGCATTTGAAGGCGGGGCAGGTGGTATCGCTGGAAAGCACCAGCTACCCGGGTACCACCGAGGAGCAGATGTTACCCAGGATAGAAAGCGGCGGATTGACCGCTGGCGAAGATGTTTTCCTGGTGTACTCGCCCGAGCGTGAAGATCCGGGAAATCCAGACTTTGAAACCGCCACTATTCCCAAGCTGATTGGCGGTCACACCCCGGTCTGCCTGGAGGTGGGTATGGCGCTCTACGGCCAGGTGGTGGATAGGCTGGTGCCCATGAGTTCGACCCGTGCGGCGGAAATGACCAAGTTACTGGAGAATATTCACCGCGCGGTAAACATTGGCCTGGTAAATGAAATGAAGACCGTTGCCGATCGCATGGGCATCGATATTCACGAGGTGGTGGATGCTGCCGCGACCAAGCCCTTTGGCTATACACCGTACTATCCCGGCCCTGGCCTCGGTGGTCACTGCATCCCCATCGACCCGTTTTACCTGACCTGGAAGGCTAAAGAGTACGGCCTGAATACCCGCTTTATAGAGTTGTCAGGCGAGGTCAATCGCGCCATGCCGGAATATGTGGTTAGCAAATTGATCGAGGGCCTGAATCGGTTCGGCAAGGCGCTGAAGGGCAGCAACGTGTTGGTGCTGGGTCTGGCCTATAAAAAGAACGTTGGCGACCCGCGTGAGTCTCCCGCCGCGGAGATCCTGGAGTTGCTGTCAGAAAGGGGTGCGTGGGTGGCCTATTCAGACCCCCACATCCCGGTGTTTCCGGACATGCGCAACTATAACTTCTCGCTCTCCAGTGAGCCCTTGAGCGCTGAGTCTTTGGCAGGCTTTGATGCCGTGGTGCTGGTAACGGACCACGATGACTTCGACTACGAGTTGATCAGGGAACATGCGCAATTGATCGTGGATAGCAGGGGGCGTTACCGGGAGCCGGCCGAGCATATCGTCAAGGCCTGAGGTTTTGGATCTTAATGACTGTAGATTGCGAATTTGGGCTGAGAGCTGCCCACTTAACGCTTATGGCCATAACTCAGGGCTTTGGACGCGAAGACCAGTGTTTGGATTAGAGGCTTAGAAGTCGGCGCTTAAGGATTGGCACACCTGCTCTACTGGCATAACCAGTTGATTTAGTGTCCCTTCGTTCCAGGGCGTTGGGCTTCTAGCAAGCTGGCTCGCTTGGCTTCTATCGCCTCCCCCAGGGCTTTGCCGCTGATACCTTCCTCGACAAACTGCACCGCAGTGACAGACTGGGCAATTGTTAAGGCTTTTCGCAGGTAGTCCGCCTGCGGGTATTCCCTGTCCTCCAGTCCCAGTCGGCCCCGGGCATCGGCCTCGCATACCGTCAGAAATGCCTCGAAGCGATCCGGTCTGCGCAGTGCATCGGTAGCGTGCAGCACCTTCAGGATGGTCTTACCCTTCAGCTCCAGTGCCCGGTGGCAGTGGGTGTGGAACTCGCACACTTTGAGCGCCAGATCCCGATGCTGGTTGGGGACCTTCAGTCGCTTACATACCGAGGAAATGAGTTTCAGGCCGCGGTGCTCGTGGGCAATGTGCCGGGGCCACTCGGTCTCGGGCGTGGTTCCTTTGCCAAGGTCATGCACAAGTGCCGCCCAGCGCACGTCGGTTGCGCCGGATCGCGCTGCGGCCTGCTGTAGCGCCATCAATGTATGCACGCCGGTATCAATCTCCGGGTGATGTTCGGGGCTCTGGGGCACACCAAACAGCGCCTCTATTTCTGGTAGTAGTGCTGCCAGTGCGTGACACTCTCGCAAAACATTGAAGAAAACTTCCGGGTTTCGTTCGGCCAGGGCTTTTTCCATTTCCACCCAGATGCGTTCCGCGGGCAGGTGGGCAAGCTCACCCTGCCCAACGATTTCTGACATCAACTCAATCGTCTCGTCGGCCACGGTGAACCCCAGGTGGTGATAACGCGCGGCGAAACGGGCGGTTCGCAACACTCTCAGGGGATCTTCCGTGAATGCCGGGGATACATGGCGCAGGATACGCTCACCGATATCGCGTTGGCCTCCATACGGGTCAATGAGTCCACCGTTTTCGTCCCGGGCGATGGCATTGATGGTCAGGTCGCGCCGTTGCAGGTCCTGCTCCAGGGTTACGTCGGGGTCGTAGTGAACAGTAAAGCCGGTGTATCCGTGGCCCTGCTTACGCTCGGTGCGTGCTAGTGCATACTCGTCGCGGGTTTCCGGGTGGAGGAAGACCGGGAAATCCTTGCCCACCTGGGTATAGCCTGCATCCAGCAATTCCTGTGGCGTGGCGCCCACAACGACCCAGTCCCTCTCTCGAAAGGGATACTCGAGCAACTCGTCGCGAACCGCACCACCAACCAGGTAAACTTCCATGGCGCCAGTGTACCGCTCGCCAATGGGCCCGTCATTGGTATGGTTGCCACCAGTTCTCATATCACACGGTGGGCTTTATACTCCCCAACCTTTGCACGATAGAAAGTTTGCTTTATGTCCGGCACGATTCTGGTAACCGGCGGAACCGGCTACGTGGGTTCCCATGCCTGTGTTCTGCTCATTGAAGCAGGTTACGAACTGGTGATCATCGACAACCTGGTAAACAGCAGTTCAGTCGTGGTTGACCGGATTGAACAGATCACCGGCATCCGCCCTACGTTTGTGCAGGCAGACCTGCTTGATGAAGCGGCTCTAGATGCCGTGTTCCAAAGACACGCGGTGGCTGCGGTAATGCATTTCGCCGGGCTCAAGGCGGTGGGAGAATCTGCCTCGCGGCCGCTCGATTACTACCACAACAATGTGGGTGGCACCCTCTGTCTGCTCAGGGCGATGCAGCGAGCACAAGTTAATACCCTGGTGTTTTCTTCTTCGGCGACCGTCTATGGGGAGCCAGAATCGAATCCGATTCGCGAGGACTCTCCGAGATTAGCGACTAACCCCTACGGGCAGACGAAGATCGTTATCGAAGATATTCTCGCTGACCTGCATGCGTCGGAAAATGGCTGGAAGCTGGCGTGTTTGCGCTATTTCAATCCGGTGGGCGCGCATATCAGCGGCTTGATCGGTGAGGCCCCCGGTGGCGTGCCCAACAACCTGATGCCCTTCGTCAGTCAGGTTGCCGTGGGGCAGCGCGACAAGCTGCGTGTCTTTGGTGACGATTATCCCACTGTCGATGGCACGGGGGTGCGCGACTATATCCATGTGACTGATCTGGTAGACGGGCATCTTGCCGCCCTGCGATATCTGGAAAAGTCTGGAGATCCGCTACTCAACGTCAACCTCGGTCGCGGGGAAGGGGTGAGCGTGCTACAGATGGTCGCTGCCTTCGAGCAGACCTGCGGTCAGAAAATCCCCTACGAAATTGTGGAACGCCGACCGGGCGATATAAGCCAGTTCTGGGCGGACCCCACCCTGGCTAGTGAAATCCTGGGTTGGCAAGCAACTCAAGGGGTGGAAGAGATGTGTGCAGACACCTGGCGCTGGCAGTCGATGAATCCCCAGGGTTATGGGGGCTAAGGGGCTTTTAGGGCGTCGGGTTACCCAGCGTCGCCACGTAAGTCTGTATATCTACTAACCAAATGGCCGCATTTGGTGTCGCAATTGACACTAGAAAACTGCAACATCAGCACTGCAACTGGAGCTGTTATGTCCGTCTTCGCTTTTGATACACTTAAGTTTGTTCGTCGGCTAACTGATGCTGGCGTCCCCCAGCAGCAAGCTGAGGTGCAGGCGGAAGTTATGGCAGAAGCGTTTGTATTCAATATGGACAGCCTGGTGACCCGGGATTATCTGGACGCGGTACTGGATGCCCGGTTTGCAGAGCAGGAGGCGCGAATTGAGGCGCGTTTTGCTGAACAGAATGCGAAATTTGATGCTCGATTCCAAAAAATCGAGAAACAAGTTTTTTTGCACACCTGGATATTGGCGGCGATTGCTGCCTCTACTGTTATCCCCGCGCTGGCCGGTCTATTTTCCGCTTAGAGCTGGTTTAGATAATCCGTTAATCCTTGCACTTGCCATCCTTGCACTCACAGCGCGTCCACTCGCCAGTTTCCAGGCAATAAAACGATAAGGCGCCACCCCAGACACAGCCCGTATCCAGACCTATTGCATTAGGGGAGTCGGTTTTACCCTCGATGGATGCCCAGTGGCCGAACAGGATTTTGTCGTTGGCAGTTTTGCGGTGGGGGTGACTAAACCAGGCAGAAACCGGTTTTCCCTGGTCGGGAGAGGCACCTTTGCTGTCCAGGTCCAGTACACCTTTGGCGCTGCAAAAGCGCATGCGGGTCAGGTAGTTGGTGATCACACGTAGGCGGGTCATCCCCGTAAGGTCGTCTGACCATACCGCCGGCTCATTCCCATACATGGCTTTGAAAAACTCATAGCAGTCTGGGCTTTGCAGTACGTCTTCAACTTCCCAAGCCCTGGCCAGGGCATCATCCACTGACCATTGTGGAGGGATGCCGGCGTGCACCATGGTGTAGCCGTCCTCGTGGTGGGCAAGGGGCCGGTAGAGGAGCCACTCCAGGAGCGTATCGCGATCCTTTGCCTTGAGGATTTTATTGAGGGTGTCACTTTTACTGGCTTCTCGCGCACCGGAGGCAACCGCCAGCAGGTGCAGGTCGTGGTTGCCCAGTACCATGACCAGATTGTCCCGGCGCTTGTAGAGGTAGCGCAGGGTTTTCAGGCATTTTGGCCCGCGGTTGACAATGTCCCCCACAGACCACAACCGGTCCCGGTCCGCATTGAACTTTACCTTTTTCATCAGGCACTTAAGTGGCTGCAGGCACCCCTGGATATCGCCGACAACATAAGTGGCCATTGGCTGGGCGCCTAATTCAAGGCGGTGGGGGTGTGCAGGGTAAACGCGGGTATGGGTACTTCAAAGGCCGGTTGCTCGGTAAGGTCGACCTCTCCCTCGGGGATAATCATCGTGTACTCCCCTTCCATGTAACCCACGGGTGTGGCCAGGGTGGCGCCACTGGTATAGCGGAATGATTTGCCTGGCGGGATGACCGGTTGCTCCCCGACAACACCTTCACCGCGCACTTCCTGTACGCGGTCGTTGGCATCAGTAATGATCCAGTGCCGGGATAAAAGCTGTACCGCCTGATCAGCCGCATTACTGATGGTGATGGTGTAGGCGAAGGTGAACTGATCTTCCTCCGGCCGCGAGTGGGTGGGTAGGTAGGTGGTGACAATCTGGATGCCGACAAGGGCGGGGTTGAAGTCATTGTTATCCATTGGTGGCCCTAAGAAATGATGTACTAGGGGGATCTATTATGCTGTCCTAGTACGATCAAAGTGTTGTACATACCAATCATAGGCTTGATGCAGCCCTTCCTTAAGTTCATACGAAGGCTTCCAACCCAAAGCAGATAGTCGACGGTTGTCCATCAACTTGCGAGGAGTGCCATCTGGCATACTAGTATTGTACTTGATATCGCCCGTGAACCCTGTGACTTCAGCAACCATGTCGGCCAGCTCCGCGATTGACCACTCCTGACCGGAGCCTACATTAATATGAGATAACCTAGGCTCTGTTGCCTCCTGGTATCGAGCAAGTGGTAGGTCCATTACGTGCACCGATGCTGAAGCCATGTCGTCCACGTGCAGAAACTCCCTCAGTGGTTTACCGGAACCCCAGAGGGTCACGCTGGTCGCTTTATCCTTTACGGCTTGATGAAAACGCCGTAGCAGAGCGGGAACTACATGGCTGTTTTCTTGATGGAAGTTATCGCCGGGGCCGTATAAGTTGGTTGGCATTACGCTGCGATAGTCTGTGCCGTGCTGGCGGTTATAGCTCTCACATAGTTTAATGCCAGCTATTTTCGCAACGGCATAGGGCTCGTTGGTGGGTTCGAGATAGCCATTCAGCAGTTCGTTTTCCATCATGGGTTGAGGGGCTTCTCGCGGATAAATGCACGAACTACCAAGAAAAAGTAGCCGCGAGACCCCGGCGCTACAGGCTTCATGGATTACGTTAGTTTCAATTGCCAGATTTTGATAGATGAAATCAGCTGGATATGTGTCATTGGCGTAGATTCCCCCAACCCGCCCAGCGGCCAAATATACCTCATCAATTTCATGTGTAGCGAAGAAGGTGCGAACCTCTGCTTGCTCGCATAAATCGAGTTCCTCGTGGGTGCGGGTGACGATTTCGATCGATGGATCTAGTGACAATCGCCTCTGGAGGGCTGAGCCGACCATCCCAGTATGGCCAGTCACAAATATACGTCGGATCACCTGTCTACCTACTCTCCCGGCGTTGCTACCGGGTAGCCGCTTTCAACAAGTAACCTGTGTTTGCGGGCTTCAGATAGATCATGGGCCACCATCTCGGTAACCATCTCCTCTAGTGTAATTTTGGGTGACCAGCCCAGTTTTTCTCTCGCACGCTTGGGGTCACCCAACAATGTCTCTACCTCGGCGGGGCGATAGTATTTGCTATCAACTCTAATAATCACATCTCCGGGTTTTACGCAGATGCGTGGATCCGCCACCGAGTTGTCTATCGCCTCTACTCTTCCAATCTCGTCGAGGCCGCTGCCCTCGAAAACTAGAGTGATACCTAACTCCCTTGCAGATAATTGAATAAAATCTCGTACGGAGGCCTGTTTGCCGGTTGCGATAACGAAATCCTGAGCCTCCTCCTGCTGAAGCATGAGCCATTGCATTTCGACATAATCTTTTGCATGGCCCCAATCTCTCAATGATTCAAGGTTGCCCATGTAAAGACAGCGCTCTAGCCCCTGACTGATATTGCTTAAACCCCGAGTGATCTTGCGGGACACAAAGGTCTCGCCTCGACGAGGTGATTCATGATTAAACAAAATCCCGTTGCAGCAATACATGTCGTATGCTTCACGATAGTTTACGGTGATCCAATACGCATACAGTTTTGCCACAGCATAAGGCGAACGGGGGTAGAATGGCGTTTTCTCTGTTTGCGGTGTTTCTTGAACCAGGCCATATAGTTCTGAGGTGGAGGCCTGATAGATTCTGGTGGTCTGTTCAAGGCCAAGCAATCTCACAGCCTCAAGTACCCGCAAAGTCCCTACACCGTCCACATCGGCGGTGTATTCAGGCTCTTCGAAAGAGACGGCCACCTGGCTTTGAGCCCCCAGATTATAGATTTCGTCTGGCTGTACCTGCTGAATGATGCGCGTAATGTTGGAGGTGTCGGTAAGGTCCCCGTAATGCAGGAATAGCGTGCGGTCTTCGGTGTGTGGCCCTTGGTAGATATGATCGATGCGCTGTGTATTGAAAGAAGACGCCCGTCTTTTTATGCCGTGTACGACATACCCCTTGCCAAGCAAAAATTCTGCCAGGTAGGAACCATCTTGGCCCGTGATACCGCTAATGAGCGCTGTTTTTGAGCTTGCCATAATACAAATTCGGTTCTCGCATGAGTTAGCTGGGCTGATGTTACCGTGAACTGAGGAGCAATTCATGTGCGCCAGACAGTTTCTTGATGAATTCGGAAATGGGGGCCAGCATGTTCACTAAATCGCAGCTACGGTTACGTGCTTTTAGAGTCAGTATGTGATTGCTGACTGCTGCTAAGACGCTTTCAGGTGTTTTTCATGGGTGCGAACCATGGATCTAATCATTGCTTCAAAACTCACCTCCGGGCTCCAGCCTAATAACTCACGAGCCCTTTCGGGGTTGGCTAGTGACAATCCGGATTCGAGCGGTCTTACTAAATTGGGGTCGCTGAACACGTAGTCTTGCCAATCCAGTCCTACGCAATCATAGGCCGTCTGGCATAGCTGACGTAGCGTATGTAGCTTGCCCGTACCTATAACGAAATCTATTGGTTCGTCCAGCTGCAGCATGAGCCACATTGCCTTCACAAAATCACCTGCATAGCCCCAATCACGGGCTATTTCGAGATTTCCCAGCGCCAGTTTTCCGTTCTCCACGATGGGCTTGCCGAGTTCATTTAGTAGGGCTGAGTTTTCGATTTTCAGGGCGGCGCAAGCCGCCCCATAGCAAACTTTTTGTGTCAGGAAGTGTAGTGGTCGTCGCTCACTTTCATGGTTAAACAAAATGCCGTTACAGATGTACAAGCCGTAGCTCTGCCGATAGATTGTGGCCATTTGATACGCGTAGGCTTTTGATGCTGCGTAAGGGTTCAGCGGATTGAAGGGTGTACTTTCGTCTTGGGGCGAATTCGCCGCATTGCCAAACATTTCTGAAGAAGAGGCCTGATAAACGCGGCACTCGGGAAAATTATGCCTGACAGCCTCTAACAGACGGATAGTGCCCAATCCGTTAACAGTCAGTGTTTCTGGCGCTCGGGCCCATGACTCACCGGGTCGTGATTGGGAGGCCAGGTTATAAACCTCATCAGGCTTGGCGTCCTGAAACGCAGAGGCAATATCTACACCTTCGGAGATATCGCCGAAAAGGATGTCGATTTTGTCCGCCAGATGACTGGCGCTATTAGGCCGATACCAGCTTTCGCGCCTCGCCAGGCCGAATACGCGATACCCCTTGCCCAACAACAATTCAGCAAGGTACGAGCCATCCTGTCCCGTAATGCCGGTAATAAGAGCGGTTTTGGCCTTAGGCATCGAAGTAAGGGTTCCCGTAGGTAAGTAATTCTGATTCTAACTGGATAATAGTTCTTACCATAGCTAAGTGTTGCGCTCTACAAATTGTGCCAATCTCACGAACTGGTCAATGGTCAGTGTTTCAGCTCTGGCGCCCGGGTCGATATCAAGGCCCTGCAGCGCAGCACCATCAATCAGCCCTTTCAGGTTGTTACGCAAAGTTTTCCTCCGCTGTGCAAATGACGACCGCACCACCCTGCGCAAAGATTCTTCACAGCAGTCTTCCCAGCGAGATTGCTTCCTCGGTGTAAGGCGCACTATGGCGGACTGCACTTTCGGTGGAGGGTGGAAAGCCTCTGGTGGCACGTCAAACAGATGCTCAATATCGCACCTGTACTGCGCCATTATTCCGAGTCGCCCCCAATGTTTGCCGCCTGGCTTCGCAGCAAGACGCTGCACCACTTCCAACTGCAACATGAAGTGCATGTCGTAAATGATGGAGGCGTTTTCCAGCAATTTGAAAATTAGCGGAGTTGAGATGTTATAAGGTAGGTTACCTACCACTCGGACTTGCTCCTCGCCAGTGATCAGTGCGCTGAAATCGAAGGTGAGAGCGTCGGCCTGATGTAGTGTCAAATGGCGGTGAATGCTGAATGCGGCTAGAAGGCCTGGTATCAGGTCGCGATCCAGTTCTATTACATCGATTTGGAGACAATCGCCCACCAGCGCTTCGGTCAGTGCGCCCTGACCCGGGCCGATTTCTACCAGGTGATCGGTCGGCTGCGCTGCAATGGCGCTCGCAATTCTGCCGATGACGGTATCGTCCTGTAGAAAATTCTGTCCGAAGCGCTTGCGAGGGCGGTGGCTCGATGGTTTGTTCATCGCGCTAGTTTACCTGCAACAGACGAAATTTTCCGGCTGATCATGCCCCGAGGGAGCCTTAACTGGTAAACTTCCGGCTTCGAAAGTAAGCAAAGGATGTGGCCAGAAAAATGCCACTACCGCAATACCTAAGCCTAATGAACACCATGGCCAGAATGAACCTGCGGGCTGATGCCTCGCGATACTACTTTGGTTATATCTGGTGGGTGCTTGAGCCGCTGCTATATGTAGCCGTCTTCTACGTGGTTTTCAATGTGATTCTTGACTCCCGTCGTCTCGATTTCCTGGCCTTTCTTATGTGTGGCAAGCTGGCGTTTATATGGTTTTCCAAGTCAGTGAACCAGGCCTCCAATAGTATTCTCGCCAGCAAGGGTCTGGTGGGCAAAATCAATATGCCCAAATCGCTGTTCCCCATGGCTGTGATTCAGGAAGGCCTGTACAAACAGGTTACCGTTTTCTCGCTGCTGTTTGCCATTCTGTTGTTTTATGGCTATCGACCATCCTCGACCTGGCTGGCATTGATGCCAATTCTGGGGGTGAATTACTTGATGATCTTGGCGTGCTCTTTGATTGGAGCTTGCCTGGTTTGCCTTATGCGTGACTTCAGTATGGTTATTGGGTTGGGCATGCTATTTCTGATGTTTACCTCAGGGGTCTTCTGGGATGTGCGGGATCTTGGCGATCCGGCAAAAACGGCGCTAATACTTGCTGTAAACCCGCTTGCTTTCATCCTGGACGCCTACCGGCAAGTGCTGATGTATAACCAGCAACCGGACTGGCAACACCTGGGTATAGTGGGATTGGGTGCCGCGAGTATTTGCTTGATCATGTTTCAGGTGATGCAGAGAGGCAACCAGTTCCTCGCTCGGCGGGTCCTTACCTCATGAGCAGCGGTATTGCCCGGGAATTGATGCTCGAGTTGGAGAACGTGTCCCTTAGCTATCATTCCAGCAAAGCAAATTTTGACCACGGCGTGCACCGCGTGCTGGATGGGGTTTCACTGCAGCTATATGAGGGAGAGACGCTGGGTATTATTGGTCGCAACGGTGTTGGTAAATCGACAATCTTGCGCTTGATGTCTGGTATTTTGTCTCCAAACAGTGGTCGAGTGTGGCAGCGGCCCGGAAAGACCTCGTCGTTGTTGACCATTGGGCTGGGCTTCAAGGCGGATCTTTCTGGCCGGGATAACGCGTTGCTATCCGCTATGTTGCAAGGGGCCAGTAAACGACGGGCGAGAGAGTATTTAGGTGAGATCAAGGAGTTCTCTGAGCTGGGTGATTCCTTTGAAGAACCAGTAAAGACCTACTCTTCGGGCATGCGTTCACGACTTGGATTTACCACGGCACTAATTTCTCATGTGGATATATTATTGATTGACGAAGCTTTGAGTGCAGGTGACGCGCAGTTTAAAGCCAAAGCCGAAGCCGCTATGAAGGAGCGTATTAGTGGCGAGCAGACTGTGGTTTTCGTGTCACACTCAGAAGGGCAGGTACGAAAGCTTTGCAGCCGAGCAATTTGGCTTGAGGCTGGGCAAGTTGCAGCTGAGGGCGACACAGACGAGGTGTTGGCGGGATATCAGCAGAAGTTAGCAAATCAAAGTACCAAGTAGCTTTCCCCTCTGACGAATTTTTGGACTTCTGGAACGATAACGTTACTCAACTACAGACGTCGCCTGTTCGGCTGGGTTGCGATAGGTGTATTGAGTTATATTGATCCATCAGTCAGCATTTACAGCTTGAAGTTGAAGTTCGCCAGGGGCAGATGTTCAACATTAAAGCAATTAAACTGGGAAAACCTATTTGAGACCAAGCTTGGTTAGATCTTCTTGGTACTCGAGTTTCATGAGATTTGCCACAAGCCTGGCGAATGGAAGTGCAAGGTGATCTCCATCATAAAACGCAGGCTCACCATCTGCCTCTACGAGGCAGCTTTGCAGTTCCTGGTCGCGGCAGAGCATCTGGATCTTATCTATGTAGACAAAATCTTTGCTGGCGACAGGCATAGCCATAATTCTTTCCTTTTCCCCCGAGGCAAAATACCGAGCGTACTTTGGATTCTTGCAGGCATCGGATGTGCCGTATTCATTCACCAGTTCGCTACAAAAGTGTGGTCTGACACCTATGTACGCCCCGAAAAATACAATCTTTAATGTAGGATTAGTGGTTTTCATGTGATTGAGAATGGCGATCAAATCTTTTCCCCAACTCAACGGCTTGTGCGCGCTGAAGGCAATGATGTCAAGGGTATTTAAAAAATCAGAGTTATTTAGAAGATCTGCTCTTTCAGCGCATCTCAGATGCGGGCTTTGTTGCCTATTCACCACTTTGCCGTGAAGATATCTGAAGTCGCAGCCGTAGGTCTTTTCGAACCAGGTAATGTTGACATCACTTCTATCGCCATAGGCTTCAAACATTATGTTGTACGCATCCAGGGCATGGGAATTGCCAAAGGCCAACACCTGCATGCTGTCCCTGGATCCACAATGTGAGCCGTTATCCAGGTAATGACTGATCGAGCAGCCCTGCTCCGAGGCGACATGCTGCATTCTCGCAGTTTTGGCCAGATTTACCTGCTCCTTGCTAATATGTGTCACCCGGTCTATGCGCCAAGTCCAGCCGTCATTGGTCCAGGCGTGAACTCCCGGGAGAATCAGTAAAAGGCCAACGACTGAAAATGAGAGTGCTAACTGTTTAGGTGTCAGACGTTTAACAATGGAACCATGACGAAATGGTTGCTCGATGAAGCGATAGCTAATGGCTCCAAGAGTTACTGCGCTCATACATAAAACAACTTTGTGCCCCAAATGGTCCTCAGGTATTCCCCCAATCTGATAGCTGTAAAATACTATCAACGGCCAGTGCACCAGATAAAGCGAGTAGCTGATAAGACCTATGGCAACGCTTATTGGGTTGCGCAGCAGAATTCCCAGATATCTTGAGTCTGCGCCTAGAATGACAAATGCGGTGCCCATGCACGGGATCAAAGCGGCGGTGGATGGAAACATCGTGCTCTCATCAAACATGAAAATCGCATACCCGATTAGCGCGAACCCCAAAAATAGCAAAGCTTCCCTTACCAGGTTTTTCTCCAAGCGTGTGCTCGGGGCCCAGACGAGTAATGCGCCAATCCCGAATTCAAATATGCGGAATGGGGTCAAGAAGAAAATGGTTGCACGACCCTCTTGCAATAACGAAGTCAATGCAGGTGAAAGATGCTCTAAAACAGCGGGCGGCCCGTTAGCAAAAATTAGATTTGCTGCCAGGCTGATTACGCTTGCGACAAATACAAAAACAGGGGCGTACCCTCGAGGGCGATTGAGTACTACTAGTACGAGGAACACTGGCCAAATCAGGTAAAACTGCTCTTCAACGCTTAACGACCACGTATGAAGAAGTGGTTTGTAGATTGCATCGGTATCAAAATAGCCGCTCTCGGACCAGAATAAAAAATTGGCTAGTGACACTGTGGAAAAGACAAGTGACTTACCCAGTTGCTCAAAATATAAAGGCGAGAAGAGAATATATCCGACTAAACTTGTTACGAGTAAAGTAGCGAAAAGTGCTGGCATCAGCCTTCTTGCTCTTCGTACGTAAAAATTTAGGTAACTAAAATCATTTGTCGTTTTAACTTCGTTGACGATGAGGCGGGTGATTAGAAATCCGCTGATAACAAAAAAAACATCGACGCCTATGTAGCCCCCGGCAAATGGCGAGAACCCGACATGAAATAAGAGTACGCTAAGCACAGCAATTGCCCTCAGCCCGTCTATCTCAGGTTGATACTTAATGTGTTGCTTCAACGCTGTTGGACTCCGTGGTTGTGGCTAGCTTTCGACGTGAAGTAATCGCACAAACCTCAAGACTTGCAATTTCTGGTTGCTGATTGTTACCCGTGAGCGGGAACATCATAATTGCACATTCGCAAGATTATATGCCCCTATGGAGGAGAATAGTTCACGATTTTGGTTGCCGATTTTGATGGAGCTTAAATTAATATGCAAACAAATAGGCCACTGAAGCGCTTACAAATAGCGCTTGCGATTACCTTGGTTGGTAGGAGGCTTTATTGGGCCGAGGTGACGTCAACCCTGCTTAGGACGTTCTGTGCTCTTGGGCTGCTCGATTGAATGTGGTGCCCTAAGCCGAGTGAAGCCGGTGGCCAAGTGAGTGGGTGTAAACTTGCTGTAGCGGGTATTGGGACTCGATTAGCTGGGCTGCAGTCACTTTTCTTTTTTCCGCTCATATGCCGCTAGCGCTTCGATTCCAGACTGCTCAATTTGATAGAGCTCTTCCGCAGTATGCTGGAGCTGTGCTTCATTTTCTTGTAACCACCGTTCGTGAAACGCAACTGCTCGTTCATCTTGATTCAAGTGGACTAACATTTGCTCCTGCCGCTCTCTCCTTCGTTCCGCACTGGCCAACTCGCGTGCTGCTTGCAGTTCGGCTTGTTTTTCAGCCTCCGCTGCCGACACAGTCAATGTTGCAATCAGTAACTCAAGTTGCTCACTGTTGCGGTTAACCTTTTCGTGCAGGCTGCTGAGCAATAGCTGGGTTTCTCCAGAATTACCAATAGTAGGGTGACTAACGGCGATCTTTTCGCTGGCGATTGGAGATGGAACTCGCTGTTCGCTGACCATCGAGGGCGGGGACTGTTTTGGGAAACTCAAAGACGACTGCGGTTGCTGTATGAGGTAAACATTAAACATGATAGACGCTGCAGCAATGACCGAGGCCACTACAAGTGGTTTGCTGCTTCGCGCGGTACCGGATGGCTTCATAGTACGGCTTACTCTGTTGTTAATAACCCAAACCAACTACCTTGATTACGCCAATAAATTTCTCGCCGGCTCCGCCTACAGCCGGACAGCTGGCCGCATCACTAATCACCAGAATCTTGGTTTTTCCCTTAAGAGCTTGAAACATAGCCTGGCTAACTTCGGCATCCGCGGTAACTCCACGATAGTGATAAGGCGACGAGTGACGAGGCCGAAAAAATATTTGAGTTCCGCTTGGGAATACCGATACGCGAACCGCGTACCCTGTGAGGATACAATCTGCGGAAACAGTGCCAATTGAGGACAATGAAAGCCCTAAAACTGCGATCAATTTTATGCATAACTTCTTCATACTAGCTCCTCGCTGACGAAATCATTAGTGGGTTAGAAGTCGGCTGATTGGACATCGAGAATGTTCCCCAGAAACTTGTCACTAAAATCAATTACACAGTCGTCCCCATCGGTACTGATCGTTAACTTTGAGTTGTCCATATAGGCCTGGGCCAACAGGTTGAACTGATATAGCGTGTTTTGCCCACCGAGGGCAGAGGAGGGAAGAGTGATGTTGCCAATAAAATCCGTAGTCCCAAACTTATCGACCAGTTTCGATCGAACCCGTAGATTGGGGCTTGAGTCTGCGTCCATAACGACCACATAAAAGTCTCCGGTACAGTTGGCCATTACATTGCTCGAGAGGCAAAGGGCCAGAGTGCCCATCAAGAACGCTATTGCGCCACTTTTCACTATTTTAAAACTCACTTTAACCTCCAGTGGGATTGGCGAGTCGCCATCGGTTTATACTGCGCTATGGTCTCTTGATATCTTCGCTGATGGGAGACTTAGCCGAATCAATTGATCGCAGTATTGATACTAGGTTAAGAACGAGCTTTGTCAAAGTCGCTGGCTATGGAAAGGTAAGCTAGCCCTGCCTGCTTCAACAAATGAAGATTGAGGTTTTGATGCTGCTAGTTGATCGGGCCACCAGAAGTTGAGCAGCGAATGTCCATGAGGAGCATAGATTAGCTGGCTGCGAGCCGTTCCCGCCGTGCCGCGGCAGCATTGCGAATCAACGCGATCACCACCCCGAGCATCCCGCCTGCGATTACTGCGGCAGCCAGGATTAGCGATTTGCGCGGTTTGCTCGGCGCAACGGGTACCATGGCGGCCTGGTCAACACGGACCAATGAAATATCTGCATAGTCCTGCGTCAACAACTCTTCAAGATTACTGATTTCCTCACGCAATTTCTGTGCGTTAGGCACAAAGGGCTCGAAGTTCTCCCGAGCTTCAAGTATCTCAATTTGGCGATTGGTTTCCAGCAAATCCAGGTCTTTCTCCAGTTTCCTTAACCCGGCGATATGCTGGTCATCAGACGAGCGTTCCTTGAGTGCATTCAGCTCAGCGCCAAGCACTCGAGTACCCTTTAAATAGATGGGATCATCACCTTCTGAAATCTCTGCGGTGAAGGCTACCGAGCCTGTTATATTGGATTTATCTTGGGACATTACGGCTAGGCTGGTTGGTTCTATTATGTCCAGGCTTTTAGCCACCGAAAGAGCTTCATGTAGCCTGGTAATTTCGTCTTCTCGCTCTTTTGCCGCCATTGCCCTTACTGCTGCTATTTCGTCTTCTAGCTGTAGTTTTATCAGCCGGTCCTGCTCGCTGAGTCGCGCTATGGTGTCCTTGTCCGCCGTAGCCTGGTTAACAACTCCTTGTTGTAGTTCTTTTCTAAGGTTGGCCAGGCGCAAAGATACAGTGGACTTAAACTCGATAAGCAGATTGAATTTGGCCGCAGCGCTGGCAGCCGTGTTCAGTTCATTGAGGATGGTCGCGGTCGCCGTCGGGCTTGAGTGCTCAAAGGATAGTGTTCGTCTGTCTTCGTTCTTTAGTTTGGGCCCGCGATTGGGGGCGACTACGCGGATTGCGGGATTGAACTCATTGAAAAAAGTGCTATTACGCTCATCCTCGCTAACCGGCTCGTGATCAAAGAGGCTGCCAATATTACGGTCAAAAATCTCGCGTCGCAGGCTAAGCGAATTTAACTCTTCCTCGACCCGCAGAATGGCTTGCTTGGGCGTAAATTCCATTACGCCGGATTCCGCTATGTCTGCTATCTGGCTTGTCAGCGGCGCTCTTATAAACGCTTCGGCGCGATATGTTGGAGTCATTGCCAGTGTGCCCAGCACCGACACCAATGCAGTCAGGCAGGTAATGGCCAGGATAAGCCATTTTTGCTGCCACAATCCCCCAAACAGCTCGAATATGTCTATCTCGTCGAACTCAGGGCGTTGATCATTCACTTGGTTGTCCATTTTCTGGGTGCGCTCGTCCATCTATCTAACGGTCAATTCAACTACAACCACTGTAGCTTCTAGCTATGTTAAGACCTATCCGAAAGCCTTCAGCTGAGCTTAGCGTAGGTCAAATATTAAGGTACAATGGCAGTGATAGGAACCTCTGGCGATAGGAGGTAATGAAACGCTATTCTTGCAGCCAGAATGAAAGCGTGATCTCCGCGGTAGCGCACTATTATCGCGAGGAGTCTTAAAGCGACCTACGCGCAATCACCAGTTCAAGCGTCCAAATTACAAGACGAATAATCCAATTGCGATCCTTCAACGGCCATTTTGAAATATACCAGCGAATTGTCGATTCATTAATCGTATGTTTTTCGTTGCCACTGTGTTTTTGGATTTACTACCAATCATGGGCATTTAATGACCAATATACAATTACCTCGATTGCAGCGATACCTTTGTTTCAACTCTGCGCCAAGATCAATGGCCTGTATTCCCACCTGATCCGGTTCGGTAGTACCGAGGAAATTAAACCTCTTATTTTTTCCTGGCTAGGAACCCTGGCTGGCCTTCTGGTCCTGGGGTATGTGTTTAAAAGTACGCATGAGCTATCACGAGTTACGCTAGGGCTTTACGCGCTTTTGACACCAACTTTTTTAATCATTTCCAGGGTTTTAAGCCAGTATTCGCTCTCGCTATTGCATAGGAAAAATTATTGGACGCGGGCGGCTGTTATTTTGGGCGACAATGAGAACACTGCGTCGTTGGCAAACAATCTCAGATCGAACCACTGGCTGGGACTAAAGTTGTTAAAGACCTATCGGCTTCCGGGAGAGAACAGCTTACCCGAGACAGAGGGAGAAACCGAAGGTAGTTTGGATAGCATTGAATCGCTAATCGAGCTAATAAACGATGGCCTTGTAGACATTGTTTTTCTTGCAGTCGGGTCACCCGCCTCCACAGACTCGGTTTTGGGTCGATTAACTGATACTACGGTATCCATTTTCATTGTGCCGGATGTATATACTGCGGACATAATGCAAGGTCGCTGGATGACTATCGGCAGCATTCCTACGGTAAGTATTGTTGATACGACCGGAAGGGGTATCAATGGCATTTTGAAGCGAGCACTGGACTTTGCCATATCTGGCATATCGCTGCTGTTGTTGGCTTTGCCTATGGTAGTTATCGCCGCCTGGATTCGTGTCAACTCTCCGGGACCTGCCCTTTATAGACAATTAAGATATGGAGAGAGCGGCAAGCCGATTTATGTACGAAAGTTTCGCACCATGACGGTCGTTGAAAAATCGGATGAGTTTAAACAGGCTGTAAGAAACGATCCAAGAGTGACCTCCGTTGGCCGATGGTTACGCCGTTCATCTGTAGACGAATTGCCACAACTGATTAACGTGTTACTGGGTGATATGTCAATTGTTGGTCCCAGGCCGCACCCGGTTGCTCTAAATGAAGAGTTTCGGGGTGAGGTGCTTGGTTATATGATGCGGCATAAAGTTAAGCCCGGTATAACTGGGCTAGCTCAGATAAATGGATACCGGGGTGAAACTGATACACATGAAAAAATGTCAGGCAGGATTCGATATGACCTGGAGTATATTCATAACTGGAGCATTTGGCTCGATCTGGTCATTATCGCCAAGACACCCTTCAGTCTGATCCGAAACAAAAACGTCTACTAACCATGGTAACTATTTTGGAGACTTGCGACCTTGCATATTAGAAATCGGGTACTGATTACGGGCGGGGCGGGCTTTCTTGGTTCCCATTTGTGCCGGAAGCTTTTGGCAAAAGGTCACGAAGTAGTATGCTTGGATAACTTCTATACTGGCACCAAAGACAATGTTGCAGACCTGCTTGGCAACCCAATGTTCGAAGTTTTACGTCATGATGTAACGTTCTCTACGTATGTGGAGGTGGATCAAATATACAACTTGGCTTGTCCAGCATCACCTATTCACTATCAGCGAGATCCAGTCCAAACAACTAAAACAAGCGTACATGGTGCGATAAATATGCTGGGGCTGGCCAAGAGGCTAAAGGCAAAGATACTTCAGGCGTCGACCAGTGAAGTTTATGGCGATCCTACGCAACACCCGCAGACGGAACAGTATTGGGGCAACGTGAATCCGATAGGGGACAGGTCCTGCTACGATGAAGGCAAGCGTTGCGCTGAAACACTTTTTTTCGATTATCATAAACAACACGCACTAAATATTAAGGTCGCAAGAATTTTCAATACCTATGGACCTAATATGCACCCAAACGATGGCCGGGTGGTCTCAAACTTTATAATGCAGGCTTTGCAGAATAAGCCTATAACCATTTATGGCGAAGGTAGCCAAACTAGGTCTTTCTGTTACGTTGATGACTTACTCAATGGTTTGGTCTTGTTGATGAACACCGATCGTCATGTAACGGGCCCTATAAACCTTGGTAACCCGAAAGAATTTACAGTGCTTGAACTGGCAGAGATGGTGATTGAATTAACTGGTTCCAGATCAGAGCTAAAGTTCATGCCCCTACCTTCTGATGATCCGGTGCAACGTCAGCCTGATATCAGTCTGGCGAGCAAGGAACTGGAATGGGAGCCGAACATTGAATTGAGAGAAGGCCTCGTAAAGACGATCGAATACTTTGAAAGGTTCATTCAAAGCAACTAGCCCAACGCGAACACAAATTCTGATTGGACTCCAATGCCGGCCGGGTTAGCCTCAGATCCCCGATATTTCCGTTAGCCGATGGCAGTCGGATTCAAACTGCTTCAGATTCGAGACCGCTCTATTTGTTTAAATCGGCCTAAGCGGTCTATTTTACGGCTACGACGGCTTGATACGGCGCGAAGCGGAGAGGAGCGACTTTGTAAAACCAGCGCGCGTGTCTTCCATCATAGTTGTGGTAGCTGGCTTCATCAATTGAAAAACCGATAAATTGTAGTATCTCTATAAGCTCACGCGCAGAGTAAAGGCGAATATGGCCCCTATGACCCAGGTCATCCAATTTTTGCCATATATTCAGCGCGTTGTTTATGCTTTTACCTAACATAAAGCTTTTAATCGTTTTCAACGAGTATAGATTGTCAGTGAATAAGTACAGTTTTCCACCTGGCCTAAGTACCCGGAGTGTTTCTCGTAAAGCGAAAAATGGATTGACGTACAGGTGTTCGATAACTTCCGAAAGGAGAATATTATCGAAATAGTCGTTAGGATATGGAAATCGCTGGGATTCAATATCACATGAATCGACCTCTAAGCTGTTCTCGCTAATATACTGCTCGAACCTGCTTGGATTCACATCCAGCGCCTTGATCTTGGTACCCGAGTCTTTCAGAATTTTAGTGAAATGAAAGGGCGCAGCGCCTACATCCAGGAGTGTTTCCGAACCGATTCTAGGCAACAGGAATTCCTTAAGATATTCATAGCGCGCCTTCTGCTCACGGCCATACCTAATCTCCCATTCGTCCAAACTTTTCATTTTCAGAAATATTCCCTTGAAGTGTCACGGTGTGGTACCCCCTGCCAGCCAAGACATTCTCCATTTAGTCTGATAACTGCTGCATCGGGGCTTATTTGGCGATCAGATGTTTGGCAGCCAGCGACAGATAGTTGCTTTAGGTATCTTCGACATCGGTGGAAAAATTACCCACCGGGAAAAAGCCCAGACGACGGTAGACATAGGTCACGCTAGCCAAATTTGAGAAGAGTAGGCCTAGTGACGTGGCGATAGCCGCTCCAGTGGCGCCGTACGATGGTATCAGAACGACGCTAAAAAATATGCTACATATCGCGCCAAGTAAAAAGGAATTTCTAACTAGAGCTTGATTCCCTGTCACGATCAAGAGATGCCCACTTGGTCCAGCGATTATATTGATAAGTTGCCCCACTACTAGTATCAATAGTACGTTGTAGCCCTTTACAAACTCCGTACCAAAAATCGTTAGAATACTTTCGCCAGCCATGACGAAAACCAGCGAGATGGGCAAGGCTGCCAGACACATTAAAAATGTCGACATCTGCATCAGTTTTCTCATGTCAGTAAATCTACCCTGATTATAATAAGAAGCGAGTTTGGGCGTAACAACAGAATTCATTGCCACCAGCAGAAAGCTTAGAAGCAGTGCCGTCCTCGCCGCGCCATTGTATATGCCGACCTCGTCAACATCTCTAAAGAGGCCCAGAAGCACTGTGTCGGCCCAGGATATCACCACCGATGAACATGCTATGAGGTATAGCGGCATTGAAGACGCTGCGAGGTCTCTTATATTGGACATGCTCGTTGAAACTTTGTTGAGCGAAGTCGTTCTGGAAAATGCCAGCCATGCTAAAGACGCTGCTAACAGCGTGACGACCAGATAGAGGCCCGCCACTCTCGAGGAGGTAATGACTACAACGGACGAAAGCGAAACAACTGTCACCAGAACACCTACGGGAATTATGCATCCCTGTAAAAAGTTGGCGATCACATTGAGCCTCATTCCCTTGAGTAATTCGCACGTGACATTTAGAAAAGCAAACAAGGGCGCTGAGATTAGAAAGAGAACTAAAATATTTTTTATGCCTTCTCCCTGCGGCAATAGTGCGGGGAAGGCGCTACCAGCCAGCAGAAAGAGCAAACAGATTATCCCGGTGGTACCGATTGAGCTAATTAGGCAAGTGCTAAAGAGCGTTTGCAGGTCCAGAACTCTGGCTTCCGAAAATAATATCGATGCATTCTTGAGGGCGAGCAGATCAATTCCCAGCCGTCCGATTACGGAAACCAGGTTCATCAAGCCAATTCCTAGAAAATATGCCCCGACGCCGTCTGCGCCCAACATCCGCGACAGAAAAATAGTCAACAGAAACGCAAAAAATGCGCCCAAAATGCGAATTGTAAACGCGAGTGAAGAATGGGTCGCGAGTCTTTTTAGACGTGAGAAAGTCGATTGGCCATTCACAACTTTGATCTATGGATCGTATCGGGGAAGCGAAAACAGTAGGCCATCTGCGGGCTATAGTCACTGAAGATATGATGGCAGCATATACTGACGGTAATCTGTGGGTCAATCAAGGAAAGCCTCTTGCTGACGCAGACGCTATGTGTGCTTGGAATCATGTCTATAGATAACTATTACGCTGTCAGTTCTAATTATTGATCCTCAATGAATGGGATTCTTGCTAGACTCGGTTTCTTTTAGAGCTATTACCTTGGTCGCCTCAGGAGCCAAATGGACAAATAGCCGATTTGACGAAAATTTTTAATGTATCCGAAAAGACCGATTTTTGTAGTAGGGTGTCCTCGCTCAGGAACAACGCTTTTACAACAGATATTATCTGGTCACTCGTGTATCTTGGGGCTGCCGGAAACTCATTTCTTCTCGATTACGCATCCACGAAACAAAGTAAAACGCCTGTTCACTTGGCCGGCCTTGCTAGCCAACCAAGCGCTGTATTACTGTTTGGCTGAAATTGATCGGAAGCAGTTAAAGGGTGACTACCGCACTTCCTACCTGGCTTCAGATTACACGACCCAGTTCGTTCGGTTGATGGAAGACTTGTGTGAGGAAAAGAGAACGTCGCACTGGCTTGAGAAAACACCTCGTCATTTACATTTCATAGATGAAATATCCAGGCGTATACCAAACGCATTGTTTATTCATATTGTTCGAGAGGGTGCACCAACAATTGCGTCTTTGCATAAAGCGACAAGTGAGAGTCCTAACCTTTGGCTTAAGCGCCGCTTCACTCGTTTTAAGGGCTACAGTGTTGAACAATGTAGGGACAGATGGATGAATGATCTGAGTATTACGGCGACATATATGCAGCGGGAAAATCACGCGCACATAACCTATGAAAAGCTCATAACAGAAACTGAGGTTGCTGCGCGATATCTTTCAGAGTTTATTGATCTGGAGTTCGAACCTCAAATGCTTAGTATCACAGAGCAAGATGGCATTTTTAATATAGAGCAAGAGCCTTGGAAATCGAAAAACCTCAACTCCGAAGTCGTGTATCCAAAGTCCGATTTTCCTCCGGAAGTCACTGTAGATGGAATTCTTGAGTTGACGTATAAGACGATTGCCGATTATGTTCATAGTGAATTGGCAAAGGTCGAATAGTCGATCATCGCTCCTTAGAATTCTCTGACCCAGAGGTTTCCGTGTTACCCAACTTCATGATCGTAGGCGCTCCGAAGGCCGGTACAACGTCACTTAGCCGGTATTTCTCTGATCACCCACGAGTATTTTTTTCGGAGCCTAAAGAAGTAAACTTTTTCACCAGTGAGGCGCTTGATAGGCAAGGTCTCTACTATGACCCATATATTTGTCGGAGTCAGGCTGAGTATGAGGCCATATTTTTAGGTTCTGAGAGCTACCCTGCTCGTGGCGAAGCCAGCGTTTCATACTTATTTTATCCAGGCACGGCAGCCAAAATAAGAGCCGCAATACCTGACGTCAAAATATTTATCGTTCTGCGAGATCCTGTGCATCGCGCGTACTCTCATTATCTAATGGACTATAACCTTGGCCTGGTCTCCGATAGTTTTGAAAGTATTGTAAATCGGCAATCTGGGGAGTTAGAACAGGATCTCCTTTATCAACAGTATGTCGAACTGGGCTATTACAATCGGCAAGTTCAAGCCTACCTCGAGAGCTTTGATCGGGAACAGGTGAAAATATATCTGAGCTCTGACTTGGCACGGGACACGAAAGCGGTGTACATGGATGCCCTGGAATTTATCGGTGTTGATCCTGGTTTGGAAATTCCCGATTTCTCGCGCCATAATTCCTATTCAGCGGCAAAGACCCCATTTCTTAGGAAGCTATACACTTCTTCTCGATTGAGAGCTACTATCAAGAGATATCTCCCCAAATCAATTCTATTGAGGCTCAAGTCAGTGCTGTTTGACACTGCTAAACCTGAAATGAGCCCAGAGACGGAATCACAATTAAGGGGACTCTATCGAGAGGATATACTCTCTCTTCAGGTAACTCTCGACAGGGACCTGACTGATTGGTTATTACCGACCAAGGGAGACGGCCAAACATGACAAGGAAGTAGCTCTACGCCTATAAATTAGTATTTCGCGGCTCAAGCTACTCTTTTTCAATATTTTTCTGTAGTACATTTTCGTACGCTTCTAGTATTTCTAGCCACTGAAAATTTTCAATAAACCTCTGGTAATTATCCCTTTTCATCTTTCCAACTTGGGAGTTCATGTCAAAGAGGTTTCGTAGAGTAGTTTCACATTCAGTGGTGGATGAAAAAAATTGCGCAGAGCTTGGTAAAACCCATCGGTTGTAAATGTTGTCGTGCGCAAGTACGGCAGATTTGCAGGCCAGTGCCTCAATTAGAGAAGGGTTAGTACCACCCACGGTATGCCCGTGAATATATAGATAAGCATAGTATCTTAGAGGAGCTACGATAGAGTAGTCGAAGATCGCACCGAGAAAGCACACTTGTGGCCCCGCTGCCTCCAAAACCTTTGCCTGGTAGCTATTGCTCGCAGAGTAGTTGCCGAGCAGGACCAATTTCTTGTTTGTTTCTAATCGACTGAAAGCTGTTACGATTTCCAGAATCGAGTTCTCAGGGACTGGTCGAGCGATGACAATACAGTATTCACCCGGCTCAAGGCTGTATTCTGACAGGGGGGCAGAACTTGGTTTCGGTATCTTGTGAGCCCCGTAGGGGATCATACTAATTTTTTTTGATCTGACTCGCCTTGCCAGGTGTTTGGCAATCTCTGGGTGATCGGCGATAAGGTCGTTGCCCAGCCAACAGCCAAACCAGTCATTCAGGTAAAACCAGAGTTTTGCCAAAGGTCCCCATTTGGCACGTCTCCATTCGATGCCATCCATGTTAATGACATTTCGAATCCCTTTGAGTCTATACAGCAAGCCGAATATTGCGGTGTTGTATCCGAGCGTGAGCATGACTCCCGGCATTTTCGCTGATATGCGAGTTGCTGACCAGTCGAACAGGATGGTTGACCACGCGGTATCATTCTTAACTGGAATATTGACTCTGGTGACACCTTGCCATTTATCTTGGTAGGTCGGGCCTTCACCTTCAAGTTGGCAGTAGACAAATACTTCCCAACCATTTTGATGCAGGTAGAGTGACAAGTGCTGTGCAAGATATTCAAATCCACTGTGTGCCCCCGGGACACCCCTCGAACCTAGAATGTGTACCACTCTCGTTTCAGTCACATCTGTCCTCTTTTGTTCAAGTGTGGCTTGTAGATGACCAGGGCCGCTTTCTAGTGATCAATTCGCTCCTGCTAATCCACTCTGTAGAGAGTGGAAAAGTGTCCGCACAATTTTATAGCTTCTGGTATCGAAAGGGGAATGGCAAGATTGGAAACTCCTACCCCCCTGATACGTTACTATCACCTGAGCGTCTGCTGCGTCCTTGATGCAGACTAGAGACACTCACTCCAAATGCGAAGATCGGCATTACCAATGAATAAAAGGAGAAGGCGGAATTTGCTAGCGCTGACGTGGCGAGTATGGCGAAAACTGCGCCGCTAGAAGCTACGATAAGGATTTTAGCGTCGAAATCTAAAGAATTAATTCGCTTAATACTTACGCATAAGCGGAAGATTAAAGCCAGCATATACAAGAATAAAACCAGCCCTACGATACCGGTTTGATATACTAGCCCACCGATATAGCTTTCTTTTACCTGTTGCCCTCCACCCACTTCGCTGGAGGCATAATTGAGAGCTTGTTGGCCGCCACTGCCGATTCCATGTCCAAGCAATCGTACCTCTTGAAAGCCACTAGTCAGGCCATCAACATGACGGGCAGTGTTGGGGTCCTGCGTAGATACCATCAGTGAAAACGCAGCAATGGCGAACGTAATCAGGGTTAAAGTTAGTATGCGTGTATTCTTAATATGGAGATAAATGAAAGAGATGCCAATCATATCGACGAGAATACCGCCTCTACTCATGTTTGATAGCTGAACCAAGAAAATCCAAATGACTAACAGTAAATCGATCCCGGGAATATGCTTATGACGCGCGAATGAAATTTGGCAGCGCGCGTAGAAGTAGATCAAAAAAAACGCCAGAAACCGCGATGTACCTGGAGAGTCTAAAATTGGCCCAACGTTTCTGAATAGCCGTTCTCCAAAAACGTATGTGTAAAAATTGGGAGGAAATCCTATTTCGAGCAAGTGCTGAAACTTTGCTCCCTGAAACTTGTGCTGAAAATAGTCACTGATGCCAAGAGAGAGCCATGCTTTCTCATTCATAAAGACTAAAACTGAGCTTGTGATGAGACATGGCAGCAAAGCGATGATGGACCAACTTCGAAATCTTTCAGTAACCGAGGAGGATTTACTGAAGAATAAAAGACGCCCAGTAAAGTAGGATACTCCAAGAAACGCTACATCTTTTATGGAGACAATCTTCGCAATGAGGCCATAAGGTGACAAAAAAAACATCGCAAAATGAAAAGCTACAAACATCAAGAACGCGAGATCAATGCCATTCCATGTTCGAAGTACATTTTTAATGAAAGGTGTCGCTGACAAAAACATGATGCCGACGAACAACTCGCGGCTCGCGAGGTAGGCCAGAATTGAAAATGAATTATGCGTTTGGGATGAGATGGATAGTGCTAATGGAACGAGCGTGGAATAACCGGCGAATACAAAATATGCGCTATATCGGTCGTGTACGAGTAAAAAGCCCGATATGAAGATAAACAAGGCCACTCCCGGGGCGGAGTATCCTGAGGTAACGTCGAAGATGAGCGGAAAGCACAAGACTGATAGTAAGGCAGCAACCGCCGAACAGCACTTAAAGAGGATGTCATACTGTAGGGGAGAGCCCGAAACATAGTTCAACCCGATGGTCTGCTCCATTGGCAAACCTCGAGGAACCTTTTCAATCTCGCTTTGTAGCATCTGATAGGTATCGCTTTAACTGATTGTCGTCACAGGGGCTGTCTACAGATCGATAATTGATACTATTCTCTCTTCTTCCTTTGGTCATTGAGCTTTAAGGAGGCGCGAGAACTGTCTCTGCTTTTGCATGTTGACCTTTGAGCAGATTGACAGCCCGGAAGATAAAGAAGATTGACAGAGGTGCCAAGTATAAAAATGATCGATTGATTGACATGAAGTTATAGGCGTTTCGAGAGTGCTCAGTAAAAGAAAATGCGAAAATGATGAAAGTTAAGCACAGTACTATCAGTAAAAAATCGGCTGAAAGCATAATAAATTTTTGCCTCCGAACGGTAGCCAAAAACACCGTCAGAACAAGAAAATACCAAAGCAAATTCCATTGCATAGAAACAAAAAGAGCTTCCAGGATATAAGGCGTAACTGGATGATAATTTAGAGCAAATTCCCCTAGAGAAGAAATAGTAATGATGTTCCCCTCTATCCCGAATGTACCGATTACAGGAATAGTAAGGCTTGTATCAAACCAGCTTGCTAAGATAAGTACAGTAACACCGAACACTAAGATCGCGATGGCTGTACGTGTTCGATTTATCAATTGAAATAAAATTAGCGCCAGAATGGATAAGCACGATAATACTATTCCCGGGTTTTTCAGCGTACCGCAAAACACTATCATCAGTATGCTTATTATCAAAAATGAATTACGCCGCGTGTGCTGCCACTCGAAAATGCTGAGTCCGATTGCGGTGTAGACCCCGGCCACCCAAATATCTGCATATCCCGGTAAGGCGACATGTATATTAATGTAGGGTGTGCTAAGAAGAAGATATGCAGCAAGACTACCAAAAAGTGGCGATACGCCAAGGAGTCTCAGATGGCCGTAGATGATAGAGGCAATAGCCAGGCTAAGTAGAATCCAGGGTAAATAGAGCATGCCATGTGATGTAGAGGCAGTGTTTATCATCATCCACAAAGTGATCAGTGGGACAGTAATCGGGTAATTCCACGCCGCTGAATTTCCTAGAGTGTAAGTCGGTTCCTCGTGCGATAATTTAAGCCAGTTGGTGGGGCTCACAAAGTCTACTAAGTTGCCAAAGTGGAACCAAATCGCTGCCTTCGGGTGCCAGTTCATCCATGAATCCCACGCAAATAGTGGACGGACAAATACTTCATGAGATACCAAATAGAGGCGATGTGTCGCTAGCGCAATGAGCAATGCTATACAGAGCAGTTCAATTTCAGACTGACGCTTGGGATGCTCTGGAATCGTATTCCTGACGACTCTTGGTGATCTGACTAGAGCTGCAAGAAGCATCGTACCGAAAACTAAAGCGCCTTGGAGCAAGTACACTTCGAATGATATTCCAAGAGAGTTAAACACTCTTAACAAAAGTGTCGCGATAAAGATGCCAAGCAGGAATCCGTAGCCCAAAACTATGAATATGTTAGACCTGCCGGTCCCCTTTAGAAGCAGGTGTACTATTAAACTCCCCAAAACCCACGGTGTTAACACGCCAATTACACCGCCAGCAACTATTTGCGTGACATCACTATTCATTGGGGGCATGGAGGTAGAGACTTCCGACCTCACTTTCAAAGATAACTCTTGCCTTAATTTTTCGCTCTCCCCAGGACAATGATTGCTTTTCTGTAGAATAGTTCAGTCCTGCTACCTTATTCAGTATAAGAATATAGTCCCCTGGCCTAAGATGGTATGACGGCGGCCAGCGCCTGAAATTATGTACGTTGTGTGGAAGCAGGTGATACTGCAGTCTGAGTCTTGGATACACGTGCCCTTCGCTCTTGTCGGAGTCATGAAGCATGATTATTCTGGCTCCTGGACTCGGTAAGTGCTGTGTTTTTAGAGTCTTCGCGAATTTGTAGAGAGCGCTGTCTTGATCGGCAGAGAATTTTTCGTCTGACGTTAAGCCTGCAAACACTGTAGCCGAGTCACTAATTTGCTTGGCCAGTTGATTTTGCCAGCCAATATCTATAGCGAACCAAGCTGCGAAAGAAATTAGTAGGATCGGTAGAGACAACTCTACAATGATGAGTAGCCGGCACACAGCCAGCAATGTCAGCGCTAAAGCCGTCCAAAGTACTACGCTTAATATGATGGATGGAAATCCGTTGTCGGGATCACCGGCAAGATGATTAATCGATTCGTGAGTCCAACCGGGAAACTCTTGCCATTTCGTCAAGGTAGCTTCCATTATTGTTAACGGGGTCGCGGTAAGGAAGGTAAAACCTGAAAAAATTATCGTTCCGTCGAGTTGGGTACTATAGATATCAAGTCCGATTTCCGAAATATTCCCGGTCCAGTGGCTGCTCTTATCAAGCATTATTGTTGCTTTGTTATCACCTGCAATTTGTAGCCTAGCGCTATAAATTTTTCGTGTTTCGTCCGTCTTTCGCCATATAAAGTACACTTTATCTTTTGGCATTACTCCTTTCAATTCAATCCTGAGGAGCGGATAGGCTTTGGCTTCCAGGCTAATATGTCTGGTAAAAAGTGCGCGACCATCGGTCAGCCCGGAAATATGTGTCGAACCATTTAGTGAGCTGTATGAGCCCGTTCTGCCAATGAACGTGCCGCTGTTAACCGTTAGTTGGTCCTGGCCATTTCCGGGTCCAGCCTTATGCAATTGCGGGTAAAAAACTGGTGCCAGACATAAATAGCCCACTAATAAAGTGACCAGTGCTAGCAATAAAGCTGCTAGTCCAGCGGAGGTACCACGTACCCACTCAGACATCAAATTCGCCATCTTATGTGACTTCGAAAACATCCAAAATATCTTGTGAGGCACCGTAAAGTTGCCCAATCTCTTTTTCGATTCATGAACACCACGGAACTCCGAGGGGGCTTATATCTGTCTGTCTCTAGCGTGCGCTCCTTTTTGAAGCCGCTGCAAATTTGTAGGTTTCAAATGTGGCGCGTCCAATGACATCCCAATCCAATTCAATTTTTACTTTATCATAAGCATTTGCGGCCACTCGACTTAGGTTCGTAGGGTCGCCCAAAGCACTCTGAATGGCCCTAGCAAGAGCTGTGGTGTTGCCGGTTTCGAATACGAATCCCGTCTCCCCGTCTGCTACCAGTTCCAGCATGGCTGGAAGGTCAGGGACGATTACGGCCTTACCATAGGACATTGCCATGATTAGCACTGCACTTTGGTAGATCCGTCGATAAGGTAAGACGATCACGTCGCTGGCGGAGTAGAAAAGATGAATTTCTTCGTCGGTGATATAGCGAATTTCCGTAAAAGTATCGTCTTTAATACCGAACTGCTGGATTTTCTCCTCATACTTGGAAAAGCTGTCCTTCCACTCTCTGCCCGCGATCACGAGGGATCCATTTCCACCATTGTGTTTATATTTTGAGAACCCTTCGATCAGTAGATCCAAACCTTTGACGTTCTTGATCTGCCCAAAAAAAAGAATGACTGGGTGATCAATAGGCAAATCTAATGTTCGCTTCGCAATTGTCGTATCCAACACTTTTACAGTGTGTAGATAGTTCCCCGAGGAGATAACGGACACATTTTCCTTGATGGTTTTCTCATCTAGAAGCTTAGAAAGCGTTGTTAGAGAAAACTGGTTGTGCACTATGAAGTGGGAAACTCGTCCAAAAATCTTTTTATAGTAATTTGGCCCAGTCGAGTCAGAGAAAGATTCAACGTCGTGTAGGGTCGCGACCAAAGTTAATCCAGAACTTTGAAGGATTACGCAAGTCACGTACTCGAGAATTGAGTAGTGGAAGAAGTGCAAATGGACTAGTGAGATATTTGCCTTTCTACATTTTATTGCAACTATAAAAAGAGTTATCAGGAAGCGAGCAGCTCTAAGGATTTTTGCTGACTTACCAAATACACCATCAAAGGAGTTTATAATCTCGAAGCCTTCACAACTGGCGTCAGCTTTCGTAGATGAGGTGAACAGTTTCACCTCGGCTCCCGCCTTGGCCAGACCGCGAGCCAACGCGCAATTATAAAAATTCATACCAGCGTGTCCGCCAACCGGCTCTACAATTGCAATCTTCATTTTAGGCACTTTGCTGTCGGGACTGAACGCATGTAATCTTGCCTTACTCTGGCTTTGGGTGGTAGGTGTTTTGATCTGCACCTCGACAGTGGGCATGCCGCCCACATCAGTTGGTAAATCCTGTTCGTGGCGCACGCGAGATAACGACTTTCACTTGGAATCAAGCGAATCTGAATTGCTCGGATAGCACAAGGCCTAGAGATCTGCGTGAAAATCATGATCTGGAGTGTTTAAAGAAAGGCCACGGCCTACTTGCTTGGAGCTGGAGAGCGAGTCGCACGCTTCGGTGAATATCCAAAGGCACTGATTAGCCCTGGCCACTCATTTCAATAGCAACTTCAAGCGCCCTAACAATGCTTCCAGGGTTTGCTTTGCCGCTTCCTGCCAAGTCCAGAGCGGTTCCGTGATCAACGGAAGTCCGAACGATAGGTAGTCCCAGAGTGACGTTAACGGCATTGCCGAAGCCCGAGTGTTTTAGTACAGGCAGGCCCTGGTCGTGATACATGGCCAAAACTGCGTCGCAGTTGCCCAGAATTTTGGGATTGAATGCAGTGTCTGCGGGCAGTGGGCCCAGTAGGTTCAGACCTCTATCTTGCATGCGCTCTATGGTGGGGATGATGGTATTAATTTCTTCCGTGCCCATATGTCCATTTTCCCCGGCGTGAGGGTTCAAGCCGAGGACAGCGATTCGCGGCGAGGACAACCCAAATTTATTGGTCAGGTCAGTATGAAGAATCTCCAGGGTTCGTTCGAGTAGTTTGCCAGTAATCGCGGCGGGAACGGCCGACAGGGGGAGGTGAGTTGTGACTAACGCGACGCGTAATTTGTCCGTGGTTAGTAGCATTACAACATCGGGAGTTTGTGTAGCTTCAGCCAGGAACTCGGTGTGACCCGAGAACGAAATGCCAGCGTCATTTATAACCGATTTTTGGACTGGCGCTGTGACCATCGCGCCAAAAACTCCTCCCAGGCAGCCATCGATTGCGAGGTTTAGGCTGTTGATGACGTACTGGGAGTTGGAGGAGTCTAGCCGTCCTGGCTGGGCGCGTGTGGCCAGGGTGATTGGGTGGACTAGGAGGGAACCAGCCCTTTGCCTCGCGGTTTGTCTATCGGCGTTAAAGTGAATGAACTCCAGTTTTTGCCCTAAAAGTGCTGCTCGTTCTCGCAATAGGTTCAGATCCGCAATCACCACCAATTCCGCATCCCACTCCCTCTTGGCCGCCATGATCACGATATCTGGCCCGATACCCGCCGGTTCTCCCGTTGTGATGGCTATTCTTGGGATGCTCATCGGCGGCTACTTGATGTCTACAAACGCCTCGTCGCGAATTTTCTGCAGCCAGGCGTCCAGTTCTTCCTGGTATTTGCGATTGTGCAGGTGCTCCATGGCCTTGTTGCGCCCTAGCTGCTCTGACATGTCTTGTTCGCGCCGGTCCGTGACCTCGAGGATGTGCCAGCCATACTGACTCTTGAAGGGCTCGCTGATGGTGTCGATTTCGGTGGCAGCCATGGTGTTTTCAAATTCTGGCACCATCTGGCCGGAGCTGGTCCAGCCCAGGTCGCCTCCCTCCTGGGCTGATCCGATATCCTCAGAGTATTCCTTGGCCAGGTCACCAAAATCCTCGCCATTCTCGGCGCGATCCTTCAGCTCATTTGCCAGGGCTTCGGCCTGGGCCTCGGTCATAATTTCTGAGGGTTTGATGAGGATATGGCGCACCTTAGTCTGCGCGATCATCTGCTCGCCGCCGCGATTATCAACCATATACACCAGGTGAAACCCGCTGGGGCTGCGAACTTTTCCTGTTTCTCCGCGCGATAGGGTAGGGGCGATGTCGCTAAAGATGCTGGGTAGGTCGTCCAGTTTACGCCAGCCCAGGTCGCCGCCGCTCAGTGGGTAGCGATCCGCCTGTGCGACTACGTCCTGGAAGGGATCGCCGCCTTCGATACGCGCCAGCAGGCGATCGATATAGCCCTCCTTTTCTGCCACCTCATCGGCTGGCGCATCTGGCGAGACAGTCAGCAGGGCCTGGACGATGCGATATTCGGGTTGGACGAGTTTCTGGCCTTCCTCTGTGGCAATGAAGTTTTCCACTTCCTGGTCGGTAATCTGAATACGTTGGTTGACGTTTCCGCCTTGAACGCGCTGGATAATCATCTCGCGACGGATCTGCTCACGCATCACGGCGTAGGACTGCCCTTGTTGTTCCAGGGCGATACGAAATTGGTCCAGGGTCATCCTGTTTTGGGCGGCCATGCGTTGCAGGGCGGCATTTAGTTGTGCATCGGGTATACGCACGCCGACGTGAGCGCCCATCTGCAGTTGGATGCTTTCCAGGATGAGGCGGTCCAGCGTTTCGCGGATTAGCACGTCTTCGGGCGGAAGCTCGATGTCGCGTGCGCGCATGCCTTCAGTAACCGTGGCCAGACGCTCACGCAGTTCGCTGGCCATTATAATGTCGTCGTCGACAATCGCCACCACCTGATCGAGAACTTCGGTCACTGCTGAGGCGATGGGGGCGACAATGCAAAACGCCGTGAAACCGGCGGCCGCCAGACATTTTTTGAAATACACGATGGAATAACCTCTACTTGCTGTCACCGGGGAGGGTAAAAACTCAGGATTCGGTGTTAAAAAATTGCTGCTAAAGGTAGCACGAATCACTGATAAATTCTGCTATGAATTGTCCTGTGGAAAAGCCCGTAATGGGCTCAGCCGCCTTGGTGGCTGAGGACATTTGGCGCCTCCCGCGGGAACCGGGTCAATAACGCATGATCACTCGTCTTGGTGGCCTCACGGGTCAATGCGATCAGGGGCAGACCTTGTCAGCGTACTGTAAACTGCGTGGCAGCCCTTGAATTGAGCGCAGGAGCAGAAGTAGGAAAACCCCTGAGACTATCCTGGGTGTTCAGCCATTAGGGGTATAGCCTCAGTGAGCACGATCATCAATGCCCGGATCATATCCTGCTTCCGGCCTTCGACGCGGTTGCCGAAACCGCCTATGTCTTGATTGCATTCTGAAGCTGAGTGGAGTACTTGCGCACGTGTTTCAGCAGTCGCGATGCCAGGGGTCCCGGTCGGGAATATTCTCAAAGTACCCTAGGGACAACAGGTGGCATTTCTAGCAGCAGCTGCTATGTTAAATTCGGAACACGTTCAATACTGTCCTGTTCTTGTGTGTTGTTGCTTTGCCTATATAAGTGGCATAAGCTACTGTTCGTAATAGTAAAGCGTGTAATCCTTATGGACTAAATGTTTCGGGAGGTTCGATTGATTCTTTCCGATGTCAGCAGGAGCGATTAGATTGTGAAACTTATTATTTTTGTAACTGGTCTTATACTATTGGCCGGTTCTGCTTCAGCGCAGAACCGCCTCGATGGCAAAGTCAAAGCGATGCTGGTTCAACCTGGCACCTTTGGAGGCTGTGCAGCCACATTTACTGTTGACCCTAAAAGCATAAACTCGATCTGCGATCCGAATTGGTTGTCTGCAGATTGCGACGGTAATTTTCGTTCGAAGTCAGAGTCTGCTCTTCAGTGGAACGCGATTCAACTAGCGGCAGTAACGGATAGAGATATCAGCGTATTTTTTAGCACGTCAGGCAGGTTAAACGGAAAGTGTAGGGTTGTGAGGGTAGATATATTGCCTGATGCTGCGCCTTAAAATTTGAGATCGCGTTAAGTTGTAGCCTTGGCTTACTGACAAACGTTGCCGAGTGTATCCTTAGTCTTTTAGGATGAGAGCGCCGTACATAATAGCCACCTTTTTTATTCTGGCAACTGCTGTTCTTTTTATCATGGACAGTGTACTTGACCCTACAGACTCTGATCTGGACCCGCCAGGTCTGCCCCTGACCTCAACAGCGACCTCGAATAGCTCCTCAGCATATGAGGGGACCGCAATTCTACCGGGTTCAGCCCCAGGCCGGAGAATTAAAGGCTCTGAAAGTGACAACGCTGACCGAAGAAAACCTCTTGATTCGATGGCCCCGAGCACATGGCCTCAGCAGAAGAACTTGGTGGGTAGGATCGATATTGGCGAGTCGATGAATCCCGATGATCCTGCTACATGGCTTCAAGAAGATTCCAAAGAGCTCGCTGATATTGGCGAATCGGTGAATCCTGATGACCCTAGTACGTGGCCTCAAGAGGACCCCACGAAGTTCGCTGATATTGGCGAATCGATCAACCCTGATGATCCTAGTACGTGGCCTCAAGAGGATTCCAAAGAACTCGCTGATATTGGCGAATCGATCAATCCTGATGATGCTAATACATGGCCGCGGCCAGAAAGTTCCAAGCGGATCAATGTTGGGGAACCGACGGACCCAGACGACTCGTCGACCTGGCCACAGTAACGCTTGATGATTTCCGCCGGGATTTACCTTACGACTCGTGGGTGGGGCGAACGGTTGAAGCAAACGTATTGATGGGTCCTCTGGCCACCTGCGTCCGGCCCAGGTCTTGCTTCTTGTGCATTCCCATCACCTAGTCTACGCTAACTAAAGCCGCCGGATTTGCGGTTGGCGCCAGCGGTCCATATGCTTTTTTGACTTGAGTGCTCGAGTGTCGGGTCCTTGAGGGTGGCCGACGAATTTAAGTCTTTCTCAATACATGGAGAGGGTTTGGGATACATGAAAAGGATTAGAACCAGTCCACTGCTGTTATCCATCTCTGGATTGATTGCCAGCGCATCAGCTTTTTTCGCGGTTCCGCTGTTATCTGTCGCCGGCTCGGTGGATACAGGCAACATCAAGACCTTTGTCGACGGGCAGCCGGCACTGGCCGGTGAGGTCAACGGAAATTTCCAGGAACTGATCACCCAGATTGATGACAATGACGGGCGAATAACAAATATAGAAGGATTCGCAGGCAGTATTTTGACGACCGGTACTTCCGATGTGGCTGTAGACTGCGATATCGATGGAGGCGGTGCCTTACAGTCCGCGATCGACGTGGCCAGTAACCACACCAGTACTCTCAACATTACCGCTAACGGGGCCTGCGACGGTCCGATAAACATTAGCAATCGCGCCCAGGTGTTTATCAGTGGTGGGGGCACTACCACAATAACCGGTGATGGTACCTCCGGGACCACTTTTAACATTGCAAAGTCCGGGGTGACATTGCTGGGGCTTACTATAGATGGGAATGGTGACACCGACGGGCTGGCGGTAACCAACGGTGCGCTGGCCGTAATCATCGGCGTGACTGTGGATGGCGCCACCAGACGGCAGGTTACTGCCGGCGGGTCAGCGCAGATCGTTTTCGGTGGCGCGAATACAGTGGGTTCCAATGCGGATGGCGCGACCGGGCTAGACCTGCAAAGCGCAGAGGCCTATTTGGTATCTGCAACAAATATCACAGTCGGTAACCTGGCCATAAATTCCAGCGGTTTGGGCATGTCGCTCGAAAATTCCTTGTTCAAGGCTCTGGAACTCGTTCCTGGCACGACAACCCTGACTATCCCCAATGCCACTGAGATCGCCTTTGAAAAAAACTCGGTTGGGGTACTATCTCAATCAGCGATTGTGGTCAGCGACCGTTTCTCGGTGCGCGATAATAGTACTGTAACGGTAGAGAATTTTGACGCTGCCCAGACGTTCTCAATCAACGGTAAGTTGCTGCTAGACCGCGGGGGGATATTCCGCTTCGATCTGGAACCCGCCCCAAGTGATGTTGTTGCCGTACACACGGGCGACCTGGAGATCGGCCTTAACTCTGTATTTGAAGCATTCGGATCGGATGGCAACCCTGGCACGCTGGGCGTTGCTGTGGGAGGAGCTGTTCAGGTGGCGGTTAACTCCACGTTTTTGAGCAATTCTGCCACGATAGGGGCGACTTCTTTTACCTCACTGAACGCCTCTGTGATCTTTGCTGACAATACCAGTTTCAGCGCAGGGCAGCCTGTCATAATCTCCAACTACGATGGGACCGTATTCGACGTGGATTCCGTGGATGGTGCGCTAACTGGTGTTATAAGTGCCTGTGCTACGGGTGGAACTGCATACGGCCTCGACCCCAATAACATAGACCTCTGCCCGTAATGATAATGGCCCGTATTGTGAAGTCACTGTTAGCCGTCAGTTGCCTCGCAGTCGCCTCCAGTGCGACAGCGGGCACCTGGAATCAGGGAAACTGGGGCCAGATGTACTGGGGCACCAATACGGAAAGTGCGCCCGTAGCGCCACCTCAAATCGCCTCTATAGAAGCGGACCTTGGGGATCTAATCATTACGGTTGGGGACTACTCACCGGGTGATGACGGTTGGTCAACGATCACCAGTTACAGTGCCCAGTGCGGCGGGGAACCGGAGGTTGTCTCTAGCTCCTCTACCATTCGTATAGAGGGGCTGCCTCAGGACGCGAGTTACCAGTGTATTGTGCAGGCGATTAATGCGCTTGGATTGAGCCCAACCTCTCTTAGTGACACAGTCGTTCTTGAGGGTACCAGTACTGGTCTGAATATTGTGATCCTCAGAGCTGCCTATTGCATGCAGACACCCAAACCCTCGGGTTGTTGAGCCGCTTCTGCCCCCAGCTACCCTAACCGGAAGAATAACCCCAGTTTCCAGCCGCCTCCCGCATCGCAGGCCACGCAGCCAGCGCATCAGCGAAACCACTGGCATACGCACGAAACTGCCCAAGGATTGCTTCGTCTGTCGCGCTATCCTCAACGCCAGAATAGTCTTGTAATCTAGCAACCGAGGCGAGCGTGGTATTGAAGTTTTCAGCGGTTTTCTGCAGCCAGTCTAGCCACTCCCCGGGCAGTTGGGTTTCTTTAGCTATCAGCGCGTTCAACCGGCCGGCTTGGCCGCTCAGGTTTTCTGCGACTTCTCGCCGGTAGCGGGTGATCAGGCCGTGATCGCTGGTCTGTGCGGCCTCCCGGATGAGTGCGATCAGGGATTCCAGCCTGACTTCAGTTGAAACATCCTGGTCATAGCGCGCCTGGTCGGTAATACACTTGGGCCAGTTCAGCGCACCGCGCCCGGTTCGTGGTGGTTCGGCCGGGTCGCCCTTGCGCGCCTCTATCGGCAAGTGGGGAATTCCCCAGTCGAAATGCATGACCGCCGAGTGGGGGTGCAGATACTCCGTCATGGCGCCAAACAGATAATCTTCGCCTCGAAATACGGGGAAGTAGGGCGGCAGCATGTACGCGTTGTTTAGGCCGGTGACCTGGGATATCACCGCCAGCTTTGAAAACCCGGGTTTTGAATGGCCCATCCAATAGTAGCGATTGCTCAATGCACCCTGCAGGCCACCGGGCTGTGCTAACACCCGCCTGGCGGTGTCACCTCCCGATTCGTATATCCAGGTTGTAGACGGGCTCCCGGGGTCCCCCACCGTGCCGCACTGGGTAATCAGCACCTGGGAATTACTGGTCCATTGGCTGAGGTAGCCGGCGTTGGAACCCTCGAGCTGCTCTGACGACAACTCGTCGGCGCCCAGTTGGTTCAGTGCCTGGCCCAGGGTCACACCGACATATTGCGCGTGCGCAGTGAGCGGGCTGAATTCCGCGCGCTCGGTCTGTGCGATCATGGTTTCTTCTGAAGGGTAAAAGTCGATATCCCGGCCGGCATTGGCGAAGGAGATGCCTTCCTCCGGTAGCGGTGTTTTCACAGCAGCGCAGATAACGTCGTCATCCATGACGATGGCGCGGCGATCTACCGAAAGCAGCAGTGCCAGGGTCCGCGCCAGACCATAAGTGGCTTTGCCTTGCCAGTGCTCTCGATCAATGAGGAATCGAATCCCTGCTTCGTGCTCGGGAAGCGCTTTTACCAGGTCAGCCAGCAGTTGATCCCGGTGCTCACTGCCGAAGTAGCGCATATCCCTGGGGCTGGTGAGGTTAAATGTTTCGACTAACTCCTGGTTGCGTGCCGCGTTTTGCGGGTCGCGGGAGTCGTCGATCAGAAACATCTGCTCGTGCCGCGACAGGTCGCCCGCGTGTAACATCGAGGTCAGCAGTCTCTCCACGGCGGCGGGGCGGTCGCAGGTGATAATGAAGACCCGGGTTGCTGGCAAATCCACAGCGGCGGGAACATCGGGCGGGCAAAGGCGCTCACAGGTCTCCGAGGCCGTGGTGAACAGGCCCGCGTCCTTGACCATATTAAGTACCTGGCTAACGTTTGCCTGCTGGCCAGCCAGTTGCGGAATAGTGCTGCACAGGTGTTCGACATGTTCGGCCAAGGTGCGATACACACCGCAAGACGCCATCGCCGTGGTGACCTCGGGTGACACCGTCAACTGGGCATCCTTGTGCTTGTGGATGATCAGCGTGGAGTGATCCCCGGTGGGCACAAGCTCGCAGTCGACAAAGGCGTAGAGTTCCAGGTCGTCATTGCCTGTGGCCGGCTGCTGGCCCACGGTCGTTTGATATGAATAGGAGATTGATGGTTGATCAGACATGTTTTCGGGTGCTGGAACTGCGCAAGGCGTGCCAGTGTAGAGCCTGGCCCCATGGCTGTAAACCGCGTTTTAGCTGCCGTGTAGTGTTGCCGCTGGAGGCTCAGCTGTCGTCCCAAAAGGCGCTGCTGAGAGAAAGTGGCGCTGCTGAGAGAAGGCCGAAATACCGCGAGTCAGTACCCACGCTCCTCATACCCGCGAATCATATCTTCCATCAGGCCTTCCACGCGGTTGCCGAAACCGCCCATGCCCTTGAGCACGATCTGGAACTGGGTGGAGTGCTCACGCTCCAACTCGGCAATTGCCAGACTGGGCTCCTGGCCGGGAATGGTGTCGAAGTAACGCAGGTGCAGCAGGCGGAATTTCCAGCAACAGCTGTCATATTCGATCCCGAACATGTCCTCGATGCTTTCCTCCTCCTCAACACTGTAGTTGAAGGCAGCGAACACGCTCCAGCGATGATTGATCGGTACGTGGGCTGAAAAATGCGCCTGCTCGGTTGGGGGCAGTAAGTCCCCGAACAGTGGAGAGCGGCGAAAGGTGTAGCCGACGTTGTATACGCTGCGTTCGTCGGGGTTGTAGTTGACCTGGAAGTTACCGGACACCATGTCGCCGGAGTAGGGGTCATACTGTAAGTTGCTGCGCAGGCTGACCCGCTCATTGGGATAAAAGTTGAGCTCCCCGGCCATCTCAGAGCCGGATTGCTCCAGCGGTGGTGATGCCGCAATGAGCCTCACTCTGCGGTCTTCAAAATAGAAGATCTGGCCGATGCTGGCATTGAACATCTCCAGACCAGACTCGTCACTGATGAAACGGGTGGTTATACCCAGGGACATCTGGTTGGCGTCGTCGATGCGGTCACGCCCGGAAAAGCGGGTCTCTCGAAACAGCTGGTTGTAACTGAAGGTCAGCTCTGCCGAATCGAAGTCGGGTTGGTCAGTCTGGTCCTCGAACTTGCTGTACAGGTAATACACCCTGGGCTCCAGGGTTTGCAGTAGCCCACGGCCGGCTATTTTAGTCGGTCTTTCAAAGTAGAGTCCGCCATCGATGCTGGCCAACTCAGCCCCAGCAGAAGGCGCTTCGTCTTCAAAAAATATGCTGTCGTCCAGGTCATACTCCAGGTACCGGTACTTCGCGGTGGGCGTCAGGAAGCCGAATTGCCAGAGCATCGGGTAGGTCACGCCGACCTCCGCGTAGGCCCGTTGGCCGGTGACACGCTCGTCGTCGGTATCGAAGTTGGAGTACTGGGCTAACACTATGGGGTCGATATCGAAGGGCTGGCGGTCGCCGCGGTAGCTTGCGGTCAGTTGCGGCAGCTTTTTGTAGTCGTCATTAATGTCATCCGCCAGCGACTGGAACTGCTGAACATCCAGGTCGACCAGCCATTTGTCGCCCAGGTAGTCCACCGAGCCCAGTTGCAGCAGATTACTTTGGCGTTTTGAGTTCAGGCTGGAGGTATCCAGGTCTTTCAGGTAGTTGGCATCACTGGCTTTGGCGTAATCCACCAGAGTGCGCCAGCGCTGGTCGAACAGGGCACTATGCTGCACCTGTCCCAGCCAGCGGTCGTGGTTGCGTTCATCAGGGAGTTCCTGCTCGTAGCGATCGTCGCTGGGCAGAAAAGCACCACCGACGGACCAGTAACCTATGCGCGGGCTGAGGTAGCGCAAGTCAATATCGTGGTTAACGCCCCGCTCCTGGATATAGCGCGGGGTGTACAGGGCGTCGTAGTTGGGCGCCAGGTTGAAATACACCGGGGCAGACATGTCCAGGCCACCGCGGGTATCGCTGCCAATATCCGGCCACAGAAACCCTGTGCGCCGGCGATCATCCAGTGGAAAGCGTAACCAGGGCGTGTAAATCACCGGTACTCCGCCAAGGGCCATGCTGGCGCCACGGGCGGTGCCCACGCCTTCCTGGAGGTCGAGTTCCATGTCCTCTGCGCGAATTACCCAGTCGTCTTCTCCCGGCGCGCAGAAGGTGACGTTGCCTCCGTGGATATGGATCAGTCCGTCGGCGTCCCGGCCCAACTCGCCGGCGGTGCCGCGGATATGTTGCTTGTGCAGTACAAACTCGCTGTTGGTGAGGTTGGCCTCGTCCGTGCGTGAGTTGAACTCAGCCACGTCACCCTTGATCAGTACGCCGGGCTCACGCAGTACGATATCACCGGTCAAGGTGCCGGAGCGTGTACTGCGATTGAGGGTGGATTCGTTACCGCGCAGGGTGCGATACCCCTGGATGACTTCAACCCCACCGGTTAGGCGCACCGTGTCCCCCTGCATTTCGGTACTGGTCGCCGTGGCCTGGATGTCGGCCTCTTCCGGAGGGGTGTCACTGACCTGTCCTGCGAGCGGATCGATGTAGCGACCGCTGCAATTTACGCAAAGTCGATCCCTGAGTTCCTTCGGAACCTCGTCGATTTCCACCCAGTCCAGCGTATCCTCCGGGCTACTTTGTGCCTGTACCATTGGCGCAGATGAGAGCGCCGCGAACAGCACGCCCGCTACCATCAGGAACAGGCAGCCTGAGACTGGCCGCGTTAGACTTAGGGCGAAAAAAGCGCGTGTCATCGAGTGCAGAGGTATTCTTTTTGGTAGATGCGGATAATAATGCATCCCTCGATCATTGTCTGAGAAAATTTCGATGAGGCACGCTCTTGCCGGCCAGACCGATTCCCGCTGATTTGCAACCCTGGGCGCAACGCGCGCTGGGTCTTACAGGTGTGCCGGAGTCCTGTGGGTTCAAGGTGGTGGCCGGAGATGCCAGTAACCGGCGTTACTTTCGCCTGCATACGGCCGATGGGAGTTTCATCGTGGTCGATGCGCCCCCCGCGACAGAGAAGAATGCGGAGTTTGCGCAAGTGCACGCATTGCTTGATGGCGCCGGTGTGAAAGTCCCGCAGCTCTTGGCCGTCGATCTGGATCGTGGCTATATGGTGCTCGAAGATCTGGGTGATCAAATGTTGCTGCCGGCGCTCAACGAAAATTCTGTCGCCGGGTATTACGCGGCGGCCACGGAGATTCTCGCGCGATTCAGACGGGTCGATATACACCAGTCAGGTCTCGCACCTTATGATGCGAACCTGCTGGGCGAGGAATTGAGCCGATTCCGGCAATGGTTCGTTGAGGCACTGCTCGGCCATACCTGTGATGAGGAGGAGACTGCACTTATTGACGCGTTCTCTTCCCTGTTGATTGAGGAGGTATTGCAGCAACCCCGGGTGTTTGTCCATCGCGATTTTCACAGTCGCAACCTGATGCTAACAACCGGCGGTGATCTTGCGATCATCGACTTCCAGGACGCTGTCTGTGGGCCTGTCACCTACGACCTCGCGTCACTGCTCAAGGACTGCTATATCCGCTGGCCCCGTGCTGACGTGTGCCGGTGGGCACTGGCCTATCGCGACGAACTGGTCAGCCAGGGTGAAATCGCCCCTCTGGATGACGAAGTGTTTCTGCGTTGGTTTGACCTGATGGCGCTGCAACGGCACATCAAGGTACTGGGCACCTTCGCACGCCTTTACCTACGCGACGGCAAAGCGGGATACCTGGATGATCTGCCGATGGTGTTCGGCTATGTCCAGGAAGCACTGCAGATATACGCGGCCTCAGAGCAGCGCCTGGCGGATTTCGCTTCCTGGTTCGAAGAGAGAGTGTCGCCGCTGATTGCGGCACAACCGTGGGCCAGATCGCAGTGAAGGCTATGATCCTGGCGGCGGGTTTTGGGAAGCGCATGTTGCCGCTCACCGAGCACACCCCCAAACCGCTGCTCACCATTGCAGGTGTGCCCCTGATCGAACACCATATCCGCCGCCTGGCGCAGGCGGGGGTGCGGGATATCGTAATCAATGTTGCACACCTCAAACAACAAATTATCGACTACTGCCGGGACGGCGAGCGCTGGGGGGTCACCCTGAGGTTTTCCCCTGAGGAGGAGCCGTTGGAAACGGCGGGCGGTATTGTGCAAGCGCTGCCTTTACTGGGGAAAGAGCCCTTCCTGCTGGTCAACGGTGATATCTGGACGGACTACCCCTTTGAATTGATGACAGGCACCGCGCTCGACGCGGCTGCCGACGCACGGATAGTTCTGGCGCCCAACCCGCCCCAACACCCGCAGGGCGACTTTGCGCTGGCTGGCAAATGGGTGAATATGCGTAGCGACGGTGAGCCCTCCTTTACCTACGCGGGCATCGGCTCGTATCACCCTCGCATGTTTGCCGCTATGGCGCCGGGGCGTGCGCCCTTATTGCCCCTGTTACTGCACGCGATAGAGCGCCGACGGCTGGAGGGGCAGGTCTATGAGGGCGAATGGGAGGACGTGGGAACGCCAGAGCGGCTGGCGGCATTGAATGCACGCCATCAGGACGAATGAACAAACCATGCGAGCCAACCGCCAGAATTGTTGCGACAGTTCGTGAACATGGCGGGACTTACCGCTAAAATACCGCCTGCATCGACCGCGGAGTAAACCATGCCCGAGTACCTGATAGCGCCTTCCATTTTGTCCGCCAACTTCGCTCGTCTGGGAGAGGAGGTGGATGCGGTACTTGCCGCTGGCGCTGACATCGTGCACTTCGACGTGATGGACAACCACTACGTGCCCAATCTCACCATAGGACCCATGGTGTGTAAGGCGTTGCGTTCACACGGCGTTACAGCCGATATCGACGTGCACCTGATGGTGAGTCCGGTAGACCGCCTGATCGGCGACTTTGCCGATGCGGGCGCCAGCTACATCACCTTTCACCCCGATGCCTCTACTCATGTTGACCGCTCGTTGCAGATGATTCGCGACGCGGGCTGTAAGTCCGGGTTGGTGTTCAATCCACACCTGGGGCTGGATGCACTGGATTACGTCATGGATAAGGTCGACATGATTTTGCTGATGTCCGTCAATCCTGGCTTTGGCGGCCAGTCCTTTATTCCGTCCACGCTGGATAAGCTGCGCCAGGCCCGCGCACTGATCGATGAGTCGGGTCTGGATATCCGTCTGGAGATAGACGGCGGTGTATCTGCAAAAAACATCGCGGAAATTGCGGCCGCAGGCGCCGATACCTTTGTAGCAGGTTCGGCCATATTCAATGCGCCCGATTATGAGGCGGTGATCGCCGATATGCGGGCCGCCCTCGCCACGGTATAAACCCAACGCGCTCCTCACTGAATCTATGCGGCTTTCGGTCGCGCGGTAGCTCGAAGTTGCCAATCGGTATCCGCACTGTACAATAGGCGCTCAAACATTCCGGAGATTGCTGTGTCTGCAGCCAGGCGTATTAGCATCGAAGTCCTGTCGATGCGTGAGGTCACTTGTTGGCGATGGTAGCCAGGGCTACGTCGCGACCTTTTTTTACGCTCATTCATTCTCCGAGGACACCCCATGACTCCCGAGGACTTTGCTGCGCTGGCAGCGCAGGACTATAACCGTATCCCCGTCAGCATCGAGGTGCTGGCCGACCTGGAAACCCCGCTCAGTGCCTATCGTAAGGTGGCAGAGGGCCCCTATTCCTTCCTGTTTGAATCGGTACAGGGGGGCGAAAAGTGGGGGCGTTACTCAATTATTGGCCTTCCTTGCCGCACCCTGTTGAAGATATTTGGCCACCGCGCGGAAACCTGGACCGATGGCGAATTGGTGGCGTCGGAAGAAGTCAGCGACCCGCTTGCCTATGCTGAAGTATTTCGTGACCGGTACCAGACGGCTCCCCATGCAGACCTGCCGGTATTTCATGGCGGGTTGGTCGGTTACTTTGGCTACGATACGGTGCGATACGTTGAGGGTCGGCTGGCCGGTTCGGCCCCGCCGGATCGACTGGGCACTCCGGATATTCTGCTGATGGTGGCCGAAGAAGTGCTGGTCTTCGATAACCTCGCCGGCACGATTCGCTTAATCGTCAATGTGGACCCCTCGGTCGAGAACGCGCTGGCAACAGCTCAAGCGCGCCTGGAGTCGCTAGCTGATCGCCTGACACGCGTTGTCGACCCCTTACCCCCGGTCATACTGGAGGCCTCCAGGCACTCAGCCCTGGAAGAGGCGGCAGAGTCCGATTTTACGCGCGAGCGGTTTGAGGCTGCAGTCGACAAGGTCAAGGAATACGTGCTGGCGGGCGATGTCATGCAAGTCGTGCCGTCACAACGCATGAGCATTCCCTTCACTGCGCCGCCACTGAATTTATACCGCGCTTTGCGCAACCTTAATCCCTCACCCTACATGTATTTCCTGGATCTCGAAGACTTCCATATTGTGGGCTCCTCGCCGGAAATCCTGGCCAGGCTTCAGCAAGGCGAGGTTACCGTGCGCCCCATGGCGGGTACCCGCAGGCGCGGCCACACGGAAGAGGAAGACCTGGCGTTAGAGCAGGAGTTACTGGCCGACCCCAAGGAAATTGCCGAGCACCTGATGTTGATCGACCTCGGGCGCAACGATGTGGGCCGTATCGCCCAAACGGCCACGGTACAGTTGACCGACAAGATGGTGGTAGAGCGGTACTCCCACGTCATGCATATCGTCTCCAACGTCACCGGAAAATTGCAGCCGGAACACTCCGCATTTGATGTCCTCAAAGCCGCGCTGCCGGCCGGCACCTTGTCCGGCGCCCCGAAAATACGCGCGATGGAGATCATTGACGAGCTGGAACCGGTCAAGCGGGGCGTCTACGGCGGGGCGGTTGGCTATATTTCCTGGGCGGGTGATATGGACACGGCTATTGCCATCCGCACGGCGGTGATCAAGGACAACAAGTTGTATGTGCAGGTGGGGGCCGGCGTGGTCGCCGACTCGGTGCCCGCGCTGGAATGGAAGGAAACGCACAACAAGGCGCGGGCAATGTTCAGGGCTGCCGCCATGGTCGTGGCGGGGGAGGCGTAGGCATGTTGTTGATGATCGATAATTACGACTCTTTTACCTATAACGTGGTGCAGTACCTGGCCGAGTTGGGTGCCGATGTGCACGTGGTGCGCAACGATGAAATCGAGGTTGCAGATATTGCCAACCTGGCGCCGGAACGCATTGTTATTTCCCCGGGGCCCTGCACGCCCGACGAAGCGGGCATCTCCATGGCAGTTATCGAGGCCTACGCGGGCAAACTTCCCTTGCTGGGAATATGTTTGGGGCACCAGAGTATTGGGCAGGTGTTCGGTGGCGCCGTGGTGCGTGCCCGGCAGGTGATGCATGGAAAGACCTCGCCAATCCACCATCTGGATTCGGGTGTATTCAAGGGTTTGAGCGAGCCTTTCGAGGCCACGCGTTACCACAGCCTGGTGGTAGAGCGCGACAGTCTGCCGGACTGCCTGGAAATCACCGCCTGGACGGAAACCGAATCGGGAGAGATGGATGAAATTATGGGCTTGCGGCACCGCGAGTTGCCCATTGAGGGCGTACAATTTCATCCCGAATCGATCCTCACCGCCCACGGGCACGATTTGTTGCGCAATTTTCTGGAACAATAGAGGTAACTATGGATATTCAACAGGCGCTCGTGCAGCTGGTTGACGGCAAGGACCTCAGCCGGGAGCAAATGGCCGCGGTCATGACCCAGGTGATGACCGGTGAAGCAACCGATGCACAAATTGGCGGCTGGCTGGTGGCCCTGCGCTGCAAGGGCGAATCTATCGACGAGATCGCGGGAGCCGCTGAGGTCATGCGGGACCTGGCGACCGGGGTCAGTGTGTCCCAGGAGCACCTGGTTGACCTGGTCGGTACCGGCGGCGATGGGGCCAACCTCTTTAATGTTTCCACAGCGTCCACTTTTGTGGTGGCGGCAGCGGGCGCCCGGGTAGCCAAGCATGGTAACCGCTCGGTCTCCAGCACCAGTGGCAGTTCGGACCTGCTGCAAACGCTGGGTGTGCCCCTGGATCTCACTCCCGAGCAGGTAGCACGCGCCATCGACGAGGTTGGGGTGGGTTTTATGTTTGCCCCCGCCCATCACAGCGCCATGCGTCACGCCGTTGGTCCTCGCAAGGAATTGGGAATGCGCACCCTGTTCAATATTCTGGGGCCACTGACGAATCCGGCGAAGGTGCGACGCCAGGTGATGGGTGTGTTTTCCGCTGACCTGGTGGAGCCGTTAGCTCACGTGTTAAAAGCCCTGGGCAGCGAGCATGCGATGGTCGTGCACGGCGAAGAAGGACTGGACGAGCTTTCCATTGCCGGATACAGCCAGGTGGCCGAATTGCGAGACGGAGAAGTCACTACCTATCGCCTGTCTCCCGAGGAATTTGGCATGCCGCTGCAGTCCCTTGAGGGTCTCAGTGTCGACAGTGCCGAGGCCTCGGCCCAACTGATCCGCGCCGCGCTGTCGGGCGCCGACGATGCGGCGGCGAAGAAAGCTGCGGCAATGATCTGCCTGAATGCAGGTGCCACGATTTATGTTGCCGGCATCGCATCCAGCCTCAAGGAAGGTGTGGCGATGGCGGATGATCTCATTGACTCCGGACAGGCCCAGGAGAAGATGAAGGCGTTCGTTAACTTTACCCAGATGATGAGCCAGCAGGAGCAGTAGTGTGGAAGTCGTCGGCTCTGGAACCATCCTGGATAAGATCGTTGCCCGTAAAGTTGAGGAAGTCGCACTGCGCAGCCAGCGCGTGAGCCTTGCAGACCTTGAAGCTCGGGCGCGGGAGCAGTCCGCCGCGCGAGGGTTTGCACAGGCAGTCTGTGCGCGGGTGGCTAAGGACGATCACGCGGTAATCGCCGAGGTAAAAAAAGCATCGCCCAGTAAAGGAGTTATCCGCGAAGACTTTCACCCGCCGCAGATAGCCCAAAGCTATGAACATGGCGGTGCAACCTGCCTGTCGGTGCTGACCGATATTGATTTTTTTCAGGGCAGTGATGAGTACTTACAACAGGCGCGTTCCGCTTGTTCGCTGCCGGTTCTGAGAAAAGATTTTACCGTGGATCCGTATCAGGTCATTGAAGCCCGGGCCATTGGCGCGGACGCGATCTTGCTTATCGCTGCGGTGCTTACCGACACGCAATTGCGTGAGCTCTCGGATACGGCAGCAGAAGTGGGGGTCGACGTGCTCGTGGAGGTTCACGACCGCGCGGAACTGGATCGCGCTCTCGCACTTTCCACCCCCCTGATAGGCGTCAACAATCGCAACCTGCATACTTTCGAAACCACGCTCGATACCACAATGCAATTGCTGCCCCACATTCCCGCGGATCGGGTACTGGTCACTGAAAGTGGAATTCACTCCGTGGACGACGTTTCCGCCCTGCGCGAGCGCGGTGTACATGCGTTCTTGATCGGTGAGGCGTTTATGCGCGCGGCTGAACCCGGTCAGCAACTTAGTGCGCTGTTTGACTAACTCTGGGGTATCCCTACGCTAATCCGGACGAGGGTCAGGCCTCAATTGAGTCGAGCAGGGCCTGGGCGCGGGGGTACTGCGGGTTCAACGTCAGGCAGCGCTTCAGTGCATCTTTTGCGTCCTGCGGCCTGTCCAGGTCTCTCAGTACCGCTCCCAATTTGAAGTGAACCTGGGCGTGATTTGGCGCCAGTTTTGCGGTGTCTTCATACCAGGTAAGCGCCGAGGAGAGCATCTGCTGGCTGACCAGAATGTCGCCCATATACTCGTGCGCGTCTACACGTCCGGGTTCGAGCGACAGTGCATTCTGCAGGGATGCCATGGCGGCGTTGAACTGTCCGAGCGCTGCCAGCGTGAGTCCAAGCCGGATATGGTTTCTGGGAACGGCAGGGCGCTGCTCGATAGCGAGTTCGTAATGATGCACCGCCTGCTGGTATTCACCCTTGTTCACCAGGGCATTACCCAGGTTGTAGTGGGCATCGTTGTAGTTCGGATCAAGTTGCAGCAACTTCTCGAAGGTAACGATGGCTTCATCGTGTCGTTGCAGCACATCCAGTGCAGAGCCGAGATTATTCAGCGGATCCAGGTACTCGGGGGATAAATTCAATGCCTGTGTGAAGCAGTCGATCGCTTCCTTGTGCAGCCCCTTTGCCGAGAGGATTACACCCATCACGTTCAATGGCATGGGCTGATCCTTGTGGATCTTACACAGCCGCTTGATCTGGGTGAGTGCCTGGTCCAGTTTGCCCGTGTTATACAGGGCCATTACCGAGCTCATGTCAGTTTGCAGGGCATCGGGCGAGCCGGCACTTTCCGACCGCTGTAGCGCATTGAGCGCTTTTTTGGCCTTCTTGTGCTGGGGTGAGGTAGCCAGAATACTCTGGTAAATACCGATGGCCGCAGCGGTGTTGCCGCGACTGGTATGTTCCTTGGCCAGGGCCATCGCCTCATCGGGCGTCATGGATGGAGTGCTCATCGGGTGCCGAACACCACCATGGTTTTACCCGCCACAGATACCAGTCCATCCTGTTCCAGTGTTTTCAGGACCCGACCAGCCATTTCCCGTGAGCAGCCAACGATTTTCCCAAGCTCCTGGCGGGTAATCTTGATTTGCATGCCATCGGGGTGGGTCATGGCATCGGGTTCTTTGCAAAGGTCCAGCAGTGTTTGTGCAATCCTGCCCGAGACATCGACAAAGGCCAGGTCCTTGAGTTTGCGTGTGGTCTGGCGCAGTCGCATACCCATTTGCCGGGCGATGGCGAAAAGTATGTCCGGGAACTGGGCGCGAATCTGGTGGAAACGTTCGTAGGAGATTTCCGCGACCTCGCACTGGGTTTTCGCCATGATCATGGCGCTGCGCACTTCGTCTTCTTCGTTGCCAAACAGCCCCATTTCGCCAAAAAAGTCGCCGGGGTTCAGGTAGCTGACCACCATCTTGTGATCCTTGTCAGACTCATCCTCAACCATCACCGAAACCGAGCCATCGAGGATCAGGTAGAGTGAGTCACTGTTCTCCCCCTGGCGCACGATCACACTCTTGGATTTGTATTCCTGGCGCTGGCAGTGGCGCAGAAAGCTCTCCACATTAGGAATAGCATTAACGATCTGGGGTTTAATCACCCTGAGTCCTCGCAGGTTGGCAGTGAAGAGATAGCTGAATTTTAACTCAGGCAGGCGGTAAGTAAAACTCAATGGGTTGTGCTAAGCTCCAGCGCCCCGACGGACTTGATGAGTGTGAGACCCGGTTATGCAGGCAACAGTAAAGTGGATGGACGGTGCCATGTTTATTGGCGAGTCAGGCAGCGGACATTCGGTAGTCATGGATGGCCCCGAGGACCTGGGTGGCCGCAATATGGGCTTTCGTCCCATGGAAATGCTCCTGCTCGGCACCGGTGGTTGCGCCGTATATGACGTGATGAGCATGCTTAAAAAATCGCGCCAGAAAGTCACCGACTGTCGGGTGGAGGTACAGGCAGAACGCGCCGACGCCATACCTGCCGTGTTTACCACGATTAACCTGCACTTTGTGGTTACCGGGGTGGGGCTGAAAGAAAATCAGGTAAAACGCGCGGTCGAACTATCCGCGGAGAAGTACTGTTCCGCGTCGATTATGTTGGGGGCCGCAGGTGTGGAGATTTCACACAGCTATGAACTTCAGGAGTTTAAGGCGGGCTGAGACCTGCAGGTCGTTTCGTCATCTGTCTCCTTTGCTCAAAGATGTTGTTTGGCGGTAGAAAGCACCCACGCGTGTAGCGCGCAAAATATTTGTCTGATTGGGTTTTCCCATCCCGAAGGCACAGAAAGAGCCTGCTGGCCAAAACGATTCCCCTGTGGAGCAATCAGGTCGTCGCTTATCCTCGCGTCGTCGGACAGAGGCTGTCCGCGAGGATTGTCTGAGTCCAGAATTTTGCGCAGCAAAATTTGTCGAGTTCCGCAGCGGTCTGGCCGCCGGCGCGAGGATGCGGCCGCGCAACAGGGGAATCGTTTTGGTTAGTAGGCGTTGGCCTGTCTGCGAATTGATTGAACCGGCAAGTTCCAGGCGGCTTGCTAAATCCAGTAACTACTCTTGGTCATCACCTCAGATACGCGACTCATCGTATCCTTGATAGGTGTGGGAAAATCTGTTCCCCCGGCTTGCAGGGCGTTGGCGCCATGGCGCTCTTCGTCTTCGAGCATTTTCTGCAGGATCAGGCGAGATTTCCTGTCCTCATCCGGCAGTTGCTTCAAATGATCCCGCAGGTGATTGCACACGCGCTCTTCGGTGGCGGCGACGAAACCGAGGCTGACTTTGTCACCGATGGCGCCCGCTAAAGCACCCAGGGTGAATGACAAGCCGTACCAGGCGGGATTCAGCAGGCTGGGTCGGCTATCCAGCTCGCGCAGACGTTCCTCGCACCAGACCAGGTGATCGATTTCTTCGGTTGCGGCCTGCTGCATTTCTTCTGCAACATCAGGCAGTTTGGCGGTCAGTGCCTGACCCTGGTAAAGAGCCTGCGCACAGACCTCGCCAGTGTGATTAACACGCATCAAGCCTGCGACATGGCGACGCTGGGTGTCGTTGAGTTTGCCCTCAGTGTGCCCTTCGCTTGGTGAGGTTCTGGAGGCCTGATTGCCGCGATTGGTCAGGGTGCGAAGCACGGAGCCGGTTTCGCCAATCAGGCGATCTAAACGGGTTAAACGGCGGCTGCCCATAGCGTGCTCCGAAACGAATCAAGTACCCTGACTATAGCGCTCTATGGCGCGCCAGCCAATGTCCCTGCGCAGGGTCATACCGTCCCAGCTGATGGTGTCTGCAGCGGCGTAAGCTGAAGATTGTGCCTCGGCAATATTGTTCGCCAGCGCGGTAACGCAAAGCACGCGGCCGCCGCTTGTGACCACCTGCTCATCCTGTAGCGCGGTACCCGCGTGGAATACTTTTACGGCGTCGTCGCTGGTTGTATCGAGCCCCTGAATGACGGCGCCTTTTTCATAGCTGCCCGGGTAGCCACCTGCGGCCAGCACCACGCCCATCGCACAGCGCTCGTCCCACTGGGTACCCACGGTATCCAGTTCTCCGTCTAGCGCGGTATTGCACAGGCTGACCAGGTCAGATTGCAAGCGCATCAGGATTGGCTGCGTTTCCGGGTCGCCAAAACGACAGTTGTATTCAATGACTTTGGGCGCTCCCTCGGGCGTGATCATCAAACCTGCGTACAGGAATCCGATGTAGGCGTTACCTTCGCTCGCCATGCCCGCAACGGTCGGTTCTACCACCTCGCGCATGATGCGTGTGTGCACCTCGTCTGTAACCACCGGTGCTGGAGAATAGGCGCCCATGCCCCCGGTGTTCGGTCCGGTGTCGCCCTCTCCAATGCGTTTGTGATCCTGGCTGGTCGCCATCGGGAGGATGTGCTCACCGTCCACCATGACAATGAAGCTGGCCTCTTCGCCGGGCAGGAATTCCTCGATGACCACACGACATCCTGCTTCGCCGAAGGCATTGCCGGAGAGCATATCGACCACGGCCTCCTCGGCCTGTTGCAGGGTCTCTGCCACGATTACGCCTTTGCCCGCTGCCAGGCCGTCGGCCTTAACGACGATCGGTGCACCCTGATCCCGCAGGTAGGCCACTGCTGGCTCAACCTCGGTGAAGTTGGCGTAGGCGCCAGTAGGAATATCGTGTCTGGCGAGAAAATCCTTGGTAAAGGCCTTGGAGCCTTCCAGCTGGGCAGCGCCTTCGCTCGGACCAAAACAACGCAGCTGGCGGGCCTCGAAATAATTGACGATACCGCCGACCAGTGGCGCTTCAGGTCCAACAATGGTCAAGCCGACAGCATTTTTTTGTGCAAAATCTGCAAGACTTTCAAAATCCATGACATCCAGCGCGACGTTTTCCAGGCCGCTCTCTCGCGCGGTGCCTGCATTGCCCGGTGCTACAAATACGGTATCGGCAAGGGGAGATTGGGCCGCCTTCCAGGCAAGGGCGTGTTCGCGGCCGCCGCCACCAATGATGAGGATATTCATAAGGTCGTTTACCGCTTTAGTGACGGAAATGGCGCATGCCGGTGAACACCATGGCCATATTGTGCTCATCCGCCGCCGCGATCACCTCTTCGTCGCGGATGGAACCGCCGGGCTGTATCACTGCAGCGATGCCTGCCTCGCCTGCGCTGTCGATCCCGTCACGGAAGGGAAAGAAGGCGTCTGAGGCCATGACTGAACCGCGTACTTCAAGGCCTGCATGTTCTGCCTTTATGGCGGCAATGCGCGCCGAGTTGATGCGACTCATTTGACCAGCGCCGACTCCGACGGTCTGGCCCTGGCTGGCGTAGACAATGGCATTGGATTTAACGAATTTGGCAACCTTCCAGGCGAATACGAGGTCCTGCCACTGTTGCTCCGTGGGTTGCAGTTTGCTGACCACGGTCAGGTCATCACGGCTGACCATACCCAGATCACGGTCCTGTACCAACAGCCCGCCGTTGACGCGTTTGTAATCAAACGCAATTGTGGGTGCTTTCCATTCGCCGCAGCTCAGCAAGCGGACATTTTTCTTTTCCGCAACTGCGGCCGCGGCAGCGTCGCTGACAGCCGGAGCAATGATAACTTCTACAAACTGGCGTTCGCAGATCTCCGCTGCGGTGTCGGCGTCCAACTCACGGTTAAAGGCGATAATGCCGCCAAAGGCGGATTCGGGATCGGTGGCGAAGGCGAGGTCGTAGGCCTGGCGAATCGTGTCCGCAACCGCTACGCCACAGGGGTTGGCGTGTTTGACGATGACACAGGCAGGCTGCTCAAAGTTCTTAACACATTCCAATGCGGCATCAGTGTCAGCCACGTTGTTGTAGGACAGCGCCTTGCCCTGGATCTGGCTGGCGGTGGCGATGCCGGTCTCGGTCGGGTTGGCTTCCCGGTAAAAGGCTGCGCGCTGGTGAGGGTTCTCCCCGTAGCGCATTTCCTGGGCTTTGATGAATTGGGTATTGAAGGTTCTGGGAAAGTCCTCAGACCCGGGTGCTACCAGCCGGCCGAAGTGGTTGGCGATGGCGCCATCGTAGGCTGCGGTATGCTCATAGGCTTTGATGGCCAGATCAAAGCGGGTCTGCATGCTGGTTGCCCCGTCATTGGCGGCCAGTTCCTCGGTAATGGACCCATAGTCCGCTGCATTGACCACGATGTTCACATAGCGGTGGTTCTTGGCCGCCGCCCGCACCATGGTGGGGCCGCCGATATCGATATTTTCGACTGCGTCCTCGAGGGTGCAGTCCGGGTTCGCTACCGTAGCTTCAAAGGGGTAGAGATTGACGACAACCATATCGATGGTGGCGATACCGTGCTCAGCCAGTACGGCATCGTCCTGTCCCCGGCGGGCGAGAATGCCGCCGTGAATCGTCGGATGTAATGTCTTGACCCGGCCATCCATCATTTCAGGGAAGCCGGTATGCTCAGATACCTCGGTGACCTCGAGGCCGTTGTCCTTGAGCAGGCGATAAGTGCCGCCGGTGGACAGCAGTTCAACGCCATGGTCACGCAGGGCGCTGGCAAACTCTACGATGCCTGACTTGTCCGAAACGCTGATCAGCGCGCGCTGGACTTTCAGCAGATCAATGTCGCTCATAGTGGCAGACTAGCCCTCACCCCTGTTGCTGGAAATAATGTCGTACTGTTTCAGTTTTTTGCGCAGGGTGCCGCGGTTTAACCCGAGCATGGTCGATGCTTTGGTCTGGTTGTTGCGGGTGTGAGCCATGATTTCCGTCAATAGTGGTGCTTCTATTTCGGCCAGTACCATCTGGTAAAAGTCGGTCGTTGGTTGGCCGTCCAGTTCCTTGAGATAGCTGCGCACCGCGGTGGTCACTGCGTCGCGCAGGTGACTGTGGTGACCGGATGCAGGCTCACTGTCGTCAAAAATACTCTCGTCGTTACTGGCCACCTGGGGTGGTAAGGGTTCAGCCCTTGTCATGCTGCTACTGCCTCTTCGAATTGGGATTGGGATAGTTTGTTCAGCAGATCCAACTGCTGCCTGGGAGTCTCCAGGGTATTAAATTGGGTGCGCATATCGGCGAGTGCGGGCATGCGTTGCAAGTACCAACCCAGGTGCTTGCGGGCGATACGCACGCCCATGAAGTCGCCGTAAAACTCATGGAGTGCGCGTAAATGTTGTTCCATAACCTGCAGTCGCTCCCAGGTATCTGGTGCTGCTCTGGCGACGCCAGTGTCCAGGTAGGTGGCAATCTGTCCGCACAGCCAGGGTTGTCCCTGGGCAGCCCGGCCTATCATCACCCCGGCTGCACCCGTCTGTGCCAGGACCTGTGCCGCCCTTGGCGCGCTATCGATGTCGCCGTTGGCAAACACCGGGAATTCAGTGGCATCAACAATCTGCGCAATGGTGTCGTACTCGACCTCACCCTTAAAGGCGCAGGCGCGTGTCCGGCCATGTACCGCCAGTGCGGCAATCCCCGCGTCCTCAGCGATACGGGCGATAGTGACGCCGTTGCGGGTCTGCGTAGTGGTGCCGGTGCGGATCTTCAGGGTAACGGGAACGTCGACTGCGGCTATCACGGCCGTGAGGATGTCGGTGACCAGCGCTTCGTCGGCGAGCAGGGCGGAACCGGCTGCTTTGCGGCAAACCTTCTTTGCCGGGCAACCCATGTTGATATCGATGATTTGGGCGCCGCGCTCGACATTGTAACGGGCTGCGTCCGCCATTTGCGCTGGGTCGTTGCCAGCGATCTGTATGGAGCGCGGCTCTACTTCCGCATCGTGCCGGCTGCGCAACTCGGTTTTGCGAGACTGGCGCATTGACGGTTTACTGCCGATCATTTCCGAGACGACCAAACCTGCCCCTTGCTCGGCGCAAAGTCGCCGAAATGGCACGTCGGTGACGCCCGCCATGGGTGCCAGTGCGACGCGATTTCGCAAGCGATAAGGTCCGATATTCAGCATTGCAGGATGTTTGGAAAACTGCCCCAAAAAAGAGGCGACATGATACTCGACCGCCGCGCGGGGGAAAAGAAAAATTGGGCAAAAAAGCGCCAATCGTGAGTGCTGATCAATTCACAGGCAGAGCACCCGGGCAGTGGTCTGTGTGTGCGGCTAGTCGGGGGAGGGAAGCGTACCGTGCAGGCAGACCCAGCCATCGCGTTCGCCGGCGATGGTCATGACCAGGCGATCCCGGTAGTGGCTGCAGATGTTCTCCGCCTGGGTTTGGAGCAGGCCGGACAAGAGTAGACTGCCACCGGGCTTTAACAGCTCGAGAAAGGCGCCCGACAGATCGATCAGCGGTCCCGCCAGAATGTTTGCGACCACCAGATCTGCCCGCTGATGCCACGCGGCCTGGTCGTATTGGCCGGGCAGGGCGACGGCAATCGCGTCATAGCCCAGACCATTGCGCTGGGCATTGTCCCGGGTGGCGGTAAGCGCCTGTGGATCGTTGTCCACACCCATTACCTCAACGGCGCCCAGTTTGCTCGCCGCCACCGCCAGAATGCCGGATCCGCAGCCGTAGTCGACTACGCTCGCGCCCTCCAGGTTCATACCCTCAAGCGCTGTAAGGCATAGTGCGGTGGTGGGGTGGGTGCCGGTACCGAATGCCAGCCCGGGGTCCAGAAGCAAGTTTATGGCACTCGGATCCGGCGGTGACAGCCAGCTGGGGCACACCCAGAGTCGCTGGCCAAAGCGCAGCGGTTGGTAATGCTGCATCCACTCGCGCTCCCAGTCCTTGTCTTCGAGGATCTCAACCCGGTGATTCCCGGATGCGAGCTGTTCCGATGGAAACTGTTCCAATACCGACTGCATATCGGTGTCGGCGCTGTAAAGTCCAGTCAGCCGGGTCTGTCGCCACAGGGGTGTTTCGCCGACGGCAGGTTCAAGCACAGGCTCGTCAGCATTATCTTCCAGAGTCACTGACACAGCGCCGGTCGCGAGCATCAGATCCTCCAGGGTTTCAACAGCATCTGGTGCTGTGTCCAGACGCAACTGTAGCCAGGTCATTCCCGAAGGCTACCGTCAGTCTTCGAGCTTGCTTTCCAGGTAGTGGATGCTCACCCCGCCGGCCTGGAACGCGCGATCTCGCACGAGGTCCCGGTGTAGCGGTGTGTTGGTGCGAATGCCCTCGACCACGAGCTCGTCCAGGGCCTGGCGCATGCGCGCTAACGCGACGTCGCGGTCCTCGCCGAAGCTGATGATCTTGGCGATCAGTGAGTCGTAGAACGGCGGTACTGTGTAGCCATCATACAAGTGCGAATCGACGCGCACGCCCGGGCCGCCGGGTGCGTGGAAGGTGGTGACCTTGCCGGGCGACGGTAAAAAGTTCTGTGGATCTTCGGCATTGATGCGACACTCGAAGGAGTGGCCAGTGAAAGTGACATCTTCCTGTTTAATCGACAGCGGCATGCCACTGGCAATGCGCAATTGCTCCTTGACGATATCTACACCGGTAATCTGCTCGGTGACCGGGTGCTCTACCTGTACCCGGGTATTCATCTCGATGAAGTAAAAGCCGCCATCTTCGTATAGAAATTCAAAGGTTCCGGCGCCGCGGTAGCCGATCTCGACACAGGCATTCACACAGGCTTCGGCAACCTGGTTGCGCAGGTCGTCCTCGATCCCCGGGGCGGGTGCTTCTTCGATGACCTTCTGGTGGCGTCGTTGGAGTGAGCAGTCGCGATCGCCCAGGTGAATGGCATTGCCCTGGCCATCGGCAATAACCTGCACCTCTACGTGGCGCGGCTTCTGCAGGAATTTCTCCAGGTAGACCACGTCTGAGCCAAATGCGGCGGCGGCTTCGGCCTGGGTGACCTGGACGGAATTGATGAGCGCGGCCTCGTTGTGAACCACGCGCATGCCTCGACCCCCGCCGCCGGCAGCGGCTTTGACAATCACGGGAAAACCAATACGGCGTGCAATTTCCAGGGTGCGCTCACCGTCGTCCGTCAGTGGCCCGTCGGAGCCCGGAACGGTGGGTACTCCCGCCTTCTTCATGGCATCGATAGCGGATACCTTGTCGCCCATCAAACGGATGGTGTCTGCCGTTGGCCCCACGAACACGAAACCGCTTTTCTCGACCTGGTCAGCGAAGTCGGCGTTCTCGGCCAGGAATCCGTAGCCTGGGTGGATGCCGCTCGCATTGGTAACCTCGGCAGCGCTGATGATTGCCGGAACATTAAGGTAACTCTCCGTGGAGGGGGCCGGGCCAATGCAGACGGACTCGTCTGCGAGCCGGACGTGTTTCAGCTCACGGTCTGCCCGGGAGTGAATAGCGACCGTTGCGATATCGAGTTCCTTGCAGGCTCGCAGTATGCGCAGGGCGATCTCCCCGCGGTTGGCGATCAGCACCTTTTCTAGCATGGCCATGGTGGTTTCCTCAGCTGTAGTGGTCAGTCGGGTGCAAGATCAAACAATGGAGACCAGCGGCTGGTCGAATTCGACCGGCTCACCGTTCTCCACCAGGATGGCCTCCACGGTACCGGCTTTATCAGCTTCGATCTGGTTCATCATCTTCATGGCTTCAACGATGCACAATACGTCGCCTACCTTGACGGTCTGGCCTACCTCAACAAACGCAGGTGAGGTGGGAGAGGGGGAGGCGTAGAAAGTACCCACCATGGGTGATTTCACCACGTGGCCCGCTGTTGCTGCGGGCGCCGCCGCCGCTGGCGCCGCCTCGGCAGGTGCCGCAGGTGCCGCGGGTGCCGGCGCAGGTGCGGGGGCAGCAGGTGCCGCATAGGCCGGCGCGAAGCTGGCCGGCGGCGCCATGACCGCCTGGCTGCCATTGCGGCTAATCCGCACAGACTCTTCGCCTTCCTTGATTTCGATTTCGTCAATATTTGACTCTTCGAGCAACTCAATCAGCTTTTTTACCTTACGAATGTCCATAACGACGTCTCTCAGTGATGGTTAGGTAGATTCCAGTTGTTGTAGCGCCGCCTGTAGCGCCAGGTCATAGCCCTGGGCTCCCAGGCCACAGATCACGCCCTGGGCGAGGTCTGAGAAATAGGATTTGTGTCGGAAGTCTTCTCGAGCGTGCACGTTGGACAAATGGATCTCGATAAATGGAATAGCAACGGCGGCCAGGGCGTCTCTCAGGGCGACGCTGGTGTGTGTGAACGCAGCCGGATTGATGAGGATGAAGTTGACGCCTTCCTGGGCCGCATCCTGAATGCGTTCAACCAGTTCGTATTCGGCGTTACTTTGCATGCTCAGCAGGTGGTGTCCGTGAGACTGCGCCGATTGCTCCAGTTGCTGATTGATGTCTGCCAGTGTCGTAGCGCCATAAATCTCTGGCTCGCGCTGGCCCAGCAAATTAAGGTTCGGGCCGTGAAGAACGAGAATGGTCGCCATGGAGCGCGCGCTCACTGTGCTAGTGCAATAAGCTATCTAGTCTGGATCAAGAATTGGATTTTGTCCACCCTTGTGTAATTTTTTGGGATTTTGGCGGCATTTCGCCGCTAAATGACGGAACTTAGCACGTTTTTGGAAAATGTGGCCTTCTGCACTGAAAGAGTGGGTGAAATACCGATGATCGCTCTTCTTGCGCTAAATGGCTAGAAGTTGCGGGCAACCGCCGTCTTTTTGACGGTAACTTCCTCTATTGCACTGGTGACAGTGTCTACCGACAGGATCTGCGGCAGTATGATGGGGGGTAAATCGGACTGTGCGGGGTACATCAGGTACAAAGGTATGCCATTTCGCCCATGTTCGGCGATGAAGTCGGCAATATCCGGATCGTAGTTAGTCCAGTCGGCAATCATGTATACCACACCGTACTCGGCAAATCGGGCTTGCATTTCGTCTGTGAAGAGCACCGCCTGCTCATTGGCTATGCAGGTCAGGCACCAGTCTGCGGTTACATCCACAAATACGGGATTACCCACCGCACGCAGTTGCTCAAGTTTTTCCGGAGACCAGGGAACGGTACCCTCAGCCAGGTGTTTTCCAGCGCCGCTTTCGGTGCCACGCCAGCTCGCCATGGTCAGCGCCAGAACAACACAGAGTGCAGCGATGCCCTTGCGCGCGTATCCACCACCCCAGAGCCAGAGTCCCAGGGCCAACACCAGTACTCCCGCGAGCGCGACGGTCATGGTGTCGATACCCGTCTGACGCCCCGCAACCCACAGCAGCCACAGCGCGGTAGCGTACAGGGGAAATGCCAGTAGCTCTTTGAGAGTGACCATCCAGGGTCCCGGTTTGGGCATCATGCGCCGCGCCCACTTGCTGTAACTAAGCAGTAACAGCGGCGCCGCCATGCCGGCGCCCAAGGCGGCGAATACCAACAGGGCGACGGCGGCAGGTTGGGCGGCGGCGAAACCAAGAGCCGTGCCCATGAAGGGCGCAGTGCAGGGGCTAGCTACCACCACCGCTAACACGCCGGTAAAAAAGCTGCCTGTTCCTCCGGGTTTTTCAGCCAGTCCACTGCCGATGTTCATCCACCGACCGCCAAATTCTATGACGCCGGACAGCGACAGGCCCATGGCGACGAAAAGGTAGGCCAGGCCAATGACAAAGCTTGGCGACTGTAGCTGGAACCCCCAGCCAATCGCGCTGCCGGCCTGTTGCAGCGTGATCAGGATGGCCGCCACCGCGACGAAACTACTGATAACGCCGGCGCTGTACAGCCAGCCGTGCACGTGGCTGTCGCGCTCTTCGCTGTGCGTAAAGCTGAGCACCTTCAGTGACAAAATAGGGAATACGCAGGGCATCAGGTTGAGAATAATGCCGCCGATGAACGCCAGCAGCAGCATGTAAGCCAGGGTCGCTGCGCTGGTAGCCGAGGGAGCGGGCGGAGCGGCAGGCGTTACGGCCGGCTTTGCCCGCGGAGGTGGCTGGGTCTCAGTGATTACACCGCTATCGAAGTCGACGTGGAAGCTCTGGGTTCTAGGGGGATAACACAGTCCCGCGTCGGCACAGCCCTGTGACTTGACTTGTAGCTGGGTGACGCCGCCTGAGTGCTCCGGCACCAGGGTAATATCAGCGTCGTTGTAATAGACCTTAACATCGCCGAAGAACTCATCGGTCTTTTCCAGGGCTGGCGGCAGTTGTGTGTCCAGCTGAATCGAGCTGTCACTGTCGCTCAGGTCAAACCCAAGGCGGTGTTGATAGAGGTAGTAGGCGTCTGCAATTTGCCAGTACAATCGGATGCTGCCATCGATTTCCAGTTCCAGGGCCAGCTTGTAGGCTTCCTCGACAGGTAAAAACTCGGGTTCCCCGGCATTGATCTGGAAGGGATCGCTGCCGCCCGCAGCAGGGAAAGTCTGGCCGTGCGCCAACAGCGATGTAAGCAGTATCAGGCTGGCGATCAGGGCGCGCATTGTTGGTCCTCAGTGTTGAATTGGCGGCGTCTCTGCCACGGGCCTATTGTATCAGCGTGTTGTCGCCGGCCACAGCCGGCCAACATCCCCCTGTCTGGACTGCCTCTGAACAAGCGGTAGTGCCTTCGCAGGGCCTATGCTGGATCGCCGTATTGTTCAGAGGTGCCCGGGGTAGATGGTATAGTGATAGGACGTCGCTAAACGGCGTAAGTTTCACCTCTGGAGCGTAACTAGTGAACAAATTCGTGGTAATTGTCCCCATGCTATTGCTGTCTCGAGCCGTGCTGGCATCGGGCCTGGTACTGGAAGACGCATGGGTACGTGCTTTACCACCGACCCAGGCAAACACGGCCGCGTACCTGCGTATCGACAACAGGGGTACCAGCCCTGTGCAGGTGGTCGGTGCATCGGTCGAACTCGCCGGCAGCGTGGAGATTCACACCAGCGCGACGGTAGATGGTTATGTCACCATGCAGCAACTGCCTACCCTGACAGTCAATCCCGGGAGCAGTGTGGACTTATCGCCGGGCGGTAAACACCTTATGCTCCTTAACCTGGAACGCATGCCTCAAGCCGGAGAGTCACTGCAGCTATGTTTGATGACCAACTCCGGAGAAAAGCCGTGCATTGCTGCACCAGTGGTAAAAGGCAGCCCCAGCAACGATCAAATTCATCAGCATCACTAATGGAAACTCTCCTATGAATGACATGACCTCAGGTGCAGGCCGGAACCGGGTGCGTAATTTCCTCGATGATTACATGCCTGCCGGAGGTTGGGCGAAATGGGTTGCCGTCGGCCTGGGTGTTTACCTTTTGCTGGCAGTGGCAGTCGGCATCTATTGGAGCATGTCCCCGGAGGCTTTTGATGTGCAGGAGCGTGCCGCGGACTACGCTGCCCAGGAAGGTGGCAATGTCGTGACCGGCTCGGTGACAACCGCCGCCCTGATGGGGGTGGTGGAGACCCTGCTCGACAAGCCCGGTGGATTCTTGCATAACGACCGCTTTCCGCCCGGCTTGTGGCTGGACAATATTCCAAACTGGGAATACGGCGCGCTTATCCAGGCCAGGGACCTGGCGCGGGCGCTGCGGGAAGTTCACAGTCGATCGCAGTCGCAGTCGTCAGAGGACCCCGACCTGGCACTGGCAGAACCGCGGTTTAACTTTCAGTCCAACAGCTGGGTGCTGCCGGCGTCGGAGTCTGAGTACCGCACCGGTATCAAGTTTACCCGCAGTTATTTCCGCCGACTGTCCGATGTCAACGCCAGCGACGCCCAGTTCTATGCGCGTGCGGACAACCTGAGGTACTGGCTGTCAACGGTCGATATCCGCCTGGGAAGCCTGTCCCAGCGCCTTAGTGCCAGTGTCGGCCAGCGCCGCGTGAACACGGATCTGGCCGGGGACCAGAGCGCGACGCAATCAACCAATGCCCCCGGGGAAATGGTCGTGCGAACTCCATGGACCGAGATCGATGACGTATTCTTCGAGGCGCGGGGGACTGCCTGGGCCTTGATTCACTTCCTCAAGGCGGCGCAAGTTGATTTTGCCGAGGTGTTGCGTGATAAGAACGCGGAAGTGAGCCTGCAACAGATTATTCGCGAGTTGGAGGGGACCCAGGAAACCGTGTGGAGTCCCATGATCCTCAACGGCTCGGGATTTGGTCCTTTGGCGAATCACTCGCTGGTGATGGCGTCTTTTATCAGCCGGGCCAATGCGGCGATTGTGGACCTGCGCGATTTACTTTCACAAGGCTGATCTGACCCTGGCCAGCGCTCGCCTTATTGTTCAGAGGTACCCTAGCTGCGGTCGTACCGCAGGCGGGTGCCGGTATCAAGGGACAGGCGTATCTCGGTCGCGCTGATTTCTTCCGGGAAGTAGGTGCCGGATAGCTTGGCGTCCAACAGGCTTGCACCCAGCAGGTTGGTGTTGCGAAAGTCGATGCCGCTGAGATCGGCATTGCGGAAGTATGAATCGCTGAAGTCCAGACCGTCCGCGTTCATATTGCGCAGGTCGCGACCCCGGTAGTCCCCGCTCCGTAATTCACTGCTGTCCAGCTTGTCACGCTGCTCGTTAAAACTCTTGATGTCTTCATTGCGCAGCAATTGGTATAAAGGATCCTGTTTGATAACGGGCTTTTTCATGCGGCTTATTCCTCAACCGGTGTGCGTGATGATCGGCAAATCGGGTTGCACAGCTTAAGCCAGAGTTGCCACAAAGGATAGTCATCACAGGAGGTAAAGTTGGCAAGCCGGAGTGTTTTCGGTTTCCTGCTCACCCGCGCCTGGCGGGACCGCCCCGGCGGGGTTGAATTGGAGTATTGGTTTGCCACCGATGATGGTCCTCTGCGCGCCGTGGTACCTGGTGAGCGAGCAGTATTCTTCCTGCGGCAGGCCGAGTTCGATGCGGCATCTGCGGTGTTACAGCGTTTTACACTTGCCGAGACTCGTGACCTGGCGCTGCGAGCGTTTGATATGGCGCCGGTCCGCGCGCTCTACTTCAGTAGTTACCGACAGGCGCGCAGCTGTGCCGATCAGTTGACCAGTGCAGGCTTTGACCCACTGGAGGCCGACATCAATCCCGCCGACCGCTACCTCATGGAACGCTTCATCATGGGGGCGTCGGAGCTAAAGGGTGAATTGGCCCAGGAAAGTCGCTCTGCTGTGCTAACACGGCCCTCCATGCGGGCGGCGGATTACCGACCTTCACTGAAAGTGGCTTCTGTCGATATCGAGACTGCCCTGGAGGGCGTGCAGCTGTATTCCATCGGTGTGCATGCATTTGATGACACTGGCAATGAGGAACGTCACGTTTTCATGGTGGGTGAGGGCGCTGATCTCGATTACGTACAAACCTGTGCGTCCCAAAGGGATGTGCTCTCAGCCTTCCTGGCCTGGCTGGAGGCCTATGATCCCGACGTTATCGTCGGTTGGAATGTGGTCAACTTTGACATCTGGTACCTCCAGCGTGTGGCCGATGCGCTGGGTGTTCCGCTGTCACTGGGGCGTCAGCAGCAGCCCGTGCGCTGGCGGCAACTTGATGAGGATGGAGAGCGCAGGACGGCAATCCTGGAGGGGCGTGTCATACTCGATGGCATAGAACTGCTGCGTGCTGCGTTCTATCGCTTTGAAAGCTTTTCCCTGGAGAATGTCTCCCGTGAGTTGCTGGGAGAGGGCAAGTTACTCCATGGCAGCGATCGCGGTCTGGCAATAACCGACCTGTTTCTCACCGACAAAAACCGCCTCGCAGCCTACAATCTTAAGGACTGCGAACTGGTCTCAGAAATATTCGAGGTCACCTCACTGCTGCAGTTCGCCCTTGCGCGTTCCGCCATGACCGGGCTCAACCTGGACCGACTTGGGGGCTCGGTCGCGTCCTTCGATAACCTGTACTTGCCAAGACTCCACCGCCGCGGTTACGTGGCCCCCAATGCGCGCACGGACCAGGGTGGTAGCCCCGGGGGCTTTGTGCTGGATTCAACGCCCGGTATTTACCGGCACGTGCTGGTGCTGGACTTCAAGAGCCTGTATCCAAGTATTATTCGCACTTTCTTCATCGACCCGTTGGGGCTCGCCGAGGGTATGGCCGATGAAGCGGTCGCGGAAGTGTCCGTGCAAGGTACCTTACCGGGCTTCCTGGGAGCCCGGTTTGCCCGCGAAGGCCACATTTTGCCAGGATTGATCGCCAGTCTCTGGCGGCAGCGCGACGATGCGAAAGCCGCTGGCGACGCGCCGCTGTCCCAGGCCATCAAGATCATCATGAACTCATTCTACGGCGTGCTGGGCACACCGGGCTGCCGCTTTTTTGACGCGCGGCTCGCCAGTTCCATCACCATGCGGGGCCACGAGATTCTCCAGCGCACCCGTGATCAAATCGAACTGCTGGGTCATCGTGTGATTTACGGCGATACGGACTCGGTGTTTGTGTGGGTCCAGGGCGCGGACAGCGACACCGTTGCTGTGCAGACCGGGCGGGACCTGCAGCGAGCGCTGAACCAGTGGTGGCGTGCCCGGCTCAGCGAGGACTATGGCCTGGACAGCGTGTTGGAACTGGAGTTTGAAACGCACTTTAAAAAATTTCTTATGCCAACGGTACGTGGCTCTGATAAGGGCAGTAAAAAACGCTATGCAGGTGTGGTAGCGGGAGCGGATGGCGACGAGATCGTATTCAAGGGTCTGGAAAACGTGCGCACGGACTGGACCCGGTTGGCGCGTGGGTTTCAGGAAGAGCTGTACAGGCGGGTATTTATGAATGAACCGTTTGCTGACTATGTACGCAACCTCAGCCAGTCGGTGGTTGCCGGAGAGCACGATGGTGAGCTGGTTTATCGCAAGCGGCTGCGGCGGCGCCTGGATGAATATCAGCGCAACGTACCGCCCCATGTGCAAGCCGCCAGGCGCTATCCCGAGCGCGGTCTTCCAACCCCTTCACGAGGCAGTTGGGTAGAGTACGTGATCACCACAGCCGGTGCAGAGCCAGCCGCAGAGCACCTCGCGCCGCTGGATTACCAACACTATATTGATCGCCAGTTGCAGCCTGTCGCCGATGGTATCCTGGGTTTCGTGGACAGTTCTTTTCGCGCCCTGGTCGATAAACAAATTGACCTTTTCTGATGACCAGGGCCTTGTTCAGAGATCCGCTAGTTCTGGTAGCTAGTTCTTGTAGCTAGTTCTTGTAGCTAGTTCTTGTAGAAAGTGTCGCGCAGCTCCACGTAATCTTGCCGGGATAACCTCGGGCCATAGCGAGCGACGATCTGACTGGCAGCCCGGCAGGCAAAACGACCGGCGGTATCGAAATCGGCCCCCTGGGTGATGCTGTACAGAAAGGCACCTGCGAACATGTCGCCGGCCCCATTGGTATCGACGGCAGTCACTTCGCAGGGTGGAATTTCCAGTACCGATTCGCCATCGTAAACCAGCGCGCCATCGGCACCCAGGGTGATGGCGAAAGTGTCAGCTACCTGTTTCAGGGCATCGATGGCGGCATCCATATTGTCGGTTTGAGCCCAGCCTAGCGCCTCATCCCGGTTACAAAAAATCAGGTCCAGGCGATCGCCAATAATGGCCTCCATACCTTCGCGGAAAAACTCGACCATGCCCGGGTCGGAGAAGCTCAGCGCGGTTTTCACGCCAGCGGCGTCCGCCAGTTCGCGCGCCCGGACCGCCGCCCCCAGGCTGGAAGGTGAAGTGACCCGGTAACCTTCGATGTACACGTACTCAGAATCGGCGATAGCCGCGGGGTCGAGTTGGTCCACGGATAGCGTATCGGAGATACCCAGGAAGGTATTCATGCTGCGCTCTGCGTCAGGTGTGATCAACACCAGGCACTTGCCTGTTATGCCATCTTCCCTAACAGCGTTGCCGTTCAGGCAATGGTCAACTCCGGCCGATTCCAGGTCAGACAGGTAAATGTCCCCGTACTCGTCCTGCGCCACTTTGCAGGTCATAAATGACGTGCCGCCAAACAGCGCTACGGCAATGGTTGTATTGGCTGCACTGCCACCGCTGGCATGACTGGCGCTGACGAGATGGCCCTCCAGGTGAGACAGGAGTTCACGCTGGCGGTTCTCATCGACCAGCGTCATCAAGCCTTTTTCCACGGACATGGCTTGCAGGTCATGGTCCTGGACTTTGATTTCGGTATCCACCAGCGCTGCGCCAATGCCATAGACGTTGTACTTCTTCATGTTCACCTGTACTGAAAGTTGCGACGCCGGCTATTATCCCGATCCGCCGCACAAAAGAAAGCGTCGCTGGTGTACACTCGCTGCCCATGACGCGTACCCGCCGCCCATTTCTTAAACTGTTTTTCACCCTGGTGTTCCTGGCATTTTTGGGCCTGATCTACCTGGACGCCCGCATTACTGCGACCTTTGAAGACAAGATGTGGGAACTGCCTGCCAAGGTGTATGCGCGCCCCCTGGAGTTGTTCGAGGGCGCCAAGCTTTCCCCCGATGACCTGTCCTATGAACTGGGAATTCTTGGCTACCGCAGCGTAAGCAGCGCACGCCGCCCTGGGGAAGTGTCGCGCTCCGGTGCGCGATTTGACATTTATACACGCGGATTTCGTTTTGCCGACGAGCGTGAACCGGCACGTGGTATTCGCATTGAATTCAGCGGTAAACGTGTAAACCGGTTGCAAAGCGGTGGCCGCAATGTATCCCTGATGCGCCTCGACCCGGTGCAGATTGGCGGCATCTATCCGCAGCATGGTGAGGACCGCCTGCTGGTTCGCCTGGAGGATGTTCCGGACACACTGGTCGGTGCGCTGTTGGCGACCGAGGACCAGAACTTCTATGGCCACTGGGGCTTCTCGCTGAGAGGAATTGCCCGAGCTGCCTTGAGTAATGTCCAGTCAGGTCGCCTGGTCGCCGGGGGCAGCACGATTACCCAGCAGCTGGTGAAGAATTATTACCTGACCCCGGAGCGGACTATCACCCGCAAGCTGGTAGAACTGGTGATGGCTGTGCTGCTCGAGCTGCACTATAGCAAAGAGCAGATTCTGGAAAGCTATCTTAACGAGGTTTACCTGGGACAGGATGGACCGCGGGCGGTGCACGGTTTCGCCCTCGCCGCCAGGCACTATTTCGACACGCCCCTCGAGCAGTTGGGCCTGCACCAGCAGGCCCTGTTGGTGGGCATGATCAAAGGGCCATCGCTTTACAACCCGCTGCGCAACCCTGAGCGCGCTAAGAAACGGCGGGACCTGGTATTGGATCTCATGGTCGAACAGGCGGTGATCAGCAAAGAGCATGCGGTAATTGCGCGGGCCATGCCCCTGGGGTTGAATACCAAGCCCAGCATTCGCAACAGTTCTCCGGCCTATCTTGACCTGGTTCGCCGACAGTTGCGCCTGGAGTATCGGGACGAGGACCTGGCGACCCAGGGTCTCAGCATCTTTACCAGCTTTGACCCGATTCTCCAGCGCCAGGTTGAGCGCAGCAGCACAGACGTTTTGCAGCAAATTGACCCCCAGGCTGAGCTGGAATCCGCTACCGTTGTGACCCGTGTGGATACCGGCGACGTCGTAGCCATCGTGGGTGGTCGACGGGTGCGCTACGCCGGATTCAATCGCGCGCTGGATGCGCGTAGACCCGCCGGTTCGCTCATCAAGTCAGCGGTATACCTGGCCGCCCTGGAACGTCCGCAGCAGTACTCGCTGGCCACGGTATTGGCGGATACCAAGGTCAGTGAGGGTTTACCCAATGGGCAGCTTTGGGAGCCACGTAATTTTGATCGCCAGGAACACGGCGATGTGTTGCTGCACACCGCGCTGTCCCACTCCTACAACCTGGCTACCGCCCGTCTGGGTCTGGAACTCGGGCTGGATAGCGTGGTGGATATGTTGCGCCGGTTGGGTGTTAGTGGACCCATCCCCGAGGTGCCCGCTTTAACCCTGGGAGCCGGTGAGTACTCGCCGATGGCCATGGCGGCCATGTACCAGACCATCGCTTCGGGCGGTTTCAGGATGCCGCTACGCAGTATTCGAGACATCGTCGACCCGGGTGGGGATTCCCTGCGCCGCTATACGCTGGCCTACGACAGGACGGTGGGTCTGCAATCAACCTACTTACTGAACTTCGCCTTGCAGGAGGTCGTGCGAGAAGGCACCGGTAAGGGTGTTTACCGCTATCTTGGACCAGACTTCGCCGTTGCAGGAAAGACCGGAACCACTAATAACGGAAGAGACTCCTGGTTTGCGGGCTTTTCAGGCGACCTGTTGGCGGTGACATGGATCGGCCGGGACGATAATGGCAGTACCGGTCTTACCGGTAGTACCGGGGCGCTGCGAATATGGGCTCATTTTATGTCCCGAGCGGCACGCAGGCCTTTCAACTACCAGATGCCGGAGAATGTTTCGACACATTACGTCGACGATCTAACGGGTGATCTGACTGGCGAGGGGTGCCCCAATTCACGTATGCTGCCGTTCCTGGATGGGTCTGAGCCCTCCAGTCGTACCAGCTGCTCCGGTCGCAAACGCTCAGTGAAAGACTGGTTCCAATCCCTGTTTGGTGGAGAGAGTTAATGGCCTGTGACCGATCACGGTTGGCATGTGTTGCCCTTATCACGCTGCTGCCCCTGGCGGGTTGTTCAATATATAGCGTACCGGGGGCGGATCCCGCTCCGGTGGAAACGCGGCCCAGCCCCACACCGGGTTCGTCTACTTCGACGCCCACTCCGGTGCCAGTGCCGGAGCCGGTGCCACCCGAACCCAATGACAGTAATGCCTATGGTGGTCTGGTAACACAGGCCAGCACGGCTGCAGATCGGGGAGATTATGAGCAAGCCCTGGCCTTGCTGGAAAGGGCCCAGCGCATTGACCCGGATAGCGCCGAGATTTATCTCGAACTGGCAAAAACGTATGCTGCCAAGGGGGATGCTGCGCTGGCCAGGGCGACGGCCGAACGTGGGTTGTTGTATTGCCGCAGCCAGTCCGATTGTGACGCATTACGAAGCTACGCGCGTCCCTGAGGTATTACTGTGCAAGGTCCTGGCAGACCACTTCGAAACCCTGTTCATTGGGTTCGAAGGTCAGTAACTGATTGATACACGCCGGCATATCGCCACTGGAATGGCTGACAAACAGGATCTGCGTGTCTGATTGCCTGGCGATGTGGTCGATCGCCTGCAGGATCAATCGGCGGTGGTAGCCATCCAGCCCCAGTGTGGGCTCGTCGAGAACCAGAATAGTCGGCGCTTTTACCATGGCGCGCGCGAGTAGCACCATGCGTTGCATACCGAATGACAGCGTATCAAAACCGGTTCTTTCCAGGTCCGAGATACCCAATGCGCGCAGCCAGGCGGTTGCGGTCTCCCGTTGCTTGTCGCCCCAGTCATCGTAGAGTCCGATACTGTCAAAAAAGCCGGACACGACAACCTCGATGACCCGCATGCCGCGCGCGAAATTGAGGTGGAGTTGGGTGTCGATCTGGCCAAATTTCTGTTTGATGTCCCAGATGCTCTCGCCGCTACCCCTCGGTATCCCGAACAGGGTAATGTCCTGACCATACGCCTTGTGATTGTCACCGGTTACCAGGCTGAGCAGGGTCGTTTTACCACAGCCGTTCGGTCCCGCGATGCAACAGTGCTGCCCGCGAGCGAAGGTCCAGTCGACATTGCGCAATACGTTGAGATCACCGTAGTCGACGGAAACATTTTTTAGCTGCAATAACGGTCCATCCTTGGGTAGGTTATAAGGACGCTGCGCTAGACCTGGCAGTGTCCCCATGCTGGGTAGCACGGGTTCCATCAATGCCGAGACATCACTGCGCGCTATTGTTGCCGCACGTTCACCAGCCGCCAGCACTTCCCCACGCTCCAGCACCATCAGGTGGGTACAGCGCCTGGGTACATCTGCCAGTTGCCTGCACAGAATGAGGACCGGTCTGTCGCCGGTGAGGAGTTCGTCGATAATGGTGCGCATCTCGGATTGGGATTGCTTGTCGAGACCGTCCAATGGACTGTCGAGAATCAACAGCCCGGGTCTCGATAGAATAGCCTTTAGCAGCAGCGTCTTGCGCATCTCTCCAGTGGAGATATAGCGCAGGCCACGCGTAAGTATGTGGTTCATTGCCAGCCTGTCGACCCAGTAGGTAAAGTCGGCATCGGCCTGGCGTTTGCCGAGAATGGCCTGTTCTACAGACGTGCCGCTATCCTGTGCGCTGGCCTGGAACTCCGAGTCATCCAACTTCTTGTCGCGATCACAAAGCGCCTTGGCCTGCTCAAAGCACACATAGGCCACACCGTCCGTGTCCAGTACTTCGGATCGTTGAATGCTTCCGGAGGCGTGCTTCGCCTGACCGCAGAGTACGCGCGCCAGGCTGGTTTTGCCTGCGCCATTAGGCCCCACGCAGGCCCAGTGGGTGTTTTCATCCAGCACCCAGTCAATGTTTTTCAGGGCCGGGAGCGCCCGATAAACGAGGCTGACACCCTGGAGCTGGAGCAGACTCTGACTCAGGGCGTGTACCAGATTGGTGAGCTGTAGGCGCGTTGCTGTGCCACCAGGTCAGCGTCACGCATGCCCTCAGGCGACTTTGCGCCATACTGCACGCGATCGAATGCCGGCCAGCGTGGTGTGGGAATCTCCAGCACACGCACGTAGTAAAAGGCCGGCTGAGTGGGGTCGAAATCCGGGTCGTTCCAGACCACCGATATCTGCGGAGCACCGATACTGTTTTCGTAGGTCGCGGCGCTCACATCTACCGTGTTGCCTACTGCGGGCAGCTTGCCGTTGGCATCAGGCTTACGCAGCGCTCCGTTGCTCCAGGCTGCATCATAAACCCGCTCTTGCCGGTCGCCGTTGGCGTCCATCCAGCCTTTCACCACTTGTACCCGATCGAGGTTAGCACCGCGTGGATCGCGCTGTGCCGAAATCAAAAAGGTGGGCGAGGGTGAATCGTCATCATCGTTCGCGGGCAGTTCGCCGCCCATGGGAACGCCCAGCGCATAGCCCACCTGTGCCAGATCTTCGGCGCGCAAATCCACTGTGCTGTAGTCCCAGCCCCCGAAAAATCGCAGAGTCATGCGAGGCCCCGTAGTGGCGTAAACCTCCTTGCGCATCATGGCGTCGAATATGGCCTCGCGGGTATTTTCTGTGGCCCAGACGGCCGCGTAGCCCGAAGCCACCTGGTCCCAGCCTTCAATCCTGACTTCACCAATCTCGGCCATCGGGTGTTCCAGCCTCTGGGGGCCGGGCTCGGTGCCCGAATGTTTACCCAAGAAAAGGTCATCGTCGGCCGTGGCCAGTGAAGTATGTGAATCCGTAGAACCAATCATGCCAAATTTGTAGGGGTTGGTGCCGGTGCGCTGCTGCACTTCCAGGCCGATTTTTAATGCCTCACGACCGTACTCGTACTGCAGCATGTCGTCTGTTTTTGCCTCGCTACCATTCAGGTTGCCTGCATCCCAGCTACCGAAATCAGCGAATTCGTCGTTCGGTGAAAGAAAGGGGTGGGTTTCGCCGTCGCCCTTGATCTGAGTGACCTCGTAGATTGGCTCCCAGCGCATGCGCGTGGTGGCATAGGCGCTGTCAATGGCTCCCCCGTCGTAGCTCTCCACACTCGGAAACATGATGCCGTTGCTGAGATTGCCATTGTGTGCAATGGCGAGGATTTTGCCGTCCGTTTTGCTCTCGTAATCCGCCAGCCAGCGCCACAGGTCCCTGGGGTTACGGCTGCCCTGGGCGCCCTCAGTGGTGAAAGGAGGGATCTGGTTGGCCTTGTCGGCGCCATCCCGGTACACCACGACCCGGTGCATGTTGGCTCCCGGGGGCACCAGCGAGGTCCACTCGTAGCCAATCATGGCACTGAATTCACCGGGGGTGTTGGCCGCATCTGCGGCCGCCGTAATGGCCTGCCAGGCTGAGGTAAATCCCTCCATTCCCGGGCGCACGGCCAACTCCTCCGGGAAGGTGCCGCGGGATATATGATCTACCAGTTCCAGTGCTGCTTTGACGGCTTCCTGGCCACCAGCCTGCACCATGTCGTACCAGCGTTTACCGGTTTCGTTGGCGAGAAATTGGGGGTCACCCGCCAGCAGTTTCGGGAAAAAGCCCAGGTTGTCGGAGTGGTCTGATACCACCAGAAAATCCAGGGGTTGTTGGAGTTGCGCCGTTATCCCGGTGGAACTGGTGACCGCTTCCCCCATCGCGAAACGATAGGCATCTTCCGGTGGCAGGCGATTGCCAAACAGTCCGGCATCCATGGAATACGATGTGTGTAGATGGGTATCACCCCACAACACCCGGTCAGGGTGTGAAGAGGGTGGCGGCCCCACGGTTTCCGTCGGTAATCCCGCCGTCGGCACAGCTGTGGGCGCGGGGTCTGCGGGCGCCACCTGCGTGGGGGTCACCTCGGCCGCCGGCGTTGGGGGTTCCTCCGGCTCTTTGGCACAGGCAGCAACCAATACGACAGACAGGCAAGAGAGCAGGACACGGTGTTTGGTATTCATGCGCGTTAACCGGTGAATGTTTTCGTCAGTGTAGTGGCTAGGCGTATAGGTTCCAAGGCTTGGCTTGCCACTAGCCCGACGCGGTGGCTTAATCGGCTTAACCCACTGACCGAGGCCATTTTGTCGACTTCACTGTTACAAGTGCTGGAACAACGACTTTCCGAGCATTCTCCCCGCCGTAACCTATTGCGCCCACTGATGAAACGTTCTGCGGTAGCCATGATAGTGCAGCTCCGCGATGGAGTACTGCATGTGCTGATGATCAAACGCGCCGAGCGTGACGGCGACCCCTGGTCCGGCCAGATGGCTTTTCCGGGTGGGCGTATGGACCCGCAAGATCGACACGGGTTTGCGGTAGCGGTTCGTGAAACCCACGAGGAGATAGGCCTGGAGCTGTCGGATGAAGACCCCTGTATCGGTCGTCTCTCAGATCTAAATGCCAGGCCGCACAAGGGGGCTTTTGGGATGGCCGTAAGCCCCTTCGTGTTTCGTCTCGATCGTGAGGTGGAATTCTGCCCCAACTACGAGGTGGCAGAGGTGGTATGGGTGCCGATCGAGTTTCTGCTTGACGCGGATAACCGGGAAACCATGGTGTGGGAACGCAAAGGCATCAAGCTCACCTTGCCGTGCTATCTATTCGAGGGTCGGCGTATATGGGGACTGTCACTGATGATGCTTGATGAATTGATGGATCTGGCCGAAGGACCCAATCCGCGCCGCAAACCCTGGCGACGCTAGCTGCCCTAGTCCTCATCGCCGCGCAGGAAGGCGCGGGTGTCGAGCATGAGTTCCTGTAGGGCCGGGTCTTCTTTACTGGCTTCCAAGAGTGCCTCTTTGGTGACCGAGCCCTGCAGGTAGTCAGTCACCAGGTCGACTAATACTGGCGTCATTTCTGGCTCCCTGACCCAGCGGGGTGCGTTCACCAGGTTGCCGGTGACGAGGTCTTCAGTCTGGCTTAGCCAGTAGCCACCGCAGCTCGATAGGCTGTAATCGCCAACGCGACCGAAGCTAACATTCGGCGTGCCAGGGTTGAATCCGCCAGGCACTAATTCGTCAATGCGATCCAGGGCCATGACCCATTGGCTGCCAATCGGAAAGTCGGCGACCTCGGGTCTACAGTAGTCTGCGGTTTTTAACCACAGGCGGATATCTTCCCTCGCATCGGTGCCAAGTAATTTGTGATCGACCGCAAGGTCGAGTGAATTGCCCTTGCCAGAGATTACCGTCGCACTCACAACCAGGTCGCTCTTAGGCGCCACGTCTACGAAAGCGCCTTCCCAGAGACATGCACAGCCATCCTCGGCCTCGGTCTGCGCAGCTGAACTTTGCACATACAGTGCAGTGAAAAACAGCGTGGCCAGCGCGCGGAGCAACATCGGCTTACTGCAGCGCCTGCGCCGCGTCCTGCGCAAAATAGGTCAAAATGCCATCACAGCCTGCACGTTTAAACGCCAGCAGTGATTCGAGCATGACGGTTTCGGCATCCAACCAGCCGTTCTGGAAGGCCGCCTGGTGCATGGCGTATTCTCCGCTCACCTGGTAGGCAAAGGTGGGGGCGGCTAATTCCTGCCTGACGCGCTGGATGATATCGAGGTAGGGCATGCCGGGTTTGACCATAATCATGTCAGCGCCTTCCGCCAGGTCGAGCGCGCATTCGTGCAGGGCCTCGTCGCTATTGCCGGGATCCATCTGGTAGCTGAACTTGTTACCGCCCTTGATGTTGCCTGAAGAGCCGACCGCGTCACGAAAGGGGCCGTAGTAGCTGGAAGCGTACTTGGCCGCGTAGGACATAATCAGCGTATTGGTGAATCCGTTACTTTCCAGCGCTCCGCGAATCAAACCGATCCGCCCATCCATCATGTCCGACGGCGCCACCACATCGGCACCTGCCTTTGCGTGTGACAGGGCCTGCTCCACGAGTACCTCGTTGGTCACGTCGTTAAGCACATAACCTGCGTCATCGATAATGCCGTCTTGCCCATGAGTAGTGAAAGGGTCGAGTGCTACATCAGTGATGACCCCAAGCTCAGGCAGTGCGTCTTTGAGGATTTTCACGGTACGTTGGACCAGTCCGTCGGGATTACTGGCTTCCTCCGCCATCAAACTCTTGCCGCTGCCGTCAACGACTGGAAACAGGGCGATCGCGGGAATCCCCAGGTCGCTTACCTCCCTGGCTTTTGCCACAAGCAGGTCCGCACTGAGGCGCTCAACGCCTGGCATTGACGGCACTGCCTCGCGCTGGTTATTCCCCTCCAGCACGAACACTGGAAGAATCAGGTCGCTCGGTGACAGTCGACTCTCTCTGACCAGTTCGCGCGCAAAGCGATGTGCGCGTAAGCGCCGCATGCGAGTCTGGGGGAAGGGGCCTCGTCGGCTGGTGAAGGTCATGGTGGTCTCCTGATCAGAGGGCCGCAAATGCCCGGCGTGCGGCGTCCAGCGTTTGCTCAATGTCTTCTTCACTGTGTGCCGAAGACATAAATCCCGTTTCGTAGGAGGCGGGTGCGAGGTACACACCTCTGTCGAGCATGCTGTGAAAAAACCGGTTAAAAGCGACCGTATCACAGGCCATGACCTGGGCGTAGTTGTTGATTGCCAGTTCCTCCGTAAAGAAGCCACCAAACATGGTTCCCGCGTGGTTGGTGGTGAAGGGTACCCCACTGGTCTCGGCGGCTGCGCGCAATCCCACGCTGAGCTTCTCTGTCATGGCGAACAGTGGTTCGTAGAAGTCCTCTTCGGAAATGATCTCCAGGGTAGCGAGGCCGGCAGCCATGGCAATAGGATTGCCAGATAATGTACCGGCCTGGTACACCGGCCCCAGGGGCGCTATGTGCTCCATGATCTCACGCCTGCCACCGAAAGCACCTACTGGCATGCCACCGCCGACCACTTTCCCCAGGCAGGTGAGATCGGCGCTGATGCCGTAAAAACCCTGTGCGCCCTGCAGTCCAAAGCGAAAGCCGGTCATGACCTCATCAATGATCAACAGCGCACCGCTGGCGTCACAGACTTCCCGCAGCGTCTGCAGGAATCCGTCCTGGGGTGGAACACAATTCATATTGCCGGCGACGGGTTCGACGATTACGCAGGCGATCCGGTCGCCCAGCTCGTCAAACGCACTGCGAACACCCTCGCAGTCGTTATAGGTGAGAGTCAGGGTGTGGTCGGCCAGTGCCGCTGGTACCCCCGGTGAACTGGGTACGCCCATGGTCAGGGCTCCCGAGCCGGCCTTTACCAGCAGCGAGTCTGAGTGTCCGTGATAGCAGCCTTCGAATTTTACGATGGTGTCGCGGCCAGTGTAGCCCCTGGCGAGGCGAATTGCGCTCATCGTAGCCTCGGTGCCTGAGTTGACCATGCGCACGAGATCCATGCCCGGCATAATGTTGCAGATACGATCCGCCAGCGCGGTCTCTAACTCGGTGGGCGCGCCAAAGCTGAGCCCTTTTTCGCTCTGGCGCACAACGGCCTCGCGCACGGCCGGATGGTTGTGCCCCATAATCATCGGACCCCAGGACAGTACATAGTCGATATAGCGCTTGCCATCGCTATCGAAGACGTAAGCTCCCTCGCTGCGGTCTATGAACACAGGTGTGCCACCCACGGCCTTGAAAGCGCGCACCGGGGAATTCACGCCACCCGGGATGTGCGCCTGTGCTCGTTCAAATAGCTGTTGCGATGAGGTCATGAATTCTGTTTCCAAACGTGGAGATGAGAGCGATAAACGAACGACTCAACGAGGCAGGGAATTATCGGGTTTGACCCGCTGAATTACCAGTGCCTCTTGCGGTCACAGCGATGGTTTCAGTACGGCGAGAATCACGATAGCAAACAGGAATATGACCGGCACTTCGTTGAAAAACCGGTAGTACACGTGACTGTGGTCATCGCTGTCGCGGTTGACCGCACGAACGTAGTAGCCGCACTGCAGGTGATACCCCACCAGTAGGGCGACCAGCAGGAACTTCAGCCACAGCCAGGGGGCATTCAGATAATAGTCGAGATTCTGCGCGGCGAGTGCCAGGCCAAATGCGATGGTCAGGAGCATAAAGGGTGTGACGAAACGGTACAGCTTGCGAGCCATGACGGCGAGTTGGCGTCGGGTCTGCTGATCTTCGCTGGCGGCGTAGTACACCAGGATTCGCGGCAGGTAAAATATTCCCGCGAACCAGCAAATGACGAAAATAATGTGGAAAGCCTTAAGCCAGAGCATTGCGGGGTCCTGTAGTTAGCCTGGGTCGTGTCTTTTATAGCCGGGACAGTGTGAACTGCTCAATGCTTTCGCGGGTAACCACGCCCTGCAGTAATCGATCACCGCCGCGCCCGCGCCCGTAGATACACACGGCCTCCACCGTGCCGCTGCGCATGGCATCCATGGCCTGGCGCAAGGTGGCCTGAATAGGGGCTGATGCGATGGTCCACCGCCGAATATCGGCTTTCGTCAGGTCTATGGACTCTTGTAGTGCATCTTGGGGGTCGACTTGAGTGCCGAGTTGCTTGTCGACTTGAGTGTCGAGTTGCGTATCGACTTGAGTGCCCAGCCATTCAATCAGCGCGTCGCCTTTGACCAGGAATAGATCCTCGAGATCACGTTCAATCAGGCACCAGTGCGGCTTGGCTCGCGTTAGTGTGTCGATGTCTTCTGGAGCAAGGTCTGCGGTGACCCTCGATATCCTGCGATCCATGATTGATGATACGTCGGTGCGGTGAAGCAATTGATTGAGTGGATCATCCGGCAGATTGCGTTGCAGCTGACGCAGCACAGTTTGATGTGCGGATCGCTGTCTGAATATACCTGTGTTAGTGAGGTTGGCTGCAACAATTGCCAGCAAGGCCGGCATGGCCACGCCAATCGATTGCGTGAGCTCTATCACCGCCAGAATCGCTGCCAGTGGTGCATTGAGGATTGCACCCATCGCGGCCGCCATGCCAATCACGATATAAAGTGCCTGGTTGGATGCGAGATCGGGATAAACGGATGCACCCAGAAAGCCCAGAAAGCCACCCATGCAGGCGCCTATCAACAGACTTGGTGCAATGACGCCGATCGGCATGCCGAGTCCGCTGGACAAACTGGTTGCTAATAGTTTGCACACCGCAATTGTCAGAAGTGCCAGCAGTGGCACTTTGCCATGTAATACCAGTTCCAGCGTGTCATAGCCGATCCCCAGCACCTGGGGTACCAACAACGCAATACTGCCGGTTATCAAACCTGCGAGGGTGAAACGCGCGAGCACCGGCAGGTGTCCCAGCTTCGCTGCCAGTTTGCTCAGGCGGATAAAGCCTGCGATTGCACCGCCACAGACTATGCCCAGCGCAACGATAAATGGTATCTCCCAGAGCGAATTCATGTGAATAAGGGGAATATCGAATAAACCGGCGGCCCCGCCGCCAAACGTCCTGCTGACAGCGGAGGCGGACACGGCGGATAACATAACCGGTATGAAACCCGCGACGGTGTATTCTGCAATGATCACTTCCATGGCGAAGATTACGCCGGCGAGTGGCGTATTGAAGGCCGCGGCAATGCCCCCGGCGGTGCCACAGGCTATCAGTACGCGCAGGCTGTTGTTGGGCAGCGACAGGCGCTGACCGATCTGGCTATTGATGGCGCCGCCAAGGTGTACGCCGGGGCCCTCCCTGCCCCCGGATTGGCCTGTGGCCAATGCAAAGGTGCCGCCGATGAATTGCACCACCGCATTGCGCCACGGCAGCGCGCCATAGTGCGAGTGCATACGGCTCAGCACATGCACAATGCCGATCTCGCGGTCCTCGGGCCGCAGCGCGGAAAATGCCAGGCCCAGGACGATGGCTCCGCAAACCGGCAAAGCGAATGCCAGCCAGCGGGGCAGGGACTCAAAATCCTCGCCGCCGGCAACGCCCCAGACGCCAGCCAACTGGCTGATAGCCAGCTCGAAGGCCAGTACGATCAGCCCGGATGCGATGCCACCAACAACGCCCAGCAAGGCATAGGCCAGCACTGAATCGTAATTGGTGAGCAGTCTTCGATAGTTATCGAGCAGGCGGTACACGCCCTGACCTCTCCCTGCGCCATCTTTGGCGCTTTGTTGGTTGCAAGGGCACCGCCTAAACCGCGTGAGCAGGCCCGCACAAAAGTCGAATATTACCAGTTATCTGCCTTAACATTACTTTTATACTAGCGGGTCGCAATACTGGTGACAGCCAGTTTGCGTGCAAGTTGTGGGTGAATGAAGTCGAGGCATGGAATGATCAAGGTGGGAATCGTAGGCGGAACGGGCTATACCGGGGTAGAGCTCCTGCGCTTGTTGGCCAGCCACCCGCAGGCCGAGGTGGTGTTGATTACCTCGAGAGCCGAGTCGGGCCGACGGGTGGATGACCTGTTTCCCAACCTGCGCGGACACTACGATCTGGCGTTCTCGGACCCGGATGTTGCGCAGCTGGTCGACTGCGACCTGGTTTTCTTCGCTACTCCGCACAATGTGGCGATGAATCTGGTGCCTGAGCTTCTGGCGCGGAATACGCGCGTGATTGATTTGTCGGCGGACTACCGAATTCGTGATGCGCAGTTGTGGTCAAGCTGGTATGGGGAGCCTCACGCCAGCCCGGAGCTCTTGTCACAGGCAGTCTATGGCTTGCCGGAGGTCAATCGGGATGTGATCGCGGGGGCGGCGCTGGTCGCTTGCCCCGGCTGCTATCCGACTTCGGTGCAGCTGGGCTTTTTGCCCTTGCTGCGCAACCAACTGGTTGACCCTGCGACCTTGATCGCCAGTGCCGCCTCAGGGGTGAGTGGCGCGGGTCGCCAGGCGAAAATCGATAACCTGCTTACCGAGGCCGGTGACAGTTTCAAGGCCTACGGAGTCAGCGGCCACAGGCATCTCCCGGAAATTGAACAGGGCCTTGCTGATATAGCTGAGGCCGAGGTTAGTCTCACCTTCGTTCCCCACCTTGCTCCGATGAGTCGTGGGATTCACGCGACCCTGTTTGCCACGCTGAATGCGGGAAGTGCAGACATTCAGCAGGTGTTTGAGCAAGCCTATGCCGAGGAACCCTTCGTGGATGTCTTGCCAGAGGGAACTTACCCGCAAACCCGATCCGTGAGAGGCAGCAACGACTGTCGCATCGCGGTAACGGTTCCGCAGGGCCGGGACACCGTGGTGGTCACGGTGGTAGAGGATAATCTTGTCAAGGGGGCGTCGGGCCAGGCCGTCCAGGTTATGAATATCATGCTGGGTCTGTCCGAAACCATGGGGTTGGAGCAGATAGCCCTGATACCGTGAACCACCGTGTCTAGTCGCCGCCTACGTTCCAACAAGAGTCGCCGTATCACACGACGCCGTTTTCAGGTGGTCACCGTTACGCTGGTGCTTGCGGCAATATTGGCGCTGGGTGTTTACCTGGGCCAGTTAGCTGCTTACAGCGGAATGGGGGTTGATCCTGCCCACTATCGTGAGCTGCGTTCGTCTGCGCCTAAAACCCGAGAGGAGGTGCTGACCCTGCAACGTGATTTCGAGCAATTGCAAACTCGCAGTGACATAGATCGCGGTGCCCTGGGTATGTTGCGTGAGGAAATCGCCCGACAAAAGGTACTGATTGCCGATCTGGAGGAAGGACTTCGATTCTACCGTGAGCTAATGGCGCCGGAGGGCCTGGCCCAGGGTCTTAGCGTGCGGGAACCCGAGATCGTGCAACGTGAAGGTGAGCGTCGTTTTGAGTTCAAGCTGGTAGCGCAGCAGGAAGCCCACAAGCATGAGGTACTGCGTGGTGACTTGTACGTGGAGTTGGCAGGGCGCGAAAATGGCGAAATGGTCAGCTACGCGCTCGCCCAGTTGTCAGACGATATAGACGAAAAGGTAATCACCCTGGGCTTCAGGTATTTTCAGTCTATCGAGGGCATAATGGTGTTGCCCGGCGGCTTTGAGCCCCTGTCGGTAAACGTTGTTGCAACCTCGAAGACCCCGAAGGCAGCAGAGGTTTCTGAGCAGTTTCCGTGGCAAGTGCAGGAGAAATTTACCCATGTTGGGAAGTAAGCATAGTTCTGCGGGCACCACGATCATATCGCGGGAAACAGTGGTCGTGGGGGACCTGCGTTTCAGCGGCAGCCTGGATATCGAGGGCCTCGTGCAAGGTAATGTGATGGCGGTGCCGGGTAAGGATGGCACAGTACGGGTGATCGAAGGTGGGCGCGTTGAAGGTGAGATTAAGGCGCCGCAAGTTGTCATCAATGGAGAAGTGGTAGGCAATGTGTTCTCCGGTGAACACCTGGAGTTGGCGCCAAAAGCACGGGTAGATGGCAATGTGTACTATGCGCTGGTCGAAATGGCAGTTGGCGCCGAGGTGAATGGTAGTCTCAAACACCTCGATGACGCTGATTCGGACAAACGCGATGGCAAAGAGTCCTCTCCCATGCCCGGGGCCAGGAAGAGTAGCCCATTGCAAAGTGAAACTAAGGGCCGCGCGATTAACAAAGCGTAACCAGGCTAAAGTTGACTAAAATAGTCGGGTTTATGATAATGCGCAGGTTAAGAAGTGACAGGAATCGGCCGGAAAAGCCAGAGACGTACAGATGTCAGTTGTAGAAGCATTCAACCCCACCGCTATTAACCTTTCAGATCGCGCGGTCAGTAAAGTGCGCGCGCTGGTCGAGGAAGAGGACAATAACGACCTGAAACTGCGTGTATTCATCACCGGTGGTGGGTGCTCGGGGTTCCAGTATGGCTTTACGTTTGATGAACTTGCGGCCGATGACGATACAGCCATCGAAAAGGACGGCGTTACGGTACTGGTAGACCCCATGAGCTTCCAGTATCTCGCGGGCTCCGAGGTGGACTACACCGAGGGTCTCGAGGGCTCCCGATTTATTGTCACTAACCCCAATGCGACCACTACCTGCGGATGCGGGTCATCTTTCTCCATCTAGCCAGACCAAGAGTATGCTCGGCGTTTTTTGCGGCGGTCGCTACCGCGGCGGTCGTTTCCGCTGCGGCGTTGCTCGGTGCGCCAGCCATTGCCCAGGAAGAGGGTGGGTCGGATACTCACTACCTGGCTGAACTCGAGTTGCATACTGCGGAAGAGATGTTTGTGCTTCTTTCCCGGGCGGAACAGTTGGTCTCGGACGGGGAAATCGTTCTCGATGGAGAGCCCCGCGTTGCTTTTGTGCTGCATGGCCCTGAGGTGCGGGTGTTGTTGCGCAAAAATTACCTGCAGAACAAGGCGGTGGTCGACAAGGCCGCCAGTTTGTCAGCACTTGGTGTCGTGGAGATCAAGGCCTGCCGTACCTGGATGGGTGGCGATGGCATAGATCCGGCGGAGTTACAGTTTTTTGTAGAAACCGTGCCCTACGGTCCCGCGGAGGCACGCCGACTGCTCGAAAGGGAAAGCTACATCAGTTTCTGAGGCCCCAAGCCTCAGGCGTGATAAATGCCGCCTAGCACCCGCGGGCCGCGCGCAGCAGTTACCGAGGGAGCATTCGCGGGTAGCCCTTGCAGAGTGCGGTGTGCGAACCATCCGAACGCAGCGGCCTCAACCCACTCCGGCTCGATCCCTATCGCTGCGGTAGTGTGCAGTGAACGTGGGCTGACTTTCTCGAATAGTCTGCGCATCAAGTCGGTATTGCGTGCCCCGCCCCCACAGATATACACCTCTTCTATCTCAAGGCTGTCGGCGTTGATGATTGCCTGAGCAATGGATTGTGCAGTGACTTCTGCCAGGGTGGCCTGAACATCGCGAGGATCAAGGGCGGAAAACTGTGCCAGTGCTGAATCCAGCCACTCAAGGTTAAACAGCTCCTTGCCCGTGCTGCGAGGCCCGCGCAGGGCGAAATACTCCTCATTCATCAGTGCGCATAACAGTGATTGATCGGGGGTGCCTTCCGAGGACCACTGGCCGTCCCGGTCATATTGCTGGCCCTGGTGGCGTTCCACCCATTGGTCGAGCAGTGTATTGCCCGGTCCGGTATCGAAACCGGCATGCAGATTTTTACCAGCGAGGATAGTGGCATTGGCGATGCCACCAATGTTTATCACGGCGCGATTGACACCGGATCTGGCGAAGGCCGCAGCGTGAAAAGCTGGCGCAAGGGGTGCTCCCTCGCCGCCCGCCGCGATATCCCGACGTCGAAAATCAGCGACCGTTGTGATTCCAGTGGCTTCTGCCAGGGTATTTGGGTCGCCAATTTGCAAGGTAAAGCTATTGTCGACCGCATGCCCGGCGCTAGGTGGGCGGTGACGGATAGTTTGCCCGTGGCTACCAATGGCGGTAATGGAAGCAGGGGTCGTACCTGCCTGCTCTATGAGTGCTCGTGAGGCCGCGGCAAACAGCAGCCCCAGTTCTCGATCCAACATGCCTAAGGCTTCAATCTCGTTATCACCGCTGCGGCTGAGCGCTTTAATCCGCTGCTGAATTTCAGAAGGGATAACGTGTTCGTGCGTTGCGACGACCTCAATTTTTCCGTTGCAACTGATCAAAGCCGCGTCGATAGCATCGATGCTGGTGCCCGACATCAGCCCTATGTAGAGTTCATCACTCACCTTTAGTTGCCCTGGCACGAATAGTTTGTGAATCGGGCGCCCAGAAAGCCATCGGTGGTGAAGTTGAGTATCCCGGTGCTGCGTTGTTTGTTGCGGTGTTCTGAGCGGATGCCAACAGCGAACTCAGGGCGTGGCATTGTTTTCATTGAGGGCCAATCGAGAGTTGTTTTGCAAGCTCGCCAGCTGTTGCGCAGCCGGTGCAATTGCCTGCTTGAACACAGTCATCTCTGTAGCTGGCAAGGCCTTGGCTTTGGGGAGCTGCTTGTGGATCGTACGTGGGTTCCTATGCACGCCATTCACCACGAATTCGTAGTGCAGGTGGGGGCCAGTAGCCGCGCCTGTTGAGCCGACGGTGCCGATGATCTGGCTTTGGGAAACGCGCTGACCCTTTTTCACTTTTCTTTTGTGCAGATGCAGGTACTTGGTGACGTACTGCTCGCCGTGCTGGATGAACACATAGTTCCCGTTGGCAGACGTATAGCCGGCTTTGATCACGCGACCGTCTCCCGCGGCAAATACCGGTGTGCCCGTAGGTGCTGCGTAATCAGTGCCGCGGTGAGGGCGAGTGGTCTTATAGATTGGGTGCTTTCTGCGCAGATTGAAGTTGGAGCTCACCCTGGTGAAATCTAGCGGGGCCATGAGAAACGCTTTGCGCATGCTGACACCGTCTTCGTTATAGAAGCCGGTATCGCCATGGCTATCGGTGTAGGCGTAGGCGTTGAAAACTTCTCCCTGATTGATGAAAGATGCTGCCAGGATGTCACCATCGCGGAGCTTCTCGCCGTGTAAGTACAGTTCCTCGTAGGTGAGATAGATCGTGTCGCCCTTGCGTGGGTCGAGGATGAAATCAATGACACCGCCAAATATGTTCGCGAGTTCCATGATCAGGTTGTTGGACAGCCCGGCGTCCTGGCCCGCCATAAAGAGCGATGAAGTGATGGTTGCGGTAGCCCAGGTCTGTCGCACCTCGGGTTCTAGCAGTTGCTTTTCGCTGCTGAATCCCGATTCGGTTTTGGCATAAGTGACGGACTCCAGCGGCGAGATGTTGTGCCTTAATTGGTCCAGCTGGCCATTATCGTCTTTTAGAAAGCTGATCGTTTGTCCGGGATATATCTTTGCCAGGGCTTTGCCATCCTGGGCTGTAGAAACTATGCGGTGAACCTCCCGGTCTCCGAACCCTGCGCGCTTGAATACCAGTGAAAGGTTGTCACCTGGCCGGACCTCGACATCGGTCCAGTTTTCTTGCTCGGGAAGTTCCAGCTCTACATCAACAGGAGTGGCAACGGCTTGGGGGACGTCTTCCACTGCGAATGGGGCGTTATCAGCCACGACCTGTGGCTTGTTGGCCTCGACGTCGCCGCTGGGAGTGACTAGGGCACCAATGGCCACGGCAAGCGATAGCAAGCCCACCGCGAGCAGGTGCTTGCGCTGTACGCGGCGATCACTTTGAGTAACAGCGGTGGCCCCCCGCGGTTTCTTTGTGGCTAACATGTCCCGGTCAATCCTGATTATTGGCGCTAAGTATATAAAATCTATCCACATTTCTACAGCTGAGATATGTACAAGACACAGGTACTTGCAATTGCATTACTGTGTTGTATCGTTGTCGCCCTTTTTCGCAGGCGCCGCGGCGCCACAGAGTCGCCGCCGGGGCGTTATCGGGCCGCTGGGGCGTTATATTAGGTAGTAGGATCATGAGTCGTTCGCTGTTAGAGGATTTACAGGGCCGGGGCCTGATTTTTCAGGTAGCCGGAGAGGAGAAGCTGGCCGAGTGGCTCGACGGTGGCAGCAGGACGCTCTATTGCGGTTTCGATCCAACCGCTGACAGCCTGCACATCGGCTCGCTGGTGCCCCTGTTGATGTTGCGCCGTTTTCAATTGGCGGGCCATAAGCCGCTCGCGCTGGTGGGCGGTGCCACTGGGTTGATCGGCGACCCCAGTTTCAAAGCACAGGAACGTCAACTCAACACACCTGACGTCGTGGCTGCCTGGGTAGACAAACTACGTCAGCAAGTGGGGCGATTTGTTGATTTTGACGCAGGGCCTTGTTCAGCCGAGATTGTGAATAATCTCGACTGGACCCAGGATGTGGATGTGTTGTCGTTTCTGCGGGATGTGGGTAAGCATTTTTCCGTGAATGCGATGATCCAGAAGGAGTCGGTAAAGCAGCGGCTGGACCGGGAAGGCGCAGGCATCAGCTTTACCGAATTTACTTACATGATCCTGCAATCGTATGACTTTGCCGAATTGAACCGGCGGTTCGATTGCACGCTGCAGATTGGTGGGTCCGACCAGTGGGGTAATATCACGGGCGGCATCGACCTGACCCGGCGCATGAACGGCGAGCAGGTGTTTGGGCTTACCATGCCGTTGATTACCAAGTCTGATGGCACCAAGTTTGGCAAAACGGAATCCGGTACGGTCTGGTTGGACGCTAGTAAGACGTCTCCCTACGCGTTTTATCAGTTCTGGTTGGGAACCGCCGATGCGGATGTTTACGACTTTCTTCGCTTCTTTACGTTTCTTGATCTGGCGGAAATTGAGGGTATAGAGCAGGCTGACCGCGACAGTGGCGGTCGTCCCGCTGCGCAGGGTGTTCTTGCTGAAGAGGTTACGCGCCTGGTCCACGGTGAGGAAGGGCTCGCTGCGGCGCAAAGGATAACCCAGGCATTGTTCGAAGGTTCTATCTCGGAACTATCAGAGACTGACCTCATGCAGCTGCGCTTGGACGGGATGCCGGCCAGTTCCCTGGATCCCAGGTCGATACCCGCAACGTTGACCCAGTTGCTCACGGAGGCCGGTATGGCGGGCTCTGGCAAGCAGGTAAAAGATGCGCTGGGGCGCAATGCTGTGTCTATTAACAACCGCGAAATCGGCTGGGAGCAGAATGCCTCACCGGCAGACTGTTTCGAATCCAGCCACGGTCTTTATGACCGCTTTTTCCTGGTCCGCCTGGGCAAGAAGAAATACCACCTGTTTGAACTGAAATGAGTGCTGTCAGGGCTGTGCTTAAGTCGGGAAAATTTGGCATTTTCCCAATATTTTTGCAAAGCACTTGCGCTGTCATTTCACGCTGCGTATAGTGCGCGTCCTTTCGCGGGGTAAAGGCGTTTTGGAGCCCCGCGGTATCGACGCAAAAAGCTCTACCTTTCAATGGCTTAGCCACTGGGTTCAAATTGTTCCCGGAACTGGAATGAGCGACTGAAATTAGCAAATTTTAGTTGCGCAGCTTCGGCCGGTCGGTATAATACGCCTCCGCGGTTTAGGGAGTCCCTTTTCCGCACCCCAAAATCCTGGCGATTTTGGTGCTACTTAACAATCAGATGAAGACAGATGTGTGGGCACTTGTTGGGATAGTTGTCACAACTATTCAGACACAACAAGTGACCATTGATTCATAGTTTTATGGAACATTGATTTCGAATTGTGTCTGAGCCTTGGATTTGGGTGTTGGAGCGAGGTTAATCGCATTAATGCCCCCTCTTACTGCTTTTGGGTGGTAGAGGCTAAAGATTTAAACTGAAGAGTTTGATCATGGCTCAGATTGAACGCTGGCGGCAGGCCTAACACATGCAAGTCGAGCGAGAAAACACCTTTGGGTGTGAGTACAGCGGCGGACGGGTGAGTAACGCGTAGGAATCTACCTGGTAGTGGGGGACAACAGTTGGAAACAGCTGCTAATACCGCATACGCCCTACGGGGGAAAGCGGGGGATCTTCGGACCTCGCGCTATCGGATGAGCCTGCGTTGGATTAGCTAGTTGGTGGGGTAAAGGCCTACCAAGGCGACGATCCATAGCTGGTCTGAGAGGATGATCAGCCACACTGGGACTGAGACACGGCCCAGACTCCTACGGGAGGCAGCAGTGGGGAATATTGCGCAATGGGGGCAACCCTGACGCAGCCATGCCGCGTGTGTGAAGAAGGCCCTAGGGTTGTAAAGCACTTTCAATTGGGAGGAAAGGTTACGCGTTAATAGCGCGTCACTGTGACGTTACCTTTAGAAGAAGCACCGGCTAACTCCGTGCCAGCAGCCGCGGTAATACGGAGGGTGCGAGCGTTAATCGGAATTACTGGGCGTAAAGCGCGCGTAGGCGGTTTGTTAAGTCGGATGTGAAAGCCCCGGGCTCAACCTGGGAACTGCATTCGATACTGGCCGACTAGAGTACGAGAGAGGGAGGTAGAATTCCACGTGTAGCGGTGAAATGCGTAGATATGTGGAGGAATACCGGTGGCGAAGGCGGCCTCCTGGCTCGATACTGACGCTGAGGTGCGAAAGCGTGGGGAGCAAACAGGATTAGATACCCTGGTAGTCCACGCCGTAAACGATGTCTACTAGCCGTTGGGAGACTTGATTTCTTAGTGGCGCAGCTAACGCACTAAGTAGACCGCCTGGGGAGTACGGCCGCAAGGTTAAAACTCAAATGAATTGACGGGGGCCCGCACAAGCGGTGGAGCATGTGGTTTAATTCGATGCAACGCGAAGAACCTTACCAGGTCTTGACATCCAGAGAACTTTCCAGAGATGGATTGGTGCCTTCGGGAGCTCTGTGACAGGTGCTGCATGGCTGTCGTCAGCTCGTGTCGTGAGATGTTGGGTTAAGTCCCGTAACGAGCGCAACCCTTGTCCTTAGTTGCTAGCAGGTTAAGCTGAGAACTCTAAGGAGACTGCCGGTGACAAACCGGAGGAAGGTGGGGACGACGTCAAGTCATCATGGCCCTTACGACCTGGGCTACACACGTGCTACAATGGAACGCACAGAGGGCAGCAAACCCGCGAGGGGGAGCGAATCCCACAAAACGTTTCGTAGTCCGGATTGGAGTCTGCAACTCGACTCCATGAAGTCGGAATCGCTAGTAATCGTGAATCAGAATGTCACGGTGAATACGTTCCCGGGCCTTGTACACACCGCCCGTCACACCATGGGAGTGGGTTGCTCCAGAAGTGGTTAGCCTAACCTTCGGGAGGGCGATCACCACGGAGTGATTCATGACTGGGGTGAAGTCGTAACAAGGTAGCCCTAGGGGAACCTGGGGCTGGATCACCTCCTTAAACGATAGTGACACTACCTTTCAAGTGCTCACACATTTGTCTTCATCTGTTCGGTTGATGCGAAAGAAATCACGAGTACTCGCCTGTGTTGCAGGCCTGTAGCTCAGTTGGTTAGAGCGCACCCCTGATAAGGGTGAGGTCGGCAGTTCAAATCTGCCCAGGCCTACCAATTGCCTCCACTCTTCGTTGCCGCACCGCTTGTGTATTGTTAATACACGGCGCGTCACGGCGCCTCGATTGGAACCAATTGGTGTACTTGGCAGGTTCGTGGTTGCTGACGACACTATTTTGGGGCTATAGCTCAGATGGGAGAGCGCCTGATTTGCATTCAGGAGGTCTGCGGTTCGATCCCGCATAGCTCCACCATTTATTGGTGGGTTGGGTCGAGCAAAGGTGTTCTAACCCGTCCCTGGTGATTGGGTCCAGTCACGCCATCCATGGCGTGCCGTGTCGCAAGCTGCGATATGCCACTGGCATATCGGTCTTGCTCCACCCCGCATAGCTCCACCACTTCTTTTATTGCATCACCTGAGATTAGAACGAAGCGTATTGTGTACGCTTCGTTCTGGTTTTAGCGACCGGAAAGTTCTTTAACAAGGTAGATTAAGCTGAGTCTTTGGATTTTAGCTTTGCACCATGGCCCATTAGTGGGTCGTGTGTGGGAAGAAAGATCCTTAGATAAATTGTTCTGTGATAGCGGGTTTCAATTCCCCGTTGTCACAACGAGTTGTAATAAACAACACTGTGACTTAAGCGTCACAACATCCGGCGGGCACAGACTTTGATCGGTCTGTGTCTACTAAGTACCTGGCCTGTGTTAAGGGGGTCAGGGAACTGTCTTCTTGAGTGCTGCTTTTGCGGTTTAAAAGCGGTAGTTGTCTTGTGCTAGCAAGGCAGACAGATAACTTTGGTTATATGGTCAAGTGACTAAGCGCATACGGTGGATGCCTTGGCAGTCAGAGGCGATGAAGGACGTAGTAGCCTGCGAAAAGCTTCGGGGAGTCGGCAAACAGACTTTGATCCGGAGATGTCCGAATGGGGAAACCCACCTGGTGTAAGCCAGGTATCTTTAACTGAATACATAGGTTAACGAGGCGAACGAGGGGAACTGAAACATCTAAGTACCCTTAGGAACAGAAATCAATTGAGATTCCCTTAGTAGCGGCGAGCGAACGGGGAGTAGCCTGCAAGTAATAGCGTACTGGTTAGTGGAACGGTCTGGAAAGTCCGGCGATAGAGGGTGATAGCCCCGTACACGAAAACCGGTATGTGGTACTGAGCTTGCGACAAGTAGGTCGGGACACGTGTTATCTTGACTGAAGATGGGGGGACCATCCTCCAAGGCTAAATACTCCTGACTGACCGATAGTGAACCAGTACCGTGAGGGAAAGGCGAAAAGAACCCCGGAGAGGGGAGTGAAATAGAACCTGAAACCGTGTGCGTACAAGCAGTGGGAGCCCTTCGGGGTGACTGCGTACCTTTTGTATAATGGGTCAGCGACTTATTGTCTGTAGCAAGCTTAACCGTATAGGGGAGGCGTAGGGAAACCGAGTCTTAATAGGGCGTCATAGTTGCAGGCAATAGACCCGAAACCGGGCGATCTATCCATGGCCAGAGTGAAGGTTAGGTAACACTGACTGGAGGCTCGAACCCACGTATGTTGAAAAATGCAGGGATGAGCTGTGGATCGGAGTGAAAGGCTAATCAAGCCCGGAGATAGCTGGTTCTCCTCGAAATCTATTTAGGTAGAGCGTCATGTCTTACCCGCGGGGGTAGAGCACTGTTTGGGCTAGGGGGTCATCCCGACTTACCAACCCCATGCAAACTCCGAATACCGCGGAGTACAATCATGGCAGACAGACGGCGGGTGCTAACGTCCGTCGTCGAGAGGGCAACAACCCAGACCGCCAGCTAAGGTCCCTAATACCAGTTAAGTGGGAAACGATGTGGGAAGGCTTAGACAGCTAGGAGGTTGGCTTAGAAGCAGCCATCCTTTAAAGAAAGCGTAATAGCTCACTAGTCGAGTCGGCCTGCGCGGAAGATGTAACGGGGCTAAATTGGTAACCGAAGCTGCGGATGCGTGTACTTCACTTAAACTCATTCATGGACGCTTGTCGTCGGCGCAGCCGACGACCAAGCCCTCCCGAACGTTGAGACGGCCGGGATCTGATGAGGGATGTGATTTGCGTAGCAAATTACTTACTTAAAGGAGCGAGCCGAGAGGCGAGTGAGTTTAAGGAAGTGCACGCATGGTAGAGGAGCGTTCTGTAAGCCGTTGAAGGTGAACCGGGAGGTTTGCTGGAGGTATCAGAAGTGCGAATGCTGACATGAGTAACGATAAGGGGGGTGAAAAACCTCCCCGCCGGAAGATCAAGGTTTCCTGTCCAACGCTAATCGGGACAGGGTGAGTCGGCCCCTAAGGCGAGGCAGAAATGCGTAGTCGATGGGAAGCAGGTTAATATTCCTGCACTTTTTATTACTGCGATGGAGGGACGGAGTAGGCTAGGCCATCAGGGCGTTGGTTGTCCCTGTTTAAGGTTGTAGGCTGGCGGTTTAGGTAAATCCGGACTGCTAAGGCTGAGAGCTGATGACGATTGCTTACCGCGAGGTTCGCAAGAAGTGGTTGATGCCATGCTTCCAAGAAAAGCTTCTAAGCTTCAGGTAATAAGGAACCGTACTGTAAACCGACACAGGTGATCAGGTAGAGAATACCAAGGCGCTTGAGAGAACTCGGGTGAAGGAACTAGGCAAAATGGTACCGTAACTTCGGGAGAAGGTACGCCGGCTAGGGTGATGGAACTTGCTTCCTAAGCTTTGGTCGGTCGAAGTGACCAGGTGGCTGCGACTGTTTATTAAAAACATAGCACTGTGCAAACACGTAAGTGGACGTATACGGTGTGACGCCTGCCCGGTGCCGGAAGGTTAATTGATGGGGTTATCTTCGGAGAAGCTCTTGATCGAAGCCCCGGTAAACGGCGGCCGTAACTATAACGGTCCTAAGGTAGCGAAATTCCTTGTCGGGTAAGTTCCGACCTGCACGAATGGCGTAACGATGGCCACACTGTCTCCACCCGAGACTCAGTGAAATTGAAATCGCTGTTAAGATGCAGTGTACCCGCGGCTAGACGGAAAGACCCCGTGAACCTTTACTATAGCTTCACACTGGACTTTGACTTTATTTGTGTAGGATAGCTGGGAGGCTTTGAAACTGTGGCGCTAGCCATGGTGGAGCCGCCCTTGAAATACCAGCCTGGTAACGTTGAGGTTCTAACCCAGGTCCCTTATCGGGATCGGGGACAGTGTGTGGTGGGTAGTTTGACTGGGGCGGTCTCCTCCCAAAGAGTAACGGAGGAGCACGAAGGTGCGCTAATCATGGTCGGAAATCATGAGGTTAGTGTAAAGGCACAAGCGCGCTTGACTGCGAGACTGACAAGTCGAGCAGGTACGAAAGTAGGTCTTAGTGATCCGGCGGTTCTGAATGGAAGGGCCGTCGCTCAACGGATAAAAGGTACTCCGGGGATAACAGGCTGATACCGCCCAAGAGTTCACATCGACGGCGGTGTTTGGCACCTCGATGTCGGCTCATCACATCCTGGGGCTGAAGCCGGTCCCAAGGGTATGGCTGTTCGCCATTTAAAGTGGTACGCGAGCTGGGTTTAGAACGTCGTGAGACAGTTCGGTCCCTATCTGCCGTGGGCGTTGGAGAATTGAGGGAAGCTGCTCCTAGTACGAGAGGACCGGAGTGGACGAACCCCTGGTGTTCGGGTTGTGTCGCCAGACGCATTGCCCGGTAGCTACGTTCGGACAGGATAAGCGCTGAAAGCATCTAAGCGCGAAGCCTCTCCCAAGATAAGTTCTCCCTGACCCCTTGAGGGTCCTGAAGGGCCGTTGAAGACTACAACGTTGATAGGCGGGGTGTGTAAGCGTTGTGAGGCGTTGAGCTAACCCGTACTAATTGCCCGTGAGGCTTGACCATATAATCCAAGTTATTTGAAAGAAGACGACGGATGTTGTGATTGAGTCAGAGTGTTGGAAGACAACACACCAGAACAGACAGCTTGATTTACCGCCCTATTTGTTGAGACGAGGCAGTCTGCAGACATAAGACCCACGACAACAAACCAGTTTGCCTGGCGACCATAGAGTACTGGAACCACCTGACCCCATCCCGAACTCAGTAGTGAAACGGTACATCGCCGATGGTAGTGTGGGGTTTCCCCATGTGAGAGTAGGTCATCGCCAGGCTTCTAATTAAAACGCCCTGATCAGTATTGGTCAGGGCGTTTTACTTTCTAGTGTTCGATACTCTCACCTGGGAAAACCCCTCTCTTTATGTGGGGTTCCGGATCGCCGGACCGCCCCCTGTGAGAGTAGGTCATCGCCAGTGCCGAAGGCGGCCCCCTTCAAATAAAACACCCCGTCCAGCATAGCTGGTCGGGGTTTTTTATTTAGGATGCGTTGATTCTCTGTTCCGTCCTGCAGCAGCCAAAGGCTGCCATGTGACGAAGCGGAACGCCGCCCGGCCAGTTCACCGAAGGTGAACGGCGCAGAAGTGCCGCAGGCATCGCTTGTGACTTAAAGTAGGTCTTCTCACTGCACCCAACCTGCTTTGAGGGCCCATGTGACCGCGTCTGTTCAGCAATGCTAAACGGCAAGGAGGCGCCGAACGCTGCCATGCGACAAAGCCGAACGCCGCCCGATTTCGTTCCAACAGAACCACCCCAATACCTTGTTGTCCAACGAACTTCGAATTAGCGATACCAAATTCGGTTACTGAAAAAATCGATTGAGGTGCTAAAATTGTGGTTGATGATCCGAGGCAATTCCCCCGCATGAATGACCTATTTGAACTACGTGACCTGACGACCAACGAGCGGATTAAGCTTGATAAGCCAGAAATGGTTTTGGGGCGCCACGTTGACTGCGACATCGTTCTCGATAACGACGAGGCATCCCGGCATCACGCAAAATTGGTAATTGAAGCCAGCGGAATCAGACTCGAGGATCTGGGCTCAACCAATGGCACTTTCCTGAATACACGCGAGATTCGACGGGCCACGATTGTGAAGGGCGGGGATATTATCGCCATCGGCAATCAGTCTTTCCTTGTGCTGACCCCAGAATGCTCCGGTGACACGACCATATTCGGTGCACGCATAGCGCGCGAAGCGTCTTCATTTGTGCTCGATAAGGGGGACCTTGAGCACACCTCGATGCGTATGGCCTACCCGGCTCCGCCAGGGTGGAAGGACAGTGACAAGGCTGCCTTTGAACAGACTAAAACCAGCCAGGACGACCAGATACTGAGCGGCTTGTTAAAAGCGAGGGGAGTGGACGGCGAGTCTTCTGCCGCTGCCCTGTTAGTAACGGCTGGTCGTAGCAAGCACTCGCTGTTTGTATTGCCGCGGCCTAGTGGTAATACCCAGTGGTCGATTGGCCGTGGTGCGGCCCGCGACATGACGATTGACGAGCCCACGGTATCGACCGATCACGCGGCGCTGGTACTTACGGATGGCAATTGGTCGATAAAGGACAAGGAATCCACCAACGGGATCAAGGTGAATGGTTCCAAGACCAAATCCTCAGCGCTGCAGAGTGGGGACAAGCTCCGGGTTGGAGATGTTGAACTGCTATTCAGGGCCTTTTGAGCCGTACTACTGTTCGGGCTGACTCGCTGCGGCCTCAGCTGTTTCTTCATTCAGGCTAAAATGCGCGCGTTCAATGGCATAGTGGCGTAGATTTGCCGAATCCTCTTGTGAAATCTCCCCGCCGAAGCCGACCATGCCGTTCTGCCAGTGCATTCCGCCAAGTACGATCGCGTCCCACATGGCATGCTTCTCAGGTGTCAGTGCTCTCAGGTCGGGCGTTGTACCGCCGCTGACCATCCCGTCTCCATGACAAAACACGCAGTATCGCAGGTATACGGCTTTCCCAGCTAACACCTGTTCTGCGGTAGCCGTCAGCGGCGGTGGGTCTATGACTAACTCAGCTGGCGTGGCCGCAGGCAGTACGGTGTCGCCGTCAAGTTTGAAGACTAACAAGCGACTTCGATTGGGCATCGGCCCGGACAGCATCGCTTCTCCCGCCACCAGTGGTAGTGCGCCACCCCAGCCCGTGGTAACAGCAATGTATTGCTCACCGTTAATGCGATAGGTCACAGGTGCAGCGACCACACCGGTTTGAGCATCAAAGGCCCAGAGCTGACGGCCCTCGTCGGCGCTGTATGCGACTACCTGACCACTAGCATTGCCCTGGAAGACAAGATTACCGGCGGTGGAAAGAATGCCGCCGTTCCAGGGGCCCCGATGTTCGAAGCGCCAGCGCGGGCCCCCCGCGACGGGGTCCCAGGCAACGATAGAGCCGGCTACTGTTGAAAGTATGGCGCTTTTGATCGCCGGGTCGTCAGGCAAGGCCGCAATCAGATTATCTGTGCCGGTGTTCCAGTACCCTTTTCGGTGTTCGAAATTGGCGTCGGTCTGGTAAACCCAGGGCACATCTTGCGCTGGAATGTAAACAAGCCCGGTATTCGGGTTGTAACTCATCGGGTGCCAGTTGTGGCCACCAATCGGGCCCGGTAACTGCAGAGGGGTCGCCGTGCCATCGAGGTAGCGGGCGCCCTCGGTTTCAACAGGACGACCCGTTTCCATGTCGACGTGGGAAGCCCAGGTCACCTTCGCATAGGGTTCCGCAGATAGTAGCTCTCCGGTAGAACGGTCGAGCACGTAGAAGAAACCGTTTTTCGGTGCCTGCATGATCACTTTGCGAGACTTACCCTCGAATTCGAGTTCCGTGAGGATCATGTGCTGGGTGGCCGTGTAATCCCAGGTTTCCCCAGGGGTTGTCTGGTAATGCCAGACGTAGCTTCCATCGTCGGGGTTCAATGCCAGTATTGAGGATAGATACAGGTTGTCACCGCCATCCGGGCTCCGTATCTGTCGGTTCCAGGGTGCGCCATTACCCACGCCAACATAGAGTAGATTTAGCTCTGCATCGTAAGCCATTGAATCCCACACGGTGCCGCCGCCACCAACTTCCCACCATTCGCCGCCGCCCCATGTCCCGGCTGCGCGTTCCACAGCCTCAGATTCGAAACCTTCGGCGGGGTTGCCGGGCACGGTGTAGAAGCGCCACAGCATCTCGCCCGTTGCAACAGCATAGGCACTTACATACCCGCGCACGCCGAACTCGCCGCCGCCGTTGCCGATAATCACCTTATCCTTGACGATTCTCGGGGCACCGGTGATGGAATACGGTCGACTGCGATCAGTGGTTTGTACTTCCCAGAGCGGTTTGCCGTCCGCAGCATTCAGGCCGATCAAGCGACCATCGAGGGTGCCGAAGTAGATGCGACCCTGGTCATAAGCAACGCCACGATTTACCACGTCGCAGCACAGTTTTACCGCCCAGTCCCGCGGGACCTGGGGGTCGTACATCCATTTGAGCTCTCCCGAGACTGCATCGTGTGCGTACACCATGCTCCATGAACCAGAGGTGTAAATGGTGCCGTCGATCACCAGCGGCGTCGCCTCCATGCCGCGGTGGGTGGGGTAATCAAAGTACCAGGCCAAGCCCAGCGTGCTGACGTTGTCTGCATTGATATGCGTAAGCTCACTAAACCGGTTTTCGCTGTCATTGAGGCCATGCTTTCCCCATTCAACATCCGCCTGTGGCGGAGATGTCGATTCCACGGCGGGTTCGTTTGGACTTGGTGTGTCCTTTGAGCAGCCAGTCATGCCAAAAACTGCGAACAATACGAAACAACAGAGGGAGGGTGTAATGCGCATTTTATGTCCTGATTATTCGAAGCGGCTTATTGCATAAAGTGTAGTCCCTAACGACCAATTTGAAAGTACAATGCCTTTCTAGCAAGCCTTGTTCGTTGACCTATGCCCCACCAATCAAAGCTTGAAACCCGCCTTATCCTGTTGCCGCTATTGACGGCGCTACTTGCTCCATTGCTATCGACCACGAAGGTGCAGGGAGATGAGCAATCCAGGTATCACCGGGTGGTGATGGCACTGCAGACAGCTGATCAGGACTGGAAGGTGCCCTTTGCCGAGGCGGCGATTTCCCAACTGGTTGAAGTCTACCTGGCAGAGGCCGACCTCGCTTCCTTTCAGGCGGGTCCGGATCACGAGGATCTGAAGTTGTCGGGTTGGTCGCGTGCAGTTGAGCGTTATGCAAACCAGCTGCTTATCGTCCAGGAGGATGCCAGACAGGGGTACCCGGTTGAGCTATACGCCGGAACACTGGTTCCACCCCGGCTGGTTATTGCCGGTCGCAGCGTGATATTGAGTCATCCGCGCGAAGACCAGCAGGTTGCCTACGAACAACTGGTACTCACCGATTTTTGCAGGCGTGCCAACTGTGATCAGTTGGTTCCGCCAGAGAAAGCGCCTGAACCCGAACCTATACCCGTGTCAGCTCCGGCGCCGGCAGTGGAATGGCAGGTCACCGACGACGGACCAAGGTGTGAAGGCCACTCCGTATCGGTAATATTTAGTCGCGGCACTGATCTGCAAAGAATGGAACCCCTGTGTAAGCAGGTGCTCCATGAGCTGTCGACACTGCGAAGTGAATTGCAGTGGCAGCAACGGCATGGTGTCGCACTCGAGCCCGAGCTATTTGAGACCCGTACCGTGCCCGGCCGCCCCGTCCACTTGTTCATCCTGAATCAACAGGGCGATTCCCTGCTATTGGAGTTACCGCTATTGCACACCAGCCCCGGGCTGATGCGAGATGTCAATGCTTGGCTGCTGCCAAGGCAGCCAGGTGAATCACGCGGGCGCCCCCTACTGCAGGCCGGGGATTATGGCTGGGAGTGACTCACTGCTCACTGAAAGGGCGTGATATGCCCAGTTTTTCGCCATACGCGCAGAATTCACCCCTGCCAGGCGCCATCTTGAGAACTGAGTCACAATTCGCAGCCGGACTTAAACGCTAGAAGACGCTATCCTTTATCTATTATCACCAGCTGGCTCAGGTGCCGTTAGATGCTCGATGTTGTAAAAATTTACACGCCCGACCTGGAAGTGGGGATGCACGTTTCCAGCCTGGATAGACCCTGGCTAGAGACTCCCTTTGCACTTCAGGGTTTCCGTTTGCGTAACCAGGATGAAATTGAGCAACTGCGAGGGTTCTGTAAGTTTGTTTATGTCGATTGCATAAAAAGCGTACAGGATGCGGCAATCCTCCGGCGCAAGGTACGTAACCGTCCGCGCCTGACCACCCAGGAGATGTTCCAGGATCGCAAACTGAAAAACTACCAGGATGCGACCAACTGGGAAGAGGAATACCCGCGCGCCCAGGCGGCTGTGACCTCTCTGGCCTCGGGGATTGAGTCACTCTTTGAAGACACCGCCAAAGGTAAGGCGCTCAATGTGGTCGCGGTGAAAAAAGCCGTGGAGCCGATGATTGACAGCATCAGCCGCAATCCCGACGCCTGTATCTGGCTGGCGCGAATGAAACAGGAAGACCAGTACACTTACCAACATGCCCTGGGTGCCGCGATTTGGGCGGTGGCGTTGGGGCGGCAGTTGGGATTACCCAAGTCAGATTTGAGAACACTGGCAATCGGTGGTGTGCTGTTCGACGTTGGTAAGTTACGTGTCGATCCCGAGTTGCTTAAATCCGATCGCAAACTCAGCGAAGATGAGTTTGAGCAGGTCCGCAATCATGTCCAGCTTGGTGTGGAAATGATCAAGGAAAGTGGCCTGATGAACAGTGATGTGATTGCGATGATCAAGCATCACCACGAACGACATGATGGCTCGGGATATCCTGACGGCCTGTCCGGCGATCAAATACCGATATTTGCGAGAATAGCGTCAATTGTTGATTGCTATGACGCTATTACCAGCCATCGCAGCTATGCCCGTGCCATTCCCCCATCAACCGCGATCAAAATGTTGTATGAGTGGAAGGATATCGATTTCCAGGGTGAATTGATCGAGCAGTTTATTCAGGCTGTTGGCATCTATCCTGCCGGGACACTGGTTGAATTGACCACCGGAGAGGTCGGTGTGGTAGTAGCTGAGTACAGGACGCGACGTCTGCGGCCCAAAGTTCGCGTATTACTTGATAGTGAGAAGCAGCCCATCCCCGGGGTTGAGACCATTGACCTGTCGGCCCAGATGAGTACCGCCGATGGTGCGAGGTTAGACATTGCCACAAGTCTGCAGCCCGATGCGTACGGCATCGATATGAGAACGATCGCGCTCTAAAACCTTCGATTGCGGTAACTCGGCGCCGTCCTCAGATATCGAAATCCTTCACTGCTGTGAGGAGTTGCCTGCAGGTAATTTGCCCCACCAGCTTACCGTCCTCCACGACAGGTCGGCGACGTTTATTTTTTAGCAACATATCCTGCGCGACGTCCACGATATCTTCGTTCGGGTGGGCAACCACCAGATTATCGCTGGCCATGTAATCTTTGACCTGGCCTATCCCTGTGTCGTTATAGACTGCACCCAAGCCGGCTCGCAGGCAGTCCAGCTCCGACAAGATGCCTACCAGGTTGCCACGATCATCAACAACACAGACGCCGGATACCTTGTTGTTGATGATTACCTGCATGGCCGCAAGTACATTGTCGTTTGCTCGAACCGTGACCGGGTTGGTGAGCATGTAATCCCGCAGGTTTACCGATTGCAGCATAATGGTCTCCTTGATGTCCCCTGCCAAGAAGTGACTCTCACAGTATAGACCCTGTGAACAAACTGGTAGTGTGCAGTTTTTCCATAATGGCGATGGTCTCTTGGAGCCGGTTGGCGTAACTCGCTGGGTCGATTAATCGGCGACTGTTGGGGGACAAGCTGGTTCGAGAACGAGTCACGGGGACAACAGCGCGGGGTTCTACTGCGCGTGCGGCCAGAAGCGGTCTAAACTGAGAGACTATTCAATCCGACAGGTAAGAGGTGTGGCAGATGAAACAACTACACTTGCTTCGACATGCCAAATCCGCCTGGGATGATCCTGCGCTCGAAGACCACGAACGTGGTCTGAATGCACGAGGTCGCCGTGATGCACCGCGTATGGGAGCCGCCCTTGCCGCACGACTGGACCCGTTGAGTATCGTCCACAGTTCTGCTCGGCGGGCGACGTTGACGCTGGGGGGTTTGAGCGAGGGTTGGCCGCAGTTGTCGTCCTTTGGGCACCATCGCGAATCAGCGCTGTACACGTTCAGCTATGTCGAATTGCTTAGCTGGCTTGAATCACAGGACGATGGGCGGGAGACATTGTTTTTAATTGGCCACAACCCCGCATTTACTGATCTGGCCAATTGCTTGCTGGGTCGTAGGGAGTTCGACAACATCCCGACGGCTGGCTACGTCCAGTTGACCCTGGATGTATCGAACTGGAGTGAAATTGGCGCAGGATCCGCCCGCGGGGTGGATCACCTGTTTCCCAAGGAACTTAACTGTTGAAGGCGCTTTTGTTGAGTGAGGGGCGCTGTTAGGTTAGGCCCCCGGTGCTGCGCAAAAGACCTAAAAATGCTAGTCTTGCGTCTTTAAATTGCCTTGAGCCACAAGGAACCCTTAATGCGAACAGCCGTCACCCTGGGTGCGATGCTGCTGCTGGCCGGATGTGCCAGTACCGGCCCCGCCCCAATGTTAACCACCCAATGTACTACGCCTCGCCCCCAGGTCTGCACGATGGAATACGCGCCGGTTTGTGCCACCCGTAATGGCGGTGCCAGGGCTGACTACTCTTCAGCGTGCAACGCTTGCGCGGATGATAATGTGACTGCCTATATCAATGGTCGTTGTGATGGTGGGAGCAGCGGAGGCTGAAGCTCCGTGCAGGTAGCGCCTGAACCGCTGGCTCTCCATCCGCGGATCGCACCCCAATTCACCAGAAAACGAGAATAATAATGAGTCTTACAAATCGCATCTTAATCGCCATGGTCGCGGGCATCCTCATGGGCTCGCTGATAAACCTGCTGCTTGGAAGTTCGGGGATTTCCGATACTTTCCGAATGCTTATCGATGATTATTTGATCAGCGGCCTGTTTGACCTTGTCGGACGAATATTCGTTGCCTCACTCAAGTTGCTGGTCGTTCCCCTGGTCCTGGTTTCGCTGATTTGTGGTTCCAGTTCGATGGGGGATAGCGCCAGAATGGGCCCGATTGCCGTAAAAACGCTGGGGTTCTACCTCGCTACCACGGCAATTGCGGTCACTATCGCACTATTGTTCGCGATGCTGGTTGGCCCGGGAACACATGTGTCTCTGGATAGCAGTGCTAGCTTCCAGCCCCAGGTACCGCCGCCGCTGATCGATGTGCTGGTTGATATATTTCCCTCAAACCCGGTGCGGGCGATGGCCGACGGAAAGATGCTGCAGATCATTGTATTTGCATTGCTGTTTGGTTACGCGATCTCCCATGCGGGTGAACCGGGGCGACGCATGGCCGCATTTTTCCGCGATATGGAAGCGGTGGTCATGAAGATGGTCAGCGTGCTGATGGCATTTGCGCCCTATGGTGTGTTTGCGTTGTTAGCCAAGCTCTTCGCCAACATGGGCATCAGTGCGATCATGGACCTGGCCGCTTACTTCTTTACCGTGCTGGCCGTGTTGATTTTCCATGGGTTAGTAGTCTACAGCCTGCTACTTAAAACGATTGCGGGACTATCGCCGCGCATACTACTGACCAAGATGCGGTCCGTGTGGGCGTTTGCCTTTAGTACCGCGTCATCAGGGGCAACCCTGCCAATTACCTTGCGTACGGTGGAAAAGCGTATGGGTGTGCACAATTCCGTGGCTGGGTTTACTGTTCCCCTGGGGGCAACCATCAATATGGACGGTACGGCGATTATGCAGGGTGTCGCCACGGTATTCATCGCACAAGTTTACGGCGTAGACCTCACCATGACCTCATTGATTGTGGTCATCCTGACCGCCACGCTGGCCTCTATTGGCACCGCCGCTGTGCCGGGTGTCGGCTTGATTACGTTGGCGTTGGTTCTGGAGCAAGCTGGCCTACCCGTGGAGGGCATCGCGCTGATCATTGGCGTAGATCGCTTACTCGACATGGTGAGAACCGCGGTCAACGTGACCGGAGACTGTACGGTTTCACTGATCGTGGCGAAGAGCGAGAATCATCTGGAAGAGCGCGTTTTTCTCAATCCCAAAGCAGATATGGCTGACGACGAGGAGTCAGCAGAGCAGCGCGCAGCGGCCTAGGACACCCACATGACGATTCAGGTTTCCATTGTTCCTGTCACGGCGTACCAACAGAACTGCTCCATCATCAAGTGCGAAGAGACGGGGCAGGCAGCCATTGTTGACCCTGGTGGCGATACGGAACGTGTTCTTGCCGCGGCAGAGAAGATGGACGCCACGGTAGAAAAGATCATCCTTACCCATGGCCACATGGATCATTGTGCGGCCTCGGATGTACTGCGCCAGCAACTGCAGGTACCGATCGAAGGGCCCCATAAAGAGGATGCGTTCTGGATCGACAAACTACCTCAGTGGTGCGAGATGTCCGGTTTTCCACACGCAGACGCCTTCGTGCCCGACCGCTGGTTGGTCGAGGGTGATGTGGTTACGGTCGGCGCGCAGCCGCTCCAGGTCTATCATTGTCCGGGGCATACCCCGGGCCATGTGGTATTCCTCTATCAACCACAGAAAGTAGCCTGGGTGGGAGATGTGCTGTTCCAGGGGTCGATTGGCCGCACGGACTTCCCACGGGGCAACCATGAGCAGTTGATCGATAGCATTCGCAGCAAGCTTTTTCCCTTGGGTGATGACATCACCTTTATCCCCGGGCACGGTCCCACCTCAACCTTTGGCCAGGAACGCCAGACCAACCCCTTTGTTGCCGACCAGCGCTATGGCTGAATCCGGCATGGAACGCAGCGAACTTTTGCGCCGGGAATATCTGGGACAGACGGCGCGGATAGCCTGGCGCGATCTGCAGACCTACTATGCCGGGGGCAAGGTAGTTAAGGTCGATCCGACGTTGGACCTGGTCGAGGTCGCTGTGCAGTTAGGACTGGATAGTACCGAACGTTTCGAACAGTGGATCGCTGCCGGGGAGGTCGCTCCCGTTAGTGATTCCCAGGCGCTGCGTTGGTACGAGGAAAACGCGGAACTTTGGGCAGTGGTGGCGGCACCCTGGGTACTTGTACAGGATCGCGTGGAAGCTCAGCCGAAAGGGGCCTAGTGCGGCTCTAGTGGGTGCAGTTCACCCTCAAACACCGTGCCCCAGATGTTGATATCCCGAAGATTCTCGGCGCCGACATCATAGGGGCTTCGCTCCAGCACAGTGAAATCCGCTTTTTTCCCCGCGCGAATGGAACCAATACGGTCTTCCCAGCCCATTATCCACGCGGCATCGATGGTGATTGCGCGCAACGCACTGTCCAGTGATATACGCTCATTTCTACCGGTAGCATTGCCGTTGATGGTTACGCGGTTTGTGGCGTTGTAGGCCAGCGTCAATGGCGACAGCGGCGCCATTGGACTATCTGAGTGCAGTGCAAAAGGGACACCAGCGCGCTCCAGGGAGCCGAGCCGGACCATCTGGCTGCCACGGTCCGGCCCCAGCCATTGCTCACTGTAAATGTCCGACAGGATGTAGTGGTAGTAGGGGTTAGCCGAAACGGCAGCGCCCAGTGCCTTGAGCTGGCGGGTCTGGTCTTCTGTACTGTAGGCAAAATGTTCCACGGTAAAGCGATGATCAGGTCTGGGGTGGTTCGATTGCAGGTCCCTGAGCATATCGATTACCGCGGCGGCGCTTTTGTCTCCGTTGGTATGAGCGTGCAACTTGTAACCCGCCCGCCAGAAGAACTCGGCCCACTCGCCGGTTATTGCCAATGGGGCCATCCACTGACCATCATGACCATCGAGATAGCCCGGTGGTCCCATTTGCGACAGACCACTGAAAATCGCGCCGTCCATCATCAGCTTGAAGTGCCGGTCGATCATTACACGGTGTGAGTTTGCTGCCCTCCAGCCTTCAATTTCCTGGAGGGCCTCCTCGGGTGTCTTTTTGCGAGCGAGAAAGTCGGTGATGATGGGCGTCAGGATGACCCGGCTCGGCGCGCGACTGCTTTCAGCGACGGCCCTGACCAGCTCTATTTCGGCCACAGGATCACCGAACACGCCCGTTCCCATGTCCAGTGCGGTTGTGACTCCGCCCTGGTGCATCATCTCTAGAAAGTTCTTCATACCCGCGCCAAAGCGCTCTGGGGCGAGAATAAAGGCCATTCTCGGTGTGAGCAGGTGCATCCCGTTTTCCCAGAACTTGCCCGCCTCCCAGTCCACCTCATGGTGTCCTTCCGTGTCTTCCTGCGTGAGTCCAAGCATCGCCAGGGCGCTGTCGTTGGCTACCATCTCGTGAAATGACCGGTGCCAGAGCATCACGGCTTGATTCGGGAACCAGCGATTTAACACGGTGCGATCGATATCTCCGTGCCATAGCTGATGATAGCCCCAGGTGATAAAGGGGACTTTCTCGTCTTCGTGGGCGGCCACCAGTATCTTTAACTGGGCCTCGTAGGCCTGGGGGTTCCTCGCGCCTGGGAAATTGCCGGTTGGAAGCGTCCAATCATCCGGTGCCAGGAAGGGAAACTGCGTGATCACGGCAGGCAGGGCCGGGTGCACATGCGGATCGATAAACCCGGGCATGAGTACCAGATTTTCAAGGGAGCGGTCGATCGTGCCGGAGCGTGCGTCCAGCCAGGGTTGCAGGCTTTCCAACGAGCCCACGCCGACAATCAGTCCATCCTCCACAGCCACCGCCGTGGCCTCTGGCAACGCGGGTTCCATGGTGATGATTTTTTTTGCGGTGTAAACGGTCAGCGCATTCGCTGCCGTACTGATTAGTAGGCAGGCGAGCGCCGCCAGGAATGGCTTGATGCACCTCTGAATAACACGGTAATGCGTCAGCGGAGCCTCAGCAGCTCTTTGGCAAGGCGTAACTGATACCAAAACAGTCTCCTGTTTGTAATGGGGCGCGGCGACCTGTGCCCGCTATTTTATAACTTTGATCCAGTCGCCGGTGCGCGGTTCGCCGCGAGGATATAGACCGTTTATCAGCCGCAGCTGCGCTTCTGCGTCGGGTATGCGCACGCTGGACGCCAGGCTCTCCATTGTCGCTCCCCGCGGTACCTGTATGTACTGAACATAGCGCGGATCGCTGACCTTGGTCTCTTTCGGGTGCATTGGCCTGAAACTCTCAATAATCGCCAACAGATCGGCGTCGCTGGCCGTGAAATCCTGGGCCGAACCCTCAAACAGGTAAGTGTAGCGGTAGTCGATCACGGCCAGACGTTTGCTGGTACCGGCGCCACTGCTGGTGGCGGTGTAGCCTTTCAGACCTGCCTGCTCAAGCGCTTTGCCATCAGCGAGGTCACCTTTGGCAGTTGACTCCATCACCGCCTGGGGACTCTGACTGGCATCCAGGCGCTGAATGCGGATGGTGAGTGAGGCAGTGCCATCGTCGGCGGTGGCTACAATTTGTTGGGCGCTGGGCGTCACAGTCCAGCCCTCGGGATGGGCAAAGGTGAATTTGAGTTTGTTGTGGTAGTAGCGGTTTTCTGGACGCAGCCCCTGCACGCTTGGCCCCCAGACCAGCCCACGCATATGGCTCTGGAATTCTCCCGGCACTTCAGGGCTCTCAAGATACTCGTCTGTCTGCAGTTCCCCGGCAGCGCGAATCACCGTCTGCAGGCGCTTGTCGTTGCGTGGGTGTGAAGCATAAAGTCCGTGGTAGCTGCCTTTTTTCTGGCCGGTTTCCTTGGCTTTCAGGCGCTGGAACATTTCCTGGTTTTTAAGCACGCCAATCACCTCGAGAAGCGCCTCGGGGTCATAGCCGGACTTATACATGTACTCTGCACCGAGACCGTCCGCCTCCAGTTCCTGCTCGCGACCGTAGCCACTGACTAATTCGGTTCCGTACATGGTTGACGCGTCGGCGAGGTCGCCGCTGCCGGTCAGTATGTACACGGTGGTGGCGAGTACCTTATTGGCGACGCTGGCGGACTGGCGCTCGAGCGAGTGATTCGCGGTGATGTGCGCTATTTCATGGGCGAGCACACCGGCCATTTCGGCCTCATTGTCCAGGTAGGCTAGCAAGCCCCGGTTGATGTAAACGTAGCCGCCGGGTGTGGCGAAGGCGTTGATATCCGGGCTGTCGATGACGGTAAACGTAAAGTCATCAGGATCGCGACGCGCATTCTCTACCAGGCTGCGGCCGATTCGTGTTACGTAAGCGGCCAGTTCAGGATCGTCATAGATGGCGCCATCGCTGACGAATTTTTCATACATTTCGTCCCCGACCGAGGACGCCTGTGAGTGGGCCCCGAGAGCGAGCAGTCCCAGGGCCGCAAAGCGGATCAGCCAGGTGCGCAAGTACATCAGTTAGTACTCGCTGGAAAGAAATTCAAGTAGTTGATCGCCAATACCATCACAAGCCGTGCCCTGGACGGGGGCGATGATGGGGATAGGGACAACAACGGCTGGCATATAAGATTGTCCGCTGGCCGTCGTATTGACTCGTCCAACTTCTGCGCGATCAGTGAAGTCCCAGATCGTCGCCTCGTAGTTGGCGTCGTTGCCCCAGGTGCCGAAACCGAAGCAACCTGCACCACCGGGGCCGATTCCGCAGGTCATTGAACCCGCCGAATTGGTTTGGATCGTACTGCCGTCGATCCAGATCATGTATTCCGTTTTCAGTTCCGCCATTTTTGCTGCCACCGGCGGGTGCACCATAATCTTGTCAATATCCCGGGGCCGCAGTGGCGCCGTTCTTGGCTCAAACCAGGGATATAGCTCGTTGATGAACTCCAACTCGCCCATCACGTAGATGCTCTTGTCCCGGGCGTGGATATGTTTGCCGACGCAGCGGATAAAGTCGGGCTCGGTCTCATAGTCGCTGGCATGGCGCCTGCCGAGAATGACCACTGTGGAATCGCCAATACCCGCAGTCGGTTCATTAAACACCATTTCATCGACGGTGGCGGTCACGCAGCCAGTCAGCAGAGTGGTGACAAGCAGGAGACCGGTTGCAGTGTAGCGCGTCATGATTCCACTACCTCGCTTTCTGTGGCCGGTGCTTCGGTGGCCGCCGCTGGCTCATCGCCTGCCGGCTCGCTAGCTCCGCTGTCCTGGCGTTGCTCACGCCACTCCTTGACCGCAGGCAGCCGGGAAAAATTACTGATGAAGTTGGCTCCTGCGTCCCTAAGTGCCACCACGGCCGCCAGGTTAACCGCGGCCTCATCGCTCTGCAGGAATGCAGTCGGCGTTTTCCCGTAGGAACTCATGGTCCAGCTGCCGATAGGTTCACCCGCCGTGGTCACCATATCGAAGCGATAGCGCATCCAGATTTCGTAAACTTTAACGTTAGTGTGGGCGGGTATGGCGTACTGCAGCTCTTCTACATGCGGGATCAGTACCGCATCAACCACCTGGTTGAGCTGATCGGGTGCAGGCGCTCCCTTCATATGTACCAGCTCCCGGAACATGCCTCCTAGCACAATGTCCCACATCTGTGTTTGTGCCTCGCCGGTTTTCACTATCCACGTGGAGTCGGCACGACCTTTAGCCTCATCGAAAAATTCATGGTTACTGAACTCCTCGTTGTACCACACGCCCATGGTCAGAGGCAGCGGATCCATAAGTGGGGTGGGGAAACTCCCCTCAACAATGACCTGCCGCGGCCCACAGGCCGACAGCAAGCCCAAAAGCGCGATCAGCACAATGCGTGGCAATCGAGAGATCGCCGTCTCAGCACCGCAGGCCTGCATTTCAGGGGCGGAAGTCATTGAGGCCGACAAATGTTCCTCCATTGCGATAAGCGAGTTCACGCATAAGTGTAGCAAAGCGAATTCCGGTTGTTTGCAGGTGAGGTGCCCGGATAAATTGTACCGGGAAGCCTACGCCATGAATTCTCACCCGGCGCTCGCCGCTGGCGTCCTCGCGATTTATCCTGTCCACGGTGTCCACGACCTGGGCGATTGATTCACCGGTGAATTCATCGCCGAAGACGTAGATACTGATCTTTTTGTTAGGGTCGTAGAATGTGCGGATGGCCTGGGTAATTCCCTCGACCGGGCTGGAGTTGCTGAATACATTCCAGTTCCTGAGATTCTGCACGATAATCTTACGGCGGCCCTCGGTATCTGGTATCCACTGACCGCGATAGCGACTGAACATGTAGTTACCCATGTCATTCATGATCTGGATGCCCTTCACCTCCGGATAGATACTCAAGGTGGCTTCCAGCTCAGCAATCATCCGCTCCCAGCTGTAGGAGAACATCGACCCGGATGTATCGATAACGAAGATGATGTACTCGCTATCCACCGGAATTCCGCCTATCAGGTTGTTCTTGGACAGGTGCTGTGAGCCCAGCAAACGCTGCATCTCTTCAGTGAGCGACTGTCGGGCCACTGCCAGCTGCTGGGTAATGATATCGTTGCTATTGGTCTCCACCTGGATGCTGTCATAGCGGGATTTTGCGCTGGCGAGTTGGCCGCGCAAAATCGCAATCTTCTCTTCGTATTCAGACAGTTGTTTGTGTTTGGCGTTCAAATCGCGATTCAGTATTTTGGTTTCACCGCGTATCTCAAATACCTGTTGCTGTAAGTCAGCGACCAGGCCCTCGAGATTGACCGTTGACGCCTCGATAATCTGCGGCTGCACGGTTTTGGTGATCATAAGTAGTAGGATTACGGCGCCAAAACCGCAACAGATCACGTCCAGAAAAGACAGTGAGAATTCCTCGGGGCCTCTGCGTTTCGCCATCGCTCAGGTACCTGTTATGGCCAGTCTTTGGAGGGGCTCAGGAACGAGCCACGACTCACCTGTGCCAATTGCCAAAATTCTGATGCCGCCATGGGGTCACCTTCCATCGGTGCCAGAATAATATTGACAGGCACATTCTGCGGAAGTTGCCGAATGGCGGCGCGATAATATTTTTGCCGGTCCCTGCCACTGACCGTGGGCCGTCCGGGGGCGCTGGTACCCTGGGTGGGCAGGCCATCGGTAATCAGGAAGATATTGTCCGGGGGAGGGGACATGGCCTGAAGCGAGATAAAGGCGTTTTCCAGACTGGTACCCCCGCTGGGTACGATGTCTCGCAGGGCCGTACCAACCTCTTCCAGCTGCACCTGGTTAGCGACCTCGAGCCACTTTCCGTCGGTGCCGTCCAGTGCAGCTTTGGCCTGTGTGTTAAAGGTGATTACCTGGTAGTTGCTGGTGACTGGCAGCTGGGCAGTCAGCCAGTCCACGGTGTTGACCGCGCGTGTCCATTTATCGGCACTGCGTTGTAAGCGGGTGTCCATGTTGCGCAGCCGAATCACGTTGACCAGCTTGTCCGCGAGCATGCTCGAGGAGACATCCAGGAGAATGGCGATACGCTGGCCCCCGAGGTTCAGGCCGGTGAGATACTGCCGGTTACCGTCGCCCACGAAGGTTCTCGCGCTGTCGCCGCTGTCCTCTTCCGAGGCCTGGCGCAGTTTTTTTACCTCTTCCTCCAGCGATAACACCTCGGCTTTGAGCGCCGCCACGTCGTCCGAGTCGGTGTAGCCCTCTTCCATCAACTCCTGAATCAATGCCTCCCATTCGCGGGTTTCATCCTGGATGCGCGAGGCCCGGCCCTGGGCTTCAACCATGCGCAGGTCCAGTTCAGACAGGGTGTTACGCAGGCGTACCAGGCCGGCTTCGCCATCGGTCACATCTTCTTCCAGCAGATTGACCTCAGACAGCAGGTCGCGGTTCAGGTCCCGGGTTTCTACCTCGATGGAGTGGTCGATAATCAGAAAGACCAATACCACCGCCCCAAAGCCACAGGACATAATATCCAGGAAGCTGAGGTTAAACGTGGTAAATTCGCGCTTCTTCCTGGCCATCTAATGTGTCCTCAGGACTGGACCTCTATAAGCTGGAATTGCTGGTTCCCCACCGTAACCATGTCACCCCGTGCCAATGGAGCATCTGGCGAGGCCACCTCCTGGTTTTGGCGGGTATCGACCAGGTCACCGTCCAGGTGCCATGCGCCACCCACCGCGGCGATGCGTACGCCGCTGCCCAGTTCTACACCATTATCTGACAAAGGCAGGGCAGTCGCATCGGGCAGCAGCACGTGGGTGGGTAGCGGAGTAGGGGGAACAACCGGCTCGGCCTGACTTGGTTCGGCCTGACCTGGCTCGGCCTGATCTGGGGTGGAATGGTCCGCAACCGGACTCTGTACCGGAGATACCAGAGTGCGTAGCTGGGTTACGTAACTGAGTGTCTCGCCGCGCTGGACCAGTTCATCCTGGTGTTTTTCAATACTGGCCGGTAGGGCATCGGTAGCCAGTGGCTGCGCGCCGGCAAATGCGCTGTCCGCGCCGGGAAGCAACGCGACCAGTGGGTCAGCCAGTATCTGGTCGCGTTCGGCCAACGTGCCCATGGCTTCACTGGCGCTGGTGAAGAGCCTTTGTCCTGCCTCTGTCAGCTCGCTGCGATTAATCCTGGCCCGGTAACCGTTAACTTCGATGTTGGTCTCCGGTTGCTGCTGCAGCGCACGTAAGCCTGCAGGTAAAGCGTCATACAATGCTTGCTCTGTGTCTGCCTTACGGCGGGGGTCGAAGCGAGTCTGGCGGATGAATGCCGCCGCGATAGTTGCCACCAGGCGTTCCTGGAGCTGCAACAAGCCGCAGCCGGGCAGGGGGATGCTGCGCTGGAACTGGGTAATGCCCCCCTCGTTGGCCAGTTCCGTCACCAGCGATTGGTGTAGCTGTATTTCCAGATGAAATTGACGGCTGCTGGCGCCGCCCAGACTGGCCAATGCAACACTGCGATTAACCAGCGCAACGGCCTCGAAAGGGCACTGGCCGATAATCCCCAATAGCAATGACAACTGGTCTCTTTGCATGCTGCTGGAGACCGCCAGTACCAACTCCTCAGGCTCACCGGCCTCGCGGTGAATCTGCTGCAGGTGCGCGTGCACCAGGTCAGCAGTGTGGCGGGCAGGTCCCAGTGCCGGCTGCAGGCTTTCGGTGTTCAGCTGCCACCAGAACCGCGTGTTGATATTGCGCGGGTGCAGTCTGGCCGCAGACCGGGCCGGCGCTCCGAAGCGATAGTTATTGCCTTCGAGCAGCGCGTAGCCGGGGCTTTGCACCGCCGTCGTTGCATTCCACAACTGCAGGTTACTGTCGATGATGTCGAGCAGGGCAAAAGACATCAGTGGGCTACCAGGTGGCGCATCAGGCGCTTGTCAGCGTAGCGTTGACAGTCCAGCACCAGGCGTTCCTGGGACAGTTGCAGCTGATGCAGGCAAAACATGATGATGATACTCAGCACCAGTGCAACGAAGGTGCTATTGAACGCAACCCCAAGGCTGACCGTTACCCCGGAAATGTCACCTTCGACTGCTTTGTAGGCCTGTCCCAGGGCGTCACCGATACCACGTACGGTGCCTATAAATCCGATGGAAGGAATGGCCCAGGCGATGTATCGCACCATGGACATTTCCGAGTCGAGGCGGTCTGACTCGACCTCGCACTGTTCCTTGATGGTGTCAGAGACAGCCTGGATGCTGCCGGTAGTGGCAAATCTTTGCAGGGCGGACAACAGTGTGCGCGGCAGCAGTAGGTCCTGCTCGGTATTGGGAAGAGCCTCGAGAGAACGGCTGTACTCCCGCGCGTCTTCGGGTAAGACACTGGTGCCGTCGGGTATGTCCAGCAGGGCGCGTTCCAGTATTGCCTTTTCCGCTATGGTCCTGCGCCCCTTGTAGCCCATGATGGCCAGCGCCCAGAACAACAGAATAAAGCAGGCTTCCTGTTCGAAGTCTCGAATAACCACGGCGAGCGTTCTTTGCGGCACAAAATCTTCACCCGCCGCTTGTAGTTCCATTTCCTGCTGAAGTTGGGCGTCGGCGCTGGGCCGCACCGCACCCACGTAAACTGCGTGAACGACGATAACGGCGATCAGCAGGGCGAATAACTGAAAAATAAACTCCGAAGACATCCGGGTTTTCATATTGGCTTCCTATATATCTACCGGGAATGAGACAGATAAATCCTCGGAAATCTCCTCGGAAGATTTGTAATCGGTTGGTGATCTATCCTGTTGCGGGTTGTCGGCGGTGGCAGTGGCCGTGACCGTTTCCCCGCTTTCAACGGGACTGTTAGGGTCGGGCGCTGCCTCCTGGGCTGTTGCGCTGGCGAGCAAGGTAATCGCCGCAAAGGCTGCCGACACCGGTATCCACCACTTCATTCGTTACTCCGCATAGCGTGCTATTCGAAATCCTACGTCATCCCGGCCGGCTTGCCCATAATCTCGGAAGCTCAGGCGCAGTTCCGCCAGTTTGCTCAACGACCAGCTGGCACCGCGAATAACGTAGTTGTCGCCGGTTTGTGCACCCATGGGATCCAGTTCACTGCTGCTGTTGGCTGATGGGATGACGTAAACGTCGTGAATCCACTCTGCCACATTGCCCCCCAGATCATACAGGCCTTTACGGCTTGCGCTGAACGTCCCCACGGGTGCGCTGACCACATGGCCATCGGTATAGCCATTGAGGATTCTGCCCGTGACGTACGCCGAAGTATTGTCGGCGTAGTTCTCAACAGGGCTGGTCGGTGGGAAGGTGTCGCCCCAGGTAAATTTCAACAGTGTTTCGCCCTCCACCCTGGCCGCCCAGGCCCACTCCGCCTCGGTAGGTAGTCGATAGCCGGTCGCTGAACGATTGTAGCCGGTGACGATGCCGTTGCTTTCTCTGTAAAACGGCGGCAAGCCTTCTCGCCGGCTGAGCCAGTTGCAGAATTGGGCTGCCTGCTGCCAGCTGACCTGCACCGCTGGCTGGTGCTCGCGGTTGAGGCTATTGCCCTCGATCTGTCCCGAATTATGGGTGGCCAGGAACTGTCTAAACTGCGCATTGGTTACCTCTGTCGTCTGCAGGTAAAACATCCGTTCGAGCTCAACCGGGCGCAGCACCTCGTTAGCTCGGCGTCCGGGCTCGCGGCGCGAGGCGCCCATGGTGAAGCTGCCACTGTCGTTATCGGTCGGGCTGAACAGCAGCAGGGTTTGACCCAGTGCGGTAGTGATCTGCGGCTTGATACGGGCCAGTTTCGCTTCCTGTTCGGTTTGCAGCGCCACTTCAACCAATTGCTGCAGGCCCGGGCGGGGTGTCACGCGCTGCTTTACGGTGGCGTAGCCCGCGAGCGATACCTCTATGTTATGGCTGACAGCCGGTAGTGAAATCGTCTGGCTGCCCTCGCCGACTGGCCTGCCGTTTACGCGCACCAGGGCATTGGCGGGGGACACTTGCAATCGCACTTCACCCAGTTGGGCGCGTAGTCGGATAGCTTTCTCCTGACGAGTGCCGGCGGCCATTGCCAGGGTTTCGCTGTGCCTGCGATATCCCGGCTTAAACACTGCAAGACGGTGGTCTCGATCGGGGCTTAGACTCAGCTCCAGGGGTGTTTGACCCTGGAACTCGCCATCCAGGGTGACATTGGCGCCATTCGGCGTACTGCTGAGGTTTAACACACCGGACGCAGGCTCCAGCGTAATCGTACCGAGCTCCTGCGCTTCGCCGGCGACTATTTCCAGGGCCAGGTCCCAGTCTGCATAGCTCGTGTATTGCAATAGCAACTGGCGCTCGCCCTCCAATACTTCCAGGGAGGCGGGTGTCGTTCCGGCGGGCTCTCCGTCGATCAGGATGGTCGCGCCAGCCGGCACGCTGTCGATGGTCACGTCTGCCCACGCCGGTTCCAGTTCCAGGTCCAGTATTTGCTGTACCTCACGCCCCGTGACCGCCAGTGTCTGTTCGTAGGGCTGATAGCGAGACGCTTCCAGCACCAGCGTGCGCTCTCCCGCTGCAACAGAAAAATCGACCAGTGGCGTTGTGCCGACCTGCTCGTTATCGATCAATACCCGCGCCCCCTCCGGCTCACTGTTTATCGTAAGCCTGCCGGGGAGTGGCTGCAGTTCCAGGGTGACGAGCTGCGTGTCTGCGTCGGTTACTACCAGTTCACTCTCAAGCGGGTAGTAGCCCGGTGCGGTCACCGTGATTGTGTAGTCGCCCGGGCGCATGAGGTAGCGGTCCCCAAAGGGCAGCAGCAGACCGCCGATGTCAATGTCCGGCTCCGATTCAGCGACCACCGTCACCTGTACCGAGCGCGAGGTGAGCAGAAATGCCATGATGACCAAAAAGGTCAGCGCCGCCCAGGCGAGCGCCCAGCGCATGGGATTGAAGGTTTTTTCTTTTTTCTGGGTGGCACTGTCCAGCGGTTGGAACGCGCTGGGTGCGATCTTATCGGCCGAAGTGGCCGGTGCCATAGCGCTCGGCGTAATCGGTTCTCCGCCGCTCATCTAAATGGTTTCCGTGCAGGCAACAACAATCGGTGCCATAGGCGTATCATGTCGAATCTCGAAGGTTTGCCGGGTATCGCGATAGCCGTTGCGCGTGCCCACAGCAGTGTATTTGCCGGGACGCAAGGTCAGTTGACGCTGTTCGAAACGGCCTAGTCGTGCGACTTTGTGCACGATTACCTCGGTTTGCAGGTCGGACTGCAGGGTGACGGTAATCGGTGTGTTCGCCAGCTCCAGCAGCCCCTCCAGTTTGCGCAGTTGTTCTGCCAGTACGGGTCCTTGAGGTTGAATGCTCCTGGCCTGCTTGATCAGGCTTTCCGTGAGCTCGGCGACCGCAACATCCGCCAATCTGTCGGGCTCATCGATGGCAGCCTGAAACTGCTTGTCGAGGCGTGCGCGGGGCTCGGCGCGGGTCAGGCCCTCCCGTGCGAACAGAATATTGCCATCAATTTCCAATGCTGCCTGGTAGGCCTCAACGGCATCTTTCCACGATTCGCTACTCTCCGCAGCGCTACCACGACGCTGCAGTGAGGCCAGTTGCGCAGCGGTTTCGGCCGAGGCCAGTTCCAGCATGGCACTGGCGGCTTCTGGTGAGCCGGGCTGTAGTTTATCGGCCTGGCGGAAGCTACTGCGAGCGTTGTCAAAGCGACCATCGTCCATGGCCATATAGCCATTGCTCATGGCGTCATTAAACTGTTGCTGCACGTACGCCTCGCTGACGCGGGCAAGTTCCCCGGCGACACGCTGGTGAGCAGGGTCAGTCGTATTCGCCTTCTTGAGGTGACGCTCTGCAGCGGCGAGGTCGCCTCCCTCTTCGGCCTGCTGGGCACTGGCCAGTAACTGCTGCACCTCGGGCATAGCCGCTTCACGCCGCCGTAACTCCTGCAGGCCGGCGCCTGCCGGCTCAATTAACTCGGCCAGCTCCAGGGCCTCGGCAGCCGCGGCTGCATTACCCTGTTCTATCGCGCTGCGTGCCGCTTCCATTTGGGCTGCAAAGGCATCGGGAATACCAGCCTCCAGGGCCAACAGGGCAGCGAGTGCGGACTCGTAGCTCTCCTTGGCTTCCACAAACTGGCGTTCCTTGTACAATTCATCGCCGCGCTGTGCTTCGGCGGTGGCTTCGGCAAAAGGTGCAGGCGCCCATCGTTCCACTTCACGCTCCTGCAAACGGAACTGCACATCCAGTAATTCGCCGAGCGTATCCTGGGCTTCTTTGCGCAGTTTGGCCGATTGGGCATCTGACCAGGGCGATGCCTCTTCGCCTTGTTCTACGGGCTTTTCGACTGGCTTAACAGGTGCCGGGTTTGCGTCGCTGTCCGCGGCAACAGGAGCCTCCACTGAATCCGGTGTTGTTACCCGGCCTGGTAGCCAGAATACGACGATTGCCGCGACCAGCAGTAACCCTCCCAGTCCTGGCAGGACCCAGCTGGGCGTGCCTTCGGCTTCGGTTGATGCGGCTGTCGCTGTCTGGTCGCTGGTCTGTGGTGTTGCGGCGAGGTCGAACTGTGCGGGTTGGACTTTCTCGTTGTGCGAGGACATGGACTGATCTTGGGCCTTACCTGCCGTTCTGCAGGAGTTAGAGCTTCTCGTCGGTGGATTCGGAGTCTGTGATGACCTCCAGCGAGCCGATCTCAGCGCGGTAGATCTCTGCCAGAAGCTCTCGCCACTGATCATACTGGTCGGCGACGCTGCCGCTCAGCATGACGGACCTGTCTTCCAATTCGATGACCTGGGGTGTGATTTCAGCCTCCAGGGACAGGCCCAGTTCCTCCAGTGCTTCGACGTGGATCTGTGCCTCGTTGCGGTGCTCCAGGCCGCTTTTTATCAGGTAGCCGCCACCCATGATCGCGACATTCCCTGCTGCCCGACTGGTGTTTTCGCTGCTGCCCGCTGCGGCGATGCCCGCCAGCACGGCCACCCCACCGGCGATCAGCCGGCGCGTGCTCTCGGCCTTGAGTTCCTGCAGCGCAACGACTTCCTCATAGCTTAGCTTGCGCCATTCCTGATACGGGCCGATCATTTCGCCATTAAAGGTACCGTAATATTCCTGCATGGTGTCGACGAACAAGTGATCGCGCTCGCGAATAACCCGTACCCGCTCCAGCATGGGATCATCCGTAGCGGGCAAGCGCATTACCAGCAATTTGCCCTTGCGATTCTCCGCCAGGTAACCCTCAAAGGCCTCCTCGGAAAAACTGCGAGCGAACACCAGCTCGGTTACCAGCCGAATATTCTTGCGGTCCAGTTCCCTCAGCTCTTCCTGGCGCTGTAACAAGTCATTGGCGATGGTGTTATACACGGCCTGGAAAGGATCGTGCTTGGTGCGTGTGGTGACCTCGTAGGCATAGCGGCTGGCGTTGTCGCTGTATTCGCGGTCCAGCCAGACGTAGCCCCGTGAATCCTGGGCCAGAATCTTCAGTTTTAGTTGCTCGCCATCGGAGTGCAGTATCTTCCCCGTCACGAGTAAATCGGTGATCTGGCTTTCACTGGGTACCACACGCACAGCGCCCCATGCGCCGCTGTTTTGCATGGCTTCGGAAAGCAGATTGGGCATGTACCTGGCCTCTGCCTTACGGACCTCCGGGTAGATCTGCTGATCTTCGCCATCGTAGTCATCAATGCCTGGATCAAATATCGCGATGGCAACATCCAGGAGCAGGTCTTCCGCTACCTGTTGGGAGGCATTCTCAATAGTGGGTACCGACGTGGTCTTAACCGTCTGACTGACACAGGCGGATAACAGCGCGGCCATACCAACCGCGCCGAACACTTTCAGCCAGGAGCTCACGGCGAAATACCCTTATATTTGCGATATTCATCCCAGAGCTTCTCGCGGATGGCCGGGTCGGGCTCGCGCATCGCTGCTTCGCGCAGCTGGCGTGCTACAACGTCATCGTCGTTGCCAGTGGGTATATCCGCGGGAGGAGGGTATTTAGCAGTATTTTGCGGTATTTCCCCACCACCGGCTGACGCTCCTCCCATGCCACCACCGGTGCTGTAGCCGCCGGCGTCGGCGATACCATCTTCAATCATGCCGCCGCCGTACCCGCCTGTGCCACCGCTACTGGATCCCTCCTCTGGCGCCGGCGTCGGTGGGGGGGTGCGATTGCGCGCAGCCTCCCGCTGAGCTGCCTGCTCCTCAAGAATAATCGCATCGAATACGTCGGTGCCCTGTTCTAACTGTGCGTCGAGGATGGCCACCTGCTCGGCAGGCGTGAGTGGGCCGCCGCTACCCTGTGACGTACCGCCAGCACCGCTCTCGGTGCCTTCCTGGCCGGCTGGCCCGGTGCCGGGTTCAGTACCATCGCCGGGGAAACCTCCCGTGCCTGCTTGTGATCCGGGGCTACCCGGTGCGCCTTCGGCTTCACCCATGGCGTCTTCCATGGCACCAAGAATTTCTTCAAAAGTCGGCTCGTCGAGCAATCCTGGCAGTCCGGTTCCGGTGTCCACGCCCACCTCAAATCCAGGTTCGCCTTCTCCTTCACCGGTGGCGTCTGTGCCGCCTGATTCACTGCCGTCGCCGGACGTGCCGGCTACCTCTTCCATGCCCGGTTCGCCGGCTCCCCCTGGGTCCATCTCGCTGCCATCCTGGCCCGGTGCCTCACCCTGCGGGAACTCCCCCATACCCTCGTTGCCGCTCGGCTCACCACTTTCGGTGGACGCGGACTGCTCTCCCTGTGACTGCCCGGGGGGTTGCGAACCGCTGGGAGTTTGCGGACCACTGCTACCCGACGGTGGTGTCGAGCTGGATGGTGGAGTCTGGGAATTGCTGGCAGAACTCGGAGAGCTACTGCTCGGCGGGCTCTGCGAACTGCTTGAAGGTTGCGAGCTGCTGGGAGAACTGGGTGGCGGGCTGCTACTGGATGGGCTGCTGCTGGAACTCGGTGGGGACGAACTCGGTGAAGGCGGCTGCGGGGTGGTCGGATTGCTGGCACTGGGGCAGCCGCTCAGCACCAGGCACAAACCTGCAGCGCCTGCTAGCTTGATCAGCTGGCACGTTAGTAACTTGTATTCACCATTTCGTCGTGTCATAGGCCCAGGATATACCTTCAGTTGCTACCGGTTCGCCATTTTCAAAACGTGGCCTGAACCGCGTGCGACGTAACTTGCGCATAAAACGGTTGGCGACGGCATCATTGGCGACAGGCGGTTCATCTGCATCTTCAGCTTCAGAATCGATTTCGTCGATACGGCGCAGGTCCACCACCCTTCCACGATCGCTCACCCCGAATTCTAGCAGTAAATTCGCCATTTCCAGACTGGTTGTCTCCGGAAAAGGCTTAACTTCCTCCATACTAGGAAGTGGCACCGGAGCGCCGAACTCTCGTGCCAGTTCAACTTGGGCATTTTCGGATTCCGCAAGTTCCATAAAGGCCTCGCGGTAAATCTCGATGGCTGACTCTTTTTCGCCGTGGAAAAACAACCAGTCGCCCAGGCGGGTCATGCCTCGCGCGCGCACTACCCGGTCTTCCTCGTTGTTTTTCTGCTCGATATCGTCAATGGCGTGAATAACGGCCTGGCCCTTTTTGAAGCTCTGGGAGCGGTAGGCATTGAACCGGCTCTTGTCATAGCGATCGCTCAGGTTCTCCCCGAAGGTGCTGCTCTGCTCGCCCTGGTAGGCGGAGATCAGGTATTGCGCTTCCAGCATGCCATTGAGAGGGATTAGCAGGGCCAGCGAGTGCTCGCCTTCCTCCTGGATGACGTCATTCAGCGCCAGTCGATAGAGGTCCCACATATTCAGCAGCCGGGGAAAATCCAGCTCTCCAACGCCCATGTCATAAGCCCGCCGCTGCCAGCGCGCCTGCTGCATTAGCGCCTGGGCGCGCTGGTCACCCTCGCGCAGCCCGCGCTGCTGCACGCGGTACAGGTATCCCTGGCGCTCGTCGGCCTGCAGGTAGTCGCCCATGGCCATGTGGCTGGCGATTTCAGTTTGCAGCAGTGGAATCTGGTCAATGCTGTACAGGCCACTGTTGACCCGGGCCAGGTGCACGCCGCGTTTGAGCGTTTTGATCGCTTCTTCGTGGCGGCCCTGTTGCTGCAGTGACAGGCCAAGGCTCAACAGCTGCTCGTGGAGCCCTTGCGCATAGGCACCATCGCTAGCTTCAATATTTGCGATAGCGTCGCGATAGTATTTCACATCGCGGCTATCGATGAGAGCGGGTTCGGCAAATGCATCCTCTACCGTATTGAGTGGTTCCTGCGCAATTGACTCCCCGGTAGACAGGGAGTCCTCTTCGCCCTGTGTTTGCTCCACGGCGTAAACTGGCGATGCGCACAATAGTGCAATCGTTAAAACGTGGGACAAAGTACTGGACGAAAACACGTGTTTGATCTCTCTCGCAGCAACCTCACCGCTGCCTGGGCGTCTCTTGGAGCGAACCACAAACAACCTCCCTTCAGTATAGACCTACCCGTTGGTCTCACACAAAATACGCACCAAAATGGCTAGCGGTCCACTCGCAGCCGCTATTCACCATTAAGGAGACAGCGTGAATCGGTTCAAGTTCGATACCGCAGTGGAAAAGCGTCACGACACACCAAGGCCTGTACCTGGCTCCACTGGGGGCCGGACCGATAGAATACCAAATTGAAACTCGTAGATTGGGTCGTACCAGCAGCCAGGCAATGGTGCTATTCGCTGACACGTTTTCACCGGCAATTTTTAACGTCATGGGACCAGTGGGCTGGGTACCCTCCGTCGATCTCTATGTGCAGTTGTGTGCAAGTCCTGCGCCTGGGTTCATCCAGGCTGTCACTACCACTCGCTACCTGACCGATGGCGTATTGGAAGAGGACGGCGAATACTGTGACAGTAGCGGTCAGCTGGTGGCCATCAGTCGCCAGATGGCGAGGTTGCGACGTTAGTAGCTGGCCACCCAGCCTCCGGGGCGCCGTGTGTCAGTGGCGCCCAGCATCCAGCCGTCCTGCAGCATGATCGATTGGGTGCGCCCAAGCGTACGCTTGCCAATCTCCGGGTTCTGCCCCCAGGCCTTAAGCAGGGTAATCGTGTCCGGACTCACGCCGCTTTCAACGATGACCTTGTCCGGAAGCCACTGATGGTGCACCCTGGCGCCGGCGGCTGCCGAGGCAATGTTCATATCAAAGACCATAGCGTTCAGTAGGGTCTGCAGCACCGTGGTAATGATCGTGCTACCACCGGGGCTGCCCGTTGCCAGCCAGGGCTTGCCATGGCGAAACACCATCGTGGGACTCATTGAAGACAGGGGACGTTTACCACCGGCAATGCTGTTGCCCTGGCCTTCGACCAACCCGAAGGCATTGGGAACACCCGGACGTGCAGCGAAGTCGGCCATCTCATTATTGAGCAGCATGCCGGTACCTGGTACGGCGATATGAGCACCAAAGCTGAAATTCAGTGTGTAGGTATTGCTGACAACGTTACCTTGACCGTCAGCCACCGTGTAATGCGTAGTGTCCGTACTCTCGCTTACGGCTAGCTTGCCAGCGCTGACTTCAGAGGACGGTGTGGCGTGACCCGCGTCAATACGCGTACGTTGCCGTTGCGCGTACTCTTTGCTGATCAATTCGGTAACCGGTATGGGCGTGAAATCAGGATCGCCCAGGTACTTGCTGCGGTCGGCATAGGCCAGTTTCATGCTCTCAATGAGCAAGTGCAGGTAGCTGGCACTGTTGTGACCCAGGGCGCGCAGGTCATAGCCCTCCAGTATATTGAGCATCTGCAAAATGTGGACACCGCCGGAAGAAGGCGGGGGTGTTGATACCACAGTGAAGTCGTGGAATTGGCCTGAAATCGGTTCTCTCTCCACTGCCCTGTACCCAGCCAGGTCCTTCAATGTCATTAGTCCGTTGTTGGCCTCCATGTCGGCGACAATCCTGCGCGCGATTTCGCCTTCATAGAAGGCTTTTTGCCCATGCTTACTGATCTGCCTGAGTGTCCAGGCCAGGTCTTGCTGTCGCCAGTTATCCCCCACCTCCAACAGCGAGCCGTCTTTCCTGAAGAACAGTCGGCTTGCCTCCGGGTCCATGCGCAGGCGCTCCGCCCGTGCATTGATTTCATAGTTGAGCGCAAAGGTGACCGGGAAGCCCTTGTCGGCCAGTTTGATGGCTGGTGCGAGTACTTCCTGCAACGACATGGTGCCGTATTTTTCCAGCGCCATGATCAGGCCCGCGACGGTACCTGGCACCCCGGCAGATTGATGGCTGAAGTATTCCCGGCTTCGATCCACTTCTCCCTCTGCATTAAGGAACAGGTCGGCGTCAGCTGCCGCCGGCGCGGTTTCACGATAGTCGATCAATGTCTGGGAGTCGCTTTCGGCCAGGTGGATAAGCATGAATCCGCCGCCACCCAGATTGCCGGCACGGGGATAGGTTACTGCAAGTGCAAAGCCGGTAGCGACTGCAGCATCGACGGCATTTCCGCCCTGCCGCAGAATCTCGGTACCGACTTCGGAAGCGAGCCTTTCCGGACCTACCACCATGCCCTGTTTGGCCACTACCGGCAGGAACCGGGTCCGGTAATCGATGATTGGGGTTTGGACTTCCGCGGCGCTCTGTGCGATTGAGCTGCTGCTTGCCACCGTCAGAACACAGGCAAGGACGGTATGACGAAGAACCTTGAAGTACATTGAAGCGAGTTCCCAGAAATTTAGACAGCGCAGACTGTACCTTTTTTAACGCCTAAAACATAATCGAGTTAAGGCACCTCTGCACGATAGAGTAATGCCTCAGCGGAGCCTTAACCAGAATCGAGGAACACAGGACGGGTGACAGCGTTTCCAGACAACGCGGCCGAGGTGCTGATGACTGAATTGCGGCATCGTTGGTGCACCGCATTTGCGCAGTTGCGTGACGGAGAAGATTGGCCTCCGGGTGGTCGAATGCGTACTGAGGGGTTGATGGAGGCGTTTCGATTGCTGTCACCTGGCTCAGAATCCGAGCTGTTGACGGCAATGGACGCGTGCCATTATGAGGTGTTTGGCGTGACTCTGGCGGATAGATTCGGCGAGGATTGGCAGGCCTTTTATCCTTTCCCGCAAATACCTGTGGTAATGACTCGAGCGCCGGTGTATCCATCGACCCCCGATTGACTATAATGCGGAGCAAACTGAAGGAACCAGCTATGACTATACGACTTTTACAGGCTCTGGCCCTGGCCGCACTGGCGGCGTTCGCCGGCGGGTGCACGACCCCGCTGGAGGCGACGACGGACTTTGATCAGGGCTATGATTTCTCCAAGGTCCAAAAAATCGCGATTCAGCCAACCTCACGCACAGACCCGGCCACTATTCGCATCAGTGATATGCAGATCAACCGGGTCAATGAAGCTATCGCCGACGAGTTAACCCGCAAGGGGTTCCAGATCGTGGATAACAATGCCGACGCGGACATGTTGCTGGCCTGGCACCTGGTCACCCAGGAGAAGACTGACGTGAGAACCTACAATTCCATGAGTTACTACAACTGCTGGCGCTGCGGACCCTCGGTCTCTGATGTCAGCGTCCGGCAGTACACCCAGGGCACCTTCATCGTCGACCTGATCGACCCGGCGCGAAACCAGTCGGCGTGGCGGTCTATTATCCAGTCCCGGTTGAGCTCCACCCCCGATCCGGATGCAGGCGCAGAGCGTCGCCAGGAAGCAGCAAGGGCCATATTCGCAGAGTTTCCTCCGTACTGACCTGACGGTCCGGGAGACACGTGAGCTACGAGGAGTTCCGGCGGGAGTACCTGGCTGATGGGCTGTCGCGGGATATGCTGGCAGCCTGTCCCATCAGCCAATTTGAGCGATGGTTAAAGCAAGCCGTGGAGGCGGATCTCGGCGACCCCACGGCAATGTCCCTGGCCACGATCGATGCGGCCGGACGTCCGTGGCAGCGCATTGTGCTGCTGAAAGCGGTGTCCACAGACGGTTTTGTTTTTTATACCAATCACAGCAGCGCCAAAGCGGTGGATATAGCCGCGCACCCCGAGGTGTCGCTGCTCTTTCCTTGGAACGCGCTTGACCGGCAGGTGATTGTAGGCGGCATTGCGCAGAAGATGTCTGTCGCGGAGTCAGCACGCTACTTTCTTACCCGCCCCAGGGAGAGTCAGTTAGCCGCCTGGGCGTCACACCAGAGTAAAACCATTTCCACGCGCGCATTGCTGCTGCAGCAAATGCAGTCCATGCGCGAAAAATTCGGCAAGGGAGAAATTCCGGCACCCGATTTTTGGGGTGGCTACCGGGTCGTCCCGGAACGGATTGAGTTCTGGCAGGGAGGCGAGCATCGTCTGCACGACCGCTTTCGCTATTTGCGCGATGGTGAAGATACCTGGGTGATCGAACAGTTGCAGCCCTAGCAGGTTAACTAGCGAGCCCTGCGTTGATCGAAGTACCGTGGTCTGGTGTCGATTCCCAGAAGGGTGCGACGGATCATATCGAGCCCTGCTGCGGCAATCATGGTTTGGAACAGGGTGCGTTCTACTGGCCAGCACAGGCAGCAGGTGTCAATGTGGGTGCTATCGCCCCACGCCAACCAAACAGTGCCTACCGGTTTGTCGGGCGTGCCGCCGTCGGGTCCTGCGATTCCTGAAACGGCGATCACGCAGTCCGCATTTGCCTTCGCCAGTGCGCCCTGTGCCATCTGTATGACCACAGGCTCGCTGACGGCGCCATGTGCTGCCAATACTTCTCGTTCGACACCCAGTACGTCGCTCTTGATATTGTCTGCGTAGGTGACAAACCCCGCGTGGAAGCCCGCTGACGAGCCTGGCACGCGCGTTAACATCGAGGCGATAAGGCCGCCGGTACAGGACTCGGCGACGGTAAGCGTTTTCCCTTGCTTCGCCAACAGGTCCAATACTGCCTCGGCGAGTAAGGTGTCGCCCTGGCCGATGATATGGTCGCCGAATAGCCTCTGCAGATTTTCGTGGCAGCGTTGCTGGTCAGCCAGGGCCGCGGCGTTGTCCACCGTTAGCTTGACCTCCATTTGCGGCGCGCCAGCGCGAAAGCCCAGTTCAACGGATGCCGGCCAGTCGGGGATGTTGTCGGCAATCATCTGTTGGGCGGATGACTCCCCGAGCCCGAATGTTTGCAGCCGCAGGATATTGCGCTCCGCAGGCCGCTGCAGTTTGACGCCGAGGTCCGCCACGATGAAGTCGAGCATGGCCGCGAGCTCGCTCGGTACGCCGGGTGTACAAATTACGCGGCAGTTCCCGAGGTTGACCTCGAAGCCCACCGCGCTGCCGATGGGGTTGTCGATTATGCGGCAACTGGTGGGCAGGATGGCCTGCTTTCGGTTGGCGTCGTTGAGCTGCAAATTCCGCTTGCCGCACCAGCTTTCAAGGTGCGCCAGCGCCTGGGCATTTTCCTCCAGGGCGACACCAGCAACCTGTGCGACGACCTCAGCGGTAAGGTCATCGATCGTCGGTCCGAGTCCGCCATTGACAATTACCAGGTCCGCGCCACTGGCCATATCTGCCAGCTCGCGAGCCAGGAGTTCCACGTCGTCGCCGACAGTAACCTTGCGGTAGACGCCCAGGGCCAGGGTTGCTAGCCGCCTGGCAATCAGTGCTGAATTGGAGTCGACGGTGTCGCCACTCATGACTTCATTGCCGGTGAGCAGAACCTGGATCTGGAATTGGTTTGAACGCATTGGAATCCTGTTGGTATTGGCCGAAGTTTTTCGGTCTGCGCGCGGGGTTTACGTCAGTTGGCGCTGGACTTGCGGCTGTAATAGCCGTCAAACCAGGTCTGCCACTGACCGTTGCCGTCCTGCAGCTGAAAAAATTGGCGTACGCGGCCGTCAGGCAAGGGGGTCCAGGTGCCTCTGAAAGGGCTGTCCTGCTTTGATTTGAGGTAAAAGATGGTGCCTTCGAGCACCATGCTGGTGTCTCTCAACCCCCCCTGAATATCGATGATACTGTAGCCAGTGTCGTGCCAGAGCTGGCGCCAAAGTCCCGTCGCCGGGTGGAAATAATTAATGCTCTGACCCGCGCCGCCCTTGGCGCCCTGCCAGTATTCAGCGACTGCGCAGCCCGCCTGAACTTGCTCGATTCTATTTTGGCCCTGCAATACGCCATTCGGGTCCTTAACCTCCCACTCACCCAGCCAAAAATCGAACTGGCGGTGTTCGGGTGACTGATGGCAATCGATGGGTGCTTGCGCGCCGGCAGGCAGGGCAAACAGGGTCAGGGCCACGGTAAGTCCAAGTACTCGTGTTTTCATCAAAAGCCACCGTGATTATTCAGGTATTCGATCTCTGCTGCTGTTGATTCGCGCCCGAGCACCGCATTGCGGTGGGGAAAACGCCCAAACTGGGCGATAACGTCCCGGTGCGCCACGGCGTAGCGACCGAAGCCGGCAATGTCCGCGTCGCCGGTTTCAGTTGCCAGGGCCTCAAACAGGGCCACGCAGCGCTGTTGGGTTTCCAGATCTTCGCTGTGCTCCAGGGGCATATAAAGGAACACCCGGTGGATTGGCGGTAGTTGCAGATGCCGCCCGCTGTCGACGCACGCCGTAGCAGCTGCCAGTGCCTGCGCGTCACCGGCAAACGCCTCGGCGCTGTCGCGGTAAATATTGCGGGTGAATTGGTCGAGCAACAGGATGAGGGCTATCAGGCTCCGGCTATCCGCCTTCCAATGCGCAAGCTCGCCGTCGATGGCTCGTTCTACCCAGGGCCCAAACTGTTCCCGGCAGTGGCGGTCGGTTGCATCACTTTTTTTGAACCACAGGGAGTGGAAGGAGGGTGCGCAGAAGCCCTGTTCGTCCAGCTCGCCAAACCAGAACTGGTGTATGTCTTCAATCGCGCTGTCCATGGACTTCATTTTCCTGCCGTTGCCGCGGATATGATAGAGTGCGCCGTCCCGGTAATCACCTGTGCAAGGCAACTATTTTATGGCATTACAACCCGAGATCGAACTCACGACGGATGAGCAGAAGGTAAGCTATGGCTTCGGCCTGCAGTTTGGCGACCAATTGCGCCGTAACGACTTTGATGGTCTCAGCCTGGACGCGGTGCTAGCCGGCATTCAGCACTGGTACCGCGAGCAGGAGTCACTGATGTCAGACGCCGAACTCAACCCCAGTTATCAGGTGATCCAAGAGAAAAAGCAGGCGCAAGCGGCGGAACTGGATGCCAAGCGGCAGCAGCTGGCCGAGCAATTCATGACCGCCAATGCGGCCCGCGACGAGGTGACCACCACCGACAGTGGATTGCAGTACGAAGTGTTGGAAGAGGGCACAGGTGCGAGCCCTACGGCGCAAAGCACCGTGGTGACGCATTACCATGGCACACTCGTCGATGGTACGGTATTTGACAGCTCCGTGGAGCGCGGGCAGCCGGCGGAATTTGGGGTAAACCAGGTGATTGCCGGTTGGACCGAAGCGTTGCAGATGATGTCGGTGGGTGAGAAGTGGCGGATTGCTTGTCCACCGCACCTGGCCTATGGAGAACAGGGAGCGGGCGATTCTATTCCCCCGAACACAGCACTGGTGTTTGAAATCCATTTGATCGATATCAAGGGGTAGGAGGCAGCCATGTCCGTGGCCGACATCAATTTACCGCGTGTATTGCGGGTGGGTGCGGGCGCCAGCCAGCAGTTGTTGGCCACACTGACAGAACTGGGATTGTCGCGTCCGCTGTTAGTGACTGACCCGTTTATGGTGGAATGCGGTTACGCGGAACGTCTGCTGACCCCGCTAGCCAGCGCCGGCATCCCCCACGGTGTGTTTGCTGATTGTGTTCCCGACCCCACCACAGAGTCTGTCGATAGTGCGCTGGCTTGCCTGCGCGAGCACAGTTATGACTGCGTGGTGGCACTGGGTGGCGGTAGTTCCCTGGATACAGCCAAGGCGGTAGCGGTGATGGCCGAGCGCGAAGGGCCGATGCGCGAGTATAAGGTTCCCGCTACCCTGGACAGTGGATTGCCGGTCATCGCTATCCCCACCACGGCGGGCACCGGATCTGAGGCAACCCGGGTCGCGGTCATTACCGATACTGAAACACAGGAGAAAATGCTCTGCATGGGACTCGGGTTGATGCCGGTAGCCGCGCTGGTCGACTATGAACTCACCCTGTCCATGCCTTACCGTCTCACCGCCGATACGGGAATAGACAGCCTTTGTCATGCGCTTGAAGCCTATGTCAGTCGCAAGGCTAATCCATTTACCGACAGTGTGGCCCTGACTGCCATGCGAACAATTTTTGCCAATATCCGTACTGCCTGTGCAGAACCCGACAATCGTGAGGCGCGGGCAGCGATGATGCTCGCTGCCACCCAGGGCGGTATCGCGTTTGCCAATGCGTCGGTGACCTTGATACACGGCATGAGCCGGCCTATCGGCGCGCTGTTTCATGTGCCGCATGGTTTGAGCAATGCCATGCTGTTGCCAGAAGTTACCGCCTGGTCGGTGGATCACGCCGAGGGCCGCTACGCGCACTGTGCCCGCTACATGGGTATTGCGCAGGAGGGCGATAGCGACAGCGCCGCGACCAGCAAGTTGGTGGAAGGCCTGCGACAGTTGAATCGCGATCTGTCAGTGCCGACGCCACAGGCTTACGGTATCACCGAGCCGAGCTGGTTTGATTCGCTCGAGATGATGGCGCAACAGGCCCTGGATTCGGGTTCGCCTGCCAACAATCCGCGGGTGCCCGAGGCCGCTGATATTGTGGCCCTGTACCACCAGGTGTGGAGCGCCGGATAATTCCGCCCGACTGGAACTCTGCCCCGGGCTGGAGTGCCCCGGGCGGGAATACCCCGGGCTGGAGTGCCCCAGGCAGGACTACCGCAGACGCGATGGAGCTGCGCCAGAGGATCGTGTCAGTCTGCTGAATCGCAGGTCCAAATAGTCATCATTCACGCGACAGTGCTTACATTGCCAAGGCGCTTTGTTTAAACTATTTGGATTCCCGTTGGACCACCTTCTCGCATAGAGACCCACCCATGATTCGCGTTGTTTTCAATCAAAAAGGCGGTGTTGGCAAGACCAGCATTACCTGCAACCTGGCTGCGATCAGTGCAGCCCTCGGTTATCGCACCCTGGTCGTCGACCTCGACGTACAGGGCAATACCACACACTACCTGGTCGGCTCGGTCGACGGAGAAGCCTTCCCGGCGGAGGCGCAGGGTGTGGCGGGCCTGTTCAAGCAGACGGTGGGCTCTCGCAAGATGCGTCAGAACCCCGACTCTTTTGTCTGGGAAACGCCCTACGAAAACCTGTTCCTGATGCCCTCCAGCCCGGCGTTGTCAGACATGGAAAAAGAGCTGGAGTCGCGCTACAAAATTTACAAAATGCGCGATGCTTTGGAGAAATTGAGCGACGAATACGACCGGGTTTACATCGACACGCCGCCCAACTTTAATTTTTACTCGAAATCTGCGCTGATCGCCGCGCACTCTGTGCTCGTGCCCTTCGATTGCGACAGTTTTGCGCGCCAAAGCCTGTATTCATTGATGGACAACATCGCTGAACTGCAGGAGGACCATAACCAGGATCTTGAAGTGGAAGGCATCGTCATCAACCAGTTTAACTCCCAGGCCCGGTTGCCGGGCGAGTTAGTGAACGAACTCGAGGAAGAGGGTTACCCCGTGCTCACCACCTATCTCAACACCTCGGTGAAGATGAAAGAGTCCCACAGGGCCCACCGTCCGCTGATTGATCTGGCTCCTGCGCACAAGTTGACGGGGCAGTATCTCGACCTGCACGCCGAGCTGGAAAAAGCCGTGTCCAATAAGGCCGCCTGAGGCCAACTTTTCCAGGCTTTATTCGACTCCCGTCAGAGTTCCGAAAGCGCCATGCACGCTGCGGGGGAGCCGCGTACGACGGGTTGGGGGCCTCGGACACCAGTGCCCTGGTGCGCCGAAAACCGACGGTAGTCTGAGAATAACCATATAAAACATAGTTATTTGTCAGCCCTGGTTTGATTCATTACAGTTCTTAGCCTGATGACGTTCAATGGACTGTAGTGTGCCTGATTTCGACCTAGACAGTGTGAATGCCGCCCTGCGGGAGGCCGGTCCGCGGGAGATCGTGCAGTGGGCACTGTCGCAATCGGTAACGACCATCGCGACCACCAGCATGGGGCGAAATGCCGCTGTCATGCTGCATCTGGTCAGTGAGGTGGACAAGTCCGTGCCCACCATCTGGGTAGACACCGGCTATAACCTGCGTGACACCTATGTCGTGGCAGAGCGCCTTATCAAGGATCTTGAGCTGAACGTTCACGTGTACTCTCCGCTAATGACCTCGGAGCGCCGCAACGCGATTATGGGTGGTATTCCCACGGTGGATGAAGAGCAGCGTCACCAGCAGTTTACTGAACAGGTTAAGCTGGAGCCCTTTAATCGGGCGCTGAACGATTTCAAGCCGGAAATCTGGCTGACCGGTATCCGTCAGGAGGAGACTGAACACCGCAAGTCACTGGATATCGTGTCCATGGACAACCGGGGCATTATCAAAGTCGCGCCAATATTCTACTGGTCAGACGACGATGTAGAGGCATACATGGAGGCACACCAGCTGCCCACCTGTCGCCACTATTTTGATCCAACAAAGGTGTTTGATGGCCGCGAGTGCGGCCTGCACACTGCTGCCTGAGTCAGCCCGCGACCAGGCCGATCGCCAGCGCCATAACGGTGGTAGCGCAGATAAATCCGCCAATTACCAGTGCCAGCCGACGCATTGTCTGATGGTCTTCGACAGTGTGCTGTTCGAGAATATGCTGTGTCATGGTGTGCTCCGTGATCCCTGAGATTCGTTATGAGAATGTGGCAACCAGTGTGCAGCCGTGCACGTCAAGGAACATTGATGCAGGTCAAGCCGAGTGAATAACATGGAACCAATTACGCCCCTGAGCCTTGAGGATGCGCTGTTGCAGTTGCGAGGGCTGATGCAGGGCGAGGTTGATATGATTGCCAATGCGGCCAATTTTTCTGCCTTGCTGGCGGAGCAGTTGGCCGATATCAACTGGCTCGGCTTTTATTTTCTCAAGCAGGGTGAACTGGTCCTCGGTCCCTTCCAGGGGCGGCCTGCCTGTGTGCGAATTCCGCTCGGTAAGGGTGTATGTGGCACCGCGGCCAGCAGTCTGGAGACCCAGGTGGTGGCGGATGTATCCGCGTTTCCCGGCCATATTGCCTGTGACAGCCGGTCTCGTTCGGAGCTGGTGGTTCCCCTGGTAATGCAGGGCGGCTTGTTTGCGGTTCTGGACATAGATAGCCCCAGATTGGATAGATTTGACCCTGATACGGTCCAATATGTGGAGCGCCTGGCGGCAGAATTCTGCCGGCTGCAGTTTGGCTGAGCCGGCCGCCATTGCGCTATACTCGGGTTGAACACTACCCCAGCCGGTAGTGGGGAGGAGCACATGGCTCCGGGACAACGGGCCATCGTAGTTGCAAGTGATGCAGGCGCACCGATAGGAGCGTGTGCCAGGGTGCTTGTTGCCACGATTCTTGCATTCATCATTACCGGCTGCGCGTCAGGGCCCTCCGCCAGGATTGGCGCCAAAAATGTTCCACCGCTGCAGCTGCCCGACCGGGTATTGACGGTGGACGATGTCACTGACTTGGTCGAGACTCCCGATCTGCTGGCCATGGATGACAGCATGCGCCGCTTTGTCGAGCTTTACGCCACCCGCGGCGGCACCCAACGACAGCGCCTGTTCAACCTGCACCAATCGGTTAAGAGTGCCGGCGTCCTGGATATGCAGTACGACCCGTTTGCTGGCGGTACCGCGGCCGACGCCTTCCACCGTGGATCCGCCAACTGCCTGTCGTATGCCAACATGTTTGTGGCACTGGCACGTGAAGCAGGACTGAAAGCCCGCTACCAGTGGGTGGAGGTGCGGCCTGAATGGACCCGTATGGGCGAGCGGGTGGCGGTGAGGTTACACGTGAACGTGCTCATCAAGACCCGCCAGGGCGAGGAGTACATGGTCGATATCGACCCGCTGCAATCACGCGATATTGCCGCTACCCGCCTGATTGCGGACAGCGATGCCCAGGCCCTGCACCACAGCAACTTTGCCATGGATGCGCTGGCCGAGGAACGGTTGGAAGAGGCGTGGTTGCACGCGGTGAGGGCGATCCAGTTGAGCCCGAAAACCGGGCACCTGTGGGTTAACCTCGGGGCGATTTATCGTATGGCGGGGCAGTACGAAGATGCAGAACAAAGCTATTTTTATGCGCTGCAGTTTGATTCACGTGATCGCTCGGCAATGAATAACCTGGTGGTGCTTTACAGCCAGCAAGAGCGCGAGGCGGAACAGGATTACTGGACGGAGAGAATCAAGCGCTACCGGCGCACCAACCCGTATTACCACACCTGGCTGGGTGATAAGGCAGGTGAACAAGAGGACTGGAAGAAGGCCAGACAGCACTACGAGGATGCGCTTGACCTGATGCCCCAGGACGCGCGACTCATCTATGCATTGGGCATCATCCACTACCAGTTGGGGGATTTCGATGCGGCTACCCGGCGGATATCCCAGGCGATCGATCTGGCCTACCTGCGCGGAGATATCGAGACGTACAAGACCCAGTTGGAAGTCGTTAAACAGAAGCAGCTTGCCAGCCAGTAAGCCACCTCTACGCTGGTGTGCGGCAGGTCTATTCGGTATCCTCCGCGCCTGATAAAGCTTATCCCGGAGTAACACGTATGGCGCACTCCTCGACGGTTGAGGCTGCTCTCAAAGGCCACATTGCCACCGGCCAGGATGTCATTGTGCGCGGTTGGTTGCGCAGCAAGCGCGATTCCAAGGCGGGCATTTCCTTCCTGGCCGTTCATGACGGCACCGCCTTTGACGCCATCCAGGCCGTAGTGCCAGACAGTCTTGAAAACTACGCCGAGGTGCTCAAGCTCTCGACCGGCTGCGCGGTGATCGTCACAGGTGAACTGGTAGAGTCCCAGGGCAAGGGCCAGAACGTGGAGATCCAGGCCAGCGCCGTGGCGGTCGTGGGTTGGGTTGATGACGCGGAGACCTATCCGATCGCCAAGAAGCGCCATACCTTTGAATACCTGCGCGGGCAGGCCCATTTGCGCCCGCGTACCAATACCTTCGGCGCCATCACCCGGGTGCGCAACACCCTCGCAAATGCCATTCATAACTTCTTTTATGAGAATGACTTTTACTGGGTGAATACACCTATTATCACTGGCAGCGATTGCGAGGGGGCAGGGGAGTTGTTCCGCGTCAGTACGCTCGATCTGGCAAACCTGCCCCGTGATGCGGCGGGGAATGTCGATCACGGGCAGGATTTTTTCGCGGGGGACGCGTTTCTTACGGTGTCTGGCCAGTTGGCGGTGGAGTCTTACTGTCTGGCCATGTCTCGGGTGTATACGTTTGGACCAACCTTTCGTGCCGAGAATTCCAATACCAGCAGGCATCTGGCTGAATTTTGGATGGTCGAGCCAGAAATCGCGTTTGCTGACCTTGCAGCTAATGCGGATCTCGCGGAAAGCTTACTGAAGCATGTATTCACCCGGGTGCTGGAGGAGCGTGAGGACGACATGGCCTTTTTCCAGCAGCGTATTGACGACACCGTCATCGATCGATTGCGCGGTGTTATAGATCACAGTTTCGAGCGGATGGACTACACCGAGGCGGTCGAGATACTCCAGGCCAGTAAGCAGCGCTTCGAATTTCCGGTGGAATGGGGGATGGATCTAGCCTCGGAACACGAGCGCTACCTCTCAGAAACCCACGTGGGCCGCCCGGTGGTAGTGATGAACTACCCCAGGGACATCAAGGCGTTTTACATGCGGTTGAATGACGACGAGAAAACTGTCGCGGCCATGGATGTCCTGGCGCCGGGAATCGGAGAGATTATTGGCGGGAGTCAGCGCGAGGAGCGCCTGGATGTGCTCGACGCGCGCATGGAGGAGCATTTACGTGAGGAATTGTGGTGGTATCGCGATTTGCGCCGCTACGGAACGGTCCCCCACGCAGGTTTCGGCTTGGGTTTTGAACGTTTACTGAACTACATCACCGGAATGGACAATATTCGTGATGCTATTCCCTTCCCCAGGACGCCTGGCCATGCCGACTTCTAAGAGCGGTTAATGTCAGGTAGCCCCATTCGGGGCAATTGCACGTTTTTTGCGCAGAATTTGTGAAATATTGCCTATTTTTTGAGCAATAAGCGCCGCTTTCTCGGCCATACTAAGTGTATAGCGATAAATTCGAGCCCCTAACAGGCTAGCCGAGGGTGGCAATGAAGCAAACTCGAGCGTCCGCAGCGCCCGACCCTGTCAGCGAAATGCTGATCGTGGATACCTTTACCAAGCTGATTTTCGGCGGTGAGGGCGAGTTTGACGAGCGCGAGCAAGCTATCGTCCAGGCCCTGCGGCTGGTTGATGTCAATGTTGCCCTGGATAATCGCCGGGAAATGGGTGCCTACCTTCGCGCCCTGGGTGTCCGGGAGATGATCCAACTTGTTAGTCAGGTGAAGGAGCGTCTCTTGAGTGGAGTGCCTCTATCTCTGCTGGATACCCGGTCGCTCGCTAACAGGCCTTCGTTACACTCACGCTAATCTTCCGCCCCGGCCTCTGCCCCGTCAGCGGGCTTTGCTGGTTTAAGACCGCAATCAGGTACCAGTTCAAACAACACCAGGTATCCTTGCTCTTCGTCCACTGCGGCGAAGGTTATATCGACCGTTTGTTCAAGCTGGAAGCGCCGGGTGGTGCTGGTCAGGCTTGCGGTCCATTTGTCGTAGCTGAACTTTTCCGGGTCCTTACGCAGGTCTACAAATCCTTCAAGGCCGCTGTCTTGCAGTTTGACGGTAAAGCCGCTGCTGTTGGCGTGCACAATATGGCCGCGGAAAATCCGTCCTGATTCCTGCGCTTGTCCTTGCACGAAGAGACTCGCCAGCCATCGTTCGGCACGGTCGGTGGCCGCGCGTGCTGTTCTGATCTGTTGAGACAGTCCATTTATCACATCGCTGGTTACAAGCGATGCCTCATTGCCGTGTAGAATCGACTTGATCTGCAGGTGTACCAGGAAGTCGAGATAACGGCGCAGTGGCGATGTGCAGTTAGTGTAGCTTTCCAGCGCCATGCCCATGTGCACAGAGCTCTCATTGCTCAGCTCCGCGCGAGTCAGCAGGCGGTTGACCATAGCCCTGAGTGGCAGTGGATGTTCCGGCGACGACAGCGTCTTCATGACGTCGCGATAGCCCTCGCGGGTGCAGAGGTCGACATCGACCAATGCCGGTGCATGCATGGTGAGGAACTTGCGCGCCTCATCCAGGCGGTCGCGGCGAAAGCCGGGGTGGCTGACATAGGGGCCATTAGCCCCGTGGCTGGAAAGAAAACGGGCTGCGCAGCGGTTGGTCGCTACCATGCACTCTTCCACCAACTTCTGTGATAGCAGCTTCTCGTAGGGCTCTATTGCTTCGATACGCTTCTGGTCGTTAAGGATCCAGCGGTATTCTCGCCGATCTTCCATTACCAGTTCGTGCTGTTCCCGGCGGGCACGCAAAGCACGGTATACCTGGTAGAGCGCTTCCAGTGGCGTGGAATGGCTCATGAGATCATCAGCATTGCCACTGAGATAACGATCAACTGCATAGTAAGACAGCTTGGCGCGGGAGCGGATGGTGGCTTCGATAAACTCGAAGTCCCCAACTACGCCGTCGTCGCTCACTGAGATTTTGCACACCAGGGAGGGTCGTTCGACATTCTCCGAAAGGGCACAGGTATCTTGTGAGAGCACCTCCGGTAGCATCGGGATGACATCACCGTGGAAATAGATCGATGTACCCCGGTTGGCGACTTCTTCGCGCAGCGGGGAATCCGCTGGAATGTATGCGGTGGGATCGGCGATCGCCACGTACAGAGTCCAGCCGTCGCTGCTGATCTCGGCGTAGAGAGCGTCGTCAATGTCCTGGGTTTTGGCCGCGTCAATGGAAACGAACTCGAGGTCGGTTAGATCGCGGCGGCGGTCAGTCTCCAGCGGTTTGAACTCGTTAATGCGCGCTTCCAGCTGTTCCTGGCTGGCCTTTGGCCAGGAGGTTGGACAGCGGAAAAGTGCCATGCAATACAGGTTTTCGATGCCGGGTGTGGACTCGCTGCCAATAATCTCCAGGACTTTCGCCTGCGGCTTACCATCCTTTATCGGGTGGCGCAGAACCGCACAGCGGATGTAGTCCCCCTCCTTGACACCGTTGCGCGCGTGGGGCGGGATAAACAGCCAGCGTTTCAGCTGGGGCAAGTCGGGTTGTACGAATATCGCCTTGCCTTTGCGCACACAGCGGCCGGTAAAATCGCCCAGTGGGCTGGTCACCAGCCGCTCAATATCTGCAATCGTCTTATTGTCTTTCGCCGGTCGAATACATATCCGCACCCGGTCATGTGGAAAGGCTTTGAGCATTTCATCAGGGGGGATGAAAATCTCTCGACCATCATCCAGCACCGCAAAACCGTAGCGTGCCTGGGTACCTTTGACCACGGCTTCAGCCCACTCTTTCTCGGCCTCCATTTGTGACTTGAGACCCTTGAGTTGGGCGAGAGAGTCCTGGTTGAGCATCGGGGAAAAACAACTTATTTTCAGAAAGACAGCAGTCTATCCTACTGCAAAAGGGCCCTGCTGTCAGTGCTGCAGCGGCGATGTCCGGCAATGCTGTAGTTAATCGGGTGAGGGTCATTGACAGTGGCTGTTGAGGAGATTGATAATCACCAAAAGCCGTTGCATCGGCGACGGCAACGCACCCCCCGGGACGCGCCTTTGAAGAGTTTCCGGACGCAGGGTTGGCGCCCACGCGCTTATCCGCAGTCGTCCTTGCAGAACAAGCGCAACAGCGCTGCCACAGAGCAACATGGGCTCCGGCCCGGTTCACCTCTACCGATTTACCACCCGGCACTTTCAGTACCACTCCAGCAACCATTTCAGCAACTAATTCAGCAACCCAGAAGTTGGCGGGAAAAGCCAGCCATTAAAGCAACAACCTTCAGACCATTTCATCGTGAAACATCAATGAGGACTCCTGTATGGATTCAGGCTCAACGGCCCTGCGAGTAGAAAAAACCAACCTAAAACCTGTTATAAGGAAAACGTACGTCATTGACACCAATGTGCTGCTGCATGACCCCACGGCAGTGGCTGCATTTAATGAACACCACGTGGTCATTCCCATGACCGTGCTTGAGGAACTCGATCACATCAAGGACCGTCGGGATAAGACGGTCAGCAGCGAGGCCAGGATTGCCATTGGCATCATCGACAAGGTCGTGGATGCCGCCAGCCCACAACAGATTCAGGAAGGCGTTGAAGTTCCCGGTAGCAGCCTGGAGGGTATGCCCAGTGGCACGCTGGCCATTTACCCCGACCAGTTGCTGGCGGACGATTCGGCGATTCCGTTCCTGGATGCTACCCAGGACCAGGCTAACGATAACCGGATTATCAACGTGGCCCTGCGGCTGCAGGCGGAAAACCCTAACGAGTTTGTTTGCCTGGTGACCAAAGATATCAACATGCGACTTAAGGCCAAGGGATCCGGTCTGTTACATGTCGAGGATTATCGTCGCGATCGCGTGCTTGACGATATCGACTTACTCTCGCGTGGCTACGAGCATGTCGAGGGCGATTTCTGGTCTACCATCTCGGAGGTGGACACCCTGCGCGAGGGTGATTGCACCCTGCACCGCATACCCAGGAAATCGCTGCCTGGCGCCTATCCGAACATGTTTGTGCATGACGATCAGGAATTTATTGCCTTCGTGAAGCGCATGGACAAGGACTTTGTCTACCTGCGTTGCGACAGCCGTGACAACCTGATGCACCGGCGGTTCTGGGGCCTGGTGCCTCGCAACCTGGAGCAGGCCATGGCCATGGCCTTGCTCGATGATGACAGCGTGGATATGACGGTGATGACCGGACCCGCGGGTTCGGGTAAGACCCTGCTGGCGCTGTCCTATGGTCTGCATGCCATTCTTGAACAGAAAAAGTACAGCAAGCTCATCGTGGCACGCTCGACGCCACCCATCGCCGAAGATATCGGGTTTCTGCCGGGTACCGAGGAGGAAAAAATGGCCCCCTGGCTGGCGGCCTTTGACGACAACCTGGAGATTCTCCACGGTACCGACGAGTCCTGTAACGGCAGCATTGAATATGTGAAAGAACGCGCCAATATCCAGTTCAAGTCATTGAACTTTATGCGCGGACGCTCCTTCAACAATGCGTATATCATTATCGACGAAAGCCAGGGGCTGACCCAGTTTCAGCTCAAGTCGGTGATCAGCAGGGTGGGCGCGGATTCGAAAATTGTCGTGCTGGGTAATCTCGCCCAGATCGACAATAAGTACATATCGCCGCTGACCTCGGGGCTCACCTACCTGGTTGAGAAGAGCAAATCCTATCCTCATGCGGGGATCATGCACGTCAACGGGATTGTACGTTCGCGGCTGGCGGCGTTTGCCGAGGAAAATCTCTAGAGCGGGGTTAGTAATTATCTTGCGTAGCGGGCTCCACCCCCGCGGTGGGGTCCGCTACGCTCGGTGTCTGTGGCTCAGCCATTTCATCGCTATCTCTATCACGTAGCCGCCGCAGATCCCGTTCCAGGGCTATTTCAAAGCGTACTTCCACACCCCAAAAACCCTCCCGGGACTCATCGAGATTGGGCCGCCTCAGATTGTAGGAAGGTTCCACCTCCATGAACAGGAAGTCGCGATAAACCTGCCGCCGCCAGGTAAGGCCCAGGCGATAGTTTTTAACGTAGCTGTCCGGGCGCGTGACACCGCGAATGGCACCAAAATAATTGATCGCGTAGGGGCGCTTGGTCTCGATGTCATAGCGTTTGCGCATAGCGAGTCGCGTGCGCCACTCGACGCCCTCGGTTCTCTCCCCCCAGACCCCGCGATTGCTCCATCGCCATTCGCTGTCCTCGCTGCGTTTCCGGTAAAGGTCCAACTGGGTAATGGAAAAGAAACCTTCACCGTCTTCGTATTGCAGGCGCTCCTGGAAGCGATAACGATTTCGGTCGTTGATGGGGCCCTGGTTACGGTACTTGACGCCTGGCCGCAGGTTACCCGAGGCGACGCCCATGGTCAGGTCTACCCGCGAGCGCTTCCTCTCCCTCCCGAGTTGATATTGCAGCGCCACGGCGTTTTCCTGTTCGCGCTCAAGTTCATCGGTGACGTCTGATTCCTCGCCGGCGAACACCAGGTCAAGCCGTTTGGAAATACGCGGGAGTTGCAACTTGCCACGTAGGCGTACCGAAAAATCGTGGCCTTCGTCTTGCTCCCAGTCGTCGCTAAACTCCAGCCGCAACAGCGATTCCGCTTTTTCCAGGTCGTGGGTGGGGTCGCCAAAAAACTCGTCCATCCACTCGGTCAAGGCCTGCGCCCTGTCAGTCATGTAGGCGTGGCTGTCGTCGACCCAGTTGATATCCTGTTCCTGGTTTTCTATCTGGATTTCTTCGAGGATTTCCTCTTCGTCGGGGGCAAGCGGTTCCCAGCCCCCAATTTGATCCTCTGATGATTCCTTCTCGACGACCTGATTGGGGGTGGATTCGGGCACAATGGTTTCCGCCTGGGCCCAGGCAATACTTGGTAGGAGGGCAATTGTCAGTAGGCAAATCTTCACAATCAAGAACAACGTACTTTTCTCCCTAAGGAGATACACTACGCTCCATGGACACACTTTTCATCTTTTTCCAGCACCTTGTTCCACAGCATTGGCTATCCCGTGCCACCGGTTTTCTGGCGGAAATGCGCTATCCGATCTGGCTGAAGAACTGGGTCATCAAGAGATTTATTGCGCATTTTGATGTCGATATGTCGGAGGCCCTGGAGCCAAATCCCGAGGCCTATGCGAACTTCAACGAATTTTTCACACGGCCTTTAACAGCGGATGCCCGACCGATTGCGATCGATACCGTGGTGTGCCCGGCAGATGGCGCAATCAGTCAGATCGGCGATATTGAGCAAGGTCGGATTTTCCAGGCCAAGGGCCAGTGGTACACCACCGTCGAACTACTGGGTGGGGATACGGCGCGGGCCGCGCAATTTGATGAAGGCAGTTTCGCCACGATTTACCTATCGCCGAAGGATTATCATCGCGTTCATATGCCCCTGGCAGGAAGACTTACCGCGACCACCTATATCCCCGGGAAGTTGTTTTCGGTCAACGGGGTGACGGCGGAGAATGTCGAGCGATTGTTTGCCCGCAATGAACGGCTGGTGTGTTATTTCGATACCGAGTTAGGGCCGATGGCGTTAATTCTGGTTGGGGCCATGGTCGTGGCGGGTATTGAGACGGTCTGGGGAGGGCAGGTGGCTCCGCCTCCAGCAAAACCGGCCACCCTCAGCTTTGATACCCTGCCGGAAGCCGTGGCGCTTAAAAAAGGGGCTGAGATGGGGCGCTTTAAACTGGGTTCGACCGCGATATTGCTCTTTCCTGAAGGCGCCATCAATTGGCACGAACTCTACGTGGCAAACTCCCCCACCCGCCTGGGGGAGGGGTTGGCTGTGGCAAAGTAGGGTTTGGGGGTTAACTCAGGGTCTGTCGCGAGAGATCACTAGGCCGCTAGCTGCTGTCCAGGCTACCTATGATACGGCGATAACTTTCCAGCCTGGCGGCTGAGATAGAGCCGTCCTCGGCAGCCTGCAAGATCGCGCAATCGGGTTCTTGTTGGTGCTGACAGTCTCGAAACTTGCATCGGCCCAGATGAGGTCGGAACTCTACAAACCCCGCCTCGACCTGCTCTTTGTCCATATGCCAAAGGCCAAATTCCCGGATGCCCGGCGAGTCGATCAGTGTGCCGCCGCTGGGCAGGTGGAACAATTGAGCCGTGGTGGTGGTGTGGGTCCCCTTCAAGGTGGTTTCTGACAGAGCTCCGACACGCAGCCCGGCTTCCGGGAGCAAAGCATTCACCAGGCTAGATTTACCTACACCCGACTGGCCTACAAAAACGCTGATTCTATCGCTCAGAGCGGCGTGCAGCTGTGCCATGCCCCCGGCTTTCGTGGAGGTGTGCAGTAGTTGGTAGCCAAGTGATGCATAGGGTTCCAGCAGCTTGGCGATGCCTTGTTCAAGGGCTGGATCTTCGTTCAGTAGATCGGTTTTATTCAGCAACAGCACCGGCCGGATCTGGACGTTTTCCGCGGCAACCAGGTAGCGATCAATCAGGTTGGCGTGTGGTTCGGGATAGGGGGCGACGACAATGAGAATCTGGTCGATGTTTGCCGCCACAGGCTTGAGGGCACCGTGGGGGTCGGGCCGGCGAAGTTCGCTGTGACGCTCAAGTTGCGCAACTACCACACCCGTTGGGTCACCCGGGCACCAGACTACCCTGTCACCCGTAACCAGGCCTTCCAGGTTGGCGCGCAAGTGACATCTTTGGCTTTCCCCTTGCGCCGCTTCAACCATCACTTGCGTACCATAATGTGCGGTGATCAGACCCTCGCGCTCCGCGCCCAACTCGCCGGCGGCCAGTGACTCTTCTGCTAGCTGGTCCTTCGCGGCTGCTCGCCTGCTGCGTTCCTCCTGTATTTTGTTGACTCGCCAGGCTTGCCGCCGGGTGAGTTTGCGTTTCGTCATTGGCCTATTATTGGCACAGGCGCTTGGCCTGTCGAGGCAATTTGCTACACTCCTGTTGTCCTCGAATGGAGAGAAGGCGCATGCAAGACGCCAGTAACCTGGTTTGGGTCGATCTGGAGATGACCGGATTGGAACCTGATACAGACGTCGTCATCGAAATAGCCACGATTGTCACTGATACCAATCTCAATACGCTGGCCGAGGGGCCGGTGATTGCGATTCACCAGGCAGATGCCATTTTGGAGGGCATGGACGAGTGGAACACCACACACCACACCCGCTCTGGCCTGGTCGACCGTGTTAAAGCCAGCGAGTACGATGAAACACGTGCTGCACGGGAGACCCTCGCTTTTCTGGATCAGTGGGTTCCGCCTGACAGCTCTCCCATGTGCGGCAATACCATCTGCCAGGACCGGCGCTTTATGGCGCGTCACCTGCCTGAACTGGAGCGCTGGTTCCATTATCGCAATCTGGATGTGAGCGCACTCAAGATTCTGATGCAGCGGTGGCGTCCCGAGTTGGATGCCGGGTTCACCAAATCAGCGACTCACCAGGCACTGGACGATATTCGCGAATCGATTGAGGAGCTGCGCTATTACCGGGCACATTTCCTGCGACTGGATTAGTGCTGTGATAGCCCGTATCGCAGGTACAAGTGCTGGTAATAACCGCCAAAGGGCGTAGCCCCCATCCGGTATCGATATTTGGCGTATTGCCAGACCCATTTTCTATGTAAACTATCTGTCATATTGAGTGGCAGCACCGTGAACACAATAATGGCCCGCGCCGCTGATTGGGGTAATGTTCGTTGACACTTAGGGAAAAGTGAAATGGCAGCTGAAGATAGCGATTCGGCAAAACAAGCCAAGTCGGGAACCTCCTTTATGCGGGAACTCCGGCGGCGAAAAGTAATCAGGACGCTCATCCTATACATCCTGCTCTGCTGGGGTGTGTTGCAGGTCGGTGATATCGTTTTCCCCGCGCTCGGTATGGATTCCGATCTGGCTTCGCGCAATTTCCTCTATATCGCGGTGATGGGCTTTCCCGTTACCTTTGCTCTGGCGTGGTTCTTCCAGATCACTCCGCATGGCATCGTTCTCACCAGCTCCTTCGTTGAGCGCCGCATTCTCAATAATATTCCGCCTTTGAATGATCGGCGCCGGGATGGTGTGGGCAACTACTTTCGCAAGGGAGAAGGCCCCAAGGATTTCAACTGGAGCCTGGTGGCCGAGACCGGTCCGCTGAGCGGGCTCAGTTTCGGGGTGCAGGGCCCGATTGTACTGGGACGATCATTGGACTCGGATATCGCCGTGGTAAGCCCCCATGTATCACGTCAGCATGCGCGTCTGGAGGTGGAGGCTGACGACCTGTATATCGAGGACCTCGGTTCGTCGAATGGCACGGTGGTCAATGGACGCAAAATAGATGGTCGCCAGATCCTGCGCAACGAAGACGAGCTGCGCTTTCACGATATTATCTTCCGCGTTTCAGAAAGTTTCTCACGGCCCCGCAGTGAGATGGATGCGATGAACCAGACCACCTTTATCCAGGCGGTAGACCTGGAAAAGGACCTGCAGAAGCAGAACTCTGACTAGCGTGTATTGAAGCTGGCAGTGCAGCGCGCAATGGGCAACACGGTGTGAGCTGGCGCAGCTAGAACAACCACCATACGGCGAGGGCAAACATGGCCGCGGCGAGCATCAGGATCTTGCCGTTGTAGTTAGTGGGTGATGCCGCAGCCGCAATAGTGGGTACTTCCTGGGTGGTCTGCAGATCGGGTCTGTCAGAATCGCCATCCTGTTCCGGAATTGCCGCGGGCGGGGTGCCCACCACAACCACGGTAACGTTATCGCGCCCGCCGGCGTCCAGGGCCGCATGTAATAATGCATCCACCTGGGCGCGATTGGTGTGTGTGCGTTTCATGTGACTGGTCATGGTGACCGTACTCACGTCGTCGGACAGGCCGTCGCTACAGAGAATGATCTGCTGTCCCGAGGCAAGTGTGCCGGTGATATGCCCGGGCTCAAGGTCAACGCTGCGGGACACCCCCAGTGACTGTGTCAGCACGTGGCGATCCGGATGGGTCGCCGCTTCCTCCCGGGTCAGGATGCCGGTGGCAAGTAGCTCGCTGACCGGGTTGTGATCACGGGTCAGTTGCCTCACGGCGCCGTCGTAGAGGTAAGCTCGACTATCTCCAACCCAGGCAATGTCGTACTCATCGCCTCGCAGCTGCAGCGCGACGACTGTCGATCCCATGTTGCTGGTATGGTCCTTCTTGTCGATTTCCGCCAGTACCGCTTTGTGGGCCTTCTTGATGGCACTGACCAGGTCAACGCCTGCAGCAACGCTCTCCCGGATGGTATCCCGGGCCACCGCTGAAGCAACCTCGCCGTGGGAATGGCCACCCACGCCGTCGGCCACCAGCCACAGGCCTAATTCCGGGTTGGCCTCGTAGCAGTCTTCATTGTGATCACGCACCAGGCCCTGGTGGGTGCTGGCTGCGAACGGAGTTTGTGCAGATGTCATCTTTATTGTGCTTATAACCGGCTCGGCCCTAAGGTACGCGAACTCAGCGATTGTTACCATGCTGAAATAGTGCCCAGTTCACATGTTCAGCAACTAATTGCGAACAATTTCCCTCCCGGGCGCGCAATGCGGCTACCACCTCCGGTGTGGTCGGCGCGTTGCCCAAAGCAACGGCGAGATTTCGCAACCAACGTTCGTAGCCAATACGCCTTATCGCCGACCCCTCCGTTTTGCGCTGCCAGGTTGTTTCGTCCCACAGGAACAGATCTACCAGCGTGGCATCTTCCAGCCCGTGGCGAGGGCTGAAATCGGGCTCGGGGGTGGTTTGCGCAAACTTGTTCCAGGGGCAGACCAACTGGCAGTCGTCACAGCCGAAAATTCGGTTGCCAATCAGCGGACGCAACTCGGGGTCAATACTGCCCTTGTGCTCTATGGTCAGGTAGGAGATGCAGCGGCGGGCGTCGAGACTGAAGGGGCCAGTGAATGCCTGAGTGGGGCAGATGTCCAGGCAGGCGGTGCAACTGCCGCAGTGTTTGCTGGTTTGTGGAGAATCCTCGGGTAAGGGTATATCGGTATAAATCTCACCGAGGAAAAACCATGAGCCGGCGGACTCGTTGATCAACATGGTATTTTTGGCGATCCAGCCCAAGCCCGCGCGTTCTGCTATCGCCCTTTCCAATACCGGAGCGCTGTCCACGAACGCGCGGAAGTTTCCGCCTGCCTGCTCGGAGATTTTCGCCGCCAATCTGGCTAGTCGTTTACGCACAAGTTTGTGGTAGTCCCTGCCCAGGGTATAGCGCGAAATATAGGCCTTATCCGGTGAATCGAGGACTTGCAGCGGTTGCGTATCTCTAGCGAGGTAATCCATTCGCAGTGACAGTACCCGGCAGGTCCCGGGTACCAGTTCGTCCGGGCGCGAACGTTTGGTGCCGTGGTTTGCCATGTAATCCATGGTGCCGTTGTACCCCGCGGCCAACCATCGTTGCAGGTACTCCTCGTGTTCACCCAGGTCGACGGCGGTAATGCCCAGTTGCTGGAACCCTAATTCCGCGGCCCATTCGCGAACCTGCTCCGCGAGTGGCTGTAAGTCCTGGCCGGGCGCAATTTCTGTCATAGCGGTGCTGTCATAAATCTGCTGTCATCTCGGTGTCGTCCTAAAGGTGCTGCCATAAGGCTGCGCCGGGTCCGATCTAATGCGTATAATTCTGTCACAAAATAGCTGATAGCGTTTTGCGAGGCGTACATCCATCCATGCGTACCACGAGCCTGAACTACTCCCACTGCGAGAACCTGTACACGGCGGAGCAGGTGCGAGCGCTGGATGCAGCCGCCATTAAGGGACAGGGCATCCCCGGGATAACACTTATGCGACGGGCGGCCCAGGCGAGTTTCGATTGCATGACCGCGCTCTGGCCTCACGCGGGATCGGTGCAGGTCCTGTGCGGGAAGGGAAACAACGGCGGCGATGGATACCTGCTGGCCGATATTGCCCATAAACGTGGCATGGAGGTAGTCGTCTTTCAGCTGGGAGATGCCACCAAAGTTAGCGGTGATGCCGCCCTGGCCTTGCAACAGGCCACCGCAAATGGCGTCGTGCTAGCGCCCTATGCGCCCGGCTGCCTGCGCGATGACGCGGTGGTCGTTGATGCCATGTTGGGTACCGGGCTCACCGGTGAAGTCCGCGAGCCAGTCAGCCAGGCCATCGCCGAGGTCAACCGCTGTTCGGCGCCTGTGTTAGCTATAGATATTCCCTCCGGTCTGTGTTCTGACACTGGTCGCCTACTGGGTAGCGCGGTGATTGCCGATGCCACCGTCACCTTTATCGGGCTTAAACGCGGTCTTTACACCGCCGACGCTCAGGACCACTGCGGTGAGATCCAGTTTTCTGATCTGGCGGTGCCCGCTATTGTCTATGACGCTGTTTTAAGTGGTGACGTGTTATTGGACCTGGAATCCCTGCTGGAGCAATGGCCCCCAAGAAATGCAGCTTCGCACAAGGGCTCCTATGGCAGAGTGTTGGTCATAGGGGGCGATAGGGGTATGGCCGGCGCAGCTGCGCTGGCCGGTGAAGCGGCGCTGCGCTGTGGAGCAGGGCTCGTATCAGTTGCTACCCGCCCTGAGCACGTGGCCGCTGTGGTTGCGCGAACGCCGGAACTGATGGTCAGTGGCGTTCAGTCCGGCCTGGAACTGCAGCCACTGGTCGACGGCGCCAGTGTACTGGTAGTTGGTCCGGGGCTGGGGGGTTCTGCCTGGTCCGAACAGTTATTGCAGATTGCGCTGGCCAGTGACAAGCCTGTGGTCGTCGACGCAGATGCACTGAACCTGTTGAGCCAGGGTCGCCTACCTGAGGACGGTTCTCGGAAAAACTGGGTTTTGACACCCCACCCCGGGGAGGCGGCACGCCTGCTCGGAATTGAAGGTGCGCAGGTTCAGTCGGATCGCTTTGCAGCCGCCCGCGCATTGCAGCAACGCTACGGGGGAGCAGTCGTACTTAAAGGCAATGGTTCGCTCGTCGCGGGGTCGGAGCAGATTGGCCTGAGTGAGTACGGCAACCCCGGCATGGCCACGGGTGGCATGGGTGATGTGCTGAGCGGGGTGTTGGGAGCCCTGCTGGGGCAGGGTTTCAGCCCGCTTGACGCCGCTACTCTGGGTGTCTGTCTGCACGGAGCGGCGGCTGATATGGCCGCCGAAGAAGGGGAGCGTGGATTAATCGCCTCGGATCTATTCCCGGTACTGAGGCAGTTATTGGGGTGAACAGTGCAGATTAATATGTCCATTGCCGATGAAGCTGGCATGGTGGACCTGGGTGCCAGCCTTGCAGCGGCGCTTCCGGGTGGTCTGGTGGTCTACCTCAATGGCGACCTCGGAATGGGAAAAACCACGCTCGCCCGTGGCATTGTCCAGGCCCTTGGGCATCACGGCGCGGTGAAGAGTCCTACGTACACGCTGGTTGAACCCTATGAACTTGGAGGGCTGACGCTTTATCACTTTGACCTGTATCGACTGGGGAGCGCGGAAGAGTTGGAGTTCATGGGTATTCGCGACTACTTCGGACCCCATTCGCTCGCCCTGGTCGAGTGGCCGGAGCGGGGGCAGGGAGTTTTGCCCCCAGGGGATTTAGTCATTACCATAGTCACAGAGGGTACGGGACGTCGCGTCTTGCTGGACGCTGTGACCGCACCCGCGGTTGGTGTGTTAAGCAATCTTGGGGGAGATCGCTTGGACCCCGGGGAACAATAACCAGAACGTCACTGCGCACACTTGGCGTGCCGGGCGGGAGTGAAATGAACAAGCTGATCCGGATCATCTCGATCCTGGGTTTACTGGCGGCGCCTGGATTGCAGGCGGCGCAGATAGAGGACGTGCGCTTGTGGCGGGCTCCTGACCACACCCGGGTGGTATTCGACCTCAACGGCCCGGCGTCTCACAAATTGTTGGTGCTCGAAAACCCTGGGCGGATAGTCGTTGATATCGCTAATACGCGCATGAAAACCAGTGTTGATGACCTACCACTGGCCAACACCCCCATTAGCAAGATACGCACCGGTGTCCGTGGTGGGCACGACCTGCGGGTGGTCTTTGACGTGTCAGCAAAGGTCAACCCGCGTAGTTTTGCGCTCAAAGCCAATGAGCAAGCCGGGGACAGGTTGGTGCTGGATCTCTATGACCAGACCTCGAGTACCGCGGCCGCCGTCAAGAAAAGTGTCCCCAGGGACTCTACCAAGCGAGATATTATCGTGGCTATCGATGCGGGGCACGGGGGTGAAGACCCGGGGGCAATCGGCCCCAATCGCCTGCGCGAAAAAGATGTCGTCCTGGGGATATCCAGAGAACTTCACAAGTTGTTTGAGCGCGACGCCGGTTTTAGTCCCACCCTGATTCGCTCGGGCGACTATTACATCAGCTTGCGAGGGCGTCGCGAGCTCGCGCGCAAGCGCCAGGCCGACCTGTTTGTGTCGGTGCATGCCGACGCGTTCAAGCGCAAGTCTGCACACGGTGCTTCGGTCTATGCGCTATCGACCCGGGGCGCCACCAGTACAGCCGCGAGCTACCTGGCCCAGCGGGAAAATGCCGCCGACCTGGTGGGCGGGGTCAGTCTGTCCGACAAGGATGATTTGCTGGCCGGTGTGCTCGCTGACTTGTCCATGACGTCTACCCTGGATACCAGTCTGCAGCTCGGCGGTAGTGTGCTGCGCAAAATGGACACGATTGCCCACCTGCATAAGAAACAAGTAGAGCAGGCTGGTTTCGCGGTGCTGAAGTCACCCGATATACCGTCTATCCTGGTCGAAACCGGATTTATCTCCAACCCCGGTGAGGCCAAGAAGCTGGCGACCCGCAGTTACCAGCAGAAAATGGCGCGCATGATTCACGCGGGGGTTAAGGATTACTTTCTCGACCATCCCCCGGCAGGCACCTTGCTGGCCTGGCAGAAACAGCAGGGCGGCAGGCAGTACACCATTGCCCGCGGTGATACACTGTCGGACATCGCCCAGCGCTTTAACGTGTCGGTCAATGACCTGAAGGACCACAATGGTCTGAGTGGTACACGCATTCTCGTTGGACAGAAGTTGACCATACCTACAAGCTGATCCCGCATGACACCCAGAATACAACGGCTATCGACCCGATTGGCCAACCAGATCGCTGCTGGAGAGGTTGTCGAAAGACCGGCATCAGTGGTCAAGGAGGTACTGGAGAACAGTCTGGATGCGCAGGCCACGCGTGTTGACGTGGATGTCGAGGCAGGTGGGAGCAAACTGATCCGCATTCGCGATAACGGTCTGGGCATCGATGCAGAAGACCTGCCGCTGGCAATGTCCCGTCACGCCACCAGTAAAATTGCCTCACTGGAAGACCTGGAGCAAGTGGCAAGCCTGGGTTTCCGCGGCGAGGCCCTGGCCAGCATAGGCTCGGTTTCCCGGCTCACGCTGACCAGTAATAGTAGTGACGAGGGGAGTGAGGGCAGGGTGGCTGTGTGTGAGGGGCGCGAGATGGACGTGCAGTCCCGGCCGGCGCCACACCCGCAGGGCACCACGGTTGAGGTGCGCGACCTGTTCTTCAACACGCCCGCACGACGCAAATTCCTGCGTACCGAAAAGACCGAATTCAAACACCTCGAGGAGGTGGTCAAAAGGTTGGCGCTGTCGCGGTTTGACGTCGGCTTCAGCCTGCGCCACAACAGCAAGGTTATTCACAATCTCAAGCCCGCCCAGGGAGAGAATGAGATCCGGCGCCGGGTGGCCGCCATCTGCGGCCCCGCTTTTATGGAGCAGGCAATATACCTGGAGACCGACGTGCCGGACTTCACACTCCGGGGTTGGGTGGGATTACCCACGTTCTCCCGCAGTCAGGCGGACCTGCAGTACTTTTTTGTCAACGGTCGGGTGATCAGGGACCGGCTGGTGAGCCATGCGGTCAAACAGGCCTATCGCGACGTGCTTTATCACGGCCGCCATCCGGCATTTGTGCTGTACCTTGATCTGGATCCCGGGCTGGTCGATGTCAATGTGCACCCCACCAAGCACGAGGTACGGTTTCGCGACGGCCGCACTGTGCACAATTTTATTTTCAGCAGCTTGCATCGGGCGCTGGCCGATGTGCGTCCTGCCGACCAGTTCAGCGAGAACCGGATAGCCGTAGGAGAGGACGGCGCCGTTGACACGCGAACCGGGGAGATTCATAGCCAGGGTGGTCTTGCCTGGGGAGCGGTGGCGGAAGCTCCAGCCCAGAACCCGGGATACGGTCATACTCCCGGTGTAACACCGGGCGCTGCCAGGGAGCAGGTCCGTAGTTACGCCCAGGTCCACCCGCCCCAGGCCGGTTCTGTACTGCCAGAGCAGGCCACTGAGGAGGAAGTCCCACCGCTGGGTTACGCGCTGGCCCAGTTACAGGGTGTTTATATTCTCGCCGAGAACGCGGCTGGCCTGGTCCTGGTTGATATGCACGCCGCCCATGAGCGCATTACCTACGAGCGTTTGAAGGCAGCGCGTGCCGCTGAGGGAATACGCAGTCAACCCCTGTTGGTGCCGCAGGCGGTGGCCGTTAGTCAGCGTGAGGTTGAGGTAGCGACGGAGAACGCGGCCGTGTTCGAACGATTGGGTTTGACCGTGAGCGTGGGTGGTGAAGAGAGCCTGTTGATTCGCGAAATCCCCGTGAGCCTGCGCGATTCTGACGTGGAGCAGTTGCTGCGCGATGTGCTGTCTGACCTGATCGAGTATGGCAGCACCGACCGTATCGAGGCGCACATCGATGAAATTCTTTCTACCATGGCCTGCCATGGTTCCGTGCGGGCGAACCGACGCCTCACGGTGCCCGAGATGAATGCTTTGCTGCGTGACATGGAGGAGACGGAGCGCGCTGGTCAGTGCAACCATGGCCGGCCTACCTGGACCCAACTCAGCCTCGACGAGCTGGACAAGCTGTTCATGCGTGGCCGCTAGGGCGACTCAAAGTGGCCAAGCCCCTGTTGATCTGTCTGTTGGGACCGACTGCATCCGGGAAAACCGATCTGGCGGTGTCGCTGGCGCAGGCGCTTGATGCTGAGCTAATCAGCGTCGATTCAGCCCTGGTGTATCGCGGCCTGGATATCGGTAGTGCCAAACCCGACTTTCCGCACCACCTCGTTGATATCCGCGATCCCCAGGAAGTGTATTCCGCGGCAGATTTTGTTGGCGACACCAGTGCGCTGGTGGCCGATATCACGGCCCGAGGGAAAACACCCTTGCTGGTGGGCGGTACCATGCTCTACTTTAAGGCCTACCTGCAAGGGCTGTCAGAAATGCCGGCTGCTGACCCGGAAATCCGGGCCGAGATCGAGGCAGAGGCCCGCAAAGCAGGCTGGCCCCGCCTGCACAGTGAATTGGCCCGAGTTGACCCCTTGTCGGCAGAGCGGATACATCCCAATCACTCCCAGCGCATTGGCCGAGCCCTGGAAGTTTTTCGTTCCAGCGGAGTGTCGATGAGTACCTGGCAACAGGCGGAGCCGCCGCACGACCTCCCATCCAAACGGTATCGCGTCTTGCAGCTTGCTATTTGTCCCCAGGATCGTGGCGTTTTGCACGAGCGCATAGCAAAACGGTTTCACCAGATGATGGCGCAGGGGTTTCTCGAGGAGGTGCGCTGCCTGTACCAAGAGTATGGCGAGCATAGGGATCTACCGGCTCTGCGAGCGGTTGGATACCGACAGCTTTGGCAGCATTTGAGCGGTGAAATCCAGCTCGAGGAGGCCGTGGAGCGGGGCATTGCCGCCACCCGGCAGTTAGCCAAGCGACAGTTGACCTGGCTACGAAAATGGCCCGATCTGCAGTGGATTTGTACGGATGATGCGGGGAACGTGGTGGAAACCACGCTGTCACACTCCAGGGGGGCGGATTCTTTGCGGAATCCGGTTGATCTGGTCTTGAACTATTTGACGTAAACCCCAATGTAGTATGCTGTTGGTGTTCTATAATGAGTCCAGCGGTACCGAGGGCCCATTGTTTTTCCCCGTCAGGGCATAGTTATGTCGGGGAGAGGATAAGAGGCCAGTTTTACTTTTTTCGGCTCCATTTGAGCCTAGTGTAGGAGATAGCTATGTCAAAAGGGCACACGCTACAAGACCCTTACCTGAATATTCTGCGTAAGGAACGAGTTCCGGTTTCCATTTATCTGGTTAATGGCATTAAGTTGCAGGGGCAGATCGAGTCTTTCGACCAATTTGTTGTGCTGCTCAAGAATACGGTTAGCCAGATGGTCTACAAGCATGCAATTTCCACCGTGGTGCCTTCGCGCGTGGTGAGAATACCCATGCAGAACCCACCTGATGAGGACGGCGGTGACGATAGCTGAGTTCACTGGCGGCGGTGCATGCCGCCGCGACCGTATCTTAGCGAAACGCCGAGGTAGTATTGTTTTTTGAACGACCCGATTCCGGGGAGCGCGCTGTGCTCGTTCACCTGAATCTAAGCAGCGAAGCCGAGCGTGAGGACCCACGGGAATTTGAGGAACTGGTGCTTTCTGCCGGTGGGGATCCCGTGTCTTATGTTATGGGTGTGCGCGAGGCGCCGCACCCGAGAACATTTGTGGGCAGCGGCAAGCTCGCTGAGATAGCTGACGAGGTACGGCTGCACGACGCAGAGATTGTCATGTTCAATCACGCTCTGAGCCCCAGTCAGGAACGTAACCTGGAGCAAGAGCTGGAGTGTCGGGTGCTGGACCGCACGGGCCTGATTCTCGATATTTTCGCTCAGCGAGCCCGGACGCACGAAGGCAAGCTGCAGGTAGAGTTGGCGCAACTGGAACATATGAGTACCCGCCTGGTGCGGGGCTGGACCCACCTCGAACGCCAGAAGGGCGGTATCGGCTTGCGCGGCCCGGGTGAAACCCAGCTGGAAACTGACCGGCGTTTGCTACGCGCCCGTATTAAATCCATTACCGCACGGCTGGGTAAAGTGGAAAGACAGCGCGATCAGGGTCGCCGTTCACGTCGGCGTGCTGAGATTCCAACCGTATCCCTGGTCGGGTACACCAATGCCGGAAAATCCACCTTGTTCAATCGTGTGACAGCGGCTGAGGTATATGTTGCCGATCAGTTGTTCGCAACCCTGGATCCAACGTTGCGCAAGCTCGACCTTGAATATGCAGGCGCTGTGATCCTCGCTGACACGGTTGGGTTCATCGCCCACCTTCCGCATAAGCTGGTAGATGCGTTCAAAGCGACCCTGGAAGAGACCCGCAATGCGGATTTGTTGCTACATGTGATAGATGCAGCCACTGATGAACGAGACGAGAATATCTTTCAGGTTGACGAGGTGCTTGCCGAAATCGGCGCCCAGGATATTCCCCAGTTGCGGGTGTACAACAAGATCGATCTACTGGAAAACGCTGCGCGTATAGACCGCGACGCGGAAGGGCGGCCTGAGCGCGTGTGGTTAAGTGCGGCAACCGGAGACGGACTGGAACTGTTGCTGCAAGCAATTACCGAATTGGTGGGCCAGGACATGGTTTCGGAAAGCCTGACCCTGGAACCGCGGCAGGGTAAGCTACGTGCCGCCCTATATCGGTTGGGTGCCGTGGAAAATGAGCAACATGGAGACGATGGCCTTGCCCACCTGCAGGTGCGCTTGCCTCGCTCTGACTGGAATCGACTGATGTCGGCTGAGCAGGGCTCTACCAGCATCAAAATCTGATAGAATTTCGCGACTTTTATTGGGAGTAAATTATGGCCTGGAATGAACCGGGTGGCGGTGACAACAAACCCAGGGACCCCTGGGGTGGTGGTGACCAGGGCCCGCCAGACCTCGACGAGGCACTGAAAAAGCTACAGGAGAAACTGGGTGGCCTGTTTGGCGGCGGCGGTGGCGCCGGCAGTGGCGGCGTGTCTGGCGCATTGATTGGCGTAGTCGCTGTCGTTGCCCTGATTGTCTGGGCGGCCATGGGTCTGTATACCATCGACGAGCAGGAGCGGGGTGTCGTACTCAGGTTTGGTAAATACCACGAGACCGTACAGCCGGGCCTGCAATGGAACCCGCCGCTGATCGATGAAGTCACCATTATCAACACGACACGTGTGCGTGAGGCCAAGTTTCGGGAAATCATGCTGACCCAGGACGAGAACATTGTTGAAGTCGCCCTGTCTGCACAGTACGTGATCGACAACCCGGAAGACTTCGTACTCAAGGTCAAGGATCCTGAAACATCATTGTCGCATGCGGTAAAGAGTGCGCTACGGCATGTGGTGGGTGGTACCACCATGGACCTGGTATTGACTGAGGGTCGTGCGCAGATCGCGGTCGAGGTAAAAGAGCGACTCCAGGTCTATCTGAATTCTTACGAGACAGGAATCCTGGTGAGCACGGTCAACGTCGATGAATCGAAACCGCCGAATCAGGTGCAGGCGGCATTTGATGACGTGATTAAGGCCCGAGAAGATGAGGAGCGGGTTAAGAATGAAGCCCAGGCTTATGCCAACGGTATTGTGCCTGAGGCCCGCGGTTCGGCGCAGCGCCAGATTGAAGAGGCAAGCGCTTATCGGGAACAGGTGATCGCCAACGCTCAGGGTGAGGCAGAGCGGTTCAATCAGTTGTTGGCGGAATACCAAAAAGCACCTGCAGTGACCCGTGAACGGCTTTATCTGGATGCGGTACAAGCCGTGTATTCCAACACCAGTAAGGTCATGGTTGATGTTGAAGGGGGCAATAACGTGATGTACCTACCTCTGGATAAGATGGCACCGGCCACCGGTGCGCGCGCCACCCGGGAAATCAAGATTGATAGCAGCAATATTCGTGAGTTGACCAACGCGGTAACCGAGCAACTGCGGCGGGATGCCGCCGTCAGCGGTACCCGTGGAGGAGGGCGTTAAGATGTCTGCACGCAACGTAGTACTTATTCTCTTGGCGGTTGCAGTCCTGTTTGTGGCCAGCAACTCACTGTTTGTTATTAAAGAGACCGAGCGGGCAGTTTTGCTCCAGTTCGGTGAGGTCGTTAACCCGGATATTCCCCCGGGGCTCGACTGGAAAATTCCCTTCGTGAACAACGTTCGCAGGTTTGATGGCCGTATTTTGACGGTTGACTCACCACCAGAGCGATTCTTCACCCAGGAACAGAAGGCGCTGATGGTCGATTCCTACGCCAAGTTCCGTGTGTCTGATACAGCCAAGTATTACACCGCGACCAGTGGTGATGAAAGCAGGGCGCGAAGGCTGCTAGCGCAGCGGATCAATGACGGCCTGCGTAACCAGGTCGCGGTGCGTACCATTCAGGAGGTTGTCAGCGGTGAGCGCGACGAACTCATGGCGGATCTTATGGCCGGTCTCGATCAATTGACTCAGGATGAGCTTGGTGTTGTGCTCATTGATGTCAGGGTGAAACAAATCGATCTGCCCGATGATGTGTCTGACTCTGTCTATCGGCGCATGAATGCCGAACGCGAAAAAGAAGCGCGCGAGCATCGTTCACAGGGCCAGGAGCTAGCCGAAGGTATCCGCGCTGCTGCCGACCGTGAAGTGACGGTAATCAAGGCGAACGCCTATCGTGACGCTGAAGAAATTCGCGGTGAGGGCGATGCAGAGGCCACGCGCGTCTATGCCGATGCCTTCAACCAGGACCCGGAATTTTACTCTTTCACACGCAGCCTGCGTGCCTATCAGGACTCGTTCCAGGGCTCCGGGGATATGTTGCTGTTGCAGCCCGATAGCGAGTTTTTCCGCTACCTGAAGGACCCCAAGGGCGGCAACTAATCAGCAAAATTGACAGGTGCGATCTGCACCGTCTGTGATAGAATTCTGCAACCGTGGGATTCGGCGTTTGACCCACAAACGCCGGACCTGCGGTTTTTTGTGTCAGGTCGACCGTGAGGCAGTATGGATTTTTGGCAAGTGCTCCCGGTGGCCATGGCACTGGTATTTGTAATCGAAGGCATGCTCCCTTTTATCAGCCCGGGGCGCTGGCGAAACGCCGTGGCGCAGGTAGCCCAGCTTGAGGATCGTGTGATCCGGCTTTTTGGCCTTGGCAGCATGTTATTCGGGCTTTTGATCTTGTATCTGGTGAACTGATGTCCACAGTCGACCGATGGCAGCTTCCCGATGGAATAGAAGAGGTTCTGCCCGCTCAGGCAGAAACCGTCGAGCACCTGCGACGGGAACTGCTGGACCTCTATCGCTCCTGGGGTTACCAACTGGTTATTCCGCCGCTCATGGAATTCACCGAGTCCCTGCTGGTTGGTCTGGGCGCCGACCTGGATATTCTCACATTCAAAATGACCGACCAGGTAAGTGGCCGGGCGCTGGGTGTGCGCGCTGACATCGCGCCGCAGGTGGCTCGCATTGACGCGCACAGTCTGGCGGAGGAAGGGGTAACCCGCCTCTGTTATGCCGGTTCGACCCTGCACACGCGCCCCAAGACCTTGATGGCCTCCCGTTCGCCGATTCAGTTGGGGGCTGAGCTGTACGGTGATGGCAGTCTCGCTGCCGACATGGAAGTGATTCGCCTGATGTTGACCACGCTGGAGACCTGCGGGCTACAAGATATCACCCTCGACCTTGGCCATATCGGTATTTACCAGGCCGTGCTTGCCTGCGCGGAACTGACAGAGAGCGCGGAGACTGCAGTGTTCGATGCCCTGCAGCGAAAGTCGCGCCCGGACCTGGAGCTCGCGCTTGCAGGCGTACCCGCGAAGGCAGCGGAACCCATACTGGCGCTGATTGATCTGCACGGCGAAGATACGGTGCTCGATCGCGCCCGCGACACCTACGCGCAGTCGGCGCCGGCCGCACTACCGGCGATTGATGCGCTCGCAGCTGTGGCGGCAGATGTCCGACAGCTGCGCCCGGACATTTCCATTTATTTTGACCTGGCTGAACTGCGTGGAATGCATTACCACACCGGTATTGTGTTCGCAGCGTATCTGCCCGGCCACGGTCAGGCGCTTGCCAATGGTGGCCGCTACGATGATGTCGGCAAGGTATATGGACGTGCGCGGCCCGCCACTGGTTTTTCAGCGGATCTCAAGGCGCTGATGAAGCTGACGGGTTCCAGCCCGTGCACCGCAGGCGCGATCAGCCTGCCCGATGTCCGTGATGACGCGCTGGAAACAGTCGCGGCCGATCTGCGTGCCGCCGGGGAGATCGTTATCAATTGTCCGTCAGGCCAGCACAGCGACCGCTGTGATCGCCAGTTGGTTCGGGAAGAAGGGGTCTGGGTCGTCAGACCTCTGTAACAACAAGTTTGCAAAACGAGCATTAGATCAATGAGTAGAAACGTAGTCGTTCTCGGTACCCAGTGGGGTGATGAGGGCAAGGGCAAGATCGTCGACCTGCTGACCGACCAGGCCAGTGCCGTGGTGCGCTTTCAGGGCGGTCACAACGCCGGTCACACCCTGGTCATCGATGGTGAGAAAACGGTATTGCACCTCATTCCATCCGGCATTCTGCGCGAGGGCGTTCAGTGCCTGATCGGTAACGGGGTGGTGTTGTCCCCCGAGGCGCTGCTGAAGGAAATGGCCGAGCTCGAAAAGCAGGGCGTTCCCGCGCGTGAACGCTTGAAGATTTCACCGGCCTGCCCCCTGATCCTGCCCTACCACATCGCGCTGGATCAGGCTCGTGAAGCGAAGCGCGGCAATGAGAAGATCGGTACCACCGGGCGAGGTATTGGGCCGGCCTACGAGGACAAGGTGGCGCGGCGCGGTCTGCGCCTGGGGGATCTCAAAGACGAACAGCGCTTTGGGCGTCGCCTCCGGGAAGTGCTGGATTACCATAATTTCCAACTCCAGCATTACTACCACGTGGAACCGATGGATTACGAGGAAGTGTTGGCGTCGACGCTTGAGATGGGCGCCCAGCTGCTGCCGATGATGGCTGATGTTACCGCACTCCTTCACGAGTACCGGGGCAAAGATGGCAATATCATGTTTGAGGGCGCCCAGGGCTCCCTGCTGGATATAGATCACGGCACCTACCCATTCGTCACCAGCTCCAATACCACCGCGGGTGGTACCGCGACCGGTTCTGGATTTGGCCCCCTTTACCTTGATTATGTGCTGGGTATTACCAAGGCTTACACCACCCGCGTGGGCTCTGGCCCTTTTCCGACTGAGTTGTTTGACGATACCGGCGCACACCTGGCATCGAAGGGGCATGAGTTTGGCGCGACCACGGGCAGACCGAGACGCTGTGGATGGTTCGACGCGGTGGCGCTGCGCAATGCGGTCAATATCAATTCGGTGAGTGGCCTGTGTTTGACCAAGCTCGATGTACTCGACGGCCTCGAATCCATCCAGATTTGTGTTGGCTATGCCTGCGCTGACGGCAAACCTGTGCCTAACCCGGTTGATTCAGATGACTACGAGGGGCTACATCCCGTCTATGAAGAAGTCCCGGGTTGGTCCGGCTCGACCGTAGGCGCGAAGTCTTTGGACGAGCTGCCAGGTGAAGCGAGGGCTTACATAGAGAAGATCGAGGAGGTGGTCGGCGCCCCCATCGATATCATTTCAACCGGCCCGGACCGGGTCGAAACGATCATTCTGCGACACCCGTTTAGTGGCTGAGCTGCTGCGGGTGTTGTTCGGCTTTTGTGGCTGACATGTCCAATCCGCGCGCACTCAAAAAGCTCTGTCTGAATATGATTGTGCGCGATGAGGCGCACGTAATCCGGGAATGTCTGGCTTCAGTAAGGCCATACATCGACTACTGGATCATCTGTGATACCGGCTCACAGGATGACACGGCGGTCGTCATCGAGAGCTACTTTCAAGAGCACAATATCCCCGGAGAGTTGCACCACCACGAATGGCGTGATTTTGGCTATAACCGCTCTCTTGCCCTCGAACTGGTCGTTGGCAAAGCGCAATATGCCTGGGTTATTGATGCCGACGATTATATTTCCGGCGAGCCGGATTTCTCTGCGCTCACGGCAGACTCTTACGACCTGTTCTATCGCAGCGGTGACAATTGCGCTTACTGGCGCCGACAGGTGTTTCGCACGGCCCTGCACTGGCAGTACCGTGGCGTCGTGCATGAGTATCCCCATAGCGATATGGCAGGTGCCGTGGAGCGATTGCCCGGTAACTATTACATAGAATCCCGGCGACTGGGCGGCGCGCGCAATCGCAGCACCGATAAGTACGCACGGGACATCAAATTGCTCGAGGGCGCGCATGCCGAGACGCCAGATGATCCCCGGACGGTGTTTTACCTGGCGCAGAGCTATTATGACCACGGCGACATGCAACAGGCGGAGCACTGGTACCGCAAACGCGCGGGTATGGGTGGCTGGAACGAAGAAGTGTTCTATTCGTTGTTGCGGGTAGGGCTTGCAAAAGAGAATAACGGAGCCTCTCTCGCGAAACTGCGTTCGAGTCTGCTGGAAGCCTGGGAATATCGTCCGGCACGAGTGGAGCCGCTTTATCACCTGGCGCGTTTGTGCCGCGCGCATCAGAAATGGCACCAGGCCTACCTGTTTTCCAGCCAGGCCGTTGCCAGTCCCTATCCTGAGGATGACCAGTTGTTCGTTGATGAATCGGTCTGGACCTGGCGTGCCAAGGACGAGCTTTCAATAGCAGCGTATTGGACGGGTCACTACAGTGAAAGTGAAACTCTGTGTCGACAACTGCTGGAGTCTTCGCACCTGCCTGCGGCGCATGCTGCGCGGGTGACAGAAAACCTGGCTTTTGCAGAAGCGAAGCGCTGATCAGAGGTGGGTGATAACGCCCCACAAGCCACACAGAATGAGCAGCACATTGGATAGAAACCCGATAATCATGCCTGGTCCGCGGGTAGAAGGGTCCTTGATATAGGCCGCGCGATAAACAAGGCGACCGACAAAAAAGCCCAGGCCCAAGATGGCGGCGACAATGGGCATGAAAAACTGCGCACACAACCACATTGCCGGAAGTGTAACGACCATCTGTTCGAGCGTGTTCATCTGCACGCGGTAAGCCCGCTCAAAATTTTCGTCACCCGTTGTCGCCGGTGCCTGCAGGCCAGAATCGGCCCTGGCTTTGCCGCAAAGGCCAATAAAGGCGACGTACTGTAACAGGATCAAGAGAGCCACCAGAGCCACAAAAGCCATCACTATTCTCCCCTGCCAAAAGTAGAAGGAAGCTTAGGATGAATCCCCATTCCGTGCAATCCTCTGCCGAGCGCTGTAAATTCGGACCTTGATGAAAACGCGGGAGGCGTGCCATGCCGGACCTACAGATTAGAGCCCTCGAACATGATGACCGGGCAGACTGGGCCCGGCTCTGGAAACTGTACTTACAGTTTTACAAGACCACTTTACCGGAGCGGGTTTATGACTCGACATTCCGGCGTTTGATTTCTGCTGACGAGCACGAGTTTAGTGGACTGATTGCCTTTCTGGATGAGCAGGCTGTAGGGATTACCCATTACCTGTTCCATCGTAGCTGTTGGTCTGAACAGAATGTTTGCTACCTGCAGGATCTCTATGTCGATCAGTCTGTCCGTGGCACGGGCGCGGGCCGGGCGTTGATTGAAGCCGTTTACAGCGCGGCCGATGAAGCTGACGCACCCTCTGTGTACTGGCACACGCAGCATTTTAACTATGAGGGTAGACGGCTTTACGACCGGGTAGGTCAGCTGACGCCCTTTTTGCGCTATGATCGCGCCAAATAATTTACCGTTATCTCCATGTCTTACGAAGTGACCAAACTGTTGTCTTTACTGGTGTATCCGCTCAGCCTGTCCTTGGGTCTGTTTCTGCTGGCGGCGCTTTTGCGGTTGTTTGGTGCCACGCGAATCGCGCTGTCGCTATCTGTAATTGCTTTTGCCTGGCTATACGTTACCTCAACCGCGTATTTCGCGGACACGTTGATGGCCTCTCTGGAAAGTCGATATCCTCCCCGTGCTGTCTCCAAGACTGAGAGTGCTGAGGCGATTGTTGTACTCGGGGGCGCAACCAATGGTGCGACGCATGGGCACCGCCTGGGCGATATGAATGCACAGGGAGATCGGTTGTTGCATGCGGTAGCGTTGTACAAGGCGGGCAAGGCGCCACGCATCGTGGTATCCGGGGGCTCCCGCAGCTGGGAGGCCCCTGAGTCCGCCCTGATGTCTGAGATTCTGCAGCAAATGGGCGTACCAGAAGAGGCCATCCTGGAAGAACGCGTCAGTCGCAATACACTGGAGAACGCTCGAAATACCCATAAGCTACTGGAGAAAGAGGGCATTGGATCGGTGCTCCTGGTCACGTCGGCGTTCCACATGCACCGTGCCGAGACCATGTTCAGACTGCAGGGCGTTAGCGTTGTGCCATCGGCTACCGATTACCAGATTGTTACTTCTCCACCGATTGTGCCGAAATGGTTGCCCACCACGGCTGACCTGCAAAGATCGACATTTGCGCTTAAGGAATACGTGGGCTTCTACGCTTACTGGGCCGGCATCTAGATTCGCTTGCTGAGGCCAGCAGTTGTTCCAGTGAACTGGAACACACTTTGCCACTCGCTCCGCGGATAATCTGTGAACCGTTTCATAGTTTTCGCTACCCCCGGCGATAACTTTCCAGCACCTTCATATACTGTATTGCATCACTCGAATGAGCGGCGACAGCAGATCAAATAATATGCGTGGTTTCGTGTTAAAAGCGGCAGTGGCAAAGCTCTGTAGTTTTGTGGTCCTGGCGGCGGTAGCGATGCCAGGAGCGGCGGACGCCATCAGTGCCAACAGCCTACCCACCGTAACTATCGAGGGTCTTCGCGAAGGTTTCTCCCTGGAAGGCAATTGGCGTTTCGAGACCGGGGATGATCTGGCCTGGGCCGATCCCGGATTTGATGATCGGCGTTGGTCGCAGCGTGCGGTACCCGGCCGCTGGCCCAAGGGCGGATTTCCGGAGAGTGACCAGTTCGCGTGGTACCGATTGCACCTTGTAGTGGACGCACCCTCCCAGGCTTTAGGTGGTGCTCAATTGGGCCTGCGTATGGGCAAGGTGATGAATGCTTACGAGCTGTACGCGGGGGGACAGTTGGTGGGTAAGACCGGCAAGTTTCCCCCGTTGGCTGAAATCGACTACGACCGCAAACAGGTGTTCGCGTTACCCGACGGCGCCGTCGCGGCCGATGGCTCACTGGTGTTGGCCATGCGGGTCTGGGGTGGTGACCAGGTGTTGACTGATCACTGGGGTGTGGGCCCATTCGCCGGCCGCTTTATGCTGGGTTCCTATCCGCAAATGTTGACGGACAATGTCACTGGTCAGATTACGGGTGTGGTGATTTGTGTGCTGTTTATTGGTTTTGGGCTGTATCACCTGTATCTGTACTCCCGCAATAGACAGCTGGGTACTTATCTGTGGTTTGGTCTGTTTGCCATCAACATCGGTATCTACGGCTTGATGCTCAACCAGTGGAAGTATGTGTTGGACTGGTCATTCCTGGTGCTGAAGAAAATCGAGTTTGGGACGGTGTACCTGCTTCCCGCGCTTGCTATCCAGGCGCTATGGACACTATTGGATGCCCGAATATCGCCACTGCTGCGTCTTTACCAGTTGAGTTTCGTCGCTGCGGCGCTGATGGTGGTAACGGTGCCCGGGCACGATATTCATGTGCAGAGCCTGTGGTATTGGCAGTTGTGGCTACTTCCCACACTGTTGTTGGTCGCGGTGTTGATGCTGAAGAAGCTGCGACAGGGGCACGGCGAGGCCAGGACCCTGGTAGCCGGTGTGTTGGTATTTGCAGCAACCTGTATTAATGACTTGCTGATAGATTTTGTCGGGGCGCAGACCCAGCGTCTGGTGCCCTATGGGTTCGTGGCGGTGATGTTGGCGATGTCGATTTCCCTGGCCAATCGCTTTACCAGCAGTTTGTCGCGACTGGAAAATGAGGTTGCCGAACGTACCCGTGCCCTCAGCGCGGCTAATCAGAAACTGGCAGAGGCGGCGAAAATTGACCCATTGACGGGCCTTTACAACCGACGCGGATTTATTAGCGAGGCAGAGACCGAGATCAAGCGTGTGTTCCGCAATGGGCGTGGCTTTTGTGTGGTGCTTGCCGACGTGGACAACTTCAAACAGTTCAATGACCAGTACGGCCACGCCTGTGGCGACCATGCGCTGCTGCGAGTCTCTGAAACCTTGCGTTCCCGTTTACGGGATGTCGACCGCGCTGCCCGCTGGGGCGGTGAGGAATTTATCCTGTTGCTGCCCGAAACGGATGCCGCCGGTGCCACAGCGCTTGCCGAGAAGTTGCGTGAGTCGATAGCCGAGAACGTGTTTGAGTTTCAATCAACTCGCCACAGTATCACCATGACCTTTGGCGTGGCCGAGCACCAGGCCGGCGAATCTCTGGAAGCTTGTATCGCCCGGGCAGATGCCGCGCTCTATACCGGCAAGGAAGAGGGTCGCAATAAGGTTACGCTGGGCAAGTTCCCCGAACTCACGCTCATCAGTTAGACGAACCGCTGAATGGGGTGCCTGCCCAGTTTGCTGACCTAAAAATGTCGCAGCTTGTACTCGCTATAGCTGATGCCTGTCCAGCGCCGGAAGGCGCGATAGAAGCTGTTCACTTCCAGATACCCCAGTTCATCGGCCAGGCACTTACCGGGCAGCCATTGCTGTCGCAGCGTCTTTTCGCAGCGGTATTGGCGCGCCCGGTCCAGCAGGAACTGATAGCTGGTATGATCCGCCCGCAAGCGCCGGCGCAGGGTGGTGCCGCTCATACCCAGTTGTTCAGCCACCGAGCTTGCCCTTAAACGGGCCAGGTCACCTCCGAGGAGGATATGCAGCACATTGTCTGTAGTGCGTGAACGCGCGTAGTGAGGAATATTGCCCCGCGCGCGTGCGGGTCGAGGGCTATCAACGATAGCCACGCTTTGCATTTCCATAACCAGAACCTCCATGTTCGGTTAGTTGGATGTCAGTTTTGCCAGCGTCGAGCAGTCCATACCCGGCTGGAAGTCCTACGAGCCAAGGCTTGTGAACTCTGGTAAAAAGCGTAGCAGAGAATGCTGCTACCGCCATTTGCCGCACAGGCAATGGCCACTATTGGTGATTTATACCCCTGTGGCGGCCGCCGCTAGTAGATCATCCGGCAGAGGGCAGTCCATTACGGCGGCCATACTGGCCACTAACTCCTGCTCGCGCGGACAGATTTCGCCGTCCTCACTGGCCGTCAGCGCCATGGCCTTGAGGACGCGGGGTTTGAGCAGGGGATAACAATCGGCCAGGGTATGTACAGCGCGTGAGAATGCCGCGACGTTGCATTGATCCAATGGCATCAGCGCCAGCTTTGTCAGACCCAATTCGTCGGCACCTCTGCGAAAGGCCGCTTCTGCGTCGCCACTGCCTTCGTGTGCCAGTACCGATAAGGCGACACGCAGGTGATAATCTACCTTGTCCAACTTCCGATAGCGCGCGCGACTGGGCTTGACCTTGATGAACTCGGGGTCGAGATAGTGTCGAACCAGCTGAAACAGGCACCACTCGTAGAGCTCTGTACGGGCATCGGCGTGAATCAGTTGCAAGAGCGTGTCTTTGAACACTCGGTACTGGCTGGAAGACATGGCTTTCAGTGCGGGCAGGCACAGCTCGATGAGCGGCATGCGCTGGTGCATCTCCAGCTCCTGAACCCCGGTCGCCAGCGTGTTTACCAGGGCTTCCAGTCCAGTCACCCGGGTATCCCCGATCATCTGTAGCTGCTGGCTAGCCACCTCTGACTGCTTACTCACCAGCAGCGCCATAACCAGGGCGCTGGCACCCAGCGGGTCGTGGCTATGGCTTACAAAGGCCACCGGTAGCGCATGTGCGCTGGCGGTCGAAGCTTCGAGATCCTCCGGTGACGGTCCAAAGTCTGCATCCTCTACCGTGGGTGGAATTTCACCGTCCTCCAGCTCGATGATGGCCGCGGCTGCGGCTGCGGCTGCGGCGACCAGGGCCGCTCGTCCTACACCGACGGCCGCTGCCCCGGGGCGGGACGGCTGTTCCTGGTAATGCTTTACCTTGCGTTCGATAAACTGCCCGTCCCAGTCAGTGTCGATACGCCTGATCCGTTGTTCGAGGGGTGGGTGAGTGGCGAACACCTGCCATAGCCGATGTTCGATTTGCCCGAAGAAGATGTGGGACATTTCAGCGGCCCGGGCGGCGTGCACCAGAGTCCCGGGTAGGTACCCGCCGATGACTTTGAGTGCGTCGCCAATACCTTCCGGGTCACGGGTGTACTGTACCGCGCAGGCGTCGGCCAGAAACTCTTTCTGTCTGCTGATTGCGGCCTTGATGAATCCCGCGGCCAATCCGCCCAGCCAGCCCAGTAGCCATAATGCCAGGCCGAGTATAGACAGGCTGCCCTCACCGCGTTTAGCGGACCCTCCTGTCCGGGTCCGATTGCTGGAACGCAGCAGGAAGTGGCCGACATCGCCGATAAAGGTGATGCCCTTTAGCATCGCAGCGAGCCGAATGTTGAGGCGCATGTCGCCATTGAGGATATGGCTGAATTCGTGGGCGATGACACCCTGTAGCTCATGTCGCTTCAGGTGTTCGACAGTGCCCCGGGTAACAGCAATTACGGCGTCGGCGGGGGTGATGCCGGCGGCGAAGGCGTTGATGCCGCGCTCGTCGTTTAGTACGTATACCGGCGGCACCGGCATGTTGGCAGCGAGCGCCATTTCCTCGACCACGTTCAGGCAGCGGCGCTCAGCCTTATCCCGGCTTTGCGGTAAGATTCTGCTGCCTCCCATTGCTTCAGCGACTGCGCGGCCACCGGTCGACAGCTGCACCCACTTTACCAGTACGACCATGGCGACGGTTGCCGTGATGCCCAGTCCTACACTGCCGAAGCGAGTCCAGCTAAAGTAAGAGAAGAAACCGCGCATATCACCCTGGCCCCCGGCATACACATTGTACTGCTGGGTGAAGTACAAGAAGGCTGCAAATGCGGCATTGGTCAGCACGATAAGCAACAACACAGCCGCCAGGAACATCAGCGTCAACAGGCGCGCATTGCGTCTGGCAATATCCTGTTGCGCGAAAAAGTTCATCGCACCGGTCTTAGGGTGTTAGGGATTAAAAAGATACCTTGGGCGCTGCCTGGATCTGCTCTGAATCCTCGAACTCCAGTAGCTCGGCATCTTTGGGATGACCGAAGCGCGCAGCGAAAAATACCGGGGGGAAGGTCTGGCGATAGGTGTTATAGCCCATCACCGTATCGTTATAACCCTGCCGCGCGAAGGCGATACGGTTTTCGGTGGTGGTCAGTTCCTCCGACAACTGCTGCATGTTTTCGCTGGCCTTCAAGTCCGGGTACGCTTCCATGGTGACGTTGAGTTTTCCCAGCGCGCCTTGCAGCGCATTTTCAGCGCCGGCGAGTTTAGCCATGGCATCACCACCGATATTGCTTTCGCCCATGGCATTGAGTATGGCCGCGGCATCGTTGCGAGCGTTGGTGACCGCTTCCAGCGTTTCACGCTCGTGTTCGAGGTAACCCTTGGCTGTTTCAACCAGGTTGGGTATCAGGTCGTAGCGACGCTTGAGTTGCACCTCAATCTGCGAGAACGAGTTGAGGAAACGGTTCTTAAGGGTGACCAGGGTGTTGTAAATGTTGACGATGTAGATAATCAGGCCCAGCAGTACCAGCCAAAATACGATGGTCGACATATCCATAGTCTTGCTCCTTGCGCATTACCGTATTGTTCAGAGGTACCCTGAAGTTTATCTGAAAACTGAGACGGGCACGCCATTGACGGCGGCATTTCCCGACAATTCGTCAAGGTATAACTCGTCGGTGACATCGTTGCAGCTAACCCCTGCATGCGCCTCTGCCGTGGACATACGCACACCGGCACGCCCATGGCCAAAACCGTGTGGCAGGCTGACGACGCCGGGCATCATGTCTTCCGATGCTTCCACGCGCGCCTGTACCGAACCGGCCCGGGAGCTGAGGGTGGCTGTCTCCTTGTCGCTAATTCCCCGTTCTTGCATGTCCTGGGGGTTCATGAGCAGGGTGCAGCGATCCTTACCTTTAACCAGCAGGTGGAAGTTATGCATCCAGGAATTGTTGGAACGCACATGCCGCCGACCGATTAATCGCAGCTGCTTGACCGCTGTCCCACGAAATTCCTGTTTGAGACGGTCGAGATCAGACAGGGTGGTCTCTACGGCGCAGTTGATCGTTTTGTCGGGGGTTTGCAGGCGGTCCGGTAATTGGCTCTGTAGCTCGCCAAGGTCAATACCGGAGGGGTTCTCGCGCAGTTTTTCCAGGCTGATTTGTTGATCTTTTCTCTGTTGCTCTCCGTAGGGCCCAAATTTGAGACCCTGTGCCACGACCTGGTCCGGGCTCATTGGTGGGCGAGGTTCCTGTCCCAAGGCCTCGGCAACCCGGTTGCCCAACTCGGTAAAAATCTCCCAATCGTGCAGGCAATTCTCCGGCTTATCAAAAACAGGATCGTTAAAACGCGCGGTATTGCGGATGGCATTGATATGAAACGCGATGTCGTAGTGGTCGTGCTCCAGTGGCGAGGTGGGTGGCAATATGATGTCAGCGTGCCGGGTGGTCTCATTGATATAAGGGTCCAGCGACACCATAAATTCCAACTGCTCCAGTGCGTCGTCAAGCTGCCGCCCGTTGGGAGTAGACAGCACCGGGTTGCCTGCGCCTGTAAACAGGGCCCTTATCTGATTCTCTCCCTCGGTAGTGATCTCCTCCGCCATTGCCGAGGCAGGCAGCTCGCGGTCGAACTCGGGCAGTCCACGGACCCGGCTGCGATGCCGGCCGAAACCACCGGGGCTGCTGGTGCTGATGGTGTCTACCGCAGGCAGCGTGAATAATGAGCCGCCGGGTTTGTCCAGGTTGCCGGTAACAATGTTGATCAGTTGGATCAGCCATTGGTTCAGTGCACCGTAGGCCTGGGTCGAGACTCCCATTCGGCCGTAGCAGATGGCGCTGCCGGCGTTTGCCAGGTCGCGGGCGATCGTGCGAATTTCCGCTGCGGCAATACCTGTGTGCTGCGCGGCCAGGTCTGCGGTTATTTCCTGAATGGCAGCGGCGACCTCGTCCATGCCGGTCACGAAGGACTCCAGGTGGCCATAATCCACCAGGCCCTCTTCGATGATGGTGTTAAGGATGGCTGCTAGCAGCAGCGCGTCGGTGCCAGGCGTGATGAAGTGGTGTTCGCTCGCGAGATCGGCAGTTTCTGTGCGACGAGGGTCGACTACGACCAGTTTACCGCCGCGCTTCTTCAATGCCTTGATGCGCTTGCGCACATCAGGGACGGTCCAGAGACTGCCATTGGAGGCCAGCGGGTTCGCGCCCAGCATCAGAAAGTAATCTGTGCGGTCTATGTCCGGAATGGGAAACAGCGACTTGTGACCAAACAGCCAGAGCGATGCGAGGTGGTGGGGCAATTGGTCGACGGAGGTTGCGGAAAAGCGGTTGTTGGTGCGGAAAAATCGAAACAGGTTGTTCTGGTGTGTCAGCATGCCGTAGTTATGAACTGACGGATTGCCCAGGTAGACACCGATAGCGTGTACGCCATCGCGATTGTGAATTTCCAGTAAGCGCGCAGCAGTAGTATCGAGCGCCTCCTGCCAGCTGATTTCCTGCCAATCAACGGTGCCATCCTCGGCGACCACCTTTTTTACCGGGGCCCGGAGCCGATCCGGATCTTCGTGCAAATCCCGCAGAGCAACTGCTTTTGGGCAGATGTGTCCACGGCTCAGCGGGTCGTTCTTGTCACCCTTGATGCTCAAGATCTCCGAGCCGTCTGTTTCTATGACAAGTCCGCAAATGGCTTCACAGAGGTGGCAGGCGCGATAGTGGGTTTCCGGCATGGCCGTTCTCCATCCAGTAATGTTTTTATCTCAAAGCACGAGAGACAGTCGCTACGCCAGCTTTGGCGGTGATAAACTTGCCGTCCCCGTGGGATAAGGGATCGTATTGTAGCCTTTTTCGCGGGCGGCGAAACCAGCAGGGTAAATGGCCAGCCGCCACTGGCAGCGGGGTTCGCATTCGACTACTCTAGGGCACCTCTGCTTAATACGGTGATACCTCAGGCTTTGCGTCGATACGACCAGCAAGGCCCCGTCGCGCAGGAATGCTGGTTGACTTTCAAGCGGCGGCAACGCCGCTGGTCGTATCGACGCAAAGCCCCGTAGGGCGGTCCTCTGGCGCCCTTTGGACGGCGTTGGGCCGCTCGTCAAGGACAACCAGCCTTGACCTTCACGGCCCGCCTTGCCAAAGTGCGCCAGAGGCTCCGCTGAGGCATTACCGTATTAAGCAGAGGTGCCCTAAAATTTTGCCATCGGAATTCACGGTTAATGAACAAGAGCTGGAAGTCCTATCGCCCAGGCAAGTTTTTTGACGAGCTCATAACTGCCAAGGGTTCCCCACGGGTTAACGCCCGGCGGGCCGTTGACCTCCTGCAGCGACTGACTACTGAAGAAATGGCTGCCCGGCGAACCGCTGCTGAACTCGCGATTCGTGAGTTGGGAATTTCCTTCACCGTGTATACCGAGGGCGGTAATATCGATCGCGCCTGGCCTTTCGATATCATTCCGCGCGTAATCCCGAAAACTGAATGGGCGAAGGTGAGCGCGGGGCTCAGTCAACGCAGTCGCGCACTCAATTGTTTTATCGATGACATCTACAATAAGCAGCGGATATTGAAAGACGGTGTCGTGCCTGCGGAAATCGTGCTGGATTCCCCGAACTACAAACCGCAGTGCGAAGGCATGTCGCCACGTCACGGGGTCTGGGCGCATATTTGCGGCACGGACCTGGTACGCAACGTCGACGGGAAATTCTATGTACTTGAAGATAATCTGCGAGTACCTTCCGGCGTCTCCTATATGGTGGAAAATCGGGAGATTACCAAGCGGGTGCTGCCTGAATTGTTCGAGAACTACAGCATTTTGCCTGTAGATGATTATCCGTCTCGCCTCTATCAGACCCTGGCGTCTCTCTCTCCACGTGAGCGGCGTCGACCCTGTATCGTTGTGTTAACGCCGGGAATCTATAATTCCGCCTATTTTGAGCACGCGTTCCTTGCACAGGGCATGGGGGCGGAACTGGTTGAAGGCCCGGACCTGTTTGTTGGCGATGACGATTGCGTTTATATGCGCACGGTGGACGGCCCGGTAAGGGTAGATGTCATTTATCGGCGCATCGATGAAGATTTCATGGATCCCGAGGCCTTTCGGGAAGATTCTATTTTAGGTGTGGCGGGGCTAATGCGGTCCTGGCGGGCCGGTAAGGTTGCAATCGCCAATGCACCCGGCGCCGGTGTGGCGGACGATAAAGTCGTATATGCCTACGTGCCCGATATGATTCGTTACTACCTCAAGGAAAAGCCCGCGATCGATAGCGTGCCCACCTATTTGTGTATGCGGGAAAAAGATCGTGAGTACGTGTTGAACAACCTGCCGAAACTGGTCGTTAAGCCGGCCAATGAATCCGGTGGTTACGGGCTGATGGTGGGGCCACATAGCACCAAGGCAACCCACCGCAAGTTCGCGAAGCTTATTGAGAAGGACCCGCGCAACTATATTGCCCAGCCGACCCTGTCTCTGTCCACGGCGCCCACCTATATCGACGATTCCATTGAGCCGCGCCACCTGGATTTGCGGCCCTTTATTTTGCAGGGCAAGGATACCTGGGTAACGCCGGGCGGATTAACCCGGGTAGCGCTGGTAAAGGGTTCACTGGTGGTGAACTCTTCCCAGGGAGGTGGTAGCAAAGATACCTGGATTGTGGAGGGCAAATCATGATTATGCTCTCACGCGTAGCCGAACGCCTCTACTGGATGGCCAGGTACCTGGAGCGCGCGGAGGACACGGCCCGTCTCACGCTGGCTTACAATCATTTGATTATGGACATACCACGCGGCTCGGAGCCCGGTTGGGACGTGCTGATCCGCATTCTCGATGCGGATCCGGATTTTTACCGCACCTACCGCGCTGGCAATGAGCAGAACGTACTGAAGTATCTGATCGCCGATGAGCACAGTTGCAGTAGTATCCCCTTCGCGGTCCAGGCTGTGCGCGAGAACGTACGTACTACCCGGGATGTGTTGCCAGAGGAAACCTGGGAGCTGGTCAATGAGCTGACTATTTACACGCAGGACATGGCCCAGGCCTCGGTTGGCCGCCGTAATCGCCACGCGTTCCTGGAACAGATTATCAACCGCTGTCAGATGATCAACGGTACGCTACTGAGTTCTTTGAATCGTGATCACTCATATCGGTTTATCAAGCTTGGCCACCTGTTGGAACGGGCAGATATGGCGACGCGTGTTATCGATGTGGGTGCCGGGGATATTCTCGATCGCGAGGGGGCTTTTGCTGCGATTGATCCTCTGCTCTGGGGTGCTTTGCTGCAGGCCCTGTCGGCGCTGGGGGCTTATCGGCGCATGATCGGACCGCTGGTTGAAAAGGACGCCGTGGTCGACTTTGTTTTTGCGGAGAGTACGTTTCCGCGCTCGGTGCGATTTTGTCTGCGAGGTATTCGCGAGGAACTTGGGCCACTCAAAAACAACAAAGCCGCGCTAAGAGTACAGGAGCGTGCCCGACGCAAGCTCGGACGATTCTCGTCTGAGGCGGCTACTCGCGAAGAGCTGCACAGATTTATCGACGACTTCCAGCTGCAGATAAACCAATTACACGTGGCGATAGCGGAAACCTGGTTTCAAGCTGATAGTCGATGAAACGCTTTTATTGTGAATGTGGCAGTCAGGTATTCTTCGAAAACAACAACTGCCTGAACTGTGGTGCCCGGTTGGGTTTTGATCCACAGTCCATGGAAATCCGTTCTGTGCACCCCCTTGGTGACGGTATCTACCGGCATCGCGATGGCATGGAGTACCGTTTCTGTAAAAACGGTGAAGACTTTGACGTGTGTAACTGGCTGCGACCGGCCTCCGATAGCCACCCCTTGTGTAAGGCCTGCCAACTCAACCGTACGATTCCCAACCAGGAGTTCCCGGACAACCAGGGACGCTGGCGGACACTGGAAGTGGCCAAGAAGCGTCTTTTCTACACACTGATGCAGCTGCAGTTGCCGCTAAACAGTGGCTGGGATGATCCAAAAAATGGCTTGCTATTGGACTTCGTCGAAGATGGGCGCAGTCGCGCTGACAAGTTTCCCGAGTCTTTTCTCAGCACGGGTTACCTCGGTGGCGTGATTACCATCAACGTATTGGAGGCAGACGAGGTAGCACGCGTTGCCGTCCGAGAAGAGTTAAACGAAACCTACAGGACGGTACTGGGCCACCTGCGCCACGAGTCAGGGCATTACTTCTGGTCCCGGTTAAATCCTGATTCCGAGATGCAGGCGGAGTTTAATCGTCAGTTCGGCGACGAGAGCAGGGACTACCAAAAGTCGCTGGAGGCCTATTACCAGGCCGGTCCATCACCAAATTGGCGCCAGTTTTACATCAGCGCCTATGCCAGCGCCCATCCGTCAGAAGACTGGGCGGAGAGCTGGGGGCATTACTTGCATATTTACGACGCCCTGGACACTGCCGCCGCCCAAAAACTACTCGATCAGTCTCCGGCTGAATTGGATATTACCGAGCGTATCGCCCTCTGGCGGGATTTAAGTATTACCCTGAATGAAATGAACCGCAGTGTGGGCAGGGGTGACGCCTATCCGTTTGTCATCAACAAACATGTCGCACGGAAGTTAACGTTTGTCGACAAGGTTATTCGTCAGCTTCAAGCACTGCATTGAGTGAAGGGAGATCCCCGAACGCCACTCGGATACTCTCGTCCCAGGATTCACGCAGGTTCGAGAGGTAAGGGTGATTTTCTTCCAGCTTACAGTACTGTTCCTGGGGTAGCAGGCTGTCGGTACGATAAAACAGGCATTCCAGAGGTGGGCCCACGGTGGCATTGGAACGCATGGTAGAGTCGACGGATACCAGGGCGCAGCGCATGGCTGTCTCAAAGGGCGTGTCTGAGCGGATGATGCGATCCAGAATCGGCTTGCCGTACTTGGTTTCACCGATCTGCAGGTAGGGATATTGCTCCGAGGCAGTGATGTGGTTGCCCTCGGGGTAAATCATATACAGCTCGGGGGGGTGATTCTTGATCTGGCCACCGAGAATAAATGTGGCAGCTGCATTAAAACCCGCATTGGGTCCGCCCTTGTTGGCGTACTTTTCCTGTTCCCGGATACTGATCTCACCGAGATAGTCCGCCACGTCGGAGACATACTCCGCCTTGAGGATATTGAACTCGGTGTCTTCTTCCAGATCCCGCTGAATTTGCGACACCACGGCCTGGCTGGTTGCCAGGTTTCCGGCCGATAGCACGACCAGTGAGCGGTCGTAAGGCACTGAAAAACGGTGCATTTTACTGTAGGTACTGACCCTGTCGGGCCCGGCATTAGTTCTCGAATCGGAACAGAACACCAGCCCTTCGTCCAGGGCTATGGCGAGGCAGTAGGTCATATTGGGGTGGAAGCTCGGATGACGTGGCGATCTTATTCGAAAACGAACGAGGGAATATAAAGCCTATCGCCGGGAAATACCATACCGGGTTCTTTTGGGCATGAAAAAGCCGAGCAATGCTCGGCCTTCCTGAATCTATGGTGCCCAGGAGAGGGCGGTTCTACGCGCTTTCGAAGCATGGCTTCGAGCGTGGGTTCGCGCCGCCCAGCTGTGCTGGGTGGCCGGCAGTCCGAACTGGAAACAAAAAAGCCGAGCAATGCTCGGCCTTCCTAAATGTATGGTGCCCAGGAGAGGACTTGAACCTCCACGCCCTTGCGAGCACTAGCACCTGAAGCTAGCGTGTCTACCAATTTCACCACCTGGGCAAACAAAGTCTGATGGTGAGGCATTCCCGGCGGAATCCCTGAGGGGGCGCACTCTACTGTCACTCCCTGGGCTTGTCAACTGGCAGTTTAACCATCATGCTGGCTATCGCAGCAGACAATAATCTGAGTACCATCAGGGGCCTATTACACCTTGAATGTTCTAATGATAGCCACTAGCTACCCGCGAGATGAGGCGGACTGGCAGGGGTTGTTTATCCGCCGACTTGCCTCCGCGATGGGCGACGCAGAACAACTCAAGGTGAGCATATGGTCGCCTGACGGGCCCAGGCATAAGAACATAGCCTACCGGTGTACGCGCAAAGATATTGATTTTCTGGATGCGCTGACGGAAAAAGGCGGTATTGCCCATCGTCTTAAGGCGTCACCTGTTGCCGGGGGATTCGATGCGCTCAGGTTACTTACCCTACTGCGAGCACTCTACCGCCGCGAGGCCGATCATACCGAGATTTTCCACGTCAACTGGCTACAGAATGCGCTTCCTCTATTGGGAATGCGAGTCCGGGCGGTGATCTCGGTGCTGGGTAGTGACTTCAAGCTGCTAAAGCTGCCTGGAATGGTGGCCGCTATGCGTCGAGTTTTCGCGAGCAATCGCTGCATTCTCGCCCCCAACTCACAATGGATGGTACCCGAGTTAGAGCGCCTCTTTGGTGATCTCGCGATAGTTCACCCGGTCAACTTCGGCATTGATGACAACTGGTATGCCGTATCACCAGCGGGGACTTCGGCAGAGAAAAACTGGCTGTGTGTGACGAGAGTCACCGCGCCAAAAATTGGCCGTTTGTTTGATTGGGGGAAAATGCTTGCTAAAAACGGGCACACACTTAACCTCGTTGGACCTAATCAGGGAGATTTAGATATACCCTCATGGGTGAATTACCTGGGGCCGTTGACCGCAGACTCCCTGGCCCGGGACTGGTACCCTCGCTGTATCGGCTTTGTTACGCTCAGTGAGCATAGCGAGGGTAAGCCCCAGGTCTTGCTTGAAACCCTGGCGGCGGGAATACCGGTTGTAGCCTCCGATATTCCAGCGCATGCGGAGCTGATTGAAAACGGTCGCAATGGGTATCTCGTGAGTTCGCAGGATGACTTTCATGAGGCTGTCAGTGAAGTGTTGAATCCAGCTCGTTACGCCGAACTTTCCAGAAACTGTCGTGATCAGATGAGTTCAGAATACGGTACATGGGCTGATTGCGTTGCACGCTATGAAGCACTGTACCGTTCGCTACTGCGATGACATTGCGAGCACAACAGCGTGTTTCAGTCTGTGTGGCAAATTTCAACGGCCAGGACGTAATTCGCCGCTGTCTTGACTCGATTTTGTCCCAATGCACCGACGCCCCAATAGAAATCATTGTCCACGACGATGCGTCTTCAGATGACTCGGTAGAGATAATTCGTGCGGATTACCCTCAAGTAACCCTGCTTGTGAGCGAAGAGAATGTTGGTTTTTGTCGCAGTAACAACAAAATGGCGCAAGTTGCCCAGGGCGATTATCTGTTGTTGCTGAATAACGATGCCTGGCTAGCTCAAGATGCCATCGACAAACTTTTGGAGGCCGCCGCAACACGACCTGGGTCCATTCTGACGCTACCGCAATTTTCTTCCGTTGACTCGTCGTTGTTAGATTGTGGAATGTGGCTGGATATCTTTAACAATCCGGTCCCGGTTACCAGGCAACGGGAACAGGCGGTGGCGACAGTTATGGGGGCATGCCTTTGGGTTCCCGTTTCACTGTGGCATCGCGCAAACGGGTTCCCTGAGTGGTTCGAGTCTATTGGCGAAGATTTGTACCTTTGCCAGTTCGCGCGGATCACGGGGCACGGAGTACATGCCCTGGGTGAGTCGGCGTATTTCCACGATGTGGGAGGCTCCTTCGGCGGTGGGAAGGTCGTCGATGACGGACTGGTAACAACGCTGCGGAGGCGGCGTCTCAGCGAACGGAACAAGCTGTACGTCATGATCCTCTTTCATCCGGGTGTGCTGCTGCTACCGGTACTACCTGTGCATGTTTTCGCCCTGCTGGTTGAAGGGTTGTTCATTGCCGCGGTTAAGCGCGATTGGCGAATTCTCCGCGATGTGTACCTCAATGCTGTTTCCTCGTGCTTTGCCAACAGATCGCTTCTGAGGCGCGAGCGTGCCCGTATCCAGGCACAGCGGGAGATTGGTGTGCAAGAGTTTCTCGCCGTGGTTCGCTGGTTTCCTTACAAGCTGCATATGTTGTTTAAGTACGGAGTACCGCGGGTAGACTGACTTGGGAACGCGATTGATCCGCGTTTACGGTTATAATCTCTCCTTCCACTTCAAGTTTTGCCAGAGCTACCCAGTTATATGGCCAACAAAGGCGCCATTACAGACCCTCATGCCGAGCGCGAAGCGGCCCGGTATGACAAGCCGATACCCAGTCGGGAAGTCATACTTGAGTTGCTGGGCGACGCAAACCGGCCCCTGGGCCAGAAAGAAATAGCAGCTGAGCTCGGCTTGCGTGACCCCCAGGAAGTAGAGGCACTGGGTAAACGCTTGCGGGCGATGGAGCGTGACGCCCAGGTGCTGGTGGATCGCCGTGGCGCTTACGGTCTGGTAGACAAAATGGACCTCGTGCACTGCCGTGTACAGGGACATCGCGATGGCTATGGTTTTGCACTACCCATGGGAGAGGGTGAAGATATTTACCTGAGTGCGCGGCAGATGCAGTATGCGTTTGACGGTGACGAGGTACTGGTGGCAGTCACCGGGCTTGATCGGCGTGGTCGTGCAGAGGGCAAGGTCGTTGAGGTACTCGATCGCGGCAACCGAACGATAGTCGGACGCTACGAGGAGGAGAGCGGTATCGGCTCCGTGGTCCCCGATAACAACCGCATCAGCCAGAATATCCTGGTTCCCCCCCGGGAGAAGGGCGAAGCGAAAGCGGGGCAGATTGTGTCGGTGTTGATTACCGATTACCCGACGCGAAAACTCAACGCGAAGGGGCGCGTGGTCGAAGTGCTGGGAGAACACCTCGATCCGGGTTTGGAAATCGATATAGCCATCCGCTCGCACGATATTCCCTGGGAATGGCCCGAGGAGGTGCTCGCCGAAGCCGCATCCCTCGAAGAGGAGCCGCTCGATAACGACAAAGCGCATCGTGTCGATCTGCGCCATTTAGCCTTCGTCACCATTGACGGCGAGGATGCGCGTGATTTCGATGACGCGGTCTACTGTGAGTCGACCGGCAAGGGGGGCTGGACCCTATGGGTTGCGATCGCCGATGTTTCTCATTATGTGCGTCCTGGCTCAGCACTTGATGAAGAGGCAGCCAGTCGCGGAAACTCGGTTTACTTCCCGGAACGCGTGGTGCCCATGTTGCCCGAGGCGTTATCGAACGGTTTGTGCTCCCTGGTTCCCGAGGTGGACCGTCTTGCCATGGTCTGTGAAATGAGACTGGATACGTCTGGTACGCTGGAGCGCTTTCAATTCTATGAGGCCGTTATACATTCCCACGCTCGCCTGACCTACAACCAGGTAGGTGAGGTGTTGGATAGCGGCTATCATCCTGAGGTTCCGGGCGAGCGAACAGCGGACCTTTATCGATTACACGAGCTTTACCAGGTGCTGCGTGCTGCGCGGGACAGGCGTGGTGCGATTGACTTTGAAACAGTTGAAACCCGCATCGTGTTTGATGAACAGCGCAAGATTGAATCCATAATCCCCGTCGAGCGAAACGACGCCCACAAGCTCATCGAGGAGTGCATGCTGTGTGCCAATGTGGCTGCGGCGCAGTTTTTTGAGGCTCTTGAACTGCCCATTCTATACCGGGTGCACGAGGGGCCAGGCGAAGAAAAGCTGGAGAACTTGCGCAGTTTTTTGGGTGAGCTGGGGCTTAACCTTGCCGGAGGCGCCAAACCTACGCCCGATGACTACGCGCAGCTGTTGGCGCAGGTGGCTGATAGGGAAGATGTACACGTCATTCAGACCATGTTATTACGATCTTTGCGCCAGGCGGTCTACCAGCCTGAAAACGGCGGCCATTTTGGCTTAAACTATCCGGGCTACGCGCACTTCACCTCGCCCATTCGCCGTTATCCTGATTTGTTAGTCCACCGTGGGCTGCGCAGTGTTATCCGCTCCAGGCGCACCAGCAAACTGGTGCGGCGAATACGTGGTGTCGGAACCATACCTGCCAAAAAGATCTTCCCCTACGATCAGGCCGCTATGGTGGTGATGGGGGAGCACAGCTCGATGACCGAGCGCCGGGCTGATGATGCCACGCGCGAAGTACAGGCCTGGCTCAAGTGCGAATATCTCCGGGATCACGTGGGTGATGAGTTTGCCGGGGTCATCAGTGCGGTGACCAGTTTTGGATTGTTTGTGGAGCTCGAGGACCTGTACATCGAAGGTCTGGTGCATGTTACGGCCTTGCCCGGCGACTACTATCATTTCGACGCGGCCCATCAGCGGCTGTTGGGCGAGCGCAGTGGTCGAAGCTTTCAACTGGGCGGCACGGTTAAAGTCCAGGTCGCCAGGGTTGATCTTGATGACAAGAAAATAGATCTCGAACTGGTTGAATCCAAGCCCCCGCGGAAGTCAAAATCCCGGAAATCAGCCCGTGCTGACGGCGTTGCGAGCAGCGGCGACAAGCCTGGGAAGCGCCGAGGTAAAGGCGGAGGTAAGGGCGGTAGCGGCAAGTCCGGGTCGACCCCCGGAAGGGGAAAGCCGGAAACTTCCCCAAAAAGTAAAAAAGGCAAGCGCAAAACCGGCCTGAGAAAACACTACTAGGATGCAATACATATACGGCATTCACGCTGTTGATAGTCTGCTGCGCAACAATCCCAGATCCGTACAACGGTTATGGGTGCAGCAGGGGCGTGAAGATAAACGCATACGCAGCGTGCTGGAACTCGCCCAAAACCAGGGTGTACCGGTCGCCCGTGAACGTAAGAAAGATCTTGATGAGCTTGTAAGCGGTCGCCACCAAGGCGTTGTGGCCGAGACCCTCGATGCGCCCATTCGCGGCCAGCTCGCGCAGTCGAATGTCTGGGAGGAGGCAGATTTACTGCAATTTATGGAAAATCTGACTGAGCCTTGCCTGTTGCTCATTCTCGACGGTGTTACCGACCCGCACAACCTCGGTGCCTGCCTGCGCAGTGCCGATGCGGCTGGCGTGCACGCGGTGGTGGCACCCAAGGATAAATCCGCCGATTTGACCCCGACGGTGCGTAAAGTGGCCTGCGGCGCTGCCGAAATTGTACCTTTCGTGCGGGTCACTAACCTGGCGCGCGCCATGGATGCGCTCAAGGAGCGGGGGGTGTGGCTATTCGGGGCCGCGGGCGAGGCAGAAAAATCCATATATAACAGCGACTTATCGGGGCCTTCGGCGATTGTAATGGGCGCTGAAGGAGCCGGGCTCAGACGGCTCACTCGGGAGCATTGCGATCAACTTGTCAGCTTGCCGATGGCTGGCTCTGTCAGCAGTCTCAACGTGTCTGTGGCCACAGGCATCTGTCTGTTCGAGGCGGTGCGCCAGCGCGCCGCCAAAGCCGATTGACACTGGCTTTTGGGGTGTAATTCGACCCTTGCGGTACCCCCGCAAACTCTGTAGAATCCGCGACCTCAAAATTTGCCCGGCTGCCACAGGTGGCCGATTCTCCTTGCTACACCGGCCTTCGCGAAGGGATGGGTAGCATTAACCCGTAAGGAGCTTACGTATGCGACATTACGAAATCGTATTTATGGTCCATCCGGACCAGTCTGAGCAAGTCCCAGGCATGATCGAGCGCTACACCAGCGCGATCCAGAAAGACGGTGGCAAGGTTCACCGCCTGGAAGACTGGGGTCGTCGCCAGTTGGCCTACACCATCAACAAGATTCACAAGGCTCACTATGTGCTGATGAACGTTGAGGCCTCGAACGATGCCATGGACGAGCTCACCACCACCTTCCGTTATAACGACGCGGTTATCCGCAACCTGGTTATCCGTCGCGACGAGCCGGTGACTGAAGAGTCTTTCATCATGAAGGCGGAGAAAGAAAGTCGGGAACGCAAAACCCGCTATGAAGAGCGCCAGGCGGCTGAAGCCTCCAAGGCCCAAACCGCAGAGAAGGCAGCGCCGGCAGAAGAAGCCGCTGCCGCTGAAGAATCTTAAGGAGCACTGTCATGGCCCGTTTTTTCCGTCGCCGCAAGTTCTGTCGCTTTACCGCCGAAGGCACCAAAGAGATCGATTACAAAGATCTCGAAACCCTGAAAGCTTATATTTCCGAGACTGGCAAGATCGTTCCCAGCCGTATCACCGGAACCAAGGCCAAGTATCAGCGCCAGTTGGCCACGGCCGTGAAGCGTGCGCGCTTCCTGTCGTTGATACCCTATACGGATTCCCACAAATAGGAATCCACCGCGTCCGCACTGACGTCCACAGCCTGTTCGCTCCGCGGAGGTCCGCTTGAAGGGTCTGGCTGAGTTTGTCATGCGCGGTCGCCTCCAGGCGCTGCTGGTGTCAGTAGCAGGGGCCGGGAGTTTGATGTTTTGCTGGATCAGTGCGGCGGTGATTGCACTGGTCACACTGCGCCGAGGCGCAGGACACGGTGCCTGGTTGCTGATGTGGGCGCTGTTACCGTCCGGGTTGCTGCTTTACGTGTTTGGCGATAGCGGCCCGTTGGCGTTGCTGTTAGGTACCTGTGCGCTGGCGCTGATCCTGCGCACCACGGTCAACCTGCCCCTGGCATTGCTCGGGAGTATGGTGGTTGGTGGCCTCACCGGCTTCGCGTTGATCGCGTTTGGCGGTGACTTTCTGGCCCGGTTGGTGGAGTTCTTTGGGGAATTCCTGGGTAACCTGGAGCGTCAACTTGCCGATGGCGGTAGACCGCAGGTTGAACTAGTGACGCCCACTGCCCTGCAGATAGCTGGAATGATGGGTGCGGTAAATGGCTTTATAGCGGTTCTCTGCCTGCTGTTGGCTCGTTATTGGCAGGCGGCCTTGTACAACCCGGGTGGGTTCGGCGAGGAGTTTAGAGGCCTGCGCTACTCTGTGGCGCTGGCCATGGGTATGGCGATCGCAACTATCGCGGTCGCAAGCCTGGGTACGGAGTACCGAACCTGGGCGATTATTTGCATGATTCCGCTCAATTTCGCGGGATTAGCGTTGGTCCATGCGCGCGTCGCAGCACGGGGGCAGGGCAAGGGTTGGCTGACCGGGTTTTACCTGGTGTGGCTGCTGATTGACCCGGTGAAGTTGATAGTAGTCTCTGCCGCTATCGCAGATAGTTGGTTGGATTTCCGCCAGCGCTGGCAGGCGCAGCGACAGGACTAGATTTTTGAGTGAACGGGAGCCTCGCTCCCCATAGAGAGGATAGTGAGATGGAAGTCATTTTGCTGGAAAATATCGGAAACCTGGGTGGCCTTGGAGAGAAGGTTGATGTCAAGGCTGGCTACGGCCGCAACTTCCTGATTCCACAGGGCAAAGCAGTTGCTGCGACCGAAGAGAACGTTGCGCAGTTCGAAGCGCGTCGTGCCGAACTGGAAGCTGCCGCAGCAGAAACTCTCAGCGCCGCCGAAGCGCGTGCTGAGGCATTGAACGCATTGGGGCAGATCTCTATCGAAGCTAATGCTGGCGAAGAGGGCAAGCTGTTCGGATCAATTGGTACCCGCGATATCGCCACAGCTATCACCGCGGCCGGGTGTGAGATCGACAAATCGGAAGTGCGCTTGCCCGAAGGTGCCCTGCGTGAACTCGGTGAGTACGAGATTGCCATCCAGGTTCACGGCGACGTGACTGCTACAGTCGCTGTAGCGGTTGTTCCAGAGTAAGAATATTAACCGGGTCTCGATACCCGGGTTTGATTGATCTGAAAATGCACTGACTGGCAACAGTCAGTGCATTTTTTGTTTTTGCTTCAGCTGCAGGGGGAATTTGGTTACCCTGTGCAGTTCCTCCACCCAATTTGCTGATCCCAATTTGCAGACCCATGGCTGAACGCGACTATCCCGATAATGTCTCAGAGTTACCCCCTCCCGGTGACAGCGACATTGCGCGTATCAAGATGCAGCCACATTCTATCGAGGCAGAGCAATCTGTCCTGGGTGGGTTGTTGCTCGCTGCAGACGGCTGGGATTCCGTTGCGGAGGAGGTCACAGCCAGGGATTTCTATCGCGCTGATCACCGGCTGATATTTCGCCAGATTGCCCGTCTGGCAGAGGAGTCCGAGCCGGTTGACGTAATAACCGTGGCTGACAAACTTGAAGCCAGCGGTGAGTTGGAAGGCGCCGGTGGATTACCCTACCTCGCGGAACTTGCCCAGAACACGCCCAGTGCCTCAAATATTCGCGCCTATGCCCAGGTGGTGCGTGAACGCGCCAGTTTGCGGCAGTTGATCGAGGCGGCCCAGGAAATTGCGGACAGCGGTTTCAGTCCGGATGGACGCACTTCTGACGAGCTGATTGATGAGGCCGAGCGCCGCATCATGCAGATTTCCGAACAGGGCCCCAAGACCGGTGGCCCCCAGGAGATCAACCCCATTCTCGAATCGGCAATAGAGCGGATCGAGGAACTGTTTAATTCAGGCGGGGATATCACCGGCCTGAGCACCGGCTTTACAGATCTGGACGGTATGACCTCTGGCCTTCAGCCATCAGACCTGATTGTGGTAGCCGGACGGCCTTCCATGGGTAAAACCAGCTTTGCCATGAACATGGTTGAGAACGCCGTGTTGGGGCAGAAGAACCCCATCATGGTATTCAGCATGGAGATGCCTGCAGAGCAACTGCTCATTCGTATGCTGTCCTCCATCGGTCGCATCAATCAAACACGTATTCGCAATGGCAAGCTGGAGCAGGACGACTGGCCAAAACTGAGTGCGGCGGTCACCAAGCTGAAAGATGTACCGTTGTATATCGACGACACCCCCGCGTTGAGCCCCACTGAACTGCGTAGCCGGGCGCGCCGTGTCGCACGCGAGAACGGCGGCGAACTCGGAATGATCATGGTCGACTACATGCAGTTGATGCAGATTGCCGGCGCGTCCGAGGGCAGGACCGCGGAGATCTCTGAGATATCCCGCAACCTGAAAGCCATTGCCAAGGAATTCAACTGCCCGATGGTGGCCTTATCCCAGCTCAATCGCTCACTGGAGCAGCGGCCCAACAAGCGCCCGGTAAACTCAGACCTGCGGGAGTCAGGCGCGATTGAGCAAGACGCCGACGTGATCATGTTTATCTATCGCGACGAGGTCTACAACGAGGATTCTCCCGATAAAGGCACTGCCGAGATTATCATCGGCAAGCAGAGAAATGGCCCGATCGGCACTGCGCGGCTGGCTTTCCAGGGCGAGTTTACGCGTTTTGAGAATCTCGCTCGTGGGGCTTACGACGAGTACTAATCCTTCTAGAGTTCATCACTTGGATCAGCTCTGTCGATTCCGAAGAGTGGCAGGCTTCGAGCACCACTTCTCACCTGAATAGCCCGGCGCCGTATGGCGTAGTACAAAATCCGCCCAGCGAGGTCAAAGTCTTGCGCTCCGGACGCTCGCAAGCTGGCCTCTGGCTCCGGCCGCTGCGGAACTCGACAATTTTTGCTTCGCAAAAATCTGGACTCAGACAATCCTCGCGGAAATCCCCTCCGCCAAAGGCCAGCTTAAGCGCGAGCTGACTGTCCTGAGCGCAAGACTTTGACCTCGCTGTGCTCGCCATGCAGTTATGCGAGGAGCATTAATCAAAAGGCATAAGGCGTTATCAAGCCTAACTTTGATTACCGCGAGATTTGAACCCAGCTAGCACTGGCACCATTTGTTTTGCTGGTTGCCGCGATTGGCAGGCTCCACTGCCGATACCCCGTTCCAGCACAGTCAGGTCGCGTTGAAGCTTTTTCCCGATTTCGGAGTTTTCCGCGAGGATTGTCTGAGTCCAGAAAAATGCGAAGCATTTTTTGTCGAGTTCCGCAGCGGCCGAAATCGGGAAAAAGCTTGCGGCCGTGCTGGAACGGGGTATCGGCGGTGGAGCCGGGGTGTGGCTCCGAAAATCGTTCCTATAACCCTGTCTGTTCCCTCAACTTCCGCAACTCCCGCAATTGCTCCTCCCGCGACAATGGCTTGGTTGCGGGCTTTTCCAGCGCTTCTGGTGCAGGTACCTCCAGGCGTTCGCCACGCATCACCCGCGCGCAATAGCCCTGGTAATGGTCGCGATAGACCGGCCAGGTCACCCGTTCACTGTTATTAGCCAGGAAGAACCAGTCGCTATCGCGGCCCGCGAGATAAACTGCGGGGTGACTCCATACCTGTGCGGAGCGGGGTGCCTGCGCGCGACAGGCCTCCAGGTATGCGTCATGGGGGGCAGGTAATCCCAGGTCCACCAGGCCCTGCTGGCAGCACTCGTGCATACGGTTCAGTGTTGGCAGGTACTCACTGTTTTCGATGGCGTGCCTGGCGCCCTTGAGAATTTGCTCCACGGGGTAGTCATGCAACGAATCCAGCCAGAGCTTCTTGATCTGGCTCAGCTGCTCGCCGTCGGGATAGGCGGCATAGTACTGGTTGTGATAATTGAGCCGAAACAGGGCGAACACTTGGTTGATCGCCTCAATGTGAGCCTCGCCGGCTGCCTTTCGTTCAGTCTCACTTTGCCCATGAGGTGTCACTGAGGTCGTCTGCGAGGCTTCTATCCCTTGTACGACCTTGTGGATCAGGTCTCTGCTGTCCGCCATATTGGTTATCCGATTGCTGCAGCTGGTGCCGTTTAGCCCAGTGATATTTTACATGCTGAATGAATTTACTGTTCCAAGAGGTCAGTGCCTGATTGCTGTCCCGCCAGTAGACGACAAACTCAGGTAGCAGGGAGCGGGCAAAGGCCTGGTCGATATGGGACATCTCCAGTATGTCGAACACGTCTGCGCTGGGCTGCCACGTGTCGCTGATGCGCCTGGGCTCGGTGCTGTGCTCCAGGCCTGAACTGTACTTTGCCCATTGTAGACGGATGTGCTGTACGAACTTTGAATTGAGTTCCCGGGGCGCCGTGCCTCTCTCGCGCCAGTACAGTACAAACTCTGGAATAGCTTCATTGATGAACGTCGAATCGATCTCCGCGCGCTCAAGAATCTCTAGCGCATCGGTACTGGGACGCCAGTGTTTGTCCAGCGGTAGCGCCTCCTCAACCTCGAAGCGCTCGGCCTGTTGCTGTTGTGCACGGCGCCAGTTACCGATCACCTGCTGACGAAACTTGTTTTCCCAGGCGTGACTGGTCTCGCCCCGCTCGCGCCAGTAAAAGATGAAATCTTCGAGTTGTTCCAGTGCGAACTGGCGCGGTATGTTGTGGTTGAGCGTCAGTAATTGCAGCATGTCTTCACTGGGAGACCAGTTGGCGGGCAGCACCCCGGAGGCGCGCCGGGTAATCGGTGCTGCGGCCGGGGGTGCGTGGACAGGTGCCTGGGGTGAGCGCACGGGCTCATTCATTGCGAACACCAATCGCTCCTCGGTGTGTAAAGGCGGCGAATCGATGAGAATGACGCCCTTGTCTACCAGGCTCCTCGAAATACGGTGCAGGTCGATGGCGCTCCAGAAGGGCAGGGAACGCATCAGATACTCCCGCTGTACACTCAGCCAGGCAAAGCCCTTGCTAACCTGCGGTGTCTGCAGTTCCAGCTGTGCGTGCAGATGTTGCAAGAATATGGCTTCCTCCAGGCCTATCGTCGCGGCCAGTCCTGGCGAAAAAGCCAGCTGGCGTTCGGGGACGAGGGAGGAATCTGACATGCTTTTACCGGCTACCTAGGTGAAGTCTGCTAGGATACGTTTTTTCCGCGGGGACAGGAATGGCAAAACAGAAAACGGCCTTCGTTTGTGGCGACTGTGGCTCTGACTACGCCAAGTGGCAAGGCCAGTGCAGCGATTGTGGTGCCTGGAATACCATAGCCGAGATTCGTCTCGGGCCTACAAAATCGAGTGGAAGAAGTGGCTCGTCGGCGGCCGGCCGGCGCGGCGGGTTCGCTGGCAAGCTCGCGGAGGCTCAGGTACTCAAGGACATCAGTTTTGAAGACTTGCCGCGCTTTAGCAGCGGCGCGGAGGAGTTCGATCGGGTGCTGGGCGGCGGCCTGGTTCCAGGTTCGGCGATACTGGTGGGAGGTAACCCGGGAGCGGGCAAGAGCACACTGCTATTGCAAACCATGTGTCACCTGGCTGGCGACATGGAGGCCCTGTACGTCACCGGGGAGGAGTCGCCCCAACAGGTGGCGATGCGTGCCCAGCGCCTGGGATTGTCCAGCGACAAGCTGCGGCTGATGGCGGAGACCAACATTGAAACCATTGTCGCTGCCGCCGAAGAATTTTCGCCGAAGGTGTTGGTGGTAGATTCCATTCAGGTTGTGCATACCGACGAGATTGCCTCTGCGCCCGGCAGCGTGTCGCAGGTGCGCGAATGTGCTGCCTACCTGACACGGCTGGCCAAGCAGTCCGGGATGGTCTTGTTCCTGGTTGGTCATGTCACCAAGGAGGGCTCGCTGGCAGGACCCAAGGTACTTGAGCATATGATCGATTGTTCCATCTTGCTCGAGGGTAGCGACGATTCGCGCTTCCGCACGTTGCGAGGTCAGAAAAACCGCTTCGGTGCGGTCAATGAATTGGGTATTTTCGCGATGACCGACAAGGGACTGAGGGAGGTAAAAAACCCCTCGGCCATTTTTCTTGATCGCAGCGAGAGTCCTGCCTCGGGCAGTGCAGTGATGGCCGTATGGGAGGGGACGCGACCGCTGCTGGTGGAGATTCAGGCGCTGGTTGATGACAGCTCGCTGGGCCACCCGCGGCGCGTAGCGGTGGGCCTGGAACAGAATCGCCTGGCGATGTTGCTGGCGGTGTTGCATCGCCATGGGGGACTACAACTGGGCGACCAGGATGTGTTTGCCAACGTGGTCGGCGGTGTCAAGGTGTTGGAGACCAGCGCTGACCTGGCGCTCCTGCTGGCTATCGTGTCCAGTTTCAGGGATCGACAGTTACCGAGGGACATGGTGATCTTTGGTGAGGTTGGCCTGTCCGGTGAGATTCGCCCGGTACCCAGTGGGCAGGAAAGGCTGGCCGAGGCAGCGAAGCATGGTTTTACCCGCGCCATCGTGCCGCGTGGCAATGCACCCAAGGGCCCGATCAAGGGCATGCAGGTGATCGCTGTGTCCAAGCTATCGGAGGCGCTGACAGCCGTTGATTAGTATTGTAGTTTCACCCGGCTTGTCATATATATACGTCCATGGATCACAACTCCGCTCAGCAAGATCTTCCGTCCAGTGATGCGGAGTTTTCCCCGGGTATCTATGCCTGCGGTCGCACCCATGTCGCCCAACGCAAACACAATGAGGATGCCTTTCTCGTCGAGGCAGAGACCTCGCTGGTGGTGGTGGCCGACGGGGTTGGCGGTCACCAGGCCGGTGAGGTCGCCAGCCGGATTACCGGCGAGTCTATCCAGGCGGAGATGAATCGCTCGGGGGACCTTGAGCAGCAGTTCGCTATGCCAATCAGCAGGTTATGGCTGGTGTGGAAGCGGGCGTTGGTCGAGAAGGTATGGCGTCCACTGTCGTCGCCGCCCATTTGCAGGGACCAAAGTTTGATGTGGCCTGGGTCGGGGATAGCCGCGCCTATCTCTGGGACGGATCCTTACACCTGCTGACTCGCGATCACTCCTTTGTGGCAGCGCAACTCGAGATGGGCAAAATCACCCTCGAAGAGGCCCGTAATCACCCGCGGAAAAATGTGATCGTCCAGGCCATTGGCCTGCATAAAGACGGTGATCTGCGCGTCGGTAAAAACTCAGGTGCGCTTGCCCCTGGTGAAATCCTGTTGCTGTGTACAGATGGCCTCAACGATGTGCTGGAGAACTTGCAGATATCAGCAATTCTCTCGCTGAACTCGTCCCTGGCGGAAAAGTGCGAGGGTCTGATTCAGGCCACCCTGGCCGCGGGCGGCCGAGACAACGTTACCGTGGCGCTGCTGGGTGCTGACGTATCGGTAATGAGTACCGGCAAGCGTCCCGAGGTGGTTTGGAGTTTCGACCCCGCGACCGGCCATTATGAAGGTCTGCCGGAGTTACTTGACGATACCCATATTGAGGCGCCGGTGGGCACTGAAATGCAGCGTCGTCCGGGCACCACCCAGATCATGAAAGTGGACGTGATGGAAGAAGTTCGTCGTCGCTCCGGCGAACATCCCCGCCCTGAGAACATGCCGAGCAACACCGGTAATTGGACTTCATTGGTTGTCGGCATTGCCGTGGCCGGCGTGCTTGCTGCCGCTGCCGCACTGTTTCTGTTGTAAGTCAGTCCTGTTGTAAATCAGTCCTGCTCTAAGGCGAACTATTCGAGTTTTCGCAGTTCTTCGTCGAGCGCGGCGGGATCGTCGATGTGGGATGCGAGCAGGTCGTGAAGCCGGGTAATATTGGCCTTGTCCACGTGCTGCACGGAAAACCCAAGTCTTCCGGACTCTACATGCTGCAGGTATGCATAGAGTTCCAGTCGCTGCTCTTCGTCGATATGAATCACAAGGGTGAACGGCTCGTTATATTGGGCGTCCCACACGTCGGGCTGGTCGGTTGCAGCCCCCGCCAGAGACAGGTCTATCAGACGCTGGTGCCAGACACTACCACCCTGCTGTACCTCCACCGGGAGGTCCATGGCAACACGGGTGAATCGGCGCAGTTCCGGTTTACGGTCGGTCATGGGCATGCTCTGTGAGGTTCCAGATTCTGCCAACTATAACGCCGGTTCCCAGGCAAAGCGAGATTGGATAGGCGCTATTTCAGCTTTCTGTAACGCAGACGCTGAGGCTGGTCTGCGGCGGCGCCCATGCGCTTGCGCCGATCCTCTTCGTACTCGCTGAAATTACCCTCGTGGAACACCACGTTGCCATCATCCTCGTAGGCCAGGATATGTGTGGCAATCCGGTCCAGAAACCAGCGATCGTGTGAAATGACCATCGCCGAGCCCGGGAAGGCCAGAAGCGCTTCTTCCAGGGCGCGCAGGGTTTCCACATCAAGGTCATTGGTGGGCTCGTCCAACAGGAGCACGTTAGCGCCCTGTTTCAGCAGCTTGGCAAGGTGCAGGCGATTACGTTCACCCCCGGACAGGTCTTTGACAAACTTTTGCTGATCGGAGCCCTTAAAATTAAAGCGCCCGGCGTAATTACGCGACCCGACTTCGTAACTGCCGATTCGTAAGATGTCCTGGCCATCTGATAACTCTTCCCAGACCGTCTTTTCGCCAGCCAGGTCGTCACGTGATTGGTCCACGTAGGCGAGTTTAACGCTCTGCCCGACTTTAACCGATCCGCCGTCGGGTTGTTCTTCACCCGTAATGATCCTGAACAGCGTTGACTTGCCCATGCCGTTGGCGCCGATGATGCCGACAATGCTGCCTGGCGGAACGACAAAGCTGATGTCGTCAAACAGCAGCCGGTCGCCGAAGGTCTTTTTCAGATTGCTGACTTCCAGTACGTTGTCGCCCAGCCGCGGCCCCGGGGGAATATAGATTTCATTGGTCTCGTTGCGGCTCTGGAAATCCTGGCCTTGCAATTCTTCAAATCGCTGCAATCGGGCCTTGCTTTTGGCCTGCCTACCCTTGGGATTGGCGCGCACCCACTCGAGCTCGGCCTTAATGGCTTTCTGGTGAGAAGCTTCCTGGCGCTTCTCCTGCTCCAGCCTTGCCTCTTTGGCATCCAACCAGTCCGAGTAATTGCCCTCGTAGGGGATTCCGCGTCCCCGGTCCAATTCCAGGATCCAGCCGGCGGCATTGTCCAGGAAGTATCTATCGTGGGTGATTGCGACCACGGTTCCGGAAAAGTCGTGGAGGAATCTTTCCAGCCAGCTAACACTCTCAGCATCCAGGTGGTTGGTAGGTTCGTCCAACAGCAACATATCAGGGTTGGATAGCAACAGCCGGCACAGGGCCACGCGTCTGCGCTCGCCGCCAGACAGGGTACTGACATCCGCGTCCCAGGGCGGCAGTCTGAGCGCGTCGGCCGCTACCTCAAGTTTGTGGTCCAGGTTGTGGGCGTCGGTGGCCTGGATGATGTCTTCCAGGCGAGCCTGCTCTTTGGCGAGCGCATCGAAGTCCGCATCTGGCTCAGCATAAGCAGCGTAGACTTGCTCCAGGCCGCTCAAGGCATCGATGGCGTCCTGCACGCCTTCTTCCACGTTGCCACGCACGTCTTTGTCCGTGTTGAGCTGGGGTTCCTGGGGCAGATAGCCAATGTTGATCCCCGGTTGAGGTCGCGCTTCGCCCAGTATGTCCGTGTCCAACCCGGCCATAATGCGTAGTAACGAGGATTTTCCCGAGCCATTCAATCCCAGCACGCCAATTTTCGCGCCGGGAAAGAATGACAAGGAGATGTCTTCGAGGATTTGTTTCTTGGGCGGCACAATCTTGCCGACCCGATTCATGGTGTAAACGTACTGGGCCATCGTGGTCTGAGCGTCGTTGAATGAGGACGCGATTCTAGCAGCAAATCCCTCGCAGGGTCAGGCCCAACACAGAGGGATTGAGTGAATCGATGTCACCCTGTATCCGGCAGGGTGCGTCCACGGCCGATAGCGTAGTATTCGATATCAAGCGACTCCATATGCTCGGGATCGTACAGGTTACGACCATCGAATATTAGTGCTTGATTCAGCAAGGATTTCACCTTGCTGAAGTCCGGAGACCAGAATGCCTTCCACTCCGTGCATATTATCAGTGCGTCTGCGCCAGTCAGGGCCAGATCCTTGTCGGGATAGAGTTCGAGGTCATTGCGATCGCCGTAAATTCGGGCGCAGGCATCGTTGGCCTGGGGGTCATGGGCTTGCACGCGGCCACCCTTTTCCCATATCCCCTCCATCACGTCCAGGCTGGGAGCTTCGCGCATATCATCTGTATTGGGTTTGAATGATAGGCCCCAGACAGCGATGGTCTTACCCGTAAGGTCATTGCCGAGTCGGCCCACCAACTTTTCGGCCAGCTTGCCTTTCTGGCGCTGGTTAGTGTCGTGCACCGCTTGCAGAATATCCGCGTTAGAGCTGTTTTCTGTTGCCAAGTGTTTCAGGGCCTGAACGTCCTTTGGAAAGCAGGACCCCCCATACCCAGCTCCCGGGTAGATAAACTGGTAGCCAATACGCGGGTCGGAGCCAATCCCCCGACGTACGTATTCTATATCGGCGCCTACAGTTTCTGCGATGTTCGCGATCTCATTCATAAAGCTGATTTTGGTCGCCAGCAGGGCATTGGCGGCATACTTGGTCAACTCCGCGCTACGGGTATCAACGGCCATGATTTTTTCGTGGTTGCGGTTGAAGGCACGGTACATACGTCTCAGTTCTTCGGTTACCTGCGGGTTGTCTGTCCCTATGATAATCCGGTCGGGACTTTGGCAGTCTGATACCGCAGAGCCCTCTTTAAGAAACTCGGGATTGGAGGCCGCGTCAATAACTAGTTCCCGGCCCATGTCTGCCAGTTTTTGGGTGATTCTCAACTTTACCTTCTCAGTGGTGCCGACCGGGACTGTGGATTTGGTAATTACCACTTTGCGTTCCTGCATGTGGGTGGCAATGGTGTCTGCTACGCTCATCACCTGGCTAAGATCCGCGCCGCCGTCTGCTTTTGGTGGTGTGCCCACGCAAATGAACAAGTAGTCATTCTCCAGCACGGCTTTTGCCGTATCGGTGCTGAAACCAAGAAGCCCATTGTCAATGCCGGTCTGGATCAACTGGCTCAGGTTAGGTTCGTAGAAGGGCACCTCGCCCATACTCAACTTCTCAATGCGCGCGGCGTCAACGTCAACGCAGCATACAGTGTGGCCGACGTCCGCAAACACGGCTGCCTGTACTAATCCGACGTAGCCGCAGCCAAAAATACCTATTCTCATTAATCCCCTATTCCTTTTGATCTGTTTTGAAAATTCTTTGCTTGCCACTATATGTCCGAATTATGACAAAAATAAATCACAGTGACGCACGGGTGCGCAGAATTCTTATCCGCTTTCTATGTTTTTGGGGTAGAATTCGCGGCTTCAAAAGGGGGACGGGCATCCATCAACCCCCGGTATTTGCAGGGGACCTGTATGTTTGACAGCAAAATGACCATTGAAGGTTTTGATGACGCGATCCTGGGCGCGATCCGCGAGGAAGAGCGCCGCCAGGAAGAGCATATCGAACTGATCGCCTCGGAAAACTACACCAGCCCGAGAGTGATGCAGGCGCAGGGTACGGTGTTGACCAATAAGTACGCCGAAGGCTACCCCGGCAAGCGTTACTACGGTGGCTGTGAATACGTGGATAAGGCTGAAGAGCTGGCTATCGAGCGTGTAAAGGCTCTGTTCGGGGCCGATTACGCCAACGTGCAGCCTCATTCAGGTTCGCAGGCCAATGCGGCAGTTTTCCTGGCGCTGGTGGAGCCGGGGGACACTATCCTGGGCATGAGCCTGGCTGACGGCGGCCACCTGACCCACGGTGCGAAACCGAATTTTTCCGGTAAGACCTATAACGCAATCCAATATGGCCTGGACGCGGAAACTGGAGAGGTTGATTACGCCCAGGTGGAAGCATTGGCCCTGGAGCACAAACCAAAAATGATCATTGCCGGCTTTTCGGCGTACAGTCGGATTATGGATTGGGCGCGTTTCCGGGAGATCGCAGACAAGGTGGACGCCTATCTGATGGTGGATATGGCACACGTAGCTGGCCTGGTGGCCGCGGGCGTTTACCCCAGCCCCATTCCTTACGCTGATGTTGTGACTTCCACCACCCACAAGACCCTGCGCGGGCCCCGTGGCGGAGTGATCCTGGCCCGGGCCAACGAAGAACTTGAGAAGAAGTTCAACTCGGCGGTCTTTCCGGGCGGCCAGGGTGGGCCGCTAATGCATGTAATTGCGGCAAAGGCAGTGAGTTTCCTGGAGGCGCAGGGTGAGGAGTTCGTCAGTTACCAGCAGCAGGTGGTCGCCAATGCCCGTGCCATGGCCAAAACCTTTATCGACCGAGGGATTAATATTGTCTCTGGTGGCACGGACAACCATCTCATGCTGGTCGATCTCATCGGTCGACCCTATACCGGTAAGGACGCAGACGCGGCATTGGGCGCAGCCAACATAACCGTCAACAAAAATGCTGTCCCTGGCGACCCCCGTTCGCCGTTTATCACCTCGGGCTTGCGCGTGGGTACGCCCGCCATCACCACCCGTGGGTTTGGTGAAGCCGAGACCATTGAGTTGACCGGGTGGATGTGTGACGTGCTGGAATCGCTTGAAAATGGCGATTCCGAAGCGGTGATTGCCGAGGTAAAGACCAAGGTGCTGGAAATCTGCAGCCGTTTTCCCGTATACAGCTGAACGATTCGATTACGAACACAGGGCTGCGGTCAGCGTCGAGCCTTTAAATACGGACATAAAAAAAACCGGCGTAAAGCCGGTTTTTTTAATCTTGGCCAGCTTGTTAGCTGGCTTTCTTGCGCTCGGTCACTTCAGCGATGACGGACTCTGATACCGCCTGCGGACAGGGCAGGTAGTGCGAGAATTCCATCGAGAACTGGCCGCGTCCTGAGGTCATGGTCCGCAGGTGGCCGATATAGCCAAACATTTCTGACAGCGGAACATCTGCCTTGATGCGCACGCCAGTAGTCCCCGCATCCTGGTCCTTGATCATGCCGCGACGACGGTTCAGGTCGCCGATGACATCGCCAACATGGTCTTCAGGGGTGAACACGTCGACCTTCATGATCGGTTCGATCAGCTGCGCGCCCGCCTTGGGGATGGACTGGCGGAATGCCCCCTTGGCTGCAAGCTCGAAGGCAATGGCCGAGGAGTCCACTGCGTGGAAGCCGCCATCGAATAGCTCGATTTCCACGTCCAGCACGGGGAAGCCTGCGACAGTACCTTCTTCCATCATGCTCTTGAAGCCTTTCTCAATGGCCGGGAAGAATTCCTTGGGCACGTTACCGCCAACAACAGTCGAAGCGAAGGCGAAGCCTGAGCCGGGCTCGCCCGGCTTGATGCGGTAATCGATCTTACCGAACTGACCAGAGCCACCGGACTGCTTCTTGTGGGTGTAGCTGTCTTCCACTTCCTGGGTTATGGTTTCGCGGTAGGCGACCTGGGGCTTGCCCACTTCCAGTTCAACGCCGTAGGTGCGCTTGAGGATGTCGACCTTCACATCCAGGTGCAATTCGCCCATGCCCTTGAGGATGGTTTCGCCGGAATCTTCGTCAGTTTCCACGCGGAAGGAGGGATCCTCGGCAACCATCTTGCCAATGGCGATGCCCATCTTCTCGGCGCCGCCCTTGTCCTTGGGTGCAACTGCGATGGAGATTACCGGCTCCGGGAATACCATGGCTTCCAGGGTGCAGGGATTCTTTGGATCACACAGAGTATGACCGGTCTGCACGTTCTTCATGCCCACTATGGCAATGATGTCGCCCGCCTGCGCCGAATCCAGTTCCGCGCGGTCGTTGGCGTGCATTTCCACCATGCGGCCGATACGTTCGGTTTTGCCGGTGAATGAGTTAAGGATGGTATCGCCCTTGTTCAATTTGCCGGAGTAGATGCGCACGAAGGTCAGTGCACCGAAGCGGTCGTCCATGATTTTGAACGCCAGTGCACGCAGTGGCTCGCCGGCATCAACCAGGGCTACTTCGCCGGTAGGCTCTCCGGCTTCATCGGTCAGCGGCTGCGGGTCGACTTCAGTCGGGTTCGGCAGGTAGTCGACGACCGCGTCCAGTACCAGCTGGATACCCTTGTCCTTGAACGCAGAGCCGCAGTAAGTGGGGAAAAAGTCGAGCTTGCGTGTACCCTCGCGGATGCAGCGCTTGATCACGTCCATTTCGGGCTCGGTACCTTCCAGGTACAACTCCATGGCGTCGTCATCCTGCTCAACGGCCATCTCGATCAGCTTCTCACGCCATTCTTCGACAGCGTCGACCATGTCCTCGGGGACGTCTGTGATATCGAATTTCTCGGGATTGCCCGGGTCGGGCCAAACGTGAGCCTTGCGGGTCAACAGGTCGACTACGCCGGTGAAGTTATCCTCTGTGCCGATCGGCAGCACCATGACCAGTGGGTTCGCGCCCAGGACATCTTCTACCTGCTTGACCACGCGATAGAAATCGGCGCCTACACGGTCCAGTTTGTTGACGAAGATCAACCGGCTGACTTCCGACTCGTTGGCATAGCGCCAGTTGGTTTCAGACTGTGGTTCAACACCTCCTGAACCACAGAATACGCCAACGCCGCCGTCCAGTACTTTCAGTGAGCGATATACCTCCACGGTAAAGTCCACGTGTCCGGGAGTGTCGATGATGTTCAGCCGATGGTCTTTCCAGAAGCAGGTGGTCGCTGCGGACTGGATGGTAATGCCGCGCTCCTGCTCTTGTTCCATAAAGTCGGTTGTTGCCGCGCCATCGTGTACCTCGCCGGTTTTGTGGATTTTACCGGTGAGCTTCAGAATGCGTTCTGTAGTGGTGGTTTTGCCCGCGTCAACGTGGGCAAAGATCCCAATATTCCTGTAATGCGATAAATCAGACATTGTATTTCTCTAACATTTTGAGTTTGGCTTGAAAATAGGGCGCGAGGGTACAGGAAAACGACCCATTTTGGGAGTACCTAAATTACTGAATTTGCACGATTCGGCGCCAGATTGGCGTTTATCCGGTCGCAGTCGACGGTTGGGCTGAATTAACTGCCTGTGAGGTGGCTGTGATGTCACCGTGAGATTGGTTTGAAACGGCCCGCGAGATGCTGATTCCCTCTGCTCGGGATTGCAGTGAATACCGAATCCAGGCAGAGCCCGGGTCGCTTAAAACCAAAATATTATGTTATTCTTCAGTAACTTAGCATAAAGGAGTTGTCATGCATTGCCCATTTTGTGCCGCCGATGACACCAAGGTCATTGATTCGAGGCTGGTCGCCGGTGGCGACCAGGTGCGCCGTCGCCGGGAGTGCGTGAACTGCAAGGAACGTTACACCACCTACGAGGTTGCCGAGCTGGTAATGCCGCGAGTCATCAAACAGAACGGCAGTCGCGAACCCTTCAATGAGGAGAAACTGCGGGCGGGCTTCCTGCGTGCCCTGGAAAAACGGCCCGTGTCCATCGAGGACATTGAAGGCGTTATCAACCAGATCAAGCATGCCTTGAGAGCGACCGGGGAGCGAGAGGTAAAGTCGCTGGTACTGGGTGAATTGGTGATGGAGAACCTAAAAGAGCTCGATCAGGTCGCCTATGTGCGCTTCGCTTCGGTTTATCGCAGCTTCGAGGATATCGCCGAATTCCGACAGGCCATCGACCGGTTGGAAGCCGAACCTCAAGGTACCGATGCTACTTCGCAGGGAGGCGGGGCTTCCTGACACCTTCTGGTGTCTATCCGGCTTGTAGGGTCATCGATCAGTGACTACGGAATCCCTGGACATCGCCATGATGGCGCGCGCGCTGCGGCTGGCGCGCCGTGGCCGCTATACCGCCAGACCCAACCCACACGTGGGCTGTGTGCTGGTGCGAGACGGGCATGTTATTGCGGAAGGATTTACCCAGCCTGCCGGGGGTAATCACGCTGAGATCGAAGCCCTCAGCCGGGCCCCGGACGCCCGCGGTGCCACCGCCTATGTGACCCTGGAACCCTGTAACCACCACGGTAAAACCGGCCCTTGTTCGCAGGCACTGGTCGATGCTGGTGTTAGCCGGGTGGTTGCCGCAATGACAGATCCCAATCCGCTGGTCGCAGGGGCGGGGCTGGCCCGTCTGCGCGAGGCGGGTATTGCGGTTACTGAGGGCGTTTTGGAGGATGAGGCCAGCGAGTTGATCCGCGGATTTGCCGCACGTATGCGCCGCGGGCGGGGCTGGGTGCGTGCCAAACTCGCTATGTCGATGGACGGCCGAACCGCCATGGCATCAGGTGCAAGCCAGTGGATCACGGGTCCTGCGGCCCGTGAGGATGTGCAGCTGTTGCGGGCTGAAAGCTGTGCGGTGATTACGGGCTCCGGGACGGTTCTGGAGGACGATTGTTCCCTGACGGTACGCTCCGAGCGAGTCCAGGCTCGAACTCCATTGCGAGTGGTCCTTGACTCCTCTCTGCGCACCCCTATCGGGGCAAAGGTCCTCTCGGCCGATGCGCCCACTTTGCTAGTACACGGCGAGGGAGCCCCCGTCCCGGATCATCTCCGTTCACAGGAGCTTGCGGCTTTACCTATGATGGGCACTGGGGTTGATCTCAGCGCTGCTATGGATTTGATGGCAACGCGGCAATGCAATGAAATTCTGGTAGAATCTGGCCCCCGTTTGGCCGGGGCCCTGCTGCAGGCAGGGCTGCTGGACGAGTTGATCGTTTACATGGCCCCCGTGCTAATGGGTGACAGTGCGCGCCCTTTACTGGCGCTTCCCATCACCTCCATGGCTGAGAAAGTGCCCTTGCACATACAGGACATGCGCAAGGTGGGAGAAGATTGGCGTATTATCGCGCGGCCGGCGTAGGCCGGGCCAGTGCGTTAAGTAAATACGGAACTAACATGTTTACAGGCATTATTCAGGCAGTCGGTGAGATTGTGGCGCTGGAACCCAGCGGCGGCGACATCCGCCTGCGCGTCAGTACGGGGAAGTTGCCTCTCGAAGATGTCGGCATTGGCGATAGTATCGCCACCAACGGCGTTTGCCTTACCGTCACCGAATTGCCCGGCGATGGTTACTGGGCAGATGTCTCCGTGGAAACCCTGAATTTCACCACACTCTCAGCGTTAAAATCGGGTAGCCGCGTGAATCTGGAGAAGGCGATGACGCCCGCTAGCCGTCTGGGTGGGCATATAGTCAGCGGACATGTCGACGGTGTAGGAGAAATTGTGAGCCTGCAGGAAGATGCGCGATCCTGGCGGGTTGTGGTGCGTGCGCCAGCAGCGCTGGCCCGCTACATCGCGCACAAGGGCAGTATCTGTGTTGATGGCACCAGCCTGACGGTGAATGCCGTCAACGGTGCTGAATTTGACCTGAACATTATTCCACAGACCATGGCCGAGACCGTTTTTGGCAGTTACAGTGCCGGCACCCGGGTTAACCTCGAGGTGGATGTCATTGCCCGCTACCTCGAGCGGCTGGTGTTGGGTGAAGACGCAGCTGACCCGAAAGCACCGGCAATCTCGATGTCGATGCTGGCCGAGAATGGTTTTTTGGGGAGATAGCGACGAAATTTAGGATTTTCGACGCATTTTGGAAGCACTTTTATGGAACTTAACTCGGTAGACGAGCTTATAAGCGATATCCGGCAGGGCCGCATGGTGGTGCTGTTGGATGATGATGCCGAAAGCAATAACGAAGGCGTGGTGATGGTCGCCGCTGAACACTGCGATGCCGGCCACATTAATTTTATGGCAAGGCAGGCGAGGGGCCTTGTCTGCCTCGCTATTACCGAGGAGCGCTGTCGACAGCTGGACCTGCCACCGATGGTTGAGGATGCTCGCGGCGAAAAATCCAATTTCACCTTGTCGATCGAGGCCGCGGTGGGTATCGATACCGGCATATCGGCGGCGGACCGGGCGTTAACGGTGCAGGCGGCGGTGGCGCCGCACGCGGTGCCTGCCGATATTGTCCAACCTGGGCATATTTTCCCGCTCACCGCCCTGCCCGGGGGTGTGTTGGTCCGCGCCGGTCACACCGAGGCCGCATCCGATTACGCCCGCCTAGCTGGACTTCTGCCTGCGGCGGTGATGGCCGATATTCTCACTCCGGAAGGCGAGGTTGCCGACGGCCCGGCGTTGGTAGAGTTTGCCCGCATCCACAAGCTTAAAATGGGCACGGTCGCAGACCTTATTCATTTTCGGGTGAACAACGAGCGCACCATTCGCCGGGTACGTGAAGGCAAGATCCAGACGGCCCATGGCGAGTTCACGCTAACGGCTTACCGCGACCAGACTGCCGGTGCGATACACCTGGCCCTCTCTCAAGGCGAGATAAGGTCTGATGAACCTACAGTGGTCCGTGTCCATGTCGGGTCGGCGCTGCGTGACCTTGCTCGTGTTGAGCTGCAGGCGGGGCCTTCCTGGAGTATGGAGCGCTGCATGCGGGAAATTTCGGCGCGCGGTAGGGGTGTGATTGTTTTGTTGGCGCGCGAAGAGGGAGCCGATCAGCTGCTGGCTAGCGTGGATATGGCCTTGGGTGAAAAGCCAGTAAGTACTGGCATTCCCTCTGATACCTATACCACTGTGGGCCTGGGGTCGCAGATCCTGCGGGACCTGGGGGTCGGAAAAATCCACCTGATGGGGGCACCAATAAAGTACAATGCGATCTCCGGTTTTGACCTGGAAGTGCTGGAGTTTCTCCATCCGGGTGAGCAGGTTCAGGCTGCGTCGTAACGAATTTGTCGTAAGAACGGCCTCGAAAATAAAGGGAATAGAGAATGAGTGTGAAAACGATTGAAGGTGATTTTGCCGGAGGAAAGGGCAAGTACGCCATTGTGGTGGGTCGCTGGAATAGCTTCGTGGTCGAGCACCTGCTGGAGGGAGCGCTGGATACGCTGCGGCGCCACGGCGTGGATGACAAGCAGATTACCGTGGTCAGAGCACCGGGTGCCTTCGAGATTCCGCTGGTTTGTAAGAAAGTCGCTGCCAAGGGCGATGTCGACGCCATTATTGCATTAGGCGCCGTGATCCGCGGTGGGACGCCACATTTTGAATACGTTTCGGGGGAATGCACGAAGGGAATATCCCAGGTTGGTATGGAATTCGGTATCCCCGTGGCCTTTGGTGTTCTCACCGTCGACACGATCGAACAGGCCATAGAGCGATCCGGCACCAAGGCCGGTAACAAGGGCGAAGAGGCAGCAATGTCAGCCATTGAGATGGTGAGCCTGTTAGGCAAGATTGGTTGAGGTGGCCAAGACCCAGCACAACACCCTCGCTGCCGAGCGACGCAAGGCGCGACACTATGGTATGCAGGCCCTGTACCAGTGGCATATGGCGGGCGCTTCTTTAGCGACTATAGAGGCGGAGTTTCGCGCCGACTATGATTTTGCGCATGTCGATCTCGAGTATTTCCAGGCTTTGTTACATGAGGTTCCGGGGCGCGTTGACGAACTTGAAGCCAGATTGTTGCCCTTGCTGGACCGGGGTATTGACGAGTTGGATCCCATCGAGCGCACGCTGTTAAGAATGGGTAGCTGGGAGCTGGCCGAGCGCCTGGATGTGCCCTATAAGGTGGTCATCAACGAAGCTGTGGCGCTGGCCAAGAAATTTGGTGCCACTGACAGCCACAAATACGTAAACGGCGTATTGGACAAAGCCGCCCGGGAACTGCGCAAGGTCGAAATCGAAGCGGCGTCCTGACAGCCGTGGACGAATTTTCACTTATCTATCGGTATTTCTCAGCGCTGGGCCGTGGTGAGGCGGTATCCCTGGGCGTGGGTGATGACTGCGCGTTGTTGAACCTTGGCGCTGGTGAACAGCTGGCTACCTCCGTCGATACCCTGGTCGAAGGCGTGCACTTTCCCTCAGACGCTTTCCCGGAGGATATTGCTTATCGCGCTGTCGCTACAGCGGTCAGCGATCTGGCGGCAATGGGTGCCAGGCCCCTCGCCATGACCCTGGCATTAACCCTGGCAAGCGCCGAGGATTTCTGGCTGCATGCTTTTAGTGAGGGCCTGGCTGCAGCGGTGTCTGACTTTTCCCTGCCCCTGATCGGCGGTGATACCACCCGGGGGCCCCTGACAATTACCGTGCAGGTTCTCGGCGCTGTTCCCGCCCAGGGGGCTCTGCTGCGCAGCGGGGCCAGCCCGGGTGACAGTGTGTATGTGTCGGGGAGTCTCGGTGATGCCGCGGGGGGATTGGCCCTGTTGCAAGATCGCCTGGACGTTTCAGATCCCGATCATGGCGAATATCTGCTGGCGCGATTCTGGCGACCCCGGCCGCCGATATCCATGGGCCTAGAACTCATCGGAAAAGCCAGCGCGGCTATTGACGTGTCCGATGGTCTGCTGGCCGATCTTGCGCATATCGCTGCGGCCAGTGGCGTGGCTATTGATATTCTTGCCGAGTCCGTACCAATTTCTGCGGCACTTGCGGCCAGCGCCAATCCGGATCAGGCGCTGGAGTGGGCCTTGTCCGGCGGGGATGACTACGAGTTATGTTTTTGTCTGCCCGCAGGGCTGACTCCTCCCCCGGGCGTGAGCTTGATCGGGGAGGTGAACAGCGGCGAAGGGGTTCGCTGTGATTCCGGTCATGTTCTGGCGGGTTACCAACATTTTCAGTCTTGATGTTACTGACTCGTTGACCTACTTACTTTTGCGGGATTTCACCCTAAACTAGGATTAGTTGGATAGCAGGGAGAACGGATGAATTGTGGACCGGCGGATTCAGCCGAAACGGCCACCGGAGCTGGCAAGGTCACCTTGGCTACGTTGAAAGACCCCGTACAATTCCTCGCCTTTGGCTTCGGCAGCGGCTTGTCGGCAAAGGCGCCTGGTACAGTCGGCACGCTGGCGGCGATCCCTCTATACCTGCTGCTGACACGCGTGGACCTGTGGCTCTATACCCTGCTGGTCCTCGCTGCGCTGGGCCTCGGGGTTTATCTGTGCGGGGTTGCAAGCCGGAAACTGGGCGTTCACGATCACCCTGGCATCGTCTGGGACGAGTTTGTAGGGTTCTGGATTACCATGTGGGCGGTACCCCCCACGCTTACCTGGATTGTTATTGGGTTTGTGCTGTTCAGGCTTCTGGACATCGCTAAACCGTGGCCAATCAGTTCGTTTGACCGAAACGTGCACGGTGGCCTGGGCATTATGATTGACGATGTGCTGGCTGGCATCGTGGCCTGCGCCGTGCTGCACCTGGCCATGACTGTCCTGGCAGCCTGATCGGGAATGGAAGCCGGGTGGGAGGCTGCTGATGGTAACTAGGGTGATGATTTTGCTGCTGCTGTGTTATAGCGCGTTGGCAGTCAGTGAAACCGCCGGTCTGCAGGTGCAGGCCTTGCTACCCAATACCGCCGTAGTGAAGATAGATGGTCGCCAGTACACGTTGCGCGCCGGCGATACGCGAGCGGGGGTGACCTTGATAGCCGCTGATTCGCGCCAGGCCACCTTCGAAATTGGCGGTCAACAACACACCCTGGGTGTCTCGCAGCGTATCGGGAGCAATTACAGCGCCCCGGAAAAGCGCGAGGTGACAATCCGGCGCGACGACCGGCTCCAATACCTGACCCAGGCGCGTTTTAATGGCACCACAGTGCAGGTGTTGGTCGATACCGGCGCAAACCTGGTCGCTATGAGCACGGAACACGCCGAACGCATTGGCGTCGACTACGAATCGGGTATTGAAACGGAGGTGGAGACCGCCAGCGGCGTTAATGACGCCTGGTTCATCAAGCTCAGATCCGTCGATGTGGGCGGTATCCGGGTGGAAAACGTCGAGGCAACCGTTATCGATGGGGATTATCCGAGCATCGTCCTGCTGGGAATGAGCTACCTGCGCCACGTGGAAATGCGGGAGAGTGGGGGGATTCTTTCGTTGTCCCGGGATTGGTAGCAGTGGGGCCAATTTGTCTTATTATCACAGCGGTTTGATTAGCAGGCGCAAGATGTAGGTTTAGTGGACCACAACTGGTGTTTAGATTAATGGTCCCGTTCGACGATGTAGCGCGCAATTTCCCGCAATTCATCGGCTGAATCACCGAAGATAGCCAGTGATGATCTTGCTGCCTCCAGGAGTCTGTTGGCCTCGGCCTTCGCGCCCTCCAGCCCCATCAGTTTCACGTAGGTAGGTTTGTTCGCCTCGGCATCTTTGCCCTGGGTTTTGCCCAATTTGTCGGTGTCGCCTTCCACATCCAGGATGTCATCAACGACCTGGAACGCCAGACCAATATGGGTGCCAAACTCATCCAGGGCAGTCAATTGCTCCTCGCTCGCGTCCGCCGCAATCCCCCCCAGCGCCAGGGATGCGCGTATCAGCGCGCCTGTTTTCAGGGAGTGCATGGTCTGGAGCTCTTCCAGGCTCATATCGGTATTGGTCGCCTGGATATCGATATACTGACCTCCCACCATGCCCTCAAAACCCGCCGCATTAGCCAGAATTTTGATCATCTTGACCTTCTGGGCGTCCGATAGCTCGGGAGACTCCGCGATCAGCTCAAAAGCCCTCGCTTGCAGCCCGTCTCCCACCAGGATGGCCGTGGCCTCATCGAAGGCCTTGTGCAAGCTTGGTTTGCCACGACGGAAATCGTCGTCATCCATGGCCGGGAGATCGTCGTGGACCAGAGAGTAGATGTGGATAAGTTCGATGGCAAATGGAAGGTTGACCCCGGCTGCCCAGCCATTTCTACTTTTTCCTACTTTCGCTGCGCTCATGAAAAGAAGCGGCCGAATTTTCTTGCCGTTGGATTCTAAACAGTGTCCCACGGCATTTGCGAGCAGATCGATTATAGGGGTGCTAGTCGTGCTCGCTATGGTAGCTTGCTGCACTAGCGATTGATTTACGGATTCGTAGCGAATCGCGCAATCGTCAACAAGTTTTTTGAAACTCACCAGTATCAGTTACTCAGATTCGTCAGTTAGTGGGGAATCATCTTCCGGATCGATAGAAAGTAATTGAACCCTTTGCGACGCTGCTTCCAGTTGACGCTGGGTCTCACGAATGAGGCTTATGCCAAGCTCGTATTTTTCCAGCGACTGCTCCAAGGATAAATTCTCTGTTTCCAGCGACTTTGCGACATCCTCTATTTGCGAAAGATTAGCACCTATTGAATTGTCATTCTTCTTAGTCATGCCTTTACCAACCGATTCTCCAGCGTGGTCGGCGAGTATAGCAAATTGATTTCCGATAACTTTTCTGCATTGCCATGTGGATTGAACTGCAAAATTGATCGATTGAAGCTTGAGGCCGTGTACTGTGCCGCATTCAGTTTCAGGAACCACTTTCTCGATAAAGTCTGCCTGTCTCCACTGGACGCGCAAAAATTAGTCAAAACTACTGTAATTTACCTGCATCTCACTGAAAAGTTATAGAAATAGATAGAAAACGTCGACACTGAGATTGCTTCTGGAATGCTCTGGGTGAAACAATAACGTAGCGATATTGGTATGGCCGCATTACCCCGCCAGGGTTGGTACTGTAAGTTGTTTGAAGGGCTTTAGCTGAGGTTTAAGATCAGTATGATTGGGCCAGATCTGGCACCCGGAGAGATGTGATAGATGTTTGATGGAAGCTCCATCCTTATAACCGGTGGAACCGGGTCTTTTGGCCACGTTTTCGTACCCTTGGTGCTGGAAAAATACGATCCAAAACGAGTGATCATTTTTTCCAGGGACGAGATGAAGCAGTGGGAGATGGCCAAGAAGTTTGTTGACGATCCCCGGGTGAGGTTTTTCATTGGAGACGTACGGGATCGAGATAGAATGTACCGAGCTCTCGACGGCGTCGATTTTGTTGTACATGCAGCGGCCGCCAAAATTGTTCCTACGGCAGAATACAACCCGTTTGAGTGTATAAAGACCAACGTCATTGGTGCCATGAACGTAATCGACGCTTGTATTGATAAGGGTGTAAGGCGGGTTGTCGCGCTGTCTACCGACAAAGCCTCCGCTCCGGTTAATCTTTATGGAGCAACAAAGTTAACATCCGATAAACTATTCGCTGCGGGGAATTACTACTCGGGTACCAAGGACACCAAATTTTCCGTCGTCCGTTATGGTAACGTAATGGGTTCACGAGGTTCCGTGATCCCCTATTTTCTTTCCCTACGAAATTCCGGTGTGATACCGATAACCGATGAGCGGATGACTCGATTTATGATCTCGCTCGATCAGGGTGTCGCCCTCGTTTGGCACGCCTTCGCCGATATGGAAGGTGGTGAGATATACGTAAAAAAAATTCCGTCCATGAAGATCACCGACCTTGCCAGGGTGATCGCACCACATGCCGAGCAAAAAATAGTTGGGATGAGGCCCGGTGAGAAGTTGCACGAACAAATGATTAGCGCTGAGGATGCGCCGTTCACCTACGAGTACCCGGAACACTTCAAAATAATGCCTATCATTTATGGCAACGAAGAGTGTGAAAGGCGGATAAAGGGGGGGAATAAAGTAGCAGAAGATTTTGTGTACGCCAGCAATACAAATTCACAGTGGTTTTCCGACGCGGAATTCCTGCGTTGGATCGAGTCGAATGAAAGCAGGTTTACCTCAACGTAGTATGATTCCCTATGGGCGACAGGACGTAACGGATGACGACATTCGTGAAGTTGTCTCGGTACTGAACTCAAATTTCCTGACCCAGGGTCCCCAGGTTCCAATTTTCGAAAAAGCCGTGGCCGCGCATGTCGGATCACGTCACGCTATCGCGGTAAATAGCGCGACCTCTGCACTGCATGTTGCGTGTATGGCGCTTGGGCTTGAAGAAGGTGACGCGCTGTGGACTTCAGCGATTACATTTCCCGCCTCTGCAAATTGTGGACTGTATTGCGGCGCGACGGTCGATTTTGTCGATATTGATCCAATTACCTATAACATGTGCCCTGTAGCGCTGGAAAAGAAGCTGCGTAAAGCATCGAAGCAAGGTACTACCCCAAAGATTGTTATCCCTGTCCACTTGGCTGGGCAGTCCTGTGATATGGCAGCTATCCGCCGCCTATCAAGGGAGTACGATTTCAAGATAATTGAAGATGCCTCCCATGCTATCGGAGCTCATTATGCAGAGGGATCGGTTGGTAACTGCGCTTACAGTGAGATTACAGTTTTTAGCTTCCATCCGGTAAAAATAATTACTAGCGGTGAAGGCGGAATGGCAGTTACGAACGACGCTGAACTTGGTGAAAAGATGAGACTCCTACGCTCACACGGTATCACCAGAGAGAAAGATCTGATGCGTGTTGTGCCGGAAGGCGACTGGTACTATGAGCAAATTGACCTGGGTTTCAATTATCGAATGACAGATATCCATGCTGCCCTGGGCGTAAGTCAACTGGCGCGTCTGGAAACCTATGTCGCTATCCGCCAAAAACTCGCAGACAGATACGATTGTTTACTTCAGAACCTGCCACTCCAATTACCTGAGAGAAACGTTGAGGCAGAGTCGTCATTTCATTTGTATATTGTGCGGCTAGACTCTGACGCTGCTCAATGCAATCGTAGGCAGCTTTTTGACTCGTTACGCGCGAAGGGCATCGGTGTTAACGTGCACTATATACCTGTATACAGACATCCATATTTCGAATCCATGGGATTTGACAGAAGTCAGTTTTATGAGTCTGAACGCTATTACGAGGAGGCATTGAGTTTACCAATTTTTCCCAGGCTTTCGGATGCGGATCAGCAATATGTTGTCGACATGCTTGCCGAGGAGTTGAGTTAATGTTCACCTGTTTGAGCGGTCGCTACCAGAACTTCGCTACCAGACCGTCGCTACATTGGAGCTTGATGCGTCTTACCTCTATCCAATTATCGGGGTATGGCCTGGTGACGGAAATTTGTAATTGAATTTGATGCACCCTAATCAACAGGTAGCTTCGAGGCTCACACTGGGTACTGCTCAGATGGGCATGCTGTACGGGCTAGCCAGAAAGAATGACAGGGTCAGTAGGCAAGAGTCTCTGGAAATACTTGATCATGCCGCACTTGTGGGTGTTAACACCATTGATACGGCATTCAGTTATGGTGACGCTGAAGAAGTGTTGTGCCAGGCAGGCGTGAGCCGCTTTGATGTGATAACCAAATTACCCCGTGTCCCTGGTGCTTGTCCATCTATCGAGGATTGGGTGTACAAAGTGGTGCAGGGCTCACTCGCAAGGTTATCTCTGCAGCAATTTGAAGCGGTACTCCTACATGAGCCAGCCCAGCTTCTGGAGCCTTTTGGCCCGGCGTTGTTTAGTACACTCGAAGACTTAAAGCGTCGCGGGCTTATCCGTCGTATTGGTATTTCAGTTTACGAGTACGGGGAGGCAGAAAAACTAGCCGAACTGTATTCAGTTGATATTGTCCAGGTCCCTTTCAATATTCTGGATGACCGACTTCTGGTATCGGGCTGGTTAGAGCGGGCCGCGGCTGCCAATGTGCAGGTTCATGCGCGATCTATATTTCTGCAAGGCTTACTACTTATGGAGCCTTCTCAACGTCCACAGCAATTTAACCGCTGGTCAGATATATGGTCAACTTATGATTCCTGGTTGGCTCGAACAGGTGTCACTCCGCTTGAGGCATGCTTGCGGTATGTATTGAGCTATTCCGAGTTTGACAGGGTCATTGTTGGTGTTGACTCTGTTTTTCAGCTTGAACAAATAATGGCTGTTCAGTTGCCAGGCGAACCAATGATGAGGCCCAGGGCGATTGGCAGTTGCGATGTAAATTTGCTGAATCCGGTGAACTGGAGTAATTGAACGGGCACTATCCTTACCTTTGTATGCATACATTTAAGGAATATTCCTATTCGGCTGTTTTTTTGGAGACGCTTTATCACTGCTGAGATATTTTCATGAGATCAATTGAGCACACAGCTTCGTTAAACGAAATTCATTCCAAGGGCTACTCACTGCAAGTAGACGTTTTGTCTGAGTCCGAATGCGAGTTCTATAAACAATTACTAGAGAGAGACTATGCTAAGTGGTCACCCTATTATGCCAACTCAAGTTCAATGACCCATGGGCTAAACGATAAATCTCATGAAAAGGTCGTTTATAACTTGCATAACAAAGATGTTAGTTACTTTGACCTGTTTGATCATCCAAGAGTTTTCCCAATTGTGGAGTCAGTACTGCAGCTAGGCTCATATCAGGAAAGTGAGGCGGTAAACCTTCTGAATACTTCCGCAAGATGCCCGCAGGAGGGAGCACCAGCGCAACAACTGCATCTTGATAGCAACCTGCCAGGTTGCGGAAGATTCCCACTTATTGTGGTCGCCCTATTCATGCTCGATGATTTCACAACTGTTAATGGCGCTACACGGGTGGTTCCATGCAGCCACACGCTAGACCATTACGCCGAGGATGGTAAGTCCTATGATTCTGAAGTAATAATCACCGCCGAAAAAGGATCGGTGCTGCTGTATGATGCCGCCTTATGGCATGGATCCTCAGTTAAGCAAGATGCGTCGAGTCGCTGGGCGGTTATCCTTGGGTTCGGTCGGTGGTTTATCAAGCCGTCGTTCGATTTTTGCAGAAACACGCCAGTGCAAATATATGAGCGTATTTCTGATGAGCGTAAGGCTTTACTTGGCTTGAAATCTGAGCCACCTGTGGATGAGTTTACGAGGATTACCAGGCGCAGTGAGTCCATTGAATGGGAGGCAGGTTATGAGTTTCCAGGAAAATCAAAGTGATGTGTTCTTGGCTGGGGAAGGCGACCGCTGGTTTGATCGAAGCTTGACCGCGGCTGATCCTGTCAGGCGATCAACTGATATTGCATTGAAGTATCTGTTGTCTCAGAACCTGGACGATGCCACTGTCATTGAAGTCGGTTGCGCAGAGGGGTGGAGGTTACACGAACTCTCTAAACAGTATAGGGCAGAATATATAGGTGTTGATCCGTCAAAAAAAGCTACCGAAGCCGGAAAGAAACTCTACGGACCTGCGGTAGATCTTCGCGTTGCTACAGCTGCAAACACCGGCCTCGAGAGTGATTCGGCAGACTTTCTGCTCGCTGGATTTTGCCTTTGTCTATGTGATCGCGGCGAGCTGTTTCAAATTGCCTATGAGTTCGACAGATTATTGAAGGATGGCGGCCAACTCCTCGTTCTGGATTTCGTACCTCCAATCCCTTATCAAAACCCTTACCACCACCGATCCGGGTTAAGCACGTTTAAGATGGATTACGCATCCATGTTTGAGTGGAATCCAGACTATTCAATGATCCATATGTGCATAGATAGCTTGGAGAGTCAGGCGGGCGAGACAGATAGTCCTGACACTAAATTTGGATTAAAAGTTTTGCGGAAGGATTCTTCGAGTGCCTACCCTGTCTCTCCGTTCACTTGATTCCTGCTTATATTTGCGTGAAATAGAACTTGCACGTGCTGCCTTTGGTAGATACCTACCGCCAGGCCCGTGTTGAGTTCCGAAGAATTTTAAGGGCGCGTGTCTCTTCTAATGAATAGATAAGCATTGCCAATGAATAAAGTAGTTGCCATTGTTCAGGCGAGGGCGAGTTCAACAAGATTTCCAGGGAAGGTACTCTTGGACCTGGACGGGCGGCCCGTGTTCCTACAAATTCTGGATAAACTCAAACAGTGCCAGCACGTTGATAGTGTTGTGTTAGCCACCAGTGAAGAAGCCTCTGATAATCCGCTGGCTTTGATAGCAAAAGAGCATGAGTATGCTGTGGTTAGGGGGCCACTTCTGGACGTTTTGTCACGCTTTGAACTGGTTGCGAGAAAATACGCGGCTAGTAACTATGTGAGAATCACGGCTGACTGTCCCCTGCTCGATCCTGGTTTGGTGGATGATTTAATAAAGGAGCATTGTCGTCTCAAAGTGGACTATTCCAGTAACGCATTGGAACCTACGTTACCTGATGGTTTTGACAGCGAAATAATGCGATATGAAACATTGATTGAAGCAGCGGAAAAAGCGTCGAGTAAGCTGGATAGAGAGCATGTCACGAGATATATCTACATGAATCCTGATAGGTTCAGGATACATAGCCACAAACATGGCGTGGATTTGTCTTCCTATAGGTTAACTTTGGATACCCCGGAGGACTGGCGGCTTATTCAGTCGTTATGTGAGATGATAGATAAAGATCTCCAGGATATTCGGTTGGATGATGTAGTTTGCTGTCTGCAGCGAAATCCGCATCTCGCTGAAATTAACGCCATGCATCGTAGATCAAACTGGCAGGATGAATATCCAGAATGAGTTATTTGTGTTCCGAGGCTCTACTGGAACGAGCCCTCTGTTGTATACCGCTTGGAAGTCAAACATTCAGCAAAAGCCTGAGACACTTCCCGGTTGGCGCGAGCCCTTTTTTTGCCAGTCACGGCTCCGGTCCCTATTTGTATGACGTAGATGACAATCGATATATTGATCTGGTTAATGGTTTAGCGGCTGTTACCCTCGGTTACTGTGATGACGATGTCAATGCAGCAATCAGGTCGCAATTGGAGCGGGGAACGATATTTTCGCTTTCCAGCGAAATGGAGATAAGCCTCGCCGAACGGATCATTAGTCTCATCCCGTGTGCGGAAATGGTGCGATTTGGTAAGAACGGCTCGGATGCTACGACGGCTGCGGTACGTTTGGCCAGAGCATACACGGGTCGCGAGAAAGTTGTGTCATGCGGTTATCACGGATGGCATGACTGGTATATCGGCTCCACCGATTTAAACCTGGGTGTGCCCTTATCCACTCAGTTGCTCACTGAGACTTTTGCATATAATGATTCAGACGGTTTAGAGCAAATTCTGCGCTGTAACGAGGGAAATGTTGCTGCCGTGATCCTTGAACCCATGAATGCAAGCTACCCCGATAACAATTTTCTTGAACGTGTAAGAGAACTTTGTGACCGGCATGGTGTGATTTTGGTTTTCGATGAGACTGTCACGGGGTTTCGTCTGGACATAGCAGGAGCGCAGAAGTTATTTGGCGTCACGCCAGATTTAGCAACCTTTGGCAAAGGAATTGCTAACGGTATGCCTTTATCTTTTGTGTGTGGTCGCAAGGATCTAATGTCGTTGATGGATAGAGTGTTTTACTCGTTCACTTTTGGCGGCGAACTTCTCTCAATTGCAGCGGCGCTTGCCGTTTTGGATAAGCTTGAAGAAAGTGATGCCTTACAAAAGTTGGAGAGCAACGGAAGAAACCTGGCCATGGGCACACAGAGGCTCATTGGTGAATTTGCTCTTGAGTCGGTGTTATCAGTATCAGGGCACCCGAGTTGGACCTTTTTGAACCTTCATGCCAATACATCGGAGCAGCGATTTGCATTGAAAACACTTTACATGCAGGAAACACTCAAGCATGGACTGATATGCCTTGGAAGCCATAACGTCACGCTCTCACATGACGAGCAGATTATTCGAGATATCTTACAGATCTACAAAAAGGTGTTTTCCGTACTTGCCGAAGCCATAGACTCCGGTGATGTTACTTCTTTCCTGAGTTGCGAACCGTTAACTCCCTTGTTTTCCGTAAGACAGTAAGATGGAACTGGCAGTTTATGCAAATGCTAACGAGACGATAGGGGAGGGTCATGTAGTGCGTTGCTTGACCCTGATATCTTATCTCCGCTGTAGTGCCATTTTCTGGATGTTCAGGTCCTTGACTGAGCGCACCAGAGACTTGCTGCTTAACATCGAGGGCCTTAATTTGATTCCCCTTGATGATCCCTCACAGCTAGGAGTAAAGCTTCGTCAGTTAAATGCAGATGTTTTTCTGGTTGACGATTACGAGCATGATCTTAGCCGCAGATTGGTTGATAACAATCAGCCGCTTGTGGTCTTTGATGATCTGGCTAATAGAAAAATCGATTGCGACGTACTGATCGATGGAAATCCTGCCCGAGATAAAGCGAGTTATAGTTCATTGGTGCCTGGTTCATGCGATTGTCTGGTCGGTGCAGAATATACTCTCGTAGATGCGCGGTATCAGACTGGGCACAATGACCATAGACCACGCCACGTTCACGTATTTTTTGGTTCAACCGATCCATGTGCACTGTCGTACGATGTCACGCGTTATTTATGTGAACAGTACCAAGGTTGGACTTTTAGTTTGGTAGCAACGCGAGAGACGCCGCATCTTCAGCAGATTATGGAGTTGGAGAAGAGGTGTGATAACTTGAATCTGGAGTTTGAGCCGGAGAGTTTAGCTTCAGGTTTGTTGAAAGCAGAGTACGCGATAGGAGCGCCAGGAATTGCGACATGGGAGCGGTTAGCCGCCGGCTGTGTGACGGGGCTGATTTCCTTGAATGAATATCAGGCTGACATACTCGATGATTTGGAAGTCGCGGGCTACGTCTACCATTTGTGTACTGGTGCTGAGCTGCCAGATATTTGTGCATCGATCGACAGCTTCTTATCGCTAGCTGTCCCGCTTAACCGTGTTCGAGAGTGTGATTGGAAAGGCGGTGTGAGATTGAAAGATGTACTCGCGGAACTTCTGAACGAAAAAGATCCAGATGGATAATCGTGTTCGTTTAGTTCGTTTAGTTCGTTACTCGAAGCATCACGACGAGCAGACTGTCTCCTGGCTACATTCGCCAGAGATGAAAGAGACCTTTGGCCTGTCGTATAGCCCTACACTTGCGGAGCATCGCAGATGGATATCCGAGCAGGAAAACCTGTACATGTGGGCGATAGAGTATGGCTCGCAGCATGTGGGAAATGCATCACTTAGGTTGGAATCACGACATAGTAAGGCTCTATTGGAGATATATGTCGGCGCGGTTAGCTGTAGAGGGAAAGGGGTCGGACGGGAAGCCCTGGTTTCGGTACTGGAAATCGGGTTTTCTGACCTTGGTCTTAATCGTATTCATTTGTTTACTCGAACGACGAATACAATCGCTGAAAAGCTTTATCGAGACGTCGGTTTCAGGTTGGAGGGTACGGAACGCCAGTCCATTCTCCAGAACGAAGAATACTTGGACCAGAACCTATGGTCATTGCTCGCGTCAGAGTGGACCAGCAGAAAATGAACTACGATGTGGCAATAATGCAGCCCACTTACCTTCCATGGGCTGGATACTTCAATCTTATTTCTTCGGTTAGAACTTTTGTTTTTTTGGATGATGTGCAATTTTCGAAGTCAAGTTGGCAGAGTAGAAACCGTATAATTATGAATGGAGAAGTTAGTTGGCTAAGTGTTCCGATTAGCCATTCCCGAGGCCAGTTGATAAACGAAGTCAGGGTTCGAAGAGAGGCAGCTTGGCCAGAAAAACACGTAAAAAGTCTGGAGCAAGCGTATAGCAGAGCTCCCTATTTCACAGACATCAGTTGTATCATTGAGAGTTTGCGGGGCAGCAGAGCGACAATACTGGCTGACGTTAATGTGGCATTGATCGAATTGATATCTCAACGTTTGGGGTTCGAATGCCGCTTTCTGAGGAGTTCCGGGTATCCACGTTGTCAGGGGCGAAGCGAAAGCTTGCTGCAGTTGATTAAAGAACAATCTGCACGAAGTTATCTTTCACCAGAGGGAGCTCGCGAGTATCTTCAGGCAGATGGGTTGCTGCCTTGTGAGGAGGTTGAAGTCTATTTTCAAAACTATGAACCAACGGTCTATCCACAGCGCGGGTCGCCCGGCTGGATTTCGCACCTGTCGATTCTAGATGTTGTGGCCAATATTGGGTGGGAATCGGCCAAGGAATATGTACGTGGCGCGCGAAGAAGTGTTTAAGTTAAGGGTGCACCCCAGGTATGGTTACAAATTCGTTTCTCCTACGCCTACGGAGGAAGAGATTGCTCAATACTACGCCGAGGAGTTTTACGCCAGCGAAGCCCCGATACAGGTCAACGATTCCAGCCTGGATGTGCAGCGCCGAGATCAAGCCTTCTATGAATCGTGGCGGAATGACCTCGCAGATATTATAGAGTCTCACTTCGGATCAAATGACATTGCAGTCTTCGACTTCGGGTGTGGATGGTGCGAAACACTCCGTCTAATGCGGGACAGGGGTATGCGATGCTATGGCCTGGATACCGCGCCGGAAGCAATAGCCTATGGAAAATCGATCGGGCTGGAGGTTCGAGTTTCCGACCTTAAAGTGATCAACCCCTTCGATCGCAAATTCGACGTGCTTATAGTTCAGAATGTTCTCGAGCACCTTTCGAATGCTGAGTCCTTCGTCGAGCAGGCGGCCGAAGATGTACTTGTTCCGGGAGGTTTGTTAATTATTGATGTGCCGAACGAATTCAACGCTCTACAGTTGACCGGGCGTGAGGTTAACTCCCTGGACGAGTGGTGGGTCGCGCCACCAGCGCACCTGAACTACTTTAGCCGGGTTTCGCTTCGCGCTCTTGTGGAAGATAAGGGGTTTCATGTTGTGGATGAGATCGCCTCATTTCCCCTGGAGATTTTTCTTCTAATGGGCCGAAACTATGTTGGCGAGCCGGAACTAGGGAGAAAATGTCATGAAGAGCGCATGCTCTTTGAAGAAAACCTGCGTAAAACCGGTAGGACCAAGGTGCTTCACGATTTTTATCGAGCTCTGGCGGCGCAAGGTCTGGGTAGACAGATACTGATGGTGGCAGAAAGGGGACCCTGATGTTTCGTGTTGGTGAATTTGAAATTGGCCCCGGGTGTAGACCGTTTGTAGTAGCGGAGCTGTCAGGAAACCATAACGGATCAATGTCTAGAGCTCTTTCGCTGATCGATGCTGCGTACGAGGCAGGCGCTGACGCAGTGAAGCTGCAAACATACAAACCGTCAACTATGACCCTCGATTCAAGGGGCGACGGCTTTCTGATAGAGGATGAGTCAAGCTCCTGGCGGGGGTCAACCTTGTATGAGTTGTATGAAAAGGCACATACACCCTGGGAGTGGCATGACGAGCTGTTTGCGCATATCAGAAGGAAGGGTATGATCGCCTTCAGCTCACCTTTTGACGAATCATCTGTAAGTTTCCTGGAGTCTTTGAATTGCCCGATCTACAAAATAGCATCTTTTGAAATAACCGATTTACCCTTAATCGAGTGTGTCAGCAGCACTGGAAAGCCAATGATCCTTTCCACAGGTATGGCTTCTTTACCTGAAATACAAGAAGCGCTGGATGTAATTCGAAGTACTGGCAACAACCCGGTGGTGTTATTGAAATGCACCAGTACTTATCCCGCATCTCCGGCCAATACCAACTTGCGCACTATGCAGGACTTGATGCGGTGGACTTCAGAGTTAGTGGGGCTCTCGGATCATTCCATGGGTTCGGCGGTGGCGGTAGCAGCAGCGGCGATGGGTGCTGTAGTAATAGAAAAGCACCTAACGCTTTCCAGGCAAGACGGCGGAGTGGACGCAGCCTTTTCCATGGAGCCAGAAGAGTTCAAAATTTTGGTCTCAGATGTCAAGGTGGCCCACGATGCGATTGGGGAAGTTCGCTATGGCGGGACTCTGGATGAGCAAAAGAATAAGGCGTATCGAAGATCGATATATTTTTCCCGCGACTTGCCCACTGGACACGTGCTTTCGCAGGAGGATATTGTAATAGTTCGGCCCGGGCTCGGTCTGGAGCCCAAGTATCGCGACGCAATTCTTGGTAAGAAGTTGATCGTAGATGTACAGCGGGGCACGGCGAGCAGATGGGAGGTCTTTGAAGGTTAGCTTTTCATCTCTCTCTGAAAACTATCGTGACTGTATGGCCCCGCTGATTATCTGCTGACACTCATGATTTCCTACATCCTTCTCTATAAGTTGAGCCGGACTCTCCTAGCTGGGGAGCCTTTCATTGTGCCAATGCCCTCACCCCGCGCAATCCACTTATAGAATTGGTTACTGCTGTTCAAAAAAAATCGGGCCACCTTTAACGCCTGGTTAGATCAAACGCCGGTTCGAATATGTAAAGATTGGGCACATAAATTGCTCGAGCTAAGCGATAAATGAGTTACATTTAGCCAACATATGCTTTATCGCGCCGATATAGATGGACTAAGGGCAATTGCGGTTGTCACGGTCGTGCTGTTTCATGCAGGACTCGACTCTTTTGGGGGCGGTTATGTCGGCGTCGACGTCTTCTTCGTTATTAGTGGTTACTTAATCACAGGCATAATTGTTGAAGACTTGGAGAAGGGCGACTTCAAGCTTTTGCATTTCTATGAGCGCCGTGTCCGAAGGATTCTCCCCGCTCTATTAGCACTAATCTTCTTTTGCTTTCCATTCGCACTACTCTGGCTGGTGCCGAGCGATGTTAGAGCTTTCTCACAAAGTGTTGCCGCAGCCGTAGCGTTTATCTCAAATTTCTACTTCTGGAAACAAAGTGGCTATTTCAACCATGGCGCGGAGTTTGAGCCACTGCTCCATACCTGGAGCTTAGCCGTAGAGGAGCAGTACTACGCTATCTTCCCACTACTTTTGCTACTTGCCTGGAAGCTAGGTAGAGGGAGAGTAGTTTTTATACTGATTTCTATTTCAGTGGTTAGTATGAGTTTGGCAATTTGGAGCCCATACGGCGGAAGTGAAGCGAAGTTTTTCCTTTTGCCGACTCGAGTCTGGGAGTTACTGCTTGGAGCGCTCAGTTACTTTTGTGTCGATAGAATCCGGGATTCGAGGTACCTGGCGAGAGAGCTTCTGAGCCTACTTGGATTGGCGTTGATTTTGTTCGCAGTATTTACCTACGATTCAACGACGCCTGCGCCTAGTGAATATACGCTAATACCCACTTTTGGCGCGGCACTTCTAATTCTATTTTCTGTAAAGGGAACAGTTTCCCACACCATACTGAGCCATAAGTATTTCGTTGGCATTGGTTTAACGTCGTACAGTATATATTTATGGCATCAACCCATTTTTGTTTTTAGTCGCCATTCACCATGGGCAGATCGATACAATGAAATGCTGCCCTTCCTGATTGGCCTGTCATTTCTATGCGGTTGGCTAAGTTGGAAGTACGTCGAATCTCCCTTTCGCAGGGCGGGATCATTCCCTGGATTTTCCGGTAAAAGAAAGGCGCTGCTTTTGGTATCAGCATCATTTCTTCTATTTTTGACGGGTATTTATGGCGGTTTGGGAGGGTTCGACAGTTTATACGATGATGCTGAGACAGCTATTTTGACTACTCTGGAGAGATCTAGTACACCGATCTGCAGCAATGCTGTAACTTTTTGTAACGAGGGGGACTTCAAGCGGGAAGATATATTGTTGCTGGGCGATTCGAATGCATATCATTTTTCGTCTGCGCTTCAAGATGCAGCGTACAGCCAGGGTGGAAAATTGTTCAATGTGACCCTCGGGGGGTGTCTGCCACTTGCTAAGTTCTACCGGTTGAATCAATCCAGGGAGTTCAATGAAGGATGTCATGTATTCAATACTCAACTCCTCCACACCATTGATTCCGGCAAATTTTTTCCTGGAACCGTCGTTGTATCGGCCGCCTGGTTGCTCTACTTGAGGGGCGAGAACTTCTACTCTGATGTGGATGAACTGGGGGACAGAAAGATTAATGATATGATTTTGTCATTGGACGGTAAAAAGGCTCTTGACGAGGATATTGAAGAAGAGTTCTTCAGGTACCTGGATTTCATGCTAACAACGCTTAGTGATTATTCGAATTCATTGGTTGTGGTAGGCCCGATACCCCCATCGCTAACTAACTTTAAATCGCGAGCTGCACTTCTACCGCAAGGGCAAGCATCCAGGGTAAGCGATTTTGAAGAGAATGCCGATGGGTTGATTCGTCATCTGGAACTGGCGAGAGATGAGTTAGGTTTTAAACTCCTGTTACCACATGAAGCGTTATGTGACCAAGAATACTGCCGTACGTTTGACAAGGGAGGCCATCTGTATGGTGATCCAACGCATTTTTCTCGTTATGGCCAAGAGAAAATTATGTCGCCTCTCTTTAATTTCTAAGCTTTGCTCGGCCTCGAGCAATACCACTCTTCAGTTTGCTTCGTTCATGAGCAGTGAGGTCAATCATATGTACGTCGGAAGTATGTCAACGGCTGGAGCAAGAGCGAGTTGAATGCCCGGGTTCAGTGGAGGATATGGTGGCCGCCAGGCCGGCTGAGATCTGGAGTACGGCGTGGAGCGAACAGCGTGATAGTTACCAGAAAATCTTTTGTACTTTAATGCATTATTCCCTAGGGCAATGGGCCGGGGGACGATTATCATATGGGAGTGATCGACAAGGATAGTAACTGCCGTCTCTTTTATCTGTGTTGCGGCACGATGGCTTCTGGATTGGATGGGGAGTATGTGATCGAAACTTTGCAGGTCGATGCCCAGAATGTTTCGGCTATGCTTGTCTGTATGTGGGGTGCTAACAATGTCCAGTAAAAAAGAGAATTACTTCGAGGCCCGCGCACGACAGTTTTTAGTTTCCGAGGAGGAGTTGAAGGCCGTCGCAAGCCCACCAAAAAACGCTCTGGTAGAGCTAACCAATGCTTGTAATCATGCATGCATATTTTGTAAGAACCCGGATCAAAACAGGGCGGCTTCAACCTTAAGTATCCCTATCTTTACGGATTTCATTCAACAAGCTGTTGAGATGGGGTTACTGGAAGTTGGCTTATACGCGACGGGTGAGCCGTTCCTGACTAAGAATATAGAAGAATACGTTTCGATTGCGAAATCATCCGGCGTTAAGCGAGTATATCTGACAACAAATGGGGCGCTGGCTTCTCTGGACGCGGTGAAATCATGCGTAGAGTCAGGTCTCGATAGCATAAAGTTTTCAATCAATGCGGCCAGCAGAGAAGATTACCGTATCGTTCATGGAGTAGATGACTTTGATAAAGTTCTCAGCAATGTAAGAGGAATTTATGAGTGGAAAATACGAAATTCAATACCGCTGCAACTGCTATGTTCATGTGTGATTATCCCCGCCCTGAAAAATGTAGAACAAAGTCATCGGAGCATATTTCAAGAATACTTCGAAGATATCGCCTATGGATATGCAGGTAGTCAGGGGGGGCAAGCATTCGATTTACCATTTGATGGGTCACTTAAAGATAACGTGTTTGGTGATCTCAATGTCAGTAAGGCGGTAGAGGATATTGAACCCTGCCAAATGGTCTGGAACAGATATCACCTCACTGCGGAAGGCTATTTGACCGCATGTTGTGTCGACTATGAAAATGACCTGGTCTTTGGTGATCTTAAAAGGAATCAGCTCTCAACGATTTGGAACAATGATCTGGCGAGAAAGTTGCGGCAGGCTCATATAGATAAAAAGCTGAACCATCTGTTGTGTAAGCAGTGTTTAACCAATTGCTCGGCATCTCATAAACCCCTTTCAGACATTCCAATCAATAAGAAACCGGTATCCGTAATCAAAAAACAGACTGATCGCCTGGAGAAACGATTCATCGAAATAGAGCAACTGTAAACTTGCCTTCATCCACCGACCTTCGTCTCCTCCAGCTTTGCTACCATCAATGTATTGAGCAAATATAAAGCTACCGCAACAACTTTGGTTGCTCACAACAGATTGATTATGAGATGCCGGTCACGCGTGGTAAATGACGCCTGCCAGCGGACCTTCTAGCAGGTGGCTATCCAGGTTGAATCTGACCGTCAGCTATAATTTGGTCCTCGTCCAGTTCAGCGTTGGCTTCTATAAACTGTGCAGGATTCTTATAGCTGGGTACAGGTTTCGCTACTCCCGGCTTAATACCCACCGCCACCCAGCCCACAGGTAAGCTGGTGCTGGAATGGGGGCCTCTGTCGACAATCCACGCGGTCAATGTACCAACCAGCCGACTTGGTAGAAGAAACAGGAATCTGGCAAGTTTTCCAAGGAACGAGCCTTTGAAGATGAGCCTGGCGTCTTCGGCGAGTGCATAGTTAAAGAAATGGTTTGCTGCGGCTGTCGATGAACTGGAAGGGTCAACTTCTACTGACTCGAACCCTGCGCGCTTATACCATGCCGACAGGCCGAATCGGGTGGGCCGTTGAAAGTCAAAAGGTATTTCGTGCTCGTGGTAAACGAATGGCACGTTAATAAATAGTGCGCCCCCCGGTTTCAGGACTCGGAATGCTTCAGTGAAAAATTGGTCCGGCAACTCAATGTGCTCCAACGAACTTGTTGAAAGAACCACATCCACACAATCGTTGGTCAAGGGGATTTTCTTTACATCGCAGAGGATATCGTATTGTGTGATGCCTTTATTCTCTCTTCCCGCAACAGGATGCTCCTGGGCGATGTAGGTCGACTCGCTGAAGAAAGGTTTATACCTCTGATGTCCGGCGCCTGCGTCCAATACGACGCCTGAACGAGCGTGAGCCGAAGCCCGCATTAGGAAATCGAAAACTATCCGGGATTGATACACCCAACCCCACCCCAGAGTGGAGGAAAAATATTGCTTTAGTTCATGATGATTGAACTTTTCATTGCTGACGGATTCAATTTCTGGCATGTCTTGAGAATCTGATTTTGAGATTGAGGATGGTTGGCACCCCCAACAGTTTATAGAGAAAGGCTAATGCAAGTCGATAAAGAGTAACTCCTGGGAATCTCCAAACTTCTTTTTTGAAAATATCAATAAGTTCCTGTTTGCATTGCTCTTCGGAAACATCAAGCCCAAGTGCATTAGAAATGAAACGATCTTTATCGGCAGACTCGGTGGGGGGAAAGGGTCGGAAAAGATCATACTTCTCCACTTCGAGGACGTCGGCATCCAGCTCGAGCGTGCCCTTGGGGTAGTTTCCATCTTCCTCATTGACATAGTGCGGTGGCAAGCCTTTGATGAAGAATTTCAGTCCAAGTTCGTGGCAGTAGTAAAGCTCACTTCCTCCATGACTGGAGGTGGCGAATTTAAAGTTCGAAGCCAGGTCATAGAACCTGTCCACGAACATCGGGCTGTCCGCTTTTCCCAGTGTTACAACTGGAAGATTTTTTGCAATGAGTTGTAAATGTACTTTCGAATGTATCTCATTCACATGAAAACAGTAAACGATAGGATGATAATCGCTGGGCAGGTTTTGCAGTTCTGCGATATGGTTAGAATAGTCAAAACTTGACATTTGCATTTCGGGGGTGCCGTGAGGAATGAATGCCAATGTGCCTTTAGCATCGCTCTTTTGTGTGACTCCCAGCTTGCGCCGATAGGTTATCCAAGGATGGGGTACCCTGATGATTTGCTTGAATCCCTGTTTGGAAGTGATCTCGTGCCTTCTTTTATTCCAGGTGAGATGATATCGAGACGCATTTTGGATCTCGTGCTGATAGAGTAAATCATGTGTGGTAACACCATGATCCCCATAAACTGGAATGGGCAACAACCAGGGCCAATTCAACCAACTTCTGTAGCATTTTCCCAGGCTGTATATTTCGGTAGTCCAGAATAGGGTCGGTAGAGGCGCTTGACCGCCAAAATGCTCCGAAGTCTTGGCCTTTGGGTCGCACAGAAAGTCCAATGTGTCTTCAGACATCCCTTGAAACGTATCGAAGTAAATGCCCTCTGGCCATATGACCTTGGAAGATGTCTGCTGCTCTTTGCTATTCAATTTGCATATCGTCTAGTGGAGTGGGCTATTTGCATCGGGCTTTGTGGGTCTACAATGGTCAGGACATGCGGGCCTAAAAGTGAACAGGTAGATCGTCTATGACCTCATGCCAAAACTCAGGATCGTACTTCTCCCACGCGTGACAACCAAAGGGTAACTCGCCATTTGTCAGGTGAAAAAGTTGGCGTGGTTGATCCTCAAACGAGAACCGCGCTGACTGTTCTGCACTGGGTGAACTAAAGTAGTCATAAGCGTCAGTCACTATCCTGCCCCAGAAAATATCTTCGTTTACTTTTGGTTTGAGGTAGGGGAGGTTGTAGGCAAATATCAGATTATTGTGAACAAACCTGATGATAGCTAGAACCTTACTCTTTGACCTGGATTTGTATCTTGCCGATGGTAGATATTTTGGCGATCGTAGGACGCGCAAAAAATGTTCAACCCGGCGTAATGAGAACCCTCCGTTCCCCGAGCCTATCATTTCATTTGAAGACCCCGGCCGAGTTGAATTTGAAAACCATGGTGCTCCGACATATGAAAATCCGTACTCACACCATTCTTCAAGTTTGTCAGAAATCACGAGTGCATCAAGTTGTACGATAAGAATGTATCTAAACTGCCTGAAGGCGCTGTAGAAGACTGTAGACATCATGAGCCTGTTGTAGTGCACAATTGATCGGAAGAAATGGCTTGGGAAAGCGATTGAGCGGGCTTGCACTGACGCGATGGGTAGAGCCGATATGTCAATGTCCTGGGGATGTACGATGTATATGGGATAGCGCTGCAAAATTTCTGCCGTTCTCTCCAGAGAGTAGGACTCGCTCGGAGATAGATTAGTCTGGTAAACCGGGATTACGACTGCAATGTCGCGTCCAGCGTTCAATTCTGCCCACTCCCCGCAGGTTCTCGCCTGTGTGTTCCCCCCATCGACCTGAATACTTCGCTGTTCTCGGACAAATCTGTGAAGCTACCTGACTCGAGTATCGAACCATTGGACACAACGTGAATACAATCGCAGTTTCGCAAGGTATCCAGACGGTGTGCCACAAGAATAATTGTTCTACCATGGGCAAGTTCGTATATCGCGTCCATTACGAGTTTTTCACTTATACCATCCAGTGCGCTTGTTGCTTCATCGAAGACCAAAAGACCGGGGTCAGCGTACAGAGCTCGAGCAATTCCGATCCGTTGTCGTTGGCCACCTGATAACTGTTGGCCATTTTCTCCTACATGGGTGGCAAGGCCTTCGGGAAGCGTAGATACAAATGAACTTAAGTTTGCAGCGCTGCATGCTTGATCAATCTTCGCCTCGTCTATGTCCTGCGGGTCGATACCGAAGGCGATGTTATCCCTGATGCTGGCATCGGCGAGAAAAATGGATTGGGGTACGTACCCAATATTCTGTTGCCATTTGTTCAACCCAAAACTTTCCAATTTATCGCCATTTACTGTCACGCTTCCTTCCTGAGGAGTTACGAGGCCCGTTATTATGTCGACAAGAGTCGACTTGCCTCCCCCGCTGGGACCTACAAGACCTACGGTTTCACCGGTATTAATGTTGAGAGAGACACTGTCTACAGAAGCTCGATCACTGCCCTCATGCACAAATACGATATTCTCCAGGGCAATCTCAACGTCGAATTTTTGTGGTGACTGAAAAAGTGGGGCCCCGGCTTGAGATACTGGCTCACAATGTTCGAGATCCGCCTCAATCGCATCAAAGGCGGCCAGGTTGCCTCTTATTATCGAGATACCGTTATAGACTCCTTGCAGGGCAGGGAGTAGTTTGAACCCTGCCAGGGCATAGATGGAAAGCACAGGTAGCACCGTACCCAGGTCGCCATCATGCGTGCTGAGTAGATACAAAACAAAAGAGATCATACTGCCAAAGGCGAGTAATTCAATCAGGCTTCTCGGTAGCTGGGCCAGTGACTGGCTCAAGCCCGTAGATCGGCTCAGTTTGAAACTGCTCGTCTCGAACTTCTGCGTGAAGTACGCCTGACGGTTTGACATGATTATTGCTCTGATGCCTCCAAATCCCTCCTGCATTAACCGCATTCTTTCCTGGTTGGAGCCCGATATCTCGCGACCGTAGTTGCTTAATCTTCTTCTGACAGTTGCGTAGAGAAGCGCATAAAGGGAGCAGAAAATCGCTATGCCGAGTAATCCGATGATTGGGTCAATCAGCAGTACGGTAGAGCCAATAATTATTGACAGTACCAGCCTGGAGGTAACGATTAAGGCCGGCATAATCATTAGTTCGGTAACCCGATTACAGTCGTGTGCTACGGTGCTGATGAGTTTGGTACTACTTCTATTCAGGTGAAAGGGCCAATCCTGCATCAAGTAGTATCGGTACAGCCGGGAGCTTAATTCCGCTCCAATCTCCTGACCATAAACAGTCAGTTTCCAGGTGGTAAGGGTGGATACAAGGGCGGCTATACTGAGTGTCGAAATAACAAATACCCCTGACCAAAAAATAAAATCTGTGGGACTGGTGAACCCCAGATTTTTGTATAGATTTGCCATTACCCCGTTGCCTTCAAGGCTTGACATATTTCCCACTGCAGACATAAAAGGTGCAATGGACGCTACCCCGAGTAACTCGAAGACGGCCATGGCAACGATCAACAGTTGAAGTCGAAACAGTTTCGATTTTTGTTCGGGGTTGAGTAGCCAAAAGAGGCTTCGTAGCCGCCTGAACATCTAGAAAACAATTGCGCTCGCGGCGGGGGCGGCTACCGCCGGCAACACGCTGGGTTTCTTTCGGCAGTTACCGGCTGTGAAATGCGGCAAACTGCCTGTACTGAGTGGGATATGATCGATCAACGCGGTCAATCCTTTTTGCCGGATATTTTATGGTATATCCAGGTAGGTACGGGAGCACTTGCTGACATTATCCAGCCTAGAATCCCATAACTTTCGAAGAATAGTGAGTTTTTTTCATCGTAGAAGACCGTGTCCCGTTCGGTTGAACTCACTCCAGTTTCGTTATTAAATCTGCCTACGATCAGGTCAATGTACTTATACTTTATTTTTGAAAAGTGGTTTATGTTCCAGGCCCAATCCGATTGTATTTGGTACTTGAGTGAGAAAGGCTTCTCAAGCAATAGTTTCCTTGGATAGAAAATAGCCTGCTGGCAAATGTTTCTGTATATAAGCTTTATACCATTGAACTTTCCATCATAGATTCTATTGTTACTGGTTTTCACCACGTTAGCATAATATATGCTGTTATCATCACTTAGTCTTTTCACTGCATCGGTAAAGTCACTTGTGAGACGATCATCTGCTCCCATAAAGTACACCCACTTGCTATTCAGCAACGCAACCGCGGTATTCATGGCGTCATAGATGCCGCTATCCTTGGCGGAGCATAACGAAATCCATTGCCGGCTGCCGCTGGCGAGGTATTCCTCTAGGTTGTCGCCCGAAGCGCTGTCCTGGATGTGAACGTGTATGCTTGAACCAAGAGCGGAGGCGGCGTGTGATTCAATGGACTCCAGGCACCCCGGTAGATCAGCCATTGCCCTGTGACAAGGGATAACTATCGTTAGACTGGGATCATTATGCATGGGGCTACCGGTCTGGAGTTACGAGCCTGAAATCACTGATTCTGTTAGATATTGCGATATACCGCAATTCTGTAGCCAGTTTTTGGGCCACTTTAGCTGAACTATCTAAAATCTGTGTATTTTTGACGTCAGGCTTAGCGAGTTGGGCTCGTTATGAAACCAGAGTAGAAAAACTGCTGCCCTCATCTGAGCCAGATTGAAATTTCTCCGCACCTTGTGAAATTTCCTCCAAGATTCTACTCAGGATTTCTTCGGCACCGAGGCCGCTGTGTGCCCTTAACTGTTCAGGCGTGCCGTGTTCGGCGAACTGGTCAGGTAAAGCGATGTTGAGTACGCCAGTGGAAATTTTACCCTGAGCCAACGTCTCAAGGACTGCGGTCCCGGCGCCACCGCCTCTCATATTGTCCTCTATTGTCACCAGCAGATCATTCTGCAGGGCCATGGAGACTGTGATTTCTTGATCCAGCGGCTTTACCCAACGCATGTCAACGAGGGTGGCATCCAGCCTCTCCGCTACTTCGGACGCTGCTTTCAGGAGTGACCCAAAGTTTAGTATAGCGATATTCTTGCCATGTCTGACGGTGATTGCTCGACCAATCTCAAGCGCCGTCAGATCATCTGCTATCACCACTCCAGGCCCAGCCCCCCGCGGATACCGAATCGCTGCCGGCCCCTCATGCTTGTAGGCCGTATACAACATTTGCCTGCACTCGTTTTCGTCTGAGGGCGCGCCAATAACCATGTTGGGGATACACCTGAGGTAGCTTAGGTCAAATACCCCGTGGTGTGTTGGGCCATCCTGACCTACCAGGCCCGCCCGATCGATGGCGAAGGTCACGTCAAGGTTCTGTAGGGCGATGTCGTGGATAAGTTGGTCGTAACCGCGTTGCAGGAAGGTAGAGTAGATGGCGACCACCGGTTTCATGCCGTCACAGGCCATGCCCGCTGCCAGGGTGAGGGCATGCTGCTCCGCTATCGCAACATCGTAGTAACGCTCAGGGAAGCGCCTGGCAAAGTCCACCATGCCGGAACCTTCACACATGGCGGGTGTGATACCGACCAGGCGCTGGTCCTGCTCGGCCATGTCGCAAAGCCATGCGCCGAAGACGTCCTGGTACTTTGGCGATTTGGGCTGCAGTGGTGGTGTCGCGGGCTGAGGCCCTTTGGGCTTGGCTTCAATCTTGTTGATGGCGTGATAGCCGACCGGGTCGGCTTCGGCAGGCGCAAATCCCTTACCTTTCATGGTGCGAATATGCAGGAACTGGGGGCCTTCCAGATCCTTCATGTTCTGCAGTGTTTGCACCAACTGCGGTAAGTCATGTCCGTCAAGTGGCCCGATGTAGTTGAAGCCTAACTCCTCAAACAGGGTACCCGGTGCCACCATGCCCTTCATGTGCTCTTCCGTGCGGCGTGCCAGTTCCCAGGCCGGTTTAATCTTCTCCAGCACCCGCTTGGACCCCTCGCGCATGGCGATATAGGTCTTGCTTGCCCAGATTTTGGCAAAGTAGGTGGCCAGTCCGCCCTTGTTATGCCCGATAGACATCTGGTTATCGTTCAGAATAACCAACATGTTGGGGCGCTCGTGACCGGCATGGGCCAGTGCTTCGAAGGCCATCCCGCCGGTCATGGCGCCATCGCCGATAACCGCGATTATCTTGCGCTCAATGTCCTGGTGCTGTGCTGCCAGGGCCATACCCATGGCGGCAGAAATGCTGGTGGATGAGTGGCCGACGCCAAAGGTATCGAATTCACTCTCGCTGCGCTTGGGGAACCCGGAGAGACCGCCGGCCTGGCGCATGGTGTGCATTTGTTGCATGCGCCCGGTGAGAATTTTGTGGGGATATGTCTGGTGGCCTACGTCCCAGACAATCCGGTCAAACGGGGTGTTGTAGACATGGTGCAGTGCCACGGTGAGCTCTACGACCCCCAGGCCTGCACCAAAGTGCCCCCCGGTTTGCCCGACGCTGTAAAGCAGGAATGCGCGTAACTCATCGCACAGCGAGATCAACTGCTCCCTGGAAAGGTCACGCAGGGTAGCCATGCGCTTGTCAACCGCGTCCAGCAACGGGGTTGACGGTTTTATTAGGGAGATCTCGGACAGCATAGGCGCAATTCTAGCCTATTAGCGCGGTAATGTGTTGCGGCAAAATTCTCAGGGCGCGGGTGAAGCCTGGTCCTGGTGAAGCTCCATTTCAGAGCGCAACAAGACGGAAAGCCTGACGTAGCCTTCGTTATTGAGGTTCACCCCGTCATTGCGGAAATAGCGAGGGTTGGGTTGGCCCTCGTTTGTGCACAGTAACTCGTTTGCGTCCAGGTAGCGAATATGAGGCTGCTCAGCCGCCCAGACCGTCAATTTTTGGTCGATATCGTCGATCTTGTCGTGATCTGCCTTAAACAGAGGCGTTTTTATCGGCGAAACGATGTACAGCCGCTGCGTAATACCATGAGCCTTGTCCAGTTCTGCCAGTTCCTTTACGGCCGCTACAAAATCATCACTCATTTTGTTGTCGCGCAGGTGAAATTCGCTGTTGCTGGGCAGAAAAACAAGGGTCTCGGGGCGATAAAATCCCACCAGCCGCTCATAGTTGTAGATGATGTCATCAACAGTGGCGTCCCCCAGTCCGCGCATCAGAACGTACTGGGCCGGAAGGGAGTCTTCCAGGCCACGCCAGAGCTTGACGCGACGGCCCCCGACAACCACCAGTGGATCGTCCGGCAGATGCTCCAGCCGGTCTGTTTCTCCGTAGGCCTCCAATTCGCTCGCCCAGGCCTCCGGCGATGAATCCATGGTCGCCAGTGTCTCGCGCGACACGAGGTAAGCCAGGTGGACCACGGGAACCAGCAACAAAATCGCGCAGAGAATACGAATGTTGGTCCAAGCGTACATGGGATCTCCCAATGAGAGTGCCTCAAGTCTGGCCGATTTGGCCCTTTGAGGCAATTGGCCTGGGGCCAGCGCTGTGATGGTGTTCGCAGCTTTCAGGGTAGCGATGCCTGCAGTTGATGCAGGCTGTGAACGGGTTCTCACAATTTCTGCCTGCCCGAGATCGCGGGGGTGCTATTACCCGATTGGGGTACGGCTTCGCGCGTGTGGGGTGTGACCGGGTTCTCACCTTCAGGAATGGCAAAGAGCCCTGTGCAGGCCAGCCTGTGACTGGGATCGCACATTTTGGCGATGGGCTTACCCCCATCAACATGAGGGTGTAGGATTAATGCATGATTTATCAACGACACATACCTCGTGAGGAGCTGTTTGCGGCCCAGTTGGAGCTGCTGATGCAGCACGGCCGGGTCGCCACGATCAGCGCCAATATGGTGGGAGTATTGGCGACCGTAGCCTTGTTCTGGTCCTTCGTTGAATTTGCCTATTTGCTGCTCTGGGCTTGCATGGTGCTGATCATGTTACTGGCGCGTTCTCTTTACATGAGTAATGCCTTGGTTGAACGTCGGTTCCAGACGCATCCGAAGCGTGTTTACTGGAATCTAATCCTGGGATCCGCGGTAACCGGACTGGTCTGGTCCAGTGCCTATATCTACGGTGTTAACAAGGTGCCGGTGGAGTCACAGTACACATTTTTGCTGCTGGTGGTGATTATTACCGCCATCTCGGTCGGCGTGACGGTGGTGATTCGAGAGTATTTCCTTGCCTACCTGTTCACCGCATTGTGGCCGATTTCCTGGTGGTGTCTCGTGCACTATTGGCAGGAGCCCTACAACCTGCTCGTGGGACTGGTGCTGTTGGGGGTTTGTGCACTGCTGGTAGCTGTCTGTAACTGGATCTATCAGTCCTTTCGCAACATGATTGCCCTGAACTGGGAACGGGAGGCCATCTCCCAGGAGCTCGGTGACCTGACCGGTTCACTACGGGATCGGAATCGGCAGCTGCAGGATGCCCGCCGGCAGCTTACCGACCTTGCAAATGTGGATGAGCTAACCGGCCTGGGCAACCGGCGACTGGTCAACAAAGTGTTGCAGGAAGAAATTAACCGGGCACGCCGGGCGGGGTCCGAGCTTTCAATCATTTTGCTGGACGTCGATCACTTCAAGAACTACAACGATACCTACGGGCACCCGGCTGGAGATGCCGTATTGCAGCGCCTGGCGGATGTAATGCAGCGCGCAACGGCGCGTGCCGGTGAAGTTGTGGCCCGTTATGGTGGCGAAGAGTTTATCCTGATATTGCCCAATGCCTCTGAACACTCGGCTGTGCGCACGGCCAATCGACTGAAAGAATTGATTATTGAGGAACGCATACCCCACGAGTCGTCGGAGGTGGCCGATCACATCACGGTTAGCCAGGGCATTGTGACCGTGATTCCGGACGCGGATACCGCCCCAGGGGAGCTGATCCAGGAAGTTGACAAGTGTCTATACAAGGCTAAAGGTGCAGGTCGTAACACCATTGCCATCTGTTGACGCCCGTTCAACTAACAGGCGCTCTAGTCGAAAGCATCTTCCTTGAAGCGGTGAATCTGGCGCCGCTGTTTTTTAGTAGGACGGTGAGCAGGGCGGTCGATCATGCCCCCAGCGGCTTTTCGCGCAGCCGCTTCCTGCTCTCTCCGCTCTAAACTTTCAGGGGTTTCACGGTAGAGTAATTGCGCCTCGGGCGCTCCCCGGCGCTGATCGGATAATGCCAGCACCTCCACCTCTTTCTCGTCCCATCCCTGGCGGACCCGCAGAAAATCCCCGATGCTGATTTCCCGGGATACTTTCACCCGGTTTCCATCCAGATGCACCTTACCGCCTTCGATGGCGGCCTTGGCCAGGCTACGGGTTTTGAAAAAGCGGGCCGCCCATAGCCACTTATCCAATCGGAGTTTGCTGGGGGAAGTCTTGTCGCTCATGCCGGCAACAACCCGTGCATTATTTCGTCAAAGTGGTGGATGCCAGGGAATCGAGTATCAATACGTTTCTGCCGGCTGCTATCCGGCTGCAGCAGGGTGAGAAGATGGCCGATGCCATATTGCTGCGCGCTGTCGAGCACGCGCTCAGTATCGTCAATCAGCAGGGTACGAACCGGGTCGAAAGGGTGCAGCGCCTGCAATTGCTCCCAGAAGGTTTGCTCCTCCTTGGGGGCCTGAAGTTCGTGCGAGACCACCAGCCGGTCGAACCACGGGGTAATATCAACATGCTCCATCTTGATATCCAGGGTTTTGCGGTGGGCATTGGTGACCATGAGCACCTCTTTCGGACTGTCGTACAGGCGCTTGAGAAACTCCAGTGCATAAGGTCGTAGTTTGATCATGTGCCGCAACTCGCGTTTCAGCGCGGGTATATCCAGCTGTAGCTGTGCCGACCAGTAGTCCAATGAGTACCAGTCCAGGGTGCCCTGTCCGGCGCCAAAGCGCGCATGCAGGATGTCAGTAGCCTCCTGTTCGTCAATCGCCCTGTCCTGGGCATACACCTTGGGTAAATGTTGCAGCCAGAAATAGTTGTCGAAGTGGAGATCCAGTAGCGTCCCGTCCATGTCCAGGAGCACGGTGTCGATGTCGTTCCAGGGAAGCACTGATAATTGGCCCGAGACTTTCCAGCGCGAGATTATGCCTGTTTTTGTGGGTCTGTGCATGCTACCGCGCGCGTTACGCGACCGTCGCCAGTCTCGTGCAGTGGTACAATCGCTGTTTACCTGGCAGGAATTCAGCGTGACTGAGCTTACCCCCCTGATTCATCCACTACTCGATCTCTGCGATAGGGCGGGTCAGGTGATTTGTGGCCACTATCAGCAGCCGGGAGAGGCTGCTTTCGAATCCAAGGGGGATAATTCACCGGTCACACAGGCGGATCTGGATTCTCACCGCATTTTACTCAACGGGCTATGGGGCCTGGCTGAGCCGATGCCGGTACTCTCGGAAGAATGTTCTGCGGAGGAACTGGCGGACAGGCGAAACTGGACCCGCTTCTGGATGGTAGACCCCCTGGATGGCACCAAGGAGTTTATCGGTGGCACAGGTGAATTCACTATCAATATTGCGCTTATCGAGCACACACGCGCAAAGCTCGGCGTGTTGTATCTACCCCTGGCGCGACAGGGCTACGTTGGTATTCCCGGGCGGGGTGCCTGGTGTTATCGCAGGCAGGGCGATGGTTGGCAGAGAACTTCAATTGCCACGCGTAAGTTAGCTGCTAATCGCCCGCCCGTGGTTCTGGCCAGTCGCCGGCACGCCGGCCCACGGCTGGAGCATTGCCTGGCCTGGCTGCGTAGAACGAGAGGGGACTTCGAACGCGATAACAGTGGAAGCGCTCTCAAGTTTTGCCAGATGGCAGCCGGCCAGGGGGATTTCTACCCGCGCTTTTCGCCCTGTAGTGAATGGGATGTGGCCGCCGGTCAGGCACTGGTGGAGGCGGCCGGTGGCGCGGTACTTGGTCTGGATGGCCAGCCGTTACGTTACAACTGCCGCGATACCTTGTTGAGCCCCGAATTCCTGGCGATCGCCGAGCCTGGCAATCCGCTGTGGGCGCAGTTATCGGAGGAGTTGTTATCGTGAGATTTGTCGCTTGTGTCCAAGCTCAAAGTGGAGTTAGAGTGATGGATTAAGAGTTTGATTTCAGTCGTCCTGAAGAACGTGTTATGAACGAGCAACCCCCGGTAAATGGACCTGAAGAGGCGGCGAACGAGGTATTGACTCCCGCCATGCGGCTGATGGAGTTGCAGAGCAAACACCGGGCACTGGACCACAAAATCACCGAACTCTATGACTATCCCTATCAAAATCAGATACTCCTGCAGCGCCTCAAAAAAGAAAAATTGCGTCTAAAGGACGCCATTGAGCGGCTCAAGGATGAAATGATTCCCGACTTGAACGCATAAGTTCTTGCGCATACTTTCGCGGAGCCGTCGCTATGAAACCCTTACAGTTCGCCGTTTTAATTCTTGTACTCATACAGTGCTTTGGTCTGCACGCTGAAGACACGCCTCCGCAAGTATCAAGCACCGCCTTAGGCGGCAATCTATACCTGTTACAGGGCAGAGGGGGTAATGTTGTCGCTTCAATTGGCGATGACGGCATAGTGCTGATCGATACGGACTATGCCCGTTACTCCAGCGCTTACCACGAGGCGTTGAAGGGAATATCAAATTCGGACGGGCTAGCGCGATTTGTCATCAACACCCATTGGCATGGCGATCACACCGAAGGCAATGCTTACTGGGGGGAACGCAATGCGGTCATCCTGGCGCAGGATAATGTGCGCAATAGGATGTCGACACGTCAGGAGTTGAAGGCCTTTGACCGCGTTGTGGAGCCCAGTCCCCGGGCCGCCTTGCCGCTGGTGACCTTTGCAGATGCGATGGCGCTGCATGCCAATGGGGAAACCCTGGAAATCCAGCATTTACCCACAGGGCATACCGATGGTGACAGTGTTGTATTTTTCACCGCCAGCAACGTGGTTCACATGGGAGACCTGTATTTCAAGGATCGTTTCCCGTTTGTGGATCTGTCTTCCGGCGGCAATGCCCTGGGTTATGCACAGAGCGTTGCTGCAGTGCTGGCACGAATTGATGAGAACACGACCGTGGTCCCCGGGCACGGAGCCCTGGCTACCGAGGCGGACCTGTCGCGGTACCATCGCATGTTGACCAGCAGTATCGATCTGGTTCGTAGTAAGCTGGCCGCAGGAGAGACAGTGGCAGATATAGCCGAAGCCGGTTTGGGAGACGAGTGGGCGGGCTGGGGCGATGGTTTTATCAATACCGAAGCCTGGGTAAGTTTTATCGCGGCGTCACTTTAGCCGGCTGGTTGCCGGTGTATCTGGACATCTCTCACGGCGTAGTGCATTCAGCTGTGCACCGCGCCTTCGAGTGCCAACAACTGTTTCTTCATATCCAGGCCGCCAGCGAACCCGGTCAGTGAGCCGTCGCTGCCGATCACGCGGTGGCACGGTACGATAATCGGCAGAGGATTGCGGCCGTTGGCCGCGCCGACTGCGCGCACCGCCCTGGGCTTGCCGATTTCCCTGGCAATATCGCTGTAGCTTCGTAGTTTTCCAAAGGGAATGCGTTTCAGTGCGTACCACACAGAATGCTGAAAGTCGGTGCCCGCTGGACTTAGTGGTAAGTCGAAGTATTGACGAGTCCCTTCAAAATACTCCCGTAGCTGGGCCGCGCAGGCGCACAGTAAAGGATCCTCGGGCGCATTATCCGGAGCGGTATGATGAGTGCCGGGAAGAGCAACCCTCACCAGGTGTTCTCGCTCGGCTTGTAGTTGCAGGGCACCGATCGGGGTCTCGATAGTCAAGTAGTTCATTGGCCCAATGTCCTCCATAGTAGGTTGGCGGCGTAGGACCGCCAGGGTCGCCATGCCTCTTGTTCTCGTTTGAGTTCCGACCTGTCCTGGCCCAGTTGTTCCCATGCCTTGACCAGCCCGAGGTCAGTGTCTGGGAAGACGTCTGGATCACCCAGGCCGCGCATCGCTGTCATCGATACTGTCCACGGTCCGACGCCTTTTAGTGCCCACAGCGCTTCAAGGTCCACGGTGTCTGTGGTGTCTTTCTGCAGCGCTCCCAGCCGCCTGAGTGTAAGCCGCCTGGCACCTGGCATCGGAAAGTGCGAGTCGCTGAGTTTGGCGATATCGCGCGCCCGGGGAAACACCGGCGTGTCGCCGTTACTGCAGGCCAGCGCCAGGCGTGCATTGATGCTGCAGGCGGCAGATGTGCTGACCTGTTGTCCGATAATGGCACGGGTGGCAGCCTCCTCGGCAGACCAATAGCCTGGTGCGCGGATACCTGCGCTACCATGAATAACGGGTTCCAAGCAGGGTACCTGCTCCATTGCGGCGGTGATGACCGAGGGATTCGCATCCAGGTCGAACATACGTCGAATCCGGGATATTGTTGGCATCAGGTGTTGCAATGCCGACATCTTAAGGCGAAGTTCCAGCGCCGGCTTATTCGCCAGGGGCCTCACTGAGAACCATGCCGCCTGATCACCAATCTGCACATGACGAGCGTAGTAGTCGGGTCCTACATCTTCCACGCCAGCGACAGCGTGGCGTAGGAAAAAACCAATCACGCCCTGCCAGTCGTAGGGCGGGCGGTAGTGCAGTGCAAGCACAATAGGTCCATCCGCCTGGGCAGGATTTTTACGCAACTCCCCTGGCGTTTTGTCGAAGGCATTGCGAACCGCTGAATTGAAGCGCCGAACGCTGTTAAACCCGGCCGCAAATGCCACGTCGGTGAGCGGCAAGGTCGACTCCGCCAGCAACTGCTTGGCCAGCAGTAAACGTTGATTTTGCGCCACATCGAGTGGGGAAAGCCCGAGATGGCGCTGAAACAACTTGCGTAGATAGCGTTCACCCACGCCGATGCGTGCGGCGAGTTTGTCAAGAGAGCCCTCGCCATTAAGTTCGCCCGCTTGAATCAATGCGAGTGCCCGGCGCACGGTGGTGTGAGTACCCAGCCAGGCTGGACTGTTGGGTGCAGTTTCGGGCCGGCAGCGCAGGCACGGGCGGTAGCCGGCCTGGGCTGCCTGGGCCGCATGCCGAAAATACACCACGTTGCGCTCTGCGGGTTGTCTTGCCGGGCAGATGGGTCGGCAGTAAATACCGGTAGTCGATACACCGAGAAAGAATTCTCCGTCGAAGCGCCGGTCCCTGGATAAACGGGCGGCGCGGCACAGATCCGGGTCCAGATCGAAAGCATTCATTTGACGTGGTGTATTCACGCTCCCTACTATAGTGCTGTCCGCAGCGACGAACTAGCCAAAATCGGCCCTTTATTGAAGCTGCCATTCGCTATCATTTATGGGCTTTAAGCTTGTCTTCAGCTGCCGGTGGCAGGATAGTGAATCTGCCCGGGTTCGCGGGCGCATATTCCAGAGCGGATCGTTGCTTCATGAATCTCGTGGTTTACGCAGTGCCATTTTTCCTCCTCGCCATTCTGGTGGAACTGGTTTATGGCCTCCGCAGAAAGCGGAACACCTATCGCCTTAACGACAGCGTCAGCAGCCTTTTTCTCGGGACCTTGAGCCAGGCGAGGCGCTTTGTAACATTGGGTGTCGGTGGCCTCGTTTACTACCTGATTACCGAGTACTTTTCCCTACCACTGATGGACCGCAACAGCTGGATAACCTGGATCCTGGCTTTCGTGCTGTATGACTTCTGCTATTACTGGCTTCATCGCATGGGCCACGAGCGCATTATTCTGTGGGCTGCGCACGTTGCTCACCACCAGAGCGAGGACTACAACCTGTCCACAGCGCTGCGCCAGACCAGTACCGGTTGGTTGTTGGGTTGGCTGTTCTATATCCCGATGTTCCTGTTAGGTATCCCGGCCGAGGTGGTGATAACGGTCGGCTCGCTGAACCTCATCTATCAATTCTGGGTGCATTCCGAGCACATTCCCAAGCTGGGTTGGTACGAGTGGATTTTTGTGACACCTTCAAACCATCGAGTTCACCACGCCCAGAACGACATATACATGGACCGAAATTATGGGGGTGTGTTTATTCTGTGGGACCGGTTGTTTGGTACGTTCCAGGAAGAAAGGCCCGAGGAGCCCTGTGTTTACGGCATCCGCGGGTCGCTCCAAAGTTGGAACCCGTTCAGGGCACTGACCCATATCTATGCCGATATTGCCCGGGATAGCTGGGCTACGCGCCGCTGGCAGGACAAGGTTCAAGTTTGGTTTGCCAGGACAGGCTGGCGCCCTGAAGACGTCGTCGCACTGGACCCGCGCCCGAAGAATGATCTTAGTACTTTCGCAAAGTATGATCCGGTCATTTCCGGCGCGGTTAAGTGGTACGCATTTCTGCAGCTGTTGGCAGCGGCGGTACTGCTGAATGTTATGCAGGTGCTCCCACTGTCCTATGTGGCGGGGGTTTGCCTCTGGGCGCTGATACTCGCGACCGCAGTTACCACGGCTTTGTGGATGGAAAACGTGACCTTGGGAAAGATGCTGCGCTATGAATCAGCCCGGCTTGTCAGCCTCGCCATCCTGCTGCCGCTGGGAGTAGCGAGTGGCGTTAACAGCTACCTCGTTTTTGCAGGGCTTGTCTATGGCCTCGCGAATGTCGTTGGGGTGTATTTTCTCAGCCGAAGTGGCGGACCCCGTCATTCTCCCGTAGCGGTCTGACCCCTTGCCGCAAGCTCGGTAGGGGGCGGCGATACAATCTCCGCGGCGTGAGCAGCGAAGCCTGCTCCGGCCTGTGCATACAGGTTGAATGCGGAAATGCCAAAATGCGCCAGTTCCTCTGACTCTTCTGAAAAACGCACGACTGCGGCCGTTTTGCCATGGTAATCGAGTTCTTGCAGCATTTTCGCGACGAGAATGTTTTCCTGGTGATTGGTCAGTGCCAGCATAACCAGCTCAATCTGCTCCAGGTCCAGCCTTAACCAGAAATCCGGGTCACTGGCATCGGCGGCTTCTACGCGCCGATGCTGGCGCCTGTGCTTCTCAAGTTTGCGGTCGTTATCGTCAATCCCCAGCACCTGGTTGCCGTACTGTTCGGCAATGGCATCGTAAGCGCCAGTGCCGATATTACCCATGCCGAGAACCAAGACCTTTACGCTACTGGTGTCCGGGTGGGTGCCACGCACATGGTGGGATTCAAAGCGTTGCAGACGGTCGCGATAGCGCCGATAGAAACCATGGGCGTGCGTATTGATGGGTGAGGCCAATACAAAACTCACCGCGATAGCCAGTGAAATGCCAGCGCTCCACTGCTGGTCTACCCAGCCTGTGCTGGCGGCCACGGCTACCACGATCAGTCCAAACTCGCTGAAGTTGCTCAGGGTTGCCGAGGCGAGGGTGGCGGTTCTCGGTGTGGTATGAAAGCGGGTCATCAGCGGAAAATAGAGCAGGGGCTTGAGCAAGGAGAGCGCGCCGAGGACGACCGCGAGCACCATGATTTCGGTGGTCGGCCACCCGCCCAGTCCGATGGAAAGAAAGAAGCCAACCAGGAACAGATCCTTAAAGTACAGCAGGTTGCGCGCCAATTCCTTGGCCTTTTGGCTGTTTGCCAACATCACACCGATAATCAGTACGCCCAGATCGCCCTTGATGTTCACCAACTCGAACAATGCGCTTCCGCCCAGCGCAAGCGCAAGGCCACACAGTGTAAAGAGTTCACCATGTCCGGCCAGTGTCAGTAGCCGCAGGATCAGAGGTCGCAGAAGGATGAGTACCAACAGGGCCAGCGCGGTAAGGTCTGGCAATTTACCATCTGCCGCCGCCAGGAAAATCACGGCGGCGAGGTCCTGAATGATGAGAACGCCTATGGCGAGGTTGGCGTGTCGGGAGGACATCTCTCCCCGCTCTTGCATGATTTGTATCACGAACACCGTGCTGGAAAAGGTGAGTGCAAACGCGATGACCAGCACGCCGGTTAAGTCCAGCCCCAGTCCCGGTAGCAGTGCGCCGGCCGCGTACAACACCACCATAAAGAACAGCTGCATGGCCGCCATGTGAATGAGCGTGGTACCCCAGACTTTCGTTTGCAGAAGCCCTTTGGGCTGCAGCTTGAGGCCGATGGTGAATAGCAACAGCGTGATACCGATCTCGGACAGCCTTGCCAATAGCTCCCCGCTGCCCACCTCTAACTCGTGCAGTACAAAACCGGCAGCCAGGTAGCCGATGAGCGCGGGCAGGCCGGCCGCGCGGCTCAACATGCCGCAGATTAGCGCTATCAGTATGATCAGGGGGTCAATCATAAATCGCCGGGTCCACAGTCAGCGGGTTTTACACGCTTGGATTATTACGTACCGCCCACAGTACATTGGTAGCCAGACCAATAATCAGCAGACTCGCCGCAAGATGCAATAGCGAGAATGCACCCATCGATTCGATGGGGTCGAGTTGCAGTGCCAGGGCAATGCCAGCCGCGGGGGCCACCATCGCCAGAAACAGGGTAAATCGCGACATACCGAACAGGCCAATTCCGATAAAGAGGTAGACGGCGCCCAACAGGGCGAGCATCAGATTATCCAGGGTCAGTTCATCGAACCATAAAGCCGCGATCTGACTGATCCCGATGATGGTTATCAGTGTTGCCGCCAGATTGCGCTGAGTTCGCAATGAAATCGCATCCATGAAAGCAATGTACCATAGCTGTTTCCAGGGGCGCTGCCTGGCGAACCGTTTTTAGCGGATACCGGGCGCGGAGAATCCTCTCAGCTTTTGCTATGATCGACGGCACCCCAACAGCGGCATACTACCTTTCTCAACTCCGGAGCTTTACATGGAGATCAGCCCACTGATACCGATGCTGTCCGATGGCGAATTTCGCTCTGGGCAGGATCTGGCCAATGCCCTGGGCATCAGCCGCACTGCCGTTTGGAAGCAGCTAAACAAACTGGGTAGCCTGGGCCTGCAGGTGGAATCGATAAAGGGGCGCGGCTACCGTATTCCGGGTGGTGTGGATCTTCTTAGTAAAGAGGAGATTCAAGAAGCCCTATTGCCGGCAACGACGGTCGCTATTCAAGATATTATTCTGCATGCCGAAATTGACTCCACCAATGCCCAATTAATGAGAAGGGTCGCGGAAGGTGCAGCGCATGGCCTGGTATGCACCGCCGAATTACAGTCCGCAGGCCGCGGGCGCCTGGGCCGGAGCTGGGTGAGTCCTTTCGCCGGCAATGTCTATCTTTCGATGTCCTGGGAGTTTAGCCGCGGAGCGGCTGCCTTGGAGGGCCTTAGCCTCGCTGTGGGGGTTGCTGTGGCCAATGCGTTGCAGGGTCTGGATATCGATGGTGTGACGCTTAAGTGGCCGAACGATATCCTTCACGATGGCGCCAAACTCGGCGGTGTGCTGTTGGAGATGGCGGGTGACGCGGCCGGCTTGTGCCAGGTTGTTGTTGGTATCGGTCTGAACGTGAAAATGTCTGCGGCCGCGAGCGTCGATATTAGCCAGGACTGGGTCGACCTCCATGGCATCAGCGGCGGAGAAGCTCCGCGCAGGTCGAAATTGATTGCCGCATTGCTCAATGAATTGGCTCCCATGATGGCCAGCTTTGAAGAGACGGGATTTGCGCCGTGGCGGTCACCCTGGACAGAACTGGACGCCTTTTCCGGTCAACCGGTGGCAATTTTCAGCGGTGAGACACAAAAGCGTGGCATCTGCCGCGGTGTGGACGCTCGGGGTGCTTTGCAACTCGAGACTGCCGCCGGTGTGGAATCCATTTTTGGCGGTGAAATATCTGTGCGGCGGGCAAGTTGATGCGGATTGGCACTTGCCTGCAACTGGATGTAGGGAACAGTAGTGCCAAGTGGCGCCTACTTGACGAGGGCGGGCGGATGCTGGCCCGTGGCCGCTATCAGCCGACAGATGTGGCCTCACGTGAGGCGTTGCTGGGATGTACCGAGCATGTAGACGCGATATGGATAGCGAGCGTCGCTGACAATACCCGCAACGCCGAGTTGGCTGGAATGCTTGTTGACCGCTGGGGAGTGGAGCCCTGGCTCCCGCGCAGCGAGCGGCAGACGGGGGATCTGGTAAGCAGTTATGCGGAGCCTGAACGGATGGGTGTGGACCGCTGGCTGGCTATGTTGGGGGCCCGCAGTCGCACATCAGAACGGTTCTGTGTGGTGGATGCGGGGTCGGCCCTGACGATCGATTTGGTGGACGCATCTGGTCGGCATGAGGGCGGGTACATAATCCCGGGGCCTGAGTTGATGGAAAAGGCGTTGCTTCTGGATACGGATCGCGTGCGGTATGAAGAAGCGGCAGATCATGCGCTTGCCCCGGGCCATTCCACCGCTGAGGCGGTGCGTAATGGTATCGCGCTTGCTCAGGCGGGTGCGCTGACACTTGCGCTTGGCGGATTAGGTAAGGGTGTAGCCCCGGGGGACACCCCCTGCGTATTCCTCTGCGGAGGTGGCTCAAGTATGCTGGCGGCACTCTATGAGGGTGAGTTTGTGCAAGCCCCGGACCTGGTCTTTGACGGTCTCGAGGTGATGGCGCAATTGCGTAATGTCAGTGGCTGAGTCCGGGTTTGTTACCAGTGCAGACTGTGGATGGTTTTGTAGGGTAACTGGTCGGAAAGCAGGGCGACTCTGAATGGAAGCCAAAGCATACGAAGACATGGCCAGCGTCCAAAGCCGACACTGGTGGTACCGAGCCCGGCGCACGATTCTTGCTGATTATATTGCCAGCCTGGGTCTGTCACCGGGATCTGCCCTGCTGGAAGTGGGCTGCGGTACAGGGGGTAACATTGGTATGCTTGAAGAGTATGGTTATGTAACCGCTGTAGAGAGGGACGACTTTGCTCGCGAATCAGCGATCGACCTGACGGGTATTGAGGTGGTGAATGACCAGCTCCCAGAACTCGCATCTATCGGGAAAAAATTCGACCTGCTATGTCTTTTTGACGTACTAGAACACGTGGAGCAGGACCGCGAATCGTTGATCAAGCTAAAGAGTTTGTTAAAGCCGGGCGGAACGCTGTTGATTACGGTGCCCGCTTACCAGTGGTTGTATGGTAGGCATGATGAAGTGTTACATCACCACCGCCGCTATCGACGCAGTAAGCTCGCCGGGATGCTGACAGAGGTGGGGTACCGGGTAAGCTACGCCAGCTATTTCAACAGTATTCTTTTTCCTATAGTCGCTATCACCCGAACGATCGAGTTGATCAGTAAGCCCGAGGTTCCGTTGGGCTCTAAGATGCCCGGCAGGTTGCCCAATGCACTGCTTTACCACGTGTTCAAGATTGAGCGGCTGATCTTGCGCCTGATACGAATTCCTTTCGGCACCTCGATTCTGGTTTCAGCGCGGGTGGATTCAGATTCCCGTCAGACGTGAGTGTCCGTTTGGTGGTGATCTGATCGAAATGGTATTGCATACCCCCGCGACTTTACCTAGAATTGCCCGCCGTTGAGAAGGGTGCCTGGACAGCATGTACCAAGCTGGTTGCGCGATCCTATCAATGGCTTGAATATGGCTGGCGTAGCTCAGTAGGGCGGATCGCGATAGCGATGCGCGGCCCAACAGGATGTCGGGACCGGTGCTTAGCCAGGGCAAGATGGAGCGGCATGGATGCCAAAGATGAAGTTTAAGAGTGGCTGGCGTAGCTCAGTAGGTAGAGCAGCTGATTTGTAATCAGCCGGTCGGGGGTTCGATTCCTCTCGCCAGCTCCATTTTTTACCCCAAATCTGTCGTGATTGATCAAATATTGGCCGTATTTGAGGGGGTGTTATGGGCGTATTTTTGACCTCTGCGAGGAGCTTTTCCCGGGTCTTGAAATCGGCCGTAAGTTGATAATTTTATTGGAAAGAATCGGTTGACAAAGGGGTTGACCGTCTGGACAATATGCCGCCTTTCGGAGGGGTTCCCGAGTGGCCAAAGGGATCAGACTGTAAATCTGACGCGAAAGCTTCGGTGGTTCGAATCCACCCCCCTCCACCAAAAAAGGTAAGTATTCCAGGTAGTTGCGGAATATTGGTGGAAGAGGAAGGAGTCGTAATCGGGGGTGGATTTGAACCTCAGGTTCGACAGAACGGCCTAGCCGTTCAGAGCGTCGCCACAGGCGACGACCCGGAGGGTGAGAGGCGTAGCCTCGAATAATCCACCCCCCCCCTCCACCAAAAAAGGTAAGTATTCCGGGTAGTTACGGGCTGCAAGGTACGAAGCAAGGACGGGTTGAACCCAGAAAGTAGCGGGTATAGTTCAATGGTAGAACCTCAGCCTTCCAAGCTGATGATGCGGGTTCGATCCCCGCTACCCGCTCCAGTTTGTAAGCCGTAAAGCTCATATAGCTCAGTCGGTAGAGCACTTCCTTGGTAAGGAAGAGGTCACCGGTTCAAATCCGGTTATGAGCTCCACTCACCGTAGTTGGCGGTGGTGATGGGACGGCGACAGATTGGATTAATTGTAGTAAGTAGAATTTTTAGTGAGTGAGCAGGCGTTGCGCAGCTAGGCAATAGCCGGTGTATAGGAGACCGACATAATGTCAAAGGAAACATTTGAACGTACGAAGCCCCACGTCAATGTGGGTACGATAGGCCACGTTGACCACGGTAAGACGACGCTGACGGCGGCGTTGACGCGCGTATGCTCCGAAGTATGGGGCGGCGATGCGGTCGCGTTCGACGGCATCGACAATGCACCGGAAGAGAAAGAGCGTGGTATCACCATCGCGACGTCTCACGTAGAGTACGACTCACCGGAGCGTCACTACGCACACGTTGACTGCCCGGGACACGCGGACTACGTGAAGAACATGATCACCGGTGCGGCGCAGATGGACGGCGCGATCCTGGTGTGTGGCGCCACCGACGGCCCCATGCCCCAGACCCGTGAGCACATCCTGCTGTCACGTCAGGTAGGCGTTCCCTACATTGTGGTATTCCTGAACAAGGCGGACCTGCTGGCAGAAGACTGCGGCGGTGCGGATTCAGAAGAATACGAAGAGATGAAAGAGCTGGTCGAGATGGAGCTGCGTGAGCTGCTGGACCAGTACGAGTTCCCGGGCGACGACACCCCGATCATCTGTGGTTCAGCGCTGCTGGCGCTGGAAGGCAAGGATGACAACGAACTGGGCACCACCGCGGTGAAGACCCTGGTTGAGACCCTGGACAGCTACATCCCAGAGCCTGAGCGTGCGATCGACCAGCCGTTCCTGATGCCGGTAGAGGACGTGTTCTCTATTTCGGGTCGTGGCACCGTGGTCACTGGCCGTGTTGAGCGCGGTGTGATCAAGGTCGGTGAAGAGATCGAGATCGTGGGTATCAAGGACACCCAGACCACCACCTGTACGGGTGTTGAGATGTTCCGCAAGCTGCTGGACGAAGGCCGTGCGGGCGAGAACGTGGGTGTACTGCTGCGTGGTACCAAGCGTGACGAGGTTGAGCGTGGTCAGGTGCTGGCGAAGCCGGGTTCTGTGAATCCGCACACCAAGTTTGAGGCAGAGGTTTACATTCTGTCGAAGGAAGAAGGCGGCCGTCATACACCGTTCTTCAAGGGCTACCGTCCGCAGTTTTACTTCCGTACCACGGATGTGACTGGTGCGTGTGAGTTGCCTGATGGTGTTGAGATGGTGATGCCGGGTGACAACGTGCAGATGGTAGCGACGTTGATTGCGCCGATTGCGATGGAAGAAGGCCTGCGCTTTGCGATCCGTGAAGGCGGTCGTACTGTTGGCGCGGGTGTTGTCGCCAAGATCATCGAGTAACAATACCGGGGACAGACCCCAATTTCTCGTAGAGAAACTGGGGTCTGTCCCCTCATAGCGACCGAGCCGAACCGCTTGAAAAAGCAGTTCGGCTTCGTCGTCTAAGTGACAGGATTAGGCCAGTAGCTCAATTGGCAGAGCAGCGGTCTCCAAAACCGCAGGTTGGGGGTTCGATTCCCTCCTGGCCTGCCATTTATGGCAGGAAGTGGAGCAGGATTAGTAACTGCTTCAATGTGTAAAGGTTGAATGAATGAGTGTTGAAACGACCGCAAGTCGATTCGATTCGGTCAAGTGGATAATCGTGTTCCTGCTCCTGGGCGCGGGAGTAGTTGGCAATAGCTATTTCGCCGACCAGTCCCTGCTTTACAGGGTGTTGGGAATCGTGGCGCTGACCATCGTGGCGGCTTTGGTAGCTATGCAGACCGCCAAGGGCGCATCCTTTTGGGCGTTGGTGAAGGGCTCGCGCACCGAGATTCGCAAGGTGGTTTGGCCGACACGTCAGGAAACGGTGCAGACCACGTTGATTGTGGTGGCTTTTGTATTGGTAGTGGCATTGGTGCTGTGGGGGCTCGACTCCTTCCTCAGCTACCTGGTGTCGCTGGCAATTGGTTAGGACAAGGGGATAGCTCAACCGATGGCAATGCGTTGGTACGTGGTACACGCCTACTCCGGGTACGAAAAAAAGGTTGCTGCTGCTCTGCAGGAGCGTATCGAACTGCACAATATGCAGGATCGATTTGGTGAAGTTTTGGTGCCCACCGAAGAAGTGGTTGAGATGCGCGGTGGCCAGAAGCGTCGCAGTGAGCGCAAGTTTTTCCCAGGCTATGTGCTGGTGCAAATGGAATTGGGCGACGACACCTGGCACCTGGTGAAAGAAACACCGCGTGTGATGGGCTTTATTGGTGGTAAGGCGGATGCACCGGCCCCAATTACTGAAGCTGAAGCAGCTGCCATATTGCAGCGGGTAGAAGACGGCGTAGAGGCACCGCGTCCAAAGACATTGTTCGAGCCCGGCGAGATGGTGCGGGTTATCGATGGCCCTTTCAACGACTTCAATGGGGTCGTGGAAGAGGTTAATTACGAAAAGAGCCGGCTCAACGTTGCAGTGCTTATTTTCGGTCGTTCCACTCCGGTGGAATTGGAATTTGGTCAGGTCGAAAAAGCCTGATTCACAGCGTCTTTTCCGCCAGGGCGGGATCGGCGTTTTTTGAAACGGTGACGCAAGTCACCACAATGGGGAGCTGAAGTACGCGCAAGCCGAAACAGCGTTTTTACCCGGGAGACAATGCAATGGCTAAGAAAGTCGAAGCTTATATCAAGCTGCAAGTGCCTGCTGGTCAGGCCAACCCGAGTCCGCCGGTTGGTCCCGCGCTGGGTCAGCACGGTGTGAACATCATGGAATTCTGCAAGGCGTTTAACGCCGAGACTCAGGGCACCGAGCCCGGGTTGCCGATTCCTGTCGTGATTACTGTTTACAACGATCGCTCGTTTACCTTTATCAAGAAGACACCGCCGGCCTCAGTCTTGTTGCGCAAGGCGGCAAAGATCAAGAAGGGCTCTGGCACGCCGAACACCAACAAGGTGGGCAAGGTTAACCGCGCCCAGTTAGAAGAAGTGGCCACCCAGAAGTGGCCCGACCTGACTGCTGCCGATATGGACGCAGCAGTGCGTACCATTGCGGGCAGTGCACGCTCCGCAGGTATCGAAGTAGAGGGAGTGAACTAATGGCCAAGTTATCCAAGCGCGTACGCGCATATAAAGAGAAGGTAGAGCCGGGTAAGGCTTATCCGCTGGCCGAAGCGGTCAGCCTGTTGAAAGAGTTCGCCACCGTCAAGTTCGATGAAACGGTTGAAGTGGCCGTTAACCTGGGTATTGACGCGCGCAAATCTGACCAGGCTGTACGTGGTGCCACAACCCTGCCGCACGGAACAGGTAAAGATGTTCGCGTCGCAGTCTTCACCCAGGGCGATGCAGCAGAGAAGGCAAAAGCTGCTGGTGCGGACCTGGTTGGCATGGAAGATCTCGCTGAACAGATCAAAGGCGGCATGATGGATTTTGATGTGGTTATCGCATCTCCAGATGCAATGCGCGTCGTGGGTCAGTTGGGCCAGGTTCTGGGTCCTCGCGGCCTGATGCCGAACCCCAAAACGGGCACTGTAACCCCGGATGTGGAGACAGCAGTGAATAACGCCAAGGCGGGACAGATTCGTTACCGCACGGACAAGAACGGTATTGTTCACGGTGGTATTGGCAAGATCGGTTTTGAGCTGGATGCGATCAAGGGCAACCTTGAGGCAGTGCTCGCCGACCTGACCAAGGCCAAGCCGGCGGCAGCCAAGGGTGTGTATATGAAGAAAGTGACCCTTTCTACCACCATGGGCCCCGGCATTATCGTTGATCAGGCGTCGTTAGAAAGTTGATCGATTCGCCCTTACGAGGGGCGTTTCCTCAAGGCCCGTCATGGATGGCGGGTGTTGTAGATCGGAACGAGCCTACAGGCTCAATCCGGTCCACTTTGAGGTCTTTGGAAAAGGCTGGGTGTTAACTATTTAGCTGAGAACTGAAGACCATCAAAGACCGTAGGTGTCGATCTCGTAGCAATTTTGCGAGTAACACTTAATACAGGCTTGCCCTCGGGCGAGCCAAACCTACGCAGATGGTGGAAGTGTTCACCAAAACGTGGTGAAGCCATAGGTTTGGCGTTACCTTAATTTGTAATCCAGGAGTAATTCCAGTGGCAATTGGACTCGAAGACAAGAAAGCGATCGTTGCTGAAGTTAACGAGACAGCCACCAGTGCTCTGTCGCTGGTCATCGCAGATTCACGCGGTGTCACAGTTGATGGGATGACAGCCCTGCGCAAAGATGCGCGCGAAAATCAGGTTACCCTCCGCGTCGTGCGGAACACCCTGGCCAAGCGTGCACTGGAAGGAACCGAGTATGAGTGCGTCAACGATGCACTGTCCGGTCCCTCCCTGTTCGGATTTTCCATGGAAGATCCGGGTGCGGCGGCTCGATTGTTCAAGGACTTCGCGAAAGATAACGAAGACTTTGAAGTAAAAGTACTGGCGGTAAGCGGCCAGATGCTGGGTGCAGAACAATTGGATGTTCTGGCGAAGCTGCCTACGCGTGATCAGGCACTCTCTATGTTGATGAGTGTTATGAAGGCGCCGGCAACCAAGCTGGTTCAAACAATGAACGAAGTACCTGGAAAACTGGTTCGCACACTCGCAGCAGTTCGCGATCAGAAAGAAGCGGCGGCCTAGGCCCCGATTCAGGATATACAGCTAAATAGGAGAAATCAGTCATGTCTAAAGAAGACATTTTGAATGCAATCGCTGAAATGAGCGTGATGGAAATCGTTGAGCTCATCGAAGCAATGGAAGAGAAGTTCGGTGTAACTGCCGCCGCGGCTGTTGCCGCAGCGCCCGCCGCTGCCGGTGGTGACGCTGGTGGTGCCGCCGAAGAGAAGACCGAGTTCGACGTTGTTCTTACCGCCGCTGGCGAGAAGAAAGTCAACGTGATCAAGGTTGTTCGTGCAGTAACTGGCCTGGGCTTGAAAGAAGCCAAGGGCCTGGTCGACGGCGCGCCTTCCCCAATCAAGGAAGGCGCTTCTAAGGAAGAAGCCGAAGACATCAAGAAGCAGCTGGAAGAAGCCGGCGGCAGCGCTGAACTCAAGTAAGTTCAGCATTGGTCTCGCTTAGGCAAGACCCGGACAAGGCTGGTGGGCAACTGCTCACCGGCCTTTTCCCGTTTCATACAGAATTGTTTCGGGCGCCGATATTGGCGGCTCGATGACAGCCCATTAGGGCTGCCGTACCGCGAGCTAGGCGGTTGAATGTTAATCACGCTGGGGAGTACTGATGGCATACTCGTACACTGAGAAAAAACGTATTCGCAAAGACTTTGGCATGTTGCCCAAGGTCATGGATGTTCCATACCTGCTTGCGATTCAATTGGATTCCTACAGGAAGTTTACCCAGCAGGGCACCCCCCTGTCAGAGCGCGGCGACTACGGTTTGCATGCCGCCTTCAAGTCAGTTTTCCCGATCGTCAGCTACAGTGGCAACGCTGCCCTTGAGTATGTTGATTATCAGCTGGGTACACCGGTGTTTGATGTTAACGAATGCCAACTCCGCGGCGTTACCTATTCCTGCTCGCTGCGGGTCAAGGTTCGGTTGATCATTTACGATAAGGAATCGGCCAACAAGAGCATCAAAGACATCAAGGAGCAGGAAGTCTACATGGGGGAGATCCCCTTGATGACCGATAACGGCACCTTCGTCATTAATGGCACCGAGCGTGTCATCGTGTCGCAGCTGCACCGATCCCCGGGTGTATTCTTCGATCACGACAAAGGCAAGACGCACTCTTCCGGCAAGCTGCTGTACTCTGCTCGCGTTATCCCCTACCGCGGTTCTTGGCTGGACTTTGAGTTTGATCCCAAGGACCTGGTGTTTGTCCGTATCGATCGTCGCCGTAAACTGCCGGCGACAATTTTGCTGCGCGCCCTGGGTTTCGAGTCAGAAGAAATTCTGGCCATGTTCTATGACACCAACACCTTCCATGTAGACAAAGAAGGTGTGTACACCATGGCGCTTATTCCCGAGCGTTTACGTGGTGATGTTGCCGCGTTCGATATCAAGATCGGCCGCAAGGTAGTGGTGGAAGAAGGCCGCCGTATTACAGCGCGCCATATTCGCGAACTCGAAAAAGGCGACGTCAAAGAGTTGGAGATTCCGGCGGAGTATCTGTATGGCCGCGCTCTGGCGAAAAACCTTGTCGATGAAAAAACCGGTGAGGTACTGGTCGAGTGCAACACCCAGTTGGAAGAAGAGACTCTGGCCAAGTTGGTCGAAGCGGGTGTCAAGGAAATTGAGACCCTGTACACAAACGAACTGGATCGTGGCCCTTTCATCGCCGATACCCTGCGACAGGACACCACGCGCAACGAACTGGAAGCACTGGTAGAAATCTACCGTATGATGCGCCCGGGAGAGCCGCCGACCAAGGAGTCTGCTGAGAACTTGTTCCAGAACCTGTTCTTCTCTGCTGACCGTTATGATCTGTCTGCGGTGGGTCGCATGAAGTTCAACCGTCGACTCGGTCGCGAGAGCGCCGAGGGCATTGGCGTGCTTGATCGCGACGATATAGTCGATGTACTCAAGACCCTGGTAGATATTCGCAACGGTAAAGGCATTGTTGACGATATCGACCACCTGGGTAACCGCCGTGTACGTAGCGTTGGTGAAATGGCGGAGAACCAATTCCGTGTAGGTCTGGTTCGTGTCGAGCGCGCGGTGAAAGAGCGGCTGTCCATGGCAGAGAGTGAAGGCCTGATGCCCCAGGACTTGATCAATGCCAAGCCGGTATCTGCCGCAGTCAAGGAGTTCTTCGGTTCCAGCCAGCTCTCGCAGTTTATGGACCAGAACAATCCGCTGTCTGAGGTGACCCATAAGCGTCGCGTTTCTGCCCTCGGCCCGGGTGGTTTGACCCGTGAACGTGCCGGATTTGAGGTGCGCGACGTACACCCGACACACTATGGTCGCGTGTGCCCGATTGAGACGCCTGAAGGACCGAACATCGGACTTATCAACTCGCTCGCCACCTATGCACGCACCAACGAGTATGGGTTTCTCGAAAGCCCCTATCGCAAGGTTGTTAACGGCAAGGTGACCGACGAGATCGAGTTTTTGTCGGCGATTAATGAGGCGGAAAATATTATCGCCCAGGCGTCAGCTCCGCTCGACAAGAACAACAAGTTCACCGAGGAGTTGATTAACGTTCGCCACTTGAACGAATTTACGGTGAAGGCTCCCGGTGACGTCAATTACATGGATGTCTCGCCCAAACAGGTCGTCTCTGTAGCGGCGGCCTTGATTCCGTTCCTTGAGCATGACGATGCAAACCGAGCCTTGATGGGCTCCAACATGCAGCGCCAGGCAGTACCTACACTGAAGAGCGACAAGCCGCTGGTAGGCACTGGCATGGAGCGTTATGTCGCCGCTGACTCGGGTGTCTGTGTTGTTTCACGCCGTGGCGGCGTGATTGACTCCGTTGACGCCAGCCGCATCGTGGTGCGGGTGAATGATAAAGACGTTGGCCCGGATGAAGCGCCAGTCGATATCTACAACCTGACTAAGTACACCCGCTCCAACCAGAACACCTGTATCAACCAGCGCCCGATCGTCAAGCAGGGTGACAAGGTGGAGAGAGGTGACATTCTTGCAGATGGTCCGTCCATTGATATGGGTGAACTGGCCCTTGGTCAGAACATGCGTATCGCGTTTATGCCCTGGAACGGCTACAACTTCGAGGACTCGATCCTGGTATCAGAGCGGGTGGTGAAAGAAGATCGTTTTACCACCATTCATATTCAGGAACTGACCTGTATTGCCCGTGATACCAAGTTGGGCTCGGAAGAAATTTCCGCGGATATCCCCAACGTGGGTGAAGGTGCACTGGGCAAGCTCGACGAGTCTGGCATTGTATACATCGGTGCAGAGGTAGATGCCGGTGATATTTTGGTGGGTAAGGTGACACCCAAGGGTGAAACCCAGCTGACCCCGGAAGAAAAGCTGTTGCGCGCTATCTTCGGTGAAAAGGCGTCTGATGTAAAAGATACGTCACTGCGTGTTCCGTCCAGCACCAAGGGTACGGTTATCGACGTGCAGGTGTTCACTCGTGACGGTTTGGAAAAAGACGCCCGAGCCCTGCAGATCGAGAAGCACCAACTGGACGAGTACCGCAAAGACCTCAAGGAAGAGTATCGCATCTTCGAAGAAGCGACGTTCTCGCGCCTTGAGAACCTGATCAAGGGGCAAAAAACGGTCAGCGGTGGTGGCCTGAGCAAGGGCACGGCGCTCTCAGCCGAAGTGCTCGCCGACTTAGACCGCGAGCAGTGGTTCAAGCTGAAGTTGTCAGATGCGGAGTTGAATGACGCGCTTGCATCCGCCCAGCGCCAGCTCGACGAGCAAAACAAACTGCTTGAGGAGCGCTTCGAGGACAAGAAGAGCAAGCTGCAAAGCGGTGACGACCTCGCCCCTGGCGTGCTGAAAATCGTCAAGGTTTACCTGGCGATCAAGCGCCGCATCCAGCCCGGTGACAAGATGGCGGGCCGTCATGGGAACAAGGGTGTGATCTCGGTCATTATGCCGGTTGAAGACATGCCCTATGATGAAAACGGAGAGCCGGTTGATATCGTGCTCAACCCGCTGGGTGTACCGTCGCGGATGAACGTGGGGCAGATCCTGGAGACCCACCTGGGTATGGCTGCCAAGGGCCTCGGTGACAAGATCGACCAGATGCTCCAGGAGCAGCGTAAAGTTGCGGAGATCCGCAAGTTCCTTGAAAGCATTTACAACAATGGGGCCGGACGCAGCGAAGACCTCAAGTCACTCGGCGATGCTGAGGTCCTTGAGCTAGCGCAAAACCTGTCCGGCGGTGTACCCATGGCGACACCGGTATTCGACGGTGCGGCTGAAGAGTCGATCAAGGAATTGCTGAAACTGGCGGACCTGCCCGACAGCGGTCAGTTCACCCTGTACGACGGCCGCTCAGGCGATGCATTCGATCGCCCGGTGACCGTGGGTTATATGTACATGCTGAAACTGAACCACCTGGTCGACGATAAGATGCATGCCCGTTCCACCGGTAGCTACAGCCTGGTTACCCAACAACCGCTGGGTGGTAAGGCGCAGTTCGGTGGCCAGCGTTTCGGGGAGATGGAGGTCTGGGCGCTTGAAGCCTATGGCGCCGCCTACACCCTGCAGGAAATGCTCACGGTCAAGTCTGACGACGTGGCCGGTCGTACCAAGATGTACAAAAACATTGTCGATGGTGACCATCGTATGGAACCGGGTATGCCCGAGTCCTTCAACGTATTGGTTAAGGAAATTCGCTCGCTCGGCATCGATATGGAGCTGGAAAGCGAATAGCAATCGTAATTGGACTCAATAGGGCAGTGCGGCTTGGCCGCCGCGCCGCCCGGTAGAATAACCTCGTGGAGGAATAGCCTTGAAAGACTTACTTAATTTGTTGAAGTCCCAGGGACAGAACGACGAATTCGATGCAATTCGCATTGGTCTGGCGTCGCCAGAGATGATTCGCTCCTGGTCGTTTGGTGAAGTAAAGAAGCCGGAGACCATCAACTACCGTACCTTCAAGCCAGAGCGGGATGGACTGTTCTGCGCCAAGATTTTTGGTCCGGTGAAGGACTACGAGTGCCTGTGCGGCAAGTACAAGCGACTCAAGCACCGCGGCGTAATTTGTGAGAAGTGTGGCGTAGAGGTTGCACTGGCCAAAGTGCGCCGTGAGCGTATGGGCCACATTGAACTGGCCAGCCCGGTAGCGCATATCTGGTTCCTGAAGTCACTGCCGTCACGTATCGGTCTGTTACTGGATATGACCCTGCGTGATATCGAGCGCGTGCTGTATTTCGAATCCTACGTGGTGACCGACCCGGGTATGACGACCCTGGAGCAGGGGCAACTGCTGACCGACGAACAGTATTACGAGGCCATGGAAGAATTCGGTGACGAGTTCTCCGCCAAGATGGGCGCCGAGGCGGTGCAGGATCTGATGATGCAGCTGGATCTGCCCACAGAGATTGCCGCGCTGCGCGAGGAAATTCCCGCAACCAACTCGGAGACCAAGATCAAGAAGCTGTCCAAGCGCGTGAAGCTGATGGAAGCATTCGCCAATTCTGGCAACAAGCCGGAATGGATGGTGCTTAACGCGCTGCCTGTGCTGCCACCGGACCTGCGTCCATTGGTACCCCTGGATGGCGGCCGCTTTGCAACGTCTGACCTTAATGACCTGTACCGCCGTGTCATTAACCGGAACAACCGTCTGAAGCGCCTGCTGGACCTGAATGCGCCGGATATCATCGTGCGCAACGAAAAGCGCATGCTGCAGGAATCGGTTGATGCACTGTTGGACAATGGTCGTCGCGGTCGCGCGATCACCGGATCCAACAAGCGCCCACTGAAGTCCCTTGCCGACATGATTAAGGGTAAGCAGGGTCGCTTCCGTCAGAACCTGCTGGGTAAGCGTGTGGACTACTCCGGTCGTTCCGTGATCGTGGTAGGTCCGACCCTGCGTCTGCACCAGTGCGGACTGCCCAAGAAGATGGCGCTGGAGTTGTTCAAGCCGTTCATCTTCGGCAAGCTGGAAGCCCGTGGCCTGGCCACCACCATTAAGGCGGCCAAGAAAATGGTCGAGCGGGAGCCACCGGAAGTGTGGGATATTCTCGCCGAGGTTATCCGCGAGCACCCGGTACTGCTGAACCGTGCGCCGACTTTGCACCGCCTGGGTATCCAGGCCTTTGAGCCAGTACTGATCGAGGGTAAGGCGATTCAGCTGCACCCGCTTGTTTGTGCCGCTTACAATGCCGACTTTGACGGCGACCAGATGGCGGTACACGTACCGCTGACCATCGAGGCCCAGCTTGAAGCGCGGGCGTTGATGATGTCGACCAACAACATTCTCTCTCCGGCCAACGGCGAGCCGATTATCGTACCGTCACAGGACGTGGTACTTGGCCTGTACTATATGACCCGCGAGCGCGTTAACGCCAAGGGTGAAGGCACCGTGTTTGCCAATGTGTCGGAAGTCCATCGCGCCTATCACAGCGGTGAGGCGCACTTGCAGGCGCGCGTTAAGGTGCGCGTCAACGAGGTCGTCAACACAGACGAAGGCGAATCCCTGGAGCGCAGCTTCATTGCTGAAACAACCGTTGGCCGGGCGTTGCTGTGGGAAATCGTACCCGAAGGCATTGCTTTCGAGATGGTAAACCAGAACATGGCCAAAAAAGCCATCTCGCGCATCATTAACCAGTGCTATCGGGCTGTTGGCCTCAAAGCCACAGTTATTTTTGCTGACCGCCTGATGTACACCGGTTACGAGTACTCCACGCGTTCCGGTTCGTCCATCGGTGTGAACGACTTCGAAATCCCGGAGGAGAAGGCTGCCCTGATCGATCGCGCCGAGTCCGAGGTAAAAGAGATCGAAGATCAATATGCCGCCGGTCTGGTAACCCAGGGTGAGAAGTACAACAAGGTGATCGACATTTGGTCCCGGGCCAACGACCTGGTGTCCAAGTCGATGATGGAAAATCTGTCCAAGGAGAGCGTGGTCAACCGCGAGGGTGCGGAAGAACAGCAGGACTCTTTCAACTCCGTTTATATCTATGCTGACTCCGGTGCTCGTGGTTCGCCCGCGCAGATTCGACAGTTGGCGGGTATGCGTGGCCTGATGGCCAAGCCAGACGGCTCAATTATCGAGACGCCGATTACCGCGAACTTCCGTGAAGGCCTTAACGTACTGCAGTACTTTATTTCTACCCACGGTGCTCGTAAGGGCCTGGCGGATACCGCACTGAAAACTGCAAACTCTGGTTACCTCACTCGCCGTTTGGTCGACGTGGCCCAGGACCTGGTGGTCACCGAGCTTGACTGTGGTACTGACCAGGGTCTGTTAATGACACCGGTTATTGATGGCGGCGACATTATTGAGTCGCTGGGTGATCGTGTGCTGGGCCGTATCGTGGCCCGCGATGTGCTCAAGCCCGGCAGCGAAGACGAAATCGCCGTTACTGCCGGTACCATGCTGGATGAGCTGTGGATTAAACGGCTGGAAGAAATGGGTATCGATGAGGTCGAAGCGCGCTCACCCATCACCTGTGAGACCCGCCACGGTATCTGTGCAACTTGTTACGGTCGCGATCTCGCCCGTGGACACAAGGTGAACATGGGTGAAGCAATTGGTGTTGTGGCAGCCCAGTCTATTGGTGAGCCCGGCACCCAGTTGACCATGCGTACGTTCCACATTGGTGGCGCAGCATCCCGGGCAACTGCGCAGGATAATATCCAGGTGATGAATGAAGGTACTGTGCGCCTGCATAACCTGAAGTTTGTTGAAAAGGGTGACGGCTCCCTGGTGGCGGTATCGCGCTCTGGTGAACTGGCGCTGTTGGATACCCGCGGTCGAGAGCGTGAGCGCTACAAGCTGCCGTACGGCGCGGTTATCAAGGTTGCCGATCAGTCCAGCGTGGCCGCTGGCGATATCGTTGCAAACTGGGATCCGCACACACACCCGATTATCACCGAAGTGGCTGGTACGGTGAAGTTTGGTGGCATGGAGGAGGGCATCACTATCCGACGCCAGACGGACGAGCTGACCGGCCTATCCAATATCGCAGTAATCGATCCGGCGGAGCGGCCTGCGGCAGGTAAGGATATTCGCCCCTCGGTGTCGCTGGTGGATGACAAAGGCAAGGAACTCTGCCTGGCTGGAACCAATGTGCCGGCACACTACTTCCTTCCCGCCAACGCAATGGTGAGTATGGAAGACGGCGCCAAGCTGGAAGCCGGTGACGTAATTGCGCGTATACCGCAGGAAGGTTCCAAGACCCGTGATATTACCGGTGGTCTACCGCGGGTTGCCGACCTGTTCGAAGCGCGTAAGCCCAAGGAGCCGGCGATTCTCGCCGAGATCACTGGTACTGTCAGCTTTGGTAAGGAGACCAAGGGCAAGCGCCGTCTGGTGATTACCCCGACTGACGGTTCAACACTGCCAGACGGTTCGGACCACTACGAGGCGCTGATACCGAAATGGCGTGTTATGTCCGTGTTCGAAGGTGAGCATGTCGAGAAGGGTGAAATTGTGTCCGAAGGACCGCCCAGTCCGCACGACATCCTGCGCCTTAAGGGTATTGAAGCACTGGCAAACTACATCGTTAACGAGATCCAGGAGGTATATCGCCTCCAGGGTGTGAAGATTAACGATAAGCACATTGAGGTTATTGTGCGTCAGATGCTGCGCAAGGTGGTGATTAACAACAGTGGTGACTCCAACCTGATTAAGGGTGAACAGGTGGAATACACCACGCTGCTGGAAGAAAATGAGCGCCTGCAGGCCGAGGGACTGATCCCGGCCAGTGGCGAGCGTGAACTTCTGGGAATCACCAAGGCGTCGCTGGCGACCGAGAGCTTCATTTCCGCGGCTTCCTTCCAGGAAACTACCCGGGTACTGACCGAGGCTGCCGTGACCGGCAAGCGCGACTACCTGCGTGGCCTGAAAGAAAACGTGGTGGTTGGTCGACTGATTCCCGCAGGAACCGGTCTTGCCTATCACGAGGAACGCAAGCGTCAGCGTGATGGCCAGGCGGAAATGGCAGTCTCGGCCCAGGAGATTGAGGCAGCACTGACCGAGGCATTGCAGGCCGACGACTAATCTGGTCGCTGCACGAGCTGATCCCCAAGGGGCGGCGGGTTGAGACCCTCCGCCCCTTTTTTTGTCTGCTAGTCTGGGTCCTTAGCCGCTATCGAATTTGACCATTAGAGTGGTTGAACTACGCTCAAGGAATGACCGCATGGCGGATAGTCGTCGCGGGAATCAAATTCAATAAAACAAGGACGCATATCATGAACAGACTACTGACAGTGGTATCGATGTTTGCCATCGCTCTGGGTTTCACTGGGCCTACCTCGGCGCAAAATAACAGCGCCAGTCCGGTGGAGGCTTTTTATTGTGATTTACGAGAGGGTCATGACCTCAAAGACCTGATGGAGGTAGCGGAAGATTTAGATGAATGGGCTGATGACCAAGACGCGAGCTATTCTGCCTGGGTGTTAACGCCGCAGTTCACTTCGGGACCGGTGCCTGATTTTATCTGGTTAGGCTCCTGGTCAGACTACGCCAATATGGGTGCCGGGATGGATGAGTGGATGGAGGATGATGATGACCTCGGAGAGGCTTTCAATGAGGTCAGCGACTGCAGCTCTGCCCATGTGCTCGCCTCTTCAGTGGAGGTTCGCGCTGAGGGTGGCCCTCCCGGTGATGGTCTGGTGATGTTCAGCCGTTGCAACATCGATGAGGACAGCAATGGTATGGAGGCGATAGAGGCGCATCGCGGGGTGTCGGCAATGATGGCTGGCAAGGGGGCCAAGGGCTCCAGCTGGGTGTTTTTCCCCGCACTCGGTGGCGGTGATCTGGACTATGACTACCTGTCTGTTCTGCATTTTGATAACTGGACTGATTACGGCAACGGGCTGCAGCACTGGGTGAATGGCGGCGGGCGCCAGGAGGGTGCAAAAATCATGGACGGAGTGTCCGTTTGTGGTGAGAACCCGGCAACAGTCTGGAATGTCAGGCTGGTGCGCAACGGCGAGGAATAAGCCGTTTTTGAGCCCACCAAAACGCCACTTTTGGCGGGTTGACTCCTTAACACAGCATCTATAGAATGCCGCCTCCTCTTTCGGGGGGTGGCTTCGTGCGTCCTGAGTACCGGGTATATCACTTAAAGTCACTCGCTTCGGCAAATTGCCGAATACCGTGGGGGCCATGGCGATATCGCCATGAAATTATTCGATTTTTTGGAGTTTTAACTGAATGGCAACGATCAACCAATTGGTTCGTAAGCCTAGGAAGCGCAAAGTAGACAAAAGCGACGTTCCCGCACTGCAAAGCTGCCCGCAGCGCCGTGGTGTGTGTACGCGTGTTTACACTACTACGCCGAAGAAGCCGAACTCTGCACTGCGCAAAGTCTGCCGTGTGCGCCTGACCAACGGTTACGAAGTGTCTTCGTATATCGGCGGTGAGGGCCACAACCTGCAGGAGCACAGTGTTGTTCTGATTCGCGGCGGTCGTGTAAAGGACCTGCCCGGTGTGCGTTATCACACCGTACGTGGCAGCCTCGACACCTCTGGAGTTTCAGACCGTCGTAACGGTCGTTCCAAGTACGGTGCCAAGCGACCCAAGTAAGCGCTTTTTAAGCAAACAACGTAAGTAAGGCCGATCCTCTGCCTCCCCCGCATATGTGGCAGGTAGTGTTCGGGAAACCTGAAGAGAGAAGGGCAATATCATGCCGAGAAGACGAGTAGTCGCCAAGCGCGAAATCCTGCCAGATCCTAAGTTTGGCAACGTGACCCTGGCAAAATTCATGAACCACGTGATGATAAGTGGTAAAAAATCAGTCGCAGAGACCATTGTGTATGGCGCTCTGGATATTGTTCAGGAACGTCTGAACAAAGATCCCATTGAAGCTTTTGATGAGGCACTGGAAAACATCGCTCCCATGGTCGAGGTGAAATCCCGTCGTGTGGGTGGTGCAACCTACCAGGTGCCAGTAGAAGTGCGTCCGTCGCGCCGCGTCGCATTGTCCATGCGCTGGCTGGTTGAGTACTCCCGCAACCGCGGTGAGAAGTCCATGCGCCAGCGCCTGGCAGGTGAAATCATTGATGCTTCCCAGGGCAAGGGTAATGCCGTGAAGAAGCGTGAAGATGTTCACCGCATGGCCGAAGCGAACAAGGCATTCTCGCACTTCCGCTTCTAATTTAGCGTTCTTTCAGCTTTTCACCGGGATCAGGTAGTGGCACGCAAAACTCCTATCGACCGTTATCGCAACATCGGTATTTGCGCTCACGTGGACGCGGGTAAAACCACGACCACGGAGCGTGTGCTGTTCTATACCGGTTTGTCCCACAAGATTGGTGAAGTACACGACGGTGCAGCCACCATGGACTGGATGGAGCAGGAGCAGGAACGAGGTATCACCATCACCTCTGCTGCGACGACCTGTTTCTGGAAAGGTATGGATGCCCAGTTTGATGACCATCGGATCAATATCATCGATACACCCGGGCACGTCGACTTCACCATCGAAGTTGAGCGCTCACTGCGTGTGCTCGATGGTGCGGTAGTGGTCTTGTGCGGGTCTTCGGGTGTCCAGCCCCAGACTGAAACTGTATGGCGCCAGGCTAACAAGTACGAAGTGCCGCGCATGGTCTTTGTGAACAAGATGGATCGTGCAGGCGCGGACTTCAATATGGTGGTTGACCAATTAAAGACGCGCCTGGGTGCCAATGCGGTGCCCCTACAGATGACTATCGGTTCTGAAGAAAACTTCAAAGGTGTGGTCGACCTGGTCAAGAACAAGGCGATCCTCTGGAGCGAAGCCGACCAGGGCATGACCTTTGAATACGCCGATGTTCCTGAGGACATGGCGGATGACGTCGCGGCCATGCGTGAATACATGATTGAGGCCGCCGCCGAAGCCAATGACGAGTACATGGAAAAGTACCTCGAAGGCACTGAATTGTCTGAAGAAGAAATTAAAGCCGGCATCCGCGCCCGTACACTGGCGAATGAAATCGTCCCTGTACTTGGTGGCTCGGCCTTCAAGAATAAGGGGGTGCAGGCGGTTCTGGATGCGGTGATTGAGTACATGCCTTCGCCAACAGAGGTTAAAGCCATCGAAGGTACCTTGATGGACAAGGAAGCAACCGTCGATACGCGAGAAGCGGATGACAACGCGCCGTTTTCTGCCCTGGCCTTCAAGATTGCGACGGACCCCTTTGTTGGTACCCTTACCTTCTTCCGTGTCTATTCGGGCAAACTCGAGAGTGGCACCGCGGTATACAACTCTGTTAAGGAAAAGAAGGAACGTGTTGGTCGCATGGTGCAAATGCACTCCAACAGCCGGGAAGAAATCAAGGAAGTACTGGCGGGCGATATTGCCGCGGCAGTCGGCCTGAAGGATGTCACCACCGGGGACACCCTGTGTGACATCGACACTCCTATTGTACTAGAGCGCATGGAGTTTCCCGAGCCGGTTATCTCGGTGGCCGTAGAGCCAAAATCCAAGCCGGACCAGGAAAAGATGGGTGTGGCCCTGGGCAAGCTGGCACAGGAAGACCCTTCATTTCGTGTCAAGACGGATGAAGAAACCGGCCAGACTATTATCTCGGGCATGGGCGAGTTACACCTGGATATCCTGGTTGACCGCATGCGCCGTGAATTCAGTGTCGAAGCAAATATAGGTAAGCCCCAGGTTGCCTACCGGGAAGCTATTCGCAATACCGCAGAGATTGAGGGCAAATTCGTCCGCCAAAGTGGTGGTCGCGGGCAGTATGGCCACGTTTGGGTCAAGTTTGAGCCCGCGGATGACGGTGATGCCGAGGGTCTGGAATTCATTAACGAAATTGTTGGCGGTGCCGTGCCGCGGGAGTACATCCCCGCGGTGCAAAAAGGTATCGAGGAACAAATGAAGAACGGCGTAATAGCCGGCTACCCGCTATTGGGCTTGAAGGCGACGCTGTACGATGGGTCTTTCCACGATGTGGACTCTAACGAAATGGCGTTCAAGATTGCGGCGTCTATGGCGACCAAAAAGTTATCACAGGAAGGCGGGGCGGTTTTGCTCGAGCCGATCATGCAGGTCGAGGTGGTCACACCGGAAGAAAATATGGGTGACGTGGTCGGAGATCTCAACCGACGTCGTGGCCTGATTGGTGGGATGGATGAAAATCCCTCCGGCAAGGTTGTTAACGCGGAAGTACCGCTGGCGGAAATGTTTGGCTATGCCACCGATCTGCGTTCGGCAACCCAGGGCCGCGCTACCTATACTATGGAATTCAGCAAGTATTCCGAGGCGCCAAAAAATGTCGCCGACGAAATTATCTCCAAAAACCAGACCGGTTAACGGTTAAACTCACAGAGGTGAATTGAAGTGTCAAAGGAAACATTTGAACGTACGAAGCCCCACGTCAATGTGGGTACGATAGGCCACGTTGACCACGGTAAGACGACGCTGACGGCGGCGTTGACGCGCGTATGCTCCGAAGTATGGGGCGGCGATGCGGTCGCGTTCGACGGCATCGACAATGCACCGGAAGAGAAAGAGCGTGGTATCACCATCGCGACGTCTCACGTAGAGTACGACTCACCGGAGCGTCACTACGCACACGTTGACTGCCCGGGACACGCGGACTACGTGAAGAACATGATCACCGGTGCGGCGCAGATGGACGGCGCGATCCTGGTGTGTGGCGCCACCGACGGCCCCATGCCCCAGACCCGTGAGCACATCCTGCTGTCACGTCAGGTAGGCGTTCCCTACATTGTGGTATTCCTGAACAAGGCGGACCTGCTGGCAGAAGACTGCGGCGGTGCGGATTCAGAAGAATACGAAGAGATGAAAGAGCTGGTCGAGATGGAGCTGCGTGAGCTGCTGGACCAGTACGAGTTCCCGGGCGACGACACCCCGATCATCTGTGGTTCAGCGCTGCTGGCGCTGGAAGGCAAGGATGACAACGAACTGGGCACCACCGCGGTGAAGACCCTGGTTGAGACCCTGGACAGCTACATCCCAGAGCCTGAGCGTGCGATCGACCAGCCGTTCCTGATGCCGGTAGAGGACGTGTTCTCTATTTCGGGTCGTGGCACCGTGGTCACTGGCCGTGTTGAGCGCGGTGTGATCAAGGTCGGTGAAGAGATCGAGATCGTGGGTATCAAGGACACCCAGACCACCACCTGTACGGGTGTTGAGATGTTCCGCAAGCTGCTGGACGAAGGCCGTGCGGGCGAGAACGTGGGTGTACTGCTGCGTGGTACCAAGCGTGACGAGGTTGAGCGTGGTCAGGTGCTGGCGAAGCCGGGTTCTGTGAATCCGCACACCAAGTTTGAGGCAGAGGTTTACATTCTGTCGAAGGAAGAAGGCGGCCGTCATACACCGTTCTTCAAGGGCTACCGTCCGCAGTTTTACTTCCGTACCACGGATGTGACTGGTGCGTGTGAGTTGCCTGATGGTGTTGAGATGGTGATGCCGGGTGACAACGTGCAGATGGTAGCGACGTTGATTGCGCCGATTGCGATGGAAGAAGGCCTGCGCTTTGCGATCCGTGAAGGCGGTCGTACTGTTGGCGCGGGTGTTGTCGCCAAGATCATCGAATAAGGCGTCGATAATCGCGTTGGATAAATAGAGGTCGGTTGCTTAATAGCTGACACTTGACCCAGAAAAGGCCGGCTCCCGAGAGGGGGCGGCCTTTTTTTCTGCCTATAGAGTTCTGGCTAGCCGGGTTTCTGGAAGCCGAAGACGTCCTGGTGGTTGTCCCATCCGCGTTGCTGGTAGTAAACCTCCTGCCAGTCTCCCGCGGTATCAGCCATTTCCAGAATCTTTTCCCGTGTAGACAGAGAAATGCCGTACCCCGAACGGAAGCGGTAATCACTGTAGCCAAAGCCGTGGTTGTGGTACGCCTGCAGTACCCTCTGCTGGCCGGCCTTGCTGAGGTTGTATCGAAAATTTCCCGACTCAAGATTTTCGAGGGTTTTTTCACCGTGGGTAGTGAATACGCAAAGGCCTCCAGGCGATAGATGTTGGCAAAAGAGACGCAAGAGGTTTCGGGAGGAGTTCTCGTCCACATGTGTAAGCAAAGAGCCGCACCATATCAAGTCAAAGGACTCGGCGACATTCACTTCATCAAACTCCACGCGTGATTCAAACGACCTCACCGAAAACTCCTCGGTGCAGAACCTCAGAGCCTGCCTGTTCAGTTCTGCGGCGAAGATCTCCGCCTCTGGGTAGCGGACCTTCAATACTCTAAGGACCCGCCCATAACCACAGGGGAGATCCAGTATTTTTTTGATGTCCGTTTTGCCGGTGGCGGTTAGGGCGGCCTGGATGGCGCGCAGTGCCGACAGCCCCACAGTCAGGTAGTGACTGGCCTGACCTGGAACGTACATCCCATCGGCCCGGTGAATGACCAGAGACATGTTTTTGATCGCGGACTTTTCGTTAGCGTCTTCGAGTTCCGAAGCCAGTTGATGTTGCGCATTGCGCATCGCGGAGGCGGAGTTTGTCAGACCCAGTCGATGGGCTATTTGTAGCAGGAGAGTGTTAGGCATGCGCTAACATTAACAGTGAGATAGTGTTGCCGCCACAGCTGATGACCTCAGTATTGCATGTTCTCCTCAGACAGTTGCTCGTTCAGCGTGAGGAAGTCCCACAGAATACCCAGTCCAAAAACACCGAGTGTGACCAGGTACAGAATGCCAGTTATCACCTTACCCATATAGAACCGGTGCACACCAAGAACGCCAAGGAAAGTCAGTAGAATCCAGGTCAGGTCATAGTCTACTGGTCCTGCCACGTAGCGTCTCTCCGCTTGGCTGGCCATCGCTGGTATCAGAAAGAGGTCAATAATCCAGCCGATGAAGAACAAGCCAAGGGTAAAGAACCAGATTACGCCGGTGACCTGCTTACCGTAATAAAAGCGGTGCGCGCCGATAAAGCCAAAAATCCAGAGCAGGTAACCGAGAAGAAGGGAGTGGGTATCCTGGGAGCGTGACATAGGCGCCTTAGTGGGAGGTTCTTGGAGCCATCATGTAAGTAAGTGCCAGCGGGGTCAACAATGAAAGCAGTTGTTTATTTTTAGCAATTTGTGCCCGTTGGCCAATAGATCACGGCAGAGGTGAGAGCCAATAAATCCCGCTCCACCCGTTACCAGAATGCGTTTGGACATTTCGTCTTGTCCCGGGGTTGTCCGCTGCTGTGTTTTTGTGCGCACATTCTGCAACCTGGGCGGCAACTTGGTCCACAGGATGCCGACCAGGCTGATACAATCGCCCCAGCATTCTGCCGTGTCTCAATGATGTATTTTGATATTTCCCGAAGGGAAATAATCCCATTTTTAATATAACCTCTGGTTATTTCTAGTGGCGCCAGTTTAAGCATTTCACGGGGTCAATTTATAGCCCCCGCCGAACCCACAATCCCTCCCTGCGGAGAGGCTGGAACCCCCTGTAATTAATTGAAAAACCGCCTTGACACCCTCTGGTCACATCATTAGAATTCGCGTTCCTTTTTTCGGGGGGTCCCTGTGCGGGCCTCTGGTTTTTTATTTGATTGGAGTTAGGTCAGGTGCAGAATCAACGCATTCGTATTCGCCTTAAGGCTTTTGACCACCGCCTGATAGATACGTCTACTCAGGAAATCGTGGAAACTGCGCGCCGTACAGGTGCTCAGGTTAAAGGCCCGATCCCCCTTCCTACGCGGAAGGAAAAGTTCACCGTGCTGATTTCTCCGCACGTTAACAAGGACGCACGTGACCAGTACGAGATTCGTACCCACAAACGTCTGTTAGATATCGTGGAGCCTACAGAAAAAACTGTAGACGCCCTGATGAAGTTGGACCTGGCAGCAGGTGTGGAAGTACAGATTAGTCTTGGCTAACGACAATTCGTAGCAAGGCCTGCTCACGGTGAAAACCGTGGGTGTGTAACGCCCGGTTTTTGAAAGAGAGTGGGGCGGCCATAGAGGGTTCAGCCCCGTACACTGAGAGGTTAACAAAATGACTATTGGTTTAGTCGGCCGCAAGTCCGGTATGACTCGTGTTTTTACCGAAGACGGCGCATCAATACCCGTAACCGTAGTGGAGGTCACTCCAAACCGCGTTACTCAAGTCAAAGAGCTCGATAGCGATGGCTATCGCGCTATTCAGGTCACAGCGGGAAGCCGCAAGGCCGCCAAAGTGAGTAAATCAGCAGCGGGACAGTTCGCCAAGGCGGGCGTCGAAGCGGGCCGCGGTTTGTGGGAATTCCGCCTGGAAGATGACGATGAGTCTCTCGAGGTTGGGTCCGAGCTGACCGTTGAGCGTTTTGAAGCGGGCCAGAAGGTGGACGTTGCGGGTAAATCCAAGGGTAAGGGCTTCCAGGGCGGTATCAAGCGCTGGAATTTCTCCATGCAGGATGCAACCCACGGTAACTCTCTGTCGCATCGCTCCAACGGTTCCATTGGCCAGTGCCAGACACCTGGTCGTGTCTTCAAGGGCAAGAAAATGTCCGGCCACATGGGCGCCGAGAATGTAACTACCCAGGGACTGGAAGTAGTCCGGGTAGATGCGGAGCGCAACTTGCTGCTTATCAAGGGCGCCGTCCCCGGCGCACCTGGCGGAGACGTTCTCGTGCGTCCCGCGGTCAAGGCTTAAGGTTAGGGGGTCTCTAACGTGGAATTGAGTGTAGTAAAGCCAGGTAGCACAGACGCGGGTACGGTATCCGTTTCTGATGTTGCTTTCGCTCGCGAATACAACGAAGACCTGGTTCACCAGGTCGTAACGGCCTACATGGCTGGCGCGCGTCAGGGTACGCGGGCGCAAAAGAATCGCGCAGATGTCAGCGGTGGTGGTAAGAAGCCCTGGCGTCAGAAAGGTACCGGTCGTGCTCGAGCGGGAACCATTCGCTCCCCAATCTGGCGCAGCGGCGGTGTGACTTTTGCGGCGCAGCCACAAGATCACTCGCAGAAGGTGAATCGCAAGATGTACCGTGCAGCCCTGCGTTCGATCATGTCTGAGCTCGCCCGCCAGGATCGCCTGGTAGTGGTTGAGAATATGGACATCGATTTGCCAAAGACCAAACTGCTGGCCAAGCAACTGGGCGAGTTCGGTATCGACAATGTGCTCATCATTAGCGACGAGGTGGGTGAGAACCTGTACCTTGCAGCGCGCAACCTGCACAAGGTTGATGTGCGCGATGTGGATGGCGTTGACCCGGTTAGCTTGATCGCCTACGACAAGGTCATGGTGACCGTCGCTGCAGTGAAGAAATTTGAGGAGATGCTGGGATGAACCAGGAGCGCATATTTCAAGTGCTGGTAGGTCCGCATGTGTCTGAGAAGGCGGCTATCGTTGCTGATAACAGCAACCAGTACGTGTTTAAAGTAGCAGTAGATGCGAGCAAGTCCGAGATCAAGAAGTCTGTTGAGCAGCTGTTCAAGGTCAAGGTCGAGAACGTTTCTACACTCAGGGTTAAAGGTAAGGTAAAGCGTAACCGCTTTGGCTACAGCACAAAGCCTACCTGGAAGAAAGCATATGTTCGACTGGAGCAGGGTCAAGACATCGACTTTGCCTCAGCTGAGTAAGGAGTAAGGTAGGAATGGCAGTTTTAAAGAGCAAGCCGACTTCACCGGGTCGCCGTCATGTCGTCCGCGTTGTCAGTGACGACCTGCACAAAGGCGCGCCTTACAAGCCCTTGCTGGAGCAGCAAACCCGTAATGGCGGCCGTAATAACAATGGCCGGATCACCACACGCCACATTGGCGGTGGTCACAAGCAGCATTACCGGGTCATCGACTTCAAGCGCACCAAGGACGGAATTCCGGCAAAGGTTGAACGCCTGGAATATGACCCCAACAGAACCGCGCACATTGCGCTGTTGCTGTTTGCCGACGGTGAGCGTCGTTACATTATCGCTCCTAAGGGTGTGAAGGCAGGTGATGTGCTGCAATCAGGTGCTTCGGCGCCGATCAAGTCGGGTAACTGTTTGCCGCTGCGCAATATTCCGGTGGGTTCGGTCGTTCACGCCATTGAACTCAAGCCCGGGAAGGGTGCCCAGATGGCCCGTTCTGCTGGTGCCTCAGTGCAGTTGGTAGCCCGCGAGGGCCAATACGCCACTCTGCGTCTGCGCTCCGGGGAGATGCGCAAGGTGCTGGCGGATTGTCGCGCCACGCTGGGAGAGGTTTCCAACTCCGAACACAGCCTGCGCAAGCTCGGTAAAGCTGGCGCGGCGCGCTGGCGTGGTGTTCGCCCGACAGTTCGCGGTGTTGCAATGAACCCGGTTGATCACCCGCATGGTGGTGGTGAGGGTCGCACCTCTGGTGGACGTCACCCGGTCAGCCCCTGGGGTACACCGACCAAGGGTTACAAGACGCGCAAGAACAAGCGCACCGACAATTTGATTGTTCGCCGTCGCGGTAAGAAGTAATCGCGATCCTGGTTAACGAGATTTAGAGGAAATAGATTGTGCCGCGTTCACTGAAGAAAGGTCCTTTTATCGACCTTCACTTGATGAAGAAAGTTGAAGCAGCCGTAGAAAGCAATGATCGGCGCCCGATCAAAACCTGGTCGCGTCGCTCCATGATCGCTCCGGATATGGTTGGTCTCACCATCGCCGTGCACAACGGCCGCCAGCACGTACCGGTGCTGATTAACGAAGATATGGTGGGTCACAAGCTCGGTGAATTTGCGGTTACCCGCACATTCAAGGGCCACATTGTGGACAAGAAAGCCAAGCGCTAGGCGCGTGGTGAAGCGAGGTTTATAGGATGGAAGTTGCAGCAAGACTCAAAGGCGCTCAAATTTCTGCGCAGAAAGCACGACTGGTCGCCGACCAGGTGCGCGGTATGCAGGTAGAAGAAGCGCTGAATTTGCTGGAGTTCAGCAACAAGAAGGCAGCGCACATCGTCAAGAAGGTGCTTGATTCTGCCATCGCCAATGCTGAAAACAACGAAGGTGCTGACGTTGATGAACTCAAGGTCTCCAGCATCTTTGTTGATGAGGGGATGACAATGAAGCGTCTGCGACCACGTGCCAAGGGGCGCGCGGACCGTATTTTAAAGCGCAGCTGTCATATCACAGTGAAAGTAGCAGACGGCGAAGGCTAGTTTAGGAGAAGACCACATGGGTCAGAAAGTACATCCAATCGGTATCCGCTTAGGCATTGTAAAGGACCATACATCGGTCTGGTACGCGGATAACAAGAACTACTCCAAGCAGTTGATTACTGATCTGGAAGTTCGTGAGTACATTGAAAAAGCGCTTGAGCAAGCGTCTGTGAGCCGCATCGTTATCGAGCGCCCAGCGCAGACTGCGCGCATTACTATCCACACGGCTCGTCCTGGCATCGTGATTGGTAAGAAGGGTGAAGACGTCGATAAGCTGCGCAAGGTACTGACCGAGAAGATGGGTGTACCGGTACATATCAATATTGAAGAGATTCGTAAGCCCGATCTCGATGCCAAGCTGGTTGCGCAGAATGTTGCCCAGCAGTTGGAGCGTCGCGTTATGTTCCGTCGTGCGATGAAGCGTGTTGTTCAAAATGCCATGCGCCAGGGCGCAGAGGGCATCAAGGTCCAGGTGGGTGGTCGCCTGGGTGGCGCGGAGATTGCGCGCTCTGAATGGTACCGCGAAGGTCGTGTACCCCTGCACACACTGCGTGCGGACATTGACTACGCGACCTATGAGGCCAGCACCACCTACGGAATCATTGGTGTGAAGGTCTGGATTTTCAAAGGCGAAGTTATTGGTGCCCAAGAGCAAGCTGATAGCACCAAGAAAACAGCAACTAATTAAGGGTTACGCAGATGTTACAGCCAAAGCGTACAAAATTTCGCAAGACTCAGAAGGGCCGCAATCGTGGCCTGGCCCATCGAGGCAGCAAGGTGAGTTTTGGTGAGTATGGCCTGAAGGCCACTGGTCGTGGTCGCATTACCGCGCGTCAGATAGAAGCTGCACGTCGCGCCATGACCCGTCACATCAAGCGTGGCGGAAAAATTTGGATTCGCGTGTTTCCAGACAAACCCATCACGGGTAAGCCCCTGGAAGTACGTCAGGGTAAAGGTAAGGGTAACGTTGAGTACTGGGTGGCCCAGATTCAGCCTGGCAAAGTACTTTATGAAGTACAGGGCGTTTCTGAGGAACTGGCGCGCGAGGCGTTTGCGCTGGCATCTGCCAAGATTCCCGTTGCCACAACATTTGTTAAACGGTCGGTGATGTAATGAAAGCGAGTGAATTGCGAGACAAGTCCGCTGAGGACCTGAACAAGCAGCTGCTTACACTGCGTGAAGAGCAGTTCAAGCTGCGTATGCAAAAGTCCACAGGGCAGCTGGCGCAGACGCATTTACTGCAGGAAAACCAGCGGGATATCGCGCGCGTCAAGACTGTATTGAGCGAAAAGGCGGGTAACTAAATATGTCGGCTGCAGAAAATAGAACACGCACGGCAACCGGCAAGGTTGTCAGCAACAAGATGGACAAGACCATTACAGTTTTGCTGGAGCGTCGGGTCAAGCACCCGGTGTACGGTAAGTTCATCACCCGGTCTTCGAAGATTCACGCGCACGACGAGAACAACCAGTGCGGGATCGGCGATACCGTAACTGTTGCCGAGTGCCGACCCATTTCCAAGCACAAAACCTGGAATCTGGTCGAAGTTGTAGAGAGCGCCGCGCAGGTATAAGCGCAGGTTGAGCGGCTGCGGCCGCAGTGTGGAGTAGAAAATGATTCAGACACAGTCGTATTTGGAAGTCGCTGACAACAGCGGAGCACGTCGTGTGATGTGCATCAAGGTGCTGGGCGGTTCCAAGCGTCGTTATGCGCGTGTTGGCGACCTGATCAAGGTAACCGTTAAGGAAGCAATTCCCCGCGGTAAGGTGAAGAAAGGTCAGGTAATGACTGCCGTGGTCGTGCGTACTCGTAAGGGCGTTCGTCGAGCAGACGGTTCGCTGATCAAGTTCGACGACAATGCTGCGGTCCTCCTGAATGCTCAGGAAGCGCCGATAGGTACCCGTATCTTTGGCCCCGTGACTCGTGAGCTGCGTGGCGAGAAGTTTATGAAGATTATTTCTCTGGCGCCGGAAGTCATTTAAGCCGGTTGCGTGAGTACAGGGAGAGGAACGAGATGTTGAAGATTAAAAGCGATGACGAAGTAATTGTGCTTGCCGGCAAAGATAAGGGTAAGCGCGGCAAGGTTCGTACGGTGATGGATGACAACCGTGTGGTTGTAGCCGGAATTAACATGATCAAAAAGCACACCAAGCCGAACCCCCAGGCGGGCGTGGCCGGTGGCATTATTGAAAAAGAGGCGCCGATCCAGGTTTCCAACGTGGCCATCTATAACCCCGAGACCAGCAAGGCTGATCGCGTGGGTTTCAAGGTGGAAGGCGAGAAGAAGATCCGTATCTTCAAATCGAATGGCGAGGCGATTGACTCTTAAGCGGCCCACCGGGTCCTGGAGCTAACAGGTAAAAGACATGGCAACGTTGAAAGACAGATACAAGAACGAAATTGCTGCACAGCTCAAAGAAGAGTTGGGTCTGGACAATGTGATGGAAGTTCCCCGTATCACCAAGATCACCCTGAACATGGGTGTCGGCGAGGCGCTTGGCGATAAGAAAGTGCTGGAAAACGCCGTCAATGATATGGAGAAGATCGCTGGACAAAAAGCGGTTGTCACCAAGGCGCGCAAGTCTATCGCGGGCTTTAAGGTGCGCGACGGCTGGCCTATCGGTTGCAAGGTAACTTTGCGTTCCGATCGCATGTACGAATTCCTGGAGCGTCTGATCAGCATTGCAATCCCGCGAATTCGGGACTTTCGTGGCATCAGCCCCAAGTCATTCGACGGTCGCGGTAACTTTGCGATGGGTGTGACTGAACAGATTATTTTCCCTGAAATTGATTACGACCAGGTGGATGCCCTGCGCGGCATGGATATCACTGTCACCACCACGGCTCGTACGGATGATGAAGGTCGCGCCTTGCTACGCGCTTTCAACTTCCCCCTGAAGAGCTAAGAGGCTTTATAGATGGCTAAAAAATCGATGATCGCACGTGAAACCAAGCGTGCCCGGATGGTGGCGAAGTATGCGCAGAAGCGTAGCGCCCTGAAGGCGGTCCTGCAGGATGTTAACGCGTCTGACGAAGAAAAGTGGGAAGCCCAGGTTGCGCTGCAGAAGCTGCCGCGCGATGCCAGCCCAGTGCGCCAGCAGCGCCGCTGTCAGATCACCGGTCGCCCGCACGCGGTCTATCGAAAGTTTGGCCTTTGCCGTAACAAATTGCGCGAAGCCGCTATGCGCGGTGACGTCCCTGGCCTGGTTAAAGCCAGCTGGTAACGGACGAGTAGAGTCCAGGAGAGTATTAGACGATGAGTATGCAAGATCCGCTGTCAGATATGCTGACACGTATTCGCAATGCACAGATGGCCGGTAAGACTGGCGTCGAGATGCCAGGCTCCAAGCTAAAAGCTGCTGTTGCCAGTGTTTTGAAAGAAGAAGGTTATATTGAAGACTTCGCAGCTACCTCAGAAACGGGTAAGCCCCGTCTGTCGATTGCGCTGAAGTATTTCCAGGGTAAGCCGGTTATCGCCGAGATTGACCGCTCCAGCCGCCCGGGACTGCGTAACTACGCGGGCAAGGATGAGCTGCCTTCAGTTCGCAACGGCTTGGGCGTGGCCATAATTTCTACCTCCAAGGGTGTAATGACTGACCGTGCCGCGCGCGCAGCGGGTGTCGGTGGCGAAGTGCTCTGCACCGTCTTCTAACGATTATTGAATTGAAGAGTAAACGACATGTCTAGAGTCGCAAATAATCCAGTGCAGCTGCCCAACGGTGTTGAATTTAAGCTCGACGGCCGTGACCTGACTATTAAAGGCAGTAAAGGTTCGCTGGCCCTGACCCTGGTGGAAGGTGTACAGGTGAGTCAGGATGACAGCGTTTTGAACGTTGCTTATGACAGTGACGCTGCTCGCGCAATGGCCGGCACAACACGTGCGTTGGTTAACAACATGGTTAAAGGCGTGAGCGAAGGTTGGGAGAAAAAACTGATTCTCAACGGTGTTGGTTATCGTGCCAAGGCCAGTGGCCAGAGCGTTAACCTGACCGTTGGCCTGTCCCACCCGGTTGACTATAAGCTGCCCGAAGGTGTCAGCGCCGAGAGCCCCAGCCAGACTGAAATTGTGGTTAAGGGTATCGATAAGCAGGCTGTTGGCCAGGCCGCTGCAGAGATTCGCAGCTTCCGCCCGCCTGAGCCCTACAAGGGCAAGGGTATTCGCTATGCGGACGAGTATGTGCGTCGTAAAGAAGCCAAGAAAAAGTAGGTAAAGTGAGATGAGTGCAAAGAATGATTCAAGGTTGCGTCGCGCACGTCGTGCACGCGCCCATATGCGTGAACTGGGCGTTAATCGCCTGAGTGTGCACCGTACTCCGCGCCACATCTACGCCCAGGTGCTTGCACCTGCCGGCGACAAAGTGATTGCCAGCGCGTCCACATTGGACAGCGATCTGCGCAAGGGTAAGACAGGCAATATCGAAGCAGCCGCTGCCGTAGGCAAACTGGTTGCTGAACGTGCCAAGCAGGCCGGCATCGAGAAAGTTGCTTTTGACCGGGCTGGATACAAGTATCACGGTCGTGTTAAAGCACTGGCCGACGCTGCACGTGAAAGTGGACTGGAATTCTAGGGTATTAATATGGCTTTTAACGATCAGAGAAAGCAGCAGCAGGACGGCGATCTTCAGGAAAAGCTGGTCCAGGTTAATCGTGTTGCGAAAGTAGTAAAAGGCGGTCGTATTTTTGGCTTCACCGCCTTGACTGTTGTTGGTGATGGCAACGGGAAAGTTGGTTTTGGTCGCGGCAAGGCACGTGAAGTACCTGTCGCCATCCAGAAAGCGATGGAAGCAGCGCGTCGTAATATGATCAGCGTTGAGCTTGATAACGGCACCATCCAGTACCCCGTCAAGGCCAGCCACGGCGCCTCCAAGGTATACATGCAGCCAGCGTCTGAAGGTACCGGTGTAATTGCCGGTGGTGCGATGCGTGCGGTTCTCGAGATCGCCGGTGTACACAACGTTCTGGCCAAGTGCTACGGCTCGACCAATCCGGTGAACGTTGTTCGCGCTACCTTCAACGGCCTGCGCGACATGGCTTCGCCAGACGATGTCGCTGCCAAGCGTGGCAAGTCTGTCGAAGAAATACTGAACTAGAAAGTGAGTTGGCTACGTCATGGCTAAAGCAATGATTAAAGTAACGCAGGTCAAGAGCACCAACGGTCGCCTGAAGGCACACCGTGCATGTGTCACCGGCCTGGGTTTGCGTAGAATCGGTCACACCGTAGAGGTAGAAGATACACCTTCGACTCGCGGAATGATCAACAAAGTGAATTACCTCGTTAGGGTAGAGGACTAGGACATGTCAGAGACAATGAGACTGAATACCCTTAGCCCTGCACCGGGCTCAAGGAAGGCTGCCAAGCGCGTCGGTCGCGGTATAGGCAGTGGTCTGGGTAAGACCGCAGGCCGCGGCCACAAAGGCCAGAAATCTCGTTCCGGCGGTTCAGTTCGTCCCGGTTTCGAGGGTGGCCAGATGCCGCTGCAGAAACGCCTGCCGAAATACGGTTTCACCTCGCGCATGGCGCGTACCACCGCCCAGATCCGCGTGGCGGAACTGGCCCTGGTTGATGGTGATGTGGTTGATCTGGAAGCACTGAAAGCTGCCGACCTGGTGAAAGAGAGTGTTACTCGTGCCAGGGTGTTCCTGTCAGGCGAGCTGTCCAAAGCAGTGACAGTCAAGGGTCTGGCGGTGAGCAAAGGTGCTCGTGAGGCTATTGAGAAAGCCGGCGGTAAAGTAGAGGACTAAATGGCGATAGGTCAGCCCCCTTCGGTCAACAAGGCAGGCCTGGGCGAGCTCTTTGCTCGCCTTCGTTTTGTTTTACTGGCAATAATTGTGTATCGCATCGGGACGCATATCCCGGTGCCGGGGATAGATCCTAACCAGCTTGCGGCGCTGTTTAACCAGAACCAGGGCACCATACTGGGTTTGGCCAACATGTTTTCAGGCGGCGCACTGGAGCGGATGAGTATCCTGGCGCTGGGCATCATGCCCTACATCTCTGCATCGATCATCATGCAGTTGATGTCGGCGGTGACGCCCCAGTTGGAGCAGTTGAAGAAAGAAGGCGAGTCTGGTCGTCGCAAGATTAGCCAGTACACCCGTTATCTGACGGTGGTGTTGGCGATTATCCAGGCCACAGGTATGACTGTGGGCATGGCTAACCAGGGAATGTCTTACGACACATCACTGTTGTTTTACGTGATTGCGATTACTTCCCTGGTGACCGGTGCCGTGTTCATGATGTGGCTTGGTGAACAGATTACAGAGAAAGGCGTAGGCAACGGCATTTCGCTGCTTATTTTCGCCGGAATTGTGGCCGGCTTGCCGTCCGCGGTTGGGCAATCGCTTGAGCAAGCCAGGCAGGGCGAGCTGAACATACTGTTCCTGCTGGCGATCCTGGCCTTTGCGATCTTGATGATCTTCGCGATTGTCTTTATCGAGCGGGGCCAGCGCCGTATCACGGTGAATTACGCCAAGCGGCAACAGGGTAGAAAGATGTACCAGGCGCAGAGCTCGCATCTGCCCCTGAAGGTGAACATGGCGGGCGTGATACCGGCTATCTTCGCGAGCAGCATACTGTTGTTCCCGGCGTCCATTGCCCAGTGGGTGGGATCCGGTGGCGGCGGTTCCGATTGGCTGCAGGACCTGGCCGTTGCAATTGGCCCGGGTCAGCCGCTGAACATTTTGTTGTTCACGGTATTTATTGTGTTTTTCTGCTTCTTCTATACGGCGTTGATGTTCAACCCGACGGAAGTCGCAGACAACCTGAAGCGTTCGGGTGCTTTTGTGCCTGGTATTCGCCCGGGTCAGCAGACCGCCAACTACATTGATGGCGTGTTGACGAGACTGACAGTATTTGGCTCGGCTTATATTGCCATCGTGTGCCTGATACCGCAGTTCCTGGTAGTAACGGCCAACGTACCGTTCTACCTGGGTGGAACCTCGCTGCTGATTGTGGTGGTTGTAGTAATGGATTTTATGGCCCAGGTGCAAAGTCACCTGATGTCACACCAGTACGACTCGGTGATGAAAAAGGCCAATTTGAAGAATATTGGCCCCGCGGGCCGGCCGCAATAGCGGACGGACTTTAGGGCAGAGGCTCACGGAGAGTTAGACATGAAAGTACGTGCATCGGTAAAGAAGATTTGCAGGAACTGCAAAGTCGTTCGCCGCAAGGGTGTTGTGCGCGTGATCTGTGATACAGATCCCCGTCACAAGCAGCGCCAGGGCTAATTGGGGCCCTGTTAGGGCGATTGATTTTTAGTAACGATATCGCTAGAATACCGCGCCTTTTACCGGCTGCCCGGCAAAACTGATGGAAATCAGGGGCTTGCGGAGAAAAAGTCGCTGTAAAGAAGCGAAATATTAAGGAATTGGAGAAAGTTGCATGGCTCGTATTGCCGGCGTCAACATACCCGATAACAAACACGCTGTTATCTCACTGACTTACATCTACGGTGTAGGTCGCTCGCAGGCCAAGCGTCTGTGTGCTGCGACTGGTGTGGAAGAAAGCGCCAAAATCGCTGAGTTGACAGAAGAGCAGATGGACGCATTGCGCTCGAAAGTGAGTGAGATGAACGTTGAAGGCGACCTGCGTCGTGAAGTTTCAATGAACGTCAAGCGTCTTATGGACCTGGGTTGCAATCGCGGCCTGCGTCACCGTCGCGGCCTGCCACTGCGTGGCCAGCGTACCAAGACCAATGCTCGCACACGTAAAGGTCCACGAAAGCCGATTCGCAGATAAGGGCAGCGTCCCCATCACGAATCCTTTTTAGTGTAGCTGCACCGCAGTGCAGTGTTGATATTAAAGTAGGAACAAACTATGGCTAAGCCAGGTGCTAAAGGCACTCGTAAGAAAATCACCAAAACTGTTGTAGATGGCATTGCACACATCCATGCCTCTTTCAACAACACCATTATTACCATCACAGATCGCCAGGGTAATACCCTGAGCTGGGCCACCGCCGGTGGATCAGGTTTCCGTGGTTCACGTAAGAGCACACCATTTGCAGCCCAGGTTGCTGCAGAGCGTGCGGGTGAAGCGGCCAAGGAATATGGTCTGAAGAATCTCGATGTCATGGTCAAGGGTCCTGGACCCGGTCGTGAGTCAGCGGTACGTGCGCTGAACTCCTGCGGCTATGCCATCAGCAATATTACGGACGTTACGCCTATCCCGCATAACGGCTGTCGCCCACCCAAGAAACGTCGCGTGTAGCGCTTAGAGGAAGAATTGACATGGCTCGATATATTGGACCCAAGTGCAAGCTCTCCCGTCGCGAAGGAACTGACCTGTTCCTGAAGAGCGGTGTGCGTGCGCTGGAAAGCAAGTGTAAGGCGGAGACAGCCCCCGGCCAGCACGGCGCCCGTCGCGGTCGTCTGTCAGATTATGGCGTACAGCTGCGCGAGAAGCAGAAGGTTCGCCGTATCTACGGTGTGCTGGAAAAGCAGTTCCGCAACTATTACAAAGAGGCAGCTCGTCTCAAAGGTGCAACCGGTGAAAACCTGCTGCAACTGTTGGAAAGCCGCCTGGATAACGTGGTTTACCGCATGGGTTTCGGTGCAACACGCTCTGAAGCACGCCAGTTGGTATCTCACAAGGCGATTTTGGTAAACGGCTCCGTTGTGAACGTGCCTTCTTACCAGGTTAAGGCTGGCGATGTTGTTGCCCTGCGTGAAAAAGCCAAGAAGCAACTGCGTGTTCAGTCTGCCCTGGCTCTCGCTGCCCAGCGCGGTGAGCCCGAGTGGATAGAAGTGAACAATGAGAAGCTGGAAGGCGTATTCAAGGCGGTTCCGGATCGCCAGGACCTGACCTCGGAGATCAATGAAAACCTGATCGTCGAGCTCTACTCCAAGTAATTCGCCCACGGACTAACCTTTAGCAACAGGTGCCATAATGCAGAGTGCAGTAAACGAATTTTTGACCCCGCGTGTAATCAATGTCGACGAAAAGACCAACACACGTGCCCAGGTAACCCTGGAACCCCTCGAGCGTGGCTTTGGACACACTCTGGGTAATGCCTTGCGCCGTATCCTGCTGTCTTCCATGCCAGGTTGTGCTATCACCGAGGTAGAAATTGACGGTGTGTTGCACGAGTACAGCGCGATCGAAGGTGTACAGGAAGACGTTATCGAGATCCTGCTGAACCTCAAGGGTGTTGCCCTGGTGATGAATGGCAAGGATGAGGCTGAACTGACCCTGAGCAAGAAAGGTTCAGGTGCCGTCACCGCAGGCGATATCCAGGTAGACCACGACATCGAGATCCGTAACCCGGATCACGTGATTTGTAACCTGAACGGCAAGTCCGAGATCAGCATGAAGCTGACCGTGGCCCGTGGTCGCGGTTACTCCCCGGCAGACTCGCGTGAGAACCCGGAAGAGGAAACACGTTCAATCGGCCGTCTGCAGCTGGATGCGACATTCTCGCCGATCCACCGTGTGTCCTACGTGGTTGACGCCGCGCGTGTTGAACAGCGCACCGACCTCGACAAGCTGGTACTGGATCTGGAAACCAACGGTACTATCGATCCCGAAGAGGCGATTCGCCGCGCAGCGACCATCCTGCAGCAACAGCTGGCAGTATTCGTTGACCTCGAAAGTGACAGCGAGTCCGAGTCTGTAGCCGAGGAAGACGAAGTTGATCCCATCCTGCTGCGCCCGGTTGATGACCTGGAGCTCACAGTGCGTTCGGCAAACTGCCTCAAGGCAGAGAACATCTACTACATCGGTGACCTGGTACAGCGCACCGAAGTGGAGCTGCTCAAAACCCCGAACCTGGGTAAGAAATCACTGACCGAGATCAAGGACGTATTGGCGTCCCGCGGGCTGTCCCTGGGCATGCGCCTGGACAACTGGCCGCCCGCCAGTCTCAAGAACGACGACCGGGTTCTGAGCGTATAAGCTCTGCCCGGCAACTGGTTGAAAGTGCTGAGATAGCACAGAAAGAATAGGACTTTAAAAATGCGTCATCGTCATAGTGGACGTCAGTTGAACCGGAACAGCTCGCACCGTAAGGCGATGTTCCGCAACATGACCGTATCTTTAGTAGAGCACGAGCTGATCAAGACTACCCTGGCCAAGGCCAAGGAACTGCGTACCCACGCGGAGCCACTGATCACCCTCGCCAAAAACGACAGCGTGGCCAACCGTCGCCTGGCGTTTGACCGCACCCGCAGCAAGGCAGCGGTAGGCAAGTTGTTCACTGAACTGGGCCCGCGCTACCAGGAGCGTCCGGGTGGTTACATCCGTATCCTGAAAGCGGGCTATCGCGCTGGCGATAAGGCACCTATGGCTTACGTTGAGCTGGTGGATCGTCCGCAGGTGGAAGTGTTTGAGGATGACGAGGATTAAACCTCGCGTTTTCCAAGACTGATCGAAAGCCGGGCAATGTCCCGGCTTTTTTGTGCGTCTAGTATTTACCCGGACTCCTTGTCGAGGTAGGGAGAAAAGGGGTGAAAGGGTTCTTGCCAATGATCCGCAGCCAGCCTGCAGTACCCGCTTGCTGGAATCGCAAAAGCGTCATCCATGACAGCTCGGATGAGGCCATCCATGGCCTCATACGTTCCTGCAAGCGGGTACTGCAGGCCGACTGCTCAAGGATGAGAGATCGGAAGGTCTCGTTGCTGCTTTTCGTCGATGTGAGGCGACCTTCTTGAACGCAAAGTAACGTTGTGGACCTCCTTCAGTAGGTTGCGAGCATTAAGGGGCTTCTGGTTGCTCGATAGAGCGAGGTGGATACTTACGCGCTGCTATGTCGGCGCGCGATTTGATCTCTAGTTGTCTAATAAAGCCAACACCAAGCTAAGTCCCGCCGAACCTGTTTCAGCCTGAGCACTCGATGCCATCCATCGCAGAGAGCGTGGTGGTATATAGAAGTGAAGGTTTGGACTTGGTACCCGCCCAGCAGTCGGCCTGAAATTTTCCCTTGCAGGAACGTGCGAGGCCACGGATGGCCTCGCCCGAGCTGTCATGGACGACGTTTTTGCGTTTCCAGCAAGGGAAAATTTCAGGCCGACTGCGACCTACGAAGCAGAAATTCCATGCGCCCCATTTCAATACGCTTTTCGAGAGGATATGCGTTTCAAGGTGTGAGCTGTCATGGATAGCGCTTTTGCGGTTCCAGCAAGCTTGGACTTTAGGTTGACTGCGGCATGCCGGTACAAGCGTATCAATTGGCGCCACCCAAGTTAGGCTGCTTTTTTAGACGACTTCCGCTTCAACATCGGCGCTAAAAACTGCCCGGTAAATGATCCTTTCACCTTCGCGACCTGCTCAGGCGTGCCGGTAGCGATAATCTGCCCACCACCACTGCCACCCTCCGGCCCCAGGTCCACAATCCAGTCCGCCGTCTTGATCACATCCAGGTTGTGCTCAATGATCACCACCGTGTTGCCATGGTCTCGCAGGCGATGAAGAACCTCGAGCAACTGGCGAATATCCTCGAAATGCAGTCCCGTGGTCGGCTCATCGAGAATGTACAGGGTGCTACCGGTATCCCGCTTGGAAAGCTCCTTGGCCAGCTTCACCCGCTGCGCTTCACCACCGGACAGCGTAGTTGCCGCCTGTCCCAACCGGACATAGGTAAGCCCGACGTCGGTCAGGGTTTGCAGCTTACGTGCAATAGCTGGAACCGGTTCGAAGAAGGTCAGCGCTTCCTCCACGGTCATTTCCAGTACCTCGTGGATGTTCTTACCCTTGTAGCGGACCTCCAGAGTTTCGCGGTTATAGCGCTTGCCCTTGCAAACATCGCAGGGGACATAGATGTCCGGCAGGAAGTGCATCTCCACCTTGGTAACGCCGTCGCCCTGGCAAGCCTCGCAGCGGCCCCCCTTTACGTTAAAGCTGAAACGGCCGGGCTTGTAGCCCCGTGAGCGTGCTTCCTGGGTGCCTGCAAACAACTCGCGCACCGGGGTGAAGATGCCCGTATAGGTGGCGGGATTAGAACGAGGTGTTCGGCCAATTGGGCTCTGATCGATATCGATACACTTATCGATCTGCTCGAGTCCGGTGATACTCCCGTGTGATGCTGGAGTTAGCGTGGTAGCTCCATTCAATTCGGTGGCTGCCAGAGGATACAGCGTGCCATTGATTAGAGTCGATTTACCTGACCCCGATACCCCTGTGATGCAGGTCAATAGGCCTACTGGAATCTCCAGATCAACCGACTGCAGGTTATTGCCTACTGCCCCCGACAGTGTGATTTGCTTGTCGGAGTCGTTGGGCACTCTGTTCTGCGGAATTTCGATGCGCCGTTTGCCCGAGAGATAGGCTCCGGTCAGGGACTGCTTGTCCTTGACGATGTCGGCCATTTTGCCCTCGGCCACGATCTCGCCGCCGTGAACACCAGCACCGGGACCGATATCGATGATGTGATCTGCTGTGCGGATCGCGTCCTCATCATGTTCCACGACCAGCACCGTATTGCCCAGGTCGCGCAAGTGGGTGAGTGTGCGTAGCAGCCGTTCATTGTCTCGTTGGTGCAGACCAATTGAAGGCTCATCCAGAATATACATAACGCCCACCAGGCCAGCACCGATTTGCGAGGCCAGCCGGATGCGTTGGGCCTCACCGCCCGAGAGTGTCTCTGCACTGCGGTTCAGGGCCAGGTAGTTCAATCCCACATCCACCAAAAAACGGTAGCGGGCCCTGAGTTCCTTGAGGATCTTGTCGGCGATCTCCGCCGCTCGACCCTCCAACTGCAGATTCTCGAAATAGTCCTGGGCTTCGCCCACAGCCATGGAGGTGATGCTGGGTAAATTGCGCTCGTTAACGAATACATGCCGGGCATCTCGCCGCAGGCGAGTGCCGTCACAGTCCGGACAGGGGGCTGTGGCCAGAAACTTGGCCAGGTCCTCGCGCACAGACTGGGAGTCAGTATCCCGATACCTGCGCTCCATATTGGGCAGAATCCCTTCAAACGGGTGAGTTCTCTTGAACACGTCGCCGCGGTCGTTGACGTAGGCAAAGGCGATCTCTTCTTTGCCACTACCGTGCAAGATGGCCTTGCGGTGTTTCTTGCTCAGTTGTTCAAAGGGCAGATCGATATCGAAACCGTAATGATCAGCCAGAGAGGTAAGCATATGAAAATAGTAGACATTGCGCCGGTCCCAACCGCGAATGGCCCCTTCGGCCAGGCTGGCCTCGGGGTGTAACACTATGCGATCTTCGTCGAAATACTGCTTAACGCCCAGGCCGTCGCAGCCGCTGCAAGCCCCGGCCGGGTTATTGAACGAGAACAACCGCGGTTCGAGTTCGTCGATGCTGTGCCCACACACCGGACAGGCAAACCGCGCGGAAAACATGATGTCTTCCTCCTCGCTGTCGCTGTCCATATAGCTGATGCTCGCCAGCCCGTCTGTCAGCCCAAGTGCTGTTTCGAAAGATTCTGCCAGTCGCAGGCCAAGGTCGTCCCTGACTTTGAATCGGTCGACGACCACCTCGATACGGTGTTTCTTTTTCTTGTCCAGTGCGGGCACGTCGTCCAGGTCAGTTACGATGCCGTCGATCCTGGCACGCACAAATCCGGATGCGCGAAGCTCTTCGAAGACGTGCAAGTGCTCGCCCTTGCGGTCACGCACAACTGGCGCCAACAGCATCAGCTTGCTGCCCTGGGGCATCGCCAACACCGTGTCGACCATTTGGCTTACCGTTTGTGCGGCCAAATTGACGTCGTGGTCCGGGCAGCGTGGTTCGCCAACGCGCGCATACAACAGGCGCAAGTAGTCATAGATCTCCGTGATCGTACCCACCGTTGAACGAGGATTGTGTGACGTCGACTTCTGCTCGATGGAAATGGCTGGCGACAAGCCTTCGATATGGTCCATATCGGGCTTTTCCATCATCGACAGAAACTGCCGGGCATAGGTAGATAGTGACTCGACATAGCGCCGCTGGCCCTCAGCGTAGAGGGTGTCAAATGCCAGGGAAGATTTACCGGAGCCGGACAGGCCGGTGATGACTATCAGCTTGTCCCGCGGTATGTCCAGGTCAATGTTTTTGAGGTTGTGGGTGCGCGCCCCACGGACCTGAATAGTATCCATTGCGCTCCTGTGCGACGTAGAATCCAAACCCAACAGTATATGCCGAGGCCGTCCTGCCTGGCAAAACCTGCGAGCTGTACTGGGAAATAGTTACGCGCAATAAAGCGCCCCGGATGCCTGCGGAGGCCTAAGCTGATAAACTCCGCCGGTATTTTCAAAAGATTGTCCCCGTGATTACCGAAAATCCCATGACCGCGTTAGAGCGCCGCACAGTCGGTTCCCTGGCGCTGCTCTACAGTTTCCGCATGCTCGGCCTATTTATGGTGCTGCCTCTGCTGGCGGTGTATGCGGGCGATCTCCAAGGATCCACACCCCAGCTACTCGGTCTTGCATTAGGTGTTTATGGCCTCAGTCAGGCGCTATTGCAGATTCCGCTGGGCTGGCTGTCGGACCGTGTGGGTCGAAAGCCGGTGATCGTGGGCGGCCTGTTGGTGTTTGCCCTGGGGAGTCTGATTGCTGCTACCGCCGATACGGTGCTGGGCGTGGTGTTCGGCCGTTTTCTCCAGGGTGCGGGCGCTATTGCCAGTACCATCCTGGCGCTGGCGGCCGACCTCACCCGTGAAGAGCAGCGTACCAAGGCCATGGCCCTTATCGGTGCCAGCATCGGCGCTTCGTTTGCCCTGTCCCTGGTCCTGGGTCCGCTGGTAGCGGGGTGGACAGGATTGTCCGGTGTTTTCTACCTCACCTGTTTGTTAGCCCTTTGTGGCGTCGCGATTGTCATTTACAGTGTGCCGGCGGCGGAATTGCCGGCACCGGGCGCTGTTACCGGACCCAGTCGATCGCATGCCCGCTCGGCATTGTTGGATCGGGTGCTGTTGCGACTCAATATTGGGGTTTTTAGCCTGCATTTCATACTCATGGCCAGTTTCCTGGTGGTCCCGCTTATTCTCCGGGACAGGTTAGATATTTTACGCGAGGAGCACTGGCAAGTTTACCTGCCGGTCCTATTGATCTCGGTCCTGGGCATGTTGCCGTTAATGCGCCTGGCCGAGCGTGGCGGCCGCCTGCAGCAGGTGTTTCCGGCGGCGATAATAATCCTGTTGCTGGGTCTCGCAGCGCTCTGGCATGCCACTACCACCACCTTCCTATACCTGGGTTTATGGCTGTTCTTTGTCGGCTTCAACTACCTGGAGGCCACCTTGCCCTCGCTGGTCACCAAGCAGGCCTCGGCGCAGGCCCGGGGTACTGCCATGGGAGTGTATTCCACTTGCCAGTTTCTCGGCGCTTTTGCCGGTGGCACGCTTGGCGGATGGGTCTTACAACTCAACGGTCCTAACACTGTCTTGGTGCTGGCCATGATTGCCGGTGGTCTTTGGTTGGGGCTGAACTCCGTGGGCAAGTCCAGCCACAACAGCGGGCCGGACGCCGTGGTTGCCACCGATATCAATCGCAGTTAAATCACGCTGTCCTGATCGCAATATGGGTCGCAATATGGCCACAGTATGGTCGACAATGCTGTCGCATTTGCACAGCGGGATTGCTATAGTCCACGGTTCATTTCGATAACGACATTCGCTCACTTTTTGGGGGTTTTATGGCTTCACGGGGCGTGAACAAAGTAATCTTGATCGGCAATTTGGGTAATGACCCGGAGACCCGCTACATGCCATCCGGTGGCGCGGTGACCAATATTACCGTGGCCACTTCCGAGACCTGGAAGGATAAGCAAACCGGGCAACCGCAGGAGCGTACCGAGTGGCACCGGATCGTGTTTTTCAATCGGCTGGCGGAGATTGCCGGTGAATATCTGCGCAAGGGTTCCAAGGTTTACCTTGAGGGGTCCCTGCGCACTCGTAAGTGGCAGGACCAGTCGGGCCAGGACAAGTACACCACCGAAATAGTAGCCAATGAAATGCAAATGCTGGACAGCCGCAATGCGGGGCAGGGCGGTGGCCAGTCAATGCAGAGCGCTCCGGCGCAGGGTGGAGGCGCCTCAAGTCCAGCACCAGCCAGCACCGCGCCCTCTGATTTTGGTGATTTCGACGACGACATCCCCTTTTAGCGGCCAACTGCGGCAGCTTTATCAGGGTAGCCTAGGTCGTGCGAGTTCTTCTGATCGGTGCTGATACTGCTGTTGGCCTGGCCCTGCAGTCTTTCATCGTGCGTTGGGGGCGACACGAAGTGGTGCCCTTGTCCACTTCCGCTTGTCGTTGGAAAAGCGAGCGTCAAGCCAAGAAAGCGGCGCGGCGTGCCAGTTGTGAAGTCATTATCGATACGCGCGTGGTCTCTGCCCTGGACGCCAGGGAAGAGCTTCACGAATTGGATGTCGAGCGTTGTCACTGGCTGGCCAAGGCCTGCCAGCGCAGCGATATCCGCTACCTGTATCTCTCCAGTGCTCGGGTTTATTCCGGTTCGCACGATCGCCCGTATACCGAATTTGACCAGCCCGACAACAGCGAGTCGGTGGGTCAGTTGCTGGGTCGAGCGGAGTCGCTGGTCAAGGATACCTGCGACGGCCACCTGATACTTCGCCTGGGGCCCATTTTCTCCGCACGCGGAGACAACTCTCTTACCTACCTGCTCGACCAGTTTGCGGCGGGTGGGTCGGTTACCCTGGATAATAATCTCAGTGGCTGTCCCGTGGACGCTGGCGACGCGGCACGGGTCATTGCTGCGATCGTCGACCAGATTAGCACCGGCGCGGATGCCTGGGGCGTCTACAATTATGCGAGTTCTGATGCCACTCATTGTTATGAATTTGCAGAGGCGTTGCTTGCATGCGCCTCACAATATTCGGCCATCGCAGAGTCTTCCGTGGAGTTACTCGCGCCCGAAGAGGTCGGCGACCCTTTGAATCGCGCGCTGGAGTGCAGCCGAATCCTTAATACCTTTGCAATCAAGCAGGTACCTTGGCGCGGTTTTGTTGCTGATGCAGTCAAGCAATACTTTGAATTGCAGCAACAGGAGTAGATTGATGAGCAAAGCCACTGACACAACCATGACACCGCTTAATGTGGCCGTGCTGACAGTGTCTGATACCCGCACCGAAGACGACGATACCTCCGGCGCTTTCCTGGTTTCAGCCTTGCAGGAAAACGGCCACCACCTGGCCGCAAAGGAAATTGTCATAGATGATATCTATCGTATTCGCGCCACCATTTCGGCCTGGATCGCCAATCCGTCCATAGACGTAGCGCTCGTTACCGGGGGTACCGGGTTTTCGGGGCGGGACTCTACACCCGAGGCGGTCACGCCCCTGTTTGACAAGGCGGTTGAGGGGTTTGGAGAGGTATTTCGGGCCCTGTCGTTCGAGGAGATCGGATCATCCACAGTGCAATCCAGAGCAGTCGCTGGCCTGGCAAATAACACGGTCATTTTCTGTATGCCGGGGTCTACGGGAGCCTGCCGTACCGCCTGGGAAGGGTTGATTCGCGATCAACTCGATAGCACTTACAAGCCCTGCAACTTCGTGGGTGTATTGAAGGTACGCACCTCCTCCCAATGAGTGGATTGTTGCCCCTGGAAGTGGCGCTTGCCCAGATTCTAACGGGTACAAAGCCCTGTGTGGAGACTGCTGAGTTAGCACTAATTGAGTCCCTGGGCCGGGTGTTGGCCGAGGATGTATATGCTTCGATCAATGTCCCGGGTGCGGACAACAGCGCGATGGACGGTTACGCGCTCAGGGTAGCTGACCTCGTGCAACATCCAATGCCTGTATCCCAGCGCATACCTGCCGGTGCCGCACCACAGGCCCTGGAGCCCGGCACCGCGGCGCGCATTTTTACCGGCGCCAAGATACCCCCTGGTGCCGATGCTGTGGTTATGCAGGAAGATTGTATCGTCGAGGGTGATGTCATCCGGGTCAAGGTCGCGGCTAAGACGGGGGACCATATCCGCCCGCAAGGGCAGGATATCGCCAGCGGTAGCAAGGTCCTGCAAGCGGGTAGAACACTCAGGCCCCAGGACATGGGTTTACTGGCTTCGGTTGGTTGCGAACGGGTCACCATCTATCGTCCCCTGCGTGTTGCCATTTTATCTACCGGCGACGAGTTAGTGGAGCCGGGCGCAGGGACGCTGGCAGACAGCCAGTTGTTCAATTCCAACCGCTACACCCTTACCGGATTGCTGCAGGCCATGCACATGCAGGTCGTGGATGGCGGCATTGTTGAAGATGACGCCCAGGCCACTGCTGAGGCTTTGCAACAAGCTGCCCAGGAGGCAGATTGTGTGATCACCACCGGCGGCGTGTCGGTTGGGGAGGAGGATCATGTCAAGGCGCAAGTGGAAGAACTGGGCGAACTGGCACTGTGGAAACTGGCGATCAAGCCGGGCAAGCCACTTGCCTATGGTCGGATTGGTGACACACCATTCATCGGACTGCCCGGAAACCCAAGCTCTGTGTTCGTGACTTTCAGTCTGGTCGCCAGGCCATTTCTGCGCAAGCTCCAGGGAATCAACGAAGAAGCGCTGCCCACACTTACCGCCGCTGCAGATTTTGAGGTCGGCCGCCCGGGAGGACGACAGGAGTATTTGCGGGTGACACTGGTGGCGGGTGAATCCGGGTTGGTTGCACACCGCTTTTCCAACCAGAGCTCGGGTGTGCTCAGTTCGGTGTCCCATTCCAACGCGCTGGCGGTTATTCCTATTGGGCGGACCGTGGCGCGGGGGGATCCAGTCGAGGTTATTCCCCTGGATCTACTTGCAGGGTGATAAAGCGGCGGTGGGACGCACTGGCCAGTTGATTAACCTGACCGGCGGACGCAAGCTTGCCATCATTTCCGGCTGCTGCGGAACTCGACCATTTTTGCTGCGCAAAAATCGGGACTCGATCAGTCCTCGCAGAAAGCTCCTCCAATGATGGCAAGCTTAAGCGCGTCCTGACTGCCTGTCAGATTAATCAACTGACCAGTGCTCGTGGCACCTTTCTGTTATTTTTGGGTTAGCCCAATCAGATAGTCGCAAGTCGCGCTAATCAGGCCGACGCGATTAGCGCCTAGTCTTGATACTTCTGGAACACCAGCGATGCATTGGTTCCACCAAAACCAAAGCTGTTAGACATCACCCGTTGCAAATCAACGTCGTCATGTCGGGTGACCGCGATAGGTAGACCTTCTGCCTCGGGATCAAGGTTCTCGATGTTGGCCGAGGCGGCGATGAAGTTGTGCTGCTGCATCAGCAGCGAGTAGATGGCCTCCTGAACGCCGGCAGCGCCCAGGGAGTGGCCGGAAAGCGACTTGGTCGATCCCACCACCGGGATATGGTCCAGGTCCTCGTGGGCTGTGCGCACCGCCTTCAACTCCTGGATGTCGCCGGCCGGGGTGCTGGTGCCGTGGGCATTGATGTAGTCCACCGGGCCATCTACCGTGGCTAACGCTTGCTGCATGCAGCGCACCGCACCTTCGCCGGAGGGGGCGACCATATCGTAGCCATCGGATGTGGCGCCGTAACCCACCACTTCAGCGTAAATTTTCGCGCCACGGGCCTTGGCGTGTTCCAGTTCCTCAAGCACCAGCATGCCACCGCCACCGGCGATGATAAAACCGTCGCGATCAGCGTCGTAGGCTCGAGAGGCCCGCTCCGGGGTTTCATTGTACTTGGTGGACAGTGCGCCCATAGCGTCAAACAAGCTGCTGAGCGTCCAGTGTAGTTCTTCGCCACCGCCGGCGAACACGATATCCTGCTTGTTCAGTTGAATCTGCTCCACCGCATTGCCTATGCAGTGTGCGCTGGTGGAGCATGCGGAAGATATCGAGTAGTTAACACCCTTGATCTTGAATGGGGTGGCCAGGCAGGCTGATACGGTGCTGCCCATGGTTTGGGTTACGCGGTAGGGGCCGACCCGGCGCAGGCCGCGCTCCCTGAGGATGTCCGCCGCCTCCGTTTGGCTGGCGGAAGAGGCGCCGCCGGAGCCGGCGATAATACCCGTGCGGACATTGGAAATGTCGGACTCTTCCAGGCCGGAATCAGCAATCGCCTGTTGCATGGATATATAGGCATAGGCCGCAGCATCACCCATGAAGCGCAGCTGCTTGCGGTCAATCAGTTCCTTGGTGTCAATCTCGGGGGCGCCCGCTACGTGGGAGCGCATCCCCACATCGATGTGTTCCTGACGTAAGCTGATGCCAGAGCGGCCTTCGAACAGCGAGTCCTTCACGCTTGCGGCATCATTCCCCAGGCAGGAGACGATACCCAGGCCGGTTACTACTACTCGTCTGCTCATGGATCAAAAAGACTCCGTTGACTGGAACAGTCCGACTCGCAGACCTTCCGCAGTGTAAATTTCGCGGCCATCGACAGAGACGGTGCCATCCGCAATGCCCATGATCAATTTGCGCTCAATAACGCGCTTGATATGTATGTTGTAGACCACCTTGGAGGCTGTGGGAAGAATTTCGCCGGTAAATTTCACTTCTCCACATCCCAGTGCGCGCCCACGTCCCGGATTACCCCGCCAGCCGAGGAAGAAGCCCACCAATTGCCACATGGCGTCGAGACCCAGGCAGCCGGGCATGACCGGGTCGCCATTGAAATGGCACTCGAAGAACCACAAGTCGGGATTGATATCCAGCTCAGCGACGATCTGACCCTTGCCAAAATTCCCGCCCTCGGAGGCAATATGGATGATGCGATCCAGCATCAGCATATTGTCGACGGGCAGACGAGCGTTGCCGGGGCCAAACAATTCGCCGTTGCCACAGGCAATGAGTTCCTCTTTGGTGTATGCGCTTTGGGGTGTCATAGGATTTCCAGTGCTGGCACAGTGCGGGAGGCTTTAGAGCTGTCCCGGGTGCATTTTGCGTCGCCTTGAGATTGTCAGGGCTTTGAGGGTGCCATTCTAATGCCTGCGGTGCACAAGTCCAGTATCCTCGCCAGAAACCGCGCCCTGGTCCTTACGCCGGTGCGCTGGTCAAGGCACTGGCGCTCGGATACCATAGCTTTGACGAACAGGGTATGCCCTCTCGTTCAAACCAACACAACTCTGAGCCTGCAATCATTTCTCTGGATACACTATGTTAACTCCCGTGATCCTTTCCGGCGGCGTCGGCAGTCGTCTGTGGCCTGTTTCCCGGGAACTCCACCCGAAGCAGTTTTTACCGCTGCTGGGTGATTACTCCATGTTGCAGGATACTCTGCAGCGAACCGCCTCCCTTAATGCCAGCGCCCCAATGGTGGTATGCAATGAGGCGCACCGATTCCTGGTAGCGGAACAATTGCGCCAGGTTGATGTGCAGGCCGGTGCGATCATCCTCGAGCCCGCAGGTCGCAATACCGCGCCGGCGGTAGCGTTGGCTGCCATCCGGGCGTTGGAGGAGGATGCTGATGCCGAATTACTGGTGCTGCCAGCCGATCACCACGTCCCCGATGTGACGGCGTTTCTGGCGGCCGTGAGTGCCAGCAAAGCGTTGGTCGCCGATGGTCGCCTGGTGACATTCGGTATCCAGCCCACGGTTGCCGAGACGGGTTATGGCTATATCAGGGCGGGGAGTTCGCTGGGTGAGGTCGGATTCGACATTGACAGTTTTGTTGAGAAGCCGGACCAGGCCACCGCACAGCGCTACCTCGATAGCGGCGAGTACTTCTGGAACAGCGGTATGTTCCTGTTCCGAGCAGACACCTACCTCACGGAACTGCGGGAACATGCGCCCGGGATTCTCGAAGCGTGTCACGCCGCGATGTCGGCGGCGAGTCGGGATATGGATTTTCTACGCCCCGATGCAGGCCACTTCCTGGCCAGCCCCAGTGACAGTATTGACTATGCTGTAATGGAGAAAACCAGTCGTGGTGCCGTGGTTGCCCTCGATTGTGGTTGGAGTGATGTCGGTGCCTGGTCGGCCCTCTGGGACGTTTCTCAGGGAGACAGCGACAATAATGTCGTTGTAGGTGACGTGCTGATGGAGGATTGTAGCGAAACTTTTGTGCGTAGTGACTCCCGCTTGGTGGCCGCCCTGGGGGTGGACAACCTGGTAGTCGTGGAAACCGCGGACGCGGTGTTGGTTGCCGATCGCGCAAAAGTACAGGATGTCAAAAAGATAGTCAGCCGCCTGAAGGAAGAAGGTCGCGGCGAAGCCGAGTTGCACCAACGTGTCTACCGACCATGGGGCAGTTATGAGTCTCTGGTAATTGCCGATCGGTTTCAGGTGAAGCGCATTATCGTCGACCCGGGCCAACGCCTGTCGCTGCAGAAGCATCATCATCGCGCCGAACACTGGATCGTGGTGTCCGGGACAGCCGAGGTGACCTGTGAAGACAAAATATTTATGCTGGGCGAAGATGAATCGACCTACATCCCGCTGGGGTGCAAGCATCGCCTCGCCAACCCGGGGCGCATTCCCCTGGAACTGATAGAAGTGCAATCGGGCACTTACCTGGGCGAAGATGATATTGTCCGTTACGAAGATGTCTATGGCCGCGATGGCGAAGATAGCAAGTGAGTGGAGAACCTAGAAAATGATCGATAAATGTCTGTTTCCGGTGGCTGGTTATGGCACCCGTTTTTTACCGGCCACCAAGAGCATGCCCAAGGAAATGTTGCCCATCGTCAACAAGCCGCTGGTCCAGTACGGAGTCGAGGAGGCAATCGCAGCCGGGATGACGACCTGTGCACTGGTTACCGGGCGTGGCAAGCGCTCCATCACCGACCACTTTGATATCAGCTATGAGCTGGAGCACCAGATTTCCGGCACTGGTAAAGAGGTGCACCTGGAAAGTATTCGCGATGTGCTGAACAAGGGCGTATTTACCATGGTACGCCAGCGCGAAATGAAAGGGCTCGGCCACGCCATCCTGACCGGCGAATCGCTGATCGGCATCCAGCCATTTGGGGTTTTGCTCTCTGATGACCTTTGCCTCAATGAGGGCCCCGGTGTGCTTACCCAGATGGCAGAACTGTACCGCCAGTTTCGCTGCTCGATCGTGGCCATACAGGAAGTACCCATGGAAGAGGTTCACAAGTACGGGGTTATTGCCGGCGAAAAGCTGAAGGACGGGATCTACCAGGTCAATGAGATGGTGGAAAAACCGCCGGCGGAATCTGCGCCCTCCAATCTGGCGATTATCGGGCGCTATATCCTCACTCCCGATATTTTCGATATCATCCGCGAGACCGAACCTGGCGCTAACGGCGAAGTTCAGTTGACCGACGCACTGCAGACCCAGGCCCGACGGGGCTGTGTTATGGCCTACAAGTTCAAGGGCAAGCGCTTTGATTGCGGTAGCGTACCGGGTTTTGTGGAGGCCACAAATTACGTGTACGAAAACATCTACGGAAAGAGTTAGGCGAGCCAACCTTGGATAAATTTACCTGTTTCAAAGCCTACGATGTTCGTGGGCGAATTCCCGACCAACTCAACGAAGATATTGCCAGGCGCATTGGTCGTGCCTATGCGGCCATAGTAAAGCCGAAACGCGTGGTGATTGGCCACGACATCAGGTTGAGCAGCGAAGCCATCAAAGCTGCGGTGACTGATGGGCTGCGAGAGCAGGGCGTCGATGTGTTCGATGTTGGCCTGTGCGGCACAGAGGAAATCTACTTCGCTACCTCTCATGCCAACATGGACGGCGGGATCGCCGTCACAGCCAGTCACAACCCGAAAGATTACAACGGGATGAAATTTGTGCGCGAGGAGTCCAAGCCGATTTCCGGCGACACTGGCTTGTTCGACATCCAGGCGCTGGCCGAGCGCAATGAATTTGAAGCTGCCAGTGAACGCGGTGGCCTCGAGCCGCTGGATACCTCGGATGCTTATGTGCAGCATTTGTTGAGCTATGTGGACGCATCCTCACTCAAGTCACTGAAGGTCGTTGTGAATGCCGGTAATGGTGGTGCCGGGCGGGTGGTGGACCTGCTCGAGCCGCATTTACCCATCGAGTTCATCAAGCTGCACCATGAAACCGATGGCAACTTCCCGAATGGCGTTCCCAATCCCTTGCTCGTTGAAAACCGCGCACCCACGATTGCAGCGGTGCGCGACCACGGGGCCGATATGGGGATCGCCTGGGACGGCGACTTCGATCGTTGTTTTTTCTTCGATCACACGGGCAGCTTTGTCGAGGGTTACTACCTCGTGGGTTTGCTCGGTGAGGCATTTTTACAGAAGGATGCCGGGGCTGGCATTGTCCATGATCCCCGGCTCACCTGGAATACCATCGATATTGCTCAAAACCTGGGTGGCGTCGCCATTCAAAGCAAAACCGGGCATGCCTTCATCAAGGAAAGAATGCGCAAGGAAAATGCGATCTATGGCGGAGAGATGAGCGCTCACCATTATTTTCGGGACTTTGCCTATTGTGACAGTGGCATGATCCCCTGGTTATTGGTGGCGGGGCTGATGTCCTCCCGCAATATGGCATTGGCTGATATGGTCAACGAGCGCATGGACGCCTTTCCCTGTAGCGGTGAGATAAACCGCACGATAGAAAATCCGCAAGCGGTACTGGCCAAGGCGCGGGAGACCTATGAAGAGCAGGCGAAGTTGATCGAGACCGTGGATGGTTTAAGCATGGAATTTGAAGGCTGGCGCTTCAACCTGCGCATGTCCAATACCGAGCCGGTGGTGCGGTTGAATGTAGAGAGCCGCGGTGACAGGCAACTGATGGAACAGCGCACCGAGGAATTACTGGCCCTGATTGATGGTTAGTGTCCGCTCTGGTCACTTCATTTTATTGCCGAGCAGGCGCAACCTGCCTAAGTGAAGTGCGATTCGCAGTTAGTAGCGCGCCTCTCGCCAGGCCTTCATCAGCTGTAGTGTGGACGCATCCATGTGAATGTCGTCGCTTTCCAGAGTCAGCTCACCCAGGATTTCCTCGCCGATTTCCTTGCCCAATTCCACTCCCCATTGATCGAAGGGATTGATGCCCCAAAGCTGACCACTGCAGAAGGTGCGGTGTTCGTAAAGTGCCAGCAGTGCCCCCAATGTCTGCGGTGTGAGACGTTGCATCGTGAGCACGCTGTTGGGTCGGTTACCAGGCATGACCATATGTGTTGCCAGTTGTTCTGCCTGCTCCTGCGGTACGCCGCGACCAGCCAATGCGTCCAGCGCTTCCGCCTCGCTGCGTCCCACCAGCATGGCGCGGCTCTGGGCCAGGCAGTTCGCAACCAGTCGTTGGTGTTGCGCCGACATGCCCGTGTGGGTACTCAGTGGCAGGATAAAATCCGCCGGGCAGTCGCGCGTTCCCTGGTGCAGTAACTGGTGAAACGAATGCTGTCCCATGGTGCCCGCCGAGCCCCACAGCACGGGCCCGGTTTGGTAGTCCAGCGTTTGACCGCTGGCAGAAACCCGTTTGCCGTTACTTTCCATGGTGAGTTGCTGCAGGAAGTCAGGCAGCCGTTGCAAGCTCTGGTCATAGGGCAGAACCACGTGGTTGCCAGCCCCTAGACAGTTACCGTTCCAGACCTCTAACAGGCTCATTAGCATCGGCATATTGTCTGCCGGGGGCGCCTCGGCAAAATGATTATCCATGGCACAGGCACCGGCAAGAAAGGCGGCAAAGTTTTCCCAGCCTACGGCAATAGCGCAACTCAATCCGATTGCCGACCACACCGAATACCGCCCCCCGACCCAATCCCAAATCGGCAGGCAGTTGTGCTCAGGAATGCCAAATTGCTCCGCTGCCGCCAGGTTGGTGGTGATGGCTAAAAAATGCTTGTCGAGGTCCGCCTCGCCGGCCCCGGCCATCAACAACCATTCCCTTGCCGCCAGGCCATTGGTCAGTGTCTCCTCGGTGCGAAAAGACTTTGAACAGATAATGAATAGTGTGGTCGCCGGGTCCAGTTGTACCAGGGTGTTCTGTAAATCGGCCGGATCGACATTGGCGACATAGTGGCAACTTACCAGGCCCTGGTAGGGCTGCAGCGCCTCGGTGACCAGGCGAGGTCCGAGGTCGGAACCGCCGATCCCGATATTAACCACATCGGTGATAGTCTGGCCGGTATAACCGGCATGCGATCCGCTGTTCAGCCGATTGGTGATCTCTGCCATGCGGTCACGCACGGAGACGACCTCGGCCAGTTCTTCAGTCAGGCCGGGATGGTGCTCGGCGCGCAGCAGGCTGTGCAGGGCGGCCCGCCCCTCGGTATTGTTGACCTGTTCACCGGCAAGTAGTGCGTGGACGCGATTTGGTAACTGTGCTTGCTCTGCTAGTTCCAGCAGTGCACTGCGAATGCTGTCGTTCAACAGTTGCTTGGAATAATCCAGGTGGAGGCCAGCCGCGTCGACGCTGTACGTTTGAACCCTTGCCGAGTCTGCTGCGAGTAGTGCAGCGACATCCAGGGATGGACTTTGCGCAGCCAATTGTTGGAGCTTTTGAAATGCGGGGTAATCGCTTAGCACGCCTGCCGTGTCCATGATGAGGGCTCGAGAGAAAATGGCACCCAAGTATAGGTATGGGGTGCGGGGCGTGCAATTTTGGGGGAGTTATTGGCTGCGGTTAATGGACAGTGCCGTCAGTTGCATCAGCGCCTCGCGCACGGCACTTTGCGGAATCTGTTGCAGGTTGCCCAGCGCCAGGTCGTGATAATGCCTGGCCTGGGCCTTTGTGTATTCCAACGCGCCACAGTCCTTAGCCGCTACCAGGATGTCTGACAGCCGATTCGCCGATTTATTGGTGATGGCGTCGCGGACCAGGGCTTGTTGCTCAGCAGAGCCCTCCCGGAGGATATAGATCAGGGGCAGAGTTGGCTTGCCTTCGGTGAGGTCGTCACCCACATTCTTGCCCATCTCCTGAGGGTCGCCCTCATAGTCCAGCAGGTCGTCGACGATCTGGAAGGCAATGCCGAGATTAAGGCCAAATTCTCGCAGGTTATCGCATACGCCCTGGTCGCAGTCGTGCAGGGTCGCAGCCCCGTAGCAGGCAGCGGCAAACAGTACCGCGGTTTTACGGGTGATTACGTCGAGATATTGCTCTTCGGTGGTGTTCGCATCACCTGCGCGCACCAGCTGCAGCACCTCACCCGCAGCGATCACGTTGGTGGTATCTGCCATATGGCGCAATAACGGCATGCTTTGCAGGTCTACCATTAGCTGGAAGGCGCGGGTGTAGAGGAAATCGCCAACAAGTACGCTCGGTGCATTGCCGAATTCTGCGTTAGCGGTGGGGCGGCCGCGCCGCAGGGACGAAATATCCACGACGTCGTCGTGCAGCAACGTCGCCGTGTGAATAAACTCGATGACCGCAGCGAAGCGGATATGTGACGGCTGGCATTTGCCCAGGGCCGCGGCACTTAGCAGCACCAGCAGGGGTCTAAGGCGCTTGCCCCCGGCGTCCACAATGTAGTGGCCGATGTTCTCCACCATTGCCACGTCAGACTCCAGCTGCTCAATAATCAGCTGGTTAACCTGCTCAAACTCGGCGGCGACGGGCTCGCGGATATGCTGCATAAGTGAAGGGGTAGTAGTAGCGATACGCCAGCGCATGCTAGGGTTCAGCCTGCCGGGTGTCAAGCGGGATAGGACCCATGTTTAGTGTCGCCCGGAGCGCCCTAAGCCCTTGTCTTTATTGGGAAAATAAACCTTGCCCCGGGGGGGTGATTTCAGTAAAATCGCCGCCCTCGACCCCAGTAGCACCCCGGTAAAGGCGCTTTTTGGGTTCTTTGAAAACTGTTTGTGCCTGGCTCTGCCCCCTTGATTTGTAAGGGTTTTTTCCGAATGCGAGCAGGCTAATTGAACGGAGAATGGAAATGTACGCAGTTATTGAAAGCGGTGGTAAGCAGCATCGCGTGGTTGAGGGCGAAACCCTCAAACTGGAAAAAATTGAAGCCGCTACCGGCGACACCGTCGAATTTGACAAAGTGCTGATGGTTGGTGGCGACAACGTTAAAATTGGCACCCCGCTGATCGAGGGTGGCAAAGTGACCGCCGAGGTGGTTGCCCAGGGCCGTCACAAGAAGGTCAAGATTGTTAAATTCAATCGTCGCAAGCACTATCGGAGAGAAACGGGCCACCGTCAGTGGTTCACCGAAGTGAAAATCACTGGCATTTCGGCGTAACGGAGGGTATCGACAATGGCACACAAAAAAGCAGGTGGTAGTACTCGTAACGGTCGCGATTCCCAGAGTAAGCGCCTTGGTGTGAAGCGCTTCGGCGGTGAATCAGTTAAAGCGGGCAACATTATCGTGCGTCAGCGCGGCACTCGCTTCCACGCGGGTGATAATGTTCGCATCGGCAAGGATCACACGCTGTTTGCGACCAGTGAAGGTAAGGTTGAGTTTGTGGAGAAAGGGCCAAAGGGTCGCAAGTTTGTTCAGGTGGTGAGCGCCTGAGCAGCGGATCGCCGCAACTCGCAGACAAAGCCTCGTCATTGACGGGGCTTTTTTTTGCCTACGGGCTGTGTGAATTTTATTGTTGGTGCTGTCCACGGCCTTTGTAGCAGGGATAACCTTTTTGGACACGCCGTGAACCCATCCATGGGGGCTCGGATGCGACATCCATGTCGCATACGGTCCAAAAAGGTTATCCCTGCTACAAAGGCCTCGAGCGGGGCTTAACTGCTTGCTTGGAAGAAAAACCGTGAAGTCGATTTGCAACTAGGTGCGTAGCTGTTGTTCAAGGCTTGCTGTATCCCAGAATACGATACTGCTAGGAAATTTTGGTCTGGATAAGAGGTTAGGCTGTGCCACGGGTAGTGCTTTGCCGGACTGTCCGAGGCATGGATGCCGAGGCCAAGCCCCCATGGATGGGTTCACGGCGTGTCCGGCAAAGCACTACCCGTGACGCAGCCGGATAGAATGCACCGAAGTTGGATTGGTGCAGCAGGAAAGGACAGGCAATAGTAGATAGAATGTGAAGTTATGAAATTTGTAGACGAAGCCAGTATCAAAGTTTTCGCCGGTAAAGGCGGCAACGGTGCCATGAGCTTTCGCCGCGAAAAGTACATTGCCAAGGGTGGTCCTGACGGCGGTGATGGTGGTGATGGCGGCAGTGTCATCATGGAGGCCGATGCCGGCCTTAACACCATGGTGGATTACCGGTTTGTGCGTAGTTACCGCGCTGATAACGGTCAGGGTGGCCGCGGGCAGAATTGTACCGGCAAGAGCGGTGACGACCTGATATTGCGGGTCCCCGTGGGCACCACCGTGATTGATGAAGGTAGCCGGGAGGTGCTCGGGGATCTATCTGCGCCCGGTCAGCAGCTGATTGTGGCCAAGGGCGGCTACCACGGGCTCGGCAACACACGCTTCAAGTCCAGTACTAACCGTGCCCCTCGCCAGTTTACCCCCGGCTCTGAAGGTGAACAGCGGGAGCTGAAGTTGGAACTCAAGGTCCTGGCCGATGTTGGGTTGCTGGGGCTTCCCAATGCAGGGAAATCGACCCTTATCCGCGCCGTGTCAGCGGCGAGGCCGAAGGTGGCCGACTATCCATTTACCACGCTGGTACCCAACCTCGGGGTGGTCAAGGTCGATGCCCACCGTAGTTTCGTGATCGCGGATATCCCGGGTCTGATCGAGGGCGCCTCAGAGGGGGCTGGGCTGGGTATACGCTTTCTAAAGCACCTGACGCGCAATCGAATCTTGTTGCATATTGTTGATATGGCGCCATTTGATGGCGTGGAGCCAGCAGAGGCCGCCTTGTCCATTATCCGGGAAATTGAGCGTTTCAGCCCCACCCTGGCCGCAAGGCCGCGCTGGTTGGTTCTCAACAAGATCGACATGGTTGACCCGGAGCTGTTGGCCGAGCGCAGGGAGGCGTTACTCGATGCGCTGGATTGGCAGGGGCCTGTTTACGAGATTGCAGCGATCAGTGCGCAGGGCACCGAACGCTTGTGCCAGGACATGATGCAGCTATTGGAAAGTCTGGCCGAAGCCGAGGCAGCTGATTCAGAATTGGCGGCGGCTGAGATTGACCTGCAGTCACGGATGCAGCGCGAGGCCAGGGAGCGCATCGAACAGTTGCGCGAGCAGCGTCGTCTGCAAAAGTCCGCGCTGTCCGATGAGGATGATTCTGACGACGACAACGACGACGACTTTGACGTCGAAGTCGAGTACGCCCCCTGATCCCATGTCTGAGCGAGTAGAAATAGCCGCGGCGCGGCGCTGGGTGGTCAAGGTGGGGAGTGCCCTGCTGACAGATGACGGCCGCGGCCTGGATACCGCGGTGATCGATGCCATTGTTGACCAGTTGGGCGATCTTCGAGAGCAGGGCATGGAGGTCGTGTTGGTCTCCAGTGGTGCCGTGGCGGCGGGCGTTGCACGGCTGGGTTGGCGCAGTCGGCCCGCGGCGCTGCATGATTTGCAAGCCGCCGCAGCTGTGGGGCAGTCGGGGTTGGTGCAAAGCTATGAAACCGCGTTTAAGCGCCATGGTATTACCAGCGCACAGGTGTTGCTGGGTCACGACGATGTTATTGCACGTGACCGTTACCTCAATGCTCGCGGTACCTTGAACAGCCTGCTTGGATTTGGGGTTGTGCCGGTCGTCAATGAAAACGATACGGTCGTCACTGACGAGATTCGATTCGGCGACAACGATACCCTTGCAGCCCTGGTCGCCAACCTGATCGATGCTGACGCGCTGCTGCTGCTTACTGATCAGGCTGGCCTGTTTACCGCCGACCCCCGGGTAAATCCGGATGCCACATTGGTGGAAGTGAGTGATGTTAATGCACCGGAACTGGAGGCCATGGCAGGAGAGGGCGGCAGCCTGGGTCGCGGCGGTATGGTGACCAAGCTTCGCGCTGCGCGTCTCGCTGCGCGCTCTGGTACCGAGACCATTATTGCCAGTGGCAGGGTCGAAGGTGTCATCGGAGCGATCGCGGCGGGACAGAAGATCGGCACCTGGTTGCGTACCGGTAGACGGCCAGAGACAGCGCGCAAGCAGTGGCTGGCCAGTATGGTTCAGGTGCAGGGAACGGTGGAGCTGGACGATGGCGCTGTTAGGGTGCTGAAGGATTCGGGGCGGAGCCTGTTGCCTGTCGGGGTGTGTGGCGTTAGCGGCGAGTTTGCCCGTGGGGACATGGTGTCATGCCGCAACGGTCAAGGGCGAGAGGTTGCCCGGGGGCTGGTTAATTACAGCGCTGCAGAAGCGGCGAAAATCCAGGGCGCAGCATCGGCAGACATAGAGAAGATTCTCGGTTATGGCGGCGACGCAGAACTGATCCACCGCGATAACCTGGTCCTGGTGTGAACCGGGCACTGATGCGGCCTGCGAATTCAAGCGCGGCGCTGTGAGTACATAGTCCAGACACAATCTGGCATAGATCGGGGAAAAGCATTGTCACAGTTCGTACTGGTGCTGGGGGTTTTTACAATTCTGCTCTCGCTGCTGCTGGGGCTACAGCCGCGGCGATTTCTGACGCTGGCCGACCAGGTGTTAAATACGCGCTGGCTGTTCGCTGCTGCGCTCTTGCGCTTTCTGGTCGGCGCATTATTAATCGCCGCTGCGCCGGCGGTTCAGCATTCAGAGATCGTGGCCCTGTTGGGGTGGTTGTTTGCACTCGCGGGCTTGCTGCTGGTGACCTTGCCTCCGGCTGTGATTGACTGGATGGCCGACCGGGTCACCCGATTTTCGCCCGCGCAGATGCGGTTGTGGCTGTCAGTTTCTGCCGCTCTGGGTTGTTGGTTGGTTTACGTGGCGTTGCCCACGGCCATTTAGAGCCTGTTAACAGGTTCAAACCAGAATTACAAAATAACCCGCGATATGGAATAATCGCGCCCTCCACGCTACCAGGCTGATCAATAATGGCGGTTACCCCCGCAACCCTACTCGGACTCTACTGTTTTGCGATAGCGGTATTCTCACTGCTGGGCGGTTTGTTGCCGGGCATGGTGCGTATGACGCATACGCGCACACAGGTCATCATGAGCTTTGTCTCGGGCCTGATGTTGGGCGTGGCGTTCTATCACCTGCTGCCACATAGCATCGTTTTGCAACACAGTGCATCCGCCGCTGACACCGCCGTATGGTGGTTGATGATTGGCCTGATTACCATGCTCCTGCTTCTGCGTATGTTCCATTTTCACCAGCACGATTTCAGCGACGAGCAAGAGCCGCATCATGGCCATGCTCACGCCCACGGCCATGACCAGCACATCAATGTGCACAGCCTGAGTTGGGTCGGTTTATCCCTGGGGCTGGGTCTCCATACCCTGATTGATGGCATCGCCCTGGGGGCGGTACTGCAGACGGAAACTCATGACGGCGCTGTCGCTGGACTGCTGGGCCTGGGGGTTTTTCTGGCCATTTTGTTGCACAAACCGCTGGACGCCATGTCCATTACCACATTGATGCAGGCCGGCGGGTGGAGTGAATCTGCCAGGCGCACAGCCAATGTCGTGTTTGCTCTGCTGTGCCCCCTGGGTGCACTGCTGTTTTTCTTCGGCGTCGACCTGTTGGGCGGTTCGCGTGACCAGGTTGTTGCGGGCGCCCTGGCCTTCTCGGCGGGTGCCTTCATCTGCATCGCGCTTAGCGATCTGTTGCCCGAGGTGCACTTCCACAGCCATGATCGCGGCAAACTGACCGTGGCGTTTTTGCTCGGCATTGGCCTGGCTTACAGTATCGGTGGCCTGGAACCCGCATCCGTCCACCTGGCAAACCACTAGGAGCTCGATATGGTCAAGCGCATCATTTACCCGCCCATGTGGTTGGCCACTGGCATTATCGTGATATTCGTGTTCAACGAGACCTGGCCGGGTGCGCGTTTCACCAGTGGTCTCGGTCAGGCCGTGGGCGCCGTGTTTATTTTGCTGGGCCTGGCCCTGTTGGTGCTGGCGGGTGGATTGTTCAAGAAAGCGGGCACAGACCTGATACCATTTAAGGATGTTTCGGCGTTGGTGACCACGGGCGTCTATCGTTTTACCCGTAACCCGATGTATCTGGGTATGGCGCTGGTGCTCCTGGGTTGCGCGATAACCGTGGGTGCCAGTGCAGCGCTGATTGTGCCACCGGTATTCATGGTAATTATTGAGGTGCGGTTCATCAGGCCTGAAGAGGTGATGTTGCGGGACCTGTTTGGCGAGGACTATGACAGTTACTGCCAGCGCGTCCGGCGCTGGATTTAGCCGCGACTGTCCTACTGCTCGGCGCCCAGTTTTGTCGCCAATGCCCTGGTCGCAGCAGGGTCGCTGGCAAGGGGTAACCAACCCTGCAGGTTTTCCAAAATCAGAGTGCCCAGTGCTTCAATGTGATCCGGCGCGGCGTTCAGGCACGGAATGTATTCAAAACGCTCCCCCCCGGCCGCCAGAAATAAATCGCGATTTTCCATGTCGATTTCTTCCAGGGTCTCCAGACAGTCCGCAGCAAAACCCGGGCAGATAACCTGCACAGACTTTATGCCACTGCCGGGTAGTGCCTCCAGGACTTTGTCCGTATAAGGCTGCAGCCAGGGTTCGCGACCAAAGCGGGATTGAAAGCAGGTCTGATATTGCGAATCGTCGAGTTCCAGCGCCTGGGCCAGTAATCTTGAGGTCTTGTGGCACTGGCAATGGTAGGGATCGCCCTGGTCCAGGTAGCGCTGGGGTTCCCCGTGATAGGAAAAAATGAGTTTATCGGCTTGGCCGTGCTGTTCCCAATGGCCGCGAATCGAGCGGGCCAGTGCCTCGATATAAGCCGGGTGATCGTGGTACTGGGCGACAAATCGAAGTTCAGGTAACCAGCGACGCCGGGTAAAGTCAGCCGCTATGGCGTCGAAGGTAGAAGCCGTAGTGGCACCGCTGTATTGCGGATAAAGCGGTAGCACCAGCAGCCGTCGGATGCCCTGTTTGAGTAGGGTTTCTATCTTAGTATCTAATGCTGGCTCACCATAACGCATGGCAAAATCAACGACGACTGTCTCGCCCAATTTTTCGTGTAGGTTGGCTTGCAACTCCATGGCTTGTGCTTGGGTGTGCACCAACAAGGGTGAGCCCTGCTCGGTCCAGATGCGGCGGTAGGCGGCGGCTGATCGTGCTGGCCGGATGTTCAGAATGATGCCATTCAGAATCAGGTACCAGAGCAGGCGCGGCACTTCCACCACCCTTGGGTCGGATAAAAACTGCCTGAGGTAGGTCTTCAGCGGGCCCTTCTGGGGCGCCTCGGGGGTGCCCAGGTTGGTGAGCAGCACCCCGATCCTGGGGGCCTGGCCGTGATCGAACTGTGCGGTGCCGTTGTATTTCATATCTTCGCCAATCGGTTTGCAGCCAATATAGGGGTGTGGCCACGCGTTGCCAAGCCTGCCACCGTGCGAATGCGGCAGCCCATGTTTGTATTACGTATTCACGATGTCGCCAGATTGCAAGGCTGATCGGCGCATTCTGACTGCAAGGGAGATTTCTGGTCTAAGCTGATGGTAAGGTTTGGGTTTCTCATTCCGGGGGTGCACATGCGCACAACAATACTATCGAGACTAGTTTGCTCAGCAACGCTCGCGATGGCTTTGTCATCCGCTGCCGCGTTGGCTGCGGATTCCCAGTCCCTGCTCGATTACCTCGACGAGTCAGCAGACGAATACGGTAAATTGGCGCTGGCGATCTGGGATAAGGCCGAGCTGGGCTACCTGGAAACCGAGAGTTCTGCCCTCCTGCAAAATACCTTGTCCGCGGCGGGTTTTACGGTTGAAAACGGCGTCGCGGATATCCCCACAGCATTTGTTGCCAGCTATGGCAAGGGTAAACCGGTGATTGGTTTGCTGGCGGAGTTCGATGCGCTGCCGGGTATTTCCCAGTCGGCAAGCCCGTTCAGGGAAGTTACCGAGGGGAAAAACACAGGGCATGCCTGCGGGCACCACTTGTTTGGTGCCGGCTCCACTGCCGCTGCGATAGCCGTTAAGCGCTGGATGGAGGCTAGCGAGATCCCCGGAACCATCCGTCTCTACGGTACGCCAGCTGAGGAGGGTGGATCTGGCAAGGTGTACATGGCCCGGGCCGGTTTGTTTGCCGACGTCGACACTGTCCTGGTCTGGCATCCCTCGGACGCTAATCGCGCGTCGCCCAGCACCACCCTGGCCAACAAATCGGCGAAGTTTCGTTTCAGCGGCGTGTCATCCCACGCTGCGATTGCGCCCGAGCGAGGCCGCTCTGCCCTTGATGGCGTGGAGGCGATGAATTTCATGACCAATATGCTGCGAGAGCACGTGCCCCAGGAGACCCGTATTCACTATGTAATCACCAGTGGCGGCTCAGCGCCCAATGTCGTCCCCGACTTTGCCGAGGTGTTTTACTATGTACGTCATCCCGACGCAGAAACACTGAAGGGCATTTGGGACCGGGTAAACCTGGCCGCAGAGGCTGCGGCCCTGGGAACCGGCACCACCTTGAATTCAGAGGTCATCCACGGCAACCACAGCGTTTTACCCAACGAGACGCTGGCAAAGGTGGCGCATAAGAATCTGACTCGGGTGGGCGGAGTAAGCTACAACGCGGAGGAGCGCGCATTTGCGGCGAAGATTACAGAGTCGCTGAATTTGCGAACTGACCTGTCCGGGCAGGAGCAGGAGATCCAGCCGATGAAATTCCTGCAAATTATGGGGTCCACCGACGTTGGGGATGTGAGCTGGCTGGTGCCCACTTTTGAGATGCGTGCAGCCACCTGGGTGCCGGGTACCAAGTCCCATACCTGGCAGGCCATCGCAGCAGGGGGTATGTCGATCGGTACCAAGGGTATGGTCGTGGCAGCCAAGACCATGGCGCTGACGGCGGCCGACCTGTTCCAGCAACCGGAAACACTGGCCGCGGCGCAGCAGGAGTTTAGCGAACGGCGCGGTAGTGACTTCCAATATGAGGCGCTGTTGGGGGACCGCTCACCCCCCCTGGATTATCGCGCAGGCCAGTAGTTGGGCGCTTAAACCGGTACCCTGGACCCCTCAATTTCAGCTGCCAATGCACGGCCTGCCAACGGGCCGTGTGTTCCGCGTAGGCGCTGTCTTACTACCGCCACTCGATTTATTAATACTTTTGGTTTATTTTGCATACCCTAAATTCAAATGGAGTTCTGGCCCATGTCGCTGGACTTTGATAGCGCGCGCCTGCCCAACCCGCACTTGACCGCTGAACATGAAGAATGGCGCACCCAGTTGCGTCGCTTCATCGATGCCGAAATCATGCCCCATGCGCAAGAGTGGGATGAGGCCGGTGAGATTCCCATGAACCTGTGGCCCAAAGCCGCGGCAGTGGGCTTGTTGGGCATGGGTTACCCCGAGGCCTATGGCGGCATAGAGGAGGGGATTGATTCCTGGCATGGGTGGATTGTCAATGAAGAGTTGGCCAGGGTGGCTGTGGGTGGCGTTGCAGCGAGCCTGATGGTCCACGGTATCGGTCTGCCCCCGGTCATAAATTGGGGCTCGGAGGCGATGAAAGAGGCGATCGCACCGGCCGTGCTGGCCGGCACCCGGCATATCGCCCTGGGCATTACCGAGCCCGGCGGTGGTTCAGACGTTGCAAGCCTTGCGACCACCGCTGTGCGCGATGGCGACCACTACGTGGTTAACGGCTCCAAGACCTATATCACTGGCGGTATGCGTGCGAACTGGGTTTCCACCGCGGTGCGTACCGGTGGAGAGGGTGCGGGCGGTGTTTCCATGCTACTGATTCCCACCGACAGTGAGGGATTTTCGCGCACTCAACTGACGCGCAAACAGGGATGGTGGGCATCCGACACTGCAACCCTGTACTTCGACAACGTGCAGGTTCCCGTAGAAAACCTGATTGGCGAAGAGAACCGGGGTTTCCAGGTGATCATGACTAATTTCAATGGTGAACGCATGGGTATGGCCGCCGGTATGGAGGCGCTGGGCCGCGTTTGCCTGGAAGAAGCGGTCGCATGGGCCCAGGAACGGCGCACGTTCGGCAAGCGGTTGGCGGATCACCAGGTGATTCGCCACAAGATTGCGCAAATGAAACAGAAACTCAATGCCACCCAGGCTTACATACGCATGTGCTATGAAAGCATTGAAGCGGGCAACCCCAATCCCGGCGACATTGCCCTGCTAAAAGTACAGGCCAGCGAGACCATGGAGTTCTGTGCCCGCGAAGCGATGCAAATCCTCGGTGGTATTGGCTACATGCGCGACAATCGCGTCGAGCGTATCTATCGCGAGGTGCGTGTCAATGCAATCGGCGGCGGCTCTGAAGAAATCATGCGGGACCTGGCGGCCCGCCAATACGGAGTATAAGTATGAAGTTATGGCACTGCGCAGGTTCGCGCTCGCTACGGCCTTTGTGGGCGCTGGAAGAAATGGGGTTGGACTATGAAGTGCACGCCATGCCCTTTCCCCCGCGCATTTTTGAGCGAGAGTACCTGGAGGTAAACAGCCTGGGCACCATTCCGTACTTTGTCGATGGCGACGTCACCATGACCGAGTCGGCGGGCATTTGCCAATACCTGGTTGATCGCTACCAGCGGTACGACTTTGGTTTGCCGGCGGATCACCCGGAGTATGGTGACTACCTGAACTGGTTACATCATTCCGACGCAACCCTGACATTCCCACAGACCATTGTGCTGCGCTATACGGTGCTTGAACCCACCGAGTCAAAAAAAGCGGTAGCGGAAGATTATGGTAAGTGGTTCCTGGCGCGCCTGCGACGATTGGACGCGCACCTGGAAAACAATGACTACCTGGTGGATGGGCGTTTTACCGTGGCTGACATCGCCATCAGCTACGCCCTCTATCTGGGCCGGGTATTGAAGCTGGACACGCAATACCAGCCCCAGACCCTGGCCTACCTCGAACGTGTCACCGAGCGCGACGCATTTAAGCGCGCGGACGCCGTGCGTGAACCGGGCGCAGAGCAAACCTCTCCCTCCGCCTAGTGCGGATGTTCCCGAAAACTATTTTTGCCTGTTGGAGTAAATCGTGAGCGTAACTGATCAGGAAATGGCCGAATTTCGAGCCGAGGTGTCGGCATGGCTGGAGGCGAATAGCCCGGGCGATCCCGGGTTCCTGTTGCCGCAGACCTTTATGGAAGTGGGTACGGACCAGCAGCTGGATTTCCTGCGTGAATGGCAATACAAGGTCTGGAATGCGGGATATCTCGGTATGGCCTGGCCGAAAGAGTATGGCGGAGGTGGGGTAGACCCGGTGTTCCAAACCATCGCCGATACCGAAATGCGCCGGCAGGCTGTGCCCATCTGCTTTAATGTCATCGGCCTTGGCTGGGCGGGCCCCCTGATTAACCATATTGGTACCGAAGAGCAAAAACAGCAGTACCTTAAGGGTATTCTGTCCGGCGAGGATATCTGGTGCCAGGGTTTCTCGGAACCGGATCATGGTTCTGACCTGGGTAATGCCCAGGTGCGGGCGGTGCGTGATGGTGACGAGTACGTAGTGAACGGCACCAAGATCTGGACCACCATGGGCAACTACGCCAAGTACATGATACTGCTGGCACGCACCAACCCGGAGGCGGAGCGAAAATACGACGGGCTGTCTTTCTTCCTGTCACCGATGCAAATCGATGGTATCGATCCCCGCCCCATCCGCAAAATTACCGGCGAGTATGGGTTCACCGAGACCTTCTTTACCGATGCGCGCATCCCCGCCGATTGCATCATGGGTGAAGAGGGTCAGGGCTGGAAGATGGCCATGCAAACTCTGCAATATGAGCGCGGAGCGGAAGCCGGCAGTGCCGGTGGCCTGGCGTTCATTCGCATTGTCATCGATGACATGATCAACCAACTCACAGATGTGAGCAGGGATGGTGGGCCGGTGCTGCAAGATCCGGTTTGTCGCGATGAACTGGTGAAGCTGATCATCGAAGAGAAAGCGATCGCGCTGGGGGACAAACGGGCTGCGATTGCGCCGTTGACCACAGATTACCCCCACTCGTTACCACTGTCACACAAGCTGAGATTCAGCGAACATACCCGCCGCATGCGCCAAACGGCTATCGGCTTACAGGGCGCCGCCGGCAGTCTCTATGTGGGCGACGAGGACGCTCGACAGGGGGGTTTTTGGCAGCGTGCTTACTTTAATAGTTTCTCTGCAACGATCGGCGGTGGTACCAGTCAGGTGCAAGCCAATATTGTTGCCGAACATATTCTCGGTCTGCCGAAGTAAGGGGTTGTAGCAGATGTCAGTAATTGGAAATAGAGATCTCAGCCTCAGCGAAGAGCAGGCAATGTTGCTGGATGTCGCGCGGGAGTTTTGCCGGGATAAATCGCCAATGTCACGGGTTCGCGAGCAGTTGGAGACCAAGCAAGGCTTTGACGAGGCATTGTGGCAGGAGATGGTCGCACTGGGATGGTCCGGTATCTCCCTCCCCGAACAGTACGGCGGTTCCGGACTAGGCGTTGCCACGGTGGTCCCTGTGGTGGAGTGTATGGGCCGATCGATGCTTGGTACACCCTTACTGAGCACCACCCTGGCGGCTCAGTTGATTCTGCGTGCTGCTGGCGCGGAGGTTTGTGAAGCTCACCTCCCAGCACTGGCCTCCGGCAGTACAGCGACCATCGCCCGTCTGGAGTCAATGGATTGGGGGTCAGATTCGTTGAACTGCACAGTCGATGAGTCTGGCTTACTTACCGGCGCAAAATTGTTTGTGCAGGATGCAGGTGTAGCACAACTTTTCGTGGTAACTGTTCAGGTCGATGGGCGGCCAGCCCTGGCCCTGGTGCCGCGAGATACCCTGACTGACGCGGCGTTTACCCCGAACACCCTGATCGACCAGACCAAGCGCGCTGCGACGGTGGATTTCACCGGTGTACAGCTTGCCCCTGAGAACCTCATTACCGGCGACGGTGTCCGCTCGGCCTTGCGCGACGTGGGGCTGCTGGGTGCCTTGCTGACAGCAGCGGAAGCGGCCGGTAGTGCTGCGACCTGCCTTGATACGGTGGTTGACTATCTGCAGACCCGCAAGCAGTTTGGCAAGCTCATCGGCTCCTACCAGGCCCTTAAACACCCCTGTGTGGAAATCCTCTGTGACGTGGACTCCACACGGTCACTGCTTTACCATGCGGCGACCCTCACCACAGACGGCTCGTTGGACCGCGATGCGGAAATAGCGTGTCGAATGGCGAAGGCGAAGGCGACCGAAACGCTCTTGTACGCCGGTGACCGGGCCGTACAGTTTCACGGTGGTATGGGCTTTACCTATGAATGCGATGCACAACTCTTCATTCGGCGCGCCCAGTGGACGCAACAGCAATATGGCGATGCCCGCTACCACCGCAAGCACCTGGCCAGTCTGCTACTGGACAATCTGCTACCGGACAATCTGCTACCGGACAATATCGCCGCCTGATCGAACCTCTGACGGGGCCCAATGACCAGGAAAGGTAGTGTCATCAAGCGGGGCAAACTGGGTAGGAGCATCTCGGTTTCTCTTGCCAGTTTGCGCGCCGGTGGCGCCTTTGCCCTGGACGGTGCCGTCAAACGTATGCGCGGGGTGGAGGGTGACGCCCTCGGCTCTCCCTTTGCACGTCGGGAAGCGCAGCGTTTCGTCGCAGAGCTGGGTCGGTTAAAGGGTACCTATGTCAAGATCGGTCAGATGCTGGCGCTGCTCGGGGAACATTTTCTTCCACCCGTTTTGACCGAGGCGCTGCACCAACTGGAATCACAGACTCAAGCTCTGCCCTTCGCGGATATTGAAGGCGAACTGCGGGCGGTGTTGGGCGAGCGAATGGATGAGTTGGCCATCGAGCACAATGCGATTGCGGCGGCCTCACTGTCACAGGTACACCGCGCCACCGTGCTTGCCTCGGGTGAGCAGATCTGCCTGAAAATCCAGTATCCGGGGCTCGCCGATGTTATCGATTCCGACTTCGATACGGTGGTCAACATGTTGTTGCTCGCACGCTGGATCAAGGCTGGTCGAGAGTTGGATGAGTGGTTGGCCGCGATGCGCGAGCAATTACATCAGGAAATCGATTACGCTCGGGAAGCACAGATGAGTGCCCGCGTACACGAATTCACCGGCGCTACTGTTTCCAGGTTGGGTCGTCAGCGGGTAGGTTTCGCGGTGCCAAAACCCTACCCCAGGTACAGCGGTGATACCGTGCTGGCGATGGAGTTTGTCAGCGGCCACCTGGTTACCCAGCCGGAGGTGGCGGGCTTATCCCAGGCGCGTCGCAATGCACTGGGTAGTGCCATGCTGGAGCTGTTTTTTTACGAGCTGTACGACTGGGGTGTTCTGCAGACCGACCCAAACTTTGGCAACTACCTGATCCGCAGTAGCGGAAGCAGTGATGAAATCGTGTTGCTCGACTTTGGTTCTGTGCTGAGTTGTGACGACGAGTTTCTCCGGCACCTGGGTAACACTATAGCGGCGGGGCAGGTGGGTGACCGGGCACTGTTGGTTGACAGCCTGATTGGCCTCGGTTGCCTGCAAGAGGGCAATAGCGAGCTGGCGAAAACCAGTTTCAGCGATTTTTGTCTGGAACTGCTGGAGCCACTGCGAGAACCCGGGGATCTTCCCTCACAGTATCTCAACGACAAGGGGCAATACTGTTGGGGCACTTCCCGGCTCATGCGCCGCGTCGGGAAGAAAGCGGCGGCTTCGGCGGCGACCCTTGACTTCACCGCACCCTCTCGTGAATTTGCAATGATCGCCCGCAAGCTTACCGGCGTATTTACATTTATTTCCGTACTCAATGCCCAGTTCAATGGCCATGACATCGCACAGCGCCATATAGAGCAGTGGCGCCGGGGACACGAATGACCGACAAAAAGGATACGCCTGAACAGGCACCGCGGGACAAGAGCAAGGCGGTGCCCACCGGTCGCGCCAGCCGCTTTGCCCGGGTGGCCAGGCTGGCGGGCGGCGTTGCGGGAGGCATGCTCGCTGAAGGCACCCGGCAACTGCGCGCCGGCAAAAGGCCGCGCGCGCGAGACTTGCTGCTGACGCCGGGAAACGCGCGACGGGTGGCAGACCAGTTGGCCGATATGCGCGGCGCCGCCATGAAGCTGGGACAGATTCTGTCGATGGACACCGGCGACCTGTTGCCCAAGGAACTGGCCGATATCCTGGCGCGCTTGCGCTCCGATGCGCGAACTATGCCGATCAAGCAATTGCGACAGTCCATGGAGCAAGCCTATGGCGAAGACTGGGAAGAGCTTTTTTACGGGTTTGATGTGCGGCCCATTGCTGCGGCCTCAATCGGTCAGGTGCATCGCACAACCTCGGATGACGGCAGGGATATTGTGCTCAAGGTTCAGTACCCCGGAGTCGCTGACAGCATCGATAATGATGTCGACAATATTTCCTCCGTGTTGCGTTTATCGGGCTTAATACCGGACGGGATTGATATGGCGCCGCTGCTGGAGGACGCCAAGCAGCAGCTGAAAGACGAGGCCGATTACCTGAAAGAAGCGCAATACCTGCAGGCGTTTGCCGACACTTTGACTGACGACGAGCGTTTTGTGGTTCCACTATTGCTCCCCGAACTGACCCATCGCAATGTGTTGGCTATGAGCTATGAACACGGGGAACCCATTGAGGGTCTTGCGGAGCAGTCCCGGCAGGAGCGTGACCGTGTTATGACGGCGTTGTTGGATCTCATGCTGACAGAGCTGTTTGAGCTGCGGATGGTGCAGACCGACCCCAACTTTGCCAATTACCGTTACCGCCCCGATACGGGTGAAATCGTGTTGCTGGATTTCGGTGCAACTCGCCACTTCAAGGCCAGGTTTGTGAAGGATTACAAGAGTCTGGCCAAGGCAGCCATAGCGGAAAATCGCACCCGCCTTGCGGGCGCGGCGGAGCGCCTGGGTTATTCCATGGGCGAGGAAGATTCCGAATACCGGGAGTTGGTTCTGGACCTGTTCCAGATCGCGTTGGAGCCGATGCGTTTCGACGGCGACTATGATTTTGCGAACTCGGACGTACCCGCGCGTTTATCGCGTCTTGGAGACAACATAACGGACTATAAGGATTTCTGGCGTGCACCGCCGATTGAGGCAGTGTATTTTCACCGCAAGGTGGGCGGGATGTTTATGCTGGCAAGCCGACTTCAGGCACGGGTGAATGTTCGGGAGTTGATTCTTAAGCATCTGGCGTGACCCCTTTCCCGAAGATCGCGTCCACCTTCGATTTACCTTGTCCAGACACGCCGTGAACCCATCCATGGAGCCTTGGGGCCAGTATCCTTGCTGACCACAGTCAGTACGAGGTAGGTCGAAGGCGGACGCTTGCGATGAATTCTTGCTTTCGATTCATATAGCTATTGATTTGGTACTTTGTTTCAGGGATCGCGCCCACCTCCGATTTACCCTTTACAGACACGCCGTGAACCCGTCCATGGGGGCTTGGGGCCAGCGTCCTTGCTGGCCACAGTCTGGACAGGGTAAACCGCAGGCGGGCGCTTGCAGTGAAGTTTTGCTTTCAGGTTTTTTAGCGACTTTTGTGAATGGTTGTTTCCGGAGTCGTGTCCCCTTGTTCACTGCGATAGAGCCCCGCAGGGTGGGGAAGTGTCACCAGGGGAATGAGAGGCCATGGATGGCCGAACATTAGCGCACCATGGACGGCATGCCGTTAGCGTCCCCAGGGGGCACTTACGCACTCTGTGGGGCGGTAGCGGCTAATAGAGCCCGCCGGTCGAAGCGGGGAAGGTACGCCCGAGACACGCTTTACACTTATCCCTATAGGCAAGTTTGTTTGTGCATTGATATCGAGATCGCGCCCACCCACAACTTACCCTGTCCAGACTCGCCGTGAACCCATCCATGGGGGCTTGGGGCCAGCGTCCCTGCTGGCCACAGTCTGTACAGGGTAAGTTGCAGGCGGGCGCTAGCAGTGATGCTTACACCACCTTCGCAACCGGAGCTGCTTCCACTTCAAGCTCCTGCTGTTCCCGTTTGATGCGAGAGAACAGCGGGATCAGCACCAGCAGCATGAGCGGTGTGAAGACCACTACCAGTCCCAGTAGCGTGGGCACCATACCGTAATGGTCCAGCGCCCAGCCCAGCATCGGGCCTGAGAAGATAAATATCGCTCTCACACCCAGGCTGACCAGCGAGTTCACAGTCGCCCTGAAGTCGCCGGGTACCCGGCGGTTTAAGGCGTCGTAGAACAGCGTCATGCTGACACCGCGCGATATCTGCACGGCAAAGCCGAACATTACGCCTGCCCAGCCGCTACCCAGTGCCATGCCCAGCAGGCCGGCCAATGGCAACAGGGCAACCAGTACCAGCAAGCCTCGGGTGCCCAGGAATTTTTCCAGTCCCGCGGCATAACGCGCCGATACGCTAACGGTCAGTGCGAAGGCGGCCCAGATGTAACCGAAGCTTGCCAGTGGTATACCCTGGGTATCCCAGTATTTCTGGTATATCCAGAATACGTGCACCGCGAGTAAGCCGAACACCGCGATGGCAAAGGCTGTCCACAGTACTACCGGTTTGCCGAACAGCAACAAGCCGACGATTTCCCGGGCATTGCTGCGATGGTCCCCTTCGCTGGCTGGTCGTGGTGCCTCTACCAGGCACAGGCCAATCAACAATGGAGCCAACCCGGTTACGGCCTGTACCCAGACCACCCAGTCCATGGATATCAGCAACAGCCAGCTGGCGACAATTCCGGCGATCCCCGAGGCCGCTGCCTCAATGGAGATCAGGCGGCTGAGGGATTTACCCGCGCCGGCGCCACCGGGCTTGCCGGTTTTCTGCAGGTAGACTTCAGTGTCGTACAACAAGGCCAGGTCGGCGCCCGAAATCAGGCTGAAACCGACCCCGAGAATCATCTCGTAGACGAGGAAGTCGACAAAGGTGTCTGCCCAGAACAGCGACATGAAACCTACCGCGTTGAGGGCAGACCCGACGAGTACCGCATTGCGCCGGCCCCAGATGTCGGCGATGTACCCGGAGGGTACCTCGCACAGGGCAATAGTTAGTGCGAACGCGGCCTGGGTTTGCAGTACCTGGCTCATGGACAGCCCGTAGCCCTGCAGCAGCGGCACGAATACGGGGATCACAACCATAAAGCTGTGAAAGAAGCCCATCACGTAGATGGCGGAAATGTTGCGTTCTAATGACCGTTTCACGGTACTCACCTTTGTCAGCCGAGTACCCAGTCGCGGAGAAGATTCTTCAGAAAAGAAAAAGGCCTCCGGAACTGGGTTCTCGGAGGCCTTTTTGTCGAATTATTGACTAATCAGAGCATCCTCAAACCACGCCGCCTGCGCACAGGCCGGTCGACGGCACGTTGATATACACGTGTCGCAGCAGCGTTGTTGCCTGTTTGAATTGCATGGTCATAAAGTCGGTTCTCTTTGGTTCTGATTGTCTGCGTTCAACGCAGGCGGCTATCTTCGCGATTCCTTGTCTGCGGGTCAATTGTATTGGCCAGACATTAGGAAAATTTACCATTTAAAATATTAGTCACCAGCCACTACTTGGCCAGCTATTAGTCGGCCGGCAGATTCTCCGCAAAAAATCGCAGGGTGTTCTCGCCCATCACCTGCCGAATCTCGTGCTCGGTGAATCCGGTGGCAAGCATCTGGGTGGTCAGCAATGACAGTTGTGAGGTGTCGAAAGGCGTGATGACGGTGCCGTCAAAGTCTGAGCCAAGAGCGACATGATCGACACCTACGAGATCGATGCCATAACGAATGGCAGACACAATACTGCTAACGCTGGTGTCGCATACGGCCGAGTCCCAGTAACCAACGCCGATAAGGCCACCTGCCGTGGCAATGCGTTGCATGAGCTCATCACTGATGTTTCTTGCAGTCTGACAGTGCCCGTAGAAACCGGTGTGGCTGACGATCAGTGGTCGATTTACACGGTCCAATACATCTTCGACGACAGCGGGGGAGGAGTGCGAGACGTCGATCATGATATTCATTGCCTCCATCTTGTCGACGACCGCTTTACCGAATTCGGTCAATCCCGCCTGGCTGAGTCCGTGCAGCGAGCCACCCACTTTGTTGTCGAAAAAGTGTTGCAGACTCATCATGCGAAAGCCCGCCGCGTAGAGTTCTTTTACGGCGCTCAGCTCTCCGTCCAGGGCATGAGAACCTTCGGTACCCAGTAAGCCACCTACGATGTTGGAACCCGATGCACGCTGGGCGAGCAGTGTCTGAAGGTCAGCCTGGTTCTTGATGAAGGAAAATTCCTCGGGGGCGCGCCGTTCCAGGTCTGCGAGTACATTTGCCTGGTAGAGCGCCCTTTGCTTGAGGCTGGTCCAGGTTGCCCTGGGCCAGCGTTGTCCCACAGCAAGAAAGGTGATGGTGTCCAGGGCATCGGCGGAGTTGCTTTCGTTGTTCAGGCCCAGTGGAGACTTGGTCACCGTGGTAAACATCTGCACAGCAACGTTGCCCTCGCGCAGTCGCGGTATATCCACCTGGCCGCGATCTGCTCGTTCCAGCAGGTCGCGGTGCCAGAGCGTACTGTCGGCATGGAGATCGGCAATCTGCAGGGTTTGGTGTAGTTGCTGCGCCTGTGCCGTGGGTTTTACGGATGTGTCTTCCTGAATTGCGTTCATCGAGGATTCAACGGCGCCGGGCGCCAGCCACAGCACCAGGGTGCCGAGAACGACAACAGCGATCACCAGGGAGATTAGCCACTTCATCAAAGATTCCATGATAGCGAAGGAATGTGGGCGCATAATAGCACCCGGTCGTGGTGGTTTCCTCAGGCTATTGTGATTGGCGAACAAGACCCATTTGGTGAATAATACAGCGCGGTCCGGCCGGGAGCGGTCCGGCCCGGCCAGGTCCGGCCAAGACATGCCCGACTGGGCTCAGCCTGCATCGCGGGCCTAGCCTCATCGTTTGCCACCCCCTTTTGGTTTTGGAGATTTGTGTGACTGATAACAGTGTTTTATTTCGCCCGTTCACCCTCGGTAACTTGGAACTTGCCAATCGCATCGTTATGGCACCCATGACGCGCAATCTGTCGCCCAACAATGTACCGGGTGATGATGTTGCCGAGTACTATGCGCGTCGTGCCGCCGGTGGCACAGGCCTGATTATCACCGAGGGAACCTGCATCGACCATATTGCCGCCAGCGGCTATCCCGATGTTCCTTATTTCCATGGCGAAGAGCGGCTAGCCGGTTGGCGCAAAGTTGTAGAAGCCGTGCACGCCCAGGGCGGCAAAATCGCTCCGCAGTTGTGGCACTGTGGCGGCATGCGGCGCGCAGGAACCCCGCCGGAAGGTGAGGTGAATGGCTACACACCTTCGGGTATGAACGTACCTGGCAAGGTGAATCGCCACATTATGTCAAAACAGGATATTGATGACGTGGTACAGGCTTTTGCACGGGGCGCTGCCAACGCCAAGGCCCTGGGTTTCGATGCCGTGGAGATTCATGGCGCCCATGGCTACCTGGTTGACCAGTTCTTCTGGGAGGGCACCAATCAACGGGGTGATGAATACGGCGGCAGCATTGAAAATCGTAATCGATTCGCGGTGGAGGTCGTTGAGGCGGTACGAGAGGCGGTAGGCCCCGACTTCACGGTGTTGTTGCGCTATTCCCAGTGGAAGCAGCAGGACTACACGGCTCGTCTGGCACAATCCCCCGAGGAATTGGAGCGTATACTCATTCCACTTAGCGAAGCGGGTGTGGATATTTTCCACTGTTCCACCCGCCGCTTCTGGGAAACGGAATTTGAAGGCAGTGATCTCAACCTGGCAGGCTGGACGCGTAGAATTACCGGCAAGCCGGCGATTACCGTCGGCAGTGTCGGGCTGAACGCCGATTTTATTCCGGCACCAGGCGAGACCACCTTCAAGGAAGCCGAGCCCGCCAGCCTGGATGAGCTATTGGGGCGCATGGACGCCGATGAGTTTGACCTGGTGGCGGTGGGTCGCGCGATTATTGCCAATCCCGACTGGGCCAATGCGGTGAAAGCCGGTCGCTCCGGTGAACTGCTTGCGTTCGAGAAGGAGATGCTGGGGACGCTGGCTTAAGCACCAGTATTAAGCCCCTGGATTCTCCTGGTAGGCGATACGCTCACGCTCAAACACTGCCTTTAATTCGCCCAGCCACGGTTCATAGTGGCGCCAGCGCTCAACTGCCCGGGTGTACAGTTTTTCGCGAACCTGTACCGAGCTGGCGGTAGCGACTGGCGCTGCGTTGCTGTGAAAGTCCAGGCATTGCGCCTCCCAGGGCAGCCCACAATGTTTCAGGAGCCGGCGGGATTGAACTTCCGCATCTGCAACCACGGCCTCATAGTGAACCTGCAGAAACCTGTCTCCCAGGTCGTCGGCAAATTGGTCCATCAAGCGATGGAACTCAACGTAGAACTCCGCGGTATGTGCCAGGCTGTAGGCGTAGTTGTAGTAGGAAAACCCGGTGGAAAACAACTGGCGGTAATTGCTCAGGCAGGTGTCCATGGGGTTGCGCCGCAGGCAGATGATCTTGGCCCCGGGTAACGCCCTGGCGATCAAAGGGACATACATGAAATTCAACGGCATCTTGTCGATGAAATGCGCGCTGCCACCGGTGAGATGACGTGTTGACTCGATATAGTCATCGCCCAGTTTGCTGAAATCGAGTTTGGGTGCTGCCTCAATAGTCTCGGCATCCAGCACCCAGTTGGAAGCGGTTTGCAGTTGTCGCTTTACCAGCAGGGAAAAATTGGCAAGTTCCCCGGCAGACTCTACCTGCGAGTGACTGGACAGTATGCGCTCTACCAGCGTGGTGCCGGTGCGAGGCATGCCGACAATGAAAATCGGCTCGTTCGAATGACAGGTGGACGTTGAACTTTCGGCGATGCGTCCCGGGAGCTCTCGCAGTCGCGCAAACAGGTTTGCATTGTCGGCCGATTGATCTTCAATTTCTTCGAGCTTTCTTGCCTTGGCCTTTCCCAGGTAGTCGATCGACTGTGCGTAATCTCCAAGATCTTCAAACTCTTTGGCGAGCGCATGACCGACGTGCAGGAAGGCATCCGCGTCGCCACTCAGTTCGTTCCAGAGCTGGCCGAGGCGGCGAAGATGATTATCGTCTGTCCCTACCTTGCGCAACTGAGAAAGCGAGGAGTGACTCCGATAGTGTTCGGGGTCCAGTGCGATGGCTTTTTCGTATTCGGTTTCGGCTTGCTGAAACTCGCCGGAAAATTGCAGGCAGGAGGCCAGGTTGTAGCGATAACTGACCGACTCCGGCGCTAATTCGCAGGCTTTTTCGAATCTGGGCAAAGCGCTTTCATGTTGACCGAGTCGGGAATGGAGTACGCCGAGGGTGTCGTTCTGGTGCGCAGTCTTGAGTCGCGTGCTGGCGAGTTCGGCGACGACGGCTTTAGCTTGCTCTTGCCGACTCAGTTCCAGCAAACATTGCGCCTGAAACAGCAGGTAATCGGCATTGCTGGGCTCGAAGCGCAGTGCCCTCAGCACAATGTCCTGGGCCTTGGCGATGTTCTGGTGTCGGTAACTTATCAGCGCCATGATGAAATAGGCTTCTGCCACCGTTGGGTCCTGCTTCAACACCTCCATTGCAAGACCATGAGCCCGCTCATAGTGTGCCTGCGCCAGAGCATCGTGCGCGCTATTCAATGCCTGGTTGTGTGAGCTTTGACCCTGCATGCTGGGTAAGTTCATCGATTGGTGGGGGAGGGAAAATTATCGCAGGTCCGGAAGTTTTCTCCCAGCCAAAAAAAAGGGATGCCGTGGCATCCCTTGTTTGAGCACGATACGGGTCTTACATATCGAAACGATAGGTTGCGCGCAGGCCGATGGTAAGTGGGCGCAATACGTTGGTGCCAAATCTACGCACCTGAACATCGTTGCCATCAAAGTCTGGAACTACCTGGTTGAAAGAGGGGTCCTGGCGCACGCCGGTCTCCGCATACTTGTCCAGCAGGTTGTCCGCGTACAGGGTAACGTCCCAGGCATCCGCCCGCAGTGCCGCTGACAGGTTGTGAACCGCGTAGCCCGAGAGGGTGTAGGCGTTCGCCCTTCCGCCGGTCTTGGTGAGAATGTCGCTCACCGCCGAGATGCCATAATTGAACGATAGATCCATATTGTCGAGTGGCATTACGTAGCTTGCATAGATGCTACCCTGTTGCTCGGGTGAGCCTGGCAACCGGTCGCCTGACTCGCCGTCCACGTTTATCGTTTCAAAGCCGCCACTACCCGGCGAAGTTTGCATCAGGTCGGGTGCGTCTTCGGTCAGCTCTGCTTTACTGTAGGAGTAACTGCCCCGTACCGAGAAATTGTCGGTCATCAACCAGTTAAATGAGAATTCAACGCCCGTGGACTCAGCGCCGTCGCCATTGATGGTGATGGATACGCCAGCATTTTCAGTTACAGAGTCCAGCTGTGGGTCGCTCCAGTCCACGTAGTAAACCGCACCATTCAGCGTCAGCGTGCCATCGAGCCACGTGGAACGCAGCCCCAGCTCGTAGTTCTGGGTTTCGTCCGGGAAATACTCGAACTCGTTGGGTAATGCACACAGACCCTGGCCCTCGGGGATGGGGTCGGGGCACAGGCTAATAGCGTTACCCGCGCCCAGGCGGAATCCTTCCGAATAGGTGAAATAGCCCATCATATCGTCGGTGAAGTCGTATGAAGTGTTGAACTTGAACAGGGTGCCGTCGTCCTCCTGGGCTGAGCGGTCAAAGTCATCATCCGCGGGTACGATTGGGCCAATGAAACCGCTGCCATACAGGGCATCTGCCATGGTGAAGTAGGCTACAGAGGCGGTGTCAAATTCGTAATCGTAGTAGCGCGCACCTACGGTCACATCCCAGCGCTCGGTTATCGCGTAGCTCAGTTCACCGTAAAAGGCCCACTCGGTCGTTTCCTCAATGTCAATCGAGAAGTACTCGAGTTGATCGGGACGGGACGCTATACCGCCAAAATTTTCCACCGCCCAATCACCAAAGCCCGGGGTAAACTCTCGTGACTCGGATGTATCTATGTCATACGTGTTATAGAACGCACCCGCGATCCAGCTCAATGGACCATCCCCGGTTGAAACCAGGCGGAACTCCTGATTGAAGCGCTCTTCATCCACGTCCTCACGGGTAAATGCGGCGAAAGAGGGAAAGGCCTCGTAACTGTATTCCAGGGTGATCAACAGGTCGGTCTGGTCGCGACTACCGGTTTCCTCGTACTCGGAAATACCGGTCGCCGAGGTCAGTTCAGCAAAACCCAGGTCTGCGGTCAATTCCAGGGCGATCAGGTCGTTGGTACGCTCGCTGGGCTCAACAAAGCGATACGCTGATTCGTAGTCTCCAGTGTTTAGCGCGTCCTTACCGTTGATAGACCGACCACCCGATTCCATGTTCTGGTAGTAGTAGGTCAATGTGCCGTCGAGCCAGTCGGTCGGGGTCCAGCGCAATGCAATCCGGCCAGACAGTGTTTCCTCGTCGTTCACGTCGTCAACAGAACGCAGGTTGGCCCTGACATCTTCCGGGTTACTAAAGTCCGGGTCCGGGTTGGACACCCCAGGCTCGCGTACCGTGTAGATATAGTCGATATAGCCGGAGTCCTCGACGTAATCAAGGTTCATACGCAGGGCAAAGTTGTCGCCGAATGGTAGATTCAGGGTAAAGCCCATGTCGGTACTGAGATCATCGGCTTCCGAAATCTGGTAGAGGTCGCCGCGAATCTCCAGGTCTGTTTCCTGAAATTGCGGTTTGTTGGGGATGTAGCGGATTGCACCACCCAGGGTGCCGGCGCCGTACAGGGTGCCTTGCGGCCCCAACAGCACCTCTACGCGCTGCATGTCATTCAGTTTCAGGTCGACATAAACCGGTATTTCCCCGACGTAGGTGGCCACCGTGTCGCCACTGTCGTTGCTGAATGCTGGATCCACCGAGCTGACGCTCAAGCCCCGCACGATAATGCGGTCGGCTGCGCGGGAGCCCTGGTCGACAACGTGGATACCCGGTACCCACTGCATCGCCTCGGCGAGGCCGGTAAGTCCTTGCTCCCTGATGGTCTCACCACCGATGGCAGCGATATTGAGTGGAATATCCTGGATGCTCTCGGCCCGGCGTGTCGCCGTTACGATCACTTCCTCGAGAGCGGCCTGGGCATGAACCTGGTGTGAGCCTGTGACCAGCGCGGAAGTCACCGCGGCAGACATAGTGCTGAGTTTGAATAGTCGGTTAGTTTTCATCGTCCCACCTTGATTGATTTTGATTTCTGGAGATGCCAGCCTCTTCCCGGGCGGTACTACCCCATTTGTACTAGTTTCTTATGCGCCCACGATACCACCCGCGCAGCGGAGCGGACATTTCCTTAAATGGCAATATTACCGCCTTTAGCGCCCTGTTCTGGGGCAGAAAAAAGGAACGAATTCAGGTGCTTAGGGGGAAGACCACAGCGCCAGTCCGTGCACCGCGTTACGGATATCCATGGCGATATTGACGGACTTTATCACGGCACGTGCACGCATATCCCATACCGTGATGGTCGAGGGCGATGAGCCTGCGATAACAATGTCGTCCCGATACACGCAGAGCCCGCGACCAAAACCCTGCCGTGCCAGCCGTTCATCGCCCAGTTCAGTGCACTTAAGGTCGGCCGTCGCATACATCGGTACGTCCAGATAAGTGAAGTTGTTACCGGCTTCAAAGCTGACCAGGTCGGCATTGGTATCGTTGTAGAGCACGCCGCCATGATATGGCATGGCATTGTGCGTACCGGGAGGGAGCTTGGCATAAGGCTTGATAGCCTCATCGCTAATGTGCAGGACCATGGGCAGACCGCGGCCGCTGAGGTAGAGCCCGGAAGCATCCTGGGACACATTGTTCAGATGCAGGACGTTGCCCTCATCGGGCCCGTTATCCCGCTGTGGATTGAACGTCTGCAGGTGCAGCGTATCTTTGCCACGGGGGCGCACACACCAGCCTCGCACGAATTCCCGGCTTTGTAGATTGAATTGCAATACAGCATCGAAACCGGTGGAGGTGATCAGCAACTGATTCTCGTATCGGTGAATTTCGTGGGCATGCCGCAAGTACCGGTTGCGCCAGGATCCCAGTTTGTTGAATTGTCGGTCATAGCAGAACAACTCGTCGCTGGCGGCGATGTAAACCTTGTCTTCAAGCAGTGCCACACCCCGTAAGCCGCGGTCCCAGCCTCGACCTTCCCAGCTGATGTCGCAGGTGTCCCAGTCCAGCACCTGTTCTACGATCTCTGTTTGCAGGTCGACGAGGTATACACCGCCGTGGCTTTCTTCCTTGTGGGCACCTCTAATTACTGACGTTACGATGACTTTGGGTAACGAATAGTCCAATCGTGGCGGTGGAGCAGGGTTCTCGGCGTTCACCATGTCCTGCTTGCGCCGCTTATCGAAGCCGGTGGTCAGCGCTGCCGGCGCGTTCATTGCTACCGTAAATAATCGATAATCAGGTGAATCCGGTCGGTATTGCCACCATTGTGGACCGAGTGCATAACCCGATTGTTGAATTCATACATTTCCCCGGGTGAAAAGCTTGCCTGGTTGTCACCAATGTCGAAGTTGACGCCGGGGTTGGTAGTTAGTGGTACGTGCACGCGATGTGCTGCAACCAGCATCATGGACTGATCGATGTGGGGCATTATCCGGGTGCCCGGGCGCATCCGTGCGAACTGGATTCGCGTTACCACGCCCCCTCGCCCCAGCTTTTCAAGGAGTACCTCGAGTATAGGGTCCACCAGTGCCTGTAAGGACTCGCGACCTGTTGGTATGGTGATGTCGGCCTCTTGCAGCGAGCGTTCGCGAAGAACATTGTTGAAGGTTTGTGCATCCACTGACCGCAGGAAGATAGAGTTGGTTTCGCGGTAGAAAGCCAGTTCTTTAAGCTGTTGCCGATCTGCCTGCCAACTTGTTTCCGGCAGAGAGAGTACTGCCTTGGTCAATGCGCCGGTGTCGACTGATGCAAGGTGTCGATAGGGCGCGGTTATCCACATTACACGATGGCCTGAATCTGGGAGATATTGGTTTTTCTGCGGGTTGAGCGGTATGTCATGCTGGGCAGTTTACCGCAATTGCGGTAGTTTATTGTCCCGTCCGGATTTAATCCGGTGACGTATATTAATCAACGTTTCGGAAGGTGATCCATGGCTGTCGACCGTCAAAAAATAGAGCGAGAATTCTTTCGTATGTTGAATCGCGTGGTTGAGCCCGCGGTGCGAAAGGGCATAGGCTCTCCGAGATTCGTGCCGGGTGGTTTGATCGTACTGGAAACCACCGGCTTCAAGTCAGGTCAGCAGCGTCGCACGCCCCTGGTGGCCACCCGTTTGGGTGGGTATGTGTTTATCACCACCGTGCGCGGCGAGCGTTCCTTCTGGGTAAAAAACCTGCAAAAAAAGGCGCAGACGAATTACTACCTTGGTGGTAAACGCAGATCTGCGAAAGCTTTCGTCATGATGCCGGGCAAGCGTTATCGCCGCCCCACATCATTACCGCCCTTTATCGGCAAGATCACTGATTTCCTGGCGCCTTACACCCGCGCTGGCTGGGCCTTTGCAGTGCTGGCCCCGGTGGACGCGAAAGCATAACTGCACCCGGGAAGCCACAGCATGAATCAGGTCCCGCGCACGTATACCACCAGCGTCGGAAAGCGGTTGGGATTAGTGTTAACCAGGAACAGTATGCGTCCGTCCGCGGACACGGAACCGAAGCTTTCACTGGTTTCCAGTTCGCCGGTCGCTTTTACCAGCATAAAATCCTGCCCCAGTGAGTAGTTGCGCCCCCCGAGTGAGTCGCGCAATACGTTCTCCTGAGTCATGCCCTGGTTGCTTAACACCAGTTCGGTGACCGCGCTGGCAGGTTGGGTGCTGAACAGGGTGCCGATATAACCGCCAGCCACGCTACCCACCGTTTTGTCGCTGAAGCTGCGCAGGCAGATGGCGCTACCCTGGAGTTGGCGGGATACCTGGGTGGCAGCAAATACACTGCCATCCGCCGACAGGCTGCCTGCCAGCCGTATTCCCAGGTAGTCCAACAGGGTAGTGCCGTTACTGGAAACGTTGTAGCTGATCGCCGATTGTCCCGAACGATTCTGCCGATCCTCGAGGAGAAACGCGGTACCGCCGCCATTGCCGTCCAACTGCGCCCGAAAAAAGGTGGCGCGGCCGTCGGAAATTATGTGGCCGCAAAAATAACTGCCATTGAAGTTGTTGTTGCCGCTATTTGCCTGGGTGGGCTGCAGGTATGTAACTGAGATTTCATTGTCGCCCGCATCGGTGTCAACGAGAGCAAGGAAATCACCCTGGGGCGTGGCGCCGCCGGCTGGAACCAGTTCCTCAGGCGTGGGCCCCGCGAGCAGCAGGCTGTTTGCCTGGCGCAGGAACTGCGCGGGTGCGCGATCGAACTCGCTGCGTGTACTGGCCTGGGCGATGGTGAAGCGATAGCTGCCATCCGCTGAAAAAAGCGCATCGAGCAGTTCGGCAAAGCCAAAGTTGCCGGTAGCACCAAAGCGTGCCGCTATGTACGGGGCCGTGGCAGGCGCGTCGTCATCCTCGACAAACACTGCAGTGAGACTTGGTAGTGGTAATCCCGGGAAGTTGTCGTCCCAGAAGTTGGCCAGCCCCTGGGTGTAGTTTTGTTGGCAGTCATCACCCGGTGAGTCCTTGGCGCATATGCCGTCCCAGTGAGAAAAGCGCCAGCCCGGTCTTGGTAGCGCGCGATAGATAGCGGTCTCATTATTCTGGACCTCGTTATCTGTACAACGAGCCCACTGGGCTTCGTACTCCTCGAAAGCGCAGCCCCGTACACCGTTCACGGTCTCGACAATGTCCCCTTCACCGGTAATGGCCAGTGGATGTTTGCACCCTGCCATCAAGCCCAGGCATAGGCTCATGCATAGTAGGAGCCGGCCTTGAAAAAGAAGGGAAACTAGTCTGAATTGCATAGGGTGTGCGTATTAACAGTGACCGGGATACTCGCGAGCCATCATAACGTAACTGTCCTGTGCTGGGACTGTTTGATAGACAAATTCATCTCAATAATCTCACCGTACAGCCTGTTCGCTGGCCGGTGCTTTTCCACCCACAACAGGAGTTGTTATGCTTGGTCGCTTGTTTTACTTATCGGGTATGAATGTTATGCGCTCGTTGCTGAATTATCTCGCGCCCCCCTGGGCTGCGGGGATGCTGGTGTTGCTGATTGTGGTTTCGCAGGCTCCCGTTGCGGTTGCCGCTGATAAAACCGCCAAGCCCGTATTGCACGGCAAGCATTGGGTTGCTGTCACCGGCAAGCCACTTGCGGCAACTGCCGGTGCGATGATTTTCAGCCGCGGCGGTAATGCCGTGGATGCCGCCTGCGCCATGCTGGGTGCCACGTCCACCATGTGGGACACGCTGGGTTGGGGGGGTGAAACACAGGCGCTTATCTATAACCCGCACACCGGGCAGGTGAAAGGGATTAATGCCCTTGGCGTCGCGCCTACCGGTGCCACGGCCGACTTCTTTCGCGAACAGGGATTGCAGTATCCACCCGAGTATGGCCCGTTGGCCGCGGTGACACCGGGCACCCCGGGGGGCCTGATGGTAATGCTGGCCGAGTATGGGCGCCTGAGTCTCGCGGAGGTACTGGCACCATCAATCGCCATGGCAGCGGGCTACCCTATAGAAGTCGCCCAGGCGGATAATATGGAAAAGCGCCGGGAGGTGATTGAACGTTGGCAGTATTCGACTGATGTTTTCCTGCCGCACCTGAATCCTGAAGACCCCAACTCGCGTGCGGCGCCGGTAGCGGGTGAAGTCTTCCGCCAGGACAATTTGTTGGCGACGCTCGAGAAACTGGTAGCCGCGGAATCCGCTGCCCTGGCAGCGGGCAAAACCCGCAAAGAGGCGATTTACGCAGCTTATGATCGTTTCTACCGCGGCGACATCGCCCGGGAGTTGATTCGCAGTTCAAAGGAATATGGCGGCCTGATGACCATGGAGGACCTCGATCGCTGGCAAGTCCATATAGAGGAACCGGTCAGCACCAACTACAAAGGCGTGGACGTGTACAAGCTCACCACCTGGGTGCAGGGCCCGGCAATGCTGCAGGCGCTGAATATTCTCGAACCCATGGATTTGCAGGTCATGGGTTACAACTCGACCGAGTACATTCACACGCTGTATCAAGCGATGAACCTGGCATTTGCCGATCGCGATTTTTACTACGGTGATCCGTACGTACCACCGGCCGAGCCGATAGACGGCCTGCTGTCCAAGGAGTACGCGGCCAAGCGCCGTGCGTTGATCAATCCCGAGCAGAACAATGCGGACGCGCGCCCGGGCAACCCCTATGAATTCCAGGACGGCGACAACCCATTCCTGGAGTACCTGGAACAATGGCAGGCGGTCCCTGAACCGGCCGAAGGTGACGGCTCTGACGGTTTCCAGCAGGCCAGCTTGCGCAATACAGATGAAAGTTTTCTCGCCGGCACCACGTCGATCCAGGCGGCGGACGCCGAGGGTTGGGTAGTTTCGATAACACCCAGTGGCGGTTGGATACCCGCATTCATCGCCGGTGATACCGGCATTGGTCTCAGTCAGCGCATGCAGAGCTTTGTGCTTGATCCAGCGATGAACCCCTACAACGTGGTGCAGCCCGGGCAGCGGCCACGAGCCACACTGACCCCCAGTATTGCCCTCCGCGACGGGGTGCCACTGATGGGCTTTTCCGTGCAGGGCGGTGATTCCCAGGACCAGAACCTGCTGCAGTTTTTTCTCAACATGATCGAGTTCGACATGAACGTGCAGCAAGCCGCAGAGGCGCACAATATCACCAGCTACCAAATGCAGAGTTCATTCGGCGCCCACCAGTCAGAACCCGGGCGCTTGCAACTCACTGAGCGGGTACCGGTTGAGGTGCGCGAGGAACTGGAAGGCATGGGATATGCGGTGGAGACTGTCGAGCGCAGCCCGATCACGGCCATCTTTTTCGAGCGCACCTACAGCCCGATCACGGCCATCTTTTTTGACCGGGAGAATGGCACGATGTGGGGCGGTGCAAGTGATTACGGTGACGACTACGGCGTTGCCTGGTAGATGTTGAACTTTTTGGAATACTAATCAGGAACTTTAATGAAAAGCAGACGTTTAGGTAAAAGTGGCATTGTAGTCTCAGAAGTATGCATGGGTACGATGACCTTTGGCAGTCAATCCGACGAAAAGGTTTCTTTCGAGATACTCGATCGTGCCTATGAAGCTGGCGTTGATTTTTATGATACGGCGGAGATGTACCCGGTGCCGCCGGATTTCAAGTACGCCGGACGCACCGAGGAGATATTCGGGCGCTGGATGAAGACCCGTGACCGTGATTCGCTGATCGTTGCCACCAAGGTGGCGGGTCCCAGCCATGGCTGGATCAAGGCGGTGCAGAGGGCAGCTAAAACCGGGCTGGACCGGCATCATATCGTGCGGGCGCTGGAGGGCAGCCTCAAGCGCTTGCAGACCGATTACGTGGACCTGTACCAGACGCACTGGCCCGACCCGGACATGCCCCACGAAGAAACCATGTATGCGCTGGATGAACTGGTGCGCTCTGGCAAGGTGCGCATTCTCGGTTGCAGTAATGAGACCACCTGGGGGCTTATGAAGAGCCTGGCGGCCTCGGAGAGCCATGGCCTGGCACGTTACGAGACCATCCAGAACAATTTCAGCCTGAACAACCGGCGCTTCGAAGACGAGTTAGCCCAGGCCTGCCGCAAGGAACAGGTGAGCCTGATTCCTTACTCCCCGCTGGCTGGCGGGGTGTTATCGGGCAAGTACAACGACGACCAGTATCCTGACGGCGCGCGTTTCAGCCACTACCTTCAGCACGGAGAGAAACGCCAGAAACTGATGGCAGCGCGCTTTGTTAACGAGCGCAGTATCGCCTCGACCAAGCGGTTTCAGGATATTGCCGCCGAAGCGGGCATGTCACCCGTGACTCTGGCTACCGCCTGGAGTAAGCAGCATGACTTTGTAGCTTCCACCATTGTTGGCGCTACCACGGTAGACCAATTGGACGATATCCTCGCTGCCGCAGGTGTGGATCTCGAGCCCGAGGTCATGAAGAAGATCGACGCCGTCAGCCGAGAGATCATGTATCCCATGGGCTGATTATTCGCGGATGGTGGCGAGGCGCTGGTTTTCTGCCATCACCCGTCGCAGGTTTCCCCCAAGGACCTTACGGATATCCTCCTCACGGTAACCCCGGCGCAGTAGTTCAGTGGTTATCGTGGGCAACATGCCCACGTGCTCAAGCCCCGCGGGGGGTGTTCCCATGCCGTCGAAGTCGCTGCCCAGCCCGACGTGGTCTACGCCCACCAGTTCGATAATGTAGACGATATGGTCTATTACCCGACTTGCTGATGGGGGTGTTAACTGTCGCTCCAGTTCCAGTTGCAGGCTCCAGTCCTGCATGTCCAGTTCGATGGGTTGGTCAGCGAGTTTCTTATGCAGTGCATCAAATTGCGCTTCGGCGTTGGCGCGTGCCTGCTTGTAATCCGAGTAAAACTGATCATCGACGTAGCGGCTGTAAAAATTGACCTGGATAACCCCGCCGTTGCTGGCGACGGCCTTGATCATGTCGTCGCTCATATTGCGTTTGCTGCCCATCAGGGCGCGCACACTGGAGTGCGAGGCGATAACCGGAGAGCGGGTGGTTTCCATCACATCCCAGAAGGTGTCGTCGGAGACATGGCTGATGTCCACCATCATGCCCAGTGCGTTCATGCGTTGCACTACGCTTACGCCGAATTCGGTTAGCCCGCCGTGTTTAGCGGTGTCACCAAAAGCATCTGCCCAGGCGTTGGTGTTTGACCAGGTGAGCGTCATGTAGCGGGCGCCACGCGCGTAAAAGTGATCGAGGTTGTCCAGGTCATTCTCGATCGCGTGACCACCTTCGATACCGATAAGCGCCGCTATTTTTCCCGCCTCTGACAGTGCGACGATCTCCTCGCTGCTGCTTGCCAGGGCGATGTGCTCAGCGTTGTTGGTCACTTCTTCCTGCAAACGATCAATGAGTTCGTGAGTGCGCCGGGTGAATCCATAGTCGGCGTAAGCCGGGGGCAGAAAAACAGAGAAGAACTGGGCGTCGACCTTACCCTGCTGCAACTTCGCCAACGTGGTTTGCGCACCGCCCGGGTCTTCGGCGAGGGTGGAACCGTCGATGGTACTGCGATCGAGAAAGTCGGAGTGGGCATCGATGACAATGGCCTGCTGGTGAATGGCTTCAGCATCAGCGATTGCGGTGTCTGCTGCTGCCAGCGCAATGACATGCATTAACGCCCATACCAATAGATTTAGATGCCCGGCGCGGCCGGGAACTGGTGATTTTGGCAAAGCGATCTCCCCCTGCACTCACTCGCCTGCACACATTGTATGTCGCAACCTCGCATTATTGTTCTCAGTTAACGCATAATTACGTTTCTCAATGCAACGAAAGGTAAAACGGGCTAATGCTCAGGCTCAGTGAAGACTATTCCCTGGTACTTTATCAGGATGTCCTGTGGGGCGACATGGATGCCTACGGGCACGTCAATAATGCCGTGTACTTTCGCTACTTCGAGGACGTGCGCATGGCCTACTTCGTAGAGACCGGCATAATGCGCATCAAGGAAGAAACCGGTGTCGGCCCAATCCTGGCGACGACCACAAGTGATTTCAAGTTTCCGTTGACCTACCCCGATAAGCTACAGATAGCCTGCAAGGCGGAGGTGACCGGGCCCAAGAAAGTGCTGTTCGAGTACGCTATCCACAGTGAGGGCCATGACAAACTCGCAGCAACGGGCAGCAGCCTGGTGGTGTTCTTCGATTACGGGCGACACAGCAGCACTGAGGTCCCCTCTGAAATCGTTGCGGCGATTAGCGATCTAAATCACTCGTAACTGATTTCCACATTAATTGCTTCCCCGTCGTAGCTGATATCGCTGATATTGTCCCTGAACAGCACAATGTAAGGGTGGGGTGGAAGCTCGGCTCGCACGGGGTTGCCCACCTGATTGGCCCAGTTGTTGGCAATATCCGCTCGGAAATTCTTGCTCGCCGCGGTTTGCCGGTCAAACTCCAGGGCGTCCATTTTGGGGTTGTGTAGTAAAATCTCGCGGGAATCCCGGTCGAAAGCCAGTCTCCCGGATAGTTTGGCCCATCCCCGTTCGCTAAGTGCAATATTCTGTGCAGGGCGATGGTCATAGGCCTGCAATTTCACTTTTACCGCAAGGCGCTCGGCGTCGATAAAAATCACCTCAGGCTCGGTGATCAGCAGCTTGCCCGTAGTCAGTTCGATCCCCGCAGGGAACAATTGTGACGCGATACTGGTTGCCGATGGCTGGGTAATAGACACGGTTGAGGCTGCAAGCGCGAGTTTTTGCCCCGCGACAGTCCACCACAGCAGCATTAATCCCGTCCCCCAAAAGATCAGTCTGCGGCGCTTTTTCGTTTGCATGAATGCCATGTTCTCAGCTCAATATGAATTATTTATGACAATTTGGTAGTAAAGATAGCGCCGGCTAAAGCACTATGGTTAATATAATCAAAGACTTAGCGCACGTATATTGCAGATTTATTACAAATAGGTAGCACTTACTGGTTGGCCCTAACCTCGGGCACAGTGACGAGCGACCCAGTGGAGTAGAGTATGAAAACAAAATTTGGATTAGCGGCTGGTATTGGCCTGTTATTGGTAGCCGGCCAGGCGCTGGCAGGCGACACCCAGGACTGTATTGTTGAGGGAACTGTCAAAAGTAAAGCTGATGTAGAGCGGGGCACTAACGTATACATCGCATTTCACGCCGCCGAAGATGCCTCAGGACCAGACAGCTGTACGCTTAACAAGCGCAGCAAGATGGCCTTCAAAGAACCCAAGAATGCCATGATCGAAAATGTGCCTGCCGGAAGCAAGGTCAGGTATCACTACAAGCAGCAGGGTTCCTCGGATGCTCAGTGGCAACTGATGGACGTAAGTTACTAGAGCCTTTTAGCACCAGGTCTGAGGCAGTTTCCTAGCCGGCTTCCGTCCTTTGGCTGCCGGCTTCTGCCGCCATTAGGTCCCTCGAGGAAAACCGGTATCCGGTACCCCTGACCGTTTGTATCAGGTGGGAGTAATCCAGCTTTGACGTTTTCAGTGCCATGCGCAGGCGCCGGATGTGCACGTCAACGGTGCGTTCCTCCACGTACACATTTACCCCCCAGACGCTGTCCAGCAGATTAGCGCGTGAATAAGCGCGCTCGGGGTGCGACATGAAAAAGCGCAATAGCTTGTACTCGGTGGGTCCGGCTTCTACTACCTCATCACCCAGGAATATCCTGTGACTTTCCTGGTCCAGCACCAGCTCCGCCATTTGCAGGCGCTGGGCGTTCTCGCCGACGGCGCTGCGACGGAGCAGTGATTTGATCCTGGCGACTAATTCGCGGGGAGCGAAAGGCTTGGTGATATAGTCGTCCGCGCCCACGTCCAGCCCCTGGACAATGTTGTCTTCAGACGTTTTCGCCGTGAGCATAATGATCGGTAAATCACGGGTGTGTTCGTCGCGCTTGAGGCGGCGTAAAAGCTCGATGCCGCTGCCGCCAGGCAACATCCAGTCGAGCAGGATCAGGTCGGGCTTGTCTTCCAAAATGGAGACGTGGGCTTGTTGGATATTTTCCGCTTCAACGATATTGAACCCGGCAATGTCCAGGACCATGCGCAGCATATCCCGGATTGCCGACTCGTCATCGACGACCAGCACCGTATGTTCACTCATTACCAAACACTCATATAACTGTTACCTGTGGCTATTAAATAGCCACAATATGACAGTTAAATTACAGTGCTAAAAAAAACGCGTCGGAAAAATCGAAGGCAAGTTGAGCCGTCGAGGCGTTGCGCGACCCACAAATTCGCCTTATCTGTGGGAATCTGTGGGCGTGCAGTTGGTGGTCAGGTGCCTACGCTGAGTAATTCAATCTGGCTTTCACCGTTGCGGCTGCGGTAGCGATACTCGACCTCACTGCCGTCCGGGGCCTCCTGCAGCCGGGGGTCATCGGGAAGCCTGAATTCCATTTTCTGGTCGCGGCGCACCCTGCATTTGGAGTTTTCGTCGTAGCGGCTGATTGAGTGGAATCTCACTTCTGTTTGACTGGAATCGCCCTCACTCGCTTTCTGTACCGTGCCTTTGAGTCTGCAATCGCGCTCGGACTCAGCCATGGCAGTCAGTGCAAGGGGGCTCAGCGCTATCAGCGAGCCGGCAATCATTGCTCGTAATGTCGACATGACGTCACCTCCCGTCCGTCTCTTCACAGGTTGATTATCCTTTTTTTGGCGTAATTTTCATAGAAATGTAACAAAAGTGTCACATTACTGCTGCTCGAACCCTATGAGAGCTGGGAAACGCGCAGGACTGTGATTTTGCCTGCGTTGGTGACATTTAAATGTCACATTGCTGTAAAGAAGTTTTGATAGTTTGGCGCCCGTGAAGAGATGGTTTGACTGCTTGCGTTAAGAGTGCGCCTCACGGCGTGCTGACCGAACGCAGCTGAGCATCTCCAAAAGTCAGAAACCTAAGCCAACATACACCGGCAGTTGTGAGTATAGATAGGACAGCCATGAGCGAAGACAAGTACGCCATAGCATCAGTGTTACGACAAACGACGCTACTGCTTTTACTTACTGGCAGCGCCTGCGTGTCCGCATTGTCGCTGGCGCCTGATGAGTTTCGTGCCTCCCGCCAAATGGCCTGTGTGTTGGCCGAGCAATCACTGGGTTACCTTTCCGAAGAAGACTATGGCGCGCGCACCCACTCTGTGCTCGATGGTTTTGAAGAGGACGAACGCAGTAATATCCTGGCAAAGGCGTTGGGTTATTACGATGGTTTAATGTTCGAGATCGCCGACGACGATACCGCCGCTGTTAATCAGCGTCTGGCAAAGTTCGTCGCAAGTCCGTCCTGTCAGGGTGATTATCGGGCTGTAACCCACACGCTGTAGCTGATTTTCTCTGCCTGTCCGCTTACAAGTTTCCGCTTAGTTATTAGCCGGCCGCGGTGGTTCTAACCGCTTTAGAGTGACCGATTCCCCCTTTTTATCAGCCCCCAGGCCGCCGGCTGATTTAACAATAATGCAATATATCCATCACTTAAGTGTCATCTACCGACAGTAGCATGCGCCCAATAGAGTGATGGGCCCACCGGGTTGCACGATTGTGCTCCCACTGCCCTTACTCCCATTTTTTTAACAGATCAGGGTGGTCTTACGGGGCGTATGAAGAAACTCTTCATTCCACTTTTGGCAGTGCTCTCACTGCTATCACTGCCAGCTTACGCCGGGAGTTTGTACCTGCGTGCTTTTTACAATGAGGCGCCACTGTCGGGGGTGGCAGTTGTATTGGATGAACAATCACTGGGCGAAACCGACGAACAAGGTGGTGTTACCGCCCAGCTGGATGCTGGAGAGCATACGGTATACCTGGGGAGCGGCGAGCAGCCGCTGCCGGTGAGTTTTTCTGCGGCGGCGGATGAGGACGTGGAAATCAGCGTCACTTTCAGTGACGAGGAAGGAGCCGGCGCAGACATCAATGTGTACAACTTTGGTCCTGATACCCCATCAATCGCTGGTTTTATCACGGGCAGGGTCATCGATAGCGAGGGTGTGCCGGTCTCCGGTGCCCGCGTAGCTGTAACCGGAACGGGCATCAGTGCCAACACGGATGCCAGTGGTGTCTATGAGTTGGAGGTGCCACGGGGCCTTTACGACATTGAAGTGAGCGAACCGAATATCGGCTCGGTTACTGTATCCGACGTACGAGTTATGGCTGAGCTGGGTGTTTCCGCGACCTTCACCCTGGTGGCAAACGATACCAACACGGAATCCTCGCCATTGGGTCTGCAGACGCCGGATATCGAAGAAGTCTTCGTGATGGGTGTGTTTAACCCGGTAGAGGACTCCGCAAGCGTGGAGCGCTATGCGACGTCAATCGTTAACGCGATAGATCTTGAGCAGCTCGAGCGCTTTGGTGACAGCGACGTGGCCAGCGCGCTGAATCGTGTGGCTGGTGTTGCCGTGACTGACAGCAAGTACGCCACCGTGCGCGGTCTGGACGGTCGCTATATTTCCAGCACATTGAACGGGTTGCTAATGCCCAGTACTGACCCCCAGCGCCGGGACGTTCAGCTGGACCTGTTCCCGACTTCGATCCTGGGTGGCATCGAAATTCAAAAATCCTACACCCCGGACCAACTGGCAACCACTACCGGTGGTTCCATCAAGATTGAAACCAAGGGACTGCCCGATGAGCACATCTTCGAAGTCTCCGGCTCCCTGGCTTACAACACCGACTTTACCGGTGACGACATCATCAAGTACGCCGGCAGCAACGACGACTGGCTGGGCTTTGACAGCGGCCTGCGTGACTTACCGCGGGACGTGGTAAACGCGACCGATGGCGGCCGCTCACTGACCATCTGTGACCCGGCGATTGACCCGGTGCGTTGTACCTCGGAAATCGATGCGGCGCGGCTCGGCGTGCAGTTCCAGGATGACTACAACATCAGCACCAAGGAAGCACTCCCCGACGGTTCGGCGACCATCGTCTACGGTGACCGACTGCCGCTGGATGATGGCGAGTGGGGTTATTACGCAGCACTGAGTTATGACCGCAGCACCAGCGATCGCGGCGAAGCGGAGCTGAGCAACCCCCTCGAGACCAACGGTACCTACATGCGTGCTCGCGAGACCACCGCGTTAACGGGCTACTTTGTGGCTGGTTGGGAATTTGGCGCTGCAGACGAAATCCTCAGTAAAACCAGCATTTTGCGTAGTTCCGACGATACTACCCGGGTCGAATCCGGTGTCGAAGAGCGTGAAGGCAATGCGATCGATAGCGCTATCCTGGAATGGGTTGAGCGTGAGTTTATCTCCCAGTCCTTCACCGGCCACCACGAGTTCGATTTTGGTGGCAATAACGCCCATTTGCTGGACTGGCGTGCGGCGTATTCCCGTACCGATCGCTACGAACCGGATCGTCGCCAGTACACTTATATCAACAACAACCTGTCCACCTCGGCCTTTGAGCGCCGCTGGTCTGACCTGACTGAAGACAGTGTCGACCTGGGCGCGGATTACGCCATTCCCCTGGACTGGGGCGAGGACAACCTGACCGAGGTGAAGGTGGGCTTCCTGTGGTCGGACAAGGACCGTGAAGTCGAGCAGTATCGTTTCGGTATTCGCCTGGGTGATCTGCAGGATATTTCACTGGGTATCGACCAGGACCTGGAAGAAGACATTCTGCCTTACCAGAACTTTGCGCTGGACCGCATTCGCCTGGCAACCAATACCACGGATACGGATTCCTACGACTCCCAGGAAGAGATCCAGGCCTACTACATCACCACCAATACCGAGCTGGGTTACAACTGGACGGTATTGATCGGTGCGCGTTACGAGGACTTCAGCCAGGCGCTGCAATATCCCAATGAGGATTCTGCGAGCAATGAGCTGGAGCACGACGACTGGTATCCGGCACTCAACCTGACCTGGCGCTTCACTGAAGACCTGCAGTTCCGGGCGGGCTATAGCGAAACAGTTTCCTACCCCGGGCTGATCGAACGCTCTGAGTCACAGTCCTTTGACCCTGAAACCGACGACCCGATTTTCGGTAACCCGGACCTGCAAGTCTCAACCATCGAGAATTTCGATATCCGCGCGGAATACTATTTCTCGGATTCCGAGAGCGTATCGCTGGCTTTCTTCCTCAAAGAGATTGACCAACCGATCGAGCGCGCGGTACCCGATGCGTCCGGTTCGGCGGCTCGCGGTATTACCTTTGTAAACCAGGACAGCGCGAACCTGATGGGTGTCGAAATCGACATAAACAAGAATCTTATAGACCGCGACAACTACCTGCTGTTTATCGGCGGCAACCTCTCGTACATCGATTCCGAGGTTGACCTGTCTGAGGATTCGCTGCGACTGGAAGGTGAGGCCGCTAATGGCCGTACCTTGCAGGGTCAGTCGGAATGGCTGGGCAACATTCAGCTGGGATTTGATCACTATCCGACCGAGCAGAAGTTCACGTTGCTGGTGAACTACTTCGACGATCGAATTTTCCGCATCAGCCGCGGTGAAGCGAACGGCCCGGAGATCGAGGACGGTCGGGTGCTGGTGGATATTACCTACGAGAAGCTGTTTGGAGAGTCTTTCACTCTTGAAGCTTCAGTAAAGAATCTGTTCAACGAAGATGTTGAGTACTCACAGAACGGTGGCGTAATCGAGAGCTACCAAACCGGCACGGAAATCGGTGTGGGCGTGAAGTACACGTTTTAGTAGGGCAGTAAATGAAGATTGGCAGTTATACGGGAGTGCGCAGTTGGTGCTCCGCAATAGCAAGATTATTTCAACGACCAGGAAGTAAACCATGTTAAAGAAAGAGCTTATCGTTGCGTTCCTTCTTTCTACTGGCCTCCTTGTAGGGTGTAGTAGTGGAGACGAAGGGGATGATGTCACGATCAATATAGAGGCGCCCGGGGACGGTGGTAATCCCGATCCTGATCCGGACCCCGATCCCGATCCCGACCCAGGTGATTGTGGCCTGGTCGAAGAGACCAACTTTGCCAGCTTCAACGACGATTGCTCTGTGGGTAATCTCGAAGGGGTTGTCGACCAGGATTACACACTGATCAACACGGTTGAATGGCGCTTGCGCGGCACCGTGACTGTCGGTGACGGTAACCGGACTGTGGACAACATGGACGACGTGGATGCGATCAAGGCAGCCGGTGTCACCCTGACTATCGAGCCAGGTACCGATATCCGCGCCTTTGATACCGGCTCGCTGCTGGTCACCCGCGGCTCCCGGTTGATCGCCGACGGTATGGCGACAGCGCCCATCACCTTCAGCAGCCTGGACGACGGCTATGATGGTCTGGGTGAATGGGGCGGCCTGATTATCCAAGGCTTCGCACCCCAGTACGGCCAGGGCGGCACCGGTGCCTGTTTCGGTTCAGGTGAGGTGTGTAACGTCGAGGGTGAAGGTGGCACCGATATCTCCGTGTACGGCGGTAACGATCCTGCCGACGACAGCGGTGTCCTGCGATATGTGCGTGTTGCGGAAGGTGGCCTGGTCGCCGGTCCCAACAACGAAATTAACGGCGTAACCCTGCAGGGTGTTGGTCACGCGACTACCATCGAGTATGTACAGGTGCACAACAACCTGGACGACGGTGTCGAGTGGTTCGGTGGCACCGTGGACGCCCGTTACCTGGTACTGACCGGCAACGACGACGATGACCTGGACTACGACGAAGGTTTCCAGGGCAACATCCAGTACGCCATTATCCAGAAGGATAAGGACAAGGACGCGCCTACCGGTTCTAACGACCCACGCGGTATCGAGGCGAACTCCAGCGACGACGAGTATGTGCCCGAAACCGAGGCAGTGCTTGCTAACGTCAGCATCATCGGTAGCGACCTGGTGAACACTGAGGATGCCAGCCAGCCGGGCATGCGCCTGCGTGGTGCGGTCACCACCAGCATCTACAACAGTTCTGTCGGTGAGTTTGACGACGGTTGTGTGCGCATCGACGATGCGGATGTGAACGGCGACGGCTCGGTCATCATTTCTTCCAACATCACCCTGGTGAACATCATCGGTGACTGTGCAGACGGCTTCTACAACAAGCGTGAAGCTGACAGCGAAGAGAATATCATCGAGCAAACCATCACCTACGATTCCAACCTGGCGATCAACGAGGCGGAAGCTCAGCTGGACTCTGCACCGGTGATTAACGCGGTGAACAACGGTTCCGGCTTCGTCTTTGACCAGACTGACTTCATCGGTGCGATCGACCCGGACGGCGAGGTATGGTGGCAGGGCTGGACACTGCCTGATACTGTAGGTGGCTCTGAAGCGGTTGAGCCTGCTGACTTCGTCTCCTGTAATGCCGAGGAAACCGCCTGTACGTTGTCTGGCACTGTGGACCAGGACTACACCCTAATAGCAGGTGTCGAGTGGCGCCTTGACGGTGAGGTACTGGTGGGGAACGGTAACCAGGCCGTAGAAACCGATGCTGATGTACAAGCCATTCGCGATGCGGGCGTGACCCTGACTATTCGCGCAGGCGTTAACGTTCGCGCCTTCGATACAGGCTCACTGCTGGTAACTCGCGGTTCCAAGCTGATGGCGGTTGGCTCTGCAGCCAGCCCGATTACCTTCAGCAGTCTGACTGACGATGACCTCGACGGTGAAGGCGAGTGGGGCGGCGTGATCATCCAGGGCTTCGCACCGCAGTACGGCCAGGGCGGCACCGGCCCCTGCTTCGGCAGCGGTACCGTGTGTAACGTTGTGGGTGAAGGCGGCACCGTGGTGGGTAACTACGGCGGTAACGATCCGGCGGACAACAGCGGTATGCTGCGCTACGTGCGCATTGCCGAGGGTGGCCTGGTGGCTGGCCCCAACAACGAGATCAACGGTCTGACTCTGCAGGGCGTGGGTCACGGTACCTCAATCGAGTACATACAGGTACACGGTAACCTGGACGATGGTATCGAGTGGTTCGGTGGCACAGTCAACGTTCGTTACGCAGTACTGACGAACAACGACGATGATGATATCGACTACGATGAAGGCTTCCAGGGCAACATCCAGTACGCGATCGTACGGAAGAACCCGAACAAGGATGCGCCTACCGGTTCTAACGACCCGCGTGGTATTGAGGCGAACTCCAGCGACGATGAGTATGCGCCTGAGACCAACGCTGTCATCGCCAACGTGCTGGTGCTGGGTAGTGCGGTGAACAATACCGAAGAAGGTTCACAGCCTGGAATGCGTCTGCGTGGCGCCCTCACCACAGCGGTATACAACTCCGCGGTGCGTGACTTCGATACCGGCTGTATCCGTATCGACGACGCCGACATCAATGGTGACGAGTCAGTCATCATCGAATCTGACGTTACCCTGGTGAACGTACTGGGCGATTGTGTAGACGGTTTCTACGACAAGCGCGATGCAAACACCGAAGTGAACTCCGGTGCCAACCCGGTCACTGTTGACGAGGCCTACGCCCTCACCGACAGCGAAGCGAATGTGGGGACCACGGAGATTCCGGCAGTAGACAACGGATCCGGCTTTGAATTTGACCAGACCGACTATGTCGGCGCGGTTGAGCCGGGTACCTCAGCGCAGGATGCCTGGTGGGCTGGCTGGATTGTCGAAGGATCTCTCGACTAATCCAGGCTTTGCCCTAGGGATGGGGCGTCTTAAAGGCCGCGTTTTACGCGGCCTTTTTTTGTCTGCAGCTTTCCAATTTGATGGCAAGTCTCGCGAGTGAACCCCGCCGGCGGCATTCAGGGGTCAAGTTCAATGCGAACTGCGCCAGCCCATAATGGTGTCTTTCAAGCCCAGCGCAGTGGGCCTGGCAGCCTGACTACTGCCCCCGTTGCCGGATCAACAGATTCATACCAATCAGCGTACTCAGCAACATCTGCTTGCAGCGCTGGAAGGCGAAATTTTCATAGTGCGGGCACGCGAGGCGCGCACCCCCTGCAATAGATACTACCCGTTCTCTTCCCGGCCCGAATGTTGCTCAAACCAGGCGAGAATGGCCGACACCTTGGTGATCAGCTGACTCGGCCGGTTGGCGATACTGTGTGAGGCACCCGGGATTTTCACCAGCGCGGTGTCGATGCCGCGCAGCTTGAGCGCCTGGTAATACTGCTCGGATTCCCAGGTAGGCGTACGCCAATCCTCGTCACCCACCAGTAACATGGTTGGCGTGGTGACATTACCTACCAGTGACAGGGGTGAACGCTGCCAGTGGTCCATGGGGTCTTCCCAGGGCATGGCGGGGAACCAGTACTGGGAAAAGTAGACAGAGGAGTCTGCGCTGAGGACAAAGCTGATCCAGTTAATGACCGGTTTAGCCACCACCGCCGCGCGAAAGCGGTCGGTCTTGCCGACAATCCATGATGTCAGCGTGCCACCGCCACTGCCACCGGTAACGTAGAGCTGATCATCGTCGACGTAATCCCGGGCGGCCACCGCGTCGACCACATCCATCAGGTCGTTGTAGTCCTCAGAGGGGTAATTGTGGTGAATGGTCAAAGCGAAGTCGGCACCATAACTGGTGGAACCCCGAGGATTAGCATAGACGGTGACGTAGCCTGCTGCAGCGAACAGCTGGATCTCCGCGGCAAAGTGGGGTCCGTAGGCCGTGTGCGGGCCACCGTGGATCTCCAGGATCATGGGATAGGTTTGCGTTGGGTCAAAGTCTGGTGGCAACGCTATCCACGCTTCTATCTCGCGGTCGTCAACGCTGGAGGTGACGGTAAGTTCCTCCATCGTTGCTAGCTGGCGATGTTCAAACAGATTGTCGTTCAGGGCGGTAACGGCTTTCGGTGCCGTGGTGCCCCGGCCAATGGCGAGTTCTCCCGGGCGGTAAAAATCACCCTGGGTGATGGCATAGACATTGCGGCCACCCACCCCAAACTGTCCGCGGGTATAGGGACGCGAGATGGCCAGGCCACCGACTGAGTCGGTAATCGTTTTGAGCTTGCCCCCGACGCTGGTGTGGGCCAGCGTGGTTTTGGCGTCGTCGTCGTACTGAATGTACAGGCCGCGACTGTCGGCTGCCCACTGGTGTCCGGTAATGCTGCGGTCGAGATCAGGCAGCACGTCAACCGGCTCGCTGCCGCTCACGTCCATCACGTACAGACGTTGCTGCTGGAAGCTCAGGCGCTGGTCATCATAGCCCCGCCAGGCCAGCTTCTTGCCATCCGGCGATACGCTCACGGCAAAGTCGGGGCCGTCCCGGGTGGTGAGCGCATTAATTTCTCCGCTGGCCAGGCTGATCCGGTACAGGTCGGAGTTCTGAACGTTAAGTTCCCAGTTCTTCGAGCGATTGGCGCTGATGTACAGGTGTGAACCGTCTGCCGCCCAGCCGATGCTGCCAAAGTGATTGTAGTCCCCCGTAGTCAGCTGGCGAGGCGCCCCGCCTCCATCAGAGATCACGAAAATATGGTTAAAGCCGGGGTTGATCGCTCCACGACCATCTGCCCGGTAGGCGGCGCGGTTGATTACTGTCGGAGGCTCAGCCCAGTTTGCCCCCTCGGGAGCGGGTGGTGTAGTACCCATAACCACAGGCTCTGCGGGTACGCGCATACTAAAGGCCAGCCATTTTCCATCCGGAGACCAGGACAGGCTTGAGGGGGAGCGGGGGAGGCGCGTCAGCTGCTGGGTTTCTCCGCCCTCCAGCCAGAGCACAAACACTTGTGCGCCGGTATCATCCTGCGAGACGTAGGCTATGCGAGTGCTATCCGGTGAGATGCTGACGCCTCCATCGTTAACAGCGCCGGTGGTCAACGGCCGCGCGTTGCTGCCATCGCTGTCGATACGCCATAAATTGGAGCGCCGGCGGTCCTCCATAATGTCCATAAAATTGTGACTGTAAACCACGAAGCTACCGTCGGGGCTGACTACCGGATTGCTGACGTAATTGATCCCGAACACGTCTTGCGGGCCAAAGGGTGGTTTTGAATCCTGTGCGTGGCTGGATAGCCCGTACAGGAAGAACAGGGCCAGTAACAGGCGCATACGATCTCCGTTTAAGGTTTGTCTGGGGTAAGGGGGCTAACTATAGAAGGGCGATGATTTCGCGGCAAGTACCCGCCGCGAAGGGCGAGCGCGGCGCCGAAAAGTGCCGCAAACTCGCGTTGTAAGAGCCTGGTCGGCTGTTAGTTCAGGTCTTCGTCTGCCCAGAACTTGGTGCCTTGCAAGGTAGCCTGCAGTGCCAGACCGGCATCGGTCAATTGGTAGATAACGGTGCCGGGAACAGCGGTAATTGCCGCCTCTGTTCCCATGCCCTTGTCATCGGATTCCGCGCTGGCGTCAGCTTTGGCGGAGAAGTCCCAGCCTTCTTTCTGGAAGTCTTCCAGTGCCTTGACCGTGTTGAAGATAAACACGGCGTTAAAGTCTTTAACCCCCATGCCAACGCCGCCACCAGCAGAGAACATTTTCATGTAGGTATCCTTGCCGGTTCTATGGTCGCGCAGTACACCGTCACCTCTCTCTGTGGCGACCAGGAATACGTTCACGCCAACGCTGGAGAAAACGGCATAACCCTTGGCTGCTTTGATTTCGGCCTCGGCGGAGGGCTTTTCTGCGTATAGCTGCGCGAGAATTTTGGTACGAGTTTCTCGGATCTTTTGACGGGCTTCGTCAGGGTCGTCCTTGCCAAAAATGGCGTGGCTGGCCATGGGCACCGCCAACATGACGGATGCAAACAGGGCAATGAGGGTTCTCTTCATAGTGGCTTCCTTTTTTATCATCGCGAGTAAGCTGCAGTAAGCAGGGTCCACAACGGTAAAGTTTATAGCGAGCACATAGTACTCCGACTCGCAGTGCGCGCCAACGCCGTCTTTGGATATCTCGCCCTGTAATCGCGCCTCGGGGCGGCTTTTGCTAGCGCGATCACCGCGCCATCCAGCACCGCATATCGCTTTGAGTCAACAAACTCCCCGTCGCTCATAACCATTCGTTCTTAGCCCGGGATTGCGGAATTCTTAATTGCAACTAGCTTTAATGAGCGGAGCGAGGTAACGGTAGGGCTGCGCGAAAGCAGTATTGAATGACCAATATAAGGATACTAACAATGATGGATAAACTGATAAAAACAGCCCTGTTGCTGTTGCCCTTCTGCCTGGGCAATAGTGCTTTGGCGCAGGATGACGACGAGGCGCCGAATGTGGGCGCGGTAGAAATCTACCAGTGCAACTATGCCGAGGGCACGACCCGCAAGGATCTCGACAAGGTAATTGGCAAGTGGAACAAGTGGGCGGATAAGAACTTTGATGCGCCTTACTCGGCGTGGTTGCTGACTTCTATGGCAAGCGGCAGCTACTTTACTGCGGACGTGGGCTGGTTAGGTGGTTGGCAGAACGGCACCGATATGGGCAAGGTCTCGCAGAACTGGAATGAAAAGGGGGGCGATCAACAGGCCGCCTTTGACGCTGTGATTCCCTGTGACAACCATTCAATTTTCTCCTCCGTAAATGTAAAAGCGCCGGGGGGTGAAGGTTGGCCCGGGGACAATGGTGCCAAGAGTGTTACCGTGTTCAGCGATTGCACGGCTGCCGAGGGTGCCACCCTGGAAGATATATTTGCAGTGCATAACGGCTGGGCCGAACACCTGACTTCACGGGGTTCCCAGGCGGGTATCTGGGTCTTCCTGCCGGCATTTGGTGCCGATGGGATTAACGGTCACTACAAGGTTGTGACCGGCTATCCCAGTTACGAGGAGTGGGGAAAGGACCACGACGATTACACCAATGGCGGCGGCTGGCGCAAAGAGCGTGAATTGACCGCGGGTGTACTGGAGTGTGACAGCCCGCGTGTTTACGACACCACGCTGGTACGCAACGGGGGCGTAAGCCCGAACTAAGGAGTTAGCACGGCCCGGCTGAATACAGCCGGGCTAATGCTAACTGCCCGGTCACCAGGAATACTATCGCGTAGTGCTGGTGACCCGGTGAACGGGTATGGTCGGCGGTGCTAAGCTAGCCGCATGAATGTGCGTTTCATCGCTTTGTGGGCTGCTGTATTGCCGTTCCTGGGCGTTCATCTCTCCTACCTGGTGGCCGCGAGTACCGGAGCGGTGGATTGGTGTGTGCCCTATTGGGACAGTTGTACCTCTATCAGCGCTACCGGTCGACACGCCCCAGCGAGCTATATCTTCCGCGGCACAATGCTGCCCGCGGCAGCTTTTATCGCACTGTACTGGGTTGCCAGCGCGGCCTGGCTTGCCGCGGTGCAGCGTGGTACTTCCCAAGCTACCGGGTCGTTGAACCATTGGATGGTGGGGCTGGGGGTGGTCGCCTGTGTAGGCCTGGTGCTGTATGTCTCGGTACTGGGTGAGCCCGGCCATATCTGGCGTCAGCAGCGACGTATTGGTACGGTGCTGTTTTTCTCCTTTACCTTCCTTGCGCAACTGCTGTTGGTGGCCCAGGTGTTTCGCCTGGGCGATAAACTGACTGCGGTGCAGCGCCATGCACAGGTGATGTTCCGCCTGTGCATGGCGCTGCTATTTCTGGGGCTTCTGACGGTGATACTGGATAGCTGGGATGAGGCTTTCTATGAATCCGTAGAGGATGCATTTGAATGGGTGCTTGCCCTGTTACTGCAACTCAATTTTTTGCTTGGCTACCTGATGTGGCGCCGCTGCGGCTGGACACTGGAAGTCAACGTCAAAACAACAGGACCTGACGGCTAAAGCCCAGGCGCTTACATGGCACGGTTAATTCTTCTATAGTGCCGCCAGCATGACAAAAACTGCACTCAGCCTGATCGCCATACTGCTTGCCATCGTCCTGGCGTGTTTGCCCTTGATGATCCATGGCCCACAGACCGGGCACAGCCTTTACGTCAACTTGCCCTGGTCGCATCATTTTGCCCAGGCGGTTCTGGAGGGCGTGTATTACCCACGGTGGTTGATGGAAATGAACCAGGGAGCGGGAAGCCCTGCCTTTTTCTATTACGCCCCGGTGCCCTTTTATTTTTCCACCTTGCCCGCTGCACTGTTGCCGCAACTTTCCGAAGCTGTACACCTGGGCATCGGGCAGTTCCTGATCGTACTAGCCTCTGCATGCAGTTTTTTCCTGTTTTCGCGCCGTTACGCAGCGCAGGGAATCGCCTGCTTTGCTGGCATCGCTTACGCACTTGCACCTTATCACTTTGGTATGGATCTGCTGACGCGTCAGAGCTATGGTGAAGCTGCGGCGTTTACCTGGGTGCCCCTGGTGTTTCTCGCCGTGGAAAAGCTGGCGGACGAGGGCAGGGGCCTTGTGCTGCTGGCGGTTTCCTATGCCTTGCTGGTGATGACACACCTGCCAGCGGCGTTGTTGTGTTCACCCTTCTTCCTGCTTCACTGCATATTACGCTGCAGCTTTGAGCGTGATTGGATTCTGGCGTTGCGTTTTGGCGCCGGTATTGGCACAGGTTTGTTACTGGCGTGTTGCTACCTTGTCCCGGCCCTGGCTACCCAGGGCTACACCTACACGGAGCACTTGTGGATAAATTACTTTGATATTGATCGCTGGTTCTTTTTTGACGATGTGGTGGCCCCGGAGCCGGAAGTCGAAGACCGCGTCTTTGAACTCGCTCTTGCCAGCGCCATTGTTTTTGCAATCAGTTGGCCCGTGGCCTGGTTCTGCGCACCACGTCGACATCGACCTCTGATCCTGGGGCTCCTGATCCTTTACCTGGGCGCATGGTTCATGATGACCCCTTTGTCCCTGTGGCTGTGGCAGCTGATTCCGGTGTTGCAGAAAGCGCAGTTCCCCTGGCGGATTATGGTAGTGCTGGAGTTTGCCCTGGTAACCACACTGGCTTTGGCACTCGCTTTTACCTGGCGACCCATGCGACCCCGTTGGCTGGCAGTGGCCGGGGCGGCGGCTGTGGCATTCAGCGGATGGAGCGCGTATGTCTCTTATGAAGACTATCAGCAGCACCTCGAACTCATTGGAGACGAGGCTAACGTGCGCAGTTTGCAGGGTCAGGCCCGTGGCGGTAACGACGCTCGGGAATACCTGCCCCTCACCGTCAAATCCAGTCGCCGCCGTTTCCTTGACCATATGTCGACCCTCGATCGCCTGGTATACGACCGGGGGCAGGGTCATATCGAAATTGTTAAATGGGAAAACCGCTCCATAGTTTTGGATATGCGTATGCGCTCTGCCACCCCGGTGGCGGTCAAACAGCTGGTCTATCCTGGCTGGGAGGTCACCATTAATAATGCGCCTGTGCAGTTCGAGCCTACGCGACGCTACGGTTTAATCCGCTTTGATGCCCCCCCGGGGGTCTACCAGGTGGAAATGACGCTGCATACCCTACCCGAGGAGCGGCTGGGTTGGGTATTGAGTGGCGTGGGCGTACTGACCCTGCTGTTGGTCGCGGTGATCAATGGCTACTTGCCGAGGCGTTTTAATGACAGCCGGCCAACTCATGACTGAAACCTGTTACTGTGGCTCGAATACCGATTACGAAAGCTGCTGCGGGCCGCTACATCGTGGGGAGACCAGCGCCCGGACGGCTGAACAACTGATGCGCAGCCGCTACAGCGGTTTTGTCTGCGAGAACGAAGCATATTTGCTGGCCACCTGGCACCCGTCCACGCGACCATCGCGTGTCCGCTTCGACAGCAGGCAGCGTTGGTTGGGTTTGCGAATCAAGTCGACCGAACAGGGTCTGCAGGGTGACCAGGAGGGCAAAGTAGAGTTCGTTGCCCGTTACAAGGTTGATGGCAGAGGCCATCGACTACACGAGGTGAGTCGTTTCGAAGTCGTCGATGGCCAGTGGTTTTATCTTGATGGCGAGCACCTTTAGCGCGCCGGTTTAGCGACTCTAGGCAGCAGCCTCCAGGAAGTGCATCAGTTCGTCACGCTCTTCAGCACTTTCGATGGTCTTCTTCATCAGGTGCAGAGGGCGCGCTTCACGGTCCAGGAATAACTTGCCATGAGCCTCGGCGGCCTCGGCAGCGACGGCCATCCAGACGATGGTATCGGCGCCTTCCATCGACGAGCGCAACACGCTCCGGGTGATGGCCCGAAATTCAGGTAACGCATTCTGGACACCCGGTGTGTCAGCCCAGCCCGGGTGCATGGCATTCACGCAGATGCCTTCTTCGGCCCAGGCTTCTCCCCACTCTTCGGTGAGTATCATCAGGGCTCTTTTCTGACGAGCGTAGGCGATGCTACCTGAGTAGTTTTCCCCGCTCTCGTTGTGCAGCGCATTGACGCGCAGGCGCTGGCTGTACATGCCACCGGAAACAACGTTGATCACACGTGATTGACCTGCTTTCAGCAACAGGGGCTTCAGGCCCAGCGTCAGGCGATAGGGGCTGAGCAGGAGCAGTGCGTGACTTTGTTCGATGTCTTCCGGGGTCTTGTCCCAGTCGTTGTACAGCGCGCCGGCATTGTTGATGAGCACGTCAATAGCCGCACCTTTTTTCAATAACCTCGCCACCAGTTTGTCGACGTCAGACATCAGGCTGAGGTCGGCAAGTTCATAACCGATTTGCTTATTGCCGGTTTCTTCGCGCAATGCGTCTACAGCATGTTTGGCCTTCTCCCGGTTGCGCATGACCAGGGTGAGTTTGGCACCCCGCCGTCCCAGCTCCTGTGCGGTGGCGTAACCCAGGCCGGTGCTGGCGCCGGTGACTACAATGTGTTTGCCGCTGACCGAGGCCGACATGGGGTAGTAGCGCTTCAGGCCGCGCCCATAGCCCAGGCGGGTAAAGAGCGGCAGCTCCGTCAGCGGGTTACCGTAGCGCCGGGTGTCTTTAAGGACCAGCGGAAATTCGCTATCCAGTGCGCGTCCCAATGATGCCACCGACTCGCGGCCCATTTTTTTCAGGCCGGACTGGGCTGCTTTACTCAGCGGCTTCATCAGCGGGTTGAAGAAAAATTCTGCCCGGTAGTCGATTTTAGTGCCCGTGTCGGTCTCGGTAAAAGTGATCCTGTCTTCCATGGTGAAAAAATTGCTCTCGCCCTTGAGTACGAAAAGACTATTTTCTACCAACTCGGCGACGGTATAGTTGATGGTCACGCTGCCAACGGGAAGGGCGCATACCACCTTGAATTGTGTGCCCACGTCGATGGGTCCGGGTGTTATTTTTACCGCTTCTTTTGCCGTGGTATCCCACTCCGCCGTGGTGGTGAAGTCACTCACATAGGCAAAGGCTTCGTCAATCGGTCGATTAACCACCGTTGACTCCTGTAATACCGTCATTCGTATATCTCCTGTTTACTGCTTGGGGGTTTAAAAGGTGAAACTGGTCTGTTCACCGGAAATAGGCCCGGTGAGTATCTCTGTGTCGTAGTACTCGTAGAGGATGTCGACGTCGAGGGACTCACCCTCGTCGCCCTTGATATTGCTGATACCGCTGAAGCGCAACAGGCGCCTGTCCTGCACGGAATAGGATAGCTCGATAGGGTCGATCAGTAGTCCGAGGAACCAGGAGTCCAGACTTATTTCCAGGCATAACTCGTCGCTGTCACAGGCCTCCTGGGGAGTGCGCGTGGCCTTCATATCGACCGGGTTATCTATGCCTACGACCAGGAACGGGAACCTGACCAATTCACCGGCGTACAAGTCGCTCCAGATGGACCGCACGTAGTTGTCAAAGCCCGCGTCCACCACCATCGCCGTTTCCTCGCCGGGGTCTGCCACCACCTGGGAGTTGGTGCGATAGTCTATGAGTACGAGTGACGGCGCCTGCTGACTCTGGCTGTAGTCCAGTTGCTTGCGAGCGAAGGTTTCATTCTGCAGGTCGCGGTATTCCACGGTACATTGATTGCTTTCGCGGGCACAAAAATGGTGTTCGCTGTACAGTACCTCGCCGTCGGTTCGATCATAGGCCGTACCAACCGCCACCAGCGGCAGCTCGCTCTGGGCCATCGCTGAGTGCGCTGCGCACAATAGAGTAATGAACCCGATAAACCCTTTACCCAGCATGGCTGGACACTCCTCGCAGCGACATCGCACGCGCTGCTACCAATAGTGTGGGAAACGCTACCGCCCATAATACCGCAATGGCCACCGGACCCCAGAACGGATCGTTGAAGCTGATATCGGATAAGCGAGTTCCCGCCAGGTAAGAGAGGGTGCCGCCAATGGCGCCAACCGCAGCGGATAGGGCCAGCCTATCCTGTAACGTGCGAAATGCGTGCATCAGGGTCGTGGCCAATACCGGCCACAGGCAACTCAACCATAAGGGTGCATCGGTCGCCTGGCCTGCAACGCTGAAAATTCCCGCAATAAACAATAGTTTGTCCAGCACAATGCCGACCAGGGAGATGCCCAGCACCAGCTGCAGTTCCTCCAGGCCGCGCCCGAACAGCGCGAAGTGCACCAGCAAATGGACGCAGGCGACAATCGGTGCCAGGAAGTCCGAATGCGTCGACACAATGGCAAACCAGCTCACATTGAACAGCAACCCATTCGCCAGGGCGCAAAGTCCGGGATGTTTGGTTGTCAGCGTGGTGAGCATGGCATTAAAAAGGCAGTTGTTGAACGTTTGATCATTATACGTGCGGCCGTGGATCTGGATCACTTTAAGGGCTCTCCATCCGCCCTGCGGATGGTCGATCAGCGCGGCACGATGCACGTAGCCGGGTGACGCAATTTATCAAATAAATGATGCCATGCCATGGCGGTTATGCACCTCGGAACGATAAGTTTGCAACCGGCTGACTAAAATCGTTTATGATGGCGCACGCGGTTATTTCAAGCGTAAAACATTACAGGAGAGTCAAGATGTACAGTCACATCATGGTAGGTGCCAACGATATACAGGAATCGAAGAAGTTTTATGATGCGATTCTGGGTGCTATGGGGCACAAGGAAGGGGTAATTGACGAGAAAGGTCGATGCTTCTGGATGACCGATAAAGGCGTTTTTTCAATCAGCGTGCCCATCGACGGCGAGCCAGCCTGTGCCGGCAATGGCAGTACTGTGGGCTTTGCCGCGGCCTCACCCGAAATTGCAGATGCCTGGCACGCAGCGGGATTGGCTAACGGCGGTGTGAGCATCGAAGATCCGCCCGGGGTCAGGGAAGGTGGTGCTATGAAAATGTACCTGGCTTACTTACGCGACCCTGCGGGCAACAAGGTCTGCGCCTTACACTACATGTCCTGACGCGCATATCACCGGGTGACGGCGCGTTGTCACCGCACCCGGTCTGCTTTTATTGCTTACCAATAGCTCCGATACAATCTATCGATCGGGCTTCTTTGCCTATGGATCGGTATCCTCCCTGGCGCCAAAGCTGTTTCTCGGGCACATCGCCATAAACACCGCCGTGGCTATGCCTGCCGAGGCAAAAATCATACACATCACCATGATCTGGTAGCGCGCGGCGATAGGCGGCGATACCCCCGATAGAATTTGGCCCGTCATCATGCCGGGCAGCGACACCAAACCCACCGCGAACAAGGAATTGATCACCGGGATCATGGCCGCCTGAAATGCCGTGGCGCGGGCTTGCTCCCAACCCTCGCCGTGGTCGAGCTCAGCCGCGAGGCGTTCGGCGGCGAGGCTGACTGCGGTCATGGTGTTGGCAAATACCATTCCCGCGAGGGGAATTACATAGTTCGGCAGGTACCAGGGGTCCAGGCGCAAAACCCCCTGGGTGATCAGCATTAATGTTAAGCCGCCGCCCACAGTGACTGCAGCCAGTGATGCCAGCAACAGGCTGCCGCGCTCGCCCGGTACGGTGCGCAGCGCAATCCACGCCGAGGCACTGAGCATCACCGCCAGCACCAGTAGCACCAGCCAGCCTGTGCTAGCACCGAAAATCCATGCCAGTACGTAGCCAATCAGCAGTAGCTGAATGAGCATGCGTCCCAGCGCGTACAGTGCGTTGCCGGGCCCCATTGACCAGCGCCAGAGAATTATCAGGGTGATACCCACGGGAATGAAGGCAACCGCGAGCTGGGGTAGGGTGAGGGTGATAACCTGGTTGGTCATAGTGGTGGTCCCCGAGGTGTTAACCCGGGGTCGTTGTGTGCGTGTGAACTCCATCATAGTCAATGTGCGTTGTGTTCACGAGGCCTGGTGTGGAAGCAAGGATTACCCGGGGTATTGGTGTGGAATTGCCTGCTGCTGGCGCTAACGTTTGCAACCAGATTTGGTTAGACTGCTCGCAGTAATTGGCTTGAGCTTGCACAACCATGACCCAGCACGAATACGTATTCGTCGCCATCTCTATTATTCTTGGTCTTGCCATCACTCGCGCCTTACATACGGTAGCCATGTTGGTGCGTGCACACCGGGATGTGACCTTCCACTGGTCTACTGCCCTGTGGGGTATTTGTGTGATGACTTACAGTCTCCAGTTCTGGTGGATCGGCTGGGGGTTCAGGGACTTTGCGAATTGGTCCTTCGCGGACTTTGGCATTCTTACTTTCGGCGCCATCTGTGTCTATGGCGCCAATGAAATGGCGCTGCCGGTGCCCGAAGGCAACCGGGAACTTAACTTTCTTGAACACAGCCGCGGACTGGGTAGGTTGTCGGCACTGTCCATGCTGGTTTATTTCCTGATAGGGCCCTACGTGAACATCTTTATGATGAATAGCGAGGTGCTGCCTTCGCTGGTGGTACCGTCCATCGGCGTGATACTGATGGCGCTGATTATCTCATTGCCTCGCCTGTTTGTTCCGCTATCGACCGTGTTCGGGATTTTCACCCTGGTAATCCTGGTAGGTACGGCCTGGTACAGCTGATTGGCTAGCGTGACAACTATGGAACAGGACCGCGCCCCACAGGTCAGCGGCCGGGCGGTTATCGCAGGCGGCGCGCGCGATATCTCTCAATATTTCGACCTGGTATTTGACAATATCAATCGCCTGGCGAGGATGTTTGATGATTACCGCGTGGTCGTTGTTTCTGACCCCAGTGACGATGACACCCTGGAGCGCTTGCGCGAGCAGGTGCTTAATCATGGGGGCAAAATGGTGCTTGTGGAAGGTGAGCGGGACCGGCTCGACTGGCGTGCGCATCGTATCGCCGAGGTGCGCAACGACATATTGAAGGTAGTGGAACAGCAGTTTGCCGACTTCGATTGGCTGTTCATGGTTGACCTTGATGTGGTGTGTCACCGGCCCATCCTCCTGGACACTATTGCCAGCCACTTGCACCGCGACGATTGGGATGCACTGACATTCAATCGGCACTGGTACTATGACATGTGGGCGCTATCTTTCGAGCCACACCTGTATCCGGCGCTCGATCTCAAGTTGGGTGATAAAGGGAAACGCAGGCTCGCCAACGAGGCCCGTGAGAACTTGCTGGCACAAATAGATGCATTGGAACCCGGTGCGCTGTTACCCGTGTACTCCGCTTTTAATGGCTTCGGCATCTACCGGGTAGCGAAGGTGTTGGGCTGTCGTTACCATGGTTATCCCACGCAGTTCTTTCCGCCGCAGAAGTACGAGCAATACTGTCGGGATATGGCGGTCGAACTAGACCCCGACAGTGGCGAGATGTGCGAGCACCTCGCCTTCCATTGGGATATGGTAAACAAACACGCAGCGAAGATACGCTTATCTCCCGAGCGAGCCTTTTTGTTTCCTGACCAGGAAGAAGAGCATACCCAGCCGTAATCACGAGGCATCACAATTCTATGCTTGCAACGCCGTTAGATACTGTAGAGATTAATCCAGCGCAGGAGCCGGCTGCGGTGGTGATCTGGTTACATGGCCTGGGCGCAGACGGCCATGATTTTGAGCCAATTGTCCCCGAGTTACGCTTGCCCGCCAGTCTTCCAGTCCGGTTTGTATTTCCCCACGCACCCGAGATGCCGGTGACCGCATTCGGGGGGCAGTCGCTGCGCGCCTGGTTTGATTTCAGTCTCGATAGTCCGGCGGATTTACCGGGTTTAAAGAAATCCGTGGCACGCATACGCGACCTTATTCAGGCCGAAATTGATAACGGCACGCCGTCGGAACGTATCTTGCTGGCGGGGTTTTCCCAGGGAGGCGTGCTGGCACTGCAGACTGCACTGCATTACCACAAACCTCTTGCTGGCGTCCTGGCCTTGTCGACGTTTCTCGCAGATACGCAGGGGCTTGGCACTGCTGCTAGCGAGGTGAATGCATCGATCCCTATCCTGGTCTGCCACGGGCAACAGGATATGGTGTTGCCGGTGACCATGGGTAAGTCGGCCTTTGAGTCGCTATCGGCAGCAGGCTATTCCGCAGAGTGGCGCGAGTATCCCATGGGTCATGAAGTCTGTATGGAGGAAATCCGCGAGATCAGCCGCTGGTTACAGGCGGTATTGGGCTGAGTTCCCCCCCCATCGCGTAAGCCATTATTGTCATTGCTGTCCTGTCCTGTCCTGGCCGGGCGGCTCTTGCGTGTGCCTGCTGGTTGGTGGCGGGACGCGCCTTGACATTAATTATTGGTTTTCTATAATAGTGTTTACACTATCCTTTGCGGCTGTGGTTGCACCACTGCTGTCAGGAAGCGCTGATTTCAAGGTGCGAAATTCGCTTCTTAGCGACCGCACCGATTATCCAAGAAGGAACACGATTATGACGTACGCAGGCCACCGACGAATTATTGACGTTGACAGTCACCTGATAGAGCTCGACGATTTTTTGCACAACGCTGCCAGCGAGCAGGACAAGCCGCTGCTGCACCCCATGGCCGAACAGACCGTGCTGCCCGTGGTGGAAGAAAACATGAATCGTGGTCGGGAGCTGTTTGCCAAGCGGCAGAATAACCCGGACACCATGGCAAAGTTCGAGGCCGCAATTCTCGATAATACCAAGAGCGGCTGGAGTCGACTCGGCGCGTTTGATCCGGCCGAACGCTCCCATGCCGTGGACCTGTTTGGCTACGAGTTACAGTTGGTGCTGCCTACCTTCAGTTTCCACCAGGTCGTGCATCTCGATGACCCTGCTGAACTGGAGGCAGGGTGTCGTACGTTAAATAAAGCATTGGCTGAGTTCTGCCAAAAGGACGAACGCTTGCACCCGGTGGGTTACCTGCCGCTCTCCCTGGGGCCGGAGAAATCCCTCGAGCTGTTCCACGCGGGCAGAGACGCCGGTTGCTACAGCTATATTGTTCCCACCAACCAACCCGATGACGAGGCGATCTCTTACACGCATCCGGACTACGACCCGGTGTGGGCCGCGTTCGCCGAGGCCGGAATACCCTTTGCCTGCCATGTGGCCGGCAACGGCGACTACCAGCCGGTCTCACCGAGCTTCAAAAACAATGGCAGAAGCGAAGTGGTCCTGGGTGGTGATGCCCCCGCGGGCGAGCTGGGGTTGATGACCATTGGCAACAGCCAGCAGCTGTTCTTTGCAGCAATGATCTTTGACGGTGTATTTGACCGACATCCCGATCTGGTCGGCATTTCCATGGAGCACGGCGCGTTCTGGTTGCCGGGCTGGCTGAAGTCTCTGGATTTCATCGAGAACATGACCAAGCGCCGGCGCGAGTATCAGCGGTCTCCCTCAGAGGTGGCGCGACAGCAAATCAAGGTCTCGCCGTTCGCAGGTGAGCCCGTGGGCTGGATCATGGAAAATGTCGGACGTGAAATGCTGGTGTATGCCTCGGACTATCCCCACCCCGAGGGCTCTGGCAATCCCATTTCGAAGTTTGAGGCCTCTATGCCCAACTGTAGCGAAGAGGATATGCACGCCTTTTACTACGGCAATATGGCCCAGGTCATGGGGTTGCCGGCCTAGTTGACATAATGACGGACGCCGCGTGCAACTCTGTGCCGGCGCTTTTTTTCGGTTAGTTGCTCCAGGGTTAATCTAGCGGCTTTGTCTCGGAACCTTGTCTTGGGCCCCTACGCCGGGTCCATGGCGCTCGCATCCAGTTCCTTCTGGTTGCGCTCGGCGATGAGCCGAATTACCTCCGCGTGGCGCTGCCTGTTGAGGTTGTATCCGCTGTAGATCACGAAAGCGATTAATCCTGAGACGCCCATTATCGGACCTGCGGTAATGCCCATGCGGAAAATGACGTCGCTGTCGACTTCTCCGGGAACGGCGGCGAAGGGTAACCTGACGTAAAGGTCGAGCATAACGCCCGCGAAAAAATGCCCGAAGGAATACGAGGCCTTGGCGAACAGGGCCCGTGCCGAGTAGTAAAGCCCCTCTTCGCGCTTTCCGGAATTGAGCTCATTCTCGTCGATGATATCGCCGATCATCGACATGATGGCGACGGTACATACACCGAGGCTGAAGGTGAATGCCCCGGCGTTTGCCAGCAGTAAGGTGAACAATGTGTTGCTGCCATTAGCGGGGAACAAGCCGAGTAGTCGCAGGTCTGCCGGTAACTGGCAGAATAGAATCACCCCGACCAACGCGCTCAGTAGTACGGGTTTGCGGTCAAAGCGATGCATCAGGAACGGTGCGAGCAAGGCGCCAGCCATTGCGCCAGGTGCCCCCACCAGTTTTACCCAACGAATCTGGTCGGTACGCAATTCCCAGAAATAGGTCGACATGAACACATCCAAGGTATCCCATATGCCGCTGGCTATCATGAAGAAGAAGTAGCCGATCAGAATAAGTACGTAATTCCGGTTTTTCAGGGTTCCCGCCACCATCTTCAGGAAGCCGGACAGGGTCATTTGCTCCCCGTCTTTTTGCGCCTGGGACAACTGCGGGACAAATTTGTAGGTGCCCGCGGCGCAATACCAGATGGCAATGATAATGAGTGCGCAAGCAGTGAAGATCAGTGGGCCGTAAGCGGCGGCATCCAGGTGGCCTGGTACCGTTAAGCCGTCGGTGGCCCTGACGCGCTCTCCGGAAAAGAACACGGTCCATGCCGCGAAGCCGAAGGTGGCCCCTGATACGTAGGAGATGACCGTGTTGGCGCTGAACAATTGCGATCGAATGTGTTGGTCCTTGCTCAGTTCACCGCCCAGCGCGAGGTGGGGAACGGCGTACAGGGTTAAGAAAGCCCGGCTCATAATCGTCCACACGGCAAGCCAGGCGAACAGCGGCCACTGGGCAGCTCCGCCCTCCGCCATGATGAACGCCTCGGGTGGATTGAAAATCAGGTAAACCGAGAGCGCCAACGGAATTGGTGCAACAAAGAGAAAGGGATGGCGCCTGCCGTGTCGGGAGCGCCAGCGGTCCGACACCACGCCAATCAGTGGATCGGTGATGGCATCGCCAATCATTGCGAGCATGATAGCCGCGCCAATCAGTGTGTTGGACAGGCCGATTGCCTGGTTGTAAAAAATGGTGATGAAGGTGTTAAACAGGCCCAGGTACACAGCTTCGCCAACGGCGCCTATACCGAAAATCAATCGGGTCGAGGGGGTAATAGGGAGCGTCTGGGGGTTGTTCACGGGTGGAGCTCCGGGCGTTTCGCCAGTTTGACTATATTATAGTATATATATAATAAATACTTTAACGCGCGCTGGCAAGGAAAAGTGCACGGGCACAGTTACCCCTTTAGATAAAGTGGCTGGGCAGGCTGGATTACTTGGGGTATATCAGGTGGTCGAAACCGGCAAGAATGAACCTGACGGTGTCCGCAATGAGTGCTTCCTTGTTCTTGCGGCTTGAACCAAAGCGGGCGCCCGCTGCTTGTGATGCCCCTGAACCCATAACCAGGATTTGCTCGGCTTGCAGTTGGGTGACCGGGTAGCTCTCGGACAGTTTCTCATTAAGGAACTTACCGGTCTGCACCCGCTGTTTTGATTCTTCTTTTTCGATGGCGACTTTTATGTCGGGCTGGTTGCGCAAGATATGTAGAATGCTGCCCTTACGCCCCTCTTCATAATTGGCGGTAACAAAGATCGTCACGATCTCTTCGAAATTGTTGGCATTGTCGAGCTTTTCCCGCATCTCCCTGGTGTAGCGTGCATATTCTCGTGAGAGTAGTTCCTGCAGGAGATCAAGGCGCGTGTCGAAATATTTGTAGATGAGTGGGTTGCTAACACCGGCTTCGTTTGCCAGGGCTTCCATGGTGAAACCAGACAGGCCGTGTTCCTGTATGAAGGTCGCAGCCGAATCCAGTAACTGCATTCGTCGAGCCTCAGGAGAGAGTCGTGTTCTTTTTTTGGCGCTCATGCGAATTGTCCCTGTGTATGCCGTCCTGACAAGAGCCTAAGCCAACGTCACTTTGCCGATTCAGCCCTTCCCGGCAAGTGCTTATAGTAACACGACACCGGCGTCGGGTACCCGGCAGTCAGTTTGGATGCATGTTTCGCCTACCTGTCTTCGCGTAAGCCGCGCTCAGGCCACTCCTGATCAGGTGGCTGTGATCAAACGCTTGATGCTATCGCGCTCTGCAATGCGGCTCCGCCAGTTGGCCACGTGCTCGAGAGCCGGATCTGGTTTAAGTCCCACCAGTGTTTCCGCAAAATCGATGACGCAGAATCCTGTGATGTCTGCAACGGTGAAGCGACCTGCGGCAATGTAATCCTTACCGGACAGTTCTTCGTCCAGACGCTGAAAATACGCGTGCACAAAGGCGTCGCTCCGTGCCTTGGCGGCCTCTATGGGGGTGACCAGCCCAGTCGCGGCGACAATGGGCCCATTCACCCAGGATATTCCCACCTGCGTGAACAACTCGTGTTCGAGAAACCGGTGATACATCTCAATGTGCGCGGTTTCCAGCGGGGTTTCGCCGAACAGGTTTGGTTCGGGTTGCACTGATTCAAGGTAGCGGGAGATGGCGATGGTCTCCGCAATACAGGTGCCGTCTTCCAGTTCCAGCACCGGTATTTTGCCGCTGGGATTCTTGGCGATAAATGTCGGTGATTTGTGTTCGCCGGTGCGGAGGTCAATCTCAACCATGTCTAGTTCGATACCCTTCTCCGCGGCGAATATCATGACCCGTCGTGGGTTGGGGGCGATTTTGGCGGTATATAGAATCATTAGAAAACACTCATATGCGTGTATTGACTCGCGATCAGCACTGACTGACTGCGATGGCGATAGTGTTAAAGCAGAGTTTCGCGGGAGTCTGGCACTGCACGATTCCCCATCGATTTATTTATTATGTATTTAATATAATAATATAACAAGCTCTCACAGCGCAGCGCTACCTTACAACCTAGCGCAGTTGAGCCTGGACGTCTCCCCTTAGGTGGGGTCTGTCGCCCGTGCTGGCTGCGCGCTCATGCGCTCATTGCACTTCACAGTTTCTGCGCTAACCTGAGTTACTACAGAATAAAATGACTCGGGACTGCACTCATCTTGCGCTTGCGCACTCCAGGACAACTCTATTTCCATAGTGCACTCGTGGTGATTGCATTCCTGCTCGGCGGCTGTTCGCCCTCGGAGTCGAATGTCGCCATCGGCAACCGTACCGGTGTAATGCACTATGGCATTGGTGGCGAGTTACAAACCCTGGATCCGCATATCGTGTCGGATACCGCCTCTTTCGAAGTCACCGGTGCCCTGTTTGAAGGGTTGGTGCGACGCAATGCAGAAACACTGGTCGCCGAGCCGGGCGTCGCAAAGTCCTGGAATTTCAGCGACGATGGCCTGAAACTCACTTTTAAGCTGAATCCACAAGCGCGTTGGAGTAATGGCGATCCTATTACGGCCGAAGACTTTGTCTGGTCCTGGCGCCGTTCCCTGCATCCGCAGATGGGTAATGTCTCTGCCGCCTTTATGTTTGCCATAAAGAATGCCAGGGCGTTTCACCGGGGTGAGATTACCAACTTTGAACAGGTGGGTGTGAAGGCGCCCGATCAGCACACGTTGGTAGTCACGCTGGAAAACCCCACACCTCATATCCTTGGTATGTTGGATACGCCTGCGGCAATGCCAGTACACCGTGCCACCATTGAATCCTTTGGCACGGCAACACAGCGCTACAGTACCTGGACGCGGGTACCCAACATGGTGAATAACGGCCCCTTCCGTTTGACCGACTGGAAAATGTATCGGCATCTTAAGGTAGAACGCAGTGATACCTATTGGGATGCGGACAACGTGGCGCTAAACGGTATCATCTTCCGTCCGGTGGACAATCGCACCGCTGAAGAAAAGATGTTTCGGGCCGGGCAACTTCATGTCAGTTATTTCGTGCCTATCAACAAGATACCACTATATCGGGATCTACCGGACACGCCTTATGTGCAGGCACCCTTGCTGGGCTCTTACTACTACTTGTTCAATATCGATCAGCCGCCGGTCGACGACATAAGGGTGCGCAAGGCGTTGTCATTTGCACTGGATCGGGACCAGATTGTCAGCCGGGTGCTACTCGATATAGAACGACCCTCTGCGTCTATTGTGGCCGCTGGTATTCCGGGCTATGAGACCCAGGTTAACACCCGATTTGATCCCCATGAAGCACGACGCCTGCTGGCCGAAGCTGGCTATCCAGACGGTCGGGGATGGCCCGGCCTGGAACTGGTCTATAACACCGACGAGAACCACCGCCGTATCGCAGTGGCTGTCCAGCAGATGTGGAAGGATGTGTTGAACATCGAGGTCACCCTCTCCAACCAGGAGTGGAAGGTGTACCTCGATACGGTCGATACCAAGCAGTTCAAGCTGGCGCGTATGGGTTGGATTGCGACCTACCTCGATCCTGTTGTGTTCCTGGCAAAATTCACCACTCACGGTGGTACCAATCGGACCGGATTCTCCGACGCGCGCTACGATCAGCTGTTGGAACAGTTAGTGCCCGCCGCCAAGACTCGCGAGGCACGCTTCGCCTACCTGGCAGAGGCGGAAACGCTGTTTATGCAGTCCTTCGCGTTGATTCCCATCTACGCTTACAACGGGCGGCACCTTGTGCAACCCAGCGTGCAAGGCTATTACCCCAATGTCCTGGAGATACGTAACTTCAAGGGCATGAGCCTGGATGCGTCCGCGCCGGTCTGGCGTTGGCCCGAGGAATAGCCCTTCCTGCCCAATTATTCTCAGGTTTCCGATGAGCAAGGAAATTCAGCATAATAAGCGCCCTTGTCAGCACTATTTTCAGGATTACGGAGCACAGTATGCGAGCAATACGAGTCAAGAAGCCCGGCGGGCTGGATAATCTGCAATTGGTGGATATTGAACCGACGGAGCCACAGTGCGGTGAAGTACGGGTGCGCAATCATGCCAGTTCACTCAACTTCCATGATTACCTGGTGGCAGTCGGCCTGCTTGAAACTACAGACGGCACTATTCCCATGTCCGACGGTGCAGGAGTGGTCGAGGCAGTAGGTCCCGGCGTGACCGAGTTCGCGGTGGGTGACAAGGTGATGAGTTGCTTCTTCCCCAACTGGGGTGATGGCCGCGTTGTTGATGCCGACCGGCTGGGAGGTGTTCCCGGTGACAATGTGGATGGTTTTGCTGCCGAGACGGTTACCATGAATGCCTCGGCGTTTACCGCCATGCCTGAAAACTACTCCTTTGAACAGGCAGCGACTTTGCCCTGTGCCGCACTCACGGCCTGGCGCGCTTTGATGGTGGAGGCGAAGATAAAGTCGGGTGATTCGGTGCTGGTCCAGGGCAGTGGCGGTGTGTCGGTATTTGCCCTGCAGTTTGCCAAGGCCGCGGGTTGCCATGTGATAGCCACGTCTTCTTCAGACGCCAAGCTGGAAAAACTGTCGGCGTTGGGTGCAGACCAGGTAATTAATTACCGCGAGCACGAAAAGTGGGGTAGCCATGCTCGGGACCTGATGGGTGGCCGTGGCGTCGATGTGGTGGTAGAGGTGGGTGGCTCCGGTACATTGCCACAGTCGGTCCGTGCCGTTGCATTCGGCGGCCACATCTCCATGATTGGGGTGTTGACCGGTGTCCAGGGAGAGGTGCCGACCGCGGAACTGTTCCAGAAAAATGCTGTGATCAGCGGTATCACCGTGGGCTCACGCACGCACCAGAAGGACATGGTGCGCGCGATCAATGTAAGCAGTATTCAGCCGGTTATCGACTCAACGTTTGACCTGGCAGAGCTGGCCGATGCGTTCCGGTTGCAGGAGTCCCAGAAGCACTTCGGTAAGATTTGTCTGGGCTTCTAGCCCCTTGGTTTTAGCGGTGGCGTGGCGCGGGATCTTCCAGGATCTGATCCGCGCCCTCAGGCCGGGGTTACATTCGAATTCAGGCGGAAGATATTCTGTGGGTCATACTGCTTTTTGATGCTCGCAAGACGCGGGTAGTTGGCTTGGTAATTACGGTTCATCGCGCCCAGGTCATGATCATCATCTACCTCCACCGTATAGTAGCCGTAAGTGAAGGGCTGAAGCTGTGACCACAGAGCCTTGATGTAGCGCACATGTCCTTCGGTGGGCGTGCCCGGGCGCCAGTTAACCATGGCCACCAGGTTGTGACTGGCGTAGCGGTGGGGGAATGCGGTGGCATCCGCTGCCACCTGATTGATGGCCCCGCCACTGTGCTGAAACAGGACAATGGTTGATCGGTCCGGGTGCGGCTCCATCGCCTCTACCATTGACTCAATTAGGCCAGGTTTAAAGCCTTCGACAAAGCCGCCCTTCAGGTAGCTGGCCCAGGATCTGGCGTCAGTGCTGTCGCCGCTGCGTTGCAGGGCCACGTAATCAGTGGCTTTCACCCCGTTGACCAATGGCTCGCCCAACGCTTTGTAGGGTTGCATGGCTTTTTCGTAAGCTGCGGGTGCCCCAGACCAACACACGTTTAGCAATACCACGCCGGGCTTGCCACCATGAGGGTGGACCGCGACAAGATCTGTGTAAAGTTCGTCCGGGCAGCGTGGTGAGTACTCTGCATAGATCTCAAGTACCTCTCGAAGCTTCTCTATCGGGAAAACCAGGTCACCGCCGATCACCTGCCGGTCCATCGGGTGCAGCTGAAATTCAAAGTTGGTGACCACGCCGAAGTTGCCGCCACCACCGCGTACCGCCCAATAAAGATCGGGATTCTCCTCGGCGCTGGCATGGCGCAGACGTCCGTCCGCCGATACCACGTCAACTGATTTTATGTTGTCCAGTGATAGCCCAAAACGCCGACCCACCCGGCCAAAGCCCCCGGCGGTGGCCAGCCCGCCAACCCCCGTGTGGGAGACGGTTCCCGCTGTTGTCACCATGCCCACGGCCATCGACTCGTGATCAAGTTCGCCCAACAGGCTGCCGCCGGTGACGAATGCGGATTGATTGGGCAGGTCTATACGCACATCGCGAAAGGTTGAGAGATCGATCATCAAGCCGCCGTTGCAGGTGGAGCGTCCTGAATAACTGTGGCCGCCGCATTTTACCGCCACGACAAGATTGTTATCGCGGGCGAAATCAACAGCGGAACCGATATCCGCTGGTCCGGTAGGTTGCACTATCAGTGCCGGGTGCTTGTCGATGGAGGCATTCAGTACATGGCGGGCGGACTCATAGGCAGCATTGCCGGGTAACAGCAGATTACCTCGCAGGCTGTCTGCCAAGGACTGTACGTGGCTTTGTGCCAGTATTTGCTCGCCACCGTTGCGGCTTAACGCTTCGAGATCTCGGTCAACCTTGAGCAGGCCTGCGTATACCGACGCGAGTGCCTGGTTGGCAAAGGTGGGAGCGAGCGCTGCGCCCGCCAGTGCCGCCCGGCAAAAGTTGCGTCTGCGCATGGGGCCAGCCTCCAGAATTCAAAGTACCAGACTAAGATAGACCCCGCGCGGTAAACTCGCCACCTGCGCGGTTTGATTGGCCCGCGAGTAAGTGTCACGATTCCAGGTGTCGGCGAATATCCGTGCGTAGGCTTTCGATATCAGTAAGCAGGCGCTGAAAGTGTGCAATCATGGATTGGCATAAGTGAATAAATTCCAGAGTGTCACTTTGCACGCCTGCTGCACTGGGGAACTGTGCCACGGGTACGGCGAGCACTCTCTCAGATTGATAGCTGGTATCGAAATCCTCGGCAGGAACCCGCTTTATGTCCTGATGTATTTTTTCCCCCAGGGCATCGTGGCGACCGATAAGTCGAATATTGAGGGAATAAATCCAAGGCTTTACGGCGGTGAAAAAGGTGCGCATTTTTTCGTTCAGTTGGTCGTTCCCAATGCCGGAAAAGCGTCCCTCTGCTAACAGCCCGGCGTAAGCGCTCTGATCTTCAGATTCACCCAGTAAATAGACGCCCATTTTCGAGATACTGTCGAGGACCTCTTCCTCTGTCGCAGAATCCGATTGCATCAATCTCACCAGTTTCGCTGCAGAGAGGGTCGAACTTTCCAGTTCAGCAATCGCCGCTGTAACGGATGTCTCGATATCTCCGAGGTCCTTGAGTACCGCTGCAAAGGCCAGCGCCTGGACCTGTTTATCCAGCCGCTGCTGACGCCACTCTTCAACCTGAAAGGCCATTAATATACCCAGGACAATGACCAGCAATTCGGCAAATAACCAACGCATGGATTGCATGCGGTTTATTAACATAAGTCTCTCTGGCTGTTCACGCCGCTGTCACCTATCGGCCCGCTTCGACCTGCTTACGTAACTGCGCCAGCGGCACCATACCGTGCATCAGCACCAGGCGATGGAATTCCTTGATGTCGAAATCATCTCCCAGCGCCTGCTCCATTTCACGTCGCAGGGCGAAAATTTCCAGCGCCCCAGAGTCGTAGGCGGTTAACTGCGCAGGCAGTACTGCCATGCGATCGAGCAGTGCATCGGGGTCACCCGCTATATTGGGTCTACCGGACGCAACCAGGTACTCGATAGCCTGCTCGTTGCTCCAGCCCAGTAAATGCAAGCCGGGGTCCACGACCATGCCGCGGGCCGGCCAGGTTCGTCGCAGGATGCGCGCCGATTTGCTTTGGTAAAGTCCGGCTTCTTCAGATAGCGCCTCGGCGTAGCGTGCCCAGCCTTCACCGTAAGCAGAATTCCAGAAGGTACGCTGCAAGGGGTGAAACTCCTCCAGGTCTTGCGCCAGTCCAATCTGCATGTGGTGGCCCGGGAAACCTTCATGAACGGTAACCAGCTCTGCAGAGCCAAACGTTTCCTGGGCATAGCCGGTTGGGTCGTAGGCGAATGTGCCCGGACGTTCCCCGTTGCCTGGACGGTAGTGGGCCGACCGCCCCGAACCCTGTTGGTGTTCAGGAATCGGCTCTACCACCATGGCCGTGGAAGGCAGGGCGTGGAAGTACTTCGGCATGGCGGCGATGGAACGTGTCACTACTGCGTCGTAGAATGCCTGCATCTGTTCCGGGCTTTCGAAGCGCTGACTACTGTCAGCATTTGCGCTAGCAACCGTATCTTCAAAGTTTTGCGTGTTGTATATCTCCTTACCCAACGCAGACACGCCTGCCTTATTATTGGCCACCGCTTGAGACCCTATTTCGAATACCTGCTCCGGCGTACGTTGCAGGGTAGTGTAGTAACGATAGGCGGCGATGTAGCAGGCTCGTCCATCGGGTTGAGCATGCAGGCCCAACGCGTCCCGGGCCCGCGCCCGATAATCTCCGGCAAGGTACTCCTGATAAGCCAACATTGCTGGCAGTAGATATTCTTCCAGTAGTTGTTGGAACTGTGCGACAAAGGCTGCGTCTTCCCCACGCTCCGCCAGCGCCATATAGGGGTGTGACGCAGCCTCGGTCTCAGTAATGCCCCGCAACTGTTTTAACACCCGATCCACCACGCGCTTCGGCGCGGAGTAACCCAGTTCCAGTCCCTGTTCCAGGTTTTTAATCTCCTGCTCAAACCACCTCGCCGCATGATGCCAGCGGTCCAAGGCCTGTCGACGCTCATCCGCGCTGGATACCGGCTGGAAGCGCACCAATAAATCCAGGTCCGTGTGTGCGGCGCCCATCTGGCTGACACCCCACAGTTCCTGCCTGCAGACCCGCAAGCCGATCTTGCCTTCCACCTTCTCCTGAAACGTGGTCAGGAATATTTGCGCGGTGGGGGATAGCTTGCTGGTATCCAGAGCCATCAGTCCTTTTAAAGTAGTGTCCTCGGTATCCGCAAATTTCTTTAGTCCCTGCGGACTGTTGTCAAAAAAGCGGTCATGCCGATCATTGGGGAGGTTACTGAAGTAGGCGTCTGGCTGGTTTAACTCAAGCATTGCCGCCATGTAGCCGTCCGCAACTGCGCGCAGGTGATCTTCCTCACCGGCGGCAACTGCAAGGCTGGACAACATCGACCAGATTAAGGCGGTGGAATAGAGTCTGATTCGCGACATGTGAAATCTCCTGAAAGTAGGCACAGTTTAGCCAATGGAAACAGCACGCAGCTAGATATTTGGTCGGGGCTTGACTTGCCTCCAAATTGTGCTAAATTTTTAGCATAGTGCTAATAATTTAGCAGGTTGTTATGTCTAAAAAAGATCAACTATCGCGTCGAGAACGTCAGATCGTCGACGTAATCCTGGAACGTGGGGAGAGTTCCGCCCGGGAGGTTCATGAGGGGATACCTGATGCGCCCAGTTACTCGTCAGTCAGGGCGCTACTGACCATTCTCGTCAACAAAGGCCAGTTAACCCACAGGACAGACGGGCCGCGTTACCTTTATTCCCTGGCGCATTCTAGGGAAGAGGCTCAGGGCACCGCGTTAAAGAGGTTGCTCAAGGTGTTCTTCGGTGGCTCTAGGGCCGCGGCGGTAACTGCGCTGCTGGGCAAGGACGGAGAACAACTCGATGACGAGGAATTAGAAGAGTTATCGCGCCTGATTGAAAAAGCCAGGAAGAAAAGAGGCTAGCCCCATGGACGTGGCACTTTACCTTTTCGCCCCCGGTTCACTCATACATGAGCAGTTACCTGTCATTCTTGCCAAGGGCACCCTGATTTGTGTGTTGGCAGTCTCACTGTGCCGCGAATTGTCGTTTATGCCTGCTGTAGTGCGTCATCGCATTGCTCTCGGTGCGGTATGTTGTCTGGCGCTATTGCCTATGCTGAGTTGGGGGCTGCCAACCTGGCAGTTGCCAATCCTGCCCCGTGATTCTGCTGGCAGCGGGTCTGGGCAGTTTGATCTGATGGCGCTGCTCTGTGCTGCCTACCTGATGGTTGCTGTTTTCCTCTTGTTCCGTCTTGTTCTGGATGTTTCTCACATAGCGCGGGTGAGTAGGCGGGCGGTCGCCACAGGCGCGGCCCAAGACCTTGTTCCAGAGCTGGATCACAGGCGTGGATCTGTGCCCGTGCTAATTAGTGATGAAATTGCCTCGCCACTGGCTCTCGGATGGCTGGAGCCCCGAGTGTTAATTCCTCGGGATGCCCTGAACTGGGACTGCCAGGATCGGTTGATGGCCGTACAACATGAGCTTACCCATATCGAGCGCAATGACTGGCTCGGGCATGTCCTATCGCGCCTGGTACATGCCGTTTATTGGCCGGTACCAGGTATTCGCCAGTTGATGCGTCAGCTCTCGCTGTCTATGGAGCAGGCCTGTGACGACGAGGTATTGGCGAGCGGTGCATCCGCACCCGTTTATGCGGCGTTGCTTCTTCGCCAGGCACGTGGCAATCAGTTGCCAGCTTCGGTAGCGCTGGGGCAAGGTTCAGAACTCGGTATTCGAATTCGATATCTCGTTGAGGAAATCGTTGACCACAGTATTCGACCGACAGGTGCTCTCCTGTCGCTATCAGGTTGTGTTTTGCTGTCTATGCCATTGGCGGCCATGCAGCTTGGCACACAGCCTACTGTTCCGGTTTTGGAATGGGGTAGTGTCAAGCAGGATTCTGTAATTCAGCCCTTATCAACCTCAGAGAGTTCAGTCCGATTAAATGAGTCCGTGATAAAAGCGTTGTCGCCCGGGCCAGAGCAACCAGATTACCCGCCCCACGTGGAGCGACCGCCACACTTCGAAGCGCTGGAAAAGCCGACGATCCCTCCACCGCCCTAGTTTTAATTCCTGATCAACCCCTAAAGAACCACGCCCACTAATGAGTCATACCGGATTCAGGGCATCGCCATGCCAAAAAAAGGAGTACGTCATGAACAGCTATGCTGAGCTGCACTATTCACCAATTCTTCCCATGTCCGTTGGTCTGCTGCCGGCCGTAACTATCACCGCGCTGTTGGTTTGGCTGATGCATAGTCTGATTAGCAGTGATGAGATTTTTATCGAAGAAGAAAGCCCTACTGTCGCCGAGATAGTTTGGGTTGAGCCAAAACCAATTGTATTTGAAATAACCACACCGCCCACAAAACCAAAGGATCCTCTCCCTGAGCCTGAACTTCAGCTTGCATTACATTTGGCTCCTGTGGATGCAGCTGTTGCTGGGTTCACACAAACACCGCTTAGCCCCGCCGGATTCGAAGTTGATGTTGGTGTTGGAGGCGGTGGCATCGTCGCCTATCTAAAGCCCGCCCCAATCTATCCCTCGCGCGCGATTACCAAGGGTATAGAAGGCTATGTTGATCTCGCTTTCGATATCGTAGCCAGCGGTTCGACCGCGCAGATACGGGTGATCGATGCCCAGCCAGAGGGGGTGTTCGAGCGCGCTGCCGTCACGGCCCTTAAAAAGTGGAAGTATAAGGTGCCGGTAATTGACGGGGTCCCACAGGGTCAGGTCGATATGATGACGCGTATGACCTTTACCCTGGAGAACGGTTGATACCCATTGTCGTGGTACCAAGGGTTTGGTGGGCCGGGAGTCAGAAAAGTGACATGTGTATGTTGCCTTCCGGCCAACCATTACCGGGGTATTATGTGTATTAGTTTGGACCTGATCTGACGGACAGTGTCAGGCATTTGATTTCCGCTTTGTCCTATACTCTTTCGAAGTAGATAGATTACTCAATCTGAGAGTCACGAATCGGGAAGTGACACGGAAAGGGCTTCTTGCGATGCGCACGTTACTGCTAACTTTGATACTTCTCGGTCTTCCTGCATCCACACTGGCTTGGGAATGTCGCGAGGGGTTGGAACGCATCGTTGATGGGGTGGAGGGGGTCCCTGTGCCAGTAGCTGAACATTGGGAGCTTGCATCAGATGTGCTGTTTGGACGGCCCGTTCAAGCGTGGGTACAAAGCAGGAAGCTACCGAAAGGTGAAAATTACTACGTGAAGTTTGAGATATTCGAGTCTCTAAAGGGCGATCTCGAGGACGAGGTTGTCATCCAGTTAGTCCCGGACGTTCAACTATTATTAATAGTTGGATCCAATTACGTCGTGACACTTTTCGATGGAGGCAAGCTCGATTTGTGCTCTATGATTTTCGAGATGCACAAAGGTGTCAACACGATGGATAAGCTTAAAGATCATGCCGCTCGCACTGATTACAGCAGAGACAATGAAACACTCAGGGAGCTTCTAAGGGTTGCTGCTGAGTCATCCTAACCAGGTCTGGTAACGGCGGGTGCGTTGCGGAAGCGGACATTTGGATCTGAACTCAGCTTACAGGGCCAGTCAGATCAGGTCTGAACTATTACAACTATGCGCCTGTTTCTGCTTCTTCTTGCATTTCCAACGCCGTACTAAGCAGCCGCTCGATACTGGCCCTGTAAGTCTTTTCCATCGCGCTGTATGTCTCCGTCCCATACATCTGACTCAGGGTCGGTTTGGAAATGGCGAAATAATTAATTGCACCGAGCAGCTGGTAGATCAGGGTGAGTGCCTCAGCATCACGTAATGTTTCCAGCCCTGGTTTCTCCCGCAGTAGTCCCAGCAGCCGATCAAGGAATGGCTTGAGGTACCAGTTGTGTGCATCCTCGGCGCGACGTTTGTTATCCAACAGTTCGCGCATTAACAACTGGGTGTTTTCCGGTGCCTCGCCGATCAACTCGCCAATGGTGATGAAAGCAGCCTCCAGCGTCTGGGCGGCATTCACGGTAGCGATCATTGGCGCACACACGTGTTGCAGGACCTCGCCGTACAGCTTCTCCTTGGTGCCGAAATGATGCAGCAGGGTCTGCTTGGTCATGCCGAGCTCATTGGCAACAGCTGCCAGGCTGGTGCCGTAAAAGCCCCGTTCTGCGTACAGTTTGGTGGCGGCGGCGACAAATTGCGTGCGGGTATCGGTAGACATGCGCTGAACATAAACGCAAAAGGGCTTGACTGTCTACCGATTGGTAGAATATATTGTCTACCGATCGGTAGAGGAGGCTCTTATGAACCAGCAAATACAGGTAACTCTCATAGAAGAAGTGTTGGATATGGCGGATAAAAAGCTGCCATACCTCGATGAATCAATGAATTTTACGCCCGTCGATCGCTATATCAGCGCTGAACGCTTTACGCGTGAACGCGAGATGATGCGCCGCACACCGTTACCGACCCTGCTGGCCAGCGAGCTGCCTGAAAACGGCTCGTTCGCGACCAAGCAACTGGCCGGATTGCCACTGCTGCTGACCCGGGACGAGGAAGGGCAGGTCCACGGGTTTTTGAATGTGTGTCGCCACCGCGGTACCCGGCTGGTTGATGCGCCCTGTGGCAAGAAACGCCGCTTTGCCTGCCCCTACCATGCATGGACCTGGGACAATAAGGGCGACCTGCAGAAGATTCCTCACCAGGAGACAGGTTTCCCTGACCTCGATATGGCCGACAAGGCACTGGTTCGGGTGACCACCGGCGAGCGCTACGGCATGGTCTGGGTGTGCCTCGATGGAGAGTCGCTGGATGATCTGGATACATATCTGGGTGAAATGGCAGACGAGATCAGTTGGCTCGAATGTCAGGACCACCAGATATTTGTCACGGATGAAATCGAGCTTGATGCCAATTGGAAGGTTCTCGCCGAGGGTGGCATAGAGTCCTACCACTTCAAGGTGGCGCACCGTAAAACTATCGCGCCACACTTCCTGGATAACCTTTCCACCTACCGCATGCTGGGTCCGCACATGCGCTCGGTATTGCCGCGGGAAAACATCGTCTCGATACGCGAAAAGCCGCAGGATGAGTGGGATATTCGCGACAACAACAACCTGATTTTGACGATCTTCCCCACCAACCAGTTTCTGGTGCAGAAGGACCACTTCGTGTGGATTGAATCTGTGCCGCTGGCACATGACAAAACACGGCTGCGCCTGAGTACTGTGGTGCCAAAACCCAAGGATGGTGAGTTCAGCTATGACGAAACCCAGCATTGGGAGCACAACCACAAGATCACCATGGAAACCTTGCAGGAAGATTTCGCCATTGGTGAGAGTATCCAGAGTGGCCTTGATTCGGGTGCTAACACAGAGTTGGTGTTGGGACGCTTTGAGGGCGCCCTGCACGCCTTCAATACCGAAGTTGAAGCGGCACTGGAACGCTAGCTTCCCGCCGTGCGTTACCCGGCCTGGGTAGCCGCGGGCAGCTTGCGCTGCAGGGGCAACAGTTCGTAAGCCGCTTGGGGCCACAGGCGCCCCAGTGTGGTGGTCTGGCGAAACTCGCCAGCAGCCAGCCAGGCAGCCAGGGCCGCCGGCACATCGGGATAGTGTAACGGCCTGCCCTCGGGCGGCGATTCCAGCCAGGCTTCCAGCGTTGAAGTGTCCAAGGTATGACACACGGTTGCCATATGGGCCTCTTCGAGAGCGAGAGCATTCGACAATTGCTCAAACTGCCCCGTCACCGGCTTGGTCAGCACCGGCTTATTCAGCTGAATACACTCGCTGATGAGTTCGAAACCGGAATTACAGATCACGCCCCTGGCGCGAAACAGGTGCTGCTTGAAGGATTCAATACTGGCCGGCCGGCGCTGTACATTACCCTGGCGTTTCGGTTCCAGGCCTGCAGCGTACTGGACAAATTCGTAGCCCGGCATGTGGTTGAGCCACTCGGTCACTTCACCCTGGTCTTCAAACGGCAGGTACACCAGGAAGTAGGGTTCGGTGGCCAGTTCCAGGGCGGGAAGGTCGAGTATGGGCGGTAGTATCGAGTTGTTATAGGGCAGCCAGTGTAAACCCAGCGGGATAGACACCGGCGCAAACCAACGCATGATTGCCCGGGAGATGATCGAATCACCGGTACAGGGCGTGTTGCCTTTAAAGGCGTATTGGTGGCCGATACCTATGGTTGGTTTCCCCTGCCTTCTGCCCGCCCAGGCCGTCACCGGTTCAAAGTCAGTGACGATGGCATCGTATTCCGAAACATCCAGCTTATACACGTCGTATACGAAACGGAAAAAGTTGTTGTCCAGTACGGTAGCGAAATGGTCTATCCCGCCGTTGCTGGTGGTAAAGCTCAGGCCCCTTCTGTGAATGTAGTTTTCGAAGGGTTCCATGTCGAACAGGCGGCTTTCGCTGCGCCCCGAGAACAGCCAGGTAACGTCTATGTCATCCCGCTGTTTGAAGACATTAGCCATGGCCCGGGCACGGCTGATATGGCCCTGCCCGGTCGCTTGTACCCCATAGAGTAATTTCAATCAAAAGGCTCCGAAGTAGCTGGCCGTGATGGCGGCGATCGTGCTGCCCATCACGCTACCCGCCAGGATGTCCCCGGGGAAGTGCACCCCGAGTATCACCCGTGATATGGCCACGGCCGACGCCCAGGCCGGCATCACCGCGAAAATCTCGCCATACACCAGGCACAAGGTGGTCGCCAACAGGAAGGCGGCGGAGCTGTGGCCCGAGGGAAAGCTGAACTGGTCCGAGGCCTGGATAATGCTGCGAAAGTCGGGAAAGTAATCCGCCGGGCGTTTGCGCTTGAGCGAATTCTTGATGCAAAAGTACAGCGCACGCTCCCACACCAGCGCGGTGGCCAGGATAGGCAGCAGCAAATTCAGGTCGGGCGCGCCTAGCGCAATAAGCAGTGCGGGGCCGAGAACGTGGAGGTAGCCGTCTCCGCTGTGGGAAAGCGCTCTGGCGGTGGGTACGATAAAGCGCCGCTCGCCCAGGCGATACAACTTGCCGAATAGCTGCAGCTCAACGCTTCTGATGTCGGTGAATATCTGCATGAGTAAATTTTGGGAGCAGTAGATTGCACTAATGTGAAGGTTGTATGGAGTTTTGGTTACGGGCAGTAAGGGGTTGAATAGGTAAATTCAGCTGCGCGAGTCTGTTCAAGCCGAGTTTTTTAGAAGCGCGGAGTATATAAATGTTGGGAAAACCCTATAAAAATGCATATAAAACGAAATTAATTGAAATTTTTTTGGGTACCACAGCATTTACACATTCTATCCACAGGCTTATGCATCGACCCGGCGACATCGATCTGTATACTTTAACCATGGCTTCGAAAAAACGTATTTCGAATTAGCCAGGCCCCGATTGGCCGGGGAGCACGGGTCGCACGCCAAGAGTGACCAACGGGCAGCAAACACTGCTAAGCCGGAAGGCTCGAGAGAGTTGGAAGGCGCGCCAAACGGATCTTCGGAGACGTACGGTTGAGCAGTCGGAGGTGTCTGAACACGTGAAGTGATCGACCGGGATTTCTTTGCGGGTGGACGTAGCCAGGCGTCTGAAAATAACGAGGGTCAAGGCCCTCAGGTCGGTGAGAAGTTGGATTGTTGATGCGCTTGCGCATGAGTGGTTTAACCGAAGGCCGAGTCCGAATAGCAGGTAAGACGAGGCGAGTCACATCGCTTTGACCGCCAGCGAGTCGAACTGAACCAGGGGGGTGGAGTCTTTGGATTTCATCCCCCGCTTTCGTTTTGGGCCCCCAAAAAATTTAGATCACACTATTGCGCTGACTGACGCATTGGCCTCCGCACCTACACATGATTCGCCGTCGGCGTTCTGTTCTCAGCTTATAGCTTGTGCATTGTTCCGTGGTTTATCGCACCCGCGAGTAACAGTAGCAGTCACGAGGCTCTTCACTCAGGTTGGGAAAAACGGCCCATCTTCTGAGGATACCCTCTCTGGTAAATCCCGATTTTTCCAGCACGCGGGCAGAGCCCAGGTTCTCGGTATCGCAGTAAGCCCATACCCTGAAGACGTCAGGCTCTGATAACAATAGCGATGCCATGCCCGACGCGATCTCGCTCATGTAGCCCAGGCTCCAATACGGTTTACCAATGGCGTAGCCGATTTCAGCGCCATGGCCGTGACGCCTGACGGTGAAGCCGCCGATAGCATCATCTGATGACGATGTGGTAACCATCCAGGTTCGTTCATTGTCGTTGTTAATCCATTGTTGCTGTAGTACCTGAACATAGTCTGCCGTTGCGCCGATCGAAGCGTGCCGTTTCCAGGAAGAGTAGATCGCAACCTCAGGGTCCGTGGCCCAATTTTTGTTTACCGCAGCGGCATCCGTACTGACCGGTTTTCTCAGGCGCAATAGGCCAAATGCAAGGTTCTCTTCAAGCGCCATACTTTGCCACTCTCTTGATTTGTGCTCTCATACGTTAAGTCTATCCTCCTCGAAAATGTAGACAGCTTCTGCTTAAGGTAGTCATCTAAATGTCAGCAAAGGAATTACGTGTATTTCACCGACTCCAATTGGCGGCGCACCGCGTTCGAAAAGCAGCGGATAGAAAAGTAGCGGGTGCAATAGATCTGACCACATCCCAGGCGGGTGTCCTGTCGGTATTATCGGGCGCCGAAGGTTTTACCCAGAAAGAAATAGCCCTTGAGCTCGGGTTGAATGAGTCCGCCGTTACCGCCATGGTAAACAGATTGCTGCGCCTGGGATATGTGTCCCGCCAGCGCAGCACGGCGGATGCGCGCGCCTGGGTCATTCTCATCTCGCCCGAGGGGCGGGATGCCCTGAGGAAAGCAGGTAGGCCTTTTGCAAGCATAAACAAAACCATTGAGAGTGTTTTAACCGAGCGCGAAGTAGAGAACCTTGCGGACTATCTCTCGCGCATATCTGATGCCTTTACCGAGTCAAGTTAGTCATTATCGGCATCTAACTAGTAGCGGGCCACGCCTCAAGCTGCTAGTCGTAGACTTCCCAGTAACAACTTAAATCCCTTAAAGCATTACGCTGATCCACGTTGGGTAACACTTCGAATATCTCCAGGGCCGCATAGGCCAGTTTCCCGTGATGGGGGTTCTGTTTGCCTCGTTGCCAGAAAGACGCGTCCCTGGGGTCCAGCCAGTGCTTCGGGGTATAGGGAGTTGCTCCAGGTGGCGTTGCGCTTGCCTCCACACATATCACGTGTCGGGTCAGCCCCTGTAGTCCAACATCTACCAGCTTCTTGTGTCCGAGCTGCTGAAACTCGAACAATGCTTGAGCGTGGGTTACCAGGTGCAGTCGACTCCCTGCAAAGAAGTAGTAATTATCATCGACCTCCCGATCGGTGATTACTCGATTCTGCAGGCCAAGCGCAACTTCCGCTGCGTTCTCCGCGGAATCGAATTTGAATCGGGACAGCAGTCTCTCATCGGACAAGGAACTCTCGTCGAGGAGGTAGTATCGATCAGAGCCAGCGTGATGACAGGCGTCCAGTAGAATAATGAGCCCTTGGAGGACCTCCGGGCGGGCAAACTTTGGATACAGCGCAAAGGCGCGCAGGGCCAAGGCAGCGTAGATAGTGTGATGTCCATCGACGGAGAATGTCGCAATGGTCCTTTCAATATGCTCCACCAGGTCTGATAGTTCAACTGCCCGGTCCATAGTCTCAATACGCGGTGGTTCTTTAAAGAATTCCGGGTGGGCATCGAAGATCGCATGAATCCGCTTCTTGACCGCATCAACCGTGTCATTCGAGACACGGTTATTCTCAAGCAGGAAAGCAAGCGATAAGGCCTCGGCGCCGAAATGCCCAACAAACCAGTTTCCTCCATTGACCAGTCCTGCGTTGGCAAGTCCAGCTAACCCCTGCTCGACAATGTCCTTCATAAGTAGTTCCTCAATTGTTGAACTTGATAAGCCTGATTGCTGAAAACATCTGAGGTTAATACCTCAACTTAAGTTGAGGTAAAGCAGAACCTGCTATTGAACTTCAGATTCTCCCGTAAATCGTGCATTGGGTTGTTCAATCCTGAACACCAGTATTGCCGGAGCTTTGTTTAACTCTGTCTTTAGAGTGTCGCCTGACACCTAAGACTTGCTGCTGGCAGGTTGAGAGATACCACTGATCGGCATATACTTCAATAGTGAAGTATATTGAGAGAATGCAATGAGTGTTTTTGTAATCGCTACGCTCAGATTTACGGAAGAGTCCGTTTACCGGAGCTATCAAAGTAAGTTTGTACAGGTCTTTAACAAGTTCGAGGGCGAACTGCTCTGTGCTGATGAAAACCCCGTGCTTCTCGAAGGCGAGCGCACCTGCGACAAGGTTGTAGTGATGGCCTTCGATGGCGAGGAGAAAGCCAGGGAATTTCTCTATAGCCCCGAATACCAGGAAATTTCTGTCGAGCGGAAAGCTGGTGCAAGGACCGAATCGGTCCTCGTGGCTGGACTCGTATAGCCGAGTGACCTGTATGCTACTTACAGCTTGACAGCTCCGTATGCCGCGCGTGTCTGTGCGCATCGACAACTGTCTCTGTATCCCGTTCCTTAGTCTAAAGCCGGTATTTGCCGGTTGGTGAGATTACAAATCGTTCTTGCAGCCTGTAGACTGAGGGCAGGCCTCAACCTTGTGAGGCCATGGAAGGAGTAACTCCATGCCGCGTATCACCCTGACCGCAGTGGTCATCACACTCACTTTGTCCGCCTGTAAAATTATCGTTGAAGTGCCCCCCGGTGGCGAGGTGCTGTCGCAGGACTTCGGCGCGAATAATTGCCCCACCGCTTCGGTGTGTGAGGTCGAGATTACCGACGCGAGCTTCACGGATAGCTTTCGCGCCGTACCTTTCACCGGCTACGAATTTGTCGGCTGGCGCCGACAGCTCGGGTATCTCTGCGGTGGGTTATTGGGGGATTGCACACTGACCACCGCGCCCTTTGCGGGGAATGAATTCCTGCTGGGGCTGGTGGCTTCGGATATTGAGTTCGGTGTTGCGCCGGTTTTCCGCAAACCCGACACTGACTTCAATGGCGACGGGTATGACGACCTGGCGATAGCTGCTTTCGAAGCGGATAGCATAGACCCCTTTGCTATCAATGTATTCTATGGCGGCCCCGAGGGGGTTGGCGTTGACGGTCAGCAGTTAATACAGGGCGACAAGCTCTATGGCCCCACCGGCGAACTCGCCGGCAGGTTGATTAGCGTGGGGTCCCCTGAGGGCGAGGCCTTCGCCGCGTCAGAGTTGTTGCGTCTCGAAAGTGGTGATTTTAATGGCGACGGTTATTCAGACCTGGTTATCGCATTTATTGCCGTGGAGGTAGATAGCGTTGAATCTGCGGGCATCCTGCGCGTGGTGTATGGCAGCGCCGAGGGGCTAACCGCTGAAGGAAACCAGAGCTGGACGCAGGCCAATGGTAGAGTCGATGACGATGGCGACGGGGAGGTGGACTTAACTTTTCTCAGCACCGGCGATCTCCCGGAATTCGATGACGGCTTTGGCGCGACGCTCGCCGTCGGTGACTTCAATACCGATGGCAGGGATGACCTTGTTATCGCCGCCCCCCGACGAACTGTTGGGGATGTGTCCCAGGCGGGTGAGGTTTTGGTCATCGATGGTGAAGATGATGGCCTCGGTTTCCGCTATGACCGTTGGAGCCTGGCCGGGCTGGGTGGCTCGGGGGACCTTTTGGTCGTTGATGTCATTGGCGACCCAGAGAATTCCGCCCAGTTTGGCGATAGCCTGGCCGTGGGAGACGTCACTAACGATGGGGTCGACGACCTGATTGTAGGCTCACCACGTGCCACCGAGAGCGGCGTTCCCGCGGGTGGTTTTGTCACTATCATTCCGGGTTCCGGCAACCCCGATACGATGGAGCGCGGGCCAGGTCTTACCGCCGATGGCAATCTGTACATTACGCAAACGCAGATTCTGCTCGACAGCGATGGCGATGGTGAAGCTGAACCCTTTCTGGGGCCTCCCATTCCCCCCTCGCAAGTGACTGCTCTGTTCGGCTTTGGGCTGGCGGTGGGGGATTTCAACAACGACGGTAAACAGGAACTGGCCATCGGGGCCCCGCAACTCGAACCGCCCGACAGCGCCACCGGCGAGGAGGCGGATAGCCGTGGCTATCTGAACATCGTGTCCGACCTGGACCAGGGATTCGGCGCCCAGCGAACTGTAATACCTGCCCCGGCGCTCACCTGGTTGGATGGTGAGGAACCCCGGTTCACCGACCTCTACGGGGCCTTCCTTAAAGCGGTTGATCTGGACGCCGACGGCTGCCCGGAACTGCTGGCGTTCGGTCAGGGTAACCAGAATTCATCCAATTCCGGGTTTTACTGGAGCATTCTCGGCTGCGGGCCCGATGGGCCAGGCAATGAGGGCGTACAGTGGGTAACTGGGCTCGATCTGCACGACCAGGAGGCATCCAGTGAGGAAGTGTCAGTTGCGATTGATCTCGACACCCGGTCGCTGAATTATCCTGTTACCAGCGGGGACTATAACCGCGACGGCTTCCCCGAACTGATGTTTGGCCACGAATTTACCAATGTAGGCGAGGATATGGATGCGGGCGCCGCGCTGTTACTACTGGGCAGCGCTAGCGGCCCAACAGTAGAGGGCGCCCAGGTGTGGACCCGCGACGCCGTATTGGGCGCCGATGATATGGATTTTGGCAATCCTGCTGGCCAGTCGGCTGAGGGCACGGAGTTTGGCCTCAGATTGCGCTAGTTAAACGCTTGTTGCCCCGTCTGAAAGCCTCAGCCGCCCGGGATTGAAGGGCTGCAGGAAAGGATGGGCAAAGAAATGATGCCCACGCCATTAGCGACCGTCAGACTATAGAGTACCGCCAACTTGAGCCTGACAGAGCTCCATGAATCGCTTGCAAATTGGACAAAATCATTGTCTTACCAATAATTTTGTGGTGTATTACACCTTGAGCTTTGAGTAACGCCCGGATCGGGTGTGGTGCAGGACGATATGGTGGACAGCGAAAGCAGCAATAAGCAACGGCTTTATCGGCAAATTGTTGAACAGATTTTGCAATCCATGGAATCGGGCGAGTTCCCAGCGGGTACGCGCCTTCCTGCCGAGCGCGAGCTGTCCGAGCGCTATGGAGTTAGTCGGCCTACCGTGCGCGAGGCGGTCATTGCGCTGGAGGCGATGGGCCGTGTCTCGGTGAAGACCGGCTCAGGGGTTTATGTCCTGGAGGGTAAGGGCGTTGCGGCAGTCGGCAGCAGCGTGAGTCCCTTCGAGTTGCTGGAAACGCGGGTGATGATCGAGGGGGAGGCCGCGGCGCTTGCCGCCTCGATGATCAGCCCGGAGCAGATTCTCGAACTGAAGGCGGCGCTGGATGAAATGGCGCTGGAAAATAAGGCTGGTAACGTCGATTCCGATGTCGCAGACCGCAAGTTTCATGCTGTTATCGCAGCTGCTACCAACAACAGGCTGCTCAAGGCGATGATAGAAAATCTCTGGGACGTGCAGGAGGGTTTGCACCACATACGGGCTGCGCACAATTCCGTTTGCAAGGAAGATCCCGACACCCGCTTGAAGGAACACCAGGCCATCTATGACGCCCTTGCCGCGGGGGATTCCCAGGCGGCGAGGGTGGCTATGCGCAATCATTTTGGCCGTGGCATTAATGCCTTGCACCAGCGCACCGAGCAGGAAGCGGTCGAAGCCGTGCAGCGCGAATTGTCAAAGACGCGTGAGCGCTTTTCCCTGAGCAGACTGCACCAGACCTCCGCACCGGGTTAGCGACAGCAAGCCCGCACTCGCCATTGCTGAGGCGACTCTCCCCGCAAAATATCGACAACCTTTACTGTCCAGGCGAGGACGGGCTTTGGGATCCATGTAGATGTAACCCCCCTTACCGAACGGATGCACCTGTTTGCTATTAGAAGTAATGGTAAGTTAAATCTGTCAGTCCAAACGGCGATTATCCCGCCAGGGCTCGTGCGTTGTCATTCTGAAGAGAAAACTTACAATTATTCCTCGACACCACGCGAAGCCATTTTGTCTATAAAAAACAACAGTATAAGGAGTTATAGATTGTCTTTCCTCGGTCGAAATTAAGTGTAAGACAAAATTGGTCATATCAATTTTGTTGACATTGGTAATCACATTGGCTAGTTTGTGCCCCATCGCATCACCTTATAACGCTAAAGATGGAGACCACAATAATGCGAGATCATCCCAAAGCACCCCTGTTCGCCCGTTCACTGGCTGCGCCATTTCGACTCACCCTGGCAGCAGCACTTGTGTCTGCTGCCTCTGCCTCGCTGTATGCACAGGAATCTGCGACTGACGATCCTGTACTCGAGGAAGTGATCGTCACCGGTATCCGCGCATCGCTGGCCAATGCCCTTGACCAGAAGCGGGACTCTGCCAACCTGATTGAAGTGATCCAGGCCGAAGACATCGGCAAGCTGCCCGACCAGAACCTGGCCGAGGTGCTGGAGAACATTCCCGGCGTACAGATTACCCGAACTGCAGGTGTGGGCTCCGGCGTACAGATCCGCGGTACCAATGCCAACCGCACTGAAATCAATGGTGTGTCTACAACCGGGTCGGGCACTGGCCGTACTGGCATCGACTTCGAAGATATTTCCGCCTCCATCATTGCCGGTATTGAGGTGGTCAAGGCATCTGAGGCCAGGACCATCGAGGGGTCGGTGGGCGGTACGATCAACCTGAAGACCATTCGTCCGTTGGATCTTTCCGAGCCATTGGTGGCTATGAGGCTGCAGGGTGAGCACAGCTCATTGTCAGACAGTGACGACCTTTCGCCACGGGTCTCGGGAACATTCGGCAACAACTGGGAAACTGACATGGGCACCTTTGGCGCCGTAGCCAGCATCAGTTACACCGAGCAGGACGTACGCGCATTCCGCCCCCGGGCAGACCGCGACAACCTGGTCCTCGCTGAGGACAGCGCCAGCGCCGACTTCGATTTTCTTCCCGCGCAGTTCTTTGTGCAGGACTACGATAACTACGAGCGCGAGACCACGGTGTTTGCCGGTACCCTGGAATGGGCCCCAAATGAAGAGTTGAGTTTTTACTTTGACGCCATCTACGGCGAGCAGGACCAGAAGCAACAGAGCACCAGGGTCGAGACCTCGGGTATCAGTACCCAGCGCAATGCAGCGATTATCAGCCAGTTTGAGACGGTTAACTTTGGCTCACTCGACGGTGAGAACGGCCGTCAGGACCTCGGTAGTATCCAGGCGGCGGTGCGGGGGGTAATTCCGGCGCAAAATGATGACCGTTTCGATCCTAACGTGCGATTGTCCGCCGACACCGACTCGCGCGATACCGACAACAACATTTTCAGCCTGGGTGGCAACTGGGACCGCGATAACTGGCGTGTCAGTGCGGAAATCTCCACCTCCAAGAACGAGACCACCACGCCGGAATTCAATACCAGACTGAACTTTATCAACCCGAACACCGCGATTGGTGAACCGAATGAGAACGGCACGCCCATTGAGTTCGATCTCACCGGGGGCGAACTGGCGTTCGGTATTGCAGAGGGTGAAGCCAATGCGCCCACCCGTGAGCAATTACTCGATCCGGCAAACTATCGCCTTCGCGATGTAAACCAGCAACAGGACAAGGCCGAGAACCAGGAAGACGCTTTCCGAATTGATGTATCTTATTTCTTCGAAGACCTGCCGGTGCTGACCTCTATCGATGCGGGTTATCGCTGGAGTGAGGTGAGCAGCTTCCAGAACCAGGTTCGCTCCAACTACGGATTGAGAAACATGGTGGATTCACCCTCGGGCGATCTGTTTGCCAGCGTGCTCGAGGCGGGCCCCGACAATTTCGATGACGCGGATGGCAGGGACCTGTTTTTCCCCGATTTCCTGGTCATTGACCTGGATAAGTCAGCCAACAGCCCGAATTCAGTATTGAACACGCTCAATGAAGCGATTGCAGTTCACCAGGCGAATACTGGCTCCACCCTCGGTGGTATTGAAACCCCCAGCTCTGTGGCCACCGGCTTTTTCGATATCGAAGAAGAGACCGATGCCTTCTACGTGCAGGCAAACTTTGAATGGAACTGGCTGCGCGGCAACGTGGGTGTTCGCTATGTAGATACCGACGTGGAATCTACCGGCAACAGTGTCATCAATGACGAGGTCACGGAAACCACAACCAGCGGCAGCTATGATTTCTGGTTGCCGAGAATCAACCTGGTTGCCGATGTCCACGAAGACGTGGCGATTCGCGCGGGTTGGGGCGAAGATATCCGTCGCCCTGACTTCGATGACCTATCTACTTCAGCCACCTTCAGCACCAGCCCGAATGAGGCGATTGAAATCGGTAATCCATCACTGCAGCCCGAGGAAGTTGAGTCCTTTGATATCGGCGTGGAGTGGTACTTCGCCCCGCGTGCAGTGCTGAGCGTCGGTTACTTCCAGAAAGATCGTACCGGACTGTTCACTCGCCAGGATTCCGATCCGGTAGAAGATGCCAATGGCTTCCGTGACACCACGCCACCTTGTGAGAATGGTGGTTTGTTCAACCCCATTGCCGACCCGAACGTATTCGCGCCTCCCGGCACACCGCCCGGGGTTTGCGTACCCACATCCCAGGTCATCAATGGCTCGGGTGATACGACCCAGGAGGGTTGGGAGATCGTAGTCCAGTACGACCTGGGTGATTTTGAAGAGGAACTGGGTTGGGCTTCTGGCTTCGGCATTATCGCCAACTACACTACTCAGGAGTTTGATGGCGCCGAGGAGTACTACAGTGCCTTCAGTCGTCCCACGCAGGTATTTGATTCGCTCGGTGCGACGGACACGGTCACCATGGAAATTCCATTGATCGATCTGTCCGAGGACGCCTACAACATCACCGCATACTATGAAAAGTATGGACTGTCTGCGCGTATGCGTTACACCTGGCGTGAAGCGTACCGTTCTACCGATTTTGGAAGCACCAACAGCTTTCCCTGGGGCTTCCCGGTCGTCCAGGAGGACCGGTCACAGCTCAACGCAAGCCTGGCTTACGAGGTTACCGATAACTTCACCGTGTTGCTGGAAGGGATAAACCTCACCGAGGAAGACGTAGAGCAAAGCTGTGTGAACGAGGGCGCCCTGTTCTGTTACCAGGGTCTCACGGATCGTCGTATCACCATCGGTCTGGCTTACCGGATGTAGCGTGAGAAAGGACTGCCGGGTGTACCCTCGTGGTACCGCCCCGGCGGGGAAACGAACAACCCGGCGGTAGGGTTGCGGTTGGCCTCAAGGCAAAGGATTACCACCTTGTTGCGAGGCCTTTTTTTTAGCCACCGTTCAATGTTGAAACAAGGTGCCATCCGTGAACCCACCCGCAACAACCAAGCGCGAGAAACAACGACTACTATTATCTTGTTATGCCAGCTAATTCCAACAACAGCTATATCAATCAGCGCGACGAGTTCGGTGTTAAGGCAACACTGGTAATCCTGTTGCTCTGCGCGTTGAGTGCTCCGCTGAAGGCCCGGGATATTCTCGTGGCCGACCAGCAGGCTTATCAGCAGGCAGCAAGTGAGCTTGTGGCTGGCGACACGGTGATATTGGCCAACGGTGAATGGCGGGACTTCGAAGTCGTTTTTACCGGTGTTGGCACGCAGGAGCAACCCATTACCCTGCGGGCACAGGACAAAGGCAAGGTCATCCTGTCTGGACAATCCAACCTTAAACTGGCGGGTGAGCATCTACTGGTTTCCGGTCTGGTGTTCAAGAATGGCTTCACCCCCACCGATGCGGTGATCTCGTTCCGTACCGGCAAGCAAAGCCTGGCCAACCATTCTCGGGTCACCGAAACGGTCATCGATGGTTTCAGCAACCCCGAGCGGTTTGAGACCGACCACTGGGTGACCCTTTATGGCAAGCACAATCGTTTTGACCATAACCACCTGAGCGGCAAGGGTAACAAGGGTGTGCTGCTCGCGGTGCGCCTTAACACCGAGCAAAGCCAGGAAAACTACCACCGCATAGACCACAACTACTTCGGTCCTCGAGCGGTGCTGGGATCCAACGGCGGCGAAACCCTGCGTATTGGTACCAGCCACTTCTCGCTCTCCAATTCGTACACCACGGTGGAAAACAATTATTTCGATCGTTGTAACGGTGAGGTGGAGATCGTCTCGGTGAAGTCCGGCGGCAATATCCTGCGCGGCAATGTGTTCTACGAGTCCCGCGGTACATTGACTCTGCGCCACGGCAACGATAATCGCGTTGAAGAGAATGTATTCATCGGCAACGGCGTCGATCACACCGGCGGCATCCGGGTGATCAACAAGCGCCAGACCATTCGCAATAACTACCTCGAAGGGCTCACCGGATATCGCTTTGGTGGCGGCCTGGTAGTGATGAACGGTGTACCCAATTCACCAATCAATCGTTACCACCAGGTGGACGGCGCAGTCATCGAAAACAATAGCCTGCTCGATGTCGAGCATATTCAGCTCGCCGCGGGTAGTGATGCCGAGCGCAGCGCAGTCCCTATCAACAGCGCCTTTCAAAACAACTTGATTTACAGCGAGAACGGTCGCGATACGTTTACTCTTTACGATGATGTCAGCGGGATTGCCTTCCGTGACAACGTGCTGAACGAGGTTGAGGATCCGCAACTCACGGCAGGCTTTGATAACCGCGCGCTCAACATGCGAAGAGCTGCGAACGGTCTGTTATATCCCGCATCCGTTGAACTGTCTGGTACAGGCGCAAAGCGCGACCTCGTTGTATTGGACAAGGATCAGACCGGTGTGCCCTGGTATTCGAAGCCGGACGCGGAGGAGCGTTTTGGCACCGGCACCGAAATTGTCATTGAGCCAGGCACCGGTTCATTGGAGGCAGCAATCTCCCGCGCAAGCTCTGGCGATATTGTGCGTCTGAAGCCAGGGAATTACCTGGCGAGTAAAGTCATTGTCGTTGATAAACCGGTGACGTTAATTGGCGAAGATAAGACTCAGCTCGAGTTCTCGCGCTCAACCCTGTTTGAAATAGCAGATGGCGGGAGCCTTTTCCTGCAGGGGCTGACGATATCTGGCGCCAGTGCCCCGGACAACGTCGGCAATGCGGTGATGCGAAGTAGCCGCTACTCTATGCTGCGGAATTACGAGCTGCGGCTGGAGAATATCGCGGTTGTGGATCTGGATGTAAACCGCCACTTCAATGTAGTGGATGTGTCCAAGAGCACTATGGCCGACACGATTTCTATCACCAATTCCACCTTTTCCGATGTGAGCGGGACGATACTGAACCTGGACAAGGAGTTTGACGACTACGGCATCTACAACGCCGAGTACATTGAAATCCGCAATTCAAATTTCACCAATGTCCAGGGCGCACTGGCGGATGTTTATCGCGGTGGTACCGATGAAAGTACCTTCGGCCCGCATTTCCTGCTCGCCGACTCGGAGCTTCGCAACGTGGGTAAGGGCGGTAAGAACAAGTCCGGGGCGTCGATACTACTGCATGGTGTGCAGGTCACATCCATACAAAACAACCGGTTTGAAAACAGTGCGCCGATTAAATTGTTGCACACCGTCGGTGAGCCCGTGAGCAAGGTGGTCGGGAACACCTTCGTGGCGACTCCGCCGCCGCAGGTCATGGAACTGAATAGCGCTGCAGAGAATACAGCGCTGATTGAGAACAATGTCGTTAAAGAGCGGTAGAAAATTGAACGACTTAATGGATAAACGCAGGTAGCGACGTTATGCAAACAGACGCATTCCTTATCGGTGCTGATACACCTGTCGAAACGGTGGATAAGGGTATCACCCGTCAGATCCTCGGCTTTAATGACCAGATCATGATGGTGAAAGTGTGGTTTGAAGCCGGCAGCGAGGGCTACCTGCACGAACACTTTCACTCGCAGGTGACCTACGTGGCTGCAGGCGAATTCGAGGTAACCGTCGGCGAAGAATCCCGCACCCTGGTAGAAGGCGATTGCTTCTTTATGCAGCCGAATATTCCCCATGGCGCTGTCTGCAAGCAGGCGGGCATGCTGATCGACGTATTCAGCCCCAAGCGTGAAGATTTTCTCGGAGAACAAGACCAATGAAAATTCCCAATCTCCGCTGGTGGGTAATCACCCTCATCGCCATAGCCACCATTATCAATTACATCGACCGGCAGTCGCTGAACGTGCTGTGGCCGGCGATATCCGCAGATATTTATCCCGATAAGAGCGAGGACGAGCGCAAGGAAATTTACGCCTTCATTTCCGTGGTGTTTGTCTTTTCCTATGCTTTTGGCCAGGCGTTGTTCGGAAAAATCTTTGATTGGGTCGGTACCCGGGTCGGCTTCGCCCTGTCGATTGGCATCTGGTCCCTGGCGACCGCGGCGCATGCCTTTGCCCGCGGTCTCGTAACCTTCAGCATATTCAGGGCCGTATTGGGCATTGCCGAGGCCGGTAACTGGCCAGGAGCGACCAAGGGTAACGCCGAATGGTTTCCCACCAAGGAGCGCGCCCTGGCCCAGGGTATATTTAACTCCGGTGCAGCCATCGGCGGGATTATCTCCATCCCGTTGATTGCCTTCCTCACTATTTTCCTCAGCTGGAAAGCGATATTTGTCTTGGTAGGCTTGGTGGGTCTGGCCTGGCTGGTTCCCTGGTGGATCCTGGTCAAGGCGCCGCCGCAGAAGCATCCATGGATCACCGACGAGGAGCGGGAGTACATCCTCAGCGGCCAGCAAAACACTGTCGAAGACGATGAACAGAGCCACGGCGACGGCTACAACCCCACCACCGCCGAGATGCTCTCGCGCAAGCAAAGCTGGGGCGTAATCCTTGCGTCCGCGGCGATCGATCCGATCTGGTGGCTGTTCGTGTTCTGGATTCCGATCTACCTCTCGGAAGTCTACGGCATGGATGTAAAAACCATCGGTATCTATGGCTGGGTGCCCTATGTGGGGGCGATGTTTGGCGCCTGGTTTGGCGGCCTGCTGGCTCAAAACCGGCTGAAAGCGGGCTGGACGGTAGATCGAACCCGAAAGGTGATTATCACCCTGGGCGGCTTCACCATGTTGCCGGCCCTGTTGGCCATGGCCAATCCCGGCGAGCCGGTAAACGCGGTGCTGTTGATGGCAGTCATCCTGTTCGGATTCCAGACAGCGATCGGCAATGTGCAAACCCTCCCCAGCGATTTTTACGGGGGTAACACCGTCGGTACCCTGGCGGGTTTTTCCGGGATGGCCGCCAAACTGTCGGCCGCCGCGTTGACTGCGCTGGTGCCCTGGTTGACCTCGGGAGGCAACTATACGCCGGCATTCGTGATTGGCGCCGCGTTGGCGGTAACAGCGATGCTCAGTGTCTGGGTGCTGTGCCCGAAGATCGAACCCTTGAAACCCAAAGGCTAACTAATTTACCTGCCCGGGAGCCACGGCTTGCGGGCGTACTGACAGATTGAAACAGGAAGAGAAGAGAACGCTTATGAAACATCAGAATAAAGTAGCCGTCGTTACCGGTGGTGCCCGGGATATTGGTAAAGCAGTTTCGCTGCAGCTGGCAGCGGAAGGGGCAAAGGTGGTCATCAACTACTTTGGCAGTCAGGAAAAAGCCGAGGCAACGCTGGCCGAGGTCGAGGCCGCAGGGGGGCAGGCCATTCTTTACAAGGGTGATATGACTTCACCTGCTGATGTCGAAGGTATGGTCGCGGCGACGCAAGCTGCCTTTGGTTCCACCATCGATATCCTGATCAACGTGGCAGGTGGCCTGGTGGCCCGCAAGACACTTGATGAAATGGACCTGGATTTTTTCGACCAGGTGATTCAGCTCAATCTTAATTCCACGTTTCTGGCGACCAAGGCCGTGGTGCCGCACATGCCCGAGGGCAGCGCCATTGTTAATTTCGCCTCCCAGGCGGGTCGCGATGGGGGTGGTCCCGGGGCCAGCGCGTACGCAACCTCCAAGGGCGCGGTGATGACCTTTACCCGTTCCATGGCCAAGGAACTGGGGCCAAAAAATATCCGCGTGAATTCACTGTGTTGCGGCATGATCAGTACCTTGTTCCACGATACCTTCAGCAATCCGGAAGGTCGGCAGGCGGTGGCGGGCAATACGCCGCTGCGCAGGGAAGGCAATCCACAGGAGGTTGCGGAAACGGTCAGCTTCCTGGCTTCCAGCGAGGCTGGCTTTCTTACCGGTACTAATATCGACGTGAATGGGGGATTATTCTTCTCCTGATAGTGCGTTAGGGTCATCGCTCATGTCGAGCAAGATTGGAGTAATCGGGGAGTGCATGCTGGAACTCAGCGGTGGCGCGTCCGACTTCTCTGCAGCCAGCCTGTCGGTTAACCTGGCTTATGGCGGTGATACGCTGAACTGTTCGGTGTATCTCGCCCGCCTGGGCGTCGCCGTGGATTACGTCACCGCCCTGGGGGACGATTCCATGAGCGACTGGATGGTACAGCAGTGGCAGGGTGAGGGAGTCGGTTGCGAGCTGGTCTCGCGCGAACCGGATGCGGTGCCCGGCCTGTACATGATCGAAACAGATGAGTACGGCGAGCGTTCATTTTACTACTGGCGCGACAATGCCCCGGCTCGACGATTGTTGCAGGACCCCGAAGCTGCGGCAGCCTTGTTCGGGAAGCTAGCCAATCACACTTACCTGGTGCTGACCGGTATTTCGCTGGCGATCTACGATGAGGCATCCCGGCAACGTTTGTTTCAATTGTTGGCAGACTATCGTAGCGCCGGCGGCAAGGTGGTTTTCGATGGCAACTACCGTCCCCGGCTTTGGCAGGGTATCCAGCAAACCCGTGAAGCCTACGAGGCAATTTACCGCCTGACTGATATCGCATTGCCTACCTTCGAAGATGAGCAGCAGGTTTTCGGGGAAGATGACCAGGGTGAAACGGTCCAGCGTTTGCAGTCCTGGGGCGTTCCCGAGATTGCTCTGAAAATGGGGCCAGTGGGCTGCCTGGTGGTTCGCGAAGAGGAGCAGGAATTGGTGGCGTCGCATGATGTCACGGTTGTCGACACGACTTCCGCAGGTGATTCCTTTAACGCGGGTTACCTCGCGGCGCGTTTGCAGGGTAAGTCAGTTGTTGAGGCTGCCCAGGCTGGACACGATTTGGCCTCGGTGGTGATTCAACACCGGGGCGCTATCATTCCCGCTACTGCGATGCCCTGAGCTGTCCCGTGTTACGCATGCGCACAACCCGGTTTTCTGTAGTCCTGGTCTCGCTGCTGATGACGCTGTGGGTCGCGGATTCTTCCGCGCGCCCGGAACTGCTGTTAAGCAGCGAGGGGGTCAACGAAATCCGCGACAGCCTGGGCAGCGTGCCTCTGTTCGATGCGTCCCTTGCCGTGGTGAAAGCGCAGGTTGATGCGGAAATTGCTGCGGGCATAGATACGCCGGTGCCCCGTGACTTTTCCGGTGGTTATACCCACGAAAGGCACAAACGTAACTACGTGGTGGCCCAGCAAGCAGGATTGCTTTTCCAGATACTGGGCGAGGAGCGCTACGCTGAGTATGTTCGCGATATGTTGTTCCAGTACGCAGGTATGTACCAGACGCTTCCCCTGCATCCCATGGAACGTTCCTATGCCCGCGGCAAGCTGTTCTGGCAGTGTTTGAATGAAAGTGTCTGGCTGGTCTACATGAGCCAGGCCTACGATGCGATTTACGACTGGTTGACCCCAGCGGAACGTCAGCGGCTGGAAAATGAGCTGTTTCGTCCAGTAGCGGATTTCATCTCGATCGAGAATCCCCAGTTCTACAATCGTATTCACAATCACAGCACCTGGGGTAATGCGGCGGTGGGTATGATCGCCCTGGCCATGGATGACGATGCCTTACTCCAACGCGCGCTATATGGCCTTGAAGATGATGGGTTGCAGCCTGGCCTGAAAGATGACGACGGCGGCTTTATTAAGGTTGACGGTCAGCGTGCGGGCTTCCTGGCAAACCTGGAACAACCCTTTTCTCCCGATGGCTATTACACCGAGGGGCCTTACTACCAACGCTACGCCATGTATCCCTTTCTGGTATTTGCGACTGCTTTACACAACGTGAAACCGGAGCTGGGCGCACTGCGACACAAAAAAGGGGTACTGCTAAAGGCGGTATATGCGTTGCTGAACCTTACCGACGCGGATGGTGAGTTCTTTCCGATCAACGATGCCCAGAAGGGCATGTCCTATCGTTCCTCGGAATTGGTCACAGCGGTCAACGTGGCTTATTTCTACGGCGAGCAGGATCCACAACTGCTTAGCATCGCGGCCGCTCAGGGCGAAGTGTTGCTGGACCAGTCCGGGCTGGCCGTGGTAAAAGCCATTGCCGCGGGTAAGGCGCTGCCTTTTGCCAAGCGTTCGGTCAACCTGTCGGACGGTGCAGAAGGTAAACAGGGCGGACTGGCGATCCTGCGTTATGGTAGTGAAGAACTGACAGTAATTTTCAAGTATGCCGCCCAGGGGCTCAGTCACGGCCATTACGACAAACTGTCCTTTTCCATGTTCGAGCGGGGTGAAGAGATCCTGCAGGACTACGGTCTGGTGCGCTTTGTCAATGTCGAGCAAAAGGGTGGCGGCAATTACCTGCCCGAAAATCACACCTGGGCGAAGCAATCTGTCGCGCACAATACCCTGGTGGTGAATGAGACATCCCACTTCGGGAGTAACTATGAAGTGGGCAGCCAGCATCACTCCGAGCTGGATTTCTTCGATGCCCAAAATCCCAACGTACAGGTGGTTAGCGCGCGCGAGCATAATGCCTACCCGGGAACAGAAATGCGCCGCACCCTGGCCCTGATCAAGGGCGAAAACTTTAACGAGCCCTTCGTGCTCGACCTGTGGCAAGTCGCCGCGCAGGCCCCGCAGCAGTACGACTTGCCTTTTTACTTTATGGGTCAGTTGCTGGACACAGACTTTGAGTACCAGGCTTCACCTGAGCTCAAACCGTTGGGGCAGGGTAATGGTTACCAACACCTGTACCTGGAGGCCCGTGGCGCATCCTCTACCGGCACGGCGAGGTTCACCTGGATGGGACCAAAAGGGTTTTACACCCTGACCAGCACCGCGGCCGACACCGACGAGCTACTATTTGCCCGGGTGGGAGCCAATGACCCCAGCTTCAACCTGCGCCGCGACCCGGCATTTATCCTGCGTCGTCCCGAAGCGGCCGCAACCGTATTTGCAACTGTTATCGAATCCCATGGCAGCTACAGCCCGGTCACCGAGCGCGCGGTCAGCTCAAAGAGCGCTATCGCCTCGGTAAACGTGGTGCATAGTGACGCCGACTACACCGCAGTTTCCATCGTGGACCTCGCAGGCGCGTCATCCCTGTTTGTCCTTGCAAACCAGGACACTTCTGCACAACAGCGCCATGAGTTGGTGATTGATGGGCAGCGGTATACCTGGGACGGACCCTACCGCTACTTCAACCCAAGTAGTTCCCAGTAAGCGTTACGCAAACGTTCTCAGCTTGCTACTGCGGCGTGAACGATGATCAACCCGCCGGCCCGAACGTCTCGTAATGCACCTGTTCGTCTGGCACCGAGAGCGCCGCCAGGTCGGCTTGGATATCGGCCATAAACGCGGCGGGGCTGCACATAAAATAGTGGGCGTCCGGGTTATCCACTTGCTCTGCCAATAGCGCGCCGTCCACGCGCCCGGCTGCATAGTGATCGCGGCCCTCACTATCCTGCGGCCCCGGCTGGCTGTTAATCACCGCGCCGGGTTCCCCGGTACCCCAGCGCAGGGGAATGGCGCCGGTGAGTTCAAGCGTCTGCAGACAGATGCACGGACTGAGCCTCAGGGCAGCATGCCAGATCCTGAATCTCAGTCGCGCTGTCTACCGCTGCCGTACGATCACCAGTGTTCACTGTACGGGCGAATTTCCACGTTGAATGACCATGCATCTCTTGGTTGCCCTACAGTGTGCGCCACTTCGGCGGCGATAGAAGCTGGAGATATAAAGTATTCGTCCGGCTGATCAGCCGCGAATCTGTCGCGTGTCCAAGGAACGTCGATCACAGCGTCTATGTTTATATAGGCGGCGTGAATTCCCTGCGGGCCAAAATCGCGCGCCAAAGATTCCATTAGCACACGCTGTGCGGCTTTCACTGGTGCAAACAACGCATAAGAAGGTACCCCGCGAAATGCGGCGGTGTTACCCGTTGCGATGATGGCTCCTGCCCCTTTCTCAAGCATTGCTGGCAAACATGTCTTGGCAATGTAAGCCAGCGAGGTGGTCGCCACCCTGAAGTTTTTCTCCAGGTCGGCTATTTCACCATCCATTAGCCGTTCGAAACTTGCTCGCACGGCATTGTGCACGATCACCTGCGGGTGCCCGAGGCGCTTCCGTATGTCCCCGAGGACTCTGCCCAGGGCATCCAAGTCGCCGATATCACAGGGGAATGCCACAGCATTTTCAATGTTTGTCGCGTAGCGTTTCAAGCGCTCACCGTTACGCGCGAGCATCGCCACAGTGTATCCATCTTGCGCGAATCGGCGTGCTATGGCGGCACCTGTGCCTTCACCCACACCAGTGACCAAGCAGACTTTTTGACTCATGTTTCCTTCCTTTCGCAATGTGCGATGGGGTTTAGCTTGCTGGGCCAAAACTTTCATAGTGAATCTGTTCCGTGGGTACGAGCTTCGCCGCCAGACCGGCCTGCATGTCTGCCATAAACGCGGCGGGGCCGCACATAAAGTAGTGAGCGTCTGGATTTTCCACCTGCTCGGCCAAGAGCGCTCCATCCACTCGCCCAACACCGTGATAGTCAGGGCCGGATGAATCTTCAGGGCGTGGCTGGCTGTACATGACATGCAGTTGCACGTTGGGGTTGGCGGCCGCGATGGTGCGTACTTCTTCCGCCAGTGGATGATGATCGCCGTCGCGGGCGCCGTGAATAAACCAGATGGGGCGGTCGCTCGGGGTTTGGGTCACTGCGCGCAGGATGCTGACCATAGGTGTTACCCCGACGCCCGCACTTATGAGTACCAGCGGGCACTCACTGCAGGACAGCAGGAATTCCCCCGCCGGGTGCCGGCTGTTTATCACCGCACCGGGTTCGATGTGATCGTGCAAGTGGCGGGATACCAGGCCATCTGCCACCCGCTTTACCGTCACGCGGTACTGGCTGTCTTGCGGTGCACTGGATAACGAGTAGGTTCTGCGCTGTGGCGCATCGAAACCCGCAATCTCCACATCAATGGGCAAGTGCTGGCCGGGTTCAAACTCGGGCAGCGGCAGGCCGTCCTCGGCCTCAAAAATGAAGGACGCAACGTCCTCACTCTCTTTAATCTTGTCTACCAGCCGCAATGGTCGCTGGGCGGAGGCATCCGTACCCCAACGCAGGGGAATGGCGCCGGTGAGTTCAATGGTCTGCTCGATGTCGATGTAAATGGTCCGGCGCACACCTTGGTTCTGCAGCGCTTCACTTGGCTCCCAGTCGATGGACGCGCGCCCGGCGATCTGCAGCAGGCTGCCGCTGGCAAAGTCGACAAACAACAAGCCGACGCGGGCGTCGAGCACCAGGTTGCCGATGGTGTTGTAGTGGTTATTCCCTGAGTAGTCGGGAAAGGCGATGCGCTTCGGGCTGAGTACTTCTACGAAACCGGGTTCCCCGCCGCGGTGCGACGCGTCCATCCCGTAGCTGGCGTCGTCGCCGTCACCACGATAACCGCTGCCAATGAAGAAGGTATCTGCGTTGGCGATCCATTGCTGCTGTGCGGCTGACAGTGCGTCGCCGCGCTGCACGGGAATGTCGGTTACGGGTTCCACCCGCTGGCCCTCGCGCTCGGTAATGTACTGCGGGCAATTGCCGAATGTCTGGGCTACGCGCAGGGTAAAGCCCTGATCGTTATTGGATTCCACAAATCCATTGACCCGGTTGCGCCGGCGCGTGTGCGGCTGAATACCCAGGAAACCGACATCGGCGTTGTCACGAAACGCGTGTTCCAGGGCATCACCCGGTGTGGGTGTGGCGGCCAGGGTCAGGCGCTGTGGATCAGGCGAGCCGACAAAGCCTTCGTCTCCTACCAGCATGGTGACCCAGGGTTGGCGATCCGCGTCGCGCGCCGCGGCAATCATAAAGGGTTGTGCCTGGTAAAACTCGCGATGCTGCTCGGGCATGTAATCCCTGATAACCTGACTCGCCCACTTCTCTATGGAGCGTACCCCCAGCCGGGACTGTACTGCCCGCTCACCGTGGTGGAAGGGTGAGGCCTGTGAATCAGGCCTCATTATTTCCGGTCGTGTGGTCACGCCGCCAACCCCACCTTTGTGGCTTGCATGGCGACAAAGCCCGGCAGGTGTTCAATGCGTGATAGCAGTGCGCGAATGTTGGGGTAGGCATCCAGTGACACATTGCCCTCGGGTGCGTGGGCGGTGTAACTGTAAATCGCAACGTCGGCGATGGAAGGTGTGTCGCCCACCAGCCAGTCCCGGTTTTCAAGGTGCTTCTCGAGTCGCGCAAAGGCGCCCTCTGCCACACTGCGGGTGCGCTCTGGGTCTAGCGGCGCACCAAACACGGTAATCAAGCGTGCCGCGGCCGGCCCGTTGGCGATATCCCCTGCGGCCAATGACAGAAACTTTTGTACGTCGGCTTCCAGAACCGAGTCGGTGGGTAGCCACTGGGGCGCATAGCGACGTGCCAGGTAAACCAGGATGGCGTTGGAGTCCGCTATCACGGTGCCTCCGTCTTCAATAACGGGCACCTGCCCGGCAGGGTTTAGCGTCAGGAACGGTTCAGATTTGTGTTCCCCAGCCAGCAGGTCGACATCGATCAACTCGTGGTTGATGCCTGCTAGATTGGCGAACAACTCAACGCGGTGTGAGTGGCCAGAAAGGGGGTGACGGTGAATGCGTATAGCGTTGGACATGATGATTTCCTCAATTTTTGCGCTTTCGGTTCAATGTTCGATACCCGGTTGGATATCACTGGAAATCAGTATGCAGTAGCCCAATAAAAAGATAATCAACCAAGACATTCAATTACTATGAACAAATAGGTAATAATAGGAGTGATATTGGGTAGAACAGGTGCCAGCAATGGACAAACTCGACACCATGCGCGCCTTCGTGGCGGTTGCCCACGAGGGTTCCTTTACCCGTGCCGCCCAGCGCCTGGGCCAGTCCACCAAGGTGGTCAGCAAGTACGTGCAACGCCTGGAGTCCAATCTGGACACCCAGCTGTTCAACCGCACCACCCGCAGTGTGTCGCTCACCGATGTCGGCAGCGTGTACCTGGACCAGTGCGAACGCATTCTCGAGCAGATCGACGAGGTGGAATCGCTGGTCCAGGAACGTCAAACCGCCCTGGCCGGCCGCATACGCATCACCGCGCCCACCGGTTTTGGCAGTACCCAACTCACCCGTGCGCTGCTGCCGTTTATGGAGCAGCACCCCGCGGTGACTGTCGACCTCATTCTCTCGGATACCCGTGTGGCGCTGGTGGAAGAGGGGTTTGACCTGGGTGTGCGCGTCGGTCGCCTGCGCGACTCCACGCTGATGGCCCGCAAGCTGTCTGACATGCCACTGGTTGTTTGCGCGTCACCCGCCTACCTGGCAGCCAAAGGCACACCCGCGGAACCCGAGGCGTTGGCGACCCACAATTGCCTGGTCGCGGAAGGCCAGGTCGATGGGGGTGTGTGGCACTTCTCATCGGCGGCCGGGGAAACCACGGTTCGAGTCGGCGGAGCTTTACGCGCAAACTCACCACTGGCCCTCGCAACCATGGCGATCGGCGGCCAGGGCATAGTGCGCAGTCCGTTATACACGGTGAAAGAAGCGCTCGACGATGGCCGCCTGCAGCGCATCCTGCCCGATTACACTACCGACGTGTTTGGACTCCATGCGCTCTACCCCCAGAACCGCCACCTCACCACGCGGGTGCGGGCGCTGATTGACCACCTGGCGGCGTATTACGCCGAGCAGGGCTTCTGATCCTTGCGCTGACACAAGCGGCGATTCCATACTGTCCGAACAGCCGAACAGCCGAACAGCCGAACAGCCGAACAGCCGAACAGCCGAACAGCCGAACAGCCGAACAGCCGAACAGCCGAACAGCCGAACAGCCGAACAGCCGAACAGCCGAACAGCCGAATAACGCCGGAAGGCGTGTCACGCTGTCTCGTTGACCATTTTTCTTGCGATAGAGAACTGGGTACTTATTTGCAAAAATTCAGTAGAAACTTTCATAAAGTGAAAGTTTCTGATACTTTTTATCAGGCGAGCAAGGTAAATCGACAATTATGCCGCGTACCAGATTGTGTCCCGGTGAATGAATATGCAGACATTGACCCGACAGTTAGTGGAGGAGGGCCTCAGCGACAGGATTCTGAGTGATGCCCAACTGCGCCGGCTTGTCGCCGGGACGGATCAGCGCCGTTACAACCTGGTCAACAGGGCGATGAAGACCGGCGAGTTGATTCGGCTGCGTCGTGGTTTGTACCTGCTGGCAGATAAGTTCCGCAGTCAACCTTGCCACCCCTACATACTGGCGCAAAGCCTGGCGCAGGGCAGCTATATTTCCCTCGAGACCGCCCTGGCATTTCACGGTTGGATTCCAGAGGCCGTGTATACCACAGCGTCGGTGGTGCCGGATGCCATGGAGAGAGATTTCGCACACGATGACCTGGGCCGATTTACTTTTCATCGCCTGGCAATTCAAACTGGTTATTTTATGGAACTGGTAGAGCGAGTACCGCTGGGCGAGCAGGCCGCGCTGATTGCGAGGCCCATCCGTGCATTGCTGGACCTCGTGTCACTGAAGAAAATGGAGTGGCAAGGCCTGACGTTTTTAGTAGACGGTATGCGCATTGATCAAGATCTCTTGATGGGCGTGACCGAGCCCGAATTGCGCACCTTGAAGCAAGTCTACAAATTCAAGCGCATGATTGGCTTTATTGAGGAACTGGCACTCGCTCTCGGTCTGGAGCCTGTTCATGATTGAGATTATTCAACAACGTCTGGATAGCTACCGTGCGGCCAACCCGGTGGAGGAGGAGCAGGCGACCAAAGAAATTATCCAGGAGCTAGCTTTGTACGCCCTATGGCGCGCCGGTTTTTTTGAAGTGGCTGCCTTCCAGGGTGGTACCAGCCTGCGCATCCTGCACAACATGCCCCGGTTTTCCGAGGACCTGGATTTTATGCTGAAGGAGCCAGACCCGGGCTTTGACTGGTCGAGCTATCTCCAGCAGCTGCTGGAATGTTTCGAGCAATTCGGACTGCGCTCAGAAGCTTTGCCTAAAGGCCGCATGGATCAGCGCATCAAGAAGGCGGTGATCAAAGACAACTCCATTGCTAATCAGCTGAATCTGTCATTTTATCGGGGGCATGCAAGCCAGAAAATCAATATTAAACTGGAGGTCGATGTGGACCCGCCCGCGAACTCCGTTTACCAATATACGTATCTGGATTTCCCGACAGACTACGAGGTTTGCCATCAGGATTTGAGCAGTAACTTTGCGCTTAAAATTCATGCCCTGTTATGTCGTAAGTATCTGAAGGGCCGCGACTGGTATGACTTCAGCTGGTACGTAAAGCAAAATGTTGCGCCCAATTTGCCTCATTTGAAACATGCTCTGGTGCAGTATGGTCCCTGGCAGGGTAATACCGAGCTGGTGGTCGATAACGCCTGGCTGAAGGCTACTTTGCAGGAAAAAATTGATAGCATCGACTGGGTACAAGCTTCGGGCGATGTAGAACGGTTTCTAAAACCCCTGGAGGTAGAGAGTTTAAGCCTCTGGAGTCCGCGCTTTTTTTCAGCAAAGTTGGACAAGTTGTAAATGTCTCAATCACCCCAGCGCTTTACCACCGTAGCGGCCGCGGCCGATGCCATCATAGAGCAGACCGGCGGTCGCATTGTCCTTGGCATGCCCCTGGGCATGGGCAAGCCCAACCCCCTGGCCAATGCGCTGTATCGCCGTGCAGCCGCTGACAGCGCAATATCCCTGACCATAGTGACCGCACTCTCCCTCACCCGCCCCCAGGCCGACGGCGATTTGCAGGAACGCTTCCTGGGGCCCTTTGTTGAGCGCGTGTATGCGGATTACGAGGAACTGGAATATTTGCAGGCGGCGCGCACTGGCAAGTTGCCGGCCAACGTGCAGGTACATGAATTTTTCGTGCAGCCGGCCAGCGAACTTGGCAATCCCTACACCCAGCAAAATTACATCAACAGCAACTACACCCATGCGGCCCGGGATATGAATAACCGCGGCGTGAACGTTGTGGCCCAATCCATTGCTCGTCGGACTGTCGATGGCGCCGAGCAACTCAGCCTGAGCTGTAACCCGGAGGTGATCCTGGATGCGTTGCCTTTATTGAATCAACGCCGCGAGCAGGGCGAGACCATCCTCGTGGTTGGCCAGATCCACCCCGACCTGCCGTTTATGGAAAACACTGCCGCTGTCCCCGACACACTATTCGATATGGTGGTGGATGACCCAACCTACACCAGCCGCCTGATCAGCACGCCAAATATGCCGGTGGGTATGGTTGAGCATTTTATTGGCCTGGGTGCCAGTGCCCTGATCCGCGACGGCGGCACCTTACAGGTCGGCATTGGCGCCCTGGGTGATGCGGTTGCCAGCGCCACTCTGCTGCGCCACCAGGATAATGCCAGCTACCGCAAGCTACTGGACGACTGCCAACTCACTCCGGAACAGTTTCCTGCGCTTGCCGAGACTGGTGATCCCGGTGCATTCGAGCAGGGCCTCTACGGCTGCAGCGAAATGTTTACCTACGGGCTGTTTCGCCTGTTTAAAGCCGGTGTGATCAAGCGCGCGGTGCAAGATGACCAGGGCCGCTCGATAAAGATTCACGGCGGCTTCTTCCTTGGGCCCGGCGACTTTTACAAGGGCTTGCGCGAGCTGTCAGATGCCGAGCGCGCCAGCATCGATATGACGCACATCGGCTTTGTGAATTCGCTCTATGGGCACGAGGAGCTCAAGCGTAGTCACCGCGTGCATGCACGCTTTATCAATACCGCCTTTTCCGTCACCTTGCTGGGCGCTGGGGTGGCGGACCAGTTGGAAGACGGGCGCATGCTCAGCGGGGTAGGGGGGCAATACAACTTTGTTGCCCAGGCTCATGAACTGGCCGGTGCCCGCTCCGTGCTGCTGGTGCGGGCAACGCGCATGAAAGACGGCGAGGCCAGCTCCAACATCCTGTGGAACTACGGCCACACCACCATTCCCCGCCACCTGCGCGATATCGTGGTTACCGAATACGGCGTGGCTGATTTACGCAGCAAAACCGATGCGGAAATTATCGCCGCCATGCTCAATATCTGCGACTCGCGGTTCCAGGACGAATTGATGGAAAAAGCCAAAGCCGCCGGCAAGCTGCCTGCGGATTATGAGATTCCCGCCGCCTTCACCCAGAACACCCCTGAGAAATTGGAGGCCATCTATCGCACCCACCATGCCAAGGGACACTTTGTGGAGTTCCCCCTTGGCAGCGACTTCACCTATGTCGAAGAAATGTTACTGGTCGCCCTGGGCTGGTTGAAGGCGCATATCAAACCCTCGGGCTTTGCCGAACTGGTACGTGCCAGCATCATCAGCGACGAAATCGCCCACCGTTACCTGCCCCACCTGGAACGCATGGGGCTGGATGATCCCGACTCAATCAAAGACCGGCTCTATCGGCAGTTACTGCTGATCGCGCTGACTAAAGTGGACGTGGATTAACGCGCACTGGCCATTGTTCAGGTCAAAGCCGTGGGCACAGGGACAGGCACCGCGAAGCAACAGCCCACGCTTACATAAAGACGAGTGTCAGTAACGATACGCCAGCAAAACCCAGGGCGAGCAATAAGCCGTAGCTTAGCGCCAGCATGATGGATTTGGTGATGGCGCCCTTGATGGAAGAATCGAACGCCTGGCACAGCGACACGGGCAGGTAAATGACGGCGAAAAGTAGGAACAGCGAACCGGCCAGTGCACCCGTCGTGTAGGTAATGGCGGTGTTAAACAGGTGCAGCAGGTAAATAAAGCTGTGGAAGTGCAAGCCGAACACCAGGTGGTGCAGGTAATGGAATCCGCAGCCGAGGTAGAGTACGCGCATCAGCAGGGCGAACAGCGGCAGCATCAGGAACATCATCTGCGGCAGGTACTCCAGCATCTCCGCGAGGAACTCATTCGAGTCTTCCCGTAGATTCAAGGCATTGGACTCGATCCGCTTCTCCAGGTTTTGCAGCCAGGCCGGGCTGTTTTCATCGGCCAGTCCAATGTTCACGGTGGCGTCTTCGTCTGCCTCGCCTTCCTCTTGTTCGGCATCAATCACCACCACGGCACTGGCGTCCCCGGTGTGGTCTCCCATCACTTCCAGCTTGTCCAGGCGTGCGCCGATGGAAAGCGTGAGGAAGACGATAAAGCTGATGATGAGATAGAGCCTGAACGGCGGCACATAGCGCGCCCGGCGGCCGGCGATAAATTCTGCCGTTAAAAACCCCGGCCGAAAAGTGAGGGAAAACAATGTGCGCCATAGACGCGAGTCCCAATCGAACAGGTCGCCGAAAATCTCGCCCAGCGCCTGGCGCAGGTTCAGGTTCTCGCGACCGACTTGCTGGCCACAGTGGGCACAGTACTGGTCGCTCAGTGCGGCACCACAATTTTTGCAGTTCCCTGGCTGCATCCTTATTACCCTTGGTAACAGACTCTTGCTGCCGAGGTGAATACCCCCGGCGGCTCAATCCGATAAGACTGGTGTATGTAGCGCGACTTGGCAAGCATGGTTTCATTCCGCATCGTTTCGGTGCATGCTGGGCGGGTTTTCGCATGTGAAAGGAGTTCACCGTTGATTCGTATTCAATCGTTGCTGCTTGCTGCAGCGTTGGCGCTTTTCGCCCTGGCCACCTCTGCCGAGCCAGAGAAAGAGGACGAGAAAGAAAAAGGCCCCTACGACGGCCTTGAGTGGCGCAACATCGGCCCCGCGTTTATGTCGGGGCGTATTGCCGATATTGACTGGGACCCCACAGACTCCAGCGTCTGGTATGTCGCGGTCGGGTCCGGTGGGGTTTGGAAAACCATCAATGCCGGCGTTACCTGGACACCCATTTTCGACGATGAGTCGGTGTACTCCATCGGTAATGTCACCGTGGACCCCAGCAACCCCAATACCGTGTGGGTAGGTACCGGCGAGGATGTTGGCGGGCGCCACGTGGCCTACGGTGACGGCATTTATCGCTCAGACGATGGCGGGCAGTCCTGGACCAATAAAGGCCTGGGTGAGTCCGAACACATCTCCACCATCCTGGTGCACCCGGAAGATTCAGACACGGTCTGGGTGGCGGCACAGGGCCCGTTGTGGTCGCCGGGCGGCGACCGCGGTTTCTATATGACCACCGATGGTGGCGAGACCTGGGAGAAAACCCTCGGCGGTGGTGAGTGGACCGGCGTCACGGATATCGTGATGGATCCGCGCAACCCCGACGTGCTGTACGCGGCAACCTGGCAGCGCCATCGCACGGTGGCGGCCTACATGGGCGGTGGCCCCGAGAGCGGCGTGCATAAGTCTACCGATGGCGGTCGTACCTGGACCCAACTCAGCAAGGGTCTGCCCAGCGATAACCTCGGCAAGATTGGCCTGGCCATCTCGCCCATGAAACCCGACGTGGTGTACGCGGCCATCGAACTTAACCGCCGCGAAGGGGGTGTCTGGCGCTCGGCGGATGCCGGTGGCAGTTGGGAAAAGGGTGCCGATGCTGTCGGCGGTGGCACCGGCCCCCATTACTACCAGGAACTGGTTGCCAGCCCCCACAGCTTTGACCGGCTCTACATCGTTGGCCCGGTGGTACAAAAGTCCGAGGACGGTGGCAAAACCTTTGAGGACATGCCCCAGCAAGCCAAGCACAGCGATACCCACGCAATTTTGTTTGACCCCGCCGACCCGGATTACATCATGATGGGCACAGACGGCGGCGTGTACGAGAGTTTTGACCTTGGCCTGACCTGGCGCTTTATCGACAACCTGCCGCTCACCCAGTATTACAAGCTGGCCGTTGATGACGCGGAGCCTTTTTACAACATCTACGGGGGTACCCAGGACAACAACACTCAGGGTGGGCCGTCGCGCACCAACAATCGCAACGGCATTCGCAATGCCGACTGGAAAGTGGTGCTGGGGGGCGACGGGCACCAGCCGGCCACCGAGCCCGGTAACCCGGACATTCTGTACGCGCAGTCCCAGCGGGGGAATCTCTCGCGTATCGACCTGACCACCGGCGAGTCGATGTTTATCCGCCCGCAGCCAGCGCCGGGTGAACCCCCGGAGCGCTCAAATTGGGACTCGCCGATCCTGGTAAGCCCGCACAACCCGACGCGACTGTACTTTGGCACCCAGCGTGTGTGGCGTTCGGATGACCGCGGTGACGACTGGCGGCCGGTGTCGGGCGACCTTACCCGCAACCAGGATCGCATGACCCTGCCATTGATGGAGCAAACCTGGAGTTGGGATGCCCCCTGGGACATGTTCGCCATGTCGGAGTACAACACCATTACCTCGCTGGCGGAATCGCCCATTGTGGAGGGCCTGCTCTATGCAGGCTCTGATGACGGCCTGATCCAGGTGTCCGAGAACGGCGGCGAGAGCTGGCGCCAGAGCGAAGTCGGCTCGCTGCCCGGTGTGCCCGACACTGCCTTCGTGAATGATATACGCGCCGACCTGCACGATGCCGACACGGTGTATATCTCGCTGGATAACCACAAGTACGGTGATTTCAAACCCTACCTGCTGGTGAGCCGTAACCGCGGCCGCAGTTGGCGGGCCATCACCAAGGGTATTCCCGACAAGCACCTGGTGTGGCGCGTGGTGCAGGACCACGAGAAACCGGGTTTGATGTTTGCGGCCACCGAGTTTGGTGTTTTCGTCACCCTCAACGGTGGCCAGCAGTGGGAGCAACTCGGGGCGGGTATGCCCACCATTGCAGTTCGCGACATTACCATTCAGCGGCGCGAGAACGACGTGGTTGCGGCTACTTTCGGCCGGGGATTCTATGTGCTGGACGATTATTCGGCCCTGCGTGGCGCCTCTGAAGATGCCCTGTCCAAGGAGGCGGTATTGTTCACGCCGCGCGACGCAGACTGGTTTTTCCCGCGCATGATTCTCGGTGCAACCCCTCGCGGCTCTTCCGGTGACCAGACTTACGTGGCAGACAACCCACCCTTTGGTGCGGTGCTGACCTACCACCTGGCCGAGGGCTTCCCCACCCTGGAAACGATTCGCCAGGATGCCGAAAAAGAAGCGCTCGAAGCAGGTGACTCGGTGCGCTTTCAGGGCTGGGATGCCGTTGAAGCGGAGCGGCGCGAGGTGGCGCCCGCGTTGAAGCTGCTTATTCGCGATGCACAAGGCAACGTGATCCGCCGCATCGACGCCCCGGCCGAAAAAGGCTTTCACCGGGTAGCCTGGGATCTGCGCCATCCCTATCCCGGGTCGATAGAAACACCGCCCAGTTGGCAGGGCCTACCCCCGCGGGGCTTTATGGTGGCGCCGGGCGATTACAGCGCCGAACTGGTGCTGTTAAAGAACGGTGAAAGCCGCGCGCTTTCCGGTCCGGTCGAGTTTGCCGTTGAGTCCATTTACCCGGGTGCCCTGGAAGGCCCGGAGGTTGCGCAGCGCGATGCCTTCCTTCGGGACATTGCCGCGGTTCTTGGGCAGGTCAGCGCGGCCCAGTACGCCCTGGAGGATGCACTGGAAGACGTGGCCACCATGACGACCATGCTGGAACACAGCGCTACGAACCCTGGTGACACAGACGCTAAGGTCCACGCGCTGCACCAGGAACTACTGGCCATGCAGGACGCTTTCTCAGACGCTGACCGGGCGGTGGTGGGCGCCAGGCGACCACCCAGTTTCACCGACTGGTTGAGTCATGCCATCCGGGGGACGGGTGGCAGCAGCTATGGTCCAACGCCATCGCATGTTCGTAGTTTGGACTATGCCAAAACAGATTTCGCACCGCTGCGAGAGCGCCTCAACGTGATCCTGGACCAGGAGATACCCGCACTGCGAGGCGCCTTGAACGAGGCAGGTGCACCCTGGGGGCGGGGGCAAGCCGTCCCTGCGTACTGACCCTTACTCGGGCGGCGCAGCACTGCATCACACTACCAATCGGTGATTGTGCCGCCCGTTCGTATTGGGGCGCAGCCGCTGCCTGGAGGAAATCCATCGATCAATGAACAGGGCTTTACATCAACTGGCTACGGCGGCGTGTTTGTGCGGGGTGTGCGCGGCCCGGGCGGAACCGCCCCTGGAGGAAGTAAATGTTGTCGGCCAACGCAACCTCCTCAAACAGTCGCTGTACCTGCCGGGTGACCAGCAAAGTATTACCCTGGATCAACAGGCCAGTTTGAACCGCACCGTGGGTGACCTGATTGAGCGCCTGCCGGGCGTCAGCCTGAATGGGCAGGGCGGCTTGTTGCAAAGCTACAGTGTGCGCGGTTTCAGCCGCTGGCGCATTCGTACCGAGGTTGACGGTGTGCCCATCATTACCGATCGCCGTGCAGGCAATTCCGTTTCCTTTATCCCACCTGAACTGCTGTCGGGGGTGGTGGTTGGGCGTGGCCCGTCCTCAAGCCTGTACGGTTCCGATGCCATGGGCGGCATCGTAAGCCTGCAATCTCTCCAGGCCGGGCGCGCCCAGGCCACGGTGGAAGGGCAGAACAACGACAACGCCTTGGCTGCAACGGTTGGATTCGGTGCTGGCGACACCTTCACCGGCGCACTCAGCCTGCGACGCGCCGACAACGCCGAGGATGCCGACGGGCGTGAACTCAATACCGGTTACGAGCAGGTGGGTATGTTGCTTAAGTCCCGGTTCGGGGTAAACAATCACGACGTAACGGTGACCTGGCTGCCGTCATACGGGCAGGACATTGGCAAGAGTAACAGTGAGTACCCGGAGCAAAGCCTGGGCGACTACCCCGAAGAGATTCATTCGCTGCTTTCGGTGCAGGTGCAGGACGGGTCGCGTTGGCTGGGGCGGGTGTATCACCACTACCAGGATTGGCAGTCTCGCACCGAGCGCATTGGCGTGCGCACCAACCTCATCGATTATGAGAGCCACACGATTGGCGGACTGGCCTATGCGGCGACCAACTATGGGGCGGGTGTGGGCCGGGTTGGCCTGGAGTGGGTGGGCCGCCGGGGCGTTACCATCACGGACGCCGAGTTCGACCCCGCCGGTAAGCTGGTGGTAGACACAGAAACAATCGATGGCCAGCAGGACAATGTGGGTGTGTTTGTGGACCAACAGTGGCAAGCGGGCGCGCTCAGCTATGGCGGCGGGTTGCGCTACGACTACATCGAACAGGAAGACAGCGGTACTAGCCGCAGTGACAACCGACTCAATGCCACACTCAGCACCAGCTGGTCACCGCTGGATGCCTGGCGGCTCAGTGGCCAGGTGGGTACGGGTTTTCGATTCCCGAGCCTGACCGAACGTTACTTCAATGGCGTTACCCCGCGCGGCGAGGTGCTGGGTAACCCGGACCTGGAGCCGGAGGAAAGCCTGGGACTGCAACTGGGCCTGGACTACACAGCTGGCGCTATAAGCGCCTCACTGCAAACCTACTTTAACCAGCTGGATAATTACATCGAGCGCTACCCCGTGGAGGCAGACCTGCGTTCCTACCGCAACCTGGATGAGGCGGATATCTGGGGCTTCGAGGCCCAACTCGACTGGCGCAGCGGCGAGCGGCTGAACCACTCAGTCAGCTACCAATGGCAGCGCGGGGAGACGAAACAGGGGGAGTGGCTTGCCGACCTCAACCCACCCTCACTGCGCTACCTGTTGAATTGGACGGGCAAGGTGTACCGGCTGCAAAGTGACCTGAGCTACCGCCCGGGCCGCAGCGACTTTGGTGAAGGCGAACAGGCCTTGGATTCGGCGGTGATCTGGAACTCGCGCCTGGTCAGAAAGTTTGGTGAGCACTGGCAGGGCGAACTGTATGCCAACAATCTGCTCGATGAATTGTTTATCGGCACCGCAGACGAAGACGCCGCCTACCAACCGGGTAGAACCGTGGGCTTGCGCATCCGCTGGACCGGAAAGTAGGGCCAGTCAGTCCGCAACCGTGGCGGAAGAATTTGCCAGTTGAATCTGCTGCTGCGGCAGCGACAGCACCACGCCATTGTCCTCATCGGTAAGCGCCATCAGCTCCAGCCACAGGGCCGACTGTGCCCCCAGAAAGTTGGCATTTTCCACCCACGCATAAATCGATAGTTCCAGCCCGCGCGCATCGCCGCCGGTGGCGAACACACTAACCGGGGGTTCTTCCAGTACACCTTCAACCTGTTGCATCCGCTCGCGGATAGTTTCAAGCGCCTGCACCGTGCCCGGCCCTTTCTGCAGCGACACGTTCAGTTGTATGCGCCGTTGGGGGTCGTAGGTGAAATTCAATATCTTCGAGGCCATGATCATGGCGTTGGGCAGGAATACTACTGTGCCATCGAACTTGCGCAGGGTGGTATGGAAGGTGCTGATCGCAATCACCGTACCCATCTCACCGTGGGCGAGAATGGTATTGCCCGGCACGAAGGGCAGCTTGGGAATAAAGGGAATAAGAAAGTAAGCGATCACCGCGCCGATCAGTATCACCACAATCGCCAGCTGCCCAAAGCCGGATACATCCAGCCCAGCCTGTTGGCAAGCCACCAGCATGGTCATCACCACGAGTAAGGCATAAAGCGCGCCGAATACGACTCGCACCAGCCGGCTGTTGTTCACAAGGTTGTCCAGGTAGCCCGACGCCAGCCGGTGCAGCAGGTAAATCACCAGGGCACCGGCAATAATAATGACCAGCGCGGCCCCGATCAGCTCGCCATAACCAGCCACCTGGTTGATGATCTCTTCAGGGTTTTCCATCAAGTAGTCGAGTGGACTTTGTTTGGTGTCTTCAGGCATGGCGGGGCGCCTCAGTTCACTTCATGTTCTCTTGAAACGAATCTACTCTCCTGGCGAGTCAGGGTGTGTAGAGGTTGCTGTTGCCCAGCTCAAACCACCTTTCATGCAGCCTTACATAGAGCCCGGTCTTTTCGAACACCAGCATATAGTTGCGCAGCAGGTTTTCGAACTGAGGATCCCCCTGGGCAATGGCCATACCCAGGGGTTCGGTGGAAATGGGTGGCGTGACCAGTTGCAGCTGGGCGTCGCGGTTGCTTTGGCGCGTCAGGGCAAGGATCGGCATATCCGCAACCAGGCCGTCCACCTTGCCACGCAACAACATGTCCACACCCTCGTCATAATTGGCAATGGTGCGCAGCGAGGCCTCCGGCAGCTTCTGCTCCACGATGCTCTCGCTGGTAGAGCCTTTGAGGGCGGCGAGTTTAACGCTGGAATCGTTAAAGCCCGAACCAGACTTGGCCGAGGCCATCAATTTATTGGTCACCAGCAGCGACTTGCCCGAGAGCATATAGGGCCCCACAAAACTGACACTGCGCGAGCGCTCCGGGGTGATGGTCATGCCGGATATCACCATATCGGCCTTACCGCTCTCCACCGCTTCCAGCAGTTCATCAAACGGCAACTGCACAATCTCCAGCTTCACGTTCATCAGGCCCGCCAGGGCATTGGCCAGGTCCACATCAAAACCGATGATCGACTTACTCTTGCCATAAGTGAAATTAAAGGGCTGCTGCTCACCCGACATCGCGACTTTGAGCACCCGTTGTTCCGTTATCCGGTCAAGTACTGGGCTGGCGCTAAAAGCCAGCGCAGAAAGGCAAAGACCCAGGGTGAAGACAATGGCTTTGCCCAGTTGTTGCAAAAGGGTGCGGCGCTTATACATCTTGGTTACCTCGTTAATCTGATAAAGGCTAGATATCTTGTCACGATAGCACATTGTGTCGATCTGCACGTTTAACTCGAGTGAGTCCTTGAGGTTGAACAAGCGCCATCTGAAGTGGTTCGCCGTCAATCCAACGCCGATGTTTGGCACCTGATTTTCTGAGAGACGACCTCGAAATGATTGTCGGCCGGAAATTTTTCATTCCGCTTCGGCATGTAATTCGTTGAAGAATACAACTCCACCATCAGTAAGCACAAACTTTCCCTGATCATTGTAGAAAGCAATATCCCGGCCAACAAGAATGTTTTCAACCTCTTGCAAAAGCGGTCTTTGCATACCACAGGCGGCGAGGATTTCGCGGAAGTCCTCACGATCGGAGAATCGCTCCAGGTATTCTCGAGGCAGTCCAGATGTGGGATCCAAGAGAATATCAGGGTATAGATTCTCTTCCTGCATCCCCCTAGCAATTATATCCATCAAAACCTGAATGCTCCTGGCAACGACCATGTATGGCTCCTGTTGCTTAGTTTCGCGAATAAAGTATGCGGCGCCTGATAGGTTGACGATTTCAAACGGGAGGGCAGCGTAGAGATCTCGGTAAGCCTCTTCATTCTCGAAGAGTTCGTTGAACAGCGGATTTGGCTCTAACCCGGTCGATGTGGTTACATGCTTGTTGATCAAGGCCCCGCGCATACCTGCCTTAAATATTTCTTGTGATAACTCGGTATTCATTTGGCGGCCTCGAAACCGTCGCTGTCCTTAGCCGGCGATCGGACATGGTACCGATATTGCCAGCCCTTATGGGTGATAACATTGGTTCGGGTAGGCGACGTCTTAAAATTGATGTCGACCAAACTAAGGCCATCAATTACATCCGGGAGCTCATAGTCCGCCATATTGTGAGAAAGGTAGGCATGGAGGTCAGCACAGATATCACTTAGGTGTGTTGGGGGACGGTAGTTTGCCATCACGATTGCCAGTCTTTCCGCTCGTTCGTATCTTTTGACCACATCGGGATCTATTGGCACTACAGCACTATTTGATTTGCTCTCGGATCGATCTCTCCCCGCTGATTCTTCAGCTACGCGCAGTGCTTCGTCTAAGAATGACCTGCCATGTTTTTCGGGCCAGGACATCATGCCACCATGACGAGATTTAACTTCCTTTAGACCAGAGAGTCGCTTGGCATCAGAAAAAATAGGATCTTCGAGTGAAAGTCGGAAACCTCGGCGCCGACCGTCCTGCACCTCCTCTACTGCTGCCTTGAGCCTAGTGTAACGCTCTTCAATTTTGTTGTATCGCCGGCGCTGCTCTGCATGAAGTCTGACGTACTGTTCCAGAGTATCCCGGAGTAATACGACCTCTGCTGATAAAGATAGAATCTGAAATTCGATACGTTGCAACTGGCGTACATGTCTATGTCGTTGACTTTGCTCGAATCGCGAGATGATCTCGGACATTATCTGCATAGGCGCAGTGGTGATTGTCTGGAGATTAGAGCCCGATCGAATTTTGCGCTTTATATCTAAATTCGGGTCCAGAAACTGAATAGTTGGCACCACATTGCGTTCGTGGATTGTGTAAATTTCGTCCAGTGCGCGGCCGACTTGCCTGGCCCGCGTCATGGAGGTGTAATCTATACTATCGACGATATCTGCTAGTGCTTCACAGCGCCCCCTCAGTGCCGCTACATTTTGGGTCAGCTTATGGGCTATTTCGTGAAAGCAATCGTAAACCGTCGCAACAACTTCTTTAAAAAGAGGATCATCATCGATCCAGCAAAGTGCCGGATCCTTTGCCTGTGCTAGAAGTGCAACAAGTCTCTCGTGTAGGTGATCCAGATCTGGTTGAGTTAGGCCACGTAATCTAACATCGTCAAATGATCGAAGCATCTCCCGAAGCCATGAAACCAGCAAGAATCTACCTGTTTGGCCGTGATTAAATACCAGCAGCTGGTTCCGCTTTAAGTTGTCAATCGACAAGGCATCAAGGATGGTTCGGCGTTCTGGCTCAGACATGCTTCTTGTGGCGGATTCTATTCGGCTGTTGTAGAGCCCCAGGCTAAACTCCTCCGACACGCGCTCTTCATGAGCACTTTGGTCGATCTCATCTATCATCTGAAAAAAGATCTCTCGGTGATCAATGATGAGTTTGGTGGTTTCGGCCCTATTAACTGGCACTTGAGACCTCGTTAGGCGTTCCAACTTGTACGAGCTGATCAACGTTGTCGATGTATATGGCGACGCACTGTCCAATAGGAGGAGAGTCTACAAGTCGATGGAGGGATAAAGAGTGGTGGTTGCCAATGGCTTTTGCGATATATGCTGTGTTTTCGGGACATGCTGCAAACAATACGAGTCCACGTGATTCGACTGCTGCGACAAGCTCTTTGGCATTCCTAGAATCCAATGAGGTGACCTCATCGAATATAATGGGCAGCGTCACAGCAACATCTTCAGGCACGATACGTTTAATAAGAATCGACAACATGACGGCGTTTAGCATGGCGGTTGTGCCGTTGGACTGGGCAATTCGAGTGTGCTGGCCATTAATCTCAAAGTCATAATCTACCCCTACAACTATCTTGGTCATATCAAGTTTCGCTTGGCCCGCCCGGGTCGCAAGAAATTCATCGCAAAATCCCTGCAGTCTGTTGTAAAACTCCGGACTGAGCATGCTGTCAGTCGTAGTAGAAGACTCGTACTTTCTTAGATCCTTGCATAGCGACTGAAATCGACTATCAGTTTCTAGCTTTACCCAGGTTCTTTCGATATTGGAGATACGAACGTTTTCTAGCTCTTTATTGATGGAGGCACTGAAGTTCTTAACAGAACGCTCCATTTTTTGTAGTACACCCATTTGTGTGCTGGTCGTGTGGTTATGAGTTGCTACATCTGCCCGCCATTTGCGCTCTAGCTCATCGATGTTACGGAATTCGGATGCGTACGCATCATAGGATCTTTGAAAATCAGTGCTGGCCATATTCAGATGCTTGGACACTACAGCCTCGGCGTCTCGAATATTGGCTTGTGTTAATTCAACGAGCACACACTCTGCTTCTAAATTGATCTGCTGCAGTCGCGATACGTTCTTTTTTGCTTCCTCCGCTACTTCTAGAAGCTGGTCAGTGCTGGGTAATGATTCGATATCGTTCAGGCTATCAGGAATACGCTTCACTCCTAATAGACCGCCAGCGGTGGTAAATTCTCTTTCCAAATCTCTAAGAACTTGCTGGCTCTTCTGGGTAATATCCTGCTGGTGTTCATACTCTGCTCTAAAATTATCGCGCTCAGAAGAGGCTGCCAGGAATCTCTTGTCTGAGGTGTCGTTATCTAATTGCGATTCTTTGACGAGTTGACGTGCCTCCTCAATCGACGACTCTGATTCGGCATAATTACGCAGAACAGTATCAGCCGAACGCAGAACGGAGATTTCACTTTCTACTTCTACTAATTCCGCCTCTAGTTTCTCTAGCAATTTATGGCGTGCGCTGGCGTCAGTCTTAAGAATATCGCTGCCAGAGCGAATTTCGGCGAGATATTCAGCTACGTCTTTCCTGAGTGCTTCAAGTCGTAATTGATTATCTTTGTCCGCTTCCGCTTGCAGGTACTTGCGAATGGGTACGCCTACTATAGGCTCCCCTTTAAATGTCAGGCAGTCATCCACGTTGGAGAAAAGGCTGACGAATTTGTCGATTAATACGTACTCATCAGGATCAATTTCTACGCGGAGTTGGGACAGATTTTCATTCAAAGATTGCAGGATCACGGCGGCATGTTCAGATACCTGGTCAAGTGTACGTTCAGAGTCGGAGCTCATGTGGGATTCAAGGGCTTCTAAGGACTCCTTGGCAGTGGCCAGGTCTTTGTTTCGTTCTTCAAGACGGCGCCTCAGCTTTTCGCCATCTCTGACGTGTTCAATACGTTCCTGGAGGGCGTGCAGGCCGTCGTTTTCAGCACTTTTCAAATACTCGATAATCTGTTCGTCGTCAGTAAGACCGAGGCTGATGTATTTTGTTCGAAGTTCGATGCACTTATGTTTTTTTTCGTCCAGATCGAAGTGGCGCTGCTCTCGTTCACCGAGTATGGCTTTGGTTGAAACTAGTTGATTCTTGGACGATCCTTTGGCCTTTTTTGCGTCCGAAAAGGCAGTTTCTATCTCGGTCCGACGGGGTTCTAGTAGCGCGATTTTCGCCTGGGCTTTTTCCACGTGAACTGATGCCGCGGACAGCGCTCCGAACAACGTTTCGCGAGTTTGGCTATACAGAGCTTTAAATTCATGATGGAGCTCGGATAGCGTATTCCAAGTTGGCTGGAGTCTTCGAAGCTGGCGTAGATGATCATCCTGTGTTCGAAGTTCCTCGTACTCTTCACTGATTCGGGCCAGATCGATCTTAATAGAGGTGTCGCCGCCGCTGAGATCCTGGTCGATCAGGGTGGCAATCGCCATCGGTAACCGGCTTTGTCTGAAGTCAAAAGCAAGATTAAGAGTTGCCCTCAGTGTCTCAATTTGCGCATCAGAAGCTTTTCCAGGCATGGGCACCATGCAAAACCGGGTATCCAGATTGGCCGGGTTGTAGCGACTGTACAGCGCTTCCTTTAACGCGCTCTTGCTGTTAATGCGTACAGCTCTCATGGGCTTTAGTATTTCCCATACCTCCTGATGGGTATGATTGGTCGGCTCACCCATGCCATTGTTAGCGTCGGATTCCGGGTTCCAGAAGAGGTGGGCAATTTCAGCATAGGGAGCGGCCACGAATATGCGACTGTAGGAGAACTCCTCTCTGCCTTGGTGCAAGATCTGACAGTATGGACCCGCCGGATTTTCACCTTCACATACGATAAATGATCGATTGCTCCCAAAGTAGTGCTTGAATGATTCAGCGGCTCCGTAGTCTCCCAGCGGGCCTCGGAATGCAAATTTGCGAGCCATATCGTTGAGATTGACTTCCGGCAGCAAGAAAAATTTCACAGCACGCAGTGAGGAAGATTTACCGGCATTGTTGGTCCCAAACAGTCCCGCCGATATGTCGATTGGTAAAGATATGTACGCGCTCTGGCTAGAGTTTACAAAAACCAACCGGCGTAGTACGTACTCGTTACGGAATCCCAGGTCCTCGTCATATGGATTCATCAAGATAAACCTCTTGTTCTATTGTTTTGCCAGCGTTTAGAAGAGTCTTGGCGATGAGGCCAATTGGGGCCTCCATATCTATATATGCTGCTAAAGAAGTCCGCTCGCGTTCATCCATTATTCGCTGGGTGGTTTCCAGCAGGTCTGGTAGGTTTTTGGGGATAACGTACATTAGCTCTGCTCCCCCATCGTCGAGTAAGCGGTTTAGAGAGGTAAATATCCTTAGCCCACCGGCATCGACATCTAGAACGCAGTGAATGCTCGAGTATCGTTCTAGCCACGATTTATTGCATGCTTTGGTGATTGCATTACCGCTTGCATAAGCGATGTCAACAACCTCGGGATTTAGCGTTACGCCACACTGAGTCGATAGAAAGGACATTAGGCGATCTCTCTGTAAATAGCATTCTAAGTTTTCGACGATCACCAATTCAGGTGGCGGATCGGCCGGGAATACCCAATTCCCCTGCGCGTTACACTCGTAGGCGATTGAGTGAGAGAAAGCGGGGTTCTTCACTACCACGACGTTTCCTGACACGGAAACATCATGTGATCTACCGTGCCGGGCGGCGCGGGCCCTGGTCGAGAGGTCTATAGTGATGCCGAGGTGATCAAGCAAGGCATTGTAGGCAGTTTGATTTGTAGCGGTAACCCGCCATTCGGTACCTTCGCGTTGAGGCCGAAATATTTCGTCTATAGTGCTGGGGTTAACATCACTCTTTATCAGTAAGTGGCGTAATTTTGGCCAATCTATAGGCTCGCCGGCATCTAGGCTCTGTAAGTAGGTCGTTAGCTTGTTTTTCATCTACATTTCCGATCATAGCTGGCCAGATTACCGTCTGAAACCGTGGAATCCGATACTGTGTATGCATACATGTCGTATTGTCGCATGGGTTCCTTGCAGAGCAAGGTTTGGTACCTCGGCCTATCAAATTCTGCTAGCTCGCTTTTCAGTTTTTTAGTCTGAAGTGCACTAAGAAAATTGTGGTTGGAATGGCATTCGTCCAATCTGCTCGGAGGCTCCCATGATCCGCCAAGAGCTCTAAGATTTAGTTTGGTCCAAAGCCGTGACTCACATAACCAGGGAGTTTGGCATGTCGGATTTTTCCATCCGCAAGCACTGTAAATACAAGGATTCACCAACTTCCCCAGTCGGTTACTGGATGAAGCTTCAGAATGGCAAAAAAAGTCCGCAAACCAAGACTGTCAAGCAAAGTCTACGCTCTCGAATCGATCGTGAACTTGGTGCCCAAAGAAATAGTGAGTCTGTCACCTGAAGCACCCGCAGCATACCGTCAAGCCCTGGAAGAATTGGCTGAGCTCAAGCAGTCCTGACAGGTTCTGGACAAGCTATCTTCCAAGCTTCCTCCGATTGCCAAGTCGATTCGTAAGGCCCTGAAAGAGAGGAAACCGGATCATCACGGCACTGTCAGAAATTGAACTTGGACCGGCGTACAGCTGGTAACTGAGGCGGTCAAAGAAGAGGCAGTCGGTCTAGTCCTGTCGATATAGTCTGTTTGCTTGTCCTTTAAAGCAGCGCTAGTGACACTCAAACAATGGCGAAAAACATGTAGGTTTTGTATACATGTTTCGCTAGGGGCTAGGAAATTTGGTTGCCTATGCTCGAAATGATTGTAGATTGGCACCTATGGTGGAGGAAATGCCGCTTTCAACAAAGGAATGGGGCCTCGCTACCGTTTACAGTTAACGTTACCGCAATATCGACTACCAGTTCTCAAGGCAGCTAATGGATAGCTCAAATTTGGACAAGCAGACTGGCAATCGGCCGCTAGCAGAGCGCCTTGAGCTGGCGACTCCTGCGGAACTGGGACGCATGCGCCAACACCTTTCCCTCAAGGAGGCCGCGAGTGCTGAAGAGATAAGCAAGGCATATTTCGACGCAGCTGATAATACGATCTTGAATGTCATTCGTCCTGTGATTAAGAGTGAGGTGCCGACATATCGGCAGATACTGATTCTCATATTCAAAGAATTGAGATCTTTTAGCGCGGGACTTGATGAAACATGGAAAGCAGTTAAGTCGACTGAATTTTGGAACTACAAGTCCCCGGTAGAGGATTTATCTGACAAGGAACTGGAAGAACGCATCTTCGAAATGTACGCGGCAGAGTACTCCGCTGCTAAGAAGAAGCTGATCGCTGATCCCAGCCTATGGAGCAAGGTGACCAGCTATATGCCGGGGGTTGCTGGAGCGGCAGCAGGAACGGCAGCCACTGTAAGCGCCGCAACCGCTACAAGACTGCCTTTTGCTGCCGTCGCGCCCGGCGCCGTAGCGGGTCCGGTTGGCATAGGGCTGGCTGTAGTGACCATGGGGATTCAAGCATCGGGGCCTGCGTTTAGGAAAATAGTGCCTGCCACGGTCGAACTGATGCTTATAGGTCGAAGATTGGAATACATGCCAAAGGAATAGCAATGCCGATACCAATGGATCCTTCGGCCAAGTTTATGGCAGAAATCGCTGCGGGCAGAGTCGTTCGCTATGGTGCGGTATTGAAAGATGTTGGTACCGGACAAATTCTGGGGCATCTCAAGGAAACCGGTGAGATGGGATCTATCCTATCGAGCCTAGTACGTTCCCCACTGAAGATTGCGAATGCTGTGAACCCGCTAAGTTTCGTTACCGACGGTATTGGACATGCCGTAAACGCTTACCAAATAAGAGGCGTGCAACGCTCTGTAGATGAAGTAAAAAGTCTTGTAGAGGGCCTGCAGCTCGCTACCAATGTCGCGGCAATATCCTCTGTTGCTGGCTTGGGCGTCTCTGTTGCTGGTTTCGCCATGATTAACAATAAGCTGAACAAGATGGATGCCAAAATCGATGGTATCGCTGACGATATTCAGGCCATTAAGAGTGTTTTGTCTGAGTTGTCGATTGGCTGGGAGGCGATGTCTAACGCGCGATTTCAGACTGCTGCGGAAACGTTAATCGTAGCTGAGAAGTCGGATACTGAAGCGCGCCAGCAAGAATTAGCAAAAGAGGCGGTTTCCGAATTTGCGCATCTACGGAATTATTATTCTCACTTGCTGCAGCGCGAGAACTTGTTTGCTGATGTGAGTATCGACTTGGAGAGCCTGTACGAAATTTTCGCCAGGTATACGGTATCGTGTATGGGTGTGCTACAGGCAGAGTTTATGACAGGTGATTTGGGTAGCTATCGAACTCGTCTGGAAACAATTCAGAGCGAGTACGCTGATCTGGTCTCTCTTAGCCCGAAAGAAATTTATCTTGCCCATTGTGACCAGAGTGCCGCGCTAGACTTCAGCCTAGATCACGAAATGCTTTCTAAGTCACTCGTGGCTTTCTCTGAGGCGACGACCGAGAATACGTCCAGAATCGAAACATATGAGACGGAGCTGGAGTACCTGGAAAATAACCAATTGACAGTTTCTGAGTATTTGGCCTTGCTCAGGGAGCACGAGACTGACATCGTGTTGCTCCCCAGATAAGGTGATTGCTATATGAAGGCATTGAGATACTTCTTCTTCGCGATTCTTATATTTTCGCTTGCGTACTTTTTATCGATGGCGGCACTTTTAGTGGGGCCAGCATTGTATGCCTTGATATTTGTAGGTTCTTTTCTGCTATTGGCGGCGCTGGTGGTTGGTATCTATGGAGTCTCTAAAGGCCTATGGAATGCGGTAACTGGAAAGACCTCAGATTCAAAAAGTACGGATGGTAGCCCAGGTAATTTAAGCGGCGAAATGTATCGAGATGCGAAGCGAGGAGCAGCCAAAGCAAGAGACATACTGCAGGAACACCTGTCTCAGGTATGGACTATTGCAGAAGAGGATCTCGCCGGGCTATCGATAGAAGTGCAAAGGAGAAGTAAGAAATCCAAGCGCTTTTGGATGAAGAAGCGTATCGCCGGGATGGTTGATGATCATAGGAATACATTTGATCTCCTTTCTCAGAAAATGAGTGATGATGCGCTGTTACAGATTCGTGTTGAGTACAGTGATTGTTGTCGCCGTATTAATGAACTCGAAAAAGAGATAGCAGACATAAGGGCTTCTATCGCGATGAAGTCTGAAGCCCCTGGTGGCGCTTACCATCGCTTGGCAGATAAAGCTGAAGTTGCTATTGAAAAACAAGAGGAGCTAAGGCGCTCGAAGATCGATCAGACGCTGTCGAGATTTGAGGCTTATGGGGTTACGCTGAGCCCGCAGCAAGCAGAAGTGCTTTTATCTCGGGTAGACGCTCAAGATATCATAAGAATGACCACAGTCTTTTCTATCATTTCCAAGATGACAGAGCAGTTTGCCTCCGCAAAATTGCAAAGTGGTGAGAATCTGGATGTAACGAAAAAGTACTACGGAATGTATATCGCTTTACTGGAGCTTCAGCTTTTCATTCAGAACGAGTACCTATCAAGACTGGGGCAGGAGTACATTCCGGGCGTGAGCGAAATTCGCTTTGATGCGGAAGAGCTCCATAAAGAAACTCGTGGAAAGATCAAGGACAGTGACGACAAACACAGGCTGTTGTACGAGAAGAACCTTAAGTCCCAAGAGTTTACCATTGAGGTTACTGGCATTTATCGGGATGCACTTATTGAGGATTCAGAGAAAATAAAACGGGCCAGAGAGCTTGTTCAAAAACATCACGATGTTGCTGAGAATACATTGAAGACAGTGCAAGTTTCAGCCGACTTGTCCTCGCTTGTCAGCCAGAATGAGAGCCTCTATCGCGAGGTTATGGAGCTGCAGGTTCCGGAACTTGTGCCATTTGAAAACCTGCAGATGCAGAGGGAGTTTGAGGCTGTAACTGCACGATTGCAGTCATCCTAAACTAGCAATAACTGGAGCTTCTAATCCGGGTTTTCCGTTTTTCCCTAACACAGCCCTGCCTGAAAAGGCGACATGTTCATAGTCACAGCATCGTATGTCAGGCCAATAGTTCTATAATTGGCCCCCGGTAGCAGTTCCACATATTTCTTCAAGACCCACTTTGCTGATTTCAATGTATATGACGCCCGAACAAAACAGACCTAAATCGCACTGGATCTTGATCGCAGGAATTTTGGCGTGCGTGACCAGCGTATCATCCTATGCTCAGAACCCCGTTCCTCGTATAGATGGCAAGTGCCCGACTGGAACATACCGATCTGGAGATTATTGTCAGCAAAGCACATCATCCGAGCGAAAGGGGGAGTACATAATTGTAAAGAGCGGAGACAATTGCCCGATTGGCTTTTATTCCTCGGGCAGCTCGTACTGCAAACAGTTCAGCGGTTCTTCAAAGACTGTTATCCCTCGGGAGGAGGATGCTCAATGTCCAGTTGGCTGGTTTCGATCCCGTGGTTACTGTACTAAGTATGGCGACTAAGTTCGGCCTGATGCCAATGGTTTAATTGGCTCCGCTGGCCCGCAAATTCACCTTGAATGCATAAAACCTTGTTTCTATTGGGCTGATTGCCAATAATTAATCGACGGATCGTTGCAGGGAAGCTGTCTGATGTCGATTACGCATGCAGAGTTAAAAGAGCGTCAGCGGGCTGAAAGGAGTGGTCATTCTGAAGGTTTGGCCCTGCGCGTACATCGGGCGCTCAGCTGGCTGGACCGCGCTGAGCAGTGTGAAGATCTAGACGGTCGCACACTCTTCCTGTGGGTAGCACTTAACGCCGCCTACGCCAACGAAATCACCGGCGGAGAAAGGCCCAACGAGAAACAGGCATTCACCATGTTCCTCGAGAAGCTGGTGCAGCTGGATTCCGCAGATGTACTGTACGAGCTGATCTGGTCAGAGTTCTCTGGCTCAATCCGAGCACTACTCAACAACAAGTTCGTATTCGAGCCCTTTTGGGAGTACCAGCGTGGGAACATTTCTGAGGCGCAGTGGAAAAAGAGCTTTGACTCGGCCAAAGCTGCGGCCAATCAAGCGCTTGCTGAGCACAGGACGGCGGATGCGCTTTCCATAGTCCTGTCGCGGATGTACACCCTCCGCAACCAGTTGGTACACGGCGGGGCAACCTGGAATTCACAGGTAAACCGCGAGCAGCTTCGGGATTGTAGTGCCTTCCTGGGCAAACTTGTTCCTCACGTCATCACGCTTATGCTGGACCATCCGGAAACGCTTTGGGGTGACGCCATTTATCCGGTGGTTGAATTCTGACCTGCGCGAAAACAGTACGTGTATATGTATACAACCTATACATGTATTCGCTGGCGACTAAGATATGTTCTGGCAACTACGCCTGAACAGGACAGTCTTATGAAAATCTCTCATTTAACAGCGCTGATCGCCGCCATCGTGGCACTGCCAGTCACCGCCGACGAGTATTTGGGCAATTACAGCTCAAATAAGTACAACGCCAACTCCACCTCTAACCCCTATGGTGCCGGGAGCCTATATAACGCCAACAGCGTGAACAATCGGTATGGTACATATGGCAGCCCTTACAGCTCGAAATCCGCGACCAATCCTTACACCACGAACGCGCCTAAGCTATATGATAGCCAGGGTAACTACCGCGGTAAGTTGAGCAGTAATCCGTACGATGCCGATTCGGTGTCCAACCCATATGGGCGGTACGGCAGCCCGTACTCTGCTGATTCGATCAACAATCCTTACGGCGCCGGCAGTCCTTACCGCAGTGACAGCCCTAATAATCCCTACGGCGAAGGCCTGGAGATCTACGGGGACTAATGGTGAGCCTGAATCTACAAGGATGTAACGCACCATGATGCAGCCGGGGATCACACATTTTCTGCTCGTACCCGACAGCGGCGCCGCAAGACGCCTTCGCCGCGTGCTGGCTTCTGAAGCAGCTAAAACTGGCGTGGTGGTAGGTGTTTGGTCTGAGCTGGTGGTAATGGCAATGGATAGCTATGCGCTGCAATTACCAGAGACCGACTGGAATGGCGCTCTCCATGGCGCCGTGTCCAGCCTGTCAGGCGCATTCTGGCAGGAGAGCTACCAGAACTCCCCTGAGGAGACTGTGAGTGCGGTATCGCATGCTTATGTGCAGCTTCTCGAGGAAACTGACCCGCTGTCACCGTTCCGTCCGTTCAGCAGTGTCACTCTCCCAGGGCGTGCAGGTGCTCATCTCTCGGATCTGGCTCGTTTGCATGATGAGCTGGGAGGCGCTTTACCTGAAAATCTTGCCCTCATTCAGCTCCTGCTGGGTATGGAGCCCGCGGAGGGATTACGGCGGCTGCATATCTATTCGATCGATTCGCACCCCAGGCTTTCTAATTGGCAACAGGCCTTGATAGCGCGTATCAACTCGTCTACTGCGGAGCTGGCGGATCAGTCGCTTAGCAGAGCGCTCAGTGGTTTGTTGTGTGCATCTACTGCAGCGAATCCTGAATCCGGTCTTCATGCACTTCAGGAGAATTTGTTTGATCTCCCTGATAAGAAGTTCGAGCTAGATGACACGCTCCAGTGGTTGGGGGTTCGCGACTTCCAGGAGGAAGCGGAAGTCGCCGCGGGCATGGTCCAGACGCTGCTGAAAGATGACGCGGCATTAAAGCTGTCCGACATTGGCATTTTGGTGCCCGAACGCGTCGAGTACGAAGGTGCATTAGTCGATGCATTTCAGCTTGCCGGGCTGCCGATGTCAGGCTTGGCGGATGGCAGCTGGTGTAGGGATCTTGGTCGGGAGCTCATCCTCAATTTCCTCCATGTGCGCCAGAAGCCACCTCCGGTCATGGCGTTGGCGGCTTGCCTTAGCTCTCCACTGATGCCTTGGTCCCTCGATGAAGGCGCTAAGGCCGCTCAGAATGTGATGGATGGCGACTGGGCGTTGAGCAGTTGGCATGGTATCTCAAAGGATGGTGAGAGCGTGTTGGATCTCTTACGTCGTGGGGATACCAAAGGCAGTACTTTGGCCTACGCACTTCGAAAACTTGTGTCTCTATTGAAGTCTGACGCGGAACTGGCGGCTGGCGTTGGGAGGGCAAGGGTGGCCTCTGAGCAGATCTGCTCCATGATTGAGAAAGATGAGCCAGTGGACTGGCCTGTGCTTCGTAAGGTTGTCGCGCCTGAAAGGCTGCCTAATGAAGTAGATACGGAGTTCAGCCAGGAGGGGTTAACCGTCTGGCGAGAGGGGAGAGAGGCATGGCGCCCAGTGCGGCATCTCTTGGTTCTGGGTTTTTGTGCGGGACACTACCCGTCGAGGGGCCACATCTCGCCCGTGTTTTCAGAGCCTGACATCGGCGAGATCATCGATGCCACCGGCGTAACCGTTGAGACACAGAGAAATCGGCTGGATCAGGCGCGATCGCTGTTCAAGCGTCAGCTAAACATGGTGAGCGACTCGGTTTCATTCATGTTGCCCCGCAGAGACCCCGCGGGAGACCCTCAGTCGCCCTCTGAAGCCATGGAGTTCATGTCGTACCTGCGGGATACGAATGAAGACAGCGACGAGGTCCTCAGCTTGGACCTCTCCGCGGACCGGGAGCAGGCTCGCTATTTGCCTGAATGCCATGACGATGACCTCCAAGTGCCCGGTGTACGACCCTATGGTGACATCTCTATAGGCAAGGATCTCCTAGGTCTGAGGACTGACGGAGAGGGCAATCAGGAGCCCGAATCCCCAAGCGCCTTGGAGAAGATGATGGTGTCACCCCTGGCGTGGCTATTACAGCGACTCCACGCCGAACCCGCACTCTGGGGAGCGGAGGAGGCAAACGTACTACTGTTGGGCACACTCTCGCACGATGTGTTTGAACATGTCTTTGCCCAAGACACTGCTATGCCCAGCAGATCTGAGCTGCCCGGCAGAATCAAGGAAGTGCTCGCAGAAGTTATGGGGCGGTCCGCCCCGTTTATGCAATCGTCTGCCTGGAAGGTGGAATGTCGACTTTTGGAGGCGCAACTCGTGAAAGCCGCAGAGGCATGGCACGACATGCTATCGGAGCTTGATGCAAAAGTCATAGGGACCGAGAAGTGGCTTAAAGGTGACCTAGGTAAACTTCCAATTCATGGCCAGGCCGACGCATTGTTGTCCTTGCCCGGTAATCGGCTGTTGATTGTCGATTACAAAAAATCCAGCGCGTCTTCTCGGCGCAGGCGGATGGAGAAAGGCTATGACAGCCAGGTAGAGCTGTACCGCAAGATGATTCAAACCGGTGGTGTGAAGGACGAGGCAGAGGCGGCGCTTGCCAAGACTCTCAAAGATGCCGATAGCATCGGCGTTGTCTATTTCAACATGAACGATAGCGTCGCTTTGTCGGATACCGGTATGGAAGAGTCGGCTAAAGTGCCCGGATGGGAGGTGATGGAGAATGACGTTTCCGCTGAAGCAATGACCTTAATCCAGGAGAGAATTTCTGAACTGAACAAAGGCAAGGTACGGCTGAATCGAGACACTGACGCAGAGTTCTTTGATAAAAAGGCAAACGTTAAACCCTATGCGCTTGAAGTCACACCACTGACGGGGCTGTTCATTCTAGCTGAAGGGGAGGGTGAAGAATGAGCCTTCCCGAACTAACAGTAGTGCCAGCTGGTGCTGGATCTGGTAAGACTTACAGGATTAAGGAAGATCTGGGTAAATGGGTCGTAGATGGCCTTGTCGCGCCAGAAAAAATTGTAGCGGTCACGTTCACCGAGGCGGCTGCCTCCGAGTTGAGAGACCGAATCCGTCGTCGTCTTCTCGAGCTCGATCGCTTGGAAGATGCTCTACTCCTGGATCAAGCCTATATCTCGACCATCCACAGTTTCGGACTCAGGATCATTACCGAGTTCGCGTTTGACAGCGGCCAGTGCCCGCAGCCCCGTTTGCTGACGGAGGAAGAGCAGGACATCCTGATCCGCCAGGCGTTGGCCCGGACAGAAAGGGCCGAGATAGTTCTGAGTGACTTGGCGGGCTACGGCTACAAGTACAGCTTCCCTACCGGCAAGAGCGCGGCTGACCAATTTCGGGATGACATTCTCGACATCGTAGCGTTGTTGCGGACGATCGGATGGAGCCCCGAAAAGCCCTGCGACATGCAGCAAGTAAAAGACTGGGTCGCCGAGCGCTATGGTGCCTTAGGAAATGGCAAGCGAGTGACCGCTGCCCTGGCAAAGGCCGTTGATGCGCTGCTGGATGAATACCCGGAGAGTCTCGCAGGTGTCGTCGGCGCTGGTAATGCGTCTGCTACCACGGAGTTCCGCCAGAATTACCGTGATTTGAAGCTAGCCCAGCAAGAGGGTGAGTTAAACCGAAACTGGGCGCTGTGGCAGCGTCTGAGGAAGCTCCGACTGAGTAAGCGCGGCACTGAAGTCCCGCCATCCTACGAGGAGAAGGCGGAGACGGTCATTGCGGCTGCCGATGCCCTGGTCACCCACCCGGGTCCGCTCGCACATGCCCAGGGTCATATCGAGGCGCTTCTGGCCGCTGGTCAGGAGGTGCTGAGCCACTATGTGGCGGCCAAGGCACGGGCAGGTCTGGTGGATTACACCGATATGATTGCTTTGGCGGACAAGCTCCTTCAGGAGCGCCCTGATGTACTCGAGGAGCTCAAAAGCCGGATTGACTGCCTGGTTGTCGATGAATTCCAGGATACTAACCCTCAGCAGTTCTCATTGCTGTGGCGGCTAAGGTCGGCCGGAGTGCCCGCCCTGGTAGTGGGCGACCTTAAGCAGGCCATTATGGGATTCCAGGGGGCAGATCCGCGTCTTTTGGAGGCCTTGATCGAACAGAACGAGGACTATGCGCTACCACTTGATTCCAATTGGCGCTCGCAACCTGCATTGATGGACATCATCAACAAGATTGGCCCCGGACTATTTGGGGATGCTTATGGGGTGCTGGAACCCCAAGCGGGCGATTCCGAGCTTGCACCCCTGGAGTTCATCGAATTCGAGAAGAAGGCACGTAAGGACCACCATAAGATCCGAGCTTCCTGGGTTGGCGAGCGGGTTAGAGACATTCTGGTTGATGAGTCGCTCCAGGTGGTCGATAAGCGGACACAGGAACTCCGTCCCATACAGGGACGAGACATTGCAATTCTGTGCCAGACCCACAAGACACTTGAGCAGTACGCCCAGGTCTTGCGTGCTCAGGGACTTAAGGTACGACTGGAGGAGGAGGGCTGGTTCGAGTCTCGGCCGGTACAACTGGCGTTCTACGCGCTTTCTTATGTCTCCAACCCCAATGATCGCCATGCGGCCCTCTATATGGCTACGACAGAGCTGGGTGAGATTACTCTGGAGGATGGGATACGTCAGTTAGTGGACTCTGGTGCGGTTTCTGACCCTATTCTCGAAAGGCTCGGTGCAGTGCGTGAGGGACCTCAAGATAGAAATGTGTACTCGATGGTCGCCGAAACGATCTCGGCCCTTTCGCTATACGACATAGTGGCTATGTGGCCTGATGCGGTGCAGGCCAGGGCGAGCTTGCTTCGTCTTCAGTCCGAGGCGGAAGAGTTTATGACCTCGAACCGTGATGCTCGCGCCGCTGGTGGTTTCTATGGCGATGGCGTGCCCAGTTTCCTGGCCTGGCTGTCGGTTAAGGTGACCGGAAAGGACAAGAACCGAAAACCAACGCCCAGAGTTCAGGACGAGGACGCGATCGAGCTCGTTACCTGGCATGCGTCGAAAGGACGGGAGTGGCCCATTCTCGTGGTTGGAGAACTTGATCGAAAGGTCGAGCCCAGACTGCCCACGCTTGATATCGCCTATGAGGACTTCTCAGACCTAGGAAAGCTTCTGGAGGGCGCTTCCCTGGAATACTCCCCAGCTTTCGCGGCACCTGAGGCTACAGAAAGGTTCGCCGTCGCACTCCAGCATGCGGCCGAAACCGAGGCCAGGAGACTGCTCTATGTAGCAATCACACGCGCTCGTGAAAAGCTCATCCTGGAATGGCCTACCTATATTGCTGGAAAAGGCGTTACGCCTTGGAGCCTGTTGAGCGGAGAGTGCGACATGACCCTTTCCGGAAGTAAACTAGCGCTAGCCGGTGACGAAGTCCCAGTGGAATCCTTTCTGGGTTCGAATGATTACCCAGGTGATTTGGAGCTCGCTGCATTCTCTGACTCTTCGGGACAGACACCCGTTGGCAGGCGGGCGATTGATCAGGCGGGTCGGACCATCGTCACGACTCCCGATATAGTTTCGCCGTCGATGCTTGGGAACGAATCTAGTGGAGCTAGCGACGTCGAGGTAATCAGTTATACGCCACCGCTGGTTATCGACTCCGCTTATTCTGGGGCGGAATTCGGTACGCTTGTTCACCGATTCTTTGAGGTAGGCGCGGCCACCACTGCAATTCGAGAGCGCGTTTCGGCACAAGCAGTTACTGGTGGTCTGACAGAGGATCTGACTCATGCGATCTCATGTAAGGTGGATGAATTTGAAAAGTGGTTCATTGAGTATTTCCCAGTTAAAGGCGTTGACCGAGAGCTACCCATTCTGGCTATGAAGGAAGACACTTCCGTGATAAGTGGTCTAGTTGACTTGGTGATTGAGACGGAAGAAGGCTGCTGGATAATTGACCACAAGTCAGACCAGATAGAGGATCCCAAGATCTCATTTGGCAACTATAGGAAGCAATTACGTGCCTACGCCGATGCTCTAGAGATGTCGGGCACAGTGATTCTCGGTGTGGCAATACATTGGATTCGACGAGGAGAGGTTATACTCCAAGAGTTTGACTAGTAAGTGTTCTGAAGTTCGGCGTCTGGATCTTGAATGCGATATGTACGTTTTGGATTGGCGGCTTTCCTGGAGCGCATCGCTGGTCTAGCCTGATGATGACACTTTAGAGCGCATTATGTGGTCTTAATGGAGAGATAAAGGACACCGGGATTACGAAATCCTGGTAGACAAAGTTAATTCTAGTTTAGGGAAATCTGACAAGAAGAATGCGAACGGTATGAGTGATAACGAACTTTCCTTACGTACAATAAATGATCTGCTAGCTGAGCAGTTTCACATCCCTGCATATCAACGTGGTTACCGTTGGACCAGCCGGCAGGTAGAAGATTTACTGAATGATGTTTTGGAATTCAGCGAAAAGGAGATGAAATCCGCCAAGGAGTTTTATTGTTTGCAGCCTGTGGTAGTAAGGGAAGTAGACGGTAAGTGGGAGTTGATTGATGGTCAGCAAAGGCTGACTACTGTTTATATAATTCTCTCCTACTTCAACAGGCGATTTGCAGAGGAGTTTCGTAAGCAGTTGTTCACGATCGAGTATGCTACCCGACCCGATAGTAAGGACTACCTTGACAATATAAATGAAGCACACAAAGACAAGAATATCGACTTCTATCACATCTATGAAAGCTACCAGACGATTGATTCTTGGTTTAAGGGCAAAACTAATCTCATTAACGATATTGAGTCAGTTTTTCTAAACAAAGTTAAAGTAATTTGGTATGACGTTAAAGAGGATATTGACCCAGTCGAGGTTTTCACCCGACTAAATATAGGGAAGATTCCACTCACGAATGCCGAGCTAGTAAAGGCACTCTTTCTGCGTTCTAGAAACTTTGGGGATGATGCTGAGCGCACTCGGCTAATGCAACTGAAAATTTCGCAAGAGTGGGATGAAATAGAGCGAGCCCTGCAAAATGATAGTCTTTGGTTCTTCCTGACCAATCAAGACTCTTATGACACGCGTATCGAGTTCATTCTGGACTTGATGGCTCAGAGTTTTGAGGTGGGAATCGATGTTTCCAACGATCACTATCGTACGTTCATAACATTCAATCACTGGTTTAAGGAGGAAACGCCGACGCTTGAAAACGCATGGATGGAGATTAAGTATTATTTCATGCAGCTGGAAGAATGGCATCGGGACAGATATTTGTTCCATCTATTAGGATTCCTTATACATCAGGGCGTCGATGTCGACGAGCTGAAAGAAAGCTCCCGGGATGAGGAGACCAAAGATGCTTTTCGGTCGTCCTTGAGATCACGAATATTTGGAATCGTCTTCAGAAGGCATGAACTCGAAGACTATCCTCACCTCCAAGATTTGGAGGCGGTCGTCAGAGAAGAACTTAGCGATTGGAATTATGGCTCGCAGAGTGGCCTCATAAATGCAGCTCTTTTGCTTTTCAATATCGCTTCTTTGATCCGAAACCCGTCTGCAAATCTGCGTTTTCAGTTCGACAAGTACAAGAATGATCACTGGGATCTCGAACACATCAAGTCAGTAAGATCTAACATGCCCGAAAGAACTGATGAGCAAAAACTATGGCTTGTAAACATATTGGAGTACTTTTTGGGATCTTCAGCAGAAAATGATTACGGCCAGATTATTCCGAATGTTCAATCCATGAAGGTGCGAGTTATTTGTGAGAATGCTGCCAGTGCGCTGGAGTCTACACCGTTTGACTGGCAGTTGTTCGAGCGGGTCTATGGCGCGACTTTAAGATACTTCAAGGAGGGTGAGGAATCCGATACGGATGATTCCATCGCAAACTTGGCTTTGTTGGATGCGCATACCAATCGTAGTTATCAAAACGCGGTATTCCCGATCAAGCGCAATAGGATAATAGCTTTGGATAAAGAGGGAGCGTTTGTGCCGTTATGCACAAAAAATGCCTTTCTGAAGTACTACAGCAATCGGGTAGAAAATATGATGTTCTGGTCTGAGCAAGACAGATCTTTCTATTTAGACGCGATCGTGGAAATGCTGGTTTGGTTTTTTACAGAGGATCACGAGGTGCTGCAATGAAATCTGGCGGTACTATGACGTTTACAGAGTTGCTCTCAGAAGTGACGGCAATTGAGATACCGATCATCCAGAGAGACTATGCCCAGGGCCGCCAGACGATGTCTGAGGTTCGAGAACAGTTTCTGGGAGCCATTTTCGATACATTATCCTTAAGTCCGGAAGAACTTCCCAAGCCCCTGGATCTGGACTTTGTCTACGGAAGTTTGAATGTTGGTTCTGGGAATAAATTTTGGCCTTTGGATGGGCAGCAAAGGCTGACTACTCTCTTTCTTTTGCATTGGTACCTTGCCTGCCAAGATGGTGAGTTTGAGGCCTTTCAAGAGCTAATCATGAGGGAGGGCGAATCCCGTTTCACATATGAGACTCGTAGAAGCTCGGCAGAATTTTTTGGTGCATTGGCATCTCATGAATTAGACCTCGATGAGTTAACATCGCCGAGTGTAAACCCCGCTTCGCTTTCTTCGTCCATAAAGAATTGCCAGTGGTTTTTCCTTTCTTGGAAGCTTGACCCAACAATTCAAGCTTCATTGAGTATGTTGGACACCATAGACCAACGGTTTCGCGGAGAAAAAGGGCTATACAGCAGAATCACTGCCACCTCGTCACCCTACATAACATTCCAATTTCTCAACCTTGAGGAATTCGGACTTTCTGATGACCTCTACATTAAGATGAACGCTCGTGGAAAGCCACTAACGTCGTTCGAAAACTTTAAAGCTAAGTTCGAGCAGTTTGCAGGCGAGGTTTGTGAAAACGAAATGATGTCGCTGCACGGCATCACTATGCCGATGAGGGACTATCTCGGTAGGAAAATCGACACCGACTGGTCTGATCTATTTTGGTATTTCTGCGATGCCGATACGGATCTATTCGATGATCAATTCATGCAGTTTTTTAGGAGCATGACAGTAGTTTTCTATCCGTATGGAAAACCTAAGGAAGATCGATTGGACGTTGCCGAGACGCTAAGGACGATAAGGAGTAGCGGGTTTAAGCCAAGTTTCTATCAGTATCAGAAGCTTGAATGTTTTGATAGAGATTTCGTGATAAACCTTACCCAGTTCATGGATAAGGTTTGCGGAAATCAAGAGAGTTTCTCGACATTTCTTGAGGACAACTCCTATTACGATGAGGAGGCTACTTTCAGGCAAGCGCTTGAGGAATTGGACACGCGAGGTAAGAATCCAAAGGGATTGACCTATGAGCGAGCTATACAGTTTTTTGCTTGGTGTGTTTACCTTATCAAGTACCCGGATGAGGTGTCCGGTGAAAAATTGTTTGATTGGTTGCGTGTGATTCACAACCTGTCGGAGAACACTCGAGTGGAACGCCCGCGAGAGTTCACTGACGCACTCTACTCCGTAATGGATATGCTTGATCAAGGCGATTCAATAATCAATCATCTGGCCAATTCAGGTGACGGAAAGAAGATCACCTTTTTTTATTCGCCCCAGGTTCGGGAGGAAAGGATCAAGGCTCAACTCATAGAAAAGTCGATCGAGTGGCGGGATGCAGTTTATCGTGCAGAGCAACATGGTTACTTCAAGGGGCAAATAGAGTTCTTGCTCGATTTTTCTGGGGTACTCGAGTATTTTCTAGATCAAGAGAGCTGCAATTGGGATGACCAACAAGATGACGAATTTCTCACGTCATTTCTTCGCTATTTAGATAGCGCCGAGGCTGTCTTTGACGAGGCAGGGCTAAAGAAGTTTCCAAACGGGATATTTGAGAGGGCTCTTCTGACGAAAGGGGATTACCTGCTTTATGGTAGAAGCAACCACAGCTTTCTTGATAATGATGATCGAGACACGAGCTGGAAACGTTTGCTGAGAGGTTCGGACCGCGTTAGCGACGATAAGAAAATTTCTGAGAAGCGAAAACTTGTTGGTCAACTGTTAGCTACATTGAATGTGAGCGAATTAGAGGAATCTCTAACCAGAGCCATCGAAGAAACAGGCGATACCTTAGACTGGCGAATGCCGTTCATTCTGCAACCGAAGCTCATAGACTATTGCGAGAAGCGCTACATTCGTATGACCTCGGAAGACTCGATTTATCTCATGAAGCGCATTCAAATGAATGGAGCTCACAAGGAACTGTCGACCCATTATCTTTATCTAGACTACATCCAAGATTTACAGAACATATTTCCATTCAGCGGTTCGTACGAGTACGAAAGTTTTGGTTATGACGAGGAGCCCGGTATTCGATTTTACGGAATGCTCTATCAAGGGGAACAGGTACATCTCGAAATAACTCATCGTTCTGGACTGTTTCAGCTAAGGTTTGACGAAAGTACACTGATGTCTGAGCTGGACGGTTTCATGGATGCTCAATCGGATTTTCTGGGGCGCCCGGTAATTCGAGTGGAAAAGTATGCATTTAGAGAAAGCTTTCCTGTTGTGCTTGCCAAGCTCGGAAAAATAGCAACTAATGACCCAGAACTCGAAGAGGAGTAGCTCATAATTTGAGGAATATCGCTCGGGTAAGTGTAGGTTCCCAAACTGCATCAAGAGCTGACACAATATGCCAAGCTCGATAACCAATCGCCTTATAGACTTCGCTCGGAAAGAATTTTTCCTGGATTGGGAAGGCATTCACGGAGCGCCCTACTGGTCGAGAATGCGGCATAACGGATTGAGGCTTGCAGCCCATTCTGGCGCTGATACTAGAGTCGTGGAGTACTTTGCTCTCATTCACGACCTCGTTCCGAGGAATGATAACCACGACACTGAGCATGGCTGCCGTGCAGCCCTTATTGCGGAAAAGATAGCCGGAGACCTCATCGAGGTTACTGATGGTGAGCTAGCACTACTCACCGAGGCTTGTAGCTTCCACAGCGATGGCCATATGGTGGCTGATGTTAGGTAATGACCTGTTGGGACGCTGACCACCTCGATCTAGGTAGGGTCGGTATCCGACCAGATCCTCTTCGCTTGTGTAATGAAGAATCCCGCGATGTCCAAGTTTTGGAAGAGGCTTATCAAAAGTCCATTTGGGGATGACTCGATAGTTAGTCTAGAAGCGCCTGCTTTTTGCGTCTCGAAGAGTAACCCACCACTGGGCCCATGAACACTTTGTTGCCCAGTATTCCCTGCGTGTCTGCCAGCGAGAGTGGCCGCCAATTGTTCTGGCAACATCCAGAAGTTTAATCACTGATCTTGGGCGCATAGAGTTGCAGGGACGATGAACGATCCTACTTGATAAGCGATGTAGCAATTGCGTCGGGGTGCGTTGTGGAGCTGGTGAAGGATGAGTACCCCTAGAACTCGGAGAGTATGAGACAGGCTTGGCGCAAAAGCTGTTTCAGGTAATCCGCTGTAAGAAGAGCAAGATCGGGACTATGGTGCCTCGGCAGGCCAAACGAGGGCCATTCTATGGGTGTAGTCACTATCCCCTCTGTAACAATGCTGAGAATGGGTGTGAGTCTTGCGGCAACCCCATGCAGCGTCTGGGTCGTTTTAAGGTGTGCATAAATACGGAATTTGGATCTTGGGTGCCCACATGCCCCAAATGTGATGCTGACATGGTCAAGCGGAAGGGCAAATATGGGGATTTTTGGGGTTGTAGGAACTATCGTGGCCAGGAAGATGTATCGTGTAGCCATACGGAAAATAAGATACGCTTCAGCGCGCACGCTGAAGTTTCTATAAGCTAACTATCTAAACCACAAGTTCTACAGACAGCGTACAAGCAACCAGGAACCAGTACTCTATGGACATGTCCGATCAAAAATACGTTCAAGAGTATAAATCGGACAACCCCGGCCATCAGGATTTGGTTTCATTAGCGAATTTTATGATTGAATCAAAGTCGGGTTTGGCAAGCTTCAGTCGAGAACTGGCGAGCATAATACGCAATGCCTACGACGAAGTAATCGATATGCCACGCACCCAGCGTTGGTCTATCAGTAATCTGTCTCAGCCCGAAAAAACCTATATAGGAACAAAAGTTGAAATTCTCGTTCAGCATTGGCTGGATGTTGGTCGAGGGCAGAAGCTGGATTTGGAAATCAATGGGATAGAAGTTGATGTTAAGAATACGGTCTCGGGCAACTGGATGATCCCCACCGAGGCTGTGGATGAGATTTGCCTTCTGATCTCTGGTGACGAAGTTTCAGGCAAATATTCGGTGGGCCTGTTTCGGTCTAAATCAGATTACTTGAACAAGGGTGCCAATAAAGACGGTAAGAGATCCATAAGTAAGATTGCTGGCTTCGCAAAGATATTCTGGTTAGTACGAGATGGTACCTTGCCATCCAACTTCTTTCTGGAGTTGAATGACGAAGATCGAAAAGAAATTCTAGCAGGAAGTAGTGGCGCAGATAGAGTTAGGCGGCTTTTTCGGTGCGCCAAAGGAATTGTAATTCCGCGATCAGCAGTCGAGGGGGTGGCCAATCAAAAAGATGCTTTGAAGCGACTGAGGAAAAATGGAGGAGCAAGAGAAGCATTGCTGGCTGAGAATTTGCTAATTTTGTCTGGCAAGTATGATAAATCTCTTATCGAACAACTTGGGCTTGTCGAGCTTGCCAATGATGAGTTTATTAGCATAGAGCGAGAACGTGTCGAACGTAGTCTTGGCGCATCGATCGCGAATGAGCTGTTTTCATCTCACTAGCTGGTTGTCGGTAGGCTGAGGTATTTATATAAAAGGTGTCGAAAAGAGCTTTGGTGTGTCACGTTGCTTGAAGATCAGTTCGGAGCGAGGCTCTTTGCAAAGATTGTCTGGCCTTCCCTGTTTTGATGGAGATCGCGAGTGGATTTAGAAAAATTGGAAGAAACCATTAGCTCGTTGGTCTGTAATCTGGACGAAGATGAGTTTATTTTTTCGTTGTTGAGAGCCTACGATTTCCCAAAGGCAACGATCACTCGTCTGAAAAATGGCGATCGCAACCAGTCAAAGAAGCCCGGCGAGGTCCTTTGGAAGAAAAATCTCTGCTTCACGGATAAGCCGGAGGGCGATCTGTTTACTTGCATTGACGTGCTCAGGAACGACCCTGCGGTCAAAAGACATCACCCGCGCTTTATCGTTGTCACCGACTACGAAGCCTTTCTGGCAGTCGACACCAAAACCCAAGATTCACTCGACATCTCACTCACGGAGCTGCCCAAACGCGCCAACTTTTTCCTGCCTTGGGCGGGCATGGAGAAGTCGGCGATTACCAGCGAGAACCCGGCCGACATCAAGGCGGCCGAGAAGATGGGGCAGCTGTACGATCTGCTGCTGCAGAACAATGAGATCGAAGACGAAGACTCGCGCCACGCACTCAACGTGTTTTTATCGCGGCTCTTGTTCTGCTTTTTTGCCGAAGACACCGGCATCTTTGAGGACGACCAGTTCACGAAAATGGTCGACTCCCACACCGTCGAGGACGGCAGTAACCTGCAGCCCCTGCTCGAGCGTCTGTTCGGGGCACTGAACGAAGAAGACCGGTCCGGGTATCCCGATTACCTACGGGCCTTTCCCTACGTCAACGGCGGTCTGTTCGCCGATGCATTGTCGGTACCGGTGTTCAGCCGCAAGGCTCGCAAAATGCTGATTGACTGCGGTGCGCTGAACTGGAAGGCCATCAACCCGGATATCTTCGGCTCCATGATGCAGGCGGTCGCGCTGGGCGAAGAGCGCAGCAGCATCGGCATGCATTACACCTCCGTGGTTAACATTATGAAGGTAATCGAACCGCTGTTCCTGAACGACCTGAAGGAAGCGGTAGAAAAAGCCGACGGTAACGAGAAGAAGCTGGAGAAGTTGCTGGATCGACTCTACCATATCCGAATTTTCGATCCGGCCTGCGGTTCCGGCAATTTTCTGATAATCGCCTATAAGGAGCTGTGTCGATTGGAGATGCAGGTATTCCAGAAGTTGCAAGAGCTGAATCCGACGAAATGGAGCCTCGCACGGGCTGGGATTCGGTTGAACCAATTTTTTGGGATCGAGATCGATGATTTCCCGGCCGAAATAGCTCAGCTGTCACTTTGGTTGGCGGAACATCAGATGAATCTTGAGTTTAAGGAGGTCTTTGGGGCTGCACGGCCCACGCTGCCTCTTGAATCTAGTGGGCGTATTCTTTGTGGTAGCGCACCCATGACTGATTGGCGAAAAGTATGTCCTACGGAGAATATTGGCCACGTGTATCTTCTAGGTAATCCCCCCTATTCAGGGTTTAAGAAGCAGACCACCGATCAGAAGCGAGAGATTGAAGCAGTGTTTTCTGGTAAGAAGAATTTCAGAAAGCTAGATTACATTTCTTGCTGGTTCATTAAGGCCGCCGATTATGTTGTAGGGCAACGTGCAAGCTTTGCATTTGTTTCTACTAGCTCTGTTTGTCAGGGCGAACATATCGGTCTCTTATGGCCGCATATTCTAGGTGGCGATATTGAGATTGAATTTTGTCATACTCCATTTAGGTGGACCAATAGCGCGAGAGGGAATGCTGGTGTCACTTGTGTGGTAATTGGGATGTCGAATGCTTCTAGTAGTCGGAAAGTTATCTACGACGATGGCAGGGGTAGGACTGTCAAGAGTATAAACCCGTATTTAACTCCCGGATCGAATTCCATAGTTGTGAAAAGATTTAGGCCATTATCAAAGTTAAGCCCCATGACTTTGGGAGACATGGCAAAAGATGGAGGACATCTAATTCTCTCAACTTTCGAAAAGAATGAGATTATTGAAAATTGGCCAACTGCTGCTCGTTATGTTAGACGGCTTGTCGGTGCTCAGGAATTGATAAACGGTGGTGATAGATGGTGCCTATGGATCGTGGAATCGGACTTGCCTGCGGTACTACAAATACCCCCTCTAAGCGAAAGGCTAGACAAGGCGTCAAAGTCGCGTCGACAAAGCAGCAAAAGGGAGACGCAGGAATTCGCGAAGTATCCATATCGTTTTGTGGAGATAAGAAAGCGAGACGTATCATCAATAGTGGTGCCTACAGTGTCATCTGAGAGACGACACTACATCCCAATCATTTTTGCGAACCCTGATGAGATTATTAATGCACCAAACCAGGTAATATATGATCCAGCACCGCATATGTTCTCTGTAATATGCTCTCGAATGCATATGACATGGGTCCGTGCTGTCGCTGGGCGCCTTAAAAGCGACTTGCGTTATTCTTCTGCGCTTTGCTACAACACATTCCCTTTTCCTTCCATTACCAAAGAGCAAGAAGAAGGTCTTGCTAAGTTCGGTTTCAAAGTGCTGGACGAAAGAGAAAGGCATCCAGAAAAAACTTTGGCTGAGCTTTATGACCCTCGGACGATGCCGTCCGATTTGCGGCGGGCGCATGAAGAAATAGATCTGGCCGTCGAAAAATGCTATCGCGAAGCCGCCTTCAATAGCGACGGGGAAAGGTTAGAGCATCTTTTTGTGCTATACGAGAAGTTGTGTCGGCGAGAGATTTGAATAGTGCCGAATTTAGTTGACGTTACCTACGCGCAAACCGGACAAAGTCTTAGCACAAATCCATACGGCATGCGTGAAATGCAAGAGCGCGCATATGAGGCGCGAGGCTCCCAGTACATCTTGTTAAAGGCTCCGCCAGCTTCGGGCAAGTCCCGCGCCTTGATGTTCCTTGGACTGGACAAACTCTACAATCAGGAGCTTCACAAGGTCATTGTTGCGGTGCCGGAACGCTCGATCGGCGGCTCGTTTGGCAAAACCGATCTAACTACGTTCGGGTTTTTTGCCGACTGGGATTTCGACGCCAAACACAACCTCTGTACGCCGGGCAGTGACGCGAGTGCAAGTAAAGTAGGAGCGTTTAAAGCCTTCATGGCCGATTCGTCCGCCACGATACTTATCTGTACCCATGCCACACTACGCTTTGCCTTCGATCAGATCGATAACATCTCGGCATTCAATGATGTGCTGGTGGCAATCGATGAGTTTCATCATGTATCGGCGGAAGAGAACAACCGTCTGGGCGAAGTTTTGCGCTCACTGATGAAGGATACGACGGCCCATATTGTGGCCATGACCGGGTCGTATTTCCGTGGCGACAGCGTGCCGGTGCTGATGCCGGAGGATGAGGCGAAATTTACCCCGGTGACCTACAACTACTACGAGCAGTTGAACGGTTATACCTACCTGAAGACGCTGGGTATCGGCTATCACTTCTATCAAGGCCGCTACCTGAGCGCGATTCACGAGATTCTGGATACGAACAAGAAGACCATCCTGCATATTCCAAGCGTGAACGCGAACGAATCGACTAAGGAGAAGCACAAAGAAGTCGACACCATTCTAGACACCATCGGTGACATTACGCACCAGGACCCGGATACGGGCGTGATCTTCGTGAAGCGACGTGAGGACGGGAAAACAATTAAGGTCGCCGATCTGGTCAACGACAATCCGAAAGATCGTGACAAGATCGTCAATTACCTGCGCGAGATGGAGGAGCTGGATGACATGGACCTCATCATCGCTCTGGGCATGGCTAAAGAGGGCTTCGACTGGACTTTTTGCGAGCATGCCCTGACGGTTGGTTACCGCGGCTCACTGACGGAAATCATCCAAATTATCGGCCGTGCGACTCGCGACAGTTCCAACAAGACCCATGCACAGTTCACTAACTTAATAGCGCAGCCTGATGCGGCGGATGATGAAGTTAAAATCTCGGTCAACAACATGCTCAAGGCGATCACTGCGTCGCTGCTGATGGAGCAGGTGCTGGCGCCGAACTTCAAGTTCAAGTCCAAGCTGGAGGGTGTCGACAGACCGCCGCCTCCGCCAGGTACGATCGAAATCCGCGGGATGAAGGAGCCGAGTTCGGAGCGGGTGAAGCAGATCGTGGCGTCTGATCTGCACGAGTTGAAGGCGGCCATTTTGCAGGATCCGACGATGCTACAAGCCCTGCCGGGCGAGTTCATTGACCCCGAGGTTATCAATAAGGTGCTGATCCCGAAGGTGATTCAGAAGCGTTACCCGGATCTGACCGATGAGCAGGTGGAAGAGCTGCGCGAGGCGGTGGTGGTCGACTCGGTGGTAAAGAACAGCGAGATCAAGGAAACGGGTGATAAGCGTTTTGTCCGGATGGCCGGGAAGTTCGTGAATATCGAGGATTTGCATATAGACCTGATAGATTCAGTGAACCCGTTCCAGCAGGCCTTTGAGGTGCTGTCGAAGTCCGTAACTACCAGCCTGTTGAAAGTGATCCAGGAAACTATTCACGCCGACCGCATCAACATGACGGATGAAGAGGCCGTGATCCTTTATCGAGATAAGATCCCGGTCTTTATGAAAGAGCACGGCAAGGAGCCAAGTATAAATTCGGCAAATTCGCTGGAAAAGCGGATGGCTGAAGCGATCATCTGGTTGAAGAACAGGAAGCGGCAGCAAGCCGCGGGTATTGCCACGTGATCGATTTCGAGAAAGAGCTGCAAGAGATCATTGAGAATGATCCGTTGAATTTACTTGAAATTCGGCAGGCGCCTGCGCCCATTACGGCGGATGAGCGCTTGGTCGGCTCGTTTCGTGAGATCAATACCTTCGTTCAGAAAGAGGGTCGCGAGCCGGCCGAGAGTCGGGATATTCATGAGCGGCGCTTGTGGTCGCGTCTGAATGGGCTGCGTGAGGACCCGGCTAAGGCAGCGGCATTGTGCGAGCATGACGAGCACGGCCTCTTGGTCGATGTCCCTTTGCTGGAAGATATGGAAACCCCAGGCGATATTCTCGAGCATGATCCTCTGGGGCTGCTAGGCGGTGAAGAACAGGACCCCAACGAGATTTTTAAGTTACGAAACGTGCCAGATAAGATTAACTCCGCTGATCATGTGTCACGTAGAAAGCCCTGCAAGAACTTTGAAGATTATGAACCGCTATTCCGGCAGTGCCATGCGGATTTGCAGGCTGGTGCGAAGGTAATGCGGCGCTTTAGCAGTGAGAAGGAAATTCAGCCTGGGCGGTTCTTTGTGCTTAACGGCCAGTTGGTTTATGTCGAGACAGTAGGAGAAAAGGAAAGAAAGGGCGAGAAGATCAATGCCCGGACCCACTGCATATTTGAAAGTGGGACTGAATCCAACATGCTGCTTCGCTCGCTTTCTACGCCCTTGTCCAAGGATCCAACCGGAAGAGTAGTGTTGGATGCGACGGCTGCGGCATCGAGTGACGGTACGGATATCGGATCAGAAGACGAGTCGATGGGCTATGTCTATGTACTGCGTTCTTTGAGTGATGACGAACGTATCTCCCAGATCGAAAATCTTTACAAGATCGGCTTCTCGACTCAGCCGGTGGGGCAGCGAATTGGTAACGCCGCAATGGAACCTACTTACCTAATGTCCGACGTGGCGATCGTGTCGGAGGCGGAGGTATTCAACGTCAACCCGCAGAAGTTGGAGCATCTTATGCATACCTTTTTTGCGAATGCTTGCCTAAACATCGATATTTACGATTCGCAGGGTAAACGACACACTCCTCGTGAGTGGTTCGTTGTTCCCTTATCGGTCATAGAGTCTGCGTTGGAGAAAATTGTAGATGGCAGTATCGTTGACTATGTATATGATCCCGAAACTGAGCAGATCGTAGGTAACTAGATTCAGTCAGTACGCCGTGATCAAGCGAGCTTCAATCTCGTATCGTTTGAGCAAGATCTATGCAGCCTTGGTGGATGCTGTATCCCTTAGATTGAGCATTTGTTGGATGTGGTTCGCTATGTGTCCGGCAAAATGAGGCGGCACAGCATTTCCAATTTGCCGCGCCACCTCTATTTTCGATCCCTCAAAAACAAACTCATCGGGAAACGTCATCAAGCGGGCGGCTTCTCGATGTGTAATGGGGCGATTCTCTGTTGGGTGTAAATAGCGCCCTTTTTCCGGTTTGAAAAATTCGGTACGAATCGTTACTGACGGCCTGTCCCACCATAGTCTGCCGAACAGGTCTGTGCTGCCCGTTGGCTTTTTGAGCCAGCAGTTGGGTGTAATGTCGGGCCGATTCTTTTGTAAATCGAAACGATTCCCGCCAGGAGGCACCGCTTTGTAGCGTTCGAGGCTCTTGGCGGTGGGCGTGCGGCCGAAATGCAAGTTGTAAGGTGGCGCTTCGCTCTTCCTAATTTCCACCCCTTTGGGTTTCTTTAGGTTTTTGATGAACTCGCTGACGGTGCGCCAAGTGGGCAGATCGTCTTTCCCTCCTGGTGCTTGATGCGTAGGCGAGGGAGGGAATGGAGTCAAATCGACACCATCAAAGTCACGTGTCTTGATTCCGACTGCAATTGTCCTTCGACGTGTCTGAGGCACGCCATAATCAGCCGTGTTCAATACCGCTGGGTTCATTATCTCAAAACCCATATCCACGGCCCGTTTGCAAATATCTATGAACTCGGGGCTTTTCAGGAGGCCAGGGACATTTTCCATAACGAATATGCTCGCTCCCGAACGCTCTACGACGTCCATAAATGGTTCCCAGAGAGCTCTACGAGAGTCTCCTCGACGCTTTTTGTTCAGCAAGCTGAAACCTTGACAGGGTGGGCCGCCGATCACCACGTCGGCAGATGGAATTTCGGCATCGAGAAGCCAGCTTTCGATATCTCCTTGAACCGCATGGCACCCAAAATGGCGCTCGTAAGTTCTGACGGCTGCAGGTTCATTGTCAACAGCGAGAATGCTCTCGAAGGCCCCACAAAATTGTGGATCCACGAAACCGAGCGTCATGCCGCCGGCACCGGAAAACAAGTCAATTATCTTATATTTATCAGCCACTTAAACTAAATTCGCCCTAAATATTTGTATTTTGCGCGCGGTATCTGGATGCGCGTTATAATGTATATTTGTACAGTATCGATTGTGTCTCTTCAACCCATGCTTGGATCAAAACTTGATCAATTTCGGCCACCTGTCGCTTCTTCAGCCAGGTATGCTGACATAGACTCCCTGTAAAGTGGAGCTCTGCGGTCTGAAGCGTCTCACGATGGTTACGATGCAAGAAGAAACGGGTCAGAGCCCTTAGATGATGCACGCAGACGGTTTGGGTGGGGGTAGAATTGCGAGGGTTGGAGCAGGGCTGATTCTAGCATGCCGAGAAAGCTTCGATATTCTTGAACTTGAATTTCCTGTCCAGATCCTTCACGAAGGATATTACCGCTGGTTAGTGTGGCCAAATCACTAAAGTCGCGGCAGCTGTGGTTCGACGTTGCTTTCCTTTCGGTTCACAATGTTGGTAATTGATCGTTGTCGTACAGGGAGGTAAAGATGCACGAGACCAGGAAAATAGCATTACTTATTGACTGCGATAATGTGAGCCATGCAGCAATAGAAGTAGTGCTCGAGGAACTCGCACAGTATGGTACCGTCAATGTTCGGCACGCTCACGGTGACTGGAATAGCGCCTCTTTGGCGGGCTGGGCAGAGAAATTGCATCCTCATGCCATCCGGCCCATGCAACAATTCGCCTACACTAAGGGCAAGAATGCGACTGATTCGGCGATGATCATTGATGCGATGGACTTGCTATACAGTGGCAATGTCGATGCATTTGCCTTAATGACCAGCGATAGCGACTTTACACCCCTCGTACTTCGAATTCTCGAGAACGGTTTTCCCGTCTATGGGTTCGGCCAAAAGAAAACGCCCAAGCCGTTTGTTGACTCTTGTTCTCCCTTTATCTATATCGAAAATCTACTGTCCACTGTAGAAGAAGCGGCTAAACCCGGTAAAGCGCCAGCCAAGAAGACCAGAGCTAAACTCCGCCAGGACGCTGCACTGGTTCGATTGTTGAGGACGGCCGTAGAGCAGGCTGCCGGCGATGACGGTTGGGCTCACATGGGGCAGGTGGGTAGCTATATCTCCAATAACAACAGTTCGTTTTCCTCGGTCAATTATGGCTACCGGAAAATTAGCGATTTGATTAAGGCCACGGATCTGTTTGAGGTCGAAATGAAGAGCGGCTCGGCCATGTATATAAGGGATGTTAGGAAGTAGAGCCTTACTAAAAATCCCTGTGACCATCCGAGCCAGAAAGCTCGATGTATTGCCACACATAAAAGACATAGAGGACTCAGCCCTTCCTAAATGGTCAATCAATGTTTAGTAAGCCTGTTGAATGCGCTACGGTCTGATACTGAGGAAGACGCGTTCGAATCTCCTTCTCTCCTTCGCCATCTCCATGGTGTACTTACCGTTTCGTGGAGTCAGTCTGAGATATTCATTCAAAATTAGCTTGCAGCGTTCTACTTTGTAGGAGAGCAGGTAAGGATAAATCTGTTCTATCAATTGTAGTGCCTGGCGATTGTATACACTGTACGCAAAACTGTGGGAGTGATTTGGCTTACTCGCCCTCTTGTTTGATATTTTCCCGACCCCAGCGGCATCAATCACAAATTGCAGTAGTTGTAGCTCGGTACTGCTTATTGTGAGTCCAAGGTGGCGATTTTCATTTCGATGCTTGCGAGTTAATGTGACACTGCCTTCTCCATCAACTAGCCCGGCAATATAGGCTGCCTCTACAGTGGACAGTTTGTTAGCTACCCGATATGCCGCCACTGGTGGTTCCTATTGGAATGAAATATCGATAATACACCTGACGAATTAGCGTTCACGGGGCGAGGTCAAATTTGATTTAGTTTTGTATGGGTAGAAGCGCTCGAATCGTGAAACAGTAATTTTCCCGAAACAAAAAAGGGTCAGACTTGAAAGCCTGACCCTTTTTTGTTTGGTGGAGGCGGCGGGTTTCGAACCCGCGTCCGCCAGACCTCTGCCTTCGGCTCTACATGCTTAGATTCCGTTAATTAATTTAGCCACATACAGCCCAACGGGCAGGACGTACCAGGCGATCCTGAAAAATCGTTTAGCCGCTCCACCTCAGGCAGATTTCGCAGCGAGCCAGTTCTGTATGACAGTCAAAAGCGCGGGGCTGGCACCTTGCTAGTGACCGCTAGAGCCGAAGCTACTAGATGAGGTCTGGATGACCGCTTACGCGGCCAGCGCTACCTCGTAGTTGTCGTCGTTGGCAACTATAAGTTAACAGCTTTGGGTTTACGTGATTCGCTGTCCTCACGGCATGCACCTTAGGGTTTGTATCCGTCGTCGAATCCAAATCGCCCCCAAATGTGTGGCGCCATTGTACTCCTCTTTTTACCTGCGCGTGCGGGAATTTTGCTGGCTGGTCCGCGCTGTATTGGGGGCAGTAGGGGCGCCTTTCAGTCAACCTGGTCTTGATAATTCATGATCTATAAAAACTAATCAAAGTGGTAATATGATCTATTAAATAAGATCAATATGTTGACGTATAGCCACATTTGTTCTATTAAAGAGCATAGCAGCGATAGTTTGATCAGTAGTAATAGATCGGCGATTTGGGGATGGATGTGATAGAGGAAATTGCGAGCACGATCAAGTCTGCCCGTGAAGCCAAGGGCCTGAGCCAGCGCGCCCTCGCGAAAATCGCGGGGGTTCCACAGAGTCATATCTCCAAGATTGAGAATGCCGGGGTGGACCTGCGTGTATCCAGCCTGACGGAAATAGCCCGTGCCCTGGACCTCGAGCTAGCGCTGGTGCCGCGCAAGGCCGTCCCGGCGGTAGAATCCATCGTTCGCAGTGCCCAGCCTGACCTTCCCAGTGGGACAAGACTCGCACTGCGGGATGATCTGGCCAACCTGGAAATACTGGCCGATGAGATCGCTGCACAGTTCAGCTCGGCGAAGGAAGCGGCTCAGTTGCAAAGTCGTGTCCATGACCTAACGCGGTTTTCCATGCCTGAATCTTACCTGGCTGACATCAGGGAGTTGCATAGGGAACTCGACAGACTGAACAGGCAGCCCGATCTCGAGCGCCTGGTCGAGTCACTCGATAATGTGCAACAGCTGCGCAATGCTTTGGCTCATTCTCCGCCGCAGGATTTGTCGCGGGTAAGCCGGTCTGCCTACAGCCTTGAAGACGGTAGTTTGGAAGACAGTAGCTTGGAAGACAGAAGTGGCTAGTGTCTCTGTGCTTGAGGTGCTGTTGTACGGCGAGCCTATCGGTACGCTGACACGGGTCGATGGCGACCGCAGTCTGTTCGCCTTTAATGAAGCGTACATTGCAGATGAAAACCGGTCTGTTCTGGGGCTGGGGTTCAAGGACAAGTTCGGTGAGTTGCTCACCGAATTCAGGCCCTACCAATCCCAGGTGATGCCGTTCTTTTCCAATCTGCTACCCGAGGAGCGGCTGCGGGCTTATCTCGCCGAGCGGGCCGGGGTTAATCCCGAGCGTGAATTCTTTCTCCTTTGGGTGCTGGGCGAGGATCTACCCGGAGCGGTGACGGTGCGGCCTGCGGATGGTGAGGATTGGCCACCTGAAGCCGGGGAGCCACTGGACGAAGCTGCGCTGCGAGCGCGTGAACAGCAAGCACTGCGATTTTCGTTGGCCGGTGTGCAGCTGAAGTTTTCCGCGCTAGTTAATACCAGCGGGGGTCTTGCCATCCCTGCAAAAGGCGTGGGCGGCGACTGGATCATCAAACTCCCTTCCGATAAATACGAGGGCGTCCCCGAGAATGAATTCTCGATGATGACGTTGGCGCGCAAGGTTGGCATGAATGTGCCTGCGCTGGAACTGATTGATGTGTGTGACATTGGCGGCCTTCCGCAGGATGTTGCCGCCATGCAGGGGCAGGCGCTGGCCATTGAACGTTTTGATCGCTTGAGCGATGGCAGCCGCGTGCATATCGAAGACTTTGCACAAATCTTCGGTGTCTACCCGAAGGACAAGTACAAGAAGGCGAGTATGTTCAATATCGCTAATGTCATCGCTGTCGAGAGCGATGATGCGGATATTCGCGAGTTGGTCCGGCGGCTGGTGTTTAATACCTTGATCGGCAATGCCGACATGCATATCAAGAACTGGTCTGTCTATTACCCCGATCGGCGGATCGCTCGGTTGGCTCCGGCGTATGATTTTGTCTCGACGATACCCTATATCGCCGATAGTGGTGCGGCGTTAGCCGTCAGTCGCACCCGGCGTTTTGAAGAATTTGACGAGGCAGAGCTGGTGCACTTTGCCGGGCGGGTCGGTCTTGCCAAAGCGTTGGTGCTCGACACCGCCCGTGAAACCGTGGAGCTGTTCCACCAGCACTGGAAAAAAGAGAAGGACAATCTACCGCTGTATCCCGATGTGATAGCCACGATTGATAAACACTTGGCGGTGGTGCCGCTGTCTTCGGGGTTCTGAACTCACCCATGGCCGACGTTTGAACTTGTGTAAGTTCAGTCGGGGCAGCAACAACGGCAATAGAAGCTGGTCTATGCTGTATAGGCGGTCGGCGGGCCATTTTTCACCCAACTTGGCCTTAATAGACCTTTGTTTTTGGCCATTTTGGACCCTAAAATTTGCCCACTTTTTGAGCAGATTGCAGCAGCGGTCCAGTATTCGATACAGCCGCAAGGAGCCCCTTATGAGATACGACCTGAAGATCATCAACGGCCTGGTTTACGACGGTGAAGGCAACGAGCCTATTGCAGCGAATGTTGCCGTACGCAACGGCCTGATCGCCGAGATCGGCGCCTGTGAAGGCGAGGCCGCCCAGGTGATCGATGCCGCTGGCCAGATTGTGACTCCCGGCTTTATTGACCTGCACACTCACTACGACGGCCAGGTATCCTGGGACGCAGACATGCAGCCCAGCGTGAATCACGGTGTGAGCACGGTGGTCATGGGTAGCTGTGGTGTGGGCTTTGCGCCGGTGCGCGCGGCCGACCGCGACAAGCTGGTACGCATTATGGAAGGGGTGGAAGACATTCCCGGCACCGCCCTGACCGAGGGTATCACCTGGGACTGGGAAACCCTTCCCGAGTACATGGACGCGCTGGACGCCAAGCCCCATGCCGTCGACTTTGCCGTACAAATCACCCACGACCCGCTGCGTGTATACGTGATGGGCGACCGCGCGGTGTACAACGAAAAGGCCACTGCCGAAGACATCCTGGTAATGCAAAAACTGACCCGCGAGGCACTGGAAGCGGGCGCGATCGGTTTCTCCACCGGGCGCTCCGACGTGCACCGCAGTGCGGATGGCGAGTGGACGCCGGCTTCAGAAGCCACCACCGAGGAACTGGAAGGCATTGCCCGCGCGTTCGACGGGGTGGACCACGGCATTCTGCAGGCGGTGAACGACTTCAACCTGGAGCGCGAAGGAGATATGTTCGACGAGGAGTTCGACATTATCGAGAACTTCGCCAGGGCCTCCAACGGCAGCGCCTTTTCCCTGTCGCTGATGCAGCGTGACTTTGCGCCGGACCAGTGGCTGCGCATTATCGACCGCGCCGAAAAAGCCAAGGACAAGGGCCTGAACATGCGCCTGCAAACGGCGCCGCGCGGCATTGGCGTGACCGTGGGCCTGCAGTGCACCTTCCATCCGTTTATGGGCTTCCCCAGCTACAAGGCCATATCGCAGTTGCCCTTTGCCGAGCGGGTAGAGCGCATGAAGGACCCCGAGTTCAAGGCGCAGCTGCTGACGGAAAAGTCTGAACCCCTGGCCGGTGATGGCACCCCGGTACCGCCGATTGCCGACGCCTTGCTGGCGGCGGTGGATTTTGTGGCGCAAAAGACCTTCCTGCTGGGCGACAACCCGGACTACGAGCAGCCGGCGGAAAACTCCGTGCTGCAAATGGCCAAGGACAAGGGTGTGCCCACCCTGGAAATGATCTACGACCTGATGCTGGAAAAAGACGGCAAGGAACTGCTGTATTTCCCCATCTACAACTACACCGAGATGAACTACGACAACGTGTACACCATGATGCAGCACCCGCAGTCCATTATGGGCCTGTCTGACGGTGGCGCGCACGTGGGCACGGTGTGTGACTCCAGCTTCCCCACCTACCTGCTGACCCACTGGACCCGCGACCGTAAGCGCGGCGACAAGCTGGACCTGGCCGACGCTATCCGTCGCCTGACCAGCGATATCGCCGACTACAGCGGCATGACTGATCGCGGCCGCCTGCAGGTGGGCCTGAAGGCGAACATCAACGTGATCGATATGGACAAGCTGCGCCTGTTCGCGCCGCACATGGTGCAAGACCTGCCCGCCGGCGGCCAACGTTTGCTGCAGGAAGCTGCGGGTTACAGCGCGGTAATCGTGGCCGGTGAAGTGGTGCTGGAAAATGACCAGCTCACCGGCAAGCACCCGGGTCGCCTGGTACGCGCAGGCCAGTTGCCACAGCAACAAGCCGCGGCCTGATCTGGCGGCATCAGTCTTCTGCGCTGAGCCCGGCTGATGCTGCAAGCCCTGAGCGACATTCTCGGCCAGACCTCGCTGTTTGAACTCAGCCTGGTCTGGGCGGTGGTGGTGTTCGCTGCGGTGATGCGCGCCTTTACCGGTTTCGGGTTTGCGCTGACTGCCGTGCCGGTGTTTGCCCTGTTTATGCCCCCCAGCCAGGCGGTGGTGCTTAGCGCATCACTGACATTGGCGGTGAGTTTGCTCACGGTAAAAACCTACTGGGGGCAGTACCCTCTAAAACCCATGGCGCCCATGGTGGCCCTCGCCGCGGTGGGAACGGCTACCGGTGCAGCTATTCTTACGTCTATTTCTCCCACCCAGTTTAAGCTGGCGATTGGCATCTCGGTGATTGTTGCCTGCCTGGGGCTGACCTTTTATCGGCCCAGCCGCCAGCGTGGTAGCACCCTGCTGAGCAGCATTACCGGTTTGTGTTCGGGCGTGCTCAATGGCGCCTTTGCCATTCCCGGCCCGCCGGTGATTATCTACGCCATGGCGGCCGAGCCGGAGCCGTCGCGCAGCCGGGCGCTGTTGATGATCTTCTTTCTTTTCTCGGCGGTGGTTGGCCTGGTGTCCTACGCCGTCGCCGGGTTTATCAACCCCAGTTCCCTGTGGTTGTTCCTGCTGGCTTTCCCGGCCATGTACCTGGGCGACAAGTTGGGTTACCGGCTGTTCCGCCGCTTTGGCACCGCCATGTACCGGCGGGTGGCGCTATCGGTGTTGTTTGCGGTGGGTTTGTCGATTACCGCTAATGCACTGTTGTAAATGAGCGGATCTCGCGCTCACGTTCCGGTGCGATGTGCCTGCGGTGAAATTCAGGTGGTGCAGATACAGGAAAGCCGCAGACGACTAAACGAACGTTAATCGTGTGCGGCCGTTTTTGACATAACGCCTTTCGTGTGGGGGATAGCACTGGGCCAGGGCCCCCGCAAGGCACTCTCCTCCATGGGAAAGTATTGCGGTTCTCACCGTATGTCGTTCGTCACCGTCGACGTCCCTTCTAACTGCAGCCTGTGACAACTCAGTCACGCCTTCGGTCACACTTTAAATATGGTACCGAAGCCGGCCCTCTGCAAGGGCCTGCTTAGACCGAGTACGCATAAGCGCGGTGTTCTAATAAACCGGGAGTTACTGTTTGACGTTGTCGCGGATAATGCGCTGTTTCTGGCGGTTCCAGTCCCGGTCTTTCTGGGTGTCGCGCTTGTCGTGGGACTGCTTGCCCTGGGCCAGGGCAATGCGTGCTTTCACCAGGTGGCCCTTCCAGTACAGCTGGGTGCACACACAGGTCTGGCCCTTGGCGGAGGTAGCCGCGAGGATTTTTGCCAGCTCTTTTTTGTGCAGCAACAGTTTGCGGGTGCGGGTGGGGTCGGTCACAAAGTGGGTCGAGGCTGTGTCCAGCGGGGTGATGTGCGCCCCCAGCAGAAAGGCCTCGCCGTCTTTCATCAGCACGTAGGAATCCGTCAGCTGCACCTTGCCCTGGCGCAGACTCTTGACCTCCCAACCGCTCAACGCCATGCCCGCTTCAAAGGTTTCCAGCAGGTTGTAATCAAAGCTGGCACGCTTGTTCTGGGCGATCACGTTGCTCGGGGTTTTGTGCTTCTTCTTTCCCATGGCGCGCATTATACGGACAAGCCCCGGGGGTTAAACGTGAATCTTCCCCTTTAAAGCACCCACCTGCTACGGCACTCTAACCTCATGATAAGTGATAAGAATTTCCGGCGGGCATGGACGATTTAACACCGCTGGGCAGCTGGCGCAGCCGTACCACCTTTGTACTTGCACTGTCCGCCTCGGCCGTTGGCCTGGGCAATATCTGGCGCTTCTCCTACCTGGCCGGGGAACACGGCGGCGGCCCTTTTGTGCTTGCCTATCTGGTCTGTTTGTTTGGCATAGCCACGCCCATTCTTATCGCCGAGGTAGTGATCGGCAATCACGGTCGCGGCAGCCCGGTGGTGGCCCTGCGCCATGCGGCAGACCGTTCCCTGCGCAGCCGCGGGTGGATGATTCCGGGCGTGCTGGTGTGTGTTACCGCGGTGTTGATTCTGGGGTATTACTCGGTGATTGCCGGGTGGGCACTGGCCTATGCCAAGTACATGCAATCTGGCCACTTCTCCGACGCCAGTTCGGTCATGGTGGGCGAGTTCTTCCAGCGTTTTCTTAGTGACCCCAGTCGGCTGGTGCGTTGGCATACGGCCTTCCTGTTTGTCGCGCTCACCGTGGTGTGCCTGGGCGTGCGCCGCGGTTTGGGTGCGCTGGTGTGGTTGTGTGTACCGGCATTGATTGCGCTGCTCGGTGCCCTGGTGGCGTTCGCCCTGGAACAGGGTGACATCAGCGCCGCCGAGGAATTCCTGTTTCATATCCAGCCATTGGATTTCTCTGCACGCTCCTGGCTGGTGGCACTGGGCCAGGCGTTTTACACCCTGAGTGTGGGAGTCGGTGTGGCTATCAGTTACGGTGCCTATGCGCCGGCGCGGGTACCCATCGGCCGCTCGGTGTTTGCGGTCGCCCTGTTCGATACCTTGATCGCCCTGGGTGCCGGGCTAGCGATTTTCCCGATCGTGTTTGCCAACAATATTGAACCGTCCATGGGCCCCGGGCTGGTGTTTGTCAGTTTGCCTTTTGCCTTTGGCAATATTGTTGGGGGCGAGTTGTTTGGCACCCTGTTCTTCGCGCTGGTGGTGGTGGCCGCGCTGGGGTCGGCGGTGGCACTGCTGGAGCCGGTGGTGGGCGCACTCAAGCAGCAATTCAAACTGCGCCGTTTCACCGCGGTGGTGATCGTGGGTGCGGCGGTGTGGCTACTGGGCATCGGCGTGGCCTTGTCCTTCAGTAGCTGGCAGGACGTGGGTTGGTTTGGCTACCGCAACCTGTTTGAGCTGCTGGATGTGCTGTCCACCAGTGTGTTGCTGCCGCTCGGTGCGTTTTTGCTGGCTGTTTTTGTGGGTTGGCGGGTACGCGAGCCCATCCTGCGAGACCTGTTGGTGCGGGAGACCCAGCTGTTTTTCTCGGTCTGGTACTTTGTGCTACGGTATATCGCGCCGCCTGCCATTGCGGTGGTGTTTATCTCGGCACTGGTGTTTGCCTAAATGACCGTAATCAACCGTAGCGCCTTGCTCCCGTACCAGGCGCACCAGTTGTTTGAACTGGTAAATGATATTGAAGCCTATCCGGAATACATGGATGGCTGCGTCAATGCGACGGTGCTGTCACGTCAGGCCAATCAGATCGAGGCGCGACTCGACCTGGCGCGCGGCGGCATAGAGCAGAGCTTTGCGACCCGCAACACCCTGGTACCCAGCGAGAGAATCACCCTGGAATTGCTCGACGGCCCCTTCGACCGCTTTGAGGGGAACTGGACCTTTACCGAGCTGGGCGACACCGCCTGCAAGGTCAGCCTGCACCTGGAATTCGCCATCAATAATGGCCTGCTCGGTGCTGCCGCAGGTAAACTGTTCAAACATGTGGCCAAGCACCTGGTGGATGCGGTGGAGCAGCGTGCACACAGTTTGTATGCGCCCAGTGCCACGTCGGCTTAAGCGGCGCCCCGCCAGACGCGTGAACAGAATCCGCGCCAGCAAGAGGATAAGAAGATGAGCGAGAACACTACCATTGATGTTGAGGTTGCCTACGCACTACCCGACAAGCAGTCCATTATTCCCTTAAGTGTTGCCGAGGGGACGTCTGCTATCGAGGCGGCAAAACAGGCCGGCCTGGAAAAACACTACGAGGGCGTTGATCTCGACAATGCCAAGCTCGGTATATTCGGCAAAGCGGTAGCGCCAAGCCATGTGCTGCGCGGCGGCGACCGGGTAGAGGTGTATCGCCCGCTGATTGCAGACCCTAAAGAGGTGCGCAAGGCGCGCGCGGCCAAGGCCAAGGAGCGTAGGGCGCAGGGCAAGGACCAGGCCTAAGGAATAAGCCAAAGATTCAGCCTAAGGGCTAAGCACAAAGAATAAGCCCGAAGAATAAGTCCAAAGAATAATAAGCCAAGGAATAAGCCCACCCGATGGATTTCGACATCCCCGCAGATATCGCCGACTTCCTGGTCGAGGTCGACACCTTCATCGAGCAGCAGATTCTTCCCCTGCAGGCGCAGGACGACAATATCCGCTTTTTTGATCACCGTAGGGAAGACGCCCGTACCGACTGGGACCGCGACGGTCTGCCTAATGAAGAATGGGAAGCGCTGCTGGCCGAGGCCAAGCGTCGGGCTGTTGATGCAGGCATTTTCAATTATCCCTTTCCTGCCGAGTTTGGTGGCCGCGGCGGCGGTAACCTGGGCATGGCGATTATCAGGGAGCACCTGGCGACCCGAGGACTGGGTCTGCATAACGACCTGCAAAACGAACACTCGGTGGTGGGCAACAATATGGGCCTGCTGCTGATGCTGGAATACGGCAGCGAGGCGCAAAAGGCGCAGTGGCTGGATGACCTGGCTAATGCCACCGCAGGTTTTGCCTTTGGCATTACCGAGCCCGAACACGGATCCGATGCCACCCACATGGAAACGCACGCGGTAAGGGACGGCGACGACTGGCTAATCAGCGGTGAGAAAACCTGGAACACCGGTGTGCATACTGCTCGTGCCGACCTGGTAATGGCGCGTACCGCTGGCGAGGCGGGGCAGGCCGAGGGTATTACCGCTTTTCTGGTACCTATGGATACGCCGGGCCTCAATGTAGAGGAGTACCTGTGGACCTTTAATATGCCCACGGATCACGCGCGCGTTTCATTTCAAAACGTGCGCGTACCCCACAGTGCAATTTTTGGGGAAGAGGGCAAGGGTCTGCAGGTAATGCAGCACTTCTTTAATGAAAATCGTATTCGCCAGGCGGCTTCCAGTTTGGGCGCCGCCCAGTACTGCGTGAATGAGGCCGTGCAACACGCCAATGCGCGCAAGCCCTTTGGCAAGGCGCTGGCCGCTAACCAGGGCATCCAGTTTCCGCTGGTTGAATTGAACGCGCGCTGCGAAATGCTGCGCGCGCTTATCCATAAGACTGCCTGGTTGATGGATCGCGATGGCGCCTTTTCCGTGTCCGACAAGGTCTCCATCTGTAATTACCAGGCCAACCGCCTGTGCTGTGAGGCGGCGGACTTTGCCATGCAGGTACACGGCGGCTTGGGCTATTCCCGCTATAAACCTTTCGAGCATATTTATCGGCACCATCGCCGTTACCGCATTACCGAGGGCGCGGATGAAATTCAGCTGCGGCGCGCCGCAGGTTACCTGTTTGGCTACATGGGCCAACAAAAACCCAAGGGTGTGAGCTGAGAACATGGCTGACGCCATCGCGGCAGACGTTGCAACAATCCTCCAGCGTGAAATTCCCGCTTTCACCGAACTGTTGAGCTGCCATCAGCTGACCGCGGGTGCCAGCCAGGAAACCTGGCGCCTGCAACTGCAAACCCAGAGCGGCGAGCGGCAACTTGCACTGCGCCGCGCACAGAGTACGGCCCAGGACGGCTCCAGCGTGGGCGAGATTTCCCTGGAGACCGAGTCGCAACTGATGCAGCTTGCCTATAACGGCGGAATCCCCACGCCGGAAATTATCTATGTGTTGCAGCCCGACGATGGGCTGGGTTCGGGCTTCATCATGCAGTGGCTCGAGGGTGAGACCCTCGGGCAACGTATTGTCAAGTCAGAGGATTTGGCCGGGGTACGTCCCCAACTCGCGCATGAATGTGGGGCGATACTCGGCCGCATTCACGCTTTGGACTGGCAGGGTACAGGGCTGGCTGACGTGCTTCCCCAACGGGGGCCGAAGGAGCTGGTCGATGAAACCTGGTCGGCTTACCAGGAGCTCAATGTGCCGGTACCGATGATCGACTACACCTGGCGCTGGCTGCAAGACCACCTGCCCACGCAGCCGCGGACCACCCTGGTACACGGTGACTTTCGCAACGGCAATTTAATGGTGTCTCCCAATGGCATAGAAGCTGTGCTGGACTGGGAGCTGGCGCAGATTGGTGACCCGGTGCGCGACCTGGGTTGGCTGTGCGTGAACTCCTGGCGCTTTGGCAACAGCGCAAAAACCGTGGGTGGTTTTGGGGAGCTGGATGAGTTGCTGGCAGGCTATCGCAGCGCCTCGGGTATTGATGTATCTGCCAAAGAAGTGCATTTCTGGCAGGTGTTTGGTTCCTTCTGGTGGTCCATGGCCACTTTGCAAATGGCCGATGCCTGGCGCCGGGGCGAAACGCCCACCCTGGAACGCCCGGTCATTGGCCGCCGTTCTTCCGAGGCGCAGATGGATTGCGTAAACCTGCTGATACCGGGTGAGTTCCAGCTGCCGGCTATGGATACACCGCTGTCCGAAGGTACACGCCTGCCGATGAATGCCGAACTGGTGTCCGGGGTCGCCGCGTTTTTGAAGAACGACGTGGCCGGCAAGCTTTCTTCCCACGACCAGTTCCTGGCGCGGGTGGCGGCGAATTCCCTGGGTATCGCCCAGCGGGAAATGCAGTTTGGTGGCGCGCTGGCCGAGCAGGAACAATTTCGCCTTGGCAAACTGTTGGGCCGTACCGCAGGTCTTGACGCCTTGCGCTGGGAACTGGTGGAAAAACTGCGTGGAGATCTTCCGCTGGATACGCCGGGTTTAGCAGAGCATTTACGACAGACCGTGGCCTGCCAGCTGGCCATTGACCAGCCGCGGTACTCAGCGTTGCAAGATTCAGTTTAAGGTTTAGCTATCTTCGGAGGTGTCGGCTGCAGGTGCGCTGCTGCCCGTGTCTGCCCACTCGGGCAGATAGTCGCCGGTGACGCGCACCAGCTTGTCGTCTTCAAAGTGCACGGCGAATTCGGTGCTTTCCAGCAGGTCGCGGCCGTTGCGCACGGTGTAGGGGTAGTCCCAGCGGTCGCGGTTAAAGCTGTCTTCCACCAGCGGGGTGCCGAGAATAAAACGCACCTGGCGGCGGCTCATGCCGGGTTTGAGTTGGTCTACCATTTCCGCGGTAACGATATTGCCCTGCTCGACATCGATCCGATACACACCGGGAAACCCCACGAAGCCGCAGGCCGAGAGCACGGAAACAAGTAGGGCGCTGAGCAGTAGACGCATGGGGGGGTAAAACTTCCACTTCTGTTATAGGGGTGGCATCATACCCTTACTCAACTGCACAGAGAACCCCCGATAATGTCTGACGGCAACAAGGAACTGCGTAAAGCAGGCCTGAAAGTGACTCTGCCGCGCGTGAAGATCCTGCAAATGCTGGAGAACACGGGCGACGGACCACAGCACATGAGTGCCGAGGACCTGTACCGTGCGCTGCTGGATGCCGGGGAGGACGTGGGCCTTGCCACTGTGTACCGGGTGCTCACCCAGTTCGAAACTGCCGGCCTGGTGGTGCGCCACAATTTTGAAACCGGCCACTCGGTGTTTGAGCTGGCCAAGGGCGATCACCACGACCACATGGTGGACATGGAAACCAGTGAAGTGATCGAATTCAACGACCCGGTGATTGAGCAGCGCCAGCACGAAATTGCCGAGGAAAAGGGCTACGAGTTGGTCGACCACTCCCTGGTGCTGTACGTTAAGAAAAAAGCTTAGAACAGGGCTGCGCTAGCGCGGCTCACCCTTTCTTCCGATCCGCTTATCCTGCCAGTTGTTCAGGCGTGGCTGTTGTCCAGCATTTCCCGCGCGTGGGCCAGCGACTGTTTGGCGATCTTTACGCCGCCCAACATGCGATTGGCCCGGAAATAGCCGCAGCGCGTAGTTCCAGTTTTTGAATCAGGCGCTGGAGTTCTCCAGCATTTCCCGCGCGTGGGCTAGCGACTGTTTGGTGACTTTTACCCCGCCGAGCATACGCGCCAGCTCTTCGACCTTTTCCTCGTCATCCAGTTGGCGCATCGAGGTAATTGCTGACTCGTCGGTACTGGTCTTGGTGACCTGCAAATGTTGGTGCCCCTGGGCGGCGACCTGGGCCAGGTGGGTCACGCACAGCACTTGAGCCTCCCCGGCGAGGTCGCGTAGCAGGCGCCCGACCACTTCCGCAACGGCACCACCAATACCCACGTCCACCTCGTCAAACACCATGCTGGGCAGGGTGCCGCCGCTGGCGGTGACCACCTGTATTGCCAGGCTGATGCGCGACAACTCGCCGCCGGAGGCGATTTTGCCCAGTGGCTGGGGTTCTGCCCCCGGGTTGGTGCTGATCAGGAATTCAATGTCCTCCTGCCCGTGGGGGTGGGGCGCATCGGATTCGCGTTTTTGCAACGACACTTCAAAACGGCACTGGTCCATTGCCAGGGTCGCCAGCACCTCGCCGGCCTCTTTGACCAGTTTTTTCCCCGCCTTGCGACGTTGTTTGGTCAATTTGTCGGCGTTGGTTTTATAGCTCTCCGCCAGTTCGCCTAGCTGCTGCTGCAGTTCTTCAATGCGTTGCCCGCTATCGGTGAGGCTCTGTAGCTCTTCCTGTACCGAGCGCTGCAATTCGCCGAGCGCCTCGGGCATCACCCGGTGCTTGCGCGCGATGTCGTATATGGTTTCCAGGCGGCGTTCCACTTCCAACAGGCGCTCCGGGTTAACGCTGACCGTGTCCACGTAAGCCTGCATTTCCAGGCGAGCCTCGTTGAGTTGTATCGCGGCAGAATCCAGCAGCTCCCGGGCGTTATCGGCCCCGGCGCCACTATGGATCTGCGCGTCCAACAACTGTAGGGCCTGGCGGCTCCCGCTTTCCTGCGCCTCGGCAAGTTCCATGGCCTGGTGTGCGGACTCCAGGATCTGCTCGGCGTTGGTGAGCTGCTTTTGTTCCTGCTCCAGCGCAGCGAGTTCGTCTTCACCCAGGGCGAGTTCGTCCAGCTCTTCTGCCTGGTAGGCCAGCAATTGCGCCCGGGAGGTCTGTTCGTCCCGCGCGCCGGTGAGCAGATCCAGTTCCCGCTGGCAGCGCAGCCAGTCCGAGGCCGCCTGTTCCAGGGTGCGGGCCAGGGTCAGGTGGCCGGCATAAGCGTCCAGCAACTCACGTTGCACGGGCTTGCGTAACAATGACTGGTGGGCGTGCTGGCTGTGGATATCGATCAGCAGTTTGCCCAGCTCGCCGCAGTCCTGCAGGGTTGATGGGCTGCCATTGATATAGGCGCGGGACCGACCTTCCGTGGTAATCACCCGGCGCAAGATACATTCCTCGGAGCTGAGGAGGTCCCGGGCCTCAAGCCACTCCCTGGCGGCGGGGATAGCGGCTATATCGAAGCAGGCGATGACCTCGGCGCGCTCACACCCCGGCCGCACGGCCTTGGGGTCGGCCCGGTCACCCAGGCACAGGCCCAGCGCATCCAGCATGATGGATTTACCCGCCCCGGTTTCCCCGGTGATCACGGTCATGCCGGGCGCCAGTTCCAGTTCCAGGGAATCGACAATGGTGTAGTTGGTGATACTGATCTGGGTGAGCATGTGCGGCCCGCATTCAGGTTTGTAACGTTATACCCCAGAAGGGGGGCAGCATAAACATCTAAGCAGTTCTCGCGCCAGTTGCGTTCTAAATAGAGCCGGTTGCTTTGTAATTAGCGCCCGCTGCCTTGTAATAAGTGCTCGCAGCTTTTTAATAAGCGCCCGCTGCTTTGTAATAACCGACGGCTGTGATAAAACGTGAGTTCAAGGCCTCACGGCAACGGTAAAGAACGGGAATAGATGGTTACAGACAGGATATCCGATCGCGCTCAGGTGCTGCTCAAGACCCTGGTGGAGTTGCATATCCGCGATGGCCAGCCGGTGGGATCACGCACCTTGCGCGAAGAGGCGGGATTGCCGGTCAGCCCGGCGACCATCCGCAACGTGATGTCCGATCTGGAAGAGCTCGGTTACCTGCATTCTCCCCACACCTCCGCTGGGCGCGTGCCCACCGCCGCGGGCTATCGCCTGTTCGTGGATTCGCTGTTGCAGGTGCGACCGCTGGAGGAGGACGCGGTGAGCGTACTGCGCTCCGAGTTAAACCCGGACCGCTCCGCCTCTGAACTGGTGCAAAGCGCCTCGTCGCTGTTATCCAATATCACTGCTCAGGCTGGTCTGGTTACCGTACCCAGAAAGGAAAGTAGCCAGCTCCGCCAGGTGGAATTTCTGCCTCTGTCCGGTGATCGCGTGCTGGTTATCCTGGTGATCAACGAGCGCGAAGTGCAAAACCGCATCATTCATACCGGGCGGGTTTTTAACGAGGACGAATTGCGCCAGGCGGCCCTGCTGGTGAACCAGCGCTTTGCCGGGCGGCCGTTAGACGAGGTGCAAGGCCAGATTTTGCGAGAGATGCAGGAGGCCCGCAGCCAGATCGATACCTACCTTGAGGCCTCGCTAAACCTGGCGCGCAAGGCACTGGAGCAGGATTCCAGTGAGGAAGATTACGTGATGGTCGGCGAATCGCGATTGCTGGGCGGCGACAGCCTCGAGGACATCGCCAAACTGCGCGAGTTGTTCGACACTTTTGAACAGAAAAAAGACCTGCTGCACCTGCTGGAACGCTGCTCCCGGGCCGAGGGCATCCAGATATTCATCGGCGAAGAGGCCGGCTACGAGGTGTTCGGGGACTACAGCGTGGTGACCGCCCCCTACAGCGACGGCCTGCAAACCCTGGGTGTACTGGGCGTCATCGGCCCCACGCGTATGGCCTACGAGCGGGTGATACCCATCGTGGATGTCACCGCGCGCATGCTCAGTTCCGCCTTGGCCAAGTAGCCTCGCCACGAGCCTCCTTCCCAGGCCCCTTCCGGACTCCTTCCGGAGCACGAAAATACTGAAAAAAATGCCCATTCGGGCTTGAATTTCTCTGCCATCCCCCCATATTTGCCCTCTCAATAAATGTGGTCTTTAACCCCGCGCCGGTCAGAGGCCTTGAATCATCAAAAAAGCCAGCATTTGGAGTCGCCACGTGGCCGAGCAAGAACAGCAACTGGACAAAAATCCCGACCTTGAAACTGAGCAGGAACAGCCTTCGGCAGAGCATACTGAAGCCGCCCCGGAATCATCCGCAGAAGACACCGTAAATGGCGCCGATGCCCCTGCAGAGGCCGCAGCGGAGGGCGCCGAGCCGGCAGCCGAGGAAGTGACCGAAGCCGAGCCCACACCCGAGCAACAAATCGAGCAATTGCAGGCGGAATTGGCCGAGGCCAAGGATTCCGCCCTGCGCGCCGTCGCCGAGGCACAGAACGTGAAGCGTCGCGCCGAGCAGGACGTGGAAAAAGCGCGCAAATTTGCCCTGGAGGGGTTCAGCAAGGACCTGCTGCCGGTGGTCGACAATCTGGAGCGCGCTTTGGAAGCGGCCGCTGGCGATGACGAGGCCATCAAGCCCATTGCCGAGGGCGTGGAGCTGACCCTGAAAAGCTTTGCCGAGGTGATGAAGAAGAACCGCGTTGAGGCGGTAGATCCCGCCGGCGAGCCCTTCGACCACGAGTTGCACCAGGCCATCAGTATGGTGGAAAGCCCTGATGTGGAGCCCAATACAGTGATTTCGGTGATGCAGAAAGGCTATACCCTCAACGGCCGCCTGATACGGCCGGCCATGGTGGTTGTGAGCAAGGCAGCCGGGTAGAAATTCGGGTCCCAGACCCCTTGAAATCGGTCTAAATGGGCCAATATAAACAGCAACGCAATGAATTTAGGCCGCCTCGGGCTGGCCACAGAGAGGAGCAAATCAATGGGTAAGATTATTGGAATAGACCTGGGAACCACCAACTCCTGTGTCTCCGTATTGGATGGCGATAGCGCCCGGGTAATTGAGAACGCCGAGGGCGATCGCACGACACCGTCTATCGTCGGTTATACCGAAGACGGCGAGATCCTGGTGGGCCAGAGTGCCAAGCGCCAGGCGGTCACCAACCCCCAGAACACGGTATTCGCGGTGAAGCGCCTGATCGGCCGCAAGTTTACCGACGACGTGGTACAAAAAGACATCAAGATGGTGCCCTACACCATCGTGGCTGCCGATAACGGCGACGCCTGGGTAGAAGCCAAGGGCGAGAAAATGGCGCCCCCGCAGGTGTCTGCCGAAGTACTGCGCAAGATGAAGAAAACCGCCGAGGAATTCCTGGGCGAGCCGGTGACTGAAGCGGTTATCACCGTACCGGCGTACTTTAACGATTCCCAGCGCCAGGCGACCAAGGACGCGGGCAAAATTGCCGGCCTGGACGTAAAGCGCATCATCAACGAGCCTACTGCCGCGGCACTGGCCTACGGTATGGACAAGGCCAAGGGCGACCACACGGTAGCGGTTTACGACCTGGGTGGTGGTACCTTCGATATCTCCATCATTGAAATCGCCGAAGTCGATGGCGAGCACCAGTTTGAAGTGCTGTCTACCAATGGTGACACTTTCCTGGGTGGTGAAGACTTTGACCTGCGCCTGATCGAGTACCTGGCAGACGAATTCAAGAAAGAAAGCGGTATCGACCTGCACAACGATCCGCTGGCCCTGCAGCGCCTGAAAGAAGCGGCGGAAAAGGCCAAGATCGAACTTTCCAGTTCGCAGCAGACCGAGGTTAACCTGCCTTACATCACTGCAGATGCCTCCGGTCCCAAGCACCTGGTGGTTAAGCTGTCCCGTTCCAAGCTGGAGTCGCTGGTGGAAGAGCTGGTGACCCGTTCCATGGAGCCAGTAAAGGTGGCGATGAAAGATGCGGGCCTGAGCGCCAGCGATATCGACGACGTGATTCTCGTCGGTGGCCAGACCCGTATGCCGCTGGTGCAGAAGGTCGTTGCCGACCACTTTGGCAAGGAGCCGCGCAAAGACGTGAACCCGGATGAAGCGGTTGCCATGGGCGCCTCTATCCAGGGTGCGGTACTGGCCGGTGACGTGAAAGACGTATTGCTGCTCGACGTGACCCCGCTGACCCTGGGTATTGAAACCATGGGTGGTGTGGCTACCGCGTTGATCGACAAGAACACCACGATCCCGACCAAGAAGTCACAGATCTTCTCCACTGCGGAAGACAACCAGAGCGCCGTTACCATTCACGTGGTACAGGGTGAGCGCAAGCAGGCGGCCAGCAACAAGTCGCTGGGTCGCTTCGACCTGGCCGACATTCCGCCGGCGCCGCGCGGTATGCCACAGATCGAGGTGACCTTCGACCTGGACGCCAACGGTATCCTGCACGTGGGCGCGAAAGACAAGGCAACCGGTAAGGAGCAGTCAATTCGTATCACCGCTTCCGGTGGTCTGAGTGACGATGACATCGAGAGCATGGTGGCCGATGCCGAGGCGAATGCCGAAGCCGATGCCAAGTTCGAGGAACTGATCAGCGCGCGCAACACCTGTGACGGTCTTGCCCACGCGGCCAAGAAGACCCTGGAAGAGGCGGCCGAGCACGCCACTGACGAGGAAAAGGCCGCGATTGAAGCTGCCATCAGCGAAGCCGAAGAAGCGGTCAAGGGCGACGACAAGGAAGCCATTGATGCAGCGGCCAACAAGCTGACTGAAGCCACCGGTCCGGTAGCCCAGAAGATGTACGCGGCGCAGGCTGCGGCGGCAGAAGGTGCTGGCCCTGAAGCGGGCGCCGACGCCGGCGGCGAGCAGGCCCAGGGCGAAGACGTTGTTGACGCCGAGTTCGAAGAAGTCAAAGACGAGAAAAAAGAAGCCTAAGGGCTTTTGTTAGCGGGGTGGGCTTGCCTCACCCTTGATTCTAACCACGATCACGCGGGACTCAGTGCCCGCGTAGTCGTTTGAGAAATAGCGAATCGTTTCGCACGATATTTATGTCAAAACGCGATTACTACGAAGTTCTGGGCGTCGATCGGGGTGCCGACGAAAAGGACATCAAAAAGTCCTACCGCCGGGTGGCGATGAAGTATCACCCGGACCGTAACTCCGATGATCCCAACTCTGATGAGAAGTTCAAGGAAGCCACCGAGGCCTACGAGATCCTCATGGACCCGGAAAAGCGCGCGGCCTACGACCAGTACGGCCACGCCGGCGTTGACCCCAACATGGGCGGCGGCGGTTTTGGCGGTGCCGGCAACTTCAGCGATATTTTTGGCGATGTATTCGGCGATATTTTCGGTGGAGGCGGTGGTCGCGGACGCGGTGGCCCCCAGCGCGGCTCCGACCTGCGTTACACCCTGGACATTTCCCTGGAAGATGCCGTTAGGGGCACTACCGTAGAAATTCGTGTGCCCACCCTGGCTGCCTGTGACACCTGCGACGGCACCGGCGCCAAGAAGGGCAGCTCTCCGACCACCTGTGGTACCTGTGGCGGTGCCGGCCAGGTGCGCATGCAACAGGGCTTTTTCCAGGTCCAGCAAACCTGCCCGACCTGCCGTGGGCGCGGCAAGACGATCACGGATCCCTGCAATAGCTGTCATGGCCAGGGCCGTGTTGAGAAAACCAAGACCCTGTCTGTGAAGGTGCCGCCCGGTGTTGATACCGGCGATCGTATTCGCCTGTCCGGTGAAGGCGAAGCGGGTCCGGAAGGCGGGCCGGCCGGCGACCTGTTTGTGCAGATGTCGGTAAAACAGCATCCGATCTTCGAACGCGACGGTAAAAACCTCTATTGCGAGATCCCCATCACCTTTGTCGACGCGGCCCTGGGAGGCGAGTTGGAAGTACCGACTCTCGACGGACGGGTAAAATTGAAGATTCCCGCGGAAACACAAACCGGTAAACTGTTCCGCTTGCGCGGTAAGGGCGTGAAGCCCGTACGCGGCGGTAGCGTGGGAGACCTGTTGTGCCGGGCGGTGGTAGAAACACCGGTCAAGCTGAACAAACAACAGAAAGAGTTGTTGCGCGATTTCCAGGAGAGCCTGGGGCAGGGCGGCAAGTCACAGTCTCCTCGACAAACAAGCTGGTTTGAGGGCGTGAAGAGCTTCTTCGACGATATGAAACTATGACCACACGGATAGGTATCACCGGCGCAGCCGGACGCATGGGTCGCATCCTGGTAGAAGCCATAGCGCTGTCTTCCGAGGATGTGCAGCTCACAGCCGCTATCGAGCACCCGGACAGCTCGTTATTGGGCGCCGATGCTGGCGAAGTGGCCGGGCAGGGTAAATCCGGCGTGGCTATCGTGTCTGATCTGGCCTCGGTCATTGATGACCTGGATGTGCTGATCGACTTCACAGTACCGGTAGCCACCGTGGCCAATGTGGCGGTGTGCGCTGAGCACGGCAAAGCCATGGTGATCGGCACCACCGGCTTTACCCCGGAGCAGCAGGCCGAACTCGATAACGCCGCTGGCAAGATTGCCATCTGCAAAGCCACCAATTTCAGCACCGGTGTGAACCTGTGCTTCAAACTGCTGGAAACCGCCGCCAAAGTGCTGGGCGATGACGTGGATATCGAAATCACCGAAGCCCACCATCGCCACAAGATCGATGCCCCGTCAGGCACCGCCCTGAGCATGGGTGAAGTCGTTGCCGATGCCCTGGGCCGCGACCTGAAGGAAGTGGCAGTTTATGGCCGTGAAGGCCAGACCGGCGCGCGTGATCGCAACACCATTGGTTTTGCCACCGTGCGGGCTGGCGACATCGTGGGTGACCACACGGTGATGTTTGCCGCCGATGGCGAGCGTGTGGAGATTACCCACAAGGCCTCCAGCCGTATGTCGTTTGGGCGCGGTGCGGTGCGCGCGGCGCACTGGGTGGCTGGGCGTGAGGCTGGCAAGTACGATATGCAGGATGTGTTGGGGCTGTAGGCCCGATTCGGTTCGCCTGAATCGCACGCCATGACCTGGTAAAGGTTTTCTGGACACGCCACAAGTACGTCCATGTAGGCTCGGCGCCGGCCGTCCATGGCCGGCGACGGTCCTGAAAACCTTTACCAGGCCACAGCGTGCTTACATTGTTGGTACCACCTGACCGCAGTGGTCGCAACATTAACAGTCTTGCTGAGTTTGGTGGTTTGGGATGTCAGGATTTGCGCGGGTGATTCGCACGCTATGATCTGGTAAAAGTTTTCCGGACACGCCACAAGTACGTCCATGTAGGCTCGGCGCCGGCCGTCCTTGGCCGGCGACGGTCCTGAAAACCTTTACCAGATCAAAGCGTGCTTACAGTGGTGGTAGCCGTGAGACTGGGGTGCTTCAGATTCAAGTTGGCCTACAATAGCGGCGGGATCGAGTCTGCAGTGCATACAAAAGTGGGACTGGCCACTATCTGTACAGCGGCTACCTGTTGAACGCACTCGAAACGAGCCCGTAGGGTCCGAAGGTCTTTACGGGAACGTGCGCGGCCATGGACGGCCGCGCCCGAGCGTACATGGATGTACTCGTAGCGTTTCCCGTAAAGACCTTCGTCGGGCACTGCGGGCGACCAGCTAGTTGCCACCCGAAACATAGCGCAGGTACCACAAGACCCATCGCTAGAAGTTGTAGAGAGCAAGGAGAACAAAGTTGAGCGAACATATCGTAAACATCGATGAGTCCAATGCCGCCCAGCTACTGATTGAGGAATCCCATAACCGCCCGGTCGTTGTCGACTTCTGGGCGGACTGGTGTGAGCCCTGCAAAGTGCTTATGCCCATGCTCGAAAAAATTGCCACCGAGTACCAGGGCGCGTTTCTGCTCGCCAAGGTAAACGCCGACGAGCAACAAATGATCTCCCAGCAATTCGGCGTGCGCAGCCTGCCCACCGTCATGGTTATCAAAGATGGTCAGCCCGTTGATGGCTTTGCCGGTGCCCAGCCGGAAACTGCCGTGCGCGAGATGCTGGCCAAGCACCTGCCCGCCCCCTGGGATGGATTGTTGCAATTGGCGCGTGAGTCCATGGAGCAGGGCGATTTTGCCGCTGCACTGACGCCTTTGCGCCAGGCCTGGGAAGAATCAGGGCAGCAGCACGACATTACCATTGCCTATGTGCACTGCCTGATCGAGTCCATGCGCCTGGACGAGGCCCAGACGCTGCTGGATTCCATACGCATGGCGGATCAGGATGCGGCTTATGAGCAGTTGGTGGCGCAACTGCAACTTAAGCGCGAGGCCTCGCGGTCACCGGAATTGGAGGCCCTGGAGCAGAAATTGGCCGCCAATCCCGACGACCACGAAATCCGCTCGCAACTGGCGATCCAGTACACCAACGTCGGCCAGTTCAAGGATGCGCTCGAGAACCTGCTGGTGATCTTGCAACAGGATATCAACCACGCCGATGGCGCCACCAAGAAGCAATTCCTGGACACCATGGCGAGTCTGGGTAAGGGCGACCCACTGGCGGCGGAGTATCAGCGCAAGCTTTACAGTATGCTGTACTAGCCGGCTATATCTGGCCAAAAACCGGTCTTTTGAGGCCAAAAATCCTCGCAAATCTCGCCTCGAAGCCGGTGCTAACGCCGGCTTAACAAACTGTCATCTCCGGTCGATTATTCTGTCCGATCTGGTCTTGTTTTGCCGCATCGGAATGGGTAATGTACATGCCCGATTGATGAAAAACATACCCAAAAGTCAAATATACGACTCAATCCCGGTAAACCCACATTTTTGCTGGTAGACCCACCCCACAGAGGTATCGCAATGGATACAAATTTTTCCCCAGATGAACTGGCCTTTCGCGACGAGGTGAGAGCCTTTTTTGCTGAAGCCTACGATGAAGAGTTGCAGGAGCGGATGAAAGATCCCTCCACCTTTAAAGATGCTGTGATCGATTGGCAGAAACGCCTGCACGCCAAGGGTTGGATTGCCCCTGGCTGGGATGAGAAGTATGGCGGTGTCGATTGGGACAGCACCCAGAAGTACATCTACGAGAGTGAGCGCTCCGCGACAGGGGTTCGCGACGTTATACCATTTGGTCTCACTATGGTGGCGCCGGTTATCCAGGCCTTTGGCAACGAGGAACAGAAAGAGCGCTTCTTGCCCGGCATCCTCAACAGCGACGACTGGTGGTGCCAGGGTTATTCTGAGCCCGGATCCGGTTCTGACCTGGCCTCCCTGAAGACCAAGGCGGTTTTGGAGGGTGACGAGTACGTGGTCACCGGTGCGAAAATCTGGACGACTTATGCGCAGTATGCCGACTGGATTTTTTGCCTGGTGCGCACCAGCAACGAAGGCAAGCGCCAGGAGGGTATTACTTTCCTGCTGATCGATATGAAATCACCGGGCATTAAGGTGAACCCGATTGTCTCTATCGACAACCATCACTCCCTGAACGAGGTTGAGTTCAACGAGGTGCGGGTGCCGGTTGCCAACCGCATTGGTGAAGAGAACAAGGGCTGGACTTACGCCAAGGCCCTGCTGGCTCACGAGCGTACCGGAATTGCGGCGGTGGCCGACTCCAAGCGTAGTCTGCGCGAGCTGGTTGAATTGGCAGGTAACGAGGTGAACGGCGGCAAGGCCTTACTTGATGATCCCCTGTTCCAGAAACGCCTGTCTGATATCGACATAGAGTTGATGGCGCTGGAATATACCGAGCTACGCGTACTGGCCTCGGTGCGCTCCGGTGGCGCTCCCGGCGCTGAGTCCTCGCTGCTGAAGATCAAGGGCACGGAGGTCCAGCAGTCGATACAGCAGCTACGTATGGAGATCGCTGCCTACTACCAGGGTGTGCTTCCCAATGAGCTGGAATCCGAGGAACTGGGCCATGAGTTTGGTTCCCTCGCTCGCCAGTCCTACATGTATGGCCGTGCAGCGACCATTTATGGGGGCTCCAACGAAGTGCAGAAAAACATCATCGCCAAAGCAGTGCTTGGCCTGTAAGCGCAGAAACGAGAGGACAGAGTAATGAATTTCGATTTTACTGAAGAACAGGTCATGCTCCGGGACAGTGTCGCCCGCTTTGTACAGGATGACTACGATTTTGACAGCCGCCGCGAGATAGCGGATTCGGCAGAAGGTATGAGTAAGGCCCACTGGCAAACATTTGCCGAATTGGGCTGGTTGTCTGTGCCCTTCGCTGAAGAGTACGGTGGTTTTGGCGGCAGCGCGACTGACATCATGGTCATGATGGAAGAGTTTGGAAAAGGCCTGGTGGTTGAGCCTTACTTCGCTACTGTTGTGCTGTTTGGCGGCCTGTTACAGGACGGCGGCAGTGATGAACTCAAGAACGCCCATATCCCGGCGATCATTGAGGGTAGCCGTCTGGGGGCTTTTGCATTCCTGGAGCGCCAGAGCCGGTTTGAACTGGCCGATGTGAAAACCAGCGCAGTGGCCGGCGGTGACAATTACACCCTCAACGGTGAGAAGGTCGTGGTGCTCAATGGCGCCAATGCCGACCACCTGATCGTGTCAGCGCGCACGTCTGGTGGGCAAAACGACGAACAGGGCGTTAGCCTGTTCCTGGTACCTGCGGATGCGGCAGGCGTTGAGAGAACCACTTACCGCTTGATGGATGGCCAACTGGTGGCCAATATCACGTTCAACGATGTCGCAGTCCCGGCCGCTAACCTGGTGGGCGAGTTGGATAAGGGCAGCGAGCTGATTAACAGTGTCGTTCAGCGTGCACTGGTCGCGCTGTCTGCCGAAGCCCTGGGTGCCATGGGTCAGCTCAATGCCAAGACCCTGGAGTACACCAAGACCCGCGAGCAGTTTGGCGTGGCCATTGGTAGCTTCCAGGCCCTGCAGCACCGCATGGTAGAGACCTTCATGTCCTACGAGCAGACCAAGTCACTGCTGTATCGCGCGGTGTGTGCCTTACCCGCGGGCGGTAGTGAGGCCTGGGAGGCAGTGCATGCCCTCAAGGTGATGGTTGATCGCGCCGGGCGCAATGTTTACGAAGAAGCCATCCAGATGCACGGTGGCATGGGCCTGACTGACGAACTGGATATCGGTCACTATGCCAAGCGATTGATGATGATTAACACCACCTTTGGCAATGGTGACTATCATCAGGCACAATTCAACGCCCTGCGTTACGCGCAGGACTCTGAAGATAACACCGAACAGAGCCGTCCCGTGCTGGCGGCCGCATCTGGAGAACGCGTATGAAATTGGGATTCCTCCTGGGTTACTCGGGCAAGCATGTCCAGATCCCCATCGATTTAATCAGGCAAGCCGAGTCCATGGGTTTTGACTCGGTATGGACTGCCGAGGCCTACGGGAACGACGCGGTGACCGCGGCGACCTGGGTCCTGGCGCAGACGGAAAAGATTCGCGTGGGTACCGCGATTATGCAAATGCCCGCGCGTACTCCCGCCATGTGCGCAATGACTGCCATGTCGCTGGACCAGCTGTCTAACGGGCGCTTTATCGTGGGCCTGGGCGCTTCTGGCCCGCAGGTCGTGGAAGGCTGGCACGGTGTGCCCTACGGCAAGCCGGTGACCCGCACCAAGGAATACATCAAGGTCATGCGCAAGATTTTCGAGCGTGAAGGGCCGGTGGAATTCGACGGTAGCATGTACCAGTTGCCTAACAAGTCCGAGGGCACAACCGGGCTGGGTAAGCCGCTGAAATCCATCCTCGAGGGCAACCCGGATATTCCCATATACACGGCTTCGATTACCCCGGCTGGTCTGCGTTGTGCCGGTGAAGTGGCCGACGGCGTGTTCCCTGTGTGGATGGATCCGCAGAAGTATGACGTGATCGGCGAACACCTGCAGCAGGGCTTTGACCGCGCGGGTGGCGGCAAAAGCCTGAAAGACTTCGACGTGGCGCCGTTTGTATCGGTTGCCATGAATGACGACCTTGATGCGGCCTATGATTCGCTGCGCCCCTGGTTGGGCTTGTATATCGGCGGTATGGGTGCCAAAGGCAAGAACTTCTACCACGACTATGCCACTCGCCTGGGTTATGGCGATGCGGCTGACCAGATCCAGGATCTCTACCTGCAAGGCAAGAAGCAGGAAGCCGAGGCGCTGGTGCCCAATGAGCTGCTGGACGAAGTGGCCCTGGTGGGTCCTCGCGAGCGTATCATCGAGCGCCTGGCCCCCTGGAAAGAAGCGGGCAAGCGCGGTGAGGTAGGTACCATGTTACTGGGCGTACATGACGCCGCTGTACTGGAAGTCTTTGCCCAGGAAATGCTCTGATGGAAATTGCAGGAAAGATTGTCGTTGTCACCGGTGGTGCCAACGGCATCGGCAAGGGTTTGTGCGAGCGCTTCCACCAGGAAGGTGCGCAAAAAGTGGTGGTGGTTGATCTTGAGCAGGAGGCCGCCGAGGCCTTTGCCGCCACCATCGACGGCGATGCCTTTGGCGTCAACGTACGTGACGAACAGCAAATTGCCGATATGGTAGCCGAGGTGGAATCACGCTACGGCCGCATTGATCTTTTCTGCAGCAACGCCGGCATCATTGCCGGTGACGGTGAACCCTGGTATGCCAGCTCGGCATCCAACGAAACCTGGCAGGCCATGTGGGACATCCATGTCATGTCCCATGTGTGGGCTGCCCGGGCCTGCTTGCCGGGCATGATTGCCCGGGGTGAGGGCTACTTCCTTAACACCGCGTCTGCCGCCGGGTTGTTGAACCAGGTCGGAGACGCCGCCTATTCAACGACCAAGCACGCGGCCATAGGCTTCGCGGAGGCTTTGGCCATCACCCATGGTGATGACGGCATCAAGGTGTCCTGCCTGTGCCCCCAGGCAGTGGCGACCCGCATGATTGGCGGGACCAAGGACGGCGGTACCGCTGGCGTGGATGGCATTATCACGCCCGCGGACGTGGCCGAAACCGTGGTGCAAGGCATCGCGGAAGAGCGCTTCCTGTTACTGCCGCATCCGACTGTCGCGGTGTATCGCGAGCGTAAAACAGCGGATTACGACCGCTGGATCAGCGGCATGCAGAAATTGCGCCGCGCCCACGGCAATCCTACAATCGACTAATCTTCGCCATAGCACCACAGGGTGTCTATCACCGTGGAACAACGGGAGCGCTTTGCGCGCACCATTCTGAACGGCTTTGAGTCGTACTTTGCCGAATTCCAGAACATCACGCTGGCCGCTCGCTCTCGCTTTGAAAACGCCGACTGGCAAGCGATGCATGCGGCATCCTCTGAACGTATTGATCTGTATAAGGGAAAAACCAACCAGGTCCTGCAATACGTTGAATTGATTGCCGGTGACCAGCTCAGGGATCTGCAGTTCTGGCGCGAATCGCGGGCAGTTTATGCGCGGTTGATTGAAGGCCACAACAACTTCGAGATAGCCGAAACCTTTTTTAACTCGGTGTATTGTGCGGTGTTCAAGCACCGCAAAATTCGCGACGAGTACGCATTCGTATTCTCGCCCCAGGGCGACATGCCGCCGGCGGATGTCAGTACGGTTTACACGGCCTACCCGGTAGACGGCGATATCGATGCCTTGTTGCGTCGCCTACTGTTGGATTACGGCTTTCGCCTGCCTTATGAGGACCTGGACCGCGATGTACACAACATTGTTGCGGTAGCTGGCGAGTACCTGCAGGGGAAAATCGACCCCTCCGATACGGGACTGGAATGCCAGGTGCTCAAGCACCACTTCTTCCGCAATAAGGCGGCTTACATCGTCGGGCGGCTGGTCAGCAGCACGGCCTCTATTCCTTTTGTACTGCCGGTCCTACATAACAACAACGGTGGTGTGTATGTGGATACCGTGTTGTTCGGGTCGGACAAAGTGAGCGTGATCTTCAGTTTTACCCGCTCATATTTCATGGTGGATGCCAGTATCCCCTCCCAGTACGTCCTGTTTTTACAACAGCTGATGCCGGCAAAACCCATATCGGAAATCTACAGTTCCATGGGGTACAACAAGCACGGCAAGACCTACTATCACCGCTGTGCGTATCGGCATATGGCCAGCACCACGGACAAGTTCATCATTGCCCCGGGGATCAAAGGCATGGTGATGAGCGTGTTCACCTTGCCCTCTTACGATTTCGTTTTCAAAATCATCAAGGATCGCTTCACCCCGCCAAAGGATATGACCCACGAGCAGGTAAAGGCGAAATATGGCCTGGTGAAACGTTGGGATCGGGTAGGGCGCATGGCTGATACCCAGGAGTTCACCAACCTGGCGTTTGCGCGGGAGCGCTTTTCTGACGAACTGATGGAAGAACTGCGGACAGTTGCGCCGTCGGTGATTGAGGAACACGGCAAGGCGCTGGTGATAAAACACGTTTACGTGGAACGGCGGATGATGCCGCTCAACCTGTACCTGCGCGATGCCACTGACGAACAGGTGCGCGACGTCATGGATGAATACGGCAATGCCATCAAGCAGCTTGCGGCGGCCAATATCTTCCCCGGCGATATGCTGCTGAAGAATTTCGGTGTAACCCGCCATGGGCGCGTGGTGTTTTACGACTACGACGAGATTCAACCGCTGTTGGATTGTAACTTTCGTACCATCCCGGCGCCGCGTAACGAGGCCGAAGAGCTGGCCAGTCAGCCCTGGTACAGTGTTGGCCCCAACGACATTTTCCCGGAAGAGTTTCGCCTATTCTTTTCTGGCAACCAGCGTGCGCGCAACGTGTTTGATGAAATGCATAGCGATATCTACAGGGCATCGTTCTGGCAAGGTCTGCAGCAGCAGATCAGGCGCGGCCGCGTGGAAGACTTTTTTCCCTATCGCCGCAAACTGCGGTTTGACCGCACGAGTGAAATCAATAAGGAGATTGCCTGATGGCAACCATTTATCTGTTCCGCCACGGCCAGGCATCTTTCGGTTCTCATGACTATGACAAGCTTTCAGAGCTCGGCGAACGGCAGGCGGAAGTGTTGGGCCATTATTTGCGCGACAACGGTATTGTGCTGGATGCGGCCTACAGTGGTGACCTGAAGCGCCAGCGTAAAACCGCAAAGTTGGCGTTGGCCAGCCAACCCGGCCCCGTGCCACATCACATCGATGCGCGATTTGATGAGGTGCGTAACGACGAGCATGTCGAGCACCTGTTGCCCCGTCTGGCAAAACAGGACCCGCGGGTACAGGCGTTGATGGATCGCGGCTTCAAGAGCAGCAAGGATTACCAGAAAATTATCGAGGCGGTGTTTACCCACTGGGTGTCACCAGACTGTGATAACACCGGCATCCAGAGTTGGCAGGAGTATTCAGGTGGCGCCAACTCGGCCCTGGCGCAGGTGATGCAGGAGCAAGGGGGTGGCAAAACCGTGGGTATATTTACCTCGGGGGGTACCATTGCGACCCTGGTGGCGGGCGTTCTTGGGATCGAGGGTGACCTGATCTACAAGTTTTACGAGCCTATCTTTAACTGCTCTATGACCCAGTTGTTCTACAACGGTGACAAGGTGTCACTGTCCTACTTCAACGATTGTTCTTTCCTGCGTGTGCTGGGACAGCAGGCGGGCGAAAACCTGGTCAGCTATCGTTAGTGCGCAGTCTTAGCAGCGACTCCTGTGCGGTGGAGGCAACCAGTACACCTTCCCTGGTGTAGAAACTGCCGCGACTGAATCCCCTGGATCCGCCGGCGTTGGGGCTGTCCATGGTGTATAGCAGGTAGTCATCCACGCGCAGGTCGCGATGGAACCACAGCGCGTGATCGAGACTGGCTATCTGCATATTGTCACTGGCGCCGGTGTAGGGGTGTGGGCGCAGGGCGGCGCCTAGCAGTGAAAAGTCCGAGATGTAAGTAAGCAGTGTTTGATGTAGTGCCGGGTCGTCGGGTAGCGATTGCGGAATCCTGTACCACATGTGCTGCACTGGCGCGTCTGGTTGCGGGTCGTTGTAATCACGACGGTCAATCATTCTGCGTTCAATCACCGTCAGTGTGGGTGGTTTCACCACATCACTCTTACCTTTTACCGTGCGCTCATAGTACTCAACGTCGGTTTCGACCTCCTCCGGTGGGGGGATGTCAGGCATATCGATCTGGTGCTCCAGGCCGTCCTCGGCCAGCTGAAATGACACCGAAGTGTGGAAGATAGCGCGACCGTCCTGTTTGGCGACTACCCGCCGCGTGGCAAAGCTGCGGCCGTCGCGGATCGGGTCTACTTCAAAGACAATCTGTTTGCTGGGATCGCCAGGTCGCAGAAAATAGGCGTGCATGGAATGTGCAATGCGATCTTCCTCCACCGACCGCAGGGCCGAATTCAGCGATTGCGCCAGTACCTGACCGCCGAAAATCCGGCGTGGCCGCTCCGGACTGTTGCCGACGAACAGGTATTTGTCTACGCGCTCGACATGCAGGTAGTCGAGCAAAGTTTCCAGGTCGGGTGTCAAAGAGAACTCCTGTAAAAAGGGGTTAGCATAGGCGCTGCGCTAGGATTTGCGCAGAGAAAGGCCATTGAAGAACACGTCGAAGTAGTCCACGCCTGCTTCGTCCAGGTCGTCAACACGGCGCCACAGCTTGATATCCATGGCCGCGTTGATGGCGCCGCCAATCAGGTTCTGGGCCACAGAAGTGTTCACGTCGCGGATGCTGCCGTCAGCCTTGCCGGCGTCGATAAAACCACCAAACTTGCGATTGTTGGCATTGGTTCGTCGCAGAACCTGGGCGCGGCGCGTTGGCGGCAGCGCAGTTATCGTGTTGTACCGGATCAGTGGTCCCTGGTCGGACGTCTGTGCGTAGAACACCTTGCGACACCACAGGTCTACTTTTTCCATGCCATCGGTGTCCGCCGCCGCGGCCTCGTTGTAAATCTCGGTAATGATATCCAGAGAATGCGTGTAGCAGTTGTAGAGCAAATCTTCCTTGTTCTTGATGTGGTAGTAGAACGCACCCTTGGAAACCTTCAGGTGCTCCGCAATTTCATCCAGTGAGGCGCCGTTAAAGCCCTTTTTGTTGAAAAAGCGCGTCCCGGTTTTGTAAAACGCTTCCTGCTTGAGCCGGTTTTGCTCGTCGCGATTAAAGCCCTGTAATTTTCTTCCCTCATTTGGCCGCGGGCGCTTAACGCTACCGACGAACTTGCCTTCGCCGGCGTAGATGCCATGCGCGATAATATCTGCTGCTTGTCGGGCAACCGTGCTCACCTGGTCGCTGGGAACATTGTGCAGCCAGTAGAACACCCACTCGACAGAACCCAGTATGGCTCGCGTGGCGGAATTCGCCTCGCACCGGCGCAGCTTGCCTTGGGCCATCCCCTCGCGCAGGTGGTCGCGAACGCGGGTAAACATCTTGATATACAGGCGCTCGACCTCTCCGCGATGCTCACCCTTGAGTGAGGCAATTTCCAACAGGGCTGCGATGTGCGGGGTCTCGCCGTCGCGCGCGGCGCGGGATGTTTCGAAGGCCTGCAGTAAAAATCCCGATGCTCGCTCCAGTGGGTCGCTGTAGCGGGATTCGATGGCATCGAGGGCAGCGTGATGGTGCTCCAATGCCGCCATGTAGCACTGGTAGATCAATTCTTCCTTGGTTTTGACGTAGTAATACAGACTGGTTTTGGTCAGTCCCAGGCTCTCTGCAATATCTTTGAGCGTGGTCGCGCGGGAGCCCTTGGAATTGAACAGCATGGCCGCCTGCGACAGGATAGCCGTGCGCTTGGCGCCGTGTTGGGCCGTTCTGTTGAAGGGAGATGCGGACTGGTTGCCGGGCGTTGGGTTGTCTGAATCCAAGGTGTGATTGTGCTCCGGGGAGCCGCAAACCTACTCGTATTTCTAAAATTCCAACTTTAAGTATTTTTTTTGTCGCTGTCTACGGTTGTGGTGAATATTGCCCCTCTTGCGGGCTTACAGCGATATTGAGCCACTTTCCTGAACGGTAGCGGTGGATGAGCAATGAGGCCTTCAGGCTGTAATCCAGCAGCATGACAGCGAATATCCAGGTAACCGGGAGTCCCATTGCCGCGAAAATACTGGCGGGAATCAGGCGCCCCAGCAGCAGACCGCAGAACGTGGCCATGAGCGGGTAGCGCGTATCACCCGCGCCGCGTAGTGAGCCGGCGAGTGCGACTTCACAGGCCATCATCGGTTGTGCCAGGGCGATCATGTAGATGAATACCACGGTCAATTCGACCACCTCGGGATCCTGGATCATGAAGCTCGCCAGATTCTCGGCGTTCCAGGCCAGGATCAGTGACAGGCCACCCATGGCGCCTACAGCCATGCGCAGGGAGCGCCAACCCACCGCAACCGCGCCATCCGGGTCACCGGCACCCAACCGCTGTCCCACCAAGGTAGCGGCGGCGATACCGAACCCAAACCCGACCACGATTGGGAAGGAGATCAGGCTGATACCTATCCCGTAGGCGGCAAAGGGCACGGTGCCGTACTGTGCGACGATGCCGAAAAACAGCAGGAAAGACAGTTGCACGATGCCCTGCTCGATAACGGCGGGGGAGCCAATGATCGCCAGCTGGCGGGCAATCCCCCAGTCGATCACCAGGTTTTTGATGGGTTTTAGCACGAAGCGGTCCTGCCACCACATCACCACAAACACGATGGTCACCATAAACGCAGCGAGGCTACCGCCCAATGCAACACCAGCGACACCCATTGCCGGTAAGGGCCCGACGCCATACGCAAATGCATAGGCAAACACGACGTTAAAGACGGAACTGAAGATCAGGAACCACAGGGGTGTGATAACGTCGCCCGTTGCCCTCAGGGCAGCTTGCAGACTCATATTGGTGGCGGCAGAGATGCTGAACACTCCCAGCCAGAAGATAAAACTGGCTGCCGCGAGTGTTGTCTCGGCGTCGAGCCCAAACAGGCCGGCAATTAGCTCTGGCGCAATCAAAGCGGGTAGGGCAAGGGCGGCTGCCAGGGCGATGGCGGCGAGCAGTGACGTCCACGAGGCGCGCTCGGCCTGCTGGGTGTCCTGGGCGCCCCAGGCGCGGGCAATCAGCGCGGTCGATGCGACCGATATCCCCATCAGCACCGCCTGGATGAGAAAGAAAACCCGGTGGCCGGTGGTCACTGCCGCCACGGCGGAAGTGCTGATGCCGGCGACAATCTTGATGTGCATGAAACCAACAGAGGTGAACAACAAATTGGAAATAATGTTGGGCCATGCCAGCTGCCATACACGGCGACTGGTGGATTCTCGTGGTTTGCTTTGTGTTTCGGCCAAAAGACGGCGCTCCTGCGTGGCGCGTTATTCTAGCAGGAACGGCAGTGTGAGGGTCAGCCCAGGGCGCGACACTCCCTGTGTCGAAAACAATCTGTTGTGTGGTCGTTGATCATGCCGGTTGCCTGCATATGGGCGTAGATAATCGTGGAGCCCACGAAAGTGAAGCCGCGCTGCTTCATATCCTTGCTGATGGTGTCGGACAGCTCGGTGCTTGCTGGCAGCTCCTTCAGACTCTTCCAGGTATTTTGTATCGGTTTGCCGTCCACAAAGTTCCACATATAGTCGGCGAAGCTGCCTTTCTCCTCCTGAACCGCCAGGAAGGCCTGTGCATTTTTGCGGGCGCCATAGACTTTCAGCCGATTTCTGATGATGGAGGGATCAAGGAGGATTTTGTCCAGCCGTTTGTCGGTAAATCTCGCGACTTTTTCTGCATCGAAATTGGCAAAATTTTTGCGGTAACCCTCGCGCTTGCGCAGTACGGTAATCCACGACAGACCCGCCTGCGCCCCCTCCAATATCAGGAATTCGAACAGGGTTTGATCGTCTTTCACCGGGACTCCCCACTCTTCGTCGTGATACTTCACATACAGTGGATCGTCGCCACACCAGCCACAGCGTTTGGTCATTTACTGTTCCCTTGATATTTCCTTGCCCGCACTTCACAAGTCAGTATGGTCCGTGCAATATGCCTTGTCTATTAACAACCGCAGATCAGTACTCCAGTGGTTAGCGCTGCACCGATTTTCAGGATATCCAATGACAGATACGGTTCTATTTCACACGCAGGGGCATGTCGCTTACCTGACGCTTAACAACCCGGCCCGCCATAACTCGCTGGGTGCCGTTGAATTGCAAGCTATTCAGGGGAGCCTTGCCCAGGTAAAGGCCGATGAGGATTTACGCGCGTTGGTGGTGACAGGCACGGGGGAGAAAACGTTCTGCGCTGGCGCATCGCTGCAGCAACTTAACGCAGGCGAGATTAGCAGCGACTTCTTTCAGCAGACCACCGATATGCTCGCGTCCCTTGATATCCCGACGGTCTGTGCGGTTAGCGGCAATGTCTTTGGGGGTGGCGTTGAGCTGGCCCTGAGTTGTGACTTTCGTATTGGCATTGCAGGCACACGCATGCGAGTGCCGGCTGCTGCTATCGGGCTATGTTACCCGCTCAGCGGGATAAATCGATTTGTTGAGCGCCTGGGGGTCAACGTGGCCAAGCGTATCCTGGTGGCGGCGGAAGAATTCAGTGCTGCGGATATGCTGTCGATAGGGTTTCTCGATCACGTGGTTGCGCGCGAAGCATTGATTCCCCGTTCGCACGAGATGGCTGAGAATCTGGCGGCGCTGGCTCCCCTGTCCGTGCGCGCAATGAAGACCATCCTGGCACAGGCGGCAGCTGGTGAGATCGATATGGCCCACGCTCAGCAACTCGCCGAGCAATGCAGTCAGTCACGTGATTTACAGGAGGGCTTTATGGCCCAGGCTGAAAAGCGTTCACCCAGGTTTGAGGGGAGGTAGACTGTCAGGGCGACAGTGGCCCGATACACTGGCGCTGGCGATCAATGGCCATCCAGCCCAACCCCAAGTTGTCCAGCCAACGGGCGGCTTCTTTTTCTGTCTTGAGTCGCGCTATAGAAGCAGCGCTGCAGGCCTCCAGGCAATTGTCTGCGGTAACCGCTACCGCCAGTAGACCCGGAATGGGTTGACCGTCTACGGGGCTTAAAGCCTTGCCGAATAGCTCACCGTTCAGGCGAATCGTGTTCTCGAAGTTTCCCTTGATCGCGTAGGCCTTGTCGTTCAGCTTCAGGCGCGTGATGGTAGTGCGGTTGCCTTGTGGGTGGCGCAGACCCACCAGCCAGTTTGATCCGTCGGGCTGTCTGCCTATGGTGACCACATCCGTATCCAGGCTGATGAGCGCGCTGGTCACGTCGCGCTTCTTGAGGAGCTTGCGAACCCGATCAAGCGCATAGGGGCGTACGCAGGGATTCACGTCGATAAGCATACCGGGTATGGGTAGTCGCACCCGCTCTTCATCGAACTCCAACCGGGACCAACCCACCAATGGCAAGCCTTCTGCCAGCTCCCGCGTGCTTACCTGGCCGCCGGAAGCCTCGGCATAAAGTCGGGATAGCACGCAGGTCGTCGGGTCGAAAAGGTGCCTGCTCTCTGACCAGATCGCCTCGACGTAGCGAAAGAGACCTAGCGCTTCTGGATCAAGCTGACAGTATTCCCCGGTGCCAGCCTTCTGGTTGATGTTGCTGATCAGGCTGTCAGGGTGGCGGGATGAAAATTTGGATTCCAGGCGGCCCAGCTCCTTCGCGGCCGCATCGATGCTGGACTGGCCATCTCCAGCGCTGTCTGTTACAACGAGTTGGCAGGCCTTGCCCAATACGTTGAATCTGATCTCTACTTTTTCGCCTGGCACACCATGCCTCTATACCTGCCACGTCCCTCAGCCGCTTCTGGTGTTAGTTTCAGGTCCGCTGCGGAAATTTGCAACCGGGAGTTTTAGAGTTCGGCCATCTCGCGGGTGAACTGGAGACGTATCCCGGAACCACTGTCTTTCAAAGTTGTTATCGTGGCATCGATGGCCTCGCCAATCATTGCGACAACACGGGCGACCCCTGCGGGTGAGGTAAATGAAAGATCGCTTAGCTCCTCGCCGCTGGAGCTTACTGATAGATTGAACTCGCGTGAGGAAGAGCCAGGTTCAGTCTTAATATCGAGGACGACCTTGATGTAGTTTCCAAACCCGGTGCCTTCCATGCTGCCTTCGATTGCATGGCTGATCAGTTCATAGATAACAACCGCAAGTTGTGCGCCGAGATCGGCCTCTACCGGCCGCTTACTCACCTCGTTAATGATGGTAACCGCATCCCGTCGTTCCTGGTAAGTTTCCAGTAACTTCGAAGCCATATCATCCACGCACGCATGCATGTCGGCAAACAGCCTGTCCTGGTGCTGTAGTAAAGCATTCTCCAGCGAAGTTAGTGCAGCAATGTTCTTCTGTGTATGAGAAACCCTGCTGCTTGAACTGCTCGAGTCAGCAATGTCGGCCGTATTGCGCAGCAATTGCAGGCTGATCAGGTTTCTCTGATGCACAGCGCTAAGCAATGTGTCCTGCGCGTCCAACTGCTCCTGCAACTCGTCCAGCACATACTCCGCCTCCAGGTTCATCTCCCTGGCCATCGCTGCCGCCTCTTCCTTCAGGCGGTAAGTGTAATGCCAGCGCCACCCGACCCAAACGAGAAACAGCGTTGCAAGACAATACAAGCTATAAGCCCACCAGGTCCGCCATGGTGGTGGATGAACTATTACCTGAAGCACTATCTCTTCCTCGCTACGAATGCCCGAAGAGTTGGTCCCCTGTGCCCGGAATGTGTAGTTGCCCGGTGGCAGGTTGGTGTAGGTTGCGGAGCCGTGGTTGTTGGTGTCACGCCAATTAATGTCATACCCTCCGAGTTGGTGACGATATTCGACATTAGTAGCGTTAAAGTTATCGATCACGGTGTAATCTATGGTGAAGTAATGATCTGAATGCCTTACTTCGATTGTAGAAATTGAATTTAATGGGTTTTCTCGGGTTAGCTTTATGCCCCCGATATTAATCTGATTTAGTTTCATTTTTGATGGTTTTACCCATAACTTTATCTCTGCTGGCGAGAATTTAACGAATCCATTGCTTCCGCCAAAGTAGAGATACTCCTTGCCTTCTCTACTGAAACCAGAAGCATTCACCTCAAAAGAGAGGTCCATCAATGCTGGTTCATCAGCGTAGCTGATCAGCTTGGAATCTTTGTTCAAGTGGAATAGACCTAAGTGGTTGGAAATCCAAATTCCCGAACTAGAATCTGCTTGAAGAGAGAAGACTTCTGCATCCTTAAAAGGGAGGTCCAACTTAACTGGGGAGAAGGATGGCTCGGTTTCGTGTGCTCGCGCTTGAGAATAAAACAAGCCATGTTTTGCAGAGCCTACCCATAGAACCCCATCCGGAGTTTCGGTAATTGCCCAGGGCACAACTGGGTTAATGTTCTTACTTGAATTCAATTCTACAGAGCGAAAGCTTGTTGATTGCCTATCGAACACTTGAAGGCCAGATTCAGTGCCGACCCAGACAACTTTACTTTGATCCTCAAAGAGGAAAATTACTCTGTCATCAGCGATTGAAGTATTGATTAATGGATCATGCCTAAATGCAGTTACCGAATTGTCAGCGCCAATGAGGTTCAGCCCACCTCCGTAGGTTCCCACTAAAACTTGGCCATCATGACTCTTCAGGATCGTGCTTATAGAATTGGAAGAAATCGAGGGGCTTGTTTCCGTTGAATATGAGTAAGTTTCACCTCGTTTGATTGAATATCTGTTTAGTCCAGAAGCTCGATGTCCAACCCAGATATCTTCTTCGTCTGCACTCAATGAAGTAATTGCCCTCTCGTCCACATCAAAGTTTAGAAATGTTGAGGCAATTTTCCTTACATCATTACCATTGGCGAGTTGAATTCCTTTATTGTAAGTTGCTATCGCAGTCCCATATGTGTTCTCTGAACTAAAGGCAACGACAGAGTCGAAGTCATCGTTTGTGGCGCTGGTTGTTACATTGAAATTTGTCTTGAGCAGTAATTTGATTCCGCTGAAAGTGCCTACCCAAAATAGATCTTCCTCGAGCTTCCGGATAAGGAAAACTTCACTGCTAGGAAGATCTGAGTTGGATTCATCCAGTATTCTGAGTTCTTGATTTCTGTCTAACCAAAAAAGGCCTTGGTCTGTGGAGAACACAACAGTTTCTTTTTGGTGGTCTGAGTATATATCTCTGATCGTCAGGTTCGACGGAAGGTTTTTTTGGCTGCTGGAAATTGAACTGCATTCACCTGATTCTACATCAAGTAATTGTATGCCGTTCCCGCGGGTCCCTAGATAGATATGACTGTCTTCTGAGTAGCTTGCTGCGCTAAAAAGCGCCTTCACGGAACACTTCCCGATACGATTCGAGGTGAAAGCATTTTCTTCTAGATCAATGGTGTATAACTCACCTTCAGCGCTCAGGGCTGTTGCCAATCCGTTAGGGCCTGCTGAAAAGTCAATGATCGAGTTTTTGCTCAAACGGCTTGCGTATAATGAGGCGCCTGACTTTGGATCGACAATACTTACCAGTCCGGTGCTGTGGCCCAGAAGTAGGAAAGAGTCGGCTTTAGCAGCCGATACAATCATTCCAGGTTTTTCGTGTGCCGTGTTTAAGTTTGAGCTTCTAAAGGAATTCTTTTTCTCATCGAAAGTTAGCAACTTGGCAGACGAAGTTACGGTCACTACATTGTTAGGTGTTACCTCAAATAACCCTAAGAAACTACTGGCGCGAATTGACTCGTCTTGGCTAGTGAACTCTCGGTAGATTATTGTTTCTTTTCCGTTGTATCTCGCAATGCCCTCTGGGGTTAAAGCCCATGTCTCACCATTGGTTGTAGTGAGTATGTCGATTATCGTAGTTCCTTTCAGGGCACCAGTAATCGAAGAGTCGATTACCATAAGACTTGACGACGTGCCCTCATGGTCCATCGCATATGGTTTGCCCGAAGAAAATACCGAAACTGCTAGAATTAGTAAGAAATAGCTGAGAGTAGCAAGACTTGCTGTTTTTCTAGTTTGTGTGAAGATAACGCTAATTCCGAGACCGGGTACACTTATGCAAATTGCTCGGGATCGAAGTTCTCCAAAAATTCCCGGTAGGCTTCTACAAGCATTTCAAGGTCGGAGTTAACGTTCGATAATTCTTTTTCTTTTGCGTTAGATTCTATTCTTGAACTAATAAGTCTAACTTTGTCGGCTCCGATGTTGGCGCTCATTGATTTAATTGCGTGAGCAGAACGATAGAGCTCGTCAGGGTTTTGGTCTTCAACGTGTCGTCTAAGGTCTGGTAGCTTTTCTTCCATCTGGATTTGGAATCCACCAAACAAATCTGATAGTAGCGAGTTGCCTGTCTGCCGCTCAACCTCCTTGATATTGTTGATGGCGGACATGTCGAAGATATCGGATTTGATAGAGTTCTGTATAGAATCATCACCGTCTTTAACAGTTTGTCTATCGAGCATTAAATGATCTGAGAGTTGTGCTCGAATCTCCGCATCCAAGTCTCCAACTGAGAATGGCTTAGCCAGGTAGCTTGTCATTCCGGACTCTACACACCTGTCTTTTTCCTCTTGGCTAGTGCCGGCTGTAAGTGCGACTATTGGGATGGGATTTTTGCTATCAAGTAGCTCCAATTCTCGAATCTTTTTTGTAGCGCTGTAGCCATCGAGAATCGGCATTTGGCAATCCATAAACACTAAGTCATAGCTCTCGCTTTGGTACATTTCTATCGCTTCAACACCGTTGCTTGCAATGTCCGCGATGTAACCGAGCATTTCAATCATTTCACGTGCGATTTTTTGATTAGTCTCTACGTCTTCGGCAACTAGTATCTTGGCTTTTCGGGTCTCGCCTTGTCGTGCCCCCCCGTCGCTTGAAATTTTAAGCTGTTGGTTTTCGAAACTAGAGGTGTTAAGTAGTTGGTCTAGAGCGTTCCTGGTAAGAGGTTTAGTTAGTGCTTCAAATTTGCTGAGTGATTCCAGGCCATGGTCAAATGAAAGTGGGGTGATCAGAATTACATTCTCAGCTGTCATGCCAGATTTGAAAAGGATTTCGGGGTTATCTATATCTTCATTCGGGTAATCGATGATCAAGTAGTCTGCGTGATCTTGCTTCTCGCACAATTGCCTCATCGAGGCTACGATTTCTAGTGATACATGAAATGAAAGAAGATGGCTCTTTACCATCTCGCCAATTAACTCGTCTTTGGTAAGTAGCAGTGCATGCTTGCTTGCCGCCGCCTCGATCTCTCCTCCTGTATCCACTATATCTAGGGGAATAGAGAGCGTGATTGTTGTGCCATTGTTTGATGCGGACTTAACGATGATGTCACCCCCCATTAAATCTATGAAGTTGCGGGAAATCGTCAAACCTAATCCGGTGCCTCCGTACTCTCGGGTTGTGCTTGCGTCCGCTTGGGTGAATGGCTCGAATACTCGTTTCTGGGTTTCTTCATCCATTCCTATTCCTTCGTCTTCTACAGATATATATAGAATCATCGATTGATCGTTAGAAGGAACTTTCTTATGGCTAACCTTGATGGTCACGTGCCCATCACTAGTGAATTTTATTGCGTTGTTGACGAGGTTCATTATTACTTGGCGTATCTTTGCGGGATCTCCTCTTACAAGAGGAGGCATATACGGGTCGCATATATTACTTAACACTACCCCCCGTCGTTCTGCCGGCTCTGCTTGCAGATAGCAAATGTCATCGATTAGCGCGGTAACCTGGAACTCCGAGTTCTCCAGCACCATTTTTGATGCTTCTATTTTTGAAAAATCTAAAATCTCATTGATTATACTAAGCAACGAAGTACCTGAATTATGGGCAGCTCTCGCAAACTTTCTCTGCTGGTCCGATAAGCTGGTATGAAGCAAAAGCTCGGTCATCCCTATCATTCCATGCATCGGAGTGCGAATTTCATGGCTCATTGTGGCGAGAAAGTCCGACTTTGCTCTGTTCGCTTGCTCTGCCTGCTCACGCGCCAATTCAAGATCTATGGTTCGTTCCTGGACACTTCTTTCCAACTCCTTCTGTCTTTGCTCAACAATTTGTTGTTTTTTGCGTTGCCTGCCCACTAATGCAAGAAGCGTTAGTGCAGAGAGAAAAGTATAGGCGATATAGGCCCATGGGCTGAGCCAAGGAGGTGGCAGTACAGTTATTGGAAGTTTCACCCCATCCCAGTTCCACACCCCATCCGCATTCGCAGCTGCAAGCTTCAGGGTATAGCTACCGGCTGGAAGCGTTGTAAATGACGCAAGGTGGGCGTCTTCGGAAACAACCCAATCAGGGTTAACTCCTTCTAATTGATATGCATATTTGATCAAGGCTGGATTTGAATAGTCTGCAGCAAAGAAATCAACAGAAAACATTGTGTCCGTATGTTCTAAGACCAATTCTTCAAGAGAATAGTAGGGCACATCGAATTCTTTACGCTGATTCATAACCCTAATTTCAGAAATACCGACTACCGGCGGTGCGGCTCGTAGCATCTCTTTCTTCGCGCTAATCTCGTTGTAACCGCGATTACCTCCAAAGAGTATTGAGCCCTCCTTAGTCTTATACGAAGCTCCCATATTGAACTCAGTGTCCTGAAGCCCGTCCCTTACTCCGTAGTGGCGAAACTCCAAGTTATCTGGGGAAAAGCGCGTGACTCCCCTATTATGTGAAAGCCAGAGATTGCCTAGCTCATCAGATTGAATCCCGTAAATATTGGAGCTAGGTAGCGCGATGTCCTCAGAAAAGTGGAAGAAATTCTCTAATTTTCGCGATCTGTCCGAAGCAGACCACATATCTAGCCCGCCGCCCCTTGTCCCGATCCAGAGATTTCCTTCCTTGTCTTCGTAAAGAGCCCATACAACGTCAGATGAAATGCTATTCGTGTTCCCGCGCTCAGAGTAGAATTTGGTGAACGTGCGATTTTCAAAGTCCAGCTTGTTCAGGCCGTTTTCGGTGCCTATCCATACAAACCCAAGTGAATCCTCAAAGATTGTCAGTACTCTATTGTTACTCAGGCTACTTGGATTACCCGGATCATGTGTGAGGTTTTCGAATTGATTAATCTCTTCATCATAGATACTCAGCCCGCCACCAAATGTGCCTATTAGCAGTTGCCCCGTTGATAGCCTGAAGATTGAAGTAATACCATTCCCTGCAATTGAGCGATTATCCAGATCAGAGTGTTTAAACACTTCATTGGTCATATTGGATAGATCAAGTCTGTTTAACCCTCCGTCAAATGTACCGACCCATAAAACACTGTCTTCTCCTAGGATGCTCATCACCACTGAGCTTGATAATGCTGGTCGGGTTGACTCATTTATCCACTGAAAGGCGTTATTTGTGCTCGAAAGTTTGTTTAGACCATCATCTGTACCCACCCAGAAACTACCGTCGCCCGTTTCTCCAAAACTGTTTATGGAGTCACTGGAAAGTCGAGTATTCGAACTATCAAACTTTGGAATTGAGAGTACGCTGCCCTCTACTAATCCCGAGAAAGTTCCTACCCAGAACCTGCCCTCCATAGATTCATAGATGCTGTAAATTCTGTCATCCTGCATCTGGGAGTTGTGTGTGGAGTATCTGAAAAATTCTCGTTGCTCCTGGTCAAAGATATCGAGTCCCTCGTCTGTCGCGACCCAGAGTCGGTTACTTCGGTCTAGTAGCAAGTCATGTGTGCTATCTGAGGAAAGTGATCTGTTATCAAGAGGGGAGTGCGAATAGCTGATGGCTGTATTGTTTTCCGGGTTGTATAGACTAAGGCCGGCATCTGAGGTCGCTAACCAAATTTTGTCGTCCTCAGTTACAAGAATTTTGTTTATCTGATTAGAGGCAATGGAATTGCTGTTGCCCTTTTCGTGTGTAATGACTGTCACCTCATTGAGGCTATGGTCCAGCTTGAGTAAGCCGCCATTCTTTGTTCCAGCCCAGATGACGCCGTCAGACGTTTCTCCAAAAGACGTGACCTCACCAAAGTAAGGCACCTTAGAAGAGTCGGGGACGTAATGTTTGAATTCCCCGGAGGCAAGGTTGTATACGCTGAATGCGTTCTCGTAACCTATCCATAGAGCATCTGAGACGGAGGTGAAGATGCTATATACGTCGTTAGAGAATAGAGAGTTCGATGTCTCCGTTTCCGCAAGCATGGATACAAAACTATTGCTGATCGGGTCGTATTTGTTTAACCCGCCCCCGATCGTCGAAATCCAAAGATCCCCGCGATTATCTTCAGCAATTCCAGAAATAACATCAGATGAGATTGATCTAGTATTAGCTAGAGAGTATCTGTAGTTTTCTAGGACTTGACCATTGTACCTGTTTAGGCCTTCCTGAGTGGCGAACCACAGCAGACCTCTTGAATCTTGGAACGTCTGGGTGACGCTCCTCTGCGTTAGACTTTGAGAAAGCGAGCTGGGTTTGAAGGCTATTTCGACAGAGAAGGGCGACGCCCCGCCGAAAGCGAGTGCGTTTACCAGAGTTAATAGCGCTAGAGCCGCCGCTATTCGAGTTCTCATTTACTTCGCCATCAACACCACTCTTCTGTTCAGTTTAATGAATATCAAATGCTATAACTAGGCGGGTATTTAACTCATAGTCAGATGGCTTAAACCCTCCCCGGATGGGAAGTGATTGAGAAATGCGATGCGAAGTAGGTTGAACTAGGGTAAGACACCATATCTGGCTACTTAGCCAGATATGGTGCGCTATGTGTTGAATGTCTGAAGTGGTTGAACTTTACTGTGATCGCCACTTATATCCGGCTGTATCCACGGTATTTTGTGCACGCCACTTATACCCGGCTGTATCCACGGTGTTTTGTGCACGCCACTTGTATCCGGCTGTATCCACGGTATTTTGTGCGCGCCACTTATACCCGGCTGTATCCACGGTATTTTGTGCACGCCACTTGTACCCGGTTGTATCAACGGTGTTCTGTGCGCGCCACTTGTAACCCGCGATTTCCACGGTATTCTGAGAACGCCACTTGTAACCTGCTACGTCCGCGGTATTTTGGGCGCGCCACTTGTAGCCAGTTGACTTAGCATATTTAGCTGCCTGGCCACTGTTCTCCTTCTTCCCTGCTGCATCCCACTTGTATCCAGAGGTGCGAGCCGTCTGCTCCGTCCAGCTGGCCCGATCATTTTCGATGACACGCTGTGAATCCCACTTATACCCCCCAGGAGCAGCGCGGGTGTATTCGACATCAGAGGCGAGCTGGTGGCTGATTCTGTGAATTGTGCTGGATGCTTCTGCTGTGTCTGCCGCAAATGCCTGCGGTAGTGCCACTGCGCTGAAGATGATGCCAGCTCCGATCTGTCCCACGATCTTTGAAGTTTTCATAGCTCTGCCTTCTCTAATAAATTTGTCGCTTCTGCGACGTAGTTCTCGGTTCCCCGTCCCGGTTGGGATCTAACTCACTTTTTCTTCGGTAAGTGCTTGACTTCAAAATACGATTGCTTCCTCTATAGCTGAACACAGGTACATACCCTTATTGGGGTAGCGCGAAGATCGTCTCGAGGAGGTTGAGGGGGCTCAGAGGTGGGTTTCAGCTCTCGTTGGCCACCTAAGTAACTGAAATATATGAATTTATTTTTTCCGCCGCCTGCGGGTTATGGCCCGTTACCCAATATGGGTCAACGGTTGCGGATCTGGCGATTTAGGATGTGGCTATTTGAGATTTACGGCGCGGCTGGATTGGCGAGAGTTTGCATTTTAATCGCTTCTTCCCGGTAGATTTCGGCCCAATCGATGGGGGAATTTGCATCCTTTGGCACATTGGCCTGCGGGTTTTGGGAGCGTTCCAGGTGCTCTTTAGCGCCCCATTTCCGGGTGTCGCTCAAGCCCTGGGCTGCCGGCTCGGGTGCGAGCATCTCGTCTAGCCCAGGCAGGCTGACCTTGCCCGTCTCGTCGATGATCGCGGGCCCCTGAAAGTTTGTCTCACCCGCGATCTCTTTGTCGATATCCAGGTCGTCGTTCCCGCAGCCGCGCTGACCCAGGGTAATAGCTCGTGTGGCGCTCGCGTAGCCGCTGCCTTGCTGAAACGGGCTATATGCCAACCTGCCATCGGCGTTAATGGCGGGCTCTGCGCTGCTCATCAACATGCATTTCACCTCGTCGGGCGTCAGGTCTGGCTCCACTTGTAACAGTAGAGCTGCAATACCAGAAACCAGCGCGCTAGCTTGTGACGTGCCAGTCATCACAAATTCGCCGGTCTTGAGCAGGTATTGGGGTAATTCCTCGCTGAGGCTCGAGCCGGGGCGGGTGATTCCGCTAATGTGCCCGCCCGGGGCGACGATGTCGGGTTTTATGTGGGCAGTAGGTGTCGGTCCCTGCGACGAGAAGTCCGGTATGTAGTCGTCGTCACGAGTATCGAGGGTCCAGGAGTCGGTGACCGCGCCCACGGTTATGATGTAGGGCAGATTTCCGGGTGAGCCAATCGTCATTGGCTCCGGCCCATCGTTGCCCGCGGCGGCCACCACGGTAATTCCCGCGGCCCAGGCCCGCATGACGGCCTGGTTGATGGGGTCCTGCCAGTACGGCCAGCGCGGCAGTGCGGAAAATGACAGGTTGAGAATATCAATTCCCAGGCGCTCTTTATTATCAACCACCCACTGTACGCCTCGCACGATATCGAGAAATTCCCCTTGCCCCTCTTCGTTGAAGGCCTTAACGGCTACCAGCTGCGTATCTGGTGCAATTCCTTTAAAGCTACCGGTGGGATCTCCCGCATCAGATACAGCGCCGCTGTGAGCAATGATGCTGGTCATGTGAGTGCCGTGACCACTTTCGTCGAACACCGTACTGTTGGCGATATCGTTAATGGCATCGTAATGGCCAATGACCCTTGCTGTTCCGGCAGTATCGAGTTTTATCTCCGGTGTTTCCCAAAGGCCCGAGTCGAGTACCGCGACAGTCACTCCTTTACCGGTGATGCCCAGTTTGTGCAGGGCGTCGGCACCCACTACCGTGGGGAAATAAGAATTGTTGTGGTTGTCCTCGTAACCAGGAATCAGCTTGGTGATGCAATCCGCTCCAAAATCCGCGGATAGGGCAAAGTTAGCCTGCCGCACATGTGTCCATACCGCGCTATCAGTCTTGCCGCCGAAAGTCGCGCGCAGAGTAATATTGCTATCGATCTTTGGCGTCTCTTCAGCGGCTAGTGTGACCACTATCTCTCCAGGCGTTCCCCGTTCGAACTTGTCCAGATCGAAGCTGTGGTCGCCAAGCGCCAATGACCTTAACTCCCCGACGGCAGTAGGCCACTGAACAGTGAGCTTGTGCAGACCCAGAGTCTCTTCGCCGCGCTTATACAGTCGCCATTCGATACCCGGTGGCGAGATATCGAGCTCCAGTGAGCCAGCGATTTGGCAGGCTTCATCGGGGTTCGCAGGTTGCTCCTCCTCGGGCTCACCGATACTCAAGTCATCAATATAGCGGTGCACCAGCGACGACTCTGCGATGGTGATGAGCTGAGCGTGTGTCAGGTGTGCGCCCACCGCGTCAATAATAGGCAATTTATGGCTGAGCTCACCGCCAGAGTCTTCGACCAGCGAGGCCAGCTCTGCCGCCGATGACCCCTGGAGCATCACCCGAATCCTGTCACCGTCGGCGGCCATCAGGGCTGCGGGGTTGGCTATAAAAGAAAGGAGGGTAGGCGCCAGGTAGGTTCGAAGAGCTTGCATGTTTATTGGGCTGATCCCACTGGCGGTTGATTGGGCACTTTACTGGCTGCGTTGTGCCGCCTTTATCTTGTCTGCAAAGTTCTGGCGAAGTATGCCGGGGACATCCTCGGGATATAGCGGTCGGGCAAAATAAAAGCCCTGTAAAAGATCGCAGCGCTGTTCCACCAGGTAACGCAACTGCTCCTCCTCCTCGATACCCTCTGCAATGGATCGCAGGTTCATGGTTTTTGACAGCGCCAGTATCGCATCAACAATCGCAGCGCCGTTGGGGCTGTTCAAATCCGCCACAAAACTCTGGTCGATCTTGAGTGTGTCGATAGGGAAACGCTTGAGATAGCTAAGGGATGAGTACCCGGTGCCAAAATCATCGACCGCCAGTTCCACACCCAGTGCCTTGAGTTCATTGAGCTTGGCAATGTTGGTTTCCGCGTCGGTCATGATCGCGCTCTCGGTGAGCTCGAGTTCCAGGCGATGCGCGGGCAGGCCTGATCGCCCGAGGAAGTCTGCCATGGCTTGGGTCAGGTTGCCCTGGTTGAATTGCAGTGGCGAAATGTTTACGCAGATCCGAAACTCTGGCAGTCCCAGTGTCTCCCAGTAGAGGCAGTTCCGGGCGACTTCGTTCATCACCCAATCACCCAACTCGATGATCTGGCCGGTACGTTCTGCCACGGGGATAAATTCACCCGGTGAAACCATGCCCCGTTGTGGGTGCTTCCAGCGCACCAGCGCTTCCATGCTCACCACGTTGCCGGTCTCAATTTCTATTTGCGGTTGGTAGCGGAGTTCGAGTTCATTGCGCTGCATTGCGTGGCGCAATTCCTCTTCCATCTTCAGCTGTTCTACCGCACGGGAATTCATTTCCTCGTTATAAAACCGATAGCAGGAACGCCCTTCAGCCTTGGCGACATACATGGCGGTGTCGGCGTTACGCACCAGTGTGTCTGGGTCGGAGCCGTCGTTCGGAAACACCGCAATACCAATGCTGGGCGTCACCACCGGGTTGTGGGATTGCAGGGCGATGGGCTGGGACAGGCTATCCAGTATCCGTTTTGCCACACCCTCAACATGTTCCAGCTCGACGTCGGAAAGCACCACGGTAAACTCGTCACCGCCCAGGCGTGCTATTTCCGTACCTGCGTCAGCATCTTCCGCGCTGGCGTCGGAGAAATAGTTGATAGCGTCGTCTTCGCGTAGCTCCAGGGTTAAGCGCTTGGCAATTTCCACTAACAATCGATCACCGCGGCCGTGCCCAATGGAATCGTTAATGCGCTTGAAGTGATCAAGGTCGATGAACATTAAGGCGGCATTAGACTTGCGCCGCTGGCACCGTTTGATAATGCGATTCAGTTGCTCATTGAAGCTACGACGATTTGGAAGGCTGGTAAGTGGATCGTAGTACGCGAGGTAACGCAGGCGATCTTCCTGCCGTTTCAGTGCGTTGAATGCGCTGCTCGCACGCAGCATGTACTGAACATCTCGCCCCAACAGGGTCCAGTTTACCGGTTTGGTTTTGTACTGGGTTGCACCCGCTTCGAAACCCTGGTCGATAGACTGGCGGTCGTCAGAACCGGTCACGATCATGATGGGGATGGATTCGCCCTGGGGCATCTGCCGAATTCGCTGGCATACCTCGAGTCCGCTCATACCTGGCATCTCCACGTCGAGAAAAACCAGATCGGGGCGCTCGCGCACGAATACGTCAATGGCCTCCGGACCGTTGGCGGCTTCCACAACGGACATGCCCTCGGCTTCCAGGCACTGGCGGGTTAGCAGCCGAACATTCAAGTCGTCGTCGGCGACCAGTATTTTTGCGCTGTGACCGGATGCAGTTGTGGTTGCCATGCAGTATTTGGGGGTCGCGTTGAAGTGGGTTTAGGCTAACATCACTGGCGGTTTGCGCCTAGTGTGAAAGCGTTCAAGAAAATATACGTTCGCGTCTTTTGAACCGTTGCTCCTGGACAAAGCGTGGCAATTGCTGCAGCGGAATAGCCTGGCTGTAGTAGTGTCCTTGCACCTGGTTGCAGTCCTGCTCGCGCAGGAATTCTATTTGCTCATAGGTTTCGGCACCTTCAGCGACGACCGGCATGTCCAGGCGCTGCGCCATTTTGATGATCATGGAGCAGACAGCGACCTGCTGAGCATTGTGGGGTACATCCTGCACGAAGCTGCGATCGACCTTGATGACTGAAATCGGCAACTCGGTCAGGTGCGTTAACTGAGAGAAGCCGGTACCGAAATCGTCGAGGGAGAATGAAATACCCAGCAAGCGCAGCTGATCCATGCGGGACTTTATGGCCTCGGGGTTTTTCAAAATGGTGGTTTCGGTCAGTTCAAACTCCAGGCGGTCAGGGTTAACGCCGGTTCGCTCGATGGTATCCCTGACGATGTCGACGAAACGTTCATCCTGTATTTGCGAGAAGGATATGTTCACTGCAACATCAACATCGGCCATACCCTGACTGGCCATCCAGACTTGTGCCGTGCAGGCGTGTTGGATGACCTGGTAGCCGATGGTTTTCAACAGGCCCATGTCCTCACAAACGGAGATGAACTCCGCAGGTGTAATCAAGCCGCGTTCCGGGTGATTCCACCGCAGCAGGGCCTCCAGCCCTTCCAGTTCACCGGTCTTGAGGTCGATGCGCGGTTGGTAGTGCAGTTCGAACTGGTTTTTGCGCACGGCAGTGCGCAGTTCTGCGGCCAGCGACGTATTGCCCGCCACATCAAACGCTAGCTCTTCGTTGTAGCTAACGAAATTGCCGCCCTCTACTGCCTTGGCTTGCTGCATGGCATCCCGGGCCTGTTCGATGAGGTCCGGTACCTCGCTGGCGGAATCGGGGAAGATTGCGGCACCTATGCTCGCCTCCACGGATACCTGCTGCTCATCCAATAGCATCGGTTCTGATACCGTACCCAGCATTTTCCGGGCAATAGTTTCCACGTCTTCCGCGCTGCTCACATCCTCCAGTACCACGCTGAATTCGTCGCCAGCGATGCGGGCGATGCTGTCGGTACTGCGCAGTTTGTTAAGCAGGCGGCGGGCGATCTCCTGGATGAGACGGTCGCCGTTGTGCTCACCGTAGTGGTCATTAACGTTGGCAAAGTGGTCTATGTTCAGGTGCAGCAATGCTGTTTTGAATTTATAGCGATGTGACCTGTCCACCGCGCGTTCGAGGTGGGCACGAAAGCCGCTGCGGTTCAGCGTGCCGGTCAGCACATCCCGCTTCGACAGTTGCTTGATCTGCTCGCGCGCAGCTTTGAGTTGAATACCGTAGTCCAAAATGCGATGCACCAGGGCGTCCTGTAGCTGCCCGCGAACAAGGTAGTCCTGTGCTCCAAAATCCAGCAGCTGACTGGTGAGCACCTCGGTGGCCTCGTCCAGGAGCAGAATTATGGGCACCGAAACCTCGTGCTTTTGCGCCAGGCGCAGCAGGTATTCTGTCTCCGGGCCATAGGCCATGATCACTGCGTCATGGCTGGGATCGAGCAGGGCATCCAGGGGGCGTTCTATGGTGTCTGAGTTGGCCAGTTCAAAACGGGCGGGCACGGCCCGTTCAAGACAGGCAGACAGGATCAGGTGATCCGTACCCTGGTCAGAGATAATCAGTACCCTGTGTTGCTCCACGTTGCCCTCTGGCTTATCACTCTGGTCCGTTTCTGTGCCAGGTTGTCGGCCCTATCCGACCACCTAGCCATGCGGAGTGTTTATTTCTTATATTACATGGAGTTATACGCAAGTTTTCAGTGAAGTTCTAGTAAATGTTTAGCAAAATTTCCCGCGCCGCGGGTTCGGCTATTCGCGTAGCAAATTTGTGCTAGAATTTTCGTCCTTTTTTCTGAGTCAAACCCCGCCCGTATGACCATCGCTTCTGACAAACTGGAGCTCATTCGCCAGCAAGTGCAATTTCACCTTGATCACGCTGAGCGCAAGCAGTTATCGCCCGAGCAGGAGCAGCAGCTGGCGCAGCAGATCAAGGATCGCCTGGTCGCCGAAGACGCAGCCCTGGTAGCACACTATTACACCGCCCCCGCCATCCAGGCATTGGCGGAAGAGACTGGCGGCTGTGTGTCTGATTCGTTGGAGATGGCGCGCTTTGGGCACGATCATCCAGCCAGTACTCTCATTGTTGCCGGTGTGCGATTTATGGGGGAGACCGCGAAAATCCTGACACCCGAAAAGCGTGTGTTAATGCCCACATTGGAAGCGACCTGTTCCCTGGACCTGGGTTGCCCGGTGGAAGAGTTTTCTGCGTTTTGTGACCAGCACCCCGATCGCGAGGTGGTGGTCTACGCCAACACCTCGGCGGCAGTAAAGGCACGGGCGGACTGGGTGGTTACCTCGAGTATTGCACTGGATGTTGCCGAACACCTGGCGGACCAGGGCAAGAAAATCATCTGGGCACCTGACCGGCACCTGGGCGATTACGTACAGCGCGAAACCGGTGCCGATATCCTTATGTGGGACGGCGCCTGCATTGTGCACGAAGAGTTCAAGGCGCGCGGTGTTGCCGATCTGAAACAGGTGTATCCGGATGCCGCGGTCCTCGTGCACCCCGAGTCCCCCGCTTCGGTACTTGAGTTGGCTGATCGGGTTGGGTCAACCACGCAAATTATCAAGGCGGCGGTGGAGATGGAGAACCAACGCTTTATCGTTGCTACCGACCAGGGCATTTTCTACAAACTCCAGCAACAGGCACCGGACAAGGAATTTATTATTGCCCCCACCGCCGGCAATGACGCCACCTGCCGCAGTTGTGCCAATTGTCCGTGGATGGCAATGAATGAACTGGAAAATCTGGCAACGGTATTTGACCGGGCTGACAACGAGATATTTGTCGATGAAGCCGTCGGCCGCCAGGCCATGGTGCCGCTCAGAAGGATGCTGGACTTTGCTGCCGAGCAGCGATTGGCGGTGAAGGGTAAAGCCTAGGGCGCTGCATTAGTCAGCGGTGCTCTCTGGTAACGAGCTTAGATTACAAGCTCTCCATTTCTTCCCGCATCGCGCTGATGTCTTTCAGGCGCTGGTTGATCTTTGCCGACGTCAGGTAGCTGTTGCCCGGGATATCCAGGGCGTAGGTGAGCTGTTTTTCTGCTTCGCCGAATATACCGTTGAGAATAAAGTACTCGGCGCGAGCCTGGTGCAGACCAGCGATGTTTCCTGACAGGCCCTGCACTTCGGCCAGCAGGTACCAGAGTCCCGGATCTTTTGGTTGAACTTTGGTCTGGTCCAGCAGTACTTCCTCCGCTACGTGGGCCTGGTCATCGCGCATCAGCGCCGTTGCATAGGCCATCGTCAGTGGGTGGTTGCCGGGGTTGAGTTCGACCTGTTTACGCAGTTTTTCAACAGCCAACTCTGGCTTGTTGCGCGCCATATCGATTTCGGCGTCGGCGATAAGGTATTCAATTCTGTCCGGCGAGCCCGACCAGATCGCATCCAGTTCCAGGCTGGCCTCTTCGGCCCGGCCGGCGCTGGTTAAGGCCAGTACCAGTCCGTAGATGGCCGCCTCGCGTGATCGCGTTGAACCTTCGAGTTCACCGCGAAATTTCTGGATGGCTTCTTCGGGGGTGTCTGCCAGTTGATTGACTACCCTGGCGCGCATCAACTGGTAGTCGAGCTTGGCAGGGCGAATCGTTTTCGGGTATTCCTGGGCGCGGTTGCGTGTGTCGGCAATGCGATTCTCTGACAACGGGTGACTGCGCAGAAATTCCGGTACACGATTGCCACCCGCATAGCGGGATGCCTGCAGCATTCGTTCAAACATGGCGGGCGCGGCGTGTGGATCCATACCTGCTTTTACCATGGTTTGCATACCCACCCGGTCCGCTTCAGCCTCGTGACTGCGACTGTAGCGCAGTGCAGAATCCTGTGCGGCGGCCTGGCCGGCCATTAGTGCGGCCATACCGGCATCTCCCCCGGCGGTGGCCATTAACACCAGACCCGCTAACATGGCGGCATAATTGAGCGGTGCCTGGTTCTGCTGGAATTCAACACGTCGGGAGAAGTGGCGTTGACTCAAGTGCGCGATTTCGTGGGCCAGCACCGTGGCCAGTTCGTCTTCCGTTTGGGCGTAGAGCAACAGACCGTTGTGAACACCAATAACCCCGCCTGGCACTGCAAACGCATTGATTGTCGCGTTGTCTACCAACACCAGGTCGATGCGGCGATCTTCCAACTGGCTGTGGGTAACAAGGCTAAATATCAGATTTTCCAGGTAATCAAATAGCAGAGGATCATTGATGGTTGGCGCCTGGCTGCGAAACATGCGTAACCAGGCCCTGCCCAGCTTGTACTCGTATTCCGCTGAAAACAGGCTGGTACTGGACTCTCCCAGGTTAGGTAGTTTCAGCTCTTCATTCGCACTGGCAGGTACTGTGCCGCCTACAAACGCCAGGGCGAGGGCGAGGGAGCCGACGCACTTGCCGGCGAACTGGCGTAGGTGACGAAAATTTAACACGCTTGAGAACTGCTTGGGCCTGAAGTGAAAGTTAATGTCATTGTACTCTATGGCCACCGCACTCCCTAACCGGTGTAAGGCCTTGCTATTGGCAGCCGCGATGCCCCTGATGCCAGAGTCTATTGAGAGCGCGGCCGGTGGCTAAAGTTCATATCGGTTGGGGGTTTCTGGCCATATCGTTATACTGCGCGAACCAGAGATCCGAGCAAATGTGTATGACCGCGGAAAAAATGGTGGAAGTTGACGCCACCGGGTTGCTTTGTCCGATGCCGCTGTTAAAGGCGAAGCGCGCGCTGAATGCGATGGCCGCGGGAGAAAGGCTCCGTGTGCGTGCCACCGACCAGGGGTCGGCGCGCGACTTCCAGGTGTTTGCAGAGCAGTCAGGACATAGATTGCTGGCCTCGGAAGAGGTTGATGGTATGTACGTCCACGTACTGCAGAAACAGTAAGCGGAGCCCTCGATGCTGGACATATTCAAAAAATGGTATGAGCGCTACCTCTTCGAGGAGGAGTCGGTATTGCTGCTGGTACTGTTGGCGTTATGCCTGGTACTGCTGGCCACGATTGGGGACATATTGGCGCCACTGCTTACAGCCCTGGTGCTGGCTTACCTGATGCAGGGGGTAGCAAATGTGCTGACCCGCCATGGCTTGCCCCAGTGGGCCGGGTTCTCAGTGTCATTCCTTGTGTTCGTGGGCGCCTTTTTTGGCATCTCACTCGGCTTGTTGCCGCTGGTCTGGCGCCAGTTGGTGAGCCTGGTCAGTGAGATGCCGCGCATGTTTGAGCAGGGTAGACAGTGGCTGGATGTGCTGCCTCAGCAGTACCCGGAAGTGTTTAACGCGGACCAGCTTAACCAGTTGCTGGCAGTGGCACAGGCCGAGTTGAGCGGCCTTGGGCCCTCGCTGGTGCGCGGGTCTATCGCGACTATTCCCAGTATTCTCACGGTATTGGTGTACATGATCCTCATACCCATCCTGGTGTTTTTCCTGCTCAAGGACCGAGAGCAGTTGATGGCGTGGGTCGGCAGCTTTCTGCCCAGGGAGCGTCCGCTGTTGCGCCGCATTGGTCACGAGATGAACACCCAGGTGGCCAACTATGCGCGAGGTAAGGTGGTAGAGATCCTGATTGTTGGTGCAGTGAGCTATTTCAGCTTCATGTGGTTGGGGCTCAATTACGCCGCGTTGCTGGGTCTGATGGTGGGGTTATCGGTCATTATCCCTTATATAGGCGCGGCACTGGTCACCATACCGGTTGTTATGATCGCCTTTTTCCAGTGGGGCCTGGTCAGTGAATTTTATTGGGTCTTTATGGTCTATGTGGTTATCCAGGGGCTGGATGGCAATGTGTTGGTGCCGCTACTGTTTTCTGAAGCGGTCAACTTACATCCGGTGGCGATAATCATGGCGGTGCTGTTTTTTGGCGGGATCTGGGGTTTGTGGGGTGTGTTTTTTGCCATTCCGCTGGCGACCCTGATCAAGGCCATCATCAACGCGTGGCCCAGACCTGACACTGAGACTGGCGAGGCTCTGGAAGAGCCTGCACAAGCGCAAACCTGACGGAGTTTTTCATGCCTGAATTGAACTACGGGCGGGGCCCGAAGACCCTGCTGAGCCTGTTATTAGTCTCAGTGTTAGTGGCGTGCACCAATCAGCCGGATCCCGAGGTGGCGCTTGTTCAAAGTCCCAACGACGACCTGCAATATCGTTATCTGACCCTGCCGAATCAGCTTCCGGTACTGCTTATATCCGACCCCGATACTCGCAAGGCTGCCGCATCGCTGGATGTGATGGTGGGCAGTGGCGACAATCCCCCTGGCCGTGGTGGCCTGGCGCACTTCCTGGAGCACATGCTGTTCCTGGGCACTGACAAGTACCCCGACGCCGCCGAGTACGAGCAGTACATCACCGAGCACGGCGGCAATCGCAATGCCTATACGAGCTTTGAAAACACCAATTACTTCTTCGATATCAATGCCGATTTTCTGCCCGAGGCGCTAGACCGCTTTGCACAATTCTTTATCGCGCCTCGATTTGATGCAGAGTATGTAGACCGGGAGAAAAACGCGGTGCAGGCGGAGTATCAACTAGGCCTCAAGAGTGACGGGCGGCGGGGCCTGGACGTGTTGCAGCAAAGTATGAACTCGGCCCACCCGTTCAGTCAGTTTTCCGTGGGCAGCCTGGAGTCGCTTGCTGACCGTCCCGGCGCTTCAATCCGCGATGACCTGTTGGCTTTCTATGACAAGCACTACTCCGCCAACGTAATGCGCCTGGTGGTATTGGGTGCCGAATCTCTCGATGAGCTCGAGCAATTGGTCGTCCCCATGTTCAGCCCAATTCCCAATCGCAACCATCAACCAGAGACCTTTTCCGAACCACTGTTTGCCGAGGGCTCATTACCCATGCTCTTGCAGGTAGAGCCGCAGGCAACATTGAGGCAGTTACAGGTCAACTTTCCGGTGCAGGACTACCGGCCGAGGTATCGAGCCAAGCCCCTGGCCTACCTCGGCAACCTGGTCGGTCACGAGGGCGAGGGCAGTTTACTGTCGCAGCTCAAGCGTGAAGGCCTGGTGGAAAGTCTGGCCGCCGGATCGGGTCTGGCCTGGCGCGGCGGGGCATTGTTCAGCGTGTCGCTCACCCTCACCGAATTAGGTGTTGAAAAGCAGGACCGTGTACTGGAGCTACTTTTTGCGTACACACGGATGTTGCAAGAGGAGGGCCCACAGCAGTGGTTGTATGACGAGCAGGCTCGTCTCGCACAGATAAACTTCCGCTTCCGGGAAGAGGCGGAACCGATCGGTTATGTCAGTCGACTCTCCAGTGGTATGCACCACTACGCCGCGGAGGATACCCTCCAGGGTCCCTACGTCATGGATGATTTTGACGCGCAGATGATCACGGATTTACTGGTACAACTGCGCCCCGATAACGCGCAAATAATTCTTAATGACCAGTCAGTCAAGACCGATAAGGTCAGCCCGTACTATGACGTGCCTTATTCGCAGTCCGTGATCGCCGCCCAGAAGGTAGCCCAGTGGCAGAATGTGGACAGTGTCGAGGGTGAGTTGACGCTGGCCCTGCCAGCACCCAATCAGTTTATTGCCGAAGACCTGGCGTTGATAAACCCCGCACCGGATAACGCCGGTGCGCCCTCGGTGGTTGCACGCGGTGATCGTGATGTCGTCTGGTTTGGCCAGGACGATGAATTTGGTGTGCCGCGCGGGGCCACATATATCAATTTCCGTTCGCCGTTGGTGGGTGCGGATGCAGACCAAACAGCAACGGCAGTGTTGTATACCAGTTTGATCAACGACAAGGTCAACGAATTTTCCTACCCGGCGTTGCTGGCGGGACTGAGTTTCAGAATCTATAAGCATGCGCAGGGCATCAGCCTCAGGGTTGGCGGGTACAACGACAAACAACAGGTCTTGCTCGACGAATTGATCGCCGTCATCCAGCAGCCGGAATTTGACGCCATGCGGTTTGAAAATATTCGCCGTAATATGATTCGCGGCCTGGAAAACACGGTAGCTCAGCGCCCCAGCAGCCAGGTAGTCGCCGATTTGCGTGAGTCGCTGCTGTATGGTGAATTTGGTGAGCAGGCGCTGATTGATGCGCTCGAGTCACTAGCGCTGGAGGACGTTAACACTTACGCATCTGCATTTTGGGAGTCAGCCACCGCCGAGGTCATGGTGTATGGCAATTATCCTCCAAGCGCTGTCGATGACGTGGTGGGCTCTGTCAGGTCGTTGATTCCCAGCGAACCAGGTCCTGACATGCCGGATCTTCGGGTTTTAAAACTGGGTGCCAATGAGCTGGCGCAGTACCGGGTGAGCGTTCCCCACGACGACTCGGTGGTGGCCTGGTACCTGCAGGCCGATGGTGTGAGCTGGCGTGATCGTGCTGCCGCATCTTTGACGGCGCAGGTGATGAAGTCAGGCTTTTTCCAACAGCTGCGTACGGAGCAGCAGTTGGGTTACGTGGTCAGTGCCTCTTCGTTTTCGCAGTTGGATGTCCCCGGGATCCTGATGTTGGTGCAGTCGCCAAACGCGAGTGCACCGCAGGTCGCCCAGGCCATGCAGGTGTTTATGGATGCGGTAGAGTCCGAGCTTGATGAGGCGCAGTTCCAGCGCCACCAGGCAGCGCTCAGGAACCAGATTCTGAGGCCTCATAAAAACCTGCTCGAACGTGCCGAATTCTACTGGCAGTCCATAGCGCGCAAGCAGTTCGACTTTGATGGCCGGGAGCAGCTGGCCGATGCGGTGAGTGCGTTTAGCCTCCAGGAATGGCTCGATTACTACAATCGCGTATTTTTAGAGCAACGCCATTCGCTGCAGGTGGTCAGTCCGGGCAAATGGGATGAGTTTCCCGCCGGCGCCGACAGCCAGTATGAATCCGCTGAGGAGCTGAAGAGCGGCCACGCCGCCTATACCGTCTATTAAGCACAGTTTTGTAGTTTAACTACACAATTGCTTCCATTCGTTTGAAATTGGATGAATTTTGCGCGGATTATGCGCGAAAGTAAGTCCTTTTTTAGAACTTTATTACTATTCCCTCCCAAGTACTGTAAAATTTTTACCGCTTGAGACTCAAGAAGCGTTGTTGGGCACGATTTTGTGCGTCGACTATACTGATAAAACGGGTTCAGGCAGTTATACAGTGCTGTTTTGGAATGTAATCGACGATAACATCCCCAATACCACTCCAGAAACCCTGGGCGTTCACGCGACACCGGGCCACTGAGACTAGTTCGGAGAATTAAGAGGCATGATAGAAGATATCGACCCGTCAGAAACGCGGGAGTGGATGGACGCGATTGACGCGGTGTACAAAAACAGTGGTCCTGAGCGAGCCAGTTACATCCTCACTGAATTAGCCAAGCATGCTGTACATGAAGGCATGCGCCTGCCACCCGCAATTACCACGCCATTTCGCAATACCATTCGCTCTGCCGACGAGAAGCCGATGCCTGGTGATCTATTCATGGAGCGGCGCATTCGTTCACTGGTTCGCTGGAACGCGCTGGCCATGGTCATGCGCGCTAATGACAATGATGAGGGTTTGGGTGGACACATCTCCAGTTTCTCCTCCAGTGCAACCTTATATGACGTCGGCTTTAACCATTTTTTCCGCGGTATAGAAGGCGGCCATCCCGGTGATCTCGTGTTCTACCAGGGGCACAGCGCACCAGGCATGTACGCGCGGTCCTACCTGGAAGGCAGGATTGACGAACAGCAAATGGACAATTTCCGGCGTGAGGTCGATGGCAATGGCTTGTCCTCTTACCCGCATCCCTGGCTGATGCCGGACTACTGGCAATTTCCCACGGTATCGATGGGCCTTGGTCCGCTGCAGGCGATTTACCAGGCCTATGTGCTGCAGTACCAACAAAGCCGTGGTCTTGTCGATCACGGTGATCGCAATGTCTGGTGCTTCATGGGCGACGGTGAGTGCGATGAGCCCGAATCGCTGGGCGCCATTTCCATGGCGGGACGCGAGAAGCTGGGTAACCTTAACTTCGTGATCAACTGCAACCTGCAGCGGCTGGATGGACCGGTGCGCGGCAACGGCAAGATTATCCAGGAACTTGAGGGCGTGTTCCGCGGTGCAGGGTGGAATGTACTTAAAGTGGTCTGGGGTCGGAAGTGGGACCCGCTGTTGGCCAAGGATGAAAGTGGCTTGCTGCAGCAACGCATGGACGAGGTCTGTGACGGTGAACTGCAGAACTACAAGTACAATGGCGGTGCCTACACGCGAGAACACTTCTTCGGCAAGTACCCTGAAACAGCGGCGCTGGTTGCGGACCTGTCCGACGAGGACATCATGTATCTCAACCGTGGCGGCCACGATCCCTATAAAGTCTATGCGGCCTATTCGGCGGCGGTCGAGCAGCGCGAGCGTCCGACCGTCATCCTGGCGATGACGGTCAAGGGTTACGGCACGGGTGAGGCTGGTGAGGCCAACAACGAGACACACTCACTGAAGAAGCTCGATATGGATAGCCTGAGAGCCTTCAGGGACCGTTTCGGTATTCCTATCAGTGACTCAGAATTAAAGGATGTGCCTTACTTCCGCCCGGCACCTGATAGCCCTGAAATGCGCTATATGCAGCAGCGCCGGGAGGAACTGGGTGGCACTATTCCCGCACGTCGCACTGAACTGGAACGCCTCGAGACACCGGCCCTTGACGCCTTTAGCAGTCAGTTGAAAGGCAGCGGCAAACGCGAGATTTCTACCACCATGGCCTTCGTACGTATCCTGTCCAGCCTGGTGAAGGACAAGAAGATGGGGGAGCGGGTGGTGCCTATTGTTCCTGATGAGGCGCGCACTTTTGGCATGGAGGGCATGTTCCGGCAGTTGGGTATCTACTCCTCAGTCGGTCAGCGCTATACCCCGCACGACTCCGGCCAGATCATGTTCTATAAGGAGGACAAGAAAGGCCAGATTCTCGAAGAGGGAATCAACGAGGCCGGTGCATTTTCCGCCTGGCTCGCGGCTGCGACGTCCTATAGCACCAGCGCCTACACCATGGTGCCGTTCTATATCTATTACTCTATGTTTGGCTTTCAGCGCATTGGCGACCTGGCCTGGGCAGCGGGTGACTGTCAGGCGCGCGGTTTCCTGATTGGGGGTACTGCGGGCCGCACCACGCTTAATGGCGAGGGCTTACAGCACCAGGACGGTCATAGCCACATCCAGGCGGCGACCATACCCAACTGTGTCAGCTACGATCCGGCCTACGGTTACGAACTGGCGGTGATTATCCAGGATGGTTTGCACCGCATGTACGTCGAGGGGGAAAACAAGTTCTATTACATCACCGTGATGAACGAAAACTATACCCACCCGGAAATGCCTGAGGGCGCCGAACAAGGCATTATCAAGGGTATGTACCGCCTGCTGCGTTCGTCTTCGAAGAGTTCAATGCGAGTACAGCTGCTGGGTGCGGGAACCATTCTGCGTGAGGTAGAGGCAGCGGCCGAAATCCTTGAGCGCGATTTTGATGTGGCCGCTGACGTTTGGAGCCTGACCAGCGTTAACGAATTGCAGCGCGAGGGTAAGGCGGTAGCACGGTGGAATATGCTGCATCCCGAAGAAGAGCCGCGCGTGCCTTATGTGACGCAGATGCTGCAGGATGCCGAAGGCCCGTTTATCGCGGCCACGGACTACATGAAGGTGTATACCGACCAGATTCGAGAGTTTGTGCCAGGCGACTACGTCACCCTGGGTACAGATGGTTATGGGCGCAGCGATACACGCGGCAAGTTGCGAGACTTTTTTGAGGTTAGTCGTGAGTACGTGGTGCTAGCTGCACTGAAGGCGTTGGCCGACCAGGGCAAGATAGAATTGAAGGTGGTATCCGAGGCCCGGCAGGCCCTGAAGATTCCAGCTGACAAGGTCGACCCGACCACTGTCTAGCACGCGAATCGAATTAGCCCAGGCGGCTTAAACTAGAGCATGGCGCGTAAGCCCCAGGTGGAACGTTAAAAAGGAAAAACACGTGGCGAAGCATGAAGTAACAGTACCCGATATAGGTGGTGCCGAGGGAGCCGAGGTCATCGAGTTGTTGGTAGCGGTGGGCGACGAGGTGGAAATCGACCAGGCGTTGATTGTGCTCGAGTCTGACAAGGCGTCCATGGAAATTCCGTCCAGTGCCGCCGGTACGGTTGTTGAATTGCTGGTTAAGGAAGGCGATGAACTTGCAGAAGGTTCACCGATCCTGGTGCTGGAAGCGGCCGGGGCTGTCGAAGCAGCGCCCGTAGATGAACCCGCGTCCCCGGCAGAGGCGGAAACACCACCAGCAGCCGAGCCAGCAACTGCAGTTGAAGAAGCACCTCCTGCCGCATCTTCCGCACCCCCCGCGGAGGGCGCAGCGTCTGCGGCACCCGTAACCGTGGTGGTTCCAGACATTGGAACCGAAGATGCCGTTGAGGTCATCGAATTAAGTGTTGCTGCTGGTGATACGGTGGAAGAGGGTGATTCACTGGTAGCACTGGAAAGTGATAAGGCCTCCATGGAAGTGCCCTCACCCCACGCTGGTGAAGTGGTGCGCTTGCTGGTTTCGGAAGGACAACAGGTCAAACAGGGTGATCCCATAGCAGAGTTGCAGGTAGCTGGTGCCGCCGCGCCGCCGCCCGCACCTGCCTCAGAAACTACCCCGGAACCAAAAGCAGCGCCAGCGACACCACCTGTTGTAGAGAAGCCGACAACGCCTGCTCCCGCCGCAGTGAGTGAAACGGCGGAGCCCAGGGTTGGTGCGGGTATTTATGCCGGTCCCGCAGTACGGAAGCTGGCGCGGGAGTTTGGCATCGACCTTGCGAAGGTGCAGGGCAGCGGTCCACGTGGGCGAGTACTCAAGGAAGATCTGCACAAATTTTCCAAGCAGGCGCTCAGTGGCGGTGCCGGAGCAGTGGCGGCAGCGAGCGGTGCGGGAATCCCCACAATTCCGGAAGTGGATTTTTCCAAGTTTGGCGAGATCGAGGTAATTCAGCGCAGCAAACTGGACAAGCTCACCGCTGCGAATATGCAGCGTAGCTGGTTGAACGTGCCACACGTCACCCAGTTCGACGAGGCTGATATTACTGACCTGGAGGCGTTTCGCGCCTCTCTCAAAAGCGAGGCGGAGCGCCGCAATACCAAAATCACACCCATGCCGTTCATCATCAAGGCCTGTGCAGTCGCTTTACGCGACAACCCCAAATTGAATGCATCCCTGATGAGCGGTGGGGAAGAGCTCGCCTACAAAAAATACATACATATCGGTATGGCCGTCGATACTCCCGCTGGCCTGGTGGTCCCGGTTATACGCGACGCAGACCAGAAGACAATCTGGGAACTCGCCGACGAGGTGATCGAAATGGCGGGCAAAGCGCGGGATCGAAAACTGATGCCCGCGGATATGCAGGGCGGTTGCTTCACGATCTCCAGTCTCGGAAACATTGGCGGCACTGGCTTTACGCCCATTGTTAACGCACCAGAAGTTGGAATCCTGGGCGTATCACGCGCTGAAATGAAGCCGGTGTGGAACGGCGCAGAATTCGCACCGCGGAAAATGCTGCCACTTGCCCTGTCTTATGATCACCGGGTGGTCAATGGCGGTGACGGTGGCCGGTTTATGTCGCAGCTAGTCAGTGTGCTGGCCGATATTCGGCGCCTTAGCTTGTAGCGTTAGCGGTTGCCTTTAGCCTTCCCACTGCCAGTGATTTAACAGCCTGTCGCGGGACTCCTGCAGGTTTTCTGGGGAGATTTTTGTAGGCCACTGGTGGTCTGCCGCGGCTAGCTCTTTCAGGGTCATCGAATGCCACCCGGCATCGCGCAGTCCGTGAATCAGTTTCAAGGTTCGAAAGCCATCAAACCATTGGTTGAAATGCTTTACGAATGCTGCATGGTTTTTACCCTGGCTATTGCAGTGTTCAATGGCTGACTCAATACCCAGCTTATCTAATGCCACGCAGATCACCTGGATGATATCGGCGGGTAAGTTGCCCCTCTTCAAGGCGGCATGCAATTCTTCTATACACGCGATCTCCACTGTATTGATTGTTTTAAGCAGCATCGCGAGGGCGCGAAAACAACTGGGGTGGTAGTACAGGCGTTCATTCTCCATAGCGCTCGCATTGATGAGCTGTTGCACGGCGGGGCCGGTGCCGAAAGGCACGCGGTCCGATACACGGCCCGACAGTGAGATGCACTTGCCTGGTAGTTGGATTACGCTGCCCGTCTTCGCCAATTTGTTCAGCAGGTAAAAATCCTCGGCGGCGGAGCGCTGCGGGAATCCGCGGACCTGGGCGTAGTGGGTTGCGGCAACGGCCAGGCAACTGCCCAGAGTGTGGAAGGCATAGGGCGATCCTGCGTGCTTTAGTCCCACGACATAATGATGAAGGCTTAACTCGTAAAGAAGGCAGGCGCCGATGTTGCGCGAATCCCCAGTTGGACGATGCAGGAATGGAAGCAGCAGCGCTGCCGCTTCCTGGGGCGCTTCGCCAAGCCTTTGACAGTAGTCCGCGGGGAGAATTGCATCTGCGTCGGTGCTGCCGATCCACCGTGATGTAATCTTGCCGTTAGCAATCCATGCCAGGGCTGTGTCGCAGCCGATCTTTCTAGCCCTGCCGACACCCTGCTTGGAATCGATGGTACCGAACATTTGCTCGGTGTCCACGCACAGGATATCGATGTTGTCGTTCAGTCGGTAAATCGCGATACTCGGCGCCACCGGGCATACGCAGGACAATGCATGGATCCTCTTGCGTAAAGGTTCATTGACTGTGACCCGCTGATCAATCTCCGGGCGATTAAGGACCAGGATAATAAGCACGCGACCAGGCGAGGAGGTAAGTTCAGCAAGTTGGTCCAAGAGTGTGGTCGACTCTCGATAAACTGGTATCACCACCGCCTGATCCCAGGGGCCGGCGCCTTCGGGTGGCGGCGGAATAACGGCGTCGGCGTAGCGCTCGAGGTAACGCTTTACGGTGCTGTCGGTTTGGCCGTTCAGTGCAGTGCGGCCCGCAGTGGTAGGCGTTGAACGATCTCGGCTTCAATGGCGAGCAATTCATGCCATCTCAAGTCGATTTCCGCTTTGGGCAGATAGTGTTCCGCCAGTTCCAGGAACAGGGTGTAGTGGCGCTGTTCCGAGCGCGCGATGGCGTGATAAAATTGTGCGATGGTGTCATCTTCAAGTGCGTCGGCAACCAGGCCAAAACGCTCCGCACCCCTTGCCTCGATAATGCCGGCCGTAAGTAGTCTGTCCATCAGGTAGATATCGGCATTGTCCGATTGACGGATCGCCTTGCGGATTTCCAGTACGTACGGGTCCTTACTATCAGCGCCGGTCTGAAGGCCGCGGGAGTGAATCCATTTCACCACTTCGCGGTAGTGATTCAATTCTTCGATGGCGAGATCGACCATCGCTGATACCAACAGTTCGCGGTCTGGATAATGAGACACCATGGACATGGCCATGCCCGACGCTTTTTTCTCCGCCGCTGCGTGGTCCAAAAGAAAGTCGTCAAAGTTTTCCACGACCACTGTGCTCCATTGGGGATCGGTGGCGATAAGCAGGGGGGATTCAGACATGAAAGTTGCTAGCTCTAAGGCGGAGGCACATTGAACGTTACTCGCACAGTGAATTCAAGAGCGCTAGTTCGGCACAGGCTTGGGCTGGGGCACATACAGCTAAAGAATGAGCGACAAGGTCGGGTCATATGGCTTCAGAATAAGGTGTGCTGTGATACACTTTACCGCGGTGTTGGTAACCTTCCAGCGCTCCCAGAAAACACCTGGCCAGGAATTCGTCCACTATGATTATCAAACCTCGTGTACGCGGTTTTCTCTGTATTACTACCCATCCGACTGGCTGCGAAGCCAATGTGCAACAGCAAATTGATTATGTGAAATCCAGGGGAGCCATCGAGGGTGGTCCCAAGCGAGTGTTGGTGATCGGGTCTTCTACAGGCTATGGCCTGGCCTCGAGAATTTCAGCGGCTTTCGGTGCAGGCGCTTCCACGCTGGGGATCTTTTTCGAGAAGGAAGGCACCGAACGTAAGCCTGGAACCGCGGGCTGGTACAACTCGGCCGCGTTTCACAAGTTTGCCGAGGCCGAAGGCCTCTATGCGAAGAGCATTAATGGCGATGCGTTCAGCGATGAAATAAAGCAAAAAACTATTGAAACAATTAAAGCCGACCTGGGGCAGGTGGACCTGGTGGTCTACAGCCTTGCGGCACCGCGCAGGCAGCACCCGGTGACAGGGGTTATACACAACTCAACGCTCAAGCCGATAGGCAGCGATACGGTGCAAAAAGGCGTGAACACCGATAAAGAGGAAATTCAGGACTTTCACCTGGAAGCCGCATCACAGGAAGACATCGACAATACCGTCGCGGTAATGGGTGGCGAAGACTGGCAGATGTGGATCGAAGCCCTGGGCGAAGCCGGTGTGCTGGCCGAGGGCGCCAAGACCACCGCCTATACCTACATAGGTGAAAAGATAACCTGGGACATCTATTGGCACGGCACCATTGGCGCCGCCAAGAAAGACCTGGATAAGCGGGTCATTGCGATTCGGGAACAGCTTGCCGCGACCGGCGGCGATGCGCGTGTCTCGGTTCTCAAGGCCGTCGTGACTCAGGCCAGTGCCGCCATTCCCGCCATGCCGATTTACCTGGCAATCCTGTTCAAAGTGATGAAAGCGCGGGGCGTGCACGAGGGTTGCATAGAGCAGGTCGACGGTCTGTTCCGTGATTCGCTGTACAACGATGCTCCCTATCTCGATGATGAAGGGCGCCTGCGTGCGGACCGCAAGGAGTTGGACCCGGAAATCCAGGCAGAGGTTGCCGCCATCTGGGACCAGATCAGCACCGACAATCTCAAGGACCTTTCGGATTTCGAGGGTTACAAGCAAGAGTTCCTGCAGCTCTTTGGCTTTGAGGTCGAGGGTGTTGACTACGATGCCGACGTCAACCCGGACGTGCCCATAGCCAATATGGTGTAGCGCCGTGCTCGAGCACGGAATCCCGTTTCAGCTTAGCAAGCGCGTGCGTCGCCTGGTGGCTCCCAATCCCGGCGCTATGACAGGCGCCGGCACGAATACTTACCTGCTTGGTTCCAAAGAGATCGCCGTGGTGGACCCCGGCCCGGCTATCGACGAACACGTCGACGCGATTTTGCGGGCGGCAGAGGGTGGGCAAATTCGCTGGATTGTCTGTACGCACACGCATATGGACCACTCGCCTGCCTGGCAGGGTGTCGCTAAGGCTACTGGTGCGCAGTTGATCGGGGCCAGCCCGGCGGCGGATCGTTTCCAGGATGAGAGTTTCAAGCCCGATTGGGAAATAAAGCACGACGAGTTGTTGGCGACAGAAGAATTTAACCTGCGGGCCCTGCATACCCCCGGTCACGTCAGCAACCACTTCTGCTTTTTGCTGGAAGAAGAGGGCATGCTGTTCGCGGGGGACCACATTATGAACGGGTCGACCGTGGTCATCGTTCCCCCGGGTGGTGACATGAAAGCCTACATCGCCTCACTGCAACTGTTGCTCAATTATCCAGTTCAGCACATCGCTCCCGGCCACGGCGAACTGATTCATGATTCTGCCGCCGAGGTTGAACACCTGGTTGCCCACCGTTTGCGCAGGGAAGCCAAAGTCATGGCCGGTCTTGAACAATTGGGGCGCTGCAATCTCGACGCGCTGGTGCGGGTCGTGTACGACGACGTGGACGAGTCATTGTACGAATGGGCCAAACTCTCCATGACCGCACACCTGATCAAGCTGGAACAGGAAAATCGTGCGGTCAGCGACCCGGATGAACTGACCTGGGCGCCAATCTAGCCACCGTCTTGCCGCGCTCTCCGCGGGAATAAAAACTGCTTTCACTCGTTAACTTAACGGGTTGAAAACATTCACATTTTTACACTAGATGGTGTGTTACACTCGGCCTGAAACCACTACCGCTGCCGTTTTGGGGTACCGCGGTGGTTAATTTTTGTGCAATGCGTGAGCTTTGATGAAGAAAATAGGCGAGTTGCTGGTAGAACAGGGCAAGATATCCGAGCGGGATGTCGAGCGCACACTGCTTGCCCAGGGCGAGATGGGCGACATGTTCGGCCAGGTTCTGATCAAACTCGGCCTGGTTTCTGAACTGGATCTAGCACAGGTTCTGAGCAAGCAGTTGCAAATTCCGCTGATCGCCGCGGCCGATTACCCCGAAGAGGCGATCAGGATCGATGAGCTTGCCGAGGACTTCCTGATATACAACTCGGTGGTGCCCGTTAAGTTGACCGAGCAATCGGTCACCTTCGCCGCGGTGACACCCCAGGACCCGTTCCTGTCCAAGGCCCTGGCAATGGCGGTGGATAAGGACATTGAGATCGTACTTGGGCTGGAGACCGATATCGCCCGGGCAATCGCCCAGTTTTTGCAGGGCGATGAGGACGATGAAGATGGCGATGACATCGGTGACCAGTTCGCGGGGCAGAGTGACGACGAGTTCATTGAGCACCTGAAAGACCTGGCCAGTGAGGCGCCGGTCATTCGCCTGGTGAACCAGACCATCCATCGCGCGCTGGACCTGGGCGCTTCCGATATTCACATAGAGCCTTTTGAGGATGGCCTGCACTTGCGCTATCGGGTCGATGGAGTGCTGCAAACCTATCCCGATCCTCCCGCGGCTAACCTGGCCCCTGCGATAGCCTCGCGCATCAAGCTGTTGTCGCACATGAATATCGCCGAACAGCGGTTACCGCAGGACGGCCGCATCATGACCCGCGTAAAGGGCCACGAGTTGGACCTGCGGGTGTCCACCATTCCAACCGTGCACGGCGAGAGTATCGTAATGCGTGTGCTGGATCGTGAGAGCATCCAGTTGGATCTGCCGGACATGGGTTTCAGCCCGGATACCCTGGAGCGCTACCAGCAATTGCTGGCACAACCCCACGGTGTGCTGCTGGTCACCGGGCCCACTGGCTCTGGTAAGACCACTACACTGTATGCGTCGTTGGCGTCGCTGGACTCCGACACCTTGAAAATCATTACCGTTGAAGACCCGGTGGAATACCAGCTCCAGGGCGTCAACCAGATCCAGGTGCAGTCGCAGATTGAACTGAATTTTGCCCGGGCGCTGCGCTCCATTTTGCGCCAGGACCCCGACATCATCATGATCGGTGAGATGCGCGATACCGAAACTGCACAGATCGGGGTGCAGTCGGCGCTTACCGGTCACCTGGTGCTCTCAACCTTGCACACCAATACCGCCGCCGGCGCGATCACCCGCCTCGAGGATATGGGTGTGGAGCGTTTTCTCATTACCTCTTCTGTTAACGGCGTATTGGCGCAGCGCCTGGTGAGAACCCTTTGCGATAGCTGCAAAGCGCCCCTGCCTCTGACTGACGAACTGGTGGAACGTTACGGCCTGCAGCCCTTCGTCGATGCAAACACGAAAGAAATCTATCAGGCACGCGGATGCCCTGAGTGCATGGATACCGGTTATCGGGGTCGTACCTCCATTCACGAGTTGTTTGCGCTGGACGAAGAGATGCACCGCGTCATCATGGCTGGCGCGGATGCCACCAGTTTGCATGCCGCTGCTCGCCAGCAGGGCATGATCACACTCTATGAAGATGGCCTGCGCAAGGTGGTCCGCGGTTTGACTTCACTCGAAGAAGTGATGCGCGTCACCCAGGACCAGAGCGAGAGCGAAGAGTCCCCGGAAATCGTGCAGGTAGACATCCCCGCTGACGAAGCGGTAGCCGGGTAGGACCTGCATCGTGCCCGCGTTTAGCTATAAGGCCATTGGTCGTGACGGTAAGGGTCACCAGGGTGTGATCGAAGCGTCCGGAATCGAAGTGGCCTCCCGACAGTTGCGTGGCCAGGGGCTGACGCTTACCAAGTTGGAAGCCGGCGGCGCCGTGGGCGATACGACAAGCGCTGCCAGCGGTAAGCCCCCGAGCCGACAGGAAATCCTGTCCATGACCTCAGAGCTGGCGGTGTTATTGCGCGCTGGCTTGCCACTGGATCGCGCGCTCAAGGTGCTGATTGAGATGGCCGCGCTGCCGCAGATGAATCAGCTGCTGAGTGAACTGCTCAAATCCGTAAAAGGCGGTAAAGCGCTGAGCCAGGCGCTGCAGCCCTATGAACATGTCTTTGGGGCTTTCTACGTCAACATGGTTCGTTCGGGTGAGGCCAGCGGACAGATGTCCGATGTGCTGGACCGTTTGGTCGCTTACCTCGAAGAGGCCAAGGAAACCCGGGAAACCGTCGTGTCCGCGCTGATTTACCCGGCGATACTGCTGGTGGTGGCGGTGCTGTCCGTCACGCTGATGTTGGGCTTTGTGGTACCCCAGTTTGAAGCCTTATTTGACGACATGGGGGACGCGCTGCCAGCCATTACCCAGGCAGTGGTCAGTGCAGCGGATTTTCTCAAAGCCTGGGGCTGGTTGTTGCTGCTGGTGTTGATTGGCATTGGTATTTATTTTCGCCGTTGGATGGCTACCGAGCAAGGCAAGGCCCGGGTCGACAAATCTTTACTCAACTTTCCGGTGGTGGGTGGAATTGTTTTCGAGTTCGAGGTGTCAAAATTTGCACGCACTGTGGGCACGCTGATCGGCAATGGCGTGTCGCTGCTCAAGGCTATCTCCATCGCTATCGAAACGGTAGACAACGTGGTGATCCGTGAAGCGCTGCAAGTGCTGCCGCCCGCGGTCAAGTCGGGTAAGCGTATTTCCGTGGCGCTGGCCGAAACGAAGATGTTTACGCCCATGGTCATCCAGATGATCCGCGTGGGCGAGGAATCCGGCAGTCTCGACCAGATGATGCTGGAGTTGGCCAAGGTGTTTGACGGGCACGTTAAGGCGGGGGTCAAGCGTGGTCTGACCTTGCTGGAGCCCGCTTTGATTTTAACCATGGGTTTCATGATTGCGGTGATTATTATCGCGATTTTGATGGGTATCTTGTCAGTGAATGACCTGGCGCTGTAGCCCATTCCGCACAGATTTATAAGAGGAATAGTGATGAACGACAAGCAAACAGGAATGCGCAATACAAGTCACAAGACGATGCACAAGACAATTCACAGGACAATGCGAACACAGACCGGTTTTACATTGATGGAACTGCTGGTCGTGCTGGCGATTTTGGGGTTATTGATGAGTCTGGTGGGTCCGCAGGTACTGAATCAACTTGGGGGCGCGAAGACCAAGACCGCGCTCATCCAGATCAAGGACCTGGAACAGTCATTGGAAATGTACAAGCTGGATGTTGGACGTTTCCCCTCCACCAGTGAGGGTCTTCAGGCGCTGGTATCCAAACCCTCCGGGGTGACGGGCTGGAATGGACCCTACCTGAAATCTGATGTGCCCCTCGATCCCTGGAAGCAGGAGTATCAGTACAAGTATCCCGGTGAGCGGGGCGAACTGGACATATTCACCTATGGCGCCAATGGTACGCCCGGCGGCGAGGGTGAAGACAGCGACGTGGGTAACTGGCAGTAGGGCGGAGTGCCCGCTGGCGCATCACGCGAGCTGAATTTCCCATGACTTCCTCGGTCTCCACATCACTTCGCGGCTTTACCATACTGGAGCTGTTGGCCGCGATGACCATCCTCGGATTGTTGCTTGCCGCCTCCGTGCCTTCGACCATTCGTTTCTATGAGTCCATGCAATACCGACAGGCGATTCGCGATGTGGTCACCACGCTGGGCTCTGCACGCTATAAGGCCGTGAATTCCGGTGTCGCTCAAGATGTCAGTATTGACCCTGAAGCGCGCGTTATGGCCTTCCGTGAGACCGAGGTGCAGATTCCGCAGGAGCTGACCCTGGCCATCCACTCCGCTGCGGAGGTCAACACTCGCAATACGGGCGTTATCCGTTTTTATCCAGAAGGGGGCTCCAGTGGCGGCGGTATTGATCTGCAGCGTCCCGATGGTAGCGGTGTGCGTATCGCCATTGATTGGCTGGCCGGCCGTGTGACCCACGAAGCGTACGCGGTGAACTGAAATGCGCACTCACCGTAAAACTGCTGGATTTTCCCTGTTAGAAATGATGGTCGCTATCGCCATCCTCGGCCTGTCACTGGGTGCGCTTTACCAAAGTGCCAGTGGCGCCACGCGAAATGTCAGGATGGATGAGCGCTATGCCTACGGGGTGGAGCTAGCTCGCTCGCTGTTGGCAAACAATGCGCGGGTGCCCGCGGACGGTCTGGATATACGCGGTGAAACCGAAGGGCAGTTCAAGTGGTATGCGATCAGCCGGCCACTTGAGCAACGTCGCGGTGATTCCAATCGCGCCTTATTGCACGACATTGAAGTATCGGTCGCCTGGGTCGACGGTGGTCGTGACCGCGAGGTGTTGTTGCAGTCTGTAGTGGAGGTGATGCGCTGATGCAGCCCATACAGACTTCCCTACAGTTTTGCGGTCGCATGCCCCGGCAAGCCGGCTTTACTCTTATTGAAGTGATGGTTGCCCTGACGGTTTTGTCGCTGATTATGCTGGCGACCATCACCGGGCTGCGCACACTCGGAAACACCCAGGGCGCCATCGATCGTATGACCGAGCGGGTCGACGATATGCGCACGATCTCTAGCTTCCTGCGCGATAACCTGGAGTCAACCATAGTTGGCGGTGCCTCCAGTGGCTTGAGTCTCGGTGGTTCCAGCAGTAGCGGATCGTCCTCATTTTTCGAGCTTTCTCCCGACTCGCTGGTGTGGAAGTCCTCCGTGTTGTTTGGCGAGGGCTATGGCGGCACCCACTTCCTGCGGGTAGCCCGCGAAGATAATGAATTGGTATTGCGCTGGCAGGTGCCGCCTGCGTCCGGCCGGCCAGAGCGCTGGGAAGAGGCCCCCTCTCGTACCATGATTCATGAACTTGAGGAGATGCAGGTTGCCTTTCGCAGGGATTATGGCGGTGACTGGATTGAACGCTGGGATAACCGTGGGTTGCCCGCGTTGGTGAGAACGCGGTTTAAGGTGGCAGGTCGTTATTGGCCCGACCTGGTGTTTGAGGTGCCACGATAATGATGGTGCAGCAAATGCCAAGATCGTTTTCTACGCAGTCGGGCGTAGCCCTGGCCATTGTGGTCTGGTTTATCGCCGGCATGGCATTACTGGTTTCCGGGATAGTTGCCCAGGCCCGGGTTGATACCCAGCTGACCCAGTTGCATGTCGCGCGGGCGAAAGCGGTGGCTGCTGGAGATGGTGCCATCCGCCTGGCGATGCTCGACCTGCTTGCGGCACGCGATCGTGGTAACGGTGATGACCTGAATCCCATCACCGAGCACCGGGTAGGGGATATAGAGGTGGAAGTTCGTTTGCAGGATACAGCCGGATTGCTCGATCTTAACGTGGCCACGCCGCAACAGTTGACCGCGCTGCTGGGCGTGGCGGATAGCGATATCGCCCCGCGGCGCCTTGCGAACAGTGTGGTAGAGTGGCGCCAGGGGCAGAGACGAGAAAGAACCAGAAGAAAAAGTCTTAGTCAGTTTCAATCACCGGAAGATTTGCTGCAGGTGCCTGGCTTTAATCGCACCACCCTGGATGGTATTCGTGACTATGTGGTTGCGGGCAAGCCCGCGCGTGGAGCGTTGAGGCTGGCCGTAGCTCCACGCGAACTGCAGAGCCTGTTGGGCCGGGCTACGGCTGATCAGCCGGTAGATGCTGCGCAGGCGGCAGGGGGTGTGTCACCCATGTATCGGGCCGACGCGCTGGTGAGCTATGGCGACCAGCAGTGGCTGCGCCGGCGCTGGATTGCTGTAGAACCTTCGCAACATACACGCTTACCCTGGAGGCCGGTCCGCACGGAGCCACCGAGAATTTATGAAGGTTAACGCAACAGGTAGAGCCGGGGTGTTGAATGCTTGATAGCAACCAACAATGGGAACTGTTTGGCTACGATATGCGCAAGTTGGGCAGTCATTGGAGTGCCGCCTGGCGGGATTTGCTGTGGGGATACGATTCTCCCCTGCGCCAACGCTTTGATGATGTGGTGAGCTTGCAAACCGCAACCGGTGTCCTGGGTTACCAGGCGGGCAGGCCCTGTGCCGAGGCCGCCACAGATTTTATTGCCTATCTGCTGCCCGATGAGATAGTGCTGACTCGCCAGTTGCGTTTGCCGCTTGCGGTTGAAGCTGAGCTGGATTCCGTGATTGCCCTGGAGGTCAGCGCCAATAGCCCATTTGCAGCCGCGGATACGGCGTATGGCTGGAGCCAGGTCACCCGTGATGAGAGCCACCTGAAAGTGGACCTGGTTATTGTCTCGCGCAGTGCCGTGATGACCTACATGGGCAAAAACTTCGATTCACACGACGCTCGTGCACAGGAAATCTGGGCGAAATCTTCTGATGCCATGATTGTTATCGGTGGTTTTGGTGAACATCGCCGGGAAGCGATGTACAAGAAGCGTTTGCGCAGTGTGGGCGTGATGGCGGTTGCGGGATTGGTGCTGGTGCTGGTTGTGGCGGGTCTGTATGCAGGTATCAAGCGCGCGGAAATGCAGCGCCTGCAAGCGATGACGGCAAGTTACCAGCAGCAGGCTTCTGAGGCATCTCAAATGCGCACAACCCTCACCCAGGCCAATGACATCATTACCACGGCGAATGAGGTTGTTTCGCGTTATCGAAATCCACACCCGGAACTGGCGCGCCTAAGTGCGTTACTGGAGGACGACACACACCTGACCCAGTTTGCCATGTCTGGTCTGGGGATAAAGCTGCGCGGGCAGTCTCGTAATGCGGCGGCTGTGATGGAATTGCTGACCGACCAACCCCAGTACTGTAATGTGGTTGCACCGCAACCTATAGTAAAAATAGGCAATTCAGGCTTGGAGCAGTTCTTCCTCAATTTGGTCTTGTGTGAGGAGGAGACGTCGTGAATTGGATCAAATCTCATCAACGCTCAGCCCTCATTTGTGGCCTGACGCTGTTACTCCCCGCCGTGTTCTACTTCGACGCATTGTTTGGCCTGGTTGCACTTGGCCGGGAATACCAGGCAGATATCGACCGCCAGCATCCACGTATCGCCCGCATGCGAGGCTTGATTGAGTACGAGCCGCAGCTGCGCGAAGCCGCTGACCAGGTTGGCGGGCAGGTTGTTGGCCTGGTTTACCCGGCCACGGAAGATAGGGCCACCGTATCTGCCAGTTTACAAACGGAGGTGCGCCAGATATTTGGCACTGCGGGGATGTCGGTCACCAATAGTCAGGTGCTCCGGGTGAAGGAAGAGGAGAATTTCGATTACATCGGCATCAAGCTCACTGCCAACGGTGACGTGACGTCCCTGGACTCTGCTCTTCGCGGACTTGCGGCCTATATGCCGCTAGTCTTGATAGAGTCGCTCGACGTCTACCCGCAGCGGGTAAGTCGGCGCAGTAAAGGCCCGACAGCGCAGAGTGTTACGGCGACCCTGCAGCTGCTATCCCTGAGGGCGGCGGAATGAATTTCGGTGCATTGACAGCACGTTACAGCGCAAGCAGTAATCCCCTGCGTTCCACGCGCAGGGTGGAGTTGATGCTGGTCGTCCTGGTTGCTCTGTTGGTTCTGATGCTGGTCTGGGGGGCTGCGCGGTTGTTAACTCTCGCACCAGAGGACCCGGTAGCCCCTGCGGCAGATGCACTGCAGGTCTTGTCCATGGATGCACTACCGGAGGTTACTGCCGCCGAGAGTAATGAAATGCGCTCCCGACCTTTATTCTGGTCGGGTCGGCGCCCCCTGGACTCGGTAGATCTTGTTGAGGTCGCCAACGCTGCGGAGACCAAGGCGGCGGCCAGGGAACTCCGGGAAATCAAGCTGCTGGGTGTTTTTGGTAGTGAAGACACCACCGGCATCATTGCCATGGTGCAGGGAAAAAAGAAGCGCCTGATGCTCGGGGAGTCACACAAGGGTTGGACTTTGGATTCGGTAAAACCCAACGAAGTGGTATTTGGTGATGGTGTGCGCACTGAGACGCTAGTGCTTAAGCAGGGGGTTATTGTCGCGCCCGTTGCACAGCGACAAGTAGAGCCCGATGAAGCGGCTGGGCCAGCGGGCAATGGTGAAGATGATGCCGATGAGAGTCGCGTTAACACCGTACCAGCGCAAGCCAACGGTCAGTCTGGCACTGCGGAGCAACCGCGGCGCCTGGGTGGCATGGTGAAGAATTAGCATGACCAATGAAAACAACAACGATACGGGACAAAAGTTTGGGAGTTTCCATGTGGAATAAAGTTACCTTGGCCGTGGCGCTGGGCTTGTTGTCCAGCTGCGCCGCCATGGATCAGCAGGATCAGTCTGCAGGGGCACAGGCGTCACCGGCGGCGGATACGCCGGTAGTCGACGCGTCCGCTCCGCTAGCCACTTCCGCCTCCGAGTTGGCGCAGAATGAAAAGGCCCCCGCCAGCGAAGCCATTATTTATCGCGGGAATGATACTCAGATCAAAGTACCGGCCAGGCAGGCGCCGGTGAAGTTTGTGGGCGACGATGTCAGCTTGAATTTTGAGCAAGCCCCTTTAAGTGAAGTGATGCATGCGATTCTCGGGGATATACTGGCGCTGGATTACATCGTCGATAATCCGGTAAGTGGTCAGGTCACCCTGCGCACGCGTACTCCCATTCCCCGGGATGAGTTGCTCGGCATCCTCGAGTCGTTGTTGAAGACTAATGGCGCAATCATGATCCGCGGCGACGACGGACGTTACCTGGTGACCGGCACGGCTAATGGTGCCAAGGTGTCGCCCAGTGTCGCGAATCCGGGCGATACCGCCGCCGGTTACAGCACCACCATCATCTCGTTGCAGTACATCAGTGCCTCCAATATGGCGGAGATTCTCAAGCCGGTGGCCGAACCCGCCGCGTTTGTGCGCATCGATAACTCTCGCAATATCCTGATGCTGGCAGGAACTCGCGCCCAGCAAAAGGGCTGGATGGAGATGGTGAACACCTTTGACGTTGACCTGTTGGAAGGCATGTCTGTTGGTCTGTTCCCGCTTGAGAACAGCAGTGTCGATGAAATCCAGGAAGCACTGGGCGCCATGCTCGCCGATGGTTCGGAAGAAAGCGGCAGCATGGGGCAGCTGATCCGAGTGATTCCGGTCGAGCGCCTGAACAGCATCCTGGTGGTCACACCGCGAGCGCATTACCTTGAAACGGCCCAAAAATGGATCGAGCGCCTGGATGAAGCACATTACTCGGCCTTCGATAAACGGTTGTACGTTTACCCGGTGCAGAACACCGAGGCCAGCCGCCTCGCTGACCTGCTGAACAGCATCTACTCCGGAGGTCGCTCTTCCGGCGGTGGCTTTGGCAGAGATAGCAGCGTCGCGCCCGGCATGTCGCCGGAATCTGTCGGTGGTGGTAGCGGCGGTGGCGCACGCAGTGCATTCGCAAATACTGGGTCGGCGTCCCGCCGCAATCAGTCAGGCATCTCCTCGGTCACCATGACCGGAGACTCGTCCCTCCCTGGCAGCGAGAACATGCTCACAGATGTGCGAGTGGTCTCCGATGATGAGAACAATTCCCTGATGATCTACGCCAATGGCATGCAGTACCGGTTGATCGAAGATGCCCTGGAACAACTGGACGTGGTTGCCACACAGGTGATTATCGAGGCCAGCATTTTGGAAGTTAGCTTAACCGACGAACTGAGCTATGGCCTGGAGTGGACCTTCAGGAACGGTATTGGCAACGATTACGATGGTACCGGCTTGCTGGACTTGGGTGACTCTGGCCTGGGACCCCTGGTGCCGGGATTCTCCTACACAGTGACAAACTCTATCGGTGACATCAGCGCTGTTCTCAATGCACTGTCAACGGAATCACTGCTCAATGTAATTTCCACCCCGTCGGTGATGGTGCTGGACAACCACGAGGCTTACATTCATGTGGGTGACCAGATTCCTATCTTCTCGCAATCAACGGTTACTGACGGTGGGGTAACCACCCAGTCTGTGGAGTACCGGGACACGGGGGTCAAACTCAACGTTCGGCCTTCGGTAAACGCGGGCGGCCTGATCACCATGGACATCGAGCAGTCGGTGAGTGATGTCGGGGCAGATCTCGATGAGGCGACAGGACAGAGTACCTTTTTAGAACGCACGATAATGAGCCGCGTGGCGGTCCGTTCCGATGAGTCAGTCGTTCTGGGCGGGTTGATTCGGGAAAACGCCAGAAACCAGGACCGTGGCATCCCTGTCCTGCATAAACTACCCATCTTCGGGCCGCTTTTCGGTTCCACCAGCACTGAAAACCGCCGTACCGAGCTACTGGTCATCATTACACCGAGGGCGCTTTACAATGAAACCGAGCTCCGCGAGGTCGCTGATGAAATGCGCGCCCAGATCCGGCACATGGAGTTGATCGAGGTCGAAGAGTAAGTCGCCCGCTGCAATGTGCCCATAAGGCGCTAAATCGACGATTTCCGGTGGGTATTTTTGCCGCTTCACGGTGTGAATTCTGCAGTAAAAATAATTGGAATAATTTCTGCGCTGGCACGTCATAGGTTGCGCAAGTCGAAGATTTTAGGGGCATTTGGTGGGTAAATTGGTGAATTTACCGGCCCCGCTTGGGGCTCGCTGAACGCAATGATTACTCCCCTTGGCAAAGGAACCGAAGAGTGATCAACGGCCCTTGAAGGGTGTTAACCCCGGGCGGTTTGGCCATAAAGACTTGTGTTAAGAGGCTCGGTGTGTATAATCGCCGCCCTCAAAAAAGGTAATAGATACAATATGTTAGGCGCACTAAAGACAACTCGAATATACGCGGTACTGGTGGCCGCCTCGGTCGGGCTTATGCTTGCCGGATGTGGCCAGGATATCCCGCGAGAGCTGTCTGCGACCGAGCTTGAGCAGCTCGAAAATAGGGTGCGTGACAGGTGGGATTTGAAGATGGCTCACGACTGGGAAGGCCTCTACGATTTTTCTACACCTACTTTCAGAAGAACATTCCCTAAGGCTATGTATGTAAGGAAGTTTTCGTACATGGTCAATTGGGAGTTGACAGGCATCGAAGTTCGCAACTATGATGCCGATGCAGCTGTGGCGAGTGTGGCGGTTAGGGTCATGTCCGAACCCGTCAAACATACCTCAGAAGCATCAAAAGCTCTTGGCGCATTACCCCATACCTTCGACGAACGCTGGATCTTCGACGAGGGAGAATGGTGGCATAGTGCCAATCTTTAGGTGCCCACGTTGGTTGACAGCTGGCTGCAGCTAGCAATAATAGCGCTAGCAACTTAACTATGGTTGTAAAAAGAGAAAACATTAGGAGTCTCCTCTTATGAACGCAAACTTTAAACCTTTGGGCCTCGTCGCTGCAGTTGCTGCTGCGACTGCTGGCTACACAGGCGTAGCTCAGGCTCAGACCTTCGCGGGTACTGGTCTTGGTGACGCCGCGGTTGTGCCCTATTACACAGTCCAGGGTGACTATGTAACTGGTGTACACATCACTAACACAAGTGACCTTACTCAAGTCGTTAAGCTGCGCTTCCGTCGCGCTTCCGACTCTATGGACGCACTTGACTTCAACATCATCATGTCCCCGTTTGACATGTGGACTGGCTTTATCCGCCAGGACGATGAAGGTGGTATCTTCGTAGGTACATCTGACACTTCATGTACTGCTCCTCTGACAGTTCAGCAAACTGGTGTTGCTGAAATGCCTGACATCTTCCGTGAAGGTGCCGAGGAAGGTTACGTAGAAATCATCGGTATGGGTGCCGCTGGTGCAACTGCACCGTGGATGGCTATTGGCTCTACCCACATTCCCGGTGTTGGCGTTCCTATAGACTGTGTCTCAGTTGAGACCAACTTCTTCCGTAATGCGACTGCTGCACCTGCCGCTAACACTAACATTGGTGTTCTGGACGATAACCTGTCTAACCAGGCTTGTTCCGAAATCATTGGCTCGGTGGTTGACCCTGCATGGGTAAGCTGTGCTGTTTCAGGCGCCGCAAATGGTATCGTTGGGGGCACTGCTCCGAACATGCTGGAAGATACTGGTAATGTACTGAACGTTACTTACTTCATCCGTTCTGCTGGTACTGGTACTGAGTTCGGTAGCCGCGCGATTCACATCGCTGACCTGGCTGCTGGCGCCATGATGTCTAACCAGGAAATCCTGATTGACGGCCTGGTTGACTACTTCAGCTTCCTGTACCCAGACCTCGACGGCGGTTCACCTGCTCCGGGTGCCGCGACGGGCCGTGGTAGCTTCGACGGCGTTCGTACAGCCCTGGGTGCAGCCCAAGTGATCAACGAGTGGTCAACAGCTTCTGCTAACGCAGTATCTACCGACTGGGTTATCACCATGCCTGGCCAGTACCTGATGCTTAACCTGCCTGTGTACCTGGAGTCTCTGCAGGACGAAGACGTTGACTGTCTGAACGAAGGCGATGCACTGGCTGACGACGAAGACGTTTGTGACGCTCGTGACCTGCCTGTAGAAGTTACTATCGACTTCTGGGATCGTGAAGAGCAAGTTGTATCTACTCCTCAGGGCGGCCTGGTAATTTCTCCGGCTACTACTGATGCGCCTGATGCTGCTCTGCTGCCTTACGAGGTTAACGTAATCGAGTGGACCGACGGTGTTAACGAGCCGGTTCTTGACAGTGACTACGCTACCAACTTCAACGTTGCAGCGCTGGGTTCACCTAATGGTTGGGCTTCTCTGTCAGTTCGTTCTGATGCACTCATAACTGCTAACAAAACAGCTGCGGTTATCGATTACACTCAGGCGGGCATCGCTCAGAACCCGTTCACACCTGTAGCAGATGCTGGTAACAGTGTACCCATCGTTGGTTTCGCCGCTTGGGAGCGTACTTTCGCTAACAACGCTGCAGCTAGCTATGGTCGTATCATTGACCACGCGTACGTAGAGGCAGCTACTTCTGGCACGCCTCCTACTGGCCCTAGCTCTATTACTCCGTAATACAGCAAGTGTCAGAGAAAACCGGTGCCCGTTCGGGCATCGGTTTTTTTTTGTTTAAATCCTTTGTGTTTGAGATCTAACCATGTCCATTAAACGAATTTTCCACCTGCTCATCCTCCTTGCCGCTTCGGCCATGACATTCGCCGAAGATTACGTGGTAGAAGACCAGGGTTATGGCTTCACCCGTGAAGAGTTGAAGCAACTGGTTTCACACTGGACAGCCCAAATGCAGGCCGCGGCCGCCAATGATGTGGGCGATAGGCTTGAATTGATCAACATGTCCCTTGCGGCAAAGAAAATAGCTGCTGAGGCAAGTGAATTCACCGAGGCTGATGATCCTAAATTGTACTGGGAACAGCAGTTTCGTCTGCGTAATGTGAACCGCAACTTCGTGGTTAACAATTATATGCGCGACATTGAAATGCCGGACTTCACCGAACTGGCAGAAGAGCGCTACAAAACCGAGAAAGACAAGTATGCGCCGCTGCCCGAGCAGCGCATTACGTCACACATCCTGTTTATGTGTGCGCCGCCGGAGTGTAACCGACGCGAGTATAAGTCAGAGATTGAGAAACACCTTCTTGCTCTGCAGGAAGGTGCTGACTTCGAAGAGATGGTAGAAAAATACTCTCAAGATCCTGGCACCAAAAGAATGGGTGGTAAGTTCGATCGCTGGTTGGTCAAGGGGCAGTTCAGCAATGTTGCTCCCGCTTATCACGAAGCCACCTTCAAAATCGGCAGTGTGGGAGAGTACTCCCCGGTAACCGAGTCCAAGTTTGGCTTTCACATTATCAGGCTGGATGGCATCAAGCCAAAGTCCTATAGAAGCTACGAAGAAGTGAGGGACCAGATCTACATTGACCTGGCAAAAGAGTACCGCGCGCTGGCCGCGAAGGAGTTCGATGCTCGTTATAGAATTTCCGAAGAGGCGCAGTTGGACAGTGATGAGCTCGATGAAATATTTGAGCCGTATAAAACGGCCCTTGGCGACCCCGTCGTTTCTCCGGCGATGAGCGACGCCGCTCGGGAGCAGGCTCTGAAAGATCTGGCTGCCAAGCGTAACCTTAATCTGGATGCGATCACTTCGAAGTAGTCAATGCGGGAGCCTTCGATAGCAATACTGCTGTGTACACTCGACGGTGCCCGTTTTCTCCCCGACCAGTTGGACTCGATAAACCGGCAGTGGCACAGCAATCTCAAGCTCTGGGTATCCGATGATGGTTCTACAGACGAGACGGTGGAACTGGTGCGCGGTTATCATTTCGGGAGTGACGCCAGTCCAGCAATAGTGCTGGACGGCCCCCAACAAGGCCATACAGCGAATTTCCTGTCGCTGGCCTGTAATCCTGAAATCGAAGCAGACTATTTCGCTTTCGCCGACCAGGATGATATCTGGGAAGCGGAGAAGCTTTCTCGAGCGATTAACGCCCTGGAGTCCGTACCATCAGAACGACCGGCGCTCTACTGCGCGCGTACCCGGGCGGTGACCGAAGACGGGCGTCCCGCGGGGCTGTCCCCATGGTTCAAACGTAGTCCCGGCTTTGCCAACGCCTTGCTGCAGAACATTGGTGGCGGCAATACCATGGTGATGAACCAGGCAGCGCGTAATTTATTGCTGACCGCGGGGAACCTGGAAGTGGTTAGCCACGACTGGTGGACATACTTGTTGGTGAGCGCTGCCGGCGGTGAGGTTATTTACGATCCACGGCCGTCGCTGCAGTATCGCCAGCACACGCACAATATTGTCGGATCAAACCGGGGCTTGCGCGCACGAATTCGGCGCACGACCAGGGCACTGCAAAACCGCTCGAGAAACTGGAATAGCATCAACATTCAGGCTTTGAAGAGTGTAGAATCGCTGATCACGGTGGAGAATCGGCGTGTACTGGACCAGTTCGCCCGCGCGCGCGATGAGTCGCTAGTCCCGCGGATGATCGGGATCTGGCGTTCGGGGGTTTACCTGCAAACCTGGACGGGCAATACCAGTTTGTTCGCGGCGACCCTACTGAATAAAATCTGAAGTTCGTCCTGCTTGCGCATTGCGGGCTCGCAGTCTGTCACCCAGGGATAGAAATGAAAAAAGCACTTGTCACGGGCGCCTCCGGCTTTCTGGGTCGTCACCTGGTTGAGGCGTTGCTGGCCGAGGGCTGTACGGTAGTTGGTTTTGATATCAGCACCCCAGACACCAGCGATGACCACTTGCAGTGGGTAACCGGCAGCTTTCTTGACGGCGAGTTATTGCGTGACGCATTGCAAGACTGTGAGGTGATATTCCACCTTGCCTCGACGACCTTGCCAAAGTCATCCAACGATGACCCAGGCCACGATGTGGCGACCAACTTGCAAGGGGCCATTGGTCTGTTGGACCAGGCGGTGGCAGCCGGAGTTTCCAAGGTGGTATTCATCTCCTCGGGTGGCACCGTCTACGGTGTCCCTCGCCAGCTCCCGGTTCCCGAGGATCATGTCACTCACCCCACCTGTTCCTACGGTATTGTCAAACTGGCGATTGAAAAGTACCTGTACCTTTACCACCAGATGCATGGCCTTGATACTTGTAGTCTGCGTCTTTCCAACCCCTACGGCGAATACCAGCGTCCAGATACAGGACAGGGCGTTATCGCTGCACTTTGCCACCGTGCCTTGCATGGGGAAACTATCGAAATCTGGGGTGATGGCTCGGTCGTGCGCGACTTCATTTATGTGAAGGATGCGGTGGCTGCGATGTTGAAGGCCATGGAGGTGGAATGTGCAGGGCAGGCGTTCAATATCGGCTCCGGTACCGGCACCAGTATTAATCAGGTCATTGATCAGATAGAGCTGGCCTCGGCTTGTACCGTTAAGCGTGACTACAAACCCGGCCGCGGTTTCGATGTCCCGGAGATTTATCTTGATATCAGCAAAGCTAGCCGGGATTTGAATTGGCAGCCATTGGTGAGTATGGAGGAGGGCCTTGCGCGGCTGTTTGATTGGGCTCGTAAGGCCGGGTGACACTACCGTGCTAATCTCTGTTCACTTGCCGAAGACAGCGGGCGTGAGCTTCGCCAATACTTTGGAGGATGTGTTCGCCAATCGGCTGCTGCGCGACTATGCAGACTTACCGCTGCACTCGGGTAATTGGCAGCGCAATACCAGCGCGTTGAAGCAGTGTTTGAAAAATGCCCGCGCTGGCGCCTTTGCCGATCCCTTTGCCAGTGTCAGCTGCATTCACGGCCACTTCATGCCACTGAAGTATCGCTTTCTGTCGGGTGGCAGCGACAACAGATTCGTAGTCTGGCTGCGTGATCCGGTCGAACGCGTTGCCTCGCATTACTATTACTGGTTGCGTGAATATGACGCGCAGTATGCCGGGCCGCTGCAACGACGTGTTGTTGAAGAGAAGTGGTCGCTGGAGCGATTTTGCCTGGGGCCGGAACTTCAAAACGTATACCGCAAATTTTTCTGGGGCTTTCCGTTCTCCCGATTCGATTTTGTCGGCATAACAGAACACTACGAGGAAGACCTGGCACGTTTTGGCAGGGAGTTTCTCGAAAGTAAGCCAGTTGGTTCTGTAGATAACATCAATCCCGAACAGAAAAGCGCGGGTTACTTTGAAGATGCCGAGCAAAGGCAGCGTGTTGAACAGCACCATGCCTGGGATGTTGCCTTATACCGCCGCGCGCTCGCGATGCGAGCTTCTGGACTTCGCGGATGAGTATGCGGACAGACTTAAAGGTAAAGGCAGTGCGGTTTTACTACATGTTGTTTTTCAGCGCGTGGTGGAATACATCGCGAAAAGAGATGTTCGTGCTGTGCGGGTATCCTGGTTTCCAGTTCAGCCCCTGTTCAGTCTCAGTATTCAATACTGTGCCAAGTTTATTTTATCGCGCTGGTAAAGCGATTAATCGTGGGTGTAGATTTTTACTCCCGTGTTCTTTCTTCGTATCCAGGACTAACAGTTGAGCGAAGCATCGACAAACTGGCGTAACGCTGTATTCAACAAGCGCATGTTGATTTGCGTGTTCACGGGCTTCGCGTCGGGTATGCCGCTCTATGTGCTGTTCCAGCTGGTGCCTGCCTGGTTGCGGGAGGGTGGCGTTTCCCTCACCGAGATCGGCTTGTTTGCGCTGGTGGGCATCCCCTATACCTGGAAGTTTGTATGGGCGCCCTTTATGGACCGCTGGGTGCCGCCTTTTCTCGGTCGGCGTCGCGGCTGGATGCTGATTTTTCAGTTAGCCCTTGCCGGTTCTATTGGCGTTTTGGGGATGTACCAGCCCGCGCAATCCACCTGGTTAATCGCCTGGCTGGCGGTCTCTGTGGCGTTCTTTAGCGCAAGTCAGGATATTGCACTCGATGCTTACCGACGCGAGCTGTTGCCGGATATCGAACTTGGTCTGGGTAATGCGGTGCATGTGCAGGCTTATCGCATCTCCAGCCTGGTTCCCGGATCTCTATCGCTGATCCTTGCAGACTCACTGCCCTGGTCGAGTGTTTTCTGGATAACCGGCGCGTTTATGGGTGTGGGTGTATTGATGACGCTATTGGTTTCTGAACCGGAAACCGAGTTGCCCCCCGCCACGGGCCTGGGAGAGGCAATCAAGGCGCCGTTCCTGGAGTACCTGTCCCGCCGCGGATGGCACGGCGTGCTGTTGATACTGTCATTCATGTTCCTGTACAAGGTTGGCGACAATATGGCCACGGCGCTGGCGACGCCTTTTTACCTGGATATGGGCTTCACCAAAACGGAAATTGGTTTGGTGGCTAAACATGCAGCCCTGTGGCCAGCCGTAGCGGGTGGATTATTAGGTGGCCTGGTGATGCTCAAATTGGGTATTAATCGCTCACTGTGGTTGTTCGGCGTCGTGCAGATGGTCAGTATCCTCGGCTTCGCGGTATTGGCCAGTGTGGGAGATAGTTTGTGGTTGCTCGCAGCTGTGATTAGTTTCGAGTACCTCGGTGTAGGCATGGGCACGGCGGCCTTCACCGCCTTTATTGCCAGGGAAACCAGTAAAACCTATGCCGCGACCCAGTTTGCATTGTTCACGGCGCTGGCGGCGCTCCCGAGGACCTTTGCCAATGCCAGTACAGGTGTGATTGTGGAGCAAATTGGGTGGGTGAATTTCTTCCTGTTCTGCACGTTGCTGGCCATCCCGGGCATGTTGTTGCTGTTTCGCGTAGCACCGTGGAACGAGAAGTCAGCCAGCGAAGCGGGTTGAAGCGTCAACCGTAATTTTCAAGGTCTGCCACGGCACCAGTGTCGACCAAAAAACGCTATAATTGGCGGCTATCCAGGTTGTGTACCGATCCCAATGAAGAACCCGGCCGGGACGCTGAATGCAACCGATGTTAGCTCGCGGCCGCCGCGAAAAAGGATCACAGATTAATATGAACCCGGCTGTTGCCAAGCCCAAACCCCTGGAAGCGACCTCACAAAAGGAATCCCTGATTGTAGTTCGCCCGGCTAACGATCAGGCGGTGAAAACCTACGTGGTGCTTGGCGTTGAGCGCGGGGGCACTTCAATGGTGGCGGGTATGATACGTGCGCTTGGTGTAGACCTGGGTGAGCGGTCCGGCCGCAATCACGAAGACCCGCGGTTTCTCACCGAAGACAGGGCGTTACTCGCCGAGCGAATTGCAGAAAACAACGCCGCCCGTGATGTCTGGGGGTTCAAGATGCCCAAGGCCTCGTTGATGCTGGATTTCTACCTGGAACATCTGCGCAACCCACATTTCATCCTGGTTTTTCGCAACGTCGCCTCGGTTGTCGACAGCTGGCAAGCCCGAGGTGGCAGTGACCCCCTGCAAACCTCTGAGCACGCCTTGCACTACTATAGTACTGCTATCAGCACACTGCGTTCCTCAGGTTGTCCGTTGCTGTTTGCCAATTACGAGCGGGCCTGTGATGCTCCTGAAGCTTTCGCTCAATCTCTTGCAGAGTTTCTGGATGTAGACCCGAGCGGGCCCATAATTTCCAAAGCAGCGTCAGTGGTGACCGGTGAAGGCGGTGGCTACGTCGATCTTCCCGAGTATTACTTCCATATTGAGGCCCTGAAAGTTGACAGCTTGCCGTCGGGCACGGTTGACGTGACGCTGGCAGAAGATGCCGCGCAAAATATGGCCTACGGCCCCAAGAAAATGGGCGATTTGATTGCCCTCGACTGTGCGGAGGGAAACTTTCCAAACAGTTTCCTACTGGTCTTTACCCTCACTGCGGAACGGGCTTTCCTCGCCGAGCAGGGGTTGCGGATTTACATGAACTTTACCGGCAAGTTCTTCCCCGGTCATGCCTTCCGGCCACCGCTGGCAGAGGGGGTCAATGTACTGCGCGTCAGTACCCACGGCAACGTGGGCAAGATCGCCCTGGGTACATTGCGGCAGGATGCCGTGTTTGGCATTGAGAACATTCAGTGTTTCGCTGATGTCGACGAGCTGCAAGCCGAGGTGGTTGCACCACGTCCTGTCCGGCAGCGAGGTGCGCTTGAGCAGAAGCTCCGGGCTATAGCGAGGCGAGTGCGAGACAATGTGTTCGGAGGCTAACCCCGGTTTGCCGTGTCAGCAGTGTCAATCGCGCGGCAGCTGTATTGCGTTTTGTGGTGCGTGCCATGACTGATGCTAATCGAGCAATCCTGATTTTGGGCATGCATCGCAGCGGCACTTCTGCACTGGCCGGAGTGTTAAGTGAGCTTGGTGTTAACTTCAGTGACAAGCTGATGCCCCCGATCCCGGGCGTCAATGACAAGGGTTTCTACGAGCATGTCGATCTGGTGGCGGCCAATGAATCTATACTCTCTGCTCTTGATCGCAGTTGGCTCGATCTGGATGGGATGCCCGAGCAGTGGTGGCAGAACCCCGAGGTACAGGCAATCGGCGAGGACATTCGCTCGATTTTACAGCGTGATTTCGCCTCACCAGGGATACTCTGGGGCCTTAAAGACCCGCGGATGTGCAGGCTCATGCCACTGTGGAACAACCTGTTGGCGGAGACTGAGACCGATGTGTCAGTAGTCTTCTGTGTGCGCAATCCACTGGAGGTAGCTGGATCCCTCAATCGTCGAGACGGCCTGGACCTGGAGCTCGGGTTGGTCTTATGGTTTCTGCATGTGCTGGAGTGCGAACGCAATACACGCGACTTCTCCCGGACATGGTCAGTGTATGGAAACCTGCTGGAAGACTGGAAATCTGAAACTGATCAAATTGGCCGCGAGCTCGACATTGACTGGCCAGTCTCCATCGCTCAAGCCATTCCACACGTGGAAGCTTTTCTCGAGGAGAGTTTGCGTCATGTCAGGGAGGATGACTCTCCGATTAGCGGCGAACTTGCAGGGTTGGCGGTAAGGTTTTTTGAGGACATCAAGTCCGGGCAGTGTGTTGGCACGTCGGCATTTGACGCTTATCGAACGGAGTTCGAGGCGCAGGTGGCTGGTTTATCTGGCTATATACCTATGCTGAATGCGGCACAGCAGGGCTTGTATGAATACTCCGCGTTAACTCGGGAGCTCGACATAGAACGGCAGAATGCCAGCGAACAAATTTCCTACCGGGATAAGTTGATAGAAAAGTTGCGACAGCAGGTGCTGGATGAGAAACAGGACGCCAAGGAGCAGATAACCTACCGCGATGCGTTGATCGCTGACTACGAGGAAGTGCTGAGCAGTGAGCGGAAGAATACCACTGAACAGATCGAATATCGCGAAGCCCTGCTCGCCGAGATTCGCCAGCAACTGGCGGACGAAAAACAAAATGCGCACGACCAGATAACCTACCGAGATCAGCAGATTGTCGACCGGGATCAGCTTCTCGCCTCGCGCAAGCACCTGTTGAAAACCCTGGTCAAACTGAGTTTACCGGGTAAATCGTGAAGGCCTCGGTCATTATTCCGACCAAGAATGCGGGTCGGCAATTTGAGCGCGTGTTGGATGCTGTGGTCGCGCAGCAGGCCCCGTGGGCCTTTGAGGTCCTTGTAGTCGATTCGGGTTCCACGGATGGCACAGTGGAGCTGGTGCGTGCTACTGACGGCGTGCGCTTGCATGAAATTCCGCCCGAAGAGTTTGGGCATGGCAAAACCCGTAACCTGGGCGTTAGTCTCACCAGCGGGGAGTTTATTGCCGTCATCACCCACGACGCCTTGCCCGTCAATGACCGCTGGCTGCGGGAATTGATTGACGCGGCAGAACAGTCTGATGATATTGCCGGTGTATTCGGCAGACACCTGTCCTATGAGCATGACGGCCCATTCATGGAGCGGGATTTACGCCTGCATTTTGATGGTTTCACCCAGTGGCCTGCGGTCATGCGTCTTGACGACCCCGAGAGATACCGCTCAGACCAGGGCTATCGGCAGCTGCTGCATTTCTTTTCGGACAACAACGCCTGCTTGCGCCGCTCGGTGTGGGAGAAGATACCTTACCCGGACGTGGACTTTGCCGAAGATCAACTCTGGGCGCAGCAAATAATCGAGGCAGGTTATGCCAGGGCCTACGCGGATCGAGCCGTGGTTTTCCACTCGCACACCTATGGGTTCATCGACCTGTTTCGACGCAGTTTTGATGAATCCCGCGCCTTACAGCGCCTGTTCGGTTATGAACTGTGTCCGAGCGTGACACAGATGTTGGGTCAATCAGCCAGAACAATATGGGCGGACATTCGCTATTTTTTTAAGGCCGGCATTCCGTTGACTGAAATTGCCTGGTTGTTCAAGGTGCCCTTGCGCAATACCGCCCGACAGTTGGGTTACTACCTGGGCCAACGCCACCAGCGGCTGCCGCAGGCCGTGGTACAACGGGTCTCCAGAGACATGTCTCTGCAAAGGAAATAAAGAGTGATTGAACGCCTTCGCCGCTACCGAGACGGGTTTCGCCGCATCTGGCAAAAAGTAGGATTCTGGGGTGCGATACGCTATTCCTTTTATCGATTGTTTGCGGGCAGACAGCCGCTGCCCCTGACCCACGGTATGTCACAACCGGTCGAGTTCTATCGGTACATTTACGCCCAGCCGTTTGGTGAGACCGCGGTGGTGGACAGCAACGTCATTAACTGGGTTATCCCCGAATTCCAGATAGGGTCTGGGGGCCATCTCAATATTTTTCGGGTGATCAAGAAACTGGAGGATCTGGGCTTTGTCTGCCGTATCAATATCGATGGAGAAACCCACTTTACCTCCGCCGAAGAGGCCCGTGATTGCGTCAGGGAACACTTTTTTCCCATAGACGCAGAGGTATCCATCGGCAGGCAAGGACTCAAGCCCGCCGCGGCGACCTTCGCCACCGGCTGGGACACCGCCTACACCGTGCGCGACTTCAGGGGATCAGGTAAAAAGTACTACTTCGTGCAGGACTTCGAGCCTGATTTTTTTGCGCTTGGCAGTGAGGCAGTCTTTGCTGAGAACACCTACCGTTTCGGCTTTCGGGGGATCACCGCCGGGGGTTGGCTGGCCGACAAACTCCAGCGTGAGTACGGCATGGAAACAACAGCCTTCGGGTTCTCCTATGATCACGAGCTTTACCAGCCCAGGGCGCGACGCCATCCAGAGAAGAAGCGAGTGTTTTTTTACGCCAGACCGGTCACACCCAGGCGCGGTTTTGAGCTGGGTATACTTACTCTCAATCGCATTCACCAGATGAATCCTGATGTCGAGTTTGTGCTCGCCGGGTGGGACCTATCGGGCGTCCATCTTCCTTTCCCTTGCCTGAGTGCAGGGGTCGTGTCCCTGGAGGAGTTACCCGATCTATACAGCCAATGTGATATTGCGCTGGTATTGTCTTTGACCAACCTCTCTTTATTGCCGCTTGAGGCCATGGCGTGTGGTTGTGCAGTGGTGAGCAGTCGCGGCGACAACGCCGAATGGCTACTGCACGACGAGGTGGTGAAGTTTGCGGACCTGACACCGGAAGCTCTCGGTGACGCAATCCTTGATTTGTTTGCAGCCCCGGCGGAACTGGACGCACTCAAGGCCAGGGGACTGGCCTTTGCCCAGTCCACCAGTTGGGAAGCCGAGGTGGACAAGATAGCGGCGGTCATTAGGGAAGATCTAGGGCACGTCTGAATAATACGGTACTGCCACCGCGGGGCCCCTGATCAATCCAGCACCGGTGTCTTGTTCAATCCTTGGCGCTTGGTTCTCGCGTCTATAATCCACTGTCCCACCTGTTGCCCCGGTACTTCGATCAGCCGGTAGAGCAGGTAGGCGAGCACAAGGCTGGCCGCGATCGAAATGATGCACTCTGCCGTAGCCGGTAAGTCCAGCGAGTCGCGCGCAAATTTCATTGTTGGCAGGTGAATGAGGTACAGGCTGAAGCTGATCTTGCCGACGAACGTGAGTAACGGATTTGCGAGTGCCCTGGCGACAAGCCCTGTACTCCACGCGGCGAGGAGCACCAGGGCTCCTACCAGTAGAGAATACGGCAGGGGATCCCGCCATAAACCGGTTTCCACACCGAGCAACGGATTTACGAAACGGGGAATGGAAAGCACCAGCATGGTCAATCCTACTACCAGAAGACCGTTTAGTGCCCCCTGGGCCCCTGGCGCAGGCCTGGTGGATATATAGATTGAGCCGGCAATCATGCCGGCAAGAAAAAACTCGATAAAGCGCCATAGCAAGGACTTGGGGATGTCGAATTCGACCGCCACGAAAATGGCGTACAACACCAGCATGAGAGCGGTTTTGGCGGAGTATGAAAGGGGACGTGAAAACAGGATCAGGATCAGCGGGAAAAGTATGTAAAACTGCACCTCCACCGCAATGGTCCACAGTACGCTGACTTCACCACGCAGCCCCAGGTGCAGCCACAGTTCGTGGGTATCAATGTCATACAGCTTGTACCACCCGGACTGGTAACCCACATAAGAGGCCAGCACAACGAACACAAAGGCAGGCGCGATCCGAAAAAAACGCCGCACGGCGTAGGTTGCCAGCATGTCCGGGGATGTACCGCGGTTGCCGTAGAGCATGTACATGAGAAAGCCGGATAGCGCAAAAAACAGCATGACCCCGATCTGGCCGGCCCCGCGGATCTCCCAAAACATGCGCAGGCCACCGGCGTGGGCAAACACCACCAACAGGCAGGCGATTCCTCGCAGTGCATCGAGGGTGGGTAGGTGTGTCGACGGGTGGCGATTCAAAATTGGGTACGTTGGTCAGTGAAGGGCGCTAGGTTAGCCGGTCGGGCCAGCCGAAACGACGCAGGTCAACCGACTTGTTAGCTTTGAATACGATGCCTTCTGCCTCCAATCGGTCTCGCTGCGTATAGCGGGACGCGGCCCCATCGGGAATGGAGATGCGCCCCTGGGCATTGATAACCCGGTGCCAGGGTATTTGTGTGCCGGTCGGCAATTGTCGCAGCGCGTAACCGACTCGCCGTGCTCCGCCGGGCAGGCCAGCCTGACGTGCAACTTCACCGTAGGTAGAGACTTTGCCGGGGGGAATCATGGCGATTACCTGCCAGATTCGCTGGTCGAGCTCCGGGTCCTTCACTGCCATGGCCAGCTATCCATTCGGTATTCGAGGCGAGTCTATCATTCAGCCCTGGCGTGGCATAGCGCACTCGAAATTCACGCTCGATCGACTTGATCCTGGGCCGAATGTTTGTTGGATCGTTGACCTTGCAAATGCAGCATTCGACCACATACTTGGTTGATACGGAGTCTATCTATGCGCTTTTTGATCGCCTTATTGCCCTGGTTGGAACTGCTTACCCTCATCCAGTTGGGGATTGAGACCAGTGCGCTTACCGCGCTGGCCTATGTTTTCTGCACCTTTGTACTCGGTGTGGCGGTTCTACGGCACCAGGGCATGGAGATATTCACCCGACTGCGGGAGAGCCAGCAGGGCCGCATCATTGGCCAGCAGTTGCTGGTGGATGAGATGGCGGTCGGATTGGCAGGCATCTTGCTGTTGATCCCCGGATTGATTTCAGACTTTGCCGCAATAGTGGTCCTCATTGGCCCTCTGCGTCGGCGCATCGGTCGCTGGCTCATGGGTCCGCAACCTGAGCAGTATAAGCCGGAGCGGGATAGCTCCGAACACATCACCATCGACGGCGATTTCCGCCGGGTCAATTCCCAGGATGACCGATAAAGTATTGATTAATAAGCAATTAGGTCAAAAAAAGCCGACAACCTAAACGCCCACCTACCCCTTGACAGGGGTGATTCCCGAACTAGAATTAGCACTCTCTCGAAAAGAGTGCTAATTGGGGCTTGAATTCCCTTACAGTGCCCCAATGTCTCAACGCATCCCCGCAGGGGGACAGATAAAACCTTACTAGGAGACCAACATCAATGAATATCCGTCCGCTGTACGACCGCGTGGTCGTTCGTCGCAAGGAAGAAGAAGAAACCACAGCCGGTGGCATCCTGTTGCCCGGTTCCGCCAAAGAGAAGCCGAATCAGGGTGAGATAGTCGCCGTCGGTGAGGGCAAAGTCTTGGACAGCGGCGAAGTACGTGCGCTGGCCGTGAAAGTCGGTGACACCGTTGTGTTTGGTCAGTATGCCGGTAGCAACACCATCGAAATTGACGGTGAAGAACTGATCATCATGGGCGAGAGCGAGATTTTTGCGGTAGTCGACTAAGACAGCGCTACGCAATCTCTCAACTCACAGTTTTAGCAAGGAATTGAAGGAAATAAATCATGGCTTCTAAAGAAGTATTATTTGGTGATGACGCGCGTAGCCGCATGCTCAACGGCGTCAACGTTTTGGCTGACGCGGTAAAGGCCACCCTGGGACCCAAGGGTCGCAATGTCATTCTCGACAAATCATTTGGCGCCCCCACCGTAACCAAGGACGGTGTATCAGTTGCCAAGGAAATCGAGCTGAAAGACAAGTTTGAAAACATGGGCGCGCAGATGGTCAAGGAAGTGGCTTCCCAGGCCTCTGACGCAGCCGGCGACGGTACCACAACAGCGACCGTACTGGCGCAGTCCATCCTGAACGAAGGCCTCAAGTCTGTGGCCGCGGGCATGAACCCGATGGACCTGAAGCGCGGCATCGACAAGGCGATTGCCGCTGCAGTGGAGCAGATCCAGTCTGCCTCTATCCCCTGTGAAGACAGCAAAGCGATTGCCCAGGTGGGCACCATTTCTGCCAACAGTGATTCCCAGGTGGGTGACATCATCGCCGAGGCAATGGACAAGGTCGGTAAAGAAGGTGTTATCACCGTCGAAGAAGGTTCCGGCCTGGAAAACGAGCTGGACGTCGTTGAAGGTATGCAGTTTGACCGCGGTTACCTGTCACCCTACTTCATCAACAACCAGGACAGCATGAGTTCAGACCAGGAAGCGCCTTTCATCCTGCTGGTTGACAAGAAAATCTCCAACATCCGAGAGCTGCTGCCCCTGCTGGAGCAGGTTGCCAAGGCCTCAAAGCCGCTGGTTATCATCGCCGAAGACGTGGAAGGTGAAGCACTGGCAACACTGGTAGTGAACAACATGCGCGGTATCGTGAAAGTGGCTGCCTGTAAGGCGCCTGGCTTCGGCGATCGCCGTAAGGCTATGCTGCAGGACATCGCTATCCTGACTGGCGGTACGGTTATCTCTGAGGAAGTGGGCCTGGATCTCGAATCCGCTACTCTCGAGCACCTCGGTAGCGCCAAGCGTATCACCATGGACAAGGACAACAGCACCATTATCGACGGTGCCGGCGACGCTGCTGCCATCCAGGCGCGCGTAAGCGAAATCCGTGTACAGATCGAAAACACTTCTTCTGATTACGATCGTGAGAAGCTGCAGGAGCGTGTGGCCAAGCTGGCTGGCGGTGTTGCGGTGATCAAGGTGGGTGCTGCTACCGAGATCGAAATGAAAGAGAAGAAGGCACGTGTTGAAGACGCGCTGCACGCTACCCGCGCTGCGGTTGAAGAGGGCGTGGTTGCCGGCGGCGGTGTTGCCCTGGTACGCGCTATCCAGAACATCACGGATCTCGCCGGCGACAACGAAGACCAGAACCACGGCATCGCGGCAGCGCTGCGTGCCATGGAAGGTCCTCTGCGCCAGATCGTTGACAACGCCGGTGACGAAGCGTCCGTTGTACTGAACAACGTCAAGAACGAAGGCACTGGCAACTACGGCTATAACGCCGCAGCGGGTGAGTACGGCGATATGATCGAGATGGGTATTCTCGATCCCGCCAAGGTAACCCGTACAGCACTGCAAGCTGCTGGCTCTGTCGCCGCGCTGATGATCACCACCGAAGTGATGGTGGCTGATGCGCCGGAAGACAATGCCGGTGGTGCTGCACCTGCAATGCCCGATATGGGCGGCATGGGTGGCATGGGCGGCATGATGTAAGCTGCTTTGCGACGACAAAAACCCCGCCTTTTGGTGGGGTTTTTTTTTGCTGCGGTATTGGGAGATAATGTTAGGCATCCAAGGCGCGTAGCCGTAGGTGGTAGGCAGTCCCGGATTTCATTGGCAGAAAAGGCGCCAGGAAGTTTCGAGTGGACAGAGATCAAAACAAAAAGGGGAACAACCGATGTTGTATTTTTTATTCAAGTGGGGGCACGTCCTGTTCGGCATAGTCTGGATTGGCATGCTTTACTACTTTAACTTTGTCCAGACCGAGTATTTCAAGGAGGCCGAAAAAGACGCATTAGGCGACGCTAAGGCGAAGCTGGCGCCTCGGGCGCTGTGGTGGTTCCGCTGGGGTGCCATGTATACGTTTCTTACCGGGCTGGTCCTGCTGCACCTCATTGGTGCCGGCAGCAACCTCGAGGCTTCAAAGGTCATCTGGATCGGAGCGCTTGCCGGGACCTTCATGTTCCTGAACGTATGGCTGATCATCTGGCCTAACCAGCAAATTGTGCTGGGCCTGAATGGTAAAACCGGAGATGGTCCCGCCGCGGCTGCTAAAGCGGGCCTGGCGTCGCGTACCAACACCCTGTTGTCCGCACCTATGCTGATGGGCATGATCGGGTCCAAGAGTTGGTTCGCTTACGGCAGTGGGTCGATGCTGGGGTTCTATATCGCCGCCGCAATCATCATCGCGTTGGAAGCCAACGCAATCTTCGGCAAGCAGGGCCCGATGACTTCTGTTAAGGGTGTCATCCACTGCAGCCTGGCGTTGACAGTGGTGCTCGCCGCATTGCTGGCTTACGTGTAGGCAGCGTTAAAGTGTTGACGGAGCCGGGCCTCGCCCGGCTTTTTTATGCCTGTCTGTTTATCGCGTGCTTGCCCTGCCTGTATAATGCCGCCTGAGTCAATGCAAGCTTGATCAACATGCCCGATAACGACGATTTTGACCCCATTCCCTCGATAGTTCCCCGCCGTGACGGTGAGGCTGGGTTTTCTGCCAAGGCAGGCAGTGCGGCAGGCCCAGGGAGTAGATCGCAGGCCAAACGGGGTGCACCCCCGGGCCGCCGCTCTTCTGATGGCGGTGGCGCCGGAATCTGGGCGCGATTGTTTATCGCCGTCGCATTGGTTATCGCCGCGGTTGCCTGTGCCTGGGCCTGGCAATTGCAGGAAGAACTGCGCCTGGCCGGGCGCACCATGGACGACTATGAGGAGCGTATTAGCGATCTCGAAGACTTGTTGTCCGACACGGATGAATCGGTCAACCGGTCCAGCGCCGCGATGGGTGCACAGCTCAAACTGCTCGACACTGAAGTGCGTAAGTTATGGGATGCGCGTAAGAAGAGTAATGCTGCCATTGCCAAACTGGAAAAGAGCAGCAAGGCCTATGGCACCCAGCTGGTTGGATTGAAGAAAACTGATGAGGACAGCCTGGCGCAATTACGGTCCCTGAATGCTGACATGGTCAAGTTAAAGAGTGTTGCAGGTGACCTGGAAAGGCTGATGATCAGCGCCCGTGCCAACCAGGAAGATGTCGAACGTGTCGCCGACACGCTCAATCGCTTGAGTGCGGACTACGCCAGGCTAAACCAGCGCGTCGTTGCCAACGAAGAGTGGGTTGGATCGATCAACGCCTTCCGCCGCCAGATCAGTACCACAATTGCCCAATTACAGTCTTCTGTGCGGTCATTGCAGGGGGTTCCCTAGGGGCGCCCTCAACCGGACGCCGACCCTGCCCGACACAGTATTGACATGTATACTAGCGCTCCATTTCTACACTCCTACCCGAAAAGGTAAGACACCATGACCGTCATCCGCCAGGACGATTTCATCGATAGCGTGGCCGACGCGCTACAGTTTATTTCCTACTACCATCCACTGGATTTCGTACAGGGCGTGCACCAGGCCTACGAGCACGAGCAAAACCCTGCCGCCAAGGATGCGATGGCACAAATACTGATTAATTCGCGTATGTGCGCCGAGGGTAAGCGACCCATTTGCCAGGATACCGGCATTGTGACGGTTTTTTTGAAGATAGGCATGAACGTGCAGTGGGACGCGACCCTATCAGTTGCCGATATGGTTAACGAAGGCGTGCGTCGCGCCTATACGCACCCGGATAATGTGCTGCGCGCATCGATTCTCGACGACCCAGCGGGGGCCAGGAAGAATACCAAGGACAATACCCCGGCGGTGATTCACATGGATGTCGTTGAGGGCGACACGGTTGATGTGCAGGTCGCAGCGAAAGGCGGTGGTTCAGAAAATAAGTCGAAGATGGTGATGCTGAACCCGTCGGACAGTATTGTCGACTGGGTAGTGAAGACTGTGCCGACCATGGGTGCGGGCTGGTGTCCACCGGGTATGCTGGGCATTGGCATTGGGGGAACTGCGGAGAAGGCGGCAGTGATGGCCAAGGAATCACTGATGGACCCCATCGATATTCACGAACTCCGCAAACGTGGTCCAAGCAATCGGGTCGAAGAGCTGCGCCTGGAGATTATGGATGCGGTCAACAAATTGGGTATCGGTGCCCAGGGTCTGGGCGGCCTGACCACGGTGCTGGATGTGAAAATCAAGGACTACCCGACCCACGCGGCTTCCCTGCCGGTGGCAATGATCCCGAACTGTGCCGCTACCCGCCATGCGCACTTTGTACTCGACGGTTCCGGACCCGCGTTACAAACGCCGCCAGACCTCTCCGACTGGCCGGACATCACCTGGGATGTCGGTGAGGGCGTAAGACGCGTCAACCTGGATACGGTCACGCCTGAAGAGGCTGCTGAGTGGCAACCTGGCGACACCATTCTGCTGTCCGGTAAAATGCTTACTGGCCGCGACGCCGCGCACAAAAAGATGAAGGAGTTGATCGAGTCCGGCGAGGGTTTGCCGGCCGACGTGGATCTCAAGGGGCGTTTCATCTACTACGTGGGACCGGTTGATCCCGTCCGTGATGAGGTAGTTGGCCCCGCGGGTCCGACGACCTCTACCCGTATGGACAAGTTTACCGACTTCATTCTCGAGAATACCGGGCTGCTTGGGATGATTGGTAAAGCCGAGCGTGGCCCTGCGGGCATTGAGGCAATTAAAAAGCACAAAGCCGTTTACCTGATGGCGGTCGGCGGCGCCGCCTACCTGGTTTCAAAAGCCATTACCAATGCCCGTGTGGTAGCATTCCCGGAGATGGGAATGGAGGCGATCTACGAGTTCGAGGTCAAGGATATGCCCGTGAGCGTGGCCGTGGATGCCCGTGGCACCTCGGTGCACGAGGTTGGCCCGAAAATCTGGCAGGCCAAAATCGAAGAACAGGCGCTGGAGCTTGTCTGATACCTTTTACTGGCACGACTATGAAACCTTTGGGGCCGATCCCTCCCGGGACCGGCCTGTGCAATTCGCCGGAATCCGCACAGACTACGATCTAAATGTCATTGGTGAACCTCTGGTGGTGTTCGCCCGTCCATCCAACGACTTTCTGCCTCACCCCGAGGCCTGCCTGGTCACCGGCATCACCCCGCAGCAGGCCCTGGCAGAGGGCGTGCCCGAGTGCGATTTTATTCGCCAGATTCACGCAGAATTAGCTACCCCGGGCACCTGTGGTGTGGGCTACAACTCCCTGCGCTTTGACGACGAGGTAACCCGTTACACGCTGTACCGGAATTTCTACGACCCCTATGCCCGCGAGTGGCAGAACGGCAATTCGCGTTGGGACATCATCGACATGCTGCGTGCGACTTACGCTCTCAGGCCTGAAGGCATCGAGTGGCCTCTGCGTGAGGATGGCCTGCCAAGCTTCCGCCTGGAAGATCTAACCGCGGCTAACGGTATCGGCCACGAGGCTGCACACGATGCATTGTCGGACGTGCATGCTACCATCGCGGTAGCGCGACTGGTACGGCAAAAGCAGCCCCGGTTGTATGACTACGTGCTTGCCCGACGCGACAAGAAGTCGGTGATGGAACAACTCGATATTCCCGCCATGAAACCGGTGCTCCACGTGTCGGGTATGTTTGGCGCCCAACGGCACAACATTGCGCTGATTGTGCCGCTGGCGATGCATCCCGACAATCGCAACGAGGTTATCTGCTACGACTTAGGTGTGGATCCACAGCCCTTGTTCGATGATCCAGCGGCGACACTGGCCGAGAACCTCTATACCCGTACAGAAGCGTTGCCCGAGGGCGTCTCACGACCGGGGCTCAAAACCATTCACATTAACCGCTGCCCGATCCTGGTCACCGCGAAAATGGCCGACGCAGCCACGGCGGAGCGGTTGGGGATCAGCGGAGAGCTATGCCGCAAGCACCTGGTCGCCCTGCGGGACTATCGCGCTGCAGACCCGGCCGCGTTCGAGGCCAAGTTACAGGCTGTCTATGCTGCGCGAACCTTCGAGCCGATCACTGACCCCGACCGTATGCTGTACTCCGGTGGCTTTTTTTCCAATAACGATAAGCGTGTGATGGAGCAGGTCCAGGTTGCCGACCCGGAGCGCCTGGCCAGTCAATCGTTTGCCTTCGAGGATCAGCGCCTGCCGGAAATGCTGTTTCGCTATCGCGCAAGAAATTATCCCGAGAGTCTTAGCGTAGAGGAGAAGGCCGACTGGGAAGAGTTCCGTTTCCAGCGACTCACCGAGCCTGATGCAGGGGCAAATCTGTGTATGGAGGCATTCCAGGAGACCATAGAGCGCCTCCAGGGAGAACGCCCTTCGGAGCGCAATCAGCGCTTACTGGAGCAACTGCTGGATTACGGCGATAGCCTGCTGTCTTGAGGCACCACCAAATCGTTCAAGGGTGCATCGCGTTTTTGCGCTTTGGTATTACGTCGCTTGGGCAGGCTTGCCGAGCCGCCGTATAATGTGCCCAGTTTGGATCGGCCAGGTGGCCGGATCCCGGTGAGGAGACTCCCAGCGTGCAGTTTGCCGGACATCACATTCTTTCTGTCAGCCAATTTGATCGGGAAGGGGTAGAGCAGGTCTTTGCCGTCGCCGACCGCATGCGTCCCTATGCCCATCGCCAGCGCGTGACCAAAGTATTGGATGGGGCGATTCTGGGTTCGATGTTTTTTGAGCCCAGCACCCGAACCCGGGTCAGCTTTGGCAGCGCCTTCAACCTGTTGGGCGGTGAAGTGCGGGAGACGACCGGCATTGAAAATTCCGCCATTGCCAAAGGTGAGTCGCTCTACGACACCGCCAGGGTGCTCAGCGGTTACTCCGATGTGATTGCCATGCGCCACCCGGCCAGCGGTTCGGTGGGAGAGTTTGCGGCGGCCAGTCGTGTGCCGGTCCTCAACGGCGGCGACGGCAGCAACGAGCACCCCAGCCAGGCATTGCTGGATCTCTACACCATCCGCAGTGAGATGGCAGGTCGCGGCGGAAGCATCGACCAGCTGCGTATCGCCATGGTAGGTGACCTGCGCTACGGTCGTACCGTGCATTCCCTGTGCAAACTCTTGTGCCTGTTCGATGGCGTACAGGTGGTGCTGGTTTCACCCAGAGAGCTCTGCATGCCCGAAGACATTGTCGCGTCACTGCGCGAAGCGGGTCACCAGGTGCTGGAGTCCGAGGAGTTGGAAGCGAGTATTGCCCACGTTGACATCGTCTACTCGACGCGCATCCAGGAAGAACGTTTCAGCACCCAGGAAGAGGCCGACCTGTATCGCGGCCGGTTCCGGCTCAACCAGAGTGTTTATACGCGCAATTGCGAACCGAACACGGTGATTATGCATCCGCTACCCCGGGACTCGCGCGATATTGCCCGGGAGCTGGACGACGACCTTAATGACAACCCCAACCTGGCCATCTTCCGGCAGACAGACAACGGTGTGCTGGTGCGCATGGCGCTATTTGCACTGGTACTCGATGTGGTTGACCAGGTGGATGCCCACGCCCGTGACGTGAACTGGTACACCGCCGGACGTTTCTGATGGGCTTCTCTCTCAGGTTTGGCGCCCAGGACGTTCGTGTCCTGGAGTCCGTTGCCGCTTTTTCCGGTCACTTTTCTGTCAATCGCCTGACCTTGCAGCACCGACTGTTTTCCGGCGGGTGGAGTGAACCCATTACCCGAGAAGTGTTTGAACGGGGCGATGCCGTCGGTGTTTTACCGTACGATCCGCTCACAGACAGCCTGGTGATGGTAGAGCAGTTTCGCCCTGGGGCGATGCGGGGTGAAGATAGCCCGTGGATGCTGGAATTGATTGCTGGCGTGGTGGAGCAAGGCGAGGACGATGAGCAGGTGGCTCGACGTGAAGCGGTTGAGGAGGCGGGCTGTGATCTCAACGAGTTGATTCCCATTGCCACGGTCTACCCCAGCGCTGGCGGTTGCAGCGAACAGGTCAGGTTGTATTGCGGGCGGGTAAACAGCGCGGCCATCGGTTCGGTGGGGGGCTTGCACAGCGAAGGTGAGGACATTCTTGTGCATGCCATTGCCAGGGAAGAAGCCATGGCCATGCTGGAGCGCGACGAAATTCCCAATGGCCACACCTTGATTGCCCTGCAGTGGTTAAAGATCCACGCCCAGCGGGTTATGGCGCATTGGTCCTGAGAGCTGGCAATGAATGAGGAGCAGGTAGCAACGCCGGAGACGACCGGTAGAGGGCTACTGCGATCCAGCGCGGTAGTGGGCGCTATGACCATGATGTCGCGTGTGCTCGGCCTGGTGCGGGATATTGTGCTGGCGGGATTCGTGGGTGCGACTGCCAGCGCCGATGCCTTCTTTGTGGCCTTCAAAGTCCCCAATTTTCTGCGCCGGCTGTTTGCCGAAGGCGCGTTTGCCCAGGCCTTCGTGCCGGTGCTCGCCGACTACAAGGAGCAGGGTAGTAAAGAAGCGGTCAAGGCGCTGATAGACCGCGTAGCCGGGGTCCTGGGGGGAACCTTGTTGTTGCTCACCGGCGTGATCATCCTTGCAGCCCCCTTGGTAACCGCTGTTTTCGCGCCGGGATTTGTCGGCCACCCCGAGAAGTACCAGCTCACGGTGGAAATGATTCGCATCACCTTCCCCTATTTGCTGCTGATCTCCATGACGGGTTTCTGTGGCGCTATTCTCAATAGCTATGGCCGCTTTGCGGTACCGGCATTTACACCGGTCTTGCTCAATCTTGCGCTGATAGCGGCAGCGACACTCATGGCTCCTCACTTTGCCCAGCCGGTTTTTGCCCTGGCCTGGGGTGTGTTTCTGGCGGGCGTGATCCAGTTGCTGTTCCAGTTGCCCTCACTCTATCGCTTGGAGCTGGTGCCGCGGCCGTTGTGGGATATCCGCGATGAGGGCGTGCGCCGTATCATGACCCTGATGGTGCCGGCCCTGTTCGGTGTTTCGGTCAGCCAGATCAACCTCATGCTGGACACGATCCTGGCATCATTCCTGCCAACTGGCAGTGTGTCCTGGCTGTACTACTCGGATCGACTGACCGAACTGCCGCTGGGCGTATTCGGAATTGCCATCGCAACCGTGATACTGCCAAGCCTTTCTGCCCACAATGCGGCTGACAGGGCCGAGCGCTTTGCCACCACCCTCGATTGGGCTGTTCGGTCCGTTTTGCTTATCGCGGTGCCCGCGGCTGTTGCGCTGCTGCTGTTGGCAGAACCGATCCTGATCACGTTGTTCCAGTACGGGGCGCTTTCACCCCACGACGTCACCATGGCGTCCTATAGCCTGCAGGCCTACAGCCTGGGACTGGCAGCATTTATGCTGATTAAAGTGCTGGCACCGGGCTACTATGCTCGTCAGGACATGGTGACCCCCGTCCGCATAGGCATCAAGGCGATGGTTGCCAATATGGTGTTGAACCTGGCCTTCGTGCTGCCGCTGATGTATTTCCTGGGAATTGGTCATGTCGGTCTTGCCCTGGCAACCAGCGTGGCGGCCTACCTGAACGCAGGCTTGTTGTTTCGCGGTTTGCGCAGCGAGGGGATTTTCCAGTTTCAGCCGGGTTGGGGGCTCTATACTCTGCGCCTGCTGGCAGCATCGGTTGTCATGGCGTTGGTGGTACTTTTGCTCAAGGCGGAGATCGCTGACTGGCTGGCCTGGGACTGGCGGCAGCGCGCCTGGCAGATGGCTATTCTCTGTGCCGCGGGTGTGGTTGCCTATCTACTCGTGCACCTGCTTCTTGGCACCCGTATGGCCGATTTGCGGGGTCCGGCGAGCGCCAAATAGCGTGTATTTTTGCAGGATTGGCCTGCCCTCAGGCGATAGGCTCACGCACGCTATTTCGCTATACTGCGCGGTTTGATTGGATCGAGTGATTCCCACCGCATGGAATTAATTCGCGGTTTGCATAATTTGCGGCCCAGGCACCGTGGCTGTGTGGTTACCATTGGTGCTTTCGACGGGGTGCATCTCGGTCACCAGGCGGTGATTCGACACCTGCTCAGCAAGGCTGAGTCACTGTCGCTGCCCTCGGTTATTATCCTGTTCGAGCCACTGCCCCGGGAACACCTGGCGCCCTTGAAAGCGCCGGCCCGGTTGAGCAGCTTTAACGAGAAATTCGTGGCGCTCAGGGAACTGGGTGTCGAGCGAGTACTGCGTATTCGCTTCAACGAGCAGCTGCGGTCAATGTCGGCTCAGGAGTTTGTCGACAGGGTATTCGTCGACGGCCTGGGTGCGCGTTACCTGGTGCTGGGCGATGACTTTCGCTTCGGCAATGACCGCGAGGGCGATCTCGAATTCATCCGCTCCCAGGGCGAGCGCTATGGCTACGAAGCGGGGCCGACCCCCACTGAGGAATTGGAGGGTGAGAGAATCAGCAGCACGCGCATTCGCGAAGTGCTTGCTGCTGGCGAATTTGGCCTTGCCGAGGCGTTGCTGGGGAGGCCCTACAGCATCACCGGCAAGGTGGTATACGGCAAGCAACTGGGCACTGACTTTGGTACGCCCACTGCCAACCTGGAACTGCACCGGCTGCGTTCGCCGCTGTCGGGCGTATTCGTGGTAGAGGTCAGCGGTGCCGGTTTGCAAAATGCACAGGGCGTGGCCAACGTCGGGGTCCGACCGACGGTTGACGACAGTATTAAAGCCAACCTGGAGGTACACCTGTTGGACAGGAACATCAATTTGTACGGGGAGCGCATCACGGTGACCTTCAAGCACAAGTTGAGAGAAGAGATAAAGTTCGATTCCCTGGCGGAATTGAGGGACAACATCAACCGTGATATCGAGGCCACACGGGCCTGGTTTACGGCGCAAGAGAAGCAATGACACACGAACTATGAGCGATTACAAAGACACGCTGAATCTGCCCAAGACGGCATTTCCCATGAAGGCTAGCCTCGCCCAGCGGGAGCCCCAGCGACTCAAGCAGTGGCAGGAGATGGACCTCTATGGTCGAATCCGCGAGGCCGCGGCGGGGCGCCCGAAGTTTATCCTGCACGACGGTCCTCCCTATGCCAACGGCGAGTTGCATGTCGGCCACGCTGCGAACAAGGTGCTCAAGGATATTATCGTCAAGTTCCGCGGCCTCGATGGTTACGATGCTCCCTACGTGCCGGGTTGGGACTGCCACGGACTGCCGATCGAATTGAACGTTGAAAAGAAGGTGGGCAAACCGGGGGTGAAGATTTCTCCGGCCGAGTTTCGCCAAAAGTGCCGGGACTATGCGGCGGGGCAGGTCGAACAGCAGCGGCAGGACTTTATGCGCATGGGCGTGTTGGGTGAGTGGTCCAACCCCTACCTCACCATGGCGTATGACTACGAGGCCAATATTGTCCGAGCGCTGGCTTGCATTGTTGCCAACGGCCACCTGCACAAGGGCTTCAAGCCTGTGCACTGGTGTACGGACTGTGGTTCAGCCCTCGCCGAAGCCGAGGTGGAGTATCAGGATAAGCGCTCGCCCGCGATCGACGTAGCCTACGTTGCGCTTGATCCGGCGGCTATCAATGCCGCCTGTGGTTCCGAATACGCCGGTGAGATCGCCATCCCCATCTGGACCACCACACCCTGGACCCTGCCTGCCAGTATGGCGGTTAGTCTGCATCCCGAACTCGACTATGTCCTGCTCGAAGGCCAGGGCATGGCGCTGGTGGTTGCCGAGGAACTCGCCGAGGATTGCGTCAAGCGCTTTGGTCTGCCCGGGCTTACTGTGCTGGGCAAGTGCAAAGGAGCGGCCCTGGAAAACCAGTTATTGCAGCACCCGTTTTTGGAACGCCAGATACCCGTGATCCTGGGAGAGCATGTCACCACCGAGGCGGGTACTGGCGCCGTGCATACGGCCCCCGCGCATGGCCAGGATGACTTTGTGGTTGGCCAGGCCTATGGCCTTGACGTCTATAACCCGGTGGGGGGCAACGGCGTTTATCTGGAAGATACCGAGTACTTTGGCGGCCAGCACGTCATGAAAGCCAACGGTCCTATCGTCAGCCTGTTGGAAGAGCGCGGTGTTCTTCTGCACCACGAAGACTATGAGCACAGCTACCCACATTGCTGGCGCCACAAGACGCCGATTATATTTCGGGCGACACCGCAGTGGTTTGTGAGCATGGAGCAAAATGGCTTGCTGGATGCGGCAAAGGCTGAGGTTGAAAAGATCGAATGGCTGCCCGAGTGGGGCAGGGCACGTATCGATTCCATGTTGGCCGCAAGACCGGATTGGTGTATCTCGCGGCAGCGCACCTGGGGCGTGCCCATTACTTTGTTTATCCACAAGGATTCAGCGGAACTACACCCCGATACTGAAGCCTTGATGGAGCAGGTCGCGCAACGGATTGAACAGCAGGGCATTGAAGCCTGGTTTGAACTGGACCCTGCAGACCTGCTGGGTGCCGAGGCTGACCAGTATGAAAAGGTTACCGACACACTGGATGTCTGGTTCGATTCCGGAGTGAGCCACGCCTGTGTTCTGCGTGATCGAGAGGTGTTGTCCGCCCCCGCTGACATCTACCTGGAAGGGTCTGACCAACATCGGGGCTGGTTCCAATCTTCACTGCTAACGGGGGTGGGAGCCTTCGGGGAAGCACCATTTAAAACCGTGCTGACCCACGGCTTTACCGTCGATGGGGAAGGCCGCAAGATGTCCAAGTCGCTGGGTAATATCATCCCGGCGAAAAAGGCCATGAATGACCTGGGTGCCGATATCGTACGCCTGTGGATAGCGGCCACCGATTACCGTGGCGATGTGGCGGTCAGTGACGAAATATTCAAGCGCACTGCGGACGCCTATCGGCGTATACGTAATACGGCACGCTTTATTTTGGGAAATCTCGCAGGTTTTGACCCGGAAACTGATGCGGTCGAGTTCGACGAGATGCTGTCCCTTGATCGCTGGGCGGTCGATCGCGCGGCCATGTTGCAGGAAGAAATCGTTGCCGCGTACGACGGGTATCATTTTCACCAGATCTACCACAAGGTGCACAACTTTTGCGCCAATGATCTCGGGGGTTTTTACCTGGATGTTCTAAAAGACAGGTTGTACACAACTCAGGCGGATAGCCTCGCGCGGCGGTCCGCGCAAACAGCGATGTATCTCACTGCCGAGGCCCTGGTGCGCTGGATTGCGCCGATACTGAGTTTTACCGCCGAGGAGATCTGGGAAAACTTACTCGGGGAGCGCGAGACGTCCGTGTTTATGAGCCAATGGTTCGATGGGCTCGCCACCCTCGCAGGTGATGAGGCCATGGGCCGTGACTACTGGCAGCAAGTGATGGCAGTTCGCACTGCGGTCAACAAGGAAATGGAAAACCAGCGCGCTGCAGGTAATCTGCGCGGGGCCCTCGATGCAGAAGTTGTACTCTACTGCGCGCCTGAGTTGCTCAGTACACTTGAGGTGCTGGGCGATGAACTGCGCTTTGTGCTTATAACCTCAGGTGCTTCACTTGCAGCGCTCGATAGCGCTCCCGAAGGTGCCGCAGCTACTGAACTGGAAGGATTACTCCTTGGAGTGACAGTATCCAGTGCCGAGAAATGTGAGCGCTGCTGGCATCGCCGGGACGATGTGGGCACCCATTCTGCGCATCCCACCCTGTGTGGACGATGCATCGAGAATGTCGATGGCGAGGGTGAGCAGCGCCGCTATGCCTAACCGGTTGGTTGCCCTGCGATGGTATGGACTGGCGGCAGTTGTTATTGCGCTGGACCTGTTTACCAAGCACCTGGCCAGTACCCAGCTACAGTACGGTCAGCCGGTGGAAGTGTTTTCCTGGTTTAACCTGACGTTGTTGCACAACACCGGCGCCGCCTTCAGTTTTCTCAGCGACGCGGGCGGTTGGCAACGCTGGCTATTCAGCGGTATCGCTATCGTCATCAGCCTGGTGTTGGTGGTTTGGTTGTATCGATTACCTCGCGAGCAGACTCTGCTGGCGGCCGCCCTGGCTCTAATACTGGGTGGTGCGCTGGGTAATCTCTGGGATCGAGTCACGCTGGGCTACGTCGTGGATTTTATTTCCGTACACTATGGCGGTTGGTATTTCCCGGCGTTCAATATAGCCGACTCTGCAGTATCGGTAGGGGCTGCCTGTATGTTGCTGGACAGTTTCGTTCCGCGGTCGGAAAATGGTGATTCGACGCAGCCTCGCTCCGGCCCGGTCGCGTAGAGGAGGGTGCACAATGACAGTTAGTGAGGTTCCAGTCAGTGAAGGTACCCGCGTTTACCTGAACTTTTCCATCAGCCTGGAAGATGGCTCTGAAGTCGACAGTAACTTTGGCGGCGACCCCGTGGATTTTGTGGTGGGCGACGGCAGTCTGTTACCGGGGTTTGAACGACTGATTTTCGGTATGTCCGGCGGGCAGCGCCAGTTGTTCACCGTGGCGCCGGAAGATGCTTTCGGGCAGCCCAATGACAACAACGTACAGATGATGGATCGCGACCAGTTTGACGATGATATCGACCTGGAAATTGGCCTGGTATTTTCCTTCGCCGATGCCAGCGGTGGCGAATTGCCCGGTATGGTGATCTCCTTTGATGAGGAAGAAGTCACAGTAGACTTCAATCACCCGCTATCAGGTCGCACCATTCTCTTTGACGTGCTGGTTCACCGCGTTGAACCCGCTGAGCTGCACTGATGGAAATTCAGTTAGCCAACCCGCGCGGCTTTTGTGCTGGCGTGGACCGGGCCATCGATATTGTTAACCGCGCGCTGGAAGTGTTTGGAGCTCCCATCTATGTGCGTCACGAGGTGGTGCACAACAAATTCGTGGTTGAGGATTTGCGCGCCCGGGGTGCAATATTTGTCGACGAATTGGTGGAAGTTCCCGATGATTGCATTGTCATCTTCAGCGCCCACGGCGTGTCCCAGGCGGTGCGCAAAGAAGCCGACAGCCGTGGCTTGAAAGTCTTTGACGCCACCTGCCCACTGGTAACCAAGGTCCACATGGAAGTCTCGCGCTACAGTGCGGAAGGGCGCGAGTGCATTCTTATCGGGCACGAAGGCCATCCCGAAGTGGAGGGAACCATGGGTCAGTACGACCACTCTGCGGGCGGTGATATCTACCTGGTGGAAGACGAAGACCAGGCTGCCCAGCTGCAGGTTCGTGACGCCAGTCGTCTTTCGTATGTTACCCAGACTACCCTGTCGATGGACGATACTGCCCGCGTGATCGCCGCGCTACGGGAGCGCTTTCCGCAAATAACCGGGCCGCGCAAGGACGATATATGCTACGCCACCCAGAATCGCCAGGACGCGGTGAAACAACTGGCGGCGGGCTGTGACCTGATGCTGGTGGTGGGTTCGCCCAATAGCTCCAATTCCAATCGCCTACGCGAGCTGGCCGAACGCATGGGCGCCGAGGCGCACCTGATCGACGGCGCGGCGGACATCGACTCGGTCTGGCTGGTGGGTAAGACTCGCATTGGTGTGACCGCTGGCGCCTCCGCCCCGGAGGTGCTGGTGCAGGAGGTACTGGATGGCCTGGTTGCTCTCGGTGCCGACGCTCCAATCGAGGTCGCCGGGAGTCCGGAGAATGTTACCTTTAGTCTGCCGCGGGAATTGCGCATCCCGGCGACTAACCTGCAGTAGGGTTTCGCGACAAGCATCCTGGGCTTCGGGCGTCTGAACCCTTGCGGTGACGCTGAGAGCTTTTCTGCCCAGTTTTCGCCATCTGAGCTCATTCACTGGCCCAATACCACCCGACGGTGCAAGCTTGATTGCACGGGAGGGATGCAATGGACTGCAAACCCAAAGTGTATCCGGGACTGACGTTGATCGAGCTGATGATTGTGCTGCTGATCCTGTCGGTGACGGTCGCCCTGGCCGCTCCGCCCATGCGCGGCTTGATTTACAGGACGACCGTGGACACGGAAATAAATCGGCTTATGGCCTCGGTGAACCTGGTGCGTAGTGAGGCGATCGAGCGCAATCAGCCGGTCACCATGTGCCCCTCCCGCATGGCAGAAACTGGGGTTGCCTCCTGTTCGGGAGCATTCTCCGACGGTTGGATTATTTTTTCCAACCGTAATCGTGACAGCGTGATTGATGCCGAGGATGAAGTGATCCAGGTGTTTGAGGGGTTGCCGACTGGATATACTTTGACCAACCGCAAAGGCACCATTCCCGCCCAGGAGCGCATCACCTACCTTAGTACCGGTTCCTCCTGGCGCAACCGGACTCTGTTAGTGTGTGCGCCTGATCGCCGTGAAGCCAGCTCCAAAAGCCTGGTTATGAATATTGTAGGCCGCCCGCGAATTACCCGTAATTGGGGTACCTGCCCCTTGATCTAGGCTTTGTTCAGGCTAGAACTGCCTCACGCTCCCGTAAAAAATGTGAAATAAATCACACTCTTACGCCACGTTTGCACCGCTTATCGCCCACATCTGCACTTTGTCGCCAGGGAGTTAGCTTGCCACGCCAACGACATATACTTATCGCTGGGTACATTTTGGGGAAAATGCATGCCGAGGGGGCGCACCAATACATCGCAGTCGGGTTTTACCCTGGTGGAACTAATGATTGTCCTGGTTATTGCATCAGTCTTGCTTTCGGTGGCCATTCCGGGTTTTCGAGACCTATTAGAGCGCAATCGCCTGCAGTCAGCGGCCAGCAATCTGTATACCTCGCTGATGCTGGCGCGCAGCGAAGCGTTGAAGCGTAATCAGCCTATAGGTGTATGCAAAGGCACGGCGACGACGAGTGCCGCTTCCTGTACGACATCCGGTACTGACGGTGCTTGGGAAGGCGGTTGGGTGGTCCACCTTGACCCGAATAATCCCACGACTCTTGATCCCAACGATGTATTGGCTACACGCTTAGCGCTAGACAGTGGCGACACAATCAGGGTGGTTAGAACATCTTCTGTTTCAACCAAGATCAACGGAATTACTTACCGACCAGATGGCGGGTCTTCCCTGGATGCGAGTTTTATCCTGTGCAATGAGGACGCAGATACGACCACTCGCAGATTGATTACCGTGGAGTTTACCGGGCGACCAAGACTGTCGCAGACCACGGGGAGTTGTAGCCCATGACTCCCAGGCGATCTCCAGAGGTTTGTTCCGTGCTGCAACATTGTCCGGTGGGTCGGTCCCAGCGCGGACTGGGCTTGATCGAAGTGCTTATTTCGGTCCTCATTCTCGCTGTTGGCATTCTGGGCTTGGCCACCATGCAACTCGGTGCCAAACGCGCCAGTTTCGAAGCCACGCAGCGCTCAATCGCCACCAGCATGGCCAGGGATATTCTCGAGCGTATGCGCAGTAACCCGGGTGAGTTGGATACCTATGCTTCGGCCGCGAGTAACCTCGTTGTCGATACCTACACGGGCACAGCAGGTACCAATTGCAGCACAGTCTCCTGTACACCTGCGCAGTTGGCCGCGTATGACATGTGGGATTGGACCCGGATGATCCAAGGGGATCGTACCAAGCTTTCTGGAGCAGCGGCGGGAGGGCTGTTGAACGCCGTGGTGTGTTTGCACAACAACGCAGGTACAGCTCCGGCTGATGGTCTGGTTACTGTGGTCATCGCATGGAAAGGTGTTACCGAAATCGACCAAACTGCCTTGGATGACCCGGGTGGTCTCGGCCTTGGGGAATGTGGCGACGGCCAGTTCGATACCGACGACAAGTTGCGTCGACAGCTCACCATGACCACTTTTATAGCGGATATTTGATGACGACCATGAAGACGATGGAAATGCATAATATTCGACAGCAGCGCGGCTTATCTCTGATTGAACTTATGGTCTCGATACTGCTGGGGGTGATTTTGTCTTCGGGCATCATCGCGGTTTATCTCGAGAGCAAACGCAATTATGCCGCAGAAGAGGAGATGGCCCGCATCCAGGAAAATGGTCGTTTCGCGCTGGAACTGTTGAAACGCGAGTTATCCATGGCCGGATTCTACGGCGGCTATTTTATTGCTGAGGACGATCTGAATGCTGAAGCCTTGACGGGTGGCGGGGAAGAGTGTGTTGCCACGGGGCAGTGGGTGCTGGATATGACCACCCCCATCGAGCTTATCAACAACTTCAATAATTCCTGGGTGACAAACTCACCGACGACTCTCGCTGGATGTGTTCCTGCCAATGCCTGGGTAAAGGCCGGCTCAGACGTGGTCACTGTGAAACGCACCTCAGCGAAACCCACAATGTTCGAAGGACAGTTGGTCGACGGCGCCAAAGCCCAGGATGCACAGTATTACCTGAAGGTTGAAGACTATGGCGACACCAAGGACTGGTTCTACGGCACTTCGGTTGCCGATGATTTCTCCGCCGACCCCAACGATGTAGACGAATATTGGGAAGTTTATGCGAAGCTTTTTTACATTCGCAACTGGTCCGTGACGGTAGGCGACAATATACCCGTGCTCTGTGTTCGAGAGCTGGTGCAGAACGGAATGGCAACAACTGACCGCTGCCTCGTCGAAGGCATCGAGGACATGCAAATTGAATTCGGTGTCGATTTAACCTCGGACGATGTTCCCAATACCTATACACCAGATCCCAATGAAATGAATCAGGTAGTGACAGCGCGTATTTATTTGCTGGTGCGTAGCTTGAATGAGTTGGTGAGTTCGGAAAATGCCAACACCAAGACCTACCAGTTGGGCCTGGATGCGGGAACGGTAACCACTGTAAACGATGGGTATATGCGGCAGCTGTTCAGCACTACAGTACTTGTACGCAACGCCATCCTGCCAGCTTCCTGATAGGAAATTGATCAATGAATAGTTTTGTAAAAAGAGGAAGGGGGAACGCCAGGCAGGGCGGGGCGGTTCTGTTGGTGGCCATGATCTTCCTGTTACTGCTGGCCATAATTGCCGGTACGGTGAGCCAGACCAGCGTACTTGAATTCTTTATGGCAGGTAACGCGCAGTTTCGGGAAGAAGCATTTCAGCAGTCCCAGGCGATTGTGGATGAGATTACGGGTGATATCGATAACTTCCCTGTGATTGGGGATATTGGCTACAAGGTGTGTAAGAACGGTGTAAGCGGTTGTAATGCCAATTTACCAGTCCTCAACGCCAATGTGGCTAATGCAGACTTTAGTGTTGAGCGGCGCGGTCCGCTGATTCTGGAAAGTCTGCCTTTCAGGCAGGGAGAAAGCAGTAGCTCCAGTAGCCCGAATTTTGACGCGGCAATTTTTGAAATAGATGTTGATGTAGACGGCAGTGACCAGCGACTGGGTAGTGCTTCTATCGTTCAGGGTGTGGCGGTACGTATCGTCAGCTCGGGGCAGTAAAGGTGATCAGGATGAAGAAGTTAATCAATCTTATACCGGCAATTCTCGTCTTTATGGTGAGTCAGGCCCGGGCGGATGACATTGAAATTTATTTTAATGGTGCCAATGCGGAGTCTGCCCCCTACTTACACTTTTTGCTGGATTGGCGCCCGCCGGTGTTTGCCGGTCTCTGTGTTATTGGTAGTACTTGCTTGTCCTCCGATCTACCGGCAAATGATCCTTGCCCCAGTAATTCCACCTGCATGAGCGACGACATCCTAAACGTATTGACGCGCTCCGATGGGCTGGCCAAGAGCAACGGGGATAGTGTCAATCTGTTTGAGGCTTTTGTTGCTATATTGCAGGCGATCTTCGAAGACACCAGGTTCGGTCCATTGAACGTTGCACTGATGACTTCCAATGACCAGACCAGTGATAAATGGCCGGGTGGTGGTGCACCTCTCAGGACAGGCGGCGGAATGATTCTCTCTGACTACGAGCAGCTTGGGGATACTGCTGGGCGTACTAAACTATTGGACATCCTGAAATCCATACCCCGCAACCCTTCAAGCTCTGATGCCCATGAATTGCAGGTTAAGGAGTCCTATTTCGAGTGGGCACGTTGGATTGATGGTGGTCAGTGGGAGCATGGCCCTGCTAGCTGGGATGTGAATTATGGTGGGGATCCAAATGCGCCTTTGCATGACCCCAATACCTTGGCGCTGCGAACGTTTTCCAAAACCTCCGCCCCAGGCTCTACTGATCTGTACGAATCCCCGTTTGAAGCCGGCGACTGCCCGGCACTCTACTCTGTTGCCATGATGATGAACTCTGTCCAGAGTGATAACAACATGAAGGACAATATGAACTCTGAGTGGAATCAAAGTTGGAATAACTCGCTAAAAATAGCGACCATGTGGGAATATATGCATGCCGCCGATACGGACCTGATCGGCCACGTGTCCGGAAAACAGCAGCTGGCGAAATCCTGGGTGATTTCAGAGCAAAACAATGGAGGCAACTGGTTGGGTGGCGAGTCAGCGGATGCTGCTGTAGCGGGTGACTCTGGTTCGCCTCTCGACTTATCCAAGCCCGACGAGCTATTTGATGAACTCGAAAACGCGTTCCTGGAGATACTCAGTGTCAGTAGCACCTTTGTATCCGCCTCGGTTCCGGTAAACGTGTTTAACCAGACCCGGTCACTGGATGAGTTGTTTATCGGTTTGTTCGAAGCGCAGGGCACACTGGAGTGGCCGGGCAATATCAAAAAGCTCAAATTGACCGATGATCCCAACGATCCCGATACCGCGTTTGACGCGATTGTGGATGTCAATGGTGATCCTGGATTTGCGACGTCCGGGTCAAACAAGGGGCGGATATCGTTCGACGCACTTACCTTCTGGACTGACGTGCCCACCCTGCCTGATGCGTCTGCCCTGGATCCGGATAGCTCTGACCCAAATAATCCACAGTATGTGCCCGACGGTGTTGATGGCCGCGTGGTAGATCGCGGTGGGGCAGGCCAGAAAATTCCTGGTGTCATGCAAACTGCGACACCGACCATTGGTGACAGCAACGGTGGTACCACCCGCACGGTTCTTGTGGAGGACCCCAACGACGCAATCGATGGGTTGGCGGATTTTTCCACGTCGCTGGCCACCAATGCGGGCATCCAGGCCGCATTCGATACTGTGAGTGATCCCAACGAAACCCGTCTGCTGATTCGCTGGGCGAGGGGTCAGGACCTGAACGATGAGGACGGTGATAGCGATACCGAAGATGCCCGATTCTGGGCCCTCGGTGACTCTATTCACTCGCGTCCGTTTGCGCTCAACTTTGGCGCGACGGGGGGCAACTACGACATGGATAACCCCGAGGTAAGGCTATTGTTCGGTAGCGGTAGCGGCTCCTTTCATATGCTTGAAAACACCGGGTCCAGCGAAACAGACCACACCGGTACCGAGATCTTTGCCTATTACCCGCTTGAGATGCTTGATCAAGTCAAAGCGCGCAAGGAAGGCACCGTGATTAATGCCGGCACCGAGATGCAGTACGGGGTCGATGGTGCGCCGGTAGTCCTAACTGTCGATGGGAACAATGATGGATCTCTGAAGACTACCGTAAGCGATGGAGACGAGGCCTATGTGTTCTTCGGCCTGCGCCGTGGTGGCTATAGCTATCACGGCCTGGACATTCTCGATGCGAGTAGCCCCGAGCTGATATGGAAGATAACCGAGACACGTTCCGACGGGGATAGCAGCACAACCGACTTTGATGAACTGGGATTGACCTTCTCAACCCCGAAAGTGACCAAGGTCAGGTATAACGATACCGCAGTGGATGCACTGATTTTTGCTGGGGGCTATTATGGTGGCACCGATCCCAACAACCCGCCGGCACAGTTTGGTAAGGATGTTAATGCCAATGCCGATGCCTGGGGTAATGCCATTTATGTTGTTAATGCCCGTACAGGAGCCCTGATTTGGAAAGCCACTGACGGTACGGGAAGCGCGACAGCAACCAATTACCAACACCCGGATATGGACCACAGTATGCCGTCCGATGTAACGGTACTCGAGACGAACAGCGGCTTTGCTCATCGGGTCTATGTAGGTGACACCGGCGGTAACGTATGGCGCGCAGATATACCGCCCGGAGACTGCCCATTTGGAACAATTTGCAGCAACGATAGCGACGACTGGCGTCAGGAAAACTGGTTTGTGTCTCGGCTGGCTTACCTACCCGATACTGGGGAAGACATCCGTTTCTTCCATGCGCCTGATGTGGTGGAGTCCAAGCTTGAAGATGGTACCTTTTTCGATGGGGTATTGATCAACAGCGGAAACCGCGCAGATCCATTGGATGCAAGATTCGCTGCCACAAAAAACTACCTCTACTATTTGAGGGATTTTCGAGTGGGGAGTGGTGACGCATCAACCATAATTCCAATGTCCGGGGGTAGTGAAGTTCCTTACTACACTACTGGGGACCTTACCAACCGGACAACCTGCACGGGTTCGAATGATGGTGCCACGGGTTGTGTTGCCCTTGATCCCAATGATGCAACTCCGGCGGGTTGGAAGATAGCTATGGAAAATGCATCCGGCGAAAAAGGCCTCGCCACACCACTGACCGATGCGGGTCGGGTATTTGCTACCAGTTACATACCGGGGTCGGCTGGAACCTGCGGTGCATTTGCGGAGGGTAATGGCAGACTGTATGTGGTCAATCTGGCCGATGGAACGCCGGTCGGCAACCAGCAGTCCTACACGCTTGGCCCGGGTATTCCTTCTAGCCCGGTACTGATCGGTGATGCCATCTGGATTCCCGGTGGCGGTGTGGAGGCTGACCTCGACGGTGACGGCACGCAGGATGATATCCTGACCAAGAGCTTAACCCAGCGCCTGATTCCGATCTACTGGCGTGAGCCGGGAATTGACGACCTATAGGATCCGACATGATGTCGAACAAATGGAAAAAGGCGCCTGGTTTTACCCTGATCGAGCTGATGATTGTGGTGGTAATCGTTTCTGTACTTCTGGCAGTTGGTCTGCCTGCATATCAAAATCAGGTGATTAAGACCAAGCGTAGTCTTGCTCGGGGTGAATTGCTGGAAGTGCAGGCACGTCAGGAACAGTACTTCGTAAACAATAAGGCCTACGCCACGGATCTGACTAATCTCGGATATCCGGCTAACGGATACTATGTAGATCAAGACAGCAACGACTTAGCAACTTCTGCCGGCGCCATATACCAGATCCAGTTTCAGGCCGGTACGGCTACCACGACGGCATTTACCCTCGAGGCCGTGCCCCAGGGCGGCCAAACCAAGGATGATCGTTGCCAGACGCTACGACTAACTTCGACAGGCGTGAAAACGGAAACGGGTAGCGGCGACACCGCCGAGTGCTGGTAAGCCCGGGCGCTCTACTCCTCCAACCCCAACTTCTTCAACCGATATCGCAAGCTGCGAAAACTGATGCCCAGGGTTTTCGCGGTTGCGGTTTTGTTCCAGCGGCCTTCCTCCAGCGCGTTGCTCAGGATATTCCGCTCGATGTCCTCCATGTATCCCTCAAGATCACCATAAGCGTCCTGATGGTTGAAGCTTTGGCCGTTCTTCCCGCTTTCCATGTCCGAGGCTCTTTCACGGCTTGCCGGGTTACGAGGCTTATTGCTCGAAAACTGCAGGTCTGAGGCGGTAATGGTGTTGCCGTCGGACAGGGCAAAGGCACGTTCCAGCATGTTTTCCAGCTCACGCACATTACCGGGGAAGCTGTATTCAGCAAGCGCTCTTAGTGCCTCTTTATCCAGCACAGCAGTGTCCCCACCAGTGCCCGCAGCCAGTCGCTCAAGAATAATCCCGGCCAATTCAGGAATATCCTCTGCGCGCTCTCTCAGGCTGGGGACTTTGAGGTCGATCACATTGATACGGTAGAACAGGTCTTCCCGGAACCTGCCTTCTTCCACCTCACGGGCCAGGTCCTTGTGCGTGGCGCTGAGCAGGCGTATATCGGTGGGTTGTTCGCCACTGGCGCCGACTGGCCTGATGGCTTTTTCCTGGATAGCTCGCAGCAGTTTAACCTGCATGGCCAGGGGTAAGTCGGCTACCTCGTCGAGAAACAGACTGCCACCCGAGGCTGCCTGAAACAGGCCTATCTTGTCTTGTGAAGCGCCGGTAAAGCTGCCCTTCACGTGACCGAAGAGTTCACTCTCCATTAGCTCTGGCGGAATTGCACCGCAGTTCACGGCGACGAAGGCACCGGCGGCGCGCGGGCCGTTGTTGTGAATTAAGCGGGCAACAACTTCCTTGCCGCTGCCGGATTCACCGTGGATGTGTACGGGTGCCTGGCTCCTGGCGAGTTTCGAAATTTGCTGCCGCAGGGTCTGGATCACCGGTGCGGCGCCTATCAGGTCGTGGTCGACTGCCTGTTCAGCTTTACCGGTATCGCCCTCCAGCTGCAGCGCGGTATCTACCAGGGTGCGGAGGCTGTCCAGTGCTATGGGTTTATTGAGAAAGTCGAAGGCGCCGGCTTTCAGCGCTTCAATGGCAGTTTCAACCGAGCCGTGTGCGGTTATCATCGCCACCGGAATCTGCGGGTACTCCGCCTGAATGTGCTCCACCAGGCTAATGCCGTTGCCGTCGGGCAGCTTCATGTCGGTCAGGCACAGGTTGGGATTGCACTGACCTAGTTTGTCGTGAGCCTCTGCAAGTGTTGCTGCGCTGTGCGTATCCAGCCCCATGCGACTGAGGGTGATATCCAGGAGTTCACGGATATCCGGTTCATCGTCGACGATTAATACACTCTGCCTGCTCATGGAGTTATTCTACTGTGCTCTTTGATTCAGGGATATGGTGAAGCAGCTTTCCCCCCTGGGCGTTGGGCGATACGCCAGGTCGGAGTTATTGATTTCACACAGTTCCCGGCACAGGTACAGGCCCATTCCAGTGCCGCCTTGTACCGTGGTAAAAAACGGCTCAAAGAGCTTACTTTGTTGTGCGGGCGGAACGCCGCTACCCTGGTCAATGATACTGAGTAGAGACTGGTGAGAGGCAAAGTCCAGTTCCACGACCAGCTGTGCAGTTTCCTTGCCGGTCGCGAGTTTGCTGTGGCGCAGGGCGTTGTCCAGCAAATTACCCAGCACGCGCTGCAAATTCTCGGGGTCGAATTCAATGAGCAATTCGTTGTAGTCACAACTGACTGTGACTTCGACGTCTCGGTTTAAGGTATCCAGGTAATCGTTCACAAAGTCGGTTAGCCACGGCTTGAGCAACAGGTACTCTGGCTTGGCGGGCTCGCGTCGCGAGATTTGCATGACGCTTTCGACAATCTGGTTAACGCGCGCGCTGTTTTCCAGCATGATGTCCGCCATTCTTTCGTCTTCTGTTGAAAGTTCTGGCGATTCTTTCAGTAGCTGTGCCGCGTGGCTGATCGCTCCAAGCGGGTTGCGAATCTCGTGTGCAATACTGGCAGTAAGCCTTCCCAGTGATGTCAGTTTTAGTGATTGTGCATACTGGGTTATCGGCGTGTAGTCCTCTACAAATACCAGGGATTCACCGTCCTGGCTGGGCTGCAACTTGCGAAAATGGGCAATCACGGCGGGCGCATTTTCGACGATGGAAAACGGTTTGGCCCGGTGCAACCCCGAATCCCGCCAGTGCTCAAATTGGTAGGCCAGCTCCTGACTGTAATCGGCCAACTGGCGGCCTTGCTCCACCGCCACAGGCCGGTCCGGCGCCAATAAACTGGAAGCCGATTTATTCATCACCCTGACCACACCGTCTTCGTTAACCAGCAGTATGCCGGTTTCCATGTGTTGGACGATTTGTTCATTCAGCCGCTGCAGATTGTACAGGTCGCTGGCGCGGTTTCTCGCCAGTTCCTCGGCCTGACCGAGGCGCCCGGCGACCGCCTGGATCATAACCGACACGCCGAACATCAGGGCACCTAGCATGCCTGCGGGAAACATGGCGCCAAAGTCCAGAAAGCCGATGGCGATCAGTCGCATGGTGTCCAACAAAATCGCCATGGCACTGATGGCGGCGACCAGTGTAGAGACTGTGCGCTGGTTTAGCAGTACCGCGCTGGCAGCCACGGTGATCACGAGCAGCACGGGTAGACCACTGGCGATACCGCCACTCGCGCCGGTCAGGAGAACGATGGCAACAACATCGACCATAAACACCGCAAACAGGAATTTGCGGTTCTGGTGCCAGCCGGTGCCCAGCGCACCCATCAGCACGATGCTGCTGACCAGGTAGAGCAAGGCCACAGCCAGGTACAGGTTGGGGTTAAGCCCACCCACCAATTGGCGGGTATTCGGGCTTACCAGCATGATTAGCAGAACAACCGACAGGATGGTGCGATAGGCGACGTAAATCCGAAACAGGGCGACGTTCTGCTGACCCCCGGAATACGCGGCCGGCCGGGTGAGAATCGCCGGTCGGTTCACGCTGGGTGCTCCCTGTTCTTCATCGTCTTCTGACCGACCTCTAGGCGCCAATGGCCACAGTTTAGGGAAACTGGCATGCCTTGGGTAGGCAGAGAGCCAGGACTTCTGCCAATAAACCCAGTTTGCTTTCGGCAGACTCAGGACTCACGCGGGGCTGGTTTTGTTTGCCTATTTACCCGAAAATACGCGCCATTCTCCACGCTATATCTAAAGACGACGCATCCCTATGGCACTGACAATCACCATGGCCCAGCACAACACCCATGTGGGCGATTTTGCCGGTAATACCGCGAAGGTGGTCAGTGCGGTTGAGCGGGCAGCAGCCGCGCACCAAAATCCGGTGGTGGTTTTTCCGGAGTTAACACTATGCGGATATCCACCCGAAGACCTGCTGCTGCGACCTAGTATCGAAGTGCGCGTTGAGCGGGCCCTGGCAGAGCTGTGTAATGCCTTGCCCCCCGCAGCCTACGCTGTGCTGGGTTATCCGCGGCGTGAGGCGGGTAAGCTGTACAACGTTGCCGGTGTTATCCATGGGCGCGAGATCATCGCCGAATATCGAAAACAGTGTTTGCCCAATTACCAGGTGTTCGATGAGAAGCGGTATTTTGAGCCAGATTTTCAACCCTGCGTGATTGCTATAGAGGGGGTGCAGGTCGCTCTCAGTATTTGCGAGGACATCTGGGAGCCGGGACCGACCCAGCAAGCGGCAGAAGCGGGCGCCGAACTACTGATTAACCTCAATTCCTCCCCCTATCATCGCAACAAGCGCAGTGAGCGATGGGAGCTGGTGGCCGAGCGTGCAAGGACTTCAAACCTCCCCATTGTCTACGTGAACCAGGTGGGCGGTCAGGATGAGCTGGTGTTCGACGGCGGCTCCTTCGCTGTATCGGCTACCGGTGAAGTGCTTGCCGCGGCCCCCAATTTTGAAGAGGGCGAATACACGCTGGAGTTCGACAGTGCGGCAGAGGGGCCTACGATCACGGGCCTGCCGGTGGCGTCGGAGATGGGGGAATTGGAAGCCACCTGGAAGGCGCTGGTGTTGGGCGTGCGGGATTATGTGAACAAAAATCGTTTTCCCGGCGTGGTGCTTGGATTGTCCGGCGGGATCGATTCCGCGTTAACGCTGGCAGTCGCGGTTGAAGCGTTAGGCCCTGAGCGGGTCGAGGCAGTGATGATGCCCTTTACCTATACCTCGCAGATGAGTGTTGAAGACGCAGCCGAACAATCTCGCAACCAGGGGGTTGCGCACAAGGTGATCTCAATCGAGAAAATCTACGCAGCCTTTATGGACAGCCTGGCTGAAGAATTTACGGGTCTGGCGGCAGACACTACCGAGGAAAACCTGCAGGCGCGTTGCCGAGGTGTGTTGTTAATGTCGATCTCCAACAAGAAAGGCTCCCTGGTACTCACCACCGGCAACAAGAGTGAAATGGCCGTGGGCTACTCGACGCTCTATGGCGACATGGCGGGTGGCTTCGACGTACTTAAGGATGTGCCTAAAACGCTGGTCTATGAGCTATGCCGTTATCGTAATACGCTGGGACCCTGTATCCCCGAGCGGGTAATAGAGCGGCCACCTTCTGCCGAGTTGGCCCCCGACCAGAAGGATGAAGATAGCCTGCCCCCGTATGATGTGCTCGACCGCATTCTGGAACTGTATGTGGAGCAGGATTACAGCGCCGAGGCGATTATTGCCGAGGGTATGGAGCGTGAGCAGGTTGAGCGTGTGCTGCGGCTGGTTGACATCAACGAGTATAAACGGCGCCAGGCGCCCATCGGTGTGCGAATCACCGAGCGAGGCTTTGGACGGGACCGCCGCTATCCGATTACCTCCGGTTGGACCCTCGGTGAGTAGCCTAAAGTAATACGTAGGCGCCTCGGGCTCGGTCGAGGTATTACCCTGTGATTCAGAGGCGCTCTAAACTTCCGGGCGATTATCGAACTGGGGTGGTTTCGGTGGGTCGAACAGGCCGAAGCTGAGGCGGTTAATCCATGAGCGCTGTAAGCCGTCCAGTGTGAACACGCTGGTGAATTCGCCATTTTCATCCAGGGATGGGTGCTCGGGATAGTTCAGGGCAAGAATACTGATGCTGTCCCTGGCCAGGTCGTCCATCCCCAGTAGCAGATAGCCCTGCGCCATGACTGCCAGGCCGTCAGGCACGGCGGGGGTGCGCTGAAAATTTTCCACCACGTAACGCCCCCGGTTAGCCGCCGCCAGGTAGGCACCGCGTCGGAAATAGTAATTGGCAACGTTGATTTCATGCCTGGCAAGCAGGTTGCGCAGGTAAACCATGCGCGCCTTGGCATCGGCGGCGTAGGGGCTGTCCGGATAACGGGAGACCAATTGGGAGAATTCCGCGAAGGCCTCCTTGGCGTGGTTGGTGTCGCGCTTGGTTTGGTCGGTGGGTACAAAGCGCTGGAAAATATTCTCGGAGCCGGCATAAGCCGATAAACCCTTCATGTAGTAGGCGTAGTCTACGTTCGGGTGCTGGGGGTGCAGGCGTATAAAGCGGTCGGCGGCTTCCACGGCGGCCTCGTGTTCGTAGGCGCCGTAGTGGGCGTAAATCAGTTCCAACTGCGCCTGTTCGGCGTAGGCACCGAACGGATACCGGGACTCCAGCAGCTGCAGGCTGCGCACCGCCAGGTCGTAGTTCTGGTTGCGCAGGTAGCGCTGTGCTTCATCGTAGATCTGTTGCTCACCACTATCGGCGGCAATGTCGGGAAGTTCGTCGTTGCCGGAGCAGGCTGCAAGGCCCGCCAACAGGCTTGCGATTAGAATATATTTCAATGAATTCAACAACTTCGAGTCCGGCGGCATGCTACTATGGGTGGTCTATAGGTGGCGTATTTAACCACAGTGCGCTGGCCGCATAAACAGGAAATCCCATGGCCGAGAAAATTCAGCTGCAGCAGCAGGTACCGGATAATCTTTCCGGTGAGCGCCTGGACCAGGTGGCTGCACAGCTTTTTGATGCCTACTCGCGCTCGCGCCTGCAGTCCTGGATCAAGGACGGCAGTCTGCTGGTTGATGGTCGCCAACTTCGGCCCCGGGATAAGGTGAGCGCGGGCCAGCAGTTATGCATCGATGCGGCACCCGAACAGGAAGTGACCTGGCAGGGCCAGGATATCGCCCTGGATATCGTTTACGAGGATGAGAGCATTATTTTGCTCAACAAGCCGGCTGGCCTGGTCGTGCATCCCGCGGCGGGGCACGCCGATGGTACCCTGGTCAATGCCCTGCTCAATCACGCACCGGACATGGATCAACTGCCTCGCGGTGGCATCGTCCACCGGCTGGACAAGGAGACCTCGGGCATTATGGTCGCCGCTCGGACGCTCTCAGCCCATCATCACCTGGTTGCCCAATTGCAGGAACGCAGTGTGAAGCGGGAGTATTGCGCGGTGTGCATTGGCGCCATGACCGGCGGCGGGACCATTGATGAACCCATAGGGCGCCACCCCAGGCAACGCAAGAAGATGGCCGTGGTGGCGCTGGGCGGTAAACCGGCGATTACCCATTATCGTGTCGTGCGCCGCTTTGGCCACCATACGCAGATTGCGGTCAGCCTGGAGACCGGTCGCACCCACCAGATCCGTGTACATATGGCGCATCGCCACTATCCCCTCATCGGGGATCCGGCCTATGGCGGGCGACCGAGAATTCCCAAGGGTGCCAGTGCGGGTCTGGTAGACATGTTGCGTACGTTTCCCCGCCAGGCGCTACACGCCCAGGCGCTGGGTCTGTTACATCCACAGTCGGGAGAGGCATTACAGTTTGAGTGTCCGCTCCCTGAAGATATAACCGACTTGCTGGACATCCTGGCAAGTGAGGATCCGCCTGCGGGCTCAGGCACTCATGCTTATTGAAGCCGACTGGCCGGCGCCCGATCATGTTCAGGCATTTTGTACCGAGCGGCGAGGGGGCGTCGGTTTCGCCCCATTCGATAGTTTCAATCTCGGGCATCATGTGGGCGATGATCCTGGGTCAGTTCTTCACAACCGCCAACATCTGCAGACCCTGTTACCGCCTGGGGCACAACTCCAGTGGTTACAACAGGAACATGGCAGTGAGACGTTGGAGCTGAGTGGTGCGATTGTAGACGCACCATACCCCCGGGCGGATTCCGTGTTTACGCGGGATACCAACCGAGCATGCGCGGTCCTTACCGCTGACTGCTTGCCATTGTTGTTGTGTAATCGAGCGGGGACCACCGTGGCGGCAGCCCATGCCGGTTGGCGCGGCCTGAGTGCCGGTGTACTGGAAAGGCTGGTAGAACGTATGCCCTGTGTCCCTGATGAGCTACTCGCCTGGATGGGGCCCGCCATCGGTCCGCGCGCGTTTGAAGTAGGACCTGAGGTACGAGACGCATTCATGCAGGGTCAAGACGACTCCAGCGTCAACCCCGACCCCAACCCCAATGAAGTCGAGCTCTGCTTCGTTCCCTCGGACCGCCGCCCGGGGCACTTCTATGCCGACCTGTACCAATTGGCTCGGCAGCGATTGCGCCGCCTGGGTATCGAGTCGGTATTTGGTGGTGGTCATTGCACGCTGTCTGAGTCCGAACGCTTTTTCTCCCACCGCAGGGATGGCCAGACCGGCCGGATGGCCAGCTTGATCCTGATCAAGCCGCGCTGATTTCGCGGTTGAAATCGGCCAATTTGGCCCCATTTAACCCCCTATGAGTGAGATAACCGCCTAAGCTTGGGGGTTAGAGGAGAGTATTACCATGCGAATGGACAAGTTAACCAACCAGTTGCAGGGTGCACTTGCAGATGCACAATCGCTTGCATTGGGAAAAGAGCACACAGTCATTGAACCAGTACACCTGCTGGCGGCTCTGCTGGAGCAAAGTGGGGGGGCCGCGGTACCGCTGTTGCAAAGAGCGGGCGCGGATATTGCCGGTTTGCGCTCAGCAGTAACCGCCGCGGTCGATGGATTACCCACGGTCAAAGATAACGCGGGCGATGTATCGATTTCGCCAGATCTCGGCAAGGTATTGAACCTGACGGACAAGCTGGCGCAGAAATCCGGCGATGCCTACATTTCCAGCGAACTGGTGCTGGTGGCGATGCTCGAGGGTAAAACTCCGGCCGGGAAGTTACTACAAAACAGCGGGGTACAAGTTGCTCGCCTGCAAGAGGCGATTGAAGCAGTGCGCGGCGGTGAGGCAGTCAACAGCCCTGAGGCCGAGGAGTCTCGCCAGGCGCTGGAAAAATACACCATTGATCTCACCGAACGAGCCGAGCAGGGCAAGCTGGACCCGGTTATCGGGCGAGATGACGAGATACGTCGCACTATCCAGGTGCTGCAGCGCCGCACCAAGAACAACCCCGTGCTGATTGGCGAACCCGGTGTCGGTAAAACAGCGATCATCGAAGGCCTGGCCCAGCGAGTGATAAATGGCGAAGTGCCGGAAAGTCTCAAGGACAAGCGAATCTTATCTCTTGACCTGGGTTCGCTGCTGGCCGGCGCCAAGTTCCGCGGGGACTTTGAGGAGCGGCTGAAAGCGGTTCTTAATGAGCTGTCCAAGCAGGAAGGTCGCATAATCCTGTTTATCGACGAACTACATACCATGGTCGGCGCAGGCAAGGCAGAGGGCTCCATGGACGCCGGCAATATGCTCAAGCCGGCACTGGCCCGTGGTGAATTGCATTGTGTCGGTGCCACCACACTGGATGAATATCGCCAGTACGTCGAGAAGGATGCCGCGCTGGAGCGACGTTTCCAGAAGGTGCTCGTCGATGAGCCCAGTGAGGAAGACACCATTGCCATTCTGCGTGGCCTGAAGGAGCGCTACGAGGTGCACCACAGCGTGGATATCACCGATGCGGCCATTATCGCAGCGGCAAAACTGTCCCAGCGTTACATCACCGATCGCCAGCTGCCCGATAAGGCCATTGACCTTGTCGATGAGGCGGCGAGTCGCATCCGCATGGAGATTGACTCCAAGCCCGAATCGATGGACAAACTCGAGCGCCGACTCATTCAGCTCAAGATCGAGCGGGAAGCGGTGAAAAAGGATAGCGATCCGGCGGCGGAAAAGCAGTTACAGCTGTTGAATGAACAAATTGAGGCCGTAGAGCGCGAATACTCGGACCTGGAGGAAGTCTGGAAGGCGGAGAAAGCTTCCCTGCAGGGTGCAGCGCAGATCAAGAGCGAGTTGGAGCAGGCCCGCCTGGACCTGGACACGGCGCGTCGGGCGGGTGATCTCACCCGCATGTCTGAGTTGCAGTACGGGCTGATGCCCGACCTGGAGAAGCGCCTGCAACTGGCCCAGGAGGCAGAAGTGGCCGAGCGCACTTTGCTGCGCAATAAGGTCACCGAAGAGGAAGTCGCCGAAGTGGTATCACGCTGGACCGGAATTCCAGTGTCCAAGATGCTCGAAGGTGACCGCGAAAAGCTGCTGCGTATGGAAGAAGCGCTGCACGACCGCGTGGTTGGTCAGCAAGAGGCGGTCACCGCGGTATCAAACGCTGTGCGACGGTCTCGAGCCGGCCTATCGGATCCCAATCGCCCGAATGGTTCGTTCTTGTTTCTGGGCCCCACCGGGGTGGGTAAGACAGAACTGTGCAAGGCACTTGCCGAGTTCTTGTTCGATAGCGAACAGGCCATGGTGCGGGTCGACATGTCCGAGTTTATGGAGAAGCATTCTGTGGCTCGCCTTATCGGTGCACCTCCGGGCTATGTCGGCTACGAAGAGGGGGGTTACCTGACCGAGGCGGTACGCAGACGCCCCTACTCGTTGCTGCTGCTTGACGAGGTTGAGAAGGCGCACCCGGATGTCTTTAACATTCTGCTACAGGTGCTGGAAGACGGCCGTTTGACCGATGGCCAGGGCCGCACGGTCGATTTTCGTAATACGGTCATTGTCATGACATCAAACCTGGGCTCAGACCTGATCCAGGAGATGGCAGGCGAGGAAAATTACGAGGCGATGAAGTCTGCTGTCATGAATGTTGTTGGTACCCATTTCAGGCCTGAATTTATCAACCGTGTCGATGAGTCGGTGGTCTTTCACCCGCTGGGGCGCGAGCAGATTCGCGGGATTGCCGAGATTCAGTTGCGCAGTCTTGAAGCACGATTGCAGGAGCGCTCGTTCAAGCTTGAAATTAGCGAGGCCTTCATGGACAAGCTGGTGGCCGCAGGGTTTGATCCGGTTTACGGTGCGCGACCCTTGAAGCGGGCGATTCAGCAGGAGTTGGAGAACCCGTTAGCGCAGCGCATTCTGGCTGGTGAATTTGAGCCGGGCCAGACCATCAAGGTCGAGCTGGAGGCGGAAGAGCCAAGGTTTAAGGCAGCCTGACACGAAAAAGGCCCCGTAAGGGGCCTTTTTTATGGCCGAGACTTGTGTTTGTTGGGGCCAAGGCCTAACAGTGCGTGGCGATCGCCTCTTTGGATTTTACGATCTCTGCCTCTCGCTCTTCTTCGCTGAGGTACCGCAGTTCACCCTGGTCATTACGAGTACGTATGCGCGTGGCATTTTCGAGGGCTTCCAGATTCTTGGTGGCCCGTTCGCAATACTCGGGATTCTTCTCCACTTCCTCCGGCTCAGCGAGGTCTACCTGGTCGAACTCATTGCCGACTCGGGGCATGGTCTCAGCCGGCACCGCACCCTCGTCTCCCGAGACCTGGCGTACCAGGCTTGAGCCGGTGGAAATGACCTCGTAGTCGATTCCCGCCGGCGGTGGTCTGTCGCTGTGCACGGGTTGTCCGCGTTCATCAATCCAGCGATAGTGGGTATTGCCGCCCGATGCCGTGGTGCTGAATATCAGCAGGCACGAGATTGCAACGGGGGTTAAAAACTTCCCAAAAAGTCCATTCACGTCCAATTCCCTCTTCATCTTGAGAGTTCCGTCTCCTAAAAGTAACCCAAAATCATATATTTAGCCAATGACTGCTACACCGGTAGAATTCACATTGGCAGCATAGTTGTTTGACTTTCAGTACCCATGCCACAACAATACGCGGGTCTTGTAAGTGGCAACGGCTAATGCTGAGTACCCTCGGCCGCTGGCCCACTGCTGCGATGTGATGATTCACAGCAGCTGCTTACATGTCCCGTATGCAAATCGTGCCGTATTGGCCGGTTTGAGGGCCCGACACTGCGCTACCCCGCAGGGCGACCGATACACAGATGTGCGTGATCGATTTTCCCTAATGGTGCAATCCTTAGGGATGGCGATAAGCAGTGTATCGAGTCTGCTGAGGGGGTGGCGATGTCTTGCATACACCGGGTCAGGTGTACTGCTGCAACGTCCACACAGTGATTTTTAGCACGCTCCGGCGAGGGTTACGCGTCGGCGCTTTGCTGTGAGGAGTTATTCCGTGGAATTGTTATCCGGTGGCGAGATGATCGCCCGAGCCCTCGAAGATGAGGGCGTTGAGTATATTTTTGGCTACCCTGGTGGGGCCGTTCTCCATATTTACGACGCGCTGTTCAAGGCCAGCAACATTCCCCATGTGTTGGTCCGCCACGAGCAGGCAGCTACCCACGCTGCAGATGGTTACGCGCGCGCTACCGGCAAGCCCGGTGTGGTACTGGTAACGTCCGGCCCCGGTGCGACCAATGCCATTACTGGTATTGCCACCGCCTACATGGATTCGATTCCCATGGTAGTGCTGTCCGGGCAGGTGCAGAGCCACCTGATCGGCGAGGATGCCTTCCAGGAAACCGACATGCTGGGTATTTGCCGCCCGGTTGTTAAGCACAGCTTTCAGGCCCGCCGTGCCGAGGAGCTGCCGGAAATGGTCAAGAAGGCCTTTCACATTGCCAGTTCGGGGCGCCCCGGTCCGGTGGTGATTGATATCCCCAAGGACATCACGCGGCCGGACGAAAAGTTCGAATACCACTACCCTGAGTCGGTAAAAATGCGCTCGTATTCGCCGGCGCAGCGCGGTCATACCGGGCAGATAAAGAAAGCCGCGCGTATGTTACTGGGCGCCAAGCGGCCGATGATCTACACCGGCGGCGGTGTGGTGCAAGGTGAGGGCAGTGATTTACTGATCGAACTTACTCGCATGCTCAATTACCCGATCACCAATACGCTGATGGGGTTGGGAGCCTACCCCGGTTCCGACAGGCAATTCCTCGGTATGCTGGGTATGCACGGCTTCTACGAAGCCAACATGGCAATGCACAACAGCGATGTCATCCTGGCCGTGGGAGCACGCTTTGACGACCGGGTCACCAATACTGTGGACAAGTTCTGTCCCGGCGCCAAGGTCATCCATATCGATGTTGACCCAACCTCAATCTCCAAGACCGTTCAGGCGGACATACCCATTGTGGGGCCGGTTAGTTCGGTGCTGCGCGACCTGATCGATGTGGTCAAGCAGATGGTCGAAAAAGACGACACCTTACCTGACGCGGGGGCTCTGCAGCGCTGGTGGGCGCAGATTGACGAGTGGCGCGACAACCACGGCCTGTGGACGGGCAGGCGCTATAGCGAGAGCGATAGCATCATGCCGCAGCAGGTGATTGAAAGCCTCTATCGCGCTACTGGCGGTGATGCCTTCGTTACCTCGGATGTTGGCCAGCACCAGATGTTCGCCGCGCAATACTATCGGTTTAACAAACCGCGCCGCTGGATCAACTCGGGTGGTCTGGGAACCATGGGTTTTGGCCTGCCTGCAGCGATGGGTGTCAAACTGGCCTTCCCGGACCAGGAAGTGGCCTGTGTGACCGGTGAGGGCAGTATTCAGATGAACATCCAGGAACTGTCGACCTGCACGCAGTACAACACGCCGGTGAAGATTATCAACCTGCGTAACAACTATCTCGGTATGGTCAAGCAGTGGCAGGACATGCAATACGAAGGGCGCTATGCCATGAGCACCTACGAGGACTCGCTGCCTGACTTCGTCAAATTGGTGGAATCCTTTGGCCACGTCGGAATGCAGATCGACAAGCTCGAAGACCTTGATGCGGCGATGGACGAAGCATTTGCTCTGAAGGATCGCCTGGTTTTCCTGGACGTATATATCGACCGCATGGAACACGTTTACCCGATGCACGTGGCACCCAATGGCTCCATGAAAGACATGTGGCTCAGCAAGAACGAGAGGACATGACATGAAGCGTATTATTTCTATTCTGTTGGAAAACGAACCGGGTGCACTTTCACGGGTAGTGGGCTTGTTCTCGCAGCGCGGTTACAACATCGAGACACTCAATGTGGCGCCTACTGAAGAACCGACTTTGTCGCGTCTGACGTTAACCACTAATGGGGATGCCCGGAAGATCGAACAGATCACCAAACACCTCAACAAGCTTGTTGATGTGGTGAAGTTGGTCGATCTTTCAGAAGGCGCACACGTGGAGCGTGACCTGATGTTGATCAAGGTGCGCGCCTCAGGTGCAACACGCGACGAGGTAAAACGTACGACCGATATTTTCCGCGGCCAAATCGTGGATGTGGGTCCGAACGTTTATACCATCCAGCTCACGGGTACCAGCGACAAACTTGACTCCTTCGTTGCGGCCATGTCGGATGCAGATATTCTCGAAGTGGTACGCTCGGGTGTAGCGGGTATTTCTCGGGGAGAGAAAGTCCTCAGGCTCTAGCGCAAAGGTCCTGATTCAGCTCGCCTACAGTGCGCGATTGAATCAGGACTTACTTTTGGTCTTTATGTCCAGAAAGCCCATGGCAAACGCCGAGGCCACAAAGGTCATGTGAATAATGACATACCACATCATCTTGTCGTTGTCGGTGTTGGGGATATTCATAAACACCTTGAGCAGGTGAATCGACGAGATCGCCACGATTGAAGCGGCAATTTTTGCCTTCAGGGAGGATGAGTCCATCTTGCCCAGCCAGCCGAGCTTTTCCTTCTCAGCTTCAATATCCAGTTGCGAAACGAAATTCTCGTAGCCGCTCATCATTACCATCACTAGTAGGCCGCCTACCATCGCGATGTCGATGAGGGAGAGCACGATCAGGATCATCTCGGCTTCCGCGAGGACCACAACATCGGCTAACAGGTGAACCAGCTCCTGAAAAAACTTGATGCCTAATGCCAGCACGGCGAGGGACAAGCCGAGATAGATAGGCGCCAGTATCCAGCGCGAGCGGTACATAAGGATTTCGATATGACGTTCCATGAAGAAACACTTCCTGATTTAACTAAGAAAAATGAACCAGAATGGAGCGCTGACGTGAGCTGTCAGCGCGATCTGCGCACTGGTTTTGTGCACGCATAAAAAACCCCGGCACCAGGCCGGGGTTTGGATGCAGCACTCGTTTTATCTTACACGATGCTCTTCATCGCTGTCATGTAACCGCGCAATTTCTTACCTACAACTTCCACCGGGTGACTGCGAATTGCATCGTTAATCGCAATCAGCTCAGCGTTATCCACGCCGTTATCACCTTCCATTCCCTTGCCGATCACGTCGGTTTCAATATTGCTCATGAAGTCTGCAAGCAGCGGACGACATGCATGGTCGAACAGATAGCAGCCGTATTCGGCCGTGTCTGAAATCACCACGTTCATCTCGTACAGTTTCTTGCGCGCAATGGTGTTGGCAATCAGCGGTGTTTCGTGCAGAGACTCGTAGTAGGCAGACTCTTCTTTTATGCCTGCTTCTACCATCACCTCAAACGCTAATTCCACGCCTGCTTTACACATGGCGATCAACAAGATGCCGTGATCGTAATATTCCTGTTCAGGAATATCCGCATCGGTGTTAGTGGTGTTTTCAAACGCTGTTTCCTGGGTGGCGGCGCGCCAGCTCAGCAGGTTGGCGTCATCGTTGGCCCAGTCTTCCATCATGGTGGTGGAGAAGTGGCCGGACATAATGTCGTCCTGGTGCTTTTCATAGAGCGGACGCATGATGGTCTTGAGTTCCTCGGCGAGGTGGAACGCGCGAACTTTTGCCGGGTTGGACAGGCGATCCATCATGTTGGTGATACCGCCGTGCTTGAGACCTTCGGTCACCGTCTCCCAGCCAAATTGGATCAACTTGGCGGCGTAGCCCGGCTCGATGCCTTTTTCCACCATTTTGTCGAAAGACAAGATGGCGCCGGTTTGCAGCATGCCGCAGAGAATGGTCTGCTCGCCCATAAGGTCGGACTTCACTTCCGCGATGGGTGAAGATTCCAGAACCCCGGCGCGATCACCGCCAGTACCGGAGGCCAGCGCCTTGGCGATATCCATGCCTTCACCCTTAGGGTCGTTTTCCCGGTGTACGGCAATCAGTGTGGGAACCCCAAAGCCGCGCTTGTACTCCTCGCGCACCTCTGTGCCCGGACATTTGGGGCACATCATTACCACGGTGATGTCCTCGCGGATTTGCATGCCTTCTTCCACCAGGTTGAAGCCGTGGGCGTAGTCCAGGCAGGCACCTTCCTTCATCAACGGCATGACCGCATTCACCACGCTGGTGTGTTGCTTGTCAGGGGTTAGATTCATCACCACGTCGGCGGTGGGGATGAGTTCTTCGTAGGTGCCGACGGCAAAGCCGTTCTCGCTGGCATTCTTCCAGGACTGGCGTTTTTCCGCGATAGCAGCGTCGCGCAGGGCGTAGCTGACGTCCAGGCCGGAGTCGCGCAGGTTGAGACCCTGGTTAAGGCCCTGGGCGCCGCAGCCGACAATGACAATCTTCTTGCCGCGCAGCTTGTCGACACCATCGGCGAACTCGGAGCCGTCCATGAAACGGCATTTGCCCAGCTCTTCGAGTTGCAGGCGCAGGGGTAGGGTATTGAAGTAATTCTGTCCCATGAGGGGGTCCTCCAGCGAGGTTATAGGGTAAATAATGGAGGGCGCACGATACGTGATTTTAATATTTGCGTAAAACGCTATATAGTTAATACTGTTTTGCACTTATCGCACAAGAGATGCAATTAATATGGAAATGCGAGCCCTGCAAGTGTTTTTGTCCGTGGCGGACACCCTGAATTTCAGCCGTAGCAGCGAAGTGTTGCACATGAGCGTCTCGGCGGTGAGTCGCACGGTGCAGCGCCTGGAGGACGAGGTGGGACAGACGCTACTCGAGCGCAACAAGCGCTCGGTCAGTCTTACCCGCGAGGGCATGTCGTTCCGGGAATATGCGCGCCAGGCGATTGCCGACTGGCACCAGGTCAAGCGCCAGTTGGCCCGAGATCATGCCTTGGCGGGGGAGATAAGTCTGTTCTGTTCGGTGACAGCCAGTTATCGAGTGCTATCGCCGGTACTGGAGGCTTTTCGGGTTACGCATCCGGCGGTGGAAATCATGCTCCACACCGGGGATCAGGCCGACGGGATTTCCCGTGTACTTGAAGGCCGTGACGATTTTGCAGTCAGTAGTCTGCCGGAACAGCTACCCGACAGGCTGTCATTTCTTCCGCTGCGCAAGTCACCGGTAAAACTGTGTATCCCGCGGGCAGACTGTGCGGTGAGGGCGCAGTTTACCGGATCAAACCCGTCGTTCGCCGAGTTTGACTGGAGCGCAGTGCCATTCATTATCCCGGAGCGAGGGGTTACCAACGACATGGTGAACCAGTGGTTTCTCGCCCAGGGCTTCCGGCCTCAGATTTATGCCCAGGTGGCCGGTCATGAGGCCATCGTCGCCATGGTCAGCCTGGGCCTCGGCGTGGGCATTGCGCCGGAACTCGTGGTGGCAGCCAGCGGTATGGTAGATCGGGTGGAATTTGTTGATGCGGCAGTCCCTTTGCCCGAGATATCAATTGGCCTGGGCTGCCTCACCCAGCGCTTGTCCAACCCATTGGTGAAATCGCTGTGGGATGTGGCTGAGCAGACCTACCGTGCTGCAGTTTGATAGAATTGTGCACTCCCGGGAGTTGGGTGCGGTACATGGACAATAATAATCCCCAAGAAGAAGTCGTCGAGAACAACGCAGACGCCGAGGTTGCGCCCGTTGCACCGACGCTGGATATGTTGGTCGACGAGCACGAGGAAGAGGTTTCGGAAAATGGCCGCACCGTGCGCCGCCAGGGCATATTCCTGTTGCCTAATCTGTTTACCACCGGGGCACTATTTGCGGGCTTTTATGCGGTTATTGCCGCGATGCGCGGCAACTTCGAGGCGGCGCCCATCGCCATATTTTTCGCGCTGGTTTTTGATGGACTCGATGGCCGTATCGCGCGACTGACCAATACCTCGAGTAAATTTGGTGCCGAGTACGACAGTCTGTCGGATATGGTGTCTTTCGGCGTTGCACCTGCACTGGTGATGTTCAGCTGGGCACTGGGGGATCTGGGAAAGTTCGGCTGGAGTGCGGCGTTTATATACGTTGCCTGCGCAGCGCTGCGCCTGGCACGCTTTAACACCCAGATCGACACGGCCGACAAAAACTACTTTACCGGCCTGGCCAGCCCGGCAGCTGCTTGTATCATCGCAGGCGTGGTCTGGGTCTGCCATGACTACGGATTGACGGGAGACGATTTACCGCGGGAATTGGCGTTCCTGGTTGCCGTGCTGACCGCCACAGTCGGCTTCTTGATGGTGGCCAACTTTCCTTACTACAGTTTCAAGGGCATCGATTTTCGCAGTCGTGTCCCGTTCTTTGTTATTTTGCTGGTCGTGCTTATCTTCGGCCTGGTCACTGTCGATCCGCCCAGCATCTTCCTGCTGGCTTTTCTTACCTATGCGGCGTCTGGGCCAGTAGGCGCGGTGCTGCGTTGGCGTAAGGGTCGCTTGAAGTCCAGGCGGGGCCAAGTGTGATTTATTGCCGGCAATATCCCGGGAACCAATACGCTGCGGGTGACTCTGACTTGGTAAGTTGATCGACAGAGACTCGCATATGCGCAAGCGTTACCAGGTACCTCATATAGCGTCTTCGGAAATAACCTCCGAGAGCGCCTATTTCAGCCGTCGCGAATTAGTCAAAGGTCTGGGGCTGGCGGCAATACCAGGGTTGGCCGGGAGCGCCACGGCGGCACCACCGGCAACCGGTGGTAAGACGTTGCGGTTTACCGAAGCTGAGCCTGGCAATAACGGGTTTCATACCTCAGAGGATCTCACGCCGCTTTCCGATGTGATGTCCTACTGCAATTTCTACGAGTTCGGCACCGACAAGGGCGACCCGGCCCGTAATGCCCACACCATGACCACGGACCCCTGGTCTTTATCCGTGTCAGGCGAGGTGGGTAAGCCGGGTAAGCTCAATCTCGAGGACCTACTTGGCAGCTTTGACCTGGAAGAAAGAATCTATCGCTTCCGATGTGTTGAGGCCTGGTCGATGGTGGTGCCCTGGATTGGCTTTCCATTGGCTGCGTTGCTGGAGCGCTTCGAGCCTACCAGCAAAGCGAAGTATGTGCGCTTCAAGACTCTTTACCGACGAGATGAAATGGCTGGCACCCGGTCCTTCACCAGCATCATCGACTGGCCCTACCGGGAAGGCCTGAGAATGGATGAAGCCATGCATCCGCTGACACTGCTTGCTGTGGGTATGTATGGCAAAACCCTGCCCAACCAGAACGGCGCGCCCATACGCCTGGTCGTGCCGTGGAAATACGGTTTTAAGAGTATTAAGTCCATTGTCGATATCGAGCTCACCGAGCGGCAACCTGGCACCTCATGGCAGTCCCTGAACTCGCGGGAGTATGGTTTTTACTCCAATGTGAATCCCGAGGTGGATCATCCGCGCTGGAGTCAGAAGTTTGAGCGACGCCTACCTTCGACTTTGTTCAAGCCCAATCGTCAGCCAACCCTGAAGTTCAATGGTTACGAAGAGCAGGTGGCGGGACTCTACCAGGGCATGGACCTGCGCAAGTACTACTAGGGCCTGTTAACACTAATTGCATCATGCCTGCTGTGTACATTTTTTTGCTCAGCAAGGCATAAGGAGCGTAGTGTATTGAATATACATGAGCGACTGATAACGCTGCTGAGCGGAAAAATGAGCCCAGCCCTCCGGGTTGCCCCTGAAAAAGGGCCACTCGGCGTTACTCCTCACTCATTTGGAGTAACCAAACCGCGATCGTCGTGCCTTGATTGGCCCTTTTTCAGGGGCAACAGGCACGATTCAATCAGTGTTAACAGGCCCTAGCGTGTTTGTAGTTCGCACAGGGCTCCATCTTCTATGCCTGGTTCCGTTTGGCTGGTTACTTTACCAGGCCACCGCGGGCGGCCTCGGCCCTGACCCGGCAGAGGCTATCATGCACAGTACTGGTGAGTGGTCGTTGAGATTACTCGCCATCACGCTGCTGGTGTCCCCCCTCAGGCGATGGAGCGGGCGGTCAGTGTTTCTCAAGTTCCGGCGCATGTTGGGGCTTTATGCCTTCTTTTATGCCTGTATCCACCTCGCGTCCTTTGGCCACTTTTATGTGGGATGGACTTTACCGATTCTGCTCGAAGAATTGATTGAGCGGCCCTATATTACTGCGGGCTTTCTTGCCTGGTTGCTTATGTTGCCGCTGGCATTGACGTCTACGCGCCGCATGCAGCGACGCCTGGGTCGTAACTGGCTATACCTGCACCGTCTGATTTACCCCGCCGCTGTCATCTCGTGCCTGCATTTGCTGTGGCAGGCTCGTTCGGATATTGGCGAGGCCCTTGCTTACGCACTGGTGTTTGCCGGCTTGCTGGGCTGGAGATTATGGCTGCGTGTAAAGTCTCGTCCCGGCACTGTCAGGACCAGTTTGCAGCGCACCGCTGGCGGTGCCTGAAGCTTCTTCAGAAGGGGGCTAATCCGGGCCTGGCGAACGATTTTTAGCCGCTTTTTCAAGGCGATGCTAAAAGCTTGAAATATTTTTACAAAAGCGCTTGCAGGGGCAGGCTCCATGCGTATAATGCGCTCCTCGGTCGGGGGCAGCCCCCCACCGTAACCCCTGTCCTGGCGATTAGGGGTGTTACTTAACAATCAGATGAAGACAGATGTGTGGGCACTTGTTGGGATAGTTGTCACAACTATTCAGACACAACAAGTGACCATTGATTCATAGTTTTATGGAACATTGATTTCGAATTGTGTCTGAGCCTTGGATTTGGGTGTTGGAGCGAGGTTAATCGCATTAATGCCCCCTCTTACTGCTTTTGGGTGGTAGAGGCTAAAGATTTAAACTGAAGAGTTTGATCATGGCTCAGATTGAACGCTGGCGGCAGGCCTAACACATGCAAGTCGAGCGAGAAAACACCTTTGGGTGTGAGTACAGCGGCGGACGGGTGAGTAACGCGTAGGAATCTACCTGGTAGTGGGGGACAACAGTTGGAAACAGCTGCTAATACCGCATACGCCCTACGGGGGAAAGCGGGGGATCTTCGGACCTCGCGCTATCGGATGAGCCTGCGTTGGATTAGCTAGTTGGTGGGGTAAAGGCCTACCAAGGCGACGATCCATAGCTGGTCTGAGAGGATGATCAGCCACACTGGGACTGAGACACGGCCCAGACTCCTACGGGAGGCAGCAGTGGGGAATATTGCGCAATGGGGGCAACCCTGACGCAGCCATGCCGCGTGTGTGAAGAAGGCCCTAGGGTTGTAAAGCACTTTCAATTGGGAGGAAAGGTTACGCGTTAATAGCGCGTCACTGTGACGTTACCTTTAGAAGAAGCACCGGCTAACTCCGTGCCAGCAGCCGCGGTAATACGGAGGGTGCGAGCGTTAATCGGAATTACTGGGCGTAAAGCGCGCGTAGGCGGTTTGTTAAGTCGGATGTGAAAGCCCCGGGCTCAACCTGGGAACTGCATTCGATACTGGCCGACTAGAGTACGAGAGAGGGAGGTAGAATTCCACGTGTAGCGGTGAAATGCGTAGATATGTGGAGGAATACCGGTGGCGAAGGCGGCCTCCTGGCTCGATACTGACGCTGAGGTGCGAAAGCGTGGGGAGCAAACAGGATTAGATACCCTGGTAGTCCACGCCGTAAACGATGTCTACTAGCCGTTGGGAGACTTGATTTCTTAGTGGCGCAGCTAACGCACTAAGTAGACCGCCTGGGGAGTACGGCCGCAAGGTTAAAACTCAAATGAATTGACGGGGGCCCGCACAAGCGGTGGAGCATGTGGTTTAATTCGATGCAACGCGAAGAACCTTACCAGGTCTTGACATCCAGAGAACTTTCCAGAGATGGATTGGTGCCTTCGGGAGCTCTGTGACAGGTGCTGCATGGCTGTCGTCAGCTCGTGTCGTGAGATGTTGGGTTAAGTCCCGTAACGAGCGCAACCCTTGTCCTTAGTTGCTAGCAGGTTAAGCTGAGAACTCTAAGGAGACTGCCGGTGACAAACCGGAGGAAGGTGGGGACGACGTCAAGTCATCATGGCCCTTACGACCTGGGCTACACACGTGCTACAATGGAACGCACAGAGGGCAGCAAACCCGCGAGGGGGAGCGAATCCCACAAAACGTTTCGTAGTCCGGATTGGAGTCTGCAACTCGACTCCATGAAGTCGGAATCGCTAGTAATCGTGAATCAGAATGTCACGGTGAATACGTTCCCGGGCCTTGTACACACCGCCCGTCACACCATGGGAGTGGGTTGCTCCAGAAGTGGTTAGCCTAACCTTCGGGAGGGCGATCACCACGGAGTGATTCATGACTGGGGTGAAGTCGTAACAAGGTAGCCCTAGGGGAACCTGGGGCTGGATCACCTCCTTAAACGATAGTGACACTACCTTTCAAGTGCTCACACATTTGTCTTCATCTGTTCGGTTGATGCGAAAGAAATCACGAGTACTCGCCTGTGTTGCAGGCCTGTAGCTCAGTTGGTTAGAGCGCACCCCTGATAAGGGTGAGGTCGGCAGTTCAAATCTGCCCAGGCCTACCAATTGCCTCCACTCTTCGTTGCCGCACCGCTTGTGTATTGTTAATACACGGCGCGTCACGGCGCCTCGATTGGAACCAATTGGTGTACTTGGCAGGTTCGTGGTTGCTGACGACACTATTTTGGGGCTATAGCTCAGATGGGAGAGCGCCTGATTTGCATTCAGGAGGTCTGCGGTTCGATCCCGCATAGCTCCACCATTTATTGGTGGGTTGGGTCGAGCAAAGGTGTTCTAACCCGTCCCTGGTGATTGGGTCCAGTCACGCCATCCATGGCGTGCCGTGTCGCAAGCTGCGATATGCCACTGGCATATCGGTCTTGCTCCACCCCGCATAGCTCCACCACTTCTTTTATTGCATCACCTGAGATTAGAACGAAGCGTATTGTGTACGCTTCGTTCTGGTTTTAGCGACCGGAAAGTTCTTTAACAAGGTAGATTAAGCTGAGTCTTTGGATTTTAGCTTTGCACCATGGCCCATTAGTGGGTCGTGTGTGGGAAGAAAGATCCTTAGATAAATTGTTCTGTGATAGCGGGTTTCAATTCCCCGTTGTCACAACGAGTTGTAATAAACAACACTGTGACTTAAGCGTCACAACATCCGGCGGGCACAGACTTTGATCGGTCTGTGTCTACTAAGTACCTGGCCTGTGTTAAGGGGGTCAGGGAACTGTCTTCTTGAGTGCTGCTTTTGCGGTTTAAAAGCGGTAGTTGTCTTGTGCTAGCAAGGCAGACAGATAACTTTGGTTATATGGTCAAGTGACTAAGCGCATACGGTGGATGCCTTGGCAGTCAGAGGCGATGAAGGACGTAGTAGCCTGCGAAAAGCTTCGGGGAGTCGGCAAACAGACTTTGATCCGGAGATGTCCGAATGGGGAAACCCACCTGGTGTAAGCCAGGTATCTTTAACTGAATACATAGGTTAACGAGGCGAACGAGGGGAACTGAAACATCTAAGTACCCTTAGGAACAGAAATCAATTGAGATTCCCTTAGTAGCGGCGAGCGAACGGGGAGTAGCCTGCAAGTAATAGCGTACTGGTTAGTGGAACGGTCTGGAAAGTCCGGCGATAGAGGGTGATAGCCCCGTACACGAAAACCGGTATGTGGTACTGAGCTTGCGACAAGTAGGTCGGGACACGTGTTATCTTGACTGAAGATGGGGGGACCATCCTCCAAGGCTAAATACTCCTGACTGACCGATAGTGAACCAGTACCGTGAGGGAAAGGCGAAAAGAACCCCGGAGAGGGGAGTGAAATAGAACCTGAAACCGTGTGCGTACAAGCAGTGGGAGCCCTTCGGGGTGACTGCGTACCTTTTGTATAATGGGTCAGCGACTTATTGTCTGTAGCAAGCTTAACCGTATAGGGGAGGCGTAGGGAAACCGAGTCTTAATAGGGCGTCATAGTTGCAGGCAATAGACCCGAAACCGGGCGATCTATCCATGGCCAGAGTGAAGGTTAGGTAACACTGACTGGAGGCTCGAACCCACGTATGTTGAAAAATGCAGGGATGAGCTGTGGATCGGAGTGAAAGGCTAATCAAGCCCGGAGATAGCTGGTTCTCCTCGAAATCTATTTAGGTAGAGCGTCATGTCTTACCCGCGGGGGTAGAGCACTGTTTGGGCTAGGGGGTCATCCCGACTTACCAACCCCATGCAAACTCCGAATACCGCGGAGTACAATCATGGCAGACAGACGGCGGGTGCTAACGTCCGTCGTCGAGAGGGCAACAACCCAGACCGCCAGCTAAGGTCCCTAATACCAGTTAAGTGGGAAACGATGTGGGAAGGCTTAGACAGCTAGGAGGTTGGCTTAGAAGCAGCCATCCTTTAAAGAAAGCGTAATAGCTCACTAGTCGAGTCGGCCTGCGCGGAAGATGTAACGGGGCTAAATTGGTAACCGAAGCTGCGGATGCGTGTACTTCACTTAAACTCATTCATGGACGCTTGTCGTCGGCGCAGCCGACGACCAAGCCCTCCCGAACGTTGAGACGGCCGGGATCTGATGAGGGATGTGATTTGCGTAGCAAATTACTTACTTAAAGGAGCGAGCCGAGAGGCGAGTGAGTTTAAGGAAGTGCACGCATGGTAGAGGAGCGTTCTGTAAGCCGTTGAAGGTGAACCGGGAGGTTTGCTGGAGGTATCAGAAGTGCGAATGCTGACATGAGTAACGATAAGGGGGGTGAAAAACCTCCCCGCCGGAAGATCAAGGTTTCCTGTCCAACGCTAATCGGGACAGGGTGAGTCGGCCCCTAAGGCGAGGCAGAAATGCGTAGTCGATGGGAAGCAGGTTAATATTCCTGCACTTTTTATTACTGCGATGGAGGGACGGAGTAGGCTAGGCCATCAGGGCGTTGGTTGTCCCTGTTTAAGGTTGTAGGCTGGCGGTTTAGGTAAATCCGGACTGCTAAGGCTGAGAGCTGATGACGATTGCTTACCGCGAGGTTCGCAAGAAGTGGTTGATGCCATGCTTCCAAGAAAAGCTTCTAAGCTTCAGGTAATAAGGAACCGTACTGTAAACCGACACAGGTGATCAGGTAGAGAATACCAAGGCGCTTGAGAGAACTCGGGTGAAGGAACTAGGCAAAATGGTACCGTAACTTCGGGAGAAGGTACGCCGGCTAGGGTGATGGAACTTGCTTCCTAAGCTTTGGTCGGTCGAAGTGACCAGGTGGCTGCGACTGTTTATTAAAAACATAGCACTGTGCAAACACGTAAGTGGACGTATACGGTGTGACGCCTGCCCGGTGCCGGAAGGTTAATTGATGGGGTTATCTTCGGAGAAGCTCTTGATCGAAGCCCCGGTAAACGGCGGCCGTAACTATAACGGTCCTAAGGTAGCGAAATTCCTTGTCGGGTAAGTTCCGACCTGCACGAATGGCGTAACGATGGCCACACTGTCTCCACCCGAGACTCAGTGAAATTGAAATCGCTGTTAAGATGCAGTGTACCCGCGGCTAGACGGAAAGACCCCGTGAACCTTTACTATAGCTTCACACTGGACTTTGACTTTATTTGTGTAGGATAGCTGGGAGGCTTTGAAACTGTGGCGCTAGCCATGGTGGAGCCGCCCTTGAAATACCAGCCTGGTAACGTTGAGGTTCTAACCCAGGTCCCTTATCGGGATCGGGGACAGTGTGTGGTGGGTAGTTTGACTGGGGCGGTCTCCTCCCAAAGAGTAACGGAGGAGCACGAAGGTGCGCTAATCATGGTCGGAAATCATGAGGTTAGTGTAAAGGCACAAGCGCGCTTGACTGCGAGACTGACAAGTCGAGCAGGTACGAAAGTAGGTCTTAGTGATCCGGCGGTTCTGAATGGAAGGGCCGTCGCTCAACGGATAAAAGGTACTCCGGGGATAACAGGCTGATACCGCCCAAGAGTTCACATCGACGGCGGTGTTTGGCACCTCGATGTCGGCTCATCACATCCTGGGGCTGAAGCCGGTCCCAAGGGTATGGCTGTTCGCCATTTAAAGTGGTACGCGAGCTGGGTTTAGAACGTCGTGAGACAGTTCGGTCCCTATCTGCCGTGGGCGTTGGAGAATTGAGGGAAGCTGCTCCTAGTACGAGAGGACCGGAGTGGACGAACCCCTGGTGTTCGGGTTGTGTCGCCAGACGCATTGCCCGGTAGCTACGTTCGGACAGGATAAGCGCTGAAAGCATCTAAGCGCGAAGCCTCTCCCAAGATAAGTTCTCCCTGACCCCTTGAGGGTCCTGAAGGGCCGTTGAAGACTACAACGTTGATAGGCGGGGTGTGTAAGCGTTGTGAGGCGTTGAGCTAACCCGTACTAATTGCCCGTGAGGCTTGACCATATAATCCAAGTTATTTGAAAGAAGACGACGGATGTTGTGATTGAGTCAGAGTGTTGGAAGACAACACACCAGAACAGACAGCTTGATTTACCGCCCTATTTGTTGAGACGAGGCAGTCTGCAGACATAAGACCCACGACAACAAACCAGTTTGCCTGGCGACCATAGAGTACTGGAACCACCTGACCCCATCCCGAACTCAGTAGTGAAACGGTACATCGCCGATGGTAGTGTGGGGTTTCCCCATGTGAGAGTAGGTCATCGCCAGGCTTCTAATTAAAACGCCCTGATCAGTATTGGTCAGGGCGTTTTACTTTCTAGTGTTCGATACTCTCACCTGGGAAAACCCCTCTCTTTATGTGGGGTTCCGGATCGCCGGACCGCCCCCTGTGAGAGTAGGTCATCGCCAGTGCCGAAGGCGGCCCCCTTCAAATAAAACACCCCGTCCAGCATAGCTGGTCGGGGTTTTTTATTTAGGATGCGTTGATTCTCTGTTCCGTCCTGCAGCAGCCAAAGGCTGCCATGTGACGAAGCGGAACGCCGCCCGGCCAGTTCACCGAAGGTGAACGGCGTAGAAGTGCCGAAGGCACCCGAAGGGTAGCGAGCATTGCTCGCTACTTAAAGTAGGTCATCTCACTGCACCCAACCTGCTTTGAGGGCCCATGTGACCGGTGGTGCGCGACCCCGGCCGAGTGATGGCGAGCGTGCTCGCCACTTAAAGTAGGTCACACCCTCCCAACTCCCAACCCGCTCTCCCACATATGACCCCCACCAAAAATTATGTTTACATACCCAAAAACGCATCCAGAGTGAGGCCACACAATGGAATACCCCTACAACCGCACCGCACAAATCACAGGAATCCTGCTACTCATTGCAGCAGTAACCCAAGCAATTTACACAGCACTCTACATCGCCGAGGCAAATGTACCCCGGCAGCTGCTATGGGGCTCCGAAGGCTTACTCTTCGTACTAATGGCGGCCTTCGCCGGATCGGCTCTGGCACAAACCAAACGCCATCACCTCGCATGGTCTGCCATTACAGCAGCATCGGTACTGAACGTAGTGCAAGTGGGAGTAGGGCTAACCATGTTCGGCCCGTTCCGCGAGGCAGCGGGCGCGGTAGAGGGTATGGCTCCGGCAGCCGGCGCTGTCGTAGCGTTCTCCTTTATGGTCTATAACGCCGCGAAGGTACTGCTGGCACTGGCCTTGATCGTGTTCGGGCTGGCACGCCGTAACAGCGGGGCATCGTTGCTCGGTAACGTGAGCATACTTGTTGGCCTAATTGCGCTAGTGAGCAATATAGCGTCCATGGCAGCAGGTCGTGATGTGTTTGGCCAGCTGCCACTCGCCGGTGGGTCAGGCGTGTTGGCAACTGTGCTGCTTGCCGTTTGTTTGCTAACCCTGTCGGATGACGATTCCGGCGCTTAACCGGCGGCAAAAGCCTCGCTACTTAGCGGGCTTTTCCGCTGTTGGTCCAGCAATTGCCATTGCCTTCTGATAAGCAGGGCGTGATGTGACGCGCTGGACATAGGCGAAGGTGTTTGGCGAACTCTCATCAATAACCTTGGCGCCCATACCGCTCAGGGAAGTCAGGTTGAACATTGCCATAATATCCGCGCAGCTGAATTCTGCCCCTGCGAGATAGTCGCATTCCCCCAGCCGTTCTTCCATGGCTTGGTAGATGCCCGCCTCACGTCGCTTGCTCGTGGTAAGCATGGGATTGTCGGCTTCCAGGTCACCACCCGCCAATTGATAAGCGAATCTGGAGAACACCGCGGACTGTAGATTATTGTTGAACTGCATCCAGTACAGGTAGTGCGGATAGTCGGGGCTATCGACATTACGTGATAATTTGCCTGCACCGTAGCGCTGGGAAATATATTCGACGATGGCCGTGGATTCCGCCATCATCAGGTCGCCATCCTGGATAATCGGCGCTACCCCGGCGGGATGCAGGGCCCGGTACTCAGGCGGTGCCAAAAAGTCTGCACCCCGGTCATACCACTTCAGTTCGTAGGGCAGCTCAAGTTCTTCCATCAACCAGACAACCCTGTCTGATTGCGAAACGCCAAGGTGATGAACGGTAATCATAGAGTTTCCTTTTTTGCTAGTTGATCTGTGAGTGGATACGTAGCGAAGCGCGTTGCAGTTTACCACTAGCCCCAAGCTGACAAAGTCGCGGAATAGGGTGGGCTGCCGAGGAAGTTTAGTGTCTTGGATGAATATTGACCAACAAAGTCTCAGCGGCTACTCTGTGTGCAGTCTCCTTCGGGAAAGACAGTAGGGTGGAAAACCACATGGATAGAAAAGTATTGGGTTTGGGAGCGGCATTGTCGCTGGTTTCGCAGGGTGCCTTCGCCGGTATCAGTGCAATTCCTCCGACATCGACCGCTGTACCTATCGATTCTCCCTGGGTAATTGCGGGCATAGCATTGTCTCTTGCGGTTATCGGGGCCAGGATACTTAAGAATCGATCTTGATCGACCCGTTTAGGGACCTGGTTGTACGCAACCGCGGCTAGCGGTTGCGAGGTGGAGTAGTGATCGAATTTTTAGAGCAGCATGAAAGTGTTGTGCTTTTTGGTGCCTTATTGGGCGCCTTTTGTCTTATCGGCGTGCTGGAAATGCTCTTTCCCAGGCGGCCGGAACCCAAAAATCTCGCCTTCCGCTGGCTCAACAATATTGGTTTGACTGCGGTCACTACCACCGTCAATTACTGGATTTTTCTGGCCGTAGGGGTTGCGGCGGCCTGGTGGTCCAGCGAGCAGACGCTGGGCGTGCTCGCCTGGCTGGAACTAGGCTGGTGGCCCAGCGCAATCATTTTGACCCTGGTGCTCGGGCTGGTTGACTACGTGAATCACAGGCTGCTGCACACGGTGCCAATCCTGTGGAGCCTGCACGCGGTGCATCACAGTGACACACACTTTGATGTCACCACCACCTATCGCAATCACCCCGGCGCGGCGGCGTTCCTGATGCTGGTTCGCTTACCCTTTATTGTCGCCCTCGGTGCCCCGGTGTCAGCTCTTATCGCTTACGAGGCTTTTCGCATGGCGCAGGATTTATGGAGCCATAGCAATACGCGCTTACCAGACCGGGTTGAGCGGATTTTACGCTATATCATTGTTACCCCGGATTTTCATCGCATCCACCACTGCAGTGACCGCCGGTACACAGACAGTAATTTCTCCAGCACTTTCCCGTGGTTTGACTACCTGTTCGGTACCTATCAGGACAGGCCGGCGCAGGAGCACCTGTCGATGGAGATTGGCCTGGAGAAGTACCGCGAGCAAAAAGACTCTCGCCTGGACAGCATGCTGCTCATGCCAGTGCGTGTATACGCCGATTCGACGGCCCCGTCTCAAGACGATCTGGAGCATGCCAGGTCATAACTTATTTGATATTGAGCTAATTTTCTCTGCTGCCATTTGGCCTCTAATGGGCCAGCACTTATGAAATCAGCACTCCGGGTCTGGTCTCCACATTTCTTCCATTTCTGCGTACTAGCGCACAATTTCCCCCATTGAGGGTAGAATTTCGGCTGGCTGCACGGTTCTTTCTATACTAGTCTTAGTCACAGCATATTTAGTTAAGGGAGTACCTTTATGCGTTCTGCGTTAATTCTGGCCACGCTGACATTGTTGGCGGGGTGTGCGACAGACAGGATGTACTACTCACCCTATGACCTGGACAGGGATGGCACACTGGACGCTATTTGCCCGGGTATGGAATACGACCCCAAGGAACACTCACATTACGGCTGGCGCTCCGACGCTTCCGAAGCGTGTAACGAGCGCAACGAATCTGCCTAACTGATTTTTATGTCTGCCTGGGAGTTGCCTCCCGGGCGCTTGCCTGCGCATTGAACTTTTTCGGTTAGCTAGACAGCACGCTAGTAGTAGTATCCGAGGTTGATATTCAGCCGGTAGTTCCACTCGTCGTTACCGGCTACGCCAAAGTCCCCCACGCCTGTGATGTTGCCGTAGTTGTCTCCCTTGTTGCCCACGAAATAGTTGCCGTTGGAGTAGGCGAGATCACTGTAGATGTACCACCCGCCACGTGCCCAGGCGGACCCGAGTATAAACAGCTGGCTATCGTTAAATTCACCTTCGTCCTTGATGATGCTGCTCCACTCCACATAGGGCAGGGCATAGTCGAGCCAGGGGATTCCGTCGGTCGTCACCTTGTAACTTAGCGACACGGCGGGCAACCAGGCCCTGGCCGCCACGGTCCAGGCAAAATCGTAAGCCCCCATGGGAATCAGTTCATTACTGCCCCAGGGGTTGTTGGCATCGATATCGAACACGTAACGCGAAAGTTGTGCGCCCAGCGTCAGGTTTCCATGACTGATAACGCTATGGGCAGCGGCGGCCCAGTGGTGTCCGTCATCAACGTTGCTGCCATCCAATGAGCCGTACTGCAGGGAAAATCCCAGGCGGGTATCCCAATCTGCATGATTCTGTTGGTAAATGCCGCGCAGATTGAACTGGTCTTTTTCCCGGTAGCCGCTGCGTGACTCTCCAAAGCTGACGTTGCCTTCTTCATCCACCGTTTCGTTCCAGCGCACGGCGTCATAACCGTAGCGAGCGCTGTCGGTACTGCGGCCCGAAAAGCTAGGTTCGCTACGAGAATAGTAGGCGACATCCCAATTCCACTTGCCGCGAGCTGTGCTGTACTTAACGCCTAGATCGGGGTCGTCAGACAGTCCCACGTAGTAGTGTTGATCGAAGAACCAGCTCTGGGAAATGCCATAGGGACCGGCGCCAAAGGGTACACGGTTTAGCCCCACCTCCACCTGCGAGTCATCATCAAAGCGGTAGCCGAGCCAGCCGGTGTGCAGAAAGTTGTAGTTCTTTCCGCTGTCTGCTGCGTACCAGCGATACTCGAGCTTGCCAATGAACTGGCCCATGTCCAATGCCGCATTGATACGGAAGGTATCGAGTTCCACGTTGCCACCGTGACCGCCCCGGCTCGGGCCGTTGTCGGTAGTCTCGTAGTCCCCGTAGACGTAGTTCACCCGCACGGCACCGCCCAGTTTGAGCGGTCCTATGACAAAGCCGTCATCCACTGGCTCGTTTACCTGAGAGGTTTGGCTCGCGCTCTGCCCTTGTGGGGTCGCCCTTGCCTCGGCCAGCGCCTGGTTAGCCTCTGCCAGCTCCTGCTCGAGTTGGAGGACTTTTGCCTCGAGGCTCTCAATCCGCGATGCGTTGGCGATCGCGTTGGGGTTGAAGCAAAGCAGCGACAGGAATAAAAGCGCTGGCCAGCGAACCTCAGGCAACCTGCAGGTATTTACTTTCATCAACGTCGTCAATTTGCGAGGGATCCAGAAATTGGTTGGCGTAGGCCAGGTAGACCTTCTCGCGAACGAACAGCTCGAAACAGTCCCTGTCGATATGATCGTCCTCGACCATCTTGTGCAATATGTCGATGGCCACACTGATCGGTTTGGCTTTCTTGTAGGGTCGATCCGAGGCCGTTAGGGCTTCAAAAACATCCGCTACCGCCAGAATCCTTTCCGGAATGCTCAGCTGCTCGCCGGGTAACTTACGTGGATAACCTGAGCCACGCATGGTTTCGTGGTGAGTGGACGCATAGCGTGGCACATTTTTAAGTTCTTCCGGTAAGGGCAGGCTCTCTAGCATCTTGATCGTGCTGATCATGTGCTCATTGATCTTGAAGCGGTCTTCCGCCGTCAGCGTGCCGCGGGATATGGATAAGTTGTACACCTCGCCCTGGTTATACAGGTGTTCAGGAATATCCATGTTGATGCCGAACTCCGGAGGGTAGTCGGTGGAGCGCGTCCTCGGGATGATGTGTTCCGGGCGATCCTGCAACAGATTTTCAGTGACAGGTAGTGCCTTGGGTTCACTGGGCCCAACGGCGAGCTCTTCAACCGGAGACAGGCCGGCGCGATTGTCGAAATTTCTCTGCCACTGCAGCTGGGCAATACTCCTCAGGCGCTCCTGTTTCTCGGGGTCGAGAAATTCGCCGCCCACATTACAATCGGCAACAAAAGCGAAGTCATCTTGCAGTCGCGCTTGCTGGCGCTTTAGCTCTTCGGCCAGCTCTGCCTCGCGCTCCGGGTGTTCACGCAGTTCCTTCAGGAAATCGATCTCTGCGTCCCGCCACAGTGCTTCAAAGCGCATCCGCACCTCGTGGAAGCGATTGTAGATGGTTTCCAGCTTACTGCCCTTATCAACAATATGTTCCGGCGTGGTGATTTTGCCGCAGTCGTGCAGCCAGGCTGCAATCCGGTATTCCCGCCATTGGTCCTCACCCTCGAGCTTGAACTGGCTGAACACTCCAGCGTCGGTTGCCGACGCTTTTTCGGCGAGCATCAGTGCAAGTTCAGGTACGCGCTCACAGTGCCCGCCTGTGTAAGGTGACTTGTCGTCAATGGCCTGGGCGATCAGCTTGATGAATGCGTCCATCAGGTCGCGCTGTGCCTGTTCGTGGGCCTTGATGGCTTCGACCATTTTAACCATCGATGATGACAGCTGGTGAATCTCGGTGACATGAGAAGTGATCTTCTCTACGTCATCGTAGTCTCGCCGACGTATTTTTTCATTCTCCATGGCCAGCTGTTTCACCGGGCGTACGATTGGAGTGGCAAACGCCCAGGACAGCGGCATCAGCAAAAACAGGAAGGCAGCGGTGATCATGCTGGAAAGCTTCACCTTGTCCATAAAGGGATCGACGACCGCCTTGGCGGGGACCAGCATACCCAGGTACATACCCCCCTGAACCTCATCATTCAGCGGTTCGGCATAGACGTAATGTGGTTGTCCGTCATAATCCACTTCCAGCATGGTCCGGTGCAGGGCGGGATCTTCCGTCGCCTCCATCAGGATGTCCAAGGGCACGGCACCGGTTGACTTGGGCTCCGCGTCATCATCGGAGAACGCCAGCCACTGGCTCTCCAGGTAATCTCGCTGTGCCTTGCCCAGTGCTGCGATGGCCCTATTCAAAATGGGGCTTAGCTGTTCATATCTGTCCGAGCTAAGTACGTGTAGCTTGTTCGGTAGGTCGCCCTGGCCCATGTCGATATTGATGTCGTACTTCAGGCCGCTGATAAAGTAGTGCCGCTCGATATAGCGCAATATCACCTCATTATCGAAGGCGGCGTCGACGGTGCCATCCAGTACCAGTTCAATGGCGTTGTGGGTGCTTTTGGCTTCGACAATCTCCACATCCGGGTAGCGCTCGTTAATGACCTTGATAACCGACCAGCCCTCGGGAATCGCTACGCGTCGACCCACAAGTTCACTCATGCTTGATATATCTGGCTTGTCTGCCAGGGTGACAAAGGCATAGGGCAGGGTGGCGTAACTGTCTGAGGGAATGCCCCACTGGGCGTTGGTGTCGTTCAGCAGTACCGAGTGCAACAGGTCAATTTCACCGGCCTGGAAGCGAGCGACCAGTTCAGACCAGGTGTAGCCATTTACAAAGCGCAAGTCGATATCCAGCATCGCACCGATGAGCCGCATAACGTCGATGGAGTAGCCCTGGGGTTGGCCGACAATGGCAAAGTCAAAGGGCGGCCAGTCCAGTTCATTGGAAACCACTAATTCGGGCAGAGTCTTCAGGTATTCGATTTCTTCTACTGTGAGATTCAACGCCGGTACCGGTAGATTATTCTGCGTATCGGGCGCTCTGCTCGAGGCGATAATCTGCCCGTCGGGTCGATAAATGAACACTTCCCCTTTGCGCGATATGTCCTGTTCCTGCAGGAACTTCGACACTGTATCGAGGGTCATGTCGATTCCGATCACCGATTGCGTACCGGAAATCTGTTTGGCCACCGTGCGGCCCGGAAGACCCAGTTGGGCGAAAAGGTAGGGCTCACTGCGATAGCTGGAATCCGCCTCCAGTGCACCGCGATACCAGGGTCGGCTGCTGACATCAAAATCGGTGGGTTCTGATCGAATCACCCGCACCTTGAACGAATCGTCCATGTACTCGAAGCGTCGCTCGCGATTCTCAGCAGTACCATCAATACTGATGAGTACCCACTGGTCCGTCGGGGTCGCGCGAAACGCCCTGCGCGCTGCGTTGCTGGTATTGACGTTGATCAACTCGTAGAAACTGCCGTCTTCGTGACCGATGTACACGCCATAGTAGAGCGGATTGCGGCGCATCAAGTTGGCGAGCAGTTCCAGGTGGCTGTCGGTTTTGGTCCTGTCAGCGAGCGTAGGGTTTTCCGCCAGGAGGTCGATTGCCATGACATTTTGCTCGCCCACCGTGCGCCATTTGGTGGCGATACCGGATGAGGCTGTGGCATACAGCTCGGTTGCCGCTTCAGAAGCCATTGCCCGCCCAAAATAATACTGCAGGCCGATCGCCAGACCCGCAGTCAAAGCGGTGGCGACCATAAATACTACGACCACCGTAACGCGGATACCCACGGACATTTTTTGTAGCTTCGCTAACATTATTCAGGCATCACTCCATGACGTTTCTGCAGCTATCAAATTAGGCACAAATCGAGGCCTTGTCACCCTTTCGATTGCAAAAATGCGGGGTATGTCCGCGCGCTCTACTTCTGCTTACGCGCGAAGTGCAACAGGTGTTCAATAACTGAGCAAAAAAAAGCCGGGCTATGCCCGGCTTTATCGTTTCAATTGCGTTGCTTAACCTGGGCCAACGACCAGTCCATTTGGATCAAGCGGAACGCAGGGGTAGGAACGGGTGAAATTCGGGCTATTACCTTCCGGATCAAGCGTTATCGTCAGGGTGCTGGCATCGACACCCTCGCCACCCACTCGGAAGCCAACCTCGAATGCACCAGGCATCGCGGTGACCGGCACTTCAAAGGAGCTCTCGCCTTCGATCGCACACTCGCCTTCGGTGCTGACGGTAACCGTAGAACCTGCGGGAGGCGCATTGTTGAAGATGTCCGAAATGAATGCGGTGTAGGTTACGCCTGACGCGGCGCGAGTCACCTGACGCGCACTCTGGAACAGCTCGATCGCCCAACTGGATGCATCGGACAGGATCAGTACGGTAGACGCCCGGACATCCACCAGTTCGCGGCTACACCAGATACCATCGCCTTCAGGCGGACAGCCTAGACCGTTGTAAACCGCCATTTCGCCGGTGTCGGGATAATCGTCGTCGGGGTTGTCGCCATTGGCGTCAAACACCCCATTGCTGTTTCTATCGCGGAAAGGTTCCTCCGAGCCGGCAAGGCAGGTGAGGGTGTCCGGCATGTCAATACAGGTCTGCGTGGCCGGGTTGTAATCACCGTCCTCATTGTGATCCAGGTGCGCCTCAGTGAGGTTGGAGAAGAGGTTGGCGTCCGCCTCTGCCTGGTCAAAAATATTGTTGCCGTTACGGTCAATATACGATTCTTCGCCAGGCGAGGTGACCTGTACGGTTGATCGACCACCCTGGATATCACCCAGACTGTCGGGGCATGGGCCAAAGTCACCATTGTGACTGGGGCAACTGTAGTCTTCATCCCAGATCGTTTTCACCAGTGCCTGGTTTTCTGGCAAGGCGGGAAGCCGCGGGTTCTGGCTGGTCCACACCACGCTGCAGGCGCCGTCCACGGTCTGGCAGGATGGTTCAATCACCCCGTATTCCGTGCTGAAGTTGGCGAACGTGCCATCGGGTACGGAGTTGTTGAGCCGGTCTGCCATGCGTACCGTCAGTGTGCGCGTCACACCGTCAGTATTGAAGGCATCCTCAACGACAAACCCACCTTCGACACTCAAAGATATCGATTTCTGATCAGGTACGCCCGCGCTGACGGCTATCGCTCCAGAGACTGTAGATACCTCGCCATCACCGAATTCATCCAGTGCGGTGGCAATAACCCGCACCACGGTGGTCACGTCGCCAGCGAAGACCTTAACGTTGACGTTACCGTTTACGTCGGTCACGGCAGATGTGGGTGACAGGGATAGTCCGCCAATGAACGTCGTCAAATCGAACGAAACTTCTACCCCCGGAATTCCAGCGCCGCCGCTATCAACCGCCTGGAAGGTAACTACCGAAGATTCTTGAGCCTCAGGGTTTATGCTGGTGCCGCGCAGTACAATCACTTCGGGATCCGCCCCGGTGAAGACCAGCGAATTCGCTGATGGAGGTGCGACCGTCACTGTCCCGGTAGCTTGCACGTTGCCCAATGTAGCTGTAATCACGTCTTCACCTGCTGCACAGCTGACGTTGGTGTATTCGGTGGATATCTGACCAATAAACGTGATGGGACTGACCGGATTCAGTGTCGCCTCACCTGAAACCAGGCATTCGCTGGTGATCGTAACTTCTTCCTCGGTCTCTACGCGATTGCCGTCCTGGTCAACTGCAGCCAGCGTTAATACCGCTGTGCCTCGAGCGGCAATGATGCCTTCGGGCGCGATGGAAATGACGCCGTCAACGAAAACGCCCTCTACGAAGGAGCCTAATCTGAGGTCTGCTTCGATCACCTGGAAATTGATGGTGCCCGGCTCGGATCCCGGTGGCGCGTTAGAGACGGTGATGGTGATAGTGCCGGCACCCAGTACGGGATCAGCCGTGAGTATCAGCCTCGCGATACCGTCTTCATCGGTGAGCGCTGTACCACTTTCGGGATTAACTACGCCGATATCAGAAGTTGCGGTAACCACCTCATTGACGATGGGGGCGCCATTGGGACCGTTTCTGGTCACAGTGACAACCACCGTGGCGTCCTGCGTGCTGGTTACCGTGTTAGTGGGATTCCCCTCAGCGTCCAGTAGCGTGATGCTCACAAAGAAAACATCTGTGTCGTTATCCGGCAAAAACCCGCCGCCGTTATCTCCACCGCCGCCACCGCCGCCTCCGCAGGCCGCAAGGGCAATTAACATGGCAAAAATAAGCGCAATTCGGCTTGAAAGGTTGGCGAACCGATTAATCATTATCATCCCCTATGTGCCCACTACCGATAAGAAGGTCTTATTTGTTTTGAAATGGCCCCTGATGATTCTGGAGGGTTTGCCCCCATAGTCAACCGTCCCTGGCCTACTTTTCTCCACCATAACATGGTTATTCGTAAGAAACTTCATAAATAACATGGTGATACGCACTTTTTGTGATTTTCTGCACAAAGTTATTTGGGTGCCAGATACCGCCAATTTGTCCCCGAATTTGGCTACCCTCGAAGTATTATTCCCAATTGCTATATCTTTGCGATAAATCACCGGTGATTTCTACTAAAATCTGCAGAAAATGCCATTTTTCACGGCCCGCGCCTCGACAGGCGCGTGGTCCATTACATTAGCCCCTTACATCAGGCCAAGTACACCGAGGATCTTTAACGTACCCAGGCCAAGAGCCACCAGCACAACCAGGGAGCCGAACAGGTTCGCCATTACCCCGTTGGTGCGTGTTTGCAGCAGATCGCGGCTGTTCATTACCAGAATGAGGAAGATTGCTACCACGGGCAGCATCAGCCCATTGGCAGCCTGGGCGAAGAGAATGGCGGCAATAGGCTTGCTACCCAGTGCGGCAAACAAGGTCCCGCAGCCGAGCACTGTCAGCCAAACCGCCCGAAATTGAGGGGATTTAAGGTCATTTTCCCAGTTCATTGCACCACACACGGCGTAGGCCGCCGCCAACGGCGCGGTGATAGCACTGGTCAAACCGCCTGCGAAAAGCCCGAGAGCGAAAACATAGCGTGCCGCCGGCCCCAGTAGTGGTTCGAGCTGCAGCGCCATGGTGTCACTGCTGAAAGCTGTGCCCGTGGTATAGAAGGCAACCGCTGCGGTACTCAGTATCGCCAGTGTGATAAGCCCCCCCAGGCCGATCGACAGCCCTGTATCGACACGGGACTCCCGAATAGCCTGGTCGACGTCTACCTGGGCAGACCACTTCTCCTGAACGGCGTTGGCGTGCAGAAACAGGTTGTAGGGCACCACCGTCGTCCCAATCAGTGCCAGTGCCGTCATCACCGAACCGCTGGGCAGGCTGGGTTTGAACACGGCACCGAGCAGGGCGAGAGGGTCTGGTTTTACCACTAATGCGGTGGCGATAAATACGGCACTCATAATCAGCACCAGGCAGATCAGCACCCGCTCGAGCTGTTTGTACTGACCCAATCCGAGGAGGATGAAGGCGCCGAAGCCGGTTATAAGTGACCAGCTGGCAATGCCCAGCTCGCTGACCGAAGCAAGTGCAAGGGCAGCCCCGGCGATATTACCGGCCTCGTAGGCGGCGTTGCCCAGACCGATCGCGGCAACCACGAGGATGACCGCCAGTTTGCCGATCCATGCGTTGTTGAAAGTGGAGCGCATGGCCTCGGCAAGCCCCATGCGGGTGACGAGACCAAGTCGAGCGGCCATCTCCTGTAATACGATGGTGGCGAACACGGAAAAGACCAGTGCCCACAACAGGGCAAAGCCGAAACTGGCGCCCGCACTGGATGCCGTGGTGATGGTGCCCGGGCCGATAAATGCCGCAGTAACCAGTATGCCGGGTCCCAGTCTGAAGATCCGCAAGTTGTGCTCCCCTGATGGTGTTTAATGCGCATGATAACCTCTCTACAGCGACACGCTAGCGCACGGCCAAAACTGCGTGTGCTGATGGCACTGGCGAGCGGCCCTTACAGGTGGGGCCTTCCAGGCTGGACCTCGCCGGCCGCACCTACCCGACCGGACCTCGCCGGCCGCACCTCGCCGGCCGGACCTTGCAGGCCGCACCTCCCCGGTCGGACCTTGCAGGCCGCACCACCACACATGGTGGGGTTTTGTTGGCCCACACTGCAGCTGTTAACATGCCGGCGATGAGCTCTGACCCCACCCCTGTGCGCCTGTCAGTATCCCTGGTTGTTTACCACAGCGACCTGGCCCGATTGGCGCAAACGCTGAGTAGCCTGCGGCTGGCCATTCAGGAAGCTGACAAGGAGGGCTCCCTTGCCGGTGCGGTTTTAATCGTCGTGGATAATTCCGGGGATGATGCCTATGGCGAGTCCGTCCAGCGGGTGCTCGCGGACGTGATGCACGACACCCCGGGTTGTGAGTCCCGCTATCAAAGAGCGGATCAGAATCTTGGTTATGGCGCCGGACATAATGATGCCATAGCGGGTGTCTCCAGCGACCTTCACCTGGTGTTAAATCCCGATGTTGAATTGGCGCCCGATGCACTGGCCCTGGGCATTGCAGATTTTGCACACTACCCGAACACGGTGTTATTGGCTCCCCGCGTTCACTCAGGCAATGGCACGCGGGAGTACCTGTGCCGCAGTTACCCCTCGGTGCTGGTATTGGCGGTAAGGGCGTTTGGCCCCGCTTTTGTGCGATCCTGGTTTGCCGAACAGCTCGCAGACTATGAGCTACGCGCACTGTGCGACCGCGGCGAGCGAGCAACCATCCCGCTGGCCAGTGGTTGTTTCATGCTTTTGCGAACCTCAGCGTTTAAAGCGGTTGACGGTTTTGATCCTCGTTACTTCCTGTACTTTGAGGATTACGACCTCAGTCGCCGCCTGTTTGCCGAAGGTGAGCTGGCCTATCAGCCCGCGGTACAGATTACTCACCACGGCGGATACGCCGTGCGCAAGGGCCTGCGCCACCTGGCCATGTTTGTCCGTTCCGGACTGCGTTTTTTTGGACAGTATGGGTGGCGGTGGATATAGGCGGCCGGGTAAAGCTGATAGAATTCTCCCATGCATGAAGCTCAAGAACTGAACAGACTCACCTACCTGCAGGCGATGGGGTTGGACTGTTATGTGTCCCGGCATGCGCTCCCCGCAGCAGCCCCCAGCCAGAAACTTGCTCTGGCGTCTGTGGCGACCCAATTACGCGAAGCGCCCCGGCCAGAGGTAAACAGTGCTCCGTCTGTACTCAAAAATCTCCAGCGTGGTGACGAGAGACGTCAGCAGGTTGCCGAGCCCGAGGTTCAGCCCCAGTCACCGGCGCAAAACGTGGCGGCCTTCAGCATTGCCTCCGTGCATGTAGGCAACTGGCTGTGGTTGGAGGACATCACGGGAATGCCGCTGGCGAAAGAACAGGTACAGCTGATTGGCGCTATGGCCAGGGCACTGGAGTTGGAGGTGACTCAGCCGCGTGTGACGCAGTTCGACTGGCCGCTGCACAATAATCAGCAATTGGACCTGGGCCCTGATGCCGCCGCCAGTAGTCTTGCGGGTTTTGTCCAGCGCCAGCTCTCTGAAGTAGCCACCCGCGGGCTGGTGACTCTCGGTGATTCATGTCGACAACGTTTGCCCTTGTCATTGAATGAGTCGCTGAATGAGTCGCTCGATGTGCCCTTATTCATACATTGCTCGGTCCCCACTCGCCAGATGCTTGCACAACCCGGTTCAAAAAAGCAGGCCTGGGAAGAGATGTCGGCCCAGCTAAAATCCGGGTGAACTGGCAGATTCTCCCGGCCACCGCCGCAGACCTCGAATCCATGCAGGCCCTTGATGGTCTTGAGCCCGAGGAATCGCCCAGCGCAGCTATGCTTTCCGCAGCGGCCGGGGCGTTTGACGGAAAGCGCGCGCTGCTGGCAAAAGATGACGAGCATTTGCGCGGTTTTGTTCTCTGTCAGCAGGTATTCGACGAGGTCACTGTGCTGAATATACTGGTAACGCCGAGCTGGCGACGCCGGGGCCTGGCGCGCGCACTGTTGAGCGCAGCACTGGACGAATCTGTTTCGACCGGTGCCACGCGATGTCTGCTCGAGGTGCGTCGCTCCAATCGCGCTGCGCTTGGCTTATACGAACGCATGGGATTCCTGTACGACGGTGTGCGCAAGAACTATTATCCCCGCGGGGATTCAAGGGAGGACGCCCTGATGATGTCCCTGGAACTTGCCGGTCGGAGAACACAGCCGCAATGAACGTATTGGAAACTGAGTGGTGGAACCTGGTAGTTCCGCCCGAGTGGTGGGCCGAAGCCGAAGAAGACAGTATCGTCATTGGTGACCAGGACGATGTGGGGTGTATCGAAATCAGCTCCCTGCATAAGCGTGAGGGAGATTTTGAGGCCGCCGAAGTCGCGGCGATAGCGCGGGATGAAGCCGAGCAGGATCTGCAATGGGATAAGGTGACCCTGGGGGACCTGACCGGGGTAATGTCCGCCTACGCAATTGATGGAACAGCTATTCGGGAGTGGTATGTTGCGTCCGGGTCCCTGCTACTGTTTATCACCTACAGCTGTGACGTAGAGAATGCCGGCATGGATGACGCTGCGGTGGATGAAATTCTGGATACATTGCTGGTAGCGAGCAGCGCGTAGCGTTTCCGCGCCTGCTTATTCCCCAGATCGGGTTGCCACCGCTGCTATGAAATCGTGCCGGTTACGCGCACGCGTTTCGCACCCTTCACTGGTTTGGCCTTACGCGCATCCTGGTGTTTCTTGATCTGCATGTCGATCAGGTTCTTGGCGGCGATAATCAAACCGGTAAAAATAAATGCACCGGGGGGTAAAATGGCCAACAGGAAGGGTTGATAACCCTCCACCACGGTGACCTGCCAATTGGCTGCAGCGCTGCCGAACAGCAGATCCATGTTCGCAAACAATGCGCCCGTGCCGATCAACTCTCGCAGGGCGCCCAGTAACACCAGGATTACACCGAAGCCCACGCCCATTATGAAGCCGTCGTACACGGCGGGCGCGAGACTGTTCTTGCTGGCGAAGGCGTCGGCCCGGCCGAGAATGACACAGTTGGTGGTGATCAATGGCAGGAAGATCCCGAGTATCTGATAGAGCTCATAGGCGAATGCCTGCATGAGTAGCTCAATGCAGGTCACCGCAGAGGCGATAATCATGACAAAGGCTGGCAGGCGTACGGCGTCGGATACAATATTGCGTATCAGCGACACCGCGGTGTTGGAACAGACCAGCACCATAATCGTGGCGGCTGCCAGGCCCAGCGCATTGACCACGCTACCGGTTACAGCCAGTAATGGACAAAGGCCCAGCAACTGGACGATGGCCGGATTGTTTTTCCACAGACCATTGAGGGACAGTTCGCTATAACTGGGGGCGGCCATCTAGGAATCTCCTGCGGGTGCGGGCGCCGGGGTCTCGCCAAACAGCATTTTAGCGTGGCTCTGGCTAAAGTCTAAAGCGCGCAGGGTAGCGGCAACAACCGCCCGTGGCGTGATCGTTGCCCCGGTGAACTGGTCGTAAACACCCTTGTCCTTCTTGACCGCCCAGCCGGAGCGCTCGGGGTTATTCAACGAACGGCCATTAAATCCCAGGATCCAATCAGACTTACTCAGGTCTACCTTGTCGCCCAGGCCGGGGGTTTCCTTGTGCCGTAATGCTCTCACGCCCGCCACTGAACCGTCCGCGTTAACCCCCACGATCAGGTCGATGTCTCCGCTGTACCCGTCGGGGGCAGTCACGGGAATGATGGCGGCGATCGCCTTATCCTCTAACCTGGCGATGTAGATGCGCTTGTCTTCACGCAAGCCTAACTCTCCCGCTGGCACTGGCAGTGTATCGTCGAGCATGGAATTGTCGTGCCTGTCGCGGGGCACGATTTCCAGCAACGCTCTCTCCTCGGCCTTGCGTTCTTCCAGAGCAATGCGGTCACGGGTTTGCAGGTAGGTGCCGGCGATGAGCAAGGTCGTAACCACCGCGAACAGTGCTAGCAGTACGCTGTTACGTGTAATCGAGCGGCCCAGCATCAGCTTTTGTCCTCGGCGTCACCGTGCCCATAGGTACGCGGTTGCGTGTAGTGATCGATGAACGGTGCGGCGAAATTCGCGATCAACACGGCGAATGCCACGGCGTCGGGGTAGTTGCCTCGGACTCTGATGATATAGATCAATACGCCTATCATCGCGCCGAACACCAACCTGCCCCGCACCGAAACCGCCGAGGAGACCGGGTCGGTAACAATAAAGAATGCACCGAACATGGTGGCGCCGCTCAACAGGTGAAACAGCGGAGAGCCGCCACTGGCAGAGCTGCCGCCATCGTAAAAAATGGCCGCCATCAGCGCCAGGCTGCACAACATTGCAACCGGTGCGTGCCAGGTGAACACACGCTGGTAGAGTAACCACAGTCCACCGGCCAGGAACGCCAGGTTAGCCCATTCCCAGCCAACACCGGCCCAGCGGCCAAATTGCGGATTTTGCGCCCACAGGTTTTCGATCAGCAGGCTGTTGTTTTGCTTTAGTACATCGAGCGGTGTCGCCATGGTGACACCGTCATAACTGGCGGGCAGAAAGCAGGCCTGTAGTGCGTCGAGCAGCCCGGGTAGTTCCCCCACGCCGCGTGGTGGCGCCCAGGCGGTCATCTGTACCGGGAAAGAGATCAGCAGGATGACGTAGCCGACCATGGCGGGATTGAACGGGTTGTAGCCCAGGCCGCCGTAAAGGTGTTTGGCCAGTAGTATCGATGACGCGACACCCACAGCAATGAGCCACCAGGGCGCGTAGGGCGGCAACGCAATGCACAGCAGGGTGGATGTGACCAGTGCGCTGTAATCCTTCAGGTAAAACGCCAGCGGGCGACCGCGCAGTGCGAGTGCCAGTGCCTCGCAGGCAAGCGCCACGATGGCGCCCCAGGCCAGGTTCACCAGGGTGCCAAAACCAAAAAAATGGGTCATCACGATGACGCCGGGAACCGTGGCCAGCAGTACGGTTTGCATGACACGCGAAGTGGTCAGCGGCCCGTGGGCGTGGGGAGAGGTGATGCGCAGCAGGGCCATTTCAGGTGTTCTCCCGGGCTGCGTTGATTTTGTCTTCCAGGCGCTGGACGGTAGCGCCCAGTGCGCTCACGACTTTTTCTTCTTCACCGGCAGCAATGCTCTGGGCGTGGCGCGCCCTGGCTTTCTGCAGGCGTTGTTCCAATTTCTCCAGTTGTTGAGCCGCTTTTTCTTCCGGGCTCATGGCGGCCTGTGCGTCGCGGGCAGCCATCGCCTTGGCGATGGCGAGCTTGGCCGGGTCGTCCGCCTCGGCGCTGGATGGCGCTTCACTGCCAGTTCCGGCATTGTCTGGCTCGGGACTATTGGCCTTGAACTCACGCAACGCCTGTTCGGCCTTGTCGAGTTTTGCCTGGGTTTTGTCCACGCCAGTTTGCAACGCAGCCACTAAATCGCTGCCCTCGGCCTGGGCGTCTGCCAGCTTGGATTTGGCCGTCTCCAGTCGTTTGCCAGTAGACACTACAGCCTGCTCCAGACGCTCGAGTTCCGTCGGGTCGCTCTCTTGCGCGCCGGCCTGCTGAGCCGCTTTTTTTGCCTTGGCGCGATCGATGGCGGCCTGGATGGGGTCTTCTGCGCTGTCGCCTCTGCCTTCTGCTGCGAGTTTGGCGCGTTCCTCCGCCGCCTTCTTGCGCGCTGCGCGCTTGGCTTCTTTTTCTGCTTCTTCACGGTCGAGACGTTCCTGCCGGGCCTCAAAGCGCGTACGTGAGTGCTCTGATTTTTCGTGATCCCGGCGATGCTGCAAAATCTCGGCCTTGGAGGCGCGATAGTACTGGACCAGCGGTATATTGCTGGGGCAAACGTAGGAGCAGGCCCCGCACTCGATACAATCGAACAGGTTGTGCTGTTCCAGCTTTTCCAATTCTTTACCCTGGGAAAACCAGAACATTTGCTGGGGCAGCAGGCTGGCGGGACAGGCTTCGGCGCACATGCCACAGCGGATACAGGCCTGGGCGGGGGGTGGCGCTGGCAGTTCCTCGCGGGTGGGTGCCAGAATACAGTTGGTTGTTTTCACTACCGGGACATTGGCATCGGGCACGGTGAAACCCATCATCGGGCCACCCATGATCAGCCGTTGTCGCGGCTCGCCATTAAATCCCGCCTGCTGCAGCAGATCCTTCATCGGTGTGCCGATCAGTACCTCGTAATTGCGCGGCGCCGACAGTGCATTACCGGTCAGTGTGGTTATACGAGAGACCAGCGGCCGACCGTTCACCACTGCGGCGCGAATGGCCACGGTGGTGCCGAGGTTCTGGCAGACAATACCCACATCGGCCGGCAGGCCACCGCTTGGCACCTGCTTGCCAGTAAGAATCTCAATGAGTTGTTTCTCGCCACCGGACGGATATTTAGTGGGAAATTCCACTACCTCTACATCGGTGCCCTCGGCGGCTGCCCTCAAGCTGGCCAGTCCCTCGGGTTTATTGTCCTCCACGCCGATCAGGGTTTCTTTGGGGCGGATGATCTGCCGGAGTATTTCCACCCCCTCAATGATTTCCGTGGGTCTTTCGCGCATCAGCACATCATCGGCAGTGATGTAAGGCTCACACTCCGTGCCATTAATGATGAGCGTTTCAACGCTGTGTTCCGGCTTCACCGACAGCTTCACCGCGGATGGAAAACCCGCGCCACCCATACCGGCGATGCCGGCAGCCCGGATGGCGTCCAGTAATACCCGGGGTTCAGCCTCCCGATAATTTTCGACCCCGCTTAAAGGCAGCCAATCGTCTTTGCCGTCGGTGGCGATCACCACACACAGCGCGGTGAAGCCAGAGGGGTGAGGGATAAGTCGGTCTTCTACCGCAACCACGGTACCCGAGGTGGGAGCATGCGCTGGTACGCTCACAAAGCCTTTTGCGGTAGCCAGGACCTGTCCACCGCTAACCCGGTCTCCCACTTCGACAACCGGCGTGGCCGGTGCACCGATGTGTTGGGAAACAGGGATAACCAGTTCAGCCGGAATTTCGGCCCGAGCGATCGGCTCCATCACCGATTGTGTTTTGTTCTCGGGGGGGTGAATACCGCCGTGAAAGTCGAAAATCTTTCTCACGCGGCCTGCTCCGCGTTGGCGTCAGTAGCAATGATATCGATTGAACGGCTCACCGGGTCGGGCAGATTCCAACGCCAGTTTTGCAGGGTTTCTTCCTGGGGAATCATGTCGATACAATCCACCGGGCACGGCTCCACACACAGGTCACAGCCAGTGCACTCGCTGACGATCACGGTATGCATTTGTTTTGCTGCACCCAAAATGGCGTCTACCGGGCAGGCCTGTATGCACTTGGTGCAGCCGATACACTCGTCTTCGCGGATGTAGGCGACCGCCGGTACATTCTCTTCACCATGTTCCTCATCCAGGGGTATGGCTTCCATATCCAGCAGGTCTGCTAGCGCCTGAATGCCCGCCTCTCCGCCCGGTGGGCACTGGTTGATCTGCGCTTCCTCGGAGGCAATGGCTTCTGCGTAGGGTCGACAACCGGGATAGCCACACTGGCCGCACTGGGTTTGGGGCAGGATATCGTTTATCTGGTCGACAATAGGGTTGCCTTCGGTTTTGAAGTGCACCGCCGCAAAACCCAGCAATGCGCCAAACACCGCACCCAGGCTGACCAGCGCCAGCATGGCTGCAATAAACGGGTACTGTGCGATGAGATCTATCACCTTGCCTATACCAGCCCCGCAAAACCCATAAAGGCCAGTGACATCAGCCCGGCGGTAATCATGCCGATGGCCGCGCCCTTGAACGGTGTGGGCACGTCCGCAACGGCCAGTCGTTCACGCATGGCCGCGAACAGTACCAGTACCAGTGAAAAGCCCACCGCGGCACCAAAGCCATAAAACAGTGACTGCAGGAAGTTATGGTCCTTGTTGATGTTGAGTAGGGCGACACCCAATACCGCACAGTTGGTGGTGATCAGCGGCAGGTAGACGCCCAGCACCCGGTACAGCAGGGGACTGCTCTTGCGTACCACCATCTCGGTGAATTGCACAACCACGGCAATAACCAGGATGAACGAGATCGTCTTCAGATAACCCAGGCCCAGGGGTTGCAGCAGGAAGTTGTAGGTCAGGTGGCTACAGACGGAGGCGAGGGTGAGGACAAAGGTGGTGGCCATGGACATACCCATGGCGGTTTCCAGTTTGTTGGAAACACCCATAAACGGGCACAGGCCCAGAAACTGTACCAGCACAAAGTTGTTGACCAGAATCGCCCCGATCAGCAGGACTGAATAATCTGCCAGCATGGTTACGCTCTCGCATCGCCCGGTGTCAGGCGTTTGGCTCCTGTAGACAATGATAACCTATAGACATTTTAAGCTTAAAATGTTTAACGGACAAGGCGTGATTTACTTGACCTGCATGCCCGGTTGAGCGCCCGTGTGTGGCTCCAGCAGGTAAATATCTTCCCCGCCCGGGCCCGCCGCGAGCACCATGCCCTCGGAAACACCAAACCGCATTTTCCGGGGCGCCAGGTTTGCCACCACCACGGTGAGTTTACCGACCAGTTCGGGACCCTGGTAGGCACCTTTGATGCCGGCCAGGACCTGACGTTCGCTGTCACCCAGGCTCAGAGTCAGGCGCAGTAGCTTGTCCGCGCCTTCGACCGGTTCTGCCGCTATGATCTTGGCCACGCGCAGGTCCACCTTGGCGAAGTCCTCAAAAGCGATGGTGTCACTCTCGGTTTCCTCGGGCGCTGCCGGAGCAGGGGGGTTCTCGGCTGTCTCTTCCTTACTCGCTTCCACCATGGCCTGGACTTGCTTTGCGTCTATACGCGTGAGGAGCGGTTTGAACTTGTTCAGCTGATGAGCGCACAGCGGTCCCTCAAGGGCTGTCCAGTCCAACGAGGTATTCAGGAAGGCTTCAGCCTTGGTTGCCATGGCTGGCAGCACCGGCTTGAGGTAGGTCATCAGCACCCGGAACAGGTTGATACCCACGCTGCAGGCATCCAGAACCTCTTGCTCCTTGCCGTCTTCCTTGGCCAGGATCCAGGGTTTTTTGTCGTCGATATACTGGTTAGCGCGATCGGCCAGGGCGATGATTTCCCGGATGGCCTTGTTGAAATCCCGCTGTTCGTACAGGGCCGCTATGGGCTCACCGGCAGCGATGAACTCAGAGACCAGGTCACTTTCAGCGCAAGCTGCCGCCAGCGTGTTGTCATGATTTTTGCGCAGGAACCCGGCGCAGCGACTGGCAATGTTAACCACCTTGCCGACGACATCAGAGTTGACGCGCTGTACAAAGTCCTCGAGATTCAGGTCTATATCGTCAACCGATGCACTGAGCTTGGCAGCGAAGTAGTAGCGGATGTACTCCGCGTCGAGATGTTCCAGGTAGGTATTGGCATTGATAAAGGTGCCCCGACTCTTGGACATTTTCGTGCCGTCCACGGTAAGAAATCCGTGTACGTAAACCGCGGTGGGAGTGCGCAGCTTGGCCGAGTGCAACATCGCGGGCCAGAACAGGCCGTGGAAGTTGATAATGTCCTTGCCTATGAAGTGGTAGAGTTCCGCGTCAGAACCGGGTTGCCAGAATTCGTCAAAATTCAGGCCTTCGCGGTTGCAGTAATCCTGAAAGCTGGCCAGGTAGCCGATTGGCGCGTCCAGCCAGACGTAAAAGTACTTGTCGGGCTGCCCGGGTATCTCGAAACCGAAGTAGGGGGCGTCGCGGGAGATATCCCAGTCCTGTAGCCCGGCCTCGGTCCACTCGCGCAACTTGTTGGCGATCTGCGGCTGTAAAGTCCCGGAGTCAATCCAGTCGCTGAGCATCTCGGTGAAGCTGGGCAGCGTAAAGAAGAAGTGCGTGGATTCTTTCTGCACCGGGGTGGCACCGGAAATGGCAGAGACCGGGTCGATCAGGTCTGCCGGACTGTACGTGGCACCGCACACCTCGCAGTTGTCGCCGTACTGATCGGGACTTTTACACCGCGGGCAGGTGCCCTTGATAAATCGGTCCGCCAGGAACAGCGATTTTTCAGGGTCGTAGGCCTGGGTGATGCTGCGGCTGGCGATGTGGCCATTCGCTTCCAGACGCGCATAGATTTCCTCGCACCACTGGCGGTTTTCTTCCGAGTGTGTGGAGTAGAAATTATCAAAACTGATCAGGAAGCCGGCGCTGTCCTGTTCGTGTTCGGCCTTGATGTTGGCGATTTGCTGTTCAGGGCTGATGCCCTTGGCTTCGGCCGTGAGCATAATGGCGGTGCCGTGGGCGTCGTCGGCGCACACGTAGATACAGCGATGTCCGCGCGAACGCTGGAAGCGGACCCAGATGTCCGTCTGCACCTGTTCCAGCATGTGCCCCAGATGCAGTGCTCCATTGGCGTAGGGCAGTGCACTGGTCACTAGTATGTTGCGCCTTGCATCCGTCATTGCGGCCATGTTTCCGTGGGACAAAAAAGGGGCGCTACTATAGCGGTTTTGACGTGCTATTTCACCCGCGCCCGCGGCCGTTGTTGATTTCTACCGGAGTCCCTATACTAGCCAGCCTTTAGCCTCTGCGGAGCCCGGTGAGTCGGGTTTCTGTGACCTGATCTCGGTTGGATATGAATACGATCAAACATATTATCGCCATTGCCTCTGGCAAGGGCGGCGTGGGTAAATCCACGACGGCAGTCAACCTGGCGTTAGCCCTCAAGTCCCTGGGTAATACCGTGGGACTGTTGGATGCCGATATATACGGACCCAGCCAGCAGAAAATGCTGGGCGTGGCCGATGGCGTAAAGCCTGAGCAGCAAGGCGGACAGTTCCTGCTACCGGTCGAGGCCCATGGCCTGCGCACCATGTCCATGGGCTATTTAACGGACGAGCGAACTCCCATGGTCTGGCGTGGGCCGATGGCCGGGGGTGCCCTGGTGCAAATGCTGGAGCAAACACTCTGGGGCGATATCGACTACCTGATTATTGATATGCCCCCTGGAACCGGCGATATACAACTCACCCTGTCCCAGAAGGCGACACTTGCCGGGGCGGTCATTGTGACCACGCCGCAGGATATTGCCCTGCTGGATGCCCAGAAGGGGATAGAAATGTTCCGCAAGGTGGACGTGCCGATCCTGGGTATTTTGGAGAACATGGCCGTGCACATCTGCAGCCAGTGTGGTCACCAGGAGCATATTTTTGGTGCCGAGGGCGGGCAACGTATTGCCTCCGATTACCAGGTTCCCTTGCTTGCCAGCCTGCCGCTGTCCCTGTCTATACGCGAAAAAACCGATGCCGGTGAGCCCACCGTGATAGCCGAACCCCAGTCTGCGGAGGCGCAGCTATATTTGCAGGCCGCACAGGCCGTGGCGGCAGCCCTGTCAACGACGGATGATGCGGCGACAGCGGCATTTCCAGAGATCACCATCAGCGACGACTAAAAAGGAAGAAAACCGCGTGAGTATCAAGTCAGATATCTGGATTCGGCGTATGGCCGAGGAGCAACGCATGATTGAGCCTTTCGAGGCGGGGCAAGTGCGTGCGGACGGTGACAACCGCCTGATTTCCTACGGTACCTCGAGCTACGGCTACGATGTACGTTGCTCCAGCCACTTCAAGGTGTTTACCAATATCAATTCAGCCACGGTGGACCCCAAGAAGTTTGATGAAAACAGCTTTGTCGATGTGAATGCAGACGTGTGCGTCATTCCGCCCAACTCTTTTGCGCTGGCCAGTACCGTGGAGTATTTTCGGATACCGCGAAATGTGCTGACTATTTGCCTGGGCAAGTCGACCTACGCTCGCTGTGGAATCATCGTCAACGTCACACCCCTGGAGCCAGAGTGGGAAGGCCATGTGACACTCGAATTTTCTAACACCACCACGCTGCCGGCAAAGATATATGCTAATGAGGGTGTGGCACAGATGCTGTTTTTCGAGTCGGACGAAGTTTGCGAGGTCAGCTACAAGGACCGCGGTGGTAAGTACCAGGGCCAGACCGGGGTAACCCTGCCCAAGGCATAAGCTGTTCTCGATATTACCGGCGCCCGACGGCGCGCCGGATCAGGCTATCTCGCAGATAGCCGCTTTCCTTCCAGCGATGCCTTCTTGAGGTTTACTTCTACCGGCTTGCCGTCCTCGATGTGTACGGTCTTCACCATCATGTAGTCCCAGGCAGGAGCAATCCAGATATCGGATTTCCGGTCGGGGTCGTCGTGGAGGCGCTCAAAATGCAGGGTGTTGACATCACCGAGCGGGGTAGACAGTGTCTCTTCACCGACATAAACCAGTGTGTAATCCTTGACACGCTTGCCATCGGCCACGCGAATGGTAATGTCCTCTTTCGGCGTGGGATCATTGAGCAATGACAATCGCAGCTGCTCTTGCTGGCTCATGCGATCCAGGGTGCCGTCTGAGTAGGGCAGTTCATACCACTCGTCCTTGTAGAGGCTGCGTATGGTTTCCGCGCCTGGTGTAAAGTGCACCTCGCGGCGGCGGTTGATCAGACCTGTACCCTGGTAGATGTAGGACTGGGGAGCAATGTGACCATCCTGCAGGCTGAATACACTGACTTCATGAAAACCAACCACCAGGATTTTGCCGCCGTTGGTGAGGGTGTAGTTGTCATTCTCATCGCGTTTGAGTTCACGCTTGAGCGACAGGCTCATGCCGCGCGCGGTGGTGGTGTACTCCGCGGTGTAGGGTTTCAAATGTGAAATCTCTCCCGCGCTTGCCGCTGGCGCCGTCGCAGTGGCCCAGCTGTGGCTGGAAACCGCGCTCAGAAGCAGTAGGCACTTAAGCAGCGTCGGCTTCATAGGGAATCCCCGTTGCAGATATCTGTACGCCATCGAGTGTTGCTCCGTTGTCTTGCAGTTTCAGTCGCCCCTGCAAAAACCATTTCGCGGCAATAGGGTAAATCACGTGTTCTTCCTGTAGCACCCTTGCCGCCAGTGAGTCCGCGTCATCGCCGGCGGCGATTGGTACGCGCGCCTGTACCACGGGTGGGCCCCCATCCAGTTCCTCAGTGACAAAATGCACGGTCACGCCGGCGACAGTGTCACCCGCGTCGAGGGCTCGTTGATGAGTGTGTAACCCGGGGTACTTAGGCAACAAAGACGGGTGAATGTTCAATAGGCGGCCCGCAAAGGGCTGAATAAACACCGGTGTCAAAATGCGCATAAATCCCGCCAATACCACGAGGTCGGGCTCGGCCTGCTGCACGGTGTCCACCAGCGCCGCATCGAACGCTTCGCGCGAGTCGAACTCGCGGTGGTCCACAACAGCGGTCTCCAGGCCGGCTTCCTCGGCCCTGACCAGTCCAAGGACATCGGGCTTATTGCTGACGACCAGGCAGATGTCGGCGTCGAGGTCGCCTTTTGCGCAGGCGTCGATAAACGACTGCAGGTTCGAACCGCGGCCGGAAATCAGCACCGCGATTCGGCCCCGAGGCGCATCGCTCACGATACAAACTCCACGACGTTACTGCCACTGGTAATGTCGCCGATAATCCAGGCGTCTTCGCCGGCTTCGCGCAGGATGTTCAGCGCCGCCTCGCTGTCCTCGGCGGCAACGCACAGGATCATGCCCACGCCACAATTGAAGGTGCGATACATTTCCAGCGGCTCCACATTGCCGGCCTGTTGTAGCCAGTTAAATACGGCTGGAATCTGCCAGCTGCCGGTGTTTATGCGTGCGTTGCAATTGTCGGGCAGCACACGCGGCAGGTTTTCCTGCAGGCCGCCGCCTGTGATGTGTGAAAGTGCCTTGATCTTGCAGTGATCGAGCAATTCCAGGATTGGCTTTACGTAAATACGGGTTGGCTCCAGTAGCGCCTCGCCCAGCGATCGGCCATCGAGGTCAGATTGCAAGTCGGTATGACTGACCTCCAGAATCTTGCGGACCAGCGAGTAGCCGTTTGAATGCGGCCCACTGCTGGCCAGACCCAGCAGCACGTCGCCCGGGGCGACGCTGCTTCCATCGATGATGGCGGACTTCTCTACCACACCCACGCAGAAGCCCGCCAGGTCATAGTCTTCGCCTTCGTACATGCCGGGCATTTCGGCGGTCTCTCCACCCACCAGCGCACAGCCTGCCATTTCGCAGCCGCGGCCTATGCCCGCGACCACGTCGGCGGCAATGTCCACATTGAGTGCACCCGTGGCGTAGTAATCAAGGAAAAACAGGGGTTCTGCGCCGGCTACCACCAGGTCATTTACGCACATGGCCACCAGGTCAATACCGATGGTGTCGTGAATACCCATATCCATCGCCAGTCGCAGCTTGGTGCCGACCCCGTCGGTTCCGGATACGAGCACGGGCTGTTGGTAACCCGCTGGAATTTCGCACAGGGCCCCAAACCCACCGAGTCCGCCCAGCACTTCGGGCCGCTGAGTGCGACGGGTAATGCCCTTGATGCGATCAACCAGAGCATTGCCTGCATCGATATCGACCCCGGCGTCTTTGTAGCTCAGGGATGGCTTGGCAGCGTGCTCGCTCATGCGCAGTATTCCAGTGGTAGTGGGGGTTGTGAAGAGCATTGCATTCTAGCGAGAAAGCGACCCCAGTTCACCCCGGGCGGTAATTTTGCGCATCTGTTGTTGCGCCCGCGGGCTGCTACAATGTGCGCTTTTACCGGCGAGATTAAATCCCTTGCGCAAAGCGCTTGCTACCATAGTCACAGTACTACTGGCTCTGCTGTCTTCCGCCGTTCAAGCTGAGGTGGTCCGAGACCTGTATTCTGCTCAGGTCCCCGTGGCTGATCGCTCCCAGGCCGAACTCAACCGGGCTTCGGGTGATGCGCTGTCACAGGTGCTGGTGAAGGTTTCAGGTTCGCTGGAGGTGCTCGATAACCCAGCGATCCAGCAGGCCCTGGGTAAGTCACGTGGTTACGTGCAGCAGTATGCCTACGCGCGCGCGAATACCCCGGGCCTAATGGCCAGGTTTGAATTTGATGACAGCGTCATTGCCGATCTGCTCAGTGAAGCCGGTGCGCCGCTGTGGACCGCCAACCGTCCGGTTGTCCTGGTCTGGATCGTGGTGGAAACCGCATCGGGGCGTTTTCTGCTGAATAATGATAGCGACCCCATGTTAGTCGAGGAGGTCACCCGGCAGTTTTCCCAGCGGGGGGTGCCGGTCCGGCTGCCCCTATTTGATCTGGTTGATGCCGCGTCCATGCCCCCCGAAGCGGTCTGGCGGCAGGACAGCGATACCCTCAAGGCTGGCTCTGCACGCTACGGTTTGGAAGATGTGCTCGCAGGTCGGGTGGCTGCTTTATCCACGGGTACGTGGGTGGGGGATTGGGTTTACCTGTCCTCCGAAACCCGGCTGGATCGATCCTACAGTACTGGCACTGCCGAGGAATTCATTCGGGAGGGCGTCGCTATGGTGGCCCAGGATATGGCCTCGCGCTTTGCGGTTGCGCCCACCAATGCCGTCGGCCCCGGCGTGTTGATGACGGTGTCCGGCATCAGCACCTATGCTGATTACGCCGGCGTGGTGGCCTGGCTGGAGAGCCTGGAGCTGATTGAGCATGCCAACATTGAGCGCATTAGTGGCGATCGAATTGAGTTGCGGTTGGTTGCCCAGGCTGATGCTTCCCAGCTTGCCTCAATCATAGAGCTGAACGAACAGTTGCAACCTGCTGAGCAGATCGCACCTGGAACAGGACTGGATTATCAATGGCAGAACTAGATCCCGACATTACTCCCCTGCCGGTGAACCGCTGGCCGCTGGTGCTTGCAGCCGTGGTGTTTTTCGGCGGATTTGTTTACGTATTGCAACCGATACTGCTGCCGTTTGTGCTGGGCGCCCTGATCGCTTACCTGGGGGACCCGCTGGCAGACTATCTTGAACGCCGGCAAATGAGCCGCACAGCGGCAGTGGTACTGGTATTTCTGTTTTTCAGCTGCCTCTCAATCATTGCCATGTTGATTGCGATACCCATGGTTCTGCAGCAACTTGATGCGTTGGCCTCCAAGGTCCCGGATATTTATCGGTGGTTTACCCAAACCGCAGTGCCCTGGATCCAACAGCGTATCAGTGTTCCCGCCTCCTCCATGCCCACCATTGACTGGTCCGGACAGCTGGTCGACAACTGGCAGTCCCTGGGGAAAATGACCGCGGCGACCCTGAAAAAAATCACCGGTTCCGGCGCAGGTCTTCTGCTTGGCCTGGCTAATCTTGCACTGGTGCCGGTAGTGGCGTTTTACCTGATGCGAGACTGGGACCGGTTGATGGACAAGGCCCTGAATATGCTGCCCAAGGCCTGGCAGGGCGGCTTTTCAGAGATGGTCGGTGAGGCCGATGAAGTGGTCGGAGCGTTTATTCGTGGCCAGTTGCTGGTGATGTGTGCGCTCGGGTTTATGTACAGTGTCGGCCTGTGGATGGTGGGTTTGCAGTTGGCCCTGTTATTGGGTTTGATCGCCGGCCTCGCCAGTATCGTGCCCTACCTGGGCTTCATTGTCGGCATTTCGGCTTCTTTGGTGGCAGCGTACGCACAAACCGGGGAATGGGTCACCATGGCCCTGGTGGGGCTGGTGTTCGGAATCGGTCAAATGGTTGAAAGCATGGTGCTGACACCCATCCTGGTAGGTGATCGTATCGGTTTGCACCCGGTGGCGGTGATCTTTGTGTTAATGGCAGGTGGGCAATTGGCCGGTTTTGTCGGAGTGCTGCTGGCGTTACCCGTCGGCGCCGTGCTCATGGTGTTTGCCCGCCATGCGATTGCCTATTACCGGTCGACCGATATTTACGCCGGCGACTGACGCGCATGGGTGCACCAGTGCAACGGCAACTAACCCTGAATGTCGCGCTCCGTGATGACGCTACCCTGGCTAACTTCCTTCCCCGGGAATCCACCCAGGCCTTAGTTGAGGCTGTCGCCCGTCAATGCGAGGAGGGTGGGGAGGCCTGTATCTACGTTCATAGCGGCGCCGATACCGGTCGCACCCATCTGTTGCAGGCCGCCTGTCACCTGGCGGGTAGTGGTGCGCAATATCTGCCGATGGCGGAACTCGAGGGCTTCGCAGCTGCCGACGTGCTGACCGGTCTAGAATCCCTGGCGCTGGTTTGCCTCGACGATATTAATCAGGTGCTGGGAAACGAAGACTGGGAGCAGGCGCTATTTCACTTTTTCAATCGCGCCAGGGAGAACGGCTGCAGACTGCTGATCAGCGCAGATCGAGCCCCCCGTTTTTTGCCCATGGCCCTGGAAGATTTGCGATCACGGCTGGGTTGGGGGCTTGTCTACGAGCTTCCGCCTTTCACCGACGAGGAGCGCCTGGAATTGCTGACCCTGCGTGCCGCAGGGCGAGGCTTGGCGTTGAGTCCAGAGCTCGCCAATTTTATTGTAAGTAGAGCTCCCCGCGGGCCGAGCGAGTTACTGCAAGTGCTGGACAAACTCGACGCCGCTTCCCTCGAGGAGAAGCGAGCGCTGACAATCCCATTGGCCAAAGCAGTATTGGGCTGGTGAGTGTTCTTAGTTGAACCCTTACTCTTCTGTCAGAAATTCGCCGGGTTTAAGGTTCACGACAGTGACATCCCTGCGCTTGGCTACTTTCTTCAAGGTCCCGATGGGATCTTCTATCTCCACATAGTGGGGCGGATCATTGAGACCGTAGTGGATTGGGACCAAGCGTTTGGCGCGCAGCTGGATCGCTGCCTCCACAGCCTGCTCAGGGTTCATTACAGCGGGAATTTCTGAGCCACCCAGCACCGGCGCATTGATGGGCAGGAATGCGGCATCGAAGGGGCCGTACTGCTGCCCGGTGGTTTGCCACTGACCGTGCCACAGGGTGTCGCCAGCGTGTAGGTAGCGCCGTCCATCCACCGAGATAACCCAGCTCACTTGCTCGTCGCCGAATCCGTCGACCGCCGGTATGGCGGTGAACAGGAACCCGCCGCGGGATACCGGCATGTATGGCGTTGCGGGGATCACTTTCAGGCCGCGGGATGCCACGTAGCTTGCTATGGATTCGTGGCAGACTACATAACCGCGATCCCCGAGGACTTCTTTCAGCGTGTCTACGTCAAAATGATCGTTGTGGGTATGGGTGATCAGGGCGTAGCGCCGGCGCGTGTCGGCGGTAACCGGAACCAGGCCCTCGGGTGCGTTACCATTCCACAGGTCTGTGCCGACTGCATCGATCAGCACGGTGGTATTTTCTGTGCTCATTTTCACACCGGCCCAGGTCAGGCGTTCTACCTTCACGCCCTCCGCCGCCCTTGCAGAAGCAATGACCAGCAGGGTGGTGACGGCGAGCAGGCCGGTAGCAACAAGCCTTAGCGTTCGATTGTATGGGCCGTGATTAATACAATCTTTGTTCATAACTCTCCTCCAGTGCGGCTGCAACATCACTCTCCTTCAGGGACATGGCGTTGGCGGCCTGTTTTGCGATGCCGCTAACGCGATTTTCCGGCCAACTGTCGGGTTGCCACAATTTTGATCGGATCATCGCTTTGCCGCAGTGAAAGAAACACTCCTCGACCTGTACCAGCGTGCATAGAATCGCTGGTTTGCCCGCGGCCGCAGTTAACTCCAGGAGTTCCGGGTCCCTGGAAATCTGCGCCCGGCCGTTAATCCGCACTGTCTCGCGCACGCCCGGTACGATAAAAATCAGCCCCACCGCATTGTTGGACAAAATATTCTCGAACCCGAATGCCAGGTGGTTTCCAGGGCGCTCACCGAAGGCCAGGGTGTTGTCGCCCAATACCTTCACAAAGCCCGGAGCGTCACCCTTGGGGGATACATCGAGCTGGTTATTTGCGTTGGTGGTTGCCAGGCAGATCAGCGGCGAGCGCGCGATAAAGTCCTTGCAGACAGCATCGATACTACCTGAAACTTTCTGACTTATGGCGGGGTTGGGCTCATCGATGACCTCCCGCAGTTCTGCCTTGTCCTTGATAAGATGCTCGGGGTTCATTGTTACTCTCCTTGTTAGCGTGATGTGGCGCGCGACCGTTTGCAGGTTTTACCTTGGCGCACTGCGGTGCGCGGCGCTTCTTTGTCAGGGATCCGCCAGACTTTTTTGCCAGTAACCCACGTCGATCCATTGATCGAACTTAAAGCCCACTTCTTTAAAGTGCGCTACCTGAGTCATGCCCAGCTTTTCATGCAGGGCAATACTGGCCGGATTTGGCAGGGCGATGCCACCCATCACCACATGGTAGGAACGTTCTTTCAGCTCGCGAAACAGCGCCTCGTAGAGCGTTGCACCGAGGCCCTTGCCGGTGGATTCCTGGGCCAGGTAAACGGTGACTTCCGCAGAGTAGCGGTAGGCGCAGCGACCCTTCCACTTGCTGGCGTAGGCATAGCCCACAACCTGGCCGTCTGATTCCGCCACCAACCAGGGCAAGCCCTCAGTTTCGGTGTCGGCGATGCGCCCGGCCATTTCCTGGCCGCTTAGCGGGATTTCTTCGAAGGTAATCGTGGTGTTGCTGATGTAATGGTTATAGATTTCAGCGATTTCTGTGGCGTCCGATTGTGCAGCCTGTCTTATCACTACCCCTATCCTCCCTGGAATGGTGGTTGCCCGGCGTTGACGTCATGTTGTTCGGACCCGTACAGGCCCGGTAAGTTCACTTCAGTTCGAAATTATCTGCATCCAGGTGGCAGGGGAACGAATCGCGGTACTCACGCATTCCCTGACCGTCGAGATTGACGGTGACAATGCCCGGCTGGTTAAGCATATCGGCAAGTAACTCGCCCTTGGCATTAATGCCCAGGCTGTCGCCCTGGTAGTCCAGACCGTTGGCATCCTTGCCAATGCGATTGACCCCGATCACCGCCGCCTGGTTCTCGATCGCACGCGCCTGCAGCAGGGTGCGCCAGTGCTCGGCGCGTCTGGCGGGCCAGTTGGCTACGTAAATCAGCAGGTCGTAGTCATCGCGATTGCGACTGAAAACGGGGAAGCGCAGGTCGTAACAAACTTGCAGATTGATTCGCCAGTCGCGCCAGCTGGTGATCACCCGTTCATCACCCATGGCGTAGCGCTTGTGCTCTCCGGCCATGCGAAACAGGTGGCGCTTGTCGTAGTACACGGTGTCCTGCGGCGTCACAAACAACATGCGATTGAATACCTGTTCCCCCACCTTCACGGCGATGCTGCCGGTGACTGCGGTGTCCTTTGAAACAGCGATTTCGCGCATCCAGGCCTCGGTCAGTCCGCCCGGTTCCTCCGCATTGGCCAGCGCATTCATGGAAAAGCCGGTGGTGAACATTTCCGGCAGGACGATCAGGTCAGTATCTTCGGATAGGGTTTCCAGTAACTCGCCGAACTGAGCCCGGTTATCTTCTGGTTTCTCCCAGGCCAGTTCACACTGCACCAGGCTGACCGTTAGATTTTGCATAGTATCTCCGCTGCTTCCAGCAACACCTCGTCGCGTTTGGCGAAACAGAAGCGCAGTACGTTTTGCTGCGGTGCCCGATCGTAAAAAACCGAGATTGGAATCGAGGCCACTTTGTACTCCCGGGTCCAGCGCTCACAGAGCTCGGTGTCCAGTGCAGCAGTGATAGCACTGTAATCCAGCAATTGGAAGTAACTGCCACCACTGGGCGTGAATGAAAATCGGGAATCGGCAAGCGCACGCAAAAACAGGTCGCGTTTGCCCTGGTATAACGCGCTTAGGCTGGCCGGATAATCTGGCTGCTGTTCCAGGAACTCCGCCAGGGCCCACTGTACCGGTGTGACCGCAACAAAAGCGACAAACTGGTGTACCTTGCGCAGCTCCGCGGTGAGCGCCGGTGGCGCCACGCAGTAACCGGTCTTCCATCCGGTGACACTGAAGGTTTTGCCAAAGGAGAAATGGGCGAAACTGCGCGCCCTCAGGCCGGGGTACTGCAACACACTCCGGTGCTGCTTGCCGTCGTAGACCAGGTGCTCGTAGACCTCGTCACTATTGACCAACAGGTTGTGTGTCTCGGCCAGGCGCTCGAGTTCGCGCATATCGTCGTCTGTGAATACCGAGCCGCAGGGATTGTGCGGGCTGTTGATCATGAGCATGCGGGTCCTGGGGGAAATCGCCTCTTCCACGCGCGTCCAGTCCACGTCAAAGTGCGGGCCTTGCAGAGGCACGTGTACGGCGCGCCCCCCGGCAAGTTCGATTGCGGGCTGGTAGCTGTCGTAGACCGGGTCCAGCACGATGACCTCGTCACCCGGCCGCACACAGGCCGTGACGGCACAGTAAATCCCTTCGGTGGCACCCGGGACCACGGTGATTTCGGACTCGGGATCGCAGCTCACGCCGCGAAACCTTTCGACCTGTTGGCTTATCTGCTCCCTGAGGGCGGGCAAGCCGGTCATGGGTGCGTACTGGTTATGTCCCCGGGCCGCATGCTCCCCGAGCGCGCGACTCAGGTCAGCGGGTGGGTCAAAGTCGGGAAAACCCTGGGAGAGGTTGATGGCACCGTGCTCTGCGGCCAACGCAGACATACGGGTAAATATGGTTGTCCCGACATTGGGTAACTTACTGGTGATCATAGGCGCCTTTTCAATCAGCCCTAAGACAATTGCGTGTCCAGCGGTAACTCGGTCACGTTCTTAATCTCGGTCACCGCGATATGGGAGTGTAACTCACGAATGGATGGGCTGGCAGTCAGGGTGTTGCGCACAAAATCCTCATAGTGGCGCACGTCACGGGTCACAATCTTGATCATGTAATCCCAGATCCCGGTCATGGTGTAACACTCCATGACTTCGGGGTGTTCGACGATGTCTTGTTCAAAGGCCATCAGGTTCTGGCGGCCAGTCGAGGTCAGGTTGATGGTGGCAAATACCACCACGTCCATGCCCAGCGCCGCACGATCCAGCATGGCGACCCGGCGCTTGATCAGGCCCTCTTGTTCCAGCCGATTGATACGGCGCCAGCAGGGCGACTGCGACAGATTGATTTTCTCGGCAATTGCGGCTGTACTCAGGGTAGCGTCGGATTGCACCATTTTGAGGATTTCTACATCAGATTTACTCAATTCAAGTGGCATATTTAGACCCATTTTGTGGAAATAACGAATTTATATTCTACATTTGCCCCCTCCTAATGGCTATATAACATTAAGTGTTCGGGTTAAATCGGGGAAAATGCCACTATTAGATAAGCCACCAGATAGCCCATCAGATAAGACGGTGAAGATATGGCAGAGCAGCGACAGGCCACAGCTGAGTTTTCGGAAGTTTCCCTGGATGACAAGTACGCGCTGGATACCACCCGGGCGTATATGACCGGCATCGAGGCACTGGTGCGCCTGCCCATGCTGCAGCACCAGCGCGACCAGAGCCGCGGGCTGAATACAGCCGCCTTTATCTCCGGCTATCGCGGTTCCCCCGTGGGTGGTGTCGACCAGGCGATGTGGAAGGCTCAACCCTGGCTGGAGCGCCATAACGTCCACTTCCAGCCTGGTATCAATGAGGACCTGGCCGCCACCGCCGTCTGGGGTAGCCAGCAGACCAACCTCTTTGCAGGCGCTAAGTACGACGGTGTATTCGGCATGTGGTACGGCAAGGGGCCGGGTGTTGACCGGAGCATGGACGTGATCAAGCACGCCAATGCCTTCGGTACCTCGCGCTACGGCGGTGTCCTGGCCGTTGCTGGCGATGACCATGCCTGTAAGTCATCAACCCTGCCGCACCAGTCCGAGCATATGTTTATTGGCGCCTCCGTCCCGGTTTTGAGTCCGGCCAATGTGCAGGAGGTGCTGGACCTGGGCATCTACGGCTGGGAGCTCTCACGCTACAGCGGTTGCTGGGTGGCCATGAAAGCCATCACCGAGAATATGGACTCGGCGATTTCCGCCGATATCGACCCCGAGCGTATTGATATCGTTATCCCCGATGAGTTTGAACTACCGGTAGATGGTGTTCATGGGCGCTGGCCGGATAAACCGCTGGAGCAGGAACTGCGGCTTAACAAGTACAAGATTTACGCCGCCAGGGAGTTTGCGCGGGTAAATCGCCTCAACCGTATTGTTCTCGACAGTCCGCGTGCGCGCTTTGGCATTGCCACCAGTGGCAAATCCTACCTGGACGTGATGCAGGCGCTGGAAGATATGGGCATCGACGAGGCGGTTGCCGCGGAGATCGGCCTGCGCGTATTCAAGATTGGCATGAGCTGGCCGCTGGAGCCGCGCACCACCCACGAGTTTGCCGAGGGGCTGGAAGAAATCCTGGTGGTCGAGGAAAAACGCTCGGTGATCGAGGACCAGTTGACCGGGCAGCTCTACAACTACCCGGTGTCCGGGCGTCCACGGGTGATCGGTGAGTTTGACGAAGAGGGGCGCGACTTGCTTCCCAACCTGGGTGAACTCACTCCCGCCATGGTGGCCCTGGCCATCGCCGGACGCATCAAGCGGTTTTTCCGTTCTGAAACCATGGATCAGCGTATTCGCTGGATTGAGGAGAAGGAACGTTCATTGGCCCGGCCTGCGGATGGTATCGAACGGGTGCCGCACTTCTGTTCCGGCTGTCCCCACAATACCTCCACGCGGGTCCCCGAGGGGAGCCATGCCCTGGGCGGGATTGGCTGTCACTATATGGCCACCTGGATGCCCGACCGCGAAACACATACGTTTACGCAAATGGGGGGTGAGGGCGCCACCTGGATTGGCCAGGCCCCCTTCACCGACACCAGGCACGTGTTTCAGAACCTCGGCGATGGTACCTATTTCCACTCGGGCATTATGGCGGTGCGGGCGGCGGTGTCTGCCGGCGTGAACATCACCTACAAGATTCTGTACAACGACGCGGTGGCGATGACCGGCGGTCAACCGATCGATGGTTCGCTGAGCGTCGAAGATTTGATTTACCAGCTGCGGGGCGAGGGGGTACGGCGTATTGCCCTGGTCAGTGACGAACCCGCATCCTGGCGTGGACAGTTTGGCCAGATACCGGGTTTCAGCCTGCACCACCGCGACGAGATGGACAGCTTGCAAAAGGAATTGCGCGAGTTTGTGGGTACCTCGGTCATCGTGTATCAGCAGACCTGCGCTGCCGAGAAACGCAGGCGGCGTAAAAAAGGCATTATGGACGACCCGCCCAAGCGCCTGTTTATCAACGATGAGGTTTGTGAAGGTTGCGGTGATTGCAGTATCAAGTCTAATTGCCTGTCAGTGGTACCCAAGGAAACGTCACTGGGGCGCAAGCGGAAGATCGACCAAAGCGCCTGCAATAAGGACTACAGCTGTGCCAACGGCTTTTGCCCCAGCTTCGTAACGGTGTTGGGCGGTAAGCTGCGCAAACCTAAGGCCGCTGCCAGCGTTGGGACCGCACTGTTTGACCCCTTGCCGGAGCCGGTACTCCCGGACCTGGACAAGCCCTGGAATACCGTGGTTACCGGCGTGGGCGGCACCGGTGTGTTAACCATTACCGCACTGGTGGCCATGGCGGCGCATATTGAGGGTAAGGGCTGCGCCACCATGAACCAGACAGGCCTGGCACAGAAGTTTGGCGCCGTGGTCAGTCATGTTCGCGTGAGCCGGAAACAGGAAGACATCATGGCCGTGCGCATCCCTGCGGGAGAAGCCGACCTGTTGCTGGGCTGTGACCTGGTGGTGACCACGACCTATGAGGCCCTGGGTAAAGTTGCGCAAGGCCGCACGCACGCCGTAGTCAATGAGGCCGAGGTGCCCACCTCCGCGTTTATCCTCGACCCCGACGCGCGCTTCCCCACCGATGGCATGAAGCAGCGTGTAGCCGACGAGGTGGGTAATGAGGAAACCCACTTTATTGACTCCACCCGTATTGCCACCGGACTATTGGGCGATGCCATAGCCGGCAACCTGTTCCTGTTGGGATTTGCCTGGCAGCGGGGGCTGGTGCCGGTCTCTGCCCAGGCCCTGGAAAAAGCCATAGAACTCAATGGCGTGGCTGTGGACTTCAATAAGCAGGCATTTCTCTGGGGCCGACGCTGCGCGCACCAGCCTGAGCGCGTCCTTGAAGCGTTGGGCGAGCGGGGTAATAAGCAAGCCGATATTCCGGCAGAGCCCTCCCTTGACGAGCTGTTGGCGGATCGGCAACGCCGCCTCGTTAGCTACCAGAACACCGCGTATGCGCAGCAGTACAGTCAGTGGGTAACGCGAGTGCAGGATGCTGACCGCGATCCGCAGGCCAGCGACTCACTGACCCGCACCGTAGCGCGCAATTTGTATAAGTTGATGGCGATAAAAGACGAGTACGAGGTTGCCCGTTTATACAGTGATGGCGATTTCCAGCGTAAACTGGAGCAGCAGTTTGAGGGCGACTTCGAGCTGCGCTTCAACCTGGCGCCGCCAATCCTGAGTAAGCGTGACCCGCAGACGGGGCATTTGCAAAAGCGCGAATTCGGGCCCTGGATGCAAACAGCATTTGCCCTGTTGGCCAAATTCCGGGGCCTGCGCGGAAGTGCGCTGGATATTTTTTCCTACACGGAAGAGCGCCGTCAGGAGCGCCAGGATCTTCAGGACTACCAGCAGCTGTTGGAGGACATTCTCGGCGGACTCAGCGAGGAGAAGTATGCGACGGCGGTGGCGCTGGCAGATTTACCGGCGGGACTGCGCGGCTTCGGTCACGTCAAAGATCGCAATCGCGAGAAGCTGGCAGTGCAACGCGCGCCTCTATTGGCCCGGTTCCGCGGGGAGGAGTCCGAGTCAGCGGTGAAAATTATTGAGGCTGCTTGAGGTCCGTAGGGCCCGCGGCGGCGATCTCGTGGGGCTCGAGATGCAGGTAGGGCCGCAGGTAGTGCACCGCCAGGTACAGCGGCCCGGTGTCCAATAACGCCACCGTCGCCTTGAACAGGTAGTTGCTACCCACCAGCACCAACAGCGTGTTGAATGCCATATCGCCGCGCAGGAAGGCGGCACCAAAGGTGACGGTGATGACCATGATGGAGTCGACCATCTGGCTCATCAGCGTGCTGAAGTTGTTGCGAATCCACAGGTGTTTGCCCCGGGTCAGGCGCTTCCAGAAATGGAACAGGTGGACATCGCAGTACTGTGCCGCCACATAGGCCAGCATCGAGGCGAACACCGCGCCGCTGGTGGTGGCGTAAATGAGCTGATACAAACCCACACTGGACTCGACGATTTCACCGTTGGGTAAGGCGACGGGCTCTGCCAGCTGCAGAATTTGCCAGGGTGGCATACTGTCTACCGGCACCGAGGGTATGGCATTGCCCAGGAATAAGACAAACAGGATCAGGAAGTTCAGCCCCAGTCCAACGGTGACCAGGAAGTTGGCGCGAGCCTTGCCGTAAAGTTCGCAGATCAGGTCGGTACACAGGAAGGTGAGCGGGTAGGGCAGCACGCCCACCGCCAGTGCCATCGGTCCCAGTTGCACAAACCGCGTGATGCCGATCACATTGAGCAAGGTCATGGCACACAGGAAGGTCCCCGCCAATACCAGGAAAACGCGTTCCCGGCGCTCGGTGATCTGCTGGTCGGTGAGCATTTCTCAGCTTTCCTTCTGGCCGAGATTGGCGTGCAGCACCGACCCATTGATTACCGGATTGTGGTGGCTCCAGTGTATGAGTCTGGCAATCTCGACCGGGTCGATCAGTCGCTGGTAGCTGTTCATCGAGGCGATCGATTCGACGATCTCCGGGTCGTTGCCCAGGTGTGTGCGCAGCATCTCCGTATCAGTGAATCCGGGACACACCAGTGCGGTATGCACACCGCTGCCCATCAGGTCCTGGCAGCTGGCGCGCATCATGCCCAGCTGGGCGTGCTTGGAGATAACGTAACTGTAGGAACTGGCCACCGCTTTCTCGGACAAGGTTGAACCGACGTAAATGAGACTGGAAGTCGGGGGAAGAGCAGGTAACAGCGCCTGGTTCAGGCTGTTGATGGCGACAATATTGGTTTCCAGAATCGCCCGCAGCTGTTCGCTCTCGCATTCGAGACTGCTGTCCTTGCGCATTTGGCTGGCATTGTGGATAAGTGCTGCCGTTTCACTTGAATTCACTATCGGCAGCAACTCGGCGGTAGCTTGGGCTATCGATGCTTCGCTGGAGAGGTCGCAGGTAATGTTGTTTACCTCATCGACGGGGCACTGGCGACGGGACAGGTTGTACACCTGGTAACCGTCGTCGACGAAAAGTTTTGCCGTGGCCTCACCAATACCGACGCTGGCGCCGGTGATAATCGCTACCTTCATAAGTGTTTTTGGTTTCCGTCCCAGGCAAAAAAGTACGGCTATCATACCTCACAAATACCACGAGCCGGCACGGGCTTTTTATCCTGTGCGTTGCTTGGTCTACAATAGCGAGCACCTGGCGATCCATAAGGAAAGGGGCAATGACCGGTTTCTCGTTAACTACCTGGGCTGCGATAGCGGAAATCATTGGTGCCGGAAGTATCGTTACCGGCCTTATCGTGGGCTGGTTTCAATTGCGTAACTTCCGCGTACAACAGCGCGATGCAGTGGCCATTAACCTCGCGCAAACCTTCTACAGCCAGGACCTGGCGCGTTCAATTGGCCTGATCCAGACAGTGCCCACAGGTATTACCCTGGAAGAAATGCGGGCGCTGGGCGATGAGTACGAGTCCGCCGCAATTACGGTGGTCACTTCCTTCGAAACCATGGGGCTGTTGGTGTTCAAACGTATCGCGCCTCTCGACCTGGTACTCGACCTGGCCGGCGGTGTTGTTGGCGTGATGAACAGGAAGCTCGCCCGTTGGCAGGCCGATTTACGGGCAGAGCAGGAGCAACCTTCCTGGGGAGAGTGGTTTGAATGGTTGGGCGACCAGGCTGCCAAGCACAAGAGTCAGGCGGAGCCTGCCTACTTGTTGCACAAGGACTGGACTGCCTGATCTCTTGTCGCTTTCTCTTCGTACATCATTGACTGACACTTACCCCCAACGCTTATCAGGAATCACATGACCAGGCTCACCACGCTGCATATCGACAAGGAAGCACACAAGTTCTCGGCCGCGCATTACACCATTTTTGATGCCAACTCCCGCGAGCGTTTGCACGGACACAACTACTCGGTGTCCGCGCGCATTGTTGCCCCCATGGGTGACAATGGCTTTGCGGCGGATTACAACGTTTACAAAACGCGTATTGCGCAGGTCTGTGAGGCACTGGACGAGTACATGTTGCTGGCCGGCCATTCCCCTTACCAGTCGATTGAAGAGCAGGGTGATAGCTTCCTCGTATCTTTTGGAGAAGAGCGCATGCAGTTCCTGAAGGCCGATACCCTGGTGTTGCCTATTGCCAATGCCACCGTTGAAGAGTTTGCTTATTACCTGCTGGACCAACTGCTGGCTGCGTCTGCCGGCGATGAACTGCGTGAACTCGAGGTTTGTGTGGCTTCCGGGCCTGGTCAAAAGGGCTGTGCGGTCTGGAAAGCCTGAGCAAGCCAGGCAAGGAATCTTTGCAGTCCGCCATAGAGCGCCTATCCTAGGAGCAGGGGCCTGTTCACACTACCCTGGGCCAGCACGCGGCCATGCACAGCGTGACAACAATAACCGCGAGGAAGAAAAGTATGTCTATGAGTAAAAAATTGGGTGCTGAATTTATTGGCACGTTCTGGTTAGTACTAGGCGGCTGTGGCAGCGCCGTGCTGGCAGCAGCGTTCCCGGATGTGGGTATCGGCTTGCTCGGTGTGTCGCTGGCCTTCGGTCTTACCGTGCTGACTATGGCTTTCGCCATCGGCCATATCTCTGGCTGTCACCTGAACCCGGCGGTATCCGTTGGCCTGATGGTCGGCGGGCGTTTCTCCTCGGGCGAATTGTTGCCCTACGTGGTGGCTCAAGTACTGGGTGGTATCGCCGGTGGCGCTGTGCTGTACGTGATTGCCAGCGGTCAGGCGGGCTTCGAAACTGCCGGTTTTGCCTCCAACGGCTTTGGCGAGCATTCCCCCGGCGGCTACAGTATGGTCGCAGCACTGGTTACCGAGGTGGTAATGACCTTCATGTTCCTGATTATTATTCTCGGGGCAACAGATGGCAGGGCGCCTGCAGGCTTCGCGCCGATTGCTATCGGCCTTGGTCTTACCTTGATTCACCTGATCAGCATTCCCGTAACCAATACCTCAGTGAATCCCGCGCGCAGTACTGGCGTGGCGCTGTTTGAGGGCGGCTGGGCATTGCAGCAGCTGTGGCTCTTCTGGGTAGCTCCCATTGTCGGTGCGGCGCTCGCCGGCGTTGTTTATAAGTGGCTGGGCAGCGAGGACTAGACCGAAGTGTCGCCCGCCAGCGGGGAGGAAATTGAACGGCGCATGAAGTGGTATCAGGCCACGGCGCTGTTCAGCATCTTCTTCGCGGTGGTGGGCTTTTCCTACAATGTCTGGCGCTTGGAGATCACCGAGCACAACAGCAATGTGCGCCAGGCCTCCTTTGAAACCTTATTGCAGTTAGCAGAACTCGAGCAGTTGGTGTTCGCTGCACACTACGACCAGGACCCGGTGGCCGGTAATCCCCGCCACGGCTGGGTCAAGGTCGGCCTGATTGCCGATCTCAGTGTCAGTTGTTCCCAGCCCGTGGTATTGGCTGCAGAGGACTTACGCACCATCTGGGGCTCCAACTGGAGTAGTTTAGCCAACAGCCGACAGGCAACCGAGGAAGTTGTAGCGGCCATTGATGCCACCCGCAAGGAAGTGCTTGATGGCTTGTCGATGTTGGAGTGAGACTAATCCCATTCAAATGCCGGTTTCATCGCTGTGAGGACAAGCCGCGAGTTTGATACCACGTTATCTAAGGTACTAAATGTCACCTTGAGTAGAGTATAAGTAATGCTATTCACTTGGCGGCGCTAGCCGCAGATGAAGAAAATATTTACATACTTGATATGGGGTCTTGCGGCCTTGATCGTGATCGTTGCGTTAATCGTTGGGGTTGGCTATTTCTATCTACACTACCAAACCAAGGGTCATTGCGAGAGGCTGACTAAGATTGCAAAGAATCCCGAAGTTGCCAAGGCGCTTGCCACTTGGGTCGAACACAACGTGGAGTCAAGGGAACTTAAGGTACCTGAAGTTATGCCGTCGAATGTAGCCCGGATTCCGGGCGACTACGTCTACAATCGCCAATTTGATTGGAGCATGTTAGATATCAAAAATGAGCATGGGCGGGTACTGCTAATGCTGCCTCTAGGCGAAGCTATAAATTCGGATGCGATCAATGTGCAGGCGGTGAGTTTTTCAGATAGGTCTAGATCATCTATCGTTGTAGCTCTGCCAGGGTATAGAAGTGAATTTATGACAAAAAATAGCCCGGACTTAACTCATGTTGTCGATAATATCTTCGTGCACTGTAGTTGGTAGATGAACCTCCGTGGATAATTCCTTTTAACCGAGTTTCTACTATTGTTTCAGAGGAAATTAGCGCTTTCTGTGCAAGAAGAAGTCACGGACTCACTCATCCCTTCACGCCGCTATCCCCGCATGTCGCAATAGTGCTTCAATGCTCGGTTCCCGTCCGCGAAACGCAATAAACGCTTCCTGGGCATCTATCGATCCACCCACTTCGAGAATCTGTCGGCGAAAATCGTTACCAGTATCCGCATTGAAAATCCCGTCTTCCTCAAAGCGGGAAAATGCATCTGCAGATAACACTTCCGCCCACTTGTAGCTGTAGTAGCCCGCGGCGTAACCGCCCGCGAAGATGTGTGAGAAGGCGTTTTGAAACTTGTTGTACTCCGGCGGGATAATCACGGCGACTTCTGACCGGACCTTATCCATCAGGGCTTGCACTGATTCAACCGCGGCAGTGCTCCAGTCACGGTGGAGCAGAAAGTCGAACAGGCCGAACTCCAGTTGCCGCACCATTTGCATGGCCGACTGGAAGTTGCGTGCAGCGCGCATCTTTGCCAGTAAGTCTGTCGGCAGTGGCTCGCCGGTTTCAAAGTGACCGGAGATAACCTCTAGGGCCTCCTCTTGCCAGCACCAGTTCTCCAGGAACTGGCTGGGGAGTTCCACTGCGTCCCAGGCGACGCCATTGATACCCGAAACCGCTGCCACCGTTTGCCGGGTGAGCATATGGTGCAGTCCGTGACCGAATTCGTGGAACAGGGTGACGACTTCCTGCTCGGTGAGTAAGGAGGGTTTGTCGTCGATGGGCGGCGTGAAGTTACACACCAGGTAAGCCACCGGTAGCTGCAGTTCATTGGCCTGCATTCGGCGAATACGGCAGTCGTCCATCCAGGCGCCGCCCTGTTTGTTCTCGCGGGCATACAGGTCGATGTAGAAACGCGCGATCAGGTTTTCATCCTGTATTACATCAAACATGCGCACGTCAGGATGATAGCTCTCGAAGCTATCCCGCTCTTTGACCTGCACCCCGTAAAGCCGTTGCACGACTTCAAACAAGCCGGGTAAAACCCGGGTCACCGGGAAGTAGCAGCGTAATTCTTCCTGGGAAACCTGGTATTTGTGCTGGCGCAGCTTTTCGCTGTAGTAGGGCACGTCCCAGGCGTTGAGCATTTCCGCACCGTGATGTTCCCTCGCATAGTCCAGTAACTCCTGCCACTCATCTCGAGCCCCGGCCACGGAGCGCTGCGCAAGGTCGCCCAGGAAGGCCTCAACCTGGTTGGTGTCCTGGGCCATCTTGGTGGCCAGCGACAGTTCGGCGAAATTGTCGAACCCCAGCAGCTGTGCCATCTCCAGGCGCAGGGACAGGATCTCCTCGATAAGCGCTGTGTTGTCCCAACGTCCGGCATCCGGGCCGAAGTTGGAGGCGCGTGTGGAGTTGGCAAAATAGACTTCCTCGCGCAGCGCTGCGTTGTCACAGTAGGTGAGCACGGGCTGGTAGGAGGGGAAATTCAGTGTAATGAGGAAGCCTTCCAGCCCCGCTTGCTGCGCCGCATCCCGGGCGCTGGCAAGGGCGGTTTCAGGGAGTCCGGCGAGATCTTCCTCGGTGACCTGTTTGGACCAGTTGTTGGTCGCGTCCAGTACGTTTTCATCGAAGGTACTGCCCAACTCCGACAAGCGCGACCTGATTTCCCCAAAGCGCTGTTTGTCTTCACCAGCCAGGGCCACACCGGCCAGTCGAAAGTCCCGCAGTGCATGGTTGATAGCAGTCTGCTGTGCCTGATCCAGGTTGGCGAACTCCGGGCTCTCGGCAATCTGCAGGTAAGCTGCGTAAAGCGCATCGTGCTGCCCCATCCAGGTGCGGTATTCGGACATAAGCGGCAGGCAGGCGTTGTAGGCATCCCGTAACGCATCGCTGTTCAGCACGCCATTGAGATACCGAACAGGTGAAAAGGCATTTGCCAGGTCGTCCTCGAGATCTTCGATGACCTGCACCAGGTTGTCCCAGGTGTACTGTGAGTTGTCGGCCAACAGTTGCTCGATAGTCGCTTTGTTGCGCTCGATAATCTGGCGCACAGCGGGTTCTGCGTGTTCGGCCTTGATCGCCAAAAACGGCGGTAATTCGTGGTGTTCCAGCAAAGGGTTGCTCATAGTGGGGAATCTCTGTGTACCTGTAGCAGTTTAATGATCAGCGCGCGTTCATTCGTCCTTCGGCTTTTTCTTCATTAGCGGGGCGAAACCGTTGTTCTGGGTCGCTGTTGGGCGGCTCTTACCGGTTGTGCGTTTGCTGCGTTTACTGTCGGCGCTGCGGCCGCCACTTGCTTTGTTTTTCGTCTGCTTTTTCTTGCTGCCAGCGGCTTTGTTTTTGCTGCCGGCGGCCTTGCCCGAAGACTTCACCTTCTTGGGGCCGGCATAGCGTGCTTTCAAGCCCGGGAACGCACGGTGCTCGAAGCTGATGTCCAGATAGCGCTGGATGCCTATCATCAGGTTCCAGTCCGCTGCGGTGACCAGTGATATGGCCAGGCCCGTATGACCTGCACGGCCCGTACGCCCTGTGCGGTGCAGGTAATCTTCGCCGTTGTGTGGCATATCGTAGTTTATGACCAGATCTACCCGACTGATATCGATGCCGCGCGCGGCGACGTCACTGGCGCATACCGCTTGCACCTTGCCGTCATTGATACGGGCGATCACCCGTTTTCGTTCTTCGGTACTCAGGTCGCCGTGCAGGGTGTCACTGCGTACATCTGCGCGCCGGAGAAGGGCGCCCAGGCGCGACGCCGTGTTGCGCTTGTTGGCAAATACCAATGTGCGCTGGTAGTCACCGCTTTGCAGCAGTGCTGTCAATAATTTGTCCTTATGCGCCGGGTTGTCTGCGAGAATTCGCTGGTGGGCGATACTACTGTGGGCTTGCCTCACGCGGCCCACCGCGACAGATTCCGGGTCTTTCAACAGGGAGCGGGCTACGCCTGACAGACCCTTGTGCTTGAGTGTTGCCGAAAGCATGAGTACCTGTTTGGTGTCCGGGGCATAGCCGGCAATTTTCAGCACATCTTCACGAAAACCGAGATCCAGCATACGGTCCGCCTCATCCAGCACCAGCGTCTGCAGTGCGCCCAGGTCGGCGCTGCCACGTTCACAGTGCTCCAGCAGGCGGCCGGGGGTGGCGACGATGACCTCAGGATTTTTCCTGAACAGCGAACGCTGGTATTTGAAGTCGGCACCGCCGGTGATTGCCTGAACCTGAATCGGTGACTTGCTGGCCAGCGCGCGGCAATGTTTAACCACCTGGCGTGCGAGCTCTCGTGTTGGCACCAGTACCAGAGCCAGGGTCCCCGCATTGCGGTCTACTGGGCTGCTCAGCAGCTTGTGCAGGGTGGGAACAAGATAGGCGAGCGTCTTGCCACTGCCGGTTTCGGCGCTGATGCTCAGATCACGGCCCGCCAGGGCCAGCGGCAAGGTGCGGGCCTGTACCTCGGTTGCGGTCTGCAGGCCGAGTTCAGAAACGCCCAGGTTGACCCGGTGATCCAGGTTAAACTCTTCAAACACGTCAGGGGATTGCTTGTTAGGGATGCGCCGGTAAGTCTACCCGAACTTGCAGGTGAAGTGTGGCCCAGCGCGGAACTTTGAGTATGCCCGGGCCGTGTTTCGCGACACGGTAATGCGTGTATGATGCGGAGAAGGGCGCGCGAGCAATTAACAATACTATGGGCTTATCAGCACGCATTTTCACAGGCTTGGGGGCGGGCATCCTGGTGGGCCTGTTTTTTGGTGAATTGGTCGCCGACCTGAAGATCTTCGGTGATATTTTCATCAAATTACTGCAGGTCACCATTCTTCCCTACATTATCGTTTCCCTGATTGCCGGCTTTGGTCGCATGGATATGGCCCAGGCGAAGACCCTGGCCTGGCGCGGCAGCCTGGTTTTAGTGGTTATTTGGGTTTTGGCGCTGGTCATTATCTTTCTGGGGGCGCTGGCCTTCCCTAATCTGGATGCCGCTGCCTTCTTCAGTAGTGCGCGCGCGCCCGAGCCGGTGGAAACCGACCTGCTGGAGCTATACCTGCCGGCAAACGTGTTCTACTCGCTGTCGCAGAACCTCGTGCCCGCCGTGGTGGTGTTCAGCATATTGATGGGTGTGGCGCTGATTTCGGTCGAGGACAAGTCGTCGGTATTACCCATTTTCGACAGCCTGGCCGCGGCGTTGAGCAAAATCAATGCGGGTATTGTCCAATTAACCCCGTACGGGATCTTTGCAATAGCCGCTGCCGCTGCTGGCACCATGACTATCGAGGAACTCAGTCGCGTACAGGTTTACCTGGTGACTTATGTGTCAGTCGCGGTGCTGGTGACTTTCTGGATATTCCCGGGGCTGGTCGCCGCGCTCAGCGGCATCTCCTTTCGCGAAGTACTGGCCATCTTCAAGGACACGCTGGTAATGGCATTTGCCACCGGCAACCAGTTTGTGGTGCTCCCGCAAATTGCCGAGAACTGCAAGACCCTGCTAAAGCGCCACCAGTTGCAGGGTAAAGAGGTTGAATCCGCCATCGATATTATTGTGCCGGTATCGTTTAATTTTCCCTCCCTCGGCAAGCTGCTGGTGCTGCTGTTTGTTCTGTTCGCCGCCTGGTTTACCGACACTGAACTCAATACGACTGACCGCCTCGCGCTAGCTTTCAATGGTCTGTTTAGTTTGTTTGGCAGTATCAATGTGGCGGTGCCCTACCTATTGGATAGCTTGCGTATCCCCGCGGATATGTTCCAGCTGTTTTTGGTCACCGGCATTGTTGTCGGGCGTTTTGGGGCGATGCTCGCCGCGTTACACATTATTGTGCTCAGTGTGCTGGGCACTTTGGCCCTGTCCGGCCGGCTGACCCTGCGCGGATCAGCGCTATTGCGCTACCTGGCTATCACCACGGCTAGCATGTTCGTGTTGATCATTGTACTGCGTGCCTATTTCCTGGCCTTCGTGCCGGAGACGCCGCCGCGAGACGAGGTACTTTCGCATATTGAGTTAATGAACCCACGCGTGCCTGCCGAGGTATTGCGCGGGCCTGCTACAGTTTCCGAGTCAGGAAACTTCGAGGGTTCTCGCCTCGACCGGATTATGGCGCGCGGCCAGCTGCGCGTGGGTTACCGGCCCAATAACCTGCCCTGTAGTTTCCTGACCCCGGCGGGCGAACTGGTAGGCTTCGATGTGGAGATGGCCCACCTGTTGGCCGAGGATCTCGGGGTGTCCCTGCAGTTTGTGCCGTTTGAGTTTGACCGCCTGGGTGGCATGTTGGACAGCGGGCAACTGGACACGGCCATGTCCTGTATTGCCAGTCTGCCTGATCGCTACACCTATGCCTCGTTCTCGCGGGCCTATCTGGATCTGACCCTGGCGCTGGTTGTCGCTGATCATGACCGTGCCTTGTTCGGTGACGTGGAGCGTATGCGGGCGATGGGAGACCTGAAGATTGCCCTGGTTGGCAGCCACTACTTCGCCCCGCGCTTAAAACGCGTGTTACCAGAGGCGCAGATAGTTGAGATAGCCGCGGCGGAAGCCTTCTTTAGCGACGATGAGCCGGTCGCCGATGCGCTCCTGTTGTCCGCCGAAGAGGGTGCGGCCTACAGCTACCGCCATCCGCGCTATACCGTGGTACCCGTTGCCGATGGCACAGTACAGATACCCGCAGGATACCCGGTGCCAAGAGGGGACGCTGAATTACGCGACTTCATCAGCAACTGGGTCGATCTGAAACGCAAGGATGGCACGATTGATAGCCTGTACGCCTACTGGATGCTTGGCGGTGCCGGGGAGGTCAAGACCCCACGCTGGTCCATTGTCCGCGATGTGCTGGGCTGGGTTGATTAGACAAGGGTAGATTAGATCAGCGGGAGTTAGACAGGACCCGATTTAGCCCTTGGTCGAACTTTCCATCGCAGATGGCATTTCGGGAATTTCGAGCTAGAATCATTCCGAGATGTCCTAAATAAGAAGCCCATTGATTGAATGGATACCATGCCATGCCTACCTTTATGAAGTCCCTGTTTATCGTATTACTCCTCACCACGGTAAGTGTTGCGCAGGGGGCAAGCCGTTTTGACATTGAGGCACCCGGGAGGGTGGTGGCCTTTGGGGATGTTCATGGCGCCTACGATGACTGGGTGGCTTTACTGCGTGAGGTCAATGTTATCGATGCACAAAATAACTGGAGCGCTGGCAACACACACCTGGTCTCTGTGGGTGACCTGATCGACCGGGGTCCCGGGTCCCGCAAAGTTGTAGAACTGGTAATACAACTTTCAAAGCAGGCCAAGGCAGCCGGCGGCGCCGTGCATATGGCGCTGGGCAATCACGAGGTCATGGTGATGACTGGTGATCTGCGTTACGTATCCAAGGCCGAGTACGCGGAATTTGCCGGCGACGAAACCCAGGCTGATAGAGATAAATTGTTCGCCGACTATCGCGCTCTCAACCCGGGCGGCGATGACGGCGAGGTACGTGCCGCGTTTGACGATCAATATCCCCCTGGCTATCTGGCCCTGCGCAAGGCTTACTCGTCAGACGGTGCGTTGGGTGAATGGCTGCTGCAGCAGCCCTTTGTGGTCAAGGTGAACGACAAGGTGTACATGCATGGGGGAATTGCTTCACTGCAGAGTGAAGAGACCCTCGATTCACTGAACAAGCAATTGCAGGGCGAGTTTCAGGGCTTTGTCGAGAATATGGAGGAGTTGCGTGCCGCAGGTGTCATGCCGTGGCACGTGGGCTATCACGACCGCTTGAATTTCCTCAATGCACGTGCAGAAGAATTCATGTCGGCGAACCCGAAAAAGCGCGCCGATTGGTTTGAGCCACTGCAGGCTGTGTTCGAGGCACAGGAAGCGTTGGTGTTTACCGATGAGAGCCCAAATTGGTACCGGGGAACCGCAATGTGTCACCCCCTCGCGGAGTCCTTCAATACCGAGCGGTTCTTGAAGCGTGTTGGCGCCAAACAACTGGTGATGGGGCACACCCCTACCAGAGGAAATGTGCAGGTACGCATGGACGGCCTGGCCATACGCCTGGATACGGGCATGTTGAGCAGCGTGTACAAGGGTAAGCCGTCCGCACTGATTTCCCAGGGCGGCGAGACTTATGTGCACTATCTCGGTGCTACCGAGCGAGCGCAGCCCGTGGCTGAAGAAATAAGCCTGTCGAAGAAGTTGTCAGGGATGAGTGATGCGGATATCGAAGACTTTATGCGCAACGCCAAAGTAGTCTCAATCGAGGATATCGGTACCGGAATTACCAAACCCAAGCGGGTCACCCAGGAACGTGACGGCATCACCAACGATGCTGTGTTCAAATATGAAGACACTCATCCGAAACTGGAGAAAAAATCGACCTGGTCGGCGCGGCGCAATAATGACAGTGACCGCTACCAGTATGATGTAGCAGCTTACAAACTTGACCGTATGCTGGGCTGGCAGATGGTGCCCGCTGCAGTACTGGCGGAAGTGGATGGAGATGAAGGTGCCCTGTCAGATTGGGTAGAGGGCGCCATCAACGAGCGTGACCGGCTGGAGCAGGAGCTACCCTTCAACAGCTACTGTGCCCAGCACGAGCAGTACCGCCTGCGTTTCGTGTTCGATATCCTGATCCACAACGATGACCGCAACCTGACCAACATCCTGTGGACCAAGGATGACTACATGCTCAAGTTCATCGACCACAGCCTGGCATTTCGCAGCACGGCCAAGCGACCCAAGCAGTACCGCAAGGTGAAGTTGCTGGTCTCGGATTTGCTGCGCGAGCGCCTGGAGAGCCTGAACGAGGAAAACCTCACGGCGGAGTTGGGTGACTACCTGCATCCGCGACAGATCGAAGGCATACTGACGCGGCGGGATCTGATACTCAAGGAAGCGCGCAACACAGATAAGTAGCGCTGCCAGTCTTCGCTAAAAAATTCTTCCGACCAAACGAGAGCCGGTAGCGCCCCATGTCCGCTGATGTCAAAGGATTCCTGAAACGCACGTTGCTGCTCGGTGTCGAATTACGCCCGGGCGAGTTGCTGGGCGTAATGGCGATGTTCGCCAGCTTGTTCCTTATCCTCTTTACCGCCTACTTACTGAAGCCGGCGCGTGAGATGCTCATTCTCACCGAGGGTACCGCAGAAATCCGCAGCTATGCGGTGGCCTTGCAGGCACTGTTATTGCTGGTTTTTATTCCGATCTACAGCAAATTTTCACGCCAGTTTGACAGTTATCGCTATATGCGCGTGGTCACCGCAGTCTGCATCGTGACCTTGTTGGGGTTTGCCGCCGCCGGTAAAGCGGGTATGGCGGTATCGGTTGCTTACTTTGTCTGGCTCGGCGCCTACAGCGTTATGATCATCGCCCAGTTCTGGGCCTTTGCGTCAGAGCTTTACAGCCGCGAAGCGGGCGAGCGCATTTTCGTTATTGTCGCTCTGGGTGCGTCGCTGGGCGCGTGGATTGGCTCGGCCGTATCTCGTGAGCTGGTCGACTACCTCGATGCCTATGGACTGATACTCTGTGGCGCCTTTACTTTGTTCCTGTCCAGCCTGCCGGCGCGCTATGCCACCCTGTCGGTGCCTGAAGAATCACGCAGCGGCGATAGTGAGGAGAGTGAGGCGCAGGAAACGTCGGTGTTTGCCGGCTTCAAACTGGTGTTCAGTAAACGCTATCTGCTGTTACTGGCCAGTTTTGTCATTATGCTCAATCTGGTTAACACCACCGGCGAGTACCTGTTGGCCTCGATTCTGGAAAACCTGTATGCGACCGGCAGCGCCAGTGGGGAAATCACCGTCGACAAGGGCACCTATGTCGGCAAGTTCTACGGCGGCTTTTATTTCCTGGTCAATCTTTGTGGCGTGCTGATCCAGTTTTTTCTGGTGTCACGTCTGATTCGATTTGCGGGCTTTGGCGTTGCCTTCGCACTGACTCCATTGGTGGTGTTTCTGGGTTATGCGTCACTGGCGTTGCTGCCGCTGGTGGCCTGGTTCCGCTATTTCAAAATTGCGGAAAATAGCCTCGATTACTCGCTACAAAATACCGCCCGGCAGATGCTCTACCTGCCCTTGTCCCGGCAAGAGAAGTACGAGGCTCGGGCGGTTATTGATCCTTTCGGTCAGCGCATAGGGGATTTACTGCAGGCAGGCATTATTTTTGTAGGCCTGAATGTGCTGCACATGGATTCACTCAGCTTTATCCCGGTGGCGGCGGCCATGGCCGGCGTTAACCTGGTGATTGCCTTCAGTATCATTCGTGCCCGCGCTCGCCTGCTGGCCACCCAGGCCGATCAGACCGCCGAACCCTTACCCCAAACCCCGTAATTGACGGTAAAGCAGACTTCCGCCTCCAGGCCGTCGTAATCCTTGGCGACCACCCGGATGGTCAGTTGCCCGTCCTTGGCGGCGGGTGGTGAAAAGTTGAATCGGCGATTCAAGCCATCAAACTTGATCCAGGGCGGTAGGCGCTCGGAGTGATTGGCAAAGGCTGAGTAGCGCAGGGCATCACCCACGTCCGGGTCGACGAAAGTCTTGGCGTCAATCTGGAACTGGGAGGGGGCGCCCGCGGGAATGAAGAGGTCCTCCAGGGGCGCCGCCACTACCGGAGGCATATTGCTAAGGCGTTCCGCCGCAGTAATCTTATGGCGTTTTGATATTGCCATGGATATCGCCAGCAGGAGTAGCGACAGCCCGATATTGATTGAAATAAAACCTACCAGGCCGATGCCGACAACGACACTGGCGAGGTACACGAATCCCCCTGAAAAAACGTCGCCCAGGCGGAAGAAAAAAGTGTCAATGGTGTGCTTCCCAACATATTTGTCCTCCCGGCTGACTGGCAGGAACAGTGCATGGCGGGCTGTGGTTTCCAGCGAGTAGTTGACGCTGTTCTCGCTGATCATCACCGCCCTGGCGATCATGATGACCGGGACCAGTGCCAGCAGGCTGTAGCCAGCGATCATGATAATCGGCAGCACAAAAAGGGAATTAGCCACGCCAATGCGATCGAAAATCCGCGACACCAGAAATAGCTGTATCAGGAAACCGGCCAGCGTGGTAAGAAACAGGTAGTCGGAGTAGAACTTGGTGATGTACTGGTCGGCGCTGCGACCCGAGCTTGCCGAATTGTCTGCGGCCATGTCGGTGACGAAGGTGGTAAGAATGTACTCGCCATTGGTATTGATCAGGTTGAGTACGATGACCAGGCAGGCGATCAGGGTCAGGTAGCGATTCTGCAATACGATCTTGAAGCCATGCAAGATTGCATGGGGTTCTGTGTCGCTGCTTTCCTGGCTGAAACAGCGGGACCCGTCTGGAATCTTGCCCTCGGTGCTGAGACTCAGCCACCACGGCATCATTAGCAGCAGTGCAGCGACCCACATCACGCCACCGTGGCCCAGGGCGTCGTCCATCCAGCCCGCCATGCCGGAGCCTAACAAGGCGCCAAAGGCTGCCGCCGCCGCGATCAGCGGAAACAGGCGCTGCCCGGATTTCAGATTGAACAGGTCGGCCGCGAATGCCCAGAACAAGGCCAGTACCATCACCGAGAAAATTCCCAGCCATATATAAAAGGCGACGCCGATGGCGACTCCCGCCTGGTAGGCAACCGCAAAGGCCACCAGATTGAGCACGAAGACCATGATGGTGTTGCGATAGAGGTGGTGCTTGGCCTCGCGCGTGCTGAGCTTCTGGTACAAGCGTGCGAACACCGGGACGATCAGCATCAACAGGATAGCCTGCAGGGCGGTGGAATAGGCTTTGATTTCAGCCGATCCGTCGAGCACGGAAGAGCCATCGGCGAGAATCAATGGCTCCCTGATCACCTTAAGCTGGTAGTAGGCGAACATGATAAGGAAGGACTGCAGGCACAACTGCAGGGCAACCCGACCTTCACCCGGTCTGAGCGTGGTGAATAACGATAGCAGGCGTTCCGTGCGCGTGAAGCTCGACATAATGGTCAGCAATATCGGGTTTGCATCCATTATAGCGCCTGCGTCAGTGCGGTGAAGTCCGAGTTTGGCGCCTTTTGCCGGCTGATCATTGTGGACTAAGAGCCTGACCAGGGAAATCCTGAAGCCTTTCACGGTGGGATTGATTGCCCGCGACTGGCGGCTCTGTTAGCGTGTCGCCTTTGTGTTTGCCAGTACACAGCCTTCCCGCCGAGCCAAGGTGCTGGCTGAACTGCTTCCCTGTTACAGGAGATCACGCGATCGTGGATTCGCTACCTGGAGTCAAGCCCGTTGTCCTGGAGGGAGAATATATCCGCCTGGAACCCCTGAGTCAGGCTCACGCCCAGGGTTTGTATACACGTGGTCGCGATACGGCCGACTGGGCTTTTATGCCTCGCCGCTGCTTTATTGACCTGGCTGATACCCGGCAGTGGATTGACGAAGCTTTGAATGCCGATCACCAATTGCCCTTTGCTATTGTTGAGCGCGCCAAGAACAAGGTTGTGGGCAGTACGCGTTACCTCAATATTCGTCGTGAACATCGCGGCCTGGAAATCGGCTGGACCTGGCTGGGGCAGGAGTGGCAGCGCACCGCAGTCAATACCGAGGCCAAGCTGCTGTTGCTGCGTTATGCCTTCGAAAGACTGTCCTGTTTGCGTGTCGAGTTTAAAACTGATGCGCGCAACCTGCGCTCACAGCGCGCACTGGAGCGTATCGGCGCCAGCCGCGAGGGCGTAATGCGCAAGCATATGATCGTGCAGGAGGACTTCGCCCGGGATTCGGTCTATTTCAGTGTCACTGATGAAGATTGGCCCGAGGTGCAGAAACGCCTTGAAATCCTGCTGGCGCGAGACTAATTCGCTGGGCCTGGTCCCGATGTGCCCCGATGCGCCTTGAGTGGGCGCACCGGGAAGAGCACATTACTGCACGGTTTCGTTGTCGCTGAAATGTCCTGCAAATAGTGGCGAGCTAAGATAGCGTTCCCCTGAGTCCGGCAGGATAACCACGATAGTCTTGCCTTCATTCCCCGGCTGGCGGGAGACGCGATCCGCCACCGCCATAGCCGCACCGCAGGAGCCACCTGCCAGGATGCCCTCCTGCTGCATGAGTTTGTGTGCCCACTCGAACGCTTCTTCGTTGGATACTCGCTCGACCTGGTCGACCATACCCATGTCCAGGTTCTTGGGCACAAAACCCGCACCGATACCTTGAATTTTGTGGGGCGCATGGGTGGGTTCCTCGCCCGCCATCGCGGCGGTGATCATGGTGGTGGTGTCCGGCTCAACCGCAACTGTGGTAATGGCCTTGCCCTGCACATTCTTGATATAGCGCGAGATGCCGGTGAGTGTACCCCCGGTACCAACGCCAGACACCAGGATATCGATGTCGCCGCCGGTATCCGCCCAGATTTCCGGGCCGGTGGTTTTTTCGTGTATTGCCGGGTTGGCGGGGTTTTCAAACTGGTGTGGTCCCCAGTACTTCTCGGGATCCGAGGCGATGATTTCCTCCGCCAGGGCGATCGCGGCGGGAATACCCTTGGCGCCCTCGGTCAGTTGAATCTCCGCACCCAGCGCCTTCATCAGCATGCGTCGTTCCAGACTCATGGTATTGGGCATGGTCAGGATGCAACCGTAACCTCTGGCGGCGGCGACGAAGGCCAGCGCAATACCGGTATTGCCGCTGGTGGGCTCTACAATCGTCATACCCGGTTTCAAGCTACCATCGTTTTCGGCAGCCATCACCATACTGGTGCCGATGCGGCATTTTACTGACATGGCCGGGTTACGATTTTCGAGCTTACCGTAAATGTTCCCCTGGCTGATGCGGTTGATCTTGACCAGGGGTGTACCGCCAATAGTGGCGGAATTATCGTCGAAAACTTGGCTCATTATTCTCTCCAACAGCGTGTTTAGCAGTGACTAGTGAGACTAGCGCCGGGCCTCGTTTTTGTCCATTTTCAAACGTGAATATCCACACTCCAGTCATTCATTAACGTTTCGTAATCTCTAGCGTGAATAATTCAGGTTGAATTCAGTCCATCTGACTACATTTGTCGTACAACAACAGAATTTGTAGGGAGTTAGCATTATGAATCGATGCATTAAAGTCGGCCTGACAGCCGTATATACCTCTATTTTCCTACTATTGGCAGGCACGGGTGCGCTGCAGAGTCACGCTGAGCCCGCCGCCGCTCAGGTAGAATACGTAGAGGTAGAACAGCGCTAGAAACCGCGAAACATTTTGCTGGCAGCGGGAACTATTTGCGTTGGCGGCACTCTTATAAACAGTGACAGACAAGCAGCGTGTAAGGAGAACCGCTGCGCTGGGTAGGCAATCTGTCGTAGATATTCTGGTAACCATCCAGGTCCATATCCCCCTTAGAGAGACTCCATCTCTACTGCCGGCCTTCGAGGCCGGCTTTTTTTTGCCCGGGAAATCTCTGAAGAATACGCCAGTGTCCAGGAGGTGGCTTAGCTGCCCCTGGCCCTGATCGCCTGGGTGAGTGATTCCAGTGTCTGCGGTCCTACGCGTGTATCCACCAGTGCGCCAGCGGGGTTCAATATCAAGGTGGTGGGCAGGACCACGGGGCGAGGCACCTGTAGCAGGGCAGCAGGATCATCAGCAAGGTTGACGAATTCCACGCCAAACTCTGCCATCTGTGCGGCCAGGTCTTCACCGGTGGCGCCGTCGTAGTTGACTCCCAGCACAGTGATGTCGTCAGCGCTGTTATTGAGCTCGTTGAGCTCGGGAATCTCCTTCACACAGGGTTTGCACCACCTTGCCCAGTAATTGATTACCACCCATTGGCCGCGCAGGGATTCGATGGTAGAGGCACTGTCCGCCGGCGGCGAAGAGGACTGTCCGCAGGCTGCCAGTAGCAGCACACATGCGCTGAGAAGCCACAATCTCATTGGCTGAACAGGTCCGCGAGGTTGGAATCGAGAATTTCTCGCTGCTGGGTACGCTGCCCCCGGAGCATACGATAGGCGTCTTCCTGCCAGGGCAGGTGGGCAGTGATGTCTTCCGCTTGCAGCGGGCGCTCTTCGTTAATCCATTCCTTGACCTGCCAGAACGAAATTTCATGCAGGTCGCGACTGAGCAGGTAACGGCCGCGGTCGTTCTGGGTGATTACATTTTTCTGCAGGAAGATATCGCGCAGCTCCCGCCAGGTTTCACTGTCCAGACCTTTGACCACCTCGTGAGAGCCGTTCAATAACTCGATCTCCTTGACGCTGGTGCCGAGTTTTTGGCGTTGCCAGAACAGGTAAAGCACATCCAGTGCCTTCAACACGGTGGGGCGGGTCGCCTGTTCCTGGGTTTGGTAGGCAGACAGGCTGTGTACCAGGATGCCGCCCATCAAGACGATGTTCCAGGACAGGTAGATCCACAACAGGAACAGCGGCACCGCCGCAAAAGCACCGTAGATGAAGGTGTAACTGGAGCCCACCACCAGGTCGGTAAATGCAGAGCGCGCAATGTTGAACGCCAGGGCTGCCACCGCACCGCCGATCAAGGCGTGTTTGAAGGGGACCGGACAATTGGGCACCGCTGCATAGATCAGCGAAAAGCCGCCGACACTGAGCAGAAACGGGGATACCGACAACAGCAGTGAGCCGGCACCGATCACGTCATAGTCTTCGAAGAGGGCTGCGTAAGAGGCCAGGTAGGTGCTGATACCCAGGGCGAGACCAATGGTCATGGGCGCCAGGCTGAGCACCGCCCAGTAGAGCAGGAAACTGGACACCGGGCTGCGGTTCTCACGGGTCCGCCAGATCAGGTTAAAGGCTTTTTCAATATTGCGCAGCATCAACACGGCGGTTGCTACCAGGAAGCCGATACCCACGCCGGTGAGGTTCTTTGCCTGCCGGGAAAAATCACTCAGGTAAGCTTCGATATCAGACGACGTTTCCGGCATCAGGTGTTCGAACAACAGGTCCTGGATGTTCGTTTCCATGCCCTGGAAAGCGGGTACGGCGGAGGCCATCGCGTAGAGCACGGTCAGCAGCGGTACTAGCGCAAACAAGCTCATATAGGTTAATGCCGCCGCGTTCTCCGAGCAGCGATCGGCGACGAAACGGCCTATCAGGTAGCGCAGTCGGTGCCAGCCATGCAGGGCGTAGGTCTTGAATGTCTCCATCAACGCATTATGCCACGAAAATTTCGGCTGGCCTGCCTGGATTAATGTGCGGCTTCCGGCGGCTGCTTTGTTATACTTTTGGCCGCTGAAATACAGGAGTCACCGTGACCAACATAACCATTTACCACAACCCTCGCTGTTCAAAATCCCGCGCCACCCTTGCCTTGTTACAGGAGCAAGGTATTGATCCGGAGGTTGTGCTCTACCTGGAAAACCCGCCATCCGCTGAAGAGCTAACATCACTGCTGTCGAAACTGGGGGTAAGCGCCGGCCAACTCGTCCGTCGCGGTGAAGACGCTTACAAGATGGCAGGCCTTGGCGCTGATTCAGACGACGGTGCGATCTTGAATGCCATGTTGGAATATCCCAAGCTGATCGAACGACCTATCGTCGTTCGCGATGAGCGAGCCGTGTTGGGTCGGCCACCGGAAAACGTGCTGGCCTTGCTTGCCGATGGCTGAACCCTATGTCCTGGTGCTGTATTACAGCCGTCACGGTGCCACGGCCGAAATGGCGGCACAGGTTGCCAGGGGCGTCGACCTGGTGAGCGGTATTGGCGCGCGCCTCAGAACGGTGCCCGCCGTGTCGGCAACCTGCGAACAAACTGACGATGACATTCCCACCGATGGACCCCTGTATTGTGAATCCGAGGATTTACGGGACTGCGCCGGGCTGGTGATTGGCAGTCCCACCCGCTTTGGCAACATGGCGGCGCCTCTCAAATACTTTCTCGATGGCACCTCGAGTCTGTGGCTCAGCGGTGCCTTGATAGACAAGCCGGCCGCGGCCTTCACCTCCACGTCGAGTTTACATGGCGGTCAGGAGAGCACGTTGCTGAGTATGATGCTGCCCTTGCTACACCACGGTATGGTCTTTACCGGCTTGCCCTACAGCGAAGCGGGCCTGATGGCGAGCGAGTCAGGCGGTACGCCGTACGGGGCGAGCCATTGGGCCGGTGCTGATAACTCCCGCAAGCTTGATGACAATGAGGCGGGCCTGTGTCGCGCGCTGGGATCGAGGGTAGGGCGTATTGCCCTGGCCTTGGCAAAATGATGGAGCGCGGCAGTCACAGCCGTCCGACCTGGCTGCTAACGTGGGCAGCCTGGCTGGTGCTGTTTTCTCAGCAACTGGTTGACGCGTGGATTCACCAGCTGCCGCTCATCATCTGGCTGGGTAAGCTCTGCCCCATGCTGATCTTTGTTCCGGGTATGTTGCGCGACCGCCTGCGCAGCTATATCTGGTTGTGTTTTGTGAGCCTGTTGTACTTCATTGCCATGGTAGAGCGGAACTTCGCGCAGCCCGGCAACCTGCTCGCGGTCACCGGATTGGTCGCGGTGGTGGTGCTGTTTTGCAGCGCCATGCTCTATGTGCGCTGGCGAGCGCGCGAACTGAGGCCCGCGGCCGACTCCGACGCCTGACCTTAAGTGGGGGCTGTTAGTCGCTGGCGACGGGGTGTTGTTGTCGCCAGGCCTCAAAGCCACCGTCCATGCTGTATACCTTTTCGAAACCTTTCTCGTAGAGAAAGGCGGCGGCACTCTGGCTGGAGTTGCCGTGATAGCAGTAAACGATGAGCGGGCGATCAGGATCCGCCTGTTCGATAAACTCCTGCAGCGAATGATTATCCAGGTGGTAGGCCCCGGCGATATGCGCTTGTGAATACGAGCCCAGGTCGCGGATATCGACCAGTTGCGCATCCGCATCGTTCAACATCTGCAGTGCCTGTGTCGTCGAAATACGCTCGAATGAGGTCATCTTTACAAGCCCTTTATAAGCCCTGGCTGTTCGTTGCGGGAACGTGTACAGAGGATTCTGTCACGGACTCCGCGGCACGGGAAGACCACCACCGCTCCAGGTCCTGCAGAATCATGTACAGACACGGTACCAGTAACAAGGTAATCACCGTGGCAAACACGATGCCAAAGGCCAGCGACACCGCCATTGGCAGGATCTCCTGGGCCTGGGCGCTGCGTTCGAGCAACATGGGCGCCAGGCCGAAAAAGGTGGTCAACGAGGTCAGTAATATGGCGCGGAAGCGAAAGCGCCCTGCAAGGGTAACCGCCTCCAGTTTTTCCCTGCCCTTGGCCACAGACTTATTGACATGATCCACCAGGATCAGGCTGTCATTGACCACCACACCACTGAGTGCGATCACGCCCATCAATGACATCAGGCTGATGGGTAGGTCCAGCAGCCAGTGGCCGATCACCGCGCCGATAATACCAAACGGGATAACCCCCATGATAATAAGCGGTTGCAGGTAGGACTTGGTTGGTACGGCAAGCAGCGCATATATGCCGAACATCGACAGCGCAAAGCCGATCATCATACTGGTCATGGCTTGCCGCTCTTCATCGGCCAAGCCAGAAAGACCGTAGCTGAGCCCTGGGTATTTCGCCAGAAGTTCAGGCATCAACGTCTCTTCAATGCTGCTTATCACCCTGGATGGCTCCACCACGTCCTTGTCGGCTTCGGCCGTAATTTCCGCGGCGCGCTGATAGTCCAGATGCGTCGCCTTCATCAGGCCCTGTCTTACGCTGAGTTTTGCCACGGTATCAAACGGCACCTCATCACCCTCGGGGGTGCGAATGTACATGCTGTTCAGGCTGCTGATGTTTTCCCGGTCCACCCGTGGATAACGGACCATGACCTTGATTTCGTCAAAGCCACGTTGGACGCGCTGCGCTTCTGCGCCGTAAAACGCATGGCGCACCTGGTTGGCGAGGTCCGCTCGAGTGAGTCCCAGTGATTCGGCTTCGGGCAATATATCGAGATGGAATTCTTCCGAGGTGTCGCTGGCACCGTTACGGATATCAAACACGCCATCGTAGCGCCGTAGGGCTTCTTCGAGTTCCTCAGAGGCTGCTCTCAGTGTGTCAAAATCCTCGTGGATCAGGTCGAAAGCGATCGCCGGGCCAAAGCTGGGGCCATCTGCTGTTGATACCGACATCACCTCCACACCGTGCATATTTCTGATCGCTTCGCGCCAGCGCCGGGTGATTTCGTCGGTGTGGATATTGCGTTGATCCTCTTTGGTCAATTCGACGGTCAATGCGCCATTGATCTGCTCGAACCCGTAGGCGGCGATGTGCTGTATCAGGGGCTCTTCGGTGCCCGACTCACGCTGGTAATCTGCCTCCACCTTCTCGATGGCGGAGGCCATTTGCTTGACTGTAGCAATAGTCCGCTCGGTGGGAGTGCCCTGGACCATCCGCAGTTCGGCCTGGATGTATTCGCCCGGGACCTCGGGCGCGATGATGGTGCGCACCAGGCCACCCATTACCAGTCCGCCACACAAAATCAGTGCTGCTACAAAGAATGACAGGGTGACATAGCGATTGCGTACGCAGCGAGATACCAGTGGCAGGTACCGCTGCTCCACGAATTGTCGCAGGCGGCGGTTTACCTCTTCCTGCAATTTATCGATCTGCAACAACAGGCGATTGCGAGTAGGTTTACTGTGGGCCAGGTGGGCCGGCAATATCCACTTCGATTCCACCAGGGAAAATACCAGGCAGGAAATCACCACGATGCCGCAGGCCTCCGGGAAGGCCGCGAATGGCCCCTGGATAAACAGCGTGGGCATGAACGCAACAATGGTAGTTAGAACGCCGAACGTAGCCGGGGTGGCCACCCGGTGAACCCCGGCCACCACATTTGCAGCACTGTGACCGTGCAGTTCCTGCTCGGTGTAAGCACTTTCCCCCATGATGATGGCGTCGTCCACCACGATGCCCAGTACCAGGATAAAGCCGAAGATACTGATCATGTTCAGGCTGGCGCCAATATAGGGCGTATTGATCACCGCCATGGCGCCGAGGAAACACACCGGTATGCCCAGCATTACCCAGAATGCGAGCTTAATCTCGAGAAACAGCGCCAACACGATAAACACCAACAGGGCGCCCATGGCAAGGTTGCGCAGCATCATGCCCAGCCTGTCTTTCAGGTAATAAGTGCTATCGCCCCAGATCTGTAACTGGATGCCGTCCTGCAGTGTGGCCTGCTTTTGCCGCACATAGGCCTTGGCCGCATCTGCGGTATCAACCACGTCCTGGTCGCCGGTAGCGAACACTTGCACGCCGACGGAGTACTCATCGTCGAAAATTGAGAAGCCGGTACCGTCCACGAAGCCGTCGTCAATGCTGGCGATATCACCGAGCAAAAGGCGGGTACCATCGGGGAAGGTACGCAGCACGATGGATTCGAAATCCTGTTGCACGTAAGCCTGCCCTACCGTGCGCAACATGATGTCGCCATTATCGGTTTGCAATGAGCCTGCCGGCAGGTCCAGTGAGGAGGCGGAAATTTTTCGCGCAACCTCCGCCAGGGTCAGGTGATATTCCCGCAGCAGTGACTCTGAGACCTCGATGGCGATTTCGTATTCCCTTGTTCCCACGACCTTGGCCGCCGAAACCTCGGGGTCGGTTACCACCTCGCGGCGGATCTCATGGGCCAGGGCGGTCATCGCGCGCTCATCGAGATCGCCCGAAATCTGGATGGTGATGGCCGGGAATTCAATTTCCATCTGCCGGATAATGGCTTTTTCCACGTCGTCGGGAAAATGTTGTATCGCGTCTATCTGGTTGCGGATATCGTCCGTCAGTTTACCCAGGTCTACACCCTCGACTGGCTCGACAAACATGCGCATGCGCGACTCATAGGCGTCGGCTTCAATCCGCTTGATGCCATTGACATCTTTGATAGCCTCTTCGATTCTCAGAACGACGCCTTTTTCCACCTCCTCGGGTGCGGCCCCGGGGTAGACCATGGTTATCAGGATGGCTTCGATGTCGAAGGCGGGGAACATGGCCCTGGGAATTGAGAATCCCGAGCCCAGTCCCACTACCATGATGATGATCATCAACAGATTGGCGGCGACCGGGTTGTAGGCGAACCAGGCGATGATGCCTTTTCTAGGGGCCTCGTTTATTGGGCTAGAGGCCTGATTCATTGTGCTAGGCGTTTCACTCATTGGACTTTGGATGAGTTGAGTTCGCTGGTGGCAACTTCAGACAGGATGCTGACCTCGGCGCCGTCTAGGCTGCTGTCAACGGTGGTGAGTGATACTCGCTCGTCGGCAGCCAGTCCGGAAGACACGTAGATCTGGTCACCACCGGTCCTGAGCACCGTAAGTTTGCGGTTGCGCAGGCGGTTTTGTTCATCCACAACCCAGACGTGGTTGCCCGCTCGTAACACGTAGCGAGGCAGACGCACCAGGTTCTCCATGGCCTTGCCCTGAATGGTCGCGTTAACGAACGTGCCAATGCGTAGTTCACCGCGTTCGGGGTTCTCAAGGCCGTAGGGATCGTCTACCCGGGCAACCGTAAATAGGGCCCGGGAGCGCTCGTCAAATACACCTTCGGTGCGATCCAGGCGCGCCGGCCAATGACTAATCTCGCCCGCCAAATCCGTATAGATATCAATTGGCACCTGTTGCTCGTAGCCGCCAAGCCCGGGTAACTCCAGGTAAGCGAGCTTGCTTTGGGGAATGGGCAGTCGGACCTCGGCGGTCTCCACTGAAAACACCAGCGCCAGCGGGCTACCGGGCGAAACAAATTGACCGAGCTCGGTTTGTTTTTCACGCACGATGGCGGCGTAGGGCGCGCGAATGACGGTCCGCTCGAGATTGTCCCTGGCGGTGTCAAGATCCGCCCTTGCTGCCAACAGCTGCGCCTCAGCCTGTTCCAGCTGGGGTTTCCGCAGGTAGAGGTCTTTGGCTTCCTCGCTGCGCTGGCTGCCCTTGGGCAACTTCTCCCACTCGCGCAGCGCGACCTCGGCTCGACCGCGCTCCTGGGCCAGGTTGGATTCTGCAGATTCCACCGCTGCCTGTGCGCGCAATAAACTGGTCTGGTAGTCCCGAGGGTCAATGCGCAGAATGACTTCGTCCGCCGGGATGAACCCGCCGGCTTTAAAGGCTGGTGACATTTCCACCACGCGACCTTTGACCTCAGCCTGCAGGCTGGTGGACTGCAATGCCGAGACAGTACCCTGGGCTTTGACCGGTATGCGAATGGTCTCCATGACCGCCCGTGCCACGTCCACGGTGACCGGCACGTATTCGGGCTCAGAAATTGCCGAGGAAGGCCTGTTGAGGAACAAAATGCCAGAAATCAGCGTGGCCCCGACTAGCAGGGCCAGGGATAAAATAAACTGACGTTGCCTTTGTACCACTTAAGGAACCGCCCAAACCGGAAGATATCATTCGAATTATACCGGCATTGGCGGTAAGTGTGCGCGCCACCGGAATCTGCCTTATAACACAGCGAGACTCCGGTTGATCGTGAATTCCCTGTAAGAAATCAGACAGGGCACCTTTTGACTATTCCGGCTTATCGAGGTGCACATCCATTTGCGGGTAGGGAATACTGATGCCGGCCTCGTCGAACTTCAGTTTCACTGCCTCGGTGGTATCCCAGCTTACGGCCCAGTAATCTGCCGCGTTAACCCAGGGGCGCACCAAGAAATTGACGCTCGAATCGGCCAGTTCTCCCACGGTAATAACCGGGGCCGGTTCGGCGAGTACGCGATCATCCGCGGCAATAATTTCTTCCAGTAATTGCTTGGCCTTGAGGATATCGTCGTCGTAGGAAATACCAAATACCATATCAACGCGGCGTGTGGGCCTGGCCGAGTAGTTAATGATATTCCCACCCATCACCGCGCCGTTGGGGATAATGACTTCCTTATTGTCGGGAGTCGTCATGGTGGTGGTGAAAATGCTGATGCTGTCGATCACACCGGATTCGCCGGCGGCTTCCACGAAGTCGCCCTTGGTAAACGGACGGAAAATAATCAACATGACACCAGAGGCGAAGTTGGACAATGAGCTTTGTAGTGATAGTCCGATTGCCAGGCCAGCGGCACCTAACAGGGCGATCAGTGAGGTGGTGTCAATGCCGAGCTGACTGAGCGCGGCGATGATCACGAACAGCAGCAACACCCAGCGGACTATAGAGGAAATAAAGCGGATCAGGATCTCGTCCATTTCCTGGCGGCGCATCATTTTCTCGGCTACCCCGACCACCATGCCGACGACCTTGCGTCCGACATAGAAAATAACCAGGGCAAGGGCAATTTTGATCGCCCAGGGCATTATATACAGCGACACGATTCCGCCTGCTTCAGCACCGTCCATAAAACAATTCCTCAAGGTTGTTTGATTGCGCCGTTTACTATAGCCAACTTCTTCAATTATGCACAATCAGAGGTGCCCTAAATTCCGCAATGCTATAGTCTTCGCCGTAAAACGTACTGGAGGTGCCCGCCAAATACACGAGTCATGATTGAATTTAGCGAAGAAAAACAGCCGGTTTATCCAGCCGCCACGATCGTGCTGGTGCGCGACGGAGAACCAGGGCTGGAGGTTTTATTAGTACAGCGCAGCGAAGCTGTCAGGCACATGGGGGGCATGTGGGTGTTCCCTGGTGGGCGTGTGGATGACGCCGATGAGCCCGAAGACAGAAACGAGTTACAGGCAGCACTCAATGCCGCCGTCAGGGAAATCGACGAAGAAGCCGGCCTGGTGCTGACACCCCAGCAACTGGTACCCATGTCTCACTGGACTACCCCCGAGGGCGCCCGGCGACGTTTTGCCACCTGGTTTTTCCTGGCAACCCTGGAAGATGACCAGCAGGTGAAGGTGGACGGTGGAGAAATTTCCCACCACGAGTGGCGGCGCCCGGGCGATGTGTTGGCGGCAGTAGCCGACCCGGAAAATCCATTCAAGCTGATGCCGCCGACGTATATCAGTCTGCTGGACCTTATCGATCACAGCGACTGCGACGCGGTGTCCGCTGCCCTGCGCGAACGCGAACCCATTATGTTTGCGCCGCGCATGGTGATGATTGAGGGGGGCATCTGTTTTCTGTATGCCGGCGATGCCGGCTATGAAAGCATGGACATCGATGGTCCCGGCCCCAGGCATCGCACCTACCTGGTCGATGAACAACTGCAATACATACGCGAGCTATGACGGGACGAGACCCGAAATCCGTAAACACCCTGGGCGCACAGCCGCGTGTCAGTCGCCGCGACCTATTGCTCGGTATCGGGGTGGGCTCAACCCTGGGCATCACCGGTGCCTCTGCCGCGATTCCACGCTCAGCTGTCAGGCGTTGGGATATGGCTACCGATGTGTTGGTTTCCGGGTCCGGTGCGGGAGGGGCTTGCGCCGCGTTGGCCGCCAAGGCAGCAGGTGCTGAGGTATTGCTGCTGGAAGCTCTGCCGCAGCTCGGCGGTGCTTCCGCCAAGTCCAGAGGCGTGATTTATGCCGGTGGTGGTACCTCGCTGCAACGTGCATTGGGCATCGTTGATTCGGTGGAGTCGATGTATGAATTCCTGGTTGCTTATCCGGGCACCAAACCTGATTTGCTCAAAACTCAACGCTACTGCGAACACAGTGCGTCACACATAGACTGGCTTATCGACCAGGGTGTTCGCTACTCGCAGAAACTTTGGCTGGGAAGGGGTTTGCCCGAGGGTGGTGAGTCGCTGTACTTCTCGGGTGATGAGCGGGCGCTGGCGCTGGGGCGCGTGGAGGCGGCAGTACCCCGGGGACACGTGCCAGAACAGTCCGATACGGTGGGCGGAGCGTCGATGATGGGAGCGTTGACCGAGCGGTTGGCTCCAGTGGGGGTCATTGTGCGTACCGGTATTCGCGGCAGCAGACTGGTGCGGGAACAGGATGGTCGCATCGCCGGGATGATGGTGATCACCGATGACCAGGAACTGGCGGTCAGGTCACGCCGTGGCGTGGTACTGGCCTGTGGCGGGTTTTCCCGTAATCCGCAGATGCTTGGTCTGCACGCGCCGGTGGTAGCGTCCTGTTCTGAACCCTGGGGCTCCGAAGCAGACCTGGGGCAGGGCATCGCCATGGCAATTGGTGCCGGCGCAGCGACCTTGCGTATGCATGAAGGCTGTATCGAAACGCACATCCCGATTACGGGCCAGGCGCTAACCGGGCTTGCGGTAAATCGGCTGGGGCAGCGCTTCGTTAACGAAGCGGCGCAGCCCGGTATTCTCGGCAATGAAATCGCCAGGCAGGAAGGCGGTGCCGCCTGGCTGATAACCGATGATCGCAGTACCCTGGATCTCGCCCAGCAGGATTTCCCCCAGGTCGCCGAAGCGCAAACGATGGGCAATTTGGCCCAGCAGCTTGGCTTCCCCGCGGGGGTTCTGCAGGCTACCGTGGCGTACTACAACCGATATGCGGGCAGAGGGGAAGACCCCCTGCATGGGAAACCCGCCGGGTACCTGCGCCCCCTGCAGGGGCCACCTTACCGGGCCTGGGACCTGGCGTTGAGCCGCGCCCGGACCCCCGCGTACACCCTGGGTGGTCTGCATACCAATGTGGATGGGCAGGTGCTCAATGGCTTTGGTGAGGAGATCCCCGGCCTTTACGCCGTTGGACGCACCGCGGCGGGCCTGCCCTCTGCGCCGTCATTTGCGGAGGGACTTTCCCTGGCCGATGCAAGCTATTTCGGTCGACGCGCCGGCCAGCACATTGTCAAGCAACAGGTGGCGATCTAGTTCCTGAGGGCCACGGTTCGATAGTGCGTTAATGGGCGCGCACGCGTTCTCTTCCTGTCAACGGCTGGTCGGTGGGATTTACGCTGCGGTACTATGCAACATACAACCTTGTGCTGGTAGTTTCGCGATGTGTGGACGTTTCAACGTGATCGACAACCCCGGTCTACAGCAGTTACTGCAGGATCTGGGTATAGACCTGCAACTGCCCCCAGGGATTAATATTGCACCGACCGAGTCGGTGCCCCTGGTTCGACGGGCATACGCCCTGGCCAGTCTCGACCATGCCCGGTGGTGGCTTACCCCGTCCTGGGCGCCCGCGGTGGACCAGAAGTACGCCATGTTTAATGCGCGCTCGGAGTCACTGAGCCGCAGCAAGGCATTTGCCCAGCCCTTCAAACGCCAGCGTGGCCTGGTGCCAATGAGTAGCTTTATCGAGTGGCGCACGGAAGATGGCGTGAAGCAGCCGTGGCTGATCAGCAATCCCGAACAGGCGTTCGCGGTAGCTGCCTTATGGGATACCTGGCGCGGCGGGGAGCAACCGCTGCTCTCCTGTACGCTGGTAACAACCGCCGCTGCGGCGTCGTTCTCTGCCTGGCACAAACGTATGCCCGTTATTTTGGCTGCAGATGAAATCGAGCGGTGGTTGGACAATAGTTGTGAAATCTCCAGCCAGGACCCGGTTTTCCGACCAGAGTTGAAGACACCGCTGCAACTGGTACCGCTGTCACGTGCGGTCAGCAATGCCCGCAACAAGGACCCCGGGGCTCTAGAGCCTCTGCACGAAGCGACCATACTGGCTGCATCCTGACTGACCAGCCGCTCACTGGCTCATTTTCGGCCACAATTTTCACAACATCCGGAATTGTGCGCAGGCGCCAAATCCTGCATATTGCGGAGAGGTGATAAATAGATAATAATCGCTAGCTTTTTTCCAGGTAACCGTGGGGGAACCATCATGCCGCGCCAGCATAAGCCCGAATCTAACCGAACCCGTCTTTGTGTAGCCATCGCCACCCTCGTCGGTATGGGAAGTTCATCGGTGATGTCCCAGGGCCTTGAGGAAGTGGTCGTCACCGCCCAGAAGCGGGAGCAGGGCTTGCAGGATGTACCCATCTCGGTTGAGGCGTTCGGCGCCGAGCAGATAGATAACCTTGCGGCCAACGACATCGCCGACCTCGGCACGTTCACGCCCAATGTGCAGATCGACCGCGCAGCCAACCAACCCAGCTACAAGATTCGAGGCATTGGTACCTCCGACTTCGGTATCGGTGCTGACCCGGCGGTGGGTGTCTATGTCGACGGCATCTATATCGGCCGTTCCGGAGGCTCCAAGGTGGCTTTCAATGACATCGCCCGGGTAGAAATTCTCAACGGCCCCCAGGGCACGCTGTTTGGTCGTAACGCGGCGGCCGGCGCCATCCAGTATGTGACCAACAAACCCGAGGAAGAAACCATGGGGTGGGCCAAGGTTACCGTTGGCAACTACGATCGCCGCCAGATTGAAGGTGTATTCAATACGGCGATTACTGACGAGTTGTTTTTCCGCACCGGTCTGCTTTACAACGAGCGCGACGGCTGGATCGATAACGTGTTTAACGGCGACGATCTCGCCCGGCAGAAGAATGAATCCATTACCGGTCAGTTACGTTGGCTGCCCACCGAGCGTATCGATATGATCCTGCGGCTGGAATACGACGAGGTAGACCAGGATTCGCGGCCTTCCTCCAGCGGCGTGTTGGGCCTGCGTGATGGCGATGGCCCGAATTTTGACAAGGTGGAAAGCGATGAGCGCTTTGAAGAGCGCCGGCACCTGTTTGGCAGTTCGCTGCATGTCACCTACGACATGGATTGGGCGACCCTCACTTCAATTACCTCCTGGCGTACCTATAACTCCCGTAACCCCGAGGAAAAAGACGGCACCGCAGAGTTGCTCTACCGATTTTCCGACCTGAACGATGAGAACAACAAGCAGTTCAGCCAGGAGTTTCGGTTCAACGGAGAGGTGGGTGAAAAATTCCTCTGGACCGCTGGCGTCAACTACAGCTGGGAACACGCCGAGCAAAACAGCGCGATCAGCCTGAGTCCCGAGGCGCTGGATAAAGTCATCGCCGAGGTGGAGATCGGTGTGCCCTATGATTTTTTCGCTCCGGGTACCCCGCTCACGCTGGCATTTTTTGATGTTCCCGATCCCCTGGGACGCCGTGCGTATGCTAATGGCGTGGAAGCCCTGGAACAGGCGGACGCTTTCAACGAAAATATATTTATCGACGCGGAATACGAATCCATTGCCGCCTTCGCCGATGTTACCTATGACATCACCGATACTCTCTCGCTGACCGCGGGACTACGCTACACCCAGGATGACAAAGAGTTCGGCCGTTATATCGAGTTCAACGAATTTGTACTGGCCTTTGCATTTCCAATAGAGACACGCCTGGACGCCAACGGTAACTACAGCCCCGTGGGCGAATTGGGATTCCTGGTCTCTGAAGAGGACTGGTCCGAAACCACGCCACGCCTGGTGCTGGACTGGCAGGTGATGGACGATGTGCTGCTGTATGCATCGTATTCTGAAGGCTATAAAGCCGGTGGTTTCAATAGCGCCGGGGAGATTCTGGCGCCCGCGTTTGAGCCGGAGCAGGTCACCAACTATGAGGTGGGTATGAAGTCCACCTGGTTAGACAACACCCTGCGTCTGAATGCGGCCTTGTTCACGTACGAATATGACGACCTCCAGGCCCTGGAATTCATTGAGGCGGCCTGTATACCTGGTGCGGAGTTCGGTACCAACCTGTTTGTGACCTCCGATATCGAAGGGGATGGTTTCGAGCTGAGTGGCAACTGGTTGCCGCTGCCTTCCCTGGAGCTGTTCTTTAATGCGGGCTACCTCGATGCGGAATACACCCGACGCGATGAACGCACCGTGGTCGGCGACGAATGCCAGATCATCGACCGCTCCGGCGAGCCCTTCGCCGAGGAGTCGCCGGAATTCAACTTCAGCATCGGTGGTACCTATACCCTGGACTTCAGTAACGGTTCGCAAATGACGTTCTCTGCGGCGTACAACTTCTCCGAGGGCAACGAACGTAACACCTGTACCTACGTGGTCGACAACAAGGCCGAGGGCCGCCCCAACGATTTTTATGAGTTCACTGAGGTCGATGGTGAACTGATTATCAGCAATCCCTCAGCAACCGGTGACCTGACCGAGGTTCCCTTTGACAGCTGTCCTGACTTCGACGATTTCGAACAACTGAATCTGCGGGCGGCATTTTTCAGCCCAAGTGGCGATTGGGAAATTGCGGCCTTCGTTACTAATGCTACGGATTGGGAACCTGAAGAAGTCATTCGCGGTGGTCAGCCCGGCGGGATTGGCGGCGAGTTGGCATCAAGTATTACCGACGGCTCACCGACTTATGAACGACGAGAAGAGCCGCGCATGTACGGTGTTGAGCTGCGCTATAACTGGTAATCCACTGTAGCCCCCTAGGGCTTGTGGATCGCCGGGGCTTTAATCTGAACGCATAGATCTATTGCGATCGCAGTCGCGTTACTGATCGTCCGATGCGTGGGCGTTGGCGTCTTCGCTGATCTGGTCGGCGATAGTCTGACTGAGTTCCGCAAACATAGCGCTGTAAATGCGGGCCACTTTTTCTGCGGACAGCTCACCGGGTATGGTTTGCTCTAACTGTGCGATGCGCCGAACATCATCTTCGTCTTCACCGGATTTGCGTACCCGCCACTCGGCCACCAGTCGCGCGCGCTGTGCATTGGCATCGAGTTCAAGTACCCGAACCGCCACCGCGTAGGTCGGGGCGCGGCGCTGTTGCCAGGGGAAGGTCTGCACGTTTTCGGTGTTCAGTTGCGTGGCGAGGTTGAGAGCCAGCACGCGTGAGATACCATCTTCAAGCGGCTCAGCCCAGCGCGAATAGGGGGCAATTTCCAGTTTGTTGCCCGCGCGGTTGTACACCATGCTGTTGCGGTTCAGGTACTCGGGCACCGTGATTGGGCCGACACCCACCGAGGGTGTCTGACCGCTGGGGTTAACACCATCGGGCCCACTCAGCAGGTAGTGATCCGATGTCGGCGTGCTCCCACAGCCGCTGATGGTGACGGCAAGCACTGCCAGAAGCAGGTAGGTTCTCAGTTCAGTCATCATTTCTCCTCGCTTTTGCCGCGAATGAGTGCTTCCGGCTGTTCTTCCAGGGTTTTCGCCAATAGTTGTAAGGCACGGCCTGCCTGGGCTATCTCACGCAGGGCCTTGTTCAATTCGTGGGTTGTGGCGGAGTCCTCCGACACCAGCGCATTTACCTCCCCCAGAACGCTGTCCAGCGATGCCAGCGCTTTCTCGAGCAGCTCCAGGTTGTCCTTGGCCATTTCAGACCAGATGGGGAGTTCCGCGTTCACGCTGTCTACGGCGGCGGCGGTGTTATCCAGTACCCGATCGAGTTTTGGACCCGAGGTGTTGAGCATGGTTTGTAAGTTGTTGCTCAGGTCGGTAAACGAGTTCAGGCTTGCCTGCATGTCGCCGGGCAGGGACTGGAACCTGTCGCTGCTGACAAAACTGTTCAGTCCCGAGGCGATGTCCCGCAGGTCATTCACCAGCTGCGCCCAGTTGATGGACTCGATCTCACGGGTCAACCGCTCCAGTTCGGTGGGTATGGTGGGCACCTGGGTATATTCTGACTCGATGTCAGCGAGTATGACGGGCGAATCGGGGTGGAAATCCAGCTGAACGTAGAGCAGTCCGGTCAGCAGGCTCTGGGTATTCAGTTGTGCACGCATTCCGCGGGCAATAAGCTCGTCGGTGAATTTGTCGGAAGTCGAACTGCCCCGTCTTCTTATGTTGTCGCTGACCAGTTCTGCCTCGACCTGCATAATCACGTCAACAGTATCAGTGTCGAAGATCAGCCGGATGTCGGTGACCTGACCTATCTGTACGCCTCGCAGGGCCACCGGTGCTCCGATGGACAAGCCCTTCACCGAGCCGTCGAACACCATGATCACCTTGTCCTTGTCGCTGCCGAAACCGGAGCTGCCGAGGAAGATCAGGCCCGAAATTACGATAAGCAGGGCACCTACAATAAATGCACCAATGGCGACCGTATGTGGCTTCTCGTTCATGCGTTCGTTCCTTCAGATTGCTCGATGCCGCGCGCCAGAAATTGTCTCACAACCGCTTGTGAGCTGTGATCCCGCAAGGTTTTTGGATCCCCGTAGTCAATCATCGTCTTGGTGTTGGCATCCAGGTAGACCGAATTGGTTGCAATATCGAATATGCTGGGTAATTCGTGGGTCACCATTACCACGGTGGCACCGATGGATTCTTTCAGCTGGACAATCAGTTCATCCAGCAGTCGTGAGCTTATTGGGTCCAGTCCCGCTGACGGCTCGTCGAAAAACAGGATTTCAGGATCCAGCGCGATGGCGCGGGCCAGAGCTGCCCGTTTGCGCATCCCGCCGCTGATCTCCGAGGGGTAATAGGTCTGGTATCCCCCCAGCCCGACGAGAGATAGCTTGTAATCGACAATGCTGGCGATTTCTTTGGTGCTGCACTGGGTGTACAGCTGCAGTGGTAGCGACACATTCTCCGCCAGGTTCATGGCGCTGAACAGTCCGCCGGATTGGTAGGTGATCCCCCAGCGTTGGCGCATGGCTTCCTGCCGCTCGGCGCTGGCGTGGGTAAAGCTGGTACCGCTGTAAAGAATGTCACCTTTAGCGGGCGGAATAAGTCCCAGCATGTGTTTGAGCAGGGTACTCTTGCCACAGCCGCTCCCGCCCATGATGACAAAAATGTCGCCGCGGTTAATATCAAAGTTCAGATCTTTCTGTATCAACAGCGGCCCGTAGGCCATGGTGACATCGCGGACGGTGATATGGGCTTCTCGCTCCACGCCTATATCCCCAACTGTTGAAACAGAATGTTGATCGCAGCGTCAGCAACGATCAGGTAAATGATGGCCGTTACCACCGCCTCCGTGGCAGCCTGCCCGACCGCCGCGGAGCTGCGACCCGAATTAATGCCTGAGCGGCAGCCTGCCACGGCGATCAGAACCGCGAACACCAGACTCTTGATCAGGCCCACCATGAAGTGTGTCAGCGTGACTGCAGATTCAGCCTGGCTAATGTACTGCAAGGGCGTAATGCCCATACCCCCGGCCACGATGCCACCGCCAATGATGCCCAGCACATCGGCGTAGACAGTCAATAGCGGCATCATCACCACCAGTGCCAGCATTCTGGGCACCACCAGGAATTCGATCGGCGATATCCCCATGGTGGTGATGGCGTCGACCTCTTCGTTGGTTTGCATGGTGCCCAACTGGGCGGCATAGGCTGCGCCAGTGCGGCCGGCCATCACCACCGCAGTCATTAATACACCCATTTCACGCAACATGCCGATGACTACCAGGTCGGCTACGTAGATCTCCGCGCCAAACTGTTGCAGCTGCACCGCGCCCAGGTAGCCCAGGATCATGCCCACCAGAATGCCCGTCAGGCTGATGATGGCGAAAGCATCGGGCCCGGCCTGGTAGCAAAAATTGGAGAAGTCAGAAAAGCGCGTATTGGCTTTGCCTGCCACCAGCCGGAACAGGGCGATGGTAACCTCGCCGATAAATGCCATGGACTCGCGAATATCGTTCTTTACCGTGGCCAGTTTGGCAAGGGGGTTCAAAGCAGCGAGCCAGGAACCGCCGTCTCCTGCAGGGCGGGTGTGAGGTGCTACGGCGGTCGCCACCTGCAACAAGCGCTGTACACCCTGGGGCAAGGTCGCTGTGACCAGGACGATGTCCTGTTCCCTGCAATAGTTAAAACACTGCAGCAGGAAAGCCATGAGCACGGTATCCCACTCGCCGAGATCGTCAGACTGAACGGTGATAGTAGGGGAAGGGTGCTCACGCAGCTGGTGGCGTAACTCTGCAAAATCGGGGGTGGCCTGGCCCTGTATCCAGTCGCCGGTCAAGCCCAGGGTAACGCTATCCTGATTCCTGTGGTCCAGCTTGAAACCCGGTGCCCGGTTAGTCATGCAGCGCGTAGCCGTGATTAGCAGTGATTTTTGAGTCTAACGGGTGGTCTGGGCAAAATCTAGGGCGGTACCCGGGCTAGTGCGGGGTGCGCGATTGTCAAGCGGAGCTAGCGAAATCGGGAGGGAGTCTGCAATGGCGCCACGCTATCGTAGGCCTTCTGGTAGATGTCGGCGATAGAATCCATGTTGCCAACGGTCCGCCGGCGGGAAACCATGGTGTTGGGAAACAGGTAGGTGTCGGTCTCTCCGAATCGCAACGCACGGGTGCGCCCCACCTTATCTTTGTAGATCACCCAGTCCATGTCGAGTTCGTCAGCGAGCAGATCGCCCATGATTATTCCCATGGCCTGAAGTTCTTCCACCTGGTCGTTACGCACCAGGCGCCTGTCCAGCAGCGCCTGCAATATGGCCAGGTCGTTGTCGCGGCTGCCCTGGAAATGCCGTCCCAGGTTGCGCGCTGCCAGATCGCCCAGTGTATCGCGCTGTCGTGCCATGTAGCTGCGGTCCAGGTAGCTGAGCTCTTCGATGACAAGTTCCTGTGGGTTGGCCATTGCGGGTGCCGAAAATGCCAGCAGTAGGCAGAAACAGCTTAGAATTGGACGGCAGACAGCGTGCATGGTGGTTACCTCATAATCTGGCGATACCGCGGTGGTCGGTGCGGCGTAGTATTGGACCACAGTCTGCCGCATTTTACTGCATTCCGGTTGTGTTCCGGCCCCTGTCATGGATAATTGCCACCTTCCCCCGGGCAAGCGACTACTAACCCGCTGCCCGACTGATTTCTGGAGTGAGTGAATGATTTCCGGCAGTATTGTCGCCCTGGTCACCCCCATGCATAGCGACGGTAGCGTCGATTGGGAAGGCCTGGAACGCGTCCTGGACATGCATGTAGAAGCCGGTACCAATGCCATCGTGGCTGTGGGTACTACCGGTGAGAGTGCAACATTGAGTACCCCGGAGCACTGTGAAGTCATCAAACGCTGTGTCGCCTACATGCAGCAGCGGGTACCTGTTATTGCCGGCACTGGCTCCAATTCAACCCGCGAGGCCATTGAGCTCACCGCTGCGGCGGCCGACGCAGGTGCCGACGCCTGCCTGCTGGTCACGCCCTATTACAACAAGCCCACCCAGCGTGGCCTGTATGAGCACTTTAAGGCCGTGGCCGCGGCCGTTGATGTTGCGAACATCCTTTACAATGTGCCCGGCAGGACGTCAGTCGACATGAGCAATGACATTACCCTGGAACTTGCGGAGATTGGCAACATTGTGGGCATCAAGGATGCCACGGGTGATGTTGAGCGCGGTCGTGACCTGATCGCCCGGGCTCCGGAGGGATTTGCGATTTACTCTGGCGATGACCCGACGGCCATGGAGCTGATTCTCGCCGGCGGCCAGGGCAATATCTCGGTCACCGCGAACATAGCACCCCAGGCAGTCGCCGAGTTGTGCGAACTGGCCGCCAAGGGTGACCGGGAGGGTGCGCAACGCATCGACCAGTTGCTGGTGCCGCTGAATGAAGCGCTTTTCCTTGAGGCCAACCCGATCCCCGTGAAGTGGGCAATGCAGCAGCGCGGATTGATTGAGTCCGGTATCAGGTTGCCGATGACCGAACTGGCGCCGGAGTTTCATCAGCCGGTATTGGCGGCGATGGAGGCGGCTGGAGTTTGAATATGCGTAGTACGATGCCCATCCGATGGCTGGTCGCCATAGGTCTTGTCAGTAGCCTGTCGGGTTGCGGTTACCTGTTTGGGGATGACGGGGTGTTTCGCGACCCCTCGCAGGATTACAAGAACTCACCGGAGCTGGAAGTTATCGAGGTGCCCGCAGGCAAAAGCAGTGAGGCCCTGCAGGAAATCTACCCGATCCCGAATATCGAGGAATCCCTGGTGCTCGAAGGGGAGTTCGAGGTGCCTCGCCCGACACCGTTGGTTGCCGGCGCCGCGGATGAGGTGGTACGTATCCAGAAGCTGGGTGATGAAACCTGGGCACTGGTTGCCATGGCGCCGGGACAGTTGTGGCCCCAGGTGCGTAGCTTTTTATCCGCCGCAACACTGGAAGTTGCTCGCGTGGATGCCCGGGCGGGAATTATGGAAACCGGCTGGCTGGAGCTCGACGGCGCTTCCATGGGGTCGCGCTTTCGTTACCGCATCGAACGCGGTGTGCAGCGCGGTACCAGTGAACTGCATGTGCTGCAGATGAACCAGGCGGGCGATGTTGAAAACTGGCCGGCCAGGTCCGATAACTTCGACCAGGAATCGGAAATGCTGCGGGCGGTGGCCCAGTACATCGCCAACTCAGCTGATACAGCGCCTGTTTCGATGATTGCTGACCAGGCGATCAGTGCATCGGGACGGATATCCCTGCAGGAAGCTCCGGATGGTCGTACCTACATTCAGCTGGGCTTGCCCTACAACCGGGGCTGGGCGTCACTGGCTCGTGGGTTGGAGGACTCCAATTTCGAGATTGTCGACCGCGACCGCAGTGCGGGCGAGTATTACGCGCGCTTTCTTGGTCTTGAAAGCGAGGAAGACGACGGCTGGTTCAGTTGGTGGGGTGGGGATGATGAGCATCCGTTGGCCGGGAAGGAATTCCTGGTGACAATAAAAACCGCCAGCGAGGACAGCGTCGTGATAGGTCTCAGTCCCCGTGAACCTGATCCCGAATTTGACAAACGGCAGGAGCAGGGCTTGCTGAGCCTGATCAAGGGCAATATCAACTAGTCGTGCGATTCGCCTCCCTCGGCAGCGGCAGCAAGGGTAATTCAACGCTGGTTCATAGCGGCGACACGCTGCTCATGGTTGACTGCGGATTTTCAGCCAGACAGGTAGAGTTGAGGATGGCGCGGCTCGGCATGGATCCGGGTCAGCTCGATGCCATCCTGGTAACTCATGAACATTCCGATCATGCCTCAGGGGTTGCCGGCCTGTCGCGAAAATACCAACTTCCTGTTTACCTGACTCATGGCACTGCCAGTACAGGGCGGGTGGATAACTGCCACCTGAGTCGTTGTTTTAACTCAGGAGACCGTTTCGAGTTGGGGGATATAACCGTGCAGTCGGTGCCGGTGCCGCACGATGCACGGGAACCCTGCCAGTACCGGTTTTTCAACGAGCGGTATTCGCTAGGTATTCTCACTGATCTTGGCAGCGTTACACCGCACGTGATCGAGAGCTATCGTCAATGCGATGGCTTGTTACTGGAGTTCAACCACGATCTGCAAATGCTGCGAGATGGGCCTTATCCTGAACACCTGAAGCGCCGGGTGGGAGGAGACTGGGGGCACCTGAACAATTTACAGGCGGTAGCGTTTTTGCAGTCGATTGCAGCTCAGGACCTCCGTCACCTGGCGGTGGCGCACATCAGTGAAAACAACAACTGTCGCAGTGCTGCTGCGCAGGCCCTGGCCGAGGTGTTTCAGCCTGGCGACAAGCGCGTTGTATGGGCGGAACAAGCGTCGGGCTTTGGTTGGCTCGACCTGGGAACGGACTAGGCGGATTTAGTCCTGCATCGCCCCGTCCTCGGCTTCCTGCAAGGCGCGTTGCTCTTCTGCCTGCCGATCGCGCTTCCAGCGGCGGTTGCTCCACAGCCAGCTGTAGGGCTCGTCATGGATCGCTCTTTCGATCAGGCTGATATAACGATCACTAATAGCGTGCGATTCTTTGTCGTAAGGCGGTCGCGCAACTTCGTGAAATTCAATTTCGTAGTAGCCGGGCCGCTGCCTATGGCATTGGGCAAATAGCACCGGGAACTTGGTCATCTTGGCGATGATCTCCGCCCCAAGGTAGAAGGCCGCTTCGCCATTAAGAAATTCAGTCCAGTAACTGCGTTCGCTGCGTACGGGCGCCTGATCAGCGACCATGACAAATATTCTGAACTCCCGGCGCCGCTTAAGGATATCCTTGATGGATTCATCCATCGCTAACGGCCGGGAGCCGAACTGACTGCGGATGTCGTAAACCAGTTCATCCACCACCTTGTTGTGCAATGGCTTGTAAACCGGGTCGATGGGGATGTCCAGCGCGGTGGTGGCGCCGTGTAACATCCACTCCCAATTGCCCTGGTGGATGGTGAGTACAATGACTGAATCGGTGTAGTTGTTACTGTACTCGGTCAGCAGTTCTGGATTACGCAGGGTGACCCGCTCACGGAAATCCTCCGCGGTCATACGCCGCGCCTTGATGATCTCCAGGGCCACCTGGGCGAGATGTCGGTAGAACTTTTTTGCCAGAACTGTGATCTCACTCTCGGTTTTGTTCGGAAATGCCTGCTTCAGGTTCTTTCTGACCACAGCTTTGCGATAACCTGAGACGTAGTAGAGCACCAGGTAGCCCAACCATGCCAGGGCGTATAGCACTGGGAAGGGCAACCAGCTGATCAGCCGGTAGAACATCATTTGCATGATCAAGGGCTCCTGCGGCTCATGGATCGACCGGCGCGCAGTGTCGCGGTAAGCGAACTTCTTCGGCGCGTAGTAGCGCACCTGAGGCGGGGCAGCGGAGTGTCGCGTTACCGCGCAGGTCGACCAGCCGCAGTGACAACAGGTCGTACAGTGGGGCAGCGTTTTCTATCTTGTTGTTGTCCAGGTAGACATCCTCCAACGAGGACAGGGGCGTAAGATGAGTAAGATCACTGAATTCATTCGAACTCAGCTTCAGTTGCGTGAGGCCGGTGAAACTACCGATTCCGGCAAGCGACTGGATTCCCGCGTGGCTGCAGTTGAGCACCGAAAGTTGCGCAGCACTGGTAACCGTGTTGTCGACAATCGCCTGCTTGATGCACTCGCCAAGGGCAGGATCGGTGATTTCGTAGTCAGTAAACAATGGCTTCGGCGAAAAAACCACCCGTTCGTTCACCGTAAAGTCATAAGAACCGCAGCCGGCGATCAATAGCACTATGAGTAATGTCTGCGCGTTGACAGCAATTCGCATGGAAGACGATGTCCTGTGTATTTGCCGGCTATTGTACCCCGATTCTCCCGCGACACTCATGGCGAGCTGACGGACGGGTCTTTATAATGCCAGCTACAGTATTAATCCTAGGCGAGCAGGGCGATGGCTGAAAATACCGAAGTTGGCGAACTGGGCGGGCCTGAAGACTCTGAGCTATCAGCAATCAGCATTGTTCAACGGGGCAATCTCAAGACCCTGGAAAAAACCCTGCGCAAGCAATGGCGCCTGGGCCAAAACATCGTTTTGTGCTGGAGTTCCGACGAGCGCGGCTTGTTGGTCATCCTGGTTCCACATTATTTCCTCGGCAACTACTGTGCTGGCCCCGGGGCTGAAACCACCGAGAGCGACAATAACGAGGCTTTCGTTCGAGACCTGATTTCTGGCACGCGCCGTAAAACCCGCGAAGAGTTGTTCGCGGTTGCCCAGCGCCTGGATATCTCTCCAACGTTCATTAAGCTCAGTAGCGAGCTGTCAGAAGACGACAAGGTACTGGAAGCGGTGGAGGAACTCATCCGCCGTTACGGCCTCAGCTTTGTCGACGTGCGTGCCGTGCTGCTGTTTGATATCGCGGACTTTTCTCTCTATACACCGTTCGAGCAGGCCAGCCAGCTCAACAGTTTGTCCTACTCGTTGAACTCGGCATACAACAAGCTGCTGGCACGGGGTATAGAGATCAATTTCGCGCGCACCACCACCGGTGACGGCTACTACGTGTGGAATCGTGATGTCGGTCCTTACTCCTGCCAGGACCTGTTTCTGTTCATGCTGTTGGTGGTGGCAGATAACGCCACCGCAAGGGCTGCCTCCAAGGGCAATACAGTACCGGTGATTCGCACGGCGTTTCACATTGGCAGCCATTACGAGTTGTACCAGGCCGAGGGCGTTAACCCCACGGTGTTTAGCTACATCGTCGGTGACGTGACCATTGAATTGGCACGTATGGTCGACCTGGCCCAACCCAACCAGATTCTGGTCGGCGACTTCGAATGTTCCATGCCGGGGCGCGGACGTGGTTCAGTGCCGTTGGAAGTGAATATGGATTCATCCGCCTATGTGCGTGCTTGCGACCGGGAGTTGGAACGCCTGGTAGGCACCCAGTTGTCCGGCAAGTCGGTGAAGACCATGAGCTGCTACCTGACCGGTGGTAGAGATCAGGGGCCCCGCAAGTTTCGTATCACCGATAAACATGGCATGACACGCTTTGCCTATAATTTGCAGGTAGATCTCGACCTCGATGGACAATCCCTGGCGCTGGGCCTGGACGAGTCCCAATTGCCCGGCCGTTCGTATGCGGAAACCAGCACTGCGCCTGCCGATACGGTGAGTGAAGCTGGTGCCGATGAGATGGAAACAGCAAGCAAATCCGAGGCCCAGACCGCCGAGGCCCTGTTTGATGATCTGGCCACCATGCTGCGACGCCGCGCTGAAAAATCTATAACCGAGGAGTAAGGAGTAGTGACGGCGCAAATATCACCGCTCAATCTGGATGTCAGTAACACGGTAGATGTTACTGACCCCAATGCGGTGGCACGCAGGGTCATCGAAATATTCGATGCCCGCTTTGGCGATGCGGCCAATGCTTCGCTTATTGAGCGATTGGTGGCAGATTTTGCGCGCTTGTACCGCGGAGATTATCCCGGCTTCCATGCCTGTGACGTCAAGTACCATGACATTCAGCATGTACTGGATGTGACGCTGGCCATGGCGCGTTTGATTGATGGTTACGAGCAAAGCCACGCACCGAAGCAACAACTGGGCGCCGATATGGCGCTTGCCGGTATCGCCTGTGCCCTGTTTCACGACGCGGGCTACATCCGCAGAGTCGGTGACACACGTAACACCAGCGGTGCTGCTTATACCCGCACGCATGTCAGTCGCAGTGCGCGTTTCCTGCTGGAATACCTGCCTGAAATTGGCCTGCAATCGTTTGCAGAACTTTGTGCCCGGGTGGTGCAGTTCACCGGATACCAGCTGAAGGCGGCGGACATTCCGGTGGAATCGCAACGGGAGCGATGGCTGGGTGAACTCCTGGGAACTGCTGACTTGATTGCGCAGATGGCGGATCGCGACTATCCGCGCAAATGCCAGGAGCACCTGTACGAGGAGTTCGAAATAGGCGGACTGGCTGGTCAGAACGGGGACTGCGCCCAGGACGGCATGGTTTACCAGTCACCGGAACACCTGTTGGCCACCACCCCGGAATTTATGCGCAATGCGCTCGAGGTGCGCCTGGCCGGCGAGTTCAATTGCGTCTACCGCTATGCCGAAGTGCACTTTGGTGGTACCAACCTATACCTTCAGGCGATAGAGCGAAACCAGGCGGCCTTTGACGTGCTAAACGCGGGCTCAGAACCTGCTGGCCGCAAGCGAAAAGCCTCGGCCGTTTGAGGGCAACCTTGGCAGTTGCTGTTTGTGCTGGCTCGACCTCCCTGCAGCCGCAGGCAGAGGCCCTTTCCCGACACTTACAGCTGCCCCTCCTTTCTCCCGGCTCAAACCCGCAGGACTGCACCGAGGTCCCCGTATTATTGATGGTCGAAGAACAGGGCCTGGCCCTGCAGCAAACCGGAGTAGGCGCCCCCGGAGCGGTGCGGGTCGAGTTGGGGGGCGGTGCCATGCGACATCGTCGCAAAGGCGGACACAATGAGCTGTTGGGTAAAGCGGTCGGTATTGGACGCAAAGAAGAGTTGCATGTATTGGATGCGACCGCCGGGTTGGCCCGGGATGCCTTTGTGCTGGCCGATCTCGGGTGTCGCGTCACGCTGTGTGAGCGCAATGGTGTCATAGGCGCCATGCTCGACGAGGCGCTTACCCGCGGATTGGAGGATGCAGATACCTGGCAGCGTAAGGTGGTATCCCGGATGCAACTGGTGGTGTGTGATGCCGTCGCACTGAGCTTGGAGCAGCTTGGCAGCGTCGACGTGATCTACCTGGATCCGATGTTTCCGGTCCGTGGCAAACACGCGGCGGTTAAAAAAGATATGGCCCTGTTTCAGCAGGTTCTGGCCACGGACGACCTGGTGGCCGATACGGAAGCATTGATGCGTTGGGCGCTGGAACAGGACGTGGCCCGCGTGGTGGTAAAGCGTCCTCGCAAGTCTTCACTGTTGCCGGTGGGAAAACTGTCACATCAGATAAGCGGCAAGGCTGTGCGGTATGATGTCTACGTAAAACGGGGCCTGGTCCAGGACTCATAAGCGACTTACAGGTAAAGCCATGATGCTTAGAATCGTTTTGCTCTTAGCGTTATCCCTGTCTATCCCGGCCTGGGGGGCAGGGGAGCCCCTGCTGATATGGCGGGTCAAGCATGCTGATACCAATCTGTACCTGCTCGGTTCTGTGCATGTGGCCTTCGCGGAAATTTACCCGCTGCGCGATGAGATCGAGATGGCGTTTCAGCAGTCGGACACGCTGGTGGTCGAGGTGGATATCGGTGGTGAAGGTGCGCAGGAAATCCAGCAACTCCTGTTACAACACGGTATGCAGCCTCCCGGTCAGTCGCTGGAAACCTCGTTGTCGCCCGAAACCTGGGACGCGCTCTCTGCCTACCTCAGAAGCAGGGCACTACCCCCGGAAATGTTCCTTAATCTCAGGCCAGGCCTGGTCGCGACCACATTAAGTACCCTGCGCCTGGCAGAGTTGGGTATGCATGCTGACCTGGGAATCGATCAACACTTTCTGGAACAGGCCCGCAGGTCGAAAGATATCGTCGAATTGGAAACCGTCGAACAACAGGTGAGTTTGTTACTGGATTTTCCTGAGCCTGATTTGCTGATGGCGCAGACGCTCAACCAACTGGACGAGGTAGATCTCTATATTCGACCGATTTATGACGCCTGGAGACTTGGCGACGCAGAAGAGCTTAACCGCTTATTGTTGCAGGATGAGCGCGAGTCTAATCCGGAGTTCGAGCCGATTTACCGCCGCATGTTTGATGATCGCAATACCCAGATGACCCACAAAATTGTCGACATGCTTAACGGCGAGGGCCGTTATTTTGTCGTCGTGGGGGCGGGGCACCTGGTGGGTGAAACAGGGATCATCGCGCAGCTCGAAGCGCAGGGCTTCAAGCCAAACAGACACTAAACACAGACAAGGTCCACTATGACTGATAGCAAGAAAACCGCACTGGTTACCGGCGCGTCCGCCGGTCTGGGTGCCGAGTTTTGTCGGCAACTGGCAGCGCACTGTGAAGTGATCATTGCTGTGGCCCGTCGCAAGGAGCGATTACTGGCCCTCGCAGCCGAGATTCCTGGCGTTGAGCTACATGCCATCGAAGCGGACTTGAGCACGGTGGAAGGAGTGACTCGCACCACCGAGGCCCTGCGCCAACAGGGTCCGGTAGATTATCTTATTAACAACGCAGGCTTCGGTACCTTCGGAACACTCGTGGACACGCCGCTTGCCTCACAGCAACGCATGATCCGCTTACATATCGACGCCACGGTCGAGTTATCGCGAGCAGCAATTCCCTTCATGAAGGAGCGTGGTGGTGGCGTCATCATCAATGTCGCATCTGTTGGCGGTTTTCTAGCCATGCGAGACACTGCCGTCTACGGTGGCACCAAGGCGTTTCTGGTGTCCTTCTCAAATTCGCTGCAACAAGAGGTTGTTGGACAGAACATCCGCGTGCAATGCCTTTGCCCGGGTTTTACGCGCACCGAGCTGCAAGATACGCCGGAGTTTGAGGGCTTCGATAAGAGCCGGGTTCCGGAAGAGTTGTGGATGGAGTCTGAGGAGGTTGTCACTGCAAGTCTGGCGGCTTTGTCGCAGGACACGGTGGTTGTGGTGCCGGGGGATATGAATCGGGAGCTGGTTAAGTCTGGGCTTATGGGGCAGTTGGAGGGGCTTGGTTAACCCCGAAAGTTAACTTGGGAGCATCCGGCAGTCTCTCATTGTGCTCCAGCACTGCCTTAAGAATGATTCTGTCTTTGCCCTCTGCAGGCTTTAGTAGCGCCAGTGTCTGTTAATTCCTTTCAAGACACGGCGTGAACCCATCCATGGGGCCTCGGCTGCCGCGTCCATGCGGCAGACGGTCTTGAAAGGAATTAACAGAAACTGACTTGTCCCCTACAGCGTATCGTTCATAGGCTGTAACGAACACTGATTTGCATAAGCGCGTTCCAGAGGGGAGGTTGTAATAGTGCCTTGTAGCCGTGTTGGAAGTAGAGCTGTTTGAAACCGTGGGCGGCATGGACGCCGCCCTCGAGCCTACATGGATGTATTCACGGCGAGTTTCAAACAGTTCTACTTCCAGCGCGGCGGGGTGCGATCTCGGAAAGGCTCAATTTAGTCTTTAGCCCTAGGCTGATATCGGGCCGATGCTAGCAGTATCGCCTCGATTATCTGTACAGATTCTCTGCGCAAATGCCGACTACACTGACTTCAGCAGAAGATTCTCCAACACACGCCTATAAACATCTGATAGAAGCGGCAAATCAGCACTCCGGACATGCTCGTTCAGCTTGTGAATCGAAGCATTCACCGGCCCCAATTCAACTACCTGCACGCCATAAGGCGCTATAAACCGACCATCGGAGGTGCCGCCCGCCGTCGACAATTCCGTCTCAGTGCCTGCAACTTCCCTGATGGCGGTAACAACCGCGTCGACCAGTTCACCGCGCTCGGTCAGGAAAGGCTTGCCGCTGAGGTTCCACTCGATGCTGTACTCCATTTCGAAGTTGTTGAGGATTGCTTCGGTGCGGGTGCGCAATTCGTCCGCCGTCACCTCCGTCGAGAAGCGAAAGTTGAATTGCACCTCCAGTGCCCCGGGAATGACATTGGTAGCACCGGTACCGCCGTTGATATTGGAAATTTGCATCGATGTGGGCGGAAAGAACTCATTACCCTGATCCCAGGTTTCAGCGGCCAGGGCCGCCAATGCCGGCATGGCATCGTGGATGGGATTGCGGGCCAGGTGAGGGTAGGCGATATGGCCCTGTATTCCGGTCACCGTGAGAATCGCACCCAGCGAGCCGCGCCTGCCATTTTTCACCACATCGCCCAGCGTCGATGTGCTTGACGGTTCGCCCACCAGGCACCAGTCGATGTTCGTGTCCTGGTTCACCAGTTGTTCCATCACGCGCACGGTACCATCGACCGCGGGGCCCTCCTCATCGGAAGTAATCAGGAAACCGATGCGGCCGGTGTGGTCGGGGTTGGCGGCTACAAATGCCTCACAGGCGGTGACCATTGCTGCCAGGCTGCCTTTCATATCGGCGGCGCCACGACCGTAGAGCAGGCCATCGCGCTCCTCGGGCGCAAAAGGCGGTGATTGCCACTGGTCTAACGGGCCGGTGGGTACAACATCCGTGTGACCGGCGAAGGCGAGCAGGGGGCCGTAGTTACCGCGCTCGGCCCAGAAGTTTTTGACGTCGCCAAAATTCATTTCTGTACAGCGAAAGCCGATGGCGGACAGGCGCGACATCATCAGCACCTGGCACCCGGCGTCCTTGGGGGTGACGGACTCCTTTTCCATAAGTTCGCGGGCGAGGGCTAGCGTAGCGTCCATAACAGTGTTCACATCACGACATTAGTTGTGTGCGTGCAGTTCCTCATTGAGTTCGATGGCCGATTTGTTGGTCAGGCACTCGACCGCACCCGACGTGGAGTTGCGGCGAAATAGCAGATCGGACTTGCCCACTAGGTCGCGCGCTTTTACGGTTTCTACCACCTGGCCGTTTTCATCCAGCATCGTGCACTTGGTGCCGGCCGTAACGAACAGGCCCGCTTCCACAGTACAGCGATCGCCCAGGGGGATGCCGATACCGGCGTTGGCACCTATCAGGCATTCCTTGCCGACCGAGATGACAATGTCGCCTCCCCCGGAGAGCGTGCCAATCGTAGAGCAGCCGCCGCCCAGGTCCGATCCGCTGCCCACGCGCACGCCTGCTGAGATCCTGCCTTCGATCATGCCGGGGCCGTCAGTGCCGGCATTAAAGTTGACGAAGCCCTCGTGCATGATGGTGGTACCCTCGCCCAGGTAGGCACCGAGGCGCACCCGCGCGGTGTGGGCAATGCGCACGCCGGTCGGCACGACGTAGTTGGTCATCTTGGGAAACTTATCGACGCAGCTGACCTCCAGGGTCTCTCCTCGCAGTCGCGCATCGAGCTGGCGTTGCGGTAACTCGGCTAAATCAACAGCGCCCTCGTTGGTCCAGGCGACATTGGGCAACACCCCAAATAGGCCGGTCAGGTTGGTGCCCTGGGGGGTAACCAGGCGGTGTGACAGCAGGTGCAGCTTCAGGTAGCCCTGGGGTACCGTTGCCGGAGCAGCGTCCTCGGTCAGCAGTACCGCAAGAACAGGTTTTTGGGACTCCAACAGTTGGCTGACCAGTGCTGCCTGTGGTTTTTCCCCGGCCTGTTCCAGGGCCAGGCGCAGCTGCCGCAGGTCCTTGTCGTCGAGTGGCTCTTCATTGCAGTATTGTTTTGCCGCTTCCACCAGTGCGGGTGAGGGCGCCAGCACAGGTTGTGGGAAGAAAACTTCCAACCACTGGTCTTCATTGTTCTGGGTACCGATTCCCAGGCCGAGTGCATATGCGCTGTCTGTCATTGTGTATCCTGTCGCCGGTTTTAAAGGGTATGTTGACTAAAAATGTCCTGGTAGCTCGCCGCGCTGAATCCCGTATGGCGCTGGTGACCTGTATCCAGGAGTGGACGTTTGATCAGCGTGGGTTGTTCCAGTATGGCGTCGAGAGCCGATGCTGCATTCATTCCTTCCCGCTGCTCAGGAGAGAGCGCTTTCCACGAGGTGCTGCGGCGGTTGACCAATGTCTCCCAGCCCAGTTCAGCCAGCCATGCGCTGACACTTTCCTTGTCCAGACCATCGTCGCGAAAGTCGTGAAAGGCATACTCGATACCCTGTTGCTCAAGCCATTTACGGGCTTTTTTAACCGTGTCGCAATTCTTGATGCCATACAAAGTGATCAAGCTGTCGGCTCCTGACGCAATCCGCCGCTAAAAGGCCGCGTAGCATAGCAAATAGGCTCCATTAGATATAGATTAGGCGATGCTTGGCGATGCGATTCGCCCTCCAGGTGTTGGTGTCGGATGTTTATGTCGGACCACATGGAGGGCCAGCCGCTGTGTGAATTTCTGCCCCACTCCAATAACGCGAGGAGATTGTCATGATCAGTACTGCCATCCTTGGACCGGTTGTCGTACTACTGTTGTTGAGCACCGTCATGTGGGCCTGGATGTATATCACCCGGGTGCCCGCTGTGCAGAAAGCGGGTATGAAGCTTGACCCCCATGCGGCGCGGGGAGAGCAGATGTCACAATTGCCCGCCGAGGTGCGCTGGAAGGCGGACAATTACAACCATCTGATGGAACAGCCCACGGTCTTTTATGCAACTGCGTTTACCCTGGCGTTGCTCGGCGCGGGCGATGGGCTGAATCTGACATTGGCCTGGGTATACGTGGTGATACGGGTGATCCATAGCCTGGTGCAGGCAACCTGGAACAAGATCGAAGTACGCTTCGCCATCTTTTTGTTGTCCGGATTCGTGCTCGCCGCGCTTATTGTTCGCGCTGCCCTGGTGATCTGGGGAAGTTGAAATCGGATTGATTACCGGGAGAGTTGAGTGTCTGTCAGTGGCGGTCCTTTAGCGCGCACGCTTAAAGTTCTATCGTCTATAGAGCCCAATGAAATTCGAGCAACAGCTGCCTCGTTCAGCTTTGTGTTTTTGCTCATGGTGTCCTATTACCTGCTCCGGCCCGTGCGCGACGCCATGGCCAGCGACTGGAGTGATGCCGAAGTCAGCACGCTCTGGACCATTAACTTCTTCGTCAGTACCGCGATTGTCGCACTCTATGGAATAGCGGTTAGCCGGGTTCGATTCCGTATCCTGGTCCCCTCGGTTTACACCTTTTTTGCGCTCAGCTTTGTGGCCTTTTTCCTTTGGGTGCAGACGGTGGAGGATCGCGATCTCATCGACAAGATGTTTTATGTTTGGGTCAGCGTCTTTGCGCTTTTCCATGTCTCCGTGTTCTGGAGCTTTATGGCTGACCTGTTCAATAAGGATCAGGCTGGGCGCCTGTTCTCTGTGATCGCCGCCGGGGCGAGTCTTGGGGCTATCGTGGGTCCGTTGCTATCCGGACTGTTTGCCCAGTCCCTGGTAGTGGAAACGCTGATCCTGATGGCGGCTGCCATACTGTTACTGCCAGTGCCGCTGGTGTTTTACCTGGGTGCTCTCAAAGGTACCGACCTTGGCAATGCCGGCCTGCACAGCGACACCGAGAGTCTCAAGATTGGTGGCAATCCGTTTAATGGATTTAAGGAGTTTTTTAGCAATCCCTACCTGATGGGTATCGGCGTGTTCATCATTCTTTACACCGGCATCGGCTCGTTTGTTTACTTCGAGCAAAAAAACCTGCTGGTAGAATATGACCGCGAGACCCGGACGATGATCTACGGCTATCGCGACGCGTTAGTTAACACACTGACCTATGTCCTCGCGTTTTTCGTTACCGGGCGCCTGGTCAACCGGGTGGGTATGCCCTTTGCGCTCGCTGTCGTGCCCTTCTGTATCGTCTTCGGGATGCTTGTTCTCGCGTTTTCGCCGGTGCTTGTTGTGGCTATTGGCATGCATGTCGCATCCAAGGCAGGTAACTACGGCGTTACCCGACCGGCGCGCGAGGTATTGTTCACACTGGTCGATCGCGAGAGCCGTTTCAAGACCAAACCGGTGGTGGACATTGTCGCCTACCGTGGGGGTGACGTGATCATGAGCTGGTTTTTTACCGGTCTCAGCCAGGGTGTGGGACTCGGCATGGCGGGCATCGCTGTGGTTGGGGCAGTGCTCGCTGGCCTGTGGGCTTATGTGGGGGTATTGCTTGGGCGCAGCTATAATCGCAGGGTTGCAAGCTTGCCCGCAGCCGCCGATCCCTGACACGTTTCTAACTCGCGGGGTATTGTTCGGGGGCCTCGCCTTCTATTACCACTAGGAGATTGTCTATGAACCAGCAACAAGCTTTGCCCCTGAGGGTGGACATTGTCTCCGATGTGGTTTGTCCCTGGTGCATCATCGGGTACTTGCAGCTCGAGAAAGCACTTGCGCAGCTACCCGGGCTGTTCGAGGTTGAGTACCACTGGCAGCCCTTTGAGTTGAATCCGCAGATGCCTGAATCGGGGCAAGACCTGCGAGAACATATCGCACAGAAGTACGGTTCCACGCCGGAACAAAGTCGCGGTGCTAGGCAGCGACTGAAGGACCTTGGTGATAGCCTCGGATTTACCTTCGATTATTACGAGGGTATGCGCATGGCAAATACCTTCAAGGCACATCAGCTGTTGCATTGGGCCCAGGAGCAGGGCAGGCAAATGGAACTGAAGTTGGCCCTGTTCGAGGCCTTCTTTACCCGTCGGGAGAATGTCGGCGAGGTGGAGCAATTGTCTTTGATCGCTGAGCGAGTGGGCCTTGGCCGTGAGGAGGCGCTGGCGGTGTTGAGCGACCAACGTTATGCCGACGTGGTGCGGCAAAGCCAGGCCCAGTGGCTGGAAAAGGATGTACACGCGGTACCCATGTTTTATTTCCAGCGGTCCTATGGTGTCCCCGGCGCCCAGGAGGCCGAGACCTTTGTTCGGGTGCTGAGCAAGATTCGGGAGCGGGAGCTGGCCGCGACCGCCTGAACGAAAAACGCCGGGCAAAACCCGGCGTGCAGCGTTACTTGCCTCTTCAGATCACAGTAAAGGCGCAATCACCAGGCTGACAATCGCCATCACGTTGATCAGGATATTCATCGACGGACCTGACGTATCTTTGAATGGGTCGCCAACGGTATCGCCAACAACTGCCGCCGCATGGGTATCGGAACCCTTGCCGCCCAGGTTGCCTTTCTCGACAAACTTCTTCGCGTTGTCCCAGGCACCACCGGCATTTGCCATCATCAGAGCCATCAGCACACAGCCCAGCAGCGCGCCACCCAACATGCCGCCCAGTGACTCCGCACCCAGTCCAAAGCCGACGGCAACGGGGGCCGCTACGGCGATAGCGCCTGGCAGAATCATACGCTTGAGCGCGGCGGTAGTGGCAATATCAACGCAGCGGGCGGTATCGGGTTCACCGGTACCTTCGAGCAGGCCTGGAATCTCGCGGAACTGCCGGCGGATTTCATTGATCATGTCGAAGGCTGCATCACCAACGGCTGTCATGGTGATGGAGGCGATCAGGAAGGGGATGGTGCCACCTATGAACATGCCAACCAACACCGTAGGGTCAGACATTTCCAGAGAGAAACCCGGATGGTGAACCTCCACGGTTTCCACAAAAGCAGCGATGATAGCCAGTGCCGCCAGCGCCGCAGCACCAATGGCAAAGCCCTTGCCGATGGCCGCGGTAGTGTTGCCCACTTCGTCCAGGCCGTCGGTGATTTTGCGGGTGTCTTCGCCCATGGCTGCCATTTCGGCGATACCACCGGCGTTGTCCGCTACCGGACCGTAGGCGTCAATGGCCATGGTGATGCCGACTGTTGCCAGCATTCCCACCGCAGCAATGCCGACGCCGTAGAGCCCGGAGAGCTCTGTGGATACGAAAATGATGGTGGCGAGGAACAGTATAGGGAGCACGACAGACTGCATACCGACCGCCAGGCCGGTAATCATCACCGTCGCGGAACCGGTTTCACCCGATTTGGCAATTTTTTCAACGGGGCTGCCACCGGTGTAGTACTCGGTGATCAAGCCAATGAGCACACCACCGACGGCACCCGATAACACTGACCACCAGACATTACTGTCCAGACCCATGCTGTCGATCAGGAACCACGCCATGGCGACAAAAATAACCGGGGCCAGCAAGGTGCCGGAGCGCAGGGCGGCCTCGGGCGCTGCTGCAGAGCGGCTGCGTACGATCAATATACCGGCCACCGAAGCCAGCAGGCCGATGCTGGCCAGGGCCAGCGGCAGAAACATCATGCCGTCGCGGATTTCTACCGCCATGGTAGATGCGATGGCGATACAGGCTATCATCGAGCCGCAATAGGATTCGAAGATATCGGAGCCCATGCCGGCAATATCGCCGACGTTGTCACCCACGTTATCGGCTATCACACCCGGGTTGCGTGGGTCGTCCTCGGGAATACCGGCTTCGACCTTACCGACCAGGTCGGCGCCCACATCAGCACTCTTGGTAAAGATGCCGCCACCGACACGAGAGAACAGTGCTACCACTGAACCGCCCATGCCGAAACCGTGAATTGCGTGGGCCGTGGTGGGGTCACCGCCAAAGTACCAGTACACACTGCCCAGGCCAATAAGACCCAGTGAGGCGACACACAGGCCCATAACTGACCCCCCGTAAAAGGAAATCGACAGCGCGCTGGCGGCTCCTTCCTCGTGGGCCGCCACCGCGGTGCGCACATTGGCCTTGGTCGCCGCGAACATGCCCAGGTAACCGGCAATCGCCGATGACAGGGCGCCGGCGGTAAACGCGATGGCGGTATTGGCGCCCAGCGGCGACAGGAAGATCGCGACCAGCAGCACAGCGGCAAAGATGGCGAGCATCTTGTATTCGCGATGCATAAAGACCATGGCGCCCAGGTGTATCTGGTCACCGATTTTTTTCACCGCGCCGTCGCCGGCATTGTAACTGGTCATGACTTTATAGATGATAAATGCGGCTATAAGGCCGCCCACGCCAAGAATTGGCGGTATTGCGAGGTACTCGGACATATCTGTTTCCCTGAGCTTATTATTTTAACGCAGCTGGCATGCTACCTAACTTGGGCGCGGGGTGACAAGCGATAAGAGCCTATTACAATGAGCTGGCTTGGCCCGGGTAGGGCGATGGAGGGGCAGAATTGGACAAGAATAACGAGCCGGCGATTACCCCATTGAGGTTTATCCCCTTTCGCCGCAGCGACATTATCCGTATGTGCCTGGCGGAGAATTTGCTGGACGAACCAGGTAACGAGAATTTTCAGCGCGCTCGCCAGCACATTGAGCGCGTTTTTGGCACCGAGTTTCATGCGATTCGGCAGCAATTGAAAGATGCCTATGCACCATTGGACCCCGATGCTGACACTCGCCTGGTTGCTGGCGTCGACAGGCCACCGACGGTGCCCCTGGCCGAGACCATCGAAGCTGTGCTGGAGCGCGCCAATTATGAGCGCGTGACCGAGCAGACATTGCAGGAGGCTTTTGCCGCCGCCTCCATGTTTCATATCAAGCTGAGCGTGGACCTGTCTGAGTTTGATGAAGTATTGCTGTATACGCGCGGCGCCAATCTGAGGGAAGAACGAGTCAGGACCTGGTTTGGTCTTCGGCAGAAGACGATTGCCTTCTGCAACTACGACCGCGTGGTGCTGTTTCTGAAGTTTCGTGACAAGGTGTCTGGCATTACCGCTGGCGCCGCTCCTCGAGCGGGCAGCACAATGCTCAAGCTGTTTCAAAATGTGCCCGACGCCGACCTTGAAATGCTGTTTCCCAACACGCGCGTCGGCATGCGCCTGACTGACAAACTGCTGATCGGTGTGCCGGCTTTGATCAGTGGTGGGATTGTCTTCACCACCAAGCTGGGCGCAACGCTGGTACTGATAGGTTCGTTGATTGGATTCTGGCTGGGTACACGCAATGAGCCGGTGACCCTGGATCGCGGGGCCGTGCTGGCGCTGCTGGCCGGTTTCGGTGCAATTGGTGGCTACCTGTGGAAGCAATACAGTAACTTTCGCAATCGCAAGCTGCGTTTTTCCCAGGCGCTTACTGAGAATCTCTACTTTAAGTTGCTGGACAACAATAGCGGAGTTTTGCTTCGCATCGTAGACGATGCCGAAGATTCAGAGTGTAAAGAGAGCTTGCTGGCCTATTTTTTCTTGCTGTCCATGGACCAACCGGTAACGGCTGAGACACTGGATTCAGCTATAGAGTCATGGTTTGCGCGGCGCTGGCAGTGTCAGCTCGATTTCGAAATAGACGATGCACTTGGCAAACTCTTACAGCTCGAGTTGGCACACTGTGAGAATGGTTTGTGGCGGGCCCTCGATCTCCCCGCAAATAACTGAAAACCTTCATCGAGAGTTTGTCAGTGGCGTGGCGCTCTGACGATTAGGTGGGATCTTCAAGTCGTTGCTGGACTAAAGTTCTAGTCCAGGCATTGGTATTGAAAACATCACCGCTTGTCCGTGTTTCTAAATGTTCGGTTTTATTGCAACTCTGTTGAGCGTTCTGCGTTTAAACCTTGCTATACAGGTATAAAACTTGTTCCGCGACCGTAAGATTTGTGCGGGAGTTTTGTGAATTATGGCCAAGTTTAGGGGTGATCTGGGCGATGGCCAAGGCAGTAAACATTGCTATGATGATTCGACAGCTTTGCAGGATAACCATAACAGGGAACCGTTTTCTCTCACCTTGGTTAGCAATAACTAAGATAACAAAGATAAAAGGTATCGCAATGACTCAACAAAACTCGCAAACAGGATTTATCAAGCCGCTCACCCTGGCAGTCGGTATAGCCTCGGTTGGCCTTACAGCGCCCACGGCCATGGCACAAAACTCGGAGCGGGCAACCTCTGCACTGTTGGAGGAAGTGGTAGTTACGGCACGGAAGCGAGAAGAGGGCTCCCAGGAAGTACCCTTGTCTATCAGTGCTTTTGGCTCTGACCAGATGGACGCGCTGAAGCTGCGCGACCTGGGTAACCTCGCAGTGGGATTGCCGAATGTGGCGATGGATGACGTGGGTACCACCCGCGGCTATGCGAACTTCTCTATCCGCGGGCTGGGTATTAATAGCTCTATTATCTCAATCGACCCGACGGTCGGAGTTTTTGTAGACCAGGTTTACCTGGGCACCCCGGGTGGCGTGATTTTTGACGTATTTGACCTGGAGAGCATCGAGGTGCTGCGCGGCCCCCAGGGCATCCTGTTCGGGCGCAACGTGACGGGCGGTGCGGTACTGATGCGCACCAAAAAGCCCGGCGATTCCTTTGAAGCTACCTTCAGGGGCGCTTTGGAAGGCGGCGGCGACGGCGGCCTGAACCGTTACCTGATGGGTACTGTCGGCGGTCCTGTGACCGATAACCTGGCAGCAAAACTGACGGTGTATTGGAATGATGACGAGGGGTATTTCGAGAACGAGTTTACTGGCAATGATTTCGGTGCGATTACCCAGGAGAACGTGCGCGGTACGGTGGTGTGGACACCCACCGATACCAGTGAACTTGTGCTGCGCTACCAGTGGACCGATATCGAAGGTGATGGGCCGACCTCCCAGACACACACCAACGGGCGCGGTGTCCCCGGTGCTTTTGTAAACTTCAAGCGCGACAGCTTTGATTTTTCAATCGACGAAGAAGGTCAGGGCAATATCCAGTCTGATTTCTTTGTCGCTGAGTACAATATTGATGTGGACTTTGGTGACGGTACGATCACCAACATCTTCGGCTGGCGCGAAAGCTACTCGGAAAACCGCGGTGATATTGACGCGCAGCCCGTCTGGTTATTCCACGCACCTTCCTGGACCGAGACAGAGCAGTTCAGCAACGAATTGCGCTATAACGGGCTGTTTGCGGAAAAAGCCAACGTCACTACTGGCCTTTACTGGTTCGAAAATGATGTGAACTATGCCGAGCGTCGTGAGCTTGCTGGCTTCATTCTCAACAATGCCCAGGCCGCCGGTTACTTCGACGGTGGTGGCCTTTATGACGTCGAAACCTTTGGTGCATTCTTTTCGCTGGATTACGATTTCTCCGATAATCTCAGCCTGACCGCTGGCATTCGCTATACCTACGAAACCAAGGATGTCCGGGTCGCGTCCCTTAGCCAGAACTTCGATACTATCCAAACCGGCATTCCCTCGCCCGTTTGTAATCTGGTGAGAAGCACTGTAGGCGAGCCTAAGTGCGAAATAGACTTTGAAGATGATGAAGATTGGACCAGTTGGTCGCCCAAGCTGGGTTTCACCTATCACCTGTCTGATGATTCGCGAGTGTATGGACACTGGACCCGTGGCTTCCGCTCCGGCGGATACAATATCCGCAATACGTCATTTGACCCAGCTGATACCCCGGGGCCTTTTGACGAGGAGCAGGTCGATAGCTTCGAGATCGGCTACAAGTCACAGATGGGCTTCGGCAAACTTAATGCGGCTATATTTTTTAACGACATCTCTGACATGCAGCGTGAACTCAACTCAGCTGGCCCCATTGGTACGATTCAGTTGATTCGAAACACCGCCGACGCAGAAATTTGGGGTCTCGAAGTTGATGGCACTTTCGCGCTGACGGATAACCTGTTGATGCTCGCCTCGGTGGGCTACATAGATGCCAGTTACACCAAAGTCGTCTCGGACCTCAACGAAGACGGTGTGATTGACGGTAAAGACAAAGATCTGGACATTCCCCGTGCCGCGGAATGGACCTACAGCATCGGCTTTACCCACGACCTGGATATCGGCGACTGGGGCTACATGAGTTCACGGATCAATTACGCCTATCGCGATGATTCAGCTTATACGGACAGTAACCTTGGCTTTATCCTCGATCAGGAAATCGTCGATGCGGGCATCGACTTCCGCTCCAACGACGGGGTTTGGTCAGTCGGTATATTCGGCCGTAATTTGCTGGACGACGTGAAACATGGGGGTGACACCCAACTGCCTGACGATATCTTCGGTGTGCCCACGGGCGGGACGTTCTCTCCGCTGTCGCGCGGTCGTGTTTACGGTGCGGAGCTGGTATATAACTTCTTCTGATTGGCAGGGGATGATCGATCAAAGGCCGGGTTATTCCCGGCCTTTTTGTAGGTAATTCTAGCGCTAGGCTTTGCGCGTTTTCTTGGGGTGCTTGCGATCGGGATAGCAAGTTCGGCAGATTTCACACACCCGGCCATCACAACCCCTGGCGGTACAGTATTCCCGGCCGTAGAAAATAATCTGCAGGTGTAAGCGGTTCCAGAATTCCACGGGAAACAGGCGCTTCAGGTCGCGCTCGGTTTGCACCACGTTTTTACCACTGGTCAGCCCCCAGCGCTGGGCGAGTCTATGGATATGCGTGTCTATTGGAAACGCCGGCACGCCAAAGGCCTGTGACATCACCACCGATGCGGTCTTGTGTCCAACGCCGGGTAGTTTTTCGAGGGCTTCCATATCCTCGGGCACCACGCCGTCATATTCCTCGACCAGGATCTCGCTGAGTTTTTTTATCGCCTTGGATTTCTGCGGTGACAGACCGCAGGGACGGATAATGGCGCGAATCTCCTCCACCGCCAGCGTGGCCATGTCGAAGGGGTTATCGGCCGCATCAAACAGGGTGGGTGTTACCGTATTCACGCGCTCGTCAGTGCACTGGGCACTGAGCAGCACCGCGACCAACAGCGTGTAGGGGTCGCGATGATCGAGCGGAACAGGCGTTTCCGGATACAGTTCCTGCAGGCGCTGTAAGACGTACTCAACCCTTTCAGCCTTGAGCATGTTGCTACAGCCGCCCGATATAGTCTGTAATGCGCTGCGCCGCCTCCAGGCAATCATCGAGTCCGGCAACCAGCGCAATGCGCACGCGATTTTCACCGGGGTTTACCCCGTTGGCTGCTCGCGCCAGGTAGCGGCCGGGCAATACGGTGATGTGTTCCTGGGCGAACAAGCCCCGGGCGAATTCGGTGTCCGCGATCGGGGTCTTTGGCCACAGGTAGAAACCGGCCGGCGGCATGCTCACCTCGATATGCCCTTGTAGCCGATTAAACACCTGGGCGAACTTGTCGCGATACAGGCTGCGATTATCGATCACGTGCTGTTCGTCGTTCCACGCTGCAATACTGGCCAGTTGATGGTGTGGCGGCATGGCGCACCCCTGGTAGGTGCGGTATAGCAGAAATTTTTCCAGCAGTTGCGCGTCTCCTGCGACAAATCCCGAGCGCAGCCCCGGCAGGTTGGAGCGCTTCGACAGGCTGTGGAAAACCAGGCAGTTGCGATATTCGTCGTTCCCCATTTGCGCGCAAGCTTGTAACAGACCCGGTGGTGCCTGGTCCTCGTCGGCGTAGATTTCCGAATAGCACTCATCGGAGGCAATCACGAAATCGTGCTCCTGTGCCAGGCGAATCAGCGTCTGCAATTGTTCCACCGGGATAACACCGCCCGAGGGGTTGCCCGGTGTGCACAGGTAGAGCAATTGGCAGCGCTGCCACTGGTCGGCGCTGACCGTATCGAAATCGGGGAGAAAATCGCCATCTTCGTTGCAGTTAATAAACTCGGGCGTGGCGCCTGCCAGGAACGCAGCTCCTTCGTAAATCTGGTAGAACGGGTTGGGGCAGAGCACGGTTGCCTTCGCATCGGACTGCACCATGGCCTGGGCGATGGCGAACAGGGCTTCGCGGGTGCCGGTGACGGGGAGCACCTGGGTTTCGGCGTCCACCCCAGGCAGTGTGAAACGGCGCTCTAACCAACGTGCAATCGCCTCGCGCAGCGCCGGCATACCTTTCGACGCCGGGTAGCTGGAAAGTAGGTCCAGGTTGTCGATCAGTGCCTGGCGCACAAATGCGGGTGGCTGGTGTTGGGGCTCGCCCACCGAAAGACGGATGGCGTGTTTGTCGCTGGGGGGCTGCAGGTCCCCAAACAACTGGCGCAGCTTCTCGAACGGGTAGGGGTGTAGCTTCTCCAGGTTGGCGTTCATGTGTGTCAGGCGACCAGTTGCTGGTCGAGTTCCTCACAGATAGCCGCCTGGATGGCCGCGCAAGCTGCCGGGTCAGTAATCGGCTGCTGCTTGTCATCGGTAATAAAGAACACGTCTTCCACACGCTCGCCCAGGGTCTGAATTTTTGCCGCCTGTAAGGTGACGTTATGCTCGACGAAAATCTTGCCGATACGGGCCAACAGCCCCGGGCGGTCCGGCGTCGCCACCTCCAGCACCGACACGTTCTTGATGTCGTCGATGGTCATATTGGTTTCGGTGGGGATGGTAAATGACTTCATCTGGCGTGGAGTGCGGCGGGCCACGATGGTGGGATAGTCCTCGCTGGCGCTGAGTCCCTCCGTCAGTTTTTCCGCAATAACGCGCAGGCGCTGACTGTCCTCTGAGATAGGTTGGCCGCTGGAATCCAGCACGAAAAAAGTATCCAGGCTCATTCCATCCCTGGCGTTATAGATGCGAGCGTCGTGAACGCTGAGATCCAGTTGTTCCAGTAGCGCACAGATGCCTGAAAATAGCTGCGCCTCAGCTGGGGCATAGATAAAGATCTGTGTGGTATTGGCCACGCTGGACTCGTTGGCATTGCGCACAAGGACCAGCGGGTTATCGGTTTGGTAGTGGCTGGCAATGGCCTCCGTGTGCCAGGCGATGTCCTCCGCGCGTTCTCGCAGGAAGTAATCCTCGCCGCGTTCGTGCCACAGCGATTCCAGTTCCTCCAGGGTAAAACCACGGTACTCCAGCATATCGATGGCGGCGTTGCGTGTCTCATCGATCCACACCTGCTTGTCCACGGGGTTTTCCAGACCCCGGCGCAGGGCTCGCTTGGTTTCGGTATACAGTTGTCGCAACAGGCTTCCACGCCAGGCGTTCCACAGGGTGGGATTGGTGCCGTTGATATCTGCCACGGTTAAGGTAAAGAGGTAATCCAGTCGCTTCTGGTCGCCAACATGCTGGGCAAACTGCAGGATGACATCCGGATCAGAAATGTCCTTGCGCTGGGAGACTGCCGACATGGTCAGGTGGTTTTCCACCAGCCAGACCACCAGGTTGGTATCGCCTTGGGATAGGCCGTGTGTGTCACAAAACACCCGGGCGTCTATGGCGCCCAGTTCGGAATGATCCCCGCCCCGACCCTTACCGACATCGTGGTAAAGACCCGCGATGTAAAGGAGTTCGATTTTATCCAGCCTGCGTGCGACGCGACTGGTCACCGGAAAGCGCTCTTCATAGGCTGGAATATGGAAGCGGCGCATATTTTGGATGACTTGCAGTGTATGGGCGTCGACGGTGTAGGTGTGGAACAGGTCGTGCTGCATTTGACCGACGATCTGGCCAAACTCCGGTATGTATCTTCCCAGTACCTCGTAACGGTTCATCCTGCGCAGGGCCCGGGTTACCTTGTAGGGTGCGCGCAATATGTCCAGGAATAACGCGTGGTTGCGTGGATTCTTGCGAAAGTCGCTATCGATGAGATGGCGGTGGTCGCGCACCAGCCGCAGGGTGGTTGCGCCAATGCCGATAATATCCTCGTGAGTGGAGTACAGGAGGAAGATCTCCAGCAAGGCGGAGGGGTCCTGGCTGAACACGCTATCGGTGCGCGCTTCCAGGTAGCCATTGCGTACTTCGAAGCGCTCGTTCAGTGCGCTGACCTCGTCGACCCTGTCCGCGCGCAAAATTGCCTGGTCAAAATACTGGATCAACACTTCGTTGAGTTGGCCCAGTGACAACGCCCAGCGGTAATAGGTCTGCATGAACTGCTCGACCGCCAGCTTTTCACCGTCGGTAAAGCCCCACATGGCCGCCAACTCGCGTTGATGATCGAACAACAGGCGGTCTTCCTCTCTGCCGGTAATCATGTGCAGGGCGTAGCGCACCTGCCACATAAAATCCCGGCCCCGGGTGAGAATCTCAAGCTCATCGGCGTTGAGGAACTGTTCGGCCTGCAACTCGAGCAGGTTGTGCACCCCGAAGTGGCGTTCGGCTATCCAGCGAATAATCTGCAGGTCGCGCAAACCGCCGGGGGAGCTTTTAACGTTCGGTTCCAGGTTGTACTCGGTGTCGGCAAACTTGGTGTGACGGTTTTGTTGTTCGGTTAGCTTGGCCTTGAAGAAATCCGCGCTGGGCCACATGTTGTCCGGGGCGATGGCGACGCGTACCGCAGCCAGTAGTGGCTCTGACCCGGCTATAACACGGGCCTCCATGAGGTTGGTGACCACGGTGATATCCTCGCGGGCACTCTCTTCACATTCCGCCACATCGCGCACGCTATGGCCTACATCCAGGCCGATGTCCCACAGTAACGTCAGGAATTGTGAAATGCTGTCTTCAATCGCTGCACAGTCGTCACCGAGCAGGATCAGCAGGTCGATGTCGGAGTGGGGGTGAAGCTCGCCGCGCCCGTAGCCGCCCACGGCGACCAGGGCCACTTCGTAATCCCCCCAGTGTTGCCGCTGCCACAACAGGCGCAAGATTGCGTCGATGGTGGCCGCGCGAAGTTTGATCAGGTCGCCGGCCTCGGCCCCTTGCCTGAACTGTTGATGCAGGTAGTCAGTCGCCCTGGCCAGCGCGCTCTTGCAGCAGGCGATCGGGTTACCCGTTTGAATCTCTGCCGCCAGCGCCTGGCCGTCGTAGAGCTCGGTGGGAAGATTGACTTCAGCGGCGGTCATGAAACGGGGTCAGAAGCTCTCATTGCTGCGACGGGTAAACACCTCACAGCCGTCTTCCGTGACCCCCAGGGTGTGCTCCCACTGGGCCGAAAGACGACCGTCTCGAGTGGTTACGGTCCAGCCGTCCTTCTGGTTCAGCTTGGTCTGGCGCTTACCGGCGTTGATCATCGGCTCGATGGTAAAGGTCATGCCCGGTTCCAGGGTGAGTCCGGTGCCTTTGCGACCGTAGTGCAGAATCTGCGGGTCTTCGTGGAAGATTTCGCCGATGCCGTGGCCGCAATACTCCCGGACGACAGAGTAGTAGTTCTTTTCCGCGTGTTGCTGGATCACGTGACCGATGTCGCCCAGTGTGGCGCCCGGCTTGACGATGTCGATAGCCTTGTACAGGCACTCCTGGGTGATCTTGATCAGGCGGCTGGCGTGGGGGGCAACGTCGCCCACCTCAACCATGATGCTGGTGTCACCATGGAAGCCGTCCTTGATCACGGTGACATCAATATTGACGATATCGCCCTGCTTGAGCTTCTTGGTATCGGAGGGAATGCCATGGCAGACCACGTCGTTAATGGAAGTGCAGATAGAGCGGGGAAAACCGTTGTAATTCAGGGGGGCAGGAATAGCGTCCTGGACCTCGGTAATATGCTGGTGGCAGATACGGTCCAGTTCTCCGGTGGTAATCCCGGGGACTACCTGCGGTCTGATCATCTCCAATACTTCGGCCGCAAGGCTGCCGGCAACCCGCATTTTCTCGATATCGGACGCTGATTTAATTGAAACTGCCATCTATAACCTGTTGAAAAATATGGAAAATTCGCCTTAAACCCGCCGGTAGACTCCACCTGGCAGGATTTGGGGGCCGCACATTCTACCGCAATGCCAGATCAAATGAGCAATTAGCGGCCATCGGTAGTGTGATTTTGCCCTCGAGAAGCCCTTTCTTCCAGCCTTGGGCTGTGGTATAAAGCGCGCCTCTCGCGGGGCTGTGGCTGATTTTCGGCCGGTTCGAGCGGGAGAATAAAACGACACACACATATCAACACCTGCTCCAGGGTGCTCGTTCAGGCGGGTTTGGAACACGGGATATGTGGAGGTTTAACCCAAACTTAAAAGGTAAGTACATGTCGCAAGTGCAAGTAAGTATGCGCGACCTGCTGCAGGCAGGCGCTCATTTTGGTCACCAGACCCGCTACTGGAACCCGAAAATGGACCAGTACATTTTTGGTGCCCGCAACAAGATTCATATCATCAACCTTGAGCACACAGTTCCGGCCTTCAACGAAGCGCTGGAGTTGATCAAGCGTCTCTCGGGCAACAAGAACAAGATCCTGTTCGTGGGCACCAAGCGCGCCGCTGGCAAGATCATGAAAGAGCAGGCAGAGCGTGCCGGCATGCCCTATGTCAGCCACCGCTGGCTGGGCGGTATGCTCACCAATTACAAGACCATCCGCGCTTCTATCAAGCGCCTGCGTGAGCTGGAAGGCCAGCAGGAAGACGGTACCTTCGCCAAGCTGACCAAGAAAGAGGCGCTGATGCGTACGCGCCACATGGAAAAGCTTGAGCGCAGCATTGGTGGTATCAAGGAGATGGGCGGTCTGCCCGATGCCCTGTTTGTGGTTGACGTTGACCACGAGCGTATTGCCATCACCGAGGCCAACAAGCTGGGTATTCCGGTCATCGGCATTGTCGATACCAACAGCAATCCGGATGGTATCGACTACATCATCCCCGGCAACGATGACGCTATCCGTGCCATCAAGCTGTATGTGACCGCTGTGGCCGATGCCTGCATCGCCGGCAAGGTCGAGGCAGGCGAGGCAGTTGTCGCCAAGAAAGACGAATTCGTCGAAGAGCCCGCTGAGGCTGAGACCCCGGTCGAGGCAGCCGCCGAAGCGCCAGCAGAAGTTGCCGCCGAAGCGCCGGCAGAAGCTGCCGCTGACACCGAGGAAGTCGCCGCTACTCCTGCTCCTTCGGAACAGGCCTAGTTGGCGGACGGTCACCAACGTTGGTGACCGCCCGACAGTATTGTTCTCCGGCGGCGATTCAGCCGCGCGGAGATTTCTATTTTTTTCAAGACGCCCCCTGGGCTTCTGTTGTAGATGGGAGAATTACAGATGTCTGTAGCGCAAGTTAAAGAATTACGTGACCGCACTGGCCTGGGCATGATGGAGTGCAAAAAAGCACTGAAAGCGGCCAATGGCGATGTCGAACAGGCCATTGAAGAGCTGCGCAAGACCAGTGGCATGAAGGCTGCCAAGAAGGCAGGTCGTACTGCCGCCGATGGTGTTGTCGCCACCCGCATTGCCGAAGATGGCAGCTACGGTGTGATGCTGGAAGTGAACAGCGAAACCGATTTCGTGGCCCGCGATGAGAACTTCCTGGGCTTTGTAGGCAGCGTGGTAGACGCTGCGTTTGACGGCAAGCAAACCGATGTCGCTGCGCTGATGGCCGGTGACCTGGAGTCTGCACGTGAAGCGCTGGTACAGAAGATTGGCGAGAACATCAGTGTTCGCCGCGCCGCCATGTCCGCAGCCGACGAAGGTGTCGTCGGGGCCTATGTCCACGGCAACAAGCGTATCGCTGTGCTGGTGCAACTTAGCGGTGGCGACCAGGAGCTGGCCAAGGATGTTGCCATGCACGTGGCAGCGGTAAACCCGCAGGTCGTATCTCCTGCAGATATGCCCGAAGAGGTGGTTGCCAAGGAGAAGGAGATATACACCGCACAGGCGCTGGATTCCGGCAAGCCTGCAGAGATTGTCGAGAAGATGATCGGCGGTCGTATCAAGAAGTTCCTGGCTGAAAACAGCCTGGTGGAGCAAGCCTTCGTCAAAGATCCTGACGTGACTGTGGGTAAGCTGGTTTCTGCCGCGGGCGCTGAAGTTGTCAGCTTTGCGCGCTTTGAGGTGGGTGAAGGCATCGAGGTGGAAGAGGTTGATTTCGCCGCCGAGGTGGCTGCCCAGCTGAAGGGCTAAGCGCGCCTGCTGTGTAACACTGCATTTTGCAAGACTAAAGGGGCTTCGGCCCCTTTTTTGTGTCTGACTGAGCCGAGGCGCCCGCCCAGACATACAGCGCACACTGATGCTTCTGTGTTGGGACTTGCAAGCCTTTACGCAGGTGATTTCGCGCACGGGTTTGGCCCAAATTCCCCTACCCAGCCCTAGGGCACGGCGTCATTGTCCTGTAAGATAGCGCCCCAGTTCAGGAGAACCGTTTTATGCCCCAATCGACGGCGGAAAAGAAGTACCAGCGCATCCTGCTGAAACTCAGCGGCGAGGCGCTCACCGGCTCGGAAAACTTCGGTATAGACCCGAAAATACTCGATCTGATGGCACTGGAGATTGGCCAGCTGATTGGTATCGGTGTGCAGGTGGGGCTGGTTGTCGGGGGTGGTAACCTGTTTCGTGGTGCAGCCCTGCAAGCTGCCGGATTGGATCGTGTCACCGGTGACCACATGGGTATGCTGGCCACGGTGATGAATGCACTGGCGCTTCGGGACGCACTGGAGCGCTCCAATATTGCCACCCAGGTGATGTCGTCCATACCGATGAGTGGCGTGGTCGACCACTATGACCGCCGCAAGGCGATTCGCGCGCTGAGCAATGGCGATGTGGTCATCTTCTCCGCCGGCACCGGTAACCCGTTTTTTACCACCGATTCGTCAGCCTGTTTGCGCGGTATCGAGGTGGAGGCTGACCTGGTACTGAAGGCTACCAAGGTCGATGGCGTGTACTCTGCCGACCCGATGAAGGTGAAGGATGCGGTCAGATATGATCGGCTCACCTACGACGAGGTTCTGGACAAGAAACTGGAAGTGATGGACCTGACGGCCATTTGCCTGTGTCGCGATCACGATATGCCGGTACGCGTATTTGAGATGGAAAAGGCGGGTGCCCTGTTAAAAATCGTTCGCGGTGGCGAAGTCGGCACCCTCATTGAATAAGCGGTGATCCGCAGCCTGGAGTAGAAAGAGTGATAGAAGACATTAAAGCCGAAGCCAGTGAGCGCATGGATAAAAGCCTCGAGGCTCTGGTACATAACTTTAACAAGATACGCACCGGTCGAGCGCACCCAAGCCTGCTGGATGGTATTCGCGTGGAGTATTACGGCTCGGATACGCCGCTTAACCAGGTCGCCAACATCAATGTTGAAGATGGTCGTACGCTGGCGCTCACTGCCTGGGACAAGTCGATGATTCCCGATATCGAAAAAGCGATTATGAAGTCGGACCTGGGCCTCAATCCGGCCACCGCTGGTGATGTGATCCGAATCGCCATGCCCGCACTGACCGAGGAGACCCGCAAGGCCTTCGGTCGTCAGGCCCGGCAGGAGGCAGAATCGGCGCGGGTTTCCATTCGCAATGGGCGCAGGGATGCCAACGGCATGCTGAAGGAACTCGTCAAGGAAAAGGAGATCAGTGAGGACGAAGAGCGGCGCGGGCAGGAAGTGATTCAGAAGTTAACCGATGACTTTATCGCGCGCGTGGACAAAATGCTCGGCGAAAAGGAAGCCGATCTGATGGAAATCTAAACCCGTCAATCATGCCCCATAACGATAATTCTACAGGGCCTGGCAGCGATATCATTGTGCCGCGTCACGTTGCCATCATCATGGATGGCAACAATCGCTGGGCTAAACGTGAGGGAGTGCCTGGACCGGCGGGACACCGTGCTGGTGTGGAAGCGGTGCGCGGTGTGCTGCGCGCCTGTCGCCACCACGGCGTAGAGGTGCTCACACTCTTTGCTTTTAGCAGTGAAAACTGGGGTCGCCCGCAGCCTGAAGTGCGGGCGCTACTTGCCCTGTTGTCACGTTACCTGCGCAGTGAAGTCCGCCAATTACACGAGGACGGTATTCGCCTGCGGTTTATTGGCGAGCGCGGCCGGTTTAGCGATCGACTCCAACGGCTCATGTTGCAGTCGGAACGCCTCACCGCGGGCAATACGCGCGCAACCGTGGTGATAGCGGTAGATTATGGTGGGCGCTGGGATATTACCCAGGCCGCCCAACAGTTGGCCGCCAGGGTCAAAACAGGTGAGTTGGAGCCTCAGGACATTACGCCTGAACGCCTGGATGAAAACCTTCAGGCCAGTGACCTACCACCGCCCGACCTGTGTATCCGCACCGGGGGTGATGCGCGCATCAGTAACTTTATGTTGTGGCAGTTTGCCTACAGCGAGTTGTATTTCACACCGACGCTGTGGCCGGATTTTGGTGAGCTGGAGTTTGCCCGGGCGCTTGCGGACTACAGTCGCCGGGAGCGTCGGTTTGGGCTGCGCGAGCCCGATGGCCTGGTGTCAGGGGGTGAGCTCGATGCTTAGGCAGCGTGTTATCACCGCCATCATCCTGGCGACTCTGTTCCTGACCTCTATCGTGTTTTTACCGGTTTGGGCGCTGGCTCTGTGTTTCGCCATTGTTGTCTGTCTTGGCGCCTGGGAATGGGCGACAATGGCGGGTTGGGAGAGTGCCTTGTCGCGGGCCCTGTACGTATTGGTGATGGCCTTATCCATGGCTGGTCTGTACGTTTACTGCGATTTGAGTGGCACTCCCGCCCGTGAGCAAGTGCAGCCGTTCCTGGGCCTGGCCTGCCTGTGGTGGAGCTTCGCGCTGCTGTGGATCAAGAGCTATCCCGCCAGCGCCAGTTTGTGGGGCACGGTTGCCATGCGCAGCCTGATGGGCGTGTTGATTATGGCACCGGCCTGGATGGCCGCGGTCTACCTGCTAAGCTTCCCACGGGGTGGCGTATTGATGGTCGTCATGATCCTGGTGGTGGTCACAGCGGATATCGGCGCTTACTTCACGGGCAAATCTTTCGGGCGACATCCACTGGCCGCGAAGGTTAGCCCCGCAAAAACCTGGGAAGGGTTTTGGGGCGGTATGGCCTCGGTACTCGCCTTGACTCTGGTGTTGCGCTACCTGTTGCCTGGCCAGAGCGAATCTGTTGGTTTTATCGCCATGCTGGCCATCGCGTTGGTCACTGCCCTGTCCTCAGTCGTGGGTGACCTGACGGTAAGCATGGTAAAACGCCAAAGTGGTACCAAGGATTCCGGCTCGCTGCTCCCGGGACACGGTGGCTTGCTGGATCGCCTGGACAGCATTTGTGGTGCTGCGCCGGTGTTCGCACTGGGCCTGCTGCTGGCAGGATATTAACTTGGATACGCTTCAACAAGCCGTCAGTGTTCTCGGCTCCACGGGTTCCATTGGCCAGAGCACGCTGGATGTGATTGCGCGTCACCCCGACCGCTACCGCGTCCATGCCCTCGCTGCCCACCGCTCGGTTGATGCACTGCTAAGTCAGTGCCGCCAATTCCGCCCGCGCTTCGCGGTGATGGTTGATCAGCAGGCGGCTGAGGAACTGGCGGGGCACCTGGCGGACAGTCCCGAGATAGAGGTCCTGCACGGGGAAGCGGCACTGTCGGAAATTGTCACCGATGACGAGGTCGACGTGGTGATGGCGGCTATCGTGGGCGCCGCGGGCTTGCGCTCCACCCTGGCTGCGGCCGAGGCAGGCAAGCGCCTGTTGTTGGCCAACAAGGAATCGCTGGTCATGTCGGGCCAATTGCTGATGAATGCAGTCCATGCCAGCGGCGCAACCCTGCTGCCGATTGACAGTGAACACAACGCGATTTTCCAGTGCCTGCCGGTGGCTGGTGGTGACGCCAGTGGCCATGGCGACTCCAAAGCCAAAGTGGGCGTCAGCAAGGTCCTGCTAACCGCGTCCGGGGGGCCATTTCGCACCTGGACCGCCCGCGATATCGAGAATGCGCGGCCTGATCAGGCCTGCGCCCACCCAAATTGGTCCATGGGGCGCAAGATATCGGTCGACTCGGCCACCTTGATGAACAAAGGACTGGAGTTTGCCGAGGCCTGCTGGCTATTCGACTTGCCGGCCTCAGCGGTCGATGTCGTGGTGCACCCACAGAGCATCATTCATTCGATGGTCCAGTATTGTGACGGCTCGGTGCTGGCGCAGATGGGTAATCCTGACATGCGCACGCCCATTGCCTATGGCCTGGCCTGGCCCGAGCGCATTGACGCCGGAGTCGCCCACCTGGATCTGGTTGCGGTATCCAGGCTGGACTTTGAGGCGCCGGATGAGGGGCGTTTTCCCTGCCTGCGGCTGGCGCGGGAGTCCGTCGCCGCGGGTGGTACAACGATGGCGAGCTGCAATGCGGCAAATGAGGTGGCCGTGGAGGCTTTTCTTGCGGAAAATATCCGTTTTGGAGACATTCCGCGGGTTGTAGAATCGACCCTGGAGCGCGTGACCGCAGTTGAACCCCATACCCTGGGCGTGGTCGAAGCTGCAGATAGAGAAGCTCGCATGGTTGCCGCCGAGGTCATCGGCGAATTTAACAGAACTAACAAGGGGCAGGCCCTGGTCTAGTGGATCTCGTATACACCATCTTAATCACCATTGTGACCCTGGCGGTGCTGGTCACGATCCACGAGTATGGCCATTTCTGGGTTGCCAGGCGCTGTGGCGTCACGGTACTGCGCTTTTCGGTGGGTTTTGGGCGCCCCCTGTACAGCTGGCATGACAAGCAGGGCACCGAATACGTGATCGCCAGTATCCCCCTGGGCGGTTACGTGAAGATGCTGGATGAGCGCGAAGGCGATGTGCCAGCGGCGGAGCTTGAGGGTGCCTTCAACCGCAAGCCCGTCTTGCAGCGGATTGCCGTGGTTGCCGCGGGACCGCTGGCCAATTTTGCCCTGGCGATTGTGGCCTACTGGGCACTGTTTCTCGCCGGTGAGAGCGGGTTTGCGCCAGTTATTGGCAAAGTCGAGACTGGCTCAATTGCCGAAATTGCAGGCCTCGAGCCCGGTCAGGAAATTGTTGCCGTGGATGGTGAAGACACCCCGACCTGGCAGGCCCTGAGTTTCCGCCTGCTGGACCGGATTGGAGATTCGGGCACCATCAATTTCTCGGTCAAGTATCCCAATTCTGACGTGGTTTATGAGTCCGAAGGGGTGCTGAATCGCTGGCTCGCCAGTGAAGAGAGCCCCGACCTGTTTCGCGGCCTGGGGGTTACCATGTATACCCCCGATATCTTGCCCATTGCCAGCGAGGTAGTACCGGGTAGCCCCGCTGAGCAGGCCGGTATAAGGGCCGGCGACAAGGTGTTGAGCGCCGACGGCGTGCTGATGCCCTTGTGGGGCGACTGGGTAGAGTATGTGCGTGCTCGGCCTGGTATAGGCATTGCCGTGGAGTTGGAGCGCGATGGAGCGCTGGTCAACACGCGCCTCACACCCGAGGCCGTCAGTGAGGGCGGCGAGGAGTTCGGACGTGTGGGAATGGGTGTATTGCCCCCGGAAATGCCACCGGAGATGATCCGCACGTTTGATCGCGGCCCCGTAGAGGCGCTGGTTGCGGGGGTTAACCGCACCGGAGAGCTCAGCCTGTTCACCCTGAATTCCATCGGCAAAATGCTGCAGGGCCTGATCTCCCCAAAAAACTTGAGTGGCCCCATTACCATTGCTAAAGTGGCGTCCGCGTCGGCCAAGTCTGGCCTGGAATCCTATATCAGTTTCCTGGCCCTGTTGAGCGTCAGCCTGGGGGTACTCAATTTGTTACCTATTCCGGTGCTGGATGGCGGTCACCTGATGTATTACACCGTCGAGTTGTTGGCCGGGCGGCCGGTGCCGGAGCGTATACAAGCGCTGGGTTATCAGCTGGGGCTGTTCATGGTGCTTGGTATCATGGTGTTGGCGCTGTATAACGATTTTGTCCGCCTGTGAATGCGGCTGGTATCAAACAATACGAACGACCTGCACCGCAGGCGCTATCTGGTGATTGAAACTATTTTGAGCAAGCGTATCCAAAACTGGCTGGCTGTGCTGTTATTGCTGGTCACACCCCTGGTACAGGCCCAATCCGAGAGCTTTACCGTGTCTGATATCCGGGTAGAGGGTCTGCAACGTATTTCCGCAGGTAGCGTATTTGCCTCCATGCCGCTAGCCGTGGGGGATGTAGCCGATGCGTACAGCATCCGCGCCGCCTCTCGCAGCCTGTTTTCGACCGGTAACTTTGACGACATCCGCATTGGTCGCGACGGCAACGTCCTGGTGGTGATGGTCACCGAGCGACCCAGTATCAGCGAGATCAATATCGAGGGTAACAAGGCCATTGAGACCGAGGCGTTGTTGGACGGCCTGAAAGGGGCCGGACTCGCGGTAGGACAGGTGTTCCAGCGCTCCACCCTTGAGGGTATGCAACTTGAGCTACAGCGCCAGTACGTACAACAGGGGCGCTACGACGCCAATATCGAAACCGAGGTACTGCCCGAGCCGCGCAACCGGGTGTCGATCAATATCGATGTCGACGAGGGCACGGTGGCGGCCATCAAACATATTAATGTGGTCGGCAACGAGGTGTTTGACGACGACGAGCTGGAAGACCTGTTCGAGTTGAAAACCACCGGTTGGCTCTCCTTTTTCACCAGCGATGACAAGTATTCTCGCGAAAAGCTCACCGGCGACATCGAAACCCTGACGTCTTACTACATGGACCGGGGCTACCTGCAGTTCTCTATCGATTCGACCCAGGTATCGGTATCGCCTAACAAGGAAGAGGTGTATATCACCGCCAATGTGACCGAGGGCGAGAAATTCACGGTCAGTGATGTCGACCTGTCCGGCGACCTGGTATTGCCGGAAGAAGATCTTCGGCGCTTCCTGTTGGTGACCGAAGGGCAAACCTTCTCCCAGCAACTGGTGACTTCCACCGAGGAATACCTGACCCGCCGCCTGGGTAACGAGGGTTATAACTTCGCCAAGGTGACCGGTATTCCCGAGCTCGACGAGGAGGCCAACACCGTGGCCATGAAATTCTTCGTCGATCCCGGCAAACGTACCTATGTGCGCCGTATCAGCTTCAAGGGCAATATGAAAACTGCCGACGATGTGCTGCGCCGGGAAATGCGCCAGATGGAGAGTGCCCCTGCCTCAGCGGCCGCCATTGAGCAATCGCGTATACGCCTGGAGCGCCTGGGCTTTTTCAGCCGGGCCACGGTCGAAACCCCCGAGGTTGCGGGTCACGATGACCTGATCGATGTTGAATTCGAGGTAGAGGAGCAGTCTTCCGGCAGTATCGGCGCCAGTTTCGGTTATGCGCAGGACGCGGGTCTTATTCTCGGGTTAAACCTGCAGCAGGATAATTTCCTCGGCACCGGCCGGCGGGTCGGTGTAGGGCTGAACTCCTCGCGCTACCAGGACCTGTATAACTTCAGCTATACCAACCCCTATTTCACCGAAGACGGTGTGAGCCGCGGTTTTAACATCTTCTACCGCTCTACCGACCTGTCCGAGGTCAACGTGGCCAGCTATACCACTGATACCCTGGGCGCTTCGCTCAACTTCGGTTACCCGATCAAGGAAACCCAGCGCCTGGGCTTCAGTTTTGGTGTGTCTGATACCGAAATCACCGCTGGTCGCTTCGCGGTACAGGAGATCAAGGCCAGCCCGCGCTTTGAAGAGGGTGTGGATTTCTACTTCGAGAGCAACCGCTTGCCCGATGGCAGCTATACAGACGTCGAAGAACTGCTCCCCCTGTCGACGATTCCCCCGGAGTTGATCGTGATACCGCCGGAACCCGGATTTCTGGATGAAAACGGCGATCAGTTCCTGAACTGGACCGTTACCACCAGCTGGACCCAGTCGACCTTGAACCGGGGCCGTATGGCGACCCGCGGCGCTTCTAACAGCGTGGCCCTTGAGGTCGCGGTGCCCGGTTCAGATACCGAATTCTACAAGCTGACCTACCGGGGCGAGGTCTTCTATCCGGTGCCTTTCCTGCCTTCGTCGTTTGTGCTGCATTTCCGCACCGAACTTGGCTACGGCGACGGCTACGGCGATACCACGGAACTACCATTCTATGAGCACTTCTTTGCCGGCGGCTTTGGTTCTGTGCGCGGTTTTGAGAGTAATACCCTGGGGCCGCGCAGTACGCCTGCCGAAATCTACGATATCAGCAACGCAGTCACCGAGCTGGATGAAAATGGCCAGCCCACCGCGATTGACCCCCGGCCGGCCTATTTTGTGGGCGCGCTCAGTGAAGATGGCAAATTAAGCTCACAGGTTGTCCGCGACGACCCCGATCCCTTTGGTGGCAACGTTTTGATCGAGGGCAGCGCAGAGTTATTATTTCCTCTTCCCTTTATCAAGGACAGGAGTAAAATCCGCTCCGCGTTTTTCATCGACGCAGGGAACGTCTTTAACACCAACTGCTCTCCTTCGCAGATTAACTGCTTTGATGTCGATGCAGACGAGATCCGATACTCGTTTGGCGTGGGTGTCACCTGGATTACCGGGTTCGGCCCCATGACCTTCAGTCTGGCCAAACCGCTGAATGCCGGCGATGACGATGACGAAGAGGCCTTCCAGTTTACCCTGGGTCGAGGATTTTAATGCCGCCCTGCTTAGCGGGCGTGCTGTGTACACGTAGTGTGGGCAGCGAACTGATTTAATTGAACCACGTTTTGGAGAATACCGTGTCTAAACTGTTGAAAATTACACTTGCCGCTGTGGCGCTGTCATTGCCCATGCTGGGCTGGGCGCAGGGCAAGATTGCCGTTGTTAACCTGCAGGAAGCCATTCTGCAGTCTGATGAAGCGCAGCGACGACTGACCGCCGTGCGCGAGCAGGAGGATTACAAGTCCGACAAGTCTGAATTTGACCGCCTGAAGGACGAATTCGACGAACTGGTGCAGGGCTTCCAGAAAGACGCAGCGGTAATGAGCCAGGAACAGCAGGTAGCAGCGCGCAAGAAGCTGGCCAGCAAGCAGGCTGACCTGGAGCACGTGGCAGGCAAGTTGCAACAGGCTGAACAGGCCGCGGGTCAGACCTTGCTGCAGGAAATGTCGCCCAAGGTACAGGAAGTACTGCGCGAACTGATTGCCACCGAGGGTATTGGCTTGCTGCTGCAGAACTCCTCGGTGATCCATGCCGATGCCGGCTACAGTATTACCGCCAAGGTAACTGACAAACTGAATCAACTGCCCGCACAACCCGCAGCGCAGTAATCAACCACCGTGTATACCCTGGGGGAAGTCGCCGACAAACTGGAGCTGACCTTTTCCGGGGATGCCGACTTGCCCATTACCGGGTTGGCTCCGTTGGAGTCGGCCCACACGGGCCAACTGACCTACGTCACAGGCAATAAATTCCTCGATCAGCTGCGCGCCAGTAAGGCAGCCGCGGTGATTTGTCCCGAAGATTTGCTGGAAGAGTGCCCGGGTGCCTACCTGGTATCGGCGAGTCCCTACCTGAGTTATGCGCGTGCCAGCCGTCTCATGGATACCGCGCCGGTGCCCGAACCCGGCGTTCACGCCACAGCGGTACTTGCCGATGACGTGGTTCTGGGCAGCGACGTGTCCATTGGGCCGCTGGCGACAGTGGAGCAGGGCGCGGTGCTGGGTGATGGAGTTATCATCGGCGCGGGCGCTCACATTGGGGCAAACGTACAGTTGGGCGACCGCTGCCGGATCTACCCGCGTGCAGTGATCTACCACGGCGTCACCTTCGGAAGGGATTGCACAGTACACAGCCAGACTGTGATCGGTGCAGACGGATTTGGCTGGGCGCCGGGCCCCGATGGCTGGGAGAAGATTCACCAGCTTGGCAGCGTGGTGATTGGGGATCGGGTGGATATTGGCGCCAGTTCCACCATTGATCGCGGGGCCATGGATGATACGGTGATTGGTGACGGCGTTATCATCGATGACCAGGTGCATATTGCCCACAATTGCCGCATCGGGAAAAATACCGCGATCGCCGGTTGTGTGGGTATCGCCGGAAGTACCATCATTGGGGAGAACTGCACCTTTGCCGGCCAGGTCGGTATTTCCGGTCACCTGGAAATATGCGACGGGGCACACTTTACCGGCCAGGCGCGTATTACCCGGTCGATTCCTCAGCCTGGCTCGTACGGGTCTGGGACGCCGCTGCAGCCGACCCGGGAGTGGGCGCGCAACGCCACCCGGTTTACCCAGCTGGATGCGTTGAACAAGCGAGTAAAGGCGCTGGAAGAAAAAAACTAGCTGCGCAAAAGCCGCGGCAATACACACGGAGTTATTGGTCCGATGATGGACATCAGCGAAATACGCGAACACTTGCCTCACCGCTACCCCTTCCTGTTGGTTGACCGGGTGGTCGAACTCAAGCTTGGGGAATCCATCGTCGCCTACAAGAACTTGTCCATTAATGAGCCGTTTTTCGACGGTCATTTTCCCCAGGAACCGGTGTTTCCAGGGGTATTGCTGGTAGAAGCTATGGCCCAGGCAGCGGGTATCCTGGGCTTCAAGACCATGCAGAAAACCCCGGCGGACGGGTCGATTTACTATTTTGTCGGTGCTGACAAGCTGCGTTTCAAGCGCCCCTGTGTGCCGGGGGACCAGGTGATGTTGCGCGCGTCAATCATTGGCGAGAAACGCGGCATCTGGCGCTTTGACGTGAGTTCAGATGTCGACGGAGCGCTCTGCGCTTCCGCGACGATTCTCTGCGCAGATCGCTAGACACCGGGCTATGATTCATCCCTCCGCCATCGTCGACCCCGCCGCCCGGGTAGCGGATGACGCCGAGGTTGGACCGTGGACCCTGATCGGTCCGGAAGTGGAGATTGGTCCCGGCTGCACGATTGAATCCCACGTGGTAATCAGAGGTCCCACTACCATTGGTAGCGGCAACCATATTTACCAGTTTTCTACTGTCGGAGAAGCCACGCCCGACTTGAAATACCGCGATGAGCCCACGCGGCTGATCATCGGCGACAACAATGTCATTCGTGAAAATGTCACCATCCATCGCGGCACCGTGCAGGACAAGTCCGAGACGGTTATCGGTAACAACAATCTGCTGATGGCCTACGTCCATGTCGGTCACGACAGTGTTATTGGCGACCACACTATCCTGGTGAACAATTCGGCGCTCGCGGGCCACGTGGTAGTGGGTGACTGGGCGATTCTCAGTGGCTACACCCTGGTGCACCAGTTCTGCAAGATTGGCGAGCATAGTTTTAGTGGCATGGGCACTGCCATCGGCAAGGACGTACCCGCCTATGTTACGGTCAGTGGTTCACCCGCGGAGGCCAAAACCATCAATATCGAGGGTTTACGCAGGCGGGGGTTTTCCTCGGACGCAATCAGCCAGTTGCGACGAGCCTTTAAGATCGTCTACCGCCAGGGCCTGACACTCGATATCGCCCTGCAGCGCCTGGAGGCCATGTTGGCAGATACCCCTGAGATCCAGGTGTTCGTTGATTCTCTGCGGGCCTCGGAGCGAGGTATCGTACGCTAGTGACCCTGCGTATCGGGGTGCTGGCCGGGGAGGCCTCTGGCGATATCCTCGGTTCCCGGGTGCTGGCTGCCCTGCGGCAGCGCTTTCCCAACCTGCAAGTAGAGGGCATAGGCGGTCCTTTGATGGAGGCCCAGGGCCTCACCAGCATGTACCCGATGGAACGACTGTCGGTCATGGGCTTTGTCGAGCCCCTGAAGCGCCTGCCCGAACTCCTGCGCATTCGCGCCCATGTTTACCGTCACTTTCGCGATAATCCGCCGGACTTTTTTCTCGGCATCGATTCTCCGGATTTCAACCTGCACCTGGAGCAAAAGCTGCGCGCTTGTGGCGTTAAAACCGCGCACCTGGTGAGCCCGACCATCTGGGCGTGGCGAGCGGGGCGGATAAAAAAGATCAAGCGCGCTGTCGACTTGATGCTCTGCTTGTTCCCCTTTGAATTGCCCATTTACCGTGAACACAAACTGTCGGCCAAATTTGTCGGACACCCGCTCGCCGATGAATTGCTGGAGCCAGTAGATCGTCTGCAGGCCCGTCGGCAGCTGGGCTTGACGGAACAGGGCAAGCTGGTTGCCCTGTTACCCGGTAGCCGGGGCGATGAGGTAAAGCTGCTGGGGACCATGTTCCTGCAGGCCGCCCGTTTGTTGCACCAGCGCGACCCTGACCTTAGCTTTGTAGTTCCGGCGGCGAGTGAAGCGCGGGCGCAACAGCTGCGAGAGCAGCTGGCACCTCACAGTGATTTGCCCATCACGCTGCAGATCGGTGAGTCGCGAGCTGCCATGGCCGCCGCCGATGCCATACTGTTGGCCTCCGGCACCGCAACCCTTGAAGCCATGCTGCTCAAACGTCCTATGGTGGTTGCCTATCGTATGGCGGCATTGTCCTGGTGGTTGGTTTCCCGTCTGGCCACCACAAAATATGTCGCGCTGCCCAATGTGTTGGCAGGCGCACCAGTGGTCCCGGAACTCTTGCAGGACGCGGCCACGCCGGAGGCCATGGCAGAAGCGGTGGGCGAATTGTTGTTTGATGGTCAGTCCGCCGCTACGCAACTGAGCACCTTCGAAGATTCCCATCGGCAGCTCGCATTGGGCTATGCACCCCGTACCGCCGAAGCGCTCGCAGAACTGGCAGCGATTGATGGCTGACCTGTTCGACCTGGATTACCAACAGCGTGAGGATGCCGGTCAGCTGGTTGCCGGGGTGGACGAGGTGGGCCGTGGCCCATTGGCGGGTGACGTGGTGACTGCCGCCGTCATTCTCGATCCGGCCCGTCCCATTGCAGGTCTTCGTGATTCCAAGAAGCTGTCGGAAAAGCGGAGAGCTGAACTGGCGGAACAGATACGCAGTGAGTCTCTGGCCTGGTCCGTAGCTCGTGCTTCGGTTGCGGAAATCGATGAGCTGAACATTTTGCAGGCCTCGCTGCTGGCCATGCACCGGGCCGTAGAGGCGCTGCAGCCGCAGCCGGGGTATGTGCTGGTCGACGGCAACCGCCTGCCACGCTGGCAGTATGCGTCGGAGCCCGTGCTTAAGGGTGATGACCGCGTGCCCGCCATCGCTGCCGCTTCCATCCTGGCCAAGGTCCAACGCGATAGCGAACTGGTACAGCTGGCGCAGGACTATCCCGGGTACGGCTTTGAGGCCCATAAGGGCTACCCCACCGCAGCCCATTTGCAGGCCTTACGTACCCTGGGGGTGACCCCGGCGCACAGAAAATCCTTTGCGCCGGTAAAAAACCTGTTAGCACTGCAGGGGGCAGAGTAAAATCCTCGCATGACTGATTTCGTTCACCTGCGCCTGCACACCGAGTACTCCCTGGTCGATGGCTTGGTGCGAATCAAGCCCCTGGTGCGGCGAGTCGAAGAACTGGGGATGGCCGCGGTGGCCATCACCGACGTGTGCAATTTCTACGGTCTGGTCAAGTTCCACAAAGCAGCCTTTGATGCCGGAATTAAACCGATCTTCGGCGCCGACCTGATGGTGGTCGAGGCCGAGGACGCCGAACGCGCCCACCCACTATGCCTGCTGGCCATGGACGATGCGGGTTATAAAAACCTCACCATCCTGATCTCCCGTGCGTTCACCGAGGGACAGCACCTCGGCGTACCGTATGTCCATCGTCAGTGGCTACAAGAACATGCTGCGGGGCTGATAGCGCTGTCCTGTGGCGCAGCCGGGGATGTTGGCCAGGCCCTGGTGGCGGGTAAGACTGATATCGCCCAGGAAAGGGCGCGCTATTGGAAGCAGTTGTTCCCCGACAGGTTTTACCTGGAACTACACCGCACTGGACGAGAAGGGGATGAGACCCATCTGCATGCCGCTGTCGCGCTGGCGGAGAACCTGCAATGTCCGGTGGTGGCGACCAACGATGTACGCTTTCTGGCCGCTTCTGAGTTCGAGGCACATGAGGCCAGGGTTTGTATTGGCGAGGGGCGTGCGCTGGATGATCCGCGCCGGGTGCGGGCCTATACCGAACAGCAGTACCTTCGCTCGCCCGAGGAAATGGCCGAGTTGTTTGCCGATATTCCCGAAGCGTTGGCCAATAGTGTTGAAATAGCCAGGCGTTGCAGCCTGGCACTGGAATTAGGCAAACCCTACTTGCCGGACTACCCGGTGCCCGATGGCCTGACCATGGACGAGTTCTTCCGCAAACTCGCCCACGAGGGACTCGACCGTCGGCTGGCGGTGCTTTACGACACCGCCGCGGCTGACTTCCAGGCGACGCAATTAAGCTACCGCGAGCGCCTGGAGTTCGAACTCGACACCATCATCCAGATGGGCTTCCCCGGTTACTTCTTGATTGTTATGGACTTTATTGGCTGGGCCAAACGCCACGATATACCGGTGGGACCGGGTCGGGGTTCCGGTGCCGGCTCGCTGGTGGCCTACGCGCTGGACATCACCGATCTCGATCCGCTGGAGTACGACCTGCTGTTCGAGCGATTTCTCAACCCGGAACGGGTATCCATGCCTGATTTTGACGTCGACTTCTGCATGGAGAAGCGTGACCGGGTGATCGAATACGTGGCCGACACCTACGGGCGTGAGGCGGTTTCCCAGATCATTACCTTCGGCACCATGGCCGCCAAGGCGGTGGTGCGTGATGTGGCACGGGTGCAGGGCAAGTCTTATGGACTGGCAGATCGCCTGTCCAAAATGATTCCCTTTGAAGTGGGCATGACCCTGGCCAAAGCGGTGGAACAGGAAGAACCGCTGCGCGACTTCCTGCAGGAAGATGACCAGGCCCAGGAAATCTGGGACATGGCCGTGCAACTTGAGGGTATTACCCGCAATGTCGGCAAACACGCCGGCGGTGTGGTGATTGCCCCGTCCCGGCTGACGGACTTTTCGCCGCTGTTTTGCGATGAAAGTGGTGGCGGCCTGGTCACCCAGTACGACAAGGGAGACGTGGAAGACGCGGGCCTGGTGAAATTCGACTTTCTCGGCCTGCGCACACTGACCATCATCGATTGGGCGGTGAAGATGATCAATGGTGTTCGCGAGTCGCAGGGAGAACTGCCCCTGGACATCATGCAGATTCCGCTCAATGACGCGCCCAGTTTCACACTGTTGCAGTCGGCGGAAACCACCGCCGTGTTTCAGTTGGAATCACGGGGCATGAAGGACCTGATCAAACGCCTGCGCCCGGACTGCTTTGAAGACATTGTTGCATTGGTGGCCTTGTTCCGTCCTGGGCCGCTGCAGTCCGGCATGGTGGATAACTTTATCAACCGTAAACACGGCCGCGAGGCCATCTCTTACCCGGACACCCAGTACCAGCACGAGTGGTTGCAACCGATCCTCGAGCCGACCTACGGGATTATCCTCTACCAGGAACAGGTGATGCAGATCGCCCAGGTGTTGGCGGGCTATACACTGGGTGGCGCCGATATGCTGCGTCGGGCCATGGGTAAGAAAAAGCCCGAGGAAATGGCCAAGCAACGGGAGGTGTTCGAAGAGGGTGCGAAGGCTAAGGGTGTTGACGGCATCCTGGCCATGAAAATCTTCGACCTGGTGGAGAAGTTTGCCGGTTATGGCTTCAACAAGTCACACTCGGCGGCCTATGCGCTGGTGTCTTACCAGACCGCCTGGCTGAAGACACATTATCCTGCCCACTTCATGGCCGCGGTCATGAGTTCAGAACTGCAAAATACCGACAAGGTCGTGGTGTTTGTCGAGGAGTGCCGCGCTCTCGACCTGAAGCTCAAGCTGCCCGATGTTAACGAGGGGCAGTATATGTTCACGGTAAATCGCGACAATGAAATCATCTACGGACTGGGTGCGATCAAGGGGCTGGGCGAGGGACCGATAGAGAACATCCTGGCGACCCGCGAGGCGGACCAACCGTTTACCGACCTGTTTGATTTTTGCGCGCGCACCGACCCCCGCCGGGTCAATCGCAAGGCCATTGAAGCACTGATACGCGCGGGTGCTTTTGACTCCCTCGGTGTCGAACGCTGGGTGCTGATGGCCAGCATGGAAGACGCCCTGAAAGCGGCGGAGCAAAGTGCCAGTAACCGTGACAGTGGGATTGCCGACATGTTCGGTGAGGTGGTGCCCAGCGCCGACAATGGCAGCAGCGATGTTTACGCCCAGTTCCGGCAGGTGCGCGCCTGGTCAGACAAGCAGCGCCTGCGCGGAGAGAAAGAAACACTGGGTCTATACGTCACCGGCCACCCCATAGATGAATACGAGAAAGAGGTGCGTAAGTTTGCACCTACCCGCATTGCGGATCTGCGTGGGGATAAGAATGGTACGCAGGTCCTTGCTGGCCTGGTGGTGGGGCTGCGCACAATGAAGACCAAGCGCGGCGATACCATGGCAATCCTGCAACTGGACGATCGCAGCGCGCGCATCGAGGTGACCGTCTATGCAGAAACCTACAACGAACACCGAGAGCTGCTCAGTAAAGACAATATCGTGATCGTGGAGGGCAATGTCGCCCATGACGATTATTCCGGTGGCCTGGCGGTGCGCGCAAAGGAAGTGCGCAGCCTGGTGCAGGCACGGCAGAGTTACTCGGCGGAACTGATCATTGAGTTGAACCAGGATATGCTCAGTGATTCGCTGACTGACGAGTTGGAGAAAACCTTGAGCAGTGCCGGGGGCGGGGACTGCCCGGTGGCGGTGCTGTATCGCCAGCCCCACAACCAGGCGAGGTTCCTCCTGGGTCAGCGCTGGCGTGTCGTACCCAGTGACGAACTCATCGAGGCGTTGCGCAGTTGCGTGGGTACTGATCGGGTGTCACTGCAGTACGGTTAATCGTCAGCTCGTACACGCTAATCAAACCTGGAGCACCAGGTTCATTATTTCAATCAATCCGGAGAATCTGTAATGAGTGATACGCGCGATATAGAGGCGGCGGTATTTCGTCGTTTGTTGGAGCACCTGGACAGCCGCAAGGATGTCCAGAACATCGAACTGATGAATCTCGCCGGCTTCTGTCGCAATTGTCTGTCAAAGTGGTATGTGGCGGCGGCCGAAGAGCGTGGCGAAGCGGTAAGCTATGACCAGGCACGGGAACTGGTTTACGGAATGCCCTATGGTGACTGGAAGGCGAAATACCAGACCGAGGCTACCCCGGAACAGCAGGCCGCTTTCGACGCGGGGAAATCCTAGGGCAGCCCTAGAGCGGGCCGTAGGGCAGATATCGGTTGACGTTGACCTCGCGCAGCCACAGCAGCAGGGACTTATCCAGTCGCTGCCCGCGTTTGCGCAGTGCTTTGGCCAGCGGAATGACCGGCGAGTCCGCCCCGGCCTCCCAGCCGGGCAGGTTTTCAGCCACCGCGAAGAAGCGGATCAGGTGAATTATCTCGTCATCGCTTAATTCTTCGCAGGTCTTGCTCCATTGCGCATGGTCGATTTTCATCAAGCCGGCAAGCACCTGGCTGTCATCCCCATCGAGGTGCTCTGGCAATGATGTCAGCTGTTCGTCGCGGCTATAGCCGATACAACGCTGCAGGATGGCGGCGGATAGTGCCAGTGCCTCGGCTGAGGTGCTGGCCTGCGGATCCCAGGATCCAATGGACATGGTGTACTTCTCCCTTGGCTGCGCGCCATTATAAGAGAAGCCGTTCTAGCTGTCTTTCTTCTGGTAGAGCCTTAGCGGTCGTTTTCCTGCAGAAGCTTCAGGTATTGTAGACGGCTGGTGTAGGGTTCCACTGCGGCGCTTGCAGTGCGCTGGACTATCGCAGACAGGGATTGGTTCCGCTCTTCCTGCTCGGCGTCAGGGTCGAATTTTCGGGCGATCTGTTCCAGGCCATCACCGATAGACATGGCGCTCTCGATGCCAGCCTGCACCAGAAAAATCTCTGCGAGAATAAAATCGTCCAGCAAACGTCGTCGCGGTGACGCTTTAAATTGGCCTGTTTCCATGTCAATCGTTCCTACGTCAATGCGCTTTGGTGGTGCGCCGCGCCCTGTAAAAGTGCGGCCTAACCTCCCTGGCGGGCGTAAAACTGCCGATTCAGATACCTAATTGGTTATCGGGGTAATACGAGCAAGGCCCGTGCCAGCGAGGAGCGCATCATACGTAATTAGTGTGTCGGATCAATGAAAACTGGGACAAAGCGGGAATAGTTACATGGGTCGACCTCAGACACTGCCTACCCCAGGGTGCTCTCTAGCCCCAGGTGCGATGTATGCTTGGTACTGATTAATGCGCACCTGCAGTTGTCGGGCAGTTGCTCCTTCACCTGCCCGTGGAGGGGGGAACTAGCGCAACAGGGCCTTGGCGCTCACTGTCATGCTAATGGTGGTTTCTCCGGGGGAGGCCACCGGCAAGGCCATGTCTGCGCTCTCGGCCGCCATGGCCATAACAGCACCCCGTTGATAGCTGGGAGGGCGTGGCAGATTATCGCGACTGGTATTGATCTCTTTCAACTCAGCCGTCTTCTTGCCCAGGGCTTTTGCGGCGCGCTGCGCACGGTTTTGTAGCTTCTCCAGCGCGGCTTCGAGCATTTCGTCCTGCACTTTCGCCGCGGCTTCCGGTGAAAGGGCGTAGTTGAGTCCTGCCATCAGGAAGCCGGAGGCCTGGATCTTGCCCGCAAGTTCCAGCAATTCTTCCGCATTGGTGGACTTAAGTTTCAGGGACTGCTGTCCTTTCCAGACCATATTCCTGGGCATGTTTTTGCGGCCGCCATTGCGGTCGTACTGGTGCACGTTGTAGCCGCGTGTGATTGCCTTGGTATCCCGGTAATCCTCGGCCAGTTCCAGCGCCCCGGCCATGGCGGTATTCACCTTGTTCTGCACCAGTTGATTGCTGGCATCTTCCACCTCTATGCGCAACTCGGCGATCAGCAGGTCCTGGTCAACCTCACGGCTTTCAGTCGCAGAAATATGGAGCAGACTTTCGTCTTGCTGCAGACTGAAAACCGGGTCTTCTGACTGAGCCCGTGCTGTTCCTGCCATCAGTACAGTCAGGCCTATCAATACAAGGTGAGTAAGTTGCCGTACGTTCATGTCGTGTTACCTGTTTTCGTCCGTTGCTGTGAACTATATGCCTATTTACTTACTGAAGATACTGAGGTCGAACGTGAGCGCTGAATCTACAGAACAGCGCGGTCGTGATACTGTGATGCTCTATGTAGATTTAAGAAGGTGACATCGTATGCACGATCTCAAGTTCTATCTCGATGCCATGTCCCAGGACGATCTAATCTATCTCTTCTTGCCTGTCTTTGTGTTGGCCTTATTGCTTGAGATGGCCATTGATCGAAAGAACAAGCTGCAACTGTTTGACAGGGCAGATACGGTCGCTTCTCTTTGGATGACCTTTTTCGTGGTTATCGTTGACGTTCTGCCAAAGTTTGCTGCGCTGGTGCTGTTCTATTACCTGCATGGAATTAGTCCGCTGGCAGATGTTGTACAGCGGCAGTGGTGGGCCTGGCTGTTGCTGTTTTTTCTGGATGACCTGACCTATTACTTCATGCACCGGGCCAATCATGAGGTGAGGTTGTTTTGGGCCGGCCATGTATCTCACCACTCGGCGATAAAGATGAACTTTGCAACCGCACTCAGACAGGGTGTGATGGAGCGAGTCCATAAGTACGCATTCTGGATCCCATTGCCGCTGCTGGGTTTCGATCCGCTGATGATATTCACAATGATGTCCATCAGCCTGTTCTACCAGTTCTGGTTACACACGGAACTGGTGGGTCGACTGCCAGCGTGGTTCGAGGCGATCTTCAATACGCCCTCCCATCACCGCGTGCATCACGCGTCGAATATTCGCTATCTCGACTGTAACCATGCCGGTACCTTGATTATCTGGGACAAGTTGTTTGGTACATTTTCTGCAGAGCACGATGATGAGCCGCCGATCTACGGGTTGACGACTAACATTACCTCCTACCGCCCGCTCCATGTTGCTACGCACGAGTACAGTGCGATTCTGGCGGACATCAAGCGCGCACCGGGATGGCGGGACAAGCTTTCCTATTTGCTAAAGGCGCCGGGTTGGAGTCACGATGGGGAAGACAAGCGCGCCAAGGTACTGCGTGCAAGGCTGGCGGCGGCCACACCGATATAAACTCAACCGCTAGTGATGCAGCGTGGGGATAAATGCGCTATATTTATTTTATATTTAAAATAATTTAGGTGCCGAGTTATGAAAGCAGTGTATTACCGTGAGCACGGTCCAGCGGAGGTGCTCGAGGTGGGTGAACTCGAGGTACCTGAACCGGGCGAGGGCCAGGTGCTTGTGCAGGTGGCCGCGACCTCGGTCAATCCAATTGATCGTCGACTGCGCGGCGGTGAACTGACCGAGTACATCACCCGCACGTTTCCCGTTGTACCGGGGTGGGATATGGCCGGGCGTATCGTCAAACTGGGTGAGAATGTGACCGACTGGCAGGTCGGCGATGACATACTGGGCCTGGCATTCACCTGGTCTATTCAGCATGGCACCTACGCGGAGTATGCCCCAGTCGATGTGTCGGCCATCACCCGTAAGCCGGAGCAGTTCAGTTTCCAGCAGGCCAGCGCGCTGCCGTTGGTCAGCCTCACGGCCTGGCAGGCACTGGTGGAGTTCGGTCAACTACAGGCCGGGCAGAGTGTGCTGGTGCAGGCGGGAGCGGGTGGTGTCGGCAGCATCGCCATCGCCATTGCCAAACATGTGGGGGCCAAGGTCTATACGACTTGCAGGGAAGCCAATTTTGAATATGTGAAGTCCTTGGGCGCCGACGTGGTAATTGATTACAGCGTTGAGGATTACAGGGAAGTCATTCGCCGCCATGAACCCGAAGGCGTGCACTTGGTGCTGGAATGCCTGCTTGGCGATGGGATAGCCGAGGACGCCATTCGACTGGCCAGGGACGGGGGCGCCGTGGCCTACATGAACAACGAACCCCCGATATGCCTGACCTTGCAGATAGAAACATCCGCGCAGAATTTCTGCACCATCGTGCGGACGGCGAGATGCTTAGTGAACTGGTCAAGCTCTTTGAGCAGGGTGTACTGAAAGTCCCTGAACTGAAAGTCATGCAGTTAGCCGATGCGGTTGAGGCGCACCTGCAATCCGAGGCGGGGCGTACTCGGGGTAAGGTGGTACTGCATATCCAGGATATCTAGTCGCGGTGTTTTGCTTGTCTTAGGCTGAACATGCCGCCGAGTTAGCGTATGGCCTCACGTGAAACCCAGGGAAAGATTCTCGATACTGCAATCAGGCTGTTCAATGAAGAGGGTACGGCCAAGGTATCCTGTAATCGCGTGGCCGAGGTGTGTGGCATTAGCAAGGGCAACCTGCACTATCACTATAAAAACAAGGAAGAGTTGATTCTCGGCATCTGGGGCCGAATCTCGCGCGAGATTGAACAGGGTTGGGGAGAGGACGCCACTCATCCTACGCTTACCCATATGGCTGAAATCACCCAGCGACAGTTTCAGCTGATGTGGCGATACCGATTTTTCTATCGTGAACTAACCACGTTGTTGGCACGCGACTCCTTGTTGAAACACCGCTTTGTCCAGGTGAGAAAACAAAGAGAGCAAAGCGTCAGGCGCTTTTTTGAGGCGCTCGTTGACAATGGGGTGTTGGAATTACCCGATACTGATGACGCACTCGACAGTTTGCTGACCATTGCATGGCTGGTTACTGAGCACTGGATGTCATTTATCGCCATCGAGGACAAGGTGATTGATGACAAGACCATGCAGGATGGCTTTCGCCTCACCCTTCAGTTGTTTATCCCCTTGCTGTCCGCCGAGGCCAGAGCAGCAGTACCTGATTCTTTTCGTGTATTCGAGGTTGAGCACGCCAGTTGATGCTGGCGCGCTGGCAAGACTCGCTGCGCAGCACCGCTTCCGGTAGAGTACGTCGATGATGGAATTTTCCGAATTCAGGTCTGACACGTTCACCCTGCCAGACGCCGCCATGCGCAAGGTGATCTATGAGGCAGAGGTGGGAAACTCTGCCTACGGCGAAGACCCCAGTGTGCGTGCACTGGAGGATCATCTGGCGTCTCAGTTCGATCGCGAGGCGGCCCTGTTCTTCCCCTCGGCGACCATGGCCGGCCAGGCAGCGATAGCCGTTTGGTGCCAGCCTGCGGAGCAGGTAATTATCGAGGAGTTCGGCCATAACTATCACTTTGAGGCCGGATCCATGGCCACCATCTCGGCCACCCAGGCGCAGCCGCTTCAGGGTGTGAATGGTATTTTACAGCCCGAGCAGATCGCGGCGGCTATCATACCCACGGAAAAATCCTTCATCCGCAGTGCCCTGATCGTTCTGGAAAACAGCTCCAACTTCGGCGGTGGCACGGTGTACCCACGCGCTACCTTAGATGCAAATTATCAGCTTGCTCGCGCCAAGAATCTGCCCGTGCATATTGATGGCGCACGCATATTTAACGCCCTGCAATTTTATCGACAGGAGGATCCGGACGTGTCCCCAGGGTCGCTGTTGCCGCTCACCGGGTCGATGTCGGTTTGTTTTTCCAAGGGCCTGGGCGCGCCCATGGGCGCGGCGCTGATCGGCAGCGCTGATTTTATTGCTGAGGCTGAGCGGGTGCGCTCCTTATTGGGTGGCATGCTCAGGCAGGCCGGTTTTATGGCGGCAGCAGCGCATTATGCGCTGCAGAATAATGTCGAACGGCTGCTGGAGGACCATGATAACGCGCGATTCCTCGCCGAGGAGTTAGCCGGCTTGCCCGGACTTAACGTTGATCTTGGCACGGTACAAACCAATATGGTCTACGTCGATGTTGAAGCCGGCACAGACCGGGCACTGGAGTTGGTTGCCTTCCTTGAGCAGCGAGGTGTGCGGGTTTGGAATCTCGGCCCACGATTGCGCTTTGTCGTCAGTATGCTGGTGGATCGCGATGATTGTGAAAAGGCGGCGCGAGCAGTTTCAGAGGCGCTCGGCGCCACGTGAGCATTATTCAACACTTGATTGTGCCAGGCCGACGCGGTGCATGATTCGCAGGCCGTAAATAAAGACCTGCTGTTGGTCGGGGGTGGCCACGCCCACGTCATCGCCCTGCGGATGTTGGTAATGCACCCGGTTGCGGGTTTGCGGATGACGTTGATTTCGCCTGATACGCATACGCCTTATTCGGGCATGCTGCCCGGACTCATCGCTGGACACTACAGTTTCGAACAGTCACACATCGATCTTGAACGGCTTTGCCAGTGGGCAGGCGTACGTTTTGTACGTGCGCAGGTTAATGCAATTGATACCGACGAGCGCAGCGTGTCACTGGTCGGGCGACCGCCAGTCAACTACGACCTGCTGAGCATTGATATTGGCTCCCAACCAGAGCTGGATTCAGTGCCTGGAGCGCGCGAGTGGAGTGTTCCTGTCAAGCCGGTGTCCAGTTTCTGGCAGCGCTGGCAACAGCTCATCGCGCAAGCTGAAACCTCGCCCGGTAGTGGGACGCGGCGCATTGTTGTAGTAGGGGGCGGCGCAGGCAGCGTAGAACTGATCCTGGCAATGGCGCAGCGATTGCCCACTGATGCAACCAGCCTGACATTGGTGTGCGGTGCCCAGTCAATCCTCGATACCTACAATGCCAGAGCCAGAAGAGCGGTAACGGCCGAACTGGCCGCCCAAGGTGTCACGCTATTGACTGGCGCACGGGTGGAATCGGTGTCTACGAACAGTCTCACCCTTACCGATGGCTCGAATCAATCTTTCGATACGCTGTTTTGGTGTACCGGTGCGGCGCCGGCACCCTGGCTCGCCGGTTGCGGCCTGGAAACTGACGATGCCGGGTTTTTGTTAACGCGAGACACATTGCAACTGCTGGCTCACGACGATGTGTTTGCCGTTGGTGACACCGCCAGCCAACAGCAGCATCCACGCCCCAAGGCGGGAGTGTATGCGGTCCGGCAGGGTCCGGTGCTGGCGGACAACCTACGCAATGCACTGCGGGGTCAGGCGTTACACCATCACGTCCCCCAGCAGCGGTTTCTGTCTCTGTTGTCGCTGGGCAAAAAGCGCGCCACGGCGGATCGTGGGATATTCAATGTCACTGGTGACTGGGTCTGGCGATGGAAAGATCGTATCGACAGGCAGTTTATGTTGCGTTTCCAGGACTTGCCTAAACGTATGTTTGGATCGCCTCGCAGCGACACAAATACTGGGGACTCTATTACCGAGCAAATGCCCTGTGGGGGTTGTGGTGCCAAGGTAGGTGCGTCCAGCCTCGGGGCGGTGCTAGGAAAATTGGCGTCCAGGTTTCCCGCTACAGCTGCCAGTGGGCTGCAGGCACGGGACAGTGTTCTTATTCCCGACAGCGCTAGCTACTCGCTTGTGCAAAGTATCGATGTACTGCGACAGTTGGTTTCAGATCACTGGTTGATGGGGCGCATTGCCGCCAATCATGCGCTCAGCGATTTGTATGCCTGTGGCGCCCGACCCGTGTCGGCACTAGCGACCGTGACCCTGCCATTTTCCTCCCCGACGATACAGGAACGCGACCTCGAGCAACTGCTGGCTGGTGCGTTGCATGAGTTTGACGCCGTCGCTTGCCCCTTGCAGGGCGGGCACAGCCTACAAGGAGCAGAGCTCAATATCGGGTTTGTGGTCAACGGTGCTCCCATGTGCGCAGATCGTGGCTACTTATCCAAGCAAGGACTCCGGGACGGAGATGTCCTGGTACTTACCAAGCCCTTGGGGACAGGCGTTTTGTTTGCGGCTCACATGCAGCACGAAGTGGACGGCCGGTATGTACACTCTGCCATCGATAACATGTTGCAAAGTAATCAGCGTGCAGCGGCACTGGCGGTGGAATTCAATGCCAGCGCCTGCACAGATGTGACTGGCTTCGGCTTGCTCGGGCATCTTCTGGAAATGCTCCCCGAAGAACTGGGCGCCCACCTCGAGTTGTCGCGAATCCCGGTGTTGGGAGGTGTTGAACAGTGCCTGGCACTCGGCGTCCGCAGTACGATGCACGACGCCAATGCTACGGCGTTGGCTGCTCTGGGTGCGAAAATCCGTACCACCGGCCCGGACGCGATCGTTGATCTGCTGGTCGATCCGCAGACCAGTGGAGGCTTGCTGATCGGGGTAGCGGCGGATGACGCTGCAAAACTCTTGCAAGCGTTGCAAAACGCCGGATATGCCAACAGTGCAGTGATAGGGCAGGTGGAAATAGCGCCCACCTCGGGCTGAAGCAATAGCTGCATAATATGCGCGCTTGATTGGTCCGTTGCTCGGGTGTAGCTTTGCAAACAGTCGATAGAGCTACAACTTAAAAGTCGGCAAACAGAGGGCTTTAGTTTGTGATTAGAAGCGTTATTGCACTGTCGGTTGTGCTGTTTGTTATTCCTCAGGCTCTCGCCAGTCCCCCTAAACTGGTATTACAGATTACCGTCGACGGCCTTCGTGCCGACCTCATCACTCGGTACAGGCATCACTATGGCGATGGCGGTTTCAAGTTTCTGCTCGAAGATGGTGTTGTCTTTCAGAATGCCCATTATCAACATGCCAACACCGAAACCATTGTCGGTCATACAACTCTGGCCACCGGCGCGACTCCGGCGATTCACGGTATGGTGGGCAACGTATGGTATAACCGCGCGACGGGGGAGCTCGGCTACAATATCGAAGATGCGAATGCGCCCATTCTTGCTACCCGCGCCAATGTTTCGGCTGGCGCGCAGGTAGACCCCGCGCAACTGCGCGCTGGAAGCCAGGGACGCTCGCCTGCCGCCATAATTGTCCCCACCCTCGGTGATACGCTGGATGTACACACCGCCGGCAAATCCAAAGTATTTGGTATTTCAGGTAAGGACCGAAGTGCCGTTGCCATGGCGGGCAAAACCGGTGTTGCCTACTGGTATTCCACCGACAGTGGTGACTTTCAGACCAGTGCTTACTACATGAAAGAGTATCCCGAATGGGTAAGCGCGTGGAATGGCGAGCGCCGTGCCGAAGCATATGCTGGGGCCTTGTGGGAACTTTCCAAACCGAAGAAAGACTATGTGCTGGGAGATCAAGATGATCGAGACTACGAAGTCGATCTGAAAGGTTATGGGAAGACCTTCCCGCATAGTTTTGGCCCCAGGGAACACCCACTATTTTTCACCCGCCTACTGGTTAGCCCGGTTGGCGATGAACTGTTGCTGGACTTTGGAAAACAGCTTATTCATGAAGAACAACTAGGCCGTGACGAGGTTACGGACTACTTGTCGATCAGCTTCTCCAGTGTTGACGCGGTGAGCCATTTCTTTGGGCCTTCCAGTCTGGAGAATGAAGAGGTGGTTGCGCGGTTGGATCGAACTTTGGCCGAGCTTTTTGAGTTTATTGATGATTCGGTGGGTCTGGAGCATACCCTGATTGTCTTCTCGGCTGATCACGGGATGCCCGAGATGCCCGAATATCTGAGTGAACTCGGTTATGCTGCGGGGCGAATCTACAGCGATGAGGTGATTGCCGCGGCAAAAGAAATCAGCGAACGGGAATTTGGCAGCCCTGACATCATCAAAGACTTCTTCAGGCCGTTTTTGTACCTCGATCTTGATGAATTACACAGCGCTTCGGTAACCAGCACAGAGGCTGCGGAAGTGTTAGCGCAGTCGCTATCCAGGATAGAGGGCGTGGGAGGTGCGTTCGCTGTTGAGCAGTTACCTGCGGCAGCTGACGGCGCAGTCGCCGCGGTGAAGAATACGATTCACCCACAGCGAACCGGTGAGGTCTACATTTTTCAAGCGCCTTACTGGTTTATGATGGATCGCGGTCCCATCGCGACCATGCACGGCTCTCCCTGGCGCTACGATACTCACGTTCCCATTATTTTTGCGGGTTATGGCTTGGACGGGCAAACGGTAAATCGACGGGTGCACCCGGTTGATGTTGCCCCCACGATTGCGGCCAGTATCGCAATATCACCCCCGGCAGGATCTGTGGGCACTGTGCTGCCCGAGGTAGTTGATCAACTATAGCAGGGATCCAGAGCACTGATGATGAATCGAGATAGTCAGGTTACCGAGAATCGCTTATCGACGTGCCTCTGCCTGATGGATGGTGGTGAAAAGCGCTCAGGCCATCAGGCCAGATTCCGCCAATAGCGCCTCGATCAACGTCTCGACATCGGACTCATTGTTGTAAAAATGCGGCGCGACGCGGATGTTGCCGTCTCTTTCTGTGAGTACGATATTCCGTGCGCCGAGCTTTTCCACTAACTGTGGTGCATCGGTAGAGCGTATTGCCAGCATCGCGCCGTGACGGTCCGCAGGCGTCACCAGATCCCATTTATGCTCGACTGTGGCCTGCTTAACGAGTGCGGTGATATCGCCAATGCGTTTTCCTATACGCTCGAGCCCCATCTCCAACATGATCTCGAGCCCCGCTTCGGCTGCGAACAAACCAACGGAATTGGGTGTGCCGGATTCAAAGCGCCGAGCGCTCTCGTGAGGTGAGTGGTGGTAAATATCCATCGCTGATGGGTCCTGCTGAGCGAACCAGCCGGTAGCCGTCGGCTGTAATCCATTGGTCTTGCTGTCGCGCACGTACATGTATGCGACGCCGCTTGCACCCATCAGGTACTTGGTGCAGCCGCCCACCAGAAAGTCTGCGTTGGATTGCTCGACGTTGAACGGCCGCGTACCAATGCCCTGGTAGGCGTCGACCAACACCTGTGCCCCGCGGCTGTGTGCAAGCTCAACAATGGGCTCTATGTCTACCCACACCCCATTGCGATAGCATACCTGGGGGATCGCCACCAACCGGGTCTGGTCGTCTATGAGTCGCTCATACTCGCTTAAAGGTATCTCCGTTCCCTGGCTATCGGCTTTAGCGCGATGTACCTCGGCGCCCCTGGCTTGTTGCGCCAACATAATCTGGGCGGTGGTCGGGAAGTCGAAATCGGTTGAAATGATCTTGTTGCGTTGCCCGCTGAAGTCGATAGCGGTCATCAGGCTGTTCAAGGATTCGCTGACCGAGGTTGAGACGGCGATATCATCGGCAGGGCATTCCAGCAATTGTGCGAGTAAACTGCGGACTGTTTCTATTTTATCGCAATAGATATCCCAGCGGGCGCCTTGTTCCATGCGAATCTGTAGATAGTGCTCAATGGCGGCTTTTACGCGTAGCGACAGTGGGCCATAGGAGCAGGCATTAAAATAGGCCTTGTGTGCCAGTATCGGGAACTCCTCGCGCAGGGTGTGCTCGTTCAAGGTCATTTTCGTTCCTTATGCGATACTTTCGCGCAGAGTCCGTAGGTCCTGGTAGCGTGAGGGAATATCATCCCGTTCCGCAGCGCTGCGTAAATCACACAGTTTCCTCAGTGCCTTGAGCAAAACGGGGAGGGGAGGCCCGCTGGCGGTGAGTCCAGATTTCTCCATGCTGCCACTGTCTTCTGCCGGGTGTTCGATAAACTTGTTGACCAGTTGCTCGTGGTGCTGCAGCGCGGTTCGGCCGTGGGCCTCGCAGACTTGCAAGAACATACCTGCGTTTTTCTTGAACCATGGGGAATGCTCGTTCGATTCACGCAATCTCAGGAAGCCATCGAGTAGGCTCTCGCGGCGCATACAATCGCGCAATACCAGCTGATCCTCAGGTCGCATAAACAGGAATTTATCGACCAGTAACTGCGAGTAGTAAGCGTCATCTGCGCGGCATAGCCCCAGCAGCAGATCGATGACATTAATGCCGGCAAAGTCACCGGCGTTCGCTCCTCGGTACTCGTGCAGGCCTACCCGGTGTGGTTTGTAATAGGGGCGGACACAGTAAAAAAATCGATCCTGGTCCAGTTCCTCAAACAACTGGGCATTGCTGCTTATAACATCCTCGAGTGCGGTTTTCGCCACGGCCAACAGGTCATGGGTGATGGGGTGGGACACGCCCAGCGGCAGGGTGTGCAGTAGTGCTTCGGCGGCGCGTATGTAGGCGAATACACCGCGGGTGTTGTAGTCCAGGAACAGCAGCTCGTCTGGTAGGCTGGTGAAGCTCTTGTAAACGCCGTTTATCGCTTTGTTGTGTGTTTCCAGGTGGCTGGAAGCGAAGCGCGGAATAACGCCCAGTGTCGCACCCAATTGCATCGCCAGGGCCGAGGCTTCCTCCAGAGGTGATTTTGTTTCCCGGGATGGCTCGGTGATTTCGTGCCGTCTGCAGGCGGCCATATAAAGCCCCACATTGCCCAGCAGGTCAAAGCCGTTTTCAAAGCCCTCATCGGTATTGCCCTCCGCCAGCAGGTTGCAGACGTAAGCGCGACCTTCTTGCTCCAGGGCCCGTTTGATGGCGTCTCCTGTGCCAGCGACGTTATCCCGGTCTTCCTGCGCAAAGTAGAGCTCCTCCAGCTCCGTGTTCATCTCCTTGAAGCTGGTCCGTATCCAGCGATCAAAGGCGTCAAAATGTGGTGTCATGGTGAGTCCTGAATGCCTCTCGTAACAGGTTATCGGATTACTGCAGGCGAAATTTCTTACCCTGGAAAAAGCATAGCCCATTTGGTGTTGGCGATGTCAGCAAAAACTTGGCCGCCGCCTGTCTAAATTAGAACTTATGGCCTATATTTGATTGGAAACTGAGGTAGCGGTGCATGAGCCTGGACAGAAAAGAAAGGGAGATACTTGCGATATTGCAAGCGGAAGGGCGCATTTCCAATGTGGATCTCGCTGAACGGGTAAGCCTCTCCGAGTCTCCCTGCTTTCGCCGTGTGAAACGCCTGGAGGAGAGTGGCCTGATCCAGGGTTATACCGCCAGGCTTGACCAGCGGCAGTTGGGCTTGCAGGTCACCGCCTTCGTGCAGGTATCGCTAGAGAAGGACGATCACAGCCAGCAGGCGTTTCTGGAGCGCGTTGAGGCGGAAGACCATATCGTTGAATGCCACGCCATGAGCGGCTCACATGACTTCCTGCTGAAAGTCGTCGCGTACAGCATGGATCACTTTTCCGAGTTATCCATGCAGCGCATCCTCAAGTTCCCGGGTGTCAAGAACATGGAATCCAACTTCAGCCTGATGGCGACCAAGCAAAGTCAGGTGCTGCCCCTGAAGTAACGCTGCGCCCTGGGCAGTTCTGTCCGCTAGCCCTGGCTTCTCTCCAGTTGATATCCCGCTCGCGGAAAGTGCACTACCACCTCACCGGCTCGAGGATCGTTTCTGCGGATCGCGATTTCTGAGTGGCTGTGGATGACCAACTCGCCGCTCACGGGGACCGCACCATAATCCGTTGGCGTGACGGTAACCCGGTCTCCCGCCGCTAGTGCCGGCCAGGTGTCATCTTCGATGCGGGCTTCGGTGGTGCTTGTTCCGGCCCGCGCTATGTCCAGTGCGTCGTTGGCGCTCAGTTCGGTGCGCTGGCCGTGGCCTATAGCACTGACCCGCGCTTCCCAAGCCGTGAGTGATGGTAGTGGGGCAAGCAAGTCCGCCGCATTGCTGATATTGCCCCGACACATCCATACAGGAAAGTAGCCGAGAATATCGACCCAGCCGGGCGCGCCTCCGAGCAGAAACTCCCGGCCGTCTGAGAGCATGTCATCGAGGAGATGCAGGTGTGCACAAAACTGCGAATACAGGTGCGGCAGCTGCTCTTGCAAGGTGCTGAAGTCGAGATAGCTGAAGAAAGCGCTACGGTCCTCGATGATATCATCGGGCAGCCCTTCGTTAGTGCCTAAGGATAGGCCTGACCCGGGTTGGAAAAAGGCGCCATCACTCCACTGGCTCATTGCCAGGCTCATTGCGCGACTGCCCTGGGGGAAAAGGGAAGGGGTGGGGAACCGCCGTTCGAGTTCCACGGCAATGCACTGGGTGTCACAGTAGATGTCAGCGCCGATCTGCATGACCGGAGTTTTCCGGTAGCCGCCGGTCAGTGCGGTGAGGTCCGGTTTAGGCATGACCAGGGGAATCTGTACCGATTGCCATGCCAATCCCTTGAGGCCAAGCGCAAGGCGTATCTTTTCCGCAAAGGGTGAGATGTCAAAATGCTGAAGAATAATATCCGTCATGCCTTTTTCCCTTGCCAACGGTTGGTTTGGCACCATAGCGTTGGCGGCTGTGTAGGGGTCGAAAAAAAGGCCGGCATAGTGCCGGCCTGATCATTAGCTGTCATACCACGGGGCTTGCCCCGATCGACGCCCTAGAAGTCGAACTTGGCGCCGACCTCCAGACCGTAATAACGCGGCTGACCGTAGGAGGAGAATATCCAGAAGTTACCCACCGACAGTGAAGCAGTGCGATAGCGTTCGTCGGTAAAGTTCTTGGCGATACCTTTCACATAGTACTTATCGTCCGCAGTGCGGTAGACAATACTGGCGTCCCAGACTGTTTTCTCATCCAGCGTGGTGTCGAACTCTTCCGCGACGTCAGAATAGCCGGCTATCGACTCATCTTCATAGGCCATCCGTAGATTTACATCGATTGCGCCCGCATCGTTCAAGTCGAAGGTGTAGGTGCCGTCAATGGTCGCCATGTACTCGGGGGCCCTTGTTGGCGGCTTGCCGCTCAGGTCCACGTCATCAATGCCGTCAAAGTCCAGGTCGGCACTGAATTCATTGAATTCCGCGTCCTGCCACATGGCGTTACCACGTATCAGCAATGAATCCGTTACCGCCCAGCTACCTTCCAGCTCGATACCTGTGACTTCAAGCTCTGCAGCGTTGAAAAACAGCGTCTCCTGCCCGTTGGGGAAGCTGGCATTAAAGGTGCGCTGTGCGTCCTCGTAGGTGACCCAGAACGCAGTAGCTGCTATTTCTGCCGTATTGTCGAACAGGCTGGCCTTCAGTCCGATTTCATAGGAATCGGCCGTTTCTGGATCGGTTGGCTTAAGGGCCAGTTCTGGAATAGGTCTTACCACGGTTCCGGTCTGGTCGTTGTAGCCGCCGCTCTTGAAACCTCGCGAATAGCCGATGTAACCAAACAGGTCGTCCGAGAAGTCATAGGCCAGGTTAATGCGGTAGGTGGGTTCCTGCCAGTCTTCCTCGTCGCGTTGAACCTCATCAGGGAAACGAGACCAGTCTGCACCGTTAAGCGGGTCCGCTAGCTCTCTCCAGGTAAAATTGGGATCGAAGCCACCGTCCGGGAGGGCCTGGATGGGCACTCGTGAGCGACCGGTCCACTCTTTCTCCTCATCGGTGTAACGGAAACCGGCACTCAGGTGCATCTTATCACTGATGTCATAGGTGCCATCAATAAAGAACGCAAGCGATTCTGCATTCTGTTCGTTACACAAAATAAGGGGGTTAGCGGTGAGGAATGCGGGTTCCCCGTCTACCAGAAAATCCACAAACCCCACTGATTGGATTACGCAGAAAGTAATGTCTTCCTTCTGGTAGAAACCACCGGCCACAAAATTCAGTGGGCCATCCCAGTTGGTTACCAGGCGCAGCTCCTGCTGGAAGGTCTCGCGCTCGTCATCGCGGGTGGCATCGAATAGCGAAATTTCGATTTCACCGGCGTAGGTGCTGGGCAGGTGTGAGTCCTGTTCGCGATAACCGGTTACTGAGTACAGTGTGTAATCGCCGATATTCCAGTCCATGTTCAGGTAGATACCGTCGATGTCGATCTGGTGACCCTTGGACATTTCGAACAAAAAGTCGTCCTGGTTGGTAATACCAGCGTTATCGACCGGGTCACCCCCCTGGTCCGGGAAACCCCAGGCGTTGAACGTGTAGCCCTCGGGCGACTCGTTGACCACTGGCAGAGTGTCTGCGTCGTCGCGCAGGTATTCGTACTGCAGTAAGGCGGAAAAGTCGTCGTTCGGTTGCCAGAGGAGTTTGGCTCGCATTGATAGGACATCGTCACCACCAAGGTCTCGACCGTCGCCGGTACCGGTAGCACCTTCCAGACTGCCGCCTTCACGTATGGTCAGGGGGCCGTAGTCCGAACCTTGCTTGTAGTAGCCATCGGACTTTTGCTGCATCGCAGCGAGGCGAAAGCCCAACTCGTTTTCTATGATCGGGATATCCAGGCCCGCAGTGACCTTGATATTGTCGAAGTCACCGTACTCAGCGGTAAGGTCCAGACTGCCATTTTCCAGGTCTGGGCGCTTGGTCTTGATATTAATGGCGCCACCGGTGGTGTTCTTACCAAACAGCGTTCCCTGGGGGCCGCGCAACACTTCGATTTGCGCGAGATCATAAGCCTCCAGATTCTGCCCCTGTACATGGCCAATGACGAAGTCATCAATAGTGACCCCGACAGGAGATTCCTTGTAGACGATGATGGTAGTTTCCGCGACACCGCGCATGGCGAAGGAAGCGGATTTGAAAGCTGCAACGGTGCCCGCGGACAAGCCGGGCACCATGACGGCGATGTCCTTGATGTCTTTCGGTGCAAAAGTATCGAAGGTTTCACCAGTGATCGCGGTAATCGCTACCGGCGTCGACATGATGTCTGTGTCGCCACGGCGAGTCGCGGTAACCAGTACTTCTTCCAGTGCCTGCTGGGCCAGGGCTGGGGGCGCGGCCGTAAAGGTGAGGGCCGGCGTAAGCCCGAGAAGTAATGTTGCTTTGATGCTCTGCCAATTGCGGTGCTGGGTGGTGTGCGTAAATGGCTTCATTTTTGTGCTCCCTTTTTGGGTTTTATAGTGCAACAGTTAAACTTGAATCCTACTCAAGATTGAACGTGTTACTTGTCATTGTCAAGTAAATTGTGTCCAAAATAGTGGCGCTCTAGCTGCTGTCTAGGTAGGGCTGGGGCAGGTGCGCGTGAACTGTCGCGCGATAGCTGGGCGCGGCTTTATTTCGCAAGACGGCGCTCCAGTTCCACGTGAAAGTGACGCAGGCGTTGTTCCTGTTCGCCCCACAGTTGACCTTTGAAACCCCGGCTGCGCATGCCGCGCTGTACCACCGGCAACAGTGCCGAGTCCTGACTTAACACCTGGCCCAATTGGGCGTCTTCGTCGATTGTGTAATGTTCGGTAGCAGGGCGTTGTGCACCACTGAAGTCCGTGCCTTCGGGCAAGCCCATCCAGGCCGGTGGGGTGTAGTTCGGGTCATCGGCCGGAAAAATCAGCGTCATTGTGTCGTAGTAGAAGCGCTCAGGGTCTGTTTCATGCGGCAAAAACCGCATCAGGAACACCGCTTCCGGGTGGCAGCCAATCTGCACGTTGGGGAAAATACCCGTGGCCCAGCTGTCGGACAATTGACCGTCTTCAAACCGGGAATAGTCCAGCCCGAGTTTCTCTGCGCGCTCACGCTTGGAAACCTGGATGGCGCGCCTGACTTCGCCAGCGCTGCCGTTGAATTCGCTGGCATCGACACCCGCGTCGGCCAGCATAATCTTCAGGCCCTCGTTGACCGTGGTCTGGTCGTGAATTCTGGGGCTGGGTTGTCCCAGAGGCACTATCATGCGGCTGGCGCCATGGGGGTACAGGTCGTACTGCACGTTGAGGTCGCCCATGACGCCGCGGGTTTCGGGGTGCACACAGTGCAGGTGGTAGCTCTCGTAGAACGCTTCCACACCAACTTTCCAGTTAGAGCCCCACTCGCTGCGAACATGGCGTACCACTTTCATCTCGTTTATGTTGTAGGCTTCCAGGTAGCCGTCCGGCAAGCCGATACTCTCTGCCAGCGCCGGGGGATTGTCCTCCATACTGATAAAGATGATGCCCGCGTGAACCGCGCAATTTACCGGTGTAAGACCCGGTCGATGGGCGATCACTTCCGGTTGAAATGTCTCTTCATCGGTAATGCGTCGCAACTCGCCGTTATTGTGGAAACTCCAGCTGTGGAACGGGCAGACGAATACCTTGCGATTGCCCCGTTCATCCCAGACCAGCTTGGAACCGCGGTGGCTACACACGTTATAGAACGCCTTGATGCCCTCGTCAGTGCGGGTGATGATGATGGATTCTTCGGCGATCTCGAAAATAAAAAAGTCCCCGACGTTTTCCAGGTCCGCCGTTACGCCCGCAATCAGCCAGCTTTGAGTCCACAGTTTTTGCCACTCGGCGGCCATGTAATCGCGCGAGAAGTATCCGTCCTTGCTATACCGCTCGGTGCCATTGTCGATATGCGGTTGCTTTGCTTCCAGCGAGTCGGACGCAGCCTCGGGATTGATGACCGCCAGTGGTATGTCGCCAGCCTTCACGACGTGCCTCCATTTGAGGTCAGTCGAAATACTGGCATGGAGATCTCCTCTGACCAGGCCAGATAGTCGGCTTGCACGGACATGCCAATAGCCACATCCTCTGGTGCGGCGTCGATGACGATGGACATCATGCTCGGCCCTTCTTCGAGGGTGATCAACGCCAGGACATACGGTGTTTCGTAGGCTTTGGACAGGGCGGTTCTGACGACAGTGAAGCTTGCTATTTCGCCGCTTCCACTAGCCACTTGCCACTGCAGTTCATCGTGACAGCAGTGGCTGCAGATAACCCGCGGGTAAAACTGAAACTCGTTACAGCGGGTACACTGCTGCAATCGCAGTTCACCGGCTCGGCAGCCATCGAAGTAGGGTTGGCTCAATGCTGTGAGGGGGGGCAGAATTTTCTCCATCAGCATTCCCTCCCCAGGATGACGCTGGTATGAGAGGACATAATGCCGCCCTGGGCATGTACCAGCGCATTCTGCGCATTGGCAATCTGTCGCTCGCCCGCGGTGTGCCGCAGTTGCCAGACGGTTTCGGTTAGCGCGAACATGGAGCCCGGGTTTCCCGGATGACAGTGGGAGAGCAAGCCACCGTGGGTGTTTACTGGCAGTGCGCCGCCGGGTCGCAGTGCGCCGCTGGCGGCAAATGGTCCGCCCTCACCCTTGGCGCAAAAACCCAGGTCCTCGAGTTCGACAATCACGGTGGTCGTGAAACAGTCGTAAAGCTGGGCCAGATCCATGTCTGCCGGCCCCAATCCCGCCATCGCATAGGCGCGTTCGCCGGCCTCGCGTGCTGCGGAGGTGGTCAGGGAGCGGGCCTGGGAGATATGTTCGTGGTTGTGGCCTTCACCCACGCCCAGTAGGTATATCGGATCATGCGGAAAGTCCCTGGCACGTTCTGCCGAGGTAAGTACGATCGCTGAGCCGCCATCGGATACCAGCGAACAATCCAGCAGGCGCATCGGGTCAGCGATCATCCGTGAGTCCATCACGTTGTCGACGGTAATTGGGTCGCGTTTTTGCGCTGTCGGGTTAAGTGCGGCGTACTCCCGCGCGGCCACAGCGACTTCCGCAAACTGCTCGGCGGTGGTGCCGTACTGGGCCATGTGTGCCTGCATGATCAGCGAATAGTAGGCCGGAACCGGTACACCATAAGGTTGTTCAAACTGCGGGTGACCGGTGGACGACTGAATACGCATGGCCTGCTCGCGGGTAAGGCTGCTGCGCAAGCTGTCGGCCATGGAGATCACAATGGTGTCTGCCATGCCTGTCGCAATGGCGGAAGCGGCGTGGTGCAGAATGGAAAACGTGGTGCCACCCCCGGCACCGACATTGATGCAATAGCGCGGGAAGATCTGTAGATATTCGGCCACCGCTTCGGCGTGGTATAGCAGCGGTTGGGCGAAGGCATTACAGGTCACCAGCCCATCCACCTGGTCTTTGCTCAACCCCGCATCGTCAATAGCGGCAAGCGCCGCTTCGACACAGAGTTCCAGGGGAGTTTTGTCCGGTACCACACCGACAGGCGTGTCAGCCACCCCAACTATGGCTACCTGGCCGCGCAATGAGGAAGCGCTCATCTGCCACGCTCCATTTTCCAGGGGTAGCTTTCAAGCATCATGGAACTGCACCGTTGCAATGCCGGGTGCAATGATGTCACCGGCTTCATTTTTGATGAATACCTCAACCTTTACTTCCCCGCTGTCCGGGTCACAGGCGGTTACCGTGCCGCCCGAGCGGACGGTCTCACCGACATAGGAAGCAATGCGGTTGGAGTAATCGATGCTGGTGATGCGACCCTTGTCCGCGAGCCATTCCTCCAGGCACTGGTGCAGCCAGTCGCCCAGCAATGGCCCCGCGGTTACCAGGCCGGGGTAGCCCTCGACGTCTTTGGTATAGGGCTCGTCAAAGTGAATTCGATGACCGTTCCACAGGATGGCGTTGTACATCATCGATTGCACATTGTCACAAGTGAATTCACGCTCGGGCAGCGTGTCACCTACGCTGACATCAGCAGGCGAGTGCGGCAGAGGTTGGCTCATCGCAGTATCCTCGTGGTCTTTTCCCGGATCACCAGTTCGTCGTCGTCGTTGGTGATGTCCATCACGACCTCGTAAAAGATCAGTGGTCCGGATTTGCCCTTTTTTTCATAAATGTCGGTCAGCGTACGTTTCGCGGTCAGCCAGTCACCGGGGTGAATGGCGCGGTGATACTCAATGTGCAGGCCGCCGGCCATGGCTTTTTCAAGGGGGAACTTGGGCAACAGTGGGTCGATGGACACACCGTCCGGGGTCAACTCGTTCAATTCCACCACCGGCCAGAACAATGGCAGGTGAAACATGGGCGGTGCCTCGTCACCATCGAGATATTTTTGCTGGCGGTTGCCCGTGGCTACGGCGTACTTGCGAATGTCCCGGCGGGTGACAACCTCACGCTGCGGTTCGCTCTGCCTGCCAATGGCTGAGCGCAGCTCATCCGTCATCAGCTCACTCATAGGTTCTTTCCTTCCTTGGCCCAGTAGGGATCGCGCAGTTCACGCTTAAGAATTTTTCCGGTGGGTGCTTTAGGCAGACTGTCCACGAAATCGACCGACTTGGGTTTTTGGTAAGACGCCAGGTGTTCGCTGGCAGCGTCGATAATCTCCTGTTCGGTGGCGCTTTCTCCCGGTTTCAGCACCACGACCGCTTTCACCGCCTCGCCCCATTCATCGTGGGGGATACCGAATACCGCGGACTCCAGTACTGCCGGGTGCTGGTGTATCGCTGCCTCGACCTGGGTGCTGTAGATGTTTTCGCCACCCGAGATAATCATGTCTTTGGCGCGGTCGACGATGAAGATGTAGCCGTCTTCATCCCACACGGCGACGTCACCTGTGTACATCCACCCGTCCCGGATGGTTTCTTCGGTCAGGTCCGGGCGCTGCCAGTAGCCGACCATGTTGGCCTCGGAACGCACCAGGATTTCGCCCGGTGTATTACTGTCCTTGGGCACCAACTCCCCGTTATCGTCCACCAGCTTGATTGAGGTGACGAACCCTTCGCGGCCGCAGGAACCGAGGCGTTCCGGATGTTCCCCGGCAAGCGCTTTGACGTGATCTTCCTGGGACAGGAAGCTCATGGTCATGCCCTCGGTCTGTCCGTAGCCCTGGATAATGGTGCATGGAAACGCTTCCAAAGCCGCCGCCACGACATTGCGTGGCATGGGCCCTCCGCCATATTGGATATTGCGCAAGCTGCTCAGGTCGTAGTCGGCAAAGTTTTCCACCGCCATCATCCAGTTGAGCATGGTGGTGATGCCGAGGAAGGCGGAGACTCTCTCTTTCTCGATCGTCTCCAGCGCCAGCTTCGCCTCGAAGTTGATCAATACCAGTGGGCAGCCATGTGCCTGGTAGTTCATTGCCAGCGCCACTGGAATATGGAACATCTGGCCGGTCAACATGTAGACGTCGGTTTCTACGATGCGCTCAGCCACCGTCTGGTTGAGCATACCCATGGACAGGGAGTGGTGGGTGTGCAAGGCGCCCTTGGATTGTCCGGTAGTGCCGCCGGTGTAAAGGATAAGTACCGGGTCGTCGCCGCCGGTGGTCGCGGCGCGCTGGGGTTCGTGATTGTCGTGCCGATCTATCAGTGCGTTGTATTCACTGTGTCCTTCCCCGAAGCCCAGTGCATGTTCGATCTGCTGATGCTGGCGAATCTTATCGATAGTATCTGCGTACTCGCCGGCGAATATGATGGCACTCGGATTCCCATCTTCCACTATGCGATTCAGCTCTTCCTGCCCGAGGCGCCAGTTCAACGGTTGCGCGATCAAGCCACTGAGGGCGCAGGCGTAGAAAGTCTCCATGTACTCAATACAGTTCTTGGAGAGGATCGCAACACGATCGCCTTTCTGGAGCTTCAGCTCCTCGCCCAGGCCATTGGCCAGCTGCCGGACGCGGTCATTGAGCTCTCCGTAGTTGATCCGCCGATCGTTGGGTACGTCGATGAGCGCTTCTCGCTGTGGGGCGAGTCGGGCTGTTTTATCTGGAATTCTGCCGATGTTCACGATGAGGCCTAGTAGCTCTTATCCAGCTGGATGAATCGATTGAGTATCTTCCACTGCCCGTCCTCATGGACGACGGTGTCCGTGTACAGCGCGGCGGAGAGCAACTGAATCTCGCCGTTCTCAGTAGCAATCAGGGTCAGGTTGGAAAGCACCTCTGGCTGTCCGTCTTCGCGGGTGAAGAATATATTGCTGATCACGTGGCGACGCATATCAGTCTGTACCTCAATGGAGTCCTTGAATAATTTCATAACAGCCGCGCGCCCCTCGAACGGGCCGATGATGTCGCCATCTGCAATGCGCATGCGAAACTCTGCATCTGCCGCGAAGCAACCTTCCAGCAGCGCCATATCCTGCACGTCAAAGGCGTAGGCCGCCCTGGACAGCAGTTCGTGTATTTCCAGTTTTTGTCCGGTGTCCAGACTCATGCTTCTACCTCCATTCCCAGTGCTCCCAGGGTGCCGCGCCATGCCAGTGAGCCGCCATCTATGTTCCAGATTGCGCCGTTGACAAAGGATGATTCAGGCCCGGCGAGAAAGCAGACCAGTTCTGCCACATCAATGGGCTGGCCCATGCGCGGTACCAGGTGTGTTTCTGTCATGGTGGACAGCATCGCCTGCGGGTCGGGCGCTGCGGCCAGATAGTTGTCCACCAGTTCTGTACGTATCGATGCGGGGCAGTAGCAGTTGACCCGAATTCCTTGGGGGGCAAGATCAACGGCGAGCATTTTGCTCAATTGCATCACGCCACCCTTGCTGGCTCCGTAGGCCTGGCATTGGGGATAACCGGTCAGTGAACTGGTTGAGCCTGCGTTGATAATCGAGGCGTGTTCGCTGTCTTGCAGGTAGGGCAGGGCGTACTTGGCGCACAGCCAGACACCCGTCAGGTTGACTCCCATGACTTTCTCGAACGTGGCCCTGCTCATGGTGGCCAGGCTTAGGTCCTCGGATAGCGCGCTTTCGTGGATGCCGGCGTTGTTGTGGAGAATATCAATGCCGCCCAGGGTGTCGCTGGCGGCTTGCATCAGGGCCTGCACTTGCGTCTCGTCGGTGACGTCGCAGTGTTGGTAGGCGGCAGTCGCTCCGGTTGCGCTGATCTCATCAGCGAGCGCTTGGCCCTGGGCGTCGTTCATGTCGGCGATCATGACGCTGGCCCCGCGTGCTGCCGCAAGGCGCGCTGTGCCTGCGCCGATGCCGGCGGCGCCGCCGGTGATAACAAAACGGTATCCCTCAATACTCACAGAAAAACCACCTTTGCTATGTCAGTGCCCAGATGTTAAATTGAATTTGAATCAAGTACAAGTTTAACTGTAGCATCAAAATCGAAAGTTCGCTCATGCCTCGTGATCTGTGACCGAAAATGCTAAGGTGCGCGCCATGTCAAAACCTCAGTTAGAGTCTGTTGCTCCCCGCCGAAGAGAGCGTAGGGATGGGCGCGGTGACAAGCGTCGTCGGCGGATTTACCGGTCCCTGCACGACTGCATTCTTGAAAAGGGTTACATCAAAACCACCTTGCTCGACATAGCCCAGGGCGCGGATATGACCGCCAGTCACCTGCTGTACTACTTCAAGGGTAAGGAAGATTTGCTGGGCCAGTATTTCGAAAATGTCTCTGTGCAGTTCATGCAGCAACTGGACGATTTCAGGAAACTGGACATCGAAGGCCAGATTCGCGCACTGACCGATTTCTGGTTTGAACGTGACAGCGGCACCTACAAGGAAATCGGATTCATGCTGGAGTGCCTCGGCGCAGCGGTTAACGAAGAGGCCTTGCGGGGTACCAAGGCGGAATTCGACGCGCACTGCAAAGCGTTTCTGAAACAGATTTTTGAAAGCGCCCCAGGCAATGTCCTGGGTACCGCCAAGGATTCAGCGGAACTGACCCATGCGATGATGATGGGGCTGCGGTCCGCCGTTTATTTTGACGACGATATAGACCTTGAACAGGCGCACGGTTTATTTCTCAACACCCTATTTCGCCTGTGTAACATCGAGGCGACCGCCTGATTCACCGCCGTGATTGATGGCGCTCTCGTCGCCTCAGCGCAGTCGCGGCAGGACGTTTTCCGCGATGTAATTCAGCCGGCGGTTGCCTGACTCCACGCTTTCTCCAGGGAATTGTGCCCAGAAGTGGATGTCGCGGATATGCGGATACTGGTCAACCAATTTGCTGAGTTCCGCAACCGCCATATCGGCATCCCACAGGGTGTACAGCCCGTTTTCTATTGCCGCCGGGGCGTTTTCAAACAGTGGTGTCTGGTCGGGAGGCCCGAACGCGCCCCAGCGTATGTATTCGTTGGCCTGGTAAAGGATGTGGTCACCAATGCTGGCGGCTTCCTTTTCGGGATCTTCGGCAATGATGGCCCAGCAACCGAGGATGACACTGCCCTGGTCGGGGGTTTTGCCCTGTTTTTCCAGCGCTTCGGCATACATGTCCAGCCCCAGACCACCGGTACACAGGAATCCATCAGCTATCCTTGCAGCGCGTTCTATGGCCGGCGGTGCCATGCCGCCCAGCAATATCGCCGGGCTGTGTTCTGGCTGTGGAGTAACTTGCAGGTCGCCGACGTGAAAGCGTTTGCCGCTGAAGTTTACTGAATCCCCCGCCCAGGCACGGCGCAGGATTTCAATGCCTTCTTCGATCAGGCTGGGCCGATGTGACAGTTTCCGATCAAACTGGTCGAATTCCATCTGCCGATAGCCGATACCCACGCCCAGATCAAAACGCCCGCCGGTCACCAGTGACAGGGTGGCTGCATCTTCGGCAACCCGCACCGGGTCATGTAGTGGCAATAGCATCAGATTGGTGCCCAACTGCATGTTTTGGGTCCGGGCGCCAATGGCGCTGGCCAATACCAGCGGCGAGGGCGTGTAACCGTCGTCGCAGAAGTGGTGTTCGGTTAACCAGCAGGAGGTGAAACCGAGATCCTCGGCCTGGGCAATCTGTGCCAACCGTTGGGCATAGAATTGCTCAAAGGGTTGCCGCCATTGCTGCGGGTTTCTGAAGTCGTACCAGAGGCCGTAATTTACCGTGCTTGCCATGATTTATATCCAATCCTAGTTACAGGCAGTTTTCGAGAAAAGCGAGTAGGGCGGTGTCGTAACGTTCTTTTTCATCGATGAAGGGTGCATGGCCGGAGTGTTCCAGTTCAATGGTGGTGACATTGTCGTTGTATTGCGCCACCGAGCGACACACCTCGGGGTCAACCACTGCATCCTGTGTCCCTACAAAGGACAGGATGGGCACGTTGATTGAGCCCAGGGTCTCCCGCTGGTCCATGGGACCCAACTCCGCCAGGGTAGGTGCCGCCATGGGTGACGCTTCCATGAATATCTGCCACATCCAGCTGACCACTTCCGGGGTCACCTCGCTGGCACAGACCCCCTGTGAGAGAGCGGCCAGAAAGTTAACGCGGTCTGCAGACATTGCGGCCATGGTTTCCGCCAGTGCTTCTTCGGTACCACCGTGGGGGTAGTCGGGTTTCTGCAGGTACACCGGGGTAGCCCCGCAGGTGAGTACCAGCCCGCTGCACAGGGCGCTGAGTTGCGATGCCGCCTCGACAGCGACAGCGCCGCCCAGCGACCAGCCATTGAGTACTACTTTGATCAGACCCAGTGATTGCGCAAGGGCTACCACGTCCCCGGCAATGGCATTGATACCCATGTCAGCGAAGTCCTTGTCGGACCTGCCACAGCCGCGGTGATCCAGTGCCACCACGCGATAACCCGCATTCACCAGTACCGGCAGCGTATAGTCCCAGGTGCGTACGCCCATACCCCAGCCGTGAATGAGAACAATGGCGCTGTTACCACTGCCGTAATCTTCATAGTAGACCTGCTTGCCCTGTTCCGTTCCAGATAAGCCATTAGCGTTTTCCTTTTTTGCTCAGAAGTTTGGTTATGCTGGCCTCGTAATCCTCAAAGATGGCATCGAGGTCCAGGGCCTTGGCATTCACCAACCATTGGTATACCAGCCCGAAAATGAACGCGCAGTACTGCACGGCAAATTGTTCCGGGTTGATTTTAGGGTCGATTTCACCGCTGGCGATGCCGTCTTCAATCCAGCGCGTGGCGTCTTTGCGGTACACATCGTGGTGCCCGGCCAGGCTGTTGCGTATTTCGGATTCGTGGCCGAGTGACTCATACCACAGGGTGTACATCGCGCGCATATACTCGGACTCCAACTTCAGGAAGTCGCGCAGTGCATCCGCTGCCGCCAAGACTGCGGCAATCCCTGACTGGTTCTGGATATAACTGTTCAAGTGGTTTTTCCAGCGCTCATCGAAGCGGGTGAACAGCTCGCGCATCAGTCCGTCCTTGGAGCCGAAGCGATAGTTCGCCAGCCCCCGGCTGTAGCCCGCCATTTCACCGATTTCCTTGAGCGTGGTTTTTTGCGTGCCGCGCTCATTGATCAACTTGATTGCAACGTTAAGCATGCGTTGATCGGAGAGTGCGGTACGCTCCGCCTGGGTTCTCCTGGTGGTGGCAGTAGCCTTTGCTGCCGATTTTGCTCCCATAATTCTTGCCCTCGTTTAAACTAGCAGGTCGTTCTAGGCCGACCTGATGACAGCGAGTTCGTTGTTCTCATTAGCCTGTCGCAGGTACTTCTTGTCCATTTTGCCGACACTGGTTTTGGCGATTGTATCCGTTAATACCCAGTACTCGGGTATCCAGAATTTCGCCACCTTGTCCGCCAAAAACTCGCGCAGTTGCTCCGGTGTCACCTGATCATTCCCTGGTACCACTATTGCCAGCGGCCTTTCCTGCCAACGTTCGTCATCGGTGGCAATCACCGCGACCTCTGCGACCTCGGGGTGGGCCAGTAGCGCGTTCTCGAGGTCTACTGAGGAAATCCATTCACCACCGGACTTGATAACGTCCTTGGTACGGTCGGTCAATTGTACATAGGCTTTTTCATCTATGTGTCCCACGTCACCGGTTCGCAACCAGCCATCCTCGGTGAAGGAGTCCGGGGAGGGTTCACGGTGATAGGAAGCGGTTATCCAGGGGCCGTGCAGTTGCAGTTCTCCCACTGTCTTGCCATCGTGCGGGAGGGCATTACCGTCCTCGTCGACCACGCGTACCTGCACACCGGAAACCGGTCGCCCGCTCTTCGCGCGCCAGGGAGTCTCGCCGTCGGGGCCGGGATTTCGGGGTGGATGTGAGAGTGCGCACAAGGGGCTGGTTTCGGTCATGCCCCAACCCTGCAACACCGGGACACCCCAGCGTTCACGCACTTCCTCGATCATCGATGGCGCTACCGCTGATCCACCGCTCACCAGCATGCGAAAACAGCTCATATCAGGTTCCCGGTCCGCCGGTAAGCGCAGCAGGTCGCTGAGAATCGTGGGCACCATGGCGGTAATGCTGGGCCTTTCACTGGATACCATCCGGATTATGCCGTCTACCTGCAGGTGGGGTCCGGGCATGACAAAATCGCTGCCGCTGAACCAACCGCTATAGGGTAAGCCCCAGGAATTGGCGTGGAACATGGGTGGCAACAAGAGAATCGTGTCGTGTTCGCTGATGCCGAAAGTGTCCGCGGCGCGTGATGCCAGTGAGTGTACGAAGGTTGTGCGATGGCTGTACACCACACCCTTGGGGTTGCCAGTGGTGCCGGAGGTATAGCAGATTGCGGCGGCCTGGGTTTCATCCAGCTCGGGCCAATCAAACTCTGGTGAATACTTTGCTAGCAGTGCTTCGTAGTTTTCACAGTGAAAGCCTTCGAGTGCCATTTCCTCACCGATCACCACAATATGCTGCACCGTCTCCAGTAAGGGCAGGGCAGCTTCGATCATGGGTAATAGGCTCGCATCCAGTATCAGTACTTTGTCTTCTGCGTGGTTGATGACATAAGCAATCTGTTCGGCGGAGAGGCGAATATTGACGGTGTGCATGATTGCACCCATGGAGGGTATGGCGAGATAGGCCTCCATGTGCGCTGTATTGTTCCAGCTGAAGGTGCCCACGCGATCTCCCTGCGCTACCCCCAGCTTCGCAAGTGCATTGGCAAGGCGAGCCGCATTGTCGGCGATATCACGGTAGCTGACATGCGATACGCTGTTGCCGTCGAAGGTGCCGATGCGGCTTTCGGGAAACACCTGCTGCCCGTGCTGCAGAATCAGCTGCACCGTCATCGGCGTATGCATCATCGTTGCGGGCATCGGAGATTGCGATGCGGCTTGTATGGATGCCGTCATTACCAGTTCCCCTCGGCGGCAAGTTGGGCTTCTTCCAGCAGGGCCGGTACATCGTATTCCAGGCCGCGCGCGTAAGGTGTATCCACTTTGCCATCCAGGTAAAGCTTGTATGCGCCTTCAACGATGGCAGCCAGGCGCCAGAACGAGAAGCACAGGTAAAAGTTCAGTGCACCAATGTCGATACCGGTTTTTTGCGACCAGCGGTGTGCCAGTTCCTGACGGCTTATCACGCTATCCACGCGGCTTACTGCCTGTACATGTTTGAAACCCGGCGGATCAACTTTGCGTGGCCCCCAGAACATAAGAAACAGCCCGAGGTCGGTCAGTGGGTCACCGATGGTGGCCATTTCCCAGTCTATGACGGCCAGAAGTTCGGGCCTTTCCCTGCTGCACAGCGCGTTATCCAGGTGATAGTCGCCGTGTACTACCCCCACGGGGCCGTTTGCGGGGATATTGGCCAGCAGCCACTCGCCAAGGGAGTCCAGCTGCGGGAGGGGGCGCGCCGTTGCAGATTGTCTTACCTCCAGCCAGCGGTTGATTTGTCGGGCCAGGAAGTTCTGCGGGTTGCCGAGGTTTTCCAGTCCCAGGTCTTGCCAGGGCGCAGTGGCAATATCAGCCAGTGCGTCGGTGAGTTGTTCGCCCAGGGTATTGATGGCGGAAGCGGATTCATAGGCCGCAGGCAGCTCATCAGTGATTGATACGCCATCAATGTGTTCGACGAGGACAAATGGCCTGCCGATAACGCCTGGATCTTCACACCATGCGACTACCCCAGGTACGGGTGCGTGCCCGTGCAAGGCTTTCATGACGATCGACTCGCGCTCCACGCCCTTGTGAGCTTTTGGTGAGATAGTATTCGCCGGGGGTGTGCGCAATACCAGAGGGCCCTGCTCGGTATTGATTAATTGCGTCAGGTTGGAATTGCCGCCGCTCAGCTCCTTGACGATCTGGGCGTCCTGCAGGTTGTGTTCACGCGCACACCAGGCGGTAAAGTTTGCGTTCTGCTTGTCCATCTAATTCACCGCACCGAAGCTGCTCATGAGGCCGCCATCTGCGGGTACGAAAGCACCCGTCATGTAACGTGAATTCGCCACCCACTCAATGACCTCCGCAATCTCATCGGGGTCACCGTAGCGCTTCATCGGTATGGTTTTACGCAGTTTTTCCAGTGCTTTTTCACTGAGTTCCTCGGTCATTTCGGTCAGCACCAACCCGGGAATTACCAGGTTGCAGGTAATTTCCTTGGGAGCCAGTTCGATGGCGAGTGCCCGGGTCAATCCCGCCAGGCCTGACTTTGAAGCAGCGTAGGCAGAGTCCCCGGGAAATCCCCTGAATCCGACCACGGCGCCAATATTAACTATCGCACCACCGTGTTCCAGATGCGGTGCGCAGGCGCTGATCACGTTGAGTGCACCGCTCAGATTGACATCCAGCACGGTCTGCCAGCTCTCCAGTTTCAGCTTGCCTATTTTGCCCCCCAGATGGGTGCCGGCGTTGTTGACCACACGATCAATGCGACCGAAGTTTGCCAGTATTTTTTCTAGGGCTGATTCCACGGAATCACGCTGGGAGACGTCGGCCTGGCAGGCCATGCAGTCCGGGCCCAACTCGCTGGCAACGTCGTGTACCGATTCACCTCGCGCAAGTATGGCTACCCTGTCTCCTGCATTGATAACTCGTCGAGCGAGCGCGGCACCTATGCCACGGGACGCACCTGTGACAAGCCAGACTTTATTGTTCCCCATGCTTTATTTTGCCTGATTTGTGTAAGTAAACTTGCTTGTTCGTGTCTAGTAAGTATAAGATAGCCGCTGCCCAAGTCAAGCAGATGGCAAGATCAAGGTGTTTAAATTGCGTGTTGGTAGCGTAATCGTCACACCGTGAATCCCATGAAAAAAGAGAGGAATTGGTGTGAGCTGGAGCTTTGAAACAGACAGTGAATTCCAGGAACAACTTAACTGGATAGCGGAATTCACGAAAGAAGAGATTGAGCCTTTGGACCTCGTTTTCAGGGGGCCAGGCGATCCATGGGATCCCGATTCACCGGCGGCAAAAGCCATGGCGCCGCTGAAGGACATCGTCAAGGAAAAGAAACTATGGGCCTGCCATATAGGTCCTGAACTGGGCGGTCAGGGTTACGGACAGGTCAATCTGGGCTTGATGAATGAGATCCTCGGGCGCAGCCGTTTTGGCCCCAGTGTGTTTGGTTGTCAGGCACCGGATTCCGGCAATGCGGAGATCCTCGCTCACTTCGGTACACCGCAGCAAAAGGAAAAATACCTGCAGCCATTACTCGATGGCAAGATTGCCTCGTGTTACTCCATGACCGAGCCCCAGGCTGGAGCGGATCCTGCTGAGTTTACCTGTACAGCTACCCGTGACGGTGATGAATGGGTCATCAATGGAGAAAAGTGGTTCGCCTCCCACGCCCGGTTTTCCGAGTTTTTACTGGTGATGGTGGTCACTAATACAGAGGTGCCGATTCATCAGGGTGCGTCCATAATCCTGGTAGAGAAAGGCACTCCGGGCATGGAAATTATCCGTAATTCCGCCGTTGGTCCCTATGTGGAGCAGGGCGATGGTGTGCATGCTTATATCCGTTTTACTGATTGCCGTGTGCCGGCCGATCACCTGCTGGGCGAAGAGGGGCAGGGATTCCTGGTCGCGCAGACACGTCTGGGCGGTGGCCGGGTACATCACGCCATGCGCAGTGTGGGCAAGCTCAAGCGATGCATGGACATGATGTGCGAGCGCGTTTTGAGTCGACGTACCAAGGGTGAACTGCTGGCAGACAAGCAGATGACACAGGACAAAATTGCCGACAGCTATACGCAGATCCTGCAGTACCGCCTGCATGTTTTGTATACCGCCTGGCTGATTGACAAGCACAAGGAGTACAACCGCGAGGTTCGCAAGGAAATTGCCGCGATCAAGGCAGCCACGCCAAAAATTTTGCAGGATGTCGTGTACCGCGCCATGCACCTGCACGGTAGTCTTGGTATGTCCGACGAAATTCCGCTGATGTATATGTGGGCCGATATCCCGGAGCTCGGGGTTGTTGATGGGCCTTCCGAGGTGCACAAGGTCACCGTAGCGCGCACGGTATTGCGTGAGTACAAACCTGCTCCTGGACTGTTCCCCACGTACCACACGCCCACCCAGCGTGAACATGCCATGAAGAAATACGGACACTTCCTGTCCGACAGCTAACCAACCCTGATTACCGGGAAGCATAAGAACTTAAAGACGAGGTAACTGATTATGACAACTCACCAGAAGCCTGATTTCGACGCAATCGTTATCGGTGCCGGCTTTGCCGGACTCAGTTTAATTCACTACTTGCGCGATGCGGGCTTGTCGGTAAGGGTATTCGATAAGGCGTCGGACGTTGGTGGAACCTGGACCTGGAACCGCTATCCGGGTGCGATGACCGATAGCGAGAGTTATTACTACTGCCTGACGTTCTCCAAGGAGTTGTTGCAGGAATGGTCCTGGTCACAACGGTTCCCGGATTGGCAGGAGACCCATGACTATTTTCGCTTTGTTGCTGACCGTTGCGACATGTGGCCCCACATTCAACTGAATACCGAAATCGTTAGCGCCGAGTACCAAAAAGACAGTGGCCTGTGGCTGGTAACGACCAGTGCCGGTGACACGCACACCTGCAAATATTTTATCAGTGGGATGGGCATGATCTCAGAGCCGGTTATCCCGACCATCAAGGGTATGGATACCTTCAAGGGTCCGTTGTTCCACTCCGTACGCTGGCCGGAAGAGGGTTTGGATTACGCTGGCAAGCGGGTTGGCATTATCGGGGCTGGCGCGACCACCGTGCAGATGCTGCCAATCATGGCGCAAACGGCGGAGAGTGTGACGGTGTTCCATAGAACACCCAATTTCATAATGCCCGCCATGCAAAAGCCCATGACGCCCGAATGGGAGAAGGAGATCAAGGAAAACTACGACGAGATTGTCGACATGTGCCGCAACCACGTCTTCGGTATGGCGTTTGGTACAGCCGGCCGTAACCTGGCCGATACCCCGCCTGAAGAGATACAGGGGATTTTCGAGGAGCACTGGAAGGGCAGCTTCCGCTGGGTATTCGAGACCTTCGATGACCTGCTGTCAAATCCCGAGGCCAACAGAATGGCGTCCCAGTTTATTATCGACAAAATGCGCGAGCGCATCGACGATCCCGCCAAGGCCGACATCCTGGTACCCACCACCGATGATTACCCACTGTTTGCGAAGCGTCCACCGCTGGACCACCATTACCTGGAAGCCTACAACCGTGACAATGTTCACTTGGTTGATATAAAGAATAAAGAGCCCATCACCGAGATAACCGAAACAGGAGTTCGCACCACCGAGAACGATTTTGAGTTTGACATCATTGTGCTGGCAACGGGTTTCAGGGCCTACACTGGCGCATTGGAGGCGTTCCCGATTCGCGGCGAAAGCGGTCAATCGTTGCGTGAGAAGTGGGAGACAACCTCAAATTGCCTGATGGGGGTGTGCGCCGCAGATTTCCCCAACCTGTTTATGGTGACCGGGCCGCAGGCCCCGTTCGCCAACCTGCCTACCTCCATTGAGCAGAACGCGATCTGGATTAGCGATTGCATCAAGAAGATGGAAAGTGAAGGTTACGATGTATTCAGGGCAGACAAGGAAGCAGAGGACGAGTGGTCTGCTCACGTTTCCGAGGTGCACCGCCAGACCCTGATGAATCAGGGTGACTCGGTCAACTCATGGATGATGGGTGCGAACATTGAAAACCATAACCCCAGGGTGTTGATCTATTTCGGTGGGGCGAACGCCTATTACGATAGGCTGCGCGAATCCGTCGACGCTGGATTCCCTGAACTCAAGTTTGAAAAGCGGGCCGCCTGAACGGCCCGATTTTCTGCGCAAACGCGTGTCAATCAGCGCTGGACGGCCGACACCTTAGTCGTCCAGCCCTTCCTTCCCAGCCTCGCGCATGATGGGGCGATAGTCCATAAACGCCGGTCCTTCCAGGGTGGCGCCCACGGTAAATCCTGCGTCGGTGGTGAGCGTGTGGCAGGTGGTGTAACCGGACTCGTCGCTGGCCAGCCACAAAGCTGCATTAGCGACATCCTCGGGCAGGCCCGGTCTATCTTTTATCGGTGACGCTTCGGCCAGGATCCTGCGCGCTTCGGCGAGATCGTCGGGGTTGCCTGTCAGGTTGTAGGCCACCATGGGGGTGGCCATGCCAGCGGCAGCAATGGTATTTACGCGGATGCCATGCCGGGCCATTTCCGCCCCCACGTTCTTTGTGAGTCCAACCACCCCGTGCTTGGCCGCGGCATAGGCATGGGGTCCGAGCCCACCCATCACACCCGCGGTGCTCGCCATGGTAACGATGGAGCCGGAACCCCTGGGGCGCATGACCCGAGCGGCATGCTTCATGGCATAGAAGGTGCCATTGAGCAGCACGTCTATGGAAAACTTCCATTCATCAGCGGGTGTTTCTTCAATCGACCCCACCGCACCGATAATTCCCGCGCTATGGAAGACCGCGTCGACCTTGCCAAATTGTGCTTCCGCGGCGTCCATGGCACCGGCAACATCGTCTTCGTTGGTGACGTTGCAGTGGCGGTAGAAGGCGGTGTCTCCAAACTGCTCGGCAAACGCTTTCCCCGCGTCATCCTGGATGTCGCAGATACAGACTTTGCAGCCCTCTTCGATAAAACGTTTTACCGCGGCGGCGCCCAGTCCACTCGCTCCCCCAGTTATTACTGCTGATTTGTTTGCCAGTCTCACTATTGTTCTCCTTGTGTTCGCCTTGTCTTCGTCAATTGGTTCGGTTTTCTATAATTTTGGCCCTGTTACCGCCCCGGCCGAATGGGTTTTCCTGCGATCTGTCGCTTGCGGCCTTGTTCAAAAGTCAGCGCGATGTCGGCTCAGGTCACCGGCCAGGTCCGGTCTAATATCCCTTAATTTAAAGCACCAGTCGCCGTTCACGCGATGAAAGGTATCCTCGTAGTGCCCGATAAAAATAGGCTGCAGGGGAAAGTCCGGGGGCACGGCCTGGTAAACGGTGATGTAGCAGCGGGCGCTGGCACTTTCGCTGCCCTCAGCGGCGCTGATTTGCACGTTGCTCATCACATGCTTGGTATTGGGTTTGCCATCGTAGAGGATAATGTTCTGCAGGGTAGCCATAACCTCGTCGGCTCCAGTGTCACCGCCAGATGGATCCCCCTGCACCAGCCATGTGCCGTGGCTGAAGAGATTGGCAAAGCCCGGTAAGTCGCCATCGTCGATGCGATAGCAGTACTCATTCATTAGCTCGAGGATCTGTTCCTGGTCGGCATTCATTTTTTCACCCCCGAGATTGTGTGGTTAGTAGCTAGTTCGCCGCGTACACTGCTTTCAGTCGATTTAATGATTCGCCGCCGCTGCGGCTAAGCAATTGCTAAACCTTCGCTAAATAAAGGCCTCCCGGCGACGGTAGACCAGGTCAGCGTCACCTCGGTGTCCTGTCAGCTCGGCCGGAATGTCATCAAAACCCTGGGTTGTCGGTGGTTCAGTGCGCATCCAGTCGGTAAGGCCAGTGCGGTGACTGATTTTCCAGACGCCATCACGCTTCTGGAAGCGATCCAGGTAGCGTCCACCGACGAGAAAATCCATTTCGGTATCGTAGGCATTGGGTGCCGCCATCGGGTCACCTTTGGGGCGCATGCGGTGTACCGCGGTAAAGTAGGTTTCGGCGTAGGCATTGTCGCCCTCGAGCTCGATGAAGATATTGCCCAACTGGTGATGAGTACGGATGTGAGTATTCAGAACATCAAAGGCATAGGCCACAAAGTCGCCCGGTTCACCTGGCTTTGACGGAATGGATGGATCCGACGAGGGCCCTACAAAGCCGTGGGCGTGCTGCGAGTCGGCATGAAAAACAGAACGCAGCATGTCTTCGTCCAGCCTATCGATGGCCCTGGCGTAGGTCATGATCACGTCAGAGATGGTTTGCTTATCCAGCAATTCGGTGAGTTGTTGATCGCTCATAGGTATCCCCAAAAATAAAAAAACGCACCCGGTGTTTATAACACGGGGTGCGCCGGATGTAGTCTATTGAATGACTGATCTTAAGCTAAATCACTGCGCCCCGAAGTTGTAGGTTACTTCTGCACCCCAGGTACGCGGCGCGCGAGCGCTTGCGTAGGCCCACAAGCCAGAAACGTTAAGCCCGTGCGCCCAGCCATCTTCCTCGGTAAGGTTGCGACCGAAGAGGCCAAAGGTTAGGCCGCCGGTAGTGTAGTTCACTGATAAATCAAGTAGATGCTGGTCATCGTTTTCCAGTTCGGGCCGGTTGCTCTGCTCGACAAAATGATCGCCGATAAATCGGTAAGCACCCCGGATCCAAGCTTCACCGTCCCCCATCTGCCATTGGTAGGTCGCATCTATCGAGCCTGTATACTCTGGCGCTCGACGAAATTCCAGGCCGCTATCATCGACGATTCCACCGCTGGGATCGGGATAAGTAAACTCGTCATACCCTGAATCCAGATAGCCGAAGTTTGCCCGCATGCTCAGGTTTTCTGTGACAATCGCCTGCAACTCGAGCTCGATACCCTGCATGGTTGCGTCAGCGGCGTTAAACACCACAATACTTTGCCCCGTGGGCCCATCAGAGGTTTGTCCGATTTCTTCCTGTTTGTCCTGATAATCCATGTAAAACAGGGCGCCGTTGAGTCGCACTCTTCCGCCCGACCACTCAGTCTTAAAGCCAAGCTCATAATTGTCCAGGGTCTCCGGGTCATAAGGCTGTCGGGCGTTCAGCTGAGAGTCGACTCTGCCATTGAAGCCGCCGCTGCGATAGCCCTGGGCGTAGGTGGCATAGAGCATAGCATCGTCATCGATTCTGTAGCGCACACCGAGCTTGGGAGTGAACTCGTCCCATTCTTCACTGGGGTGGTTCGGTGCAGTGTTAATTGCGCCGCTTTGCTGAGACTCTTTCTCGTCCTCGGTATAACGGCCGCCGAACGTGATTGTCCAGTGGTCATTAAGCGCGTAATCTCCCTCGAAGAACAGCGCCTGAGAGTCCGTTTCCTGGCGAGTCGTTTGTGGCGTATCGTAAACGACCCCATCTTCAATGAAGGTGACCCAACTACGCAGCCGTATGTCATATTCCGACTCCCAAAGATACGCACCGGCGACAAGCTTAAAGGCACCACCGGCGTCATAAGTGAATCTGAGTTCATGGCTTTCCTGCTCATACTCTGCTGGGCGGTCTGTACCAAACAGCATTTGGGCTTCTGCGGTCCAGTTAGAGACAATAGTCTCTTCTGTTTCAAAACTGCCATAGATGTAATTCATCCTGAGGCTGTCGTTGATATCCCACCTTGCCTCAAGGATATGCGTTTCCGTATCGAAAGTGGCTCCATCGTCATTCGGTATGATATCGGCTGTTGGCGAGAACACTGTTCCAGTCGGTGGAGGGGATAAAGATGCTGAGGTTGGCTCGAATATCAGCCTTGTGGTTTTATACCTGTCTCCCGAGCTGGGTGTACTAACCGATTCTGCACATAGCCCAAACGAGCCGCAGAATAAGGTATCGGGTTGCGCCATGTTCACCAGTGGCGGTGTATCTTGCTCAGTCTCCTCATCCTGGTAGGTGTATTCGAGTTCAAAGGTTTCCGTCGCATTCCATAACAGGTTGATGCCATAGGATTGGTAGTCGATCTGGCCCTCGTCATCACCGGTATTGATGTTGTCAAAGTAGCCTTCCTGCTGGTCATTCTTTGCTGCACTAAGCTTCACGGCTAAATCTTCGCCGATTCCAAAGTTGAGAATTCCGTCCAACCAGTAGGTGTCATAATCGCCATAGCCTGCACGAAGCTTGCCGCCCAGTTCTCCGGTAGGTCGAGTTCGCTCCACGTTGATGGTGCCGCCAATGGTATTGCGGCCAAACAGGGTACCCTGCGGGCCGCGCAATACTTCCAGTGACGCTAGGTCCAGGCTTCGTAAAATCGCTCCACTATTCGCGCCGACAAACAGTCCATCAATAGTGACACCGACTGCGGGTTCAAAGTTTTTCTCTACGTCTGCGACACCAATACCGCGAATATACATGGCGGCATTGCCACCCGGACCCTGGGATGTATCGTCAATAATCAGGTTGGGTGAGATAAAGGCCAGATCCTTAATGTCCCTGGCGAAGGTGCGTGATATCTCCGTTTGGCTCATCGCGCTGACGGATAATCCCACATCTTGTAGATCCTCTTTCCGCTTTCGCGCTGTTACCACGATCTCTTCAAGCGCCAATTCTTGTGCGGTGGCGATGGGCGTAATCGTCATGCCCAGTGACGAGCTTGCGACGGCGAGTGCGGTAATCAGTATTTTCTTTTTCATGTGTAGCCTCCAGGGTTACATCGTTTTGGGTGAAATTTTGCTGTTATGTATGTGCCATCAGGGCGGTGTCGCTGCCGGTGCCGATAGTTCGGTTCCGGGAATAGGGTTCATGTAGTGAATCTGCACTTTGCGTTCGATAATTTTCCAGCCATTGGTCTCGCGCGCTAGTTGGTCGCTGTAGCTTGCACCTACCACCGTGCACGTGGTCTCGCCGCTGAGTGCTCCCATGCAGTCCACGTCGCAGACTGAGGTCGCACTGTCTTTATCCTGGAAATCAACGCTTAGGTTGGTGGTGAGGTGGTGGGTTTCTGCCCAAGCTGGCCACAGCACTTCATGAACTGCTTCGTGTATTCCCTCGTGGCCTTCAAAACGACCGAAGGGCGGTCCAATGTCCCACACGCAGTTTTCCGACCAAATGCTCAGGAAGCGGTTGTAATCGCGCTTGTCGAAGCCGTGGCAGTAGTCCGAGACCAGGTCCCTGATGGCGGCGAGGCTCTCCAGGCGGTTGACCCTATCCAACAGGTCTTTGATGGTCGCGGCGTCGGTACTCATTACTTATATAGTCGTACTCGCTCTTACCTACAGCGCTCAGAGCGGCCATTGCGGATGCCGATCATTCACTTGTTTATGTCAAGCAAGTTTAGAGATTCTGCCGGACAAGTCAACACCACCGGGATACATTTGATTGTGCGTTTTTAACGATGATTGCCACAATTTTTTCGGATTTGACGTTGATCATGTGGAGTTAGCCCGCGGGTTCGCATGTGTAATTGCACCTCGATTGCCTTAAACTTGGGCGCTGCTTGAATGGAGAGATAAAAACCATGACAGAACGCATCATCATCAACGACGTTGGGCCGCGCGATGGCCTGCAGAACCAGCCGAAGATTCTGACGGTGGCAGAGCGCCTGCAGATGATTGCCGCCGTGGCGGCCGCTGGGGTGAAACACATTGAAGTTGGCAGCTTTGTCTCACCCAGGGCAGTACCTGCCATGGCAGGTACAGACGAGGTTTTTGCCGGACTGCCCAGTGACGATGTGAGCTATTCCGCGCTTATTCCTAACATGAAGGGCTATGAGCTGGCGCGTGACGCCGGTGTGAAAACGGTGGCGATGGTCTTATACGGCAGTGAAGGTATGGCCCAGGCCAACGTCAAAATGAGTATGCAGCAGGCTGAGGATGTGACCGCCGATATCATCAGCCTGGCGAAGGAAGACGGCATTGGCGTCTTGGCTACCATTACTACCTGTTTTGTTTGTCCCTTCGATGGGCCTACCGATCCTGCGGTAATTGAAGATATAACCGCGCGGTTTCTTGCCATGGACGTCGAGGAACTGCTCATCGCTGACACCATCGGTGCCGCCAATCCGCTGCAAGTACGATCGCTAACAGAGTCATTGGTTACCCGACACGGCGCTTCCCGACTGGGGTGCCATTTTCACGACACCCGTGCCATGGGCGTTGCCAACGTTTTTGCGGCGGTTGAGTCAGGCATCCGCAAATTTGATGCCTCTATTGGTGGGCTGGGAGGCTGCCCATTTGCGCCGGGGGCGACCGGCAACGTGGCAACAGAAGACACGGTGATGATGCTTGAGCAGATGGGCTTTGATACCGGTATCGACCTGGACAAGTTAATCGCCGCTTCTGATCTCGCCGAGGAGATTACCGGCACTGCTCCCGGCGGGCGCGCCAAGCCCTGGCTCAAGCCCTGGCTGGCCAAACAGGCGAGCTGATTCGGCTGATCCCGACCTCCAACCCGCTGTGACTGAATTCAAGTCCAGGTACCGGGTAGACGAGGTTCCGTGGTATTGGTGGTTGCCGCTGCAAGTTTATGGCTGGTCCATAGGTGCACTGGTTTTCTTATACAGTGCACTAGTCAGCGCGACCTCCCGCATCAGCTATAGTGGCTACGCGCTGGAGCCCGACAATAACTACATATATTGTTTCTGGCACCAGCAGGTTTTCGCCTTCAATTGCCTTACGCCCCGTTACCAGCGCCTCTCCTTTTTTGTCCATCCGCTTTGGTATATGAAGCCAACACACGTGTGCGCCTGGCTGAAAGGGGCGCGGCACACGGTGCTGGGTTCGTCTGGTAACCGAGGCAGGGAAGCGGCACAGCGACTGGTGAATTACCTGAAGGAGGGCGACAGCACGTTTTTCACGCCTGACGGACCTTACGGGCCGCTGCGTAGCGTGCAAAAAGGCGCGTTGCACATCTCCGAGCAGTCCGGCGTACCCCTGGTGGGAATAAATATCCGGCCGACACATTTCTTCAGCCTTAATGGTTGGGACCGCAAGCAATTGCCCCTGCCTTTTTCCACAATAATTGTGGAGGTAGCTATACCGTTTGTGCCAGAGCTAGAGAATTTTGATGACGCGGCCGAGCGTCTGGCAGGCGCTATGGATGGGAGTGGGGATTAGAGCATGCCAGTAGAATTGGATGTCGAGTCAATCAACGGGCTGCGTGAGGCATCACCCGATGAGTTTGGGCCCCTGGGTGCGCTTACCGGCGAGGCCTTTGCGGAAGACCCCTATAACCTGTGGATGCTCAGGCGTGTCGAGGTGATGTCGTTGGTCTACACCGCTATGGCCAAAGATGTATATCTGCAGAGTGGGCAGTGCTACTTCGCCGTTGATGAATCGGGGAGAAACGTGGGTGCCACCATGTGGTCGCTATCGGGCGAGATGGGGGACCTGGGCTTGACCACCAAGGTATCCCTGGCATTCAAGGTTCTCGGCCGACTCGGGCCGGCGGCGGTCTACCGCATGTTGAAATTCGAGCACGTGGCTGCCAGCCACAAGCCAGCTGGCGATTACCTGTATTTGTTTTCCATCGGTGTGCTGAAGTCTGCCCGGGGCACCGGGCTGGGGCGTAAGCTGATGGTACCCATGTTGGAGCAATGTGACCGCTTGAACCTGCCTGTGTACCTGGAATCATCGAATCCGGATAACCACGGTTATTACGCCTCTCTGGGGTTTCGTACTCAGGCGATTTTCTACCTGACTAAAGACGCGCCACCCATGGAAACCATGCTGCGCGAACCGCGACCGCTGCAGGACTAGCTAAGTAGAGGGCGAACTACCTGGAGCACAGCCTTAAAGCACTTCGGATTGCCGCAGACGATATTGCCCGACTCCATGAAGTTGTCCGAGCCATCGATATCGGCCACCAGTCCGCCCGCCTCTCGTACGAGTAATGCACCCGCGGCCATATCCCATTTGGCGAGTCCCATCTCCCAGAAGGCATCCAGTCTTCCGGCGGCCACGTAAGCCAGATCCAGTGAAGCGGCGCCGGCCCGGCGAATGCCTGCACATTGCCCGGCCAGTTGGGCGACGGACTGACTGTAGGGTTCCAGTTTGTCATCGCAGTGGTTCTTGAACGGAATGCCTGTGCCCAACAGCGCGCCGTCCAGGCTGGCCAGCTTGCTCACGCGGATGCGCCGGCCATTAAGCTGTGCGCCGCGCCCTCGCGAGGCAATAAATTCTTCACGCAGTACCGGGTCCAGCACCAGTGCGTGCTCAAGCTTGCCGCGATGCAGGCAGGCAATTGAAATAGCGAAGTGAGGAATACCGCGCATGTAATTGGTTGTGCCATCCAGTGGGTCGATGATCCACTGGTACTCTGCATCTTCCGGCCCGTCCAGTCCGCCTTCTTCGCCGAGTATGGCGTGGTCGGGAAAGGCCTTGCGCAGGTGGTAGGAAATTTCCTGTTCGGCGTTCAGGTCGACCTCGGAGACAAAGTCGTTCACGCTCTTTGCTCTGAAAGCCACCGTGTCCAGGTCGTCCGACGCGCGCACGATCTGCTCCCCGGCCTTGCGGGCCGCGCGCAGTGCGATATTGATCATCGGTTCCATGTTGTGTCCTGCTGAGTATCGGTGGGCGCGCGATTATAGCAGTACACGCACGGCCTGTGGTATCGCGCGGGCAGTGAATTCAACCGTAAATCTGCTACACTCTCCACCCCGGTCGCGCCCCCCTTGGCGCCCCCGCGGCGCCTGGTTACGGCGGGCCTGTGGCACCCTAGAGAGCACTATGAACCTGGACAATATCCGCATCGTACTGGTGAATACCAGCCACCCCGGCAATATTGGGGGAGTGGCCCGCGCCATGAAAAACATGGGGCTGAATGATCTTTGCCTGGTGGCCCCGCGGCAGTTTCCCGATGAGCAGGCTACCTGGCGGGCAGCCTCCGCTACGGATTTGCTAGACCGTGCGGTTATCGTCGAAACAGTCGAGCAAGCAGTGGCGGACTGCCAGTTTGTTGTGGGCACCAGCGCCCGCAATCGCCGGATTCCGTGGCCGCTGCTCGACCCTCGCCAGTGTGCCGAGCGTGTGGCCGCCTCTTCGGCCCGTGATGAACGCGTCGCCATCCTGTTCGGGCGCGAGGATCGCGGGCTAACCAATGAAGAGCTGCAGCTGTGTAACCTGCATCTCAATGTGCCTACCTCTGAGGACTACAGCTCCCTCAACCTGGCCATGGCGGTGCAGATCGTCTGTTATGAACTGAGGATGCAACTGGTGGGTGACAAACTACCTGCCAACGAGGACGACCAGTGGGATACGCCCTTTAGCACCGCAGAAAACATGGAACGCTTCTACCAACACCTCGAAGACACGCTGGTCGACATCGAATTTCTTGACCCCGCGGCCCCGCGGCAACTCATGACGCGTCTGCGACGCCTTTACGGCCGGGTCAGATTGGACGAGATGGAGCTCAATATCCTACGCGGCATACTGACCGAGACCCAGAAGTGGGTGCGCACAGCCAGGCGGCACACAGAGGATCAATAAGTCGGGCAGTGGGCCTAGTCTGCGATCTCCAGAATCTCGCGATCAGGCGGCAGCTTGTAGCTCGCTGTGATCATAAGCTCACAATACTCGCTGAAAGTGCTAAATTCAGTTGAGCCGTCAGCAAACAAAGTGAGCCGGAATTGGTAACTGGAATCGGGATCCAAATCTAGAATGTCAGTGGTAGACAATTGTGTCCACGCGTCCGTTCTCGCCTGGGTATAGGCGCTAAACGGTGAGATATTTATCCAGCCAGTAGAATCCCTATTGACTTCAATTTTAAGTGACCAGAATGCACCGCCGACTCCGAAGCGGGCATTCGCATTGCCCACCATGGCGACCTGCGTGGCTTGTCCGGACGTATTGAAGACATCGCTTTCGCACATTGACGAGGCGAAAGTATCGATCGAATTCTTGCTCTCGTTGTATCTGAAGTGTTGCTGAGCCAGGGCAACATCGTCACCTGGCACAGGGAAAAATAGTGTGGTGTTTTCTGCCATCGTAGAAGAAAAAGCAAACGGGATAAGCAAACCTACGGAGACTCTTGTGCTCATTCAATTTACCTCACGTGGTTGAATACTTGAAACGTCCTTTCCTCTTTTCACGAAGGACGAGCTACCCAACCTCGATCAAAATAGCGTGTTCTCCAGGGAGTTGCAAACGACGTGAAGCTGTGCACGAGGCTTTGCTTAGTATTGTCCTCAGCGATATGATCTGGGGTTCACCGCACTACCGTGCAGGTCCGCCTGCAAAGTACGATTCGGGGGCATTCATGCTAATTGGTCCTGGTGCGGTTAAGCGCTGAATTTACGCTTGGTAGGAAAGCCGGCCGCAAGCCACTTTACCGGGCCTTCGCAGGGGAATTAAACTTCATGTTATGAGGAAGGCGCCTGCTTACTTTGTGGTACTGGTGTTGCTCATACCTAACCTGGTATGTGCGATGACCGCCTGTCCGGCCAGTGCAACCTTGTCCGAACTTTATCCTTCGGCCCATTGTGACGGAGCAGAGAAAGTTTCCCCGGCCGAGCAATCGGATGCCTTGATGTTTTTGGCTGATTGCGCCGGTGTCGAATGGGCTGGTGCGGCAACCCCAAACCCACTCGAAAGCAGAAAATTTGCACTCGGTCCCGCCGAATTTGACCACGTTGCTACAACTTCACTGTTCGTAAATATCTCCTCCGAGTCCGGCGGCGGTTTCCGTGTGAAAGTGCGGCATAACCCCGCTTTCGTTGGTCATCCAATCTACCTCTACACGCGCCGCCTGCGTATTTGAACAATTTCCCCTGTAGTCGACCGTGCCCCGTGGCACGGCAACGCTTGATTTGGATGGGAGAAAGCTATGTTCAATCTGGACAAAACTGGCGCTTTAGCGTTGTTCCTTAACTTCCTTATGCCCCCTGCGGTGTCGGCAGATACCGTCGAATACTCGTTTGATATTGACTATAAGAATGTCAACTTTACCGGGGAGACGGTTCAGGCCATGTCCGTCGGAGGATCGATTCCTGCGCCCACAATAGAAGCGACGGTTGGCGATATCCTGCGGGTTACCCTGACCAACAAAATGGCGGTGGAGAGTTCGGTTCACTGGCATGGGATTCTGCTGCCCAATGACCAGGACGGCGTACCCTACCTGACGACACCCCCCATCCAGCCGGGAACCTCTTTCACCTTCGAGTACCCGGTCATCCACCACGGCACCTATTGGTACCACTCTCATACCGGATTGCAGGAGCAACGGGGTGTTTACGGTTCAATTGTATTCCATCCGGCCGAAGGTGAATTGGTGGCCGCGGATCACGACGTGGTCGTGGTGCTTTCCGATTGGACTGACGAAAACCCCAATCGGGTGATGCACAACCTGAAGAAGTCAGATGATTACTATGCGTTGAAAAAAGGGAGCGTCCAATCCTGGTTCAATGTAGTGCGCCACGGTCGGCAGGTGATTGCAAATCGTCTGGAAGGCGCGTGGATGCGCATGGGGCCGATGGATATATCCGATGTTGGCTACGATGCCTTCCTCGCCAACGGTGAAAAGGTGCACCGGCTGCCAGGTATCAGAGCCGGAGAGACAGTGCGCTTGCGTTTGATCAACGCCGGTGCATCCAGTTACTTCAATGTGGAGTTTGCCGACGGTCCTATGACCATTTTGGCCGCCGATGGTGTCGATGTAGAACCTCAGCCCGTTGATCGCCTGCGGCTGGCGATTGCCGAGACCTTCGATGTTATCGTCACGCTCCCCGAAGATGGCGCGTACGAGTTTCGGGCAACGGCTGAAGATGGCACTGGCTATGCGTCAGTGATGCTCGGCGATGGGCCAGTTAACCATGCCAATGATATACCACCACCAAATCCTTACCTGATGGATCATGGGCATCATGGTGGTGGCCACCGTATGACACACGAAGCCCTGCCTGACCCGGCAGATAATGAGGATATGCACCGTGGACATGCCATGACTAGCTCCGGTCATTCCCACGGTTCTCATGTAGCTGGCGCGGGCCCTGAACGAATGCAGGAGTATGAACTCCTGCGTTCCCGCCAGCCCACGAATTTTGATGGTAGCAATCCCCGGCGCGTGGTCAGGCTCGAGTTGACCGGTGATATGGAGCGCTACGCATGGTCGTTCAATAACAAGGTGTTGAGCGAGGACAGCCAGATAATGATCCGTAGAGGCGAGACGGTGCAGTTTGTGCTCGACAACAAAACCATGATGCATCACCCCTTGCATCTACACGGTCACTTCTTCCGCGTGCTCAATGGCCAGGGCGAGTATTCCCCCCTCAAACACACGGTCAACGTGCCACCCCTGCAAAGTGTGACCATTGAATTTTTTGCCGACCAGGAAAAAGACTGGTTTTTCCATTGTCACAACCTTTACCACATGAAGTCCGGTATGGCGCGGGTTATCAGTTACGCCGGTAGCTCAACGACAACCAGAGATTCTCTGTCACCTTTGTTTGCCGATCGGCAATGGTTTTATTTTGCCGACATTGGTGTGCAGACCAATTTCGCGAGTGGCGAACTGCGCGCGGAATCGACCCGACACGCACTCGACCTGGAATTTGATTGGGATTATGAGGATGAATACGAGGTGGAGGTGGCCTACGAGCGCTCGCTGACCCGGTTTCTGGAGGTGTATGCCGGTGCCGAGGTGGAAAAGGAGGATGATGAGCGAGAGAGTATCGGGGTGTTGGGGCTAACTTACGTGCTCCCTTTGCTGATCGATGCTGACTTGCGTGTGGACACCGATGGCCGGGCGCGCCTGGGTTTGGCCAGTGAACTGCAGTTAACCGATCGCGCGTCGTTCCACTGGATGGTGAATACCGATAGCGAATATCGCCTGGAACTCGACTACGAGGTGAATAAGCGGATATCGATTACGGGCAATCACGATGACCATTACGATTGGGGGGTGGGTATCAAGTTCAAGTTCTAGGGCACCTCTGATTAATCCCTATAATGCGCCCCTGCTCCGTGCGTTTGGGAGTTAATAGCGGCGAATTCGACGGGCTCCTTGGGTTTAAAATCTGCCGGGCTTAGCGTGATCTGGCGCTTCCTGGACAATTCAGCCGTCCAGGGCCGTATTCGGCGCTATTACCTGATAAAAACACTGGGTTTTATAGTTGACCATTTTGGTGGGTTATTAGATAATTTCCCCTCAACTTTTGGGGTGAGCTTATGCGCTTGACGACCAAGGGTCGGTACGCGGTGACCGCGATGCTCGACCTGGCATTACACAGCGATCACGGCCCGGTTAGCCTGGCCGATATCTCCAGCCGGCAGGATATTTCCCTGTCTTACCTGGAGCAATTATTTGCCAAATTGCGCCGCGGTGACCTGGTGTCCAGTGTCCGGGGCCCGGGTGGCGGTTATCGCCTCAGCCGCAGCGGTGACCAGATATTCGTCGCCCAGATTATCGATGCGGTGAATGAGGCGGTAGACGCGACTGGTTGTGGAGGCAGTAGCGATTGCCAGCAGGGTGAGGTGTGTCTTACCCATCACCTGTGGGAAAACCTGAGTGAGCAGATACACGGGTTCCTGAGTCAGATTAGCCTGGCCACGTTGGTCGAGCAGCGTGAGGTACAGAGTGTATCGGCCCGGCAAAATGCACGGGTTATGGCGCAGGGCAGTGAGGCCCTCGCTTTGAGAGAGATTTGAGAGAGATCTGAGAGAGATCTGAAAGAGACCTGAGAAAGATTTAGAATCGCCGGACTGCGGCGATTATTGGAGTTGTAACGAATGCAGAAACCGATTTACTTTGACTATCTCGCCACCACACCGGCAGACCCGCGCGTGGTGGAGAAGATGATGCATTGCCTGTCCATGGAAGGTAACTTTGGTAACCCCGCGTCCCGTTCCCATGTGTTTGGCTGGAAAGCCGAAGAGGCGGTGGAAAATGCGCGACGGCAGGTGGCTGACCTTATCCACGCCGACCCCCGCGAGATCGTCTGGACCTCGGGTGCAACCGAATCCGATAACCTGGCCATCAAGGGTGTTGCCCACTTCTACCAGGGCAAAGGCAAGCACATTATTACTACGCGCATCGAACACAAGGCGGTACTCGATACCTGTCGTCAACTCGAGCGCGAGGGCTTTGAAGTAACGTACCTGGAGCCAGCCAGCGACGGGCTGATCACGCCTGAAGCAGTGGCCGGTGCACTGCGTGAGGACACCATTTTGGTAAGCGTGATGCATGCCAATAACGAAATCGGCACGGTCAACGATATTGCCGGCATCGGTGAGGTAACCCGCAATGCCAAGGTGCTGTTCCATGTTGATGCAGCGCAAAGTACCGGCAAAATCGAGATCAACCTGGAGACCATGAAAGTGGACCTGCTGTCCATGTCGGCCCACAAAATGTATGGCCCCAAAGGCATGGGCGCACTGTATGTACGCCGCAAGCCCCGGGTACGCCTGGAGGCGCAAATGCACGGCGGTGGCCACGAGCGCGGCATGCGCTCCGGCACTTTGCCCACCCACCAGATTGTCGGCATGGGTGAGGCGGCGCGCATTGCTCGCGAAGATATGGCCAGTGACGCGGCGCACTCCATGGCCCTGCGCCAGCGCTTTTGGGATGGCATTAAGGACATCGAAGAGGTGCATGTTAATGGCGACATGGACGCTCGCTTACCAGGGGCTATCAACGTCAGTATCGCCTTCGTAGAGGGTGAATCACTGATCATGTCCCTGAAGGATCTGGCTATCTCCAGTGGTTCCGCCTGCACCTCGGCCAGCCTGGAGCCCTCATACGTATTGCGCGCACTGGGGCTCAACGACGAGTTGGCGCACAGTTCACTGCGCTTCGCCTTTGGCCGCTTCACCACCGAGGAAGATGTCGACTACGCCGTGGAACAACTGCGTACGGCAGTGGGCAAACTGCGCGAGTTATCGCCACTGTGGGATATGTACAAGGATGGTATCGACCTGAATACCATCGAGTGGGCCGCACACTAGGCGGCAAGAATTTAAGACAAGGAGCTAATCATGGCTTACAGCGACAAGGTTCTGGATCACTACGAAAACCCGCGCAACGTCGGCAAGATGGACGCGGATGATGACAACGTCGGTACCGGCATGGTGGGCGCCCCCGCCTGCGGTGACGTGATGCGCCTGCAAATCAAGGTAAATGGCGACGGCATTATCGAAGACGCCAAGTTCAAGACCTATGGGTGTGGCTCGGCCATTGCCTCCAGCTCTCTGCTGACCGAGTGGGTGAAGGGCAAAAACCTGGACGAAGCAGAGCAGATCAAGAACACAGAGATAGCCCAGGAACTGGCTCTGCCGCCGGTGAAGATCCACTGTTCCGTACTGGCTGAAGACGCTATCAAGGCGGCGGTTAAGGACCTGCGCGATAAGCAGGGTGAGGCCTGAGTCCTATGCCTATCAGTGTGACCGAAGCTGCCGCTAAACACGTGGACGCCCAGCTTTCCAGCCGAGGCAAGGGCCTGGGTATACGTGTGGGCGTGACGACCTCGGGTTGTTCCGGCATGGCCTACGTGTTGGAGTTTGTCGATGAATTGGCTGCGGAAGACCATGTGTTTGAGGGCCACGGCGTCAAGGTCTTTGTAGACCCCAAGAGTATGGTTTACCTGGACGGTACTGAACTCGATTTTGTCAAAGAAGGCTTGAACGAGGGGCTGCAGTTCCGCAATCCCAATGTGCAGGCAGAGTGCGGCTGCGGAGAGAGTTTTACTGTCTAGCGGTCCACGCGACATGTCCTCACCCGATTTTTCCAAAACCTATTTCGAACTATTCGACCTGCCAGCGCAGTTTGAACTGGACAGGGCCGTGTTGGGCGAGCGTTACCGGCAGCTGCAACAGGAGTTGCACCCGGACCGATTCGCGGGAGGCACCTCCCAGGAGCAGCGTGTTGCCGTGCAATATTCGGGGCTGGTAAACCAGGCCTATTCCTCGCTGAAGCAGCCGCTCACCCGCGCCATTTATCTACTCGAACTGGCGGGCTTGCCGGCCGATAAACTGGCCGCCCAGCAGATTGATGGTGGCTTTCTGATTGAGCAGATGGAACTGCGCGAAAAATTGGAATCCCTGCCCGACTTGGTGGACCGCGAAACAGTGCTCGACCACCTGCTCGCCGAGATCGGGACCGATATCGCCAATCACCAGTCTGAATACAGTCAGGCGTTTGCCGCCGGCGATATCCCCGCTGCGGCCAGCGCCTGTGTCAAAATGCAGTACCTGGACAAACTGCTGCAGGAAGCGGAGCAGGTGGAATCTGACCTGCTGGAAGGGCGCTAAGGAACGCTATGGCACTGTTACAAATTGCTGAACCCGGCCAATCGCCGTTACCACACTCGGTAAAACGCGCGGTGGGCATAGACCTGGGTACCACCAATTCCCTGGTTGCTACCATGCGTGGTGGGCGTGCCAGTGTGCTGGTGGATGAAACGGGGCAGGCCATGCTGCCCTCGGTGGTGAACTACGGAGATCCCACGGGGGTGCGGGTTGGCCAGGCCGCGCGAGAGTTGGCGGCCTCGCAACCACAGGATACGCTGGTCTCGGTAAAGCGTTTTATGGGGCGTGGGCGTGACGATGCGGCCCAGGATGCCAGTCGCGCGCACTACGTGTTGGCAGGTGATGGTGAGGGCATGATCAGCTTCCAGACAACGTCCGGCGAAGTTAACCCGGTACAGGCGTCCGCGGCGATTCTCACTACCTTGCGCGAGAGGGCCGAGGCTACCCTGGATGCCAGTGTCGAGGGCGCCGTGATCACTGTGCCCGCTTACTTTGATGATGCCCAGCGCCAGGCGACCAAGGATGCGGCGACACTCGCCGGCCTGCCGGTACTGCGCTTACTGAATGAACCCACGGCGGCCGCAGTCGCCTACGGTCTGGATTCGGGCGAAGAAGGTGTCATCGCGGTCTATGACCTGGGCGGTGGTACCTTTGATATCTCCATCTTACGGCTGCACCGCGGTGTGTTCGAGGTACTGGCCACCGGCGGTGACACGGCACTGGGTGGGGACGACTTCGACGCCGCTCTGGGGAACTGGATTTTGCAGCAGGTTGGCTCGCCCACCCTGGATGCCGGCGCCTCCCGACAGCTGGATGCGCTGGCGCGCGCCACCAAGGAGCAGTTGTCGACGCAGGAGTCGGTGGCCATTGATATCAGCGCGTTGCTGCCCGGCAGCGAACCGCTGACCATCACGCGCGAGACGTTTGAAGAACTGATCCAGACTCTGGTCAAGCGCACCTTGTTGTCCTGTCGTCGCTGCTTGCGCGACGCGGGTGTCGACGCAGAGGATATTGCCAATGTAGTCATGGTTGGAGGCTCGACACGCGTACCGCTGGTGCGCAGTGCGGTTGCGGAACTGTTCGAGCGACCACCCCTGGATACCATAGACCCCGACCAGGTGGTTGCGGTCGGCGCAGCGCTGCAGGCCGATGTGCTGGTCGGTAATCGCGCGGAAGGCGATCTGCTGCTGTTGGACGTCATTCCCTTGTCCCTGGGCCTGGAGACCATGGGTGGCCTGGTGGAAAAGATCGTACCGCGCAACACCACTATTCCGGTGGCGCGGGCACAGGAATTCACTACCTACAAAGACGGGCAAACTGCCCTGTCAGTACACATCGTGCAGGGTGAACGGGAACTGGTTGCGGATTGCCGCTCGTTGGCACGCTTTGAATTGCGCGGTATACCTCCGATGGTGGCCGGCGCCGCGCGCATCAAGGTGACCTTCCAGGTTGACGCCGATGGCTTGCTCAACGTCGAGGCGCGTGAGGAGACCACCGGTGTGCAGAGTAGCGTCACCGTCAAACCGTCCTTCGGCCTTGCGGAGGAGGAGATCGCGGCAATGCTGCAGTCATCCTTCAGTCATGCGGGTGAAGACATGGTAGCCCGCAAGCTGGCCGAGCAGCGGCTTGAAGCCCAGCAATTGCTGGAGGGACTCGACGCCGCACTCAAGGCCGATGCCGGCTTGCTGGAAGCTTCTGAACGCGAGGCTCTGGATCAGCGTATGGTCGAGGTGCGACAACTGCTACCCGGGGATGATGTCGAAGCCTTGCGCCTGGCTACCGAGACACTGGGTCGCGAGAGCGAATCCTTTGCCACCCGCCGCATGGATCAGAGCATTCGTCAGGCGCTGGCCGGCGTGTCGCTCGATGAACTGGATGATGAGGCTCAACAATGACGCGCATAATCGTATTGCCCAATGAAAACCTCTGCCCTGAGGGCGCGGTTGTGGAGGCGGAGCCGGGTGAAAGTATCTGTCGCGCCCTGTTGCGTAATGACATTGAGATTGAACATGCCTGCGAGATGTCCTGTGCCTGCACCACCTGCCACGTGATTGTTCGCGAAGGCGGTGATTCACTCGAGGAAGCGGACGAACTGGAAGACGATTACCTGGATATGGCCTGGGGTCTGGAGCCTGATTCCCGCCTCAGTTGCCAGGCCATCGTTGCCGATGAAGAATTAGTCGTGGAGATACCGCGCTATACCATTAACATGGTGTCTGAACGGCACTAGTGCCCGGCCTTAGTTAAGCTACCAATAGCGGGAGAATTACCGTGCAGTGGACTGATACTATCGACATTGCCATCGAGCTGTCTGAAGCGCATCCGGACGTGGACCCTCTGTCGTTGAACTTCGTGGATTTGCGCAATTGGGTGATGGCCCTGCCTGAATTTGACGATGATCCCAACCGCTGTGGCGAGAAGATCCTGGAGGCCATTCAGGCCGCCTGGATTGAGGAGATGGACTGATCTGTCGATCGGCGCGCGGGTAAAATTACCCTATTTCCTCTGTGTGGCGCTAAGCCACTGATTTAAAAGCAGAATAATCTTTCCTTCCTTGGCGGGTAAGGGTGAAACCCGCGCCTAAAATCCGTATAATTGCGCCGCTTCTGGCACGCTGTTCACGGCGCCCGGCAAAACCGCCGCGCGACGGGATGGCGTGCATCTGATTTTTCGTATTTCTGGAGATAGTTTAATGGCTGTTGAGCGTACCCTTTCCATTATCAAGCCCGACGCGGTAGGCAAGAATATTGTCGGTAAAATCTACTCGCGTTTTGAGACCAATGGCTTGCAGATTGTTGCGGCAAAAATGCTGCGCCTCAGCCCGGACGTGGCCGGCGGCTTTTACGCCGAACACCGCGAGCGTCCTTTCTTCCCCGCACTGATCGAGTTCATGACCTCGGGTCCGGTGGTGGTACAGGTGCTGGAAGGCGAAGGTGCCGTGGCTAAAAATCGTGAGCTGATGGGTGCGACCAACCCGCAGGAAGCGGACGAAGGGACCATCCGTGCAGATTTCGCTGAGTCCATCGACGCCAATGCTGTCCACGGCTCTGACTCGCCAGAATCGGCGGCTCGTGAAATCGCCTACTTCTTCGCCGCCAGCGAGCTCTGCGACCGCGGTTAAGCAGCTCTCAGCCGATGTCCGCCATTCTTGCCAGTAGCAGCGAACAGCCCCGGGTTAACCTGATGGGGCTGACGCTGGCGCAAATGGAGCAGTTCTTCCTCGACCTGGGGGAGAAGAAGTTCCGTGCGCAGCAGGTGCTCAAGTGGATTCACCATGGCGGTGTGTGCGACATCGAGAAAATGACCAACCTCGGCAAGGCCCTGCGCGAAAAGCTGCACGCGGTCGCCGAGGTACGACCCCCCGAGATTGTCAGCCAGCACGACTCCAACGACGGCACCCGCAAGTGGGCCATTCGTGTCGAAGGTGGCGGGTTGGTGGAGGCCGTGCTTATCCCCGATGGCGGCCGCGCTACCCTGTGTGTGTCATCGCAAGTGGGCTGTAGCCTGGACTGCAGTTTTTGCAGTACCGGTAAACAGGGTTTTATGCGCGATCTCACAGCCGCCGAGATTATTGGGCAGGTGTGGCTGGCAATCGATTCCTACGATGCGTTCCAGCCCGGCAAGGGCAGGGTGGTGACCAACGTGGTAATGATGGGCATGGGCGAGCCCCTGCTCAATTTCGACAACGTGGTCTCCGCCATGGACCTGATGATGGACGATCTCGCCTACGGAATTTCCAAGCGCCGCGTGACGCTGAGCACGTCAGGTGTTGTCCCCGCCTTGGATAAATTGCGCGAGGTGAGCGAGGCGTCATTGGCGGTGTCTCTACATGCACCCAATGACGAACTGCGCAGCGAACTGGTGCCGATAAACCGCAAGTACCCAATTGCCATGCTGCTGGAGAGCGCGCGTGCCTATATTGACGCACAGAGCGACAAGAAGCGGGTGGTCACCATTGAGTACACCCTGATTGCCGGGGTCAATGACCAGTTGGACCATGCCCGCGAACTGGCGGAATTGCTCGCTGATTTCCCCTGCAAAATTAATCTTATTCCCTTTAATACCTTTCCCCAGTCGGATTATCAGCGCCCCAGTGGCAATGCGGTCTCGCGCTTCTGGCAAGTACTGGTCGATGCAGGATATATTGTCACCGTGAGAACAACGCGCGGCGATGACATCGATGCCGCCTGCGGCCAGCTGGTCGGCCAGGTGGTGGATAAGACGCGTCGCAGTGAGCGTTACCGACAGGCCAGTGAAGCAGCGGGGGTAAGTGCCGGGTGAATATGAAAAGGTTTAAGGCCGGGTGCAACGCCCTGTTGATGGGCACATTAATGACCTGCCTCGCGGGTTGCGTCACCACGACCGAGAGCGTTTTCACCGACGAGGCCTCCCCGGAGGAGGCGCTGGAAAGACGCGTTGCCCTGGCCCGCCAGTATATCGGCGAGAACAACTGGGACGATGCCAAGCGCAACCTGGCCATTGCCACCGAGATTGACGATAAGAACCCCGAGGTGCACGAGGCCTTTGCCCTGGTGTACCAGAGTACCGGTGAAACCGAACTGGCTGAAGAAAGCTTCAAAAAAGCGATCAGCCTGAAGAAAGACTTCTCGCGTGCGCGCAACAATTATGCGGCCTTCCTGTTCGGCCAACAGCGCTTCCGTGAAGCGGAAGCACAGCTTGAAGTCGTTGTGCGCGACCCGTTGTATACCAATCGTCCGCAGGCCTTCATCAACCTGGGGCTGTGTCGCCTGCAGTTATTTGATCCCGATGGCGCAGAGGAAGCTTTTGTGCGTGCCCTGTCGATGGATCGCCACAACACTATTGCTCTGCTGGAGCTGGCGCAGCTACGCTTTGATGCGAAGGACTACGCCACGGCGCAAGAATACTATGACAACTTCCGCAAGCGCTCCGTGCGCCAGTCTTCACGAAGCCTGTGGCTGGGGGTGCGCATAGCGCGTGCAACCGGTGACCGCGATGCCGAGAGCAGTTACGCCTTGGCCTTGCGTAATCTCTATCCCGATTCGGAAGAGTACCAGGCCTACCAGAGGACCACGGTAGGTGGCTAAAGACGCGGCCGAGCAACTCAGCCTGGTATCTCAGTCGCCGGGCGCCTTGCTGCGCGCGGCGCGCAAGGCACAGAACATGAACGAGCGGGAGGCCGCGGATCGCCTGAACTGGTTGCCGTGCTATGTCACCCAGATCGAGCGCGATGATTATGAATCTCTGCGCAGTCCGGCGTTTGCCCGCGGCTACATTCGGGCTTACGCCAAAATGCTGGCACTGGACGAAGAAGAGCTCATCGCTGCCTTTGAGGTGCTCACCGACGGTACTTTTGCCGGCGGCAAAGGCAAACGTGTGGTCACCCAGCCTTTGCAGTTGCAGCGCACGGGTATTGGCATTGTCGTGGGCCTTACCGTGCTCGCTGCGGTGGTAGCCGGACTTTGGTGGTGGCAGAGTGGTGAAGAACAGTTAGCCGGCGAGACGTTGCGTGTGCAATCAACGTTACCTGAGGTAGACCCTTTGTCAGGCCCCAGCCGCATGCCGGGAGTAGGCGGGTAGGTATGAACAGCGAATCGCCTATCAAACGCCGGGCCAGCCGCCAGATCATGGTGGGCAACGTGCCCGTGGGCGGCGATGCGCCAATTTCGGTGCAGAGCATGACCAATACTGAAACCTGCGATGTGCCCGCTACGGTGACCCAGGTGCAGGCGATAGCAGATGCGGGTGCAGACATCGTGCGCGTCTCTGTTCCCAGTATGGAGGCCGCCGAAGCATTCCGCGAGATCCGCGCCCAGGTGCAGGTACCATTAGTAGCCGACATTCACTTTGACCACAAGATAGCCTTGAAGGTTGCCGAGTATGGCGTCGATTGCCTGCGCATCAACCCCGGCAATATTGGTCGGGACGACAAGGTCCGCGAGGTTATCGACAGCGCGCGCGACAAGGGGATCCCTATTCGCATTGGTGTCAACGCCGGTTCCCTGGGCAAGGACCTGCAGCGTAAGTACGGCGAGCCCACGGCGGAGGCCCTGGTGGAATCTGCCATGCGCCACGTGGATATTCTCGATAAATTCAATTACCCGGATTTCAAGGTCAGCGTAAAGGCCTCGGAAGTGTTTATGGCGGTTGAGGCGTACCGTCTGCTGGCAAAAGAGATCGACCAACCCTTGCACCTGGGCATTACCGAGGCGGGTGGCTTACGGGGTGGCACGGTAAAGTCAGCGGTAGGCCTGGGCATGCTGTTAATGGATGGCATCGGCGATACCATACGCATCTCGCTGGCGGCTGATCCGGTTGAAGAGGTGAAGGTGGGCTTTGAGATATTGAAGAGTCTCAAGTTGCGCACCAACGGTATCAACTTTATCGCTTGTCCCAGTTGTTCACGCCAGAACTTTGATGTCATCGGCACCATGAATACCCTGGAGCAGCGCCTGGAAGATGTGCGCACGCCCATGGATGTGGCGGTGATTGGTTGCATTGTCAATGGCCCCGGGGAAGCAAAAGAAGCGGATGTGGGGCTGACTGGGGCGACCCCCAGCAATTTGATCTACGTCAGCGGTGAACCCGATCACAAGGTCAGCAACAAGGACTTCGTCGATCACCTGGAGCAGGTGATCCGCAAGCGGGCCCATGAGTTGGAGCAGGAACGCGCGAGCCAGGATGAGAAGCTCATCTTGAAATCGCCAGCCTAAGAACGACCCGGGACCCAGGAGAACCAGTGAATACCATAAAAGCAATTCGGGGGATGACCGACATTCTTCCGGATCAAACCCCGTATTGGCAGCTGCTCGAATCCACCGTGAGCGAGCTGCTGGGCAGTTACGGCTACCGCGAGATTCGACTGCCGCTGGTTGAGCCCAGCGAACTGTTCGCCCGCGGTATCGGTGAGGTCACCGATATTGTCGAGAAGGAAATGTACAGTTTTCCCGATCGCAAAGGTGACAGTCTGAGTCTGCGCCCTGAGGGCACCGCTGGGTGTGTGCGCGCGGTTATCCAGCACGGTATGTTAAATACCCCGCAACGGTTGTGGTACAGCGGACCGATGTTTCGTTACGAACGACCGCAGAAGGGCCGTCAACGCCAGTTCCACCAGATCGGCGTGGAGGCTTTCGGTATTGCCTCCCCGGACGTGGATGCGGAGCTTATCCTGCTGACCGCGCGGCTGTGGCGCCAGCTGGGCCTGGGTGACAGCATCGAGTTACAGCTTAACTCCATCGGCAGCAATGCCTCCCGAGCGCAGTACAAGGCCGCGCTGGTAGACTATCTGTTGCAGCACAAAGACCAGTTGGATGAAGACAGCCAGCGTCGCCTGGATAGCAATCCACTGCGGATCCTGGACAGCAAGAACCCTGCAACCCAGGCCCTACTCGATGCCGCGCCCAGCCTGGCAGATCACCTTGATGCAGAATCGGCCGACGACTTTGCGGCCCTGTGTGAGCTGTTGAGTGCGGCCGACGTGCCGTTTACTATCAACAACCGCCTGGTACGCGGCCTGGATTACTACAATAAAACCGTATTTGAATGGGTGACCGATCGACTTGGCGCACAGGGCACCATTTGTGGCGGTGGCCGTTATGATGGGCTGGTTGAACAACTCGGTGGTCGCGCCACACCGGCCGCCGGATTTGCCATGGGTATGGAGCGCCTGGTGCTGCTGCTGGAAGAATTGGGCCAGCAGGACGCGGCTGCCGGCAATGCCGATATCTATGTCGTGAGCGCGGGCAGCGGCGCCCACGTTGTGGCATTGGCGGCGGTGGAGCAGTTGCGCAGTGCGCAACCGCACTTGCGTATTGTGCAGCATGTGGGCGGCGGCAGTTTCAAGAGCCAGATGAAAAAAGCCGATAAAAGCGGCGCTCGCCTGGCCCTGATCTGGGGAGAGGACGAGGTCGCTGCTGGCAGTGTTACGGTTAAAGACCTGCGTGGGCAGAGCGAACAGCAGACCCTGCCCGTGACGGAACTGGCGAGCGCCCTGGTGGCCGCACTCGCAGTAAATTGATTGAAGAACTGAGGATATAAGTAACGTGGATCCATTACGTACAGAAGACGAACAGGTCGAGGCGCTAAGGCGCTGGTGGGATGAAAATGGCAAGTCCACCATCGCTGCCATCGTCCTGGCCCTGTCGGCGGGCTTTGGCTGGCAGGGTTGGCAGAGCTACCAGGAAGAGCAAAGGGCGCTGGCGTCCGATGTCTACCAGAACCTCCTGGAAGCGCTGGCGGGAGCAGACCAGGGCCTGGTCGACCTGGCCGAGGCGCGGGAACTCGCTGGACAGCTAAAGCGTGAGCACATGGGCAGTACCTATGCCCAGTTTGCCGCCTTGCAATTGGCTCGCATTGCGGTGGAAGAGCGCAACCTGACGACCGCCGAGGCCGAGTTGCGTTGGGTGCTGGAAAAGGCCGGTAAGGGCAGCGATATTGCGCAGGTGACCGAATTGCGCTTGGCACGGGTGCTGGCCTCAGGCGGTGATGCCGAGCAGGCGCTGGCAATTCTCGACGGTGCGGGTGATTCACCTTATGCGGCGTCCTACGAAAGTGCCCGGGGCGACATTTTACTTGCGCAGGGTAAAGAGTCTGAGGCCCGGGAGGCCTATATCCGCGCCAGAAATTTTGCTGCTGCCAATCCGGCGCGGCCCCCCATCAACCTGCTGGAGCAAAAAATACAGGCTCTCAATCCTGTGCCCGAACGGGAGCTGGCACCGCTGCCAGAGGTGAGTGAGCTCACCGTCGAAGAGAGCGAAGAACCCGTTGCCGACGCCGAGCCAGAGGGCTGAGCTAATGAATAGACTATTTCGTGGTTTCCTGACACTGGGTTTGGCACTCAGTCTATCGGCCTGTAGCACCGTGTCGGGCTGGTTCGACGATGACGATGACGACCCCACCGCGCCTGTTCCACTGGTAAAGATTGAAGAGACCGTCAAGATCAAGAAGTTGTGGTCCGCGGGCGTGGGCGATGGTCAGGGCAAGGGACTGTACAAACTGCAGCCGGTAATGACCGATAGCATCATTTACGCTGCCTCAGCAGAGGGTGAGGTCAAGGCCCTGGATCGTAGCCGCGGTAAAAAGCTCTGGGATAACGAGATTGAAACAGGTCTGTCCGGAGGTGTGGGTCTTTATGAAGATTCGCTATTTGTCGGCGGCAGTGATGGCTCGGTGATGCGTCTGGATGCCAATAGTGGTGACATGGTTTGGCGCACTAAGGTGACCGGCGAGGTGCTCGCGCCGCCCCAGGGTGACGGCGAGGTGGTCGTGGCCCAGTCCTATGATGGCAAACTCCAGGGCCTGGATTTTGATACCGGTGAGAAGCTCTGGACCTACGATAGCAATGTCCCGGTATTAACCATCCGTGGCACCGGTGCGCCGATACTGCGTGATGGCACGGTCTACGCCGGCTTCGCCAATGGCCGGGTGCTGGCCTTCACTTCCGATACGGGTGCCATTCGTTGGGAGGCGCGTGTGGCCATCTCTCAGGGCAGGTCGGAAATTGAACGGATTGTTGATATCGACGGCACTATGGCGTTGGTGGGCAACGAGTTGTATGCAGCCAGCTACCAGGGCAGGGTTGTCGCCATCGATGCTCGCGATGGCCAAAAAATCTGGCAGCGCAATGTGTCCTCCTTCTCCGGTGTCAGCCAGGGCTTCGGTAATGTGTACGTCACCGATGAGGATGGTACGGTCACCGCCTACCTGCGCAATGGCCAGGGTGTGCGCTGGCAACAGGACGCGCTGGGCTACCGCGAACTGTCCCGGCCCACGCCGGTCAGCAGCTACGTGGCCGTGGCTGACTATGAAGGTTATGTTCACCTGATGTCGCAAGTGGATGGTGAATTTGCCGGCCGTGTGAAAGTCGACGGTGATGGTGCCCGTGCCGACATGTTGGCCGACGGCAACGTGCTGTATGTGTTTGGCAACAGCGGTAAGTTGGTGGCGTATGAGATTACCGCCAAAAATTAAACCGGGTCTAACCCGTCGCGCACGATGATCCCGGTTCTCGCGCTCGTTGGCCGCCCCAATGTCGGCAAGTCCACGCTCTTTAATCAGCTCACCCGTAGCCGGGATGCGCTGGTAGCGGACTATGCCGGCCTCACGCGCGATCGTAAGTACGGTGAAACGCGTATTGGCTCGCGCCCCTGTGTGGTCATTGATACCGGCGGTATCAGTGGTGACGAAGAGGGCATCGACTCGCAAATGGCCGGCCAGTCACTGGCGGCGATTGAAGAGGCCGATGCCGTGCTCATGCTGGTGGATGCCCGCGAGGGTTTAAACCCCACTGACGAGGCACTGGCTCGCCATCTACGGCAGCGCAACAAGACCTTTCACCTGCTGGTCAACAAGACCGACGGCCTGGATGAACAGGTCGCCCAGGGAGAGTTTTATGCCCTGGGTATTGAGTCCATGTTCCCCATTGCAGCCTCACAGGGGCGCGGTGTGCGCTCAATGATAGAAAAAATCATGGCGTCCTTCCCGGAGCCCGAGCCCCTACCCGAGTCCCAGTTCCCCAACAGTACCCGCGTCGCAATTGTAGGGCGACCCAATGTCGGCAAATCCACGCTGGTGAACCGTCTGTTGGGCGAGGAGCGGGTCGTGGTATATGACCAGCCAGGAACAACCCGCGACAGTATCTATATTGAATTTGAACGCGGCGAGCGCCAGTACACCCTGATCGACACCGCTGGCGTGCGCCGACGCAAAAATATCAAGGAAGCAGTGGAAAAATTTTCCATTGTAAAAACCTTGAAAGCCGTGGATGACGCCCACGTGGTGATCCTGGTGATGGACGCTCGCGAGGGTCTGGTCGACCAGGACATGCATCTGTTAGGGCACTGTATTGACGCTGGCCGCGGCCTGGTGATGGCGGTCAATAAATGGGATGGCATCGAGAGCGACCAGCGCGAGCGTATCAAGTCTGAGCTTCGTCGCCGCCTGCAGTTTGCCGAGTTTGCCGACTCCCACTTTATTTCCGCGCTCCACGGCACTGGCGTGGGCCATCTCTATAAGTCGGTGGATGCGGCGTATCACTCGGCGACGCGCAAGCTCAATACCAACATGCTGACGCGCATCCTGGAGGGCGCGGTGTACGATCATGCGCCACCGATGATCAATGGCCGCCGCATCAAGTTGCGCTATGCCCATACCGGTGGGCATAACCCCCCGATAATCGTCATCCATGGCAACCAGACTGGCAAGGTGCCGGCCAGCTACCAGCGCTACCTGGAAAAAGTGTTCCGGCGAGAGCTGAAACTGGTGGGCACCCCGGTGCGCATCGAGTTTCGTACCAGCGATAATCCCTATGACGATAAGCGCGGCAAGCTCAGCCAGCGCCAGGCGACTCGCAAGCGGCGACTGGCCACGCAGGACAAGAGTAAGTCGAAGCGCAAAGGGCGTAAGTGATCGAATCGGCGGCCAGGCCGGATCTCGACAGCCGTGAAAACATCGAGCGCTTCGTTGACCTGTTCTACGAACGCATGCTGGCCGATCCGATCCTGGCGCCTATTTTCGTAGATGTTGCGGAGATCGACCTCTCTCAGCACTTGCCGCATATCAAGAACTACTGGAGCAAGCTGCTACTGGGGGAGCGATCCTACCGGCGCCACACCATGAATATCCACCGCCAGTTACACGGCAAACGGCCCTTGCACGCACAGGACTTTGAGCGCTGGCTGGCCACTTTTGTACACACGGTAGACGCAAATTTCGCGGGTGAACGGGCCGAACGCGCTAAAAAAGTCGCCTCCAGCATCGCTGCAAACATGCAAACGGGCCTTACAAGCCACACTTTATAGCCCTCAACCCTCTGATTTTATAGATAAATTCAAGAGATTGAACTTTTCGCTTGCCGATTCAAAATATAGTGTTATAGTTATGTATAACACCATATCAACACACCAAGATAATTGGGGTAAGAAAAATGATCACAAAACAACAGGACAAACTGCTGGCGTTTGATGATGCACACATTGTGATTTATGCGGGCCTGTTCCTGGTGTGCGCACTGATTAGCGCATTGGGCGGGGGTTGGCTGGGCATGCTGTGCTTTGTTCCCGCCGCTATCGTACTGGAACTGGTGCAACATCTGGGTCGTTCGCGGAACATGCTTGGAGGCCATTGAGATGTTAACCAGGACACTTTTGAGAATTGTCTGCGTGGGGGTTGCGCTGGGTATAGGTACCCTCGTGCAGGCAGAGGTGCGCCGGGTTGAAGGCCTGGACGTAGAGCGTGTGCAGGTCTTCGGATCAGCGGAAGTGCAGATTTCCCAGGGCGATGAGCCCGTGCTCCAGCTTAGGGGCGACGCGGATGACCTGGACAGGGAGCCGTTTTTTTTGACTGATGATGGCACCCTGGTACTGGGCCGTGGCAAGGGTAACGACTTCAGTGGCGGTGATGTGAAATACAAGCTCACTGTCAGTACCTTGAGCCATCTGCAGTTAACCGGCTCCGGTGAAGCTTACGTCAAGCCGCTGGAAACGAACGAACTGTACGCCACTGTCGAGGGCTCGGGTGATATCAAGTTCTTTGCCCTCACGGGGGACGACATCGTGCTGCAGGTGAGCGGTTCCGGTGACATCCAGGCCGCCGATGTGACCGCCGACAACCTGCAACTTACCGTTGCGGGGTCGGGCGATATCAACCTGGGCGAGTTGGATATCTACAACATGGAAGTTTCCTTGAATGGTGGCGGCGATATCAGCGCTAAAAGTGGTACTGCCAACGAGTTGAGAATCCATATCGTCGGTTCCGGGGATGTTTCGTTGGGCGAGATTGATTCACGCCAGAGCGAACTCAATGTGGTTGGCTCGGGGACCGCGCAGATTGGTGATACCCAAAAAATGTACGTGATGATTATGGGTAGTGGCGATGTGTACCACCGCGGTGCACCGGAAATCGAAACTTCCATCATGGGTTCCGGCGAAGTACACGCGCGCGATTGAGCGTGCCTTGGAGCAACGATTTTGACTGTTGAGTGGAACGACAACCAGCCTATCTATAAACAACTGCGGGAAATGGTAGTGGAGAGGATTATGGACGGCAGTTTTAGTGAGGGTGAGGCGGTGCCATCGGTACGACAGGTGGCGGCGGATTACCAGATCAACCACCTGACTGTGGGCAAGGCCTACCAGGAGCTGGTGGATATTGGCTTATTGGAGAAGCGCAGGGGACTGGGGATGTTTGTAACCGAGGGTGCGCGGGGTTCGCTTACCCAGGATGAGCAAAACCGATTCCTTGAAGAAGAAGTACCGGCATTCGCCGAACGGGTCAATATGCTTGGCCTGAACATGAATGACGTTGTAGAGCATATGTTGAACATCGGGAGCAAAGACTAGTGCAACAGATTGTGAGTGCCAATACGCTGCGACGCCGCTACGGCGACGTGCAGGCGCTGGACGGTATAGACCTGAGCGTAAACTCGGGTAGCGTGATCGGGCTGATCGGCCCCAATGGCGCGGGGAAAACCACCTTGCTGCGGGCGCTGCTGGGCCTCACGGATTGTGAGGGTGAGATAAATGTACTGGGTAGTGACCCGCGTCGCAGTCGCGCAAAGCTGATGGAGGATGTCTGTTTTATCGCTGACACCGCGGTGCTGCCGCGCTGGATGCGCGTGGACCAGCTGCTGGACTACGTGGCCGGCACTCACCCCAAGTTTAATCGTGCCCAGGCGGAAAGTTTTCTGGCGACCACCGAGGTGGGTCCCGAGCGGCGGGTGCGTAATTTGTCCAAGGGTATGACGGTGCAGCTACACCTGGCCCTGGTCATGGCGATTGACGCCCGGCTGTTGATTCTCGATGAGCCGACGCTGGGCCTGGATATCCTGTTCCGCAAGCGTTTCTTTGAGCAGCTGCTGAATGACTATTTTGACGAGGAGCGCACCATCATCATTTCCACCCACCAGGTGGAAGAGGTACAGAATATCCTCACCGAAGTGCTGTTTATGGACCGGGGTAAGCTGGTATTGCAGGGAAATATGTTGGCGCTGGAAGAACAGTATGTAGAAGTGCACGCGGTCGGCGACGCGGTAGCGCGGGCCGAAGCTATTCCCCACGTTGGCAAGCGCAGCATCCTCGGTGGCAAAGCTTACATTTACGAGGGTGTCGACAAGGCTTTGCTGGAACCACTGGGTGAGTTGCGCACGCCGTCGGTGTCTGACCTGTTCGTGGCCAAGATTGGGGGAGGGCAGTACCATGACTGATAGCACTTCATCGCGTGTGGTTACCCTTGTGCAGCGTGAGTTGCAGGAGTACAAAACCTCATTGATCTGGACGCCTATCGTGATCGCGGTGGTGCTTACCCTGGTGATGTTCGCCAGTGTGCTGCTGGCTAATCGGCTTAGCGTGATGGGCGATGCGCTGCTGCAGGTCGTGCTGCAGGAGCAGTCCACCAAGGGCATGAATATCCGTATCCAGATTGATGACGATGAACCCGAAAACAACGTTATCGAATACAGCGTGGAGCAGGAGGTTGAGGTTCAAGCTGAGGAGGACTGGGACTTCGATCGCGAGTGGACCTTTACACCGCCGAGTAAACCGGAGGTAGATGATGACACCGAAGAACCGGTGGATAACCTCAACCCGTTGCTGACCATTGTGCACATGCTGCTGGTGCTGGTGATGATCTTCGTCAGCTTCAACTACCTGTTGAGTACGCTTTTTGCAGACCGCAAGGATCGCAGCATTCTGTTCTGGCGCTCAATGCCAGTCTCTGAGTGGGAAGAGGTACTCACTAAACTCGGTGTGGCGTTGATTGTTGCCCCGGTGATCTATATCGGAGTCAGCCTGGTGGCGCAGTTGATGGTGGTGATTATGTCCATGCTGCTGGTATGGCGTATGGAGATGGATCCGTTCACGGTGATTCTCGGTAATATTGAGTGGGGTACGCTCTTGGTGAGCCAGTTCGGTGGTTGGATTCTCACCGCGCTGCTGATCGCGCCCGCCTATGCGTGGTTACTGCTGGCCTCCGCCGCCGCTAAACGTTCGCCGTTCCTGTTGACGGTGGCACCCCTGCTGGGTCTGGTCATACTGGAACCGCTGTTCCTGGGCACGGATTATGTTTCCACAGCGATCAAGCGACACCTGCCTTACATGGGCGATGTGAGCTACTACTGGACCGGTCCGGACTGGTCGACCGTCAACATGGCCAGCCTCGGTGGTGGTTTGATTTTTTGCGCGGCGGTTCTGTGGTTAACTGTCTACCTGCGGAAGTACCGCTGGGAGATTTAACCATCGAGTTTGATCGTTCACGCAAGGACGCTATCACCCAAAAAATCCAGGAGTATTTTCTGCGCGAACTGGACCAGGAGATTGGCCAGTTCGACGCGGAATTCCTGCTGGAGTTTTTTGTTGAAGAAATTGGAGCCGAGTTCTACAACCAGGGCCTGGCGGACGCGCAGGCCGTGTTGTCTGCGCGCCTGGATGACCTACAGGACGCCATCTCAGAAATAGAAAAACCCGTTTCCCGGTGAGTGGCCAGTCCGCGTTTTCGGAGCAGGCCTATCGCCGCTACTTTCCCGCTTCTTGCCTCTCCACACTGGGCGCCTGGATTGTACGCTTCCTGCTCGGCTGGAGCGCCTGGGAGCTAACGCACTCGGCATTCTGGGTGGGCGTGGTCGCCAGTCTGATGCTGCTGCCCACCTTCGTGCTTTCCCCGATTTTTGGCATTGTTGCGGACCGCATTAATCCGCGCAATGGCTTGTTGGTCACTATGACTTTGCATGGTGTGATTGCCTGGCTGGCCGGGTTGGCCGGCCTGTTCGGGGAGTTCTCCCTGCCCTGGTTACTGGTGTTGGCGGCGACCATGGGAGCGGCCAGTGCTGCCCACACTCCCATCCGCCTGGCATTGATACCGCTGTTGGTGAGGCGCGAGGTGCTGCCCAGTGCGATCGGTATTTCGGCCATTATCTTTAATACCTCGCGCATACTCGGTCCGGCGGTTGGCGCCTGGATGCTGATTCACTTTTCCCTCCCGGCGACGTTTATCCTGGCAGGGGTGGCCTTCCTGGCGGCGCTACCCATGCTGCTGGCGGTGCAGGTTACGCCACCGCCAAGACCCGCGGAAAAACTTGCCCTGGGCAGGGAGTTTGTTGAGGGCATTGCCTATGTAAAGCAACACCGCGCAATCAAACTGGTACTGGGCTACACCTTGATGAACGGCATGCTCGGTCGCACCACCCTGGAATTATTGCCTGCCCTGTCGGGCCGGTTGCTGGCGGGAGACTCCACTACCCTGGCGACGCTGACCGCGTCGGGCGGCGTCGGCTCAATTATTGGTGGCTTGATTGTCAGTCAGCAAAGCTCTCGCGAGCGCCAGCTGTTGCAGCTGATCACCGCTGCGCTGATCGTAGCTTCGCTGTGCTTGTTCTGCCTTTACTGGTTAGAGTCGCTGGTGATGGTTGCCGCGACTATCTTTCTGGTGAGTATGACCGCGACCATGATTGGTACCGGCAGTCAGGCACTGGCCCAACTGGGCGTGGGCGAGGCCTACCGGGGGCGGGTGCTGAGTTTGTGGGCGGTCCTGGCCATGGGCTCTCCGGCCATCGGTGCTCTGTTGATGGGTACCGTCGCCGACTTGTTCGGCTTTCGCCCGGTATTCATGGGCTTTGCTATTGCGGGTTTAGTTGCTGTCTCGGTGCTGTATCGCAAGCGTGATTGGCTGCTGCATTTCGAAGGCTTTCGCGGCCAGACGTGAGAGTGTTCCAGGGTCTGGTTAGCGCGCAACCCACTGGTCGTTTTCTCGGCGCAATTGCAGTTTTTCTGCGCACAGCTGTTCCGGATCTCCAATATCGGTAGCTACCCCGGCCAATCCCGCGGCCCCGCCCATTGACTGTTCCTGGCGGATGCATTTTCGCATTGCACTTTCGTTAGCCTGCAGTTGCTCCTCGGCACTGGGGTTTCGACCCTGCTGATAGGGACCGCTCCAGTACCAGTAGGCAGCGGCGGCGATGATCGCGATCGAGATAAGTCTTCCCATGGTCTCTTGGTCTCCCGTGAGGCCTGCCGCGGGGGTTGGGCTTTGATCAGGTCAGGGCAGAGCCCAGTTGTTATCGCGGCGCCTACTGGGAGTTTAGACTACAACAGATATCGCACCTGTCGCCTATTCATACAGGTTTTTTCGAGCGAGCGGATTTGGCTGAAATTCCCGGGCTTTAGGGCTTGCATTTCAATTTCAAAGCACTGAGTATATATACAGTAGTTTTACTGTATGGCTTTTGACAAAAACACGGCACTACTCGGACAACACAGCAGACAACACAAACGGGGCAACGGGAGAAGTCACATGGATACAAATAAAGAAAAGGCACTGGATGCGGCGCTGAGTCAGATCGAACGTCAGTTTGGTAAAGGCACGGTCATGCGTATGGGGGACCGTGAGCACGTAGAAATACCCTCCATCTCCACCGGCTCGCTGGGGCTGGATATTGCACTGGGCATAGGTGGACTGCCCAAGGGGCGTATCTGTGAGATTTACGGTCCGGAATCCTCCGGCAAAACCACGCTCACACTGCAGGTGATTGCGGAGGCTCAGAAGGCCGGTGGTACAGCGGCATTCATCGACGCTGAGCATGCCCTGGACCCGGTATATGCGGAAAAGCTCGGCGTGCAAATGGACGAGTTGTTAATGTCACAGCCGGACACCGGTGAGCAAGCCCTGGAGGTGGCCGAGATGCTGGTGCGCTCCGGCGCGGTAGACGTACTGGTGGTCGACTCGGTGGCAGCGCTGACACCAAAGGCAGAAATTGAAGGTGAAATGGGAGACTCGCACGTGGGTCTGCAGGCCCGCCTGCTCAGCCAGGCCATGCGCAAACTTACCGGAGCCATCAAGCAAACCAACTGTCTGGTCATCTTTATCAACCAGATCCGCATGAAGATCGGTGTGATGTTCGGCTCACCGGAGACCACCACCGGTGGTAACGCGCTCAAATTCTACTCCTCGGTACGCCTGGATATCCGCCGTATCGGTGCGGTGAAAGATGGCGACGAAGTTGTCGGCAACGAGACCAGGGTCAAGGTGGTCAAGAACAAGGTATCGCCACCGTTTAAACAGGCCGAGTTCCAGATTATGTACGGCAAGGGCATCTACCATATGGGCGAAGTGGTCGATTGGGGCGTCAAGCTCAACCTGGTCGATAAGTCCGGTGCCTGGTATTCCTACAAGGGGGACAAGATCGGTCAGGGCAAGGCTAACGCGTCCAAATTCCTGGACGACAACCCGGCGGTGGCCAACGAAATTGAGTCTGCCATTCGCGCGCAGACCTTGAATGTGGGCAAGCCGACTCCAGCGGAAGAGGAGACCGCTGAAGCCAGCACGGAGCAGGAATAATCACTGAGCCTAATCCAACCTTCCCCACTAGGCGCCGGTACCGCTTCCGGCCGAACTCCACTTATACCACTCCCGGTTCGGCCGGAAGCGGTTCCGGCGCCTCTTTTCTTTTCGATGTCTGATACACAGTTCAATAGGCGATCTTTCAAACGCTCTAATCGACATTCAGAGCAACAAATGAAGACAGACCCGGGAGCAGAGTCTATTGGCCGGTCTGGCAACGACCCGCACTCGGATATCGCTCCGGGCGAGTGGGAACAACTCGAAGCGATAAACCCCAGCGATATCCGCCTGGCTGCGATGGATCTACTGGCGCGACGCGAGCACACGCGCGTTGAGTTGAAACGCAAGTTGCTGAAGCGTTTCGACGATGCAGAACTTATCGATGAGCAGCTAGCGCGTCTTGTTGATGAAAACCTGCAATCCGATGCGCGCTATGCCGAGAGCTTCGTGCGCCAGCGCTTTGACCGTGGCCACGGCCCCCTGCGGATTCGCCAGGAGATGCGCCAGCGCGGGATTCAAGATGACGAGATAGAGTCGGCGATGCTAGCTGACGAGTTCGACTGGCATGAGAGTGCGCAGCGTGTGTTGGAGCGTAAGTTTGGCCCTGCGCCGCCTGCAGATATCAAGGAGAAGGCTCGGCGGGTGAGGTTTATGCAATATCGAGGATTTAGCGCGGAGCATTACCAGCAATGGTTTTGCTGGGATGATAAAGAGTCGTAGCTAGGTCTTCACTGCCGGAATCAACGATGTTCGCGATACGGCCGAATTAGATTATACGCCATTATTTACATAGTTCATCGACAGCTATACCTTTCAACGCCATGTAAATCGCTAGGGTTGTAAGCATGACTACCGTAACAGTATCGCCAAAGTTTCAGGTAGTGATTCCCAAGGAGGTACGAGAATCTATGGGAATTGTCTCCGGACAAAAATTGCAGGTCATGACCCATCGAAACAGAATCGTATTTGTTCCGCTGAAACCAATGAAGCACTTGCGTGGTCTTCTCAAGGATATTGATACAGATGTAGAGCAGGAGTCTGACCGGGTGTGAATGACGTTAATGCCTCGGCAATGAATGGGCTCGGACGCGATAGATGAAGTGTCGAGCAAAATTCAATCTGCTATCGGTTGCCAAATAGAGTGATTAGCCCGCGCTCATCCAGTTATCAGTCACAAGCCCTGGCACGCGTGAAAATTCGCGGGAATTGTTAGTCACCAGCGGTAATTGCCTGGACAGTGCGTGAGCGGCAATCCAGGTATCGTTAGGCCCAATTGGGTGTGTTTTTAGGGCGGCTCGAATAACACCGTACGTCTGTGACTCGTTTTCTGTTAAGGGAAGCACCCGGATTGCGCTGACAAAATCCAGTAATGCCTTTCGATTTTGTTCTCGACGACTGGAGGCTGAATTCTCTACGCCGTACTCCAACTCTCCGAGTACGATTGTTGAAATAAAGCAATCTTCCACGGCGGATTTCGGCTTCAGTCCAGGGGCCCGCTTAATCAGATACACACAGGTGTCAGTGTCGAGCATGCATTGCATTAATCAAAACTCACTCGATCTTCCTGCGGCAGTTCTGTCTCATTTCGATTCAACACAGCATCGATAAAGTCATCGCTGGGGCGGGTTGAGTTGGCCCAATAGTCGTCCCAGTTGCTATAGCGAGGACTAAGGATCAAGTGATGACCAATCTGGCGTACCGAAACTTCATCACAGCCGGTGGCAAATCGAAATTTCTTGGGTAGCCGGACTGCCTGGGACTTACCCGACATAAACACTTTTGCGACATCGGCTGATTCTGTCTTTGGCATGGTTACCTCCACTATTTGGTAGCAGGATACACCAAATAGTATATATTAAAAATATATACTTTTAATCAGATTTAACCAGTTCTTCCGCCGATAACTCTAGGTGGTACCTGAATTGGATGTACCGGCGCGTCTTCCCGTTGAGAGTTAGATACCCGGAGCACACGATGCTGATAGTGGAGTGAGCCTGCAATCTATATATAGCCACCGAAGCGGCCATCGGTGACTAAGCTGTTGTTAACTCTAGTTTTAACGTGCGGTCGCTGGATAGCTTCTGGATTTCTCCGGCGATGTGATAAGGCTTCTGTCGTCAAATATAAAGAAAAACTGCCCAAGATCATCGATTATCCGGTCCGACATACATAACCGGATTAGATGATTGCGCTGCAGGCCAATCTATAGAGGCAGTCACAGTTAGAGGGCTCAGCGGCGCTCTGCATACAAGAAATTGACCTGTACAGCCTGATCCGAACGCAATGGACGATATGACCATGACCACGTCGAAGCAGACCTCAGCGGCTAAACCTCGCACTGTTTACATCACCGGCGGCATGAGCGGCCTCGGTAAAGCGCTTGCTGTGGAGTACCTGCAACGTGGCGCTCGCGTAGCTGTATTCGACTTGCGCGTTGATGAGCAGGCTTTCGCAGAGTGGCAGGGAGATAGGGAAGGTGCCGAGCCGTCAGTCTTCACCTGTGCAGGCGATGTCACCAACTATGAGCAGATAGAGTCAGCAGTCGACCAAGCTATGGCCGCAATTGGCCCACCGGACCTCGCTATCAACTGCGCGGGTATCAATCGTGCTGCTCCCTTTGAATCCTTGACTGCACAGCAGTTCGAACAGGTTCTTGCGGTTAACGTCTTCGGCTCGCGCAACTTTGCTGAAGCCGTGCTTCCGATCATGCATCCAGGGTCGCGGCTGGCATTGGTAGCTTCAATGGCGGGCTTTGTCGCAAATTACTCGTACGCGGCCTACAGTGCTTCAAAATTTGCTGTCGTTGGTCTTGGTCGCGTGTTGCGCCTTGAATACAAGCCCAAGGGGATTGACGTCAGCCTTATTTGTCCGCCGGAGGTGGATACACCGATGGTCGAGGACGAAATCAAGAACATGCACCCGGTGTCGAGGAAACTAAAGAGCTTCGGCGGATCGCTGTCACTCGAGCAGGCCATCGCTTCGATGCTAAAGGGTCTGGATGCCGGCAAGGGTGTGATCATTCCCGGTACCAAGGCCAAAATAACCTACTTCTGTAACCGCTACTTGCCCGACTTTCTGATGAATTTCTTTGTCGATCGCATTGTGCGCTCGGTGCTGACGGGAATGGAAGCGGGCAATGCGTAGTTACCGGATGACCTTCCATGGCCAGTGAACTCATCTACATAACCGGTGGCTCCAGTGGGATTGGTTTAAGCCTGGCCCGATTGTATGCCGGGCAGGGCAGTGATGTCGTACTGATCGCCAGGAATGCGACGAAGTTAGGCACTGCAGTTGCTGAATGCGAGGGGCTGCGTACAAGTGCGGTTCAGAAAGTGACTGGGGTCTCACTAGATATCACCGACTACGAAAACCTGGCTGCCAGGTTTAATGGCGTGATGGAAGAACACGGTGTGCCGAACCTCGTTATTCTTTGTGCAGGTACGGCGGCGAATGCGACGTTTCTCGATACCAGTGCAGATGCCTTTGATGACGTAATGAACATTAATTTCGCGGGTAGTCGGGAACTGGTAAGGCAGGTATTGCCGCCGATGTTACAGCGCGGTTCCGGGAAGATCGGCCTGGTGTCATCAATGGCAGGGCTCACCGGCATCTATGGATACAGTGCTTACTCGGCCTCCAAGTTTGCCGTTAACGGTTTAGCGCAAGCCCTGAGCCAGGAGTTAGACGGTACTGGTGTTAGCGTGCATGTTATTTGCCCACCAGAGGTCAACACGCCAATGATCGAGGCTGAGTCTGCTTCGGCGGTGCCGCAAACACGCTTCCTGAAAGACTTGGTTGGCACGATGGAGCCTGACGTGGTCGCGGTAAAGATCGCTCGGGGATTGCAACGTGGAAAGGAGATGATCGTGCCCAGCTTTCGAGCCAAGGTGATGGCCGGTCTTGCACGCCATTTCCCGACGTTGTTTGCCTGGTGTTCGCAACAATTATTGCGTTGGAAATTTGGCTGACATTGATTGCATGCCTGGAATGCTGAAAAGAATCTACCATTAATGAGAGGTGCCTCAAACTAAAAAGGTCTGGTCTTGCTGCCGGTGCAACTGGGAAATCGCGGCGGGTAAAACCAATAAGCATTTAAACACGCTCGCTATCGCTGCCGAGGAACATAAATATGTATCGCTCGAGATTTAACTTACTCTTCCTTACCGCTGTTCTTGGCCTTAACGCCGTCACGGGTGTGGCCGCTGAGCGCCCCAATATTGTGTTTATGCTGGTCGATAATTTTGGCTATGGCGACCTCGGTTCCTACGGCGGTGGTATCGTGCGCGGTGTGCCCACACCGGAACTCGACAAGTTGGCGGCGGAAGGGATGCGGCTGACGAACTTCAATGTCGAACCGGAATGTACGCCATCGCGTTCGGCCTTTTTGACGGGCAGAATGCCAGTCCGCAGTGGCACCTCCTCTGTTGATCAAATGGGCGGACTGGTCGGGATGACGCCTTGGGAGTACACCCTCGCCGAATTGTTATCGGACCACGGCTACGCCAGTGCCGCCTATGGTAAGTGGCATCTCGGTGAAGTGGCGGGGCGACTTCCCAACGACCAGGGATTCGATGAGTGGTATGGCATTCTTAATTCCAGCAACGCGCCCTTGCGCGAGTTGCAGCCGGGCTACGACCCGGAGCTGGTGGAGCACGAGGGCGTGTACCGTGGCGTGAAAGGTAGCGAGAGTGAGCGCGTTGCAGATTATGATATGGCCAAGCGGCGCTTGCTCGATCGTGAGGTGACAGATCGCTCGGTGAATTATATCGAGGAACATGCAGATTCTGAGGCGCCGTTTTTTCTTTATGTGCCGTTTTCCCTGCCGCACAGTCCACCGTTGCCTCACCCCGACTTTGATCGCAAAGGCCATAGCGACTACCAGAACGCCTTGGCGGAAATTGACCACAACGCCGGCCGTATTGTAACGGCGGTGGATGATGCAGGAATTGCAGAAGACACCATAGTCGTGTTCGCTAGCGACAATGGCCCCGAGACGATGCTGGGCATTGGTATCCAGTACGGTGGCCAGTCGGACTCCGGGCCTTTCCGCGGTGAGTTTCCCAGTGCCTGGGAGGGAGCTATACGCGTGCCGGCGATTATTCGTTGGCCCGGTCATACCACGCCCGGGCGCGTATCCAATGAAGTCGTGAGTATCCTCGACTTCTACCGCACTTTCGCCAACGTCGCTGGCGCAAGTGAGGGCATCCCTCAGGACCGCCCGATTGACTCGGTTGATCAGACAGCGTTTTTGTTCGGCAATCAGCAATCTTCCAACCGGGAACATCTCCTGGTTTTTTACGCCCAGGAACTGCTTGCGATCAAGTGGCGTAATTACAAAATTCACTTTATCACCCGCTCACCGTCTCGTGGCGCTGTCGTTCAGGCAGGTCAGTCTGTGCTGAGTTCGACGCACGATAAATTGGGGCTGCCGCAGATCTTCGATATTGAGAATGACCCCAAAGAACTTTGGAATATTGCTGCGGCAAATAACTGGTTGAAACCTGTGATCACACCGTTGCTCAGGGAGTATGCCATCAGTACCCGGCGTTATCCGAATGTAAAGCCGGGTGCTAAAGACGGTCCCGTTGCCGCGAGTGGAAACAATGAGTAAGCCGTTCTCGGATCACATTTCGAGGCGGCGCGTATTCGCCATAAAGGAGTTGGGCATGAAAGGATTGATATCACGAGGGGCAATATCTCTAGCGATCGCGCTCTTTTGTCAGCACTCAGTGGCTTCAGATGATTCCACGGAATCAACTGAGAAAAAGCCCTATTCACCCTACCTGGAGCAAAACTTCCCCAACCAGGTGCTTTTTGGCGATACGCACTTACATACGTCTTACTCTCCCGATGCGGGCATGGTTGGCACGACCCTGGCACCCGATCAGGCCTACCGGTTTGCCAAGGGACAGACTGTGACGTCCTCTATGGGGGTTGAGGCCAAGCTTATTCGTCCGCTGGATTTCCTGATGGTGGCAGATCACGCTGAGGGGCTTGGTGTCCCACAGATGATTGAGCGTTCAGACCCGGACTTGCTTAAGGACCCCCTCGGGCGCCAGATGCATGACCTGGTGAAGCAGGGCACGGTAGCGGCGCGTCGCAAGGCGTTCAACCTACACGGCAAGGCGCTTATAGACGGAAACAACACGGTGGCGATGAATGCAGATATGCGACGCGGGCCGTGGCAGGATATCGTTGACGCCGCTGAGGCCGCCAATGTCCCTGGACTGTTCACGGCGCTGATTGGGTTTGAGTTCACCGCATCAACACCCGGTGGATCCTTGCATCGCGTGGTGATGTTTCGGGACGGTGAGGAAGTGGCAAGCCAACAACCGCCGCCATCGGCCGCCGATAATTACGATCCCGAATATCTATGGTCCTGGATGGAAGACGTCGAAACCAAAACGGGCGGTCGCTTGTTGTCTATCGCACACAATGGCAACCAGTCAAATGGCCTGATGTTTGACGACATCAGGTTCTCGGGTGAGGGTATTGACGCGGAGTATGCGAAGAAGCGGCAAAAATACGAGCCTCTGTATGAAGTGACCCAGATTAAAGGTGACGGGGAAGCTCACCCCAAGCTCTCGCCGGATGACGAGTTTGCCGACTTCGAAACCTGGGATGTCGGTAGCCCATCCGGTATGGCCAAGACCGACGATATGTTGCCCCGCGAGTACGCACGCGCGGCGCTGAAACGTGGTCTGGCCTACGAACGCAAACTGGGAGCAAACCCATTCAAGTTCGGCATGATTGGCTCCACCGATTCGCACACCGCGCTGCCGACCACGCGCGAAGAAAACTTCTTCGGCAAAATAGCGGTATTGGAGCCATCCGCAAATCCCATACGATTCATGGAGCCCATCATGGGACGTTGGGAAAGCGACATGGAGCGTATTTATACCTGGCAGACTTCAGCATCTGGCCTCGCAGCGGTATGGGCCCGGAGTAACACCCGCGCGGAAATTTTTGACGCCATGTCCCGCAAGGAAGTATTTGCGACAACGGGAACGCGGATGAAGGTGCGTGTGTTTGCCGGTTATGACTTCAGTGCGAATGACCTTGCAAGACCAGACTTTGCGGCACACGGCTACGGCAACGGTGTACCCATGGGTGGCGACCTGCCAATGCCTGCCCAGACCGATGCCCCCCGACTTCTAATTCAGGCGGTCCGCGATCCTGATGGGGCAAACCTTGATCGCATCCAGGTGATCAAAGGCTGGCTCACCAGTACTGGCGAAACACAGGAGAAAGTCTACGATGTCGCGTGGTCTGGCGATCGCGCACCGGGTCAAAACGGCAAACTGCCTGCCGTCGGTAACACAGTGGATGTTGCCAAGGCCACTTACTCCAACTCAATCGGTGAGCCGTACCTGAGCGCCTACTGGGAAGATCCGGATTTCGATGCCAGTGAGTCAGCGTTTTACTATGTCAGGGTTTTGGAAATACCAACACCGCGCTGGACGACCAATGACGCAAAAGTGTTTGGTGTGGAAAATCCGGCGGGTACGCTCACCGCTATCCAGGAGCGTGCCTATACGTCGCCAATCTGGTACACACCGGAGTAGCTGAACCGCTGTCATTGGTACGAGATTTATGGCTTAAAGGTCAATGTGATAGTGGAGTTCATCCAGCGCATCAGCGTTGTTGAACAGGATCTTTAGCAGACGCAGTAGTTCATGTACTTCGGTTTCTGACAGCTTTCCACGCAACGTGCTCTCGCGCAGGATCACCAGTTCTACCATCTGCTGGTAGAGCGCCAGACCGGTGGCGGTAAACTGTAAACGGCGCGGTTTGCGCGACGTGGAACCGCTGTAGTCCTCCACATAACCCTGTTTTTCAAGTTTCGCCAGGGCCCGGCTGACCAGCGATTTATTGATACTGCTGACCTCGCTGATTCTCGCAGCACTTACGCCTTCCTCCATGGCCAGCATAACCATGCAGCGCCATTCCACGACACCGACGCCGAAGCGCTTGCGGTACAGGGCAGAAGCCCCACGAGAAGTGCGGTTGGCGATAACCACGAGGTGGTAGGTCAGGTAATTCTCCAGGTCCATTACCTTGACCTTGTTCTTTAGCCGGTAGGGCTTAACCGAATTGGGCATAAAATGTCTGCGTCCTTTGGAAGCGCCACGCACGTGGCATTGGCTACGGAGAGAAATTAGCCGATTAATGTTTACATAGCAACATCTTTGCACTAAGATAAGTTGTTATGTAAACATGTGTCCTGAAGAGGAGTGTCTTATGAACCCCACTATGTCCCCGGCGAGCGACTCGTGCCCGGTCACTGCACTCTCTGATGCGTTCAGACTTTCCAATCCCGAGCTGGAGGCTACCTACCGAAAGGCCAGGGGCGACAGCCCAGTGACCTACCTACCTGACATCAACTATTGGGCAGTCACACGCTATGACGATGTGAAGACTGTACTGAGTGATAAGGAAACATTCTCCTCGGAGATTACCCTCCAGCCCTTGCAGCCTCATGCTGATGAAGTTATGGAACTGCTGCGTGAGCGCGGGTTTTCTCCGCGCCCGACACTGTCCAACAACGAGCGCGAAGATCACACGCGAATTCGCCGAAATACCCAGGAGGTATTCCGTCCAAAACACACGGCACACCTGCAACCGTATATTCGGCAGCTGGTTAATGACGCCGTGGACCGCTTTGAACAAGACGGCAAAGCCGACCTTGTTGCGCAGATGGTCTACGAACTCCCGGCGCTTGTCCTGTTTAAATTATTGGGTATTCCCGAACAGGATGTCGGTAAGATCAAGATGTGGGCAGATAGCCGCCTGATACTTTCATTCGGCAAGCCCAGCCTGGAAGAGCAGCTTACTGCCGCAGGACATCTGGCGGATTACTGGGATTACTGTCTGGACCTGGTACAGCAACGGATGCGTTCACCGCAAGACGATCTTCCCAGCGCGATGCTGGCGACCCGCGCCGGGGATGACAGCGTCCTCACCATCGAGGACATCAACAATGTGGTCTTCGGCCTGTTGCTCGCGGGGCACGAAACCACGACCAATATGTCCGGCAATGCGATTCTCACCCTGCTGCAAAACCCTGAAAGCTGGCAAGCGATTGTGAAAGACCCGTCACTGATCCCCAATACGGTTGAGGAGTGCCTACGCTTTCGATCCTCTGTGGTCGCCTGGCGCCGCCTGGTGAAGCGCGATACCAAAATTCGTGGCCAGGCCATAGCGGCGGGGGAACGGGTACTGTGTTTCCTGCCGTCGGCCAATCGAGATGAGGAGCGTTTTGAGCGCAGCGAGGAGTTCGATATTCACCGCGACAACGCCCGCAATCATGTCGCATTCGGCTATGGCCGGCATGTCTGCCTGGGTGCACCCCTGGCGCGACTTGAACTCACGCTCTTGTTGGAGGAGTTGGTCAAACGCCTGCCTGGTATGCGTTTGATGGCTGACCAGAGCCTGGACCCGGTAGAGGCTGTGCAGTTCCGCGGCCCCAAAGAGCTCTGGGTGGAGTGGGATTGACGGCGCCCCGGTGCTTTGTCGCGCATCTGGCACCGTTGGATCGTGGTCGCAGGCTGTAGATGAGCTCCCTCATTTCATCGCCTGTCAGTCTGCTGGCACTTGAGCGTAATAGTCCACGCCCATCACTTCATACATTTTCTCGGCGTACGCGTCGTTATCTAACTGGGCAATGCGCCGCCATTCCTCGTCGTCGGCAAGTGCCCAATAGGCCTTGAAGAAGTCGTCTGCATCGGGACCCACGGGGTAACGGAATCGCGGTGTCTCCGATTCAACCGCATCTTGTATGGCCTGGGCACAATCCGCGACGGTGGCGGCTCGAGACAGGCCGAACTGGCCGAACGCCATTAATCGCGCAAATGACTCACCGTAGGGGCTGTCATCCGATGGCGCAGTGCCTTTTTCCCACATGGGGGTCCAGACACAGCCGGGCTCTACCAGGGACACCTTTACGCCAAAGCAGGCCAGTTCCTGGGACATGGCGGTACAGATCGCCTCGATGGCAGCTTTGCTGGAGGAGTAGGTGCCGTGGCATCCGAATATGTTAACTGCAGCCAGCGAAGTGACGTTGACGAAACGGCCGCTACGCTGTTTGCGAAAGTGGGGTATCACCGCCTGCATCACCGCAAGGGTGCCAAAGAAGTTAGTCTCGTAGACTTCCCTGATCTCCTCTATTGGCGTTTCTTCCATTGAGCGTCCGCCGCCAATACCGGCGTTGCTTACTAATACGTCCAGGCGTCCCGCTTTTTCTATCACGCCATCAATACAGGGCTGGATGGTGTTGTGGTCCAGCAGGTCGAGTGGCACGACATTCACGTCGAGAGAATTCTCAGTAATTCTTGCATTAAGTTCGGAGGCGCCGGCCGGATTACGGCAACTCGCAAAGACCTGGTGTCCCGCACTCGCCAGTTGAATGACCGCCTCCTGGCCGATACCCGTACTGGCGCCAGTGACTAGTATGACTGACATGATTGAAGCCTCGCTTTAGTCCTATTTAAAATCATCTGTATACCCCTTGGGTGGGGGTGTCCAACCGCGCTCGGCACTGGAATGTCCATCGGCGCGGTCTTTTTTGAAGGCCTGGGCAATAGCTTCTTCCAACTGCACGAATAGGTTGCGGTAGTGCTGGGTAAAGGCGTGACCTTCCTCTTCGTGTAGCCAGCTGTGGTAGAGCTTTTCGTCTTCAACCGCCTCGGTCTCGCGGAAGGCCTGTTTCATTTGTAGGGCCTTGAACGGGTGAACACCCAGCGCCTCCAGGGCGTCACGGGCACCTTCCAGGGCGGAGTGGTAGGTCTCGCTGACGATAATATCCGCGCCTGCGTGGCGCAGCTGATAACCGTGGCCCCGGTCAAAGGCGCGTGCCAATACGCAGAGGCGTGGGTGGTGTGATTTAGTGTGCTCTACCAGTTCCAGAGCACGAGACTGGTCGTCGATGGCTACCACCAGCAGGCTGGCCTCATCAATACCCGCGGTATGCAATAGGTCCGGGCGGGCCGCATCGCCAAAATAGCTTTTGATATCGATTTTGCGCATGGTCTCGACCTGCCCGGGGTTGGCGTCCAGCACCACGGTTTTTACGCCGTGTGCCACCAGCAGCCGATTTATGATCTGGCCGAACCTGCCAATCCCAGCGATGATGACTGGGCCCTGTGTATCAATCGTGTCGTAGGCACCGCTGCTCTCCTCTTGCTGGTAGCGCGGCATGATGACCTTGTCCAGCACAATGAATAACACGGGAGTCAGGAACATCGACAGGGCGACCACCAACGCCAACAGTTGACTGAGATCGGGTGGTAGCACCGAGTGCTGGGTGGTGTAACTAAGTAGAACGAAGCCGAACTCGCCCGCCTGTGCCAGTCCCAGCGTAAACAGCCAGCGATCCGGTCCTTTGAGTTTGAAGGCTACGGCGAGGATAAATAGCACGCCAGCCTTGATCGCCATCAGCCCTGCGGTTGCAGCCAGCACCAACAGCACGTTACTGCTCAGGACATTAAAGTCGATACCTGCGCCGACCGTGATAAAAAACAGGCCGAGCAACAGGCCCTTGAAAGGTTCAATGTCTGCCTCCAGTTCGTGGCGAAATTCGCTGTTGGCCAGTACCACGCCCGCCAGAAAGGTTCCCAGTGCGGGTGACAGTCCAATAAGTCCCATCAGCGCCGCAATGCCAATCACCAGCATCAGCGCCGCTGCGGTAAACACCTCGCGCAGGCCACTGTCGGCGACAAAGCGAAAAAGTGGTCGGCTCAGGTAGTGTCCGCCCACGATCAAAACTGCCACAGATCCAATGACCACGCCGGCGTGGGCCCAGCCAGGTAATCCTGCAACCAGGCTAAGCTCCCCGTGGTGATCATCCGCCGCGGCCGCAGTAGCTTGTGCCTGTTCTGCCAGTTCGGGCAACGCGAGTAACGGGATCAGGGCGAGCATGGGAATGACAGCAATGTCCTGGAATAGCAGCACAGAGAAGGTGCTCTGTCCCCCGTCACTTTTGGTCAGGCCCTTTTCACTGAGGGTTTGTAATACGATTGCGGTGGAGGAGAGGGACAGAATCAGGCCCACTGCCAGCGCTATCGTCCAGCCCAGTCCGGCTAACAGACCTACCCCGGTGAAAGCCACGGTGGTCAGCGACAGTTGTAAACCACCCAAGCCCAGCAGCTTGTTCTTCATTTCCCACAGCGAGCGTGGCTCCAGTTCCAGCCCCACCAGGAACAGCATCATAACCACACCAAACTCGGCGAAGTGCTGGATGGTGGTGGTTTCCTGTCCGACCAGCCCGGTTACCGGCCCGATAATAACTCCGGCAACCAGGTAGCCGAGTACTGAGCCGAGTCCAAGGCGTTTGGCCAGCGGTACCGCCACCACGGCCGCGCAAAGGTAGATGAACGCCTGAACGAAATACACTGTCATGATGCGACTCCCAGTACAGCGTCCAGGTCTTCGTTGAGGATCTGCAGGTCTTGTGCTGCGCTTAGGTTGAGTTGTCGCGATTCCAGGGCGCCTAGTATGCGCTGCCAGTTCGCCACGTGTTCTTCGATACGGTGTTCATCCACGGCAGTGCGTGACCCGAACAGGGCGAAGGGCGGCAGATAGCGCATGCCGGTCAGCGTGGCGGTCTGTTCAAGCGGTTGCAGCAATTCTCGAATCGTGAAGTGATTGTAGCCTTCTGCGCGGTAGGCCTTTGCGGCGCCGCCGGCCGACAGCGCACAGAGAAAGGTCTTGCCATGTAATGCCGTGCCGTCGTGGCCATAGGCAAAACCATACTCCAGCACGAGGTCCTGCCACTCCTTCAGCATGGAGGGCGTTGAATACCAGTACAGCGGGAACATGAAGATAATGACATCGTGATCGCTCAGGCGCTGTTGCTCGCGATCAATATTGATGCGGTAGTCCGGGTATTCACGGTAGAGGTCTACCAGGGTAACACCATCTCTGCCTTCAGATGCTTTAAACAGCGGTAGATTGACTTCCGAACGATCCCTGGAGGGGTGCGCAAATAGAATCAATATGCGATTGTTCTGGTCGGACATTCTGTATCTCCGGTTTGCCGCTCAAAAGTGGCAGTCAATATATACTGCTTTCAGGCAAGTTGTATGGATTAACTGCAGATTCTGTTTTCGTAAGTGCCGAATAATGCCTTTGTATCGCGTGGTACAGCGGCATTGTTTTGCTTGCTATTTCCCGATGTTTTCGAGGCAGTGGTTGGCGCTTTCTAAGGCGGTAGTTCGCGCTCCCAGGTGGGCGGGTCCCCAATCTTTTCAATCAGGAAGTCGATAAATACTCTCACCTTTGCGGTCAGAACGTTGGACTTTGGGTACACCAACCAGATGGCTGAGTGATCATCGATCTGGTAGTCCGGCAATACCCTTACGAGCGAGCCATGTTTGAGCTCCTCGGCGATACTCCATAGCGAACTCATGCAGATGCCCACACCGGACTTGGCAGCGACACGCATACTGGTACCGTCGTCACAGATAACCCGTGAGATTGCCTCTCGTGGCGGGAAGGTGCCGTCGGGCCCTTCAACTTTGGATTTCAGATCTCGCGGCTCTGTGTTCATGAATACCAGTAGTTGGTGTTGTGCAAGCTCATCCGGCGTCTGGGGAGTCCCATGTTTGTCCAGGTAGCCGGGGGCTGCGCAGAGTATGCGCACGTCATCGGCGAGCTTGCGTCCGCGCAAGCTGCTGTCCTCTATGGCGTAGTTACGTAATGCGAGATCGAAGCCTCCCTCGATGAGATTCATCTGCGTATCCGAGAGTTTTAGTTCGATATTAATACCGGGAAAACGCGCGAGAAATTCCGGCAGCAGTGGCGCTACATACAACTGGGCGAAAGTACTGGAGGCGGCGAAGCGCAGGGTTCCCGTTACCTCCGAGCTGCCGTGTCCAAGAGCGGCCAGGGCTGCGTCCTCCTGGGCCAGAATTTCCCTGGCGTATGGCAGGAACTCCGCACCTTCAATCGAGATCACCACTTTGCGGGTCGAGCGGTGCAGCAGGTCGGCACCCAACTGGTTTTCCAGTTTGGCCAGGCGTGCGCTGGCCACCGCGGGCGCGAGCCCCAACTGTCTCCCTGCGGCGCTGATATTGAGCATATCGGCGGCCATTACAAACAGTCGAATACCTTCCGTATCCATCCAATTATATCCATATGACGAATTCTGATTACTTATCGTAGCCGTTTAAAATGGAAAATCAAAATAATATCGTAAGTACATAGCAACAAACGACACCGACGCCCACTGGGGCGGCCGAGCAATGGGACCAGAACAATGCCGATGACAGCGACTGTGAATTACCATGTAAAGCGCCATACCGCCCAGGCCTTCCGCTTTGATGTTGATGGTATCCCGGGTAATCTCATCGCGCCGGAACTGTTACCGACACGTGTTGCCGTCACTGATCTGCGAACGCAATCGCTTAACCTGAATTTTGAAACCGACGGTATTTTGTTTGCTGAAGCTCCCACTGCGATAGCGGATTTTTCCACCGCATCCGACTGGGAAGAGCGCTACAACGTCGAAATGGAGTCCCTACTGCGGGACCGCCTGGGCGCACGCGAAGTTATTGTCTTTGACCACACAGTGCGCGTGGACGATCCCGACGCGATCAGACAGCCCGCGCGCAACGTACACAATGACTACAGCCAGCAGGGTGCACAGCAGCGCCTTGAGGATATCGTGGGTCAACAACGTGCCCGGGAATTTCGCGCAGGACATTTTGCTTTCGTCAATGTCTGGCGCCCGGTGGCACAGACTATTCGAACGTCGCCTCTGGGGTTTATATATCCGCAGACAGTGCAGCCTGAAGACTGGATGAAGATCGAGCTGGTTTACCCCGATCGACGGGGGCAGATACTAGGCGTGGCCGCGAACCCGGCTCATCAATGGTTCTTCCGCTCAAACATGACCCCGGATGAAGTCGCGATCTTCAATATTTATGACAACCGGGATCGTCCTTACCTGGCCCACAGTGCATTGGACATGGAGGGCGACACGGCACCCACGTCTCCTCGGAAAAGCATAGAGAGCCGCACATTGGTTCGCTATGGCGATTAGACGGTGAGAATTGGACAAGGCTGATTCAACAGCGCGGTTGACGCACGAGTTCGTAAGTTACATGAGCGCTGCCAGGGCGCGCCTCGTGTACTGACTAATTAATCTTGATTATTACGTAGGGAGAAAAACACCATGAAATACGAAGGTTTTAGCACATTCACTACCGAACAGGACGGTGGAATTCTGACGGTCATCTTTGATTTTGGACCGGTGAACGTACAGGGCCAGGAAATGCTGGCCGACCTCAATAGCCTGGCCATGCGATTGGAACGTGACCGCACCACCAAGGTGGTCGTCTTTCAGTCGGCCAACCCCGAGATCTGGGTCTGTCACTACGACACAGAACTGCTAAAGGATATGTCCGATGAGGCAGTCAGCAGAGAGGAGGCAACATTACTGGATCTGCAGTCGATCTGTGAACGCATCAGTAAGGTGCCCCAGGCAACTATCGCGAAGCTCGAAGGATTTGCGCGCGGTGGCGGTCATGAGTTGGCCTTGGCGCTTGATATGCGTTTTGCCGCTCGCGGTAAGTTCAAGTTCATGCAAATGGAAGTCGGTATGGGCATCCTGCCCTGTGGTGGGGGTGCCTCGCGCATGGCGCGCCAGACCGGTCTGGGACGTGCGCTCGAAATCATTCTCAGCGCGCGTGACTTTGACGCCGACGAGGCAGAGGCGATGGGCACGATTAACAAAGCCCTGGATCCCTCGGAAATCGATGCTTATGTAAACACCCTGGCCCAGCGTATTGCGCAGTTTCCCGCTGAGTCTATCAACGCTTGTAAACAAGCGGTTTACGAGTCTATCGATAAACCGATTGATGAAGCGCTGAAAGCCGAAGCTTATTGGCTTTACCAGGCCACCAGTAAAACTCCGGCCCTGAAACGCTTTACCCTTGCCGATGAACAGGGCCTGGAGCACGACATCGAAAACCAGCGCAATTGGAACGAGTTGGTGATGCAGGTACAGGATATAAACTGAGCGGTATTACGCGAGCCCCTTGTTGTCGGCGGACAAGGGCTGTCGCTCATCGGAGGAGTGAATACGTTCCGTTGTTTGGATATTCCTAGCGCACGTGAAACAGCAAGGTATTCGGGCTGAACTCCCTGGAATCTGCCCGGTTGAGAAACCGGAAAGGTTCCAGTTCGTTATCCAGGCCTTCCAGCAGGTAGCGATTGTTTTTCAGATCATGAAAAACGTCGAGCGTGCTCAGGGTTACCGGAATCGTATAAAAATTGAGTGCGTGCGCCTCGGCCACGCGCCATAGCTTGCCGCTGCGGTCGTAACTCTCGCTGCGCGCCACCTGCCAGGTATCTTCATCGACGTAATAGATCTTGCGGCTGTAGGGGTGTTTCTCGCCCTTTTTCAAGCGCCCCTCTACTACCCAAACCCGGTGTAACTCGTAGCGCGCCAGATCGGGATTAATGTGGCCGGCCTGTACGATATCGTCCGTATTCAAATCTGAGCTATGCAGGCGATAACTGTTATAGGGGATTAACATTTCCCGCTTACCCAACAGTTGCCAGTCAAAGCGATCCGTCGCGCCATTGAATAGCTCGAATTCGTCGATGGTACGTAGCGAATCCGTGTTCGCTGAGGGGAAGCCGTAGCCCTGAAAAGGCCTGCGAATCACCCGGCGCAGGCTGTTTAGATACACCCAGGTACTGCGGCGACTCTCCACATGATCGATCGGTTCCAATACCAGGCTGGCACTGTTGGCCAGTAGCGAAGGTGACGTCAATTTTGAGATGAGCGCCACCATCACATTAGGGTGGCGCCGGGAGAACTCGGTAACCTCTGGTGTGCCGTAGGGGAAAGCAATGTCCCATTCACCTCTTACCAGCAGATAAAAACCCCGCTGCGTGACCGGTGTGTTGGCCAGGGCTCTTTTGATACGTAAACCACGCCAGCGCAGATTATGGTTCCACAAGACCTGCTCGCCGGTCACCGGGAAGGGGAAGGGTGGACCGATACGGGCGACTTCATACAGTGGCTTACCTAACGGCACGGATGGATCGATGTTGGTTCCGTTGCGTTCTATGCCGTCGTACACCCATTCGGGCAGCGCGGCGGAGCGGCGCGTACGATACACGTTCAATCGCCACGTGTCAGGGTAGGTTTGCAGCAATGCCATCTGCCCGGGCCCCAGGATGTCCTGGTAATCGTCGGCATTGGACGCGTTGATGGTGTACAGGGGCTTATCATCCGGGAATGGGTCTACTTCATGCCGTCCCGGATCATAGTTTTCCGGCGGGGTTGTTATACCGCCTGTCCAGGGCGGAATACTGCCCTCCGCGTTACCCTGGCGCTCTGCACCCAGGGGCGTGTACGGGTTTGATTCACTGGCAGCATCCTGGGTGATGGATTCGGGTAACTCCTGGGCGTTCAGCGTGTTAACAGCAGGGGTCAGTGCAAACACAAGGGCAAGGACAAATGCAAAGGCGCCCATGCGCGTACCGATGTCCTGCGAAATGTTGACGAGCCTAGAAACCATAACTGATACTCAGGCGCACGAAGTCCCTGTCAATAAGCGGGTTGTCGCTGCCACCGTCGAAAAAATTGGTATAGCTTAACTCGGCGGAGAGACGGCTGATGTAACTGCCTCTCAATCCCAGCGTGATGGACTTCCTGCCCTCACGAAAAGCCGCGTAGGGTGCGGGTGTATCGCCTTTCACGTCGTGCGAAAAACCGATGCTGGGGGACAGATTCACCGCGCCCAATACGTTGTTGTAGGTAAGGCGGCCGAGCATTCGATAGCCCCATGAGTCGCTATCGCCGCCTTCCCTTGCATTTAACTGTGGCTCGTTCGATCCTGGAAAATCGTGAATGTGTGCGTAGGCAATGTCCACGCCGAACAAGGTCTGGGTTGACCCCAGGCGCGTGCCAAACAGTTGCAAAAGTGACAGCGCAAACTGGGTGCGGTCCTTACGGACGTAGCCGTCGATGGCGGTGTTGGCTCCATACTCACCCAGCACGCCTTCTGCAAAGTTCGGATTAAATTGGACCGGTGACAATACCGCGTTTACCACATCGTTGGAGTTGAGTTGCATGGGGGCATCCATGTGATGTGACAACTCAGCAGCGACCAGTGTTCCTGTTCTGAAGGTAGCGGTGTTAAAGGTCAGCGCCACCATGGATATATCTTCCGGGTACTCCAGGAAGTAGCCCGCCATATTGCTGTATTCGCTGAGCGTCACCTGTTCGGCAGTGAACTGCGCTTGTTCCTGCGCTTCCTCTTCGCTGAGCCCCTGTTCGATGTAAATGGGAAACAGCTGGTCTGCGCGCATGGCCACGTTTTCCGGCGAGGTTGCATCGATTGCTGCCTGGTCTGCGGTAAATCCGCTGATAAGGGGTAAGCGGCTGTGGTAACGAACGTAGTGCAGGCCCCACTTGGACGCGTTGCCCGTGTTACTCACCCAAAGCAACGCGGCACCATATTGGCCGCTCTTATCGGGCTCGCTGTCACTCAGTTGGGGGATTTGCAGGAAATTTTCATCAAACCCCAGGGTGCCCGCGGGTAACTCGAAGGTGCCGTCGAGGTCTGTGCCCAGGTCGGAGTAACTTCCCCCACCCAACTGGATAAACTTGTCCCGGCCTTCACCGATAACATCCGAACCTGATAAAAAGCTTCCCGCCGGTGCTATGGATATCGGTTCCCATTCGACCTGGTAGTATGCCTCCACCGCTACCGTTTCGGTGAGGCTGGCTGCCCCGAATAGCATACCCTGCGGGACCCGAGGATTCCTGTTCGGGAAGCGCAGCGCTTGCGATGCTGCAATGCTATTGAGAGGATTGATGACGTCAACCCCATGCGCCGGGAAAATACTCTCTCCCCAGTTGATGGTTTGTTCGCCCGCTCGAAGAATCACCGGGATATCAAACGGCGTGAAAATACCTTCAAGGTAGAATTCCCGTATCTCCGCTCTTGAGCCAATATACTCCAGGTCCTTTGAGGTGAACGGGCGATGTTCCCTGCGCTCATCTTCCTGTTCAAAGTCGTAAAACGCACTTCCGCGCACGTAGGCGGTAAAGCGGTTGCGGGTTAGAAAAAGCTCTGCATTGGCGCCAAGAATATTGGATGCGATGCCGGTATCGTAATTCAGGCTACCATCGTCGGAATTTACTGCTGTGCCTCGCCCGCCGTTGGCGGTGGCGATCAGATCCTTGTTGTTGTCGGACGTGCTGTAGACGAGACCATAAGATAGGCTGAGGTTTAATCTTCCCTGGAAAGGTCCAGCGGGAAAGTCGAAGGCGGCAGTTGGCTGAGAGCAGAGTAGATAAAGCGTGGCCAGGCGCCCAATTCTGCCCACGACAAGATGAGGTCTATACGACCGGTATCGTTTGGCCGTGCTCCTCCAAATGAACGTTCGACACCTCACATCGGTTGAATTCTAATGTCGTCCAGGCCTTTGGGTTTGTCGGAGATCCACAACACTATGCGCCGGCCATCCGTAAAGTACGGATCGCCGGTGAGGTTCCCACGGGGCGAATCATAATCCGCTGCGCCCACACCTTCGACAAAGCCATACTTGCTAAGCACTTGCGCATAGGCCAGGTCTTCCAGTAAAAACTCGCGAGTTTCATCTACATCGGGGTCAATCTTGTGGGTGGTGATCGTGCGCCAGGTAAAACGCACGCCGATGTCCCGACTGATCTGCCCGATCCATACCGGTGTGCCCTCGTAACGGAGATTGGTCATCCACAGCCTCAGGTGGTTGCGCTCGTGGATGCTGGAGCGCGCCCGTTGCAGGGCAACATCCTGTGGACGATCAAAAACGTACAGTGCGCTTACCGGTGAGTAGCGATAGCGCCCACCGGCTACTGCGGACACCGCAGTTTTCCACAGGGACGCGCGGTTGATAGTCTCTGTTTCATCCCAGCCCGCACGCAACATGGCGTAATAAAGATCCCTGGGCTTACCGATGATCACCAGGTTGAGAGGATCGCCCTTATCCACGCCCGCGGAGTCAACCACGCAGCAGGGATAGTCCTCCAATGCCACTTTCAGTTCTTCCAGGTCTACATCACGCCACTCATCCTCAGCATAAAGCGTGCTGAAATCGACGGTGCGATGGTCTATCTGTAGCCCGGGGATGGGTACATAGAAGGTCATGTTATAGGGCGTCCTGTCTCCAACCAGGTCAACGTTAAAGGACTTTGTCCCCTCATCTACGCGGGTGAATACATAGCCTGCCTGCGAGTTCCCCGCCGGTATCTGCAGGCGTGTGTGACCGAGATCTTCATACTCCTGGTTCGCGAGGCTCAAGGATTTTCTGGATTGGCTGCGGGACGCGGTTTCTCGCGCAGTGTAGTACTGGGAATCCAGTCCCATGGGAGTGAGCAGCACCGGGCCGTCACTGGCATTTTCCACGTTAAGCCACACCGGCTGTATGTTACTGGCATACAGATTGGTCCCAAAAATTTCTGTTACTTCCTCAGCGCTGGGAACGGCAGTGCTGACAGTAATTTCACCCTGGGTCTGGGTGTGTATGCGATCGTTTGGCGCAGGGATATCGGCCGATGTGTTTTGAGCGAGAACAGGGAACGCGGAGGCAAGAAACAGACCACAGAAAACTAGGCTTACATTGCTCAGGCAGGATGAAATATTCATTCGCTTCGCTCCCCGGCGGCGGGCCCAACAAATGGCATAAACTCAGTTTCGCTCATTGAAACAGGTGTCTCGGACAGTTGTAGCACTGCGCGGCCCCCAGCCGTGAAATAGCCATAGCCGTCAAAGGTATGGCCCGGGTCTTCGATGGATTTCGGTGCGACTCCGGGTACGAATCCGACACGGCGGACACTCTGGTTATACCAGAGGTTCTGAACGATGAAGCGCTGTGCGCTGTCGATATCGGCAGAGATACTCTCTCCGACAAATTTGGCCAGTAATTCAGAGTCCTGGAACTGTTCGTTTTCGCGCAGGAATTCAATAATGGGCAGGTCGTTGTGCCGGTAATAGGCTTGCGCTACCCAGGTAGGGTTTTTCCCCACCCGCCAGGGGGCCAACCAGATGTTCAACAGCACCCGCTCTTCGCCGTCAGCGCGATCCAGGTAAAAGCGACCGTCGGGTGGTCTACTCTCAAAGCGGTGCTGTTTCTCGGCTATTTTTTCTTTGACGTCCAGCGAGGTTTCAACCCAGTTGCCGCGCATAAAGGAACGGCGCAGCGCTTTGGGACTGCCGACGAGCACCATATTGAGCGGTGCGCCGACCTGTTCTCCTGAACTGTCAGTGGCGCAACAGCTCAGATCATTGGAGAGGTAATCGATAAAAGCTGCCTGGTCGAAAGCCTTGATGTCGTTATCGTCATACAGTGCGGCGAAGTCCACCCCCATATAGTCGGGTACAAAACCGGGCAGGGCGAGGAAGAAGGTAAAGGATTCCAGTCCGTCTCGGCTGATCAGGTCCAGGTTGAAACCCTTGGTGCCGGGCTTCAGGTGGGTAAATACCAGCCCCGAGCGGGTCCCGCCGGGTGCGATATACCGCGCCATGCCGTTGTCCTTCAGCCAGCGCTCCAGATCCGCGTAGCCCTGGGAGCTGTAACGGCCCTTATTCATGTACGCCACTTCAATCGGTGAGAAGTAATCCCTGTCGATACTCCACAAAGAGGCTCTCACCGGTCTTGCGCTGTTATTGGTAACTTCCAACCAGATCGGCTGAATCCCCTGGTCGTACAGGTCGATACCGACCAGTGCTTCCGTCTCTGCCGCATCCGGTAGGGCAGCCCTGACGGTCACATTGTCACTGCTCTGGGTAACGGCACGCTCGAGAAAAGCCGAACTGGATACGTTCTGCGGTGTAAAACTGTTGGTCGAGCAGGCGGAAATCGCCAGGGCAAACATGACAACCAACGTGCGCGCAAATGGCTTGTGCACCGAGGGCTGCTGAGGTCGCTTACCTGGACAGCTGAATTTCATCATGACGGCTTCCTTGTAGGCGGCAGGTAGCCAGGCCGCCGGTTACTGGGTCATTGAAGTCATTTCGTATAGCGTATCAGCATTGTGGCGAGGTGCAATATGGTTGGCACGTGGAGTTATAACCTTCTCCACGTACGAGATGATGTAGGCTGTGTACAAGTTGGTTTTCGCCACGCCGTGGTTTTTTGGCACCTATTGCAAATCTAATGTCGCCATCAGGTAAGTTTTGCAGAACCATTTTTCCTATAAAGGGATTGTTTGATGCGCGTGGCACGCCTTCGGTGCTGAGGGGTGTAGCGATAATAATGGACGCCTTTATAGTTTGAGTACCGGACTGAACTGATGACAGACAGCAAAAAGACAGGGGAAATTACCCGCAGGGATTTCGTGAAAGGCACCTTGATTGGTTCAGGCGCAGCCTTGCTGAATATGCCGGCGCCACTGTATGGCTCGGCCGGACAACTGCCTGTTCACTCCTGGAACGGTTACGCCGGTACAGGAGACTACGCTCTCTCCAACGGAAACACCGAAAGCATCCGCACTGCTGCACACCTTATCCGCGATGGAAAATTCGATGATCTATTAGAGGGCGTCATTGATACCGGCGAATCCTATGATCTGGTCGTGGTCGGCGGTGGATTCGCTGGGCTATCGGCTGCGCGTACTTTCCTCAGAGAAGCGAAGCCAGGCCAGACCTGCCTCCTTCTGGAGAATCACGCACTCCCCGGCGGGGAAGCGAAACGCAACGAGTTTACTGTTGACGGTTACCGGATCAGTGGTCCCCAGGGTTCCAATGTGTCTGTTGTGCCCTGGGAGAAAGGCGGCTGGTACGACGAGCTCTGGCACGATTTGGGTATACCGCGAGAACCTGAGTTTCAAAAGCTTACTGGTTATCAGGGTAACCTTCGCCTGTCTCCCACCAATTACATGCCCATGTTCGGCCTCGCTGAGCAAATGGCCAGTGCCGGTTATTTCTTTGATAAGAAAACGTTCGGGCTCAAGGAGTCTTACTGGGACATAGACTCGAGTCAGAACGCCTATGCGAATACGCCATTCACCAACAAGGAAAAAGCTGATCTGGGGAGGCTGCGTCGCGGTGATGGCCGCAATACAGCGGGTGAGCACTGGGAGCAATGGCTGGACAGCATCACCTACCATCAATACCTGAGCGATGTGCTGGATATTGAACCTCGTGTCATCAATTGGCTGAACATGACGCTCTCGACTACCGGTGGCCTCGGGTGTGACGCGGTATCAGCCAAGTTTGCCATGGTGGCGGGCTCCCCGGGTTTTGATAAAGGCTTTGGCGGACCTTCCCTCTACCGGTTCAGTCCGGATGATACCGAGGGTGCCGGTGTCTTTTGTTTTCCCGGCGGTAACGATGCCGTGTACCGCCTTACGCTGAAATCTGTACTACCGAATGTAATAGCCGGCGGTCAATCCTTTGAAGAAATTCATGACGGGGCTTATCGGTTTGATCAATTTGATCGGGCCGATAATCGCTTGCGCATGCGCTTGAATGCAACCGCCGTTCAGATTGAACATGATGGCACAGTGGAATCTGCGAACGGTGTGGTTGTCACCTACCAGAAAGAGGGGAAGGTTTATCGCGTGAGGGCCAGGGGATTGGTTTCCTCTATCGGTGGATGGGTTAACAAGCATATTGTTAAGGATCTGCCGGATCGCTACAGCCAGGCCTACGGAGAACTGGTTTATGGGTCGAACATGATTGTTAATGTCGCGCTCAGGAACTGGAAGCCGATGGCGAAGTTGGGTATCAGTGCCTGCCATTTTTTCTCTGACCGTGGGCTAGGTGCATTCTGCAATATTAAGCGACCGATGATTTTTGGTGACAACCAGTCTCCACTTGATCCTGCGAAGCCCGCAGTGCTGACATTCTATGCAGGGTTTCCTAAACCCGGTTTACCGGCGCGTGAGCAGGCAGCGGCCATAAGGTGGGAGTTGTTATCTAAAAGTTATGCGGACATTGAGGGGGCGGTTCGCGAACAATTGACGGAGATGTTCGGTGCGCTGGGTTTTAATGCTGATAGAGACATCGCGGGTATCACGGTCAACCGCTGGGGTCATTCGTATATAGCTAGCTTACCGGGCTTCTTTTATGGCAAAGAGGGTAGGCCCGCGCCGCAGAATGTAATAAGCAACCGATTTGGGCGGATTGCGTTCGGCCATTCTGAAAACAACGGTCTTCAGGAATGGTTTGGCGCAGCCGAGCATGGTGAAAGAGCGGCAAGACAGGTCATGCAAGTGCTTTAGGCAGGTGTCGTGAAGCGCTAACGTCTTGTCGCTTCGGGTTAAGCGCCTCCCAGGTGGCTCATCTAGACTCAAAGCTCACAGGATTTTCATGAGCCACAGCTATGGCTGCTCAACCACAGGAAAACAAGCGCCCAGACCCCCACGTCGCGCTCCACGCATCGGTGGTTGGGGATTACCTGGAACGAACCCCGGGTTCGCGAGCCCTCCACGAACGCGCCAGAAAATCGCTCGCCGGGGGCGTCTCAGGAAATCTTCGCTACTTTGCGCCGTACCCTCTGTACATTCAATCTGCTGCAGGCTCCCATACTACCGACGTTGACGGTAATCAGTACGTTGATTGTTTCAGTGCGAACGGTCCAATGCTCTTGGGTCACAATCACCCAAAGCTGCTAGCTGCTGCTGAAAAGGTTAGCCAGCTCGGGGCGCTGCCGCTTAACCCGGAAATTATGGTGGAGTGCGCAGAGCGCGTGCAGGAAGTCGTGCCGTGCGCCGAACGCGTAAGGTTCCTCAATACCGGTACCGAGGCGGTGATGACGGCTGTCCGCATAGCTCGGGCTTTCACCGGTAAATCCGGACTCGTCAAATTCCATGGCCACTACCATGGTCAGGATGACCAGTTCCTGATTGGTATAGATACCAGTGACGCGCTGTTCTCGGCTGGTGTTCCCTCAGAAGCCCCGTCACCGATTCGATTGTGCCGCTACCTCGACTTGCAGCAGCTCGAGTCCTTATTCGCGAGCGACAAAGATATAGCCGCGGTGATACTTGATCCAGCCATGCATGCTGGTGGCTTGTGGGGGAGTGATTCCTCCAAGCTCGCAGCATTGCGCGAACTCACTCAACAACATGGTGTGTTGTTAATCTTTGACGAGGTGATCTCTGGCTGTCGGCTCGCCCCCGGCGGTGCCCAACAATACTTTGACGTGACACCCGATCTCGTCACCATGGCGAAAGCCCTCGCCGCTGGAGAAAAGCTCTCTCTGGTGGCAGGTAGTGCCCAGGTGATGAGTGTGGTGGATCCGTTAGCGCAAGCGAATACGCCAAGGGTGTTTCAGTCTGGCACCGTCAATGATGGTCCAGTGGCGCTGGCTACGGCGTCGGCTGCTTTAGCAGAGTATGAACGCCTGTTCGAAGTGGGCGAGTACCGGCGGTTGGAAGCCGATGTGAAGTCCGTTGCCCAAGCGCTGGAGCAGGGCTTTCGCGGCGCTGGAATCCCGTGTCAAATCAATCACCTCGCGTCCATGCTGCAAATACACCTCGGGAGTAATGAACTCACGTTCGAGACAGCAAAGCCCGACCACGCTGAATTACTGGAACTATTCTATCTGGCGCTACTGAACCAGGGTGTGATGCTGTCATTGCCCACCTCTAACCATATCTATTTTTCTTTTGCCCACACGGCAGAGGACTTTGCCTTCATTAAAACCAAGATCAGTTACGTATTCGAACACTACGATTTCCGTAAACTGGCGACAACCGAATAGCCAATTTGGCAGGGAGCTCTACCATGCAAGAAACAACAACTCTGGCACTTGATGCCCTGTTCGCCAAACAGAGGGCTGCTTTCAAGGCTGATAACAATCCCAGCTATGAACAGCGCATGCGGTGGCTACATTCTCTTGAAAAAATGATGGTCGACTTACGCCTGGACATACAAAAAGCGGTCTCAGAGGACTTCGCGGTACACAGCCCGGAGATTACTGACATTTTTGAAACTGGCGGTGTTTTAGGGCGCAACCGGTACATCCAGGCTTTCCTTGAAGAGTGGATGGCTCCGAGCGAGAGGGCGCTGCCACCTGAGGCACATGGTTCTTCGACCTGCGAGGTCATTCTTCAGCCCCAGGGCGTGATGGGCAATATCTCGCCGTGGAACTTCCCCATCGAATGCTCGCTGGTGATGGTGAACGAAATGCTTGCCGCCGGAAACCGGGTGATCGTCAAAGTCTCGGAGTTAGCCCCCGCTACCGCTCGCTTGTTGCAGGAACGGGTGGGGGATTACTTCGACGAGGATGTGCTGGCGATAGTCGTCGGTGGCATCGAATTTTCCCAGTACTTTGCCTCACTTCCCTGGGACCACCTGACTTATACCGGGAATACCGAAGTTGGCAGGTTAATTATGCAGGCTGCTGCCAAGAATCTGACGCCCGTGACGCTCGAACTCGGCGGTAAGAATCCGACCATCTTTTTGGAAGATGGCATCGATGAGCAGCATATACTCGAATACCTGAGCTTTAAGTTCTGTAAGAGCGGTCAGATCTGTACCTCACCCGACTACGCCCTGGTACCCGAGGGTCGCCTGGAGGAGTGGATAAGTATTGCCAAATCCGTCTGGCAAAAGGCTTATCCAGAATATATTGGCCATCCCGATGTCACGGGCATTATTAATGAGCGTCACTATACAAGGTTAACGAACGCCCTTGATGAGGCCAGACAAAGAGGTGCGGAGGTCATCGCACTGAGCGATGAGGAACCTGACCCCGTAACCCGTCAGATGCCCATGTATCTGGTAGTGAACCCCGCCGAAGAGCTCACAGTAATGCGTGACGAGGTTTTCGGGCCCATTACTCCAATCAAGACCTATAAAACGGTCGAAGAGGCCTATGCCTACATTGCTGATAGAGATCGACCACTGGCTTCCTATCTGGTGACAGCCGCCAGGAAAGAGGAGGACGTACAGGCTTTCAAACATGGAGTTATCTCGGGTGGCGCTGGCATTAATGTGTTCGGCTTTCAGGCTGCATGGCCAGGGGCGCCTTTTGGGGGTGTAGGTGCCAGTGGGATTGGATGTCACGCTGGCAAGGAAGGCTTTGTAAACTATTGTCACTCGAAGACCGTATTCAACTGCGCGCCTGATAACCCTGTGAAGGTGTCGGTTTGTGCCCCCTACGGCGATATCACCAAAGCTGTGGCTAACGCTGCATTTCCTGAATAGCGAGAGTTTGTGGCTGCAGTGGGCTGGCCTTTCGGTCGCTGCCCCCAACCCCCCCACACGGTAATTGTTGCGATGAAGATCGTGAGCGTTGTACCTAATCAGCTTCAGGCGTGATCTCGCGCAGCTTGAACACCCCTATTGTGGCGCTGTCGTGCGCCAGACCTTTCCCCGCTAGCTCAAAGTGGTAATCGCTGAATCCTTAAGCGTTGCCCGTGGTTACGTCAAGTATTGCTAGCCTGCCGCCATAAAACTGATTGGCCCACCGCAGGGTATGCATTTAAGTGTTATACCACAACGTGTTTGTCCCGCGACGATGATGTTTTGTGTGAGTATGTAACTCTCTTACCTTGGAATCTATGCGAGTGCGGTTCGATACTCCGTGTTATGCGATGCACATGGCCAATTGCAGATTTGCTTGCTTGAGGGGGCATAAAAAAGGGCCAACCCCCGAAGGAGTTGGCCCAAGCACACAGTCAATCGATTAGCGATTTACCACGAGTACCTGACATTGGCGCCGTACCAGCGCTCGAAGCCGAGAATATTTTCATGGGAGCCGAAGAAGGCCGTGGCATCGATGGCGAAAGTTCTGTACTCCTCATCGGTCAGGTTCTTGACAAATACCGAGCCGCTCCAGGCACCATTGTCTGTCTCAAACCCAATTCTGGCGTTCACCACACCGTAGGAATCTTCCAGTATGGGTTCTGACGTGGCCAGGTTGAATTTGTGATCATCTTTCCAGAAGAAATCTGCCTGGGCGGACATATAGCCATTGAAAGCAGGCCATGCATAGCGGGCGAGGCCGTTAACTGTCCACTCTGGGGAGAGAGGGGGTATTTCCTCTCCGGTTGGGAACGTGACGCGATCTTCCAACTCGGTGACTTCGCTATCCAGGTAGGACACGCCCAGCATCAGGTCTAATCCTTCCACGGGGTTCATGATCAATTCGAGTTCACCACCGTAGTTCTCTGCATCCGCATTGAACAGTAAGGTGTTGAAGAAGGGGTCGATATTGAAGGCCTGGTAATCCTCATAGTCGTAATAGTAGATCGACGCGTTTAGTCGCGTGTTCTCACCCAGGGTGGATTTAAAGCCAATTTCGTAGGATGTCAGGGTTTCGCCGTCGTACTCAATTGCTGTGCCATCGACGGGTGTGAGAGGCAGGTTGAACCCGCCAGACTTTATACCGCGACTGACGCCTGCATAGATCAGCCAGTCGTCATTCGGGCGGTAGTCTAGTTGCAACTTGGCTGAATAGTCATCGTCGTCAAAGTCACTGGTGTAATCAGTGAATCCGAAGTCCGGCGCTTTCAGATCATAGTCTTTCTCGTCTCTGTTAAGGCGCAGGCCTGCTGTCAACGCCAGCGTATCACTCAGGTCGATTTCAGTTTGGCCGAACAGGGCATAGGTCGTTGTATCTTGCACAGCGTCAACCCCAAACACTGCCCCGGGGCCAAAAAATATGTCGCCGAACTCACTTACGGCAACTTCATTGTCGATGTCCAGGTAAAAGACTCCCAGTACGGATCGATGGCTGTCTCCCTCCCAGTTTACGCGTATCTCCTGGGACACCTGGTCCACCTCTACCTCTTGAATGTAGTGGAATAGAGAGTTGGGAGATACATCGGCGTCTTCCGCATATTCGCTGTCCACATCCTGGTAATTGGTTATCGAGGTTAGTGTGGCATTACCGATATCCCAGGTGATGGTCAGGCCAAACTCATTAATTTCGGTAGTCTGGTAGGGGTCGAAGTCATTCTCGACGGTGTAGGGGTCACCATCCGCATCGGAATAACCGAAGAAATCGGTTTCTGTACCGGGTAGCAGGCCGAATGAATAGCCGCCTGGCGAGGCATCTTCATCGGAGTACTGCGCTTTGAACAGGATGGATAGATCGTCGGAAGGTTCAAACAAGAGCTTACCGCGGAGGGAGTAATCATCCGTTCTGCGGATATCATCCGAAGCACCAGGAAACTGGTTTTCAATGAGCCCGTCGTCTTTGTTGTAGATAAAGGCCAGTCGACCAGAAACTGTATCTGAGATGCCACCACCGATCGCGCCTTCAGCACGCTGCCGGCCGTCTTCCCCAAACTCGAGATCGATAAATCCTTCGAATTCCTGGGATGGATTCCGGGTTATATAGTGCACCAGGCCGCCCGTTGAATTCCTGCCGAACAGCGTACCTTGTGGTCCCCGAAGGACTTCTGCTCTTTCAATATCGAATAGGCTGAAGCGGGTTGAGACATTCGAGCTTATGTAGGCTTCATCAATATAGACAGCGATTGGCGCTTCCTGGTTTGCAGAGAAATCGTTCTGCCCCACGCCACGAATGTTGAAGGTACTGATAGCGCCGCCACCGTAGCCATTGGCATCCAGCCCGGGAGTGTGCGCAACCAGGTCCATCGAGTTATTGAATCCCAGGGCGTCCAATTGATCACCACTGTAAGCGGTGACCGAAACGCCCACATCCTGCAGATTCTGCTCGCGCTTCTGAGCAGTAACCACGACCTCTTCCAGCACGTTAGACTGGGCGAAGGCATCTAGGGGCGCGGTTACACCGGTGACAACCGCGGGGATGCAGCATATGGCGAGGGGGCGTTTCTTTATTTTTAGACTTGGCATGAGCTTTCTCCGATTTCTAATTGTGCGTGTTTATTTTCAATTTACTAGCTGTTATCGCGCTTATGCAGGGCGCTGGTTTCTTTGGGCCCGCGCTCGTATATCTCGATGGTTAGTCCGCAGCTCACTTCCTGAGGAAAGTAGGCGATTCTCTCGCCGCTGCTCGGTATCAGTTGCGCTTTTTGGCCATCGGCGAGTGGCGTGCCGTCGAAGGTAACCATGTTCACGCCCCTGGACTTGACCAGATCGTAATAGGCGTCGATATCATCCACCTCGGCGATGATTTCTAGTGGATGGCCGGACCCTTTTTCTTTGAGGGTATCCATGAGTGGGCCAGGGCCTGTGGGTTGAACCAGTTCCAGCCATACACCGTTGGCATCGATCCAGACCCCCTTGAATGCACCGAATTGCTGCTCAGATTCCTCGCCAAGATCAAAGTTGCCGTCACGCCGTCGCAGGCCCATGATGTCGGTATAAAACGCAGCAGTCTTCTCGGCATCCTCGACCAGTATTGAGACGTGGTCTATTCGGGGTGCGCTGGGGTCCTGAGTTACTCCCTGCCATTGCGCATCGCGGATATTTAGTAGGTTGGTGGTGTCACGGCTGATCTTCTCATAGACCTCAATAGTGGTTCCGCCACTGAGTTCCGTTGGCCAATAAGCGATTTTCTGACCGGTTTCATGGGAATCTTCATTGCCTCGGACCCCCTCCTGGATCATGCCGCCGTTCTCTAGCGGAGATCCATCCATACTCAGCATCTGCACGCCTTGGTCTTCCATCTGCTGGAGAATGTCGACGTAGTCTTCATCGACCGCTTCGAAGTTAACCTCGACGATGGCGCCGTCACCTTTTTCTTCCAGGATGTCCTGGCCTGGCCCCGGGGAGGTGGGCAGTATCATCTCTAGCCATAAACCCTGGCCGTCGATGAAGACCGCTTCCATGCCACCGCATGTCGGATCATCGTCGCTCACCTCCACGATCATGGGGTGGCGCTTCCAACCGACTATATTGGTCAGAAAACTGGTAGTACGCTCCATGTCTTCAACCCAGATGGCCAGGTGGTCAAGGCGTAGCGGAGTTGTGGTTTCGGTCTTTAACTGAGGCTGTGCCATGTAGCTCTCCTGTTGCTTTACTAAACTAGAGAAATGATTTCAGTCTCAGTATCCGCTTGGCGGGTCCTGGAATCTCAACACGAAATGACATTCTGTTAACTTGGAGTGTCACTTTGTGTTGCGGCAGGCGCTGTGAAATGGCAGCAAGTGAACAGCAGCGGGTCGCAGGTAACGGGAATTGTTCCGGTTGAAAACGGTTGGTCGGAATGACAAAGTAACCGTTGTGCAGAGGGCATGTGCCGTATGCTTCTGCCTTTAAGTCTCTGAAATAATTAGATTAATTAATGAGCGAAATTGATAACCCTACGATGATGGCTGAAGGCGTTTACGCCAAGTTCAGCGACCTGTTCGAACCCTATCTGGAAGAAGTGGGTATCGATAAGTCTGCTCTGTCAGACCCTAATGCGCTCATTCCTCTGACCAGCCACGCCCGACTGATGGAAGTCACCGCCCAGAAGTCCGGCGACCCGTATTTTGGTTTGCATCTGGGATTGCAGATTCAAAATGCCGACATGGGCGCTATCGGTTATGCCATCGAGAACTCGCCAACGGTAGGTGCGGCGCTGCGCAATTTTGCACGGTATCTTGCCGCGTATACCCGCGGTTGCTTCTTTGCATTAAAGATAGAAGGCGATTTAGCCTTTTACGATTTCGGCTATACCTTGCCGGAGTTGGGACTGATGGATCGTCGCCAGGAGGCAGAGTGTACGCTCTCACTGGTATTAAAACTCATACGGTCAGTTTCGGGCGATAACTGGAGCCCGAAGGAAGTCTGGTTTGAACATCCTCGTCCTGAGAAAACCGCCGAGTACAAACGCGTTTTCGGCGCACCTGTGGAGTTTGGGAAGCCAATTAATCGTCTTGTCATCAATGCATCGTTTTTGGATAAGCCCGTTATCTCTGCACAACCACGGCTCTTTGCGGTCATTGAAGAGCATCTTCAGCACGTGATTGAGGGTCAGGATCACGAGTTAGATCTTGTCAACCAGGTGAGTAATCTTGTTGCCCGCGAACTGAGCAATGGTGTTCCGACTATCGACTGGGTTGCAGACCAGCTTGCTATGACCAAGCGAACATTGCAGCGCCGACTGACGGATAATGATATTGGATTTAGCGAAATCGTCGACGACGTGCGGCGAAATATGGCGCTGCAATACGTAGAAAAAAGCGGCATATCACTCACTGAAATTTCTTTCCTCCTGGGCTACTCCCACCTCAGTGCCTTTTGCCGTTCGTTTAAACGCTGGACGGGAACCACTCCTCAGAATGTCAGGGGACATGCCTAGGACCATACCAGGTCCTCCCTCTGGCCATCACTGGCGTTTTCTGCAGGTTCTGCCTTCGCGTACTGATGTCGCATCGTGTTTACCTAATGTCGTCTGGCGGTAAGCAAGTTCTCTCCTGATTAATAACATGTTTCTTACAGAAACCATCGGTTTCACAGATAGCCATTGTGAGCTGATCTGTGAAGTAAAGATGCCAGTAAAGTTGATATCAGGAGAAAGACATGTCGGATAACACACAAAAATTTGGGCGCCTGACTCCGGACCAATGGGGTACCACCATGCCGGCCCATAAGTCTTCCTACAAAAAGGGGCCGTGGTTTTATCGCGATACTGAGGCGTTGATGATCACCTACCTGACCGATGAAGACGCGGCTCTGGATGTCCTCCCCTCAGATCTGGAACTGATTGAGCCTGCGACGGCATTCATGGTCCTTGAGTTTAACCACTTCAGCACCAGTGGCGGGCCCTATGGCGAGGTGTACACCGGTATCTTGTGCCAGTACGAAGGCCAGGTCTACGGCTATACCAACGCGGTATATGTGACCACGGAAAACGCATTGACTGCAGGACGTGAAATATGGGGTTTCGGTAAGAAGATGGCGCATCGTATTGAACTTATCCGCCACGGTACCGGGGAGATTGAAGGCGTGGTAGAAACCAAGCCTGGACATATCGCTGCAAAGGCTTTTTTCTTGCCTGACTGTAACCTATCTGCGGATGTGCTCGAGGAAATGCCATTGGCGGTATTGAAAATTATTCCGGGGGTGGAAGGCGAGGAGCCTGATGTCGCGAAGTTGAACTGTGTTTCTTTTGGTGGCCCTCCCCATAAGGGTCCCGATGGCAAGGACGAGGTGTATGGAGGCGAGGCCACTCTGGAGGTGGATAAGGTATCTGACGTTAACCTTCCGGTACTCCAGGTGGTGGATGCTAAGTATATCCGTATGACCGCAGATCTTCCCTATGGCAAAACCCTGATCGACTATAAAGCTTGAGATATTCAGTATGGAAATAGGATTGCTCATACCTCTGGCTGCTCCCTATGCCACCCGAGAGTTCGTCGCATCCTTGGGTACGCGAGCGGAGGAGTCGGGTTTCAGTTCTCTCTGGGTGGGCGAACATCTTGTGGTTCCCGCCAATTGGGAATCCGACTACCCCCTGTCGGAAGACGGCAAGATTCCTGCAGCAATTCGTTATGGCGAACTTGATCCCTATACAACGCTTTGTTTCCTGGCCGGTATCACACAGAAGATTCGCCTGGGGGCTTGCACCATCGTTCCGCAGCGAAATCCCGTATATACAGCCAAAGAAATTGCCAATGCGGATTGGTTGTCGGGTGGGCGGATAGACTTTGGGGCCGGCATAGGTTGGTCAAAGGAAGAATTTGACGCCACCCAATCTGAGTTCCCCCGCCGCGGTGCACGCTGTAAATCTTACCTGCAGGTGATGCGGGCATTGTGGGAGAACGAAGTCGCCGAGCATCATGATGACTTTTACGATATGCCCGCGAGCTTGCTGTATCCCAAACCCCTGCAGAGCCCACGAGTGCCCATTCATGTTCTTGGCGATTCCAAAGCTTCGATAAAGCGCGTGGCCACGGTTGGCGATGGTTTCTTGCCGCTCGACAAGAGCCCCCAGGAAATGGCTGCACTGCTCAAAGTTCTCGACGTGGCGCTTGCCGAGGAGAGTCGTGATCGTGGCGAGATCAAAGTATCCGTCTGCCCCTACACCCGCGACGTCGACCTGGATATGGTCAAGCAGTATCGGGACGCAGGTGTGGAGCAAGTGGTGCTGTTCAAGTTCGTTGAAGATATGGACGAAATGGCGCGCACGGTCGATAACTTTGCGAACAACATAGTGCTGCCAGCGCGTAGTTTGTAAGCGTCCCACGCGTAGGAAAAAAGACCGATGTACTGCTCCAGGCAGGGTACCTTGCTGATCTCATTGCCGGCTGTTTACGCTGAACATCAAAACCTTGGTACAGGGCGAGGGCTCCCTGCCTTGGGGAGACCCAAATGAACACGAAGAGGGAAGCGAGGTCTTCCGGTGGGGGGGAGCGGCCCGACAACACCGTTACATTGAGCCCTATTACTGGTTTGCATCCACAAGATCTGCTGGAGACAGCGGCAAAGGTTGCTTATCAGGGATTTCGACAGCCATTCATTTTTGCTAAACATTTTTCCAGTCACGCCCGCAAGCTGGTCGATGTAATGGCGAGCCATACGAGCTACCAGCCCTCGCCACGTGATCGTCGCTTTCGGGATGACGCATGGGAGGATCAGCTTTACTACCAGCGAATTTTGCAGGCTTACCTTGCTTTCAATGAAACACTCACGGAGTGGGTCGAGGACCTTAATCTGAATGACGTCGAGCGACTGCGCGCGGAATTTCTAGTACGCCTGGTCAGCGACTGCGTCGCACCGACAAACAGCCTTCTGGGAAACCCTGAAGCGCTGCGTAAGGCAAGTGAAACCAGAGGAGCCAGCCTTGCGCGTGGTTTCGTTAACCTGTTGAAGGATCTGCGTGAGAACCATGGCATCCCCGCCCAGGTTAAAGAAGATGCCTTCAAAGTGGGTGACAATCTGGCGACCACACCCGGGGCGGTTGTGTTTCGCAATGAGGTGTTGGAACTCATCCAGTACGAGCCGACTACCACGCAGGTTCACAGACGGCCGGTGCTGATGCTGGGTGCGATGATCAACAAATTCTATGCCTTTGATTTCACGCCTGAGCGCAGTTTGGTGAAATACAGCCTTGATCAGGGCTTGCAGGTGTTTATGGTCAGTTGGGCCAATCCCGGGCGCGAGCATTCCCACTGGGGTGTGGAAACCTATGCGACGGCAGTTCTGGAAGCCATGGAGGCGGTGAAAAGTATCACCGGGTCGAGTGACCTAAACATCGTTTGTTTGTGCTCCGCGGCTATGGTCAGTTCGGCGATGGCTGCTTACTTGAGTGCAGTGGATGATGCTTCGATTAATGCCATGACCATCGGTGTCTGTATGTTGGATATGCAAGATACTGACATGGAGATGAGTGCCTTTGCGACCGATGAGAGCATGGCGCGAGCCAAGCAGCGTTCAAAAAATGCGGGCATTCTGCGTGGTCACGAGTTGGCGCTATCGATGCTGTGGATGCGCCCTCAGGATCTGATCTGGGATAATGTGGTCAATAACTATTTGCTGGGTAATGATCCGCCGGAATTCGATCTACTGTATTGGAACAATGATCGGACCAACCTGCCTGCCCAACTGCATGCTGACATTGTCGACATGTTTTCCAGCGGCAGCTTGCTCAGACCGGGTGAAATGTCGATGAAAGGCGTGCCTCTTGATCTGCAGGCTGTTGATTGTGACAAATTTTTTATCGCCGGAGAGTCAGATCATATTACACCCTGGAAGGCCTGCTACCGGGCGGCCAGGGCGTTCGGCGGAAATCGAGAGTTTGTTCTTTCCCGCAGCGGCCATATCCAGACCTTCCTGAATTCTCCGGCAAAGCGTAAAGCGAGCTTTTTCACCAGCGCAGAGATTCCCAGTCAGGCTGAAAATTGGCTTGACGCTGCACAACTGCAGACGGGCTCCTGGTGGGAGTATTGGTGGAAGTGGATAAGGCCGCGAAGTGACAAGAAGAAGAGGGCGCCGCGCGGACTTGGTAACAGGTCTTATCCCGCGGGCGAGCAGGCCCCCGGGACCTATGTACATCAGAAGGCGGATGAGCGGTGAGCGCGATTACGGAGCAATGGTTTGACTTCCGTGGTCTTCGGATTCGTTACTTGCATCGGCGTAAGGCGTCCAGGCTGCGTCCATTGCTGATTTTTAACGGTCTCGGTCAGAGCATCGAGTCGCTGCGGGTTTTCATGGATGCCCTATCTGATCGTACTATTATCGCGTTTGAAGTGCCTGGCGCGGGAAGGTCCGATGTGCCGCCCTTACCGCTGAGATATTGCCAGCACGCGAACGTGGCTCGTGCTTTACTGGAGCAACTCGACTATCAGCAGGTCAATGTATTCGGGGTCTCCTGGGGAGGCGGTTTGGCACAGGAGTTCACCATCCAGTATCCATCAAAGGTAGATAAATTGATTTTGGGTGCTGCGGTGATGGGCTACATGATGTTACCGGCGAGCCCTGGCGTGTATTCGAAAATGAGCAGTCCAAGGCGCTTCACTGATGCCGCGTATATGGAGTCAATTGCCGGTGACATTTATGGCGGTGACTTGCGCGGTAATCCCGCTTTGGCCCGTGAGTTGCTAGCGGACCAACCGACGCCCAGCCTGCGGGGCTACTTGTATCAGGCGATGGCGATGTACGGCTGGACCAGCGTACTCAACTTGCGGCGCATAAAACAGGACACGCTGGTTTTGCATGGTCGGGATGACCCAATGGTTCGATTGTCGAATGCACAGTTGCTTTCCAGTCTTTTGCCCAACAGTCGGCTGGAGGTGCTCGACTGCGGCCATCTGTTTATGCTTACGCGGACGCAAGAGGTGGCGGGCTTGATTACTGATTTTACTGACAGAAACTCAGAGGTTGAAAATGGGCACCGATCTGTTTGACTTAACAGGAAAAATCGCAATCGTCACCGGCGCTAGTCGTGGTATCGGCGAAGAAATCGCACACCTTTTGGCTGCCCAGGGCGCTCATGTCATCGTCTCCAGTAGAAAGTTAGACGGATGCCAGGGGGTGGTCGATGCGATCCTTGAGGCCGGATACAGTGCAGAGGCATTTCCATGCCACATAGGCAATGTCGATGATGCCATGGCGATTTTCGATCACGTTGATACGCACCATGGTAAACTGGACATCCTGGTCAATAATGCTGCGACCAACCCCTACTATGGCGATATTCTGGATACCGACCTTGAATCTTTTCAAAAGACAGTAGACGTCAATATCAGGGGCTATTTTCTGATGTCTATGGAGGCGGGCAAGCGCATGCGGGACAGCGGTGGCGGCGCTATTGTGAATACGGCCTCGGTCGCGGGGATTCAGCCTTCCCCGGGGCAGGGAATCTACGCTGTTACCAAAGCCGCCGTGGTGAATATGACGCGCGCTTTTGCGGGTGAGTGCGGTAAGCACAATATTCGTGTGAATGCGTTGCTCCCGGGTCTAACCAAAACTAAGTTCGCGGGCGCGTTGTTTGAAGGTGAAGGTTATACCGAAGCTGTGCGCAGTATCCCGCTGCAGCGTCACGCGGAGCCGTCCGAGATGGCAGGCGTCGTACTGATGATGGTGTCTGACGCAGGTTCCTATCTCAACGGCGAGAGTATCATCGTGGATGGGGGTCTTACAGCCACGCGAATCTAGTCACAATTCAGACAACAGGAGCATAAGCGCAACGCGAGATCCTATAGGCCAAGATAAGAACATTCATTCTCTTGGCGCTTCGACCTGTATTGTCTTTTTCTTTGGCGTTTGGCGTGACCCGAACGCTTACTGCTTGACCACCTGTGTCCAACCAAAGCGATCTTCCCGTGCGCCGTACTGGATGCCTGTCAGTTCATCATACAACGCCCTGGCAACCGGGCCGGACTCATCGTTGTTGACCACGTAGTCTTTGCCGCGAAAATGCAGCTTGCCCACAGGCGAAATGACAGCAGCGGTACCGCAGCCGAATATCTCGGTGATTTTTCCGGACTCGATATCGGCCAGCACTTCGTTGATGTCCAGCCGCTGTTCGGTGGTTGCATAACCCATAGCCGGGGCCAGGGTGAGCAGTGAGTCGCGGGTGATGCCGGCCAATATACTGCCACTGAGTTGCGGCGTGACAATACTGCCATCGTCATACACAAAGCAGATGTTCATGGCGCCGACTTCCTCGATGAACTTGCCGTGAATAGCGTCCAGCCACAGCACCTGGGTGTAGCCTTCCTGGGCTACCTTTTCGCTCATGTGCAGACTGGCGGCATAGTTGCCGCCGGTTTTAGCTTCGCCAACGCCACCGATAACTGCGCGCCGATAGTCGTCACTGACGTAGACGGATACCGGGTCGAATCCGCCCTTGAAGTAGGGGCCGACCGGGCCGGTGATAATAAAATGCATGTACTCGGTACTCGCACCCAACCCGAGTTTGGGACTGCTGGCAATCATCGCGGGGCGAATGTACAGCGAGGAGCCCGGCTCGGAGGGTACCCAGCGTCCGTCCTGTTCGAGCAGCGCCTTCAATGCCTGCAGGTGAAACTCCTCATCCACCGGGGGCATAACCATGCGGATGGCGGAACTATTGAAGCGCCGAAAATTGGCCTCCGGTCGGAACAGGTTAATATCGCCGTCCGGGCGGCGGTAGGCCTTGAGTCCCTCAAAAATTTCCTGCCCATAGTGCAATACGGCCGCCGCCGGGTGCAGGGGGAGATCCGCCATCGGCTTGACGCAGGCGTCGTGCCAGCCCTGTTCCGGCTTGTAGTGCTGCACGAACATGTGGTCCGCAAAGATAGTGCCAAAGGCCGGGTCTTTGGGGAGCGGCGCCTGCTCTGAGGGCGGCGCGGGTTGTATGGTTATCTCGCGGGTCATGTCGGTAGCTACAAGTTCTGGCGTTAGCGGTTAAAAGCCGAACATTGTAGCGTTTTTTGATCTGCCGCGGGGAGGGCGGGGAGTGTAAATATTGCTGCCAGCCCGCGTAGTAGGGACGGGCTGGTGCGCATCGAGCGATAGTTTTACATTGAACTCACCACATGCCCGCCGTCCACAGGCAATGCAATGCCGGTAACATAACTACCCGCGTCGCTGGCCAATAGCAGTAGTGCGCCGTCAAGCTCGTGTAATTTGCCCACGCGCTTGGAAGGTGTGTTTGCCATCATGGCCTGGCCCGATTCGGATTCAAGTTTCTCGTCGTTAAGCTCCGTAACGAAGTATCCCGGACAGAGCGCATTCACGCGGATATTCTTGATCGCCAGTTCCATGGCCATGGCTTTTGACAGTTGTACGACTGCAGCTTTGGAAACGCAGTAGGTGGATTCGCCAAATTGCGCGCGCAGGCCGAGTACCGACGCCACGTTAACAATACTTCCGGGAATCTTCAGCTCGGCGCACCGTGCTGCCACAGACCGGGCCAGACGCCACACCGATTTCAGGTTGGTGTCCATGACGAAATCCCAGCTTTCCTCGTCCACTTTCAGGCAGTAGTTGGACTTGGCGACCCCGGCATTGTTGATCAACACTGTTATTGGCCCCATAGCGGCTTCCACGCCGCTGAGCGCCTTGGCGACGCTGTCAGCGTCATTGACGTCCAGCGGCACCGACATGGCATCGCCTCCGGCGGCTTTGATCTCCTCTAGGGTTGCGGCCAGTTTATCTGCGCGCCGTGCGCCGATCGCGACTTTCGCGCCGGCGCGGGCCAGTACCTTGGCAAAGTGCGCACCCAGGCCGCTGGAGGCGCCGGTTACCAGTACCGTTTTACCTTGCATGGAAAACAGGGAGTCAGTCATTGGAGTGTTCTCTCGTATATCGGTGATGATGTTATAAGTCTCTGTAAGTTAAGTTTAGCTCTCCAACCCATAGCGTTTGATGAGCTGCTTGCCCAGGGCCATCTGGTGCACCTGGTCCGGGCCGTCTGCCTGCCGGCACCAGCGTGCATAATTGAAGGCCTCCGCCATGCTGTAGTCCTCGGTCAGTCCGCCCGCGCCATGCATTTGCATACAGCGGTCGATTACCGTCTGCAGCATGATCGGCACACTGATCTTGCTGGCGGCAATCAGGTCCATTGAGCCTTTGGCACCGACCTCATCCATGCGCGCACAGGTTTTCAGCACCAGCAGTCGCGCCATTTCAATTTCAGAGAACGATTTGGCGATGTCCTCGCGCACCGACTGGTGCTCAGCCAGCTGGCGACCAAAGGTAGAGCGGGCGGTGACACGCTCGCAGGCCAATTCCAGGGAACGCTGCGCGGCGCCGATCAGGCGCATGCAGTGATGTATGCGACCCGGTCCCAGGCGGCCCTGGGCAATCTCAAAACCGCGTCCGGGACCCAGCAGCATGTTATCCAGGGGTACGCGCACATTATCGAACACGATTTCAGCATGACCAATCGGGGCGTCGTCGTAGCCCAATGTCGTCAGCGGACGAATGATGTTAATCCCGGGCGTGTCCTTGGGCACCAGAACCTGGGATTGCTGTAGATGTCGGTTACTGTTGTCCGGATCAGACTTGCCCATCACGATGAAAATCTTGCAGCGTTCGTACATGGCGCCGGTGATAAACCACTTGCGTCCGTTGAGCACCCACTCGTCACCCTCCTGGGTGATGCTCAGTTCGATATTGGTGGCATCGGAGGACGCGACCTGCGGTTCCGTCATCGCATAGGAGGAGCGGATCTCACCGTTGAGCAAGGGCTTCAGCCAGGCTTCCTGCTGCTCTGGCGTGCCGTACTTCATAAACACTTCCATGTTGCCGGTGTCCGGGGCGTTACAGTTGAATACCTCCGGTGACCACAGCACCCGGCCCATAATCTCCGCCAAGGGCGCGTAGTCGAAGTTACTCAGGCCGTCATGGTCACAGAAGTCGGCGAGCGACGGGGGAATAAACAAGTTCCACAGGCCCGCTTCGCGGGCTTTGGCCTTGAGCTCGTCCATCAGTGGTAAGGCACCATAACGATTCTCTGCCTGGTGCAATTGTTCTGTATAGGCGTGCTCGTTGGGGTAAATATGTTCTTCCATAAAGGCGGTAAGGCGCGCCTGGTATTGCTGGGATTGTTCACTGAAGCTGTACATGATGTGTTCTCGATTCCAGTTAGTGAGGTTGGCGTAAATGCGGTGTTGAGATCATTATAGGTAGTCAGTTACCATAAATATAATTGATTATATTTATCACTCTATATTAATATGAGTGATGTGAGGCGGCATCAGATGCGTCTGGATAAAATTGATCTCAACCTGTTTGTCATATTCGATGCGATTTACCGCGAACGCAATGTGACCCGTGTCGCCAGGCTACTGAATGTGTCACAACCTGCGGTCAGTAATGCCCTCTCGCGGTTGCGCGACACGTTCGATGATCCGTTGTTTGTCCGGTCTTCCGACGGCATGCTGCCGACCCCGGTGGCCGACAGTGTGATAGACGATGTGCGTATGGCGATGAGCCTGCTGCGCCAGAGCGTGGACCTGAATGCGCGCTTTGATCCTGCTACCTCAGACCGTATTTTGCGTGTGGGTATGAACGACCTGGCCGAATCGTTGATCTTGCCCGGGCTGCACCAACGCGTGCGTGCGGCGGCGCCAGGGGTTGCGCTCACCAGCTATTATGTCGCCCGCGATGACGCCGCCGAGGAGCTGAAAGACGGGCTGTTGGATATTCTTCTTGATATCGAGATCCCCACCAGCAAAGAGTTACACTCCATGCCCCTTTCAGAGTTCCCCTACGTATTGGCCATGCGCCACGGCCACCCCCTGGCGAGCGCACCAGTCTGTCTGGATACCTACCTGGAGGCTGAGCACCTTAACGTGTCCAGCCGCCGTGAGGGACTGGGCCACGTCGATTTTGCGCTGCGCAGGAAAGGTCTTTCGCGCTCTATTGCCATGCGGGTGCAGAGCTACCTGGTGGCGGCACGCATCGTCAGTGAGACCGACTTGCTCTGGGCGGTACCCGGGGTTTTGGCCAGGCAGCTCGATCTACATGTGGTTGAACTGCCGCTGGAGGTTGCGTCTCTGGAATGGCATCTGTACTGGTCACGGTCAGCGCGGGATGATCCAGCGAATATCTGGTTGCGAGGTTTGATCAGCGAATTGGTTGCCGAAGAAATTATCGGATCCTCCCAGGCCGTGCCCACCTGACCACTGGCCAATTGCGTGACCGATAGTAGAATGATGACCGACATCAGCGTGCACCACGGCACTTAAAAAGGAGACTTGGCGCTATGGCCGATAGCCTGGCTCAGCAGCTTGAGGAGTTGGAAACTCGTGGTTTTACCTTTATCGAGAATTTTCTGTCTGATGATCGATTGGCCGCGGTCAACCAGCTTTACGACCACATGCTGGGTGGCTATGACGGCCGTAACGACTTCGAGGGTAAGTCTACCGAGCGAATCTATACCCTGGTTGCCCGTGATAAGGTATTCCAGGACATTGTCGAAGATGAACGGGTGATGCAGTTGTGCGACGCCCTGCTTATGCCCAACTATCTGCTCACGGCGTCACAGGCTATCGTGATCAGTCCCGGTGAAACGCCACAGCCCTGGCATACAGATGATTCTTTTTACCCGCTGCCCAGGCCACGGCCAATGGTCAGTCTGTCCACCATCGTTGCGGTGGAGGATTTTACCGCAGAAAACGGCGGTACCGAGGTGGTGCCGGGTAGCCACTTGTGGACGGATGCGCAGGTAGACGGTGACTATGTTGGCGGTGACGCAGAGCGCGACCGACACTTTGGCGAGCGTGTGCAGGAACTTGCGGAACCCATTCAGATGAAAGCGGGGACCTGTGTGGTGTTTGCCGGGACCTTGTTGCACCGCGGTGGTGGTAATTCCGGTAGTACCACGCGCCGTGCCTTTTCCAACCAGTACTGCCAGCCCTGGGCTCGGCCCCAGGAAAACTTTTTCCTCGCTATCCCGCCGGTAAAGGCCGCAACGATGTCACCCAGGGTGCAGTCCTTGCTGGGCTACTCCATACACCCGCCCTTCATGGGGCAGGTGACTGCCTATCATCCTTTGCGTGCACTGGAGCCGGGCTTTATCGCACCGGCTTATCGAAACGTTGAATGAATTCCCGACCCAGGGCGGTGCCAGTAACCTGATTCAGCTACTGCTGGAGTAACCCCGAACGTAACGCCGCAGCCTGCTGTTTCACTACTGCCAGGTTTTCCGGGCCCATGCGTAGCAGTTGTTTTTGCAGGGGCGAGAGCCTTTCCAGTTCCGGGTCAACGTAGACATAAATCGCTTCTTTCTTGGCGATGGCAATATCGCCCTCCACCTCGGGTGTGGCGATGACCTTGTCCAGCGAGCGGATAAGCGCGTTGTCAAAATCCTTGGGTGGATAGCCGAGGCTTCCATAAGCCTGTTCAAGCAGCGGGCGGAACGTATGGAACGTCGATACCAGCTGCTCGGTATCCAGTTCAGCAATGGCCGCGGCATTGTCGTTGTAACGTTCGTAGCTCGCCGGGTCGATGATGATCTGGTCGCCTTGTTCAATAGTGGTGAATTTTCCCGACGGGGGGGCGATCGGGAGTATCTTGGTCAATACCAGACCGCGACTAAATCCGTCGACCAGCCCGGTACCGCGTTCGATCAGGTCGCTATTGGTGAGTACCTCGCTCAACAGGTCTGATGAACCCGCCTTGCCCAGTTCTTCGCGGACCGGCTCATCGCTGGTCTCCAGGGTGACCGGTGGCTCTGCGGGTTCCGGTTCCGCCGCCGGCTCTGGTTCGGGCTCTGGTTCGAGCTCTGGCTCTGGCTCGGGAATATCCGGGGCGGGCTCAGGCTCGGGTATTGGCTCCGGCTCGACCATCGGTGGCGGTGGTGGCGGCGCGGGAGCGGGTTCGGGGTCGTCACCGGTCACGAAATATACAACGGCGATGACACCGATTAATGCGACAACAGCGAGGATCAGCAGCGGGTTGAGGCCACCTTGTTTTCTGGTCTCGCTCAGCCTGTCGCCGGGATCGATTTGCAGGGAATCATCGTCGACGAGGTTGTCGTTTTCAGTGTTCAAGGGCGCTCTCCTGGCCTGTTCGCGTTGTCTAGTGTTCTGAGTATATATCAAGCGACAAAGTTCAACCGCAGATTACGACATTCGATTTGTCGTCATCGGCGGAGTCTTTGTCGCTGATTGTCGAGTAGCGCACTTTCAGTGGGCGTAGCATCTTCCCGGAAAATTAAAAAACCATACGAAACTAAAACATAATGTATCTACGAGGGAAAATCATGCTCAACATGGTCAAGTATCCACGCATACCCCAGCCAACTCTGCTATCTCTGGCCCTGTCGGGCGCACTTGTCGCTTCGGCTGCTGCCAGCCAGGCGGCGCAGCTGGAGGAAGTTGTGGTCACCGCCCAGAAACGCGCCGAGAGCCTACAGGATGTTCCGATTTCCGTCTCGGTAACCTCCGGCGAGACGCTGGACAAGTTTTCTATCGGGGATATCGGGGAATTGTCGGCTTCCATCCCCAATGTGACCATTGGTCAGAACGCCACCCAGGACAGCATTACCATCAGGGGTGTAGGCTCCGGCGCCAACCACGGCTTTGAGCAGTCGGTGGGTACCTTTATCGATGGGGTGTATTTTGGCCGTGGGCGATCCTCCCGCTCGCCATTCCTGGACATAGAACGCGTGGAAGTCCTGAAAGGGCCGCAGGGCGTGCTCTTTGGCAAGAACACTATCGCTGGCGCCCTGAACATTACCACCCGCAAACCCACCGATGCGTTCGAGGCGTCTATCGATGCCGAATACTTTGATGGTAACGATGCCATCGGCGTGACCGGTGTTGTGTCAGGGCCTCTTACCGATAACCTGGCCGGCCGCGTGGTGCTGAAGTACAAGGAGACCGGCGGTTACATCGACAATCGCGCGACCGGAGACGACGACCCGGAAATTGAAGAAACGGTGGGTCGCGTCTCGCTGCTATGGGATGCCTCCGACCGCCTGTCAGTCGCGTTCAAGGGTGAGATTTCCAGCTACGACCTCGATGGTCGCCACCTGCAGATGTACGAGGGTGGGCCTTTCCTTGAGATGTTCCAGGCCGTTGATCCCAACTATGAGCAAAAGCTCGATGATCGCCGCTCTACCAACAACCCGGTGTTTGGCCGCGACTTCGATTACACGGACGCGCAAAATTTCACCGCCACAGTGAATTACGACTTGGACAGCGTCAGGCTGGTATCGATAACTGCTTACACCAACTACGAGTACGACAACAACATTCCCGCCAGTTGGGTGGCCAACCTGGATACAGCCGCCAAGTTGTATGACGAGGAACACACGCAGTTTTCCCAGGAATTGCGTCTCGAATCCATTGGCGATGGAGCCTTCGACTACATTCTCGGGGTTTTCTACCAGACCGAGGAAATCGATCACCTGCAGTATTTTGACTTCGATACAGCCCAGGCTATTGCCGATGGCTTTCCGCTGCCGCCCTTTGTCGGTCGCTCGACTTTTGACCTGACCCAGGATACCGACAGCTACGCGGCTTTCGGCCAGGTGACCTGGCATGTGACTGATCGGCTGCGCACCAACGTGGGTTTGCGCTACACCAACGACGAAAAGGATCTGGATTTCGCCCGGATTACCACCGGTGCCTTGCCGTTTCCCAGCTATCAGTTATCTGATTCCCGCGACGATTCCGACGTGACCCCCTCCATCAACGTGCAGTACGACCTGAGCGACGACGTGATGGTGTACGCGAGCTTCTCCCAGGGCTTCAAGTCTGGCGGTTTTGACTTCGAAAGTGGTCAGGATTTTGAGGAAGAAACCGTAGATGCCTGGGAGGCCGGTATCAAGAGTACCCTGGGCGACGGCTCGATGGAGTTTAATGCCGCCGTTTTCCGCTCGGAGTTTGAGGACTTGCAGGTCGCGGCCTGGAATGGCACCGCGTTTGAAACCGGAAACGCCGCAGAGGCGATAACCGAGGGCCTGGAGATTGACGGTCGTTGGCAAATGACCGACCGCTGGATGATGTGGGGTGCGGTCGCCTACCTGAATGCCGAGTACGACAGTTTTCCCGGTGCTACCTGCACCGCAGAACAGCAGATGGTATTCCCGGGCGGTCCCGGTGCCTGTATCCAGGATCTGTCAGGCAAGGACCTGCAGTTCTCACCGGACTGGAGCGGCACGCTGAACCTGGAGTACTTCCAGCCGATGGAGGGCATGGAGTTCAGTGCGCTGCTGGGTATTGATTACAGCTCGGATTTCTACACCGCCCTGGACCTTGATCCTATCTCCAAGCAGGACTCCTACGCCAAGCTCAATGCGCGTATTCAATTGGCTGCAGACGCGGGGTGGAGTATCGCCCTGGTCGGTAAGAACCTGACTGACGAAGAGACCACCATGTGGGTGAATGATGTGCCGTTCTTCCGCGGTGCCCACTTTGCCGCCTATGACCAGTCTCGCAACATCGGTATTCAGGCACGGTACGAATTCCGATGAGAGGCTTGCTACTGACAGGGTTGCTAATGCTCTCCGTGGCCTCGGCGGCGTCGCCACGGCCGACTAATCTGCTGTTTATCCTCACAGATAATCAGCCGGCCTCTATCCTTGGAGCCTACGGCAACCCGGATGTCCGCACACCCAATATCGACCGCCTGGCGCAGGAGGGCGTGTTGTTCACCAACGCCTTTGCCGCTAACGGCATGTGCTCTCCCACTCGAGCGACCCTGATGACCGGTTTGATGCCATCCCAACACGGCGTGCACAACTGGCTTGATGACACCATGTTGAAAGATTGGCCACAGGATTGGTCGGCCATCGCCGAGTTCCGCACGCTGCCATTGACCCTGGCGAATCGCGGTTACCACACGGCGATGATTGGGAAATGGCACCTGGGTCAGCCCTGGAAGCCGGCGGTGGGCTATCAGCACTGGGTGACCTTTACCGATGGGCACACCATTGATTTTTGGGATAACACGGTTATTGAGAATGGCGAAACCTACGCGCTGAAAGATACCCACACGGTAGATTTCTTTGCCGACAAGGCGGTGGAGTTTCTCGAGGCTAACGGCGAAAAGCCCTTTTACCTGCAGCTCAATCTCAATGGGCCCTACCTGAACCCGCCCAGTAACTTTGGTCCGGCGCGGAACAGGCACTACCAGTCCTACCTGCAAGACGATTTTCCCAGTTTCCCGCGGGTGGCGTTTAACAGCAACGTCGCACACCAGTTGGTCGAACCGGAGACACCCGAGTTTCTGGTGAAAAAGCACCTGGAGGCCATCGCCATGCACAATGACCATGAGACCATGGCAAACGTAGCCTCTCAAAATACCGTGGTGGACGATGCCGTGGGTAAAGTGCTGGCCACGCTGGAGGCGAACGGATTGGCCGAGAATACCCTGGTGGTATTTAGTTCGGACCAGGGCAACTTCTACGGCCACCACGGTCTGTGGCAGCACACGGTGGTTACCTCACCGCCGAACCTGTATGACCAGGCCATGAATGTGCCGCTGATAATGCGCCACAAAGGCAAGGTGGTTGCGGAGCAAACCAACACCAACCTGATCGGCCAATATGATCTGCCGGTGACTATCCTGGATTACCTGGATATAGATGTTGGCCTTGAAGATAGCCCGGGGCGCAGTTTTGCCCCGCAATTGCAGGGTGAAAATACCTCTTGGGAAAATGAAGTGTTCTATGAGCAGGAAGAAACTCGTGGTATCCGTACTCCCCGGTTTGCCTACTGGCAACGGGTATCAAATACCGGAGAGTCTGAGCTCTATGATCTGCGGGTAGACCCGGAGCAGCATCACAACGTGATTGACCAGGCGAGGTACGAGGGAGAGATTAAACAGTTACAACAACGTTTGGACACATTTTTTGAGCAGTACAGCGATCCGAAGTACGACCTGTGGCAGGGCGGTATCGCCAAAGGGTCAGTTATTCGCGTCGATATGTTCAGGAAGCTCTACGGCCCCGATTGGTCTCCACGGACGGAACTGCTAGAACCGTTTGTAGAGTAAGTATTGGGTGCGTTTGGCGCTTAGGGGTTTGGGTGACCCCTAAGCGCCTTTTTTATTTTCCAACTCGCGTCGGTATTCGGTAAACGATTGCCCCGTCCAGCGCTTGAAACTGCGGCCGAAGCTGCTGCTGTCATTGAACCCGAGCCTGAAAGCGGCCTCGGTGGCGCTGACTCCCTGGTCGCGGGCGTAGTCCAGGGCGAGTTGTTTGCGCGCCTCCTCCAGCAATTCATTGTAAGAACGATTTTCGCTGGCCAGGCGCCGCTGCAAAGTGCGCACGGTTACCGAAAGTTTGTCGGCAATCTGTTCAATGCCGACAGATCCCTGGCCCAGCTGCGACAGGATTTCGGTCCGCACCCTCAGTAGATACTCACTGATCAGCCCGTGTTCGCTGATATAGCGCTCGATAATCGCGTCCTGCTGTGCAGCCAGTGAGGGGTTGGCAAAACGCAAGCGGGTATTCACCGCTTCGCTGTCGATAACCAGGGCATAGTTGTCGCTTTCGGCTTGCAGGGCCGCGCCATAGAAATCCGCCAGGCGGTCGGATCCGCTGCCGACGGGGCGGGTGATTTGAATCGCCCGGGGAGAAAATTCCGGGCCGTAAAGTTGCCGTGCCATACGCAGGAAAAGGCCCGTGGCAGCATCCTGGGTAATCTCGGATTTCACCGCGCGTTCATCGACGAGATTCAGGGAGAAGCTGTCTTCCTGTTCCACCAACTCACAAAAGTGCATATGACTGAGTACGCAGCGATAACGTATATAACGTTCGAACAGGTCTTTGAGCGTAGAACTGCACCACAGTGCGAAGCCCAGTGCATGCAGCGAGGTGGGCGTAATGAACTCCGATACATGGACGCCAAAGTAGTCGTCGGTGTTGTCCTCCGCGTAGCGCCAGACCTGTTGCACACGATCCACGGGCAGGCGAGCGGCGGGTGAATCGATGGATTCCAAATCGATGCCCACGTCCTTGAACACCTGCGTCGCGTCGTGGCCGTAGCTGTTCAGGGCATCCGCCAATGCGAATGACCAGCCGGCGATCGAGGTGTTATAGCGCTCGGGTTGTAGGCGGGGTTGATTCACAGCATTGGTCGTCGCGCAGTGGAGTGTAAAGTCTAAAGGCTGGCATGCGGCTAGAGCAACTTGCCTATAATCCTCGTGACACGTAGGGTGTTTCTTTTGGGGCGGGAGACGTGTATATGGCCGATCAGCAAGACAGTAAGTCATCGAAGGGCGGTGCCAATACCCCTCCGCGTTGGGTCTTGAAAGCCTATACGCGCCTCAATGTGCTGGTTTACCGTCTCTCGGGTGGTCGCCTGATGAACGGGTTTTCGGGTATGCCGATAGTGCTGGTCAAAATGACGGGCGCCAGATCAGGTAAGCAGATAACCATTCCGTTGATGTATGTCCCCCATGAGGACGGGTTCATTCTGGTGGCTTCACAGGGTGGCGCGCCGAAAAATCCGGTTTGGTACAACAACCTGGTGAAACATCCCCAGGTAGAGATAACCTATCGCGGCGCAACCCGAGCCCTCACTGCCAGCCAGATAAGCGATGAGGAAAAAGCACAGCTCTGGCCGATCTGCGTGGAATATTACGCGCCGTACCAGGATTACCAGGACGCTACCGACAGAAACATTCCGGTATTTCTCTGCCAGTAAGTAAGTGTTACCTGTGCAGGGTTAGCCTTGGCTTTAACTCAGCCAACGACCTTGTCCAGCCAGGCGATGATATCGGCGGTTACCTCGTCACGGTTGATTTCATTGAGCATTTCGTGACGGCCCTGGGCATAGTAGGCGGTGTCAATGTTGGTGACGCCACCGGCCCGCCAGCGGGACTCCAGCAGGTGTAACAGTTCCAGGTTGCCATTGATTGGGTCCGCGTCTCCCGCCACCAACAGCACTGGCAAGTCGTTGCGAATATTCGCAATGGCTGCGTCGTCGCCGTGCAAGGCGGCGGACTCAAACATGGTTTCTGCTGATTCTGCCTGCAGGTCGAAACCACACAGTGGGCTGGCGATGTACTTGTCGACTTCCGCTTCGTCCCGTGACAGCCAGTCAAAGGGTGTTCTTGCTGGTTCAAATGCGGCATTGAAGGCAGACAACTCCACGTCGCCGCCGTCTTCGCCTGCTTGCTCCGCTTCTTCGGCCATTGCTGCGGCCATCACGTCCAGGCTGGACGAACCCGACAGAATAACCGCATCTATATCTGTGGAGTGCTCCAGACATAGCCGCTGTGAGGCAAAGGAACCCATTGAATGTCCGAACAGTATGGTTTTAAGGTCCGGGTGTTTGGTTTTGACATCGTTTAGCAGCGTATACAGGTCCTGGCACAGGCCAAGCCAACCGCCTTTACCAAAAGTGCCCAGGCCTTCCGCGTCCACCGAATTGGCGTGTCCCCGGTGGTCGATTGCATAGGTCTCAAAACCGGCAGCACTCAGTGCCTGGGCGAACCGGTCATAACGCAGCCCGTATTCCGCCAGCCCGTGGGCAATCAATACCGCCCCTCGGGCGAGGCTGGTTGCGGCCCAATAGTAGGCGTGGATCGTGAGGCCATCGGCCCTGGATGCAAAGGTAAATTCCTGCGAGCTAACTGACATAGCGGGTTCCCATAGAAGCTAAAGAGGAGCGGGCGGAGAAGACGGCACTCTACATGATTTGACGCAAATATACTGCCGCCGCAGATGGGACAAAAGGGTTTCTGCAAACTACCGCGGTCCTCACGGTCTAGCCGAGGATATCCTCGGGGCGATCCACATCGCGCAGTATGCCGCTATCCTGGACTGACACTTCCATCACCGCGGCGGCATTGTCTTGTACCACCGTGCGTGCACCGCGATCCCCAGTGAGTCCTCCAAGTTGTGAAAAAAACTCCCGGCCAAAACCCACCGGGTGGCCCCGTTGTTGCTGATACGTAGGTATGCAGATGCTATTGGGCTGCGTCTGTGCAGCTACGGCATTGTAGGTGGATGCCTTGATCCAGGGCATATCGGCGAGCGCGATTAGTACACCGTCCCACCCCGGTAGCTTTCCAATACCCTCCGCCAGGGATGCACCCATACCCTGCGAAGCGGTATGACATTTCACGCAATGAATTTGCGCGGCTGAGAGTTTTTCTTCCAGCGCTGTGTCACGTTCTCGCAAACACACCAGCAGGGGTAAGCTGCTAAGCGTAATATTCTTCAGGGTAAAGTCCAGCAGGGTCCTGCCTTCCTGGAACAGGCTGAGCCGCTTGTCGCTGACAAAGCGTTTACTGCTACCTGCCGCCAGCAGCAAGATGCCGGTGGTCACGTAACCGGCCTGCGCTGCAGTTCTATCAATTGTGCCATGATGGCGATGGCGATTTCATGGGGTGTTTTACTGCCGATATCCAGTCCAACCGGGGCGTGTAGCCGATCGATCTGATCCCGCGGGATCTCCAGTTGTTGCAGGCGTTCCAGCCGCGCATTGGTGGTGCGTATCGATCCCAGCGCGCCAACGTACCAGGCCTCGGTCCCCAGGGCTTCCATCAATGCCATGTCATCGATACGTGGGTCGTGGGTGAGGGTGATAATCACTGAGCGTTTATCTGCAGCCTGCTGGCGGATAACGTCGTCGGGCATGCCCTGCACGCGGGGCACCTCGGGTCCATCCCATTGATCGAGCATCGCCTGGCGGGTGTCGGTTACTATCACTTCGTAATCCATGGCCAGTGCCAGCTCGGACAGGCTCTGAGCCAGCTGGCCGGCGCCCACCAATATCATTCGCATGCGCGGGCCAAAAGATTGATGGAGTATGCCTCGTTCGATGCTCAGAGGGGTGAAGGCGTCTTTTTCCCGTAACGTGGTCTCACCGGTTTCCAGTGCCACCTCACGCTCAATACACCGCCTCTCTGCCAGTGCGGACAGCACCTGCTCCAGCCAATCACAGTCCGCTCCGACCAGCGCTTGCAGCAGGATGGTGAGTCTCCCACCGCAGGGTAGGCCCAGACGCTCGTTTTCCTCCGGGCTGACACCGTATTCCTGCAGGTGTACCCGCTTGCTATCGAATTCTCCGGCCCGGAGTCGTTCCAGCAGGTCTTCCTCGACACAGCCACCCGATACGGAGCCTACTTGTTGGCCCTCGGTGGAGGCCACCAGCATCGAGCCCACCGGACGTGGAGAGGACCCAGTGGCGGCGACGATGGTGCACAACCAGGAGGGGGTGTCAGAACGACACCAGCGTTGGGCTTGCTGCAGTACTTCGAAATCTTGTGTGCGCACGGAATGCTATTCGGCCTTTGCGGGTCTGATCGCGTGGCCGCTATAATGCCGCCTTTCCCGATGAAGTAACAGCCTCAACCGCGTTGCTTTGGTAGTGGGGTCGAGTGGCTCCAGGTTGGTTAGTTGCAGGTGCCTCCTGCTCGAAGTGAGTATGGGAAATGGCTGCGATGTCCATCTCTCTGGGGTGCCATAATTCAAAACACAAGTTGGAGATTAGTCACAGTGAGTGGAGATCAGTCAATTCAGCGCACCGTCCTGCACGGGCTGCACCTGGAGTTGGGTGCCCGCATGGTGCCCTTTGCCGGGTACGAAATGCCGGTCCAGTATCCACCGGGGATTATAAAGGAGCACCTGCACACCCGCGCGGCTGCGGGCCTGTTTGATGTCAGTCACATGGGGCAGGTGGTAGTCCGCGGGGAGAATGCGGCGCAAGAGCTGGAGAAACTTATTCCCGTCGACATCGAATCCCTCGGTATCAACAAGCAGGTATACGGTGTATTGCTGAATGCCCAGGGAGGCATATTGGACGACCTGATCATCTGTCGCTGGGCTGAGGATGAATTTTTCCTGGTGGTTAATGCAGATTGCAAGGAGCAGGACGTTGCGCATATGCAGGAACACCTGGCGGGATGTGAGATTGATGTGCTGGCAGACCAGGCGCTCATTGCGCTGCAGGGTCCACGGGCCGCCGAGGTCTTGGGCGATCTGGCACCTGCGGTAAATGATCTTGTTTTTATGACCGGTGTGCGCACGGAGATAGATGGGATTTCCTGTTACATCACCCGCTCGGGTTATACCGGCGAGGACGGATTCGAGATCTCCGTTCCCGATTGCGCGGCGGTATCGCTCGCCAGGGCACTGCTCACATCCGAACTCGTCGAGCCCATTGGTCTAGGTGCCAGGGATACACTGCGGCTGGAAGCGGGCCTGTGTTTGTATGGCCACGATATGAACACCGACACCACGCCTATCGAAGCTGGCTTGATTTGGTCCATCAGCAAGAGTCGCCGCGAGGGCGGTGAGAAGGCTGGTGGATTTCCCGGTGAGGCAACGGTGTTTGCACAAATTCGTGACGGCGTTGCGCGCAAACGTGTGGGCTTTGTGGTCGATGGCCGTGCGCCGGTACGTGAAGGTGCTGAGATCAAGGATACCGATGGCAACGTTGTTGGCGGTGTCACCAGTGGTGGTTATGCACCCAGCCTGGAATCACCCGTGGGCATGGCCTATGTCGACGCTGAAGTAAGTGCACCGGATACTGCGCTATTTGCTGATGTGCGGGGGAGGAATATACCCGTGGTTGTCAGCAAAATGCCGCTGGTGCCACAGCGATACCACCGAGGTTAGAACTACCGCTCACACTGGCTAGCTGTTGCCGGTCAGTACGGGGTACAGCGAGGCCACCAACAATCCCGCCATCAGGGCGTTAAACGTTCTCAGGCGTTTTACGCTGGTGAGGAAGCGGCTGATCTGTTGCCCCATTACCGTCCAGGTGCAGATGCAGGGCAGATTGATCAGTCCGAATACCAGGGCGACGATCGCAATCGCCTCCAGAGACCTTGAGGGTGAATACACCGCTGTGGCGGTTAACGCCATGGTCCACGCCTTGGGGTTGACCCACTGGAAGGCGGCAGCCTGCAAAAAGCTGAACGGTTTTTTTGTCTTTCCTTCTACCCTCGGGGCCTCGGCCGCCGTAAGAATCTTGAAGGCCAGGAACAACAGGTAGCCAATGCTGAAGTACTTCAGCACCTGGTAGCTGGCTGGGTAGCGATCGAAAAGCTGGGTAATACCTGTACCGACCAACAACACCATTACTGAAAAGCCAATGGTCACACCGGCCATGTGTGGCAGTGTCGGGCGAATGCCAAAATTTGCGCCGGACGCCATCAGCATAAGGTTGTTCGGCCCGGGGGTAATGGATGCCACGAAGGCGAAGGCAGCGAGGGCGGTAATTATTTCGTAACTCATGTCGCAATTATGCGACAGTTTTGACAGAATATGTTTGCATAATATTCCGATATATATTCTATAGTGCAATATATGATCAAGATAGACGCTATAAACAAAAATATATTGCGAAATCTTTCTGCAGACGGTCGCATGACTAACACCGACCTGGCAGATGCAGTGGGGCTCTCTCCGTCGGCATGTCTGCGTCGCGTACAGGAACTGGAGCGCAGCGGTGTCATTGCAGGATACCGTGCGGTTATTGATCCAGGTGCGATTGGTACAGGCTTTACCGCCTATGTCGCTGTCGGGCTGTCTTCCCACACCAAGGCCTCTCAGCGTGCCTTTGAGCGATCAATAACCCGTTCCCCCGAGGTTCGCGAATGTCACAATATCACTGGATCCTACGAATACATGCTGCGCGTGGAGGTCAGTGATATCGCCGCCTACAAGGTGTTCCATACGGATGTACTGGGAACCCTCGAACAAGTGAGTTCCATCACCTCGTTCGTGGTCATGGAATCTCCCAAGGATGAGCGCGCGTAACAACAGTCAGTGGTTCTTGGTGTGTGAAGTATCCGGTGCCTGCCGGTTCGAGATTTGTTTTGGTAAATGGGGGATGATTTGAACATCGAAGTTGGCCTAACCGCCTGGACGTCGCGCGAGGGGTGGCGCGCCGGGACATTGAGCGAACAAGCTGCTTGGGCCGAGGCCGCTGGCTTTCATTCCCTGTGGCTGCCGGAAAATCACTTCACGGATAACCGGGCTGTCCCTGCGCCCATGTTGCTGCTGGCGGCCGCGGCGGCGGGCAGTGAACGCATAAAACTGGGTACCACCTCGGTACTGCTGCCCATACGCAATCCGATTTTGGTGGCGGAAGAGGTTGCTGTACTCGACCATCTCTCGAATGGTCGCCTGATTGTTGGCCTGGGGCGCGGGCTGGGGGAGGATTTGTTTCGCGCCTTCGGGTTTCCGCAAAAAGAAAAGCGCCAACGTTTTAGGGAGAACTTCTATGCGTTCCTGGCGGCTTTGTGCGGTGAGCCAGTCACGTCCAGTTCAGTCACTGCCGAATCCTCGAAACATCGGGAACTGGTCTTGAAGCCAACACCGTTGCAGCAACCGCATCCGCCCATATGGCTGGCTGCCTTCGGTCCATTGGCCCTCAAGCAGGCTGGCACCCTCGGACTGCCGTACCTGGCCTCACCACTGGAATCTCTCACAGTGCTAACGAAAAACTACAGCCTTCATCGTCAGGCTATCGCAGAGGCGGAGAAACCCCCGGTGGCAGCGGTTCCGGTGATGCGCAATGTCTTTGTCGCCGATTCTGCAAGTCTGCGAAAAGTCGCTGCCGAGGCGTTGCAGGCATCATTGCCGCCTAAACTGGGTGATAAATCAGGTGAAGTGGATGACTGGGCTATCGTCGGTGATCGACAAGCCGTACGCGACCGCCTGCAGCAATATCGCGATGAACTGGGTCTGACCCACCTTATTGCCCGCGGCAGGGTGCCGACTATCGAGCATAGTGAGCAGGAGCGCAGCCTGATCGATTTAATTGACATAGCAGCGGGCCTCTAGGTGCGATGAATTGCGTTACACTTGTTGGACTTTGTTTCGTTACCCAATGGAATTAGCCTTTATGGATGCACGGCTGGGATCAGCGCAGTTTATTTTTCTGCAAAGCTCGAGATTCATTGTTATTGCTTGCCTGTGTGGCTTGCTGGTCGGGTGCGCCACCGCCATCATCACACCGGAGATCGAAGGCGAACTCGGCAGCGAGATGTCTGTGCAGGTTCGCGACCAGATCGGGCTTTACCATGACGACGAGTTACATGCCTATGTAAACGCGGTTGGGCAGCGCCTTGTGGTCGCCCTGGGGGAGACGCCTTACGCCTTCAGTTTTGCGGTTGTCGACCAGTTTGAGCCCAATGCCTTCGCCTCCCCGGGTGGCTATATCTATATATCGAGGGGGTTGTTGGCGCAGATGAATGACGAGGCAGAACTGGCTGGGGTGCTGGCTCACGAAATCAGTCACGTAACACAGCGCCACCACGCCCAACAGATTGGCAGGAGTGTCGGTGCGGGCCTGTTCACGCTGCCTGGCAAGGCGGTCGGGGTGGTCAGTGAAAACCTGGGCAACATCATCAACGCGCCGATCGAGGCGGCTGGTGAGGTCGTACTGGCATCCTACAGTCGCGGCCAGGAAAGCGAGGCGGACGCCTACGGTATGCGGCTGGCGGCAAGCGCGGGATACAACCCGGTGGCCCTGGCCGACGCACTGAGCGGTGTTGAGCGTACTGTCGAGGCATTAACCGGCGAGAAGCACAAAGCAAGTTTTTTTGACAGCCACCCGACCACACCCACCCGGGTGGCCGATATCACTGCGGCCGCGGGTGATATTACGGTCATTAGTGGTCGGCCCCGACTAGCAGAACAGAGGGATCTCTACGGCATGCTCGACGGGATGTGGGTCGGTGAGCAAAACCCGCAGCAGGGTTTGTTCTTTGGCCAGACATACCGCAATGCAGATTTTGATTTCAGCATCACCTTTCCCGACAAGTGGAAGACCCTGAATACTCCCCGCTTCGTAGCCGCAGCACAGCCAGATGGTCGCGCGTACCTCGCCCTGGCGGGTAGCCCTGCCGAAGAAAGTATTGTCGAAATAGCCCAGGCCATGGAACAGAGCATGCGCGAAGAAGCGGGGATAGAGCCGGCGGAAAAACGCGCGCTCACTGTTGGTGGTTGGCCCGCCCAACTATTGCGTTATGACGATACCAGCGCCGAACAGACCGTGAGCCTGTACTACCTGTTGGTGCAGTCTCCAAAGGAGAAACTCATGCTGATGGCAATGGGTTTCGAGGAGTTTCGCGATACCCTGGGAAATGCTGCATTGAGCTTGCGCCCGTTAAGCGAGATTGAGAAAGACAGCATGGGTGGTCTCCGACTACGTGTAGGCCAGGCCAACGCGGGGGAATCATTTTCCGCATTTAATGAGCGGGTTCAAAGCAAGTGGGCACTGCCGCTGGCGGCGTCAATCAATGGACTGGCCACGACCACAGCTCCGGTTCAGGCGCGCCCGCTCAAGTACGCCCAAACTGAACGCTATTCACCCTGATCGCAGTCGGTGCTCAGGTTTCGAGCGCAGTCTTGTAGATGCTGCGCTTCACCTCGCTAAATACCTTGCGCACCATGGGTTCAAATAACTTGATGTCCAGCTTGGGGGCGTCGAAATCGAAGGCAGGGTTATCGTACTTCTCGATAAAGTGCGCGGTGCGTTCAAAGTTTTCGTTCTCGCGAAATTGCTCGCGCATATCGCGATCCAGTCCCACGTGGTGGAAGAAGTTATAACCCTGGAAGATCGCGTGGTGTTTGATCATCCAGTGGTTTTCTTCGCTGACGAAGGGCTGCAGAATCGCCGCGCCGACATCTGCGTGGTTGGTGCTGCCGAGCGTATCGCCAATATCATGTAATAGGGCACAGACCACGTATTCATCATCTTCACCCGCTTCTGCCGCCAGGTGGGCGGTTTGCAGGCAATGCTCCATACGGTCAACCGGGAAGCCGCCGTAGTCCCCGCGCAGTAATTCCATGTGGGCCAGGATTCGGTCAGGTAATTTGCCCATAAACTCGATTTGCTCGTGCATGATGATTTGCCAGTCATCTTTGGTGCTCTCGGCCATTACTTTGAATGAGGCGGTTTGCATGGTCTTAACTCCTTTTGTCATTCCAGAGTTGGTTCGCGTATCAGCAAGGCTTGCAGCTACGAGCGGTCGCTTGTCCGTGAACAACGCTGTGATCTAAATGGGTTAGGGGCTCACCCCTTATCAAGCAGTAACAACTATGGCACATGTGCTGAAGACTGTCGCGGGAAATAAAATCTCGGCGGGACAAAGCAGACTTCAGACGTTATTTGGTGGTTTTGCTTTCCTTAACAAGGTAATTGTGAGAGCTCCCTTTATGACGGTTGAGATGGAAACTACCCACTTTGGATGCCTAAGGTATGCTGCGAAATGATTGCTGCCTGTTAGTCAGCGTGAACTGGCTGTCAGGGCAGCTGCTATGATCAGGAAAAGCGGATACCCCTGGTTTTAAAGACCTTGGTGACCGCCGTTATGGGACCGAACTCAAATTTTGGGAGATACGAATATGACAATCCAGGAAATGGGCGCAATCGGCGAGCTCGTGGGTGGCATCGCTATAATCGTTTCACTGCTTTACGTGGGCCTGCAGATCAGACAGCACTCCGGTGCGCTCCGTTCTACGACAGCGCAGGCAGCCATCCAGATGGCCGAGGCCACTTACTCCCCAATAGTAAGAGATCCCGTGCTCGCTGAAATCTCGTTACGAGGACTGGAAGACCCGGGCACACTTAATACAGTTGAAATGGCTCAATTTACCAGTCAGTTCCAGAATACCTTTTTCGCTTTTCAGAACTGGTTCTATCAGTGGCGACATGGAAACCGTCGATGACGGGATTTGGGAAAGCTGGTCACAGATTTTTGCTGACCTGTATTCCACCAATGGCGTTAAACACTTCTGGTCTCTCAGGCGGCAATACTTTGCTCCGGAGTTTCGGGAATACCTGGAGCATGATCTGTTTCTGCGGCCCGTGAGTAAAACGTACACGCCGCTATCGGCGGGGAATGTGCCGGGCTAGGCTGCTTATCGCCCCGCTGCGCGATAGGTTTTATCGATAGGGTCGCTGCGCTGAAAACTGCCACCGCGGGATGGTAGATGGTTGCGGTATTGCGGGGCTATTAAAGTCGATAATCGCGCTGTTGCACCAGTCCTTGCCATTGTCCAGACTCTGCGGTGCCGGAAGGTTATTCAGGGCAGCGTTGTACTCACGCTCCGGCAATATTTCTTCAATCACCAGTTTTGCTCTCGGTAGTACTGCCGGGTCGGCGATTCTGCCCCTGACTCCCCACTGTACGACAAAATCTTCGCAGTCTACGTTGAACGTGTTCTCGCTCGGGACTGAAGTAAACGCCTTATCACGGCGAAGATCATAATGTATCGCCATCATTGCTTCTTCAAATAGCATTGCCGCATCTTCAAACTGGGTAAAGTAGTTATACAGGTCTGATGCAATGTCATTCTCGAAAAAGGCGCCAATGTCGGCCCCCTGGTAGTTTGCCTGTAGCGGGGTGGGGCTGGTCCCGGCAAACAGCACATCGGCTACGCCAAAGAGCTCGAAGGAAGTCAGTGGGTATTCTGCAACCAGTTCATCAGACACTGTTGTCAGGATCGTCCCGAACGGTGTGCCGCTGCCGGGAAGCGTGTTTAACGTCGCCGGGCGGAAATAGTCGGCGGCATGCGCAAGTTCGTGGAATAGCAGAGACGCGGTTTGTTCCGCGACTTCGCCCGCATCTCGATTACCATTGAGGTCTGCGAAGGCTCTTGCGCCCAGCCTCCTGCGCACTGGATCGACGTAGCGCCATAAATCTGCAAATGAGACTAGGGAGGTGAATTCACTACGGAAGTCAGGCTCTGATGAAATACTGTCTAACTCAGATTGGTTGAGCCAGAGAAAACCGGGGTCAAGGAATATCGCGCCGAATGCTGGTTGGTAGTATGAAGGCCTGATGTCCGCATCGATAACGACGGCGGTTGCGCTGCGAAAAAGCAGGCGAATGTCCTCAGGCATCAGTGGCAAAAGCTGTTCAAATCGAGCGGCCATCCAGGGGTGAGACACCACGACCCGATCCATAATCTCGCTAAATGATGGCACCCCGGGCTGCTGGCCCAACATCGGGAACGCGTTAAATGTGCAAAGGTCTTCTACCAGGACAGCACCAACACAACCGAAAATAGTTTCCGCGAAAGGGCTGCTGTCCTTTGCAGCCTTCCAATTGGCCGAAGTTATGAATTGCTGTGCGTCGAAAGATAGGATTTCCGGGCCATAGAAGGGGTCATGAACTGATCTTCTCAGGCGCTGTGCGAATATCTCGGGGCCCGCGTAGGAGGGGAGCTTCGCCGAGGGGCTATAGGCGAGAACGTCTTCGTAAGTAGGCGTTGTACCATCCTTTGTCTCGCCGATAAGTTTTTCGCTCAGTTCGCCCAGCTCATCGCTTAGCGCTTCTTTGGTCAAGGTCGACAGATCTGCTTGCAGTGCCTGGTAAACCGCCTCTGTCATCAGGTTTACTCGAAGTAGCGGCAGCGCAAGCTGCTCTCCGGTTACAATCGCGTGAAGGTCGGTGGCCAGGTCCGTGCCCGTACTGTCAATGATCCCGTCGCCATTCGCATCGATATCCGCACCACCCGTCACTGTAATCAGGTAAAACGCGTCCTGCTCATACTCCGACTCCGGGATCTGTACATTTCCAATAAACAGCAGGCGGATCAGATCATTCCATTCTTCCCAGAATCCGTCGAACTGGGTGCTACTGCTCTCGACATCGCTGGTCTCGAGTCCGCTAGCCACGACGACTCCGGAATCAATTTTAGTGATGGAGACATTAGCTCCGACCACGGGTCCTACCACTTCGACACGCAGACAACCGGAAAGCAGCGCGATGAAGAAGCAGACAATTGTGGCGCGTATCAGCATGAAATGTGGAGTCCAGAAGTAAGAGCAACAAGTTTCATGGTATCAGTGCGAATACTCCATCCCAAGTAAAGCTAGGCCGAAGCTTCACTCCGGCCTTATATCTAGATTACAAAATTGCGAATCTCCTCGACTTTACTGTTGACCTCATTTTCGGTTTTTAATTCCTTAGTCGCCGGTACCGCCAGGCCACGCTGCACGGCCGGGCGTGCGGCGATGGTATCCAGCCAGCGTTGCAGGTTGTCCAGGCCGCTGATGTCGACGCCACCCCAGTCGTAGGTGCGCACCCAGGGGAAGGTGGCGATGTCCGCGATGGAGTAGTCTCCAGCCAGGAACTCGTGCTCCGCCAGGCGTGAGTCCAATACCTCGAACAGGCGTCGGCTCTCGTTCTGGTAACGCGCTATCGCGTAGGGAATTTTTTCTTCCGCGTAGCGGTTGAACACGTTGGCCTGGCCCATCATGGGTCCCACGCCGCCCATCTGGAACATCAGCCACTGTAAGACGACAGAGCGCTGGTTTGCGTCTTCCGGCAACAGCTTGCCTGCCTTGTCGGCCAGGTAATGCAGGATGGCGCCCGATTCAAAGACGGTAAAGCCCTTGTTTTCGTGATCAGTGTTGTCGTGATCGATGATCACCGGAATACGTCCGTTGGGATTCAGTGCCAGGAACTCGGGTTCTTTCTGTTCACGGGCACCGAGGTCAATCGCGCGTACCGAGTAGGGCAGTTCCAATTCCTCCAAGGCGATTGACGCCTTCTGTCCGTTAGGTGTGCCCGCTGTAAGTAACTCAATCATTGTTTCTTCTCCTTAGTTGATATGGTTGTCGATGGCGCTGGTAATAGCCGCTTTTGGCTGCACACCAGTAATGGTTTCTACCGGCTTGCCATCCTTGAACACGATGAGGGTGGGGATGGAGCGGATCGCAAAACGTGCAGCGAGATCCTGGTTCTCATCCACGTCCACCTTCTTGATGGCGGCCTTGCCGGCATACTCGTCGGCGATTTGATCGAGCAGCGGTGCAATGGTCCGGCACGGGCCACACCACTCTGCCCAGAAATCTACCAATACCGGCTGGTCAGATGACGCCAATACGTCGTGGTCGAAGTTGGCTGTGTTTACTGCCTGTGGTTTGTTGTCATACATGGTCGTTCTCCTTAATTGATAAAATCGAAATATATGACCGGTCGTCTTGATACCGATCGAAAAAAAATCTGCCGCCTAACTCTTCAATACCCGGGGCAGCATGCCCAGGAAGTTTTCCAGTGGGGCTCGCGACTTTTCTGTCTTCATTCTAAGTAGTGCGCCCTCCCAGGCGTTAAACAGAAATTCAGCCAATGCCTGTGGGTCCTGAGTTGCCTCCAGTTCACCGTTGCTTTTCGCTTCCTGCAGGGCCCGTGCTATCAGTCCGGTGATGTTTGCCAGCGTACGCTGCACAGACTGCCGTATCAGCTCGCAGCTGTCAGACATTTCCTGACCCATATTTCCGAGGAAGCAGCCCACCTGGAACCCGTCGTCACATACACGATTTACATTGGCGCTAAAAAAGCTGTGCAGGCGCTCATGGGCTGTTGCATTGCTGCGGAGCAGATGCAGTTCAGCGGTGGCGAAGGAGTCCCGCGCGGCTGACTCAATGGCCTCCACCGCGAAATCTTCTTTGCTGTCGAAATAGTTGTAGAACGAGCCCTTGGGTACACCGGCGGCGTCGACGATATCCTTGACGCTGGTGCCGTTGTAACCGTGGATCTTCATGATCTCCAGGCCACTGTCCAGCAGGTGCTCTTTTTTCGCTTCCCGTTTGCTCATGGTGTCAATATATGACCGGTCGTCTTTTTTGTCAATCATCTGTTTCATAATGATTGGTACTAAGGATATGTGCTTTGGGTCCTGGCAGGTTGTGCCCAGGCAGATTAGGCCCGGCCGGGTAAGGTCTGGCCAGATTGGGCCCGGCTAGAATCTGTCAGGCTAGGGTGCGTCGGGCTGGCGTTCCGGCTGCGCAGCCACGAATTCCGGCAAGGTATTGCAGTGATCCGCCACCCGAGTGATTGCGGGGTAAGGGTCCATCGGGATCTTGAAGCGCTTGGCGTTGTAAACCTGGGGTGCCAGATAACAATCGGCCAGGGTGACCTTATCGCCGTAGCAAAAGTCGCCGCTGTAGCGCTGCAGCAGTGTCTCCACCGATTCGAATGCGCGGTCCACCCAGGTCTGGTACCACTGCTGTACCTGGGCTTTATCGCAATCGAGTTCATCCTTGAGGTAGTTGAGCACCGCAATATTCAGGATAGGGTGCACATCGCAGGCGATATTGTTGATGATGCTGCGCACGTGACTGCGGGCAAGTGCCCCCGTCGGTAGCAGGGCCGGGGTGGGCTCGGTCTCCTCCAGCCACTCCAGTATGGCACCAGATTGCGCGATGACCTCGCCGCCAATATCAAGGGCCGGTACCAGTCCCTGGGGGTTCTCGGCCAGGTAATCCTCTGACTTCTGCTCCTGCGCCAGCAGGTTAATCGCCGCGTACTCGTATTCCAGTGCCTTCAGGTTCATGGCGATGCGCACACGATATGCCGCCGAAGAGCGATAGTACGAATAGAGCTTCACGGTGATCTCCTTCAGGCCGGGGGCTGGTAGGCTACCACGCGCTGGTCGATCTTGCCGAAAATAGAGGCTCCGCTGCTGTCGAACATTTCGATCTCGATACGGTCGCCGAAAGACATAAACGGCGTGCTTGGCTTGCCATTGGCGATGGTTTCCAGGCAACGCACTTCCGCCAGGCAGCAAGAGCCGTCAGCGCTGCCCTGGTTGGCGACGGTACCCGAGCCGATCACGGTGCCTGTCATCAGCGAGCGTGATTTCGCGCAGTGCGCAATCAGCGTCGGAAAGTCGAAGGTCATATCCACACCAGCGTTGGGTGCGCCGATCAGCGTGCCATTCAGTGTTGCGCGCAGCGGCAAATGGAGCTTGCGACCGTCCCAGGCATCGCCCAGTTCATCTGGTGTCACCAGCACTGGTGTAAAACTGGTCCAGGGCTTGGATTGGTAAAAGCCGAATTGCTTGCCCAGTTCTGCCGGAATCAGGTTGCGCAGGGAAACGTCATTGACCAGGCCAACTAACTGAATGTGCTCCGCCGCCTGGTCTGGAGTAACCCCGGCGGGGACATCATCGGTAATTGCTACGATTTCCGCTTCAAAGTCGATACCCCAGTCTTCGCTTTCAACGGCAATGTCATCGGTCGCGCCGATAAAGGCGTCGGAGGCGCCCATGTAAATCAACGGGTCGGTCCAGAATGATTCGGGCAGTTCTGCGCCGCGGGCCTTGCGCACCAGTTCCACGTGCGTGACGTAAGCGCTGCCGTCAGCCCAGTGGAAGGCACGTGGCAGTGGGGCATCGCACTGGGAAGGATCAAAATCAAATGCGTCGTCCACCTCGCCCGCATTGAGTAGAGCGTAACACTCTTCCAGTGCCTGCGATGCCTCGGCCCAGTTATCCAGCGCGCCCTGCATTGTTGCTGAGATATTTGCCACGCTGACTGCGCGCTGCATGTCCCTGGATACCACGACCAACTGGCCGTCGCGGCCGGATTTCAAACTTGCCAACTTCATTCTTTTTCTCCGTCAAATTCCTTTGCGTGCAACCAGGCGGCATGTTCGGGCGCGCGCTTGGTATGACTCCATTCCTCGAGCATGGCGGGTGCTACTTCCCGCAGGGATTTCATCTCTTCCTCGGTGCCGCAGTTCACCGCCAGTTCAAGGCGATGGCCATTAGGATCGCGGAAGTAAATGGAGTGAAACACGCCGTGGTCGGTGGGACCCAGTACATCCACGCCGTCCTTCTCCAGTCTTTCCTTGGCGGCCAGCAGTTCGTCCATCGTGTCTACTTCGAAGGCGATGTGCTGTACCCAGTCCGGCGTATTCGGGTCAACACCCATCTCGGGTGAATTGGGCAATTCGAAAAACGCCAGCACATTGCCCATACCCGCATCCAGGAATACATGCATATAAGGGTCGGGTGCCTTGGTGGAGGGCACCTGGTTTTCGGCAAAAGCGACCTGGAACTCCATGTCCAGTTTCTGCTGGTACCACTCAACGGTTTCCTTGGCGTCGCGGCAGCGATAGGCCACGTGATGTATGCGTTGTATGTTCATGGTCACCCGCCTTATGCTTCTGCGGCGCTGATCACGCCGCGTTCCAGTTGGTCTCTTTCGATGGACTCGAACAGGGCCTGGAAATTACCTTCGCCGAAACCCTGGTCACGTTTGCGCTGGATAAACTCGAAAAAGATCGGTCCTATGAGTGTATCCGAGAAAATTTGCAATAACAGCCGGGAGTCACCCTCGGCAGTTGAACCATCGAGCAGAATACCGCGGGACTTTAACTCATCCACGGGCTCGCCGTGGCCGGGCAGACGCTCTTCGAGCATGTCGTAATAGGTGTCCGGCGGCGGCGTCATGAACTTCAGGCCGAGTGCTTCCAGCTTGTCCCAGCAGGCTGGCAGGTCGTCGCAGGCAAAGGCGATGTGTTGAATACCTTCGCCGTTGTAAGCCATCAGGTATTCCTCAATCTGGCCGCCGCTACCCGCTTCTTCATTCAGGGGGATACGAATTTTGCCGTCGGGTGCGGTCATCGCCCGCGATGTAAGGCCTGTGTACTCACCCTTGATGTCGAAGTAGCGAATCTCGCGGAAATTGAACAGGCGCTCGTAGTAACCCGCCCAATAATCCATGCGCCCGCGATAGACATTGTGGGTGAGGTGATCGATGACGGTGAATCCACAGCCCTCGGGGTTGCGGTCGACGCCGTCCAGGTAGACGAAGTCGATGTCGTAGATTGAAGTACCTTCCTCGTAGCGATCCACCAGGTAGAGGATAGCGCCGCCGATGCCGCGAATCGCGGGTAGTTTCAGTTCCATTGGGCCGGTGGGAATGTCGATAGGTTGGGCACCTTGTTCCAGCGCGCGGTTGTAGGCCTGCTTTGCGTCCTTCACGCGAAAGGCCATACCGCATGCCGAGGGACCGTGCTCTTCGGCGTAAAAGGCAGCCGGTGAACCCTTCTCATAGTTGAGAATGAAGTTGATATCGCCCTGTCGCCACAAATCTACGTCTTTGGAGCGGTGGGAGGCGACATGGCTGAATCCCATCATCTCGAAGGCGGGCTCGAGAATACCGCGTTCAGGGGCCGCGTATTCCACAAATTCAAAGCCGTCCAGGCCCATGGGGTTTTCAAACAGGTCTGCCATTTTTCTGCCTCCAGGTAGATGTGACGGGCGAGCGCCCGAATGGCAGGAATTTTACGCCTTATGGGGGGGAATTATTCTGCTTTATTGCCGTTTATCGGGCCTCTCGAGGGAGAATGGCACCGATAGAGCAAGATAAATAGGTGGAAAGCACCCTTGGAGGTGTTAGCAGCAGGGACTGCCTGTATCTGCCTCTGCCGCCACGTCGGCAAACGGAATCGCGGTGCCGCAGCCGGTATCGATCCCGTAATGCGTGTCCCAGTTGCCAATGAATTCAAAATGGTCCCGAAACCGGGTGTCGTGCAGCATGCGCCAGGTATTGCCGCACACCGGGAATACCTTCCCGGCGGGAATCAGGTGGTGGGCATCCAGGGCAAAGGTTTTTTCCTGGTTGGGCACGGTGCCCCGGTAGATGACCGCCTGGCCATAATCTTCACAGGCCGGTTCCAACTCGGGCAGGTTAAACAGACGATAGGTGGCTGAGTAAAAGTTAATGTGCCCGATCAATGCCTCCACCTCGGGGTCATTGATCCCCAATTGGCGGCTCTCGACCAGGCGGGGATCACCAAAGCCAACTTGCCTGGCCAGGGTGAGAAAGTCATTCCAGTACAGGGCGCCGCTGAGGCACTCGCCATAGAGCACCGGGTTCTTTACCAATTCAGCGGGGACACGACGGTCGGCATAGACGTCGGAAAAGTAAAGCTCGCCGCCGGGCTTCAGCGCCCGCAAAGCCTCTTTGAGCACTGCGCCCTTATCTTCACAAAGGTTGATCACGCAGTTGGACACAATGACGTCGAAGGAATCGTCAGCAAGATCCAGTTCGTGCAGCTTTTCCAGGTAGCCCTGGCGAAAACTGACATTGGGTTGGGCGTGGCCGAACACCTCGGCGTGGTAGTCACGGTATTGTTCTGCCACTGACAACTGTTCTGCCGTCATGTCGACGCCGACTACCTGGCCCTGTTCGCCTACCATGGCAGATAAGACGTAGGCGTCTCTTCCGGCACCGCAGCCGAGATCGAGCACGCGCAAACCTTCCATCAATTGCGGTGCCACCAGTCCACAGCCGTAATAGCGTGCCAGTACATCGTCGTGTACCAGGGAGAGTATCTGGCGCAGGTATTGTGGAGGTGCCTCCAGGGTGCAACAGGCGTCTGTCTTCAGGTCTGCAGTGCCCTGAAGGGTTTTGCCGTAATAGTCTTTCACCTGGTCCAGCACAGTCGGTCTCCTGGCATCGTAACGTTGGGTTTGATTTTCTCGGGCCCCCGAAGTTCCCGATCGCGAGTGTAGCACGCTCACTTAACCCAGTCCGGTGGCAGAGTATCCGCGATTTCCATGCTATATTTCTCGCTCTTTTGCGTGCTTTAACGGGGGATAAAGCGGTGTCTGGATTTGCGCGGTTTGTGCGCTTGTTGTTTTTGCTGGGGGCGTTAACGCTGGCCTCTGGCCTGGCCTATGCCTACGCGGTGGGTGCCTGGCACTCGTTGTTCCCCAGCACGGCTCACGACAGCGTCGAGCCCTACCTTCCTCCCGACCTGCAGTCGCCCGCTGTCCTGGTGTTCAGCAAGACCAACGGCTTTCGTCACAAGGACGGCATCGTGGCTGGCAGAGCTGCCATTGAGCAGATAGCTCGCGGCCAGGGCTGGCAGGCGTTCTTCACCGAAAATGGCGCGGTGTTTAATACCGCGCAACTGGCTGCGTTTGATGCGGTGGTGTTTATGAACGCCACTGGCGATATGTTGAGTCGCCAACAGCAGACTGCCTTTCAAAACTGGTTAGAGGCTGGGGGCGGTTGGTTGGGCTTGCATGCGGCCGGCGATGACAGTCACTCGAACTGGCCCTGGTACGTGCAGAATCTGATAGGCGCGGACTTTGTTGGTCACACGATGGGGCCGCAAATACAGGTCGCGTCGGTGGTAACCGAACAGCATGATCATCCGGTAGTGCAGAACATCCCCAACGTCTGGAACCATACCGACGAATGGTATTCGTTCGCCCACAGTCCGCGGGTCAATGGCTTTACGGTGCTGGCAGCGCTGGACGAGGGCTCCTACACTCCGGTGCAAAACTTGCCCTGGGGAGATCGCGACCTGCGGATGGGTGACCATCCGGTGGTGTGGAGCAACTGCATTGGCCAGGGTCGAAGTGTCTATATGGCGATGGGCCACGGCTCGATGGCCTTTGGACAGGAAACCTTGCGACAACTGATCGCCAATGCAGTCAACTGGTTTATGGACGATGCCGCTACTGGTTGTTGAGTCCGTTTTGTCGATGGTGGGCGTTTCAAGATTCGGGGGTGAACTATGCCCAGTGTGTTGATAGTGGGCGCAGATGCCGCTCGCTACTTCGAATTGCTGCAAGCCAGGCAGTTGCCCTCGGCGCAGCTCAGCTGCCTTCCCGACGCCAGCACCCCTTCGTCCGATTGTGGTGAAGTCGAAGTGATACTCGGCCCTCCAGATGCTGTGGCCGCGCTATTGCCCCATTGTCCCGATGTGCGTTGGGCGCAGTCGAGTTGGGCCGGTGTGACACCCCTCGTGGAATCGGGCAGGCAGAATTACCAACTCACTGGCTTGAAAGGTGTTTTCGGCGAGGTAATGAGTGAGTATGTGTTGGGATGGTTGTTGGCCTTCGAGCGCAACATCCTCGAACGAGCTCGATCGATGGTCTGGGACAATAAGTCCGACCCCGGCCTGGCGGGCAAAACACTGGGGGTAATGGGTACCGGGTCGATTGGCCAGGCGGTGGCGACCGCTGTACAGGCCTTCGGCGTATCTGTGCGCGGATTGAATTCTTCAGGTAAGGCCGTTGCTCCCTTCGAGGCTTGCTACGCGACCGATGATGCTCTGGAATTTGCCCAGGGGCTGGACTTCCTGTTGGCACTGCTTCCGGATCTGCCTGCCACTACCGGCCTCGTTAACGCGCAGTTACTCAACGCGTTGCGCCCCGGGGCCATTTTTATCAATGCGGGTCGCGCCAATTGCGTTGATGATGACGCCGTGATCAGCGCGCTGGAAGATCGCCGCTTGCGGGCGGCGGTGCTGGATGTGGTGCATACCGAACCCCTGCCAGCGAATGACCGCCTGTGGCAGGTTGAGAACCTCTATATCACCAGCCATACTGCAGCACCAACGCCGGACGCTGCGGTAATTGAGGTGTTCGCCGATAACTACCACCGTTATATTGCAGGGGAGCCGTTGCAGCACGTTATAGACTTCGCGCGCGGTTATTAGCGCTGACTATTTCGACAATAATAAATGAGGTATGCAGGTCATGAATAAGTCTTCGATGCCAGGGCGGAAAGCCATCGCAGCGTTGGGTTGCTTGGCGGCGCTGGCAGGCAACCCGTTGTTTGCCGAATCCGATTGGTATCCCTCTCGCTACGGCGCTGAAGACACTGTGGGTGCAGCGAACAACCTCAGCGCCGAGGGTGTTATTGCCGCGGCGAACCTGGTTACCACTGGCAAGACCTATCAGCTTGGAGGCGTGACGGGTGTGGATACACCCGCCTGGGGACACCGCAAGTACAGCATGATCATGTACCCCCATGGCGATGAGCACACCCCGCCGCTGGGCAAGTCCCGGGGTACCTCCCACGATGATTACATTGCGACCTGGCTAGGCATTGGTACGCAAATTGATGGCTTTGCACACTTTGGCATTGATCACCAGTACTACAATGGAGCCACAGCCGCTGATCTTTTTTCTCCCACTGGCGCCAGGAAATACGGGACGCATGAAATACCGCCAATTGTGACTCGTGGTGTGCTGTTGGACATGGTCGCATATCTCGATGCGGGTGACAGGGTGCCAGCGGGCACGCCTTTCAATGAGGAAGAGATCAAGGGAGCGGCCCGCGCCCAGGGTGTGGAGATACGTAAGGGCGATGTGGTGATCTTCCACACCGGTTGGCAGGCGCTTGCCAGCGCTGATCCGCAGCAATTCATGAGCGGCGAGCCGGGCCTGGATGTCGGGGGTGCCGAATACCTTGCCGCTTTGGAGGTGGTCGCCGTCGGCGCCGATACCTGGGGACTGGACGTGCTGCCCAACCCCGACCCACAGCAGATTTTTCCCAGTCATGGAGTTTTGCTGGCCAAGCATGGCGTTTACATCCTGGAGAATATCCAGACCGCCGAATTAGCCAGGGACGGGGTGAGCGAATTTCTGTTCGTGCTGGGTATACCGCGCTTTGAAGGCGCCGTGCAGATGGTTGTTAATCCCATCGCTATTCGTTGAGCAGCTCTTGTTATGGTTAACCTGACTGAACCAGACCTGGAGTACGGCAAAGAGGATGCGACTTTCCAGGCGGCTGGCGGTGAACCGGGGATCAGGGCCCTGGTCGATCGTTTCTACGACATTATGGCGACTGATGAGCGCTACCGGGATATCTGGCTAATGCATACTCAGCCGCCGGAAGTTGCGCGCGATAAACTGGCCCGGTTTCTCTGCGCGTGGACAGGGGGTCCCCGGCTGTACAGCCAGAAATACGGGCCGATCAGTATCCCCAAGGTGCACAGCCACCTGCCGATTTCCTCCGCTCACCGGGACCAATGGCTGTCCTGCATGGGAGACGCCCTTGCTACCCAGAACTATCCCGCTCGGTTTCAACGTTACCTGCTGGAACAGCTGGCCATTCCGGCGAGCCGCGTGCGCGATATCTGTGCTCGTAATCTGGATGCTGGGGAAAGCTAGGGCATGCTTATGAATATGTTCATCGACAGCCACCGGCGCGTGGATAGAAAATGCCTGCCGTGAATTTGGCAGAACAGCTTAGACTCCGCGCACGCTGCCTGCTGGAGTTCGATGTGCTTATCGCCACGCCGATGGTGTTTATGCTGCGCCCACAAAGTAATTCTCATCAACAGATTGTTGCCGAGACCTTTGAGTTGACGCCCGCCTGCCAGGTCGATGAGTTTACTGACGTTTATGGCAACCTCTGTCAACGGTTGCAGGCGCCAGTGGGGGCATTCAGGGTGTTGTCCACCATCGAGGCCCGGGTCAACGTCCCGGTAAGGCCCGCAGACGCGTGTGGATTCGTCGAGGTACCCTTGCTGCCCGATGACGCGCTGGTCTACCTGTTGCCCAGCCGTTATTGCGAGGCGGATCGGTTTGGCGATATGGCCAGGGACATTGTTGCAGGGCTACCTCTTGGCTATGCCCAGGTCGAAGCTATTTCCCGGTGGGTAACCGAGAACGTACGCAATATCCCGCTCAGCAGTACCTACCCGGTATCGGCCACGGAAGTGAATCAGCGGGGGGAGGGGGTGTGCCGGGATCTTGCGCAACTCGCCATATCCCTGTGTCGCGCGCTTTGCATTCCCGCGCGTCTCGCCGTGGGCTACCTGCAGGGGCTTGACCCTATGGATAACCACGCCTGGTTTGAGGCCTTTGTCGGCGGGCGCTGGCACACCTTCGATCCGGCGTCACCCTCCGTCGGCGGGCGTATCGTGGTGGCACGCGGCCGGGATGCGGCCGACGTGGCAATCTATAACCAGTATGGTCCGCTATTGCTGCCTACGGTCATGGAGGTTAGCGTTGATGCTCGCGATTGAGTTACGCGGCAGCCGGGGCCGTTGAAGCTGATGACACGTTTTCCCGTCGTTGTCAGCCTCGCGTTACTGGTGTTTTCGAGCGCCGCTCAGCCCCATTTGCCTTCATTGTTTGGCCGCGAGTATGTCCGTGTGCTGAAGTCAGCCGAGGAAGAGTTTCCGCGGCCTCCCGATCCCAACGAGATGCAGTTGAGCGCGGGGCTGACAGACCCCTACAAAAAGCAACTGGAAGAACTGGAGGTCGCCGGTGGGCCCTATTCTGAACAGTTGGCCGAACCATTGGCAGGGCTGGGCGCGCTCTACCAGGCACAGGGAGACTATTCCCGCGCTGTAGAACACTATCGCCGCGCATTGCATGTGCTGCGCGTTAACGATGGCTTGCGTAGCAAGCGCCAGGTTCCCCTGGTGGACAAGCTGATAGAAATATATCGCGCCGTGGGCGATGCGCAGTCGCTGGACGACTTGTACGGCTATTCCTTTGAGATTCATGGTGAGGGCCACCCACCGTATACCGAGGAGAATGTCCAAAAAGTACTGGAATACCTGCAGTGGCAGCGCGACGCCTATGGCGTGCGGTTCGGTGGTAAACAGGCATCACTGACGCGGGTCATGCAGGCCTACCTGGAGAATCAGGAAATTCTCGATACCATGGGGCTGGAACGAGACTTCAATTTTGCCTGGTACCGCCAACTCGCGGAAAGCCAGGTGTTGAATTTGTACTTGTTGCTGGGCGAGGATCCGATCGAGGCTGCCCAGTCAGTGGGCCTGCCGTCGGGGCCTTTACAAGGGGCCGAGTATCGCTCGGAGGGGTATATCCATGAGCGCATTGGCGTCATGCACAAAACCGGTGAGCGTATTGGCAGGAAACTTCTTGAGGACCTTATCAGTCGCGCCGACGATGAACCGGTGACGGAACTGGCGACGCTGCACAAGGAACTGGGAGACTGGTACCAGTGGAATGGCAATCTGCGCCGGGCCAATGAGCAATACGCCCTGGTGGAATCAATGTTGCTCGACGCCGACGAGTTGGATCTGTTGGCAGAGTGGTTTGCGGAGCCTGCAGAGCTTCCGGAAAAACTCGATTTGTGGCGGGCCCACCCGCGCAAGAAACCGCGCCAATTGGGGATTGTTACCATTCGTTTCGATGTTAACGCACGCGGCAACGTCAAAAACGCGGAGGTGCAAAACCCGGTTGAGGAATTTGAGAGCCAGGCTCGCCGGATTCGCTCGATGTTGCGCGATACCCATATCCGTCCCAGTTTTAGCAACGGTGAACCGCGGGACTTTGTCGGTGTAGAGCGCCGTTACCGCCTGCTGGATTAGTTTGATAGATAGCTGCCATTTAGAATGGCGCGATCAGCGGTGCTTATCCTGAGACCAGCGTCGAACTATCCACGATAAAAATCCTCTATACTCTCAGATTACTACTTTCTACTTTTTTTTTGCCGTCGACGGGAGCACCGTTCGTGAAAAACTTCTTTGCGAGGCTGGGTAAATTCCTCACGGGTTTGCGGGTTTGGACCGTGAACATCATTACCTTATTGATCCTGGTTTATGTTGTCGGAGGTGCCATCTACCTGGTGCGCCAATTACCCGAAGCGGTTGATCCCAGTGGCAAGGTTCTGATCCTGAATCCGGTCGGGGTGATTCAAGACCAGGAGGTGATTTCCACCGAGTTTGCGTTTTCCATGTTTGCCGTACCCGAGCAGACGCAGATCCAGTCCCGTGACCTGATTCGATTAATCCGCGCGGCGGCGGCGGACGAACGACTCGCCGGTGTATTGATTGACTTTGGCGAGGCTCAATTCGCCGGACCCAGCACGGCCCTGCGTATAGCGGATGAACTGGCGGCACTGCGTGAGGCTGGCAAACAGGTAGTAGCGTACAGTGAAAGCCTCACCAGCGGGTCTTACCTGATGGCGGCACAGGCCCAGGAAATTTACCTGCACCCCTCGGGCGCGCTGGCCGTTAACGGCGTGGGCGGCTACCGGGATTACACCCGCGAACTCACCGACAAGCTGAATATCACCATCCACAACTACAGTCAGGGTGAATACAAGTCGGCCGTGGAAGGCTACACGCGCACTGACATGTCCGAGCCCGACCGCGAGCAGCGCGAAGCGCTGTACCGTCCCATCTGGAATGAGATGAAATCGCGCATGGCACAGGCGCGCGGTCTGGAGCCAGAGCTGTTTCAACAGCTGGCGGACAATTACAGTGTGCCTTTGATACAGGAAGCGGACTATCACGGACTGGATTGGGCCCTGGAAGAAGGAATTATCACCGGCACCAAGAGTTTTCCCGAATTGCGTAGTCACATGATAGCCACCTTCGGCAAGGCGCCTGATGAGACGCAAGATACCTATCCCCATATCCACTGGCTGGACTACGCCAATCAGATGGGTCCCGAACTCGACCAGGCGGAAGATGCAGTCGCGGTGGTTTTCGTTCAGGGTGCCATTGTCCAGGGCGAGCAGGGCCCCGGTGTCGCCGGATCTGACGACATTGCACCGCTGATTCGCCGCGCCCACGAGGACGATGCGACCCGGGCAATCGTTTTGCGTGTGAACAGCCCCGGTGGCTCGATCATAGGCAGCGATATCATTCGCGAGGAATTGGTCGCGGCAAAAGTGAAAGATATCCCGGTCGTGGTCTCGATGGGTGACGTGGCGGCGTCCGGCGGCGTGTGGGTGAGTACACCGGCGGATAAAATCTATGCCGAGCCCACCGCAATCACCGGGTCGATCGGAGTGGCGGTGGCATTCCCCACGCTGGAGAACGTGTTTGATTATATCGGCGTGAACTTCGACGGTGTCACCACCAGCAAGAATGCCGGGTGGGGGCCGTACAAAGGTGTTGATGAGCAACTGGATGCGATTTTTGCACGTTGGGCCGGCAGCGCTTATGACCACTTCATTGAGCTGGTTGCCAACAGCCGTGAGCGAGACGCCGATTACATCCGCTCCATTGCCGGCGGGCGAGTCTGGTTGGCACCCGATGCCCTGGAGCGCGGCCTGATCGACGAGCTGGGCACCATGGAAGATGCAATTGCGCACGCCGCGGAACGCGCCGGACTGGATGACTACCGTACACACTACGTGGTGCAGGAGGTCTCGCCGGTATTCGCACTGTTAAGGCAGTTTTCCGCCAGCGTGAACGACCAGGTGAGCGTGTCCTACAACGTGTTCGCTACCCGGATGGCAAAGCTGTTAGCCACACTGGAAAACATCAGTGAGCCCAAGGCGACAGTACTGTGTTCTATTTGCATGGTGGAATTGCTTTAAGGTTCCGCTGACGCATTACCGAATTGTTCAGAGATGCCCCAGGCTGATCGTCTGACCGACTGCCAATTTTCTTGCCCCCGTGTTTAGATAGGGGTATGTCTGTACTGTCGTTGGATACGGTCGTTAAACGCTACGCTAGCACTGCTGCGCTGGCGGAGGTGAGTCTCCAGTTTAATCCCGGTCAGATCACCGCCGTGGTGGGAAGTAGCGGCTGCGGTAAGTCCACTTTGCTAAAAATATGTAACGGCCTGGTGGTGCCCGATGACGGTCGCGTTGAAGTATTTGGCGAACCCATCGATTACGCTTCGCTTACGGGTCTGCGCCGGCGCATAGGCTATGCAGTACAAGGCAACGGACTGTTCCCACACCTGACAGCCGCCGATAACATCACCCTGCTGGCACGGCTGGCGGGCTGGCAATCCCAGGACATTTCGCAGCGCATTGCGGGGCTGCTGGCACTCACGGGTTTGTCACCCTCGCTGCTGGAACATTATCCCCACCAACTGAGTGGCGGGCAGCAGCAGCGCGTCGGCTTGTGCCGCGCGATGATGATGCGACCTGAACTCCTGTTATTGGACGAACCCTTTGGTGCGCTCGATCCGCTTACACGTCGCGGCGTTCACCAACAGCTACTGCAAATACATCGAGCAGAACCTGCCACCACGGTGCTGGTGACTCACGACATGCAGGAGGCCATGCTGCTGGCCGACAATATTGTGGTGATGCGCGCTGGACACGTGGTTGAGGCGCAAGACAAAAACACATTACTCGCTTCCCACCCCGGTCAGGCCCCCGAAGATATTCTCTACCAGCTGTTGCAGGAAGAGTCGACATGAGTTCCCGTGTGCTTCGTGGGTTAGCAGCGATGGCGATTGGCCTGTCTTTCACGCTATGCCTACCGGTGGTAAATGCGAGTACAGACCAGCCTGTACGGATCGGTTCCAAGACCTTTACAGAGAGCTATATACTCGCAGAGCTGGCCGCACAGTTGCTGGAGAATCACGGGGTGCCCGTGGAGCGGCGACTTGGACTCGGCGGCACCTTGATCGCTTTCGAGGCCGTGCGCGAGGGTGCTATCGATGTCTATCCGGAGTACACCGGTACGCTTATGCAGGCAGTGCTTAACAAGCCGGGGCTGACGGAGTCGGCGCTTGCCGGCGAGCTACAGATCCAGGGCCTGAACCTGGGAATCAGCCTGGGGTTTAACAACAGCTACGCCCTGGCGCTCGACGCCGCAACCGCTCGCGAACGTGGCATCGCCCGTATCAGCGATCTAGTGCCGCACACTGATCTGCAGATCGGATTCTCCCTGGAATTTCTCAACCGTGGTGATGGCTGGCCGGACCTGCAGAAGACCTATCGCCTCACTCATCAGCCGCTGGGGATCGAACATGCGCTGGCCTATCCTGCCATTGCCAGCGGCAAACTTCATATTACCGATGCCTACACCACCGACGGTGAACTGGATGTCTACGACCTGACATTGTTAGAGGACGACCTGGCATATTTTCCACGCTATGAAGCAACGTTACTCCACCGGGAGGACCTCGCAGAGCCGGTCGTGGCCCTGCTAATGCAACTGGAGCGCAGCATCGATGAAACCACCATGCAGCGACTTAATCGCCGGGTCGCCATCGACAGGGAATCTCCCGCTGCCGTAGCCGGGCAGTTTTTGCAGGAGCGCGGCTTGCTCACGGTGGCAGCAGCGTCTGCAAACAGTCGCTGGCCGAGAATTCTGCGCAACGTCATAGTGCACCTGAAGTTGACCGCGATTGCCCTGGGCCTGGCTTGTATCACTGCACTGCCGCTGGCGCTGTATTTGAGCCGCTACGAGCGGCCCGCACGGGGCTTGTTGTATGTTGCAGGTCTGATCCAGACCATCCCTGCTCTGGCCCTGCTGGCATTGTTGGTGCCATTGGTGGGGCTGGGCCAGGTGCCCGCGGTATTGGCCTTGTTCCTGTATTCCCTCCTGCCGATAGTTCGCAATACGCTGACGGGACTGTTTTCCGTGGACCCCTTGCTCAGGGAAGTGGCCAGTGGCATGGGGCTGACCGAAAACCAGAAGCTAATGAAAGTCGAACTTCCACTGGCGATGCCTACCATTCTGGCGGGCGTCAAGACGGCCGCTATCATTAGCATTGGCACGGCCACTTTAGCCGCGTTCGTGGGTGCAGGAGGGCTGGGTGAACCGATTATTACCGGCCTGACTTTGAATGACCATCGCCTGATTCTCGAGGGGGCCATTCCCGCTGCATTACTGGCGGTATCTGTCGAACTGCTGTTCGAGGGGTTGGAGAGAGTGACAATCCCGGCGCATCTACGCGAATAAGACGGCGATAGCCAAAAGCACATGGAAAGCTGTTAGTCTTGGGACGTCGCCATGAATAATTCTGTCCAACAGGCATTCACCGCAACCCGCGAACAATCGTTGGCGTTGTGTGCCCCCTTGGAGAATGAAGACTACTCCCTGCAGGCTGCGGTCTTTGCCAGTCCGCCCAAGTGGCACCTGGCACACACCAGCTGGTTTTTCGAAACGTTTATTCTCAAGTGCTTCGCCGACGGTTACCGATCTCAGCACCCGCAGTACGAGGTGTTGTTCAACTCCTACTACAATGGCATTGGCGAGCAGTTTCCCAGGGGGCAGCGCGGGCTGTTATCACGGCCGACGGTGGCGGATGTTGTCGCCTACCGGGAGATTGTCGATCGGGAGATGACGACATTGCTGTCCGAACAGGGGCATGCACAGCGCCAGCAGATTCTGGAGCGCACGGTGTTGGGTATTGAGCACGAACGGCAACACCAGGAGCTGTTCTTCACCGATCTGAAGTACTCGTTGTCGGTTAACCCATTGTTTCCTGCCTACCGAACCGCGGACAGCTGTGATGCCGTGGACGTATCGCCGTTGCAGTGGTTGTGCTACGAAGGTGGCCTGCAATCGATTGGCTACGACGGTGAAGGTTTTTGTTTTGACAACGAGTTGCCGCGTCACCAGATATTCCTGCAACCTTTTTCCCTGGCGGACCGGCTGGTCAGCAATGGTGAGTTTGGTGACTTCATCTCTGACGGCGGCTACCAACGCCCGGAACTCTGGTTGTCGGATGGCTGGGCATGTGTGCAGGAATGTAGCTGGTCGGGACCGCAGTACTGGTATAAGCGTGACGGTGAGGCACTTGAATATACATTGCATGGGCTACAACCGCGCGTTGCCAGCAGCCCGGTCTGTCACGTCAGCTACTACGAGGCTGACGCTTACGCGCGCTGGGCAGGTGCGCGATTGCCGACTGAAGCAGAGTGGGAGGTGGCCGCTGCCGGAGCAGCCGCCGCGCAAGGAGGCTTTGACCAGGACCCCTTGCACCCGATTGCCCCGGCGGCGGGGCCGGGTCTCAGGCAACTGTATAGTGACTGCTGGCAGTGGACCCAGACTGCCTACGGTGCCTATCTCGGTTTTACCGCTTCCGATGGCGCCATCGGTGAGTACAACGGCAAATTTATGAGTAACCAGATGGTTTTGCGGGGCGGCTCCTGTGTTTCCAAGGCGGACCAATTGCGACCCAGTTACCGCAATTTTTTCTACCCGCAGGATCGTTGGCAATTCAGCGGAATAAGGTTGGCCCGATGAGTGCCTGCGAAAGACAAGGAATAGTTTTATGAACTTGCCGGTTACCGGAGTGAGTAATGTTACGTTTATTGACGAGCATCCCGCGGTGGGCGATGTGCAGAGCGAAATCCTGTCGGGATTGCAGTCGCAACCAAAAACCGTAAGCCCCAAGTTTTTTTATGATGAATGCGGCTCACAGTTGTTTGAACAGATTACCCGTCTGCCAGAGTACTACCCGACCCGTACAGAAAAGGCACTACTCACTCGCTATCGAGAGGAAATTGCCCATTATTGTGGTAGCGGCTGCATCTTTATAGAACCTGGCAGCGGCAACTGCGAAAAGGTCAGATTGCTACTGGGGTCTCTGCGGCCAGCCGCCTACGTGCCGGTAGATATCTCTGCACAGTTTTTGCAAAGCGCCGCAATCGAACTGGGTAAGGAGTACCCGGCGCTTCAAGTCGTCGCCGTCTGTGCCGACTTCAATCAGAGTTGGGCATTCACCCAGGAACTGCCCGCGGGTAAGCGCGTGGTGTTTTATCCCGGTTCCACCATTGGTAATCTTGAGCCTGCTAATGCCCGGCAATTTTTGCGTCAGATCGCCACAGTTGTTGGCAGCGATGGAGGTGTACTGATTGGGGTGGATCTGCACAAGTCCAGTGATCGATTAAATGCCGCCTATAATGATGAGCAGGGTATTACTGCGGAATTCAATTTCAACCTGCTCAACCGCATCAATACATTAGTGGATGCAGAGTTCGAGCGCACTGCCTTTGAGCATCATGCGTTTTACAACAGGGATGCACGCCGCGTTGAAATGCACCTGGTAAGCCCCCGGGCACAAACGGTTCGCTGCAATGGCAGCTACATCGATTTTGACGCTGGCGAGAGCATTCATACTGAAAACTCCTATAAATACAGTGTCGAGAGCTTTTCCGAATTGGCGGCCAGCGCTGGACTGGTGTTACAGCGCAGTTGGTTGGATGAGGAGCAGCTTTTCAGTGTGCACTATCTTTCAGTACGGGCATAAACAGGGGTAGTTCGCAGATCAATAATCGACTTTACCGCGTAGGCTCTTGCGCTGGCCGTGCTTGGTTTTGCGGTCCACGCGTTTTTTCTGCGACGCGCGGGAGGGCTTGGTGGGAATGCGACGCCGTTGGGTGACCATGGCGTTTTTGATCAGAGTTTCCAGCCTGGACAGCGCATCCTCACGATTTTTCTCTTGAGTCCTGAAGCGTTGCGCCTTAAGTATGATCACGCCTTCACTGGAAATGCGCTTATCCCGCAAACCCAACAGTCGTTCCTTGTAGGCTTGCGGTAATGAGGATGCCCGGACATCGAAGCGAAGGTGAATCGCCGAAGAGACCTTATTGACATTCTGTCCGCCCGCGCCCTGGGCGCGGATGGCATTGAGTTCGATTTCTTCAGCGGGAATCGTCACTGAGTTTGACAGTTTCAACACGGCATTGTCGTTACTGATGTCGGACCAGTAGCTGCCAGAACGAATAGCAGGTGAGTCCGAACAGCCAGGAGATACACGCCAGCACCGGCCAGAAAGCTGTCAGGTAGATCGCGTTAAGGGCGCCCAGTGCCATGACGATAATGGCGGTGCCGAACCAGAACACATTGGACAAACTTGGCCATTTCTGTCCTTCAGAGCGGTGCAGGCGCGTGTACAGATAGGCATTTTGAGTCGTCATTACCGTGCCGACGACGACATATAGTGTGCTCATGGAGCGCCAGATCAGGGGCTGGTCGAGTCCGGCATGCATCATTATCAAGGCCAGCACCGCCAGGAACAATGCGCTGAAGGCACAGGACAGCAGGTTGCGAATTTGCAGGCCATCCAGCGCTGTCCAGTTCTCCCGGCGCAGCGCCACCACAATGCCAGCGAAACCCGCAAGGGCCGCCGCCGCTTCAATAAGAACGGTCAGTGTATCTGCGGGATTGAGCACCAATAATTCTCGCTAGCGATTGCGCCCCAGTTTCTCGTGCGCATCTACCCATTCGTTGGTGCGCGTCTCGTGGTCGATACGCGAGGCGGCGCCCAGGGAAAGTTCGCCCGCCACAGTCAGTGCCGCGGCAATTTCGGCCAGTTTGTTGGCCTTGTCTTGGCCGAAGCAGTCCATGATTTCCAGACACTCCCGCTGTGTAGACAGGGCGGTACCGCCGCCGTAGGTAGCGACGATCAGGGAAGGGAAGGTGATGGAGAAGTAATAGTCGCCCTCGCGGGTGACCTTGTTGTAAGTGGTGCACTGGTTGGACTCACCGATATTGGCGATGTCCTGCCCGGTGGCCAGGTACAGGGCCGCCAAACCATTCGCCGGGTGTGCCGCATTGTTCGAGGAATTGGTGAGGAACGCACTGACCATGCTCACGCTTTGGCCGTAATGCATTTGCTGAGGTGAAATGCGCAGGTTCTCAATCATCACATCGCGCGGAATAGTCAACTCCGCCGTGACCCGGCGGCCTCGTCCTTTAAGCATATTGACCGAAGATGTTTTCTTCTCGGTATCGAAATTCCCGGAGAGCAGGTAGTGGGACATGTGCATGTTTTGCTCACGTATCCATTCACAGGCCACAAAGGTCGCCTTGCTGGTCATATTCTGGCCAGCGGCGTCGCCGGTGCTGTAGTCGAAGCGGGTGAACACAAAATTGTGCGCGTGGTAGTGCTCGATCTCATTGAGCTTGCCCACCGAGGTGCTGGTCTCCGCCTTGGCCTTGATGGCTGCAAAGTTCTCGTCCAGCCAGATCTCAAAATCGCGCGCGTCTCGCGCATCTTTGAACACAAACACCGGTGCCCGTTGCATGGCGGTTCGAGTGACGGTGGTTTTCACGCCGCCACTTTCGCGTATCACCTTCATACCGCGGTTGTAGCTGGCCAGCATGGTGCCCTCGACGGTGGCCATGGGTACGTAAAAGTCGCCCTTGGCATACTCGCCATCAACCAGCAGCGGTCCGGCCAGACCCACAGGAACCTGCGCTACCCCGAACAGGTTTTCGATATTGCCGGACATCTCCGCCGGATCGAAAGAAAACTGCTTGCAGTGGTTTAACTGCGCTGTCGTATTTTCATCAATGAAGCTCTGTCGATCCTCGATGATGGCCTGGCTGTAGTCGTCCTCGTTGGAACGGGGGATGCTCTTGCTCACGGTTTGCTCCGAATGTTTTAGGTGGGCCGTAAAAGCTACTCGCCTGCCGGTGTAAGGTCAACGTGTTGCCCTGTAAATATCTACTGCAGTAGACAGGCCCGGGGTACACCCCCTACAGTACTGCCCCTGACAGGAGGGCGAACAACGCATGCAAACATCCATTTTCCAGCCATCTTCCTCGGTGACGGGGTTCGGCGCCTCGATAGTGCTTGGCCTTGCGCTTTTGCTTGTCGGGACAGGTTCGAGTTTGGCGCAGGGAGCTGCTGGGAAGGGCACTACCTTGCCCGCCGGTATCGCTGAAATTGCGCCCGTGAGTCAGGGAGCGCGCTTGCCCGGGCTGGTCTATCTCGCCGAGGGCGCGGGACCGCACCCAACGGTTGTCCTGTTGCACGGGATTCCCGGCAATGAAAAAAACCTGGATATCGCCCAGGAGCTCCGTCGTTCGGGCTTCAATGTGGTGTTTTTCCATTACCGCGGGGCCTGGGGTGCGGAGGGGCTGTACAGCATACCGGGCCAACCCGATGATGTGGCTGCCGTGCTGGCCTTTTTGCGGGAGCCCGAACAGGCCGCGCAGCTGCGCGTCGATACTGCACACCTGTCTTTGTTGGGACACTCTCTAGGCGGTTACGTCGCGCTGGCCGCTGGGAGTCGCGACGACGATGTGACCTGCGTAGGAGCGATGGCCGCCGCCAATGTGGGTCTTTGGAAACTCGGCCTGGCCAGCAGCGATGACAACACTGAGCGCTTGCTGACCTACGCCGATAGCCTTTTTATGCTGGAGGGCTTTGGTTCCGAGGCCATGACGACGCAGCTGCTACAGACGCCGGCTGCCGACCTGGATACCCGACTGTTTGGTCCCGGTTTGCGGGGCAAGTCGGTATTTCTTATCGCCGCTGACGAGGACGATGTGACCCCCGCGGCTGTCATGCAAACACCGGTGGTGGAAGCCTATCGAAAGTTTGACGACATCAAACTGGAACACCATGTGATCTCGGGTGACCACTCCTTTTCCTGGAGTCGCGATCAGTTAACGGCGCTGCTGCTGGAGTGGCTGCAGCGGGATTGTCAGTCTTCGTAACCCGCTGCGGTATTGTACAGTGGCGCACTAGACCGCCAGAGCCCGCTGGTGGCCGCGAATGATCGCGATAAATGCCTCGCCGTACTTTTCCAGTTTGCGTTCACCAACGCCAGTAAGGCGCGCGAATTCGTGTAACTCAACCGGCAAGTGTTCGCACATTTCCTTCAGGGTGCGATCGTGGAATATCACGTAAGGTGGGATGCCCTGTTCCTCGGCCAGCAGGCGCCTTTGTTCCCGCAGGGCCTCCCACAAGCCGACATCAATATCCTCACTCAAATGTGTTTTTGTGAGTTTGCGGGCTTTCTTGCGCGCGGGGTCGCGCCGTAACTCGATGGGTTCTTCACCGCGCAACAAACCACGGCAGGACTCCTCCAGACGCAACGCCCCATAGCGCTCCAGGTCGACGCGCAGGTAGCCGCGCGCCACCAGTTGCCGAAACACCGAGCGCCACTGGTTGCCGTCCAGCTCCGTACCGATGCCGAACACCGGTAAGTGCTGGTGCTCGAACTGAATCACCTTATCCGTGTGTGCACCCAGCAATACGTCAATAAGGTGGTTAACACCGAAGCGTTGGCCAGTGCGATAGGCCACGCTAAGAGCCATGCGTGCGGCGTCAGTGCCATCCCAGGTGGCAACAGGCTCCAGGCAGGTGTCGCAGTTACCGCAGTCCTGCGGGTAGTCCTCGCCAAAATAGCCCAGCAATGATCGGCGCCGGCAGCTGGTAATCTCGCACAGGCCCAGCATGGCGTTCAGGCGGTGTTGCTCCGCGCGTTTGTGTGCCTCGCTGCCCTCGGAAGATTCCATCATCTGGCGCAGTTTGATCACGTCCTGTAACCCGTAAATCATCCAGGCGGTCGCGGGTTCCCCGTCACGTCCGGCGCGGCCGGTTTCCTGGTAGTAGGCTTCCACGGTTTTGGGCAGGTCAAGGTGGGCGACGAAGCGCACATCCGGTTTGTCGATGCCCATACCAAATGCGATGGTTGCCACCATGATCAACTTCTCTTCTCGCAGGAAGCGGGCCTGGTGGTCGGCCCTCACCTGGCTGTCCAATCCGGCGTGGTAGGGCAGGGCATTGAACCCCTGTTGCTGAAGCCAGGTGGCAGTCTCCTCGGTCTTGCGGCGAGAGAGGCAGTAAATGATACCGGCGTCGTCGGGATGGTCCTGCTTCAGAAATTGCAGCAACTGCGCTCGGGCCGAGTGCTTGAGTCCGATGCGGTAGCGGATATTGGGGCGATCGAAACCGGCGATGAAATGGCGAGCACCTTCCAGGTTGAGACGATTGATGATTTCTTCGCGGGTCCGTTCATCGGCGGTAGCCGTGAGTGCGATACGCGGAACGCTTGGGAACTGTTCGTGCAGCAAGCTCAGTTGCAGGTAGTCTGCCCTGAAATCGTGGCCCCACTGCGAAACACAATGGGCCTCATCGATGGCAAACAGGCTGATTTTTGTCTGTGCCAGCAGATCCAGCATGCGCTGCTGGGTAAGCCGTTCCGGGGCCACGTAGAGCAGGTCCAACTCGCCTCGTAACAGTGCAGCCTCCACTTGCTGAGCACTGACTGGATCCAGGCTGGAGTTCAGGTAGCTGGCGTTAACACCGAGTTCGCGCAAGGCGCTGACCTGGTCTTGCATCAACGCAATCAGCGGCGAAATCACCACGGCGCAGCCGTCGCGGATCAACGCTGGTACCTGGTAGCACAAGGACTTGCCGCCACCGGTAGGCATCAGTACCAGTGCATCATCACCGGCGATGAGAGTGTCGATAATAGCGCCCTGGGGGGCGCGGAATGCGCTGTAACCGAAAATGGAATGCAGTATGTCCAGGGCGCGATTCATGGCGCGCAGTATACCCCAGGGCCGCTCCGGGCTGCCTCGGTCGCATGCGATCTTTTAATATTTTGCAATTTTTTGCACATGTCGATCGCGAATGGTGTATAGTGGCTGGCTTGATTAAAAACAAGGGATATTCATGCCAGCCAGAAAGAAACCTGCAGCTGCAGCTAACGGTGGCTCCGCCAAGAGGCCAGCGGCTACCCGTGGCCCAGCCAAGAAAAAACAACCCGCCGCGGTAGAGACCTCGGAATCCATCGCTGAACAAACAGCGGCCTTCCTCAAGGCCGGTAACAAGGTAGAAGTTGTTCAATCGGGCATCAGTGGCCAGCCGACATTGGCCAAGCCCCGCGACGCTGGCAGTAATCGCGTCGCCTCCGCGAAGTAGCTAGACGCCACAACAAGCCACAACAAGTCACGCTATAGGAAGATCCTCGCGGCCCCCGCCGCGAGGGGACTGCCAGTGCGCGTTTAGCTGTCGGCGCCAGCCTTGTCCAGCGCCTCGCGCGCGTAGGCCAGCGCATCGGCAGAGTCAACGCGCACGCTGTAAGCTTCCAGGAATTGTTTGCCAACAATGACACCGTCAGGGTCGATGACAATCATGCCCGGATAGGGAATACCGTACGCGGCGTCGCCCGGCGCGTATTCCTGGTTGAGGATGCCAAGCGTTTTGAAAGTCAGGGCGTCCACGTCGTGCAAGATGGGGTACTCGATACCAAACTTATCCGCAAAGGCCTGCTGCAGCGCCGGGTCGTCATAGGTGATTGCGACCAGGCCGATACCGGCAGCCTCAAAGTCCGCCTTGTATTCCTGCAACTGGATCATCTGCTTCATGCAGAACGGACACCACTCGGCGGAACGGGTGGCAACAAAAGCGGTGCCATTAGTGCCGGCAAATTCGTTGAGTAGTTTGACGCTGCGGCCCTGGTATGTCGCGTTGACCCCGGGAAACATCGAGCCGATCTGTGGACCCGGGTCGAAGCTGTCCTCGTCCGCCGGTACGAACATGTTCTCGGTCACCTTGTCGTAGGCGGCCTGCTTGATGTCCGCGCGAAACAGGTAGAAGGCACCTGCAACGACCATCAGTGCGACGCCACAGATAATCAGGAAGTTTTTCATGCCCAGTACATTCCCCTGGATTTGGTTTTTGTGAGTGTAACAGGCGCTTGGCGCTTATCAGCCTAAACGCGTATCCTAGGCCCTTTAGAATACGGGTAACCCAAATCGTTCAATGATTGATCAACTACTGGTCTCCGGCCTGTTCCTGTGGCTATTGGGTTGCCTCATATTTTCCGACTGGGCCGCTTCCTGGATTTTTGTCACCACCGCGCTGGCAGCCTATTTCATGGGCCTTGTAGATACACCGGAGGTGCTCGCCAAGGCCTCTAATACCGGCCTGATGACGCTGATCTTGCTGTTGCTGGTCTCCGTGGGTCTGGAGAAATTGTCCTGGCTCAGCCGCCTCTCCAGCCAATTGATTACGCCGAGCTACAATGCCTCGCTGCTGCGGCTGGGCGCTATCACCGCTCTGTTCTCAGCTTTTGTGAACAACACTGCGGTGGTTGCCACGCTAGCGCACACCGTGCGCAGCAACAAACATCATCCGGCCTCACGCCTGCTGATCCCGTTGTCCTACGCTGCCATCCTGGGCGGTACCATGACGCTCATCGGGACTTCCACCAACCTGATTGTCAGTAGCTTCCTGGAAGACGCCACCGGCCAGGGGCTGGCGTTTTTCGACTTCTTCAAAGTGGGGGCCACAGTGACCGTGGCCGGCTTGTTCGTACTGCTGTTCACCTCTCGCCTGTTACCGAGCAGGGAGACCGGTGACCTCGACTTCAACGAATATGTGATCGAAGCGGAGGTGAATGCGGATTCCGACCTGGTCGGCAAGAGTATTGCCGCCAATGGCCTGCGCGACATGGAGGACCTGTTCCTGGTTGAACTGGTGCGCGGCAATCACCTCATTTCCCCGGTGGCACCCTACGAATACATCGAGGCCGGCGACAAGCTGATCTTCTCCGGCGATATCAAGCAACTCGGTGTGCTGGATAGCGTGCCCGGCCTGACCCTGTTTGCGATCGACGAGGGGCTGCTGCGCGACAATATGACCGAAGTGATTGTTATGCCCAATGCCACCATTGAGGGCAAGACCATCAAGGAAAGTGAGTTTCGCTCGCGCTTCGATGCCGCGATTGTCGGTATGCGTCGTGGCGGCAAACGGCTCTCAGGAAAGCTCGGTAACATCACCCTGCAGGCCGGCGATAACCTGATGTTGGCCGCAGGACCGGACTTCAATAACCGCAAGAATCTCGACAAGAACTTTACCGTCATTGACGAAGTGGCCAGTGGCGCCGCCACCAGCAGCGTACAGGACTACCTGGTGACCTTCGGATTGTTGGCCGCAGTGGCGCTAGCCTCGGCGGGCATGCTGCCCCTGATCAAGGGGCTGGCTTTTCTGTTAGTGGGTATGCTGGCCTTTGGTGTGGTCACCAGCGCCGAGATCCGCCGACGCTTTCCGTTTGAGCTGTGGCTGATTATCGCCTCGGCCCTCACGCTGTCTCAGGCCTTGAATAACTCGGGGTTGGTTACAGTGATGACTGACGCCTTGCACCTTTACCTGTCACCCCTCGGGCCCTATGCGGCACTGATAGGCATTTACCTGGTTACCTTGCTGCTGACAGAACTGATGACCAATAACGCCGCCGCGGCACTGGTGTTTCCCATCGCCTTTGGTTTGGCGGAGAGCTATGGCTTGAGCTTTATGCCCTTTGTGATGGCTGTCGCCTTTGGTGCAAGCGCCAGTTTCCTGACGCCGTACGGCTATACAACCAACCTGATGGTGCAGAACCTCGGTGAGTACACGCTGCGCGATTATGTGCGCAGCGGTTTGCCGGTCTCACTGGTGTACACCGTGCTGGTGATCTTTTTACTGCCGGTGGTTTTTCCGTTCTGACGCCAGGCGGTGGCCTAAAGCGAATCCAGGTGTTCAAGGTATTCCAGGTAGGCACTGCTGATGTCCGCATCCTCGCCGGTGCCACCCACCTTGCCATCAGCGCCCAGGGTCTTGATGGTATAGGCCTGTTTCACCCCGGCCCAGCGTGAGGGCTCGTAGATATACTCACGCTGCCAGTAGTCAACGGGTATAGCATCCAGGTAGCCGCCTTGTTGAAAGTCCTTGGGCGGCGTTTCGTGAGTCTCAGCGAGCAGGTAAGGTAAGCCCTCCGCGGCGGTGGGATACTTCGGCATGTCTGCGCGATAGCTTTCCAGCGCTTCTTGGAGCGTCTTATAGTCCTTGCGGAATTGGGCTAATGCGGCGTTGGTCTTGTCAGCGGGTACAATGCCGAACTGTTCTTCGAACGCCTGCTGTGGATCGTCACTGCAGTAAATCGTCTTGTCGGCGGGCGTGGGTCTGCGATCAAAGCGTGATCCGATTACGATAAAGTCCTTATAACCGTAAGACTCTCCCCACTTGGAAGTGACCTGGTAGCTGCCACAGTTTACATAACCCGGGTAGCTGGCTACGTCGCGGAAGTCGAGCATATCGGTTTTACCTTCCTCGGCCTGGATGATGGTCTGGTAGTCGGGCGGTGCCGTGGCACAGGCTGTTAGCAGGGCAGTCAGTCCGGTGGCGGTCAGTAGGTTGCGCACGAGTGTGTTTATCCATTGGTTGAATAATGCAGTGAGCGGCGATTATCACCTTGCGTTCCAAGGTGCGCAAGGCCGCCCGGGGCACGTAGACTCCCGGGGCACGTGGACCGCCTGGAGCACGTAGGCCGCCCGGGGCGCGTAGAAAGCCGCGCGGCTTCACCTGAAGCCCCCGGACTTCTCCCTTCCCGCACTTCTGTTAGACTGAGTCTCAAAATACAAAGCGCACCGGAGCGTGCAGATGAAAATCGGCGACTACCTCAGCAAAGACGAAATTCGCTATTTCACCTCCAAGAGTGATTGGCATGCCTGGCGATTGTTGCTGGCGAACTGGCTGGGAATCGCCGCCATTTTTGCGGTGGTTGCGGCGTTTCCGAACCCCCTGACTATTCTCGCGGGCATTGTGCTGCTGGCTGGTCGACAGCTGGGCCTTTCAGTGCTGATGCACGAAGCTGGCCACAGGACGCTGTTCAAAACCCCGTGGCTCAATGATTTTTTTGGCCAGTGGTTTTGTGCATTGCCGGTGTTTAGCGATATGCCGTCCTATGCCAAGGGCCACTTGATTCATCACCAGACCGCCGGCACCCACGATGACCCCGACCTGCCGAACTACCAGGATTACCCGGTGAGCAGGGAGAGCTTTCGGCGCAAGGTAATCCGCGATCTCAGCGGCCAAACCGGCATGAAATTTATGGCTTACACGGTGCGTGGTGCCGCGGGCATTATGAGCCGCAATGCTGACATTCAGGGCAACCCATTCCAACGGCAACTGCTGGTACAGGTCATCATGCTGGCAGTGCTTGCCCTGTTTGGCCATGCCTGGCTGTACCTGTTATGGATCACCGCGTTCCTGACCGTTTTTATGCTGATCGCACGCGTGCGCCAGGTCGCAGAACATGCCGCGGTACCGGACCTGTACGATGCCGATGTCAGGAAGAATACACGCACCATAGACGCGCCCTGGTGGCAGCGCCTGGTATTTGCTCCCAATGGGGTGAACTACCACATGGAACACCATTTTATGGCCAGCGTACCCTGTTACCGCCTCGCGGACCTGAGGCGTCACCTGCGCAATATGGGGGCGTTGCAGGGTGTGCCGGAATTCGCCGGTTACGGGCAGCTGTTGCGACATGCTGTAAGCTAGCCCCGCTGTCGCGCGCTTTAGCCCGGCCGACGAGAATTAAAGAGGATTCATGCTAGCCGCCCGATTGCTCTCAGTTGTTCTCCTGCTTTGTAGCAGCTCCCTGGCCGGCGCGGACACTTTCGACCAACAGGTTGAGTCCCTGGTCAGGCCACTGGCTGACACCTTGTCGTCGGTCGTATTTTTCAAGATCAATATTTTTGGCCAGAGCTTTCCACTGATTGTCTTGTGGTTGGCGGTCGCTGCCGTGTTTTTCACCTTGTACATGGGCTTCATCAACATTCGCGGGTTCAGTCTGGCCATTCGTCATGTGCGCGGTGATTTCGAGAACCCCAAGTCCCAGGGTGAGATTTCACATTTTCAGGCGGTTGCCACTGCGGTATCGGGAACCGTTGGCATCGGTAACATCGGTGGTGTGGCGGTGGCCATTGTTATTGGTGGCCCCGGTGCGGCGTTCTGGTTGATCGTTGCCGGCTTTCTGTCCATGTCCACGAAGCTGGTCGAATGTACCTTGGGGGTGAAGTACCGGCGTTACAACCCGGATGGTTCAGTGTCTGGCGGCCCGATGTATTACCTGGAGCAGTGCCTGGTGAATCGGGGGGCGCCCCGGATTGGCAAGTTCCTGGGAGCCTTTTATGCCTTGTCGCTGGTGATTGGCTGCCTGGGTATTGGCAATATGTTCCAGTCCAACCAGGCCTACGTGCAGTTCGTGGTGATTACCGGGGGCGAGGAAAGCTTTTTCGCCGACAAGGGCTGGCTGTTCGGTTTGGGCATCGCGTTAACCGTGGGCGCCGTGATCATCGGCGGGATTAAGTCCATTGCCGGGGTTGCCTCGCGAATCGTCCCGTTTATGGCGGTGCTCTATGTCATATCGGCGCTGTGCATCATTGCTTTCAGCTACGAGCATATACCAGCCGCTATCGGCTTGATCGTGGGCAGTGCCTTCAGCCTCGAAAGTGCTACCGGCGGTGCCATCGGTGCGCTGATTGTTGGCTTCCAACGCGCCCTGTTTTCCAACGAGGCAGGTATCGGTTCGGCGTCTATCGCACACTCTGCGGTGCAGACAGACGAACCGGCCTCCGAGGGGCTGGTCTCCCTGTTGGAACCCTTTATCGATACCGTGGTGATCTGCACTCTGAGCTCGCTGGTGATCGTCACAACCGCCTATCCCTATGGCCTGATCGACGCCGGATTGGAGGGTATTGCGCTGACCTCGGCGTCCTTCGAGCATCATGTTAGCTGGGCGCCGTACCCACTCGCGGTTGCCGCGCTGCTGTTTGCCTTTTCTACCAGTATTTCCTGGTCGTATTACGGGCTGAAGGGTTGGACCTATCTGTTCGGTGAGGGCGCGATCACGCAGATGTTGTTCAAGGGCATCTTCTGCGCCTTTATTGCGCTGGGTTGCATGATTCAACTGCAGGCGGTGCTCGATTTCTCCGACGCCATGGTGTTCCTTATCGCCATTCCCAACATTCTTGGCCTTTACCTGTTTGCGCCGGAAGTGAAGCGCGAGGTCAACGATTACATGCGCCGCATTCGCAGCGGCGAGGTGCTGGACAAGCGCCGTCCTGGTTCAGGAACTGCTCAGTAAGGCTTGTCGCCGTCGATGGTGATCCTTTCCATGCGTCTGTGCGCTGGAAAGTAGTCGTTGATGGGCTTGTGCTGGGTGCTGCGATTATCCCAGATAGCAATGCTGTGGGGCCGCCAGGAGAACCGGCAGGTGTACTCAGCGGTGCTGATATGTTGGTACAGGAACTCCAAAATCGCCTGGCTCTCGGCGGGCTGTAAGCCCTCGATGTGAGTGGTGAACAGGCTGTTCACGAAAATGACTTTCTTGCCGGTTTCCGGGTGGGTGCGAATCACCGGGTGGCGGACCGGTGGGTTCTCCTTCAGCGCACCCGCGAGGCGCTCTGCACCGCCGGGTTCAGCGAGGCTTTCCCTGAAGCCATGGGCGAAGTCATGAACCGCAATAAGTCCCTCCAGAAAGTCCTGCATCTGCGATGACAGGCCCTGGTAGGCAGCGGTGGTGCTGGCCCACATCGTGTCGCCACCTTTGGGCGGGACAACTACCGATTTCAGGACCGTGCCCAGGGGTGGGTGCTCACGGAAGGTCATGTCCGAATGCCAGGCTTCTATCTTGGTGGGCTTGTCGGGGGTGCTTTCAAGTATAGTGATTTCTGGAAAGCCCTCGACGGTGTCGTAGGCGGGATGTGTTTGCAGTGGCCCGAAGGTGGAGGCCAGTGCTTTCTGGCGCGCGGGATTGATGTCCTGGTCGCGAAAGAAGATCACCTCGTAGGTGTTCAGCCACTCGCGCAACTGCTGTACGCGCTCTGATGTCAGGTCGTGAGACAAGTCGAAGCCGCTGATTTGCGCGCCTATCGATCCGGATACGGGTGTGATCTCGAGCATTGTAGGTAACCCTGAGTAACTGCAGGCAGGATTCTACTGTCGTGTCAGTGCGATGTCGATTCCGTGTCGCCCCGCGGAAGTTCAACCGTGACTCGCAAGCCTGGGTCTGTATTTTCCGCGCTGATGTCGCCACCATGGAGAGCGACGGCCCGTTGCGCAATTGCCAGTCCCAGACCGTGCCCGCCACTTTGTCGATCGCGGTCGCTATCCACGCGATAAAACGGCTGGAAGATGGCGTCGAGTTGCTCTTCGGGTACGCCAGGCCCCTGGTCGTTGACGGTAATCACAAAGCGGGCGTCCGATGCTTTCAGACCCACGCGGACTGCCGCCCCAACCGGGCTATGTCGCATCGCATTGCGCGCGAGGTTCTCGAAGGTGCTGTGTAGTAGGTCACCCGAGGTGACGATCACCGCGTGCTCGAGATCGCATTCGAAAACCAGGCTTTGTCCCTTTACATCGGCCTCCAATGCGCCGTCATTACAGATTTCCTCGAGCAGTGCTACCAGGTCGATATGGCTGTCGAGAGTGATCTTCTGTACCTGGCTGCTTAACAGCTGGCCGATCAGGCGATCCAGTTGCTCGGTTTCTTTCTCGATACGCTGCAACTGGGCATCGATATCCTCGGGCTTGTCCTGTGCCAGCGCCAGGGCGATCCTGAGTCTGGCAAGTGGTGAACGGAGTTCGTGGGATACATCCTGCAAAAGTCTTCGCTGCGCTTGAATGAGTTGCTGTAACTCATCTGCCATGGTGTTGAAGTCGCGGGCGAGTCCATCGGTTTCGTCACCTCCGGATGCTTTGACTGCTATACGAGTATCGAGGTCTCCCTGTGCCAGCTTACGGGTGGCCTGCTGTACTTCCTTGATTCGTCGCGTCACCACACGCGACAGCGCCAGGCACAACAAGCCGCTAACCACAACGGCCAGTAACAGGCGCAGCAGTGGGCTGCTGCCCAGTGCATCGAGTAGTGGTCGATTCTTTTCCCATACCACGACGGCGCGCAACGGGCCCGTGTCGCGGCGATAAATACTGTGTATCGCGTACTGGGTGTCCCCGACCCGGGTGAAAGCGCGCCGTCGGCCCTTGTCCAGCAGATTGGCAGCGCGCAGCACGACTGGTGGTGGGTCTTGTCCCAGCAGGTCCTGACCCTCCTTATCCAGTAAGTACAGGGTCATGTTGTGCCGCTCGCTCGCGCTGCTCGCTACTGCGGGTAAATCTTCAAGGGCTGTGTTTTGCAGGCTGTAAATGAGCCGCAGCATCATTGCCGGCGGGGGAGACGGTCTGCCCTGGCCCGAACGCTCTGGTCCCGGGCGGCGCCATTCAGGTGCTGTACTGTCCCTGGGTGGTTTCTTGCCGTAGGGGTCATTACTGCCCGGCCTGGGTCGCTCGGGCTCCGGGTAGCGCTCCAGTTCCAGGCTCGCATTTTCCAGCGGCAGGGTGTCGAGGTAGCGGGTCAACAGCATGATGCTGCCAATCACTACAATGGTGATCAGCCAGAAACCCAGGAAAACCTTGATGAACATGTTGCCGCGCATCAGGTTTGTTCGCTCTGGGTAAACTGGTAGCCCGCGCCGCGCACACTGATAATCAGGTTTTCACCGCCCAGTGCCGCCAGCTTTTTGCGTATTTTGCTGACATGTACGTCGATACTGCGATCATAGGCTGACAGTGGCCGCCCCAGTGCCTGCTGGCTCAGCGTATCCTTGGCGACCACCTTGCCGGCATTGCGCAGCAGCACGTCGAGGATATTAAACTCCGCGCTGGTCAGCAGTAGTTCCTGATCCCGAAAATGTGCGCTGCGGTCGGCCCGGTTGGTGGCGGTGTCCCCCACGCGGGTCTCTGCAGAGGCAGGCGTGTCAGTGTGTACCCGCCGTAAGATCGCCTTCAGGCGTGCGGACAATTCCCGGGGATTACAGGGCTTGGGCAGGTAGTCGTCTGCACCCATTTCCAAACCGACAATGCGATCCGTGTCTTCTCCACGAGCCGTGAGCATCAATACCGGGGTGTTACTGAAGGTCCGCAATTTACGCAACACTTCCAGGCCCTGCAGACCCGGCAACATAATGTCCAGCACAATAGCGTCCGCTGTATTCGACTCGCAGTAGCGAATGGCTTCTGCGCCATTGTGAATGGCCGCGACGCTGAATCCCTCCAGGGTCAGAAAATCGGCCAACAGGGCACACAGTTCCCTGTCGTCGTCGATTATCAGTATGCTGCTACCCATGTGTTTCCGATCATGTATTACCTAAGCCGCTAGTGTGTAGAAAGCGAGCAGCGCTGTCACGTGTACTTAACCCCCTGCGCCACTTCTTAACACTTCTTTACCCAAGGGCGACACTCACTTACCCACACAAGTCTTAAGCTTTCTCCGTCGCGTTGAAGAACGCAATTTGAATGACAGTTTTCCCTACAGCTTTTTGTAAATACGGAGATCGAAAAATGACCCCTATCAATCTGGTTAAAGCGATAGTCGCCACTGCCGCGCTCGTCAGTAGTTCAACCCTTTGGGCGATGGGCCCCTGGGGCGGCGAGGGTAACCTCGAAAACAGGCTCGGCTTTCTGTCCTGGAAGCTGGACCTGAGTGAGGATCAGGAAGTGCAGATTGCCGCCGAACTTGAGATGGCAGAGCAGCAGATTGCCGCTGATCGTGAACAGCTAAACCTGCTGCGCACTGAAATGCGCAGCCTGCAGTCCAACTTTGATCCGCTGCGTGCCGAGGAACTGGCTGATGCCATCGGTGAGTCCACCGCGGCCCTGGTGCTTAATCTCGCCACCTCCAAGGCAGCCATTTACCAACTGCTGGACGCTGACCAGCAGGCGCAACTGGATGAACTCATCGCACTGCGCGAGGAAAAGCGCGGCTCCCGCCGTGGACCCCAGCGCACAGGGCTCGCTCCGTCTGACGACGAATGATTTCCCCGTAGTCAGACATTCAGGCGGCTTTTGCCGCCTTTTTTTGTGCCTGCATATGGCTGCCTTGCAAGGTTCCCTTTCGGAATGAATGTGGTAAGTTTTAGCCTGCAGGTAGGCTTGGCTACCTGCCTTTCATATCCCGGAGGATGCCATGCGGTGGACGGAGATAGACCAGCAAGTGTGTTCGGTAGCCCGCGCCTTATCAGTGGTGGGCGAGCGCTGGACACTGTTGATACTGCGCGATGCATTTTTGGGTACCCGTCGCTTCGACCAGTTCCAGGCCAACCTGGGTATTACCCGGCATCGTTTGTCTGAACGCCTGGGTAAGTTGGTAGAACAGGATGTGCTGGTGAAGGTGCCCTATCACGAGCGACCTCTGCGGCATGAATATCGCCTTACTCGCAAGGGCCTGGCGCTTTACCCGGTGCTCATGAGCCTGGGCAAGTGGGGCGATGACTGGATGGCAGGTGAGGAAGGACCACCGCTGGAATATGTTCATGCCGGCTGTGGGCAGCAGACCAAGCCCACGCTCAACTGTAGTGAATGCGGAGAGATGCTAAGGCCCCAGGAAGTTACTACTGTCATCGGGCCGGCCTTGGCCGATGCAGCCAGGGGTATGGATCTTGCCCCGGCAGATGGCAGTATTCCCTCACTGTTCAATAAGGCGCAGTCCTAGGTCCGTAGTAGCTGGTCTGTTACAGCAGCGATATTAAACATCCAACTATTGGACCGTGTTCTCACGCAGAGAACATGGCAGCCTATCAAAATTCGCGGCTGTGTCAGGAGGTAGTTGACGCATGTCGGAGTGGTTCCGAGACCTCTGCAAAACAATCACCTTAATCGTGTGTCGCATCGCGAAGTGATTCGAAGGAGTTTAACAGGCAATCACGGTAAACCTCTGGATCAGGCAGCAACTCGCGTGAGGAGTTGAACGACAGCGACATTGTCGAGCTGCTATTACTCACCACATGGAACAACCCCATGTTGTCGCGAACTGGGCCGAATCCCAGGTGAGCGACCAGTCGGGCGCCTTGAAGTTGTCGTTCGCTTGATGGCCCGGGCACATTGGATATCATGGTGTGAAATGGCACAGGAAAATCTGCAAACTGACTGGCCCAGGCCATGGTGCGAATGCCCCCCGCCAGCATTGCAGGAGTCATGCTGTCGCTAATATCCATGACGGTACCACTGCCCAGCGAGTCGATCTGTTTCTTGCCCGCCAGTGCGTAGCGATGGATCAGTTTCAATCGCTCTACCGGGTCACTGATATGAGTGGCCAGGCCCACCCGCATGGTGGCGATTTGATTGCTACCGGCGCTCTTCTTACGGGCGTTGCGCAGATTTACTGGCACTCCTGCGACGAGAGACTTCTCGGGCAACGCGTTGTGTTGCGCAAGGTACTCCCGCAGGGCACCCGAGACAATGGCCATTGCGATGTCGTTCATGGTTACCCGTCTCACGTACCGCTTGATCTGCTTGATCTCTTCCAGTGGAAACAACACGGAGCCGACGCTGCGATCTGCCGTGATAAGCGCGTTAAAGTGTGCTCGCCCGGTGTTTGTCGGTGGGAGATCCTGAAACTCGCTTGTAGACTTCCGAGATTTAAAAACTCGTGGCAGCAGTGAACCCATAGTTTCGGCCAGCTTTAGTGGTCGATTGAGTGTGTTTATTTGGGAGTGGGTCCACAGTTCGAACAAATCGGGGTTGCGATCCTGAGTGCCGCCAGTGGAATCCGGTTCAACCGAGGTGTGTAGTTCGTTAATCAGTCGCGCCAGGGAAATGCCATCGATTGCAGCGTGGTGAATTTTCAGGACTATCGCCTGGCAGCGATGGGGCAAAGTGGGCACATCGTATATTCCATCAATAAGGTGCGCCTCCCATAGCGGACGGGATTGATTCATCCGGCCCCCATGCAGTTGAGCGACCAGCGATTCAAACGCGGCCCAGTCCAGTGGATCGGGGGCATCGATATGCCGAATATGGTGATCCCAATCCAGGTTTGGGACTTCGCGCCAGAAAGGCGTGTCTACGCCATACAGAACGTGATGTAACTTGCGGCGCAGAAGAGGGAAGCTGTGCATTTGCGCGGAGAAAGCACGTTTCAGATCCGCCAGCGAAATTGCGTTTTCCCCGTCTTCGCCGGGGTCATACAACAACACAGCACTGATGTGCATGGGTGTGCGTACGTTGTCTTGGTGGATGAACGCCGCATCCAGGCCAGAGAGTTGTTCCACGGTGTTGTGTAGACCGGCTACTTACTCGTAGGCCTAGTCTAACACGGAGGCATGATCAGCCCCGCGATGGCACCATAATTGTCGCTACTCCCTCTATCACCTTTTTTCCGTTACACCAGCAATCTGTCGTGAACTCAACGAAATTCTTGCCTTCAACGAGCTTGTCCACTGTTGCCGTGGCGGTTACAGTTTCGCCGATACGCACCGGAGCTTTGAATCGCAGTGTTTGCGAAACGTAGATACTCCCCGGGCCGGGGAGCGAAGTGCCGACTACCGTGGAGATCAGGCTGGCAGAGAGCATCCCGTGTGCTACGCGAGTTTTAAAGATAGTATCTTTTGCGTATTCCTCGTTAAGGTGTACGGGATTGGTATCCCCGGACACACCGGAGAAATTGACAATATCTGCCTCGGTGATGGTTTTGCCAAATGAGGCCGTCATGCCGGGTTCAAGATCTTCGAAATAGTATTTGTTCTCGTGCATTGTGGTAGCACCCTTGGTTTTTCGATGAATGGGATGTTAAGCCCTCTCGGATAAATCCCGCCTTCATGCAAGCATTTCCGGCAAGGCTAGTGCCAGCCACGGAATTGCCACGATCAGTGCCAGCCGGAACAAATCCATCGCAATAAACGGAATCAGTCGCTTGAATACGCCGATAAGCGGCAGGTCGTCGGAGACCCCCCGTAGTACGAAGACGTTCATCCCATAGGGCGGCGTAATCAGGCCGAGTTCAATCACGATGACCAGCAATATACCGAACCAGATCTCACTGTAGCCAAGTTCTACAATGATCGGGTGCACCACAGGAACCGTCAGTACAATTACTGCCAGGGCATCGAGAAAGGCGCCCATGAGCAGATAGAACAGCAAAATAAAGATAAGGATAAATATAGGAGCGACAGTCATCACGGACACGGCGTTAGCGAGATTGCTGGTGACTTCACTCACCGCCAGGTAACGGCTGAAAACTACCGCGCCGATGATAATCAGGAAGATTTTTCCCGTGGTCAGTGCGGTTTCTGCCAATGCTGAGTTAATCCGTTCGGAATTCAACTTTCGTGTTATCAACCCGAGCCCGAGCAGTCCGATAGCCCCGACTGCAGCTGCTTCGGTAGGCGTAAACCAACCGGCGTAAATTCCGCCGACAACGAGGAGAAAAAGCGCCAGCGTTGGCCAGATAGACACCAGCTTCCGCAGCGCAGCAGAGAGCGAAAACCTGGATTGAGACGGGGCCAGTCTCGGGTCCCTGATGCTCATCCAATAAATCACCGCCATGTAGCCCAACAGCGCTAGCAATCCCGGTAGAAAGGCCGCAGCAAACAATTGCGCGATGTCAGCTTCTACCAGAATTCCGTACAAAGCCAGAACCACGGAGGGGGGTATGAGTACTCCGAGAGTGCCACCTGCGGCAATAATTGCCCCGGAAAAATCCGCGGGATAGCCACGTTCGCGCATCGCGGGCAGTGCGACTTTGCCCATGGTGGCGGCTGAAGCGACTGACGAGCCGCAAATAGCTGCGAAGCCACCGCATGCCGCCATACTGGACAGCGCGAGGCCGCCGCGCATCTGCCCGAACCAGGCATTACTTGCGTCAAACAGGTCGTCGCTAATGCCAGAGGAAAATGCCAGCGCTCCCATGAGTATGAACAGTGGAATAACTGAGAAAACCTCGTCAGTCGCCGCGTGAAAAATAGCCTGTTGTACGACCGCCAGGGCTGGCCACAAGCCAGCTTCCAGTGCAAAGCCGCAGAATCCCACCAGGATCATGGACAGCCCCACGGGTACTCGAAGCAGTAGCAGGGCGATCAGAATCGACATCGCCATTAACAGTTCGATCATTACAGGCATGGTCGTTCAGCCCCCCTGCCTGTGTTTGAACATTGATCTTGCCACCAGGACCGCGGGGAGGCAGGCTGCCGGTAGCACGGGTAGGTAAAGAATCCAGAGTGGAACCCGGTAATCAACGGTCTGCTTGCCAGTGAGATACAGGTGATAAACGTGCTCCAGCACCAGCACGCCGAACAGTAAAAAGAAAGCCAGCAACAGAACTTGATTCAGCAACAGTACCAGGCGTCTTGCCTGCGGCCCCAAGTGATCCCACAGCAGGTCTACCTGAATTTGATCGGAACGGCTTGCGGCGAGTGCGATACCCCAAAAAACGGACAGCCCCAACAGTACCCGGGAAAAATCCAGCGTGTCGGGGATTGGCCAGTTGAAGACGTAGCGGAGCAGGGCAGAACCAAATACCAGCAGCGCGAGCAAAAGTAGCGCGTAGCCGGCGATTTTTTGCAGCGTGCTTTCACTCATTGTGGTCGCCTCCGCCTGCGCCCTCTGGATTCCAGGGGACCGGGTTGCCGACGTAACGTATTACCAATTCTTCCAGTCTGTTCAGCGCCTGTTCGCTATTGTTCAGGCCACGGCGTTCGGCCAGGCTGCGCCACTCCGTAACCAGTGGCTGCGTGGCATCCATCCATTGCTCTTTGGTGCTGGACGATGCCGAGTAAACCTCCCGCTCGTTGTCCTGCAGATATTGCTCTCTGGTTTGTTCCTCGAGCGCAACCCACCTGGCTACCACCTTTGAAGACCAATCAGCGGTACAGAAACTGTCGACCACCTCGCGGGTTGTTGAATCCAGGGCCACGTATTCCTCGCGATTGATACCCAGGATGGCCGGCGAGGAGGAGAAGGGCAGGTCCAGGTGTAACTGCAGTAGCTTGCCGAGGTTCATGGATTGAATTGAATAGAAGCCGAATGGCATGCCATCAATCATGCCTCGCTCTAACGATTGCCGCGCTTCACTTAAGGCAATATTGATCGTTACGCCGCCCAGGCTGCGTACGTAGCGCCCCACAGCCGCATTGGCTACGCGGATACGTAGGCCGGCGATATCAGAGGGTTGGCTGACGCGCTTGTCAGTAAAGCTGAGTCGCCCGGGTGGGCTTGACGTCATCAGGCATGGGATCACTTCCTCCATCTCCAGCTGAGCATAATCGCTGTACCACGCGTGAAAGGCCTGCACCCCGGTGGTTGCATCACTGATTAGAAAGGGCGTTTCCAATATTGAAAAGATGGGGAATCTGCCCTGCTCATAGCCGGGAACGATCCAGCCAAGTTGCGCGACTCGCCGTGCAACCATGTCGTAATGGTCGAGACCACTCCCCAGTTGGGAGGAGGGGTAGATGCGAATCTCGATTTTTCCACCACTTGCCTGTTCCAGTTGATGTGCCCAATCCGCCATCCCTTGGGCCAGTGCATGATTCGCCGGCAAAAAATGCGAAAATCGCCAGATGGTTTTGGCGGATTCATCGCTTGCCTGCGCAGCAAAGGTGCCGGCCATCAGCGTGCACAGTAGCAGCCTCGCTATCCACGGTATTAGCGCCCCACGCTGATAAACAGGGGAATTGGGCTCTTCTCTATATTGTTCTAGGGGCGACCGCATCCGGCAAACTCAGCCTCTGTGTAGTCCAGGAAACCGGTCATTTCCATCTTGCGAATCTTGTCGATATCGGTGTCTACCGACATAAGCAGTAGCGTCTGACGATCAGGGCCGATTAACATCGGCGCCAATGCCCACGCGCCTCGTGAAGCGATGGTTTGCAGAATCTCTCCCTGGTAGCTGACCTTGAGAAACTCACCACTGAAACAAGAGGCGATCCAGATCGCATCGCTCGAACACAGGCATATTCCATCCGGGCTTTTGCCGGATAGCTCTGCGGCGGTTGTAGGCTCACTCAACTCGCCATCGCTTGCCAGGTTGAATCGGGTCAGCTTCTCCCCCAGCGTTTCAGCCACGTAGAGATAGTTTTCACCGGGTGGTATAGCCATACCGTTGGGGAACATCAGGCCATCCGCCGCGATCCGCGACTCGCCGTTCTGGTCGACGGTGATAATCTGTCCGGGTTGCGGAGCCTCACCGGCTAGAATGTCGAAGCCGTAGGTGCCGACGTAGATTCTGTCGTCTTTCGATACGATCAGGTCGTTGATGTCGTAGTCCGTGAGATGGTCAAGCCGGGCAAAAACAGAAAGCTCACCATCACGGTATTGATAGAGCGTGCGTTCGCGCATTGCGGCGGCGATAAGTGTGCCGTCGCTCAACCATCCGAGTCCCGAAGGACGGTCGAGGGTGAACTCTACATCCGGGTTTCCTTCGGGTTCCATCGAGTAAACGGTGTTCCCGTAAACGTCCGAAAACCAGATTCCTCCATCGCGCCAGCGTGGAGATTCAGGAAATAGTATTTCAGTCATTACTATTCTTTACTCCAACATTCAGGCTTCTGGACAGATCCACCTGTGGCGGCCCTGGTCAATATGCCGATCCATCGGACTAGAACCGGTATCTTCCTTCAATACCGACAGTAAACGGATTACCCTTCCACGAAAAGTCACCCGGCAGCCCCGTCGACTCCACGGGGAATATCGACACATCGTAGTCTTCATCAAACAGGTTGTTCGCGTAAGCAGTTACCGTCCATGCCTCGGTATCAAGAGAGATACGCAGGTTGACGATGGTTGCGCTGGACTGCTTGTCGGCGTTGTCAAAGAACCAGTAAGTGTTCTTGTTATAGGTCATATCCAGTCGCGATATCAACGACATTCCTGATGACATGGACGCCGTGTGTTGCAGGGAGGCATTTGCCGACAGTTCGGGATTGTAAGGGATTTTATTCCCATCCACCGCGGCAGGATCGTAGAGCAGAAAGGGCGCTGCATCCTCGTTACCGAAATCCTCGATCTCGGTATCCAGGTAGCCCAGACCCACGCTGGCATCCAGGGATTCACCAATCCGACCACTCCATTCCAGCTCGACACCAAATATCGTGGAATCATTGGCGTTAAAGATATTCTGTGTCGCTTCCACAGCGTTGTATAGAAATAACTGTTGCCTGTCGACTTCGGTGTAGAACACGGCACCCGAGAAGAAACTGCTGCCGGATGAACTCTTGAATCCAATCTCGTAGTTATCCAGGCTCTCTTCTGCGTAGGTCTGGAACTGTGGCACGCCCGTGGGGTTGACGCCACCGGGACGGAAGCCGGTGGAGTAGGTGGCATAGACCAGGCTATTCTCTCCCAGATCATAGGACAGCTGTACTTTGGGTTGAAACTCGTCAAAGGTTAGATCAATGCCGCGCACGTCATCTGATCGGTCTTCTTCGTCATAGCGCGCGGCCAGCGTCAGTTCCATGCGTTCGGTAACGTCGATGTTTACCTGTGCGAAAACGCCGATACCTTCATTCTCCAGCTCCTGGGGTGCATCGAACAGATTCCGGTACCCCGATGTGTCACCTACCAGAGGTGGTGCGTAAGCGATAGCGTCCAGGAAGACGCAGGCCGCCCCCGGGAAGAAGTTCTCTTCCAAAAATGGAACAGCGGCTGCCCCCAGTGCGATACAGGACTCCGAAGCGTCAAAGGAGAATACGCGTTCGCGGGATACCTCCTGGTAGAACAAGCCGAGAACGTAACGAATATCCTGGTCGGGACTGGAGGTGAGGCGCAACTCGTGGGTGCTGCTTTCTGACTCATCCGCGATTCTAAATACATGACTGTTGTAGGCCGCGAAGTCGCCGTCCTGGCGATTAAACGCATCCTGTTCACCGTAGCTGCCAATGTAGGTCCAGGTTCCCAGTCCACTTTCGATGTCCAGTTTCACTGAGATGTCTTTGTTTTCGAACTCTGAAAATCCCTGTACGTTCGTTTGCACGGTATCCAGTGGCTCGGTCAGTTCTACCGGAGAAAAGCCTGCATCGGGTGGGAATCTGTTGGCAGCGCTGGTGTCCTGCCAGTGCCACAGGGCGGAATCTCCCTCTTTGTCGGCCCAGTTCAGGCGCAAATCAACGGTGACATTGTCGTTAGGATAAAGCAGTAGTTTGCCTCTGACAGCGGTTGAATCTTTGTAACCAGCATCTTCACCGGTGTAGGCGTTTTCAAACAGCCCGTCAGATTCTTCGTAGAATGCAGAAACGCGGTACATCAAGGTGTCTTCGATAATCGGTCCCGACACGCTGCCGCTGGCCGTGTAAGTGCTTGCTTTGGCCGCGCCTGCGCGAAACTCGCCTTCGAATTCGTTTGACGGTGTTTTCGTTGTTACATTGATAGCGCCGCCAATAGCGTTGCGCCCATAGAGAGCCCCCTGGGGGCCGCGCAGTACTTCAATTTGTTGTACGTCGAAAATCTCCTGTACCACGCCCAGCGAGCTTGGCTGTGTGACACCGTCGATCAGGAATGCCACGGGAGAGTCACCGACCACAACGCTGCCGAGGCCGCGCATATTGATGTCCGCTCGGCCCACTTCCTGGTAATCCGAGATAAACAGGTTGGGGGTCAGGTTCGCGACATCAGTAATTTCCTTGATGCCAGCATCGTCGATCTGACTGGCACCGAACACCTTCACTGAATCAGGAACGTCTGTCAGGCTCTCGTCCCTGCGCCGGACCGATACGATGATTTCTTCCATCAGTCCGGCGGAAGTGTCCTGTGCAAATGCGGTCATGGGGGCGTGAACATAACCGAGCGAGAACAGTAAGCAGGCGAGCGGTGTTTTGCGGAAGTGCATAGCTTTTATTCCTGTAGTTAGCGTTATTTCAAAGCACGTGAATATGTGCAGCTGTCAGCCCTTGTCTACCTTTGAGCCGGCGCTGCCTTCGGGCCAACCGGAGCCGGAGGCTATGCCCTTGGGACAAATGGCGTCGATCATTTGCAGGTGGTCTGACTGGAACTCCACGAAGGCGGCTGCGGCGTTTTCTCCAAGCTGTGTCGTATCTGTTGCACCCTGCAGTGGCACAATGAAGTCGCCCTGGGCCAGTATCCAGGCAATGGCAAGCTGTGCCGGGGTAATATTTTGCTCTGCCGCCAGCTCCTTTATCTTGTCGACGACCTGCAGGTTCTTGGTAAAGTTGTCGCCCTGGAATCGCGGTGAACTTCTCCGCCAGTCATCGGGAGCGAGATCATCCTCGCTGGTAATTGCGCCGGTAAGAAAGCCTCTCCCTAATGGGCTGTAGGGGAGAAAACCGATGCCGAGCTCGCGTAATACGGGTATGACCTGATCTTCCGGAGCTCTTGACCACAGTGAATATTCGGCGTGCACCAACGACAACGGGAAGGTACTGTGCGCGCGGCGAATGGTATCGGGGCCTACTTCACACAATGCGATGTAGCGGACCTTGCCTTCTTGTACCAGTTCACCCATAGCCCCGACCGTTTCTTCAACCGGTACGTCCGGGTCCAGGCGATGCTGGATATAAAGGTCCAGATAGTCGGTGCCCAGGCGTTCAAGAGAAGCCTCGCAGGCCTGCTTTACATAGTCCGGTCGACCGCAAAGGTTTACTTTCTCGCTGGATTTTCCCTGTTCGGCCGAGCTTGAACGAACCACGCCGAACTTGGTGGAAAGCACAAACTGATCCCGCCTGCCCGCAAGTGCTGCACCGACAGCCAGTTCATTTCGGTGTGGCCCATAGGCGTCGGAGGTGTCGATAAAGTTGATTCCCAACTCCAGCGCCCGGGACAAAACGCCCGGAAGGTCGCTCGCCGCGGTATTGTTCCCATAGAACTCGGTAAAGCCCATACAGCCAAGGCCCATGGCGGGCACGACCAGGCCCTGTTGTCCGAGTGTTCTGGTGGGGAAGCTTCGTTCAGGCACTTTATTGTTGTCCTCTTGGGGAACTCGGCACGACCTGTAGCGCGTGCTCAGTTCTATATCATCTCGTTGAACATCACCGTTTTGACTTCTGTGAACGCCTCGATGGCACCACGTCCGCCCTCGCGGCCCAGTCCCGAGGCCTTGTAGCCGCCAAAAGGAGAGTTGGGCATAAAGGTATAGCCATTAACACCTACAGTACCGGTGCGCAATGCTTTGCTGACGCGAAATGCCCGGCCGATATTGCTAGTGTAGATGCCTCCCGATAACCCAAAGGCGCTGTCGTTGGCGATGCTGACGGCCTCTTCTTCCGTATCGAAGGGTATGGCGCAAATGATCGGTCCGAAAATCTCTTCCTGGGCGATGCGCATGGAATTGTCGACGTCGACAAATACTGCCGGGTCCACCCAGTTGCCGGCTGCCAGGTCGCCTTCCGGTCTGCCGCCACCAAACGCCAGTGTTGCTCCGTCTTCTTCCTGGCCGATAGTCAGGTAGGAAAGCACTTTATCGAGTTGCCGCTTGTCGATGAGCGGTGCAGAAGTGACATCCGGATCGAACGGATTACCCCTGACAATTGACTGTGCCTGGTTACTGGCATGCTCGAGAAACTCATCGAAGATGCTCTTGTGCACCAACACCCGACTTGTGGTCGAGCAGACCTGGCCTGACAGGAAGGTGGAGACCATGGCCATCGCAGACTCGCTGGCCAGCTTTACGTCTGGTGCGTCGGGGAAAAGGATTGCGGCGCTCTTGCCGCCCAGCTCCAGCGTGACACGTTTAATGTCGTTGCCGCTGAGGGAGAGAATTCGCGAGCCGACTGCCTTACTGCCGGTGAAGGTTATCTTGTCGACCCCTGGGTGGGTTACGATCGCCTCACCGACACTACCGTCGCCGGTGACAAGGTTGAAAACACCGGGGGGAAGATCTGCCTCTTGAATCAGTTCGCTCACCCGCGTGGCGGTGAGACTTGCCAGCTCGGATGGTTTCATCACCAGCGTGCAACCGGTGGCCAGGGCAGGGGCTACTTTGTTTGGAAACTGTAACAGCGGTGCGTTCCACGGAATGATGCCGCCGACTACCCCCACAGGTTCACGCATACTGATGAACTGCAGTGGCATGTCCTCGGTGAATTGGGGGTGCACCTCACCGTTAATCTTGTCTATCCACCCCGCAAAGTGGCGAAAAATATCGGCTGCAAACTGACCCGAAACGCGGTAGGAACGACTGAATTTGATCGGTACCCCATTATCCAGGGTCTGAATCCGGCTCAGTTCGTCGGAATGTGATTCCAGAATATCGGCGATCCGCAGCAGGTAGCGCTGGCGCTCCCTGGCCTTCATCTTGGGCCAGGGTCCCTCATCAAAGGCGCGCCTTGCGGCCAACACTGCTTCATTGACTTCGCTGGCATTCGCGGCGGCGATTTCGGCCGTTTCCTCGTTGGTACTGGGGTGGACCTGCGAGAAATAGCACCCGTCTGCGGGGGCTCTCCATTCACCGTTAATCAGTAATTTCCCCGGTGTAATACCTAGTGATGCTTTCTCATCCAGAACTGAAAATGTCATTTGCGGTAGCCCTGTGCTGGCAAAATGTGCTATTTATGTGCTTGTATTCCATATTGTAAAACATATATCGACTAGCACTCAGAGGGCTATTTGAATAATATTGTTTCCAGATAGTCTACAATAACACGGTATATGCTCAGGATAGACAGGACGCGACGCTACTTTGGAAAACCTGAACCCACTGCTGATTTTTACCCGCGTTGTCGACACCGGCAGCTTCAGTAATGCTGCCAGGGAGTTAGGGATGAGTCGCTCCGGTGTCAGCAAGCAGATCAGCCATCTTGAAGAAAGGCTGAAGGCAAGATTGTTTGTGCGTACCACCCGGGCGATCAGTTTGACCGAGGTGGGGAAACTGGTTTACGAGGGCGCATTGCGCGTTAACAACGAGTTGCGGCTTGTCTACGACGTGGTGGAGGATTATCACGGCCATGTGCGTGGCACACTCAAGCTGGCGGCACCCAAAAACTTCGGGCGCCTCCATGTTGCGCCGCATATTCCCGAGTTCCTGGCAACCTATCCCGAGCTTGACGTGGTGTTGACCCTCGACGATATGCAGGTGGATATTATTCAGGGCGGTTTTGACCTGGCTTTTCGAATCGGTGACCTGAAAGATTCCGGTCTTATCGTCAAGCATATTTCAGAGAACCCCATGTTGCTGGTTGCCTCACCCGCTTACATCGAGAAGTTCGGTGCTCCGCAAAGTATTGAGGATCTTTCTGAGCACAACTGCCTTTGCTACTACACCGCGAGTCATACCTTCAATAACTGGGTGTACCGCGAAAACGGTGATGTTAAGGAGATTCGTGCTGCCGGTAATTTCGAGATCAATGATGCCGAGAGTGTTCTGGAGGCGGTGAAAGAAGGCGCCGGTATCACCCTGGCCACGCACTATATCGCGTATAAATCGGTGCTGGGCGGTGGCCTGGTGAGGCTGTTACCCGATGTCGAGTTTCTACCGTCCAAGCCCATCAGCATGCTCTATCCTGAGCGGGACCTGATTCCCCCGAAAACACGGAAGTTCATCGATTTTATCCTGGAAAAAATTGGTGAGAAGCCCTACTGGAGCCTTTGAAGTTCAGGCAAAAAAAAGCCCGCCCCGAGGGGCGAGCCAAGCGTAGCCTTAACCCATAGGCCACGTCCCGAAAGGGATTTTTAGAAATTGTAGGCCAGCTCTACGCCGTAGTAGCGAGGAAGCGACGGTGTTATGGCACTGTTGGGCAATCCAACGTGACGACCAATCCACGAGTGTGTGGCGTAGAACTCGTCTTCGACGTTATTCACGTAGGCCGTTACCCGCCAGGACTCTGACTCAAGCCCCAGGCGCAGGTTGGTGGTAGAGAAGGCATCCTGCTTTTCACCGAAGGTATCCACGTTATCAATGCCAAAGTAGTAATCGTCGCGCCAGGACCAGTCGGCCCGCGCCATGAGATCCATGGAGCCACTCAGCGGTTGTGTGTACTGGATAGACACATTGACGCTCTGCTCTGGTACGTACAAGAAGTGAGCGCCATTGAAGTTGGTAGCCGGCACAATTTCTCCGGAGACATCAACCGTGTTGATGCGCGGGTCGTATTCCTCCACTTCCGTGTCGGTCAGCGTATAGCCGGCGGTGATATCCAGGTTGGTGGTGGGTCGCCAGGTTACTTCCAACTCTGCGCCCAGCGTATTTGCTTTCGGTGCTGATAGTAGCTGGCGCACAGCGGTACCTGCTTCCGGGTCTACCGCGAAGGTGAAGTACTGCCAGTTTTCGATGTCGACGTAGTAGATCGCACCGTTAACGATCAGCGACCGGTCCAGCCACTCAGACTTGAAACCAATTTCGTAGTTATCCAGTGTTTCCTCTTCCACGACATTGTCGCCGGGCGTTGCCAGGTCTGAAGTATTGATAACCCCTGGACGGAAAGCCGTCGAGTATGTGGCGTAGACCAATTTCTCGCCCTCGCCAAAACGATAACTCAGAGAGACTTTGGGCTGGAACTCGCTGAAGGTCTCGTTATCTTCCAGCTGTGCCTCGGGCGGGCGGCCACTGTTAATGCCGTCTATCGCCTCCAGATCGTATTCCACGCGGTCGTAACGTCCACCGAGAGTCAGCTCGAGTCTGTCTGTGATGTCATACGTCAATTGACCAAAAATTCCGTAGCTCTCCTCAGAGGTTACGTTGCCCTCGCCAAGGTCGGAGCCGTCAGCGGCAGTCGAAAAATCAAAAGCTGCCAGTGTGACGTTTTGCTCACGCTCGAGATCCTGGTAGAACAGGCCTGCTGACCAGCTGAGATTGGTGTCATTGGATGACGAGAAGCGAAACTCCTGGGTGAAACTTTCCGAATTGTCGGGAACAATGGCCGCAGGCAGGTGACGCGCACGCGCGTAGCCCAGCCAGGCGTAACCACCCTGCTCGGAATTGGTGTAATCGGTGATTGAGGTAAAGTCGAAGGCATCAAACTCGATGTCCAGCTTTTGAGTAAACGACTCCCAGTCATGGTAGGCATCGGGAACGTCAGGTTGCTGATAGATACCTTCGGCGGGCAGGTCATCACTCGGGCATTGGTCGCCTGTGGACGACAAGCCCCCCCTGAACGGAAATGGACACTGGCCGTCAAACGCGTACTCGAAATCCTCTGAGCTTCCGCCCAGCACAGCAGATTGCACATCGGCTGTATTGAATGCATAGAATCGCAGCGGGTGCCGTTCCTCGCGGTGTACTGCTGCACGCCAATCAAAAATCACCCGGTCAGTTGGTGTGTAGTACAGCTTCAGGCGGCCGAACTGTGCATCGCGATCGTGAATTTTGTGTCCGAGATCACTTTCAACCAGGCCTTCGGAGCGGTCCTCAAAGGCTGCAGACAGGCGGTAGGCCAGCTTACCCTCGATGATGGGGCCTGAAATAGAGCCCTGCAGACTGTAGTCTTCTCCTTCCTGGGCGCGCAGTTTGATCTCGCCTTCCAGCACATCTGAGGGCGCCTTGGTGACGATATTAATGGCACCGCCCAGCGAGTTCCGGCCGTAGAGGGATCCCTGGGGGCCGCGTAACACCTCCACCTGCTGGATGTCGAACAAAGGCTGACTGAACAAGGCGTTGTTCGGCAGTGTCACTCCATCAATGACGAAAGCGACTGGCGCGGTTTGACCGTTTGACTGTGAGGCTCCTCGCATGGTGAGCACGCTGGAACCTGTAAAGAAGTCGCCGGAGAAGAACATGCCTGGCGTCAGTAGAGAAATATCTACCAGGTCTTCGATTCCCGCGTCCTCAATCGTCTGACTATTGAATACAGTAACCTGGTCAGGAATTTCCTGCAGAGACTCATCTCGCTTCCGTGCACTGACGATGACCTCTTCAAGTACTGTTTCAGCTGCTGCGGTGGTGGAGATTACTGCACTTGTGCCCAGGCATAGCGTGGCAGCCAGGCTGCTGATGGATGCGCTGATTGGTAAGCTCGTGCCTCGTCTGGTGAATTTTGACATGGTGGCCTCATATAGTTATCAGTTTGGATGTGGTTCTATACCCGGTTACGGGGTCCGTCTAGATTCTTATATAATGAATCTATTCCAAATAATAAAACAAATAGGAGTCATCTCGGTAGTGACGATTAGTGGAAACATTGGTTTCTATTTGGCGACAATCCCGTCTATCCGAGAGCCTGAGCTAAAATGTGTGCATCCGTTGCCCTTACGTGCCCAGTGCAAAGGTGGTTCTGCTACCGGGTCAATCATGGAGTCACTATGGGAGGGTAGGATGGTGCACACTGCCGCAGACGTAAAAAAGGTCGCCTGGGCAGTGTTAATTGCTGAGTGTGCTGGCTGTTATGCGGTCAACCGATGTGCGCAGTTGAATAGCGGCTGTGGTCAGCGCTCTGAACAGATTCAGTTTCTCTAGATGTTCCTGGCGACTACCTCGTGTTGACCCATGGGGAGCATCCAGGCGGGATAGCTGTCCGCCTGCCGGGTCATGTCATCCAGCACTGAAACTTCTTCACTCGACAACTCAATGTCAACCGCACCCAGATTGGACTTCAATTGATCAAGGTTGCTCGCACCCACGAGTATGGAACTGATGTAATTTCTCGTTAACAGCCAGGCGAGTGCGATCTGTGCCGGGTTGGCATTCTTACCGGCGGCAATTTCCTTCAGTGTGTGAACCACGCGGTCACCTAATTCTGTGTCTACCGGGGGGAACTCAAAGCTCTCCCGGCGCCCCTTTGCTCCAGTATCGGTGTATTTTCCCGTGAGATAGCCGCTTGCTAGTGGGCTCCAGACCATCAAGCCTGTACCTGAATCCGTCAGCATGGGTACAAATTCCTGGTCCAGGTCTCGGCCGAGCAGTGAGTAGTACATTTGTGTCATCTTTATTGTCGACAAGCCGTTAGACTTTTGATGGGAGATCGCCTTCTGAACCTGCCATGCCGGGTAGTTCGATAGCCCGCTATAGCGAATCTTTCCGGCCTTCGTCGCAGATTCCAGAGCACGTAAGGTTTCTTCTACAGGCGTGTATGGATCAGGTATATGCATAAAGAATAAATCAATGTAGTCGGTATTCAGACGACGTAGGCTGGCATCGATTGAGTTCAGGATATGTGAGTAGGACAGGCCGCGATTGTTGATGTTCTCGGAGCCCGGGAAGCCGCACTTAGTCGAAATAAGTACCTCCTGGCGCCGACCCTGTAAGACTTTTCCGAGAATCTCTTCGGACTGCCCACCGGTATACAGATCGGCGGTATCGAACAGATTTACCCCGGCTTCAATCGCACACGAAACCATGGTGTCGGCTGTTTTCTCATCTATCACGTTCATGACGCCAGGTACCATTTCCTGCGTGCCGAATGTCATGGCGCCAAATGACAGGCGAGAAATGCTCACCCCAGAGTCGCCTAAAAATGAATACTGCATCTTGTGCTCTCCTGATTTTCTGTGGTTTTAGCTTGATCAATGAAAACTTGCTGATCAGCGGTTTGTGAACCTCCCGCCAGCGATTCTTTAAGCCTGAACACCAACCGTAGATAGCACCGGCCCGACAATTTCAGGCTCAGTTCGTCATACGTAAAAGGCCAGTGGACACCAATAAATACTACAATGCGGTATGAAGACTGATAAATAGACTATATGAAAACGTAATCATACGGAAGGAGGCAGTTCAAATTCGGTCGATCCAATGTCTGCCAATCTCCATTCAGAGCGAACATAGCCAACCAATAAAGTTTGACAAAACAAAATATATCCCGTAATTTAGAAATAAATGGATAAACGAATCTTGCAGTTGGATTGTCATATGGGAATTTCAAAAGATCAGCCGGATTTCCGCCAAGAGGAATCAGTAGTTATTCAGGGGGTCGAGATCGACCTGGTGCGTTTGGGCTCTGGTAAGCCCGTGCTTTTCCTGCATTCGGTCGACGGTATTCACCCCGACGCGGAGCCACTGAAGGGCCTTTCGCAGAATCACGAGGTATTTGCTCCCTGGCATCCAGGATTTGGATACTCCGAACGACCGGAGCATTTCAAATCTGTCGACCACCTGGCCTTGTTCTACCTGGACTTCCTTGAGTACTTTGACCTGCAGCAGGTCATAGTGGTGGGTGCTGGCTTCGGAGGCTGGCTAGCCAACGAGATCGCGATCAGGGATGACAGCCGCATCGCCAAAATCGTTCTTATAGATCCTCTTGGCATAAAAGTGGGCGGGATATCAGATCGCGATATCGCCGACATGCACTCGCTCTCTCAAGATGAGTTGGCGGCCGCCGCCTATCACAACCCCGACAATGCCGCGCGGGATTTCTCCAATATGACTGACTGGGAGCTGTGGGTTATCGCGCGTTCACGCGAAGCCTATACCTTCTATGGTTGGTGCCCCTATATGCACAACCCCAGTCTGAAACACTGGTTGCGGCGCATCAAAGTCCCCGTTCAATTTATCTGGGGAGAGTCTGACGGCATTGTCTCGGCGGAGTATGGGAGGGCTTACGCAGGCTTTATTCCGGGCTCGCAGTTTCAGCTGATCGCTGAGGCGGGTCACTACCCTCATAAAGAACAACCTGAAAAAACCCTGGAAGCGATCATCAACTTTATCGGCTAGGCACTTAGTAAGCATTACCTGGAGTACGCAATGGAAATCTTTCACTTTTCGGAACAGCCCTACACGGAAGGGTGGGATGCAGATGTCGATAGTCTGCGTGTCTACATGCCCAACAAGCATTGCGATCCAGAGATCGTTCACACCCTGGTAAACCAGCGGCTGGATGAGTGGATTCTGTGCGATAAGCTTGGGCTTAACATCCTGATTAATGAACACCACGCCAGCGCAACCTCGTTGTCGCCGTCGACAACCATCACCGCGGCGATGTTAGCCAAGGTCACCAAGAACGCACGCATACTGAATCTCGGCATTCCCATCGGTAATCGACCTGATCCGATCCGTGTCGCAGAAGAAATAGCGTATATCGACTGTGTTACCGGCGGCCGCTATGACATCGGTTTCGTTAAGGGCGCGCCGTACGAAATTCTTCCATCAAATGCGAATCCTGTGGGCATGATGGAGCGCTTCTGGGAGGCGCACGATCTCATCCTTAAGGCGCTGACGTCACATGACGGGCCCTTCAACTGGGAGGGTGAGTACTTCCATTATCGTCAGGTCAATATCTGGCCGCGACCCTTCCAGCAGCCACGGCCCAATGTCTGGATTCCAGCGGGAAGTATTTCCAGTGCCGAAGAAGTCGGACGCCGCGGCCACAATCTTGCCATGTTCCTCAGTGGCCCCAATGCGAGCAAGTTGCGCGATGCCCACTACAACGCGGCCGTGGAAGCAGGACATCCGGAGCCCACAGCAGCCAATTATGCCTACCTGGCTATCTGCGGTTGCGGCGAAACAACCCAGGAGGGCTACGACCGCGCGAATGAGGTACTGGGCTACCTGAGGACCACATCCAAGGTTCACGAGAGCCTGATGAATCCTCCCGGATACATGGCCGTCCCCGGCAATGTTGCCTGGCTGAAGAAGAACCAGGTGCGTGGTCGCGCTGGGAATCACTTCCCGGCGATGAAGCGAGATGGGACGGTGATCAACATTGGTTCCGGAAGAGACTGGACAGGTTCAACGCCGATTCCCGATCTTATTGATGCCAACATCGTCTTTGCCGGTACACCCGACGAAGTCGCCGAACAGATGGCTGAGTTCTCAGATTTCTCAGGCGGTGTAGGCAACATCGTCGTTATGGGGCAGGGCGGTGATCTTTCCCATGAAGAAACCAAGGCAAACTTAACCGCCATTGGTGAGGGCGTGCTGCCCAAACTGAATGCCGGCTAGCTTGCCGCCAAGACTCACGCGATAACCGATTTATGGACTGCCAATGACAATGAAAGCCGCCGTTTTAGCGCCTGATGGTGATGAAGTCACACTAAGGATTGTGGACGTAGAAGTACCTGAGCCGGGCGAGCATGACCTGCTTGTGGCTATCAAGGCGTCCGGGGTCAATCGGACTGACTTGCGCAGGAAGCAGGAGCACTTCTCCCCAGACAGTGGGCCGCAGATAGCGGGTCTGGAGATGGCGGGCGAGGTGGTAGCCAAAGGTGCCAGCGTCACCGGTTTCGATATCGGCGATCGCGTCATGAGCTTTACCTCTAACTGCTACGCAGAGTTTGCCACCACCGACTACCGATCAACGCTGCACGTGCCGGATGGCTATAGCTGGAGTGAGGCTGCGGCAACCCCGGTATGGTTTATGACCGCTTACAACGCGCTCAAGACGGCCGGTCAATTGGCAGCGGGAGAATCGCTGCTGGTGCACGCGGCAACCGCAGGCGTTGGGCTGACCGGCATTCAGGTTTCGCAATACCTGGAGGTAGGTACGGTCATCGGTACCGGTATCAGCGACGACCAACTGGAGCGGGCCAAGGACTTTGGTCTGGAGGTGGGTGTCAACGTCAAGACCAGTAATTTTGTAGACGCAGTGACCCAGAGCACCGCTGGTAAGGGCGCCGACGTCATCATGGATATGGTTGGCGCCGGGGTGCTGGCAGGAAACATAGAGGCGGCCGCACTCGGCGGACGTATTGTTTCAGTCGGTCGCATGGGTGGATTTGTTGACAGCATCGATCTTAACGAACTTGCGCTAAAGCGGCTTGCGCTGGTCGGCGTGACATTCAGGACTCGTAGCATCGAGCAAAAGCAACAGATCAGAGATGAAATGTTGGGCGATCTTGGAGAGCACATGCGTTCCGGGGCGCTAAGGCCTGTGGTTGACGAGCGAAGTTTTTCGCTGGACCAGATATTGGAGGCCCAGGCGTACATGGCTTCCAACCAGCACTTTGGCAAGATTGTTTTAAACGTTTAGATAGCTCAGATAATGGGATAACGATTGAGGAGAAAAGACTGATGTTTATGCGAATCAACTGGGGAAAGATCAAGCACGGATGCTGGGATGAATATGAAGAAAAGTATATCCGCACCGCCAATGAGCAACAGGAGGCGGTAGGTGGACCGGTGGCGCGCTGGCTGCTGCGGGACCTGGATGACGAAGACGCTGGCTATGCGGTCAGTCTGTGGAATACCGAGGAAGAAATGCGCACCTACACCACTTCGGGTGATGTTCGCAAGCGCATAGAGAAGGAGTTTGGCAATCTATTTACCGGCGAATTCAGTACCAAATTGTGCGAGGTAAAACACAGTACTGACTACCTGTAGCCTCCGTAAATGAGACGCGGCATCCAGGTATCTACTGGGTGCCCTGTCTGCTTAACGAATTGATTGTCCACGTACTTACCATAAACCACATTTAAGAGTTCACTATGCCGAATATGCCGGAAAGGATGGCCGACGCTGTCTATCACGATCTTACATCGCCTGAAGAGGTACTCGAAATCAGACGGCGCGTCAGGGAATTTGCCGATCGGGTGGTACAGCCCGTTGCTCACCGAATCGCCCAGCAGGATGAGAGCGTGGAAAACTTTCCCCGGGACGTTTTTCAGGCGATGGCGGAGGAGGGCATTTTTGCGATTCCATTCTCCGACAAGGTAGGTGGAGCGGGACTTGATTACCCTGTGCTTTCGACAGCAACGGTTATTGAGGAGCTGGCTTATCACAGCAATTCCATTGCCGCGGTGTTTGATGTGCACTGCATACTGGCAGGTCGTACTCTTGAGCGTGCCTCCGAGGGCTTGCAAAAAGAATTCCTGGACCCGTTGATTCGTGGAGAAAAGATCGGTTCATTCGCCACCACAGAGCCGCTCGCCAGTACTGATTTATCGCCAAAGACACTGAAAACCAACGCGGTTAAGCGCGGCGATACTTACATCGTCAGTGGTCACAAGCGCTACATCACCAACGCACCGGTGGCAGATTTTGTAACTATGCTGGTCAACGTGGAAGGCGAGGGACCGGTCGAACTGCTTATCGAATACTCGCAGGAAGGCGTGACCCGCGGTAAACCGGATCTGAAGATGGGTAACCGGGGGCAGTTAACGGGGGACATCTATCTCGACAATGTCGAGGTGCATGAGTCGCGGCGTATTGGCGAGCCCGGTAAGGGCTTGAGAATTGCTTTGGCTACCCTGACTTACGGTCGTGTTGGGATCGCTGCTGCCGGCGTCGGTATGGCGCAGTCGGCATTTGATCACGCCATGGCCCATCTGCGTTCACGCGAAGCCTTCGGTCAGAAACTGGGTGCCTTTCAGCACTGGCAATTCAAGATGGCCGAGAGAGCCACAGAGCTAGAAAATGCCAGGAATCTCTATCTCAAGGCTGCCTATCGTATGGACAGTGGTGTGGAGTTCCCCGAGCCAGAATCGGCCATGGCCAAGTTTTATGGCACTGAATTGTCTGTTGATATGGCGCGCGACGCCATTCAAATCCTGGGTGGCTATGGCTTTACCCGTGAGCTGGCCCACGATGGTTCCAGCTATAAAGTAGAAGAGATTTACCGTGACGCGAAAATTGGTGAAATCTATGAGGGCACTAACGAAATTCAACGCATGATCGTTGCGCGCTCCTTGTTCGGAAAGGAACTGGTTGGCTGATCAAGCCATAACCGCAAGCGTGGAGTAATAGCCAGATGTACCCAATCGACTTTATCCGACACGGCGCACTGAAGTACCCAGCGAGCACTGCCGTTGAGGATGACAAAAATCGACTCTCCTATCAGGAGCTCATGCAACAAGGTGACGCGCTCGCTTTTGGTCTCCAGCAAACGATAGGGAGGTCGCGGCTTAAAGTGGCGATTTGCTGCTTTAACAGCATGGAACATGTCATCGCGCTGATGGCTGTCCATGCGATGGGGGCCGTAATGATTCCGCTGAACCCTCGCTACGGAAAAGGCGAGTTGGACGCACTGGTTAACTACGCTGAGCCCGACGTTATTATCTGTGACGAGGATTGTATTGAGCTAATGGATGGCCTGCAGGCGCCGGTGGTTATCGGCGAGCCCTCGGAAGCATCCGCAGTGAAAAGCCTGAGCGTTGCCAGCCTGATCGCTGAATCCCAAGGTGAGTTGCCTGCCTGGCCGGAGGTAAGCCCGGAAGATCCCTGGGCCATCAAGTTTACCGGCGGCTCATCGGGCGTGCCAAAGGGCGTTCTGCAGTCATTTCGAATGAAGTCCGTGTTGATCTCAAACCTTATCTACTCGTTTGATTTCAACGAGGATGATGTCCACCTGTGCTCGGCCCCACTGGGGCACGCGGTCGGGTCGCTGATCGACCCGATCCTGGCGAAAGGTGGTCGGAATATTCTGGTTAAGCACACCGACGCGGCCCTGCTGCTGGATTGTATGGAGCAAGAGGAGGTGACGACGATGTTCGTACCGCCAACTCTCGTCTATAACCTTATCGAACAAAGTAAAACCAGGCCTTCGTGGAACTTTTCCAGTGTTAAGCATGCAATCACCGGAGGTGCGCCCATCTCGCCTCAGAAAGCGCGCGAAGCTTCCGAACTGTTCGAAGGTGGCCTTGAGATGATGTTCGGGCAGTCCGAAATGCCCCTGGTGATATCCGTGATGCGCGGGGAAGACCTCAACAGCGAGGAGCGCTATACCTCCGCTGGCCGCATCACTCCCTTTGTGCGGGTTGGGATCAAGGATCTTGAAACGGGCGATTTTCTGCACCAGGGCGAACAGGGCGAAATTGTTGCCCAGAGCGATATGATGATGAGCGGCTACCTGAATATGCCGGAGAAGACCGCCGAGACTATTATCGACGGTTGGCTGCATACGGGCGATGTCGGCACTATCGACGCGGATGGGTTTCTATACATCAAGGACCGAATCCGGGACGTGATTATCAGTGGCGGATTCAATGTCTATCCCAGCGATGTCGAAGCCGCCCTGATGGCGCATCCATCGATTCATGAAGCTGCCGTGGTCGGCTTACAGGACGAGAAATGGGGCGAGCGAGTCGAGGCGGCAGTCGAATGTTTGCCGGGGGAGTCTATTACTGAGCCGGAACTGATCGCGTTCTGTAAAGAAAAGATGGGCTCGATCAAGTCACCCAAGAAAATTCATTTCATGAACCCCTTGCCAAAAACCTCTGTCGGTAAGGTGTCTCGCAAAGACGTCAAAGAACGTCTGGTGGCAGGAGGCTGACCATGGATGTGTATATCGTTGGTATATTCACCACGCCCCTGGGCAAGTTTCCTCAGCTCTCCGTCAAGGATTTGACCACCCAGGCTGTCCACGGAGCCCTGGAAGATGCGGGAATTCCTGTTGCAGATGTCGAAGCGGTATGGTTTTCCAACACGCGCCAGGCACTCATGGAAGGCCAGAACTCGATCCGAGGGCAGATAGCACTGCGCGCCGCTGGCGTGGACCAGATACCTATAATCAATGTCGAAAACGCCTGTGCGAGCAGTAGCACCGGCGTAAACCAGGCGGTGGCGGGAATAATATCTGGAAACTATGAGACCGTGATGGTCGTCGGTGCAGAAAAGATGCTGTATCCCGACGTATCGAAAGAGGTAGCGTTTAAGGCCTTTATGGGCGGTACAGATATCTCTGATCTGGATCAGGCGCGTTCGCTGTTTAAATCCATGGGAGAGGGCGTTGGTCCGCAGGATGCTGCCGATAGCGATTCCGGCCAACATACCTTTTTTATGGACATGTATGCGGCCCAGGCAAAATTACATAGCAAGCACTTTGGAACCACCCAGGCGCAAATAGCGCATGCGGCGGCCAAGAACCACTTTCACTCCACCATGAATCCCTTGTCCCAGTACCAGATCGATATGAGCGTTGAGCAGGTGCTGGCAGACAAGCCGATCACCTGGCCCCTGACCCGCGCTATGTGCGCGCCCTTAAGCGATGGAGCGGCCGCGGCCATTCTTTGTTCAGCGCAAAAGGTGAAAGAACTGGGGTTGGAGGGGCGAGCAATTCGCATCGCAGCTTCGAGTATTGTCAGTGGCATGACACGCGACCCTGCTGACTTTGCGAACTCCGCCGGCCGTCGCGCGGCGGATAAGGCCTATCAACTTGCCGGTGTTGGCCCCGAGGACATGCATGTGGCAGAGGTTCACGATGCGACCTCCTTCGGCGAAATCCAGCAGATAGAAAACCTGGGCCTGTGCGGATTGGGTGAAGGCGGCCCTTGTACCGAGCGCGGCGAGACCAAACTCGGTGGGCGAGTACCGGTCAATCCCTCTGGGGGTCTGGTCTCAAAGGGCCATCCAATTGCAGCCACAGGCATCATCCAGTTGCATGAGCTGGTTACTCAACTGCGGGGAGAGGCCGGGCCGCGGCAAGTCGCAGGTGCAAGGTTTGCGGTGTCTGAAAATGGCGGAGGTTTTCTTGGCGTAGAAGATGCGGCTACCACCGTTACTATTTTGGCGAAAGACTGATTAGCAAGGCACTCTGATGGCGCGTATACCGGAAATACCTGAACAGTTGGGCGCCCGAGGCGAGGAAGTGTTCGACAAGATCAAGTCCGGGCCCCGGGGGCGGGTGAAGGGACCGCTGGCATTGTGGCTGCATAGCCCGGAGCTGGCAGAGAGAGCGCAACACCTCGGTGCCTATTTGCGTTTTGACAGTGCATTTGAGCCCCGTCTTTCCGAATTGACGATATTGCTTGTTGCCGCCCATTACCGCTGTAACTATGAATGGGCCGTGCATGCGCCCATTGCCCTTAACAACGGCTTATCCGCTGAAGTTATCGAATCCATTAAGCAGGGCGAATCCCCCCAGGGACTGCGGGAAGATGAGGCAGCGCTTTACACCTACGTTTCGCAGTTGCTAACACAACCCCGCATCGATGCCGAGGCGTTTGAACAGTTCCATAGACTGTTTGGACACAAGGGGGTAGTGGACATCGCCGCGATCGCGGGTTACTACACCCTGGGCGCTTTTACTCTGAATTCGGTGGAATTGGACCCGGTAGGCGAAATACCGTTTCCAGATCTCGCTTGAGCACAACGCCGTTCGACGCGTTTTTTCACACCGGCTTAGAAGCGCTGTATCCTGATGGTCTCGTCAGTCCAGAAAAATTCGGCAGCGTGAAAGCGAATATCATCTACCCCTTGAGGTAGGAAATACTGCCGTAGCGCCTCATGCTCGCTGGGGAACGCCAATTCATCCCACGGTAGTGTTTCCTTGGAGAAAAAGCCGACTTCTATGCTTTCTTCACCGGGAAATGCCACGGGTACCCGCAGTCTGCCCTGGAAGATCAGAAACACATGGTTGATTTGCGGCATTTCATAGATGCAATACAGATGTAAGCCGCTAACGCTGGCATTGGTTTCCTCCCGGGCTTCGCGGACCGCTGAGCGCAACGAGGACTCTCCCGGTTCCAGGTAGCCCGATGGCAGTGACCATTGGCCGAGCCTGGGCTCTATCGCCCTGCGGCAGAGCAGTACTTTATTGCCGTAGCTGGCGATACACCCGGTCACAATCTTCGAATCCTGGTAATGAATCTTCCCGCAGGTAGGGCATACCAGGCGCAACTGGTTATCCCCGACTGGGATTTTTCGTTCCAGTGACCCCGAACCGCAGTAATTGCAGAAACGGATCGCCGAGGTCTGCGCCGGTTCGCTGGGGGAACTGGGAGCCATGTCCGCCACTTTGAAAGGCGTGTCCTCGGCCTCGGCCAGCTTCGCATCACCCGCTGTATTGTTTTTCATCGCTGTTACTCCGCCGAAATCGGGCTTTATCTGCCCGCGAGTCAAACACAAATGTATGGTTGATCTTGGCAAGATATTAGATATAATAGCACACATCCTAAAATATAAAACATATGATTCGAGCGGAAAGTAATCAAAGTCCGCTTTGAATCCGGGAATTAAATCGCATGAACAGTGACGATACATTCTGGAAAAATGACCTCTACCCTTCGGAGGCTTTCCTCGGTGCTGTGGGCCGTCATAGTGCTGGCCGTTCAAGCGCTGGCATGCAGACTGATGACTTCGATGTCGCTGCCGCACGGCGTGCACTGGGAGATACAGATTTCGAAGTTCCGGAATCAGTGGCGATTAATCACATTGAAGTGGCGGGCGTGCCCTGTATCGAGGTATTGCCTGAAGGGCTAAATGATGATTTTACTATCGTGTATCTACACGGTGGCGGTTACTGTGCAGGTAGCTGGGATTCGCACAAAGGCCATGCCACCTCGATCGCGATGGCCTGCGGCAAGAAAACGGTCTTTGTGGAATACAGGCGTGCACCGGAGCATGCCTATCCCGCTGCTTTAGACGATTGTTACGCCGTTGTCGCTGCGCTGTCTGCATCGCCCCTGGCACTCGCGGGAGATTCTGCTGGTGCCGGCCTGTGTGTCGCCATCACACGACGATTGCTGGACGCGGGCTCGTCGGGCCCCCTGGGTCTCGCGTTGATGTGTGGGATGTTTGATCTGAACCCGGATACTGCCGACTACCTTATCAAGTATGGGCGAGCACGTGTGATGGCCTCCCTGTATGTTGCCGATGCCGATCCGAGGGATCCATCTATCTCTCCTGTTTTTGCCGACTTTTCGAGGTTCCCTCCTACCTTGATTCAGATGGGCGGCGCTGACTACATCAAAGACGACAGCATACGGCTGGCGAATAAGGCGATGAGCGATGGCGCGCCCATTGTATTGGAGCATTGGCCGGAGATGTCCCATGTATGGCAGCGTTTCGTACCCGATGTTCCCGAGGCGAGGAATGCAATTAGCAGGGTCGCGCAATTTCTATTGGGCTGCAGCTAGCACGGGTATCGAGGGTACGAGCAGATTTCAAAGACTGGATTTTATGAGGAAAAGATAATGACGACTGAAAACAAAGATTACCAACCACTTATCGTTGGTATCGGTGGCACAACTCGCGATGGTTCATCGTCGGAGCGTGCACTGCGCATCTCTCTCGACGCGGCCGAGGCACTGGGCGCCAGGACGAAAATCTTTAGCGGTAGCGATCTTATTCTGCCGATGTACGATCCAGCGGTGCTGGAGCGCTCACTTAATGCGTCCGAACTGGTTGCGGCACTTCGCGCCTGCGATGGTGTGATCATTACCTCGCCCGGGTACCACGGCTCTATTTCGGGAATGGTGAAGAATGCCCTGGACTACACCGAGGACATGAACAAGGACCCCCGCGTCTATTTCGACGGGCGTGCCGTCGGCTGTATTGCCTGCGCCTACGGCTGGCAGGCAACCGGTTCAACGCTTAACACTCTTAGATCCATTGCCCACGCTTTACGCGGTTGGCCTACCCCGATGGGGGTCGCCATCAATAGCGCGGAAAGCGGATTTGGAGAGGATGGTTTGTGCACGGATGAGAAGGTCAACGAGATGCTCAGGCTGTTGGCAAAGCAAGTTTACGACTTTGCCATGATGTCGAACCTGGCGCGTCAGCAGGGAGCTGCGTAGCCATCGTTTTGTAAGTTTTTCGAAGTTTTAAGTCAGGATGCCAGCGCTGTGTTTGTAAATCAGCCGCGCTGGGCATTCATCAATGTTAGTGGAGGAAAGTGCTATGTCGTCAAGTTGGGCCGAGTTTAACTGGGAAGATCCGTTCTTTTTTCGGCAACAGCTCAGTGAAGAGGAGCGTATGGTGCAGGAGACTGCACGCCAATACGCCCAGGAGAACCTGCAACCGCGGGTTATCGAAGCGTATCGCAACGAGCAAACAGATCCCGAGATATTCAAGGAGATGGGGCAACTGGGTTTGCTGGGTCCAATGTTGGAGGGTTACGGTTGTGCCGGCATGGGATACACCAGCTATGGACTCATAGCCCGTGAAGTGGAGCGCGTAGATTCAGGCTATCGCTCGATGATGAGCGTGCAGTCCAGCCTGGTCATGTACCCCATCCACACATATGGGTCGGAAGAGCAAAAGCAAAAGTACCTCCCCAAACTGGCTACCGGTGAGTACATAGGGTGTTTCGGACTGACTGAACCGGACCATGGCTCGGATCCCGGCAGCATGCTCACCCGTGCCAGGTCCGTAGACGGTGGCTATAAGCTCACCGGTAGCAAAATGTGGATATCCAATTCGCCCATCGCCGATGTGTTCATCGTTTGGGCGAAGACCGATGACGATGTGATCCGAGGCTTCATCCTTGAAAAGGGAATGGAAGGCCTGAGCGCACCAAAAATCGAAGGCAAATTGTCTTTACGTGCGTCTATCACCGGCGAGATTGTGATGGATGAGGTGTTTGTGCCTGAAGAAAATCTGATGCCCAATGTGCAGGGCTTGAAAGGCCCCATGGGTTGCCTGAACAGTGCACGATTGGGTATTTCCTGGGGGGCGCTGGGTGCCGGTGAGGCCTGCTGGCATGCCGCACGACAGTACGTGCTGGACCGCAAGCAGTTCCGTCGCCCGCTCGCTGCCAATCAATTGATCCAAATGAAATTGGCGAATATGCAGACAGAGCTCAACATAGCACTGCTGGCCTGTTTGCAAGCGACTCGCTTGAAGGAGCAGGACAACCTGGCGCCGGAAACCATATCGCTGATTAAGCGGAACTCCTGTATGAAGTCACTGGAAGTGGCGCGCGTAGCGCGCGACATGCATGGTGGCAACGGCATCGCCGACGAGTTTCCGGTTATGCGCCACATGATCAACCTGGAGACGGTGAATACCTACGAGGGTACCAACGATATCCATGGCCTGATCCTCGGTCGGGCACAGACAGGTATTCAGGCGTTCTTTTGAAACTGATCTTTCAAATCATCGGTGTAAAGCTTCGAGGTGGCAATGACTAGTAATAGTAGTACGGCTGCCGATGCTGCAGCGTCGAAAGGGTCTTACCTGACACTGTGTATCGTTTTATTGGTGGGGATCGCCGGCGGTATCTTCCCGGTTCTCCAGCCATTGTTCGTCGGTGGACTCATAGACCATCTGGGACTAGCCAGTACACAAGGGGGTGCAATAGCCTCTTCAGAGATGGCCGGAGCAGGGGTGGGCATCATTCTGGTTTCGTTATTGGTAACCAAGGGAGATTGGCGTCGTCTGTTGCTGATATCGGGTGTCGTAGCCCTGTGTGGCAACTTGCTCAGTATTTTCAGCGGTGAGTTCGCCATGATCCTCGGGAGTCGATTCTTGGCAGGCATTGGGCAGGGCGCGCTTATGGGGGTGGCAACCGCTGCAATTGGTAGTACTGCGAACCCCGATCGAAACTTTGCAATTTTTATGGTGGTACTTTTCTCGACGGGGACGCTGGGTGTGTACACCCTGTCGACGATAATCGCCGATTACGGGGTGAACCTTGGCTACATTCTGCTGGTTGCAATGTCGATACTGGCGATACTCATGTTTCCTCTATTCCCCAATAGCGGAACTGGTGAGACTGAAGTTTCGACAAGTCAGCCAGGCGATCAACCCGGTTCCGGCAGTTTACAGCGCATAGTATTCGGGCTGATCGGCATTCTGCTGTTTTTTACTGGGCTCGCCAGTGTCTGGCCATTCATGGAGCGAATGGGTTTGGAAGTCGGCCTATCTGCGGCTCAAATTGGTAGTAGTCTCACGGTCTCTACGTCCTTCGGAATCGCAGGTGGAGTTGTGGCAACGCTCCTTGGTGATAGGCTCGGCAGGATCCCTCCCATACTGTTTGGTATCTCCGGTATTGTATTTTGTATTACCATTATCTACCTGATGCCCGGTCAAAATAGCTTTGTCATCGGAAGTCGTGCCTTCATGTTTTTCTGGATTTTCGTAGTGCCTTATCTTATGGGTACCATGGCATTAATCGATCCAACTGGTCGCGCGGTGGTGCTCAACATGGCGATGCAGTACCTGGGATTCACCGTCGGTCCCAGTCTTGTAGGCTTTATGGTTGCGGGTAGTACCTACACGAGTGGACTGATAGTTGGGCTCATAAGTTGCGCTGTCAGCGCGTTTATTTTTGTTCCAGTGGCGTTAACTCTCAAGAGAGGAAGATAGGATCTTGAAGTTTCGGATTTCGATCGGCCGTTGTTTGTTCTACTGCCCAGTACTTTGACAATCGAGTTCTAACTACCCCATAAGTAGGTCAGCTGCTTTTTCGCCAATCATCACCGTCGGCGCATGCGTATTTCCGCCGACCAGTGTTGGCATGACCGAGGCATCGGCTATCCTGAGGCCCTCGATACCCTGTACACGTAGCTTAGAATCCACCACAGACATATCGTCCGTACCCATCTTACAGCTCCCGACTGGATGGTAGGGCGTGGCAGCTTCTGCCTGGATGTACTGCTTGACGTCCTGGTTGGGCCAGGGGCCAAGGTCTTCGTCGATGTAGCTCGCCAGGGGTGACTGCTCGGCGATTTCCCTTGCCATCTCAACACTGCGCTCCAATAGGTCGATATCTCTTGGGTCGTCCAGGAAATTTGCATGAATTTTTGGCTTATCCGTTGGTGAACTACTGGCCAGGCGCACTTCGCCACGGCTCTTCGGGCGTAATACACACATGCGAAGTTGGAATCCATCGCGCTCCAGAATGTCGCGATTGAGCATCCACAGCCAGGGGATACGTAAGCGGCTACCGCCGAGACTGAGCGAAAAGTGTATTTGTATATCGGGGTATTCCAGTTCGGGAGAACTCTTTAGAAATGCACCTGCCTCGGTGGGAAATGTCGTTGCTGGCCCGGTGCGAAACAGGGCGGCCCGCATCATCATCCAGGCTGCACGGTCGGCCCTGATCAGGCTGTGCATGGTGATTTCCTGATTACAGCCATAGCGTACAGGTACATCCACATGGTCCTGCAGGTTTTTTCCCACGCCTGGCAGGTGGCACTTTGTGTCAATTGCGAATTCCTGGAGCTGCTCTGCGTCACCAATGCCAGAAAGCATCAGGATCTGTGGCGTATTGTAGGCACCGCCAGCTAACACCACCTCGGCGTTACAACGTACCTCGTGTTCCTTTCCACGTCGTATATAGCTCACACCCACGGCCCGCTTATTCTCGATGATGACATTTGTCGTCATCGCACGCGTCAGGACTGTGAGGTTTTGCGGTTTATTCTTAAGGTAAGCCTTTGCAGCGCTGCACCGCCGACCGTTGGCGATGTTGAAATCGAATAATCCCGCACCTTCCTGGGTGGCGCCGTTGAAATCGTCGTTATGCGGATAGCCCGCAGCGACTGCGGCGTCAACGAATGCGTGGTACAAGGGATTTTCCGCAGGGGTTCTGGATACTTTTAGCGGTCCATCGGTATTGTGGAATTCATCGTTTCTATCGGTGTGCCCCTCGGCGCGCTTGAAGTAGGGGAGTACTTCTTCGTAAGACCAGCCCTCGTTACCCAGTGCTGCCCAGTGATCAAAGTCCTGGCGCGCTCCGCGTGCATACAGCATGCCATTGATAGACGAACACCCCCCCAGAACTCTTCCGCGCGGCGCAAGTAGCTCTCTGCCCTCTAAGCCTGCGTTTGCCTCGGTGGTGTACTTCCAGCCGTGGAGGCCATTGCGAAGCAGCTTTCCGGAACCCAGCGGGATATGCAGCATGGGATTCCAATCTCTGCCGCCCGCTTCCAGGAGCAAAACATTTACGTCGCCGTTTTCCGCAAGCCTGGCCGCAACAGCACAGCCCGCTGAGCCTGCGCCGACTACAATAAAATCGGGATTTTTTGTTGTCATAACTCGTCCAGTATTCAAGTGAATTACGCTGATGGCGCATTATCAAAAAGTTGACAAAAAAGAATATAGCCCGAATAATAAAACAAATTGCAGTGTAATATCCAGACTTTTCATTGTTATCTCTGAGCTGGATATGCCGATCAAACGAGAATTGGCGGGGGAGAGTTTGTGAGTCCCCGTCGTCCCGAGAAAATAGGTGTCACACGATGGAATCAGTAATTGCCCAAAGAGACCGACTGGGTGTAAAGCCCGGACAAATCTATGTCGATGGTGCGTGGTCGGACGGGTCCGGTGAGGCTCGCATTGCCCACATTCACCCCTCGATTAACCAGGAGCTCACTACGATCGCAGACGCGTCGGAAGCGGACGTAAATGCAGCCGTGGCCGCCGCCAGATCGGCGTTTGATGAAGGTCCCTGGCCCCACATGGGGGCAAGTGAGCGCAAGCGTTTGTTACAGCCCTTTGTGAACCTGCTTCACGAACATGCCGAGGAGCTCGCTTTTCTGCAAACCCTCGACAACGGCATCCCCATTAACTTCAGTTTGAACACTCGTGTATCGGCAAAAAATGCGGCCGATATTTTTGATCATTACTGCGGTTGGATTGACAAGATTACCGGGCAGGTGTTTCCGAAATACACTGACGCTGCAGATTTACACTACCTGACCTTGCGTGAACCGGTGGGCGTGTGTGGCTTGATCATTCCCTGGAATGCGCCGCTGATGATGTGGGCGATGAAAGTGGCGCCGGCCCTGGCGTCTGGTTGCACAGTGGTAATGAAGCCTGCGGAGACGGCGAGTCTCTGTGCATTACGGCTGACAGAGCTGCTGCAGCAGGTTGATCTGCCCCCCGGTGTGTTCAATCTGGTGACAGGTGGACCGGCCGTCGGGCAGGCGTTGGTGACTCATCCCGGTATAGACAAAGTCAGTTTCACCGGTAGTCCGCAGGTGGGCGAGTTTATCCTGTCCAAGGCGGGATCGAATATGAAGCGGACTACGCTGGAACTCGGTGGCAAGAGCGCAGCCATTGTTTTCCCCGATGCAGCCTCGATTTCTGGTGCGGCGCAGACTGTGATGAGCCTTTGCTCTACTTTTCTGTCTGGGCAGGTTTGCTCCACAACAACGCGAGCCGTGGTACACGAATCGGTCTACGATGAATTCATTGCTGCAGCACAGGGGCAGTTAGCGCAGGTTAAATTTGGAGATCCTTTTGATCTTGAGACCACATCGGCACCCATCATCACGGCCAAGCAAACAGAGCGCATAATGCGCTATATCGAGCTGGGCAAGGAGGAGGGCGCTCGCCTGGTAGCAGGTGGTGACCGTCCCACAGAGGGGGCACTGGCGCAGGGCAACTGGGTGAATCCGACCATATTCGCCGACGTTGACAATAAGATGACCATCGCTCGGGATGAAATATTTGGTCCCGTGTTATCGGTAATCCCGTTCAAAACGGATGAAGAGGCTGCGGCGATAGCTAACGATTCTGACTACGGTCTCTCCGGCGCCTTGTACACCACCAACCTGGCTCGTGCCTTTCGCGTATCCAAGGCAATGCGTACTGGCTCAGTAGGAATAAATGGTTATAGTGTGATGCCCAATTCACCCTCTGGAGGAGTCAAGCGCTCAGGCATAGGTCGTGAAGGGGGGTGGGCGACCATAGAAGCCTTCACTGAAGAAAAAACCCTGATCCTGAATCTTGCGGTTGAGTGAGCAAATGGATTGCTGAGCCCCCAGTTCAAATGCGTGACTGATGGGTCTTCAAAACAATTGCATCAGGGTTCACGTGCTCGAAGGGCATGCCCTTTTCGTTGAGGTCCTGTTCCAGGGATTGTTCCAGCTTGCCGATCAGTTGCAGAAGACCGCTATCGGGTTTCAATTCCGTGCTTGTTCCATCTTCGGGAACGGGACCGGAGATACCCAGGGATGAAATTACGCTGCCATTAGACTTTTTGAGGGGAAATGCCATCACCCGTCGCTTTTGTTCTTCTCTCAGGATCTTAATAACAAAGTCGCTGGAGCGCGCCTCCGCGATGAGATTGCTGGTTTTGCGCGAGGATGCTTCATCGAGGTGCTCTGGCATCTTCGCCCCGACAAATTTTCTGTAGGCACTGACCTCGTCCCTGGTTAGCGAGCCCAATATGGCGATTCCGGCGGGAGTTTCATGTAGCAACATGGTTTCACCGGCAGACCTCGCGTGGCAGACCTCGTCCGGCCCTTCGACAGTGGCCACAAGCAGGGTATACCACCCCAGGCGGACAAAAACGGAGGTGGTTTGCCCGGTACTTGAAGCAATATCATTCAGGTAGCGGTAGGACTCGCGGCTGACCGAGTAACGATTCAGCATGGCTCTGAGCACATGGTGAATCATCGGGCCGGCAACGTATTTGCTCATATCCAGGCCACGAGCAACGAAGCGTGATTCCTCCAGGCTCACCAGGGCGCGATGCACACTGCTGGGAGGCAGGGAAAGCTTCCTGCTGATTTCCAGAACCCCAATCGGTTTCTCAGAGGGAAGAATCAGGTGCAGAACGTCGAAGACGTTCTTGGCGGAGACATTAATCGATCGGTCAGACTTGCTGTTCATGGATGCTTTGGCTCAATACATGCTGGACTGGTAGAGTGCCGCCCACTTTCTGCAGGCACCGATGATCTCCTGGAACTCCGGCAGCCGCTGTTTAATAACCTTCTCGCTGAAACGCGCCTTGGGTCCGCCCACCGTAATCGAGCCGTGGGGCCAGTCGTTTTCAGCCATAATGGGGAAGGCAATACTGTTTGAACCGGATTTATAGTCCTCTATGGCCGTTGCAAAGCCCTGTTCGCGGGTCTGCTCGATATCGTTCCACAACTGTTTCCGGCTCGACAGGGTATTCTTGGTGAACTTCTGTAGTGGCGAGTTTCGCCCTATGTAATTCTCGATTTCCTCGTCGGGTAAGTAGGCCAGTATCGCCCGTGACGCCGCGGAGACATGCAGGGGCAATGAGGTGCCAATTTTCAGGCGGATCACCAGTTTGCCCACGCCCTCTAGGCCATCGATGATCACCTGGCTGTCCTTCATCCTGACCGACAGAATCACTGTTTCTCCGGTCAGCTCGTGGAGTTCCTGCAGGTGAGGTGAGGCGATGGATTTGAAATCGGGCTCGGCAGAAGTGTGAAAGATCAAGTCGAGCACCCCATAGCCGAGTTCATACTTGGTCCCGTCTCTCACCAGAAAGCCCTGGTCAACCAGCGTGGTTAGCGCACGATAGGCCATGTTTTTGGTGATGCCCAGCCGCTGACTGAGTTCAGTGACCCCAAAGACGGCTTGTTCACTGGCGAACAACGACAAGATATTCAGTACGCGTGTCGTCGCTTTATTCTGTTGCCTTCCGGACTTCTTTTCTTCGCTAGCTGCTTCCATACCTGGCGCTTTCTTTTTTTGCTGCTCGTTCTAAAAGTGTATCGATTCTAGAACAATTCTATGGGATTGGATATCTCCCCGAATCTAACGTCCCTTTTTTTCGCTTCGTGTATTCATCCCGTATAGGGGCTCACTGAGCCTCCTCCTCTTGCATGGGTATGACGGTGCCTGACAAAAGTCTTGCGTTATGTGTACTATAATATAGAATATATACGTAAGAATAGCACAATATGCGAATTGTAAATTTGAGAATCTCATGGGCAAACTGCTCGTAACAGGCGCGACAGGCACGATAGGCACTGAGATAGTTCGTCTCGCGGATGAGTGCCCGGTATCGCTTAGATTTATGGCGCGGGATCCCGCACAGCTGCAAGTCGCCGACGGCAGCATAGCCGAGACATGCCAGGGGGATTATGCAAATCCGCAGGGTCTTGCTGGGTGTTTTGAAGATGTAGAACAGCTGTTAATGCTGACCAAGCCAGGCCCCGATCAGCAGGAATTCGACCGCAATCTGATTGACGCCGCAAAACAATCGGGTGTTACGCGACTTATCAAGATTTCGGCGCTTGGCGCCTCTGTCGCCGCTGCCTCTGAACTGAATAGATACCAGTCTGCGGGTGAAGACCTGTTGGCCAGGAGTGGTATGGAGTATGTGATTCTGCGGCCCCAGTTCTTCATGCAGAACTTCTTGGCAGTCAGTCGCCTTATTCAAAAGAAGAGCTTGTTCAGCTTTCCGGCAGCGGCGTCGAAGGTGGCCATGATCGATGCGCGAGATATCGCGGCCTGCGTGTTGCAGATTGCCAGCGATCGAGGGGTCCGCAACAGGATCTTTCAGTTAACAGGCCCAGAAGCGCTATCCATGGCAGACGCTGCAGGTGTCATGAGTGACGTGGTGGGCAGAAGCATCACATTTGTTCCGGTTGAATCCGACCAGTATCTCGAAAAGCTGCTCGCCGTTGGCCTGCCCGAGTGGCAAGCCAGTGGACTCACCGACATTTATCAGGATATCGCTCAATACGACGGGTATTGCTCGGCAGCGGTGGGCAGTCTTACCGGGCAACAGGCCGATTCCTTTGAGAATTTTCTCCACAGGCACATGAATCAGTTCCAGCTATTGGACCAACCTGCGGCTTAACGCTGCTCGCAAGTAAACAGGAAGTAACATCATGACGTTCTCTCTCTTACCCTACCGTGACCAGCTTGGCCTCAAAGATGGAAACTTACTCATTGCCAATGAATGGGTGGCCCCCCAGGGGGGGCAGTCGTTTGACCACGTTAATCCTTGCACGAACGAGACAATCATCAAGATCGCCGATGCGAGTGAAGCTGATGTGAATGCCGCTGTAATGGCTGCGCGCAAGGCCTTTGATGAGGGCCCATGGCCACGCTTGAAAGCACGCGAACGGCGGGTCTACATGGATAGAATTGCCGGGTTGTTAGCGGAACATTCCCAGGAACTGATTCAGGCGCAGACGCTTGATAATGGCATACCCGCAATGTTCGGTGGGGCGCACATTATGAAGGATATGCCGGAAGACCTGTTCAAGTACTACGGTGGCTGGATCGACAAGATCGATGGCAAAGTGCATCCGGTATTCACTGACCAGGAGCCAAATCAATTCATCAGTATTCGCCAACCCGTGGGGGTAGTGGGCGCCATTCTTCCGTGGAATGCGCCAATACTGCAGATGCCGCTTAAGTTGGCACCGGCCCTGGCCGCTGGGTGTACCGTTGTGGTCAAACCCTCGGAGATGGGTAGCCTGATCGCGTTGAAGATAGCAGAGATTATCAACGAAGCTGATTTGCCTGAGGGTGTGTTCAATGTTGTTACCGGTGGTCCGAAAGTCGGTGAGGCATTGGTGACGCATCCTGCCGTCGACAAGATTACCTTCACCGGCAGCAAGGCAGTGGGTGGTCGCATACTGGCAGCTGCCGGTAACGATATAAAGCGGGTGGGTTTGGAACTGGGTGGCAAGAGCGCTTCGATTGTGTTTCCCGACGCGCCCAGCGTGGAGTTCGCTGCCACTGCCACTATGTCCCAGGTTTCAATGTTTTTGTCCGGACAGGTTTGCTCAACGACGAGCCGTGCACTGGTACACAGCAGCATCTACGACGAGTTCATCAATCACTGCGAAAAGCAGGTACAGGATGTGAAGTTTGGTAATCCCTTCGAGCTCGACGTTACTTCCGCTCCCATTATCAGCAAGGTGCAAATGGAGAAAGTGATGACCTTTATCGAGCGTGGCGAGCAGGAAGGCGCCAAGCTCGTTTTCGGAGGTGATCGCCCGGAGGGTGACTTGCAGGCCGGTAACTGGGTTAACCCCACGCTGTTCGCCGATGTGGATAACACCATGCAAATCGCCCGCGAGGAAATTTTTGGACCAGTGCTCGCAGTTACACCTTTTGAAACGGAAGAGGAAGCAGTTCGGCTTGCTAATGATAACCCCTATGGCCTGTCGGGCGGACTTTATACGACCAATATTGGTAGAGCGTTGCGTGTAGGTAAAGCCGTGCGTACCGGAACGGTAGGTATTAATGGTTACTCATTTATGCCCAATTCACCCTTTGGGGGCTTTAAGCAGTCTGGCCTGGGTAGAGAAGGGGGAGAGGAGGCTTTGAATGCCTATCTGGAAACCAAAACCTTCATTATCAATGAAGATGTATAGCGATAGCGTTTGGGTGTAATCGATAGTGATGTATCAAACAGCGGGCTTGATCAGATGAAAACAGAAGCGGCAATACTGCATGAGTGCAAAGGTGACTTCTCAATAGAGGAGGTTGAGGTCGGTGAGCTTAAACCCGATGAAATCCTGGTCGAAATGGTTGGCACCGGCGTCTGTCATACGGATGAGCTGTTCCGCAGTGGCACCTATCCGTTCCCCACACCCTGTGTATTGGGCCACGAAGGCGCGGGGCGGGTAGTCCGTACAGGTAGTGCGGCTGGCGAATTCGAAGAGGGCGACTCGGTCGTACTGTCAGTCATGTACTGTGGCAAATGTGTGCGCTGCCTGCAGGGGCAGCACTATCTCTGCCACAACATCTATGAAGCAAACTTCGGTGGACGTGGCGATGGTACGTCGGTGTTGTCCCAGGGAGGCAATTGCGTCCATGCGCACTTTGATGGGCAGAGCTCGTTCTCTCGCCACGCCGTATCCAATGTAAAAAACACCATCAAGGTGCGTAACGATGCTCCCTTGCACCAGCTCGGCCCATTAGGCTGCGGGTTTCGAACGGGCCTGGGCGCGGTGATCAATACTTTCAATGCCGGTATTGGCCAGTCCATCGTCATCTACGGTATTGGCGCCGTCGGTATGTCGGCCCTGCTCGCGGCGGTAGCTGTGGGATGCCACCCCATTGTTGTGGTGGATACAAATCAGAGTCGCCGTGAGTTGGCCTTGGAACTGGGTGCGGACGTTGCACTGGATGGCGCGCTTGAAGATATCACTCAGCAGGTGAATGAGTATACCAAGGACGGTGCCGATTACGCGCTGGATACCACAGGGATTCCAGCGGTTATTCGTAATGCCCTGGAGTCGACTAACACAGGTGGATTCCTCGGCATTCTTGGGGGCTCACCGATGGGCACTGAGCTGGTAATCGACGCGAATCACCTGCTGTTTGGCGGTCGACGAATCCAGGGGATCAACATGGGTGACGCGATTGGCTCTGTGTTCATACCGCAGATGGTTGATATGTTCATGGAGGGGAAGCTTCCCCTTGATCGGATCATCACTGAGTATCCCTTTGACGCGATCAACCAGGCGTTTACCGATACCAAGACAGGTAAGTGTGTGAAAGCCATTCTGCGATTTTGATTCACCACCTCGCCAATCTATGACGCATTGGCGTCATTGCACGCAGGCGAGACTACCGAAAAAGCATTACCTGGTGTGGTACCAGGCGAACACAGAGGCTGCGCTCACGATGGCGCAGTCTGCCAACAAGTTATCTACAGCGGATAAAGATACGTACTACAAAAGAGGAGCATGGTTGTTATGAGTCAGAGCGAAACGAAGGCAGCAGGTGGAGCGGCAAGTAACTTTAACACTGCGTCGGCAGACAAGCGGTTTCAGGGTGTCTTTGCACAGATTTTCAAGGGGATGTCCCCCATCGAAATAACCCTTGCGTTCCTCAACTGGAGTTCGCGCCTGGCCATGTCACCGGGGCAACGCGCGAAACTGACAAAAGACCTGCTGTCCAAGCTCAATCAACTGGATTTGTTTGATACTCAGGGCTCCAAGGATGTGTCGCATGTGGGTAGACGGTACGCCAGTGAGAACTGGCAGCGCTGGCCGTTCAATAAACTCGCACTTGCCTATGACATGAACCGTGAGTGGTGGAAAGAGGCGGTACAAGTAGAGGGTGTAAACGAGAAGCATCAGCAGCTTGTGGATTTTGTCATACAGCAGATGATAGAGCTGCTGGCGCCAGCCAATTTTTTGCCGACTAATCCCGACCTGATCGAGGCGACGCGGCGGGAGAGGGGCGATAACGTGATTCGCGGCGCTTCGTTGTTCGTGAAAGACACATTGAAGCGCTATAGCAATCAGAAACCCGGTAGCGACTTCGTCGTGGGCGAGAATGTGGCTGTAACACCAGGCAAAGTAATCTTCCGAAACAACTTACTCGAACTTATTCAGTATGAACCGGCCACCCCGGAAGTGGGTGCGGAGCCTGTATTGATAATGCCACCATGGATTTATAAGTACTACATCCTGGATCTGTCGCCACGTAAATCGATGATGAAGTACCTTGTGGAACAGGGTAAAACGGTTTTCACCATTTCATGGAAGAACCCTACCGAGGAAGACCGGGACGTTTCGTTCGAGGACTATATCAATGAGGGATTTTTTGCTGCTCTGGATGTTGTTAACCAGGTTTGTCCTAACAAGAAGGTCAATGCGGTTGGGTACTGTCTTGGTGGCACCATTCTCAGTGTTGCTGCTGCCGCGATGGCGCGGGACGGCGACGATCGCCTCAATACAATTTCCCTGTTCACAGCGCAGGTTGATTTCACCGAAGCGGGGGAAATTACCAAGTTTATCTCCGAGGGGCAGTTGGCCTTCCTCGAAAAGCTAATGTGGAAGCAGGGCTTTCTCAGTGCTGAGGCCATGGCCGGCTCCTTTGCTGCGCTGCAGCCAGGCGATCTTATTTACGGTCCCATGGTCGATCGTTATGTGTTGGGTAATGAGGTCAAACTTAATGATCTGATGTCCTGGAATGCCGACCCTACACGCATGCCCGGCCGTATGCATAGCGAATATCTGAGAAGCACTTATCTTAACAATGAGATTGCCAGGAACAAGTTCACCCTCAATGGTAGACCCATAGCGCTATCAGATATTCGTATACCTATATTCAACCTTGGGACCGAGAGCGATCATGTGGCGCCCTGGTTGTCAGTGTATAAGCTGAATGACATGGTCGGTAGCGAGGTGACGTTCTGCCTGACCAGCAGTGGCCATAATGCAGGGGTAGCCTGTGGTCCGGATCACCCAAGGCGCCGACATCGTATCCTCACCCGGCAACCGGAAGACAACTTTGTGGGTCCGCAGGAATGGGTCGAGATTGCGGAGAAACGTGACGGATCATGGTGGCCCAGCTGGAGTGAGTGGCTGGACAAGCACATGTCTGGAAAGCGTAAACCGCCGCGCTTCGGTGCGCCTTCAAAGGGCGTTAAACCGATAGTCGATGCCCCGGGAGAGTACGTTTTCGGCTAGTGACATTGTCATCGCGCCTGTTATTCGCCGGGCGCTTATCTTGGATAAGAGATTGGACGCAGGTTAGCACACCTGAACTGCTGCCTGTGCCTCTTTGAATGATAGAACCACTAAAATCCACATTAGCATAGGGAGAAAAGCAAGAATGCGGTTAGAAGGACAGGTGATTGTAATCACCGGCGGGGCCCAGGGGTTGGGGTTAAGTATGGCCAAGGCAACGGGCGGTAAAGGCGCACGCATTGCCCTTGTAGATATGAATCAGGACAGTTTAGATGCAGCGGTAAGCGAGTTAAATGAGGCTGGTGTAGAGGCACGCGGTTACACCCTGGATATTACTGATGAACAGGGTGTGGTTGACGTGTTCGGGCGCATCGTTGCTGATTTTGGCGCCATTAATGGGTTGATTAACAATGCCGGCATCACCCGTGATGCCCTGTTGATCAAGCGCAAGGACGACGTGCTGGAGAAGTTACCCATCGAACGCTGGCAGGCGGTAATCGATACGAACCTGACCGGCTCGTTCTTATGTGGCCGGGAGGCCGCCGCGAAGATGATAGAACTCGATTGTGAAGGCGTAATTATCAACATTTCCAGTATTTCGAATGCAGGCAACTATGGGCAGACCAACTACTCTGCTGCAAAAGCCGGTGTGGCTGCCATGGCAGTAACCTGGGCGAAGGAACTGGCGCGCTACAATATACGCTGCGCGGCGATTGCGCCGGGATTTATTGCCACTGAGATGACGGCCAGCATGCGGGCGGAAACCCTTGAGAAAATTGCCGAGGGGATTCCGGTTAAACGGCTTGGTCAACCGGATGAAATCTCCCAGGCAGCCATTTCAATTTTTGAGAATGACTATTACACCGGCAGGGTGATGGAAGTGGACGGCGGGCTGAGATTGTAGGTGACTCGGCTCGGCCGTATTCCTGAAACACAGTAATCTTCGAAAGACCTGGAGTTAACTTATCGAAAGAATTTTTTAAACCGAGGAGGTTAGTAGCGATGGCAAAACCAATCACAGTCAAAGAATGTATGCGGCATCACCCGATAACCGTGAGTAGCAGCGACAGCCTGGTAACGGCAATCGAAATTATTGTCGAGAATAAACTCACCGGGCTTACGGTGACCGATGGAGATAATAACGTGCTGGGCGTCATCACCGACCTGGATTGTGTGGGCGCTATTTTGAGCGCTATCTATAACGACGGCAATCCGCTGCACACCCAGGTTGGCGATATCATGATTGTTGATATCAACAGCTGTGAGCCGCAGGACACCATTATCGAAGTGGCAGAGTCTATGCTGAAGCACCGGCAAAGGAGAAGGCCGGTGCTTGAGGGGGATAAGCTGGTAGGGCAGGTGAGTTCTGGGAATATCCTCTGGGCGTTACTGGAGCATTCTCGCGGGAGCTCTGCGGCTTAACTTAGTGAAGCTGTACGGTGGCTAGTACATATGCTGGCCGCCGTTCACAGAGAGCGTTGCTCCGGTGATGAAGTCGGCCTCGTTCGCGATCAAAAATGCCACTGAGCGCGAGATGTCTTCTGCTCTACCGAGGCGGCCCACCGGGATGCCGGCAATAATTTTCTCCAGCACTACCTCCGGGACGGCTCGGACCATGTCGGTATCGACATAACCGGGCGCAATGGCATTGACGGTAATACCCTTGGCGGCACCTTCCTGTGCCAATGCCTTGGTAAAGCCGTGGATCCCGGACTTGGCGGCCGCATAATTGACCTGTCCATACTGGCCCGCCTGGCCATTGACCGAACCCACGTTCACGATACGGCCGAAACTCCGCGTGCGCATGGAGTCGATAACGCACCGAGCCATGTTGTAACAAGAGCCGAGATTGGTATCGATAACATCCTGCCAGGCGTCGGGAGCCATGCGGTGTAGCGTCCCATCGCGCGTGATGCCTGCGTTGTTTATCAGTATCTCTATCGGGGCACCCAGCTGCTTTTCGATCTGTTCTACGCCCCTTTTGCACTGTTCAAAGTCGCTTACGTCGAATTTGAACACTGGAATCCCGCAGGAATTAGAGAACTCTCTGGCGCGCTCATCGTTGCCGGCGTAGTTAGCAGCGACCTTATAGCCAAGCTCGTGCAACGAAACGGCGATGGCTGCGCCAATTCCTCGCGTCCCACCTGTAACAACCGCTACTCTAGACATGGTGCCTTCCTCCTGATGCCAGTGAACCTCGATAAAGCCTCGAAGTATTCATCCGAGGTTTTTTTGAATTTACATGCGCTCAAACAATGCAGCGATACCTTGACCCCCGCCTATACACATGGTGACCACCGCGTAGCGCCCACTCATGCGGTTCAGCTCATATAGCGCTTTTACCGCGATGATCGCGCCGGTGGCTCCAATAGGGTGTCCTAAGCCAACCGCGCTGCCGTTTGGGTTTACTTTTTCATCCGGTATGTTGAGATCGCGGGCTACGGCAATCGCCTGTGCTGCGAACGCCTCGTTGATTTCCCAAACATCGATATCTGCTACAGCTAGATTGTGCTGCTCCAACAGTTTTTTTGTGGCCGGCACGGGACCGATGCCCATATACCGCGGTTCAACACCAGCGAAGCTGTACCCCACCAAGCGCGCCAGGGGTTGTAGGCTACGTTGCTCAGCGTGTTGAGCTTCCATCATTACTACCGCAGCCGCGCCATCATTGATGCCAGATGAATTCCCGGCGGTGACCGAGCCGTCGGGTTTGAACACGGGTTTCAGTTTCTCCAGCTGCGAGAGTTCCAGTTCCGGTCTCACGTGCTCATCTTTGAGAAACATTTCTGTCTTGTTGCGCTTGCCAATGTCAATAGGAAGAATCTGAGATTCGAAATAGCCATTTTCGATAGCCGCAGCAGCGCGGCGATGGCTGGTCAGCGCCAGTTCATCCTGTTCTTCGCGAGTGATGTTCCATTTTCCCGCGATGTTTTCCGCGGTGATGCCCATGTGAACTTTCTCAATCGGGCAGTGCAGAGCGTTGATCATCATGTCCACAAGGACACTGTCGCCCATCCGGTTGCCAAAGCGGGCACCCTTCGCCATGTACGCACCGTTGGACATAGACTCCGCACCGCCAGCGATAGCAGTGGTGCATACACCGAGTTCAATTTGTTGTGCGGCAGATACAATGGCTTGGAGTCCGCTACCACAGAGTCTGTTTACTGTAAGGGCAGGTGTGTGGTGGTGAAGCCCGCCACGCAGTGCGGCAACACGCGCGAGGTACATGTCCTCGGGCTGGGTGTGAATCACGTTGCCAAACACACAATGTCCGACCTCATCGGCTTCTAAATTGGCCCGCGTAACCGATTCCGCAACAACTTTAGCGGCTAACTCAGCTGGCGAGAACGCCTTCAGGCTTCCCCCATAACTGCCCACAGCGGTGCGCGCCCCGCTGACCATAACGACTTCTTTGATGTCAATTGCTCCTTGGATGGGTGTAAACGGTCAATTTTCGATTGACTAAAAAGTTATATAATATAGTATGTATACCGTAATGCAATACAAAATAATGCATGGGTTTGGTCAAGCCCCATTGCCAAGTGCTTAGGTAAGTACCGAGGAGTGCAGTGAGACCGTATGCTGACGCAGAAGCTGATCTGCTGATTGACAGCGTAAAGCAGCTGATTGGTGATCATGTTGGGGAAGCCGGTGCCACACTTGATGTGATTGCCAAAGACCTGGATGTGCACCCCAAGACGCTAACCCGTCGTCTGACACTGAATGGCGTAACCTTCGGGCAATTGAAAGACGATGTGCGCTTCGCTATTGCCAAGCGTTACATTGCCACTGGTATGGCCTTTGAGGACATTTCCTGGCGGCTGGGGTTTAAGGACCCCTCGGGCTTCTATCGCGCGTTCAAGAAGTGGTCGGGCCGGGCACCAACGCGCTACCGCGCGTATCGATAACGTGTTCAGAACGGATGAGGAGGTAGCTGACGATGACAGTTTTTGTAACAGGGGCGGGCTCCGGTATTGGTCGTGCCACTGCCCGACTCCTTGGAGCACAGTCCGATACAAGTGTGGTCTGTATAGATCGCGATAAAGACGCCGCCCAGGAAACTGCGGGCGCCTTACCCAGTGCATTAGCCATTCAAGCTGATATCAGTGACGAGGCGCAGTGCCTTGCTGCGGTTCGCGCTGGAGTGGAGCAGTTCGGTAATCCGCGAGGCCTGGTGCACTGTGCCGCTGTTTTTGATTGGCAGTCTATCGATAGTATTCGCGGTGCTGACCTGGATAGAAGCCTGGCCATAAACGTCAATGGTTCCTTCTATATGGCCAGGGCCGTAGCCAATACGGTGATGGAACACGGCCACCCCGGCTCGATCGTTCTGCTCAGTTCAGGAGGCTCTCGAGTGGCCATGGGCGCCGCGATCTACAGCGCGACCAAAGCGGCCGTCGAAGCCATGGTCCGCGATTTAGCCGTGGCCTGGGCAACACATCCCGTTCGCGTGAACGCTGTACTACCGGGGGTGGTGAAAACTCCCATGAGCCATGTGGCCCAGTCAGATGAAGGCGTGAGCAAGGTACTGTTAAACCATACACCCATGGGGCGCTTTGGGGAGGCTGAGGAAATTGCAGAAGCTTGTGCTTTTTTGATCAGCGACAAGGCTTCTTATATCACGGGCGCTTGTCTACCTGTGGATGGTGGTTTTCTGGCAGTGTAATCTCTTGTGACGGGCAGCTATGTCTTTTGTCGGTGACAGTTCAGATCAGCCCACGACCTTACTGGAGTTTACATGATTGGAACCAACTCGCGTCCTCGCGATGTACTAAGATATTGACTGGTAACGCCTTTAAGGCCGCTGTAAAAGGCTGGTACCTCAATCAAATTTTCCTCCAGCACTTAACATATGTTAATGCGCGTCTCCCCTCACTCGGCAATACTTACTGCAAGTTGAGTTTGCGCTTGAGTCGCGACAGCGAAACCGCGTCCACGCCCAGGTATGAGGCAATATGGTACTGGGGCAGGGCAGCCAGTAATTCCGGTTCGTTGTCTTGCAGCCACAGGTAGCGTTGTTCGGCGTTCAGGGTCAGTAGCATGGCCTCACGCTGTTCATTGCGAATGAATGCCTGAGACAACAGCGCAATGACTGCACGGCTTAATTCGGGGTCACCCGGCGCATCAGCATAAAGCTGGCGAAAGTCGATTTGCAGCAGCGTGGTAGCGCTCAACGCCTGGATGCTGAAGGGCGCTGATGAGTCGGTCATCGCAGCGCTTACAGCCCCGGCATAATTACCCGGTCCAAAGAATGCTTTATTGCGTTCCTTGCCATCCGGGTTAGTGTAGTAGAGGCGCAACAGTCCCTCGTGCACGAAGAACAGTTTGTCGCTGCGAGTACCGGCATGGAGAAGTACTTCTTCATCTTCCAGCACTCGCAGAGATGCAGAGGCCAGGTAACGCTCGATAATGATCCGCTCGGCGTTTCTGGCGACATTGAACCAGTGGTCTAGAATGTCCGCTATAGCTTGAGAATTAGTCACGTTAATCATTCACAGAAGTCAGTCACACGACGGGAGCAAGACAATGGCAGAAGTAGCTAACAGTATCATAATGAATGCCGATGCGGCGGAATCAAACATGCCACAGGACACCATGGATGTGGCGGCCGAGCGCAAGCTCCGCAAGGAGCGTCTGGCGGCAGCTCTGCGCCTGTTCGGCAAGTTCGGTTTTGACGAGGGCGTAGCCGGCCATATCACTGTACGTGACCCCGAGCACCTCGATCATTTCTGGGTCAACGCGATGGGTCGTTCTTTCAAGCAAATGCGTGTGTCTGATTTGCTACTGGTCAACCACAAAGGTGAAGTTGTAGAGGGTGAAGGCCTGTTGAATGGTGCCGCCTTTACCATCCACTCGCAGATTCACATGGCCAACCCGAATATCACTGCCGCGGCTCACTCACATTCCGTGTACGGCAAGACCTGGTCGAGCCTGGGACGCCTGTTGGATCCGCTCACCCAGGATGCCTGCGCGTTCTATGACGACCACGTATTGTTTGACGATTTCAGCGGTGTGGTGCTGGATAACTCCGAGGGCGAGCGCATCGCCGCTGCACTGGGCGACAAAAAGGCAGCCATCCTGCAAAATCACGGCCTTCTAACCGTAGGCAAGAGCGTGGATGAGGCGGCGTGGTGGTTTATCACCATGGAGCGCAGCTGCCAGGCGCAGCTTATGGCCGAAGCGGCAGGTAAGCCCATTTTGATCGATCCCGAGGTGGCAGCACACACCCGTGAAACTGTAGGTAACGAGTTGGCCGGTTGGTTCAGCTTCCAGCCGCTTTACGACGTGATTGTGGCGGAGCAGCCGGAGCTGCTCGAGTAAGCTATTGTCTCGAGAGCTTTTGACAGAAATAAAAAACCCGGCAGCCGCCGGGTTTTTTTATAAATGGTTTCGAAAGAAATGCGCTAGTGCGTTGCCGCCAGCGCCTGGTCAATATCCGCGATGATGTCATCGATATGTTCGATACCGACCGAAATTCTCACCATGTCTTCGCTGACCCCGGCAGTGGCCAATTCCTCTTCGTTGAGTTGGCGGTGGGTGGTGCTGGCCGGGTGACAGGCCAGGGATTTGGCATCACCTATGTTTACCAGGCGCAGAATCATCTGCAGTGAGTCGATAAAGCGGGTGCCGGCTTCCAGCCCGCCTTCAATACCGAAACTCAGGATCCCCGAGGCGTTACCGCCACAGATTTTCTCGCAGTTTTCCCGATAGGGGCTGTCTGACAGACCTGCGTAGTTCACCCAGTTCACCCGTTCGTGGTTTTGCAGATGCTCGGCGACTTTCTGCGCGTTCTCGCAGTGGCGCTCCATACGCAGACCAAGCGTCTCCAGCCCCTGCATGATCTGGAAGGCGCTCTGGGGCGCCATGCACGCACCAGTGTTGCGCAACGGCACCACGCGACAGCGACCGATGAAGGCCGCGGGGCCAAAACCCTCGGTATACACAACGCCGTGGTAGGAGGGATCCGGTGTGGTGAGTATGGAAAAGCGATCCTGGTGGGCCGCCCAGTCAAATTTACCGGAATCGATGATGGCGCCGCCTATGGTGGTGCCGTGTCCGCCAATGTATTTGGTCAGCGAGTGGATGCTGATGTCTGCGCCGTAATCGAATACCCGGCACAGGAAGGGGGTGGCGACGGTGTTGTCGACCATCAGGGGTACGCCAGCCTCGTGGGCTATCTGGGCCCATCGCTCGATATCAACGATATTGCCCGCCGGGTTGCCAATGGATTCGCAGAACAAGGCGCGGGTGTTTTCATCGATCAGGCTCTTGGCCTTTTCAAAGTCATCGGCGGCAGTAAAGCGCGTTTCGATACCCTGGCGGGGAAAGGTGTGTGCGAACAGGTTGTAGGTGCCGCCATAAAGCTGCGAGGTGCTCACAATATTACAGCCCGCCTCGGTGATGGCCTCGATCGCATAGCGAATGGCCGCCATGCCCGAGGATACGGCCAGTGCCCCAACACCCCCTTCCAATTCTGTCAGTCGTTGCTCCAGTACCGCGTTGGTGGGGTTCATAATGCGGCTGTAGATGTTGCCGGGGACCGCAAGATTAAACAGATCAGCGCCGTGCTGCGTATTGTCGAAGGTAAACGACGTGGTCTGGTAAATCGGCGTGGTGGCCGCGTTCGTGCTGGGGTCGCCTTCGTAACCCGCGTGCAGGGCAATGGTCTCCGGTTTCATTGTGTTCTCCAATTCGTGTTGATTACTTTGTTCAATGAGGTAAATGGATTGCGCACTGGAGCTTAGCAGACAAGGCTGTGCTGACAAGTATCCAGCGCCATTACGCGAACGCTGGTCGTCGCGTGGGAGTCTGGCTACACTGGTGCAACACTGGCCTTGAATAATGACTCAAGGTCGCCGCCAGATAAGGGATACGGATAATGCAGATGAATCCACTCAGCTGGGGATTGGTCCCTCAAATATTACTCGGCGTGCTGCTGGGTGCGGTGGTCGGATTAGTACTACCTGAACTGGCGCTAACACTGGGCTTGCTCGGGCAGTTATTTGTGGGCATGTTGAAAGCCGTGGCCCCGTTGCTGGTGATGCTGCTGGTGATGTCGGCGATTGCCAACAAAACCGAGGCCGCAGATGATGGACGAAAAACACTGATGACTATCGTGCTCTATCTTGTGGGCACCATCGGTGCCGCCCTGGTAGCCCTGGTCATGAGTGTGTTGTTTCCGCAGACCCTGGCACTGACCCAGGCCGCCGAGGGCAGTCCGCCGGCGGCGGTGTCTGCTGTTTTGACCGATGTGTTGTTCAAGTTAATAGACAATCCGGTGAATGCACTGATCAGCGGTAACTTTCTTGGCTGCCTTACCTGGGCCATTTTACTGGGTGTCAGTTTTCGCCGGGCGTCCGACAGCTTCAAGCACAACCTGACAACCTGGGCGGAGGGCGTCAGTGATATTGTGCGCTACGTTATCCGGCTTGCTCCCCTGGGTATCTTCGGCCTGGTCGGCGTCACCGTGGCGACCATCGGGCTGTCGGCCCTGGGCAGTTACGCCAGCCTTGCTTTGCTACTGGTTGCTGCGATGTTGGTGATGGCATTGCTGGTGAATCCATTACTGGTTTTTATCGTGACGCGCAAAAACCCCTATCCCATTGTGCTGCGGTGTCTGGAAGAGTCGGGCGTTACGGCGTTTTTTACACGCAGCTCGGCGGCCAATATTCCAGTCAATTTGAATTTGGCAAAAAGCCTCGGGATCAGCGAAGAACTTTACACAGTGACGATTCCCATTGGTGCCACCGTCAATATGGCGGGCGCGGCAATCACCATTACTGTATTGACCCTGGCCGCTGCGAACACCCTGGGGATGGAAGTTTCTTTGGTGACGGCCATGGTATTGTGTGTTATCGCGGCGCTATCTGCTTGTGGCGCCAGCGGCGTGCCATCGGGCAGCTTGCTGCTGATACCGCTGGCCTGTGCGTTGTTCGGCATTCCCGTGGACGTGGCCATGCAGGTCGTGGCGGTGGGCTTCATCATCAGCGTGATTCAGGATTCCGCCGAAACCGCGTTGAACTCCAGTTCCGACGTGGTCTATACCTACGCGGTCGACCATTGGGAGCAGTCCCGCGAAGCGCCTGTTGAAAGCGCCTGAGGGGGAATTATTCAGTCCTCGTTGCTGCTTTTGTCTTTCTCGAGTTAAGCGCCGCTGTTCGGGTCAAGACCAGCTTCACCGTGGGGTTCGCTATCGGTGACGCTATCACTGTCACTGTTGCCGATCCTGTGCTTGCCGCTCTGGGTATAGTTGCCAATGTGGCCGAGAATTAACTCGGCCATAGTGTCGGGTTGCTCGTGCATCAGACCGTGACCGGCATCCAGGCTGTACAAGTCGAACGGGCCCTGCATCCTGCTGCGCTGGCGTTCGACCACAGAAGCGGCGATGACACCGTCCTTGGTTCCCCAGATAAAGCGCGTCGGCACGGTTACTGGCGCAGTGAGGCGCGGCTCGACCGCCAGTGTGGCTGGGTCCATCGCCCGATACCAGTTCATGGCGGCGGTGAGGGCGCCGGGTTCCTGCAGCACGTCCAGGTGTTTGCGTTGACGCGCGTTGGGTGTGTTGTCCAGCACCTTGTTCATGAGTGGATTGTTGATCACGGTCAGCACGAATTCCGGAATGATCGGCCGCTGAATAAAACCAAAGTACTTGCTGCGCTCCCGCTGCTCCGGATCATTGACCACGCCGTCCATAAAGACGCCTGTCTGGGGAATCGATAGACCGGTCCATGACAGCACTCGCTCTGGGTACGCAGCCACAACAGCCCAACCCACGCCGGCGCCCCAATCGTGGCCAACAAGATGAAATCGCTCAAAACCCAGGTGGTCCGCGACGGCGATGACATCGTCAACCAGTAGCCATATATCGTAGTCTGCGATGTCATCCGGTCGCGCGCCGGGGCTGTAGCCGCGTTGGTCAAAGGCCAGAGCCCGGTAGCCTGCCGCCGCTGCGCTTTCGCCGAGACCGTCCCAGGTGATCAGTGATTCGGGAAATCCGTGCAGCATAATCAGTGCGTCGCCCTCATTCTGGGCGCCCCGGTAGCGTGCGCGGAAGTTGAAATCGCCGATTTGCAGTTGGTAATCGCCGTCGCCATCGCCGGCGTTGTAGACGGGGAGGGCGGCTACCGCTTTACTGTGGCTGTAGCGCCAATCGAGGGTGCTGGCGTAAAGAATCAGCGCAAAAAGTAGGACCAGTAGAAGTAGCGCGAACACGCTATACATGAATAGTCTCATTGGAAACTCACCTTTTTGCGCATAGCGCTACGCGGTTGCTGTGACGCGACATCCCGTTCTGGCCGCCTTGGGTCTGTTGTTGGTACAGGATGTGCGGTGACAATAAACCTCACACACTCGTACTTCCCGGGTCACATTCTATTAAAGTTTTAACAAATACGGGGAATTCTAAGCATTTATAAATGACTATTTATATAATAAGAGCCCGAGAAGAGCAAGTCCTACCTGGGCAGGGTGGCCAGTCTCTCTCGCGCGACCTGTAGCTGATCGCATAGGTTATCGGCGCCGAGCAGGATGCGAGCGGTGGGTCGCTGGAGATGATCGGGTGGGATGAAGAACAGGGTGTCGGCACTGTTGACCCGCAGTGAGGGATACGCTTTCCACTCGTCCAGCCATTCTGGTCTGGCCATGCCCATGCCACTGGCGACGATAACATCGGGGTTGCGCAGTAGTACCGATTCAATACTGATCTTCGGCGCGAGGTAGGTGGCGTCTGCAAAACTGTTTACCCCGCCACATAGACGGATAACCTTGCTGATCAGGTGGTCGTCATTCAAGGTCTGCAGGGGATCGTTCCAGACCTGGTAGAACACCGAAACCTGGGACCTGTTGCTGAAGTCATCTGCCAGTGCTTGGAACTGCGCCTCTATTTCCGACGCCTGTTGGTAGCCGACTGCTTCGGTTCCCGCGAGTTGCGCGATGTGCCGGATTGTTTTGGCGATATCATCCAGTTCCCTGGGCTCACTCACGTAAACACTCAGGCCCAGTTCTTCCAGCGCACCGAGCGTCTTCATGCCATTTCCGGAAGACCACATCAACACCAGATCTGGCTTCAGAGCGACAATGGCTTCGAGGTTCGCGGTTTTGTATGTGCCGACCCGGGCGATTTTTGTGGCTGCGTCCGGATAGTTGGCGTAACTCACCACACCTACCAGCTTGTCGCCAGCACCGGCGGTGAACGTGTTTTCCACGATGTGAGGTGCCAGTGCGACAATGCGTTGCGCCGGTTGCTCCAGGAGTACGGTGCGCCCGGCAAAGTCGGTCACCTCGATTTCACCCAGGGTTGCGCTGGCACAAAACACCGCTAGCAATAGCCACCAGGCTCTCATCGTTCTGACTCCGCTACCCCGGCCTGGTCGAAAGTGGCCATAGACCCGTGCAGGGTTAATGCGCTGCGAATAATGGGAACAGCAACAGCTGCACCGCTGCCTTCACCCAGGCGCATATCGAGTTGTAGCAATGGCGACAACTCCATCGCTTCCAGGGTTATTTTGTGTCCGGCCTCCGCCGATTGGTGTGCAGCCAACAGCCACTGCCGGGCGCCCGGATTTATTTTGCAGGCAATCAATGCGGCAGCAGTCGCGATAAAGCCGTCGAGGAGGGCGGGGATGCCGCGCTGCGCGCAGCGAATATAGGCACCTACCATTGTCGCTATCTCAAGCCCTCCCAGGCAACGCAGAATAGCCAGCGGTGAATCCAGTTGATCTGCATGCAGGTCCAGGGCTGCCTGCAGCACGCGAGTCTTGTGCTGTAAAGTGACATCATCTATGCCGGTCCCTCTGCCGGTGACCGCGTCAGCCGGTAGTTCCAGGGTGGCAGCGATCAGGGCTGCCGCGGAGCTGGTGTTACCAATGCCCATTTCACCTGCGATAAACAGATCGCAGGCGACCAAGGCATCAACCGTGTTTCTGCCTAAGGACAGGCAGCTTTCCAGCAGTTCTGTGTTGAGCGCAGGTTCGCGACTGAAATCGCGGCTACCGGGAGCGAGTTGTATGTTATCGAGTCCGGGGCGGTCGGGGAGTGCATCGAAGGTACCGACGTTTACGATCTTGAACTCTGCGCCGAGTTCCCTGCCCAGCACGCTAATGGCTGCGCCGCCGAGGACAAAGTTCTCGACCATTTGCGCCGTTACTTCTGCCGGAAAGGCGGATACCCCCTGTGCAGTGATACCGTGATCCGCAGCGTAAACATGCACCGCAATATTGTTCAGGCGAGGCAGTGCACGTCCCTGCCAGGCGGCAAACTGAACCGCTAGACTTTCGAGTTTGCCCAGGGAACCCGCCGGTTTGGTCAGCAGGTTTTGACGAGCACTTGCAGCGTCCCTGCTTTTTTCGCAGGGCAGGGCGCAGGGCTCGTTATACCAACTCATTCTTCCGGTTCCCCCTTGAGCAACTGTGGCAGTCCGGCGGTCACCAGAACAACGCGTTCGCACCTTGCAGCCAGAGCCTGGTGCAACCAACCGCTTTCATCGACAAAGCGGCGAGTGCTCTCACCCAGCGGCACAATGCCGTTGCCCACCTCGTTACTTACCAGAATCAGGTCTGAATTCAGCTTCTCGAGAGCTTCACTGAGCGCAGCGTTTTGCGCTTCCCAGCAGTTCTTCTCCAGGCAGTTGGCCAGCCATAGGGTCAGGCAATCCACGACGACGATATGATTGCTATCGTCCACAGCTCGGATCGTGTCGGCAAGTTGAATTGGCTCTTCGCGTACTGTCCAGGCTGTGCTGCGCTGCTCCCGATGGCGCGCGATACGCGCGCGCATCTCTTCATCCCTGGCCTCGGCGGTGGCCACCAGGCAGGGAGTTTTCGTTGAACGTAGGGCCAGGCTCTCCGCGTATCGGCTTTTGCCACTCCTTGCGCCCCCAAGAACCAGCGTTTTCATCGCTGTACCACCAGTGGTGTGCCGCTACCGGGATGACTGAATATGTCGACATCAACCTGGAACACATCCGCGAAAATCTCGGGGGATAACACTGCTTCAGGTGATCCCAGACGCACCTGTTTGCCTTCGTTGAGGACGACAATATTGTCTGCCATGGCACCTAACAGGTTAAAGTCGTGCATCACCAGTGCCACGGCACAGCCCGTTTCGGCCAGCTGCTTCACCACGCTCAGTACCAGTTTTTGATGGGCAAGATCCAGCCCGTTACTGGGTTCGTCCAACAGTAGCAATCGCGCGCTGGCGTCTTCTTTGCGCCACACCTGCGCTAACACCCTGGCCAGCTGAACGCGCTGCCGTTCTCCCCCGGAGAGCTGGGTGTAGAGTCGCTCAGCTAGCGAGAGTGTATCGGTAAGTTGCATTAACTCCTGGAGAATCTCCTGATCAGTCTGGGCGCCGGTCGCGTGGGGGCTGCGGCCCAGTTGAATTACTTCATCAACACGGTAGGGAAAGTTCAGTGTGGACTGCTGGGGAAGCATGGCGACACTGCGCGCTCGATCTGCGGTTTTCCAATTCGCTGTTTCCACACCTGCCAGGGTGATACCGCCTTCGGTGGGATTAACGCCCCCGGCCATGAGATGCAACAAACTGGATTTCCCCGCGCCGTTCGGACCTATGATGCCCAATATCTCTCCACCCTCAATGCCAAAGTTGATGCTCTCCAGCAAGGGCTTACCCCAGGGGGCCGCGGACACATTGTTGATGGAGATAACCGACATCACTGCATTCCGTATTGACCGCGCTGGCGCAGTAGTGAGATGAAGAAGGGCACACCGATTAATGCGGTGACGACACCCACGGGCAATTCAGTAGGTGCGAGCGCCGTTCGTGCAACGGTATCTGCCATCACCAGTAGTAGCGCGCCTGCGAGCGCCGAAGCGGGTAGCAGGGCGCGATGATCCGGTCCCACCGTCATGCGCATAATGTGCGGTACCACCAGCCCGACAAAGGCGATGGTGCCGGCCAGTGCCACCGATGCGCCCACGCCAAAGGCAACGATAACTATGAGCCCGGTTTTCACGCGGGCGAGATCTACACCCAGGTAGCGTGCCTCGGATTCTCCGAGCAACAGTGCGTTCAGGGCGTTGGCATAGCGGGGCAGACCCAATAGCACTGGAATACCAACGATACAGGCGACCATTACGCGCTGATAGTTGGCGCCATCCAATCCGCCCATGCGCCACAAGGTGATGCGCCTGAGCGTAGCGTTGTCACTGTAAAACTCCAGCACGTTGGTCAGCGCCCCGGCCAAAGCGGTGATGGCGATACCTGCCAGCAGCATGGTGGGGACCGAAGTGCCGGTGCTCGATGTGGCGAGCCTGAATACCACAATGACGGCGATCAGACCGCCGACAAAGGCGCCAGCTGATACCAGCGAAACCCCGGAGATGCCGCTAATGACTGAACCGGATATCACAATCGCGATACTGGCCCCCAACGAAGACCCGGCGGTCACGCCGATGAGTGAGGGATCCGCAAGTGGGTTGCGAAACAAACCCTGCATGGCGGCGCCCGCGGTCGCCAGGATGGCACCGACGACTGCCGCGAGAATGACCCGGGGTAGTCTGATCTTGCCCACAATCACCGACGCCTGACTGCCGCCGTCTCCGAACAAAAAACTCGCTAGCGCCGTCAGTGCTTCTCCCGCCGGAAGTTCCGCAGCGCCGCTGCAGATTGCCAGTAGCATCGCTGCAGGTAGCAGTAACAGCAGTGCGCTGAACACCACGCCTGTGTTTCTTGGGTTGGCGGGACTCATGTGCTAAACCACGTTGGGAAAAGCCGTTGCATGTCCAGGTGGTCTTCCAGGCAGTCTGCCAGTCGCTCCAGCGCCGACTCACGCTGTTGCTGACGATCCACGGTTTGCGGTGCTTGCAAGCCCGCCCAGCGCAGCAGTGCAGCACAACCTGCGGCCTGGTCAAACAGGCCGTGTAGATAAGTACCGGCGATCTGTCCGTCATCAGACAAGGTGCCTTCCGGCTGGCCATCGGCGAGTGTAAGTAGGGCTTGGGTCGAGCGATAGGTGTTGCTTACGCCACAGTGAATCTCGTAACCGCTGATCGGAGTGCCACAACCATTGAGTTTGCCTCGTGTTTCCGTCAGTTGTTTGCCGGACGCGAGTTCGGTGTCTATCGGTAGCAACTCCAATCCGCGTGATTCGCCTGCCGGTCCCTCTATTCCCTCACGATCGGCAATGCTGCGCCCCAACATTTGGTAGCCGCCGCAGATGCCCAGCAGTTTGCCGCCGTAGCGTAAGTGCCTGTGTATGTAAGATTCCCAGTGGTTTTCCCGCAGCCATGCCAGGTCGGCGCGAACATTCTTGGTGCCGGGCAGGATCACCAGGTCCGCCGGGGGCGGTGTTTGCCCTGGCCCGGTAAAACACAGCTCAATGCCGGGCTGCAGGGCCAGGGCCTCGAAGTCGGTGTGATTGGATATACGTGAGAAGACGGGAACAACAATGCGAAACAGCTCTTTGCCATCTTCTTGGTGCGGGGTAAACAGGGCTTGGTCTATGGCATCTTCGGCGTCGAGCCGGAGGTCCTGTAAATAGGGGATTACTCCGAGCACCGGTTTCCCGGTACGTGCTTCCAGCCAATCCAGACCCGGCTGCAGCAGGGCAATGTCCCCCCGGAAACGGTTGATGACGAAGCCCTGGATGCGCTCCTGTTCGGTCGGTGAAAGCAGGTCGAGCGTGCCGACCAGGTGCGCGAAAACACCACCCCGATCTATATCAGCGATCAGGATGACTGGTACGTCGGCCTTTTCTGCAAAACCCATGTTGGCGATGTCGCGATCACGCAGATTGATCTCAGCGGGACTTCCCGCGCCTTCGACCAGTAGGGCCTCGTGGCCGTCGCACAGTCTTTCCCAGGATTCCATTACCGCTGACATGGCAGTGGTTTTGTACTGGTGGTAATCCTTGGCGTCGAGTTGCTCGCTCACTTTGCCCTGGATGATCACCTGGGCAGCGATATCGGTAGATGGTTTGAGCAGTACCGGGTTGAAGTCGGAGTGGGGGGCAACGCCTGCAGCTTGCGCCTGTAGTGCCTGCGCCCGTCCGATTTCACCGGCATCAACAGTTACGGCGCTGTTCAATGACATGTTCTGTGGTTTAAAGGGCGCCACCTTAACACCCTTGCGCGCCAGCACCCGGCACAGGCCGGCAACCAGGATGCTCTTCCCGGCGTCCGAGGTGGTCCCCTGCACCATCAGCGCATGGGTCATTTTTCGAGCGTCTTGTTGGCTGCGCTAGTAATCCACACCTTTGCGTGCCTTGATGCCTGACTTGAAGGCGTGTTTGACCTCTTTGACTTCGGAGACCGTGTCCATCACGTCCTGCAGTGCCTTGCCACCACCGCGGCCGGTGACGACAACACTCTGTTCGCGCGGACGGTTTGCGATTGCGTCGATGATGTCGGTCTCGGGCAGGTAGTCATAGGCGATCATGTAGGTGAGTTCATCAAGGACCACCAGATCGTAGCTGTCATCCGACAGCATGGGTTTAGCCAGTGCCCAGGTAGACTCAGCGGCGGCAATGTCGGCGCTGCGGTCTTGCGTGTTCCAGGTAAAGCCCGTGCCCATCTGGTGAAAGTCCACCTGTGGGCACTGTTCCTTCAGGTAGATTTCTTCTCCTGATAACTGCTCACCCTTGATGAACTGGATGACGCCGACTTTCATGCCGTAACCCAGCGCACGCATCACCATGCCAAAAGCGGAGCTGGACTTACCTTTACCGTTGCCGGTGACCAGTACCGCGACCCCGCGTTCCAGGTCGGCGGCCTCAATATGGGCATCCACATTGGCCTTCTGCTTTTCCATGGCGGCCTTGTGTTTGGCATTCTTGCGTTCGTCGGCGTCACTCATAATTTACTCCTAGAATGAAAAGCGCAGGCCGGCGTAGGCGGCTGCGCCGGCTGTGTTGAAGCCAGGGACCTCTTCATACTCTTCATCAAACAGGTTTTCTACACGAGCATGTATTTCCAGACTGGGCATCAGCTGGTAGCGGGCACTGAGATCGACAACCTGGTAGTCGTCGAGACTCGATCCGTCGATGTCGATTGCATCCCAGGAGCCGCGCGCAAACAGGCTCAGCGTTAGCAAGCCTTCCATGGGTCTCCAGTTGATCCCCAGGTTTGCCAGGTGCTCGGGCCGGCGAATGCGCTGCGCACCCGTGGCTCTCTCCGTATCGTTATAGGTGTAGTTACCACTGATTGCCAGTTGGGACCCCAGCGGCAACTCGCCAATAAGTTCTACGCCCTTTGATTCGTTGTCACCACTGGCCTGAAGATAACCGGAAAATCCGGCCAGGTCGAAAAAGATCTCGTCGGAAATGGTCTGGTCAAAGTAGTTGGCTTCCAGGTAGAGGCCAGAGTTTGCATACCAAGCTATGCCAATATCGTAGCCGCTGCTTTCTTCTTCCTTCAGATCGACATCCGACGCTGGGGGAAATGAAAATCCACCGTCGTTATAAGCTATTTCATATAAGCTCGGTGCGCGAAAGCCAGTGCCGTAGGTACCCCTAATCTTCAACTCGCCGCTGTTCGTAGGAACAAGATAGGCGCCGCTTATCCGGTAAGTGGTGTGATCGCCAAAATCGTCGTTGTCGTCGTAGCGTGCACCTGCTGTAACGAAAAACGCCTCACCGAAACTGCCCTGGTACTCGGCGTAGAATCCATCCTGGTCGCGCTCGCGGTCAAATGTGCCATCGTCAATCGATTCAGTTTGCAGGTCGAAGCCGAATACGAGTTGCAGTGCATCGCTGCCGTGGAAGTGACCCAGGTAGCTCCAGGTTTCCAGTTCACCTTCAGCGCCAAATGCGGGGATGTCCTCGGTGTAGAACTGTCTTTCGGTGTCGTTCCCGGAGTAACTCAACTCGTGGCCGAAATTTTCGCCTTGATAATTGACCGCGGCACGCCAGGAGGATTGGTCATAGTCATTACTACACAGGTTGCTGGGCGAAAACGTGTCTACCGTAAAGCAGTTGTCGTACTCGTTTTCGCCGCTGACATCTCGTCCGACCAGTTCTAGGCGTAGTGTTTCGGAAACATTCCAACCGACTTTTCCATGTACGGTTGTGTTTTCGTATCCGTCGTCGTCGCGTAACTCGGTGTCACCAGTGCTGGTGTTGAAGCCATCGGTTTCATAGTCATAGGCAGACAGGCCGTAGTCCAGTGCGCCGTTCGTGCCGCCCAGATTTGCCCCGTACTCGGTTGTGCCATAACGGCCCGCTTCAGCGCTAATGTTACCGCTAAGGGGTTCGTCAAATGTCCGCGTGCGGATGTCGACGATGCCACCTGCGTCGGCGCCGTACATAAGGCCCTGGGGTCCACGAAGTACTTCAACGCGTTCAACGCCGGCGCTTAACAGGTGCTCGATGTTGGGGCCGTGCTGCACACCTGACGCATCGGAGATGTTAATCCCGTCAACGTAAACACGTGTGCGGTATCCTTCTTCCCCGCGAATGCGCAGTGCCGTTGTGCTGCCGACGCCACCATTGGTCGACACCGCAATGCCAGGACTGGTCCGCAATATGTCGTACATGGAGCTGTAGCCGTAGTTCTCGATATCATCAAGGGTGATGACCGATACCGATGTGCCTATCTGCCGCAGAGGCATTTCGACGCGGGAAGAGGTGACGACCAGCTCTTCGAGTTTGTTGGAAGTTTCCGCGTGTACAGCGGGCGCAAAGGCCAGTGGCAACAGTGCCAGTGGGAGTTTGTGGTTCATGATTAATCCTCAATTGCCAGAAATGGGGTGGCGATTGAGGGAGGGGATCCAGGGAACGCGGTGAGTTATTGGCACCGGGCAACCTTTAATGAAGCCCTCCGCTCCATCGTTGCATGTATGCAGGCAGGTATCGGGCTAGCAGCGTATAGCTGCGTACCGTTGCGGGGGCAGCGGTGGCTTCCAAGAGGTTCCACACTTCCCATTTAACCTACCCAGCGGCTTTAATGAGTCGCGGTAGGCACCTGATACGGGCGCAGACTCTATTACCGCAGCGCTCGAAAGTCAATTCGGTGAGTAGCCGGCGGTGATTAGCTGACCAAGGCGGCGAAGACCAGGTAGACGGAAAGCTCCACCACCTGGTTGACAGCGCCGAGGGTGTCGCCGGTGACCCCGCCAATTTTCCTGGTCAGGTACCATCTGGCCAGGCCGATGATGACCAGAGCGGCGGCAAAAACAGCAAACATGGTGGTCCCTGCAAGACCCAACAGGACGATTAGCATAACAGCGCTGGCGACCATTGAGCGTTTGCCACTGATCTCCCAACCAGGGGCTTGCCACTGCCCTCAGAGCTGCCCACGTAATGCGAACTATGCAGTAGCGGTAGTATTGACCAGCGTGCCAGCACGTGGCCACAGATCAACGCGGTCGCTATAGATTCCGGTGTAATGGCGAGCAAGGTGGTGTATTTGACCAGCAGCGCGAGCACAAGCGCCAGACTGCCGTAGGTGCCTATCCGGCTGTCCTTCATGATCTGCAACTTGTCCTCGGTGGACCAACCGCCGCCGATACCATCGCTGGTATCTGCCAAACCGTCCTCGTGAAAGCCACCGGTCGCGTAAATCATTACTCCCAGCGTGAGTACGACCGCAATCTCGGGATTCCACATGGCCAGCGCAATGGAGTAAGTGATCGCTCCCAGGCCACCAATGATCAAGCCAACCAGCGGAAAGTAAGCGGCGGACAGCGCCAGCAGCCGGTCACTGTGGGCGACAGGGGGTGTTGGGATGCGCGTAAGAAACATGAGCGCACACCAGAATGCGTCCAGCGGTCCCCCTGTCGGGTCACTTTTTACGGGTTTGTCCGGTATATGCTCGCTCATGGTGTTTCGAAATCAGTGCGCGTACTATGCGATGCGTTGCTCCCCAATAGTAGTAGAGCTTACCTTTTTGACGATCACTACAGCAATGCAAGCTCGCGTGGCCGAGCTTCTCGGTCGGGAACCGCGAGGTCTGCGCGAAATCAGTGTTACCAATAGCGCGGGAGATCCTGTAGTCATCCGCGTCGCCTCCCTGGTCGATGACAAGCCATTTCCCACCTTGTACTGGCTCGTCGACCCGCAGCTCAATTACCGGATTGATCAATTGGAGGCGGGTGGCCAGATCGGCAACTTGCAGCACCGCATTGATGAAAGTGAAGAGTTACAGCTTGCCCTGCGCGCCGACCATCGGGCTTATATTGCCACGCGCAATGCTTATATTGACGCGCGGGAACAGGCGCGCATAGATAGGCTCGGTTTTGCCCAGGTGCTGGCCGAACGAGGCATTGGTGGTATTGCTGATTTTGGGCGTATTCGCTGCCTGCATACCTGGTACGCCGCGCACCTGGTGACTCCCAATACCGTGGGGAGGATGGTGGATGCCATTTGGCAGGAAAATTCCGTGCTTGAAAACTGAGCAGTGCTTTAGTACCATAAGTTAGTTATAACTAATATATAGCTAAAATATTGGAGCAAGCTATGACAATCACATCGCGTTATCGGGTGACAGCCCTACTGTCGTTGTTCCTGTTAATTGGCTGTGGCGATGCACCGGTTGGTAAATCAACCTCGATCAGCGAAGCCACCAGCCGCATGGTGACGCCCGCAGATCCGGTTCTGGCGGCAGACTATGACCGCAGCTGCCGCAGTTGTCATACCATTGCTGCCACGGGTGCACCGCTTACCGGCGATTGGCCAGCCTGGGACCTGCGCATGCAAAAGGGTATGGATATTCTGGTGGATAATGTCGTGAACGGCTTCGGTGGCATGCCGCCCTTTGGACTGTGTATGGATTGCGATGTTGAACAGTTCGAAGCACTGATTGACTTCATGGCGACCCCGGTAGTGGAAGGGGGCAGCTGATGTTGCAACGACGCCAACTGTTGCGGGGCATGATGCATCTGGCTGCTGGCGCGGCCCTGTTGCCCGCTGCCGTGAATTCTGCGCTGGCAAACACCAGGCGCAAGTTGCCCTGGCGCAACTGGTCTGGCTCCCAGCAGTGCCTGCCCGACAGGCGGGTGGCTCCGGCCAGTGTGGCAGAACTGCAGGAGTTGCTTCGCAGCAGCACAGCAACGGTGCGGCCAGTCGGCGCTGGACATTCATTCACTGCGCTGGTGCCAACGGATCACACTATCGTGTCTCTCTCGCGATTGTCGGGCCTGCTGGATCATGACCCGGACACTCTGCAGGCGACTATTGGAGCGGGCACCCGCCTCGGTGAAATCGGTAAACCCCTGGATGATGCTGGCCAGGCGTTGATCAATATGCCGGACATTGACGAGCAGGCGCTGGCCGGTTGTCTCGCGACGGCCACCCACGGCACGGGTGCAGGCCTTGGTTGTATGTCCAGCTATATCACCGGCTTGCAGATTGCTGACGCCCGTGGCGACCTCATCGATTGCAGTGCGCAGCAGAACCCTGAAATTTTCGAGGCTGCAAAAGTATCGCTCGGAGCGTTGGGTGTTATCACCCAGGTTACCCTGCAGAATGTTGTACCCTACCGACTGAAGCGCCGTACCGAGTGGCACAGCTTCGATGAGATCATGGAAATGGCACCGGAGCTTGCCAGCAATCACCGAAATTTTGAGTTCTTCTATGTGCCATTTTCAGGCATGGGCTTTACCGATACGCACGACATTACTGATGAGCCTGTGTCGACCACCGAGCGCCTGGATGGAAACGATGCCGTGGAACAATTGGAAACCGCGCGCGATTGGCTGGAATGGTCACCGGGTCTGCGCGAATTCGTGCTCGGCAGCTACATGAAAACAATCAGTCCCGAAGAAGTCGTTGCCAGCTCCTGGCAGAACTATGCGAGCGAACGCAATGTGCGCTTTAACGAAATGGAGTATCACCTGCCCGCGGAGAATGGCCTGCGGGCGGTCAGTGAGATCCGGGAAGCTATTGATACGCATCACCCGGAAGTGTTTTTCCCCATCGAGGTGCGTTTCGTAAAGGGCGACGATATCTGGCTCAGCCCCTTCTATCAGCAAGACAGCTGTTCCATTGCGGTTCACCGGATTTATGACGAGGACTTTGTTCCCTATTTCAAGACATTGGAACCGATTCTGCGTCGCCATGGTGGGCGACCGCACTGGGGCAAGCACAACACCCTGGGGGCGAGCGAATTCCGCGAGCTTTATCCACGGTGGGAAGAATTTAGAGAAGTGCGCCAGCAGATGGACCCCCAGGGTCGCTTCCTCAATCCGTACCTGAAATCCTTGTTCGCCTGATTGCGGGGACATGCTATGAAGCGAAGAAACCTGTTAGTTGCCGGTGTCGCAGGCGCACTGGCTGCCTGGTGGTTACGCCCTGGCGATCGCGGCGCCAATCACCTGCCGTATTTCAGTAAGCTGGGAGACGCATTGGATGACGCTGCCTGCGCACGACCGACACTGGTAGTTGACTACCGGGTGATGCAGCAGAACATCCAGACTTTGCTCGGACATATCAACGCGCGTTTTGACTACCGCATCGTGGCTAAATCGCTGCCGTCGATACCGTTGCTGGAAACCGTGATGGGTGCGACGGGTAGTGATCGCTTGATGCTGTTCCACCAGCCGTTTATCAACCAGGTGGCCCGGGATATTCCCAGGGCCGATGTGCTATTGGGCAAGCCTATGCCGGTGAACGCCGCGCGTAACTTTTATCGCGAGTTCGACGGAGGAGCGTTTGTACCCGAGCGGCAACTGCAATGGTTGGTCGATTCCCCTGAGCGCACCCGACAGTATGCAGCGTTGGCCGACGAGTTACAGCAGACACTGCTGGTGGTGGTTGAGTTAGATATCGGTCTGCACCGCGGCGGCGTCGCCAGTGATGCTGAGTTACTGTCCATGTTGCAGTTGATATCAGACTCTCCGCGATTGCGTTTCAAGGGATTTATGGGGTACGAGCCTCATGTTGCCAAGGCCTTTGGGCCCAAGCAGCTGTATCGAGACAGGGCCATGGCTGAATATCGCCACTACGTCGATCTCGGGCGCGCGACGCTCGGCGATGACTGGCCCGACGATGTGGTCCTTAACGCTGGCGGCAGTCCCACCTACCAGATGTACGACGAGGGTGATTACCCCTTTAATGAACTGGCGGCAGGGTCCTGCCTGGTGAAACCGACCGACTTTGACATACCCACCCTGGCAGACCATGCACCCGCCTCGTACATTGCCACGCCGGTGCTGAAAAGCCTGGATGAACTTCGAATACCCGCGATCGATCTGGGCAAGCTCTACGCCCTGTGGGATACCAATCGTTCCCAGACCTTCTATACATACGGGGGTTACTGGAAAGCCAGGCCTGAGTCACCCGCCGGTTTGCACTACAACCCGTTGATTGGTCGCTCGACCAACCAGGAAATGCTCAATGGCTCTGCCAGCATCGACCTGCAGGCGGATGACTGGATATTCCTGCGCCCCACCCAGAGTGAATTCGTGTTCCTGCAGTTCGGCGATATCGCCGTTTACCGCGACGGTCGCATCAGTGAGCGTTGGCCGGTGTTCAAAGAGAACCCTGTCGCCGCCTGACCCGGGCGCCCCATGTGTGCTATATTCCGCGCCTGTTTTTGCGGCGAGGCCGCGTATTGCATCACTTTCCAGGTTTACACTGATGACTACCAACACCGACGACCTTCGCATTCAGGCGACCACGGAGCTGATTTCACCGGAGGATCTGATTAAAGATATCGCGGTAGGCGAGACGGCCGCCGCGACTGTCGCCAATGCCCGCGAGTCCATTCACAACATTCTTGCGGGTAACGATGACCGCTTGCTGGTAGTGGTTGGACCGTGCTCAATTCATGATCCGGACGCCGCCCGAGATTATGCCGCGCGCCTGAAAGCGGCGGCGGACGCGCTGGCTGATGACCTGTTTATCGTGATGCGGGTGTACTTTGAAAAACCGCGCACCACTGTGGGTTGGAAGGGGCTGATCAATGATCCCGACCTCAACGACACCTTCCAGATCAGCAAGGGCTTACACCTGGCGCGACAACTGCTGCTCGACCTGGCCGAAATGGGTCTCCCCGCCGGGACCGAGTACCTCGACCTGATCAGCCCCCAGTACTATGCGGACCTGATCTCCTGGGGTGCGATTGGTGCGCGGACCACGGAAAGTCAGACCCACCGCGAATTGTCTTCCGGGTTGTCCTGTCCGGTGGGCTTCAAGAACGCGACAGATGGGGATATACAGGTGGCCATTGATGCCATTAAATCCGCTTCACAGCCGCACCACTTCCTGTCGGTCACCAAGCAGGGTCGCTCGGCCATCTTTCAGACTGCCGGCAACGAGGACTGCCATATCATTTTGCGCGGTGGCAAGTTGCCCAATTACGATATGTTCTCCGTGGACGATGCCAGTGCCATGCTCACTAGCGCCGGACTGCCGACGCGCATCATGATTGACGCCAGCCACTCCAACAGTCGCAAGATCCCCGCACGCCAGCTGGATGTTGCCAGGGATATTGGCACCCAGGTCAGCCGGGGTAACCACGGTATTTTCGGCATTATGATCGAGAGCAATATCGAGGAAGGGCGGCAGAATGTGGTGTCCGGTCAGGCGCTGACCTACGGCCAGAGCATTACCGATCCGTGCATCAACTGGCCGGACTCTGACACACTGCTCAGTGATCTCGCCGCTGCGGTGCGGGAGCGGCGTGCCAGCCAGACTTAGACTGACGCCATTCCAAGAGCGTACGCCAGGTAGCTGCTGCTAGCCGCGTTACGCCCTGGCTGAGAAGCTACTTCGCCTCCTGGTTCAGCCACAACACGAACAGCTTGTACCAGATTGACAGTAACACCGCGCCGGCAAACAGGCCGATAATCCCCGCTGATACCATGCCGCCGATGGCACCAATCAGAATCACCGGCATGGGTATGTCCACACCCCGTCCCATCAGCATTGGCTTAAGGACGTTGTCGCTGGCGCCTGCCACCAGCGACCAGACGGTAAAGATCACCGCGGTGGTGGTGTCATAGGCTGAGAACGCATAGGCAATGATCGGCAGTACTACGATCAATGCGGGCAGCTGCGCAATGGCCAGGAATAGAATGAGTGCACTCCAGATTGGCGCACCGGGAATGCCCACCGCGAACAGGCCAATCGCGATGAGTACGGTCTGAATTACCGCGACCCCGATAACCCCCTTGAGCACGCTGCGTACGGTCGCTACCGACAAAGTTGCCCATTCACCGCCGGGATTCATGCCACCCACACGGATAAAAAACTTGTGTGCCAGTTTCCCGCAACTTTCGGCGTAGGCCATGAATCCGCCGGCGATGATCAGTGACACCACGAACATCAACACGCCTACCAGGCTGCTACCGATTTTCTTGAGCACTGCGGTGACAACGTTGGTGATCTGAGGCGCGGCTTCCTTGAGAACGGCTTCCAGGTCCTGGTTGGCGCGTGTCCAGGCCGCGTAGACGTCTTCACCGACCATCGGAATACTCGCTATTTTTTCTGGTGGAGCGGGTATGACCAATTCATTGGCTTTGGCCGCCTGAGCGACATTTTTCAATGCGCCCAGAAGTGAGTCGGTGACCATCCAGGTCGGAACCACCAGCAGCACAATAAATCCCAGGGTGACCAGTGTGGCCGAAAGTCCCCGGCGCCCGCCCAATCGCGGTTCCAGTACTTTTACCAGCGGCATGGCTGCCACGGCGATGATCGCCCCCCAGACCAGGGGCACCATAAAGGGCTCGATAATTTCATAGCTTTCATACAGCAAAATGAACACCAGGCCGATGCGCAGGAACGACTCCAGCATATTGCGCACAAATTGCGGTTCAAAACTGGTGTTGGCAACGGAGCCCGGGTCTTGCGGTTGGGGTTCTGTGCTCATGATTCTTTCCTTTTTGTATTCCAGTTATTTTTCTTCGCGACTGCCGGTGCGCGCACCGATCATACTGGCGACCACGACGGCCAGGTAAAACGCGCCCGAAATCGATTCGAAAATCACGGTAATGCGGCCAATCGACTCGCGCGGGCTGATATCACCATAGCCCAAGCTGGTCATGGTCACAAAGCTGAAGTAGATCGCGGTGACAAAGTGGTCGCTGCCCTCGACGTAATCAATACCGTTGAATGCATCGTGATTAAACTCGAGCATGATCAGGTAGATCATCGCGTAGATCAGGCCGATTAACAGGTACAGCGCCAGTGAGCCGATGATTTTATTGGCGTCGACGCTACCGGAAAACAGTACTCGCGATCCGGCATAGTAGGCTTCGCCGCAGAAAAAAATCAGCAGGATAAAGGTGATGGGTAGGGTGGTGCTAAAGCGGTGACTGATCTCACCCACCAGCGTAATGGCAATCAGGGCGATCAATAGACAGAGCACAATCCTGCGCCACGTTTCACTGTAATTCAGGCTGAGGTAGGCGACGGCGAGGGTGCCCATGGACATGGTGGCAACAATCCAGCGGCCGTACTGCACCTCTGCCAGGTGCGTGGAAATCGCCGAGGTCGCCATCAGTGCCAGCAGGGCCAGGGTCAGGTAGATAAAATTGTTGTTCTCGTGAATCTTGCCGTTGCCCATGTCGGAGCTCCCCTAGTCTTTGCTGCTTCTGGTTACCATCACCGATGCGCTCAGACCAAAGCGCAGTTCCACTCCCTCGGGTATGTCATCCAGGCGAATGCGTACCGGAATGCGCTGGGCCAGCCGAATCCATTGAAACACCGGCTTGATGCTGGGTAGCAGGTTGTATCCGGTGGTGCCGTCCGACGGGGCGATACCCCAGCCCAATGATTCCACCTCGCCATAGATTGGTTTATCGGGATAGGCCATCAGCGTCACGGTGGCAGGGTCACCGATGGCAAACTTACCGATCTCACTCTCGCGAAAATAGCCAAATACCCAGAAGCTATTGCTGTCCACCAGCGCCAGTAGTGCCTTGTTCGCCACCGCCTGGGTACCGATCTGGAAGTCGATATTGGATACGTATCCGTCGACCGATGCGTGAATATCGGTATAGCCCAGATTCAGGCGGGCGCCGCGCAGGGTTTCCTTCGCCACGTCAATGGCACTGAGGGACTGCAGGTAATTGGCCTCACGCCGGTCCAGGTCCTTTTGAGACACCGCGCCGGCGTCCTTGCTGTGGATGTCGCGTAAACGGTCGTACTCCAATTGTGCGGCGCGTGAGCTTATCTGTGCACGTTGCAGGCTCGCCTCGGCCTGGGCGATGGCAATTTCGAAGGGCTCCGGGTCAATGCTGAATAGCAGGTCACCATGCCTGACAAATTGGTTATCGATGACGGCTATCGAGGTGACCATGCCGCTGACTCGCGGCGTTACCTGGATAACGTGTCCGCGCACCTGGCCGTCACGGGTCCAGGGGTTGTGCAGGTAATCGGCAAAGGCCTGGTAGGCGTACCAGGCGATTATCCCGATGATGGCAAGGTTGATTGCACCCAGCCCCAATTTTTTCAGCAACTTCACCGCCGCCCCCTATATTTTTATCCACATCGCGTCGATCAGCAGAATGTACGCTGTCATCAACGCGATGAACGTCGAGTTTGGAAACATAATGTAGCGAGACAGTCGCAACTTGTTCAGCAGTCCCGCAGTGATCCAGGCGCCGAGTAGTGCCAGGGTAAACACTGGCAGTACGGGTGACAGGTAGACATCGCCCCAGGACAATTCGTGGGGAATGCTATTCATCCCTGTCTTCCCCGCTCAGTGTCTCCGGCTCCAGGTAATCCCCCCAGTCGGTGCGTTCCTGCATCTCCGTGGCGGTCTCCGGTTTCACCACAGGTAGGTCGGCGTAAACCTCCCAGCCACCACCCAGCGCCTTGTAGAGCGCCACCACCTGGTTGGCAATACTACCGCGCGTTTGCGCGTAGATATCCTCGCGCAAGGTCATTTTCTCCACGGTGCTCAGCAGTCGTTGATACGTGACCAGGCCGTTATTGTATTGGTTGGCGGAGATATTAAAGGCGCGTATCGATGCTTTGACCGCATTGAAGTCATAGTCCTTACGCTGCAGGGTATTCTGATAACTCACCAGCGCATTGGATACCTCCTGCACTGCGAGTAACACCTGCTGATTGTAGTTGGTCAGGCTTTCCTGAAACAGGGCATCCTCAATGCGCACCTGGTTCTTGATCCTGTCGTACTGCAAAATATTCCAACTCAGTCCCGGTCCCACCGCGGCAGATACGGCGTTGCTGGCACTGAAGCTGTCGCCGCTACGCACAGTGTCGCTAACGCCAATCGACCCGAACAAGAAAAACTGTGGATACAGGTTAGTCTGTGCAGACCCAATGCGCGCGTTCTGGGCCTGGGCCAATAATTGTGCCACCTGCAGGTCCGGACGACGGGTGACCAGCGCAGCGTTAACGTCTGTATTGATAGCCTCTACTGCGGGAATCTGCGAGTACTGCTCATAATCACTCGCCGATAGCTCAGTGGTTACGCCGCTACCAGTGGCGGCGGAAAAACGTTGCTCGTAGCGCCCGGTGCTGGGGCGAGTTTCAGTACTTGCCAATAACGAGTCCAGTGACTCGGGCAGGGTTCCCAACAAGACCGCCAGCGCATTCTGTGATTGCTCCCGGGCAATGTTCAAACCGGGCAGGGCGGATTCCGTGGCGTACAACTGGGTGAGGGCCTGCTGCACATCCAACTCTGAAACGTTGCCAGAGTCGAACTGCACCTGGGTCATTTCCACCACCCGTTTTTGAATGGCGATGTTTTGTTCGGACAGGTAGATGCGCTCCTCGGCGGTGCGGTAATTGATGTAGTTGCGCGCTATCTCTGCCGTGATAGTGACCAACACGTCGCGATAAGAGGCGATAGAGGCATACAGGTTGGCCTCGGCGGTTTCGATCCCGCGAGCATACTTTCCCCAGATGTCCATTTCCCAGCCAACATCCAGCCCGATGCCCGCGCTGTTGAACGAGGTTTCGTTCTGGTAGAGCTTGGCGAGATTGCCCGTCACCTGTTGCTGTTGCGGAAATATCAGCGCATCGGAAATGCCCAGGGCTGCCCTGGCCTGCACAATGCGTAAACCAGCGGCCTCCAGGGACAGGTTTTGTCGAGCGCCGCGCTCAATCAGCTCGTCCAGGACCGGGTCGTTGAACAGCTGCCACCAGCTGGCCTCCTGGGTGCTGAGTTGCTCGGCTTCATCGACTTGCCACTCGGTGGGCAGGTCCACCGGTTCGACCCCGGTGAAGTCGGGCCCGAGTACCGTGCACGCCGACAGCGTGAACAGCAACGTCACAAGCGCTAGCGTTTTGAACATCGTCCATTGGCGCATCGGCGTTATCATCAGGCGAAATGGTGTTGTTTAAGCTGAGCCCAGTCCAGGGCATTGTAGGCTTCCTGACAGGCCACCAGGCTGGTGTAAATGGCGACGCGCATACTCAGGAATACATAGAAATCTGCCAGTTCTTTCTGGCTGTATTGTTCCATATCCTTTGCCCGCAGGAAAAGGTCGAGTCTCTGGTCAACCGCTTCAACCTGGCTGCGCGCCAGGGCAAAGGCCTGCTCGATACGCTCGCCGCTGCCACTGGCCAGTGCCTCGCAAAGGCCCCACTGCAGGCTTTTGTCACCACCCCGGTGGGCTTGCTTTATCAGCGAGTTGTTCCCTGCCCGGCGGTTACGGGCCGCGGCTACTCTCAGGTTGCCCTGCAGTACCTCGCAACTGTCCGTGAAAGCGCTGATAGCCTCTTGTTGATTGCGGTCGTAGGTGCCGGGGTCGATAGCCGCCCCCCAGGCTTGCAGTTTGCCGGTCAGGGCGTCACCGAGGTGTAAGCGCGTGGTAACCAGCTGGCGTCCGAGATAGGTCTGTTCGTCGACCCGTTGGACCAGCTGTTGGCAGTTGCGAAAGAATCTACGCGGTAGGCCGGCGTACAGCTGTGCGCGATTACTGGTAAAGGGAAAGTTAACTGAAATAATCAGCAGGGCACAGACTATGTAGAACATTAATACGATCGACATGATCACGGCGAAGTTGTAGTGCATGGTGTTTTGAATGCCCAGGGTAAACAGGCCCAGCAGGAAGAAAATTGAGATCGGACCTTTGAAGACGAAGAACCCGACAAAGGCGTAGCTGAACAGGAATAGCCCCAGTTCAATCCAGTGCGTCAGGTTAGGCAGCAAAAATACATAGGCGGGAATGGCGAACAGGAAGCCGATGCTTAATAGAATAAACAGCAGCTTAGGCGTTACCGGTGTATAGGACACCAGCGGAATCAGAATCGTGCACAGGGTCACGAACATAAAGCCGCCCGGTGGGTTGTAGAGTATCCAGATGGTCGCAGCGACCCAGAATGTCACGAAGGCTCGCACGCTGGTTTTCACCGCTTCGCGGTCCCACCACAGGAACGTGGGCCTGCTGTTGGGTAAGTCTCGGGGGCTGAAGCCGCCCTTGTCAAAGGCGATGCTATTCACGGCAGTGATCAGCTGTTGCAGCGACTCCTGCAGGTTCTCCAGCAGCTGGCCGCGGGAGGCTATCAACGCTCGATTGCGGTGACTCTGCCCACTGATAGCCTCGTAGTTGTACGCCAGCTCGGGAGCGGTGAGGGTTTTCGCTGGTTTTCTCCCCTGGATTGCGGACGCTGCCTGCTGGAAACCTTGTTGCAGATCATCCAGAACGGTGTCGTAGTTGCCTATGAAACGGCGATATTCAGGTGTATCGGTGATTCTGGATTGGCCCGGCGGTAACAAGTCAGCTGTGAGCCTTTGCAGGTAGTGTGCAATGGCCTCCCACTCAGCCAGATATGCCTTGACGCCTTCCGCGTCGTGCCGCACCGAGCCCAGGTGGGCTTGAAACGCCTCTTGTGCGGCGAGCAGCTCAGCTGCATCCAGTGTATTGTCCGGGTTGCGTTTTGCTGGCCCCGCGTCCAGTTGTCTGAAGGTCTGACCCAGCGTCTTGATTGCCGAGGCTGCCAGCTCGCGTGTGTTGTCGGCCATGCGTACCGGCCACAGCAAACTGGCAATTAGCGTATAAACCAAAACACCAAAGGCCGTCATGAATGCACGGTCCACGCCGTAGATAAACGCGCCCTCGGCGTCGCCGCCATTGAACACCATGAGGGTGACGACCGACGTCAACATAAATACTGTCGGATCACCCTGGTAGGCGCCGTAGAGATAGATAATGAATGCCACCACCATTGATACGATCAGCAGGTAGAGCATGCGGTCCTGGGGAAACAGGGCGATCAGTGAAAGTCCAATGATTGCACCGGCCAGGGTGCCCACCAGCCTGAACACGCCCTTTTGTAGCGATTCTGATACAGAACCCGTGGCCGCGATCAACATGACCGTTGTTGCGGCGGTCTGCGGTTGGGGCCAGCCCAGGGCCATGGGAAGCAGGTAGGCGAGTGTCAGGCTCAACGCCGTTTTGATGGCGTAGCGGGTGTGGTCCCTTTTGTCCGTGTTGGGTTGTGACTGCGCCTGTTGTTGCGCCGCCGCATTGCTTTCAGGCATGTCCGCTTATTTTATAGCCAGTTATGGCGTCCGACCTGTCTTGGAGTAGCGAGTCTAACTGATGCGGTGCTGGCACGCGAACTGTGCTAGTGTCCTGTTCTGGCCTTTTTAGCCAGGTATAGTTCTACGCGATACCCTTTCAATAGGTTGTCGGCGCGAAGCTTAAAGCGGGGGAGTGGAGTAGGGTGTCATCAAGTCCTCATGTAAGTAGCCACGCAGGTACCGAGGAAGTACGCATAACGCTGCTGGAAACCTATCGGGCATTGCTCGCAGCGGGCCTGGGTATAGGTACCTCGGGTAACGTGTCCTGCCGGGTGGACGGGGGTATGTTGATCACGCCGACCGGGATTGCCCCTGCTGCCATGTCTGCAGAGCAATTGGTAGCCCTGGACCTCGATGGTAACCCGTTGTCTGAGGATCAGTTACTTCCTTCCAGCGAGTGGCACATGCACGCGGCGATCTATGCGGCGCGTGCCGATGCGCAGGCGATAGTGCATTGCCACTCTCGCTTCGCCACCACGCTGGCTTGCGCCCAGCGCTCCATTCCTGCTATCCATTACATGATTGCAGTTGCCGGTGCACGGGAAATACCACTGGCGCCCTATGCGACCTTTGGTACTGATGCGCTCGCGCAATCCTGCGTGAGCACCCTCGGTAGCGCCAACGCCTGCTTGTTGGCCAACCATGGGCAGATCGCACTGGGTGCCGATTGCGCGCAGGCGTTAAAAATTGCCCAGGAGGTGGAAGAGTTGGCCGCGGTCTACTTCAATACCCTGTTGATCGGTAATGCAAAAGTGTTGAGCGATGTGAACATGGCCGAAGTCGAATCGGCCTTTACCAGTTATGGTCAACAGCGCTGAGCGGTTGCAAGTCCGCTAGCCCAGAGGCGAAAAGAGGAACGATACGTGAGCCGACATTTTCTTAAACTGCTTTGTCTCGCCGGCATGCTGCTGTGGCTGCCACAGGGTGCCCTTGCCGAAAAGGTATATACCGAACAGGAAGTTCGGGACATGCTCACCACGATGGACAAACGATCCAAAGAGTTGCGCGCGTTGTCCGCACAAATTGAAGAAGCGCCGGAGTTTGATAAGACCACACTGTTATACCGACGCGATGAGCGTAGCTTCGAGTTGTTATCGATGCTCGATTCGCTGACGCGGGCAACCGCGACCCTACCTGAAGACAGTGAGTTGAGGATAGAACTGGTCGAGCGCCTGCGTGTCGATCTCGCCGGGGTGCCGGACGCGCTGTTTACCCGCATGGACGAGCTGAATGTGCGCATTCAGGAACAGCGCGAAGTTGCGGCCAGCAAGAGCGGCGGCGAAAAGATTGCTGCGGAATCATTTGCACACTCTCTGGAAAGTATGCGCCTCAAGTATTTTGAGACCGCTGTTGACGTCATTGTAAGCCGCGAAGCCATTGGATTTAGCGCCGATACACTACGCGAGCGGCTCCTGGGTGTGATGATGGCCTATGGGGAGGGCTTGATTGGCATTATCGAATTTACCGGTGCTGCCAGCGATGAGATTGCCAAGCGCTTGAGTCTTGATCCGGCCAATGCCGACCTTGATGCGGGCATGGTTACCATGCGTCTGGAGCACGACCTGCAAACCGCCAGACTGGAATTGCTGGTCGACTTGCTGGAAAGGCTGGGGGAGGACACTACCCACTACCGCAGCATCCTGCTCCAGCACAGCACCGTGGTTTCCGTCGGTCTGTTTGATATCGAAGTGCTTGCCGACCTGTTGCGGCAAGGCTGGAAAAGCACGCGTGAGGGCGTGGTTAAAAACCTGCCCGACTTGTTGCTGAAGTTGCTGGTATTTGTCGCCGTGCTGCTGGTGTTCAGGGCGTTGTCTCGCCTGGTGCGGCGAGGCATGAGCGCCGCCCTGGAGCGTTCAAACCTCGATCTGTCGACCCTGTTGAAGGAAATTCTGGTCTCCGCTTCTGCGGGCACGGTGATGTTTATCGGTTTCCTGATGGCTTTATCACAGGTGGGGATATCGCTGGCACCGATGCTGGCCGGTTTGGGTGTCGCCGGCTTTATTGTTGGCTTTGCGCTGCAGGATACGCTGGGTAATTTTGCGGCGGGTGCGATGATCCTGATTTATCGGCCCTATGATGTGGATGATTATGTCGAGGTGGCAGGGGCCCAGGGGTTAGTCAAGAAAATGACCCTGGTATCCACCACCATCAATACGTATGACAACCAGACCCTGGTGGTGCCTAACAGCAAGATCTGGGGTGATGTGATCAAGAATGTGACCGCCCAGAAGGTCCGTCGCGTCGACCTGGAGTTCGGTGTGGGCTACGGCGATGAGGTAGAGCATGTTGAGCGTGTGCTTAAAGCCGTTATCGACGGCCATGACAAGGTGCTGTCTTCACCGGCGCCGGCAATCAAATTGCATACGCTCGGCGACTCTTCAGTCAATTTTATCGTCAGGCCCTGGGTTCGGACTGAAGACTACTGGAGTGTGTACTGGGACCTGATGCGCGAGGTAAAACTCAGCCTGGATCGCGAGGGCATTACCATTCCTTATCCACAGCGTGATGTGCATCATTACCGCGAAGACGGGGTCACCTAGTCGGGTTGTTACTGCCTAATAATTCCAACCCAGGCCGGTGGTGATGCCGTAGTCAAACTCATTTTCAGATTCAGCGTCGCTGTCGTACACACCATAGGCGGTAATATCCCAGAACAGGTCTTCGACCAGTTCCCAGCGTATTCGTATGTCGGTGTCACCCCTCACACGACCGCTCTCGGTAAGGCTAGGGAACAAGTTGGCGGTGATCTGCACGTCGAGTTCAGGGGTATTAAAGTCCCAGGTGGCGAACTCGGTGTTTATGAATAGCTCGGCACTTTCGAGTTCTTCCCCGTCGCTAGTCTCCTCGGTTAGCACCTGGGCTCCCCCCGCTATTGACCAGCGCATGCGGGAGTTATCAACCGTGTAGCGCCCCCAGCCGAGGCCGGCGGAGATGCGGTTTTCCAATCCAAGCTCGTCGTTGCTTTCGTAGTTGCCAAAGAATACCCGGAATAGTTTTTCCCGATTAGTCCAGGTCATGCGTGATATATCCAGCTTTGTACTGCTGGTGTCATCGTCGCTGGTATCGGTCAGGGTTACCCGACCGTTAAAGCTACTGCGCGAGAGTTCATCTTCGTAGCTTACCGTGGTATTGAATGTCGTTTGAGCCACCGAGCTGGCTTTGGTGTAGTTGTACCCAGCAGATAGGTAGACGTCGATCTGTTCTGCAAACTTGTCTTCAATAGGCCGAAGTTCCACCACTTCCAGCCATTCAAAGGCATGCTCCCCATCCAGATCCTGAATGCCCAGTTGCCCGGCGCGATCTGTCTCTACCACCGAGCCGTAGTAACGATCGCTATTGCTGAGTCGGACTTCGTAGAAGAATTCGCTTTCAATGCGTGCGATTTCCTGCCACTCGATCCTGATTTTGCCCATGGAGTCCGTATCTAACAGGAGGATGCCTCCAAACAGGGATTCGATTTCGCCGGTAACCCGGTCGCCGTTATACAGGGTGATAATGTCGGTTTTCCTGTGCTCAGCGTGGGCAATGCACGCGATAAAGAAAATCAACAGTCCTATCAGCGGGGCTGCTCGGCTTATCATCTTGTTGTCCTCCTGCTGCGGATAGGGTTGGACCGTGGGATCGTTTTATATGCGCTAGCCTTCGCTCACCATAATACATAAATGAAGCTCGCAACAGGCGAATTCGTAGTAGCAGAAAAGCGATGAAACCTCGGTGGTGCGGGTGCTATAGTCAACACCATAAGCATAAGAGAGCGCGGGAGTTTTCAAGGTGTCTCAAATATCCGAAGAACAGGCGGGGGTGTACTGGCGGCGCAATCTGGCGCTTGTGTTGAAGCTGCTTGTTGTCTGGTTCATCGTCAGTTTTTGTTGCGGAATCCTGTGGGTGGATTTTCTCAACCAGTTTCAGCTCGGGGGCTATAAGCTTGGCTTCTGGTTTGCGCAGCAGGGCTCAATTTATGTGTTTGTGGTTTTGACGTTCTATTACGCCCATCGCATGTCGGCGCTCGACAAAGAATTTGGTGTCGATGAAGACAAGCCCCATGACCAAAACAGGGACGCGCAGCGGGACAACTAGCAATGGAACTGCAGACTTTAACTTACCTGGTGGTCGGCGCCACCTTCAGCCTCTATATCGGCATTGCCCTGTGGTCACGAGCGGGAAGCACCAAGGAATTTTATGTAGCCGGTGGCGGGGTGCACCCGGTGGCCAACGGTATGGCCACGGCCGCGGACTGGATGTCGGCGGCCTCATTTATTTCCATGGCAGGTTTAATTGCTTTCATGGGTTACGGCGGATCGGTTTTCCTGATGGGATGGACCGGTGGCTACGTGATACTGGCCATGTTACTCGCACCTTACCTGCGTAAGTACGGTAAATTCACGGTACCTGAGTTTATCGGTGATCGCTTTTATTCGAAGGCTGCCCGGGGGGTCGCGGTCCTGTGCCTGATCATTTGCTCGGTCACCTATGTCATCGGCCAGATGAAGGGTATAGGCGTTGCGTTTTCGCGCTTCCTCGAGGTTGATTACGGCACCGGTTTGCTGGTGGGCATGTGTATTGTGTTCTTTTACGCGGTGCTCGGCGGCATGAAGGGTATCACCTACACGCAGATCGCCCAGTACGTGGTGTTGATACTGGCCTATACCATTCCAGCGATTTTTATCAGCCTGCAGCTCACCGGTAATCCTCTGCCGCAACTGGGTCTGGGCAGTACCATGGCGGGCTCGGATACCTACCTGTTAGACAAGCTCGACCAGGTGGTAACGGATCTTGGTTTCAAGGAGTACACCACCCAGGTTCGCCTGAGTTCCCTCAATATGTTCGCCTATACGCTGTCATTGATGATCGGTACGGCGGGTTTGCCCCATGTGATTATTCGCTTCTTTACGGTTCCGAAGGTGAGCGATGCCCGTATTTCCGCCGGTTGGGCCCTGGTGTTTATTGCCGTGCTCTATACCACCGCGCCCGCAGTAGCGGCCATGGCGCGGCTGAACCTGATGCAGACCATTGAACCGCAAAGCGGTGAATACCTGGCCTACGACGAGCGCCCGGACTGGTTCAAAAACTGGGAGAAGACCGGGCTGCTGGAGTTTGAGGATAAGAACGGCGATGGGCGGATGCAGTACAGCGCAGACCCGGTGAGCAATGAGATGGTCAAGGTCGACAACGACATTATGGTGTTGGCCAACCCGGAGATCGCCCGCTTGCCGAACTGGGTGATTGCACTGGTGGCAGCTGGCGGATTGGCGGCGGCGTTGTCGACGGCCGCGGGTCTGCTATTAGCCATCGCCTCTGCGATAAGTCACGACCTGCTCAAGGGCATGTTTGCGCCCAATATCAATGAGAAGCAAGAGCTGTTGGCCAGTCGTCTGGCTATGGCGGCCGCAATAATCGGGGCGGGGTATCTGGGCTTTAATCCACCTGACTTTGCCGCGGGCACTGTGGCCCTGGCGTTTGGCCTGGCAGCATCTTCATTGTTTCCGGCGTTGATGATGGGGATATTCTCCAAGGGCGTAAATCGCGAGGGCGCTATTGCCGGCATGATCGCCGGTATCGGCATCACCTTGTTCTATGTGTTCCAGCACAAGGGCATTATGTTTGTCGCTTCCACCGCCTTCCTGGGCGATATGCCCCCTAACTGGTTTTTCGGTATCGAACCTAACGCCTTTGGTGCTGTGGGTGCGTTGGTTAATTTCGCCGTCGCCTTAGCCGTGTCTCGCTTTACTGCTGCACCACCTGAGAAAGTACGGGACCTGGTCGATTACATCCGTACCCCGGGCGGCAGTGTACCCATGCACGATCACTAGGGCACAGCGCTTTGCATGAGCCGGGTAAACCAGACTCGCCAGCGGTATGAGAACCAACACCCACATCATCGTAGCCCTGCTGGTTACGCCGGTGCTGGCAGTCCTGGCCTGGTTTGCAATGGACCGGTTGGTGGGCGAGCAGGCGCGGCCCGCGCAACCCGGACAGAGTTATCCTCTTGTCGAGCAAAGTAATTGCCGATATCCCAGTGGCCGATGTGAGCTGCGCAATGAGGACTTCAGTGTTTCCCTATCGATTGTCGATCAGCCGGGCGTTTGGGAGCTTCAGCTCACGGCTTCGCATGCGCTGGACGGGGTGTTGCTGTCAGTGACGATGCCGGCAGTAAAATTGACTCCTGTGGCCATGCAAGCGACGGACGAGTCTGGCATGCATTGGCGGATCGCCATGGCTCGACCGCCCCGGGAGGGTGATCGCATCAGGTTGGCCTTAAGGGCAGGGGGCAGTGCCTATTTTGGTGAAACCGCTGTCGACTGGACGCGGTCACAGCGGGTGCCTGAGGTATCACCGTATTGATCAGAGGTGCCCTGGGTTTGAATCTGCCTAAGGGCCGCCCCAGATAGCATCCAGCCTTTGCTGGCGGCCGCAGTTCCACTTGTAGTACTTGTAGCGCACCGGGTTCTTCAGGTAATAGTCCTGGTGGCCTTCCTCCACTGGCCAGAATTTCGCAGCGGGCAAAATTTCCGTGACCACCTGTTGGCTGGGGAAGCGTTCGGCGACCGCATCGCGTGAAGCCTCGGCCAGGCGGCGCTCATCTTCGTCGGCGACGAAAATAGCGGCCTTGTAACTGTGGCCCTTATCGCAAAACTGGCCGCGGGAATCGAAGGGATCGATATTGACCCAGTAGTGATCCAGTAGTTCCTGGTAGGTGACGACCGCCGGGTCGTAGCTTATCTGGATGACTTCATAGTGCCCGTCGTGCCGCCCGCTGTAGGTGGGATTGTCGATGGTGCCGCCGCTGAACCCGGAAACCACGTCCTCGACACCGGCCTTTTCCTGGAACGCCTGCTCCATACACCAGAAGCAGCCACCGGCAAACACGGTGGTGGCAGTATCAGCACGCACCACGCCGGTGGGCAGAAGTAAGACGAAAAATACTGTTGTTAGCAAACGCATGGCCATACCTGTGTGTGATCTTGCCACAGTAGACAGGTAGGGTCGCATTAAGTTCGCGAAGACATTCAGAGGCGCTTTACCCTCAGCTCGCCATAAGCCGTTCCCTGGCGGCGAAATATTGTTCCGCCAACTGATCAACATAGCTGGCTGTAGGCACTACTTGCTCAACCGCACCGATACCCTGGCCGCTGCCCCAGATATCTTTCCAGGCTTTTGCATCACTGCTGCCGCCGGAGCCGAAATCCATGGCGCTGGGGTCACGGTCCGGTAGATTGTCCGGGTCCAGGCCTGCGGCTTCGACGGAAGAGCGCAGGTAGTTGCCGTGTACACCGGTGAACAGACTGCTGTACACGATGTCCGCAGCCTTGCTGTCGACAATCGCCTGCTTGTAGGCCTGTTCTGCATTGGCTTCTTCGGTGGCTATAAATGCCGAGCCGATATAGCCCAGATCTGCGCCCATGGCCTGGGCACCCAGTACCGCATCACCGGTGGCGATGGAGCCCGATAGCAGCAGGGGACCATCGAACCACTCGCGGATTTCCTGCACCAGTGCAAAGGGGGAGGTCGTCCCGGCGTGGCCGCCGGCGCCCGCAGCGACAGCGATCAGTCCGTCAGCGCCTTTCTCGATGGCCTTGCGGGCGAAGCGGTTGTTGATCACGTCGTGAAAGACCAGCCCGCCATAGGAGTGTACGGCCTCATTCACAAACTCTTTCGCACCCAGTGAAGTGATGACGATGGGTACCTTGTACTTCACGCAAAGCTCCATGTCATGCTGCAGCCGGTCATTGGAGCCGTGCACAATCTGGTTCACCGCAAAGGGCGCCGCCGGTCGGTCTGGATTGTCCCGGTTGTGCTGTTCAAGTTCCGTGGTGATGTGCTGCAGCCACTCCTCCAGCACTTCAGCCGGGCGCGCATTCAGGGCGGGGAATGATCCCACCACGCCCGCTTTACACTGGGCGATCACCAGGTCGGGATTGGAAATGATAAACAGGGGCGCGCCGACCACGGGCAAGCGCAACGCGTTTCTCAGTGAATCTGGAAGTGCCATATAAATTTCTCCTGATGCTCGGTAGGCTTGTTTTATCAGAGGTTGCAAATTATTGCATAAGTAAAAATTTATGCAAGGTTTTGCATATAAATTTTCTTCGCGCTATGCTACGGCCATCGTCCCGCAAGGATCCCGCCGATGGCTTTGTCGCATGCAATTATGACTGCGCTGATAGATGACGATATGTCTGGCTATGAACTGGCCAAGTCGTTTGACGCGTCCCTGGGCTTTTTCTGGCAGGCCTCCCACCAGCAGATTTACCAGGAATTGCGCAAGCTGTCCGACAAGGGCTGGTTGAGTAAGCGCGAGGTTAACCAGCGCGGCAAACCCAATAAGATTTCCTATGGCCTGACGCTCGCTGGCCGTGAGGCGATGGCCGACTGGGTATTTCAAACCAGCAAAGTGCAGGAGGGCAAGGACGACCTCTTCGTTAAGCTGTACAACCTCAGTACGGACAATGTTACGCACTTGATGGGTGAAATCGATGAGCGCCGCAAAGCGATGATGCAGCGCTTATACCTGTACGAGAAGATTCGCCGGGCGCATTACGACAATCCGGAGCAATTGCCCGTCAGGCGCCAGGGGGTCTACCTTGCACTGCTCGGCGGGATACGCAATGGTGAGCAGTTCCTGCAGTGGTGCGATGAGGCACTGGATATGCTGGCCAATATCGAGAGCACCGCGTAGTTCGCGGCGCCTTGATGACTAATCGAACAACGACTTAAACCCTTCCTCAGCGGCCTTCAGATCAATACCGGTTTTCTCTTTGACCTTTTCCTGCATGGCAGCCTTGGCCAGGTCTTCAAGGTAGTCCTCTACCGCATCCTGGACTTCCTCGATAACGGCTTCAGTCACCTCGGCACCCAGTTGTTCTGGCGTCAGCCCGGTAACAGTGTCACCGAAGTTGGTCCGGTTAACGTCAGGCACGGTTAGCACTGCTTCGCCCTTGGTCTCGGTGATGATCTTCGCCTGGGTACCGACGAAGGTGAAGTTCTGCATCATCAAGCGAACGTCGGTCGGTGTTTCCTCTGGTGCGGGCTCGGCGGGGGGTGTCTCCTGATTGGCTTTTTCCCCTGCAGCTTCCACATTGTCCAGAATCTCCGTGAGATTCACTCCGGTGCCCTTTTGCTCCGCAATCAGATTTGCGCCTTTGACGGTCACTTCGCTGATAACAATGACGTCCTTGGTCAGGCTGGATGGCTGGATGGCCACGGTGACCTGGTCGAGACTAAAGGCGTAGGGGCTGTCGTAACCCGGCGGATTATCGATGATTAGACCGGACAGGGTGCCGCTGCCATTAGTCAGGTTGATGCTCACCGATTGCAGGCTGACGCCGGTTCCGGTCACCTCTGTGCCTACCTTTTCAATGGTCTCCTTGACGAAACCATCGATGTTACTGAGCAGGTAATAGGCAGCCACGGCCACCAGCAGGCCCAGTACGACGACAACCGCCACAATGGCTTTAACCGCTTTCATAAGAGTCTTCCCTGTAATTCATCTGACCTTCCAAGTTAGCGCGGATTGCACGATCTCGCAAATTAGCCCGGGCTTATGCGTGCGTCACCACAGCGCCTTGGGCATAATGTCTGGCTAAAGCATAGCGCAGAGATAGGTGAGAGCGGTACCCGATGTACCACCAGTACTTTGGCTTGTCCGAAGCCCCGTTTTCGATAGCGGTAAACCCGCGCTACCTGTTTATGAGTCCCAGGCACCGCGATGCGCTGGCGCACCTGCTGTACGGCGTCGGGGCCGGCGGTGGCTTTATCCTCCTCACCGGTGAGGTGGGCACCGGCAAGACCACCATCAATCGTTGTTTGCTCGAACAGCTACCCGACGATACGGACATTGCCATCATTCTCAACCCCGCACTGAGTGCCATTGAGTTGTTGGCCAGCGCCTGCGACGAGTTGGGTATTGATTACGGCGACGATCACCGCAGCTTGAAAACGCTTACTGACCACCTGCATCGCTTCTTGCTGGATAATCACAGCGCAGGGCGTAAGACCGTATTGCTCATCGACGAGGCCCAGCACCTGGATTTTGATGTGCTGGAGCAGATTCGCCTGTTGACCAACCTGGAAACCAATAGCGAAAAGCTGCTGCAGATTATACTTATTGGGCAGCCTGAACTTGCCCAGATTCTGGCGCGCCCAGAGCTGCGCCAGTTGAATCAGCGCATTACCGCGCGTTACAACCTGGAAGCTCTCAACCTGGAAGAAACTGGCGCCTATATTCGGCACCGACTGCAGGTGGCGGGGCTGGCGCCCGGACGCGAGCTGTTCCCGCGGGCAGTGGTGCGCGATATCCACCGCCGGACTCGAGGCATTCCACGCCTGATCAATTTGCTGTGTGATCGAACCCTGCTGGGCGCCTATGGTAAAAATGCGTCACAGGCCAGCAAGTCCCTGCTTGCCGCCGCGGCCACCGAGGTCATGGGGGAAGTCCAACCCGCAACCCTGCCCGGTCGCACACGCTTTGCATTCCTCGGTGCGGGCCTGGCCGCTGTGCTGGTAGTGGGCATAGTAGCCTACGCCTGGTATTTTCTGGGGCCGGCCGACCGGGGGCAGGCCAGCTTGGGGCAGGGCGGCGAGCCTCTGGGGCAATCTCCGACCGCGATGGTTCTTCCACCCCAGCAGGCTCAGAAGATACTGGAGGATTCATCGCCCGCCGGTGAAGCTGAGATCACCGTTGCCGCTGAGAGCGCCGTGGCTGGTGAAGACGCCGTGGCCGCTGAAAATGCCGTGGCCGCTGAAAGAATACAGCCAGTGAACGAAGCGAGTGAGACCGCGGCAGCGCGCGATTGGCTGCTGTCACCCACTGCTGCCTGGGAACTGCTGTGGTCGCTCACCGCAGAGACACCAGCGCCAGCGAACGTATGCCAGCTGCCAGTAGACACTGATCTGCAATGTAGCAGGGGTGAGGCGCAGACCTGGAATGAGCTCGGCGAATACAATCGTCCCCTGTTGCTTAGCCTGGTTGACGAGGACCGCTTTGCGTCCAGTGTGGTGTTGTTGGAAATCATTGATCGCCAGGCCATTGTGGCAACGGGCCTTGGGGTTCAGGAGATTGCCCTGGCCGAGCTGGCGCCGCTGTGGCGAGGAGAGTATGCCTACCTTTGGCATCCTCCGGCTGGTTTTTCGCGGCCGTTGGCGCTGGGTGACAACAGCCCTGTGGTCGCCGAGATAGCCAGCCTGTTTGCCCGTCTGGATCAGCAGGCTTCCAGCCTCGCCGGCGATCAGTTCAATCAGGCGCTGGATCAGCGCGTGCGCTTGTTCCAACGTGCGAACCGCCTGGACGCGGACGGGGTGGTCGGGGAGCAAACACTGTTGAAGCTCAATGAACAGTTGGGCATTGATACCAGTGCAGCCCTGGCGCGCGAAAAGCTGTTGAATAGCGCCCCGAGCCTGGTGCGCCGATGAGTCTTGCCCCGGGACCGGAGAAAGACGCGTGTCGCTAATTCTTGATGCTCTAAACCGCTCCGAGTCGGAGCGACGTGGCGAGGGTGATGTTCCCGGGTTGGCTACCGAACATTTTATTGGTAGCGAGGCAAACTCGGGAACAATGAAGCTCCGGCGGTGGGCGCTGATTCTAGTGGCAGTCGTCGTGGCTGTTGCCGCCAGTTGGTGGATACTGATGCCGTCGGCGCAGACCCCGGACGCAGTCGCTGTGCCGGCGGTGTCAAAGCCCGAAGTACCGATTCCGGATGTTCTAATTAGTGAGGCGCCAAAAACGGCGGCGCCAGAAACCGGGCAGTTCAGCCCGGGGGGTGTCCCCATTTCCGACGATTCCCTCAATACGGCACAACCAGCAAGTGTTGTCACTACACCTGTGCAGGAGATACGCGATCCTCGCCCCGGTCCGGACCCCGATGCTGCCGCCGATGTGGCGGCCCTCTATGCGAACGCCGGGGCGAGTGTAGAGGAGACTGAGGCGATGAGCGCTCCTGAAGTAACACTGTCGGTCGCCGAACAAGAACAGGCCACAGTGGAGGAAACGCCCGTGCAACAACAGGCTGGGCCACGCGGTGAAACAATCGACATCGAACAGGTGTTGTCCCAGGCGCAATCAGAACTCGCCAATGCCCGCTTGCAGGAGCATCCGGCGCCGTTTCTCGATGACCTTTCGCAACAGCGCAAGGACCAGATTCCCACCATTATGTACAGCGTGCACGATTACTCCGGCAAATCCGGTGAGTCGTCGGTGGTACTGAACGGCCAAACGGCCAGGGAAGGTACAGGGATCGGTGGGGGTATTACCGTGGTGGAAATCTTGCCCGACTCCGCGGTGTTAAAACACCAAGGGCAGCAGTTTCGACTGCGTGCCCTCAATAGTTGGGTAAACCTGTAAGGGCGAGACGTTAGTCCGCGCTCAGGCCTCGTTCGCGCAGTTTTGTAGCCTCTTTCACGTCGAAGCCTTTGTTGCGCCAGTCTTCGGCATCTTCAGCGTTGAAGCCTTTGTCTTTCCAGTTGCTGGCCTCTTCGAGGCTGAATTGGGCGCGGTGCCAGTCGCCGGCGGCCTCCGCGTGATAACCAGCGTCGTGCCACGCGGTGATGCTGCCACGGTCGGTAAAGCCGGCGTCGTACCAGCGTTTGATACTGTCCGAGTTAAAACCCATTTCCTGGTACTTCTTTGCCTCTCCGGCGGACAGGCCCAGGGCTTGCAAATTTTCTGCTTCTACCGGGGAGAACCCCTCCCAGGTCGGGGTTGAGCCGCAGGCAGCCAGAAACAGTGAAATCAGCAATAGACTGGTGATTTTGCTAATGCGCATGGAAAACCTCAAGTTGCTTTTGTTGGGAGCGTCAATACTACTGTATTGTACGATTGCCACCAACCGGTGTTGTCGCGGAGAGCCCCTCACCCAGGCCAGCCTAATCCAGGCCCAGATAGTTGCTCATGATGTTGAAAATCTCGGGCTGACTCAAAAATGTGGGTACCTTACCGACGGCCTCAGTGTTGCCAAAGATCGGCACGTTTGCCCCGGTGTGTTCCTCCGCAGAAAAATTGTTAGTCGCGTAGTTGACGGCCATCGTTGAACCCTCTGGGGTCTGGATCCGCGCCAGCTTTCCGGGCGTGAAAATCGGGATGGGGAAACTGGCATATAGACTTTTCATAGGGACCAGTTGTGCCGCCTGGCTGTGGTCGGCGGTGACCAGGATCAACGTATCAGGGTGTTTATCCGCAAAGGCCAGGGCGCTGGCGAGCGCCTCTTCGAGTTGCTCGAGTTCGCCGATGGAACCACAGGGCTTGCGATAGTGTGCCTGCTTGTCGATTGATGCGGATTCAACCATCAGGAAAAAGCCCGGGGAATCCTCACGGTGTAGGACCGACAGTGCTGCTTCCGTCATCTCGGCCAGGGAAGGCATGTCGCCGAAGTCGGGGTTGGGTTCGCAGCGCATGATGGCGGGCTGGGTGACCTCGCCGAGATAGCGGTGCACGGAGTTTAGCCAGCTGGGCTCAGGGGACTCTGCTTCACGTCCATCCTCGCCGCGCATACGCACTGGCATGGTGTCCTCCGAGAACAGCCCTAACACGCGATCTGTGGATTCCAGAGCCAATAGATCTTCACGGCTATAAATTGCAGTGAAGCCCCGCTGGATTGCCAGTTCCAATACGGTGAGGTCCGGTTCACCCTCTACGGAGGGTGCGAAGTACTTACCGCCACCGCCAAACAGCACGTCGAGGTCTGATTCCGCCAATTGCTCCGAGATGGAACCTCGCCCACCCTGGGAGCGCGTTTCGCTTGCGCAGTTTCCCAGTTCGATATCACCGTAGGTGACTTTCTGCATCAACTCGGGGCTTTGGCACAGGCGCATACTCATATGTACAGCAAAGGATGCCGGTGTGGCATCGGTCACACTGGCGGTCGACACCAGGCCGGTGCGATAGCCCCGCGATTCAGCCAGTTCCACGATAGTAGGGTAGGGTGCATTGTCACCTGCCCGCGTCGACAAGCGGCCACGACTGGTCACTTCCCCGGTGGCCATGCTGGTGGCGGTATTGGCTGAATCGGAAACGTACACAGGTTTGCCACCAATCTCGTCTTCGATTGACAGGATCTGTACAGCGCCGCGCATGGGCAGGTTGTCCAACAGTAGTTTCCCCTGCGCTCCCACCAGGTAATTACGTGCAATGGTGATTTGCTGATCGTCCATTCCATCGCCGACGATGAGGATGACGTTACGTTGGGCCGATTCGCCTGGGGCAGGCGGGGTTGTGGCGTGCGGCTCCTGTGCGCCCAGCGCCGTGCTTAACAGAGCGCTTGCCATCAGCCAAAGTGGAAGTCGTTTCATATGCCGGGTTCCAGGAAGGGTCGTGCTATTTTAGCCAGCCCTTGATCAGTTTGCACAATGCGATGATTTTCCGTGAGTGAGGTAACGATCCCACCTTTACCGGATAAACTCATGGTTGGGCTCCCGGCTTGGGCTACACTGTCAGTCAGTGCCCATTGTGTAAGAGGTAATTCCATGCACAAGTTTCGATCCCTAATCCCGGTGTTCTTCTTCTGCCTGGTTCCATTTCTGTCGAATGCACGGGCGGAGGCCGATAATGCTGAACATGCCACGGTGGTGTATACCGGTGGTGCCATAGTAACCATGGACGAGGCACAACCGTCGGCCGAGGCGGTAGCGATCCGCGGCGACAAGATTATTGCCGTTGGGAGTCTCGATGAGTTGACGAGTGTCCGGGGCCCTGAAACTCAAACTGTCGACCTCGCTGGCCGGACCCTGTTGCCAGGTTTTATCGACGCCCATGGCCACTTTGGTATGACGGGCCTGGCGGCCATGTCCGCCAATCTGGCGGCCCCTCCCGAAGGGGTGAGCAGTGATATCCCCACGCTGATCGCACAGATGAAAGCACATATCGACAGTCCACAAGCGAAGGAATCGGGCGTGGTGTTTGGTATGAACTACGACGATTCACAGTTGCGCGAGCAGCGCCACCCGACGGCGAAGGAACTCGACCTGGTAAGTACGGCTTTGCCGGTGGTGATCCTGCACCAGTCCGGGCACGTTGGGGTGGTGAACTCCCGGGCCCTGGCCATGTTTGGATATGACGAAAATACCCCGGACCCCGAGGGCGGTGTGCTGCAAAGGGTCAGCGGCACCAATGAGCCAAATGGTGTACTCGAGGAGATGGCCCTGTTCCATCCGGTACTGCCATTGCTAACGCCTGCCAGTGAGGCCTCCGGTGCGGCCATGTTACACGCGGCGCAGCAGGCGTATTTTGCCGCAGGTTTCACTACTGCCCAGGAGGGGCGGTCGGACCTGTCAGGTATTACCGGCCTGACCGGATTCGCCGCGCATGGGCAATTGGCTATTGATGTTATCGCCTATCCCGACCCGGGATTCTACGGGGACACTGATGCGCTAAAAGCACTGATGGAGAGCGGCGCGCGAAACTACCAGAACCATTTTCGTGTGGGGGGCATCAAGCTGTCGCTGGATGGATCCCCGCAGGCCAAAACGGCGTGGCTGACAAAACCTTATTACGTTGTTCCCCAGGGACAGAACAAGGACTATGTGGGTTATCCGGCGATGCGCGACGAGGTGCTGGCAGGCCACATTGATATGGCCTTTGCCAATGGTTGGCAGGTGCTGGTGCACTGCAATGGTGATGCGGCTATAGACCAGTTTATAGCAGCGGTCACCAAGGCAAGGGAGACCTACGGCGATAAGGACATAAGGCCGGTGGTCATCCACTCGCAGACCGCAAGAGAGGACCAGCTGGATGCCATGAAGCAACTGGGCGTGATCCCCTCATTTATGACCGTGCATACTTTCTACTGGGGTGATTGGCACCGCGACTCAGTGCTGGGGCCGGAGCGCGCTGCGCGAATCTCCCCAACACGTTCAGCGCTCGACAGGGGCATGCTTTATACAGCCCACAACGACGCGCCGGTCACTCTGCCGAATGCCATGATGATCTTGTCCAGCCAGGTCAATCGCACTACCCGTAGTGGCAAGGTCCTGGGTGAGGCGCAACGTGTGTCAATCGAGCAAGCACTGAAGTCGATAACCGTGAATGCCGCTTACCAGAGCTTCGAGAGCAACGAGAAGGGAACGCTCAGTGTTGGGAAGCAGGCTGACATGGTGATCCTGGACGCCAATCCGATGACAATCGACAGTAAAGGTCTGAGCAGCATTGAGGTGCTGGCGACAATCAAGGGCGGCAAGCAGGTCTATCCGGTACCCTGATCGCAGGGCGGTCGGCAGACAAGAACTGATGAGGAAATTCACGCCATATCCCGGAGTCAGACTGCATGGTTCCGCTGTTAGTAGTAATATTGACGCGGCTCACACGAGGACTACCAAATGAAGCAATTATTATTAGGCCTGGTCGTAGGCGCCAGCATGCAGGCAATGGCCGCAAATGCGCAACAATCGCTGGGTTCCACCCTGGAAGTGTATGTTTTTCCCAAGGCGGGGCAGGACAGTGGCCAGCAATCCCAGGACGAGGCGGCCTGTTATGAATGGGCGGTGGGTGAAGTGGGAACAGATCCATTTAACGCCCAGAAACAAGAGCAAGCTGCCGCAGAGCAGGCGTCCGCAGAAAGTGCATCGGCCCAACAATCGACCCAGGGCGCCGGCGCGCGGGGTGCTTTGGGTGGTGCCGCCGTGGGTGCGGTGATCGGGGAGATCGCGGATGATGACGCCGGCAAAGGTGCAGCCTGGGGCGCTGCTATTGGTGGTATCAGTTCCCGCCGCAGGGCGCGCAGCCAGGCGGAACAAACGACCTCACAGGCGCAGTCACAATACCAATCTACTGCCCAGGCCAGTGCCGCTTCCATTGATAACTTCAAGAAAGCTTTCAGCGTGTGCCTGGAAGCCAAAGATTACCTGGTCAAGTATTAAAGGAGCAGATGATGAAGAACATCTTACTCATGGCAGCTACTGTCCTCGCTAGCTCCCCGGTATTTTCTGACGATATAAGAGAGGCGAAGCGCTTGCTCTGCTCTCAGGGTCAGGTGATGGTATGCCTGCACAGTGCTCCCTGTGCTGTTGTTGCCCCTGAGTCGGTGGCGTCACCTCGGTTCCTGGTCGTAGACACGCGCGCCAAAACAATTTCCACCACCAAAGCCAGTGGCGACGAACGTCGTAGTGATATCGGAAATCTGACCCGCGAAGGTGGCCTGATTGTCGCCCAGGGCAGGCACGATGAGCGCGCCTTCAGCTTCGTAATCGATGAAGCCACTGGCACTTTTACTGGCTCGGTAGCATCAGACGGATACACCATTAACTCTTTCGGCGCCTGTACCGATGCGGACGTGAAATAGCAATCGTCGCATCTCCGCCCTTGTCACGACGAAATCAGGATAAACCTTTAACTGGCAACAGGGCGCCGTGTACTGCGCTGGCATTGTCTGATGCCAGAAAACATATGACCCGTGCGAGATCCTCTGGCTTCACCCAGTCGGCATAATTTGCGTCTGGCATGGCCTCGCGGTTGGGGGGCGTATCAATAATGCTTGGTAACACCGCGTTGACATTAACGCCTTTAGTTTTCAGCTCCTCCGACAGACTCTCGGTGAGTCGCATGACGCTTGACTTTGCGCAGCAGTAGGCGCTCATGTCGGCAGCCCCAGCCAGTGCTCCCAGCGCACCGATGTTCACCATGGCACCTTTGGTGTTGCACAGCGCCGGCGTTGCCGCGCTTACGGCGTGACGCAGCGTCGTAACGTTGAGCTTGAACATTAACTGCCACTGTTCTTCGGAGGGGTCGCTGGCACTTATACCCATGGCGAACCCACCGGCAATGTTAAACAGCGCGTCTAAGTCGCCCAGGCTTTCAAAACGTGCACGCACCGCGTCTGCGTCCAGTAAGTCCAGCTTATGATAATTGTCGCAGTGGGGAAGGGTGTCTGCTTCGATAATGTCCAGGCCGGTCACCCGCGCGCCATATCCGCTCGCTATTTTGGCCGTGGCCTGACCCAATGAGCCGGCCGCGCCGGTGATGGCAATGTGTTTGTTGCTGAGCATGAGACACGTCCTTGAACTGAAAACTAGGCTTGGGGGTGGCGAGTGCCCGCCCACGATGGAACGCATTGTACCCCAGCTCGTGTGATCCAGTGTGGGTGAATTGCCTGAGTCGATGCGCCGCCTTGGGGCGTTTCACGCCGAACTGAAATTCTTAATGGTGCGCTGTGTTAATCACTTATGTCTTGAAAGGGCTGAGCTTTTTTTGAATCTTTCAGAGGTGCCTTAACGTTTGCCCCAAGTTGTGGCAGGATGCGGAGTCCCATGGCTTAGCACGGTGCACCATATTAGTGCAAGCCTTTCGGGATAGTCCACGGCCCATCAACAACAGCATAAACGGGCGATCAAAAATAAAGAGGATGCAGCAATGAAAATGATTACCGCGATCGTCAAGCCGTTCAAGCTTGATGATGTCCGCGAAGCGTTACAACAAATGGGTATCACTGGCATGACGGTAGAAGAGGTTAAGGGCTACGGTCGCCAGAAGGGTCACACCGAGCTGTATCGCGGCGCCGAATACCATGTGGAGTTTCAGCCAAAGATCAAACTGCAGTTGGCAGTCGCCGACGACCAGGTTGACCCCGCTATCGAAGCAATTTGTGGGGCCGCTAATACTGGCAAGATTGGCGACGGCAAAATTTTTGTTTCGGCACTAGAACAAAGTATCCGCATTCGCACCGGTGAGACCGGTGATGACGCACTGTAAACGGGAGGCAATGATGAAGACCTTAAAACATACCGCACTATTCCTGTTCGCGTCCCTGGCATCGACCGCTGCATTTGCCGATGAGATCAATGGCGCTGATACCGCCTGGATTCTGACCTCGACGGCGCTGGTCCTGTTTATGACCATACCGGGCCTGTCATTGTTCTACGCTGGCCTGGTGCGGGTGAAGAATGTGCTGTCCGTACTGATGCAGTGTTTTGCACTGACCTGTCTGATGTCACTGGTCTGGTTTTTCCTCGGTTACACCATTGCTTTCGGCAGTGATGGTGTTGAGCAGGGGCCGTTCATCGGTGACTTTGGCAATATCATGTTTGCAGCAATCAGCATGGACAGTGTCAACGGCACGGTACCGGCTTCGCTGTTTGCTATCTTCCAGATGACTTTTGCCATTATTACCCCGGCCTTGATAGTCGGTGGTTTCGCAGAGCGCATGCGTTTCTCCGCGATGTTGCTATTCAGCACCATCTGGCTGATCGTGGTATACGCACCCATCTGCCACTGGGTTTGGGGTGGCGGTTGGCTAGGTGAAATGGGCGTGCAGGACTTTGCTGGTGGCACCGTCGTTCATATAACCGCGGCTGTTGCGGCACTGGTGGCAGCCATCGTCATGGGACCGCGTCGTGGTTTTGGCTCGGTTGCCATGCCGCCACATAACCTGACGCTCACTGTTACCGGCGCGGGCATGCTCTGGGTGGGTTGGTTCGGTTTCAACGCAGGTTCGGCCGTAGCTGCTGATGGCAGCGCCGCGATGGCAATGCTGGTGACTCATCTCTCCGCCGCCTGTGGCTCTCTGGCGTGGATGACCATGGAATGGATTCGCCACGGCAAACCTTCCGTGCTCGGTATCGTAACCGGTATGGTGGCAGGACTCGGCACCATTACCCCCGCTTCTGGTTCAGTAGGCCCGGCGGGTGCGGTAGTAATCGGTTTGAGTGCTGGCGTGGTGTGCTATTTCGCTACCACTTACCTGAAAAACAAGCTGAAAGTGGACGACAGCCTGGACGTATTTCCCGTGCACGGCGTGGGTGGCATGCTCGGTATGATGCTTGCCGGCGTGTTCTGTTCAACGCAACTGGGCATCTTCAGCGGCAACGGTTTTTCCGACGGCGTGGAGAGCATCGGTGGGCAGTTGATGATTCAGGGTACCGGTGTGGTGGCCACCCTGGTCTACACCGCTATCGCCAGCTTCATCATACTGAAAATAGTCGACTTGCTGGTTGGCTTGCGTGTCGATGAAGAGGAAGAGACTCGCGGTCTTGACCTGGTTCTGCACGACGAGCGTGGTTACGATTTGTAAATCACTTACCCTCTCGACAAGCCTATTGAAAGTTTTGTCGAGGGCGATAACGCCACAGTGCGAAAGCATAATGAAAAAAGCCCGATGATGCGTCATCGGGTTTTTTTTCAGTGCCCATTTGGGGGGCTTTGGGTGCGGGGACAGTCCGTTTGGTGATAGCGCCCGTTATGGTCGTCCGCCTGCTGTCCTAGTTTAGGTACCGAGCCGTCACGCTGGCCTTGTAGGCCTCCGTACCCAGCCTGCTCCCGGTGGCCTGTTTAATCAAATCGTCCGGCATATACAGGCAGCCCTGGCTGCGAATGTTCTCATCCAGCCATGCAAACAATGGCGAGAAGTTGCCCTTGCCAAGGCCGGGGAGGATGTCGGGTTTCTCCTGTTTTGCCGCGGTGAATATCTGCGCCGCCGCCATTGCACCCAGCGAGTAGGTGGGGAAGTACCCGAGGAGACCTTCTGGCCAGTGGACGTCCTGCATCACCCCGTCGGTATCGTCGGGCGGGGTAATGCCCAATAGGCTCTCCATGCCCTCGTTCCAGGCAGTGGGCAGGTCGGTCGCTTTCAGGTCTCCCGTGATGATGGCTTTTTCCAATCGATAGCGCAGGATGACGTGCAGCGGGTAGGTGACCTCGTCGGCATACACCCGGATCAGGCCTGGTTCAACCTTGCGATACATGCGCAGAATGTTGTCCGCCGCCCAGTGTGGTCCCTCGCCGCCGATTATGCGCTGTACCGTAGGGCACAGGAAGCGGATAAACTCCTCGGATCTGGCGGCCTGCATTTCCAGCAGCAGTGACTGGCTTTCGTGTAGCGTCATGCCGCAGCTGTTACCCACGGGCTGCCCCAGCCACTCTTGCGGCCGGCCGTCTTCATAGAGCGCGTGACCTGTTTCATGAATCACTGCCATCAGGCTCTTCAGGTAGTCGTCGTCCTCGTACCGGGTGGTAATGCGCACATCGCCGTCAGCGCCACCACTGAAGGGATGATGGGCAATGTCGAGCCGGCCGCGCTCGAAAGGAAAACCGATGATTTTCATAACCTCCAGGCCGAGCGCTTCCTGCTTGTCGGTCGGGAAGGGGCCCTCAGGCATTATGGGTTGGGGTTCGTCAGCTTGTTTCTCCAGTACCTGTTGCAGGAATGGCGGTAGGAAATCCCCCAGGTCGGCGAAAATCTCATCGACCTGTGATTCGCGCCGGCCCGGATCAAACTGATCGAGCATCGCCTCGTAAGGGGTGACGCCGAGAAGCTCGGCCTTGATCGCTGCCTCTTCCCGCTTGAGTTCAAACAACGCCTCCAGCTTGGGGGCGAGTCGTTTGAAGTCGTTGTCGCCACGGGCCTCCCGCCAGGTCATAGTGGACTCGGATGACGCGAGTACCATTTTCTCTACCAGCTCTGCAGGCATGGCGTTGGCATGAGTATAGGCGTGGCGAATCTCCCGCAGGTTGGCGCGCTGCCATTCATTCAACTCACCCTGGGTTGACTCGGCTTCTGCAATAAGATCGGGCAGGGCGTCATCGGTTTCCTGTTCATGAACAAGGACACTCAGTTCCGCGAGCATGCCAGCGCGGGCCGGTGCCGCGCCGTCGGGCATCATGGTTTCCTGGTCCCAGTGCAGTATGCCCATGGCATTGGTTAATGCCGAAGTGCGCTTTTTGCGGGCTTCCAGTTCTTTGTACGCATGCATGGTTTGCAATCTCCTACGACTAAATCGGGGGTCGTCACGGTGGATACGTAAAACTCGTCGATACACTATCTCGCGCGCTGATTACGCTGGTTCTGAACGAGGGTATCAACGCCGGCTGCCGGACCGGCTAGCTCACGTTAAGTGTAATCCCAACCTTGGCAAAAACATTGGTTTCGTTGGTCAATTCACTGGCGGTCAATGGGTGTTGTGTCAGCCAGTTCTCCGGGAAATCCAGGGTCAGAAAATCATCCCCGGCCTCGATGCTTAAATCGGGTAAACGTTCCAGTTGCTCAACATATTTGAACAGGGCGGCCAGTCGGGTGATAGCAATCAATCTGATAGCTCGAATCTGCTCCGACTTCGGGATATCGGCGATGTACCCGGTATCCAGTTTGCCGCGGTGCGACACAGCCAGCATGGCCAGTTCTTCCTGCTCCTCCTGGGAAAAGCCTGGGAGGTCGGCATTCCGCAACAGGTAGGCACTATGGCGGTTGAAGTGCTTGTGCGAGATGGCCATACCGATCTCGTGGGTGCGCGCAATCCGGTGTACCTGCTCCCAGTCGTTGTTGTCCAGCTGCCAGCTGTTGCGGGTTGCCTTGAACAGGATGCGGGCACGACGCGAGACGATAGTGGCCGTGTCCTCGTCCACCGAGTAGCGTTGCATCAGCGCGTTGATGGTGCGTTCGCGCACATCCTCGTGGCTGAGTCTGCCCATCAAGTCGTAGATTACGCCTTCGCGCAGGGCACCCTTGGAGGTGCGCATGGTATCGATATTGAGCATGTCAAACAGCGCTGAAGTGATTGCCACACCGGAAGTAATCACATTGCGACGGTTGGGGTTCAGGCCATCTATTTTGAGTTTGTCGAAACTGTCAAACTTTAACAGGCTCGCTTCCAGCTTTTTCAAGCCCTCGCGCTGTACGCCGGACTCACTCCAGCCGTTTTCTACCAGGATGTCCTCGATCGCCTGCAAGGTGCCGGACGAGCCGACGCATTCCACCCATCGTGACGAATTGTACTGCTGGCGAATATGCGAGGTGTTTATGCAGGCGGCGGCATAGGCGCGGCGAAAGTTCTCGGCATCGATCTGGCCTTCGGGAAAGTAGTCTCTGGCGTAGGAGACGCAGCCCATTTGCAGGCTTTCGAGGCGTTGCGGTTCAAAACGCTGCCCAATGATGAACTCTGTGCTGCCGCCGCCTATGTCGATGACCAGGCGCGACTGTTCGTCGTCCGAGAGGGAGTGGGCGACGCCCAGGTAAACCAGTCGCGCTTCCTCGCGGCCGTAAATCACGTCTACCCGGGATCCCAGAATCTGGCGCGCCGGTTGGGTAAAGTCACGCCGGTTCTTCGCTACCCGTAGAGCGTTGGTGCCCACCACGCGGATGCGCTCATGCTCGACGCTTTCCAGCATCTGTGCAAACCGCGCGAGGCATTCATGGCCGCGTTCGATGGCCTCCTGGGACAACACGCCATTTTCCAGGCCGGCGCCCAGCTGCACTTTTTCCGCGAGCACCTCTACCGGGCGCATTTCGCCGTGCTCAATACGGGCGATAATCAAGTGAAAAGAATTGCTGCCGAGATCGACGGCAGCAAGCTGGCTGCCATCGGGCAGGGGGAGGTTGGTGTCCTGGTCCAAGGCGAGTGCGGATCCCTGTTATTTTTGCCACATCATAAAGGATTACACAGTGCTCCGCACCAGCGGCACCGCTTGCTAAGGCGTTACCACGACGCGAGGTGTCCGCAGGGGCATGCGCGTGGTCAGTTCGTAGCCTATCGTATCGGCGTGGCGTGCAACTTTTGCGGCCGGCAGGCCCTCACCCCATAGTACGACCGGATCGCCAATGTCAACGCGGTCCAGGTCTGTCACGTCGACTGTTATCATGTCCATGGAGACGCGACCCACCAGCACCGCGCGCTGGCCATTGACCAGCACTGGCGTGCCGTTTTCAGCACGTCGCGGGTAGCCGTCGCCATAACCTATGGTCACTGTTGCGATGCGCGATGGGCGTCTAGCCGTCCACGTCGCGGCGTAGCCAACGGATTCGCCGGCGGCCACCTCGCGAACAGAGATAACCGCTGAAGTCAGTGTCATTACCGGCTGCAGGCGGTCGGCGTCAGGATGTTGGGCAGCGAATGGAGAATTGCCGTACAGCATGTATCCCGGCCGCACCCAGTCATAGTGAGATCTTGGCCAACCGAGTAAACCGGGAGAATTGGCAGCGCTGCGCGGGCCCTCCAGGCCTTTACAGGCCGCCTCAAAGCAATCCAGTTGCTCATTGGTTTGAGGGCTCTCCAGATCGTCAGCGGAAGCAAAATGTGTGGACAGAACAATATCGTCGCGCACATTGTCACTGGCCCGCAGGCGCTGATAAAACTCCGCGGTTTCTGTAGGCGCCACACCCAGCCGGTGCATGCCGGTGTCGATTTTCAACCAGCAGTGCAAAGGGTCTGGCAGAGCAGCGTTTTCGAGCCAGTTGAGCTGGGTGGCATTATCAATGGTGACCCAAAAGTTATTGCGAGCGGCCTCGGGCAGTTCGTCGGCTTCAAAGACACCTTCCAGTAACAGTATGGGCGCGGTTATACCGGCCTCGCGCAGCTCGATTGCTTCCTCGATGCAGGCTACCGCCAGCGCGTCTACCAGTGGCTCCAGTGTCTGTGCCATCAACACGGCGCCGTGCCCGTAGGCGTTGGCCTTAACAACGCTCATTAGCCTGGCGGCGGGTGCCAGGCTGCGCGCCAGCGCAACATTATCGCGCAGCGCCTGCAGGTTGAGTTTTGCCTGATTGGGTCGGGCCATCAGTAGTCGAATCTGTGTTCCGTGAAGAGCGTCTGGGCGGCCAGCCAGGTGTCTCCGACGGTGCCGTCACCCACAGCCTGGCCGTCTATTTCCACCACGGGCGCTATTTCCTTACTGGAACTCGATATCCACACTTCGTCTGCGTTGCGCAACTCTTCCACGGTGACAGAGCGTTCCTCAATGGCAATATCGCTGTGCTTGCGCAGGATATCCAGCACCATCAGGCGGGTAATTCCCGGCAGTTTCTGGTGGTCCAGATCCGGGGTGATAACCACGCCGTTTTTGATCACGAACACATTGCAGGCAGCGGCTTCCGTTAATTCTCCCTCTGCGTTGTAAAGAATGGTTTCATTATTCCCGCGGGAGTGTCCGTGCTGATAGTGCATGACATTTCCCAACAGGGCGGTGGACTTGATGTTACAGCGCTTCCAGCGCAGGTCTTCCGTGGTGGAGACTTTGTACTGCGCGGCCGCCGCCTTGTCAGGCACCGGCGCCGGTGGAATCTCAAAGGCAAACGCATACACGGTGGGGCTGATGTTTTCAGGGTAGGCGTGATTGCGTTGGCTGTCGGCACCCCGGCTGACGTGAAAGTAGATACCCAGGTTATCACCGGTATTGCGCGCCATGAGTTCGGTGGCGATGCTTCGCCACTCCGACTGGTCAATCTTGAGTTTAATCTCGATCGCGTCCAGGCCATCCTGCATCCTATCCATGTGTGGCCCGAAGCCTACCAGCTTGCCGAAATACGAGGGCACCACCTCGTAGATGCCGTCACCAAACAGAAAGCCCCTGTCCATCGGGGAAATTGTTGCTTCGCTCATCGGCATATACTCGCCGTTCAGGTATACCGTACTCATGTTGATTGCTCTCTATCCGTAGTATTTATGCGTGCGTGCGCAACCAATGCGCGCAGCTCAGCGATCATTTCTTCTCCCGCGCCGGGTTCCATGCCATCCTCGGTCAGCGTGTTCTCCCGGGTTACACCGTCGACACTGCCTCTGGCAGAAAGGTAGTCGAGGATGTCACCGGGACGCAATTCTTCGAGGAAATCCCGGTCCGCCCATTTGCCTAACATTGCGATCAGCCCGTAGGCGCCCCAGTTGGACACATCGGCGACCATCAATTCGTCGCACTTTGTTGCGGAGGGCTTGATGTCCAGTCCGGCGATGGCCTCGCAGATGTTACCCATGCCAATTTCATTGCCGCCGTCTCCAATCGCCACCGTTGGACATTGAGCGAGTTGTAGGTAGGGGTCAAAAATGCCGCAACGCGCGCTGATGTTTTCTCCGCGCATGTTGTAGTACTCGCCATCGATGGCCTGCCCGGGCCGCTCGATTGACAGCACCAGATCGGGTTGTAGTTCGTCCAGTACCGCCCGGGCTTCAATTTCAGCGTCGGCAGAGTTGGCGGCGTTGAGAGTCAGTACCCGGTAATCATTAAGTAGCGCGTGGGCCAATGGTGGTGCGCAGGCGAGCCAAGGTTGCGCTCCCAATTTCTCCAGGGTTTCGTACAGGGCAATGGCGCCGACGGGGCCATCGGTTTCGAAAGTATCGTTCACCGGAAAGCCGGTGCCGATGATGACCTGGCCCTGGCTCTGCCGCAGCAATTTCGCTCCCCGGGCACAATAACCGGCTGGCAATGCAGCCTGCGCGACCTGCATATGGCGCACGTTGCGCGACACCAGCAGGTCTTCGATCGCCTCACTCAGTGCCTGATCGTTCACGCTGACCATTCCATCAGGGTTTGTCGTGCCGTTTGACTGGCTGTCAGGTGCAGGGCGTTGTGAGCCCCATGCGGGCTCACGGGCGCGAAGTGGACGGTGGCGCCGGGAGTCAGCTGGGCGAGTAGGGCGGTGTCGAGTGAGAGAGCGGCACCGATTTTCGGGTAGCCACCGATGGTCTGCCGGTCGTTGAGCAGGACGATGGGTTGTCCGTCGGCGGGAATCTGGATCGCGCCCTGGCAAATTCCCTCGGAGAGAATACCTTCGATCTCACACTCGATGGCGGGTCCTTCCAGCCGGTAGCCCATACGGTCGCAGCGGTCGGATACGGTGTATGCGCTACTGAAAAAACGCCGCTGTTGCAGGCGGGGAAAGCGCGCTTGCTGGTATCCGGGTATTACCCGCACAGTGATGTCGTTGTGATAGTGGGTCTGCATCTCGGGAGGTATGAATAGTTGTCTGCGTTGTCTGATCTCGGCACATTCCAGCTCATCACCGGCCTGCAGTTTGCCACCCGTTAGACCGCCGATATCTTCACGCATCACGGTTGCGGCGCTGCCAAAGCTCGGGGGAATATCAAATCCGTCTGCCACACCCAGGTAGGCACGACAGCCGTTAGTGGCATAATCCAGCTGTATGCGGTCGCCCGCCTGTACCGGGTGTACGCGGCAGTGGTCCCGAGCATTTCCATTGATTGAGAGCGGCATCTGCGCGCCGGTTACGCACAGGAAGGTATCGACCCGTGCCTCCAATTGAAGCCCACCGAAACTCACCTCGATGAGCGTGCTATTGGCAGGGTTTTGCAACAGGCGATTACAGAGATTAAAGGCCGCCGCATCCAGCGGCCCACCGTTGGTCAGCCCGATACGATGCTGCCCGAAACGGCCACTGTCCTGGAGCAGACTCAGCAGACCGGGCTGGTTAACCCTGAACCCCATTACAGCTCCCCTCCCAGTTCCAGGTAACGTGCGCGGTCAACCGGCTTAAAGCGCACGATATCCCCCACGCCTACGGGCATGGTAGGTGTGGCATTCGGGTCAAACATGCGTACCGGGCAGCGACCGATCAGGTTCCAGCCACCTGGGGACACGGCAGGATAAACGGCGGTCTGACGATCAGCGATGGCCACCGCGCCGCGCGGCACTTTCTGCCTGGGCGTACTCAGCCGCGGTGCTGCAATGCGTTCGTCCACCTGGCCCAGGTAGGCAAAACCCGGGGCAAAGCCGATGGCGTAGACCCGGTAGTCGGTGCCACTATGGATATCGACAAGCTGTTCGCAGCTCAGGCCGCGGCTTTCAGCCAGTGCCGCCAGATCTTCGCCCACCTCGGGGTCATAGTACACGGGGAGCTCAAGGATATTGCCCTCGTTGGTGTCGCTACCCTGTTGCTGGGCCATGGCCCGGTGTACTCGATCCATTACGCTCATATGGTCGGTGGCCAGGGCATCATAGATAATAAGTAATGATGCATAGGAAGGAACGAGATCTACCAGGTCTGTACCCAGAGCCTGCTCGACTGCTGCGGACGCACTTTGTACACGCGCGGAAGTGGCCGGACTGGTTTCGTCTCCGAAATAAACAATCAGCGCATTCTCGCCGGCGACATGGATATTCATGGCGTACTATCCCTTGTCCACCAGGGCGCGAATCTCGCGAATAGCCTGGACACCCTCCGGGTTATCTCCGTGGACGCAGAGCGTGTCGACTTGAAGTTTGAGCGTTTCGCCTCCAACCGTGGTAATGGTGCCATCGGCGCATAGCTGCTCAACCTGTGCGAGCATCTTTTCGCGGCTGTGCACGGCACCGGGCTTGCTGCGTGACAACAGCTTGCCATCGTCGTCATAACAGCGGTCTGCAAAGGCTTCGAATAGCAGTGATATGCCGTAATTACTCGCCTCTTCCTGGTGCAGTGGTGCATCGGGGGTGGCCTGTAGCATTAGACTCACGGGGCTGGGATAAGCCGCAATAGCATCCATAATGGCGGCGCGTACCTCGGCCTTCGCCATCATGTCGTTGTAGAGCGCTCCGTGCGGTTTAACGTAGTGCAAGGGTAACTGCTGGATCCTCGCCATACCTTCCAGGGCAGAGACCTGGAAGTGCAGGCTCGCTTTGATTTCCTGATCGCTCAGGTTCATTGAGCGGCGACCAAATCCGACCAGATCGGGATAAGCCGGGTGGGCACCCACGTTGACTTGGTGCTCGGCAGCCAGCGCCAGGGTTTTTTGCATGGTCACAGGATCGCCGCCGTGAAAGCCGCAGGCAACATTGGCCTGGTCAATATGCGGCATCACCTCGGCGTCCAGACCCATGGTCCAGCTGCCGAAACTTTCGCCGAGGTCGCAATTTAATAACATGATGTGCCTCTGTATCCTCGATCAGTGCGATGCGCCAATTACAACACCGCGAGCTGGCTGTTGCGCACGTCGGTCACCAGCATGCAGCCGGGACTGTGTGTTATTGCAAAGGGTGGCCGGGCTGCTTCCAGGGCCACCTGCGGTGTGACGCCACAGGCCCAGAACAGGGGAATCTCTTCATCGCCTATCGCTACTGCATCACCATAGTCGGGTTCGCCCAGGCTCTCGATGCCTATCTGTCCGGGGTCGCCAAGATGAACCGGGGCTCCGTGCACGGAGGGGAAACGGGTGCAGATCTGAATCGCGCGAATAGCATCGGCAGCGACAAACGGTCGCATGCTCACTACCATGTTGCCGGCAAACTTCCCTGCGGACGCACACTCGATATTGGTTCTGAACATCGGTACGTTGACGCCCTCGCTGACATTGCGCACCTCCAGGCCGTCGGCGATCAATGCCTCCTCAAAGGAGAACGAACAGCCCAGCGCAAAGGTGACCAGGTCGTCCTGCCACAAGTCGGTGATGTCGTTCACCTCGTCGCGCATCTGTCCATCTCGAAAAACACGGTAGCTTGGCACGTCGGTTCGTATGTCTACATCCCCCAATGGTGGTAGCTGGGGGTCTCCCGGGGCAGTACTCATCGCCACCAGTGGACAGGGTTTGGGATTGAGCTGGCAAAAACGCAAGAAATCCTGTGCCCATTGCGCCGGCAAGATCACGATATTGCACTGCACGAACCCCTGTGCCATACCCGAGGTATTGCCCAGGTGTTTACCCGTGCGGATGTTCTGTCGCAGGGCGGCGGGGGAGAGATTGGCGCTCATAGTCTATCCTGATAGTGGGCCGGCGAAAGCGCGGCCTGTGACTGAAAGTTTGGCACAGAATCGGCGCAGGTGACATGCGCCGAGCGCAATCGGCTATAGTACGCGGACGCCCGGCGTCGCGATAAGAATTGCCGTGTATAAGAAAATCTAACTAGGCGCATTTTTTGACAGGAATCTCCTTATGCCGCATCCCAGTATCACCGCCCAGACCTATCCCCATAAGCCCGCTTTTGTTATGGGCGGCAGCGGGGAGATTGTAACCTATAGACAGCTTGATGAGCGCTCCAACCAGGGTGCTCACCTGTTCAGGACTCTGGGTATACAGGCCGGTGATCACATCAGTCTGATGCTCGAGAACAACCGACATTTTATGGAGATCTGCTGGGCGGCACAGCGCGCCGGGATAACCTATACGCCAATCAGCACCCACCTGCGTGAAGAAGAGACGGCCTACATCGTAGAAAACTGTGGAGCACGTTTGTTCATCGGTTCGGGCGCCCTGGCCGAGGTGGCGGAAAAATTGGTGGGCAGAAGCACGGCCCTGGAGCACTTTTACATGGTTGGGGGGGTTCGCCCGGGCTTTCAGTCCTGGGAGGAGGCGGTAGATGCGCAGCCCACCACCCCGATCGAGGACCAGGCCTACGGCATGCCGATGCTGTACTCATCCGGTACAACCGGCCAGCCCAAGGGGGTATTGCTGCCCCCTCTCACTGAAGATTTTGACGGCCCTCACCTGCTTTCAGAGAGTCTTGGTGCAGCCTTTGGTTTTGGTGAGGAAACCGTATACCTGTCACCGGCGCCGCTGTATCACGCTGCCCCCTTGCACTACAACATGTTGACCATGCACCAGGGCGGTACCTCGATCATCATGGAGCACTTTGACCCTGAGCACGCGCTTAAACTGATCGAGGAGCACAGGGTTACCCACAGTCAGTGGGTGCCCATTATGTTTATTCGCATGCTGAAGCTGCCGCAGGAGGTGCGGGAGCGATACGATACCAGTTCCATGCAACTTGCCATTCATGCAGCGGCGCCCTGTCCGATAGAGACCAAGGAGCGCATGATCGACTGGTGGGGCCCGGTCATCATGGAATACTATGGATCCAGTGAGGGCATTGGGTTCACCATCATTGACTCGCAGGGTTGGCTGACTCACAAGGGTTCGGTGGGGCCTGCCCTGGTGGGCAAATTGCATATCGTTGATGACGATGGCAAGGAGTTACCGGTGGGAGAAATTGGCACGGTGTATTTCTCCGGTGAGCAATCCCGGTTCAGCTATTACAACGAACCCGAAAAGACCGCCGGTGCCTATAACCAGCACGGCTGGGCGACGTCTGGTGATGTTGGCTATCTCGACGAGGACGGCTTTTTGTACCTCACCGACCGCAAGAATTTTATGATTATCAGCGGCGGGGTGAATATCTACCCCCAGGAAATCGAGAACCTGCTAATCACCCACGAGAAAGTCGCCGACGTGGCCGTATTTGGCATCCCTAACGAGGAGTTTGGCGAGGAGGTCAAAGCCGTGGTGGAACCGATGAACTGGGCGGATGCCACGGACGAGGTAGCGATTGAATTGATGGAGTGGATGCGCGAACGTCTGTCGAAAATCAAGTTGCCGCGCAGTCTCGACTTCAACCCGAAACTCCCGCGCATGGATAACGGCAAGCTCTACAAACGGCACCTCGTAGAAGAGTACCGGGCCGGTGCTCGCGCGGATGAGGGTCCCGGTCCCAGTGGCCAGGGTGATAAGTGACAGGAACGCTTAAGTGCGTATAATTTCCGAGCTTCTGATCCCCGGGAGTTTTGCTGTGATCCACCGTTCTTTGCAAGCGCTGTTGCCGGTGCTTGCCAGCCTGCTGTTAATTGCCTGCTCCGCCGGTGAGTCTAATGTGGTACAGGGCAACCGGGACGGTATTTTCCATTACGGCAACGGTACCGAGCCCCAGGGCCTGGATCCACACGTGGTTACAGGCGTTCCGGAAAACCATCTGATCAGGGCCCTGTTCGAGGGCCTCGCGGTAAAGAACCCCTATACTCTCGAGCCGGAACCCGGTGTGGCAGAGCGCTGGGAGATTAGCGAAGACCGTCGAGTAATCACCTTTTATATCAACGAAGACGCGCGCTGGTCCAACGGTGACGCGATGACGGCCGAGGACTATGTGTGGTCCTGGCAGCGCGCACTGCACCCGGCCATGGGTAACCTCTACGCCTACATGCTCTATCCGCTGGTAAACGCGGAAGCTTATGCAACCGGTAAAATAGACGACTTCAGCCAGGTCGGTGTGAAGGCGCTTGACCGCTTGACCCTGCAGGTGACGCTGAGCCAGCCGACCCCCTATTTTATCCAGCTCATGGATCACTACAGCACGTTCGCCGTGCACCGGCCGACCATTGAGAAATTTGGCAAGGCCACCGATCGCTTTACCAAGTGGACGCGCGCGGAAAATATCGTTAACAACGGTCCGTTCAACCTCACCGAGTGGAAGTTGAATCGCCGCATCACCATGCAGAAAAGCGACACTTACTGGGATCGCGACTCGGTCAAGCTAAACGGTGTGGTGTTTTATCCTACCGAAAACGTGGTCAGTGAAGAGCGCATGTTCCGTGTAGGCCAGCTGCATTACACACAATCGATACCACTGGACAAAATCCCTGTTTACCAGGCCATGGAAAATACCCCTTACGTTCAGGCCCCTTACCTGGGTACTTACTTTTTCCTGGTGAACACCACGCGCTACCCGCTGGACGATGTTCGCGTGCGCAAGGCCATGTCAATGGCTATTGACCGGCAGAAGCTGAATGACACGGTGTTACAGAAATCCAATGTGCCTGCCTACAGCATCACGCCCCCGGGCACACTGGGCTACGAACCGCCCAAGCTGTTCGACTATGATCCGGAGCAGGCCCGCCGGCTGATGGCTGAAGCAGGTTATCCCAACGGTGAGGGTTGGCCCGGTATCGAACTCAAGTACAACACCAGCGAAAGTCATCGCAAGATTGTCGTCGCCCTACAGCAGATGTGGAAAGACGAACTCAATATCCAGGTCACTATTTCCAACCAGGAGTGGAAGGTCTACCTGGACGCGGTTACCCAGATGGATTTCGATATCGCACGGCGCGGTTGGATCGGCGACTACGTCGATCCCAATAACTTCCTCGACCTGTACCTTACCGATGGCGGCAACAACAACACCGGTTATTCCGACCCACGCTACGACGAGATGATACTCTCCCTGGCGCCCCAGGCGCCTACTCGAGAGGAGCGATTCGCCATTTTCCGTGAGGCGGAAACAATGCTGATGGAGCAGATGCCCATCCTGCCGATCTACACCTACACCAGCAAACACCTGATTCATCACACGGTGAAGGGCTTGCCCTCCAACCTGATGGACTCACTGAACCTCAAGTACGTTTGGCTGGATCCCGACGCCCAACCCGGAGACAGAGAATAAGACTATGTGGCGATTTATCTCGGGTAGACTGTTGCAGGCCATTCCGGTCATTCTGGCGGTCATCACCCTGACATTTTTCCTAGTGCGCGTTGCACCGGGTGGACCCTTCGACTCTGAAAAAGCGGTTATGCCCGAGGTCAAGGCGGCGCTTGAGGCCCAGTATCGACTGGATCTCCCCCTGTTTCAACAATACATCGCCTACCTGGGAGACCTCACCCAGGGCGATCTTGGCCCGTCCTTCAAATATCCCGGCCGCAGCGTCAATGAACTCATTGCGGCGGGCTTGCCGGTTACCGCGGAGCTTGGCCTGTACGCGCTGTTGGTCGCGGTGATAATCGGTGGGCTGGCCGGAGTGTTCGCCTCACTGCGGCCCAACTCAGCCCAGGACTATGTGCCTATGTCACTGGCCATGATCGGGATTTGTATGCCCTCGTTCCTGCTTGGTCCCTTGTTGGTGCTCGTGTTCGGTATCTATCTTGACTGGTTGCCGGTGTCGGGTTGGGGGGACATTCCCGGTGACAAGATTCTCCCTGCAATTACCCTGGGTTCTGGCTACGCGGCATATATCGCTCGCCTCAGTCGCGCCGGTATGCTGGAAGTCCTGTCACAGGACTATATCCGTACCGCTCGCGCCAAGGGCTTACCGGAATGGCAGGTAGTGACACGACATTCCTTACGGGGCGGGCTGATACCCGTCGTCGCCTTCCTGGGCCCTGCCTTCGCCGGTTTGTTGGCGGGCTCCTTTGTTGTTGAAACCATTTTCCAGATACCCGGCCTCGGGCGCTTTTATGTGCAGGCCGCCTTCAACCGGGACTACACGATGATCCTGGGTACCACGGTATTTTTCTCCACCCTCATCGTGATATTCAATTTGCTGTCTGACATCCTGGCGGCCTGGATGAACCCGCGTCTGCGGTCACAGTTTGGGAGCTAGAGTGTCCTGCCTGGTCAATTCGTTGCAATTCAGCGCGCCAACCAAGGTCGCTGACAAGACGCGTCTTGCAGGCAATGGCCGTAGCCCTTGGCAAAAGGCGCAACGCAGTCAGCGGCCTTGGTTGGCGTGCCCTTCGGGAGCCAGCGCAAAGCCCTGCTGCGGCGTTGCGACCCTTGGAAAGGCAACCAGCATTCCCTGCGGCTCGCGCCTGGCTTCAGCACTTTGCGCTGGCTCTGAAATACAACGAATTGACCAGGCAGGACACTAATGACGACAGAGACAATCACTGATATCGCCATGGCCGAGCAGGGCACCTCCCTGTGGCAGGACGCCTGGCGCCGGCTGCGTAAAAATCGCCTGGCATTGTTTGGCCTGGTGGTGCTCTCCCTTTTCATCCTGATTGCACTGTTTACACCGTGGATCGCGCCCTATGCCTACGACGCGCAGAATCTCGACCTGGGGGCGACGCCTCCGTCGGCTGAGCATTGGCTGGGCACGGATATCTTCGGTCGTGATCTGATGACGCAGATTATGTACGGTGGCAGGATTTCCCTGGCGGTGGGTTTTGTGGCAACGGCGGTGGCCTTGCTGATCGGGGTGACCTGGGGGGCGATTGCTGGTTATGCCGGTGGTCGCGTCGACGCGGTGATGATGCGGCTGGTCGATATTCTCTACGCGTTGCCGTTCATGATCTTTATCGTGCTGCTGATGGTGGTGTTTGGCCGCAACATGCTGTTGCTGTTTCTCGCCATCGGCGCCGTGGAGTGGTTGACCATGGCCCGTATCATGCGCGGACAGGTACAGACTCTGCGTCAGCAGGAATTTGTCGAAGCGGCCATATCCATTGGGTTGTCACCGGCGACCATTATCCGGCGCCATATGATTCCAAACGCGCTGGGCCCGGTTATTGTCTACACCACACTCACTATTCCCAGCGTTATGTTGCTGGAAGCGTTCCTGAGTTTCCTGGGTCTGGGTATCCAGCCGCCGCAAACCTCCTGGGGGCTCCTGATCTCCTATGGGGCAGAGACGATGGAGGAGTTCCCCTGGCTACTGATTTTCCCGGGACTGGCGCTTACACTTACGCTGTTTTCCCTCAACTTCCTCGGTGACGGCCTGCGCGATGCGCTGGATGTCCGCAGCTCCGGAGATTAAGCCATGCCCCTGTTGGAAGTGAATAACCTGGCGGTCAGCTTCGTGACCCGTAACGGCGTTAACAAAGCCGTGGACGACATCAGCTTTACGGTGGAGTCTGGCAAGATTACCGCGATTATCGGTGAATCCGGTTCGGGCAAGTCGGTGGCCTGCTACAGCATGTTGGGTCTCGTACCCCAACCTCCGGGTCGTATCGATGGCGGTCAGGCGCTATTCGATGGTCGCGATCTTCTGCAACTGTCAGAGGCCCAACTGCGCGAAATCCGCGGGCGTGATATCGCGATGATTTTTCAGGACCCGATGACCTGCCTGAATCCCTATATGACCATTGGCGACCAGCTGGTTGAACCACTGGTGTACCACCGCAAAGTATCGAAATCGGATGCCCGCGCGCGTGCTATTGAGCTGTTGGATGAGGTCGGTATCCGCGATCCGCAAACCACCATCGACAACTACCCCCACGAGTTTTCCGGTGGTATGCGCCAGCGGGTGATGATCGCTATGGCGTTGATCAATGAGCCGCGTCTGCTGATTGCCGATGAACCTACCACCGCGCTGGACGTGACCATTCAGGCGCAGATACTGCAGTTGATTGCCGATCTCCAGAAAAAACGCGATATCGGCGTGATATTTATCAGCCATGACCTGGCGGTGGTCGCTGACATTGCCGATCAGATGGTGGTCATGCAAACCGGGAAGATTGTGGAGGCTGGCGACCGCGAGGCCATCTTCGAAAACGCTGAGCATCCCTACACCCGTAAGCTACTCGCAGCGATTCCGTCGGGTAGCAAACAACTCAGTGACGCGGAGCCCGAACCGCTTATCAAGGTGCGTGACCTGTGTACCTGGTTCGAGCCTGGCCGCGGTAAGCCCACGGTCAAGGCGGTCAATGACGTCAGCTTTGATATTCATCGGGGCGAAGTGCTGGGCTTGGTAGGCGAGTCGGGCAGTGGCAAATCGACGATTGGCAGGTCCATCCTGCGCCTGGTTCCGGTGACTTCTGGCAGTGTCGACTTTGACGGTGCCGAACTTACCAATTTGGAGGGCAGTGAACTTAAAAGTATGCGCCGTCGCATGCAGATGATTTTCCAGGATCCGTTTGCCTCTTTGAATCCGCGCATGACCGTGTTCGATACCCTGGCTGAACCTTTGCTCCTGCACGGCATAGAGTCGCGAAAATCGGTCAATGCCGGTGTACTTAAATTGATGGATGATGTCGGGCTGGCCCGCGCTTTTGTCCGCAAGTACCCCCACGAGTTTTCCGGTGGCCAGCGCCAGCGCATCGCTATTGGTCGTGCGCTTGCAACCCGGCCAGAGTTTGTCGTTGCCGACGAGCCGGTGTCAGCCCTGGATGTCACTATCCAGGCGCAGATACTGGAACTGATGGCAGAACTTGGGCGGGAGTATGGCCTCACCATGCTGTTCGTGTCCCACGACCTGGCGGTGGTCAGGCACATTGCCGACCGGATCCTGGTCCTTTACAAGGGCGAAGTCGTTGAGCAGGGCAGTGGCCAGGCGCTCTTCGATAACCCGCAGGAGGCCTACACCCAGCGCTTACTGCAGGCCATCCCCGGCAGGGCGCTGCTCTAGGACCTGTTAGCCCTCACTGAGTTGTTTGGGGTGGTGTTAGCAGAGCTGATCCCGGATCCCATGGGATAATGTCTCGATGATAGACAGAGCGGCGCTCGCGCAATCCGGATTTTTCCTTGTATTCATGGCGGCTTTGGTCGCCCTTGCTCCGCTGTCCATCGATGCCTACATGCCTGCCATTCCGGATCTTGCGGATTATTTCGGCGTTGGTATAGCCTCGGTCAACCTCACCATGAGTACCTACCTGGTTAGCAGTGGCCTGGGGCAGTTACTCGGTGGTGCAGTGTCAGACCATCTGGGCCGCAAACCGGTGGGCCTATTGGGTTTGTCCACCTTCCTGGCCGCCACCATTGCGATCACCTTGTCGACCTCCATTGGGCAGATGCAATTCTGGCGGTTTGTCCAGGGATTGGGAGGCGGGTTTGCCACGGTAATCTGCATGGCTCAGCTGAGAGATATCTATCCACCGGAGGAAGTGGCACGACGGTTCGCCAAGGTCATGCTGGTGGTCTTGATCGCGCCTATGGTCGCTCCCGCTATTGGCTCGGTAATCATGCAGCTGGGCTGGAAGGCGATCTTTGTGTTCCTGGGGATCTATGGCCTGGTGTTCCTGATAATTTACCTGTTTATGATCCCCGAGACTCGACTGGGGGAGCGCAGACGCCTGACGTTTAACTCGATGTTCATGAGCTATGTGCAGGTAGTAAAACTGCGAACGGACGGCAAGTGGATTGCGATGCGTTATGCCTTATTTGGTGCCATCGTGTCAGGCGTGTTCTTTTCCTACCTGACGAATGCCGCTTTCATTTACATGCAGCAGTTTTCCCTGAACGAATTTCAGTTCTCACTGACCTTCGCGGCGGGGGGATTGGCCATGATGGCTGGGAATGCCACAGCCTTGCGCCTGATAGTCCGTCTGGGCGAGCGGCGCCTGATGTTGGGCGCCAATCTCATCCAGATTGCGGTGCTGCTGGCGATTTTGCTGATGGTGCTCCTCGAGCAAGCGCAATTCTGGCCCCTGTTTCTGGCTTTGTTGGTGGTACTGGCCACCTGCGGGGCGATCAGTCCCGTGGCCTCGGGTTCATTCGTAAAATTTTATGATCGGCTCAGCGGCAGCGCGGCGTCAACCAGTGCGACACTGGTCTACTCGATTGGGGCAGGAATAGGCGCGGTCGCCGCGAGCCTGGCGGGTGGGGGTCTGGTGCCGATCTTTGCGATCATGCTGGGTGCTTCTGTCCTGGCCCAGCTATTGTTACGCTCGTTTGATGAAGCCTAGTATTCCGCTGAGGCATTACCGTATTAATCAGAGTTGCCCTGGTCCGTGTCCGGAAACACCTCATCTTCACTGATAACACCGTCGTTGTTGCGGTCGAGTTGCAATAAGCGCTCGCTGGCTGCCTCGAGTTCCTCGGCGTCCAGTTGGCCGTCCGCCATTGCTGTCGAGCACCGTGTAGATCAACCTCACCCGCTCAAGGGTGGCCGGTTTGCCAAAGTTCTGGAACATGAGATAACTCATTGCCAGCAACGCAAGAAGGGCGATAAGGCCGCCAGCCATTGTTTTGTTCATAGAGGGTCTTTATTGTGGTTGAGACGTCATGATAGAACGTGTGAATGTGCAACGGAAGTGGCCTTGGGGCAGGGGATCAGTAGCTGGTATGAATCGCGCACCGCAGCAAAGCTGGTTTGCCACGGCGCTGCGCCGGGATATTGTCTGGCGCAGCCTTAAGGTCAGCCTGATTGTTGGCACCCTGCTGGCGGCCATAAACCACGGCGACCGCATAATCACGCTCGCCCTGGACGCTGATGCCTTGACCAAAATACTGCTCACCTATCTGGTTCCCTACTGCGTTTCTACCTGGTCGGCGGTACAGACGGCCCGCGCTGCCGAATCCGGCTAGTAAGGCGCGTTCTGCGCACCGGGCCGTGTTGCTTGCGGCTGCGGCTCAGATGGGATTGCGTGGTTTTCCTGCGCCTGCACTTTGCGAAAGGGCAGATAAAATACCGGCAGCACAAACAGGGTGAACAGGGTGCCGACCAGCATGCCCGCAGTAATCATCAGGCCGATGCTGAAGCGGCTGTTAGCCCCCGGGCCACTGGCGATGACCAACGGCCAGACCCCCAGCACGGTAGCAAACGTGGTCATCAGTATGGGGCGTAGGCGCAGCGTCGCCGCTTCCTCCACCGCAGCGCGCCGGTCCAGCCCCGCCAGCACCAGGTTATTGGCAAATTCGACGATCAGGATGCCGTGTTTACTGATAAGTCCAATCAGTGTCAGCAGGCCGATCTGTGTATAGATGTTGAGCGTGACAAAACCCAGGGCGATAGGAACCAGGGCGCCGAAGATCGACAGGGGTACCGATACCAGGACCACAAAGGGGTCGCGGAAGCTGTTGAACTGGGCGGACAGGACCAGGAATATCACCACTAGTGACAGCGCAAACAGCACCGGGAAGGTACCGGATTCCTGAACATAGCGGCGCGATGTGCCGGTATATCCAGCCCGGAAACCGGCCGGGGCGATCTCTTGCAGCTTCTCCTGTAAAAATGCCAGACCCGTGCCGACACTATTGGGGGGCATCATCAGTCCCTGGATAGTGCTGCTATTGAGCTGCTGGTATTGGGTCAATTCGTTGGGCTCGACCTTCGAACTCAGGGTGATGACTGCCGACAGGGGAACCAGCTCGTCGCTAGCGGTTCTCACATAGTATTTCTCCAGTTCTTCCTTGGTCAGGCGAAAGCCGCGACCGGCCTGGGGGATGACTTTGTAACTGCGTCCCTTCAGGTTGAACCGATTGGTCTCTGCCTCGCCCAGCATTACCGCGAGTGTTTCACCGATATCCCGCATGGAAATGCCCAGCCGTGCAGCGCGGTCGCGGTCAATGTCGACGGTGATCTCCGGACGATCAAACTTCAGCGTCTGTTCGACGAAAATAAACAGCCCCGATTCGCGCGCTTCCTTGAGGAGCATTTCGGTGACGCCGAGCACCTCATCGTAGTCTGCGGTGGAGGCGACCACGAAGTTGACCGGTAGGCCGGCGTCGGCGCCGGGCAGCGAGGGGTCGGCAAAAGCCAAAACCTGCAGACCGGCAACGCCATTGAACTTTTGCTGCATTTCCGTCTGGATTTCCTTTTGGCTGCGCTCTCGTTCATCCCAGTCCACGAGGGTGATGCCGCCAATATTGAAACCCGTTGAGGCGATTTGCCAGGAATGGCTGGCCTCGGGTATATCCTTCCAAATATCTACCACGCGATCGAGAAAGTAGACGATGTAATCCAGGTTGGCGTGTTTCGGTGGTGTCGAAAACAGGTACATCGACCCGGTGTCTTCCTCGGGCGCCAGTTCCTTTTGCGTCAGGGTAAACATCACTGGCAGGCTCAGTAAAATACAGCCGCCGAATAACAACACCGCTTTTCTATTGTCCAGCGAGTGGCGCAACACCTTGCGATAGGCTTCAGTAAGCCCTACGAATTTTTCGTCGAGCCAGTCTGCAAACCGTCCCTGGTGTTCATGGTCTTTAAGCAGGCGCGAGCACATCATGGGACTCAGGGTCAGCGCCACGACCCCTGATACCAGTACGGCCCCGGCCAGGGTCAGTGCAAACTCGGTAAACAGGGCACCGGTAAGGCCGCCTACAAAAGCGATGGGCGCGTACACCGCCGCCAGGGTCAGTGTCATTACCACCACCGGCCAGGCCACTTCACGAGCACCCTTGGAGGCAGCCAGGAGCGGCGGTTCGCCATGCTCGATATGTCGATGCACGTTTTCCACCACCACGATGGCGTCATCCACGACCAGTCCGATGGCGATAATCATGGCCAGCAGCGTCAACAGGTTAAGTGAAAACCCCATCGCCTGGACCAGGAAGACGACGCCGATGAGCGACAGGGGAATTGCTACCAGCGGAATAAAGATCACTCGGGCAGAGCCCAGGAACAGGTAGATGACCAGCATCACAATCAGCGCGGCTTCAAAGAGGGTAACGATGACCTCGTTGAGTGCTCCCTGGATGGACCGACTCCCGTCCCACTCCAGAAACATTTGCAGGTCTGCAGGCAGAGATGCCTTGATGCGCGGCAGGGCCTGATGTACCTCCTTGGCCACTTCCAATGGATTGGAATCGGGCGTCCCGGTAATGGAAACAAAAATACCTTCTTTGCCGCTGGTGAACAGCTTTTGCTGGCTGTTCTCCGAGGCTAGTTCAATGTCGGCAACATCGGCCAGACGAACCCGTTCGTCGCCGTTCTGGCGAACGACCATGTCCTCGAACGCCTCGGGTGTGACCGAATCCGTGCGCGCATCTACCGAGGCGCGTATCAACTGACCCTCTGTGGCACCTGCGGTCGAGACATAATTCTCCCGGCTGATGGCCGCAATAATATCGGTGGCTGTTACGCCAAAAGCCGCCATTCGGACCGGGTCGAGCCACACCCGCATAGCCGGGTACTGCCCCATGATCTCTGCCTTGCCGACGCCGGGTAGTGTCGCCAACTCCGGTTGAACATTGCGCGCCACGTAATCGGTGATGTTTGCAGGACTGATTTGCTCGCTGTGGAAGGCGATGTAAATCAGGGCATCGCCGCCGCCAGTGACGGTGATAATGGGATCCTCTATCTCGCTGGGGAGTTCCATCCTCGCCTCGTTCACCTTGGCGATCACTTCCGTCAGCACGTCGCTGCTGTTTTCGCCCAGGCGCACGTGTATTTCGATTTCGGAGCGACCGGGATGGCTCTTGGCGGTAATGTACTCAATGCCTCGTGCACCGGCGAGCCGGACCTGCAGGGGCGTGGTGACAAAGCCCTGCACGGTTCGTGCGCTTGCCCCTCGGTAAAAGGTGTTCACGAAAATGGTGCTGCGCTCCAGTTCCGGAAAATGGCGCACCGAGACAGTAGAAAGTGACGCTGTGCCCAGCAACAGCAGCAGGGCACTCACCACAATGGCGAGTACCGGGCGCTTTATGAAACTATCAGTGAACGCCATGCGAGGGCCAACTCCGGCAATGTAAACATGCCCTAAAAATAAACCGTGTCGTCCAGCTCTATACGAGCGCCGCGGTAAAGTTTGTTCTGCCCGACCGTAACCACTTTGTCGCCGGATTTCACGCCTTTGAGAATGGCGATTCTGCCGTTACGTGCCGGACCGGTGGTAACAATGCGCGGATCCGCCAGTAGCTCTCCGGGCATCTCCCAGTCATTGACCAGATACACGGTATCCCCGTGCAGCGCATAGGAGACGGCGCTCTCTGGCACTGTCACCACAGTTCGAGCGACGTCAAGATCAACGGTGAGCCGTGCAAACATGCCCGGTAGCAGGCCGTTGCCGTCATCGAGAGTGGCACGCAAACGCAGGTTGCGCGTGCTGGAGTCGACCAGTGCGTCGACCGCCTGGAGGGTGGCCTTGAACTCGCGATCGGGGAATGCCGCGGTTTCCACGCCGATCTCCAGCCCCTTGCGCAGACTGGGGAAGTGCCTGGCTGGTACCGAGAAATCCACTTCCAACTCGGTCAGGTCCTGCAAGGTAGTGATGGGGGTCCCGGACTCGATGTAGTCTCCCTGCTTGACGGTAATGATGCCTACTGTGCCGGAGAAGGGCGCAACAATACGCTTGTTATCCAGCCGCGCCTCGGTTTCCGCGAGCGTGGCGATCGCGCTGTCCAGGTCTGCCTTGGACCGGTCGTACTGGCTCTGGGGAATGGACTTTTGCTCAACCAGGCTGGCATCGCGTTCGAACAGCAGTCGTGCTAGTTCCAGGTTGGCGATCTGACGCTCGCGGCTGGCCTGCTCGACGCTATCGTTCAGTGTGAGCAGCAGGTCACCGGCTTCCACCTTGTCACCGGACTTGACGTTGATTTCAATGATTTCACCGCTGGTTTCTGCGCTTAGCTGCACCCCGCGAGCTGCCCCCAGGGTGCCGACCGCTTCCAGTTCGGTTTCCCAAATGTCCTCCCGCGCGGTGGCCGCGGCAACTACAACCGGAGGTAAGCTGAAGTCAGCTGAGGAAAATGCCGAGAACTTATTGAACAAAAACCCGGCCATGCCGCCGAAAATCAGCAGGAGTAGCACGGCGACAAAGAGATAGGCGCGCAAGGAGTACCTCGATTCCAGTTTTTATTGGGCTGTTATTACACGGTGCTTGCCCCTGCAGCCATTCTAAGTCCTTTGCAGCGGGCTTGCACCTGTCGAGTCTCACCCATACTGCCCAAGGGGCGTTCACTTGACCTCCGCCGAGGGCCATGTTAGCAGTGAAAACAAACTGCTGGGCCTCGCCTCCGAGTTGTTTTATGCTATCGCTCCATTCTGAAACTGAATATCTTTCAACGAGGTAAATTCGTGAGGCAAGCGCGCAAATTAAAGAGGTTACAGCGGCAAATGGACAAGACCGGCGATTACGCTGAATGGCAGGAATGGGCCCAGCAGCATGACGAGATATCCGGGCAGAAGCGCTGGCGCCAGGTGGACCAGAGTCGCCAGTATGACTTTTCGCAGATCCGTCTGCGCCTCGACCGCTTGCGCAGCCTGCGGGCTCGCCAGGACCACCAGGGTTTGCTGTTTACGCTTAACGAGGGAATTCACGGCAATATGGGCGGCATGGGGCGCAGCAGCCTTTATCGCCGGGCGAAGTTTGGTACCAAGCGCCTGATTGAGCAGTACATCGACGAAATTGACGATTCCCTGCGCTTCCTGGCCGAATTGCCGCCGGAAGAGATCAGCACCCAGGACAAGATTGATTTTTTCTACCGCGCCAATATCTGCTACGGCCGTTCCGCATTGATGCTCAGCGGTGGGGGCGTACTGGGTTTTTACCACATGGGTGTGGTCAAGGCCCTGCTGGAACAGGACCTGCTTCCGCGGGTCATTTCAGGGTCCAGTGCGGGTTCTATCGTCGCGGGGGTTGTCGGCACCCACACTGACAAGGAGCTGGAGCACTTTTACGAGCCCAGCAATATGCATTTCGAGGCAGAACGTGAGGCCAGCGTGTTCAGCCGCATGTTTTTTGGGACCAACCCGCAAATCGATGTTGCAGACCTGGAATCGATTATCGCGCGATTGATTCCCGATATGACCTTCCAGGAGGCCTATGAAAAGACCGGCCGCCAGATCAGTATTACTGTCGCACCGGCCGAACCCCACCAGCGCTCGCGCCTGTTAAATGCCATTACCTCGCCCAACGTCTTTATCCGTTCAGCGGTAATGGCGTCATGCGCCGTGCCCGGGGTGTTTCCACCGGTCATGTTGATGGCCAAGAACTTACACGGTGAGGCGCAGCCCTACCTGCCCACACGCAAATGGGTAGACGGTTCTATCGCCGATGACCTGCCTGCAAAACGCCTGTCGCGGCTTTATAGCACCAATCACTACATAGTGAGTATGGTGAACCCGATCGCTACGCCGTTCCTGAGTAACGACAAGGAACCCAACCGATTGGCCGCTGCGCTGGGGAGTCTGGGTGTCGGCGTTGGCAGGGAAATTCTCAATTTCTATCGAGGTATTGCGCAAAAGCAGGGCGACAACTGGCCGCGCTTTAACATGCTGCTCAATGGCGTTCATGCCCTGATGGATCAGGAGTACAGCGGCGACATCAATATTGTGCCCAGTTTCAGCTGGTACAACCCTGCGAAAATCCTGTCACATCTTTCGGAACAGGAACTGGTCGACCTGATGGAGGGCGGCGAGCGTTCTGCTTTCCCCAACCTGGAATCCATTCGCATTTGCACCAAGATATCTCGCACCATGGAGGAGATACTGCATCGCTTTGAATACGGTGATCTTCGGCCTGATGCCAGTGACTATAATCGGCCGCGTTCGTCCCGACGTCGACCGCAACCCACCCGCGCCGATCGCGAGGCCATGCAGATTGCCGCGGCACAACCCGCGACCGCGCCCGATGACAAACCCAAGCCACGCAAAGCGAAGGCGAAGGCAAAATCGAAACGAGCAGGAGCGCGCAGTTCCAAAACTACCAGGAACAGCAAGCCCTCAGCCAAGCCTTCCGGGCCCACGGCCAAGGCGGCCTGAAGAGGGGTGTAGGTTGCCGCTTGCAGCGGTAAAAAATGCAAAAAAAAAACGCGCCACAGGGCGCGTTTTTTGTGGTTTTCTCGAGGTTCTAGATACGTTCTACAACAATGGCCGGAGCCATGCCGCCGGCTGCACACATGGTGACCAGGCCGAATTGCTTGTCCTGTCTTTCCAGTTCGTCCAGCAGTGTTCCTATCAGTACAGAACCTGTCGCACCGATGGGGTGCCCCAGGGCCATCGCGCCGCCATTGACATTAACTCTGTCGCGATCCAGATCAAGATCGCGGATAAACTTTTCGGCGACAACGGCGAAAGCTTCGTTGATTTCGAACAGGTCTATGTCAGACAGCTGTAGACCGGCTTTCTGCAAGACCTTTTTGGCCGCAGGCACTGGCGCGTTCAGCATCAATGTAGGGCAGTCACCCACATTGGCGGTGGCCACAATACGCGCGCGAGGTTTTAATCCGTGTGCACCTGCGTAATCTGGGGAGGCCAGTAGCAGGGCTGCCGCACCGTCCACAACGCCGGAAGAGTTGCCGGCGTGATGTACGTGGTTGATATTGAGGTCCGGGAACTTTTTTAACACCAGGCTGCGAAAAGTGGTGCCCGCCTCATCCACCGGGTAATCCGCCAGGGCCTCGAAGGACGGTTTAAGTTCCGCCAGGGTTTCCATGGTGGTTCCCGGGCGGGGGAACTCTTCGTGATCCAGCGCAAGGCTGCCGTCGGGCTTATACACCGGTACCAGGCTGCGGTCGAAGTGCCCGTTCTTGATCGCATTATCCGCACGTTGTTGAGATACCACGGCCAGCGAATCCACGGCCTCCCGGTCGATGCCCTCAAGGGTGGCAATGGCGTCTGCGCACACCCCCTGGTGAGGCTGTGGATGTGCTTCCCGCAGGCGCAGGTTATCGCTGTCCAGAAAGGGTGACTGGGTCGGGTCCTGCCCGAAGGTAGACATCATTTCACAGCCACCGCCTATGACCAGGTCTTCCATGCCCGACATAATGGTGGCGGCAGCCAGGTTGACGCTGGTGATGCCAGAGCCGCAGAAGCGATCCAGCGTTACACCCGAGGAGCGCGTGTCATAGCCCGCGTCCAGGGCCGCCATGCGGGCGAGGTCGCCACCTTGTTGCCCGCGCTGGGTACTGGTGCCAAAAATGATATCGTCGACTTCGGCAGTGTCGATCGGATTGCGTTCAGCAATGGCTTTTAACACAGTCGCGCCCAGATGCTGTGGATGCTGGTCAGCCAGTGCGCCCTTACCACGTTTACCGATTCCCCGCGGGGTTCGGCAGGCGTCGATAATCCATGCGTCAGCCATGTTTGTCTCCTATTTACCTTTCCAGTTAGGGGCGCGTTTTTCGGCAAACGCGGTCGCTCCCTCGATGGCATCTTCGCTGGTGAACACCGGCATAACGATCTCGTTTTGCTTGCCCATCATCACATCGCTGGTCCAGTCCTGTGCCGATGACACCACTTTCATACTGGCGGCGACGGCCAGCGGTCCATTGGCGGCAATTTTTGCCGCCAATTCCTTCGCGGCGTCCAGCGCCGTGCCGGCCTCCACTACCTGGTTGACCAGGCCCAGGTCATAGGCACGCTGGGCGCTGATAAAATCGCCGGTAAGCGCCAGTTCCATGGCGATGCGGTAAGGGATCTGCTTGGGCAACTTCACCAGGCCACCCGCTGCCGCTGCCAGACCACGCTTAACTTCGGGAATACCAAACTTGGAATTGTCCGCGGCGATCAGCATGTCGCAACTGATGGCCATTTCGAAGCCACCTGCAAGGGCATAGCCCTCAACGGCGCCGATGATGGGCTTGCTGCAGCGGTACTCGGTTAATCCGGCAAAGCCGCGGCCCGGGATAGCAGGTGTTTCACCGGTCACAAATGCCTTCAGGTCCATACCCGAACAGAAGGTGCCCCCTGCACCGGTGAGAATGGCCACTCGCAGATCATCGTTGCTTTCCAGTTCGTCGGTAGCTCTGACGAAGCCTTCGGCGAGTGCCTTGTTGGCGGCGTTTTTCGCTTCCGGACGGTTCAGGGTGATTATCATCACCCCGTTGTCGATACTGGTTAATACTTCATCGCTCATAGCGGGTCTCCTCTATGCCTGGTTGATGTAACGTACGCCGAATTGGGCAAGCCCCTCGACCATTTCGCCCTTGGCCTTCGCTTCCGGGCTGGAAGCGGTGCCGATAAGCGCGCGTTTCTTCACGCCCTGTAAAATGGCCGCGAGGCGGAAGAAACAGAAAACGAGGTAGAAATTCCAATTGTCGATCGAGCTGCGGCCCGTGCGCTCACAGTATCGGGCGATGTACTCCTCGTCGCTTGGAATACCGAAATCTGTCCGGTTGATCTCCATCATCCCGCGCAGGCTGCCGTTTCCTGGAAGTTGCCAGGCCATCACCTGGTAGGCCAGATCCGCCAGGGGGTGACCCAGCGTGGACAATTCCCAGTCCAGCACCGCGATAATGCGCGGCTCGGTGGGATGGAACATGACGTTATCAAGGCGGTAATCACCGTGCACGAGGCCGTTGGCGCCATCGTCTGCGGGCATATTGGCGGGCAGCCAGCTGATCAGGGTCTCCATCGCTTCGCTGTGCTCGGTTTCAGAGGCCCGGTACTGTTTGGTCCAGCGTGATACCTGTCGCTCAAAGTAATTGCCCGGACGACCGTAGTCGCCAAGACCCACTTTCTCCACGTCTACGGAGTGCAATGCAGCCAGTACCCGGTTCATTTCATCATAAATTGCGGCGCGTTCCGTGTTGTCCGCGACCTCTGGCAGGCTCGGGTCCCAGAACACGCGACCGTCCAGATACTCCATCAGGTAAAACATGGACCCGATGATGTCGTCGTCTTCACACAGGACATAGGTTTTTGGGACGGGCACGTCGGTTTGTGCCAATGCACTGATCACCTTGTATTCCCGGTCCACCGCGTGAGCCGATGCCAGTAGTTCGCCCGGTGGCTTGCGTCTGAGCACGTACTGACGCTCGCCGGCGGTGATTTTGAAGGTAGGATTGGATTGGCCGCCGGCAAACTTTTCCGCGGTCAGCTCGCCGTCAAAGTCGGGGATGTGGCCAGCCAGATATCTGGCCAGCTTGGAGGTGTCTAGATCCTGGGCGCTCATGAGGTTCCTTGTGCGGTTGGGTGGACATGGACTATGCCAGGGCGGGGCACAGTGTGTGGCTTGCGCAGTGTAGGGGCAATGGCATGCGAGATCAAAAAAATAGACGGCAGATGACAGGGGGGGAGAGGCTGGCTCGTGTTGTGATCTTGTTGCAGCGAGGGTACGCTTGCATGCCCCTTAGTTTAACAATAACAGGAACTATGCCGTGTATAAGGAATTGACCCAGGTCTGGGATGAGATGACATCACCCGGGCAGATGTTTGAAGTAGTCACCCAGGAAGTTCGCGGGGTCCCGGTGCGGTGTTTTGCACATGCGCCCGCTTCCATGCGCGACTTTTGGCTAAGTACCGCGGGCCACGGTGACAAGGATTACTTGGTGTACCAGGAAGAGCGTGTTACCTATGGCCAGGCCCACGCGTACACGGCTTCCATCGCCAATTGGTTACAGCAACAGGGCGTGGGTCCCGGTGACCGGGTAGCCATTGCCATGCGTAATTACCCTGAGTGGATGCTGGCTTACTGGGCAACGGTGTCGATGGGTGCCGTTGTGGTGGGTATGAATGCCTGGTGGGTGGCCCAGGAGATGTCCTATGGCCTTGAGGATTCGGCGCCCAAAGTCCTTATTTGTGATCGTGAGCGTTTGCAGCGTTTCGAGGAAGTGCGCGCAGGTTTTCCCGACCTACAGGTGGTCGTGGTCCGCTCGCCGGACGAGCTGCCGGAGGGGGCGGTGGACTGGACCGAGTTGATTAATGCACCGTCGGAAATGCCGACCTGTGATATTGATCCCGACGACGATGTCTGCATCTTCTATACCTCCGGTACAACGGGGCGACCCAAGGGCGCACAACTGACGCATCGGGGCTGTGTTACCAACGTTATGAACCTGGGCTTTATGAACCTGGTGCAGCCCATGGCGCTGGCCCGTGCCCAGGGTATCCAGCCCGACCCGAATGCTCCGCCGCCATCAGTCAATGCCATCGTGGCAACTCCGCTGTTTCATGTGACCGCCAACAATTGTGTGGCACATGGGGTGGCAATGGCGGGCGGAAAGCTGGTGCACATGTATAAATGGGATGCAGGCGAGGCGCTCAGAATTATTGAAGAGGAAAGCATATCGGTTTTCACCGCCGTACCGATGATGACGCGAGAGATGTTGATGCACCCTGATTTTGGCAAGCGCGATCTTTCCTCGCTAAAGTCTATCGGTGGTGGCGGTGCCGCTATGCAACCTGATCTTGTTGCCAAGGTCGATGAATCCATGGACAGCACTGACCCCAACACCGGCTACGGTATGACTGAAGTTTGTGGTCTTATCTCGGCGGTGAGTTCCAAGTTTTTCATCGACAAGCCATCCAGTGTTGGCCTGCCCGTACCGACCCTGGAAGCGAAATGCGTCGATGACCAGGGGCAAGCGCTACCTGCAGGGCATGTGGGCGAGCTTTGGGTGCGTGGTGCCCCGGTAATCAAAGGCTACCTGAACCGCCCCGAAGCAACCGCCGAGGCGATTACCGATGGCTGGCTGCATACCGGTGATATTGCCTATCTGGATGAAGACGGCTTTATCTTCCTGGTGGATCGGGCCAAGGATATGGTGCTGAGGGGCGGCGAGAACGTCTATTGTGCCGAGGTGGAGAATGCCATCTTTTCTCATGACGATGTCGCCGAATGTGTGGTGTTTGCGGTGGAAGACGAGCGCCTGGGAGAAGAGGTGGGGGCGGCAATTCTGCCTCGTCCCGGGGCATCGCTGGACGCGGCCACCATCAGGGAACACAGTAAGGCACTGATTGCTGCATTCAAGGTGCCGCGTTATATCTGGTTTGTTGACCAGCCCCTGCCACGCAACGCCAATGGCAAGTTCGTTAAGCGCGATGTGAAAGAAGCCCTGGATCTGGCTGACGCCAGCTAGCGCTTATTGTCCTAGCGCTGTTTCCACGGGCAGCGCTGAGGTAAAGCGTTAGCAATCGACATTACGTTGCCGCTGTAAGATTCGGCTTTACGTTTCGCTCTCAGGTTTGGACTTTAGGTTTCGACCTTAGGTTTCGACAAAAGCGCGCTCGATCACGTAGTGGGCAGCCTGCCCGTGTCGCGATTCCCTGAATCCCTGGCTGTCCAGCATGCGGGTAATATCCTTGAGCATGCTCGGGCTGCCGCAGATCATGAAGCGATCGTTTTCGAGACTGATCGGGTCGAGTCCAAGGTCCCGAGGCAGCTTGCCAATGCGCAGCAGGTCGGTAAGTCGACCGTTATTGCGGTACTTTTCCCTGGTTACGGTGGGGTAATAAAGCAACTTCTCGGCAACCATTTCCCCGAGGTACTCATGCTGCGGTAGCTCGGATGTAATAAGCTCCTGGTAGGCCAGCTCGTCGATAGTGCGGCAACCGTGCGTCAGTATCACCTTGTCGAAGGCCTCGTAGATCTCAGGGTCCTTGATAATGCTCATAAACGGCGCCAGGCCGGTACCAGTGGCAATCAGGTACAGGTTGCGCCCGGGTAACAGATGGTCCAGCACCAGGGTTCCGGTGGCCTTGCTGTTCACCAGGACCTCGTCACCCACCTGGATGTTCTGCAATTTGGACGTTAGTGGGCCATCGGGCACCTTGATGCTGAAAAACTCCAGTTCGTGCTCGTGATTGGCGCTGGCCATGCTATAGGCACGCATCAGCGGCTTGCCCTCATTTTCCAGCCCGATCATGGTGAAGTGTCCATTTTTGAACCTGAAGCCCTGGTCCCGGGTGGTCTTGAAACTGAACAGGCGGTCTGTCCAGTGGTGGACAGCGGTGACTTCTTCTCGTAACAGGGTGGCCATGGTCTGCTTCTCCTTGCTGTGGGCGCCGGGCTTACCGGCCAAATCAATGAGTACAGTGTAAGTAAGCGCCTTATATTGGTAAAACGGTAAATATCTATATAATATATCGGAAAAACAGATATAGGATGCAATTGTGAGGTACAGCCTGCGACAACTCGAGGTATTCCTGGCAACCGCGCACTACGAAAACATCACCCGCGCTGCCGGGAGCCTGGCAATGTCGCAGTCCGCCGCCAGCGGTTCTCTGGGTGAACTGGAAGCGCAGTTCGGTGTGCGCTTGTTTGATCGGCTGGGGAAACGGCTCCAATTGAGTGAACTGGGCCGTGAACTTCGTCCACAGGCGGAAAACCTGCTCGCCCAGGCACGCCATTTTGAACAATCGCTGGCGGGGGAAGATGTGGTGGGGCGTTTGCAACTCGGTGCCACGCTCACCATAGGAAACTACCTGGCCGTCGCGATGATTGCTGACTTTCGTAGTCAGCACCCGGAGGCTGACGTCACCCTGGAAGTGGCGAATACGGCCACCATCGCGGAATCCGTCGCCAGCTTTGAACTGGATGTAGGATTGATCGAGGGTGAGTTCCACCATCCCGAGCTGGAAACCCGCCATTGGCGCGACGATGAGCTACAGGTTTTCGCCAGCCCGGATCATCCGCTGGCGCGATTGCGGGAAGTTAGCGACACCCAGTTGTTGGCGCAGCAGTGGATCGTGCGAGAAACGGGTTCCGGGACCCGTCAGACCTTTGACCGGGCGATGGCCGGCATTCTTACGGACCTTGATATCAGCATGGAATTGCAACACACCGAGGCGATCAAACGTGCAGTGGAGGCGGGCCTGGGTGTGGGCTGCCTGTCTGCCATCAGCCTGAAGGAAGCGATAGCACGCGGTTCGCTGGTGCCGGTATCGGTGCCGCACCGTGACTTCCACCGCCAATTGAATATCATTACCCACAAACGAAAATACCACGGGGCTGCATTGCGGCAGTGGTTGGATCTTTGTCTCAATCAGCAGGTAGCGGGGAACGTCCTATCGAACTGATCGACCCTATCGATAGCGCGCAGCGTGAAGAAGTGTGTGCAGAGACGGCCCGTTACGTGGCCAAAGCGGGTCAGCTGTTGGACTACGAGTTTCCAGCAGTGCCCGTCGAATTCGACTTGAGTGGCACCACGGCGGGCATGTTTAAGGTCCATGGCAAACGACAATGGATTCGGTATAACCCGTGGATCTTCGCGAAATACTATGATGAGAATCTCCGCAGTACAGTACCGCACGAGGTGGCCCATTACATCGTCCACCACTTGTACGAACGGCGTCGGGTAAAACCCCATGGTCCTGAATGGCAGGCGGTAATGGCTGGCTTTGACGCCGACCCGGGGGTGACGTTTGACCTGGATTTATCGGGTGTTCCGCAGCGACGGCAACGCAATTACCCGTATTTTTGCGGCTGTCAGACCCACGCGGTGTCGAGTACCCGACACAATCGCGTGCAGCGCGGCAAGGCCAGTTATCAGTGTGCTACCTGCCACGGTGACCTGGTTTACCTGGGTGACCAAGGCCCGGTGCAATACCAGTTATTGTAGGAAACGTAGCAGAGACAAGGAACGGATGTTCAGGTATCCAGGTCCATCTCTACACCGCTGAAGCGATTTGCCTCTTCGGTGATATCCGCCTGCTCGATTACCGAGCGATCAGCCGGGAGCCCGAGGTCGTTTACCAGGTAGCGTTTGGTTTCGGCAGCGCGATCATCCGCCAGTAATTCCAACTGGCTATCTGCAATGGTCATAGTGGCGGTGACCTGTTCAAGTTGACTGCGCAGTGAGGGTAACTCTTCTTCCATCTCCGGTACTAATGCGCGATAGCGCGTCTCTATGGCACTCAGGTAGCGCGGTGATTTAGCCTTGATTTCTTCGCTACTGATGCCCTCGGTGATCAGTGCCTGATTCAGGGCTTGTTGTTGCAGGTAGTGCTGATCCGCCGTGGGATGCAGGCGCCCCTTGATGATCAGTGTGAGTTCGGGTCGTTGTTGCATGGCCTGGGTGAGGCTGGCTAGCTTGGCTTTGCCAGCCTCGTCGAGGGTTGCAAGGCCGGATGGAAAGATAACGCTTTGCAGGTCTTCATCGGAGCTGACCAGGCCGGCAAGCAGTTTAAAGGGTGCTGTCACCGCACTGGTAATCAGGTTGACCATCGCCTTGCCCACAATGCCTCCGATTGAAAATTCGGGGTCGTTTACATCACCACTGACCGGCAGGGCCAGGTCGATCACACCATTGGCGTCGGTCAAAAGGGCCAGCGCCAACTCAAGTGGCAGGTCAACGGCTTGCTCACTTTCAATCTTGTCACCCAGCTTCAACTGGTCAATGAGGATATTGTTATCTCCCTGCAGTTGACCCTTGTCCAGTCCGTACTTGACGTCCAGGCTGAGGAGCCCGCGGTCTATCGCGTAGCCTGCGTAGGCGCCGGAGTAGGGGGTTAAGCGCGCCATGTCAACGCCGTCAAAGCTCAGGCTAAGATCGATCATCGGGTACTCGTCAAAGGGGCTGGCTGCACCGGCAAAGCGTACCGGGGCGTAGCCATCCACCGATCCGTCGAGATCGACTTCCATGCGGCTCCCGGGGCTGGTATCCAGGCCCATGATCTCACCCGTTATTTGCCCGATGATGGTGCGGAACTGGATCGGCAGGGATTCGTCCATGAAGTCCAGTTGGCCGTCCTCGATATGGATCACCCCGATTTTCGCTCTCCAGGGCTCAGTTTCTTCGTCAGTTTGCTGTGGTTCGGGGTTCTCGGCCTCCCTGGCCTCGGCTTCCTCCTCCAACAACCGCTGGGTGTTGATGGTGCCGTCTTCCTTGATGTGCAATCGCCCGGTATAACCCTCAAGGTGCACAGCATCCAAAGCCAGCACCTGCGCTGGGATATCCACCTTGAGTCCATCAAGGCGCAGGTCCTCCCAACCCGACAGGGAGGTTTCCTCCTCCTGGATAGATATTTCAAGTCGCTGGATTGCACCGTCCAGCGTGGCTGTGGTGGGGGGTGAACCCCGCCAGTTGCACACCACCTTGCATATTCACTTCGCCATCGATGATATCGGCGTTCAGTACGCTGGGCAGGTTCGGATTAAACCAGGGCACGGGGAGTTGACTCAGTTTGTAGTCGATATTCCCGCTGCCGCTACCCAGGTCGATATTCCCTGCGAGGGTAAACGTCGCGGTGTCGAGTATCGCCAGGGCCAGTTCACCACTGCTCTGACCCGCGAGGGGCCAGGCTATGTTCTCCCAGCGCGCTGATATGGGGGCTACCACCAGTGTGTCCGGGCTGGTGTAGGGACTGCGCCAGTTCACGGAGCTTTCGCTGATCTGAAATGTTTTCAGGTTGACCTGCCAGGGGCTGCCGGATTCTTCTTCGGCGACTGGAGTTTCACTCTCGGGTGACTCTTCAAATCGGGTAGCGAAGAGTTCAGCGAGGCTGATTCGCGCATCGTCCATGAAACCGGAGACCGCCAGATCATGGATGCTGAACCCATCGAGATCGACGCGCGTGTTGGCGCCGTCCACGGATACACCTGTCAGGGAAATATTGTCCAGGGTTATGCCGGTGTCTGGCAGGTCGGCCTGGTCCTGCGGCACGATGTCGATACCGCGAATCGTCAGCGCACCATCGTTGATCAGGTAACTAAACTCCTGATCCCAGGAAAGGTCGTAGGTGCCCTCGACATCCAGCCGACCATGCCGCAGTTCAAAATTCAGCCAGGGCTCCATAAAACGCCAGGCGGTGCGCAGCCGCACGTTGGACAGGGCCAGCCGTCCTTCGCTGCGCGCCTGTGGAATAGAAATGTCGCCTTCCCAGGTCAACGTACCACCTTGCTCGGCGGAGGCCGAAATGCGATAGGGCTTGCCTTCCTCGCGCACGGTAGACAGGTCGCGAACGCGGATGGCCAGGTTGTCCCAGTGCGTCTGGTAGGGTTTGACGCGGTTGGTATCGGTGACGAGTATCCGCTGGGCGTGGAAGTTAAAGTCCTTGATGGTGATACCCGGCAACTCGGCAGGAGCGTCTGGCTGGGGTTCAAGTTCGGGTTCAGCGTCGGGAGTGTCGCTGTTACCCATCATGTCGGAGAAGTTAAATACGTTGCCCGGCAGCCGCTTGACGTGCACTGTCAGTTCATCGACTGTGAACTTGTCCAGCACCCACCCTTTGCGCACCAGGCTGGCCAGCGACAGGTTGACTTCAAACAATCGGAATCCAGCAAAGGGGGTACCATCGGTTTCACCCAGCTCTGCCTTCCTGACTTCCAGGCCAAGATTGAAAGGATTAAAAACGATCAGCTCGGTGGTCAGGGGTCGCTGCAGTTGCTCGGAGACGACTTTGGGCACCAGATAATTCAGCAGCGGCATCACTACCAGAATACTCAGGCCGACGTAGGCGGCGTATACCAGGGCGATGATCTTTAGCGAGCGCGGCAACACAAAACTCCATTTCCTGTGATTGACTTCAAGACATTGCCTTATTGTTCAGCGGTGCCTTAACTATAGTCAAAATGTGTGAAGCTCCCAAGGCGACCTGGGGATCCTGGATTACAGGCCTTTCCGGTAGGTGTACGGCGTGACCCCGGTCCAGCCCTTGAATGCGCGAATGAATGCGCTCGCCTCGGAAAATCCGGAGCGATGGGCAATTTCCTCGATGCTCAGGCCGTGTTTACCCAGCAGGTGCAGCGCGGTATCACGGCGTAACTGGTTTTTTATTTCCTTAAAGGTGATGCCCTCGGCGGACAATCGCCTGCGCAAGGTTTGTGGATGAATATCCAGTGCCTCGGCGACGGCAGTTAATTCGGGCATATCGATCAGACTATGGCGTACCTTTTCCCGGACCCGTGTCGTCCAACTGCGACTGACATAATCCTGGGTGAGCATCATTAACACGGGGTGGCGCAGGTAGTGGCGCAGCGATTGTTCGTTTTGCACGACGGGCTTGTCCAGCAACGAGGTCGCCATAACAATCTCCGACGTGTCCTGTTCAAAAGCCATGGGACTGGCACGAAACATATGCCGATAGGCTCTCGCGTCAGCGGCAGGTGCGTGGGCAAAATTAACCGCCTGCAGGGGAATGTGTTCCTGGATCAGCCAGCTGCCAAAACGGTGGACATTGAATAATGAAAGCTCCGCATAGTACGACTCGGGCAGCGGGCGATCTTCGGCCTTTAGAAACCGTATCGTTGTGGTTTTGTCGGCGCTCTCCATCTGGGGCACCAGGTCAGGTGAGAACAGTTGGAAGTATCGACAGTGACGCGCCAACGCCTGCCCCAGGGTTTCGCAGTTGATAGTTGCGTGACACATCATTGACCAGGTGCCAATGGGCATCGGCCGGGACGCGTAGCCGAGTAACTCGTCCTCCATGGCCAACATGGTATTCACTTGCAGATCTGCAAAGCGTTCGATGGATATCCTGGCATCGCTTTCCTGAAGCAGCCGCGGTGAGATGCGATTCTTGCGGAGGAGGCCGATGGGGTTAATGCCCTTGCGCACGGTGTTTCGCAAGACCGCGCGCACAAACTGAACCGAAATCGACAGGTCGCGCATCAGCTCAGCTCGGGTTTCTGGCAGTGCTGAGTTGCACAGGATTGTTCTCTACCGAGGCGACGCGATTGCGTCCCCCGCGCTTGGCCAGAAACAGTGCGCGATTCGCTTCACTGTACAATTCATCCACGTCCGACTGGCCCTGTGAGCAGGCGACCCCAACACTGGCGGTGACCGGGATGTTCTGTTGCTCAACCAGTAGCGGGTAATCACCGATGGTGGCGCGGATGCGTTCCCCCAGCGCCTTGGCGGCCTCGAGGGTAGTGTTGGGCAGAATCAGCATGAATTCTTCGCCGCCCGTACGTGCGACCACGTCGCTACTCCGGCAAAGCCTGCTCAAAATATTTGCGACCATCTGAATGATGCGGTCACCCAACTCCTGCCCGAAGCTGTCATTGACCTGCCGGAAGTGATCAATATCGACGAGAATGGCGGCGGTGGTGTGGCCGTGCCGTGAGGCGGCGGCAAGGCTGACATGCAGCGCCTCGCCCAGCCCCCGGCGATTGAGCAGGCGCGTGAGCGGGTCTTCGGTATTCAGGTGCCCCAGATCCTGCTGATACTCAAACAGGGTGCTGGCCAGGAAGCCTATGGCGACCAGAGCGAAGCTGATGCTTTGAATCCCGAACATCAGCTGGCGTACGGCAGCCGAGTCGGCGCCTGAACTGGCCTCGAGGCTCGCATAGGCCAGCCCAAATAATGAGACCAGGCAGGCGAGAGCGATGATGCCATCCCCCATGTTGCGATAGCGCCATGCACGCCAGCCGGTGAGAACGGCCGCACCGACAAAGAATACGCCACTGGCAGCCGTGTGGACGAAGAACATACTTTGTCCCGGTACGAAGAATGCGCTGAGACCGCTCACCAGACAGATACCACCTAACAGGTAACGGCCACTGTAGATGCCGGCGCGTTGCCCGCAGGCGAGGAATAGCAGGTAGCTGTTGATGATCGCTACCACCGCGTTCAGGTCGATACCGACGTTACCGGTCGCGGCCGCGCCCTGTACGGACAGTGCAATCCAGCCCAGCAGGGCGGCCATAAAGTAGATGGTGAACATGCCCAGGCCTACGGGCGGGTTAGCCGAACCGCTCAGGGAGTAAACGACGAACAATAACGCGCAGGTGATGCACAGGATCAACGCGTAGTCCGTCATTATCCAGCCGTCGTTGAAAATCTGCTCCATGATCCTGTTCTGTGGCTCAGTGCCTGTTCACACTACCGTCTCAGCTGACGCCATGGGGCCAGCTCCGGTAGTGTGAGCAAGCCCTTTGTGCTGGTAGTTTAAGTCAATTTATTTGTCGGGGCAGGTCATTGTTGCACTTTTTGGCCCTACGCATACTGTGCCGCTATCCACAGACCGACCGATAGCGAGGACCTGTTTCGTGCTTACACGTGATTTTACTGAAGAACAGACAATGTTTCGGGATGCTTACCGCAAGTTTCTCGCGGCGGAAATTGTGCCCCACATGGAAACCTGGCGGGAGGCCGGTATCGTCGACCGGGAGGCGTTCCGCAAGGCCGGTGAGCAGGGCTTCCTCATGGTGTGGCCGGATGAGAAATATGGCGGTATGGGCGATGATGATTTTCGTTTTGAGCAGATCATCATGGAAGAGGCTGCCTATGCGCGGGTAGGCGATTGGTACAGCACCTTGCACAGCCGCCTGGTCGGCCCGTACCTGACGCGCTTTGGCAATGAAGAGCAATGCCAGCGCTTCCTGCCCCGGTGTGTCAGCGGAGAAACTATTCTGGCTATTGCCATGACCGAACCCGACGCGGGCAGCGACCTGGCGGGTATGCGCTCAACGGCGGTCGAGCATGATGATCACTGGGTGCTCAATGGCGCCAAGACCTATATCTCCAATGGCATCAATGCAGACCTGCTGATCGTCGCCGCCAAAACTGATCCCGACAACAACCCCCACGCTATGACCCTGTTCCTGGTAGAGCGCGGGATGGAAGGCTTTGAGCGTGGACGCAATCTCAAGAAGATGGGCCTGAAAGCACAGGACACTGCGGAGCTGTTTTTTAATGACGTCAAGGTACCCAAGGCCAATGTCCTGGGTGAGCCGGGCAAGGGCTTTATCTACCTGATGGAGGGCCTCGCCGAGGAACGGTTGATTGGTGCTGTTGGTTACCTCGCATCGGCGCAATTGTCATGGGACCTGACTGCAGATTACGTCAAGGAGCGCAAGGCGTTTGGCAAGCCGCTACATCACTACCAGAACACGCAATTCTCCCTCGCCGAGTTGCGCACCAAGCTGGATTTTGCCCAGGTCTTTGTCGACCAGTGCGTAGCGTCATTCCGCGCCGGGCAGCTGACAGCCGTTGACGCCGCCAAGGCGAAACTGGTAACCAGCGAGTTGCAGGTCGAGGCCGCGGATATCGGCGTGCAGATGCACGGCGGTGCCGGTTTTATGGATGAGTATCCCATCAGCCGCCAATATACGGATGCCCGGATTTCTCCCATCTACGCCGGGACCTCTGAAGTGATGAAGATAATAATTAGTCGCGATTGTTTGTCGGATGATTACAATGCCTTCAACACGCGTAACTTTTAAATAACAGCGTCAACACGGGAGTTCTGCATATGGGTCCACTGAATGGCTATACCGTCATCGAGTTGCAGGGCATTGGTCCGGCACCGATGGGCGGTATGATACTGGCCGATATGGGCGCCGAGGTGATTCGTATTGACCGGGTCAACGGGCCTGACGCCCGCGTGACCGAGCGGGTAAGTGGGCGCGGCAAGAAGTCGGTCATCCTCGATCTGAAAGATCCCGAAGGTGTTGAAACGCTGTTGCGCATTGTCGAAAACGCCGATGTCATCATCGACCCCTTTCGTCCAGGTGTTTGCGAAAAGCTGGGCATTGGTCCCGAGGAATGCATGGCGCGCAATCCGCGACTCGTCTTTGCCCGCATGACCGGTTGGGGGCAGGACGGACCACTGGCGCACGCTGCGGGCCACGACATCAACTACATCTCAATCACCGGCGCACTGTTTGCCGTGGGGCGCAAGGGCGAGAAGCCCGTGCCCCCCCTCAACCTGGTTGGCGATATGGGCGGTGGCGGTATGCTGTTGGTAAACGGTGTGCTGGCGGCACTGCTGGAGGCGTCCAATTCCGGGCAGGGCCAGGTGATCGATGTGGCGATGGTAGATGGCGCCGCCCAGTTGATGTGGATGTTCCACGGCCTGGATGCCATGAATATGTGGAAACCCGATCTGCGGGAATCAAACCTGCTGGACGGCGGCGCGCACTTTTACGACACCTATGAGTGTGCCGACGGTGAGTACATTTCCATAGGCTCGATAGAGCCGCAGTTCTACGCCCTGTTAAAGCAGCATGCCCAGCTCTCCGAGGAAACCTTTGGCGATCAGAACAACCCTGCGCTGTGGCCTGAGCTCAGTGAAGAGCTCGCTAAGGTGTTCAAGCAGAAAACCCAGGCACAATGGTGCGAGATCATGGAGGGGACCGACGTATGTTTCGCCCCGGTGTTGCGTTATTCCGAGGCGCACCAACACCCGGCCAATGTTGCCAGGAACACCTATACCAAGGTCGATGGCCTGGTCCAGCCGTCTCCGGCGCCGCGCTTTAGCCGCACACCTTCCGAAATAGCGCACGGCGTGCGCGGCGGGGGCGAGGACACCGAATCAGTGTTGTCTGCCATGGGGTTCGCGACCCAGGAGATCGCCTCGCTCAAAGATAAGGGCAGCATTGTCTGACCTGCAAGAACGAATAATACCGGAGATTCCATGAGCAGTTATAAGACCCTCCTGATTGATCGTCGCGGGGCAGTGGCCCTGTTGACGCTGAACCGCCCCGAAAGCCTGAATGCAATAGACACGACGCTACGCCGCGAATTTGTGGCGGCTGCCCGGGAGCTCAATAATGACGACAATATCCGAGTGGTGGTGCTGACCGGTGCCGGGCGCGCCTTCTGTGCCGGGGCCGATCTCGCCGAGGGTGGGGAACAGGGCCTGGCCAGTGGCCAGTCTGTCGAAGATATGCTGAACTTCGAGTACCGCCCGGCAATAATGGCAATTCACGATGCGCCCAAGCCTTGGATCAGCGCGGTGAATGGCGCCTGCGCGGGTGTTGGCAGCGCCTTTGCGATGACCTGTGACCTGATGGCTATGGCGCAGGATGCCTACATCTACCAGGCTTTCGGCGCCATTGGACTGGTGCCTGACGGAGGTGCCACCTGGCACTTACAGCGTATTTTGGGGCCCAAGCGGGCCTACGAGATAATTGCCACTGGCGAAAAGGTCGGCGCCGATAAATGCCTGCAATTAGGGCTTTGTAACCGGGTTGTGGATAGCGATCAGCTGTTGCCAGAGGCTCTCAACTGGGCCGATGCCCTGGCGGAGCGTTCACCTCTGGCGTTGCGCTACGCCAAGGAGTCTCTCAACTATGCGGCAGAAGCTTCTCTGCCGGATGTCATCGGTAACGAGGCGCGCTTGCAGCATGTTTGTACTGATAGCGCTGATGCCCAGGAGGGGGTGAAGGCCTTCCTGGAAAAGCGAGCGGCCAATTGGCAGGGTCGATAGCGTAATCACCGCAGCTTGTTGGCGCGCCTGATCAGGCGTTATATTGTCGAGATAGTATCGCGCTGATTGAATCAGGGAACTAAGGGATGGACGGTGAACACCGACCCGAGCTGGCGGAGCTGCGCAGGCGATTGGCTCAGACGCTGGATGACGGTCGCGAGGAAGCCCTCGCCAAGCGCCACAGCAAAGGTTTTAGAACTGCCCGCGAAAATCTGCATGACCTTGTAGACGCCGAATCATTCGTCGAGTATGGCCAATTGGCCGTTGCCGCCCAGCGCAGTCGCAGGGAGTATGACGAGTTACAGACCAGCACCGCCGCCGATGGCATCGTCACCGGGCTGGCCACTATCAACGCCGAGCAGGTGGGTCGCGATAACGCCCAGGCAGTTGTGGTTATCAATGACTATACCGTGCTCGCGGGTACCCAGGGCTTTTTTCACCACAAGAAACTGGACCGCGCCTGTGAACTGGCCGAGCAGCTGTGCTTACCCGTCATCATGTATACCGAGGGCGGCGGTGGTCGCCCGGGTGACACCGATGTCACCACCCAGATTGCCGGCCTGAATGTACCGTCATTTACCTCCTGGGCGCGCTTGAGTGGCAGCGTACCGCGCATTGCGGTCAACAACGGTTTTTGTTTTGCGGGTAACGCCGCGCTATTTGGCTCGGCTGATTTTGGTATCGCGACGCGCCAGTCCTGGATTGGTATGGCAGGCCCGGCGATGATCGAAGGTGGCGGGCTTGGGCGTTATGAGCCCACGGAAATAGGTCCGCTGCAAACCCAGGAACGCAACGGCGTTGTCGATATCGTGGCCGAGGATGAGGCCGAAGCGACGCAGCTCGCACGTCAACTACTGTCTTACTTCCAGGGGCCGCTGCAAACCTGGGATTGCGCCGGCCAGGCGAGCTTGCGTGATGTTATTCCCGAAGACCGCCGTTGGGCTTATCCGGTGAGGAAAGTTATAACCACAATTGCAGACCAGGGTAGTTTCCTGGAATTGCGACGCATCTACGGGCGCAGTGTGATCACCGGTTTTATGCGCTTGGAGGGCAAACCCGTCGGACTCATTGCCAACGACTGCCAGCAACTGGGCGGCGCGCTGGATTCAGAATCCTCTGAGAAGGCTGCGGAATTTTTGCAGGTTTGTAATGCCTTTGATCTGCCGGTGTTGTCACTCACCGATACCCCGGGCTTTATGGTGGGTCCTGCGAGCGAGGAAGAGGGCGCTGTTCGTCGAATGTCTACCCTGTTTCGAGCCGGGGCGACACTCGAAGTGCCGGTGGTAGCGATCTTCCTGCGCAAGGGCTACGGTCTTGGCGCAATGGCCATGGTGGGCGGTAGCTTCGTTGACCCGGTCTATGCGGCAGCCTGGCCCACGGGTGAGTTCGGGGGCATGGGACTGGAAGGTGCGGTTCGGCTCGGCTTCAAGAAAGAACTGGATGCGGAGCCGGACGCGGCCACACGCAATGCACTGTTTGAGAAACTGGTTGCCCAGATGTATGAGATTGGCAAGGCCACGGAGGCAGCCGCCCATCTTGAGATCGATGCAGTCATCGATCCCATCGATACCCGCGCCCATGTCATTAAAGCGTTGGCAGCGGCGGGTTATTAAGGTGCTCGAGCCTATCAGCTGACGCTGACTTCAAAATCCTCTTCTACCAGCTCCTGATGATCCCGCAGGAATGTGCGGGCGTCGTAGGGGTAGAGTGATGGGATGCGTCCATCTTCCCGCTTGTACCAGCTGCTACAGTTCCCCGCCCACACCGTTTCCTGGAGCGCCGACTGAATGTCGTGGTTGTAGCGATTTTGCGCCTCCTCGCGCACGGCAATGGTGCCGCCGCCCCGGGTTTTTTCGATGGCCTGTAGAATCAAGCCAAGCTGAGCCTCGATCATGTACACCACTGAGGTAGAACCCACCCCGGTATTGGGTCCGGTGGTCATGTAGAAATTCGGAAAGCCGCTGATAAACCCGCCCTTGTACGCCTGGGGCATATCAGACCAGGCTTCACTTAACTTTATGCCGCCCGGGCCGGTGACCTCGGTCTGGCGCATGTAGCCCTCCAGGTCAAAGCCGGTCGCGTAGACGATGATATCCGCCGGGAGGGTCTCTCCCTCGGTGTTTACAATACCCTCGCTTTGAATGCGCGCGATGCCTGCTGTTTGCAGGCTGACATTGGGCCGGTTTATGGCGTCGTAGAAATTGTCTGCGATCAGGATGCGCTTACACCCTAGCGGGAATTCGGGAATCATTGCCTCGCAAGTGGCCGGATCGTCGACACTGGCACGAATACGCTTTTTCACCATGTGTTGCGCACGCTGCCGCCAGCGACTCGCGTGCCTGGTTTTGACGATGGGAAATACCAGCCACTCGCCGCGCATAAATATCAGCTGCCGGTACAAGCGGTTTAACCAGGGCCAGCGCGTGAACAGTGTTTGCTCTAACTTGCTATAGGAACGGTCGTTCCTGGGCGAGATGTAGTTGGGTGTTCTCTGGTAAACATCAACCTGTCGGGCAACCTCTGCCAGCTCCGGTATCAGCTGAACCGCGCTGGCGGCGCTACCGATAACGGCAACTGTTTTATCGGTAAATTCGACATCGTGGTTCCACTGGGCGGAATGCATGGATTCACCGCTAAAGTCCTCCATGCCGGTTATGTCAGGGTACGCAGGTAAGTGCAGTCCACCGCTGGCGAAAATGATATGCCTCGCGGTCAGCGTTTCTTCGGCCAGCCGTGCATGCCACAGCTTTTCTGTTTCAGACCAGGCGAATTCGATGACCTCACTGTTGAGGCGCAGGTGGTCACGAAGACCGTACTTGTCGACGCAGCGTTCGATATAGGCCTGTATTTCGGCCTGGCCGGAGTACTTGCGCGTCCAGTTGGGATTGGGTTCGAAGGAGTAGCAGTACAGATGAGACTGGATGTCGCAGGCAGCGCCGGGGTAGGTATTGTGCCACCAGGTGCCACCCACGCCTGCGGCCTTTTCCAGGATCACGAAATTGTTGGTAACGCGCTCTTTCAGTTTTATACCGGCACATACGCCGGCAAATCCGGCGCCAACAATAATGACCTCGAGCGGCTCGGGCCTCGGCGGTTGTGTTTGCGTTGTCATTAGTCACCGAATTAAAACAGTTGCTTTAATTGTAGGGTGCGCTAAAGCAGCTGACAAGCGCGTGATGTAGCGCCTGGTTCAGGTGGTAATGATCAGCCGCAGAGCCTGCATCTGCAAGTTCGCATGTCTTATATGTAACGCGCACTCGTCGATGCGGTAGCGTAGGTGTTCGAGTTCTTCCTCGCGGATCGATGGGTTAACCTCGCGCAGTGACTCCAGCCGGGACAACTCTTTACCGAGCGCGCTACGCATGGAGGTCTCCGCTTCCTCCAGCAAGCCTTGCAGGCGCTTTTCGGCCTGTTCGCCGGCCAGCGCCAGCTTTGCATCCACCTCGCGTTGCACCCGCTTGATAATGGCTAGCGCAGTGGATTTTTGCACCTTCTGCACCAGGGCGTTGAGCCGTTCGTGGGGAACCAGTGCTGCCAGTTCTTTGCCGCGTGCATCGACCAGAAGTCGCATGGGGGAAAGCGGCAGGAATCGTTCGACCTGCAACGCCCGTGGTGCAACGCAGTTTACTGTATAAATGGTCTCCAGCAGCATGGTGCCGGGCTCGATGCCTTTCAGCTTGATGGTCCCGATGGCGGCATTACCCAATTCGGTGGAGTACACCATTTCCATCGCCTCCACCAGCATGGGGTGCTCCCAGGTCAGGAAGGCCATATCTTCACGCGCCAGGGCATTGTCGCGACTGAAGGTGACTGTGGTGCCCTCATCGCCCACGTAAGGAAAATGCCCGGTAAGCATATGATCAGTTGGACGCAGTACCAGTGACTGCTCCGAGTGGAACTCGTGGTCAACACCGAAGGCATCACACAGTGATTCCAGGTACGACTGCAACTCTTGGCTGTCCTCGTTGTCGTTGATCTCATCGATAACTCCGGCTGCCACTTCGGGTTTGCAGGAATTGCGCTCCAGTAGCCGGTCGCGGCCTTCCCGCAATTCGGTGCGGGTCTGCTCGGTGAATGCCGCCGTATCGGCAATCAGTTGCTCGAGCGAGTCGTCGCGATTGAACAGTTGCTGCGCAAGGCGCTCGCGGAAATTATCGAAGATCATGGTCCCTGCGGAACAGCTGTCACAAAACAGGTTCAGGCCCTGTTGGTACCACTGGAACAGGATTTCCTGGGCTGTGCCCTGCAGGTAAGGGACGTGAATTTGTACATCTTCGCGTTGCCCGATTCTGTCGAGTCGACCAATACGTTGTTCCAACAAGTCAGGATTTAATGGCAGGTCAAACAGGATCAGGTGATGGGCGAACTGAAAGTTACGCCCTTCACTGCCAATTTCCGAACACACCAGGGTTTGGGCGCCGCCGTGATCATCCGCGAAGTAGGCGGCAGCGCGGTCCCGCTCCACGATTGAGAGGCCCTCGTAAAACGCCGCCGAGCGAATACCAGCGCGCATCTGCAGGTGATGCTCCAGCGCTACCGCGGTATCGGCATGGGCGCAGATCACCAGGACTTTAGCCGGGCGCAGGGCTTTCAGAGTCTGTTCCAGCCAGTTCACCCGCGGGTCGAACTCCAGCCAGCTGTCATCGACGTAGGGCAACTCAGGGTGCAGCAGAGACTCCAATTCCACCTCTGCGAGGGTGTACTGGTCCGGAGCGGCCAGCGGATACTCGTGTAATACCCGCCGGGGGAAACCACTGATGGCCGCGCGCGTGTTGCGAAACAGTACCCGGCCGGTGCCATGCCGATCCAGAATCTGCTCGATCAAGGCGTCTGACCCCTGCGTATCGTCCAATCCTGCAGGCAGGTTGTCTGGTTGATCACCTCGCTCCAGCGCATCCACCAGTTCGCTCAATTGTCGATAGGATCGTTCCTGCTCCGTGAACTCTTCCAGGCTGTGAAAGCGCGAAGGGTCCAGTAGTCGCAGGCGCGCGAAATGACTCGCCTGGCCGACCTGTTCGGGCGTCGCGGTAAGGAGCAACAGTCCGGCTGTATGCTGCCCCAGCGCCTCGATAAACTGGTAGTCTTCCCCCGGTGATTCTTCCGACCAGGCCAGGTGATGGGCTTCGTCAACGACAACCAGGTCCCACTCAGCCGCCACCGCTTGTGCCTGTAGCGCTGGTTTCCCCGCGAACAGGTTGCTGCTGCACAGCACCAGTTGCTCACTCTCGAAAGGGTTGTCGCCGTCGTACTCGGCCACGCGCTCGTCATCGAACAGGGCAAAATGCAGGTTGAAACGGCGCAACATTTCTACCAGCCACTGATGCAGCAGCGTGGCGGGCACGATCACCAGAATCCTGCTTGCGCGCCCGGTTAGCAATTGTTGGTGCATGACCATGCCCGCTTCAATGGTCTTGCCCAATCCGACCTCGTCGGCGAGGAGCACGCGCGGTGCGAAACGCTGCCCGACCTCGTTGGCAATGTAAACCTGGTGGGGCAAGAGGCTGGTACGCGAACCCATCAAGCCGCGCGCATTGGAGCGTTGCAGTCGATCCATGTTGTTCAGGGTGGCGACGCGCAGCGCAAAGTCGGCATTTTTGTCGAAGTGGCCATTGAGCAGGCGTTGTTGCGGTGTGGTCAGTTGCACGAAGGCGTCCAACTCCAACTCCGAGATAGTCACCATTTCATCGTGATGATCGGTGCCGATATAGATCAGCAGGCCCTGGTATTCCTCTACCTCGAATACTTTCAGTTCCACACCATTGATCGTCGACACGTAGTCGCCTGGCTTGAAGCGCAGGCGGGTGAGCGGGGCGTTATCGGTGGCGTAGGTGCGCTCCTCGCCGACGGCGGGGAAACTGATGGTGACCCTGCGCCCTTCGTATTCTACGACAACGCCGAGTCCAAGCTGCGCATCGGCATGGCTGACCCAACGTTGTCCGACTATGTATTCCATGAACGCGAGCAGTTCCTGTCTGGGCCATGCCTATTTTGAGGGCGCCCAGTTTACCATTGAAATCAGTGGAAGAAAGGCGGTGCTTGTACCCGGGCTGCCCCGCGGCAATTAACAGGGTGCGGGGAAAAACAACTGCATGCTATTGCGGTGCGCTTCGGCCAATAAAGTCTCGATCTCCGTGGACTTGATCTCGGCTATTTTTTCCGCCACAAATGGCAGGTAGAAGGGAGCATTGGGTCGACCGCGGTAGGGCACAGGTGTCAGATAGGGCGCGTCGGTTTCCAGCAAAATGGCCTCTATCGGGGTGGCGGCGACGACCTCCCGCACGTTCTCTGCGCTGTTGAACGTGGTGATCCCATTGAAACCGAGCTTGAACCCCTGGCCCAGGCAGTACTCTGCCAGCTCTAACGACGAGGTAAAGCTGTGAATAACGCCTTTACGCGGTAGGGTATGGCGGAAATTGTCGAGAATTTGGCGGGTGTCCTCGTCCGCCTCACGGGTGTGTATCACCACCGGCAGCTCAAGATCACAGGCCAGTTGTAGCTGTCGTTCGAACGCGTCTCGCTGGGCGTTGCGATCAGCGTGGTCATAATAATAGTCCAGGCCAATCTCACCGATAGCCACGATGCGCTCGTCTTCGGCGTTGGCAACTATCTGCTGCTCGACCTGCGGGCTGAACTGCTCCGCCTCGTGGGGATGAATACCCTGCGTGCCCCAGATGTTCGCGGCCCTACGGGTCAATTGCATCACTGTCTCGAGGTTGCTTGGAGACACGGCGATGGTCACTATCCGCTCAATGCCGACTTCCTCGCAGCGTTCCAGGGTATCGGTGAGGGCGTCGTCGTCGAGATAGTCCAGGTGGCAGTGGGTCTCGATGATAGGGGTGCTGAAGCGGGGGATGTCCCTGCGTTTCTTTTTGCTCATGGTCGCATGCCGTTGCCCGCGGTAGCCAATGGTACAGCGACACTCATTGCTTCGATCTCAATTTGGGAACGACCTTGCTTTTGGCTTTGCGTTTGACTTTAGGCCGGGTCGACTGCTTGCTGGCAGCGTTCTGCGTTGGCTTATTTGTCTTGCGCTTGGCTGGCGCCTTTTTGGTGGCAACCTTCTTTGTAGCCGCCTTGATCCCTCCCGGGCTCTTTTTTCGACTCTGCGCGGGCTTTTTTCTGGCCTGGCGAGGTCGGGGCGCCGCTGCCTCCAGCATTTCGTCGTACGCGCTGACCAGGCATTCTTTGTAGAACTCGGGGTCTGGCATAATCTCTCGATCGGCCAGGACCGACAGGGTGACTTTGCCGGAGTAGCTGAATACGAGGTGAAAAATACCCATTCCCGGCGTCAGCACACCCAGGCCGTAATAATCCACCATTTTTGCACCGGCGCAGTACAGGGGAAAGTTGGGGCCTGCGACGTTGGATACCACGGTCGCGACATGGATCGGTAGCAACTGGGATAAGTGGTTGCGTGACCAGAAGCCGGCAACTGCCCGAGTCAATGCAGGGGAGAAAGCGCCGGCCAGTTTCAGTGCGTCGACCATGGGGCTACTTTCGCCATAGGTCTTCGCATCGCTGGACGAGGCTTTAACCGCCGCTAAACGCTCCAGCGGATCGCCGATATTGGAATGCAGTGAGGCGAATACCGCGCCCACCTGATTGTTGTCTTCGCTGGTATCCCTGCGGGTACGCATATTAACCGGCATGCTGGCAGCCAGGGCCTCTTCCGGTGCTGCTCCCTTGGCTTGCAGATAGCGCTGTAATGCTCCGCCGATGATGGCCAGCGCCACGTCATTGAGTGTTACACCGGCAGTGTTTTTGATGTCCTTGAATGCGTCCAGGGGAAACTCGGCCGCCTCAAACACGCGGTGGGGCCCGACCGGCTGGTTAAGGATGGTCCTGGGGGCAGAGATATCGGGGGTGGGAATCTCCTTGCGAGCTACATCCAGTAGATACTTGCCGACATCGATAGAGTTCTTGAGGGTTCCGCGGAACACATCGACCGTATTTTTAACCGAGTTCACCGACGCCTTGCTGAGGAGCTCCGCGGTACTCGGTTCGCTATCTACCAGTAGTGGCTCATCGCTGGTCCACGCCCTTTCGTCAACATCAGCCGGTTCAGGTGTGAGGTCGTGGAGCAGGGCCATGAAACTCGAGCCTCCGGCACCGTCCACCAGCGCGTGGTGCATTTTGGTGTACACCGCGAAGCTTCCCTTGGGCAAGCGGGGGATATTATCCAGGCCTTCAATGATGTAGGCCTCCCAAAGCGGCCGGGACATGTCCAGCGGGCGCGAATGTAGTCGTGCGACCTGGATACATAACTGTCGCCAGTCACCCGGCTGGGGCAGGGCGATATGGCGCAGGTGAAACTCTACGTCAAAATTTGCATCTTTGACCCAGTAGGGGCGGTCCAGCCCACCGGGCACCTCAACCAGGCGGGTGCGGAACAGGGGGTTCTGGTGTAGGCGACGCTCGAAGTTTTCGATCACCTGCTTGAACCGGACTGCACCACCGGGGGCAGTGGAGGGGTCGTAAATGCCGAGGCCACCGACGTGCTGAGGCGTATTACTCTGCTCCAGATTGACGAACGCGCTGTCGAGAATTCCCAGTTGTTTCATGGTGGGCAGTCCTTGATCGCCCCGGGTTTATAGCGGGCACTTATAGCACTTCTCCCGGGGCTACTCCAGTTAACCGTCTGCAGGTTTTTACCCCAAATCGGTGTGGGGGGTTAAGGCAACCCACTTGTGGACAGCGGGCTCAGGCATTTTCAATCAGCAGTATGGCACCACGCGCGTTAATTGACCCTTTGGCGGACCAGTCGAACAATTCGGCGCCAAACTCATCCTGGCAGCGCTGCGCCATCTCCAGGAAAGTGGGGCGCTCCGGATCACTGATCAAAATGTGCTTTACCCCGGCCTTCAATGAACGCTCCACCATCTTGAACACCGGGTCCACCAGTTCGTCCCAGAAGCAGATGTCGGCGCCCATCAACACGTCGTATTTGCGCAGTTTGCGGGTGGTAAGTTTCTCGAAGCGCCCAACCATGTGTTTCGTGTTAACCCCGTTCAACTCGGCCACTGCCTCCAGGTAAGGGAAGACGTTTGGATCCGCGTCCATGGAGGTCACGTCTGAGTCAAATCTCTTCGCTGCCCAGATGCCACCGATACCCCAGCCACAGCCCACGTCAATAATGCTATCGGTGTGTTCGGGTGGGTGTTTGCCGAGGTAGTCGATCAACAGGCAACTGGATTTCCATAGCTTGTTGCCGTGAATGGTGGGCGCATTGCCCTCGCGCTTTACCTTGCGAATAGCTGGATGTGCAGAGGTGGGCATGATGACCTTGCGAAACTTGCGCTCCGTGCGTGCTTTACCGCTCAAATAATTCTCCCTGATCGTGTCATAAGATTGTGGATTGCCACCCGCGCGTGGATCCGGAATTTTCGCATTTTCTGCCGCCACAATACCAGAACCAGCGCTTACTGGCCTATTGCTTGCCTGCGGCGCAGGTGGCGAGGCGACCCTTGCTGGGGTACGATGCGCGTGTATTGGCCGATCAACGGGACACCTGCAGATGTCGACAGCGAGACCGCACGTTGAATTGTTGGAAAAAAATAAACCGCGCCAAGCCCGCGCCAAGCGTACCTATGACGGGATTCTCAACGCGGCAGCGGAACTGCTCGTGGAGGTTGGCGTTGAGCGCATCTCCACCAACCTGATCGCCGAACGTGCAGGTATCACCGTGCCAGCACTATACCGCTACTTTCCCAACAAGTACTCGGTGCTGAATGCGCTGGGTGCGTCGCTAATGGATCGCCAGAATGAAGTCTTTCAGTTGTGGCTGGATGATACCGATGAAAGTACCACTGTCGAATCGGTGCTGGATGATCTTTACCGGGTATTGAAAGAAACTTACGACGTGACCCTTAACCAGGTGGGTGGCGCCCAGATCATGCAGTGTCTGCGAGCGGTCGGCCCCTTACAGGAAGTACGCCTGGAATCCCACAGGATAGTGTCGGCCGAAGTCGCAGCTGCGATCAGCGCGCTGCTGAATCGACCTATGGACATGGTGCTTGGACTACAGGTACGCCTGGCTATCGATATTGGTTATAGCGCCATCGAAATGGCCCTGGAAGACGAGTCACTGTCCCCGGAAAACATCCTGCGCCAATGTGCGCTGATGTTGCGCCTCTATCTACAGGAAATTCTTGTCGATTCGGTAACGCCGAAGCCCTGACGTCGAGGCCTTAGTTATTGAATCGGTCCCGATTCAATAACCTATAACGTCTTCAGCCTGGGGACCCTTGTCGCTGTCGGCCACGTGGAAAGAAACCCGCTGGCCATCCTTCAGGCTGCGGCGACCCTCGCCGCGAATTGAGCGGAAGTGCACAAAGATCTCTTCGCCATCATCCTTGGTGATGAATCCAAAACCTTTGGAGACATTGAACCATTTTACTTCGCCTTCTTCCCTGTCCGCGTCCTGGTCGTGTCGACCCGCCTGGCCATCACTGCTGCCGGGTGCGGTGGATAAGGACGTCAGGAAGACGGTCGCCAGGGTCGCTATTGCGAAAGCGATATGCAGGGTAGGGCTGGTTAGTTGGCCTCCCGTAAGCAAGGTTGTGGTGATTGAGGCCAGCGCGGCGACAACGAGGCCGGTGACTATTTTTCCTGGCAAGGTCATGTTATTCCTCTGGTGGTAACTGGATACGCCGGCCCTGGTGCCAGCGCGCCGCAATTCTAACACTGAAAAAGGGTCTGGGCGGCAGCCACGGAAAATTAATCGTGCCTGCGGTGGGGGGAGTCGCGCCGAAGGGATGCCGGCCGGCGCGTCAGCCGGTGGCGTTAAACTTTGGAGACCTCTTCGGCCTGCAGGCCTTTGGGGCCCTCTACGAGCTTGAATTCAACCGCCTGACCCTCATTGAGAGTGCGGTAACCTTCGCCTTCGATAGATCGGAAGTGGACGAACACGTCGTCGTCACCGTCCTCGCGGGTGATGAAGCCAAAGCCCTTGGCATTGTTGAACCACTTTACCGTGCCGCTAACACGTTCGCTCATACCACTATCCTCGGTTTTACGCTTTTATTATTGTTCCCGCTGTGCGGAAAACGGTTGAAACCGATCTGCAGGGCACACCACACTACATCGTCTGAATGCGTTCTACCTGCTCCCTGAGCTTGCCCAGGGCCTGCTCCAGAGCCGCGGCTTTTTCTCTTTCTTTGCTCACGACTTCCGGGGGTGCCCGGTCAACGAAGGAGGCATTGGATAGTTTGCCTTCAACTCGTGCCAGGTCCTGTTCTGTTTTCTCAATCTCCCTGGCCAATCGCGCCAGTTCGGCCTCTTTGTCGATGAGGCCCGCCATCGGCACCAAAATTTCCAGCTCGCCCACCAGCGCGGTGGCAGATAGTGGTGTCTCTTCATCTGGTTCCACCCAGCCGATATCGGCGAGTTTGGCCAGCTTTTTCAGGAAGGTAGCATTTTGTTCAAGTCTGGATTTATCGGCATCGCTGCCATTTTTGAGCAGTACCGTCAGCTCTCTCCCCGGCGGAATATTCATTTCGCCGCGAATGTTGCGCACGCCGATAATGACATTCTTCAACCATTCTATATCTGCGTTTGCGGCCTTGTCTATGGCGCTCAGGTCTGCCTCGGGGTAGGGCTGCAGCATGATAGTGGGGCCTGCCTTGCCAGCCAGTGGCGCCACCGTTTGCCAGATTTCTTCGGTAATGAAAGGCATAAAGGGGTGCAGTAGTCGCAGCCAGGCCTCGAGTACGCGAATCAAGGTGCGTCGGGTAGCGCGCTTGGCACCTGGACTGGCGTTCTCATCCCAGAGCACGGGCTTGGATAACTCCAGGTACCAATCACAGTACTCGTTCCAGATAAACTCGTAGAGGGCCTGGGACGCCAGGTCAAAACGGTACTGGGCCACGGCGTCGGCAACCGCCGCCTCTGTTTCCTGCAGGCGGCCGATGATCCAGCGATCCGCCAGGCTCAGTGCGAGGTCCCCCCCGTCCTGCTGCCCACAGTCTTCGCCCTCGGTATTCATCAGTACGTAGCGGGCAGCGTTCCATATTTTATTGCAGAAGTTTCGAAAGCCCTCAATCCGCCCGATATCAAACTTGATGTCCCGGCCCGTTGAAGCCAGCGAGAAGTAAGTAAATCGCAACGCGTCGGTGCCGTAGGGCTCGATACCGTTGGGAAACTGCTTACGGGTCGATTTCTCGATGCGCTTGGCCAACTGGGGCTGCATCATGCCCGCGGTGCGCTTTTCGATCAGTGGTTCCAGTTGGATGCCGTCGATCAGGTCGATGGGGTCGAGCACGTTGCCCTTGGACTTGGACATCTTTTGCCCTTCAACATCGCGCACCAGTCCATGTACGTACACGGTGTGAAAGGGCACTTCCTTCCTGAAGTGCAGGGTCATCATGATCATCCGGGCGACCCAAAAAAAGATAATGTCAAAGCCGGTGACCAGTACCGAGCTGGGGTGGAAGGTGGCCAACTCCGGAGTCTCCTCCGGCCAACCCAGGGTAGAAAACGTCCAAAGCGCAGAAGAGAACCAGGTATCCAGGACGTCCGCATCCTGTCTCAGAACCAGGTCATCCCCAAGACCGTGTTCTTCGCGTACGGCCGCTTCACTGGCGCCCACATACACTTTACCGGCTTCGTCATACCAGGCGGGGATACGATGCCCCCACCAGAGCTGTCGGCTGATACACCAGTCCTGGATATCGCGCATCCAGGCGAAGTAGGTGTTTTCCCACTGTTTTGGCACGAACTGAATATCGCCCTGTTCTACCGCTGCAATCGCGGGTTGCGCCAGGGTTTTTGCATCGACATACCACTGGGGTGTCAGGTAGGGCTCAATGACCACGCCAGATCGGTCCCCGCGGGGAACCTTCAATGTGTGGTCTTCAATTTTCTCCAACAGGCCCAGGCTGTCGAGGTCGGCAACTACCCGCTCACGCGCCACGAAGCGATCGAGCCCGCGATAAGCTTCCGGGGCATTGTTGTTGATGGCAGCGTTGTCGTCGAGGATATTGATCATCTCGAGCTGGTGGCGCTGCCCCATTTCGTAGTCGTTAAAGTCGTGGGCAGGGGTGATCTTGACGCAGCCGGTGCCGAATTCCCGATCCACGTAGTCGTCGGCAATGATTGGTATTTTGCGATCCGTCAGCGGCAGGTCAATGGTTTGGCCAACCAGGTGCGCGTAACGCCCATCCTCCGGGTGTACCGCGACGGCCGTATCGCCGAGCATGGTTTCCGGCCGCGTGGTTGCCACGGTGAGGTGGCCCTCACCATTGGATAAGGGATAGCGGAAGTGCCACAACTTGCCTTGCTCTTCCTCAGACACTACCTCCAGGTCCGAGATCGCCGTGTGCAGGGCGGGATCCCAGTTGACCAGGCGCTGTCCGCGGTAAATGAGGCCCTCGCGATACAGGCGGATAAACACTTCCTGGACGGCTTCGCTGAGCCCGGGATCCATGGTGAAGCGTTCCCTGGACCAGTCCATTGACGAGCCAAGTCTGCGCAGTTGTTCGGTGATCGTGCCGCCTGATTGGGCTTTCCATTCCCACACCTTGTCGACGAACTGGTCGCGCCCGAGCGCCTGTCGGCTGGCGCCCTGGGCCTCGAGTTGCCGCTCTACCACCATCTGGGTGGCGATGCCCGCGTGGTCTGTGCCGACCTGCCAGAGGGTGTTAAATCCAGCCATGCGGTGGTAGCGAATCAGGGCATCCATGATCGCTTCCTGGAAACCGTGACCCATGTGCAGACTGCCGGTGACGTTGGGCGGCGGGATCATGATGCAGTAGGCCTGGTCGCCACCCTGGGGAGCAAAATACCCTTTGCTCTCCCACTCCTGGTACCAGCGGGTTTCTATATCGGCAGGTTGGAAGGTTTTTTCCATGGATTTGCTAGCGGCTTGCTGTCCGTTTTTAGGCGTAAAAGGGCGCGATTATACGCCTCAAAGGTCGTGTTTTTCCAATTGGTAACCACGCGATTTATAGAAGCGCCAGGACTCCCGCAATACCTCCAGGCTGGCCGTATCCTGGGTGACAACTTCGGCAACCCGCCGAAAGCGGCTGAAAAATTCCGGCACGCTGAGTTTGAGGTTGATAAGCAGGTCGTCGTGATCCCCAGGCTCCTGACCCCAGCCGATCGCGATCTTTTGAGAGTGCTCTGTTCCGCACAAGCCGTGGGGCAGGAAACTGGCCGGTCGATAGCTCCACAGCAAGTCGTCCAGCTGCCTGGCCTGGGATTCGTCTGCGGCATTGATAAATACGCGGTGGCCCTGCTGTACGGCCTTGTCAACCAGGCGTACAGCCACGCGCAGCTTGTCTTCCGCCGCGCTGGCTTGCACTACGTAGAAGCCCACCAGGGTCACGACTAGTTGCCGACCCGGCTCTGCAGGTAGCGTGTCAGCAGGGAGACCGGCCTGCCGGTAGCGCCTTTCGGTGAGCTGTCCCATGCAGATCCGGCAATATCCAGGTGCGCCCAGGGATACTTCTCGGCAAAACTCGCCAGGAAGCAGGCCGCGGTCACGCTGCCTCCGCCGGGACCGCCGATATTGGCAAGGTCGGCAAAGTTACTGTTGAGCTGGTTCTTGTACTCCTCCCACAGCGGCATACGCCAGGCGCGGTCGTGACTGTCGATGCCGGCGCTGAGCAGTTGCTCGGCGAGTTCTTCCTGGTTGGCGTAAAGTGCTGAAGCGTGGGAGCCCAGGGCGACCACGCAAGCCCCAGTCAGGGTGGCAATGTCGATGACGGCCTGGGGCTTGTAGCGTTCTGCGTAGGTCAATGCGTCACACAAGACCAGCCGGCCCTCTGCGTCGGTATTCAGAACTTCGATGGTTGTTCCGGACATGCTGGTGACCACGTCGCCCGGCTTGGTGGCACATCCACTGGGCATATTCTCTGCAGCGGCTACGATAGCCACCACGTTTAGCCGCAGGTTCATTTCAGTCACCGCGTGCATGGTGCCAAATACACTGGCGGCGCCGCCCATGTCGTACTTCATTTCATCCATTTTGGCGCCGGGTTTAAGCGAGATGCCGCCGGAATCGAAGGTAATGCCCTTGCCGACCAGCACATAGGGCTGCTCGTTACTTTTGCCGCCCTTGTATTCCATCACGATCAACCTGGCAGGTTCATCGCTACCGGCTGAGACCGACAGCAGGGAACCCATGCCCAACTCCCGCATTTTCTTCTCATCCAGGATGCGGGTGGTTAACTTTTTGTTGCCACGTGCCAATTTTCTGGCTTCGCTTGCCAGGTAGTTGGGCGTGCAGATGTTACCGGGCAAATTGGCCAGGTTACGTGCTGCGTTAACGCCGCGGCCGGTATGCTTGCCGCTGTTGAGTGCTGCTGAGGCTGCCCGCTGGCTTAACCTGGGCCCCGGGTCAACGTTCACCCGGCGCAGCCCACTGGCCGGTTTGGGTTTGGACAGTGTTTCGGTGTAGCGGTAGGTCGCCGCCACCACAGTGCGCGCCAGGTATCCGAGTAACCATTCACTGGTAAAACCCTTGGTTTTGAGTGCGCCGAGAAATACGGTTGCATCTTTCGCCTGGCCCTTTGCCAGTTCCCGGGCGATGGTCTGGCAAAGCTGCAGGGCGGCGGTACGATCAAACGCCTTGCTGTCACCGCAGCCGACCAGCAGTAATCTCTGCGCTTTCCCTGCACCGGGCAGCAGCGTGCTCTGTCCCTTTTTACCGGTGAAATCACCCAGCCCCAGCGCCTTGCGAATCAGGCCGCCCGAGGCACGGTCCAGCTGCTGGGCTGCCCCCGACAATCTCGCCTCGCCAAATATCGGTACCACGGCACAGCTGGTGTTGGCTGCAGCCGCGTCTTCCACGTTCTTTGCACTAAAGTTGACTTTGCTCATTGGGTTTTCCTTCGCCGTGATCCAGCCGCGTAGTGTATGATGTTGCGCGTCTGAACTGAACCGTGAAGTGATGAAATCCCGGGCACCTGCGCTGTGAAAATCCTGCGTTATCTCAATAGAGAAGTCCTCACCCACATGGTAGCGGTGAGTTTTATCCTGCTGATCATCATTATCAGCGGCCGTTTCGTAAAATACCTGGCAGAGGCGGCGGTAGGTGATATTGCCGCAGATATCCTGCTGCCGGTTATGCTCTACCGCTTACCCGGGTTTCTGGAGCTGATCATTCCGCTGGGCCTGTTTATCGGCATACTCATGTCCTATGGGCGTCTTTACGTGGAGAGTGAAATGGTCATTCTCTCCGCCTGTGGTATCAGTCCACAGCGCCTGGCTTTATACACGCTGGTCCCCGCTACCATTGTCATGCTGCTGGTCGCTGCCCTTAGCCTGTTGATTACCCCACTGGGCGCAGAGCGCTCCGAGGCTCTCCTGGAGGATCCCAGTTCCTCCCAGGGCCTGCAATCCCTGGTCGCGGGACGGTTTCAGTCACGGCGCGGCAGTGACATTGTAAGCTATGCGCAGAGCATATCTGCCGAGACGGGGGTGATGAAGTCGGTGTTTCTCACTCAGCGGGCGAGGGAAAAAGACAGCGACCCCAGGATGGTCATTACCGTGGCCGAAGAGGGGGAAATGCGCCGTGACCCGGAAACCGGCGCGCGCTACATGGAGTTACGCAATGGCTTTCGCTACGAGGGTATGCCGGGTCGACTTGACTACCAGGTGGTCAGTTTCGAAAAATTTGGTGAACTGATTCCGGAACCCGAGGGCGGTATCAGGCGCGCTGCGCCGGTGGATGGCCGGCGTACGCTGGAGCTGATTCGTTCCGACAACCCCGAAGATATTGCGGCGCTCAAGTGGCGCATCTCGCTCCCCTTGATGGTCCCGGTGGTGGCAATTATCGCGATGTGCCTAAGCCGCACAGATCACCGGCGTGGCCGCTATGTGAAGATGGCGCCTGCATTTCTGATCTACCTTGCGTACCTGATGTTGCTCGCCAACGCCCGGACCAGCGCAGAGGAGGGCCCCGCCGGGCTGTTCGATGGCTTTATAGCTATCCACCTGGGATTTTTGAGTCTCGCGTTAATGATGTTGTTCGGCGGTAACGTGCTGACGCGGCTGCGGCACTGGAGGCGGCTACGTGAATCAGCTTGACCGTTATGTCGGCGGCACTGTGTTGCTTTCCATCCTGTTGGTACTTGCCATCATTGTCGGGCTCGATGCAGTCACGGCATTTATCGACGAAGCCGATAGCATCGACGAAAACTATAGTTTCGCTCAGGTTTGCCTGTACGTGTTGTTTACCCTGCCAGGCCGCTTTTATGAATTCATCCCTTTTGCGGCCCTCATCGGGTGTCTCATTGGCCTGGGCCAGTTGGCCAGTTCCAGTGAACTGGTGGTCATGCGTGGGGCCGGTGTGTCGACCGGGCGTCTGGTCTGGATTGTCATGAAACCGGCCCTGCTGGTGGCGCTGGTGGGTTTCCTGGTCGGCGAGTACGTTGCACCGCAGGCGGAACAGGTTGCGCAGAGCCGCAGAGCTATTGCACAAAACCCGGGCGAGGGCGTTGCCGGTAAGTACGGAATCTGGAATCGCGAGGGCAACACCTACCTCCACTTTAACGCCCTTGAAAGTAATGGTGTGGTGTACGGCGTGACCCTGCTGCAGTTCGACGCCAAGCACCGGCTGCTGTCTGCCCTGCGTGCACAACGGGCCAGCTTCCAACGTGATCACTGGATTATGGAGCAGGCGGTGAAAACCGACTTCAAGAGTTGGGAGACCAGTCGCACGCGACACACAACCCTGCGCTGGGATACCGGCATCACCCCGGAACTTCTGACCATGGAGGTCGTGGCACCAGAGCAACTGCCTCTGGTAGATCTCTATCGCTACAGCCGCTACCTGTTGCAGCAGGGTCTTGACGCCGACGATTTCGAGTTAGCCATGTGGCGCAAGCTGCTACAACCCCTGGCTATCGCGGGGCTGGTACTGGTGGCAATCTCGTTTATCTTCGGACCCTTGCGGGATGGCACCATGGGCTTTCGCATATTCGCCGGTGTCATCGTCGGGATAGTGTTTCGTACCAGCCAGGACCTGCTGGGGCCCGCCAGTCTGGTATTTGGATTTTCGCCGTTGTACGCCGCCGTTATTCCAATCGGCATTTGTCTGATGTTCGGAATGGTGTTGTTGCAGCGAGCGCGTTAGCAAGCTTAATGCGTTGGTATGGTGAGGTCATAGCCAAGAATCCGCGGCCAGACCCGAAGCGGCAATCAACTTAAGCTCTTTGAAACCGTGCCCAGCCTCCCTGCTGCCCACGGTTTCAAAGAAACTATTTTGTTGATGTCCCACTACCCAAGGAGGAGGAAACATTTTCTTTTCTATCCTTCTCTGATTGGAAACAAGTGTTTCGAGGCTACGTCTCTGACTCCACCGAAACTGCTTTTGCCGACTTCTTCGGTAGCAACAACAGCTCAGTTCGCGAAAGGTAATCGTGCCAATAGCGCCCTCTGCCATCGACTATGCACCAAAGATAACCCAGGCCTAGGCACAGTGCCGACACGGTAGCGCCCAGGCAGCGAACAACGCAGGCAGCGGCAGAAGGTGAATCGCCGTTAAATGATACCAGCTTGATGCGCCAGGCCTGCATACCCAGTGTCTGTCCATTCTTCAGCCAGAAGATACTGAAAAACACCGTGGTGGTGAAAATTGCGAGGCCCTGCACAAGCAAGGGATGCAGGGCCGCAGGTTCGGCGGTGCCGCCAGCAAGGCTGACAAACGCACGCTGCAAACCCAGTGCCACCGCCACGCTCATCATGATCAGCGGTAAAACCAGAAAGGTATCGTAGAGTATTGCCATCAGTCGTCGAAGGATGAACGGCGATGGCAGATTTTCGTCGATATCAGTCATGGCGCCTAGTCTATCATGTAAGCCTATCACGTCGGTCTGTGGCGTTGGCGGCCAGTGTGTCCCTAGCCTAGTGAATGACTCGGTGAATGGCTCGGTGAATGGCTCGGTGAATTGAGGGTGGGACGGAGGCCATGCTACATTGTGCGGCGATTGCTCCGGGAGTGTTCACCATGGAAGTATTACTGGTCGAAGATGACGCCAGCGTCGGTGAGTTTATTCGTAATGAACTCAACAGCGCGGGCCATCAGTGCGTGCATCGGCTGGACGGTGAGCAGGGCTTGCGCGAGGCACGCGAGCGGGAGTTTGACGTGATGATCATAGATCGCATGCTGCCGCACCTTGATGGCCTGAGTTTGATCAAGATGCTGCGTAAGGAGGGGGTGCAGACACCGGTACTGGTGCTCAGCGCGCTGGGAGAGGTGGACGATCGCGTGAGTGGATTACACAGTGGCGCCGATGACTATTTGACCAAGCCCTTTTCCATGGCGGAACTGCTGGCGCGCCTGGAGGTATTATACCGCCGGTCTACCCCCGCATCCGGTGATACGCCTATTGTGCTCGAGGTGGCGGATCTGCGCATGGACTTGCTGTCCAGGGAAGTGCATCGACAGGACGTGGAGGTAAATCTGCAGCCCAGGGAGTACAAGCTGCTGGAGTACCTGATGCGTCATCCTGGGCAGGTCGTTACCCGGGCGATGTTGCTGGAGCATGTCTGGGGTTATCACTTCGATCCGCAGACCAACGTGATAGATGTGCATATTTCCCGCTTGCGCCAAAAAATCGACAAGGATTTTGATGCACCGCTGCTGAACACGGTACGGGGTGCAGGTTACCGCCTGGGTTCCGCTGAAACGGGCTAGCGTTGGGCATGAAAGTCACGGCGGTCATCACCAGCCTTACCTTCCGCTACATGGCGCGCTATACCCTGGCGCTGAGTACCACGGTATTCGTGTTACTTGCTGCCATGTATGCCTATTTCAGCTACAACTACCTGGGTGACCTCAGCGATTCCATCATCGAGGAACTGGAAACACTGGAGGTTATCTATCGCGGTCAGTCGATGCCGGGGGTACGCCAATACATCGACGACCAACTGGGTCAGCAGCAGACCGATCGCTTTTCCTACCTGGTCACCGACGCCCAGTCGCGCAAGGTAGCAGGCGATTTACCCCTGGGTTCCAGCTACAAGGAGTTTTCCGGCGGTTGGCTGGGGTTCGAGTTGGCGCTGTCCAATTGGGGTGAGACTGTCGACGTCGATTTCCTGGCCCGCCCCGCTGACCTGGGTGATGGTTACCGCGCGATTGTCGCCCACAGTTCAGAGGCGAGTTCCAGACACGTTAAAACCGTGTTCCGAACGCTGTTTATAGCAATGCTGGCGACGATAGTGCTGGGATTGGCGGGTGGTTATTTCAGCGCGGCCAAAATGCTGGACGGCATAGAGAGCCTGAATATGGACCTGGCAAGAATTGTGCGGACAAGCCCGGGTGAACGCCTGGATACCTCACAGCGCCGTGGCTATGTGCGGCAATTGGCGATTGGCGTGAACAGCGTGCTCGCGCAAATGGAATCGCTGATGCAGGGCGTGAAACTGGTATCGGACAACATCGCCCATGATTTGCGCACGCCGCTAACACGTATGCGCAATAACCTGAGCCAGCTGACCAATGATATCGACGCCGATCAGCGCGAGTACGTCGATCGGATTATCCAGGAATGTGACGAATTGCTGGCGTCTTTCAATGGTTTGTTGAAGATTTCCGCGCTCGAGTCCGGCGCCCTGCATACGGGTGATGCCGAGGTTGACCTGGTGGTGTTGCTGAATGACGTGGTTGAGTTATACGAGCCGGTTGCCAGCGAAAAACAGATTCACTTACAGGTGGATCTCCCCCCCACGTTTCCATACCCGGGTGATCGCGACCTGTTGTTCCAGATGGCCGCCAACCTGATCGACAATAGCATTAAACACACGCCCGACGGAGGCAGCATTTCGGTCGCGTTGCATACCACGGGCACGGAAGGATGCACCCTGGTCTTCGGTGATTCCGGCCCCGGTATCCCCGCTTCAGATCGCAAGAACGTCTTTCGTCGGTTTTATCGCCTGGAGTCCAGTCGCAGCGAAAAGCCCGGACATGGTCTGGGTCTGAGCCTGGTACAAGCTATCGTGCAGTACCACCGCGGTTCGGTAAGCCTTGGCAGCAACAACCCCGGGCTGCGGGTGAAGGTGGATTTACCCCTGGCAGCTACTCCAGCGACAAGTGATCCGTTGCAGGCGGCTTAGGTTTTTCCTGGTCCCGGTACTTTTCCTCGAGCATGTCGGCGCCGTGCTCCGCCAGTTCCAGCTCTGACAGGTCCACCGCCGGGGCCGCCGAAGGCTCGGGTGTACAGTCGCTAAAGTCCGTACCTTCCGGTGTCAGAGCAATGTTGCTCGTATCTGGCGCGTCGGGTATTGGCCCCGTGTCCAGGTTGGGAATATCGTCACCGACATCGCCCATGCTCAGGTGGTCTGTGTCCGGCGCGGCAGGGGGGGCGGGCGGTTCTTCGGACAGGCGTTCACCCGTTGCAGCCAGAGATAAGGCCGAGGTATCCACCTCCAGCACTTCCGGCTCAGCTCGTTCCTCGGGTCTCAGCACATCGGCCCCAGCGGGGGCAAGATCAAATTCGCCTTCTTCGGTGGTCGCGGCAGTTGTCTCGCCAGCCGGCGTATCCACTGGCGGGGTGGGTGGGGCGGCCGCTTCGGCGGCCCGGATTACCGGTTTGGCACCCGCCTTTTTCATCGCCTGCTGGTACTTGAGGGCTGTATCCTTGTCGCAATTCCGCTTGATCAGCTGCGGGGAGCCGCTGAATAGTTTGTCCAGTGTCGTATCGTCGGCCTTGAACAGTTTCGCTAGCTGCAGGCGCACCTGGGCAATGTCGTGGCCTTCCAGTACTTGCCCGGAAAAGTAGATGTTGTAGCGCTCTTCCATGCTCATTGCCCCCTGTCTTTTGTAGGGCACCTCTGAGTACTACGGTAATACCTCAGCGGAGTCTTAGCAACCTTTTGGCAAGGCGAGTCGCGAAGGTCAATGCTGGTTGTCATTGACGAGCGGCTCAACGCAGACCAAAGCCTGAGGCATCACCGTAGTACTCAGAGGTGCCCCCGTATATGCCGCTGTCAAAGAGCAACCAAGTCGCCACCAAATCGCCACTACACGCCCCTTGGTTACAGTGGCCCGGCAGCAGCGCCTCGGCTATAATCGCGCCGCAACTTTCGAGGTCACCATGTCCATCCAATCCCAGATAGAGCACCGCCTTTCAGAGCTTCTTGCTCCGAGTTACCTCTCCGTCGAAAACGAGAGCCACCAGCACAATGTGCCACCCGATTCCGAGACCCATTTTAAGGTAGTGGCGGTGAGTACTGCTTTTGAGGGCAAACGCCAGGTAGCGCGGCATCAGATGATTTATGGCGCGCTGCGCGAAGAGTTGGCAGGACCTGTACACGCATTGGCATTACACACTTATGCCCCTGATGAGTGGCAGCAGCGGGAAGGCGGTGCGCCACAATCGCCCGATTGTCGCGGCGGTGGTGTATGACCCTCAAGGCGACGCCTAACAGCGGTGTGGTGGTTGCGGCGCTTTACCAGTTTGTTTCCCTGCCTGACTTTCAGGAACTGCGCGAGCCGTTACTCGAAGTGTGTCAGCGCGCCGGTACACGCGGTACCTTGTTGCTCGCCAAAGAGGGCATTAATGGCACCATTGCGGGCAGTCGCGAGGGCATCGATACGGTAGTGGCGTTTCTCCGTGATGATGAGCGATTGGCAGGCCTGGAGACCAAAGAATCCTACGACGACCACATGCCGTTTTATCGCATGAAGGTCAAACTCAAAAAAGAAATTGTCACCATGGGGGTTGAGGGAATTGACCCCAACGAATCCGTGGGTACTTATGTAAAACCCCGTGATTGGAACGCGGTAATCTCGGACCCCGAGGTGCTACTGATTGATACTCGCAATGACTACGAAGTTGAGATCGGTACCTTTCAGGACGCCTTAGACCCTCACACGACAACGTTTCGCGAGTTTCCCGCCTACGTGCGCGAACACCTGGACCCGAAAAAACAGAAGAAAGTGGCCATGTTTTGTACCGGGGGTATTCGCTGCGAAAAAGCGTCGGCGTTCATGTTAAAGGAGGGCTTCGAAGAGGTTTATCACCTCGAAGGCGGCATCCTGAAGTACCTGGAAGAAGTGCCTGAGCAGGAAAGTACCTGGCGGGGAGAGTGTTTTGTCTTCGATAATCGCGTTGCGGTGAATCATCGATTGGAGAAGGGTCAGTACGATCAGTGCTATGGCTGCCGCCACCCCATTACCGAACAGGATAAGCTGTCAGATAAGTACCAACGCGGGGTTTGCTGCCCAGGGTGTTTCGACTCCCTCACCGAAGATCAGCGCACTCGATTTGCTGAACGCCAGAAGCAGATCGAGCTGGCGGCGCAACGGGGTGAAACCCATGTTGGGGCAGAGCCTCCTGCAAGACAGCAGCCGCATCCCGAACAGGGCGAGGGTTATTGAGCCGGTACTCGGATTAGTGAAGATAAAGATTTAAGGCCGAGCGAAAGCGTGCCACCGGCACAAACGTACTGATTCCCTCGCTGTTGCCCTCAGAGATAACTCCCGCAAAGTGGGGTACACCGCTCTCAGAATATTGGATAACAGCGCCCCCCGACGCGCCCTTGTAGGCCTGGCAATCGCTGTGAGTGCTGTACTCATTGGTGTCCAATGCACGACACCCGGTGTGATAAGTTAGGGCCTTACCGTTGTCACCCAGCCCGGTATCCCGCGAATAGCCGGCCATTACCAGGGGGTCGCCATAACCGGGATTGGTCTTTGCGGGTATCAGGCCCAATGGTTGTCTGGGCCGAGGATTGCGTTCCACCAGTTTTAGTATGGCCCAGTCAGCATGCATGCCACCGCCGTCGACGATCGGGCGAACCTCCATTACCGTATCCCCGTTCTCATAGGCCTCCAATGTGAAAGTAATGGTCTGGCTCAGATCCCGGTAGGATTCCAGGCAGTGCCACGCTGTGACTACTATGGAAGCGCGTTTACCGGCCGGGCTAATGAGTGTTGCACTGCAGTTTTCGCGGTGATGTACACGTCGTCCATTGTCGTAGCGTATACCCGGAACCGCCAGTCGCCCAACAGACTGCAACCATGGTGGTGATGCCGCGCTGGCCGCCAGTCGTTTCTCAGTGACCTCGCCTTCAGCAGAGGCGCCAGCCGTCAACCACAGCGTCCACACCATTGCGGTCAGCGCCATTGCTGCGCTGCGGCTGAACTGGTACCTGCCGACAGTGAGTAAGTTATTGGCCATGTTCCGTTGGTCTGGCAGGCCCCTTTGGGCTGTGCACTGTAGCTATGGATAAATGGAGTGGCTAACAGTAATCAAGATCCGCTCGCGGTGCCACTGTAAGTCACGGTATGTTCGACTTTATCGGCCCCGGCCAGAGTTTCTGCATGCCCGTAGTTGACTCCCCAGCAGACCACGCTAGTGTGTTACCTCTCTTCTACCGGACGAGGTGTGTATGACTGACGTACAGCTGATCATAGGTAACCGAAATTATTCCAGTTGGTCACTGCGCGCCTGGCTGGCGCTTCGCAAGAGTGGCGCCGAGTTTGAAACTGTTTTGCTACCGCTGGATACACCGGAGTTTTTTGACAAGATCGGTGATTACTCTCCCACGGGCAGGGTGCCCGTGCTGTGGCATGATGGTGTGTGTATCTGGGATTCATTCGCGATCGCCGAGTATGTGAATGAAACCTTTGCTGGTGGCCAGCTCTGGCCCGAAGATGCTGCCAGTCGCGCGATGGGTCGCTCCATGTGTGCCGAGATGCACAGCAGTTTTCCCGAGATTCGCAACCGCATGCCGATGAACTGCCGTGCTCGCCAGCGCATTATTGAAACTGATGATGCCTTACAGCAGGAATTGGAGCGCGTGTGGACGTTGTGGTTAGACAGCTTGACGATTCACAGTGACGCCGGGCCCTGGTTGCTGGGTAACTTCAGTATCGCGGACGCCATGTTTGCTCCCGTGGTTTTACGCTTCCGAGGCTATAAAGTGGATCTGCCGGCGGACATTCAGGCCTACTGCGACCATGTACTCGCCGATGATCATCTCGGCGAATGGCTTGATGGCGCAGCGCAGGAAAACTGGATCGTCGAGGCCGATGAGGCAGGCGTAGACGCTGAGTAAGCGAGGTGCCGGAACTCTATCTGATCCCCATCGCTTTTTTTACCTCCTGCCTGGCGGGAGTGATTGGCATGGGCGGCGGCGTTTTGTTAATCGCCATGATGCCGGGCCTGATACCGCCGGCGGCCATCATACCGCTCCACGCTTTGACACAACTGGCCAGCAACGGCTCCCGTGCGGTATTCGGCCGCTCGCATATTGATTGGGGGTTGGTGCTGCCCATACTGGTTGGGGCCATTGCGGGAGCACTGGTGGGCGGCGGCGTCTATATCAATCTCAACCTGCAATGGCTGCCTGCCATTATCGGTGTGTTCATCCTGGTCATCACCTGGGTACCCTTACCTCAACCCCGGGGAGGGGGCCGCGCGGCCCTGATGGTACTGGGCTTCTACCAGACTGGCATTGGCATGCTGGCTGGCGCCACCGGCCCACTGGGTGGCGCCGTACTGGCGCGCCACAATACTCAGCGCGATTGGCTGGTGGTGAATACCGCGGTCTACATGAGTATCAACCATGTCCTGAAGGTGCTGGCCTTCGTTGCCCTCGGCTTCAGTTTCGCACCCTGGTTATTGTTGATCGCAGGAATGATTGTCGCCAGTGTGGTCGGCAGTTGGATGGGTACGCACCTGCGTCGTCACGTCCCGCAGGTAAACTTTGAACGTTGGTTCAAGATACTGGTCACCGTGCTGGCACTGCGAATGATTGGCTTGCCACTCGTACAACAGGTTTGACGCGCCAATGCAATCGTCTACCTCCGCTTTTCTCGATCGACACAAGGGAGCGATCAACGGAGTAACCTCTTATCTGATCTGGGGCTTTGCGGCGCTCTATTGGGTACACCTTGATACCGTTGATACCCGGGATGTGCTCGCCCACCGGGCAGTCTGGACGGCTCCCACGGTGGCTCTACTGCTTTTGTTTGGGCGGCGCCTGCTCGCGGCGATTGCCTTGCTTCGGCAGCCGCGCACGCTGGCTATTGTCGCCTGTGCCGCTGCGCTCAGCGCCAGCAATTGGGGTATTTTCCTCTGGGCGATTGCCAATGAGCAGGCCACCGAAGCCAGCCTGGGCTATTTTTTGTTGCCACTGCTCAATATTGTTATTGGCATGACACTGTTCGGTGAACGCATCGATAACAGTCAGAAACTGGGTGTGGCTTTCGCCGTGCTCGCGGTGCTGGTGCAAGTCGTGTATTTCCGCGGACTGCCGCTGGTAGCACTGGGGCTCGCCCTGACTTTCGGCCTTTACGGTGCGATTCGTAAGAAAGTGTCGATTGAATCCATGGAGGGCCTGTTCCTGGAGTCCTTGATGATGGTGCCATTCGCCCTGGCCTGGCTGGTGATTCGCGACGGTGGGGGGCTGGGCACCGGCAGCCTGACCGTCGACCTGTTACTGATCGGGTCCGGGCTGTTCAGCGCGATACCGCTGCTGTGCTATGTCACCGCCAGCCGCCTTATGCCTTTGACTGCGCTGGGGCTGGTTTTCTATATTGGCCCGACAGCCCAGTTGTTTGTGGCAGTGGTTGTTTTTGGTGAAAGCATGTTACCCGTGCAGGCGCTGGCTTTTGCCCTGGTGTGGATTGGGTTGCTACTTGTTGCCGCCGACAACTTTCGCCGGGCCCGCCGTTACCCCCGTCGGTGACATACACCAACCTGTTGCTCTAAGAGAAGCCTATGTCATTGCGAAACCTGTTGCTCTTGTTCGGACTGTTGGCCGCCTGCAGTTCTGGCGCCGAGCGGGAAGAGCCCGCGCCGTTTCTGCCAGACCAGAGACCGCTCGCCCAGACCCTGGTCTATGAATGTCTCGGTTACGAGTTTGTGGCTCGCGTGGGTCCGGGAGAGATGGCGGTATGGCTCGAAGATGAGTACCTGGTGCTCTCCCAGGTGCGCAGCGCCTCCGGCGTAAAGTACGAAGAAGGCGATGTCATTTTCTGGACCAAGGGCGAAGACGCCACTTTGTTCCTGCGCGGGCAGCGCTATGGAGAGTGCCAGTTGAATCCGGCGCGGGCGCCCTGGGAAGATGCGCGCCGGCGGGGAGTGGATTTTCGAAGCGTCGGCAATGAGCCGGGCTGGGTGCTGGAAATACAGGATGACAAGCAGCTGTTGTTTGTGGGCGACTATGGCATGAACCGGATCATGATCCCTGACCCCGGTGCCCAGGCGGTCGACGGGGGGCGCGTGTACCATGCCGTCACCGAGGCAAACGAACTCATTGTTGCGATCGATGGGCAGGAGTGTCGGGACTCCATGAGCGGTGAGACCTTTCCAAGAAGCGTCACTGTCACGGTGAATGGCAAGATGCTTAGCGGCTGTGGTATGGATCTGGATAATCCGTGGGAGTAGGTTGAACGCATCAATGGCAACCAGCATTGAGCTTCGCGACTCGACTTGCCAAAGGGCCGCATAGGCTCAGTTGAGGCCTGACGACATCTCCATAAGTGACTTAAATAACCTCTATAAGACATTGAAATTAAATGAAATTTAATGATTTTGATGCGATGTCGCAGACTCCGCGTGCCCGGTCGCTGAGTCAAGGTGGCTACTGTGGCTGGCGGTGGTATACAACGAGAACAGCCCGGCGAGTACCAGCAGCAGTCCCAGCGTGACCTGCAACCCGCGGCGGCGCAACCAGCCCTGTAATTGCCTCGCCCCCAGGCTGGTGGCCAGCATCGCGGGCAGGGTACCCAAACCGAACATCAGCATCAGGCCCGCCGATACCAGTGGGCTTTGCGCCGTCGCGGCCCAGGCCAGGCTGCTATAAATCAGTCCGCAGGGTAACAAGCCCCAGCACATACCCAGGGCGAAGCCCTGTCGCCAGTGTGTGACAGGCAGCCAGCGGCTGCCCAGTTTTTGCACCGGCCTCCAGATTATTGCGCCGCCACGTTCGAGCAGTACCAGACCGCGCCACCAATCGGCGATGTAGAGTCCCATGGCAATGAGCAGCAGGGCGGCGAGATAACGCAGTGCCAGCGTCCAGGCGCCATACTCGATACTGCCTGTGAGCAGGCCGAGGAATCCACCCAGCAGGGTATAGCTACCCAGGCGCCCCACGTGATAGGCGATAATCGGGCTCAGCCTGTTCTCACTGCTTACACTGAGTGCACTGGCAATCCCGCCGCACATGCCCAGACAGTGCGCGGCGCCTGCCAGTCCCAGGGCAAAGGCGCCAAGCGGGTCGAAGGGTGTCACGGTTGCTTACCTGGTGGCGGTTCTGAATCGTCGGTGGGTTCCGGTTCGTCATCCGCCAGGATGTTCCAGGCCTCCTTGTCGAGGTCGTCATATTGTCCGCTGTCTATCGCCCACAGCAACAAGCGTATAGCCAGGGCACAAAAGATCAGGGCGAGGGGGATCAATAAATAGAGGCTGTCCACGTCAGGTCCGGCGGGGCTAAGTGAGTGGCCTATTTAACCGCAGGGAATTGGCAACCACCAGCAGTGAACTCAGCGACATGCCAACAGCTGCCATCCATGGCGCCACCTGGCCTGTGACAGCCAGGGGTATTGCGCAGAGATTGTAGGACAGGGCCCAGGCGAAATTTTGCACGATGATGCGGCGACAACTGCGCGCTTTGTCCATAGCCAGGGTAACGCTTTCGAGGCCCGCATCGATGACTACCAGGTCCGCGTGGGTGCGGGTTAACTCGGCGGCATTAGCCATGGCGATGGAGGTATCGGCCCGCGCGAGTACCGGTGCATCGTTGAGTCCATCTCCGACCATGGTAACCACCGCACCGGTGTCCTGCAGCCGAGCAACCTCGGCCATCTTTTCTTGTGGGCTCGTGCCGGTTTGGAAGTCTGTAATACCTAGTTGCCGTGCTAATTCTGGACCCTGGGTGCCGCTATCCCCGGTCAACAGGGCAAGGGCAAGGCCCCGGCTTTGCGCATCGGCAATCAGCGCGGGGGCTTCTGGGCGCAGCGGGTCGGCCAGGGCGATCCAGGCCAGTGCCTGGTGCTCACTGACCAGGGCCACCCAGTAACCGGTGTCATTGGGGGCCGGCGGGAGCCCTCTTTGCAATTCTTTGCAAAAGGCCTCACTACCCATGCGATATTGACTGTTTCCTATATTTCCGGCGACGCCTGCTCCCACCTGGTACTGCGGCTGAGTGACTTCTCCTGACGGTTCCAGATTGGCGAAGGCTTGGGCGATTGGGTGATTACTGTGCCTTTGCAGGCCGGCGGCGGTGGCGAGGATGGACTCGCGGCTGGCGGTGCCCAACGCGCTCACGCTCACCAGGCTGAATTCGCCTTGCGTTAGCGTACCGGTCTTGTCCAGTACCAGGTGGGTGGTTTGTGCCAGCGACGACAGCGCGTTGTCGCCGCTCACCATGATGCCGGCTCGGCGCAGGTAGGATGCCGCGCTGGCCAAAGCCGAGGGCGTGGCCAGGGACAGCGCACAGGGGCAGCTGATCACCAACACCGACAGGGCCACCCACAGTGCCCGAGAGGGGTCAATAAAACTCCACACCAGGGCCGTCGCCGCGGTCAGCAGCAGTACCGCCGCCACGAACTTGCTCGCCAGGCGGTCTGCCATTTGCGCAAGTCTGGGTTTTCCCTGGCGCCCCAACTCACTGCTGCGCTGCAAGCGAGCGAGTCTACTATCCGCGTGGTTGCCGGCGGTTTCGATTTCCAGCGAGCCTTCCAGGTTAACCGTCCCTGCAAATACCGTATCCCCGGTGGCCACCGCACGTGGAAGTTGCTCACCCGTGAAGGTTTGCTCGTTGACTGCACTGACGCCCCTGGTGACTTTGCCGTCCACAGGAACCAGTGCCCCGGCTTTCACCAACACGGTCGCACCCGCCGTGAGACCCTGGCGCGCGGCATGGATCCAGCCCGCACCGTCGCGAATGGCCACGTAGGGAGGCAGGGTCTCCTGGACATCGAGCCAGTTGAGGGTGTTGCGCCGCCACATGCGGCGTTCGGCATAGCGAGCCAGCAGCAGCAACGCGGTAAACATAACGATGGAGTCGAAGTATACCTGTCCACCACCCGTCAAGGTCGCAACACCGCTCGCCAACCAGGCGATGCCGATAGCCAGGGCGACAGGTAAGTCCATGACCAGTGCGCCCTGGCGCAGGTGCCGGCCGGCCGATTCAAAAAAGGGTCGCGCACAGAACACCACCACAAAACTGGTTACCAGCAAACTTACCCAGCGCAACAGCGTTTGATACTCGCTCGCCATGCCCTGGATGTCACCAGCGTGTAGTGCAATGCTGAACATGCCCACCTGCATCATCGCCAGCCACGCCACCGCGAGCCTGCGCAGGTCCCGTCTGTTATCTGTAGCGAGCTGGTCGCGTTGCGCGCTGGCGAGAAAGGGTTGCACGGTGTAACCCAGTGCAGCCACCGCAGCAATCAATTGCGAGGGTTTTATTCGTTGTGGGTCGTAGGAGACATCCAGCTTGTTCTGCTGCAGGCTGACGTGGCAGGTGCTGATGCCCGCGAGGCGTTGCAGGCTGGTCTCGATCAGCCAGGTGCAGGCTGCACAGCTGATGCCCCCCAGTAGTAGTGAGGCGGTGCGCATACCGGTTCCGCTGTCGACGGTGAACGTTTCCAGGACTTCAGGAATGTCATAGGCCTCGAAGCCGGTCGAATCGCTTTCATGTTCGGGGACCGGTTGTACATTGAAGGCGGTGCGCCGCTGGTAGAAGTTGGCCATGCCGCTACTGTCGATCAGCTCCGCCACGGCTTTGCAGCCGGGGCAGCACATAGCGCGCTCCACACCGCCAATCAGCGCAGAGTAGGAGGTGTTAACCGGCAGGGTTTCGCCACAGTGGTAGCAGCAGTCGTCGTTGACCGTGACCAGGGCAGTGGTATCAGTTGTCACTGTCAATGGCGGAGAAATCCTGTGCCGAGAGAGAACCCTCCACCCGCCAGGTTACGTCGCCGCGGTTTTCCAGGCTCCAGTGCCAGTGCGGGGCAATGGCTGCGGAAAGTGGCGCCGTGTAGCCACCATCGGGGTGCCTGGCCAGGCTGAGCTGGAAATCCCGGTCAGCTTCCATGGGATGTGCAAGGCTCAGTGACAACACGGGGTCTGCTACCGGTCCGGTGGTGTACAGGCGCAGGGATTGTGGACCGATGGTTAGCGTCGCATCGATTCCCAGGTCTCGGGCGCGCTGTTGCTTGGCCAGGCGTCGATTAATAGCCAGACCTTCCTTGTAGTACTCGTCCACTACCAGATCGTCGGCATGACGATTGGCAATATAAAAGGTGACGAAAGCGGCGATGACCACAGCGCCGGGCAGGGCGATCAGAAACCAGGGCCAGAACTGTCGATACCAGGGTGTGGCCGCGTGCGCGGGTGTGTTTGCAGTCATCTGTCCAGTCGAAGGGTATATCGTGTAGGCAGTAATTCTACATTGGTTTCAGTTAACGGGTTTTAAAAAACGCGTTTCCGAGCGCACGGACAGCGAGGGTTGCGCGCTGGCGGTGGCCTCAAACACCAACTTTGAGCTGGGCACCGTGAGAACCTCCGGTCGGGCCCGCACCCGCAGGCTGATCTCACGCACCTCGCCCCCCGACAATGTGTAGTTGTCGGAGCCGACCAGAGTAGCGTTTTCAACGCCACTGATGCGAATCACAAACTCGTGCGGGTGTTTATCCATGTTAACCAGGTGCAGTGTGTAAATGTTCTCGATAGCGCCTGAATCGGTGGTCACGTAGAGTTGGCCACGGTCCCTGACCACGGTCAGCTCCAGTGGAACGCGGCTGAACAACTGGTAAACAAACAGGCCGCTCATCATTGTTAACACCAGCAGGTAGCCGATCAGCCGAGGCCTTATCCAATAGGTGTTGCCACCCTGGAGCTGGTGCTCGCTGGTGTATCGGATCAGGCCGGGCTGGTAATCCATTTTCTTCATCACCGAATCGCAGGCGTCAATGCACAGAGCGCAGCCGATGCATTCATATTGCAGACCATTGCGAATGTCGATGCCGGTCGGGCAAACCTGTACGCACAGCTCACAGTCAATGCAGTCTCCCAGTCCAAGGCTCTGCGGGTCTGCGCCGCGTTTGCGCGACCCCCGCGTTTCGCCGCGCGCCGGGTCGTAGGAGACGATCAGAGTGTCCTGGTCGAACATCACCGATTGGAAACGCGCGTAGGGGCAGATATGGGTACAGACCTTTTCCCGTAACCAGCCGGCATTGATGTAAGTCGCGCAGGTAAAGAATACGGTCCAGGCGAACTGCTGCAGGCCGGTGGAGAGAGTCGCCAATTCCAGGCTCAGTGACTTGATGGGATAAAAGTAACCGACGAATGTCATGCCGGTGACGAAGGCTACGAATAACCAACCGGCGTGTTTGAGACTCTTGCGCCAGACCTTGTCGAGATTCCACGCACCGTTGTCACGTTTAATGCGCTGGTTGCGACTGCCCTCGGTTTTTTGTTCCCACCACATAAAAATACTGGTCCAGACCGTTTGCGGGCAGGTGTATCCACACCAGATACGTCCTGCAAACACGGTGACAGTAAACAGCGCGAAGGCGGCGATGATCAGCATAAATGCTAACAATGGAAAGTCCTGAGGCCAGAATGTCAGGCCCAGGATATGAAACTTACGTTCAGGGAGATCAAACAACACCGCCTGGCGGCCGTCCCAGTTCAACCAGGGTAACAGCAGGTAACCGAGGAGAAGTGGCCAACCCGTATAGAGCCTCACCCGTTGAAAGAAGCCTTCAATTTTACGCGTGTAGATTTTTTCGCGATGTTGGTTCGCATCGAGCTCGCCGACTTCCGCCGGCGCGATTTCCTGTACATCAATCAGGTTGGGGTCTGCCATCAGAGGGTAACCGCTTGGGGGTTGGCCAGTCTGCGCTGGGACCAGGCCGACCGGCTGCTACTACTACTCGCTCAGCCCGTACACGTAGGCTGTGAGTATATGGATCTTGTCTTCGCTCAGGGTCTCGCTAAAGGCGGGCATCACGCCATTGCGCCCAGCGCGGATACTGTGTGCTATCTGTGATTCGTTGCCGCCGTAAAGCCATATACCGTTCTTGAGATTCGGTGATCCCAGTGCGTGGTTACCGCTGCCGTCGGCACCGTGGCAGGCCGCGCAGTACGTTTTGTAGTGTGTTTCGCCGGCTGCGACGAGTTCTGCATCGGCAGCGCGCCCATTAAGGGACATGACGTAGGCGGTGGTCTCCAATACACCCTGGTCGCCCAGAATGCTGCCCCAGGCAGGCATGGCGGCTTGCCGGCCATTCACCAGGGTGGCCTTGATGGTGTCGGCGTCTCCGCCGTAGATCCAGTCGTCATCGGTCAGGTTGGGAAATCCATAGGACCCTTTTGCATCTGAGCCGTGGCACTGGGCGCAGTTGTTGCCAAACATTCTCGCACCCATTTTGCGGACTGCGGGATCTCCGGCTATTTCCTCCACCGGCAGCGCCAGGTAACGGTCGCGCATGGCGCGGTATCGCGCGTCAGCCGCGGCCACGGACTTGTCGTGTTGCTCGACCTGGGTCCAGCCAATAATCCGGGGAAATTACCCATGCCGGGATAGACGATGAGATAGGCAATGCCCCAGATAATGGTGATGAGAAACATGTAAAACCACCAGCCGGGCAGGGGGTTGTCGTATTCCTCGATACCATCGTATTCGTGACCGGTGGTGCGCTCGCCGGAACGCCGTTCAGCCTGCTGGTTGGAAATAAGTATCCAGGTCATGAGGACGATGGTGACCGAGGTAAGAATGATTACCCAGGCACTCCAGAAACTAGTCATTCAATCGCTCCTCTTGCATGGTGCGTTCGTTGATTTCCTCGTCCGCGAAAGGCAGGTTGGCGGCATCGTCAAAGTAGGGCTTGCGTTTGCTGCTATAGGCCCAGATGCACAGACCGATGAAAGAGATCATCAGGAACAGGGTGCTCAGGCCTCTCAGGTCATTAATATCCATCCCTTAGCGCCTCGACTGGATCAAGGTGCCCAGTTGCTGAAGATATGCGACCAGCGCATCGATCTCTTTCTTGCCCGTAACCGCGGCGGCTGCCCCGGCAATATCCTCGTCGGTATAGGGCACGCCGACACTGCGCAGGGCTGACATCTTCTTGCCGGTGCGTTCGGAATCGATTTCATCGTCGAACAGCCAGGGGAAAGCCGGCATGTTTGATTCCGGCACCACGTCCCTGGGGTTGTAGAGGTGTGCGCGATGCCAGTCGTCACTGTAGCGTTGGCCTACCCGGGCAAGGTCGGGCCCGGTGCGCTTGGAGCCCCACAGGAAGGGATGGTCGTAGACAAATTCACCGGCGACCGAATAATGTCCGTAGCGCTCGGTCTCGGCACGCAGTGGCCTGATCATCTGTGAGTGGCAGGTATTGCAGCCTTCGCGGATGTAAATGTCCCGGCCCTCCAGTTCCAGGGCTGGGAGGGGTTTGAGGCCGGCAATCGGTTCATTGGTCTGTTTGGCAAAAAACAGCGGAACCAGTTCTACCAGTGTGCCAAAACTGATGGCGACGATGGTCAGCACGATCATCAGTCCAATGTTTTTTTCAATGGGGTCGTGTTTCATAGTGCTGTGATCCTCAGGCCGCGCTGCCCGCAGCGCCGGCGGGCAGTTCTTCCGGTGCCCTGCGGCAGGTCATGTATACGTTGTAGGCCATGACCAGCATGCCGGCGAAAAAGATGCCGCCGCCGATAACACGTACCACGTAACCAGGGTAGCTGGCGGAGACCGACTCCACGAAGCTGTAAGTGAGCGTGCCATCCTGGTTATAGGCCCGCCACATCAGGCCCTGCAGGATGCCGTTGACCCACATCGAAGCGATGTACAGAACGGTACCGATGGTCGACATCCAAAAATGCACGTTAATCAGGTCAGTGCTGTACATTTTGTTTTTGCCGTACAGAATCGGCACCAGGTGATAGATGCAACCAATGGAAATCATCGCCACCCAACCCAGGGCGCCGGAGTGCACGTGTCCAATGGTCCAGTCGGTGTAGTGCGACAGGGCGTTCACGGTCTTGATGGACATCATTGGCCCTTCAAAGGTGGACATGCCATAGAAGGACAGGCTCACCACCAGGAATCGCAAAATCGGATCGGTGCGCAGCTTGTCCCAGGCGCCGGACAGGGTCATCATGCCGTTGATCATGCCACCCCATGAGGGGGCCAGCAGGATAATACTCATCACCATGCCCAGGCTTTGGGCCCAGTCGGGCAGGGCGGTATAGTGCAGGTGGTGTGGCCCGGCCCAGATATAGACCGCGACCAGGGCCCAGAAGTGCACGATACTGAGTCGGTAGGAATACACCGGCCGTCCGGCCTGTTTCGGAACAAAGTAATACATCATGCCGAGAAAGCCGGCGGTAAGGAAAAAGCCCACCGCATTGTGGCCGTACCACCATTGCACCATGGCATCTACGGTGCCCGCATACACCGAGTAGGATTTTGTCAGACCCACCGGTACAGCCATGCTGTTGACGATGTGAAGTACAGCCACGGTAATGATAAAGGCACCGAAGAACCAGTTGGCCACGTAGATGTGGTCTGCCTTGCGCTTCATGATCGTCCCGAAGAACACCACGGCATAGGTGACCCAGACCAGGGCAATCAGGATGTCGATCGGCCATTCCAGCTCGGCGTATTCCTTGGATGTGGTGAGGCCCAGGGGCAGCGTAATGGCTGCGGCAACGATTACCGCCTGCCAGCCCCAGAAGGTAAATGCGGCCAGCTTGTCGGAGACCAGCCTTACCTGGCAGGTGCGTTGCACCACGTAGTAAGAGGTGGCAAATAGCGCGCAACCGCCAAAGGCAAAGATTACTGCATTGGTGTGCAGTGGGCGCAGGCGCCCGAAGCTGGTCCAGGGCATGTCGAAATTGAGGGCCGGCCAGGCAAGTTGTGCTGCAATCAATACACCAACCAGCATCCCGACAATGCCCCAGACCACGGTCATGATGGCGAATTGGCGCACAACCTTGTAGTTGTAGCTTGGGTGTTCCAGTGCTGCGTTGAGCTCACTCATATTTCGATCCCGTATTCTTATGCAATGGCTGGCATGGGTCGGAGGTTCAGTCAGTAAAGGCGGGTGCGGCGCCCATGTCCCAGAGGATCACTGAGCCAACCATCAGGCAGATCAGTATGACCAGCGCAATGGCGATCACCGCGCTGGAAAACAGGAAACCGCGCTCTTCCGGTATGCCCATAACAATCGGTATGCCCAGATACAGCAGGTAGACCGCCCAGGACACGGCCACCACGCCAATCAGCAGGTCGAGCCAGAGCAGTGGATGCACCCCCACGACACCGGCGATAAACATGGGTGTGGCAGCAATGCTGGCGATGACGATGCCTTTGGTGATGGAAGAGGCCGCGCCATAGGTGGCGGCCATCCAGTGTATGAAGTAACCGATCACTGCGACGCAGGAAATCATGCCAACATAGAACAGGATGCAAATGAGTCTGGCGTTGTCGGCAGTGAGCTTGACCGGATCGCCTTGACCGACAGTCCAGCCAACGACGCTGGTTCCGTAGTACCAGGCCACCGCAGGTAGCAAGGCCATAATGCAGGGGTAAAGTACCAGGATATTGAGGGATTTTTCAGGTAGGCCGGCTATCTCTTGCCACTCACTGGCGGGCTTGGTCAATATGCCGAAAGTATGTTGGATCATGCCGGGCGCTTCTCCCTACTGTTATCGCATTGTCTATCGCGCATCCGCATTGTAGCGGTGCATGTTGTTATTCTATTGACCTGCATCAAGCGATTGGAGAATGCGTGATTTAACTCCCCACGTTCGCCATGGTGCGCAGGCTATCGGTATCGAGTATCTCGATCTCCTTGTTGTCCACGCGCAGTACATTCAGTTTCTGCATGCGGCTGAATACCCGGCTCACCGTCTCTACAGTAAGGCCCAGATAATTGCCGATGTCCAGTCGGGACATGCTCAGGCGAAAATGCGTCGGGCTGAGGCGGCGGCGACTGTTGCGCGTGGATATGCTTAGCATGAGCGCGGCAACCCGCTCTTCAGCAGAATTTTTGCTGAGCAGGGTGATCAGTTGCTGGTCCTCGGTGATTTCGCGACTCATCAATTGCAGGAAGTGTCGCTGTAGCGATGGCAGGGAACTGGACAGACTTTCGAGCGCGTCGAAGGGGATTTCGCAAATTGCCGAGGTTTCCAGCGCGATGGCAGAAGAGGAATGGACATTCTCACTGATCCCGTCCAGTGCCAGGATCTCGCCCGGGAAATAAAAGCCGGTGACCTGTTCGCGCCCGTCGTCGGTGGTTTTATAGGCCTTCAGGGTGCCGGAACGCACGGCGAAGATGGCGTTGAATGCATCGCCCTCCCGATAGATATGCTCATTTTTTTGCAACGGCTTGCCGCGCTGAACGATGTCGTCCAGGCGGTCGATATCTTCCGTTTCCAGGGCCAGCGGCAGGCAGATACCCGCGAGGCGGCAATTACCGCAGCTCACCTGGTAGTCGTGCGTACATCGCGGAATACTCCCCGGGCTGTCCTGCGCTGCCAAGTGATTATCCAATGCCTATCCCCATGTAAGCCAAACCACAATTATAGTGGAAATCGCACTGGCGATATACTTCGGAAAGCCTGCTCGTTCCCCGCTTTCGCGGGCTTTACCGCAAGCCGTGAAAAGCCCGCAGGGAGTAGTAGAGCGCACCCTTACTAAGCTTTTTACGCCAGTGCGCCCCGCTGGCAGCTGACGGGCCACCGGTAGCGTGGATCAACGAGGGGGATTCAGATTTTTACCGGTACAGGCTTACTTTTCGATACTGGATAACTCGGCGGTTACCTCGGACAGCAGTTTCGGGCGCCCGATGCCCCAGCCCTGCAAGTAGTCCACGCCAATAGTATTGAGCTGCTCGATGATTTCTTCGTTTTCCACCGATTCGGCAATGGTTTCCTGGCCCAGGAAATGGGCCAGGTCATTGATCGAGCGCGCCATGGCGAAATCGTTGCGATTCTTGTGGATATTGGTGATGAACGTGCCATCGATTTTCACATAGTCCACCGGCAGTTCCCGCAGGTAGTTGTGACTTGCCAGGCCTGTGCCGAAATCGTCAATGGAAAACTTACAGCCAATGTTGCGGAAGGTGCGTACGAAATCTGCTGCCTTGACCAGGTTGGATATGGTGCCGGTTTCGGTGATTTCGAAACAGAGTTTGCTGGTGCCGACCCCAAACTCTGAAATTTGCTCGAGCAGGTAATCCATGAAGGCGTCGTCGGTCACGCTGGTCCCGGACAGGTTAATAGCGAGGTTTGGCACCACCTTCTGGGCGTCCATGAGACCGCTGATCCAGCTGAAGGCTTCCTTGACCACCCAGCGGTCAACCAGGCTCATAAAACCGTAACGCTCGGCCGAAACGATAAACTCCTCCGGCGAGCCCAGGGTACCATCAGCGTTGCTCAAGCCCAGCAGCAGTTCATAGTGTGCCGACACTTCTTCGCCGCTCACCAGGGTGCGCTGCACGATAGGCTGGGCGCGCAGTACAAAGCGGTCCGTTGCCAGGGCTTGCTCCAGTTCCAGGCGGCTCTTGTCCAGGTCTTGCTTGGAGCGCAGTACCAGTTCCTGGTCCTGGGTATACTCCACCACCCGGTTGCGCCCCTGTTCCTTGGCGATCTGCATGGCACCGCGGGCATCTTCCAACACGGCGTCGACCTTGCTGGCGATCGAGGTCAGCGGGGCGACCCCGATGGACACGGTGAAGGCGACTTTCTCGTTGTCGATCTCGACGCTGCTGGCTTCGATATCCGCGCGCACCTTCTCGGCAAAGGCCATGGCCTTTTCCATACTGCGATCGACCAGCAAAATGCCAAACTCATCACTGCCGATACGCGCCGATGAAGTCTTCTTGCCGTGTAGCTGCGACAGCAACTTGGCGAATTCGTGCAGCACCAGGTCGCCATTGACCTGGTCAAACACTTCATTCACCAGGCTGAATTGATCGATGTTAATGTAGAGGACCGCGTGCTGGGATGACTTGCGGTGCGCGTGCGACAGCGCACGCTGCATCTGCTCGAGAAAGGTTTCGCGATTAATCAGCTTGGTCAGTTCGTCATGATTGCGCTCAAAACTGAGCGTTTTTTGCACGTGCTCCAGCGTGCCGTACATGCTCTCATCGACCACTGAGAGCTCATCTTCTGGCGCCGGGGGTTTGGCGCCCCTACTCAGGTGGCGAGCCAGTTGTACATTGCTCATCTCGGCGTTCTTCTGGCCGCGCTCGTTAACAAAGATGAAGCGGTCGCCGTCCTCATTAATCCAGGCCAGCTGCATGCGGTGCTTCTTGCCATCTTTGTCGCGGTAGTTCAGCCAGCTCCCGGGCTCCAGTTCCTCCACCCGTCGGACCCAGCGGCGCAGTCGCGGTAACTGTTCGATACGGGCGCGCCGATCGGCCGCGGTCGCCGTCTCTGGGCGGGGCGCTACCGGGGTGGTCTGGACCTGCTGGTTGCCGGAGATGGTGTCCTGCAGCTCGTCCAGCACTGCTTCGTGGGTGACATTGGCGGGCAGCGCAGCGCTGATTTGCTGTCGAATCATGTCGATCAGTGGCTCGGCCTCCAGCCCGCGCTGTAATTGTGTCTCGTTGTCGACTTCCCCGCGCTGCTGCTGCGATAACCACTCTGAGACCAGCGCCAATGTGCGCAACTGCTCTTTCCAGTTGTCGCTGTCAGGGCCTTCCTTGACGTGGGTCAGTACCAGCAGGTCTCGCCAACCATGTTCAACCAGTTCTTTCAGTACCTTGGGTGCCTCTGGAGGTGAAATGAACTGGTCTACTGCATTTTCTACGGCTTTTTTTGAGTTGCTGAGCTTTTCCTGGCCCTCATGGGTGCGCACAACCCGTTCAACGTTGCGCGAATGGGCGCGCTCCTGTTGCTCGACCAGTTTGTCGATCTTGCCCAGTGCCTGGTCAAAGACTCCACTGTCCTCGTCGTAGTCGTTGACGATCTGGTCGACAATTTCGCTGACGCGGCCCTCCAGGGCTCGATTGGGAAAATTAGCTGCGCTGGACAACTGTGACAGTTTGTCAACCACTGAGCGGGCGGCGTGTTCCTTGTCCAGAAAAAACTTGGGTTCGGTCAACGCCAGCTTCGCCAGGGGGATTTGCAGGTCGCCCAGAGTGGGCTTCAGGGCGGTGCTGACGTCCAGCTGTGAGCGGATAGTACCGAACAGGTTGTCGACCAGGTCGAGTTGATTGAGGCTGACATCGCTCAGGCCGGTGGTGTCTTCCAGGCCATTGATCTGGCCGCTATTGGTAGCCAGGTACTCCCGCAGCGACGCCGCCTGGCGAACCTGATCACGCACGTCGGCATTGCGCTGCAGAAACCCCAGGGCGGTGGCAATGGCCTGAGGGTCTGCCAGCCGTACCTCGCCGCCTGGCACGCCGTCGGGCGCGGGGGATTGGGAGGCTGTAGATGCGGCGTTTCCTTCCGACTCGCGCTTGAAGTTCAGTGCGTCAATGACCGAGCGATACAGGTTGTCCGGGTCGAGCCGCTTGCTGATTTTGTCGACCACGCCCTCCACAACCTGGTCCACGAGATTACCGCTCTCTGCGCCTGTGTCCCCGGGGGGTGTGCGAGTCGTTTCAACGGCACGGGGTGCTTCGGGGTGGGGCGGTGTCTCTGGACTCGGGGCCGCAGCCCTGGGCGTCGGTTCCACCACTGGCTTGGATTCTTCCCGTGGGGTGGGCTCCCGTCGCTGGCGTTCGGGGTTTTGCAATAGCGAGCCCTTGTTGATGATCTCTTCTTCGATGTGCGGGCGCACGCCGTGCTGGGCCAGGCTGGCATTCAACGGGTTGTAGTAGTTGTCCAACTCGCGGATAAACTCGTTGACGAAGAATCCGAATATCTCGGATACCGTTGACTTGGGGATGCCCTGGCCATCGATTGAGGATTTGAAGGCGCGGCACAGCTCTGACACGTGCACGGGCAGGCGCACTTTCAAGGGGTCGGATCGCGTCAGTGTCGCCACCCGGATAATCAGTGCTTCGAGCGCCACCTGGTGTAACTCCTCGCCGATGCTGATCATGCGATCGATCGCCAGGAAGTCCTCAAACTCATTGATGTCTACAAGGTCGAGGGAGCCATCGGCGCGCTCCTGCCACTCGTGCCTGCCCCGTTCCTGGGGTGTCAGGTCGTCGTAGAGCCGGTCGATGTCCTGTTTGAACGCGTCGATCAATCCGCGACCATTACGTTTTACGACGTTCAGTGCCTCGTAGTAGACATTGTGGCCAGAGGAACTGGTTTGGCTGGAGGTGGATAAGTCAAACAGGTGGTCTGCAAGGTGCATGATAAACAACTGCAGACGCTCGTCGAGCAACGTCAGGCTCTGCGCCTGGAATTTCTGCAGGAGCTGCGCCCGCTGCACGTCGGTATACTCTCGTGAACCGCCGTCAGTACTTTCTCTGGCAGGCGCTTCTTCAGTGCTGGAACTCAACGCCGTAAGACAACGTTGTGCGTCGTCCTGTTGGCGGTCCTTGAAGGTCAGGGAGATGCTCTCGTCGCCGTTATCTACGACCACCACCTCCAGGCTGACGGGGGCTCCAGCCACCTGTTCGCAGTGCAGTCGCGCGAGGGAACCCTGGTTGAGGCGCATGCGGTGAGCCGTAGCTTCCAGCCCTGTATCGTTGGGCCGCAGCTCCAGTTGCTCATCGGTTTCCAGGCATAAATCGCCACTGAGTAAAAAGGCGCCATCCAACTCCAGCGAGACGGCCAATGTATTTGAGTGTGGTCGCTGCTGTGCCATTTAAACCCGATGCTTGTCTCGATGTTGGTCAGGGCTGGGCGGTGCGGATGCCGCCGGGCTGTAACCAAGCAGTATAACGTGAACCGGGGGTGGAACAAACGGCGCCATCAGCGCTTGTTTCGCTTACGCAGGTTTTTGGTTTTTTTCTTAAAGCGCTGCTTGTAATCGTAGTAGTGAAAAGGAATGCGCCAGCCGGGCCCCAGTGAGCTTCCCAGGTGCGACTCATAGCAGGCGATAAACGCTTCCCGGTCTGCCCAGTGCAACTTGTAGGCGATTCTTATCAGGTCCAGCAGTCGGTGTCTGGCCCTGACCCGGGAGCCCGGTCCGCGCCAGATCCAGGCACGCCCTATGTCGATAGCCATGGGGGTTATGCGGCCCTGCGCGTCGGCGCTCAGCATCAGGTTGCCCGAGGACAGGTCGCGGTGCACGATCTGCTTATTGTGCATGTTACAGACAAAGCTGCTAATCAGCTCAAACCAGGCATGCTTGTCCAGCCCGCGATAGTGGCTTTCTCCGCGGTTAATGGCGGCGTACACGTCGCGAGAGGAGAAGGCATCGGGGACATACTCGCAGATGTACCAGGAGTCCTCTATGCCCGATTGCTCGTGCCGCTCGTGATAGGCCACCGGAAGCGGCGTGGCGACACCCCGGCTGAGCATGGCGCAGGCGTTGTTCCAATGGCGCCGACCCTTACTGGGGCGAAAGCGATAGAGAAAACGCTTGAAGCCGGTCACGCGGTTTTTCTTGACGGTGATTTCCCGGCCGGGGAAGCGTGGGTCGGCAACGTTCCACAGGCGATTGCGCGCATCGCGCAGCACCCGCAGCTCTGGCATCTCCGGAATCTTCTCGGCCGCTAGCAGTGCGGTGCTGGCCAGGTCCTCGTCCTGATGCGCGCGTCGCAGCATGTAGGCGCTGCTCCAGTCTGCGGTTTTCGTACCCACCGAGCAGTGCTCGGGACTACAGATGTGTATCTTGCCATCGGGCGGGAGTAACTCGATGTGCTCCTCGGCGACGTCGCTAACTTCGATGATCAGGGGCTGTTCGGAGATGAGTACTTGCGGCGGCAGTGTCACGCCCTCGCTATTCCTGAAAATTGCGGTGTCCAGAATGGCGTCGGGGAATACCTCCGCGAGGGCATATGCCTGTCCGTCCCGGCACCAGGCCACGTAAAGTTCCTGCTGATCGTTGCGGCGCAGTTTGAACAGGCTCAATCCGTCAACCTCGTGCCGGGCGCTCAGCAGTTGCGCACCCGCGAACTGCCGGCTCAGGTGGGCCAGGGTCCTGAACCCCGGCGTCGGGGTGAAATCATTGAGGTTGCCGCGAACCCGCTGGTAGTAGCTGACCTGGTCGATTGCCGGGTAGTCGAGGCAGGCGTCGTCGATCAGGCCGTCGCGGTTGCAGATCAATGGCCCCCAAAACACCTGTCGCAGCACCCCACTGGATGCGGCCAGCAACAGGTACCGCAGCATGTAATCGGCCTGCTTTTGTCCCGGCCAGGGCGAGCGCCGCCTAAGTCGTTTACTGGTCCAGCAGGTATAGGTGCAGATCAGCGGGCCACTGCCACGCTGCCTGCCGATCAGTGCGAGAACGCGCGCTTTCTTTATCAGGTTCAGTTTAAGCAGTTGTGTGGCGCCCCGTCCGAGAACCCGGTGGTCGTAGGCCTCGGGTTCAACGACCCGCTCCACAAACAGGTTGTCCGTATGAAAGTCGGGTCCCTTGCCAAGGGCTTCTATAAAAGACAGATAGGCGGCGTTGTATAGCGGTTCAAAATCCGACACATTGGCGCCTGCCAACTTCACGCCCGCTCGCTCAGCGCGCTGTAGCGCGATATCCCAGGCCACCAGGAAGGTGCGCGAAGAAAAGCCGGACCATTTGCCGCGGTTGGGGGTGTTGCCAACCTCGAATAGCGCCACGCGCTCTCCATAGCGCTGGAATACATCATCGAGGAATTGGCGCCAGCGCGCTTGAGCGTCGGCCTGTTCTGCCAGGTCTTCTGCCTCAGACAGCGGTGGGAAGACATTGAGGAGTACTGAAAATCCGTTCGCCAGTAGTTGTTCCAGCAGGCGCTCCGCGGGGCCTCCCTGGCCGTCGTAACAAAAATCCATACGGACGTTGCCGATTCCGAGTTTCCGCAATCTGTCCAGTATGTATCCATCTATCCCGGCGTCGTCGGCGGGCGCCACGTTCACCCCGAAAAAATCCTCGGGTATGTGGCAGGGAGCGGGCTTTGACGATTGGCCTAGCCAGCCACCCAATTGCGTAATCGAACGTAGAAAGTGCAGTCCCGCAATAGGATAGCCAAACAGCGGATGTAGGAGCTTGTTCAAATAGGTATCCGGATTCGCCGGTCTCGCTCAGGTAAGGGCGGAGTATATCACCGGCAGTGTATTGCACAGCAGGAATTGACCATCCACACGTGAGAGGGTACCCAATTCCGGCGGCCCAGTGCTGGCGCGGGTTTGTCTTGTTATTGTGCATATATTTTCATATGATGCCGAGGCGCTTGAATCCTGCTGGCTCCGATACAGGAGCAGCCCTGCCAGTGGACCGAAGTTTCCCTGGTGCGGGAGTTGATCCAGAGTTGGGCACAGGTTCTCAAGGCACCCTCAGAAGCAAACTGGACACATGACTATGACCACAGAGACCTTGCCTGTATTGGCTATATTGGGCGGCACTGGCGACCTGGGTACGGGATTGGCGCGCCGCTGGGCGCAGGCCGGCTACCAGGTGATTATCGGCTCCCGGACACTGGAAAAAGCGCAGGCGGCGACCACCGATCTGCAGGAGATTATGGCGGAGCGCGGGGTGGGCGATGTGTCTGTTGCCGCGATGGAGAACCTCGCTGCGGCAGAGGCGGCCGATATCGTGACCCTGACCGTACCTTTCAGTCACCAGGCCAGTACGCTTGAATATGTCAAACCCGCCCTGCAGGGGAAAATCCTGATCGACGTAACCGTTCCCCTGGTACCGCCCAAAGTGGCGCGAGTGCAGTTACCGGAGCAGGGCAGTGCCGGGCAGATCGCCCAGGAGATCCTGGGTGAAGAGGTGGCAGTGGTCTCCGCGTTCCAGAATGTCGCCGCGCACCACCTGCAGGAAGGCCATGGCCTTGATTGTGATGTGCTGGTCTGCGGCAATAAAAAGGATGCCCGCGCCCGGGTTATTGAATTGGTGGAAGCGGCTGGCATGAAGGGCTACCACGCTGGGATGATCTATAACGCCGCTGCCGCCGAGGCACTTACCTCAGTGCTTATCACTATTAACAAGCAGTATGGGTGTCACGCAGGCATCAAGATAAGCGGTCTGGGCGATGATTAATGTCGGCCGCGCTGACGCTTATACCGCTGCATGATTTCCCCCTGGTCAATCCGGGTGATGATCTTGCAGAACTCATAGCTGCAGCGCTGGTGGCCAATACACTCTCTCTTGAAGAGGGTGACGTATTGGTCATTGCGCAAAAAGTGGTCTCCAAGGCGGAGGACCGTTACGTTAACCTCGCCGATGTTGTGCCCGGTGAGCAGGCGCTGGCCCTTGCGACCGCCACTGACAAGGACCCACGGCAGGTAGAACTGGTGCTGTCGGAATCTGAAGAGGTGCTGCGCTCACGCCCGGGTGTCATCATTGTCGAACACCGCAATGGCTATGTTCACGCCAATGCGGGCATCGATAAGTCCAATATCTCCGACCATGCTTCTGGTCCCCGGGTGCTTCTTTTACCGGAGGATTCAGATCGGTCTGCCGTACAGATTCGGCGTGGGCTTGCTGCGCTCACGGGTGTCGCTCCGCAGGTTATTATCAATGACAGCTTTGGTCGCGCCTGGCGCAACGGCACGGTGGGCGTTGCTATCGGTAGTGCAGGCTGCCAACCCTTGAAGAACCAGATTGGGGAGACCGACCTGTTCGGTAATGTGCTGGAGGTGACCGAGGCCGCCGTTGCCGATGAACTCGCCGCCGCTGCGTCGCTGGTCATGGGGCAGGCCGCCGAAGGGGTGCCGGTAGTGCTGGTCAAAGGCGCAAATCTGGTACCCGCAGAGACGGACTCTAAATCCCTGTTGCGAGACAAGTCCATGGACATGTTCCGCTAATGACCGCAACCGGTAATATCCTGGCTTTGACCGGTGGTGTAGGTGGGGCCAAATTGTGCTTTGGGCTTGCACAGGCAATACCGGATCCGCGTCTGAAGATTGTCGTCAATACGGCGGATGACTTCGTGCACCTGGGGCTTCCCATCAGCCCGGACATTGATACCTTACTTTACACGCTCTCCGGCAGAAGCAACGAGTCACAGGGCTGGGGCAGGGCGGATGAAAGTTGGCAGGCGCTGGCGGTGTTGGAAGAACTTGGCGCCGAGACCTGGTTTCAGCTGGGCGATAAGGATATCGCCACGCACCTGTGGCGCCGCCAGGCGCTTGCGGAGGGCCTCGACCTGTCGACGCTGACGGGCAAACTTGCAGGCAAATGGGGCGTGACCGCGGAGATTTTGCCGATGAGCAACGACCCGGTGAGCACGGTGGTCGAGACAGTACTAGGACCGATGCCTTTTCAGCATTATTTCGTTAAACACCGTTGCGAGCCGCCGGTTAGCGGATTCGCTTTTACGGGTATCGAAGCGGCGCGCCCGAATCCCCGATTGTTGGAGCTGCTGGATTCGGCGCCACCCGCTGCCATCGTCATCTGTCCATCAAACCCGTTTGTGAGTGTCGATCCAATCCTCAGCATTCCCGGCCTGTGGCAGCGGCTAAGGGATTGTGCGGCACCGGTACTGGCTGTGTCGCCGATTGTGGCAGGCATGGCAATCAAGGGCCCTACGGCAAAGATGATGAGCGAACTGCGTATGCCGGTTACCGCACACGCTGTGGCTGCCCATTATCAGCAGCGTTACCCGGGGCTGCTGGACTATTTCATTCTCGATGATAGTGACGCTACACTGGTTGACGATATTGACAAGCTGGGAATTCACAGCGCTGTGACAGGTACCGTAATGACAACAATGGCAGACAAGCGACGACTCGCCGATACCTTGCTGGAGCTAATAGCATGACATCGCCTGTACACGCCATTTTACCGGTCAAGAATATAACCGCCGCGAAGTCACGGCTGGCGGATGTCTTGAACCCGGAGGAACGCCGCGAACTGGTGCTGGCCATGCTCAAGGATGTGCTGTCGGTGCTGGTAGCGCATACGGGCATTGAGGGTGTGACGCTGGTTTCGGACGATGACGGTGCGCGACACCTGGGCGAAACTTTCGGCGTCGAGGTGATCGACGAGGCGACACTCGGTTGCCGCGGCTTGAACAGTGTGCTGGAGGCAACCGTTGATTTGAAAGTCGCACAGGGCATTGAGCGGTTGCTGCTCTTGCACGGCGACCTTCCGCTGTTGCACAGGCGTGACCTGGACGCGGTGCTGGCGGCCCTGGCGACCTCCGACGCTGTCGTTATTGGTTGTGACGAGGCAGGCTCCGGCACCAACCTGTTGGCATTTAGTCGTTTCGCGCGACCCGCTCTGGCCTTTGGTGCTGGCAGTTGTGCTTCTCATCAGGTAGCCGCACAGGCGGCATCTGCCGGCTACCGGGTGTTGCGCCGGTCCGGCATCGGCCTGGATATCGATGAAGCCGGCGACCTGAAACGTCTGCTGGCTCAGCTACCTGCAGATGAAGTGGCAGTGCATACCAGTCGTTGGTTAGAGGCAGTGGCGCTGCGTGAACGGCTGTCGGATGGTGCGGGCCGACCTGCTGCAACGGTCGGCGGCGGGCGCGCAATGGACAATACGACGCTGATTACCAGCCTGCACCACCGCATACTTGCCGGTGAGCAACTGGATCACGAAGAAGCGCTGGCGCTGGCGGAAGTGACCGATACAGCAGCGTTGGTAGCCGTCGCGGGTGAACTGCGCGACCGCGGTCACCATAATGTCGTCACTTATTCGCGTAAAGTATTCATACCTCTGACCCACCTTTGTCGCGATGTCTGTCATTACTGCACCTTCGCGCAGACACCGAAGAAGATTGCGCAGCCCTACATGTCCGTGGAGGAGGTGTTGGAACGCTGTCACCAGGCTGCTCGCGCCGGGTGTCAGGAGGCATTGCTGACGTTGGGAGAAAAGCCGGAGTTGCGCTATAGCGCTGCTCGCGATGCGCTGGCCGAGATGGGGTTTGCCACTACCCTGGACTACGTGCGCGAAGTGGCGTCCAGGATTGTGCAGGAGACCGGCCTGCTGCCCCATATCAACGCCGGTTGTATGACCCGGGAGGAAATTCGCGGACTCCGGGAGGTATCGGCATCGATGGGCATCATGCTCGAGTCCGCCTCGGAGCGCCTGTGCCAGAAAGGCATGCCACATTATGGGTCTCCGGATAAGCTTCCCGCCCGCCGCCTGGCCACGCTGGAGCTGGCTGGTGAAGAACGCGTTCCTTTCACCTCAGGTATTTTGATTGGTATTGGAGAAACCCGCCGCGAGCGTATTGAGTCGCTGCTTGCCCTGCGTGATACCCACGAGCGACACGGCCACCTGCAGGAAATCATCGTACAGAATTTCCGGGCCAAACCCGGCACGCTGATGGCCGAAGCCCCCGAGCCTGACCTGGAGGAACTGCTGTGGACGATCGCGGTTGCGCGCATCCTGTTTGGTCCGCAGATGAACATCCAGGCGCCGCCTAATCTGAGCCCAGGGGTGCTGCCGCAGATTGTCGCCGCTGGCATCAATGACTGGGGCGGTGTGTCACCACTGACCCCCGACTACGTCAATCCGGAAGCACCCTGGCCACACCTGGAACGGCTGGCCCGTGAAACGGCAGCGGCGGATAAGTTCCTGGAGCAACGACTAACCATCTATCCCGCGTATGCGCGACAGGCTGAGCAGTGGCTGTCCCCGCCACTGCGCGGCCCGGTTTGGCGCCAGATGGATGCCGGAGGCTTCGCCCGGCGCGATGAGTGGGTGCCCGGTGAAGACGCGCCGGTACCCGCCATAGAACAGGCACTTCTGGCCGAGCCCGTTGCTGACGATCGTGTTTCACACGCGCTGCGGGCACTGGTACAACGCTGTGAGCGTGGGGCCAGTTTGACCGAAGCCGAGGTGACCCGTCTGTTCGAAGTGCGTGGGGATGAGTTCAGCTACCTGGTGGCCGAGGCCGACCGCCTGCGTGAAGCTGCACGCGGTGACACGGTCAGTTACGTGGTGAATCGCAATATCAACTACACCAACGTGTGTTACTTCAAGTGCCAGTTCTGCGCATTTTCCAAGGGTAAGCAGAGTGAAGACTTGCGCGGACGCCCCTACGATATCAGCGCTGAAGAGATCGCCCGGCGCTGTCGGGAAGCCTGGGAGCGAGGCGCGTCGGAAGTGTGTATGCAAGGGGGTATTCACCCTGACTACACCGGCCAGACCTACCTGGATATCCTGCATACTGTGCGTACCGCAACCCCCGGCATGCATATACACGCCTTTTCGCCCCTGGAAGTCTGGCAGGGTGCCGAGAGTCTGGGTTTGAGCCTGGAGGCGTTCCTGGAGAAGTTGCGTCTGGCCGGACTTAACACACTCCCGGGCACGGCGGCCGAGATTCTGCACGACGATGTGCGAGCACGCTTGTGTGCTGATAAATTGAACACTCAGCAGTGGCTCTCGGTAATGGAGAAAGCACACGAAGTAGGCTTTCGTACGACTGCCACCGTGATGTACGGCCACATCGAGGAGCCGCAGCACTGGGCCAGGCACCTGCTCGAAATCCGAGCCTTACAACAACGTACCGGCGGCTTTACCGAGTTCGTACCGCTGCCCTTCGTGCACATGGAAGCGCCGATGTATCTTCGGGGTCAGGCCCGTCGCGGCCCCACGTTTCGCGAAGCGGTGTTGATGCACGCGGTGGCACGCCTGGTGTTCTTCGGCTTGATCGACAATATACAGACCTCCTGGGTGAAGATGGGGGAGGCGGGTGTGCAAGCCTGTTTAGCAGCGGGAGCTAATGACCTGGGCGGCACCCTGATGAATGAAAGTATTACCCGGGCAGCCGGGGCAGAGCATGGGCAGGAGTGGGCGCCGCGGCACATGGAACAAGTCATCAACAGCGCCGGTCGAACGCCGTTGATGCGCAATACCCGCTACCAGGGCGTACCTGCTGAGCGCGTGGCTGCGGCTTTTGCAGCCCCTGAATTATTGCCGGCGGTCAATCAATCGGCCGGCAAGCGGCAGCGTGACAAGCGCCTGGAACTGCGCGCAGTTGAAATGCCGATGGCGGCCAACGTAGCCGAGACCGGGCAGGTTGTGTTGATGGCGGCCTGCAATTGATTGATCGGCGTCAGTGACTGCCCCCAGCGTAACGCCACGCCTCGAAGCCAGCTGGCTGGAACACCTGCAAACGGAGTTTCAGCAACCCTATATGCAGGCGCTGGGGGATTTTCTGCGCCGGGAGAAACGTGCGGGTAAGCGTATCTTTCCCCGTGGCGACGAGTTTTTCAATGCCTTTGAACACACCCCATTACCGCAGGTCAAGGTTGTTATCCTCGGACAGGACCCTTACCACGGAGAGGGACAGGCTCATGGGCTGTGCTTTTCTGTCAGGGCGGGGGTGGCGCCGCCGCCCTCGCTACAGAACATTTACCGGGAGTTGGAACAGGACCTGGGGCTTTCCCACCCGGGTCATGGCGATTTAACGCACTGGGCGGACCAGGGTGTCCTGTTGCTCAACAGTGTGCTGTCGGTGGAATCGGGGCTCGCCGCATCGCATCGGGGGCAGGGCTGGGAAACCTTCACCGACCGGGTTATCGAGTTGGTGAATACCCAGCGCCAGGGTGTGGTGTTTATGCTGTGGGGTAGCTACGCGCAAAAGAAAGGCGCCATCATCGACCGGAATCGACACCTCGTGTTAAGCGCGCCGCACCCGTCGCCATTAAGCGCCCACCGTGGCTTTTTTGGCTGCGGGCATTTTCGCGCTGCCAACGAGTACCTGTCGCAGCAGGGCCTGGAGCCCGTTGACTGGCGCTTACCGACTTATGAATCGCTATCGGGGGGCAGGTAGCGAGTAGGGCAGTTCCCCGGCGATGATGCTGTTGTCGGCCCCGTTTTCCAAGTAGACCCCCTGCTCGTGTCCTGCGGCAGTGGCACAGTAAAGCAACTTGATAGCGCCCTCGTGCTCAACCACGTTGACGACATTGCCGACACTCTGCGCGCCACCTGCCGAGAACAGCGGCGCCCCCGCTTTCGGTAGCTCCGCGCTGTGAAGCTCGCCCAGGTAGGTCCTGCGTTTGGGTGTGCCCCGATAGTGCAGGCGAGCTACCACTTCCTGGCCGGTATAGCACCCCTTGGTGAAACTGATATGGCCGGTGAGGTCGTAGTTGAGCATTTGCGGGATAAACTCTTCGACCGTTTCGGCCTCAATTCGGGCCACGCCGCGCGCAATTTCAAGTGCCTGCCAGGCTTCCTGGGTTCCAGGCTCACAGTGCTCGGCAAGTCTCTGGGCCAGTGAACCGCCCGCCTTGCCATAGCATTCAAACTGCTGGCCCGCGGCATCGACCTGGACAGCGACGAAGTCATCACCGCGAACACAGGCGTAGGGCCCGGCAATGTCCTGCCCAGCCAGGTCGGTGACTAAGGCGCCAGCGCCTTCGCCCCAGCAGCCAAACAGCTCCCAGTTATCCGCCTGCGGTTGCAGCTCGGCCTTCGAGAACACAATATATTTGCCCAGCACGGCGGCGGTGTGCTCACAAATATCGCGGCGCAGTCGCAACCCGATATGGTCCTCGCCCAGCTGTATCAGCAGCAGGTCGGCCACGGTTCGGCCCTTGGGGGTGCAGTAAATGCCGGGCACCGCCTGGGTGTCAGACAGCTCCCGGGTATCACAACTGAGCTGACCCTGGAGGAACGTCAAAGTATCTGGGCCCTGGATCTCCAGCAGGGTTTCATGGGCTAGTGGGCTATAGGCGCAACGCAACGCAATGTATCCTCTATCGAATCTCAGTGTATCGGTTTGCGGGCCAAACAATCCCGCGCAATGCCTGCGCTGAACAGGCGGCCACATGATAGGGCTTCGGCGCCACCCTGTCAGCTTCGGTGTGCATGACTTTGACGTGCATGACCGCAGATGACGTTATAATGCGCGTCAGTGATGATGTTATTTTTGGGTGATCGGTAGAACATGGTGGAACAGGAGTTAAAGCGGATGCGCTGGGCCAGTCGTCGCGGCATGTTGGAGCTCGATCTTGTGTTAGAGCCTTTTGTGAATGACTGCTACCGCGACCTAGACAAGGCAGACAGGCAGAGGTTCCGCACCCTGATGGAGTGTGAAGACCAGGAACTGTTCGGCTGGTTCTTGCAGCGCCAGGTACCCGAAGATTCGGAGATGGCCCACATTGTCGAGAAAATCCTCCACCACGCTACCACTCGTTCTCTCGATTGAGTCATCGCGCGTCGGGCTCGCTTGGTACCTGTTGCTGGTTGGCGCCTCTCTTCTATCCGTCCTGCTTGTAGTGCACCGTGGTCACCCCTGGCCGGGGGTGTGTGCCCTGGTGTTGGCCCTGTATTGTCTTAACTCACTGCGCGATTATCAACTCGCTGGGCAGGTATTGATTGCCGATGCGGAAGGTGCCTGGCGGCTGGGGGTCTCCTACGTTGAGGCGGTTCCGGTGACACTTGCCGGGCAAGTTTTCCCCTGGTGCGTCATAGTAAGCCTAGGACCGCCGGAGCCGTCTGGGAAGCCTGGGCAATGTGGCACGCGCAGAGCGATCGTGTTTAACGACAGCCTGCCCAGGAATGAGCTAAGCGCTTTGCGGCGCCATCTGCGCTTGCAAGGGTGAGTTCGGCGGGATCAGGACTGTGTCTTTGGCCTGGGCAAGCTGCTCGGGATAATCCAAGGTGTAATGCAGGCCACGGCTTTCCTTGCGTCCGATGGCGCAGGTAATCATCAATTCAGCAATCACTGCGAGGTTGCGCAGTTCCAGCAGGTCGTTGCTGACCTTGTAGTTGCTGTAGTACTCGGCGATCTCTGCCTGCAGTAACTGGATGCGGTGCTGGGCGCGCTGCAAGCGTTTATCGGTGCGTACAATACCGACGTAGTCCCACATGAAGCGCCGCAGTTCATCCCAGTTATGGGAAATCACCACGTCCTCGTCGGAGTCGGTGACGCGGCTCTCATCCCATGGGGGTTCGGGTTCGTAGGCTGGTGGCGCCAGCGACGAGGTGATGTGCCGGGCGGCCGACTCCGCGTAGACGATGCATTCCAGCAACGAATTGCTGGCCATTCGATTGGCGCCGTGCAGCCCGGTGCACGAGGATTCCCCAATGGCGTATAAGCCGTCAATGTCGGTACAACCGTTGGTGTCGACCACGATGCCGCCGCAGGTGTAGTGGGCAGCGGGTACCACGGGAATGGGCTCCCGGGCGATATCGATGCCCAGCTCGAGGCAGCGGGACAGCACTGTCGGAAAGTGTGCTTCCAGGAACTCTCGGGGTTTGTGGGAGATGTCCAGGTACACACAGTCCGCACCCAGGCGTTTCATTTCATGGTCTATCGCTCTGGCAACAACGTCACGGGGGGCAAGTTCGAGGCGCTCGTCAAAGCGGTGCATAAACGGGGACCCGTCGGGGAGTTGTAACTTGCCTCCCTCGCCGCGAATCGCCTCGGTGATCAAAAAGGATTTTGCCTCCGGGTGATAGAGGCAAGTAGGGTGGAACTGGTTGAATTCCATGTTAGCTACCCGGCAGCCAGCACGCCAGGCCATGGCGATGCCATCGCCACTGGCGCCGTCCGGGTTGCTGGTATAGAGGTAGGCCTTGCTGGCCCCGCCGGTCGCGAGCACCACCGCCCTGGCTTCGAACAGGTCCACCCGTTCTCGCAAGCTGTCCAGCACGTAGGCGCCGCCGCAGTGTCCGTCGTTCACCACCAGGTCAACGGCCACCCGGTGGGTGAGAATTTCGATGTTGTCGCAGGCCTGGGCGCGTTCGGTCAGTACCTCGGAGATTGCGCGGCCGGTGCGGTCGGCAGCGTGGATGATCCGCCGGTGACTGTGCCCCCCTTCCATGGTCAGGTGGAATTCCGGGGCATCGATGTCATCCCGCAGGTCGAAATCCACGCCCTGTTCAACGAGCCATTCGGCGCAACGTCGGCTGTTGCTGACGGTGAACTCAACCGCGTCGCGGTGGCACAACCCTGCACCGGCGGCGATGGTGTCTTCGACGTGGGAATCCACCGTGTCGCGATTGTGCAGCACGGCTGCCATGCCGCCCTGGGCCCAGTAGGTTGAGCCCTGGTTCAGGTCCGCCTTGGAGATGAGGGCTACCTGCCAGGCCCGGGGCAAACGCAGGGCCAGGCTCAGGCCGGCGGCGCCACTGCCAATTATCAGCACATCATGGCGTAAACGTTTAGGCATCGGGCTGGCGCTCTCAGTCTGCGAAATATATTATATGTCTCAATGACTTAGAGAGTATAAACGAGGAATGTAGTGAGAAGGAAATCCGCAGTTTCACCCGTTTGCGGAACTTTTTTGGTACTAATACCTCTTATCCCGCCGAGAATGGTCAGCGACAGAACTAATGGCTGGATTAGCGGTCTATCTGGGCAGACGGTTAAACACCGCCATGGCAGGAATGTCTAGGGCTAGGGAGGGGAGCAGGACGTGACTGCCGCAGTAACGGATCAGCAACTTGTTGCGAAGGTGCAAAAGGGTGATTCCCGCGCCTTTGACATGTTGGTCCTGAAGTATCAGCACAAGATTATGGGCTTGATCAGTCGCTATGTGCATGACGCGGATGAAGTACAGGATGTCGCCCAGGAAGCCTTTATCAAGGCTTACAGAGCGTTGCCAAAGTTTCGTGGCGACAGCGCCTTTTATACCTGGTTGTATCGCATTGCTATCAACACGGCCAAGAATCACCTGGTGTCGCGCTCTCGCCGACCCCCGGGGTCGGATATAGAAGTTGAGGATGCGGAGTACTTTGATGCCGGCGGCGCGCTGCGCACCATTGAGACGCCCGAGGCGGCGCTGTTCGGCGACGAGCTTAAAGCCGTGGTGGAAAATGCCATCAGTGAATTGCCGGATGATTTACGCACGGCGGTAACTTTGCGGGAGTTTGATGGTCTGAGTTACGAGGACATTGCAGACATTATGGATTGTCCGGTTGGCACGGTACGGTCGCGGATATTCCGCGCCAGGGAAGCCATCGACACACAGGTAAAACAGCAGCTGGAAGGGGCCGGCTGATTGGGTACGGGCAGCGGTTAACGCGCGCGCCTGAATGTAGAGACGTACGACGAGTACAAGGGAAGTGGAAATGAGTGAAAAGCTACGGGAATCTTTGTCCGCGATGATGGACGATGAGGCCAATGAATTGGAGCTGGAGCGAGTGTTGTCCAAGATCGACCAGGACGACGCATTACGTGAGGCCTGGAGTCGCTATCATGGCGCGCGCGATGTATTGGCCGGGCAACCGGCGGGGTTTGGCAACATCGATATATCCCGCAGTGTCTCCGCGGCTCTGGCTGCGGAACAATCAAGTGGCCGCGGTCGCTGGCAGCGCATGATGCGGCCGGTCGCCAGTTTTGCCGTAGCGGCATCGGTCACCGCCACCGTGGTTTTGGGTGGCCAGCAGTTGGCGCAGTTGAGTGAGGGCGGTGGCAGTGCGGTACCAACGGTGGCCAGCAATGCATCGCCAGTTGGTTTTATTAACAGCACGGGAGCAAGACCTCTGCAGGCCAGCATGGGCTACAGTTCTGCGGTACCTGCACTGAGTCCGGCAACCCGCACTGCTTACTCTGAGTTGGCACGCCAGCGCATGACGGAGTACAGCCAGGAACACGCGGAGCAGGCCGCGCTGAATTCGCCACAGGGCCTGATTCCTTTCGCTCGCGTTCCCGAGATCACTGAATAGCATGATGAGTTTCGCGCGTTTCAGTCTCACCTCGGCCACCGCCCGACTGTGGCGCGCAGGTGTACTGGCAATGTCCGCGGTCATCGCAGGTCCGGCACTGGCAGCAGCCTGTCTAGAGGCAGAGCCCGAAGCGATGGAGTGGTTGCGCAAAATGTCGCACAGCGCTCACGCTGTGAGCTACCGCGGTGTCGTCACTTTCCAGCGCGGGGACGATATGCAGGTGATGCAGATTGCTCACTCAGTGGAGGACGGAAGCGCATCGGAGAGCATGACCCGCCTGACCGGGCAGGGTGCCCAGGTACTGCGTGTTGACCATCCCCTCGAATGCATTCATCCAGGACACAAACTGTTGCAACTCGGAATTGACCGTGAATCCGGGGCCTGTGGGATCGCCGAGCACTACCGTATTGAAGTTGGTGATGGGGAACGAATTGCTGGCCGCGATGCAGTGCGTATCACCATTCAGCCGCGTGATGTGTACCGTTATGGTTACGTGATGGAATTGGATAGCGAAACAGCCCTGTTGCTCAAGGTGACCACACTGGATAAGGGCGCACGCGTGTTGGAACGATTCCAGTTTGCCGATCTCAGTTATGAGCAACGGGAGCATACGGCGGCACCGGTCGATACTGTACACATGGCTGACCATCCTGCCCCCTCTCCGCCTTCGGTCGAGAGCAATAGCGGTGATGGCTGGGAGCTAAAATGGTTGCCGCGTGGGTTCATGGCCACGGATTCGCCGGCGGGCACGGATGATCGACGCACCTATACCGACGGGCTGGCTGTGTTTTCCGTGTTTCTGGAACCCTTGCGCGGCAAGATCAAGCCCGGGGAGGGGATGGCCCGGCAGGGTAGTACCACCTCTTATACCCGCGGCATGACGCTCGGTGGCGCACCTGTGCTGGTGACAGTCATAGGTGAAGTGCCGGTCAATACTGCTAGAATGGTTGCTGATTCCGTATCGCGGTTACAGTGAGATGCTGACAGAGACGGCCAGAGTCGTGGCAGTTGAAGATGAAAGCCTCTGGGTTGAAACCATTCGTAAGTCAACCTGTGGCACCTGCGCCGCTCGCAAGGGCTGTGGCCATGGCTTGTTGAATCGTATTGGCGATGGTAAGGGCGGCTATGTACGTGTCCTCCAAAGCTCGCAATTGGCGGCCGCCGATTGCCAGGTAGATGACCAGGTACTCATCGCCATTCCTGAAGAAGTAATTTTGCGCGGTTCGTTGATTGTTTACATGTTGCCACTGGCGTTTATGCTGGCAGGCGCGGCCCTGGCCTCTGTTTTGTTTCCGTTCGCCCAGGATAATGCGGCGTTATTGGGCGCGTTCCTTGGCCTTTCCATGGGCTTTCTCGTCGTGCGCCTGCACGCACGTCGCAACCGCCACAATCAAAGTTACCAGCCGACATTGCTGGAAAAAGTCAGCGCTCCGCCACAGGCCATCGGTGTCGCCTGAATCCACTGTTCTGATTATCTGGATACCCATGATGTTAACTACCCGTATTGCGTTTTTTGTTCTTGTTGTCTCTTTGGTATTTGGTCGCAGCGCCAGTGCGGCGGAATTGCCGGATTTCCGCTCGATCGTAAAATCCAGTTCACCGGCTGTGGTCAAGATCATCGTCGAGCACTCGCGCGCTCAGGGTAGCAATACGCCCTATGACTCCGATGAAATTCCCGAGTACCTGCGGCGATTTTTCGAGTTTCGTGGCACGCCGCCCGGTGGCGGTGGGCGGCCACAACAAATGGCCACGGGTTCCGGTTTTATCATCTCGGATGATGGTTATGTCGTGACTAATAACCACGTGGTAGAAGGTGCGTCCAGTGTGCTGGTACGGCTTAGCGACCGGCAGGAATTCGACGCGGAAGTCGTTGGTACCGACCCCCGATCTGACCTGGCCTTGCTACGCATCGAAGCTGACGATCTGCCCAAATTGAGCCTGGATCAGGAGGATGACCTGGAAGTGGGAGAATGGGTCCTCGCTATCGGTTCCCCGTTTGGCCTCGATTACTCCGTAACTGCCGGTATAGTCAGTGCCAAAGGTCGCAGCCTGCCGACCGAGCGCAACGAAAACTACGTGCCTTTTATCCAGACTGATGTGGCAATTAATCCCGGTAATTCGGGTGGCCCATTGTTTAACCTGGAAGGCGAAGTTGTCGGGGTGAATTCGCAGATATTTACCCGCAGTGGAGGATCGATTGGCCTGTCCTTCGCGATCCCGGTCAGTGTGGTGCGCAATGTGGTTGCACAGCTTAAGCAAGACGGTCGCGTAACGCGCGGCTGGCTGGGTGTCACTATCCAGAATGTCGACAAAACCCTGGCGGAATCCTTTGGCCTTGACCGACCTCGCGGGGCGCTGATCTCGCAACTGGCCGAGGGTGGCCCGGCGGACAAGGCCGGCCTGCGTTCCGGGGATGTCATTGTTCAATTTGACGGCCAGAACATACCCACGTCCTCCGATCTGCCTCACGTAGTGGGACTGATCGAGCCCGGCAAGACGGTTGAAGCTGAGATTATGCGCGATGGCAAGCGTAAAACGGTGGATGTGCAAGTCGGTGGATTGGGTGCTGACGACAGCTATGTGCTGGCCCCGGGCAGCAGCGATACCGAGACCGGTGGTCGCCTGGGCCTGGTGGTCGAAACTGCCGAGCCGGAAATGCTCGAACGCTGGGGCGTCAACGGCGGTGTCGTAGTCAGGGAAGTCACGGGTAACTCACCTGCTGAGGCCGCCGGTGTCCTGGTCGGGGATGTGATTACCCTGTTGGGTTCCAAGCCGATCAAATCTGCCGAGGTGTTTGCCGAGGTGGAAGATTCCCTGAAAGATGGCTCCTCGGTACCCCTGCGCCTTATTCGACGTGGCAACCCGATGTTCATTGGCTTGAAGCTGGACGACTGACCCCTTCGGCCCGGCGGTAGGCGCCTGTGCGCCGCATGGTCGTGGCCGCGGCATTGCTGTACAATCCGCGGCCTCTGGAGGGGCTGTACGAGGGTAGGCCTGCCCAGGTCGTGCCAACCCGTTGAGCTAGAGAGCGTGAGTAACCTCAGACACATTCGTAATTTTTCGATCATTGCCCACATTGACCACGGCAAGTCGACACTTGCCGACCGCTTTATCCAGCACTGCGGTGGATTGAGTGCGCGGGAAATGGAAGAGCAGGTGCTCGATTCAATGGATATCGAGCGCGAGCGTGGTATTACCATCAAGGCTCAAAGCGTCACGCTTGACTACCACGCGCGCGACGGTGAAACCTACCAGTTGAATTTTATCGATACCCCTGGCCACGTCGATTTCTCCTATGAGGTGTCCCGCTCACTGGCGGCCTGCGAAGGTGCGCTGCTGGTGGTCGATGCGGGTCAGGGTGTTGAGGCGCAGTCTGTTGCCAACTGCTACACCGCGATCGAGCAAGGTCTAGAAGTCCTGCCGATTCTGAACAAGATGGATCTCCCCCAGGCTGATCCCGACAAGGTCAAGGTGGAGATCGAGGAAATTATCGGTATCGACGCCACCGCCGCTTGTCTGGTGAGTGCCAAATCGGGCATGGGGATCGAGGACGCGCTCGAGTACCTGGTCGAGGAAATATCTCCCCCGGAAGGCGATGTCGAAGCACCCTTGCAGGCGCTGATTATCGACTCGTGGTTCGACAACTACCTCGGGGTAGTTTCGCTGGTGCGGGTCAAGCAGGGCACGCTGCGCAAACGTGACAAGATTCTCGCCAAGTCGCTCGGTAAGGCCCACCAGGTGGACAGCGTGGGTATTTTTACTCCCAAGCGCCTGGAAACGGGTGTGTTGCACGCCGGTGAAGTAGGGTTCGTGGTCGCCGGCATCAAAGATATTCACGGCGCCCCGGTAGGCGATACGCTGGTCCATGCGAACGAACCCGATGTGCCAGCCCTGCCGGGATTCCAGCAGGTCAAACCCCAGGTATACGCGGGTATCTTCACCATATCGTCAGATGATTACGAAGATTTTCGCGAAGCCCTCGCCAAACTCACCCTCAACGATGCCTCGCTGTTTTACGAGCCCGAAACTTCCGATGCCCTCGGTTTCGGGTTTCGCTGCGGCTTTTTGGGTATGCTGCATATGGAGATTATCCAGGAGCGGCTTGAGCGCGAATATGACCTGGACCTGATCACCACGGCCCCAACCGTTATCTATGAAGTGGTCAAAAAGAATGGCGATGTGGAGCGCGTGGATAACCCCTCGGCACTGCCGGACGTGGGTGATATCGAGGAAATGCGCGAGCCGATAGCCCGCTGCCACATTCTGGTGCCCCAGGATTACCTCGGCAACGTGATTTCCCTGTGCGTCGAGAAACGCGGGGTGCAAAAAGACATGCAATTCCTGGGCGCCCAGGTGTCCGTGACCTACGACATCCCCATGGCGGAGGTAGTGTTGGATTTCTTTGACCGACTCAAGTCGGTCAGCCGGGGTTACGCTTCACTGGATTACAGCTTTGAGCGGTTCGAGGCGGCCAGTTTGCAGCGCCTTGACGTATTGATTAATGGCGACCGCGTGGATGCCCTGGCTGTGATTGTGCATCGAGACCAGGTGCAGTATCGCGGACGGGCCTTGACCGAAAAGATGAAAGAGCTGATCCCGCGGCAGATGTTTGACGTGGCCATACAGGCGGCGGTGGGCGGTAAGATCGTCGCCCGGCAGACGGTCAAGGCACTGCGTAAGAATGTGACTGCCAAGTGCTATGGTGGTGATGTCAGCCGTAAGCGCAAGTTGCTGGAAAAGCAGAAAGCCGGTAAGAAAAGAATGAAGCAGGTGGGCAGTGTCGAAATACCGCAATCGGCCTTTCTTGCAGTGCTTAAAGTCGACGGTTGAGAGAGGCGGCATGACAATAGACTTCCCACTAATCCTTGTGTTGTTGGTGTTTGGCAGTGGCGCGATATGGTTGTTTGACGCGCTGTTCCTGGCTCCCTCACGCAACAAGGTCATCGCCGGTCTCCAGGAGGAACACCCGCAGTGGGCAGAAGAGGGTAGTGAGGAGGCGCACAGCTATAACGCCAAGTTACAGGCGGCGGCTAGTGAGCCGGTGTTGGTGGAGTATGCGCGATCCTTCTTTCCAGTGCTGTTTGTGGTCTTTGTACTGCGCTCATTCCTGGTAGAGCCGTTCCAGATACCCTCGTCGTCCATGGTGCCGACGCTGCAGGTGGGAGACTACATACTGGTCAACAAGTACACCTACGGGATCAGGCTGCCGGTTGTGCGCACCAAGGTCATGGACCTTAACGAGCCCGAGCGCGGTGATGTGATGGTGTTTTTTCCGCCCCACATGAATGACACGTACTATATTAAGCGTGTCATTGGACTTCCTGGAGATACGGTCAGCTATCGCAATAAACGGCTCACGGTGAATGGCAAGCCGGTGAAACTGGAATCCCTGGGTGTCGTGCCGGCGGCCAATGACCGTTTTGAGGTCGGCCTGGAGACGATTGGCGAGTCCGTACACCTGACCCAGATGAATCAGCGTCGCCCCGGGCGCGATTTCACCGTCACGGTCAAGCCGGGCCACTACTTCATGATGGGCGACAATCGTGATAATAGTAGCGATAGTAGGGTTTGGGGTCAGGTGCCGGAAAAGGATATAGTAGGCAAAGCCTTTGCGATCTGGATGCACTGGGATTCATTTTTCAGCATTCCGAGCTTCAGCCGCGTAGGGGCCATAGAGTAGGCCCACTTGAAACGGGCACAGTAGAATAAGCGGACAGGAAACTGCACAGGGGAACCAGTTATGAACATGCGACAGCGTCAGGCGGGAATGTCGATACCGGGTATGCTCGCCATAGCGATCATGGTGGGATTTTTCGTTATGTGTGGTATTCGCATGACTCCCGTCTATCTCGAGTACCTCACCGTCAAGCGAATCATGACCCAGGTTGCGGAAGAATTTAAAACCGAAGAAGACACCATCTCCGATATTCGCCGCAAGATAGCGACCATGCTTAATACCAACCAGGTCTATGGAATTCAGCCCAAGGAAGTGGAGGTGTTTCGCAAGGACGGCAAGATTATCATCGACTCCAATTACGAGTCGCGCCTGCCGGTTATGGGCCGCATAGATATGATCATGAATTTCGACGACCTGGTCTACGTGGCTGGCGAAACCGTAAGTAACAACTAAGACCGCTATGAGCCAGGCGGCACGCCTGCAAAGGGCGTTGGGTTACGAATTTGCAGACCCGCAACTGCTGCACCTGGCTCTCACCCACCGCAGCGTTGGTAAGTCCAACAACGAACGTCTGGAATTCCTGGGGGATTCCATCGTCAACCACGTGATAGCCGAATACCTCTACCAGCGTTTCCCGGATGTGCGTGAGGGTAGCCTTAGCCGTATGCGTGCTTCGCTGGTGAAGGGGGTAACGCTGGCAGAACTCGCGCGCGAGCTTGAACTGGGGGACCACTTGAACCTCGGCTCAGGCGAGCGCAAAAGTGGCGGTCATCGGCGCGAATCGATACTGGCGGACACCTTCGAGGCGGTGGCGGGCGCGATTTTACTGGACGGCGGTTACGCGATCTGCAGGGAGCGGATACTGAGTTGGTTTGAGGCCCGGCTTACGCAGATGACGGAACAACAGGATGACAAGGACGCCAAGACCCGCTTGCAGGAGTATTTGCAAGGCCGGGGCAGGCCACTGCCAGAATACGTGCTGGTGAGTGCCGAGGGCGAGGATCACGCACAAATTTTTAGTGTTCTGTGCCGGCTATCGGGCTCGGGTGTCGAGGCCAGTGGTAGTGGTGGCAGCCGTCGAGCGGCAGAGCAGCAGGCCGCGGCCGCGGCGTTGGAGAGACTGGTCGATGGCAAGCAATGAGGTAAGCCGCTGCGGTTATGTCGCTATTGTCGGTCGTCCCAATGTTGGCAAATCGACCTTGCTCAATTACCTGTTGGGCCAGAAAATTTCCATCACCTCTCGCAAACCGCAGACCACCCGGCACCAGGTGCTGGGGATCAAAACCGAAGAAGGCGATCAAATCGTGTTCGTTGACACGCCAGGACTGCACAAGGCCGCTGACAAGGCGATAAATCGCTATATGAATCGGGCAGCCACTTCGGCAATTCGTGACGTCGACCTGGTGTTGATGGTGGTGGATCGCACAGCGTGGACCGATGAGGATGAGATGGTACTGCAGCAGGTCATCAGTTCCCGGCTACCCGCTATGCTGGTGATCAACAAAGTCGACTTGTTCGAAGACAAAGCCGCGTTGTTGCCGCACCTGGAACATGTCGCCGCCAAGGCCGATTTCAAGGCGGTTATTCCGGTGTCTGCGCTGCGCTCCCAAAACATTGACACATTGGAAGGCGAGATTCGAAAGTATATACCCGAATCGCCACACTTTTTTCCCGAGGACCAGATTACCGATCGCAGCCAGCGTTTTCTGGCGGCGGAAATTGTCCGCGAGAAAATCATGCGACAGTTGGGCGACGAGTTGCCCTATGCGGTCACCGTGGAAATCGAAGAATTTGCACTGGACGAACACATTCTCCATATCTCCGCGCTGATCCTGGTGGAGGGTAAAGGTCAGAAAAAGATCATCATCGGGGAGGGCGGCAGCCGCTTGCGGTCAATCGGAACCGAAGCCCGGCACGACATGGAATCGCTGTTTGACAGCAAGGTCATGCTGCGCTTGTGGGTTAAAGTTAAGTCAGGCTGGTCTGACGATGAGCGAGCACTACGCAGTCTTGGTTATGAGGATTGACCGGGGCAGCCGCAGATTGCGCTGTGAGTCGCGGATGTGGATATGCGCGTAAGTCTACAACCGGCGTACCTGCTCCACCGACAGGCTTACCGCGACAGTAGTCAGTTGCTGGAACTCTTCACTGCCGAGCACGGTCGGATCAGCCTGGTGGCACGCAGTGTCAGGCGTAAGGCAAGGGGTGGGAGTACCGGTGCCCTGTTGCAACCCTTCGTGCCGCTGCTCGTCTCCTTCAGTGGTCGCGCCGAATTGAAAACGCTAACCGGGGCGGAAGCCGCCGGTGGCGCGGTACAATTGCGCGGTGAGCGACTGTTTAGTGGGCTCTATCTCAATGAACTGCTGGTGCGATTGTTGCACCGCCACGATGCCCATGCGCGGCTGTTCGCACACTATGCCGAGACGTTGCAAGATCTGGCCTCCGGCACCCCGATGGATGAAGCCCTGCGCCGATTTGAGTTCAGCTTACTGGAAGAGCTGGGTTATAACTTTGACCTGACCCATGAAGCCCACGGGGGACCCGCGTTGCAGGCCGACAGCTGGTACCGTTATGAATCCGGTGGCGGCATGTTGCGCCCAGTGGCTGATGTCCAGCGTGAGATCCCCTTGTTTTTGGGTGACGATTTACTGGCCTTGTCACGCGGCGAGTTCAGCGACAGCAGTCGCAAAACCGCTAAACGACTGATGCGGCTGGTGCTCGCGGATCATCTGGGCGGCAAGCCCTTGCGCAGCCGCGATTTGTTCAGTCATTATGGCGATGACAATCGTTCGGACGCCAGTGCATGATTACCGTCGGTACCGATATCCTGCAAATTGATCGTATCACCGCCACCCTCGAGCGCCAGGGAGATAAATTTGCGCGCAGGGTGCTCACGCCACAGGAGTTCGAAGAATACCAACAGAGCAGTCTGGGGCCGCGTTTATTGGCCAAACGCTTCGCGGCGAAGGAGGCCGTGGCCAAGTGCCTGGGCACGGGTATCGGTCGCGGCGTGAGTTGGCAGCACATTACCATTCACCATGACGATAATGGTGCGCCGCTGGTGAGCTTGCGCGAGGGAGCTGCCGAGGTGGCGGCCAGCCGCGGTGGTAATCGTGTGTCGTTGAGCCTGTCAGACGAGGCCGATTACGTGGTTGCCTTCGCCGTGCTGTGGTGCGACGCGAAATGAAGTGCGAGTGTAATTAACTGCCGTTATAATCGGTGCTGGTTGTCCGGTTGAGTATCATGCCCCACTATCCAACAATTGAAGCCTGCATCGGTGGCTCTCCCCTCGTGCGCCTGCAGCGGCTGCCCGGCCAGACAAGCAACACCGTGCTGGCGAAATTGGAAGGCAATAATCCGGCGGGATCGGTGAAGGACCGACCGGCGCTGAGTATGATCAGCCAGGCAGAAGCGCGTGGGGATATCAAGCCCGGCGATACCATCATTGAAGCGACCAGCGGAAACACCGGTATCGCGCTGGCGATGGTCGCGGCCATCCGCGGCTACCATCTAATCCTCATCATGCCTTCTCACATGAGCGACGAGAGAAAACTCGCCATGTCGGCCTATGGCGCTGAATTGATTGAGGTAACCCAGGAGGAGGGCATGGAAGGTGCTCGGGACCTCGCACTGGCCATGCAGGCGGAAGGTCGCGGCAGGGTGCTGGATCAGTTTGGTAACCCCGATAATCCCCTGGCACATGTGACTGGCACGGGCCCGGAAATCTGGCAGCAGACCGAGGGCACCGTCACGCACTTTGTCAGTTCGATGGGGACCACCGGCACCATTATGGGATGTTCGGCGTACCTCAAAACGCAAAACCCCGACGTTGAAATCGTGGGACTGCAGCCAGTGGAAGGCTCCAGCATCCCGGGCATACGTCGCTGGCCCGAGGCCTACATGCCCGCCATTTTTGATGCCGCCCGTGTCGATCGCGTTATCGACATTTCCCAGACGGAATCCGAACAGATGATGCGACGATTAGCCGCAGAAGAGGGCATTTTCTGTGGGGTGTCATCCGGCGGTGCCATTGCCGCGGCGCTGTCGCTGTCCCGGGAGGTGGAGAACGCGACTATAGTGGCCATTATCTGTGACCGGGGTGATCGCTATCTCTCCACCGGTGTGTTTTCCGGCACCGCCTGAGGTTGTACCCACATGGTTCAAGTTCGACAGACAATAGGTACCAGCGAATCCGGCGATATTGATCTCAAAGCCTGGATCGCACAGTTGCCCGTTGATCTGGAAGCAGAGGATGCATCGCGCCTGCATGACGCCGGCCTCTGGCTGCGCGAGGCAGCCAGTGCACCGGGCGCCAGCCCGTCAGAGTGGGCGCAGGAAACGAATTTTTTCCTGACCGGTCTTGAAATCACCCAGATTCTCGCAGACCTGCATGTGGGCGCCAATTGTCTGCTGGCCGGTTTGCTGTACCGTGCGGTGCGCGAAAACCAGTTGACTCTTGATGCCGTGGCCAGCGAATACGGCGGTGAGGTTCGCAGCCTGGTCGCAGGTGTTTTGCGTATGGCGGCGATTAGCGAATTACAGAACAACAGCGAAGCGCCGGTGCTGGGACAGGCTCACGGGCAGAAAGACAATATCCGTAAAATGTTGATTGCGCTGGTCGATGACGTGCGTGTGGCCCTGATCAAACTGGCTGAACGTACCTGCGCCATTCGCGCGGTGAAAAATGACCCGGTCAGGCGCCTGCCCGTGGCCCAGGAAGTCTTTGATGTGTATGCGCCCCTTGCGCATCGCCTCGGCATCGGCCACCTGAAATGGGAGCTTGAGGATCTTTCTTTCCGATATATTTACGCCGATGCGTACAAGAAGATCGCCAAACTTCTGGACGGTAAACGTATCGAGCGGGACGGTTACATCGTGCGGGTGCGGGAGGAGATTTCCCAGGTACTCGCTTCCGCTGGATTCCAATTTGAAATTACCGGTCGCGCCAAGCACATCTATAGCATCTGGCGGAAAATGCAGCGCAAGGGTATCGGGTTTTCACAGGTTTACGATATTCGTGCGGTCAGGGTACTGGTTCCCGAGGTAAAGGACTGTTACGCGACCCTTGGCCTTATACACAGCCTTTGGCGCAACATTCCCAACGAGTTTGATGACTACATTGCCAACCCGAAAGAGAACGGTTATCGCTCGTTGCACACGGCAGTGATCGGCCCCGAGGGCAAAATCCTGGAAGTACAGATTCGCACCCACCAGATGGACGAAGAGGCAGAGCTCGGGGTTTGTGCCCATTGGCGCTACAAAGGCTCTGACACTGTCGGGGGAATGGCCAACAGCTATGAAGAGAAAATTGCCTGGCTGCGGCAGGTGTTGGACTGGTACGAGGACACCGGCGACCATCACAGCGTTGCCGAACAGTTTAGTTTTGATGTGGCCCAGGACCGCGTCTACGTGTTCACGCCTCGCGGAGATGTGGTCAATCTCGCCCATGGGGCGACGCCGCTGGACTTTGCTTACCACGTGCACACCGAAGTCGGGCATCGTTGCCGGGGGGCCAAAGTTAACGGGTCTATTGTCCCGTTAACCTACAGCTTGCATACCGGCGAGCGGGTGGAAATTCTCACCAGCAAGGAAGGTGCACCCAAGCGCGACTGGTTGCAGCCCGGCCTGGGTTATCTGCGGACCTCCCGGGCGCGAGCCAAGGTCCAGCACTGGTTCAAGACCCAGGCGCGGGACGAGAACGTCGACGCTGGCAGGCATCTTCTGGATCGCGAGTTTAAACGGCTTGCCCTGACCAGCGTGGATTACAAACGCCTGGCGGCCAAGGTGCAAATGGGCACGGTTGAGGACATGTATGCCGCCGTGGGTTCCGGGGACCTCTCGTCATCACAAGTGCTGAACGCCGCCCAGGACATGGTCGGTGCGCGACCGGAACCGCGCCTGCGCCTGGCAGCCGGTGGCAGTGCAAATCTTAAAGACCAGGTGCAGGTGCAGGGTGTTGGTAACCTGATGACCACCCTGGCCGGTTGCTGCAAACCGCTACCTGGCGATGCAATCATCGGCTTTATCACCCAGGGCCGCGGGGTCAGCATTCACCGTAGCGACTGTTCCAGGGTGATCGCCCTGCAAGAATCGGCGGCGGACCGCATCATTGAGGTGCAGTGGGGCGGTGACGCAAGTGCCAGCTACGAAGTTGACCTGGCCATCGAGTGCTTCGACCGTCAGGGCTTGCTGCGTGACATTACCGAGCTGTTTGCCAATGCGCGGATCAATGTCCTGGCGATGAATACCCAATCCAATAAAAAGCAACATACCGCCACCATGCGGGTGCGCGTGGAGGTGCCTGATCTCGGCTTCTTGTCGAAGTTGCTGGCGCGCATCAGTCGCCTGAAGAATGTGATTTCGGTAGCACGTATATCCGACTAAGGGAGCGCGCCTGTGCCACAGCCTGAATATACCGTCGCGGACCTGTTGCGCGTGATGGAGCGTTTGCGGGATCCCGATGGGGGGTGCCCCTGGGATATTGCCCAGGACTTCAACAGTATCGTCCCCTCCACGCTCGAGGAGTGCTACGAGCTTGCCGAAGCGATCGAGCAGGGTGACTTTCACCATGTCGCCGAAGAGCTGGGTGATGTCTTGTTCCAGGTGGTTTTTTACGCACAGATGGGGGCGGAGCAGCAGCTGTTTACGTTCTCCAGTGTGGTGAACACCCTGGTGGAAAAGTTGCTGCGGCGTCACCCGCACGTATTTGCAGATGGCGAAATTGAGGGGCGCGTGAGTGAGGCCACCACCATCGAGGATGTGAATCAGAGTTGGGAGTCGATAAAGAAGCAGGAGCGCGACACCCGAGAGCAAACCGGTGTATTGGCCGATGTGCCGGTGTCACTGCCGGCGCTACCTCGCGCCCAGAAATTACAAAAACGTGCAGCGCAGGTTGGATTTGACTGGCCCGATAATCAGGGTGTGCTGGCTAAGCTTGAGGAGGAGGTCGGCGAACTCCGTGAGGCGTTAGCGGGCGGCGACATGAAACACATAGCTGAGGAACTGGGCGACCTGATGTTCAGCAGTGTAAACCTTGCTCGCCACCTGGGTTTGAACGCGGAGGCAACGCTGCGCCACGCATCATCAAAATTTGAAACTCGCTTCACGCGGATGGAAGATATTGCCGCCAAAGAGGGCCGTTCCCTGGCCGAATTAGACGAGGATGCCTTGGACGCTTTGTGGGAAGCGAGCAAAAAGTCGGGCTGATTCAACCTCTTGTACTGTACGCCCGGGTTGTATAAGGTTACTGCCCTTCGTTTACACCACTTGGCCTGAAGGCCACTTCCGGGAGCGACAGGCCCGCGTCACCGACGAAATTTGAGGATTTTACTGCATGCGATTAATACTTCTGGGCGCACCCGGCGCCGGTAAAGGTACCCAGGCTCAGTTTATAACCGAGAAGTACGGTATTCCCCAGATATCCACCGGCGATATGCTGCGCGCGGCAGTGAAAGCAGAAACGGAATTGGGCTTGCAGGCCAAGGCCGTCATGGAATCCGGTGGGCTGGTCTCCGACGAAATTATTATTGGTCTGGTGAAGGAGCGTATCCAACAAGCCGATTGCGCTACAGGATTCCTCTTCGATGGTTTTCCGCGCACCATACCCCAGGCCGAGGCGATGGTCGCTGCGGGTGTCAACATTGATCATGTTGTGGAGATCGCGGTCGACGATGAAGCTATCGTAGCGCGACTCAGTGGTCGCCGGGTGCACCCGGGATCCGGACGGGTGTATCACCTAATTTATAATCCGCCGCAAAACGAGGGCGTGGACGATGAGACTGGCGAGCCCCTGGTGCAGCGTGATGACGATACCGAGGAAACGGTTCGTAAGCGGCTTGATGTGTATCACTCACAAACTGCCCCGTTGATAAATTTCTACCAGTCCATGGAAGGCGAGTCGGCTCCGGCCTACCACCGAATTCCCGGAGAAGGTTCAGTCGATAGCATCACTGCAAAAGTGTTGGGAGCGCTGGGCTGAAGTCAAATACATAGCGATTGCACAACGCTACGTTCGAGTTGAGAGTGGCTTAATCGTAAAATTCCCAAAATTTTTTTCAAAAATTTTTTTCTTTCTTGTCCGGTACGCTACGCCGCCCCGTGTTTCATTGCCGTCAGTGGCGACTCTTGCGACATTTCCTGTTGCGCAGAAATAGCCTATAAAATAAGCACTTTTTTCACGACTGATCAGTGGATTATTCCGAGAGCATCATTGTTGTGGAAGCTTTCTAGCCAAATCCTCATTGAACAATGTGCTTTTACGTGGGTTTTCCGCGTGCCAGAAGGTGTTGTACCTCCTTGAAATTGTTGCTATTTTCCAAGTGCGTCACCTTTATAAAAAAAGTGGGGATGGCCAATGGCTGCCGCTAAAAAGAAGGCAACGGGGAAAAAGAAAATAGCCGCGCGCAAATCGCCGGCAAGAAAAAAGACACCGGCGAAAGCGAAAGCAGCAGCCGGCCGTAAAACTGCCTCCAAAATAACGGATTCCGTTGCAGCTGCGCTTCCATCATCTCCCGCTCTTGATCGATCCCGTATTGCGCTGGATAAGTTACTCAAGTCACTAGCCTCCGAACAAAAGGCGCTACTCAAGGCGCGTAAAAAATCAAAATCCACTCGCAAGCTTGCCTCGCGTACCAGGAAGGCTGGCGACAAACGTGCGGCGAAAGCCGCGTCTGCTGCTTCCAGCCGAACCTCCTTAAGAATTAAAACCTTGCGCGAACGTGTGGCGGTATCCACCACTCGCGTAAATGCGCTTGCCGAGTCGGCGAAGTTGAAGGCCGAACGATTGGCCGCAGAAGAACGGCTGTTAGCAAAAAAAGCAGAGCTGGCGGCGGCTGCTGAATTGGCAAAGGCCAAAGCCATGGCCGTGCAAGCGGAAAAGTGGATGAAGGCTCGCGCAAAGTCAGACGCGAAGAAACTCGCAGCGTTGGAGAAGCGTCTGCTCAAACGTCTCAAAGATCTCGAAAAGAAAGCTATGGCAAAGACCATGGCCGCAGAGAAGAAGCTTGAAGGTAAACTCAAGGAAGTAGCAAAACCAACGGCAAAAAAGGTGACCAAGATGGCAGCAAAACCTAAAGCAAAGACCAAGGCCAAGGCTAAGCCGAAGGCCAAAGCAAAGCCAAAGGCTAAAGCGAAGCCCAAGGCTAAAGCGAAGCCCAAGGCCAAAGCGAAGCCCAAGGCCAAAGCGAAGCCCAAGGCCAAAGCGAAGCCCAAGGCCAAAGCGAAGCCCAAGGCCAAAGCGAAGCCCAAGGCCAAAGCGAAGCCCAAGGCTAAAGCGAAGCCCAAGGCCAAAGCGAAGCCCAAGGCCAAAGCGAAGCCCAAGGCTAAAGCGAAGCCCAAGGCTAAAGCGAAGCCCAAGGCTAAAGCGAAGCCCAAGGCCAAAGCGAAGCCCAAGGCCAAAGCGAAGCCCAAGGCCAAAGCGAAGCCCAAGGCCAAAGCGAAGCCCAAGGCCAAAGCGAAGCCCAAGGCCAAAGCGAAGCCCAAGGCTAAAGCGAAGCCCAAGGCTAAAGCGAAGCCCAAGGCTAAAGCGAAGCCCAAGGCTAAAGCGAAGCCCAAGGCTAAAGCGAAGCCCAAGGCTAAAGCGAAGCCCAAGGCTAAAGCGAAGCCCAAGGCTAAAGCGAAGCCAAAAGCTAAAGCGAAGCCAAAGGCTAAAGCGAAGCCAAAGGCTAAAGCGAAGCCAAAGGCTAAAGCGAAGCCAAAGGCTAAGGCCAGAGGTCGCAGGAAGTAACGAACAGTACTGTCCCCGCAGACCCGGGGCTGCCACCAGCCGCCCGTTGGGACGCCAGTCGTCTTCATTGGGTGCTCAGGCAGCGGGTCTGTGGGAGATTTACTGCAGTTCGTTAACGTTTTCGAAAGCAGTGGCGTGAGTGGAGTAATCCACACTCACAAAGCCCTGTTCGCGGTACCAATCCCCCACCTTTCTTCCCCCGTTATCCAGGAACTTACCCAGGGATGGCAGGACATGGCGCGCTATCAGTGCGCAGAGATATTGATCCCTTGCCCCGTCCCATACGATGCTGATGCCGGTGCGTTCAGTGGCCGAGACAAGGCCAGCATGCAGGCGTGTCACCAGGTCTTCGGGCAGTAGTGGGGTGTCGCAGGCGGTTACCAGCAGGTAATCCGTGTGCACATGGGCTGTTGCCGCCTCTATGCCGGCCAGTGGCCCCTGGAAGTCTGGCCGCCGGTCCGAGACGATGGTCGGCGCACTCTGACGGTAGATTTCTGCGTTGCGGTTACAACTGATAATGATCTCATCGACCTGCGGTGCAACCCTCTCTATGGTGTGCGCTATCATGGTGCGACCATTCCAGGTGATAAGGCCCTTGTCCTGTCCGCCGACTCTGCGACCTCTGCCGCCCGCGAGTATTAAACCGGTGACTCGCCTGGATAACGCGCCCATATGCAGTCTCAGTAAGTTCTATATTGCAGTTAGGGTGAATGGTGTTTGGATGGTCTTCTGTGTGGGATAATTTCAGAAACCCGCAGCTAACTCAACATGCATTACACCGCCAGGGTCCCCACAGTAGAAGCCACAGGAATTTATGAGCAGTATTCTAGCGATCGATACCAGCACAGAAGCGTGCTCCGTGGCAGTGTATCGAGATGGCCATGTTGACCAGCGCCATGAGTTGGTCCCCAGACAGCATAACCAACGTCTGCCAATATTGCTGCGCGAGTTGTTTCCCAGTGGTAATTTGCGCAGCCGCGGTATCGAGGCGATTGCCTATGGCTGTGGCCCTGGCTCGTTTACCGGCCTGCGTATAGCTGCCAGCGCAGTACAGGGCCTGGCTTTCAGCAATAAACTGCCGGCTATTCCTGTATCTACCTTGGCCTGCCAGGTGATTACCGCGGCGAGACTAGGGGTGCTGTCTGATGCAGCAGCGGTGTTGAGCTTGCTGGATGCCCGGGTCAATGAGATTTATTGGCAACCGTTCAAACTCCAGGATGGCTTGCCCGTTATGTTAAGTGAGCCGTCCGTGTGCAAACCAGCGGACCTGGTGCCACCGGCGTTTGCCGAGCACTGGCAGGCTATTGGAGACGGCTGCCAACTGCTGGCGCCGGATCAAGCGTCGCTTCCACAGGGCATTGACGTGGCGGGGCCAGACGTTTTGCCACAGGCACAGGATATGATCCCGCTAGCGCTTGCGGCACTTGCTCGCGGCGAGGTCCAGCAGGCGCGTGATGTTTGCCCGGTGTACGTGCGCGATGAAATTACCTGGAAAAAGCTCGACCAGCAGGGTAAGCCGCAATGATCGATTGGGCACAGGCTTTTTTTCTGGCGCTCTTACAAGGGGCGACCGAGTTCCTGCCCATTTCCAGCTCTGCACACCTGATTATTCCCTCGCTGTTACTTGATTGGCCCGATCAGGGGCTGGCGTTCGATGTCGCGGTACACGTGGGCACCCTGTTCGCGGTGGTGATTTACTACCGGCAAGACCTGTTACAGCTGCTGCAGGGCAGTATGCAGGCGACACTGCAGCGAGAGGCGAATCCGCAGAGTGATATGGTTATCTGGTTGGCTGTGGCCTCGGTGCCGGTCGCTCTGTTGGGGGTGTGGGCCGGTGATGCGATTGAAGCGCAATTGCGTAACCTGCCCTCGATAGCAGCTGCGACGCTGTTGTTTGCGCTGGTTCTGGCGGTCGCCGATCGCCGCGCTGGTGGTAGTTCCGAATTTGCCAGTATCAGTTTGCGGTTGGCATTAATTATTGGTTGTGCCCAGGCATTGGCATTGTGGCCCGGTGTTTCCAGGTCGGGCGTCACCATATCCGCTGCCTTGTTACTGGGAGTCAGCAGGGTAGAGGCGGCGCGCTTTTCTTTTTTGCTCTCTATCCCTGTGATATCGGGGGCGGGATTACTTAAAGCCCTGGCCTTGCTGGAGTCGGACATTGCTGTCAACTGGTGGCAGTTAGCCTTCGCTGTCGCAACGGCTGGCCTTGTGGCTTACCTGAGCATCGCCTTGTTTTTGCGTTTTCTCGATCGAGTTGGCCTGATGCCCTTTGTATACTATCGCGTGGCACTCGCTGCCATACTATTTACCCTCTGGCTGGTATAGCCGAGAACCAGAGCCCGGGCATGATGGAAGGTAGCTTACCGATTTGTTTGTCCCGCTTAATTGACCGAGGTTTATCGTCATGTCGCAAGTAGAGTTCAATCAGCAGCTCTGTGATTTCCTGGCCGTTGCCACGACCCCTTTTCACGCTGTGTCCGCGATGTCGTCCATCCTGGAAGCCGCGGGTTTTGAATCTTTGTCCTCGAACGCCAGCGCCGAGCCGCTGGCTCCCGGAAAGTATTTCCTGACGCGCAACGACAGTTCGTTAGTGGCGTTCATTGTCGCACCGATGTTTCGCCTTCCCAGGGCATGCGCATGGTTGGCGCCCACACCGACAGTCCTTGCCTGATGGTCAAACCGGCGCCGGAGAAAACCCGCCAGGGGTATTTTCAGCTTGGCGTTGAGGTCTATGGTGGCGTGTTGCTCAACCCCTGGTTTGATCGCGACCTGTCCCTCGCCGGTCGGGTCAGCTATTCAGCGGCCAACGGCAGCCTGAAGACCACGCTGATCGATTTTCGGGACCCCATAGCCGTCATTCCCAGCCTCGCCATCCACCTTGATCGTGAGGTGAATAAAAAGCGCTCCATCAACCCACAGACGGATATTTTGCCTGTGCTTTGCCAGGTTGAAGCCGGCGAATCGCAGGACTTTCGCGAGTTGCTGAAACAGCGCATTGCCGTTGAGTACCCGGAATCGGACGTGGAGCGCGTACTGGATTATGAGTTGTGCTTTTACGATACCCAACGCGCTACCCTTGTCGGTTTACAGCAGCAGTTCATCGCCTCGGCCAGGCTGGATAACCTGCTCAGTTGCTACACCGCCCTGCAAGCACTGCTGAGTGCGGATGGCAGCTGCTCCACTTTGATGATTTGCAACGACCACGAGGAAGTTGGTAGTGCCTCACTGGCGGGTGCGCAGGGACCTTTGCTGGAGACCGTGCTGCGGCGCCTGGCCGGTGACCAGCCAACTTACGCTGCCCTGGTGGAAAACTCGATGATGATATCGGCGGATAACGCCCATGGTATTCACCCCAATTTTGCCGATCGTCACGACGATAACCACGGTCCAAAACTGAATGCGGGACCGGTAATCAAGATCAATGCCAACCAACGCTACGCGACCAACAGCGAATCGGCGGGGCTGGTGCGCTTGCTCGCGGAGCAGGTTGACGTGCCCTTACAGTCCTTTGTGGTGCGCACGGATATGGCCTGCGGCAGTACTATCGGACCCATCACCGCTACGGAGATTGGTGTGCGTACGCTGGACATTGGCGCGCCCACGTTTGCCATGCACTCTATTCGCGAGTTGGCGGGAGCCCGGGACGGCTGGCTCCTTCGGCAATTGCTGCAGCAATTCTTCAACCATCGGGGACCGCTCACCGCCAATGCGGGGTAATCCGCGATAGTGTCCCTTCGGGTTAACTGGTCGTAGTCCTGGTGCGTGCTCTCCTGCTATCGGCGTACCACGCCCAGAGTCACGCCCATTGGGCGGAAATGCTCAGGCTTATGTTGCCCGATTGGCAATGGCAGCTGCTGAGCCTGCCACCACGCTATTTCAGCTGGCGGGTACGGGGTAATCCGCTGTATTGGTCCGAGGCTGAGCGAGAGACGCTGGAGGCCGGCTATGACCTGGTGGTCGCCACCTCTATGGTAGATTTGGCCACCCTCAGAGGCCTGGTGCCGGCCCTGGCCAACACACCCTGTATCTACTACTTTCACGAGAATCAGTTTGCCTATCCGGCGAACGCCGCCCAGCCCGACACGCAGCTACTGGAAGCACAAATGGTGTCACTGTACGGCGCTCTCAGCGCGGATCGTGTTGTATTCAACACCCGCTACAATCGCGACACTTTCTTCGCAGGGTTGGACGCGTTATTGGGGCGATTACCCGATCACGTGCCACCGCAGATCGTTCCAGGCCTGCAGGATAAATCACGGGTATTGCCGGTACCCGTGCAATGCCCGGTTTCCGAAGGTGCGGGAGATGCTGGGTTCAGTCCCAGGGGTGCAGACAGTTTTTCAGTCCCGCGGCTGGTTTGGGTTGGTCGTTTCGAGTATGACAAGGGTGCGGCCACGCTGCTCGAACTGTTGCGTGCACTGCGGGGCAGGGGACTGGCTTTCGAGATCGCGGTAATCGGCCAGCAATTCAGGAACAGTCCACCCGAATTCGCGCAGATTGCGACAGAATTTGGCCGAGAGCTCGCACAATTTGGATATCTACAGAGCACGCGGGAATATCGCGCCTGGTTACATGCTGCCGATATGGTGGTGTCCACGGCGCTGCACGAGTTCCAGGGTGTCGCCGTATTGGAAGCAGTGGCAGCCGCTTGTATTCCCGTGGTCCCCGACCGTCTGGCTTACGCAGAACTGTACCCGGATCGCTACCGGTACCCATCATTCCCGGGCGACGCCTCCCGGGAAGGGAGCGCCGGCGCGGAATTGGTGGAGCAGCTGTTCCTGGCGTTGCAAGCCGGCGAGGTGCATCCGCCCGATATCAGTGCCTTTGCACCGGGTGCGCTGGCTGATGACTATAGAGCACTGTGCGCATTGGTGGCGGGATAGCCTCGCCGGGGTATTACCAGTATCATTGCGCCTTTTTCCGCGAAGCGAACCACTATGGCTAAACAACGGGTACTCACCGGCATTACCACCACCGGTACACCGCACCTGGGGAATTATGTCGGTGCAATTCGCCCTGCCGTTGCTGCTTCTCGCGACGAGTCGGTCGAATCCTTCTTCTTTCTCGCCGACTATCACGCGCTGATTAAGTCGGCGGGCCCGGAGCAGGTCCGGCAGTCCAGTCGTGAAATTGCGGCGACCTGGATTGCGCTTGGACTGGATACGGACAATGCCGTATTTTATCGCCAGTCCGATATACCTGAGATTCCGGAACTCACCTGGGTGCTCACCTGTAATGCGGCCAAGGGGCTGATGAATCGCGCCCACGCCTACAAGGCCGCCGTGCAAGCCAATGAAGAGGCGGGTGAAGATCCGGACTACGGCATCACCATGGGGCTCTTCAGTTATCCCATCCTGATGGCCGCCGATATTCTGATGTTTAACGCCCACCAGATTCCCGTTGGCCGGGACCAGATTCAGCACGTGGAAATGGCCCGTGATATCGCCCAACGCTTTAATCACAATTTTAGCGAGTTGTTTACCCTGCCTGAGGCGCTTATCGATGACAGTGTTGCGGTTCTGCAGGGGCTGGACGGTCGCAAGATGAGCAAGAGCTACAACAATACGATTGCCTTGTTCCAGACTGAGAAACAGCTGCGTAAATCGATCAATAAAATCAAGACCAACCTGCTGGAACCGGGTGAACCCAAGGACCCGGAGGGCTCCACGGTGTTCCAGATCTGGGCCGCTTTTGCCTCACCGGAAGAAACCCAGCGCATGCGTGACGAGTTTGCAGCAGGCATCGCCTGGGGCGAGGCCAAGAAACAGTTGTTTGAATTGATTAATGCCGAATTGGCTCCGGCCCGTGACCGTTACAACGAACTGATGGACAACCCCGACGAGATCGAGGAGATACTGCAGGCCGGGGCAGCCCGGGCGCGCGCGCAAAGTTCGGAGCTGATGGCCAGCGTTCGCGAGGCAGTGGGCATTTCGTCGATGACGAAGGGCTGACACACGCGCGTCGGTTTTACATCGCGTCGGGGTTTGACTAACCCGATAGTCGAGGTCTAGCCACCGCCGAGTGCAAACGTGGTTTCGAGGTAGACACCGGTCGGTTGGCCGACAAAATAACGGTAACTTCCAAAGCCGAAATCTGCCCGTTCGGCGTAGTCCTCGTTGAGCAGGTTGGTAATCCGCAGGGCCGCAGACCAGCGCTGACTAAAGGTCATGGAGGTGCGCAGGTTGAGCAGCGAATGGCCCTCGTATTCGTGTTCGTTGTCCGGCTCCAGGTAGTATTCATCCATGTATACCCATTCCAGTTCAGCCCTGGCGGGTTTGCCGAACAGCGCGCTGCCGGACCAGCCCACGCGTGCACTGCCAAACAGCCGCGGCGCCGTGTCAATGTCGTTACCTTTGATATCGCCGCTGGAACCGAGCAGATCAATGCGGCTTTCGTAGGTGTGTCTCGCTGCAGTGAAATCAGCGCCCAGATACCAGTGATCAGTAATTCGATAGTCGAGGCTTAACTCACCCCCGTAATGACGGGTCTTGGCACCGCTGATGTTTTGTCGGTCGGCGTCCTGGAAAATAACCTCGTCCTTATACATGCTGTAAAACGATACGTCGTAAACCAGATGTTCCGATAGTTCGCCCCTGAACCCGAGTTCGAAGCTATCGATTTGTTCCGAATCCAGGTCAGCGGTTTGCTGACCGGCCTGTAGCCGGTACAGCTCTGTGGTCTGGGGTGCCCTGAAACCCCGCGCCGCACGGACGTAGCCCAGCAGCGCATCACTGAAGCGGTAGCTGGCACCGATATTGACTGTCCAGTCATTGAAATCGTCCGAGCGGTCTGCCGGACGGTAGAAGCGGCAGGCAGTCGCTTCCGGACCGCAGGCCGGGCCGTCCCCTGTGCGGTTGTCGTAGTCGTAGTCTGTGTACTCATACCGCACGCCGCTCAGTACCGTCCAGCGCTCGTTAAAGTCCCTGCGCAGTTGGCTATAGAGCGCGGCGGAGACTGCATCTACCTGGTAGTCGTAGTGCACACCGGCGGGTTGGTTGGGGCTGAATTCATCCTCCTGGACTTCCTGCAACCAGCCATCGGTGTACTCCAGGTCAATCCCATTCTGCCAACGCCAGTTCTCACCTTCGGTGTCGATGGTGGTGCGCAGGCCGATGCTGCTATGGCCATTCTCCTCTACCGGCTGCCAGGGTAGAAAGTGCTGCAGGAATTCCATCTGGTTATTGCGGAAATAGGGTGTAATTGATAATCGGCTGTCGGTGCCCAACTCGCGGCTGGCAGTGCTGTACAGTCGCAGTGACCAGGCGTCCCGGTAGGCCTCGGGGTTCGGGTTGGTGTCCTTGAGGGCGTTGTCCTTGTAGGCTTCAAAGCCGCGAATGAACCCGGCCGTTTCCTGGTTGAGGTTGGTGGCCTCGAGGGCGCTCTGGAAGTCCCAGGTGTCACCGGCGTAATCGTGCCGCAGCGTAATTTTCTGCTGGTCATAACCCGAATCGTCTTTGTAGCCGCCGTCGGTCGTGCCATTCACGCTCACACTCACGCCCTGGCGTCCATAGGTATTGCTGTAGTGGTATTTGCCCCGGTAATAATCGTCTGGCCCCGCCTCCAGTGACAGCTGGTGCTGCAGATCCTCCGTGGGCGCGGCGGACATTATGTTGATAACGCCGTGCAGGGCATTGGAGCCATACAGTGCGGTGGCAGGCCCCTTGATCACCTCGATTCGGCCGGCCTGTTCGGTGTTGGCGTCAAACAACTGGTTAACATTACAGAAGCCAGGCGCTCTTAAGCTGATGCCGTCCCATGCCATGTAAAACGCGCCGCATCCTCCCGCGCCAGTCAGCACCGGTGAACGAAGTGCGGTAAGACTTTCCTGCCCGTTGCCTCGACTTATCCATGTGCCTGCTACGCGCTGCATCAGCTCGTTAATATGCACCTGGCCGGTCAGCGCAATTTCCTCGCTGTCCACCACGCTCCAGGGCAACGGCAGGGTCAGGGCTTTCTCATTGACGCGGGTCGCGGTTACCAGTATTTGCTCGGTAATCGTGTCTTGTGCAGCTACAGGCGTGCTTGCTATGGCCAGGCTCATCACCAGGCGCCGGAAAGTGTGGCTCATCTGGGGCTCGTTTAAAGGAAGAGGCGGGCATTGTAGCTGAAAAGCCACGGTGCTGGTCAAGAACAGGGCGCCGCTGTTTTCGAGCAATGCCTTCGAGAAAACCGCAGCGAAATCCGCGTCCGATAGGCATTCACATTAATATAGAAACTGCTGGCGAGTGGGGCCTTGGTCGGCATAAAATCGCTGATTCATTATTCACGATCGATCACTGTGCCGGTCCTGATGATCGCCTGGTGATAGAGCAAAATACAGCCGATAAAGCAGGAGAGGGTTATGCTTGGATATGTCAGCATGGGCACGAATAATTTCGAACAGGCGCTAGCGTTCTACGATGAACTGTTCGCAGTGTGCGGTGGCAAGCGCATGATGGAGTTCGAGGGTTTCATTGTCTGGGGTACGTCGATGGACGCGGCTATGTTCGCGATTGCCAGGCCTTTTAACGGCGAGCCTGCCACCGTGGGCAATGGCGTCATGGCGGCCATCCAGGTCGACTCCCAGGAAGCCGTGGCTGCTATGTACAACAAAGCCCTGGAACTCGGTGGAAAGGATGAAGGTGCACCCGGTCAGCGTGGCGAGGGATTTTACGCTGCCTATTTTCGGGACCTTGATGGGAACAAGCTCAACGCGTTTGTCGCCGGATAGCGTGTTGCCGGCGTCAGGGCTTACCGAAGTGTTATTGAGAGCGGCTTCCTGTCCAGAGGGTGTTAGTCACACAGTCCAGAGCCGCCAAGTAGAGAGCCGCTGAACTTGATAGCCTTAGGCTAGTCTAAGTTCTAATCCGTCCCGGTGCTATCTGCGTATCCCTGCGTGAGAGGTCATTATGAAATTACCTGAGCCACTGTTTGCCGTTATTAACCCGATAATGGGGATGTTTCTGCGGTCACCGATTCACGGCCTGTGGAGTGATAGCCTGATGCTGATCACCTTTACCGGTCGTAACAGCGGCAGGGAATTCACCACGCCGGTGCGTTACCTGCGAGACGGCCAAAATATTCTTTGTTACACCTCCAGCAAAAATCAATGGTGGCGCAACCTGCGGGGCGGTGCTCTGGTGCAATTGCGTGTGGCTGGCCAGTCGGGACCCTACACAACCGAGGTTATCGAGAACAACCCTGAGGATATCAAGCGGCGGCTCATCAACTATCTGGGCGTGTATCCCCAGGATGCGGCCTACCACGATATTGCGCTCGCGGCGGACAAGTCGTTGGTGCAAGAGGACCTCGAGAAGGCAAGTCACGACGCTGTTGTGGTCATTGCCACACCTGTTAAATCACCACATTGATCACGATCAGGGAGTACAGTAGCAGCGATCTCAGTGCGGTTATCGCGCTGTGGGAGGCTTGTGGCCTGGTGGTCCCGCAAAATAGCCCTGAGCGCGATATTCAACGCAAGTTACAGGTTGACGCCGATCTTTTCCTGGTGGGGGTCAAGGCGGAGCAGGTGGTGGCTTCGGTAATGGGTGGTTACGAGGGCCATCGCGGCTGGATCAATTACCTGGCCGTACATCCACAGGAACAGGGCAGCGGTTTTGGTCGCCAGATGATGAACGCCGTTGAAGAGCGACTTCTTGGCAAGGGGTGTCCCAAGATCAACCTGCAGATCCGTACGACGAATTCTGCGGTTCGCGCCTTTTACCAGTCGCTGGGCTACAGCGTTGATGAGGTGGTGAGTATGGGTAAGCGCCTGGAGTTGGATTAATTACACCACTCCATTGACGCTTACCAGCGAGTGCGGGCGCGCACTATGGTCCGGCCTGGACAGGTCCCGCCTGGGTCGGTCCGGGCAGGCCAGGACCCGGCTGCTCAAGCTCCGGAGGGACTGTCTTTTTTGGTTGCCAGGTACAGCAATGGGCCAATTGACCCGGTGAATATCGTCAGGACCACCCAGGGCCAGGGATTGCGCCCGGCCTTCTTTGCCTCAGGAACCAGCCAGGTGAGCACCAGTATCAGCGCGATCACCAGGTCGATGATGACCTGCCAACCCGCCGGGCTGTAACGGTGGTAGTCGATGATGCCGATATAGCCCACCTGGGACAGGGCGTAGACTGTCAATATAGAAAACGGAATCAGTAAAATGATGGCCAGTATGCGTCTATTGCTCATTGGGGGTCTCCCTCTGTTCGGTTTTGGACTATCCTCCAGCAACGGCTGAATAGAAGCAATTACCTCACAGGTAATTGCCCACATGCACTGATGCGCGCCACACTGAGCTGAAACCGGGGGAGCGATTATGTCCAGCGCGGTACTGTCCACCAATCAAAATTTTATGAGCGTGTGTCGCCAGTGGCGGCAGTTTAGAAAGTTGTCTCAGCTCGATCTGGCGATGGCCGCTAACGTATCCCAGCGGCATGTCAGTTGGCTGGAGACTGGCCGCAGCCAACCCAGCCGCGAGATGGTGGTACGCCTCGCCGAGGCGATGGAAGTACCCCTGCGGGACCGCAACGTAATGCTGCGCTCGGCGGGCTTTTCTGCCGCTTACCGCGAATCACAGTTGCATGATCCGGATATGGCACCGGTGCTGGATGCGTTAAATCGTGTGCTCAGCCACCATGACCCGCTGCCCGCAGTCGTGGTGGATCGCTTCTGGAACGTGATACGCAGAAATGAAGCGGCAGCCATGCTGCTGACGCTGGCTGGAGATCCCGCGAGCATGATTACGGGTGGCGAGGAGGCGGGTGAGGAAGGCGGTGTCCTGAACCTGGCGTTACTCACCATCCACCCTCAGGGTCTAAGGCCTTACATTGCCAACTGGGAGCAACTGGCCCCGTCCTTTGTACGGCGCTTAAAGGGTGAACTACTCGCCACCACCGATGCGGCAGTGCGCGCCAGGCTTGAATACTGTATTGAGCTGGCAGGGCCGATTGAAGAGGGCATACAGCCAGCGGCTAACCTACTGCCGGTGTTACCATTGGAGTTGAACATCAACGGGCTTGAGTTGAGCCTGTTCACGGTCATGTCCACCTTCGGTACCCCCCAGGACATCACCACGGATGAATTGCGTGTGGAAACTTTCTACCCGACCAACGCCAGTACCGAGCAGTTCTTCAGGGACAGTGCGGCGGCAAGGTAAACCCGGTTTCAGCTTGCGCGAAGCGTTCCTGCACCTGGCTCGAGACCACAGTCACTTTTTCAGGCGTCCAAGGCATGTGCGGTAGTGCTGAGCGACCTCTGCGTGTTCGGTGTTGCCAGGATTCTTGCGCGCATCAGACAACCACGCCTGGAACTCAATGTAGGATACGTCGTCACGGCCAGTCGTGCCGCTGGCCTCGGCTCGACAGTGCATTTCGGCGCTCGATTCCGGTGACTTGCTGAACGCGATGTAAATGACGCCAGCCGCGAATGACAGGACCAACACGGCGGCGGCGAGAAACAGCCCCTTCAATATTCTTCCCCAATCTGTTTTGTGACGCTATTTTACCTGTCGTGCGCCTGCGTGCTAGCGCCGGCCCGAGGTAATGGGTCGCATCAGCTGCGAATTATTTGACGCTGAACCGCCGCTTCGCGCTCGTAGGGGTGGGCGGGCGATGGGATGCTCCGGTTTGGGTCGCAGCCCCGGTGGACGATACGGTGGGCGGTGTGGGTAATGGGGACGATTGTTGTAGCCGGTATAGATCGGGTAGTAATAGTCCACGTAATCCGTGGTGTCGACCATGGCCTGCTGACTCGCCTGTGTGCGGGCGTTCAACTCGCGCATCTCGGCCCGGTGTTTTTCTCGCTCGCGACGGTCGGCGGCCATCCTGTCGGTGGTTTCGCGCATGGCCTCCAGGTTTGCCAGTGAGTCCTCTGTTGAACTGGGCTGCGGTGTGATGATTTCCAGGGTTTCCGCCGTTACTCCCTGCTCAGGAGGGGTGTCGGAAAAACTGACGGCGCCGGTTTCATCTATGGATTTATACACCGTATCTGCCTGCGCCGAGAGGGCGCCCAAGGTGCATAGAAGGAGTAGCGGTGGAAGTAATTTCTGCATCGCGATCACCGGATAACAGACCTGTTTTATCGGGCGGGTACTCGTAAGCATAGCACCCTGACTTGATTCGACCACGGTGATGGCAAATGGTTGCAATCCCGGCAATCCCGGCAATCCCGGCTGTCAGGGCTGCACGAACTCGGTCACTTCAAGCTGAAAGCCGGACAGGGCGTTAAAGTGCAGAGGCGCCGACATCAGGTTCATCTTCCCTACATTCAGCCTGCGCAGGATCTGCGAGCCGGTGCCGATCCAGCGGTAGTTCTGCACGGTATTGGCCGGTCCGGCGGCGTTCGGTGGTTCCGGGAATTGCTGCACCTCGGCCAGCACTTCCTCGGCGGATTGATCGCGCCCGATGAGTACCACCACACCACTGCCCGCTTCCGCGATATGCGCCATCGCCGATCGATAGGACCATCCTGAATGGGGCTGATCGATCCGGGTGGACAAAATATCTCGCAGTGTATTGACCGTTTGTACACGCACCAGGGTAGGGGTGTCTTCGGAGATCTCCCCACGGCTCAGCGCGTAATGCACGGTGTCGTCAATGAGATCGAGGAAGGTATGCAATTGGAATTCGCCCCAATCCGTGCTGATAGACTTGCTGTCGCGCAATTCGACCGATTGCTCGTGTAGGCAGCGGTATTCGATCAGGTCGGCAATGGTCCCCATTTTCAGGTCGTGCTTGTCAGCAAATTCCTCAAGCTGTGGGCGGCGTGCCATGGTGCCGTCCTCGTTCATGATTTCCACGATCAAGGCGGCGGGCTCGTAACCAGCCATGCGCGCAAGATCAACACCGGCCTCGGTGTGGCCTGCGCGCCGCAGTACCCCGCCCGGTTTAGCCACCAGCGGGAAAATATGGCCAGGTTGACTGATATCTGTGCCGCGGGCGCCCGCTTTCACCGCCTCTTGCACGGTATGCGCCCGCTGTACGGAACTGATGCCAGGGCCCTTGCGCTCGGAGGCGTCAATGGAAACGGTAAAGTTGGTCTCGTGCTGGGAGCGATTGTCGCGCACCATCAGTGGCAATTGCAGCTGTCGCGCCCGCTCTTCGGTGATGGGCATACAGATCAGGCCGCAGGCCTGGGAAGCGAAGAAGGTAATGACTTCCGGGGTAACGGCTTCGGCGGCGATAATCAGGTCGCCTTCGTTTTCCCGGTCCTCGTCATCCATCAGGATGACCATCTTGCCCGCGCGGATGTCATCGAGGATATCCGGGATTTTGCTCAGTGCCATAGCTATGCCCTGGGTGTACTGTTTGTGTTTAGAACTTAAAGCAGCTCAATACCGACTGCCGTGGCCTCGCCGCCACCGATACACAGTGCGGCGACGCCGCGCTGCTTGCCCAGTTTTTGCAGCGCGTACATGAGTGTCACAATGATTCGGGAACCTGTGGAGCCGATGGGGTGCCCCTGGGCACAGGCGCCGCCGTGGACATTGACCTTGGCGTGATCCAGTCCCAGGTCCTGCATGGCGAGCATGGTCACCATTGCAAATGCCTCGTTAATCTCGAACAGGTCCACATCGTCAGCACTCCAGCCGGTTTTGTCGAACAGCTTCTGGATGGCGCCGATAGGGGCGATAGTGAACTCTTCGGGTGCTTGGCTGTGACGGGCGTGTGCCACGATGCGCGCCATCGGTGACAGGCCGCGTTGCTCTGCCTCGGCGCCGCTCATCAGCACCAGGGCGCTGGCCCCGTCTGAAATCGAGCTGGCGTTCGCTGCAGTAATGGTTCCGTCCTTGGCGAAGGCGGGCCGCAGATTGGGAATCTTCTCCACCGCGGCCTTGTGCGGTTGCTCATCGTCACTGACCACGGTTTCGCCCTTGCGACTAACGACGGTGATTGGAGTGATTTCCGCCTCCAGCGCACCCTCGTCAATGGCTCGCTTGGCACGGGTCAGGGACTCTATCGCAAACGCGTCCATTTGCTCGCGGGTAATACCGCGTTCGTCGGCGGTGGATTGCGCAAATGTACCCATTGCGCCACCGGTATAGGCATCCTCCAGGCCGTCCAGGAACATGTGGTCGTAGACTTTTCCGTGGCCGGTTCTCATTCCCCCCCGGGCGCCAACGATCATGTGGGGGGCATTACTCATGCTCTCCAGGCCACCGGCGACCACAACCTTGTTAGTTCCCGCGACGATGCTGTCAAAACCGAAAATTGTTGCCTGCATACCGCTGCCACAGGCCTTGTTGACCGTCACCGCCCCGGTAGCTTTGGGGATACCCGCGCCAATCGCCGCCTGGCGGGCCGGGCACTGTTTCAGGCCGGCGGGAAGCACACAGCCCATAAACACCTCGTCGACGTCGGCGCCATTAATTCCACTGCGTTCCACGGCAGCCTCCACGGCCCGGGCTGCCAATTCAGTTGCGGGAACCGAAGAAAGACTGCCCTGGAGTCCACCCATCGGGGTACGGGCGCCGCTGACGATTACTACAGATTCATTGCTCATAGCTTATTCCGGTGGGTCGTTTAGCGTGTTGGCGGTGCCGCGCCGCTCGTCTGAAGAAGGGATGGCCGCCTGCAAAAAGGCCGCTAATTTAGCCATAGACCACCACTTTACTCAAGTCGCTCCAGCCGCCTGCGGAGCGAACAATTTGCCGCGCACGGCCTGCCGGTACTGTAGCGGTGTCATGCCGGTGTGGCGCCTGAACAAGCGACCAAAGTAACTCACGTCCTGTAGTCCCACCTGCCAGGCAATTTCATTGACAGCGAGGTTGCTACTGCGCAGTAGCTCACGTGCCAGTGAGACGCGCAGTGATTGTAAATAGGCTTGCGGGGTAAAGCCGGTGGCCGCCTTGAAACGGCGGTTGAGTGAGCGTGTGCTGATATTGAGATGATCAGCCAGATCCTGCAGTGATACCGCCACACCCACCTGCTCCTGGAGCCAGGACTGCGCTTCGACGATCGTCTCGTCGTGGTGTGCGGTTTGGGGTTCCGTCTGGTAGGCGGCGTCACCGAAAGGTTGTCTGATCTCCGGCGAGAACTGGTTTTCGACCGCCCGACTGATACGGCTACCAAACCATTCCTCTACCAGGTGCACCATCACATCAGCGATGGAGTTGACGCTGCCCACGCAGTAAATGTTGTCGCTCTGGGTGATCAGGTGACGGGCCTTGAGTTGCACCTTGGGATAACGACGGGCGAATTGCTCGAAGTAGTGCCAGTGGGTGGTCGCCGGCTTGTCATCCAGTAGGCCACACTCAGCCAGCAGGTAACTCGCCGTGCCGACACTGCAGATACGCGCGCCACTGGCCGCGTGTCGATTGATCACGTCGAGTACGGCGGGCTGCTGCCTGAGTGTGCGCAAGGGGCTGCGCCAGATGGCGGGTAACAGCAGCAGATCCAGTTCAGGCAGGGCGTCGATGGTGGTATCCGGCTTGAGGTTGATGCCACTGCCCAACCGCTGCAGGCTTCTTGTTTCTGCGGCCAATAACAATTTCACCCGCCCTTCACCACGATGACCCAGGCTCGCCATTTGGCTCGCCGCCCGCAGAATCTCCATAGGCAGGGTGATGCTGGTGGCAAGTGCGTCGGGGTAGAGCAGGGCGGCAATTGTGTACATGGTGCCTCTTTTAAATAGCGGTCAAACCGCGCGTGATAGCTTATGGCCGAAATAACCCAATTATAGGCTCAAATAGCATATTGGATAAATCCCTCGCGGCCTAGACTGACCACTAATGGGCAATAACATGAGTGGCAGGGAATGAGTAGGCAGCGACTACCGGTAATCGTGGGCTTTGGCGGCATTAATGGTGCTGGCAGGGGGTCGGGTCATCACGCTTTCCGCCGCATGGTCCACGAGGCACTCCCCGAGCACAAGCGCCAGCGTACGCTGGCGGCGCTGGCCCAGTTAATGGGCCTGGATTCGGCTGACGGTCGCGAGCAGCAAATTCTTGAGCACACACTGATTCGGCGCATAGAGAGCCAGCACTTTGACGTGGATTACGTGGCCTGGAACCGCAAACTGCCCACCCAAAGCAACGGCCACCCGGTGAATTTCGATGTTAAGCGCCAGAGCCTGCCCGAAGTCATACCGCCGGACTGGGTGGTGACACCGACCTCGGTCACCCATGTGAATGTGCAGATCGTCGGTCAGCAGGATTTCCTGCTCCCGACCCATCGGGAGTTCGAGGTAAAAGCGGCCGGGCAATTACCCAGTGGTTTTAACCCGGGTAGCCTCTACCAGTCGCGTAATCACCCCCGCGGCTTGCAAATGACGGTGTATGCCGCCTCAGATGCCTTGGGTAGCCTGGGAATCGACTGGGATGTCGTCACCCAGCACGTGGCAGCAGACGAAATTAGCGTCTATGCCGGTAGTGCCATGGGCCAGCTGGACGGTGCTGGTACCGGCGGTATGCTGAAAGCCCGTTATAACGGTCAGCGCATCACCTCCAAGTTTTGCCCGCTAGGGTTTGCCGAGATGCCAGCGGATTTCATCAATGCCTATGTGCTGGGCACCATGGGTGCTACAGGGGCCAGTCTGGGTGCCTGCGCGTCATACCTGTACAACCTTCGCCACGGCATTGACGATATACGCAGTGGGCGCGCACGCGTCGCGGTGATCGGCTCCTCCGAGGCGCCGATCAGTCCGGATGTTATGGAGGGCTATGTCGCCATGGGTGCTCTGGCCACTGACAAGGGCCTGCGCCAGTTAGATGGCCTGGACGAGCGGCAGCAACCTGACCACCGCCGTTCCTGCCGTCCCTTCGCCGAGAATTGCGGCTTTACTATTGCCGAGTCTGCGCAGGTCACGGTGCTGTTTGACGACGCCCTGGCCATGGAACTGGGGGCTACGATTTACGGTGCGGCCACCGACGTATTCGTTAATGCCGATGGCCATAAAAAGTCGATTTCCGGTCCGGGGGTTGGCAATTACATCACTGTATCCAAGGCGCTGGCAGCAGCCCGCGCGATTGTCGGTGACGATAAGCTGCGCTCTGGCGGTATGGTGCAGGCGCACGGCACCGGTACGCCCCAGAACCGGGTCACCGAATCCGAAATACTCAGCCAGAGCGCACGCGCCTTTGGGATCGAAAACTGGCCGGTGGCGGCGATTAAGTGTTTCCTTGGACATTCGCTGGGTTCGGCCTCGGGTGACCAGGTGAATGCCACGCTGGGTGTCTGGGCGGACGGCGTCATTCCCGGCATCAGCACTATCGAGGCAGTCGCCGAGGATGTGCACCAGGGCAATCTGCAGCTGCGCAATACCCATACCGAGATCGACCCTGAAGCCCAGGCCTATGCGGTCATTAACTCCAAGGGTTTTGGCGGCAACAATGCCTCGGCAACCATGCTCAGCCCCGTGGTGACCCGGCGTATGCTTCAGGCCCGTTATTCGAATAGTGAGTGGCAGGCCTGGGAAAAGGCCAACGAGGCGGTCTGCGAGCAGCAGCAGGCTTACGATGACGCGATGATCGCGGGTGAGCAAAAGCCGGTCTACAAATTTGACCATGGCGTGCTCGATGGTGCCGACGTGGTGCTGGGTAGTGAGGAAATGTCAGTGGGAGGTCAAAAGATTTCACTGGCCATGCAATCCATCTACGACGATATGCAACTGGACTGAGCAAGCCGCCCCGGTGCGTGTTATGGTCTGCGCTTTAACACCGCGGACCACACCTTGCCCCTCGATTCTCCTGTTTCACTGGACATCCCCGGACTCCCGGAGGCGCTGCACATGCACGTGCATGGTAGTAACGACACGATTGTGTCCACCACCTTGCGCGAACAGCGTATCTGGGAGCCTTACGAAACCCGGTTGTTCCTGAAGATTCTTAAGCCCGGTGGCGTGGTCGTCGATGTCGGTGCCAACCTGGGATATTTTTCGGTGCTGGCCGCGGCACTGGTCGGTGAGTCGGGTAGAGTGATGGCTTTTGAGCCCGACCCTGCTAATTTTCGCCTGCTGCAAGAAAACATTGCTCTGAATGAATACGGTGACCGTGTGACTACCTTGCAGGCGGGCTTGGCCGAGGAACCCGGTGCAGGTCATCTTTATCTGAGCGAGGATAACCTGGGTGATCACCGTATTTTCCGCGGTGAAGGAGCCCGGCAGACCTGCGATATCCAGTTGCTCAACGGTAGCGAGGTGCTGCGCGGTCAGTTGCCGCGCATCGATCTGCTCAAGGTCGATACCCAGGGGAGTGAATACTCGGTGATTGCAGGCTTACTGCCGCTGCTCCTGGAGATGCCGGGCAAGCCCCAGGTACTTGTCGAACTTACCCCGTTTGCTTTGCGCCAGGCGGGGAGCAGCGGACGCGCATTAATCGCCCTGTTGGAGCGCCTCGAACAGCCGTTCTGGATAGTCGATCACATTGAGCATCAGCTGGTTGCCAGCAACGCGTCCGCCCTGGCGCGTTGGTGTGATAACGTCGATGCCTGCAGCCCGGATGAGGGTTTTATGAACATCCTTGTGGGCGAAGGGCTTTAGAGCGTCGCCCAACCCAGCCAACCATTGGTCCTTTTGTGCAAGGCATGGCGACGGCCGTCAATTTGCTGTTATGATGCCGCGCGTTGCGTTGCCAGTTGTTTACACCATGTCCGAGATTTTGCAGTTCCTCCACACCCGTAACTCCGCTCCCAAACTGACCGAACCTGCTCCAGACCAGGAGCAACTGGCCGCCATGATCAAAGCCGCATTACGTGCTCCTGACCATGCCTGGTTGCGGCCCTCCCGGTTTATTAGCATCGCCGGTGATCGTCGCAGGGACTTTGGTGAAGTGCTGGAACGTTGCCTGATGGCGCGCGAACCGCTTGCGGACAAGGCAGCCTGCGACAAGGCCCTGAATGCACCGCTGCGGGCGCCGCTGTTACTGGTTTGTGTGGTGGAGATTACCGAGCACCCGAAAGTACCCCCGGTAGAACAGCGATTGTCGGCCGGATGTGCGGCACATGGATTGTTGCTGGCGGCGGAAGCGCAGGGTTATGCAGGCATATGGCGCACCGGCGATGCGGCCTTTGACCGGCGTGTCATGGATGCGCTGGGGCTTTCGGAGAACGAAGAAATTATAGGATTTTTGTATATTGGTACGCGCGATGGCAAGGCCAAGTCGCTGCCTGAATTACCCGGCGACGACTTTGTATCACAGTGGTAGTTGCGCCGCATAAGCTGGAGAAAATAATGTTGCCTGAATTTGAAACCCTGGACGTGACACTGGAAGAACATGTGGCCACGGTCTATCTCAATCGCCCTGATAAAGCGAATTCCATGAACAGTGCAATGTGGGATGAGATCCAGCGCTGCTTTGAGTGGTGTGACCAGGAGCCGGATGTGCGCGCGGTGGTGCTGGCGGGTAACGGCAAACACTTTTGTGCAGGTATAGACCTGGGTATGTTCAGCGAAGACCTGGTGAGTGACCAGGAAGATCCCGCCCGCCGCGCGGAGTTCTTCCGTCAGAACGTACTGCGCTTGCAGGATAATTTGAGCGCGATCGAGCATTGTCGCAAGCCAGTGCTGGCGGCCATCCACAGGACCTGTATCGGCGGCGGCGTGGACCTGACCTGCTGCTGCGATATGCGCTATGCCACAGAAGATGCGTTTTTCTCCATTCGTGAGATTGATATCGGCATGACTGCCGACGTGGGAACCCTGCAGCGCTTACCCAAGATCATCCCGGATGGCATGGCCCGTGAGCTGGCGTACACCGGTCGCAACATGGGGGCCGAGGAGGCGCGGTCGGTGGGTTATGTCAACGCTGTTTACCCCGATCGCGATACCCTGTTGACTGAAGTCACCGCCATCGCCAGGAATATCGCCTCCAAGTCTCCACTGGCTATTCGCGGTACCAAGGAAATGGTCCTCTATACCCGCGATCACTCCGTTGCGGACGGCCTCAATTATATCGCCACCTGGAACGCCGGTATGTTCAGTCAGCGCGACATTATGGTTGGTGTGCAGGCCCAGGCGGAAAAGAAACTGGCGACCTACGATAATTGAGCGGCGTGATAGCCGTACACTGGTTCGAACCGGAGTTTCGTTAATGCGATTGCTTGCCTGGCTGAAATGGCCGTGGATTCATTTTCTGCTGTTGGGGGTGTTGCTGTTTGAGTTGCAAGCCTGGCTCTACCCGGCCCCCAAGCCGGTAGTTGGCCCCCTGACTGAGGCGCGCCTGGAAACCCTGCAACAGCAGTGGCTGCAAACCACCGGCCGCCCGCCGAACAGTGAACAACTCGCGCGCATGGTCAACGCCGAACTGGATCGCGATATGTTGTTCCAGCGCGCCCTGTCCTACGAACTGCACCTGTACGACAGCGTGGTGTACCAGCGCCTGCTGCGCAATATGCACTTCCTGCAACTGGGCGCCGATAAGTCAGACCAGGCACTGTATGAACAAGCGCTGGACATGCGACTACATCTGGGCGATGAGGTGATCAAGCGGCGCATGATCCAGGTCATGGAGCAATTACTGCTGGCGGCTAATCCGCCGGCCAAGGTGACTGAGCAGGATCTTGCCTCTGCGTTTGCCAGCCGCAAGGACGAGCTGCGCCAACCGCCTCGCTACAGCATCGCGCACGTGTACTTCAGCCGCGAGCGCGAAGCGGAGGTTGACGAGGTTATCGCCACCATTACCGAGCGGGATCTGGACCCCCGCAGCGCCCGCGAGCTCAGTTCGCCGTTTTTGCCCGGCTATGATTTCAACCAACAAACGCCGGATCAGCTGGCCCGTCATTTTGGTGCCGCCTTCGTATTGAACCTGCAGCAGGCACAACCCACTGCCGGGGCATGGACTGGCCCGGTGCGTTCCACCTATGGCCAACACTATATCTGGGTAGAGAGTATTGAACCGGAGCGCGACGCCAGCCTGGATGAGGTGAGGCAGCGCCTGAGGCGTGACCTGGAATCGCAGGCGCGCGCGGCGGCACTGGCAGCCGCCATCGCGGATATGCGCGACCAGTTCGAGGTACGCAGCTGATGATAAGAAAATTTTTACTTCTGCTAGTTGTTCTGAGCCTGGCACCGGTTGCACAGGCGCACCGCTTCGCGCCTTCCCTGCTGAAGGTGACCGAAACCGGGCAAAACCAGTTCAATATGGTGTGGAAAACACCTGCCCAGGCGACCAGCAACATACCGCTGCGACCCACCTGGCCGGACACCTGTGCCGTCAGTAACATCAGCCAACCGCAGCTGGAGGGCACTGGCAAGGTGAGCAGCTGGCAGCTGGACTGCGAGTTTGGGCCGGCCGGGCTGATCGGCCAGCAATTAGGGGTATCTGGCCTCGGTGCCAACCAGGCCTCTGCCATGCTTATGGTCAGCCTGCGCGATGGTCGCAATTACCAGGAAGTACTCAATTCCGAACAGTCGTTGTTCGTGGTGCCCGAGGAGCCCGGTGCGGGTGAGGTGATGACCGACTATAGCGTGCTGGGTATGGAACATATCTGGGGCGGTATTGATCACCTGTTGTTTGTATTCGGCCTGTTGCTGCTGGTGGGGGGTGGTACACGCCTGCTGTGGACAATCACTGCCTTCACGTTGGGCCATAGTGTGACCCTGTCGCTGGTGACGCTGGGTTACTTTGACTACCCGGTCGCCCTGGTGGAGTTCACCATCGCGCTCAGTATTTTTATGCTGGCTGTGGAGCTGACGCGTAAAGGGCGCAGTGATTTCCTCTGGCGACAGCCCTGGTGGCTCGCCGGTGGCTTTGGCCTGCTGCACGGGATGGGCTTTGCAGGCGCCCTGGCGGAGACCGGCCTACCGCAGGACAACGTGCCCCTGGCGTTGTTGTTTTTCAATATCGGCATTGAGATCGGGCAGATTGTTTTCATCTTGGTGATCATGGGTTTGTGGTTGTTGGTGCGCAAACCGCTGTCTCCCTGGCGGGATCGCCTGTGGCCGATTCCTGTGTACATCCTCGGCAGCCTGTCGGCGATGTGGTGCATCGAGAGGGGACTAGAGGTTCTGGCCTGAGCAGTTGCACAATAGTTAATCTCGACTAATCTTTCTCATTAAATTCCTGGCGCCGAAGTAGCGCCTAGAGGGGGGAAAATGAAAGGACTAGTCTATTTACCATTACTCGTGCTATTTGCACTTACAGCCTGTGAAAGCAAGGTAGAACAGCCCACGCCGGCCGTGGAAGAAGCGGCCGCTGAAGCCGCACCCGCAGAGTCTATTGAAGCAGAGGTTGCCGCCCGCGCGGGCGCGCCTTTATTGGATGGCCTCGGTGGATTCACCCATCCTGTTACAACTTCCGATCCCTGGGCCCAGCGCTACTTTGACCAGGGCATGGTCATGGCCGCCGGCTTTAATCACGCCGAATCGGTGCGCGCATTCAAGGCGGCCCAGCAACTCGATCCCGACTGCGCCATGTGCTACTGGGGCGAGGCCCTGGCGACCGGCCCCAATATCAATGTGACCAGCAAAGGCAAAGCGATCATGCAACCCGCTGAGCGCAAGTCTGCATTTGCCGCCATTCAGGCCGCCCAGGCACGGATCGACGGTACCACGGAACGGGAGCGCGACCTGATCAACGCCCAGGCCACGCGTTTCAACGGCGATGAGAACACGCCCCGCGATCCCCTGGATATCGCCTACGCCGAAGCCATGCGCGAACTCGCCGGGAAGTATCCGGATGATGACGATATCCAGGCCATGTTTGCCGAGGCATTGATGAATACCATGCCCTGGAATTATTGGCTGGATGCCGAGAATCCCAAGCCGGAAACGCAGGAAGTGATCACCGCGCTGGAAACCATTATGGCGCGTAACGAGCGGCACCCACTGGCACTGCACCTGTATATTCACGCCGTGGAGGCATCCTCCAATCCCGGCAGGGCGGAGGACGCTGCGGACGCACTGCTCGATATGGTCCCCGGTTCCGGGCACCTGGTGCACATGCCGTCGCACATCTACTGGCGGGTAGGCCGTTACTACGATGCGTCCGAAGCGAACGTTCGTGCCGCCAAGGTCGATGAAGACTACATCGCCCAGTGTAATGCCCAGGGGTTTTATCCGGCGCTGTATTATCCGCACAATATCCACTTCCTGTGGGCTTCGGCCAGTATGGAAGGACGCAGTGCGGTCGCTATCGAGGCGGGCCGCAAAGTGGCCGCTAATGTGCGGCTGGAGCAGATAGAACAGTTTCCGACGGTGGAGTTTTTCCACACCGTGCCCATATTGTCGCTGGTTAGGTTTGCCAAGTGGGACGACATTCTCGCTGAGCCGCAACCTGTGGAGACCCTGCCATTCTCACGCGCAATCTGGCACTACGCACGCGGTATTGCCCTGGTGCGTACCGGCGAACTGGAAAAGGCGCAGGTGGAGATAGACGCCATGCAGCCATTGATGGATAACGAATCCATCTGGTTCCTGGACGGCAACGATTATCCCGCCAGCCAGGTGCTGAAGGTCGCCGACCTGCTGGTGAAAGGGGAGATGGCCCAGGCTAGGGAGGATTACATCGGGGCCATTGCCTCCTTTAAAGAAGCAGTGGCGGTGCAGGATCAGTTGCCCTATACGGAGCCCCCGTTCTGGTACTATCCCACCCGCCAGTCACTGGGCCACGCCATGTTGTTAGTAGAGGACTTCGCCGGTGCCGAGGCCGTGTATCGCGAGGACCTCGCCCAATACCCCCACAATGGCTGGGCGATGTTTGGACTGGCCCTGAGCCTGGAAGGGCAGGGCAAGGACGAAGAGGCCGCCAAGGTGCGCGGCCACTTTGAAAATGTCTGGGCGCGTGCCGACGTCACCCTAAATAGTTCAGTGCTTTAGTCATCCTGGGCACCGCTGAACAAAGTGGTGCCCTGTTGATCTTCTTTCCGGCGGTGCTTCTCGGCGCCGCTTTACCCTTGCCGGTACAAAAGTTTAGGTCTAAAATTTTTAGCGTTCCCGGGACGTGTTGCGAGCTAAGGCTTACATTGCCTGCCGGTCCAGCTGTAGCGAAACGCTTGTGCGCCTTGCCGTGAGCGTGCAATGCCATAAACACTGTTGAAAGGATGGCGTGATGTTCAATAAGAATAAGTTAAAGCTTGGAATCTTCTCTTCTAACTGCTCCGGCGGGATGGCGGTGACCAAGGTGGAGGAGCGCTGGGACAACAGTTGGGAAAACAATATCCGCCTGGTGAAGATGTGTGACGAGGCCGGGCTGGAGTTCATGCTGCCTATCGCGCGCTGGATTGGCTACGGTGGCGAAACGGATTTTCACGGCGGCGTGCTGGAGACGGTCACCTGGGCGGCAGGTCTGCTGGCAAACTCGAGTAACATCAATGTATTTGCCACTGTACACACCGCCTTCAATCACCCCATCGTGACGGCCAAGCAGCTGGCCACTATCGATCACCTGGGTGGCGGCCGTGTCGGATTGAACGTGGTCGCAGGTTGGAACAAGCCCGAGTACGATGCCTTTGGCGTTGACTTGCCCAGTGATCACATGGAGCGCTATGCCCGTGCCCAGGAATGGTATGACTACGTGCAGAAAATCTGGACGGAGGACAAAGCCTTTGACTGGCAGGGTAAGTACTTTCAGGGAACAGGCATTTATGGAAACCCACGTCCGCTGCAGTCCCATGTACCCATTTTGAACGCCGCAGCATCCGAAGAGGGCCGCAAGTTTGCGATGCGCAATGCCGACTTTTTGTATACCCCAGTGTTCGACTACGACCACGGCCGCGAAGTGGTCGCCGACGTAAAACAAAAAGCAGCTGCCATTAGTCGTGAGGTAGGGGTGCTGACCTTCTGCACCATCGTCTGTCGGCCCACCCAGCAGGAAGCGGAAGACTACCTGGATTATTACGCCAACCAGAACGCGGACTGGGATGCGGTGGATTACCTGATGCAGTTACAGGGCATGCATGCCCAGTCATTCACACCTGAGGCGCTGGCGAACTTTCGCGATCGCTTTGCCTCCGGGCACGGCGGTTTTCCACTGGTGGGTACGCCAGATTACATTGCCGATGAATTGGAGAAGCTGAGCGCCACCGGTGTAGCGGGTACGGCGCTGGCGTTTGTGGATTACGCCGAAGAGTTTCCCTACTTTCGCGATGAGGTTATGCCGCGCCTGGTCGATAAGGGATTGCGCTCGCCCGTCGCATCAGCCCAATGACGAATAAACCAGGCGCAGTAACCATCAGACACATCAAACAGGGAGTGAATTTATGATGCGATCGGACCCGACAGGACTCTCCGGCCGACGGGAATTTCTACAACGCAGCGGACTGATGCTTGGTTTTACCCTGGGGGCACAAAGTGTGTTGCTGACCCCCGCACAGGCCGCGGCGGAAAAAATACCCCTGTCCACGCTAACCGACGCCGAGGCCGAAACACTGGCCGCAATAGCCGAGGCCTTAGTCCCGGGTGCCAGGGATGCCGGCATCGTGCATTTTGTGGACCACCAGTTGTCTGCGCCGCCCGAGGAAGCTTTGCTCATGGTGAAATACCTGGGTGTCCCGCCAGCGGGATTGTCCGGGTTTTATCGAGGCGCACTGGCCGGGGCTGACGCGGCGGCGCGAGCGCGCTTTAGCAAGCTTTGGCCGGCATTAAACGCCGAGCAGGCTGCAGAAATGATGGCGCTGCTCAATGGTCCGGACCCTGAAGGCTGGACCGGCCCCCCGGCGGGCTTTTTCAGTTTCGCCTTACGCGCTGATGCCTGTGACGTGGTGTATGGCACCGAGGTCGGGTTTGAGAAACTCGGCGTGCCCTACATGGCGCATATTGCGCCTCCATCGGAGTGGCAGGTATGACGCAGATTCCAACCACAGAAGCCTATGATGTGGTCATTGTTGGCGCTGGTGCCGCGGGTGGTGTGATTGCAGATCGGGCGACTGCCGCCGGCAAACGTGTGTTGCTGCTCGAGGCAGGCCCGGCGCGGGGTTTACAAGACCTGGTGAGTTCGCAGATCTGGGCACGCAAGTTAAAGTGGGCTGGTCCGTCAGTGGAAGAGGAGGGCAGCGAAAAGATAGGCCATGCCTTCAATACCGGTTGGGGTACCGGCGGCAGTGCCATGCATCACTACGGGGTATGGCCACGGCTGCATGAAAATGATTTTAATGTGTCCAGCGAGTACGGTATCGGCCTGGACTGGCCCATCTCCTACGACGACTTGCGGCCCTATTACGACCGCGCCCAGAGCGAGGTGGGTATCAGTGGTGATGCTGCCAGTGAGATCTGGCGGCCGCCGGCAGAAAAATACCCCATGCCCCCGGTGCCCACCTTTGCGCAGGGCAGCGTCATCGCCAAAGGCTTTTCCGAGCTGGATTTGGCGACCTCGCCCATTCCCCTGGCCGTGAACACTACCCGCTACAAGGACCGTGCTGGCTGCCTGTATGACGGCTGGTGCGACGCCGGTTGCCCGATTGGTGCCCTGGCCAACCCGCTCGCCACTTACCTGGGCTGGGCACTCGCCGCAGGCGCAGAACTTCGCAACAACGCCTGGGTTACCCGGGTGCTGCACGACGCATCGGGTGCGCGTGCCACCGGTGTCGAGTATGTCGATCGCAGTGGCGAGCGCCACCGTGTACAGGCCGACATGGTATTCATCGCCGCCTTTACTGTGCAATCGGCGCGACTCTTGCTCGCATCTGCCAGTGACAAGCACCCCAGTGGTTTGTCCAACAGCAACGACCTCGTGGGTCGCTACCTGATGACCCACCCGTCGGTCGCCGTGTTCGGATTGTTTGAAGATGAAACCCAGCCGCATCTGGGCGCCACCGGCGGTCAACTGATGTGCCAGGAAAACTACGACAACAAGAAGACCCCTGGGGGTGGCTTTGGGTCCTATCAGTGGCTTATTGCCAATGCGGTGAAACCCAACGACCTGTTGGGTATTGCCACTTCGCGCCCGGATATTCGCGGCGCTGCGTTACAGCCCTTCATGGAAAAAGCGGTCAAGCACTTCGGCAATATGGTGTGTATTGGTGAGGGCATCGCTTCTGCCGACAATCGGGTTACCCTGTCCAGTAACAAGGACGCCTTCGGTGAACCATTGGCGAAAACCGTCCACAACGTCGCCGAGGCCTCAGGCATTATGCGCGACGGTGCCTTGAAGCAGGGCAAGGCGGTGTTCAAAGCGGGCGGCGCGACAGAAGTCTGGTCCGGGCCACCCGGCGCTATTCACATTATGGGCGGTACGGTTATGGGTAACAGCGCACAAGACTCAGTCACCGATTCCTATGGGCGTTGTCATGAATTGGAAAATCTGTATATTGCAGGGCCGGGCCTGTTCCCTTCCAGCGGCGCAGTCAACCCGACATTTACCCTGCATGCGCTGGCGCTGCGCACGGCAGAACACCTGTTCAATGTATAAAGAGACCGATTGATGACATCACCCGTAAGCTTCGAGGAGCACGAAAATTATAGCCTGATCACGCTGGACGACGGCAAGGCCAACGCCATGTCACCGACCATGATCGCAGCAATACACGAAGCACTGGATAGTGCGGACGCCGCGGGCAAAGTCGTGTTGATAGCCGGCAGGGAGGGTAAATTTTCTGCGGGCTTTGATCTGTCCGTTATGGGCCAGGGGGGTGAAGTTACTCTTAGCCTGTTGCGAGACGGCTTTGGCCTTTCACTGCGGATTTTGAAGTTCAAAACCCCGGTGGTTATGGCGGTTACAGGACACGCCCTGGCTATGGGTGGGTTACTGTTGCTCTCTGCGGACTATCGAATCGGCGCAAAAGGTCCCTACAAGATCGGCCTGAATGAAGTGGCCATTGGAATGACCTTGCCTTACTTTGGGGTCGTACTTGCCGAGACGCGGCTGGCCAGGAATTACATCAGCCGGGCAGCGGGATGCGCCCAGGTCTATGATGCAGACGAAGCGGTGAACGCGGGTTTCCTCGACGAGGCGGTGGACGCGCAAAATGTGCTCGACCATGCCCGAGGATTGGCGGAGCAGCTATCAGGTCTCGATATGGAAGCGCATCACGGTACCAAGACGCGCTTGCGTGAGTCTATGTGTGCTGCGCTGGAAGACGCCCTAGCCAATAAACTGGACGAGTTTTAGCGCTTCCGATCTGGCCCCTGGCTGGCACTAAGGATTACCCGGCCAGTCTTCCATTTCGATAAACGGGTGGAAGGCCAGGGCGATGCCTTCGTTAACGTTGTTTTCATTCTCCAGGATGCTGCGACGCCGGATATAGCGGCCCGACGAGGAGCGCGTATCGATAGCGTCGGTGGCGTCCAGGCCGCCGCGACTGGTAAACAGCTGCTGTAACTCGGTGTCGTAAATGCTGATCTGCAGTGATGCCACGGCTGCCTGCATATTCCAGTCAAAGTCTGCCGACACGCCCGCGCCCGGGCCCTGTAACGAAGGCTTGCGGGTCACACCGTCCCAACGCGCGAGGTGCTTCAGGCCGCCACTAAAGGCCACTTCCAATTCCACCAGGTCGGTGAATATAAAGGCATCTATATTGGTGTCTTCGACCATCTGGTCACGCACGCTTTGCATGATCTGGGCGAAGGTTTTCATATTGACCCGGCCCGTGGTTGGATCGACAGGGTCACCGAATGCCCGCGAGGCATTGTTGTAGTGCTGGGTGAACTCCCGCTGTGACAGCACCTTGTAGCCGTTGTCTTTCAGGTAGGTGCTCACCAGCCCGTCGATACGCGGTGCCTCACGTTCCAGGTAACTGCGCGAAGGCGTGCCAAGGTTCACGTGCGCAATCACCACGGTTTTTACATTGGTGGTGGCCATGCGCTCCTCGTTCAGCACAAAGGGAAACACCGTGGGATTGTAAGTGGGTGCGCCGGCGCAGGCTGTAAGCAGGGCGATGGCAGTCAACAGGGCTGCAGGAAAAGTCAGGGAGGCAATACGCATGCTGGGTTCCGATCCGTTATAGTGCTGCGCATGGTAGCAAAAACTGTTGCGTGGGACAGGGGGTAATGAGCGTAAAAATACATCACAGTGTGGTTGGGGATGGTCCCAACGTGGTGCTTCTTCACGGGCTGTTTGGTATGGGCAGTAACCTGGGCGCGCTGGCCCGCGCACTGCAGGATGACTACCGCGTGCACAGCATCGATTTGCCCAACCATGGTCGCTCGGGCTGGCTCGAAGATGCCGGCCTTGCTGCCCTGGCTGGTGTCATCACGGGCTGGCTGGAGGACAGCGAGTTGGGCAATGTTGCCCTGGTAGGGCACTCCCTGGGGGGGAAGATAGCGATGCAGATTGCGCTCGCCGATCCCGCCCGAGTCGACAGCCTGGTGGTGGCAGATATCGCGCCGGTGGAATACCCCTCTCACCACGACCAGGTGTTTGCTGCCCTGGATGCGGTATGCGACGCCGCCTGTCAATCGCGCGCCGAGGCGGCTGAGTTGATGGCGGGTATTCTGCGAGAGGAAGACGTGATTCAATTTCTGTTGATGAGCTTGTATCGCACCCCCGATGGGACTTACCAATGGCGTTTCAACCTCAAGGGCCTGAAAGAAAACTATGTGGCGGTGCGTCATGCGCCGGAGGCGAGCGGTATGTATGGTGGTGAGGTGCTGTTTGTGAAAGGTGGCGATTCAGACTACATTCTGCCGGAGCACGAGCCACAGATTCGGGCGCTGTTCCCGAGTGCGAGCGTAAAGATTATGCAAAATTGCGGGCATTGGTTACATGCCCAGCAACCGCGTTTGTTCAACAGCATCGTGAAGCGCTTTCTCGATGCCCAGCGATGAGCTAACTGGCGTGGGTGTACGCGCCACAGTATGCTGTTCAGCACAGACTAACTGGAGCAGCCGGTGTACCTGACCTTTGGTGAATTGATTGCAGTGTTTGCCCTGGGCGCAGCCAGTTTGTATTTCTTTTCCTCCATCCGGATACGCGAACTCGCCCTGCAGGCCGTTGGCCGGGCGGCTCGCCATGACGATTACCAACTGCTTGATCAGAGTGTGCACCTACGCCGGGTTTCACTCAGTCGTGATCCCGAAGGTCGCTGGCGAGTCTGGCGCCAGTACCGGTTTGATTACAGCTATGACGGCGTCAACCGCGAGCAGGGTTACGTGATCATGCTGGGCCGCACCTTGCAGGCGATTGTGGTCTCGGAAGAGGGCCGGGTGCTGCACTAGTTGCGCATCTCCCTCGGCAGCTGCTGCCCACTGCCAGTACTCACAGGCGTAACCGAAATTCCCCATCATCTTGTCCACAGATTCTGTGGATAAGTCGGTGGGTAATTTGTTCAGTTTGGCGCTAAGCGCAGTGGTAGGGGGCTTTGTTACAGATTGGTCAAATTTTAAGCAATGCTATAAAATCTATACAATACAAAAGGTTATGAGTACTTCCTAACAAAATAAATTTAAAGGAGCGTCTAAACTAGTGGTTGGATACTTTCATTGTGAGCGTGTGCATAACCCGTTAAACGGCGCTACCGAAAGTAACTTTTCGCAGTGTGGGGAAACAGCCAGGTGCAGTCACCCGATATGGAAATTCGCGATAATTTTATTGAGCGCTATTTTTGTAGGCTCTGGTGGATTGTCAAGCAATAATCTCAGTGTTACCGCTCTGTCACATAAACCTCACGGCTGGTCCTCACCACGGTAGATACATCCGGAGGTGCAGGTTTCCCGAATCTCCACGGCGCTGAGTTCCGGTAGTTCTGGCTGCAGTTTCATCCAGATCCAGCGTGCAATATTCTCGCTGGTGGGGTTCTCCAGGCCGGGGATTTCGTTGAGGTAGTAGTGGTCGAGCTGTGCGAGGATGGGTTTGAACGCGGCCTTAAGATCACCAAAATCCATCACCCAGCCTGAGGGCTCTTCGGCTTTGCCAGCAACTGAAAGTTTGACCAGGAAAGAGTGCCCATGGAGCCTGGCACATTTGTGCCCCTCGGGAACATTCGGCAGCCGATGGGCTGCTTCAAAGTGAAATTCCTTGTAAATTTCCATGCGCTTTCGCTTCCTGTGGAGCGGGCGTGGCACCGCTCAAAGGGCCGGTTGACAGTTTATGGTGACGGCCAATTTTACTACTAAAATCAACGGCTTTTCACCGCTGTAAATATTCGACCGAAATGCTCCCGGAAGGTTTGACAGGGCAGTTATTATCTCTATAATGCGCGGTCTCGGTTCGGGGGTGATTAGCTCAGCTGGGAGAGCATCTGCCTTACAAGCAGAGGGTCGGCGGTTCGATCCCGTCATCACCCACCAATTCCGAGTACCAGATTCTACCGTTTAGGACCGGTAGTTCAGTTGGTTAGAATGCCGGCCTGTCACGCCGGAGGTCGCGGGTTCGAGTCCCGTCCGGTCCGCCAATTTCTTTCGATAAAAATCAACGAGTTACGTTGATTTTTATCCGAAAAGAAAGTCTTTCTCAAGTTCCTGGGTTGCCCCGGTGACACAATAGCCACACAAACTGCAACTCAAGCGTCCAGCAACACCCCCAGCCCCTTCCTGTCGACAAGACTGAGCATTTTCCTGGCAATTCCACTGGGCTTCTTGGTGCCGCTTTCCCACTGGCGGATGGTGGATGCGCTGGTGTTCAGACACTTCGCAAAGACCGGTTGGCTTGCGTTGCTGCGGGTGCGAATTTTCTTAATTTGGGCCGGGGTGAAGTCCTTCACAACCGGAAGGCAAGCGGCATCAAACTTGCGCATGTCATTCGCGCTGATGAGACCTGCGTCGTGCAGCCCCGACATACTTTCATGCATTTCGTCGAGTAGTCTACTCATCTCAATTTACCTCTTTAAGTTCTCCAGCTTTCAAAGCGATTCTCAATCCAGCACTGCTCATTGAAAGCCAGACCTTCGCAGCACTTTTCAAGGCGGATAGCTCGCTTGCGCTGATATTACTTCGCTCATTTTTTTCGAAGCCATAAAGAAAGAATGAATGCTCTCCCTTCTTCGTGGCGATCAATGTTCGGCTGCCACCACTTTTTCCGCCACCAGGTAGGGCTACGCGTTTCTTGTAGACATTGCCGCCGAGTTTTGCCTCAACCTGACCTGCAACAACTTCCTTCGCCGCCGAATACAACTCTGTATCTCGCAGTCCGGCCTTCCTGGCCCATCTTGCAAAGGTCTTCGTTTGGTAAATGGCCATTGATTTAAGTGTACCACTTAGTGTCACTGACACAAAGTGGCACATTTAGCCTTTTGCGGTATTGTTTGGAAAGGACACACCCTCAATAAGAGTTTTGTAGGGCGTCGGTGTTACCTGCCATGATCGATAGACGATTGGGAAGTATTGGTGATTTTCCGGAACTGCGCCGTCCAGGCTAACAGATCTTCTTCCTCATAGATCACGCGACGCCCTTGTTTGATATAGGCGGGCGTTGTAACCCCTGCCAGTATTCCGGTTACTCTGGATTCCCTCAATGTTTTCTCTGCGTATCCAAGAGTCGCTGCTGCTTCCTTACTGTTCACGTTCTATCCTCTCCGTTGTTAATAGCGATATTATTTCTCAGGTTGAGTGCAAATAAACGGCGAGCCTGAAGTTCTAGGCATCTCAATCAGCACTGCATTCGTTGAACATTAAATTACCGAACCTTGGCAGTGTCTCAAGAGTGAATACGGAGAAGGTGAGGCGCCTTTAGGTAAACGGTCGCAAGTAGTCACGAGTGACCGGGACGCCTACGCTTTAATACTTCAAAAACTTTAATAAAGATTCGAAAAAGGTTTGGTGCTAGGGTAATTCAGAAATGGATCGCCGAGTTTTCGGTGATTACTGAACAATCCATTGGGTCGCCGGGGTAGGCGCCGAGAGACTTCGTGACAGCTGAATCGGTAAACAGTGCGCCAATCACAACCTTGATGCAAGATGATGCTCAAGGTGACAAGCGAGTGATTCGACTGGAAATTACACAGCTGCGTACTTATGACCGTAACCCGCGACGGTGCCAAAATGGTGAGTACGAAAGGATCAAGGCCTCTATTCGTGCTCAGGGTCTGGACCAACCACTGGTCGTAACCCGCCGACCAGGCGAGGCGGACTATATGTTGATGTCCGGCGGTAATACCCGGCTTCAGGCGATGCTGGATTTGTATCAGGAAACGGGTGACACCGCCTTCCGGTACCTGGATTGCCTCTATAAACCTTGGATCGCAGAATCCGACGTATTGTTATCCCACCTCCGCGAAAATGAGCTGCGTGACGGCCTCCATTTCATTGATAAAGCCCAGGCTGTGTTGGAGGCAAAGACTCTGCTTGAGGCGGAGATGCAGGGGCGCACCCTGTCACAGCGACGCTTATCGGAGGTGCTTGCAGCGCGTGGCCTGAATTTTAGTCAAACGCTGATTTCCAGGATGGTCTACGCCGCCCAAACATTGTGGCCACTCATTCCTCAGGCGCTGCTAGCAGGTATGGGAACCCCGCAGGTAGGACGGATTCAGCGTTTGGAACGTGCGACGCGCGCGCTGTGGTGTGACAAGTCGCTTGGCAGTGAAGAGGCGTTTGATGACACTTTCGCGGCTTTATGTCGTCGCTACGATAGTCCAGATTGGGATACAGATGTATTGCAAGAGTCACTTGAGAACGAAATTGCTGCCACGGCCAACGTTGACCTTTCCCTTATACGTCTCGCGCTCGATGCGCAGAGCAAGGGTGAGTCTTCGTCCGTGAATCTCGCTGAGCCGCTGGCAGAGGAGTCGACGCAGAGAGTATTTAAAGAAGCGGCTGCTGCATCTTCAGACACTGAAGCTATCGGCGTTGGCAATCACGATCACTCGGCGCTTGAGTTAAAACCGTTACGGGTGCTTGAGGCGTTCAGTTGCAAAGAAAAAAGCAATCCTGAGATGGGCGCAGCAAAGCAGTTAGGGCGACTTAGAGAACGAGCCTATCAATTAGCAAACCAGATCGCACATGCTCACGGACTCAGTCATCTGGTCAAACCGCTAAGCGGGCAGGGGCAGGGTTTTCTGGTGTTCGATCTCGCTCAAGAGAAGTTCGCGGCATTGTCAGATGAAGATTGGCAACACCTAGTTGCACTGACTGAGATCTACCGAGACTTGCGCCGAATTTCCCAAGATTCAGGTCAGTCACGGTAGCATGCACAGGAGGAAACGATGGCCACTACCAAAGAGGCGGGCTTGACGATTGATGTGTTGATGTACGCCAATCGTTGCCTGGCGGAGGCAGATCAATCAGCCCTGCGTGAGATGGGCTTCGGTCCCATGGAAATTGACGAGTTGCAGCGTCTTACTATTGCCGATCTAAACCGCCTTGGGTCGATACGTGCCAACTGTTTGCGAGTTGATCTCAATCGCGAAGTCTTTTGGCATGCTGTAGAACGCGTCAGGCAGGATCGCGCCTCAGAGGAATTGCAAAAGGCGCTAATTCAAGACGATGCCCCGCAGGAAATGATGGCGCTGTTGTTTGGGGTGAGCGCCAAGGAGTACACGCGTAGACGTCGTCAGATGTCTATGGAGTCCGCGGTGGGCCGCCCCGCAGAGCCCGATGAGAACAAAACTCACGCGCTCTGGGAAGCGTGGAAAGCCGTTGTGGGTGAAGAGGAGTTAGAGCTCTTGACCGCCGAAGACTATCTTGCACTCAAGTCGGCCACCGGTGTGGGATTGCGCGCCATTTGGCATCTCACACGACGATGGGCGCAGTACGGCAATCCGGAAGGATTGCCATGCAGTTAGTGTCTCCGCGTAGCAATGATTAGACTCTAATCAGTAAATCCAGCCATCCGAGAACCCGGTTCCCTATTCTGTTCTACCCACCTCATATGCGTTCATAGTACGCAACATTTATGAACGCATACGCAGGAGCCCTCTGATGGACACAGGAATTCAGGATCAATCCACTCTCGAATCAAAGATGCAGCAGCCCACCAAAAATAGGCAGCCCAAAACCGTGGGAAATCTGGCCGGTGAAGTGTGCTTAGCCGTGCATACTCATCAGGCACTACGACTAATCTGGGGGCGACGAGCGGCAGGCGAAAAACCGCCGATTTCTGGTTTGATCGCGTTCGCGTCCTCCTTGAACACGATCTGGCAGTCGGCTGAAGGGGCTGATCCCTTCGCACTGTGGTGGCTGATCAAGATAGAGACGGAAATGGAGCAGTGTCGAGCAAATTTACTTGCTCAGCAACAAGAAGCAGCCTTCCTCTATCCCGAGGCTGAGGTCCTGGAAGTGGAAACGGCAGCGTCGGAGGAGCCTTACCGTATCCGTCTAGCCTTCAATAATCCCAATGCGTACCGAGCAGCCTCCCTGCTGGGGGAGTATGATGCCCTGGTGCGAACCTGTTATACCTTAACTTATGTTGGGGCGGGAGAGCCCGCTGAACTGCAAGCAATTCTAGCCAGGGGAGGGCATCTCCTTCGCCGTCTGTTCGCCACTCCACAGGGATTCAAAGTCTGTGCAATTGATCGAGATGATCTTCTGCAGAATAATCAGCGCGCCCAGCGAGCGATCAAACTCATGGGCCCGGTGCCTCATGATATTCTGACTGGGGAGAAGCTGCCTGCGTTCGCGCCTGCCGGTATTCGCCAGGCGTTAGCTCGTAGCGGGAACGAACAGAGTAATGAGCGATGTGTTCGCGAGCAGAGCGAGCTTTACGCTGCGCAATAAGCCAGTTGCTGCCAGCGCTCGGACGTATCAGTGACAGGTAGTGAAAAGGGGTATCGTCGGATTGTTTAATCGATACCACGGCAAAGCCGCCAATCCATCTTCCCGGATTCGTTCTGGGTGATTCAGCGACAAGGGCCATTTGACCTGGATCCGTGAAGTAAACGTTAAGGAGAGTTTGTCTCCAGGGTGTGAACGTCACGGTGCAACATGGACGCGTCGACAGCGTATGTAGCGGATGACTTGACCGCATCGCTGCATACGAGAATGTAACGTTCAGGAGCGCCAGCCATGTGCCGCTAAGGAGGCGGAAAAGCGATGTTGGTTAGGCTCTTGTAGAGTAAAAATCCGGGTCTGATCTAATTGCTCAGGCCCATCTTTTCACCCAAACCTGAACTTTGGGTGTTATCCTGATGAGGATGACACCCATAGGAAGGCACCTGCTCCCAGCCCAGCAGTATTCGCTCATCCAGTGCCATCACATACTGACCCTCACCATCGCGCCAGATCTCAAAATCGACAAGTGCACATCAAGGCGCTTTATCTCAGATTCCAACGCATTGCCCCTGTCACTACCGAGCAACGCGCTGTAGTGACAGGGGCAGCAGCCCCAGAAATAGCGCCGCCGGTGAGCCGAATAGCGTAGTTACAGTCTCATTACGGGCAGCTAGACTGGTTTTGCAATGTACGAATCAACCGCGGCCACTGCGATAAAGTGGCATCGGGTCATCCGCGTTCGCGTTAGCGCAAACGGATGACCGCGTCGATGAGGGTTAAGTACGACGCAGCGACGCATTGTCGTGAACCCATCTTCCCATCCCGGGCTATTTGCCCATCTGTAACCAGTCCGCATCCATTACTTTGGACGCTGTACGGGTCAGCAGTTTTATCAGCGTCGTGATTGCACGACATGTGTTGTAACCCGCGGCGATGGTGCCGCAATTTATAAGTAAGGAGGTGAATGATCCACCATCACAACGATGCCCCTAGCGGGGTCAATTGGCCTGCGCAGCGTTAGTTCTCTTCGAGATCCCGTTGTGTTGCCTGAGAACAGGCACTTTTCAGGTTGCTTGGGAGTGGTGTCCCCTGACCGATTCGCGTAAGCGAACCAGTATGGCTATGAGCCTGCGGTAGGTCATAAACACTCAGCAAATGGAGTACACACTGTGAGAGACCTGAATCACCAATTGAAACGATTATGTTATGACAACCGGCAGGGCAGTGAAGCCACTCAGGCAAACCGTCGCCACATTCTAAGTCAGATAGCGGATCAGCTACATGAGATGGGTTATCGCGGTATGTCTACTCGATCGCTCAAACCTAAACACGTTGAGGCCTTGGTGGCGCACTGGAAGCAGCAGGAGCTCAGCACCGGCACCCTAAAGAATCGCATGAATGCGCTGCGATGGTGGGCGGCCCGAATGAATCGCAGTAACGTGGTTGCGCGATCAAATGACTTTTATGGGATAGGTAATCGAAGTTTCGTAGGCCAATCTTCAAAAGCTCGTGTAATAGGCGATGAACAGCTGGCGCAGATCAAAGACGCTCATGTAGCAATGAGTTTGCAGTTACAGAGAGCGTTTGGGTTGCGTCGTGAAGAGGCGATCAAATTTATACCGAGCTACGCTGACAGGAGTGATCACCTGTTATTGAAACGCGCCTGGACCAAGGGAGGTAGGCCGCGCGTTATTCCAATTCGGACGGAGGCCCAACGCGATGTGCTCAAAGAGGCGCATCGATTGGTGGGCAAGGGCTCACTCATACCAGGCAGTAAAAATTATGTGCAGCAGTTGCGGACCTATGAGCGTTTAACATCTGGCGCGGGGCTATCGAAGATGCATGGATTGCGGCATGCCTATGCCCAGACACGCTATGAGGAGTTGACGGGATGGCCCTCACCAAACTCAGGGGGACCTGCAAGAACCGAGTTAACAGCTGAGCAACGTGCGATAGATGAGAAGAGTCGAAGCACAATTAGTGAGGAGCTTGGGCATTCCAGAATTGAGATAACGCGCGTGTATTTGGATTAGTTTTGGGCCCGAAATTTCGGGTCTTATTTCTAAGTAATTGCGATGAGAAACTCTGCGTGAACGAGTGAAAAATTTGATAAGAAAAAAGTTTACTAAATTGACTAAAACACTATATATACAGTGTTAAATATAAATTCATGATTATAGGGTTAATCATGAATATATTGAGAAAATGCGTCGAAAAGTACTGATATCAATACACCTTACTTCCGACATTTTGTAGAATCCCAGCAGTCGAGAATTTTTATGTTAAATACGGCGGGAGGATGTCCCGGCCGACAGGGGAGTGATCATGCCCAAGACAATTGCTACCGCCAGTAACGTCTTTGCAGCGTGTGACAGGCTAGAAGCGGCTAACGAACGATGGAACCGTGAGGATGTTCGTACCGAGGTCGGGGGAGGTGGCTGGGTTGTCATCGATCCATTGATTAAGGCCTGGCGTGCATTGCGGCCGCTGAGGGAGGTGGCACCCAGTACCCCGACTGAGTTACTCCAACAGGTCGCAGCCTCATTAGAAGCGCATATTGCTGGTTTTACCCAAGAAGCGGAGCGCCGAGTTGCTGAAAACGAAGAGATTTTCGATACAACGATTTCTGAGTTATCACAGAAATTGGCAGATTTAGAAGACCAGCTAGAAGAGAGAACAACAGACTTGATGTCACGCGAATCCGAGATTGTGGCGCTCACCGAGCAACTCGAGCAAGGCAAAGCAAAGCTTGAAACCTCGAAGTCAGAAAATGCTCGCCTGGTGACCGAGACCGACGGCCTCACTGGTCTGGTGTCTCGACTGGAGAAAGAGCACAAGACCGTGATCCAATCGATGCAAATTGAGCAACGGGAGTTTCTGAAGCAGCACGCCTTGGAGCGAGCGCGGGTGGCGGATGAACACGCCACTGCAATTGCAGCTCAACGTAAGGAACTGGCGCAGGAAGCTGAACAGGCTGAAAACCGATTGATGGTGCTTCTGGATCAGGAGAGACAGATAGCTAAGGAAATCGAATCGAAGTTGTCCAGCAATCTGGAGAAGGTCACCCAGAAGATGCAGTCTCAGCGGGATACTATTGTTGCACTGGAAACCAGCGTCACGGAGCTTAATCGCCAGAACGAGAAGCTTGAGTTAGACCTGTCTGCTCGGATTGAAAGCAACAATGCTCTGCAGGCATCACTCGAAGAACAAAAATCAGCCGTTGCATCTATAGAGCAGGATATTACTGTCTATAAACAGCGGCACGCTTTAGGTGGGGAATTAGGAGCGCTGCAGGATGCAGTTGCCGGTCTTCAGGCCCAGTTTACCGAACGCAAAGAGACGAAAGACTAAAAGTTGGTGGTTATCGCGACTACGGGGTCTCTCACCCTCCATCGAGGGGCTTTCTAATCTGCACACGCGTTACGCAACGTAAGGTAATGTGAGCCCAGTTGGCTCGAAAGACAGACGCTATGCGCTTAACCTTGTGTCAAGATAATTCAGGGTGTGTCAGAACCTTGTCTCGCTGCCGTTTACCAATTACTGAATAGAAGAAATCTCACTCTTAAGCTCCCTCGGGGGAGTACATCCCTTGTCCGGCTGACAATTGAACAATAATGGTGCTGGTTTTATGCGTGATTCACCATTGCTTGGCTAGATATTCTTAACACTCTTCTGCGTCAAAGCAAATTTCATATGGCAGATTTCTCGTGCTCACCTGTCTTTTACGAGAAGGGGCATGAGTGACCGGTAGCGCTAAACGCGTCCGGCGGCATTTCAACTTTCGCGCAGACTTATTGACCCTTGATCAAAGCAAAATCTACAAGGCCCGGAATTTCATATTGATAGCTCAATGTCTAATGTGCCAGGGCATCAGCCAAATGGGGGAGATCCATGCGTTTTAAGAAAACAACTATCGCAATTCAACTAAGCTCTTTGCTAGGAGCGACGATTTTTGGAGTTCCTAGCACCGTTCTTGCGCAATCGGGTACCGAAGCACAGAGTAGTGTTCTCGAAGAAATCATCGTTACTGCTCAGCGTCGGTCAGAAAACATTCAAGATGTGCCAATATCCATCACTGCCATAAGCGGTGACCTGATTGAACAGGTGGGAATTGAATCTCCCGTGGAATTGTTCGCACAGGTTCCCAACGTTACCTCGCAGCTTCCCACCAGCGGCACAGGATTTCCCATCTTTAACATCCGCGGCGTGACGCTACTTGATTTTACCGACACCAATGAGGCGTCGGTAGCGATGTATGTGGATGATGTTTACCTGGGCAGCCCGGCCATACAAAACGGGCAGCTGTTTGACATATCCAGGGTTGAAATTTTGCGCGGCCCTCAAGGCACGCTTTACGGTAAGAACGCAACGGGTGGGGTAGTCAACTTTATCTCACGTCGTCCCACCGAGGAATTGGAAGGCTATATCAGGGCTCAATATGCCTCTTATGATGACATCACCGTGGAGGGTGCTGTATCAGGTTCGTTGACTGATAATGTCCGCGCGCGATTGTCGTTGTTTGGCAATGAGCGGGATAGCTGGCAGGACAATGAGGCCATCAACGGCAGCGACTTTGGCGATATAGATGAGAACAATGCAGTTCGTCTTACTGTCGAGATTGATGTCACTGAGGACTTGCTGATAACCGGAAACCTGCACTATGGCAATGCGGAAGGTGATGTCGACCAGCGGGCGTTCTTCGGCGCAGCCGACCCGAACAACGGTCTGCGTTGTTCCGATCGGGCCATCCTTGCTTCCCAATGTGTAAACCCGATCGGCTTTCAGGACCCGGATCCCGATCCCGAGCATGTATCAACCGACCTCGACGAGTCTCCGTTCGAAAATGAGAATATGGGTGGATGGCTCCGGTTCGACTGGGACGTGAGTGATATGACCTTCACCTCGATTACCAGCTACGATGAGGTTGATAAGGTTCACATGCTGGATGTCGACCAATCCCCCTGGGAATTGCTGGATCTCGTATTTGCCATTGACCACGAGCAGTGGAGCCAGGAGTTTCGCCTGGCCGGTGATTCTGAAAGTTTGAGCTGGGTGGTGGGCGCCTACTACTACGAAGACGAGCGGTTCGCGACCAATACCCTGCCAAATCGCGGCGGATTTGGCGTTCACGTTGATCAGGAAGTGGAGTCCAGTGCTGTATTCGGGCAGGGCACCATGGCCCTGTCGGATGCGCTTAACGTCACTGTCGGGGTCCGCTACACCCGGGATGATCGGGTTCTGAACAACTTGACGGCCGTACTGGGCGGCGAACCCGGCACCGACGCAGGCGACCCGCAGTATACGGTAGAAGACGACATTGACAGTAGCAAAACGACCTGGCGGCTCGCCTTTGACTATGCGCTGAGTGATGAGCACATGGCTTATGCCAGTGTCTCTACCGGCTACAAGAGTGGTGCATTTAACACGCTGCTTCCATCATCACCGGCCTCGGTAACTGCAGCAGACCCCGAGGAAATCACAGCCTATGAACTGGGTTTGAAAGGCACGTTGGACGGCGAATTTCCGCTTACCTACAACGCTGCCATCTTCTACTCGGACTACGAAAATGTTCAGGCCGCGGGCTCGTTCATTGAAGATGGCGTGGTGATCTCAGCGCTGGAAACTGTCAGCGATGCTGAGATCTTCGGGTTCGAGGCGGAACTGACCGCCAACCCGCTGGAGGGCCTCATTATTGCACTGGGCGTGGGCTATCTGGACGCGGAGTACGATGCTCCCTCGGATGCAACGTTTAACGGCACTTTAATCGATGGCAACCGGGTGGTGATGGCACCGGACTGGAACTTTAATGGCCGCATTCGTTACGATCACGGTCTCAATGATGCAGGAATCGTCTACCTGATGACCGACTTCAACTGGCAGGATGATCTGTTCTTCGGGCCGGATAATCTGCCTCTGGAAACACAGGACTCCTATGGCAAGATAAACTTCCATGCCGGTTGGATATCTGATGATGAGCGCTGGGAAGTGGGTGCCTTCGTCAAGAATGCCACGGACGAAGAGTATTTCACGCATGCCGTCGACTCTAATAATCCTGCGGATGTGGATGGTACCCAGTTGGGCTATACGTGGGGTATGCCTCGCACCTACGGGGTTAACGTCACCATGCAGTTCTGATTGCACCTGTCTCTCAACCTGGTCCTCCTTAGGTAGGACCAGGTTTTTTACAGGGAGCGTACCGACTACGTGATTAGGTCTTCTCCCGCGTCACTCTGGCGGCATGCCCTGTTATCTGCCGCGCGATTACCCGCTTTGTCAGCGGGCCCTGCCTTCCACACCACTTTGCCTGCTAGTAAGTTGAGCTTATGTGCTTTCGCGAGACCTTTCCTACAGCAGCAGTACATGCAAAGCCCAAGACTCCAAGGATAAAAATAACTGATTTGCAGGCGTTTTGGGTAATTGCTCCATGCGGTTAGGTGGCAGCGCCTTTCTGACGCACGCACTCTTACTTGCGACAAAGGCCTGCCGCTGAACATGGGTCCATAGCGATAAATTGTTTGCATTTTAAAAAGTATAGTACTACTATACAAATAATTCGAGAATGTAGTGCAGCCCAGGCGGCGAGGATTTGTAGGTTTCGACAGTACGCAGGACCTTGTTGAGGCGGAACGCGAAATGAACGAGTTCCTGCACAACAATAGGGCTGTGTTATCGCCGGGAAGAGGGCGATCGAAAATCGAAAATCGAAATTTGGACGCTAAGTCCCACAAATAGGTGCTCAATCTTTGGATAAATTCCGCGACGAAATGAGCCTGGATCTGATATGTGTGTAAGCGAATATCAATTGGAAAGCAGTAGTCACAAGCCGGCTAATAAGTAACAACGGACAAATACGCGATGAGACCAAGCAATCTTCAACTCGCCGAGAGCATCGAATCAATACTCCGGCAAAAAATTCAACCCTGCTTGGCAGAGCATGAAGTACTGCCAAGCTTGCATCTGATCTTCGACATGCTCCGGGAGATTCGAGGGTCCTCGTGTCCTGATAACAACGATCTGTCCGAAGTGGAAGTCGCCGGATTAGAGTTGTTGAGAGTAAAGGGCGTGGCATCGGATGTAGCGGAGGATAACCTCCCACAAGAACGATCATCGAAATCTATTGCCATAGAGGCCATCGGTGAGAAACTGTGCTGCGAGGTGAGAGGAGCAAACCTCGGTACCCTCGACAGCGACTGGCTGCGAGAGGTCCTCACCTGGGAGACCCGGCAACCTGCTTGTTTTGTCACTCCGCTCGATTCAATGGCACAGCAGCTTCCGAGCTCATCACCCGTCCCCGACTGCGCGGAATTTAGCGATTTCCTGAACAGCAGCGGAGTGTTCAATGACCCCATCCAGGTAACCTCTATCACCCCGCTTGCCGGCGGTTTCTCGCGTAAGGTATTCCGTGTAGACGCACAACTGGGCGGCACTAATTTCAGCCTGGTTGCGCGCTGCTCTGTACCCGATGGCTTGCTCGATGGTGGCTTCGCCTGCTTACGGGAAGAGTATCGAGCAATGCAAGCTGCCCATCAGCAAAATTTTCCCTGTCCCGAGATATACCACTACGAGCCTGATACGCGTTGGTTCGGTGGTGATTTTCTGCTCATGGAGTTTAAACAGGGTGAAATTCTGGGAAACGCGCTGGGCAGCGAAGGTGCAGTCGACGAAAGCAAACTGCATCAGATCTGTACACTGTTGGCCCAGTTGCACAGACTGCAGTGGACTGATGAAGCGGGGGAGGGCTCCAGTGAAACCGGCAGCCCCAGGCGGGCACTGACGGATGCGATAAGAGACCAACTCGAAAGAATCGAGCGCTATTGGCGTGAGAACACTGAAGAGCCCTCTTCACTGATTGAATTTGCACTCAAGTGGCTATACGCGAACATATCCTCCGTGGAAGGTCATCCGGTGCTCGTGCATGGGGACGTGGGATTCCATAATCTGCTCTATGCCAGCGATGATCTTTCTGCCCTGATTGACTGGGAAACCTCACACATGGGATGCGCGGCTGAGGATTTAACCTACGCACTAACCTCCCTGAAAGATGCGGTCGATCGCGACAACTTCCTTCAGTGGTATCACGAGGCGGGAGGAGTCGAACAGGGCGAGAGCTCCCTTGATTATTGCGAAATTCTCAACATGCTTCGAAATACCATTGTCTGCCATGTCGGACTGGCCAAATACAAGAAAAATCCGGCGCTACAACCTGCGTTGTATGAGCTGGCCACCAAGTTTCGAATGCACTTTCAGTCTGAGCTTCAGTCCGCATTAACGAGTGTCCTGGAGTGAACCACTTTTTTAACGGATTCCTCTTCGAGAGAACCAGCTAATCTCACTGGGCCGCAATTCAGGCCAAAATAAAAGGAGCACATCATGATGAAAAAGATCAAGCTATCGTTAGAAATTAGTATAGTTCTACTGTACTATCTCTCGCCTGCAGCCCACGCCTTTCAACTGGAGGAGGTGATCGTTACCGCCCAGAAAAAGGAGGAGAACCTGCAGGATATCCCCATCGCCGTCAGTGCACTGAGCAGTGATACCGCCACGCAACTAGGTATCCAGAACTCATCCGATATCGCCATAGTGACTCCTGGATTAACCGTCAGTGAGTTGTTTGGCAGTGTCCAGCCGTATATTCGCGGGGTGGGCAATGACCTGACCCAGGGAGTGGAAACCAGTGTTGCCACCTACGTCGACGGCATCTACCTGAAGAACCTGCTGTCGCAACAGCAGAACCTGATGGGCATCCAGCGAACCGAGGTTCTCCGCGGCCCCCAGGGAACGCTGTACGGGCGCAATGCCACCGGGGGTGCGATCAATATCATCACCACCAACCCCGGCGCGGAACCGGAGGCCAACATAGAGCTTGGTTATGGCAACTATGACGACAAGTCTGTATCCACGTATGTCAGTGGCCCCCTGTCCGATAGTGTGTTCGGCAACCTCACGCTCAACTACAACGAACGGGAAGCCTATGTCGAAAATCTGTCTGTGCTGGGTGACGACATTGATGACACTAAGGACCTGAATGGCCGAGCCAAGATTCTGTACTCACCGTCAGATAGCTTTGAAGCCATTCTGAGCGTTGCCTACACCGATCGAGACCAGGATGAAATCCAGGTGCGCCCACAGGCGCAAGTACCCTCCAGCGGTCAGATACTGGGGGCAGTGATCGGTGGCGGCAACCAAACCAGCAGGCCACACAAAGTGTACACCGAGCACGACAACCGCCTGGAGATCGAGCAGACCGTCGTGGGCCTGCATCTCGATTGGGAGTTCGACAATTTCCTGCTGAAATCGATAACCTCCTACCAGGATATTGAGACCCTGCAGTACACGGATTTTGACGGAACGGATACGGATTTCTTCGCTGTTGACGTTGATGGCGGGTTCGAAACCTATACGCAGGAGTTTCAGATTCTATCCAGCCCTGACAGCGAACTGGAGTGGATCGCCGGTCTGTATTACCTGTACGACGAAGGGGGTTTTGATCGCGTTCTGTTTGACTTCGGCGCTGCGGGGAACAGGATTCTCAACGAAGAGAACACCACTGAAGCCGCAGCCGTCTTCGGCCAGTTGACCTATCCCTTTCTCGATAATTGGCGCGTGACGGCGGGCCTCAGATACTCCTATGAAGAGAAAGAGTTGTCCGAGCAGAAGCAGGTGGACAACCTGGGTACTGGCGTGGAGGGCGAACTACCGTTCCCGGTCTCAGAGGATTGGGACGCGGTGACGCCCAAACTGGCAGTGGACTATACCTTCGAGAACGGCCTCCTTTTGTGGGCTTCGTATACCGAGGGTTTCAAGAGCGGCGGTTTCAATACTTCGCAATTTACCCCCGGCGTTATTCCGGAACCACTGGATCCAGAAGATCTGGAATCCATTGAAGCAGGCGTCAAGGGGGATTTCCTTGACGGGAGTCTCAGGCTCTCCGCCTCTGTATTCAGCTATGACTACAAGGACCAGCACGTGCAGGTGATCTCCGCGGATGCTTCAGCGCTCGTTCAAAATGCCGCCAGTTCAAGCATTGAGGGCTTCGAACTCGAAGGGCAGGTAATTTTCGCACCCTGGTTCTCACTGGACTTCGGTTTCTCCGTGCTGGACGCAGAATATGATGAATTCCCTAACGCACAGGCGTTCATCATTGGGACAAGCCCGGGAGATCTCGACCCCACAGGCTTCATCAACCAGACCACCAGCGTGGACGCCTCAGGCAACCAGACGGTGAGGAGTCCCGATTTTACCTACTTCATCGCCCCGCGCTTTGATATTCCAGTGTCATCAGGTTCACTGGTACTCTCCGGCATCTACTCCTACTCGGATGAATTCACCTACGATGCCGCTGGACAGGGCGTACAGGATGACTATGGCGTACTCAACGCTTCACTGACATATACCTCTGAAAACGAGGGCTGGTATGCACGTCTGTGGGGGAAAAATCTCACCGATGAGGAGTATTTTGTGTACGTGGCCGTCGACAACGTGGGGGTTAAAAACTCCTGGGCAGCGCCCATAACGTACGGGCTCTCGGTCGGTGTAAATTTCTAGCCGGCTTGTGCAACTCCCTTTTGGGGGCCCAGTAACAGAGGGCCCCCACTTTTTCCTGCAACAGGAAACATTAACCTACTTCGAGGTGTTGCTTTGTGTAATTCTTGGTGTTGACTGCCTGGCTCCAGGGCCGGCGGACAATGTTTAGTTGGAATCCAACCTAAACTACCAGAGAACCCTGAACCGATATATCACCGGAGATCGATATGACAACGCTTGCCACGCAACCAAGATTGGTCCTTTTTGGTGTGGGGTTTGTCGGCCAGCGCCTGGTGCGAATCGCTGACATGAAGGGCTGGCCGATTGTCGCCGCCTTTAACCGGGCGGGCGACAAGGTGGGCCAGGATATTGGTCGACTCGCCGGGCTGGATAAAGACCTTGGCGTAGTCGTCCTGGATAACGAGCAGGCCGATTATGCAAATCTCGATGCCGATATCGCGCTTATTGCAGCAACCGACAGGCTGGAAGTGAATTACCCGATTTACGAGGCCTTTCTTAACGTTGGCATCAACGTGTTATGTCACGGCATGCAGGCTTACCTCCCCTACTGGGCCAATAATGAACTTGCTGAGACGATAGACGCTCTGGCGAGGGACAACGGTGTTACGTTCAGCGGAGGTGGAATCTGGGATTCCACCCGCATCTGGGCCGGCCTGGTAACCGCCGGGCCCTGCGTGCGAATCGATTCCTTGGTGCATCGCAGCAGCACTGAAATCGCCCGCCAGGGCTTGCACTTTTTTGCCCAGCAGGGTGTTGATATGACCCTGCACGACTACGAGGAAAAAGTTGGGCGTGAAGCAGACTTCATGACCGATTGCCTGCAAATACCTTCGGTTGCAGTTATCCAATCGCTTGGCTACACCGTTAGCAATGTCAATGCGCGCCGGGAGCCCGTTGTCTGGGATGAACCCGTATTTGTACCGGAGTTGGACAAGGAACTGGCGCCGGGAACCTGCCTGGGCAGTCGGATCATCATCGATGTAGAGACCGAGGAAGGTGTCCCAGCGCACAATGAGATTGAGTATCGGATATTCAAGCCTGGCGAAGACGAGATCATGTTCTGGCGCATTAATGGCTTACCCGGTATGGAGATGACCCTGAAAAGGGAAGATTCGGATATGGCATCAGCATCGAGTTTGATTAATCGCATACCCGATGTCATTGCGGCAGAAGCCGGCCTTAAACAATTAACCCGGCTTGGGCCATTAAATCCAACAGCGGTTCTATAACCGTTCGACAAGAAAAACAGGGGGAGTAAGCCGAGGTAGGAAATTATGAGTTACAAATTCAGCGAGAACAATGTGAGCGCCGACAGCCTGATGGCTGATGCAGTGAAAGCAACGGGACTGGATGATTTTGGCGATACGGGGTGTGAATTCCAGGCACATAATTAGTTGCATTGTCTGCAGATCTAGGCTCAAATCCTAACGTCAATCTGAGTCGAGTCGCCTACAGTCGATGCCCGCTAAAGCCCCAAACCGCAATTACTTGCGAATACTTGATAAAAGTATGGAGATGTTTAACCAGGATGGCGTGATCCGGGTTACTGTACAGAATATTGCAGAAGCGTTATCTATTAGTCCTGGCAACGTTACGTACCACTTCAAGAAAAAGGTTGATATTGTCCACGCTATTCTGGACCGTCTGGAACGAGAATTGATCGAGCTACTCGATCGGGGTATCCATTTGAAGAGCAAGGTGGATCCCGAAGAGCACTATGAACTGGTGGTATCAATTAGTCGCCTACTGTGGAGATACCGTTTCATCTTTAATTTTATCCTCTACCTGAATTCCCTGGACCCCAAATTTGGAGAGCGCTTTAAGCTCTTCCAGGAGCACGTAACTGATGCAATGATGGCCCTGGTCGACCAGTCGATAAATAACGGTTGGATAAAAAAATCGCGAGCGCCGAGAGACAGGCGACTGCTCAGCGATAACTTATGGTATATCTGGCTCAGTGCGATCAGGGTGAGTGAGCTGGAGCCCGACAATGGTAAAAACTCAGAACAGCGCAGTGTTGTCTCGGCGCTGAAGCATCACATGTCCTATATGGAAAATTACTACGACGAGAAGATGTACCAGGAATGGGATGCCTACCTCGCCAGAATCGACACGGACTGACGGTTAGGACGCTGTTTCTTGCCAGGCAGTGGCCGGAATGCGTTGCCTGATATCCTCCGCGGCCAGTCGTGCGGTTTCTGCTCCCAACGCCAAACCCACGAACCCTGGCACACGAATTCCATCGCCCACATTGTAGAGATTCTGGACCGGTGTTTTCTGCGGCAGGTAATGTGACATCGCGCGAAATACAGGCCAGTCGCGATCAAAGTTCTCAATTGACAGAATATTGCTCTTCTCCAGGGCGCCGGGTATAAACTGCCCGATCTCGGCAATTGTCGAATCAATTTCCAACTGCACATCAATTTGGGTGTCAGCAGTTACCGGATCCGGAATAGAAGCCCACACCTCAGTGAGGTGTTTCCCCTCGGGTGCTAGCTCAGGGCAACTGTTGGTGGGGCAGAACATGGCAGATATTTTTTTCGTGCCCACAGGAAATATCAGGTAAGGATGGTCAATAAGGGGAGCGTCGCTTTCGAGCAGAACCACCGTATACAGGGGAGCATACTGGCAACGTGCCAGTTCTTTCAGGTAGGCCGGGTCGAAATGCTCGTGGCCGGTTATCCTCGCCGTCGGGTGAGGCCCCATGTTACTCACCACTGCCTGTGAGGACACTTCGAGACTCTCGCCGCGCTTATTGGTCAAACGTACGCCTTTAGTCTGGTGATCTTCTACGAGTACCTGCTCAACCTGGCAGTTCTTCCACACCTCGCCTTCGTTGGCCTTGACCACATTGACCAGCGGTTTAAGAAATTCAGCGTTGCCCTTAGGTGCGACTGTAATTCGCCAGGGACGCTGCATTTGCCCCTTGACCAGGGCCAGCAGGTCGGTGACGTCCAACTCGTCGTAATTGGAACACAAAAAAGCCGTAATCACCGGGAAAAAGGGCTCCATGACCTTTGGGTCAGCGGTGTATTGACCTATCCAGTCGCGAAAACTCATCCCCGGGGTGGGGAGTTCCCAGGTTAGCGCTCTTTCGAGAGCCTGTAACACCCGCATTGCCCCTTCCTTGTCGTCGGCGACGGTCATAATCGAATGGCCCAGGCCATCGGCAATGGTTGAGATGTTGTCCTCGCCATTGACCCGCCACGCCAACGCATCAATATCCCGGCCAGGAAAGTCCAGGCCGCACTCGGTAAAAGTGTCTTCAATTACGCTGTTGGCCGGTACGATGATCGCCCCCGTGGTTTTGACAAACCCTTTGGTCTTAATCGCCGAAAAGCGCCCACCGATTAGCGATGTACGCTCTGCGAGTAATACTCTGTAGCCGGCATTGGACAGGCGTGCAGCAGTGCATACCCCACCGATGCCGGCGCCTATTACAACGACATCGAACTCAAGGGGCTTCACCCTTGTGCCTCCAACACCTCTTTACTGTTTACTTCGAATGCACCCAGGACGGGGCAATGGTGGAAGCAAAGAAGGCACTTGGGCATTCCGGAGCGCGTGTAAGTCCCGTCAAACGCAATGCAGCTCTTTTCCTTCAGAAGCGCGATACCGGTATCGGTATGTATGGCATCCTCAGGGCAAATCGCTTCGCAGTTACCACAGCCCACGCAGGATGACGTTACCGCCAGTGGTACCAATCCGGGGTGCTGTTGCTCTTTACCCACCTGCGTTATTTAGCGCGCGAATGTCTTACAGATCTGAATGAAGGAGTCGTAGCTTTCCTCTTCAGTTAATGGGGGTACGTAGGGTGTATGTAGCACCGCGTGAGGAACAAAGTCGGTAAAATAACTCAATTGCTGACGGCACTCCTGGGGTGTTCCTACCACGGCGTAGCGCTCCAGAAGCACATCCGACACCGTTTCCGCGAGGGTGGCCGGGCCTCCAGTCATCAGGCCGTCCATGACCTTGTTGCGTTCATCAAGGAGTCCGTCCCTGGCCAGCACAAAGTCTCCCAATGGGTGGCAAACGTAGGTACCCACCTGTATGCGCGCCCTGTACAGGGCGACTTCCCGGTCATCATGGGGACTGCAGATGACATACTGTACGATATCAATTTCGCTCTCGTCACGGTCCGCCCGTGCCGCACCCTCGGCCAGTCCTGGAATCAAGTGGTTTTGTAGGAGGTCGGGTGAGGGCAGGAAACCCATGATGCCATCACAGAGTTCACCTGCCAGGCGTAACATGGCGGGCTGAATTGCGCCCAGGTAGAGTGGGAAATCGGGCAGCGGGAACGGGCGTTGTCCGAATGGATTGTGCGGCGGAGTGGCAGATTTGTAAAACTCTCCTTCAAATGAAAATTCTTCCCCGGAGCGCGCGTGTTCGAGGTACATCTTCATGATCTTGACGTACTCGCGCATGCGGGTGGCTGGTCGATCCAGCTTTACGCCATTATAGAATTCGTTAAAGCTGGCGCCCCCCGGCCCGATAACAAGTCGCAAACGCCCGTTTGATAGCTCGTTGACATCCATGGCAGCGTTGGACATTTCAAACGGCGTCCTTTGTGCTGCGGCGGCAAGGCCAATTGCCAGGTCAATCTTGCTTGTTGTTGTGGCCGCTGTCGCCTGTTGAACGAACCCATTGCGATACGCTTCGTACCCCCAGACAGAGTCGAAACCGCTGTCTTCTGCCAACCGGGCCATTTCGCCAAAGCGGTGCATGGGTTGGTTAACGCCGGGCATAGATACGCCCAGCCTGGAAATTCTATTTGCCATAGTAAAGATCCACTAGTTGTCTAATAACTTGACGACTTACGACGAATACTGCCTCACTCGTTGGTTCCTGCTTCCGTCGATTGGTCGTTGTGTTGCAAGTTCGTCCTCGGTGAAATTCGAAAATGGTGTTGTGTAATAATACGTATAGTTGTACTATACTAATTATCGAAATGCAACCGTGGAAAGCAACCATGTCAGATAACAAAACGTTCTTTGTCACCAACCATGACGAGAAAACCTTTGGCACTTTCACCGAGAAAGATGATTTTCTGCATCCGCAGATGAACGCCCTTATCACCACTGATGAGGCCACTGAAACACAGTATTTTGGATTCAGTGTCCCCGAAGAGAACATTCATGCCGTCATTTATTTGTGGCACCACGTGAATCTCGGCACTGTCTCTGGTGGCGTAATGGTCTGGCAAGGCATAAAGCCCCAGCCACTGGCCGCAGAAATATTTGACTGGCGTCACCACATGAGTGACCGGGTTCTGCGGAACGATCTTCACAGCTTTGAGTTTGTCAACGGATACAAGGTCGACGTTATCGAGCCACTGAATAAAATTCGCGCCCGCTACGATGACGACAGCCGGGGTAATAGCTTTGATATCACTTTGAGCGCTGTTGTTGATCCGGTGATGCTGGCCAGTAACGCGCACTTTGAACAGGCAATGCGGGCCCGGGGACAACTTACCCTGCGTGGCAAATCCTATTCCGTCGATTGCTATAACGTCAGGGATCGCTCCTGGGGCGAAAGCCGTGGCGAGCAACTGTTGCCCATACCACCGGTAACCTGGATGACGGCAGTATTCGACGAAAACTTTATATTCAGCTGCAACATTACAGACCATCCAGACAAAAACCCGATCTGGAGGAACGCATTCGATGTCAATCCGGACTCCGTGGTGAAACACGGCTGGATCTATAAGGATGGTGATTTTCTACATGTGATCAAAGCAGAGAAGCTTACCCATTATCGACGCGATACGCTCATCCCTACCCGGTGCGAAATGGTGCTCATTGACGAACAGGACAATCGTTATGAAATTGAGGGTGAAGTCATAGCGTCCTGTAATTGCAACCTGTGGGCCAATATGTCCGCCCCTGTCGCCCTGGTCAAATGGACTTGTGGCGACAAGGTCGCCTATGGTGACTTTATGGATGCTCAGTGGGGTGACTTCGTAAGCCGCTTCACTGAGTATGAGTAGAGCGCCAACCTGGATAACTGAGGCGAAGCCGGACAGTCAGCCGGAGTGTCGAAGTGACATGTGGCGATCAAGCTTGGCTCTTGCGTTCCGTCGCACATCCCCCCAAAAGTTGAATGCGGATTACGGGTATCACTTAATCTGTGCCGGGCCAGTCTCTGTCGAGCCATTAGAAAACATGTTGATTTCACCACAATATATTCTCGAGGGCATGACAAATTTGTCAGTTCTCCATTACGAGCAAGTTTGTTCAAAAAGCTTTGCAAGTTAGTTCAAACCTTCTTGCGGCTGTTCCGTTACAGTAATACCCACAATCAATGAGACTGGAGATTTTTGATGAGCAAGCAGCGGTTTCCCGAATTAGGCTTCTTTACCTGCCCCGGTTATGCACTCGATCCAAAGAATGTTTTCGAAGAGGTAACCAGTGGCAGTAAACTCGGCTTCGGCTCAGTGTGGATTTCCGAACGATTCAACACCAAGGATATTGGTGTAATGTCCGGTATCGCTGCTGCCCTGGCACCGGATATGGCGGTGACGGCCGGCCTGGTCGGCAATTTGCCTCTGCGTCACCCACTGGCCCTGGCCAGCTACGCATCCACGATGACGTGCGTCACTGACAAGTTTACCCTGGGTATTGGTCGTGGCATGGATCAGCTTGCGGACTGGTCTGGCACACCCCGCGTAACGTTTAAGATATTGGAGACCTACATTGACCTGCTGCGGCGCATGTGGAATGGCGAGGTGGTAAGTCACGATGGGCCTCTGGGTAAGTTCGATAAAGTTGGACTGGGCATGAAGCTGGATAATCCGCCGCCTATTGTAATGGCAGTTATGGGTGATAAGACTTCAGAGTGGGCCGGCGCAAACTGCGACGGGGTGCTTTACAACAGTCTTTGGTCTGCGCAGGCGATTGAACGCTCAACCGCTGCGGTCAAACGCGGCGCAGAGAGGGCGGGTCGGGACCCCGAGTCGGTGCGGGTCTGGACCGTACAAATGACAGCCTGTGAGACGTCCGAAGAGGATGAATTGAATTATATTATCCGGCGCATGAATACTTATGTACGCTTCCCGCCCATGTTCAAAGTCATGTGTGAGTTCAATGGATGGGACTACAGTGTGGCGGAGAAAATCATGCAGAAGCTGGATGAACTTGATGGCAAGGGATATTCAGAGGGTGGCGGTGTAGGGGATGAGCATACCACCCGTAATCTGGACGATTTGCGCACTGTTCGCGATATGTATCCTTTGCAATGGATCGAGGATGGTTGTGCCGTTGGCAGTGCCGATCATTGTGCCAGGTTGATGCAGGCCCGCTTTGACGCCGGAGCCGACAGTGTGTTGTTTCATGGTAGCCCGCCCGGGAAGATTGCACCCTTACTGGATGTTTGGGACAACTATCGGCCTGCTGCCGCAATGGAATTGCCCGTAACATCAGGAAACAAGTAGCTCGTTAGGGGGCCGCCTTCCAACAGGGGCGAGCCTGGATAACTAATAAAAGCCACGGTCGTTATTATGTATATCAAATCCACCTCTCGCTATTTGCAGTACATCAGTCATGGCCTGGAAACAGTCATAGCGCCGCTGGTAGAAGGTGAGCAAGCCAGTTTTGTTATGGACTCGATTCAACTCGCATTGCGGGAACTCCACAAGCGCGAGACCCGAACGCCGGCAATGCTTCAGGAAAGCCTGGGAGAGGGCAACGCCCTGGCGGCGGAGATGCTCGCCCTGTTGGACACTCTGGAAGGCTCTTGTGTGCTGCGCAGTGACTACGAAGCGCTGGTGGCTGACGCGAATGCAGCACAGGAGATCGTATTTGCTGTATACCTGCAGCTGTACAACCGTGCCAACGCGTTGATTGAAAGGTTGGGCGCAGCATTATCACTGGCGAGGGTTAATGCAAACGAGGAGCAGAACGCTGAAATAGGTAACTTGTTACGCCGGGCTGCGGAATGGGATTTTGCTTTTATGTCGGCGCAGAGCGAGCCTATCGAGTTTGAACCATTTGATCTACCGCCGCCATTGGAAGGCGAGGATGTCAACGCAGAGAACCTGAAAGCGTTTGTCGAGAGTCAGTTGGATGGCGTTGAAGTTACTGTACGAGATCTGGCCAGAGTTCCTGGAGGCAATGTAAAGCGTACCTATTCTTGTACGCTGGACTATTCAGACGGTCGCAGTGACGACGTCATTATTCGCAAAGAAGAGCAGCGTCCCGTGTTTAACCGCGGAGCCGCAAGTATTCACGCGGAGTACGCAATGCTACAGGAGATTGTAGATACCGGGTTTCCAGCGCCGGAACCCTACTATCTTGCGCACCGACAGGAGCCGTTTGACACTGACTTTTTTATCATGAGGCGCATGCCCGGGTCGCCAGCGGGCACCTTGTTCGGCCCTCTGGTCGATATGACTGAAGAGCTGTTGCTCGACATAGCAGCCAATATGGCGCGATTACACAGTATTCCGATAGAAAACTTCGATGACTACTTCGCCAGGTATGTCCCTGATCTACTGGGATGCGATATTGAAACCGCTTATCGGAAGGAAATTGAATACTACCGCCACTACTACACAACTGAACAGCCCGGTACACCATGTCCCTCCGCTGTATTCCTGATCGACTGGTTACTGGAGAACATTCCACAGACACGTGAAAAGCCGGTTCTGGTCCACGGCGACTTCAATCTACAAAATATGCTGGTGGAAAATGGCAGGGTCAGCGCGGTATTTGACTGGGAGTCCGTAATGCCAGGTGATCCCGCCCAGGAACTGGCTTATATACAGCCTCATATTGAACAGTACATCGAGTGGGACAAATTCCTGCAGCATTACTATGACAATGGTGGACGGCAAATAGATGAGAACCTGTTTACCTTTGCGCGTGCATTCTCGAATATTCGAGGTGTTGTAGGTACCGCACATAATATGACGCAGTTCGATCTGGCGCGTAACGACGACGTCCGCTACTTGGCACATGACATGCAGTATTTCCCCATGTTTACGGGAAATGCCATCGCGTGCGCAAAGTAGAGTCTTCTATTTTCATGTCGAGAAATCTGGATCTGGTCGGTACCCCCAATGCTCGCGACTTTGGTGGCTACGCAACATCTGATGGTGGTCACATACGCCGCGGTTCTCTTTTTCGGTCCGGGCGATTGTCAGACCTCACTGCTGAAGATCAACAGCGGTTGCAAGGGTTGGATGTGAAGACGGTAATCGATTTCAGGGGTTCTGAAGAAGCCAAGATTAGCCCGAGTGCCCTGGACGGTTTGGCGGGTCATACAGTGCGCCACCTGGCCATTGAGCATGGAAGTTATGGCGATTTCATGCGACGCGTTGACCGGGGTGCGCTGACCTACCAGGTGATGCACGAGCAGATGAGGACGGTTTACCGCGAGTTGGCAATAGAGCATGGCGCTTGTTTCAGGCAGCTTTTCCAATTGTTGATAAATGCCGAAGGTGGTTTGTTACTCCATTGTTCCGCCGGTAAGGACAGAACCGGCTTTGCAGTTGCACTCATTCAATATGCCCTGGGCGTGCCGCTTGAACTGATCATTGATGACTACCTGCTCACCTCGCGGTTTTATCCGCCCGCGGGCGAGGTGGAGCGTTTTCGGCGGGATTATTCCGAGTATTTCACGGGTGTCGATAACCCGCAGGTCTTTTCTGCGGTCATGGAGGTCAGTGAGACCTATCTGTTTTCGGCTTTTGATGCAATTGATGAGCAGTATGGTGACCTTGACACATATCTCGAAGACGTGTTGGGAATGACGCTCAGCTTAAGAGGTGAGCTCCGCGAGAAGTATGTACTTAACGGCGTGGAGTTGGATGCTGTCACCCAATAAGGTGGCGTATCTCAATACAAACTAGCAGGAGAGGGCGATGGCAGTAACGGTCGTGGTAACAGGTGCCAATGGATCGATTGGCCGTGAAGTGGTTAAGCAGGCTCTATCACAGGGACGTCGCGTTATAGCCACAGTTTTGGATGAGGCGCAGCGCGAAAACTTTGATGATCACCATACGCTGACGATATTGGCTATGGATATCACCCAGAAAGCGTCGGTAGAGTCATGCTTTGCAGAGATCGACAGATTGCTCGATGGACAGTGTCCGGACGCGATTATCCATTGTGCCGCCGTTATTTCACCTTCGACTATCGAAAATGTTGCCCAGGAGAACCTGGAGAACATATTGAGAATTAACGCGGTCGGTAGCGTGAATATCATGCAGGCCGCCTTCCCGCGCTTGAGGGGAACCGGCAATAACCTGGTGTTGTGCAGCTCGTTCTGGGGGATTATCTCTGGCCCAATGGTGGGAGCCTATGCTGCGTCCAAGTGGGCGTTGGAAGCGCTTGCTGATGCTGCACGGCGCGAAACTAAAGGCATGGGCTTTTTCATTACCTTAGCCAACATTGGCGCTGTGCGTGGAACGCGGATGTTGGTTGGGCACAAGGAGAAGGTAAATGAGTTATTGGCCCGACCTGAGGATGACCTTTACAGACATATTTACGAGGCGCAGTTGGAATCGCTGGAAAAAGCTGATCCGGTGTTTTCTGATGTAGACAAGGTTGCCGCAAAACTGCTTAGAATTGCGGATAAATCCAAACCTGCACCGCGCTACAAAGTAGGTAGGGATTCAGCCCTCGTGGGTCTATTTGACTGGCTGTTGCCGGCGAGTTGGCTGGATAAGGCACTGTAGTGTCGTTGTCGGCTAGATATTGTGCTGAGCGAACGACCGAGTCGAATTACCCTTATCGCATAGTTTGTTGGATCGACCATGCCGGGTCGCGATTGTGAGGCAGTACGGATTGAGAAGGCAGTTTATTGAAGTGGCTAACCTGGGTCCAACCTCAGTAAAGGTGGACTCGCATAGCCATTTTTTTGACGTTGATCTAGGCCTGCAATTCGACAGAAAGGCAGCGTTCGGCTGCCGACTCAATCTTGCCCCGGGCACCGGTATACGATTTAAACCCGGAGCGACAAGAGTCGTTGAGTTGATCGACTTCTCAGAAACCCGTGAAATTTATGGAGACAAATTAAAACGGCCCGGCCGGTCAATTCAAAACAGCTGAGGCTGTGCAAAAAAGGTTAATCGGCGCTAACCAGGCAGCAAACAATGGATGGGCTTCTGCCATCATCTGTATTCGAAGGAGAATTATGACAACTACAAGTTTACCCATTTTGGCCATTCTGGGCGGTACAGGGGACCTAGGAACAGGCCTCGCTCGGCGTTGGGTCCAGGCGGGCTACAAAGTGATTATTGGTTCACGTACGCAGGAAAAAGCTGAAGAGGCTGTAGCGGATCTGCGCAATGTACTGGCGCGGCGGGGCGCCGTGCTCGTCAACGTGGAAGCCATGCAGAATCTGGCCGCGGCGGAGGCTGCGGATATCGTTGCCATTACTGTGCCGTTCTCTCATCAGGCGAGCACTCTCGAGCAGGTGAAACCCGCTTTGCAGGGTAAAATACTGATCGATGTAACCGTGCCGCTGGTGCCGCCTAAAGTTGCTCGAGTGCAGTTGCCTGAAGGAGGCAGCGCAGGGCAGATCGCCCAGGAGCTTTTAGGGGATGAGGTCGCGGTGGTATCCGCGTTCCAGAATGTGGCGGCTGCCCACCTGCATGAAGGGAGTGGGCTGGACTGCGATGTGCTGGTCTGCGGTAATAAAAAAGCGGCCCGTGAGGAGGTAATCAAGCTGGTTGAAGCCGCGGGTATGCGCGGTTTCCACGCAGGAATGATTAATAATGCCGCCGCCGCGGAGGCGCTTACTTCAGTATTGATCGTCATCAATAAGCAGTACAGTTGTCATGCCGGGATTTTTATTACCGGCCTTGGCGAAACTGACTAGCAGCGAGCGCGAAATTACACCGTTGATTACCGGTGGCCGGACAGGCGGAGAGTCATACCGGGGACGGCAAACCACATAGCTTCAGGTCTGCGCAGTAGCACTTGCACAAGAGCGCGGCGGATGGGTCTCCGGTGGTTACATCAGCCCGGCGACGTGACATTGTTATGAAGATAACTCCGTCAATAGGTAATTCAAAATGCTTGCATGATATTGCAGATATTATTGAATGCGCCTGAGTTAGTTCCCTCGTTGCGCGTTATACGCCGTAGCGTTGACGATAGACCGAGAATGCCCTGTTGATGATGTCATCTGTGAGCCCGAACTTCTCGGCGCTGTAGTCGTGTTTGCCGAACTTGTGCTGGGCGTTATTGCCCTCCCAGTTGAGCATGTTGGTTCTAGAGATATCGGATGGCAGTACCCCGGAAAAATCGTATATTTCATCGATTACCTGTTGCATGTTCCTTACCACATCAGTGAACAACAGGTCTTTAACTTCAATGTCCTCCCTCGCGTCCCTTATTTGCATATTCCTGGTCATAATTTTCAGCCAGTATGAAAGCTGATCGGGGCCTATTCGCCTGGGATCCACCGAATCGCTGTATACCTTGCGGAACACTTCTATCAGGCTGCTCCATGAGCTGATGACATCGGGTACCTTACGATGTATCTGAATCAGCCTGGCATCCGGGAAGGCATGCAGCAGTTCTTCCAGGAATTCATTGTGATATACCGCCTTGAGTAGCCAGGGCTTGCGGGTACCTCCCTGTTGCCACTGCAGATATTTCATCCACTGCTTCAATTCCTGGTAGACAGGTTTGTTGTCGCAGGTGTCGACATACTCGTTGAAGCCGGGAACGTACGACTCTGTGTGCGTGATTTTGGTCAGGAAACTGTGCTGCATAAGAAGGATTTCCTCCTCCGGTTCCTCGACGTCCATCTCGTGAACCTGCATGATCTCGGGTGAATTTTCCTTGAGTAACTTGCAGTAATCATCACCCGCCTGCTTTCTACGCGCGGTATCTTCGGGTGACATCTTGCCCTCGATCACTGGCTCCAGGGTTTGCCACAGTGGTAGGGTGGTAAAGTCGCCGCTGGCAGCGAGCATTCGATGCAACTTGGTGGTGCCGGTGCGTGGGAGTCCGATGATTATTACCGGACTCTCAACAGTCTCTTTATTGATTTCGGGAAACTTCAGTAGCTGTTGTTGAAAGCGCAGTCGCGTAATCAACAGGCGCCTGAAACGTTCGGTCATCACGGCGCAGCCCTGAGCACTCAGATTGGCGGTGGTATCGAGTTCAGAAAGTAAGCGGTCCAGGTGGGGTTGAATCCATGTATCCCCGAAATCCTCGAGTCCGGATTCTGCGACTGCCTCGGACATCAGGGATACTGCGTTGATGTTTTGTTGGTAGAACCTGGTTGTCATTCGAATCCTCCTGACGGTTCCGTGGTGCATGCTGGATCGGTATTAGAGTGCGTCGAACCATGCCACTGGTAGTAACCAGCTTAGAAAGCACATCAGCTTTGTATCGCTCCCAACGCGGTATCGAGGCCGGGGATTCGACATGTCGGTGATCCGAAGAATTTCTCTGGAACTGCGCTCCACCCTATAGAATAGAGGGTCCAGGCGCTTCAGGCTCACCAACATGTCGCTGTAAACCTTGCCGTAAAGGAGCTTTTCTTCTTCGCTGGTCTGGTCGGCCAGTGCCTGTGTATTTTCCTTATTGCCATCGAGCATACTGGTGCCCTTGTTTGCGCCGATGTTTATGCTGGTTATCGAAAACCCCATGCCGCGGGTTTCCCTTCTGGCGGCATCCACCATCGCTTCCAGCCCGAATTTGGAAATGGCGTAGGCCCCGAGGGTGGGCCCTGATACACGGCCGTAGATTGAGCTGCATAAAACCAGGTTTCCGTTGCTACTGCGCAGCCTTGGGAAGGTTTCTTGCATAATATTCAGGCTGCCAACCGTGTTTGTCTTGAAAATCCTCTCCAGTGTTTCCGGTTTTAGAAACTCGATGGTGGAGGGTTCGATGATTGCCGCCGCGTGAATAATGGCATCAAGGGGCCTTCCGGAGAGCGCTCGGTCCAGTTCCGAGAAGCCCGCGCGAACTGATTCGCGATCTGATACATCCATCATTAGAACGCTCAGGTTCTTGTGATCTGGAAATGTGGAAAGCTGGGCCTCATTCCGGATGGTGGTAAACACGGTTTTTCCGGCTTCCAAAGCGAGGTCTATGAGGCACCGTCCGAAGTCGCCGTTACCGCCGGTGATAAGAATTGTTTGGGCCATCTGGTTCTTCCTCTATCGACGTGGATAATCTGCCTGAGTTTGCGGATAATAGATCGCAGCGCTCAGTAGATCGAGCTGAGTGCCACACCTTGAATAGTGACGCCAGTGTGGCGGGGGGGCCACCGTGTAACAGTACGCGTTTAGCCACCTCCTGAAGAGTCTCCCTCGTCTCAATGGCAAACCCGGGACATGTGTGAAATCGCAGTTCCGGGTACATTGGCGTCATAGTATTGCCCATCTTTTTCTGATCGCTGCGCAGTTCTACCCTACAGAAATTGGCGTATTCATGTGGTCATCTTACTTTGACCAACTGTGAATCGATTGAATAGGAAGGAAATTGCTCTGTTTAATGATCATTCTTGCTTTTGTTCATGTTCTACGCTGGAAATACCTGTTCGAAGGTAGATAATCGGCTTGCTGCCATACGTGCGGATTTTTCTTGAGCAATCCAACTTAATGGATTTGCTTGTAATACAGCCTGATCAGGGGGAATTGAAGTGAGTAAAAGTGTGCTGGTGGTGGGTGCTGATAGCGGTATGGGACGGGAATTCGTCGGGAGGTTGCTTGCCCAGCGGTACAGGGTTATCGCTACTGTGTTTGATGATACTGGCCGTCAGAAATTGGAAGACCGGCACCCCTCGGTAGAGACGGTGGTGCAGCTTGACCTGGCAGACCCCGACTCCGCTCGAACAAGTATTGGTTCCGTCCTCGATGGCCCTGATCTGGAGCTTTCAGGAGTGATCGTATTTGCCGCCACCCTGTGCCCCGGTCCGCTTGAAGTCATTTCCCTGGATGATTATCGCAAGTCGCTGGAAGTAAACAATGTGGCCGCGCTGATGCTCTACCAGGTAACCATGCCGGCATTGAGGAGATCTAAAGGTTGGCTTGCCTTTGTCAGTTCCGAAGCTGGCAAAGTGGCGTTCCCATATATGGGCTTGTATATCAGTTGCAAGCATGCCCTCGAAGGCTTGTGCGACGTCATGCGCCAGGAAGCGGCAGCGTTTGATGTGGATGTCGTGGTGTTTGAGCCCGGCGCGGTGAAAACCGAGATGCTGAATGAATCCCGAGACAGGGTACTCCGTCTCCTGGAGTCAATGCATTCAACCATAGGCGAATTGTATGCAGATCGAACCAGGCAGTTTGCAGACTTTGTGCAATCAAATATAGAAAATGGCATATCCCCGGCGGAAGCTGCAGCGCGCATGATGGAAGAACTCGAGAAGGAGACTCCCGATACCCGGTGCGTGATCGGGCAGGATGCCGAACAATTATTGCAGATGCGCCGCGAGTTATCAGACAGAGAGATGGACGAAATGTTTGCGAAAGTCTATGGGTCGGTGAGCTCGGCCTGATTTTCGCTCGCAGAAGTATTCCGCCAGGAGCCGGGAGATTGACCTGTTATTTGTTTGAAAACGCGACTCAGGTGCGCCTGGTCCGAGAATCCGCAGGATAGCGCGATATCAAAAAGAATGGCATCGTTCTTTCTAGACATCATCTGTTTCGCTTTCTCTACCCTGAATGCCAGCAGAAACTGGTGCGGCGACTGGCCCACAGTCTGCTTGAAGAGCCTTGAAAAATGGTAGGTGCTCAAGCCCGCCACCGTTGCAAGATCCTCCAGCAGGATACGGCGCGCGAAGTTCTCTTCGATAAAGTGGAGAACTTCACGATACTGGGTGGCAGTAAAGCTGCGGCTGAAAACCTGTTCTTGCTCTGACTCAAGGCCATACTTGTGAATTAGTTTAACCAGGAACACGCGTGCGTAGCACTCGTACATAACCTCTGCACCTGGTTTCTGCAGACGAAGTGCGTCCAACATCATGCAACCCGCTGTGGCGATGTCCTCGTCCAGAAATTGTGGCGTGTTCTGGAGTTGCTCGCTGGTCAGGGAGATGGAAAGTTCCCGGCGCGCAAAGTTCTCAAATTTTGCCGGCTCAAGAGTAACGAGTAAGGTCATAGCCTTGCTGTGCCAGCGCCAGCCCACGTGCATACCTGCGGGGGTCAGGACTATTTCGTGCCGCTTGAACAGGAAGTCCCGCCGCTCATCGCCTCGCCAATTTTCGACTCTGTAGGGCTTTGGGTTCAGGTTGATCAAAATATGATGCTGATCATACTTTTGAGGGGGCATCGTTGCGGGCTCCGCCTCAAAATACTCCAGGTTAAGCAGCTCGGCTGCCGCCGCTCGCGCCTGATTTGAACTGCGAAAGAGCGGGTCAGAAGGAAAGGCATCTTGGTAGGTGCGTCCAACCATATTCCACGACCAAGCTAATGAAGTATGTGAAATGACCAGTGCCATTATGCCTGAGCCGGTTTGGACATCAAATGCATAACCCGGGGGCCAATAATTGTGTGTGCAAGGAAAGCTGGGTGATTCAAAGGTATGAAAGTCGGGAATGCCTGATAATTCCTCAATGGTGGGTGTTGCCGCTTCCGCCCGGCTGAGAACCGGCGCGCGACCTGGTCGCCTGTAAGCCGACATGATTTGTTTCTTTGTGCTCAGTTTTGCGAACCTGCTAACTGAGTGCGAGGAGGGAGCGAAGGCGGCTCTCATTCAAATCCTCGATCGACCTCGCAATGGCTTTTTCCCGGCCTGGGAAGAAGCCCAACCTCCCTACTAATTGATTGAAAAAATTGGCTTTTTTATAGGTGTTAGTGCCGGGCTTCTCCGCTCTTTGGCCAAAGTCAAATAATTCTGTCGTAAACCTGCGAAAGTTTCATGGCAGATTTTTCTCACTCGCCTGTCTTCTAGAAGTAGGGGGTATTTAGAGGCCCGTGGTGTTAGAGCCGCTGTTTGTATTACGAACGGGGTTCGGACCTGACAAGCCACCTGAAGACGAGAGTCTATGAAGCCAGACCTCATCTTTGATCCTCGAATGTGAATGACGAGTGTTCGCCACCCAGCCAACTATGCGCTTTTGATCTGATAGAAGGTAATAATATGAAAAGCAACGTAAGAAATCTGCTCGCGATCTCGGTGTCGCTCTGTGCCGCTGCATCTGTAGCAAACGCAGAAACTCAGGCTCTTGAAGAAATTGTCGTCACCGCCCGGAAGGCCGCAGAAAGTCTGCAGGATGTTCCGGTAACCGTCACCGCTATCAGTGACGAAACCATTGATCAGTTAGGTCTGGATGATGCGTCCGAGCTGACCAATCTGATTCCCAACCTGACTATCCAGAAGGGCGGTACCGGCGGGGGCGGTATGATCCGTCTTCGAGGTATCGGGTCCAGCGCGATCAGTAGCGCATTCGATACTGCCGTCGCGTTTAATATCGACGGCATCCAGGTCAACAGCAGCAAGTACATGTTCCATAACATGTTCGACCTGGGGCAGATCGAAGTGCTCAAGGGCCCCCAGAGCCTCTACTTCGGCAAGAGTGCATCCGCGGGCGTGGTGACCCTGCGCTCGAATGACCCGGGCAGCGAGTTTGAAGCCAGCCTGGGCGGTAGCTACGAGTTCGAGGAAGCCGGCAGCAAGTACGAGGCGGTCATCTCGGGCCCACTCACCGATACCCTCGGCGCGCGCCTGGCCCTGAAGTGGTCAGAAGTGGATGAGATCGCCAGGAACAACGCCACGCCCGCCAACTGGGGATCCATCGCCGCGGGCGGCCCTCCCTACCTGGGCGCCGATACCCAGGGGCCCCGTAATGACTATCGCGGCGAGGAAAGTCGCGATATGCGTGCCACGGTGGTCTGGGCGCCGTCAGATCGTCTATTAGTAAACTTCAAGGGACTTTACAGCGAGTACGAGACGGACGGTTACAGTTATATGCTGGATGTTGCCTGTGTGGGAGATACAGCCCAGGATACCGCGCTGCCCCTGATAGAGGGCTATACCGTACCCTCTGGCCTGGATTGTGATCCCACCGATGGGGTGGTGCAACTGGGCGATATCCCCGAGATCGAGGGTGCGGGTACGCCGCGGGGCAGGGTGCCCTTTTATGATTCGGAAGTGGCGTCTCTGGGGTTGACCATCGATTACAACCTCACCGATGACCTGACGCTGACCTCGGTCACCGGCTGGATCGAGAACGATGTCGAGGCGCTTGATGGCGCCAGCTACGATGTCAATGCGTCACCGGGATCCCTGCAGGAAGACACCCGCCGGGAAAACTACTCCCAGGAGTTTCGCCTTAGCCGTAATTCGGGTGGGTTCTTCGATTACACGCTGGGCGCTTTTTATCAGACTCGCGAGATCGACTTTGTCGCCAATCACACGACAACGAGTCCCGCGATTGTGTTTGGCCCAGATTCAACCGGTTATACCGCCGGTTACCTGAAGGTGCACGAGACCGAGGCGGATGCGTACTCCCTGTTCTTCAGTACTACCTTCCGGCCCACCGACACGGTTGAGATCACGGCGGGTGCACGCTACAGCGATGAGGAGCATGAAAATACCATCACCGTACCGAGGGTCCACGAATCCCTCTCAGGATTTGGCCTGTTTTTGCCCTCTGGCTCACGCATTACCGGCCTGGAGTTTGAGGATGACTCGATTGACCCTGAAGTCAGCGTGAAGTGGCAGGTGGCTGACGAGGTCAACCTGTTTGCGGTGTACAAGTCCGGGTTCAAGTCGGGTGGTATCGACAATAGTGCGCTGCCGACCCCGGATTTACCGGTCACGGCAGGGGATCTGCTGGTGTTTGATTCCGAAACGGTTGACGGTTTTGAAGTAGGCATGAAGTCGGACCTGCTGGACCAGACCTTGCGCTTCAATGCGACGGTGTACCTGTACACGTATGAGGACCTGCAGACGCAGGAGTTCGACCTGGATGCCTTTAACTTCGTCACGCTGAATGCGGGTGAGGTGGAGTCCAGGGGGGCGGAACTGGAGACGGTATGGCTGACACCCTACGAGGGCCTGGTGTTTGACCTTCGCCTTGCCTACAGCGACAGCGAGTATACCGACGACTTTTTTGTGACGGGGGAAACCAACCTGGACCCTGAGACCGGCCTTGAGAACATGAAGGGCCGGCAGATCCAGGGTAATTCCTATTGGTCGGGCAATGCGAGCCTTAACTATGAGCGGTCGCTGACGTCGCTGCCGATCGATCTGAACCTGGGCCTGTTTGCCAGTTATCGCAGCAAATTCCAGGCGGGTATTTTCAGCAACTCGCCGGACCAGGGCGACTTCTGGAAGTTTGATGCGACGGTGGGTGTATCCAGTACGGATGGTCAATGGGAGTTGGCATTGATTGCCCAGAACCTTGAGGATGAGCGGACGCTGAACTCATCCATTGCGGGGCGTGTGAGCACGGTACCGGAGGCGGACACCGGTTTCAGGGACCAGCTGATCAGTTTCTCTCACGGCCGGCAGGTTACTCTGCAGGCTAAGTGGAACTTCTAGGTTCCATCGGGTAGATGGAAGATGTAGGTGAATGCTGCACACCAAGGCTTTGCCCCAGGCAAGGCCTTTGTTGTATAGGGATGATTTTGTGATGCAAAGTGGGTTTCCAGGTGTATAAGCGTATAGGCATAGCCGCCTGGATTTTGTGCACTATTGTGACTCGGCAAGCCTTGGGAACCGCGCCCGATTTGGGCTGGGCGCAGCATGGACTCGATCACAGCGAGACACGGTTTAGCGAAATTGATCAGGTTGATACAAAGACGGTACGCCGCCTCGGCCTGGCCTGGTATAAAGATTTACCGCGCGCTAAAAGCCTCGAGGCAACGCCACTACTCATAGACGGGGTGATGTACTTCACCACCAACGACTCGGTCGTCTTCGCTGTCGATGGTCGAACTGGGAGCACGCTTTGGAGCTACGACCCCGAAGTATGGAAGGTAGCAGGTAAGCGTTATCGGCAGGTATTTCACGTAAATCGGGGTGTCGCACATTGGGACGGGAAAATTTACGTTGGTACCTTTGATGGGCGGCTGATCGCACTTAACGCAAAAACAGGGAAGCAGGTTTGGTCAGTGCAAACCCTTGAGCAGGGCCGAGTTGGGTACATTACCGGTGCGCCGCGGACATTCAATGGGAAAGTGATCATTGGTCAGGGCGGCACCGAGGCGGGATATGCTCGCGGCTATGTCACCGCCTATGACGCTCAATCTGGCGACCAGGTATGGCGCTTCTACGTTGTTCCCGGTAACCCGGATGACGGCTTCGAAAATCCGGCCATGGAAATGGCGGCGAAAACCTGGACGGGTGAGTGGTGGAATCACGGCGGGGGAGGCTCGCCATGGAATGCGCTGACTTTCGATCCCGAACTCAACCGCGTTTATATTGGCACTGGAAACGGCTCGCCCTGGAATCACAAAGTGCGCAGCCCCGGTGGTGGGGACAACCTGTTCCTTTGTTCCATCGTCGCGGTTGATGCTGATACGGGAGAATATCAGTGGCATTACCAGACGAATCCGGGTGAGACCTGGGACTACACATCCACCCAGGACATTGTGCTTGCTGATATGGACCTGGACGGTAAGCGCCGACAGGTGATTCTTCATGCCCCCAAGAATGGCTTCTTCTACGTCATCGATCGCGTTACGGGAAAATTGCTTTCGGCCGAAAAACTGGGAACCGTGACCTGGGCCGAGCGCATCGACCTGGCGTCGGGGCGCCCCGTTGAAACTGCTGGTGCACGATTTCCTGAAGGTGACGGCCTGATCTATCCCAGTGGGGCCGGACTGCACAATTGGCACTCCATGTCCTTTAACCCAAACACCGGACTGGCCTACCTGCCGAAGCTGGAAATGCCCATGTACTTCAGTGAAAAGACGGTAGATCACCAGAACTGGCGTGCTCGAAAGTACTTTTTCAATACCGGCTTTGATCTGTTGGAGATGGAGGGGCTGGGGGACCTTGCCCTGGAGGGCTCGTTGCTTGCCTGGAACCCACAGACGCAGAGTCGCGCCTGGGAAGTGCCTCTGCCGGGAATCTGGAATGGAGGTACATTGAGTACGGCGGGTAACCTGGTGTTTCAAGGCAACGCCGGAGGGGAGTTCGCGGCCTATCATGCAGAAACGGGAGAGAAGCTCTGGTCGACCGATGTCGGCCTGGGTGTTGTGGCTGCACCCATGACCTATCGCCTTGACGGCACCCAGTATATTGCCCTGCTGGTTGGTTGGGGTGGCAGTATCCCCAGCATGTTTGGCCTGGGTGTGAACGAATACGGCTGGCAGTACGGAAAACAAGTTCGACGCCTGCTTGTGTACGTCCTGGACGGCAATGCAGAACTGGAACTGGCTGGAAAGTCCCCAGTGCCAACACCACTGGATCCCCCCGAGTTTGTCATTGACCAGTCGGTGGTCAAACAGGGTAGCGAACTGTTCAACTCTACCTGCCAGGCTTGTCATGGCTACTCGGTCGTCGCCGGTGGCATGGCGCCTGATCTTCGCGCCTCTTATATCGCCGCCAATATGGATAGTTTCGACAAAGTTGTCCGGGAGGGCGCGCTGGAGGCCAGGGGAATGCCGAAGTACGCGGATTTAAACGACGCGGAGGTGAAGCAGCTATACCACTACATTCGTCATCGGGCCCGGATAGACCTCAAGAAGCGCTCGACAGCGCCTCAACAATAGCCATGGTGTGTTGTTTATGACAACGAGATTATTTAGTCAGACTTGCCTTATGCTGCTTGGCTTACTGGGTTTTTCGCTCGCGCAGGCTGCGCCGTGGAGCTATTTTGGCGGTGATTCGGGGGCGCAGCGCTATGCACCCCATACCCAGATCACCGCGGAAAATGCCAAGCACCTCGAGCCTGCCTGGATTGCAAGAACAGGGGAGCAGGAAGAGTTCGGGAAGCTGTATAACTTGTCGAGTTTTCAAAATACGCCTGCGTTAATCGGAGACTCACTTATTGCCTGCTCGTCATTTAGTCGAGTGATTGCCTACGACCCCGCTTCCGGAGAGGAGAAATGGCGCTATGATCCCTGGGAATCCATAGAGTTTTTCGACCACTTTACCTATCGGTGCCGGGGCCTGGCTTATTGGCAAGGCGAAAAGGACAAGCATGAGATCGAGGGTGAGGCCCAGGAAACGGCAGACCTCAAAGACCGATGCAATGAGCGTATTTTCCTGGCAACCGCTTCTAATCATGTTATCGCCCTCGATCCAGGCAATGGTCAAACCTGTCCAGACTTTGGCGATAACGGAATTGTGTTTATCGATCGTACTGGCGAGCAGGCTTTCCCGGGGGAGGTTTACCTGAATAACCCTGGAACCGTCGTAGGTGATGTTGTCGTATTTGGCTCGCCGATATTGGATAGCTACAGAGCCGGAGCGCCCACCGGGAAAATCATGGCCTTTGACGTGTACACAGGCGAGTTGCGCTGGGAGTTCGATCCGATTCCTCGCGACGACTCTGCCTATGCCAGGGAAAACTGGCTGGACGATAGCGCCAGGAGCAGTGGCGGAGCCAACGTATGGTCCACAATGACCGCCGATGAAGAGCGTGACCTGCTGTTTGTGCCCACGGGTAGTCCGTCCCCCGATTTTTACGGCGCTTTAAGGCCGGGTGATAACCGCGATGCCAATTCCCTGGTCGCACTGAAGGGGCAGACGGGAGAAAAGGTGTGGAGCTTCCAGTTCGTCCACCATGACTTATGGGACTACGATGTTGCCTCGCCGCCTGTGCTGGTTGATCTGCAGCGCAGTGGCAGTACGGTGCCAGCCGTTGTCCAGAATACCAAGCAGGGACTCATCTTTGTGTTCAATAGAGAGACCGGAGAGCCTCTGTTTGATATTGAGGAGAGGCCAGTTCCACAGTCTGATGTACCGGGTGAATGGACCTCTCCCACCCAACCCTTTCCCGTGAAGCCCGAACCACTGGTTGAGTTCAGTCTTGGGCCTGGCGACGCCTGGGGGTTCACCTTCTGGGATGAAGGCAAGTGTAGGGAGAAGATCAGTGCTCGCGGTAATAGTGGCATTTATACTCCCCCGTCGCTCAACGGCACTGTACAAAGGCCCGCATGGATGGGAGGTACCAACTGGGGAGGACCTGCCATAAACCCCCGGACCGGCGTGATGGTGGTTAACTTCAGCAATGTTATCACCGAGGTGCTACTGGAGCGGCGCACCGGTGACCTCAAGCCCTTACCTGTAATAACCGTAGATGACACAGCCGCCTGGCGACGGCACGTAGGCGGGGAAATGCTTGGAACGCCTTATCGACTCAAGTTGGATTTTTTGCGTTCACCTTTTGGGGCCCCCTGCAACGCTCCGCCCTGGGGAGAGTTGGCGGCAGTCGATTTAAACAGCGGGGACATCCTGTGGAAGCGGACGCTGGGAAACCTCGAAGAACTCGCACCGGTTCCGTTGCCACTTGAACTGGGCACACCAAATATAGGGGGTCCTCTGGTGACCGAGAGTGGCGTCGTATTCATTGCCGCCACCATGGACAATCGTATCCGGGCCTTTCATCTGGAAACTGGCGAAGAAGTGTGGAGCGCCAAGTTGCCCGCTGGCGGGCAGGCTGGAGTGATGAGCTATGCCTGGAAGGGCAAACAGTACGTGGTCATCGGTGCGGGAGGTCATGCATGGATGGATACCCCAAGGGGAGACTATTACGTAGCCTATGCTCTTCCCGAAAAATGATGACGCGGTGCTCCAGGGATCGGGTTTTATTATTGGATGTAAACGGACCAGGGGATAGCACCGACCAGGTCCGGGTAATTGGCAAAGATTTACTGCGGTTACATGCAGATTGATTGAAGACTCCAGTGCTTCTCGCAAGAAGCATAAACTATAAGTATTAAGGGAGTAGTTAAGTAGATGAAGCGAGACACTCGCCAGAATCGACCAGATGCCAGGGATGGTAGTGGCATACATGAGGCATTTATGGAGAATATGACAGCGCTCAAGCGATTTCTGTCCAGGCGACTGCCTTGCCACGCGGATGTAGAGGATTTGCTGCACGATACATACTTGAAAGCGATAAGTGCCGAAAGGAAGGCAAGCATCAATAAGCCAACCCACTTTCTCTACAAGGTCGCAAAGAATGCTGCGATCAATTACAAGGCGCGGGCGCACCATCGATTGAGTGAAAGTATTGAAAATTTCGACGAGCTAAATGTACTGATTAATGAGAGAACACATGAATTCACGGCGGACCAGGACAGGCAGTTAAGCCTATTCTGTGAGGCGGTAGGTCGATTACCCGAAAAGTGTCGCGAGGCATTTGTCCTGAAAAAAGTTTATGGTCTGAGCCATCAGGAGATTAGTCAGCGTATGGGAATCGGTATCAGTACAGTCGACAAACATGTCGCCAGGGGGTTGCGCGAATGTCGGACGAGGCTCAGGTCGGCCGGTTACGGCCTGTCCCCTGAAGGCTGAATGGGCGAGATTTTTTTTGGTGTTATCAAGTTAAAGTAATAGTAAATACAGGATTAGACGCAATGACGGTCACGAGACTGGAATCGCAAGTGATTATTGAAGAGCAGGCAGCGGAGTGGGTAGCTCGGTTGTTTGATCGAAGGTTAACCGAGTCCGAGGAGGTGGAGTTTGTCGCCTGGCTCGAGCAGGGCGAGCGTTATCGCCAGGCCTTTGACCAGTTCTGCGAGGTTTATACCAAAAGTGAACAACTGGGAGCGCTCAAAGATGTGCTCCCGCTCGTCGAGCAAGACTCTTCAACCCTCACGGAAGGTAATACGCACCAGCATCAGGCCAGGGGTAGCCGCTTTTCTGTGTCTGCTCCACTTGCATTGGCAGCGAGTTTGTTCATCGCTGTCTGTTTGTCATTCTATCCCTATCTATGGGAAGACTCAGCGCCAAACCCGGCACTTGCCGAGATTCACAGTACCCAGGTCGGGCAATCCAAGACCTTAACGTTATCAGACGGGAGCGTAGTTGCCCTCAATACAGATACTGAGATTGCCGTCAGGTTCGGCTCCCAACAGCGATCAATCGAGTTGTTGCAAGGGGAGGCCCACTTTGATGTCGCTCATAGCCGTGAACGCCCGTTTATAGTGACCGTAGGAGGGGCGACGGTGCGTGCTGTGGGTACCGCGTTCAATGTGGACTTTTCGAAAGATCTTGTCGATGTCACCGTAACGGAAGGTACGGTTGAGGTTAACACTGAGTTGTTCAAGGACATCTCATACCAGGAAAGTCGAGAACTGCTCGAAGAAGAGGCTGCTGCAGTAGTAACCCAGGTGCTGGTCTCGGCCGGTAGTTCGGTAACTTTTGGGCAGTTAATTGAGTCGGTGCAGCCAATCAAAAGCAGCCAGCTTGAAAAGAAGTTGTCGTGGCAAGAGGGAGTTTTGGTTTTCAATGGTGATACTTTAGAGCAGGTAGTTGAAATGCTGTCGCGCTATACCACCGTCAAAATTGTATTCACCGATGAGTCAGTCAAGGATATTCCTATTGGCGGCTATTTCCCGATTGGGGAAATCGACACAATGCTGGCTGCGCTGGAGTCTGGTTTTAAGATTAATGTTAATCGCGTCAGTGATGATCTGGTTCTTTTATCTAGCAGCTTGTGATGGTCCGCACGGGGTTTGAGGCTTCGCTTGGCGGCAGTAATAGATGCACCGGGTAATTCTGCCAGGGTCAGAATCCGCTCGATCCTTGTCTAAAAAAACGATCTTGCTGGCCACGTAGTATGCGGATCGAGTTTTCCAGACCAGTGCTTGGACTAGTATCGGTTATAGTCATACTACTCTCAGGTCTCCCCGGCGCTCACGCGAGCGAAGCGCCTGTTCTGCACAGCTTCTCTATCCCGCCTCAGGAACTTACACGCGCATTGGTGCAATTCGCGCAGCAGTCGAAAACTCACGTGTTGTATCAGTACGACAAATTGGAGAGTTTTCAATCCAATGAATTAATCGGAAAGCACTCCGTGGAAGCTGGTTTTTTGATACTGCTGCGGGGGACTGATTTGACAGTTACCAATGTGAGCGACGGGGTCTATACGGTGCACTCTCTCCCGGAATTGGACACACCGGTTCAAAGGGGCGGCGAGTTCAGTATCGGGGCATTTTTCAGGAACTTGTTTCGTCTTGATGGCGCTAAAGATGAGCCCTTCGTCGCCACACCCAGGAGATACCGACTCGAGGAGGTTGTGGTTACAGCCCGCAAGACAACGGAGAGACTGCAGGATGTGCCTGTCACCGTCATCGCCATGGGTGCTGACAGAATTGAACCTCTTGATCTCGATGATATCTCCGAGTTATCCAACCTGATTCCCAACCTGACCATCCAGAAGGGCGGTACCGGCGGGGGCGGTATGATCCGTCTTCGGGGTATCGGGTCGAGCGCGATCAGTAGTGCGTTCGATACTGCTATCGCCTTTAACTTTGACGGCATCCAGGTCAACAGCAGCAAGTACATGTTCCATAACATGTTCGACCTGGGGCAGATCGAAGTGCTCAAGGGCCCCCAGAGCCTCTACTTCGGCAAGAGTGCATCCGCGGGCGTGGTGACCCTGCGCTCGAATGACCCGGGCAGCGAGTTTGAAGCCAGCCTGGGCGGTAGCTACGAGTTCGAGGAAGCCGGCAGCAAGTACGAGGCGGTCATCTCGGGCCCACTCACCGATACCCTCGGCGCGCGCCTGGCCCTGAAGTGGTCAGAAGTGGATGAGATCGCCAGGAACAACGCCACGCCCGCCAACTGGGGATCCATCGCCGCGGGCGGCCCTCCCTACCTGGGCGCCGATACCCAGGGGCCCCGTAATGACTATCGCGGCGAGGAAAGTCGCGATATGCGTGCCACGGTGGTCTGGGCGCCGTCAGATCGTCTATTAGTAAACTTCAAGGGACTTTACAGCGAGTACGAGACGGACGGTTACAGTTATATGCTGGATGTTGCCTGTGTGGGAGATACAGCCCAGGATACCGCGCTGCCCCTGATAGAGGGCTATACCGTACCCTCTGGCCTGGATTGTGATCCCACCGATGGGGTGGTGCAACTGGGCGATATCCCCGAGATCGAGGGTGCGGGTACGCCGCGGGGCAGGGTGCCCTTTTATGATTCGGAAGTGGCGTCTCTGGGGTTGACCATCGATTACAACCTCACCGATGACCTGACGCTGACCTCGGTCACCGGCTGGATCGAGAACGATGTCGAGGCGCTTGATGGCGCCAGCTACGATGTCAATGCGTCACCGGGATCCCTGCAGGAAGACACCCGCCGGGAAAACTACTCCCAGGAGTTTCGCCTTAGCCGTAATTCGGGTGGGTTCTTCGATTACACGCTGGGCGCTTTTTATCAGACTCGCGAGATCGACTTTGTCGCCAATCACACGACAACGAGTCCCGCGATTGTGTTTGGCCCAGATTCAACCGGTTATACCGCCGGTTACCTGAAGGTGCACGAGACCGAGGCGGATGCGTACTCCCTGTTCTTCAGTACTACCTTCCGGCCCACCGACACGGTTGAGATCACGGCGGGTGCACGCTACAGCGATGAGGAGCATGAAAATACCATCACCGTACCGAGGGTCCACGAATCCCTCTCAGGATTTGGCCTGTTTTTGCCCTCTGGCTCACGCATTACCGGCCTGGAGTTTGAGGATGACTCGATTGACCCTGAAGTCAGCGTGAAGTGGCAGGTGGCTGACGAGGTCAACCTGTTTGCGGTGTACAAGTCCGGGTTCAAGTCGGGTGGTATCGACAATAGTGCGCTGCCGACCCCGGATTTACCGGTCACGGCAGGGGATCTGCTGGTGTTTGATTCCGAAACGGTTGACGGTTTTGAAGTAGGCATGAAGTCGGACCTGCTGGACCAGACCTTGCGCTTCAATGCGACGGTGTACCTGTACACGTATGAGGACCTGCAGACGCAGGAGTTCGACCTGGATGCCTTTAACTTCGTCACGCTGAATGCGGGTGAGGTGGAGTCCAGGGGGGCGGAACTGGAGACGGTATGGCTGACACCCTACGAGGGCCTGGTGTTTGACCTTCGCCTTGCCTACAGCGACAGCGAGTATACCGACGACTTTTTTGTGACGGGGGAAACCAACCTGGACCCTGAGACCGGCCTTGAGAACATGAAGGGCCGGCAGATCCAGGGTAATTCCTATTGGTCGGGCAATGCGAGCCTTAACTATGAGCGGTCGCTGACGTCGCTGCCGATCGATCTGAACCTGGGCCTGTTTGCCAGTTATCGCAGCAAATTCCAGGCGGGTATTTTCAGCAACTCGCCGGACCAGGGCGACTTCTGGAAGTTTGATGCGACGGTGGGTGTATCCAGTACGGATGGTCAATGGGAGTTGGCATTGATTGCCCAGAACCTTGAGGATGAGCGGACGCTGAACTCATCCATTGCGGGGCGTGTGAGCACGGTACCGGAGGCGGACACCGGTTTCAGGGACCAGCTGATCAGTTTCTCTCACGGCCGGCAGGTTACTCTGCAGGCTAAGTGGAATATTTAATGTCTATCTCAGCATCCAACATTATCCCAGGGCAGGGCACAGCATGAATGAACCGTATATATCCAACAACAGTGGACACCTTCTTTCTTTCAAAATAGCCGACAATGAGGTCAAGGACTCCCTGCCGGGAATACATATAGCACCTTGCTTTATCGACCCGGCCAGCGACTCCTGGGTCGTTTATACCCGATTCGACCCGAATACAACGCTACCGAGTCACTTCCATACAGGTCCGGTTCATGTCTACACGACCTCCGGTTCCTGGTACTACCTGGAACATCCGACCGATGTGCAGACCGCCGGCTCTTACGTCTATGAGCCCGGTGGAGCTACCCACACCTTTGTCACGGAGGAAGGTGCAGAGCTGTTTATTGTGGCTCAGGGCGCTAACGTCAACTTCGAGGAAGATGGATCGTTCATCAATATTCAAGACGCTACGATGATTACGCATATGCTGGAAGAGGCCTGCAAGGCGAATTCCCATGAGATGCCCAAATACGTCAGATCCTCGGGATTTCGCTTAGCTTGAGCTTCTGTCGCCGTTTTATCACACCGGTCGAAATACAGACGGTGAGGATCAATTTCTACCAGGCAGCGCGGTGAGCTGTTTTCTGCTTACGAGGTATTCAATTGGACACGCCCCCCGAATTTATTGTTTTCAAGGGAAACAGTGTTGCCGAAGACCTGAATGGTCCATTTTACTATCGCAAGACCGACAGTGACCTCCGCTTCGGGTTTCGGGCGCAGGAAAAGAATTGCAATGGCCTGGGTATCGTACATGGGGGTGTACTGACATTATTTGCCGATTACGCCGCGACAATGGCGGGCGTATCGGGCGTGAAAGAGTACTGCACAACCATCAGTTTGAATTGTAATTTTCTGTCAGTGGTGAATCTACATGATTGGGTTGAGGCTCAATGTGTCATACAACGGAGAACGCGCAGGATGACATTCGTACATGGGATTATGCAGGTGGGTGACGAGCAGGCACTTTCATTTCAGGCCGTACTTCGCCGGTTGCCGATTCAACAACGCGAAAACTCGAAGGCCTGAGTTTTGTCACACCCTGGTTGTGCCCAAGCCATCCACATTAAGTTGGAAATTGCTAACACCTTGCCCGCTTTTTATTGAGGCGATGTTGCAGACATATGGTTTCTCGACTTCTAGAATTCGAATCATCCACTGCGCTACAGCATCAAATATTAGCCTGAAGAACCAAAAAAAGCAGTATTGCTTGTTTTATTTAGCGTGATGCTGTAGGTTTAGGGTCCGCTTGGATAATAAATACCGTGGTGGTCGCATGAAATTTGATCTCGGACTAAAGGGAAAGAAGGCAATAGTAGTCGGGGGTGCACGTGGAATTGGTCGAGCGACCGCGGAAATGTTAGCTGCCAGTGGTGCGGATGTGTCGATTTGCGCGCGCGGTTCAGCGGATGTTAAGGGCGCTGTAGAGTCACTGCTGAGCCATGGTGTATCTGCCTACGGAAAGGCTATAGATGTCACGGACAAAGCCGCTTACCAGGAATGGATCTCTGAGGCCGGCGCCGAAATGCACGGCATCGATATTTTGATTGTTATGGCTAGTGGCGTCGGTGGTTCTGTGGACGAAGAAAGTTGGTACGCTAACTTAGAAACCACTGTCCTTGGTGCCAGTCGTGCTGTCGAAGCAGCGGTACCATTTCTCGAGAAGTCTGACTTCGGCTCAATTATTTTGATGAGCTCGACCTCTGCTGTAGAAACTTTTTTTGCGCCGCAGCCATACAACGCGCTGAAAGCATCATTGTTAACTTATAGCAGCCAGTTGGGGCAAGCGCTGGGTAGTCAGGGTATTAGGGTAAATTGTGTTTCACCAGGTCCTACCACCTTTGAGGGTGGAAACTGGGAGATAATCGAGAGTAACGCCCCGGAAATTTTCAAAGGTGTTGTTGCGAACTTCCCTGGTGGTCGGCTGGGGTCCGCGGTTGAAGTTGCAAATGCAGTGGTCTTTCTTGCGAGTCCCGCTGCAAGCTTTATTACGGGCGCGAACCTTGTTGTTGATGGTGGATATACTAAGCGAGTGCAGTTTTGAACCTTGGATTGGCGGCAAGATTTTTATAGTTCCTTGGAGTTTGTTTTGCTTACTGATATACAGAATTGGTGTGATGAAGCGAAAAGTAATGGCAAGAGTAGTCGCAAATGGAGCCATTTGAAACAGCTTTATCTTGTCCCCGGGAAAACTGAGGACGATCTACGCGCGAGTTTGAATGGCATGGCGAAGAACAATTTACTTTCTATTGAGTACAAACCGATCAGAGAAACTGGTCTGATTGATGATGAGCTAGCCATATTGTTTGTACAGTAACTTTATAGATTTGAATTTTTATGAAGTCAGACTGATTGGCGTTCCTGTCCAATGCTATGCCATTTAGCTAAAGACGCCCAGAGCCTACAGTTTAGCTAGCTCCTATCAATGGACTAAATCGATGTGAGTTATCGTGGGATTACGTTGCCTATCCTTTCAGTTATCCCATATCTCACAGCTCCGTATCCCTCACAATATCTTATTTTTAAGTTACGTTTTTAGCCCTCGCGTAATTATGAGGTATAGGTTACGCCTAGGCGTCTAACATAGGGTGGCCTATTCCTGTTTCGACGATAGAGGTGACTAGTGCTCTCCTATGCATTCAGTCATCATCTTCTTGCAAGACACGGCCCCAGCCTAATGTCAGCTCAGGATTCGGATTCTTGCCAATGGTTGGGTTACATGCAGAGCGGTCAGGATAAATAGGTGCGAATTTCAGACGCACTAACGGTCTTGGAAGTAATTTATGAAAGAAAATATTGAATATTCCAGCTTTGAGAGATTCGTACGAATATCCCTAGATGACGGTAAGGCTAATGCCCTTTCTAGCGAATTAATTCAGCTTCTAATGTCGGCGCTCGACCGCGCCGAATCCGAAGAAAAAGTTGTAATAATTGGCGGTAGGGACGGGAAATTTTCAGCTGGATTTGATCTTAACGAGATAACCGCAGGAGAAACATGTAAAAAGCGTCTTGTTCGAGCTGGTGCGGAGCTTAGTCTTAAAATACTGGATTTGAACGTCCCAGTGGTTCTCGCGGTCAGTGGGCATGCCCTGGCAATGGGGGCGTTGTTACTTCTGGCAGCGGATTACCGAATTGGCGTCCACGGGAATTATCGAATTGGATTGAATGAAGTGGCTATCGGCATGACTATGCCACAATTCGGAGTGGAGCTTGCACGAGGCAAGCTCGATAAAGCTTTTTTGGGAATGTCGGTTAATTTGGGAAAAGTGTATCCGCCGGAAGAGGCGATAACAGCTGGTTTTCTGGATGAGGCAGTTGAATCAAGTCAATTAACTATCCGAGCGAGCACTGTCGCGAGTGCTCTCTCCGAACTCAACATGAAGGCGTATCTTGAGACTAAAAAACGCGCACAGCGCGAGCTCGTGCGGCGAGTCGAGAATGCCATACAGGCAGGCTTATAGACCCGATTAACTTTGGTGCCCAGCGAATGAAAAGCGCGTGGGTCCAGACAACCATACTTTTGCTGGAGAATTATTAATGGGACCCTTGCGAGGACTAAAGGTCATCGAATTGGCGGGGATCGGGCCGGCCCCAATGGCCTGCATGATTTTAGCGGATATGGGGGCTGAGGTAGTCAGAATTGAGCGCGGCAAAACTCGCCCGAGCACTCACAAGCACGATGTTAGCAATCGAGGGAAAAAGTCATTAGTGCTTGACCTTAAGGCTGACAAAGGCAAAGAGATTCTTTTCGAACTGGTTGCTGGCGCTGATGTGTTGGTAGAAGGTTTTCGTCCCGGGGTGATGGAAAAGTTGGGCTTTAGTCCAGAGGCCTGTTTCGCGAAAAACAAGAAGCTGATTTATGGGCGCATGACGGGCTGGGGACAGACAGGGCCGCTGGCCCACACGGCCGGACATGATATTAACTACATTGCTATCACAGGTGCGCTTCACGCCGTTGGCAGACAGGGTGAGAAGCCGGTAGTCCCTCTTAACCTTTTTGGTGATATGGGCGGAGGGGGTATGCTACTCGTAAGCGGAATACTGGCGGCTCTGTATGAGTCTCAAACTTCTGAAGAAGGACAGGTTATCGACGCTTCCATGGTAGATGGGGCTGCTCAGTTAATGTGGATGATGCATGGCTTTCACGCAAACGGTCGATGGAACGCTGAAGATCGGGGGTCTAATTTGTTGGACGGCGCGGCACATTTCTATGATACCTATGAGACTAGTGATCAGAGATATATAGCGTTGGGTGCCATCGAGCCGCAATTTTACCGAGAGTTGATTGAGCGCGCAGGTTTTGATGCAGCCGAGTTCTCTGGTGAAAAACAAATAGACAAGAGCCAGTGGTCAGAGCAAAAAACAAGATTTGCGGAATTGTTCCGCCAGAAGACCCAGGAGGAGTGGTGCGACATCTTGGAGGGTACGGATGCTTGTTTCTCTCCGGTGTTGAATTTTCTCGAGGCGCCAGGGCACGAGCATAACCAGGCCAGGTCTACCTATATTGAGGTTGATGGTTTTATGCAGCCTGCCCCAGCTCCCCGGTTCAGTCGGACTGAGTCCCGCGTTGCACACGGGCAGCATGACCTTGGTCAGGACTCTGCTCTTGTTCTGGCTGATTTCGGATACTCTGAAGCGGAAATCGAAGCGTTGCGTGAGTCCGGCGTTATATCGTGAAGGCGGAAATGCCCATCAGTTGATCAGGATCTTTTGCCCGTCGCCCCCGACCATTGATCGGGGGGCGTTATTTGACTCAACCCATATTGTGAAGGGCGCATATTTTGTTCCCGGCCGGGTCCCGCAGATAGGCAAGATATAATTTGCCGGCCGCGCCTTCCCTGACGCCTGGTGGATCCTCACAGGTCGTGCCGCCTTTGGCGAGCCCAACCTTGTGCCATTCCTCCACTGCCTCTGGGCTGTCGGCTGCGAATCCAATGGTACTTCCATTGCCACAGCTGGCCGGATTGCCATCGATTGGTTCGCTCAAAGCAAATACGCCCGTTGGTGACATATAAAAGCACCTGCCCTGGTCGTCAATAAATCCAGGCTCATGCCCCATGGAGCCGAGTAGAGCGTCGTAGAAGCGCTTGGATTCTTCAATACTGTTAGCCCCGATCATTACATGACTGAACATAACTTCTCTCCTATATTTCAATAATTACTGCCAGTAGGTTTGTTGATCGATGATTTCTTGTCTGGTAGCACGCTTTTCAGGCGCTACGGGTTGACGCTCTCACCCCCATCCACCGGAAGAGCGTGACCGGTTATAAAAGCTGCCCTATCCGAGCAGAGAAAACTTGCTGCATACGCTACTTCTTCCGGCTTCCCTAGCCGACCAAGGGCGTGAGAATTCGATAGCTTTTCCTTTTCGTTGGGGCTATTTTCGAAGTAACGTTCGATGCCAGGTGTGAGAATACCGCCAGGGCAGATGGCGTTGACTCTGATTTCCTGCCGGGCGTACTCTGCAGCGGCGGTATATGTAAGACCGAGTACCCCTGATTTAGCAGCGGAATAGGGGGACTGCTGGATTTCTCCGCGGATCGCGGCCATTGAAGAAATATTGACAACCGAGCCTCCCGAGCCCGCCAACATGGCGCCGATTTGGGCTCGCATACAGTAAAACACCGAGCTCAGAGTGGCCGCTATGGTCTTGTCCCAGCCCTTGTCTTCCGTCTCGTTAAGCGGTGCAAAGCTGGCGTTGAAAGCGGCGTTGTTGACGGCGCAGTCCAGTTTCCCCCAGCGCTGCAGGGCTGCATCTACCATAGCCTGGATCATTACCTTGTCGGTAACGTCAACCTCGAAAAACTCGGCGTCGCCACCGCTGGCACGTATAGATTCGACGGTTTCCAACCCTTTGGCGCGGTCCCGGTCCGCCACGAGAACCGCCGCTCCATCCAGGCTGAATACAGTCGCTATGGCCTTTCCTATACCACTACCCCCGCCTGTGACTACCGCAACCTTGTCATCAAGAAGTAGCATTTGTTGCCTCTTATCCTAATTGCGCCTTTGAATATTAGACGAATGCCCCACCCCAGGACCACAATGTTACTGCGTTAATCGCCGCCAATTGTGGGCGGGTTGGTAGGGTATGCACCGGCCATAATCGTCTAATTGTTCAGATACTGAGTTGATATGGGGAGTCCCGTTGATGAGTGAAACACTGGATACGAATACGCATCTGTCCATGTACCGGAAAATGGTTCTGGTAAAACTGAATGACGATAGATTGCACACAGAGATTCGGGCGGGCCGCCTGATCTCTCCTTTATATTCCGCCCGTGGGCAGGAAGTTATCCCCGCGGCAGTTTCCGTGAACCTGCAGCCGGAGGATTACGTTGTTACGATTTATCGAGGCATACACGACTCGCTTGCTAAAGGGGTGCCGGTCAATGATTTGTGGGCCGAACTCGCCGGCCGGGCTGCGGGTACCTGCAAAGGCAAGGGTGGTCCGATGCATATCACCCATCCTAAAACGGGTGTGATGGTAACCACGGGAATTGTTGGCTCAGGGATTCCAATCGGTGCCGGCCTGGCGCTCTCATCGGCGTTCAAGAAAGACGGTCGTGTAACTATTTCCAACTTCGGTGATGGTGCCAGCAATATTGGTTCTTTTCACGAAGGCCTGAATCTGGCCTCGGTTTGGAACCTGCCGGTCGTGTTTGTGTGCCAGAACAATCGATACGCTGAACACACAGCCTATTCCAAGGGTACGTCAATAGAACGCATCTCTGACCGCGCCGCGGCTTACGGTATGCCGGGCATCCACGTCGATGGGAATGATCCTATCGCGATGCATGCGGCGGCGAAAGAAGCCATCGATAGGGCCCGAAACGGTGGTGGCCCAACGCTGATCGAGGCCATGACGTTCCGCTTTTGCGGGCACATTATTGGCGATGACAGTCATTACATTCCCGAAGCGGAAATGGCTGAGGCCCAGGCGAATGATCCCTTGCCTCAGTACAGGCAGTGGCTGATTGATAATGGTCATGCGAGCGACGAAGAGTTGGCATCCATGGAAGCCGATATAGGCAACCAAATCGATGCCGCCGTCGAGTATGCCTACAGCTGTGATTACGCTGATCCCATTGAGGTCAAGCGTGATGTCTATGCACACGAAATCGCCTAGGAGAATTTAGCAATGAGCGAGAAAAAGATATCAATACTCCAGGCCATAAACATGGCAATCCATGATGCGATGGAGGCAGACGACCAGGTAATTCTTTTTGGGGAAGATGTAGCGGATCCCGAGGGAGGTGGCGTTTACCAGGTCACCAGGGGGCTCTCTACAACCTTTGGTGACATGCGTGTCAGGTCCACCCCGATATCCGAGCAGGGCTTCGTCGGTGCGGGGGTAGGGGCTGCAATCGGCGGTATGCGTCCAATCGTGGAAGTAATGATGGTTAACTTCCTCACCGTCTGTATGGATCAAATCGTCAACCACGCGGCGAAAATCCGCTTCATGAGTGGTGGCCAGACTTCCGTGCCAATGACGCTTCGAAGCATGAGCGGCGCAGGTTTCAGTACCGGTGGTCAGCATTCAGACTGGACTGAGGCCTGGTTCGCCCACACGCCGGGGATGAAAGTGGTTATGCCATCTAACCCAGCTGACGCTTATGGCCTCCTTCGAGCCTGCATTGAAGATGATGACCCGTGTTTGCACCTCGAGCATATGGCGCTTTACTCCGCCCGCGGTGCAGCACCGGAAAAAGGCCATATTGTACCCCTGGGCAAGGCCAACATCGTCCAGGAGGGCGGTGATGTGAGCCTGATTACCTACGGGAAGGGCGTTAGCGACTGCCAGGCGGCCGCGGCGAAACTGGCGGAAGACGGTGTCAATGTGGAGATTATCGATCTGCGCACTATTTCCCCACTCGACAATGATACGATTCTGAACTCTGTCGCCAAAACCGGCCGGGCTGTTGTTGTACACGAGGCAGTCCGCAATTTTGGGGTAGGTGCTGAAATATCTTCACGAATCCACGAACACCTGTTCTCAGACTTGAAGGCACCCGTGCAGCGACTCGGTGCAGCGGAAAGTCCTGTCCCGTTCAGTAAGCCTCTCGAGGAAGCTTACCTGTACAGCCAACAGCAGATTATTGATGCCGCGAAAGTAACGCTTGCTTAATTGATTAAACCTCCAGGAGAAAGATGATGAGTACTGAAATTTTACTTCCCAAAATTGGATTTTCGATGACCGGCGCCAAGTTTGTGGAGTGGCACGTCGATGACGGTGCTGAGGTCAAGGAAGGTGATCTGCTTTATTCCATTGAGAATGATAAAGCCATTGAGGAAGTACCGTCTCCGGGAACGGGCGTGTTGAAGCGGATGGCCGAGGAAGACGAGGAATATGAAGTTGGCGATGTCTTGGGTCTGCTCGAATGAGCGATCCCAATGAATTGAATCTCGCGCCGTGGCCAAAGGATGATTTTTCGGCCTATGGCGAGGTGGACGTCCAGCCAATTCCAAGAATCCAGCAACTCGTCGGGTCCTTTTTAGGCCGCAATTGGGTACGCATTCCCCACGTTTTTCATCAGGATGAGGCAGACATCACGCGCCTCGATGCCTATCGCAAGGAATTGAATGCGAAAAACCCCGAGCAAAAGCTCACTCCGTTACCCTTCATCATGAAGGCGCTGGCGGCTGCCCTTGCGGAGTTTCCGCAATTCAATGCGTCCCTGGATGGTGAGGGAAACCTGGTATACAAGAAGTACTTTCATATCGGTGCGGCAGTAGATACGCCCGGCGGACTTCTGGTACCCGTGATTCGTGATTGCGACAGTCGCACGGTGTATGACATTGCGCAGGATCTCGCGACTGTTTCAGAAAAAGCAAGAACCAAGGGGCTTTCTACCGCGGAGATGTCCGGTGGCTGCGTAACAGTAAGTTCTCTCGGCCATATTGGTGGTACCGGTTTTACGCCGATCATCAATGCGCCCCAGGTCGCCATTCTGGGCCTGACCAAGGCAGTGTGGAAGCAGGTTGTACACGCACCTGAAGAGGTCGAGTATCAGTACAGACTGCCCCTGTCGCTCAGCTATGATCATCGAATCATTAATGGCGCCGATGCTGCCAGGTTCTGTGTAAGGCTTGCGCAATTACTGGCGCACCCTGAAGAACTGGTCGAATAGGTAGCCCGGCGGCAGAGACTATATATCTACCAGCCAGCTCCATGTTGGCGAGTTTGCCGCCTGGGGACCCGTGGAATATTCGAAGTGAACAATGCTGAGACAGCACCCGGGTACAAGTGGCTTGAGACAGGCGCTGCCGCAGATAAAGGAGGAAAACTATGGTTCAGGTAACAGTCCTATACCCCCGTACAGACGGAGCGTCTTTTGATTTCGAGTACTATGCAGACCACCATATGGGGCTGGTGAGACGTTTCTTCGGCGAGGACGCGTGGGATATCCAGGTGGAGAGAGGCATAGAGGGCGGACGACCGGGTTCAAAGCCTGCCTATGTTGCGCTGTGTCGACTACAGACCCATTCCAGTGAGACCTGGCACAAGTACATCGGCGAAAACTTCGACGAGTTTGTCGGGGATATTCCTAAATTCACTACAATACAGCCCAAAATCCTCTTCACTGAAATTCTGTGATCTTACAGCCAGCGAGGAATGATAGTGGGGATAATCAAGTGCTCATAATTGGCAATGAAGTCCTCAGGAGGCATACTTGAGGCAGCCGTTGCTTAATCACCCGTCATGTAACCCTGATGAACAAGCCCAAAGACAAACCCATTCGCGAACGTATCCTGGAAACAAGCCTGAGCCTTTTCAACAACCACGGGTACCAGACGACCACGGTGCGAAAGATCGCCCAGCAACTGGACGTAAGCTCTGGCCACGTCCAGTACCATTTCAAGAGCAAAAATGACATCGCCTTGGCGCATTTCCCTTCGTTGGAGCATGAAATCGAAAGTCAGGTATTGGACGTTGTCAAACCCGATCAAATGTTTACACCTTATGTAGGTGCCCGGGATGCTATAGCGATAGTCAGGACCATCTGGCGATACCGTTTCATATTTCTCTCGCTCAATACCTTGCTCAAGGAAGATGAGGAAATCCGCAGGAGATATTTGAGGCTCCAAGAGTCCATTATCAGCTATGCCGAGTCCGCCTTCCAGCAATTGATAGCGTCAGGAGAGATGCGCTTACCCGAGTGGCCAAATTCTCCGCGCTCTCTGGCAGAGAGCTGGTGGTACGTGTGGTTGGGCTGGCTACGAACCGAAGAACTGCAGTATCACGCCCACGATATGCTCCCCGACAAAGTCGTCTACGAGGGGGCTTTGATTACCTTTGGCGTGGTTTCGCCATTTCATAGTGAAGCCTTTGCCGAGGGCTTCAAACAGAGCTCTCAGGATATATTGCCTGCTTACTCCGGGAATTGATTCCCGATTACCGTTTCCCGGACCAGGGGGCAATTCAACGTGTTTCATGCGACGTGCTGAGGTCTTTGACCTCGGTGTTCGTCTTAAAAGAACAACAGAATGCTACCAGCACTTCCCGTAGGCAATCAGGTGAGACGAGATGAGCAAAGAAGAAATCTATGATTACGAAAGTGGCTATGTGTCCTACCCACACATCACTGATCCGGACGCGGTAGAGGCGAAAGCCCCCTACATAGATCACGGCACCGACAAGCCGGATAAAAATCGATATATAGATCGTGATGAAGCCGAGTTAGAGTGGCAGCACGTATTTCGTAAGACCTGGTTGTTCGCGGGCGTCACCTTCGACCTTAAGAAAAAAGGCGATTTTTTTACTTACGATATTGGTCGGGAGGCATTCATCGTCCTGAAGGTCGGTGAAGGTGAATCGGACATTAATGTATTTTTCAACGTCTGCCCCCATCGTGGTAATCGTCTTGTCACCGATGACTTTGGAAATATCGGCTCCAATTTTTATTGTAATTTTCATGGATGGAAGTTCAATTCCGAAGGCGAGAATATAAAGGTTAAAGACGAATTTATATTCCGCGAGGAGGCCCTGAAGACAAGGTTGTGCCTGAAAAAGGTGCGTTGTGATATCTGGAATTCTCTTATATTTATCAATATCGATGGAGAGGCTCAGCCCCTGGAGGATTACCTTGATGTAATCCCAGGGCATCTCAAGAACTACCCCATTGGCGAGTTTCGAGTGCTGCGTGACTTTGAAGCAGACTGGCCCGCGAATTGGAAAACTGCGATGGACGCATTTGTAGAGTTCTACCACTCTGACGATGTGCATCCCGAACTCATTCCCATTATGTCGACCTACGACGTGCAGTACGATTTGTACAAAAATGGCATGAGCAGAATGTTTCTCAAAAACGGCTTTGCCCCGCCCAGGTTGAATGATCGGGAAGAGGTGAACCCTTCGCTCAAGGCCCTGGTAGAGTTGTACGGCGGTAATAATGACGACTTTACCCATCTCAAAGGCCATGAATATAAACAGGCACTGGTCCAGACCAAGAGAGCGTGGGGCAAGAAACACGGCTACGATTTTTTCGATGATCTGACCGACGACCAGATTACCGATGACTGGAACTATCACATCTTCCCCAACATTACGCTCAACTGTTTTTCCGATGGTCTGCTGATCCAGCAGTGGAAGCCGCACCCGGACGACCCGAATAAGAGTTACTACTGGGCTCTCACCCTGTGTCTCCCCGTGGCCGATCCGGAGATTCGGGTAATGGACATTAACAACTTTGGTCCTGACAGCTATGGACCCCCAGGGTGGGATGGCTCTGAAAGGCCAGAGCGCGAGCGACCCAAGTGGGGAGTACCTGAAGATTGTAACTCCAAGGTGTGGGGTCACGTGTTGTGGCAGGATGCGGAGCGGGTTCCCAATGTGCATCAGGGTATGCGATCAGAGGCATTCGATGGCCCAATTCTCTCGGAAGCAGAGATACGTATTCGACATTATCTGGCCGAAATCGATCGGCTAATCGGCAGGGACTAAGCCTCACAAGCCCATTTTGAGCGTACTGTATGGCAATTTCTCCAAACCACAAAATAGTAAGCCCGCCATCGGCGGAAACGATATTCCTGCCTGCCAACGAATTCGAAGGCCAATCAGTGGTGGTAACGGGAGGTAGCTCTGGTATGGGGCTGGGTATGGCATCGGCTTTTGCTCGTGCTGGCGCGAATGTTGTTGTTATGGGAAGGTCTGAGGACAAGGCCATGGATGCGGCAGCATTCTTGTCGAGAACCGCCGCAGCCAGTGGTACCTGTTTCGGTGTTGCGGCTGATGTGCGAGATCCGGATCAGGTCAGTGCCGCATTCGACGTGGCGGAATCCAAGGTCGGCCCTATCTCTATATTGGCCAACAATGCCGGAGGTAATTTCCCGGCGCTTGCCGAAAAGATATCAACCAACGCCTGGCGGGCGATCTCCAGAATTGCAATTGATGGCACATTCATAGCTTCATCGGAGTTTGCTCGTCGCCTGAAGGGTCGCGGAGCGATCGGTAGCATTGTCAACAATAGCGCTCAATATATCTGGACTGGATTTCCAGGGGACGCTCATTCCGCCTCGGCCAAAACAGCGGTTGCAACAATGACGCGATCGATGGCCCGGGAGTGGAAGGCTGATGGCATACGGGTGAATTGCGTTGCCGCCGGTATGTTTCCCCATGAACAGGCGGCCGCTATGGGTGGGCTGGACCAGGAAGTACTTGATACGTATGCAGGTATGGTGCCTGCCGGACGGGTTGGTCAAATGCAGGAGTTTGGTTGGGCGTCGGCATTTTTGTGTTCATCATTGGCCGGGCCGATTTCCGGCCAGGTTTTGATGATCGACGGGGGTGATAGCCTCAGGCGATCCTTGATATCCCCGGCGTATGTTCCCCCCAGGGAGCGAAAAGAAATTTGGGGATACGAGGCATGAGTAACGGAGCCCAGTGGTTAGCGGGCAAAGTCGCACTCCTGGTTGGTGAGGGCCCAGGCCTTAAAGCGGTTGGGGAAGCAATTGTGGCTGCCGGTGGCCAAGTTGAGTACGGGGACTTTTGTGATGATTTGGAGGGCGCCAAGTCGGTGATTGGCGCCCATTCGGGCGATCAGACTTCGTCTATCGATATCCTCGTCCATGCGGGTACCCGGCGCGCGCCCGTAGCAAGTGAGACCATGTCACTGGCTGACTGGCGTGATACGATGAAGGAAAACCTCGACAGCAAATTTTATTACTCCAGCGCCCTGGCCAATCAGGTTATTGGTACGGACCAACGGGCGTCTATTTTGTACCTGGAACCAGCCTCGGCCATCGATAGTACCTCCTCTATGGCGTCAAATGGTGCCATGAGCAGCCTTACCAAAACGCTGGCGACAGAGTGGGCCAGAGACGGTATTCGTGTTAACGCGATAACCTCGGACGTGAACTACGAGGGTGGCCTGGCTCAGTTGCAAGCACTGGGGCACCTGGCTACCTATCTGTGCAGCGATTATGCCGCCTATGTTACTGGCGCCTCCCTCGGGATTGAGGACTAGTAGCAGAAATTCCACATGGCCAGGCTCAGCCATGGTCCTTCGCTAGTAAATTCGAAAACCCTGGCGTATGCCAGGGTCTTCTACTCCTGATTGGAACGCTATGCCCTCCCCACAAGTCGATCAATTTCGGCGAGATAATGCCGAATTCGGATCTCCGATTCATTCAGGATGGCGCCTTTGAACGAGTCAGACTGAATACCCCGCTGAACGAAAGGCACGCGTTCAGCATCCTGCCACATCACTCTGCCCCAAACGTCATAGCCGGTTTCTTCGGGGTTGTTCCAGTCAGGTCGGAAACATTCGGGTCTGTCAGAGCCATCCCAGCCTTTCGGTCCAAAGCTATCGGGCCCAAAGTTATTAATGTCCATGACACGTATCTCGGGGTCGCTCACTGGCAGGCAAAGCGTTAATACGTAGTAGTAGCTCTGGGTAGGATCCGTCGCGTGGGGCTTCCAGGACTGGATCATCAAGCCATCCGAGAAGCAGTTTAGAGTCGTATTGGGGAACAAATGATAGTTCCAATCATCGGTAATCTGGTCATCGGTCAGGTCATCAAAAAAATCGTAGCCGTGTTTTTTACCCCACTTGCGTTTGGTATCGCAAAATGCCGCTTTGAACTCGGTTCCCTTGAGGCCCTTGTAATCATCGATGTTCCCGTCATACATCTCGATGTACATTTTCAGGAAGTCGTTGACCTCCTCGGGATTGGGTGTCTTCTCAAATGCCGCGCCATTCCGCAGGAACATGCGGCTGACTCCCTTGTCGTAGCAATCGTACTGTGAGTCCACGGTGGACATTACCGGTACCACTTCCGGGTGCACATCATCGCCATGATAAAACTCGAGGAAGGCCTCCATGGCAGTCTTCCAGTTGGTTGGCCACTGGGCCTCGAACTCTCTCAGTACGCGAAATTCGCCAAACTGGTAGTTCTTCAGGTGTTCGGGGATCACGCCCAGCGCCTCATGCAGCGGCTCTGCATCATCGTCCATGTTGATGAAGATGAGGGAATTCCAGATCTCGCAGCGTACTTTTGGCAGGCATAGGGGGTTCTGTAGCGTTTCTTCCCGGAAGATAAATTCGTCCTTGACCCTTATGTTCTCGCCGTGCAGATCCCATTTCCAGCCGTGGAAATTGCAGTAGAAGTTGCCGTCGATATGCCCCCGGTCTTGGGTGACGATAAAATTGCCTCGGTGCGGGCAGACGTTATAGTACGCTGCAATGTCATCGCTATCCGGACCATGGCGGACAATGATGAAAGATTCCTTGCCCAGGTCGTACTTGATGTAGTCTCCAACTTCGGGAACGTCAACAACCAGACCGGCGAAGGTCCAGGTCTTCTTGAACACGTGCTCCCACTCCAGGCCCTGTTCTTCGTGTGAGTAATAGCGCGTTTTGTCAGGCATGTCCGTGCCGTGATCGATGTAGGGTGCCTTGGCCTCAACCGCGGTCGGGTCAGTGATTTCCGGATAAGAGATATACCCCTGCTTGTAGTCAAATTTTGCTGGCATGTTTGTCGCTCCGCTAGTTAGGTTTACCAAAAGTGTTGCTACCGCCCAGTCGGGTGGCGATGAGATTTTTCTGATCGACACTCGATCTAATTGAATTGACGGGAGTTGGTGGCACTCCCCTCAGCGCTTCTCGGCCCCATCTGGTTTTGCACTGATGTAAGTCAAGAAAATAGGCGATTTTGGCGTCAAAGTACGGGTTGGGGTCACCGCTATCCCCAAACGTCTTTATAGGAGTAACGCGATATTGAAACCTGTAATTCAAGGAGTACCTCGGTGGCAAGCCAATATGACATTGTTTGCGTTGGAGCGGGCAGTAACACCCTTGTTGCCGCTGCGTATCTGGCGAAAGCCGGTAAGAAGGTTTTATTACTGGAGAAAAATAGTCAGGCCGGAGGCGGTGTCGTTTCCGTAAATATTGCGCCAGGTTTTGTCCATGACCCGCATGCTACGGGTTACATTTCTTTCCAGGCCAACCCTGCAATTAAGGATGATGAGTTGGGCTTGTTTTCCCAGTTTGGATTGGAAACTTTTACTTATGAGGCCAGCTTCGCCAGTATATTTGATTCGGGAGATGGTCTGATTTCGTACACGGATCTTGATCGATCCTGCCAGGAATTGGCGAAATATTCCCAGCGCGACGCTGATAATTACCGGGCGTTTGTCGGTCGGGCGCAGCAGGTGTTACCCATGCTCGCCCGTGGCGCATCAACGCCTCCCTTGCCCATGTCCGGTTTCTTTAATCTTCTGCAGGGTAGCCCTCTCGCCGAAGAATTGGCCAGCGCGTTGTTCAAAAGCGCTTATGACATTATCGAGGAGTTGTTCGAATCGGTGGAGGCAAAGCTGCACTATGCAAAATGGTGTGCTGAGGTCATGGAGAATCCTGAAACCAAGGGCACTGGCATCGTGATGTATAACCTTTGCGGATTGGCACACACCTACGAAGCGCTGGCGATAACCGGAGGTTCGAAGAACTTAACCAATGCGCTCATTCGCGCGGTCGAACATTACGGCGGAGAGCTCATTACCGGCGCCGAGGTTACCAAGGTCAAAATTGAATCCGGTGTTGCCAAGGGCGTCGAGCTGAAGGATGGTCAGTTTATTGCCGCGAAAGACGCGGTGCTTGGCTGTATCCATCCCTGGAATCTCGGCACTGTAATTCCAGAAATCGATCCGGGAGTGGCGGAGCGCGCGCGGCAGGTGAAGCTCAGCGGCCATGGGGCGATAAATCAGCAGATAGCCTTGACGGAACATCCCCAGTTTAAGGCTGACAACCCCGACGTTTACCACGACGCCATGTGTGTCGAATACGTGCCGAAGAATCTGGACGGAATCCGCAAAAGTTTCGATATGTACCGTTACGGTGAACTCCCCGACGAATTCATCAGCCCCATGACGATGCTACATTCCCGCAAGGATCCCAGCCGGGTTCCGGATGCCGACAAGTGCGCGATGTATTTGTACCACTTTGCCCCCAGAGTGCTGAAAGATGGCGGTCTGCAGGGGTGGGAGCGACACCGGGAGGAATTCGCGGATGCAATCTGGGAAAGGTTTAAGCAATACACCACCAACATGGATGACAGCAAAATTATAGCTCGGCTTGTGGAATCTCCGCAGGACCATCACAACCACTCTGCAAGTATGGTTAATGGTGACATCATCGGCATTGGTACGACAGTTGGGCAATTGAATGCCCACCGACCCAACGCGGAGCTTTCTAACTACACGGTCCCTGGATTGGAGCAATTCTATCTTGCCGGACCCTTCATGCATCCGGGTGGTACCGTCTTATTTGGTGGGCGTGCCACGGCCATCAAGATGTGCAAGGACATGGGAATTCCTCTCAAGTCTGCGTTCGATTATATCTAGCTAAATTGGGAGACCAGCATGAAATTGTACGCGTCAGATAACTCTGAACTGATGGAAGTGGAATCCATCGAACGGGTGGATAACAACCTGGTTGTCGAAGGCACAATCATGGGATCTATGCCTATTCGGGCAACAGTCAAACCTGCCGAGGTGCGCAAGGTCTTTAAGTTGCTGAGTTTCAGCACGATTATTTTTGCCATCAGCATGCTGTTCCGCGGTTCCAGGTAAACCTGCTTCCTGTGTTCAGCCCGGAATTGCCGGAGATCAAAAGCCAATGAGTGACGACAAAAATTCCGCGATTGAGAGCGTCAAGGTCAAGCTCTCTCGAACCAGGACCTGGGGCGGTATGGAGACCGAGAATGTCTACAGACCTGAGACAGGGATCGACCAGGAGTATGAAGAGAAACTCGGCGACCCTGGCCAGTACCCCTACACCCGAGGTGTTTCGGAAAGTGGTTATCGCAGAAAAATGTGGACGCTTCGCAACATCGTCGGATACGGCGCGCCAGAAGATACGCTTGAAGGAATTAGAAGCGCGTTGGCAGCGGGTACGGCAGGGATTAATGTTGTACCGGATGCGCTGACCCAGCAAGCGGTCGATCCCGATCATCCGGCGTTTGGGGTGGAAGTAGGTGCGGAGGGATGTTCCATCGCCTGCGCCCGGGATATGGAGCGACTGACTCAGGATATAGATATCACTCAGTCAGGTGTTGCCTACCACTATGGCATGCTGGCATACGCCGTTTCGGCTGCAGTTGCCACCAGGCGTGGTATATCGCTGGACAAGATGTTGGGCTCTTCCATGCCTGACTTTCTTTCCTATTCACTATCTGGTTGGGGTCAGCAGGTTTTCCCGGCCGCCTTCGCTCATAAGGCGACACTGGATTGTCTCGAATTCTCCACCCAAAATAGCCCCTACTGGGCCGTTGCTATGCCGCAGGCCTATGACTTGCGCGAGAGGGGGGCGCCACCCTGGGGCGAGATTGCCTATGGTATGGCGATCGTCAACAGGACCATGGAAGATCTTGTTTCCCGTGGTCTGAGTGTTGATGAAGTGGCACCGAGCCTCGCCTGGGTGTCTACCTCGGACATCGACTTCTTTGAAGAAGTGGCCAAGTTCAGGGCTGTGCGGCGCGTATGGGCCCGTACCATGAAGGAGCGGTTTGGCGCGACCAACCCCAGGGCAATGAGCATCCGCATGGCCTGCCACACTGCCGGAAAATCCCTGGTCTACCAGCAGCCGCTGAATAATCTCAGCCGGGTGGCAATCCAGTCGTTTGCGGCACTCTGCGGAGGTGTTCAATCCCTGGAAGCCTGCACCTTCGATGAACCGATCTGTATTCCCACTCCCGAAGCCCGAGAGTTGGCAACCCGCACCCAGCAGATACTGGCTCACGAAGTTGGAGCGGCGCGGACAATAGATCCTCTGGGAGGAAGCTACTATGTCGAGGCGTTGACCGACGAGATAGAAAGTCGTGCTCTGGCAATGCTGGCCGATATCGAGGAAAAAGGCATCGTCGAGGCAATAGCCGACGGCTCGTTGGAGAAGCTCATGGATGAGCACAACCTGACGCAGGAGCGTGAAATGGCGTCCAAGGATCGGATCATGGTCGGTCGAAACGATTTTGTTCCTGGAGAGGAAGAGCAACCGAAACGCTTCACTTTTGATAAAGAGAATACGCGCAAGCATATTGCGCGATTTATTGAGATGAAGAAAACCCGGGACAACGACTTGTTGCAAGATAAGCTACGTAAGTTGTATCTCATCGCGCAGGGCGACGATAATTTCCACCAGGCGATGATTGATGCTTTTGTCGCGGATGGTACTATCGGTGAAGTCTGGGGTACCGTGAGGATGGCGAACGGTCTCAGCTACGACCCATTCCACGTGATTGAGTCGCCGTTCTCCTTTAACTGAAACTTGGCAGGCAATCTATGAACGACAGTGCAAATCCGCAATCCGGTAAAATTCGCTGTTTACTCGGAATGCTCGGTACTGATGTGCACAGCAAGGGAATTCGGACCCTGGCCCAGTTGTTGCGTGACGCGGGAATCGAGGTGATCTATATCGGCGAGCATAATACCGTACCTGGAATGGTGCGATCTATTATCGTCGAAGATGCCGATGTCGTCGGACTCAGTTTTTTGTCGTCCAACTATCTGGACTACTGCGAACAGTTACGCGATGAAATGCGTGACGCCGGGGCCTCAGACACACCCGTGATGGTTGGTGGGATCATCCATCAGGAAGACTATGAAGCCCTCGGAGCACTCGGTGTATCGGGCATTTTTGGGCCGGGCTCCACCACCCAGGACGTTCTGGATTTTCTGCAGCAGGCCACCGGTAAGACGCTCAACTGATTGGGTCGTTACGATCGTACCGGTTGATGTTCAAACCCCGTTGAAGCATGGAACCCCTGGACTTGGAACAAATAATCTCAGCTCTGCGAGCAGGGGAGCTGCGCACTGCCGCCAGGCTTATTAGCCGGATTGAAAACAACGATCCTGAACTGCTCCCTCTGCTCAAGAAACTTTATCTTCTCGGCGGTAATACCCAGGTTGTGGGTATCACCGGTCCCCCTGGTGCGGGAAAGAGCACACTGGTAAACCAGCTCGTAAGCAGCTATCGGCAAAATGATAAGCGTGTAGCTGTACTGGCCGTGGACCCTTCCAGCCCATTCAGCGGGGGCGCCATTCTGGGAGACAGGGTGCGAATGAGCCGACATGATGCTGACCCGGGCGTTTTTATCCGCAGTATGGCCAGTCGCGGCAGCCTCGGGGGGCTGGCAAATGCGGCAGCGGACACAATCAGCTTGCTCGATATCATGGGCTGGGACCTGATCATTGTTGAGACGGTCGGGGTAGGGCAGAACGAACTCGAGATTATGCGACATGCAGATACGGTAGTACTTATTCAAACACCGGAGTCCGGTGATGCGGTGCAGGCTGTGAAAGCGGGAGTTCTGGAAATTGGAGACATTTTCGCGGTAAACAAAGCCGATCACCATGACGCTGATAAACTGGCTGCCGCAATTGCGGATATGGTTGCCAGCAAGGGTTTAGTCGAGGGCTGGATACCTGAGGTCATTAAGACGGAGGCGGTCTCCGGGAAAGGTATTGATGAGCTCATGACTCATATAGGGGCTCACCAGAACTTCCTTAAAGATAGCACCCCGGCAGTACGGGCCAGAAATCTGCAGAAAGTGAGATTTCGCGTATTGGACATCTGCAAACAGAATGCCACCAGAAAGCTGCTTGAAGGCCAATACGCCTCCGATATTGAACCGAAGCTGTCGGCAGTCGTTGATCGCGAGTCCGATCCCTACACAGTCGCTGCGGAACTCATAGACTAGTCTTGCCGACTTTGTCACTTTTTTCAGGACCTTATTGAGGTACAGCCTTCTCGGATTCGTCACAATCTATGGGCATGTTAGGAATGCTTGAGTATGATGCGAGGTGGCATCGGGGCGCTCAAGTCAAAACTACTTATGAACACTAAAGAACGGATCATTCTTAAGAGTATCGAGCTATTCAATCGCGACGGGGTAGATGGCGTTCCGCTTCACCGTATCGCCGCTGAACTCGGGATGAGCCCCGGGAACTTAACCTACCATTACAAAAACAAGGACGAGCTGATTGCGGCCATCTACCCCAGCATGGCAGATGCACTGAAGCAGGCACTGCGGCTTCCGGCGGACGCAGATCGCCCTTTGTCAGCTGCTTATGTCGCACAGTATCAAATTGGTATCTTAAGAGTCCTCTGGAGCTACCGGTTTTTCTTTATAGGCTTGAAGTCCATCCTGGCGAAAGACCCCGCGTTGGAAGCTGAGTACTGGCAGTTTCATGATTGGGTGATCGATAGGCTGGGACGATTACTCGAAGGGGAGATCGAAGCCAAAGGCATGAGACCAATCCTTCCCCCCAGTACAACCGCTGTCGTAGCCACTAACCAATGGTATTTGTGGGTGAGTTTTCTGTTCTTCCAGGGACATGAGAGCAAGGTCCAGAATTTGGACATTCAGGAAGTTATCTACAATGGTGTGCTGCGCAACTTCAGTCTGTTGCTTCCATACTGTACCGAGTCTTTCGCTGAGCAATTTGTGTGCGAATGTCGCAGGCAACTGGAAATTGACCTGGCCGACGAAACTATCGATGGATTCCACGCCGTTATGTCTGGCTAAGTTTGTTCTTGCTCTATTGCGCACCGACCTTCACTGAATTAAGCTCTCCGACCCCTGCCAGGTAACCAACTACACCCATCGCTGTCGTTGCCTGGCTTTATCTTCCCTGAAACGTTTCGAACCTGCAGAGCGTAACCCATGTAATACGCGCTAGCGGCGCGGGCCGGGCGCACGCGCGCGTAATTGGATAGCGCGACAAATTCTCGACTCCACTCCTTGACATAGTTATTAGTTACTATAGACTAATTAGGTTGTTAGGTACAAATGACTAAATAATCTCTAACATAGCCAGCTACCTGGAGCCCGCCCGATGAAACTTACCCAAGAGAAAGTTAACGAGTTGTTTTCCAAGGAATACTCAGCGCTGGTCACACGCATGCTACAGGTGCTCAAACGGCCTGAAGATGCAGAGGATATGGCGCAGGAGGCATTCATCAAACTCAGCTTGAAGGCAGCAGAGGGGTACGAGGTGAACTACCCTAGAGCGTTCTTATACCGTGTGGCCCACAATATGGCTCTTGATTATTTGCGCAAGCGAAATCGTGAAGATAGCCGGATACTCGCCACAGAGGCCGACGTCAGTGAAGTAGAGAGTAGCGCCGTGGTTGAACAATGGCCGATGACCGGCGGGTTGGAAGGGCAGTTGGACAATGAACGCGCGCTTACCCAGGTGTTTAATTCACTGTCTGTACTTCCCGGTAAATGCCAGGAAGTGTTCATTAATCATAAGGTGCATCAGTTCAGTTACCGGGAGACGGCCAACCATATGGGCTTGAGTGTCAGCATGGTAGAGAAGTACATGTCCAAGGCGCTCAAGCATGTGCGGAGCGATCCGCGGTTGCTCCAACAAGCGGCCTGATACTCGCTGCAAGGCCCCTGGCCAGACAGACCGGCTTGCTCTACGGTTTTAGCCCGTAGTGACCCGCTCCAACACAACCACCGGGATTTCCCGAATACCGCGAGCCTTCTCTTCATAACCTCGGTATGGAGGGAAGATTTCGACCATTTCATCCCACAAGCGCGCTCGCTCTTCACCCTCTGCGGTGCGCATGCGAACCTTGTAGTGGTCAGATTTCACCTGGACCCACGCTTCCCCGGCAGCTTCGAGATTCAGGAACCAGGCGGGATTCTCGGGTGCCCCGCCTTTTGAGCCGATCACCGCGTAACCCTTATCGGTGTCACAGTAAATCAAGGGCAGGGATGTCGGTTTGCCTGACTTCCGGCCCACCGTGGTCAGTAGCAGCGTAGCGATAACTTTGTCGCCACCCACCGGGGTAGAGTCCCACATGTGGCCGACCTCGCCATCAGTTTCAATGTAATCCGTCATGTGGCTTACGATCCAGCCAGGGAGGTTGGTATTCACGGTGGGCTTCATTTTTTACTCTCCAAAACGACCTGTTAGACGAGCCAGTTAGAAGTTACTCCTGGCAGAGTAGGCGGCGTAGTTAACACTATTCCGCCCTCATATCGGGCGGACACCAGTTGCGATTTTCTGTGCGGGGGGCGGGCTTAACCGGCAGCTGCCCGTTGGAACTGTGTTTCACTTTCCCGCACATGATGCAGAGCCTTGGACATGTACTTCTCAACCATGCTTACGCTAAGCCCCATTTCTTCTGCGGTTTCCTTGTAACTTAACTCGCGGAATTTGTGGTGGAAGAAGGCGAGTTGGCACTTGTCCGGGAGATCCGAGATGGTCACGATCACATTGTTCAACTGGCGTTCTGCATCAATGCCAGCTTCAGGGGAGGCGCTGCTGAACTCGTAAGCGGTGTTGCCCTTTTCATCGATATGCTGGTCATCAAGGGAAGAAGCAACGAACCACTTTTTCTCGTTTTGGCATCGACGCAAATAGTCGATGGCCAAATTTTGCGCAACCTGGAACAGAAATGCTCGGCCGTACTGCACCTCGTAGCCTTCATCCGCCTTTGCGATGAGTTTCAAATAAGCATTCTGGGCGATGTCTTCGGCGTCGGAGCGGTTGTGCAGGAGTGCGGTCAATTTGTTCAGAAGAGCCGAATATTCTTTAATAAACAGTGAGTTAACATAGTCTTCAGTCAGTTTCATGGTCCACCTCGGCTTATCGCCTTTATTTAATTTGTACCAATTTACAACTTGAGTTACGAAAACTCCTCACGAATGTGCGACTGTTGCAACCAGTCCACCTTGGTGAGGCTAATTGTGCCGGTGGGCTCAATTAGTCATTAGTAACTAACAACGAATAGAATTGTAAATAGGTACAAATTATAAGTCAAGAGGTGCGGGAGGATTTTTGCTTGTGTCTCTACCTTTGCGTGGGTGTGCCCAGCAGCCTATCCATTGCCCTTGTAGGCAGGACGCGGGCGAGCGTACACAGTACTTTTGCGTCAAGGCCTATGCGGTAGCGTGGTTTGGGTGACGGATGTTCGGCGATATCGACCAGTTTGGCCGCAACTTTTTCGACGCTTATGGCTTTACTGTCCAATTTATTCACCATGTCTGTGTTGTGCCGATAAACATGTTCGTAGAGCGCTTTATGTTCAGCTGACAAAGTTGAGATCTGGTCGTCGAGGGCCTCGTTGTGGCCGGACAACATTTTCGATATCACGGCACCAATTTCAGCCAGAACGATGTTGAAACCCGTGCCCAGAGTTTCCCTGCGAGCTGCATCAACCAGGGCTTCCAATGCCCACTTGGACGCTGCGTAGGGGCCGACCATCGGCCCCGAGACACGCCCCCAGAGGGAACTGGATAGGACTATGTTACCTCCTGTTCCTCTGACACGGGGGATGGACTCCTGTAACACAGCGAGGCTACCCCCTGCATTTACCATCATTATTCGTTGGAAGTCCTCGAGGCTGAGCAGCTCAATTGGCTGCGGTTCCTGAATGGCGGCCGTATGGATAACGGCATCAATGGTTTCGCCGGCCAGCTTGTTGTCGATCTCGTTGAAAGCAGCGCTGACCAAGGCGCGATCATCTGCGGACATGCGTACGAAAGAAAGCCGGTCGCTGGATGGAAAGGTATCTGCATACTCCAGTTTCCTCACCGATGCAATGACCCGGTGGCCACGCTTGAGAGCAGTATCGACAACGGCTCGTCCTATATCACCCGTTGCCCCCGTGACGACAATATTCCTGGCCATGGCTAGCCTACCCTGATTACTGGCAAATGGGACGTGGTGGTCGCTTCTGGCAAGGTCATGCCGACTTCCTCTTTTTCCTGGCGGGGCTGCGTGGTACACAGAGTTGCACCATTTCACCGTAGGACTCGACCAGGCATTGCTCGTAGAACTCGGGATCTGGCAGCATCATCCTGTCAGCGGAAATGCCGAAGCTGATCGTATCGCAATAGGAATTGACTGCATGGCAGAGGCCCAGGCCGTCGAGGTTGGGGGCGATACCGTAAAACTCCATCATCTTCGCCCCGTTGAGATACAGGGGCTCCCGGGAGCCGGGCACATTGGTTACCAGCGTATTCACCGGAATCTTGGCACCGAGGCCTATCCCCGTGGCAACTCGCGCGCCCAGGGACATGAGAGCTGCAGGCATGGCTTGTGCCGCGTCGGTCATGGTCTTGGCGCCGATCGCCTTTTGATAGGCCTTGGTGTAAATAGCGCTCTCATGTACGGCGTCTAGTCTTTCCACGGGATTCTCGATTGATGTGTGCATGATCAGTGAAGTGATGGAGACGAGATTCCCCTCCACATGTTTTTCGCTGTTGTCGCGAATGTTGATAGGCATCATGGTAACCAGGTCCTCCTCCGGCAGGTCACCCTTCGCTAGTAGATAGCGACGCATGGCCCCTGCGGTCAAGGTTACGATGACGTCGTTTACCGTTGCCCCCTCGACAGCGGATTTCATCTTGCGGATCATGTTCAGGTCGAATACTTTAGTAATGAGTACGCGATGTGGTGAAACCTTGGCATTGAAGCGTGTCTCCACGAACTCGTGATCTGCATGCTCAGGGAAGTTATGTTTAAAGTCTCGTCCCCGTTGCAGGGCGGGGAGGGTTTTCTTGGCGACTTTGGCTATTTCCCAGGGACGTTTTAACAGCTTCACATAACCCTTTCCGACCATCTCGGCGACGCTAGGAGAATCTTCTCCCTGCCATTCGTCCCTGGGTATCTTAGGTTTTTGCCCATTCAGGGAGTCGTGAATTGACCAGATCAATTGATGCCCTGTATCTCCGTCGATCGCCGCGTGATGCACGCGAACGAGTACGGCGAAGCTGCCTTCAGGCAGGCCGTCTACATTGTCTAGCCCCTCGATGACATAAACGTCCCACAGGGGGCGACTGAGTCTCATGGGATGCCCGTGGAGGCGGGATACCAATATGTTAAGTTGCCGGCGGTCGCCCGGCTTGGGTAGCGCTATATGCCGTACGTGATACTCGATATCAAAGTCCGGGTCCTCGACCCAGTAGGGCTCATCGAGGTCGAGCGGCACCCGTACCAACTTACGTCTCAGGATGGGCGCCAGGGGGAGCCGCTCCTGGAATGTTGCCAGAATGTCCTTGAACCGAACCAGGCCGCCGGGCGCGGTGCTCTGATCGTAGAACGCCAGCATGCTGACATGCATAGGTACGCGATTGCTTTCTGTGTATATGAATACTGAATCTATGGGGCTTAATTGCTTCATTACGTTACCTTGAATGTATGTGTTACGTGTTAGTGATCGACCAGGTCGTTGGTGTATAGCTTGTCCTGCATGCGATCTGGCAGGTTGGCGATAACCTTGGAGAGCAGGGTAGGTTGGATGCCACAGAAGTAGCGCGTCTTGGGCGATCTTTCAGTTAACGCCCGGTAGATATCCTCGGCGACCCGCTCGGGTGTCACCCCCACCTTTGCACCGGCGCCAATCAGCTTGGAATGAATTCTGTACAGTGATTCGTATTTACTCGCCAGCGGACCCTCTAGTTCCCTGCCAGCCTCAAGCGCCTCTGCCGCGAGGTTCTCTGACATGGGTGTTTTGATGGCGGCCGGGATGACCAGGGATACGGGGATTTTCCACGGGTCCAGCTCTTGGCGTAAGGTATCGACAGTCGCCTCAACAGCATGTTTGCTGCCACTGTAAGCGCCCAACAATGGCATTACGACCGACCCGGCTGTCGAGCCAACCCAGACGATTCGTCCCTTTGATTTTCTCAGCAGTGGAATGGTCTTGCGTATTATCGAGATATTGCTGAACAAATTGATCTGGTACATGCGCTTGATTTCTTCATCGGTCGAGAACTCGAGCGCCTTGGGAGTTGTCACTCCGGCGCACAGTACCACCCCGTGCAGCCTGGGCAACGACAGTTTATCCAGGGCATCAAGCAATTGGCCCCCGCACTGCTCATCAGCCAGGTCTGCAAGGATAGCGTGGTGGCAGAGCCTGTTGGATTCGAGTGCTTTCACTTGTTTTTTACTGCGGCAGGTGGCGAAGACTTTATAGCTGCCATCATCCATCAGTTTCCTTGCGACCGCCTCACCGACGCCGCCCGTCACACCTGTCACTACCACGTTTTTGGCTCGCATATTCATCCTCTGGAGTTGGTCCTGCGTCTAACGATGTCATCCAGTGTGCTGCTTATCCTGGTGCAGTTGCGGATCATCTCGATTTTTTGCCAGGTAGCCTGTTCGCCGGCGTTAATGATCTTGTTTATTGTGTCGTCGCTGACTTGCCCAAGGCTTTTCCATGGCCTAACGAAGCCCAGGGGAGGAACGATGTTTATGTTGCCTTCATATTCCTGCAGCCAAACGGAGGCCAGGCTATTCACCGAATAGCGAAGCACAGGGCGATGCTTTCCATAGCGCTCCACTGCTTTCTCGGCCCAGGTCATAAAAATCTTGGAGGAGTGATGCCACATCTCAAAAACATCGCGAGCAAGCGTGGTCTTTTTTGCTTGGTCGGCCAGAGCTGCCATCGCGAAGGGGTTGACCTGGCTGACAATGAAATTGTTACAGCCGTAGAGGCGCGAGAGTCTTCGGCTTGGAATATCGGAGCTCAGCGACCCATCCACCCAGAGATGGCCGGGAAGATACGATTGCGTCTTCCCGTCTTCTGTTTTCGCGGTCAGTTCAACCGGCGGGTAGATGCCGGGTACCGCGCAGGAAGCCATCACAGCAGAACGGACATGGACATTGGGCGAGGTAACCGCATTCATCAGGCGGGAGGGCTGATTGAGCTCCGCCGGCGAGATACTGATATTCAGGTTAATACCGGTCAGTTCATAAGCCTCCTGAAAGGTCAGGTCTGGAATGACCCGCTCGAAATGTTCTATCAGTTCGCTCAGTTCAAATTTGGGAATAAACTCCTTGAGTTTTTGACTTATTGACCTGCGCTGGTACTGCGGCCCGATCTGTAGACTGGAAGGGTCAAAATACTGCTCCAGTTCGTCCTTTGGGTGTGTCGCTACGATAGCGGCCATCATCGATCCTGCGCTCGATCCGGAGATGGTGGTGGGCAACAGATCCTGTTCTATCAGTGCTTTGAGCACTCCAACGTGAAAGTTTCCGTAAACGCCCCCGCCGCTCAGGCTCAGTGCGGTGTGGCCGTAACAGCGCTGCGCACGAATGAAAAAATCCAGCTTCTCCGTTTCCGGGACCCTCTCGTCCTGGATGCCGTCCAGGTAGATCAACGAGTCATCTATCTCCTCGATGTACTGCTCAATGAGATGCTTGGTGCCAAATTTAGAGCGGTTGTACAGCTCTGCATTGCCGATTCCACACATGTTTCCATGCACGCCTTCATTGAGGGCATAGAGCAGACCATGATTGTCTTTTGAACTGCGCAAGGCGCGCAGTTGGTAGAGCCGCTCACGGATGGCTGAATAGTCGTAAAGTCGGGTGGAATCGGCACCTCTCCAGTCTTCCATGCCGGAGGTCTGGTCGTGCAACCTGGCCGCTTCCGACCAATCCGTGTAGGTCTTTGCAGCAGTAGTAGAGCAAATGTTGTCAGATCGAAGTGGAAACCGCATCGATGATCAGTCCTGTTACACGTTAGACCTACGTCCGGGAGTGGGGTAGGCACCTCTATAGCAAGACGATTCGTGAGCGCGGCTACCTCAGTTGATGAATGGCGGCAGATTCACTATTGGGGGGCTGGATTGCAGGGGGCCGTGAGCCCCCTGCAATCCAGAAGTGTGGGAGAAATCAGTCGAATGAATAGGTCAGGGAGATACCGAGGGTTCGAGGACGGTTGACGTACTCGTTCACGGTAACGTCACCCGCCGTTTGTGACGCCTGTACCTCGATCTCATTGGTGGCGTTGGTGACAAAGAGCGTCGCTGCATAGGTGTCGGATTCCAGGCCCAAGCGCAGGTTCAGTAATCCCAGTTCCTCGAGCTCTGATGCGGGTACGTTGGTTGCTGAGCCAAACCGTTCCCCGATGTACTGGTAGTCAGCCCTGTAGGTGACATCCAGGCCATTGTCACCCATGGGAATACGTCCATCCAGCCCCAGGGAGTAGGTGTATTCGGGCACACCGGGCATTTCGTTGCCTGATTCGATGCCGCCCAGCGGAACGTCGTCCTGGTATTCGCCGTGGGTATAATTTCCGTTCAGGAAAAGGCTCAATGTATCCGTGGCAAGCCAGAAGAGTTCAAATTCAACGCCGTAGGTCTCGGCATCTGTCTCGTTGGAGATGTAAACGGGGTTGCCAATAGGCGTTTGGATGTCCTCCCACTCATTGAAGAAAATGGCGCCGTTTGCCGTCAACCGGCCGTCGGCTAGCGTGCTCTTCAGGCCAATTTCATAAGAGTCCACCAAGTCTTCGTCGTAGGTGATGGTGGCAGCAAATACTGCCTCATCCAGCGGTCGGGTCCCGCTCCCGGTTGCGTTTTGGAGAGCGGAGATAGGGGCGTTGATGTTTCCGCTGCGAATGCCGCGAGCGGCATTGGCGTAAAGCAGGATGTCATCACCCAGATCCAACTCGAGCGCGAGGCGCGGCAACCATTCTTTAACCTCGAAATCGAATGTTGTATCCAGTCCCAATGCAGCAAAGAGTGGTCCGTAGACTACCGGGAACACCGGATTGAAATTGGTGGCCGAGGGGAGGTTGATTACCCCTGCCTCGTCGAGATTTGTCTCCAGTTCCTCGTCGACATAACGAACCCCCGCAATGACGCGAAAGCTGTCTGTCAGTTCAGCGGTAAATTCTACAAATGCAGACAACTGCTCGGACTCGTATAACGTGTCGCCCGCAAACAAAACCGGCGAGTTCATGAATGTATAGGGCGCTATCCCGGGTGAGATAGCCGCCTGGTTAGAGGTGAACTCGTTGTCCTGGTAATAGAGGCCGCTGGTAAAGTTCAGCATTCCGTCGAGATTACTGATCAGGCGAAACTCCTGGGTAAAGTTTTCATCCTTGGCGTACAGGGACCGAAAGGTGGTGGGGTCCTCCAGGGGGTTGCCGATTATCTGACCAATAGCGCCATAAGTGGCCACGACGATACCGCTCAGTCCTGCATCATAGAGCTGGCTATCGGTCTCACGCTCATAGTGCCCGGTGATTGAGCTAAGTGTGTAGTCACTGAAGTTGTAATCGACGACAAGACTATACAGGTCGAAGTTGTCTTCTGTCTCTGCCGATATCGGGTTGGCGAGGACCAGGTCAGATGGGTCGCTCCCTGGGGTGATTTCCCAGCGATCACCAAGGTCAGAGTCTTCAGTCTGATAGCCAAAATCGATGGACAGGTTTTCTGTCGGTTGGTACAGCAGTCGAATGCGTCCTCCGCTATTTTCATAGTGATTGACCTCATCTTCGCCATTTACGACGTTGTCTATGAAGCCGTCATCGTCGCGGTAAAATCCTGATACCCTCACCCCCAGGGTGTCTTCAATCAGGGTTGTTCCGGCGGCGCCTTGTATCAACCATGAATCACCGCCATCGTCGAAATTTGAGTAGGTAGCGTTAATGCGACCGTCAAATTCGCCATTGCGATCCAGGCTGGGCTTGGTAGAAAAGTAGCGAATAGTGCCCCCCACAGATCCCTCTCCAAACAGTGTGGGCTGGGGGCCGCGCAGGATTTCGACCCTGTCGAGATCGAACAGGTTGAAGCTTCTCTGGTTTGCATTGTTTGTTGTCACCGCAATCTCGTCCAAGTACATGGTGACGACAGGATTTGCGGTAAGTGTGTCAGCCAGACCAGCGCTTACGGCCTTTGATACGCCTCTAATGGAAACTTCGTTCTGGTTCGGGGACCTGTTCTGTAAATCCAGGCCGACGGTCCTGTAGGCGATATCCTGAAAACTGATCATCCCTGACTTTTCCATCTGGTCCCCGGAGAATCCTTTAATACTGGCTCCGATATCCTGTGCGCTTTCCTGCCTGAAGCGTGCGGTGACCAGGATCTCCTCCAGTAACGGTTGCTCGGATTCCTGTGCAACACTGGGCGGGGCAGCAACGCCCAGGGCCAGGCTGCCTAGGATTCCTGCGCGGATGCTGAGTGCGATTGAGTGTTTCATAATTTTCTCCCGTTGGGTTTTTATATTTGGTCGCAATGATCAAGATAGAGGTCGTTCGTGCTCCGCTCCAGGCCTCCTGTCAAGGGGCGGCGATTGAACACTTCTACGCAAGTGCGATAGAGCTTTTCTTTGGGTTTGGGTGTTTCCAGTGTCTGCAGCCAGTCTACGATCTTGTCAATAGCCAGGTTGGTTTCCGGTATGAAGGGCTTGAGCATGAATACGTGTGGCAGGCCTCGCCAAATGTGTACATTGGCGCGCACGCCGTGTTCGATAGCCTTTTTTACCGCCCCCACACTATCGTCCACCAGTACTTCGATACTGCCCACTACAAAGAGCAATGGTGGAAAACCGGCGTAGTTGCCGTAAACGGGGGAGGCTATCGGGTCGATCGGGCTGCTTCCCTGCAGGTAGTGTCTGGCGGGATTCACTACTGCATTGAGCGGATAAATAGGATCTGATTTCGTATTCAGGCGCCAGGTAGCGCTGATCTGCGCAAAATCGATCACCGGCGATAGCATGACCGCTGCGCCAGGCATCTCCAGATTGTTGCGCTTGATCAGGTGAATCAGGCTCAGCGCCAGGTTGCCGCCAGCGGAGTCGCCCATGACCACAATGTCTTTGGCCTTGTGACCGCTCTCCAGCAGGTAGCGATAGGCCAGCAGGCAGTCTTCGGGCGCCGCCGGGAACGGATCTTCAGGCGCCAGCCGATACCAGGGGAGAAAGGCGTTTGCATCGCAGGCGGCACAAATTTGTGCCACCATGCTGCTGTGACTATTGGGAAGCCGCAGGACAAATGCTCCGCCATGTAAATACAGGATGGTGCGTTTTGCGCCCGTGTACTTGATCCAACGTCCGGGCCGGGGATCGTCTTGATCCTGTAACGTTATACCGTCGGGGATGTTCCCCAATTTGTCCATCACGGCGAGGTTTTCACGCTGCTTGCGCACATCCCCGAGATCCTTTGATTTCAACTTCATGAAAAGCCGCGTTGCGGCCACTAGCAGGCGGGATCGCATACTCGCCATAGGGTTTTGCCCATCCCTGGTTATTCTATACTTAGTATATGGACGCTCCGGACACACTAATCCCTCAGTCGTTTTGAGGAAAATTTAGTGAATATTACCGAAACTGCATGAAATGGTTTCGTACCGCTAACCTGCGGTATACCCGCCATCCACGGGGATGGCCACTCCCGTGATATAGGCTGCGCCACTGGAGGTGAGCCACATAACCACGTTAGCGATTTCCTTCGGCTCCGCCAGGCGTGCAAGCGGGGTGCGAGATATCAGGGCCTCCCTGGCTCTGGGATTGAGCGAGTCCTGTGCCATAGGGGTCATGACAAAGCCTGGACATACGGCGTTAACACGGATGTTGTCGCGGGCGTGGTCCAGCGCTGCGGAGCGGGTCAGGCCAACAACCGCATGCTTGGATGCACTGTATGCGGGAACCTTGTGGCCCCCGCGCAAGCCCATAATTGAAGCGTTGTTGACCACCGCGCCTCCTGTGCCCAGGTCGCGCATCGCCTTGATTTCCGACTGTAAGCAGTTGAACAGGCCACCAACATTGATCTCCAGGACTTTGCGCCACTCATCTCCCTGGTAGTCAGCAGTTGGGGTCATGCTGCCCATGATGGCTGCATTATTGAAGGCGATATCCAGGCGCTTAAAATTTTCGATCGCAGATTGCACCATGGCATCACAGTCCTGTGCACTGGAGATATCGGCCTGGACAAAAACCGCCTCACCGCCCTGATTGTTGATCCGTTGAGCCAGATTGTTGCCGGCTTCGGCGGAGACATCTGCGAGAACAACTGCAGCGCCGGCGCTGGCAAATTGCAGGGCAGTGGTTTCACCGATACCCGACGCGGCCCCGGTGACCAGGGCGACCTGTCCGGAGAAATCAAACTGGGGATTAGACATTAGCTTGCGGGTCTAGGCCTTGGCGGGCGAATATTTTGCCTGTAGCTCGAACTTCTGGATTTTTCCCGACGCCGTCGTGGGAAAAGCGTCTACGCGATGCCACTGTCGTGGGACTTTGTGTCTGGCGATGTGCTCGCGCAGAAACTCCATCAGCGCTTCGTCTTCTGGATTGGAGCCGGGCTTCACGCGGATCGCCGCAGCGACCTGCTCCCCCCAATCAGCATCGGGGACACCAAAAACGGCGACTTCCAGAATATCTTCGTGGGTGATGAGCACATCCTCGATTTCTCTCGGGAATATGTTCTCACCGCCGCGGATGATCATATCCTTGATACGACCAGTGATCTTGCAGTAGCCATCCTCGTCCATCACCCCCAGATCGCCCATGTGCAGCCAGCCGTTGTAGTCGACGGCGCGGGCGGTGGCTTCCGGCCTCTCAAAGTACTCATCCATCACGCAGACACTGCGAATGCAAATCTCGCCTATCTCGCCGATAGGTTTAATCGCGCCTGACTCCGGGTCCTGGATGCTCATTTCCACATGCGGCATCGCCTTGCCCACGGTTGACGACTTGTGTTCCAGGGTGTCCCCTCTCACCGTCTGCGAGGCCATGCCACATTCGGTTTGGCCGAACAGCATGACAAACTCGGCGCCGAAACTCTGTTCCAGCCGGGTAACGAGCTCTGGGGGTATGGTTGTGGCTCCGCCGCCGATGACAATAACGGAAGACCTGTCGTAGCTATCAAAGTCCTCCAGCTCCAGCATCTGGAAATACATGGTTGGGACGGACCAGATAAAATGCGCCTTGTATTTATCTACGACTTTCATCACGGCGGTTGGTTCGAAGCCATCCAGTAGCAGGTGTTGGCCCTCATTCCAGACGCAACCCAGGGCCATATAGATGCAGCCCCCGGTATGGAACATGGGCATAAAGTTAACCCATTTGGAACCCATAGGCAGGTCCAGACCTGCAGCGGAAAACTTGGCGTAGTTGACAACGGCGCGGTGGCTCAGCAATGCGCCTTTCGGTTTTCCTGTCGTTCCCGACGTGTACTGGATCATGCAGCGATCGTCGGGCTTCACCTCAGGCAGCTCGGCCCCCTCCGAGGATGCCTGATCGGCCAGGATGCGAGATACCTCCTCATCCAGGCTGTGGACACCCAGCGGGCCATCGAGACGCTCCCCGATGTTGGTTGCATGATCTACCAGATTGCGCCCGCGAAATTCCTTCGCAGCAAACACGGCTCTGGAACGGGATTGGCCGAGCACATACTCCGCCTCATTCTCCAGAAAGCTGGGATTGACGGTAACCAGCGTCATTCCCGCCATACTGGTGCCCAGTTGCAGCAAAAACCAATTCAGGTTATTCGGTGCCCATACGGCGATATGGTCCCCGGGCCGGTAATGGTCCAGCAACCATTGCGCAATTTTCGTAGATTTTGCGAGTAGATCGGCGTAGGTGATATTTGCACCTTCATCACCGGATAAGTGGCATTCGATGACCGCGGTTTTATCGGGAACTCTGGCGGCGACGGTCTGCAGCAAGCCGCCCACGGACAGTTCGGCAATTTCAATGTCAGCGTGCGGAGTGGTGTGCGAGCCTGTCAGGGCCATGAGGTCGTCCTCTTGGGTAGGTAAGATGATAATACTGGTACCCCATTAGACGTGCATCTGTCTGCTGTACCTCAATTGGTAGCGACATCTCTCTCGCCGCTCTTTAATCGGGCACTTACCGCGTTCATGCGCAAAATATCCAGCCGACTGTGGTACCCGGGCAGTTCGAACGTCTATTCATTGTCCTGTCAGTCGCTTAAGTGGCTGGAAAGGCAGGTTTTTTTGTTCAAAAAATGTCCACCAGCTGCGTCGAGACCAGTAATGCCGGAAGCTTATATATACGACCATGTACGTACTCCCCGGGGCCAGGGAAAGCCCACCGGGGGCTTGCACTCCGTGACTGCCGTGGAGCTACTGGCCACGGCCCTGCGGGCATTGAGAGATCGAAATCAGCTGGATACGTCAGCGGTTGAGGACGTCATCGCCGGATGTGGTTCCCCGGTGGGCGAGCAGGGCAGCGCGATCGGTAGAACTGCGGTACTCGCAGCTGGCTATAGTGAATCGACGCCGGGTCAGCAGGTACACCGGTTCTGCGCCTCGGGTCTGGAAGCCCTGAGCCTTGCCGCAGCGAAGGTTATGGCCGGACAGTGTGAGCTGACCATTGGCGGGGGTGTTGAGACCATGTCGCGCATTCCCATGGGGTCGTCGGGAGGAGCCTGGTATGCAGATCCGGCTGTGGCGCATGAAGTTTACTACGTTCCCCAGGGGGTCTCGGCGGACTTGATCGCAACGCTGTATGGATTCAGCCGAAATGATCTCGACGCCTACGCCTGTGAAAGCCAGCGCCGTGCCTTCCGTGCACAGTCTGAAGGTTACTTCGACCAATCAATAGTACCGGTATTTGACGATATCGGCCTGCCGCTGCTGGAAAAGGATGAGTATCTCAGGCCCGGGACAACCGTTAACAGCCTGGCGTCCCTGGCTCCCGCCTTTGAACAAATAGGCGCCAGTGGATTCGATACGGTAGCGCTGCAGAAGTATCCCCAGGTAAGTGAAATAGAGCACGTTCATACCGCCGGCAATTCCAGCGGTATCGTCGACGGGGCGGCCGGGGTGCTGGTGGGTAGTCGTGACATTGGTGACCAACTGGGTTTGCAGCCTCGAGCGAGGATCAAGGCATTTGCCTCGGTGGGTACAGAGCCCACCATCATGCTGACCGGGCCGACTCCGTCAGCACAACTAGTGCTGAAGAAAGCCGGTATGTCCATTGGGGATATTGATCTGTTTGAGCTGAACGAGGCCTTTGCGGCGGTGGTACTGCTGTTTATGGAGCAACTTGGAGTCCCCCACGAGAAGCTGAATGTCAATGGTGGTGCTATCGCTCTGGGGCATCCCATTGGAGCCACTGGCGCAATGATCGTCGGGACTGCCCTTGATGAACTGGAACGCAGGGGCCAGCAGACTGCTCTGGTCAACCTTTGTGTCGGTGCCGGTATGGGTACCGCCATGATCATTGAACGAGTTTAAGTTGAGCCTGGCGCGTACTGGAAATAGGAATTTCGCAATCGATGAAAGACATTGAGTTCAAAACGCTCAGCTATGAAGTCAACACCAACGGTGTTGCAGTAATTACAATTGATGTAAAAGATCGCCCGGTCAATGTACTGACTGTTGAGATGTACGATGACCTGCATCGGCTTGTCGATTGTTTCAAGGAAGATGACCGAGCCAAGGCCGCCGTAATTCAGTCTGGCAAAGAGTCATTTTTTGCAGGTGGGGACCTCAAACGCCTGGTCAATATGTACGCCAGAAAACGTAGCCCGCAGCTCGCCTACGATGAGTCCCGCCTGTTCACTACCGCGCTGCGAAAGCTTGAGTTATGCGGTAAACCCATTGCGGTAGCAGTCAATGGCTCAGCGATGGGTGGCGGGCTCGAGCTGGTGCTGGCCTGCAACAAGCGTATTGTTGCCGCGGGCTCGAGAATCTATCTCGGTTTACCCGAAGTTACCCTGGGGCTACTGCCTGGTGGTGGTGGTACCCAACGACTTGCTCGCATGTTGGGCGTTGAAAAAGCGTGTGACCTGGTACTCTCAGGCCGTGTTATAACGCCGAAGCAGGCGCTTGAACTCGGCATTATCGATGCGATCGTCGATAAGAGCGATTTATTCAAGGTGGCAGAAGAGCAGGTTTTGAGCGTTGAGGATGCAACGCGTCCCTGGGATAAGAAGGGCTTCGCAGTTCCTGGCGGCTCCGGCTTGAACGGCCGCGGGATGAATGGCTTGTTTCAGTCGCTGTCACGCGATTTGTCCGCCAGATATTTTCATAACTACCCCGCACCGATCGCAGCGTTGCGCGCCATTTTCAAGGGCAGCTCCTGCGGGAGTATGGACAAGGGCCTGGAAATTGAAAGCCGTGAGTTCTCCCGGCTAACCGGTTTGGTGCAGACGCGTAACATTATCCGCAGTATGTTTTTGAATAAGGGTAATCTGGATCGCCTGCAAGAGCGCCCCGCTGGTGTGGAGCCGCTCAACCTGGAGCGCTTGTCGGTGATTGGGGCAAGTGCATTACCTGAGCACTTGCAAAGCCAGTTGGAAAAGACCCTGGATAAGCTCAATTGCTCTATCACGCCGGGCGTCGACCCGGAAGCAGATGCGGTGTTGCTCTTTGGTAGTCACTCCGGCGAAGAAATCAGCCGCCTCATGGGCGAAATGCCGGACGCGATGTTCTGCGTCTCCTGTCCCTCCACCCTGGAGGAAACAAGGAGTAAAGACGAGTTCCGCAACCGCAGTGTCGGTTTTAACCTACCAGCGGTCGACACCTGGCAGTGTGTTGAGTTGGGCACGCTAGGAGGCGATCTCGCCCAGGCCAACCTGGCAAGAGCAATGGACCTGACCAAGCAGTTGCGCAAAACCCCGACGGTGCAGGAGTTTTCTGGCGTCTGGTTCAGTGACGTGTGCAAGGATGCCTACCTTGCCGAGGCTGAGGCACTTCTTTCAGACGGGGCTAGTGCCACTTTGATTAACAACAGCGCGCGTTTTGCCAGCTTCCTGGAATCTCCGATTAAGAATGCCGAAGCGGCCGCGACTTCCAACGGTGATGCACAGGCCGCACCGGGTGTTGAGGACGCAAAGCAGCGGCTTATGTACCGCCAGGCGCTAGCCGCCGTGCAGTTTCTGGCGGAAGGACGAATCAGCGCCATTGATGCAGATTTGGTCTCGCTGTTGGGTAATGGCTTTCCAACCTGGACGGGAGGGGTTCTATCACTCGTCGACAGCGTGGGAGTCGAGAAATTTATCGCTGACTGTGAGTGTTTGAAGGAGTCTGCAGGCGCACAATTTGCCCCGCCGGCCTGGCTGTCCAGTTGCGGTGAAGAGGGGATATACCCGGCGTTCGTGGAATAAATCAAGGATACAAGGCTGTAATGTATACGCTAGATTGGCTCTCCGAAGAGGGCAGGATGTTTCAGGGCGAAGTTCGCCGACTGTTCAGCGAAGAACTTGAACCGCATATTGAAGAATACGAACAGGCGGGCGTTGTTCCGCGGCAATTTTGGAAAAAGATGGGGCAGTTGGGCATTCTTTGTCCCAGTATACCGACGGAGTACGGTGGCGCCGGGACTGACTTCACCTTCAACATGGCAGTAGGTTTTGAGTGCGGCTACGCGTTTGGCGGTACGAGTCTGGGCGTCACCGTGCAGTCGGATATCATGGCCTTCTACATCCTCAATCACGGCAGCGAGGAACAAAAGCGCAAGTACTTGCCGGGCATGTGCTCCTCCGAACTTATCGGCGGTTTGGCGCTTACCGAACCGGGAGCTGGGAGTGACCTGCAGTCGATTCGAACTACCGCAATACGCGACGGTGATGACTACGTTATCAACGGCCAGAAAACCTTCATCACCAACGGTCAGAATGGCGATTTCTTCGTGGTTGCCTGCAAGACAGACCCCACCCAGGGTGCGCGCGGAATATCCCTGATGATTGTCGACGCTGGTACCCCGGGGTTTTCCAGGGGGCAGAATTTGGGAAAAATGGGACAGAAGGCAGCAGACACCTCCGAACTTTTCTTTGACAACGTACGGGTCTCCGCGTCCCACCTGCTCGGGGAGGAGGGCAAGGGCTTCTTCATGATGATGGAGGAACTACCGCGTGAGCGCCTGGCGATCGCGTTAAAGTCTATAGGTGCAGCTCAGCGTTCCTACGAACTGACGCGCGACTATATCGCTGAGCGCAAGGTATTCGGGAAGATGCTGCAGGAATACCAGAACACGCAGTTCAAAATGGCCGAGATGAAAACACAGCTCGCGGCAGCCTGGGCAATGATTGACCAGTACGTTGCCAAGATGGTGGATGGTACTCTCACTGATACGGAAGGTGCGATGGTCAAGCTGTTTGTCTCAGAGGTTGAAGACCTGGTTGTTGATGAGTGTGTACAGCTGTTCGGGGGATGGGGCTATATGTCCGAGTACCCGATTTCGCGATTCTATACAGATGCGCGGGTTCGCCGCATATTCGGTGGAACCTCCGAGATCATGAAAGTAGTGATCAGTCGGGACTTGTAATGCTGGGTACTCTCCCAGCCTCTTGGTAATTTAATTGAGTGAGAAGTATTTAGATGGATCTCGCGCTTAGCAAAGCAGACCTGGACTTTAGACAGGAAGTGAAAGACTTCCTGGCAGAGCACCTATCGCCGGAGCTTATTAGAGCCGGAAAACGCACCACGAGTATTTTTTCGGATTTTGACGCCGCAATGGAATGGCAGCGCATACTCCATGAGAAGGGGTGGGCTGCACCGGATTGGCCGCAGGAGTTCGGTGGCCCGGGCTGGTCATTGACCCAGCGAGCAATTTTTAAAGAAGAGTGTGTATTCGCCAATGCGCCTTCTTTACAGCTTTCCGGGTTGACCTTGCTCGGACCTATCCTGATGAAGTATGGCAATGCGCAGCAAAAAGCGTTGCTGCAGAAAATTCTGTCCGGTGAGGATGTGTGGGCACAGGGTTATTCCGAGCCCAATGCCGGGTCGGACCTGGCTTCACTGCAAACTCGCGCAGACCGGCAAGATGATTGTTACATCGTCAATGGCTCCAAGATCTGGACCAGCTATGCTCATCGTTCGAACAAAATATTTTGCCTTGTGCGAACGAGTAATGAAGGCAAACCGCAGTCGGGAATCAGCTTTTTACTTATGGATATGGATCTACCCGGAATCAGCTGTGAGCCGATTTTGGGTCTTGATGGCGAGGTGGAGCAATGTCAGGTGTTCTTCGACGACGTGCGAGTCTCGTTGGAAAACCTGGTCGGTGAAGAGAATCAGGGCTGGGAGATAGCCAAGTACTTACTCGAGTTCGAGCGCGGCATGATTAACCAGTATCCCACCATTTCCAAACGGATCAGCGTGGTACGTGAGATAGCGGCGCAAAAGAAAGTTGCTGGAAGCGATAATTTGCTGAGTTCACCGGTATTTGCAGCAATACTTGCGGAAGTGGAGATCGATAACCTGGCTCTGGCACAAATGGAGAATCGCATCAGGGCCTCTATCGGTGCAGGTGAGAACCCGGGAGCACTGGCCTCATTGGTAAAAGTGGTCGGTACGGAGTTGAGTCAAAAAGTGGATGAACTCGCCCTGGAGGCCGATGGCAGTTTTATCGCCGCGGCGCAAAACCACGCACTGTCGCCTGCCTACGAAGGCGCAGTGGTCGGGGACGAGGCGGGCCTGACCGTTATGAACTACTACTTGAATAACCGCGCATCGACCATCTACGGGGGCAGCGCCCAGGTACAGCGCAACATTATTGCCAAACAGGTATTGGGCCTATAGGGCTGAAAGACAATATGAATTTTAACTACAGCGAAGAACAGCATTTATTCCAGGACAGCATCGGCAAGTATCTCGCCGATACCTATAGCTTTGAGCAACGCCAACAAAGACTTGAAAAAAATGCATCCTTTAGCGCCGATGTTTGGCGAGATGCCAGTGAATTGGGGTGGCTGGCCATGCCATTTCCGGAGGACTGTGGCGGGTATGGCGGAACCGCTATTGAATTGATGCTGTTGTTCGAAGAAATGGGCAAGAAGCTTGTGGTTGAACCGTTTCTGGACACCCTGGTTCTTGGTGGTGGTCTGCTGCGACGCCTCTCATCAGGCCGGCACGACGAGTGCCTTGCAAAGTTGATCGAGGGGCAGGTCCATTGCGCTGTCGCTCATGAAGAGGGTGATCAGGCCTATGCGGTCGACCACGTGACGGCTGCTGCATCAAGATCGGCAGACGGCTTTATTCTCAACGGTCAGAAGAGTGTGGTTTACAACCTGGGCGCAGCAGACTTTATTGTTGTGTCAGCGATGCTGGACGAGGAATTTTCACTGTTCCTGGTACCCGCACACACTGCGGGTTTAGTTACACAAACCTACATGACTGTAGATGACGGTAATGCGGGCGAATTGACCCTGGAAAATGTGCACGTTGCTGAAGATGCACTACTAGGTGTGGGCGAGACTGCCGTGGAGGCGCTCGAACGGACGATTGATGAGGCTATATTGGCCTCATCTGCAGAACAGGTCGGTATCATGCGCAGCCTGCTTGATTTGACGGTGGACTATACCTCGCAACGCAAACAATTCGGCGTGCCCATCAGTACGTTTCAGGTTTTGCAGCACCGTATGGCGAATATGTTTATGGCGCTGGAACTCACCGTATCCCTGATGTATGCGACCGCCATAAAAATGCGGGACGACAGTGACGACGCCGCAGCCTATGTAGCGGCCCTGAAGGTCAAGACTGACAATTGTGCCCGTGATGTGGCACACGGGGCCTTTCAGCTCTTTGGCGCGATGGCGACGACTCGCGAGTGTAGTGTTGGCCATTACCTGAAGCGTGTTGCCACGTTGAGACAACGTTTTGGCGGTACGCGTTTTCAGTTGCAGAGATATGTAACGAGCTCGATCCTGGGTGACGAGCCACACCACTGATTGTCACAATACAAAGCGATAAGGAGTAGCAAGCTTTATGAATGTACAAGGCATTACGGCCGTCGTAACTGGCGGCGCTTCCGGACTGGGTCTGGCTACCGTCGAGAGGTTACTGGAGCAGGGCGCTGGAAATGTGGTCATAGCCGATCTCGCCGCTTCCGCAGGCGAGGAGATTGCGTCTAATCTGGGAGATAACGTGCATTTTGTCGGCGGCGATGTCACCGACGAGGCCGATATGCAGGCGGTCTTCGACAAGGCGGCCTCGCTGGGTAACTTCAGGGCAACGGTGCATTGTGCTGGGCGCGGCGGACCAGTTCGAGTAATTGACAGAGACGGTAATCCCGGGTCCCTCAGTGCATACACCTCGGTAATCCAGACAAACCTCATTGGCAGCTTCAATGTCCTGCGTCTCGCGGCAGTAGCCATGAAAGACAACGAAGTCATTGATGGCGAGCGCGGCGTGGTCATTATGACGGCCTCAGTAGCGGCCTATGAAGGTCAGATTGGCCAGATTCCCTATGCCTCTTCCAAAGCGGGTGTTGTGGGTATGACCATTGTGGCTGCCCGCGACCTGGCGAGTAAGCATATCCGTGTCTGTACTATCGCGCCGGGGCTGTTTGATACGCCAATCCTGGCGAAATTGCCTGAGGAGGTAAGGGAATCTCTTGGAAAGACGGTACCCAATCCACCACGCCTGGGTCAGCCGTGGGAGTTCGCCCTGATGGCTACGCAAATCATCGAGAATCCAATGCTGAACGGGGAGACTATACGCCTCGACGGTGCCATCCGTATGCAGCCACGATAATTCAAGGGGCACTCCAAATATGTCAGAGAATAATTTTTCGGCCCTCGAGGTTACCTGTAAAGACAATGTGGCGCGTATCCGCTTCACTCGCGGGGACCTGTTCAACCGCTTTGACCAGGTACAGCACTACGAATTTCCTCTGGCTCTGGCGCAGGTGAAGTCGCTGGCAGATGTCAGGGTGCTGGTAATCGAGGGGGAGGGCAAAGCCTTTTCCGCTGGTGGCGATTTCGAGATGATTCGCGAAGGCAACCAGTCCAGGGAGTTGCGCCAGAAATTGACCAGGGAGGCGCTGGATATCTTTGAGCTGATGAGCAGCATGCCCTTTCCCGTTGTATGCGCTGCGCAGGGTGCAGCCGTAGGATTAGGCGCGACCATACTTGCTCTGGCGGATATTGTTGTTGCCTATCGCAACGCCAAGATCGCCGACCCACATGTGCAGATTGGCCTGGGCGCCGGTGACGGCGGTGTCACTGCCTGGTCCCATGCGGTAGGTATCAATCGCGCAAAGCGCTTTCTGCTGACTGGGGACACCATAACCGCGGAACAAGGATACGAGTTTGGTTTGATCAGCGATATTGTCGACACGCCCGAACTGGTGCCCGAAAAGGTTGACGCAATCGCGGGAAGGATAGCCAGCCTACCGGTAGCAGCTGTGCAGGGAACGAAACGTTCATTCAACAAACTTGCGCAACAGTATTGCGGAGCGGTCTTCGAACTGAGCCTGAGTTATGAGATGGATGCTATGGCCAGTCCGGATGTGATAGCTGTATTGGATAAAATGTCCGATAAGTAGTGAAGACGCTGTTTACTTTGCTGAGGTGTACTGCTCCGCGAATCGTCAACTATGTATTGCGGTGAAGTTTTTTGTGCCTAGACGGTACGTCTGTCGCTTGGGATGTGACTAGGCTCGCCAGTGTGTGTGACCTTTGGCGCGATCGAGATCGCGCCTTTTTTTTGCGCGACAGAAAGTGTACGCCAGCCCCACCAGTGATTTGATACGAAGGAGTGGGTCTGTAAACAACCAAACGGGGGGTAATGTTACTGTGACGCGCCACACGCAGTTTGCTGAAATAGATAGTCCTACTCCAATTCCGCTGGTGGATGTAACCAGTGGCGAGAAGTTCATCAATAAACGAGGCATTGTCGCAATCAAGGACGGTGTGAAGGCCGGCGGTACTGGAGAATTTCCCAAGGCCAAACCGGACTGGTTAAGAGTAAAGGCGGGTCTCGGTCAGCGGTTTGAGGAAACGCGTCAAATTGTCCATAACCATAATCTTTCAACCGTCTGCGAGGAAGCGAAGTGCCCCAATATTGGTGAGTGTTGGAACGCTGGAACCGCGACCATCATGCTCATGGGCGACGTCTGCACCCGGGCATGTCGATTCTGCGCTGTAAACACGGGTAACCCGAAAGGCTGGCTCGATCTCGATGAACCGGACAAGGTCGCGCGTTCTGTCCAGTTAATGAAACTAGGCTATGTGGTGCTTACGTCTGTAAACCGGGATGACCTGGACGATGGCGGCGCACAGCACTATGCGGACTGCGTATCCGCGGTAAAGCAATCAAGTCCAGGTGTAACAGTTGAAGTATTAACACCAGATTTTCAGGGTCAGCTTCCCAGTGTCGAGAAAGTTCTGGATGCCGGGGTAGATGTCTTTGCGCAGAATGTTGAGACCGTCGAGCGTTTGACACACCCGATCAGGGACCCGAGAGCGGGGTATCAGCAAACGCTGGAAGTGCTTCGGCACGCTAAGTCCTACCGCCCGGATGTGTTGACCAAATCAAGTCTGATGCTGGGCATGGGTGAAACGAGTGACGAGTTACTCGAAGCCATGGATGATCTTACTGATGCCGGGGTAGATATCCTGACCCTTGGCCAATACCTGCAGCCTACAGTCCATCACCATCCTGTCGATAGATATATCGACCCCGCTGAATTTACCAGGTATCGGGAGCTGGGCCTGGAAAAAGGCTTTCTGGAGGTGACCTCCGGAGCTCTTGTGCGTTCCAGTTATCGAGCCGAACAGGTACTGAGTAAGAATAATATAGGATTAGAGGGTTGACCTCGCAGTCGGAGCAATGATGTCCAAATCAAGTCACTTCAAGCAACTTTACTTCTGTGCCTGGGCCGGCCCATTTTTTATCAGCACGTTCCTTGTCTTCTGGGCGTTCATGGGGGATTTTTTACCGCCGCTGCCCGGAGCTGCGCCGATTGAGGAAATAACAGCCTACTTTCGAGACAACACCAATACGGTTAGGTGGGGAATGGCGGTCAGTATGACCTTTTGCATAACCTACCTTGTGTGGGCATTGGCGATATCCAGGATCATGGATTTCTGTCTTGGAGAGGTCGACAGCATCTTGTCGAGGATTCAGACCTGGGGAGCAGCATTCACCGTAGTATCCATATATTTGAATTGTGGAATGATTCTGGGTGCCGCTTATCGACCAGAGGCACTGGATGGCACAATGCTGAGGCTGGCTTACGATCTGGGCTGGGTCTTCCTGGACCTGGGTTTCTTTCCTACCACGCTGCAAATGTGCGCTATGGGAGTAGCGTTCCTCGCTGATCCGCGACAACCGAAGTTGATCCCCAAGTGGCTCTCCTGGTACGGGATTTGGGTGGGATTAATGTTTTTTGCGGTTTTGTTGATGCCATTCTTCAAATCCGGGCCTTTCGACAGGGCAGGACTCTTGAACTACTGGATCGAGTTCGGGATCTGGTATATCTGGTGTGCGGTGCTTTCTGTCTATGTATTGAAGGCGGTCAAACGACTGGAGTCTGAATCGTCTCCGGCTTAATCAATGACTGCAGAGGTGGTTCAAGCTATTAACAGACGCCGCCTTCCCGGGGATGAGGGGGTCTGGTTCTTCATCGTTGCCGATACCATGATGTTTGCCGTCCTGTTCTCGGTATTTATATTTTCTCGCAATAATGCGGTGGAGTTGTTCGAACAGGGTCGGATGACTCTGAGCGTATCGGTGGGCTTCTTCAATACACTTATTCTGTTGAGCAGCTCAGCGCTTGTGGCGCTCGCCGTCGTCGCTGCTCGCGAAGGTAGCCTCCGTGAGACTCAGCGCTACTTGCAAGCTGGTATTGCCATTGGCGCGCTATTTGGGGTGTCGAAACTGTACGAGTACAGCGACAAAGTCAGCGCAGGTTATGCGATCAATACCAACGAATTCTATATGTACTACTTCGCCCTGACCGGCATCCACTTCTTTCACTATCTTGCCGGGATGATCATCCTGATCGTATGCCTGGTGAAGCTTAAACGCCTATCCGGTCCAGATCACGCGGGGTATCAGGTATGGCTCGAATCCGCCGGGTGCTACTGGCACATGGTCGATTTACTCTGGATCGTGCTGTTCCCAATGATCTACCTTCTGCAGGTGACCGTGTGAGCGCCGCCAGGAGTAGCGTGATTCGGGCCTGGCTGATTCTGGTTGCCATAACCACCATGAGCGCGCTGTTTGTGGAGCAACAAGCCTTAGAGCAGATTACCGTGCCAGTTATCCTGGTGTTGGCGCTGATCAAGGTCAGATTGATCTTCCTGGAGTTTATGGAACTGCGAACAGGACCCTGGCTGCCGCGTCTCATTTTCGAGGTTTGGGCGGTGGCCGTAATACTGCTGATTATGGGCAACTATCTGGGAGCATATTCGGTATGACTGACCGCTGCCTCAATCGACAGAATGCTGTTTGGTTTGGCTTATCGGTGAATGAGCTGGCCGAAGACATAGTGCTTGATCCAGTTAGTATTTGTGGGCGCGTCGTAGATCAGGTCACCAACATCTCTCTCGGCTCGTTGTGTGGATTTTTATGTACCGTCATGTACATTCTGCGGGGGCAGTGCGATGCCCGTTGAATCTCCCCAGGTATCGGTGCCAGATGGTTCGGCTTACGTGATGGAAGTTGCGCTGACCGAAGCACACGTCCTTGAGCTGGCCGACTATATTCCGGATCATGTACACAACGTACAGTTCTTCCAGATATTTGAGGATGTGCGAATCCCGTATCTGCATCATCTGGGTGTACCTGCACGTGACCCCGCGACAGGTCTTGGACATGTACTGGTCTCCAATCATTGTGACTACCTGGGTGAACTGCGCTGCCCTGGCACCGCCTCCATTGCCGTGGATGTAGCCACATTTAGTAAACACACGATCACACTCGATTTTCGAGTTTACGATCTGCAACAAAATTGTGAGGTGGCTCGTGGTAGGTCGGTTATCGTTTCATTCGACTTCAATAACAAGGTGAAAGTACCGCTTGGCGACCAGACCGTTGCTTTGCTCGAGTCTTTAACCCAGTCCTCCGGCTGATTGTCGTCACTCATGCAATTGAACTGATGTCACTAAACTCTGTTTCCGAGAAGATTTCGGCGCCGCGATTGGAGGTTAATTATGTCAAGCCTGAAAGGTAAAACCCTGTTTGTAACCGGCGGCAACGCAGGGATTGGTTTGGAGACGGCGGAGTTATTTGCCTCTGAGGGGGCTAACCTTGCGATATTTTCCAGGCGCGAGGAACGCAATGCGCAGGCAGTAATGTCCATTCAGAACCACGGCGTAGATTGTATTGCATTTGCAGGCGATGTTACCGATGACGTCGCACTGGCAAGCGCAGTTGAACAAACTGTTGAGCGCTTCGGCGGTATTCATTTTGCGTTCAACAACGCCGGATTAGCGCAGCGCTCAACACCATTACAGGACCAGACAGTAGAGCAGTATCGACAGATCATCGACGTCAATGTGATGGGCGTTTGGTTGTCCATGCGTGCCCTTGCGCCAGTCATTCAATCGTCCGGCGGCGGATGCATCGTAAACTCTGGTTCAATCGCATCACATGTGGGGGTCCTTCACGCCCCGCTATATACGGCGGCGAAACACGCTATTGTTGGATTGACCAAATCCGTTGCGCTTGAGTATGCGCGCTCCGGTGTTCGCGTCAATGCTGTGTCACCTGCCTACGTCAAAACTGAAATGATGAATAACTTGACCAAAGGGAAACAGGCGCTCGAGGATAAACTGGAGAATGCGATACCCATGGGTAGAGCCGGCCAGCAGATTGAAGTGGCCAGAGCAGTTCTGTATCTGTGCCGCGATGCGACTTGGACAACAGGTGAGACCCTGCGGGTGGATGGTGGTTTTACCGCACAGTGATGTTATCTGACTGCGAAGACGCAGTTAAGACTGATAAACGGGTACCGCGTTGAAAGGCCGATTTGCCCATGTGGTACGTACCCACGGCTCACCCTGCTAACGAGCTGCCTCCACCCCGATTAACTGTGAATATTTACTAATCGCGCCGTCTCCCTGTATCGATTGCCCTGAATCCACCTGTTGCCAGAAGCCCTGGGGAACTCCAGCTAATTCCCAAAGCTTGGACAGTCCTTCATGGTTGCGCATAACCCATTGTTTTTTTTAAGGTAATTGCACTGTAAACACTGCTTGGTTTTCCTCGAGGAAATTGAATCTGCGGATCAGGAGCTCGACCTGATTGCTGAGCCTTGCGGAATATGAGGCCGCATTGGGGTAGGCCCCCTGCGTAATCGTCTGATAACCAAGTGTCGCAAAACAATCAAACAACCGGCATGACTTGTCCAGCATAAGATATTACGAGGGAGAAACTTCAGTGAAACAGCATTTTCCGAAGGCGATCAGTCTCGCTGTCGCCATGGCGTCAGTCAGCGGTTTGGCCCATGCACAATTGGAAGAGGTAATCATCACGGCGCAGAAGCGTAGTGAAAGCCTACAGGATGTACCTATTGCCGTAACTGCACTAACGGGTGAGGACATGAGCGCCGCCAACGTCGATGGGCAGATGTCTTTGCCGATGGTAACGCCGACTCTTTCCTTCAAGCGTACCAGCACGTTCGCATCGCCCTTCCTGCGCGGTGTCGGTACTGAATTTGCCAATGCCGGGCTTGAGTCAAGTGTCTCGGTATACCTGGATGATAGCTACGTACCCAGGGTTCAGAGTGGTTTGTTCTCATTTACCGATACCGAACGGGTCGAAGTGTTGAAAGGGCCCCAGGGTACGCTGTATGGCCGCAACGCTACCGGTGGTGCCATCCGGGTTATTACCAAAGACCCTGTACAGGAATTTGAGGGGAAAATTGCCGCAACGGTCGGTGATGAAGATCGAAAAATTATAGAAGGCGTCGTGAACCTGCCTGTCACTGATTCTGTCGCGGTGCGACTGACGGGTAAGTATAACGAGGCCGACGGCTACATCGACAATGTTTCGCCAAACCCGAGCCTTGATGAGCTGCATGACTTTGAAGAGACCACGATCACCGGTAAAGTCTTGTACGACAATGGAGAGTCCCTCCAGGTCAAGCTGTCCGCGGATTATTCGGAAATTGACGGAAGTGTAGGGTTTGGCTTTATCAATCTTTTCGATGGCGCGCCCCAACAGGCGGCCGCTGCGTTGGGTGGATGTACAACCCAGGAACACCAGAAGATTTGTCAGGATCTGGGAAATGACGGGCAGCGCCCGACACCAGGTACGAAGACCGAAAACTTTGGTGGAGCGCTCAGGATTGATTATGATTTTGACAGCGCGACGTTCTCCAGTATTACTGCCTACAGGGGCGTCGATGAAGACTATGCGGCAGATCTGGATTCTACCGATGTGCTGGCACAGAACATTCATGGCACTCCCGAGACGGATCAATTTACCCAGGAATTCCAGCTCACATCTGACGGGAATGGGGACCTGAGTTATGTCTTGGGATTCTTCTATCTTCAGGAGGAGGCTGAATTCGATGCGTTTTCCGTCTATGGAACTGCCGTTGAATTTCTCGGCGGACTTCCCATTGGCTGGGGCCAGGCCGGTGCTGGTCAGGTAGATGTGACCTCTTGGGCTCCTTATGCGCAAGTCGATTACAGGTTCAACGATCAGTGGACCTTGACGCTTGGCCTGAGATATACCGACGAGGAAAAGGAGCTCGTATTCAGTGAATTGCGAGTCGGTGAGATAGGTACCGATGGGCAGATATCTTCGCCCGCGCAAGTCATTGAGTTTGAGGAAGATAAGACCTCCTTTGAAGAGTGGACGCCCAAAGCTACGCTTAGCTGGTTTGCAACGGATGAGCTGATGGTCTACGCGACCTATGCAAATGGGTTTAAGAGTGGCGGCTTCAACCTACCTTCCTTTAAGCAGCCCGAGGAGGTCGATCCTGAAGACCTTCAGTCATTCGAGTTGGGGTGGAAGTATGAAGGTAGCACAGTACGTTTCAACGGAGCAGCGTTCTACTATGATTACCAGGATCTCCAGACACAGTTTGTCGATCAGGAGACTGGTGGCGTTTCAGTTCAAAACGCTGCCGACGCGGAAATTATCGGCCTGGAAGCAGATTTAACCTGGGCGCCAACTGAAAACTGGGATTTTGGTGCTGGTATTGGATATCTTGACGCAACCTATAAAGATTTTATTGGGGAATCATATGTTCCTTGCGTTGAACTCCCGTTTGGAGATCCTTCCTGCGCGCTCTATCCCTTAGGTTTGGGCCTTGTGACCGGTGACCTGTCTGACAACGATCTGCCGCAGGCGCCCGAAGTTTCTGGCTATGTTCGAGCTTCCTATTTCCTCGACGTGAATAACATCGGTGGTTTCAGGTTCAATGTTATTGCGTCATACCGCGACGATGCATGGTTTGAAGCGAGCAATACTTTCGATGATCCCAGTCGGACGCTGGTGAATGCCAGCATCGATTGGAACTCTCCAAGTGAAATGTTCTTTGCACGAGTGTATGCGAACAACCTGACTGACGAAGATTGGGATACCGCGAAAGCACCCCAGGCTTCAGGTGGCTGGCGAATCCCCGCTGAACCTCGCCAGGTTTTCTTCCAGGTGGGAGTAAATTTCTAGGTCCGCGCGCGAGAATACTGTGCGGTTTTAGGCGCGATTTTCGAATCGCGCCTTTTTTTTGCCTGTAGAAATGTGCGGGCCATGCGGTCTCGGCTGGTAATCGGAAGGCGCGTCACCTCGATAAGGACGATGGCCTCGTCCGGGTCGATCATTGAGTGGGTGCTCGTGAGTAGTAGACACTTTACGAAGCGGTGCGGCTGCTGGTCAGTCAGTGAGCTGGAAGGGCGTAAGGGTCCGTGGGTATTTGATTTATAACAAGGCGGCGATACATGCCCTTCGCTCAAGGGTCCGATAGGCTTTATTGAAGGGTGGCGGTGCCAGGTAGATGTAGTTTCGGGTTTGGCTGTTCGCTGCGGATGACACATCAGCTATTTGCCAGGTCAGACTGGGGCAGCGGTGTCGGTTCGTCCCGGTCCCAACTTAGCCGGTGATCGTGGAGTGATTATTGATAGTGCAATTCGGACCTGGCTGAGGTGAGAAGCCCGATTGATGCTTCGTCCACAGCAAGTGGGTGAAATTAAGACAGTGTGTTTTACCAGATTGGCTTTGGCAGTTTCCAGATTAGCCAGGCCGATATCACCAGTGGGGGCACCGCTACCACCAGAAACAGGTCATACATGCCCCAGTTATTGCCCACGAGTATTCCCGCCACTAACGGTGACAGGATTGCGCCAAATCTGCCCAGCCCTATGCCCCAGCCGACGCCGGTGGTACGAATCTCTGTTGGATAGTTTTGGGCGATAACAGCGTAAAGTCCGGTAAATCCACCGGTGAATGCGAAGCCAACGATTAAAACAACTGCATTTAACTGCCATAGAGAATCTACGCCTGCAAGTGCGCATAAACCGAGTAGTGCGGCTGACATGAAAAACAGGTTGGAAATAAGCTTCGCCAGCTGAATGCGCGTGCTTAAGTAGCCCACCAGCAATGCGCCGGCCAGGCCACCCAGTGTGTACATTGTCAGTGCGAAAATACCTTGTTGTTTCGTGTACCCTGAATTGACGAACAGCGTGGGAATCCAGTTCATCAGAAAATAGGCCGACCAGTAGGCTGTAAAAAGAATCGTCCACAGTTGCGCTGTGACTTTTCGAAAATCAGGGTGAAATAGTCCAGCGACATTGCCCTGTTTGATTTCCTGGCGGGCGTGCCCGTTGGACAATGTACTCAGTTCAGGTTTTCCGATGCGCTTGAGGAGCCGATTGATATCTGTCAGGCGCTCGCCATCATCTCCTTTTTTGGCCGCCACATATTCTATAGATTCAGGTAAGAAAATCAGCGAAAGGACGAAAAGCACGGAGGTGAAAATCCCCCCTATAAGAAACACTTGCTGCCAACCATAGAGTGGAATGATATATCCGGTTAGCGGACCTGCCAGCACTGAACCAACCGAGTATCCGGCGGTAACCGTAATCACGGCGAAACTACGAAAGCGCAGTGAGGCATATTCGGAGGTCAAGGCCGCAGCGCTCGCCAAAATACCGCCAATGCCCAGGCCCGTACTGAAGCGGATCATTACCAACTGGGAAATAGTGGTTGCCTGGGTGGTCGCGAGCATTGAAATCCCGGTGAGCGCGACCGAGAAAAGAATGATCCTGCGCCGACCGAATCTGTCACTCAGGGGGGAAAGAAATATCGCCCCGGTAGTCATACCTGCCAAAGCAGCGGAAAAAATGACTCCCAGGGCGCTCGCTTCAACGGACCATTCGGAGCTGAGTGCCGGGGCTGCATATGACATGGCCAGCACATCGAAGCCGTCTGCGATGTTGAGTAAGAAACATAGCAAAATTACCAGGTATTGCCCGGTATTCATCTTCGAATGGTCGATAACTTCCCTGAGTTCAGGGAACGCGGTCGCAGTTGAATCGTTCATGACTAACAGGGTCCGGATTGGCGTTTATATGAGACGCTTGGAACAATCAGGCACCTCATGATGACCTGGCACTATATCCCGGGAAGGTAACAGCTATACTAACTGAACTTCGCGATATCTGTAGACTAAACTTTGCTTATTTACGGCTACTTCCCAGAATGCGTTGCCGCTGGTGCCTATTTCATCTGGCCGAGGGGAAGTGGTGCCTGATTGATACGATCAGTTCTTTTTTCTTGCTGGGCTCAGCGCCTTTCTTGCCCGGCGTTTATCAGGTTTGAAGCCGCTCTCTCACCAAAAGCCACAGCGGTGTTTTGACCGGCTACCGACAGGTAGTCGCCAGCGAATTGAATTCGAGCATGACGATCGACTTTCTCCAGAAACTGACTGTTTGCCTTGAACATACCTGGCCTGGAATGGGGCAGGGCCATTGGCCATCGTGTGACATGCGTCATGGCGACAGAATCTGCTATCTTGGGAAAATATTGTTGCATAACATCCAGGGTTCTACTGACGAGAAAATTGTCATCCGAACTGAAATGCACCTTCGAGGCACCCGCCTGCCATTGGCAGCTTGTCAGGTAGTGCCCTGTTGGAGTCCTGTCAGGGCATTTATTGTGTTCAAAGAACAACAGGCCTATGTCAGGGCTCTCTGTTTGCGGAAGCATCATAACCATAGCGTCTGTTTCGGGCCTGACCGATGTGGCAATGGCCACCGTGATGGCCGGTGTATAGGCAACCTTCCGTTGCAGTTCCACTAAATCTGCCTGGCGATAGCTGCAAATATTCGCAGTTTCCGGGAGCCTGCAAGCCACCACGCAACAATCGGTTTCCTCCTGGTGCTGGTTTCCGCGCGAATCTTTCCACTCCACCAGAACGCCACTAGCGGTCTCGGTAACTGCTGTAGCGGATGATTCAAGCACGACATGCAGGTCTTCAGCCAGTTTTTGCGACATGGCATTCACCCCACCGAGTAGACTCCAGAGCTCGAGCCCAACGATGTTACCGATTCCCGACAGCAACTCGACTTTCGATATTTCTTCTGGCTCTGACAGCGTCATCAGGCGTATGAGAGGCGTGCAAAAGTAATCTATTGCTTCCTGCTTTAGAGTACGTCCTGCATAGTCTGTCACGCTCTCTACATCCAGGGGGGCGGCCGTAGACATATTGTCATAGTCAAGTTGTCCCTTACGCTTCGCGCGATAGGCATCCAGTATCACCGAAGCTAATCCCAGGCGAGCGCGCCACGATAACAATCTGGTGGAGAGCATAGAGCGGATTGGTGCACGCAAATCGATCTCGTGAATGGCTCCCGCTCTGGGAATGGCAATCTTTTGACTGGTTGGAACAATAGCATCCGCTATGCCCAGGTCCTGGGCCAGCTTCAAATAGGCCGTGTAGCCATTCGACATCATGCAGGCGCCGGTGTCTATTTTGAACTGGCCAATATTCTCCGTCTGTGAGCGGCCGCCCAATTTATCGCTTGTCTCCAGTACGGTCACATTGAATCCCGCCGCCTTCAGCCGATAGGCCGCAGTCAGACCAGACAATCCTGCACCAATTACAATCGCGTTACTCGCCACCCGAATCCCCTTGAGCCCCAGACCCACTCAATTGCTGGTTTTTCAAATCAAAGTACAGATTTTCACACAAGGGTGATATGCCTGACCATGAACTCTGTATTGATCGAAAACGAATCCTTTCCAACTGTGGATGTGATGTGATTGCATCGGGGGGCTTTCGGACTAGTATGTGAGTAATAGTTAAGTACTACCGCTTTTTCAGGGAGTGAGGGTATTGAATCAGTTCAGGCTGTCGATTCGGCTAAACGGCATAATCTGCTTGCTGCTCAGTGTGATTCATGTGCCATGGCTGTGGTCATTGGGCGACTACGCCATAGTGAGCCCGATGAGCGAGGCACAGTTGCTCTCGTTTCAATTGTTTTCCACTGCCGTAATCATGTTTCTTGCCTATATGGGTTGCAATGCAATTGTGTTGACGCTTGCCGACAGTTTGTCACCGGCGGCATTAAGAGTGTTCTCATCACTAATTTTGGCCTTTTTTGTTGTACGCCTGCTGGTGGAATTCGTCTTCCCACTACAGATTCCGTTGTTGGGAGTAGAGCAGCCCACAACGATGGTCAGGATTTTGCTGTGTGTGCCGATAAGCGTCGCGCTCTTCCCATTCCTTTATCAACCGCGCTAGCGCGTTCTCCAGTCGGGCAAAGACCGGATGTGCCTGGAAATACTCGAATGCAACCTCTGGAGCGGGTGGTATCACGCAACTCCATGTTAATAGTTGAATAAAGGTGTCCACAGTGAACAGTAGAAGATATCGTCTTGGTGTCTCCATGCCGGGCCTGAATTTGCCGCTGCTGACCTACCCGGAGCTTGCCGGTTTAGCCGAAAGTAGTGGCTTTGACTCTGTCTGGAGTTATGAGTGCTACCACAACGCTTTTTTGGTACAGACGCTATGTGCGCAAGCAACATCGGACATTGAACTGGGTATTGGGCTCGCCGCTGCGGCACAGCGAACCCCATTCGAGATGGCGAACGCGGCGCTCGACCTGGATGAGGTTTCGAGCGGCAGGCTGCGTTTGGTAATTGGCCCTGGGGGGGCAGATTTTGCAGACTGTTTTAACGGCGTAATGCTTGATCGCCCCGCTTCGCGGATGCGCGAATACCTGCAGGTCATGCGACTTTATCTGGAGTATGCACGAAGCGGGAAAGACCAGGCGTTCAACGGAGAGTTCTACCGATTTTCGGTACCCCCGGTTAATCCGTTTGGCCCTCGTCAGTTTGCGCGTGAGGACCCGAAGCTATATTTGGGCGCGCTGAAGCCAGCAATGCTGAGACTGGCAGGGGAGAAAGCGAAAGGTTCCATGGGTTATTTGTTCACACCGGATTACATCGCTGCGCAAGTCGATCCCAGTATTGAGGTTGGACTTAAGCGCGCTGGCCGGTCCCGGGAAAGCTATGATCTGGTGGCGTACGTAGTGTGCAGCCCGCATGAGGATCGCAAAGTGGCGATGCGCAGAGCGAAAATACATGTTGGGGCATATGTGGCCTACCCTGTAGCTGCGCATGTGGTTGAGCAGGACGGATTGGGTAAGGAACGGGATCAGGTGTTGCAGGCACTGGTCAGTGAAGGCCCTGAAGCATTGGAAGAGGCGACAGCGGATGCGCTCGTTGAACGGTACGCTATTGCCGGGACACCGGATGAGTGTCGCAAGCAATATGAGAGTAGGTACCAGGGGCGAGTAGACCATATTGTACTGCATTCACCGTACGTGCCGCCCCTGTCGACTCATGAGAGTGAAGATAGTTTTAAAAAAATCTGTACCACATTCTGTCGACGTGGCTGATCAAGCGGGGTTATTAATGTATTTACTGCTGCCGCCGTCGTTTGTCGGCTATGTGGCTTGATGCGGTTCACGGCCTGAGAAGAGAGTGCCCACCATCGACGACGAGAGTCTGTCCGGTAATATAGGTGGCCATACCTGAACCGAGGAATTGGACCGCATCTGCTATTTCAGACAAGGTAGCAGTACGCCCCATTGGATTATTGGCCAGCGCAGCCCGCAGCATCTCCGGGTCCTCAATAACCGACTGTATCATGCGTGATGGTACCCTTCCGGGTGCCACGGCGTTGACTCGGATACCCGCATCGACCCAACCCAGCGCCAACGATCGACATAAGCCGGTCACCGCATATTTCGAAGCGCAGTAAGCTGGCACCTCCGGTAATGCCATGAGCGCCGCCATGGAACTGATCATGACCACGTTGCCACCGGCCTGACGCAGATTGCCTTTGAATCGATTGCAGCAATGCATCAGGCTGGTGACATTAACATCAAGCACCTGCGCAAACTTGACTGGTTCGTATTCGCTGATTCCATCTTCCAGTGCAGATGTCCCCTGCGATAACACCAGAATATCCAGCTCATCAAAGTGTACTTCAGTAGCGTTTACCTGCGTAACATCCGTGACATCGACCTGGGTGAAGTGCATACCATCAAAGTCATTGTCTTCTTCGCCGTAGTCATCCAGGGTTTTACGCCTGCCCCAGATGTAGACCGTTGCACCGTCGTCGCGAAGACGAGCAGCTACCGCATTGCCGATGCCGCTTGTTCCCCCCACGACCAGTGCCGTCTTGTTGCTGAACTCAAGCCGTTGGTCTGCCATTCCTGTGTCCCCCCCGGGTGCCTTTTTTCTGTTGGTCAGCTTATTTCGAAGCATTAGGGATTCTAGTTGGTTTGCGCGGGTTCTGATTGAGCTATGGCACAGCTTAGCCATTAAACACGCGAAACTACCCCATTAGGCAACATTGAGTTCGTGAAAAGGCAGTGATCAGAGAGGCGGGTTGCTCCCGGGTTCATTATGATGCTAACAGCTGGGCAATATGCTGCCAAAATCCGCTGTATAGAGGAGGGTTTGTGTCCCAGGATCATATAGCGCTTTATCTGAATGCACTGAAAGACGTTATCGCACTTCACTGGTTGCCCGCCGCATCGGATGACATTTCCCGGCAAATGGCCCAGTGCTCGATGCGTGTCATCGCCCAGCTGTCTGTGGAATTGGACAGCAGCCCTGGTGTTAAAGAGCAAGCGTTGGGTGCGTATCGGCAGGTTTTCTCAAGGTGTGGAGTTCGGATTGGTGATCCTGACCTTACCGATGGCGCCCCGGTCAGCGCCCACCAACTCGAGGCGCAGATGCAAGACTGGGTGGCTTCACAGATTAACAAAAATGATAAGGCTGATTCCGGCAGCTGGGAGATTTTGTGTGAGATAGCTGACATTAGCATGGCAAGCCGAAAGGCATCACTGGAGAGGCTTGTTGATTCACTGAAGTTCGAAGACCCGCGCGGCGAAGTGTCAAGGCTGACCAGTGCCCAGGTTGCGCGACTGCAAGGCTATTTGCGGCGATCGATGCAGTCTCCAGAGCTGTGCATTGATCGTGTGGAGGTTGTGCCGGGAGGATATTCAAAGCAGACGTTCATGGTGTATCTCGACGAAGCTGCGAATCATCCGCGACATCTGGTTATTCGATCAGACCGATTCGATTCCCCGCGAGAAACCACAGTGCGTGACGAGTGCGCTGTCATACAGGTGCTTTCTGATAATGGTGTAGCTGTGCCAGAGATTTATTCCCTGGACACTAGCGGTGACGTATTGGGCGAAGCCTTTATCGTGATGTCGCGAGTCGAAGGGCGCCCGGTGGGTGATGCGCTGGATGTCGAGCAGGGGAGCCGTGGGTTGGCACTTGATGTAGCAGTGAAGCTGGCGCACTTACACCAGGTTCCCGCCGAAGCGTTTGGCGCTGACATTGCCGGAGTATCCAAATCAACTGTCGAGCGAATTAAAGCCGAAATAGACTATTTTGAAGAACGCTGGCGCAGTCTTGATACGCCCTCGATAGCGCTAGAAATGGCGTTCGGATGGCTGAAGTCCCACCTGGATGCCGCGGATGGCTCGCGCTCACTGATACACAAGGATCTGGGCTTTCATAATATGTTGGTGCTGAATGAAGAACTTACCGGCATTCTGGACTGGGAAAGCGCGTGCATTGGTAATCCCGCTGAAGATCTGGGATACCTTAAACGGTCTGTAGAACAGATTTGCAACTGGCAGGAATTTCTCGATGCTTATCAGGGGGCGGGTGGCCATATTCCCAGCCCTGAAGAACAGGATTTTTATGAGCTGTGGGCTTACACCTGGCTTACCGTGATGATTTTAATTACCGGTGCTCTTTTCCAATCTGGCACCAGTCGAGACCTGCAGCTCGGTTACGTTGGAACCTATATGAACACGCGGCTCCAGGCGGGACTCGCTGCGGCGGTGAATCGAATATGTTGGTTGCCTGCAAGTGGTTAACAGTTTTTATTTGTGCCTCGTGCTGTGATTAGTGAGGAGATCCAAAGTATGGATAACGGGTTTGCAAAGTTTGATTTGAGCGGAAAAACGGCATTCATCACCGGTGGGGGTACCGGGCTTGGTTTTAGTATGGCCCGTGGCCTGGTCAGTTCCGGAGCCAGAGTGATGATCGCGGCAAGGCGGGAAGATGTCTTGATTGAGGCAGTGGCGCGGCTAGCGCGGGGGCGTGACGAGAAGGTCGCGTGTTATCGCGTGATGGACCAGGCTGACGAAGCTAGTATTCATGCGGCGACGGAGCATGCCAACGCAGAACTCGGTGGCGTAGACATATTCATTGGCAATGCTGGTATTGAGAGCCAATTACCCTTGTTGGAGCACAGCATGAGTACCATTGGCAATCTGTTTCAAGTCAATGTATTTGCCAACATGATGCTAACTCAAGCGTTCATACCTCATATGTGTAAGCAGCAGTGGGGGAGGATTATCTATAGCTCCTCGGTTATGGCCAGGCTGGTTTCTGCCAGGGACGGATTCTCCGTGTATAGCAGCACCAAGGCGGCACTGAATGCCTATGCGCGCAGCGCGGCCGCTGAAGTCGGCCATTTCGGTAACGTGACAGTTAACAGCCTGGATCTGGGCGTCTATGTTACCGATATGGCCGAGGGTGCACAGGAACTACACGATGATGGCCCTGCGTTACTGGCTGACCTGACCAATATGACTGCACTGGGGAGGCTGGGTAAACCCGAGGAGTTGGAAGGCGTGGCACAGTGGTTGGCAAGCGATGCGGCGAGCTATGTGAGCGGCGCCAGCCTTGTTCTCGATGGCGGCTTGTTGAATACCCTGCGCCCCAACCCAAGACTTACAGGTGGCTCCTGATTCGTTCTGTAAATCATGCTGCTGAACGCTTGGCGAAAGAAGTTGTTCTCAATTAGGCATGTGCTGATTCCCATTTGGAGAATCGCGCGACGCGGTATTCGTGGATAATAAGCTCTCGTCTCTAAATTTATGGTGGGTAGCTTATCTGGACGTCTTTGATCGACGGAACGATTCTGCATAGAAATGGAAAGCTCATCTTTGTTTCGCAGATTTTCTTGCGCTAGTGAAAGGCCTTGTTCATGAGCGTCTCGCTAGATACACTGATTGATAAAGCCGAGCGGCATCTACCCGCTGAAGAAGGTGTCTGGCTGTTTATCATTGGCGATATGATTGTCTTCGCCGTGTTTTTCATGGTGTTCACCTACTATCGAAGCCTCGATCCGCAGACTTTTCTGGAGTCACAGGCAGCGCTGAATCAAAACTATGGCGCGTTCAATACAGTACTTCTCCTGACCAGTTCCTGGTTCATTGCACTGGCCTTGCATGCCGCTCGAAAATCTGCGTTGCAGGTGACCTTAAAGCTCGTAGCTGCGGCTGTTTGCTGTGGTGTAGGTTTCGTTGTGGTGAAGTATTTTGAATATGGCGAGAAAATTCAGGCTGGCCTGGTGCTCACTACCAATGACTTCTTCATGTATTACTACGTTTTTACCGGGGTTCATCTGCTGCATCTCCTCCTGGGCCTTGCCCTGCTGATTTTTCTCTCGTTCAGGATTAAAGCCTGGGCCGCTGCGGGTGCCTGTACTGAGGAGAACTTATCACTGCTTGAGGGTGGGGCGGCTTACTGGCACATGGTGGATCTACTATGGATCGTGCTGTTCCCGTTGATCTACCTGATGAAGTAACTCCCTGTCATGACGTCAACCACCCACTCAAAAATCACTTATGTCTGGCTGCTATTGGTAGCGATGACAGTCTTGTCCTGGGGCCTTGGAGAGGGTTTCCTCACCGATGCTGATACAGAATCACATTGGTCCGGGTTGGCACTGATGCTGATTGCTTTTTTCAAGGTTAGATTGGTAATTTTGCACTTTATGGAAATTTCCACCGCAATAGTCCCCTTGCGTCTGATATTTGAAGCCTGGGTTATCCTTGCCTGCGCGGGTGTCTTACTGCTCTACTTCAAGCCTTTCTGATTGTAAATTCGGTTTCCCACTGGCCGCAGACGGCTGCTCCGATGGCTTTCTTGGCACATATATCACATTTAGACAAACGCCATAGCGCATAGAGTAAATTGACCTCCGGTACCATCACCGTTATGCGTCAGGCGGGTTCGGCGCCTTAATTTAATTGTCTACATGGTGCTAGTAAGAGGATTTCAGATGCGAAATAACAACAATTTGCAACGTCGATATTGTCGAACGGCAATTTTTATTGCTCTCGCAATGGCCGGCACAACGGTACACTCGCAATCGCTCGAGGAGGTCGTCGTAACGGCTCAAAAGCGTGAACAAAACTTGCAGGATGTGCCCGTTTCCATCGAGGTTGTCAGCGGGGAAAGTATGGCCAAGGCCGGCATCTCGGATTTCAACGAACTGAGCTCTATTTCATCAAGTTACAACATCAACACATCCGCCGGAACGAACCAGGCTTTTGTCCGCGGAGTGGGGTCAAACATTAACGGTAATACTGTCGACTCCGTGGTCAGTTTGTACATTGACGGCGTTTTTCTGCCTCGTAACTATGCATTACAAACCGGCTTTGCCCAGCTGAATGATTTGGAGTCACTGCAGATACTTAAGGGACCTCAGGGTACGCTGTACGGCCGTAACGCTACCGCCGGCGCGATTGTCGTTGAAACCTACAAGCCGCAAATCGGTGATGAGTTTAGTGGCAGGGTCTCCGTTACAGCAGGCGATTATGGTGTGTTCAAGGGCGGTATTCGGTTGAGCGGCGGAATATCGGATACGCTTGCTGGAACGATTGCCTACACCTACAGCGAAAGTGACGGGTATATCGAAAATGTCAGGAGCGGGGACGATTACGACGACAAAGACGCTTGGACTGCCTCAGCCAAGTTGGTGTTTGAGCCCAACGATAGGAGTAGCTTCGAATTCTCTGCTTTCGTGTCTGAAGATGACAACCGTTACTTCAGTATCAACCAGGTGGGATACACCGACGACGAATTGGCCAACCTGGTCTTCCCGGGTGCAGGGCTGAATAACTCTCAGGCAGCCTACGCAAATACAGTATTGGCGTTTGTGCCTGCGTTGGGCATTGATGCCGGTGAAGCGGCTCCCACGGTAGTCAGTCTGGCATCAGGTATTCGATTCCCCGGAGATTCCGGCCAGGGTACAACGGACAATCACGTTACCGCTTTCCAACTTGGCCTGGCGGACCAGATCGGTCTCTCTGCCGGTCCAGACCTTGGTGATAATACCGCCGGTGCAGTCTCGGAAAACCTTCAACTTTCTCTCCGGGCAAGCTTTAACTTCGATAAGTTCGATTTAGTGTCGATTACGGCTTATGGTGACTTTGACCAATCGAGTACCGTCGATGTGTTTCGCGCGCTGCCCGAAACTCTGCCGGATCTGAGGGTGCTGGCACCGCTTTCTCCTGACCCGGAGACGGCAGCGGCCGTGCTCGGGATCTGGAACCAGGGCAACATTGGATTTACCGGATCAACGGACTCGGATTTCGCCTCTCAGGAGTTCTATGTGGTATCTACCGACAGCCCGATTGACTGGATTGCTGGCTTCTATTACTTCAAGGAAGAGTTCGACGGCGCCGGGGTAACAAACGATCTCTTTGGTATAGCGGCACCCAGTTCGTTCTCCGACATGACGTCAGAAGCATGGGCGGTCTATGGCGAGGCAACCATCCCCTTTGGCGATGCCTTGTCTGCTACGGTGGGTCTGCGCTATACGGATGATGAGAACGAAATCACCAATCGTAATGATGAGGTTGGTTCGCCTGCTGGTGTAGTCGGAGATAGAAAACGGTCTGTAGAAGACGAGAAGATTACCTACACCGCGAAGCTTTCCTACGCCGCGGAAAACACCACATTCTACGGGGGTGTGACTACAGGCTTTAAAGCAGGAATTCACAACACAGGCGATCCGAATTCGGACCCGGCAGAACCGGAAGACATCACGTCATATGAGGTGGGCTTCAAGTCCGAATTGGCCGATAACAGCATACGCCTTACCGGTGCAGCGTTCTTCTACGACTATGAGAATATTCAGTTAAATGTATTGGACGCCGTGAATGGCTCCACTCGGGTCGCCAACAAGGCGGAAGCGGAGATTCTTGGCTTGGAGTTCGACGTAAATGCGCTTATAGGTGACCATACCACCATTTTTGGTGGTGCAACCTTCCTGGACTCCGAGTTTACGGAGAATGCAGTGATTGTCGCCACCGGACAAACGCAGTTCATTGATGGCAATACGCTGCCGTTTTCGCCCGATGTCAGCCTGGTGCTGGGCATTGACTATACTTTTCCGCTCTACTCGGGGGAGATGTCTCTCAATGCGTCGGCCAACTACAATTCAGGCGTGTTTTTCGACCAGACCAACCTGATTGGTAGTGCCAAAGATGGCGACGAAGACGATTCGTTTGCTACCGCTAAAGCGAGCGTCACCTATTACTCCGAGGGTGATACGTGGATGGTTCAGGCTTATGTAAACAACCTCACGGATGAAGACTACTATGCTTCAGGTTTTGACTCCGGTGGCTTTTTCCAGATGGCCAACGCCGCTCGTCCCCGGCACTATGGAGTCACTCTGACGTATAACTTCTAGTCTCCCCTTCCCGCTTTACCAGGGCTCCCTCCGGGGAGCCGGTCTCACTTGACCAGATAATCACTGACCCCGGGGTGGGGTAGGTAATTATCTGGTTCGTCTTATTATATAGACGTAGAAATTGCCGATAAAAGTTTTGTGGGCGAGCGAGGTTGTGCCTGCGAATCTTAGAATAATATAACGTTTTCTGAAGGAGCACAGCATGCCTGAATCCTACTTTTGTTATTCCGAGTCCGAGCACCTGCAGCATCAACAAGGTACGCTAGACAACATATTCTCGAAGACACTGTTTAATCTCAGCTGCCAGCTCAACGGAACTGAAGAGAACTCCCAGGGCGAAATGATCCTCGGTCGCTCCATGGCCGGTCCGCTGCCGATAATGAAGAATACGCAAAGTGGCCCCATATCGGTGTGTGCGCGTAGAACGTGGCAGGGTATCCGTCAGGACCAGAAAAACTTTGTATTGCTCTGGTTTCCCTGTAAGGGGAAGCTCTCTATTCAGCAAAACAACTACAATGAATTGATAGGTGAGGAAGATTTTTTGCTCACCTGTTCCAACCGTCCTTACCAGATTGAAACCATAGCTGATGACAATAGTGAACACGAGTCGATTGCTGTCGCATTGCCGCAGCATCTGGCTAATAACCACCTTCACAGTGTGCAGAATATCAGCGGATGCAAATTGCCTTTGGGCAGGGGGGATGCGCAGTTTGCGAAACAGGTCTGTCTGAATCTCTACGATTCGGCCGATAACATATCTGATAAGACGTCGAATATGTTTCTTGAGGCGTGCCTCGAGGCGTGTTCAAAAGCCATTCAAAGCAGATATGAGGATCAGAAAAAGAGCTATGACATTAAAGAGATCCGCTTGAAAGCAATCTTCGATTATATCAACAACAATCTGACCACTCCGGGCCTCACGTCTAATCGCGTGGCGGATGCCTGCAGTATCTCTTCGCGCTATCTCCATTTGTTACTGAAGGAAAACGGTATCTTGTTCCATGACTACATCTGGAAAAAGCGCCTCAGCCTCGCCCATGATTGGTTGTGTAACGTCAATCAACATGACTTATCGATTTCGTCGATTGCAAATAGCGCTGGTTTTAAAAGTGTTTCTCACTTCAGCAGAACCTTCAAGTCAGAGTTTGGTTACACGCCAAGCGATCTGCGTAACAAGTCCAATATGGACCTCTTATCATCCCTCGATGTGGCTGTTAGCTGATAATCACGTTCGCGTAAACTTGTAGCCAGTTCCGCATCGGATTGCCTCGTTTAGCCCGTTATTCGCGGGCAAGCCTCCTGTGCTCGATGGGTTAATAGTGAGTGCAGGGTTAACCTCTGGTGGTGCAGCGCCAGTGGGGTTTCCGCCTTCGCATTGAGACAACTACGCCTTACCTGTGAAGCATTGCCTAGTCGATGTGAGTCGTGTGACGATTAAGCTATGAGTTGCGCGATTGAACCAATGCAAAGGAAACTACGATGAACAAATCAATACAGAAAATGGCGGTCTGGTTTGGATTTATTGCAATATGGATCTTTTTTGGAGCGCTCCTGATTGCCTCCTGGCTGCCTATACCAGCGCCGTCGCTCTCAATGGAACAGGTCGCCGAGATGTATTCCGCGAATACTAATATCATTCGTCTATGCGGTGTACTTATTGTTACCAGTACCCTGTTTCTTTTTCCTTTCTACTCAGTTTTATCGGTGCAGCTAAGTCGCATGGAAGGGCCGCGCCCGGTCTTGTCATGGGCACAATTGGCAGCGGGGGCTGGGACGTCGGTATTCTTTATTCTACCCGGCATTATGATCTATGTGATCGCCTTTAGACCGGAGAGGGCTCCTGAGATTACATACGCGCTCAATGATTTGATGTTTCTGGTCATGATTACACCGTGGTCAACAGGATTTCTACAGGCACTGGTGACAGGTATTGTGATCGTTTCCAATAATGAAAAAGTTGATTTGTTCCCTCGTTGGTCGGGGTTCCTGAATTTCTGGATCGCGTTTCTGCTCGTCCCAGGTGCGGTGATTCCCTTTTTCAAGACGGGGCCGTTTGCTTGGAACGGTATCCTGGGGTTTTGGATTCCCGCTACAGTGTTTGGGCTGTTTTACTTCGTGAACGGATTCAATGTTCTGCGGATACTCAAGAATGAAAAGGCAAGCGCAACTAACTAGTTCGAATTGCAGCGGCTTACGGAAAGGAGCGATATATGTCGACAGTGGTGATCACGGGTGCGAACGGTTCAATTGGTCGCCTGGCCGTTACACAGGCGCTGGAGCAAGGGCGGACTGTCATCGCAACCGTGCGTTTGGAAAAGGATATCTGTTCTTTCGAAGCATCGGAAAAGCTGACGGTCCTGGTTATGGATATAACCAGTAAGGATGCGGTGGAGTCTACTTTTGCGAAAATAGATCAGATGCTTGGGGGAGAGGCGCCGCATGCAATCATTCACTGCGCCGCGGTGATCTCCAACTGCCTGATTGAGAGGATGACGCCGGAACTGGTTCGGCACTCGTTTGATATCAATACGGTCGGCACGCTGTTGATTATTCAAGCAGCGATTCCCCGACTGAAAGGCACGGGGAAAAACCTTGTTTTGTGTAGTTCTTTCTGGGGAAGGATTTCCGGTCCCATGGTGGGCATGTATGCATCGTCCAAGTGGGCGATGGAGGCATTAACTGACTCGGCCAGGAGGGAGACCAAGGGTATGGGGTTCTCCATATCACTGGCCAACATCGGCGGTGTCAGAAATACACGCATGATGGATTATTACCTGGACCAACTGCGCCTCCGTGCAGAGGAGGAGGCAGAGGACGGCACCTACATGCCGCTGATCGAGAGGCAGACAAAGCAGATGCTTGACTCTCAGACCACGGTCTTCTCCCGCCCGGAGAAGGTAGCCAGTAAATTGCTGGTAATCGCCGACAAGAAGAATCCTTTACCCAGGTACAAAATAGGAACGGACGCATATCTCGTTTGCATTTTGGCATGGTTGTTGCCCGCCCGCTGGATGGACAAAGGTTTCTAGTACTTCCACAGCGCAAAGGTGTAGAAGATAACTTGCGGGACGGGCGTCGGTTGTATGAACCTGTTTGAAACTCTTCGCCTGGGCGATCATACCCTTCGCAATCGAATTATTATGGCACCTTTAACCAGAGCTCGCTGCGGGCGAGAGGGTGCCCCGGGCGCAATGACCGCTGAGTATTATTGCCAACGCAGCTCGGTGGGTTTGATTATTAGTGAGGGCACACACGTCTCGGCCCAAGGCTCTGGCTGGGTCGGTGCCCCGGGGATTCACGCCAAAGAGCAAATAGCGGCCTGGCGTACGGTAACGGACACCGTGCACGAAGCTGAGGGCAAGATTTTTTGTCAGTTGTGGCATGTGGGCGCAATTTCTCACCCTTTGATGTAAGAGGGTGGGTTAACTCCCGTATCGTCATCGGCAGTGAAGCCATTGGGTACGTGGCGGACCTATGATGGTGAACGAGAATTTGTCACTCCCAGAGTCCTGGCTACGCAGGAGGTGCAGGAGGTTGTGGGGCAGTATCGTCAGGCTGCGGTCAACGCGAAATATGCTGGATTTGACGGTGTAGAGTTTCTGGCAGCGGGGCGCTACCTACCGACACAGTTCTCGAATGCGGCCATCAACCGCCGTGATGATCATTACGGAGGCAGCGTGCACAATAGAGTGCGTTTCAGCGCCGAAGTTATAGAGGCTCTGGTTTCGGTTTGGGGGGGTGGAAGTGTTGGTATTAAAGTATCCCATGGACTGAATTTTGACCACCCGGCAGACCCCGACCCACAGGAGACCTGCCTGTGCCTGCTGGAAGCGATTAAACCCTACGGCATCGCCTATTTACACCGCATGGAACAGGTTGATATGCCGGTTGACGGTGTTGAAAAAAGTCTTGTTTCACCAATTGACCAACAATTGGTGAGGGCTGCCTTCGATGGCGCATACCTCGCCAACGGGAACTACGATCAGCCGCTCGCTGCGCAGAAAATCGCTTCTGGCGAGGCTGACGCGATCGTATTCGGGCGGCTGATGATCTCAAACCCCGATCTGCCGGCGCGTTTTCGCTCGGGGGAAGCATTGTCGCAAGCGGATCCTGCGACATTCTACGAAGGGGGGGCGCGAGGCTACGTCGACTACCCGACGCATGGCCGGGAACCTTAAGTTTAAACAGTTAACTATCGAGACACGCTACTATGCTATTGGATGACATTGAATATCTGCGGTTAATTGGCAACACGCTTCAGGAACAGGTCTTGCCCGAAACCAGGTCCCGCGGCTTACAATCTGCCATTGGCCTTGCCGTGGGTGCGGTGCAACAGCTCATGCAAAGAGAACAGGCTCTGCCAGCGCTTGTTGCGGAATTTCTGCCGCGAGGTCAACAGCTGCTGGCGCAGGCCGAGGCTTTGCTGGGCGAAAGTGTTGAGGGCGCGCAAGCGGTTGTTTCAAGCTATCACGCTTACGAGCAGCAAGAGTTTCAGCGCGTTATTTCAGCGTTGGACGCGGTTGCCCGTCATATAGTCACTGAACAATCTACTGCCTCCGGGGAGTCAGATCCGCAAGCCCACCAGTGGCTACATGATGCTGCCAGTTGGGAAGCGTCTTTCTACAGCAAGTTTTATCGCATCGATCCACCGGATGTGGGCAGCTCGGTTCGTACTGAAAACGGCCTCACAGAGAGCAAGCTTGAAGAGATCCTCAGGCAGCGCTTACCTGAGTTGAAGGGACTGAAGGTAACTGATTTTGAGGCTATTCCTGGCGGCTTTGCCAATGAGATATTTTTCTTCACCCTGAAGGCTTCTGGTGAGGAGCCCCGCGACCTGGTGATACGCAAGAAAGGTGCGACTCCCTTCTGGAAGTTCTGGGCTTACAAGTTGAATCTTGAATATGCCGTGGTAGAACAGGTTTCACGCGCTGGATTGCCCGTTCCAGAACCTTTGTGGCTTTTTGAGGACGTTCAGGGTGTTGATGGCGACTTTTATGTGATGGCACGCAGTGAAGGTCGTATGGTGGGGGGGCTCGGTCATTACGGCGATGAAGTCGGCGAGCAGATGCTACTTAACCTCGCCGAATTTCTGGCAAAATTGCACGCTATCCCGATCAGTGCATTCGAAGATTGCCTCAAGGCCTTTGAATCGGGTGTTGAGCCCACTGACTCTGCCAGTGACTCGGTTCGGAAGAATCTCGATTTTTTATACTCCCAGTGGTCGCAGGCTGCCCACCTACCATCACCCGGTGAGGCTTTTGTCATCGACTGGTTGCGTCAGAATGTACCTGAAAATTCCAACCCCACGGTATTGGTGCACGCAGATTGTTTTGTCCACAATTTCCTGGTTGAAGGCGACGAAATCAGCTCCGTTGTAGATTGGGAATCTTGCCATTTTGGCGATCCTGCAGCTGACATGGCCTATGTGGTTGATCAGGTCAGCGAACTTATGGATTGGGACAAGTTCATCGCGCACTATATGCGCTGTGGCGGCCAACCCATTGACCAGATGGCTATTGACTACCATAAGTGCTTCTTGAACTTCAGGAACTACTTTGGCACCAACAGCTGTGTGGTACGAGTCAGGGAGGGGTTTGACGATATCCGCATGACACAGCTTGGATCCGTGCATCTCAACACCTTCATGAATAACTGCATGGACGCGATCGCCAGCTTTGAATCCGGGAGGTCTGGTCGATGAGTGACAACGAGGCTTTTTTTTCGCGCAATTTTGACGCTTCATTCGGGCGCTATGAATACAACAGAGATGACTCACTCCACCCTGAATATCGCGAACTGCAACCGCACTACGGGTTAACTGAAACTCAGTACTTCGGATTCAATATTCCCGAGGAGAACATCCATGCCTTCCTGTACCTATGGCATCATCCGAACCTGGAGGTCGTTTCCGCTGGCCCGATGATATATCAGGGCAGCAAGCAGTCGAGCCTTGCAGCCGAATGTTTCGATTACCGTCTGTATATGCCAGATAGTCAACTCAATGGAGGTTTGCAAAGTTTTACCCTGGACAATAGCTACAGTGTGGAGATGCTGGAGCCGGGCAAACAGTTTCGGTTGCAGTACCATGATCCATTGCGGAAGAACCGCTTTAACCTGATATACGATGCCGTTTCTGAGCCGGTAATGTGGCCCAATAATTCCCATTTCGAGCAGGTTATGCACGTTTCAGGGGAATTACTCCTCCGCGGCAAGTCCTATGATGTGGATTGCTTCCATATCCGTGATCGCTCATGGGGTGAGGCCAGGCTTGAAGATCCCATGCCGGCTCCACCGGCTACATGGACGACGGGGGTGTTTGGTGAGGACTTCGCTTTTAATCTGACGGCCCATGATGACCCGGCCTTAAACCCGATCTGGAAGGACAGTTTTGATTTGCCCGGGGATAAATCTCTTAAATTTGGATGGCTGATTGTTGATGGCGAGCCGGTGACGGTTGCGAAGACGCAGAATCTTACAAGCTATAATTCGCGGAATTTAGTACCAGATAGCATTCGTATGTTAGTGACTGACTCCCGTGGGCGTGAGTATGATATTCGTGGAGAAGTTGTAGCCAACTCCGTGATAAGTACCTGGCTTAACCTCCGTGTGCCCGTCTGCCTGACACGGTGGAGTTGTAATGGACGAACCGGTTGGGGCGATGTTCAAGAAGTCCAATGGACAGATTTCGTGAGGGATTTCTTACCCAATGGCAAGTAAGTTTTATATAGCATCAGTCACAGGCTGCTAAACGGACTAAGTCCCGGTACTGTGGGTGCTATGTCGCCTATCCAGTACCAGACATGAGTTAAAAAGGACCGGCCGAAGCCGGTCAAATGTCCAGAAGATGTCTTCTGAACGAAGGAGCTCTTGGTCTTCAGTCTATTCTTTCGCCCATTCCCTATCGATGGGCAAGTTCAAATATCACGCGGGTTATATCTTGGTAGATCAGGCCCAAGAGCGTACCCGACACACAATGTAGACCTAGCGGACAGTAAGCGACATACCTAATAGAGAAAGAGATCTTTGTTATTCGCGCAGTGATTACTTATCTTGCGTCCGGCGTCATTGCAGCTGGTAGAGGATAGAACGGGAGAACTTCGCATAGGGTCAACTTTTGCTTCATGGTGAAGCATCGATAATATTGTTGTTAATGAGTAGTTTCGGCACTATCTGTTTAGTGCACAAGACCGTCGGCGTGGATACCAGCAAGTATCTGCAGCTTTTCGAAGGCAGGATGATTGCGGGTCCAAAGTAAATGGCCCCTCGTGAGTATTGCAACAGTGCACATTGAATGAGCAACTTTTAGGGAAGAGAATTCGTGATTGATGATGTTGATTTGGACCGCATTGCCGAAAATTTTCGCATAGCTAAGACATTTTACGACGGAGTTGCATCGGGTCTTGGTGAAGGCGATTGGTCTTCCTCAGAGGAAGTTATGGCGAGCGGATTTCACGTGATTGAAGCCGATAGTTTGCCCTATGGGGGTACATTCGAAGGAGTAAATGGCTTAGCAAAGTTGATGGTTGCCATGTCATCGGAGCACTGTAGTAATTTCTCTTTCGAGATTACCTCACGGTCTGTGGGTGAGAATCATGTTGTTACAGGTTTTACGATTTCGGGGCAGTCTGAACCATTGGGTGAACCTTTCTCTCATGAGGTATTGGAGATAATCGATATTGTAGACGGTAAGATAACCAGATGTAGGCCGTTCTATTGGGATACTAAAGAGTTTGCCGAAAAGTTTCCCTACGCTGAGTGAAAAGTCTCGAGTTGTTTGGCAGGATTCGACGAATCGATGTCAGCACTAGTCAATGCTTAGAGTCGATATAGATTAGAAGTAGAACGCAAGCTCTAACTGAATATAGTTATCGCCTTCGAACAACTGCAGTGGATCCCCAGCCGCAACGTTACTGACGCCGCGTGCCTCGAGGGATAGCTTTACATAGTCACCCAGTCGACGACTTCCCTCAAGGTAGAAATAGTTTGAATGGTTGTCCAGGTCCTGGACTATAGCGGCTACTAAATCGGTAGAGTTGATGTCATTGAAAGTTAAGCGTATACCCAGGCTCAGGTCATTGTCGCTGTTTACGATATGGTCTCGCTGATCATAAAGATATTCGGAGATTAAACCGATATCTATGCCGGTGCTCGAAATATCAAAAAAGGTATACTCCAAACCAACAGCACTAGCGAAGAAAGCATGTTTTTGTCCGTCCCTATAAATAGCCTCGAGTTTCCAGAGCCACTCGTCGAAGGTACCCTGAACATCAAGACCCGCCTGATCGATGATGTCATAAATGGGGCGCAGCGCGATGACTCGATGGGAGATGGTTGTCGAAAACCTAGGATCGAAGCGTGGTTCGCGACTTGTGCCATGGAAGTAAGATGCACCCAGATCCCAGTTATCAATGTAATGGCTCCATCTGAGAGCGAAGTCTGTGTGCCACTGCTCCGCGTTGGATTCGAAAATTGGATCGTCAATATCCACCAGTAGCCGGGAACCTGGTCGGCCGTCGATCCCCGGAAAGGTGCGCTCACGGAAATAGGGTAGGGCGAAAACTCCAAAAGTTCCCCAGCCAGAAATCAGGTCAAGGTTAATCATCGGTTGACCCAGCAAATCTTCGCCGTCGGGATTTTCTACGAAGTCTTGTTGGTTGATAATGTTAACCAGGTGTATAGTTTCAGTAACTCCCCAAAAGATTCGGTCAACCCCGACCGTCAGCTCCCAGCTGTCCTCTACTTTATGCCACTTAAGCTCACGAATGTCGCCGTGAGTGCGTTCATCATCGTTTTTATCCCAACGATAGAATGCTGTGAATGTCAGACTATCGCGACCATTGTCCAAAGGTAGATAGAGCTCTGGTTCCGTGGCGAACGAAAAATTGTTTCTCTGCTGGCTGAAGCCGTCACCGCCTTCGACAAAGTAACGCCATTCTCCGCTTATGAAGCCGGATGGCTGTAGTCCCGACAGCCATTTTTCTCCTGCTGACGTAGAAAGAGCGATTACCAGCAATAATGTAGCTGTGATTTGTAACTTATTTCGCACGCTTTAGTGAATTCTTGTCGAAATCGCGTTCTGTAAGGCCTACCCCAAGCACGATATCGCTGTATTTCAGCAGGGTAGACTTTCCCGTTCTATGGTTCGACATCTCTAGGGAATGGGGACGCCAAAATCTGTCGTTATAAAGGTGGTAGTCGCTAACCATTAAGGTCTTGAGTCTATTTCTGCGCCGGTCGAAAAATTCGACCTTCTGCTCTCGATACTCTTGCTGATCGTGCCAGACCTCGATGCGGCTGTAACCGGAATGTTCATAGGCGGGTATCCATTCTGAAACATAGCAAGTGAGTTGGCCGCAAGGTTCATCACGTAGATATCGATAGCTGTACTTCTCAATCATGAAATCACTCATGTCTTCAAATGCGAACTCACTTCCCATGAAGGGTCCAGAGCGGTTTTTTGAAGAGATACGCTTGATCCGCTTTAGGGCAGGCAGATATAGCCATTGATCATCTGGATCGAGTCCATGGCTGTAGGTGAGCATCGCGGTACCTTTTACATCAGCTGGTTGATCGAAAATGGTTAAGCTCCAGTCTCCATCATTTTCTCGCTCAAGGGTCTTGGCACGCAGAGTGCGCCGGCGCTCGCGACCTTTGTTATCACGCAATACCATAGTGAATGATTCCTCGCTATCCACATAGCCACTCGAGCGTCGCTGTGCCTCTGCTGCAATTTGGGCCCCTAACTGATCAGGGCTTTTCCCGTTGGCAAGTGACGCAGTAGCAATGAAGCAGATTACAAAGGGGGCAATGGTGACGGGTCTACATTTATTCATGACTAGGACTTAGGAGGTATAGGCAAGTGGGGTGGGTTTATCCATCAATTCGGGTTCGTGTTCTGGGCCAAAAGGTTGAAACACCATTACCAAGGCCGGCAATAGGAACAGGTCTGCCAGCAGGGCCACAATCATAGTCATAGCCAATAGGATTCCAAATGCGGCGAGCACTTCCATGCTCGATGCAAGGTAAACAAGAAAAGAACATGTAAGGATGGTCGTAGTAATAACTAGAGCCCGCCCCACACTCATCAGACTCGTCCGAACAGCTGCCTCGTAATTGCCCAGGCGCAAAAATTCCTTACGCAACCGACTTGCTGTGTGCACAGTATCATCGACTGCAATGCCAATCGCTACAGTCGCCAGTAACATGCGGAAATAATCGAGGTGATCGCCCTGCCAGCCAACGACCCCCAGTGCTAGGACAACTGGTAGCAAGTTGGGAATCATGGCCAGCAATCCGACTTTGACTGAACGAAAAGCGAGGCAAAGAATCGATGCTATGATAATAAAGGCTAAGGTATATCCTTGTATCTGACTTTGAGCGATGTACTTCGCCATTTTTACCCACAGCATACCCACACCGGTTATTTCTATTTCGATCCCCTCTAAAGGGCTCGAGACTAGATGGGCTTCAACATTTTGCAACAGCTTCGCAATTCGTTCGGAGCCGCTCATATCGACTCGCAATTCGAGTGTTGTGCGACTGTAGTCGCCGCTCACATAATCATCTAATTCCTCGCCACCCGATATCTCATACATGAGCAAGTATTGAGCGATAAGATCGTCGCTTTCTGGCAGTCGATAATACTCGGGGTCATCACCGTGAAAACTTTGGTTGATATCTTTGAGAATATCCACCAGAGAATAGCTCTTCTGAACGAGATCAGAGCGTTCCGCCTCAGCCTGCAGAGCCTCTAGGTGAGCCAGTGTCCTAGCGTTTTTGATCGCGTCTGCCTCGCCAGCGTCATAGATAATGACAAAATTAAGGACGCCGCCCATATGCGTTTGCGTATACTCAGTATCCTGGCGAAACTTGACTTCTGGTTTGAATTCTTCAAGGAAATTGAAGCCGATGTGTAATTTGCTAATGCCTATGCCAGCGATCGCTATACTTGCGGCGAAAGCAGCAATGATTAGATGCTTGTGCTTGAGATTGATATCTACTACGCGACTTAAGATTTTGTACAAAAAATGCGAGCTGTCTTCCGAGACGTCGTTACGGCGCGACTGATCATTCTTTCCCAAGCACATGTAGCACACCATCAGGGTGATACTACCGATAAAAGTCAGCAGAACGCCGACACTAATATAAACTGCCAACTCTGCAAGCCCCCGCAAGCTCGAGCCGGCCATCACCAGAAAGCCAACGGCAGTAGTGAGTGCGGCCAGCAGGCAAGGCATGGCGACATGCTCTAGAGTTTTCTGTACAGCCTCTTGCCTACTGAGCCCTCGGGTACGTAGCAGATTAAACTCTGTGATCAAGTGTACTGACTGGGCTACCCCAATGGCGGTTAACAATGTAGGGGCTATCATGAACAACATGCCTAGCTTATAGCCGACCAGGACCATAAAGGCCACGGTGAGGATTAATCCCAGTATAACTACCGATAGGGGGCCGAGTAGCCCCAGTAGTTGCCCTCGAAAGCAAACTAGTGCAATGAGACTGACTAGGGCGAAAGTTAACCCAGTAACTAGCATTGCTTCACTGGTAATGATTTCGTTGTAGGCACTATTCATTGCAACGTCGCCGGTCAGGCGGAATTCGATATCTTCGTATTCAGGGCGATTGAGAATTTCCACTATCTTGTTTTTGGAAGCTTGTGGGTAGAGGTTACTCAATGCATCACCGCCGTCAGCGTCTAGTCGAATATCGTCGAGCGAATCGTTGGCAGATACCGTCATCTCCACGATGATTGCGCCGTGTTGGGCAGCATCGTCGAGGAGACTTCCCCGATAGGCTGGCTTCGCCAGCATGGCCTCCCGCCGCTTTAGCATTGCGGCTTGGTCCTGAGGCATGTCGAGACCTAGTTCATGTATTTCCAGGAAGTCATCTTCAGCACTGATAAATTCAGCATTAGTAAGGCTGGTGACTTCGGCCACGAAAGGTACTTCGTATTCCAGTGCCTCTGTTAATGTGAGAATCCGATCCATAATTTCCAGTTCAAAGGGACCGTTTTCCCGCGAGGGCACCGAATACAGAATGTACGCTACCTCGTCCGAACCGAAATCGAACTGGTAGTTTGTATATGCGTTGTATGAAAGGTCAGCTGAATCGAAATAGGCATCGAGGCTATTATCGGTTCTAACCTGGCTGGCGAAGTAGACGCCACCTCCGATCAGTGTGAGGGCGCACAGAAAGACAACCGCTTTATGGTGGTACATCCATAGGCCTAGCCTGCCAAACAATTTATCAGCGCGGTATAGGTGGTCTCCGGTTTGCTTTATGCTCATTGTTTTTATTTCAAGCCGCCGGTAAGCAGTTGGATGATATGTTTCACGATGATTTTCATGTCCCGATTCTCCGGCCGAGAATCGGGCAAGTGCTTAATCAGTTTTCGGGCCTCTACGTGGTGGTAAACCAGGCCTGCAATTGACAGAAGCACCTGGTAAGAGTCCATTTCAAGATTAAGGTCCTCAACTACGCTCGTTGCTAATGTCGCCATGCTGCCAAACACTTGATGCGCCAGGAATGACAGCCGCTCTTCGTCTCCCTCTAACAACTCGCGAAAGTACAATTGCCGAAATTGTTCGTCATCTGCTACTAGATCGGCGAGCCCCATAACCAAGCCTTCGATGCGTTGTAAAGGATCCTCGATGTGGGTCAGTCTCTCGAACATATCTGATGTGGTTTGCTGAAATTGCTGCTCCAGAACTGCCTGGTACAGTGCTTCCTTGTTGGGGAAATGGTGATAGATTGCTGCTTGCGTAGTACCTGTCTCCCTTGCAATGCTGCGCATCGAAGTCCCCGAGTAGCCTTTTTTCGCAAATTGCTGCCCGGCAATTCCGAGCAGTCGATAGGCTGTAGTTCCCATAAAACACCTTGTTGAACGTTCGTTAAGCTGTTAATTTATTCTCTCCTTTTTGACAAGTCAAGCTCACCATGGCGACTCCTGCCTCAGAAATGAGCAGTCGCTCCGGAGGACTACGATGAGCCCATTAGCTAACTACGCGAGTGTTTTAGAAATTGTTTTTGCTTTGAATGCGTTAACCTACTTTTATTCTATCGAGCCGAAACGGCGTGGAGAAATGTTGGGCTTGTACCAGGAGTTTCGTACGCACATACCCGACTTTTCCCGGCGCGACAGAGAAGCGAGGCGGGGTTACCTTATTCTTGCGCATTACGGGACAGTCCATTTCTTTGTTACCTTTTTCTCTTTGGTTTTTTCTGTAACCTCACTCGGGCTGATGCTATACAGCGCGATGGATTCGGATCTGCTAGTGCCTGCTCGATTGATGGTTCCTGGAATGATAATCATGTTGGTGCTTGTACCCTTGGGCTCCGTTTGGCTTGGAATAATTTGCCGCGGACAGTTCAAGAAGTATTTGATGAACTTGGCGCGTACGCCAGGCAAGAATTGATCCCCAATTCGTATGACTTTGGTGGTAGCTTTACTGCATTTAGAGCCTATTCAGGACAGCCTGCACCATTCTTCGACACTTCCTTTCGTTACAATACTTACTAGTGTTTAAGAACGACTCCCTCGTTTACTTTAGATCGTGAGGGAAAACCACGCACATGGCCAGGTCATATTCGGCCACCTTTCGAAACGTATTTGAAGCATATAGCTAGAAATCCATTGTATTAATTAAAGTACTGCAATTTCTTTAATATTATAAAAACCTAATTTAGAATATACTAATGAATGATCTGGAAAGGCTAAAGCAAAACGCGACCAATGCCGCCGCCTTGCTCAAGACCATGGGTAATGAATCCCGATTGATGATTCTGTGTACCCTGCTGGGCCATGAAATGTCTGTTGGCGAACTCAATGCCGTAATCCCATTGAGCCAATCTGCACTGTCTCAGCATTTGGCAGGCCTGAGGAAGGCGGAGTTAGTGACTACCCGCAAGGTGGCGCAAACGGTCTATTACTCTGTAGCCAACGATTCGCCAGCGAAAGTAATAGAAGTATTGAAAAGTATTTTCTGTCCAGATGAGGAGGAATAGCCGGTGGGCTAGCAATTTGGCCTGAACATGGGAGGATTTCCCGGTTTTTTCAGTCGGCGCTTACCTCAGCTATCTAATTCAGAATGCTGGCGGTGAGTACGGTATTTACAAGCACCATGTTTCAAGAGGTAACTGGAATGATTTTGAGACAACTCTTCGATAAAGACAGCTCGACCTACACTTATATTATTGCCGATGGAGAGCGTAAGGAGGGCTGTATCATTGATCCAGTGAGGGAGCATGCCGGGCAGTATCTCAAGCTGGTAGAAGAACTCGGGGTAACATTAAAGTACGCACTTGATACCCACGTGCATGCAGATCATGTTACCGCCTTAGGTGCCTTAAAAGAGCGGGCGGGGTGTGAAACGATGGTTGGCTCAGAAGGTGATGTCGTTTGTGCCAGTGATGTCCTATACGACGGAAAGAAGCTGGAGGTTGGAAGCCTCTCTATTGAAGTACTGTTTACGCCGGGACACACTTCCGATTCATACTGTTTCTTCGTAGATACACAGGATCAAACTTACCTCTTCTCCGGGGATACCTTACTCATTCGCGGAACAGGTCGAACAGACTTTCAAAATGGTGATCCGGGTGATCTTTACGACAGCATTCAAAACAAGATATTGGCGCTGCCGTCCGGTACCGTTGTGCTGCCCGGGCACGATTATAAAGGTTGGACTTCTTCCACTTTGGCCGAGGAGAAACAGCACAATCCTCGCTTGCAGCTGGACAAAGAGGGGTTTATCCGGCACATGAAGAACCTCGATCTTTCAGATCCGCACATGATGGACATAGCCGTACCCGCGAATCTGGTTTGCGGGGAATTGAAGGCAGACAATGGATAATTTTATGTCCCCCATCGTTGGTGGACTGATTATTGGGCTGTCAGCGGTCTTAATGATGTACTTGCTGGGCCGAATTACGGGGATAAGCGGGATTCTTTGGGGCGCGATTCAGCCAGCCAGTATGGAAGATTATGTTTCCCGGGACAGGCTGTGGAGATGGCTGTTTGTACTAGGGCTTCCCCTGGGGGCATTGCTTGCCCGTGTGCTGTTTGATGTCACTCCAGGTTCAGTTCCTTCATCCAATATTCCGCTGACCATAGCTTCAGGATTGTTTGTTGGCGTAGGTGTCAAGCTAGGTAGTGGTTGCACCAGTGGCCACGGTGTTTGCGGTATCAGTCGATTCTCCAAGCGTTCAATGATAGCAACCCTGGTCTTTATGGGGTCGGGCATCGCTACTGTATTTATCGTAAATCTAGTTGGTGGTGGGGCATGAAGAATGTATCTGCCCTGATGTGCGGCATTCTATTTGGCTTGGGGCTTGCGCTGTCTGGCATGACAGATACCCAGAAGGTTATTGGCTTCCTGGATCTATTTGGAAATTGGATACCTGACCTGGCTTTTGTTATGGGAGGCGCTGTACTGGTTACGGTGCTTGGCTACCAGTTGGTGGCAATGATCAAGCGCCCGGTATTCGATTCAGAGTTTCATTTGCCAACAAAAACGATTGTAGATAGGAAACTGGTCATGGGAGCAGTTCTATTCGGAGTAGGGTGGGGACTGTATGGTTACTGTCCCGGGCCTGCAATTGCCTCACTTGCCTATCTGGATTCCAGCTCGCTATTGTTCCTGGTGAGCATGGCCAGTGGAATGTTGATTTTGGATCGTCTCGAGCATTCAAGACATTCTCAGCGCTGACTGTGCTGCTTACTCAAATGCCTGTGAGTACATACGATTGAAACGAGGAGGCCGATGATATAGTCAGCTACATGCAGGGGCGCTTCATGGACAAGAGCGGTCTATGGCTCAAAGGGAAGCGCTAATTAAAGGCCTTCTGCTATCAGTTGGTCAGGGCGTATGCTTTTCCGCGTTTCGAAAAGACCTTTAATCGATATCAAGGAAATGAGTTCAAGAGAAGTACGTTTCGGTTAAGACCGATGGATCGGAGGCCTCGTTGGCAGCATCCGTCAATTTAACATAAGATAGATTATAGACCGTTTGAATCGTAACCCTTTGAATATTATGAATAAAATACTCTTCTGATTCTCGCGTACATCTTGTTAGGAAAAGACGTCCCTTATCGATTGTTCCTTTTTAGCGGGGCAGAGGTGAGCATAGATCTGTGTAGTCTTAACGTCAGTATGTCCCATCAGATCTCGAATCTGCAGGATGTTGACCCCCTCTATAGCCAGCCAACTCCCAAATGTATGGCGTAGATCCTTGAGCCTGAAATCATTTATCTCGGCTTCCTTTATGATGTTGCGCCACGCCTTATTAATATTGTCTAGCCTGCCATCAGTTTTTGGACTTTTGAAGACCCGCCCATTCATTCCATGCTGATGGCCCCACTGCTCCAAAGTAGTCTTCACCGTCGGTGACATCGGCACGACTACGGGCTGAGGGTTGTCTGCCTTGTGGCTAGTCTTGTTGCGGATTTTGCGTATCTGAATGTTAGCGAAATCCACGTGCTCCCAATGCAGGTCGAAGAGATCACCAATATCGAGTCCCGTATGGTAGGCGAGCAATATGATTGGCGTGATGTGATCAGGGTAATCCTGATCAGAAAAAGGCTCTAGGCGTTTCTTCTTGTGATTTCGCGTGGACTGCCATTCAACGTAACGAGCGCGCTTATCGCGTAGTTCCTTATCGCGCTTTTCGAGTGCGGCCAGCAAGCGGAACTCTTCTTCTCTGGATAGATAGCGAACTTTGGGAGGGTTTACTTTCTCGGTGATCTTTCGTTTGAGCGAGTAGTTTTGAAGCTCAAACCGATCAATCAACTTGTAGTGCTTCACCGCGGAATTGATACACGCTTTCAGATAGGTATAGATTCGCTTGATTCGCGCGAACGTGATGTCTTCACTGCGAGAGGCACGCCATATTTCTATGTCCTCGCTGTCGATTTGATCAATGGGTTTGTCGCTGAGGAATTCGAACTCCCGCTTCAGCGTTTTTACGATCTCCTCCGCACTTACGCTGTGTTCCATGGCATAGCGCGCATAGTACTGATCTATGTAGCGGAATAGATGAAGGTGGGAGTCATTTGTATCTGCAGTTTCCTGGTCGCGCGCTGCTCGTCGAGCTTCTCTCAGGTCAACGCCCTTAGCGACCTCACCTGCTTTTATAGTGACTGCGTCCCGGGCATCACCGAGCGACAGTATCGACGCATTGCCGATGGGTTCTTCCAGGACGCGACTACTATTAGAGGGTCGATATCGGTAATAGAAATATTTCCCCCCGCTGGGGCTGACCTTCAATACGAGTCCTGGCGTATGGCTGTCTGTCACCAAGTAGCGAGTGGCCCGAGGCTTTAGTTTTTTGATCGTTGTGGCGGTGAGTTTTTGGGACATAGAACGGGCCCTCCAGGACGTGATTATAGTCAAAAAGAAAGATGGTCACAAGTTCTGGAAATGGGCCAGCCACACAATAGCCACACAAAATCGACGAATTTATGGGGATATCGAAGAACGACAAAGAACACTAATGGACAAGAAGGAACAACATAAATTGCTGATATATATACAATAAAATGAAATCCAAGGGGATAGATAAGAAAATTCAAAAACTTGCGAAATCCGCAATTTTCGGCCTGTCACGCCGGAGGTCGCGGGTTCGAGTCCCGTCCGGTCCGCCATTATTTTCGATAAAACCTCTATTTTTATAGGGGTTTTGTTGTTTTTGGGGTGTCGCTTTATCCCTTTTTTTATACCCCTTACTTCACACGGATGATTAACAGATATTGGGAGAGCCCCGGTGGTAAGAGCCCATTGGCCAAGTGGAGTTAAGTTGCGGCAATAGTTGTGGCATTGATTGAGTGCGAGAACCGGGATTGCCTGTACTTTTCCGATGTTGTCCCGCTGCGGGCGTCGGGTTGACGTTTCCGCTTTGGGCACCGGGGCACCGACCAACAACCCCCGCCTCAGACGCAAGACTGCTGTAACATCCTTGCGCGCAACTTTCGCAACCCGGTAACATCCGGACGAAGTGGTTTCTCGGCGTTTGGTCCTCTAATCTCCCCTCTAGGCCGGGCCGTCCTCAGTTACAGCTGAGGCGTACAGGAGGAGAAGTCAGAAAAAATTCTAGCATAACTTCCCTCCTTTGTTGGTTGGGGAGCGGGCATTTTAACGTAAATTGGATGTTGCGGAAAATATGTTCTGCTGGACATGTCCGGTCATGTCGAGGATTGAATTCCTATAAACTGCCCCAATGTCATGCTGACACAATAAACGAAATAATCAGGGGCCTATGGAAGCGAGCAAAGCGGTATCCCTATTGCGGGACATACTGCGGGAAATCGAGGTAAGTCGAGGGGTAGCGGCAACCGAAAAATTTCTTGGTCTGCGGGCGGTGGACGCCAAAACCAGCGAGGCCCACATGATATTAGCGGGCGTATCGGGTTTGCCGGGCGAGTTTCTCACTCGAATGGGGGCCGACGAAAACTTCGAGGCCAACAGTCGGCGGGTTCGGCTGGAGACGTTGGCGGAGTACATCTATTCGGCCATCAAGTTTCTCGAGGCGGGAGGCGTCACTCCTCCCAAGAAACAGATTATAGCTCCTCCCGACTATGATCGTCTCACGCAGGCGACCCCCGGTCTGCAAGCGATCATCGACTCCCGCTGGCGCGAGGCCCAGCGCTGCCAACATGTAAAAGCCTATACTTCGGCCGTAGTAATGATGGGGAGTGTCCTCGAGGGCCTGCTGCTCTGTCGAGCTCAGCTCGCGCCATCCGAGGCTTACCAGTCCCCGAGAGCGCCGAAGAACCACGAGGGAAAGGGCGTGGCTATTCCTGACTGGAACCTAAACGCACTTATTGAAGTGGCCGTTGACCGGGGGTGGGTGAAATCAGATCGGGCGAAGTTTAGCCACGCGATGCGAGAATCCCGGAATGTTGTTCACCCGTGGAATCATCTGGCGACTAAAGCGAACTTTGATGATGCGACGTGTCGAACCTCTTGGGAAGCGCTCAGGGCCGCCGTGGGCGATTTAATCAATTCGATATAGTAGGGGCAATATGGAGCCAATAACAGTAGCCGGGGCGTTTGCCACAATCGTGGGCCTTCTCGCCGCGTACAATGCGGAGGGACGTGCCGCGACAGGCGACGATCTTCAGGATTTCCAGGTGTGGTTAGCCAGTAACAATCATAATGAGGTTATTGGCCTACTCGAGCAAAATGCAGCTGCGACGTCGGGAATCCGGGCGTTGCTCAATCAAGATAGAGAGGTTCTCTTCGGAAAACTCGACTCTATTGACCAGATGCTTGCGCATGTGGCGAGTCGGGTCGATGGATTCGGCGAAATCGCTGAAGCCCTACGCCCGGGGGCGGAAATCTCGGTGCAGGCGCTTTCAGTAGTGAGTCAAATATTCGACAATAATTCCAGCGGATTTATCTATTCCGAGAGCATGTCAGGGAAACGAATACTTCCGCTAGATGGCGATCATGGAAAAATCCAAATCATGGAACCGCAATTTATCGAGGATGACCTCGCGACCTTATACGAGTATGGGTTATTGAGGCTCGACTATAACGGGCAAGGTGACGCGGTTTATCGTGTCACGAGGGCTGCCGCTCGGTTTATTTCAACAGCAAGGGGATAAGATGGATATTGCGGGTATTCTCGGAGGACTTAAAGACAAGGTTCTCGACGCGGCGCATTTCGAGTTATTGAAAAATGCTTACCAGTTGCAAGAACAGAATATAGACCAACTCAAAAGCAACAATGAAGCCCACAAAGAGCGGGTCAACTTGTTGCATGAAAAGATCGAGCACCTCGAGAAAGAACGCGATGAGCTTGCAGCGGAGGCCGGGCGGCTCCGACAAGAGCTAACGGCGGTTCAACCTGCGGCCGATGACGGCGGAGCCGTATCCGACGAAGCGGCTGCCGTTCTAGTCGTGTACGCCACGAAAGACGCAACCACCCTTGATGACAATGTGATATTGCAAGCGGTGGAGTTTGGAAATATTGAGCTTGAGGCCGCGATTTCCGAGCTTGTAGCAAGAGATGTATTGAGGCTCGGTTCGATTGCAATGGGGGGAGCGGCTCGGTATTCCCTTACTGATCAGGGCACCCAACTTCTTGCTGCTCAATACAAGCGAATTCGAGAGGAAGAAAACCGGAAAGATGAGCGAAAATAGCGATGAATTTCGTGAGATGAACTAGATGCTAGTTCGGGCGCTCGTTCGTTTTCTGGGTTCGTATGTAGATACATTTTTAATCCCCGTAGATAAAGAGCCACTTCGTAGATTAGACTACAACGCGTCGGCTCCTATTGCAAAAAGGATCCAAAAGACTGCAGTCGCTAGAACCGCGCTTATCGGTGCTTGGGTGGTCGAAAGGTTAACCATTAACAGATAGACGGCAAGGAGGGCCGAATAATGCAACTCGTATGGAAAATTGCGCTCGGTATAATTCTCGCAAGCTTGATTATGTCCCTCGGCGGGCTAATTGCTGCTGGTGGCTTGGCATGGTGGGCAGATGAGCAACTCGAGCAGGGGCTGTCTGAGCAGCATAAGCGGCAACAGGAGCGTGAAAGGGTGGCGGCCGTAGCCAAGCTAAAGGAGGCGGAGATTCAACGCATTGCGGCATTACGAGAGCAAGAGGCGCGAGACGCGGAGGTCGTTAGGCTCCAAGCCAGAACGCGACTCACTAACCAGTTTGCAGAGCAGTACGTTCCCCCGGAAGATTGCGCAAACCCGGTCTCGGAGAAACGTTTCGTGGAGTGTGTCGACCATAGACGGCGGGCTAAGTCCGAATACTTTGAGCAGAACGCGCTATAGGGGACGAATGTGCCAAAGAAAGCAGCTCAGCCAAGGGAAGGTACACATCAAGCGCTCAAAAACACTTCCCATGAACTCAAGGTTATAAGTTGGCTCATGCATGACGGCTGGCAGGTGTTTAGTCCTGTTCTGGACAATGGCCACGCGACAGATATCCTAATTTCCGATGGGCCGAATTTCTATCGATTACAAATAAAAACGATCGATGCTTCATCCGAAGATAGATATGTTGAGAACAGGTGGAAGGGAACGGAGCTAGACGTCGTAATTTATTTCACTAGAAATTCGAATTGGGGTTACATTGCGCCAGCATTTACAACCAATAGACGAAAGTTAAACGCCGAGGGCCACATCAAGTTTATTGATCGGCGTAGCAACTTTTTGAAAGCATTCCATTCGGTGTAAATGTAGGACTCTGGCCTGAGCGCCGCGCTCTAATCTTTGCTGAGACCACCGATATACTCGTCGACCAGCTCGGGCAAAATTTCGTCAACCTCCGCCGCCTTGTTCCAGGCCTTTGCGACCTCGCGAGTAAATGAATCTAAAATAAGGGGTCAGAGCCCATAAATACCTCTACCTGATCCTCGGAACCCGAGATATCCCGTTATCAGGCTAACTGTGGTCTGTCTCACAAATCACAACCTTTGACGACTCATTAACATTGCTAAACGTTGCAGCATTGCTCATGTGGGCCTAGACTTTTGTTATCACATCCATCGTGTCTAGATTTCAAGGAATAGAAATGATTAAGACGAAAAGGAGTTGCTTGGCGCTCACCCTGTCAGTTGTGCTGTACATTCCCGCAACATTCGCGACCGAATATGAACTTATCGACTTGGGAATTCTTGATGAAGAGGATAGCTCTGCGTTCGGAATAAATAACTCAGGACACGTGGTAGGCACGCGTTTTTATGTCGCGAAGTCGAGCCGGGGATTCTTCTGGGATGGCGCAGCCTTCACAGAATATGTTTCATCCGCCGGATGGCAGTCTATTCAGGTTGATGGTTTGAACAACCTGGATCAAATTATAGGTAACTACGTTGTCGATCCAGATGGGACTTCGAAAGGATTTTTGACCGGAGCCAATTCCCCGCTCATTGCATTTGACGGGCTGGGAGGTGAGTCCTCGTCGGGGGAGGCTAGTGTGGCCGCCTCGATAAATGATGCCGGTATAGTTGTGGGGTCAGCATATCCAGTTGAAGATGGGAACTCATTCTTCGCAAGAGCGATCGTTTGGGATTCTTCACAGAATATGACCGAAATCCATCCCGGCCCGTGCTGGGACCAAAGTAGGGCGATCGACGTTAACAATCAGGGGCAGATTTTGGTGGCTACGGCCAGCATTGAGGAGTGTGAGGGCCAGGGCAAGGCATCCTACTTGTGGGATAACGGACATTTTACGAATCTTTCCAGCCTCGACTCGGGAGTTACCCGTCTTGGAGTCAGTGCCATTAATGATCAGGGAGCAATGGTCGGGTCTGCTTATGATGGCGCAGACTTCAGAGGTTGGTTTTGGTCTGAGCCTACTGGGCCAGTCCTAGTGGACAGCCCTGATACAAGATTGGTTGATGTCAATAATCATGGGCAGGCCGTTGGCCATAAGTCTTCGAGTAGCACGCCCGGGAGTCCATTCATTTGGAGCGCACAGGATGGCCTTCAAGACTTGAGTTCCCTGGGTGTGTTTCCGGGGTGGGAACTAATGGATGTTTCCGAGATTAACGACAATGGACAGATTGTCGGTACTGGCAGGGTAAGGGTGATCTATGAGTCTGGGGTAGGTCAACTTCAAGACCGAGCGTTTTTGCTTTCTCCACTCTCTGATTCTGACGTAGATGGCATACCCGATAACCGGGACAACTGTCCTGATATACCTAATGCCGATCAGTCGGATGTCGATGGTGATGCTATTGGCGATATTTGCGATGTATGTCGGTTTGATGCGGACAATGACCTTGATGGCGATGAGATGTGCGGTGACGTAGATAACTGCCCCGTGAATTCAAACCCTGATCAAGCAGACCTCGACCAAGACGGTCTGGGTGATGTCTGCGACAACGACGCTGATGGCGATGGTTCTATGTTTCCCGGACCGGACTGTAACGATCTGGATGCCACTATTTTTCCACGCGCTTGTGACATCAAACGGGATGGCATAGATCAGAACTGCGATGGCGTTGATCGAACTGGTGGTAAGCCTTGTACGCCTGAGGGCGCGATTGGGAAGGAGCAGTACTGTGCTGACGGTATTGACAATGACGGTGATGGAGCGGTGGACTGCGCTGATCCAGATTGCTACAAAAAGAAAGTGTGCAAATAGCAGGCTCCAATTTTCCATGCGACCGTCCCAGTGAGGAACGAGAATAAGGGGTCAGAGCCCATAAATCGGTAATCGAAAACGGTGAGGCAACGTGGCTGGATGATGACCCACCCCATGTTCGCCAGTGGCGCCAAATTGAAGCTGGCTCGGACTACGGTCCATCGAGCTCACGGCGTCCCCACTCGTTGAGTGCTTAGCAGGATTCTACAGCGTTGATAGTCCTGTTATTTGATGGTCCATTGCCTACTCATGCTCTAACGGCGCACCCGTTACCGGTGAAATAGGCCACTTACTACTGCCAGTTTATTCCACCTACCCATTGACCGGCTACGGGGTGAAATTCTACGCCCCTTACCTCACCGTACAGTCCTGCTGAAACGTATGGATCCCCCGACATCAGGCTATCGGCCTGTTGCATCGTTTCAGCAATAACAATAAACGTACTGGAACCAAAGTCATTGTCACCGTCTCGATTCGGCCCAGCGACTGCATAGCGAAGGATGTTTAGTTCCACGTATTTCAGATGAGCCTGTAAAAACTCGGCACGAATGGCCTTGGCCTTCGCCGCATCCAGATTGTCGTGGCAGACATAGAGGTAGTAGGCCATATCACTTCTCCTCCACCAGCGTGTGGAAACCATTGGGTGTTTGCAGCAAAATCGAGCCCGTTGGTGCGCGGCCGGCCGCCGCCGGCATTGGCTCGACATTTTCGTAGTCCGCCAGCACGGGTTGGATCATCGCCACCTCGCAAATGTGTGGTATAAACCTCCAACGATACCACACACACTTCTTGGCAAAACTATGCGCTGGATTCTTTTACTGCTGCTGCCCTTCAACATCTACTCCCAGGCCCTGGCGCAGGAACGGCCAGACACCGGCATCAGTGGCGTCTACGAAGTCGTCATAGGAACTGCTGAGGCCGCGCCTTTGATCGAGTACTTTGCGGAATTCGGCTTTCGCGAAACCCAGCGCCAGCCAATCAGCGCAGACAAGGCGTTGGAGCTATACCAGGTGTCGAGTGCCGCGACCTCAATCCGCCTGCAAAACGGCGACGTGGATGCTCACGGCCTGTTGCGCATCATTGAGTGGGAACAAATCCAGGGACCCGGTGTAGGAATTGCGCCGGCTGAGACGGTCGGCCAGCGCATGGCCGTAATGCGCACCCGCGATATCTTCCGGCTTCATGACATTTTCTCTGATGCACGCACTGCAGGTGAACCCTGGTTCGTCACCCAGCCGGTTTACGACGACCTGTACGATATGACCGACACAGAACCATTAAATGTGATACAGCGCCGGGTAGGTGTGCGTGAAATGGCAGTGTACGGCGAGTCATTCAATCATGTGTTCTTCCAGCGGTACGGTTACACCATTCCCGGCTACGGTACCATCGGTGATCACTCACCCCTGCAAACCAGTGAATTCACCCACCACGATTTCATTATCGATGGCGATATTGAAGAGGTGACTGATTACTACGAGTCAGTGTTCGGCCTGCGGCAGGAAAACCCGGCGGTACTGGATGGAGAATGGCAACCCGGCCCCAAGGCAGTGTTCAACATGGAACCGGGTTCCTCTCACTGGTACGTCGGCTTTGTCTCACCTAGCAACATAGCCGGTAAGCTCAAGTTTTTTGTTGCCCGGGATAGGGAACACGCTCGCGATCGCTCAAGCGAACAGGCACTGGGTTACGGCGGCATCACCGCACATACCCTCTGGACACCAAAGCTCCAGAGAGTGTGGCAGCTGGCGCAAAAGCAAGCCCTGCAGCCCAGCGCTATCGTTAAAAACGAGTTTGGAGAGGAAAGTTTTGTGCTACGTGGCCCCGACGGTTCCACGTGGCAACTCATTCAGCGACTGCGAGCTGCACAAGCACCGGTGACCAAACTGAATTTTGAAACCACTGACAACTAGCCGTGAGCACGACCATCGTGCTTAATGGAACTTTGACAGCCTAGTTTCATTTGTCTTACCTCTTTACCAGGCCTTCTTCCTGGAGCGCCTCCGTATCTGCCCGATCTCCTTTGTAGATATATTGAGTGACTCCAGAAAGTCCTGGTGGGCCTGTGGCATCCTGCGCTCAAACTCCTGGTGCCATCTCCACATGTCTTCTTCAGACATACCAATTGATTCCAGCAACTCTACCCACCGCTCTTTATTCAAGGATCGTGTGGTTCGGTCAATGTCCTTACTTTGAAGCAGAGCTATTGTCATCTGTTGCTGCTTGCGCAGGCGGTCAATTTCCTCGTTTAGCCGCTCGACTTGGACCTCGAGAATCTTCACTCGGCTACTTTCTTTGGTTTTACCGAGAAGGATCGCAATTGAATGCAAAGACATACCCGTATCACGGTAGGTCATGATCTTGGCCAGCCGCTTGCGGTCGCTTTCTGTGTAGCACCGATAGTTGGACGCGGAGCGCGTCGATGGTGTGAGCAGGCCAATTTTGTCGTAATAAAGCAGCGTACTGCGAGACAAGCCGAACTCGTCGCCCAGAGCGCCGATGGTGTAGATCATACTAATTCAGGTTCCTCCAATGGAAGTAGATCTGGTGCGACGAAACGCTCGCGAGCGGTTGGTGAGGCGAGGAGGGCATCACTGTAGTACCTCTTCACCAAGCCCAGCACGTCTTGCACCAGATCAGGATTGGCTGCCAGGAAATTGCCTAGGTCACCAGCCTCAGATTCCTTCAGCCTCTCGGCCATGATGCGGACTATAGCTTCGGTAAGGGTGTGCTGGAACTTGTCGGTAGCTCCCAGGCTATTTGCATAGTCCGAAATGCCACGGGTTACTTTCTCCACCGCGAGTTCCAGAGGATAGGAATTTAAGTATATCCACGCCAGGCGAAGGTGACCATAATGGTCAAAATGGCATGGGTCTAGAGTCTGTTTTTCAAATTGCGATATAAAGGATTGATCGGATATTTTCATGGTTTTTTGCCCTTGTCGTTGACTTCGAGCATGTACAGTAAACTGTGAAGCTATAGTCGGGTCAATGGGCTGGTTGGCTTTTGGTACCCATGGGGGCCTTTACGCTTCCAGCATCCAATTCGCGTGAAGGCTCGAAAATTTATTTGTTCGGCCCAACTCGCTTGCAAGTGCGATCCATCTACGGTTGAAACCTTTTTTTATAAAGGAAACGAAAGATGAAAATGTATATGAAAAATCTTGTGGTAGAAGATCAAGCCAAAGCGCTCGATTTTTATACCAATACGCTCGGATTCCTGGTTAAGCACGACATTCCGCTAGGTGAGCATCGCTGGCTGACCGTAGTATCTGCCGAAGAACCGGAGGGGGTGGAGTTGGGCCTGGAACCGAATGAACACCCGGCCTCGCAAGCGTATCAAAAAGCGCTGATGACCGATGGTATTCCATCAACGGCGTTCAGCGTGGATGACATTGCGGCAGAAGTGGAGCGCCTGGAAGCCTTGGGTGCTTTTTTCACCCAGCCACCCACCATGGCGGGCGGGGCGATAATGGCAGTTTTTGACGATACCTGCGGAAATCTTATCCAGTTGATTGAACTCGTTGATTCTGTCTGACCCGCTCTTGAATAACTTTCGAACTCGCGACCGTTAGCTTGCGTATTTGACCGGATAAGTTGGCAGCTGCATGATATCCGCTGCTTGTGCAGGCGTTGCTATGGGTCGCCCGCAGTGCTCAGCGAGTTCAACCACCTCTTGTACTAACTCAACATTCGTTGGTTGTCTATCCCCGTTGAAGGGCTCCAGGCCAACCTGAACATGTCCTCCCCTACGGATGGCTTCTTCAGCGATTCCGCACGCGACACAATCATCTCCAAAACTGGAAACAAGCCAGGGTAGCTCGCAGTCCCCCAACATTCCCAGATATGCGTCCAAACTGGCGCTGGTAGGCGGTAAGCCAAAAGGAAGTTCTTCTGAAGCAAAGTAGAATTTTAACATCCCACCGTTTGGCAACCTGCCGCTACGATGGTAGGCCAAAATGAACTTTAAAAAGCCCGGTTCAAAAATAGAAATGCTCAAGCCGATGTTTAATGCTCTGCAGGTTTCCACATAGTAGCGGGAATCAAGCATATCATTGCGATAAAGGTAGTCGCTGGCCGCGAATATCCCGTTCTCGTCGAGCACTGATAAGTTAAATGTGCCCGGGTCGCATAAGCCCTGCGCCAAAAGCCCCTCTTCAGCCATTTTTACAACATGCCGGTAGCGCACTTCCACCGCTACCCCTTCTTGCCCCACGGGCATGGTTGGTGTCAGTATCGCGTCGGGACGGATCGCGAGGAGTTCCCGCCAGGGCTTAGCGTAGCGTTCATAGTCGAGGCTGCCGGTACCACCGAAAATTGGCTCATCGGTATGGTTATGAATCAATGCCGCTCCAGCTTCCATGCAAGCCACGGCGTCAGCGACAATCTCCTCGTCACTATAGGGCACTCGAGGGTTTGTCTCTTTACTGGTGTATCCGTTTAGAGACGCCTCGATTATTAGCGGTGTTTCGGTGTAAGTGGATGCTGACATTACTCTCTCCAGTCGTGTAATCCCAAGTCGATTGTATAGATCTGCTCGTTCAACCTTGGGCTACTCTCTTTTGCTGTAGCTGCAGTGATCGGCCTTGATTTTGACAGAATTGTGCCCTCTTGCCACCAAGGAACCGCAGAGGAACAAGTTGCTCCAGCTCGACTCTGCGCCGCTTGGCGATACCGTATGCATTTGTTATTCCCTGGCATGTAGTGACGGAATGCCGGGCCCACTTCAGAGCGAGTAGAATCTTGTTTTGAGTACGTCTTGGAGTGATTGGCGGATGCATAGGACAAAACCTGAAGTGCCGAAATTATGAGCCAGCATAAGCACTATCGAGCCTGTCACCTCTGTGAGGCTATTTGTGGGCTTGTTATCGAGACTGAAGGTGACAAGATTCTTTCCATCAAAGGTGATAAAGACGACCCTCTCAGCCGCGGCCACATCTGTCCAAAAGCCATAGCGTTACAAGATGTCCACGAAGATCCAGATCGATTGCGAAAACCCATAAAAAGAGTCACCGATGAGAACGGTGACTCGCGCTGGCAGGAAATTGACTGGGAAGAGGCGCTGGATACGACCGCCAGGGCATTGTTTGAAATTGGCGAAAAACACGGCCACGATGCCGTTAGCTTCTACCTGGGAAACCCTTCGGTACACTCCTACGGCATGCTGCTTGGCGGTCCGGGCTTGTATCGATTGTTTCGCACGAGCAACCGTTACTCTGCAACCAGTGTCGATCAGCTGCCAATGTCTATGGCGAGTTTGTGGTTGTATGGACATCAGGCTCTACATCCAACGATAGATATTGAACGAAACCACTATCTATTGATGCTTGGCGCCAATCCTGTGGCGTCCAATGGTAGTGGATGGTGCGCGCCCGGCGTTAAAAGTCATATCAAGAGAATGCAGTCACGTGGAGGTAAGCTAGTAGTTGTTGATCCACGCCGAACAGAAACTGCGCAGATTGCCAAAGAGCATCTGTTTATTCGCCCGGGAACAGACGCGCTATTCTTACTCGCTTTGCTTAATCACATCTTTAGCGAGGGTTTAGACAACCCGAAACACCTGTCGCCATTTGTCGACGGGCTGGAGCTTGTCGCAGAGTCGATTGTTGATTTCACGCCAGAGTTTGCGGCAGTGCATACCGGAATTGAGGCGCACGATATTCGCCGCATTGCACAGGAGTTCGCTAGTGCCGAGGCCGCAGTTTGCTATGGACGCATGGGGGTCTGTACTCAAGCTTACGGGGGATTGTGCCAATGGTTGATCCAGCTGATTAACATTGCTACTGGCAATCTGGATAAGCCGGGGGGCGCGATGTTTACAAACCCTGCCGTTGATCCTTTGTTTACAACAAAAGTGGCCAAGCGCACCCCCCGATTTACCAGCCGTGTCCGTGGTTTGCCAGAATTTAACCTGGAACTGCCCGCGGTCGCCCTGGCCGAAGAAGTTTTGACTCCCGGGGAGGGTCAGATAAAAGCGCTGTTTACTAGCGCGGGCAACCCGGTGTTATCAGTGCCAAACGGGAAATTACTAGACCGTGCCCTCGAGCAACTCGACTTTATGGTATCGCTCGATATTTATGTAAATGAAACAACACGCCACGCAGACATAATCCTGCCGCCTACCTCTGCACTGGAGCGTGACCATTATGATATCCCCGCCTATATGTTGACGATTAAAAATGTTGCCCGCTACAACGAGGCACTGTTTGATAAGCCCGCGGGTAGCCTCCATGATTGGGAGATTTTAAGTGAGTTAAGCAACCGAATACTCAAGCTGCGCGGTGCCGAGCCCATTGATCCTCTGCCTCCAGTACAGTTCCTCGAAATGGGCCTGAAGATGAGCCATTGGGAAGATCATGGCCTTTCTGTGACCAAGCTAAAAGAATCTCCCTCTGGTTTGGAGTTGGGCCCTCTGGTACCGGGGCAGTTGCCCGGGCGCTTGTGTACCGACGATAAGCGAATTAACTGCGCAGCTGCTGAACCGTTGTCAGATCTGCATCGCGTAAGAAGCGATTTTGCCAAAATCGAACAGGGCGCACTGCGGCTGATTGGTCGACGTCATGTGCGTTCAAACAACTCGTGGATGCACAATTCGCATCGCCTCGTAAAGGGTAAGGATCGCTGCACGTTGCTGATGCACCCCCAAGATATGGCTGAACGTAGTATCGAAGACGGGAGTCAAGTCTCTATTGATTCGCGGGTCGGTAGTGTACAGGTCAAGGTAGAGGCCTCAGTGACCATGATGCCTGGCGTAGTGAGCCTACCTCACGGTTATGGCCATAACCGAAAGGGCATTCGTTTAAGCGTTGCGTCTGAACATGCCGGCGTGAGTGCCAACGATATCACCGATGAACGCTACATTGACCGTCTCTCCGGCACTGCTGCGGTTAATGGAGTAAAAGTGCAAGTATCGGCTTGCTAATTTGGAATCTCGACCCGCGAGGTAATCTATTATGAATGTCACAAAAAAACGTACGGTTTGCGATCCAAATTGCCATGCCAATCCCAAATGTGGTCTAACGGCGACAGTTGAAGATGGAAAAATTATTGCCATAGAACCTGCAGATTACCCTATCGCCGATTACGCGAATCGAATCTGCATGATGGGCCGTGCACGTATTGAGTATCAGTATCATCCAGATCGTTTACGTACGCCGCTTAAACGCGTTGGCGCGCGCGGCGAGGGGAAATGGGAGCCCATAAGTTGGGAAGAGGCCGCCACGCTGTTTGTGGAGAAGCAAAAGAGTATCGCCGAGAAATACGGCCCCAAATCCATTTTGTTTACGGTCGTATCTGGTGCTTTTTCGGCCTTGACCCGAGGCAGCCCGGTGCGCTACGCGGCACTGACGGATGCAACCTATACCAATAATGTGAGCGCATTCGATGTGGCCGTCCCCAAGGGGCTGGAGTACTTTTTTGGAGTGCCGGCCAATCAGTACTTTCTACGCAGCGGCCATGACTTTCGAGATTCGAAAAATTCAGAGCTCATACTGATATGGGGTCTTAACGCCGCTGTTACGAGAAGTGTGGATCACTCTCCCATGAAGGCCGCTCGTCAGAAGGGTACGAAACTTATCTGTATTGATCCCACCCGCTCAGAGACGGCCGGATGGTGCGATGATTGGATCTCCGTTCGGCCGGGGACTGACGGTGCTCTGGCACTTGCCATGGCACGTTGGATGATCCAGGAGGATCAGATTGACCACGATTTCGTACTTAATCATTCAGATATGCCGTTCCTGGTTAAAACGAACTGCGGGGGCTTGTTGCGTGAGAGGGATTTGGTAGAGGGTGGAAGCGAAAGCCCGCTGGTATGGTGCGCTAAGGCAGAGGCGGCCGTTGCTGCGGACGCAGCTCAATCACCGACGCTTACTCATAGGGGTAGCGTAGGACTAAAGGATGGTAGCTCGATCTCTGTGCAGTCGGTATTTTCTTTGCACAAGTTGATGGTCGATGCATACACCCCAGAATTCGCCGAAGAGATAACGGGCGTTCCAGCTTCTCAGGTAACCCAACTTGCCAAGGAGTATGCCACTGCCAAGCCTGCAGCAATCCGCCTCGGTTATGGTTTAGACCGCTACTACTATGCCGACACGACGGCCCGATCAATTGCGTTACTGAGCTGCCTTGGTGGCCATATAGGTGTGCCGGGTGGGGGTATTAGCCTCATGGAAGGTGCAGCTCACGCGAATATTCAAGCGAATAAATTTTATGCACCCGATGGCAAACGACCTAGCATGCTGACATGGCAGCAGGGTGACAGTGCTGTAAAGTGTGGTAATCCGTATCCGGTCAAAATGGAATGCATATCCTTAGGCAATCCCTATATCCTCGCGAAGCCTGGATATGGCAACGTGCTTAAAGAGTACCTCGATGGTCTGGAGTTCATAACGGTGATCGACCACTTTATGACGGACAGCGCCAAGCTGGCTGACCTCGTCCTTCCAGCCTGTACTATTTTTGAGAAAGACGACGTAAATATTGATCGGCTCGTCCAATTGCAGCAACGAATCGTTGAGCCTGAGGGTGAAGCGAAATCAGATTTTGAGATATTTGCATTGTTCGCTGAAAAGATGGGTCTTGGAGACTACTTTAGCAAGACTCCGCACGAATATATTGAGGAGATGTTCTGTTCTGACAGCGCACACATGAAGGGAGTCACATTTGATCGCCTTCTTGAAGAAAAAGTTGTCGCACCGAATACTTCTGCTGAGCCCTATTTTGGATTCAAGGACCGGCGTTTTCCGACACCGAGTGGTCGCGTGGAATGCTACAAGGAGAACCTTCGTGCCTACGGCTCTGAATTAGCAGTATATCGGGAGCCGATCGAGGCTTCCCCCAAAAACCCTCTCTATAAGAAGTACCCGCTCGTTCTGCTGGGATCTCACAGCCGATACCGAATTCATTCCCAGTTCGTAAACATGGAGAAGATGCGCGCGAAAGAAGCGGAGCCCTTTCTACGCATCAATCCCGCTGATGCGAGTTCACGGGGCATTAAAGATCATGGACTGGTTCAGGTAAAAAACGACAGAGGCTTTGTAAAGCTTAGATGTTCTCTTGACAAGGCGCTCCGTCCTGGAACGGTATTACTTAGCGAGGGCCACTGGGTAGAGCAGTTTACTGAGGGTGAGCCCTACAGTTTGCTGCATGACCATGTCAATCCCACCTCGGATAACTATTTCCAGTACGATGTGCTTGTTGAGGTGTGTTCAGTCTGAGAGCCAATGGACACTATTTTTAGCTAAATACTGTTCGCACGTGATCACTGATGCCAAATAAAGAAGGAATAGGGCAGGGTTTGGGTTATGCACATGCGTGGTGCTCTAACAGACGATCCCGGCCTAATGTGCGTGTCTGTGGAATAGTTCTTTTCAGTTTCCCGAAGTGGGTGGTCGCGTGTGTAGGTGCAAATCAGCACTAGCCTGGATTATCTAGATGCTTCATCGTTCCTGAGAATGACAGTACTATCTTCTCCTCACTTTTTACCAATCCGCGAACAAATAAGATGTTTCTGCCTCTTTTGACAAGTTGGCCGGTGCCTTGCACAAAATCTCCAACTTTCGCGGAAGAGGCGAATTCCACATTCATAGTGATAGTTGCAGCCAGTAAAAACTCAGCCCCGATCTCACGCTGACAGATGTCCCACATCGTCACATCAACGAGGCTCAGCAGTGCGCCTCCGTGTACTAAACCTATGTAGTTTTCATGTTTCTTCGTTGCAATAAATCCGACGCCGGCGGAAGAATCAGGGTGGCGAAACAGGTACGGTCCAGACTGCTCGCTGAATCCGTCGGGAAAAGGTAGGTCATATGTTATCCACCCTTCGTGTAACGGTGATTTTGAATACGTAGGAAACTTGTTCATTGATGACCCTGGTCGATTTCAATTTCTAGATTGTAAAGCATGCAAGGAAGTCTAAAACGTGCAGATAATGGAAACCAGGTGCGTGTGCAAGATGGTTGGCAACCAGGTTAATCATAACTTGCTGCAATGGCGTCATAGGCGGCGAAGCGCGGCCGATTGCTTGCTCTGAGCGAATTAGATGCACTGGTAGCAGTAGAGAAGGCCGCTATCACAAGCTTCTTTTCCTTGTTTATATAAAGCGACTGGCCGTAGACACCTCTAAAAGTCGCTATCCTCTTATCCGAGTCATGTATCCATAGGAAATTTTTATACCCTTCGAGCCACTCGTCATAAGCCGCACTTTCTTGATCCTTGTAGATACTCTGGTCGGTCGCAGTCCTGTCATGTGTCGATAGTATAAAGGTGTCCCGAATCCACTTCGCAGGAATAATCGATTGATCATTAAGAACGCCGTCATTAAGAACCATAAGGCCCATTCTAGCAAAGTCTCTCAGGGTAGAACTGAATCCGCCAGTGGCCACAGGGTCAAATGCAACGTCGGTCATAAACAGTGCATCGTGTTCAGCGCCCAACTTGCCCCAAATGTGCTGGGCGATAAACCTGTTAAGTGGCAAACCGGATACGCGGGCGATGATCCAGCCGATAGCATCGACATTTGGTGACTGGTAGACAAAAATCTCGCCTTTGCTTGTGTCTGGATCGGCCTGAAAATTTGCCAGATAGTCAAGAACGCCCCGCGGCGTTGTGTGCTCGATCGGGTCCAGGGCCATCAAGTCGAACGCTGGTACAAACCCGACACGTCGAAAATATCCGGCGCTTATCGGGTTCGACTGAAATTGTTCATAATCCTCCGTGTAGTCTAGTGCAGTGCGCATGTTAAGCAGTTGTCGGAGGGTGCGCGTACCCAGAGCTGTATCCTTTAACTCTGGGAGATATGTGGCAGCTTTGCTGCTCAGGTCAATCTTTTCCTCTGAAACCAGTATTCCCACAGCCAGAGCGACCAGGGACTTCGTGCAAGACGCCCAGATATGCAGTTCGTCTCGCGCGAAATCTCCGAAGTATTTCTCATATACAATCTGTCCGTCGTGAATGACGAGATAGCCGTCTGTCCCATCGCCGAGCATCGCGGATTCGACCGTGTAGTGTTTGTCTTCGTACTCAAACTCGATTTCCGGGATCTTTGAATTCGGCGCCTCAGGGAGAGAGTGTACTCTACCGCTTCGAGGCACAGTCACGCTCGGGTGGATTCCTGGATTTCTGAAGCTCCATCGATTGTACGGTGGCTGCGTCCAGTTCATCAGTGTTACTTGCTCCTTGGCGTGCGATGGCGTGTTCTTCATGTCATCGGTTGCACTGACTGATTGCACAATTACGCACGCGATTAAAAGGGCAACGCTTTTCCACGCAGTGTCCAATTCAAACTCCCTATCAATCACACTGGCCAAGATTATCCGAGTACAAATATAGCAGGACAGTCGACGCAGCCAATATTCAAAAAATACATCCCTTCTCATGAAAGTTTGATTGGTGAAATCGCAAATTTGATGCCATCAATGGGCACCTATACTGGCCAGGAAATTTAAGAGGCTGAGCACGACATTGGACAAATTTCAGAGATTGAACCAGGACCCGCTGATAGACGGCGTTGTTGTTCTAATTGAACAGGCGATCGAAAACCGCGAGTCTGGGGTAGATCGTGTAGCCGAGAATCTCTCGATGAGTACCAGAACATTGGTCAGGAAGCTTGCTTCAAAGGGGACGACCTACAAGCAGTTACACGATTCTGTGAGGCTTCGTCGATCGACGCAACTATTGCGGGAAACTGACAAGACCATAGCGGAAATCAGTGAAATTTTGAGGTATTCGGATTCAGCTGCGTTTCAACGTTCGTTTAAGCGTATCTCGGGTTTCTCTCCCACGGAGTATCGCTCTGCCAATTTGCGGTAGAAGCTAAGCGGTGATTGCGCTGTCAAACCAGCCTAGATTGCTTCCTCGTCTCGCATAACTTTGGGTTTGACGGCGCGATGAAATCCGGAATAGACGGGCGAATTTTCTACCTCTTCTGGTTTATACCATCGAACGCCCAGTCCAGCTGCGCCATCGACCTTCAAATTCGCTCCCGTGATATAGGCTGCAGCATCGCTGAGAAGAAAGGAGACTGCCGAGCTAACTTCGGCTTCCAAGCCGAGTCGACGGACCGGCAGACACTTGCGTACCCTCCTGAAAGTCTTTTGTATCTCTTTTTCCGCTTCACTGCCTGAGTCGTAAGAGTCCAGCCCGCTGCTCTCGATGATACCCGGTGAAATCGCGTTAACGCGAACACCAGCGGGTGCCCATTCGATCGCCATACTCTTGGTTAGATTAATTGTACCAGCCCGAGCGGCTGCCATCGGGGCTGAATTGGGAAGTCCATTGGAAATACTGGCTGCCATATTGACAATACTGCCCCCATGTTTCGCCATACATTGGTTGTACACTTCACGTGACATAAGGAAACCACTTACCAGGCCACTGGTTAGCACTGAGACGAACCCGTTCTTGCTAGTTTGGGAGAGAGGCGCGACAAATTGTCCACCTGCGTTGTTAAAGAGCCCATGTATCTGCCCCTTCGACTCCAGTACCTTCGTGATGACGTTCTTCACTGAGTCTTCGTCGCGAACATCGGCGACCTCTGCATCGCATTGGCCGCCATCCTCAATAATTTCAGCGCGAACCTTCCGCAAGGTTTCCAGGGAGCGACCCACAATTGTGACGTGCGCGCCCAGGGACGCAAGTTCGTGCGCTGTACAGCGCCCAATGCCGCTCCCGCCCCCGGTTACTATTATTGAACGGTCCTGAAACAAGTCGTCACGATAGATGGATGCATAGGACATACCTTCGCTCCTTATTGTCCAGATGTGAGTATTTGACGTGGGCTTGCTAGGACTGCGGCAAACTTCGCGCCGAAATTAGTACATTTGATCACTATCTCCTGGCCGCGTGCCTGCAGAAAGAGTGCGTATCGGCCTGCCAGTCCTAGCCCCACGCCGATGTCGCCTCGAGGCTGCTTCCGATTGCCGCGATAACGCCTGTAAAGCACTGCATGCTCACATTTTACTGAGATTCAAACCAATGGAAATCGCGTATGGATGTATTCCATGAGCGAATGCCCGTAGGCGTCAAATTTATTGGTTAGCGCCGGAATATCTTGCGAACATCGCCCCGCCAGAGCCAAGTGATCTTGGCCTTTTATGGGAGCTGTAGGCCTAACTCCAAAGGAGACATTGATGACGCTCGCTGAAATTACTGCAACGCTCTCAGAAGTACCTGTTCTTTTAAAGCTTGGTCTTGCTCTCAGGGCGCGTCCAGAAAGCTATACGGACTGTATCGCTGCGCGACTGGAGCGAACGGCGGCCAAGTTTCCCGATCGAAGTGCGATTGTGTTCGAAGGACGCGAGGTTAACTGGGGTGAACTCAATGCCCTGAGTAATCGTTTTGTACAGGCGTTCAAATCCTCAGGACTGTCCAGGGGAGATTCCGTCAGCCTGATGATGGAGAATCGAATAGAGTTTGTCGCAGTCATCTTCGCCCTGAATAAAATGGGTATCACGGCCGGGCTGATGAATACGAATCTTTCAGGCCAGCCACTGGCTCACTGCATGGCGATAACCCAGGCAAAATACTGTGTCTTTGGGGAGGAATGTAAGCAAGCGATTGAACAGGTCAGGCTTACGGGCTCCCCTCCGGAAATTGCTCAATATCTGTTTGTGCCGGATTCAAAGGATGATGAGTGCCCGGACTGGGCGTCAGACATGTCACCTATACTTGTTGGAGATGATGTCGGTAACCCCCCAGACACTGCGAGAAATACTCACGGGGATATAGCGCTGTACGTTTTTACCTCGGGAACCACGGGGCTGCCCAAAGCGGCTTTGGTGTCAAATGGTAAGGTTTTGAAAGGCGCAACCGTCTCAGCGATAGCAGGTCTGCGATGTACGCCGCAAGACCGTATTTACATCTGCCTTCCTCTTTACCACGCAACAGCGCTTTACTCTGGTTTGGGTGGATCGGTTCTTACCGGTGCAAGCGTGTTTCTCAGGCGCAGATTTTCATCGAGTCATTTTCTGGCGGAAACCAGGGAGTACAACACCACCCACTTCGTATACGTCGGTGAATTATGCCGCTATCTATTGAACACTGAGCAAGCAAGCGATGATGGTCAAAATCCACTGAAGACAGTATTGGGCAATGGATTGCGACCAGATGTTTGGCAAGAGTTCAAGGCGCGTTTCGGTATTGATCGTGTATCGGAGTTTTACGGCGCAAGCGAGGGCAACATTGCGTTTATGAACTTCCTGAACAAGGAGCGCACGGTGGGCATGTCTCCGGTAACGGTAGCTCTCATTACCTACGATGTGGCCAATGATGAAATCGTGCGAGATAGCAAAGGTTTATGTAGCAGAGTGAACAAGGGTGATGCAGGACTGCTTATTGGCAAGATCAGTGATCGCACGCCTTTTGAGGGATACACCAGTAAAGAAGATTCGGAAAAGAAGATTCTGCGGGATGTGTTCGAGGATGGAGACGCTTGGTTCAATACCGGCGATTTGATGAAGACGGTTCCCGTTGGTTTCAGCCTCGGAATACCTCATTACCAGTTTGTCGACCGAGTGGGAGATACATTCCGCTGGAAGGCAGAGAACGTATCGACGAATCAGGTAGGGGACATAATCAATCATCACCCGCAGATAGAAATGTGCAATGTTTATGGTGTGGAGGTCCCAGGGACAGATGGTCGAGCGGGTATGGCCGCTTTGCTATTGTCGCCGGAAGGTGGCCAACTGGACATAGAGAGTCTCTCCCAGCACATCGTGTCCTCGCTGCCCTCTTATGCGAGACCGGTGTTTCTTCGTATTCTCCCGGCAATGGACATGACTGGCACTTTCAAATTGGTCAAGGGCAAGCTGCGCGACGAATCCTACGATCCGGAGAAGGTAACCGACAGCCTCTATGTGATGAAACCCGGCTCTCGGAGTTATGAAGTGCTCAGCTTGGAATTCGCGAGACAAATATTCGCAGGGAATGGCGGATTTTGAAGGTAAGAATCCGAGTAATTTCGTTTCGTCGAATTTCATTTGCCATTTCCTTCTGACTAGCCGCCGACTGTTATGTCCGACTTTACCGTAGAGATAATTAAATGAGTGATATAGAAGAATTTCGCCAGGAAACCCGAGATTGGCTGGAAAACAACTGCCCCGAATCCATGCGCACTCCTCCGGCGGGAGTAATGGATCATTATTTCGGAGGCCGTAATCCCGAAATGCGTCACCCCGACGAAAAGGTATGGTGCGACAGAATGTCGGAGAAAGGTTGGACCGCACCCGGCTGGCCACGGGAATACGGAGGCGGAGGCTTGTCCAAGGAAGAGTGTAAAGTGCTGTCCGCGGAAATGCAGCGCCTGGGTGCGCGCAAACCTCTCGTCGGTATGGGAGTATCCATGCTGGGTCCAGCGCTCCTGAAGTATGGCTCGGAGGCGCAAAGAATGGAGCATTTGCCCCGAATATGCCGTGGAGAGATCCGCTGGTGCCAAGGTTACTCGGAGCCAAACGCTGGTTCTGATCTGGCGAGCCTGCAAACACGCGCAGAGGATCAAGGAGACCATTATGCAATCAATGGGCAGAAGATCTGGACTTCTTCTGCGGACAAATCAGATTGGATTTTCTGCTTGGTACGTACGGACAACACAGGCACCAAGCATGATGGGATCAGTTTTGTTTTGATCGACATGGACCAGCCCGGAGTAACGACCAAGCCCATCAGACTCATAAGCGGCGCATCCCCTTTCTGCGAGACATTTCTGGACAATGCACGCGCTGAAAAACATAACCTGGTCGGTGAAGCTGGAAAAGGCTGGAGCGTTGCCAAGTATCTACTTACGCACGAAAGAGAGATGGTGGCTGACTTCCTGGTCCCACCGACTGGTAAATCTTTAGGAGAGACCGCGATAGACGTGATGGGAGGCGACGGTAGTGGGCGCCTTGTCAATGGGGTGCTACGCCACAAGCTGGCGCGTTACGAGCTTGATCGTCTCGCTTTTGAAGCAACTACCGGTCGAATTGGCGACGAAGTCAAAGCCGGACAAGGCCTGGGGCCCGCTTCTTCGGTTGTTAAGTACTTTGGTACTGAGCTCAACAAGCGTCGCCAGGAATTGTTGCTGGCAGTGTTCGGTGAGGAAGCGCTGGGTTGGGAAGGAGAGATGTACCAAGAAGGTCGTATCCCGCGTGACTGGCTCCGCTCGAAAGGTAATTCCATCGAAGGAGGTACTTCTGAAGTACAGCTGAACATCATCGCAAAGCGGGTTTTAAACCTGCCACAAGCCTGAGGAATTGTTGATATGGCACTGGTACTCACTGAAGAACAGAGCATGATCAGAGATTCGGCAGCAGGTCTCTTAAGTGAAAAAGCAACCGTAGCCCAATTACGCGAGCTTAGGGATAGTAATGACGAATTGGGGTTCTCCAAGCCAGTTTGGCAGGAAATGGTCGACATGGGTTGGGCAGGTATCACCATACCCGAGGAATTCGGCGGGTCTGGATTTGGCTATGTTGGCTTGGGCCTGATACTTGAGCAAGCCGGACGCAATCTCAGTGCGTCACCACTTCAGTCGACTGTATTGACTGGCGCAACATTGTTGGCCCAGCTGGCTACGCGGGAACAGCAGCAAACTCTATTTCCTGCTGTTGCACAGGGTAAGACGCTCCTGGCTCTCGCGCTACAGGAAGGGCCACATCATGCGCCCGAGAACAGTACGTTGTCGGCCTACCTGGAGCGTGACAATTACATTCTTAGTGGTAGAAAGCGTATGGTTCTTGATGCCCATGTCGCAAACCAATTTATTGTAATAGCCCGCACGGCCGGGTCCGCCGGAGATGAGAGTGGCCTGAGCGCTTTTTTGGTGGATGCCGAGAGCGATGGCATTTCCGTGCAACGCAGAAGCATGGTTGACTCGAGAAATTCAGGCTCGTTGTTGCTGGATAAGGTAAAGGTGCCGGCCGCTAATCTCTTGGGTGACGCTGGGGAAGCCTGGGACGGTCTCACCCGCGCCCTTGATATAGTCAACATCGGCCTGGCGGCTGAAATGCTGGGATTGTCATGTGAGGCATTCGAACGCACGGTCTCGTACCTGCAGGAGCGCCAGCAGTTTGGTCAACTGATTGGCTCTTTCCAGGGGTTGCAGCACAGGGCCGCGCAAATGTTCGTAGAGTTGGAATTGGCTCGCTCCATCGTACTGCAGTCCCTGCAAGCGATTGACGCCGAATCCGATTCTCTCTCCAGGCTGGCCAGCGCAGCAAAAGCCAGGCTCTGTGAGGTGGCTGAGTTGATCTCGAATGAAGCTATCCAGATGCACGGTGGCATTGGCATGACCGATGAACATGAAATCGGTTTTTTTATAAAAAGAGCGCGCATGGCCCAACACTGTTTTGGCGACTATAACTACCACGTTGATCGTTTTGCCCTGCTAAGCGGCTTCTAGACAAGTTTACAGGGGATACGAATATGTCTGAGTATAAGGCGCCTTTACGAGACATCAGTTTCGTGATGAATGAACTACTTCGCGTCGAGGATCTGTACAAAGAGCTACCCGGCTTCGAAGAGGTCAGCGAACAGATCCTAAATGCTGTAATGGCTGAATGTGGAAAATTTGCAGAAAGGGAATTGGTGCCGCTGTATCGCAGTGGCGATGAGGAGGGGGCCGACTGGCAGGATGGCGTGGTAACGACTCCCGCAGGTTTTAAAGGTGCTTTTGAGAAGTATGTGGAAAATGGCTGGCCCTCAGTGAGTGGCAATCCTGAGTACGGGGGGCAGGGCTTGCCATATATGCTTGCCAGTGCGATTCAGGAAGTATTCGCTGCAGCTAATAATCCCTGGAGCTTGTATGCGGGCCTCACAATCGGAGCAATAAAGACCATTGAGGAGCATGGTGACCAGAGGTGTAAGAGCGAGTACCTCGGTAGGCTGGTTTCCGGTGATTGGACCGGAACCATGTGTCTAACGGAACCACATTGTGGTTCCGATCTCAGCTTAATGCGCACCAGGGCTGAACCGGAAGATGACGGTTCGTACAGTATTTCGGGCACGAAAGTTTTTATCTCTTCCGGCGATCACGATCTGGCTGAAAATATTGTGCATGTTGTCCTGGCACGACTACCCGAAGCGCCCACTGGAACATCAGGCTTATCGTTGTTCGTTGTGCCAAAGTTCACTCTGGACGAAGAAGGGGAAGTCGCTCAACGCAATACAGTGCACTGTGTATCAATTGAAAAAAAGATGGGGTTCAATGCCAGCGCGACCTGTGAATTACATTTCGAGAAAGCCAAGGGCTTTCTCGTAGGATCACCAAACAAAGGGTTGGCCTGCATGTTTACGTTTATGAACGCGGCGCGGATCAGCACTGGACTTGCCGGTGTGGCACATGCGGAGAAATCCTACCAGGGCGCACTTGCATACGCCAGGGAGCGCCTGGCAATGCGTAGCCTGAGCGGCCCGAGGAACCCGGATGGTGAGGCGGATCCGATCATAGTACACCCCGATGTAAAGCGTATGCTGTTAACCCAGAAGGCGTTCACAGAAGGGGGGCGTGCGATGCTCTACTTTCTGGCGCTCCAGGAAGATGTCGCCGCACGAGGCAGTGAAGACGATGCCAAGCATGCGAATGATCTGATGGAGCTCTTAACGCCGATTGGAAAAGGGTTTCTCACCGAAGTGGGATATGAGGCTACCAATCACGGTGTTCAGGTGCTGGGTGGCGCAGGATTTATCCGAGAATCGGGCATGGAACAAATCGTTCGTGACTCTCGTATCCTGACGATTTGGGAGGGAACCACTGGTATCCAGGCCCTGGACTTGTTGGGTCGAAAGGTGCTGGCCACCGGGGGAGAGTCCTTGAAGCTGTTTACCCGGATGATTGATGAACTATGTGAGAGTGATGAGAAGGGTGAACACTCGGACTTCCTCGAACCATTGTGCGCTTGCAAGGAGGATTGGTTGGCAATAACGCAGTATGCGGGGGAACGAGCCATGCAGAACCTGGATGAGATTGGTGCTGCATCGGTAGATTACTTGATGTTCAGTGGTTACTTATGCCTCGCGTATTTCTGGGCACGTATGGCAATTGTCGCTCGCGCCAAGATGACGAGCTTGGACTCTGAGCAACAGTTTTACGAGGCTAAAATAATGACTGCCAAGTTCTATTTCGATCGCTTGTTGCCAAGATCTCAAGCGCATAGGCTCGCTCTGCAATCGGGTGGCGATAGCATTACCGGCATGCCTGAGGAACTCTTTGCTCTATAAAATATGGCGTCGTGTCCTTGGCCTGCCTAGTAGCGGGTGAATGTGAACTAACCCTTGAAACTCTTTATTCGAGCCTTGAATGCATTACTGGGTAAAAAGAATTTGTTGGGTCTGATATCAATGGCATAGGCTGCCACGATCAATGCAATTTCAGTTAATGTAACAGGGAGTAAGAACATTGGATTCCAAGACTGAGCAGTTTTACATAGACGGCCATTGGACTGAGCCCCATTCGGACAAGCGATTCGAGGTGATCAATCCCGCAACAGAAGCCGTGGTGGGTAAAATTGCCTTAGGTTCGCAAGAGGATGCGGAGAGGGCAATTTTGGCGGCCAGTGGTGCATTCCCGGCCTATTCAAACACCACTCGGCAGCAGCGTCTCGAACTGCTTGGTTCGATTGCATCGGTGTTAAAAAAGCGTTTGGCGGAGGCGGGGGGCGCTGTATCCAGCGAAATGGGTGCGCCACTAAAGTCGGTCGCGATACCCATTCAGGCTGCATCTATGCTCGGGCACTTGAAAGTCTTCAGCGAGTTACTAAAAAACTACGAGTTCCATGAAGATCGCGGTACTACCCGTATTGTGCGCGAGCCCATCGGCGTATGCGGCTTTATCACACCCTGGAACTGGCCTATACAGCAGGTCGCCTGCAAGGTGATTCCGGCGCTCGCAGCCGGATGTACCATGGTACTGAAGCCGAGCAAGTTTGCGCCATTGTCCGCAATCCTACTAGCCGAAATTTTTGATGAAGCTGGCGTTCCGGCGGGCGTGTTCAACCTTGTAAATGGTGATGGCTCGACTGTTGGAACAACGCTTGCGTCGCACCCGGATGTAGATCTTGTCTCATTTACCGGCTCAACCGGGGCTGGAGTATCCGTGTCCCAGGCTGCCGCGCCCACGGTAAAAAAGGTTACTTTGGAACTGGGAGGCAAGTCCGCCAATATTGTGTTGGACGACGCAGATTTAGAGTCGGTGGTTTTCAACAGCGTGATGGGGTTCATGCTAAACAGTGGCCAGACCTGCGCGGCGACTTCCAGGATGCTGGTTCCCCGAGCGCGGCTGAAGGAGGTCGAGGCATTTGCCAGAGCGGCGGCGGAAAAAATTGTCGTCGGCGATCCCAGTGCCGAAGACACGGGCATGGGCCCCGTCGCCAACGAGGCTCAATACTCGACGGTCCTGTCAATGATTCAAACTGGAATTGACGAGGGAGCCCGACTGGTTTGTGGGGGAGTAGAGCGACCCGAGGATCGGGAGCTTGGCTACTATGTGAAGCCAACCATATTTAGTGATGTCAGTAATGATATGACGATAGCCCGTGAGGAAATTTTCGGTCCAGTCTTGTGCATATTGCCCTATGACAGCGAAGAAGATGCCATTGAAATTGCAAATGATTCGGAATACGGCCTCGCTGGCGCAGTATTCAGCGGTAGCCTGCAACGGGCTCAAGAAGTTGCGTCGCGCCTGCGAACGGGTATGGTTATTTTGAACGGGGCGCAACCCGATATGTCCGCACCATTTGGCGGTTACAAGAAGTCGGGAATCGGGCGAGAGTGGGGTAGGCATGGTCTCGAAGAGTTTTTCGAGATCAAGTCAATCATCGGGCACAATGTGCCGTAGGTCTCGACCCTGTTGTTGCAGTGCGTTGAACTCTGCAACGACGGCGCCTGTAGGTGGCCCTCGCTATTCGCCTTTTCGGTTGCATCAGTCGTTGCTTATAACATCGACGGCCTGGTTGATCATATCCTGAACAATTAGTTTCGCGGACTTTTGTTGCCGGATCAGTCCTACCGCCTGACCGGCAGGGGGTGCGACCCATTCTCGCTTATCGGGCGTATCGAATAGATTAGCGGTTTCCGGTACTTCGGTAGTCACCCAGGCCGGCATGGACGAGTATAGATTTTGCAGAGGGGCTTTTAGCGTGTCTGGCGCCCCCGGTCGATCCCATGCCTCGATGAACTTGTTTTTGAGAAAGCGGACGGTTTTTCCTGAATACACTTTGGTAATCACGGTATCTTCGGCACGTGCCGCTATGAGTTTTTCCTTCATCCAGTCAACCAGTGGATATTCGTGACAGGTCTGCCAGATTGTGCCGGTCCAAACCGCATCTGCACCCAGCACCCGCGCTGCAACAAGCCCCCTTCCATCCACAATGCCTCCGGCCGCCAATACCGGGACGGGAGCGACTGCATCTACTATTTGCGGAACCAGGGAAAATGTCCCTATTTGCCCGGTATGCCCGCCAGCATCAGCACCGCTGGCAATAATGGCATCGGCGCCCGCCTCCACATTGCGCAGAGCGTGTTTTACTGTACCGGAAAGACTGAATACTCTTATGCCCGCCGCGTGTGCCTTCGCCACCAACTCAGGACTGGTCCCCAACGCACAGGTGATAAATGCCGGCTTCGCCTCTATCACAGCATCCACCTGGGCCCACTGGAATTCCAGCGTTGCACCGGAGCGAATACCCGATTCATTGCGCTGAAAAACCATGTCAGGAGGTAGGCCCGCCTCCGCTTTAAGACCGTCCACAAATTCCTTGTATTCCTTTGGAACCTTCTCGAGCAATTCTTCTTTAGTTGCGCGGTCTGGCGCCAATTGTGGCGTTAACAAGTCAAGTCCGAAGGGCTTGTCGGTATTATTCTTGAGCCAGGTCGCTTCAATTGCGATCTGCTCGGGGGTATGCAGGCTGACACCCAGACAGCCACATCCACCGCTGTTGCTGACTGCCGTGACGACATCACGACAGTGGGAAAATGCGAAAATCGGATATTCAATTCCCAGATCCTCGCACAAACTCGAGCGTAGATTAAGCGCCACCGTTTCTTTCCAGAACTCGTTTTAAACTGGTTTTGAGAAGCTCACTCTAGCGCTTCTCGGACGTTCTAACTATTCAATCGATACATCGGAACGATTGGCAATTGCATGTGACAGCGTAGATTCGCAAAGGCACACTTATGGCCTAATTTCGCGGAGAAGCAAGATGGCAAGCACCCAATATTATCAGTACAACCAAAGGACGATAGTCCACAGTGGCGAGAACTGCTCAGCACGTCTTCCAAAGTGGTTCTCGGGATTTGGCGTCAGTCGAATTCTGCTTCTGAGTGATGCTGGATTGGCAAAGGCCGGTATAGTTGAGCGGGTTGCAGCTATCTTCGAGAGTAACGACAACTCAGCCCCCTCACTTCTAGCAGGGGTACATGCAGAAATAGCACCTGATGCCAGTTTTGAGTCCGTCGACATCGCCCTGCAGTTTGCGCGAGACATCGAAGCTGATGCCATTCTAGCCGTGGGTGGTGGAAGTGTTATGGACGCTGCGAAGGGCATCAAGTATGCACTGAGTAAGGGTGCAGCCAACATGGCGGAAGTCCTGAGTGGACCGATGAAGATGGAGACATGGCCAAAAGCTCAGCCGATTTCTATTCCGCATATCGCCATGCCCACTACGTCTGGCACAGGCGCGGAGATATCCTCCGTTGCCGTTCTCTACAACGAAGTCGATAACATAAAATCTAGCCTGATCTCACCCTATATAAGTGCAGACATGGCTGTGCTCGACCCATCGCTGTCGGTAGGGCTCCCTCCGGCGTTAACAGCGTCTACTGGTTTAGATGCCTTAACCCATGCCCTTGAAACCGTGGCATCGCCACGTTCCAATCATATGACATTTGCCCGGGCTATCTATGCCGCGCAATTGATCGAGCAAAGCCTCCCCAAAGCCGTGTCAGATGGGGCAAACATTGAGGCTCGGGCCGATATGATGCAGGCTAGTACAATGGCTATGGACGCATTTTCCATGGTTATTGGCCCTGTGCCTGTCCACAACTGCGCGCACGCGTTTGGAGCGACTCACCATATCCCCCACGGCGATGCTAATGCAGTGCTGTTGCCCATAGTTATGAAAATGCTTCCGGAATTTTATCTTCCCAGTGCAGAACGCATCGCCGGTGCCCTAAATATGTCCTGTGATGAACTTTCCGGACAGGAGCTACTCGACAGAATTGTTGCAAAATTGTGCGACTTTCAGCGCTCGGTAGGTTGTGTAACGGATTTCTCTCGCTGGAACGTCAACGAGCACGATGCTGACAAAGTTCTCAAAGCGATTGTCAATGATCCGGGTTACGGCTTTTTTCCTATTCCAGAGGATAAAGCGCGTCTGATAATTACTGAAGCCATTGGGCTTACATGTGATCGATCTGGGTCAGCACTGAACTGATTTGCCCACTAGTTCTCACGGTGTTTAATGTGAGGCAATCCCAGGATTTGATCTATATGATGTTTTTGTCCCTGAGTTTCTCAATTTTCGAATCGTCATAGTCCAACAGGTTCCTCAGGACTTCTGAAGTATGTTCCCCCACGCGAGGTGGGCGATGTACAATTTTGCCCGGAGTCGCTGACAGTTTGATTGGTACTCCAGAAACCGGTACAGGCTTGAGCCCGTCTACTTCAAGATCTACTGTTTCAATGAGCTTACGGTCCTGTACATGCGGGTCTTCGGCGACCTGAGTGTATTTTTTATAGATTCCAAAGGGGATGCGTGATTTTTCTAGTACTTCCGAAGCCTCTTCCAGTGTGCGCTCTCTAGCCCATGTAGCCACATAGCTATCGATCTCTTCCCGGTTTTCATAGCAGGTTTCATCATCAATACACCGGGGGTCTTCAATCAACTCGGGATGTCCAATGGCAATCATCAGAGACTTGAACAAAGTGAACAGAGGCGTCGCTATGTAGATGAGGCCATCTTTACAAGCAAATAAATCGGTTGTCGCCACAAACTGTACCCGATTTCCAACGCGGCCCCGTTCCATTCCGAGCATAGCGTGCTCAGATATGAATGGCGCCATAAAGCTGACAGCGGTACTCATTAAAGCGGCGTCTACGCTTTGGCCCTCTCCTGTGGCGTCTCTGTGCCTCAGCGCAGTCAGTATTCCTGTCGTCGCCAGTAACCCAGTGCTGTAGTCGATCCACGGGACGACAGAGCGCATGGGCTGTGTGTCCTCGGTACCGTTCAGCGAGGCTGGACCGGCAAAGAACTGGATGACCTGGTCGAAGCCACTTCTTCTGGAGTAGGGGCCCTCCGCACCAAAAGCAGATATACCTGCATAGATGATATCCGGCTTGATACGCTTGACCGTCTCATAGTCAAGCTTGTAGTGTTCGACGGCACTTGGGCTAAAGTTGTGCAGGAAGACGTCTGCAGTTAGTAGTAAGTCGTGCAATACCTGGATAGCCTCTTCATTGTCCTTCCTGAAAAGGTCGAGAGTGATTCCTTTCTTATTGCGGGCGTAGGTCTGAAAACCAAAGTTTTCACCGTTGCTCATGGTGACGCCCGCGATACGATCACCGTCCCCCCCCGGTTTCTCGATGCGAATGACTTCCGCGCCAAAGTCAGCGAGCATCATCCCGCAGTAGGGCGCGGCCACGAATCGGCCGAAATCTAGCACACGAATGCCTGCGAGCGGCTTGTTGGAATCCTTCACTGGTTCTCCCTGTCTCTGCTTGTGTACTTCCAAAACCTGAAATCAACTAGCTGAATACTGTTCTCGCAGGGCCTTTTTGTTGATCTTCCCATTGGGAAATATGGGTAGCTCATCGACGAATATCACAGATTTGGGCCGTTTGTATCGAGCGATCTGATCAGCACAGTGTGCAATCAGATCCTCAGCACTTAGCGACTGGTCGTCCCTCAGCGAGACCACAGCGCAGACTGACTCCCCCCATTTCTCATCGGCACGCGGAATAACTGCGGCCTGAAACACGGCGGGGTGTAGAAGAATCGCGTCTTCCACTTCACGTGAGTATATGTTTTCTCCTCCAGAGATAATGACGTCTTTTTTCCGATCTACCAGATGGACATAGCCATCCTCATCAATCTTTCCAACGTCACCCGTGTGCAGCCAACCACCTCGAAGTGTATCCAGCGTTGCCTGCATATTGTTCCAGTAGCCCTGCATTACCATGTCGCCACGGATGCAAATTTCACCTACGTCGTCGGTGGGTAATTCCTGGTTGTCATCGTCCCTAATCGATATGTCCATCCCAATGAAGGGATGGCCGACCGAGACAAGCCGGCGTTGAATGCCGGGGTCGTCGCTCAGTACATGTGCGCTAATAGGAAGCATGGTCGCGATGCCTTCAGTCTGGCCATACATCTGTAGGAATATTGGCCCGAAACGACTCATAGCGCTCTTCAGAAGTGACGGAGGCATTGCGGCAGCTGAGTAAATTAGCATGCGTAGAGAGCTGACATCGTACGCATCAATATCAGGCACCTCGAGAAGCGCTTGGATCAAAGTGGGTGCCATGTGGGTGGCAGTGACCTTCTTGTTACTAATGGTAGAGAGGGTTTCTGCAGGATCAAAAACTCGATGTAGAACCACCGATCCACCCACCCACTGCTGGGCCAATGCAATTGCTTTGGCTCCGATATGAAACAATGGCATCATCAGCAGCGTCTTATCATGCGCTCCCACACCCATGCAAGTAGCGAGGGTTGCCGCCATGGTGGTCTCAGCATGGTGCCCGAGCATACATCCTTTTGGCTGCCCGGTGGTGCCACTGGTGTATATTAGATAGCAGGTATCGTCTTCCGCTGCGGTAGGTATCTCGGTAACGTCTGCGTTTTGCAGAAACTGTTCCCATGACAACGCCCATTCTGGTAGTTCTCCATCGAGAAGGACATATTGATCAATAAAATCCAGTTCGGAACGTATTTGGTCGATAGTCTCTACGAAGTCGGCCTCAAGGAATAGAACTTTAGGCGAAGAGCTGCGAAGGATATGAAGAATCTCGGGTGGTGCCAGGCGAAAGTTCACAGTTGATGTGATATAGCCGGAGAGTTCACAGGCACCATAGACCAGGAAATATCTCAAGCAATTCATAGACAGAATAGCAACGCGGTCTTGTTGCTTGACCCCCGCCGTTGCAAGTGCGCGGGCTAGGTGTTCTGACTGTTCATAAAACTGCGCGTGGGTAAGGCTTTCTGTCCCATATTCGAATGCTGGCTGGTCGCCGTACCACTGTGCATTGCGACGAATCATATCTCCTAAAGTACTTTTCATAGTTATCTCTTCTCAGGGTTCAAAAAATCGTTTTGGATTCTGCAGCAAAATAGTATCGAAGTCCTTGTCGGTCATTCCCCTACGTTTTAATTCGGGAATAATGTTCTCGAAAATGTGCGTCATGCGCCAATTGGGTAGAACTTTGTCAAGATCTGCGCCGGGCGGCTGTCTAGGAATGCCACCTTTCCAGCAGGTGACACGGTCATGTGACATCATCAATTGGTCGAGATATCCAGTGCTTGCCATAGCCTGCAGATTACTCATTCGGATCTCGTCTGAAATTTCACTGTCCAGTCCGAATCGATCGAATCCTACATATACGCCTCGTTCGGCCAGTGAAGTCTGGTATCCCAGGTCTTCCGTTCCATCCGAATGGCCGATTAGAAGTCGAGAAGGATCTACACCTCTACCGGTTACAAGGTCGATCTGTTCGTGGCCACATGCACAGCGCTCAGTATGAGAAAGTACCGGAACACCGGTTATGCGTGCGGCCTCTGCAGCGGCCGTTATTACTTTTCTTTCGTACTCAGTCACCTCGCCCCTGCCCGTGGCGATCTTGATCAGCCCAGCTTTGATACCGGTCTCACCGATACCGTCTTCAATCTCACGGACATAAACCTCCGTAATCTCCTCTAGTTCCATGTGTCGAAAAGTGAAGGTATTTCCTGCAGCTTCGTAGTAGACGCCCGTAGCACAAATTAGGTTGATGCCTGTTTTTACAGATAGCTCAGCGTAAAACTCCGGATCGCGCCCCATGTCGGAGGGGCAGGGGTCGACAACAGATTTCACGCCAAAATCTCTTAATGCGAGAAAGGCTTCCACTACCTTGGCCATGGCCTTTTCTTGGCGATACGCTGGTTGGCGATTATCTAGGAACCAACCTGGGTATCCCATTACAGCGTGCTCGTGAATTAGCATTTTCCCGAGGTCGGCCGCTTCTTTAGTGCCAGTAACTGTGTTGACCGAGGCCATCTAACCCTCAACTTTTCGTTGATAAAACCTGCATGGAATGCATTCTCAGCAGGTAAACAAGCCATACTTGGCAGTTGTTCCAGGCACTTTGCCGCCAACCTTAAGCAGTTGGGCTGTTAATGGTTAACACAGTCCTGCTTGGAAGCAGATTATCAACGGGCGTTCACTGGACTCAAATGCAATAGTCGAATGCCAGCAAACTAAATTGGAATTGGCTGTCAGGCTTTATTCGTGGTCTTCTAGACATTGAAAAAAAGAGAGTATGGCCGCGTATTTTTGCTGGGCCGATAGACTATATCGCTAACCTTATTGCTATTTGAGCTATTGCAAATTTTTTAGGAGAACTATAGTGCATAAGGCACGTTCCGTTTCGATGAAGACTGTTCTGGCAACGCTTGTTGCCTCTTTCGCTGTTTCGCAAACCAGTAGTGCGCAAATGCTAGAGGAGATTGTCGTTACCGCACAAAAACGCTCCGAGAGTCTTCAAGACGTTCCAATTGCTGTAACAGCAATTAACGAAAGAACAATTGAACAGGCAGGTATCGCCAATATTGAGGGGATCAGCTTAAGGACGCCCAACTTTTCGATGACGCAGTTTAATGCGGGTGGGCCACGGCTTGTTTTGCGTGGCGTTGGCAGCAACTTACGCGGTGCGGGTGGCGGAGAGCCTTCTGTTGCTACCTTTGTGGACGGCGTCTACTTGGGGCGTAGTCATTCTACCAATGCAGAGCTTTTTGACCTAGCGGCGATAGAGGTGCTTCGTGGCCCGCAGGGCACGCTGTGGGGTAAGAATGCCGCTGCCGGTGTGGTAAGCCTCAAGACTAAACGACCCAACATGGATGAGTTTGAAGCAAAATTGGAAGGTACCGTTGGCAACGAAGATATCTGGCGCGCTAACGGCCTGTTTAGCGGTCCCTTGACTGATAGTCTAGCCGGTAAGATCACTTTAGGATACCGAGAGCGCGGTACAATCTATGAAAGTGTTTTTGATTCGCAAGGCGACACCGGCGACATAGAATCTCAGAGTTTACGTGGGCAATTACTTTGGCAGCCGTCGAGCGAACTGGAAGTATTGTTTGCGGCAGATTATGTAAAAGACGAGCGCGGCGGTACTGCTATCAATCCGACATTGTGGCCCGATCCAGCGGCCTCTACCGAGGCAACGAACTTTTTCGCCGGCTTTGTCGAGCCAGCCCCCGATTTCTACGAGACGCTAATGACAGAACCGGGGTTCCACGAGATTGAATCCTCGGGTTTGTCGATCCATGTCGACTGGGAATTAGGCGATACGACGCTTACCAGCATCACTGCATACCGCAACAACGAGGAAGAAGGGTTTAACAACCAGACTGGAGCCAGCCTTGAATGGTTCAACGGACTGGAGCTATGGGTATTTCCAATAGAAGATAATGAGATGTTTACGCAGGAGCTTCGCTTGGCAGGCGGCAGCGATTCACTGCTTTGGCAGGCGGGAGTCTACTACTTCACCGAGGAAACTGACCGTGTCGAGGGTGCTGAATATCGTGTTGGAGCTTTAGGAGCTGCTCTGGGGCTTGTTCCCGGTACCCGACCCATAGACCGAAGCACGCAACACAATGAGACTGATAGTTACGCAGCTTTTGGTCAATTTACCTGGTCTGTTACAGACAATCTCGATCTGACTCTAGGTGGTCGTTACACCTACGAAGAGAAAGACTATAGCGCAGTCGGTGTTGGAGAAGCCGAGCTCTTTATCACCGATTTCGACATCGAGGCGGATGAGAGCTGGAGTAATTCCACTTATAACGCAGTGGTCAACTATCGTCTTCAGGAAGATGTCATGGTTTACCTTAGCACTTCGACGGGATTCAAGAGTGGTGGTTGGGACCAGTTCGCACTCAGCGTAGAAGCCGCTGAAACGCCGTTCGATGAAGAAACTGCTACCAACTATGAGTTGGGTTTTAAGACCATGTTCATGGATAACGCTATCCGCCTGAACGGGGCAATTTTTAGAACTGATTATGATGACCTGCAGACGCTGGCCATATTGGATACAGGTAACTGCGATATATGCCCAACAGCTACATTTAATGCCGGTGAGGCGGAAATAAGTGGCGTAGAACTGGAGCTTACGTGGGCGGTTACGTCAGATTTCCAATTACTCGTCAACTACGGGTACCTGGATACGGAATTGGATGACCTGCCAACTGATCAAGCGATATACAACGGCAACAAGGCGGTGAATGCGCCGGAGAATAATGTCAACGTTCAGGCCCTCTATGAGACCGAGCTGGGCAGCGGGGGGGAGCTGAGTTTCCGATATGAATACACTTACCAAGACGAATCTTTTACCAATATCGATAATGATCCTCGCAATGTCAGATCTAGCTATGAGCTTAGTAACTTTCGTTTGGGGTACACCTCGCCCAGTGGGGCATGGGAAGCGGCAGCATGGGTTAAGAATGCATTTGAAGAAGAATGGGTCAACAGCGCTTTTTATACTCCGCCGCTTGTCGTAGTTCGTTCTCCTTCGGTGCCTCGAACATATGGCCTTACGGTAACATGGCGTAGCATTTGACGTGTGATGCTCGTCCTTTTCGGCCGGTGACAGTTGCGATTATTCGCGGCTAACCGGCCGAGTTTTTTCATTATCAATACCTGGAACTGGAAGAGAAAATGGCTCAACTAGAAGAAATCTCCGAGATATCTCCGATGTCTGTAGCTGAAGACATGATCGGTAAGCATTTTTACGAGGTGGAATCGGATGTCCGTGTGGATATGAATTCGGTCCGATCAATCTGCGCTGCATCTGAAAATGCGAATCCGTTGTTTTGGAACGACAAATTTGCTCAGGAAGTTGTTGGCGCCTGTATTGCGCCTCCCTCGTCGGTGGCCGCCTGGCTTAGGCCTCATTTCTGGTCCCCCAGTCCCAACGCAGACGCCAGAGCGTTGAAATTGCATTTTGATCTTAAAGAAGTATTCCAGGTGCCTGAAGGCATTATGGTCGATAACGAATTGACCCTGTATGCGCCAGTAAAGGTTGGAGAGCAGCTGCGAACCTATCAGGTATTACGATCCGTGAGCGAAGAGAAGCGAGTGAAGCTTGGAATTGGCAGATTCTGGGTGATAGATGTCGTAATTGAAAACGAATCAGGTGAACGTTGTGCGGTAGACCGGTATACCGGCTTGGGTTATAGGAAAGACAGTGATGGTGAATAACGACATATTACTAGGTCAGGTTGCGGTGGGAGATGTTCTTCCGAAACTTGATATTGACATGACTACATCGTTGATAGTTATGGGGGCATTGGCGAGTCGAGACTGGCAACCTCAACACCATGATAGATCGTTCGCCCAAGAGAGGAACGGTACTAAGGACATCTTTGTCAACACGAATCATAACGCTTCCCTTATCGAAAGATATGTTACTGACTGGACGGGTGCAAAGGGCCGGCTGGGAAAAATCAAATTCAAGATGAAGTCTCCAGTCTTTCCTGGCGAAAAGCTATGTATCTCAGGCCAGGTCTCTGCTGTTCATCAGGGCGAGGGGGGCATTGGATGGGCTGATGTATCCGTCACCATGTCTGTCGATGGGCAAGCATGTACACAGGGGAATGTAAGAGTTGCGCTACCCGTTGAAGACGATTCCAATCCTTGGCAGATAGCTACCGAAGAGTGGAACCCCGATTTCGCTCCGCTTGGTGCTTGATTCATTAGATTTGAGACCCATGCCATGAAACATCGAAATTTCTGGTATCACGGTTGGAATATTGTAGCCATTACGATTGTTCTGCAGGCAATCACTTATGGCCTGATCATCTACAGTTTTTCATTTTGGGCCTCTCACTTTGAACAAGATTTTGCGATAAGCGCCAGCTACGTTATGGCGGCGGCTGTAATGATAAATTTGTCAAAGGCCGTCATGGCGCCGCCATTAGGAGGCGCACTAGATCGTTACTCGCTGCGCTTTTTGGTGTCCGCTGGCGTCATTGCTTTTAGCGCCGGCATGTACCTGGTTTCAATCGCCTCTGCGTTCTGGCAGGTGTTAATGGTCTATAGCACGCTCCTGGCTGTAGCTCTCGTTCTGGGTGGTATACAGGGTGCACAAACATTGACTGCCAAGTGGTTTGACAAACGACGCGGTCTTGCACTCGGGATCTCGGCCATGGGTACAGGGTTGGGCGGCTTTCTGTTTCCTCCGATCGTAACAACGTTGATCGCTGAATATGGGTGGCGAGATACGCACGTTATCATAGCTGTTTTCGTGATGGTTGTTATTCTTCCGTGCACACTACTTGTGATAAGAAACCGGACGGAGGATGAATTTGAAGATCCATCCATGTCGAAGAAGATGAAAGTTGAAAAAGCTACTAACCAGAAAGTTAGCGTTGAGCATGCCGAAGAAGAGGGATTAACAACGAGGGAAATATTGAGCAGCGTCGATTATTGGATTGTCGCACTCAGTTTTTTTGCGCTCAATTTCGCTTTCGCCAGCGTGCAGTACAACATTGCGCCCATAGCCAAAGATATAGGAATTCTTGCCAGACAATCAGCGTTTCTGATGTCGGCTATGGCTGGATCAATGATACTGGGTAAAATGTTGTTTGGATCGCTGTCTGACCGCGTGCCTCCCAAAAAGTTGTTCCTGTGGGTTTTTGTTCTTATGGCTGTCGGCGTGTTATTGATTTCCCAGGCAATGAACTATCTGGTAATCATGCTGGCTGTTGCCTGTATGGGTTTTGCAGCAGGTGGTGCCATACCCATAGCGAGCGCTATGGTAGCTTCGAGTTTTGGAAGTGAATACTTTGGTAAGGTCATGGGCTTGGTTATGCCTGCTGCTCTTATTGCCATTGCCGGCCCTGCGTACTCTGGTTGGCTTAGAGGATTGACTGACAGTTTTAACTACGCCATGTATTCGATACTCGCGCTTCTTTTGGTCGCTGCACTTGCATTGAACGGTATGGGAAATCGGCCCAGCGCCCAGGCGACGCGTTCAGATTAGATCTATTGATCCCATCATTTATATTGGCGAGATCCTGAATCACTGACTTTCAGGCAAGCCAAGCCGAAAATCGCAAAGCTTAGATGACTCCGCTCCCTTCCCAGGTTTGCGGAGGTGTACAGATAGCGATCAAAAACCCTTCATCCGAAATGAGCTAAGTGTAGCGACTCTGGGTATGCTTCCTGGGGTTTATCCGTGCCATTGTCCCTGGAAGCTATGGTAGCGTGTCGTTGTCCCTCCTGATTCAGCCCGGTGGAAGTATACTGTTGCGTATTCTATGCAACCCCTGTACACCGTGCTAATCGGAATCGATCGCTCTAACAGGAAAGCGAACTGGAGATCTGGTGAGATCTCTGCCGCGATCAGACGCTCTGGGGCGCCTTATTTTTAACGAGATGCAATCTAGTCACGTCACCTATACTCATCAGAGCACTCTCAATGAGCTCACTGTTTAGGTACTTGTAGCCTTGATTGATACTGAAGCCCGTCTTGGCGTTCAGCTCCGGTTTGCAATCCAGCCAGGATTTCACTGTTCGATGGGGCGGCCTGGTAAAGGCTGTTTCCACTATATCGATCAGCCTCGAGAGTTGGAATTGGCCCAGATAGTACGGTTAACAATTTTGCCAATGTATCGAAACATTGGTGTATGGCTGAGATTTTGAAATGAAGAGGCGTTATGGGTAGAGTAGACGAGCGGGCTGACGCCAAAACGCCGAGGATAAAGCCTCGGCGTTTTGGGATTGGCGTTAGAACTATCCACTGGGAGGATGAATAGCTAGTTCACTGCGTTAGAATTCAATTGTGAACTGCAAAATTACTTGTCGACCCCGAGAAGCACTTCCCATTTGATCCTGTGGCTGACCGCCGCCACCGGTAAAAGGCAGGTTTGATGTTAGTGTTGCATAGTACTCATCGGTCAGATTACGGCCGATCAAATCAACAGACCAACCGTTTTCACTCCTGATTCCAAAATTACCATGCACCAATACGTAGCTGTCTTGAAGTCCATTTGGCTCGTTACGGTCGTCGGTATTGTACTCGTCCGAGTATATTGTATTGACGCCAAGCCGGTAGCTTAGATCACCCGAGCCGAATGCTCTCTCGAAAGTGAAACCGGCATTCGCTACGATTTCTGGAGCGCGGGACAGAGGCTCCCCCGCCAGGTCCTGACTATCAGGTTCACCGTCGGGCGGCGCAACATCAAGAACGCAATTGCCGGAGGTTATTTGTGTTTGGTTACAATTGGTTATGAACTCGTTGTATTCCGCTTTGTTATAGGCAATCGCCCCGTTGAGCGTGAGTCCATCTACAGAAGCTGGGGTCCACAAAAATTCAACTTCAACGCCTTCTACATCGGACTCACCAGCATTAATGATACGCGTAGCAACCGTATCAGGGTCGAAAGAACTGAGCTGCAAATTGGTGTATTCGAAAGTGTATGCAGCAATGTTTAAACGCAGCGTGTTTTCCAACAACGTAGATTTAAAGCCCAGCTCTACACCTTCAACCTCTTCTGGCTCGAAGGAAATATCGCGAACGCCCGGCTCTTTGGCTAGCGCATCATTTGACGTAGATGACAGGTCAAACGAGCCGGACTTGAAGCCTTCCTTGTATGCAGCATAGGCGATGATATCATCCATCGGTCGCCAGGTTAGGGTGACTTCAGGCGAGGTATTATCAAATGATAGTTCGTCATCACTTGGTACGAGTGGAGCACCGGCCGCTACTGGAGGAGAAGAAACATCCTCAAGGAGTACGCCGGAGTACTTTTTCGTCTCGTCAGTCCATCGGAGGCCTGCCGATATTTCCCATTGTTCATTGATCTCCCACGTACCTTGGCCAAACAGTGATATTGAATCTGCATCGACTGTCTGACTCAAGGCTTCGAAATTGATAAAAGCGAGTTTAAAATCTGAATCGATCTCGATAGACCTGTCGTCGTAGAACCCACCCACCATAAAATTGAACGGACCGTCATAGTTGGAGGTTAATCGAATTTCTTGTGAGAATCCGTCGACGGCTTCATCGCCATAGCGATTTCCCTGGTAGGTCTGGTTGGTGACTGGGTCCAGCTGAACATCCGTTGGTATGATATTGCCGTAATACTCTTGTTCAATGTCGTAGTAACCAGTCACTGCATCGATATCCAGATTTTCATTAAGCTGAAAACTCAGATCTAAAGACGCAAGGGTCAGAGTCGAGTCGAAGAAAGAGCTTGACGAGCTATTCAAATCGGAGCTTTCCAGAGGATCAGCGACTGCAATCTTGTCATCGAGTTTACAATTGTCAGTGTCAATTGATGGATTTGAACAAAAGAACTTTTGGTTAACTGATCGATGGTCAGAGTCTTTGGAGGAGTGAGTAAGCTTTGCCGAGACATCCAGCCTGTCTGTTGGCTGCCATAACAATGAAACACGTCCAATCACTTCGTCATAATCGGGGCCAGTGCTGTCTGCGACCGGGTTTTCTGCAACATTATCAAGCCAACCATCAACTGAGGTTGCGAAGATAACAGCGCGACCGGCTAGATTGTCCGATATCGGACCGGACACAATGAGCTCACCGAACAATTCTTCGGCTTCCATCTCGTAGCCGACGCGTGCCTTAACATAGTTTTCTTCGGTCGGATTGGCAGTCTTGAGGGCGACCACACCACCAGAGTTGTTTTTGCCAAAGAACAGCGCTTGTGGGCCTTTCAAAACTTCAATTTGTGCCAGGTCAATCTGACCGGCCCTCAATCCCATTGCATGCTCGATCTGAACGCCGTCGACGTTTATAGCGACGGCTTGATCACTTCCAGCGGCAGTCGCGCCGGTGGATACACCTCGTAGTACGATTGTCCCCTGGGGCGAATGGGAAGTAGTTTCAGCGGAAAGCAAGCCTGGCACCAGTGCCGAAAGATCATCAATTTGAGTAATGGCGTATCTTTCGATCTGCTCCCGGCTGAACGCGTTAACAACGACAGGAACCTCTTGTAGTGATTCATCGCGTTTCCTGGCCGTTACCAGGATTTCTTCTAATTGGTTCGCAAAAGCGGACTCTCCCAGTGAGCAAAGCACTAATGCTGAGCAAAGAACTGTCTTTCGGGTATTTAGAATATTCATCTGTATGCGACTCCGTCGTTTTTATGTGTGAATCTAGAGCTCATCGAAATTTTTTTGATCGTGCGATAAATCACTGAACTCGAGCACAGATTATTTTTGGTTACAGCATTTTTTACCAATCCAATTACTGCATCTTATTGATCACGCGGCGAATGTATTCAATGACTACATATTTTTGCTTTGGTGATACCCGCGGTGAGATGTCAACACCTTGTCGTCCGATTCGTAATTTGAATGTCCTCAGTTGGACTTTGCATTGGCGCCTGGTCCGCGGTTTTTCTAGGATGGAGGCCAATTTACGGTGATGCGCGCGTGACGTGCGCGAGTCATTTATCTTTGTTCCGGGTTGGCGGCGAGAAGGCGGCGAGTGAGATCTAGAGACCAATTTTGGTCCAGCAGGGAGTCTACTCCGGACATCCTACTTTCGATACTCGAAGAGCATCGCTATGTTTCGAGACTTCTGGATATAGTGGAGGATGACCTTGTTCCGCCCACAACGGGAGCGTTGCTATCTATCTTCCGCTACATGACATCTGTTTCAGATCTTTATCACCATCCTAAAGAGGAAATTGTATTTGGTCGAGTTGCCGACTATGACAGTACGCTGGAGGACATAATCACCGGGATAGGTGATGAACACGCCAATCTCCATCGCGTAGGTCACCAGATTCTCGCCGACCTCAACGCAACCGAAAAACATCAATCGGTAAAGTTTGTTAAGCGGTTACGAGCTGAAACCATTCAGTATGCCACCAGGCTCAGACGTCACATGTTGGTCGAGGAATCACAAATTATTCCCAGGGCTATGGAGATACTAAACGAGGGTGAATGGGGGGAAATAGCCAAATCCATTAATCCGGTTAACGACCCGATATTTGGCGCAACAACAAAGGATGACTATGCTTCGCTCTTTCGCAGTTATCTGCGGAGCGTAAAGTACGTTTCTTCAGGGAGAGTTCCGCTAAGTCTTTTTGAGCTCCCAGCCACGATATTGGAGAGATCAATATACACCTCAATCGGTCTGGCCAGGCTTCCGTCTAAACTTGCGAGTAAGGGGAAGATACGCTTCGTTCGATATCGAAGGCATCTACGCCAACTCTCGTCAAGTTCCTCGCCATCAGATCGTAAGGAAATGGCAATTGAACTCATAGCGGACTTGCTGCACGCCCCAAAGGAATATGGGGACGTTATAGCTGACACCTTATTGGCCTCAGGTCATGAGGCGAAAGAAAAAATCCTCCAGGATCGGAAGAGTCGCAGCGCTAACGAGGCTATATGGGAAAGGACTGCAGGTATAAGTTGGCAAGCTTCGATTACGAATCTGTTGTTAAGGGCCTCGATAAAACCCATGGTCACAGCGCTTGATCCCGAAAATACTATCCGAGTCAAGCGCGCTGCACGCGTCTTACTTGGAAATGGATTTCAAACACACTTCGTGCCAGTGAAAAATGATTGGTTCAAGGCGAGATGGTTGGAGTCGGATAAGCACGAGAAGGTTATATTATACCTTCCCGGTGGGGGATTTTTTCTGCCCGCGACCATGGCACACCTTAGCTTTCTTGAAAAGCTGGCGAATGAAAACGGCGCATCTGCCTTGCTTGTGGACTACCGGTTGGCACCGGAGCACCCGTTCCCAGCGGGCTTGGAAGATGCGTTATCAGCTTATCAGTATTTACTTGATGAAGGATACAACCCTCAAGATATTGTAGTCGCCGGAGATTCGGCTGGCGGCGGGCTGGTGCTATCATTGCTTCAAGCCCTAAGGTCTGACGATTTGCCCTGTCCCGCAGGAGCCGTTCTGTTGTCAGCCTTCACTGATCTTGGCTTGGCAAGTTTTTCTCATGAAACGAATCGTTGGCGCGATCCGATGATGTCGAATGGACTCAGCACTTCACTATTTCGCGACTATACCGGGGGTAACTCTGAGGACCACCCATGGCTATCGCCCATCAATGGTGACTTTAAGGGTTTTCCGCCCATCTTTGCCCAGGTCGGTAGTACGGAAGTGCTGCTAGATGACACGCTGCATGTGGCTCAGAAAGCGCGATCTCAAGGAGTAGATTTTCAGGTTGAGGTGTGGGGTGGAATGCCGCATGTCTGGCAGCTACTGTCCTTTATTCCTGAGTCGAAAAAGGCCCGAGAAAGCCTGAATGCGTTTGTTAAAACTCGATGGCAGGTTCCTCAGGACGTGCTTGTTTCATGATCGATAAGGGAGGTCACCATGAGTAAAACTGAAGGTGCCGGGAAAGTGGGCGCGCTGGTTCGTACCTTCGTTGCAACTGGCAGTGTTGTTGGCAGTTTTGCTGCTGGGCTACCAATCTACCTCCTAAATGGTTCGTTGCGCGAGGCAAGGAATTTCTCTCTTTCGCTGTTTGGCGAAACAGCTTCGGCCCTGATCGGACTTAAACTCAATGTTACGGGCGAGGAGCACCTCTGGGCTCGACGACCGGCAGTGTTCGTCATGAATCACCAGAGTAAGGTGGATGTCCTTATTGTCGCTAAACTTCTGAGACGGGATTTTGCTGGTATTGGAAAAATTGAAATTAAAAAGGAGAGCCCCATCCTTGGCGGTATTCTTGAGTTGGGTGGAACGGTGTTTATAGACCGCAGCTCAGGAAAGAAAGCAGTGGAAGCGCTTAAACCACTTGTAGAGCTGATGCGTGATGAGGGAATCTCTGTGGCCATTGCTCCAGAAGGTACACGAACCGAGACTGCTGAATTGGCTCCTTTCAAGAAAGGCGCGTTTCATTTGGCGCAGCAGGCGGGTGTGCCGATAATACCAATAGTCATACATAATGCAGGAAAGCTAGCACCAAAAGGTCAGCTAGCGATTCATTCGGGCACTGTTGACATCGAAGTTCTCTCTCCGGTTGAGACAGGCAGCTGGAAGGCCAGCACAATTGATGAGCATGTCAGGGAAGTTCGCAATCTTTTTGCCAGAACACTTGGTCAGGACGCAGAGGAAGAGGAACAGTGAGGTTACTTATCTGCCGATTACCAGATTGGATTGAATAATTAGTGATCGAGCGAATCGTTATGAATGTCGGCAAACGGCTGGAAAAGAAGGTTGCGCTTGTGACCGGCGCAGGTACCGGTTTGGGGGAAGCTACGGCGGCTCTTTTTGCGAAGGAAGGCGCGCATGTCTACGTGTCCGATATCGATGCCGATAGTGTCGAGAGTACTGCGCGGGACATTCGTTCTACTGGTTTAAAGGCTACAGCCAGACAGCAGGATGTTACCGATGAAACAGGATGGGAACATCTGCTCGCTGAGATCATGGATGTCGAGGGTCAGCTGGATGTTATAGTTAATAATGCTGGCATTGCATTAGGCGGAAATGCAGAGACTACGACGCTCGACGATTGGCGCCGGACACAGTCAGTTAACCTGGACGGTGTATTCCTGGGGACTCGGGCCGCAATTGGCGCCATGAAGTCGCGAGGAGGTGCGATAATCAATATGTCATCGATAGAGGGCATTGTCGGTGAGCCAGAGGGGGCGGCCTACAATGCCAGTAAAGGTGGCGTGCGAGTTTTTACCAAGTCTGCTGCGTTACACTGCGGAAAGATGGGCTATGGAATCCGTGTCAACTCGGTGCACCCCGGCTTCATTCTCACCGACATGGTCAAGAATATCCTGGCAGATATGAGTGACGGAATGAGGCAGAAGATGTTGCAACGTTTCCGAAGAACTATCCCACTGGGCGGAAAGCTGGGCGAGCCACAAGACATAGCCAATGCTTGCTTGTTTCTCGCCAGCGATGAATCAAAATATGTGACAGGTGCCGAATTGGTCGTTGACGGTGGTTTTACTGCCCAGTGAATGGTCGTTACTTGGCCAACCGTCTAGCCACGGCTAGCTGTATTTCTGGGTCATATAATGTGATGCCAGGCCGCCATCACAGGGTATATTGATTCCTCTAAGCCAGTGTGAATCGTCGGACTGCAGGAAAGACACGAGAGGAGCGATATCCCCGGGAACTGCATTTCGATCCATCAGTCTATTGTTTTCTTGCTGATGCTCGTCTTCAGCTTGTAGAAATTGTGTGAGCAGGGGAGTTTCTACTGGTCCCGGACTGATACAGTTCATTCTGATGTCGCGATCGCGCCACTGCCAGCAATTCTTTATAGTCCAAAAAATAAGGGCTTCCTTTGACAGATAATAGGAACGCCCCGGTTGTGTGGATATCGCGTGTTGACAACAAAAATCCTCTACATTTGACATATCCGTAGTGTCGATAAGTGCCTGAATCTGACTCAGGGATCGTGGCCAACCCGAGCCGGCGAGTGAGGCCAGGTTTACTATGGATCCACCACGGTTCATTTTTTCAATTACGCCCAGCGTCAACACTCTGAGGCCAAGAAAGTTAACCTTCAATACTAGCGGGGCAGGATGGGTCGGGGCTATACCCGCAATATTGCACAGTCCATCTACCTCGAAGGGCAATTGCACCAGACATTGCTTGATGGAGGCTTCGTCAGCCAGATCAACGGGGATAAATGAGTCCGCAACAGTGCACGAAGCCTTATCGACCCCGATCACCTGCGCCCCGGAGGACCGAAGATGCTTGACCGTGGCAAGGCCGATACCGGAAGCGCAGCCTGAAACTACGATGGTCTTTCCCGCTAGAGTGCCGGCCTGTATCGTGTTAGCAATGATACGTTTACCGTTTTAGGGCGTCAGCACGACGCGCCCCAGCAGTTTGCCGGCGCGCAACTCGTCCAGCGTTCGATTTGCTTCGCTAAGTCCTCGACATTCTATGGGGATTGCTTGAATTTTGCCGGATTTTACAATATCAAGCATCTCCGCCGATTCCTCTAAGGAGCAAGGTATGCCACCCATAATGGTAATACTCTTCATCGGGAACATTGTCACAGGCATGGTAAAACTACCGCCGAACAAGCCGACCACGACAATTTTCCCGCCTCGGCGTATGATGCGGTTGGCGAAATAGAAGCTTGAGGCTGCGCCGACAAAGTCGATTACTCCGGTCAATCCACCTGTTTTTTCAAGTAGTGCTTTGGCCCCGGCGGGCTGACTTGTGTTGCAGACGTCGTATGCTCCCATGCGTTTAGCGGTTTCAAGTTTTTTGTCGTCGATATCGCAGGCAATGACATGTGCTCCAGGAAATAGCACTTGTGCAAACTGAAGAGCCATCAAGCCAAGTCCCCCGAGACCGACAATTCCTACATAATCACCTTCAGCGACATTTCCCAGGTTTTTTAGGGATTTGTATGAAGTGTTGCCAGAACACATACAAACGCCTGCGAGTCCCTCGGGGATACCCGAACAATCCAGTAAGTACCGAGGATGAGGGACGACAACGTAGTCAGAAAATCCGCCATTCCAGTTTACCCCCAGTGCTCGTTGTTCTGGGCACAGCGTTTCCTCGCCGCGCGCGCACAGTGAGCATTTTCCGCATCCACAAAAGGGATAAATCGCGTACCTGCCGCCCAATCTGACACCCTCTGCCGCGGCTTCAGCTTCCGGGCCAAATGCTGCCAACGTTCCCTCGATTTCATGTCCCATGGTAAAGGGCAGTGAGCGTCCCTGGGTGTAGTCAGCCCTCTTACCGTCACCCAGATCAAAATAACCGTCCTGGATATGTAGTTCTGTGTGACAAACCCCACAGTGAGAAACTTTTACCAAAACCTCGGTACCTTTTAGCTCTGGTATCTTTCCGGTGATCTCCTGTAGTTGGCCACCATACTTGACGATAGATTGGCTCTTCATCCTTGTGCCTGCTTGCAAAAAGTATAGCTCGGGTAGCTTTGTTCGCGCTCGGCTATGCATCTACGGTTGTAGGCGTTAAACCCTCCAATATATGCGAGTAACTGGCGGGGCTTCCCGGGCACGTTTGCACCGACATACCAACTTTCGGCGTGTTCCCAGAGAGTTCCTTTAGCCGCATCATTTACTTCTTGGCCCCAGCCAGTCTGAGCCTCAACTTTTGCTTCACATCGTTGATAGCTTCGGTTCTTGATGAAGCCGATTAAATCCGCGATCCAGTCGACCTGCATTTCATTGGTTCGAACAACATTGGTTAGTACAGATGGGCTGAGAGGGCCACCAATGAGATACATGTTCGGATAACCGTTAATGGTAATACCAAGATGGCTTTGGACGCCTGAACTCCACTCTTCTCCAAGTAATTGGCCGTCTTTACCCCGTACTTCAATGCGAGACAATGTTCCGGTAAGCGCATCGAACCCCGATGCGCAAATCAGGGTATCCAGTTCGATTTGCTGTCCGTTTACGATCACGCCATTTTCAGTGACGCGATCAATCGGGTTGGATTTGACGTCAACCAACTCCACATTATCCCGGTTGAACGTCTCCAAATAATTTGTCCCGACGGTCAGGCGTTTTGTGCCAAAGGGAAATTTGGGCGTGAGTTTCTCGGCGTCTTCAGGGTCGTCAACCGTCTCTTTTATCTTTTCACGTAGAAAATCGGACACCTCATCGTTGAGTTCCTTATTGGTCATGATGTCGCGAAACATGAATGCCAAAGATGCTCCGCCGCAGGCCCACCGTTTTTCAAAAACAGCCTTTCGCTGCTCCGGTGTGAATTCCTCGGCATAGTGAAATTTGGTGTCGTTGGTTTCCGCGTCCAGCCTTAGGTCGCCTGATCCTGAGCGACGCCCCTTGTGCAACTGCTGGCGAATGTCTTCTCGATTGCTCTCCCACCAGAGCTGGTCTTCTGGTTCTATGGGCCCGTTCAATGCGGGACTATGGTAGTTTGGTGTTCTCAGAAACACGCTCAGGTGTTCGCATTGCGCTGCCACAATCGGTATCAATTGCGTGCCTGAGGATCCAGTGCCGATAACGCCGACGCGTTTACCGCAGAAATCGGGTTCTTCCTCAGGCCACCTCGCCGTGTGCATGAGCTCGCCTTCGAAGTCATGCAGGCCCTCTATCTCTGGAAATATTGGTGTTGTAATTGGTCCGGCTGCTGAAACGAAGTGCCGCGATTGGTATACGTCGCCATCTTTCGTTTCAAATGTCCAGAGATTGTCGCGTTCTTCGAAGGTTGCCTTGATCAATGTGGAATTGAACCGGATGTCTCTACGCAGCTCCAGTCTATCCGCCACCCACTGTAGGTAGCGGTATATTTCATCGCGGGCAGCATAGCGTTCTGACCATTTCCATTCGGCGTCAATGATCGGCGAAAAACTATAGCAATAGGCAAGGCTTTCAACATCACATCGGGCGCCGGGGTAACGGTTCCAATACCAGGCACCGCCTACATCCGGCGCTGCTTCCAATGCCAGTGTTTCAAGTCCGTCCTCGCGAAAACGGTGTACGGCGTATAAGCCCCCAAATCCTGCGCCTAGGACAACTACGTCAAGTGGGGAATCTGCCTTGGTCATGCTGGTCATGCCTTGCGTTTTTTAGGCGACATTACCTTTGCCCAGGCATTGCGAAACTCATTGGTATCGAGCTGCTCAATAAACTGCGTGCGCTCGGACTCCATGTGGTTGATCATCGCTTCGCGATAGGGCTGGCGCATCAATTCTTTTGAGCGTTTGAGGGATACCGGTGGCAGTTCCGCCATTTTCTGGCAGATCTTGATGGTATAGCTGTCCAACTGCTCGGGCTCCAGCACGCCGGTCACAAAGCCCATCTCCCTGGCTCGCTCGGCGGAAATAGGGCGCCCGGTTAGCAATAATTCGGCTGCAGTTTGATGGCCCGCCATCCTGCTGAGCAGGAATGACGATCCCGCCTCTGGTACCAAAGCAAGCGATGTAAATGGTGTACGGAATGTTGCTTCACTTGAAGCGTACACCAGGTCGCAATGAAACAGCATGGTTGTACCGATGCCCACTGCCATTCCCGGAACAGCCGCCACCACAGGCTTGGGAAAACGCGTCAGTAAACGAACAAACTTGGTGACAGGGTTATATTCGCCTAGAGCCTCAATGTTATTTGCATCTGCTGCTAGATCAGCTCCGGCGGAAAATGCCTCACCTTTCGAGCTCAGATGCACCACTCTGATGGCGTCGTCGTCCTTTGCCTGCTCAACTTTTTCATGCATGAACTCGAACATTTCGAAGTTTATGGCATTGAGTTTATCCGGTCGATTGATAATCAATGACATGACCGCCCCGTCAGTCTTCACAATGATTTCGTTCATTGGCTTACTCCCTGTTGGATGATCGTGATAAGGCGGTGATTGTGTCACCCTTTGGCGCAAACGGATCAGGGCCGGACCACGCCTCCCCATCATCCAAAATCGATTCTGCTATCTTCGATTCCAAGGATCGCTTGTCGTACCAGTTTGTTTGCAATTGCTTGGCTCTTCGGTAGTACAGTTGAATGTCATACTCCAATGTGAATCCGATTCCTCCGTGAATTTGCTCTGCTCTGGCGGTCACGATGCGGGCTGTATCCTTCGCGAAGAGTGCGGCCATCGAAGCTAGCGCGCGATAGGATAGACCTTCGGAATGTGCCCATGCGGCTTCATATACAAGGGTTTTGGCACCATTTACTGCGACCTTACTATCTACCAGAGGATGACTGATTGCCTGAAAAGCCCCAATTGGGTTGCCAAACTGTTCGCGCTCCTTGGCGTAGTCAACCGTAATTTCCAGGGCTCTCTCTGCGAGGCCCGCTGCATAGGCCGCATCGAGAAGAACGGCCTGATTAAGGGACTCGCTCCATAATGCTTTGGTATCCAAGTCGCCTGACAAGTACGCGCTACTGCCTATCTGGGCGTCTTCAAATATGAGGCGCCCCTGGCCATCATCTACAAGATTAGAAGTCTCCTCGATCCGCAGGCCGGGGTTGTCGGCATCTACGAGAAAGATATGCGCGGCCGTTGAATGGCCTTCGATTCTGGCGATGACAAGAAATTGATCAGCGATTTGTGCGAATGGGACATGCACTTTTCTCCCGTTCAGACGATAGCCATTGCTCGTTATACTGGCAACCGTCTCGATGTCCTGCAGCAGAAATCCACTGTGCGGTTCAAGCCATGCGGGCGAAACAATAGCTTCCCCCGCAGCGATTCGTTTCAAGCATTCTCTAGCTTCAGCGGATTGGGGGAGGCATTGGAGTACCAGCGCAGATACAACTGAAGAAGCGAAATGCGGAGTGGCTGCCAGATGTCGGCCCATCTGCTCATATGCCGGCACGGCATCAAGTATCGAGAACCCTGTACCTCCATAGCTTTCGGGAATGATCAGCCCCGCTACTCCCGATTCGATCATGTGTTCCCAAAGCTCGGAACAAAGCGTGTTTTCCTGTTCCGCTTTGCGAACATGGTCGGGTGTGCTCAGGTCCTGGCAGAGTTTGCCAATGAGATCGTCGAGCGCCTGTTGATTTTCAGAAAAGTCTAGGTGCATAGATATCCGTGTAACGTTTTTTGAGGACGTGTAGTTAGCGACTGCGTGGTAGCCCCAATGAGTGTCTAGCGATAATGTTTCGCTGAACTTCTGACGTGCCACCACCGATGGTGTCTACTACCGTGCTGGCATAGGTACTTGCGGCCCTTCCGTCCATAGCTGCATCGGGGTCACCGCCCAGCAACTGTGAGGCAGGAGCGGTCACGTCCATCATGGTGCTGGCCAATTCCTGGGCAAGTTCTGTCGAGAATAGCTTGTACATTGATGCTTCCGCCGTAGGTGGCTTATCGCTCTTTTGTGCGGCGGCTATAAAACGTAGACCCAGTAGACGGGCCACCTCACATTTTGTTATCAGCCCTACAAGTTTTTGCCTAACCCAAGGGTCGTCAACCAGGGGTTTCCCATCACGCTTATGGTTTTTGACGTAATCTAACAACTGCATCAGCCGAACCTTTATCGGCGAAAAGGTGAACAGGGTAAAACGTTCAAGGTCCAGTGCTTCAGAGATGTATTGAAACCCCTTGTTGAGTTCACCGACACGATAGTCATCGTGTACGTAGACGTCATCAAGGAAGACAACATTGGTTCGCTCGCCTCCCATTGTGGGCATCGGATGGATTGTGATGCCCTCCTGATCCATGGGTACAAGAAACAGTGTTAGTCCCTGGTGTTTTGGTGCTTCCGGGTCTGTCCGTGCGGCAAGCCAGTACCATTCTGCGAAATGAGCTGAGGTTGTGAAAACTTTCTGGCCGTTGAAGCGCCAGCCGTCTCCATCCCGAGTGGCTTTGAGTTGCATCGCAGCGGCGTCCGATCCCGCATTGGGCTCAGAGTAACCGAGTGCGAACTCCACTTCGGCATTTATGATCTTGCTGAGGAACTCCTGTTTCAGTTTCTCGGAACCGTGACGGATAAGTGTCTTGCCAACAAATCCAACGCCTTTACCAATTTGTGGCGCACCGACACCGGCAAGTTTCTCATTCAAAAGGAACTCGTATATTCCGTCAATATCACTGCCGCCGTACTCCTTGGGCCAGGTCATCCCGAGCCAACCCTGGTGCGCGATTTTCTGCATGAAAGCACGGCGTTCCGGCGTGTCACAAAGCATTGCGATGTTCTCACGCTGTACATCCATGACAGACGGGTCCCTGTGTTCCTCGATAAAGCGGTCTACGTCTTCGAGGAAACTAAGGTGTTGTTCTGAGAAAGAAAAGTCCAAGGTTCTGGTGTCCCGTTCGAGTTATAGTCTGCGCGTCCCATCACATATCTGGGTAAATTCAAGCTGTGTTAGGGGTAGATAGCCGCCAGATTTATCGCAGAAGAAATACAATGGATCCTCTATCTTTTCTGGGTCAAATCCTTCGCCGCTCAGGTTGCCTTTAATCAATTTAAAAGTGCCGGTGGTTTCCATTTTCTTCAAAATGCGAAGGAATACCGGGCGGGCATAGAATGGAAGACTGGTCTTCAGGTGCTCGCTCATTCTTCCAAAATCAATGTCGCCGCAATCTTCTATCAGTTTGATGGCAGCCATGCCCGCTTTACCCTCAATCCCTGGTACGCGGACACCGTAGACATTGCATATTTCGATTTCCGGAAGCTCGTGCATAGCCTCGGCCACTTCCATGGTAGACACATTTTCAGATTTCCAGCGGAACGTGTCTCCAACTCGGTCGACGAACTGATAATGAGGAAGACCTGCACTGAATCCCACGTCGATCTGGCGCAGCAAATCTCCGGAGTTGAACCACGCATCACCTTGCTCAATGGCATTGCGCACAATTTTTTTCTCATTGGCACTGGCATCCGTGTAGCCCTGAAAGGCGGCTTCCTCCGAGATACGCGACAGCATTAGTCCAGGTTGCCCGAGTTCGACAACTTTACAGCGCCCCGAGGTGTCCCGAATGATTTCATCGTTTTCAATATCGTACTCTACAAGTTCAACGACATTTGATGGGAAACCGATAGTTTCATCTTTGTTCAGCGCATTGAAAAAGTTTACGTTCGCTTCACTCGCGCTGTAGAGCTCGCAAATCCGTTCAAGTCCAAATCGCTTTTTAAAGGGCTTCCAGTTTTCCGGACTGAGGCCGTTGCCACCCATTATTGTCAGGGGGTTGTCGCTGTCATCTTCACGTTCGGGAAGCGCCATGAGATACCGGCACAACTCTCCGACATAGATGAATACACTGAGATCGTGCGCCCTGACATCCTCTAAAAACTGACTGGCTGAGAACTTTCGTTTAAGGAAAATAAAACCACCGGAGAATATTGAAGCGCCTAGCCCCATGGTCAGGCCGGTGCCGTGATACAACGGTAGGAGCACGTAAGTTCGGTGTTTCTCGTTGGTTCTCAGCGCCATCCGCCAACCTGCCATCGCACCGCCCATATGACGTATGTTGGAGATCCGCACTGCTTTGGGCATCCCGGTAGTGCCAGAAGTGAAGATGTACAACACAAGGTCAGAAGGTGCGAAAGGTTTAGGCGGTGGGTTTGAGCGGGATGCGGATCGAACATAATCATCCATTGCGCTGGCCCAACTCGGCACCGGCAAACTGCCCTTATCACTTATGTACATGAAGTGAAACTCTTCGCGTTCGGCTAACTCTTCCTTGAATGATTCGACCGTTGCCGAAACTTCTTCACCGAAAAGTAGCACACTGGAATCGCAGACATTCAGACAGTGGGCCAATCCCGCGCTGGTCAGGTTAGTGTTAATGAGAGAAGCGACAGCTTTGATCTTACTGATTGCCAGAAATGCCGCGCAGTATTCGATGCGGTTTTCCAACATCAGTCCAACGGTATTGCCTTCCTGTACACCCAGCTCAATCAAGGCATTTGCGAACTGATTGGTCAGCTCGTTGAACTCTCGCCAGTTGAGTTCTCTACCCTCAAAATGTATGCAGGGCTTGTCACCAAGATGTTCTGCGTTATGGGCAACCCGTAATCCGATTGAGTCCAACAGTTTGGGACCCTCTTTATCGATGAACAGTTTCGCAGCTTCAAGATGAGCTAATTCCGATTTTGTTCTTTCACTTTCAGCATCTGGTGACATTGCACTTCTTGCCCTTATCGGTTCGCGGGGATTAACTAGAGATAGTGGTATTTTATGGGCAACGCTGGGGAACACTAATGTTTATACGTGGGTTTGGTATGCGTTGAGAGAATGGATTGGCTAATGGCACGAGAGCCCGTTGATGTTGGGAATGCTGTGTGTTCTGCTTCTTTGACATTCTTTTCTTATGGGCTATAGTTGTTAGACATTACAAAAAAGAATGGGTTATAGGTATGTCGATAGACCTGAAAAGGCTGCGCCATGTGGTCGCGGTAGCCAGGGCTGAGAACATCACCCTGGCTGCAGAAACTGTGGGAATTACCCAGTCCGCCCTCACACGAAGCGTGGCAGAGGTGGAAGCCGATTTTAGCGTCAAAATTTTTGAGAGGCTGCCTCGAGGTGTTCGCGTGACTCCGGTAGGGCAACTAATAATAGATAAGGCGAAACTGACACTCTCCAACTTTGATGATCTGGTCACCAGCGTAACCGACTACAGGGACCTTAACTCAGGACGACTTAGAATAGGATTTTCGCCCTCGGTGTTTGAAAGATTTGTGGCGGGGCCAAGCCTGGAATTCATTACCAAGAATCCCGGTATGAGTCTGGAGTCCATCCCGGGAACTATCGTTGATTTGGTCCCAATGGCGATTGCCGGGCAGGTAGACATAATTATTGGCGGGAGCTTTCAACTTGGTCGTTGGCCGGAGCTCAAGAAGGAAAACTTTGCCGATCTTCAGTGCGATATTTTGATTCGTAAAGGCCATCCTCTGACCGAGATACCAAACGTGAGAGAGTGGGATGTGCTTCAGTATCCGCTCGTTCAGCCTGCATCTATGGGGGCGCTGCATACAGATATAGAACAGGCCTATGTTCGTAACGAGTTACCTCCCAAGAGGGGACAATACGTATCTGACGACTACGTAATAGTAAAGAGAATTGTACTGGCGACTGATGCGTTTACCCCCTTGCTTAGCCTGAAAGGCGACGTCAAATACATGGATGATCGTTTCGACATTCTGGAAGATGTGATGAATTTCCCACCGCAGCAGCTGGTGCTTGCCTATCCGGTATCTTCAACGCTTTCGCCGGCTGCCGCTGAGTTTCGCCGATTGTTGCTGCAATCCATGGAGTGGCAGACCAAGGGAAAATCTACTTCACTGATTGCTGAAGGGGAGGAATAGGTCACCTCCGGCCGGGTGGAGAATCAATAACCATTACCCGGCCCAAGGGGGCAAACCTCTATTCGAATTTGCCGCCACTTTCCGCAAGAGACTTAAGTAGTGGGGAAGGCGCCCAGCGTGGGTCGGTGTCGAGGTAGGCGCGCGCCTGCGTATCGAACTCACATATTCGCTGGTAGACCTTGTCCAGGCCTACTTCATTTGCGAAGTGCATAGGGCCGCCACGGTATATGGGGAATCCGTAGCCGTTGATGTATATCGCATCGATATCAGACGCGCGCTGCGCGATGCCTTCTTCCAGGATCTTGGCCCCTTCGTTGATCAGCGCGTATATCGTGCGTTCTATGATTTCATCTGGTGAAATTTCTCGGCGCGTGATTCCCAATGCAGCTGATTCCTCAATGATGAGGCTTTCGATGTCGCGATTACGGCTTTTTGCTCGAGTCTCGGGATTGTAATCGTAGTAGCCCCCACCAGTTTTCTGCCCAAAGCGCCGCATTTCGCAGAGCTTGTCAGCGATTTCAGAGTAGCGATGCCCCTCGATGCGCGGCGTTGATTTTCGTTTATGCCAGCCGACATCCAGACCGGCCAAATCACTCATTGTAAAATAACCCATGGCCATGCCCCAGTCGTACAGTGCATCATCCACTTGGTAAGGCAGGCAGCCCTCTTCGATAAGGTGGTCTGCCTCGGCGCGATACTTGTAGAGCATTCTATTCCCGACGAAGCCGTCACAGACGCCGACGACGACCGGCAACTTGCCTATTCGCTTAGCCAAGGTGAGCACGGTCTTGAGGGTCTTGTCATCGGTTGCCTCTCCCCGAACTACCTCAAGCAGCCGCATTATATTTGCCGGACTGAAAAAGTGTGCCCCCAGAACGGCGTGGGGCCGCCGGGTAACCGCAGCGATTTCGTTGATATCCAGACTGGAGGTATTGCTAGCGAGGATAGCGCTCTCTTTACAGATACCGTCCAGCTCCGCAAATATATCCTTTTTAACCTGAATGTTTTCGATAACGGCCTCGATAACAATGTCTGCATCGGCGATATCACCGAGGTTGGCTGTGCCTTCTATTCTTGCCATGCGCTGTTCAACATCCGCCCCGGATATGCGACCCCGTTTAGCCATGCGTAGATAGTTGGTGCGCGCTTTCTCAATTCCCGCTTCCAGTGCATCAGGTGACAGATCGTAGATCTTTACCGGAATGCCTGCGCTGGCCAGGCTCATGGCGATTCCGCTGCCCATGGTTCCAGCGCCCAGAACTGCAGCATTGTGTATTTTGGCGGGAGCAACATCAGACAGACCGCTGACTTTACCGGTCTGCCTTTCGGCAAAGAATGTATGTTGCATCGCGGATGCCTGAGTAGAGCGAAGTAGACCCTGAAATATATCCCTCTCTTTGGCCACCGCGTCCTCAAAGGGAAGAGTGCACGCAAACTCTATGGAGTCGATGGCCTTCGATGGTGCATGCTGGTTTCTCTTCGAAGTCCTTAACTTTTTGCGAATGTCTGCTAATGCCGCGGCGTTCTCACGAGAGTCACCTGGTACAGCCTTGTCGCGAACGCGCGGCAGTTCAGCGCCATCGGCAACGAGCTGCTGGGCAAATGCTACCGCTTCTGATTCCAAGTCCCCGTTCAGCAGGGCGTCGACAAGTCCGCTTGTCCTTGCTGTCGCGCCGCTGATGCGTGAGCCGCTGGTTATCATTTCTGCGGCTTTCTCAACACCTACGACGCGAGGTAATAATACGGTGCCTCGCATTCCCGGAATTAGGCCGAGGTTAACCTCGGGCAAACCAAAGTGAGTGTTTTCGAGAGCGACACGGTAATGGCAGCTCATCGCCAGTTCGAGTCCGCCGCCCAGGACTGTGCCGTGCATGGCGGCGAAAACGGGTTTGCCGGAATTCTCGACCGCGGAAATGAGCGCAGGTCCATTTGGCTCTTGCGGCGGCTTACCAAACTCCGAAATATCTGCACCGGCTACAAAAGTCTTGCCGGTGCAACTAATGACAATGCCCTCAATTTCTGCATCCTCTTGCGATTGCTTCAACTCTTCAACCAAACTGGATCGCACTGGCCAGCTCAGCGCGCTAACAGGGGGGTTGTTGATCTGTAGAACGCGAATATTCCCTTCGTCGCGTACGTTTACGGCGTTTGTCATTGGTGATTTCCTTGGGTCCATCTGTGGGGCTTTCCAACATCCTAGTAATAATCCACACATTCGAACCAATTCTAGTTTCGGGTTTAGGCATTCAGTGGATACATTTCACAAGCATGCTGGTTTTGCTGTGAACTGCCCTGCATTCGATAGTGGAATGTCAGCAGCCAGATCTTGAATTAGACAGAATGGGTTGATGCAGATTTACTAGCTGCCTGGGTGGACGGCGATTTTTTTCAGTCGCCGATGCAGGTAGTTGTTTGGAACAACATGTCAAATACATCTCAATTAAGAACAGATATCAGGCAGTGGATAGCCGCTAACCGAGCAGAGTTGGAGAAGCTGGGACCGGTGGCTCATGGTCAGCTAGAGGAGACTATGCCCAGGGGCCTTGAACTGCAGAAAATTCTCGCCGATGCAGGATGGATTCGCGCCGGCTGGCCGGAGACTGTGGGTGGTTGCAAGGGCAGTATCCTGGACCGGGCTGTTCTGTATGACGAATTGTGTGATGCGGGCCTGGAGATTCCCCCAACGATGGAGTTCGTTGAGATTATGGGGCCCATGTTGACTCGCTATGCACCCGAAATCGCCCTGGAAGAATTCCCGCTGATTTTTGCTGGAGCCAGGGCGTGGTGCCAGGGTTTTTCCGAGCCCGGCGCCGGCAGCGACCTGGCCAGATTGACGACCAAAGCCGTTGCTGATGGTAATGGCTATCGCATAAGCGGCCAAAAGATATGGACGACCTATGGGCACTTGGCTCATCAGTGTGGGGTGCTGGCCCGAACGGGTGAGAAAGACAGCGCACATCGAGGCCTGACCATGTTTTGGGTGGACCTGGAGTCAGAGGGTGTCAGCGTGCGGACTATTAAAGCCGCGAGTGGACGCAATGAATTTTGTGAAGTTTTTTACGACGACGTCTATGTAGATAGCGACCGGATCATCGGAGAGGTCGGTAGTGGCTGGGAAGTCGCAATGTACCTTCTCCAGTTTGAACGTGGAATTTACGCCTGGATGAGGCAAGCCAGTCTGCGTAGAGAGTTGAACAATGCTATCAAGGAGTGCCGTGCCAGAGGATTGCCGGTTTGTGAAAAGGCGGTGGGTTCGGCATTCCTGACCTTAGCTACTTTACGGGCCAGGTGCTGGAAAACACTTAAAAATCTCGCAGAAGAAACTCCAGTTGGGCCGGAGGCCTCTGTCGATAAGCTGCTGCTGGGCGCTAGCGAGACACAGGTTATGGATGCCATTGCGAAGCTGCTGCCGGATGTATTTTTGCTCACCGACGATCCCGGCGCGGAGGCGATGAGGGAGGCATGGTTTCTAGCACGTGCGTCAACAATCTATGGTGGCGCAGCCGAAATTCAACGGCAGATAGTGGCCGATCGTCTTCTTGAAATGCCGCGAGGAGCATGAGCGTGCAGTCCAATGAATTAGATATGGCGCGCAACTCGATGAGCGAAATCATCGAAGCCGCTCGCGGAAAGAGCCTTGTTGACGCGCTCCGCAAGGAATACTGGCTGGACTTTCTGGCCGAGGACGAGGAGCTGGCTGTCGCCAGCCTGTTTGAGGCTCAGGGACGGAAGCTGTCACCAGAAACCGGTTTGTCAATGCTTGCACTGCATGTGTTGGGAGAGGAAATGCAGGATGCCTCGCTTGTATTACCATCAACCGCGACTGGTGGTGCATCAACTAGTGGGACCATTACTGGCGAACACCTGAGTATCGACGGTCTAATCTTTGCCAGCGGCACCGGACCAATTATTGCTCCAGCGAGTTCAAGTGATGGTGTTGTGAATGTATACGAGTTACAAGGGCTCGATAGCTCGCTATCTCATCTAGAGATTTCCGGGATCGACGCTGACCTTAATATGTCCCGTTTCCGCTGCAAAGTGCTTTCAAGCTGCTGCGCAAAGCTTTCTCTTGACTGGGGAGCAGCTGAAGCGGCAACTAGAAGAGCACTTGCCTACGAACTAGTCGCGCTTTCCGAAGCCATGCTCGAGAAGACCGGAGAGCATGTGCGAGAGCGCAAACAGTTCGGACGTCCATTGGGTAGTTTCCAGTCCGTAAGAAACTCGTTGGCAGATTTGTATGTCGCGATCACAGGCAGTCGCGACATGATCCATATCGCTTTTCAAGAGAAGGATGGATTCTCTGCAATGGTAGCGAAGGCGCAGGCAGGACAAACGGCGCTATTGGCGGCACGCCACTGTCAGCAGTTTTGTGGCGCCATGGGTTGGACCTGGGAATTCGGTCTACACAACTACATAAGGCGCGCTCAATTGCTCGACAGCCTACTCGGATCATCGGCTGAACTGGTAAAAGCGGTGGGTAATCATATAGCGAGCGCTGGACGCGCATCGGCATTTGCAACTGAATCAATAGGATAGTTTATGAGTAGTTCCAGTGATCCCATTCTGATCGAAAAAGACGGGAATATAAGGATAGTAACACTGAATCGCCCCGAGGCACTCAACGCAACGAACGGCGAGTTTCATTGCAGAATTTCCGAGATCTGGATGGAATTGGCCGCCGATGCTGACGCAGGTTGTGTGATTCTGACGGGCGCGGGCCGTGCTTTCTCAGCGGGTGGCGACTTCGGATTTATGCTGGAGTTGCAGCAGAATGCAAAGACTCGTGATCGGGTCACTCTCGAAATGCGCAGGTTGCTGTATGACATGATTCAATTTCCCTTGCCAATAATCGCTGCGGTCAATGGCCCCGCGATGGGGCTTGGATGCAGTCTCGCGTTAAGTACCGATATTGTACTGATGTCAGATCGTGCGAAGTTGGCTGATCCACATGTGAACGTCGGTCTCGTGGCTGGTGATGGCGGCGCAGCGTTATGGCCTCTGTTTACGAGTATGCTAAAAGCGAAGGAGTATCTCCTTACCGGAGATGACATCTCGCCTGACACCGCCGTCCAATTAGGTCTGGCCAATCGCGTGGTACCGCATGATGAATTAATGAGCACTGCAAAGGAGTTGGCCCAGAAGCTATTGCGGCAACCCCAGCAAGCACTGCGTGCCACCAAAAAGGCCCTGAATAATCATATTGAGAAAGCGGTTGCTGGTCCGCTGGAAATTGCGATACAGGCAGAGATTGCGACGATGACTTCTGAAGAACATATTGCATTTGTAGACAATATGATCAAGCAGTCCGAAGCGCGTAAAAAATCGAGAGCGAGTAGCTAGATTATGAGCCTATCTGGAAGTTGTGTGATATCTGGTATAGGGCAGACGCCTTTCACTCGTGGAACTGATAAGTCGACCGTCGGCCTGCATCTGGATGCAGCCTTGGAGGCGATAGCTGATGCCGGTCTTAAACCTTCGGACATAGATGGAGTAATGCCTAATGAACTGGCGGGCACTATTGCAGAAGACTTCATTATCAATCTCGGCCTAGAGAATGTCGCATTCGCGTCGACGTTACGTCACGGCGGCGCTAGCTTGCTCAGCGCGGTGAAAAGCGCGTGCCTGGCTGTGCATGGCGGTGTGGCGAATCACGTGTTACTGGTTGCCGGTCGCCGAGGTTACTCCCAGGCCCGCCTTTCCAAGGCAAGTGAGGGGACGATACCTCCGCATCCACTCTTTCGTGAACTAAACGAATTTGAAAAACCCTTTGGCAATTCGGCACCGTTGCAGTGGTTTGCACCCGCAGCAATGCGCCATATGTATGAGTACGGAACTACCAGCAAACAGTTTGGTGAGATTGCTGTTATTTGTCGAGAGCATGCAAACCTTAATCCGCGAGCCCTGATGTACGAAAAAAAACTGACTATCGAGGATCATCAGGCATCGCCGATGATTGCTGATCCTTACAGACTATTCGACTGCAGTCTGGAGACTGATGGCGCAACAGCATTTGTTATCAGCTCTGCCGAGCGAGGCCGCGACCTGAAAAAGGGCGGAATTCCTATACTGGGTGTGGGTGAGGGACATGGCTCTCCACCTAATACGATGACGCACAAGCGAGACATGGCCCGCGTAGAGGGTTTGGAGCAGGCTGGTAAGCTCGCCTTCGAGATGGCTGGTTTGCGACCCGCGGATATCGATAGCGTACAACTCTACGACGCATTTACTTGGGTAGTGCTCAGCACACTTGAGGACCTGGGTTTCTGCAATAAAGGTGAAGGAGGCTCATTTGCGGAATCGGGCATACTAAAACTCGGTGGAGGTTTGCCGTTAAATACATCAGGCGGGCTGCTCTCTGAGGGGCATTGTTCAGGGGCAAATCTTATCAGCGAGGCCGTGCGACAGCTTCGGGGAGAAGTAGAGCCAGAACGACAAATTGCCAACTGTAATCATATTTTGGTGAGTGGTGAGGGCCATTTTCACGATGGATCGGTGGCGATACTGGGGAGCCCACAATGAGTGAGAACGTAAGACCGGCTATAGAGCCGACCGAAATCAGTCAGGGATACTGGGATGGTTGTCGCGAGGGCAGGTTGGTAGTTCAACGATGTACCGCCTGTGGCACACTTCGACATTACCCCCAACTGTTGTGTCCGTCATGTTATAGCGGGGCTGTGGAGTGGCATGAGATTAGACCAACCGGCACGATCTACTCCTACACAATAGCCCGAAGACCCTTTGACACGGGATGGAAGGATAGTGCCCCGTACGCATTGGTTATTGTGGAGATGGATGACGGGGTCAGGATGATGGGGGATATTCTCAATGTAGATCCCGATGCGGTTCAGATTGGCGGCCGCGTTATGGTTGAGTTTGAGGAAATGCCGGGCCAAGGTGTCGTTCCGCGGTTTCGTCTTGCCAACTGAGGTTAGATAACAAATGTCCTGCCTACTTTTTGAACAAGCGGATCACGTCGCAATCGTAAGACTTAACAGGTCCGAGAAGAGAAATAGCCTGAATCCGGAAATGGTAGTACGGATGGCTAGTGTATGGGAACAGGTCCAGTCTGATGAGAGTATACGTGTTGTAGTCATTACCGGTGAAGGTGAGGCTTTTTGTGCAGGTGGTGACCTTGGAAAGTTAATTCCTATCATAAATGGAGCTAAGCAACCCGAGGATGAGTGGGAAACCACACTGGCCAGTAATCGTAAACTTCTTACCCGCGCACTGCTGCGTGATATTGACGTGGTCAAGCCGGTCATAGCAGCGATTAATGGCGATGCAGTTGCCGGAGGTATGGAACTGGTTCTGGGTACTGACATCCGGATTGCGGCACGTGGTGCGCGTCTCGGGCTTCAGGAGGTTAAGTTTGGTGTATTTCCAGGTGGAGGCGGGAGCGTGCGGCTTCCGGCCCAATTGCCTCACGCCATAGCACTCGAGATGCTAGTCTCAGGGGAGTTGCGCCTGGCGGAAGACCTGGAGAGTTATGGTTTGATCAATCATGTCGTTGACAGGGAAGATGTTTTTCAGACCGCGATGGATATCGCCCAGAAAGTTGCAGCAAACGCGCCGCTCTCAGTTCAGGCAGTACGGAAATCTGCGCGGGATTCGGTGGGGCTTGAGACCGCTGACGCCCTTCGTCGAGAAAATGAAATCTCAAGACCTATCTGGAAATCGAAAGACGCCAGGGAAGGGCCTCGCGCGTTCGTGGAAAAACGACCCCCAAGATTTATTGGCCGTTAACGGGCTGATCTCATCGACCAGCATCTACCGTCCATCTGCCCTGGAATTCATTTAGCAGTGGCTTTGGCAAGATTTTTCGCCCACTTGATATCCGCTTTTCCGTTGTCGCCACGCTTTACTTGATCGACGTAAACTATAGCTTTGGGCAGCTTGAAGCGGGCGAGGTGCTTTGCGCATTCGTTGAGAACATCTTCGTCGGTAACTGTCCGACCGGCACGAGTTTGCACAATTGCCACTACCTCGTTACCCCATCGGTCACTCGGTCTGGAACTTACGATCACATCTTCGACCGCAGGTGTCATCCGGATGGCCGCTTCTACTTCCTCAGCAAAGATCTTTTCACCTCCAGAATTGATTGTCGTTGCTTCTCGCCCGCAGAACTCGATAGCGCCGTCACCTAGCAGCCGTACCCTGTCCCCGGGAACACTGTATCTAACGCCATCTATTTTTATGAATGTGGCCCTGGTTTTTTCCCTATCATCAAGATAGCCGAAGGGTATTGTTGTGCGCTTGGCTAACCAACCTTCGCCATCATGACCAGGTGCAAGCAATTTGGAGCGAGATTCGTCCACGACGACGGTGGTCGGGCCGGCTCTGAACTTGGTCTCGTGGGAGGACGATTTCAGACAAGCTAGTTCGTCTTTGGCTGTAATTTTTTTTGCTTGGGGCCCACTCTCTGAGGCACCTATCGTATCTACTATCGATGCGAGCGGGGCTGCATCGAGTAGTTCTGCCTTGACTTCAGGCGACAGGATTGCACCGCTGTTGAGAACATGCTTCAACGATGAAATGTCGTAGCTTCCTGCGCGCAGTGCTTCACAAATCGGGCGCCCAAAGGCGTCTCCGACCATGGAGATAACATTGATACTCTCTCGTTCAATCTGGCTCAGAATTTCCTCCGGTTGTAGAGAGTCCGTGTTGTGCTGGATGTGGATTTCGTTACCACCAAAAAGCGCACTCATTGCATTCCATTGTGCAGTCCCGTGCATGAACGGTGGTAGCAAAAGGAAACGTTGGACGGGGCGCTCCACGGCGCGGTGCGTCAATGCGTCAATAGAATCTAATTTGGTACCAATTAGAGTGGTGATTACATCGGCCTGACGCCATAGAACGCCTTTTGGCATACCCGTTGTTCCTCCGGTGAAAAGGAGAAAAATATCGTCCGGGCTGGGGGATGTGTCAGGAAGTGTTGCAGCCGATGTGATGATCTCCGTTTCATAGTGTTTCGCCTTACCCGAAACGCCAAGGTCAGACTGATCTCCTATTTGCAGCAGTAATTTGTAGGAATCATCGTCGTTGCGTGCTTGTACCAGTGCATCTATCTGCTCGGCAAAAATCGACTCAAATACAATCGTGGAAGCCCTTGCGTTGTTCAATAAGTAGGCAAGTTCGCTATGCGTGAAGCGAAAGTTTACATTGAATCCCGTGGCCCTGGCCTTCATGGCGCCCAGCAGCACCTCGAGGTACTCAGGTCGGTTACGCATGTATATTGCGATGTGGTCCTGCCCCGATTGCCAGTCCTCCAGTTCTTTGCGCTCTGAGCGCAGGCCGATACCTTTCGATAGAAATAGATTAGCCAGGCGATCAGTTCTCTCGTCAAGTTCAGCGTAACTTATACGTTTGTCGCGGTGAACTATAGCTGTTCGCTCTGGAACTGCAGCCGCAATCGCACGAAAAATATCAGAAACACATAATTCCATCACCATCTCCTTACTGGCTGACAGTGTTGCATAGGCATGCAACCTCTTACCACGTCATTGCGCGGCGGCATCCATTCTGTAATCGAATGTGGGGGTCTTAATTACGAATTAGACAGAATGCCCCGCCGGGAGAATACTTTGCGGAACTATGCTGATGAGTGAGAACCAACGATGTGGTCTCAACCAAGATACTCCACGAAGGATGGGTCGGTGTCCAAAGGGCTCGCAAGCCTTGCGGGAGTCGGAGATGCTGAGCTGAAAGATGCGCTTGAGGAGGCAAATCTACCGGTATTGCTGGCAATAATTGAACAGTTTCAGGGAAATGCCAGCTCCCTTGTAGAGGGGCAGCTTCCTTCTATGGCAAGTATTGCCGGCGATGAAAAGATGTCGGAAGAGGTTTGCTCCGCGGTCCGTTCCACGGCATTCGAACTGCTAAAGAGCGTTCGTGATGGCGGAGTAGGCCTGGCAGAAAAGCTTACTACTTCCGACATGGCTCGCGCGGCTTCCTTTTGTATCGGCGGAAAACTGGAAGACGAATTTGTGCCCATGATGCTTGAGGACATGGGCTTTACTGATTCTGCACTCGACCGGATTGGCTGGAGTTCAACGGATAGGCCGACCTCGGCTGATAATTTCAAAGTGATTATTATCGGTAGCGGGCTCTCCGGCATTGCGGCCGCTATTCATCTGGAGCGCCTCGGCATACCCTATACACTCTTCGAAAAGAACCCTGCCGTGGGAGGCACCTGGTACGAGAACAACTATCCCGATTGTGGAGTGGATACCCCGAATCATTTCTACAGCTATTCATTTGCGCCAAACGATGACTGGGCCGCGTATTACTCAAAGCGCGATGAGCTTTTTAAATACATCACTAATGTGGCTGAAAAGTTCGAAGTAACGCCCAACATTCAGTTTAGTAGTGAAGTAGTTTCGGCGAGCTACAACGAAAGTACCCATCAGTGGGAAGTAGAGGTGAAAACGGCGGATGGCCAGTTGGAACTACATAAATCCAATGTTGTGATTGGTGCTGTGGGCCAGGTAAACCGACCGGCAATCCCAGAATTTCCCGGCGCAGATACATTCTCGGGTGAACAATTTCATTCGACATATTGGCCGAGCGATTTTGACCCGGCGGGAAAGAGAATCGGAATTATTGGCACAGGTGCTTCAGCCATGCAGTTTGCGCCAGCTATCGCATCTGAAGCTGGTGAGATTTCTATATTCCAGCGTACGCCACACTGGATTCGGATGTTACCCGACTACCATTATGAGGTAAGTGACGGTAAGAAGTGGTTGTTGCGACATGTTCCATTCTATCGAAATTGGTATCGCATGCGCCTTTACTGGAGCTATGGAGATACCCTCCTTGAGACGCTAAAAGTTGACTCTGAGTGGCCGCATCAGGATCGGTCGATCAATGCGCTCAATGATCGATTCAGGCAGACCTATGTGAACAATATTGAAACAGCGCTGCAAGGTCGCAAAGACCTGATTGAGAAAGTAGTGCCGCAGTATCCGCTGTTTGCCAAGCGTATGTTAATCGACAACCACTGGTGCGATATGTTGCTGCGTGACAATGTTGAGCTGCTTACCACAGGTGTTGAGTCAGTAGATGAAAATGGCATTGTTGGTGCCGACGGCTCTTATACGGAAGTAGACACGATAATCTATGCCACCGGTTTCAACGCTCTGAAATTTCTCTGGCCCATTTCAATAGTGGGTCGGGACAATCGTTCGCTAAGCGACGAGTGGGGCGATGATGCAAGAGCCTATTTGGGGATGACGGCGCCAATGTTCCCCAACTTTTTTGTAATGTATGGGCCAAACACAAACCTCGCTCATGGAGGAAGTATTTTCTTCCATGCTGAATGCCAGGCACGTTACATCACCCAGTGCGTTGTAAAGATGATTGAGACGGGCAGCTCGGAAATGGAAACTCGATCAGAGTCTTTTGAGTCATACACGAATGCTGTTGACCAAGAGCACGCTAAGTTGATCTGGAATAATACTGCTGTCGGTGAGTGGTTCAAGAATAGTGCCGGTCGTGTAGTGGGGGTCACACCCTGGCGGCTTGTTGACTACTGGCACATGACACATGAGCCGAACTGGTCGGACTACGTTTGGAATACACCCATGGGTCACGAATCCGACAAGACTCAATTTGGGGCCGGATAGAATGGCGCTCGACAAAAATACACCTGTCCTGGTGGGTTTTGGGCAGGTTACTTTACGTGCGGGCGAGTCCGGGGTGGATGTATCACCGGCCCAAGTTATGGCCCAGGCATCTCGAGCGGCCCTTGCAGACACTGAAGTTTTAGTTCCCGGACTTGCATCGTCGGTCGATCAACTAGTGGTCGTCGATACAATGCGCAGATCTATGGATAATCTGCCCGCTTCGCTGGCCGCAGAGCTCGGGCTGTTTCATGCAAGGCAGCGTCTCGCTCCGGTCAGCGGGCATGTGCCCCAGATCGTCATTGATCGAATCTGTGACGAAATCTGCAGAGGCGAATCTAATTTAGCGCTGATCGCGGGTGGCGAAGCATTACGCAGCGCACGCGCGAGGATCAAGCGCGGCGAGAAGCCATACTGGAACGGTGAGGGCGGCGAGCCGGAACTGATGTTTGATCGAAATCCGTTCGCCACCGACCATGAAAGGGAGCATGCCATCTGGCTGGCGAAGGATGTCTATCCGCTGTTTGAGACTGGTTTGCGAGCTTTTTACGGTCGTTCAGTAAAACAACACGCGCAAAGATTGGGAGAATTGTGGGCAGGTATGTCCAAGGTTGCCGTGGACAACGAACATGCCTGGTTCCGAGAAGAAAAGCTGCCTGCAGACATTCTTTCGGTCGAACATGGCAATCGCATGATCAGCTACCCGTATACGAAAGTGATGAATGCCATGAACCAGGTAGATCAGGGTGCAGCGGTACTGATTATGTCACTTTCGGAAGCGGAGAGCAGGGGTATCGATCCAGCGCGATGGATATTTTTGCACAGTGCAGCCGAGGCAGTTGAACGCGGTTTTGTTTCAGAGCGGGTTAACTACAACAGTTCGCCGGCCATCGCTGCAATTGGAAAGCAGGCTCTTGAAAAGGCTGGTTGTGCCATTGAGGATATCGACTATCTGGATCTGTACTCTTGCTTCCCTTGTGCTGTGGAGCTCGGTCGCGATGCTCTTGGTATTAGTGAGTACGATCCCCGTCCGCTAACCGTAACCGGAGGACTTTCGTTCGCGGGGGGGCCTGGCGGCAGTTATGTGCTCACTGCGCTTACCGCAATGGCGAAAAAATTGAGAGCGAATGCCGGGGCTCGGGGCCTGATAACGGCCAATGGCGGGTTGTTGGCGGAGCATGCGGTCGGCATCTACTCGTCGGCCCCTCCCGTTAAGCAGCCCGACTACGATCAGGCCACACTCTGCGCCTGTCAGGTGAAGATTGACAGTTTGTCTGCTCCGAGATTGGAGAAAGAACCTAATGGCCGTGGCGTTGTAGAGGCCTACACGGTAGTTCACGGAAGAGATGGGCGAGCGGAGCGGGGCATTGTTATAGGGCGACTGGAAGAGGGCGATAACGCCAGATTTATTGCCAATACGATCGCCGACCAGGCGCTATTTCATGAAATGGAGGAGACAGAGTTTGTCGGTCGCAGAGGGAGCGTATCGAGTCACGAGGGGATAAACATTTTTGAACCATTTCATTCGTGACGGATCGCTGTAGTTTGTATGTATCAGGAGTAAGGTAGTGAAGGATTTTTTGAACGAAAGTAAAAAAATGGAGGAAGCACGGGCATCTGTAGCCTCCATGGCGCTGAACGAAATCGATGTTAGTAACCGCGAATTGTTCTATGACAATACCATCCATGCCTATTTTGAGCGTCTGCGCCGTGATGACCCAGTCCACTTTCATGAGACGTCAGCGGCGGGACTTGCACACTGGTCAGTCACCAAGTTCGAAGATATCAAATACGTAGATACAAACCACGAGCTTTTCTCAAATGAGCCCGGAATTATTCTTACACGATCTGATGCTTACGAAATTCCTTCGTTCCTGAATATGGATCCTCCCAGGCACGACGAAATGCGGATGGCTGTGGCCCCCATTGTCTCGCCGACGAATCTGGGAAAGCTCGAGGGTACTATTCGCGAGCGAGCCGGAGCAATCCTTGACGAGCTACCTGTTGGAGAGGAATTTGATTGGGTGAGAAACGTTTCAGTTGAACTGACAAGCCAAATGCTTGCGACGTTGATGAATTTCCCGATGGAGAAGCGACGCCAACTTATTCGCTGGTCTGATCTTTTCTCGTTGGGTGAGGACCAGGGAGAGGTATTCACCAAGGAAGAGAGAAAAGCCGAAACAGCAGCGTGCTTGGATTACTTCTCCAATCTGCGTGATAAAAGGGCAAAGGAGGGGGCACAGCATGACATTGTTTCACTGCTCGCTCACGGCGAGGCAACCAGAAATCTGCAAGGCAACGATTTTCTGGCCAACATTATGTTGCTGATTGTTGGTGGTAACGACACAACTCGCAATTCGATATCAGGGAGCGTGTTAGCCCTGAATACGTTTCCCGAACAGTATGAAAAACTTAGAAACGATCACTCCTTGGTCAAAAATTTGGTGCCGGAAGTGATTCGTTGGCAAACACCTCTCGCCCATATGATGCGCAGGGCGGTGAAGGATGTGGAACTTGGCGGGAAGCGCATCTCTAAGGATGATCGTGTTGTCATGTGGTATGTCTCGGGCAATCGTGATGAAGATGCATTCGATGACGCACACGAATTTCGCCTCGATCGTCCCAACTCCAGGCAGCACGTCTCCTTTGGGTTCGGACTGCATCGATGCCTTGGCAACCGCTTGGCGGAAATGCAGCTGCGGGTCCTCTGGGAGGAAATCATGAAACGCTTCTCGAATATCGAGGTGGTCGGCCCTCCAGAGCGAGCGCGTTCACATTTCATACGCGGTTACTTGAGTCTCCCAGTTGTAATACACGAATAGTTGACCCGAGAAATGGTGATTGAAAGGAAAATTGTATGCCGAAAGTAATTTTTGTTAGCCATGAAGGCGAAGAATATGCAGTGGATGCTCAAACGGGCATCTCGTTAATGAGTGCCGCAATCGAGAACGGAGTGCCCGGTATCGATGCCGATTGTGGAGGCGGTTGTGCGTGTGGTACTTGCCACGTAATTGTTGACGCGGAGTGGTCAGATAAGATTGCTGAGATAGGAGCAATAGAAGATTCAATGCTGGGGATGAATCCGGAGCGCGATGAACGCTCGCGGTTGTCATGTCAGCTTGAGCTTACAGAAGAGTACGATGGATTAAGAGTGTGCGTACCCGCATATCAGATGTAGTGAACGGCGTGGCAGCAAGTTTTGAGTAAACAGGAGATATAAGCGATATGGGAATGGTAGTTATTGCTGATAGTGTCAGGACGGGACTGGCAAAGGCATTTCGGGGCTCGTTCAACTTGACACGCCCGGAGAATCTCGCAGCGCATTGTATCAATGCCTTACTGGAGCGCACGCCAGGACTGGATCCTGCTCGAGTGGATGATGTTGTCATTGGTGCAGCCCGCCAGAGTGGGGAACAGGCGAATAACCTCGCCCGCCTCGCAGGATTGATGAGTGGGCTTCCCGTTACTGTAAGTGGATTAACGATTAGTCGTGCCTGTTCATCGGGTTTGAATGCCATCTCTATCGCGGCAACGCAGATTGCGTCAGGATACGCGGATATTGTAATCGCTGGAGGTGTCGAGTCTGTCAGCGCTTTACAGCGCAATCCAGTTGCGGAGGTTGAACGAAATCCCGATGTGTTGGCAGCGGCTCCTGATATATACATGGCAATGGGCAATACCGCCGAGGTGGTGGCCAAGCGCTATAACGTGAGCAGGGAGGCGCAGGATGAGTTTTCTTTGCTGAGCCAGCAACGTACGGCGGCGGCGCAGTCCCGCTCACTGTTTGACGACGAAATTGTGCCTATGACCGTGCCCTATAAACGGCTGGTGGACAAGCAGACCGGAGAGACAGAGATTGTTGAAACAACGATCAGCAGCGATGAATGTAACCGTCCGAATACGGCCTTGGAGGGACTCGCGCAGCTACCTCCTGCCTTCGAAGAGGGCGGCACTGTTACTGCCGGCAACGCCTCTCAATTGGCTGACGGTGCGTCCATGACGTTGTTAATGTCCGAAGAAACCGCATTGGCGATGGGAATCTCGCCCCTGGGTTATTTCCATGGATTTGCCGTCGAGGGTTGTGAGCCGGATGAGATGGGAATCGGGCCGGTTTTTGCAGTACCTAAGATGCTGAAGTTCGCAGGCCTTTCAATGCGCGATATTGACCTGGTGGAGCTTAATGAAGCCTTCGCCTCACAGTGTCTATACTCTCGCGATCGATTGGAGATAGATCCAGAGATCTACAACGTCAACGGCGGATCCATCTCCATCGGACACCCCTTTGGCATGACCGGTTCACGATTGACAGGCCACATTTTGCGCGAGTTGCGACGCCGCAACCAGAAGTATGGCCTGGTGAGTATGTGTATTGGCGGAGGTATGGGTGGAGCAGGGCTTGTAGAGGCGATCTCGGGCTAGGGCTAGGGCGATGGTACCTCCAGAAGGCGAGAGCAGATCCGAGCATTTGCCGGCTCTCATTTCTGCAGGCGTATTCCGCAGGCGGCTTCGCATCGAAGAGTGTGGCGCTCCTGGCGGGATTCTCGTGTCTCTGGAAGATGATCTGCACGGTATCAAATTGTATCTTCGACACCAACATCGATGTCTTATTAGCATCGAAACAGAGTTTATACGGGCACCCTATGACACTTGTCGCGGATCGTACGTCGCGCTGGAAAGCGCTATCGGCAAGGATCTGAACGAGATATGTAGCAGTGTTCATAAGATCTGTGTTCCGGCATCAAACTGTACTCATTTGATCGATATGCTGCGTCTGGCTGCCCATCATGTGTTGGATTCCTCTCTCCTGACACAGTATGACGTTATTGTCACCGACCGGAGCAATTCTGTGCAGATTGCTTTTGTCTACTGTAATGGAGCTCTGGTTCACCAATGGAGACTTCGGGGAAAGACAATCTGTGAGCCTGAATCGCTGCGCGGGCTCTCAATCATGCAAGGGTTTTTTGACTGGGTTAACAAGACGTATTCAGGGAAGGAACTTGTCGCTGCGACCATTCTGCAGCGAGGAATATTCGTTTCTTCTTCTCGACGGATGGATATAGACAGTAAAGAACGCCGCGCCAGTAACTCGCCTGATCGCATCGGCGCTTGCCACACCTATTCGACGGAACTGGCGCGGGTGGCAAAGCCCTGGCCGAATATCGTGCGAGATTTTACGAATGCACCGGAAGAACTACTTACATTCCAGTGAGCTAATAGGGTTAACCATGCGTTATGGGAGGTAGAAATATTTATGTCACAGAAACAGTACGTTGAGATTGTTGCGGAGCTGGCCCAGGAGAATCCGAACAAAATAGCCGCGCACGTGGGCAACGAGCATATCACTCTCAGTGATTTGGACAGACGTTCTAACCAGATGGCTAGGGTTTACCAGTCCTATGGTGCCGGATTTGACGATATTATCACACTGGCTATGCGCAATAGCATCGAGCTGCTTGTAGCGACTCTGGCCTGTTGGAAAGTAGGTGCGCGTCCCAATCCGGTTTCATCCAGTATGCCAACGCCTGAGCTTCGCGCATTGGTGGAAAATGGTAAGCCCAAACTTATACTCCGGAACGGTGATGAGGACCTCGGATTCCCCGTTTTACCGGCGAGCTTCGAGCCGGGTGAAGATGTATCCAGTGATCCACTGCCACCATTGCCTGAGCCGGGTGGCGAGAGGGCATTGGCTTCTGGGGGTAGCACGGGCAGGCCTAAACTCATACTTCCCGCTGGGCGAGCGGTGTTTGACCCACATGGCGTGCTAACGTTCTTTGCAACCAAGTACGCTACTGTTGTTCCCGGTCCGCTTTATCATGCCATCCCGTTCTCCGAAACATGGCAGGGCATATTTCGCGGTGTGACAGTTGTTATCATGCCTCGATTTGATGCGGAGGAGTTTCTTGCCCTGGTGCAGAAGCACAAAGCGGACCACCTGTTCATCGTGCCGACGATGATGCTCCGAATATGGAAGTTACCTGAGGAGGTTCGCAATAAGTACGATGTATCCAGTCTCGAAACGGTGATAAGTGGCGGTGCTCCTTTGCCGGCGTGGCTAATGCAGGCATGGATTGACTGGCTGGGACCGGACGTAATGAATGAAGCATTTGGACCCAGTGAACGTATCGGGGGCACCTATATCACAGGCAGAGAATGGCTGGAGCACCCAGGTTCCGTCGGTCGTGCATTGTCGTTCTGCGACATGAGAGTTCTCGACGAACACGGCAATGATTGTGCCCCTGGTGTTATGGGTGAAGTGTACTTAAAGCCCAAAAGCGGTCCCGGTACGACTTATGAATACCGGGGTGCTAGCTCAGAACGCAGATCTGACGGGTGGGAGACCGTCGGTGACATGGGGTATCTGGACGAGGACGGTTATCTTTATCTTGGTGATCGTCGGTCAGATATGATTCTGGTAAATGGTCGCAATTTGTATCCCGCTGAAATTGAGGGGGCAATCGAGAGATTTCCTGGCGTTCGCTCCTGCGCCGTTATCGGCCTTCCCAATGCTGAGGACGAGCAGATAGCCTATGCCATTGTAGACAGCGCAGGTGAGGTGATCGACGAGGAGGAGTTGGCGAGTTTTCTCGGTACCCAGATCACGGGATACAAGATTCCCAAGAAGTTTGAATTTGTTGACGAACTTCTTAGAAATGATGCCGGTAAGGTGCGCCGGAGCGCTCTCCGCGAAGATCGCGTGGCTGGCAACGCAACTTGATGATACTAGATCAGGTTTGCCTGAAAGAGTGAGAGGATTATGACAAATCTAACTGACGAGGAGCGCTCAGCTATTCTCGACATGTTTAATCGCCTACTGGAGGATTATCACGATGAGCCCAGATTACGACAGGTGATGAAAACAGATGAGGGATTCTGTCCGGATCTCTGGTTGAAAATGGGAGAGCTGGGCATAACCGGTTTGCTGATAGAGCCGGAATATGGAGGGATTGGGGCCGGACCGCTTGAGCTTGAGTTGCTGATGGAACAAGCGGGATCTTTCCTACTCTGTTCGCCTTTTCTTGCCAGCGCAATTGTTGCTGCGTCACTTATCGGTCAATCTAGCGAAGAATCAGTGAAGCAACGACTGCTGCCGGATATAGCAGCAGGGAAAGTGATTGCGTCTGTGGCAATGACGGGTGATAGAGGATTGTGGACGGAAGGCGATGTTAAAGTGAGTGCCACCGCGGGAGATAGTAGCACTGTGTTGGATGGTGTGGCTTCCTATGTTCTTCATGGATGCCATGCTGATGTCCTGCTGGTGTTGGCGAAATTCGAGGGTGAACTCGCGTTGTTTGAGGTCAGTCCTGCAGCGGCTGGGGTAGCCCGTAAATCTTTGTCGGTTAACGATCCAACACTTAGGCTCAGTCGCATCGAGTTTAGCAACGCCATGGCCAAACGTGTGCCGGGAGTAGGGCTCGCGGAGGTGAAAAACATGATGGATCTGACATGCATTGGCATGGCTGCCGAATGTGCCGGTGCCGCGAGGAGAATTTTTGATATTACAATCGAGTACATATCCGAACGACATCAGTTCGGTCGACCGATCGGTGGTTTCCAGGCGATGAAACACATGGCAGCGGATCTCTTGGTGGAGGTGGAAAGTGCTGTTTCAGTGGCTCGCAATGCAGCCCAAACGCTGACGAACACGCCTGAAGAGGCAGATGCAGCAGTAGCGCTTGCCTCATTTTATGCAGCGGATGCCTTTTTTGAAGTCGCAGCGCAGGCTATACAGATGCACGGAGGAATCGCTTTCACGATGGAACATCCGGCGCACCTTTTCTGGCGTCGAGCTCGGACCAATTTACAGCTGTTTGGCTCCTCCGACTCTCACAGAGAAAGTTACCTTGTGGCTCTGGAGAGGGCTGCATGAACTTATCTGCAGAGAAGAAAGCCTTGCAGACCGAAGTGGGTGATTGGCTTGAGCAACACTGGTCGCCAGAGCTCCGTAGGGATAAACCCGCCTGGTTCAAAAAGGTACTTGAGGCAGGATATGCGGTACCGACCTGGTCCACAAAGTGGTTCGGGCGGGAACTGGCTCTGGAGTCTGGCAAAATCATCGAACAGGAATTTGCTAAGGTGGGCGCACCAGGCTCGGCGCAGGATAGGAAACACCTGGGAGCCATCACCGTTTATCATTCCGGATCCGAAAGCCTAAAGGAAGAGTTGCTTTACAAGATGTTAACGGGTGGAGCAACCTGTCTCTTGTATTCAGAACCGGGTGCGGGTTCAGATTTGGCTGGAATCCGTACAAAGGCCGAACTGGCGGGAGGTGAGTACATAATTAATGGACAGAAGATCTGGACCTCCGCGGCCACTGTAGCAAGCTACGGCATGCTTCTCGCGCGCACAGATTGGGATGCACCCAAGCACAAGGGGATTACCTTCTTCATTCTCCCCATGAAGCAGAAAGGTATCGATATCCGCCCAATCCACCAGATCAACGGAGATGCGACTTTCAATGAAGTATTCATGACCGATGCCAAACTCCCGGTAGAGTATGTGGTGGGCGAATTGAATGCAGGCTGGAAAGTTCTACAGGAAGCGCTGGCTCATGAACGGCTGGTAATGAGCCAGGGTTTAACCGAGAAAAAAGCCAAAAAAAGCAGCGATAGCGCGCAGGAGCTCATTGCGATGGCACGCCGCAACGGGCGTTTGGATGACAAAGTTCTGCGCCAGGAGTTGGCGCAAACTATTGCATATCGGAAGGTACATCGTCTTAATATGGCGCGTGCAAAACGCAATGACGATAAACAGAGTAAGGCCTCGCTACTCGCAATTGCGAAGCTTGCTATGTCGCGTGTGCAACACAGCGAAGGGGCCTTAAGAGCAAAGATACTCGGTGCCTCAGGTTTGCTTGATGGCCCGGATCATGTAGATGCAAAAGAGTCACACTATTATTCGGCGAGCGGATATGTGAACTCTATCGGGGGCGGTACAGACCAAATACAACGCAATATCATTGCCGAAAGGATTTTGGGATTGCCCCGAGAGATCGAAGTTGATCGTAATATTCCTTTTAAGGATGTCGAAATTGGGGGTGATCGAAATTGAGAGCCGAGAGTTGTCCAACTTACAGAAATGAGCAATGGCTGCTGTAGATGGTCGCTTGAGTGGCAAGGTAGCGATTGTCACGGGTGGCGCTTCCGGAATTGGCGAAGCTAGCGTACGACGGCTGGTGGCGGAGGGCGCAAAGGTTGCAATTGCTGATGTGAACCCCTATGCAGGCCTGGCGCTGGCAGAAGAACTCCATCAATCCACACGATTTTTCGAGACTGATGTGAGCCAGCGCACACAGGTCGAAGACCTGATTAATCACGCTGTTGAGGCTTTCGGTCGGGTCGATATTCTGTTTAACAATGCTGGCGTCGCGGCGTCTGGGCTAACGCCGGACATGTCTCCTGAAATCTGGAAGAATGCGATTGACGTGAACTTAAACTCGGTCTTCTATACCTGCCGTTCTTGTATCCCTCTTCTGGTTGAAAGTGGCGGCGGATGTATCATCAATACCGCTTCTATCTCTGGCCTTGGAGGAGACTATGGCTTTACAGTTTACAACGCCGCTAAAGCAGCGGTGATTAATTTCACGCGCGCGCTTGCCCTGGATCACGCGACCGATTTAATCCGGGCCAACGCTATTTGCCCCGGATTTATTGAGACCCAGATGTCCTCTCCACTTTCCAATCATGCCGAAGTTCGAGAAGCGTTTACACGAGAGATCCCGATGGCTCGACCCGGCAAACCAGAAGAGGTGGCTAGTGTTGTAGCGTTTCTGGCGTCCGAAGACGCTAGCTACGTAACCGGGCACGCATTTGTTGTCGATGGAGGATTGTCTGCTGGTACGGGTATACCCAATATTCCTCGCGTTGCAAGTGAAGCCCGCCAGAAGAAGCCTATCGGTTGATTGTGTTTGCGATGATTGCCGACTACATTTGCTTTCAGTGACTGGCTATTTTCGCAATCGCTTCTTAGAACAAACGCATATCTTCGTTAGAGTTGAATACATTGGGTGATATGTAAACGCCGTCAGATGGCCCCGGCCAGTTTCCCCATGTGTAGATGCCGAATTCTTCCTTCAACCGTTGGTTGAGTTCCTTGCCGGTAACGCCCTCTACCATCAAGCGAGCTAGGCCAGTCTTTAATAGGGTATTGCTCGGGACAACTTGCGCTAAGCCTGCTGGAATCATCCGATAGTTTGTAGGCGGGAGACGCCAAGGCTATTCTTGTCTAGATACACAAGGAGTCTGGTGATGTTGCTACAGAGATTAAGAGGCTTAGATTGGCGGTATTCGCTTACCGAAGTGGTACTGATATTCGTTGGTATCTCCCTGGCGCTGCTATTTGATAACTGGAACGAGGAACAAAAGGAGAGGGCGCTGGAAACGGAATTGCTGGGTGCGCTCCGCTCCGACCTGATCGAAACAAAGGCCAACCTGTGGCGCCCAACGCACTCTACGGAAACGGCGCTTGATTCGCAGAAGAAACTGCTGGAGTCACTTGAGTCCGGTGGCCAACCTCCGAGTTCGCAGCAATTATACGAGGTGTTTTTTAATGACTCTACGCTGAGCGAGGCAAGCGGTGCGTATGAATCCTTAAAGAACGTTGGGCTTGACCTGGTCTCCGACCGCGACCTGCGCAAGCTGATCACCCACCACTATGAAAGCGAACTTGATAGTCTGGGCGAACAGGAAGACATGCTGCGGCAGCGGCTTTTGCTGGTCGCCTTCCCTTACTTCATGGATAACTTCGCGCCGCAGGAGGCCAGTGGGCTGGTTTGGCGTGAGTACAATTACGGGCAAGTGCCAGCCTATGACAATCTCGGACCAATCAATTGGGAACAACTCCGCCAGGACCCAAAGTTCAAGTTGCTAATGATCGACCTGTATGAGCGCCGGCAAAGCTTACTGTGGAGTTATGGAATTTTTGAGAGTGAAATTGATACGCTGCTGGCGCTATTACCTAAGGCCGACCAGATCTAATCGTCTACTATCAGAGGTAACATTAGAGGCCGTACCGGCCAGTTGGCGAAACTCGCGGTAGCCATTAGCGTAGGAGCGGAGACCTAGTGCTACTCCTCCGAAAAACTGACCGTCTCCTTCGCGGTATCGCGAATAACCACAGTGCCTGCCAGCTTATCGTGAAAGCCCTGTTTTCGCTTGTCGATTCCTACCCAGAATATCCCTAACATCAACGGTATGATTGAAACGTAATACCCCAGGTAGCGTCCAATAGCTTTAGGTGTCTTGATTGCCTGGCCTGTTTTGGCGTCTACGATTTTCAGCCTTAGAATCATTTTTCCCGGCGTGCCCATAAACTTCACCCAGAACCAGATGGTAGCGACGATGGGTACTACGTATTGGAGTAGGGCATCCCAGGTTCCTTTTATCGCTGGCCCCTCGGTGTCTGTCCAGTACGACGTGCCGTAGATCAGCGTCAGTGGAATTGACATGACAATGAGGAACAGAAGCGTATCGATTAGTGCTGCTGCGACTCTTATCCAGAAGCCGGCGTATTCAAGATCTTCCATAATCCACTTTCCCCTTGATACTTTTTGTGTTGAGACAATCCGCGATCGCGAGCACAGGTAATTGCAATATGGGCGAGTTTATATGCTTCTGTCTCGATTCGCATTGATGTCTTTTATCTCGGTTCATCCCGTTAAAGTGATCCTCCAAGTGCGCTCGCTGCCAATATGGCGTCGCGTAGTGCCTCCGCCGTTACGGCGAAGGGCATATTTGCGAGAAATGGAAATGCCATAGCGCCAGTCACCACTGCGTCGAGGGCGTCCCCGTCCTCCCCGCTCAGGGAGATGTCGCTCAGTTGGGTAGGCAACCCCACTTTCTTGAAAAATCGCGCGGCCTTTTCAGCTTCGAGCTGCTCCCGCTCCAACATCAGTTGTGCCAGTACACCCATCGCCACCATTTCACCGTGGAGATAGTTCTGGTGCACTTGCTCTATCACCGTATACCCCTGGGCAACAGCGTGACAGGTGGCCAGACCGCCGCTTTCATAGCCGAGTCCGCTGAGCAGGGTGTTTGCCTCCACGACTTTCTCCAGCGCATCATTTACTGTTGATTGCCCAGCAGCCTCGAGCGCCGCCTCGCCGTATTCGTAAATGGTTTCGGCGCACAGCTTGGCTATCGCAGTGCCTGCCAGAGTGGGTCTGCCGCCGAACACGTTAACACCTCCGGGGTTGTTTGCGCAGGCGCGGGCCTCGTACCAGGTGGCCATCGCATCCCCCATGCCGGCGGCCAGGTAGCGAGGCTCAGCTGCGGCGATGATTCCCGTGTCGACCAGAACGAGCGCGGGGCTGACATCGTAAATCTCTGCGTCTGCGGTCACGCCTTCCGGTGTATAGAACACCGATACGGCAGCGCAGGGCGCGTCGTTGGAGGCCAGGGTCGGGATGACCGCTACCGGTACATCCAGGCGTCTTGCCAATGCGCGTCCCGCGTCCACCACTTTGCCGCCACCCATGGCGATAACGCTATCAATCGAATTTTCATTTTGATTCAAAGCATTTAAGTGCTTGTCGATCTCCTCAAACGAGCACTCACCACCGAAGGGCAGGGTTTCAGCCCGGATTCCTGTCTGTCGTGCACTGGCAAGAAGTCGCTGCCCCTCCGCCTGCTCACATCGCTCTGACAACAGTACGGCACAGTTTCGCAGGCCCAGGCGCCCCAGGTAGTGCCCGGCCTGGTCGATAACACCGTGGCCCTGTATATAGCGGCCCGGCGCGCCAAAGGCTCTTGGCACTGTCTGGTGTTCAACCGAGTTTACGAAGGGGGTAACTTCGGTGTATTCAATGGCGTCTGAACCCATGGCTGATTCCGGAATTTACGGGTCGTTTCAGTATAGATCAGTTAACCATGATTTTAGTTGCAACCACGATTGGCCTGATCACCTCTACGATTGAGGGGGAGTACCGAGTCCGGAGCAGGGGTGCTCGATGTTAATCGGACAGGGCGCCAGAAAGCTTTTGGTGGAAATGCACAATGGCCCGTTCGAAGTGTCCGAATGTGAGATGCTCGTTGGCCCGTGTGCCAAGAGTTTCCTGGATACTGCATGCCGCTTCGCGATCTTCATCAAAGCCCGCTGTTTTGACAAAAACCGCATCTCTTTCGGCATCTTCGATGGCTACGCTCGAGCCATCAGCGGTTCTGTTGGTCACCCTGTAAATCAGTATCTTTGTGCAAGAACGGCTCACGGGTTCAAAAATCGTCATAGTGGTGTGCTTGGAAAGTATGGAGACCGCAACATTGGGGAAGAGCTGATAGACCGTCGTTGTCATGCCGTCGAGAGAGCGTTTATCTGCATCGATATCGCGAAGCGCCTCAATGCGTCGGAACGGGAAAATGACTCTGGAATTAGAGCCAAAAGTCTCAACAATGTTGACGTTATCGAGTCCATAGGGATAGAAACTCTGTTTGTGCAGAGACTTGATGTGATATCCCTCCATGGTGGTTTCGGCGATCAGCTTCCAGTTGGCAGGATCGACATATTCACTCTGGTCAAAATATTGCTGATCGTCGTGAATTAGTTCGGGCGCCGCCTGCAGATCCCCCGCGTTCACCGGGCCGCTCTGATTGACGTAGACCAGTCCCCCTTTTTCCAGCGCACCTATCTCGACCAAGCCGTTTTCTACCAGGTCAATGCCGGGAAATCCAGAGTGCCCCGGGATATGCCTGAGTTCCCCCTCGGTGCCATAAGTCCAGGCGTGATAGGGGCATACAAACGCGCGGGCACAGCCGCTGCCCGAGGCAACCTGCATACCCCGATGACGACAGCCGTTGATGAAAGCGCGCACCTTGCCGTCGTCACCCCGGACCACCAGTAATGGAGTACCTGCAGCTTTTCGTGCCAGGTAGCTGCCATTTTCGGGCAGCATCACCGATGGGCAATAGGGGACGGGTACGCGCCTTAGCAGAGCAATTTCCGCTTCGAAACGCTGCTGGGACAGGTAGCTCGTTACCGGTTCCTTCCAGACGCTGTCACCCAGGTCCGTGGTTTTATTGTCAATGTGCTCAAAGATACGTTCGATGATTTGCGTGTCGTTAAAAAGAGAATTCATGGGCGCTTATGTTTATTGAGTGATGGAATGGTGAGCCATGTCTGCAGTTGGAGTAATTAGAGAAATCTTCACTAAAGAATTTGTTGGAAGCAAGTTAACGCATTGCGCGGCCGAATGCGACGTCTACCTCTCAATTGCGTGCGACCCGTTTTAAAGCGGACGTAGGTATGTCATGGCCGCTTAATCGTTCGAGGAGTCCATTTCGCCGTATCGGCGTTGAGTTGGCAAGAAGCATTCGCTAGTTTCGCTGCCGACCAGGAGGGTACAACAGTTTGAATCAGTCACGGAGAGATCGGACAACCCTAATAATATGAGGAGATAACTCCATGAGCTTCCATTTTTCATCTGCAAGCCGCTGCGCTGGCATTGCAGTAACGATCGCTCTGTACGCAGGCGTGGCGCCATTAACACACGCCACCGGCTCCAAAGCTGCGCCGGCGGAATCTGCCGGTAAGATCAGACATAACCAGGCGTTTGTCGACCAGGCCCAGTCACGGGAAGCCCACCAACAGGCGCTGTTCAGATCCGGCTGGCGGCTGCTCTGGCAGGACAATTTCGATGGTCAGGAAATAGACACAAACAACTGGGGCCACGAAGTAAACTGCATGGGAGGGGGCAACAACGAGAAGCAGTGTTATACCGCCCGCCCGGAGAACTCGTTTGTTCAGGATGGCATCCTGCACATTGTAGCGAAAGAAGAAACCTACAGTGGCCCCGCGCTTGGAGATGACGACCCAAACTACAACCCTGACGATACATCAGTAACCCTGCCATACACTTCGGCCCGCATGCGCAGCAAGGGCAAGTTTGACTTCACCTACGGCCGCGTAGAAGTGCGTGCCAAAGCGGCGGGAGGTCAGGGCATGTGGCCAGCCATCTGGATGTTGCCCACCGATTGGGTCTATGGCGGCTGGCCCTCCAGTGGTGAGATAGACATCATGGAGGCGGTCAACCTGGGCGTATGGGGCAATGAAGTCCATGGCACACTCCACTATGGCTTACAGTGGCCGCAATGGGAAAATCACGGCAAAACCCTGGAGATGGATGTAAACCCGGCGGACGACTTCCACGTCTACGCGGTGGAGTGGGAAGCGGACGAAATTCGCTGGTACGTCGATGGCCATCACTACCAGACTCAGAGGTCAGAGGGTTGGTACAACTATGTTTGGCAGGGCCAGGAACAAGGCTTTCAGGTCGCCAATCCCCGGGCGCCGTTCGATCAGGATTTTCACCTGATATTGAACGTGGCGGCTGGTGGAGACTGGCCAGGCAATCCCGATACCGGTTGGACCGAAGATCGGGAAATGCTTGTTGATTATGTCCGTGTCTACCAGTGCCATCAGGCGCAACATGAAGAACGCAACGGTAAGGCGGGTCTATCAAATGCGCGTTGTGCCACGGTCGACGAAATGGTTGACGTCAATGAGGATGTTGGTGCACCGGGAGTCAACGATTACCCCCTTTACGCTGATGGCCCGGAAACACTGTCATTTGACGTCGATGGTGGGACTGTCAACAACACCCTGGTTCCCGGCTTTTGGGAGGCAAACGCTGGGGGCGTTATCCAAACTGAAGTTGACCTGGGCGGCGAGCATGGCCCGGTCTGGGACATTATGTTCAACGGCATTGGCAATGTGTTTCTCAGCTCAGCAGATATGTCGGGCGTACCTGAACTTCAGACCGGAATAGCCCTGGCTGGTGGTGCGGGTTGGGCCAATAACGGTGAGCTTGAATTTGATATCTTCGTTGCAGACGCCAGCCAGGACAGTCAGCTCTTCGTGAAGCTCGACAGTGGCTGGCCTAACCTGGGCCAGCTTGAGATCGATATACCTGCGGCTGGCGAATGGCATCACGTGGTGGTAAAAGTATCCGACTTACTGGCCAACCCTCTTGGCGGCGGCAGCGGTGTCGATCTGTCCAATGTTCAAAATGCTTTTGTACTCGAACACCTTGGCTCTTACGCTTCTGTGCAGGTGGATAATATCCGGCTGCAGTGTGCCTACAATACCGAGCCGGAAGACTGGCAGTTGGACAAAACCTGTGACATTGAACCCAGGGCTGCATCGACGGCTCCGGAAGGGCCCGTACTGACAATCTATGACGACATACTGACTGACTGGACGGTGTTCGACTGCTGCGGCGGTGCGTCGATATCAGAGGTCGATCTTGGCAGTGGCAACAACGCTATCGAATTCGCCTATGACGGTGATCCCGGTACCAACACTGTAACCTTCTTCCAGTCTGCCGGCCCTCTGGACCTGACTGCCTGGGCAGGCGGAACCGTGGAATTTGATATGTACGTGATATCTCAACCGAGCAACCCTGCAGCAGACCCCTGGATGATGAAGGTCGATTGCGAGAACCCCTGCGGCACCGGTGATGTGCCGCTCACTGAGAGTGTAGAGGGCGTACTGCCAACAACTGGCGTCTGGCAGCACTACACTTTCCCAATCGATGATCTTGTGTCGAGAGGGCTGGAGCTTAATCACGTCAACACCCCGCTGGTGATCTTCCCCGCCTGGGGTAACCAGGACAACGCAGTGTTCCGCATTGACAACCTCAAGCTGATCCAGGCGCCTTAGGTGCCTGGATGGGTTCCGGCCGCCAGATGAGGAGCATGGGGGACGTGGCTACTTAGAACTATTGAAGTAGTCACGTCCGTTTTTTTTCCTCATCTCAACTGAAGAGGCTAGGCGCTGCCCAATTCGGCCTGCGCCGTCTCAAAACCCAGCGCGATCATTTCCTCAGCACGGTCAAACTCCAGAGTGCCGCAGGCATCTCTTGCAATAGTCAACGTGCGGTCAGGGGGATAGGCTGCCAGTTTCTGTCGGGCGATGGCGCCTTGCATTGCATCAAAGGTTTTGTCGGCGATGTCCAGCATCTTCCAATCCCCGCCATCCTTCTGTGATGAGTCGCGCGTAAGCCCCGAAATCCAATTACTGATCCTGGTGCCGAGGTCCTCTTTGGTCTCGGTGCTGGTCTGTGGCGCGGCAACCACCACAGGGTGCTTCTTTCCCCGTGGCTCACCGCCGAGGTTAATGGCGATGGTGAGGTCGGTACTGTCCTTGAAGGTGGGCGCAATTGGCACCGGGTTGAGTACCCCGCCATCCAGCAGCATCATTCCGTTCAATTCAAACGGCGTGAAAAATAGCGGTAGGGAAATTGATGCGCGGATAGCGTCGAACAGTGATCCTTCGGTCAGCCAGATTTCTTTTTCGCGCTTGATGTCTGCCGCCACCGCTGTGTACTTGATCGGCAACGCTTCTATCTGGCGGTCGCCAATCAACTCTTTCAGCGCCTCGATGATCCGGTCACCTTCAACCAGGCCCTGGTTTCCCCAGGAGATGTCGAGCAGGCGCAACATGTCCAGCTTGGTGATTGCGCGCACCCAGTCTTCAAATGTGTGCAGTTCCCCACAGGCATAAACGCCACCAATCAAGGCTCCCATGGAACAGCCACTGATCGAGCGAATGTTGTAGCCGTTGGCCTCAAGCCACTGAATGACGCCAATATGCGCCAGCCCGCGCGCGCCACCGCTGCCCAGGACCAGGGAAACCGACTTTTCAGAATCGTGCGACATTGCGCGATCATAGGCAGGACCCGGCATAAAGTCGAATAAACTTGTAGACTCCCAACGGCCTCGGCAAATCAGACTATTACTGACCACCAAAGGCTATTGACCTGAGCGAAACGCCCATTATTATAGATAGAGTAAAATAAAGCGGTGCCTATTGCGGCGCTATTGGAATAAAGTCCGGCTGGAGAGCAGTTCTTTGGAAGGTGAGTACCGGTACCACCGCGCCCAGACACGGGTTGGCAAGCTCAGTGTCTCCACCAAGGTTTTCCAGGGCGTGGGCGGTGTCGTTAACAGCGGTAAGGATCTGGCGTTCAATACGCTGCTGTTGCTCTATTACAGCCAGATTCTCGGCTTGTCTGCCTCGACCGTTTCCATTGTTATTGCGATCACACTGTTGATCGATGCAATCACCGACCCGATTGTCGGTTCCATGTCGGACAATCTGAAGTCACGGCTGGGACGCAGGCATCCTTTTATGATTGGCTCTGCGCTGCCGTTTGGCCTGGCCCTGTACTTGCTGTTTGCCCCGCCTGACGGTCTCTCGTCTTTAGCGCTGACCGTGTGGCTGTTCTGCGTCGTGGTGATGGCGCGTATCGCGTTCACCTTTTTCTATGTGCCCTGGAGCGCATTGGCCGCCGAGTTTTCTGACGATTATATTGAACGCACCTCTATTATTACTTACCGGTACCTGGTCGGGTTGTTTGGTGGACTGGGTTTCACGCTTTTCACCTGGACATACCTTTTTCCGAACACAGAGGAGTTTCCCTCCGGCCAGCTCAACCCGGACTCTTATCCAGTCTTCGGTGTTTTCGTCGGTGTGGTTGTGGTGGTGTGCACGCTGGTGTCTTCACTGGGTACGCGCCGGGAGATTCCCTACCTGTTGCAGCCCAAGGAATCCTCCGTGCCGTTCTCCTTTCGGCGGACACTGCGTGAAACCTACATGGCCTTCAAAAACCGGAATTTTCGAACGCTGTTCATTATGTTCCTGTTGTTCTCTAGTGTCGCGGGTGTGGGCAGCGTGTTTGATATCTACATGAATACGTATTTTTGGGAGTTGAGCCCGGCGGAATTGCGTTGGCTCACGTTGTCTTTCATCGGTGTCGTACTGGCCTTTGCCACGGTACCGCGTCTGCAGCGTCATCTCGACAAGCACACCATACTAATCTGGTTCTTGTCGCTGTACATGATCGGCGCGGTCTTGAAGGTGTGTTTTCGCTTCTGGGATGTGTGGCCCGATAACGCTGATCCCATGTTGCTATTCACACTGGTGTTGTACGAGATACTGCGGGTTTACCTGCTGTCTACAGCCGGGATCATGGTGTCCTCCTTGCTGGCCGATATTGTCGATGAGCAGGAGTTGGAGACGGGGCATCGTCAGGAGGGCGTATTTTCCTCCGTCTTAACATTTTGTACGAAAGCGACTGGCGGTTTGGGGCTGGTGATCGGCGGTCTGCTGCTCGAACACTTCATCGCATTTCCGCAGCAGGTTGACGTGGGAGAAGTTGAAGACCGGACGCTGTTTCTGTTGGCATTTATCGACGGTGTCGCCGTCCCCATGCTGCTGTTTATACCCATTTACCTGATTTCAAAAGTCACCATGACACGTGCCAGATTGGCAGAGGTACAGGCGGCGTTAAGGTCACTGCGCCGCTAGTCTTTCGCTGAATTTGGCCCTGATCAGGGCCGTGGAACTGACGCTTTATATCAACAGTAGGGTGCCCCGTTTGGGTATGCCCTGACAGGGCTGAGAAAAATGACCCTGCGGTAAAATAGCCCCATGCACGAAATGTTTATAAAAAGACAGGTCGCCCTCGCAACCCACCATGCCTACTGGACAGGTGCCGCCGCCGGTATGGCTGCTGGTGCTGTTCTGGGTATTCTGGTCGGGCTGGTCTGGTAGCAGGGGGTATCCCAAACTTACGCCGGGTATACCCGGACGTCAGTTGCTTGGGCTACATTACCGGGTTTCTTTCGAAGGCCGGTTTATCCGGATCTACAGGCGACCAGGGCTCGGCCGAGCAGCTCCAGTAGCTGGAGTCTATCGTCACCCAGCTGCTATCTGTCAGCGTACCCGCTTTTACAAAACGGATGGTCGGCATTTCTTCCACATAGCTGATCAACTGACAGCCGCAATTGGGGCAGAATCCACGCGTTACGTGTGCACCTTCCGAACCTACGACCGTGTAGGTTTTTAGTTCGCCTTCAGAGTGTAGCCCGTCGGTGGGAACCATAATAATGGTCGCCTTGCCGCTACCGGTCATGCACTGGCAATCCTTGCAGTGGCAGTGGTGAGCGGAAATCACCTGGTCCCGATCAAAGCTGTAGCTATAGTTGCCGCACAGGCATGCGCCGCCGGTTTCGTTGCTCATCGTGTTCTGACCTGCTGATTGAAAACCTGCGTGCAAGCATAGCCAAGTTGGGTTGGCCGGGACAATACCACGCGCGATTATTTTGAAATTTATTCTAATTCCCGGCAGCTATTGCTATCTGATAAAGATCGTCTAACCTGAGCAAGAAACTGATATGCAAGCAGGAGTGATGCTCATGGCGTTAGTTACACCTGAGGATAAGGCAGCGTTTTTTAAGGACGTGGAGGCGGCCGCCAAAGCATCTACCTGGTGCGCGTTGGCAACGATAGCGGAAAATGAGCCGCGAGTAAGAATGGTACATCCCACCTGGGAGGGGGATATTCTGTGGATTGCAACGGCACCCGAGTCACCAAAATCCCGACAGCTACAAGAGAATGCCACTGTTGATATTCAGTTCCAGGTAGCGCCCCCCAATTTTGTACACCTGATGGTCAGGGGGAGGGCAACCGTGCTGACGGATCAGCCCACCAAGGACCATGTGTGGGATGTTATGGATTACGACCTGGCGGAGTTCTGGTCGGAAGGAAAGACAGACCCCGGGTTCGCCGCTATTTGCATAGAGCCGACCCGGGTTGAGTTGTCAGAGATGTTCGGTACCGTCAATAAGCGGGTGTGGAAGCCTTAAGTCAACGCGTAATAAAGCGGCGCTCTAGATTATTTACCCGTGGAGTGTCGTCCGATCGCCGTTGACGATTCGCCATCCTGGAAAATTTCTTCCAGTCTGTCAGCCAGGTAGTCAAGCAGGGTTTTGATGCGCTCCTTGCGGTTAACCACAAGCTCACCGACAGCCATGCCTTCCATCATGAACTTGGTGACATCCATGGCCAGTTGAAAACGGTCGCCGCGATCTCTCCATTCGGCAAACAGCACCGCATTGGACTCGTACACGTGTTTGTCGAACTCGATACTAGAAGCCTTCAGTATGTTCTTCAGCTCTTTGTCATTGCGCCCGGCAATACACAATTCGTGATAGGCGACAAACAGGTCACCGGTTAGGTGCTTCCAGTAGGCATCCAGTCCTGCCCGCCGGCGCGCCTTGCCCTTGAGGGTCTTGGGGATCTTGTTTACGCGATTGGTGTAGTCCTGCAGGATCTTGTCGTGCAGGTATTCCACAGCGGCCTGGATCAATTCGGTCTTGGACGGGAAGTGGTGCAGCATGGCGCCGCGGGACACATGGGCTGTGCTTGCAACCTTGGCCGTGGTGACATTGGTATAGCCCAGGTTAATAAAGCTCTCGATGGTGGCCTCGAGGATGCGGTCCCGGGTCATCGCACTTTTTTGTGCCTGCCAGCTTACCTCATCGTTCTCGGTACCATCTTGCTTGGCTGTCTTTTTGGTCGGTTTTTTGGCCATTATCTCTCCGGCTTTACATTGCCTTCATAAAAAACAGGCAATGCTGATTAAAACAGGACAACGTCAAGCACATTGTAGCCCAATGGCGGGGTAGATCGAAACTCTCAAGCCTAAAATGTTGAGACTCAGGCAGTGAAGAAATCGGCCCGTGGGGTACCGGTCTCATCGTAAACGGGCTCCTCCAGGTCAACCCGAAACTTGGATACCTCTGCGTTTTCCACACCGAATTCGCCCAGTTTGGTGAGCATTTGCAGGTAGTAGGGGCCCGCCAGGTGGGCAGCGAGGTCTTCCGTGCTTGCCCAGTTTTCGTACACGTAAAGGCGCGTGTCAGAGGTTGGATCGGCTGACCACACATAGTGGTTGCAGCCTTGTTGTGTCCTGGTTTCGGCAACGAGTTCGGCGGTTACCTCCAGCGCCTCATCGCGCCTGCCTCCGGGAATGTCTACGGTTCCGGCAATAAGTATCGTCATGGTGCTGTCCACCTTTTGGGTCGAAAGTGTTGTTTATGTTTAGCATGTGCTCCCTGTTGGACGATAACAGGTTGGCGGCACGATAACAATCAGGATTGACTGTTTTTAAACCTGCTGTTATGTTGCCTTGCTGTTATGTTGCGTCGCCTCGCCGCCGGCCATTGGAACCCACTCATGTCAGACTTGATGAATAGACAGTACTACCTGGCCTCGCGACCATTGGAAATGCCTACGCCTGAGGATGTCCCTTACCGCGATGTGCCCCTGCAAGAGCCCGCAGAGGGGGAAGTGGTAATCCGCAATCTATATGTTTCGCTCGATCCGGCGATTCGTGGCTGGATGGGCGATGCCCCGAACTATATCGAACCCATAGCAATTGGTGATGCAGTGCGCTCGACGGTGATCGGTCGCGTGGTCAAGAGTGCCAGCAGCGATTTCGCCGTGGGTGATGTGGCAATGACCATGGGTGGTTGGGAGCAGTACACCACGGTCCCCGCGATGATGCTGAATAAGCTAGATGAGACCGCCGGTGTTCCCTTGAGCTGGTTCCTGGGGGTGCTGGGGCCCACCGGTCTTACGGCATACTTCGGTCTCCTCGACGTCACGCAACCCAAATCCGGTGAAACCCTGTTAGTCAGTGGGGCCGCGGGAGCGGTTGGTTCGGTCGTTGGCCAGATCGCCAAAATGCAGGGCTGTCGGGTTGTGGGGATGGCTGGCAGTGATGCCAAGTGCAGCTGGCTTGTCGATGAACTGGGCTTCGATGCGGCAATTAACTACCGGACCTGTGGCGACTACGTCCAGGCCATCAACGAGGCCTGCCCCGAAGGCGTCGATATGTACTTTGACAATGTCGGGGGCGAGATCCTGGAGGCGGCGCTGTTGTGTCTCAACCAGTTTGCGCGCGTCACCGTCTGCGGGTGGATTTCCAGCTACAATGACCAACAGGCGCCCGCGGTATCTAACCTGTGGCAGTTGGTCGCGCGCAGTGTGACCATGCGTGGCTTTGCGGTCCCTGACTATGTGGCTCGTTTTCCCGAAGGGGTTGCACAACTGGCCGAGTGGGTGATGGCCGGTAAAATCCACTTTAGAGAGGATGTGATCGACGGCCTGGAGAATGTTCTACCCACGTTCATGCGCCTGTTTGACGGTTCCAACCAGGGAAAGTTGGTATTGCGTATCCCCGAGTAGCCTGTTTAGTCGTGGCCTGGGAACGGCTACGAGCGTTCGTGCCGGTGTTCTGAAAGTTAACGACAATAATTAGGAAAAGGATCTTGAGTAACAGAGAAATCGACGCGTTGATTGTCGGCGCCGGAATTAACGGCCTCTATCAGCTTTATCAGCTTCGCAAACAGGGTTTTTCTGCGCAGGTGATCGACGCCGGTAAGGAAATCGGTGGCACCTGGTACTGGAACTGCTATCCCGGCGCACGGGTCGATTCCCACGTGCCCAACTATGAGTACGCATTTGCAGAGGAACTCTGGCGTGACTGGAACTGGAGTGAGCGTTTTCCCTCCTGGCAAGAATTGCGGCGTTATTTCAAGTACGTGGACCAAAAGCTCAACCTCAGTCCGGATATCACCCTGGATACCCGCGTGGTGTCGGCCGAGTTTAACGGCGACGAAAACCGCTGGATGATTACCACCGACACGGACGAACAGTATCGGGCGCGCTATTTCATTCTCTGTACGGGGTTTGCCTCCAAGGCGCATATACCCGACATCAAAGGGCTCGAGTCCTTTGCAGGTGACTGCTACCACACCGCCCACTGGCCCCAGGACTGGCCCGGGGAGGGTGTGGGGTTTACCGGTAAGCGAGTAGGAGTTATCGGTACCGGTGCCAGTGGTGTGCAAGTGGTTCAGGAGGCCAGCGTCGATGCTGCGCAGTTGACCGTGTTTCAGCGCACACCCATCCTCGCCTTGCCGATGCGCCAGCAAGCCTATGACGAGGCGATGCAGCTTGAATTGAAGAAGGACTACGCTGAGCTGTTTCGGCGTCGCCGCGCCGCGTTTACCGGCTTTACGGATATCGCGACAATGAATGTTTCTGCGTTGGACGTCAGCGAAGAGGAGCGACTGGCGGTGTACGAAGACGCGTGGACCAAGGGCGGCTTCCATTACTGGGGCGGTACTTTCTCCGACATTTTGCGCAACCTAGAAGCCAATCGCACGGCCTACGATTTCTGGCGCGACAAGACCCGTGCCCGCATCGATGACCCGGAGCTCGCAGAGATGCTTGCGCCTACAGAGCCACCCCATCCCTTCGGCACCAAACGGCCCTCGCTGGAGCAGAACTATTTTGACGTGTTTAACCAGGACAATGTTGGTCTGGTTGATATCAGTGCCAATCCTATTCAAGAGGTGACGCCAGACGGGCTGGTGGTGGATGGCCGGGAATACCCGTTGGATCTGTTGGTGCTGGCCACTGGCTTTGACGCCATCACTGGCGGCTTAACGCAGATTGATATCCGCGGTTCTGTCGGTCAGTCCCTTGCACAGAAATGGTCGCAGGGCGTGGTGGATCATCTCGGGCTGGCCGTGGCCGGTTTTCCTAACATGTTTATCCTCTACGGCCCGTTGGCACCGGCAGGCTTGTGCAATGGTCCTACCTGCGCGGAACTGCAGGGCGAATGGCTTGTGGATTGTTTGTGTTACCTGCGTGATAACCAGCACTCACGCATAGAGACGACGCCGGAGGCGGAACAAGCATGGACGCAGCACGTGGCTGATGCCGGCGCCATGACGTTGTTTCCCCAGGCCGATTCCTGGTACATGGGCGCGAATATTCCCGGGAAGCAGCGGCAAATGCTGAACTACCCGAGCGTCCCCGATTACATGGCCCAGTGCAACCAATCGGCCGCACAGGGTTACACGGGTTTCGAGCTCAGCTAAGGGCTATTTTTGAGGGGCAGCTCAGGGCTGTATCCGTGGGGCAGCTCAGGGCTGTTTCCGGGGGGGCAGCTAAGGTCTATTTCTGGGGAATAGTGTCAGCGCGAGTATGCCGGTGCGACCATCGGTAGGTGGTTTAGTTCTCCACCACGATGTTGATAGATTCAAGGCCACGCAGCAGTATATTGGGCATGTACTCCAGTGCATCCGGCGCTGTCGTCATGCGGAAGTTGCTGCTGTTATCCAGGAGTTTTTCCCAGGCGATGGTCATCTCCAGCTTTGACAGGTGCTGTCCGATGCACACGTGTGTGCCGAAGCCGAACGCGACATGGCGGTTGACATTGCCCCGGGTGATGTCGAATTCAATCGCATTTTCGAACATGCTTTCGTCATGGTTGGAGGAGAAGTAACGCAGCAATACCATGCTCCCGGCAGGGATGGTGGTCCCGCCCAGTGTGTAGTCATCCTTGGTAACACGCCACATGTTGGAGGTGGGCGTGGCCAGGCGCAATGATTCGTCGACCAGGTTGGGTATCAGTGATCTGTCCTTACGCACTTTCTCCTGTTGGTCGGGGTTCAGGCAGAGTTGGCGCATGCCCTCGGCCAGTGTAGCGGTCGTGGTCTCGTTGCCAGCCACCAGGAACTGCGTGCAATGTGATAGTTGCTCTTCAATAGTCAGCGGCCGGTCTTCATAAGTGAGTCCTGCCACCAGGCTGAGCAAATCATCCTGCGGTTCCCTGCGGCGTTCCTCGAGCGCCTCAACAAACCAGTCGTACTCTTCCTTTAAGCCCTCATGGGCCGCTAACAGGGTTGCCTTGTCGTTGGTCTGTGAGAGCACGGTAACGTTGTCCACGGTCCACTTGAAGGCCTTTTCCCTGAGCGCCAACGGCATGCCCAATACATGCATGATAACCGACAAGGGAAGGGGGCGCGCGAACTGTTCAACAAACTCAAAGCTCTCGCCGTAGAGGAGGTTCGCGACCAGCTGGTCGGTAAAATCTTCAATCCAGGGGCGAAACTTTGCGACGTTGGGGGCGAGGAAATATCGCTTTAGCCCATCGCGATAGGTGTCGTGTTCCGGGGCGTCGACAGTGAGCAGGGTTCCCTTGCCCAGGTTGTAGGTTTTCTCCATGGCGGCCCTGATGTCCGCGTCCAGCTCTCCGCCCGAGCCTTCGGCCAGGCCGAATTCGTTCGAGAAAACCTCGGGTTTCTTATGGGCTTCGCGCACCAGTTCGTAAGTAGATACCATCCACACGCCAGAGGTAGGGTCCTGGTAGACCGGAGCGCTTTCGCGCAGTGTCTTGTCGAAATGGTAAGGACACTTTAGCGTCTCGTTGTCGAATAACGCCATTTCCTGCAGGGGGCGAACATCAGTGCGAGTTGGTGCGGTCACGATAGAATCCCATTGTCGTCTTTTGCCTGATTATCGTTATTAATAAAAAAACAGTCAATCCTGATTGTAAATAATTTATTGCTGCCGGGATTGAGCGCTCAGATGGCAACCTGCTCGTACCCTGCCTGAATAGTGAAGCTATGTCGGCTGCGTGAACGTACCGGTCAAGTCGGTAGGCCCGTGATAGATTATTTCGTACTTGCGGCTCTGGTATTGCCACTGCCCCTCAACACGGCTGTAGGTGTCGATATAGCGGCTAATCAGGGTTGCAGTTTCGCCCTGGAGGTCGCGGGTAAACTCCTGTAAGTAGTAGCAGCCTGTGGCACTATCACCGGAAATGTCGAACAGGCATGAACTGGGCATCATCAGGGCAAACTCGAAGCCGCCCATCATCTGCTGCCACAATCCCACAATGTTGTCTCTTCCCACGACGTCGTTGCCGAGAAGATTCCAGCAGGCATCCTCGGCCCAGGTGGCGGCCCAGGCCTCGGCGTCTCGGCGGAACACCGCGTCCACATAGCGACTCATCAGGTTCTGCAGGGCGAGTTCATCTTCTACAGTATTCATACTGGCACCTCGTTATTGTCTGTTGGTGACTATAGCCAATAGGTCCCCAAAAAGAAACAATCGAGACTGTTTATTAATTTCTCGAGCTGCTACCATAGCTGATGAATCCAGTGTGGGCGGGCGTAGCGAGTTGACCGAAGAGCGCGAGTTGGCCGAAGAGCGCAGACCGGACGTCTCGGACGAGCACCTTGCCGACAGGGCGCCGGATTAGTCAGGAGTTAGGAGCCAGGAGTTGAAAGTATAGCAATGAGCAAGCAAGTCCCCATCGCTGACGGCCTGTTTACCTGGCCTGCAGAGAATCCGGCGTTGCTGTGTGGGCGCTGTAGTGACTGCGGCATAGCGAGTTTCCCCGCGGCGCAATCGTGTATGGCCTGCAGCAGTCAGAACATTCTCACTGAGGAACTCCCCCGCCGCGGTACCCTGTGGAGTTGGACCATTCAACGCTTTATGCCCAAGCCCCCTTATCGCAGTAATGAAACCCCGGAAACCTTCAAACCCTACGGAGTGGGTTACGTAGAGTTACCTGGCGGCACCAGGGTGGAGGGGCGTTTGACTGAGAACGACCCGGAAAAACTGGCCATTGGGATGCCCATGGAAGTCGTCTTCGAACCGTTTCGAATCGATGACAATGGCGACGAGGTAATTGGCTTTTTCTTTAAACCCGCCGCCTAGCCTGGCGGCGCTGTCGAGATTCCCCGAGTGAAAAATACCCTGACTCCTGAGCGTATTGCCCAGCACGGCGCGCTGTGGTTCAACCAGACGATTGCCAGCGCGGCCTGGGAAAAGGCGAATAACATTCCCGATGATGTCGCCATTTACCTCGAGGGCGAGGCGCCGATTACCTATGGCTCAATAGCGCGACAGGCACTGTGTCTGGTAACAGGCTTGCGCAAACTGGGCTTGCAGCAGGGCGACGTGATCAGCTTCCAGTTGCCCAATTGGCGAGAGTCAGTGGTGCTGGACATTGCCGCTGCGGCGATGGGACTCATTGTTAACCCGGTTATCCCGATTTATCGCGATCGCGAGCTGCGCTTTATTCTCAAGGACGCACGTACCCGGCTGATTTACATTCCGGAAACGATTCGTAGCCTGGAATTTCCCACCATGATCGAGTCCTTGCGTGGGGAGCTACCTGACCTTGAGCACGTGGTGACTGTGCGTGCAGAGTCCGACTATGAGGGCATGCTGCGTTTCGAGCAGCTGATTGATGAAGAGCCGGCCGACATCAAATCCCTGCCGATCGTCGACCCCGATTCCATCAAGGCTATCCTGTATACCTCGGGTACGACGGGCAATCCCAAAGCGGTGCTGCACAGCCATAATACGTTGACACGTATTATTCATAACTCCGCGGAGTACTGGGAGCTAACCGCGGATGATGTCATGTTGATGCCTTCTCCGGTGACGCATATCACGGGCTATGGATCGGGCATGGTGTTGCCCTTTGTAACGTCGGTAAAGTCTGCGCTGATGCCGCGTTGGGATGCCGATGCGGCGGTCACGTTCATTGAAGAGGTGGGTGCGACCGCCAGTGTAGGGGCAACGCCTTTCCTGGTTGAGTTAATCGCTGCCGCCCAGCGACATGACACCCGATTACCCACCATGCGGATTTTTGCCTGTGGGGGAGCAGCCGTACCGCCGCAATTAATCCACCAGGCCTGGGAGGTGCTCGACAGGTGCAGGGCGTTTCGCGTGTACGGAAGTACGGAGGCGCCGATCATTACCCTGGGCTTTTTGCGGGATGACGAACGGGAGCTGGCTGCGGAAACCGACGGTAAAATTGTTGGCTACGAGGTAAAAATCCTGGATCCGCAGGGTAGGGAACTCGGCCCCGGGGAGGATGGTGAAATCGCTGCGCGGGGTCCGGGAATGATGCTTGGCTACGCAGACCCTGAGCAGAACCGCGAGGCACACGACGCGGACGGATTTTTTCTGACGGGTGATATTGGTCAGCGAACTGAGGACGATGCCATTCTGATCACCGATCGCAAGAAAGACATCATCATTCGTGGTGGAGAAAATATCAGCGCCAAGGAAGTGGAAGACGTGTTACATGACCATCCGGGTATACGCGAGGCAGCGGTGGTGGCTATGCCTCACCAGCGCCTAGGTGAAGGAGTGTGCGCATTTGTGCTGTTGGCGCCGGACACGGCAGCCTTGAGCCTGGAGCAACTGGCGAGCTTTTGTGAGCAGTCGGGTCTGGCTCGCCAGAAGATTCCGCAGCACCTGGAAGTGGCCGGAGACTTGCCCCGTACGGCCAGCGGCAAAGTGCGTAAGGACAAGCTGAGAGAGCAGGTCAACGATAGGTCGGTGGCCTGACCTGGGTTGTTTGTTCACCCGTTGTTTATTAACCCGTTTTTTTTAATGACCTGTTTTTTTTATTAATCCGTTGTTTATTAACTCAGGACGGCCTCTTTCAGAGCCTCGAAGGAATCGACCAGGCACTCGGCATAGAATGCCGGATCCGGCATCATTTCCCGGCAAGCGGTAATGCTGACTGAAATCGACCCCTTTTTGTTCTGCACATTGCTATACACGATGTGAAACAAGCCAACATTAGGCATTAACGGCCCGAAGCTGATGGCATCGACCATCAGTGCACCGCAAAAGTAAAGTTGCACCGGCGGCCCAGGTACATTGGTGACAAAGGTATTGTTGATGACCCCCGCTTCCGTTAGACCAGTTGCCGACGCCGTGCGCAATGCTACCGATAACACGCCCCCGGGCAAGAGGTCTGAGATATCCATCATCAAGCGCGGGCCCATTGCCTGGGCATAAGCTTTGGCATTGTCTGATTCATCGTGAATGGCAATTAAGCGTTCCATCGGGTCGGCAATATCGGTGCGCAAGCCAACGCTCATCATGCCCACCATGTTGCCGCCGGCAGAACGCTCTTCTTCGGTTCGCACATCAATAGGGCATCCCGCGACCAGGGTTTGTTCCGGGAGTTCTCCTTTGCTCTCCAGGTAATTGCGTAATGCGCCAGAAACGATGGCCAGCATCACGTCGTTGATGGTGGCGCCTTCCACGGTCCCCTTAATGGCGCGCACTTCCTCGAAGTCAAATTTGCTCGATTCGACCACCCGATGCCGGGAAATTTTTCCCTGGAAGCGTGTTTTCTGCTTGTCTTCCAGGGTTTTGAAATCCTTGTTCTTCTTGCCCTGGCGTATGCGCGAAAAGGCGGGGACCGCTTGCTGGATGAAACGGGCGACTTCCATCGGTTTTCGCCAGGCGTCAACGTAGGCGTTGCCAAGCATCTTCAGGTTTGAGGCCCGTTCGCCAGTCCAGTCATCGTATTCATTGAATACCCGGACTTCCGGTGAAAGGTCATGCATGATGCTGGTAAATTGTGCCCCGGTGGCACCGTCCATGGCGGCGTGATGCACTTTCAACATCACCGCGAAACAGTTCTTCGGCAGTCCTTCGACGTTGTTTAATCCCTCGATGACATACATTTCCCACAGCGGCTTATCCCGGGGGAGGGGCTGCGAATGTAGCCGCGCCACCAGTATGCACAACTGCCGCCAATTGCCGGGTTGTGGCAGGGCGATATGGCGCACATGGTATTCCATGTCAAAGTCGGGGTCTTCCACCCAGTAAGGTTGGCCCAGTCCCAGCGGGACCGTAACCAGTTTACGCCTGAAGATGGGAGACAGGTGTACACGGTCTTCCAGCAGGGCCAGGATCTCCTTGAACCGAACCTTCTTCCTACCCGGTACGGTGGATTGGTCATAGATAGTGACGCCGCCAATATGCTGGGGCAGTGCGTCGAGTTCGGAGTGGATGAACATGGCATCCTGCCCACTCAATTGTTGCATAAGGAGGATCCTCTTTTAGGTTCGCGCCCGAGGGGGTGAAGCTGTGTTTACCCAGTGTAGTCCAGGCTGGTGAAGGTGGCTCAGGCCAGTTTGGTCAGCACCTTGCACTGGTCGCTGGGATTGCGCAGCGCTTCAAACGCTTCAGGCATCGCATCCAGCGACACAATATCGGTAACCATGGCGGATGCGTCGATGCGCCCTTGCGCAAGCATGGCCACCACTGTTTCGAAATCATCGCGTGTGTAGGCAATGGCGAACTGGATCTGCAACTCCTTCACCAGGGCCAGGAATGGCATGAAAGTGTCCGGTTGTTCGCACACGCCCACAGGCACAATTTTGCAGCCGCGCGGGGCAAGTTCGATGCACTGCTGCATCATGCCCGGTGCGCCGACACATTCAAATATCATGTCGGGTGTGCCGCCGGTTGCATCAGCAAACTGTTGGCCAAGGTCATGTGCCGGGTCTATCAGTGCGCTGGCCCCGAGTGTCTGCGCAAGGGCCTTTCGCGAGGGTACCGGCTCAGAGATCACCACATCGCGAGCCCCCATGAAACGTGCCCACAGAGCCACGGCCAGACCAATCGGGCCTGCACCGGTGATTAACACCCGCTGTCCCGCGGTCATACCGGCAACCCGCACCGCATGTAGGCCTACCGCCAATGGCTCGATCAGCGCGGCGTGATCCATGGCGAGGTGGTCCGGTAGTTTGATCGTCTCCAGTGCGCCCGCCTTTACATATTCAGCAAACCCGCCGGGCTGATCCAGGCCGGTGCATTTCAGTTCCAGGCACTCGAAGGGTCGTCCGGTCAGGCATGATGCGCACGTGCCGCAAGACAGGAAAGGTAGAGAGCAGACCCTGTCGCCTTGCTGCCATTGGTCGGATAGAGACTTCCCAATCTCCACAACTTCGCCAACAAACTCATGGCCGAGGATGGAGTCGCAGGCCACCGTGGCGGCCCCTTCGCGAGTAGAGTGAAGGTCTGTACCACAGATGCCACAGTAGTTGACCTTAACGACTAACTGATTGGCCTCGGGGGTGGGGTCGGGCACATTTTCCACCACCAGGGGTTTCCCGACTTCCTTGAATACGGCAGCTTTCACGTCAATTACTCATCTGTTGAGTGCCCGAGCACTGTACCGGAGATAAAAAAAGCAGTCAACGCTGATTGTTTTCTCAAGCGGCTTCTGCTACCGTGATTTTTTCCTGCGACGCGTGTGTTGCAGCGCGACTGTGCCTCTGGATACGACAATAAGGAAGGGCTTATGGATCTTGGTCTGAATGGTAAGAAAGCATTAATCACTGGTGGTTCGAAGGGGATTGGCAGGGCCATTGCCGAGCTTCTGGTGGCCGAAGGTGCGCAGGTGGCCATCTGTGCGCGCAATGCCGAGGGGGTGGATGCGGCAGTTGCAGCGCTCAATGAAGGGGGTGGCAACGCCATTGGCGCTGCAGTCGATGTCGCCGATAAGGAAGGCTTGCAGGCCTGGATCGCCAGCGCAGCCGAGGCAATGGGTGGTATTGATATTCTGGTGCCGAATGTCAGTGCCGGCGGTGGCCAAATGGATGAAAATGGCTGGAAGGCTAATTTTGAAATTGACCTGCTGGGAACGACCCGCACTATCGAGGCCGCCATGCCTGCCCTGCAGGCATCCGACGCCGCAAGCATCATTATGATTTCAAGTACCGCGGCGGTAGAAGAGTTCCTGGGTCCGCAGACCTATGGCGCGATCAAAGCCGCGTTGGTTACTCACGGTAAACAGCTGGCTCTGGCCCTTGGGCCAGCAGGCATTCGGGTTAACTGCGTTTCCCCTGGACCCATTTATATAGAGGGTGGCGCCTGGAACTATATCGAGGACAATCTGCCTGATATTTACAACAAGGCCGTTTCAGATCACCCCGGTGGTCGTCTTGGCAGTGCCCAGGAAGTGGCTAATGCTGTTGCCTTCCTCGCGAGTCCTGCGGCGAGTTGGGTAACCGGGGTCAACCTCGTGGTTGACGGTGGCTTTACCAAGCGCGTGCAGTTGTAAGTAGATGAGCAAGTCGGACCGACTCGACGTTTACCTGGTTGCGGGCGGTAAGTATCACAATATCGATTACGCTCGCCTAGAGTTACTCAAGCTGTTGGCTGAGCAACCGCGCCTGAAGGTTAACGTCGGCGCGGACTATAGCGACGTCGAGGCCATTTGCGCCGCCGACTTCATCATCTCCTATACCTGCGACATCGTACCCACGGCGGAGCAAACCGAGCGCCTCTGCGCTGCGGTCAGCGGTGGTACAAAATGGTTTGCGCTGCACGGTACCAATTCGATATTACGTTTTCTTGAGGACGGTAGGGTTGACTGCCCCCGTGAGAACGAGGATTTTATGGCCCTGTTGGGAAGCCAGTTTCTCGCCCATCCCGCGATAGAGCCCTACGAGGTGCGGGTCAGCGATCCCGAGCATCCTCTGGTCAGCGAAATCGAGCCTTTTACGGTCGATGACGAGTTATACCTGTGTAACCAGCATGGTGAGCAGCATGTGTTGCTGCATACCAACTATAGTGGTGTTATTCCGGAGTTCGTGGACAGTGACTGGAGCGTAGATGAGCCCAGGCCGTGTATGTACCTGCACCCTTACGGCGAGGGTGAAGTGTTGTACCTGACCCTGGGGCACTGCCGCGGCAAGTACGATATGCAGCCGCTGATTGAGGAATACCCGGAGCCTGAATTCGGTGCCTGGAAGACCGACGAGTATTACGAACTGCTGCGGCGCGGTATTCGCTGGGCCATGAATACGCTGTAACTGGAGTCGCTTCGTGGATCTTAACTTCTCAGCTGATGACCTGGATTTCCAGCGCGAGGTTCAGGCCTTCCTCCAGGAAAGCCTGCCCGAGCATATTCGCCTCGCGACGGAGAACACCACCACGGTCTTTGTCGATAAAGACGTTGCCTTGGAGTGGCAGCAGGTGCTGGTGGAAAAGGGCTGGGCAGTACCCAACTGGCCCGCTGAGTGGGGCGGTATCCAGTGGACGCCAACCCAGCGCTATATCTTCACGATGGAATGTTACAAGGCCGGCGCCCCGATGCTGATTCCACTGGGCCTGGGTATGCTCGCGCCGGTACTGTTGGCCTTCGGTTCTGAGGAGCAAAAACAAAAGTACCTGCCAAAAATGCTGAGCGGCGAACACTACTGGTGCCAGGGGTACTCCGAACCGGGCTCGGGCTCCGACCTCGCCAGCCTGAAGCTGAAAGCGGAGCGCAAGGACGACCACTATCTGGTGAACGGCTCAAAGCTGTGGACGACACACGCCCAGTTTGCCGACCACATTTTTTGCCTGGTGCGTACCGATAATAGCGGGCGGCCGCAACAGGGAATCAGCTTCTTGCTGATTGAGATGGACTCTCCCGGCGTGACAGTCGATCCCATTATCACTATGGCGCTGGATCACGAAGTTAACCAGGTGTTCTTCGAAGACGTGAAAGTGCCCCTGGAAAATCTCGTCGGCGATGAGGGCGAGGGATGGCGTTACGCCAAGTACCTGCTCGAGTTTGAGCGAGGCGGTGGCCTCTCTTCCGCCCTGCGCCAGCGCGACCTTGACCACCTGAAGTTTATCGTCGCGGACATGCAGGCGCAGGACCCGCAGTTCAATGCCGATTTGCACTATAGCAAGGCGATAGCGGATATCGAGATCGATATCGGTGCCCTGGAGATGACGGAACTGCGCGTGCTCGCCGCGCTGGCGGCAGGCGGTAACCCGGGACCGGAATCGTCGATCATCAAAATTTCCACGGTGGATATTGAGCAGCGCACACACCAGCTGGCAATGGATGTACTGGGGTATCACGCCCTGGCTTTCGACCAGTCCGGGTTGGGCCCCGAGTACGCGGCGCCCGTGGTGCCAACCTATTTGAACAGCAGGGCGGCCTCCATTTTTGGCGGGTCACGGGAAGTGCAATACAACATTATTGCCAAGGCGGTGCTCGGACTTTAGCGCGATGTAGCACGCACCGACGGCTACCAACACGGTTTTTCAACGGGCTACAGTAAATTCGACATTACCTGAGCAACGGTCTGACAAGAACGGTCTGATAAGAAAGAGTAAAGAGAACAGAGGAAAAGCACATGGCTTTAACCAGGGAACAATTATTACGTGCCTATCGGCAGATGAAGACCATACGCGAGTTCGAAGATCGCACCAATGCGGAAATAATGAATGGCCAGATAGCCGGATTCACGCACTTGTATGCGGGCCAGGAAGCCAACGCTGTGGGTGTTTGTGAACACCTCGACGGTGACGACACGATCATCAGCACCCACCGTGGCCATGGTCATTGTATCGCCCGCGGTGCCGATGTCATCGGCATGATGAAGGAGTTGTGGGGGTCTTCCGAGGGCTTGTGCAAGGGCAAGGGCGGCAGTATGCATATCGCCGATATCGACCAGGGAATTCTCGGTGCCAATGGTATCGTCGCTGGAGGGCCGCCGATTTCGGTCGGTGCGGCGCTGGCGAACAAGATCCGCGAGAACAATCATGTTGCCGTATCGTTTTCCGGGGACGGATCGGTCAACCAGGGTACCTGTTTTGAGGCAATGAACATGGCCGTGGTATTGAACGTGCCCGCCGTGTTCGTCATTGAGAACAACTACTACTCTGAGCACACCTCAATCAACTACGCGGTGGGAACCGACGACCTGAAAGGGCGCACAGAGTCCTTTGGGTTTCCGGTCTTTGTCGCCGACGGCTCAGACTTTTTCGCCGTATATGAAGCCGCAGGTAAAGCCATTGAGCACGCCCGTGGGGGCAATGGCCCGGCAGGTATTTTCTGTGAGATGGGCCGATTTTACGGACATTTTGTCGGTGACCCCGAAGGCTATCGCAGCCCGAATGAGGTTAAAAACCTGCGCCAGGATTCCTGTTGTCTAAAAAACTTCCGGGCCACCGTGGCCGAGACCGGGGAACTGGATGCCGCGGAGTTGGATGCGATAGATGACGAGGTGATGGCACTGATTGATCGCGCTGTCACCGAGGCGAAGGCGGCCCCGCGTCCCGAGCCTGAGCAAATCACCGCCGATGTTTACGTCAGCTACTAGGAGGCCTGCACGATGACCCAGAAGACAATGCGCGACGCGCTGAACGAAGCACTGCACCAGGCCATGGCAGCGGACGATTCTGTATTTGTAATCGGCGAGGATGTCGCTGGAGGTAACGGCAGTGGCGGTACCGTTGGCTGCGCCGGTGGCGTGTTCGGTGTCACCACCGGCCTGTATGAAAAGTTTGGCCCTAATCGCTGCGTAGATACGCCGATATCCGAATCGGCAATTGTCGGGGCGGCCGCGGGCGCGGCGCTGGTCGGCATGCGCCCGGTAGCGGAGATTATGTTCGCGGACTTCATCGGCGTCTGCATGGACCAGATCGTCAACCAGATGGGCAAGTTCCGCTATATGTTTGGCGGTAAAAGCAAATGCCCGGCGGTGGTACGTTTCAGTGCGGGGGCGGGTTTCAGTGCGGCGGCGCAGCATTCCCAGAGCATGTACCAGATTATGACTGCCTTTCCGGGCTTGAAGGTAGTGGTGCCGTCCAACGCCTATGACGCCAAGGGTTTGCTGCTCAGCGCAATTGCCGATGACGATCCTGTGCTGTTCTTTGAGCCCAAGTCACTTTACCAGGAAGCCTGTGAAGTGCCCGATGAGCCATACACCATCCCCTTTGGCGAGGCCGCGTTCGTGCGTGAGGGAGACGATGTAACTGTTGTGGCATTCGGCCAGATGGTGCCGAGAGCTGCAGCCGCCATCGACTCACTGGAGGACACCGGCATTACTTGCGATCTTATCGATCCGCGCACAACCTCGCCGCTCGATACCGCATCGATACTGGAGTCAGTCGAAGCGACGGGACGATTAATTGTCGTGGACGAATCTCCACCGCGTTGTGGCCTGACCGCGGATATTGCCGCCCTGGCCGCTGAGAAGGCGTTTCACTCACTGAAGGCGCCGGTGCGGCAGGTTTGTGCGCCGCACTCTCCGGTGCCCTTTTCCCCAGAGCTCGAGGCTGCCTATTTACCCTCTGTGGAAGGTATAGCCGCGACGATCAAAGAGACGATGGCATGAGCGATATATACCCAATAGCAGTTCCCAAGTGGGGCATCGAGATGGTCGAGGGCACTATTGTCGCCTGGAATAAAGCGCCGGGGGATACGGTGAGCAAGGGCGATGAAGTATTCGAGATGGAGTCAGACAAGATCATTAACGTCTGGGAATCGCCCGTGGACGGTGTTTTACGCCGTCAGGTTGTGGAGGAGAATGATACCGCGCCGGTGGGAGCCTTACTCGGCGTGATCGCACAGGCGGATGTAGAAGACGCCGCGATAGACGCGTTTATAAAAGACTTCTCAGGCGCTGACTCTGAGCCGTCCGAGGCAGATGCGCCATCGGCCGCTCCGCCACCGGCACCTGCGGCGGCGCCGGGTGAAAATACGCGCCGGACCAACCCGGCAGTGCGCCGGCTCGCGGAGGAACTGGGCGTCGACCTCGAGTCCGTCACCGGCACCGGTCGCAATGGACGCATCACTCGCGAAGATGTGGAAGCCGTGGCCAGTGCAGGCAAAACGGAGGGCGAGGCCACCGATGACTTCGAAGTTATACCCTTGTCAGCGACACGACTCACTATCGCCAGGCGTCTGACGGCCGCCAAGCAGGAGATTCCACATTACTACCTGACAGCCGAGTTTGATATCGATGGCTTGCTTGGGCACCGCGAAACGCTCAATGCCGAGGCAGGGCAGCGTGTTTCGGTCAATGACCTGTTGGTGTGGTGTGTCGCCAGAGCCCTGATGGCTGTACCCGGGGTGAACGTTAATCTGGTCGAGAACAATGTGCATCAGTTCAAACACGCGCATGTGGCGGTGGCCATTGCAACTGATGACGGTCTCTACCCCGCGACCGTTCGTCGTACGGACACCCTCAGTCCCCGGGAGATCGCGATTGAAACGGCGGCACTAGCGGATAAAGCCGGTAGCGGAAACCTCACGCGTGACGACCTCTCCGGTGGCACCTTTACGGTTTCCAACCTCGGCATGTTTGGTGTGAACACCTTCAGTGCCATCGTAAACCCGCCGATGTGTGCCATTCTCGCGCTGGGCAAGGGCGAACAACGCGTGGTGGTTAAAGAGGGTGCGCCCGCAGTGGCCACAATGGTCAGTGCCACCTTGTCCTGCGATCATCGGGTCATCGATGGCGCACTCGGCGCGAAATTCCTGGACGCGCTGCGCGACCAGATTGCTGCGTTGTGACAGCTGCCAGAACCACGGCTAACCGCGACTGATCGAGACTGCGATGGACTTATCCCTGACTGAAGAGCAATTACTGCTGAAAGACAGTGTCGCGGGCTTTGTGCGTGACAAGTACTCTGTTGAGCGGCGCCGGCAACTGCGTGAATCCTCCGCAGGTTACGATGAGGCGGTGTGGAAAGAATTTGCCGAACTCGGTTGGTTGAGTTTGCCCTTTTCTGAAGCAGACGGGGGTATCGGCGGCAGTGCCCAGGACATGATGGTGGTGATGGAGGAACTGGGCAGGGGGCTGGTGGTAGAACCCTACCTGGTAAACATAGCGATTTGCGGTGGCTTCCTTGCGCGGGCGAGCGACGGTCAGCGGGCCAACTACCTGCCGGCCCTGATGTCGGGCGCATCTCAGTGGGCATTTGCCTTTGCTGAAAGCAGCTCCCGTTACAACCTGGCCGCCGTGGCGGTCAGCGCCCTGGCTGACGGTGACGATTACTTATTGAGCGGCGAGAAAATTGCTGTGCTGAATGGCGCCTCCGCCGACTACCTGGTGGTCAGTGCGCGAACCTCGGGTGACAGCCCGCAGCAGCAGGGCATCAGTCTGTTTTTGGTTGATGCGCGCAGTGAGGGGATCGGCTGCAGGGAATATCCGCTGGTTGATGGTTCGCGTGGTGCTGACATCAGCTTTAGCCAGGTGCGTGTAGATTCCAGCGCATTACTGGGCGAATGCGACAATGGTCTGGCGGTTATGGAAGAGGTCGTATCCGCGGCAATCGTCGCTATGGGTGCGGAAGCCCTGGGTGCCGTGGATGCACTGCTTGAGCAAACGGTGGAATATACCAAGACGCGTGAGCAGTTCGGTCAAGCTATCGGCAAGTTTCAGGCCTTGCAGCACCGCATGGCGGAAATGTTCAGGCAGTGCCAGGCATTGCGTTCGCTGGTTTATCGTGCCGCGATTGCCCAGGATGAGGGGAGTGTAGATGCCTTAAAAGCAGCCTCGGCACTCAAGGTTAAACTGGGGCAGGTGGGTCGCCATGTGTCACAGGAAGCCGTGCAGCTGCATGGTGGTATTGGTATGACGGACGAGTTGGGGATCAGCCATTACTTCAAGCGGCTGTTGCTGCTGAACATCCTGTTCGGCGACAGCGAATATCACCTGACTCGTTACGCCACTCTTTAAGGTTCGGGGCGCCATAGGGGCGCCGTACGCTTCAACGTTGCCGGTGGGTCTGTCCCCGCCAAGCCATGTCCCCACTAATCTAGGTCCTCGCCAATCTAGCTCCCCGCCAGCTTATGTCCCCGACAACTTCGCGACCACGGGTGCAAACTGTTCCACCATGTTGTTCTCGCCATCATCCAGTACCGTGATGTAGGAAATACCATAGGCCTCGCGGCGGCGCTGTAGCTCGTCGCAGATATAGTCCACGCTGCCGATCAGGTTGTGTGGCCCCGCCAGCAATTGTTCAGTCGACATACCGAAAGGCTCGGCGATAGCCGCCGCAGTGGCTTCCTGGTGGTCGGTGACCACGGTGAGATAGGCGCCGATTTCCAGTTCGATGTCTGCGAACCTTGCCCCGGCTGCATCTTTCACCCATTGCACCTTCTTTGCAGTCTGTTCAGCCAGGCCTGACAGCATTCCCTCGGCCCCAAGTGCGCCGGCCTTATTGTTGAAATTGAGGCTGACGATATCCGCTTCCCGACCAGCGATGGACAGTATCCCCTTACTGCCGCCACCGATCATCAGCGGTGGTGGGTTCGGGCGCGCTGGTGCACCGCTAAACCCTTCCCAGTTAACCCATTCACCCTGTATCGATAGAGGGTCCCCGGTCATGAACTGTTTGACACCGCCGACGATTTCTTCAAACCGCTGCAATCGCGTGCCGATTGGGTCAAAGGGAATATTGACCGCGGCATACTCAGACTGTATCCAGCCAGCACCCAGGCCGAATTCCAGGCGGCCGTCAGACAGGTAGTCCATGGTCGCGGCTTCCTTGGCTAAGATCACCGGTTGCCGGTAATCCATGCAGAACACTCGGCAGCCGACTTTGAGGCTGGTGGTCATTTCCAGTGCCATCGCCATTGCCGGCACGGCAGCAATCAGTTGGGGCGGATGAGCAGCGGCCTCGATGGCCGGCCCCGGCCCAAGAAAATGGTCGGCCAGGTGGAACGTGGAGTAGCCGAGATCCTCGGTTTTGCGTACCTGGTCTCGCCATGCGGCGGGGGAGGTTGGGTTGAAAGCCTGTAAGCCGAATCTGAAGGGCTTGCTCATTATGATTCCTCGGCGATTGCATTGGGAAAGGTGATGCGGGTATGCGATTCACCGAAGCGGATCTTGGCCCCGCTCGGGCGATATTGCATTCCTAAAAAAACAAACTAGACTGACTTTATAGATAATAAGAGACACTGTCCAGCCGGTTAATCAGGTGGCGCGTAAACAGTTGATCCGTCAGCGGATATTGTTCGTAAATAAACAGTCTATACTGTTTTTAAATATGGCGATCTGTTAATATTCGACGGTGCTCACATTAAAACACCCAGGTTGACCTGAATGGATGTAGCGATAGTAGGAATTGGCATTCACCCCTTTGGCCGTACGCCCGCGCGAACGGGCCTGCAGCAGGGGGCGTTTGCTGCGCGTGCAGCACTTGAGGACGCGGGTGTGAGCTGGCGCGATATGGAGTTTGCTTACGGGGGCAGCTTCAGCGCGGGCAGCGCTGATGCGCTGGTCAATGAGCTGGGTTTGACCGGTTTACCCTTTACCAACGTGGCTAATGGCTGTGCCACGGGTGGCAGTTCATTGATGTCTGCATACAGCGCGATCAAGTCAGGTGAATTTGATATCGGTTTGATAGCGGGCTTTGATAAGCATGATCGGGGCGCATTTGACGCAGACCCTGAAAAAATGGGTATCGGGAGCTGGTACGGTGAACTGGGCATGATGATGACCACCCAGTTTTTTGCCATGAAGATTCAAAAATACATGGATGACTTTGGCATTACCTCTGAGGCCCTGGCCAGGGTCGCCGAGAAAGCGTTCCAGAATGGTGCCTTGAACCCGAATGCCTGGCGACGAACTCCCGTGAGCCTGGAAGAGATCCAGAACTCAACCATGATTAATGACCCGCTCACAAAGTATATGTTTTGTGCCCCTGCCGAGGGCGGAGTGGCAATGGTGTTGTGCCGCGCCGATATAGCCCACCGCTATAGCGAAAAGCCAATCTATGTGAAAGGCGCGGTACTGCGTTCACGCCGTTTTGGTTCTTTTGAAGTCTTTGCGCCAGACCAGGCCCTTGAGCAGGCTCCCGGGCCTACAGTGGATGCCGCTGAGGCGGTGTTCGAGATGGCGGGCGTCGCTCCGGGCGATATCGATGTGGCACAGCTGCAGGACACGGAGTCCGGCGCTGAAATCATGCATATGGCAGAAAACGGATTCTGTGAGCACGGCGAACAGGAGAGTATGCTGCGCAATGGAGAGACGCGTATCGACGGCCGTTTACCTGTTAACACGGACGGAGGTTGCCTGGCTAACGGCGAGCCAATCGGCGCGTCCGGTCTCCGGCAGATCCACGAAAATGTTGTTCAACTGCGCGGCCAGGGTGAAGCACGCCAGGTGCCAGGTGATCCCAAACTTGGCTATTCCCATGTTTACGGGGCACCGGGAATCAGTGCCACCGTTATCCTGTCGCGGTAGTCGAGAACAGCAAGGACAAGATGATGAACGAGAAAGTCCCCCATGTCATAGCCCGCAGTGATTCCTATTCTTACCAGGATTTGCTGGACCAGGAAGTCAACCCCGTGCCAGACGCGCTGCGCGAGGACACCGCACCGTACCTGGGCTCTGAGGACCTGCCGGTGGAGCGCTGGACCTCCCAGGAGTTCTTCGACCAGGAAGTCGAGAAAATGTGGACCAAGACCTGGCAGATGGTATGTCGGGAGACGCAGCTGTCTGATCCTGGTGACTACAAGGTCTACGAAATTGCACATTTGTCGGTATTGGTGGTTAGGACTGACACTGGCGAGCTTAAGGGTTACTTCAATTCCTGCCTGCACCGTGCCCGCGTACTGAAACAGGGTGCCGGTAATGCCAAGGAGCTGCGTTGTCCTTACCACGGCTTTACCTGGAACCTGGATGGCAGTTTTCGCAATGCGCCCTGCATGTGGGATTTCGAGCACATTGAGAGAGCAGAATTCAACCTGCCGGAAGTGCGCGTGGATACCTGGGGTGGCTGGGTATTCATCAACATGGACAGTGAATGCGAGTCGCTGCAGGACTACCTGGGAATCCTGCCGTCGCATTTCGAACGCTGGGAGCCGGAAAAGCGCTATCTCGCCATGCACGTCGAGAAGGTGATCAACTGTAACTGGAAAGCCGGTGTGGAAGCCTTTATTGAGTCCTACCACGCGGTACAAACGCATCCCCAGATACTGCCCTATACCGGCGCAGATAACTCCCAGTACGATGTTTGGGGCGACAATATCTGTCGTACGATTACCACCATGGCGACGGTCAATCCAAGCCATGAAGATCAGTATTCACAGCAGGACTGTGTCGACGCCATTATCGGTGTGTCCGCCCTGGTTGGAGAGCCGGGCGAAGAGGGCTCCGATGTTACCACTGGCCACGTCGCCCGCGATGTGATCGCCGATATCAACTACAGCGAATTTTCAGCAATGTCCGGTCGCGACCTGAGTAAAATAGCGACCCGCTCCGAAATCATGGACTCCATTCTCTACATGGTGTTTCCCAATTTCGCACCCTGGGCCGGATTTCACCCCGCGCTGACCTATCGCCACCGCCCCAATGGCAGTGACCCGGACAGCTGCATCATGGATATTTATATCCTGTGTAATTACCCCGAAGGCGAAGAACGCCCGGCAGATGCTGTTACCGTGAGACTCGGTGCAGACCAGTCTTTTTCCGAGGCCGAGGTGATGGACGAGGGGCTTGCCCGTATTTACAACCAGGACGCCTCGAACCTGCCGCACGTACAGGCAGGCATGAAGGCGTCCAGGAAGGGAGCGGTTACCCTGGGTAACTACCAGGAAGTGCGCATACGGCATTTCCACCAGACACTGGACAAGTACTTAAACCGGTAACTTTCGGCGAGACCCCCGGGTCGGGAATGCCGTATGTACAGACTCCACGGACAGGACGCGAGTTGGCTCTACAAAGAGACGCTGACCGCGCCCATGCATACGCTGAAGATCTTCCTGATCGACGTTGCGGAAGGGGAAAGTCTCGACCTGGCCTTTCTGCGCTTGGCGGTTCCCCGGCTGATTCACGAGGTGCCGGTGCTCAGGCAACGCCCGGTAACAATACCCTGGAGCTTGCATCACCCGGTGATGATCGAAGATCCGGAGTTCGACCTTCGCTACCATTTAAATCGGGCGGCGCTGCCCGCGCCCGGAGGGCGGGCAGAGCTCGAGGAGTTACTGGCACAGATTGCCAGTCATCCGCTCGACCAGGACCGACCTCTTTGGCAGTTCTGGATTATCGAAGGACTCGAGAACCAGCGTGTCGCACTGGTGCAGAAAATTCACCATGCTGTAGCCGATGGCATGGCGTCGCTCAACTCCATGACCAGGGTTTGGCACAGTAGTTACCACGACCCATCGAGTGTCCCCGAACCCTGGAATCCCGAAGCGCTACCATCACCTGCGCGCCTGTGTATGGATGCGGTGTCCGATCATGTCCGCGAAGACATCGGCAGATTCCCTGACTTCCTGCGGGCTTTACGACGCATCAAGTGGGGGCTGGAAGCGCCTCCCGATGGCCGCCTCTCGCCGACTTTGTGTAGCTTCAATGGGCAGTTACCGCGCACTCGCTGGAATCGCGCCTTGTCCTCACGGCGCAGCTTTTCTACGGCTCAATTGCCATTGGAGGCCCTCAAGGCGGTGAAGAACACGCTCGGAGGCACCCTCAATGACGTTGTGCTCGCCCTGGTGGCCGGCAGCTTGCGCCGATTTCTCGTTGCCCATAAGGAACTTCCCCACCAGCCATTACTGGCCACTATCCCGGTATCAACCGATGGATTGGATACGGTGCGCGAGGCCGGCAACGCGACAACGGTTATGTTAACCCTGCTATATGTGAACCTGTCTGATCCACTGGAACGCTACAAAGAAATCCAGTCAGCAACGCTGCAGGGTAAGGCGGAATTGGAAAAACTGGGGCGTGAAACCTTCGCGTTGCTCGCCCATTATGTGCCGCCTGCTCTGCAGCGCTGGGTTGCCTCGCGCGCGTATCGCAAAAGGCTGGCAGACAGGGACAGCTTTCTACCACCGGCCAATCTCACTGTATCCAACGTACCCGGCCCGCGAGAAAAATTCTCTGCCAGGGGCAACCTAGTCGACGAGATTTTTTCCTCGGGGCCCCTGGTTGAAGGCATAGGGCTAAACATCACCGTCTGGAGCTATGTGGATAATATGAATTTCACCGTCACGGGCTGTATGCGGTCACTCCCCGATATTGGTCAAATTACTGTGGGATTGCGTGAGGCACTGCTTGAATTGCAGGCGCTGTGCGTAGAGCAGGGGCCGAACTCCGGCTAGACAAATCGATTCACTTCAACGTTAGTAAACAATAAGGACGAGAGCATGACTATTTTGGAAAACAAGGTTGCGGTAGTGACCGGCGGTACCAGCGGATTCGGCGAAGCCATCGTGCGGCGTTTTCGCGCCGAGGGCGCCGAAGTGGTTATCGCGGCCCGCGGCAAGGCGAAGCTTGAGGCACTGGCGGCAGAAATCGGGGCGACCGCAGTTGTCTGCGATATCAGCAGTTCTGAGCAGGTGAAGGCCTTGGCGGATACTGCGCTGGAAAAGTTTGGCCGCATAGATATTGCTGTGAACTCCGCCGGTTTTGATGATGCCTGTCCCATCGCAGACCTGGTCCCGGAGAACGTGGAAAAGATGATCGCGGTACAGTTCACCGGCGCCCTGTACTTTATCCAGCACATGGCTAATGCGATGGGCAGCGGTGGCTCAGTTATATCGGTTTCGTCCCTGACTTCCAGTGTCGCCGCCAAGGGACACGCGCCTTATGCCGGTAGTAAAGCGGCGATCAATCACGTAACCACGATTGCCGCCGCGGAGTATGGGGAGAAGGGCGTGCGTTTTAACACGGTGTCGCCCACGTTGATTGAAACCCCGATGACCGCACCAATGTTTGACATGCCGGGGATCAGGGAGTTTATAGAAACCGAAACGCCGCTGGGCCGTGTTGGCAGTGTGAACGACGTGGTGGAGGCCGTGCTATGGCTGGGCAGTGATGCGTCGAGTTTTGTAAACGCGGAGAATATTAACGTCTGTGGGGGTATGGGCTTGCGGCAGTTGGGCTAAGCCTGGCTGCGCACATTCGCCAGTCTAGTCGTCAATTTTCTCAAGATTCCGCCAGGGCACCAGGATAAACTCCATGGGCGCTTCAAACACCAGGCTCTGTTTCGGTTTGGTCTCAATAAATTGCGCCCATGGCGTATTGTCGGCGATGGTTACCGCGTCATCAGGTACATTCTTGACTCGAGAGTTTGCCATACCCGCGTCATAAAACACCCGATCACACACGCCGTTGCGCCAGTAGATGTAGTCGTTGGCTTCAATCCACTCGCCGGCGACAGTCAGATAGGGCTGGTCCTCCATGGCGTTGAGGTCGCATTCGATTTTCACCGTGGTGCCGGCCTCGGACTCCACGAAACTGGTGAGTACCCCGTTGGTTTTGTGGTGCTCCACGGGGCTCGCCTTGTTGGGTATCTCCACAGCGTCGAATGATGCCTTGCTGGTGCGCGCTTCGACGACCATGTAGCGGGTAACCCCCAGATGGTCTTTAACATAGGTGGACCACTCCGCGCGCACGCCTGTGGCTATACCACCCACGTGATAAACATTGAGAGTCAGCACGTATTCGGGCTCGTCGTCGTTCAAGCACTTCAGCGGAGTCAGCGGAAGGTGTGAGGGCAGGTTTATATATTCTTTGAAGGCATCCAACTGGTCAGGCTTGATGCGGAAGTTGTAGTAGGTCGTGGGAGGGTCTCCCTTAACCATAAACGGTACTCGGGGCTGTGCTTTTCCCAGAATGATGGTGAATATGTCAATGAACGACAGAATGGGGTACAGGGTGCGCTTGAAAAATTTTAGCTTCGTGTGGTTTGGCGGCGCATAGGGTAGTGGCATGGTTATCTCCCTGGGGGCTGTGGTCACGAGAGTAGCTGGCGCTTTCTTTTGCGGGTCTCGGTGCTGGCTTAACACGGTAGAGCCGAGAAAGTAGCAGATACAACCCTGAAAAACAATCAGTATTGACTGATTTATTTTTTCAAGATAAGGTCACCCCCGGCTTGTTTAGCTTGCGCCCCCAGGGAATAAGAGTAGCAGGCAATAAAGGTAAAAAGCTGAACCCACGACAACCGGAGGGTGCACTGTATGGCCGAGGATATTTCCAACTACGACGACGTAACCATCTACGGCCTGAGCCCCGAACGGCAGCAGGAGTTGCTGGATAAACAGTTCGAGTGTGTATTTATCTGGACCAATAAAGCGGGTCACGGTATTGGCGTGGTAATGAGCTGTATTTTTCGCGACGGCTCAGTCTGGTTAACCGCGGCTCGCCAGCGTGCGCGGATCAAGGCCATCCAACGTGACCCTCGCGTATCGGTCGTCTATAGCAGCACGGGCACGGATATGGGGCCCAGCAAAACCATCACCTTCAAGGGCCACGTAACCATACACGAGGACGAGGCAACCAAGGGCTGGTTTTATCCGCAGTTTGCGGCTGCCACCCAGAATCCAGCGATGGATGCGGAAACCTTCGTAAAGTTTCTCGACACGCCTGACCGGGTGATTCTGGAAGTGGTTCCGGAAAAAACGATTACCTTTGACGGCGACAAAATGGTGGAACTTACCACCCAGGCAGTTGCGGCCGGCGAGATTTGAGTGGTCGCAAGATTACTGTGCAAGGCGGGCCAAGCTCACTTGCTCAGGCGATCACTCCCTCCTGCCGCCATTGGTTGATCTCCTGCTCCCCATAGCCGAGTTCTGCCAGGATTTCATTGGTGTGTTCACCAAGGCTTGCGCAGACGCGCAGTGGGGGAGAAGGGGTGCCTTCAAAGTTGGCAGGGTTATTGGGCTCAGTCAGTGTGCCCGCCAGCGGATGTTCCAGTTCGGCGAAGGATTCGTTCGCCTGCATTTGTGGGTGTTTTGGTAAATCGGTGAGTGTATTGGCCAGTGAGCAGGGTACATCTTCAGCGCTTAGCGCGGCCATGGCTTCGTCTGCACCCATGTCTGCCGCTTTCTGTGCGACGCGGGCAACCAGGGCCTGTAATTCATCAATCTGCGTATTGCGCTGTTTCGCGGTGCCCAGCCCCAACGCCTCCGCATCTTCGCCGAACGCGCGGCAGTAACCTTGAAACTGTTGATCTGTAGCGGCGGCCGCAGCGCCGTAGCCATCGCGGAATCGCATCAATCTCACCCCGCGAGCAATGGACATACCCTCCTGTGCATTTTCATCGGCAAATGCTGCCGCGCCGGCCACATCGGCCCACAAAAAGTTCACTACCGAATCGGCCATGGACAGCCGGATGTTTTGGCCCCCGTGGCCGCGCTCGCGCGCAAACAGGGCGGCGCTGATGGCCTGGCTGGCGGTGAGGGCGGTCACTTTGTCACAGAACAGCTGGTAGTAGTTGCGCGGCTCACCAGTTTTTATATCGGCCTGGCTTTGGGAAACGCCGGCAAACGCCTGTACAACGTTGTCATAGGCCGGTTTCTGCGCCAGTGGGCCGCGATCGCCAAAGCCACAGATGGAAAGGTAAACAATACCGGAATTCACCTCGCTCAGCGCCACGTAGTCAACACCCAGTCGCTCGGCGACGCCCGGACGAAAGTTGTGCAGTACCACGTCGGCGTTGGCCACGAGTTCTTTCACCAGCGTCAGGCCCTGTGGCGATTTCAAATTCATTGCCAGGGAACGCTTGCCGCGATTGGTGGTGTGATACAGGCCGCCTACGCCATTACACGAGGCGCCCAGGTGGCGCATCAGGTCACCCATTCCCGGTGTTTCGATTTTAATGACATCGGCGCCCTGGTCGCACAGCACCGTCGCAGCCATGGGGCCTGCGATCATCGCACCCAGATCGATGACTCGAACACCCTGCATGGGTCCTGTCATGGCTTTTTCCTCATCCCGAATCTTGTGAAGTGCAAGCCTATCGCACGGCTGGCCCGTTGGCGAATGCCGGTTAGTTTTTACCACTCGGTGGAGCTTAAGTGTTGAATAAAATTCAAAAAAAAGTTACCGTGCTTGAATCGCAAGTTGCGCAGGGATCCACCCCGGGTAAGTGGAGGTAATATGAAAATTGACGCAGCAGTTGGCGGTGATCTCAAAGAGGTCGCCAGTACAGCAGACGAAATAGAGCCCTGTGGCTCTCACTGTCTGATGACAGCGGAATTGGCTAACGATCCGTTATTCCTTGGTGTTGGCTGGTCAGGCGGCTTGATGTGATTGCGTCGGTGTATTCAGGCAGTATGCGCGCCCCCTCCATTAACGGGCAGTGTCACCCGGACTTTGCCGCTGTGCAGCCACTGCTGCAAAAACAACTGGCAAAGAACGCGGGCGGTGCTGCTCTGTGTGTTTATCATCGCGGTGAATGTGTCGTCGACATCTGGGGTGGTGAGCGCGATAAGCAGGGCAATCCCTGGCAAGAAAACACTATGGCGCCGAGTTTCTCGACCACCAAAGGCGTCACGTCAACGCTGCTTCACGTTTTTGCAGATCGCGGAGAGATCGATTACGACGCGCCGGTCGCGAGGTATTGGCCAGAGTTTGCCCAGGCAGGAAAGTCACGAATTACGGTACGCCAGGTGCTTTGCCATCAAGCGGGCCTTTATCACATTCGAAAAATGGTTGACCGAGCCGACCGGATGCTTGATTGGGAGTATATGGTCAGGGCAATCGAGCGTATTGAACCGGCCCACGTACCAGGTACCCGTGCGGGATACCACGCGCTCAGCTATGGATTCATTGTTGGCGAACTTGTGCAGCGTGTGAGTGGTGGAAATTTTTCGAAGCTGGTGCAAACGGAACTCGCCAGGCCGCTCGAGCTCGATGGCTTGTATGTGGGCGCTCCGAAAAATCAGCTAGGCCGCGCAGCACAATTAATGGGGCGTGGTCCAGGCTCCCGACTTTCGCGTCGCTTACTCGGCTACTGGGTGCAGGCGAATGTAGCAAGTGCCAGTCAACTGATGAAGCGCCTTGGCATTGAGGGTGACCCCTACAGTTTCTATGACGCCCTCGCCCCGCGTGGTATGCGGGAGATAGATTTTAATACCGCCGAAACCTTGGGTGTGGCCATTCCTGCGGCCAACGGTTTATTTACCGCGCGTTCCCTGGCCAGGTTGTACGCGATGTTGGCGGGCAGGGGCGAGGTAGATGGTGTGCGACTATTAGGGGCCGATACGGTACGGCACGCAACTGTCCTGCAAACACACCCCGGCAAGCACGCGGTAATCCCCTTTGATCTGCGCTGGCGACTGGGCTATCACGGCATCTACACCAGTCGTGGATTTCTTGACAGTGCTTTCGGGCATTTTGGGGTAGGCGGTTCCGGCGCCTGGGCTGACCCCGACAGGCAACTCGCTGTGGCGGTAATTACCAATGGTGGAGTGAAGTCTCCGCTCGCCCTCAGTACATCGGTGGTTCGCGCTGCGGCAGCGCGGGCGTAGATATGAGAGATGTAGCGGTTCTGGGTGTGGGGATGACCCGATTTGGGAAATTCCTGGACAGGGGTATAAAAGACCTGGTGCGAGAGGCGGTTGAAGACGTGCTCGCCGACGCTGGTGTCGAAAAATCTGTGCTCGAGGCGGCCTATGTGGGCAACGCGGCCGCGGGTGCCATGACTGGCCAGCACATGATCCGTGGCCAGGTGGTGCTCGACCCGCTGGGTATTAGTGAAATCCCTATTTACAACGTTGAGAACGCCTGTGCCAGTAGCACCTATGCGTTCAATCTTGCCTGGACGGCAGTTGCCGGTGGAGCTCATGACTGCGTGTTGGTTGTTGGGTTTGAAAAGCTTTTCGATGCCGATAAATCAAAACCCTTTCTGGCGCTGGAGTCTGCACTGGATGTGCAGGATTACGAGTACTATTTTCGGCAGGTTGAGGAGAGCCTTGGGGGCGAGACGAAGATTTTCCCTGAGGGAGAACAACAACGCAGTCGATTGATGGATGTTTATTCGTTTCTGGTTAAGCGCTACATGGATGATTACGGCCTTACCCGTGAGCACTTCGCGCAGTTGTCAGTAAAGGCCCACAGGAATGGCGCACTTAATCCCAAGGCACAGTATCAACATGAGGTCACCGTAGACGAGGTGCTTACTTCTGGTGATGTCGCCTGGCCCTTTACACGCATGATGTGCGCCCCGATAGGTGATGGCGCAGCAGCGGCAATTGTTTGTTCCAAGTCGTTTGCAACCAGGTTGACACGCAAGCCTGTCTGGGTGCCTGCCTCCATTGTGGGTAGTGGCAAGGTTGGTACTGACCTGGAGGATACGCTCACGCGACGTATGGGCAAGAAACTGTTTGAGTCCGGCGCTATTGATCCCGCGGATATCGATGTGGCGGAGGTTCACGATACCACTTCTTCGACTGAAATTATCGACCTTATCGAACTGGGTCTATGTCCTGCGGAACTGGCCGCCGAGCGCATTGAGCAGGGTTATTACGATCAGGCAGGCTCGTTGCCGACCAATCCTTCCGGCGGTCTGGTTTCCAAGGGGCACCCCATCGGAGCAACTGGGCTCGGCCAGATTTACGAGGTGGTAAAACAATTGCGTGGTGATGCCGGTGCCAGGCAGGTAAACGGCGCAAAAGTTGGATTGACCCACAATGGTGGAGGGATTCTGGGAATCGATACCGGCGCTATGGCGCTACATGTTTTTAACACATAAGCCGACCAGGAGAATAAAAGAATGGCTGATTATGCGGGACCCCAGTTGCAACGCCCGGACCAGAAATACTTCAACGAGGAAATGGAGCCGCTGCTGCATACCCCGGAAATGTTGAAGATACAGGAAGAAAAATTGCCAGCGACATTGCGTTTTTTCTACGATCATGTGCCTTTTGATCGTGAGCGTATGGAGAAGGCAGGTATCAAACCGGAAGACGTCCGGACCTTTGGAGACCTCGCTCAAGCGCTCCCCATTTGCGGGCAGGCGGATTACCGCGATGTTTTTGAGCATTTTGACAATGACATGCTCAAGGCCTACGACTATCTGTACGGTGCAGAGCGCATGAAGAACCTGCATCTGCTTACCACCACCTCAGGTACAACCGGTATACCCACTCCATACCCGGTGTTCCATAAGACCGTGGATGCCATGGGCGAGATTTTGGGTCGCATGGGCTGGCGCGCCGGCTTACGCTCGGGGGATCGTTTAGCGATTGGATACGGGCTTAGCATGCACGCGGCCGGAACTCCGATCCTGTATTACTACCGCAAGATTGCAGGGGTAACTATCGTTCCTATTGGGGCGGAGGCTGGTGCGGAGCGCTTCCTGACCCTGTTAAAACTGTTCCAGGTGAACGCGATTACGTGCACGCCATCACTGGCTTTGTACCTTGCTGAGCAGTGCCAGGAGGTGTTGGGCCATCCCATTGGCGACCTGGGTATTGAAAAGCTGTTGTTGGGCGCGGAACCCGGGGCGGGGATCCCTGAAATTCGGGAGCGCCTGGAGAGTGACTACGGCGCCAGCGTCATTGACGTCGGGGCGGGTTATGGCGTGTCCTGTGAACACCCTGAATACCAGGGGATGCACTGGATAGCCGATGACCATTGTTACTATGAGCTGGTCGATCCAGAAACCTTTGAGCCTGTACCCATGGAAAATGGCGCTACAGGTTTGGGGGTTTTCACGCCACTGGAGCCAGAGGCAACGATCTATTTTTCCAACCTGCGCTACACGCTGAACGATATTCACCAGGTGTTCACCGACCCTTGCCCCTGTGGTCGTACTGGTTTTCGCTACAAGATTGTCGGACGTGCGGATGACATGCTGAAGGTCAAGGGCGTGCCTATCTATCCAGCCGCTATCCAGGGCCTGATCAACGGCTTCGCCCCGCGTCTTACGGGGTCGTTTCGCATTGTGCTGGAGCGCGAGCCGCCACTGGTGCTGCCACCCTTGCAATTGAAGATTGAGTATGGGGAAGGCGTGAAGGAAGGCAATCTCGCGGCGCTGGAACAAGAGGTGAGCGACAAGATGCATGTGCTGCTAAAAGTGCGGCCGGCGATCACCTGGCTCGCGCCGAATTCACTGGAGCGCGCTACCAAGAAAACCCAATTGTTTGAAAAGAACTATTAACCGTCACGATATAAGGAGAACTAGTGATATGACGGCGACACCCAAGGTATTGGTATACGGCTTCAGCGGCTATACCGGCAAGATTATTGGCGAAGCCCTGGCCAAGCGCGGCATTCCATTTTATGCAGCGGGCCGCAACGAGCAACGCCTGCACGGCGAGCTGGCCGTGGTCCGTGAGCGTCTGGGACGCGATTTTGCAGCAGAGGTTGCTGCGCTGGATTGCAGCGTGGATTCGCTATTGCCGCTGTTCCGCGAGGTAGACGTTGTTATCAACAGCGTCGGGCCTTTCATGCAGGTAGCGTGGCCGGTAGTGGAAGCCTGTTTGCAGGGTGATTGTCATTACCTGGATATCACCGGTGAACAGGATTTTACCCTGGCAGTAAAAGAGCGATACGGTGATGCCTTCGCAGCCAAGAATTTACTGCTGGCACCAGCCAGCGCCTGGATGAGCGCGGCGGGCGCCCTGGCGGCTGAGGTCTGTCTGGAAACCGAGGGCGTGGATACGCTGGATATTGTTTATCACGTCGAGCATGGGCTTCCATCTGTGGCTTCCACGCAATCGTTTTTACGTATGAGTTGTAACAACACGTCACAGTATTCACTGGTTCTCGATGAATTCCAGGTTTGGGCGAATGATGTTTTCTATCATGTCTCCATGCCCTTCAGGAATTGCATGGTACGTGCACATCCCTGGGGCGGTGGTGCGGAGCCGGTTTGGTACAAGGATGATGACCGGGTGCGCAACTGTTCAGCCATGGTCGCGATTGGTGAGCACCTCGTCGACAGTACCCTGGCCGCCATCAACGAGTTCAACGAGCGCTCTGTTGGCAAAAGCCAGGAAGAGCGTGAAGAAATAACCAATGATATCGCCGCGCGCATGGAAGTCGTGGAGCCACCGGTAGATGATATCGACGTACAGCGCAGCATGGTCGTTTGCTACGCCCGCGGCAGGCAGACCGCCAGCGAGTTTGTGCTCCATCTGGCGGCACCGTATTCCTGGACCGGTGATCTCAGTGCTGAACTGGCCGAGCGCATTCTCAACGGCCAATTGAAGAAAGCAGGTTTCCAGTCGGCGGCTACCGCCTTTGGTCACCGGGAGTTACTCAAGGTGTACCACGAGGCCGGTATTTGCAGTATGCCGGACTAAGGGTTTGGCGATGTAAATAACAACACGCGCTAGCTATCACGTGCGTGTTGCGGATATGAAATTTGGAGAGAGAAACAATGAGTATTGCAGGGCTTAAGTTCCTGGTCACCGGCGCTGCCACGGGTATTGGCGCAGCGACAGCCACACTGGCGGCCAGCAAAGGGGCGCATGTGCTGGTCTCTGATGTCAACGACGAGGGTGGACAGGCGCTGGTCGACGAGATTCGCGAAGCTGGCGGCGTTGCCCATTACCAACACTGCGATGTCAGTAACGAGGAGCAAGTCCAGGCGTTAATGCAAGCGGCCGCAGATACCCTGGGCGGACTGGATGTACTGCACAACAATGCGGGGATTCACGAGACGATACTCGGTGAGGGTATCACGCTGGAAACCATGAGCCGCGAGACCTTCGAAAAGGTGATGGGGATCAACCTCGTGGGCCCGTTTATGTGCGCCAAGTATGCGCTTCCGCTACTCAAGCAAAGTGATAACGCCTCAATCATCAATGCCGGCTCCACCGGTTCCTTCAGCGCTTACGAACACAGCGTTGCCTACGGTTCCAGCAAGGGTGGTATAGCCATGCTGACCAAAAACCTCGCGGTGGATTTGGCCCCACACCGCATTCGCGTTAATTGTTACTGCCCCGGCACGATCAAGACCCAGATGGTGGAGAATTTCATCGCCGCCTCCCACGACGCGGAGATACTAGTCAGCCCGAAGACACTGACACACCTGGTACCTCGCCTGGGAGAAACGCGAGAGGTCGCGGAGTTGGTTTGTTTCCTGGCTAGTGAGCAGTCCAGTTTTGTAAATGGCGTAGTCTGGCTGATTGACGGTGGCTCGCTGGCCTGGCGCGGTACCATTGACGCGCTGGGTATGAAGGGAGAGATGTGATCAAGCAGTTGGCGACAGCATTGATGGCGTCACTTCTGCTTGCCTCTGGCGTAGCAGCGGAGTCGCCGGCGACTGATGACCCTGCCATCGCCATCAGTGGGCGCATACACTTCAACATCAACGTCAGCGATTTTGAGCGTTCACGGGCATTTTACTCGGCGCTGGGTTTTGTGGACTCTATCGGCTATCCGCCTACTAATACCCTGGAGGTTGCCCAGGCCATGGGCATCGACCATGTCTACCTGTTGCGCGCAGAACTATTGTTCCAGCGCTCGCTGAGTGGCGGCTTCATAGACCTTATTGAGTGGACGAATCCGCGCAATCTCGACCCCCCGTACCCCGATCTTTTTCGTCTGGGCATTATCAGTGCGCAGGTGCTCAGCGCAGATTTTGACGCCGATGTGGCGCGCCTGCGTGAGCAGGGCATAGAGATTCTGGGAGAGCCGTCCCGATGGCCTGATGGCGGGCGCTTTGCTTTCTTCAAGGATCCCGATGGAACCTTCCTGGAGTTGGGGGAGGGGGTGAGCGACCGCGCGACCGGCCGCGTCACCGAACCGGGTTTAGCGGCTACGGTGGGCCTGGGCAAAATCAGTGTCAATGTCAGCGATCTGGATCGCTCGTGCGCGTTCTACCAGATGTTGGGTTTCGTTACTGAGACCTCCGTTATTGACCACGGCGGAGTCGCGGGCATTGCCGCAGCCCTGGGGGTAAACCCGGATTATGCATTTCGCCGGCTACATATGCGGCATCCTTCGGATGGTACGGCACTGGAGTTAACACAGTGGAGCAATCCATTCAGCGACCAGCCTCCATTTCCTGCCCCGATTAATCATTTAGGTATCCACCGTATCGCGTATGCCACCAATGACCTGGAGGGTGATATCGAGAAACTCAAAGACCGCGGCGTGACCTTTGTATCCGAGCGGGCCCCCTGTTGTGAGGGGCCTGATTCGCCCCACGGCATTGTTGTCTTTGAAGACCCTGACGGGGTGTTTTTCGAGCTGGTAGATACCCCGGAGGACTACTGGGAGCAGGTAAAGGCTGCTTTTGGGGGTGAGAACAGGGAGGCGAGGGGCGATGAGTAAAAGCGCAGCTGCCCCGGGCTTTTTTAGCCCTAAAAAGCGAGTATCAACTAGCGAAATAGCCACTGTTCATGCGTGTTACAGCCGTTTTGGGGAATTTTCCGTATTACGCGGTTCGAACCCCCAAATCGTCACGGTTGGTGGACAAAATTTCGCCAAAAAATATTGAATAAGTTAAAAAACCGGATATACTGATTTTTATCAATGAAACAATAATTATTACAACCTGAGTTGTCGAAGCTGTACCTGAATTGTCGCTCTATAAATAAAACTACGGAGATCGCTGATGAACAAAGCTGACTTTCTACGCAAGCCCACCCCTTCAACTTCACTGCTGCCGTTGACGGCTGCGGTGATGATGGCATCTACGCTGTCCAGTGCGCCGGCATTGGGGCAGGGGGACGCACTGGTACTTGAAGAAGTTGTGGTTACAGCGCGAAAACGGGATGAGTCGCTGCAGGAGGTACCGGTCTCGGTGACCTCAATTTCAGCTGAATTGCAGAACCCCACGATTCGCAATCTGACCGACCTGGAGGGTTATGCACCTAACCTGACCATCGCAGCGGGAACTGCCGGACCCGGCGCCGCCAATATCTCGATCCGGGGAGTGAGCTACCAGGAAGTAGACAAGAGCCTTGACCCTTCCATCGGCGTTATTCTGGATGGTATCTACCTGGGTACCAATGTCGGCCAGGCGCTGGAAAATTTTGATATTGCGCGCGTAGAAGTCTTGCGTGGCCCTCAGGGAACCCTGTTTGGTAAAAACACCATCGGCGGCGTGCTCAATGTGGTCCGCAACAAGCCCACGGGTGATTTCAGCGGTGAATTGCGTGCTGGCACAGGTAGCTGGGATCTGAAGGACTTCAAGGGGGTCGTGCACTTTCCGATCATCGAGGATGGGCTGGCGGCCAAAGTCTATGCGACAGACAGCAGTCACGATGGCTGGTTGGAAAATACCACCATTGACGAAGATACCGCGCGCCTGGATACCACCAACTATGGTTTCGCACTGTTAGCAACACCCACCGATAACTTCGAAGCGCTGTTCAGTTATGACCGTTTGGAAAATGATTCCGATATCGGTGGTTCACATAACCGAAACAGTCCAGATACCTTGTCGTGCGGTGCTTTCGTCGCCGCTGGATTATGGCCTAAGGAGGTAGGCTGTGAGGAATTTGATACGGGTAGCGATGAGGACAGCGTTTCCACGAATGATCACCAGAACGCTTTTGTAGAGACGGATGCCTATACCCTGAGGATGGAGTGGGATGTAGGCCCCGGCATTATTACTTCCATTACGGGTTACCGTGAAAATGATGAGTTCCGACGCGCAGAATTTGACGGCTCTGCTGCGCCCTATATCACGCTGACTTTTGACCAGGATTACGAACAGACTAGCCAGGAACTGAACTTCACATCAACCTTCTCGGACAATTTCGACTTTGTCGCAGGTCTCTACTATTGGGATTCTGAATACAGTCAAACCTCACGGACGATTGGACTGATTACCACAGTGATCTTCGGGTTCCCCCCTGGTACAGAGGGTACCCTGAACCAGAATCAGGAGACCGAATCGATTGCCGGGTATTTCCAGGGTGATTGGCATATCAACGACCAGTGGACTGCTACGCTGGGGATGCGCTATACCCGAGAAGAAAAAGACTTCGCTGCGGAAACTGCCTCGTATTTCCTGGCAGATGGCACACAAATTGTTGATGGTACTTTCGGAACAGAATCTGAAGAGTGGAGTGAAACTACACCGAAGCTCGGTATCCGCTATCAATATAACGACGACACTATGTTCTTTGCTTCCTACGCACAGGGCTTTAAGAGTGGTGGCTTCTTTGGCCGTAACACCACCGTCGCCGGGTTTACCACGCCTTATGATCCTGAGTACGTGGACACCTACGAGCTTGGTGTGAAAAGTGACCTGCTGGATGGGCGAGTGAGATTCAATGCGACGCTCTTCTTCAGTGAATACACCGACAAGCAAGAAGAAAACTTTGTACTGCTCGATGATGGAACGGTCGGGACCCTGGTGTTGAATGCCGGTGAGGTAGATATGCCAGGTGTAGAGTTGGAGTTGACTGCACTGTTAACGGAACACTTTAGATTGCGGGCTACTTACGGATACCTGGACGCTGAATACACAGAGTATGATGCTGACCTCAACAATGACGGTATCGTTACCGATAATACCGATCTCGACTTGCGCAGGGCACCTGAGAACACCTTTGGCGCCTCAGCCATATATTCGCGCGCTATTGGTAACGGTGAATTCACTGCTGACCTGACGTACAGCTGGAAAGATGATTACGAGACGATTAATACCAATAACCCGGTAGGTTCCGTCGATGGCTTTGGCATTTGGAATGGCTCGCTTGATTATATCTACGACAATAGCTGGCAGATCAGTGTGTACGGTCGCAACCTGGCCGATGAACGTACGCTCGTAGCAACTACGCCCATTTCGATTCTGTCCTCGTTTGGTACTTACAACCAGCCACGTAGCTGGGGCGTTGAGGTGCGATACACGTTCGGTGGATTGGCAGGCGATTAACGAACTGCCAACTGCAGTGCATGAGAGGAGCCCCGGCTCCTCTCTTTGTTTCTGTCGGGACGCTAGATTCGAATCAGCAAAATACAACGTTCTTGAGAATGCCGGGACCCGTGGCCCCGGGGATACAGTGAGGTGAAACTATGAACTGGAATCTCGGAGATATCCTGGAAGCCGTAGAGGGAGTGGTACCGCCTGAGACCGATGCGCTGATTCATGGCGAGCGCACCATTTCTTGGGGTGAATTGCGACAACGCAGTAACAACCTGGTCAGGCATTTACAGCGCCTTGGTCTGGAGCCGGGCGACAAGGTCGCGTTCTACCTGCGTAACCATCCCGCCTACATGGAGTCGGTTGTGGTGTGCTTCAAGGGCAGGTTTGTGCACACCAATATCAATTATCGCTACACCGACGATGAACTGCTGTACATCCTGGATAACTCGGATGCCGCTGCAGTGATTTACGACGAGGAATTTGCCGGTAGGGTAGAGGATATTCGTGAGCGGGCCGACAAGGTGCGCGTCTGGGTAAACTTATGTGAAGATGCCTCCGCTGACGTTCCCAACGGACAAAACTATGAAGCCCTTGCCCTGGATGGCGACGGTAGCCCTGTACCCGTGGAACGTTCCCCGGATGACCTCTTGTTTATCTATACCGGTGGTACTACTGGTATGCCCAAGGGCGTTATGTGGCGCCAGGAAGATTTCTTCCACGGCACCGGTAGTGGCGCGATACCCGCGTTCGGCATACCTGCACCTGCTGACCTGGCAGCACACGTGGCGGGTATTAAGCCGATCATCGGGCAGTTCCGCCAATTGGTGGGTTCGCCACTGATGCATGGTATGGGTATGATTTCAGGCATCGTTACCCTGATGTGGGGCGGTACTGTTATCACACTCACGCAGAATAATTTTGACCCGCAGGAAGCCTGGCAGACGGTTAGCGATAAACGCGCGACAGCGATGGCCATTGTGGGTGATGTGTTTGCCAGGCCTTTATTGAAGGTGCTGCAGGACGAGCACGAAAAATACGACCTTTCCTCCATGGGTGGCATGGTTTCTTCGGGGGTGATGTGGAGCAAGGAGGTTAAGCAGGGGCTACTCCAGTTTATGCCCCAGGCGATGCTAACCGATGGGTTTAGCTCGTCAGAGGCATTTGGCCTCGCTGCATCGGTGACCACCATTGACGGGGAGTCCGAAGTCGCGACCTTTTCGGTTGGGCCGAATTGCAAAGTGTTCAGTGAGGATTTGCGCGAGATTACTCCGGGGTCCGACGAGCCGGGACTGATTGCCCGTAGCGGTCCCATACCCATGGGCTATTACAAGGATCCCGAAAAGAGCGCCAAGACCTTCCCGGTGATCGATGGAGTACGTTACACCATGCCGGGTGACTGGTGTATTGTCGCCGAGGACGGAACGCTGACCCTGTTGGGCCGGGGCAGTGTCTGCATCAATACCGGTGGCGAGAAGGTGTACCCTGAGGAAGTGGAAGAAAGCCTGAAATTGCACGCCAGTGTGGAAGACGCGCTGGTCGTTGGTTTGCCCGATGAAAAATGGGGGCAGCGCATTGTTGCTGTTGTGCAATTGAACGCAGGGCACGCGCTTGATGAGCTGGCGTTGCGCAACCAGGTGCGCGAGAACCTCGCCGGCTACAAGGTCCCCAAGGAAATCTACGAGATTGAAGACCTTGGTCGCGGGCCCAATGGCAAGGCGGACTACAAGGCCATAACCCGTTATGCTGAAGCACAGTCTGGCGCAGCCTGATTTTTGCATCTGGTAAGCAGAGCCGTCAGATTAGCGCTAACCCACATTGAGGTGTAGGCCGATGTACAGAGCTTTTCGTTTTTCGCTCCCTGGCGCGATGATTGCGCTTTTACTGGTCCTCTCACTTACGGTATCGGCTGATACACCGTCCCATCCCTATTCTCCCGGTGTGGACCAGGACTTTCCCCGCAATGTGTACTGGGGCGATACCCACTTGCATACGCGCAATTCCTCCGACGCTTACACGACCGAGAATACCAACCTATCGCCGGACGATGCTTATCGATTTGCGCGGGGCGAGGAAATCATCGCGCACAATGCGATGCCGGTGCGCTTGCGCCGCCCCCTGGATTTTCTCATGGTCGCCGACCACGCGTCCTACCTTGGAGCGTACTACCGTTTCCATAAAGGCGACCCGCTGGTGGTGGATACCGAGGTGGGCCGCCGCTGGGAGACTTACAACGATCCGGTCAAGTGGCTCTTCGAGTTCACCGAGAGCGTGAACAATCCTGAGGAAAACCCTGCGCTACCCGAATCGTCCAAACACAGCATCTGGGTAGAAGAGGTGGTCAAGGCGGCAGACCGCAACAACGTTCCCGGTTTGTTTACCGCATTTACTGGCTATGAATGGACCTCGATGATCTCCGGCAACAATTTGCACCGGGTGGTTATTTTCAAGGACGGGGAAGAAAAGACCGCGCAGACCACTCCGTTTTCGGCGCACGACAGCGTTGATCCGGAAGATCTCTGGGCACACCTGGCTGAGTACGAGGAGCGTACCGGGGGCCAGGCGATGACCATTGCCCACAATGGTAACGTCAGTAATGGTTTGATGTTTGACGACCAGACGGTTTCGGGTGACCCCTTAAGTTCCGCTTACGCCGCAACCCGGGCGCGTTGGGAGCCCCTGTATGAGGTTACCCAGGTCAAGGGTGATGGTGAGGCCCACCCCTATCTTTCGCCCACTGACGAGTTTGCCGACTACGAAACCTGGGACTTCGGCAACATCGACATGACTGCTGATAAAGACAAGGCCATGTTGAAACACGAGTACGCGCGCAGTGCGCTCAAACTCGGGCTAAAGTTTGAATCCGAGTTGGGGGTAAACCCCTTCAAGTTCGGCATGATAGGCAGTACCGATTCGCACACCTCGCTCGCCACGGCGGCGGAAGATAATTTTTTCGGCAAGTTCCCGGAGTCTGAACCCGGGCCGCAACGCTTCTCCAACAAGATGGTTGGGGCTCTCTGGGAAAACTGGCGGATCACGGCATCGGGCTATGCGGCAGTGTGGGCTGCTGAAAATACCCGCGAAGCGCTGTTCGAGGCGATGCGTCGTCGTGAAACCTACGCCACCACGGGCTCAAGAATCGTCGTGCGATTCTTTGGCGGCTGGGAGTACCAGGCTGCCGATCTTGAGAAACCCGACTACCTCGCGGCGGCCTATCAACGCGGGGTGCCTATGGGGAGTGACCTGAGTAGCGCGCCGAGCGGTGTGGCGCCGCGTTTTATGGCGATAGCAGCCAAGGACCCGGACGGGGCAAACCTCGACAGGGTGCAGATCATTAAGGGCTGGTTGGACGACAAGGGTGAGCTTCAGGAGGCTATCTACGACGTGGCGCTGTCTGATGAACGCGAGGTGGATGCCAGCACCGGGAAAGCGCCCCCGGTGGGTAGCACGGTGGATGTGGCGAACGCCAGCTATACCAATAGTATTGGAGAGCCTTATCTTGCCGCTGTATGGCAAGATCCTGACTTTGATCCGCAGCAACGCGCTTTTTACTACGCGCGGGTGATCGAGATTCCCACACCGCGCTGGAATGTGTACGACGCCAAGTACTTTAACGTGCCTATGAACGACGACATGCCCCGGCTTAACCAGGATAGGGCCTATACATCGCCTATCTGGTACACGCCAGAGTAGCGTGATACTGCGGTTGGGAATGGCTATTTCTTAGGGGTCAGCCCACTGTACAGGTACATGGAATCCCTGAACAACTTGCGCGCCTTGGTAAGCTTCAGTTTTTTATCAAAGTACACCGCGGTGCGTAAGCCTATCAGGAGCGCGTAGGCCAATTCTGCAGCGTCCCTGGCATTGGCGCCGTTACCCAGGGGAGTTTGCTCAAACAACTCAGTAAGGTGAGCCTTGCAAGCACTGTCGACGCGGGATTTTTCTTCCTTCAGTACGTCGTCATTCACCGCTACCCCGAAGCTCTCCAGCATGAAGCCGATTTCGGAATGATCGATGGTGCGGCCTGAGAAATAGAGTTTTACCAGCTTTTCGATCTGGACTTCCGGGCTATCCTTGCGAAAACCCTCCAGCTCTCGGAGAATGCGGCTCGCCATATTCTCAAAGTACTGCTCGAAGATTGCCTCGGTGCCATCAAAATAGTACAGCACGTGGCTGGGATAGAGGTCAGCCTTTTTTGCCACGTCCTGCAAGGTGGTCTTGGCGTAACCTTTCTCTATTACGCATTCATGAAACGCTTCCAGAATACTCCGGCGGCGCTGGTTACCGCGTTTCGTGGCATTCTGCTTTGGCCTTGCGCCTGCTGGCATTGGTACCGCTCTCCGTCAATTCGTGCTCTACCGCCGCTCTGCAGCCCCTGCCGTTGAGCGCCGGAGCCGCACTCTACGCTCTCTGGCTACCCCGGGTCAATTGGTCTGAGCGCCTACCAGCGTGAAGTGTAACCGCTCATCGCCGACAGATTCGACGGTGACCGGGCGACCGGTGGGGTCGTTGTTCAACATATCGGTTGCGGTGGCGTTGTCGTCGGGAGCCGTCGTGGCGACAAATCGCTCACCGTCAACGGTTTCGCCCAGGATGATCGCTTGCACCTCGCCATCTCGCCCGTAATTGACGGTATAGGACAGTATTTTTCCCGCGTCCGGCTGCAGGCAAATCTCACGCTTTTCGAGCGAGCTGGGATCCAGCTGTGTGTCGGCCGTTGCCCAATTCACGGTGGATGGGCGCGAGGAGAAAACGCCCACGGCGTGTTTCGACAGCATGCCACCATTGGCGGTGACCAGGCTGTACTCTAGCGGCTGTGCTCTCCCTCGCCAAACTGCCTCAACTAGGGCATGCATGCTGTAATTGTTGCCCGGCCCGCCGAAGTAGGGAAGCCCGCCGGTGAGCGTGAGGGGCCTACTACCGTCTCTTGGCAGGTGCAGGCTATTGGCAATGGCGTTAACGGCACAAGGGAAACAACTGTAGATATCGATGAGTGCAATATCGTCGATCTGCACGGCCGCCTGCTGCAGCGCGCGATCAAGCACTTTGTCGGCCATCGCCGAGTGAGCGGGGTCGGATCTGTGGCTGAGTTGAAGCTCTTTTCCTTCTGCCAGTCCATGCAGGTAGATCCATCGACTTTCATCAATACCCAGTTCTTGTGCTTTACCAATACTGCAGACCAGTACGGCCGCGGCCTGATTGACACTGTCCTGGGCGATCATGCGCTTGGTATACAGGTGCGTGAGCGGGGGTGCAGTCAGGATATCTTCCGCCGTCTGGCGGCCTGTAAACTGTGCGTGGGGATTGTTCTCGGCAACCTCGCTGAAGTTCGCCAGCAGATTTGCCGCCTCTTGCTGGTGCTCTTGTACACTCTGTCCTGCCTTGTGACGCTGGGCTTGCTCGATCAACGCAAAGTAATACATCACGTTCATCAGTCCATTGTTCATTTCCTGACTGGTAGCCACGTCGATACCCGTTTCGCGGTCGTCCATCGCGGCGTCCGGAAATTGTTCGTTCCAGTCGAGGTCCAGCTGCTGGCGCTCGGCTGAGCGCTGGTTTTTCAGGGCTTCAGCGCCGACCAGCATTACCACCTCGCGCTCGCCTCGGGCAATATCCGCGGCAAACTCTATCAGGCGGGACTGGGGTTCATTGCCTCCCGTCGCTGTGTAGATGCGGTCGCGAGGCTTGGCGCCGATGGCTTGAGCGACAGATTCGGGGGGGTTGTCGCTGCGGCCGAATTTGCAGGGCCAAAGATGCCCCATGTCGGAAAATAATCGCGTGAAGCAAATAGTGTCGATATGTGCCTGGATATTATCGGCGCCGGTGTCTGTAAGGGCCAACTTTGCTGCGTTGCTGGCCAGGTCGGTAGGCGATTCGTCACCTGCTTCACGCCGTACCAATTGCCCTGCGCCCACCAGTACCGGTGTACTGGCAGGCAATTGTTGCTCGCCCATTGTTACAGTACCAACTCCGCTACATCGCGCAATTGTGCTTCATCGTCTGTATTGATGAGCAGGGTGGTCACCTTGGAATCCCGCCATGCCTGTAGGCGATCCTTGATACGGTCTTTGGGGCCTACCAGGGTCATTTGGTCTGCGAGTTCATCGGGAATAACGCGCGCCGCCTCGTCTCTTTTTCCTTCGAAAAACAGTTTCTGGATGGTTTCCGCTTCTTCTTCATAGCCCATACGCTCAAACAGGCGCTTATGGAAGTTGGTGGACTGGGCGCCCATGCCGCCAATGTAAAAGCTCATGAAGTACTTGAAGCCTAACAGCGCGGATTCGATATCGTCGGTTACGCTGACCGACACCATTTGTGCAATGTCAAAATCGGGTCGCATGTTCTGTAGCGACTCGTCATACACGCTTTCATCGTACGGGTTATAAAACAGGGGTATCCAACCATCGGCGATTTCGGTGGACATCGCGATATTCTTGGGGCCTTCCGCACCCAGGTAGATGGGTATCTTATTGCGCACCGGGTGAACGATAGGCTTCAGTGGTTTGCCCAGACCGGTACCGTCTTCGCCGGGATAGGGCAGGGGGTAGTGCGGTCCCTCATTGGTTACCGGTGCCTCGCGGGCAAAGACCTGCCTGATAACGTCAATGTATTCACGGGTGCGGGCCAGTGGTTTTGGAAAGGGCCTTCCATACCAACCCTCTACTACCTGGGGCCCTGATACGCCCAGACCCAGCATGAAACGACCCTCCGACAACAGGTCGAGGCTGAGTGCATGCATGGCACAGGAGGCAGGTGTCCGTCCCGACAACTGCACTACCGCAGTGCCCAGTTTTATCTTGCTGGTCTGTGCGCCTATCCAGCACAGCGGAGTGAAGGCATCGTTGCCATAGCTTTCCGCTGACCACACAGAGTCGTAGCCCAGGCGCTCCGCTTCCTGCGCCATGGCCACGAAATTCGGTTTCGGTGCTGCCCCCCAGTAACCCTGCGCCAGGCCCAATTTTAGATCTTTCATAGTCGAATCTCCCGAACGGACGTTCTGTATTAGTGGCGACAAAAACGCACACACCAGTATGCAATTTTTTGAATAAAATTCAAGTCGAAAATGCTTAAGAAAGTTTCATGCACCGTGTCTGCAGGCTGTTCCGAATTTCCCAGGTTGGCCGTTACGGACTGCCAGATACCCGGTCATCTCTGCGCGATTCGAGGCGGTAATCGCAGGTCAGGCAGCGGCGCATACCGGCGCGCATGCTGTCGTTCTGCTGTTCCAGTTCAGCCACGCGTTTTCGCAGTTGCTTGTTTTCTTGCTGCAAAGCCAGGATAGATCGGGTATTGCCCAGCAGCTGTGTCAGCGCGCGCATTATTTTCCACCCGTAGACCAGCTCATCCGCACCGTACAGGACGTTTCGGGTAGGTGTGGATCGAACTCCATTTTTAACCCACCGCCTGCGCCATTGAACAGTGCTTCAAAGGGGCCCTTACAGATATTCAGACAGCCTTCCTCGGGCAGCGCGTTGGGGTTGGGCAGCGATTCCGGCGCCGCACAGGTGTGCCAGCCGCAGTCGGGTATTTCCATCACCGTGAGACCGTTGGCCGGATCGTATTCTGTAATGGTGGCCGGCCCGGTCAGCCAATGGGCAGGATTAAAGGTTTCAAACAAAAATGTGGCCCAGCGACCGGGCGTGGTCGAACCATCTTTATTCACCTTTGCTTTCTTGTTCTGGTTCTTGTCGGACATGGAGTTCATCATGGCCAGAAAGTCACTGGAGTTTTCATGTGACAGCGCTACCGAGGTGCCGATCACGATGTCCTCGTACTGCTTCTGGCTGAAATGCTTGCGCAGCTCCAGCAGTGCCCATTCCACCTCGCGTACAAAATTTCCATAGCGCTTTCGCCACTTTTCTCTGGGTGAATTGAACCAGCGAATGTCTTCGCGCCGCGCCTTGATAGCCTCGTAATCGCGGTCAACCTGCTCGCTGTCACCTGAAAGGCGCAAAATGGGTACGAATGTATGGCTGATAATCGGCATGGCCTTTTTTACCAGCATGGAGTTTGACATCCACATATCTATCCATGCCTGCGGCCCCCAGTTGTAATAGAACCCTGTTTTCCTGGCCGGGGCGACCCTGCCGCTGCGCTGGTCGCTGGTAATCAGCGTGTCATCGGTCATACCAGTCTCCTGATGTCGGCGTTTGCCTGTTGCTCAGTTGAACATCCTAAGCGTAACACCATAAGTTGCTTCCGGCGCCGCCACGCCGGCAAAGCCACCCAGGGTGGGAATGTCCAGGCCCCAGCTCAGATATTCCTCATCCAGCATGTTGCGTCCCCAGATCGAAACTTCCCAGTCCCTTGCCTCATTGCTGAGCGACAGCCGCAGGTTGACCAGGTTCACCGAATCATTTTTCAGGTTTTCGTCGAGGTCCTGGTCCAGGTAATGACTATCAATGAAGCTGTGTTCCAGCCGTGCCACGCCGAGGAGGTTGTCGCTCAGTGCAAGGTCGTATTGAAGGTAGGAACTCACGGTCCACTCGGGGGCATTGTCCAGTGGCTCTCCAGCGAGGTCCTGGACACAGGCGCTGGCGGTTCCGGGTGACCCCCCCTGGGCTCCTTCGACTACGTAGTACTGGTAGAACACCTGATCGATGGTGCACTGCCCATTGTCAAAGGATTCGTACTCCGCCTTGTTGTAGCCGATGGCTGTGCCGAAAGTGGTGTTCTCTAGCGGGATGAACATCAGCTCGATTTCGGTACCGTAACTGCGCAGGTCGCCGGCATTAGTCACGCGGACATTGGCTCCATCGAATGATTGCGACTGGAAGTCCTCATAGTCGACCAGGAAGGCGGTGGCATTCAACTGCACCCTGCGGTTGAGCCAGGTGCTCTTTATGCCCAGTTCGTAGTTGGTGGCTATCTCCTCGTCGAACTCGCCGTCCTGCCCCTGGGCCTGCCGGCGTTGGTCGAAGCCTCCGGATTTAAAGCCGCGGCTGATCGAGCCGTAAAACATCACGTCATCGTTATAGAAATATCGCAGATCCAGCGCAGGAGATACGTCGGAGTCACTTCTTTCGTTGTCGTAGAATATAGTGGGTCCCGCGATAGGGGGCAGGTCAAGCAGGATGTCGGGAATCGTGACCTGGGAGCCTTCGCGCTCTTTCTTTTCGTAGGTCCACCGCATCCCCAGCGTTGCGGAGAAGGCTTCAGTGATATTCCAGGTCAATTGTCCGAAGGCCGCGTAGCTGGTAGTGGTGTATAGATTGCTATCGATGTTGATGGAACCACCGGGTAGGAACTGGCCCAGGGTTACATCGCCAAACAGTATGATGTTGTCGACCAGGGCCTCGCTTTGCTCAAATTCGCCGACGGAATCAAATTCGGAATAGTAGGCATACAGGCCACCCTGGTAGTCAAGGGTTTCGCCGCCGGGCGAAGCGATCCTGAGTTCCGATGAATACTGGTCCAGGTCCACCGAAGTGCGTGCCAGTACCGCGTCATAGGCGGTAAAGTCGCCATCAAACGCACTGTCGGATTCATAGAATCTCCAGGCGTTGATAAAGGTAATGGTCGTCTCGTTGGCAAGGTCCTTAACCCATTCCAGGCCGACACCACCCACCTCAACCCTGTTAAAGAGGTCTGCATCGAACCAGTATTCATCGCCGAACGGATTGGCTGGCGGGGGGCGAAAACCCCTCCGAGTCCTCGAAGGACTTGAAGCGCAGTATCGGGTCACCAGCGGCGTTAAGCCCAAGTTCCTGCTGTAACTCCGCAGACGGTGAATTGGTGGCAGGGGAGTTCAGCGGCGATAAGCCCATGTAGTCCGTGACCGCGAATGCGCAGCAGGTGGTATCTTCCTTGGTATAGTCCAGGGTGAGGATGAATTCGCCGAGCCCGCCCTCATCGGCGTTGCTCTCCAGGTCAAAAAGAAATCGCGCGCGACCTCCGTATTTGCCCACGTCGTTGGTGCCTTTGCCGGTATAGCTGTTTTCGTACAGGTAATCACCGTCGGCGCCGAACCCAGACAGGCGCACGCTGTGGCCAGACTCACCCAGGGGTAGGTTGACCATGCCTCGCAGCTCCAGTAATTCGTTGCTGTCGTAGTTAAGCTCTGCCATGGATTCGAACTCCAGGCTGGGCCGTTTGCTGATTACGCTGATGGCGCCGGCGGCGGTATTCTTGCCATAAAGCGTACCTTGCGGGCCGCGCAGGATTTCCACACGCTCAACATCCACCAGGTCGCCGATACTCATGCCGGCGCGTCCCTGGTATATGCCGTCCAGGAATATGCCGACGCTGGGGTCTATTCCAGAGTTGGAGCCAATGGAGCCAATACCCCGGATACGGAATGATGTGGTACGGGTATCCGGCCCCGGCGTAATTTTCAAATTGGGTGTGTATTGCTCAAGACCCTTGAGGTCGTTGACACCGCTGTTTTGCAGAAAGTCCGCCGAGAATGCCGATACCGACATGGCCACATCCTGCAGGCTTTGTTCGCGTCGGGTGGCCGTGACCACGACCTCTTCGAGCACCAGGCTATTGTCGCTCGACTGCGCCAATGCCGGGCAGGGCCGGACCGGTTGTCAGTGAGGCGAGCAGCAGTGAGGACAGTCTATTTCTCATATGGATGACCAACGATTTATGATTATGAGTTACGTACTATTGGCCACTGGTCCCACGGCCCCGCAAGCTGCGGTGAGCCGCGAAAAACTACGGTGGTGACAAGCACACTATCAAAAGCAGAAGTACATAACAAACAGTTTTGCTTGTTTTTTTATGTAAAGCTGGTAGCGTGTAATCGCCTCTAATTTGCAAGGAATAACGCTATGGCAGAGCCGATGTCTGCAACGAATCCTTTTCTTAATTTCCCCTACGGCCCGATCCAGATGGAATGCGATGCCCGGGATCTCATTATCGAGGGCGAAGTTCCCGCGGAATTGAACGGCTCGCTGTACCGCAACGGTCCCAACCAGCGCTATAAGCCTGATTGGGACTATCACCTGTTCATGGGTGATGGCATGGTGCACGCGTTTCATATTGCCGACGGGAAAGTGGACTACGTAAACCGATGGGTGCGAACAGCCAAATGGTTGGCCGAGGATTCAGAAAATAGAAGCCTGATCAACCCGATGAACCCGTTCGAGGGAGACCCTGCGTATTCTGATTTTGTGCTCACCGATAAGGGACGGAACCGCGAATACCGCGATGCTGTGGCACGGCGGTAAGCTCCTGGCGATGGAAGAGGGGCATCCGCCCTACGAGTTGGATCCGCATACCCTGGAATCGATAGGTTCCTGGAACTATCGTGGAAAACTACAAACGGCGATGACGGCTCATCCGAAGGTGGATCCGGTGACCGGCGAAATGATCTTCTTCGCCTATATGGCCACTGGCCCCTTTGAATCGAATGTGATGGTGCACAAAGTGTCACCCCAGGGGCACCTCACGGAAAGCATTCTTATTCCTACGCCCTACCCGGCGATGGTCCATGATTTTGTCATCACCGAGAACTACATCGTGCTGCCCGTAATGCCTATTTCCGGCAGCCTTGAACGCGCCATGACTGGCGCACCGCCTTTTGCCTGGGAGCCTGAAAAGGGCGTACACATCGCCGTTCTGCCCCGCAACAGCAGTTCGGCAGAGGATGTTAAGTGGCTGGAGATGGACACCTGTTTTGCCTTCCATTTCATGAACGGATTCGACCGGGATGGCGTCATTACCATCGACGCCTGCCAGTTTGAGCACGCTCCTTTGTTCCCCACTGCTGACGGCGAATCTACAGGCAAGTCCCGGCCCGTGCTGAGTCGCTGGACGGCGGATATGAACCAGGATCACCCTCGCATGGAGTTCGAGATGTTTCCCGGTGACTACGAGTCTGAGTTTCCCCAGTGCGATCCTCGCTACGCCGGAAAGGACTACCGCTATGGTTGGTATACCGCGCCGGATGGAGAACTCACCACGGTTCTGAGTGAGAATGAGCTGGTCTATAACGTCATTGGCGGCATCGACCATAAGACCGGCGCCCATGATCGATATTCCTGTGGTAGGGCTCAGGTGTCCGAGGCGCTGTTCGTGCCGCGCAGTCCTGATGCGCCGGAGGGGGACGGGTTCCTATTATCGGTGGTGGCAGATTTTGATACGCGCCTGAGCAGCCTGTATATCTTCGATGCCCAGAAGATAGCCGAGGGCCCGTTAGCGAAGGCACGGCTTTCCCACAATGTACCTATAGGCTTCCATGGAACCTGGCGCCCTGGTTGATAGGCCGCTCCGCGGGTAGGGTAAGTCCTCCGATCTGTTTGGACTTACGACCGTGGGTTATAGGGTCAGGTTCATTCCAGGCCGCTTACGCTGAAGACTCTCCGGGGCGTCTCTGCCTCGGTGACGCGGCCTATATATCACGTTAATAATTACGCATAAATAATTGATATATATAAACTAATTGTTTTTGTCTGATTGGCCTGGGTAGTCCAGACCGTAGCCATAGGGATACAACGGCGCGTAGTCTGCATCCCCCGTGTTAATGGGGATCTGCGCTGCGTTTTGCGGCCAGGAGAAACCCAGTCTGCCGGTAAAGTTGTGCTCGCCATACAAGACGTCGGCGATGCCCTGACCCTCAGATCCGGGCAGCCAGGCGGCGACAAATGCATCGGATTGGGCGATCTGGTCGGCGACCAGTAATGGCCTACCGGAAACCAGCACCGTAATCAGTGGCTTACCTGAATCGCGATAGCGCTCGATTAACGCAACCTGATCTTGGTTCAGAACCAGTTCTTCAGCCGCCCGGTCACCAAAGCTCTCTGCATAGGGCGTTTCTCCAACCACAACAATAATGGCGTCTGCCCGCGCCACGCTGTCCGGATCCAGGGGTGACAGTACCTGCTCACTGCCTACCAGTTCACGTATGCCTTCGACAATACTGGTCGCACCCTCTACGGCGCGTTCTGGATTGTCGAACAGGTCGTGATGTGCCCCCTGCCATTTCTTGGTCCAGCCGCCGCACTGGTAGGGAATATTGTCGGCGTGGGAACCCGCCACCAGCACCTTACTGGATTTATCGAGGGGGAGGGCGCCGCGTTCATTTTTCAACAACACCAGGGACTCCCTGACCGCTTGCCGTGCCAGGTCCCGGTGTTGTGGTGAACCCACGGTATCGGCCTGGCTGGTTGCACTGTAGGGATTGTCGAACAATCCCAGCTTCAATTTCATTTTTAGAATGCGCGTTACTGCATCGTCAATTCTCGCCATCGACACCTGTCCGTCTTCAACGAGTTGAACAATCTCGGGCATGCTGGTGCGCCAGGATTCCGCGAACATGAACATGTCGATGCCGGCATCCAGACCCTGCTTCAAGGTCAGCTCGCCAATCTTGATGCCTTCCCAGTCGGTGATGACCACGCCATCAAAGCCGAGTTCGTCTTTCAACAGGCCGTTTAACAGCGCGCGGGACCCGTGGACTTTTTCGCCGTTTACCGAGCTAAAGGATGCCATGACGGCCACCACATCGCGCTCGATAGCATCAATAAATCCTGGCATATGGCGGTTGCGCAACTCTTCCATGGAGATGATCGCATTGCCACGATCGACCCCTCCCTCGGTAGCCCCGTCGGCCACAAAGTGTTTCGCGGTCGCACCCACCGTGTCATCAGCACGTAAATCATTGCCCTGGTAGCCCATTACCATGGGTGCGGCGAACATGCGCTGTAGCTCAGTGGTCTCGCCGAAGGACTCATATGTCCTGCCCCAGCGTATGTCCCTGGCTACGGCAATGGTTGGCGAAAAGGTCCAGCGTACCCCGGTAGCAGACAGCTCCCGCGCCGTGACCTGCGCAAGGCGCTGCACCAGGGTCGGATTACGTGTGGCCCCCAGGCCAATGTTGTGCGGCAGAATGACGGCATTGCCATCAAAATAGCTGTGCCCGTGTACGGCATCGATGGCGAATACCATCGGGATGCTGGAACTGCTGGCCAGGGCGCCGCGCTGGTAAGCGTCTGCCAGCTCGCGCCAGGCAGCCGTGGTACCCAGTTTGCCCTCCGGTATCAGGCTGATAAGAGAGCCGATATTGTGCTCGCGCACATCGTCTGGCGTGGCCACGGCGATGTCCGTCTGCACCATTTGCCCGACTTTTTCTTCCAGGCTCATGGATTCCACCAGCCTGGCGATGTCAGCGTCGGATTGAACGGTGACTGCGCCATGCGAGTCGGTTGTTGCGGGGAAGGGGTCGCCCGCGCAGCCCGTTAGCAGGGCCAGGAAGAGAAGGGTGAGCGTGCCCCTCAGTTTGATGTTACGACTCCTGCGGCGTTTGCCTCGGGTTTGAATACCCGTACGTAGTCAACCTCCATACGCACCGGAAAAATACTGTTGTCGATCGGGCCCCCGGCGCGCCCCCAGGCACCGCCAATCGCCAGGTTCATGACAATGTTATACGGGTGGTCGTAAGGCCAGGAGGCCCAGCCGGTGCCGTCGTTGACGTAGGTGAAATAGGGGCTGCCGTCGACGTAGACGTGGATGACTTCCGGCGCCCACTCGATAGAGTACACGTGAAAGCGGGTGCTACCGTCCGGCACGTGCACCGCGCCCTTGCGCTGCTCATGATTACGCCAGTAATAGGCGCTGTTGTGTACGGTGGCGTGCACGATTTCGGGCTCGTAACCAACATTTTCCATGATGTCGATTTCCCCGGAATTGGGCCAGGCGTCACAGACATCGTCCTGGCCCTGCCAATCGTCACCGGCAGAACACTTGGTGGCGTAGCGAAAGGGGTCGCTGGGTAGCATCCACAGCGCCGACCAGGTGCCCTGGCCGGTAGGTAGCTTGGCACGAATATCGATGCGGCCATACAGAACATCTCCCTTGCCCTGGGAGTGTATGCGGCCCGAGGAATACTCCGCATCGTCGATGTCCCCACGGTGGGCCTCCAGGACCAGGTTGCCACCTTCCACCCTGACGTTTTCCGGCCTGGCGGTATAGGCCTGGTTTTCGGTATTCACCTTGCCTGCGGGCCATTGCTGGATGGTCCACCTGTCGGGATCGGGAGCGCCCTGGTAGTTGAACTCGTCGGCCCAGTGTAGTTGCCACCCTCTGGGATCGACACTCTGCCGGCGTACAATGATGCCGCTTATCACGGGCTTGCCGGTGCCGGCGCGTAATTCAATGTTCAGCTCGCCATCGGTGACCAGAACATCGGTGACAGTTCTGTCCAGCGCGGAAATGTGTTTGCCATCCCTGACCCGGCGGACATCCAGGTTGGATACCAGAACTTCGCCTTCAACCAGGACGTCAAAAACGCGCTCGCCACTAGCGATATCCTCTGGCTCCATGAATTGTAACGTGACCGCGTAGCGACCATTGTCTACGGCTTGGCTCACGGCCAGCTCGCCTTCCCGGTAACTCTGGTAAATCACCGGGTCCTGGCTGCCGCGAATGGTGTCGACCGCAGCGACTTTCGTTTCGCTATCAAGATCATCCGCCCGGTACTTAATACCGGCCATATCGGTGTGTTCTGAACCGCCGATATTAACGGCCCAGATCGGCTCCCCGACGCTATACAATGGTGCCGCCTGCGCCTGCGCTGTTGGCGCTGGTGAGGAGGCAGGCAATGCAGCTTCGCCCATATCGACACTGTCTGTGCCACTGTCTGGGGTCGGATCTTCGTTTGTGCAACCCGCCAGGGTGGCGAGCCATAGTGTCGTGAATACAAAGCCAATGTGTCGTCGATCGATCATAAGCATTATCCGTGGACTCGCTGTCTCAGAGGCTGTGCCGGGCGACTGTGAGTCGGTACGATCCTGTTCCGTTTTGTGATTGGATTTATCTGCGCAACTTACTCTAGGACATTTGCTATGAGCAGCAACCTCAATGCGTCAAAAGGGACTGCAGCTGCGACCAGTCAGCCGCTGCGGCTGCTGTCCCTGTTATCGACGTAGGCTGCGGCCTAGTGCTCTGATAGAAACAACTTAATGGCCTCACGGTAATTTCGACTCACCTTGAGTTGCTCGTTGCAGTCCAGGTCGAGAATGTATTCACCCTTGTGCAGCGGCGTTGCTTTCACAATCCTGTCCAGGTTTACCACCGTGGAGCGATGTATGCGCTTGAATTTTTCCGCGTCGAGTTTCTCCATCAGGCCTTTGAGTGTGCTGCGCATAATCAAAGTCTCGCCTTTGACATGGATGCACATATAGTCGCCCGCCGCGTCCACCCAATCGATGTCGTCAGCGTTTACTAGTACAGTGCTGTCATTGTCCTTGATGGCGATTTTACGGTCCGCGGCCAGTGCTTCCTCATTGCCGCTCTCCTGGCTGCTGGCTTTCTCGCGACCGGAAACCTTGCGTGCAATTTCGTCGATGGCACCCACCAGCGGCGTCTTGTGTTCGCCTGCCATGATATCGTTCTGATGTCTCTCCAGTGCTCTGGCGATGGCGCGTTGCAGGCGTTTGCCATCCAGCGGCTTGAGAATATAGTCCACTGCGTGCAGATCGAAAGCATCGATAGCATAGCGCTGAAAGGCGGTGCAGAAAATGACCATCGGCATGGTGTCGGCCTGCAGTTCCTTCACCACGTCGAACCCCGTGATGCCGGGCATTTGGATATCGAGAATCAGCAAATCAGGTGAAAACTCGCGGGTGGATTCAATGGCCTCTCGGCCATTACGGCACTCTGCGACAATCTCCACTTCGGGAATATCCACCAGCCTGGCGCGCAACAGCCTGCGCGCCAGTGGTTCATCGTCGGCAATGATCGTCCGCAACTTGATGACGGCGTCGCTCAAGAGTCGCCTCCTGCACGTTGCATCGGCTCCATGTCTTGCTCGAAAGGAATCCGAATAACCGTGGTTGACCCCTCATCGGTGTAAGGACTGCAATTGAGGCTGCCGCGGTCACCGTACAGGGCGGATAATCTGTCTCGCGTATTGGCCAGACCAACCCCGGTTCCGCCATCGCCAATTGCACCCTGTGGTCCCGGGCCGGTATCGGCGAGTTCCAGATAAAGGTAGCCGTCGCGCACCTCTGCGCCCAGTGAAACCTTGCCGCCATCCTCATTGAGCGCGATGGCATATTTCATTGAATTTTCAATAAGCGGTTGCAACAGTAGTGGAGGCACCTTTGCTGTCCTGGCCTCTTCAGCGATATCAAACTCGAGAGTCAGGCGGTCTTCAAAGCGGGCTTTCTCAATCTCCAGGTAGAGCATCAGCGACTCAAGCTCTTCCTCGAGGCTGATATGTTCCAAGGATTCCTGCTCGAGCGAATGCCGTAAGAATGAGCTGAGCAGTTGAATCATCTGCTGTGCCTTGTTGTTCTCACCGAGTTCTACCAGCGCGTTGATCGCGTTCATGGTATTGAACAGAAAATGTGGGTTCAGCTGATAGCGCAGCATTTGTAGCTGGGCTTGCCGGGCGGTGGATTCCGCCCGCATACGGCGAAAATGTTCCAGCTCCTTCTGTGCAGACTCGTGCACCAGCTTCTGGTGCTCTTCCGTAAGCAGTTCGTAGTACTTGATGCCGTAGTACAATGCTGTCCAGCTCAGGAATACGAATAGTGACCCGAAAAACCAGTAATTGACCTCGGCCCAGATTGCCGACTCACCGATCATCCAGGCGTAAATGACCACGCGCAGAACTGTCCAAACTGCACTGATGGCCACCAGTGCCAGGACGGAAATTACGACACGGCTGGTCAGGGATAGTGCAAAGCTAGCGCGATACAGCGGGCGCAGCGGCCAGGAGCAAAGCACACCCAGTACGGCAGACAGGCTGATGTGACCGACGTGATCCCAACTTACATTGCCGTCGACGACGGTGATGCTTAGAAAGGTTGCCAGCGAATAGCCCGCCCAACCCGACAGCTGACAGGCCCAGAATCTGTAATCCCTGTTTTTGAAGCGCTGTTGTATAAAGGCGTGCATGGTCAGTTTTTTCTTACTCTGTATTGACCTACCCGCAAGTATAAGCGTATTCATAGAGCGCCAGTCAATCGGGTTGTTGGCGCAGCATTATCGTGACCGACCGGCGCTGACACAATTGCTGAGAGGCCCTCTTGTCCCATCATCGGTCCGGCTCGACGCAAATGGGTGGTGATGCGTATTCGCGGTTCTAATACTGCCTTGTGGTGTCGGGCTGCAGCCTGCCTATACTTATTGAGGTTGAGATTAGTACGATGATAAGAATATGCCTCTGCGTAACTGTGCGCATTTTGTTGGCAGTTATTCTGCCTTGCAATGCGCTGTTGGCCGCTGACCTGACCAAGGAGCGCAGTTATTACCAGGCTCCACGGGCTGTGGAAGCTCCGGTAATAGACGGGGTTGCGGATGACAGTGCCTGGGCTGAGGCGCAGTGGCGCGCCCTGGACCAGCGCTGGCTCGGGCCCGAGTACAGTGACGCTGATTTTTCCGGGCGCTACAAAGTCGTGTGGCAAGGTTCCCGGCTCTATGTGCTGGCGGAAATTACCGACGATATCCTCTTCGATAGTCACCGCGACCCACTGGAGCAGTACTGGGACGACGACTGCCTGGAGGTCTTTATCGATGAGAATCGCTCCGGCGGGGACCACCAGTACAACCACAATGCCTTTGCCTACCACTTTTCCCTGGATAACCAGGCCATCGACATAGGTACCGACCGTCAGGCCCGCAACTACAATGATCATGTGCAGAGTCGCTGGCGCCAGCAGGGCGAAAAGCTGGTGTGGGAGGTCGCCATTGACGTGTACGACGATACCTATATAGACGATAGCGATGCTAACCAGCCGCAAAAGTTGCATGCAGGAAAGGTCATGGGCTTTATGGTGGCGTATTGCGACAACGATGGCAGCGAACTGCGAGAGAATTTTATCGGCTCCGAGCCGGTGGCGGGTCCGCAGAAAGATGCGGGTTGGATCGATGCAGGCTTGTTTGGCACCCTTGAATTGGTCGATAGCCAGGGCAGTGCACGCTTGTGAGACATCTGTCGACGACATCTCGGTTCGCCAGAAGCCGCATATTTCCTATGGTTTTAGCCCACGGATGCGCCAAAAAGTGGCGTCCTGTCCTTTTTGACGCAAATTATGCCCCCGTTATCGCAAAGCCATAGGTCTGTCGAAAACACAGGCATAGTATTCAAGCTGCTACTCCCGTAGTAGCGGCTTGATCCGCTGCTCAATTTGATAACGATTATATTTTTGGAGCGCAATGTCCCATGAGATTCAGTAAAAATGTTCTGTCCGCCAGTGTCGCACTGGCCGTCTCCGGCACCACCGTACACGCCCAGGAGCCGATGCTGGAAGAGGTGGTTGTCACCGGTACCCGCGCAAGTTTGCAGGCCAGTATGGATGTGAAGCGGGATTCCAAAGGTGTGGTGGAAGCGATTACCGCGGAAGATATCGGTAAATTCCCTGATACCAACCTGGCGGAGTCACTGCAGCGTATCAGTGGTGTATCCATTGACCGTTCCAACAACGAAGGCAGCAAGGTCACCGTGCGCGGGTTTGGCCCCGACTTTAACCTGGTGCTATTGAACGGCCGTCAGATGCCCACTACCGGGCTCGACGATCCCACTCGATCTTTTGACTTTGCCAACCTGGCATCTGAGGGCGTAAGCGCCGTTGAGGTCTACAAGACCTTCAGCGCCGATAAGCCCAGCGGTGGTATCGGCTCTACCATCAATATCAAGACCGCCCGTCCGCTGGACAAGCCCGGCCTGGTCGCCAGTTTTGGTATGAAGGCGATGTCAGATACTACCAATGAGGAAGGTGACGACATAACGCCAGAGTACTCGGGCATTATCAGTAATACTTTTGCCGATGACACCATCGGTGTCGGCCTGTTCTTCTCTCATCAGGAGCGTGACAGCCAGATTCAGCAGGCGGACATCGCCCTGTGGCGGGAGAACATCGACGATCTGATTCCCGAGAGCACGGTCATTACTGATAACCGCAGCGGGGATACCAATACCTGGTACCCGCGTAACTTTGGTTACGGTATCGAAGACATCAGCCGCGAACGTGATAACGCCCAGCTGGTTCTGCAGTGGGCGCCGAACGAAAACATCACTGCAACCCTGGATTACACCTATTCGGAATTCGAAGAGGAAGCGCTGCGTAACGGCGTTGGCATCTGGTTCGGTGACTTTCCGCAGACCACAGAGGTGGAGATTGACCAGAACGGCACCTACGTCTACGTGCAGGATCAGTGCTGTGACTATGCAGCCAACGTGCGCCTGAAAGAGTCGGTCAATGAGAACAATTCTGTGGGCTTCAACGTCGAGTGGCAGGCCACCGACAATCTGCATCTGGCGTTTGACGTTCACGATTCTGACTCGGTATCAGAAGGTGTTGGCCGCGGTGACGACACTTTCCTGATTCTTGCGGCAAACAACATCATCACCAAAACCGTTGATGCCCGTAATGGCAATGATTTCCCCGATCTGCAGGTCGTGTGGGACGAGACTGCCGTAGGCGTGGTAGACGGTCAGCCGACCGGCGCCACCTATGATTCGCTGTTTGCGCAGTCAGGCGCGAATGAAAACGAATCTGATATTACGCAGTATCAGTTGTCAGGTCTGTGGGAGAGTGAATCTGAGAGCGGCCTGACCGGCATTGCCTTCGGCTTCTCGAACACCGATATCACCTTTGAATCCCGCCAATTCAACTCCGGTCAGATCGCTGCCGGTTGGTATGGCGGTAACCAGGACGTCTACGATAACTCCATCTTCGAGCGTCAGAACCAACAATCCCTGCTCAGCGAGTTCAGCGGCAACATCGATGTGCCTTACTACTACGACTGGGACTTTGACCAGGGCATCGCAGCCTTTGAGCAGGAGTTCAATGGCGGTGCGAGGCTGGAAGCTGACCGCAGTTCAACCCCGGTGTTCGAGCACAAAATTAACGAAGAAACCACCGCTGCGTACATCCAGTTCCTGGGTGAAGGCGACTTCAACGACATGCCGGTTACCTTCCGCGCAGGTATGCGCTATGAAGAGACTGACGTGACGGCTAACAGCCTGCAGATCGACACCGAAGAAGTGGTTTGGATTAACTCTACGGAATGGGGCGTGAACCGCGCCAGCGAGCAGTCTGTAACCGATGTCGGTGGTGACTACGAAGTGTGGTTGCCTAACCTCGACTTCAGCATGGAGTTTATGCAGGACGTCGTCGCACGATTCTCCTACAGCCAATCCATCACCCGTCCGACCTTGCTCGATGTACGTGGTACCACCACGGTAACCGATCGTCCCAAGCCCAGTGAGCGAACTGCTGCGGTAGGTAACCCCGACCTCGACCCGTTTACTTCGGATAACTTCGACCTGTCTCTGGAGTGGTACTACGCCGACACCAGTTATGTGTCTATCGGTTACTTCCGCAAGCAGGTGGAGAATTTCATCATTAACCAGACTGTGACCGGTGAAATTGGCGATCTGCGAGATCCTGCGGCTGGCCCTCGTGCCCAGCAGGCGGCGGCGGATATTGCCGCGGCCGGCGGTGATCCCGCTGACCCGATTCTGCTTCACGACCAGATCAATATCAACGCGGGTAACCCCGTGGGTACAGCCATCGTGCAGAACGGCGACGATCCACTGGTACAGTGGGATATCACCGCGCCGCGGAACCTCGAAACTGCTGAGCTTTATGGTACTGAAATCGCCATTCAGCATATGTTTGGGGAAACCGGTTTCGGTGTCATGGCCAACGCAACCTTTGTTGAAGGTGACATTGATGTTGACGTGTCGCAAGTGGGCTTCCAGTTCGTATTGCCTGGACTCAGCGATTCAGCCAACTTTGTGGCCTTCTACGACAAGAACGGTATCCAGGCGCGTATTGCGTACAACTGGCGTGACGAGTTCCTAAGCAGCACCGAGAACAACCAGCCCCAGTTCACGGAAGAGTTTGGTCAGTGGGATGCAAACGCGTCCTACGTGTTGCCCTGGTGGGACGAGCGCGCGATGGTGTTCATCGAAGGGATCAACATCACTGATGAATCCCAGCGTATCTACAATCGTTACGAGAACCAGTTGCGCACGGCCAACCAGTTTGGCGCACGCTATAACGTCGGCTTCCGTGTGACGTTCTAGCACTATCCTGTTTAGGCGGTTGGCCGTCACAGTTTGTCACTGTGGCGGCCTTTTTTTTGCCAGTGTGATAGCTTATGGCGTTGTGAACGTATAAAACCGTGCAATGAATAAAGCAATAAAATCAGTAGTGATTATTGGCGGTGGCAGTGCCGGCTGGCTCACCGCGGGCACGCTTGCCGCTGAGCACCATGCCAGTCGATCTGACGGCATCCAGGTGACCCTGGTTGAAAGCCCTGACATCGGTCCAATTGGGGTGGGGGAGGGCACCTGGCCCACCATGCGCAGTACCCTGAGCAAGATGGGGCTGTCGGAAACCGAATTCCTGCTCGCCTGTGACGCATCCTTTAAACAGGGGTCCAAGTTTATTGGCTGGCGTACCGGCGCGCCGGATGACTATTACTACCATCCGTTTTCCCTGCCGCAGGGATACCTGAAAACCAATCTGGCGGCACATTGGCCCGTCACCGGTAGCGATAAGAGCTTTGCCGCTTCAGTGTGCGCGCAGGTCCCTGTCTGCGATAGGGGCCTTGCACCCAAGCAGAAAACCACACCCGAGTATGCCGGCGTGACCAACTATGCCTACCATCTTGATGCAGGCAAATTCGCCACGCTGTTGCAGCGGCACTGCACAGAAAAACTCGGTGTTAGGCACGTGCTGGCGAATGTCACCGCTATCAACTCTGACCCAGAGGGCGACATCGGGTCGGTCAGTACCCAGGAGCAAGGCGACATAGCCGGTGACCTGTTCATCGATTGCACGGGCTTTGCCTCGCTACTGCTGGGCAAGCATTACGGCATTCCCTTTGTGAGCAGGAAAGATACGCTGTTTATCGATTCCGCCCTGGCGATTCAGGTGCCGTATGCCAACGCCGATGATCCGATTGCTTCCCAGACTAACTCTACTGCACAGCACGCGGGGTGGATCTGGGATATTGGATTGCCCACACGGCGGGGTGTTGGCTACGTGTACTCCAGTGCGCACACCAGTCAGGAGCGTGCCGAGGCGGCGTTACGTGCCTATATTGAGCCCGTTATGGGTGAGGAGGCAGCCAGTGCGAGCCTACGGAAGATATCGATTAACCCCGGCCACCGGCAAAAATTCTGGCACCGCAATTGTCTCGCCATCGGTATGTCGGCCGGATTTTTGGAGCCCTTGGAGGCGTCTGCTCTGGTGATGGTGGAATTGTCGGCGGCCATGGTGTCCGAGCAACTACCTGCAACGCGTGACGCTATGGATGTCATTGCGAAGCGCTTCAACGAGAAGTTCAGCTATCGCTGGGACCGGGTCATCGATTTCTTAAAATTGCATTACGTCTTGTCAGAGCGTTCAGACTCGGCGTTCTGGCAGGACAATCGCGCGTTGGACTCTATACCCGAGAGTCTGCAAACGCTGCTGGACCTGTGGCGCGATCAGCTGCCCTGGCACCATGACTTCGATCGTGCCGACGAAATTTTTCCGTCGGCAAGTTACCAATACGTGTTGTACGGCATGGGCTTTGACAGCGGTAGACAGGCGGGCCGCCGCCGCTCCTATGATGCTGACATTGCCGCGCAACTGATGCGCGAAAGTGATGCCAAAAGCCGCCAGTGGACTGCGGCATTACCCGGTAACCGTGAGTTGTTGCGGCAGATCGCCCACGCGGGATTCCCCGCCTCCTGAGCGAATTGCCCAATAAAATAAGAGAGATTGACGAAATGACCAACCATGCACTGCTGGACAATATTACGCACAAAAACCTGCATATCATCACCGAGAAGTCTGCAAACTATACGCCTGCGACCATTTGTGCCGGTGTATTCCCCATCGAGTTTCGACAGGTGCAGTCCGAATATCCAATCATCTTTCGCAAGCGATCTGACTCCGACCAGCTGGAACCGGTCGCATTGTTTGGCCTGAGTAAAGACGAGAACCTGTTTCTCGACGAGCACGGTTGGCGCGCGAGCTACTTACCCTTGAGCGTTGAGAGGGAGCCTTTCCTGATAGGCTTGCAGAATACAGACAGTGGGGGCGAAGAGGCGGTAGTGTATGTCGACATGGACAGCCCGCGGGTGAGCGAGAGTGAAGGGCAGTTGGTGTTTCTCGAGCACGGTGGTAGCAGTCCTTACCTGGAGCACATCAACTCGGTGTTGTTTTCCATTCACGAGGGACACCAGGCCAATACCGCGTTTTCGGAGGCCCTGGCCAAACACCAATTGCTGGAACCTTTTTCGGTGGAGATAACCTTGAATGACAACTCCCGGCTCGCACTGTCAGGTTTTCACACGATTAGTGAGGCGGGCCTAAAGCAATTGGGTGCAGAAGCGCTTGCCGAGTTGCACGGAGCTGGCCATCTTGAAGACATTTTTATGGCACTGGCATCGATGGCCAACTTCCGCAAACTGATCGCCATGAAAAACGCCACGCTATAGACAGCGCCATGGTAGCGAGCCCGCTGGACATTAACGCACGCGTCGCCGAGTTCGAACTGGCCGAACAAGGTGAGGTGCCGGCGGAAATCTACGATTCACCCTGTCCCCTGATCCTCCGCGGACTAGCTTCTCACTGGCCGGTGGTTGCGGCCGCACGAGACTCGGCCGAGGCGCTGGATCGCTATTTGCGGCGCTTTTACCAGGGCGCCACCGTCACTGTTTCTCACGGTTCGCCTGAAATAGGAGGGCGCATTTTCTACAATGCGGACATGTCGGGATTCAACTTCAGCATGGAGCGGTCCCGACTCGACGAGGTGCTCGACCTGCTGCTCGCCAGTCGGCAGGAATCACCGCCACCTTTGCACTATATAGGCTCAACCACCGTCGACCACTGTTTGCCGGGTTTTCGCGCGGAGAATGATCTACCCCTGAAGTTTGAAAATGCACTCGTGAGTCTGTGGCTTGGCAATGAGAGCCGCATTGCTGCCCATCACGATATTCCCGACAACCTGGCCTGTGTGGCAGCGGGCAGGCGTCGCTTCACCCTGTTTCCGCCGGAGCAACTGGAAAACCTGTACGTCGGCCCCTTGGATTTTGCGCCTGCGGGCCAGTCCATCAGCCTGGTCGATTTTCACCAACCCGACTATGCGCGCTTTCCTCGTTTTCGCGACGCTATTGCCCAGGCGCAGGTCGCCGAACTTGAAGCCGGCGACGCCATCTTCATTCCCAGTATGTGGTGGCACCATGTCGAGGGGCTGGCGCCAATAAACCTGTTGATTAACTACTGGTGGCGTCCGTCGGAGGCCTATATGGGTTCTCCGGCGGACGCCTTGTATCACGCGCTGCTCAGTGTGCGCGACCTGCCGCCCTCTCAAAGAGAGGCGTGGCACAGCGTGTTTGAACACTATATATTTTCCGCCGACGAGGATGTGCTGGCACATATCCCACAGGACAGACGCGGTGTATTGGCGTCGGCGGACGACACGCGGGCGCGCAAGTTGCGCGCGCTACTATTGAAACAATTGAACCGCTAGGCCGGTGCAGGGGGAATAGCTGTGAGTACTGAAAAAGTGTCCCGTGTAATGATCGTCGGCGGAGGTACTGCGGGCTGGATGGCCGCGGCGGGCCTCAGCAAGATGATGGGCAAGCAGTTACAGATTCAACTCGTTGAAAGCGAGGAAATCGGTACTGTCGGTGTGGGTGAAGCCACCATTCCGCTGTTAACGTCTTTTCACCAGTTGCTCGGCATAAAGGAACAGGATTTTATGCGTGCGTCCCAGGCGACCTTCAAGCTGGGCATCCAGTTTGAAAACTGGGGCGCGCTGGGTGACCGCTACCTGCATCCCTTCGGCATTATCGGGCAGGATTGCTGGGCCTGTAGTTTCCATCACTTCTGGTTGAAGTCACTGATGGAAGGCAAAGAATCTGACCTCGGTGATTACTCACTGCACCAGCACGCGGCTGACCAGAACAAGTTTATTCTCAACCCCAAAGGCGGGCTGGATTACGCCTATCACATGGACGCGGGACTCTATGCGCGTTTCCTGCGGCAGTTCAGCGAAGCAAACGGGGTCGAGCGGGTCGAGGGTAAAGTCGTCGCTGTGGCAACCGATGAGGTTAGCGGGGATATCGCTTCGATCACGCTGGCATCGGGGCAAATGCTCAGCGCCGACCTGTACATTGACTGCAGTGGCTTCCGTGGCTTACTGATTGAGCAGGCCCTGCATACGGGTTATGAAGACTGGAGTCACTGGTTACCCTGCGATCGCGCCGTTGCGCTGCAAACCAGTACTGTGGCACCGCCGGTACCGTATACCCGTTCCATTGCTCACACCGCTGGCTGGCAGTGGCAGATTCCACTTCAACACCGGGTGGGTAACGGTCATGTCTATTGCAGTCGCTATTGCTCCGATGATGAGGCCCGGGAAACACTGCTCGGTAACGTATCCGGCGAGGTGTTGACGGAACCGCGAATTATCCCCTTCAAGACCGGCCGGCGCCTGAAACAGTGGAACAAAAATGTGGTTACACTCGGTCTGGCCAGTGGCTTCCTGGAGCCTCTGGAGTCAACCAGTCTGCACCTGGTGCAGTCCGGGGTCATCCGCTTGATGCAGTTGTTCCCGGTCAATGGCATTGTGCAGTCCGAGGTGGATGAATTTAACGCTCAGGCCCGCTTCGAGTTGGAGTACATTCGCGACTTCATCATCCTTCACTACCATGTAACCCAGCGCACCGACAGTCCCTTTTGGAATCTCTGCCGTACCATGGAGGTGCCGGAATCCCTGGCCCGTCGGATCGAGCTGTTCCGCTCCAACGGGCGCATTTTCCGCGAGGGTCACGAGTTGTTTTTTGACGGCTCCTGGACCCGGGTGATGACCGGACAGGGATTGATGCCAGAGGGTTATCACCCCATCTGTGACATGATGTCCGAGGCGGAGCTGGCGGATTTTCTCAGCAGCATTGCCGCTGGCCATAAAAACGCGATTTCGCAGATCGGCAGCCACGAAGAATTCCTGCAACAGTATTGCCCGGCGGCTGAGCCCGGCTAGCCCTTGTACCCGCTCAAGGCCGCGTGATTGCTGGCTTTGAGCACATTCAAGGGGGTGCTCTGGGGGCCCGTCGAAGGTCCGTTCTACCTCAATTGCGGTCCGTTTAAACGTATTTGCATAGCCAGTCTGTAACTTCGGCCCAATAATAGGCGTCATTATAAATGCCATTCTGTAGCGAGGGAGCCACGGAGGGGCAGCCCGTGCACAGCGCGGGATTAAATCTGCAAGGAGTGAACAGAGCGTGTCTCAGTATTCGAGTATGCCGTCGGTAGAGATCGAGGATGCGATTTCAGTCGACCAACGGGTCCAGGGGCTGGTGGACAAAATGACGCTGGCGGAAAAAGTCGGCCAAATGTCCCAGGTCAACGGCGGTGGGCACGACCTGCACCAGGCTATTCGCGAGGGCCGGGTGGGGTCTGTCCTCAACGAGGTCAATGTGGAAGAAGTGAACGAACTTCAGCGCATTGCCATGCTGGAAAGTCGCCTGGGTATTCCCCTGTTGATTGGTCGGGACGTGATCCACGGCTTCAAGACAATTTTTCCCATTCCGCTGGCCCAGGCTGCCAGTTGGGATCCCCAGATCATTGAGCAGGGCGCAGCTATTGCTGCCGTGGAAGCATCGGCCACTGGCATAAACTGGACCTTCGCCCCGATGATCGATATTACCCGCGACCCGCGCTGGGGACGTATTGCCGAGAGCCTGGGTGAAGACCCTTATCTGTGTGGCAAACTGGGGGCGGCCATGGTGCGAGGTTTCCAGGGCAATGACTTGTCGAACCCAGGGTCTATCGCAGCCTGTGCCAAGCACTTTGCCGGTTACGGTGCGGTGGAAGGCGGCCTGGATTACAGTACCACCAACATTCCCGAGAACGAGCTGCGCAACGTCTATTTGCCCCCGTTCAAGGCGGCATTGGACGCCGGAGTGGCCACCTTTATGACCTCGTTTAGCGATCTCAATGGTGTGCCCTGCGCCGGCAACGACTTTTTGTTGAAGCAGGTGTTGCGGGAGGAGTGGCGTTTCAATGGCTTCGTCGTCAGTGACTGGGATGCCGTCAAGGAGCTGACCGTCCACGGCTTTACCGCCAACGACAAGGAGGCAGTTTGTGAGGCGACCAACGCCGGTGTGGATATGGAGATGGCCAGTTCGCTATACGGTGAGCACCTGCCCGGCCTGGTGGCGGAAGGCAAGGTGTCGGTGGCGCATATCGACAAAATGGTGGCCAATATACTGCGCCTGAAGTTCGAACTGGGACTGTTTGATAACCCTTACACCGACCCCGGCAAGTTCCCACGTCATGTCAACGCCAATCACCTGCATGCGGCGAAAAACGCGGCGTTGCGCAGCTGTGTGTTGTTGCGTAACGAGAACAACTTGCTGCCTCTTTCCCGCGAGGAACTGAATTCCCTGGCGGTTATTGGTCCACTGGCCGATGACGGCTATGAGCAACTCGGCACCTGGGTGTTCGACGGTGAGTCTCATCACAGCCAGACCTGTCTGCAGGCCATTCACATGCTGGCCGGCGACCACCTGGAGATACGCTGGGCGCGCGGCCTTGAAAACTCGCGTAGTCGCCAAACCGAGGAGTTTGAGCACGCGGTGCAGGCGGCGCAGGAATCCGACGCGGTGCTGATGTTTCTCGGTGAGGAATCAATACTCTCGGGTGAAGCCCACTGTCGCGCTGACATCGGTCTTCCCGGTGTGCAGGAACAGCTGATCGAAGCGATCGCCGCGGCCGGCAAGCCCATCGTGCTGGTGGTTATGGCTGGGCGACCACTGACCCTGGAGAGCATCGTTGATAAAGTCGATGCGATTCTGTACGCCTGGCATCCGGGCACCATGGGTGGTCCTGCCATCGCTGACCTGTTGTTTGGTGTGGAATCACCCTCGGGTAAACTTCCCGTGACCTTCCCGCGCCTGGTAGGACAGATACCGATCTTTTATTCGCGCAAGAATTCCGGCCGTCCGCCCAGTCACGACGCCATCACGCACATCGACGAAATCGATGGCAAGGCACCACAGACCTCGCTCGGTATGTCGGCTTTTCACCTGGATGCTGGCTTCAAGCCGTTGTATCCCTTTGGTTATGGCCTGAGTTACACGAGCTTTGAATACCGCGACCTGGCACTTTCCAGCCAGCAGGTGACCTATGGCGATTCACTGGAAGTCAGTGCGACACTGGTCAATGCTGGCGATACCGCCGCCGAGGAAATCGTGCAGTTATACATTCGCGACCTGGTGGGTAATGTGACCCGGCCTATCAAGGAGTTAAAGGGCTTTCAGCGTATCCGCCTCGAGCCTGGACAGGAACAGCGCGTCAGCTTTACGTTGGCACCGGACGACCTCGCTTTTTACGACCGAAAGATGCAGCGCATTGTCGAGTCCGGACAGTTTCATGTCTGGATCGGGGGTAGCTCAGAGGCGGACCTGTGGGGTGAATTTGAACTGCTCGAAGCGGGCGTATAGCGAATCCGGCGATGGCATTCAGTAGCCTGCAAACCGTTCGCACCGCGCTGATTGTCGCCCTGGGCGGCTTTCTCATGGGCTTTGACGCCTCGGTAATCTCCGGTGTGGTCGGTTTCATCGAGGTCGAATTTGCGCTCAGCAAGTTGGAGCTGGGTTGGTCCGTCGCCAGCCTGGCGCTGGCGGCCTCGGTAGCGATGATGTTGGCGGGGCCACTCAGTGACCGTATCGGGCGCAAACCCACCCTGAGTATTGCGGCGCTGCTATTCGCTGTATCGGCGGTCTTGTCAGCCCTGGCACCTTCCTTTCCGATGCTGGTTATTGCGCGCATTATCGGTGGGTTCGGTGTCGGTATGGCGCTCATTATCGCACCCATGTACATCGCGGAAATTGCACCGCCGGCGGAGCGCGGCAGGTTGGTGTCGTTTAACCAGCTCAATATTGTACTGGGCATATCGGTGGCGTTTTTTTCAAACTACCTGATTATAAAGCTGGGTCAGCTGGATGCTGGCTGGGTGTCAGCCCTTCGACTCGAGGCCTGGAACTGGCGCTGGATGCTGGGGCTCGAAACACTGCCGGCGCTGTTGTATTTTTTCTGCTTGTACCTGGTCCCGGAGAGTCCTCGCTGGTTATTGATGCAGGGCCGTGAAGAGGAGGCCCGCCAGATTTTCTCCCGGATCGCTGGCGCAGAACAGGCTGAGGCTGAATTGCGCGCGGTGAATGCGAGTCTCGCTGAACAGCAGCAAACAACGGGCGGGACGCTCACAGCGCTGTTTTCCAGGCCCATGCGCCTGGTACTGATGATCGGCCTCACGGTGGCCGTATTGCAGCAGATCACCGGTATTAACTCCGTGTTCTTCTACGCACCGATGATTTTTGAACAGTCCGGCATCGGTACCGATGCAGCCTTTATGCAGGCGATTCTCGTTGGCCTGACCAACCTGGTTTTCACATTGGTAGCGATGGCCCTGATTGACCGTGTCGGTCGCAAGCCGCTGCTTTTGTTCGGTGTGTCTGGCATTGCTTTTTTCATGCTGCTGCTGTCCTGGGGCTTTAATGAAGCCCGTTACCTGTTGTCAGCGGAAGCTCTGGCCGGCCTGCCGGAGGCCGTGAGCCGTGAGCAGCTACTGCCCCTGGTGGGCGTGACCTTTGCCAGCGACCTGGAGTTTATCCAGGCCATCACCGCGCAGCTTGGAGCTACTTCCGCCTTGACCTATGAGGCTGAGCTCATCGCCGCTGCTATTGTTATTCAGCCAATGGTAATTCTGTTCGGAATCCTGGGTTTTGTAGCCTGCTTTGCACTGTCTGTCGGGCCGGTTATGTGGGTGTTGTTCTCGGAGCTGTTTCCCAACCGGGTCCGGGGTATCGCCATTTCTTTTGTTGGCTTGGTAAACTCCGGCGTAAGTTTCCTGGTGCAGTTGCTGTTTCCATGGCAGTTGGCCAACCTGGGTAACGCGGGGACCTTTTTCCTGTATGGAATTTTTGCGGCGGTTGGTTTGCTGCTTATCGCCAGGTTGTTACCGGAAACCCGCGGGAGATCGCTGGAAGAACTTGAAAAACAATTGGTGCAGGCCTAGCCGGCAATGACTAATACCATGGATGTGTTTCCGCTTTCATGGATTTTTTGCAACAAACTGGTTCAAACCGTATTGAGTAGTTACAGATGGATAATAGTATCGAAGTGCAGGTAGAAGCCCTGCTTAACAGAATGACGCTGGCGCAAAAGGTCGGTCAAATGGTGCAGACCGAACGCATGGCGATCAGCCCTGATGAAGTAAAGCAATGGCACATCGGCTCGGTATTGAGCGGCGGGGGATCATGTCCGGGCGATAATACGGTGTCTGACTGGGTCGACATGAACGACGCCTATTGGGCCGCCTCAATGGAAGAGGACGACGAGCACCTGGCAATTCCGATTATCTATGGCGTTGACGCTATACACGGTCACAACAACGTCGAAGGGGCCACCATATTCCCTCACAATATCGGCCTGGGTGCGACCAGGAACCCCGATCTGCTGGAGCGGGTCGCGCAGATAACTGCAAAGGAAATTTTAGCCACCGGCGTGGAGTGGACCTTTGCGCCGACCCTGGCGGTGGCGCGTAATGCCCAGTGGGGCCGTACCTACGAAAGTTTCGCCGAGAGCCCCGAAGTGGTTGCGTCCTATGCCGACAGGTTTGTTAACGGCCTGCAGGGTGACCTGGGCGACGACAGCGTGGTCGCCTGCGTAAAGCACTGGGTGGGTGATGGTGGTACCCAGCACGGCATCGACCAGGGTGAAACAACGGTCAGCGAGGAAGAGCTACTACGCGTACACGCGGCGCCCTACAAGCCGGCTATCGATGCCGGTGTGTTGACGGTAATGGTCTCTTTCAACAGCTGGTTGGGCGAAAAGTGCCACGGTAATAAGTACGTGGTGGATTATCTGCTTAAGCAGCGTATGCAGTTCTCGGGATTTGTTATCTCCGACTGGGATGGTATCGATTACCTCTCGGAAAACTATTTCGATGCCGTGGGTGCAGGCGTCAATGCGGGCATCGACATGTTCATGGTGTCTGAAAACTGGAAGCCGTTTATAGAACACCTGTTACATCATGTCGCACGCGGTAATGTCGGTATGGATCGAATCGATGACGCCGTACGCCGTATCCTGCGAGTGAAGTTCGCATACGGGCTATTTGATAAGGCACGCCCAGCGGACCGGCCGTGGTCCAACCACGAAAGCTATGGTTCCGCCGAACACCGTGCGGTCGCCCGTGAGGCCGTGCAACAGTCACAGGTTCTGCTTAAGAACGAAGGCGGTGTCTTGCCGCTGAATAAGGGTCAGCGCATCCTGGTAGCCGGTAAGAACGCAGACAATATCGGTCATCAATGCGGCGGTTTTACCATCGCCTGGCAGGGCACCTCCGGCAATGAATTCGTGCTCGGTGGCAGCTCTATCTGGGACGGCATTCGTGCGCAGGCTCCCGATGCTGTGCTTAGTGAAGATGGTAGCGATGCCGACCCCGACAAACATGATGTGGCCGTCGTGGTGATCGGCGAAACGCCTTATGCCGAGGGCATGGGGGATATCCGTACCGGCTACGATGTGATCGTCCAGGCAGGCTCGCAGATTAATGGCCTGCTCAAGGTACTCGAGCCTTATGGAGACACCATGGTACTTGCCGACCTGCACCCGGAAGACCTCGAAACCATTACCAATATCGCCTCTCGTGGGGTCCCTGTGGTCGCTGTCTATGTAGCCGGCAGGCCGCTGGTGATTAACCAGGAATTGGATAATTCTTCGGCCTTCGTCGCCGCCTGGTTGCCGGGATCAGAAGGACAGGGTGTTGCAGACGTGTTATTCGGTGATGTTCCGATCACCGGCAAGCTGTCATTCAGCTGGCCGAAGGATGGCGATAACATGCCCAATGTGGGTGACGAGCCTTACGACCCACTGTTCCCCTATGGCCACGGCCTAAGCTATTGAATCTATGGCGACCTCTTCACTGCAGTTAGTACAAGGAACCGGCATGCAGATAGTGGCGGACATTGGCGGCACCAACGCGCGCTTCGCTTACGTGCAAGCCGGTAGCGGCGAGCTGCAGGGCATCGACACGTTCCCCTGTGCGGATTTTGCCTTCCTGGTGGATGCAATTCGCGCCTACATGGATCGCGATGGTCTTGCCTCCCCCGACGGAATTTGTCTTGCGGTCGCGGGCCCGGTTGAAAGCGACTGGATCGACCTGCCCAATAATCACTGGGCTTTCAGTCAGCGGGAATTGGCTGAGGCGCTCGATTGTCGCATCGAGATAATTAATGACTTCAGCGCGCAAGTACTGAGTCTTGAGGCGCTGGGTGAGCAGGATCTGCACTGGTTGGGTTCACCCCGTCCCGGCGGTGCCGGGGTGAAGGCTATTCTTGGTCCGGGTACTGGCCTGGGAGTGTCGGCCATGCTCTCTTCTGGTGAGATCGTACCCTCAGAGGCGGGTCACATTGGCTTTTCGCCGGTGGATGCGCATGGCGTGGCGCTTCTGAGCGTGATGTGGGACCGCTATCACCGGGTGTCGATCGAGCGCCTGTTGTCCGGCTCCGGACTGGCGAATTTGTACTGGGCCAATTGTCGCCTGGATGGACACTGTCGTGAGCTTCCGGCTCCTGAAGTCACAGCGGGTGCGATGGCAGGGGACGAGTACTGCCTGCGAGCGGTGCGCGATTTCCTCGATATTCTCGCATCAACGGCTGGGGATGTGGCGCTGATGATGGGGGCCAATGCTGGCGTTTACCTGTCCGGCGGTATATTGCCGCGCATGCTGCAATTTTTGGATGAGGATCAGTTTCGTCAGCGCTTCGAGGACAAGGGACGGTTCAGAGCCTTTACAGAATCATTGCCACTGGCGGTGGTAAGTGCCCCATATCCGGGCTTGATGGGTTCCGTCCAGGCGCTGCGGCGTTCCGCTTCCTGAACCTGATGGGTAATTTCACGCCGTCGTCTCTTTAGTCGCTGCCTGGGTCCTTTTCACCGCAAGCAGGTTGCATCTGTAGGGCCACCCACCGACACTGCCAGACATAAATATAACGCTGTCCGCCTGTTGTCTGTGCCCAATGATCAGGCGGCCCCATACTGAGGGCAGGCAATGACCCAGTCCGCACACCAGTCCACACACTACGAGACCCTGGAACGGGACAAGATCCCGATCGTACAGAAGGTTATCTATGGCCTCGGTGCGTTTGTAAACAACATCCTGGCCGCGGCGATGGGCGGCATGGTGATTGTGCTCAACCTTGGACTGGGCATGAACCCCGCGCTGGTGGGACTATTAGGGGCCTTGCCGCGTTTGGTGGATGCCTTCACCGACCCGCTGGTCGGCTACATCTCAGACCAGACCCGTTCACGTTGGGGGCGTCGTCGCCCTTACATATTTGTCGGTGCTATTGCAGTGGGTATTCTGTTTGCGCTGCTGTGGCAGCTACCGGATGGCAAGAGCGAAACCTATTACTTCTGGTGGTTCCTGATTGGATCGCTGATTTTCTATCTCGCCTACACCATTTTCGCAACGCCCTGGGTGGCGCTGGGTTACGAACTGACCCCGGACTACCACGAGCGCACCCGCGTGATGGCGGTGCAAAGTTTCATGGGGCAACTGGCCTACCTGATTTCACCCTGGTTCCTGTGGATCATGCAGCACGAGGGCATGTTCGACAATATGGTCGACGGCGCCGCGGCACTGGCTATTGCCATTGGGGTATCGGTCATCGCCATCGGTATTCTTCCCGCCGTCTTTATCAAGGAGCGATTTAAAGCTCAGGCTACGGAGGTGGCTGAACCCCGGGCCTCTTTTGTCGACAGTACGGTGAATTTTTTCCGCGGCTTTGCGATGGCGCTCAAGTTCTCGCCGTTCCTTAAGCTGTGCCTGGCGACGTTTATGGTTTTTAACGGCTTTATGCTGGTTGCCTCATTCCAGTCCTACGTCATTATCTATTACGTATTCTCTGGAGACACGGCACTGGGTGCGGAATATGCGGGCTGGGCGGGCACCGTGTCTGCTATTGCCACATTCTGTGTCATCTTCTTTACCAGCTGGTTGTCATCGAAAATTGGCAAACGCAGGGCGTTCTTTTTCGCGATTGCCGTTTCCATGGTGGGTTATGGTCTGAAATGGTTTTGCTATACGCCTGAATATCCGCTGCTACTGCTATTGCCTGCGCCGTTAATTGCATTCGGGCTAGGTGGGTTGTTTACCCTGATGGGCTCGATGATCGCCGACGTTTGCGATATGGACGAACTGCAATCCAATGAGCGTCGAGAAGGTATGTTTGGGTCCATATACTGGTGGGTGGTGAAACTGGGCATGGCCGCCGCGCTGGCGATTGGCGGCGTGCTGCTAAACCTCACCGGCTTTGACGTGGCACTGGAGGGCGCCCAGACAGAAAACACGATATTCCTCATGCGCTTGTTTGATGTTGTCATTCCATTTATAACGTCGGCACTTGCCATCTGGCTGATCGCCCTCTATCCGATTACCGAGCAAAAGGCGCATGAGGTCAGGGAAGAGCTGGAAGCGCGCCGGGGGACAACCACCGCCTGACGCGAAGTTGCCGCGCATTCCTAGGAATCAGCGCGAAAGCTTCACGAACAGCGCTTGAAGTCCGCCCCCGCTCAGGCCACTATTCGTCCTCTGTCACCTGATAAGCACGTTGGACGCAACCATGTTGGTAACAACCTTTGAAGTAAACCGCGCAGACAACAGCGCGACTCGCGTGTGTGAAGAACAACTGGACGACGAACTCGCCTCCGGCGAGGTGTTACTGGAGGTCGACCGGTTTGCCCTGACCGCCAACAATATCAGTTATGTGATGGCGGGTGATTTTCTCGGCTACTGGCGATTTTTTCCCGCAGAAGGGGGCTGGGGCAGAGTGCCAGCCATGGGCTACGCCAATGTCGCGGCTTCGGCCCACCCGGAAATTGCTGTGGGTGAGCGCCTCTGGGGTTTTTATCCCATGGGTACGCACCTGAAAATCCAGGCCGGTAAGGTCAGCGCTACCGGTTTCAGTGATATATCCGAGCATCGCAAGGACCTGGCTCCGGTGTATTCACGATTTGATCGGCAGCCGCCTACCGACGCGCATCGCGAAAACCTGAACATGCTGCTGCGTGGACTCTTCATGACGTCCTGGTTGGTGGAAGACTTTATGTTCGACAACGGGCATTACGGGGCCCAGCAGTATCTGATAACCAGTGCGTCCAGCAAGACGAGTATTGCGCTGGCCTTTGCGGTCAAAGAACGTGGTGAGCTTGCTTCTATCGGACTGACCTCGGCAGGGAATGTCGACTTCGTTGAGAGTCTAGGGTGCTATGACCGGGTGATCGCCTACGAGGATATCGCCACGCTGGATGCCTCCCAGGCCAGTATCCTCGTGGATATGGCGGGCAGTCAGGCAGTGCTGGCGGCAGTGCACACGCACTTCAACGACCAGTTGAAGTACTCATGTCGCGTTGGTGCAACTCACCACGACGAGGGCGGTGATGATAGCGGGCTTCCCGGTGCAGAACCGATTTTCTTCTTTGCCCCCAGCCAGATTGAAAAGCGCGTACAGGATTGGGGCCCGGGTGAGGTGTTCACCAGGCTCGGGGGTGCGCTGGTCCGATTCCAGGATTTTATTGACCCGCAGATCAACGTGGTGCGACGCGGTGGCCCGCATTGCCTGGCCAAGATCTACGGCAAGGTACTGGAGGGCCGTGCCGACCCCAGCGACGGCTATATCCTTTCGATTGAGGAGGTGGATTCGCAATGACGCTCTCTTACACTCGCGGCGCCGATGAACCACCGGTCCGCGATATTACTATCGGTGACGCTCTTGCTGAGGCCGCAGCCGAATGCCCTGACCATACCGCCATGGTCGCAGGTGATCCCGACCCCGCGCTGCGCGTTGAGTGGACCTACGCGGAACTCTATCAGCAGGCCCAGGAAGTAGCGCGAGCGTTGCTCACACGTTTTGAGCCGGGTGATCGCGTCGCCGTCTGGGCGCCTAACATACCGCCCTGGATTTTGCTGGAGTATGGGTCGGCCCTGGCGGGTGTGGTCCTGGTGACAGTCAATCCTTCGTTCCAGGCTGAAGAGGTAGCCTACGTTCTTAAACAATCGCGCAGCGCTGGGATATTCTTTGTCCCTGAGCATCGTGGCAATCCAATGCTCCGACACCTGGACTCGATTCGTCAGGACTGTCCCGATCTAAAGCACACGGTGAATGTTGCCGAGGATTGGGATGCCTTTGTGGCATCAGGCGAGGCGGGCGGTGCGTTGCCCGCGGTCCGTCCCGGGGATGCTTGCATGATTCAGTACACCTCGGGGACGACTGGCTTCCCCAAGGGCGCTCTGTTGCATCACCGTGGGCTGGTTAATAATGCCGCGCATACTTCGATGAACATGGGTGCCTCCGACGGCGATACCACGTTGGCGTTTGCGCCGTTGTTTCACACTGCCGGTTGTGTCTGTGTGGCCCTGGGTGCGCTGGCCCGACGTTCGCGATTGGTGCTGGTGGAAGCCTTTGACCCTGGCCTGGTGCTGGAACTGTTGGAGACATACCGGGCCGCTTCGTTGTTGGGCGTACCTACAATGTTTGTGGCGATTATGGAGCACCCGGATTTTAAACGCCGAGACCTGTCGTCACTGGAGGTGTGCTGCTCTGGCGGGGCAGGTGTGCCAGGGGCAATGATCAAACGTATTGAGAGTGAACTCGGGGTGCCTTTCCATGTGGTGTTCGGCCAGACCGAGTCTTCACCCGTGACTTCTATGACCCGGGTAGGCGATACGCTGGAGGACAAAGCCAGCACTGTCGGCGGGCCCATGCCCGGTACTGAAATCAAGATCGTTGACCCAGAGACCGGTGACACGGTCCCCCTGGGAGCGCTTGGTGAATACTGTGCGCGTGGCTACATGGTGATGCTTGGCTATTTTGATATGCCTGAGGCCACTGCGAATACTATCGATGAAGAGGGCTGGCTGCACACGGGGGACGTGTGCTCCATGGATGCGCGGGGTTACTGCAAGGTAGAAGGCCGCTTGAAAGATATGATTATTCGCGGTGGCGAGAATATCTACCCGCGCCAGTTGGAGGAGCTGTTATTCAAACATGAAACCGTGGGCGAGGTCGCGGTGGTGGGCTTGCCGGACGATCGCATGGGAGAAGAGGTTGGCGCCTTCCTGCGACCTGCGCCCGGCCAGGTGCTCGATAAGACAGCCCTGTTTGCTTACCTGCGTGAGCATCTGTCGCCGCAGAAAACGCCGAGGTACTGGTTTGAAGTAGATGAGTACCCCATGACCGGCTCCGGCAAGATCCAGAAATTTGTGCTGCGCCAGCAGTGGCAGGACGGACTGCACCAGGAAATGGTGTAGCGGTCCGGCCAGGTAGGCTCGGCCGGATTAGGCCCGGCCAGGCTAGGCCGACCTAGGCTGCGCCCACTCCGGCACTGTATTCGGTCCACGCCTGGCCACTTTGTCGGTGAACGTCCTTGTGTCCGGCGCTAGACATGGTGAACCTTTCGCTCCACCCCCGACGCATAAACTATACCTGCCTGTGGTTGGATTGGACTTATTTTGCATAGTTTCTCCGGGTTGCATTGCGTAAAGTAGGCAGCTGTGAACGGTTGGCACGTTCATATTTTCAACTTTAATAAGTAATCCTATATTACTGATTTTAATAAATAAATTAGAATCGTAAATGACAGGGAGTAGGGGAATGAAACTTTCCGCCTTCGGCGAGAAATTCTCGCGGCAGTCCGCCATAGCCGAGTTGATGGAAGACCTGGGCAGTGCGCTCAGCGATAACCCGGACATGATTTTTATGGGCGGTGGCAACCCCGCCCACCTGCCGGCACTGGAGGCAGTGTTCCAACAGCGCTTGGAGCAGATTCTGGCGGATGCTGACCAGCGTAAACGCCTGTTTGGCATCTACCAGTCACCCCAGGGCGATCGGGAGTTCCGTCGTCAACTGGCATCCTTCCTGGGCAAACAGTTTGGCTGGAAGTTGTCCGAGGCGAACATCGCGGTCAGTAACGGCAGCCAGTCTGCATTTTTTGTGCTTTACAACATGCTGGCCGGCACCATGCCCGATGGCAGCCAGCGTCGTATTCACCTGCCGCTGACGCCGGAATATGTCGGCTATGCGGACACTGGTTTAAGCCAGGAATTTTTTAGCGCGACGCGCCCCACGATCGAGTTGCTCGACGACCACCTGTTTAAATACCACGTGGACTTTGCGCAGTTACAGCCGGGGGATGAGGTGGGTGCGCTCTGTGTATCACGCCCGACCAATCCTACCGGTAATGTGCTGACCGATGCCGAGGTTGAGCACCTGGATTCTATTGCGCAGGCTCGGAACATACCGCTGATCATAGATGGCGCTTATGGCACCCCCTTCCCCAATATTCTGTTTGCCCAGGCGACACCGCACTGGAACGAGAATACGGTGCTCGCGCTGAGTTTGTCCAAGTTGGGCTTGCCCGGGGTTCGAACAGGGATTGTGGTAGCCAATGAAGAAATCATCAGTGCCTTCACCAATGCCAATACGGTGGTGAACCTTGCCTGTGGCACGCTGGGTCCTGCGCTGGCGAAGACCTTGTTTGACCAGGGCGAAATTCTTTCGCTAACTCGTGAGCATGTCACACCGTATTACCAGCAGCGTGCCCAGTTCACCCTTGATCAGTTGCGTAAGGAGTTGGGAGATCTTCCGTTGCGCGTCCATAAGCCCGAGGGTGCCATCTTCCTGTGGCTTTGGATTGAAGGGCTGCCGATCAGTAGCCAGGTCCTTTATCAGCGTTTGAAGGACCGCGGTGTGTTGGTGGTTCCTGGAGAGTCATTTTTTATCGGCACCGGAGATGACTGGAATCACAGCCGCGAGTGCATACGTGTGTCCTTCGCTCAGGATGAGGACACCATCAGGAGAGGTGTGGCGCTTATTGCCGACGAGGTACGCCAGGCTTTTCAGCAGGGCTGAGGCCGTATCCATCTAGCACTCGTCACGGTGCCACCGGCTGCTGTATGGTTACCGTCACATTATTGACGTTGATACAGTGAGTTCAGGGGTTCGGGACTATGGATGCAACGACAGCAGTACGGGTGGATATCGAGGATGATATTTACATTGTCTCTCTTAATCGCCAGCACGCCAGGAATGCGGTAGACGCGCCCACTGCGCAGATGCTGGCCGACGCATTCGTAGATTTCGACCAGGATGATACCTTCAAGGTGGCCGTATTCGCCGGAGACCACGGAACATTCTGCGCCGGTGCGGACTTAAAGGCGGCCAGTGCCGGCAGTGCGGCACTTGACGACTTCCCGGTTCTCGATGGCTCCCTGGACGAGCGTGATAACCGCGGCCCAATGGGTCCGAGTTTTATGCAGTTGTCCAAGCCGGTCATCGGCGCCATTTCCGGCTACGCGGTAGCCGGTGGGCTGGAACTCTCCCTGTGGTGCGATATGCGTGTGGTTGAAGAAGACGCCGTGTTCGGAGTGTTCTGTCGCCGTTGGGGGGTCCCATTGGTGGATGGCGGCACGGTGCGTTTACCCAGGTTGATTGGCCATTCCAATGCCATGGACATGATTCTGACGGGTCGTGCGGTTGGCGCCAACGAGGCAAAGCAGATGGGCCTGGCCAATCGCGTGGTTGCCAGCGGCACCGCGCGCGAGGAAGCCATTGCCATAGCCCGGCAGATTGCGGCGTTCCCCCAGCAGTGTATGCGTAACGACCGCCGGTCCGCCTGTGAGCAGTGGGGTATGTCTTTTGCCGACGCTATGACTAACGAAAACCGCCTGGGTCGGCAGACACTGGCGTCGGGGGAGACGCTGACCGGAGCCAGCCGCTTCGCTGCCGGACATGGTCGCGGCGGGTCATTCGACGATATCTGAATACTGTTCAGCGGGCCGGGCAATCACACCAGGCCCATAATCCGTGACATGGCGTCCAGGTCTTCGACAAAAGGATCGCTCTCCGCGTCTTTATGCCAGGAGTACTCCGCCGCGCTGACCACGGTCTGTGCGACTTCTCTGCCCCGCAATCGTTCGATGATGGCCAGGCTCATATCCATACCGGCGGACACGCCTGATGAGGTAACCACTTCACCGTCGTCTACCCAGCGGGCTTGTTCAACCCATTCCACCTTGTCGGATTGCATGACCGCCAGCGCAAATACCTGCTTGTTGCTGGTCGCCCGGTGGCCATCCAATACACCCGCTTTGGCCAACAATGCCGAGCCGGTACACACCGACGCCGTTATCAGTGTCTCGCCGGATTTGCTGCGCAGGAAGTCCAGTAGCGCGGCGTTTTCCAACTCCGGGACCGTGCCAAAGCCGCCGGGCACCAGCAAAATATCCAGTGCCGGCGCATCGCTAAAATTGTAATCGGCCACAACGGCCGGTCCCGCACCGATAGCGCTGCCCAGGGCGGCGTGTACTGGCCCTTTGTGCTCGGCAATCATCTTTATATCGGCTCCCGGGTCGGGAATGAGGGAGAACATTTCCAGTGGTCCGAACATGTCGAGCATTTCAAACCCTGGATAGAGCAGGGCGCCGACCTTAAGTGCATCTAGTGACATGGTTTTCCTCTGGCAGTTGCTTAATGAGAACCGCGATCATGCCTTAATGGCAGTGCGGTATCCATCTTCAGTTCGCGCAAGGCGATGTTGGAGCGCACCTGGGCTATATGCGGCAGACCGAACAGAAATTCTTCCAGGAATTTATCGAGCCCCTCGATACTTGTAGTCACCACCCTCAAGATGAAATCGGCATCACCGGTGGTGGCGAAGCATTCCAGCACCTCGGGGCGTCGCATGATCGCTTCCTCAAAGGGGGTGGTGCTCTCCTGCACGTGCCGCGCCAGGGTGACATGCACGAAGGCGCAGAGCTCCAGGCCCATGTGCTTGCGGCTTAGCAAGGCGGCGTAGCGCTCGATGACGCCTTCCTCTTCCAGGGCGCGAACTCGGCGCCAGCAGGCGGCGGTTGAAATGCCTACCTGGTCGGCCAGTGCCTGGTTGCTGATGCGGCCATCTTCCTGCAGGTTTTCCAGCAGTTTGATATCGATACGGTCCATGAATGCCTCTAAATGTAATAAAAATTCTAATTAATCAATTTTACAGAAATAATATTTCTAAAATATCCGATTTAGACAAATATTGGAAAGATAATTTTGCCTATACTTCGGTAAAGTTCTCTTTTTTACCCGTGTATGCTCCGGCGAGAGGTGACCCCATGACTGTGCCCGTTCAGGCCCCAGAGTTAGACCAGTACGAACTTCAGGATCGCTATACGCGCGAGCAGGGGCGGGTCTTCCTCACCGGTACCCAGGCGTTAGTGCGTTTGCCGATGGTGCAACGTGCCCTCGATGCGCAGCGCGGATTGAACACCGCCGGGTTTGTCTCCGGTTACCGGGGATCACCGCTGGGGGGTTACGACCAGGAGATGTGGCGGGCCAGAACCCAGATGGCTGAACATGGCATCGATTTCATGCCCGCTATCAACGAAGACCTGGCGGCCACCGCCGTGCTGGGTACCCAGCAGGTTGAGAGCGCAGCAGAACGCGAGGTCGATGGTGTATTTTCAATCTGGTATGGCAAAGGTCCGGGCGTCGACCGGGCGGGTGATGCGCTCAAGCACGGCAATGCCTACGGTAGCTCGCCGACCGGTGGGGTGCTGGTGATTGCCGGTGATGACCACGGCTGCGTATCCTCCAGTATGTCGCACCAGTCCGATGTCGCCTTTATGAGTTTCTTCATGCCGACGCTGAATCCTGCATCGGTCTCTGAGTACATGGAATTCGGACTTTACGGCTTTGCCATGTCGCGCTACTCGGGTTGCTGGGTGGGATTCAAGGCGGTGTCGGAGACAGTGGAAAGTGCGGCTTCGGTTGACCTCGATGTCGCACCGGAATATCAGGTGCCCGAAGACTACCAGGCATCTGAAGTCGGCTTACACTATCGTTGGCCAGACCTGCCCGGCCCGCAGATTGAGGCGCGCATGGTGGAAAAGCTCGATGCGGTGCGCGCCTTTGCGCGCGCAAACCCGATTGATAAGCGTATCTACAACATTAGCAATGCGCGCTTCGGCATTATCACTACCGGCAAGGGGCACCTGGATCTTATGGAAGCCTTGCGCATGCTCGGTATCGACGAGCAGCGCGCCCGGGAGATTGGCATCGATGTTTATAAAGTCGGCATGGTGTGGCCGCTGGAGACCGAGGGCGCGCGTGCTTTCCTGCGGGGCAAGGAAGAAGTATTGGTGGTTGAAGAAAAGCGCGGCATTATCGAGAGCGAGTTGAAAGAGAACCTCTACGATTACCAGAGCGACAAGCCCAGTCGCATGGTGGGCAAGTACGACGAGGAGGGCAATACCCTGATTCCCTGGTCGGGAGAACTCAGTCCTACCCTGTTAGCTCCGATTGTTGCAGCGCGCATCACCCATGAATTTCCCGAATTGAATTTTGACGCCGAACTGGCCGAGATTGCCGCGACCCGCGTCGAAGTTCCGGTACCGACAGACGTGAAACGCACCCCTTACTTCTGTGCCGGTTGTCCTCACAATACTTCGACCAAAGTACCCGAAGGCAGCAAGGCCCTGGCGGGAATTGGTTGTCACTTTATGGCGTCCTGGATGGATCGCGATACCGAGTCGCTGATACAGATGGGGGGTGAAGGTGTGAACTGGGTCGGTAAATCCAGATTCCTCGGCAAACCGCATATATTCCAGAACCTGGGGGAGGGCACCTACTTCCATTCGGGCTACATGGCGATTCGCCAGGCGGTGGCTGCGGATACCAACATCACCTACAAGATACTGTTCAATGACGCGGTCGCCATGACCGGCGGGCAGCCGGTAGACGGGACCATTACCGTGGACGCCATTGCCAACCAGGTGCGGGCCGAGGGAGTCAGTCGCATCGCGATTGTCAGCGATGAGCCGGAAAAATACGGTGACCGCGGCTCGTTTCCGGGTGGCGCCAGCTTTCACCATCGCGATGAGATGGACGCGTTGCAGCGTGAGTTGCGCGAGGTGCCGGGCGTGAGCGTATTGATCTACGACCAGGCTTGTGCCGCAGAAAAACGCCGGCGTCGCAAACGCGGCAGTTATCCTGACCCGGCCCGGCGCATGTTTATCAACGATGCGGTCTGTGAAGGATGTGGCGACTGCTCCGTGCAATCGAATTGTCTGTCGATTTATCCCGTTGATACGGCGTTGGGTCGCAAGCGCAAGATCGACCAGTCGTCCTGCAATAAGGATTACTCTTGTGTGAAAGGTTTTTGTCCCAGTTTTGTCACGGTTGAAGGTGGCGAGTTGGCCCGTCGCCAGGCGGCTGAACCCGGCCCGGATTTTGCGGAACGTTTACAGGCGTTGGAACAGCCCGCGTATTCCGGCCTGGAGGTGAGTTACGACCTTTTGGTTGCAGGCGTGGGTGGAACCGGCGTGGTGACGGTGGGTGCGCTTATCACCATGGCCGCGCACCTGGAGGGCAAGGGCGCCTCGGTGCTGGACTTTACCGGCTTTGCGCAAAAAGGCGGTGCGGTGATTAGCCACATTCGCCTGGGGCGATCCCCAGCCGAACTGAACCAGGTGCGCATCGCCGACGGTCGCGCAGATGCCGTGGTCGCCTGTGATGTTGTTGTGGGTACCGACCCGCGGACAGTGAAGGTACTGGCGAAGGACCGAACGCGGGTGTTGGTGAATCATACCGAGGTACCCAGCGGCCAGTTTGTGCAAAATCGTAATGCGGACATTCGCATGGACGAACGACTGCGCGCGATCGGTGCAGCGGTAGGGCAGGACAATCTCAGTGTCGTGGAAGCGAATGCCCTGATGGAACAACTGATGGGGCACACGGTGTACTCCAACGTGTTTATGCTGGGCCATGCCTGGCAGCAGGGTTTGATACCGGTATCGGAGCACGCACTGCTGCGCGCCATTGAAATCAATGGTGTGAACATCGAAGAAAACAAACGCGCGTTCAACTGGGGCCGTATTGCTGCCCAGGACCTGGAATACGTGACTGCGTGCGCGAAGGTTCCCGAGCCGGTGTTGGTTGAGAAAACACTGTCCGAACTGGTGGCACATCGTGCGGCGCTATTGATTGATTACCAGGACCAGGTTTACGCGGACAACTATCGGGATTTCGTATCACGTGTTGAGCAGGCAGAGCAATCGCTGGGCGACCCGGAGCAACCACTAACGCGTGCGGTCGCAACTTACCTGTACAAGCTGATGGCTTACAAGGACGAGTACGAGGTCGCGCGGCTGTACAGCAACGGCGAATTCCTGCGCAAACTGGAGCAAACATTCAGCGGCGATTACACCCTGACTTTTAATCTGGCGCCGCCGATTTTTAATCGTGGTTTGGATGAGCAGGGGCGCCCGCGAAAAACACAGTTTGGTCCGTGGATGTTGCGTGCTTTTGGCCTGCTGGCGAAGGCAAAGTTCCTTCGTGGTACCGCCTTTGATCCTTTTGGGCGCCTTGCCGACAGGCGTGAAGAGCGCGCACTGATTGTGGAATACCGCGAAATGGTAGAGTCCCTGCTGGAGGGGCTGAGCGCTGAAAATCTGCCGGCCGCCGTTGCCTGCGCAGAGCTGCCGGACCAGGTGCGTGGTTACGGCCCGGTTAAGTCAGAGGCCGTTGCAGTTTTCAGGCAGAACAAAGCCGGCGCACTACACCGCTTCCACAATCCCGCTTCAGCGGTGCAGATCCAGGAGGTTGCTTGATCGGGGCATGCCCGAAATTGGTAATATTTTACTCTTAAACTATTCCGCTTTACAGTAGTCACAGAAACAGCACATACTTTTTCGACACCTGCTTACTGCAGGTGGCGACTGAGTTCGTGTTTCGGAGCACTACCAGAACGACAAGAACAAACGACAACAAAAAAGCGACACCAACGCCCAGCGTGAGGAGTAAAAGCCCAATGATCAAGCAGCCCAGTTTCTCCCGTAAAACCCCACTTGCCGTCGCCGTATTGGCACTTGCCAGCGGCATGTCTCAACCCACCACTGCGCAGAACAGCGTTCTGGAAGAAATCGTGGTCACCGCGCAAAAACGTGAACAGAACCTCCAGGAAGTAGGTATTGCTGTATCGGCGTTTACCGGTGAGCAGTTGCGCGCTTTTAACGTGCAACAGAGTTTTGACGTTGCGACCTTTACACCCGGCGTCCACATCAGCGGCAACCTCGCCGGACAAAATACCCAGTTTTCCATTCGCGGGGTCACCCAGAATGATTTTAACGATGTCATCGAGTCCCCCAACGCGGTGTACCTGGATGAGGGTTATATCGCAATCGCCCAGGCCCAGACCTTCGCCGTGTTTGATGTTGAGCGCGTGGAAATCCTGAAGGGCCCACAGGGCACACTGTTTGGCCGCAACGCCACCGGCGGTCTGGTGCATTACATCTCCAACAAGCCGAGCTTTGACGAGTCAACGGGTTATCTCGATCTGACCCTGGGCCAGTTCGATGTCGATAATGATGCCAACCGCTACACCATTGAAGGTGCCTGGGGTGGACCGTTGAGCGATGCTGTCGCGGTGCGCGGTGCCTTCCGTTACAACAAGCAGGATGCCTACCTGGAAAACCTTTACCCGGAGCAGGCCCCGGATTTCTTTGTCGGCAATACGCCGCCCGGCAGTGACGCCGGCAAGGATCTGGGTGACGACGATACTATCGCCGCACGTACTGCAATGACCTTCCGGGCTACTGACAATCTCGACATCACCCTGTCGGCGAATTATGCCGACTCGGAAGTGAGCACCGGCCCCTACCAGTCCAAGTCGACCATCGGCATCGTGGAAAACGGTGAATTGATCAACGTCATCGATACGCCAGCCGGAGAAACTCGTCTGACTATTGATACCGCAGGTGGTGATGCGGGTGCTGACGCGATTGACGGCGATGAGTTGTTGCCTGGCGCGGATATCGGCCTGGACAATGGCCGTCTTGCTCCCGGCGGTGACTTCTTTGGCTACATCGACAGCGACGGCGATGACTTCCAGTTTTCCAGTGATTTCGCCTTTGATGACCAGGGTTCCACGGAAACCTGGGGCCTGAATGCCCGGGTAGAGTGGGAGTTGGCCAGTGGCACCAAGATGACCTCGGTCACCGACTTCAAGGACTACGAGAAGTTGTTGTTTATCGACGTGGACTCCGCACCGGTGAATCAGTTGGCCAACTACGCGGGGGTGGATGCCACCAGTTTTACCCAGGAAATTCGTTTCAATGGTGAGACCGATAATGCCCGTTGGGTTGCCGGTGTTTTTTACCTGAATATTGATACGGATTCTGACAACGGCCTGAAGGCACCGGCCAATAGTATTCTGGGTACCTTCGCGTTTCCGCTGGACGTTGGTGTGGTTGCATCACTGGAGACCGATTCCTACAGTCTGTTCGGCCAGTATGAATATGACCTGACCGATCGCCTGACCGCGATCGCCGGCCTGCGCCTGATCCGCGAAGAGAAAGATTTTGATGTGGGCATCGGGTTTTTCCCGTCCTCGGGCAATAACACGGTAAACAGCGGGGACTTTATTCCCAACTTTACCGGCGCGGGTGACCCGTTCTTCTTTGACGATGATACCTCCGACGACCTGTGGGCCGGTAAATTGCAATTGGACTACCAGGCCACTGAAGACCTGTTGATTTACGGCGGCATCAATCGTGGGGTGAAAGCAGGTAGCTTTAATGCGCCCTTGCTCGGCTCTTACCTCGGCTCCGGTGGAGATGCGAGCCTGCCTTACGATGAGGAAGAGTTGCTGGCCTATGAAGTCGGCTTCAAGTCGACCCTTGGCGATGGCATTGGGCGGCTTAACGGTGCCTTCTACTACTACGATTACACCGACTACCAGGCCTTCCTGTTTGTCGGTGTGGGTGGTGTCGTCATTAACGCCGACGCTGAGTCTTACGGCGCAGAGTTGGAGTTACAGCTCACGCCAGCCGCTGGCCTGGACCTGATCTTCAGTGGTTCCTGGCTGGACTCCGAAGTGAAAGACCTGCCCCTGCGCAGCGGTTCGCCGCTGCCGCCGGTGGATGTGCAGCCGACCTATGCGCCTGAGGTCCAGTTGATGGCGGTGGCACGCTACACCTGGGATGGCCTGGGCGGTATTATGACGGTGCAGGCCGATGCCAGTTATTCCAGCGATTACTATTACAACCTGCGAAACTTCGATGCCGATGAGTTCGAGGAATATACGCTATCCAATGCCTTGATCAGCTGGCAGTCCCAGGACGGTACCTGGACCCTGACTGGCGCGGTGCGCAACCTGACCGACGAACGCGCCGGCATCCAGGGCTTTGACCTGGCCACCCTGTGCGGGTGTAACGAGGTGTCCTACCGCGCGCCGAGGGAGTATACCGTTGGCCTGCGTATGGACTTCTAGCACACCGCAGACACGTCTCAGCAAGGTTCGTCATAATCAGCGTACCCTGATTGTGGTGGGCCTTGTAGCATCAGCTTCCAGCTTCTGTTAACGTCACTGTCCGCGCGGAAGATTACGCCCTGGGCTTTGTCTGCCGGTGCGTTATCAACTCTGACAATTTAGGGAACTGGGGAAGCTATGAATAAAACACTTAATACTATGCTGATGACCTTTGTGGCCGTGTTCGCACTGGGTTTGACCGCCTGCAGCAGTGAAGAAGCTGCGCAGAATATGGAGTCCATCCAGGAGACCGTGGAAAGTGCTGCGGAGGCAACGGGTGATGCGATGTCGGATGCCGCCGATGCCGCTGGCGAAATGGCCAGTGACGCGGGTGATGCGATGGCCGATGCCGCCGATGCCACGGTAGAGATGGCAGAAGACGCCGCTGAGGCCGTAGGTGACGCCGCCTCAGACGCCGCAGATGCTGCGGGTGAGATGGCCGATGCTGCCGGTGAGATGGCCAGTGATGCCGCGGGCGATGCCGAGGATGCCGCCGCTGATATGGAAAAAGAGGCGAAAAGCCTTAGTCTCGGCGAGTAATCGCCCCAGGCTCCCGCGGCCCGTTGGTAGCCGCGGGACAGCTTAAACTTTCCAGCCCCAACGGGGTCCAACGTGTAGGTGCGGTCAAGGGAGCTGTCCGCTTGGCTGTTTGCGTGCCCGCTTATCGGAAATTAGTGGTTGCAAACTTACTTTTGTGAGACAGTAGGCTTCCATGAATGATAAACGTTTATTGTTCGTGACCCCGCAATTGCCGCAGGCCATTGAAGACTCTCCCGACAATGGCAGCTGGCAAGTCCTCTCTCTGCTCGCCGAAGAATACGATGTTTCACTGGCCTGTCCCCTTGCTTCAGAGGACGAGCAGGAAGCTGCACAAGTGCTATGTGAGCATATGCAGATCGGCAACTGCTTACATGGCGACTTCGACCTGCAGTTAGCCCGTACTGAAGACGCCGCAAGTTTGGCTGCCACGCGTGGCGGGCGCGGGTTCAGCAGCGCGCTGCGTGATCGCATCTCGATGGTGGCCAGCGACTATGACATCGTAGTGGTTGACCACTTTGTCTCGTTTTTCTATTTGCCAGAAAATTTTTCCGGCCTGAAGGTTTACAATGCGCACGCTGCACATTTTGATCGCAGTGATAAGGGTCCTGATACTCGCGGCTTTTCCATGTCGCGGATGTTCGGTGGGGTAGAGCCCCAGTACCTGCGCAAGCGCGAGGTTCAGGCCTGTTCGCAGGTAGACCTGGTGTTCGCGCAACCGGATGACGCGGCTGCCCTGTTGGACGCGGGCGTGCCGTTTGGCAAGTTGCAGTTCTCACTGACTGGACAAGTCGCCGAGGCTGCCCCTCGTAAGCCGCAAACCTTTAATACCACCAGCAAACAGCTCAGCTATGTCGGTTATCTCGGCGACGAGAAGAACGTCAATAGCCTGTTGTGGTTTATTCGCAATGTGTGGCCGATTGCCCTGGAACAGCACCCGGACCTGGAACTCCATCTGTTGGGTAAGGACCCCGATTTGAGGCTCCTGGCAGCTGCCATGGACTTTCCCAACATCAAGTTTCACGCCACTCCAGTGTCCTACGACCTGACCCCGCTGGACAGCCGTATCGCCATTGATCCATTGTTGTATGAGGATCGCGCTGAGGCCAAGCTGGTCAATGCCCTGGCCCGTGGAATTCCGACCCTGACCACGCGTATGGGCACCAGCAAAAGCACCCTCAGGGACGGCGATGGTGTTTTGGCCGCCGATGGCGCCCGGCAAATGGCCAGTCAGATACACCAGCTGCTGACCGACAAGCCGCTATGGAACAAATTGCATCGCAAAGCGCAGAACGTGCTGCGACAGCGCCTGCCCTATCACCAGACTTTTTACAGTATGCGCAGGGCGCTGGCGGGATCGCCCGCCGCTGGACTTGCCTGATCCCCTTCGCGATTATCTTCGTAGTTTAACTGAGCTTGTTTTAGCGTTATTACGCGTGGCGGGGCCCGCGTGTCCCCGGCGCAGGGATTTCGCTATACTTGCGCCTTGAATAGCAATGCCGAGCATTACCAGTGAGCGACGAATCGATTATCCCCGCGGTGCAGATCGTCAGTGGCGACAAGTTCGTCAATGACCGGGGTATCACCGCCATCAAGGATGGCATCAAGCACAGCAGCCAGCAGGGGGAACGTCTGCCCAAACCCGACTGGTTGCGCATCAAGGCCAGGGGGGGCGCAACCTTTGAAAAAGTCAAAGGGATAGTCCATCAACACAACCTGGCGACAGTCTGTGAGGAAGCCAAGTGTCCGAATATGAGCGAGTGCTGGAGCGCGGGCACAGCAACCATTATGTTGATGGGCGATGTCTGCACCCGCGCCTGTCGTTTCTGCGCAGTCAATACGGGTAACCCGCAGGGCTGGCTCGACCCACAGGAGCCGGAAAATACCGCGCGCTCGGTGGCCCTGATGGGCCTTAAATACGTGGTGCTAACTTCGGTGAATCGCGACGATCTGCCGGATGGTGGGGCAGGGCATTACGCCGACTGTGTGCGGCGTGTGAAAGAGAGTAACCCGGACACCGGCGTAGAGGCACTGACCCCCGACTTCCTGGGCGTATTGTCAGACGTGGAAACGGTCGTTGACTCGGGCATTGAGGTGTTCGCGCAGAACGTGGAGACGGTAAAACGGCTGACCCACCCGGTGCGTGACCCACGTGCAAGCTACGAACAAACCCTTGCGGTACTGGCCCATGCCAAGGCGCACCGACCATCCGTGCTCACCAAGACCAGCTTGATGCTCGGGCTGGGCGAGACCGAAGCAGAAATTCTGGAAACCATGGACGACCTGCGGGCTGCCAGGGTGGATATATTGACCTTTGGCCAATACCTGCAACCGACTGCCAATCACTATCCCATCGATCGTTACGTAACACCGGAAGAATTTGAAACCTATCGTCAGTGGGGGCTGGAGAAGGGGTTCCTGGAGGTGGTGAGTGGCGTGTTGGTGCGCTCCAGTTACCGGGCTGAGCAGGTTTTGGAAAAAAACAACGTGGGATTGTAGCGTCACAGCCGTGCTAGGCTTTGACAGCGCACGCTGCTGATCTTCACCGCTACTGACTGCGCTATCGGTGTTCGGCCGATTGAAATGGGGTGGGGCATTTGCCGCCCCACCGACATGATCTATTTCTTACCGTGTACCCGATCCAGTCCATCGCGGATATTGATGGCCCAGCTGGTGAAGATACGTTGTACGTCAGCGCGGTTGGAGACGCTGTTGTTCATACCCCAGTGGCTGTTGCTGGAGCGGAAAGAATGGGTCAGTTCTCCCATTTCCCTGTTTGCTGATACGCCTGTACTCTAACCTTAGCGATCTGGAGATCGCTTAGGACTATCGCAGATGCAGGAGAGATTCAACGATATACTGGGTACACGACAGTGCAAGCATCGCAGTCGTCCATGTGGGAAATGGGAGAACTGACTCCATTGCGTATTCGGGAAGCCCTTGGTTCAGACTTCGCGACAGTCGCTCAGCTGATCGCCAGACAAAACAGATCGTCTCGTTATCGCTGCCTACACAGTGACGAAGGTTCCACGCAAGGCGTGCTGCTCACCCTGAACAGGTTGGCTGAACAGGAATCTCTTGCCTTGGTCTGTGCCCTGGATCAGGCAGGTAGGGTGATCGGTGCGGTCGGTGCTGAGTTAGACATAGAGTCGCGCCGAGCTTGGTTGTGGGGCCCTTTTGCGGAGGGCGGTGACTCAGAACCCGGGGCGTGGAAGGCTCTATGTGAACAATTATATTCCCATCTTCTGGACACACTCCCGTTTGAGCCCAAGAGGCTGGATGGCTTCATTGAGCAGTCTTTTGAGCAGGGGGCAAGTTTCTACGAATCATGCGGGTTTAGCCATGCGGAGACAAACTATGTTTTCGTCGCTGTCCGCCCAGCGGAGATTGCCAGCCCGCCAACAATGCAGCCCTTTCTGACCCCAGAGCTCTTCGAGCCGTTTTGTAAGCTCTTCGATGTTGTATTCCCCAAAACCTTTTACACCGGCTCTCAGGTGGTTGACCGAATCAGTCACAAGGAGCAGGTTTTTGTCTATACCGAGGGCGGTGGAGTGCTCGGCTTTTGTCATGTCAGCATCAACGAGAGTGCTAATGAGGGCTATATCGAGTTTGTGGGTGTTGACCCGCAACAACAAGGGCGCGGTATTGCTAAGAAGTTGCTGCAAACGTCTATGTACTGGTTGTTTATTGAGCGAGGTATGCCACAAATTGGCTTATCAACAGGCGATGACAATTTTCAGGCACATGCATTATATCGTGGCGTAGGGTTTGAGCTGGAACATACCGGTCTATCCTACCGGAAAGTGAAGGGCTGACCTTGCTGTTGGCCAAAATGCGGAAGTGTTTAATGTGTATCCCCTTGCCTGGCGGGGGGGAATCGGTCACGGCCGTAGTACCGGGTCGAAGCGTCTGCCTTCTGAGTAAAAGGCTTGATACTCCATGTTTGCTATACTCGTACCTCTGGTGTGACGGTGCCAAGTGGCCAATGAATTACCCACTGTTCAGAATATGTGCGATCTGCCTTCCAGTTGCCGTGCTGACGATTCCGCTGCTTACATCCCCGCCAGTATTCGCCCAAATCAACAAGTGTGTGGTCAATGGTAAAACGGTTTACACGGATCAGCCATGTCCATTGGACACTCAGCAGAAATTAACTGTTCCACCCATCAATACGCTTAATACCGACGTGCGTGAGCGCACCGAAACCCAAACCCAGGTAAAAAAATCCGGATACAGGAGTAGCCGGTGGTATGAGGACTTTGCCGGGTACCAGCATGCATTGCGGGTGAGCCGGGCGCAAAACGCCAGTATTTTTATTTATGCGTACACTGACTGGTGCGGGTATTGTAGAAAATTCGAAAGTGCGCTGCTGCCGAATTCGTCGGTACAGAGCGCTTTATCAAATCTCGTGAAAGTTCGAATTAATCCCGAGCACAGCGCTAAAGATGAAGAGCTGTTCAAAAAGTGGGGCGGCATTGGTTATCCTTCCCTCTATGTTCAGCGGTCAGCGCGTACAGTACCCAATAAATTGAGGGGCCCATTCTTCTCCCGCGAAGGGCAAGGGCAATTGATTGCAGCGGACGAATTTGTTCGAGCAGTGAACAACCCCTTTGGCATTGAAGTACGTGAAGTGGGCAAATAAAGTGGCTCCAGGTTAACAACGGGGGAGTCTGTTATTAGCAAAAGTGGGCAAAAGGGCTCTGACCCCTTAATTTCAGAAAATGGCCGCTATAGCAGATCAGGCCTTTGAGCAGCTTGTGGCAAGGATAAGCGACGGTGAGTAGCACCAGGCACAACCTGTTGTTGAATTGGCTGATACAGTAGGGTCGTACGTCATGAGCGACTACTTTTCCCTGCTTCACCCGGCTGCGCCTGTAGATGATACGGAGGTGCGGCGCCTTGCCCGACACGGTTGCCTCGATATTCACCGCGTAGAGTGGCTGCGTTGTTATTTGTCATCCGATGGCGAACGAAAGCTGTGTCACTATCAGGCGGCAGATGCGGAGTCAGTGCGTTTTGTGCTGCGCCATCAGGGCTTCGTGGACAGCACGGTGTTCCCTGCGGAGTTCACACCTTACGCTGAGGCGGCGCCAGCTCAGAATAGCCGAACCGTCGTCGAGTTTCATTTCTCTCCACAAGATGTTGACCAACTGCAATCGACTGCCAACACTTTACTGGCGAGCAATGCACTGCCATTGCTGGCCAGTATGGAATCGACCGGTGGCAGTGCACTGATATTGATCCTGGAAGCGACGACAGCGGATACGGTGCGCGAACAACTGCATGCGCTGGGAATCGAAGCGACTGATATATGGCAGTGCACCGAGATGGATCCAAGGCCATCCGCATTGTTCGAGGACGTTGCGGATATCCCCAACCCTGCCCTGGCAACGGCCCCTGCTACCTCTACCGCACCTGCCCCCGATGTGGATGCCATTATTATCGGCGCCGGTGTGTCCGGGATTTGTGCGTTGCAACGCTTAACCGTCATGGGCCTGAACGCTCGCGCATTCGAGAGCGCCAGTGACGTTGGTGGCGTCTGGTACTGGAATCGTTATCCGGGGGCGCGGGTGGATTCCGAGACCTATTCTTACGCATTCTCGTTTTCCGATGAGCTGGTTAAGGAATGGGACTGGTCCGAACTGTTTTGTGCCCAGCCCGAGATTGAGCAGTATTTGAAGCATGTGGTCGATCGCTTTGATCTTCGTCGTCACATTACCTTCAACGCGGTGGTGTCCTCTGCTAAATACGATATGTGCAGCGCCCGCTGGAACATCACAACGGAGGCGGGCGACCGTGTTAGCGCCCGTTACCTGATTGTTGCCTCCGGCACGCTGTCGACCCCACAACTCCCCGACTATCCTGGCATGCACACCTTTGCCGGGCCATCCTCCCATACAGCCCTGTGGCCAGCGGATGACATTCTACTTGCAGGCAAGCGCGTGGGCGTTATCGGTACCGGTGCGTCCGGTGTGCAGGTGATTCAAACGATAGCTGGCGAGGTGAAGCAGCTGACGGTATTTCAGCGTACGCCTACCTTTAGCATTCCGCAGCGGAATCGCCTCTTGAGCGACGCGGACCGGCGAAAACTTCGGAATGACTGGCCTGGGATACTTGCCGGCTGTCGTGGTTCTTACGGGGGCTTTATTCATGACTTCGACGCGCGTTCGGGCCTGGCGGTGTCGCCGCAGGAGCGCGAGGCCTTATTCGAATCCTGGTGGCAAAAGCCGGGATTTGCATTTTGGATCGGCAATTTCGCCGACCTGATGATGAATGATGAAGTGAACACCTACGCCTGTGAATTTTTAAGGCGCAAAATTCGCGAGCGCGTGCGAGATCCGAGAATTGCAGACCAGCTGATACCCGATCACCCCTTCGGCAGCAAGCGCGTCCCACTGGAAAATGGCTACTATGAAGCCTACAACCGCGACAATGTGGAGCTGGTAAATCTCCGCGATTCTCCCATCCAGGCGGTAACACCAGAAGGAATCAGGACGTCTAACGGGGACTATCCGCTGGATGTGATTATTTATGCCACAGGTTTTGATGTGGGTACCGGCGCCTTCGACAGGATGGATATTCGCGGCGAACGCGGTGTGCAGCTGAAGGAGAAATGGAAACAGGGGCCGCGCACCTTTCTCGGCCTGATGGTAAGCGACTTTCCTAACCTTTTTATCACCAATGGCCCACAGAACCCCTCCGGCCTGTGCAACGCCACCCGCTGCATAGAACAGAATATCGATTGGATTGCCGGAGCGGTTGAGTACCTCCAAAAAAATGGGCTCACCCGCATCGTGCCAACGGCTGATGCAGAGCAGTGCTGGATTGACCACGTTGAAGATGCTGCTGCCGGCACCGTCCTGGCCCGGAACACCAACTCTTGGTTTTACGGCGCCAATACCCCGGGCAAGCCTCAGCGTGTCAACGTCTATGCACCCGGCGCCCGGCACTTTCGCGAACACTGCGAAGAAATAGAACGCAGCGACTATCTTGGTTGTGTGCTGTCTTGATGTGGTGCGGTTGGTCACAAAGAAGGAAGAAGGGGGCGGTTCTCCCATGTCCAGGCCGCTCAGACTAGAATGTCCCTGAGCCTTTTGTCACATTGCGGCCAGAGGTAACGAGCGCCGTAACGTAACAAGGGGTCAGTTCTCCCAATTCCCACTTGGACTGGGAAATGGGAGAACTTACGCCCTTGTTGTGGATCTATTGCTTACCGTGTACCCGATCCAGTCCATCGCGGATATTGATGGCCCAGCTGGTGAAGATACGTTGTACGTCAGCGCGGTTGGAGACGCTGTTGTTCATACCCCAGTGGCTGTTGCTGGAGCGCACGTCTTTGGCCAATCCCAATACCTCACCGGTTTCGGAATCCCCATACACGACAGCCACGGCAATCGCTCCAGCGCCCTCGGTGTAGACTCGGGTTCGACCTGTCGGGCGTGACCGCATATCGTCCTTTGGTGCGCTGGGCGCCAGGCTGGTAATCATGGCGGCGATTTCCAGTACGTCATCACCGTCGGTATCAACGACCTCGTAGCCGCCTTTTTCCTGTAGTTGTTTCACCATGGCATCGTGATACAGGGTCTGCAGCAACTGCTTGTCTTCGTCAGTCAACTCCCAGTCCCGCTTGCCGACAACCGATGTGCTCTGGTCGGGTTGTATAACCTCTACCTTGTCCACACCAAGGGGCCTTACCAGCACCTTGTTGTACTTGGAAAGGTCGGCGTCAGGGTCGATGTAGGCGAGTTTAGCCCGGGAGTTATCAACCCGGTGCAGGTTGCCCATTACGACTTCTGCGTCTTCGCCGGTTTGCACTTCCGGTGTACCGGTGCAGGCAGATAACGCCAGTGTGGTACCGATTGCTACTAGCCATGTGCGCATCGTTTTTACCTCTTGTAATTGTTAACGTTAGCTTATTACTTTCAGAATCTTAGCCACTTTCATGTCCGAATCCAAGCTACTGCAACCGCTCTCGCCACACCCGGTGGCCGGTGTCAGCTTTGCCAATGTCTGGGTGTTTCGCCTGGATAAAGTGTCTGCCGTTGCCCCGGGTAACAAGCGCTTCAAGATTGAAGGTTGGATAGAGTCACTGCAGGAGCGCCCGAAACAGGTACTTTCTTTTGGCGGTGCCTGGTCCAATCACCTGCACGCCCTGGCGCACTGGGGGAAAGTTCATGGTATTGCCACGGTTGGCGTGGTGCGCGGTGAACAGCAAACGCAATTGACCGCGACCCTAAGAGATTGCCAGCGCTGGGGAATGCAGTTGGAATTTGTGTCCCGCAGCGACTATCGCCGCCGCCATGCTCCCGACTTTCAGCGTGAACTACACCGACGTTTCCCGGGCGCGGCTATCCTGCCCGAGGGTGGTGCCGGTGCCGCCGGTGTCGTCGGCTGCGCAGGAATCGCGGATTTACTGCTGGCCGAAGCATTACCGACTGGCCCGGTGCTGGTTGGCGTTGGCACAGGGACCACGCTGGCGGGCCTTGCCCTGGGCTTCGGCCAGGCGAGTCAATTGGACAGGGAAATCATTGGTGTGTCGGCCCTGCGGGGTGCCACAAACCTGGACGAACAGGTTGCCACTGAACTCGCGCGCTGGGATAAAGTTGCCCGCTGGAGAATTCTGCACGACCATCACTGCGGTGGCTTTGCCAGGGTCAGTAGTGGACTGCGCGCTTTCATACAAGACTTTGAGGCAATCCAGGGTGTGCCACTCGACCCCGTTTACTCCGGCAAGGTGATGTACGCCATCCATCAGCTGCGCGCCAGTGGCACCTGGGATTGTGACCAGGCCCTTACCGTTATACACACCGGTGGCTTGCAGGGGCGACGCGGTTTCCCGTGGTTGTCACCCTGACCCAGGGTCGGGCCAGTTATCAGCCGTCACAAAAAACCGTGCCTGCTCAAGCGCCTGTTCGTCGAACGCTGCCACCAGCAGAGGGCGAGAGGAGGATGCGAAATGTGTCGACAACGCTGCCAGAAATTCCTCGGGTGTGTGCCTTTCAATGTCATCTCGGTGGGCGGGCGCCAGCCATTGCAGCCGTGGCAGGACACCGAGGCTTGACCAGTCTTGTTTGCCGAGGTGGTTTTCCAGCGCTCCAATTTTCAGCCAGTCACACAAGCTACGCGCCTGATTAAAGGCGTGTGGTGCGCTCAGGCCGTTTTCTGCCGCAGTAAACAACCAGCCCTTGATTTCAACCTCGGCCGTCACCTGGTCAATACCCAACCCGCTGAGGGCACGTCTGGCCGCCGGCTGGTCGGCGAGCCTGCTTTGCTTTTGCATCATGTGGTTGACCTTCAGGTCAAGGCGGTCGCGGCAGTTAGGCCCCAGCCACTGATGCCAGTGACTCGGGCTGTCCGCAGTCGGCGATCCGTGTCCGAGAAAATACTTTACCGCCAGTTCCAGGTGAAAATGGCGTTGACGATGGTGGCAGAAATACAGGCAGTCGAACTCTCCCAGAGTCCTTCCTTGCTCCCGCACCGCCAGATTATGCGCGGTGAAAGTCACGTCCGGATCCTGTGCCAGGAAGAAGTGCCAGAGATGCTCAAAGTAGAGCCCCAGGCGCGAATGCTGCTTCCTCTTGAGGTGAGCTATGAGCGGTGTCGGGTCTCGATCGAGGGCATGCAGCCAATCGCGGCGTTTGGGCGTCAGCCCGAGCCCGCAATTGTCGACATTGTGGTTATCATCAGCGAGTGCGGGCGTGTTCAAGATTGGTGGAGAGAAACAGGCCCATGCCAGATCCCTGACATAGCGGTTTTCCAGCGCGATATCCAACTCGGCCATGAGCGCACTTCCGGTAGCATTCGTGGTTATAATAACAGTCAGTCCAGCAACAGGTTGCCAGCATTATGTCGACAACGTTCCAGCGTGTAGGCCTCTTGGGCAGGAGTCAGCGTGACGGCCTGGAGCCGGTCCTGAGTGAACTTTACGCGCTGCTGCAAAAACGTGGCCTGGATATCCTGGTGGAAGAACGGCTACACAGCCTGGTGCCCGCCGAGGGAGTTAACCTGGTGAGCGAGGATGAGTTGGGGCAACAAGCTGACCTGGCGGTCGTTGTCGGCGGTGATGGCAGTCTGCTGGGCGCCGCGCGCACCCTCGCGCGCTACGAGACTCCCGTGCTTGGCGTTAACCGGGGGCGACTGGGGTTCCTCACTGATATCAGTCCTGATGACCTTCAGACCCAGGTGAACGCCGTACTGGATGGTGATTACCAGCGCGAGACGCGCTTTCTGCTGGATGCAGAAGTCCTGCGTGAAGGCATTTCTGTAGGCAAGGCCGACGCACTCAATGACGTGGTTGTAAACTCCGGTACATCGGCCCAGCTGATCGAGTTCGAGTTGTATATCAACGATATTTTCGTCTACCGCCAGCGCGCCGACGGCCTGATTATCTCCACGCCTACCGGCTCTACCGCCTACTCCCTGTCCGGTGGTGGTCCCATCATGCACCCGACCCTCGACGCCATTGTGCTGGTACCGATGTTTCCGCACGCGCTCAGCTCTCGCCCCATCGTCATTGATGGCAATAGCGAAATCCGTATTGATATCCTGGAGCGCAATGACATCCACCCGCCGGTCACCTGCGACGGACAGGTAAATATCACCGCGCGGCCGGGTGATTCGGTCACTATCCGCAAGAAGGAGCACCGGCTCACACTCTTGCACCCCCTCGGTCATGACTTTTACGCCAGTTGCAGGGATAAACTGCACTGGAGCAATGCCCTGGGTCACTGAATGTCCTATTCCTACACCGCCTTGAGTGTCGACCTCGATGTTGACCTGCTGCCCTTTACTCGCCTGTTACAGCAGCGCGGCTTTCCGCATCGCATTATTGAGGAAGGGGGGCAGCAGGTAGTCAGGGTGGCGGACGCCAGTCATGTCGAGCCGTTACGGGCCCTGTACCGCGCCTGGTTAGCGGGAGAAACACACACGGCGCCGCCGGTAACGCAGTACCAGCGGTCCACTGGCACCCTGGGTGGGGCCTGGCGCCAGGCACCGGTTACCCTGGGGCTGATTATCTGCAGCGTGGTGGGTTTTCTTTTAGTGTATGCCAATGCGCCCCTGGGGTGGATCGCGCAACTGACATTTTCGCCGTTCACTATCCAGGGCGGGCAGTTGGTTTTTGGGGATATGGGAGGGCAGTACTGGCGCCTGGTGACGCCGGCGTTTTTGCATTTCGGCTGGTTGCATATCGTGTTCAACAGCCTTTGGACCTGGGAACTGGGCGCCAGGATAGAGTCGACCATGGGTTCCGGTAATACCCTGGGGTTGTTTCTGGTGATTGCGGTGGTGTCTAACAGTGTGCAGTTCTTGTTTGGGGGTGCCGGCATTTTTGGTGGTATGTCCGGGGTGGTCTACGGTTTTCTGGGTTTTTGCTGGGTGGGCGCGAAGATTCAACCTCGCTGGCAGTTCTTGCCCGCCACGCCCGTGATGTTGTTTATGGTCGGCTGGTTGCTGGTATGTTTGCTCGGTGTGATTGAGGTGCTGGGCTTTGGTGCCATTGCCAACGCCGCCCATGTCGGTGGGTTATTGGTAGGTGGTGTGCTGGGCCTGCTGTTTGGTTTGTTATCCCGCACCGGTAGTGAATCGCCCCGGTAGGTGCTACCGGTTATAATTCGCGCTCCTTGCCCTTCGGAAAATCCATGGACTATCAAAAACTCATCGATACGATGTCACCGGAAATATACCGGTCGCTGCTGCAGGCCCTGGAAATTGGTCGCTGGCCGGATGGCAGGACTCTCAGCGCAGAGCAACGCGAACACACCATGCACGCAGTTATTGCCTGGGGCGAAAAGCACTTGCCCCAGGAGGAGCGTATTGGCTACATCGATAAGGGTTCGAAGGCAGGGGAGCAGTGTGACGACCCTGAAGAAAAACCACTTAACTGGAAGAACTGACTTGGAGAAGAATGGGTGAGCACCGAGCTGGCCGAGGGTAACGCGCGTAAAATGCGCAACCAATTGCAAGATCCCGTGCACTATGCGCTGCCACTGGGAGATGCCCTGATCGATTTGAATCCCTACCTTGGGCAGGGTTTGCAGCTTGCCTATAGCGGCCGCATTAACTGTATCCACTGCGACCGCAAAACCAACAAGAGTTTCAGTCAGGGTTACTGCTACCCCTGTTTCAAACGGCTGGCCCAATGTGACAGCTGTATCGTCAGTCCGGAGAAATGTCACTACCACCTGGGCACCTGCCGCGAGCCCGAGTGGGGTGAGGCCAACTGCATGATCGATCACATCGTGTACCTGGCAAACACCTCGGGGATCAAAGTAGGGATTACTCGCGGTAGCCAGGTGCCCACCCGCTGGATGGACCAGGGGGCAACGCAGGCGCAGCCTATTTTCCGGGTGAGTAATCGCCTGCAGTCAGGCCTTGTAGAAACCACTTTTGCAGCCCACATTGCCGACAAGACCAACTGGCAGGCAATGCTCAAGGGCGACAATGATCCTGTCGACCTGGAGGCGGAGCGGCAGCGTTTAATGGCTGAATGCGCCACCGAGATTGAATCGTTGCAGAACAGCCATGGCCTACAGTCGGTGACTGTCCTGGACGGCGAGCCGGAAGTCAGCATTCGTTACCCGGTGCTGGAATACCCGGTGAAGGTAAAGTCCTTTAACCTGGATAAGGTACCCCTGGTAGAGGGCACGTTATTGGGCATTAAGGGGCAGTATTTGATTTTCGATACCGGGGTCATCAACATCCGGAAATACGGGGGTTATGACCTGGCCCTGCGCGCGCTTTAAAACGCGTTATTCCCGGACCCCTCAGCAACGCGCGGAGTTAGCATGCGAGACGCCAAACCCAGCACCATTTATCTGCGGGACTACCGAGTCCCCGATTATTTGATTGATACAACGGAACTGCTCTTTGATCTGTACGAGGATCACGCGGTCGTCAGTTCGCGCCTGGCGATCCGGCGTAACCCGTCAGCCGGCCGGGGCGAGGAGAACAAGGGAGGTGAATCGGGGGAAGACAGGCCTCCACTGGTGCTGCACGGCCAGGAGCTGGAGTTACTGTCAGTAGAGCTCGACGGTAGAGCGCTGGGGCCGTCAGAGTACAGTGCGACGGACAGCTTACTGCAGATTCCCGGGGTACCCGGCGCGTTCGAGCTACAGTGTAAAACCCGTATCCAACCCCAGGACAACACTTCCCTGGAAGGTTTGTACAAATCCAGGACCATGTTCTGTACACAGTGTGAGGCCGAGGGGTTCCGCAAAATCACCTATTTTCTCGACCGACCCGACGTTATGTCGGTGTACACGGTCAGCATCGAGGCCGATCGAGCACGCTACCCGGTGCTACTAAGCAATGGCAACCTGGTTGTGCAGGAGACCCTGGCAGAAGGCAGGCACCGGGCCAGCTGGCACGATCCCTTTCCCAAGCCCGCGTATTTGTTTGCGCTGGTGGCGGGTGACCTTGTTGCACTCGAGGACAGCTTCGAGACGGTCGGTGGCAGGCAGGTCAGCCTGAAGATCTACGTTGAAGAGAAAGACATCGGCAAATGTGATCATGCGATGCGCTCGCTGAAAAAGTCGATGCGCTGGGACGAGGAGGTGTTCGGGCGAGAGTACGACCTGGACATCTTCAATATTGTGGCCGTCGACGACTTCAATATGGGCGCCATGGAAAACAAGAGTCTGAATATATTCAACAGTTCCTGCGTGCTGTGCAGTCCGGAAACCACAACGGACGTTGGCTTTCAGACGGTGGAGGCCATTGTTGCACATGAATACTTTCACAATTGGTCCGGCAACCGGGTGACCTGCCGTGATTGGTTTCAGTTAAGCCTGAAAGAGGGTTTCACGGTGTTTCGCGACGCCGAGTTTTCATCCGACATGGGGTCGCGTACGGTCAAACGTGTGGAAGATGCCACCCTGCTGCGCACTGCACAGTTTGCCGAAGACGCCGGGCCGATGGCACATCCCATCCGTCCTGACTCCTTCATCGAGATATCCAACTTCTACACGCTAACCGTGTACGAGAAAGGGGCAGAAGTGGTCAGAATGATCCATACCCTGTTGGGCGCCGAGGCCTTCAGGCGTGGTTCCGACCTGTATTTTGAGCGCCACGACGGGCAGGCGGTCACCTGTGAGGACTTTGTGGTCGCCATGGAGGATGCGTCGGGGGTCGACCTGACGCAGTTCAGGCGCTGGTATTCGCAGGCCGGTACCCCCGTGCTCACCGTGCGGGGCCACTATTATGCTGACAGCGAACGGTACACTTTGCAGGTAGAGCAGACCTGCCCGCCCACCCCGGGGCAGGAGAGCAAAGCCCCCTTTGTCATTCCCCTGGCCATGGGTTTGCTCGGCGACGCCGGGAACCTGCCTCTATACCTGTCTGGCGAACCAAACGATACCGAGACCCCGGACAATACCCACCGCGTGCTGATGGTGAATCAGCCCCGGCAAGAATTTGTTTTCGAGCGTGTGAAGGAGCGTCCGGTACCCTCGCTGATGCGCGGTTTCAGCGCGCCGGTGCGACTCGACTACCCCTACTCGAACGGCGATCTACAGGCGCTGATGAGCCGTGATGATGACGGCTTTGTGCGCTGGGATGCCTCCCAGCAGCTGGCGATCCATGTCATTCAGGCGGTCGAGTCCTCACTGCAGGCGCAGCAGGGATATCGTGTGGACGCGTTGTTGATCGAGGCGGCTGGAAGCCTGTTGACTGATGCCAGCCTCGATCCGGCGATGGTGGCGGCGATGCTGGCGCTACCCAGTGAGAATTATCTGGCGGAACTGGCAAGTACAGCTGCAGGCGCCAACGTTGAGACGATTCACGCTGCACGTGCCATCGTGAAGAAAGCAATAGCGGATGCGCAGCGTGACAAGCTACTTGACGTTTACCAGCGACTGGCCACCAATGAGTCCTATCAGCCCGAGGCTGCCCAGATCGCACACCGCAGCTTGCGCAATACCTGCCTTGCTTACCTGGCCGTCGCAACATCAGCGGGTCTGGAACTTGCCGAGGCGCAGTTTTCCCAGGCGACCAACATGACCGACCGACTGGCGGCCCTGCGCATACTAGCCACCGACGGCAGCGAGGAGCAACGCGAAGCTGCCCTGACCACGTTCTATAAGGATTGGCGGCACGAGTCACTGGTGATTAACCAGTGGTTGCAGGTGCAGTCGGGTATACCGGGTATAGATGCCCTGGCCAGGGTCCGGTCGCTGATGCAGCATCAGGATTTTGACCTCCGCAATCCCAACCGGGTGCGTGCGCTTATCGGTAACTTCGCTACTAACAACCCGCTGAATTTCCACCGGGCCGATGGCGAGGGTTATCGTTTTCTCACAGACATCATTGCTGAGCTGGATGCAAAAAATCCGCAGTTGGCATCGCGACTGCTGACCCCGCTGACCAAGTGGCGCAACTACCAGGGGCGTGCGGAGTTAATGCGCGCTCAACTGGAACGCCTGTCAAATGTGTCGGGTCTGTCCCCCGACGTCTTCGAGGTGGTCAGCAAGTCCTTGCAGTGACAGAACACTACAGGGCTTCAGCCAGACAGGACGCTAGGCGGGGTAGAGTGTCAGCTCCCCGGTGTCAGCGGATTGCTTGGCATGCTGCTTGCGCAGGCGTTTCACAATGCTGGCGAGCCGGGTTCCGTCCCAGCCGGTTGCGGCGTCGCGATATAGGGCCGCATCCATTGCCGCCGTTTCTTCGCTCAGCTGCGTGTCGGTGAATACCCGGTTAAGATCCTCGAGGGTCAGCACGGAGGCGGGCGCCGCGCTCAGTGCCCCCCAACGTATCAGCCATTTTCTGCTCTCTCCGCAGTGGCCGGAGGCGCAGGCCGCCATTAGCTGCTTGTAGGCAGTCGCTTCCTGTTGATTCTCTTTCGGTTGAGTTGCGCTGCGGCGGTTGCGCGGTTCGCGCTTGTACCACCACAGTAATAGCGTGAGTACCCATCCGAGTGCGCAGGCCAGCGCGACAGTTCGCCATGGTCCTGCGTGTGCAGTAGTTCCCGCGGTGGGTGTGCCGGGCACCGGGGCCGGGTTTACGATGCCGGGATCCCCCTGCGCACTGCCGGGCTCGGCGGCGGGTGTCACCTGGATTTGCCGGGCGGGGATGACGGCATAGCGCAGTTCCTGCGCCTGGGTGTCCCACCAGGGGATACTTATTTCGGGAATTTCCCAGTTACCGGCACGGGTAGGTACCAGGGCCGCGCTGTCCTGTCGCGAACCCAACAGGCCTGTCCCCACTTCGGTATCGCTGATAATGGGTTGGTCCGGGTAGTACTTCAGGCCGTCGGCAGCGGGAAACAAAATGGGCGGTAATTGAGCGCCTTGCAGGCCTTCACCGCTTATACGAACTGTGCGCGTTGCTGATTCCCCGGCCTGTAATTGTTCCGGCGGCACCGACCAGGTTTCCTCAAGCGTTACACGCTGTGCCGGTAACCAGTCGCCAGCCGGATAATTGTCTGGCCTGCCGAGCACCTTAACCACAATGGGGTCCGTAGTGAGTCGCAGCGCCTTACCAGCACTGTTGTCAAACAGGCTGCGCCTGGCTACCCGCTCGCGGGCAGTGAACACCTGTGCAGGAATCTCGAGGGTGCCGCTTTGTTCCGGGAAGATGGCATAGCGAATCTCGTTGATCAGCCACTGGCGTCCATCGATACGGCGTTGGAATGACTTTTGCTCGAGGGCCTTCACGAACGCGTTGTCCAGTTGCACCTCGGAGACGCTACGGCCATCGAGGTTAATGGCCTGTTGGATTCTCAGCGTCAGGAGAATCTGGCCCTGCACATACACCTCGGACTGGTCTATTTCAGCCTCGAACAGGACTCGTGCCTGGCTGTCATTCATGCTGACTGCCGGCCCCACGGCAACCAGTAACAGATTGGTCTGGGTATTGCCCACGCGCATTGGCGGCACCCTAAGCGTGCCTTCGCGCTTGGGGCTGATATCCAGCATGACGTCGCGGGTTGTGGTGCGCTCGCCATTGACAATGCTGGTGTTGGTGCTGGTGGAGCGCCTCAGGATGTCAAAGTCTGTGAGTAGCGGGCGCAGGTCGATGTTGTCCATGTTTTCGCTGCCACGGGTGCTGAGTGTAAGCCGCAGGGTGTCGCCCATCACTGCCTGGTCACGGTCCAGGCTTGCGGTTACCTGCGCGAAGACAGGTGCTGCCAGCGTCATCAGCAGTGAGAAAAGAGCCAGTAATCTGCTACCAGGTACGATCATTGTTAGTGCGGTTCTCCTGTGACTGACGTTGTCTGCTCTCGTAACGGAATTTCTCCCGCAGCAGGCCAGAGGGGTCGTCGGGGACCCGGCGCAACCATTGTTCCATGGCCTGCTCGCGCTCCTGGTCTTCTGCCGAGGGTTCCGCCTGTGCCACTTGCTGTTCTTCGGGCTCGGCCTCTGGGTCCGGCTGCTCAGGCTCGCTGGGTTGCTCCTGCTCGCCTTTCTCCTTCTCGCTTTCCTCTTCCTCGCCTTGATCTTCGGATTCGGATGCCTCCTGCTCTTCCTGTTCATCCTGCTGGGAGGGATTTTGCTGCTGATCTTGTTCCCGCTCCTGTTGCGACGCGTCCTGTTCGTCACCTTGCTGGTTTTGCTGATCCTGCTGCTGTTGATCCTGATCCTGCTGGTTTTGTTGATTCTGCTGGTCCTGGTTTTCTGCGTCCTGGTTTTGTTGCTGCTGTTGCTCCTGCTGTTTTTGCAGTTCTTCCAGCAATGCGATGTTTTCCAACGCATCGGTACGCTCTGGAGCCAGTGCCAGTGATTCCCGATAGGCCGCGATCGCTTCATCAAACTGCTGGCTGCGGGCGAGGGCATTGCCGCGGTTATACCAGCTGTCTGCGCTGGTATCGTTATCAAACTTCTCCACCGCCGTGGCGTAATCCTGGCCACGGTAGGCCGCCGTGCCGGCCCAGTCGCGATTCTCGAACAGTTCGGCAGCAGCCTCGTGATTCCCTTCGCGCAGTGCGCGCTGTGCACGCTGGTCCGCGGTTGCCCAGAGTGCGTCCCAGGTTTGGGCCTGTGCGGGTTGGGGTTGGATAATGGTAAGTAGGGGTAGCAAGCAAATCAGCCAGCCCCGTCGAAACAGCGACAGGGCGAGTGGTAGCAGCAGCACAATCAACCAGTGACCCTGGTCTTCCCAGGCGTCTGCGGTCCTGTCCAGGGCCAGGGTCTGTTCGTCGTCGACCAGCAGCTTGTCTTGCAGCAGGGTACGGAGGTCGCTGTTATCGATGCGCAGCTCTGAATAGCGTCCACCGGTCAGCGCGGCGAGCTTCCGCAATTCGTCGCTGTCCATGCCGGGTACAACGATAGTGCCGGCACTGTCCTTGAGAAATCCGCCACGCGGCAGCGGTATTGGCGCACCGGTGGCCGTACCTATGCCCAGAATAGATATCTCCGTCCCGGAACCTGCGAGCATCTCTGCAATCGCCTGGTGCTGGTCCGACCCTACCTCATCGGTAACCAGTAATATCCGCCCACCGCGCACGCCTGCCGATTGCAGCAGTTCTTGAGCCTGATCTACGGCGGCGACAGCGTCACTGCCCGCAAGCGGCATCATGTCCGGGTGGAGTGCCGGCAGCAGGTTGGCGATGGTGGGGTTGTCATCGGTCAAGGGAGTCACGATGTGTGAATCCCCCGCGAAAGCGATCAGGCCGGTCTGTCCCTCCTTGCGCTCTGCCAGCAGATCCAGCAGTTTTTGCCGGGCCCGGTCCACACGGGAGGGTGCAAGGTCGGCCGCTTTCATGGACAGACTCAGGTCAAATACCATCACCAGCGCATCCTGCTTCTGGATAACGGGTTGCGGAATTTTCTGCCAGCTGGGTCCCGCCGCCGCCAGACACGCGAGCAGCCAGGCGATAAGCAGGACCGGTAAAAAATTGCGCTGTTGTCGCTGCTGTTGCTCACCGATAAGAAAGGGCAGCAGTTCCGGAGCTATTACGTTGCTCCAGCTGCCACTGCGACCGCGTTGCTGCCAAAGTAATACCGTCAGCAGTAAGCCCGGCAATAGCCCCCACAGCCACTCCGGGCGCATGAGATGAAAGTTTTCTACGATCTCGTTCACGCTATTTCATTCCCGGTGGTCGGGGTGCCTGAATCTCGCACGAGCCGCAACCCGCCAGCAGCGAGCCAGTGGTACAGTGCCAGCACGAAGCTAAGAAGCAGTGCTGCCAGCAAGGGGATGTAGCCCAACGCAAGTCGGGGCCGATAGGTCTCATTCGCCTGTTCTACCGGTTCCAATTGATCGACCAGGGCGTAGATGTTCGCCAGGTCTTGCGGATTTCTGGCACGAAAATACTGCCCACCGGTGAGGCGGGCTATGTCTTTTAAGCCTTCCTCGTCCAGCTCCGCAGAGGGATTGATCTGGCGGCTACCAAAGCCGCTCCCGAACAAGCCGGGCAGGGTCATTTCATCGGCCCCGATACCAATGGTGTAGATCTTGATGTCCAGACTCTCGGCCAGTTGTGCGGCTTCCTTCGGGGTAACTGAGCTGGCGGTGTCCTGTCCGTCGGTCAGGAGAATCATCACCCGGCTGGCAGCCGGCCTTTCGCGCAATCGCTTGACGGCCAGGCCAATCGCATCGCCAATGGCAGTTTCCTGGCCCGCGAAGCCAATCTGCGATTCCAGCAAAAACCGCTGCACGGTTGCCGTATCAAAACTCAGTGGCGATTGAACGTAGGCGTTGGAGCCAAACAAAATAAGCCCCAGCCGATCTCCGGCGCGGCGCTCGATGAATTCCGCACCGAGCTGTTTTACCGCGTCGATACGGCGCGCGACCACGTTGCCCAACTGCATGTCTTCCACCCGCATGCTGCCGGAGATATCGACCGCCAGCATCAGGTCGCGCCCGCTGTTGGGTAATTCTATGGCCTCCCCGATCCACACCGGGCGCGCCGCTGCGAGCAACAGGCAGAGCCACAACAGGCACAGTGCGACCAGCGGCAGGCGCTTGCCGGCGGCTGCGCCGCGGGCCTGCCCCTCGCTCAGCTGTCGCCACTCCGCGAAGAATGGCGCGCGCAGTGCGGACTCACCGCTGCGTGCGAACGGCAGTAAGCGCATGGCCAACCAGGGCAGCGGCAGCAGTAGGCACATCCACGGCCACATCCACTCGATCATGCGTTGACCTCGTGACTTTCGATCCAATACCGTGCACAGCGGAACACTTCATCGGTGTCTATGTGTTCGGGGTCTGGATGATAGCCGGCACTGGCAAATGCCGTGGGGAACTGCGGTGCATCTGCGCGCTTCCCAGCAGTACTGTTCAGCCAGTTGCACCACCGTTCGCCACTGATTGCGGCGACCTCTTCGCGAGGATAAGCCCGCAGCGCCGTGGCCTTCAGCAATGCATTGAGATTTTGCAGATAACTGGCCCGATTACGACGCTCGCGGTAACGGTCCTGGAGCGTGCTCAATTGCGCAAGGGCCTGCCGACGATAGGCTCGCTGCTGGTGGCGACGCCAGAGTACTATCGCGGCTACACACAGTAGCAGGGCCAAGAGTGCGATAAGCACCCACCAGCCCGGAGCCAGCGGCCACCAGCCTATCAACTCCGGTTCGCGCAGTGGATGCAGGGCTGCCAGTGGATCTTGCGGATTCATCGGCGGTTTTCACCGTAGTAAGTTTGCAACAGGACAAAGGGCGCTGCATCCGTGGAAGCGCGCAACAGTGGGATGCCCAGGCGTTGCAAACTCTTGTTTAACTGCTCCTCCCGCTGGGCTGCACTTTGCAGGAAAGCATTGCGAAGCTGTCGATCCACAGTCGCCAGTTCACTCCGCTCTGTGCCGTTGGTCACAGCGTAGCGACCGGCGCGCGGGAGTTGGTTTTCCAGCGGGTCATTGCAGGCCAGCGCAGTAATCTCTGTGTGCTGTGCAAGTTGAAACAGGTGTTCCTGGGCGTGCTCATCATCGGCGCCGCGGAAATCGCTGATCAGAAACAGGCTGCTGCCGGGCCTCGCAATGCGTCGCAGGTTGGCCAGCATGTCGGCAAAGGATTGTTCGTGTTCGCCGGCTTCAACTGGCAGCCGCCGGTTGTATTGCTCGATCGTTGATAACAGCGCCAACACATTCTTGCGGCTGCGCCTGGGGCGTATTTCACGATGCTCGCGATCATTGAATACCAGGCCGCCAACCCGCTCGCCATTGTCCAGTGCACTCCAGGCCAGCAGGCTGGCGAGTTGTGCGCCAATAACCGACTTGAAACAGTGACTGGAGCCAAAGTACATGCTATTGCGCTGGTCGAGAACCACCAGCACCGGACGTTCCCGTTCCTCCCGGAACAGCTTCGTATGCGCGTTGCCGGTACGCGCCGTGACCCGCCAGTCGATGGTGCGTATATCGTCCCCCGGCTGGTAATTGCGCACTTCCTCGAAGTCGATACCACGACCCCGAAAGTTTGATTTGTTTGGGCCGGCGAGTACGCTCAACGCGCGGCTCTTGCGGGTAATGCGTAACTGCCTGGCCGGAAAGCGCAGGGCGATGAGGTCGGCCAGGTCTGCCTGGGCGCCCCTTGCCGGTTGTGTTATGTCCCGAAGGTGCACGCGCGTGACCTCAGCCTACAGGCACCAGTTGCAGCAACTCGTTGATGACCTGGTCGGTGCTCACGCCGTTGGCCTCTGCCTCAAAACTCAGCAGCAGGCGGTGACGCAGTACGTCGGCAGCAACTGCCTGTACGTCGTCCGGGCTGACGTAATCCTGACCGCGCAGCCAGGCGTGGGCGCGGGCGCAGCGATCCAGTGCAATGGTGGCGCGAGGGCTACCACCAAATTCGATCCAACTGGCCAGTTCCTGTGAGTATTGGGCCGGCTCACGGCTGGCTATCACCAGTTGTACGATATAGTTTTCTACCGCCTCTGCCATGTGCAGTGACAGCGCCTCTTGCCTGGCGGCAAAGATGGTCTCCTGGCTGAGCGGCTCCTGCGGTGTTACAGATTCTCTATTGGCCTCTGCGCGGGTCAAACGCAGTATCTCTGCCTCTGCCTCGGCATTCGGGTAATCGACATTCACGTGGAGTAAAAAGCGATCAAGTTGCGCCTCGGGCAGGGGGTAGGTGCCCTCCTGTTCGATCGGGTTCTGGGTTGCCATCACCAGGAACAGGGGCGGCAATGGATAGGTTTCACTGCCCACACTCACTTGTCGTTCCGCCATGGCCTCCAGCAGCGCCGACTGCACCTTGGCCGGCGCCCGGTTGACCTCGTCCGCCAGTACCAGGTTGTGGAATATTGGCCCCTGCTGGAAATGAAAACTGGCTTCCTGGGGACGATAGATTTCGGTGCCGGTGACATCGCCGGGCAGCAGGTCGGGGGTGAACTGTATGCGGTGAAAGCTGCCTTCCAGGCCGTCGGCGAGTGACTTGATTGCCCGCGTTTTAGCCAGCCCCGGCGCGCCCTCCACCAGCAGGTGGCCGTCAGCCAACAGCGCGATAATGAGGCGTTGTACGAGGTGACTCTGACCGATAATCTGCTGGCTCAGCCAGTCTTCCAAAGCTCGAATGTCTGCGCTTGCCACGCTTGCTCCCATTTAGTGATGTTCGACAGTATACGCCCGCGGCTGCTGTGGTCTGCCAGCGGGTTTTGCGAGGCGTGCATTCTATCTTATGGCCTGTTAGTAGCCAACCGACTGCCCCGCTGGCCGGCTTCGTAAAGGTTGCATGCGCAGGCCGATCCCGGCGGCCGCCGCAAGCACTCGATATGTGACTTTTACCCCCCAGAAAAGTTCACCGCGTGGCGGCGATCATAGTCTAGAATAGGTGGACTATAAGAAGAGTTAGGGCGCCTTATGGCCTGGGAATCGCTACGGGATGATTTACTGAGACAGCTCAGTGAACGTATCGACAAACGCGGTGGCGGAGAGCATCGGCAGGACCTGCACAACTTGATGGCGGTATTCTTCGGTCGATTCCCGCCGGATGATATGCGCGGTCGCTCGGTGGAGAACCTGTACGGGTGTCTGTACGGCCTGCTGCGCTTTATGCACAAGTGGCGTAGAGAGACGCCCAAGGTGCGAATTCTCAACCCGGAAGTGCAGTCACACGGTTGGGAGTCAACCAGTACGGTTCTCACCATACTATGCCGTGATATGCCTTTTTGTGTGGCTTCTGTGCGCGGTGAATTGAACCGTCGCGGGCTCAAGGTTCATTCCATTGCCAGCTGTAACCTGGACACACTTCGTGATGACGGTGGTGAGCTACAGCAAGTTCTCGCGGGTAACGACAACGCCGGTGAAGAGGTGTCTCATGAGAGCCTGATCTATTTCGAAATTGGCCGTCACTCGCAGGTAGAAGATCTCGAAGAGCTGCGCCTGACACTCACAGATATCCTGGCGGAAGTCACCGCCGTGGTCGAGGACTTTGGTGAGGTGCAGGAACGACTGCGCGAAGCCATGGAGACAGTGCGCAACAGTGACTGCGTATTGCGCGGCCACCGGGATGAAGCGATCAAGTTTCTCAAGTGGATGGGTAATGACCATATCACCGCGCTGGGCTACGAATACCTGGAAGTAACGCGTTCGGGTGCTGAAGTTGATGTAAAGGTGGACGCAGGGGCGAGTCTGGGTCTATTGCGCAATCGCGATACGCTGGGGCCACAGGATTTACTCAGTGACCTGCAGATACTGCCCCCGGAACAGCAACTGCGTCGCCAGCTGAGTTTTTCCAAATCAAGGCACCGTTCCCGGGTGCATCGTCTGGCCTATCCAGATTACGTCGAGGTGAAGGTTTTCGGCGAAGAAGGGGAGGTGCTTGGTCAGCATCGATTCATCGGTCTGTATACGTCGGAAGTGTATACCACCGATCCGCTACGCATTCCGATCCTCAGGCGTAAGGTCGAGCAGGTCATCGAACGCTCCGGCTTTACCCGCGATGACCACGACGGTCGCGAACTCGGTCGCATCCTTGAGATGTTCCCCCGCGATGAGTTGTTCCAGTCCAGTATCAATGAACTGTTTGACACTGCACTGGCGGTTACGAGGATTCAGGAGCGTAGCCAGACCAGGGTCTTCGTGCGCAAGGATTGGCACGGCAAATTTGTCAGTACCATTGTTTATATACCACGTGACCGCTACACCACGGCCCAGCGCGAAAAGATTCAGGCCATTCTCTGTGCCGCTTTTGATGCGCAGGACTCGGAATTTACCACCCACTTTTCCGAATCTATCCTGGTCAGGGTGCACTTTGTGATGCGGGTCGATCCCGCTGTAGAAATCAGCTACGACGTTAACGAACTCGAGGAGCAGATAGTGCAAGCAACGTTAGCCTGGGAAGATCGATTGCGCCTGCGCCTGATCGAAGAGTTCGGCGAAGAGGCGGGCGAACAGTATATGCGAGAGCTCGGTGGTGGCTTCCAGCCAGGCTATCGGGACGACTTTGATCCGCGCGTGGCTGTGGTTGACCTGCGTCAGATTCTCTCGCTGCAGAGTGGCGAAAGCCTGGGGATGAATCTCTATCGCTTATTGGAAGAAGACGACGATCACCTGCGCCTGCGCCTCTACCACAAGGATTATTCGCTGCCGTTGTCGGATGTCTTGCCGATACTGGAAAATCTCGGGCTGCGAGTGGTGTCCGAGCGCCCCTACAGTGTCACCAGCCAGGCGGGCGACAAGTACTGGGTACAGGAATTCAGCCTGATCTATTCGTTGTCTATGGATATTGACCTGGAGCAGGTCAAGGAAGAATTTGAAGATGCCTTCAGCCGTATCTGGTATGGAGAGGCGGAAAGTGATTCTTTCAATCGCCTGCTATTAGGTACACGCCTGAGCTGGCGAGAAATTGCCTTGTTGCGTGCCTATTCACGCTACCTTCGCCAGGTACAGTTTCCCTACAGTGTCGAGTACATCGCCGAGACCATGGCTAACCATCTGCATGTGACCGCAGGTATTGTTGAGTTGTTTCTCACGCGTTTTTCCCCGGTGTTCGATGGTGACGAGGACTGGCGCGCACAGCGTGAGTTAACCGTAGAAGAACGTATTCTCGACGCCCTGGAAAGTGTCGAGAACCTGGGTGAGGACCGCATTGTTCGCCAGTATGTCACACTCATTAAAGCCACCTTGCGGACCAATTTTTTCCAACAGGACACCCAGGGCAAGCTCAAACCCTATTTTTCATTCAAGCTTAATCCCTCCGCGATTCCCGATATTCCCCGGCCGGTGCCGATGTTCGAGATCTTCGTGTACTCACCGCGCGTCGAAGGCGTACATCTGCGTGGCGGTAAAGTTGCCCGTGGTGGTCTGCGCTGGTCTGACCGGCTCGAGGATTTTCGCACCGAGGTCCTGGGCCTGGTGAAAGCCCAGCAGGTCAAAAATGCTGTGATTGTGCCGGTGGGCGCCAAGGGCGGCTTTGTTGCCAAGCAACTGACGCCGGAAATGACCCGCGACGAAATACAGGCCGAGGGTATCGCCTGTTACCAGAGTTTTATCCGTGGTTTGCTCGATGTGACAGATAATCGCACCGATGACGGGGTGGTCTGCCCCGACTTCGTGGTGGCCAAGGATGAGGAAGACCCCTACCTCGTAGTGGCAGCGGACAAGGGCACGGCAACTTTCTCGGACATTGCCAACGCGATTTCTGTCGAGTACGACTTCTGGTTGGGCGACGCATTTGCGTCCGGCGGCAGCGAGGGCTATGACCACAAGAAAATGGGCATCACCGCGCGTGGTGCCTGGGTGTCTGTCCAGCGTCATTTCCGGGAGATGAACATCGACGTGCAGACTACCGACTTCACTGTTGTCGGCGTCGGTGATATGGGTGGAGACGTGTTTGGCAACGGTATGTTGCTGTCCGAGCACATTCAATTGGTAGCGGCTTTCAACCATCTGCACATATTCGTCGACCCCAACCCGGATGCGGCTGCCACGTTTGTCGAGCGCAAACGGCTGTTTGAACTGCCGCGCTCCAGTTGGGATGATTTTGACAAGGAGCTGATCTCCGCTGGCGGTGGCGTGTTCAACCGTGCCGCGAAATCAATCACAGTGTCCGAGGAAATGAAGGCGCGTTTCGGTATCGACGTCGACCGTTTGACACCCACCGAACTGATTTCCCATTTGCTGAAGGCAGAGGTCGACCTGCTGTGGAATGGTGGTATCGGGACGTATGCAAAGTCGAGCTTGGAGTCCCATACCGACGTGGGTGACAAGGCCAATGACAGCCTGCGGGTAAATGCGAATGAATTGCGTTGCAAGGTGATAGGTGAGGGCGGCAACCTGGGTATTACCCAGCTCGCGCGCATGGAATATGGCTCACACGGTGGGCGCTCCAACACCGACTTCATCGACAATGCGGCGGGGGTCGACTGCTCTGACCACGAGGTCAATATCAAGATCCTGCTGAACGCCGTTGTCACCCGGGGCGATCTCACCGAGAAACAGCGCAATACCCTGCTCGAGGAAATGACCGACAGCGTCGCCGACCTGGTGTTGAAGAACAACTACCGGCAGGTGCAGGCGATCAGCCTGGTGGAATTCCAGGCGCTCGATCGAAGTGGGGAGTACCGACGGTTTATCTCCAACCTGGAGGCGGCTGGCCGGCTTGACCGCGCGCTGGAGTTCCTGCCCACAGACGAGGAGCTGGTGGACCGTCGCGCTCATGGCCAGGGCCTGTCGCGACCGGAGTTATCGGTGCTGGTTTCCTACAGCAAGGCCATCCTCAAGGAAGAGCTGATAGCCTCTGACCTGGGTAAGGACTTTTTCCTGGCCACCGCGGTGCTTACCGCCTTTCCACAGCGTCTGGTTGATCAATACGAAACCGAGATTCGCAATCACCGCCTGAACCGGGAAATCATGTGTACCCAGATTGCCAACGACATTGTCAATCGCATGGGCCTGAATTTCATTTCCCGCCAGACCAAGGCGACCGGGGCGCCCATTGCCGATGTGGCTCGCGCCTACACCACGGTGGTGGAGGTGTTCGGTATCAACGATACCTGGTCGAAGATTGAAGCCCTCGATCACCAGGTGGACTCCCGTATCCAGATGGAGATGATGCTGAACCTGATCCGGCTGATCAAACGTGCGGTGCGCTGGTTGCTGCGCAATCGCCGCCACCAGATGGCTCCCACAGGCGCGATTGCGGAATTTGCCGAGGGTGTAGAACAGTTGCGCGAGGCCCTGCCCAATATGCTGCGCGGCAATGCCTGCGAACAGTATGCGGCGCTGGTCCAGCACTATGTGGACGAGGGCGTGAGTCGGGAACTGGCAGCCGCGGTGGCCGGTTCATTGCATAGCTATACCGTGCTGGGTGTTATCCAGGCAGCAGCGGAAACCGAATCGCCGTTACTGGAGGTCGCAGAGCTCTACTATGTGATGGGCGAACGCCTGGAGCTCGACTGGTTCAGTGGGCAGATTGTGAGTAGCAAAGTCGAGAACGAATGGCAGGCGATGGCCCGGGATACTTACCTGGAGGACCTGGAGTGGCAGCAGCGCACGCTCGCCGTCGGTGTATTAAGGCACATGTGTGAAGACCGCGATCTGGTGAAATGCCTGCAGGAGTGGGAACGCCAAGAGGCACCCTTGCTCAATCGCTGGCACGAGATGTTGGCGGAACTGCATTCCACGGATGTCCCCGATTTCGCCATGTACGCGGTGGCGAACCGGGAACTCCTTGACCTGGCGCAGAGCAGCGTCAGGGATTAGCGTCGAACGGGCGAGTAGTTACCCGAATTGTAGTAAGAAGATCAGGGCGTGCGAATTTTATGAACGCCGGAGACGCCGGTCAGGCCGTCCCATTGATCGCTGCGTCCCTGTCGCCACCCTGACATCCAGCTTACCCGGTGCTCGTCATTTTCGTGGGGGCAATAGTCGCTACTGCGGCCTGAAATGCCTACGTTGTAGCCACGATCAAATGCTCGGTCATTCATATCACGCTTCTGTCTTCTCATAAATGAGTGCCTCGGTCTGGACCCATGGAAGCCCCGCAGGAGGCTCGCACACCTGCGAAAGTGTGGGTCCGAAGTTGTTGTGTGCATGTATTTTGCTTGAAAACTCGCGCAGCAATACAGCGAAGGGTGCCCGCAGGCACAGCCCCATGAAACCAAAGCCTGTGGTGCAAGTCGACTAACATTTTGTTCTGAAGAAGCGAGCTAATATAACGAAACGCTTCAAAGACCGGATTCAGGGGTCGTTGCGCTGAAGATCCGTCAGTAATGCCTGCATGGCTGCAGCGCCGAGCTTTCGCATGACCTGAATATTGTGCTCTGGAATACCCGCCGCGTCGGGGTGGGACGCCACCGCCCGGGCCACGCTCGCCTCCCGCAGCAGGTGGAGCATGGGGTAGGGCGCCCGGTTGGTGTAGTTCTCCGCGTCGGCGGGCGCTGTTTCGGCGAAACGATAATCGGGGTGAAAACTGGCCAGTTGGATCTCGCCGTCGAGACCGAGGTTGGTGAGTAGGGCTTCAGCGGTGTCCAGGAAGTTGTTGTAGTCGCCAAAATCCTGCAGTACCCAGGGGTGAACCAGCAAGGTGGTTTCAATGTCCGCATTGTCCTGGAGCAGGCTGAGTTCATGCTCGAGCTGATCGAGCAGAACATCTACCTGCGCGGCTGTGGAAACAACAGTGCGGACCCGTCCGGCCTGCCATTCCCGGCCCGCAAAGGGACACAGGTTCAGTCCAATGACAACGCGCTCCAGCCAATTGGCCGTGGTTCGTTGGATTGTGTCGAGATTCCCCGCCATTGGTCAGCCTGTTTACGGGGTCAATCCCCGGTGTGTCTTTATGTCGTCCCAGGGTTCGTCATTCGACCGCCACCAGGGCGTCATCGACTAACTCGATCCAGTGTCGCACTGGCACGGCCGCCTTGGCGCCGAGTTGTAGCTGGCAGCCAATATTGGCGGTTACGATGACGTCGGGCTGTTCGATGGTAAGAGCTGCCAGTTTCCGTTGCCGCAGGCGTTTACTCCTGGCCGGCTGCAACAGCGAATAGGTGCCCGCGGATCCGCAGCACAGGTGATTATCCTGGGTGCTGACGGTTTCGAAACCCAGTTCCTTCAGTAAGCTTTCGACCAGTTCGGGTTCACCGAGGCCATGGGACAGAGTGCAGGGGCTGTGTACGGCGATGCGTTGCGGACCTGGCACCGCCGCCAGTCCACCGAGATCTTGTTCGGCCAGCACCTGTCCGAGATCGCGAAAGCGCTCGCTGATCACACGCGCCTTGTCTGCATACGCAGGATCGTTGACCAGCAACTCTCGATATTCGGCGATCATGCTGCCACAACCCGAGGCAGAGGCGATGATGGCTTCTGCACCAGACTCCAGCAGGGGCCACCATGCATCGATATTGGCCCGCATATTGTCCAGCGCGGCCTCTCCGGCGGCGAGGTGGTGGTTTACGGCACCACAACAACCCGCATTCGGGGCGCTGACCAGGTCAATGCCCAGGGCCGACAATACCCGCCGAGCGGCATCGTTGGTGGCGGGTGTGGCTGCACTTTGCACGCAGCCCTCGAGGACTATCATTTTGCGTTGGTGTGCGGGCAGCGGGAGCGGGCGGCGGACCGTCGCTGCCGGAATGCTGTTGCGCAGCGCTGCGGGTAGATAGGGACGGAACCACTGTCCGATACCCAACAGGCGGCTGAAAACTTCCGGCCGGGTCAGGAATTCCCGCAATAGCCGGCGCAGCCAGCGACTGAAAGGAGCGCGCGGCGCGGCGGTTTCCATCAGTTCCCTGCCCAGTCCTGCCATGGCACCATACTGCATGCCGGAGGGGCAGGTCGTTTCACAGCTGCGACAGGTGAGGCAGCGGTCCAGGTGGGTGTGCGTTTGCTTGCTCGCCTCGCCGGTTTCCAGTAGTTGTTTGACTAGGTAGATGCGCCCACGGGGACTGTCCCGTTCGTCGCGGCTGTCCAGGTAGGTGGGGCAGGTGGCGAGGCAGAAGCCGCAGTGAACGCAGGCACTGATCAGCTCGGCGGCTTCCTTTGCCTGCGCGTCATCCTGGTAACGTGTATGTAAATCAACGTACATGCTGTGATCCTACATCCAACTGTACAGTCGCCCGGGGTTAAAGACGCCCAGGGGGTCCATGGCTTGCTTCAGGTTTCGGTGCAACCTGATCTGCACCGGGTCGAGCTGAGGTCCGGTATCTGCCAACCGATCTCCCCCGCTGAAATTTGTCCAGTGTCCGCTGCCGCTGTCGGTGACTGGCAGGTTCCCCGCCAGGGTTTCATGACTGTACCAGCGCTGTGCGCCGCACCAGTTGAGGAGCAGGGGTGAAGGGTGGGTCAGCGCCGTGGTGGCAGCACAGGACTGGCGCCACAGGCCACTTGCCCGGGTGAGGTCGGGAAGGGTCAGTTCTCTGATCTGCGTCCACACCTCTGTCTGTGTCTCTTCCTCGCCGCCCCAGAGTTGGGCGGTATGGCGTACGGCAGCCTCTGCGCCTGACAGCCGCAGGTATACCCGCCCCTGGTACCAGGCCGCCGCGGTCAGGGGTTTGGGGGTTCCGGCCCGCTGGTTCATAAACGTAATCGCTGCTGCGGCCGGCATCTCGTAGCTCAGCGTGGTTTCAGCCTCGGGAGCCGGGCTTACTTTCAAGGTAATCTCGGTCAGTAGACCCAGGGCGCCCAGGGCGCCGGCCTGTAATCTGGAAACGTCATAGCCGGCGACATTTTTCATGACCGTCCCGCCAAACTGCAGAAGCTCAGCCTTGCCGTTAATCAGTTTGAGGCCCAGCACCAGGTCACGAATTGCGCCGCTCCAGGGGCGCCCGGGTCCGGACAGGTTGCTGGCTACGGTACCACCCACCGTCGCCGCGCCGGAAAAATCGGGCGATTCACAGGCCAACAGCTGCTCATGCTCGGCCAGCGTTTGTGCGAGATCTGTCAGCCTGGTCCCACAGCGCGCGGTGATAAACAGCTCCTCGGGTTGGTAATCGACGATGCCCTGGTGGCCAAGGAGTGCAAGTGGCTCAGCCTCGCACTGCCTGCCCAGCAGATGGCGTTTGCTGTCGCCGCCCTGCAGGTACAGGGTGTTGCCCGCGCGTCCGGCAGTTTCAACGGCTGCCCTGAACTCATCGCTGAGGTCAGTCATGGTTATGCCTGGCCGGGAGTGCCCGATATTCCTGGCAACGCTTCAGGATGGGAACGCCCTTGCCCGGGTTAAGGTTGAGGTGGGGATCAAAAGCCACCTTTATTTCTTCAAACTGGTGCAGTTCTTCGTCGCCAAACTGGCAGGGCATCTGGCGAATTTTCTCCAGCCCCACGCCGTGTTCCCCGGTGATGCTGCCGCCGACCTCAACGCTCATTTCCAGAATTTTGGCACCAAACTCTTCAGCCTTGCGAATGGACTCCGGGTCGCCCCCATCGAAAAGAATCAGCGGGTGCAGGTTACCGTCACCCGCGTGAAAGACGTTGGCTACGCGCAGCCCGTACTGGGCTGATAAGCGTGAGATTTCCTCCAGTACGTAGCTGACCTTGCCGCGGGGAATAGTGCCATCCATACAATAGTAATCCGGGGACAGCCGCCCCACCGCGGGAAACGCCGATTTTCGGCCCTTCCACAACAACGCACGATCAGCCTCGTCACTGGACACGCGCGTTGACGAGGCGCCGCAGTTGCGAAACAGCGTCTCAATCCTCGCCGTGTGGGCTGCGACCTCCTGTCGGGTGCCGTCGACCTCGCACAGCAGCATTGCCTCCGCATCGCGTGGGTAGCCGGCCTGGGCGAAGTCCTCACAGGCCTCAATCGCCAAGCGATCCATCATTTCCAGGCCCGCGGGCACAATTCCCTCACCGATAACCGTGGCCACCGCGTCACCCGCCGCCCGCACGGAATCGAAGCCCGCCATCACCACCTGAGCAATTTCGGGACTGGGCAGCAGTTTAACGGTGATCTCAACCACCACACCCAGGAGTCCTTCCGAGCCTGTTACCAGTGCTAATAAATCGAAGCCGGGACTGTCCAGGCTATCGTTGCCGATGCGTACCAGTTCCCCCCGGTCGGTAACCATCAACAACGACACCAGGTTATGTGTTGTCAGTCCGTATTTGAGGCAATGCACACCGCCGGAATTCTCGGCCACGTTGCCGCCGATACTGCAGGCAATCTGGGAAGAGGGGTCCGGCGCGTAATACAGATCGTAGGGCGCCGCAGCTTCGGAAATACGCAGGTTGGTGACCCCGGGCTGTACCCTGGCGGTGCGAGCCAAGGGATCGATATCCAGTATCGTGTCCAGTTTGCTCAGTACCAGCAGTACGCCATGTGGATGGGGCATTGCCCCTGCGGCGACACCGGTTCCCGCACCTCTGGCCACCACCGGTACCCGGGCAGCATGGCACACGCGCGTAACATCCTGCACCTGCTGCATATTCTCTGGCAGTACTACCAGCCAGGGTAGATCCCGATACAGCATCAATCCGTCACACTCGAAAGGTCGCTGGGATTCAGCGTCAACTACTATCAGTTCGCCGGGTAAGTAGGCACGCAATTGCCCGATTAACTCGTCGCGGTTTGGTAACGGGGGAGTAGCGTTAATGATGGGGCTTCCTGATGATTAACCGGGGGCGAGTATATCCTAAGCCATCATCGTGAACTGGCAAAGTTGTGACGTGGAATTTGCCGCGCTCACGATTGAGTTGCGCTAATTCATTCTGCGGAAATAGGCTCGATGCTCCAGGGCGTCGCCAGCATTTAAAAGCGCTCGAACATCCCCTGTATTACACTGGCATCCTTCGAGTTCAATAGCGCCAGCTTCAGCAAAACCCGCGCCTTTGCCGGGTTCAACTCCCCGGAAGCAATGGTGCCCAGCTCATCATCGTCCACCTCGACATTTCTGCCGACTGAGCCGAAGGGCACACGGGTTGACCTCACCACGACCACACCCTGGTCTGCAGCCCGGCCCAGTGCCGCCAGGGTGGCGGCAGTGGTATTGCCGTTGCCCACACCGGCGGTGACAATTCCCCGCGCACCCAGTTTTACTGCGGCATCAACGAGATCGGCGGAAAAATCTGCGTGCATGTATAGCACGTCGACGCGCGGGAGTGCGGTAACGTTTTCGACAGAGAATGCGTTGTCTGCACCGAACTGAGTGTAGGGTTCGCGGTAAAAAGTATTCTTGCCGTATAGCGTTCTGCCAATCAGTCCTTTTTCAGGCGACATGAATGTTTGCACGTCTGTGGTGCTGGTTTTGGTGACTGCCCTGGCTCCGTGGATATCATCGTTGACCACCACCATCACGCCTCGCCCGGAGGCTTCCGGATCGGCTGCCACTGCAACGGCGTTAAAGATATTCAGTGGGCCGTCAGCGGAAAGGGCGGTTGCAGGCCGCATTGCTGCAGTCATGACCACAGGCTTGTTGCTGCTCAAGGTGAGCTGCAGGAAGTAGGCGGTCTCTTCAATAGTGTCGGTGCCGTGCGTTATAACCACACCATCGACATCGTCCTGGGCTAACAATGTATTGACGCGTTGCGCCAGCGTTAACCAGATGGCGTCCGACATATCCTGGCTGCCCACATTGGCGATCTGTTCGCCGCTGATGTTCGCCAGTTCCTTGATTTGCGGCACCGCGGCAATCAGTGTTTCAACGCCCACTTGTCCGGAGGTATAGCCCGCCTGGGTTTGTGTGGCGGCCTGACCGGCGATAGTGCCGCCGGTAGCCAGAATAACAATGCTCGGCATGTCGTCAGTCCTCGCGGCGCTACTGAGCAGCAGTAGCGCACAGAATATTAGTCTCTTTATTGGTGTCATAATGTTATGCGTCCCGTCCTGGTTAGCGATGACTTTTGCCAGTAGCTGTGGTCGGCGTGACTCGCTCCGCGTGACTCGCCCCGCAGGCGCTCAACGCGATGATAAATGAGCCCAGACTTTTGTACATCCATCGCAGCGTAATTGTTGGATAAAATTCCAGGGCACCTTTGCGACATGTAATGCAAGACGGGCTAGACTTTATTGTATACATCGATTCGAGTGCGCCATGATTTTCCACCAGATTGCCACAGAGCGGGGATGCCAGTCCTATTTTCTCGCTTGTGAAAAAAGTTGCATAGCTGTAGTTATTGACCCTGAGGATAGCCAGATTGAGCGTTATCAGGGCCTGGCCGCGCAGGAAGGAGTGAGAATTCATTACGTTCTGGATACGCACACCCACGCCGATCATTTTTCTGCCACCGCGGAAATGGCCAGTGCGCTGAACATTCCAGTCATCATGCATCGGGACAGCCAGGCACCGTTTGTCGGCCTACGCGTGGACGATGGCGAGATGATCAACCTGGGAGAATTGTCGTTGCACATAATGCACACGCCGGGGCATACCGCCGATTCCATGTGTGTTTACGTCAATGATCGTGTGTTTACGGGTGACACCTTGTTGATCAATGGCTGTGGCCGCACCGATCTGCCAACGGGTAATGCGGAGCAGCAATACGACAGCTTGTTCAACAAATTACTAAAGTTACCACCGGAGACCCTGGTTTATCCTGCGCACATCTACATAGATCGCAAACACACAACTATTGCGGAGGAGACGACGAATAATCCGCGTCTGCAATTAACAGAGCGGGCCGAATTCGTCGAAAAAATGCAGACGCTGACCTTGCGTGATCCGGACCACTTGTCGGAGGCCCTGCGCACCAACCTCAGTGGCGGTAAGACGGTGGAGCAGATGATTGCAAGTGCGGCCCAGAGTGTGCCCTTTATGTCGCTGGAAGAAGTCAATCGCCGGAGCCAGTTACCGGACCCTGGCATCACCATCCTCGATGTTCGGGAACGAGAGGCTTTCAGGGCTGGACATATTCCGGGTGCGAAAGTGATTCCACGCGGGCAATTGGAATTGAGTGTTAACGAAGCCCTGCCAGACCCTACACAGCGCATTGTCGTTTACTGCCAGTACGGAAAAATCTCTACCCTCGCCACCGCAACTTTGCGTGAGATGGGCTTTAATCGCGCGGTAGCGCTTGATGGCGGGGTCGAGCAGTGGCAACAGCGCGGCTATACACTGGCCTCCGGTGATGAGTGAAAACTGACATGCTAGGGTGAGTCGACGAAGCCTGAAAAGCCCTGTGATTGCAGCAAGTCCGGCGCGTAATACAGTTGCCTGCCCTTGATCACCTGTTCAACCTTGAACAGGTCGGTCAGGTCTTCCAGTGGATTGCCGTCAACGATGTGCAGGTAGGCATCTTTGCCAACGCTTATCGACCCTAAGCGCTGTTCAACACCGAGGTGGCGTGCGGGCACGATGGTTGCCAGTTGCAGGACTTCATTGGCGGGGATGCCGGCCTCAGCGTAATAGATCAGTTCTTGAATCAGTGTGAATCCCGGCAAGTCGGCGTCTGTACCTGGCAGCAATCTGATGCCCGCCTCGTGCAGCCTGCGAACCAGTTCCATGGTGCGATTTGCGGCGGCGGCGAACTCTGCCTCCTTGCCCTGGTTGAAACCCGGCGAGGCGATCAGTTCGCGGCGCTTACTCGCAGGTAGCGTATCTGCGATCAACTGGTAACTGGGCAATACTTCACCGGGGGTATTTCGGAACATATTGATAAAGATTGACAGGGTAGGATCCACGGCGATGTTCTGCTCCCGCATGAGTGCGATGAACTCTTGCACGGCGCCTGAATCCAGGTCGATCTGCCCCGCGTGTTCCCCTGGCACGATGAAGCGAACCGGTGTGCGCGTGTCCAGGTCCTCAGCGCCGAGGAAATTCAGCAACACCATGTTGATGTGGGTGATTTCGTCGTAGCCAGCCTCGATAGCCTGCTGGGCGTTCATGTAGGCGGGCACATGTCCCATGACCACCAGGCCACGTTCGTGGGCGTAGCTGGCGATAGGTTCCACCCACTCGGGCTCTATCGAGCTGTACAGTTTTATCCCCACATGCCCGCGCTGGGCGTAGTAGTCGACAAAGCCCAGCGCGTCTTCCAGTCTCGCGGCAAGGGTGCCGGTAGGCGCGGCGAACTCTCCCTGCTTGTCTATAAAACCCAGCGGAAATACCTCGGGCCCGATAACGCGATGATCATGTGTGTCGCGGGCGAGCTTCTCGATGCGTAGCGCGTCGTTCGCCATGTCCCGCACTGCGGTCACCCCGGACGCGAGGTAGTTGGGAAAGCTCTCGACGCTCACATGGGCATGCATATCCCACAGCGCTGGCATCAGGGTTTTACCGGTGGCCTCGATCAGCTCTGTGCCGGCTGGAATCTCTACCTCGCTGAAGTAGATGGCCGAGATTTTGCCCTCCCAGATAAACACGGTTGCAGGCGCGGTGAGTTGGCCGGTATGACTATCGAAGATTCGCGCTCCCCTGATTGCCAGCCGCCCGTCCAGCAGCTGTGTATGCTGCTTCGCAAACGCGCCGTAATAGGCGTCGGTGGCCTGCGCCTGGTGCTGCTTTAGCGTGTCTGCGTGTTGTTCCCAGCCTTTGCGTGTCACTGCGAACCAGCCGTAGTCGACGCCAAAGTTGTTGCCGTGCTGATCCAGCCAGACGTAGCGGGGCTCGGTGGCGATGCCGCTGATACTGTAAAGCGTGACGCTGAGGGATTCGCCGCCCTGTTGTAGTTCCAGCGTTTCTACCTTGCTGATTGACGCTTTGCCTGAAGGCAGCAGGGCAATTTCCTGATCTTTGGCCTTTAACAGCGCCCTGGCCAGCATGGCATGAATTTCCGGGGAGGTATTCAGCGGCAGGTAAAAAGCCGGGTGCCTGGTACTCGCATTGCCTGCTTCGCTGTTTGAGTGCCAGCGGAAGGAGCCATCCTCAATGGCAAAAGATTCGTCAACCGCACCCTTGCGGTAGTTTTTGCCCCGGGCATTGAACGCCTTGAGGGTGCCGTCCGCGTTAAGCGTGATAATCGACTCGGTGTCGGGTCCGCGACCCCTGTCGTTGTATGAGTACAGGATCCGCGTTTCTCCGTTCTCTCGCCGCTCGACGACTTCGCTGCCCGATGGCTTGCCGGCGGTGAGAAAACTGTATTCGAGCACCTCGGCGTGCGCGCTGCGCGCAACAACAAGTGTCAGCAACAGTGCCGTGATACGGGTACAACGTAGAGCGTAGTGACGCCGTGCGTTTGCCTTTTCGCTATGCAAACGAATCACCCGCCGATCGGGTGCAACATCACGGGTAACTCGGTAAAACCTCGCACAAATACGGAGGGGTTGCGCTGCGGTTCGCCGACCACTTCAATCCGTTCAAAACGTTGCAGGATCTCTTCCCACAGTACCCTGAGCTGCAGTTCAGCCAGGCGGTTCCCCATACAGCGATGAATACCAAAGCCGAATGACAGGTGCTTGCGCACATCGGCGCGGTCGATAAGGTAATCCGCGGGGCGTTCAAAAAACCGTTCATCGCGATTGCCAGAGAGGTACCACATGACCACTTTGTCACCGGCGCGAATCTGTTTGCCATTCAATTCATAATCGGATTTCGCGGTACGGCGCATGTGCATCAGCGGGGTCTGCCAACGGATCGTCTCTGAGATCATGTCGGGGATACGTTCGGGTTCGGCCTTCAGTTTGGCGAACTGGTCCGGATTTTGATGCAATGCCAGCACGCTGCCGCTCATGGTGTTGCGGGTTGTGTCGTTGCCGCCGACGATCAGCAGAATCAGATTGCCCAGGTATTCCATGGGTTCCATGTCCCGGGTGGCATCACCGTGGGCGAGCATGGAAATAAAGTCATTGGCGGGCAGGGCGTTGACCCGTTCATTCCACAAGCCGGTAAAAAACTGCAGACATTCCAGCAATTCCTCGCGCCGATGTTCCTCCGAATCAATGACCCCCATGCCAGGCACGGCAGTGGCAACATCTGACCACCGCGTCAGGCGTCGACGTTCCTCGAAGGGGAAGTCGAACAGCGTGGCCAACATACGCGTGGTCAATTCGATGGCCACCCGGTCGACCCAGTCAAAGCTCTCACCGACGGGCAGGTGATCCAATACCTCTACGGTGCGTTCACGAATAATCGGTTCGAAGTAACGGATTTTTTCCGCCCCTACCGCAGGATTAACCACGGCGCGCTGATGGTCGTGTTTGGGGCGATCCATGGCGATAAACATGGGCAGCTTGAAGTCCGCGTCCTGATCGCGAATGGTGATCGCAGGTTCGGAAGAAAATACCTCGTGATTGGTATCCACTGCCATGATGTCTTCGTAGCGCGTAACCGACCAGTAGGGGCCGAAGATGGATTCTGTGCAAAAGTGTACCGGGTCATCGTCGCGCAGCCGCTTGAACCAGCTATCCTGGACATCGGCCTGGAACAGAAATGGGTTGGCGACGTCTATGTCATCGATTGCCAGCTTGTTGGGGTCAGTGTCAATCAAAGCCGGGTCGTGCCCGGATACGAACTCAGTCATGCTGGTTACCTTGTTGTTATCCACTGATGCAGGCAGTGTATGTTATGCCTCCGGATAACGGCAACCTCCACGCCACACAAACGCGGCTGGCACGGGGATGCGCCGGGCCGCGTGCGGATTGCCCGCGCATCCCTGGTAACGGATTACTCGGTAACGGTTTCCCGATAGGCGTACCAGGTGGCGTGACCGAGCAAGGGGAAAATGAATACCAGCCCCAGCATTTTGGTTGCAAAGCCCACCAGCACCAACAGGACAATCAAGGTGGCCCACACTAACATGGCCGGCCAGTCGCGCAGGGTAACCCGCAGGCTCATGCGAATTGCTGTCCTGGCGTCGACGTGTCGCTCTATGATGACCGGTACAGTCACTGCCGAGATTGCGAACACCACCGCCGACAGGCTGCCCCCCACGGCCAGGTAAGCCAGCAGTTGAGTCTGGTTGAGTTGGGTGAGTACGTCGCCCCATACAGTGCTGGCTACGCTCGGCGCGATGTCACTGCCCAGCATCAGGTACAACAGCGTTCCAGACACCACGAACCAGAGTAGCGCCAGCGCCAACAACAGGATGGCGAAGCCGGCCAGGTTGCTCCTGTTGCGACTGATCGCCTGTAGAGAGCTTTGGAAGTCGGTTTCTTCGCCGTGATCCTGGCAGCGGGATAGCTCACAGAGCCCGGCTGTCATGATTGGCCCTACCAGCAGAAAGCCGGATGTCACTGCAGCCAGGAAAAACGGGTGTCGCTCATAGGCGATGATCAGGGTGCCCAGCAGGGCGACCAGGAAACCGTAGGCCAAACTGGCCATACGGTGATGGAGAAGATCGTCCCAGCCCTCGCTTAACCAGACGAATGGTCGACTGATCGGAACTCGGCGAACGGGAACGTTATCCAGGGTGTGAGTGGCACTACTCATGCGGTTCCTCCCCGTGGTAAAGACCACGTGTCTACAGACTGACGGAGGTCGGGGCAGGGTGTGAGCCGCTCTGGATCGGCCAGAACAGCCTGGTTCAGATCGGCTCCCGCCTTTCTGTCTCGGCCATACCGATGGGCTGGCTGGCAGTGTTAGCTAACTGCGCTCAATAACAAGGCTCATTAACAAGGCCCATTAACAAAGCTCACTAACAACGTCAGCCGGGACGTCTAAAAATCGTCTCGCCCGTTAGCAGTATAGACTACTGTTCTGCGGATTCGAATTTAAGCAGTTCGGCGCCGCCGTCCACCAGATCACCCACCTGGTAATAGAAAGCCTCGACCTGTCCGGCCGCGGGGGCGCGAATGGTATGCTCCATTTTCATCGCCTCCATAACCAGCAGCGAATCGCCCTCGGCAACGGGCGTGCCCGGCTCTACCAGCAGGGTGACGATGGTGCCGTTCATGGGCGCAGTGAGTCCGCCGTCAGTGCCGACGCCGTCCGCTTCCCCGGTATCGGCGAGCAACTCCTGAAAATGGCAGGCGCCATCCGCGAGATACAGCGTATAGCCGTCGTGGGTGAGGGCCAGGGTGCCGCGTGTGCGGTGGCCGTCCACCTCCAGGTGCAGGGTGTCACCGTGCAGCTTGCCGGCAACCAGGGTTTCCCGGTCGCCAATGCGTACCCGGTACCCGGTGTCCAACTGCTCCAGACTGGCCTGGTAGTCCTGTTGCCGACAACGCAGTGACACCCTGTGTACGTGCGGTTCGTTGAGTCGCCAGGCATTACTGCTCGCCCAGGGTGAGCAGGTGTCAACGCTGGTGTGTGGAGTATTCTCTTGCTGGCGGTGCAGTAACAGGGCAACGGCCGCCAGCGGTAGCTCGCGGTCTAGATCCTGTTCGCGCTGGTGGAAAATCAGTTCACTGTGGCGCTCGATGAACCCGGTGTCCAGTTCTGCTTCAGTAAATGGACGGGACGTCGCCAGGTTGTAGAGAAACTCAAGATTGGTGACGGTGCCGCTGATCCTGTACTCGGCCAGTGCCGATGCCAGGCGTTGCAGGGCGCGATCGCGGGATTCATCCCAGACAATCAGCTTGGCGATCATCGGGTCGTAGTACACGCTGATGTCGTCACCCTGGCGCACGCCCGTGTCTACCCGCACATAATGCGATTCTTCCGGTGCCTGCAGAAAAGCGAGGTTGCCGGTTGCCGGCAAAAAGTCGTTGTCCGCGTCTTCGGCATAAACGCGTGCCTCGAAGGCATGGCCGTTGATGCGAATTTCGTCCTGCGCCAGTGGCATTGATCTGCCGCTGGCCACCAGCAATTGCCACTCCACCAGGTCTTGCCCGGTAATCAGCTCCGTTACCGGATGTTCAACCTGCAGCCGCGTATTCATTTCCATGAAATAGAATGAGCCATCTTCGTCGAGCAGGAATTCAACAGTGCCGGCGCCGCAGTAGGCAATCGCCAGCGCTGCCTTGACGGCGGTTTCGCCCATTTCCTGGCGCAGCGTTGTGGTCATGCCCGGCGCCGGGGCTTCCTCAATGACCTTCTGGTGACGGCGCTGCACGGAACAGTCGCGCTCGGCCAGATACACCCCGTTGCCCGCATTGTCGCAAAACACCTGCACTTCCACGTGCCGAGGCCTGGTGAGATATTTTTCTACCAGCATGGTGTCGTCACCGAAGCTGGCCAGGGATTCGCGCTTCGCTGCCTCCAGTGCCTCGTCAAATTCGTCGCCGGACCACACCTGTCGCATGCCCTTGCCACCGCCGCCCGCGGTGGCTTTCAGTAGCACCGGATACCCCATGGCCTCAGCTTCGCTTCGAAGCAAATTGGGATCCTGGTCTTCACCATGGTAACCGGGCACCAGGGGCACACCAGCCTGTTCCATGATCTGTTTGGCGGCGGACTTGGAACCCATGGCCTCAATGGCACTGGGGGGAGGGCCAATAAAAACCACACCCTGGTCTGCGCACGCCTGTGCGAACCCGGCGTTTTCGGAAAGAAAGCCGTAGCCCGGGTGAATTGCCTGGGCACCCGTTGTCTTCGCTGCGGCCAGGATTCGCTCGGACAGCAGGTAGGAATCACGCGCGGCGGGGCCGCCAATGTGAATGGCCTCATCTGCCAGGTGCACGTGCAGCGCGTCCCGGTCGGCGTCGGAATACACCGCTACCGTAGCCACGCCCAGTCGCCTTGCCGTCTTGATGACGCGGCAGGCTATTTCGCCACGATTGGCAATCAGGATTTTACTAAACATGTTCAGTCCTTATCGCTTGTACGCCAAGCCGGTTCGCGGCGCGCTAGAAAGGCGCCCAGTCCCTCCTGGCCCTCGGCGGACACCCGGATACCGGCGATCCGCTCGCAGGTGTCCGTAACCAGTTCCGGGGTAATGTCACGACCGGCAAAGTCGGTAACCAGGCCTTTGGCGGCGCGTACCGCCTCCGGTCCGTTGGAGAGTAGTGTGTTCACCAGGGTATCGACGGTGCTATCGAGATGATCCGTTGTCACCACCTCGCTGACCAGCCCCAGGCGATGGGCTTCGTTGGCGCTGAATTGCTCGGCGGTAGTGAAGTAACGTTTGGCGGCGCGTTCACCCAGTGCCCGAATGACATAGGGGCTTATCGTTGCCGGTGTGAGCCCGATTTTGACTTCGGAAAGGCAAAAGCTGGCTGCTTCGCTGGCAATAGCCATGTCGCAGCAGCTCACCAGGCCAACTGCACCGCCATAGGCTGCACCCTGTACCCGGGCTATGGTAGGTTGGGGCAGGGCATGCAGGGCCGCCAGCATGCCAGCCAGTGCCTGGGCGTCCCTGACATTGTCAGCGTGGTCGTACTGCGCCATGCGTTTCATCCAGCGCAAATCGGCGCCTGCAGAAAAGGTGTTGCCCGCAGATTTCAGTACCACGAGGCGTACGCCCGTGTCGCCAGCGAGCGCGTCAAATGCTGTGCGCAACTGCGCGATTATCTCGTCGTCGAAGGCGTTGTGTTTCTCTGCCCGGTTAAGGGTCACGCTGGCAACGCCCCGGTCATCTGTTTCGGTAAGGATCATCGTTACATCCTGTAAACGCCGAAGCGTGATTCTTCAATGGGTGCATTCAGTGCTGCGGATATCGACAGCCCGAGCACCATGCGTGTGTCCGCGGGGTCGATGACGCCATCATCCCAGAGTCTTGCGGAGGCGTAATAGGGGTGCCCCTGGCGCTCGTACAAGTCCAGGATGGGTTGTTTGAAAGCCGCTTCTTCCTCGGCGCTCATGGCTGCGCCGTCCCGGGCCAGTTGGTCCTGTTTGACGGTCGACAATACGCCCGCTGCCTGCTCGCCGCCCATGACCGATATACGCGCGTTTGGCCACATGTACATGAAGCGAGGCTCGTAGCTGCGACCACACATCGCGTAGTTGCCTGCACCGAAAGAGCCCCCGATGATCACCGTGAATTTGGGAACATTGGCGCAGGCCACCGCGTGTACCATCTTGGCGCCGTGACGTGCGATGCCGCCCGCCTCATACTGCTTGCCCACCATAAAGCCGGTGATATTCTGCAGGAATACCAGCGGGATTTTGCGTTGTGCGCAGAGCTCGACAAAATGCGCGCCCTTGACCGCTGACTCGGCAAACAGAATGCCATTATTGGCCACGATGCCCACTGGGTACCCATGGATACGAGCGAATCCGCAGACCAGGGTCTCTCCGAACAGGGCCTTGAATTCGTCGAATTCGGAGCCGTCGACGATGCGGGTAATCACCTCGCGTACATCATAGGGTTGCTTGCTGTCAGCCGGAATGACGCCGTAGACCTCTTCGGTGGCGTACAGTGGATCGATGGGTTCCCGGATGTCTGTAGCGATAGGCTTGACGCGATTCAGACGCGCTACCGAGCGGCGCATGAGTTCCAGGGCGTGGTGGTCGTTGTTCGCATAGTGGTCTGTCACACCGGAAGTGCGACAATGGACATCAGCACCCCCTAACTCCTCCGCGCTGACGACCTCCCCGGTGGCTGCCTTCACCAGTGGCGGCCCCCCCAGAAATATAGTGCCCTGATTCTTAACAATAATGGATTCGTCCGCCATGGCTGGCAGGTAAGCCCCGCCGGCGGTGCAGGAGCCAAGCACCGCGGCGATTTGCGGAATACCCTGCGCCGACATGCGCGCCTGGTTGTAGAACGCGTGGCCGAAGTGCTCCCGATCAGGGAAGACTTCATCCTGCAAGGGCAGAAATGCGCCGCCGGAGTCCACCAGGTAGAGACAGGGTAGATTGTTCTCCGCGGCGATGGTTTGGGCGCGCCCCTGTTTTTTTACCGTCAACGGGTAGTAGGTGCCCCCTTTGACCGTGGCATCGTTAACAAAGATCATGCACTCCTGGCCCGCCACGCGGCCGATGCCGGTGATGATACCTGCTCCGGGTACATCGTCGTCGTAGACTTTATAGGCCGCCAGTTGTGACAGTTCCAGGAAGGGTGAGCCCGGATCGAGTAAGGCATTGAGTCGCTCTCTGGGCAGCAGCTTGCCACGCGCTGTGTGCCGGGTGCGCGCCTTTTCACCGCCGCCCTGGTGAATGTTGGCAACTACCGCGCGCAGGTCGTCGACCTGTTCCAGCATCTTCTCACGGTTGTTGGCGAAGGATGCGTCTCGGGTGTTGAGCTTGGAGTGCAACACGGACATACGATTACTCCTGAATGTGGCTAGGCTGTCGCGTTAAACAATTCGCGGCCAATAAGCATGCGCCTGACCTCCGAGGTGCCCGCGCCAATCTCGTAGAGTTTGGCGTCGCGTAGCAGGCGTCCGGCATTTGCTTCATTGGTATAGCCGAAGCCACCGAGCGCCTGGATTGCCTGCAGTGCCATCTGCGTGGCCTGTTCTGCGGTGTATAGAATTACTGCGGCACAATCCTGCCGCGTTTCTTCGCCGCGATCACAGGCGGCTGCGACGGCGTACAGGTAGGCGCGCGACGCGTTGAGGCTGGTATACATGTCTGCGAGCTTGCCCTGCATTAACTGAAACTCGCCAATACTTTTGCCAAACTGTTTGCGGTCGTGCAGATAGGGGATCACCTCGTCGACACAGGCCTGCATCAGTCCCACGGGACCGCCAGAGAGCACTGTACGCTCATAGTCCAGGCCGGACATAAGGATCTTCGCCCCGTCGCCTTCCTCACGCATCACGTTTTCAGCAGGGACCTCGCAATCTTCGAAAACAAGTTCGCAGGTGTTGGAGCCACGCATACCGAGTTTGTCCAGTTTGGGCGACTGGGAAAAACCGGCAAAACTGCGCTCCACCAGGAATGCGGTAATGCCCCTGGAGCCGCCATTGGGGTCGGTCTTTGCGTAGATCACGTAGACATCGGCGTCTGGTCCATTGGTGATCCACATCTTGGTGCCATTAAGAATGTATTTGTCGCCCTCGCGTCGCGCTTGCAATTTCATACTGACCACATCTGATCCGGCGTTGGGTTCAGACATGGCCAGGGCGCCCACGTGTTCCCCGGAGCAGAGTTTTGGCAGGTATTTCTGCTTCTGCGCTTCACTGCCATTTTTGCGAATCTGGTTGAGGCACAGGTTGGACATGGCGCCATAGGAAAGGCCGACGGATGCCGAGGCGCGACTGATTTCCTCCATGACCACGGCGTGGGCAAGATATCCCATGCCGCTGCCGCCGTAGGCTTCCTCTACCGTTATCCCCAGCAAACCCATGTCGCCGAACTTGCGCCACAGGTCCTGGGGGAATTCGTTATTGCGGTCGATGTCGGCAGCCCGGGGTGCGATTTCTTTCTGGCACATCTGGTACACGGCATCCCGGAGCATATCGATGTCTTCACCGAGTCCAAAGTTGAGGGTGGGGTAGGCGGCATTCATTGATTCGAGTCCTCGGTTTAATGTCTCAGCTAGTGGGTTCTTGTTCGCGGGCAAGTGCATCGAGGCACAGCGATTGCACTTCATCCAGTCCAGCGAGCATGTCGTCAATATCCTGCTTTTGCTGCAGCAAGGCTTTGCGCTTCTCCTCAATGGTGCCCAACAGAGAGTGCAATTGCTCGGCGTTATTGTGATCGGGGTCATACATATCGATGACGTCCGCGCATTCCTGCAAACTCATACCTATGCGTTTGCCACGCAGGATGAGTTTGATCCGCACCCGGTCGGCACTGGTATAGATGCGGTTCTGTCCCTGGCGCAGCGGATGAATCAATCCCTTCTCCTCGTAAAAACGGATCGTGCGCGTGGTGACGCCAAATTCCCTGGCCAGTTCAGAAATTGTATAGCGTGCTTCGCCCATCTTTATGCTCGGTAGCCGACCGACGTTAGTGCCGGGCGGGAGGAGAGTATGACACAAAGTTTACGTTAACGTAAACGTAAATTAAATAATCCAATAAAAACAGATAGCTACGGCCCATGATTCTGGGCCGGCCAGCCCCGTTTAGGTCATAACATGCAAAAATCCGGCAGGATGGTTTGTTTAATTGTTTGTTTTATAGTATTTATACCATCAGAATCAGAGTGACCACGCAATCTGTGGGGTTATGCATCGGCGCCCCGGGTGCCGATAAGCAGGGGGATAGACGGCCATGCTCACGCCGGAAAAAGGATTGAATCTCACGCAGCAAATTGCCCATCACCTGGGGAAAGCCATAATTAGTGGTGAGTACGGGGATCACAACCCGGTGCCCAGTGAAGCAGTGCTGTGTGAGCAGTTACAAGTGAGCCGCAGCGCGGCGCGCGAAGCGGTTAAATCCCTCGCAGCAAAGGGACTTCTTTCGTCGCGGGCTCGACAGGGCATTCGCGTGCTGCCGGAAACCCAGTGGAACTTGTTTGACGCCGACATACTGAGCTGGATTCGGGACTCCAATCCATCCCTGGAACTGCTTCGAGAATTTTCTGAACTGCGTATCGCGGTCGAACCGGAGGCGGCATGGCTGGCCGCCCACCGACAAAATCCGGAACATAATGCAACGATTCTCGCGGCGCTGGAGCGTATGAAGGAAGCAGAGCGTGGCCTGGACGATCCCCTGGAAGCGGACATTGCCTTTCACCTGAGCATCCTCAACGCGAGCGAAAACCGATTCTTTATTCAGCTGGGTCGGATCATTGATACCACGTTGCGGGTCAGTATCCGCTATACGAATATGCTTTCCGGTGTACAGGCCGCACCGTTCAGCGAGCACAAACCTATCTATGATGCGATTGCAGCGGGTAAGCCTGAGCGTGCGCAAAAGGCGTCAGAGAAACTGGTGGGCGGGGCGCTGAAGTTGATCAATGAGGCGCTGGCCAGCGAATCCTGACGGCTGTCACCACTCGGCGATTGAGTTGTCCTCGTGGCGCCAGACCGGGTTTTTCCAGTCATGGTCCTGCTTTGAGGCTTCGATCACCGCCTCTTCATCCACCACCACACCCAGTCCCGGCCCGGGCAGCGGTTTGATGTAGCCGTCAGTAATTGCGAAGTCATCTTTGTTCACCACGTAGTCGAGCAGCTCGGCCCCCTTGTTGTAGTGGATGCCCATAGACTGCTCCTGGATGATGGCGTTGTAGGACACGAAGTCCACGGCCAGACAGGAGGCCAGTGCAATTGGGCCCAGCGGGCAGTGGGGTGCCAATCCGATGTCGTAGGCCTCGGCCATGGAGGCAATTTTCACGCACTCGGTAATGCCACCGGCGTGTGACAGGTCGGGCTGCACGATGCCGATACCGCCGGTCTCGAACACGCGCTTGAAATCAAAGCGGCTATACATGCGTTCCCCCGCCGCCAGTACAATACTGGTTTTCTGGCACAGCACGGGGTATTGCTCTGCCTGCTCCGCCAGCACAGGTTCTTCTACAAACAGGGGGTGAAAGGGCTCCAGTTCTTTCAGCAGGACTTTCGCCATGGGCACCGACACCCGGCCGTGGAAATCCAGCCCGAAATCGATGCGGCTACCGAAATTGCCGCGTATCGTCGCCACACGCTCTATCACCTGTTCAATGGCGCGGAAGCTGTCGACCATTTTAAGGCGGCCACAGCCGTTTAGTTTGAAGGTATCCCAGCCCTGGTCGAGCAGGGATTGTATTTGTGAGCTCTCGTCTTCCGGGTCGTCGCCGCCGACCCAGGAGTAGGTCTTCATTTTATCCCGGCAAGTGCCCCCCAGGAGCTCGTAGACCGGCTTGCCCAGATCCTTGCCTTTGATATCCCACAGTGCCTGGTCGATGCCGGCCAGGGCAGACATCAGGATGGGACCGCCGCGATAGAAACCACCGCGGTACATGGTCTGCCAAAGGTCGTTGATCTGGCGCGGGTCCCGGCCGATAAGGTAGCCAGATAACTCCTCTACAGCGGTTGCAACGGTGCGCGCTCGGCCCTCGATTACAGGCTCACCCCAGCCCACGATGCCCTCGTCGGTTTCGATGGCAAGGAAGAGCCATCGGGGTGGTAGAGGGTAGAGCCTTATTTTTGTAATTTTCATGGCATCGAAATTCTCTGGCGGTTACCGGCGTATTGTCTTCACAGGGCTTTCCCCGGGCAATGAATAATTATATTATAAATATGCTATATCTGGCAATGGGACAGTATAGACGATAAATATGGAGCGTGCCGAGATTAATAGCGCAACGAGAGCACCACAATTGGATTCCGCGGACATCAAGGGCTTCCAGTTAAGTAACGACAACGGCCTGTCCATGGAAGTGATCAGCCTGGGTGCGGCTATTGTGTCATTGTCCGTTCCTGATCGGCATGGTAACCCGCGAGATGTCGTCCTGGGTCTACCGGACTCGGTGGCCTATCGAAGTAATCCAAACTATATGGGGGTGGCGGTGGGGCGTGTTGCCAACCGAATTTCCGGCGCCCGGTTTTCCCTTACCGAGACCAGTTACCCTCTCACTGCAAATACGCCGCCGCACCATTTACATGGTGGCCCTGGTGGTTTTCACCTGCGCAATTGGAGAGTCTGCCAGGAGTCCTGGGAGACACCGCCCAACCGTGTGCAACTCGGGTACGTCAGCGAGGCCGGCGAAGAGGGCTACCCGGGTAAACTAAAAGCCGGTGTTTGCTATGAGTTAACTGACGACAATGCTGTGTTGATCGACTTTTGTGCAGTCAGTGACAGTCCGACGGTGGTCAATCTCACCCAGCACGCCTATTTCAACCTGGCGGGGCACGATGGGGGAGTGATTGACGACCATTACTTGCAGGTTGCGGCTGATCGGTATCTGCAAATTAATGACTCACAGGTTCCGACGGGAAGTGTCGAGGAAGTGGTTGGTTCGCCGCTGGACTTGCGTGAGCCGCGGCGACTGGGCAATGTCCTGCTGGCAGACCATCCGCAACTTGAGTTAGCGCGGGGTCTCGATCATTACTATGTATTGCCGGAAAAGGCATCGGGACTGCAACTCGCGGCGCAGCTGCGAGATGACAGTGTCGGTATTTCTATGTCGGTGCATACTGACCAGCCTGGCCTGCAAGTGTATTCAGCCAATCACCTGATGCCGGGTACGGTGGGGAAGGGTGGTGTGCGTTATGGGCCGCGCCATGGCCTGTGCCTGGAGACCCAGCAGTTTCCGGATGCACCGAACCACCCTCACTTCCCCGCCATCACACTGTTGCCCGGCCAGCGCTATACCAGTAAAACCCGTTGGGAGTTTCAGTCGTTCCAGTAGCGTTAACCTGCCTGAGAGGATTGCGCTTGTTGTTCGACCATTGTTGGGGAAGCACTCACCGCGGCCAGAGTCGAGTTGGATGCGTCTTGCGATTGCACTTCATCCGACGCAGTCGCGTCTATGTATTCCTGCAGCTTCGCATCCGCCTCGTCGCCGAAAAGAATTTCACAGGCTTCGCGTAGACCGGGAGCGCTAATGACCGCATCGCGTTTCACCACCAGGGCGATCTTGGAGCGACGACGCAGGAAGTCCTCGAGTTTGGTAATCATCTCGCGCCGCGCGGCCAGTTCAATTTCGCAGCGCAGATATTCGGCGTTATCGATCAACAGTGCTGCGCTGGAACGATCAGCGCGTATGGTCTCCAGCAACTCCAGGGCGTTGGCACCATAGCGTCGCCACAGCCGCTGGGTCAGCGGCTCAGATGACTTGGGGGAGGTTAACGCATCCAGGTCCATTAACCTTGCCTGGTGCAGAAACTCCCGGTGCACATCTTCGCCGGGCTCCCCATACCAGATCTTGTCTGCAAATGGCGAATCCACGCCCAGCTGTTTAACGATAGCGGCGACCTCTTCGCCGACATTGATGCAGTCAGTGAGTTTGCCGCCGAAGATACTGAGACAGCGGTCGCTTTCGTTAATGTCGATGGCGTGTTTGCGCGATAACTTAACCCAGTCGGCCTGGCCGTCCTTGCCCTTCAGTGCGAGCGGCCGCACACCGCAGCGCTCTGCGATGATGTCCTGCGTCGTGAGCGGCTTCTCCAGCTTTAACATCGCGTTCGCATTGGCTAACACGAATTGGCGATCTTCCTCGCTGACCGTGGCCGAGGGTGTCTCGATCTGGGTGTCGGTGGTGCCAATACAGGTCCGCGCTCCCATGGGTATCACAAAAAACAGGCGGCCATCACTGGCAAAAAATGCCAGCACTCGACGCGTGGGTGTTACGCGATCGACGATCAGATGAATACCCTTGGAAAACAGGTGGCGATGCTCGGTGGTTTCCCCGGTCAGGGTGTTGTGCTGGTCGACATAGGGACCGCAGGCATTGATCAAAATCTTTGAGCGTACGGTGATCTCCTGGTCACTGATCCTGTCTCGGACCCGGGTGTGCCAGAGATCGCCCTCCTTGCCGGAGCCCAGAGACTCCAGGTAATTGCCGGTAATACAGCCGTAGTTCAGCGCGGTGCGGATGAAATTGAAAACAAAGCGCGCGTCGTTGTCGTAAAGATAACAGTCTGAGTACTGAAAGCCGCCAGCGGCCGTCTCAGTATTGATTACTGGCTCTTCCCGCTGAAGTTGTTTGCGTGTGAAGTAGCGCGGGGCGCGGGTAACAAAGCGACCAAAAAACCAGTACAGCACGGTGCCCAGGTAAACCAGTAGCGTGGGAAAGCGAAAGCCCTTCTCAATAGTAGTCAGAAACGAAATTTCCTTGACCGTGGACGGGTAGCTGCGCATCAGGTGGTTGCGACTTTTGCAGAGCTTGTTGACCAGCAGGTACTCGAAACTTTCCAGGTACTTAACACCACCCCATACCAGGTTCGAGGAGTTGGAACTGGCGCCGCTGCCGAAGTCATCGCGCTCGATCAGGGCAACCTTTACCCCCTTGGCAGCCAGGCAGGCAGCTGAGGCGGCGCCATTGATGCCGCCACCGACAATGAGCACGTCGTAGGTGTCATCGGACAGCTTACCGATGTTGGTTTTTCTCAGGTCAGTCATGAAACGACGGTGAGCCTCGCGATTTTCTTAATGGACAAACAGCTGGGCAACCGGACCGGTGCCAGCGCAATACGCAATAGTTACGAAAAAGCCGAAGCATTATATAGTATTTATAGTACAAATAGTAATAGAATGCCGAAATTCATAAGTTGGTCTACATTGGCTCGATAATCGCGCTTTCCTCTGCCCATAGAGCGGGCCAGATGGCGCGGAAAAGTCAGCCTGGCAGGATAAAAAATGACATCGCCTATTAACGACTTCTACGTGATGCACAGCAACAAGAGCAGCCTGGTGCTGGATTGCCGCAATAACGCGCCGGCGATTATGTATTGGGGGGTGCGCCTTAGTGAGGACACTAGTCCTGAGATGCTGGCACTGCTAACCACCCGCCAGGAAGCCCAGGCCTGCGTGGAGCGGGAAGTGCCTGTCGCGTTATCGCCGGAATTTGGTGCGGGTTTTTCGGGAAATGCTGGCATCCAGATTCACCGCCAGGGGCGCCAGTGGGGGGTCTACTCCAGCATGAACTCGGTGGCGCAGGATGGACCGAACAAACTCTCCATCGAGTCGGTCTGTGCCGCCACCGAAATCCTGATCCGGCATACCCTGGAACTGGATGTGGCCAGCGGGGTGTTGGCCGCCACGACCGAGATTACCAATACCGGTAACGAAACCTTGTGGGTAGAGCGCTGCAATGCGCCGTGCATTCCGTTGCCACTGCATTACGACAAGATACTGGGCTTCGAGGGACGCTGGGCCAATGAATTTCAGTTGCAGGAGGTAGACAGGTTTCTTGGCTCCTACCTGCGAGAAAATCGCGCGGGCAGGACATCTCACGACACCTTTCCGGGTGTGGTGATACACACCGGCCAGACCAACGAAAGTATCGGTGGAGCCTTTGGCCTGCACCTGGGTTGGAGCGGCAACCACAGGATCTGTATCGAGGAGCAATCAGAGGGGCGAGCCTACGCGCAGTTGGGTGAATTGTTTTACCCGGGCGAAATGAGCCTGGAACCGGGTGAAAGCTATTGCAGCCCGGTGCTATACGGCGCTCGCACCCACGACGGATTCTCCGGGCTGTCGCGCTGCTTTCACCGCTACGTGCGGCGACATCTCACGGACGAAAGAATCACCGCCAACCTGAAACCCGTGCATTTCAATACCTGGGAGGCCATGTATTTCGACCTGTCCACCGATAAGTTGTGTGCACTGGCGGACGAGGCGGCCGCCGTCGGGGTAGAGCGTTTCGTGCTGGACGACGGCTGGTTCAGGAACCGCAATTCCGACGCCGCCGGGCTCGGTGACTGGTTCGTGGACGAGGCCGTGTTTCCGGACGGACTGGACCCCCTCATCAAGCACGTTAATGACCTGGGTATGGAATTCGGGCTGTGGGTGGAGCCGGAAATGGTTAATCCCGATAGCGACCTCTACCGTGCGCATCCTGATTGGGCGTTGGGGGCGGCGCCTGCGCCCGACCTGATGTCACGCAACCAGTTGGTACTGGATCTAACCCGGCCCGAAGTGCAGGAATACCTGTTCGAGTGTCTCGATGCGCTGGTCAGTCGCTACCCCATCACTTATCTCAAGTGGGATATGAACCGTAACCTGGATCAACCGGGCGGTGCCGACGGGCGCGTGGTAACCCATTACCAGACGCTCGCCTTCTACGCGCTACTGGAGCGCTTGCGCAAAGCACATCCCGCGCTTGAAATAGAGAGTTGCTCTTCCGGTGGTGCGCGGGCCGACTACGGTGTGCTTGCACATACCGACCGAATCTGGACCAGTGACACCAATGACGCCCTCGATCGACTGCGTATCCAGAAAGGCTTTTCCTTCTTTTTCCCGCCGGAATTTATGGGGGCACATGTGGGCCCTTATGAGTGCCATATTACCGGACGCTGTATCAATATGAGCACGCGCGCCGGGGTGGCAATGTTTGGGAATATGGGTATTGAAGCCAACCTGCTGGAAATGAACGCCGAGGAAAAAGAAGAGTTGACCGCCGCGGTTGCGCTGCATAAGAAGCACCGTGAGCTAATTCTGGGCAGTGACCTGGTGCGCCTGGATCTGCATGATTACGAGAGCGGGTTTGGCATTATCGGCCCCGACAAGCGCGAAGCGATGTTTTCCTATGCATTACTGGCGGGGATACCCAATGCTGCGCCCGGACGTTTTCGTTTTCGCGGACTGGAGCTTGACGCCCAGTACGAGATCAACGTGATCTGGCCGTTGGCGCCCAAGAGTAACTCGACCTCCATCCTCGACGTGATCAACGGTGCCATTTTAAGTGGTGACGCACTGATGCGCGTGGGTATGCAGTTGCCCATTATGCACCCGGAGAATCTGCTGATCATTCACCTACAGCGGCAGGACTAGTTGCGCCGTCTCTTTAGACGGGCGCTTCCCAGACCGCCACATCCCGGGGCGGCAGCTGCCGGTCACCAAGAAGGAATCGGGCGTTCTCATCCACGGGAAGGGTGCGTGACTCGCTCGCGTAGTTAAATGCGAACATCAGCTTGCCGCGGCGTCGAACCCGCACATCCTTTCCCCAGTCAACCAGCGCAATATCCAACTGCGAACATAACCCGCTGAAAAATGCCTTGAGGAAATCGCGGTCTGTCAGTGTCGCCAGGTAAATAAAGCGCTGCGACCGGGTGGCTGCGGCTGAGCCGTCCTCATAACGCGCGAGCACTTCCGTATCGCCGGTCTCAATCTCCTCTCGCCAGATGCCACTGCGAAATTCCCTGCCATCCCAGGTTAGTGGTTCGTGGCAATCTGCGCGCAGGGTTTCCACTGACAGTACTTTTACGCCCAGCAGAGCTTGCAAGGAACCGGGGGCGAGATTAGCAGGGTGGGATAGATCTTCGGTCTTGGAGCCCGACCTGGGTCCGAATACAACCGTGGCGCTGGTATTTTGGCACCGTGCAACGAAAGCGTCATCGACAATCGGCAGGCAGGGAACCAGCACCAGCTTATAGGCAGACAGGTCAGCCCGTGTCGAAATAAAATCGACGTCCAACCCGAGTTCCCGCAGAGCGCGGTAGTAGGATAGTTGCACCTGGTTATAGTTGTAGGCGTCTGACTGACGATCGATGTCGGTAACCCATTGCCCGGGCGCATCGCTGACGATCGCGATAGGGGCTGCCAGTGTTTCCTCACTCGCCGCCCCCAACTGCTCGACCTCAGCTATGCTTTGCACCACCTGGTCCCAGGCCTCGGCCCTGGAGTTGTCGGGCCGCAGCAGGCCGGCATGCATCTGTTCCTGTGCAAATCCCGCCTGCCGCCAGCGAAAGTAAGACACGCAGTCGGCGCCGTGGGCAAAGGCCTCCAGCGTCCAGAATCGAATCATGCCCGGTGCAGGACGGGGGTTGTTGGGTGCCCAGTTCACCGGGCCCGGTTGCTGCTCCATGATCCAGAAGCCCGCTTTGTTGAGGCTGAGACCGCGAGACTGGTCGTGGTAGTAGGTAGCGAAATCCGGATGCCCGGTGCGCATGTAGGGCTTGAATGCCTCGGCGCTGGCGTTGGCGAAATGCAGGTCGCTACGGCCCAGGGGGTAGTTATCGTAGCTGGCGAAGTCCAGTGACTCCGCGAGTTCCCAGTTGTCGAAGCCGGTTTCATTCATGGGAATGTAGTTGTGGGTGACGAACTTGCCCGGGGCATGTTCACGAATGATATCTACCTGCCGGCGGTTGAAGTCGATGACCTGGCCTGAGGCGAAACGCTGGTAGGCGAGACGGTGCGACGGGTGCGCCTCGGTGACGGTACCGACCGGCAAATCGATTTCTTCAAAGCTGCGGTACTCCATTGACCAGAATGCGTTACCCCAGGCAGCGTTCAGGGCGTCAATGGTCTCGTAGCGTTTCCGGCACCATTCTATAAATGCTGAGTGTGCCGCGTCCGAGGCACTCAAAGTAGTGTCGTGGCAGCCCAGCTCGTTGTCGGTCTGCCAGCCGACCACAGCATCGTTCTGCCCATAGCGCTGGGCCAATTCGCGGGTGATCCGCTCGGACTCACGCTGGTAGATGGTGCTGGAAAAATCGTAATGCCGCCGCGAACCAAAGCCACGCGTCCGCCCGGTGTTCGGATCGACGGGCAACACTTCCGGCCACTTGTCCACCAGCCACTTCGGTGGGGTAGCGGTGGGGGTTCCGATCAATACCTGGAGATTGTGTTCGGCCAAAATGGCAATGATCTCGTCAAGCCAAGCGAATTCCAGCTGGCCCTCGGTGGGCTCCAGCCGGGACCAGGCAAATTCTGCGATGCGCACATAGGTCAGCCCGAGGTTGGCCATCATGGCGGCATCTTCTCGCCATTGGGTCGGGGAGCATTGCTCCGGGTAGTAGCAAATTCCAAACATAGTGATAAGCGCCGAGGTCAGGTCATCCGGTAGGCTGTCAGGCCGCAGATTATAATAAAATCAGATAAATAAGATAATAATTTTATTTTGCCTTACATTCTGTAATCAGCTCATGGCCATGCAGAACAGAGCGATGTACATAAACGTAGTCAGTAAATCGGAAAAAATCCAGTAATTACAGCGATTTAGGTGGCCTTTTGGGGCTGGGTAGAAGCGCCTTCGAGGGCCGATTACAACCGCAAATTACTACCGGAAAATTAAACTTTACTATTTATATGATATATATTAGGATTTTCAAAGTACTAAAAAAGGGGTGCTCCAGTAGCGGTACTGGCGACACCTTAAAACTATAACTAAGCAAGCGAGAACCTACCTATGAATGATACATTCAGAGCTCATCGAACCTTTAAGAAAGCTACCCTCGCAACCGCCATCTCCAGTGTTCTAGCCGCCGGCACCAGTGTTCCTATACTGGCGCAGGAGGGTGTATTGGAAGAGGTTGTCATCACCGGTATCCGTGGCAGTTTGACGCGAGCCGCTGATATCAAACGGGAAGCCGTCGGCGTGGTGGATTCCATCTCTGCGGAGGACCTGGGTAAGTTCCCCGACCTGAACGTGGCGGAATCGCTGCAGCGTATTCCGGGGGTAGCCATTGACCGAACCGGTGGTGAAGGTCAGGCCATCACCGTGCGCGGGCTGGGTCCGCAGTTCAACACGGTGTTGGTGAATGGCCGACAGATCGCCACCGAGAGCGATGGGCGAGAATTTAACTTCGAGGTTATTTCCGCGGATATGATCAGCGGGGCGAGCGTGTTCAAGACGGGCAACGCCAGCATGCAGGAAGGTGCGATTGGTGCAACGGTTAACCTGTCTACCGCGCGGCCCTTCGATAAGCCGGGCTTTACCGCTGCGGCCAGCGTTAAGGGCACCTACGAAACGCTGTCTGAAGAGACCTCCCCGGGCGGTTCTATCCTGCTCAGCAATACCTTTGCTGATGACACCTTTGGTGTACTCTTGGCCTATAGCCATTTTGAACGCGATATCCAGATTAACCGCATCCAGACAGTGGGCTGGCGTCCGGGCCAGACCATTTCCAACCGTAATGACGGGGTATTGTTCACCAATGCCTTCATTCCCAGAAATTGGGACCAAATTGTCGACGAGCAGGAACGTGAGAGGGATAACGGTTCTCTGGTCTTACAGTGGGCGCCGTCAGACGACATCGTGATTACTGCCGATGGTTTTGTCTCCAAGTTTGAAGTGGATTCCCTGGTAACTGACCTGGCGTCCTGGTTTGAGCCAGATCGCGTTGGTACCGGCACCATCGATCCGGGTACCGGCACTCTGGTGGCGTTTACCCAGGGCATCGACCTGCACCAGGGTAGTGGTGATCCGGCGACCGACTTCGTGTCCCAGACCCGTTTCACCCAGGACGTTGAAAACGAAGGTTATGGCCTGAAGGTGGAGTGGGAGATCAATGAGCAACTGCGGGCGAGCTTTGACGCCTCAACCTCTTCGGCCGAAGACGACCGCGCGGGCAATGACCGTTTCAATGTGGTCGGCATCATCAACAACTACGAGTTTGATGGCAGCGGTAGCACGCCGACCGTACGTCACGATGGCTTTGAAAACGGCAGTGTGCCCGATGCCAGCCTGACCCGTCTGCACTACAACGAAAAGGGTAACCGTCCAACGGACGAGGATGAGATCACCGAGTACAAGGCTGATTTTGAATACTTCCCTGATTCCCAGAACTTCCAGAGCATGAAGTTTGGTGTCTATCGACAAGAGCGCGAGAAATCACGGTTCCAGATTTTTGGTAACCAGTGTGCCTTCTGTGGATATGGTACGCCTGCACCCAATGACGAAATTGGATTGGAGATCTTTGAGGCAGACAACTACTTCAGTGGCCTGATCGACACCTTCTACACCTACGACGGTGACGCGATGGTCCAGTGGCTGGCAGATCAGGGTTTCCCGATTGAGCCAACCTTGCAGAACAACCGTTACACCATCAACGAGGATATCAACGCGCTGTATGTGGACTTTACCTTTGGCTGGGACCTGGGCGATATGCCGGTCACGGTCAACGTCGGTGCTCGCTATTCCGAGACTGATATCGAGGTCGAAGCTGTACAGAGCTTTATCTCGGACGTGGTTCCTACCACTGACCTGACGCTGTTCTCCAACGTGTTCGGCCCGGCGGTGAATATTGAAGAGGGCGGTGATTACACCAATATTCTGCCCAGCGTGGATGTGCGCCTGGATGTCACCGACGACATGGTCGTGCGCTTCTCGCTCTATGATTCGCTGACTCGCGCTACGATGAGTGAGCTGTCACCGGCGACTACTTTCAATGAGCCGCGTCGGCAGAACTTGACTGCGAGTGGTGGTAACCCGGCATTGGAGCCGTTCCTGGCAGAGAACTGGGATATTTCCTTCGAGTGGTACTACAACGAGAACAGCTATATGTCAGTGGCGTTCTTTAATAAGGACATCGAGGACTTCATCGTTACCACCACAGGTATCGAAACCTACACGATGACCGATCGTAGTCCCGTTGATAATTTCCGTTGTGCCACATCGAATGAGCCCAACTGTGCCGAGGGTGTGATTCTCGATCCCACCAACCCGGATCTCGACGTGGTCGCTACCACCGAGGAACTGAATGGCGAGCAGGAGCTGTACACAGTGACGCGGCCGCGCAACGGCGAGGAAGCAAACGTCAACGGTTATGAGCTGGCAATACAGCACATCTGGGATAGTGGTTTCGGCATCATCGCCAACGCGACCTTTGTCGACAGTGATGCGAGTCTCAGTGGTGACACCACTGAAACCTTCGCTCTGGAAGGTCTGGGTGACTCACAGAACCTGATCTTGTTCTATGAACAAGACCGCTGGCAGGCGCGTGTTGCCTTCAACAACCGCGAGCAGTTCCTGCGGCAGTTGGATAACGGGTTTAATGGCGAGCCAGTGAATACCGATACCTTCGGCCAGTGGGATATCAGTGCAAGCTTCGATATCACCGACAACTTCTCGGTATTCTTCGAGGGTATTAATATCACCGAAGAGGAATATCGCCAGACAGGTCGCTTTAAGAACCAGACCTATAACATTGAAGACAACGGTGCGAGATACGCTTTGGGTGTGCGCGGTAGGTGGTAAGCTTTAAGCCCTAAGGATATGGCGGCAGATCCTCCCACCCGCCATTGAACTACCGCGACTTGTATGGCCCGTAGAGTTTCTACGGGCCTTTTTTTCACCTGTGATTCAGCTATTTCCGTCGCAGCAGTTGCCTTATTGCCGGGGTGCGGCTATGTTTCGTGGCTGGCATTCGGCGCCTACAATAACTATGCTGGATGGCTTCAAAATGGGGTCCCAATAATTCATGACTAGCGCGATCAAACGTATCGTCATTGTTGGTGGTGGCACTGCCGGTTGGTTGTCAGCGGGTGTTATCGCGGCAAATCATCACAGCGGTGAAGAAGGTGCTGTTGAAGTAGTGTTGGTGGAGTCGTCGGATATACCAACCATCGGTGTGGGCGAGGGAACCTGGCCCACCATGAAAAACACCATGCAGCAGATTGGCATCACCGAGGCCGAGTTGTTCAAGAGCTGCCATGCCGCGTTCAAGCAGGGCGGCAAGTTTGTTGACTGGGTGCATGGTGACGGGGACTTCTATTATCACCCCTTCACGGTACCGCTGGGTTACGGGCGCCTGGATCTTGCCCCCTATATCGACGATATCGAAAACTACGCCGTAGAAACCAACTTCCAGCACCCGATCTGTGAGGCGGGGCTGGCTCCGCGCTCCATGGCTGAAGGCGAATACCAGGGTCAATGCAATTATGCCTACCACGTGGATGCCGGTGCGCTTGGCGAGTTACTAAAACAGCACTGCAAATCCAAGCTTGGCGTCACCCAGATCATCGATACGGTAGAAGAGGCCGTGCTGGCCGAGGACGGCAGCATCGCCGGAATCCGCTTGCAGGAGCGTGGTTTGCTGGCAGGCGACCTGTTCGTAGACTGTACTGGTTTCGCCTCCTTGCTGCTGGGCAAAACGCTGGGTGCGGAATTTATCGACATGGACGACGTACTGTTCAACGATAGTGCGCTGGCCATGCAGGTGCCCTATGCTGCCGGTGACGCGCCGCTGGCTACCCACACCATTGCCACCGGCCAGAACGCGGGATGGATTTGGGATATCGGGCTGACCCACCGCCGTGGCGTCGGCCACGTTTATTCCAGCCGCTTTATCAGCGACGACGAGGCGGAGCAGAATCTGCGCAATTACCTCGGGTCCGACGCCGATGGCCTCGAGCCGCGCAAAATTGGATTCCGCTCCGGCCACCGGGAACTGTTCTGGAAGAAAAATTGCGTTGCCGTTGGCTTGTCAGCCGGCTTTGTCGAGCCCCTGGAAGCCACCGCCATTATGCTGGTGGAGGTGTCGGCGCGCTATATCGCAGAGAACCTCCCACCCGATACCGAGATCATGAACATTACCGCACGGCGTTTTAACCAGCAGATGCAGTATCGCTGGCGCAGGATTATCGATTTCCTTAAGCTCCACTATATGCTTAGCAAGCGCCCGGAGCCTTACTGGCGCGCACACTGTGAGCCTGACAGTATTCCGGACAGCCTGAAGGAAGATCTTGCCGTTTGGGGAAGCCGCGGCCCAATTGCCAGTGACTTCGACAGCGCCATCGAATTGTTTCCGGCGGCCAGTTATCAGTACGTGATTTATGGCATGGGCTTCAAGCCGGACTTTTCCCGCCAGGCTTATCTATACCGCGAACAGGACCAGGCCGAGCGCATCATTAATCGCAACAAGAAGTTGACCGAGCAGATGCTGCAGAGTTTACCGCCGCATCGTGCCTATATTGAACAGTGGCTAGCCACTACCTAATGACTACCTGACAATCTCCAGACCATTTTCTAGATAAGGCAACAACTCTGATGACCGAACTTGTAAAACTCGATAGTGCCAGCCATGGCGATCTTAAAGTCATGCAGAACAGTAGCGTTTCACGCGCCGGCGAACAGCATGTCATAAACGTGCGTGTTGGCGAGATCGGCAAAGCCGTGGGTGATTTTCCCGTGTTTGTTACCCGGATCTCCCAGTCGGGGCAGTGGACCATGTCGGCCATATGCAGCTTTGAGCCCAACAAGAACCTGTTTGTCGAAGGTGATGAGTGGACGGCTCTATATCGCCCCACCATTATGCAGACCTATCCGCTGTACCTGATGAAAGCGCCTGACACAGAGAAAGGCTACTGCGTGGGCATCAACGAGGCCGATCCTTCATTCTCGCGCGAGGTGGGTGAGTCACTGTTCGACAGCAAAGGCGGCGACAGCCTGTACCTGAGCAAGATGACCACCATGCTGGAAGCGGATATCAAGAATGATATGCAGACCCTGCGGTTCATTGAGCGCCTGAATGAGTTGAAGTTGCTCAATGAAGTCAATCTGTTGGTGCAAACGCCAGACAACTCGGTACAAACCATTACCGGTCTGTACACCATCAGCGAGGACGCGTTGCAATCACTGTCCGACGAAAACCTTACCGCACTGCACAAGAACGGTTACCTGGCCGCTATCTACGCCATGCTGATTTCTATCAATCAGTTGAACTCCCTGATCCGCGGGCAAAATCGCCGCGAGGGCTTTGCTGATATCAAGGGTATTAAGCTCGAAACCGCCAAGGGTGGCAGCGCTGCCGGGTAAAGGCGGCGACGGTTAAACTGCGACTCGGCGAAAGTCCGCCAGAGCTTGAGCCAAGGTTTTACTGCATTAATCTGGGCTGAGAGTATCCTTGCGATAAAACAGCAAGCCCGTGCCCCAGCGTTCTGGAAATCCCGGCCAAGCGGCAGATAGTGTGCCGGTCTTGTCCTTAATCTGGGTGACGTCCTGTGTAAGCGGTAGGAATTCGCAGGCATCCTTGCGCTCCCTTACGTGGCAATCCAGAAAAGCCAGTGTCATGTGTTTATTAACGCGGTTGATGATTTCCAGGTCCCAGGCGGGTTCATAGTGGTGCCCGATATCCAGGTCGCTGTCGAAGGCAGCTGAGGGGGCCGGGTGGGCGGCGATGTTGTGCCGCGCGTTTTCGTAGACCAGCATGTAGCTGTTTTCTGAGCCCGACTGCTCGAAGAGTTTTTTCACGCCATTGTCATAGCCGGAAATGTCATCTTCTTCGCCTGCGACATACAGGGTAGGGACCTTGATGTTGGCCATTGAGCTGGCCTCGTGTACGTTGAGTTCTCCACCCCACGGTGCAAACGCAACCATGGCACGCCAGCGCGGGTCTACGGTTTCCCGCCCCGCATTGCAGATATTGAGCTTAGGCAATAGCCCCTCGGCCTGTTCTGCGTTCGCCCCCAGCAGCGCCAGACCTGCAATGTTAAAACGATAACAGCCTCCGACCGTATTAATTGCACCGTAGCCCCCCATGGAAAAGCCGATGACCGCGGCGGCGTTACTGTTGGTCATTGCTGTTAGCGGCGACCCGGACCGGGCAAAATATTCAAGTACCTGCTGTTGATCCCTGGTGCGATTCAGCAGGGTGCTGATGAAGCCCGCACCTGGCGCGTTCTGCATATCAATTTCAGCGTTGGTGGAATCGGTATGGTCGATTGCAGCGACGACATAACCGTGGCTCGCCAGGTGCTCGCCGAGGTAAAACATGATTGTTCGGTAGCCGGTGTACCCGTGGGATAGCACCACCAGTGGGAATCCATCCATCGCGGTAGCTGGTTCGACGTCGCGGTAGCTACTTCCCAGCACTTCAAAGGGTGCGTGGCTTCGCGTCACGTTGGGATAGGTGGCCAGGGGCGCGTTGCCGTCGCCGTCTGCCGGATACCAGATTTCGAGCACCAGTTTGCGTGGCGCTGCATCACCCGCGTTATCCTCTTCCCCGCCGATGGTCAGTGTCCTCACCCCAACAGCGTAATCACCGCTCACAGCCAGAGCGGGGGTGACACTGGGCTGTTCGGTATATAACTGTTCTGCCGCCGAAGTCGGGCCGCTTGCGAGCAGCGCAAGGGAGAAGGGCAGGTTGAGCCAATGCTTATTGTTCATCGTGTCTCCAGTCGTACATCTGCTATGGTTGTGCAGGTGTCAATGCAAAGATAATATTATATATAGTATAATTCTAAAATGCTTTCCATTGGCGCAGGTGGCACAGGCTACGAGCCATATCATTGCAAGGAATCGATATGAACCAGCAGGCATGCTATCCCAGCCTCGAGGGACAGGTTGTATTTATCTCCGGCGGCGCCACCGGCATCGGTGCAGCGATGGTGGAGGCTTTTTGCCGGCAGGGAGCGCGGGTAGGCTTTGTTGACCTCGATGCAGAGGCTGCGCAGTGTTTGCTGGAAAAAGTGGGTAAAGAGACGGGCAGTGAACCCTGGTTTGCACAAACTGATGTGACCGATGTCAATGCCTTGCAGAGCGCTATCGATGCACTGGGCACGGATAGCGGGGCGATCTCTGTGCTGGTTAATAACGTGGCAAATGACCAACGTCATTCCCCGGACTCTGTTACCGAGGAGTACTGGCAGCGTTGCATGGCAGTGAATCTCGATGCGACCTTTTTTGCGTGCCAACGTGTCTACGATGGCATGCGGGAGGCCGGAGGCGGCACGATCATTAATTTCAGTTCTATCAATGCACTCCTGGGCCCGGCCAATATGCCTGGCTATGTCACGGCGAAAGCCGGGTTGGTGGGAATGACCAAGGCGCTTGCCAGGGATTATGGCGATGCAAACATCCGCGTTAACTGCATACTTCCCGGCTGGGTCGTTACCGAACGTCAGCTTGATACCTGGCTGACACCTGAGGCTGAGGCCGCATGGATGGAGCAGGTAGCCCTGCAAAAACGACTGCTGCCAGACGATGTTGCGAACCTGACACTGTTCCTGGCAGCGGCTGAAAGTAGCATGATCACCGGGCAGTCTTTCACCATCGATGGTGGCAGGACTTAGATGGTGGCAGGGCTTAGTCGGTGAGTGCAGATATGTTTATTGCAGGTGATTGGGGGACCAGTAATCTGCGACTTTACCTGTGTCGATCGCAATCGCCCGGGCAGGCGGAGATTGTTGCGAGGGTGAACGGACCGGGCGTGTCCAACCTGCAAGGCGCGTTTGAACACACCTTCTTTGAGCTGACGCAGGACTGGTTCACCTCCCACGGCAATCTTCCGGTGATCCTTGCAGGCATGGTTGGTTCGACGATCGGCTGGCAGGAGGCGCCTTATCAATCCTGCCCCATACCGGTTAGCCAGGTCATCACCGAGCGGCAACTGCTGCAGGTAAGAAATTGTGAAATCACCATCGTTGCCGGATTGCAGACCAGCAACCCATTGGGTGTCGCCGATGTCATGCGTGGAGAGGAAATGCAGCTGCTGGGCTGGTCGCTGCAGCCGGCGGCAAACGGGGAATCCAGGCAATTGGTGGCCATGCCGGGCACCCACAACAAGTGGGCCACGGTGCATGGCGGTGTTATCGATAATTTCCTCAGTAGCCTCGCCGGTGAACTCTACGCACTGTTGCAGGGGCACAGCGTGCTCCTGGCCGGGGTTTCGGAATCGGAGTTTTCCCGGGAGGAGTTTTTGGCCGGAGTTCGGGCGATACGCGGTCTGGGACGGGCACACCTGGTCCATGCACTGTTTACGACCCGAGCACGCCAGGTGACGGGTGATCTGGCGACCAATGCAGCGGCCTCCTATCTGTCCGGGCTTATCGTTGGATCGGACGTGACCGGGGCGGTGGGCTTGTTTTCAGAACTGGATTGGCCCGGGCAGACAGTGCACGTTATTGGCGAAGATGCCTTGAGTGATCTCTACGCGCTGGCGATGTCGGAAATCGGCGTTGGCGCCGAGCGCTATCAACCCGAGGCGCTTGCGCTGGCGGCCTTTAGCGCTATTTATCATCATTATTATGTAGGTGGAAACACATGAGCGAAAGACTGGATGAATGGTTTGAGCGCTTGCCGGTAGTGGCAATTTTACGCGGTGTGCGCCCCCAGGAAGTGGTTGTCATTGGTGAAGCGCTTTATCTGGCAGGGATCGGGATAATCGAAGTACCGCTAAACTCTCCCGAACCTTTCGACAGTATTCGTCGACTTAAAGAAGCGATGGGTACCCGCTGTGTCATCGGAGCAGGTACCGTGGTCGAGGTCGAGCAGGTCGATGGTGTTTGTGATGCAGGTGGTGAGATCGCGGTCACGCCCAACACCAATCCGCCGATTATTCGGCGTAGCATCGAACTGGGCCTGACTCCCATGCCCGGCTGGGCCACCCCGAGTGAAGCCTTCTCGGCCTATCATGCGGGTGCGCGCTACCTCAAACTGTTTCCAGCCGGTAGCTATGACATTGGACATATCAAGGCGGTGCGTGCCGTGCTTCCCGGTGATACACGAGTCCTCGCAGTCGGAGGGGTAGGGGCAGCTAATGCCCAGGCCTGGTTTGCTGCCGGTGCCCAGGGCCTGGGGGTGGCGACGGAACTTTACGCCCCCGGGCGTACTGCTGATGAGGTTTTTGCCTCTGCAACCGACCTGGTGGCAGCGGTGACGCAAGCCCTGGGTCGTTGAGCGAGGGCTGTCGTGTATGGCTGATATTACCTTGCTAACGGAAATCCCGGTTGCCAATGAACTGGGCGAAGGTGTTATTTGGGATGATGAGGGCGGCAGTTTCTGGTGGACCGATATTGAGCGCAACAGACTCTATCGTTACCAACTGGCAGGCGCTGATCTTAAATGCTGGGATACCCCCGAGCGGCTAGCCAGCTTCGCACTGTTGGCGCCAGGCAGCCATTCCGAGGCACTGCTTGTTGCGGGGTTTGAAAGCGGTTTTGCCTATTACCACCCCGAGTCCGGCTACCTGCATTGGATCGCGAAAATTGCCGCCGATAACCCCAATACGCGCCTCAATGACGGTCGCGCCGATCGTCAGCAGCGTTTTTGGGCCGGCGGCATGGCAGAGGCAGGGGCCGGTGACCAGGACGCCGGCTCACTTTATTGCCTGGATCAGCAATTGGTTTGCACCGAGAAGTTCGGTGACATCAAGATTTCCAATAGCTTGTGCTGGAGCCCGGACTCGACCCGCATGTATCACACCGACACGCCCAGTCAGCGTATTGATGTGTACGACTTCGAGCCTTCGACAGCGGCACTGTCCAACCGCCGAGCGTTCGTGACCACTGAGCCGGGGTGCTTTCCCGATGGCTCTACGGTCGATGCCCAGGGCTACCTGTGGAACGCCCAGTGGGGTGGCAGCCGGGTGGTGCGTTACGCACCTGATGGTACCCAGGATCTGGTGTTGGCCGTGCCCATCACCCAGCCCAGTTGCGTGGCATTTGGTGGCCCACAAATGGACATTCTTTTTGTCACCAGCGCTTGGCAAAGCCTCGATGAGCCGGCGCTGGCCGAGCAACCATCGGCCGGCAACGGTTTCCTGTACCAGACGCCATATCGCGGCTTGCCGGACCCGAGATTCAAACCGGAACACTAATTGAAAAAAAATTAGATACGCCTGTAACCTTTTTGGAGTTTGCGCCGAACTTGATTACGCAAACCCACTAAAACAGGAAGTATCCTATGATCAAGCAAACTCTCGCGGCCTTTGGCCTGCTCCTTGTCAGCAGCACCGTGCTCGCCCAGAGCACAGAGACCGCCCAATACGAAGTTACCATCATGAATCTGACCCCGGGTCAGACCCTGACACCGCAACTGGTGATTACCCATTCTTTCGACTGGCGACTGTTTGAATTTGGCCAGCCAGCCAGTCAGGCGCTGGAGATACTCGCCGAGGGGGGAAGTACAGCGGAAGTCAGTGACGACGCTGCCAACTTCGCGACTGAGATCCAGACTATCGACGGCCTACTGGGGCCGGGTGAGGAAGTGTCGACCATTATTGAAGGCCCTGCTGAGCGCGGATTCTTTACGGTGGCGGCCATGCTGATCCCGACCAACGATACCTTTGTTGCAGCCAATCACGTGCGCCTGCCTGCACAGGGTTCGTTGATGAGGATGCTGTTCGGTTATGACGCAGGCACGGAAGAGAACGACCAGAACTGCCTGAACATACCTGGTCCGCGCTGTGGCGGTGAGGGCTATTCACCCGAGCCTGCTGAAGGCGATGAAGGTTTCGTACACATCGGTAACGGTTTTCACGACCTTGGCGAAATTGGCGAGAACGGTGGTGAAATTCTCGGTCCCCGTGTCTACGACTGGCGGAACTCGGTGGCCCGGGTTGTTGTCAGACGCATACCGTAAACAGTATGGCTTGACCAATACGCCGCTGCCCCGATGGGCGGCGGCGTGCAGGGATGCGATGAGCGCGATCGGTTCCACCCAATACAGCGAAGACGAGAAACGATGGGCTCAGCTGATGGTCAGTTCACAGGCGGGCGACGACGCGGAATACGGCTGCCTGCTGCAGGAAATATCCGTGGTCATAGACCGCTACCTACGTGGCCGCTTCGGCCATCATGACTTTGTCGAGGACTGCGTCCAGGATACCTTGATGGCGGTGCACCAGGCCCGTCATACCTACGACCCATGCCGTGCCTTCAGGCCCTGGTTATTTGCCATTGTCAGGCACAAGGCAATCGATGCATTGCGGGCCCAGCGTCGCCGGGATGTACTGATTGATTCGTCGGCCACCGAGCAGCTGAACGAGTTGGAGGGCGAGGCCAGCGAAGACCATGAACAGCAGATTTCTTCCGGCCGTTTGATAAACTCCCTGGATCAGCCGTACCGCGAGGCCATCATGCTGACCAAACTGATCGGGCTCAGCACCGCTGAAGCTGCCAATCAGTTGCGTATTTCTGAAGGTACCTTGAAAGTGAGAGTCCACCGGGGGATTGGACGTTTGAAAAAAATGATAGAGGCAGAACCAGTATGAAACCGCGCGAAGAGCTGATCGCAGCGCTGGTGGATGATCTGGCGCCAGTAAAGCCTGTTGTGAACATCAACGGCCGAGCGCTGTTGTGGTTTTCGCTGAGCGCCTTGTATGTGGTTGCTGTTATTCATGCCATGGGGCCCATTCGTCCCGGCGCGTTTGACCAACTGACTCACAACGGCCGCTTTCTCCTGGAAAACCTGTTGGGTCTGGCGGCGGTGCTGACAATTTCCATTGCCGTGTTCAGGGCGTCTGTGCCGGGTCTGGGCTCGCGTTCTTTGATGGTGGCCGGCGGCGGCTTGATGCTGCTGTGGATTGCCATGTACCCGCTGGGATTCATCAGTCCGACCCTGGAACCCTCGATGCTGGGTAAGCGGGAATTTTGTTATATCGAGACCCTGGTGTACGCCCTGCCGCCGATTATCGCTGGTGGCGTGATGCTGCGGCGGCTCTATCCCTTGAATCGGGTTTCTGTGGCCTGGTGGTTGTGCCTGGCTGCCGGTATGTTACCTGCCCTGTACATGCAACTGGCCTGCATGTACGAGCCATCGCACATTTTACGTCTACATATATTACCGGGCTTAATCGCCGGGCTTATCGGCGCGGCGGTGGTGTGGGCCTGGCGCCGTCGCCAGGGACAGACGCCGAAGTAGTGTAGGGGAGTTACCGCAACCTCAGTGGGCTGTTTGGAACCCCAGGACAGCGGGCTTGGCGAATGCGTCTGGCGCTACACGCATGATATACGCCTTGAGTTGTTCCTTGGCCCAGTTCTCACTGTTGTAAGGTCCTTCCACGGTGCCTTCGCGAGTATGGAAATACCATCCCTGCGGTTCGCGGAACATCCGCTCGCTGCGAAACCAGCTCTGTGTTTTCTGATCAGATTTACGTTTGGCCACGGGATGGATTCTTCCAGAAGTAACAAAGCAGGCATCATAAACCAGGTGCTGTGGCGCGGTGATGTCAGAAATTTGAAAGTGTGATCTCTCTCACACTTTGCGTTTGCCGGCCATGTGAGAAACGCCCGGCTAATTCACCCGCGCGACAATGCGCAGTGGCCCGCCACTACCGCCGCGCAGTTTCACTGGCAGGGCAACCACGAAGGCTCCCCTGGGCGGCAATTGTTCGAGGTTGGCCACGTTTTCGAACGCCGGGATGTTACGGGTCATCAAGGTGACGTGCGCGTCATAGGTGGTGGATTTGCCGTAGTCGATACTGGCGGTGTCGATGCCAACAGATTTCATGTGGCGCTCCGCAATCAGCCATTCCGCGGCCTCGGCATCAAGGCCCGGGAAGGATAGTTGGGCGACGCCTTCTACGCCGCGCACGGCGGTGCCCAGGTAGCGCTTCGCATCGGGCCAGTATTGGCCAAAGCCAGTGCGTAGCAGCACGATACTGCCGGGGGGAATCTCGCCGTGCTTACTTTCCCACTTTTGCAGATCGGCGACTGAGATTAAATGGTTGCGATCCCTGGTGACCTGTTCGGTAACATCGATAACCACTGCTTCGCCAATGAGCTGATCCAGGGGTATCTCATCGACAGGATTTGCCCCCCGGGCGAAGTGGACGGGGGCATCGATATGGGTGCCGCCATGTTCGGCGGTGCTAAAGGAGTAGGCCGAGTAGTAATACCCCTTGTCGGTGTCGCCCTCGAAATCTGTGCTCAGTTGGAATGGCTGGGCGGTTGGCCAGAACACGGCGTCTGCCGAAAGCGCATGGGTGAGGTCGATCCAGTTTTCCTGTGCTGTCAGCGGACGTGCCAGTGCAGCCAGTACTAGGAATACGGTTAATGATCGGGCAAGTGTCATGAAACTCTCCTGATATTTCTGTGTTTATTGACGCAGTATAGACCTTGCCATCCACCGTGGAGGTACAAGAATTTGCCATTATTCTCGCTCCCAGCCTTGCATTCACCAGGTGCGCGTATCACCCTAGTGTTTTGTGTAAATTCGCCCGCTCGGGGTCGCTGTAGAGAAGGATTTTTATCGGTGTTCCGCTTTATCGTCGCCGCTATGGCAGTGACATTCGTGCTGCAGAATCCGGGCATGACCTGGGCCAGCGCGCCCGCTTCCCTGGCAGAATCGAGGGACTCTTACGCCCAAGCCGTTAAGTCGATTCAGCGTGGGCGCTGGTCGGATTATGAAGCACTGCGCGGTGACCTGGACGACTACCCGTTGGCCCTGTATCTCGACTACTACAAACTCTCAGCGAACCCCCGGCGAGTTCGACCCGCCGATGCGCGCACATTTATCACCCTGAGCGCCGATTCGCCCCTGCCGAATCGTTTTCTTTCTGTGTACCTCAACAGTGCGGGCCGGGATCGCCGCTGGAATGATTTTTTGCAGGTTAAGGCCGAGGAGCCGAACGATATTGTGCTCAAGTGTTATTACCTGCGCGCGCGCCTGGCCGAAGGCGATACTGACGCGGCGTGGGAGGGTGCCCAGCGCCTGTGGACACACGGGGAATCGCGTCCGAAAGAGTGCGACCCGCTGTTTGATGTCTGGTTGAAATCCGGCGAACTCACCGATCAGGTGGTCTGGGCGCGCATGGTGAAAGCCTTCGAAGCCCGGGAGCGATCGCTGCTGAGCTATGTAGCGCGAAAGGGAAGTCCGGCCTTGCGCCCCTGGTCGGATAAATTGATTGCCGCCTACCGCAATCCGCAGCGACTGCGCCGCCTGCAATTACCAGCAGATAGTGCCTACTCAGCCGATATCGCCAGCCTGGGGCTGTCATTTCTGGCGCGCTATAACCCTAGCCAGGCCCTGTCAGACTGGCAGTACTACCAGGGTCAGTTAAGTTTCGATGAAGCGCAAACGCGACGTGTTGAATATGCCATCGTACTGCGCAGCCTGTTTGCCAAGGAGGAAAGTAGCGCCGCATGGATCGACAGCGCGCTGGTGCGCCTGGGCGAAGACAAGTTAACGGAGATTCGTTTGCGCTGGCTGCTGGAAGATGCCAACTGGCCGGCGGTGTCGACGACGATAGAAAAGCTGTCTGAGGAGGCCAGGGTCGCCAGCGTGTGGCGCTACTGGGGTGCACTGGCTAAGCAGCAGGAGGGTCAGGGAGAGGAGGCCGAGCAGGCGTTTCGTGCCCTCTCTCAGGAGCGAGACTACTATGGCTTCCTTGCAGCCGACCGCCTCGGTCTGCCATACAGTTTTAATCACCAGCCGGTCCTGCTGGCAGTGAATGAGGCAGAGCAACTGGGAGGGATTTCTTCTGTGCAACGGGTGGAAGAGTTGCTCTATCACGATGAGGATCAACTGGCCCACTCGGAATGGTTTAACACGCTCGACAGGCGTGACCCGCCTGCCCAACAGCAGCTTGCGGCACTCGCCGCAGATCGCGGCTGGCATCGATTGGCCATTGATGCCGCAAGTCGTGCCAAGGCCTGGGATGCGTTGAATCTCCGCTTTCCCTTGTTATACCAGGATACGTTTACCCGTTATGCGGGTCAGCAGCAGGTACCTGCCACTGAATTGATGGCCATCGCCCGCCGAGAAAGCGCCTTTTTCCCTCGCGCCAGATCACCCGTTGGTGCCAGGGGACTCATGCAGATCATGCCAGCAACCGGTAAGCAGGTGGCCTCGTCGGTAGGGCGTAAGCACAGCACTTTGGCCCTATACGAGGTCGATCACAATGTACACCTGGGCAGTGCCTACTACCGACAGCTCTTGGATCGATTTGGTGGTAACCGCGTTTTCGCACTGGCGGCGTATAATGCGGGTCCGCACCGGGTTGACCGGTGGCGCAAAAACAGCAAGGCGCAGCTACCGGTGGAGGTCTGGGTGGAGACCATCCCATTCCGGGAGACCCGCAACTATGTACAGGCGGTGTTGTCATATAACGTGGTGTTCAGGCACTTACAGGGCGATGACATCAGCTTGCTGACCCTCGCCGAGCAGCAGGCTCGGTATTAAGGCCAGGCCTGGCGCGCAAGTTACTGGACTGACCCTCACTTTGTAATCAGGCGCTGGAGATAAACAGGGCACATCATGCAGGATACGCGTTCATTGCTGTTGGCGACGGACTTTCCAGCCATCAAACGAGCCAGGCTGGAAACGCTCCAGGTGAACCTGGGTTACTTGTGCAACCTCAGTTGTGTGCATTGCCACGTCAATGCCGGTCCAACCCGTACGGAATTGATGAGTCGGGAAACCATTGAACAGGTGTTGGCACTGCTGGAACGTAGCGGCGCGAACACGCTTGATCTCACCGGCGGTGCACCAGAACTCAACCCGCATTTTCGCTACCTGGTGAGCGAGGCCCGCAAGCGGGAAGTGAACATCATCGATCGCTGCAATCTCACCGTGATATTCGAGCCTGGGCAGGAGAGCCTGGCGGAGTATCTGGCGGAACAACAGGTAGAGATAACGGCATCACTGCCTTGTTACAGCGAGGAGAACGTCGAGCAACAGCGTGGTAAAGGCGTTTTCAGCGACAGTATCAAGGCCATTCAGTTACTGAATCGACTGGGATATGGGCGTACTTCTAAGTTGCGTCTCAACCTGGTCTACAACCCGGTGGGGCCGGTGCTGCCACCGCCCCAGACGGCCCTTGAAGCGGATTACAAGCGCGAACTGAAACAGTGCTTTGATATCGAATTCAACCAGCTGTTCACCATAACCAACATGCCGATAAGCCGATTCGGTGCGGTCCTGCTCGCACAAGGGCAGTATTATGAATATATGTCCCTGCTGCGCGATAACTTCAGCGCCGACAATCTGGAAACAGTCATGTGTAGAACGCTGCTCAGCGTCGATTGGCAGGGTTATCTTTATGACTGTGACTTTAACCAGATGTTGGACTTACCCCTACAGGTGGAGGGCAGGCGCCATATCCGTGATCTCTTGCCTGATGCCGACCTTGAGCATGCCGATATCGTGACCGGTGAGCACTGCTACGGGTGTACAGCGGGGCAGGGCAGCAGCTGTGGTGGTGCGCTCTGAAGCCTCCGGCCAGTTTCATCATACCTACCCTGAATGAGTCCGCTACTATTGCAGCGACACTGGAGCGCCTGGCCCTGGACTATCCAGAGGCCGAGTGTCTCGTGGTCGACGGCGGCAGTACCGACGACACAGTCCAGCGCGTCGATGACGTGGTTGACGCCCTTGAAATAAGCGCGCGCGTGTTACACAGCGAACCCGGCCGTGCCCGGCAGATGAACGCCGGCGCACAGGCGGCAACAGGGAACTACCTGGTTTTCTTCCACGCCGACACCCGGCCGCCGGGTTCACCCCGGTCGCTGTTGACGGTTCTGCAAGCGGGACCGGCCTGGGGATTCGCGGCAGTGAAACTCACGGGAGATGGGTGGATGTTGCGAATCATTGAGCGCTTCATGAGTTGGCGATCTCGACTCACCCGCGTTGCGACGGGTGACCAGATGCTGTTTGTACGCGCCGATCTGTTTGACCGGCTCGGTGGGTTTGCTGATATCCCGCTGATGGAAGATGTAGAGCTGAGCAAGCGTCTGCGGCGGGAGAGCGCCCCGTCGATTATTACTGACCCGGTGGAAACCTCCAGCCGGCGCTGGCGTGAGCGGGGTGTGCTGCGCACTGTGCTGACCATGTGGTCACTGCGTTTGGCGTATTTTTGCGGGGTTCACCCGCGACGATTGTGGCGCTATTACTACGGTGACCAATAGTTACTGGCCAATACGGTGACGGACAAACCTCCATTAGTCATTATGCAGTTTGCCAAGTCCCCGCGACCGGGCAAGGTAAAGACGCGTTTGCTGTCGGCTGTTAGTCCCGAGCAGGCCTGCCAGATCCATGTGGATTTGCTGCAGCACTGCTGCCGGCACTTGCTGGCATCTGAACTGGCGCCCGTGGAACTGTGGGTGGATGCCGAGCCCGACCACCCTGCGTTCCAGTATTGTTGCGACGCAGGTGCCCGCGGGCCCAAAATCCAGTGTGGTACGACCCTCGGACAGCGCATGTACCACGCGCTTGAAGATGGGCTGCGACGTTACCAGCGTGTGCTACTGGTGGGCAGTGATTGCCCGGCGATTGATCGGGACTACCTGCTTGGCGCCATAGACGGATTAGCACGCGTGCCGCTGGTGATCGGACCGGCGGCAGACGGTGGCTATGTGTTACTGGGGGCAACGCGTATCGATGCCACGTTGTTTGCTGACATCGATTGGGGTCAGTCCACCGTGTATCGTGACACGCTGAGGCGGGCAGATCGCCTGGATTGGCGCCATCAGAGCCTGGGTATGCTAAGAGATATAGATCGGCCGGAAGATCTCGCCTACTGGCAAGGGCTGCAAAATAAAGGGTAGGGTGGTGCAGTATTGATTGTGGTGGGCGCGGCCCGCAATCTGCAGCATCTCATGTGATGCTGCAGATCGGGCTACCGCGCGCCAGCGAAGATCAGGCCGTAGCCATCTCTCCAGTAGCTTTGTTGTCTACCGCACCGTTGGCCCGTTGATGCAGCAACCAGGCGATCGCTGTGCAATAGCTCAGGTTCGTCTGTAGTTCGCTGTCCGGGTCACTCAGAAACGCCCGCTGGCTTGCCAATCCTCTCACCCGGCTCGCGATCTCCGGCTTGAACGCCAGGTACCGGTCCCAGATATCACGGTGTTGCGCTGTGGTGATGTGGAACAGGCCTAGGCCTTCATTGCGGGCCGAAAACAAACCCAGGTCGGGCGCGTCAACGGCTGCGTCGAGTAAAAGGGACTCCGTGGCGGGCGTCCAGGCTCCAAGGTATTTTAGGGTCGGTCTGATGACCTGGTCCCTAAGGTGTTCTGCGGTTACATACATGGCCCACTTCCTCGCAGGGATGTCAATTCCGTCAGATACTGCTTCACACTTTTCGTTATTAACGTCGTTATTAATGGTCGAACATGTGGCTCGGTTATTGTTTTCGTGCTCGGAGTTGGCACCCAGATCACGGTTTTTCCTCACTCACAGGCTACGTTTTATCATATAAAAAAAATAAATCCAATAAAAATAACCATTTGCACCATCTTTTTTACAATTATTTTGGGAGTGGGGTGTAACTGCAATAAAACGACGATCAATCGGGGTGCTAAAGAGGGGTGAATAAGAAATTTAATGTCGTTAAAAGTGGATAAAATATCGCTAAAAGTTTCTAAATGTTTCTAAAATTAGCCCCCGGCAAGTTTCGTGGTATAGCCTCGCCGATCCAGCTCTGCCTGTAAAAGTGCGCGTTGATCGCCCTGGATCTCAATTTCGCCATTTTTGACCGCGCCGCCCACGCCACACTTTTGTTTCAGCGCCTTTGCCAGTGCCTTGAGCTCCTTTTCTGCCAGCGGCACGCCACTGATGACGGTCACGGCTTTCCCACCGCGCCCCTTGGTTTCGCGCCGCAACCGCACGACACCGTCACCGACCGTAGCGGGTTTGTCCTTGCCACAGACACAGTCGGCTACCGGACGGTGGCATTGGGGGCACAGACGGCCCGCATCGGTTGAATAGACCAGTCGCGAGGCATTTTTCTTCGGTCGGCTCATGGCTATTGGCGTCCGTAGGTGGTTTTGTAATTGCCGGGCAGTATATTAGATTGCACAACGATTCCCCTATCTAAGGAGCAGGATTTTGGCCGAGGACGATCTACGCACGCGGCAATTGGAACAAATGCAGACTCAGCTCGCGTTCCAGGAGGATACATTGCAGCAATTGCAGGAGGTGATCGCAGAACAACAACAGGCGATTCTCACCCTGCGCCGCCAGGTGGAATTGCTGAAGCAGCGGCAAGATGAAGCCGGCATAACCGGTGGCGACAGTGACGGCGCAGGGGGTACTGAGAAACCACCCCATTACTAGTCGGCGCTGATGCCCGCCGTAACCTGGCCCGTGGCTGCAGCGTTATACCCAATACGTTCGAAGTTCTTTTGGCCTTCCAGCGCACTTGCTAGCGAGCATAAATTACACCAAACTGCCTGCCGGTTTTCAGTGTAAACATCTAAACAGCGTAAAACAGGCTTAGGGAGTCCCCCATGTCAGAGAGTGCCCGTAAAGATAGTGCCGAGCAGGCCGAATTCCGAGAATACTGCCGCGATTGGTTGGCTGCCAATCGCCCTGCAGACCCGCCGGTGCGGTTGCCCATAACTGCTCTGGAAATCATGTCGACGGAGCAACTGTCCTACCTGCAGGACTGGCAAAAAGCGGCCTACGACGCCGGCCTGGTGGGATGCGACTACCCGGTTGCCGTGGGTGGCGGCGGCCGCACGGATTGTCAGGCTATTGCCAACGAGGAAATGATGCGGGCCAGAACCCCGTTCTTCCCAAATATTATTGGCCTGGGCATGGCGGCGCCGACCGTTTTCTACCACGCCCAGGACGAACTGAAAGAACGCTTGCTGCCCCGGCTGTTTTCGGGGGAGGACATCTGGTGCCAGGGCTTCAGCGAGCCCGGTGCCGGGTCTGACCTGGCCAGCGTACAGACCTTTGCCGAGCAAAAGGGCGATAAGTGGGTCATCAATGGACACAAGGTCTGGACCTCACTGGCACACTTTGCCGAGTGGATGATACTGCTGCTGCGTACCGACAAGTCCCACAAGTACGACGGCCTGTCGTATTTTGTTGTACCTATCCGCGCTGCTATGGGCAATGGCGTGACCGTCAAGCCACTGATCAAGATGACCGGTGAGACTGGCTTTAACGAGGTGATCTTTGAGAACCTGGAAGTGGACGACAGTTACCGTCTCGATGAGTTGGGCAAGGGATGGCAGGTCGCGATGACCACCTTGCTGCATGAACGCGGCGCGGGGGAGCTGCGTACACCTGCTGCCGGCGGCCTGAAGAGCCGGGAAACTCACACCACCAATTGCGCAACCCTGTTTGAACTCGCGGCGAAGACTCCGCGTGGTGGCAGTACTGCCGACCAGGATCCGGTACTGCGCGACAGGATGATACAGCAGCTTATCCGCGAGGAAGCCTTCAAGCAGAGCCAGCGCCGTTCCCGGGTTCAGGCCTTAACCGATCACCCGATGCGTATTCCCCTGCAGAATAAATTGCTGGCCAGTGAAATAGCCCAGGGTACGTCGGAACTGGCCCTGGATATTGGCGGTGCAGCGAGCGCGCTGTACCTTGGTGATGAAAACGCCCTGGCCGGTGGTCAGTGGCCGCTCGCCTACATGAACACGTTTGGCTTTACCATCGCGGCGGGTACCAGCGAGGTGCAGCGCAATATTCTGGGCGAGCGAGTGCTTGGCCTGCCCAAGTCCAAATAGGAGGCGATAGCAATGACACAACCGAACAATTTTGGCTTTGGCGAAGAACCCGCGATGCTCAAGGACTCTGCCCGCAAGTTCTTTGCTGACCACCTCCCCACGGACCAATTGCACGCATTGGTGGCGGGCGACCACGACCCCGAGCGTATGCCCGCGGCGAACTGGGATCGGCAATTGTGGCAGCAGATGGTTGAACTGGGCTGGACCATGGTGGCTGTGCCAGAGGCCAGCGGGGGACTTGGCATGCCCGCGGTTGCCGTTGCCGGGCTGTGTGAAGAGATGGGCCGGGCGGCGTTTCCGTCGCCACTGCTATCGACCCTTAATGCCAGCTATGTACTCGGCGCCTGTGGCGCCACCGGTGAAGCGGCGCTGGCCGAAATACTCGAAGGTCGCGCCGCCACCATCGCCATAACCGACGCGACTGGTAGCTGGGATGTGGATAAAACTGACCTGGTATATGAAAACGGAACCCTTAGTGGTACCGCCAGCTTTGTACAGGAGGCGCGCAAGGCCGAACGTATTCTGGTCAGCGCCCGGCACGGGAGTGGCATTGGCCTATATTGGGTTGATGCCACCGCCAGCGGCGTTTCCATGCAGCCCGACGCCATCCTCGACCTCACGCGCGATCAGGCTCGGGTAACGTTTGAGAGTGTTGCCGCTGAGCAGGTCAGCGAGGAAGGGGAGTCCGTGCTTAATGCCGCGATGCCGGCCCTGTGGACCATGCTGGCTGCCGATATAGTGGGCGCAGCGGAATGGCAACTACAGACTACCGTCGAATATGCGGCTACCCGCCAGCAGTTTGATCATCCGCTGGGCTTCTTCCAGGCCGTTAAACACCCGTTGGTTGATGTGATGATCAGCATCGATGAAGCCAAATCCCTGGTGTATAACGCTGCCTGTGCGATCGACACCGAGCCAGACCGGGCAGCCCGGTTTGCGCATATGGCCAAGTCCAGCGCCAGCGACCTGGCGGGGTTTGCTTCCAGCCGATCAGTCCAATTGCACGGTGGTATTGGTTTCACCTGGGAGTGTCATGTACATCTGTACTTCAAGCGACAGAAGCACGGCCAGATGCTGCTCGGCGATGGTGCCTGGCACCGGGCACGACTCGCGGACCTTGTCCTGGGTGCGGTGGCCTGAACGGTCGAAATGGAAGACCCGTAGGGCCAACTTTGTCGCTAGCGGGTTAATACAAGGGGTTCCGCGACCGATTATTTGCCGGTCGCAGCCCGGAAAATCTCGCCTGTCGTGGACACCCGCGACGCATTTAAGTATAAATACACAAACGGCATGGGTGATTAGCTGGCTTGCGCTGTTTTTCGGCTTTTGGAGGAAAACAAGCAGTAAACTATGTATCGCTACAGTGTTGATAACGCCGTAACTTACACCTCCGAGGACGTGGTCCTCTTCAAGGAATCGCCTTTCGCTTCCTTCATGGAGCGCCTGACGCTCGAAAATCCCGGTCACGGTATTCCACCTGATCTCGACACCTCCCCACCCCAGGACACGATTACTCGCCAGGACGACCTCGCTGAGACCTTGCGTGCGGAGCAGCGAGAAGTTTCGCTGATCGATTGGGATGCCGAGGAGCCGATCAGACGAACGGCCACCCTCGAAGCGATGCGTCACGGGGTGGACTTTATCGTTAACGGACAACTTGCCCTGGGTCCTCTGTCCGGCTCGGCAAACTTGCTGATGCGAACCAGCGGCTACTCCGAGCTTGGCAGCTACCTGTATATCCCCTGCGACACCCAGGGCAAGACGGGATTGCAATCCGCTTTCCGCTTGTGTTTCCTGGCAGATCTGCTGCATAGCCTGCAGGGACAGTTGCCCCCCCAGATGCTGATAATCCGCGGCGGCTCAGACGTGTTGCCGCTGAAGACCGAAGACCATATTTTTCATTACCTCGCGGTGAAGCAGCGGTTCATGTTGGTCCAACGCGAATTTCGTAAGCACCGTATGCCGAACCCGGCCGAGTCGTCTGCTTTTGGCAGGTGGAGTGATTGTGCCAACGAAGTAATGAAGCAGCGCATGCTCGCCGCGGCGGAAGAATCCGAGTTGGCACCGCTTCCCGAGTCCGAGCCCGAGATGGAAGCACCCCCGGTGGCCCTGGCCGTGGGTGAGAGCGAAGCCCCGCAATCGAGCCAGGTCGCCAGTGATGTTGCCGCTACGGCTCTGCCCGAATCGTCGGCTCCGCCTTACCATAAGGGCCTGCGTGTCAGTGATACCCTCGCGGCCCAGGCACAATCCCTGAGCACTTCACCGGGGTTCGGTGAGGCGGCTCCGGTGGCGCCGCCCGCACCGGCAATGCCAACGGCGGAACCACCGGTAGACGTACCGCATACGACCGCCTATGTACCCGGCGGCTCCGAACGCACAGAGGATTTTGATTCCTTATCCGTCGAGCACGGCGCGGTTGAGGATCATCCGCCCGAGGCCCTGGTTGACGACGACCTGAATCCCCCCGGCCCGGTTGTTGACCGGCCTGAGCCACTGTCAGAACTACAGTCAGAGCCCACACCTTCTCAGCTCAATGATGAAACCCCGGCGTCGGGTGGTCTGGAGAACAGCGATGCGGCACTGATGAACCTGCAGTTTATTGGCAGCCGGCTCGGCAGTACCCCGACGCGCACGACCGATTCTGTACCACCGGTTGGCAGGCCGGAACGTCGCCGTTCCCGTCAGGAACCTCCGCCGCAGGTGCTCGGAGATATGCAACCGCTGGTGCCTAGCGCGGCCGAGATTCCGGTGGTGGGGGAGAGTTCAGCGCCCGACGAGCCCGGAGTCCATCCACTGGACACAGAAGGTTTCAATATTCAGGCCTCCCTGGTGGATAGGGATGAATTGCCGCCGCGCGTAAAACGTACCGAGAGTGGTATGCAATTAGATGAGTACGGTGAAAATTCTGCCCCGGATTTCAGCAGCAGCCTGATTACCAACGACGTGTCGAAATCTGACGACTAGTTATTCAGCGGTACCTCGAGTTCTCGGCAGGCCGCTTGACCGCAGGCCGCCTGATCGCAGGCCGCCTCATCGCAGGCCGCGAAACGCGTCGCGTATTTCCCCAATGTGAATTTCTGGTAGCTCCAGTGCTGGGAAGTGGCCGCCTCGATCAAATTCCGCCCAGTGCACGATATTGCGATAACGTGCTTCTGCCCAGCGCCGGCTGACACCCATTATTTCGTACGGATAAACAGAGACCGCCACGGGGATGTCGATCGGGTCCGTGTTGGGATTGTTGAAGCTTTCCCAGTAAAGCCGTGCGGAACTCGTGGCGCTGTTGTTAAGCCAGTACATCATCACATTGTCCAACAACTGATCTTTGCTGAATACGTGTTCAGGGTGTCGAATCCCGTTTCTCGTGCAATCGGTCCAGGCGGCGAACTTCTCGACGATCCACGCCATCTGCCCGACCGGTGAATCGGCCAACCCGTAGCCCAGGGTTTGTGGCCGGGTGCTTTGCAGTTTGGAATAGCCTGAATCCCACTCCTGGTAGAATTTCAAGCGCTCCAGTGCGTCCTGCTCAAAAGGCGTCAGGTCAGTCATCGATTCAGGCGTAGGTGCGGCCAGCGGCAGGTTGATGTGGATGCCTGCGCAGTGGTCAACTTCTGTTTGCGCTATGCTGTGGGTGATGATGCTGCCCCAGTCGCCTCCCTGGGCGACATAGCGATCGTAGCCAAGGCGCGCCATCAGTTGCCCCCACATTTCGCCAATGCGCTTTGCAGTAGTGCCGGTTTGCGATGGCTTGCCTGAAAAGCTAAATCCGGGCAAGGAGGGAATGACCAGGTGAAACGCGTCGGCCGCGTTGCCACCATGGTCCTGTGGCTCGGCGAGCGCGTCGATAATCCTGGCCATGCCCAGGATGGAATCCGGCCAGCCGTGGGTAATGATGAGGGGCAGGGCGTTGGCGTTGGAGCTGCGCCGATGAATAATGTGAATATCAATCCCATCAATACGGGTCAGGTACTGAGGCCATTGATTCAGTTGTTGCTCGCAGCGGCGCCAGTCGTAATCATGCAGCCAGTAATCGGCCAATTCGCGTGTATAGGTGAGCGGAATACCCTGGCTCCAGTCTTCGACCGTTTCTGCATCGGGCCAACGAGTGATCCTCAGCCGCTCCTGCAGCGTATGTAGTTCAGCTTCAGCGACATCAACGGTAAAGGGTGTTAATGCATCAGACATGATGGTTTGTCGTTCTTGTGCGGGAATAGGCTCGGCATAGCACGATACGGCTCACACATTGAGCGCGCAAGCTAAACTGCATGCTTCTGCTGCAAACATCTATAAATTGCAGGGCTTCTCCCGGAATAGTTTCAGTATGGCGATAGGTAGCATTTTGCAATTTATCTACTAGAATGAGTGCACGTGGAAGGCAACGCCGCACAGCGGTTGTGTTGTGTGGGGAGTTGTTTTCTCGATAGGGGGTAATGGCAAACGTATGCCAGGTATCACTGGAAAAAACTGTTTGCGTGCGGGTGAGTGGATCAGCTACGCCGTCGGCATCGTGCTGACGGGTTTTTTTGTCGTGCAGTTGGCACAGGGCGAGGTGGATCGCCGGGCTGACATCGCGCAGTTTGAAGAAGCTTCCGTGGCAGATGTGCTGGCATCGGAAGAAAACTTTGCGCTGGTGGATACCAGTGGGCAACCTGACACCTCCCTGTGGGCTCCACAACGTATCGCCGATTACGAAGCCAGTCTCCTGCAGGAGTTGCCCCCGGTACTGGGTGTACTTGAAGTACCCTCCGTAGGCTTGAAGGTACCGGTTTACCAGACTGATTCCGAACTGACCATGGATCGCGGTTCCGGTGTGATTGATGGTATGGCCTATCCCCATGAGCAGGGCAATATCGGTATCGCGGGTCATCGCGATGGCTACTTCAGGGCGCTGAAGGATGTACAGGTCGGCGACAGTATCGCCCTGCAGACCCTGCACGGGCCCAAAGATTTCACCATAGATTCAGTACAGGTGGTTGAGATAACAGATACCCACCTGTTACAGGATACGGATGACCAGACCGTTACTCTGGTCACATGCTACCCCTTTTATTTTGTCGGGAATGCGCCGCAACGATTTATCGTGACCGCGTCTATCGACACCTCGAATGTCATCCAACAAAGGAGAAATTGACATGCAAAAGAAGATCGTTGTAGCAATGGGAATGGCTCTGGCCCTGTCCGCTGGACAGGTAGCCGCGCAAGAAGAGTCAGCCACTACCTGTGCGGACCTGAACTGGTCTGCAGAAGTGTTGGCGGCAAATCCGGATATTGCCCAGACTTGCCAGGCTGTATATGAGAAAGACGGCAAACTGTATGCCAAGGCCTCTATCGAGGTAGTGCGGGTGCGCGGTAATCGCATGACCTTCCGCACTTTGCATACAGACGGCACCAAAGGCGACAGTCGCAGCATCCAGCTGGACAGCTCCTGGCGTGCGGACATTGGCGGCCGCTCCTATCGCGCCAGTGACCTGATGCGCGGTCAGCAGTTGAATGTGTACCTGCCGGAAGATCGGTTCGCACTCGCACTTGAAGATGCGGATGGTCCGGACGAGGCAGACATGATGGGTGTGGAAGACGAAGTTGTCGAAATGCCGACTACTGCCAGCCCGCTGTTCCTGGTGGGACTTGCCGGTGGCGCGATGTTGGCACTCGGTGGGCTGTTTGGCGCCTTGCGCCGTAAGCTCGCCTGAGCGAACCAGCCACTTGATGACTAAAGGGGCCTAGGCCCCTTTTTTTGTAGGTTCAGAGGGCTCCCTATTCTTCTACCCAGACGCGGCGCAGGGGTTCGCCGAAGTCATCATAAATGATTTTTTTGCGCGGCTGCGGCAGGCGGCTGCGTTTGCGTTGGGGCGTTCGCTTCAGCATGGCCTTGCGGCGTTCTTCAATGGCGGCAACTACCTCGGGTACCAGGGTCCGCTCTGCCCGGGGTTCGATAAACAGGCGCCGACTGAGAAAAAGTGGCGCGTCCAGGGGGTCTTTGCCACTCTTGCCGCGGGGGATATTTTCCACGCGACCGCCGCGCGACAGGAAGCGCTCGGTTTCTTGCTCGAGGTCGGCTCGAATATCTTCCTTGGTGACGGGCTTCTTCACGGGTGGGTCTCGGGTGCAGATACCAAAGGCGTTTCAAAACTCACCAGTATAGCGGCGGCGTTATAAATTTACAGGGGTTTGGCGTTGGCGATATCGCGGCGCAGCATAGCCCCCGGCCCCGACGCTTGTAAAACGGCCCGGCCGTCGTCGATGGAAATGCCCAGACTTGCAAACAGGTGCTCGAAGTCGGGTAGGCGGGTCGACGCCGCAACCTCGTGATAAAGCGGTGTGAACAGCAGCAGACGATTTTCGCGATCCAGTGCCTGGGCCATTTCCAGTCCCGACATTTTCCGGTCTGCGCAGCACACGTTGAGTGCTGCCAGTGCCGTGTCCAGGCTGGTTTTACCGCCAGACTGCTGCCTCAGTTGCACATCCGCGGCAAAGAAATACCAGGCCCCGCTCCAATACACACGCATGAAGGCACGATTTTCGTGCATCTGGGCGCTGACCTCAGCGAGCGGGGTGCCATTGAATCGGTCCTGTTGCCTGCCGCGTTGGAATCCTGCCAACAGTTTTTCCCACATACTGCGCTCGTCGATCACGCCGACGCGCGCCTGTAAAATGTTTTGGTAGTAGCTGGCGAGTCCTTCGCTGAACCAGCGGTCGCCGCCACCTTTGTAAGGAATTAGCAGGTGCGCCAGTTCGTGGTATCCCGTCCAGTTACGCTTGAGTGCCTCGCTATCTGCGCCGCTGAGCACGTAGAACAACACCACATCGGGTTCCCCCCGGGTGACCTGTCCCCAGGGAATGGTGTCCCGGTAACTGCCGGAGGTCGGTTGCACTTCGATACGCCACCGTTCCCGGGGCCAGCGTCCGTAAACCTGTAACAGCCCGCCGGCGATGAACTCGATCCATTCCTTTACTTCCTGGGTTTGTGTTTCATTGAACTCGGAACTGCTGACCAGTTCGAGGGTGCTTTGTCCTCGTACAAACTCACTGCGGTCAGCGCCCGAGGCGGGTGTAAGCAGCATCAACTGCACCAGCACCACCACGCAGGCTTGCAGAGGCAGCCTCAATTATTAGCCCCCGCGGAGGGCTCAGCGCTGAAGCCGGCAATCTCCGCCATCAGCGTAAACAGCGTGAGAACATCGGTTGCCTCGCGTTCGCTGTCAAACTCCCGGTACATCGAGTCGACATTGACAGCGATACGTTCGGGGTCGGACCAATGGGAGAACTCGCTCAGTTCGATGTCCCGTGCCGCTTCCAGTACGCTCATGCCCGCGTCAAACCGTAATCGGGCCTGGTCGCGGACATACCCCAGGTAGTGTTTTACGTTTCGCACTGCCTGCTTGTCAGCCTTGGGGCCGTGCCCTGGTACGATGTGCTCGACCTCCATGCCCAGTATCAGATCGCAGGCAGCGATCCAGTTTCCTACCGGGCCCTGCCACATGATTGGGGTGCCCTCGATAAACAGAATATCGCCGGTAAATACGGCCTTGTCTGCTGGGGAGTGCACCAGTACATCCCCGCGCGTATGCGCTGGCCCTACCTCGATCAGGGATACGGTTTTGTCACCGACAACGACATCCAGATTGCCATCAAAGGTTCGATGGGGCGGTGTATGGCGAATATTGGAGAAGTCGAAACTGCCGAAACAATGCAGGAAGTATTGTCCCAAGGCGCCCATGTCGGCTGCGGCCCCGGCCAAAGCGTCCATCATCTCGGGAGTAAACTCGGCCATTTCCAAAGCTGAGGCGGTAGAGGCAATGATATCGGCGCCGGTCACCAGTTCGTTTCCATGACAGTGATCACCATTGGCATGGGTGTTCACCAGAGTTCCAATGTTCGCCGTGGCTTGCGGCTCGGCTGCGCGCATCGCGTCGAGCATCTCCGAGGTCAGTTTCAGGTCGAACAGGGTGTCTACCAGCAGGGATTGGTCGCCGTCGACAATCAAGCCGGCGTTACTCCAGCCCCAGCCGCCCTCCGGGGCCAGCCAGGCATAAGCGTCATTACCCAGGTCATGCAGTCCTGGCTTGGGGTTCCTGTACATCGACGCACCTCCACGAGCCTTAAGGCCTTTTCGCCTCATGCCATAATCATAGTAACGCGATTTGCCGGAATCGCCAGCGCACTGATTTTGCCTGTGGGCCGATGTCTGGTTTAATGCGTCCCTTCTATACGGATGGAGTCTTGCATGGCTTGGCTAATACTACTGGTCCTCGTGTTTTTCCTGTTCAGCTACCTGGTACTGAGGGGAGAGAACCTCGATTACCTTGATTCCGGTTTCATTCCCGCGCAGCAGGGTGATCCCGGCGATGCCCACCGCCAGGTGGTCGCCTCGCTGGCAGAAATATCCGGCTCCGGTGTCGGCCTGGGTGGCGGAGACGGGCTGCAAAAAACCCGTGATTTCATGGACGCCATGAGTGACGGCAAAGAGTATTCGAGTGAGTTTCGCGCGGGCCACACGGGTTCCGTGCCCGGAGAATGGGTGCTGGCTCCGGGAGTCGATTCGCGTCGGCGCGTGTTACATCTGCACGGGGGTGCGTTCATGATGGGCAGCCCCAAGAGCCATCGCACGATTACCAACCGTCTTTCCCAGTTAGCCAATGCCGCGGTGTTTTCTGTCGATTACCGCCTGATGCCCGAGCACAGCCGCATGGATGGCATCGTAGATTGCCAGCAAGCCTACCGCTGGATTCTGGACAACGGTCCCGATGGCCCTGAGGAACTTGATTTCCTGCTGGTTACGGGTGACTCCGCCGGGGGTAACCTGACCCTGGTGACCATTGCCTGGGCGCGCGATATGGGGCTGCGAGCAGCAGATGCCGCTGTGGCATTCTCTCCTGCCACCGATGCGGTGCTCAGTGCACCCAGCCTCAGAGATAATGTCGATAGCGATCCAATGCTGGGCCCGGCGTTTGGCAAGATGGCCATAATCCCCTCGGTGGTGTTGCTCTGGTTTACCTGGTTCACTTACCGAATCAAGCCGAGTAATGCGTTGATATCTCCGGTACGGGGTGACCTGTCTGGTCTGCCCCCGGTGTTGTTGCAGGTCAGCGAGGCAGAAATGCTGTTTGATGACTCGCGCCGCTACGTGACCAAGGCGCATGCTGCGGGCAGTCCGGCCCAGCTGCAATCTTGGCCGCATATGGTGCATGTCTGGCAGATCTTCTCTCCCGAATTGCCGCAGGCAGAAGAAGCCTTTGCCGCGGTGGGTGAGTTTTTGCAGAGTGTCGAACAAGCGGTGCAACCAGAGGTGAAAGCCGCGTGAATGCAGTTCGCTCCATCATCGTATTCATCTGGCTGGTCGTATCGATCATACCGATGGGCCTGGCGCTGGTGGTTTCTGCATTGTTCCTGAGCCATCGTCAGTTATGGTGGTGGTTTGCCGTACCCTGGTTAAAATCGGCCATTGGTGCTGCCAAGCATATCGCCGGGGTGAAGTATCGCATCCACGGTGAGGAAAACCTGCCAGGCAAGGAAGACATGCGGCGCGTGGTCCTATGCGCTAAGCACCAATCCACCTGGGAAACGTTTTTCTTTCCCAGCATGACTCCCCATGCCCTGGCTTACGTGTTCAAGCAGGAGCTGCTGCGGATTCCGATCTTCGGTTGGTGTATTGGCCTGCTCGGCATGATCCATATAGATCGCAGCAAGCGTGCCGACGCCTGGACGAAGGTCGCCGAGCAGGGCGTCGAGATCATGGACCGGGGTACCTGGGTCATCATGTTTCCGGAGGGCACTCGCACCGAGCGCGGGGGTAAAGGCAATTACAAGTCCGGGGCCACTCGGCTGGCGGTTGCCACCAATGCCTACACGATTCCTATCGCGGTAACGTCGGGACGCTGCTGGCCGCGGCGCTCATTTGCGCTGAAGCCGGGGGTGATTGATGTCTCTATCGGCGAGCCTATTTATGCCGAGGGCAGGCAACCCGATGAACTTATGGAAGAAATTGAACGCTGGATAGAAGCCGAAATGCACCGGCTTGACCCGGAAGCCTACGCCGCCTGATCCCGCGCAGTACGCGCAAGAATTAACGATCTATCTTCGTCGATAACACGATTGAGCTGGTGGTCCTGGCAACGCCGGGCAGTTGGCCAATCACATCGAGCACCTCGTCCATCATTTCCGTCGTCGCCGACTGCAAGGTGACGACCAGGTCGTATACCCCGCTGACACTTTGCACCGACCGCACCGGTTCCAGGCGTGACAGAGACGCAACCGTTTTGGTCGCGTATTTCGGATCCACTTCCATCATCACGTGGGCCTTTATCTGGCCGGCCAGAAACGCCTCGTTATAGCGAATCGTATACCCGGCTATTACACCCCGCCGTTCAAGGCGCCGAATGCGGTCCTGAACGGTGGTGCGCGAGACTCCCAGTTCACGCGCCAGGGCGCTTACCGGACTGCGGCTGTTGGTGCTTAGAAGGGTCAGCAGTTTGCGATCAATTTCATCTAATTCCGTCATAATGAATATAAAGTCCGTTAATATTTAAATAATTGCTGATCAATTCGTCAGTATTAATATTAAAACTATCAGGCCTAGCTCGTAAACTGGTGCATATAACACACCATCAGGTCGCCGTGCCATGTCTATGCCTGTCAGTCGAGTCCTTGTCGTCAGTGAAGATTCCACCTTTCTTCGCCAGACCGTCGATGGTCTGAACAGCGTGGTCGACGCTGGTGAGTTTCCTACCGTCAATCTGCCGCTGGAGTTCACAGCGCAGAACACCCTGGCCGGTGCAATGGTCCAGTTGCGCCGCGATGGACAGCTCCAAGCCTGCGTCTGCGATGTGCGCGATGCGAAGACTGCTCGGGACTTTGTCGACCAGATCAGGCAATTGCGCAGCGAGGTGGATATCTTTGTCGCCCTGGGCGAGCAGGCAGTTGAAGGGCAGTCTGCTCTGGTGGGTATTGGTGCCGAGATTTTTGATCGCCAGGAGGTCAATTACCCGCTGCAATTTCGGCAGATTCAGGGAGCAATAATGCGCCGGGCGGCTACACCCTTTGCCGACACCCTGCGTGACTATGTCCACGGAGGCCGGGACGCCTGGCATACCCCGGGTCACTCAGGGGGAGCAAGTCTGCGCGAAAGTCCCTGGGTCGGTGACTTCATGGACATGATGGGAGAGCACATTTTCAGTACAGATCTTTCCGTCTCGGTGCAGGTACTTGATTCCCTGCTGGAACCCCATAGCGTGTTACAGGAATCCCAGGCGCTGGCCGCCAGGGCTTTCGGAGCGCAGCATACTTTCTTTGTCACCAACGGCACTTCTACCGCTAACAAGGTTATTGTGCAGCACCTGCTGGGTGGCGGCGGCAAGGTGATCGTCGACCAGGCCTGTCATAAATCGATACATCACGCGATCATTTTGTTTGGCGTCACGCCGATATACCTGCCCGCCAGTGTTAAAACGGACTATGGCTTCTACGGCCCGGTTCCCAAGGCCGACATCTTCGATGCGATAGAAGCGCATCCCGACGCAGGTATGCTGGTCCTGACCTCCTGCACTTACGATGGCTTTTATTATGACCTGGCCCCTATTATCGAGAGGGCTCATGCGGCTGGCATGAAAGTACTGATCGACGAGGCCTGGTATGCCCATGGCCGCTTTCATCCTGAACTGCGCCCCAACGCGCTGGAGTGTGGAGCCGATTACGTGACCCAGAGTACTCATAAAATGCTCTCGGCATTCTCTCAGGCGAGCATGATTCATGTCGCGGACCCGAATTTCGATGAACATCGTTTTCGTGAAAATCTGAACATGCACACGTCCACCAGTCCCCAGTATGCAATGATCGCCAGCCTGGATATCGCACGTAAACAGATGAGCATGGAAGGCTTTTCGCGGTTGTCTGAATGTATCGCTGTCGCGGATCGCTTGCGCGATGCAATCGGCGACACGGGTGTGTTCTCGGTACTCACGCTGGACGAAATGCTACCCGAAGTCCTGAGCGATGACGGTATTCGGCTGGACCCCACCAAATTAACGATCGACGTTTCCCGTTCCGGATACACTGCCAGGCGCCTGCAATTGCTGCTATTCGAGCACTACGGCATCCAGGTGGAAAAGGTAACCCACAATACGGTCTCCGTGCTGGTTACTCTGGGTACCACGCAGAGCAAGGTGCTGAGACTGGTGCAGGCACTGCAGGAATTGGCCAGCAAGGCGCCACAAGCCGGGTCGACATCGGGTGACCCGCCTGCGGTGCTTCCGGCCCTCAGTGAGTTGCGGTGCGTGCCACGGGATGCCTATTTTGGCGGCTCCCGTCGCGAGCGTGTTCTCAGCGCGACCGGGGGCCTTAATCCTGATCTGGTGGGTTTGATCTGCGCAGACCAGATTGTTCCCTATCCGCCGGGCATTCCTTTGCTGGTGCCCGGACAACTGATAACCCAGGAGATCGGCGAGTTCCTCGCCCACCTGTGTCGTGCAAACTATGGCCTGGAGTTGCATGGCGTTATCGATAGCGAAGATGACCCGACGCTGCGTGTTGTCGAATCGCCGTAATAGTCGTTCACAGAAGTGCGCAGGGGATTTAAACACGGCCAGCGATCGTTTAGTGTAGATGGCCCTGAACATTCCCCGATTCAAACGGACAAGGAGTAATTGCGCATGGCAATACAGCAACGATTGGTTGAGTATTCTCACGATGGGGTCAACCTGGAGGGTTTTCTGGCCTGGGATGATAGTGCGGATCTGCCGCGGCCGGCAGTGGCAATTGCCCATACCTGGGTTGGCCGCAGCGAGTTCGAAGAGGGCAAAGCCCTGGCTCTTGCCCGGCAGGGTTATGTTGCCTTTGCGCTGGACTTGTATGGCAAGGGTGTACAGGGCAACGATGTGGAAGAAAATAATGCGCTAATGACACCCTTTATCGAGGATCGCGCCATGCTGCAGGCCAGGATGAACCTGGCGATCGCGACCCTGCGTGAGCAACCCGAGGTAGACGGCAGTAAAGTCGCCGCGACCGGTTACTGCTTTGGCGGCCTGAGCGTGCTGGATCTGGCGCGTTCCGGTAGCGATGTGTTGGGTGTGGTGAGCTTCCATGGCCTGTTTTTCCCGCCTGGCGATGTGTCCAACAAGCCCATCACCGCCAAGGTCCTGTGCCTGCATGGCTACGACGACCCCATGGCCGAACCTGACTCGATGACCGCACTGGCCAGCGAATTAACCGCCGGGGGTGCAGATTGGCAGATTCATGCCTACGGCAATACCCTGCACGCGTTTACCAACCCGGAAGCCAATAACCTGGATATGGGAGCGCTTTACAATGCCGATGCTGATCGCCGGTCCGCCCAGGCGCTCAATAATTTCCTCGACGAGATTTTCTAGGGGTCCTGGACACAAAAAGGGCATGCCTTAGCGTAGCCCTGGCGACACTCCCGCAGGGGCTGGCGTTCACCGGCCCCTGGGCATAGCTCCCACTGCGGCTGGCAAGCGGCTGTAATTTACGGTCAACTTTTCTAGTCTTTTCGGTCATTGCCCCGGCGCGCTCCAGGCCACAGTATCTGTGCTCTCAAAAATACCTGACTGGAGCATACCTGTGAGTAATCCCGCCTATATCTATGATGCCGTTCGAACCCCGCGCAGCAAGGGCAAGCCCGGGGGTAGCCTGAACGAGGTCAAACCTATCGAACTGGGTGCCGGTCTACTGCGTGAGTTGCAGCATCGCCACGACCTGGATACCTCCTACGTGGACGATGTGGTCATGGGGTGTGTGACCCCGATTGGCGAGCAGGGTAGCGACGTTGGCAAGATGATCGCTATGAATGCCGACTGGGATGAATCCGTCGCTGGCGTGCAACTGGATCGCTTTTGTGCGTCAGGTCTGGAGGCCGTCAATATTGCAGCGCAGAAAATAGCCTCCGGCTGGGAAGACCTGGTGGTGGCAGGCGGTGTTGAATCGATGTCGCGCGTACCCATGGGCTCTAACGGCGGCGCGATGGGTGGCGACCCGGAATTTTCGGCAAAGACCGGATTTGTGCCCCAGGGGATTGGCGCCGACACGATTGCCACCCTGGAAGGGTGGGGTCGCGAGGACGTAGACCGCTTTGCCATGGAATCCCAGATGCGCGCAGCACACGCGCGCGAACAGGGTTACTTTGACAAGTCCGTGGTGCCGGTTGTGGATGCCAATGGCCTGACCATTCTTGAGAAAGACGATTTCATCAAGCCCGATACCACCATGGAAAAACTCGGTTTTCTGAACCCCTCGTTCCAGATGATGGGCGAGTTCGGCTTTGATGATGTCATCCTCGGTAAATACACCTCCCTGGATAAGATTGACCATGTGCATACGCCGGGCAATTCATCGGGAATCGTGGACGGCGCCAGTGCGGTGCTCATCGGAAGCGAGAAAGCCGGGTCTGATCTTGGGCTCACACCCCGTGGGCGTATTCTGGCAACAGCCGTACTGGCAACCGATCCCATGATCATGTTGACCGGACCGGGGCCTGCCGCGGAGAAGTGTCTGCAGCGGGCTGGGCTGACCAAGTCGGACATCGACTTGTGGGAAATCAATGAAGCCTTCGCCTCGGTGGCGCTGCGCTATATGAAAGACCTGGACATCGATCACGAGGTGACCAATGTGAATGGTGGCGCTATCGCTATGGGGCATCCACTGGGTGCTACCGGCGCCATGCTGGTGAGCATCGTGCTTGACGAACTGGAGCGACGCGACGCCAACAGGGCCATGTTATCCCTTTGTGTCGGTGGTGGTATGGGCATCTCCACCATTATCGAGCGCGTATAACGCAACCGCCAATCGAACAATAGGACTGAATTATGAGTGTTTTTGCTTACGACAAAGATAGTGATGGCATTGTCACCGTTACCATGGACATGACCGGACCGGTGAACGCCATGAATGGCGAGTACCGCGTCGCAATGACCGATACCGTACAGCGCCTTGAGCAGGAAGAGGGGTTGACCGGCGTGGTCTTTGCCTCTGCCAAAAAAGTGTTTTTTGCCGGCGGTGACTTGCATGAATTACTGGCGGTTACCAAAGACCGCGCCCAGGAATTTCTCGACGAGATAGCCCAGGTTAAAGCCGATTTTCGCCGCCTGGAAAAACTGCCCGTGCCGGTTGTTGCCGCCATTAATGGCGCCGCACTGGGCGGGGGCTACGAGATTTGCCTGGCCTGTAATCATCGCATTGCCTGGAATAACAAGTCCGTACAGATTGGTTTGCCCGAAGTAGGGCTGGGCCTGTTGCCCGGCGGTGGCGGCATCGTTCGCCTGGTCAACTTGATTGGTCTGGAACGCGCTTTGCCCTACCTGCTGGAGGGTAAGAAAATTGTGCCCTCCAAGGCCTTTGATGAGGGCATGATCGATCAGTTGGTTCCTGAACTAGAGGATCTCGTTCCGGCAGCCAAGGCGTGGATTATCGAGAGTAAGGACAATCCTGAAGCCGCGGTACAGCCCTGGGACACCAAGGGTCACAAGATACCGGGTGGCAACGCGAGCTCACCAAAGCTGGCGCAAACCATCATGGCGGCACCAGTAATGTTGCGCCAGGAAACACGCGGCTTGTTGCCTGCACCGGAAAAGATTCTTTCGGTGGCCGTGGACGCGGCGCGTTTGGATCTGGAAACCGCCCTGGTCATCGAGAGCCGTGGACTGGTTTACCTGGCAACCACGCCCGAAGCCAAGAACATGATCAGCACCTTCTTCTTCGGCCTGAACAAGGTCAACGGCGGTGCCAGTCGGCCGGACGGCATTGCGCCGTACACAACCCAGAAGGTCGGCGTGCTGGGCGCGGGCATGATGGGGCAGGGGATAGCTTACGTTTCGGCAATGGCTGGCATTGAGGTTGTGCTCAAAGATATTTCGACCGAGGCCGCGGAAAAAGGCAAGGCCTACAGCGTGGGATTGCTGGATAAACGTGTTGAGCGCGGACGGATGACACCCGAGAAGCGGGAAGAGGTTCTGGCGCGTATTCACCCGACTGCCGACAGTGCTGATCTCGCAGGTTGCGACCTGATTATCGAGGCTGTGTTCGAGAACATCAGTCTCAAGCATGAGATTACCCGCGAACTGGAACCTCAGCTCGCCGAAGATGGTGTCTGGGGTTCCAATACCTCAACCCTGCCAATTACCCAGTTGGCCGAGGCCAGTGCCAAACCGGAAAACTTTATCGGCATACATTTTTTCTCTCCGGTAGACAAAATGCCCCTGGTTGAAATCATCATGGGAGAGCAGACCTCCGACGAAGCCCTTGCCCGCGCTTTTGACTATGCACGGCAGATCAACAAGACACCGATAGTGGTGAACGACTCACTTGGCTTTTTCACCTCGCGCACCTTTGGTACCTACCTGGACGAAGGCGTGCAGCTGCTCCACGAAGGTGTTCACCCGGTGCTTATCGATAATATGGGTAAGGCCGTGGGTATGCCGGTGGGTCCTTTAACCGTGTACGACGAGGTCAGTCTCGAGCTGTCCCGCAAGGCACAGGCAACCTGGGCTGAAATGGGCGTTGTTGATAAGTGGGGCGACGGCAGCATCGCGCGCGAGGTGGTCGGCATCATGATTGATCAGCACGGTCGCGGCGGTCGTTACCACGGCGGCGGCTTCTACGAGTACCCGGAAGGTGGCGAGAAAGCGATCTGGCCACCCTTGCTGGACCTGTTCTACAAGTCGGACATATTTGTCGCCGAACAGGATATCAAAGATCGCTTATTGTTCCGGCAAGTCATTGAGGCGCTCAAGTGCCTGGAGACCAACGTGTTGCGCTCCGTCGAGGACGGCAATATTGGCTCGATTATGGGGATTGGTGCGCCCATCTGGACGGGTGGGCTGCTGCAGTTCGTTGAAACCTATGGCTATGAACGTTTCGTAACAAGGTGCAACGAGTTAAGTGCTCGGTATGGTGACAGGTTTGACCCGCCGGCCATGGCTGTCGAGCGCGCTGCAGGTCAGCAGGCCGCCTGAATCACACGGTACATACAATTTAACTTTCAGCAAAAGGAAAACTCTCATGGAAATCAGTGGCAAGGTGGCGGTCGTCACCGGCGGTGCGTCGGGACTTGGAGAAGCAACGGTGCGCCGATATGTAGAACACGGTGCCAGGGTCGCTATATTTGATATGAACGATGCCCGTGGCAACGCAATTGCCGATGAACTCGGCGACGCGGTGATTTACCAGAATGTGAACGTTACTGACGAAGATGCTGTAACCGCTGCGATCGATGCAACGGTCGCCGCATTCGGTGAAATCCACATCTGTAATAACTATGCCGGTATCGGTGACGCCGCGAAAACCGTCAGCCGGGGTGAGCCCCTGGCGCTGGATCGATTCAGGCGTGTCATCGATATTAACCTGATCGGTACTTTCAACGTACTGCGACTGGTGGCGGTGCAGATGGGCAAGCAGGATCCGGTTAATGATGATGGATGTCGTGGTGTCATCATCAATACCGCGTCGGTGGCAGCCTACGAGGGACAAGTGGGCCAGGCGGCCTATAGTGCATCAAAGGGCGCCATTGTCGGCATGACCATTTGTATAGCGCGGGACCTGGCCAGCCTTGGTATCAGGGTGAATACGATTGCGCCCGGGCTGATTCATACACCGTTGTTTGACTCACTGCCGGAGGAAGCCTACAAGAGCCTCGAGCAGCAGCCACTGTTCCCCCGTCGTCTGGGCAAGCCCGACGAAATTGCGCGTGTTTCCCAGTACATCGTGGAGAACGACTACACCAACGGCGAAACCATTCGTATGGATGCCGGAATCCGCATGCAACCTCGCTAGGCGAGTTCCACCTCATAGCACGGAAGTTCATTGCCGGCGGTCACCTCAGACCCCCGGCATTCCGTGCTTGTTCACATTTTCGACAAGGTCCGGACAAACTTTCGTCAGTGCTCAAGTGGCGTTACAAGGTCACCCAGGCAATGACCTGTGAGGTTATTGCTCTGCGTACCTGAACGCGACACCATGGCTCCTGGTTGCTTACCGCAAACCCTGATTAAAGAGGCGTTGCCTGGGTGAGAGATGTTCAAGGAGGTTTGCTTATGTTGTATGTCTTACAGGTATCACTGCTTATCGCTGCATTGATTCATATTGTGCCCCTGGTTGGTGTCACCGGGGCCGCTAGACTGGATGCAATGTATGACGTTGCTATCTCGGATCCCAGCCTGGAGTTATTGATGCAGCACCGAGCGGTCCTGTTTGGCATCCTCGGGGGCTTTTTACTGGCGGCGATGTTTATCACCGCCTGGCAAACACCGGCTATTGCTGCCGGGTTGATCAGCGTGGTGTCTTTTCTGCTCCTGGCCTACAGCGCCGGATTGGACAACGCCCAGATCGCGCGTATTTGTGCCGCGGATTGGGTTGCGCTTGTCTGCCTGCTCGTGGCTGCCGGACTCAAAATGAAAGTGGCGCTCTAACGCAATTCCTGTTCCGCAGACTGCAGAGCTGCAAATTCTTCCTCTGGCGCTACTGCAACAATGTGCCGCCGGCTGAACAGGGCAAAGTAGGCAATCATGACCAGGTAGGCGACTGCACTCCAGAGCGCCGCTTGCAGATTAACTACAAAGGTAGACAGGAAAGCGATGATCGAAAGTAGTAATGCGATGCCTGAGGTCAGGGTGCCACCCGGAGTGCGGTAGGGCCTGGGCAGGTCGGGCTCACGGCGGCGCAGAACAATATGAGACACCATCATCAGGATATAGGAGGCGGTGGCACCGAATACAGCCACGGTAATCATCAGGTCGCCTTCACCGGTTAACGATAGCAGGAATCCCAGGATGCCCGGTACGATCAGGGCCAGGGAGGGTACCTTGCGGGCGCCCGTAACTGACAAAAAGCGCGGCAAATAACCTGCGCGGGATAGCGCGAACAGCTGCCGGGAGTAGGCGTAGATGATCGAGAAAAATGACGCGATCAGACCTGCCAGGCCGACGATGTTGACGAAGGTCGCGGCGCTTGAATCGGACCCGTAGACTGCCTGTAACGCACCCACCAACGGCGCTGGATGGTCGCTCATGAAACTGGCGCCGGCCGCGCCGGGCGCCAGCATCAGCACGCAGGCCGCAAACACCAACAGACAGATCATCGCGGTGATAATTCCGCGGGGCAGATCCCGAGCTGGATCGGTAGCCTCTTCCGCCGCCAGGGGAACACCCTCGATGGCCAGGAAGAACCAGATAGCAAAGGGAATTGCACCCCATATGCCGAGATAACCATTGGGCAGTAAGGCGCTGGCACCCGCTGCGCCCTCATTGGGCGCGATGTCCAGCAGGTTGGCGACTTCAAAATGCGGCACCAGTGCGACGGTAAAAACGACCAGCCCTGCAATCGCGACAAGTGTAATGGCCATCATGATGCGCAGAGCCTCACCGACACCCCACAGGTGAATACCAATAAACAGAAAATAGGCACCGGCGTAGATGATGGGGCCGTCGATGCCGACCAGGGTGTTGATATAGCCGCCGATGAATACCGCAATGGCGGCGGGCGCGATGACATACTCAAGCAGTATCGCAGTACCGGTAAGATAACCACCCCAGGGGCCCAGGGCGCGACGTGCAAAACTGTAGCCGCCACCCGCGGTGGGTAGCGCCGCAGACAATTCCGCGAGCGTCAATACCTTGGTGGTGTACATCAGCGCCATCAGCAGCGTCGCGATCAGCAGGCCGCCAAAGCCGCCCTGGGCCAGGCCGAAGTTCCAGCCGGCAAAATCCCCGGAGATCACATAGGAGACCCCCAGACTGGCCAGTAGCACCCAGCCAGCGGAGCCGCCCTTGAGCTGCCGTTTGGCGAGGTAATCGCCGCCTTTGTCCGGATTTGTTTTCATCCCCGAGCTTCCCCTAATTGCCGACGGGATATAGTGTGCGCTCCACAGGTGCTCGATAGCAAGGTGCCAAACTCGTTATACTGGCAGCTATCCGTACGGGGAGTTTGTTATGGGTTTTTATGACCAGTTTATCCTGCCGCGCTTTATCAATTGTGCCTGTGGTACCAAGCCGATTATGAAACAGCGTGAAAAAATTGTACCGAGAGCTTCGGGTACCGTGCTGGAAATTGGGATTGGTACGGGCCTTAACCTGCCGTACTACGACACCGACGCTGTGGATAAGTTGATAGGCCTGGATCCCTCAGAGGAATCCTGGGCCCTGGCGGGGCAACGTGCTGCTGCGTTGGGTCTCGATATCGAGTTTATCGGCTTGCCTTCAGAGGTGATTCCCCTGGAGGATGACAGTGTAGATACCGTGCTGGTTACTTACAGTCTTTGCACAATTCCCGATGCGATCACCGCCCTGCGTGGTATGGGGCGCGTATTACGACCGGGTGGAACACTGCTGTTTTGCGAGCATGGCAAAGCACCCGATGCCAGTATCTGCAAATGGCAAGACCGGATTAATCCCTGGTGGCAAAAGATCGCCGGGGGGTGCCAGTTGAACAGGCCCATACCCGCCATGCTGACTGAGTCGGGGTTCGATATCGCAACCATGGAAGAGATGTATTTGCCGGGTACCCCGCGAATTGCCGGCTATAACTACTGGGGCGAAGCCCGGCACACCGGGCACTGAATCGGCCAGCTTTCTTGCGTACTCTTCTATTCATGCTGGCGCTGACTCTGGCGCCGGGTTATGCGGCGGCCGCCGCGTTGGAGTACACCGTCAACGGCGTTGACGGGGCGCTGCGCGATAACATCCGCGGTTGGCTGGGGACGCCGCCGGAAACACCGGAAGAGCGACTGAACTTTGTCGTGTCAGCGAGGGATCGAATTGACTCGAGCCTACGTGCGCTGGGTTACTACCGGGCAGACGTTGATCTCACCATCGATCGTGACGCTTCGCCCTGGCTCATGCAGATAGACGTAGTGGCTAACGAACCCGTACGTATTCGCGCGGTGGATATCGAAATCATTGGCCCAGCGTCGGAAGAGGCAGTCTTTGTCTCTTTGCTCGCCGACAACGCACTCCAGACCGGGCAGGTACTCAATCACCAGACCTATGACAGGTTTAAGGCCGATTTACAGAATCTTGGCCAGCGGCGCGGCTATTTTGATGGAGCAATAGAACAAAGCAGTGTGCGTGTAGAGCCGGTGGGGGGCACTGCGGACGTGACCCTGATCTACGAAAGTGGGCCGCGCTACAGCTTTGGGAAACTGGATTATGATCCCGGCCAGATCGAGCCGGATATGCTTGAGACCTTAAAACCCTTTCGCGACGGTGATGCCTATGACGTCGCTCAGTTGCAAGTGTTCCAGTCCGCCCTGCAACAAACAGGTTATTTTTCCAGTGTGGTACTGCGACCAAGAATAGGAGACCGCAAAGGGGAACGGGTACCACTGAGCCTGGAATTGTTTCCGGCGCGTCGTCACAGCATCGATCTCGGGGTTGGCTTCAGCACCGATACCGAGGAGCGCCTGTCGGCGACCTGGCGCACGCCACATATCAACCGCTTTGGACACCGCCAGGAAACGCGTATTCAGTATTCGCGCGTTAACCCCAGTGGGCGCATTGTTTACACCATCCCACTGACCCACCCCCTGGATGATGTGTTGCAGCTGTCGCTGCGAACGGAGGACAACGAATTTGGCGATATAGATAGTCGCCAGCAGGAGATAGCCGTGCGAAGAGAGTTGAAAGGTAGCAGCTGGCTGCACAGCTACTCTTTGCGTGGGTTGAATGAATCCTGGGACGTAGGAGACTTTCGGGCTGATAACGATTACCTGTTGGCGGGTTTCTCGCTGTCGCACAAGAGGCGGACGGGGCCACTGGTAAACCCGGAGTCAGGGTTCAGCCAGTACTACACGATTGAGGGTGCGGCTGAAAATGCCGGCTCTGATGTGGACCTGTTGCGCCTGTACGCAGATTACGTACTGGTGGTACCGCTCGCAGAGCGGCATCGACTGGTAGGCCGGGCAGAGTTGGGAGCCGTCTCCATTTCAGACAAGGATCGTGATCAGTTGGCCCCGTCACTAAACTTCTTTGCCGGTGGTTCCCAGAGCATTCGCGGTTACTCCTACCAGTCCCTCGGTAATGAGGTGGAGATTGAGCAGGATGATGGCACGGTACGCACCTTCGTCGTAGGTGGTAGTCGCCTGCTGACCACCAGTCTGGAATATCAGTACGTGGTGAACGACAACTGGCGCGCGGCAGTGTTTATCGACGCCGGGGATGCGTTTGATGAGAGTGAGTTTGACGCCAATTACGGTGCCGGGGTTGGTGTGCATTATCTGACGCCTGTTGGGGCGATCAGGCTGGATATCGCTAACCCGGTGGGTGATGAAAATCCCGAGTGGCGCTTTCACTTTAACATTGGGGCCGAGTTTTGAGGGCGGGGATCACCTCGTTCGCCAAGCTGGTGTCTTTACTGGTATTGGTGCTGCTGTGTTTGCTGGTAGCAGCGCCGTTTACTGCCAGTGGATCACGCTACCTGCTGGACCAGGCCTCAAGCTGGCTTCCAGTGGAGATTCAGTACCGTGAAGGGGCAATTTTCGGCGATCTCAAGTTAGACCGGCTTGCCCTGACATTAGAATCGTTGTCGTTGCAGGTAGACGACATTCAACTGCGCGCGCAAGTGTCTTGTTTGTGGCGCAGTGAAGTGTGTTTCGAATACCTCGGCGTGCAGCGCGTGCTGCTCGAAATTAACGCAGACGATGAGGAGGCGGGGCAGATCGCCGTGGATGAGCCCTTCGAGTTGCCCGTCGCTTTCAGCGCTCAGCAGGCGGTTATCCAGGTGCTGGAAGTGCGCTGGCCAGAGGGCGGGGTACGCAGCGAAGAGATCGCCCTGGGGGTGACTGCGGCGAATGACGAGATCCACTTGCAGGGGGTACGCAGTCAACGAACGCGATTGAGCTTCGAGGACAGCGCGGACAACGAAGACGTTGACGCGTTGCAGCTGCCAGTTGTAAACCTGCCGCTTGTTTTAAGCCTGCAATCGGCAGAACTGCGCAACGCGGAGTTTCTTGCGGGCGATGAGGCCTGGCAGATCGCGCTTCTGCAGGCGTCGGGCCATTGGCGAGGCGTTGTCATGCGTATTCAGCAGGCTGCGTTGCATGATAAACACTGGGGGTCCCTGTCATTGCAAGGCAGCCTGGAAACCAGGGAAAACTGGCCGGTGAGCGCTGCACTTGATGTGCAACTGGACGAGCCCCCGGTGTGGCGGCACCTGCACGGACGTCGCTTTGAGCTTGAACTGGGTGGCGATCTTGAAAATCTGCTGGTGCAGGGGGGATCTTCCGGCGCAGAGGACATCGATATTGATGCCCGAGTAAATTTACTCTCCGCAGAGCTGCCGTACGAGCTGTTATTGGAAAGCCGTTGGCAGGGTCATCTGTTTCCGGCGGCCTTGCCAGATGCACCCCTGTGGCTGCCCGAGTTCGACTTGCTGTCGCCGCTCACGCTGCAATCCAGCGGAACGCTTCAGGAACAGTCGATACACCTTGAAGCGATAGGTAGTGGCAAGGGTTATCAGCAGGCCAATCTGGTGGTCGATGCGACCCGCAGGGGTAACATCCTGATGCTCACGCACGTGCAGCTCGACGAGTTGGAAAGTGCTGGCTCGGTGTCTGCCGCTGGAGAGCTGGTTGTTGCCGAAGAAACCATCACCGTGGATCTGGCAGTCGAATCACCGGGGATACCGCTACCGGATATTGTCGAAGGTGTTAACGGTAAGTTGCAGGGACAGTTTGCCATTGCCACCCGCATCGCGGGGGATGACTGGACCGCGCAGTTTTCCGGGGTAGACCTGCAGGGGCAGATCAATGAGCTACCGGCATTTTTGCGCGGAGATCTCGAATTGTCATCCACACAATTAGTTCGACAAGGTGAAGTCGAGGGTGAAATCAACGGGGCACGCATAAACCTGCGCAGTGCTCGAAATACCGGCGGGGCGGCCCAATTTCGCTTGCAGTTGGCAGATCTTTCGCGCTGGCACAGCGAGGTACACGGGCGTTTAGAGCTGCAGGCGGATTTGTCGGCCGGTGAGGAAGCGCTGAACCTTCAGGGCCGGGTTGAGGGATTCCAGGGCTGGGGAGTCTCCGCGGTGACTTCACGGCTGAGCGGGCGCTGCCGATTACTGGACCAGTTGCCCTGCGAGGCCACGCTGACTGCCGATAAGGGCCGATTGTCAGTCTATGAATACGAGCAGTTGCGCGTGCAGGTTGGCGGGGACAGGCGTACGCAACGGATCACCGGGGCGATAGCCGGTGAAATAGACGGTAATCTGGAGATAGTTGGCACATACGAGGACAAACAATGGCGTGGTCATTTGGCGCCCAGCCGTTTCAGCACACTGTTTGGTGACTGGCGACTCTCCGAGGACGTCGCGTTGCAACTTGACGAAGCTGGAACGCTGGAGATAGCCGCACATTGCTGGGCGACTGACGATACGCGTTTATGCGCGGATCGTGACCTGCGTCTTGGCAGAAGTGGGCAAATCGCGCTGAGTCTGGACGGTGGTTTTGGTTTCCTGGCGGGTTTCTTCTTTCCCGGTATGGAGGCCAGTGGCAGGATTGTTGCCGACCTGGCATCGACCTGGTCGCCCCAGCAGGCCCTGGCCTTCAAATTGTCCGCGCAATCTGACAACGGGCAGCTGAAGCGGATATACAGCGAGGGCGAAAGTGCCACCTTGTCCTGGCAGACTGCACAGCTGGACGTGGAGAAAACATCCGCCAGCCAGGCTTTACATGTGGATGCGAATGTTCGTCGCGATGACGGTGCCAGCCTGGAGGCGGCACTGCAACTACCCGCACAGAGTGACGCTGCCATGTCGGGACAGCTGCGCTTTGATGCATTCCAGCTTGAACCCTTCGCGCCGTTGTTGCCGACGCTGTCAAGCCTGGGCGGTGTGATCAATGGAAATTTCCAGGTATCCGGAAGCCGGGAAAAGCCCGCCTTGCTGGGTCAGGCCACACTGCGCGATGGGCGTATGGAAGTAGTGGGCAATCCCACGCCTATCGCAGGGGTTAACCTTGACATGACGCTTGAGGGGGATACCGCGTCGCTGACAGGCGAGGGTCTGGCGGGCGGAGGCGCCTTTGATGTGCGTGGGGATCTACACTTGCACCCCGAATTACAGCTGTTGCTCACGCTGACGGGTGGGCGACACCAGTTGTTGATGCCACCGGCCAGCGAGGCGGAAATTTCCCAGGTCCTGGATATCCGCTTTAACGAAGGTGTGCTGGATGTCAGTGGTGACATCACTGTGCATGAGGGGCGATTGTCACCCGACCAGCTACCCGAAGGCGTCGTGGATATCTCTGCCGACGTGGTAGAGGTGGACTTCGCCGGCGACGTTGTAGCCCAGAAACGCGCGCTGGATTCGCGCCTGGATGTGCGTATCAGTATTCGCGACCGGTTTGAGTTGGATGCCAGGGAAGTGCAAGCGCGCCTGGGCGGGGAATTGCGTTTGTTGCAGGATGTTGGAAAACCGCTGCAGTTGTTCGGCAACCTGCAGGTGGTTGGCGGTGAGGTTCGGGCTTATGGTCAGCGCTTGCAGGTGAAGCAGGGGACAGCAGTATTTAGCGGTGATCCCGATAACCCCGATCTCAATCTGCGTGCGGAGCGGGAGATACCGCTGGATGCGGTGCGTGTGGGCGTCACCGTCACCGGTACTGCTGAATCGCCGCAACTGGAGATCTACTCGGATCCAGTAATGCCGCAGGCCGAAGCTCTTTCCTACCTGATCCGGGGGCGCAGTCTCGATACGGGTACTGGTGCCGACGGTACTGCGCTGGCATTGTCCCTCGGCACGGAGGCAGTGAACCGCTCAAGCGTGATTTCCGGAATAAACCGTCTGCCCGGTATTAGCAATGTCGAGTTTGGATCTAGCGGGACCGCCGACGATACCGCCGCTACCGTCGGCGGATACATTGGGGAGCGGCTCTACCTGTCTTACGGTGTAGGGATCTACGAGCCGGTCAATGTGCTTACCGCCCGATTTTTCCTGCAGTCGCGACTATGGGTGGAAGTTGTCAGTCGCCTCGAGAACTCGATTGATATCTACTACAGCTTCGACATCAAGTGAGCTTGCCCTCTAACCCCGAAACCGTTTCCCGGTCCCTGGGGCAGAGGGTAAATGGCATAGAAATCTTCGCGCTTAGACCGTTTTAGGCAGTACGTAAAGCTCCACCCGGCGATTCTGCGCACGACCTGAGCTGGTGGCGTTATCTGCGACGGGTTGGTCAAAGGCGAGGCCCTGGATCAGCATGCGATTGCGCCCAACCTGCTGGGTCGCCAGGTAATCTGCAACGCTGCGGGCCCGGCGTTCCGACAGGCTCTGGTTGTACTCGCGACTGCCGGTATTGTCGGTGTGCCCGGACACACGAATGCTGGTGTCGGCATACTTGGCCAGTACCACGCCTACGGAATTCAGTACCGGGTAGAAATCATCCCGCAGGTTGTAGGAGTCGGTTTGGAAGGTGATATTGCCGGGCATGACCAGACGGATATTGTCGCCTTCGCGCACCACACTCACGCCAGTGCCTGCAAGTTGCTCGCGCAGCTTGGCCTCCTGCACATCCATGTAGGCACCCACGCCTGCTCCGACCAGCCCGCAGCCCAACGCTGCATTGCGCGCGTGCTTGCCGGAATCGATGGCGCCCACCAGGGCGCATACCGTGGCGGCACCAGCCCCGTAGGTAGCGGCTTTGCTGGCCTGTTGCTCCCCAGTGTAAGGGTTGGTGGTACAGGCGGTAAGCGCTGCAGTGGCGGCAGCGGCTGTGAGGTACTTGATGATATGCATTGCATACTCCTGCTCGTGGTAAATGGGCCGAGGTAAACGGGTGGCGGTTCTGTGTTGTTTGACCGTAGGTCCTAATCGGCGTTCAGTGCGTAATTGTAAAATAGTAGCAAGCTGCCGGTGGCCAAAATATGCTGAATTCTGTACTTTATGCTGCGAATAATTAACCCCGGAGGGATTGACAGTGACGAACGCAACAACCATCGATGGTATAGATTATGGCCCCCTGGCCGCTTTGCTGGGTGTGTGGAAAGGCGACAAGGGTGTAGACCGTGCGCCGGAACCTGATGGCGAGGAGCGTAACCCGTTTTACGAAACCATCACCTTTGAAGCTGCCGGCGATGTTACCAATGCAGAACAGCAGGTTCTCGCCGTTGTGCGCTACCATCAGGTGGTTAGCCGCAAGTCAAACGACAAGGTGTTTCACGACCAGGTGGGTTACTGGTTATGGGATGCCAGTGACAATACCATTATTGAAACATTTACTATTCCGCGAGGTGTTGCGGTGGTGGCCGGTGGCTCTCTGGCAGCACCGGCATCCCTGGATCAAGAGTTGGTGTTCGATGTCAGTGCCGACGCCTCCTCGCCGGAATGCGGCATTGTACAGGCACCGTTCATGTTTAAGCAGGCCAAAACAACCGCCTTTACACATACGGTGACTGTGCAAGGCGACGAGATGCGCTACACCGAGACCACGGTGCTGGATATTTACGACAAGAAGTCCTACGACCACAAAGACGTCAACACGCTGCAGCGCGTGGGCTGATGGACCCGGTAACCCAGGGCGCACTGGGTGCATCACTGCCGCAGGCTACAACCAACGCGAACAAGATGGCCGCAGCCACCTTGTTGGGCTGGCTCGGCGGCATGGCACCTGACCTGGACGTATTCATCCGTTCCAGTGAGGACTCGCTGCTGGCACTGGAGTACCATCGCCAGTTCACTCACTCACTGATTTTTATCCCCATCGGTGGGTTGATATGCGCGCTCGTGCTTCACGGTTTAATTGGCCGGCGCCACCAACTGCAATTTCGTACCAGTTACCTGTTCTGTACCCTCGGTTACGCCACCCACGCGTTACTGGACGCGTGTACGACCTATGGCACCATGCTGTTCTGGCCGTTCAGCGATATTCGCATAGCCTGGAACATGGTTTCAGTTGTCGATCCGCTGGTCACCTTACCCCTGCTGACGTTAGTGTTGTTGGCGCGGTTCCGGAAAAACCCGCTGTTCGCTCGTTTGGCCCTGGTATGGCTGCTGGTTTATGTGTCGACGGGACTGGTCAATCGCAATCGCGCCATCGATGTCGGCGAACAATTGGCCACGGCCCGCGGGCATACCCCGATTCGACTGGAGGCTAAGCCCAGTTTCGCGAATATATTGATGTGGAAAGTAGTTTACGAGACCCAGGAGCGCTATTACGTCGACGCGGTTCGTACGGGCTTGACGACCTCTTTGTACCCCGGTGATTCAGTGGCAAAGCTCGATATCGCCAGGGATTTGCCCTGGTTGCAGGTGCCATCGCAGCAAGCGACGGACATCGAACGTTTTCGCTGGTTCAGTAACGGCTACATCGCACTGGACCCGACCAATCACCACCGGGTGATCGATATTCGCTATTCGTTGTTGCCCAATGAGATCAACGCCCTGTGGAGTATCGAACTGACGCCGGATGCGGCCGACACGGATTACGCCCGATACCGCACCCATCGCACCCAGGGGCGCGAGGATGTAGTCTCGGTGTTGTGGCAGATGTTGCGCGGGGAGCGTGGCTCAAGCCTTGAGCAGGCTCTCGGCGGCGGCTAGCCCCGCGCCCGGTACGATGTTCGCGCCCTGACGCGTCAGTACTGCTTCCAGGGCGGTCAGGCACAACTTAACGTTACTTTCGCAGCTTGCGGTTCCCATTAGCCCGATGCGCCAGGTCTTGCCTGCCAGCGCTCCCAGTCCGGCACCAATTTCCAGATTGAATTCGTTGAGCAGGGCAGTACGCGTGATGGCATCGTCTATGCCCTCCGGGATAATCACAGAGTTGAGCTGCGGTAAGCGGTAGGCTTCGCCCACGGCCATAGCCAGTCCCATCGCTTCCAGACCCGCAACCAGGGCAAGATGATTTTTGCGGTGCCGGGCGTGTGCGGCTTCCAGCCCCTCTTCCTGCAGCATCACCAGAGATTCGTGTAAGGCGTAGAGGTCGTTGACCGGTGCCGTATGGTGATAGGCACGCTTGGTGTTCTTGCCCCAATAGCCCATGATTAATTGCATATCGAGAAACCAGCTCTGTACTTTGTGCTCACGCTGTTGAATGCGCTCTACCGCCCTGGGACTAAAAGTGACAGGGGAGATTCCGGGGATGCAGGAGAGACACTTCTGCGTGCCCGAATAGACCGCATCGGCACCCCAGGCGTCGACCTGCAATTCAATGCCACCCAGAGAGGTCACGGTGTCGACGATGGACAGGGCATCGTGCTCGCGGGCGATTTTGCACAGTGCCGCAACATCGCTGCGAGCGCCAGTTGATGTTTCGGCGTGAACAAAGGCCAGGGTGTTGGCCTGGGGGTGTGCGCTAAACGCGGCCTCCACCTTCTGCGGGTCGACGGGGGCGCCCCAATCGTCTTCAACCATGATAGCGGTGGCGCCACAGCGCTCGACGTTCTCTTTCATACGCCCGCCAAAAACGCCGTTCTGGCAGACGATGACCGTGTCGCCGGGGGAAACCAGGTTCACGAAGCATGCCTCCATACCGGCGGAACCCGGTGCAGATACGGGTAAGGTCAGCTCGTTTTCGGTCTGGAATGCGTATTGCAGCAGTCCCTTGATTTCATCCATGAGCTTAACAAACAGCGGGTCGAGATGACCGATTGTCGGTCTCGACAGCGCGGCAAGCACACGGGGAGAGACGTCGGATGGCCCTGGGCCCATCAGGGTGCGCTTGGGAGGAAAGAAACTGGCGGTCATTTGGGGCTCCTGCTGAGAAATAGCGCGACAAAATAACAGGTTTGGACAGCCAGATGAAGGCATCCCCAAGGAATTTAGGTGTCTGGATTTACACGGCCGACGGCAGTACTTCTAGCTGAACTTTCGCTCGCGCGCGCATTGCCAACAGATTTCAAAGCTCGCCGGGTTTTTATTATCGCAAGCGTTGCAGTGCCAATCGTCCTCTGCCGGTTCCTCACGGGCTCGTTCGAGGGTGAGGGTCGCGCGCTCATAATCCCGATCCCGCAGCACCCACAGTTCGGGCCAGGTATTAATCGGTGCGAGTTCGCCCATCGCTCCCGCCGCGTACTCGTTCCTCAGTGTGCAGGCGATGCCCGCCACTTCCAGGGCATTGCGCGCCTGGGCCACAACGATACTACTGGGATGGGTGTAGACCAGTTTCAAGGCCTGATTCCTGCAATCAAAACTCCATATGCTGTGGCAGTCACTGTACCTCGTGCTCGTGTTAGAGTGTTGCCTGTCACGTCACTTGGGTCCCTAATTATGTCAATCATACCCGCCGATAACCACCTGGCTGCCATGGCGGGATTGTTTGCAATCGCAGCCTGCGGTTTCCTGCTGGAGAAAACCCGGATCGGCGGCCAACTCACCGGCGCTGTCATTGCTATTTTACTGGCTATTCTCGCAGCCAACCTCGGCATCATTCCCCATGATGCGCCGGCGTATGGGTTTGTTTTTACCTATTTCGTTCCTGTGCTGATACCTCTGTTTTTGTTTCAGGCAGATCTGCGGAAAATTCTATTCGAAGCGAGTCGCATGACGGGCGCGTTCCTGCTGGCCAGCATCGGCACGGTCGCCGGAGTCACATTGGCGGCGCTTACCCTTGATCTGGGGAGTCTCGGTGCAGCTGCGCCCTTGGCAGATGACCAGCGCGAGGCGGCGATAGCTGGTTTGTTTGCCTCCACCTATATCGGCGGCTCGGTCAACTATGCCGCCCTCGGAGAAATCACCGGATTGCACCAGGACGCATCGTTTTTCTCGGCGGCCACGGCCGCAGACAATTTATTCAGTGCGCTCTACCTGGGCTTGTTGGCACTGATGCCTGGCTGGGCCTGGTTGAGCCGACGCTATGTCAAACACGATGAAGACCAACACGTGGCAGAAGAACAGCGTGATCCGGTCACCGCCATGTCGATTACACTGGCCCTCGCCGCCGCGCTTGCCATCGTCGCCGTGGGTGACGCGCTGGTCGCTGCACTGGGACTTGCGGGTTGGCGCTATGTGATCATTACCGCGTTGACGCTGACATTGGCGACGCTGGTGCCCGGTCTTGCGGCGCGATTGGCAGGGAGTTTTGAATTGGGCGTCGCGCTGTCGTTTGTGTTCTTTGCGGCTATTGCAGCCGGAGCTAATGTACCGGCGATGATCCAGGTGGCGCCATTGTTAATTGTTCTGGTGCTGATCCTGCTGTCGGTTCACGCGCTGCTTACCTTCGGACTCGGTGCGCTCTTGCGCCTGAGTTTGCCGGAACTCATTATAGCTTCCAACGCGGCCATCCTGGGTGCAACCACGGCTCCGGCGCTGGCCGCCACCAAGGGTTGGCGCAACCTGGTAACCCCGGGGATCCTGGTTGGGGTATTGGGCTACGCCCTGGGGACTTTTCTGGGAACCCTGATTTTCAAGTACTGGGGCACGATTCTGTAGTCACGCTCAGGGAGTATGTCGCAGTGCGCGACCGGCGAGTTCACCGGTGTATTCACCGTCGGCTATCGTCGGTGCGCCATTGACTAGTAAGTATTCAACGCCCTGGGACAGGGCATTCCAATTGAGATAATCCGCTCGTGGTGCGTACAGCGCCGGGTCCAGGACAACGATGTCGGCGAAGTATCCCGAGCGCAAATAGCCTCTGTTCTTAATGCCAAACGTATCGGCAGTTAGGCCGCTGCTGCGATGGACAAATTCCTCCATTTTCAGTAGCTGCGTATCCGCTACGCTGTCTCGATACTTCTTGGGAAAACTTGCGTACTTGCGCGGGTGTCCGTTGGTGCCATCCGACGAGGTCATTGTCCAGGGTTGGCGCATGAAGTTCTCCATGTCTTGCGGGTGCATATTGAATGACACCACGCGAGACCTGCCCAGTTTGAGGACCTCCAGTGCCGCTTTCACCGGCGGCATGTTCAATACTTCACTCACTTGAGCAAGCGTTTTACCCGCGTACTCCGGCTGTGGGCAGGTAACAATCAGCAGTGATTCCGCGCCGCCTCTCCGTCGCAGGTTTTCCGCCATATCTGGTTCAATGCGCCGCAAGTCTTCGTCATCCCGGAGCCTGGCCTGGTAATCCTCGAAGGTGCCTGCCAGTGCCCAGCGTGGCACCAGTGCATTTCTCAGGTGTGTACCGGAGGCCTCCCAGGGATATTGATCTGCGGTAACCCGCAAACCGGAGTCTCTGGCATCATTGATAATGCCAATGATTTCCTCGCTGTTACCCCAAACATCGACACCCAGGGCTTTGATGTGGGCGATGTGCACAGGTATGTCTGCGGCTATGCCTATCTCTATGGCTTCGAGGATTGAAGCGATAAGACCGATCGAGTAGCTGCTTTCATCGCGTATATGGCTGTCGTATATACCGTCGTACCTGGCGGCTACCCTGGCCAGCTCGATGACTTCTTCGGTACTGGCGAAATTTCCGGGTGTGTAATAGAGCCCGGATGACAGTCCCAGTGCGCCCTCGCGAAATGCTTGCTCCACCAGTTCCCGCATTTGTTGTAATTCAGCCTCGCTTGGCGGCCGGTTGTCGCCACCCATTACCGCACGTCGTACTGCCCCGTGACCGACCAGGAACGCCGCGTTGGTACCGATACCGCCGTTGGCCAGCGAGCTTGCCAGGTCCGCGATGCGGTAATCACCGTCACCGTCGTTGCCGACCACAACCGTGGTTACACCCTGGGTGAGATAGTTCAGATTGCTGTTATCTGACTGGCTGCGTAACTCGGCCAGGCTGTGGGTATGTGGGTCGATAAAACCCGGCGCGACCAGTAGGTCGGTCGCGTCGATTACGTTTTTAGCTTGTATATCCAGCGCCTCGTGCTCACCTAAAAAGGCAATCCTGTCACCCTTGATGCCTACCGAGGTGCTGCGCGGTGGGTTGTCACTGCCATCAAACACCAGGCCATTGATTATCAGGGTGTCGAGGGAAAGAGGCTCCGGAGTCCTGTTATCTTCGCTTGACTCGCATGCCAACACGCAGCTGGTGAGCAGCAGGACAAGTATCTTCTGAATTGTTGCCAGCATCAGTTGACCTCTATGGCGTCCGGTTGCTCGTGTTACTCAATGCTTGCCAGCAGCACAGTCATCATTTCTTCGGCAGCAAGGGCAGCGTATTGGTCGATAAACTCACGCTCGGTGTCGTCACCAAGCTCGAAGGTTATCGCGGGGATGCCGAAAGTCGCATACATGTAGTTTTTTGAGGTGGCCAGGGCGGCGTTGTGGCCCGGCTGTGCGAGTACCCGGTAACCCGAAAAATCGCGCTGGGTGCGCGCTGTCATCGCGGACAGCCAGCCCTCGGTGAAACCTTCGGGGAAGGTTTTCATTTCCGGAGGCTGTGTGTAGAGCACATCCTTGGAGGTGGAGTGAAAGTCCAAAAACAGATAGGGCCTGGGTGTATCGCTGGCCTTGAAGCGGAGTAAATCGTCGCGTATCAGCTGCGTTTCGGGTTGGCTGAACGGACCCCAGTCGCGGTTTAGATCGACGCCACCCACGTTGTGCCGCCAGTTGCCGCGATCGACGCCGTCCGGATTCAGGTTGGGCACAATGACCATGCCGAATTGTTCCCTGAACGTCCGGGCCAGGCTGTCGTCAGCAAACAGCCTGTTGACAAAGGTACGCATGGCCAGGGCACCGGTGACTTCCGGAGGGTGTTGGCGGCCTACCAGTAATACAGCTTTGTCCTGTTCTTGTGTAAAGGTGTCGATCTTGTAAATCTTGCGTTGTTCAAGACTGGTACCCAGCAGCTGCACCTGTGCAAAGGGGTGGCTCGCAAGCTCCAGCATCCACGCATCGTAGTCGCCGTTGTCGAATATCTCCTGGGCCGAGATCCACGTTGGCTCAGGGCCAACGGCTACCCGCATCTGCACCTGTGTGCCGTCCGCCGATACATCAAAGCGTTCTGGCTCGAGTGGTTGCCAACTCTCGCCGTCGCGACTTAACTTCGGGTGGTAACGGTGTTTATGCTCTTTGTAGGTCAGTTCCACAGTTATGCTGCGCTCGCTGCCAGCGACAATGCGGAAGGCGTACCAGGGACTATGATTGATGGGCGTGTTTTCGGGTTGCAGGGTAATACGGTAGTGATCTGTTGACCGTTTTTCGCACTCATCCATGCGCGCGCTTTCAAAGCTTGAATCAAACACCACCGCGCCAGTCAGACAACTGGCGCTTTTTTCACTGCCTAGCGTGCTGCACCCGCCGGCCAGTGCCAGCATTAGTGCCAGCCAAAACCTGTCGCGCAATGACCTGAATAAAAATGCTTGTGCTCCGATACGATGCGTTTCCATGACAGCGTTCCCGATGGCGATCCTAGTTATAGCCGAGTACAAATGTGTGCTCTTCTTCCGATGGTAGTGGGTCAGGCACCTGGCGTTGGAAGTGGCGGAAGGCCCTGACACAATAACTCGCATCAGCTTTATGAATCGCTGCGTAAACGTCTACTGGCATCACATTATCGCTTGCCCCATCGATTTCCCTCTCGGCGCGGGTGGTTTCTTGTGGTGGTGTTGTGAGTACTATTTTTTCCATGCTAAATCAGCTATAAACTGTGAAATCGAACCGTTCCGGGTGCAGTAACAGTCATGTTTGTGTGTGCAGTCGCTTGATTTCCCGGGTTTTTAGCTGCTTGAGCGTGTTGTTACATGGCAGCTTTCAGAACCAACTTTAGCAGGGACGCTTCAACAGCGTATGTCGACACAAAGAAATCTTGTAAATGCCAGTAACTAATTGTGAATGTAGCGTTAACGGAGACAGATGCCCAAGAACACCCAGCCAGCTATATTGATCGTTGAAGATGAGACGGCCAGCCTGAATTTGCTCGCCAGTTATCTCGAGGCGGAGAATTACACAGTCTACAAAGCGCAGGACAGCGACGCCGCAGAAAGCGTGCTGGCGACCAAGGTTGTAGACGTGGTGCTGCTCGATATCAAGATTCCAGGGAAAGATGGCCTGGCACTAACCCGAGAGATCCGCAGTGGTTCCGATGTGGGTGTCATACTTGTTACCCAGCGCAAGGATGACATCGACAAGATTGTCGGCTTGGAAATGGGCGCCGATGACTACATCACTAAACCCTATAACCCCCGCGAGCTGCTGGTCAGGGTAAAGAACCTGCTATTGCGCTTGAAGTCTGCCTCTACCCATGACACTCGTGCCATAACTGAGCATAAAGAGGTGAAGTTCGACGGCTGGACGCTGCACCTTGGTCGCAGGCAATTAACCGCAGACAGCGGTGATACCGTGCAGTTTACCGAGGGAGAGTACAAATTACTTTCTACCCTGATCCAGAATGCCGGCACCGTACTGAATCGCGACCAGATTATGAACCGCATGGACCGTCGGGATTGGTTTCCCACCGACCGGACGATTGACGTACTGATCGCCAGGGTCAGGAAAAAACTTGGCGACGATCGCAACCAACCGCGATATATCGATACCGCGCGCGGTACGGGATATATCTTCGTCGCTGAGGTGACCTGGATATAGGCGCAGGGCGGATGACAGCGGCATGCAGAAAATAAGAATTCCCATCCGCAACAGTTTGTCTTATCGCCAGATGCGCAATGCGGTGGTGGTTGCTTTTACCATCGGACTGGTCCTGAGCACCGCGCAGATTTACCTGGATTATTTTTCACAAAGGAATGAAATCCGCGGTTCGGTGCAGCACGTAATCAACGCCGCCGAGAGTGGGGCCTATCACGCAGCCTTCAACCTGGACGAAACCGGAGCGAGCCAGATCACGCGCGGTCTGGTGAGCAATCAGCTGATCGTGGCGGCAACGATCAAGGACAATCTGGGGCAGGTGCTTGGCGCCGCGAAAGAAGAGGAGGTGCGGGATACTTCGGTCGCCTCGCGCTGGCTGTTTGGCGAAGAGCAGACTATCGAAGTGCAGTTGTTTAACCCAAGCCAGTTTAGCGAACCAGTGGGCCAGCTATCGGCCACGGTCGATCCATCACTGGACGCGGAGACTTTTGTACGCCGCTCCACCGTGGTGTTTCTCTCGGGAATCCTGCGCAATTTTGTGCTCGCGATATGCCTGATTGCAGTTTTTTACTTCACCTTTACACGGCCGATCCTGCAGGCCAGCCTGCCCATACAACAGGGCATTACCGATAAGACGATTCCTGTGCCCAGTAACCACAATGATGACGAGATTGGTGTGCTGTTCAATGCCTTTAATGATCATCTGAAGATTATCGAAGATCAGCACGACCAGATTGTCGACACGAATACCAACCTGGAAAACCTCGTTGCCAAACGTACCCGCCAGTTGGATGAAAAAAATGTGGAACTGGAACGGGAGAGGACCTCCGCACTGCAGGCCAGTCAGGCTAAATCGGATTTTCTGGCGATGATGAGCCACGAAATCCGCACGCCAATGAATGGCATTCTCGGCATGGCAGAACTGCTGGACAAGAGCGAAGTTTCTACCAAGCAGGGAGAGTATGTGGAAGCCATCCTGGATTCAGGTAAGTCGCTGCTAACGCTAATGAACTCGGTACTGGATTACTCCAAGTACGACCAGGGCGGTGTCGTTTTTGAAAATATTGACTTCGATGTGTACCGGTTGGTCAACGGCATCACCTTTTTGCTCACCGCATCGGCGGAAAAAAATCGAACCCTGCTTACGGCCGATGTGGATTCAACGGTACCGCAGTTCCTGGTGGGGGACCAGGAAAAGCTGCGCCAGGTATTACTCAACCTGATTACCAATGCCATCAAGTTTACTGTCGATGGCGAGGTCACCCTCTCAGTACAGCCGGTATCTGCTGTCGATATAGCGGACGCGCGGTCAACCCGACTGCGTTTCGAGGTTCGCGATACCGGGATAGGCATCCCCGAACAGGTTCAGGAGACCATCTTTGAAGCGTTTTCGCAGGCCGAATCCAGTACCGCAAGGCGCTACGGTGGTACTGGCATGGGGCTCGCTATCTGCCGGGAGATCATCTCCAAGCAGGGAGGCGATATTGGTGTTAAGAGCACTGAAGGACAGGGGGCCTGTTTCTGGTTTGAACTTGACTTCGCTCTTGCTCAGCAGGCCTCGGATACGCCGGAACCGGTTGAGCTAACCCCCAGTCACACGGGGCAGCAGTGCCGGGTATTGGTGGTTGACGACGTGGCGATTAACCGCAAATTAGTGGAGGGGCAGCTCGCTAGCCTCGGGCATGTCACAGTGCTGGCGGGTGATGGCCGCGAAGCGCTGGAGCGACTGGAAAGTCAGCAGGTGGACCTTGTCCTCATGGATTTGCATATGCCCGTTATGGACGGGCTGGAAGCCAGTAGGCGCATTCGCCAACTGGCGGACCCGGACAAGAGTCGCGTACCTATCGTGGGTATTACTGCCAACCTTGCCGAGGAGGGCGAGCGGGCCTGTATCGACAGTGGCATGGACTTTGTCATCACCAAGCCGGTTAATTTCCAGAAATTACAAGACGCGGTGCAGCGAGCTGTGCAGGCCCAGGTCACGTCGCAGGTATCTGCCAATGAACCCTCTGAGGCGCAGTATGTCGACCACAATGTTAAAGCTCAGCACCAGGCTGCCCTGGGTCTGGAACAGGTGGCGTCACTGTATGACGAGGCGGTCAGTGCGCTGCGAAGCAAGGTGGTGGCGTTGACCACCACTGAAGACTTCTGCGCCGACACAGTTGAAAATAATGCCCACGCGCTCGCTGGCTTGTGTTCGAATTTCGGCCTGCCTGCCCTGGGTGCCTGTGCGAGTGAGATCGAGACTGCGTCGATTGCAGGTGAGGTCGATAATGTCCGCGTCGGCATCGCCCGTATTGGTCAGCTGGCGGAGTCTACCATTGCCGAGCTCGAACGGGCCTCTTGACCGCATGTTTGTAGTCAGTCGAGGCCGATTCATCATTGGGATTCTGATCACACTGGCGTTGATGTATGCCGGCGCAGTGGCAGGGCAGGTCACCGTGGAGCTATACAGCGAACGCTCACCGTTCACCCAGGTGTCCAGCACCAACAGCAGTGGCGGTGAGGCGACGTTGTTCGTGCAGCAAGTGCTGGACGGCGCAGACATCCCTTACTCGTTGTCTTACCTGCCCTGGCGTCGTGCCTACGCCTATGCGCTGAGCAGGCGCAATATCGCGATCTATCCCATGGCGAGAACGGGGCAGAGAGAGTCCTTGTTCCATTGGGTGGGGCAACTCATCCCGGTGAATTACTACCTGTTCAGGTTGAAGTCCCGGGACGATATCAAAGTGTTATCCCTGGAAGATGCAAAGCAATACCGTGTCGGCGTGGTAAACCATCACGTGCACCATGAACTGCTGACCTCTCTGGGTTTTAGCAATCTACAGCCGGTGAACAGCAACGTACAGAACCTCAAGAAGGCCCTGTTGGGCCGGATCGACCTGTTCCCGATTAGCGACGGGGGGCTCGTACCACTGTGTCTGCGAGAAGGAATCGATTGCTCGCAGTTTGAGCCGATTCTCAAGCTGGACGCGATATCAGGTGGTCTCTACCTGGTGCTCGGCCCGGATACCAGTGAAACCCTGGTCGAGGCCGCGAAAGTCAGTTACCAGAGGCTGGTTGCAGATGGAACGCACGCTGCCATGTTCCGTGACAGGCTGGAATACGCAGAGCGATTCAATACTTTGTGGCCGCTGGCAGCCCAGCCCTGAACTTCTCGCGTAGATAAGCAGACTGGAGCTTTTGTCACAAAAAAGCGGCTGGACTTGTGTCCAGCCGCTCCTGATAGTGAGCTTAAGTTGTGCCTTTACAAATACCTAGAACTGGTACTTCACACTCAGGTAATAGTAGCGCGCCCTGTTGGAGTGCAGTTCCCCCTCGAAGCCGAAGTCTTCCTCGGCAAAGGGCGGATCTTCATCGGTCACGTTATTGATCCCCAGGCGAATGGTGCTGCCTTCGCCCAGCAGGCCGCGGTGTGAACCGAATACGTTGACGGTTGTGTGTGAGTCCACTTCCATAAAGTCGTCGTCTTCGTTGGTTACATTGGGTTCGAATACTTTGCCCACGTAGTTAACAAAGGCCCCGGCGCCCCACACGTCCTGGTTGCTGCTCCAGTTGATGGCGGCGGTGCCCCGCCACTTGGGTACAAACTCGATCTCGAGCTGTGAGCCGACTGAGCTACCCAGTACATCGGGGTCGGCGCCGGCTGCGACCAGTAAAGCCGCCGCACCGCCGGGCTCTTGGTCAAAGGTGAGAATACGTGCGGCGTTGAGCTTGAAATCGAAGTAGCCCAGGCCGCTGCTCAAGCTGTAGGTGACACCCAGATCCACCCCTTCGACCGTGCGCTCGTTGAGGTTTTCGTAACTGCGCGTGATGCGCACAATTTCACCGAGGGGACTGTCTTCCGTGGGTTCCGAGCGAATCACACTCGGATTGAAGCCGCCGGCCTCGCGTAGTACCGCATCCAGGCGTGATTCGTTCTCATCTGTGAATACGCCGACGGTGTCGACCGTTTCAATTTCCCACCAGTCCGCGGTAAGGATAATGTTATCGGTGGGGGTCAGTACGATGCCGAAGCTGTAGTTCTCGCTTTCCTCGGGGTCGAGATCTTCGTTACCGGAGGTCTCCAGGATATAGTTACCATTGTCGGGGCCATCGTTGATGTCCCCCGTACCCAGCAGTATGCCCTCGGCATAGTCTTCTACTGACGTGGTGATCGAGGTCGCCGGTGAGTTCAGCTGAATCAGGTTGGGTGCCCGGAAACCTTCCGAGTACGCGCCGCGGAACATCAACCAATCCGATACCTGCCAGGACATGGCCAACTTCGGCCGGGTAATGCTGCCGACATCATCGAAGTCCTCGTAGCGCACAGCTAACTGTGCGTCGAGATTTTGTACCCCTGGCAGGTCACGTAGCAGCGGCAGGTAGAGCTCGCCGTACCAGGAAAAGACCGTGCGATCTGCAGAGACATCCGGGCGCACACTACTGCCTTCCAGGCTGCTCAGGTTGGTCACTTCACCGGGAGCCAGGCTGTCGTCCAGTGGGTCGATGAACGGTTGGCTGCCATCGAAAATACTGCTGTTGTCCTCGTCCAGTTCCTCGCGACGCCACTCAATGCCGGTGCCGAAACCGGCGTCACCGGCGGGCATGCTGAATAATGACGCGTTGGATAGTTTCAGATCCACCAGCGCCAGGGTTGTTTCCACATCTCGACTGGCGCTGACGATAAACGGGTCAATACTCGAACGCGGGTTGGGCGTGGCGTCGGCGATGCTGGTCGGGTCGTTGGGATTCACGCCGGTGAAAATGTTGTAGGCATCGGGCGTATCCCGGGCAATCTGTGCCTGGAACAGTGGGGTACTGATGCGGTTCTTGGTCTTGTCATTGACCTCGGCCTCACTATACAGCACCGCTGTGTCCCAGTCCCAGTCGCCGGCTGTACCACGCAGACCATTGAGGAAACGCCAATTGGTGCCCGTCACTTCAATGTTGCGGGTTCCTACATCCAGTGGGCGAAAGCTGTTCAGTTCAAAGCCCAGCCCTTCCTCGGGGACGATGGAGGTGTCCAGGTTCGGTAAGCGGTTGGGGTTTTCCCGACCGTCAGCAAAGGTCACCGGGCCCAACGGATTCCAGTAGTAATCCGCGGGTACCTGGAAGCGCCCGTTACTCAAAATGGCGGACTGTTCCCAGAATCGATCCGTGGTGGAGCTGTAATAATTGGATTCGTTGTAAAACTCCAGACCACTGTTGAACTCGTGGGTCAGGTAGGCGCTGATGGTGAAACGCTCAATATCAGGAGTCAGTGTGCGGGTTTCGTTGCGGTTGGGGCGTATCGCCCGGTCCTGCCCGCTGCGATCCAGGCAGAGGTCTTCAACTCCGTCGTTGTAAACCGTGTCCGCACCGGCAATGCCTTCGCCGCCGCAGTCCTCTACTGTCCAGAGGTCGCCACTATCCAGGGTAAGATCAACGGGGCGCACATGAAAGAGTCCCAGGCCATCGTAATTAACCCGCGCGAAACCTTCGAGGCTGGAACGGTTATCGAGGCTGGTGTCGTTTTCAAATCCGGATGGTGCCTGGGGCCGTGTGTCCTGGTGGCGGGAATAGGATTTTTCGGAAGCATCGACGCCATCTTTCTTGGCGTAACTGCCGGCGAGTGTCACATTGGTGGCGCCGTCATTGAAGTCAAAGCCGGTGATGCCCGACAACTCGAGGTCCTGCCGATCTGTGCCTTCCTCCGCGCCATAGCGCACATTCAGTTCGCTGCCCTGATAATCCTTGCGTGTGATGTAGTTCACCACACCAGCCACCGCGTCGGAGCCATACAATGCGCCGGCGCCGTCTCGCAGTACTTCCACTCGCTCAAGGCCGGCGACGGGTAGTGTGTTGGAATTTACGGTCACGATGGGCACGCCATCGATACTGCTGGTCTGGGTGGTTGGGTGGAGTACCATGCGGCGTCCGTTCATCAACACCAGCGTATTACCTTCCCCGATGCTGCGCAGGTTAACTGACCCCACATCACCGCGCGCGGCATTGACGCCAGTAATACCACCGCGTGACGCGCCAAAGCCCACCGAGCCGATTTGCGGGATGGAGCGCAGTAGTTCATCACCGTCCAGGGCGCCGGTGGTGTCGATATCACTGCTGTCCATAACGGTTACCGGCATACCTCCTGCGATGTCCACGCCTTTAATCTGGGATCCTGTGACCAATACTTCCTCGAGCAGCGGGGCGGACTCGTCCTCAACCCCCTGCGCCAGGGCCGCGGTGGTGTGCAGCGCAAGTATTCCCGAAACCGCCATCGCTATTTTGCGTTTTTTGAACATCTTTTATTCTCCCAGCACCAGTATAGATTCCCGACGACTATGACTACGATTGCTATTTGCGTGTTTCGTAAGTGCGTCAGCTTGTGTATCTGGTGCTTGACTCTTCTTATCACCAGACTCAGGAAGGAGGCTACGCCTGTTCTGTAAACTCCTCATTCGGTGCTGATTTCATCTTGTTGAGTTTTGTAAACAGTACGTTAACAGGCGCAGGTAATGGCCCGGGGCGTATTCAGCCGTGGCTATAATCGCCGCCACACTGGTGCTTTGCCACGATCGGTCTAGAATCAAGTTTCAGAGTATCGTGACTGATTGGGCATTTGCACCTTACTCGAAATTAGAGCGGGTAAACCTTGAATAAGAATACTGAGAACACGGAACCGCTGGCGCGCCTTGAAGAGGCCGGGATATCTTCAGCGGAACAGCCCGACCTGGTAATGGCCCAGGTACCGTTCCTGCGTCCCCTGTTGAAACCAGCGTTTTGGGTAATTATTTTCAGTCTGCTGGCCGGTCTATATGTGCACAGCAAGGTGGAACCGCAGTGGCGGGAACATCGCACTGCCTACCAGGTATACACCAATGCCCAGGGGCAACTGAGTTATGTGGTGCGGGGGGAGGAAGTTCCGGTCGTCGGCGTTGTCCCCTATGCAGATTCTGTACTGCGCCAACCGGTCCTGGACCAGTTGCAGGGGGGAAGGCCGGCATTCAAGCAACAATGGGTCGTTGAAACGACCACGGTAGAGGGGGAGAGCACCCAGGTGTATTCCCTGGTGTCCGCCAAGTTTCATTTTGGCGTTTGGTCGTTATTACCCGCACTGGTGGCGGTCGCTCTCTGCCTGCTGACCAAAGAGCCGCTCAGCGCGCTGCTGGGTGGCATCGTGGTGGGTGGATTCATGCTCGGGCGCTTCGATATCACCAACGATATCCTGTTACCCAACCTGGCTACGCCCAGCGCTGCCAGCGTGTTGATGCTGTACCTGTGGCTATTGGGCGGCCTGATGGGTATCTGGTCTCGCACCGGTGCCGCTCAGGCCTTTGCGGAGTTCATGACCCGGCATTTTGTGCGCGGGCCGCGTTCGGCCAAACTGGTCGCCTGGAGCCTGGGCGTTATCTTCTTCCAGGGGGGATCGGTGAGCACCGTGTTGGTGGGTACAACGGTGAAACCGCTGGCTGACAAGAACAACATCAGCCATGAGGAACTCGCTTACATTGTTGATTCCACGGCCTCGCCCATCGCCTCGGTGCTGGCCTTCAATGCCTGGCCCGCCTATATCCAGGCACTGATTTTCGTGCCGGGTGTCGCCTTTTTGGGCACGGAGTCCGAGCGAATCGCCTTTTTCTTTGCCAGTGTGCCATTTAGTTTTTATGGCATCCTGGCAGTGCTGGGTACCCTGTTGCTCAGCCTGGATATTGTCGGCGTTTCTGGCGCGGGGATTCGCAAGGCGCGTGTGCGCGCCCGGGAAACCGGGCAGTTGGATGCGCCGGGCGCGTCCCCCTTAAGTGCCAAGGAGCTGCACGCCAGCCACGTACCCGATGGTTACACGCCCCATGTACTGGAGTTCATCGTACCCCTGGTGACTCTTATCAGCATCGCCGTGGGTACTTTCATTGTCAGTGGCATACCGCAGGTAAACTGGGCTTTCGGTTTTGCCTTACTGGTCTCCGTACTCGTTGCCTTATTTAAGGGTATGAGCCTGGGCAATGTGATTGAAGGCTTTGGTGATGGCTTGAAGGGTGTGGTGCTGGCATCGGTAATCCTGATGCTGGCAATCACGGTGGGCGCAGTGAGTAAAGAGACCGGTGCCGGCATGTACATGGTCGAACTGCTGGGCCAGAGTATTCCGTTCTGGTGTCTACCCGTGGCGCTGCAGTTGTTAACTATGGTGACGGCATTTTCTACCGGTACCAGTTGGGGCACCTACGCGATTGCCTTTCCGCTCGCCTTGCCGCTAGCCTGGGTTGTGGCCCAGAGTCCGGAGGTTTCCAATACCTACCTGTACATGTCTGTTTGCTTTGCGGCGGTGTTAAATGGCAGCGTCTACGGGGATCAATGTTCGCCGATCTCTGACACCACTATTCTCAGTGCCATGACCACGGGCTGCGACCTGATGGATCACGTCAAAACCCAGATTGTGCCGGCGAGTTTTGCCGCGGCAGCAGCCGGTGCCCTGTGGACCGCAACGGTGGTGGTGTTTGCCTGAGAGTTTTCGGAGGTGATTAGCGATCAGTATTTTCCATGACCGCAGTGGCGAAGAAAACCATCAGGGTCATGTCTTCCTCGATTTCAAAGAACGAATGTTCAGTGCTGGCGCTTACATACAGCAGTGAACCCGGGCCTACCTCACGCTCCTCGTCACCCAGTTGCATGCGCGCCTTACCCGTAAGGACCAGGTAGACCTCATCCTCGTCGTGTGGCGCCTGCATATCCTTGCTGCCCGCCGCCAGCGAATAAATACCGCAACTGAGCGCGGGTACCTTGAGAAATTCCAGATACTCTGCAGGGTCGCCTTTCAACTTCCCCTTGATACTTTCCAGGTCAAAAACCTGCCAGCCCGGATCGGCCATGCGTTCACACCCTCTGCAAGATCGGGTCGGCGACAGGCCAAACCCATAAGCACAGACAATAACAACAAGCTGCCCCGCTAAACAAGGGCGGCGCCGGCGATGTTATCCGGTCAGGTCTTCTCCGACCTTGGCCTGGGCTGCCGCGATGCGGGCAACAGGTACCCGGTAGGGGCTGCAGGACACATAGTCGAGTCCCAGGTCGTGACAGAACTGAATCGAGCGCGGATCACCACCGTGCTCGCCACATATCCCGTACTTGATGCCCTTTTTGCGCTCCCTGGATTCGCGTACGGCCATCTCCATCAGGCGGCCCACGGCGCGCTGGTCGAGGGAGACAAAGGGGTCACTCTCGATCAACTTCTTGTCCAGGTAATCGGGAATGAATTTGCCGGCATCATCCCTGGAGAAACCGTAGGTCATTTGTGTCAGGTCGTTGGTGCCAAAGCTCATGAATTCCACCGCGCCCGCAAGGCGGTCTGCCCCCAGGCATGCGCGCGGTGTTTCCATCATTGTGCCGATGCGATAGGGAATGGAAATCGACTTCTCACGCAGCACCTGGTGTATCCCGCGGTCGATGATTTCGTTGATCAAGCGAATCTCCCTGACGTTGACTACCAGAGGGATCATGATTTCGGGGAAGGGTTTCATGCCCAGTTCCACCGCCTCAACGGCAGCGCCGATAATGGCCCGCACCTGCATCTCAGTGATTTCTGGGAAGACTACCGACAGCCTGCAGCCGCGGAATCCCAACATCGGGTTCACCTCGCCTAGATTTTCCGTTGCCTTGCGAATGTCCTCGACCGACTTGTTCAGCTGTTTAGCCAGCGCGACCATGTCCTCTTCGGTATGCGGCAGGAATTCGTGCAGTGGTGGGTCGAGCAGGCGCACAGTAACAGGCAGCCCATCCATTTCCTTGAACAGTGCCAGCATGTCCTGGTGCTGGAATGTGAGCAGACCATCCAGGTAGGTCTGCCGTTCCTCCCGGTTCTCAGCGAGAATCATGCCGCGCATCATCTTGATACGTTCGGTGTCAAAGAACATATGTTCGGTACGGCACAGGCCAATGCCCTCGGCGCCCAGTTCCCGCGCCTTGGCGGCGTCCTCGGGTGTCTCGGCGTTGGCCCTGACTTTCAGGCGTCGGTGCTTATCTGCCCAGGACAGCAGCGTCTGGAAATCTTCACTGGTGCTGGCCTCGGTTTTGGGGATGTCGCCCAGCATGACTTCACCCGCTGTGCCATCCAGGGTGATCACGTCGCCGCGCTTGATAACAATGCCCTCATCGGTGGTGGCCGTACCTGCCTCGTAGTTAATGGTCAGCGTGCCGCAGGCGGTGATGGCACACACGCCCATGCCACGTGCGACAACAGCCGCGTGCGAAGTCATACCACCTAGCTCGGTCAGGATGCCTTCGGCGACTTTCATGCCGTGGATGTCCTCGGGTGTTGTCTCTCGACGAACGAGCACCACCTGGCTGCCATCTTTGGCAACCTCGACGGCCTCGTCGGCGGAGAACACCACTTTACCGGTTGCACCACCCGGGCTGGCAGGCAGTCCAGTGGCGATCACTTCAGTTTTGGCCGCCGGATCTACCATCGGATGCAGAAAGGCTTCGACGTGCTCTGGAGACACACGCATTAGCGCTTCTTTCTCATTGATCAAGTCTTCGCTCACCATGTCTACGGCAATCTTGATGGAAGCGCGGCCCGTACGTTTACCGCTGCGCGTCTGCAGCATGTAAAACCGACCTTCCTGCACAGTGAACTCAATGTCCTGCATGTCACGGTAGTGCTTTTCCAGCAGGGCCTGGGTATCGAAGAGCTCCTGGTAAACGCTGGGCAGTCGCTCCTTGAGCGCGTCAATCGGCTCTGGCGTGCGAATGCCGGCCACCACGTCTTCGCCGGCGGCGTTGAACAGGAACTCCCCAAAGAAGTTTTTCTCGCCGGTAGACGGGTTGCGGGTGAAGGCGACACCGGAACCCGAGTCGTCACCGAAGTTCCCAAACACCATCGCCTGCACATTCACCGCAGTCCCGAGGGACTCAGGAATATTGTTCATCTCCCGGTAGACGTTCGCCCGCGGCGTGTGCCAGGACAGGAACACGGCTTCCACTGCCAGCTTCAATTGCTCAAACGGGTCCTGGGGAAAGTCAGTGATGGTCTTGAAGATATCGACAATGGCGCGCCAGTCGTCCGCTTCCATCTCCACGTCGAGTTCCTTACCATGCTGCGCCTTGTACTGGGAAATTTCGTGCTCGAACTTTTCCCCATCTACCTCCAGTACCACGTCGGCGAACATCTGGATAAAGCGTCGGTAGCTGTCGTATGCAAAGCGCGGGTTATTGGTTTTGCGCGCCAGGCCTTCGGCGATCTCGTCGTTGAGCCCCAGGTTCAGAATAGTGTTCATCATCCCGGGCATGGACACCGGGGCGCCGGAGCGCACAGAAAACAGCAGCGGATTCTCCGGGTCGCCGAAGCGCGCGCCCATTTGCTTCTCCACCAGGTCAAGCGCGACCCGGTATTCCTGCTCCAATAAATTCGGTAAACGATTCCCGCCCTGGAAGAACTCCCGGCAGGTGGGTGTTGTGATGATGAATCCATAGGGAACGGGTAGCCCCAGGTTGGTCATCTCGCAAAGGTTTGCGCCCTTGCCACCCAGCAGTTCGCGGTCATCTTTACTGCCTTCGTTGAACAGGTAAACACGCTTGGCCATACAGTCTCCCCAGAGTTACGCCACAGGTCAGGCTCGAGGCCCGGAAAAGCCGGCGAGTATACTGGCATCGGCGCGACATAGGGAGCCGGATTGCCGGTAAAAATCCTTTAATTTCAATAGCTTGTAGTGTTACTACAAAATATCGAGACAAGCGGGTGCTCGCGGCCTACTAAATGTAGCAAAACTACAGGATTTTGTAGTTTGTGTGCGCAACCACGAGACGGCGGTGAATGAATGTGTTGGTTGCTAACTGTCAGGGCTCGCCTAAAGCCGCCTGCGGTCGAGGACAAGGGCGGGGATGCAACACTGATTCGCTCTGGCGCCTTGCTGGAGCACGGTCCGCTGTGGCAGCATCTCGCGCTGATCATATTGGATGGAAACCGCTCGAATGGACACAAGTGCGCAGACTTCGCGTTGGCAAGACCTGGGATCCGGTATTACCTGCATCGATGCGGAGTATGTGTCGCCGGGTTCGGCGTGCTTTTACCTGCTTGAGCGCGATGGCGAATTCGCGGTTATTGAAACCGGTACTTACCGCAGTCTGGAATTGCTGCGTCAATGTTTACAGGACAAGGGTATAGCGGATGCGCAGTTGCGCTACGTGATTCCCACCCATGTCCATCTTGATCACGCTGGGGGCGCGGGCACTTTGATGGCGCATTTTGATAAGGCCCAGTTGTTAGTGCATCCACGCGGGGCGCCACACCTCGTCGATCCTTCACGCCTGGTCGCGAGTTCTGTGCAGGTCTACGGTGAACAGGCTTTCGCAGAAATGTATGGTGAGATCACCCCGGTGCCCCAGGGCAGAGTGCGGGAAATCGAAGACGGCGCGACGATTGCGCTGGGGGATTCGATGTTGGAGTTTCGCCACTTGCGCGGCCACGCAGACCATCACTTCTGTATCTGGGATGCTCTTAGCCAGGGTTGGTTCACCGGTGACATGTTTGGATCCGGGTACCCGGCGCTGCGCTTTAGCGCGGGTGACTTCGTGATTCCCGCAACCACGCCTACCCAATTTGATCCTGCGCTGTTCCTGTCATCTGTCGACGTTCTGGCCGCGTATCAACCCCAGCGCATGTACCTCACTCACTTCGGGGAACTGACCTACAGCAGCCAGGTCAAAGGGCTGCTGTGCCGGCAGATTGAGCGTTATCGCGACCTTGCCTTACAACATGCTGGCGACCTGGAGGGTATGCTCGCGGCTGTCGAAGCGTGCACGCGTGATGCCCTGGCTTCCCTGGACCCGCCCGGCGGGGCAGAAGCTTTCATGGACTCCGTGTCGATGGATGTGCAGCTGAATGTGCAGGGATTGGCAGTCTGGGCGGCACGGCAGGCGGCATAAGCATTCTGACTTTAATGGGGAGTAATGCCGTGCGCATGCGATCCGGACTGGGATACACTTGTTGGACTTCATGTGTAGTTTGCTAAATACATTTCGTGCTGCCTTTGTGGTTGTTCTTCTCGCGTTGCTTGCTGCCTGTGCCAGTGACAAGCCCAGGAAGGCCCAGCCCATTCCTGTAGGTAACGTCGACATGGTCGACTTCACGGGTAACTGGGAGCTGGATTTCAGCAAGAGCGACAATATTCAGGCGCAGTTGAATGCACTCGTACGTGAGCTGCGACGTCAGGCGGAACGCCGCGCGCAGCGCGGTGGCAATGAGCGGGCCGGCGGCAGTTACGTGGTTGGCAATAGCAATAGCGGCGCGAATATCATCGGCCTGGCGCGCATGGCCGATCTCATCACCCAGTCTGCATTACTGGAGATCGAGCAGAGCGAAAACGATATCCGGGTTAAGCGTGAAGAGAATTTTGCCCTGACTTGCGAGTTCTACGACGACAAGCCCCAGGTCGTGGAAAACCCGCTCGGTACAGAAACTTGCGGCTGGGTTGGTCACCAGTTGATGTTTCGTATCCTGCTGCCGGAGGGGCTGAGCATACAGCATGTGCTGACGCGCAGCGGGGCAGGGGACCAGATGAGCATCGCTACCACGGTGGTGTCCGACCGTGTTTCCAACCCCTTTACCCTGAACCGTGTCTATCGCAAGTTCGAGCCAGCCGAAAGTGGCTTTACCTGTGAAGAAACCCTGACTCGCGGACGCGTATGTACGACCGAGGGTACATGAGGGCTTTGCCGTTATTGTTGCTGCTGTTGCTGAGCGCCTGCGGTGGCTCCACACCGACGGTGCCCGAGCCCAAGCCCGAGCCGATACCGGGTGCGCTCGCCTGGCCGCCACCCGTGGGTGAGGTGCAACTGGACGCGGCCCAGGATACAACGGGGGTGGTGGCGTTGACAGTCGGCGTGGCGATCTTCGATCCGGGCATTCCCGCCGATGAATCTACCCACAGCAAGCTGGGTATATTCCCGGAGATTCGACGGGCAGAAGCCCAGTACATGCCGGTACTGCTGCGCGATGTGTTGGTCGACAGTAATGCCTGGGGTCCGGTGCGTGTGTTGCCGGAGCCCAATGAAACCACTGAACTACTGGTGACGGGCCGTATCGAGCACTCCGACGGTTTGCGGTTGGTGCTGAAGATCACTGCCGTCGACGTGACGGGTCGCACCTGGCTGGACCAGTTGTACGTTGACGAGGCGCTGGCTATGGATTACCCCGTGCCCGTTGGCGGCGATCCCTACCTGGATCTGTATCGGCAGGTCGCCAATGATCTGTTAGCGGCCCGCAATGCATTGGATGGCGCTACGTTGCGGAAAATCCCCCCGATTGCCCAGCTGCGCTATGCCGAAACCCTGTCACCAGAGGCGTTTTCAGGTTACCTGGGGCGCGACGAACAGGGGCTGCTGTTGGCCACGCGCCTCCCCGCACAGGATGACCCGATGATGAACCGGGTGCAGCGCATTCTCAATCAGGAATACCTGTTCATTGATACTGTTGACGAACAGTACCTGACGCTTTCGGAAGAGATGGGCCCCACCTACGATCTGTGGCGGCAGTATGGACGCGAGCAGGCGCTCTACAAGGAGGATTACCAGCAGCGTTTGGCAACGCGCGAGAGCCAGGGTCGGCGGGGTACTTACCCGGCCATGCAGCAAACCTATAACGCTTTCAAGTGGACCAAAATTCAGCAGCAGGACCTGTATGACCTGGCGGTGGGCTTTGACAACGAGGTGGCGCCGACGGTGTTGGAAGCCAGTGGCAGGGTATTCAAGCTGAGCGGGACGCTGGATAGCCAGTATGCCGCCTGGCGAGACATACTGCGGCAGATCTTCGCGCTGGAGACCGGCCTGCCTAGCCAATGATGGCACCACCGGTGCTGGTGTCGTGGTGTTCCTGGTTTTCTAGTCTCGCGTGAAATTTCTGCATCCCGTCCAGGTTGCGCTATGCTGTAGCCATGAGTGAAGAACAGCAATCCACAGAACAGGAATCCCTGTTCAATGCACTGCGCAAGCTGACCGGACAGGTCGCGGGCGGCACCCTCGAACTGGCGCGCACCACGGCCACCATGACCGCGATGTTCGGCGAGACCTGGGTGCGCAACACCTTGATGAATACCTTCGAGCCCGAGCGCCTGGAAGCCATGGCCGATGCCGGGCGCTTTTTGCGAGATGCCCGCGAAACCGCGGGGATGTCGCTCAAGGATCTCGCGGACAGCCTGGGCATGGCGGACAAGTCGCTGCTGGAAAATGTTGAAAGTGGTGAGACCATCCTGCCCCTGGAGGTCATGCTCCGGGCAGCCGCATTACTCGCCAGGCACGACCCTATCCCCTTTCTGATCAAGTTTATGCGCACCTACAACCCCCAACTCGAGCGTACGCTGGAGCAGTGGGGGGTAATGGCATTGCCGAAGAACTTTGAGCGGGAACGCCGGTTTTTGAACATCTATCGCCAGCACGATTTTCTGCGTTCGCTGAGCGACGAGGAGCATGAGCGGTTTATCGAATACATGCAGGGGTCCACCAACCTGGTGATAGAGGTGATGGAGAAGGAAAAGGCGGCCAGGGAAAAGCCCGCCCGCAAACCGCGCCCCAAGAGCAAGCCGAAAGCCAAGCGCAAATCGACTCCCCGCAAGCGACCTGCGTCCAAAACAAAAAGTTCCTGAGGTAAACCGTGTCCGATCAGCAGCTGCCCCAGTGGTTTGCGGCGTGCCCCAAGGGAATGGAGTCCTTGCTGGCGCAGGAGATTGCCGCCCTGGGCTGTGACAACACTCGCGAAACGGTAGCCGGCGTTTACTTCAATGGCCCGCTGGCCGTTGCCTACCGAGCCTGTTTGTGGTCGCGACTGGCCAACCGAATTCTCATGCCGATCGCGCAGCTGCCGGTTAACGATGCGCAAAGCCTTTATGACGGGTTGCGCACTGTGCGCTGGGAAACCGTGTTCACCGCTGAGCAAACTTTCGCGATCGATTTTATTGGCCAGAACGATGCGATTCGCAATACCCAGTTCGGTGCGCAAAAAAGTAAGGACGCGATTGTCGACTGGTTCGTGCAGCAGGTGGGAAGGCGCCCTTCGATCGAACGGAGAAATCCGGACGTTCGCCTCAATCTGCGCCTTTCGAAGGGCCGTCTACATGTTGCTCTGGATTTTTCCGGCGGTAGTTTGCACCGTCGAGGGTATCGTTTGGACACCGGTTCAGCGCCGCTAAAGGAGAACCTCGCAGCGGCACTGTTGCTGCGCGCAGACTGGCCGGGCATCGCCGCGCGCGGCGGTGCCCTGATTGACCCAATGTGCGGTTCTGGAACGCTGCTGCTGGAAGGGGCCCTGATGGCGGCGGATATTGCCCCGGGCCTGCAGCGAGATCGCTATGGCTTCGAGGGTTGGGCAGGGCATAACGCGGCCCAGTGGCGGGCCATTCTCGCAGATGCCCAGGCGCGGGCTGACCGCGGTCGCCAGCGTCAGCTGCCGGAGATTCGTGGCTACGATGCTGACCCGAAAGTAATACGCCAGGCGCAGGAAAACATCGCCAGAGCAAAGCTAAGTAAAGCGGTAAGAGTTAGCTGTAAGTCATTGTCTGAGTTAGTAAAACCCACTCATCGAGAGATGGATGTTGGGCTGCTGATTTGCAATCCGCCCTATGGCGAGCGCCTGGGTGAAAAAGACAGCCTGACATACCTGTACCAACAATTGGGAGAGGCCATGGCCACCCACTTTCAGGGTTGGCAGGGAGCTGTGTTTACGGCGGACCGAGAACTGGGCAGGGCGACCGGTTTGCGCAGTCATAAACGCTACACGCTCTTCAACGGCGCCCTGGAATCCAGCCTGCTGCTGTTTGATTTGAATGACAATGTATTTCGTGGTCCCAGGTCAGCCCCTGCAACGACCGAAGACGAACACCAAACCCAAGGCACGCAGGAGGCGCCCAGCGAGGGCGCGGTGATGTTCGGCAATCGCATGCGCAAGAATCGCAAGCGCTTGTCGAACTGGATCAAGCGTGAAGGGATAAGCTGCTATCGACTCTACGATGCCGACATGCCGGAGTATGCGGTGGCTGTCGATATTTATGGTGAACATGCACACGTGGCTGAGTACCAGGCCCCAAAGGGTGTCGACCCGGAGGCGGCCGAGCGGCGTATGAACGACGTAATCGCAGCACTGCCCGACGCACTGAATATCGCACCTGTGCGGATCGCCTATAAAACGCGTCGACAGCAGCGCGGCCGGCAACAGTATGAAAAACAGGATGAGCGAGGCGAGTTGCTGGAGGTGACCGAGAGTGGTGCCAGGTTCCTGGTAAACCTGACCGATTACCTGGACACGGGTTTATTTCTTGATCACCGGCCGCTGCGCCGGCGCCTGGCCGCCGAGGTTCGCGGCAAGCGTTTTCTGAATCTATTTTGCTACACCGGGACGGCATCCGTGCTGGCGGCGCTGGCCCAGGCACGATCGACGACCAGCGTGGATATGTCCAATACCTACCTGGGCTGGTTGCGCAAGAACCTCGCTGTGAATGGCCTGGCCGAAACGCGTAACCATCTGGTGAAAGCCGATTGCCTGCAGTGGCTGAGTGAGGGATCCGATAAGTACGACCTGGTTATGCTCGACCCGCCGTCTTTTTCCAACTCCAAATCCATGTCGGCTGACTTTGATGTGCTGCGAGACCAGCGGGCGTTAGTTAACGCAACGATGGCGCGACTGGAGTCCGATGGAACACTGTATTTCTCGACCAACCGGCGCGGATTCAAGTTGGCACCCGAGCTCATTGAAGCGTATCGCTGTGAGGACATCACGCGACAGACTCTGGATCCCGACTTCCAGCGCAACGCCAAAATCCACCAGTGCTGGAAACTGGAGCACCGCTAGTTTGGTTTCACAAGTGCGCCGTAGAAGGGAGCTACCAAGTCGCAAAGATTGCCATCCCGCAGTGACATGGGCTGTAAGCGGTTAGTAGTCACCAACAAAAGTTTGCTTACTCTATCCACACCGGCTGTGAAGGCACTGTATATATAGTGTTATTCGCAACGCCTGCTGCAAAAGTACTTAAAAAAACCCGTAAGTTATTGAAATAAGGAAGATTACAGGCTCAGTCAGTCAGACCGGATTGGGCGGGGATAGGTCCCGGACTGTCACCACTTGCTTGCGGATTGATCAGCTGTCCCCAGAGTTATCCACAGTTTAAGCTGTGGATAACCTGCTCTATGCTGGTCGGCCGCTGGCGCCTGGCGTATTCTTGGGTCCCGTTTCACGGTCGAGCCAAGGTGGTTTGCTTGATTATCTCGTTCCTTTGCGTGAGTGAATTACTGTGATTGCCGCTACAACAGTACAACTTCGGCTCGGCAGCCACACGATCAGCGACGTGGCCCGCCGCAGTAGAGCGCGATGACCGGCCTGCTGATCGTTTATCACAGTCAGAGCGGCAGTTGCGCGCAACTCGCGCGCGCAGCCTGGGAAGGGGCAAGTACCGAAGTGGCAGCGGCGCCACAGGTTCTGCGGGCGTCCGACACTGGCCTGCGGGATCTGTTGGACGCCGCCGGCTTGTTACTGGTCACCGCGGAAAATTCTGGCGCCCTGGCCGGGGGTATGAAGGATTTTCTGGATCGTATCTTCTATCCGTCGATCAACCATACCCTGGTGTTGCCCTACGGCCTGCTGGTCAGTGCGGGTAATGACGGTCGCGGCGCAGTGGCGCAGGCGCAACGTATTCTCTCGGGCATACCGTTTACAGTGGCGACCGAACCCCTGATACTGCGCGGCGAAGTCGGACCTGATCACCTCACTCAGGCCCGTGAGCTGGGTCAGGCCTTTGCGGCTGGACTGGACATGGGTATTTTTTAGGAACATTAAAGGGCGACACACAATGACCGCAGAACAGCAGATGATTGCCCCGGAGGGTTTTGAGCGTTTTCCCGATGGCATCGGCTTTGCCGATTCGCTGCAACCACTCTATAGCCGCCAGCGCAAAGGCGATGTTCGCTTTGGTCTATTCATTCTGCCGCAACACTGCAACACCATGAATTTTTGTCATGGCGGTGTACTGATGACCCTGGCCGATATGGCCGGGAGCGCGGGTGTGCATATGGCACGTGGGGCGTTCTCGGCTAGCCCCACGATTAATCTTAGTCTCGACTTCATCTCAGCGGCGTGTCCCGGCGAGTGGATAGAGGCCGTGGCCGAAAGTGCGACGCCGAAACGCCGTTTCGGATTTTGCAGCGGCACGATCTACGGTCCGGAGAAAATTGTGGCCCGCTTCAACGGTACGTTCTACCACCCCGAACACGAGGGCATGACGCCGGCGGATAATGCAGCAATGGCGCGCATCGCTGATTTCACTGACCGCGGCTAGGCGTCGCCGTGCGCTTCCAGATGCTCGATAAAGGCTATCGCTGCCCGCGACAGACTGCGGCCGCGGTGATACACATGGCCGAGCAGGCGTTCCATGGTGACTCCTTTCACCTCAAGGGCGATCAGTGACTCGTCGCGCATACTGCGCGGGAGCATGGTCCAGCCCAGGCCCACCGAGGCCATCATGCGAATGGTTTCCAGGTAATTGGTCATCATCGATACGTTCAGTGACAGATGTGATCGATCGAACAGGCTCTTGATGATCTGCCCCGTATAGGTATTAAGGCCGGGGAGGACCGCCGCCGAAGCTGCCAGTGCCTGCAGATCCACTTTTGGGGTTCGTGCCAGCTCGTGATCTGGTGCCACCATAAATTCCAGCGGATCTCGCCACACCGTATGGCGGATAAATTGCGCGTTGTCTTCCGGGGCCAGGGTGACCACGGCCAGGTCAATTTTGCCCTGGGTGATAAGTTCGTAGGCCCGCTCGGAATCCATGAAATCGATATCGATGTTCACCTGCTGATACTCACGACTGTACTCGCTGAGCACCGGGGGCAGGCGATGCAAACCGATGTGGTGGCTGGTGGCCAGTCTCAGGGTGCCGGCAACATCCCCGGACAGGTCCCGCACCGATTGTTCGGCGTATTGCAATTCCTGTTCGATACGCGCCGCGTGGGGCAACAGTGCACGCCCGGCCTCGGTCAACCGAATATGCCGCCCGATGCGATCGAACAACTCACAGTCGAGCTGCTGTTCCAGCAAGGCCACACGCTTGCTGATGGCGGGTTGGGTCAGGTGTAGTTTTTCCGCCGCCAATGAAAATGACCCCGTTTCTGCGACCAACGCGAAGGCCCTGAGATTCTGGGTTTCCATAGTGCCTGTCCTTGCTCGATTCATTCCTAACAGGAATTAAATATATAAAAATAATAAATTTGAGTTATGAGCTGGTCAAGCCTAAAATTGCCACCTGAAAAATCCCATGACACTAATTACATGACATAAACCACATGACACTAAGCAGGAGCATGTTGTGGCCGGACAAACCTTGTACGACAAATTGTGGAACAGCCACCTCGTCGATCAGCGCGACGACGGTACGGCAATTATCTATATCGACAGACATCTCATTCACGAGGTGACTTCACCCCAGGCCTTCGAAGGCCTGCGCCTGGCGGGGCGGAACCCATGGCGACTGGATGCCAACCTCGCCGTGCCCGATCACAACGTGCCCACCGAAACGGCAGAGCGCCGTGGTGGCGTGGCCGGCATTGTCGATCCGGTGTCCCGTTTGCAGGTGCAAACCCTGGACGACAACTGTAAGGACTTCGATATCGTGGAGATCCCCATCAACGATGTGCGCCAGGGAATCGTGCATGTTGTTGGCCCTGAAACCGGCGCCACGTTGCCTGGTATGACCGTGGTGTGCGGTGACTCCCACACATCTACCCACGGCGCTCTCGGTGCTCTCGCACACGGCATTGGTACCTCTGAGGTCGAGCATGTACTGGCAACCCAGTGCCTGGTGCAGCGTAAAATGAAAAACATGCTGGTGCGTGTAGACGGCGAACTGGCCACCGGTATAACCGCCAAAGACATTGCACTGGCTATCATTGGCAAAATCGGTACCGCCGGTGGTTCCGGTTATGCGATCGAATTCGGTGGTGATGCGGTACGCGCGCTGAGCATGGAAGGGCGCATGACGCTGTGCAACATGTCCATCGAAGCCGGTGCCCGCATGGGAATGATTGCGGTCGACGATACCACCTTGGAATACGTTAAGGGCCGCACCTATGCACCGCGCGGTGAAATGTGGGATGCCGCCGAGTCGGCCTGGCGCCAATTGCACAGCGACGACGATGCGCAGTTTGATGCCGTGGTGGAATTGCGAGCGGAAGATATCAAACCGCAGGTCACCTGGGGCACCAGCCCGGAGATGGTATTGCCGGTGGATGCTCACCTGCCAGACCCGACTACGCTCACTGATCCTACCCAGCGCGAAGCGACCCGTCGTGCCCTTGAATACATGGGACTGGAAGCGGGTATGGCCATTACCGATATCAAGCCCGATCGCGTGTTCATTGGTTCCTGCACCAACTCCCGCATCGAAGACCTGCGTGCGGCGGCCGACGTGGTGCGTGGCAAGCAGATCGCGTCGTCGATAAAGCAGGCATTGGTGGTGCCGGGATCCGGCGAGGTAAAAACTCAGGCGGAAGCAGAGGGCCTGGACAAGGTATTTACCGATGCAGGGATGGAGTGGCGCGAGCCGGGGTGCTCCATGTGCCTGGCGATGAATGCGGACAAGCTGGGGCCGGGTGAACACTGTGCCTCCACGTCCAATCGTAATTTTGAAGGCCGCCAGGGTTTTGGGGGTCGCACGCACCTGGTGAGTCCAGCGATGGCGGCGGCTGCGGCTGTCGCCGGTCATTTCACTGATGTACGCGCGTTGGAGGGGGTTGAATCATGAAGAGCTTTACCACGTTACACGGGTTGGCGGCGCCCATGGATCGCGCCAATGTGGATACCGACCTGATCATTCCCAAACAGTTTCTGAAGTCGATCAAGCGCAGTGGCTTCGGCCCCAACCTGTTCGACGAGTTGCGTTACCTGGACGAGGGTGTGCCCGGTCAGGATAACAGCAAGCGTCCACTCAACCCGGATTTCCCCCTGAACGCCGCGCGTTACCAGGGTGCTTCCTTACTGCTGGCGCGGGTCAACTTCGGCTGCGGTTCCAGTCGCGAACACGCACCGTGGGCGCTGGAGGACTATGGTTTCCGTTGTGTCATCGCCCCGAGTTTTGCCGACATTTTTTACAACAATTGCTTCAAGAACGGTATCTTGCCGATTGTGCTACCAGAGCATGTTGTCGCTGACTTGTTTGATGCCATGTACGCCACTGAAGGGTACACCCTGGATGTCGACCTGGAGTCGCAGACAGTGACAACGCCTGAGGGTGAGATCTTCTCCTTCGAAGTTGACAGCTTTCGCAAACACTGCCTGATCAATGGCCTGGACGACATCGGGTTGACGCTGCAGAGCGAAACCGCGATCCGCGATTTTGAAGCGCGTTGGCAGCAGCAGTCGCCCTGGTTGTTCGGTTCAATTTCACAAGGCTGACAAACTCATGACGCGAAAAATACTGGTCTTACCCGGCGACTATATTGGCCCGGAAATTATGGCCGAAGCTGAGAAGGTACTGGCAGTTGCCGACAAACGTTTCGACCTGGGTATAGAAACAGAACACGGACTGCTCGGTGGAGCCGCGCTCGACGTGCACGGTGTACCGCTACCCGATGAAACCCTGGAGCGCGCTCGCGAGGTGGATGCGATTCTGCTGGGCGCGGTCGGTGGCCCCAAATGGGATGATGTTGAACGCCATCTGCGGCCAGAGCGGGGCTTGCTGGGTATTCGTTCTGAACTGCAGCTGTTTGGTAATTTGCGCCCGGCGATTCTGTATCCGCAGTTGGCCGATGCGTCCAGCCTCAAGCCGGAAGTCGTCTCCGGGTTGGATATCCTGATTGTGCGCGAGCTCACTGGCGGCATCTATTTTGGTGAGCCCCGCGGAATTCGTACCCTGGAGAATGGTGAACGGGAAGGATTTAACACCTACGTTTATCGCGAGTCCGAGGTGGAGCGTATTGCGCACCTGGCCTTCAGCCTGGCGCGCAAGCGCGACAAACGTGTGTGCTCGGTGGACAAATCCAATGTACTTGAGGCCACTGTGTTATGGCGCGAGGTCATGGAGGAAGTTGCCAAGCAGTACCAGGATGTTGAGCTCAGCCACCTGTACGTGGATAACGCCGCCATGCAGCTGGTGATTGCGCCCAAGCAATTTGATGTGGTGGTCACCGGCAATATGTTCGGCGATATTCTCTCGGACACCGCGGCCATGCTCACCGGTTCCATCGGCATGCTGCCCTCGGCGTCACTGGATCAGCAGGGGCGGGGCATGTACGAGCCCTGTCATGGCTCAGCACCGGACATCGCCGGTCAGGAGAAAGCCAATCCACTGGCAACCATTCTCTCGGTTGCCATGATGATGCGTTACACCCTCGCAGCGCCCGAGGCGGCCGAGGCCATTGAGCAGGCGGTTAGCGACGTGCTCGACCAGGGGCTGCGCACACCGGATATCTGCGCGCCGGGTGAACAAAGTGTTACCACCAGCGTGATGGGTTCTGCGGTTGCAGACGCCCTCGCCGGATAGTTTGAAACAGGGCACCGGTAGTTCATATCGGCAGCCTTGGCGGGATGAATTGAAGGCCTTAATGGCTAGAAGCAACAGTTAAGAGAAGTTGGAACAAACAATGAGTGATTTATACGATGTAGCTGTGGTCGGCGCCACCGGGGCGGTGGGCGAGGCCATGATCGAAATTCTTGAGCAGCGCAATTTTCCGGTGGGTACCCTTTACCCATTGGCCAGCAGTCGGTCGGCCGGCAAGACGGTGATGTTCAAGGGCAACGCGGTGACGGTCACCGACCTGGCTGAGTTTGATTTTTCGCAGGCGCAGATTGGGCTGTTTTCAGCAGGCGGCAGTATTTCCGAAAAGTATGCACCCATTGCAGCTGCCGCGGGCTGTGTGGTGATCGACAATACCTCTCACTTTCGCCGCGAGCCCGATATCCCGCTGGTGGTACCCGAGGTCAACAAAGAAGCGCTGGCCGATTACACCGTGCGAAATATTATCGCCAACCCGAACTGCTCCACCATCCAGATGCTGGTGGCACTGAAGCCGATCTATGATGCAGTGGGCATCGAGCGTATTAATGTTGCGACTTACCAGGCGGTATCGGGTACTGGCAAAGAAGCTATCGAAGAACTGGCCGGGCAAACTGCCAGCCTGTTGAACGGCCGAGGTGTCGAGACTGAGGTCTACCCCAAGCAAATCGCTTTTAATGCGTTACCGCATATCGATACCTTCCAGGACAATGGCTATACCCGCGAAGAAATGAAAATGGTGTGGGAAACCCAGAAAATCTTCGATGACCCCTCTATCGTGGTGAATCCCACCTGTGTGCGCATCCCGGTTTTCTACGGGCATTCGGAGGCGGTGCACATCGAAACCGTCGACAAGATTAGCGCCGAGCATGCCCGCGAGATACTCGCCAATGCCCCCGGGGTAGAGGTCCTCGACGAGCGTGAGGATGGCGGTTATGCGACAGCCGTCACAGAATCCGCTGGGCAGGATCCCGTCTTTGTGAGCCGCATTCGCGAAGATATCTCCCACCCTAAAGGTCTTAATCTTTGGATTGTGGCTGATAATGTCCGAAAAGGGGCGGCTCTAAATAGTGTGCAAATTGCCGAGAGCTTGGTCCAGACTTACCTTGATTAATACCCGGGTATAAAACATACTTGGGAGAGTATGGGGTCGTCATTAGTGCAGGGATGTACTTGCCGCGCTACCTTGAACATGTAGCGCAAGTGCTTGTTGGGGCTGAAAAATTTATAACAAGCACTGTCCCGTGATACCCCGGTTAGTGGTTAGCCCAGGGGAGGCTGGCTTGATAGGGAAGGGAAACAATAATAAGGGCGTTTGGTATGGCTCAGAAGCGTAAGTTAGCAGCAGTATTGTTGTCTTTGGGGTGCTTGCAAGCCGGATCGGTCTGGGCACTGGGGTTGGGAGAAATGACTCTGGAGTCGTTCCTCAATGAGCCCCTGAAAGCCAAGGTCGACCTGCTGAACACGGGTGGTTTGCACCAGGACGAAATCAAGGTCCGGTTGGCAACTGCTGACGATTTCGATCGTATGGGCGTTGATCGCGCCTATTTTCTTACCGGCATCAAGTTTGAGGTCTCCGTTGGCAACGATGGCCGTGGAGTCATTACCTTGTCTTCCGATGACCCGGTACTGGAACCCTACCTGGATCTGATCGTGGAAACGCGCTGGCCCTCGGGTCGCTTGTTGCGTGAATATACTGTCCTGATAGATCCCCCGGCGTTTGACGACACCAATCCCGTAATCTCTGCCTCAGAGCGAGTTTACGAGGAGGAAGGTATCGCCCCAGGCGACGACTCTCAGGATAAAAAAAAACAGGAAATTAAGGCTACATCCGGGACTACGGTAGATATCAAGCCGTCCGGGCTCGCCCCGGGCGCTATGCCCCAGCGTGATTTCAGCGCTGACACCACAGGAACTCCACTGTCTGGCAACCGCTACATGATCAAGCGGGATGAGACCCTTTGGACCATCGCACTGGCAGCAAAGCCAGATGGCACCACGGTTCAGCAAACCATGCTGGAAATCCAACGCATGAACCCCGACGCCTTTATCGACGGCAATATCAATCGCATCAAGGCCGGCTATATCATCTACCTCCCCACCGAGAGCGAGTACCATTCCAACGATGTTGCCGCGGCGATGGAGGAGGTCAGCCAGCAAAATGAGGATTGGCGGGCAGGCCGGGCGTCTGCACCCCTCGAAGACAGTGGCCCGTCTCTGCGAATTTCTGCCGATGCGGGCGGCGATGAAAGTGGCGCCGGCGACGCGGATAGTGACGGCGGCTTGAGCGCAGCCAGCGCCATGGAAGAACTGGATCGCGCTGAACTGGAAAATATGGATATGCAGGGTCAGGTAGATGCCCTGACTGAGCAACTCGACACGCTCGAGCGTATTGTCGACGTTAAAGACGACCAGATCGCGGCCTTACAGGCTGCCCTGGAAGAGGCCCAGCGCCAAGCGGAGATGGGGTCAGACCCCACAATTGACGCTGCCGATCTGGACTACGCCCCGGTCGAAGACAGTGCAACGGAAGGGGCGATGGCAGAGGACACAGTCGGTGCTGCGGCTGATGCAGGAGCCGCAGTGGCGCCTGCAGTCCAGGTTGAAGAAGCACCAAAGCCAGCCCCAACCCCTGCACCGACCCCGCGCCCTGCACCGCAGCCTGAGCAGAGCGGCGGCTTGTTCAGTAATCTCTACTACATCATTGGTGCGGTGGTTCTGGCGCTGTTGGCTGGCCTGTTTTTCTGGCGCCGTCGCAATGCAGATGCCGAAGAACCGACAGTTGCTACCGCTGCTGCCGCCCGACCTCGCGCCCGGGATGCTTTCGAGGGAGTACAGTTGAAGGAACAGGAGGTAGAGGTCGCCGAGCCTGAAATTCCTGCCCCGGCTGAGACGTCAGCTTCGGACCTGGACCAGGCTGAGGAGGAAGAAAAAGCCAATCGCGGCTATGGCCAGCGGAAAAATGATGAGTATGCCTCCGACGCCGACAGTGGTGACGCCCTGGCAGAGGCTGATATTTATATAGCCTACGGCCGCTACCCGCAGGCTGCTGACCTGCTGAAAACTGCCATCGAGGGCGAGCCCGAGAACATGGCTTACCGGGTCAAGTTGCTGGAGCTGAGTCTGGAGATGGGTGAGCCTGGCGAGGCAGAATCCCAGTTGTCCGCTATACAGGCGGGTGGCGACGACGCCAGCATCGCCCAGGCCGAGGCCCTGATGTCGGGTGGTGCCAAGTCGGAGCCAGATGCGGCCCCGGATGTACTGAGTGACATGGGAGCAGAATCACTGGAAGCGGATTTCAATAGCCTCGAGGTAGACGACGGCAGCGCCGGTGAGCAAGTGGAAGAACTGGATCTCAGTGAAGATTTTGATGCCGACGACGATGAAGAGATGGTCTTCGCTGCCGAGGGCAACACCATGTCCACCAAGCTCGACCTCGCACGTGCCTATATGGATATGGGCGATGAAGACGGCGCTCGCCAGATCCTTGAAGAGGTCGCCGCAGAGGGCGACGCTGACCAGCAGACTGAGGCTAATTCACTCCTAGAGCGGCTTGGCTGATCATCCCGGCACCTTTTCCAATGAGCCACTGCCGCCCGGCAGTCGGCTCGCCTGCTGCATAGAATACGACGGCAGCAGTTTCAGTGGCTGGCAGTCGCAGCCGCATCTCGAGGTTGATACCGTACAGGAAACCCTGGAGTCAGCGCTCTCAGCAGTGGCCAATCAGGCCGTCAAAGTGGCCTGCGCAGGGCGCACGGATACCGGAGTGCACAGTGTGGGCCAGGTCGTACATTTCGACGACCCGATTGGCAGAAGCTGCAAAAACTGGGTGTTTGGGACCAATGCGCACCTGCCCGCCAGTGTGAGGGTGGTGTGGGCGGTCCCCGTGGACGAACAGTTTCATGCGCGTTTCTCAGCGGTGTCCCGCCGCTACCGCTACATCATCGCCAATACGGCAGTGAGACCGGCGCTATTAGCCGGGCAGGTGAGTTGGGTGCGTGGAGCGCTGGATGCCAACCGCATGCAGCGCGCGGCGCAACACTTGTTGGGTGAGCTGGACTTTAGTGCCTTCCGTGCGGCAAGTTGCCAATCGCACACGGCCATGCGCAATGTCTCGGAGATAACGGTAAGCGGGCGAGGGCAGTTAGTCATCGTGGATATTGAGGCCAACGCCTTCCTGCATCACATGGTGCGCAATATCGTGGGTTCATTGATCAGCGTCGGCAGTGGCCGTCAGCCAGAGGAGTGGATTGCCGAATTACTTGCTGGCAGGGATCGCACCGTTGCCGCCGATACCGCCGCCCCGGACGGCCTGTACCTGACGGTTGTTCGATACCCGGACGCCTACGCGCTGCCAACGGGCCGATACGGCCCGCTGTTCGTTGCGGACTGAAGACAGCTCTGGGGCCTATCTGCTATGATTGCGCCTCCAAAATTCTGACTAAACCAGCCAGTGCCTTACACGCGTATCAAAATTTGCGGTATCACCAGGCCGGAAGATGCGCAGGTGGCGGTGGCCCACGGGGCCGACGCTATTGGGCTGGTGTTTTACGCCAACAGTCCGCGTGCGGTAAACCCCGGTCAAGCCGAGGAAATTCTCAGGGTGGTGCCACCCTTTGTTTCCACGGTTGCACTGTTTGTCGATGAGCAGGCCAGCGTGATTGAAGGCATCATGTCAGCGCTGCCTATCGATATGCTGCAGTTTCACGGCGAAGAAAGCGCAGACTTTTGTGAGCAGTTTCGACGCCCCTATCTCAAGGCCCTGCGGGTGAAACCCGGATTGGACCTGGTGGAGGCGGCCGCGCCCTATGGCAGTGCCCGGGGCTTGCTGCTCGATAGCTGGCAGGAAGGTGTACCCGGTGGCACCGGAAAAACCTTTGAGTGGGGTTTGGCTGAATCACTGCGTGAACATGCTGTGGTGTTAGCCGGCGGGCTCAGCGCCGCCAATGTCGGCGAGGCGATAGCCCGGCTTGCGCCCGCAGGCGTAGACGTCAGCGGGGGTGTGGAATCGGCGCCTGGGATCAAAGATGCCGGGCGCATAAAAGAGTTTATTAGCGCGGTACGCGCAACAGACTAACGGTGTAATGATGACTACGGAAATGACCAGGGAATTGTTTTCAACAGTGCCTGACGCAGAGGGCAGGTTCGGCAAGTACGGTGGCAAGTTTGTCGCCGAAACGCTGATGTCTGCATTGGCTGAACTGGAGACACTGTATACGAGGCTGTCGAAGGACCCGGATTTTCAGCGTGAATTCGATGCCGACCTCGCTCACTACGTGGGCCGTCCTTCGCCACTTTATGAAGCCACCCGCTGGTCTGACCAGGTGGGCGGTGCGCGTATCTGGCTCAAGCGCGAAGACCTTAACCACACGGGTGCGCACAAGGTGAACAACACCATTGGCCAGGCGTTACTGGCCAAGCACTCGGGTAAGCAGCGGGTGATTGCTGAAACTGGCGCCGGCCAACATGGTGTGGCAACGGCCACCATTGCCGCGCGTTTGGGACTGGAATGCGAAGTGTTCATGGGCGAAGAAGACATACAGCGCCAGGCGCTGAATGTGTATCGTATGAAGTTGCTGGGCGCCAAGGTGGTGTCGGTCACCTCTGGTTCGAGAACACTAAAGGACGCCATGAACGAAGCCATGCGCGACTGGGTAACCAACGTTGATGATACGTTTTACATCATAGGCACTGTCGCGGGCCCGCATCCTTATCCGATGTTGGTACGGGATTTTCAATCGGTCATTGGTCGCGAAGCGCGCGCCCAGTCCCTGGAGCAGGCCGGTAAGTTGCCCGATGCCCTGGTAGCCTGTGTCGGCGGCGGATCCAACGCCATTGGATTGTTTCACCCGTTCCTGGCCGATGACAGTGTGGCCATGTACGGTGTTGAGGCGGGCGGCCTCGGTGTTGATACCACTGAGCACGCCGCACCATTGACCGCGGGTACGCCGGGGGTGTTGCACGGCAACCGTACTTACCTGATGCAGGATGAGGACGGACAGATCATGCATACCCATTCGGTGTCAGCGGGATTGGATTATCCCGGGGTCGGGCCTGAACATTCCTGGCTCAAGGACATAGGCCGGGTTAACTACGTGGTTGCCAATGACGATGAAGCCTTGGCCGCATTCCACAAGCTAACGCGTATCGAGGGCATCATGCCTGCCCTGGAATCATCCCACGCGCTGGCCTACGCAGAGAAGCTGGCGGCGACCATGTCGCCCGAGCAGATGATAGTCGTCAACCTGTCGGGTCGCGGCGATAAAGATATTCATACCGTCGCCCAGATCGACGGTCTCGAGATGTAGGGAGATACAACACGTGAGTCGTATTGCTGGACGTTTCCAGGACCTTGCTGCGCAGGGTCGTAAAGCATTGATTCCCTACGTGGTGGCGGGCGACCCCGGCACTGACCTCACTGTGCCACTGATGCATGCACTGGTAGAAGCGGGCGCCGATATCATTGAACTGGGTGTGCCGTTTTCAGACCCCATGTCAGAGGGCCCGGTTATTCAACTGGGACACGAACGTGCGCTGGCTAATAAAGTGGGTCTGCGCAACGTGCTCGCGATGGTGCGCGAGTTCCGCGAGCAGGATCAGGATACCCCGGTGCTGCTGATGGGCTATGCCAACCCCGTTGAGTATATGGGTTATGCAAGGTTCGCCGATGCCGCGGCGGCCGACGGCGTAGACGCGTTGCTTACCGTTGATATTCCGCCGGAAGAAGTGGAGGCGGTAAATGCGGAGCTGCAGCGCGTAGGCATGGACAATATTTTCTTGATAGCACCGACCACGCCGGATGCGCGAGTTGAAGTTATCACCGGGCAGGCCAGCGGCTTTATTTATTACGTTGCGCTAAAAGGCGTGACCGGGGCCGGCCATCTCGATACCGCTGATGTTGCTGAAAAGCTTGAGGCTATCCGCGCGCACACGAACCTGCCGCTGGCGGTAGGTTTTGGAATCAAGGATGCAGAATCCGCTCGAGCTGTCGCCCAGGTGGCCGACGGTGTAGTGGTGGGTAGCGCGCTGGTCAACCTGCTCGGTCAGGCCGCGGCCCGGGGCGAATCGAACGAGGCGACTATCGCCGACGCCACCAACTTGCTTGCTGATATTCGTAAAGGAATTGACAGTATCTCTTCCTAGAACCACTGGACCGTGGCGTTTATAATGGCCGCTTGTAGCGGGGGAACCTATGAGCTGGATTGACAAAATCTTACCTACCGGGGTGCGCAAGGATGACAGTGCCAAGCGGGCCAGCGTTCCGGAGGGCTTGTGGCGCAAGTGCGTCAAGTGCGACGCGGTGCTGTACCGGCCCGATGTCGAGCGCAATGACGATGTCTGTCCCAAGTGCGACCATCACATGCGCATTGGTGCCCGTCGCCGCTTAGATATCTTCCTGGACCCCGGCCACACAGAAATCCTCAGCGACATCGAGCCAGTCGATCGCCTGAAGTTCAAAGACAAAAAACGTTACCGTGATCGCTTGGCGGGTGCGCAAAAGTCTACCGGGGAGAAAGATGCGCTGATTGCCAGTCGCGGCACTCTGCAGGACATGCCCGTGGTGGTGGTAGCCTTTGAATTCAACTTTCATGGCGGATCCATGGGCTATGCCGTGGGGGAGAAGTTTACCCGCGCAGCGCAACTGGCGCTGGATGAGAATATCCCGCTGGTCTGTTTTTCCGCCAGTGGCGGTGCGCGTATGCAGGAAGCACTGATTTCACTGATGCAAATGGCCAAGACCAGCGCTGTGATCGAGCGCATGAAGCAGGCGGGTATACCCTATATATCGGTTATGACTGACCCTATTTATGGCGGCGTATCTGCTTCCCTGGCACTGCTGGGCGATATCAATATCGCCGAGCCCGATGCCCGGGCGGGTTTTGCGGGTCCCAACATCATTGAGCAGACCATCCGGCAGAAATTACCCAAGGGCTTTCAGCGCAGTGAATTCCTGCTGGATCACGGCGCAATCGATATGATCGTACACCGCAACGAAATGCGCGCGACCATTGGCAGGCTGCTTTCCAAGTTCACAGGAACCGCACATGCGGAAGAGCCCGAGCATGTGTTTGTGCCTACCCCTGATCTCGTCGAGCCTGAAACTGAGCCACAGCAGGGAGATGAGTAGCGATTCACTCGATCGCTGGCTGCATCGTCTCGAATCCCTCCACCCTACAGAAATAGAACTTGGCCTGGAGCGGGTTGGTGAGGTTGCTCGCCAGCTGCAGCTTTTGCCGCTGCCCATGCCGTGTATCACCCTTGCGGGAACGAATGGCAAGGGCTCAACCGCGGCGGTAATCGAGGCGGTTGCCTCTGCCGCAGGCCTTGTTACTGGACTGTGTTCGTCACCACACCTGCTGTCTTACAACGAACGTATTCGCGTGGGCGGCTCCAACGCAACGGACGCCGAAATTGTCGCGGCCTTTGAGGCTATCGAGCAGGCACGCGGCGACATCAGCCTGACCTATTTCGAGTTTGCCACGCTGGCTGCGCTGTATGTTTTCCAGCAACGGCAGGTCGACCTGGCCATTCTCGAGGTTGGTCTTGGCGGCCGCCTGGATGCCGTTAACATTGTCGACGCGGATGTGGCCGTCGTTACCAATATTGCCCTGGATCATCAGGATTGGTTGGGGGATACCCGCGATGCTATCGGGGCGGAAAAGGCCGGCATTATCCGCCGCGATAAACCCGTGGTGGTGGCTGACCGCGATCCGCCCACCGGCCTGGTACAGGCAATTGAGCGAGCGGGCGCGCAGCCTCTGTTTATTGGCAGGCAGTTTGATTGTCAAACGCGTGCCGATGGTTGCCAGGTGACCCTTAACGCCGCTGAAGGCGCGGCGCAGACGATAGAGTGCGGTGGCAACGTGCGCGTACTGCCCGAGAATATATCCGCGGCACTACAGGCTTTACTCCTGGCCGGTGTGGCGTTCGATCCGCAGGCGCTGCCAGGCATACTGGCACAGCTGCAGCTGCCCGGACGATTACAGCAGGTTGAATTGGGTGGCCAGGCGGTCCTGTTAGATGTTGCGCACAATCCCGCATCGATTAATAAACTGCATGAATATATATCGGTAAACCCTTGTAAAAAAAGGGAAATAGCATTATTTTCTGTGATGCGGGATAAGGATATCCAGGCCATGGTCGAAAGTTGTGTTGACCAGTTCGACGCCTGGGTTATCGGCGGGCAGCCGGAAAACAAGCGGGCTGCGGATGCCATGGAGGTGGCGTCTTGTGTGCAAGCGGCCGGGGGCAGGTCGGTTAGCACGGCAGAAGATTTGCAAACTGCCTATCAACAAACCAGAAGCCTTATGGAAGAGGGCGATCGGCTGGTAGTATTCGGTTCTTTCCACACCGTTGCGGCGGTGATGCCGTGGGTAGAAAGAGAACTTGGGACGTAAGTAGTGGATAACATACTCAAACAACGACTGATTGGTGCTTTGATCCTGATAGCACTCGGCGTTGTTTTCTGGCCAATCATTTTTGTCGAGCCCGAGTCTGCTGCGGGCTTGTCTGGCGCACGTATGCCACCGCCACCCGCCGTCGATACCACCCCCATAGAGCCGCCTGACAAGGCGGGTTTGCGGACCACCCCGGAGCTTGATGTACAGAACCAGGCGCGCGCGCAGGAGCAGGATGCCGCCTCCGATGTTGTCGCCGCCGCAAGCGCTGATGCTGACGCCACGGCGGACGAATCTGCTGCTGGCGACGCCACAACGAGGGAAGAATCACAGGATTCCGGGGGAGCTGCGCCAATGGCTGCAGCAGTGCCGGCGCAGCAGTCCACACCGCCGTCCACACAGACAGCTCGCAGCGAGCCACCGGTGAAGCCCACCATCGACGCCGAGGGCGTTCCGGTTGCCTGGATACTGCAGGTGGTGAGTCTCAGCGCCAAGGCCAATGCGGAGTCTGTTCGGGACGACCTGATTAGCGGTGGGCATAAGGCCTACGTTAAACCGATTAAACGCGGCGATAAAACCCTGTATCGCGTCTATGTCGGTCCCAAGTTCGAGCGTGCCCGGCTGGAGTCAATCAAGCCCCGGGTCGACCGCCAGTTTGGCGTCAGCTCCATGATCGTGCGTTACGTTCCCTGAACGGGGTGACTTTATTCCATTTATTGTGCAGGGTCCGCTCTGATAAAATCGGCGCCAACAAACGCAGAGCGTACGGCGTCAACGTGAGCGTCCTGGATAAATCCATGGGTAAATTTTAGTGCAGCAGTACTGGCCGGACTGGTCCCAATTGAACGGCCTGGATTGGTTCATACTGGTTGTCGTCACGATCTCGATATTGATCAGCCTGTGGCGTGGGTTTGCGCGAGAGGCATTGTCGCTGGCGGGCTGGGTACTCGCCTTTATTCTCGCTAACCTGTTTGCCGGCGTGCTCGCGTCACTGCTGTCAGACCTTATCGTTAACCAGACTGGCCGCTACATCGTTGCCTGGGCATTGATCTTTGTGTTGACGCTGGTGTTAACGGGGCTAACCGCAAAGCTGGTGTCACACCTGATGAAGGTTTCGGGCCTGGGTTTGCTGGACCGGTTATTGGGGACCGTGTTCGGATTTGCGCGGGGCGTGCTCATCATCATGGCCCTGGTATTCGTGGTACGACTCATGGTGCCGCCCGCTGAACAACAGTGGCTGCGCGAGTCACAGCTGATGCCCCATATCGACATTCTGATGGACTGGTCACAGATGGTGTTTGAAAAGGTTAAACCCCAGTCCTGGCGTGGTTTGCAGGCTTAGGAGATGAACGTGCACGACAACGAGGTGTCTACCCCATGTGTGGATTAGTCGGGCTGGTAGGGCAGCGCAATGTGGCGCCGGAGATTTACGATGCGCTCACTGTACTGCAGCATCGTGGGCAAGACGCGGCCGGCATCATGACCTGCGGCGAGGGCAAGTTCAGCCAGCGCAAGAGCGAGGGTCTGGTGCGCGATGTCTTTCGTCAACACCACATGCAGCGCATGGAGGGCAGCATTGGTATTGGACATTTGCGCTATCCGACCGCAGGGAGTTCCGGCCCAGCGCTGGCGCAGCCTTTCTACGTTAACTCGCCTTACGGTATCGCGCTGGCCCACAATGGCAATCTCACCAATGCCGCGCAATTGGCCAGGGAGTTATTCCAGGATGACCTGCGGCACTTAAACACCGACTCTGACTCGGAAGTGCTGCTCAACGTCTTCGCTCACGAATTGCAGACCCTGGGCAAGCTAACGCCAACGGCGGATGATATTTTCAAAGCCGTCACCGCCGTACATCGTCGCTGTAAGGGTGGCTATGCCGCCGTTGCCATGTTGGTTAATTACGGTGTTGTCGCCTTTCGTGATCCCAATGGTATACGGCCGCTCGTAGTTGGCGTGCGCGAATCATCCGACGGCCAGGAACATATGGTGGCGTCGGAGAGCGTGGCGCTCGACGTGCTCGGCTTTCGGGTCCTGAGCGACGTTGCCCCGGGTGAATGTATCTTCATCGATATGCAGGGGCGTTTACACAGACAGCAGTGTGCACAGCAAACCGCTTTGCGTCCTTGTATTTTCGAGCATGTGTACTTTGCCCGTCCGGATTCGCTGATGGACAGCATCTCCGTCTATAAAACCCGTATGCGCCAGGGTGAGGCGCTGGGTAAAAAGATCAAGGCACTACGTCCGGAGCACGACATCGACGTGGTAATTCCCATACCCGATACCAGCCGGATTGCCGGGCAGGCTTTGGCTACGGAGCTTGAAATCAAGTTTCGCGAAGGCTTCATGAAAAACCGTTACATCGGCCGTACCTTTATCATGCCTGGTCAAAGCGAACGTAAAAAGTCTGTGCGTCAGAAGCTCAACCCAGTACCGCTGGAGTTTGAGGGCAAGAACGTGCTGCTGGTGGATGACTCTATCGTCAGGGGGACCACCTGCCGCCAGATTATTGATATGGCCCGGGATGCCGGCGCCAACAAGGTCTATTTTGCCTCGGCTGCGCCGCCGGTGCGCTACCCCAACGTATATGGCATTGATATGCCCTCAGCCAATGAGTTAATCGCCCACGGCCGAACCGTGGAGGAGGTGTGTGAGCTGATTGGCGCTGACTGGCTGGTGTACCAGGACCTCGACGACCTGGTCCGTTGTTCCAAAGAAGGTAACCCCGACGTGGATGGCTTTGATTGCTCTGTGTTCAATGGTGAATATATCACTGGCGATGTCGACCAGAATTACCTAGATTGGCTGGAATCACTGCGCAGCGATGAAGCACAGGCCAAGCGCAGGACCGAGCTGCAGGCCGAAGGGGCTGTGGTTGGCTTGCATAACGACGTATAGACCATGAGCAAAGAAGACGACAATAGCGCCCTGGAAGGGGCGCATCTGGATACCCTTGCGGTGCGTGCCGGGATAGCGCGCACCAATGAAGGGGAACACTCCGAACCCATCTTCACCACGTCCAGCTATATCTTCCCCAGCGCCGAAGAGGCCGCCGCGCGCTTTGCCGGTGAAGAGCCCGGCAATGTGTATTCGCGCTATACCAACCCCACGGTGCGTAGTTTTGAACAGCGCATCGCGGCGCTGGAAGGGGCAGAGCAGGGCGTGGGTACCTCCTCGGGTATGGCCGCCATTTTGAGCACCTGCATGGCGCTGCTGAAATCCGGCGATCACGTGATCTGTTCCCGTGACGTGTTCGGCACCACCACCAACCTGTTCGGTAAGTACCTGGCCAAATTCGGGGTAGAGGTGACGTTTGTACCGTTGCTGGACACGGCGCAGTGGTCCGCGGCGGTCCGCCCTAATACCGCCATGTTGTACATGGAAACCCCGTCCAACCCGCTGTGCGAGGTCGCCGACCTGGCGGCCATGTCTGAGCTGGCAAAAGCCAACGACTGCCTGCTGGTGGTAGATAACTGCTTCTGTACACCCGCACTGCAGACTCCATTGTCTCTCGGTGCGGATATCGTTATTCACTCCGCTACCAAATACCTGGACGGGCAGGGCCGCTGTGTGGGTGGTGCTGTTGTCGGTTCAAAGGAACATATGGATGAGGTGGTAACTTTCTTGCGTACCTGTGGTCCGACCATGAGTGCCTTCAACGCCTGGGTGTTTCTGAAGGGGCTGGAAACCCTGCGCCTGCGCATGGAGGCTCACAGTAACTCGGCGCTGGCATTGGCTAACTGGTTGCGTGAGCAGCCGCAGGTGGAGCAGGTGTATTACGCGGGGCTGGAAGATCACCCGGGGCATGCCCTGGCGAAATCTCAGCAAAGTGCTTTTGGCGGCGTTCTGTCCTTCGAAGTGCGTGGTGATCGTACCGCCGCCTGGCAGGTTATCGATGCGACGCAGATCATGTCGCACACCGCCAACCTGGGCGATGCAAAGACCACCATTGTGCATCCGGCCACCACCACCCACGGCCGCCTGAGCGATGCCGAGAGAGCAGAGGCGGGCATCCGTGACAACCTGGTGCGTGTTGCGGTGGGGCTGGAGAACATCGAGGATTTGCAGGCCGACCTGCAGCGAGGATTTGCGCTGCTGAACTGACCAATCGCCAGACATTCGGGGCACGATTATGGCATTACAGGGGATTATCGACAGGGCGGTAGCCGATGTCGGCAAAGTACTGTTGGGCAAGGAGCAACAGATCCGCCTGGCCCTGTGTTGCCTGTTTGCCCGGGGGCATCTGCTCCTTGAAGACCTGCCCGGCATGGGCAAGACCACACTTTCTCACGCCCTGGCCGATGTGCTTGGCCTGTCCTACAAACGCGTGCAGTTCACCAGCGACCTGTTGCCGGCGGATATCCTGGGTGTGTCGGTGTACGACCGCAATGACGGCAGCTTTTCCTTTCACTCGGGGCCCATTTTTACCCAGGTGATGCTGGCCGATGAGATCAATCGCACCACCCCGCGTACCCAGAGTGCCTTGCTGGAGGCCATGGCCGAGGGGCAGGTCACAGTGGAGGGCGAAACCCGCGCCTTGCCAGAGCCATTTTTCGTGATTGCCACCCAGAACCCGATTCACCAGTCCGGCACATACCCGCTGCCGGAGTCGCAGTTGGACCGCTTCCTGATGCGCCTGGAGTTGGGCTATCCCCACCCGCGGGCCGAGCGCGAGTTGTTTATGCGCGCTAATCACACGGGTAGTCAGCGCGAAACCCTGGCCCAGGCAATCACCGCTGAGCAACTTGCGACCATTCGCGGTGCGGTAGGTGAGGTGCAGGCCTCCGACAACCTGCTCGACTACCTGCAACGACTGGTGGCCTATACCCGCCAGTCCCCCGAGTTCGCCGTGGGCTTGTCTCCGCGGGGCGCGATGGCGCTGCTCGATTGCGCGCGCACCTGGGCGGTAATGAATAGCCGGGGGCATGTGGTTCCTGAGGATATCCAGATGGTATTGCCCGCAGTCGCCGGCCACCGTTTGATACCCAGCGGCGATTACGCCGGTGATGGGCAGGCGCTGGTCAGCCTGTTGCAGCGCAACGTGGACGTGATCAAACCCTGATCGCCCGATGAGATGGCCGGCCTGAATCCCTTCGCCGCATTAACAACCCTCAGGCAACGCCTGCGCAAGCGTTTCCAGCTTTTCGTTAATCGTCGCATTCCGCCGGCGCGTTCAATCACCTTGGACCAGAAACGCATTTTTATCTTTCCCTCGCGCACCGGTTTCTTTTTTGGTTTGTGTCTGCTGCTGATGTTGATGACCGCCATCAACTATGAAAACAACCTGAGCTTCGCGCTGACCTTTCTGCTCACCATGCTGTTCGTGATAGCAATATTGCACACCTACGCCAACCTGTCCGGCCTCACGATTCATGCGGTGCGTGCCCAGCCGGCGTACCCCGGGCAGCAGTCGGATTTCGAGCTGCTGATAGAGCGGGTCCGCAGTAAAGAGCATTTCGCACTGTATATGAAGTGGCCCGACAGCAGTGAAGCCATCGTGAACCTCACCGAGGAAGATACCGTGGGTGTGGAATTGCACACGGCGGTGGGAGCGCGCGGTTGGTACAGCCCTGGACGTTTGCTGTTGGAGTCCACTTACCCCCTGGGATTGCTGCGTTGCTGGACCTGGCTGGACCTGGACTTACACGCACTTGTATATCCCCAGCCGCTGCCCAGCGGTGATTTACCGGGCATCGCCAGCGACCAGCCTGACGGTGTGTCCGTACCCGTTCCCGGCAGCGACGACTTCTACGGCTTTCGCGACTACCGGGCCGGGGATTCCCTGCGGCACGTACATTGGAAAGGCTTTGCCAAGGAACAGGGATTACAGAGTAAGCAATATGCCGCCTACGCCGATCGCAGTGTGTGGCTGGACTGGGAGATGTTTCCCGGCGTGGGTATGGAGCAACGCTTGAGTCACCTGTGCTACTGGGCGCTGGAGTTTGATCGCAAGAACCAGGAGTACGGTTTGCGTCTACCTGGCGTTACCTTGGAGCCCGGCTGGGGTGAGAAGCACCGCGATCGCGTACTCAAAGAGCTTGCCCTATACCGCCGCGAGCCTGTAGCTAACTCCCCGGTATCCACCGAAGATCTTCAGGAACCAGCCGAATCGCAGGGAGCGAGCGCATGACCGCCCAAGCGCCCATGACCGCCGGGTCTGCAGATGACCGCCCGGAGCGCAGATGATTGAACAGCGCTTGCCGCGCAATGCGCTGGCCTGGATTATCATCAGCCTGTTCACCCTGGTCGCGCCCCATGCAGAGCGCCTGCCGCTCTGGGTACTGGTGGTGTATATCTTTGCCACACTCTGGCGTATTCAAGTGTATCGAGGCCATTGGTCATTCCCCGGCCGCTGGATCAAGGTGGCATTAACAGTCAGCGCCTGTATCGGCATTTTCCTCAGCTATGGCTCGCTGATCGGCCTGGAACCGACAGTCGCTTTACTGCTCACCGCCTTTGCCCTCAAGTTAACCGAACTGGTGAGCCGTAAGGATGCCTATGTGCTGCTGTTCCTGGGTTACTTTATTTGCATCACCGAGTTCCTGTTCAGCCAGGACCTGTTGATCGTACTGTACTCAGTGTTGAACATCGTGCTGGTCACCACCGGTTTGGTGGCGCTGCATCAACCCGGTGAACACCGTTTTAACACCCGCCCGCTGAAACGCGCCAGTATCATGCTCGCCCAGGCCTTCCCGCTGATGATCGTGCTGTTTTTCCTGTTCCCGCGCATTGGCCCCCTGTGGACTGTGCCGGTGAAAAGCCACAGCGCCAAAACCGGAATGAGCGACTTCCTCAAGCCCGGCGATATCTCCAACCTTAGCCAATCGGCAGACGTGGCCTTCCGCGTCAGCTTCGAGGGTGACATACCGAGCCAGGCAGACCTGTATTGGCGTGGCCTGGTGATGAGCAAACTGGAAGACGGCGCCTGGCGTACCCTTGGCATATGGGATGTGCCCGCTAGAGAGCGGCGGCAACAAAAGGTGGAAAGGGAAGGGGAACCGCTACGCTACGACGTATTGATGGAGCCCTCCTTCCAGCGCTGGTTATACGGCTTGCGTTATGCCAGGTCAGACCGAAGTGGGGTTCTCGAAACCAGCGACTACCGCGTGTTTACCCTGGTGCCGCTGGAGGATGATTTCCGCTATACCGTAGAAAGCTGGCCGGACGCCCAGATAGAAACCGAACTCAGCGAGTGGCGTCGGGAAACCGAGCTGGCTTTGCCGGAAGAGGGTAATCCGCTCACTCGCGAACTTGCCCGCCAGATGCGTAATAGTGCCAACGACGACTGGGATTTCGTCACCGATGTGCTGGCCTATTTCCGCAATCAACCCTTTGTATACACGCTGCAGCCACCCTTGCTCAGTGAAAACCCCATGGACGAGTTCCTTCTGCAAACCCGCCGAGGCTTTTGTGAACACTACGCCGCCAGCTTCGTCATGATGATGCGCGCCGCCGGCGTTCCCGCGCGCATTGTTGCTGGTTACCTTGGGGGCGAAGTTAACCCGGTCAACAGAACCGTTATCGTGCACCAGTTCGACGCCCACGCCTGGGCTGAAGTGTGGATAGAAGAGCGCGGCTGGGTGCGCGTGGACCCAACCGCTGCAGTATCACCGGAGCGCATAGAGTCCGGGCTGGAACAGGCATTGGCTGCAGAGGGTTCATTCCTGGCGTCCTCTCCACTTTCCCCGCTGCGATATCGAAATATCGACTGGGTAAACGCACTGCGCTTGCGCTACGACGCGCTCACCTACCAGTGGCAAGCCTGGGTGGTTGGCTTCAATAGCGACAAACAACTCAGCTTACTGGGGAATGTGTTTGGCGAACTCACTGCGAGTAAGTTCATCACCGTGATCATCGGCACCTGGGTGTTAGTACTACTGCCGGTAGGTTGGTCCCTCCTGCGCCGCAAACCGATCCACCGGCTGACACCTGAAGACAAGGTATACCTCGAATTTTGCGACAGCCTTGCGCGACTAGGCGTTACCCGCGATCCCGGTGAAGCCCCAGGTGATTATGCACGACGAGCGGCGCGCAAATTACCGCGCCTGGCGGAGACAGTGAGCGCGATTAGTGCGCAATATGAGGGCTTGGCTTATGCGGGGGCGGGTGGTGCGACTGCAGGCACAGAGTTTGACGCGTTTAAGAAGGCTGTGCAGCGGTTCAAGCTACAGCGGCCGACGTAGGTGTAGTCTACTTCGTTGCTGATTGGATGTTATGGCAGAGGTTTTCTTTGCCAAGTTCATTGATTGAAACTATTGAATAGAAGTAGAGAGATGTAGTTGGTCGAGTTTAAGGAGGAATTTGACGTGAATGGGTACCTTCAAGGATTCCTTAGACATGACTGGTAAAAAAGAGAAAAATGTTGGCCACCTCAAAATGTAGCCAGGCCTTACAGAATTAATTGGAGCTGACGAATGTCTGATGATAATAGCGAACTGGTGAAAGCAGGTTCAGCAGAGCTGAGCCGGCCGATAGATGACCTGCACAAGCAGTTGGAGGGTTATCTATCCCACATTGGTTTACCTGTTCACAATGTAGTTGTTCCACTTTCCGAAAGGAAAAAGGTGATATTCGCTCTGGAGGATGCACTAGATATTATCCCGATCGATGAGCGTTTGAGGTCTCACTATCTGTCAAAGTATACGGTAGCAATTGCCGTTGGATTGTTCGATGGCGCGCTTAATTACTTGTGGGATGAGACAGTTAGAGCTTTTAGGCGCCTAATTATTGCTTTCGATTTACAGTACTTTTATTCAATAGCAGAAAAGATCAGCTCTCGTTACAAGAACCTCTCCAAAGAAGAAGATATAGATCAGGTCAGTGAACATGATTTGTTAGAAGCCTGTAGACGTATTGGATTGCTTTCGGATGTCAACTACCAAAGACTTGAACATGTTAATTACATGCGAAATCATGCAAGTGCGGCTCACCCCAACGACAATGATATTGATGGGCATGAAATGCTTGGTTGGCTAAGTGTCTGCCTTAAGCATGCTATCACTGCGACACCAGATCATTCGCTGATTGCAGTTAAGCAACTGCTTAACAATATAAGAACTACTGAAATACCATCATCTGATTATGCTGCAATTGGAGGCGACTTCGTTAAACAGCCTATCGAGAGAATAGACGACTTTTTGTGGACTATTTTTGGACTCTATACGGCGAATAAAACAGCATCAGATACCAAACAGAATATCGTGGGAATAGCACCGTTCATCTGGAACGCTGCTACGGAGGATAGAAAATATGAAATAGGCGCAAAGTTTGGAGTATTTCGTAAGAATGGAGAAGTAGCTAGAAAAGATGCCTGTCAGGACTTCCTTCAGCATGTAAATGGGCTGAATTACAAAGATGAAGACAGCCTTGCTGGTGAAATTATCGAAAAACTGGAAAATCTAAATCGCGCTCACTTTGGAGGGAACAATTTCTATAACGAATACCCCCATGCAAAAGCATTGGATGAATCATTACCACCTAATGGAGTTGTTCCAAGAGCCTCACGTGCAATGTGGGTAAAAGTTATATCTATTTGCTTCGTTGGTAATGGATATGGCTATCGAGAAGGTGTTGACGAATCGGCACTGCAATACTATCGCAAGCACATAGATAACTTTACTGAAGCAGAAATTGTGGAATTCATTAAGCTGTTTGGAGATCCCGAGTTCACTTCCCCTCTAGCAAGAAGCAAACCAGACAAAAGAGTGAGGCAACAAGCTGAATTACTAAAAGACAAAACAAGCAATGTGCATATTGTGAAGTCCCTGGAGTTGATAACTAACACACCAACTCTTACTACTCACAAAATACATGGGGCTACAGCGTTCAAAAATAGCCTCGAGTACTTGCCTACATCATGAAATTATGTGGAACAAATACATCAATTACGATGCCCTCACATTGTAAGAGCGTTGGGTCCAGTTCTCCCACTTTTTGAACTTGTTGCGTGGCTGTCTATTTGATAGGTGGGCGAAGGGGAAATTTGACCTAGAAGTAAAACTGGAAACCGTATGAAAGTGAACCTCGCATGCAGCTATCGTTTCTCCTCCATCGCTACATTGAATATTCGCCGAGAATACGTCGGCAGGGATAACAGAGACTTTATATTCCTTCAATTTTTCCACGAATAGGTACCCATGACACGAGGAAATAGTACCCGCCGACCTTTTCGCGAGATTGGAAAACCATTTGCTATTAGAACAGTGGAACTGATACAGGCATTACAACTGGTCTCTGACAGCATTAAAAATATTAGAACCGGTGAAATTCGCTATTTATCGGTGCTTTCTGGCCAACTACGTTCTTTGGTCGCCGAACGTAGCAAGAAGGAATCCCCATTGCTGCTCGAGGTTGCGGGAAAATTTGATACCAGCCTCGCTATTTACTGTATGCCAGGGGTAGATGAATCTGACCTTCCGGCGGACCTAAAGCAGGATATCGTATTGCACGTGGCAGGTTTTCCGGTCTCAATTGAGCGACAGCATCCCGCGCAGAGGAAGATGTTGCTTAACGATTTCTTGGACCAAGACCTCATTTTGTTTAGTGGTACATGCTATACGCCTCGTAATGTAATCGAGTGGTATGCAAATAAGGCTGGTGGAGCGCACTATTCTAGTCGTATTCCAGATGACTTTGCGCAACTGATGATGCTAAACATTAGGAGTATCAAGCCTGTGGCTAGCTTGCTTGTACAAATCGGCGAATCAATTCTTGCTGCGGGGATAAAGGTATTAAAGTCGGTGGTCGATCTTGAAATTTATGCACTGGTTGCAGTTCCAGTACAGAAACCAGTTTGCATTAAAGAAGTTAACTATCTATTTGATTTCCAATACCAGGGCAGTCGGATGCAAGTCAGCATAGTGTTAGATTCGAGGCTGACCCCTAGCTTCCTAGTCACTGATTTGAAGGGAGATTGCGCCAGTGTAGTTAGTGATCGGATGATCGACTGGTCGGAACCAAGACTTATCCAAGCGGCCCTTTTGATTGAAGACGATCTGTCAACGACTTTGGAGCTTTCGGTTGATGATGTTCGCATTGGTCGTTGCAGTGTCAAGAGCCCTTTGTTTGTGCTTTCAGACCCGGTCGACTATGAGTTTTGCTGCAATAAAGCCGTTGATGGGCAAGATCAAGAAATCGGGTTTGGTGTAGGTGAGTTCGTGATGATTGGCCGGGAAGCGGGACCCGAGGAGCGCGCAAATATGCTGCTTTACATGAGCCGAAAACGCACGGACCCTAATCTACAAGTGGTTTCGTACAGCCCTAGAGCATTTGGTGTCGCTAAGAGAGGTACCAAAGACCTTAAAATGTCAGGAGAGACAAAGTTAATGCACGTCAAAGATTTACTAAACCGACAGTAGTCATCGAGATAGCGGCGTTGTGTATTTTCGGATATAGAAGCATAGTTACAAGTAAAAATAGGTACACAAGAAAAGAAAGGGACAGTTTCAATTGAATAAGACCATGAAAAACCTGGCTCCCCACATCTACCGACAACGCCTGCTGATAGAAGGCCTCTACGAGCACGAAGTCTCCGTAGAAGATATCCTCCAATTCTTCGAGACGATCCTCGACGGACTCGATATGACCGCCGCCGGCGATCCCATCGTCAATTCGTCCCTTGGCAAAGGCAAACTGGAAAACCAGGGCATTGAGGCCTTTATCCCACTCATCGAATCCGGCATTGCACTCTATACGTGGGAGTCATCCAAATTTCTGTCGCTGATTATCTACACCTGCAAACCCTATGATGACGATACAGCACTGGAGGTCACCCGGTCATTTTTCGGCCTGACCGAAATACAGTCCAAGACATTTTGATTAACTGGAATTGGCGAGGGAATTATTTCGTTAGGGGGCTATTCTATAAAAAGCATTGCTCACCTTGCTCTGATTGTCGGGACGTCTTGCGTGTATGCCTGTCAAAATACGTGGTTGTAGTTTATATACGGCGAGTTACCCGGGCTTCCACCAAAGTATCAACTCGCGTCATTTGTAAGTAACCCTTTAACGAGCGACGCAATAAAGCAGTAATCTATAGGACGAATTATTGTGCTCCGCTCTGCGGTGGAAGAAATGCGATTCTACTCATCTATAAAAGTGGGTGTTGGCAACAAGCTGGATATGCCTGTACATCGGTTTCTTAGCTCAATCGCACCGGCGAGGGAATAACTCGACAGCAGCTTTCCGGAGTGTCTCTGCTATCTGTAAACCGCTCCTCAATTTAAAGCGGTCAGATCCGAATTACTGTTCAACTGACACCTTAAATAAAACGGAAATGCGTGCGTGTTCTGTTATTTTTCGGTTGATTCGGCAAAATGCGACTAGACTACTAACTACGGTTAATCAGGCGAACATACTGTATTCGCCAAAGAATCGATAGGTATCCGAAATGATCAAAACTCAAGGTTTAGATATTTCTGGGCTTTGCGAGGATGGCACTAAGATGAACGATTTTCTGCTCAGTAGGCATAGATTGCACATTTTAGTATCCGCCTATTTAGTGATTATCTCATCGCTAATGACAGTGGCCCACGCGCAGGACCGAGTCCTTTTTATTCCCATTAAGGACGATCCTCCCGTCAGGCTTTACTATGGTTCGGTCACGGGTGCCGGCACTCTCGAAACTGGCAATATTGAGTCAGCCAGCCGGTCGAGTACGGGGAGATATACATTGGAAACAGGCGAAACCGTATCCGGCTGCGCAGTTACTGTAACAAAGGGATCGCAAAGCGGAGGGAGCTCAAATACTTATGGGAACGTTAATGCTACCGTACCGGCCACAGGCACCGCAATCAGTGTTTCAACGCGCGATTCCGGCGGCGTCCTGAATAATACCGACTTCCATTTCATCGCAATATGCCCTCGCTGACGCTGGTCTAAGGCGCAGTGAAAGCCACCGATATCGCCACCTGAGCGATGCGAGAGTATGTTGAGCTAGCGGAGTGATACATACACCACATCTACCGACAACGCCTGCTGGTAGAAGGCCTGTACGAGCGCGAAGTCTCCGAAGTAGATATCCTCCAGTTCTTCGAGACGATTCTCGATGGACTCGATATGACCGCTGCCGGTGACCCCATCGTCAATTCTTCCCTTGGCAAAGGCAAGCTTGAAAACCAGGGCATCGAGGCATTTATCCCGCTGATTGAATCCGGCATTGCACTCTATACCTGGGAATCCTCCAAATTCCTGTCCCTGATCATCTATACCTGCAAACCCTATGATGACGATACAGCATTGGATATCACCCGGTCATTCTTCGGCCTGACTGGGATTCAATCCAAGGCATTTTGATAAATAGAAATGGGAGCAGATTTATTTTCTTCGGCTTCGAAGAGTCTGAGCGCGTTGTGTTTTTCTTCAGGCCATTACACTGAGTGGTATTTTAGCGGGATGGAGCGCGTTTATTTTTTTTGTCTTTGTCTAGCTCCTTGCCAAGCGTTAAGTGATCACGGCTTACAATGAAAATTGATTGTTCGACTGTGATCTTTGATCTCGACGGCACCCTTAGCGATCCAAGCCTCGGAATCGTGAGATGTTTTAATCATGCGTTACAGACTCATGGCTTTACTACGGTTTCTGAGAGGATGATTGAAAGGGAGATTGGTCCTCCCCTGGACGAAACGTTTAAAAAGCTTGTGCCCGGTGTTGATGACGCAAGCGTCACAGAGTTAATAACAAGTTATCGGGAGCGTTATGCGGATGAGGGATACGCAGAGAACAAAATGTATCCTGGAGTACCCGACGCTCTTAAAGAACTTAGCGACTCCCGGATTCCCCTTGGTGTATGTACATCAAAAAGGGCCGACTTTGCCGAGAAGATTTTGTCTCTTTTTGGGCTGAAGGAGTATTTTTCCTTTGTCGATGGCGGTGATGTGGGTATTACTAAGGCTTCGCAGTTAGCGGGATTACTGCACTCCAAAGCCATAGATGGTGGCGCCGTTATGGTAGGTGACCGTGCAATAGACATTTGGTCTGCGCAGACCAATGGTTTGCGATCGATTGGGGTTCTATGGGGGTTTGGAGACTATGCCGAACTTTCGGCCGCTTCGCCTTCGTACATTCTCGATAAAGTGGAAGAACTTCCCAGGGTATTCATTTGCTGAGAAATAGATTGATACGAATTTATTTGATTAGTTAGTCAGTCTGTGAAATACATCGTTCCCCTCATACAACGGCGCGTAGCCCCAGGTGTTTTACGAACGGGAGGGAATCCCGAGGACTAAGCGGCGTATGGAAGTGCTCACAGCCAACGGAATCACCGGATTTAGTTTGTTGGAGTGATATCAACAATAGTGGGTTCGCGGTTCCCGCTGGTTTCGAAGACAACCATTTCATCGCCCATTGCGGCGAAATCGATTTTCTTCATATCGACCTTGTGTACTGTTCTGTCGTACATGGTGTGGTAGTAGTAGACGAGGTTTTGAGAATCGCTCGCGGTTGTAATCTGGGTAGCGCTGTAGAGCAAGTCATCTGATTGCACGTTGTCTTGCGCACCTTCGGCAGCATCGGCGGGAATGTTGAAGTTGTCGAGAATACGGAAAGCCTCACGTACCGTGTCGTAGCCACCGCTGGTATTACGCGCTGTTTGGGAAAACGCCACTGCTCTCACAAAACGCGATGGGGGCGTAAAGTCACCGGGTAAGCCGATCATGCCACTGCCCGCACCGAGGGGTGCAAAGGCTACACCGCCCGCTTCAACTTCAGGTAGACCAATAGCAGATAGATTGACGTAGTTGTTGAGATTCGTCATGTGCCAGTCGTAGTTTGGCGAGTTGGTGATAACACCCAGGGGTGCATCGAAGACTGTGAGTTCTCCATCAATGTATTCAATGACGATTCTTCCGCCAAATCGATCCGCCACCAGCATGTGGAAGGGAAATGGAAATCCGAGGGTTTCATCGATCACGCCGACTACGCGAACCTGCGCAAGGCCAGCACGCACTTCATCGACTGTTTCGAATAGCGACAACGTATAGCTGGCCAAAAGGTCACCCGGAATAGTGTCTTTCGCAAGTTCAGGGCGATACTCCTGATACTCGGTGAAACCTGGTAGATAAAATAATCCCGCGGTTAGACCAGCCTCGTTGATTCCGTCTGCAGGGGCACCGTGATCGAGCATGCTGATCCCGACCATACCGAATCGGCCTGTCCATGTGGCGCCTTCCTTGCCGTCCGGCAGTTTCCCGGCGCTGTATTGGTAGCCCCGCGGAATGATGTTGATTTTTGTTTCGAGATCGAACGGCCCCCATTCAGCCGTTCGGGCGCGAATGATGCTGCCGTCTGCACCAATCAACATGATGCCAGTGCAGGCCCACACCGTCGACGCCGACAGAACAACACTCATCACGGTAAGGGTTGTGGCTTTTAGAAATCTCTGGAACATCACATTGATTCTCCGTTTTTTGATACTGCAAAGAATAGTAGCAATCGCCAATGAAGAAAATACGACAAACAGACTTCTGCGGTGTGTAGCAAGCGCAGACTTCCGAATGCACCGAGTAAAGAACAAAAAAACCCGGCCAAGGCCGGGTTTTCTCATACGGGCCGCTGCCCGGAGGGTCAGTGGATCAAGTCCCAGTCTTAACCTCACTAATCTCCACTGCCGCAATCCGCGCGCCTTCTTCCGCAGACTTCTGGAACTCCACAATCTGGTCGAAGTTCATATAGCGGTAGATTTCGTCGGACATGGCGTCCAGGTTCTGGGCGTACTCCATGTATTCGGCGGGCGTTGGCAGTTTGCCCAGTACCGCACCCACTGAAGCGAGTTCAGCCGAGGTCAGGTAAACGTTAGCGCCGTCACCGAGGCGGTTGGGGAAGTTGCGGGTGGACGTGGACAGCACCGTTGAGTTGGCCGCAACGCGCGCCTGGTTGCCCATGCACAGTGAACAGCCAGGCATTTCGGTGCGCGCACCGGCTTTGCCGAAGATGTTGTAGTAACCTTCTTCCATCAGGAGGTGCTCGTCCATGCGCGTGGGGGGCACAATCCACATGCGGGTGGAGATGGTGCCTTTGTGCTGCTCCAGCAATTTCCCCGCAGCGCGGAAGTGGCCGATGTTGGTCATGCAACTGCCAATGAAGACTTCGTCGACGGCATCGCCCGCCACTTGTGAAAGCAGGCGTGCATCGTCCGGATCGTTGGGCGCACAGACGATGGGCTCAGTCACTTCGGCCAGGTCGATTTCAATGACTGCGGTGTACTCTGCGTCCTTGTCTGCTTCCAGCAGCTCGGGGTTGGCCAGCCACTCTTCCATCTTGCGCGCGCGGCGTTCCAGGGTGCGAGCATCGCCATAGCCTTCGGCGATCATGGAGCGCAGCAGCACGATGTTGGAGCGCAGGTATTCAGCGATGGTGTCCTCATCCAGGGCGATGGTACAACCGGCGGCAGAACGCTCGGCAGAGGCATCTGAAAGCTCAAAGGCCTGCTCCACGGTCAGGCCGCTTAAACCTTCAATTTCGAGAATACGGCCGGAGAAGATGTTCTTCTTGCCCTTTTTCTCAACGGTCAGCAGGCCTTGTTGAATTCCGTAGTAGGGAATGGCATGTACCAGGTCACGCAGGGTGATGCCGGGCTGCATTTCGCCCTTGAAGCGCACCAGTACAGACTCGGGCATATCCAGCGGCATTACACCAGTAGCCGCGGCAAACGCTACCAGGCCGGAACCGGCGGGGAAAGAAATGCCCATGGGGAAACGGGTGTGCGAATCACCGCCGGTGCCGACGGTGTCGGGCAGCAGCATACGGTTCAGCCAGGAATGGATGATGCCGTCGCCGGGGCGCAGTGACACACCGCCGCGGGTCATGATGAAGTCCGGCAGTGAGTGCTGGGTGTCGATATCCACGGGCTTGGGATAGGCCGCGGTGTGGCAGAACGACTGCATGGTCAGATCTGCCGAGAAGCCCAGGCAGGCCAGGTCTTTCAGTTCGTCGCGGGTCATTGGGCCGGTAGTGTCCTGGGAGCCCACGGTGGTCATGCGCGGCTCGCAGTAGGTGCCGGGACGAATGCCGTCGGTACCGCAGGCGCGGCCCACCATCTTCTGGGCCAGGGTAAAGCCCTTATCGCTGGCTTCGGGTGACTCGGGTGTACGGAACTGGTCCGGTGCACCCATGCCCAATGCTTCGCGTGCGCGGGTGGTCAGCCCACGGCCAATAATCAGGTTGATGCGGCCGCCGGCGCGCACTTCGTCCAGCAATACGTCGGACTTGAGTTCAAATTCGCTCAGTACATCACCAGACTCGGACAGGATCTTGCCGTCGTATGGGCGGATTTCGATCACATCGCCCATGCCCAGGTCGTCGACGGGCGCCTCAAATACCAGTGCGCCGGCGTCTTCCATGGTGTTGTAGAAAATTGGTGCAACCTTGCCGCCAATACAGATGCCGCCGCCTCGCTTGTTGGGTACACCGGGAATGTCGTCGCCGAAGAACCACAACACGGAGTTGGTGGCAGACTTACGGGATGAACCCGTACCGACCACGTCACCGACGAAGGCCACGGGCAGGTCCTTGTTCTGAATGTCTTCGATCTGCTTCATCGGACCTTTGACGCCGTGCTCTTCCGGCTCCAGGCCGTCGCGGGTCATTTTGTAGGCCGCCAGGGCGTGCAGGGGAATGTCGGGACGCGACCAGGCGTCTGGGGCCGGGGACAGGTCGTCAGTGTTGGTTTCGCCGGTGACCTTGAACACGGCAACCTTGATGGATTCGGGCACTTCATCGCGCTCGGTGAACCATTCGGCGTCAGCCCAGGATTGCATCACGGCTTTCGCGTTGTCATTGCCACCCTCGGCCAGTTCCGCCACGTCGTGGAAAGCTTCGAACATCAGCAGGGTGTGCTTGAGTTCCGTGGCGGCCAGTTCGCCCAGCGTATCGTCAGTCAGCAGGCCCACCAGGGTCTCGATGTTGTAGCCGCCGTGCATGTTGCCGAGCAGGGCGATGGCCTTGGGCGCATCGATCAGTGCACAGCTGGATTCGCCCTTGGCGATAGCAGAGAGAAAGCCCGCTTTCACGTAAGCGGCCTCGTCAACACCCGGTGGTACCCGGTTGCTGATCAGGTCCAGCAGGAACTCTTCCTCACCCGCGGGTGGATTTTGCAGTAACTCAACCAGGCCGGCAGTCTGCTCGGCGCTGAGGGGTTTGGGGGGAATGTTCTGGCTGGCGCGTTCGGCCACGTGTTCGCGGTAAGCTTCAAGCACGTTGGGCTCCTCTAGTCGGCTGGTCAGCCCTGGCGGAATGCGCGGGGCTTGGGTCGTTGTAAATCGGGTGCGAAGTATAGCTCAGCTGGGGAATAAGATAAATAAATCAACCGCTTATATCGTGCATTCACAAAGTTGATAACGTACACTGGCCGCTGTTTTGCTGCCCCTGCCCATTTGCTCCAAGCCATGCTAGATCAAACCGTGAAAACCCCTTGTATCGGTGTCTGTTCGACCGGCATTGGCGATACCGTGTGTCGCGGTTGTAAGCGGTTTTCCCATGAGGTAATCAACTGGAACAGTTATTCGGTTGAGCAAAAGCACGTGATTGATCAGCGCCTGTCAGGCTTTTTGTCCCAGTGTGTGAAAAACAAGTTGCAGGTGACCGACGCGGCTTTGCTGAAGTGGCAGTTAGAGGTGCAGCAAATCGCTTTTACCAGCCACCACGATGAGTACTGCTGGGTGTACAGCCTGATCAAGGCCGGGGCCAGCCAGATTGATGTTCCGTCAGAGTTTGGCTTTGAAGTGGACATGGCGTACAGGGATACACCGCTCACTGAGCTGCGGGAGCAGATTGACCAGGAGTTTTATACCCTGTCTCAGGCGCACTATGACCGCTACATGCGCACCGCAGACCTGTTCACCGAGGCAGACAAGGCGTGACCGCCACCGACATTAGCCATATCAACGACTTCCTGCGCTGTCCCACGCCGCCTGCTTGGATCAACTGGGCGCTGCAGAATCCGGCGTTGATGTTGATTGATCATGCCAACTGCGAAAAGAAAGCGGCGTCCACAGCACTTAACCTGATCTATCGCTACGTCGATAACTTCACCCTGCTCGGCAAAATGTCGCGCCTGGCGCGCGAAGAGTTGCGCCACTTTGAGCAGGTCATAGCGCTACTCAAGCGCCGCGATATTCCTTATATGCAGATTTCTGCTTCGCGCTATGCCGGCGCCCTACGTGACGAGGTGCGCACGGCGGAGCCTCACCGGCTGGTGGATACGCTGTTGGTCGGCGCGGTGATCGAGGCCCGCTCCTGCGAACGCTTTGCTGCCCTGGTGCCGGTGCTGGACGAGGAGTTGGCGGAGTTCTACGCCTCGCTGCTTAAGTCCGAATCACGGCACTTTATGGATTACCTGAAGCTGGCAGAGACTGCGGCGGAAGCGGGAGAGGTGGAGTCGCGACTTGAGGTGATTTTAGCGGCTGAGCAACAGCTGATTGAGTCTGAAGACGCGGAATTTCGCTTCCACAGCGGTGTCTCGAAGGCGTAAAAATAGCTTTAGATTGGCCTTTTAAGCTATTGTTTTATATAGAAATTAATTAGCTCTGTAGAATCTACTTTAGCTTCGATATACCAGCCCTGTTGATCCCAGTCGCCAAGTACCCAGCGCTTGCCCGCTTCCAATTGATGGGAGTTCGGTCGGTGGGTATGGCCGTGGATTAATTGCGCCACATTGTGTTCGCCCATCACCCGGCTAACCTCTTTGGCAGAGACGTCCATAATGTCTTCGGCCTTATTGCTACCCGCGTCCTTGCTGATTGCGCGCAGTTGCGCGGCAATCTGGCGCCGCTCTTCCAATGACTTTGCCATCAACTCGGCCTGCCAGCCCGGGTCACGCGCCATTACCCGGAATTTCTGGTACTCGGTATCGTCGGTGCACAGGCTGTCGCCGTGCATCAGCAGCGTAGGTGTGCCGTAAAGGTCGATCAGCGTCGGATCGGGGAGCAGGGTGGCGCCAATGCGCTGGCAGAATGCCTCGCCCATCAGGAAGTCGCGGTTACCCTGCATTACGAAGAGTGCGGGCCCCTGGGCGGAAAAATCCTTGAGCAGTGCGGTCAATTCTTCGGCCAGCGCTGAATCGTCGTCATCGCCCAGCCAGGCCTCCACCAGGTCGCCCAGGATGTAAAGCGCTTCACAGTCTGTAGCTGTGTCGAGAAACTCGCGCAGGGCCGCCGTGGTAGCCGGGCGCGAGCTATCCAGGTGCAGGTCGGAGATAAACAGCGTGCGGGACATGTGCTTGCCGAACGCGGGAGGCTAGATCGCCTTAGGCTGGCTAAACTTCTTCTTCCTAGCCTTCAACGACCTCAACGGACTCGATGATTACCGGGTCGGCAGGCACGTCCTGGTGTCCGGCGCGGCTGGTGGTGGGGACCGCGCGAATCTTGTCCAGTACCTCTTCGCCCTCGGTCACTTTACCGAACACCGCGTAGCCCCAGCCCTGCATATTCTTGCCGCTGTGGTTGAGGAAGTCGTTGTCTTTGACGTTGATGAAAAACTGGGCTGTGGCCGAGTGTGGCTCCATGGTGCGAGCCATGGCAACGGTGCCGAAGTCGTTTTTCAGGCCGTTGTCAGCTTCGTTTTCGATCGCTGCACCGGACTCTTTCTGGTTCATCTCGGTGTCAAAGCCGCCGCCCTGGATCATAAAGTTATCGATCACCCGATGGAAGATAGTGCCGTCATAAAAGCCGTCGCGGGCGTAAGCCAGGAAGTTCTCGACGGTTTTCGGGGCTTTTTCGGCGTCCAATTCCAGTTTGAGCTCGCCAAAAGTTGTGCGGATGATGACCATTATTGTTCCCTTCCAAGGTTTTGCTTTAAAAGGGGGGCAATGATACGGGCTTTTTGTGTGCAGGCATAGAGGCGGGTTACCCCGGTGAAGCCATGTAGAGGATCATATCCCGGTAATCGTCGTCACTGCAGTTCGCGCATCGCCCACCAGCCGGCATGATGCCAAGCCCCTGCTTCACTGACATCACAAGTGTATCCAGGCCCTTGGTCAAACGCGGCTCCCACTCCTCAGGCACATTTGCCCGGGGGGCGCCCGCGGCGCCTGATACGTGGCACTGAACACAGGAGTTGTTGTATTTCATAAATTGCACGGTGGTCAGTGTCGGCTGCGGGTCGGGATCTGGTGCGGGAACGGCTCTAAACTCAGGCAAGATGTAGAAGTAACTGTCGCTGGCCACTATCGCTTCCGCCAGCGCATTACCTGCCAGCGCAACGTTATTGACTGTACACACCGCATTGGTGGATCCCCCACACAAGAAACTTGGGCCATCAATCCATTTGACGAATTCGAAGCCCTCGGCCGGAATCGCCTCAAACTTCTCATTAAAGGTGGTATCACTGATCTCAACCACGCAATTCATACCCGATTGACACACATAAGTGCCAGATTCAGATTGGATATCTCCTCCCTCTACGGCGATGAGTCCCAGCTTGCAGCCGGCAGTCAGACTCGAAAGAATGGCAATAAACAAGGCAAGAAACAGGCTTTTGTAGCTCATACAGACCTCCCGCAGCGCGCAGCCACTGTACTGATGGCCGGCATCGGAAGTCCGATCTTCAAAACGGAATATTTTGCTGGCTCGGACGACAAAGCCTGTGGGGTTTTACCCCGTATGTGGCTACAATACGCGGCCTTTTGAATTATAGACCAGCACAAACAATGGACGAGATTTCTTCCAGTCATTTTCTCAGCACCATTATCGCCGACGACCTCGACGCCGGCAGGGTGCAGGAAGTAGTGACAAGGTTCCCGCCGGAGCCGAATGGCTACCTGCACCTGGGGCATGCCAAGAGTATCAGCGTGAATTTTGGCCTGGCCGAGGCCTTCGGTGGGCGCTGTAATCTGCGCTTTGATGACACCAACCCGGAAAAGGAAAGCCAGGAGTACATCGATTCGATTCAGGAAGACGTGCGCTGGCTGGGTTACGAATGGGATGGTGAGGTGCGTTTCGCCTCGGCGTATTTCCAACAGCTCTACGATTGGGCGGTTCACCTGGTAGAGCAGGGTGATGCCTACGTGTGTGACCTCAGCCCCGATGAGGCGCGGGAGTACCGCGGCACATTGACTGAGCCCGGCCGCGACAGTCCCTACCGTGAGCGCAGTGTGGCCGAGAACCTGGAGTTGCTGGCGGGTATGAAAGCGGGCGACTTCGACGAGGGCTCAAAGGTCCTGCGTGCCAAGATCGATATGGGCTCGCCGAACATGAATATGCGCGATCCAATCATCTATCGTATTCGCAAGGTCAGCCATCACCAGACCGGTGACGACTGGGTGATCTATCCCACCTACGACTTTGCCCACGGGCAGGAAGATGCGGTGGAGGGGATTACCCATTCGATCTGTACGTTGGAGTTTGAAGATCACCGGCCGCTGTATGAGTGGTTCCTGGAGCATCTGCCGGTGCAGAGCGCGCCGCGGCAGTACGAGTTCGGCCGCCTTAACACCAGCTATACCGTCACCAGTAAACGCAAACTGAAATCGCTGATTGACGAGGGTGTAGTCGCCGGCTGGGATGACCCGCGTATGCCGACCATTTCCGGTATGCGCCGACGAGGTTACACGCCCGCGGCCATTCGCAAGTTCTGCGAGATGGTGGGCACCACGCGCAGTGATGGCGTGGTGGACGTGGCCATGCTCGAGCATGCCATTCGCGATGACCTTAACGAAAACGCTCCGCGTGCAATGTGCGTGCTGCAGCCATTGAAGGTGACGCTGACGGATTACCCTGAGGGCCAGTGCGAGGACATCACTGTTCCGGCCCATCCCTCCCGTGAAGATCTCGGCACGCGTGTGCTGCCTTTTACCCGTGAGCTGTATATCGACCGGGATGATTTCCGCGAAGAGGCCAATAAGAAATACAAGCGCCTGGTATTGGGCAAGCGCGTACGCCTGCGTAATGCCTATGTGATCGAGGCCGATGACGTGGTTAAAGATGCCGAAGGTAATATCGTTGAAGTGCTGGCCCATACGGTGCCGGATACCCTGGGTAAAGACCCTGCGGACGGTGTTAAACCCAAAGGCGTTATCCATTGGGTGTCTGTTGAGAAGGGTGTTGCTGCCACGGTGCGGGTTTACGATCGGCTGTTCAACCACGAGGCGCCGGACAAGGCCGAAGGTGATTTACTGGAGCACGTGAACCCCGACTCGCTGCATGTGGTGGAGGACGCCTGGATCGAGCCCGGCCTGGCACAGGCTGCGCCTGAACAGAATTTCCAGTTCGAGCGCGAAGGCTACTTTGTGGCGGATCGCCGGGAACACACATCGGCCTCACCTGTATTTAATCGGACCATTGGCCTGCGCGATACGTGGTCGCAAGCCTAAGAAACAGACTGCTATGAGTATTACCCTTTACAACACACTGAAACGCGAAAAAGAGCCCTTTGTCCCACTGGTAGAAGACTGTGTGACTATGTACGTCTGTGGCCCCACGGTCTACAACCTGGCGCACATCGGCAACGCGCGTCCGGTGGTGGTGTTCGACACCTTGTTCAGGGTGTTGCAGACCGAGTTCGGCACGGTGACCTACGCGCGCAATATCACCGACGTGGACGACAAGATTATTACTGCGGCGAAAGAGGGTGGTCGCAGCATTGAGGAGGTGACCGACGAGTTCACACACAAATACCGCGAGGACATGGCCGAGTTAAACGCTTTGCCACCGACTATCGAGCCCCACGCCACCCACAATATCGCCCCGATGATTGCGCTGACCGAAGCCCTAATTGGCAAAGGGCACGCCTACGAATCCGAGGGTCATGTGCTGTTCGATGTGGAATCGATGGACGATTACGGCAAGCTCTCGAACCGGTCGCTGGAAGATATGCTGGCCGGTGCCCGTGTTGAAGTGGCCGATTACAAACGCCATCCCGGCGACTTCGTGCTGTGGAAGCCAGCTGCAGAGGACGACCCGGGTTGGGACAGCCCCTGGGGGCGTGGTCGCCCCGGTTGGCACCTCGAGTGTTCCGCCATGATCCGCGAACACCTGGGCGAGACTATTGATATCCACGGTGGCGGCAGAGACCTAATTTTCCCCCACCATGAAAACGAGATCGCCCAAAGTCGCTGCGCCTATGGCGGCGATTATGTGCGCTACTGGATGCACAACGCCTACCTGGATATCGACGGCGAGAAGATGTCCAAGTCGTTGGGCAACGTGCGTTCGGTACGCGACCTGCTGAAGAAGTATCGCGGCGAAGTATTGCGCTTTGCATTGCTAAGCGCCCATTATCGCTCTCCGCTTAACTTCTCCGCCGAGCTATTGGAGCAGGCTGAAGCGACCCTGGGCAGTTTGTATAGCACCCTGCGCGAGGTGCAGGACGTGCCCGTGGATATGGACGTGGTGCTGGCGGGCGAGGCCTTCTACCAGGCGCTGTGTGATGACCTGAACACACCGCAGGCTATTGCGGAAATCCACGCTCTCGCCAAACAGCTTAATAAGGCATCTGACGACGAGAAGGCATTATTGAAAGCAAAGCTCCTTGCAGCCGGCGACCTGATGGGCATTCTCGGCCAGGACCCGGAAGCCTGGATGCAGGGTGGGGTGGATGAGGACGCGATTGGCGCCGACGAGATTGAGGCGTTGATCGCCGAGCGTACCCAGGCCAAGCTGGACAAGAACTATGCCCGCGCGGACGAGGTGCGTGAAGAGCTGCTAGCCCGAGGTGTGGTGCTGGAAGACTCCCGCGAGGGTACCAAGTGGCGGCGCGCCAGCGAGTAAAACGCGCGTTCCTATTGCAGCTGACTATCCCAGGCTTTTTTCGCCGGACTCCACACTCTGCATAATCAGCGTATTGATGGTCATGGGCCCCACGCCGCCCGGTACCGGTGTGTAGGCGCTGACGCGCTCCTTCAGGGGCTCCAGTTCTACGTCCCCCAACACCGCCAGGGTGATAGCCGGCATCGACTACCACCGCGCCGTCCTTAATCCACTCGGCTTTGATAAATTCCTTTTTACCGACCGCGCCGACCAGAATGTCCGCCTGGGCTACCAGTGACGGCAAATCCTGTGTGCGTGAATGGCAGATTGTGACGGTCGCGTTCTTTTCCAGCAGCATCATTGCCATCGGCTTGCCGAGAATGGGACTGCGGCCAACCACCACGGCGTGCTTGCCCTCGATATCGATATTGTAGTGCTCCAGGATACGCATGATGCCCTGTGGCGTTGCGCAACCATAAGCATCCTCACCCATGGCCATCCGGCCAAAGCCCAGGCAGGTGACTCCATCCACATCTTTACCCAGGGCAATGGCGTCAAAACAGGCGCGCTCGTCAATCTGCTCGGGTACCGGGTGCTGCAGCAAGATGCCGTGCACATCGGGGTTGCTGTTCAGCTCGTCAATTTTGGCGAGTAGTTCGCCAGTCGTAGTAGAGGAGGGTAGTTCCACTGCCATCGATTCCATACCCACCCGGCGACAGGCGTTGCCTTTCATTTTCACGTAGGTCGCTGAGGCCGGGTCGTCGCCCACCAGGATGGTCGCCAGAATCGGTGTTTTGCCACCCGATTTTGCCTGCAGGGCTTCCACGCGCGATAGCAGTGCCGCCTCGGTTTCTGCAGCCAGGCTTTTGCCATCCAGGACCAGTGCGCTCATCTCAAATTCCTCAAAGTAAGGGGGTATTCGCAGGCCGCGAAACGGCGCCCCGAAAAGCCGCGCATTGTCCCACGGAGAGCGGCTTTCGGGGAAGAGGCGGGAGGGAAAAACTGCTGGTAATTCACACTATTATCGTTGACGCTTCGAAAGCGGATGAGTATCATGCGCGCTCCTGAAAACAGGGTCATGGTTCGCCTTCTGGCGGTATGAATTCGGGGTATAGCGCAGTCTGGTAGCGCGCCTGCTTTGGGAGCAGGATGTCGGGAGTTCGAATCTCTCTACCCCGACCAACTTTTCCAACCTTCAGGAATCGTCTGGTCAATCCGGTTTTCAGCACCTTGTGATGGTGGCCGTAGCTCATCAGGTAGAGCACCGGATTGTGACTCCGGAGGTGGCGGGTTCGAGACCCGTCGGCCACCCCAATCCCCGTCCTCCACGCTCGCATTTGAATCCGTTAAATGGCGCCCTGTATAATCGCCGCCTCAAGTTTCCGGGGGTATAGCTCAGTTGGATAGAGCAACGGCCTTCTAAGCCGTGGGTCGAGGGTTCGAATCCTTCTACCCCCGCCATGATCAAGAATGGCCCCTTTTGGGGCCATTTTTGTTCATAGAGGAGGTAGAGGCCTTGGTTTGAACCCTCGTTCGAAAAAGCGCGACCTTTGGAGCGCTTTGACCGGGGTCGCGCACGACCGCCTCAGGCGCCCGCAGGGTCACAACGCGAGAGGCAATCGCGTTGTGATTAACCCTTCTCTTCGCGCTATTGACAATGGGCCTGTATATTAAGCACCCCGCGCCTCATCCAACGCATCAGCAAGCATGACAGCCCACTGCCTGATCATCCGCGTCGCATCAGCCCGGTTGGTTACGCTATTGGAAAACCGCAGGGTTCCATAGTCGCGGTCCTCTTTGTAGTCCATGGCCCGGGCCAGTACATCACCGTTGATGGAATCAATCAGTTCTAACCCAAGTGTCATGGAACCGGCTGAGGCGGTATAGCTGCGGTCGCGTCCGGCACTTCTCACATCCGGTGCTGCTACATCCAGGTCGATAATGGCCGGGCTTACGATCAACAGGGTTTCATTTTTACCTTTGGGATCTATCGCATCCTGCATGGTATATCCGCGTTTGCTGAGTTCATCGGTAAACACCTCGTGGAAAAGTTCTGCAACATCCGCTTTGATGCGATCTGCATCCTCCTGGCTAACCTTATGGCTGAGGCTGGTTCGCTGCCTGTTGATGTCGTTCTGCCAGTTTGATTTAAAGGACACATCAACGGGAGCGATATAGATCTCGTCATAGATACCGATGTTGGCGTCCGGGTCACGGTAGACATAATCCGCGCGTGAATCGGCCACCCGGACCAAACCATCGGCTGTCATCGCTTCAACTACTTCCTGGTCGGGGTTACTGGCGCAGGCTGTAATCAGGATCAATCCTGCTGCGGTGCAAAGCCGCTGTAATATTTTCGATGCTGTTGTTTCATTCACTACTCTCATCTTGACTGCCTCGGTTTGCTATTAATCCCGCTGTCGGTGGTCCACCATTCCGTTAACGCGTGTTGTACTGGTTGTTGGAAACACCCCGGTGGTGTGGTCTGGAGCGGGGCCCATGACCAAACCAATATGCGGCTGAAGCTTAGAGTCGGTGCAAAGCATTGTCAATGATAAAAATGTCAGTAATATAATTATCAATAGTATAGTTATCACTAATATAATTATCAGTAATAAAACTATCAATAAGTGAAAAATTGGTCTAGGATGTTTTTCCAATCGACCTCGGGCGGCGAATTTGCCGATTGTGGAGTCAGCTAATAGCTATGGTTGAACCTAAGAAAAAACGGCTTCGCGCTGCGCAGATGGACCCTGAAACACGGCGCATTCAGTTGTTGCAGTTGGGCGTGAGCGCCTTCGCGAGCAAGGGCATCGATTCGGCAAAACACGCGGATATTGCCCGTGCCTCCGGGGTGTCTGTGCCCACGGTGTTTTCCTATTTCCCCAATCGTGAAGCTCTCGTGGAGGCGATACTCGACGAGGTTGCGCGGGGGATAGTGGCTGAGGTTCTGGAGCCCGCCCAGCAACTGTCTGATACGCAGGCGAGACTTGAAGCTACAGCACCGCTGTACATCCAGTTTGCCGAAAAGAAGCCGGATTACGTGAAGGTCTGGCTGATGTGGAGCATGCATTTTGCGCACGAACTACAGGTTAAATACGCGTTGGTGGAAGAACAGATTATTGGCTACCTCAGGGGCATGATCCTCGAACTCTCTCTGGGACGTCGTGCTGACGATAGTGCCGAGGATCTGGCGAGAATGATTTTGGCCTGTTCCAATGTTCTGGCGAAGATGGTTCTGGACGGGGTGCCCGAGGCGCGCAGAGAGCGGTTTTACCGACATGTATTACAGCCACTGACGACTATGGTGCAGGCGGATGATTGAACGTTTCCGGCTGGCAGCGGCATTTTTGCCATAGTCACCTACACTTTGAATCAGCGAACAACACATGGGAGATGTTCGATGAACTACAGGAAGCTTGATAAAACAACCAGGCGAACCGCACTGGGTGCATTGGTGCTGGCAAGCAGCGCGCTGGCACTGCAGGCCCAGGCAGCCAAGCCATTGATCCACGATGCGGAGCACTACATCCTACAAGCCCAGCACGGAGAGCGCTGGCAGCAGGAAGATGAAAAGCTTGCGTCTATGCTGAATGACATTCGCGAGAAGTCCGGCGGCAAGCCGCCGAACATCGTCTATATTCTGCTCGATGATATTGGCTATGGCGAAATTGGTACGCCGGGGTTGACGCCATCCCGTGGTTACTCAACGCCGCATATCGATGCATTGGCCCGCCAGGGCCTGACGCTGGGCAGAATGTATTCCGAGCCCTCCTGTACGCCCACGCGGGTATCGATGATGACCGGCCGCTATCCCTCGCGCACGGGCACCACCGAGGCCAAGGCGACCATCGCCGGTGATGGTCTGGCAGGCGAAGAGGTAACATTGGCGGAAGTGCTGCAGGAAGCGGGGTATTACACCTCCCACGTTGGAAAATGGCATATGGGCGATATCCAGGAGGCCTATGCCAACAACCAGGGTTTTATGCACGCAGAGTTTCCCATTCACCAGCAGGGTCAACTGGCGATCATGCATGTTGATTCCCAGCAGTCTGACACCATTCGCGGGGTAGACCCGGAAACACAGCTACAGACCCATACCCTGGATAACACCTTCGTCGCCAACCCCAGTCATATGGTGACTGGCGTTGAGGTGCGCGATGGCGAACTGTACGAGATTGATCTGGAGCCCGGCGAGAAGTGGACCCAGGCGCACTACCGTGAGATGAACGAGCGTTACCAGCGCAATACCATTGATCAATTGCGCAAACTTGCCAAGGGCGATCAGCCTTTCTTCCTTAACTACTGGCCCCTGTTTCCGCTGACCTTTGTGCCCAACGACATCCAGAAGGTGCGGACGCTCAATGGCGGCACTGTGGCGGAGAGTATTGCCGAGGTTGATGAATGGATTGGTGCCATCGTTGAAGAAGTCGACAAACTCGGCATAGCCGACAACACCATTATCATGGTGATGGGTGATAACGGGCCGTTCATGCAGTACTCCGGTATCGGTGGTGTATCAGACCGTGTCTATCGAGGGGGTAAGGCCGATGTCACCGAGGGCGGTGTGCGCGTTAATGCTTATATCCGTTGGCCGGCGGCTATCGAGGCGGGTTCACACGCCAATGACATCATTCACGTCTCTGACTTGTTCACGACGTTTGCCCGCCTCGCAGGGGCCCATGACGAGATTCCCCGGGACCGAGTGATCGACGGTGTTGACCAGACCGGTATGTTGCTGCTCGGTGATTCGCACGGGCGCAGGGACTATGTGCATATCTATGACGGCCCCATGTTAAAAGCGGTAGTCAAGAACAAGTACAAAATGCACTTGCCGCCCCCCGGAACCAACCCGATTGCCGCTACAATTTTCGACCTTTACCGTGATCCGCGAGAGGAGCGGCCGGTCGATTCGATCAAGTACGGTCCCTGGGCGGGCGGGCAATTTGCCGCGCTGGTCAAACGCCATATGGCCTACAAAATGAAGTACCCGGACCGTAAGCCGGTGATGGATGTGCCGTATAAAGGGATCCAGAACCTGCGACCGGAAACGCAGCAGATGTTAAAAATCTTTTTGTCTGGCTTGCCCAGGAAGAAATAGTAAACGGAGAACATAGCAATGAAATACGCAAATATGGCAGTGGTTAAAGCAGTAATTTTGAGCCTGGTGTTGGGAAGTGCCTTCGCGATGGCTTCCCGGGAGGTGTCGAACAAAGACTTCTCTGGCTGGCTGAAGGAGTATGACAGCCTGGTCTTTTCCGAGGAGCGCAATGCCTTCCTGTTTTTTAACGAAGACAAGAAGGGCAAGTATTCCAAGATCTATTTCGAGTCGGTGGAACTCTTTACTGAGACCGGTAAGGCTGATGGCGAGCACGGCAAGGCGGCCACGGAGTATCTTAACGAGGGGATTCGCAAGTTGCTCGAGGAAAAAGGCATCGCCGCAGCGGAGCGGGGCCCCGGTGTGGCGGAGTTTCGGTTGGCTATTACCGGGGTCGAGAAAAGTAAAGAGGAACTCAAAGCCCACAATCTGATACCGGTCAGCGCACTGTTCAGGGGCGCCCAGGCGGCGACGGGCAATCTTTCGACCTACATGTCTACCATGTTTGAGGCTGAGGCGCTCGACAGTGTCAGCGGTGAACGTATCGGGGCTATCGTCATGAAAGGGATCGAAGAAACCGAGAAAAAGAGCGGTGATGAAATCACCTTCGATGATTTCAAGCCCACACTGGATAAGTGGCTGACAAATTATTCCCAGACCATGGATGACGTGATCGCGCGCAAGGCCGATAACTAATCTCCCCATGTTGTTGCCGGCACCGTAGTGGTTTCGGCGCTGCTCAGGACCATGCAAACTGGTCGCCTGGCTCGCTGGATGGGACAGTGGGTGGGGCGCACACTATAAACTCGAAAGTGGTCCTGCGCGCTGCCATTCAAGTTTGCAGTCGAGGTGACAGACCATGCCCACCCAGATATCTCGCTGGCCCCGCATATTGGCGACGTTTTTGCTCGCGCTGGAATTCTCAAGTCTTTCTCTGGCCGATGATGCATCCGAAGTAAAACCCTTTTCGGATCGCATAGTATTAAACAGCGGCACGCAGATTTTCTGCAAAGTTATAGAAGTCAGGGATGGCGTGGCCAGCATCGAGACTGAGTTTGCGGATTCTATTTCCATTGATATGGAGCATGTGGCGTCCATTTCATCGTCGGAATCCGTGGCCATCAAACTATCGGACCAAGTTGTTATTGAAGATACACCGCTGCGGATAGAGAATGGCTATCTCGAGTATCTCAACGACTCGGGCGAGCGTAACAGTCTGGTATTGGACGAAGCGCTGCTGGTCAATCCGGAACCCTGGGAAATGGGTTATGGGTACAATTGGACCGGCAGTGCCAGTCTGGCGCTGAAAATTGAGCGCGGAAACTCAAAGATTGAAGACCTCGACTACCGTGTCGATTCGGTATGGCGCAGCCTGGATGATCGCTATACGGTGAATATTCGTGGCGAGTTGGACAGAGCCAATGACCAGGTAAACTCTGAAAATACCGCTCTGGTCGCCAAGTATGATCGATTCCTGGAAAATGATCGTTACTGGGGCGTACAGGGTAGAGCTTATACAGACGAGTTTCAGGACATTGACCTGCGCTACCTGGTAGGCCCTTACTACGGCGTACAGTTTTATACCTTGCCAATCTTTACGCTATCCGGCGAGGTTGGCGCCTCTTATGTCAACGAAAAATTCACTTCCGGTGGTGAGCAGGACTATCCGGCAGGTAATTGGAGTATCAATATCTCCAGTGACATCCTCGGGGGCGAGTCCCGGCTATTTCTCGACCAACTGGGGGTTATCAGCCTGGAAGATACCGAGGACGTATTGCTGTTCACCACAACCGGTTTGACCATGCCTCTGCAATGGGGTCTGGAAGTTACAGCGGAGATTCTATTGGAGTACGATGCCGCCGCGCCCCCTGGGGTTGAAAAACTGGATGAGACTTACAATTTGCGTGTTGGCTATGCCTGGTAGCCTCAAACTTTCCTGAAAGCTGGATGGATTTGTCTCCGCTGGCAGCAGTGTTGCCGGCGTAAAGTTCCCATCGCTAGGCTGTCTGATAGGCCGATAAACAGGGTTCGAGCCCGGAAGTTGCTATTTTCAGGCGGAGCCTATCAGTTAAGCGTGTCTGGCGGGTGTCTGTTACAATAATCCAGCTGTCACGCGTTCGCGTAGCATAGTCAAAGAACACCCGATTTAAACGGGCGATCATGCCAGCAGTTTCCCGGCGGCTGATCGGGGTAAATATCCAGAGTCAGGACCAGAACCATGATTACACTTACCGTTAATGGCCAGTCCCATGAGGTGGACGTGGCGGCGGATACACCGCTGCTTTGGGTCATCCGGGAGCAACTGAAGCTCACCGGCACCAAGTTTGGCTGCGGTATCGCACAGTGCGGTGCCTGCACCGTGCACGTGAACGGCGCGCCTACCCGCAGCTGTATTTTGCCGGTGTCTGCCGTACAGGGCACTGAAATTACCACCATCGAGGGTATTGCCGACGGTGCCGAATTACACCCGGTGCAGCAGGCCTGGATTGACGAGCAGGTTCCTCAGTGTGGGTACTGCCAGTCCGGCCAGGTGATGTCAGCGGTGGCCCTGTTGGAAGCATCACCCAATCCCAGCGACGACGATATCGATCGCGCCATGTCAGGCAATGTATGCCGCTGTGGGATGTACGGGCGGATCCGTCGCGCTATCAAGAAAGTCGCGGCAAACCAGGTTGAAATCTTTGATCCGCAGTCCGAGGTGACTTCTGGGGAGGTGACTCATGGGTAAGTGGACCAGAAGAGGGTTTATCACTGCGGGTGTTGTCGGCGGTGGTGCATTGGTGGTCGGTGTGGCCATCAGACCGGGTAACCAGAATGAAAGCCTTGCGCCTTTAGTCACCGAGGGAGGTGAGAACCTGGTCAACACCTGGGTAAAAATTGGTGCGGACAATCTAGTCACCGCGATCGTGCCGCATTCGGAGATGGGGCAGGGCGCCCAGACGGCATTGGCACAGATGTTGGCTGATGAACTCGATGCAGACTGGGAGAGCGTACAGTTTCTCGAAGCACCGGCTGAAGATGGCTACGCCAACTACCCGCTGATCAAGGGTTACATGATGAAGGGCGCACCTATCCCCAGCGCCCTGGGCGGTACAGTTGACGGCCTGTTCCAGCAAATCGCTAAAAGTATCCATATGCAAGTTACCGGCGGTAGCCTCAGCGTGCGTTCCACCGGTCTGTACGGTATGCGCGTGGGTGGTGCAGCGGCTCGATCCATGCTGTTGGAGGCCGCCGCGGCCAGTTGGCAGGTTCCGGTTGATGAGCTGTCCACAGAATCAAGTCACGTGATACATACGTCATCAGGTCGTCGCGCGCCGTATTCGGAATTTGCCGCCGCCGCGGGCAAATTGACCCCACCGTCGGTGCCGCCGCTGAAAGCACCTGAAGATTTCAAGCTGATGGGCAAGAGCGTGCCTCGTCACGACATACCGGCCAAGGTTGATGGCACGGCGACGTTTGGTATCGACGTGCAGGTAGCGGGCATGAAGCACGCAACCGTTGCCGCGGCACCGGTTTTTGGTGCCAAGGTCCAGTCATATGACGCCAGCAGCGCCCAGCAGATGCCCGGAGTCGTGCAGGTGGTTAACCTGGACAATGCGATTGCGGTCGTTGCGGACAGTTATTGGCAGGCTAAAAAGGCGCTTGCGACGGTGGCTATTCAGTGGACAGGCAGCGTTAACGATACCCGTGATTCCGAGGGTATTTTTGAGCAGTTCTCCAGCGACCTTGGGTCAGCAGAAGTGCAGGAAGATTTTGCCCAGGGCGATGCAGCGGCCGCGTTAGCCGCGGCACAGCGCGTCATCGAGAGGGAGTACCGCGTACCGTACCTGGCTCACGCCTGTATGGAGCCGATGAATGCTACTGCAGCTGTCAATGAAAATGGTTGCGAGATCTGGATAGGCTCACAGGATCCGTTGCGCTGCAAGCACCATGTCGCCGAGGCGCTGGGTCTGGAGCCCGATCGTGTGCAGGTCAACAACCACGTGATGGGTGGCGGCTTTGGCCGTCGAGCGCTGACCGATGTCGCCATCCAGGCGGCGAAAATTTCTCAGGCGGCGGGGGTGCCGGTCAAGCTGATCTGGTCGCGTGAGGAAGATATCCAGCAGGACTATTACCGACCCGCGATTTTGTCGAAATTCCGTGCGGCAATGTCCGAAAATGGTGACCCGCAGGCCTGGGAAAACTCCTTTGTGGACAAGCACGAGCCGGCAGAAGCACCGCATATACCGTATGCGATCGCCAATCAGCACATCGGTTACGTCGACAGCCTCACCCATGTACCCTTCGGCGCCTGGCGCAGTGTTGATCACTCGCAGCACGGCTTTTTTACCGAGTCCTTTGTGGATGAACTGGCGCACGAGGCCGGAGAGGATCCTTACCAGTTTCGTCGTCGCCTGCTCGCTGGCAATGACCGCTTGCTCAAGGTGCTCGATACCGCCGCTGAGAAGGGCCGCTGGGATGCCCCCCTGGGCGAAGGTCAGGGCAGGGGGATCGCGCTCCAACGTTCGTTCGGCTCGATTGTTGCAGAGGTTGTTGAAGTTACCGTTACCGATGGTGAGGTCAGTGTCGACAAGGTAACTGTCGCCGTGGATGCGGGCTTTGCAGTTTCTCCGGACGGTCTCACTGCGCAAATGGAATCCGGCGTTATCTATGGACTCACCGCCGCCCTGTACGGCGATATTGAAATTGCCAAAGGCAGGGTAAAGCAGGGTAATTTCGATTCCTATCCGATGGTGCGTATGAACGATGCACCGGAGATAGAAACCCACATTATCAACAGTTATGAGTTCTGGGGTGGTGCGGGTGAGCCCGGCACACCGGCGATAGCGCCTGCGTTGACAGCGGCCATTTATGCCGCTACCGGTACGCGCATCCGTCAGTTACCCGTGTCCCGGTATGACCTCAATGTTGCGATACGGGAAGAGGAAAGCGCCTGAGCGGACAGTGTAACGAACTTGATACCGGCCCCGACTGATCGAGTCGGCGGCCGCTACAGGCCATCGCGGTAAGTTTTACACCACCGCCCATAATCCCTTTCATCGGTTTCAAGGGGCACCCAGCCGGCATCTGCCAGCACCTGTCGCACATGGTAAGCCTGCCAGCAATGCGCATGGGTGGTGGGGTGCACCACGTCCCAAAACAGGGTGGCGTGGGGTTCATCACAAATATCCGAGGGATCATTCGAGCCCAGATAGCCTCCGGTGTAACAGGGGCGGGGCACGCTCACCTGAGCAGTGCCGTTGTTGAGCGTGTAACGCGAATCTCCGTTCCCGAAACCGTAATCGTGCCCATTATCATGCGGCACGTGGGTATACAGCAGGTCGATAAATGCCCTGGCATCGGCGAGGATGACCTGGGCACCCTTCAACTCGTTAGCGAGACGGGTGGTGGCGCTGGCAAGTTCCTGGTTGTGATAGCGGGTCAGTTCGCTGAGGCGTTCTGACAATTCGAGCTTGCGAACTTCTTCACTGTCTACACCGGCCGATGAGGTGTAACTGTCGTTTTGCAATACGATCGGTGTACGGCCCAGGTCCGGAAGATTGACCAGGACAAAGCGGCGGGCTCCTGCGGCGTACAGTTTCCTGACCTCCTGCTCCAGGCCGACGATGGTCGCATCGGCGATTTGCCGGTAACCCGATTTACCTTCAGGCGAATTGAGAAAGGTGCTGATGAAGCCGGTGATCGGTTCCTTGGAGATGTAGTCATTGGCTCCTGCCCAGATCAGGAACGCGGTGTTGTCCGGACTCGTGAGTTGTCCCCCTGACAGGTAGTTAGCAATGTAATCGTCCACCTGGATTTCGATACTGCCGCTGACAAAAATTTGCCCGCCGGACTTTATTTGCGCAATCAGGCCCTCACCCGGGAGTGCATGCAGGTCGGTCACCGACGCACCACCGTAGGCATGATTCTGTACAGCCAATGGGGTGGAGGCTTCCAGGTAATCTGTCCACACCGGGCCGTTACTGAAACGGCCGGCCCAGTATGGCGCACCCGGGAAAACCTTCATGCGTTCCCGCAGTCGGCCCGCATCTGACAGGCTGTCTCCGAAGACTATCAAGCGAGTTATTTTCGCGTTAGTGGCGTTTTCGTGGTCGTAGACCAGGGGAATATTGATCTTCTCGGAATGCCTGGCAGCCTGAACGCGTAGAAACTGGTTTTCGGCTTCCGTGTTCAGGTTCCCGGCTGACTGGTGGCAGGCCTCCCTAATGGCCTGCTTGGAACTGTTTATCGCTGTCTCGCCCCCTACGGCGTGCCGGGTAACAAAGAAGCCATCTTCCAGGCGACCTTCCAGAAGAATGCGGTTGCCGCCCGCATCGTAGGCCCATCGCTCCTTGGAATCAGCGCTGGCGCTGCCCTGTGCGTTGGCACTGTCCGGGTCAACGGTCTCGCAACGTAAACCCCAGGTGTCATCCGAGCGCATGTCGGTGCGGGCGGCGGGTTCGTGCATACGCCAGGCACAGCCGTTCAGTACCAGGCACGCAACGAGGGAGAGGATACGCAGTAAGGGTTTCAACAGGGGAGGGGCCTGTGGCTATATCGCTTGCAATGTGGGTGATTCTAAGGCGCAAACGCAGCGCCGTCGAATCATCGCTTCCTGTGCTGGACGGCCGCATATTCGATTTTACTTGACTGACATCAATACCCCCGGCGGTGGCCTTTGTGACAATGCTCCTGGAGTGGCGCAAACGGGATGCGCCCCATAACAGGAGTTAGTAATGCAAAACGTGGTAAGGATGGCGCTGGCCGCCCTGATAGGCAGCTTTTCGGTGGGGACAATGGCGTACGAAGAGGGAGACTGGGTGTTGCGCCTGGGGGCGACAACCGTTGCTCCCAACGACGACAGCGACAAGATCGTGCTGCCCACCGACCCGGAAACCGTGTTGCGGGGCGTTGAGGTGGACGATGATACCCAGCTGGGCATCGTCCCTGTGTATATGCTCAGCGACAACTGGGGTATGGAATTGCTTGCCGCCACGCCATTTGAACACGATATCAGTATCAAGGGCTTGCCGCTGGAGGCGGGATCCACCAAGCATTTGCCGCCTACCTTGAGCCTGCAGTGGTATCCACGAGGTGGTGCCAGTGGTTGGCAGCCCTACGTGGGCCTGGGTCTGAACTACACCGTGTTTTTTGATGAAGAGGTGGACTCGGAACTGGCTGCCGCGCTGGAATCCCTTCTCGGCGCTCAACGGGCGTCGCTCGAGCTTGGAGATTCCTTTGGTCTGGCCGCCCAGGCGGGTCTCGATATCCCGCTGGGCGACAAGTGGGCCCTCAACGCCGGGGTCTGGTATATCGACATTGACACGGAGGCCACGGTGAAAACCGACGTCGGTCGCGTCAAATTCGACGTGAACATTGACCCGTGGGTCTACAACGTCGGTATTGCCTATAAGTTTTGAAGCCCCTGGTTTCGAAGATCCTGGTTTTGAAGACCTCTTCCCGATGGTTACTCCATCGAGAAGGTCAGGCCCGCGTGCTCGCAGAGGCGCTCAATGAGCGTTGATCCCATTGCCGGCGCGCTGGTGTAAAAGCCGCCGGGCACATCGGCACAATCCTCGATCAGGCAGACCGCGCTTTCGGCGATCATCTTGGATGTTGAGCCGTAACCCGGGTCCATGTCACCGGTAACCGCTGCGCGCAATTCCTGGCCGTCGTCAGTGGTGCCCACAAACAGGACGTCATAGCTTCCCGCCTCCCTGGACTCACGAGAGGGGCCTTCACCGGGCTGTGGTACGTCATCGCCGACCATCGGGTTGGTGGAAGCGACCACCTCTGCCACGGCTTTACCCTGGTCGCCAGGACCGGTCATCATCATCTCGTCATACAGGAAGTCGGTGCCATAGGGGTGGCCCATCAGGGCGTTGGAGCGGTGTACGTTCTTGGTGTTGATGGCAGCCATAATGAAGGGGGCCACCCACTGTCCAACCACCTCGTCCTCGTAGGGCTTGTTGTCAGCCGGCTGGTCCGGGCCCTGAAAGCCGTCGGAAAGCGAGAAGGGGTTGACCAGCAGGTTGAACAGGCTAGGGTCTTTGCCCAGTGCGTCCATGGTGGCATTGAGTGATGCTGCGGTACCCCCGGAAAATTCGCCCTGCATGGAGCGAACGCGACCTCTCACCCGCGTACAAGGCTTTCCAAATTTCGCCTTTGCAGCCTCCTGCAGGTAAAACACGCCCAGGTCGAAGGGTATGGAGTCAAATCCGCAGCTAAACACAATTCTGGCCCCGCTCGCAGCGGCAGCGTCACCGTGGGCGGCAATCATCTGGTGCATCCACACCGGTTCGCCGCACAGGTCGACATAATCGGTGCCCAGTTCAGCGCAGGCGGCAACCAGGTCAGAACCATACATCTGGTAGGGACCAACAGTAGTGCAGATGCAACGGGCTGAGGAGACCATAGCGCGCAGCGATTCCGGATCGGCGGCATCGGCCACTACCAGCGGCGTGTCGTCAGCGGCGCCCACCTCGTCGCGCACCGCTTGCAGCTTGTCCATGCTGCGGCCGGCCATAGCCCAGGTCAATCCGTGGCCATTTTTGGCTACCAGGTATTCAGCGATAAGCCGACCGGTAAAACCGGTTGCTCCATAAATTACGATGTCGTACTGGGCATTGCTGGTCATGTGAATTCCTCAAAGTGTTTTAATCGTATTCAAGCGGGGCACACACTGTAGCTCTGACGATATCGTCAGGCAACCTCACGTCACGCCCACGCACCCGTCGATTCTGCAAGTAATACGCAATAAGTGCCGCTTCGGTGCACTGAAGGTCGAATATGTCGCCACAGCTTGCAGCGCCGGCGAGTTTTCGCCACAATACGCGCCCGCTGCGCACCTCGTGCGCTGTTATGGTGGTCCGAGCGGTCCCTCCGCAACGATAGATAGTGAACCCCGCCAGGCCCGGAAGGGAGCAACGGTAATTATCGACTCGTGTGCCGGGGTGTGGCTGTTCGGGCCGCCTCCATTTCCCGTCCCTACGCTTCAGGTGCATCGGGTGCTGGTGTATCCTAGCCCATTGATTTTCTCTTCGGGGTGCATGCAAGAATGTCCTACCAGGTATTAGCCCGTAAGTGGCGGCCAAAGAGCTTTCGCGAAATGGTCGGCCAGGAACACGTGCTGCAAGCCCTGATCAACGCCCTGGACCACGACAGACTGCACCACGCCTACCTGTTTACCGGTACCCGGGGTGTCGGCAAAACCACCATAGCCCGTATCCTGGCCAAGTGCCTCAACTGCGAGGTGGGGGTGAGCTCAGAGCCCTGTGGAGAATGTGGCTCCTGCCTGGAGATTGCTGAAGGACGTTGTGTGGACCTGTTGGAGGTGGACGCAGCGTCCCAGACCAAGGTGGAGCAGACCCGGGAACTGCTCGATAACGTGCAATACCTGCCGACCCGCGGCCGTTACAAGGTGTACCTTATTGACGAGGTGCACATGCTCTCGGGCCACAGCTTCAACGCGTTGCTAAAAACTCTCGAGGAGCCACCACCGCACGTCAAGTTCCTGCTGGCCACCACCGACCCGCAGAAATTACCGGCCACCATCCTGTCTCGCTGCCTGCAGTTTAACCTCAAGAATATGCCGCCTGAGCAAATTGCCGGGCATCTTCAATTTGTGCTCGGCGAAGAAATGATCAAGTTTGAGGAGCCGGCCCTGTGGCTGTTGGGCCGGGCCGCCGCCGGCAGTATGCGCGATGCCCTTAGCCTGACCGACCAGGCCATTGCCTTCGGCTCTGGCAGCGTCAGTGAGGCCGACGTGCGCAGCATGCTGGGCACGGTAGACATGGGCTTTGTGCACCAGCTGCTGGAAGCGGTGGCCACGGGAGAGCCCTCCGCTGCGCTCGAGGTGGCCGACCGCATGGCGGAGCACGCACCGGATTTTGAGGGCAGCCTTGATGAACTGATATCTCTGCTGCACCGGGTGGCGGTAGCGCAGGCGGTGCCGGACGCTATCGATAACAGCTGGGGTGATGCGGAGCGAGTGGCCCAGATAGCCCAGTCGTTTACCGCAGAAGATACCCAACTGTTCTACCAGACAGCGATCAATGGCAAGCGGGACCTGGCGCTGGCGGCCGATCCACGCAGCGGCTTTGAGATGGTGCTGTTGCGCATGATTGCCTTCCGTCCAGTGGCCGTGCTGGACACCAACCTGGCGGCGGACGACCTGGTTCGCGGCCAACAAGAATCGTCTGTACAAGAAGCCGCCGAGGTCGGCGCTCCGGTAAAAAAGTCCCCTGAGCCGGTTGTTGCGTCCGAAGTTTCGCGACCTGAACCTCCGCAGACCGAGCCTGTAAAATCCGAACCTTCGAGGTCCACAGCCGCGAGCCTTGGCTCCTCATCTGACGAGGGACGGGCCAGTAATGGGGGTGCCCGCTCGCAGGCCAATACTCCTGCGGCAGAGCGGCTTGAGGCTAAGCCGGACGACGTAGTCGCGAGCCCGACACAGGCCAGGCCCGCACATCCGGCGGAGCTGCATCCCGATAATTGGGCGGACACCATGGAAGCCCTGGGGCTGGTAGGCAGTGTGGCTAATGTCGCGTCCAACTGCGAGCTGCGCAGCGTGGATGCCGGCAAGTTTGAATTTGTACTGGATGAAGGTAACGCCGCCCTGTTTAATCCCGGCCACGTCGAAAAAATTCGCCTGGCTCTGGAAAACTACTGTAATGCGTCGATAGCGATCAATATCGAGACCGGTGCGGTGAGCCGGGAAACCCCGGCGATGAAACGCACGCGCCTGGCGCTGGAACGTCAGCAGCAGGCGGTTGAAGACATCGAGTGTGACCAGATCTTGCAGGGGCTGATGGAACGGTTTGACGGTGAACTCGACCGGTCGTCTATCACGCCTCTGGACAATTGAGGAAGTAATATGAAGGGAAGTTTCACTGATATCATGCAGCAGGCCCAGCAAATGCAGGCCGACCTGCAGAAGGCCCAGGAGGACCTGGCCTCGGCCGAGGTTGAGGGCACTGCCGCGGCGGGCATGGTCACGGTTGTTATGACTGGTCGGCACGATATCAAGCGCGTCAGCATCGATGACTCGGTGTTTAAGGAAGACAAGGAAGTGCTGGAGGATCTGCTGGCAGCTGCCGTCAACGATGCGGTGCGTAAGGTAGAGACCAGGAACCAGGAAGCGATGTCCGGACTGGCTTCCGGATTGAATCTTCCCGCCGGTTTCAAAATGCCTTTCTAGCGCGAGCGACTGTCACGTGAAGTTCAGTCCAGCACTGGAAAACCTGATCGAGGCATTGCGATGTCTGCCCGGCGTTGGTCCCAAGTCGGCCCAGCGTATGACGCTGCACCTGTTGGAGCGTGATCGCGATGGTGCGCTGGCGTTGGCTCGTGCTCTTGGCACCGCAGTTGAGCGCATCGACCACTGCAACCGTTGTCGCAATTTCACCGAGCTGGAAGTTTGCGAAATATGTAGCGACACGCGCCGCGACCACAAGACGATCTGTGTGGTGGAGACGCCCGCCGACGTCCTGGCCATAGAGCAAAGCGGCAGTTACCGCGGATTGTATTTTGTGCTGATGGGCCACCTGTCGCCCATCGATGGCATTGGCCCGGAAGAAATTGGTCTGGATCGGTTCCAGGACAGGGTGCTGGCGGATGGAATTGAAGAGGTCATTCTGGCAACCAATCCCACCGTCGAGGGTGAGGCAACGGCTTATTACCTGACCGAGCAGCTCGCCCGCCAGGGTGTGAAGATGTCACGCATCGCCCACGGTGTGCCCCTGGGTGGCGAACTGGAATACGTGGATGGCAGCACACTCGCTCATGCCCTGAGTGGTCGGCGTCCGATGGAGCGCGACTAATCGTGGATTGGCAGCTGGTAGAAACCGATGAGCAGCTCCGTAAGGTGTTGGATCTGGCGGGGCAGTGTGACAGTGTCATGGTCGACACTGAGTTTATGCGTCGTAACACCTTTTACCCTGAAGTGGCGTTGGTGCAGTTATGTTTTGGGGACACCGCCTGGCTGATTGACCCGCTGGGCCTGGACGATACGGCGCCATTGTGCGAATTGCTCACCGATCCGGGGATCGTTAAGGTACTACACTCGGTCAGCGAGGACCTGGAGGTATTCCAGCGTTGGCTTGGCGTCATGCCCCAGCCGCTGTTCGATACCCAGCGTGCGGCGGCTTTGTTGGATATGGGTTTTGGCTTGGGCTACGGAGCGTTGGTGCAAAGTGTCTGCGATGTTGAGCTGGAAAAGGGCGAGACAAGATCCGACTGGCTGCAGCGCCCCCTGACCGAATCCCAATGCCATTATGCGGCCCAGGACGTCACCTACTTGCACAGCGTCTACCACCAGCTGGCTGATCGTTGCCGCGAGCAGGGCAAATTTGACTGGGTCATCGCCGACGGTGACGACGCGGTCGCCGGCCTGGCGTCTAATGAACAAGGTTACTTCAAGCGCATAAAATCCGCCTGGAAGCTGGATTCACGCCAACTGGCGCAGTTGATCGCGGTGAGCGATTGGCGCGAACGTACAGCCCGCAGCCGCAATAAACCACGCAGCTGGATTATTGACGACAAGGCTTGCCTGCAGTTGGCTCAGTTGGCGCCAGCCAGCTTGGCAGATCTTCGCGCACTGCCAGATCTGCCGCCGGCAGTGGTGCGGCGTTACGGTGAGGAACTGCTGGATCTACTATCAGAGCAGGCGAAACTGCCAGAAGCGTCTTTGCCCACGCGGCTACCCGGGCCGATGAGTGCCGCCCAGCGCGGCCAGGTGAAGCAGCTCAAGCAAAAGGTGGAAGATATCGCCCGCTCGCTCGTGACAGTACCGCAGATTCTGATGGGCTCCCGCGATTATGAAGCGCTTATTCGCGAGGCGCAGGGTGACCGCGTTGAAACACCTCGACACTGGGCAGGTTGGCGCCAGGAGCTAGTGGTTAAGCCATTGCGCGAACATCTCGCCGGAGCTGTTTTGTGAAGCTTCTCTGTGAGATTTACAAAAGCCCACGCAAAGCAGAGATGTACCTGTACGTGGACAAGTCCAGTGGCTTGGAAGAATTGCCCGCAACGCTGCTACAGCAGTTTGGTGAGCCGGACTTGGTGATGACTTTGCTACTGACGCCCACAAAGAAACTGGCCAGGGTGGACGTTAACGACGTCATCGAAGGCATAACGGAGCAGGGGTATTTCCTGCAGATGCCTCCCGCCCCTTATCCAAAGGCTCGCCTGGGCGCCAGCAGTGACTGAGTGGTTTAATACTCTGCCACTGGAAGCACTCTCACCGGAGCAGTGGGAACAACTGTGCGACGGATGTGCCAAATGCTGTCTGCATAAACTCGAGGATGCCGAGAGTGGGGAAGTGCTCTATACCAAGGTCCGTTGCCGCTATCTCGATGAGCCGACCTGTCGTTGTACGGACTATGCAAGGCGCTCGGTGCTGGTACCCAACTGTATAGCCCTGAGCCCCGAAAACACCCACGAGCTCGACTGGTTGCCCAGCACCTGTGCTTACCGTTTGCGCTCCCAGGGTAAACCTTTGCCGGACTGGCACCCGCTGGTAACTGGTGACCCGGAGTCGGTTCATCGCGCCGGGGTGTCGATCAGGGGGCGCGCGGTTTCGGATGAATATGTGCACCCCGACGGCTATGATGAGCACGTGATTTCCTGGGTGGAGTGAGAAATAGTTTGTTAGACGAAAGTTCCTACCTGACCGCCATGTATGTCTACTGTGGTTCGGCCTGCCTGGCTATCTTACTGCTGCTGTGGTGGTTGCGCCGTTCCTGGCGTCCGGCCTGGCTGGCATTTGCGGCGTTGGTGGCGGCGGCCCTGTTGCTCACTCCCGCTTATCCCCAGGAAGGGGTGGACACGCTGGCACCGGCTCTGGTTGTGGCGGCGTTTCAGTTCCTGACCTACGGTCAGGAGGCGGCCGAGCATGCACTGCGCCCCCTGGGTTTCATGCTTGGCTTAGCGACGTTACTTGCCCTGGTTCTTCGTTTCACCGTTTTTCGATCGTCAGCGCGTCGCGCCGCTCCGCCGGCGGCGGCCGCGGGCAAACCCGACTAGGATGCGCCCCGCACGGTTATCGGCTTGCTACTGGGCTGTATTAGGCCTTAGCTGGTGCTTGCTGGTGCAACCAGCCTGGGGGCAGGCGCTGCGTGCACCGGATATTCGCCTGTTGGTCGATGTGTCCGAAAGCGCGCTGGAAGCACAGCAGGAGATGCAGCTGGGAGTCGCCCTGGCCGTGTTGGTGCATCTGTTGCCCGAAGGTACCAGTGCGGGTGTCTGGACTTTCGGAGATACCGTTCACTCTCTGGTGCCGGTTTCAACAGTCGATGTTCAGTGGCGGAAATCTGCAGCTTCAGCACTACTAACCCTGGGCAATAGCGGGCCGGGAAATAATTTGCCCGCGGCGATTGCCGCTGCTTCTCCCGATGCGGCAGTGCCCGGTACCAGTATCGTGGTTATCACCAGTGGCAGGCTGGATGTCTCCGCGTCGCCCATGACCAACGCCAACGCGGCCCGTGAGCTCATCCAGACCGCTGCCCCGGCGCTCGCGGGTCTGGGGGTGCCGGTTCATACTATTGCTGTCTCCACCGATGCCGACCGGGCATTCCTGGCTAACCTGTCTGCCCTGACCGGTGGGCTGGCGTTACGGGCGCGATCTTCACAGGAACTGGCCCAGGCACTGTTGCGGTTGTTACAGACAATCTCGCCCAGTTCCAACGTGCCGGTATCGAAGCGCCGATTTACCGTCGACGAAAGTGTCGACGCATTTACCCTGGTGCTTGCGGGTGACTCGGGGGGCGATGACATCAGCCTGCAAACGCCCTCAGGTCTGCAGTTGAGCCCTGATGTTTCAGCTGAAGGTGTAGAGTGGTTCAGTAATGCGCTCTATACGCTGGTTTCGATCGCCGAGCCGGAAGAGGGGCCATGGAAGTTTACCGCGCCCGGCTTTGATCGCGCCCAGGTCCGGGTTGAGTCGAACTTGCAGCTACAGCTTGTCGATATGCCTGGCGTAGTGCCTGTCGGTGAGGCAAGTCAGATCGGCCTGACATTGTCCCTGGCGGGTGAAATGCTTGCCTCAGCGGCGTTGTACCGTCAATTTGAGATCTCGCTGGCAGTACATGACCCGGCTGGTAAACCGCTCTCCTTGGCCAGTCAGCCAGTCGGGGTAAGCTCCGAGGGATTTCTCATCCCAGTGCCACCGCTGCCTAAGGCAGGTCGTCACGAACTCACGGTTCGCCTTGAGGGGGAGGGCATGACCAGGGAACTACCGCTGTTTGTCGAGGCCGTTGCCGCCAATCCTCGCGAAATCATCTCCACGCGAGTCGAGGATGTCCCGGAGCAGGACCTAAAGGTGCCAGCGATTCGATTTGGCGCCCTCGCGGCGGTTATTGCGGCAGTTGTACTGACAATTTTACGGCGCCGGCGCCGCAAAAAGCTGGCGTTGTGGGAACAGCGCTTCGCTGATCCCGAAGGCAAAGGCCAGAGCGGGCTGTTTCCCGCCATCCGGGACCCGGGCAACGAGGGCAATTAGCAGTCTTGATTCAGGACTGATCAATCGGTACCCTTGAGCGCTTTCGCATAACCAATGAGTGATTTTCCAGACTATGAAATTTGAGGGAACAGAACGCTACGTCGCCACTGATGATCTGCGCATGGCAGTGAATGCTGCGGTAACGCTGGAGCGCCCACTGCTGATCAAGGGTGAGCCCGGCACCGGTAAAACCATGCTGGCTGAAGAGGTGGCGCAGGGCCTGGGTAAGCGGCTTATCCAGTGGCACATCAAATCCACCACCAAGGCGCAACAGGGCCTTTACGAATACGATGCGGTGTCCCGCTTGCGTGACTCACAACTTGGCGATGGCAAGGTGCACGAAATCGCCAACTACATTAAGCGTGGCAAATTATGGGAAGCGTTCACCGCCGATGAACAGGTAGTGCTGCTGATCGACGAGGTGGACAAGGCCGACATCGAATTCCCCAATGACCTGCTGGTCGAACTGGATCGTATGGAGTTTTTTGTCTACGAGACTGGCGAAACCATCAAGGCGAAGCACCGCCCGATTATCATTATCACCAGTAACAATGAGAAGGAACTGCCGGACGCCTTCCTGCGTCGCTGCTTTTTCCACTTTATCAACTTCCCTGATCGCGACACCATGCGCGAGATTATCGACGTACACTATCCGAATATTACCCAGGATCTGGTACAGGAAGCGCTGGAGGTGTTCTTCGATGTGCGCGCTATTCCCGGGCTGAAGAAAAAGCCTTCAACCTCCGAGCTGATCGATTGGTTGAAGTTGCTGATGGCCGACGATATCCCCGACGAAATTCTCAAGGAACGCGACCAGACCAAGGCCATACCACCGCTGTACGGCGCCTTGCTGAAAAACGAGCAGGACGTACACCTACTGGAGCGTCTCGCCTTTATGCACCGCCGGGAAGCCCGCTAAAGTATGCTCATCAACTTCTTCCACGGCTTGCGCGACTCGGGGGTACCGGTGACTACCCGCGAGTTACTGGACTTGATGGACGGCCTGGAAAAACATATCGCCTTTGGTGATATGGACGAGTTCTACTATTTCAGCCGCACCTGCATGGTCAAGGACGAGAAATACTTCGATCGCTTCGATAAGGCCTTCGGCATGCATTTCCAGCAGCTGGAGGCGCTGGACGACATCATTGAGGCGCTGATTCCGGACGATTGGCTGCGCAGCGAGTTCATGAAGAACCTCACCGAAGAGGAAAAGGCCAAGATTGAGTCTCTAGGCGGCCTGGAAAAACTCATCGAGGAGTTCAAGAAGCGACTGGAAGAGCAGAAAAAACGTCACGAGGGTGGCAATAAGTGGGTTGGTACCGGTGGTACCTCACCGTTTGGCCAGGAAGGTTACCACCCGGAAGGGATTAGGGTTGGACCCAACGGTAAAAACAAGCGCGCGGTGAAGGTCTGGGATAAGCGGGATTTTAAAAACCTGGATGATTCTGTAGAGCTCGGTACCCGTAATATCAAAATGGCGATGCGCCGCCTGCGCAAGTTTGCGCGCACCGGTGCCGCGGACGAACTCGACCTGGATGACACCATCAGCTCCACCGCGCGCAACGCGGGCCTGCTGGATATCAAAATGGTGCCCGAACGCCACAACGCGGTAAAGGTGCTGCTGTTTTTCGATGTCGGTGGCTCCATGGACCCACACGTGAAGGTCTGTGAAGAGTTATTCTCCGCCGCGCGCACCGAGTTCAAACACATGGAGTATTTTTACTTCCATAACTTCCTCTATGAAAGTGTCTGGCGCAACAACATTCGCCGTCATAACGAGCGCACCCCACTGCTGGATGTGATGCACAAGTACAGCCATGATTACAAGATCATCTTCGTGGGCGATGCATCCATGTCGCCCTATGAAATCATGCAGCCCGGCGGCTCCGTGGAGCACTGGAACGAGGAGCCGGGTGAACTGTGGATGCGTCGCCTGCGCGAGACTTATGAGAAGGTAATCTGGATCAACCCGGTGCCCGAGGACGAGTGGGAATACACGCAGTCCATCGCCATCACCAACCAACTGCTCGACCAGAAAATGTATCCCCTGACCCTCAAGGGCCTGGAAGAGGGCATGAGTTACCTGTCCAAGTAGTGCTCGCCGCTATAAGCGACAAGGCTGGCTGTCACCGCCACGTTCAACGACTCGACTCCATTGCGCATGGGTATGGACAGGCCCTGGTCGCACAGTGCGCGCACCGGCGCTGATACCCCATCTGTTTCGCTGCCCAGTACAAACACCACATGCCCGGTGGGGCGGTAGGCAAACAGGGTAGTCTCAGCGGACGCCTCCAACGAGCACACATTGATCGATTGTTCGCGACATTGCCGGAGTGTGTCTTCGAGGTTGGGACACTTGAGGATAGGCGCGCGGTATATCGTACCAGCGCTGGCCTTGATCACCAGTGGCCCGAGCGCTGCACAACCGCGTTCCGGGTAAAGAATGCCGTCAATGGCGCCCGCGCAGGCGGAGCGGATAATCATACCCAGGTTTTGCGGATTGGTGATGCCATCCAGTGCCAGCAGGCGGCGGGGCGGCCCGCTATCCAGGCCCTGGAGATAATCGCTGGCGTCGGAGAACCGCGGGCAGATCATGTCGGCTGCTACTCCCTGGTCCTGTCTGCCATTACGTGAAATGCGCGCTAGTGCTGCCCGCGAGTGGACCTTGATCGATACCTCTCGTCGTTCGGCAAGTGCGCGAATCTCCCGCAACGTACCATCGTCGCGGTTACTGTCGGCAAGGTGTATGGCATAGCAGGTCAGCGTCTCGTCCCTGAGTACCTCCAGTACGTTCTTGCGGCCATACACGGTCAAAAGCCCGCGAAAGAACGCTTTTTTTTCCCGGTACGCGGAAGTCTCTGTAGTCGAGTCGGCGATTGGATCTCTCCTTGTGCTTTAACGCCGCGGTGATTTCGTGCCAACCAGCATGAGGCATTCAGATCTAACAGAGCGGAAACTTGTCCTCAGCTTGTTCTCGATTGCGGCGCCGTTATAGTACAGAATAGCGCGCTTACAGCGTAGTATCGCCGCGCTGCGCGATGCATGGCCAGGCAAACCAATCATGGCTCTGGCCCCATTTTATCGGCGAACTGAAAGGGGACAGGGGCCCATGGAACTCACCTTGTATGGCACGTCAGCCTGCCATCTTTGCGACCTTGCCGAGCAGGTGTTGCAGCACTGCCAGTCCCTGGGCGTACCACTGCTCATTCAAAAGATAGATATTAGCGACTCGGATGAACTGTTTGAACGCTACGGTGTGCGCATTCCGGTGGTCAGGGACGCCGCTGGCAGAGAGCTGGGCTGGCCCTTCGACGTGACCCAGTGTCTGGCCTGGCTGGAGGCTGGCTAGGTGTTACCCACGCGCACGGCGAGTACATCACAGGTGGCACCGTGCAGTACGCCGTTGGCGGTAGATCCCATTAACAGAGCCAGACCGTAGCGACCATGGCTGCCGACCACGATCAGGTCGGCGCCCAATTCCTCCGCCTTGGCGTGGATCTCGACTTCAGGACGGCCAAGCACGATGTGCTGCTGCTCTTCCGTCAGGTCCTGGGCGGCGCCAAAACGCTGTAGTTGAGCTGAGGCCTGTTGGTGGATTTCATCCTGGATGCCGGAGAAGTCCATGGGAATGTCGCCGCCATAGGCGAAGCTAAGGGGTTCGATCACGTGTATCAAATGTAAGTTGGCAGACGTCCCTGAAGCCACCGAGCGGGCGCGGCGTAAAATGTGACCTGAGTCCTCCCCGAGGTCGACGGCGACCAGGATGTTACTATAGTCAGACATGACAGGGCTCCGGATTATTGGCCATCATGGAATTATTTATAGCACAGAATAGGCGCAAGCAAACCGGTTGCATTCGCCAAACCTTTGATATGGATCAGTAAGAGCGGCAAGTGACCTATTTACTCATCGCTGTAATCGTCCTGATGGCCCTGAGCCCGCTGTTGCATTTTGTACCCAGCAAGCGCCAGCGCGAGTTGGCGCGTTTACGTGAGCGCGCGGCGATTGGCGGCCTGTTTGTGGAATTTCGAGATCTTCCCGGCAGTGAGCATGAACGGCAATCCGCATCTCGTAGTGAACGTCAGGTGATCTACTACGGCTTGCGAATGCGACCGACCCGGGGAAAGCAGCAGCGCTCAGGTGCCTGGCGTAAGCGGGAGGGCGAGTGGATGGGCCTGTCCGGATCCCGAATGGTGCCCCCCCTGTTGGTCGATCTACCCGCAGAAATACTGGCCGCCAGCGTTGATAACAGCAGCTGTGGACTGTACTGGCGCGAGCAGGGCGACGCGTCAACAGTTGATCAAATTATCGCCGCTTTAAATACCTGGTCAGAACAATTTGACGCCCAATGATTTCTGTTTTTGCTTGACCCGAGCCTGATAGCAACTTATATATGCCACCTTTTCGCGCCGTTAGCCCGGCGCCGGTCAACGGAATTTGAAGGATTCATAGTACCTCTATGGGTAAATCACTCGTCATAGTGGAGTCGCCGGCCAAGGCCAAGACCATCAATAAATACCTGGGCTCGGATTACGTCGTGAAGTCCAGCGTGGGCCATATCCGCGACCTGCCAACCGCCGGTAGCGCTGCCAAGGTGGACCCCAAGGAACGCGCCGCCCAGGCTGCCAAGACGCGTAAGATGGCACCCGCAAAAAAAGCTGCCTATAAAAAGAAGAAGGCGCGAGAACAGTTGATTCGGCGTATGGGCATTGATCCCGAACAGGGTTGGGAAGCCCAGTACGAGATACTGCCCGGCAAGGAAAAAGTCGTTAACGAACTGCGCAAGCTCGCTGAAAACAGTGACGCAATCTATCTGGCCACTGACCTTGACCGAGAGGGAGAGGCCATTGCCTGGCATTTACGCGAGGCGATAGGGGGCGACGACGACCGCTACCAGCGGGTGGTGTTCAACGAAATTACCAAGAAGGCGATTACCGAGGCCTTTGAAGAACCGGCACATATCGACCAGAACCGCGTCAATGCCCAACAGGCCAGGCGCTTTCTCGACCGGGTGGTGGGCTACATGGTCTCACCGCTGTTGTGGTCCAAGGTCGCCCGCGGACTGTCGGCTGGCCGCGTGCAATCGGTGGCGGTAAAGCTGATTGTCGAAAGAGAAAGAGAAATCCGCGCATTTGTTCCGGAAGAGTTCTGGGAGATTCACGCCCAACTGGCGGCCAAATCCGGTGAAGAGGTGCGCTTCCAGGTCCGCAAGTACCAGGGTGAAAAATTTCGTCCGGGTAACGAAGCCGACGCCATGGCAGCCAATGAAGCGCTGCAGACTCAGCAATACCTTGTCAGTCAGCGTGAAGACAAACCGACACGCTCCAAGCCACCTGCTCCGTTTATTACCTCCACCTTGCAGCAGGCCGCCAGCACCCGGCTGGGGTTTTCGGTGAAGAAGACCATGATGATGGCCCAGCGCTTGTATGAGGCGGGTTACATCACCTATATGCGTACCGATTCGACCAACCTGAGCGCCGAGGCGGTTAGCGCATGCCGTGATTACATCGCAGGCAATTTCCCCGCGCGGTATCTACCCGACAATCCGCAGTCCTATTCTTCTAAAGAGGGCGCACAGGAAGCACACGAGGCCATCCGGCCATCGGACGTGAATGTTCAGCAATCCATGCTGAAAGGCATGGAGCGGGACGCCGAGCGGCTGTACGAATTAATCTGGCGACAGTTCGTGGCCGGGCAGATGCCCGCAGCCGAATACACCTCCACGGTGGTTACCGTGAAGGCGGGCGACTATGAACTCAACGCCAAGGGTCGGATCATTCGCTTTGATGGTTTTACCCGCGTGCAGCCCCCGGCCAGTCGCAAGGGTGACGACGCCGTATTGCCCGATATGAAAGAGGGTGATGGCCTGGACCTGAAGGCGCTGGATCCCGCGCAGCACTTTACCAAGCCCACACCCCGTTACGGGGAAGCGAGCCTGGTGCGTGAACTGGAAAAACGCGGGATTGGCAGGCCCTCTACCTACGCCTCCATTATTTCCACCATCCAGGACCGTGGCTACGTGCGGCTGGAAAACAAGCGCTTTTATGCCGAGAAAATGGGCGACATTGTCACCCAGCGGCTGGACAAGAGTTTTACCGACCTGCTGGATTATGGGTTTACCGCGTCGATGGAAGAACACCTGGACGAGGTCGCCGAAGGCAAGTTGGAGTGGCGCACCCTACTGGATGACTTCTACAGCGAGTTCAGTGGCCTGCTCGCCAAGGCGGATGAGCCCGAGCCCCAGGGCATGCAGCCCAACGAGCCTACGATGACGGATATCGAGTGCGATAAGTGCGGGCGCCCGATGCAGGTGCGCACCGCCAGCACGGGCGTGTTCCTTGGCTGCTCCGGGTATGCATTGCCGCCCAAGGAACGTTGCAAAAACACCATCAACCTGACGCCCGGCGATGAGGCGATTGCCGCTGACGCTGATGACGAGGCTGAATCGCGTTTGTTGCGTACCAAGCACCGCTGCAAACTTTGCGGCACGGCGATGGACAGTTACCTGATTGATGAGCAGCGCAAGTTGCATGTCTGCGGTAACAATCCCGATTGCCCGGGGTTTGAGGTTGAACACGGCAAATTCAAGATCAAGGGCTACGACGGCCCGGTACTGGAATGCGACAAGTGCGGTTCAGATATGCAGCTGAAGACGGGCCGTTTCGGCAAGTACTTTGGTTGTACCAACGAGGATTGCAAGAATACACGCAAGCTGCTGCGCAACGGTGAGGCCGCGCCGCCGAAGATGGATCCTGTGCCGATGCCGGAACTGGCCTGCGAGAAGGTGGAGGATACCTACATCCTCAGGGATGGCGCTGCAGGTATGTTCCTGGCGGCCAGCCAGTTCCCGCGCAATCGTGAAACCCGCGCGCCTTTTGTCGATGAACTGCTGCCACACAAGAGTGAAATTGATCCGAAATACACGTTTATTTTCTCTGCCCCGGTCGAAGATGGCGATGGTAACCGTACCCAGGTGCGTTACAGTCGCAAGACCAAAGAGCAGTACGTGATGACCGAAAAAGACGGTAAAGCCACCGGTTGGAAAGCCTGGCATCGCAACGGCAAGTGGGATATCGAGGAGCCCGCTGCATCGCGCCGTAAGAAAAAATGAGCTCCCAGCGCGCCCGGGCCAACCATTCACTGTACCTGGCGCGTATCCAGATAGCAGCCTGGCAGAGCCAACTGGGTGAACAGCAGATTCCCGGTCGCACCCTGGCCCAGGCTTTCTTACCTGCAGTCGCCAATCACCTGCGTACTGCCTATGGCAGTTTTCTGCTGGCGCTTTCGGGTTTCAACGACAACGAAGTTCAGATTCCTCGTAGTACCGCTGAATTGCCCACCATCGCGGAAGGGAAGATGCTGCCGCCGGAAGTAACAGAATTCAGCATGCTTGAACAGGGAGGTTGGCTGCAAGAGCTGTTAGCCGCCACTGATTTCAGTGTCGTGAATCAGCGCAGTTCTACAGCTGTTCCAGGTGCACTCGCGGTAGTGCCGGCTGCGGTGAGTCCCGACCAGGCCCTGGCCTGGTGCGACGCCCTGGAGTCGTTGTTTGACCGCATGGGAGATTCGCTGGACGAGTATTAAATTCGGCCGAACATTTGTGCTAGTGGGCCTCTGCCGCTGCTGTTATGATGGAGTGGAAGTAATCACAAAGAGGTTGATTGAGTGGCCACTTCCTTATTGGAAATCGTGGATCTGGGTGACGGCGAGATTGTACTGCAGCGAGCGGAGGATGATTCCGAGCCGCTGGTGCGTATCAGTTTTTCCGAGGAGTCCCAGGTTTATCTTATGGATAACGGCCTGGAAGTTGCCAAGGCCATGATCCAGGCCGGCATACAGGCGGCTGCTACCCTGGCGGAGCAGAACGAGGTGGAAATCCAGGCGTCAATGGATACCCCCTCTCGCGTCATTCATTGATTATCGCCTGGCACTGATATCGCCGGGCACTCGCCTAACAGCGCCAGATCATAACCGTCGCGGCTCCGGGCTTCGCCTTATACGCCGCGTCTCAGGACCCCGACGCTCAAGCCTTCTATCTCAAACTCGGACTCTCTTAAGTCGACTTTGATCGGACTGTAGTCCGGATTTTCAGGCAGCAATTCCACGAGGTGTTTTTGCGTGGTCTTCTTAAGGCGTTTTACTGTGACCTCATCGTCGATGCGGGCCACGACAATATCGCCGTTGTTTGCCAGTCGGGTGCTGTGCACCGCCAGCAGGTCGCCATCAAAAATACCCACATCAATCATGCTGTCGCCGGTGACGGTGAGAAAATAGTCTGCAGCGGGCTTAAAAAAACTTGCCGGTAAGTCGCAGTAGTCCTCGATGTGTTCCTGGGCCAGCACCGGGTTACCCGCAGCAACACGCCCGACAATGGGGATGCCCTGGCTGTCCGGAAGGCGAATGCCCCGGGACGCCCCCGGAATGATCTCTATCGCCCCTTTGCGGGCCAGTGCCTTGAGGTGTTCCTCGGCGGCATTGGCAGACTTGAAACCCAGTTCCTGGGCAATGTCGGCACGGGTAGGGGGGTAGCCTGTCTGGTCAATATGCTGGCGCACGATATCCAGCACCTGCTGTTGCCGATTAGTGAGCTTTTCCATCGCGGTGCACCTGATTTATATACACACTGTGATTATATACAGACTGGTTTTATGTACAACCCCGACTTTTTTGCTGTGATGGCGGGTTTTTGTTCACAGCGAGTTCCACTTCAGGCCGATGCGCAGCATAAAAATGTCTCGTTCGCTGTACTCGCCGGATACAGATCCGAGCCCAGGGATCATCGGCGATACAATCGGCGCGTCGCCCAGGGTCATGTAGCTGAAGTTAAACTCCACCGCCTTTTCGGCCGTCCATTGCCATTCCGCGGCAATCCCTACAGACCAGATTGAATCGAGGCGCAGGGTGAATATGCGGTCCTCGTCCTCCACCATATCGCTGCTAACAAAGCCGCCCACGCTCATTTGCCAGCGGTCGTTCACCGGCCAGCCGTAGCTTGCCGACGCTGCCCAAAGATCCTGCCATTCGGCCGTGTTGGCGGTGAACTGCTCGCCATCAAAGTAGTACTCCGACAGCTCGAACTCGCTGAAGTCAGACCAGATCAGGTCGAAGGTGATCGCGTGGTCGTTGGTGAACTCGTGGTACAGGCCCAGCAGTAGCGCTTGGGGAGTGGTGCTTTTTACCTCCACATCGGCGCCGATGAATCCCGCCTGCTCCAGCACCTGTTCTGTGTTGGGCCCCAGTCCACGGAACTTGGCCTCGCCATCCTGGGTGGGGTCCAGTTCCGACATGTAAACCAGGCCGAAGCGTGTTCTGTCGCTGTATTCATACAGTGACGATAGACTGAAGCCGACATCGAAACCGTCGGTCTCCAGTTCTGAACTGCCATCGGCAAACCCCGGGTCCAGGAGGTTGGCGATGACGCGTTCCTGGGTGAAAGACGCGTAGGTCAACGACAGGGAAGCCGCCACTGACAATTGGTCGGTCAACTCGTAAGCCAGACTGGGGAAGGCGCTGATCGATACTGCCTCGTAGGACTCGATAAAGTAGCGCCCGGGCCAGTTGCCAAAATCATCCGAGTAACCGAAACCCAGCACGGTGAACGAAAATGCCAGGTCGTCATTGAGCGGCTTCACCAGGTACCCCGACGGTACCACAAGGGTGGTGGAGTCCTCTGAGGTGACCTCTCTGTCGCCGCTGCTTAGTCTTCCATCCCACGTAGATTCGCTCTGGATGATATTGAGCTCAATTTTCTGTGCACTGCGATCAAAACGGGTGGCGCCCGCTGGATTGGTGCCCGCTGTGGCGGCACTGTCTGCAGAGGCGGCAAGGCCGGAAAACCCTGCGTAGGGTCGGGCGCTGAGAGTCGGAGAGGTTAGGGCGATGGTGCTCGCCAGCCACAGTGGTGTTAGTAAACATCTGACCCAATGTGAGAAAACTCCGCCTGTTCTGCGCATGCATTTGTCCTTGGTCGTTTAGTCGGCCCATGGCCTGGGCTGTCCCGACGCTTAACTGCCGGATATCAGGCCACGTTTAATTGACGCGAAAAGGATGTTACTTTTAACGCAGGCTGTCTATCCTTTCTCAAAATTAGAATAAACACTGGTACAGTGGGCGAAAAGGAGAAGTGAATATGCGTGCAAAAACAACTCAGTTTGGCATGGGTTTGTTGATGAGCAGTGCACTGGTCTCCCCAGTCGTGGCGGACAGTGCAGATGGCTGGGATTTCAGGGTCGCGCCCCTGTATCTGTGGGCAAAAAACATCAGTGGTAGCAGCCAGGTGGGGCCGAGCACGGCTGAACTCGACCTTGACTTCCAGGACAACATTCTCGAAAACCTCGATGCCGCCTTTGCCATCCATGTGGAGGCGACCAAGGGCAAGCTGACACTGTACGGCGAGTACAATTACGCCAGCCTTGACCCTTCGGGCGAGGGCGCGATCGGCCCTGTTGGTCTGGACGTCAGTATTACCTTCGACGACGTGATGTGGGAACTGGGTGGTTTCTGGGAGTTTGCGGAAACCGGTTCCACAGATTGGGAATTGCTGCTGGCGGCGCGCTACATGGACCAGGACCTGGACGTCAGGATTGATCGCTTAAACGGACCGGAGCTTCTGCCAATACCAAGTAAAATTTCCGGGGGCGATGACTGGTGGCAGGGTGTTTTCGGGCTCAGGGCGACAACCCGCCTGTCAGAACGCTGGACGTTCATCGCCCGGGGCGACTACGGGTACGGCGACAGTGATAATTCCTCGCTACACGCCAACCTCACTTTCGACTACCGCTTCAAGGAATGGGGTTCCGCCTTCGTGGGCTATCGTTACTTGGATACCGACTTCAGCAATGGCGAGCGCGGTCGCGACGCATATGCCTTTGATGCCGATCAGCAAGGACCGGTGTTAGGGATTATGTTCCACTTCTAGGTGTCACTCACTGGGCCGTCAAACCCTGCTCGACGGCTCACAGGTCTTTATCACATCCCGGGTGTTGGAACAGGTCGCAGATTTCGTCGTCTGATAATGCGCCATCAGTCAGCCGGCCATTGGTTTTTTGCTTGAAGGCCACGAAGGTCGGTTCATTTCTCAGCAGCAAGCGCCCGGCGGCAACCAGTTGATCCACCTCCTTGTGCGACAGCTCCAAAGTGGTAGGCATGCTGTTCAGCAAGGTACGAGTTTCTCCCTGTTGTACGTGATCGAAGGTGACCTCAGAAAAATACAGGTTTAATGGCGCACCCCTTTCATCCGCCTGTTCTTGCAGACGGTCTATGTTGGTGCGCATACGCTCGATGGTTTCCTTATCGTAGCGCTTCATTTGCGAATCGATAAAGGCGCTCATGGTAGTCGCGGCGGAGGGTTTTTTCGCGGTTTTTTCAATGAATGATTCAGGTTTGACCGCGGCGTTTACCAGTATGACCAGGACGTTTTTGATGGTGACATCTTCGAGAAAACTGCGGCGTGCCTCCTCCATACCTGCGAGCCTGTCAATCATCGAACGTAGTCCCAGGTTATCTGAAATACCGCCGTCAACCAGGTGTATATAGGGCCGTTGCTCTGCATCCCGGTAGGACCTTAAGTTTTCCACCAGTTGTTCCTGGGTTTCAGTGCGTTCCTTGTCTCGACTCAATAGGGCCCAGGACTGTGTGTTACTGACGTCGCACTCGTTGGCGTGATTCTTCAGCACGATGGTCGGAAAGGCCACCGGGACAGCCGAGGAGGCAGTCACCGCCCGCGCTACCTTGAATTCCCCCAGATCAGAACAGAGCATGTCGAACAATTCCTGACTGAAGGTAAATCGCATTCCGGTTGTCAGGTCTGTGGCATTGATGTCGACAAATGGGGGGCCGTTGGCGGCCATGTCCGAAAATGTGGCACCTCCAAAGATTGTTCGGTCATAATAATCAATGGCCATTTCGGTACGATCGAAACCGCTGAAGGCGCTGCTGAACCAGTAGCCGGGACTGAATAATTTGCGTATCAGGGTGCTCTGTACGTTTTGCTTGAGAAAAACCCGCTCATAGTCCTCGAACAGCCGGTCGCGGTAGACCCCATAGTAAGCAGCCGTAAAGCTGCCGCCGGATACCGAGGATATGGTGTCGACTTCCTTTAGAAGGCTTACCTCTTTTCCGCCACTGGTAATCTGCGTATCGCGCAGTTCCTGCATCACGCCGTAAGACAGTGCCGCTGCACGGGTGCCGCCGCCGGAAAATGCAAGCAGCACCGCGGTTTCGCCGATATGATCGAAGTTCTGCATCATCAGGCGCCGGTAGCCGGTACTTTCGTCGATATTTGCGACCGATTTGTTTACCGGCGCATAGGTCGCAGCGCAGCCCGCGAGCGTCAGGCTCATTGATAAGAGGCAAGCGCGCATGCCGGCGAGAGTGGTTCGCATCACAGTTCCCGATGTCTGCAAGTGGCGTCTCGTGGGATTTAGCCGGACACCTGTACTGTCAGTGGTGTTCTCAGGTTGGTCTCCACCAGTGTCCCCGCGGGAATGTTAATGGATGCACCGCTGGTCAGGATGGAAGCACCCGCTCCGATTGCGGCGCCATAGCGTGCGCCTTTACTGCCGTTTGCCAGGCCTCCCAGTATGGCGCCCCGGGCTGTGCGTCCGGCGGTTCTGCCGGCCTCGTTGGCAGTCTGGGCCTTCAGCCCCTGGGTCGAAATTTCATGCACTTCATCGTCGAGCATGATGTCGGTGAATTCTATCGCCATTTCAGCCGAGCCGACCGCGCGACCGCCGGTTCTCGCCTGGACGATTCTGCCGTAGATCATCGTGCCCCGGGGTGCGACCGTGGTTCCATCAACGCTGAGAGCACTCTCAAGTTGTGCACGGAAGCGGTGACCGGTGGAATGCCGGCGCGTATCAATGGTTTCTGACATGCGAATCAACAAGCGTGTACCGTTGGCAACGGTGAGCGTTTTCGGTGCGGGGGGAGGGGCTTCTGCGGCAGGCGGAGGTGCAGCTGCCTCGGCCTTTTCTCGGGCTGCCACGCCCTCACTGTTGTAGATGGCGACGACCTGGTCCTCGGGAAACGCCTCGATGCCAGCGCCGGTATTGAACATGACGATGCCATTGCTCATGCCCACGAAATTGCCTTCAAGCAGCGTACCATCTACAAGTTCGAGGGTATCGGCTAGTGCCTGCGACACCCCCAGACAAAGGGTCAGGCCCAGAGGAAGGAAAAGGTGTTTCATGGCGGGTATCTCCTGGATCGGCTGTTGTACTGACAGTGTAATACACGCAGCGCGCGGTCTTGAAATTTTTTGCGAGACCAGTGGGAATCTGACGAATTTTGTCTATTGCGTGGCGGATCTATTCGACGAACTCAGCCTGCGGGTCAAACGACTGATGCTGAGTTGTAGCGCGGCTGCTACTTTGGGTAGGGAGCATGTTCAGCGGGTTCGCGATTTGCCTGGAATCCAACCGGCCCAGAAACTAATTTGTATCTATGCCAATTTCTCTATCGTTCGCCGCTAACAGAGACAGTCTAGAGGTCTTCCACCCCGTACATGGTGTCTGGTTCTATTGTAGTTAGCGGGCTGTTCCAGTCCTCGGGGTGGAAGGGTAAGTCCGGATCCAGACAGTCCTCGTCGGCCAATTCGAAAGGCGTACGCCAATCTTCCGGGGCTTCGGCCCGTTCCAGTAGCAGTTCCCGCCAGGCATCGAGGTCATATTCAGTCACCTCGCCGTCCAGGTATTGCGCTTCTATAAACAGGGTGGAGGGTTCCCAGGCGACTACTTCGAACAGGGCGTTAGTCTGGAGGTCCTTGTACCACCCGCCGACGACGGGGCTTAGCATTTTCATCGTGAACTACTCTGTGTGGGCTATTTACTTTCCAAAATCGGGTTTTGGTCTCCAAAGTATCACGCTGGTTTGCCCTGTCCATTATGCGGATTTGTTCTAAAAACTCCGATTAAAATAGCCTGCGATCAGCGCACAAAACTTCTTGAACCGGATCAGATGCTTGCGGCAACTATCCAGAGTTGACTTGATCCGCTGGAGCTCTTTATATATCCGAATTCTGTATATACTCGTACGCCTACAGAATAAAATTGTCTAAAAATCTTTATCGCCGCGCGGTAGGCGGGGAGAACCCAACGTATGGAAGCAATTCGTCAGGCACTGTGGAGCACCGGTGAAAATCTTGGCCTGCCCCCCGGGATATTCAGCATTTTTCTGCTGCTTGTTTTGGGAGGGATAGCCCACCTGTTGCTGGCCCTGTTTGTGCGCCGCTTACACAAAATTGCAGCGGGAAGTGAAATGCGCTGGGACGACGTGTTGATGACTGCCCTCGAGGTGCCGCTGCGCGTGGTGGTGTGGGTTTTCGTGGTCTATCTGGCATTGGATGTGTTTGCTGCTACCGATGAATTGCAGGCTTTCCTGTTCCTGGTGGTGTCGAGTGCCTGGGTACTGTTGCTGGCGTGGTTTGTCCACCGGCTCATACACGGTGTAGAAGCCGAGATGTTGGTTGCTGACCGGGGTCGCACTGGCTCCGATGACCGGGCGACCATCAAGGCCATCGCCAAACTATTGCGCGTGAGCTTGTGGATCATCGCTGCGATGATGTTGTTGCAGTCCCTGGGAGTCTCCGTTTCAGGCTTGTTGGCTTTTGGGGGTATCGGCGGTATCGCCGTCGGCTTTGCTGCCAAGGATTTATTGGCCAATTTTTTCGGGGGCATGGGTATCTACCTGGATCGCCCCTTTACCGTGGGTGACTGGATACGATCTCCCGACCAGGAGGTGGAGGGCACGGTTGAAGATATCGGTTGGCGTGTCACGCGCATTCGCACTTTCGACCAGCGGCCACTGTATGTGCCCAATTCGGTGTTCAGCCAGATTGCCATCCAGAATCCGTCGCGCATGTTTAACCGGCGCATCTACGAGACCATCGGTTTACGCTACGAGGACGCCGGTAAGATGGAGAAGGTCGTTGCTGATGTACGTGCCATGCTGGAGCAACACGAGGCCATCGATTTGAACCGAACGCTGATTGTGAATTTTGTCAGCTTTGGTCCTTCCTCCCTCGACTTTTTTGTCTATACCTTTACCCGCACCACAGACTGGGTGGAATTCCACGCCATTAAGCAGGACGTGATGTTGAAAATCCTGGAGATCGTGCATGCTAACGGTGCGGATGTGGCATTCCCCACGCGTACCTTACATCTCGAAAAACCTGCTGAGGAGCCGACCGAATGAAACGTGTTGCTGTAGTGGGTGGTACTGGCGTGGATCAACTGGAGGGTTTACAGATTGTTGCCGACCACACGCCGGACACACCCTATGGGGCCGCCTCCCGTCCGGTGCAGGAGGGCACGCTTGACGGACAGTCGGTTTTCTTCCTGCAGCGGCACGGCAGCCCGAAGGCAATACCGCCGCACCGGATAAACTACCGCGCGAATATCTGGAGCCTGAAGATGCTAGGGGTGACTGATATCGTGTCCATTAATGCGGTGGGCGGGATTAGTCCGGAAGCCCAGCCGGGCCGACTTATCATTCCTGACCAGTTAATCGACTATACCTGGGGCCGCGAGCATACGTTTGACGAAGGCGGTGACGAACCGCTCATGCATATCGATTTCACCGAACCTTATGATCGCGATTTGCGCCTGGCGTTGCTGGCGGCCGCGGAGCGGGGCCGCATAGCCCACCTCGACAGTGGTATTCACGGCGTTACCCAGGGCCCACGGCTGGAAACTGCGGCAGAGGTGCGCCGCATGGCACGCGATGGCTGCGATATTGTCGGCATGACCTGTATGCCCGAGGCGGCATTGGCGCGGGAAGCTGGTCTGGCCTATGCCAACGTGTGCATGGTGGTGAATGCAGCTGCGGGTCTGGACGACCAGCCACTGACGCTGGAATTCATGCGCGCCATCCTGGAACGTGAAGCCCTGGTGGTGGGTGAATTGTTACGGCGCTTTCTCGCCGATTACTCGGCAGACTGAGAAGCCGCCGCATTTTCTGCCGCGGCCTTTGCCTCTGCTTCGGCCTTTGCCTCTGCCTCGGCGATCTCAGCCAGGGCCAGTTCTTCGAGTTCCTCCACCGTCAGGGGCACCAGTTTGATCACCACGCCCATCATAGGGTGATCGAGATAATGCACCTCGTTGCTGCGCATACGGCGTTTTTGCTCGAACAATACCGCGTGGCGCCAGGGATACTGGGGGTCGTCCAAGATTGCCTCAGCCTCGCCATCGCCTGGCTCCGCCTCTGCCTCCAAACCATCTATGTCCTCTGAACCTTGCTCAGCGAAGGGATCTCGCGGGGAGGTCTCGGACTGGACAGCCCCGTCGATGCTTGTGCCACTGATAAGCGCATCGTCGAGGATGCCCTCTCCATCGATCGGTATAGGCTGATTGGGGTCCATCTCGAAAGCGAACAAGGGTGGAGGTTCCACCAGTATGAGCGACGCTGGCCCGAACGGCGGCGCAGGTATCTGCCAATCCTCACTGTAGTAACGACCCTGGGTGTTCAGCCAGAAATTGGTTTCCAGGTGCAGGTAGCGCGAAAGGTACAGTTTGATGCTGCCTTGCAACAGCGGCCATTGTTGCGTGTCGCCTGATCGATCCAGAACAATCGGCAAGGTATCTTCGCTGCTTGCCATGGGTTGCAGCCAGCCCTGGTGCAAGAGTGTGGTATAGCGCCCGGTGCGCTGCATATAGGCAGCTTTACCGCGAAACTCCAATTCGCTGACCGGTCGAACGACGAAGGGTGTGGGGGTAAGAGGCCCTTGGTCTTCTTCCTTCATGCCCGGCGTGTTTGGGTCTGCGGCCAGCTCCGGTGCATTAGGGTCCGGCGCGTTTGGGTCCGCTGCATTGAGGCCAGGTGCATTAGGGTCTACAGAGTCTGCATCCAGATCCCCGTCGGCCTCTTGGTCTGGCGCCTCGTCATCACCCCGTTCTGGAATATCGGGCGTTAGCTCTTCGGGTAAGACTGGCTGTGGCAACAGTATGGTTTGCAGGCCAAGCGCATCCATACTGCTTTCACCGGGGTTTGCTTCCAGGTTCGCGGTGATGCGCTCAGGCTCAATGAGAAAGCGAAACGTATCCGGGTATGCCAGGCTCGGATCCGGGTCCCAAAATTCATCGCGGTTGCTGTCGGCACCCGTGCGGCCAAATATCAGCAACTCAACCCGGAACCAGCGCTCCTGCTCTTCGTCCTGTAGTTGTGCCTGTGCTGGCAATGACAGTAGCAATGCACAGCAGCCGCACCAGGCCAGCAGTCTCGTCAGGGGGGGCTTCAAGCGGCCACCTCGTCAGCACCCTGGGCGAAGTCCTTCAGCAGTTCTTCGACGAAAGTCTGGCGGTCGCCAGCGTTGGGTAAATCACGGGTGAAGTTCAAGCGGGTTGCTCCGGCCAGCCGATAGGCTTTGGGGTCAGACTGTACCAGCTTGACCAGACTCATGGGGTTCACCTGGGTGTTTTCCTTGAAATTGATGTTACCACCCTCGGCACCGACCTCAATGCCGCGAATGCCCAGGCTCTGTGCGCGAATACGCAGCTTCGCCAGGTCGAACAGGTTGTTGATTTGCTCAGGCAGTAAACCAAAACGGTCGATCATCTCCACCTGGATATCGCGCAACCCCCGGTCGTCCTGTGCTGCCGCGATGCGCTTGTATAGAATGAGGCGCGTATTGATGTCTGGCAGGTAGTCTTCGGGAATCAGTGCGGGGGTGTGCAGGTTGACCTCGGTACCCGCGTCCAGTGGCGCATCAATGTTGGGAATCTCACCGCGGCGCAGGGCCGCGACCGCCTGTTCCAGCATATCCATGTAAAGCGAAAAGCCCACACTCTGGATCTGGCCGCTCTGTTCATCGCCCAGCAATTCACCGGCGCCTCGAATCTCCAGGTCGTGTGTGGCCAACAGATAGCCGGCGCCGAGATCGCCTGCTGCCTCGATGGCTTCCAGGCGCTTACCGGCATCTGAACTGATTGCCGAGCGGGGCGGACACAACAGGTAGGCATAGGCCTGGTGGTGTGAGCGGCCAACGCGACCACGTAATTGGTGCAATTGCGCCAGCCCGAATCGATCGGCGCGTTCTATGATGATGGTATTGGCGTTCGGTACGTCGATGCCGGTTTCGATTATCGTGGTACACAACAGTATGTGGTGACGCTGGTGATAAAAGGCCGACATCACGTTTTCCAGCTGGTTTTCCCGTAATTGTCCGTGGGCGACCGCGATAGATAACTCCGGCAACAACTCACGCAGTTTGCGCGCGGTTTCCTCGATGGTCTTGACCTCGTTGTGCAGGTAGTAGACCTGGCCTCCGCGCAGTGTCTCCCGCAACACGGCTTCCTTTACCAGGCCGACATTGTGTTCCCGAATAAAGGTCTTGATTGACAGCCGCCTGGCGGGAGGCGTGGCGATGATCGACAGGTCTCGCATGCCGCCCAGCGCCATGTTCAGTGTGCGTGGGATAGGTGTAGCGGTGAGGGTGAGAATGTCGACCTCCGCACGCAGTGCCTTGATCGCTTCTTTCTGTTTAACACCGAACCGGTGCTCTTCGTCGATGATCAGCAGCCCCAGGTCGCGAAAGCCAAAATCGGATTGCAGCAGTTTATGTGTGCCGACCAGGACATCGATCTTGCCTGCTTTCACCTTGCGCGTCACCTCCGCCAGCGAGGCGCCGGTCTTGAAGCGTGAAACCATGTCGACGCTGACCGGCCAGTCGGCAAAGCGATCGCTAAACGAGTTGTAATGTTGCTGTGCCAACAAGGTGGTGGGCACCAGGACCGCGACCTGTTTACCGTTTTGGGCGGCGACAAAAGCCGCGCGCATGGCGACCTCGGTTTTGCCGAAGCCAACATCCCCGCACACCAGGCGGTCCATCACTCGGGGGCTGGTCATATCCTCGATAACCGCAGCGATGGCGGCTTCCTGGTCGGGCGTTTCCTCGAAGGGGAAACTGCTGCTGAATTGTTCGTAAGCAGCCGCGGGCAGGTCGAACTGAAAACCCTCTCGTGCTTCCCGGCGCGCATACACCTCGAGCAACTGCGCGGCGACATCACTGGCCTTTTCGCTGGCCTTGCGCCGCGCTTTTTCCCACTGATCCGAGCCCAGGCGGTGCATGGGTGCCAGCTCGGGGTCGCTGCCGGCGTAGCGACTGATCAGGTGCAGGGAGGAAACGGGAACGTACAGTTTTGATCCCTGGGCGTATTCCACGGTCAGGAACTCGGTGTCCTGTTCATCGACCGTCAGTGTCTCCAGCCCGCGGTAACGGCCTACACCGTGCTCGATGTGCACAACCGGTACGCCTTCACGTAACTCATTGAGGTTGCGAAAGACTTGTTCGGCGTCGACAGCGTCGGTTTTCTTGCGCCGGCGCCTCTGCGCCACGCGGTTGCCGAACAGCTGGGTCTCGCAGATCAGCGCTGCTTGTCCCGCACCAAAATACATCCCCCGGTCTACGGGCGCAGTGGTGATGCAAAAATCACTGTCGGTATCGATGAATTCCTGCCAGTTGCCTACGGCTTGCGGGTGTAAACCCTGCGCTGCCAGCGATTCCAGCAGTATTTCTCGTCGCCCGGCGGATTCGGCGCACAGCAACACGCGCCCCTGGTGAGATTGTAAGAAGGTGTCCAATAACTCACTGGGGTTCTGGCGGCGGCTGTCTTCACCGGCAATGGTAGGTGCCGGTAGGCTGGGGCTGTTGACGTGCACTGGCGCGTCGGGGTTACTGCGCAATTCCAGTACCGATGTCTTGCCCAGTATTCGGTACAGCTCCTCTACCGGGATAAAACCCCGTTGCGGCGGCAGCAGAGGCCGATAGGGGTCTACCCCGTACTCGTCGTAACGGGTCTGAACTTCCTGCCAGAAAGTCTGGGCGGCACTGTAGTGATCGCCGCTGGTGATGACTGCGCTGCCCTCCGGTAGATAATCAAACAGGGAATCACAATGATCGAAAAACAGCGGGATAAAATATTCGCTGCCACCGGGAATGCGTCCCGCGCTGATTTCCGCGTACACGGTGCAGGCGTCGTGGTCGACATCAAAACTGTCGTACCAGTTGAACTGGAAGGTGCGGATCGCTTTTTGGTTGAGGGGAAATTCCCGAGCCGGTAGCAGGTTGATGGCATCTACCTTGTCTACGGTGCGCTGGGTCTCCGGATCAAAGGTGCGCAGGCTGTCCACCTCGTCGTCCAGCAGGTCGACGCGGTAGGGCAGGTCGCTGCCCATGGGGAATATGTCCAGTAGCGAGCCGCGAAAGGCAAATTCCCCGTGCTCGTAGACAGTTTCAACATTGCTGTAGCCGTTGTTGCTCAGATTTTGGCGGAATGTCTCGATATCCAGTGTTTGCCCGCGCTCCAGTACCAGGCTGGCACCGGCGACGTAGGCAGTGGGCGGCAGTCGATGCATCAGGGTCGGAATAGGCACGATCAGCACGCCCCCACGCAGCCCCGGCAGTCGGTGCAGGGTGTGCAGGCGCTCGGAAATGATGTCCTGGTGGGGTGAAAAGGTGTCGTAGGGCAGCGTTTCCCAGTCCGGCAGCGATAGCAACTCAATATCGGTCGCCAGGAATAGCGGTAGTTCGCGTTCGAGCGTCAGCGCGCCGGCCGTATCGGCGGTAATGACCACCAGCAGGCGGTCACTGGCCGCCAGTTCCGCGATTGCCCGACTTTCCGCAGAGCCGTGAAGAGGGCCGACAGCAGTGCGCTTTCCGGGCTTGGCAGGCCAGGGGGTGGAGGCAATAAGTTCCGGGAACATGCTGGGTGGGGTGCGCTAGTCCGAGTGCAACAGGGCCGCACATTGTAAGGGCTAGGGACAGGCAGCTCCAGTGGCATAAATTGCCCCGGGGGCCGCTTGCCCCGGGCGTTGAGTCGTACGATAATGCGCCACCTCATCCCCAGCCCAAGCCGAAGGTATCGCAGTGAACGAACGCAAACGAGCCCGTCCCGCCGATTATTTTGCCGATTGGAAAGAGCGTGAAGCCCTGGCAGAGGGCATGATCCCCATGGTAGGCACGCTGTCCCGGGAAAAGAACGTCAAGTGCTACATTTACGGCCAGTCCCTGGTCAATCGCTCTGTGCTCCAGATCATGAAGGACCACCGCTATGTGCGCCAGGTCGAAGAAAACGAGCTCTCCGAGTTTGAAACCTTCCCCGTATTGAAGGCGATCTCAGCACTTGACCTGGGGCCTGCTCACATTGATATCGGTCGTCTGGCCGTCCATTACTTCGATAAGGGTGAAGGCCAGGGCCAAAGTGTTGACGAGTATGTAGCCAGTGAGTTGGCCGACCTGATTGGCGACGGCGACAAGACCGTCCACGAACCGGTTGATGTCGTGCTTTACGGGTTTGGGCGCATCGGCCGCCTGATGGCGCGAATCCTGATTGATAAGACTGATGGCGGAGCCTCGCTGAGGTTGCGGGCCATCGTGGTACGCAAGGGCAAGGCGCCCAACGACCTGGTCAAGCGCGCCAGCTTATTGCGCCGCGATTCAGTCCACGGTGCCTTTGAAGGGACTATCCGTGTGGACGAGGAGCGCCAGTCCTTCGTGGCCAATGGTAACGAGGTGAAAGTTATCTATGCGGATTCGCCCGATAGCATCGATTACACCGAATACGGCATCAATAACGCGCTCATCATTGACAATACCGGTGTGTGGCGCGATGAAGCCGGCCTGTCCCAGCACCTCAAGTGCAAGGGTGCCAGCAAGGTCATTCTGACTGCTCCCGGCAAGGGTGATATGAAAAATGTGGTTGCCGGCATCAATAATGACGTGATCTTGCCCGACGACACCATAATCTCCGCCGCGTCCTGTACAACCAACGCGATCGCACCGCCGCTAAAGGCCCTCGATGACGAGTTCGGCATTGTCACCGGGCATGTAGAGACGGTACACGCCTATACCAACGACCAGAACCTGATCGACAATTACCACAAGGCTGACCGCCGGGGCCGCAGTGCACCACTGAATATGGTGATCACTGAAACTGGCGCGGCGCGTGCGGTGGCCAAGGTGTTGCCCCAACTGGAAGGTAAGCTAACCGGTAATGCGATTCGTGTGCCGACACCCAATGTGTCCATGGCCATCCTCAATCTGACGTTGGGCCGGGATACCACGGTCGAAGAAGTAAACGAGTACATGCGCAGCATGGCACTGCACTCAACCATGCGTAAGCAGATCGATTATTCGAACTCTCCAGAGGTCGTATCTTCAGATTTTGTAGGCTCGCGCACGGCATGTGTGTACGACGCCCAGGCAACCATCGTCAACGGTTCCCATGCGGTGGTTTACCTGTGGTACGACAACGAATTCGGCTACAGCTGTCAGGTGCACCGCATCCTGGAGCAGATGGCGGGAATCAAGTACGCCACGTTCCCCAAAAAGAGCTGATTTACGCTCCATTTGGGGGCGATAAGGGGCCGGATTTCTTTCTGGCCCAGGCGCCAAAACTTGTTCAAAATCATAGTTCTTTTCCGTTTTCGGGAGGTGTTTTGGCGAGGTCAATCCGCTATAATGCGCTCGGCTTGGGGTGAGGCGATGAAATCACCGGTGCAGAAGTGCCGGCCCGACGTGGAAAATCGGCGTCCGATCATCGCAATGATGCATCTGCTTCTCTTGGGCCCACTCGAAGTTTGTAGCTAATCTGTAGGCAGATCGTATGATCAAAATCAAGCGGGGCATGGATATTCCAATCCAGGGTGCCCCCGAGCAAAGTATTGAAGACGCTTCGCCGGCGCGGGCTGTGGCCCTGGTCGGTTTCGATTACGTTGGCATGAAACCAACAATGGCTGTCAGCGAAGGCGACCAGGTCAAGTTGGGGCAGCTACTCTTCTCCGACAAGAAAAACCCCGGTGTACGCTACACCGCACCTGCCAGTGGTACCGTTGCCGCCATTAATCGCGGTGCACGCCGCGTATTGCAGTCTGTGGTTATCGAAGTGGCGGGCGATGATGCCGAAGCCGCGACCCCTCGTGACGCTGCTGCGTGTCGTCAATTGCCGTCAGAGGAAGTAAGAGCACAACTTATCGAGAGTGGGCAGTGGACTGCGCTGCGCACACGACCTTATTCCAAGGTACCCGCTGTTGATGGCGAGTGTGCCGCTATATTTGTAACCGCGACCGACACCCACCCCCTTGCGGCCGATCCGGCGGTCATCATTGGCGAACAGGCGGAGGCGTTCAGTCTAGGACAGGACCTGTTGGCCAAATTGACCAGTGGCCCCGTATACCTATGCGCACGGGCCGGCAGTGGCTTGCCCACGGGCGAATCTGCAAACATCCAGGCCGCAGAATTTGATGGCCCCCATCCCGCGGGCCTGGCGGGCACCCACATTCACTTTCTCGAGGGCGCAAGCCTGGAGAAAGTGGTGTGGACTATCGGTTACCAGGACGTAATTGCTATCGGCCGGCTTTTCCTGGATGGCCGCCTGTATACAGACCGGGTTGTCGCACTGGCAGGCCCGCAAGTCGAAAGACCGCGCTTGCTGCGCACCAGACTGGGGGTGGACCTGCAGGCACTGTGCGCCGGGGAACTGCGCGATGGCGAGAACCGGATTATTTCCGGCTCGGTGCTGGGAGGTCGACAGGTGCAGGGCGGTACCGCCTACCTGGGTCGCTATCACAACCTGGTGTCCGTGCTGCTTGAAGGGCGACACCGGGAACTGCTGGGCTGGTTTTCACCGGGTTTCAACAAGCACTCTAACCTGGGCATCTATTTCACCAGCTTCTTCGGTACCAAGCCCCTGCCCATGACCACCAACACCAATGGCAGCGAACGCGCCATGGTACCAGTGGGCAGTTACGAAACCATCATGCCGATGGATATCCTGCCTACCCAATTACTGCGTTCCCTCATTGTCGGGGACACCGAAATGGCCCAGGCTCTGGGCTGTCTGGAACTGGAAGAGGAAGACCTTGCCTTGTGCAGCTATGTTTGCCCCGGAAAGTATGAGTACGGGCCGATTTTGCGCGATAACCTGACACGCATCGAGAAGGAGGGTTAAGCCATGGCATTGCGAAAATTCCTCGACGGTCTGGAACACCACTTCAAGGAAGGTGGGCGTTACGAGAAGTACTACGCGCTGTATGAAGTCTTCGATACCTTCCTCTATGCACCCAACTCGGTAACACGTTCCAACGCCCACGTGCGCGATGGTGTGGACCTCAAACGCATCATGATCACCGTTTGGCTGGCTGCATTTCCGGCCATGTTCTACGGCATGTACAACCTGGGCTTCCAGGCCAATGACATCCTCGCTGCAACTGGCGGCGAGGTTGACGGTTGGCGCGGTGCACTTATAGCTACGTTCGGAGGCTACGATGCCAGCAATATCTGGCATTGCTTCTGGTTTGGTGCCCTGTACTTTATTCCCATCTATGTCATCACCTTTCTGGTCGGTATCGCCTGGGAGATTCTGTTCGCCATCAAACGCGGCCACGAGGTTAACGAGGGCTTCTTCGTCACCTCTATCCTGTTTGCACTGACCTGTCCCCCGGACCTGCCACTGTGGCAAGCTGCTCTGGGTATCAGCTTTGGTGTGGTGATTGGCAAGGAAGTGTTTGGCGGTACCGGTAAAAACTTCCTCAACCCCGCACTGACTGGACGCGCGTTCCTGTACTTTGCCTACCCGGCACAAATGTCCGGCGATGCGGTGTGGACAGCAGTCGATGGATACACCGGCGCGACTCCGCTGTCTGTCGTCGCAGCAGAAGGTATGGAAGCGCTGGAATCTACGGTCAGCTGGACTTCGGCGTTTCTCGGTAATATCCACGGCTCCATTGGAGAAACATCCACCCTGGCGATATTGATGGGCGGTCTGCTGTTGCTGGCCACCCGTGTGGCGTCCTGGCGCATTGTTATGGGCGTATTCCTGGGCATGGTGGCCTTATCCTCCCTGTTTAACCTGGTCGGTTCAGATAGCAACCCGGCCTTTGCCATGCCTTGGTACTGGCACCTGGTCACCGGAGGTTTCGCCTTTGGCATGATTTTCATGGCCACTGACCCGGTGTCTGCAGCGATGACCAATGGTGGCAAATGGGCGTACGGCATTCTCATTGGTGTCATGGCGGTGTTGATCCGGGTTGTTAACCCGGCGTTCCCGGAAGGCATCATGCTGGCGATACTGTTCGCCAACCTGTTCGCGCCGCTGATGGATCACTTTGTGGTGCAAGCCAATATCAAACGGAGGCTCACTCGTGTCTAATTCCGAGAGTACTAAACGAATTGTACTGGTCGCGCTGTCGCTGTGCCTGGTGTGTTCGGTGATCGTATCCACCGCGGCGGTGGTACTTAAGCCGTCCCAGGAAGCGAACAAGAGTCTGGACAAGAAGCGCAATATCCTCGAAGCAGCCGGCATGTTACAGCCGGAGGTGAGCGTGGAAGAGCAGTTCGCACAAATTACGCCGCGTGTCGTGGATATGCGCACCGGTAAGTTCAGCGACGACGTTGACCCCGAGCGCTTCGACCAACGCAAGGCCGCTAAAGATCCTGCCACCTCACAAAATCTCAGTACGGATGCTGATATCGCGAAGATATCCCGCCGTGAGGACTACGCCGTCGTTTACCTGGTGCAGGCCGCTGACGGTGAATTGGACAAGATCATCCTGCCGGTGCATGGCTATGGACTTTGGTCCACCTTGTACGGATTCCTGGCTCTGGAGTCCGATGGCAACACGGTGGCAGGTCTTGGTTTCTACGAACATGCAGAGACCCCGGGACTGGGGGGCGAGGTAGACAATCCGCGCTGGAAGTCCTTGTGGCCGGGCAAGCAGGTTTATCGCGATGACGCAGTGAGCATTGGCTTGATCAAGGGCAGTGTTGATGCGGCAAGTCCCGACGCCGACTGGCAGATTGACGGCCTTTCCGGAGCGACACTGACCGCGCGCGGGGTTACCAACCTGATGCACTTTTGGCTGGGCGAAGATGGCTTTCAGCCCTTCCTCAGCAACCTGAAAAACGGGGAAGCCTGACATGGAAAGCGTAAAAGAAACCCTGACCGGGCCGATATTCAAGAACAATCCGATCGCACTGCAGATCCTGGGTATTTGCTCGGCACTGGCGGTCACCTCGTCGCTGCAGGTGACATTGGTAATGTGTGTCGCCCTTACGACCGTATGTGCCTTCTCCAACCTGTCTATTTCAGCTATTCGCCACGTGATCCCCGGCAGCATTCGCATCATCGTGCAGATGATCATCATTGCATCGCTGGTTATCGTGGTGGACCAGGTGCTGAAGGCAGTGGCTTATGACATTAGTAAGCAGCTGTCGGTGTTTGTCGGCCTGATCATCACCAACTGTATCGTGATGGGCCGTGCGGAAGCCTTCGCCATGAAGAACCCGCCGATTCCTAGCCTGCTGGATGGTATCGGTAACGGTCTGGGCTATTCCTTTATCCTGATTTGTGTGGCGGTGGTACGCGAACTGTTCGGTGCCGGCAAGCTGATGGGTATCGAAATTTTGCCGCTGGTCACCGAGGGCGGCTGGTACAACCCCAACGGCATGTTGCTGTTGCCACCCAGTGCGTTTTTCCTGATCGGTTTATTGATCTGGGCGTTGCGCAGCGTGAACAAGGAGCAGGTGGAAGCGCCTGATTTCAAAATGGCGAAACACACTCCAGTGGAAGAGGGCGTATAAATGGAACATTTTCTGAGCCTCTTCATACGCTCCATATTCATCGAGAATATGGCGCTGGCCTTTTTCCTGGGCATGTGTACGTTCCTGGCGGTATCCAAGAAAGTACAGGCCGCCTTTGGACTTGGGGTAGCGGTGATCGTGGTGCTGACCATCACGGTGCCGGTTAACAACCTGATTTATACCTACCTGCTGGCCGACGGGGCGTTGTCCTGGGCCGGTTATCCCGACCTGGATTTGAGCTTTCTGGGTTTGCTGTCCTACATCGGTGTGATCGCCGCGCTGGTGCAGATACTGGAGATGTTTCTCGATAAATACGTACCCGCACTGTACAACGCCCTGGGGGTGTTCCTGCCACTGATTACGGTGAACTGCGCCATTCTTGGTGCTTCCCTGTTCATGGTGGAACGCGACTACAACTTCGGTGAGAGTGTTGTCTATGGTGCCGGCGCCGGTGTGGGTTGGGCGCTGGCGATTGTTGCCCTGGCCGGCATTCGCGAGAAGCTGAAATACAGCGACATACCAGACGGCCTGCAGGGCCTGGGCATTACCTTTATCACCGTGGGCCTTATGTCCCTGGGCTTTATGTCCTTCGGCGGCATTGATATTTAGGCGGAACTAGACAGCTATGGATATGACAATTGTTTTTGGTGTAGGCATGTTCACCGCCATTGTGCTGCTGCTGGTGCTGGTGATCCTGATGGCGCGTTCACAGATGGTGAGCACCGGCGCGGTCACTATTGAAATCAACGGTGAGAAGACCATTTCGGTTCCCGCAGGTGGCAAGCTATTGCAGACCCTGTCCGAGGCCGACCTGTTCCTTCCGTCTGCCTGTGGCGGTGGCGGTACCTGTGCCCAGTGTAAGTGCATTATTTCTGAGGGTGGTGGCTCCATGCTGCCCACCGAGGAGTCGCACTTTACTCGCCGTGATGCCGCTGAAGGTTGGCGCCTGAGCTGCCAGACCGCGGTCAAGCAGGATATGAAAATCCAGGTGCCCGAAGAGGTGTTCGGCGTTAAGCAGTGGGAGTGCACGGTGGAATCCAATCCCAACGTGGCAACCTTCATTAAGGAGCTGACTCTGAGACTGCCCGAGGGCGAGAACGTGGATTTTCGCGCCGGTGGTTATGTGCAGCTGGAATGTCCGCCCCACCTGGTCAAGTACAGCGACTTCGATGTCGAAGACGAATACCGTGAAGACTGGGAGCGATTCGGCTTCTTCAAGGTGGAGTCCGAGGTCAAGGAGACGGTGATTCGTGCGTACTCCATGGCGAACTACCCCGAAGAAAAAGGCATCGTTAAGTTCAATATCCGTATTGCCACACCGCCGCCAGGCAGCGAAGGCATTCCGGCCGGACAAATGTCCTCGTGGGTGTTTGGCTTGAAGCCCGGCGACAAGGTGACGGTCTACGGCCCCTTCGGCGAGTTCTTTGCCAAGGAAACAGAGGCAGAAATGGTGTTTATCGGCGGTGGTGCCGGTATGGCGCCGATGCGTTCGCACCTGTTCGACCAGCTCAAGCGTATCAATTCCAAGCGTAAGATTTCCTTCTGGTATGGCGCGCGTTCCTTGCGCGAAATGTTTTATCAGGACGAGTACGACCAACTGGCCGCGGACAATGATAACTTCCAATGGCATGTGGCCCTGTCGGACCCACAGCCCGAAGATAACTGGGATGGTCTCACCGGGTTTATTCACAACGTGTTGTTTGAAGAGTACCTGAAGAATCACCCGGCGCCGGAAGACTGTGAGTACTATATGTGTGGTCCGCCGATGATGAACGCGGCAGTCATCCAGATGCTCACGGATCTGGGTGTAGAGCCCGAGAACATAATGCTCGATGATTTCGGCGGGTAAATTACAAAGCCACTCAATAGAGTGGCTTTTTTGTCTGGCGAGCTTGCTTATGCTGGTCGGGTGCGCCGGTGAGCACCGGGGTCCCGTGCAGCTATCCGGTTACGCGCTGGGTACCAGTTGGCATGTCACGGTGAGCAGCACTGATGGCATTATCGATGCCCCTGAACTGAAAACCCTGGTCGAGGCACAGCTGGAGCGTGTGAACCGCAGCATGTCTACCTATCTGCCTGACTCGGAAATTAATCGCTTTAATGCCTCTTCCCTGGGTATCTGGCAGCAGCCCTCAGCGGACTTTCTGATGGTGCTGGATACCGCTCTGGCTATTGGTGAGGCCACGGGCGGGGCCTACGATGTGACTGTCGGGCCACTGGTGGATCTGTGGGGTTTTGGGCCGGGAGAGCCCAGTAAGGGTATCCCTTCGCGCACAGCCGTGGCACAGGCCCGTGAGAACGTTGGGCTGGAGCAGGTCGAGCGCGAGGGGGAGCGTGCCAGGCGACTGAAGAACATTTCCCTGGACTTTTCTTCCATCGCCAAGGGTTATGCCGTTGACCTGGTTGCCGAGGCATTGGCCCATATTGGTTTGAGCGATTACATGGTCGAGGTGGGCGGTGAAATGCGCCTGGCTGGCGTGAGCCCTCGCGGAGATGCCTGGCGCATAGCCATCGAGCAACCAGATCCCGCCCGGCGCCAGGTAGCACAGGCCATGGCGCTCAGCGATGTCGCGGTGGCCACCTCGGGGGATTACCGCAATTACTTTGATCTCGATGGTGAACGCTATTCCCACACCATCGATCCGCGCACCGGATACCCAGTTCGGCATGATCTGGTATCCGTGACGGTGATAGAGGACAATACAATGGATGCCGACGCCTGGGCCACGGCGCTGATCGTCCTGGGGGGCGAGAAAGCCCACCTGCTTGCCGAGGAAAAGGACCTGGCGGTGTATTTTATTCGTAGCACGGTAGATGGTTTTGTAGCCACCCATACCAGTGCGTTCGAGCCTTACCTGAGTAAAGCGATGGCGGCATCCGATTAACCGGCAATGCAGCCAGTGGAGCTAATATGGAACTATTTTTTATCAGTGCAGTGGTGATTGGCCTGGTGATTACCGGAATGGCTGTCGGTGTCATTATGGGGCGCGCACCCATCAAGGGGACCTGCGGCGGCATCGGTGCCCTGGGGATTGACCAGTCCTGCGAGATTTGCGGTGGCGATCCCAAGCGTTGCGATGAAGAAACGCGCGACGGCAAGGAAGGCGAGGAAAACCCTGGCCTCTATTACCCGGCGTCCAAATAAGCAAGACCCACCGTTGAGTACATCACCAGGCAGTATCGGCAATTACGCGCCTTTCATCGGCCTGCGTTACAGTTTCAGTCGGAAACGCAATCGCTTTACCTCGGTTATCGCGCTGATATCCATGCTCGGCATGGTGCTCGGTGTGGCCAGTTTGATCACGGTGCTCTCGGTAATGAATGGTTTTTCCGGCGAGTTGCGAGAGCGCATATTGTCACTGGTTGCCCATGGCTATGTGCAGCAGGCATCACCCGGCATTGATAATTGGGAGCATCTAGCCAACGAATTGACCGATCATGCCGACGTGCTGGCTGTGTCACCCTTCATTGCTGACAAAGTCATCCTCGGCAGTGACCGCCTGTTGCGCGGCGCGGTGTTAACCGCCATCGATCCACAGCTGGAAGGGGGTACTTCGAGGGTACCGGAGGCCATGGTGCTGGGCACTCTGGAGTCGCTGGATCAGCAACCATTTTCTGTGGTGCTTGGCACCTCGCTCGCCCGCATGCTTGGTGTGGTACCGGGCGATCGTGTGGAGGTGACGGTGCCGCGCCTGACAGTGACACCACTTGGCGTGTTTCCGCGCAGCAAGCGTTTGATGGTTACCGGCCTTTTTGAGGTGGGTGCACAACCTGATACGACGCACGCCTATGTGTCGCTGAGCACGGGTCAAAAATTGCTGGGCCAGCCGGGCAGGGTCAGCGGCCTGCAGGTAAAAACTGCCGATCTTTTTACGGCGCCCGCGACCATGGCAGCAGTGGCGCAAACCCTGCCGCAGGAGTTACAGGTGCAGGATTGGAGTCAGACCCAGGGCTCGTTGTTCCGCGCGGTGAAAATGGAAAAAGCCATGGTGAGTATTTTGTTGCTCAGTGTGGTAGCGGTGGCTGCATTCAATATTGTCTCCACCCTGGTAATGTCAGTCGCGGAAAAACGTCGCGATATCGCGGTACTGCGGACCATGGGCGCCAGGACCGGGGGAGTGATGGCCATTTTTGTTGCCCACGGTATGGGGCTGGCCGTGGTGGGTATTGGCGCTGGCGCCGTGCTGGGTATTGCGCTGGGTATGAACGTTGCCGCGATTACCGCCGGCGTTGAAAATCTGTTCGGAGTCAAATTGTTTGATCCTTCTGTTTACTTTATCAGCGAGTTGCCCGCTGATCTGCAGTGGCTTGACGTAATAGCCGTGGTGCTGGCGTCCCTGCTGTTGAGCCTGTTGGCCACAGTGTATCCCGCATGGCGCGCGGCGGCGATCGCACCAGCGGAGGTGCTGCGCTATGAGTGATACGGTATTGCAGTGCGTGGACCTTGGGCGCACCTATGCCGATGGTGAACACTCGGTGTCGGTACTTTCCGGGGTAGAACTCGTGCTGGCGGTCGGCGAGAAGATTGCAATCGTGGGTGCCTCCGGCTCCGGTAAATCAACTTTGCTCAACCTGCTCGGCGGCCTGGATTCTCCAACCCAGGGCAGTGTGCACCTGGCGGGCAAGGATCTCGCCTCACTCGGCGAAGCGGAACTGTGCCACTGGCGCAACCAGCGGCTGGGGTTTGTTTACCAGTTCCATCATTTGCTGCCCGAGTTCGACGCTGTAGAAAACGTTGCAATGCCCTTATTGATTGCCGGCGTTGCGCGCGCCGAGGCTATGCTGCAGGCCCGGACACTGCTGGAACGGGTGGGGCTGGGCGGCCGCTTGCACCATCGCCCCGGCCAATTATCCGGCGGCGAGCGGCAACGGGTCGCCATCGCCCGGGCACTGGTTAACAACCCCGATTGCGTGTTGATGGATGAACCTACAGGTAATCTGGATCCGCACTCGGCGGAACAGGTGCTGGCGCTCATTGATGAGCTCGGTAAGGAACAAGCGGCGTTTGTGGTGGTGACCCACGACCCCGCTATCGCTGGCCGCATGCACCGGACACTGGAGTTACGTGATGGTGCGCTGCATGCGAGGTCCTGAATGAGCTTTGCGGAGACCTTACGTATCGCCCTTCGTAATACTTTCGCTTTTGGGCACGGCTACCTGTCCAGCTTCCTCTCTTCACTGTCCATGCTGGGACTGGTACTGGCGGTCATGCTACTGGTCACTGTGCTCTCGGTGATGAATGGCTTTGACAAGGAAATGCGCGAGCGCATTCTCAGCCTGGTGCCACACGTCACCATTCATGCGCAAGAACCCATTGTCGATTGGCCCGAACTGGCCGACCACGTGGCGCAACATCCGCAGGTGATTTCAGTGCGTCCGTTCGTACAGTTTGACACCCTGTTGATGCAGGGCAGCAGCATAGAAACCGCCCGTGGTGTCGGCCTGCAATTTTCCCCGGAGGTGGATTCACCGCTACTGGCTATGCTGTCACCGAAGGACCGGGCAGTCTTTTACACGCAGGGTGACGGCCTGTTACTGGGTAAAGGGATTGCGCAGTCGCTGGGTGTGAGGCGCGGTGACCGTCTGACTTTGATAGTGCCGGCCTTGCTCGATCAATCGCGGCCTGCTGCCAAGGAGTTCGAAACGGTGGTAGTAAGCGCTGTGCTGGATACGGGCACAGAGCTTGATCACAGTGCGGCTGTTGTGCACCTGCCGCTGGCAGCCAGACTCGCCGGCATCCCGGGGCGAGTAAATGGTTTGCAGATTACGACCCAGGACTTGTTTGGCGTCTCGAATATCGGCTGGGAGTTGGTGAGCCAGTTGCCCTCGGGCTATTACGCGAGCAACTGGATGATGACCCACGGCAATCTCTACGCGGCCATTCAGTTGTCGCGCGACCTGGTAAGCATTCTGTTGTTTTCCATTATCGCAGTAGCTGCGTTTAATGTGGTTTCGTCCCTGGTGCTGGTGGTGTTCGATAAACGCAGCGACATCGCCATACTGCGTACGCTGGGTGCGTCCCCGGGCAATGTGGCGCTGGTATTCGTGTTACAGGGTGCGATGATTGGCGTAGTTGGTGTGGCCCTGGGCACCGTGCTGGGCGTGCTGGCAAGCCTTGCGGTACCCGGTCTGGTTGCTGGGCTTGAGGGTTTGCTCGACATTCAGTTTTTAAATACCGATGTCTACCCCGTGTCATTTCTGCCGGTTGATATCTTGCCCAGTGATATTCTGACGGTAGCCACAGTGGCCTTGCTGATGTGTGTGCTCGCGTCAATCTATCCGGCGCTACGTGCGGCCCGACTGGCACCCGCCAGCGTGCTGCACGAGGAAGCCTAATCGGCGTGGTTTTTTAGTGCTTTTTGCGCCGCGCGTCGTTTCTTCCGCTCTGCCCACAATCGGGCGACGCGCATGCGCCACAACATGCTCACCACGAAGTAACCCAGTGAACCGAAGAACAGGCCGCAGATAAAACACCCCAGCAGGAATGGCTGCCAAATGGTCGATAAGCGTTCGGTTACCCATGTCAGGCTCAATTCGAATTCAATCTGCTGCACAGGAATATCGATGATCATTGCGCCTACCCGGTAGGCGAGATAGAAGATTGCCGGAATGGTTACCGGGTTGGTAATCCAGACCAGGCCGATCGATAGTGGGAGATTACAGCGTAAACGCACCGCCATTACGGCCGCCAGAATCATCTGCCCGGGTATCGGCATAAAGGCGACGAACAAGCCGACAAAAAAAGCCATTGAGGCAGAGTAACGATTGAGGTGCCACAGGTTGGGCCGATAGATCCAGCTTCCCAGTACCTCCAGGGATTTGATTTCGCGCAGCCTGGCTGGGCTGGGCATGAACTGTTTAAGCGTATTCTTCGGCATACCCTGCTTGGATGAATTGGACGTGTAACCCGACAACGAGGTGTGATTGACTCGTTATAGCCTCGGCGCTCACCCGGTTGGCGTTGAGGGTGAGCCATTATGCACCGAATCTAGTGGGTTCTCTAGCGATGCACGTATGGGTATTTGGACTCGTGCTGGCCATAGTCTGCTGCGCCTGGTTGCCTGCCTTGCCCCCGGCCTGGGTCCTCGTGGCGTGGCTACCGCTGGCGTTCTTCATGACCCTGGTCCCTGGACTGGCCACTGCACCGGCCCCTGCAACCTATCGCACCGCCGTCGCAACCTGCCTGGCCGGCGGTGCGTGTGGCGTAGTCCTGGCTTGTCTTCACGGCTACGAATTATTGGATCGACGCATGGATCCGGTTTGCGACCTGCGCGAGCAAACCATCCGCGGTACGGTGGCGAACCTGCCGCGCCTGACCGAGTTTCGGCCAGAGCTTACGCGACAACGGTTTGAATTTGACGTTGCGGCCTTTGCTGACAGTGAGTGCCAGGGACCACGCACGCTGCTGCTGTCTTTTTACGGCGAAAAAATGCTGGCGCCGGGCGATACCCTGGAGATACAGGCGAAACTGCGTCAGCCCTGGGGACTGGCCAACCCCGGTTCCTTCAACATGCAGGCCTGGTTTGCTGAATCGGCGATCGATGCGGTAGGGACGGTTCGAGCGCTGACCCATCGAGCGCTGCCCGCGGCACAGGTGCCTTTTACACAGCATCACCAGGTACGTGAGACGATAGCGAAGGGCATCACGCAGTTGCGTCTGGATAGCGACGCAGAGGCCGTGCTGCGCGCGATCACCGTCGCGGACCGAAGCGGCCTGGATACGTCGCTGTGGCGGTTATTGCAGACCTACGGGGTCAATCACCTGGTGGTGATCTCTGGCCTGCACGTGGGCATGGTCGGCGGCCTGGGATTCGCCATTGGCTCGTTCGTGAGCCGTTTGCTGTCATTGCGCCTACAGTCAAGACTGCTGATGATTCTGCCTGAATGCCTCGCTGTGCTGTTTGGTGCCTTTTACACCAGCCTCGCGGGTTTTGGCATTGCCAGTCAGCGGGCCCTGTTTATGTTGACCTGCTTCTGCATTGCCAGTGCCATTGGCCGCCGGGGTGAGGGTTGGAACAACTTGCTGCTGGCGGCTGCCTTGATACTGGTGCTTAACCCGCTGGCAGCCCTCGGCAGCGGTTTTTGGCTGAGTTTTGTTGCTGTGGCTTACCTGCTATGGCTCGGTACATGGCGGCCGAACTCTGGCTTCGTGACCCGACTGCTCACTACCCACACCTACATGTGCATCGCCATGGTACCGCTCACGGCCTATTGGTTTGGCAAAGCAAGCCTGGTCGCGGCAGCTTCCAACCTGGTTTTGGTTCCGCTGGTCACGGTGGCGCTAGTTCCGGTGACACTAATTGCCGCTGCGTTGTTTCTGACTGGCTTACCTGGTTACGAGACTCTGTGGCGCCTGGCAGCACACGCTATCGAGCATCTGTTGGGCCCGGCCCAGGCGCTGGCGGATACACAAGCGAACTGGCTCGCCGTCAATTTGTATCCCCATTGGCTGGTACTGTTCACTGCAACTATCGGTGCACTGCTGCTGGTAATACGACTCGACAAGCGTTTGCGCCTACTCGCCCTGGTCTGCCTGTTACCGTTGTTGCTGCCGGATCGGGGCCAGAGAGACGAGGTGCCAAAACTGGCGATACTGGACGTAGGGCAGGGGACCTCGGTGGTGTTTAACAGCGGCGAACGCGTGCTGGTTTATGATACGGGTGGCGGCGACCCGGCCGGGGCCAATATCGCCGCCTCAGTCATTCTGCCTTACCTGGGGCGCCTGGGCGCAGGCGGGATAAATACCCTCGTTGCCAGTCACCCTGATAATGACCACAGCGCGGGTGTGAGTACTTTGATCTCGGCCCTGCCGGTACATCGCTACCTGTATGGAGCAGCCGTGCCGGGTGTTTCGGCGGGCGAGCCCTGCATTGCCGGAAAATCCTGGCGTTGGCCCAGTGGGGAACGATTTCAGATCATCGCACCGGCTGAGGAAACCGGATTGCTGTCTAACAACGTCTCCTGTGTGTTGATGATCGAGGTGCGGGGTACGCGCATTCTTCTGCCCGGCGACATCGATGTGGAGCGCGAACGCGATATTGTCCGCTACTGGGGCCCGGAGCTGGGCAGCGAAATCCTGGTGGCCGCGCACCACGGCAGTAAAACCTCCACCAGCTTCGCCTGGCTCAAGCATGCCAGCCCGGATACCGTGATCTACACCCATGCCTATGGTAACCGTTTTGGTCACCCGCACCCGGTGGTAGTCGAGCGCGTCGAAAGCCTGGGTGTGACTGGCCGATCTGTGGCCCAGGAAGGCGCTATTTTGTACACCTTCCCCGCAGGGCGAGCGGTGCTCAGTGAGGCCTGGCGGGGGCGTCGGCCGCGTTACTGGATGTAATTTTTGCCGTCTTTCGTCGACGCCCGGGGTGCGTATAATGAAACGAGTCTATAAAAGCAAAAAGGGGCGGGGACGTGCTCGAGTTGGTGACAGCCGGTGGCTGGTTGATGGTGTTTATTCTTCTGGGCTCGGTGGTGGCGGCGGCCATTTGCATCGAGCGCCTGTATACCCTCAATCCCCGCAAAATTGCGCCGCCGCACCTGCTGGCTTCGGTCTGGAAACAGCTGAAAGCGGGTGAGATGGACGCGAATCGCCTGCGTACGCTCAAGCACTCATCGCCTCTGGGCAGAATTCTCGCGGCTGGCCTGGGTAACGCCTACCACGGCCGCGATGTGATGAAGGAAAGCATCCAGGAAGCCGCCAGCCATGTTATCCATGAATTGGAACGCTATCTCAATACCCTCGGTACGATCGCGGCAGTTGCCCCTCTGCTGGGTCTGCTGGGCACCGTGGTTGGCATGATCAAGGTGTTCGCTGAGATCATGGCCCAGGGTACAGGCAACGCCAGCGCTTTGGCTGGCGGTATCTCCCAGGCCCTGATTACCACCGCGGCGGGTCTTAGTGTGGCCATACCAGCGCTGATCATGCACCGCTATTTTACCGGGCGTATCGACGCCATCGTGGTGGAGTTGGAGCAGGAAACCATCAAGCTGGTCGATGCGTTGCACAGTGAAGAGAACATGGAAACCGAAGGTTGAAATTTCGCCGCCAGCGCACCGACGAGGTCGGGGTCAACCTGACACCCCTGATCGACGTCGTTTTCTTATTGTTGATATTCTTTATGGTATCGACGACCTTTACCCGCGAAACAGAATTGACCATCGATTTGCCGGAAGCCACCGGAAGCCTGAAAGAGGCCACGGAGCGACAAATAGAAATTCTCATTGACGAAGCTGGCAGCTATCGCGTTAATGGACAAGGCCTGGTGGATGACCGGATGCGCACACTACAGGCTGCGATTTATAAAGTGTCCGCGGGCGATACCACCATGCCGATGATTATTACCGCCGACGCCCAGTCATCTCACCAGTCGGTAGTGCGTGCTATGGACGCGGCCGGTCAAATGGGCTTTGTGCACTTGAGCATCACCACCCGGGAACCTTCCGAGCGCGGTGATGGCTAAGCGCGAACTGCCCGCAAATCTTCCGCGGCGCTCCGGCCAGGTGAGCGATTGGCGCCTGTATGGCAGGTTGTTGAGCTACATCGTGCCGTACTGGTATATCTTTGCCTTCTCGATGCTGGGCTACATTGTCTATTCGCTGGGCAATGTGTTGCTCGCTGATATGATGCAGTTCCTGCTTGATTCCCTGAATGAATCGGACGCGGCCAGTAGCGGAATCGTGGGCGGTTTTGCTCACTCGATGTTTGATTCCAGCGATATGACGCGACTGGAATTTGCGCGCATCGCCGTGCCTGCCGCTGCTATCAGTTTGGCCTGTGTGCGTGCGATGGGATTCTTCGTCGGCACCTACTTTATGAACTATGTGGCCCGCGGCCTGATTCACGAATTGCGCTGCGAACTGTTTGACAAGATGTTGGTCGCGCCCAGCAGTTACTACGACAGCCACAGCCAGGGCGTGCTGATCTCCAAGATTACCTACAACGTGGAGCAGGTCAGCGGCGCAGTGACCAAGGCATTGAAAATCCTGGTGCGCGAAGGCTTCACGGTAATCGCCTTGCTCAGTTACATGCTTTACCTGAACTGGCGCCTGTCACTGGTTTTCTTCGCGGTGGCGCCGCTGTTGGCTATCGTCGTAACGGTGGTAGGAAAACATTTTCGGCGCTACAGCCGCAAGATTCAGGCGTCCATGGGTGATGTCACCCAGGTGTCTAACGAGACCATCGGCGCCTATAAAGAGGTACGAGTGTTCGGCGGTCAGGAACAGCAAAGCGACCGCTTTCGTACAGCCAGTGAATACAACCGGGTGCAGAGCCTGAAACTGGAATTTGCTGATGCCATCAGTACACCGGTTATCCAAACGCTGGTCGCCGCATCGCTGTCCGCGCTGATCTGGTTCGCGCTTGATCCGAATATTCTCACCGGCTTGAGCGCCGGTGCCCTGGTGGCCTTCCTGACTGCAGCCGGACAATTGAGCAAGCCCATTCGCGCGCTGACCGGCATCCAGGCCATTATTCAGCGCGGCCTGGCGGCCTCGGAGGATATCTTCAGGCAGTTGGACCAGGAAGCAGAAATCGACAGGGGCACACACACCGTTTCCCGCGCGGAAGGTCGCCTGAGCATCCGACAATTGAGTTTCTGCTATCCCGGTGGTGAGAGTGATGTGCTCAGTGACTTTTCGTTGGAAGTAGAACCCGGACAGACCGTGGCTTTGGTGGGTCGCTCCGGCAGTGGCAAAACCACGCTGGTGCAGCTGTTATCGCGGTTTTACCCATTGGGCGAGGGTGATATTTTATTGGATGGGGTCTCCATCGAAGACTACCAGCTCAATAACCTGCGCAGCCAGATGGCCATGGTCTCCCAGAGCGTGACGCTGTTCCAAGATACCGTGCACAATAATATCGCTTACGGCTCGCTGGCGGATTCCAGCTCGGAAAAAGTACGTGCGGCGGCTGAATCCGCCTTTGCCAGTGAGTTTATCGCTGCATTACCGGACGGGTATAACACGGTACTGGGTGATGACGGCGGCGGTCTCAGTGGTGGACAGCGCCAGCGTATCGCCATTGCCCGGGCGATCCTGAAGGATGCACCAATACTGATACTCGACGAGGCCACCTCGGCGTTGGATAATGAGTCAGAGCATCGAATTCAGCGTGCCCTGGAAGATATCATGGCCGACAGAACTACCCTGGTGATAGCGCACCGCCTGTCCACTGTAGAGCGGGCTGACCTGATTGTCGTTATGGACCAGGGGAGGATCATGGCCACCGGCAGTCACGAACAGCTGCTGGCAGAGGGCGGTCTTTACGCCCAGCTGTTCCACCAGGAGTTTAGCGACTGATGGCTGTGCAGGACACCATGGTAACCGCCTGGTATGGGCGCGCCTGGTGGCTATGGCTGTTGCGGCCGGTAGAGTTTACCTTTCGTTTTGTCAGCGCTGCGCGGCGAGTGCTTTACCGTTCGGGTGTGTTGAAACCAGAGCGCGCCAGCGTGCCGCTGGTAGTGGTGGGCAATATCACTGTTGGCGGTACCGGCAAGACCCCGGTTGTAATTGGCCTTGTAGAAAACCTGCAGGGCCTGGGTTTGCGCCCGGGGGTTGTCAGCCGCGGCTATGGCGCGACAGCGGAATCTTTTCCCCACGTTTTGCATGCCGACAGCACTGCCGATGACTGTGGTGACGAGGCATTGCTGATTTACCAGCGCACTGGCTGCCCCGTGGTGGTGGCACCGGACCGTCCGGCGGCGGTGCGCGAACTGGAGTCTCGCTTCGAAGTCGATATCGTGTTGTCTGACGATGGCCTGCAGCACTATCCGATGGATCGCCAGATGGAGATTGCCGTGGTGGACTCCAAGCGCGGCCTGGGCAACGGCTTTTGTCTGCCTGCAGGGCCATTGCGCGAGTCCCATCGCCGCCTGGCTGATATGGATTACGTGCTGTATCGCGGCAGCTGTGATCCCGTTAACGGCGTGCAGTACCGCTGCGACGCACTGGTAAACATGGGTACCGGCGAGGAGCGTCCATTTACAGCCAGCGAGGATTTGAACAGCGTGCACGCGGTGGCGGGCATCGGTCAGCCATCCCAGTTTTTTTCCATCCTGCGCGGGGCAGACTTTGAGTTCACCGAGCACTGCTTCGCAGATCATCACCGCTATACCGCCGCAGACTTTAGCCGGATGACTCGTAAGCCGGTCATCATGACGCAGAAGGATGCGGTCAAATGCCAGGGGTTCGCGACCGACAACCTGTGGTACCTGAAAATTACCGCCGAGATACCCGCGTCCGTCACCGACGCGGTTGCCCGCCTGGTGAAACACTGACACACGCTGCGCATGTCTTATTCTGTCATTATCCCGGCCCGTTATGGTTCCAGCCGCCTGCCGGGTAAACCGCTGCTGGATATTGCCGGTAAACCCATGGTGCAACGTGTTTGGGAGCAGGCCCGTAAAAGCAGTGCCGAACAGGTAGTTATCGCCACCGACGACGAGCGCATTTTCGAGGCCGCCCAGGCGTTTGGTGCGACTGCCTGCATGACGTCAGCTGACCACCCGTCGGGCACCGATCGCCTGCAGCAGGTTGCCACCGAAATGGGCTACCCGGATGAGCATATCGTGGTCAATGTTCAGGGTGACGAGCCGTTGATTCCGCCGGCTGCGATAGACCAGGTGGCGGAGAATCTTGCATCGGAGCCCAGGGCCGGCATCGCGACCCTGAGCGAACCGATAGCTAATGTGGAGGAGTTGCGCAATCCCAATGCAGTAAAAGTGGTTGCGGATAAAACAGGCCTGGCATTGTATTTCAGTCGCGCCACCATTCCGTGGCCGCGCGATGCCTTTGCCAATTCTGACTCAGATGCGATGGCCGCCCTTGATCCCAGTCAATGGCAACGGCACATCGGCATCTACGCTTACCGCACCGGTTTTTTACACGACTATGTGACATGGCCGGTAACCGCCATCGAGGCACAGGAGCAGTTGGAGCAATTGCGCGCACTCTTTCATGGGGTACGTATTCACGTGGCGCCCGCCTGCGCACCCGTGCCAGCCGGTGTCGATACCGAGCATGACCTGATTGCCGTGCGCGCGGCTGTGGAGGCTGCCGCTGATGGGCAGTGACGGGGGGCCGACACGGGTACTATTCGTTTGCCTTGGCAATATCTGCCGTTCCCCCACTGCCCATGGGGTCTTCGAATCGCTGGTAAAACAGCATGGCCATGAACATGAGATAACCGTGGATTCTTGCGGCACGGGTAGCTGGCACGTGGGCAAGGCCCCGGACAGGCGCGCCACCGCCGAGGCGGCCGCCAGGGGTTACGCGCTGGACCACCTGCGCGCGCGGCAAGTGAGAGACAGTGACTTTTTCGACTTCGACCACATCATCGCCATGGACCGTGACAATCTTGAGGATCTGCAGCGACAGCAGCCTGCCAATTCCACTGCGCGCCTGGCATTGATGCTCGACTTTGGTAGTTCTGATGAGCTTGATGAAGTGCCGGATCCCTATTATGGCGGTGATGATGGCTTCGGGACGGTGCTTGACCTGATAGAAGACGCCAGCCAGGGGCTGTTGCGGTCGCTTGTCGATGGAGATTGAGCGCGACCAATCGCTCAGGGCGCATAACACGTTAGCCCTGGAAGCGCACGCCAGTGCTTTTGCTGCCGTGAGTAACGAAGCGGAGCTGAGAGAGGCGATTCTGTGGGCGCGGGATAACTCGCTGCCGGTGATGGCACTGGGGCAGGGCAGCAACATCGTGTTGGTCAACGACATCAATTACCTGGTGGTGTTACAGCAGGGGCAGGGCATTGCAATTCTCGATGAAGATGCAAGCAGTGTTACCTTGCGCGTCAACGCAGGCAACGACTGGCATGAGCTGGTGCAGTGGAGCCTGTCCCAGGGTTATTACGGCCTGGAGAACCTGGCATTGATTCCCGGTACTGTGGGTGCCGCCCCGATCCAGAATATCGGCGCGTACGGGGTAGAGCTAAAAACATTTGTAGCGGCTGTTCATGGCTTGCGGGCCGACAACGCTGAACCCCTGACGCTGAGCGCCGATGAATGCGCATTTGCCTATAGGGACAGTGTTTTTAAACATCAGCTGCGAGATCAGGTGTTGATCACCGCCGTTGATTTGCGCCTTTCCAAAACCCCTGCTTTGAACTTGAGCTACCCGGCGCTATCCAGTTACCTCGGCGACGCGAAGGGTGAGATTAGTGCGCAGCAGGTGTATGACGCGGTGGTCGCTATCCGGCGCAGTAAACTGCCGGACCCTGCGGTTGAACCCAATGTCGGCAGCTTTTTCAAGAACCCGGTTGTGTCGGCTGAGCGGGGAGCACAACTCGCCGAGCAATTCCCGGGCCTACCGCGGTACCCGGCGGGCGAGAACGCGGTTAAGCTGCCGGCCGCCTGGCTGATAGATCACTGTAACTGGAAAGGTACAGAGCGAGATGGGGTGGCGGTGCATCCCACCCATGCCCTGGTACTCGTAAACCGCAGCGCGCAGAGCGGCCAGGTAGTATTGACCTTGGCCGCAGACATCCAGGCATCGGTGGATCAGCAATTCAACATTGCATTGGAGATTGAGCCCCGGGTATACGGTGCAAACGCGTGACATCCTTCGATCACAAAGCTTACCTGAAAACCTTAACTGCGCGACCCGGCGTCTACCAGATGTACGACGCCCAGGGAAAGTTGCTCTATGTGGGTAAAGCAAAAAACCTGCGTAACCGGGTGGGCAGTTATTTCCGCGCCAGCGGACTGACTGAAAAAACCATGGCCCTGGTGGCCAAGATACACGATATCCAGGTCACCGTGACCAGCACCGAGGTCGACGCTCTGTTGCTGGAGCACAACCTCATCAAGTCCGACAAGCCGCCCTACAACATTCTCCTTAAGGACGATAAGTCATTTCCCTATATCTTTATCTCTACCGAGGAAAAGTATCCCCGCATTGATCTGCACCGCGGTGCCAAACGCCGCAAGGGCAAGTACTTCGGCCCGTATCCCAGCGCAGGTGCCGTGCGAGAATCACTGCATTTTTTGCAGAAGGTATTCAAAGTCAGGCAGTGTGAAGACAGCTATTTTCGCAATCGCTCAAGGCCTTGCCTGCAACACCAGATTGAACGTTGCACGGCGCCCTGTGTAGATCTGGTCAGCGAGGCTGACTATCGCCAGCAGGTGGACAATACCATGCTGTTTCTCAAGGGTAAGTCACAGCAGTTGATTGTGCAGCTGGCCGACGACATGGAGCGCGCTGCTGCGGAGCTTGCGTACGAAAAGGCCGCAGGCTTCAGGGATCAGTTGAGTCAACTGCAACATGTACAGGCCAGCCAGGGTATCGAAGGCAGCAGTGGAGAATTGGATATCATGGCGGCAGCGGTGGCTGGCGGCAGGGCCTGTGTGCAAGTGCTATTTGTACGGGGTGCGAGGGTATTGGGCAGTAAAACCTACTATCCGCCGCTAAAACTTGATGAAGCTCCTGCCCAGGTACTGGCAGCCTTCTTGCCGCAGTACTACCTCGCCGGCGTACGCCCGATACCGGGCGAGATTATCGTTAATGCGTTACCTGAAGGCGCTGACACACTTGCCGAGGCATTCACCGTTGCTGCGGGCAAGAAGATCAAACTGCGGCAGCGTGTGCGCGACGCCCGCGCGCGCTGGCTGAAGCTGGCGGAACAAACGGCGCAAACCAACCTCGAGGCGCACTTGTCGGGCAGGCAGACTGCCACAGAGCGCCTGCAGGCATTGCAAGAGCTATTGGAATTGCCGCTTCCGCCACGGCGCATGGAATGCTTTGATATCAGTCATTCCTCGGGTGAGGCCACCGTGGCCAGTTGCGTGGTGTTCGATGAGAACGGTCCCCTAAAGCGTGACTACCGCAAATTCAATATCGAGGATATCACTGGAGGCGATGATTACGCGGCCATGCAGCAGGCCCTTGAGAGGCGCTACAAACGCCTCAAAGCAGGCGAGGGGAGTGTGCCCGATATCCTGTTTATCGATGGTGGCAAAGGACAGGTGTCTCAGGCCATGGGTGTGCTCAGCGACCTGAATATCGATAACATTCATGTAATTGGGGTTGCCAAGGGCACCACCCGCAAGGCGGGCTTTGAGACCCTTATCAATGGCCGCACCGGGCAGGAGCAACAGCTGCCGGGTGACAATGCCGCCCTGCACCTGATTCAACACATCCGTGACGAGGCGCACCGTTTTGCGATTACAGGGCACCGGGCGCGGCGCGACAAAGCAAGGCAGAGTTCAACCTTGGACGCGATACCCGGCGTGGGAGCCAAGCGCCGCCGGGAGTTGTTGCGGCATTTTGGCAGCGCCCGGGGTGTGGAGAACGCGAATGTGGACGAACTGAAAAAGATCAGCGGCATTAGTGCTACCATGGCCCAACAAATATATGATCACCTGCATAACGCAGCTGATTAGCGTACAGGGACGAACCACGGGGTGACAATCAACATACCCAATGCCTTAACCATCATGCGAATCCTGCTGATTCCCGTGTTGGTGGTGGTGTTTTACCTGCCTTTCAAGAACCACCTACTGGTCGCCGCGGCGATATTCTCGGTCGCTGCCATAACCGATTGGGTGGACGGCTACCTCGCCCGCAAGTTAGGCCAGATGACGGCTTTCGGCGCTTTTCTTGATCCGGTGGCAGACAAACTTATGGTCTCGGTTGCGCTGGTGCTGTTGGTGGAGCGGCACGACACCATACTGTTTACCCTGGCCGCATGCGTCATTATCGGCCGGGAAATTGTTATCTCCGCCCTGCGCGAGTGGATGGCGGAGTTGGGGCAGCGAACCTCGCTGGCGGTGAATTACATCGGCAAGGTGAAAACCACATTTCAGATGCTGGCGATCATTGGATTGTTGGCTATCGACCCGGGCAGAGATGAGAGTTGGATGCTGGCCCTGTGTTACGTCATGCTCTACACCGCGGCGGTACTGACGCTGTGGTCGATGGTGATCTATCTGCGTGCGGCCTGGGATGTGATAAAAATAAATAACTAATAAAAACAATAAATTAAGAATACTATCTGTTGTTATTTATTTGATATTTCAGATGAACTTTCCGCGTCTGGCGAGTCCAATACAGAGCTAATTCGGGTCGCCAACTTTCAGGACACATCCATGCCAGGCAGATACTTTCGCTTACTCACTCTCATCGCTGCAGTAATGCTGACACCGCTGTCGGTGAACGCCAGCCCCGCGCCAGATTTCGCACTCGCTGATGCCCGCGGCAAGCAGGTACAACTGCAGGATTTCAAAGGTCAGCCGCTGATTCTGCATTTCTGGGCGACCTGGTGCCCCTACTGTAAGAAGCTGCAACCGGGGCTGCAGGCCCTGGCAGACGAGTACCAGGCGCAGGGATTAGTGCTGCTAGGTATCAGCTTTCGTGAGGACGAGGGTGTGCAACCCCAGGCGGTGCTGAACGAAAGAGGCCACAGTTTCAGCACATTAGTGGCTGGGGAAGAGGTAGCCAGTCTTTATGGAGTGAGGGGTACACCAACGACTGTATTTATAGATCGCAGAGGTCAGATAGTCGGCGTTACCAACACCTCGGCCCCGGATGATCCAAAACTCCGTGAGTTGCTGCTGCAATCTCTTAGGTAGGGCACACTCCAAAATAGGACCCAGAGCGAATAGCGCAAAGCGCTTGAAACTCAGCCCCAACCCTATACAATGCACGCCTCCAGATCGCGCAGTTAGCGAAACTGGCGCCAGTTTTCATCGGTTTATCAATTGCTTACTGGCGATACCTCACCAAGGCTCGGTGGCAGAGTGGTTATGCAGCGGACTGCAACTCCGTGTACGCCGGTTCGATTCCGACCCGAGCCTCCAATTTTCAAGTTACAGCAATCGCGCAGGAATGTGCACGCCGGCCGAGGCGTCGGACCGTCGATTCCGACCCTAGCCCCCAATTTTTAAGTTACAGCAATCGCGCAGGAATGTGCACGCCGGCCGAGGTGTCGGGCCATCGATTCCGACCCGAGCCTCCAATTTTTAAGTTACAGCAATCGCGCAGGAATGTGCACGCCGACCGAAGCGTCGGACCGTCGATTCCGACCCGAGCTTCCAAAGAACAAAGCATGAGGTTTATGGTGTCCGCCCCGAGATCACGCTGCCACTGGCGAGTAAGTCCAAACTTTATGGCTTTGCCAACGTGCGTTACTTTTGGGAAAGCGGGGCCAAGAGCACCCTGGAGGGCGAGACACGACTGATAACGCCGACATTTCCCATTCCAAGTTTTGCTTTGCAGTAGCGATGTCAAACACCTTGATACGCCTTTGGTTGAAGGGGATACCTCAATTCAAATGCCTTCAAACAGTGCGGCGTCATCGATAACATGCTGTGCAATAAAATCTGATACAGCCCTGATGCGAGCACTGTGACGTAGCTCTTCGTGCGATACCAACCATAGCTCCAGTTCCATGGGCTCGTAATCTGGTAGTACGCGTTCCAGGTTGCGCTGCATCGACGCCCAACGGTGAGAAAGCACGCCGATTCCGAAACCTGACTTGACTGCACCGAGTTGGGCCGCTGGGCTGTTAGTGAAATACACGGGGTTGCGAGCGATTTTGTCCATGCCTGCAACGATTGCCGGAGGCTTGCTGCCATTTGCCGGTCTCTCCAACACCACAAACTCGTGTTCGTCTAAACCCTCTATGCTGGTAACGGGACCTGCGCGATCAAGGTATTTTTGCGCGGCATAGAGACCGAACCCAACCTTGGTCAGGCGTCTTGCAATCAGATCCGGCTGGGTAGGGCGCCCCAGTCGCAGCGCGATATCTGCTTCACGGTGTACCAGGTCTACGGCTCGGCTCTCGATGAGGACGCTTACCTTAATGTCGGGGTACAGCTGGTGAAAATCGAATAAAACGGGTGTCAGCCAGTCGGTACCCGTACCTTCAGTTGCTGAAATGGTGACGCGTCCGTACAGGCCCCTGGACTGATCCTCCACCGCACGCTCGATGGCCATCATTTCGCTTTCCATGCGTCGGGCACTGTCCAGAATGGCAGCGCCGGCGTCAGAAAGCTGCATACGCCGGCCAGCGCGAACGAACAGGGGGGAGCCGATGCGCGTTTCCATCGCGGTCAATCTTCGGCCTACGGTCGGTTGTGTCAGGCCCAGGTACTCCGACGCCGCTACCAGGCTACCGTGGTCAAGTACGGCCAGAAAGAGGCGGATATCCGCCCAGTCCTGCATTGAATCTTTAATATGCATAAACGCATGATACCTATTAATTGATGCGATTGTCATGCATTAATGTGACACCTATATTGGATACCGTAAAGCAACACCCAAGTAACCAAAGGAGATTGACCATGCTTACATTGAAGAAAATTACGGCTATCTACGTTGTGGCGGCGATACCTTTCGCCTTCTGGATGAGCGGGGCAAAGGCCGCGGCACCGCTCTACACCCAGCAGCCAAGTATGTTCAAGAAAGCCGAACTGATGCTTTCGCGCGGCGAGGCAGACAGCGCGATTGAGCTACTGGGTTCGAAAGTCGACAGCCTGCAGCGCCGCAGTTACAGGGGTCAGGGGCATGCACTATTGTGCAGGGCCCAGTATCAGAAACAGGATTTTGTGCTGGCGGAGGCGCACTGCGATCAAGCAGTAGAATTGGGCGGAATCAACTGGAGCAACCTCAACAACCGTGGCGTGATGCGTTTCCTGCTGGGACGCTATGAAGAAGCGCTGAGTGATTTTGATCGAGCCTCGATGGTGATGTTGAATTCCACTCCCCGATCGAAGCGGTTAGCGGTCGACAAAAACATCGCCTCGGCGCAAAAGCGCCTGGCGGAGTCCCAGGCCTATGCTGACAATCAGAGCGTGGCGTCGCAACCATGAGTAGCGACGGTATTAGCGAATAAGCCCGGGTTCTTGGGTAGTCTTCCTTACTGATTCGGTGCAGTAACTCGAAAACTGGAAGAGGGCGGTAGCTTGATCTTCCGGGGCTGGATATCATCGGCCTGGAAGAGTTAACGTGTCTGTACCGCACAAAGAGCTGGCGATAGCAAAATCTATCCCGCTACACCGATCAGAGTGACACATCCGATGAGCAGTAAGGGAACCACCATTCTGGTCGCCGATGACCAGGCCGATGTTCGCGAAACCCTGAGGCTGACGCTCAAGACAGCCGGTTATCAGGTGGCAACAGCCGGCTCTCCCGCGGAAGTTCTCACGGTGCTGGAGCGACAGCGCTGTTCCGCTTTGATCATGGATATGAATTACAGCCGGGATACCACTTCTGGTACCGAGGGCTTGCAGTTACTCGAGCAGGTAAAGACGCAGCAGCCTGGTTTGCCGGTCATTGTCATCACGGCATGGAGCAATACCGACCTGGTGGTGCGGGCTATGCAAGTCGGTGCTGCCGATTTTATCGAGAAGCCCTGGGACAACCAGCGGCTCCTGAATATGGTCAGTCATCTGGTTGCACTGGACGAGCAGCAACGCAGCGCCGACAGTCTGGCCGCCGAGAACCGCATCCTGCGTGGGTCGGATGCTGCACCCGGTTTCGTCGCACAATCCAGTCTAATGAGGGAGCTGATGGAACTGGTGGACGATATCGCCGGGGCCGATGCCAATGTGCTGATCACGGGTGAAAACGGCACAGGCAAATCGGAATTGGCGCGGCTGATACACGAACTTTCCCATCGCAACGAGCAGCGCTTTGTTCATGTGAACATAGGTGCTCTGCCGGAAGCTCTGTTTGAAAGCGAGCTTTTTGGCCACGTGAAAGGCGCTTTTACCGATGCGCGGGAAAACCGCGTGGGCCGTTTTGGCTTGGCCGACCAGGGCACGTTGTTTCTGGACGAGATTGCCAACATCCCCCTGCAACAACAAAACCGATTACTGCACGTACTTGAATCCGGTGAGTTTCAGTTGGTGGGCAGTTCACACACGCAACACAGTGATGCGCGTGTTATTTCCGCTACCAATGCCAATCTGGATGACCTGATGGAGTCTGGTGACTTCCGCCGCGACCTGTATTTTCGATTGAACACGGTACAGCTGGAGTTGCCACCGCTACGTCAGCGGCACGAAGATATCCTGCCCCTGGCTGAGCTGTTCCTGTCACGCAACAAAGAGAAATGCCGGCGCGAGGTATTGGGCTTTGACGATAGCGCTATCGCCGCCTTGGAAGCCTACGCCTGGCCAGGCAATGTACGTGAATTGATGAACGTGGTAGAGCGCGCCTGCCTGGTTAACCACACACCTCAGATCACCGCGTCTAGCCTGGCACTGGAGCCATCCGCCACCGACGCCACTCATCAACAGGGAATTATGAGTATCGAGGAAGCCGAGAAGGCCTTGATCGTGCGCACCCTGGCGCACTTTGATCACAACGTCAGCCAATCCGCTGACAGTCTGGGCATCAGCCGCGGCGCGCTGTACCGGCGAATGGACGAGTACCACATCGCCCGGAATGGAGATTGACGGGGTGAGAGAGAGCGTACCGGAGCGGCTGCGTGAATTTATCGCCCGCTATGAAGTGCGGATGGTACTGGCCTGCAGCCTGGCCGCTCTGCCTCCCTGGATTTTTGTCTGGATACTGGTGCTGGAAACCCCTCAACCGGCTGCGGCCATTGTGGCGCTGGGGGTGTTGAGTACAGCACTGATCTATTTACCCTGTCGGTACTTGTGGCTCAAATCAGTTCGGCCCTTTCTCACCATTAACAATCTGGTGCGTTCACTCAATGAAGGGGACTACTCGGTGCGGGGTATCGACATCGCCTACGGTGGCACCCCCGGGGAGGTGATTCAGGGCTTGAACGAGCTCAGTAACACCCTCAAGAAAATGCGCCTGGGTGAACAAGAGGCACACCTGTTGTTAAGCCGTATGGTGGCTGAGGTAAACATTGCGGTGTTTATTTTTGATCGCTTGAATCGTCTGAAACTGGCTAATCCCGCCGCCTGCCAATTGTATGCTCGCGCTGAAGAAGACTTGTTATTGGAGTCCGCCACCGAGCTGGGACTGGACGAATTACTGCGCTCCTCCGGCGAATCCCATCGGCTGGTAGAACTCAGATTTCCCACCCGGATTGATCGCTTCAGTGCGCGTTCGGTGACTTTCCACAAAGATGGGCGTCCTCACCGGCTGCTGCTGGTATCAGATCTGGGTAAGCTATTGGCTGAGCAGGAACGCTCCTCCTGGCAGCAACTCCTGCAGGTACTTGGCCATGAAATAAACAACTCCCTTGTACCGATTAAATCATTGGCGGAAACCCTGCACACAGTTGTCGATAACGATCCCCTGCCCGAAGACTGGCAGCAGGATGTGAGTGGTGGACTGGACATTATTTCTAATCGGGCCGGCGGCCTGCACCAGTTTGTGCAGGGCTATGCCGAACTCACGCGCCTGCCTTCGCCGCAGCCTGGACCCGTACCACTGCGCCGCTTGTTTGAACATGTGGTTACCCTGCTTGGCGCAGACCGGGTGCAACTGGAAGCCGATGCCAACACTGTGTGTAATGCCGACCCCTACCAGATGGAGCAGGTACTGGTAAATTTGTTACAAAATGCACTGGAAGCAACGGCGGATAACTCGGGACAGATCGTTGCTCGCTGGCGTAACAGCGCCGCCGGTGTCGAGGTTGAGATCGAAGATTGGGGCCTTGGTATCGCCAATCCCAGCAACCTGTTTGTACCCTTCTTTACCACCAAGCCCAATGGCTCGGGTATTGGTTTGCCACTGTGTCGTCAAATTCTCGAAAACCACCAGGGCTACATTCAGATCAGCAACGCCGAGAATCACACGGGCTGCCTGGTGAGACTTAACCTCCCTGCAGCCACTACACACTGAGTTTTATCGCGTTAGGCTCTGTCATTGTCCATCGGCGGACACGGTGTCCACTGATGGACACATGAAAGGCTCCTCGGATTAAACCAAAACAATAATTTCTATATTTTTTATGGGTTTATGATTTTGGCCCGAAACTTGTATCTAGCAAGATGAGTTTTCGGAGAAATCGCCATGGACATCAAACGCGAGGGCAACCAGCGCAAAAAGACAATACAGCGCCTGCGCTTACCGCTGCTGGGTCTTTTGGTTATTGCCTGCGCGGCCTTCGCCATCACGCTGCGCGGCCCTAACCTGCCCGAACTGGATAAGCGCGCGGTGGTTACCGGCCTGGTACAGCAGGGCGATATGCTGAGAAAGGTGCGCGGCCCCGGCAATCTGGTGGCCCGTGATATCCGCTGGCTGACTGCCCGCACTCCCGGACGTGTAGACCGCGTCTATGTCGAAGCCGGTGAGGCCGTTACCCCCTCTACGGTGCTGCTTACCCTGGCTAACCCTCAAATCGAACAACAGGTTCGCGAAGCACTGCTGGACCTTAAGGCCGCAGAAGCTGAACACCAGGCACTGCTGGCGCGCCTGGAAGATGAGCAGTTGTCACTGAAGGCCAGCATAGTGCAGATAGACGCAGATCTTAAACATGCCCGCTTCCGTTACGAAGCGGAGGCGTCACTCGAAGGCTCCAGCGCCGTATCACTGCTGGACCTCGAGGAGTCACGCCTGCTCGCCGATCAACTGCAGATGCGCAAGAACGTAGAAAATGCCCGTCTTGATGCCTTGCCCCGTTTGCACGATGCGCAGATCTCCGCGAGCTCGACCAGGCTGGAGTTGCTCAACGAACGGCTGGCGCTGCAGCGAGAGCTGGAAGCTTCAATGCATATTCGCGCCGGTATTGAGGGTGTGCTGCAGGAAGTGGCGGTAGAGCAAGGTCAGCGACTCGCCGTGGGTGCGGTGTTGGCCCGGGTAGCCAATCCGCGAGACCTGAAAGCGGAACTGAGAATTTCCGAAATCATGGCAAGAGAAGTTGCTGTCCAACAGATCGTGTCGGTCGATACCCGACACGGTGTGGTGGAGGGCCGCGTCATTCGCATTGATCCGGCTGTTGAAAATGGCACCGTCACCGTGGACGTCGGCTTCAGCGCCACGCTACCTGCTTCTGCTCGACTGGCACAGAGTGTAGACGCTGTCATTGAGATTGAGCGGCTATCCGACGTCGTCTACATCGAGCGCCCCAGTGGTGTTCAAGCCGATTCCAGCAGCAGTCTGTTTGTCCTGAGTCCGGGTTCTGACACCGCCGAGCGTCGCTCTGTCAGGCTGGGTCGGGGCTCGGTCAATCAGATTGAAGTGGTCGACGGTCTGGCGATCGGCGACGAGGTCATTCTCAGCGATACCAGCAACTACACAGAATTCGCCAATATACGGCTGCAGTAATCAACCCATTCCAACAAGTAAAACGGGAGCAGGCATGACAACGTCCTCACTTATTACGGTGAACAACCTGAAGAAGGTTTACCTGACCGACGATCTGGAAACCCATGCCTTAAGTGACGTGTACTTCTCGATAGAGCGCGGGGAGTACGTCACCTTTGCCGGTCCCTCGGGCTGTGGCAAAACCACCTTGCTGGGTATTCTCGGTTTGCTGGATACTCCCAGCGAAGGTGAGTACACGCTGAACAGCCACAATGTATCCAAGCTGAGTTTTGACGAGCGCGCGGATATTCGCAATGCCGAGATTGGCTTTATTTTTCAGGCCTTTAATCTGATCAGTGATCTCACTGTGTTCGAAAACGTCGAACTGCCTCTCAACTACCGCGACATGAAAAAAGCCGAGCGCAAAGATCGCGTGATGAGCTGCCTGGAGAAGGTCGGTATGGCCCACCGGGTGCATCACTACCCGGCCCAGCTCTCGGGCGGGCAACAGCAGCGGGTGGCGGTCGCGCGGGCGTTGGTAGGCGATCCCGCCATTCTGCTGGCGGACGAGCCCACCGGTAATCTCGATTCACAAAATGGCGGTCAGGTGATGGAGATTCTCAGCGAATTGCATATGGATGGCGCGACCATCTGCATGGTGACCCACGACAATCGCTACTCAGACCTGTCCCAACGCACTATTCAGCTACTGGATGGACAGGTTGTGGACGAGGCCAAAGGCGGCGAAACCCTCAGCAATATCAACCAGATTTCTGCCTGATTACCGGAGTTGGCGATGGACATCTTGCTCAAGGAAGTTCGGCACGCACTGCGTTCGTTGTTGCGCGCACCGGTGTTCACCAGTGTGGCGGTGCTGTGTCTGACGCTGGCCATCGGCGCGGTCACCACCATCTATTCGGTGTTTCACGCAGTCATGCTGAATCCTTTCCCCTTTCATGAACCCGACCGCGTGGTGCAGATAGGTACGGTGGTATACGAGTATGACCCGGGCAATGATCCGCGCCTGTCCATGCGCCAGCCGAACTGGGAATACTTTCGCGACAACCAGACAGTATTTGATGAAGCCTACCTGGCAGCCTTTACCTCATTCGCCATCACCGACGTAGAAAATCCTTTTCAGCTTTTGGGTACGGTGGCCAGTCCCGGGGTGCCATCTATGCTGGGTATGCAGGCTGAGATGGGACGGATACTGGGAGCTGATGATGAAAACAGCGATGTAGCACTGTTAAGTTACGGCGCCTGGCAGGAGAACTTTGGCGGTGAGCCCAATATTGTAGGCAGGGTGATCAATGTCGATGGTAATCCCCATGAGGTCGTCGGTGTGTTGCAACGCGACCATCAGTATTTTGCCCAGGCTGACATCATGGTGCCGATGCACGCAAGGTACAACGAGGTGGATAACGCCACCACCATCTCCATCAATATTCTGGGCCGACTAAGAGCGGGCGAAAGTATCGAGATGGTCAACGAACGGCTGCGGACACTGTCAGTCCAGGCCAAGTCGGTGTTCCCCAGTATCTTCACCACCTATCGCTTCCACGCTATGTCCATCACCGACCTCGCTTCATTGGGTGGCACGGATTTCGTGATGAATATCTTGCTGGCATCTGTGCTGGCCCTGTTGTTAATCGCCATCGCCAACGTGGCAAACCTGATGTTGATCCGTGTGCACAAGCAGGAACAGGAACTGGCCATACGGTCTGCCCTCGGTGCACGCCGGCACCATATCGTGCGACGCCTAATGATCGAGAACTGTCTGCTGGGTATGTCGGGTATTGTTCTGGGCACGCTGGCAGCCTATGGTCTGCTGCCAGTACTGGTAGAGCAGATGGGCGCGATGATTCCCAACCCCGACCGGGTGAGTCTTAACCTGCCGGTGTTCGGGTTCGCCATTGTCATCACTGCGGGAACCGTTCTTCTGGTGGGCATTATTCCGGCCTATCGGGCGACTCGCTTGAGCCTGGCTGGTGCGCTGCGCGAAGGCGGCAACAAGGGCATGATGGGCGGTGGTGCCAGCATCCGCAAGGTACTTGTGGCGGGTGAAGTTGCCATCGCCTTTGTGTTGCTGGTCAGCGCCAGCCTGATGTTTCTCAGCTTCTATAATATTCAAAACATCGACCCTGGATACGATCCCGAGAACGTTCAAACCCTTGTGGTCAATGTACCTACCAGCCGAGCCGGGTCGCCGGAATCGGTGTACAACTTCTACGACGAACTACGCGAAGAGCTGCGGGCCATTCCCCAGATTGAGGAAGTCGGCTTTGCCACCAATGCGCCGATTAATGACCGCACGGTAATTGCGCGCTTGAGTGTGGAAGATTTCCCACCGGAAAATCCCCAGGATGTGCTGCAGCCCTATCCCTTTCTGCACGTGATCACCGAGGGTTATTTTGAAGCGCTGGATGTGCCTTTGCTCCATGGCCGGCTGTTTGACAACAGGGACCGCGAGGATTCCGCACCGGTCATTATCGTCAATCAATCTTTTGCTGAGCATCTCTGGCCGGGGGAGGATGTGATTGGTAAACGTATCAAGCGCTATTTCTATCACGACACGGACTACCCCTGGATGGAAATCGTCGGTGTGGTGGGTGATATACGCGGTGCTGACGGCGTTCTGCAAAACCCCGCGCCCATTTCCTTCTACCTACCCCTGCGACAGACCTATAGTCCATCCCGGTCTGAAGACTTGCGCGTGATGATCAAAACCCGGTCAGAACCCGCCGCCCTGTTGGAGACCATTCGCTCAAGGGTAACCCAACACGACAACAACACCGTGCTGGCGACGGAGACAACGCTGATTCAACGTATGCAGAACAGCACCCAGGCCCAACGGGCCAATATGTTTCTGTTAATTCTGCTGGCAGTTATCGGGCTCTCCCTGGCGGTAGCCGGTATCTTTGGCGTGATCTCCTACACCACCCAACAGCGCTTGCGCGAGGTGGGTTTGCGCATGGCACTGGGCGCCAGAAGCGGCAGTATTTTTCGCATGGTGGTGGGCAATGCCATGTTGCTGGGCAGCACCGGGCTGGTCGTGGGTCTGTTGTTGATGATCTCCGCGGGCGCTGCCATCAGTAGTCAATTGTACGAGGTGAATGCCTTTGACCCGTTCATTTACGGAGGTATTGTAGCCATTACCCTGGCAACGGTATTTTTCGCGGCTTGGTTGCCCGCCTATCGAGCGTCGAGGACGGACCCTGTACTCGCTCTACGAGAGGATTAACTGCGAGAGATAGACCACCTGATATTGCAACGCGTACCCAGGGCTGAAAGAAGGTACGGACAAGTTATCGGGCCGAAATTCTTAGAATCGGTGGATGGATACCTGCAAACGCCACCGCTTCCCACCAGACATCAGCCGCGAATTAATCCGCCTCTAGTGCACCAAGTTCGGCGCCATTTATACCCGTCGCCTGAAGCGGAAGCACCGAGGTTGTGGCGGTACCCTGCAGAAACATCGGTTTGAGCTATGCTTGCAATCATCGGAGTTGTATCGGCCCGAGCCAGCCTATCGCATCGCTCCGGCAGGGAGAAGACACGCTATGAGTGAGCACGAAACCGGACAAGTTGCCGCTAGCGCGGCTGAGATCTACGAAGAATTTTTTGTTACCGCTTTATTCGGCGCCTGGCCCTCACAAGTGCTTGAGTTGGCCAGTGTGACGGCGGGCAGCTCAGTGCTGGACGTTGCCTGCGGAACAGGCGTTGCGGCGAGGGCGGCCGTCGAGGCCGTCGGTAGGGAAGGTGAGGTTGTCGGTTTGGACCTCAACGAAGAGATGCTTGCCATGGCCGCCCGTGTCTGCCCCCAGGTGGATTGGCAGTTAGGATCGGCTGAATCGCTGCCCTTTGACGACGCCCAATTTGATCACGTTATCTCTCAGTTTGGCCTGATGTTTTTCCAGGACCGGCAGGCCGCAATTGCCGAGATGCTTCGCGTCTTGAAACCGGGCGGTCGCGCTTGCGTCGCGGTGTGGGCATCACTCGACGACACGCCGGGTTATGCTGCGATCGCGCGGTTGCTCAATGATTTGTTCGGTGCGGAGATTGCTCGGTCACTAGAAGCACCTTTCTGTCTTGGGGATACACAAGGATTGCAAGATTTGTTCGAAGAGGCAGGGGTAAGCGGCGCGCAAATCAACACGCGTTCAGGCAGGGCGCGCTTTGAGTCCATTGATGCCTGGCTGTATACCGATATCCGGGGTTGGACTTTAGCCGAGGTGATCAACGACGAAGATTATGCCCGCCTACAGGCCGCTGCCCCGGATTACCTGGGCGAATTCGAAACGCCCGCGGGGCAGGTCGAGTTCGAGATGCCGGCACACTTGGTGACGTTTGAGGCATCTTGAAAATATTGCGGGGCAGAGCCTAAGCTCCCAATGGCCTTGCGTCACTGATGATCAGTAACTCGGCTTTTCCCTTGCCGACGGTTGAGAGGACAAGGCGTAGTGTGCCCGATTGACCTGCGACTGTATCCGTTTCAAACACCAGATAGGCAAGGCCCGATGCATCTAGTGTGTCGACGAGCGGAACGAGAGTCATCCCGTTGAACGTTGCGGTGACTGAACTAGAGTCTGAGTCCCCAGTGAAAACGTAAGGTATGCTGAGAGCGGTGTCGACCGTGAGGTCGACCTCGAGTGCCAATATTGCGTCTTCAGCCCCCGCATTCATCTGATACCCGTCCACCACCGACACATCATCTTCCAGTGCAAACTCAGGCTGTAGACTAAAAACAAGATTGTCGGCATCAAGAAAGCTCAGGAAAAAAGGGTCGAGCGCTAGCGGTGCGGTGAACTGGCGGCACGGGTCTGTAGAATTGCCGCAAAGGTGTCCTGGCAGCGCTTTCCAACGCAAGAACAAATACCCGTCGTCGGGCGCTGCGATAAATGTTTCATCGAAGGCAGTGTCAACGATATCAATTTCGCACAACTCACCTGATTCGCAGTTATAGGTGCCAGACTCGGTTGTCACATTGCCACCTGCAGGAGGAAAAATCTGCGTTTTACACCCGCTGATTACCGAGGCCAAAAAAAGTGTATACAGAACTGATCGTGACCAGTACCACAGCCTGAAAGCTAAGTTCTCAATCATCTTTTTGCCCCTAACCTCGCACGCCTATAGCCGTACTTCTACCCTTCACAAAGAAAGTATTTTTAGACTGTTCTTTTTTGAGCTGGGATTGCCGAACTGTTCCTGTTAAGCAAGAGAAGAAGTCTCGCAAATACTCGACACCCTCGCAGGTAGGGACATAGTTTGTGAGCCCCCCGGTTACAACAAAACTCACGGTGCAATTTTCTGAGGTGCCGTCTTTGTACGCAATCCGCTGTTCAAAGAACTCTTCCTGAATCAGCTCTCGCCCAGGATTGGGGAGTGCAAATTTAACAGTTATCTTTTCATTCCATTCGGTGAATTCGATGCTACTTTCGTCAGGCCAGTCATCATCAAGTGAAGATCCTAAAACTGATAAGCGATATGCGATTACATCCTGTTTAGAAATGAATGCATCCGGTAGGTAGCTAACGAAGGGTTCATCAGGATCATTTGTCTCGTAAGATACCAAAGTAGTGTTGGTGTCTATTGTGAAATTAGTTACTGCTCCTCCAGCTTCATTTGCGAGCAACTCTGACCGACAGAAAGATGAACCTGTTTGCTCAACCACCCGCGAGCTAAGTTGCATTGTGCCAAAGTTTTTTTCCTCGGATTGCGCTGAGGGCGAAATGGTGCTTAAACATGCCAAGATTACAACGCACTTGCGATGCGGGGAGAAGAAAGGAGCAATTTTCATGAATTAATCCATTAATTATCACTAATCTTTTTTAAGTAGAGTAGTCGCTGTTTTTCAGGTTGGCAAGACTCGCAGCCAACCCGCTCTCTTCTTCCCACAGCGATTAACTATGGAGCAGTAACTACGGAGTTAGGCTAGATTAGTTCGAAGTGTAACCGGGGTAGGCAAAGCCTACAGTCCTGGGGTAGGGGGTAAATAAGTGTTTTTTGGGGTGGCTTGAGCCATCCCACGTGAGCTTTGCCTAGCGTAGCGCGGCACCGTGGATTAATGCCGCAACCGCGCATCCAGTTGATCTACCACCTCGGCCCAATCGGCGTCATCGCTGATTGCTTCGTGCAGGAATTGCGCCTGTCCAGCGCTCCAGAACGCCGCGCGCTCCAGCGGCACCTCGTCGGGTAGGTGGTTATTCTTTACAAACGCTTCTATAGCCGTATCGCTATTGGGTAGGCCCAGTTGTGCGAACAGGGTGTAGATGGTGTGGCTGGAAGTATCCATATGTCGCAGTTTCCTCGTGGTTTGCTGGTAATTTAGCGCGCGTTGGCGTCAGCCTTCGGGTGAGGTAAGCGCTTCCTTGACCTTATCCATGTCAACAGAATCGGCAGCCTTGTCTTTATCTACCGCGTCGTAGGCTTTTTTGTAATCGACTTCACCGTCTTTGACTGCATCTTTCATTTTCTCGGTGTCCACGGAATCCATGGCTTTTTCTTCGTCAACGGCTTCCATGAGTTTACCTACATCCTGGGCGTGCGTACCCAGGCTGAACAGGGTGATGGCGGAAGCGGCGATCAGTGAGAATGCAATTTTCATAGTCCTAGCCTCAGTTTGGCGAGTTGGGACGATAGAGAATATACCGATACGGGGCGTTCGACTAGTACTAGGAAGGACCGTGGTGGTTGGGAGTGTGCTGCTGGGCCAGTGCATTGAAATTTTTACTCCCTGCGTAGTCGTGCAGGTCCGCGCTTTCTGCCGTCTTCTTCGCTCGCATCCGATTTTGGTTCCGGCTCAGTGATCTGCGCGCCGATCAGGTTGGGTAGCAAGCCGAGTTCTCGGGATTCAAACGCCCAGATCGCCAGTGGGGCGATGGGTGGCACCATCAATGAGTTGAACTGGAACGCCAGCGCGATAACGTCGGGGGAGGGCAGCGCGCCGAGGATGAAGAAGGTGGAACCCAGGCCCACCATCAAGGTTTTCAAAGACACAGAGACCAGGCCCACTATCACCAGGGCCCAGAGAATAATCAGGCCCCGTGCAAAACGTTCCATGGTGGATTGCATCGGTGTGGCAAAGTGTAGCGCTGCGTAGAAAGGGATTGAGTAGGTCAGCCCCCGGGTGTCTACCTGGAAGGCGAGTTGGTTGCCGGCTTCCTCGGCGGGCAGGAATTTGCCGTCTAGCTCGCCCAGCGCCGAGGCAATAATCATGGTGGTATTGTCGAGGGTGACGGTGTCTACCAGCTCTGGCAACCAGCCCTGAAGGATAAGTCCGGCCAGCCACACCACGGGTGCGGCGATCACTGACCCCAGCGCTTGCCAGGTCACAAACGTCACTGGCAGGAGTAGTAATACCAGGCCGAAAAATTTCCGTACGCTGACTTCCTTGACGGGCTCTTCTGTCACGCCGGTTGGGCTTCCATTACCTGCTGGCGATTCAGGTAGCGCAGGTAAACAATAAACACGATGAGCACGTCCAGCATGATCAGCACCGGCCAGATATAGAGGTGGGTCCAGGTAAAGATAGCCAGGTCCCATTGCCCGAGGTAGAACAGGCTGATAATGCGGACAATGTTCATTGCCTGTACGGCGATAAAGCCCAGGGCAATGGCGGCGCATTTCTGTTTCCAGTTGGCGGGGAAGGCCAGCACGCCAGCGATTAGTACGATCGTGGCCTCCACGCCATTACAGCCAGCCTCAATTGACACGGCGAACTGTGCGGCCTTGTGCTCGATGATGCGCCCGTAGGCAACCACCGCATCGTCGAAGGGGATGATAATAGCGGCGCTGATGTCGGCGAGCAGTCCGGTAAAGGGCTGAATGGCAGCGACCTGCACGGCCTCCTGCATTTCAATGGTGAACAGACTCACCAGGATGACAGAAAAAATGATAACGAAACGGGACATGGCTACCTCAAATGTTCCCAGACAGAATAGCAGAAGCCTGCGACCGGGTTAAAGCCTTGCTCGCAGCGGTGGTTGCCTCCAACCTTTAGCCCGGTACACTGTGGGCAGCGCACACCAATGGGGTTTGTGCGGAATGTGACTGAGAGATTCGATGTCGCCACAGACCAAGATCATCGCGCTGGGATTTGCATTGTCCATGTTTGTCTTTAGCACCTACATGTATATGCAAACCGGTGACTGGGTTGCAGCGGTGTTTGCGCTCGGCAGTGTCGGCTACGCGCTGTTCTTTTTTTCTGCGGGCCAATCGGGGAAGTAATGTCTATATCATCAATGCACTTCCGCAACGTCGACCGTGTAGTTAAAGCGTTGTTCCTCGCAGTATTTGCTGCAATGGCTGGGTGTGCCACGGTGATGCCAGAGATGGACCCGCCCAGGGTCAGTTTCGAAAATATCCGCAGCTTACCCGCTGAAGGTGCCGGCCCCCGATTTGAAATCACCCTGCGCATTGCCAACCCCAATGAGCAGTCCCTGGATATCGCCGGCATTAGCTACAGCATGGATATCCTCGACAAGGAGCTTATTTCCGGGGTAACCAACGAAGTGCCGGTGATCGAAGGCTATACCGAAGAAGTGGTTACCCTTGAGGCGGGTATTAACCTGTTTGATGTGTTGCGACTGGTGTCAGGACTGGGTGATAGCAGCCTGGAAGCGCTGGAGTACCGCTTTCGCGCGAAGATTGCCTTTCGTGGACTGGTGCCCACCCAGCGGATCGAGGAATCCGGGACGATTGATCTGCGTTGATTAGCCGAAGACGCTCTGGGCAAAAATGCCCAGGATAATGACCGGACACACATAGCGTATATAGCTTGGCCATATCTTCCAGAACAAGGTGTTTTCGATATCGGGGCTGCCCTTGCGAACTTCCTGCAGTATCGCATCTCGATGCCATAACCAACCCGCATAAACACAAAACATAAAGCCCAGCAGCGGCTGGGCATATTGGGTGGTGACGGCCACCACCAGGCCGAAGAGCTGGCCAAAATTCAGCAACATGAGCGTACTGACCAATGCGATGGCACCGCCAATTAACACAGCGGACTTTTTGCGGCCCACGCCGTGTTCTTCGATGGTATACGCCACAGGCACTTCCAGAATAGAAATGGACGAGGTGAGTGCGGCGATGGTCATCAGGGCGAAGAAAACGAAAGATACGATCGTACCGGCCAGCCCCATGGTGATGAATAATTCCGGCAAGACGGTAAAAATCAGGGTGTCCTCCGAGATCAATTCGCCGGCGGCATTAAAGATTTCCACCCCGTTATGCAGAGCGACATACATCGCGGGGATCACCAGGAAGCCGGCCATCACTGCAATAAAAATGTCGACGAGGGTTACCAGTCCGCCTACCACCGGCAGGTTTTCGGAGTCGTTGATATAGGAGCCGTAGACCAGCATGGTGCCAACTCCCAGCGACAGGGAGAAGAAGGCGGCACCCAGTGCGCCGACAATAAGTGAGGGTGACATGGCGCGCTCGAAGTCCGGAAGCAGATAGACTTTCAGGCCTTCACCGGCGCCGTCGAGTGTTAGCACATAGATAACCAGCAATAGCAGTGATACGAGCAGCAATGGCATCAGGCGGGAAGACCATCGCTCAATACCCTGTTGCACCCCGCCGCAGATAATACCGACGGTCAGCGCCATGAACAGCAGCATAAAGAGTAGATTGCGGGAGAAACTGAAGGTGGTCAGCCATTCGCTGAGGCTCTGAAGTCCGAGCAAATCGGTCAGTGAACCCAGGCTATGGGCAATCATCCAGCCTGCAACGATCACATAAAAGCTGAGGATAAAGCTGGCGGCGACAAAGCCGGCAATACCCGTGGTCGCGCCGATTCGCCGCGTGACCTGGCCGGGTGATATCAATTTTAATGCATTGACGGCATTGGAATGCGCATGACGACCAATGATCAGCTCAGCCATCAGCGCGGGATACGCTAGCGTAAAAGCAAGTATGAGATAGACCAGCAGGAAGGCTGCGCCACCGTTACTGGCCGCCTGGGTAGGAAAACCCCAGATATTACCCAGGCCCACTGCGCTGCCTGCAGCGGCCATGATAAACCCGAATCGGGAGCTGAATTCACCGCGCGCTGCTGCCATAGTCTGTTCCGTTGTTTTTAATTCTCTACAGGCGAAGCAAAGTGTAGCACGAAGTAATGCGGCTTAGCCGGACGTAGTTGGGGCGCAGGGCCTACTTTGGGACGGTCGGTTTCTTCCTATGCCGAACATTTTCATGGTAAGAGAGGGTATGAGGGTAAGAGCCTCGGCGTAGGCATCCGCTGTCGCTGTAATGGGCGACGCGATTACCCTGGGGTCGTCCATATCACCGCGAATGGTCACCTTGGAGGGTATCTGGAATCGGCGTGATTTTGACCGGGGATCGAGTTTTACATTCATGGTCTGCTCAACCAGGTTGAGCATAACCGTACCGGTAGCCACCATATTCTTGGTTTCCACAAACAGGCTGTCGCCCGTGGCAATGCCATCATCCAGGTCCAGTTGCAGCATGCTGCAGTCAATGATTGTGGTTTTCTCCAGCGCGCCACCGGAATAGATCCACTGTAGCATGCTGGTGGCCAGCAAGTCGTAGGCAGCGCCTTCTATCACCGTGTCCTCCAGTGCCAGCGCCACGTTGCCGTCCAGTGAACTCAACCACTGTTCCGGTTCCACGCCCCGTGCGGTGATACCGCCGCGAAAGGTCGCGCGTCCATCTACATCCATGTCGGCGCCAATGTCCTTGGAGAGATTGTTAAGCGGTATGTTCAGTCCCTGGCCGGCCAGGCTGATGGCGATAGGGGTGGGGTTGAGGTCGATTATGCCCCTGACCTCCGCCGAGCCTGTCGCGTAGTCGAGGTTGAATTTGCGTAAGGTATAGCGGCCGTTCTCGCCAGTGGTGTGGATGTCCAGACCGTCAATCTCCAGGTTTTCACCCCGAAACGAGCCAATCTTGATCGCGACATCGGTCGGGAATCGGGGGTTGCGAAACAGCACCCGGTTGGCGCGGGTACCCGCATTGTCGTCGATTAATTCTGCAGGTGTATATTCCGATTGTGCGTCCACTTCTGCCTGCAGGCCGAGATCATCCATGATCAGCTGCGGCGCATCCACGTCCACGTCCAACGCGGTTAGTTTGTCGTCCTGGTGATTGGCGAGAATTTTGGCGGCGATGCGGCTGTCGCCGATTTGAGTTTGTGTACTCAATGCCAACTCCCCGGGCTCGCTGGAAAAAGTGAACTCTGCTACCACCGGGTTAAGCCTGAACCCGGTCAGCGCTTCCAGCAGCGCCTGGTCACTCACCGCCAGCCTGGTTTTCAGGTTGGCGGTAATAAAGCCGGTCAGGTCGCGTATCTCACCATTCGCCGTTATGTCGAGCTTATCGGTGTCGGAGGTGGCAAGTCTGAGATTTTGAATGTGCCAGTCTTGGGCGGGTTTTAGCAGATTGAAGGACCCCTCAAACAACCCGAGCGGCTCTGCATAGTTAAAGTCGTCCAGCACGGAGTTAAGAAAATTGTGCGTTCTTGCGCCGGTAAAGTTAAAGGCCAGGTCTGTGTAAACGCTGCCGGCGATATCCTGGGCGCTGCCAAACCCTCGTAGCCGAAGTGTCTCGCCGGTGACGGTGGCGTCAATATTGCGAAGGTCGTAGCGTTCATCCTGTTGCGTCAGCAGGGCGCTTGCTTGCAATTCGCCAATGGCGAAATACTCACCTTCCAGGTACTGCGACAATGCGCTGGTATCGCTTAGAAGTGCAGAAATCTGTGTTTGCAGATCGCTTACAGTGGGCGTGTTTTCGCCATCGAAAGTCAGCTCGAACTGTAACTGGGAAAGCGTGGCATCCAGGTCGCTGGCTGTAATTTGTACTTCGGTTTCTGCAACACGCAATGCATTACCGTTGCCACTCACCTTGCCGCGGGCCGCCACTTGTTGATAGGGCGGTAAGGGCAGGTCAAACCATTGCGCGGCAACACCCGAGTCGTCGGTATAGATTTCGACGTCCAGCGCGATACCCTGCAGTGATTGCAAGGTCATGGTATCGCTGAGCTCCAGGTTGGCGATCTCTCCACGCATAATCAGCTGAAGTTTTTCTCTTTCCCCAAGCGTAAGTTCCAGGTCGCTGACGGACAGCGCGCCGCGCGCACCCGTGATCTCGCCGCTGGCCTGCCAGGGTCCGGGTTCGATCGGGAGTTCACCGGTCCAGGGCGACAGTACAGATAGAGACGGACCACCGATTGTGGTGGCTACGGTGTTGTTTGGGTTTGGTGTACCTTGACGCAACTCTTCGAAGGAGAATTTGCCGGTGGAGTTTAAGTACAGGCCATCGGGGTTCCTGGAGGTCACCTCGAAATGATCGACGCGCGGCTGGGCGAGCGTTCCGCTGATCTGCGCCGCCACCTGTATTTCCCCCAGTGCGGTGAGTTCCAGGTTGGTCCGTGACAGCAGGGTGCCGGCCGTTTCCAGGTCTCCGCTAGCGTTCAGCTGTATTTCGGTATCTGCGTTTTCACGGTGTACGAGTTGCCCCTTGGCCTGAAAACGATAAGCCGGCGAATTGTCCAGAATCACATCGTCGGCGGCCAGGGTGAATTGCTCCAGATCTCCCACCAGGCTGCCCTCGATATGCAGGGCACCATTGGCCAGATTCGCTGCCCCCTCAAACCCATCCAGGAAATCTTCGATACGGCGATAGTCTGCCTGCATAGTCAGGTCGTAGCGCAGACCGGTCTCGTCGCCATGCAGTTCCCCGGCTACCATGATATGGCTATCGCTTTGCGGGGCGTGCGCCTCCGCGCCGAGTTCCAGTCCGATGAAGCGCTCTGCCTCCCTTATGGCCAACAGTTGTATACCAATGTCCAGGCGTTCGCCGTCATAGTCGGCCTGGGCCTCTAGGGTGAAGGTGTCCGCGTCGTCGCGACGGCCCTGTACGTCCTTGATCGGGAAAACAAAAACTTCCTGGCTGTTGGAGATTATGTGTACCGAATTAACGGATAGCTGCTTGGGTAGCCACACGGCGTAACTCAGCCAGGCGGTCGGTGTCGGGTCTTCAACGCCGTCATCTTCGGCGACATAGACCGTTACCGCCCGCGCGGCAAGGCGGGTGTTTTTCAGGTTGCCGTTAATCAGGTCGCGCAACCTAACGCTGCCCTTGAAATCCAGTACCGAAACCAGCGGTAACCCCTCTGACTCATCCTGGTATAGATGTACCTCAGAGGCGCTTACCGAACGCCTGAGCAAGTCAAAACGTGGCTCGCTGAACTCCAGGTCCAGGCTGGTAAAGTTGTCCACGGCCCACTCAACAACGTTCAGCACCAGGCGTTCGGATCGCAGCGCAAACCCAAGTCCCAGAACCAGCGCAAGTACCAGTAGCGCAACGATTAGCAGGGTTCGCATAGCGTCAAGGTCTTGATTTTCACTCCCCGGATTGAGTGTGGCATGTGGGGATGGATCCGCTTGCCACCCCAATTCTGATTCATGCTATGATGCCGCCGCCCCGATGGGGTAGCAAGCCTTCCCTGACCGCCCGGGTGGTGAAATTGGTAGACACAGGAGACTTAAAATCTCCCGACTATTGCAGTCGTGCCGGTTCGATTCCGGCCCCGGGCACCAACCTTGTTTCGAAGTCCTATAATTCACTTTAACACTGGTTTATGTCTTTTTATTCAAAGACATAGAGCCGGATTTTTATGTTATTGATTCCTGGCGGTTGGGGGCTTATGGCGCACATCTCGTGCATAACTAGTCGTGAATCGCGCTCTCTGAACGGCCCTATATCGATAGACTACGAATTGCGCTTAGCGGGTTGGGAAAGGTCGCTAATTGGAATTGAAGCGGCGTGTAGAGATCACTGATCGGCGGGCGTGGCTTTGTTACTCAACCACACAAACTGGTAAGGCTTGAGCACCAGGTCCTGTTCCAGGTCTTCAAACGTCTCGCCGCTGACCAGGTCCTGCCAATTGTCCAGATCAATCAGGTTGATGGACGAGAGGGGGAGGGTGATTTCCTCGTTGCTGATATTGTGGATGCAGAAAATGCTCTGGTCCCGGCGAATACTCTGGCGCCAGAAGCCGAAAATCTGCTCACCCAGGTGCAGGGTGAACTGGGTGGCATTGGGATGAAAAGCGGGTTGCTCACGGCGTATAGCCAGTAGCGATTTCATTCTGCGAAATACCTGGGCATGCGCGGTGCTGTCATCGTCCAGTTTTTCGCTAATGTCCTGGTAGTCCCACTTGTAGCGATTGATAGCGCGGTTGTTGTTGGAAAGTTCGACCCCGCGCTGGTAGTTGGGTGTGGCGAGCATGCTGTGAATGTAGATGGCCGGCACTCCCTCCAGTGAAAGCATAATGGCGTGTCCGCAGAGAAAGCGTGCCACCTGGTGCTGGTCCGGGCCCTGCAAGGTTCCCTGCATCGCATCGAAGTAGGTGATGTTGATTTCGTAGGGCTTGGAGTTACCGTCCGGCGCTGTCCGCCAGGAAATTCTGCCACCGAAATCGCGCATGGTGTTCACCAGCGCGCCGATATCTTCTTCAGACAAAAGACCCTCTGCAGGTCGCAGGCCAATTCCATCGTGCGAAGACAGGAAGTTGAAATAGAAGGTGCCCAGCTGTGCCGGAGGCATACTCATCTGCCAGCGTTTCAGCGGCTGGCTGTTGCCGGTGACCAGTGCGTGTAGCACTAACGGCGGCAGTGAGAAGTTGTAGATCGCATGCGCCTCATTGGCATTCCCGAAGTAAGACAGGTTCTCATGGTTGGGCAGATTGGTCTCGGTGATGATAATCGCCCGGGGTGAATGATGCTCGATCAGGGTTCTATATAGCCGCACGATTTCATGTGTCTTTGGGTGATTCACTCCGCTGTGCCCAAGTTCCTTCCAGACAAAGGCCACCGCGTCCAGGCGAAAGGTGCGCACGCCTTTTTCGAGATAGAAGGCGATGATGCGCGCAAACTCCAGCAGCACCTGTGGATTGGCAAAGTTCAGATCGACCTGGTCGTGGCTGAAGGTGCACCACACATGCCGCTTGCCGTCGAGTGTTTCTACCTCGCGCAACAATGGTGAGGTGCGTGGGCGCACCACGCCGGACAAGTCATCTTCCGGAGACGCCTCAAAGAAGTAATCCTTACCCGGCGGTTTGCGCTGCTTGTAGTTATCAAACCAACGGCTGCGACTGGAGCAATGGTTGATGACCAGGTCGCTCATCAAGTTACAGTCTGCGGCAATGGCCTGAATATCCTGCCATTCCCCCACGCTTTCATTCACGCGGGTATAGTCGATTACCGCAAAGCCATCGTCGGAGCTGTAGGGGAAGAAGGGCAGTATGTGCACGCCGTTAATGACGTCCGCCAGACGTTCACCGTAGAACCTGTGCAGCGTCTTTAGCGGGCGCTCCCCCTCTTCACGCACCGAGTCGCCGTAGGTAATGAGATAAACGTCTTCTTCCGACCATGAGCCCTCGTGCGCGTGCGGTTTTCTACAGTCGTCCTCCAGTCCCATGATGTCTATCAACTGAGCGGACAACGGTGCAGGGTCATACGACTCATAGATGAATCGCAGGTGCCGTTCGATATCGGCCCGCAGTGCGCTGTGTATGTCGTGTGTCATTTCCATACTTCTGATGATGTGAAGACCCTGTTCAATCTAAACAACGGGTGAGGCTCAGCCACCATACTCCTGCATATCCTGGTCGACCGCCTCATAGATCGCGTCGAGCACGGTGGGGATAGCGCTGGTTACGCGGTTCCAACTGGGCACAAAGGGCTTCTCCATGGGATTCTCTAGAAAACTTTGCCCCGCTTCCAGGATGTTGCGCGCGAATAGCTCGACAGCCTGCTCCTCCGAATGTGTATCGAAGTTCAGTCCATTCATACGCGCGTCGTTGTAATAGGTCTCGACGAAATCCAGGGCAATGCGGAAATAGGTGGCCTTGATAGAACGGAATGTTTCGGAGTTGAACACCACACCGTTGGTTGCCAGTTTTCTGAACAGGGCCTTGCTGATATCGATCGACATCTTTGACAGACCAGCAGCGGCGTCCTCTGGGCTGAGATCCTGGTGCTTGTGGTCATAGGTAGGAGCGATATCCGCCTGGCACAGACGGTTGTTGGCGTAGTTCCGGTTCATCTCTGACAATACGCCGATCTCCAGGCCCCAGTCGCTGGGTATACGGATATCTGTCATCACGTCGGCCCGAAATGAAAACTCGCCCGCCAACGGGTAGCGAAAACTATCGATGAAGTCCAGGTAGGCTGAGTGGCCGATGGTGCGCTTTAAGGCGCGAATCAGCGGTGTAACCAGCAGGCGACTGACACGGCCATGAATTTTACCGTTAGCGACCCTGGCGTAATACCCCTTGCAGAACTCGTAGTTGAAATTGGGGTTGGCCACTGGGTAGAGCAAGCGCGCCAGTAAAGAACGGTCATAGGTAAGTATGTCGCAGTCGTGTAATGCGATGGATTCGGTCTTTCCCGATGCCAGGGTATAACCCATGCAGTACCACACATTGCGCCCCTTGCCCGGCTCCATGGGAGAGAGACCTTCAGACTTTAGCTGCTCATCGATCGCGCGCAGCCGCGGGCCGTCATTCCATAACACCTTGAAATTCTGGTTCAAGGGTTTGAAGAATTCCAGGGCGGCTTGATACTGTTCCTGGGTTGCCCGGTCCAGTCCGATGACAATTTCAGTCAGGTAATCAACGCGGGACAACTCTTCGACAATGTTGGGCAGGGCCTCGCCTTCCAGTTCCGAGTACAGGGAAGGCAGTATCAGCCCCATGGGTCTGCTGCTTGAGAATCCGCGTAGCTCCGCCTCCATGTCTTCCAGCGGCTGCTGGGACAGATCGTGTAGTGTTGTAATGATGCCGTTCTGGTAGAAGTCACCCATGGTTATGTGTCCTGCTTATTGATTATGTCTGTCAGTGCCTCGTGCCAGCCCGCCGGCCCGCACTGCTCGGTAAAGATTGCCCTGGCGTTGCCGGTATAGTGCGGGAACTCGTGCACAGGTGAGCGCACCAGTACCGGAATGTCTGCAACATCCAGCATGTCCAGGTCATTCCCGCTGTCGCCCAGGCACACCAGCGTGCGCTCGCGATAGTCTGCACGCGACGATTGCAGCTGCCGCAGGGCAGATCCTTTGTCGGTTTTACCTAGCACGTGGACGAATCTACCGCCGTGCAACAGGCGAAAGGGGCTGTCGGCAATGGCTGCGCTAAAGAGTTCGAAATTGGCTGCGCTGTCTTGCCACAACAGCGGCTCGGAAAACTCGCGCGCCTGGGACTTGCGTGCACTATCTTCGTCCAGTGCGGTGTGATCGATTATCTGCTGGGTATCCCAGTCACTGTAGCCTTCAAATTGCCAGCCGGATTCCTCCCGCAAGTCATGCAGGTAGCTGGTGATTGCAGAACGTTCGCAGCCGCACACGATTCGCTCAAAGGGGGCGACGGGGTTGTCCGCCGCGGGACTGTAAATGGCCGAGCCATTTTCCACGATGAAAGGTGCATCCAGTCCCAATTGCTCGCGCAGTTCAACAACTTCGCTGTAGGTTTTACTGGTGTTAAGCACCACGGGTACAGCCCTTGCCGCCAGGTGTTGCAGGCTGGGTAGGGCGGCCTCCCACGAGTAGCTGAAATGGTCCAGCAAGGTACCGTCCAGATCAGTGGCCACCAGGTAGCTTTGTCGATTGTGTTCACTCACAATGGTTTTAAATTGTGCACCGAATTGGTTCAGTCATCTGCTTGTTACTCATCAGGCCCTAAAAATGCCCTGTTATGGTGCGCCCCATGTCTGCAGCGATGGCGAGCCCCGGCAATTACCAGTTTACCTGCAAGTTTTGAACCAAAGCAGGGCGTGGCGGCTACGAAAACTGAGTTGGAATCTCCCTTCGCCGCTACGGCGTGTTCTGGACCTTCACCAATCATAGACAAGCCGTTGGCATGTGGTCCGAATACAAAGATTTAAAGATTATCCGTGATGCAGCAACGACTTTTGCGAGGGCTGTCTAAGGGGCAATCGGTGGTGCTGGTTACCAACTCTATTCGCGATACGGCCGGAGGCCTCGGATGGGCAGTTGACTAGTCCTTGGAACGCAGCTTGTTTTTCGCAGTAGCCACGGCTTCGGACATCTTTTGGGTCGCGACGGAAACTGCACTTTTGGTTCGATTGATCAGTCGCTCTTTTTCCTGCCGTAGACGCTCGGCTTCCCTGGCGGCCAGACCACCGGCTTCCTCGCGCTTTTTCCTCAGGCGGTCCTTCTCAAGCTGCTTCTGCAGTTCCTCGCGATATTCCTCAGAGAGTTCGATGCGGACAAGTTTGCTTTCCTCTCGCAACAGGATCCGTACTATTTTCTCCAGCATCTCATCGGTCAGCTCCGCCGGATCGAAGCGATACCTTGAGCTGGGTTCGTCTTCAAAGTTGCGAAAATCTACGTAGATGCATCGATCGGCGGGTGAGGACAGAATGCGAATACGAGCGGGCAGTGGGTCAGTGAGGATGAAGGTCGCTCCTCGAATCGTGTACAGCTCATCCAACTGGTTGCGCTGGTGATGCGGCATATTATGGTCTTCAAGAAGCCTGGCGTGCTGTTCCACGCCTTCTTTGGTGGCCACGTAAAATTCGGTAGGCTGTTGCAGCCTGCATTTGCAGTTGATTTCAAGCTGTCGAGGGTTCCTGGCGTCGTTGTAGTCGAAATCGTATTCCGACTGGGTGAAAGCCACCCGTGCCAGCGGGTTGGGGTCGAAGGCGTAGCTGCACTCAACAGTCGTGTCGATAATATTGAGATTCTTGATTATCTCGTCGAGGTAATCTCTGGCCCGTATCATCACCGGGCGCAACTTGAGCGTATAGAATTCTTCCTGCGCTTGTTGCTCTTCCCGCGTGGCGAGTTCGGCCGCTTTTATGTCCGCCGCTTGTGACTTTAAGTCGTCAAGAAGTGTCACGCTTACCCTTCCATCTCCAGTGCATGGTTTCCAAAAGCCTTACTGCATTAGTCTAGCAAAGCCGTGCTTGCTGCCATAGGGGGAGAGCCCTGGCGGAAAAGGTCATGCGGTTGGCATCTAGTGCAATGGGTCAGGGCCCGATCAGGCTTCACACTACCCTGGTATATAGGGAGTGGTGATATGTACCTACAAAAAGAGCAAACCCGCGTTAGCGCTGACGATGCGCGGAAACTGTGGCTGGAGGCCGTGGATGCGTTGATTGAGAACGCCGAGCTAAGGCGACGAATCGAGTTTCTGGAGCGTCAACTGGTCATCAATAGCTTTGGGGGCTATCAAACACACTGAGTGCCAGACTCTGATGAAGCTGGGGGCGCAATCTCGAAAAGTAGGCGGCGTCAACTTCAAGTAATTAGTACTAGGTGATCGTAACATATTGATTTAAAATACTTTCCTGAGACAGCCCGGGCTTGCGTGCGGGTTGTAATTTGAGCCCACCACTGTCCTAGAGAAGTTAACGCCTCGATGCTGCCCATCACCGAGTCACAATACAAGAAGCGCTCCTTTCCCTGGCGCTCAGCGGCAGCGCTGTTTCTGTTCCTGGGGGCCATTGCCGGGTTTTCCACGGGCGTTTCGGTCAGTGAGCGCCCCGAGGTCGGTTCATCCAGCCTGCTGACGCATGCCTATTACAGTATGACCCTGTTTGTGATGGGCGGCGCTGACCTGGGCACTCCCCAGGGCGGTCCGTTGTTTGCTCGCATACTGGTTTGGCTAGCCTATTTTGGCTCTCCGACGTTGGCGGCCTGGGCGCTGATTGAAGCGCTGTTGAAAGCGTTGGCGCCAGGCTCCTGGCAATTACGCGGCCTTAAAGATCACATTATCCTGGTGGGAGCGGGGGAATTGACCCTCAGCTACCTGAGGGTACTGCGGCGCCACAACAAGAAGATTTCCGTACTTGTGGCCTGCCGGCATTCCACGGAGCAATCCATTCTTGACGAACTCGAGCAGGGCTTTGGTGCCATAGTGGTCACCGGTGATATCACCCACGAGTTCTTCCTGCGCCAGATGCGTGTCGAGTACGCCCGCAAGATCCTGCTGTTTGCCGACAATAGCCTGCGCAGCTACGAGGCCGCCAGCATCCTGCTGGACCTGGTACCCGGTATTGGCCCCCGGGTGGTGATTCACTGTGACAAGTTGCGCTTTATGCGGGCGATGGAAAATACCCGCGTGGCGCGCACCTGTGAGACCTTTAATACTTATCACCTGGCTGCGTCAGGGCTGGTACGCGGTCAGATGCTGGAGCATTTCAGAGAGACCAAGCCCAAGGATGTGGTGGTGGTCGCCGGATTCGGGCGCTTTGGGCAATCAGTACTGGAGCAGCTCCAGATGCACGCGGTCAGCGAATTGGCCACCGTCGCGATTATCGAGATGGACGCGCACCGACGGGTACGGGTTGCCGAAGAGCAGATGACCTTCGTCGGGGATTATCGGCGTGAGATCTATGAAGGCGATATTTCCAACCCCGACGTGTGGGATCAATTGCACCGCGAGGTGCAGTTGGAGGCGGAGAATACAGTGTTTGTTTTAGGAACCGGGCGTGAGGAAGATAACTTCCGTACCGCACTGTGGCTGCGCCGCAAGTACCCTGAGTCCATGATTATCACCCGCACCAGTAAGGAGTCCCGCTTTGCCGTCCAGGAGGGCAGGGACCATAAAATCATCACGGTGAGCATCAGCCAGCTGTTGGAAGACAATATCCCGCGCAACTGGCTCGACACCAGCCACTAGTGGCCGATTTCTGTATTTTGGCCGGCATCGCTGGTATCCTCACCCGGTCATTTTATCCGCCAGAGAGACTCCCTTGAAGCAAGCCCTGATCAACATGCTGACCATGCAGAACAGCATGAATACCCGTGTTCACCCTCAGTGGATTGAGCAGAATTTCGAGTGGTACCGGGCGATCTGGGTAGAGTGCGGTGAGCTCATCGATCACTATGGCTACAAGTGGTGGAAGAAGCAGGAGGCAGATATACCCCAGGTGCAACTGGAGGTAATTGATATCTGGCACTTTGGCCTGTCGGCCCTGTTTCGTCCGGGCCTGTCCATTGAGGACCTTGCAGAGCAGATTGAAGCTGAGCTCTCCGGTCACCAGCTCAGCGGCGCGGATGTCCGTATAGCCACCGAGGCGCTCGCCGAGGACTCGCTGGCAAGCAAAGGCTTTTCCCCAAGCAAATTCTGGGACCTGATGGTGGCATCGGGGCTCGACTTTGACTCCTTATACACCGCCTACGTGAGCAAAAACGTGCTGAACTTTTTCCGCCAGGACAATGGCTATAAAGAGGGTAGCTATCTCAAGAACTGGGCTGGCAGGGAAGACAACGAACACCTGGTCGAACTTATCGATCAGTTAGACAAGTCAGCCGATAACTTTGCCGACCAGGTCTATCAGGCCTTGTCCCAGCGCTACGCGGAAGTCGCCGCAACGGCGTAATCAATGGGCGAGGAGAACAGGCTTTCCACTTCGGCGTTGGCTAAGAAGCTATCTATTCCCTCGCAACAACTATTTGTCACCCTGCGCGATTACGGTTGGATTGAACGGCAGGGTGAGCAGTGGACGCTCACACCCAAGGGTGAGTTTGAGGGCGGTACTTACCAAAATAGCCGGCGCTTTGGGCGCTACATCGTTTGGCCCGAGGCGATCGAATCCCATCAGCTGATTGCTGCCATCGAAAGCAGCCAACGCATTACTGCCGCGGGCATGCAGCGCTACTACCCGCGTCTACACCCACGACAGATTAATCGCGCACTTGCAGAGCTGGGGTTACAGCACCACAGCATCGTAGGGTGGGAGCTAACCGCGCTCGGCAAAACACTGGGTGGTCAGCAGGAAGAAAGTGAGAACACCGGTGCGCTATACGTGACCTGGCCTCATGAAATAGTCGACCACCCGGTGGTGCACCGTGAGCTAATGCGCCATATCGATCACGACGAGATTCGAACTGAGCCGGTTGCGGGCGGGGAGCCCGATTTGTTTGCCGAGCCCAGCGCCACACCGACAGAATTCCATGGCATTGACGGTCATGTGCTGCAGGGGCCATTGGAGTTACGTGTATGCAATTGGTTGTACCTTGCGCAGTTGGCCCATGCCTATCGCCGGGCGTTGCCGACGGAAGAAACTATTCTGGCTGATTTCTACCTGCCGGCGGGCAATGTTTATATCGATTGCTGGGAGGCAGACCTGCCCGCGTCCGAGCTGTCCGCTCGCCTGCACAAGAGCAACACGTATAAGGATCTGGGGTTGCGCAATATCGAGGTCAATGCGGCCGACGCTGAGCGCCTGGACGAGGTGTTGGGGCGAGGCCTGTTAGCCTTTGGGATTCGCTGTTAATTCAGCGCGTTGATCTTCCCGGCCAATTCAAAGTCTCTCGTGCTGATACCACCGGCGTCGTGGGTGGTCAGGTAAATTTCCACAGTGCCATATACGTTTGACCACTCCGGGTGATGGTCCATTTGCTCGGCCAGTAACGCCACTCGCGACATGAATCCCCAGGCCCGGTTGAAGTTACCCAGGCGAAACTCGCGGTACAGTTTGCCCTCGCGCAAGCTCCAGCCTGGCAGCTCGTCCAGTTGCTGGTTGATGTCACTTTCGCTCAGTGCGGGTACTTTCATAGCTGTCGCCTCAGCGTGGCTGACGTGTTGTTGGCTTTAGTTTAGCGCCGCAATAGTAATACGCCACACTCCATGTGCGGGGTATAGGGGAACTGGTCGAATAAGGCGAAGCGTGCAATTCGATGGGTCCTGGTCAGTACGGCGAGATTGTTCGCTAGTGTCACCGGATTGCAGGAGATGTAGAGGATCGCGTCGAAGTTGCTGACCATGCCGACTGTTTTGTCATCCAGGCCAGCGCGGGGTGGATCTACGAATACCGTACGCAGGTTGTAGTCATTCAGTGGTTTGGGCAGCGCTGCCAGGCGACGAAATTCGCGACTGCCCGACATTGCCTGTACGACTTCCTCCGCCGACAATCGGATCACGTTGACGTTGTCGATGTTATTGGCCTGGATATTGTGCAGTGCGGCGCGCGTGGACACCTTGGACAGCTCGGTCGCAATAACTTGGTCAAAGTGCTCCGCCAGCGGCAGAGTAAAATTGCCATTGCCGCAGTACAGTTCGAGTAAATCGCCCTCAAGTTCTGCAGCGGCGTCTCGCGCCCATTCGATCATCTTTTCGTTGACCTTTGCATTGGGCTGGGTGAATGCCTGCTCATACTGCTGATAGCTGTAGTTCCGCCCGTGCACCGACAGTGTTTCTGTTACGTAATCCCGCTCGAGGATCACTTTTTGTTTGCGGCTGCGACCGACGATACTCACCCCCAGGTTAGCGCCCAGGGCGCGGGCTTCATTTTCCCACTGTTCATCAAGCCGGCGGTGGTAGACCAGGGTGATCAATGAGTCGCCGGCCAGGGTGTCGAGAAATTCAACCTGGAAGAGTCTGTTCCTTAGTGTTGGCTTACTTTTTACTTCATCAAGCAGTTGCCCCATGAGTGCCTGAATTCGCGCCGAGGCTACGGGGAACCGTTCGATTCGTACCGGCACCTTGGGCGCGTCAGGTTCGAACATCGCGTAGAACGAATCGTCTCCTTCGTGCCACAGCCGAAATTCGGCCCGCATGCGATAGGCTTCTGGCGGTGATTCAATAACGATGGGTGCTGGTGTGTCGTAGTCCGCAAACATTGCAGTGACGGCACTGACCTTGGTGTCCAGCAGCGCGGCGTAATTCTGCGGTTGTACCTGGGGTAGTGGCATGGCGGTTACAACGATCTCGAAGAGCGGGTCGCGATCTTACAGGCAATTATCCGGTTTGGGCAGCCCGGCGATTTTGCTGCCGATCTTGGCCGGCGAGCCAGGGAACAGTGACAACAGGTACGCGCTTGAGCCTTTGTCCGGGCCGAGGTTCAGCTTGCAGTACTTCACCAGGGCGCGCATGGCGGGGCTGCTGTCGAATTCGCTGTAAAACTGGCGCAGCAGGTGAATAACCTCCCAGTGTGGCGGCGTCAGCGTAATGTCCTCTGAACTCGCTAATTGTTCTGCTGCGGATTCGTTCCAGCGCGTATAGTCCAACAGGAAACCTTCTTTATCCAGCTCGAGGCCTGGCGGTCCTAATGCCATGCCATTTGCCTGGGATAAGTTTCCGTCAGAGCGACAAAGCCGGCGTAGTCCACCGCGTTCACGCTTTCGGGTAGCGATTCGGTGAGTCCAGCGGCGGCCAGATCGTCCGCCAACACATACACGGTGGCATTTTTTTGAACGAGCGCTTTCCAGGCTTCGGGTAACAGCGCATACACGCCGTCACCCAGCAGTAATAGCGCATCGTCAGCGCCTATAGTCGCCATGCAATCACGGAACGCGGTAGAGGCAGGGAGGGCGTTGAGGGTGTGCAGGATCATGCTAGAAACTGAGCAGGTGTTGATGGCCGCACATCAGGCCGCGAACAGCAGCGGGTGCGAGTAATTGTGCCTGCGCTGGGAGTGCCGCTGGATCAATGCCGAGTTGCGCGACGGATTGCGCATCAATAAACAACGTCTCAATGTCATACAGCGGTAGAGAGGCGATGTTCTTGCCCAGATTTTTGCTGCCCGTTGCTGCTGTATCCTGGTCTGGCAGCAACTGCAATACACCATCGCCCAGGAACAACACGTTAACAGCTTGCTCAAAGGCGCCCGCCGCGAGCGCAGCGTCTATACCTGCCCGGCTCAGGCTGCTGCCATAGGGCGAGTGCCGTAGAACGATCAGCGTGTTGCCAGTAGTGTTCAGAGTATCACCCACCAAAGGTCACCATGCGCTCAGCATTGCTGGTGGCTTCTACCAACAGACCCAGGCCGCCAATGTTGAAAGCAGGATGCAGCGTGGCTCCCGCCAAGCTGTAGCGATCGGCTTCTTGTTTGTCGACCACGCCGCGCTTGAGGGCGGAACTGATACAGCACACCAACTCGACCTCGCTCGTTTCGGCAAGCTCGACCCATGCATCCAGTAGAGAGCTTTCGTCCTGCGGCGTTACCCGGCTGGAGAGCCCGGTCTCAACGCCGGCGTCCAAAAAGAACACACGCTCAAGGTCATGCCCTGCTTGTATTACTGCCGCGGCGAAACGGGCAGCAGCCAGGTTGCCGCTGCCACTGGCGGGTGATGCTGTGACGAGCAGGGAATACTTCATAAAGGCAGGAAACAAAAAACCCCGGCATGAGCCGGGGTTTTCGAGATCAATACTCTGCGTTTAGTCATCGCCACCCAGGGCGGTGAGCAGGCTAAGCAGGTGAACGAACAGATTGTAAATGCTCAGGTACAGTCCAACTGTCGCGCGAATATAGTTGGTTTCGCCACCGTTAATGATGCGGCTGGTATCGAACAGGATCAGGCCGGACATGATCATAATGACCGCTGCTGAAATCGTCAGCGACAGCGCCGGAATGGCCAGGAAGATATTGGCGATCATCGCAACCACGGCGACCAGCAGGCCCACCATCAAGAAACCGCCCATGTAGGAGAAGTCCTTGCGCGTGGTGAGGGCGTAAGCCGACAGTGCGAAGAAGATCAGGCCAGTGCCGCCCAGTGCCTGCATCACGATGGCAGGACCACCAGGCATGGACAGATAGTAGTTGAGCATGGGTCCAAGGGCAGCGCCCATCACGCCGGTGAACGCGAAAATTGCCAGCAAGCCCTTACTGGTGTCAGCCATCTTGTTGACCACGAACAGCAAGCCGAAACCCACCAGGGTGAGAATGAGAGCGGCGCCGTGAGGCAGGCCAATGGCCATCGAAATGCCCGCAGTGAACGCACTGAACAGCAGGGTCATACCCAGCAACATGTAGGTATTTTTCAGTACCTTGTTGGTGCTGAGGACAGACTCCATGCCTGCGCTTTGCATGGTGTACAAACTCTTGTCTTGCATCATTTACTCCGTAATACCGCTAATGGGGATTGCTGATTTGTTGACAATAATACGGCCGAAACCGCCAAATTCCAACCATACTAAATATGCGGTTTTTTCGACCAAATTCAACGGTCTGGCCATGAATTTAAATGCCACGTCTATTGGAGTGGCTTTCGGTGGGTAAGTTCAGGTATATGAAATTTATGTAATGTAGCTGCAGGCCCCACAGCTGGGCGGTTTCAGCTGCCCGCGAGCTGTTTTTTCAGGGTTTTTCGCTCTCGCTTAAGGTCCTTGATCTCTTCCTCCTCTTTCTCAATTCGACCGTTGTATTGCCGTTTCACTGTTTGGACCTCCTCGGCGACACTATCTTGCCAGGCGATAGCTGCACCCACGCTGCCCACGTACTTGGTCTGGCTGTTCAGGCGACGCACCTCCTGATCCCGTTCCGACTCCAGGCGGGCGATTCTGCGGTCACTGCGCTCCAGCAAGTCCTCGATCTCACTCAGGCGCCGTTTAGCCCGGGTGGTTTCGTGCGAGAAGGTTTCCGTGCCAGCGGGCTTCGACGAGGTAGTCGATTGTGTGTTGGCCGCAGGCGCATTGATACTACCTTCCTTCGCATCAGCGCCGCAGGGGCGCTCGCTGAAGGTTGAGCGACCCCATTCATCCTTGCACTGGTAGTACTTGGTTTGGGAAAAGGCCAAGGGCGAACTCAAAACGAGAACCAAAAGCAGGGCGGGGCGGTAGCTGAGCATATTGACTCCATTCAATATCAAGCACTCTTATAGGATAGTTAATTCTGGCTGAAAAGCACCCGCACTTATTAGTAACCAATGCGTCCCGGCTAGCGCAGCGGCGAGAAATGCTGGTTGGAGCGACTTTATCCTGGTTTTATCCGGCTTGAAATATCCCGACTATACTTAGCCAGGCGTAACAGGCAGATACATCAATCCAGTAGATAACTCGTCGGACGTCATGATGATCCTGCCAACATCTGAAGGATTAGGCAGGCGCGTTCTTGCAAAGTAACGCGGTGTGCGGTTGCCAGTGGAGTTGTTGCTCGCGCCCGTGGTGGGCCGCGCCAGGTAGTAAGGAGTTATATGGAAATGGAGTTGGTCTTACAGCGGAAGTACCTTGCCCTACTGGTCTTATTAGTCTTACTTTGTTTTTCGATTGGTGCCCTCGCCCAAAAGCCGGATTTGGCAGGTTCCCGTAAGCCGGAATTTGCAGGTTCGGGTAAACCGGATTTTGCTGGCTCGGGTAAGCCGGAATTTGCGGGCTCGGGCAAGCCGGGTTTCGTTTCAGATCCGCCTAATGATAGATCGAATCAGCCTCCCATCGCCCTCGATGACGATTTAGGTTTTCGTCAAGAGGATACGTTCTCCACATTTAGTGTTGCCCCACCGGGGGTATTCGGAAATGATGAAGATCCGGATGGCGATCCCCTCTCGGTCAACTTGGTGGAGGTGCTTACACCGGGCGTTGAAATTTTAGTGGGGCCAGATGGAGCAGTCCTCATTAGTATTCTGCAAGAGCATTTCAATGGAGATGTGAAGTTTATCTATGAAGCTTGCGATCCGTTATTCGCCTGCGATACAGCCACGGCATCCTTCTTTGTCGTACCAGTAGATGACCCACCGTTTCCTCAGAATGACCAGTTTACCGTGTTTCAAGATGCGGCTTTTCAATTTTCCAATTTCGATCTTGTATCTAATGACGTTGAGGTTGATGGAGATGTGATCGAGGCAGTTTTCAGTACGGATCCATTGGTCACCGAACAAGGCGGCCAGATTAAACCGACCCCAGGCAGCGATACACTCTATCAGTACATGCCACCATCCGGGTTCCTGGGCCTGGACACCGCGATCTATGATGTCTGCGACAAAGAAGGCGATATTCTTGGATTATGTAGCAGCGCCTCGGTCAGCTTTGATGTTGGTGAACGCCCGGAACTCGGATGGGTTCCAGTGCCACAAGGCGAGGTCTGTCAGGCACGACTACCAGCTCCATCCATAGAACCGATTGAGAACGATACCCTCACGGCGATCAGCGACTCTAACTTTGAGTCATACACTGCCACGGATTACCAGGGTGGCACTCAGTATGATGAAGATAACCCCGTACCCGGTGGGGTGTACATTGGTGCGCTTGGTTTTACCTGTATTTATTCGATGCCCTATAGTGGGGCGTTATGGGACGCCGTTGTGAGCTATTTCGATCAGCAAGCACAAGAGGCTCAGGAATACTTACGAACTATCCCATCCATTCCCACAGAACCATTTATCTGGGAGGGTGGTGAACAACTCGAGAATATTTCAGCGGGGTGGGAACTTTCTTTAGCGAATCCCATAGGTTCCTATCCGCCTTCAGGTATTCTGCTTCCCGCAAAATTTGGTATCACGGTTGTGAGTGTTAATGATCCCGCGTACCCGGAGATTCCCGATTCGTTGCGCAATGCAATCCGTATCACCATCAAAGACGGTGGTAGGCAAGCGCTGCGGGATGCGATGGTCGATCTCGAATTATTATTGGAAGAGGATAGATACGAGTGGCCGGAAGGGACGCCACTTCTTACTATTGATTTGCAGTGAGTTAAGACACGCAGGTAGTGCTTATCTTGAAGCGGAAAATCCAAGTTTGTTTAGCCAGGGATTGATCACATCGGGCTTTAGCCCGCTGTGACCCTGCGGGCGCCGTCGCTGCGCTCCCTCGGTCGTGCACAACCCCGGGCTAAAACACTCCTGGGGCAGTGTTTTATCGAACCGGGCGGCCGGCGTTCCGGTGTTTGAACCAAGCCAGGGATTGATCGCAGCAGGCTTTAGCCTGTTGCGACCCTTCGGGCGCCTTCGGCGTCTAATATGCTCCTTTGGTCGCATATTGTCGAACCGGGCGGCCGGCGTTCCGGGGGGTTCGAACCAAGGCCTGGTCCAACGACAGATACAAAAAAAAAGGCCACCCCAACGGGGTGACCCTTTTTTTGTATATGGCGGTGGGCCAGGGATTCGAACCCCGGGACGGGATAAACCGTCAACGGTTTTCAAGACCGCCGCTTTCGACCACTCAGCCAGCCCACCAGAAAACGTTTGATTTTGAAAAACCTCGCCTGTGCGAAGCAGGCGAGATTATACAGTTATGCAATGCCCAAACAAGGGCTATTAGCGTATTAACCCTGTGCTGCTGCCTCGGTGATTTCCGGGACAGCATTGCTTACCCGTGGGTCGTTGCTGGCGCGGGGTACCACGCGCCCGCTCGGTACCACGGGCGGTGCCACGGTGTCTTTGAACAACACGACCGGGGTGGTTTGTACCTGAACCTCACCGACCGGTTTGGGTGCAACCCTGGGGTCGTTAACCGCTCTGCCATCGTCGGTCAGGCCTGAACGGTCTGCCTCGGCAACGGGCTCTTGAACTGGTTCTTCAGCCGGTGCAGGAGCTAGCTCGGGTTCAGCGACTACAGGCTCGGCTGCTACAGCGGCCTGCGGCTCGGGTTCAGTGGCTGCGACTGTGGTTTCGGCGACAGTTGCCTCAACCGGTGCAGGTTGTTCCACCGCGGTTTCCACGGGTGCGCTGGCTTCTGCAGGTGCAGACGCCGGGGCTTCTGCTACTGGTGCAGTTTCCCCGGGTGCGGGTCCTTCCGGCACGGGTTTAGTTTCAGCGACTTGCGCCGGCGCTTGTGTCGGCTTTTCGTCCAGCAGGTTGGCTGTATTTGCCACTTCCGCTGCCTCGGGTTTCGGGCCACGGTTTCTGCGGCGGCGCGGTTCGTTACGCTTCATATCGCTGGGGCGCTTGCGCGGCTTGTCGCGATTGTCCACGTTGCCATTGGCTTCTGCTGCAACCACATTTTGCTGCTCATCATCGCGGCGGGGTGCCTGGCGCTCATTACCGCGCTTGTCACCTTGGGATTTGCGGTTGCCGTTGTTCTGGCGTCTTTCCTGGTTGCGGTTCTGATTGCGGTCCTGGTCGCGGTTCTGCTCGTTACCACCGGAGCGGCGCCGGTTGCGGTTGCGGTTGCGATTCCCCTGACCCTGGCCCTGCTTTTGTCCCCTTGATTGGGACTGGCCTTTACCTTTGCCGCCGCGATTCGCGGTCTGCTTTTTCGGCGCGGGTTCTGGTTCGGCTTTGGCTTCCCCGAACAGGGTGGTCATGACACGCGATAGCAGCCCGGCCTTGGGTGTGGCGGGGGTTTCAGCCTTGGCAGGTTTTTTGGCCTCTGGCTTGGGTGCCGCAGGTGCTGCATCCGGCGCACGATTTTGAGGCGTGATGGCCTGCACAGCGGCTTGTTGTTGGGGCAATTCAGCTGAGTGGCTATCGCTGATGGTGTCGGTGTCAGGTACGACCAGCTCCACCTTGTAGCTGATGGCGTGATCGCCCTGGCTCACCTCGTCGTCCCGCAGGCGCTGGACTTCAAAGTGTGGCGTCTCAAGGTTCGGGTTGGGGACCACCAGGACTCGTGCTTTGGTCTCCTGCTCGATCTCGCCCAGGGCGCTGCGCTTTTCGTTCAGCAGGTAGGCGGCCACGTCGACGGGTACAATGGCGCGTACTTCCGCACTGCGCTCTTTGATGGCCTCTTCTTCCAGCAAACGCAGGATCGACAGGGCCAGAGACTTGGTGTCGCGAATGGTGCCCTGGCCAGTACAGCGCGGGCAGACAATGGCACTGGTCTCACCCAGGGACGGGCGCAGGCGTTGCCGGGACATTTCCAGCAGGCCAAAACGTGAGATGCGACCGACCTGTACCCGGGCGCGGTCGATCGACAATGCATCGCGCATTCTGTTCTCTACTGCACGTTGGTTACGCGAGGCCAGCATGTCGATGAAATCAATCACCACCAGGCCGCCCATGTCGCGCAAGCGCAGCTGCCGGGCAATCTCGTCGGCTGCTTCAAGGTTGGTCTGGGTCGCCGTCTCCTCGATGTCACCGCCTTTGGTGGCGCGTGCGGAGTTGATGTCGATGGATACCAGCGCCTCGGTGGGATCGATAACGATCGAGCCACCGGAGGGTAATCGAACCTCACGCTGGAATGCTGTTTCAATCTGGCCTTCGATCTGGAAGCGGTTGAACAGTGGAATATTGTCTTCGTACAGCTTGATGCGGTTGGTGTACTGGGGCATTACCAAGCTGACGAAATCAGTGGCCTGCTTGTGCGCCTCGGGGGAGTCGATCAATACCTGGTCAACGTCGTCACGCAGGTAGTCGCGCACCGCACGGATGATTACGTTGCTCTCCTGGTAGAGGAGGGTGGGCGCTTCGTTTTCGTCGTTGGCATTGGTGATGGCTTCCCACACTTGCAGCAGGTAGTTCAGGTCCCACTGTAATTCCTCGGTAGTGCGGCCCACACCGGCGGTGCGGATAATCACGCCCATGCCGTTGGGTATTTCAAGGTCGCTCAGGGCCTCGCGCAATTCGGCGCGATCGTCGCCCTCAATGCGTCGGGATATGCCGCCGGCACGGGGATTGTTGGGCATCAGCACCATGTAGCGTCCCGCGAGGCTGATAAAGGTGGTCAGGGCGGCGCCTTTGTTGCCGCGCTCTTCCTTGTCCACCTGCATGATAATTTCAGTCCCTTCCTTAACCACGTCGCGAATTTTCATGCGACCGTCGCCCGAGGGTTTGCGGTAGAAATACTCTGATGCGATTTCTTTTAGCGGTAAAAATCCGTGACGGTCGGCGCCGAAGTCGACAAAAGCTGCCTCCAGGCTGGGCTCAACCCGGGTGATTTTTCCTTTGTAGACGTTGGATTTTTTTTGCAGACGGGTACGGTTTTCTATATCGAGATCGTATAGTCGTTGACCGTCAACGAGAGCGACGCGCAACTCTTCAGGTTGCGTCGCATTGATTAACATTTTTTTCATTAGCCTTTAGCCTTATTCAGGCAGGCCCGGCGGGGAAAGCTCAGTTACGCGGCTGACCGAAGTCCAGCACTAGAGTGGTTTTGTGATGAATCCCGTAAGGCTCCATCGGCGCATACGCGCGGTTTCCACTCGTTGTTGCCCAGGTGCCCTGTACTCATACTACGCTGTGTTTTACAGCGTTCGCCAGCGCTATGACCCGGAAAGTTTATGGCGCTTTCCCGGCCTTTTTGTTAGTGTCGCTGCACCTGAGAAGAGCGACACCTGTGCTGAATCTGTTAACTGATTCTTGGTCCCGGCAGTACCTGCTGCTCGGTTCATTTTTAGGTCGACACGGCTGTTCAATCTCGGTCATCCAGATCTTGGTTAACCAGGGTTGGAAAAGGTCGGAGCACAAAATGCTCATACGGCCCAGACGCGTCGACGTCCATTAAGTATCTGTGTGATCTCACCGGCGGAACCATGCAACTCATCGGCTGGTTCAACTGTCGCCAGTACGCATTTCCAAGATTGGCCGGGAAAGTTCACCGGCTGTCTTGATCACACCGCGGGGAATATACCAGCAAATGATAAGTGCTTCAATTATAAAAAGATTTTTCCTATGAAGCAGAATGATAAGCCGCGTGTCGAGGTGATCACGGTGGATGAGGGCGACCAGGGCCAGCGACTGGACAATTATCTCCTCAGGGTGTTCAAGGGGGTACCCAAAACCCGTATCTACCGCGCCCTGCGCAAGGGCGAGATTCGCGTTAATAAGGGGCGTAGCAAGGCGGATTATCGGCTGCAGTGCGGGGATAGTGTGCGTTTGCCGCCACTGCGACAGCCGGAGCCGGGTGCGCCGCCCACAATTCCCCGCTATTGGACAGAGCTGCTGCCGCAGCGGATCGTCTACGAAGATGATGACTTGCTGGTGATCGATAAACCCGCGGGGCTTGCCGTGCACGGTGGTAGCGGTCTGAATTTCGGTTTGATCGAGTGCCTCAGGCAGGCGCGCCCCGAGGACCGGCGGTTGGAACTGGTGCATCGCCTCGACCGCGATACCTCGGGGCTGATCATGATCTCTCGCAAACCGGCGATGCTGCGTGAACTGCACAGGCAGCTGCGAGAAAACACGGTAGACAAGCGCTATCTGGCATTGGTGCCGGGAAAGTGGCCGCGTACTCTGAAGGTAGTGGAGGCGCCGCTGGAGAAGAACACACTGCAGTCGGGGGAGCGGATGGTGCGAGTGTCCGCGGATGGAAAACCCTCGACGACCGAGTTCACCGTGGTAGAGCGCTTCAAGCGAGCGACTCTGGTAGAGGCCAAACCCATTACCGGTAGAACGCACCAGATACGGGTTCACGCACAGCACGCCGGCTTTCCGCTACTGGGAGACGTCAAGTACAGCAGTGACATCGGCGAGCTATTGAGCCGTGAATTGGGGCTTAAGCGGCTGTTTCTGCATGCCAGTAATCTCACCATCGACCTGCAATCGCAGGGTCGCTTAAGCCTGCAGGCCGAACCCGATCAAGACCTAGAAAATATATTAATTAAACTCCGTAACTGTTTGAATAAACGATAAATATATTTGACTGGGATGGCACGCTTTGTGACTCGGTCAAGCAGATTGTGGCGGCCATGCAACAGGCGGCCAGCAGCATGCAGGTTACGCCGCCCACGGCCACCGCAGTGCGCGACATTGTGGGGCTGGGGCTCAAGTAGGGCAGCGTGGATGAATTGCACGAACTGCTGGCGTTGCCGCAGATTCAGCGCGCCGTAGAAAGCACCGGGTAACCGGCTTTGCCCAACAGGGAACTCAGTGCGATAAGTGGCAGGCCCTCAAGACTGGTGGGGTCATCACCGCTCAGACTTTCGAACAAGACGACGCCCAGACCCTCGCATTTAAAGCTGCCGGCGCAGTCGTAGGGCTCCTCCCGCCGTAGATATTCGCTGATTTCTTCTGCCGATAGTGACCGGAACTTGACCCTAAAGGGAACCACCTCGACCTCGAAAAACGCCTGATCCTCGCAGACCAGCGCCACCGCTGTATAAAAGGTGACTTGCTGGCCAGCGCACTGCTGCAATTGTGTAAAGGCAGTGTTGAAGTCGCCGGGCTTGCCGAAAATGGTATCGCCCAGCGCGGCAACCTGATCACTGCCTACAACAAGGGCGTCTTTGTGGGTTTGGGCGATAGCGCGCGCTTTGGCAGTGGCCAGACGGGCGGCCAGCGCCGCGGGCGCTTCCCCCGGCGCGGGCGTCTCATCGGTTCCCGGGGCCACGCAGGTGAAAGGGAGTTGCAAGCGCGCCAGTAACTGCTTCCGGTAGGGCGATGTCGAGGCCAGGATCAGTTGCATCTGCGGGGCTTCCTTTTGGGGGCTGTCGGCTACTGTGTATAAGTGAGTGAACTAATTGTATTTTAAAGATTTTTTTGACAAAGGTGCATTGCATCCCTATAGTGCGCGCCTATGTTGACAGAGCCCCTCCCCAAGACGCTGGATGTACGCAAGGCAGCGGCGCGAGGACTGTCTGTTCAAGGTGCTCTCAAGCCCTTGGATTTACAACGATTTCTCGACCTTCTGGTCGATGAAAATGGGGCTATAGAAGTGGTATTGGAGTTTACCCGGGACGAGGAAAATCGCTACCTGGTGAACGTCGCTGTTAAGGCCGAGGTTAGCGTGGAGTGTCAACGCTGCCTCGAACCTATGCCACTGTCGCTGGCGGCGGAAAATACGCTGGCGGCGGTCTGGACAGATGAAGAAGCACGACATTTGCCACGGCATCTCGACCCGGTAATTACCGACGAGAGCTGTGACCTATGGCGTATGGTGGAGGATGAGTTGATACTGGCGTTGCCCCCATTCAACTACCACGCCGAAGAAGATTGCAACGCGATATTAACGGGTTTCTCGCAGGCTGAGCCACCGGTAGTGCCGGATGCAGAGAAGCCCAACCCGTTTGACGTGCTGGCGCAGTTAAAGCCCAGCGATAAGTAGGAGTTAATCATGGCTGTACAGAAGAGTAAGAAGACCCGTTCGCGCCGCGGCATGCGTAGGTCTCACGACGCGCTGTCCGGTTCTACCCTGACTGTGGATCAAACCACCGGTGAAACACACCGCCGGCACCATGTGAGTGCGGACGGTTTTTACCGTGGTAAGAAAGTGGTAGACACCGGTAGCGAGGACTAGGACAGCATACCGGTCGGCGGATACCTTGATAGCACGTAGCAGTCTCACGCAATAGTGCACGCACTGCTCGCTACCCGCACCACGCCCCACAACCGGGATCACCAAGTCCCTTTCGCAGCGCTCGCAAGCCATGCAAGCGCTGTCAACATTCAATTTCACACCGCATGCACAGGCACTGTCCTGTGCTTCTGCGCACGCGTGTAATACGCCTGGATTCGCCGAGGAGCGCCGAATATGACTGACACACTTGCATTTGTCTTTCCCGGACAGGGTTCCCAGAAAGTAGGGATGCTGGCCGCAGCGCATGAACAGTTCGAGTCAGTGCGCGACACCTTTGCCGAAGCATCGGAAGCTCTGGGCTACGACATGTGGGACCTTATCCAGAATGGCGAACAGGACGCGCTCAACCTGACCGAGACCACCCAGCCGGTATTGCTGACCTCCAGCGTAGCGCTGTGGCGCGCCTGGCAGGCCGAGAATGGTGCCGCCCCCACGATAATGGCGGGCCACAGCCTGGGCGAATTCTCGGCTTTGGTTTGCGCCGGGGCGCTGGGCTTCGCCGATGCGGTCAAGCTGGTGCGTCAACGCGGCCAGTTTATGCAATCGGCGGTACCGGTAGGCGAGGGCGCGATGGCGGCCATCATCGGCCTGGATGATGACGAGATCAATCGTATCTGTGCCGAAGTCGCGGGCAGTACTGGTGCTGTTGTAGCGGCAGTGAACTTCAACTCCCCTGGCCAGGTTGTTATTGCCGGTGCTACGGCTGCGGTCGATAGTGCTGTCGAGGGGTTGAAAGCGGCGGGGGCCAAGCGCGCCATGCCTTTACCTGTTAGCGCGCCTTTCCATACCGATTTGATGAAGCCCGCGGGTGAAAAACTGCAAGAGGCCATTGCCAGTATCGAGATACAGTCGCCGCTTACCCCTGTGGTGCACAATGTTCATTGCGCAACTGAAAGCGACCCCGAGGCGATTCGCACCCTGTTGGTGCAGCAGATTTACAGCCCGGTCAAATGGACCGGCTGCGTACAGACCATGCTAAGCGCCGGCGTCAGTCAGGTGGTTGAGTGCGGTCCGGGCAAAGTATTGAGTGGCCTCAATCGCCGCATTGATAAAAGCCTGTCGAGTTTCTCCCTGGAGGAACCGGATGCCCTGAAACAGACCCTGAGTGAATTGGCCTAGCGCCCGTTGGAGAATGAGATGAGTGATGCACCAAAGGTAGCCCTGGTAACGGGCGCGAGCCGCGGCATTGGCAAGGCGATAGCAGAGCGACTCGTCGCTGACGGTTACACAGTGGTTGGTACCGCAACCAGTGACGGGGGTGCCGAAGCGATCTCCGCCTATCTACAGGACGCGGGCAATGACGGCTGCGGCTTCAAGCTGGATGTGGCCAGTGACGACAGCGTCAACGAGGTGATCAAGGCTATCAGCGATCGCTACGCCGCACCGCTGATCCTGGTCAACAATGCCGGTATCACCCGCGACAACATCCTGATGCGCATGAAGGGCGATGAGTGGCACGATGTCATCGACACCAATCTGAATGCACTCTACCGGGTGAGCAAAGCCTGCCTGCGCGGAATGACCAAGGCGCGCTGGGGTCGCATCGTAAACATTACCTCGGTGGTTGGATCCATGGGCAATATCGGCCAGAGCAACTACGCCGCTACGAAGGCAGGCGCCGAGGGTTTTTCACGTGCGCTGGCCAGGGAGTTAGGCTCGCGCTCGGTCACCGTTAACTGCGTGGCGCCGGGCTTTATCGATACCGACATGACGCGGGAATTGACCGATGACCAGCGCAACCTGATGCTTTCGCAGATCCCGCTGGCGCGACTGGGCGCACCCCAGGAAATTGCCGACCTGGTCGGGTTCCTGTGCGGTGACAGCGCCGGCTATATTACAGGTGAAACCGTGCATATAAATGGCGGTATGCACATGGCCTAGGCGGGTTGACAAAGGCGAAATTGACGCCGCCGTCGCCCACAGAAAAAAAGCTTTTAACACTTGCGCCAAATGTGCGTAAAATGCCTTTCAAACCGGCATGTAAGGTTTGTTCTATACCAATATCAGGAGTACTCATGAGCAGCATTGAAGAACGCGTTAAGAAGATTGTCGCAGAACAGCTTGGCGTAAAAGAAGACGAGGTACAGACCGAAGCATCTTTTGTAGAAGATCTGGGTGCTGACTCTCTCGATACGGTCGAACTGGTGATGGCGCTGGAAGAGGAATTTGAAACGGAAATTCCCGACGAGGAAGCCGAGAAAATCACCACTGTGAAACTGGCGATCGATTACATCAACGAAAATCTCGCCTGATCCAACCTTACCAACCCAGAAAGCCGCTTCTATCTTTGATAGAGCGGCTTTTGTTCTTTATGCTTTCCCTGTTATTTCCTGTTGAGAGGAGTCATCGCTATGAAAGGTAGACGAGTTGTAGTGACCGGTCTTGGAATGGTTTCTCCCTTGGGCCTGAATGTGGCGGATACCTGGGAGGGCATCCTCGCGGGCAAAAGTGGTGCTGCGCCCATCGAGGCGTTCGATGTGACTGCTTACAGCACCCAGTTCAGTGCCAGCGTCAAGGACTTTGACGCCACCCCCTACATGCCGCCCAAGGATTCGCGCAAGATGGATATCTTTGTGCAGTACGGCATGGCCGCCGGTATACAGGCGATGGAAGACTCCGGTTTTGAAGTCACTGATGAAAACGCGGGTAGGATCGGCTGTGCGATTGGCTCAGGCATCGGCGGTATTGGCCAGATAGAAAAGAATACGGCGATTGTTGAGAATTCCGGTCCGCGTAAGATTTCGCCATTTTTCGTGCCGGGCTCCATCATTAATATGATCTCCGGCAACCTGTCAGTGAAGTACAACATGCAGGGCCCGAACTTCGCCGTGGTTACTGCCTGTACAACCGGTACCCACAATATCGGCATGGGCGGGCGCATGATCGCCCAGGGTGATGCTGATGCGATGCTGGTCGGCGGCGCGGAAATGGCCACTACACCGGTGGGCCTGGGCGGCTTTGCCGCGGCCCGCGCACTCTCTACCCGCAATGATGACCCGCAAGCGGCGTCCCGTCCCTGGGACAGAAATCGCGACGGCTTTGTGCTGGGTGACGGCGCCGGTGTGATCATGCTGGAAGAGTACGAGTCTGCAAAGGCGCGGGGTGCCAAGATCTATGCAGAGCTCCTGGGCTTTGGGATGAGCGGCGACGCCTATCATATGACCTTGCCACCTGAAGATGGCCGCGGGGCCGCCGCATCAATGCGCAACGCCGTACACGATGCTGAGGTTGCCACCGACCGGATCAATTACGTTAACGCCCACGGAACCTCCACGCCCGCAGGCGACGTGGCCGAGAGTCTCGCGGTTGAGACCGTACTGGGTAGTGCGGCTGGCCAGGTTGCATGCAGTTCCACCAAGTCGATGATCGGTCACCTGTTGGGAGCCGCCGGCTCGGTAGAGGCAATTTTTTCAGTTCTCGCCGTCCGCGACCAGGTGGCTCCACCCACGATCAATCTCGACGACCTGGACGATGGCTGCAACCTGAATTACGTGCCACACACTGCCCAGGAGATGTCCATCGACTGCGTGCTCACCAACTCCTTTGGCTTTGGTGGCACCAACGGCTCGTTGATCTTCGGCAAGTTGTCCTGACTGCAGGGTAAATGTCCGCCCCATCAATCTGGATTGACGGCGAGCGCCAACAGGCATTGCCATTGCCTGACCGTGGTCTGGACTATGGTGATGGCCTGTTCGAAACCCTGCTCTGCGTGGCAGGGAGGATTCCATTTTTGGCCTTACACCTTGAGCGTCTGGCACGGGGGCTTGATGTCCTGGGTTTCCCCAACGTGGTCTCCCAATGCCAGGAGTACCTCGACCGCGCGCTGGTAGAGATTGACGACACACCGCACGCCCTGCGCCTGACCGTTACGCGCGGCGCCGGCGCTCGGGGTTATACACCGCCCGGGGATGTCAGGCCATGCATCGTAATCACCTCCAACCCTCTCTTGCATGATCCTTATCAGGGGCAGCCGCCTGCCTCCCTTGGGGTCGCTCGCATACGTTACTCGAAGCAGCCGGTGCTCGCTGGAATCAAACACCTCAATCGCCTCGACCAGGTATTGGCGGCGCGGGAGCGACAGCAGCACGGCTGGGACGAGGCGATCATGCTGGATGACGAGGGCCTGCCAGTGTCTGTTGTTTCCGGTAATCTGTTTATCGCCATCGGCGGCAGCGTATTAACGCCGCCCCTGCAACACTGCGGTATTGCCGGTACTCGGCGGGCACTGGCGCTGCGTTGGGGAGCGGGTGAACTGGATTTTGAGGTGCGGGTCGAGCGCTTTAGCCTCGCCGACCTGGAAGCGGCAGATGAGGTGTTCTTTTGTAATAGTTTGCAGGGCTATCGTGCGGTATCCCGCCTGGCTGAGCGCAGTTGGTCTAATCAAACCGCTTGCAATGCGCTCCAGCAACATTATGTGGAGGCGCTTCGATGCGCAGACTCCTAGCGGCACTGCTGATCCTACTTGGTCTAGTTGCTGTGGTGGCTTTGCAGGTCAAAGCACAATGGCAGCAGCCGCTGGCGGTGCCCGGCGAGGACTATGTGCTTACCGTCGAGCGGGGAGAGTCCCTGGCCAGCGTTGCCTCACGATTGCAATCTGCTGACATTCTCGCTTACCCGATACTGCTGCGAGGTTACGCGCGCTGGACCGGTATCGATCAACGCATCAAACATGGCGAATATCATCTACATCCTGGTGACACGCATAGCAGTCTTTTGCGCTTGCTCGAAGAGGGCGAAGTTATCTCCCACAGTGTTACCTTGCCCGAAGGCATCACCCTGGCCAGGGCCGTGGAAATTCTTGGCGACAATGAACAGTTGGTATTGGAGCTGAATGGCAGTGCTGATCCCCGCATACAGGCACTGGTGGAACCAAGGCTGGTTGCGGAGGGTTTATTCTTGCCTGAGACCTACCGCTTCATTCGGGGCGACAGTGACTGGGACGTCCTGCGCCGCGCCCACGCTGCTATGCAAGAAGCTCTCGACGAAGAATGGCAGGCGAGGGCATCCGGATTGCCCTACGAAGATGTGTACGAGGCGCTGATCATGGCGTCGATCATCGAACGCGAAACCGGCACGCCGGAAGAGCGTGCCGAAATTGCGGGAGTATTTGTGCGCAGATTGCAACAGCGTATGCGACTGCAAACCGACCCCACCATAATTTATGGGCTGGGTGACAGCTTCGAAGGCAACCTGCGGCGCTCCCATTTAAATGATGCCAGTAATCCCTACAATACCTATCGGCATCACGGTTTACCCCCTTCGCCGATAGCACTGCCCGGCAGGGCGGCGATCCAGGCCGCCATGCACCCCGCCGCCGGTAGCACGCTTTACTTTGTAGCGCGCGGTGACGGCTCCCACCAATTCAGCGATACGCTTGAAGCACATCAAGAGGCTGTGCGTAAATACCAGCTGCAGCGCAGACAAGATTATCGTTCATCCCCGAAGAGTAATTAGTGTTAGCAGGCCTTAAGCATGAGAGGTAGAGGTTTATTTTTAACCGTTGAAGGTGGCGAGGGGGTCGGTAAGTCCACCAACATGGCGCTGCTGGAAAACCACCTGCGTGACCACGGTGTGGACCTTGTGGTCACCCGCGAACCCGGCGGCACTCCGCTTGCAGAGGACATCCGCAACCTGTTGCTCAGCCCCAGGGAGGAAACTGTTGATCCGGTAGGTGAACTGCTACTGGTGTTTGCTGCGCGCGCACAGCATCTGCATACAAAAATTGAGCCTGCGCTCGCGGCGGGACAGTGGGTATTGTGCGACCGGTTCACCGACGCTACCTATGCCTACCAAAGCGGTGGCCGTGGAATCGATGCTTCGCTGGTCAGGCGCCTGGAGCGACTGGTGCAGGGGGAATTGCGTCCCGACTATACCTTGTTGCTCGACGCGCCGGTGGAGGTAGGCATGGAGCGCGCCCGTGGGCGCGGGGAACTGGATCGGTTTGAGACGGAGCAGATGGAATTTTTTGAGCGAGTACGCGATACCTACCTGCAACTGGCTAATGAGAGCAGCGGGCGTTATCGGGTGATTGACGCGAGTCAGCCACTAGAAGTGGTGGAAAGCAAAATGCTGGAGATTTGCGCAGAATTTCTCGATTGCTGGACGGTGCGCCAGGACGGATCGTGACGATGCTGCCCGACACACCCGTCACTGCTGTGCTGCCCTGGCAGCAATCGCACTGGCAGCAACTCGTGGACCAGCACGCAGCGGGCAAGCTGCCTCACGCATTATTGCTGGCGGGCCCCGCCGGCACGGGAAAGGCTCACTTTGGCATGGCCTTGGCCCGTTATCTGCTGTGCGCAAACCCGGTAGATGGATTCAATTGCGGGGAGTGCGCTGCTTGTGCCTTGAGCGCCAGTGGCAGTCATGGTGACTTCCGCTGGCTGGCGCCGGAAGAGAAGAGCCGGGTCATCAAGATTGACCAGGTCCGTTCGGCGGTGGAATTCACCACCCAGACCGCCTCCTACGGTCAACACAAGCTGTTGGTGTTGTGCCCCGCCGATGCCCTGAACGTCAATGCCAGCAACGCCTTGCTCAAGTGCCTGGAGGAGCCCACTCCGAATACCCATATTGTGTTGGTCTGCGAACGTCTGCACGCACTGCTGGCAACTATTCGCTCGCGCTGCCAGATGCTCAAGCTGCCGGTGCCTGGGTGGGATGAGAGCGCGGCGTGGTTGCAGGGTGTTTGCGGCGACGAGGCGGTAAGCCAGCGTCTGTTGGAACTCAGTAATGGGCGTCCGCTGCGGGCCGAGCAATTGTATCTGCAAGGTGATGCGGAAAACGTTGCTACCCAGCAGGCCGCGCTGGTGGCGCTGTCGAATGGTCAGGCAAATGTCGCCCAGGCCAAAGCCTTGCTGGGTGATATCGACCTGGAAACCCTGTTGCAAATGCTGCTCGGTCATATCGAGATGCGATTGAAGGCGCTTGAAAACCGGCAGGCGCTGGTCGCCGACAAGCGCCTGTTTGCCCTGCTTGATCTATTGCGCCAAAATCAGGCGGCCGTGAGTGCTGGCGCTAATCCAAATCGGGAATTAATGCTGGAAAACTTACTTACCCGCCTCGCCAGTATTGGGCACGCGCAAGCGGGGTGATACCATTGGGGCACTTACAGGGGATGTCCGTGCATGAGCGATAAGGGCCAAAATAGTCGCAACGGAATCTTGTCTTTGACCATTAAAGACAAGGCCGTGTTGTATTCAGCTTACATGCCGTTTTTGACCAATGGCGGCTTATTTGTCCCCACCAATAAGGCTTATAACATCGGTGATGAAGTGTTCATGCTGCTCACCCTGATGGACGAGCCCGAAAAGATCCCCATCGCCGGTACGGTGGTATGGGTGACACCTCGCGGCGCCCAGGGCAACCGCACCGCCGGTATTGGCGTGCAATTCAGCGAGCAGGACGCCGCTGCCAACGCTAAGATCGAAAATCACCTGGCCGGCTCTCTGAATTCCGACCGCCCCACACATACGATGTAATTTCTCTCGAGTGATTTCGAGAAATACACCCTAAGTTATTGTTATATATTAATTCTTGCCAAAAAAAATGGGTCCCTATAAGGGACCCAATAAGACCATTAGGAGTGAAACATAAAGGAATTGCTTCCCTAGAAGAGCATTGGGTATGCTCCCGCGACCACCCAGTTAAACTAGGGGATAGGTAGTCACACTCTTAGTATCGCCGAAATCGGGTAATTTGCCACAAGCAATCAGCGCTATTTTTAGCCTATTTGGGAATAAAGACATAACTTCTAATTATTTAAAGGTATAAAGCGCAGGAATGGCGGCGACAACAGCTTTTTTGACCGGGGTGATAGAGGGCTTCTATGGCAGGCCATGGAGCCACGAATCGCGGCTGGCCTACGCGGACTACCTTGCCCGGTTGGGTCTGTCCTGCTACCTCTATTGCCCCAAGTCTGACCCCTATTTGCGCAAGGCCTGGCAAGAAGATTGGTCACCCGGCGCCTGGGCGGACCTGACGGTCTTAGCTCAGACTTATCGCCAGCGTGGCTTGGATTTTGGTCTTGGTCTGTCTCCCTTCGAACTCTATAAAAGCTACGGCGCTGCTGAAAAAAAACACTTACAGGCAAAGTTGTCGCGACTCAACGAGTTAAACGCGCCGTTACTTGCGATACTGTTTGATGACATGCCCGGTGATGTGGAGGATCTGGGTGCAAGGCAGGCGGAGATCGTTGCCGATGTGCAGGCCTGGTCATCGGCGTCGAAAATCATAGTTTGCCCGACGTATTATTCTTTTGACCCGGTGCTGGAAAAGTTCTTTGGGCAGATGCCGGATCGTTACTGGCCGCAGCTTGGAGAACAACTGCCTGCGGATGTCGACGTTTTCTGGACGGGTAATGCGGTCTGCTCGGAGCGGATTACCCGCGCAGATATCGAAGGTATTGTGTCCGCCCTGGGTCGGCCGGTGGTGTTGTGGGACAACTACCCGGTGAATGATGGTGCCATACGTTCTCGTCACCTTTACCTGGAGCCGCTATCAGATCGTGAACGTTTACCGACGGATTTGGTCGCGGGCCACTTCTGCAATCCGATGAACCAGGCGTGTTTGTCACTGCCGGCGCTGACAGGGCTGTCCGATCTTTACAGCGAATCAACCAAAGATGGGGAGTGCTCTAAAGGCATGTTGCGCGCTGTTGTGGGTGAGCAGGTACTGGGCCTTTTACAGCAGCACGGTGCAGAGTTCGCCAATCTCGGCCTCGATGAAATGACCGAGCAACGACGACGCGAACTCACCGCACTTTATGAGCACGAGACGGGCGACGCCGCTGCGGAGGTGGCGGGGTGGTTAAGGGGCGAATATACTTTCGACCCCGCCTGTCTGACGGATTAACCCCATTTTGACCCAATCACCCGGCCAGCCTGTATTTCTGCAATGCGACGACAGTGCGCCCGCAGAGGTTTACCTGAGTTGGGTCCGGGAACTGGATTGCTATGACGACGACCTGTTAATCGTCGTTCCATTTCGCTTTAGCGAGTACTGGCGAGAAGATGGCGCAGCGATTGAGCTCAACGCTATCTATGCTCATCTCGACGGGCAAAGCTGGGTTTCTGTCACCGATGCCACCCTGGAGATAAGTAGCGAATCTCACCAGGACCAATATGCGCTTTGGGCACGCGAGCATGGTTTTGCACAGATAAAAACCGGCGCGCCAGTTGCCCTGGCGCCGGTCGATATCCCAAAACCCTGGGGCAGGGAAATCTGGTTTACCGGGGTAGAAGCCCGCGGCGTTTGTGCTTTTTCCTCGGACACGGGTAAAACGCCGGTTCCCTGGTTGCAAGCTGCCATGAGTGACATGTCGCTGGGCCTTGCGGGCCAGCCGTTGGTACTGCTGAAAATTCTCGACCCCTCGCCGGAGCCGGTCACCGGTGACCTGTATTTCGAGCTGCACCAGGAAAAGCGTGAAGTATATGTCGTAACCCATGTTGATAACGACGCCTGGCCAGATGGCGTTGGATCTATACGCTATGGATTCGATCCGCAAAGGGTAGCCGAGGCCGAATCCGATACCGTCTTTCGTGCGCAATACCTGGACAGTGTAAAGGCCTATGAAAAAGTCCGGCGTGAGATTGATGCGCTCGATGTAAACGTAGAGCCTTCCAGCCAACTTCAGGAGCAGGAACAAGCGCTGCGCGCAGAGATGGACAGCTACAGTCTTATGCGCCCGTTACAGGTGGGCGATGTTGTTAAGGTGCCGTTATTACTACCGCATTCTTTACAGCATGGCGTCAGGACGGTGGAGTTCCAGACGCCTGTCTATGAGCGCAAAATTCTGTCTTTTGCCCAGCAAGTGCTGACGCAGGATCACTGGGATACCGCCGAGGCTGTGGCACAAATGACACTGCTTGCCCCCCCGGAAGAGGCATTTCCTGTATTGCCCGCAGAGGAGGGCGTTCGTGTAGAACGCATTGTGGATTTCGATGATTTTGAAGTCTGGCGTGTCCGCCTGGAACCCGGGTCGGCCTACCAGGTTCCAGTTTGCGCGAGCTACCGCGTGCTCATGGTATTGGTGGGTGTGATCGACGCTGGCTCACTGCCATTGGTGCCTGAACAGGCTGCGCTGCTAAGCGCTAGCTCCAATAATCGCATCACCAACACACAAGCAGATAAACCTGCCATTTTCCTGTTGGCGAGCCCGCGTTGTTGAATAGAGCTCAGAAGCGCCCAGAAGTTGAACCACGCGGGTGATTGTGTCAGAATCCTCGCCCTTGTAACGCCTCAAAGCTATGATTTTACGGGCTCTAACTCGATATAAATCATGAAGTTATGACGCTAAGATCATGACTTTTCTAGTATTGGATATCCATTCCTGTGGCGTTTCATGCAGCGGAAGTGGCGAAATTGGTATACGCGCTGGATTTAGGTTCCAGTGCCGCAAGGCGTGAGAGTTCGAGTCTCTCCTTCCGCACCATATTCCCCGCCGGCCTCTCGGTGAGAGGCAGGCATCTCATCGCCCCAAAAACCTTTATGCGTTCGGTGACCGACCTGGTTATGTGTTTCCCAGGGCGAGGAGCTGTTTGGGCAATTCCCGTGGCGGCCTGACCCGTTTCGTCGTTTCTGGCAAACTGCTCATTAACTATCTTCTAAGTGGAGGACGATGGTGACCAAGAGTATTGCGCTGGTGGCGCACGACAAGTGCAAGCAAGACCTGGTTGATTGGGCTGGTCAGCACCGCGAAGCCCTGTCCGGACTGGATATTTACGCTACCGGGACCACCGGCCGGCTGCTGGGCGAAGCGTTGCCCTGGCCAGTTAATAGCCTACTCAGCGGGCCTCTGGGCGGTGATCAGCAGATCGGGGCCAAAATCGCCTGCGGCGAACTGGATATGCTGATTTTTTTCTGGGACCCCCTGGAGCCCATGCCACACGATTCCGACGTTAAAGCCCTGCTGCGAATAGCCAATCTTTGGAACGTACCTGTTGCCTGCAATCGTGCATCGGCAGATTTTATGATCAGTTCTTCGCTGATCAATGACCCCGATTATGTGCGCGTGGGGCCCGATTTGAGCGGCTATATAAACAGGCAACTCTAGGAGGCGCTTTTGCGTCAAGCGTGCCAGTTTGAGCCGCTTTACTAGCCTGCTCAGGTAGGTATAATTGCGCGCCTTGTTTACGCTGCCTGGCGGGTGCTCCTGCGCCGCTCAGGTATGCAGAGGTAGCCTAGTCGGCCCTCCAGTTTTTACGGTTAATAGGCGTGCTAACCGCCTGAAAATGAAAGATTTAATCTGAGGAAAAACCATGCAGGTTTCCATTGAAACAACATCCGGGCTTGAGCGGCGTCTGACCGTTGGTGTTCCGGCAACACGGGTCGACCAGGAGGTCGATGTCCGTTTGCAAAAAGCGGCCAAGAATGTACGTATTCCGGGTTTCCGTCCCGGCAAGGTGCCGATGAAAGTAATGCGTCAGCGTTTTGGTGCTGGGGTTCGCCAGGAAGTGGTAGGAGAGGTCATGAGCCAATCCTTCCAGGAAGCCGTGGTGCAGGAAAAACTGCGTCCCGCCGGGCAGCCCAGCATCGAGCCGCGAAATCTCGAAGCCGGTAAGGATCTGGAATATGTTGCCACCTTTGAAGTCTTTCCCGAGGTGGATACGGTAGAAATGTCAGGCTTCGATGTAGAGCGTCCACAGGCGGAAGTGACCGACGAAGATATCGACAACATTATCGAAGTGTTTCGCAAGCAGCAGGGTAGCTGGGAAATCGTTGAGCGCGCCGCGGCGGATGGTGACAAGGTAAAAATTGATTATGTTGGCACCCGCGACGGTGAGGCCTTTGACGGCGGTAGCGCTGAGGACTCTGAGTTGGAGTTGGGCTCGGGACGCATGATCCCCGGCTTTGAAGACGGCGTTGTCGGTATGTCAGCCGGTGACGAAAAAACCCTTAATTTGCAGTTTCCTGAGGACTATCACAGCGAAGAGCTCAAGGGCGCCGAGGTAGAATTCAAGGTCACCTTGAACGCGGTAACTGCGTTGCAGTTAGCCCCGCTGGACGAGGAGTTGTACAAGAGTTACGGCGTAGAAGAGGGCGGTGAAGAACAGTTCCGCCAGGAAGTCGGCGAGAACATGTCCCGTGAGCTGAAAAATGCCGTGGAAGCCAAGGTCAAGCAGCAGGTGATGGATGCGGTCGTAGAGGCCCATGACTCTTTGGAAGTACCCAAGGCCCTGATAGCCCAGGAAATTGACGCCCTGCGTAAGCAGATGTTCCAGCAGTTCGGTGGTGCCGGTGGTCAGGATCTCGACCTGAACTCCTTGCTGCCCGATGAGATGTTCAGCGAGAATGCCGAGCGTCGTGTGAAGCTGGGCCTGTTGCTGTCGGAAATGATCAGCAAGCTTGAACTCAAAGCGGATGCGGACAAAGTGCGCGCGACCATTGAGGAAATGGCTTCTACCTACCAGGAGCCTGAAGAGGTCATAAACTGGTACTACGCCAACCCCGAACAGCTGTCTTCGGTGGAATCCAAAGTTTTGGAAGACCAGGTGGTTGAAAAACTGCTGGAGAATGCCAACATAGTAGACAAGGCATGTAGTTATCAGGAAGCCATTGGCCAGGCGCAGGAACAAGCCTGACCCTGAACGTGTCTTGGGGGCGCCCGCACTGATCGTTGTGATCGTAGCGATTGTAACGAGAGCGGCGCCCGTTACCCGATAATCGACGACACATTAAGGGGCGGCAATGCCACACAAGCTGGACGGCTACAACTCACAGACCATCAATAACCTGGGCCTGGTGCCTATGGTGGTAGAGCAGACCTCGCGAGGGGAACGCTCTTTTGACATCTACTCCCGCCTGCTCAAGGAGCGCGTGATCTTCGCGGTGGGGCCCGTGGAAGACCACATGGCCAACCTGATCGTTGCTCAGCTGTTGTTTCTCGAGTCTGAAAATCCAGACAAAGATATCCACCTCTATATCAATTCGCCGGGTGGTTCCGTCACTGCGGGCCTGTCTATCTACGACACCATGCAGTTTATCAAGCCCGATGTGAGCACCATGTGCATTGGCCAGGCGGCATCCATGGGGGCCTTTTTGCTGGCCGGTGGCGCCTCGGGTAAGCGTTATTGCCTGCCCAACGCACGTACCATGATCCACCAGCCCAGTGGCGGTGCTCAGGGCCAGGCCACTGACATCGATATCCAGGCAAAAGAAATTCTCATCATCAGGGAACGTCTCAACCAATTGATGGCCGAACATACTGGGCAGTCACTGGAAACCATTGAGCGAGATACTGAGCGTGATCGGTTTATGAATGCCGAGCAGAGCAAGGAATACGGCCTGATCGACGAGGTGGTCAATTCCCGCTCAGGGGCGCAGGAATAAGCACTTTTACCCCGGATTTGCACAGATCCGGGACTTGCAAAACTCCGTAAAAAACATCATCTTAGGACACTAGGCTAAGACAGGCTCGGGGACAGGCCCGAGAGCCTGCGTATAGGGCGAGCGAATGAGCGACGATTCCACGACATCTGACGACGGCGGTAAACTTCTCTACTGTTCCTTCTGTGGCAAAAGCCAGCACGAAGTACGGAAGCTGATTGCCGGCCCGTCTGTGTTCATTTGTGATGAATGCGTGGATCTATGCAACGACATCATCCGCGAAGAAGTCCAGGAAAGTAACAGCCAGGAAAAGCAGGATCACCTGCCGGTTCCCCAGGAAATCAAAGCCATTCTGGACGAGTACGTGATTGGCCAGCAGCGAGCTAAAAAGGTGCTGTCTGTAGCTGTGTACAACCACTACAAGCGACTTCGTCACGGCGATGCCCGCGGTGACGACGTCGAACTGGGTAAGAGTAATATCCTGCTGGTCGGCCCCACCGGCTCTGGCAAGACGCTGCTCGCCGAAACACTGGCGCGCCTGCTGGATGTTCCTTTCACCATTGCCGATGCCACCACTTTGACCGAGGCGGGCTACGTGGGTGAAGACGTCGAGAATATTATTCAGAAGCTGTTGCAGAAGTGTGACTACGACGTCGATAAAGCCCAGGTGGGGATCGTCTATATCGACGAGATCGACAAGATTTCTCGCAAATCCGATAACCCCTCGATTACCCGTGATGTATCCGGTGAAGGGGTGCAGCAAGCACTGCTGAAACTGATTGAAGGCACGGTGGCCTCTGTACCACCCCAGGGTGGGCGCAAACATCCACAGCAGGAGTTCCTGCAGGTCGATACCTCGAAGATCCTGTTTATCTGTGGCGGAGCTTTCGCTGGGCTGGACAAGGTGATACGCAACCGCTCTGAGAGGGGCGGTATCGGTTTTAATGCCGAGGTCAAGAGCAAGGATGAAACCAGCAATGTCGGTGAATTGTTGTTCCAACTGGAGCCGGAAGACCTGGTGCAATATGGCTTGATACCGGAATTTGTCGGTCGCTTACCGGTCATCGCCACGCTGGAAGAACTGGACGTCGACGCCCTGGTGCAGATATTGACCGAACCCAAGAATTCACTGACCAAGCAGTACAGCAAGCTGTTCGAAATGGAAGGTGTGGAAGTGGACTTCCGCGAGGATGGACTGAGCGCAGTGGCCGAGAAGGCCATGGAACGTAAAACCGGTGCTCGCGGCCTACGCTCGATCCTCGAGGGCGTGCTACTGGAGTCCATGTACAATATTCCTTCCCGCGATGATGTTGCCAAGGTGGTAATTGACGAGTCGGTGATTCGTGGCGACTCTGAGCCATTGCTGGTCTACCAGACGGAGCCCGCCAGGGCCGCCTCATCCAGCGAGGAGTAATCCTCGCGCCCTGACGTAGCCGGGGGTCCCCGGGCTTGTAATTGCAGGCCTGAACCCCATATAAGCCAGGCGATCTGGCTATTTACCCAACCCGGAGATTTAAATGGGTTCTTCTACCGTAATTGAGCTACCACTTCTTCCCCTGCGCGATGTGGTGGTGTATCCACACATGGTGCTACCGCTGTTTGTCGGCCGGGAAAAATCTATCGAAGCACTGGAAGACGCCATGACAGGCGACAAGCAAGTGCTACTGGTTGCGCAGCGCAATGCCTCAGACGACAACCCGGGCGCCGACGATATCTACCAGGTGGGCACCGTCTCCAATATCCTGCAACTACTGAAGCTGCCCGACGGCACCATTAAGGTGTTGGTTGAGGGTGGTTACCGTGCAGTCGTCGACAGCGTTAACGACGAAGGCAGTTTTGCCATCGCCGGTGTGCGCGAAATTGAAAGCGACGAGATTCCCGAGGACGAAGTCGAGGCGTTACTACGCTCGACGATCGGCCAGTTCGAAAAGTACGTCAATCTCAGTAAGAAGGTCCCCACCGAGGTGCTCACCTCGCTCACGGGCATTGACGAGCCGGGACGTCTGGCCGACACCATCGCCGCACACATGAGCGTGGATCTCGACGAGAAGCAGAAAATCCTGGAAATCGCCGGCATCCGCCCGCGGCTGGAACACCTGATGGGTTTGATGGAAGCGGAAATTGACCTGTTCCAGGTTGAGAAGCGTATCCGTGGTCGCGTTAAGAAACAGATGGAAAAAAGCCAGCGCGAGTACTACCTGAACGAGCAAATGAAGGCCATCCAGAAAGAACTGGGTGACATGGACGAAGCGCCCAATGAACTGGATGAACTGCAGGCGCGGATCGACGAGGCACAGATGCCGGAAGAGGCAGAGGAGAAAGCACTCTCTGAGCTGGGCAAGCTGAAGATGATGTCGCCCATGTCCGCCGAGGCGTCGGTGGTGCGAAGCTACATCGACTGGATGGTGAATGTGCCGTGGTCGAAGCGCAGCAAGGTTAAGCACGATTTGAAACGTGCCACGAAAATCCTCGATGAGGATCACTACGGCCTGGAAGAGGTGAAGGATCGCATCCTCGAATACCTGGCAGTACAAAAGCGGGTCCGCAAGGTGAAGGGCCCGGTGCTGTGCCTGGTGGGTCCACCCGGCGTTGGTAAGACTTCTCTCGGTGAATCCCTGGCGCGCGCTACCAACAGGAAGTTCGTGCGCATGGCCCTGGGCGGGGTGCGTGACGAGGCGGAGATTCGTGGTCACCGGCGCACCTATATCGGGTCGATGCCCGGTAAGCTGCTGCAAAAGATGTCCAAGGCGGGTGTCAAAAACCCACTGTTCCTGCTCGACGAGATCGACAAAATGGGTATGGATCACCGGGGCGATCCGGCATCGGCGATGCTGGAAGTCCTCGACCCGGAGCAGAATCACGCCTTCAATGACCACTACCTGGAAGTCGATTACGACCTTTCCGATGTCATGTTCGTGTGTACGTCAAACACCATGAATATTCCTGGCCCCTTGCTGGACAGGATGGAAGTAATTCGAATCCCGGGTTACACCGAAGACGAGAAGCTGAATATTGCCCTTCGCTACCTGATACCCAAGCAGCTAAAGCTGAATGGCCTGAAAAAGCAGGAAATCGAAATCAGCGAAGACGCACTGATCGACATCATTCGCTACTACTCTCGCGAGGCGGGTGTGCGTGCGCTGGAGCGTGAAATCGCCAAAGTGTGCCGCAAGATGGTCAAGGGCATAACACTTGGCGAGTACGAGCCTGAAACTTCAGTCACGGCCGAGATGTTGCCGGATCTGCTGGGCGTGCGAAAATACAACTACGGTATCGCTGAAGAAGAAAACAAGATCGGCCAGGTGACCGGCCTGGCCTGGACTTCCGTGGGTGGCGAACTGCTGACCATTGAGGCGGTCGCCGTGACCGGTAAGGGCCTGCACGTGAAGACGGGCTCCCTGGGCGACGTGATGCAGGAATCAATCCAGGCAGCGACCACCGTGGTTCGCAGCCGCTCGCAGATGCTCGGTATTCCTGCCACCTATCACGAGAAGCATGACGTGCATATCCACGTGCCGGAGGGTGCCACGCCCAAGGATGGTCCCAGTGCAGGTATTGCCATGTGCACAGCATTGGTCTCAGTGTGCACAGGTCTGCCGGTGAGGGCTGATGTGGCGATGACCGGTGAAATCACCCTGCGAGGCGAGGTACTGCCGATTGGGGGGCTGAAGGAAAAACTGCTGGCGGCCCGCCGCGGTGGCATCAAGACCGTGATCATTCCCAAGGAGAATGAACGCGACTTGAAAGAGGTGTCGGATAACATCAAGGAACACCTCGATATTCGCGCCGTGAAATGGATCGATGAGGTGCTGGCGCTGGCCCTGGAATCGACGCCGGAGCCGCTTTCTGACGAGGAGTATCTGGCCGACTCGATAGCGGCTTCGAAAGAGGGCTCCGAGGACGAAAAAAATCGTATAAACACGCATTAATACTGGGCTTGCGGTTGACCCGCCCGAGACCTCTGGTATACAGTTTGCGGCAGAATGCCACTACATTCACGGGCTCATGTAGAGTCCGAATTTAATAACTCAATACAAAACTCTTCAAGGGGATAAGTGTGAATAAATCAGAACTGATCGATGCAATTGCAGCAGCTGCTGACCTACCTAAGGCGTCCGCGGGCCGTGCCCTGGATGCGGTAGTCGACAGCGTTACTGAGGCACTTGCGAAAGGTGACCAGGTTTCCCTGGTTGGTTTCGGTACCTTCGCCGTTAAGCACCGCGCAGCGCGTGAGGGCCGCAACCCTCAAACTGGTGCAACCATCCAGATCAAAGCATCTAATGTGCCTGGATTTAAAGCCGGTAAAGCTCTGAAGGACGCGGTTAACGCTTAACAGCACCGCGTTTTAGACAGCGGGGTAAACCACGGGGTCAACCCACCTCGTCGTGTTCGCTCCGCTTTAAAAGACGGTAAAACATACAAAAGCGCACTTTCGGTGCGCTTTTTCGTTAGCAGCTAGTCACGGTAAAGTTCCATGCTCCAGGATATTCGCAAAAACGCTCAGGGCACCGCAGCCAAGATCATTATCGGCCTGATAGTCATCTCATTCGCTGCCTTTGGTGTTGAATCAATTCTGTTAGGCAGCGGCAGCAACAGTGTTGCCGAGGTCAACGGTGAAGAGATCACGCCTTTTGAACTGGAACAAGCGATCAATGCGCGTCAGCGCCAGCTGGTCAATATGATGGGCGATAACGTAAACCCGTCCATGCTGGACGACGATCTGTTGCGCCCCCAGGCTATGCAAACCATCATCAATCGTAGATTGCTCATGCAGTCAGCAGACGACATGGGACTGGCCATTTCCGAGGCTGAAGTAGGTGCATTTATCGGTGGCATGGAACAGTTTCAAATCGACGGTCAATTCTCGCCCGAGATGTATCGCAGCCTGCTCGCCAACGGTGGCTTTACCCCAGCCACCTTTAAGCAGGGGTTGGTCGAAGACCTGCTGCTGAACCAGTTACAAAGTGGCCTGGCTGGTAGCGACTTCGCTACTCCGGCAGAACTGTCCCTCACCGCTACGATCAGCGCCGAGCAGCGTGACGTGCGCTACCTGACCCTTCCCATTGAGCAGTTTCGCAGTGAAGTCGACATCAGCAACGATGAGATCGCCGCCTATTATGAAGAGCAGCAACAGCAGTTTGAGAGCCCGGAGTCGGTGGAACTCGATTACATAGAATTGCGTATAGACAACTTTCGAGAGCCGGTCGATGAAGCCACACTGCTCGAGGAATTTGAGCTGGTGAAATCGGAGTACCAATACCAGGACGAAAACCGGGTATCGCATATTCTATTCGAAGCGGGTGACGACGAATCCGACGAGGATTTTCAGGCGCGGGTATCTGCAGCGCAGTCTGCACTTGCCGATGGTCGAGGTTTTGCGGATGTAGCGCGGGAAATGTCCGATGACATTGGTTCTGCCGCCGCGGGTGGCGATCTTGGTTTTTCCGCCGGCGATGCCTTCCCGGATGAAATGGAGGAGGCCATAGCCACACTGGAGCTCAATGAGGTGTCAGCGCCCGTTGAAACTGAGGCTGGCACACACCTGATTTTGGTGACCGAGCGCCGAGCAGGGCAAGAGGCTTCATTGGCCGAGGTACGGCCAGAGCTGGAAGAAAAGCTCCAACTCAGCGCCGCGCGGGCAGAGATTCTGCGCGTGGTCGAAGATCTGCGCGACGAGGTATTCAACAGCGACAACCTCGATGGGCCTGCGGCTGAATTAGGCTTAAGCGTGAAGCAAACAGGCGCGCTCGGTCGTGGCAGCAGCGATGGCATTTTCGCCGATGCCGCTGTCGCTTCTGCCGCCTTTTCCGAAGACGTACTCGAACTGGGCCACAATAGTGAAGTGCTCGAGGTAAACAGCGAGTACTTTGTAGTGCTGCGCGTTAGGCAACACAATTTACCGGAGGTGTTGCCTCTGGAACAGGTCCGCACTGACATCGTCATAGCGCTGACCGAGCAGGCCGCGCGGGATGCCGTCGCGGAGCAGGCCGTAAGTGCTGTACAGGCCCTGCGGGCCGGTCAGTCGGTCGAGGACTACGCCTTGGCAAACGGCTACGAATGGCAGGTTGAACTGGGCGCGGACCGTCGCAACGGTATGCTTCCTCGAGAGTTGCTCCGCCGGGTGTTCGAGTTACCCAGCCCGGATGAGGACACTTCTTCGCGCTTTGATTATATTTCCACCAGCTCTGGCGACGTTCAGGTCTTTGAGCTAAGTCGCGTTACCCGCGGCGATTTTGAAGTCTTGCCTCAAGACGAGCAGGACTCACTCGCCGGCGTTATCACTGGAGAAAATGGCAACCTGGTACAACAGGAATATCAGCAGGGCCTGCACACCCGTGCTGATATCACCGTGCTTTAACCGCATTTTTGAGGACAACATGGCAAGTAAGATTCTGACCCTGAACCAGATTTCCGTGAAGGGACTGGACAGGCTCCCCCGTGAACAATATGAAATAGCCAGCGAGTTCGCTGCCCCGGATGCGATACTGCTGCGCAGCCACAAATTACAGGCCGACGATATACCGGAATCAGTGCGGTGTATCGCCCGGGCCGGAGCGGGGACCAATAATGTCCCGGTTGCCGATTGCACGCGCCGCGGTATCCCCGTGTTTAACTCGCCGGGGGCGAACGCCAACGCGGTGAAGGAACTGGTAGCAGCAGCATTGCTGCTGGGCTCCCGAGGTGTCGTTGAGGGTATTCAATACGTTCATACCCTGGGCGACATGGATGATGAAGCCGCGCTGAATAAAATCCTGGAGGCGCAAAAGAAGCAGTTCAAGGGTAGTGAGCTGATGGGTAAGACCCTGGGCGTGGTTGGCCTGGGTGCAATTGGCTCCATGGTGGCAGAGATGGCACTGACGTTCGGCATGGAAGTGATAGGTTACGACCCTGCACTCTCTGTAGATGCCGCCTGGCGCCTGTCCAGTAAGGTGCGCAAGGCCGACGCGCTGTCATCGCTATTTGCCCGCTGTGATTACATTACCTTGCATCTGCCAGTCCTGGACTCTACGCGGGGATTGATCAACGCCGACTTATTGAGTGTCATGAAGCCCGATACCTGCCTGATCAATTTTGCCCGTCAGGAAATCGTCGATACCGAGGCGGTGGTGCAGGCACTGGATGGTGGCCAACTGCGCAAGTATATCGCTGATTTTCCCGCGCCTGGCCTGATTGGCCGAGACGATGTAATTCTCATGCCGCACATTGGTGCCAGCACTGAGGAAGCGGAAGACAATTGTGCGGTGATGGCCGCCGACCAGATGCGTGATTTTCTCGAGAACGGCAACATCCGCAACTCAGTCAACTTCCCGCTGACACAGCTGGAGCACGTTACCGGCTGCCGGCTGGCGATAATTAACGAAAATGTACCCAAGGTGCTGGGTAGTATTCTCTCTATCCTTGCGGACGCTAATATCAATGTTATCGACATGCTCAACAAGAGCCGCGACGACATCGCCTACAACCTGATTGATATTGAAGGTGAGGCTTCGGCCGATGCGCTGGAGAAAATGCGTGCGGTGGACGGTGTAATCAACGTCCGATCTATCGGTAACTGCTGCGATTAATCCTCCACACCCTGTTCAGGTGTCGCTGTCGCGGGCTCTATCGTGGCAGCGACATACATTCCCCGCTCATCCTCAGTCAACTCACCGGCCCCTTCCCAGGGGATAAGGCGTTGTTCGGCGTAATGCTGAAAGTCCAGGAATGGATACTTGATGATGTCGAAGTAGGGTGAGTAATCGAAGTCGCTGGGTGTGCACAGTTTGGGATTGCGCATATACAGTTTGACGCGGTCATCCTCGACACGCTTCACCAACGGCAGAATTGGGAACTGGATGCTGTTGAACCCCTCTGCGATCATGGTCGAACAGACGGTTTGGGTATTCTTGCCCGGGTTGGTACTGAACAAACTGGAACGCCAGCGGCGGGGCATGATAAACCAGGGAAACAGGAAGCGGGCGAGATCGAAGATCTGCCTTACGTCATAGGCGGTGCCCAACTCACTAATGGCGTAGTTGATCACTCGCTGGCTATCCCTATAGCCCAGTCCGCGCGGTCGGCAGATGCGCAGATGCTCGTGCTCGTAGACGGTCAGTGGCCTGACTACCGTGCCCAGGCCAAGCTCACTTTCAATGATTAGCTGCTTATCCGCTGTGCCGGTGTAGTGTTGCCTTACCGTGTCCTTCAGCAGCGGGTCTTCGATGTCGTGCAATCTGCCAATATACAGTGCGGCGTGAGACCAACTGCTCTGGGTGATAAGCTTGATGACCTCGCTGACCCGCGAGCGGCCCTCGACCAGGATGACATCACAGGCCTTCACCTCGTGTCGTATGCGTTCAAAATCACTGAGGGGCGTGTTGGGTAGCGGTTTCTTCCGCTTCAGCCAGGAGACAACGCCATTGCGAATCCATTTGACCATAGTAGACGTAGCGTAACACCAGATAGTACGTTTATAACGCAGCGACGCTGGCGAAACCAGAGATAATCACCATGGCCGACCAACTCTCTCACTTGCAGAAGCAAATTACCGAAAAGCGTGACCTGGATGCGCCCCCGCTGCATCTATGGCACCCGGAACTGTCCGGTGATATCGACATTCGCATTGATGCCGAGGGCGTCTGGTATCACGAGGGCGATCGGATAGAGCGCGCTGCTATTGTTAACGTATTCAGCAAAATTTTGCGCCGGGAAAGCGACGACGACTATTACCTGGTGACTCCTGTGGAGAAGTGGCGTATCAGCGTCGAATTGCACCCTTTGATGGTCGTGGACGTGAATAGCGAGGGAGTCGGCGAGGAGCAGATGCTGAATGCCTTACTCAATACTGGCAAAAGCCAGCTTATCGATGCGGGGCATGTACTGACACAGGAACCCCGTAGGGAGATGGCCGCGGTGCTGGCATTGGATCATGGCTTAACGGCGTTGTTTACCCGGGCGGCCTGGTACCGTCTCGTCGAAATGGCCGACGAGGACGGTGAGCTTTGGTCCAGTGGTACAGCGTTTAAGCTAAGCTAGCGCGGTCACATGTTGGGGTAATTGGGGCCCCCGAAACCCTCGGGTGCAATCCAGACAATGTTCTGCGCCGGGTCTTTGATGTCGCAGGTCTTGCAGTGCACACAGTTCTGGCCGTTGATCTGGAAGCGCTTGCCGTTCTCATCCTCCACGATCTCGTAGACCCCTGCCGGGCAATAACGCTGGGCAGGTTCGTCATACATCGGCAAATTCTTGTCCAGCGGAACCGAATCATCGACCAGGGTGAGATGACAGGGTTGGTCTTCTTCGTGGTTGGTATTGGACAGGAATACGGAAGACAGGCGATCGAAGCTGATTGTATTGTCCGGCTTGGGGTACTCGATGGGCTTGCACTCGGCCGCGGGTTTCAGCGTGGCATAATCCGGGGTGGTGTCATTGAGTGTAAATGGCAGCTTGCCGCGGAAAATGGTCTGGTCTATCCACACCATGGCGGAGCCGAGCAGGAAGCCAAATTTGTGCATGAAGCCCGAGAAGTTACGGGTGCTGTACAACTCGTCATGCAGCCAGGAGGATTCTATGGCGCTGCTGTACTCCGCCAGGTCAGCAGGGGCGTCATCACCTTTGGCCAGGGACGCGACGATTACGTCGGCGGCGACGATACCGCTCTTCATGGCCGTGTGATTGCCCTTGATCTTCACGCTGTTCAAGGTACCGGCATCACAGCCAATCAGCAGCCCACCCGGGAAATGCATTTTTGGCAGGGAGTTCAGGCCGCCCTTGGCGATTGCCCTGGCGCCGTAGCTCAGGCGCGAGCCACCCTCCAGATACTTGAGGGTCTCAGGATGGTGCTTCCAGCGCTGAAACTCCTCGTAGGGGCTGACGTGAGGGTTGCTGTAATTCAGGTCGGTGATCAGGCCGATGTAGACCTGGTTGTTTTCGGCGTGGTACAGGAAGGCACCGCCGCTTGAGCCGCTTTCACTGAGTGGCCAGCCAAGCCCGTGAACGACCAGGCCTTCCTGGTGTTTGTCCGCGGGAATCTCCCAGATCTCCTTGATGCCAATGCCGTAGTGCTGGGGGTCCTTGCCGGCGTCGAGGGCGAATTTACTGATCAGCTGCTTCCCTAGGTGTCCCCGGCAACCCTCTGCAAACAAGGTGTATTTGGCGTGTAGTTCCATGCCGCGCATGTAACTGTCTTTGTGTTCACCGGCGGCACTGATGCCCATATCACCGGTGGCGATACCCTTGACCCGTCCATCTTCGTGATACAAGACCTCGGCGGCGGCAAAGCCAGGATACACCTCGACGCCGAGGCCTTCGGCCTGTTCGGCCAACCAGCGGCAGACATTCCCCATGGAAACGATGTAATTGCCATCGTTATGGGTGGGCGGGGGTATAAAGATGTTGGGCAGCTTGATGGCGCCCTTACCGCTGGTGTAGAAAAAGAACTTGTCCTCGGTGACTGCCGTGTTGATGGGTGCTCCCATGTCCTTCCAGTTGGGAAAAAGCTCGTCCATGGCATGGGGTTCAAGTACCGCGCCCGACAGCGTGTGAGCGCCAACCTCGGAGCCTTTCTCCACCACACACACGGTCACTTCCTGCTCTTTTTCCTGTGCTTGCAGCATGATGCGGCAGGCTGCTGACAGCCCGGCGGGGCCTGCGCCTACAATGACCACATCAAATTCCATCGATTCACGATCCACGACTGTATCCTCTCTCAGGGTTGGGTGAGATTTTGATGAAAGCGCGCAAGTATATAATTTTTAAAGAATAAATACTATAAACGGCGCTGATTGCGGCTATAAGCCAGTTGGCTGTTTGAGTCAATTACCGTGTCTCGTTTTGCTATTGACCCACGCCCTGTTTGACGGCAAGATACCGGCCCGATATTCGCTGTCCGGGTACTTTTTAACCACCCGAGACCCGCCATTCACCCCTGAAATCCTATGGAGAATCCATGAAGGTTCTTGTTGCTATAAAGCGTGTCGTTGACTACAACGTCAAAGTGCGCGCCAAAGCTGATGGCTCCGATGTTGACCTGAATAACGTCAAAATGGCCATTAACCCGTTCTGTGAAATTGCCGTGGAAGAGGCAGTGCGGCTCAAGGAAGCCGGCGTCGCCACTGAGGTCATTGCCGTATCTGTCGGCGAAAAGGCCTGTCAGGAGCAAATTCGTACGGCGCTGGCGCTGGGTGCCGACCGTGGTATCCAGGTGGAGACAGAAGGCAATGTTGAGCCCCTGGTTGTGGCCAAGTTGCTCAAGGGTGTTGTGGCCAAAGAAGAGCCGCAACTGGTTATTCTGGGTAAGCAGTCTATTGATGGCGACAACAACCAGACTGGCCAGATGCTTGGCGCACTCACCAACATGCCCCAGGGCACATTCGCTTCCGAGGTGAAAATTGAGGGCGATAAGCTCGACGTGGTGCGAGAAGTCGATGGTGGTCTGCAGACCGTAAGTCTGAATCTGCCAGCTATTGTCACCACCGACCTGCGTCTTAATGAGCCGCGTTACGCGTCGTTGCCGAACATCATGAAAGCCAAGAAAAAGCAGTTGGACGTGTACTCACCCGCTGACCTGGGCGTCGAGGTGACCACTCACCTGACACAACTGGGTGTAGAGCCGCCGGCTGAGCGCCAGGCAGGCATCAAGGTTGAAGATGTCGATCAACTGGTCGACAAACTGAAGAATGAGGCGAAGGTAATCTGATGAGCACACTAGTTATAGCAGAGCACGACAACAGCAGCGTTAAACCCGCTACTCTGAACGCCGTAGCTGCCGCACAGGCTCTTGGTGCCGATATTGATGTTCTGGTGGCAGGCGCAGATTGTGGCGCCGCTGGCCAGGCCGCGGCTGCGATTGCCGGTGTAAATAAGGTGCTGGTAGCGGACAACGCTGCCTATGGACATCAGTTGGCCGAAAACCTCAGCCTGCTTATTGCAGAGCTGGGTGCAGGCTACGACAACATCGTCGCACCAGCGACAAGTAACGGCAAGAACACGATGCCTCGCGTTGCCGCCTTGCTGGACGTGGCGCAGATTTCCGACATCACGTCGGTGGAATCAGCGGACACCTTCAAGCGCCCGATCTATGCCGGTAATGTGATAGCTACCGTGCAAACCAGCGATGCCAAAAAAGTTATCACCGTGCGCACCACCGCATTTGACGCGGTAGCTGCAGAAGGCGGGAGCGCAACCGTTGAGGCGGTCGATGCTGTGCACGACGCAGGAATTTCCAGCTTTGTCGGTGAAGAAGTCGCCGAGTCCGATCGTCCAGAGCTGACTGCGGCATCGGTGGTGATTTCCGGTGGTCGCGGCATGCAAAACGGCGAAAACTTCAAGCTGCTCGATGGCATTGCCGATAAACTGGGAGCTGCCATTGGTGCCTCGCGCGCTGCTGTCGACGCCGGCTTTGTGCCTAACGATATGCAGGTGGGCCAGACGGGTAAGATCGTTGCCCCCGACCTTTACATCGCAGTGGGTATCTCCGGAGCTATCCAGCACCTGGCCGGTATGAAGGATTCCAAGGTCATCGTTGCCATTAACAAGGACGAAGATGCACCTATCTTCCAAGTGGCCGATTATGGCCTGGTAGCCGATCTGTTTGACGTGCTGCCGGAATTGGAAAGCAAATTGTAGGCCGGTCACGGTCGCGTCAAAAAACCGGCTGCGGCCGGTTTTTTTGTGCCTGCGTAATGTGCAGTGGTTTCAGCAACCAGGCCGTGGCACCTATGACCAGTCGTGAAAGCGTGGCTTTAGTCGCGACGCAGTTTGTCCGAGATCGCGATGGGGGTAGGGTAGTTCAGCACCACAATATATGAAGATACCACCAGTGTGATAATGGTGGTTGCCTGGATAAGCAACGACGCTTTATCTGTAATCAACGCGCTGCCGATGGCCACATAGGCAATCAGCAGGGAAAACTCTGATGCCTGGCCCAACCGGAAACCGAGATCCCAGGCCAGGATACGTTTTTCGCTTACGCCCTTGAGCAGGAATCGGTAAACCACGGGCTTCAGACCCAACACCAGCGCGGACAGCAGCAGGGCGGGGAACAGGACCTGGTTGAGCAGCGCCAGGTCGAAACGCGCGCCCACAGCGAAGAAAAACAGGATCAGGAAAAAGTCCCGTAGCGGTTTCAGGTTGACTGCGATGTATTGTGAAATCGGGCTTGTCGCGATGGTAATCCCGGCAATGAACGCCCCAATCTCCTCCGACAATCCAATGAGTTGCGCCGTTTCAGCAAGCCCCAGACACCAGCCCAGTGCCAGCAGAAAAATATACTCGTGAAATCGATCAAACCGGGTAATCAAGGGCAGCAACAGGTACTTAACGACCAACCAGGCCGCGGCGCCCAGTACCGGCAGTCCTACCAGTGACAACACAACGTCACTCACCTCCAGACCCTCGCCAGCGGAGGCGCTCATCAACAGCATCAGCACGATAATTGCCAGCAGGTCCTGGAGCAGTAGCAGGCCAATCATCAGTTCACCAATGTGCCGGTGATGCAGGACGGTGGTGGGTAAGAGCTTGATCCCGATGATGGTGGACGAGAACATCATCGCCGCACCGATAATCAATGCATCGAGGTGATTAAAGCCAAACAACCAGGCGACCACGTAGCCGGTAGTCAGGAACAGTAGCGAACTTAGTACTGCGACAAAAGTGGACTTGCGCAACGTCGCCCAAAGGGCCTGGGGCTGCATGTCCAGGCCCAGCAGGAACAGCAGAAAGATGATGCCCACGTGACCAATGTCCGACAACAGGTTCAGGTCGGTGACCATCGACAGACCATAGGGCCCGATTGCTGCCCCCAGAGCGATATACGCGATGATCAGTGGCTGCCGTGTATACAGTGCAATGGAAGCAAACACCGCCGCGCCGGTGAAAATCAGGAAAAACGAAAAGGTAACTGAACTTGCGTCCATCGCGGAGCGCTAACCGCGCCTGCGAAACAGAGGCTGCGGTTGTTGAATATCCGCCTGATACTGTTCGCTAAACTGATTGAAGCGCTCCAGCGCTGAGTCCAACTGGCTCTCGTCTGCGAATTGAAAGGCATTAAAGCCGCAGCGGTTCAGGTAGTCGAGCTGATCGCAGATAAAACTGCCCACGGCGCGAATCTCGCCGTCATAGCCGCGTTCGCGCAGTTCTCGCGCGTAGGAAAAACCGCGGCCGTCGGTGAATGCAGGGAAGTTAATGGCGACAACCCTCAGTGCAGCCAGGTGATCCAGCAGGGGCGTAATCTCATCGCCGGGTTCCAACTGTACCGGTGCGCTTTTCTGGTCCGCCGATAATGCGGACCACTGTTCCAGGCCGATAAAATCCTGGTCAACCGTATCCTCGACAATAGCGCCGTCTCTAATCAGCTTTGGCATATACACGTTCCTTAAAGGGGTCGATACCCACGCGTCGATAGGTTTGCAGGAAGTCCTCTTCCTCGGTGCGCAGTTCCACGTAGGTCGACAGGATCTTTTCCATCACCTCCGGCATATCCTGCTGCTTGAAGGAGGGGCCGAGAATCTTGGCGATGCTGGCTTCCTTGGCCTGGCTGCCCCCGAGACATACCTGGTAGAACTCCTGCCCCTTCTTGTCGACACCCAGGATGCCAATGTGCCCGATATGGTGATGACCACAGGCGTTCATGCAGCCGCTGATATTGACCTCGATAGGGCCCAGGTCATAGAGATAATCCAGGTCGTCAAAGCGGGTCTGGATCGCCTCTGCCACCGGAATGGATTTGGCATTGGCCAGTGAGCAGTAATCGCCCCCTGGGCAGCAAATCATATCGGTAAGGTAGCCGATATTGGCAGTGGCCAGGCCGGCTTTTTGCAGTGCCTGCCACAGCGGATAGAGCGACGCCTCTTCGACATCCGCCAGCACAATGTTCTGCTGGTGCGTGGTTCTTGCCTCGCCAAATGAATAGCTGTCCGCCAGATCCGCAAGTAGTTCCAACTGCTGATCGGTGACATCGCCCGGTGCAAAGCCTGTGGCCTTCAAGGAGATAGTGACGGCACGGTAGCCCGCCACCTGGTGCTCAACCGTATTGCGCTGCACCCAGTTACCGAAAATGGGGTCCGCGGCTGATTGTGTGGCGAGTGCTGCGGCGGAGTCAGCTGCGTCCAGGTCGCGGTAGGGCGGACGGGTGAAGAAGCTCTTGGCGCGATCAATCTCCTCCTGCGTGAGTGTACTGGGACCATCTTTCAGGCTTTCCCATTCACGCTCTACAGCCTCGCGGAAAGCCTCAACGCCCATCGCTTTTACCAGGATCTTGATACGGGCCTTGTACTTGTTGTCCCGACGACCGTGCTGGTTGTACACCCTCAAAATGGCTTCCAGGTAGGTGAGCAGATGCTTTTGCTCCAGCCAGTCACAGATAACAGAACCAATGACCGGGGTCCGGCCCAGTCCGCCGCCGACTAGAACTTTAAAGCCCAGCTCACCCTCTGCATTCGGCACCAGCTCAAGGCCAATGTCATGGGCATGAATGGCAGCCCGATCCTCCTCGGTCCCGCAGACAGCAATCTTGAATTTACGTGGCAGAAAGGCAAATTCGGGATGGAGTGTCGACCACTGGCGAATGATTTCGCAATAGGGGCGGGGATCTTCTATCTCGTCACTGGCCACGCCGGCAAACTGATCGGTGGTGGTATTGCGGATGCAGTTGCCGCTGGTTTGGATGGCATGCATTTGTACGCTCGCCAGTTCAGCCAGGAGATCGGGTACTTCTTCCAGCACAGGCCAGTTGAGCTGAATATTTTGTCGTGTGCTGACGTGGGCATAGCCCTTGTCGAAGGTGCGGGTAATGTCGGCAAGTTTACGCAACTGTTCGCTGCTCAACAGGCCGTAGGGCACTGCGATGCGCAACATGGGCGCCAGGCGCTGCACGTACAGCCCATTTTGCAGGCGCAGTGGCAGAAACTCGGCTTCACTGATTTCACCAGCGAGAAACCGTTGTGTCTGACCACGAAACTGCTCGACGCGCTCGTCGACAATCTTCTGGTCATATTGGTCGTAAATGTACATGGTTCAGTCCTGCCCGGGGGCGCGATTATACGGTGCTGTGGTGCGCGGGAGGCGCTACCTTACCAGAAAATACCTGACAGTAAATATTCATAATTTTCATAAGGTTAGAACTCGCTCCTGTGTGCCCCCACGGGGTAAACAGCGCTTGGGATTCGCGGCACATCTGTTTATAATGGCCGCCGCCAATTATCTGCGAGGAAACAACAATGTCTGAAGATTTCAGCCGGGAAGGGGATGGAGCCGCCGACGCCATAGCGGCAACTGCGATTATTTCATTGGTCGTACTCACACTGTACATCTGGCTTTCCGGAATGCCTTCCTGATCACCCTGAACCGAGCGCAGGCGCTGCGCCAGGCACATTAATCAGCTAGAACGATCTGCACGATCGTGTAGATCGTCGCCATAAACAACAGGGTAAAGATAATACCCGCGGCGATAAACACGCCCAGTTTTCCCTGTTTGAAATCCCGTTCACGGTTCTTACTGCTTTGCACGCCAAGTCCGGCGGCAAATACACTTGCCACTACCTGGAACAGGTTCAGGTCTTCACCTTTAGCGTCCTCGTCGTCACGACGAACCGGCTCTTCATTTACCAAGCGATCTCTCCAGCGTTAATCAAGGTTAGGCGCTAGCCAGCGCTGCATTTCATCCTCGCCAGTGCCTTTGCGCGCAGCGATACTCTGCAATTGGTCGCGACCGATTTTGCCGACGGAAAAATAGCGGGATTCGGGGTGAGAGTAGTAAAAGCCACTGACGGAAGACGCAGGACTCATGGCGAAGCTCTCGGACAGGGAAACGCCGCACTTTGCGCTGGCATCGAGCAGTTCAAACAGCGTCGCTTTTTCCGTGTGGTCGGGACAGGCGGGATAGCCGGGCGCGGGACGGATACCGCGGTAGCGCTCCCGGATCAACTCCTCGTTGCTGAGTGTTTCCTGCGGATCATAGCCCCACAGTTCGGTGCGCACCTTCCGGTGCATCAGTTCGGCAAAAGACTCTGCCAATCGGTCGGCCAGCGCTTTGAGCATAATGCTGTTGTAATCGTCGTTTGCCGCCTCGTAGGCGGCCGCTAACTCGGCCACACCGTGGCCCGTGGTCACACAGAAACCGCCGATGTAATCCGCAGTTCCTGACGCTTCCGGGGCGATAAAATCAGCGAGACTGAAGTTGGGCTCACCGCTGGGCTTTTCGACCTGCTGGCGCAGGTGGTGAAGTGTGGCCAGCTTTTCGGATTTTTCCTCGTCAGCGTACACCGCAATATCATCTGCGCCGATGCGCTCTGCGGGCCAGAAACCGATAACGGCCCTTGCGTTGAGTAGTTTCTCGTCGACAATACGCGTGAGCATGGTCTGCGCGTCGCTATACAACTCACGGGCCTGTTGCCCCACCTTGTTATCGTCCAGGATCGCCGGGAACTTGCCGGCCAACTCCCAGGTGATAAAAAATGGGGTCCAGTCGATGGTGTCCAGTAATTCCGCGATCGGAAAATCTTCGAACACACGGGTGCCCAGGAATGTTGGTTCAGGCGGTGCATATCCTGCCCAGTCAAACTGCGGCGCGTTACTTGTGGCGGCCTCGTAGTTGAGCAGCTGTGCACGGGGCTTGCGATTGGCAATACGCTCGCGCACGGTGACATACTCGCTGCGGCGGGCATCGACAAAGCCCTGCTTGGCATCACCCATCAGCTGGGTGGCTACCGAAACACTGCGAGATGCGTCGGGCACGTAAACCACCAGGTCATTACTGTAGTTGGGCTCAATCTTCACAGCCGTGTGTGCCTTCGACGTGGTTGCACCCCCGATGAGCAGTGGTACCTGGAAGTCCTGGCGTTGCATTTCACTGGCAACATGCGCCATTTCATCGAGGGAGGGCGTGATTAGTCCGCTCAGGCCGATAATGTCCACGTTCTCTTCCTGCGCTACCCGCAGGATTTCTTCACAGTGCACCATCACGCCAAGGTCTATCACCTCGTAGTTGTTACACTGCAGTACCACGCCGACAATATTTTTGCCGATGTCATGTACATCGCCCTTGACCGTGGCCATGAGGATTTTGCCGTTACTGCTTGACCCCACCGATTTCTCGTCTTCGATATAGGGCTGCAGATACGCGACGGCCTGCTTCATGACCCGCGCACTTTTAACCACCTGTGGCAGGAACATTTTCCCTTCACCAAACAGGTCTCCGACGACGTTCATGCCGTCCATCAGCGGCCCCTCGATAACCTCAATCGGTCTGTCGAAAGACTGCCTCGCTTCCTCGGCATCTTCAACGATGTAGGTATTGATGCCCTTGACCAGCGCGTGTTCAAGGCGCTTGGCCACGGGCAGTTCCCGCCATGCCAGGTCTTCTTTGCGTCCGCCACCGCTGTCGCCGGATTCGCGATACGTATCCGCAACGTCTAGCAGGCGCTCAGTGGCGTCGTCCCTGCGATTGAGAATGACGTCTTCGACCGCGTCTCGTAGCTCCGCCGGTAGCTCGTCGTAAACCGCAAGTTGACCTGCGTTCACGATGCCCATATCCATGCCAGCGCGGATCGCGTGATAGAGAAATACCGAGTGAATGGCCTCACGCACCACGTTATTGCCGCGGAAGGAAAAGGACACGTTCGAAACACCGCCGGACACCAGGCTGCCCGGCAATTCAGCCTTGATAAATCGCGTGGCCTCTATGAAATCCACAGCGTAATTGTTGTGTTCCTCGATGCCGGTAGCCACGGCGAATATGTTCGGGTCAAAGATGATGTCCCGGGGGTTAAATTGCAGCTTATTTACCAGCAGGTCGTAACAGCGCCTGCAAATATCCTTGCGACGTTGCAGGTTGTCGGCCTGGCCTTCCTCGTCGAAAGCCATTACTACCACGGCTGCACCATAGCGCTGGCACAGGCGCGCCTGCGTCAAAAACTCTTCCTCGCCGGCTTTCAGGCTGATGGAGTTGACGATGGCCTTGCCCTGAATACATTTCAAGCCCGCCTCGATCACCTCCCACTTGGAGGAGTCGACCATGATGGGTACACGGCAGATATCCGGTTCCGAGGCGACCAGATTGAGGAAAGTCACCATGGCGTGCTCGGCATCGAGCATGCCTTCGTCCATGTTGATGTCGATAATCTGCGCACCATCCTCTACCTGCGTGCGAGCCACTTCCAGTGCCTCGTCGTATTGCCCCTCCAGGATGAGTCGCTTGAAGCGTGCCGAACCAGTCACATTGCAGCGCTCGCCAACATTAACGAACAGGCTGTCAGCGGTGATACTAAACGGCTCCAGCCCGCTCAGGTAACATCCAGGTGTCAGGTCGGGCGGCGTGCGCGGCGCCACATCCTTCACTGCTCGCGCTATGGCGCGAATGTGGTCAGGGGTGGTTCCGCAACAGCCACCTGCGAGGTTCAGGAAACCGCGCCCGGCAAAGTCCTGGAAATCTTCGAACATGTCCTCGGGCGTTTCATCATACTCACCAAAGGCATTGGGTAAGCCGGCATTCAGGTGGGCGCTGAAGTAACAGTCCGTGGCGTTGGCCAACTCTTCCAGGAAAGGGCTGATTTCCTTGAAGCGACGGCCGCAATTGCTGCCCAGGATCAGAGGGCGGGCATGGGCGACGGCATTCCAGAATGCCTCGGGACTTTGCCCGGAGAGCACCCGGCCACTGATGTCCGGGAAGGTAACGGATATCATCAGTGGCAATTCGACATTCAACTCTTCGAACACCGAATGCACGGCAAAAATAGCCGCCTTGGCGTTGAGGGTGTCGAAGATCGTTTCAATGATCAGTAGATCCGCGCCACCTTGAATGAGGCTACGGGCAGCCTCGGCGTAATCCCTGGCGAGTTCGTCGAAGCTGATATTGCGCGCGCCGGGATCATTGACGTCCGGCGAGATAGATGCCGTACGTGGGGTAGGGCCCAGCACTCCGCCGACGTAGCAAGTCTGGTCGGGATTGCCCCGATTGTGCTCATCAACCACCGAGCGAGCCAATTGGGCGCCGGCCAGGTTCAGCTCGCCCACCAGGTGGCCCAGGCCGTAATCGTCCTGTGCTACCGCGGTGGCGTTGAAGGTGTTGGTGCAGACAATATCTGCGCCGGCGTCCAGGTAGGCGCGATGTATCTTTGCGATCACATCGGGCCGTGTCAGCGACAGCAGGTCATTATTGCCCTTTAAATCCGTGGGGTGATCGGCAAAGCGCTCTCCACGGTAATCCTCAGCGACCAGTTGCTCGGCCTGGATCATGGTGCCCATAGCCCCGTCCACCATGACAATGCGGTGTTTTAGGGCGTCCTGCAGCGATTGCGCAGCCTGGGTCAGGGCATTCATTTCAGTTGTCTCGTCTAGGCCGGGAACTCCCCGGGAATTGCTGAAAAAGCCGCCCATTCTACCAGATCGGCCTGCATTTTGGTCTTGGCAATCAAACACTTGTGGCACAATTACGGGCTATTTTGTAAAATACCTGACTAAATTAGTCGGAATCGACGCGGGGCGCCGCTGGCAAGGTAAACGCCGGTGCCCTGGTAGCGATTAATCTGATCGAGGAGAACAGATGATTACCATTACAGAATCCGCCCAGGAATACCTGGCGGAGCTGCTGTCCAAGCAGGAAGATGCATTAGGCGTGCGGGTGTTCATAAACCAGCCCGGTACCCCGAGAGCCGAGACCTGCATCGCCTATTGCCGGGAGGGCGATATCCAGGAAGAGGACGAGCAAAAGAAATTTGAGGCATTCACCGCCTGGTTTGATGGGCGCAGCCTACCGTACCTGGAAGATGCCCTGGTGGATTACGCCAAGGACCGCATGGGCGGCCAGCTCACCATCAAGGCGCCCAACGCCAAAATGCCCAGGGTCGACGAGAACAGCGCCATCGAGGATCGCATCAATTACGTGCTGTACAACGAGGTGAATCCGGCGCTCGCCGCACATGGCGGTGAGGTCAGTCTCGTCGAGGTCACCGAAGACGACTATGCCGTCTTACGGTTCGGTGGTGGTTGTCAGGGTTGCAGCGCGGTGGATATGACCCTCAAAGACGGCGTCGAAAAGACCTTGCTGGAACAGTTGCCGCAGCTCAAAGGCGTGCGCGATATGACGGATCACTCCGACACCAGCAACGCCTATTACTAAGGCGTCGTGACCGGTTAATAAGGTGTCGTGACCGGCGGTCGCTCACCGGCGGCCGGGTAGCACATCCTTCAAGGTCTCGCGCAGATTTCTCAGGCAGTCTGCCGTGGTATCCCAGTCGATGCAGCCATCGGTCACCGAGACGCCATATTCCAGCTGAGTCAGGTCAGAAGGAATCGATTGGTTGCCCGCGTTCAGATGGGACTCAATCATCAGGCCAACAATAGACTTGTTGCCCTCCATTATCTGGTTACCCACGTTCTCTACCACCAGTGGCTGCAGCTCAGGTTGCTTGTTGGAGTTGGCGTGGCTGCAATCCACCATGATGTTGTTAGCAACACCGGCCTTTTCTAGTGCTTCCTCACACAGCTTGATGTGCACTGAATCGTAGTTAGGTCCCTGGCTGCCACCGCGCAATACGATATGCCCGTAAGGGTTGCCGCGGGTGGTAAAAACCGAGACCTGGCCCTGCCGGTTGATGCCAAGAAAGCGGTGCGGGTTGGCCACGGAGTTGAGTGCGTTGGTGGCGACGGTCAGACCCCCGTCAGTGCCGTTTTTGAAGCCGACTGCCGAGGACAGGCCGCTGGCCATCTCGCGGTGCGTCTGGGACTCGGTGGTGCGTGCGCCGATGGCAGCCCAGCTGATCAGGTCCTGTATGTATTGCGGAGAAATTGGATCCAGCGCCTCAGTGGAGGTCGGTAGTCCCAACTCAAGAATATCCAGCAATAGTTTGCGACCGATGTTGAGGCCTTCTTCAATCTTGAATGAATCGTCCAGGCGCGGGTCGTTAATCAGGCCCTTCCAGCCCACCGTGGTGCGTGGTTTTTCGAAGTACACGCGCATCACGATGTAGAGCGTGTCAGCCAGCTCGTCAGCGAGCTCGCGCAGGCGCTGGGCATACTCGAGCGCGGCATCGACATCGTGAATAGAGCAGGGGCCTACCACCACAAACACCCGGTGGTCCTTGCCGTCGAGAATATCCTGGATAACCTGGCGGCTGGTGGTCAGTGTGTCAAAAGATGCACCGGCCAGAGGCAGGGATTGCTTCAGCGCTTCCGGCGTGATTAACACGTCCTGCGCTGCGACATTGACGTTGTGTACTTCCGTATTGCTCATTGCTGTGTACCTGATAGAGTGATTCCCCACCGAAAGCGACTTTCAGCGGGCGCGCCATTCTATAGGACGAAAGTTGAATTTGGTAGATTGTAGAATGCACAGCGATTCGCTCTGGGGAACCCGCCTTGCCCGACCGTGGCAGCCACAGCCTCTTTAACCTGGAATCATTACTGCCTTTCCTTGAGCAAGGCTATGTGGTGCTCACGCCGAACCTCAGGCTGGCCAGGCACATCAAGGCGCAATGGTCCCAGAGACAGATATCTGCAGGACTTACCAGTTGGACGCCGCCGACGGTGATGCCACTGGACAGCTGGTTGCTTACGTGCTGGCAGGTAGCAGCAGAAGCCGGGCAGCTGCAACAACGCCTGCGACTCAGCCCAGCCCAGGTCGCGGAGCTGTGGGCGCAAATCATCGAGGATCCGGGGGAGGGGGAAGCGCTCAACCTGTTGCGGCCCGAGGCGGCGGCCACGCTGGCAGAACAGGCACGCGACAGTTTGTTGCGCTGGCGTGTCGACGTGCATGCCCGCGCCACTCACCAGCTGTTTCAGTTTGACCTGGATTGCGACACATTCCTGGGCTGGTTAGAGCGCTTCGAGGCAACGCTTCATAGTCGTCAATTGGCGACTTCGGCAGATTGCCTGCAGGAACTGCTTGAGCATGAGCCCACCGCGACTTTTCCCGTTGTCCTGGTAGAGATTGCGTCCCTGAGCCCGCTCCAGGAGGCGCTGCTCTCACACCTTAGCAAAGACTTGCAAGTACTGGAGTCCGAGGGCGAATTGGCGCCCGGCGAGGTCCGCGCCTACCCGGACAGGCGGAGCGAGTTACAGGCCATGGCCGCCTGGGCACTACGACTGCATGCGTCCGAACCCTGGGCATCGGTTGGATTGGTGCTGCCGGATATGGATGCCGATCGCGATGCCATGGACTATCTTCTGCGACGTGAATTTGGCTGCCTCGGTGGCAGTTATGAGAGTCTGCCGGTTAACTTCTCAAGCAGTATCACTTTGCTGCGTGCTCCCCTGGTGCGAGATGCGCTGCTTGTTTTACAGCTGGGGCTGGAGCGAGTGGCTGCCGCGGACGTGATTGCGTTGATGCAATCCCGGTTCCTGCACGACGGTGATTCCGGGGGTTCCGTGGGCCTGCGTTTGGCCGCCAGGTTGCAGGAATGGGGACAGGGCGATATTGCTGTAGACGAGCTCAGGAATCTCGCCAACAGGATGAGTCGCAGGCCTGGCAGAGAAAGCTCAGAGCCTGAGGATGACACCAGCGTAGCTGCGCGCCTGATGGCCATGGCGGGCATGCGTGAGCTCAAGGGCAGGCGCCCACCTTCGGGTTGGGGGTCGGTGTTCAACGATGTATTGAAACTTTGGTCATGGCCTGCTGGCCATGCCCTGGATTCCATCGAATACCAACAATTGGAAACCTGGTACGGGCTACTGGACCAGTTTGGCCAGTACGACGCGGTATACGGAGACCTCAACTACGGACAGGCGCTGGGTCTGCTGCGCAGGGCCTGTGAGCGGGAGGCGGCGCACCCCCAGACGGCTGACAGCAACATTCAAGTGCTGGGTACCCTGGAGGCGGCAGGGCTCCACTTCGATTACTTGTGGATATGTGGATTGCAGGCCAGCCGTTGGCCTGCACCGGTGCAACCCAATCCGCTGATACCCTTGCGACTGCAGCGCGATCGAGATATGCCTCACAGCAGCGTGGAGCGCGAATGGCACTTCGCCGAAACACTGTTATTGGGCTATCGACGCGCTGTGGGCACTTTCGTCGCCAGCTATGCAACCCAGGTGGATGGAGCGGAAGAATTGCCCAGCGCACTGCTGCGTGAGATTGTTAACCCTGTCGAAGTAGCGAACGCCTCGCCTGTGCCCGTGGCCTGGACCGAGCAACTGGGTTCGACAACGCTGGCAAGTGATTGCTTCCGATATTGTTCCTCCCGTGAGTGCCGATGAACTGCCTGTGATCCGCGGCGGGTCCAGCCTGATCGAAAACCAGTCCCAGTGTCCGTTTCGCGCGTTTGCACGCCATCGCCTGCATGTGAGCGCCCCCGGCGAACTTACTGCCGCATTATCGCCTGCGGAACGAGGTTCCTTGCTGCACGAGGCACTGTACTTGCTCTGGGGCCAGTTAGAGGACAGTGAAGGCTTGCACAAGCTGACCGTCGAGGAAGAACAACAGCTGTGCTCGGCGGTGTCTGCAGAAGCCCTGACTACGCTTGACAGTGATCGACGCAGGGCAGTCGGCGCTGCCTGTGTGGCGCTGGAGACCCAGCGCCTCACCAGTCTGCTGGGTGAATGGTTGGCGGTGGAACGGTCCCGGGAAGCAGAGTTTCGGGTTACGCAGCGCGAACATTCACAACAGGTCACCCTGGGTCCGCTGACGGTCAAGCTGCAGGTCGACCGTATCGACACCCTGGCCGATGAACGCCAGGTGATCATTGACTACAAATCCAGTCTTAGCAAGGTTACTGACTGGCTGGGAGAGCGTCCGCGCAGGCCACAGCTGCTATTGTACGGTTTGGCGGCAGAGAGCCATCCGTCCGCCCTGGCGTTTGCCCAGGTGCGCACCAGGGACTGCCAGTTCGTGGGGCTTGGCGAGACCGAATTTGCCACCGGCGTTGCCAGTGACATTCCCAAGGCGACTCGCGGCCGTGCTGAGGCGGCGGATTGGGAGCAGTTAAACACCCTCTGGGGCGAACACTTGCAGCGCCTTGCGGACGAATTTCTGGCAGGCCAAGCTGACGTCGACCCCCTCGGGCCTGACACCTGCACCTGGTGTGGCCTGCAAAGTCTGTGTCGAGTGAATCACCCGGTGGAGGTCGACGCGTGAGAGTTGCCGACGTTGAAGCCAGGTCTACTGCCCTGGACAGCACCCGCAGCTTTTGTGTCAGTGCTCCTGCCGGATCGGGAAAGACCGAGCTACTCATCCAGCGTTTCCTCGCTCTATTGGCGACGGTAGAGCGGCCGGAGCAAGTGCTGGCAATCACCTTTACCCGTAAGGCCGCAGCCGAGATGCGCGGACGGATCATGCAGGCCCTGGCTGACGCGCAGCAGGATGTTCTCTGTGCTGGCGAACACGCGCGAGTTACCCGTGCGCTGGCCTGTGAAGCACTGGCGATGGATGGGAAAAACGACTGGCAGCTGCTATCCAATATCAATCGCCTGAACGTAAAAACCATTGATAGCTTTTGCGCCGGATTGACCCGGCAGATGCCTGTATTAAGCCGTTTTGGTGGGCAGGCATCGGCCACGGACGACCCGGAAGAAATGTACTATGAGGCGGTGCGCGAACTTTTCAGCGTACTGGATTCCAACCGCCCGGCGGCTGAGGACCTGGCGGCGCTGTTGTTACATTTCGATAACAACTGGGATCGCCTGCAAGCGCTACTGGTGGCAATGCTGGCGCGCAGGGACCAGTGGCGTGAGTACATTGGTATTGCGCATACACCTGAGGAATCCGAGCGCTACCTGCAAAAAGTGGTGCGACAGCTGGTTGTCGATTTGCTGTCGCCCTTATCCGCTCGGTTAAGTATCTACGAGCCAGAACTGTTTGAACTGCTTTGTTATCAGGCGCGCAATCTTGGTATACCTGCGCCGGCAACGTTTCCAGCAGCAGACCCGTCGGGGCTTGCGCACTGGCGGCAATTGCTCACGTTGCTGCTGACTAAATCCGGTGGCTGGCGCAGCCGGGTCGATAAATCCATGGGTTTTCCCGCCGGCAAGGGCCGCGCCGATGAGTACCGCGAGCGGCTCACTGCGTTGATTGTTGAACTGCGTGAACTGGAAGGTTTACACGAGCTTTTGTTGGATAGTTCTTACTTGCCCGATACCGATCCGGACAATCAATCCTGGCAGTTGCTGATTCACCTTTCTCGCGTCTTGCCGTTGTTGGCAGCAAACTTGTTACTGGTATTCCAGTCCCGTGGGCTGGTTGATCATAGCCAGGTGGCACTGTCTGCGCTCGATGCCTTGGGTGATGACGAGCAACCTACCGAGCTTGCCCTGCGCCTGGATTACACTTTCGAACACATTCTGGTCGATGAATTCCAGGATACGGCAATCAATCAATATGAATTGATCAGGCGTTTGACCCGTGGTTGGCGTGAGCATAATGAGCAGTCCGGAAATCGGCTTCGCACCTTGTTTATCGTCGGTGACGGCATGCAGTCTATTTACGGCTTCAGGGATGCGAATGTGAGCCTGTTTTTACAGGCGCGAAATCATGGTTTCAATGGCTTGCAATTGGAATATCTGCAACTAACCAGTAACTTCCGTTCCAGCACCGCCGTGGTTGACTGGGTCAACGATACGTTCTCGAGCGCCTTTCCCGAGCAGGACGACGTGGCGCGCGGTCAGGTGTCGTTTAGCAAGGCTCAGGCTGTCAATGCTGGCGGCGTTGAAGCAGCTGTCGCCTTGCATGCGTTTCGCGGGGAGAGGGCGACACAGGCGGAGGCGGAGTTCATCGCCGACGCCGTCCGTAATGCGCTAACGGAAGACCCGGAAGCCTCTGTGGCGGTGCTGGCAAGAACCCGTAGCCAGTTACCGCCGATCCTCGAGGTGCTGCGCAAACAACAGCTCGATTACGCGGCCCAGGACATAGAGAGCCTGAGGGACTCACCGGTTATCGCCGACCTACTGATACTGGTGCGTGTGCTGGTTAATCGCTTTGATCGCCTCGCGTGGCTGTCGCTCTTACGTGCTCCGTGGTGCGGGTTGGAACTGCAGGACTTACTGTTAATCGGCAGTTATGGCGACAGTCCAGGGGAACAGCCTATAGCGCGTGCGTTAGCGGATAAACCGCTGCGCGCCAGCCTGAGTGATGATGGTCAGTCGCGCCTGGCCTGGACGGACCAGTGTATGCAATGGGCTGAACAGCAACGCGACCGGCTCAGCCTCAGGGAATGGATCGAAGAACTCTGGGTCCGCCTGTGCGGCCCCGGTGTGGTAGCCCGTGAGCGCGGCCTTGCAGATGCCGAGCGATTTTTCCAGTTGCTTGAGCAGGCCGACTCTGTGGGCGTGGGGCTCGACATCCACTGGCTACTGAACAAACTCGACAAGCTCTACGCCGACCCGGGTGATAACAACGCGCGCGTGCAGGTCATGACCTTGCACAAGGCCAAGGGACTGGAATTTGACTGTGTCATTATTCCCGACCTGGCCCGACGCTCGCGCCCGGACAGCAGGGACCTGATGCTATGGGACGAGCACAGCACCAGCCAGGGGCAGCGCCAGTTTTTGCTCGCTGTTGATGATCACAGTAAAAAAGAATCCCCCAGCCTTTACAACTACCTGCGCCAGGAGCGCAAACGCAAGACGTTGATGGAAAACACGCGCCTGCTTTACGTCGGTGCGACCCGGGCCGTCTCGCGACTCATCATGACTGCAATACCTGGCTACGATGAAGCTAAGGAACGCTATCGCGAGCCAGGCGAACTGAGTTTGCTGGCAACGATATGGCCGGTCTTTGAGCAGCAGATGATCGAACATGTCTGTGATGATATGAGTGCGGTGGAAAATACTGCGGCGTTACCCGGGCTGGTTCGCACAGCGCGGCCTCCAGTAGTTACTATGGAAGCACTTGAAGCGCCAGAAGTGAACCGCGGCCAGGTTCCCCGATTTGCCGATAACATGATTGACAGGGCCGCGGGGACAGCCGTGCATCGGCTGCTGGAAGCCCTGGCGCAGATCGACCCCCTGCCCACAAAGTGCGATAAGCAGCAGCGCTCGCTGGCTGACTTCGTTTTACGTTCTCTCGGGCTGCACGGCACAGTGTTAACCGAAGCCGGGAGCAGGGTAATGGAGGCCGTCGATGCCACGCTTGCGGACCAGGAATATGGCCGCTGGATCCTGTCCAGTGATCACGCACAATCGGCCTGCGAACTCAGGCTGAGCACTGCCGATGACTCGGGGACTGCACACGACATCGTGGTGGACAGAACTTTTGTTGACTGCGGTACCGGTGTGCGCTGGGTGATTGACTACAAAACCAGTAGGCCGGCCGATGACCAGCCACTGACAGAGTTTCTCGCCCAGGAGGCGGCGAGCTACGCAGAGCAGTTGCAGGGCTATCGGCACGCACTGACAAGTTTCGGTGAAGAGCCTATAGAAATCGCACTTTACTTCGCGGCTATAGGTTGTTTTCATCGACTATAACCGCCCCACACGGTGATTACGGATTCCGTCTATGCCTGACTCATTTGACCGAGAGATACAACGCATTGTGGTGTTAACCGGTGCAGGTATTTCCGCCGAATCCGGGTTAGCCACCTTCAGGGACTCAGATGGCCTGTGGGAAAACCATGATCCCATGGATATCACCACACCCGAGGCATTCGCCAGGGACCCTGACCTTGTCTATCGCTTTTATAACGCACGTCGGCATCAGTTGCTCGATGCCCTTCCCAATGCCGCCCATGAATCGCTGGCCCGGCTGCAGCGCGAGTACACAGGTGAAGTTTTTCTGGTGACACAGAATGTGGATGACCTGCATGAGCGTGGCGGCAGTCCCCAAGTGTGCCATATGCACGGTGAATTGAACTCCATGTTGTGTACAGCCTGTCGCGGTACGTTTCCAGCCGACAATGACTTTGACCAATCCAGCGTATGTCCTGGTTGCGGTAATCTCGGTAGTCTGCGACCTGATATTGTCTGGTTTGGTGAGATGCCGTATCACATGGATGACATATTTGCCCAGTTGGCCCAGTGTGACCTGTTTATCGCTGTGGGTACCTCCGGCGTTGTCTATCCGGCCGCCGGATTTGTGCAGCAGGCCCGCCAGGCTGGGGCGCTGTGTGTCGAAGTCAACAAGGAAGCCAGCGACGTGGCCGGGTACTTCCAGGAGCACCGGGTAGGGCAGGCAACGAGGGAGCTCAACGGGCTGGTTGATGAATTGCTGGAGTCCGCCCTTTGATGCCTGTCATAACCACGCAGCCTGTGCCTATAATATTCAGAGATGCCCCAAGCAACGTTCGCGATAATGAGTACTGAAATGACGACAATATTCAAGCAAGGCCTTTTACTCACCGTCTTTTCCAGCTTGCTGCTGGGATGTGCCAAGCAAGAAGAAGAACTGGCCCCTCCGGCCAGCCGACCCGTCAAAATTCATACGGTATCGGGTGGTGGTGCCCAGGGTACACGCCAGTTTCCGGCGGTGGTGGATGCCGCGAAACGCGCCGAGTTGGGCTTTCGTGTTGCCGGCCAACTGCAGGAGATCGCCGTTCGAGAGGGTGATATTGTCAACGAGGGCCAACTGATTGCACGACTGGACCCCACCGATTATCAGATCGTCCTGGCGGATCGCCAGGCCACTTTCGATAACGCCGAAGCCAATTTTACCCGCGGTAAGGAACTGATTGTCGACGGCAATATATCGCGTCTCGACTACGACACCATGGAGGCGAATTATCGTACTGCCGATGCTGCCCTTACCCAGGCGCGACAGAATCTGGAGTACACGGAAATGCGCGCACCGTTTACCGGGCGCATCGCCCAAAGGTTGGTGGAGAACTTTGAAGAGGTTTTAGCCAAGCAGACAGTATTCAATCTGCAGGACACGAACCAGCTGGACGTGATCATCAATCTACCGGAGTCGTTGATTCGAAGTCTTGAGGGCAACGCCAATGACAGACGTAATGCCGATGAAATCGATACCGACGAATCGGGCAGGCATATTCCTGCCTGGGTGCTCTTTGAGGATCGCCCTAACACGCAGTTCCCGCTGAAAATCAAGGAAGTAGCCACCAAGGCCAATGATCAGTCACAAACCTACAAAGTGACATTCCGCATGGATTCACCCACTGACTTCACCGTATTACCTGGCATGACAGCATCCGTCTCGGTGGATTTCAGTGATGTCATCGACGATGAAGGTGCCAAGTGGGTGCCGGTACGCGCCGTACAGGCAGATAGCGGGTTGGCACCGCGGGTTTGGGTGCTCGATGACGACTCTATGACCGTAAGTAGTCGTGAGGTCACCATTGGCCGCATGTCCGGCGGCAGCATTGAGATCATAGATGGTCTCGAAGGCGGTGAAGAAATCGTGGCGGTGGGCGCCCCCTATCTAGCGGAGGGCATGCAGGTAACGCGCATGGCACAAACAGAGCAAGCCATTCCTCGATCAGACGATCCGGCATAGACTATGAATATCGGCGAATACTCGGTAGAGAACAAGGTCATCTCCTGGCTGCTCATTGTCATCATGGTCGGTGGCGGACTATTTGCCTTTGATCGCATGGGTAAACTGGAAGACCCTGCATTCACCATCAAATCGGCAAAAATTCTTACCCAGTACCCCGGCGCTACCGCCATGGAGGTGCAGGAGGAATTAACCTACCACCTGGAAGATGCCATCCAGAAGTTACCCCAGGTCAAATGGATCAAGATGTCAGTTTCCCGGCCTGGCCTGTCGGATATTTTGATCGACTTCAAGGACGAGTATAAAGCTGACGACCTGCCTAATATCTTCGACGAATTGCGGCGCAAGGTGCAGGATGTTAGCCCCAAGTTACCGCCTGGCGCGCTTGCTCCCAATGTCATCGATGACTTTGGCGACGTTTACGGGGTTTACCTGGTGCTAACCGGAGACGGCTATAGCTGGCGTGACCTCTACGATACTGCGGACGCCATCAAACGTCAGCTCGTCCTGGTGGACGGGGTGCGCAAGGTGGTTATCGATGGTGTGCAGAGCGAAGTGGTTTATCTGGACATTTCCCGCAGTCGCATGGCCGAGCTGGGCATTAACCTCGGCCACCTCGCCAGTGTACTCGGTTCCCAGAATGTGGTGATCGATTCTGGCAACGTGCGCGTGGACGATGACTATCTCCGTATCAGTCCGACCGGGAACTTTGAGTCGGTGCAGGAAATGGGTGAGCTGCTCCTGGATTCCAACCAGAACAGCCTGGTGAAGCTCAAGGACATTGCCAAGATCACCCGCGCCTACGAGGAAGTACCGAGCAAGATCTATTTTGTGAATGGTAAACCCGGGTTGAGTATCGGTATTTCTATGGCCGCCGGCCAGAACGTGGTGGAAGTTGGGGCGCGCCTGGACAAGAAAGTCCAGGAGCTGCTGCCGATTACTCCTATCGGTATGCAGTTGGAGGCCATCTACGATCAACCTGCAGAAGTCGATAATTCGGTCAGTGGCTTCATAGTCAGCGTTGCTCAGGCGGTAGCCATTGTCATCGCGGTACTACTCCTGTTCATGGGCTTGCGCGTCGGAATTATCATCGGCGCCGTGCTGCTCATTACGGTGGCCGGCACGTTGTTCCTCATGTGGATCTACGAGATCGAGCTGCAGCGCATTTCCCTGGGCGCCCTGGTTATTGCGCTGGGAATGCTGGTGGACAACGCCATTGTGGTGGCGGAAGGCATGCTGGTACGTATGCAAAATGGGGTCGAGGCCAAAGAGGCAGCACGCGAAGCGGTTGGCCGGACGATCTGGGCACTGCTGGGCGGCACGGCTATCGGTATTCTGGCTTTTTCTGCCATTGGCCTGTCACCGGATAATACCGGCGAGTTCGCCAGTTCGTTGTTCTACGTGATCCTGATTTCCCTGTCCCTGAGTTGGATTACCGCGGTCAGTTCTACGCCGTTACTTTGTGCACTGTTGCTCAAGGTCGAGACTAACGAAGGCGCCGAAGACAAAGACCCTTACGCGGGTGGCCTGTTCCAGGCTTACCGCAAGCTGGTTGCCCTGGCAGTGGATTTTCGCTGGATCACCATGAGCGCTGCGGTTGCCCTGTTCGTTAGCGCCTATATTGGGTTTGGCTACGTGAAAAGCGGTTTTTTCCCAGATTCCAATACCCCCATCTTTTTTGTTGACCTCTGGGAGCCTGAGGGCACTGACATTCGCAAGACCCGGGATGACACCGTAGCGGTGAGTGAATACTTGCGCAGCCTTCCCGGGGTGGTGCAGACCACGGCTGTAGTGGGGGGGCCGCACCAGCGATTTACCCTTGTTTACGACGCCAAGGAGCCCGCGGGGGTTTATAGCCAGATCATCGTGCGCACCGAAACCCGTGAGGATATACCGGCGGTATGGGAAGCGACGGCTGATTTTATGCAAAAGGAAATGCCGTGGCTGGATCCGATCATCAAGGCGTTGAGGATTGGTCCGGGCCGCGATGCCAAGATTGAAGCGCGATTTTCTGGTCCGGACCCCGAAGTGTTGCGCCGTTTGTCCGTCCAGGCCCAGGCGCTCATGCGTGCCGATGCTGAGGCCAAGGATATTCGGGATGACTGGCGCTCGCCGGTCAAGGTCGTTACGCCCGTATTCAACGAGCAGGTAGGGCGGCAACTCGGGGTCACCCGAGAGGACCTGGGCAGTGCGATGAAATATGCTTTTGACGGCGAACCTGCGGGCTCCTACCGCGACGGTATCCGCGTGCTACCCATTCGCCTGCGTGCCAGTGAGAACGAGCGGGGCGACATAGACAACATTCGCGATGTTGAGGTGTGGAGCCAGGTGCTGGGCCGGACGGTCCCAGTGTCACAGGTGGTGTCGGGTTACGAAACCCGGTGGGAAAATGCCGCGATTCGCAGCCGGGACAGAATTCTTACTGTAATCGCTTCTTGCAACCCCACCGGCGAATTGGCCACACCTTTGTTTGAGCGCTTACGTGCGCAGATTGAGGATATCGAACTGCCGCCCGGTTACTCGCTGGCCTGGGGCGGCGAGTACGAAGATTCCCAAAATGCACAGAAAGGTCTGGGCGCCTCGTTGCCCGTGGGCTTCCTGTTGATGATCCTGACCAGTATTTTCCTGTTCGGGAAGCTTCGCCAGCCGACCATTATCTGGCTGACTGTGCCACTGGCTATCGTAGGTATTACCGCCGGCCTGCTGTCCACCGGTGGTGCGTTTGACTTCATGTCCTTGCTGGGTGCGTTGTCGCTGGTCGGGCTGTTAATCAAGAATGCGATCGTGCTCATCGAAGAGATTGACCAGCAGATTGAAACCGGTAAAGACCGCTATGAGGCAGTGCTCGACTCTGCGGTGAGCCGCATGCGTCCGGTTATGCTCGCGGCCTCGACCACCATCCTGGGCCTCATTCCACTGCTTACAGACGTATTCTTCGTCAATATGTCGGTGACGATTATGGCCGGCCTGGGCTTTGCCTCGGTACTCACCCTGATAGTTGTGCCCACGCTCTACGCGATCTTCTTCAAGATCCGAAAAAGCGAGATTAGCGCCTGATCTGAGTCAGTGAGGGTAAAGGTTTGGTGCTCCCCGATAGGTAACGGGCCATAAAAAAACGGGGCGAAATGTCGCCCCGTTTGCAATCAGCCTTGCAGAATTACTCGGCGGATTTGTGTTCCAGGCTCAGGGCCAGTGCTTCGCTGTACACTACCACCAGGGTTTGACCCAGGGTTACACCTTCCATTTTTTCCGGCTCGACCTGATCCAACACATGCAAGTTGCCACGTGGGTCTTTCAGCATCACCGTACCCAAAACGCGGTTCATACCTTCAATGGTGCATACAGCGCGAATCTGCCGCGCGCCGCCAATGCCGGGCCTATCCGGATCTTCGGAAATCGCTGCGTCGGCAAGCACCACCCAGGGTTCAGCCAGTTCTTCTTCTGTCGGCTCGCGCAACTCGCCTTCCAGTGCTGACAGGTAGGTAGCCACCACCGAGTCGCCAACACTCACGTCCTCGAGCTTAACCACCTGCTCGGTGGCAGTAATGGTAAACGGGGCGCCATCGGGGCCTTGCAGGCTGACCTGGCGGGTTTCCAAGTCGATGCTGGTCACGACCGCTTCAACGGTAATGGCCATTGCGCGCATGCCGCCCTCGACAGCGGCTTCTTTACCAGCGTGCGTATCGGCCTTGGCCGAGAGCGATAGGGGTAAAAGAAGTGCTGCAATAGCAGGCAGGATGAGGTTTCTGTTAATTGTGGATAGTGTGAACATGTGCTGGTTTCCCTGTTATGGTTCGAAAAATCACGTCACAACATACCTATCGTTCCGCGAGTATTCAATAGCCATTGCCGGGGTATTTGCCGGCTATGTCTACCTTAAGCCTGGCGCGCCAGATAGAGTCGAAACTTGGCGTTTTCGGCGAGGACCTGCACGTCGGCAAACAGCCGCTTGAGTACTGCCAGATAGTTGAGATGGCGATTTGCTACCAGGCACAATTGGCCCCTCTGGGGGAGAGCGTTAGCGCACTGCTGGATCAGTCGAACACCGACCCACTCGTCCACCGCGTGCTGTTGGTGAAACGGTGGATTACACAGGATGAGATCTGGCGGTGTCGCCACCTGAAGTAGTCCATCCCCGTGCACAAACTGCGCTACAGGGCCTCCAGTTCCGAATACCCCGTCCCAGTTGCTGCGTGCTGAAGCGATTGCCATCGCGGATTCGTCGCAAAATACAATCTTTTCGGCCAGTTCTCGGCGATGGACCACCAAACCGATGACACCGTTGCCACAGGCAAGGTCGGCTGCGGTGTCTGCACCGTCAAGGCGGTGTAGATGATCGAGCATCAAGCGGGTGCCCTGGTCGAGGCTCTCGCCGCTGAATACGCCGGGCAGGGCAATGAGGTCGGCTTGCAAGGCGTCACAGTAATAGGAAGTGGATTCGCTTGGGGCCGTTGTTGATCGCTGAAAAGTGGCGGAGAACGTCCGCGCTTTGGCACGGCCACGGTGCCGGGTGGTCGGCCCGATGTGGCGCTCGAGTGCCTCGGCGGTGTGCGGGGAAAGGTGTTTATCCATACCGGCGGCTATTACCAGGGCGCCCGCGGGCAATTGCTGGGACAACTGGGCAAGTTGATATTCGAAAAACGCCAGCTGTTTTGGCACACGTATCAGCACTGTCTGCATATTTGCCGGCGGTGGTGCGGATGCCCAGTGGACCGGCAGGGATGAACGACCATTGCGTTCGAGATTTTGCGCAAGCGCCTCGGCACTGAGCCAGGAGTCGGTCCAGCAGGCAGCGGGTGAGGATGCTACTGAAAGGGCTCCGTGCTCATCGTTGACCACCAGGGTTTGTGCCGCGTCACAGTCCCGCTCGAGAAACGCCTGTAACAACAAACTGTCGGCGCTGCACCACGCCTGCAGGCGTTCGTGCTTACGCCGCGGATAGCGTTGTAGTGTGAATGTCCCGAGAGGGCTGTCGAATGCTCGAGGTGAACCCTCGGCGGGCACCGCTATTTAACCTTCCGAGACGTACAAGGTGAGGCGCTGCCCCGGTTGCAGGTATTTGCCTGAGTCCAGTGAGTTCCAGTTGACGATATCGTCGATGGTGACATTGAATTTTCCAGCAATGCCATAGAGCGAATCGCCGCGCCTCACGCGATAACCGGTTTTCACCCGCTCGCTACTCTTGGACGCCAGCGCCAGGCTACCTGCCCAGTTACTACCCTGGGGAATCATCATGGTGTCACCGGCTCGGATCAGGTTGCCTCGGATGTTGTTCACGTCACGCAATAGCCCAACTTCGGTATCGAATTGCCTGGCAATCTTGATCAGGCTGTCACCCCGACGGATGCGGTAGTGCTCCCAGGTTACCCGGTCATCCGGTGTCAGTTTGGCGATGCCCTCAGCAAACTTCTCTCCGGCACCGACCGGCACCAGCAACTCCTGTGCCTGGTTGGGGGAGGTGGCCCAACGCATCTGGCCCGGGTTGTACGCGCGGAGTTCTTTCAAGGTGAGGCCCGCCAGGTCCGCGGCCCGCAGCATTTCGATCTGGCCGCCGGTGCCGGCGACTTCAAAGGCAGGTGCGTTGGGGACCGGGGGAATGTCGACATCCAGCCCCTCGGAGTAGGCGATAATAGCGCTGAGCGCGATCAGTTTCGGCACATAACCCCGGGTTTCTCGCGGGAGTTTAAGTGACCAGTAGTCGGTAGGCTTGCCGGCTCGTTCATTCGCGGCGCGTGCGCGGGCAACACGACCCTTGCCACCGTTATAGGCTGCCAGAGCGAGCAGCCAATCATCGTCAAACTCTGCATGCAGTGCCTCCAGGTAATCCAGGGCAATGTGGGTGGATTCCCGCAGATCGCGTCTGCCGTCATACCACCAGTTGCGCTCGACTCCGAGGTGTTTAGCCGTAGGTGGTATGATTTGCCACAGGCCCGCGGCGTGTTCCGAGGAGTAGGCAAATGGGTTCAGCGTGCTTTCCACCAGTGGCAGCAGCGCAATCTCCATTGGCAACTCACGGCGTTCTACTTCTTCGACAATGTAGTGCAGGTAGATCTCGGCTCGTTTGGAAACCACCGGCAAGTAATCGGGCTGCGCCAGGAATCGATCCCTGGCGGCACCAACCTGGCTGTTATGCAGGGTTTGCCAGGTGAGTTCCCGGCGAATGCGTTCCCATAGATCGGTGGCCGGCGGGAGCGGCTCTGCGGCAACAATATCTTCAGCTTCATCTTCCGGCTCTGCGACGGCTACCTCCAGCAACGCCTCGGAGCCCGCAGGTACGTCGGTAGCGTCCGCTTGATCGATGGAAGTCGATGTCTGGCAGCCAGACAGCAAAATTATGCTAGAAATAGCTAGCGCAATGCCCCGTAAATTCATGTTTTTATTGATTTTTAGTGATTAAATACTAACTGGTCAAAAGTTGTCTTTCCAGCCACGCACTGTAGCGAATACTTGCTCCGCTGTCTCCCCTTGATGCCATTTATCCTGAGATTTAAGCGCTGTGAGCAAATCCGGCTCCCGACACCGTAAAAACGGGTTGGTCGCCAGTTCCAATGCCAATGTCGAGGGCACGGTAGCCTCGTCGTTGGCTCGGGTTGTCTCGGCATTGCTCACACGCTCCTTGAGCGCGGCATTATCTGGCTCGACTGCAGAGGCGAAAGCCAGGTTGGCCAGGGTGTACTCGTGAGCGCAGTAGACCCGGGTAGTGGCGGGCAGCGCGGCCAGGCTGTCCAGCGAATTGAGCATCATTGGGAACGTGCCCTCGAATACCCGGCCACAGCCTCCGGCAAACAGGGTGTCGCCGCAAAACAACAGCGGCTGCTCGCCAGAGTGAAAGTAGGCGATGTGGTCCAATGTATGCCCTGGAACTTCCATGACCGTAAACTCGGTATCGAGTACGGTGACAGTGTCACCGGCGGATAAGCGTCGGGTGATGTCAGCTATCTGGGGATTCTGTGGCCCGTACACCAGGCACTCAAACTGATTACAAAGCGTCTCCAGCCCGCCGACGTGGTCAAAGTGATGGTGGGTTATCAGCACACCTTCGAGGCTGAGGGACTTTTCAGCCAGCCTTTCCAGCACCGGACTGGCATCGCCCGGGTCAACCACCCAGGCCAGTTGTGTAGTGTCGTCGTAGAGCAACCAGATGTAGTTGTCTGAAAAAGCGGCAATGTGTTCTATGCGCAACATGGTGTTTCGTTCCAATTGAAGTAATATGCAGATCAGGATCCAAAGAGTGACATGCGGGTGACTGCCTTGGCGCAGAACAATTTTAGCGATATTTCCAGCGAACTGGAATGCTGGTACCAGACCGATCGCGGAGAGTATCTGCTTGCGCAGATTCGGGAAGCCGTGAGCGCCATTTTGGACACCTCCTTTGGCTACCACCTGTTACAGATTGGCCCGGCCAGGCACCAGAGCCTGTTCGACCAAAGCACCATCAATCACCGCATCTACGCCAGTGCCTGCGCCGGAGGGGGAGTCAATTTGCTCAGCGACCCCGGATCACTGCCGATCGAAAGCGACAGTGTCGACACCTTGATAGCGCACCATAGCCTGGAGTTTGCCGAGGAGCCGCACCAGGCCCTGCGAGAGATGCAGCGCGTACTGACTCCCCAGGGCAAGCTGATCATCATTGGCTTCAACCCCTATAGCCTGTTGGGAGTCAGTGCCTGGGTGAAAGCCAAGGTGGGTAAGTCGCCATGGGCGGCGCACCAGCCTCTCAGCCAGCGCCGGGTGCACGATTGGCTGCGTCTGCTTGGATGTCCCATTGAATCACAGCAAATGTTCTACAGCGTGCCACCGATGGGTGGTGGCCGGATGCGCTCGGCACTTGAGAATGTGGATGCCTGGGTGAACAGCGCCAGACTGCCGATTGGCGGTGTCTACATTTCGCATGCCATCAAACAAGTGGCCGGAATTCAGCGCCCTGAAAAAATCCGTAGCCGCCGTGACCGATTGATTGGACTCACCGTGCCCAAGCCAGCATCTGTGCCGAGCCCAACCCCTGCGCAGCCGATGACGCGAGACAGGAAAGTCCTGCATTGAAACATGTTGAAGTCTTTACCGACGGAGCCTGTCGAGGGAATCCGGGACCGGGCGGTTGGGGCGTGCTGCTGCGTTACGAAGGGGTAGAGCGTGAGTTGTACGGCGGGGAGCGCGAAACCACCAATAATCGGATGGAGTTGCAGGCGGCGATTGAAGGGCTTAGAGCGTTAAAGGAGCGGTGCAGCGTATCACTGACTACTGACTCGGTATACGTAAAAAGCGGCATCACCGAGTGGCTCGCCAACTGGAAAAAGAAAAACTGGCGCACGGCCTCCCGCAAACCGGTAAAGAATGCCGATCTGTGGCAGTTGCTGGATGAGCAGAATCAACGTCACCAGGTGGAGTGGAAGTGGGTCAAGGGACACAGCGGCCACCGTGAGAACGAAATTGCCGACCAACTCGCCAATCGCGGCATTGATGAATTGTAAGGCGGTCTGGCGCCGCCATGGACCCTAAAGGCCAGGGAGCTAACCCACAGTGAGACAGATTGTTCTGGATACGGAAACCACGGGGCTCGAAGTGTCCCAGGGGCACCGCATTATCGAGATTGGCTGCGTCGAAATTATCAATCGGCGCTTAACGGGCAAACACTATCACCAGTACATCAATCCCGAGCGGGAGGTCGATGCAGGTGCTTTCGAAGTGCATGGAATTTCCAATGACTTCCTCTCGGACAAACCGGTGTTCGCCCCCATAGCGCAGGCTTTCTTCGATTTTGTCGAAGGCTCGGAACTGATCATTCATAACGCGCCCTTTGACCTGGGGTTTCTCAACGCAGAACTGGATCGGCTCGGTGGTTATGCAAAACTCGAGTCTGTTTGCCAGGTGGTCGACACCTTGACCATGGCCCGGAGCAAGCATCCCGGGCAGCGCAATAATCTCGACGCCTTGTGCGCTCGCTACGAGGTAGACAATACCCAGCGTGATTTACACGGCGCGCTACTGGATGCGGAGATTCTGGCGGACGTTTATCTGGCCATGACCGGCGGACAGACCACGTTTCAGCTGGCGGATCATGGTGGCGGCTCGGCAGCCGATGGCAGCAGTCAGCCCGAAGGCATCAGACGTTTGCCCCAGGGCAGGAAGCCGTTACCGGTGGTGAGTGCCAGCGCCGAGGAAATGGCGGGACATGAGTCTCAATTGCAGGCCATCGCAGCAAGCAGCGGCGGCAGGGTGCTCTGGCGAGAACTGCTCGATTCCTGAACTATCCCTCGATTCCTCGCGGTAGTTGCCTTAGATAAACAAAGTCACGCACGTAAGTCCCACACCGCCGAGAACCAGGGTGTAAGGCAGGGCCATGATGACCATGCGTCCATAGGACAAGCGTATCAACGGCGCTAGCGCAGAGGTGAGCAGGAATAAAAATGCCGCCTGCCCATTAGGTGTTGCAACACTGGACAGGTTGGTGCCGGTGTTAATTGCCACTGCCAACTGGTCAAACTCAGGCCGGCTGATTTCCCCCGCATCCAGGGCCGCTTTTACCTCGTTGATGTAAACCGTGGCGACAAACACATTGTCGCTGATCATGGATAATATCCCGTTGGCGACAAAAAACATGGCCGGCCGGATGTCGCTTTCCAGGGCGAGCACGCTATGGATTAGCGGTGTGAACAAATGCTGGTCATGGATGACGGCGACAATGGCGAAAAACACCACCAACAGAGCAGTAAAGGGCAACGCTTCCTCGAAGGCGCGGCCAATCTGGTGCTCTTCGATCACGCCGTTAAACGAGGTCAGCAGCACAATGACCATGAGTCCTACCAGTCCGACAGCAGCCCAATGCATGGCCAGGGCCACGACCAGAATGGCAGCGACGACCAGTTGTACGACCAGTCTGGCGGTGATGCGGTCAGAGCGACGCTCTTCCTCCGCGGCCTCGAATTCTTCCAATACCCGGCGCACGTTAGCCGGTAGCTCCGCGCCGTAACCAAATCGACCGCTAAACTCCAGCAGCGCACAGGTGGCCAATCCGGAGATCAGAACGGGTAGGGTGACAGGCGCCATGGTGGTTACGAAGGTGATAAAGTCCCAGCCGGCCATCGTTGCGATCAAGAGGTTCTGCGGCTCGCCCACCAGGGTACATACGCCCCCCAGGGCTGTACCGATAGCGCCGTGCATCAACAGGCTACGCAGGAACGCCCTGAACCCTTCGAGGTCCGCACGATGAGAATCAATCACCGTGTCGTCCTGGGAGTGATCGTGATCGTCTTCGTGAGATACGTGTTTGCCGGACGCCACTTTGTGATAAACACTATAAAACCCGACGCCGACGCTGATTAATACAGCGGTGACGGTGAGTGCATCCAAAAATGCAGAGAGAAAGGCGGCGACCAGTGAAAACAACAGCGACAGGGCCACCTTGGAGCGCACCTTCAACAGGATCTTGGTAAACACGAACAGCAGCAACTCCTTCATGAAGTAGATGCCCGCCACCATAAACATTAATAGCAGGATGACTTCGAAGTTAGCCGCTGTTTCCTGAAATACCATCTGCGGCGAGGTCATACCCAGAGCCACGGCCTCCAGTGCCAGCAGGCCGCCGGGTTGCAGAGGGTAGCATCGAAGGGCCATTGCCAACGTGAAAATGAATTCACCAATCAGCACCCAGCCGGTGAAAAATGGGCTGGTGGTGTGAAGCAATATCGGGTTAATCAGCAGAAAGGCAACGATGGTCTTCTTGTACCAGTTGGGCGAGGAGCCCAGGAAATTGTGCCAGAGCGGGTGGGTATGGGTTTGCGTCATGGTGTCGACCAGATTTCCGCTGATTTTGAGAAGCGCGCATTCTACGGTATTCGAAACGGTATGCGTACGACTAAAGACGTGAAAATCAACGCCGCCAGCTTGCCCTCACCGAGGGGCGGGCATACTATAGCCGGCTGATTTGTCTACAGGCCTGCCCTCGCGCGAGTAGCTCCATGTTTCGACCCGAAAATTTACCCCCTGAAGACGCCGGAGAGGCGGTACACATCGTGTTTCAGCGGGGAGAACTGGTTACCGATCTGCGGGCCCATGACCCCTGTATGCTGCCTGAGTCGCAGGTACGGGAAGATGGATGGCGTATCGTGCAGCGACAGTTTCTGGGCTACTGGCACGAGCAACCCTGCTATGCGCTGGCTATTGATGAACTGGAGAACCTGGACCCGATGCGCTTTCAGCGCGGCAGTTTGTACCAGATACTCGGTCGGGTTGCCGAAACAATGTTTGCGCTTGCCGGGCGCGCATCCCAATTACTGGCGTGGGAGCGGGATCACCGCTTCTGTGGTCGATGTGGTTCGGCCATGTCCATGGATGTGGCGGAGCGCGCGATGCGTTGTGAGCCTTGTGCAACCGTTATTTACCCCCGCATCGCGCCGTGCATCATAGTGCTGATTACACGGGGTGAGGAATTGTTGTTGGCACGCAATGCCAATTTCCCTCGTCCTATGTACAGCACCCTGGCCGGCTTCATAGAAGCTGGAGAGTCCGCAGAAGAGTGCCTGCGCCGGGAAGTACGAGAGGAAGTGGGTGTTGAGGTAGATAATTTGCGCTACTTCAGTTCCCAGTCCTGGCCTTTCCCGAGTCAGTTGATGCTAGGTTTCTTTGCTGAATATGCCGGCGGAGATATTGTTTGTGACCCCAGGGAAATAGCCGATGCCCAGTGGTTTCATTACCGTGATTTGCCCATGGTGCCACCGGTCAGTTCTATATCAGGGCAACTGATCCAATCGTACATACATAGTTTAAGCGCGTAGTCGCAGGAGTTTATACTTGGAATTTCTTTACCAGTTTGGTCTGTTTCTGGCCCAGGCAATCACTATTGTTGCCGCCATCCTCATTGTCGCCGGAGGCTTGGTGTCGCTGGGTAACCGGCAAAAGCCGGAAGAGGAAGGGCACATCGAGATTCGCAACCTGAACGAGAAGTACCGCCAGATTGGCGACTCCATCCGTCACGCCACTACCGACGAGCAGGTTTACAAGGCAGGCAAGAAGGACGAGAAGAAAGCAGATAAACAAAAAGCCAAGGAAACCAAGAAAAAGCTGAAGAAAAAGGCCAGCGAAGAAGAGTCAGCGGAAGAAGGCCGGCACAAGCTGTATGTACTGGATTTTGATGGCGATATGAAAGCCAGTGCTACCGATAACCTGCGCGAGGAAATTTCGGCAATGCTGTCGCAGATCGATAGTGGGGACGAGGTACTGGTGCGTCTTGAGAGCCCGGGTGGCCTGGTACATGGCTATGGACTGGCTGCCAGCCAATTAAAACGCATCACTGATGCTGAAGTACCGTTGACCGTCGCCGTGGACAAGGTTGCGGCGAGCGGCGGTTACATGATGGCCTGTGTCGCCAACAAGATTATCTCTGCTCCCTTTGCAGTGATCGGTTCCATCGGAGTGCTGGCACAGCTCCCCAACTTTCATCGTCTGCTGAAAAAACACGATATTGATTTTGAGTTGCTTACAGCTGGTGAGTACAAACGCACTCTGACCGTATTTGGTGAAAACACCGACAAGGGCAGGGAGAAGTTTGTCGAGGAACTTGAACAGACCCACGAGTTGTTCAAGGAGTTCGTCAGCAGTAACAGGCCGGCCCTTGATATCTCCAGCGTGGCCACCGGGGAAGTCTGGTACGGTCAGCAGGCGATCGACCAGGGACTCGTCGATGCGATCCAAACCTCCGACGCCTTCGTCCAGCAGCGGCTCGCTGAGTGGGACGTGTTTGAACTGAAGTTTGTGCGCAAGAAGAACTGGCAGGAAAAGCTGGGAATGGCCGCCGAAGGTGCGCTCGAGCGTAGTTTTCTTAAACTATGGCAGCGGTCACAGAGTAAGCCTACGCACTGAAGCCAGCTCAACAAAATCAGCTAATACGAGGCGCCGTCTGGCGGCCTTTACTCAGTAGCCTGAGTAGCGATTGTAGTCGAAGTATCCCGCCTGAATCGGTCGCGATTGATGGTACATCTGGTGAAACTTGTCGCTCAGGCGCCAGAACCACGGTGCATTGCGGGTCACACCAAAACGCGCCTGTAAGGCCTTGTAGTCCTCGGCCGATTTCATGGCTGTGATGTCGTCGGCAAACGCCGCCAGATCCTGTTCATTCACCTGAAAGAAGTAGTTCGGGTAAGCGCCGATAAAGCCCTTTACCACGGTCAAGTTGTCTTCCCCGGGCAGCCGCCGCTCTGACTCTTTGAACAATTGTGCAATGTTAGAGTAGCCCGCGTTACGTATCACGGTGAATGCCTGGTCACGGTTCTTACCAATAACGTTGAGAAAGCTGACCTGGGGCAGGTAGCTATTGTGCAAGCCCACGCTCGATTCCAACTGCTGAAAGGCATCGAGCATAGGCTGGCTGCTTACGCGTCGGTAGTCATAGGGTGCGGCGTGGGCTCCATGAATACGTTCTCGCATCAACATAAGAAACTCACGCTTGGGGTCATCGGTTTCGTAGCGAATACCGTTTTCCCGTGCCATGACCTGGCTGCTGGCAAACACATGATTCACCACACGTTCGCCGGCATCGCGGTACCAATAATCTCGCCACTCCTTGCGTACTTCTGGAGGCAAAAAGAGCAAGAAATTCAATTCGCCTTCCATGCGCAGGAAGTCCATGTAGAGCCGCGACTCCAATTGATGAGAAACCGAGCCGTAGACATCGAAACCGGCGACTAACAGGTAATGGATGCGTTCCAGCAAGGAATAATCAATCACCCATGCACTTTTCGGCTCCTCGCCGACGAAACCGCGTACCACCGAGGCCGTATCAAAATGCCTGAACACCGTCAGGGCGGCATTGTCATTTTTACCGTCGCCTAACCAGATGTTGCGCAGGGTGATCTGGCGTTGTTTCTTGTCCATTTGTTCCACAAAGAAATCTGCCTTGGCCTGTTGGTAGGCGGCGTGGGATTTGGCGTACTTACGCCAGGACAAGATATCGATGGCCGTGTCTGTCCTGGTCAGCGGCAGGCGAAGGTTGTTACTTTCCGTAGCCAGGAATGCTTCATTGGATTCAGGGTCGTCGCTCGCGGGATTGACGAACATGACCCAGAAGTGGTCTTCAATGACGTTAAGCGCCACCTGGCCTCGACACACAGGACCCTTGATAAAGTTCATAATGGTGAACTGGGCTTCTTCCAACAGGAAGCGATATCTCACATCGACAGGGATATCGACAAAGCTCTTGAAGGGGTTGCCGGCCACCTCCGGTGCGTACCCCGGCAGGGACTTAACCTCGTAGTCGGTGTCGATGAACAATTGCCTGTACCAGTTCAGTCTGGCTTTATCGAAACGGTAGGGCATATGTACCTTGTCCAGCGGGGTAACTTCCATGCGTTGCAGTCGGTAATAGAAGTCCTTAACTCCCGGGGCATCATAGGGTCTCCTGGTGGCTAGAAGTCCTATATTGCGGCCGGGCGGCGTTGCCGAGCGAATGAGTCGGAACCAAATGATGTCGCCATTTTCTTCGAGGTAGAGTGAGGCCAGAAAAAGGTGTTCATACAGGTAACGGGCCATCAACCGGCTCTTGTTATCCGGTTTATTCAGAAAGCTTTCCCATGCACGCAGTGTCTCCTGCAATTGGGCGCTCAGCGGCGCGGACTGCGGGGCAGGGGCGCCCGCCTCAAGCCAGCTGATCATGCTGCTGTGCTCATCGGCACTCAATCCGGGAAGGCCATAGGGCATGCCTGCCAGTGGAAAGTTGCGCGCATATTCGTCGAAGGATTCCTGCTTTACGCACTGTTGTTCCCGGTACAGTGAGAAGTCAAAGCCTTCGGGTAGCGGCCCTTCGCTGTTCAACGGATGTGCCTGTTTTAACTGCAACATGCGATAAAGGCTGCCCATGGTAGGGTTGGTGTCATCCAGAACTGGAAAGAAACCCTTGTCTCGCCACTGCTGATCTGTGAGCCCGTCATCAAACAGGCGGGTAAGGTTGGCAGCGCTGAGTCGTCCACCGTTGTACACCAGGTCCTTGCTCGCACCTCGGCGCAGACCCTCATGCGCCTCGAGCTTTAGCTGGCAGGGTGCATCGTAGCAGCCATGGCAAACGATGCATCGCTGTTGGATAACTTGTTGTGCACGGTCAGCGAGAAGGTCTGTATTTTGCGCTTGCGCGTTAGTCGGTGCAGACCCCAGGAGTGCTACCAGCAGGAGAAGTCGGCTCACAATTCCCAGAAACCTATGGATCTGCATTTTCGTCACACGCTCCACGCATCAGAATAGCCCGGTTGGCAAGAGCGTCCCCATCGCCACCCTCGGCCAGGAGCGCCGCACTGATGTCAGCCTGGGGTGCAGCGCAGGGATCGGCTTCCTCCAGGGTCAACCAGTAGAGCGCGGCGGTAAGTATTAGCAGGGTTATCGCTGCCGAAACAACGAATAGTTGATTACGGGTCATAACGCTCATTCCACTGAATATCACCATGCTCGCACATACTTACGGGTAGGCAAAGGTTCAAATAATATACGGTTCAGGCACGTCGGGTTTTAGCCGTTCAACGGCCTGATGATGCGACAGATACACCTCACCACTCAGGTGTTCGAGAAAATCGGTCTTCTTCAGTGCATCCATCACCGGACCCTTCACCTCGCTCAGGTGCAGGCTGAGCGCTAGTTCGTGCAGGCGATAGTTGATTGTCTCCAGTGCCTCCAGTGCGCTGAGATCGATCTCATTGACCGCAGTACACTGTAGTATCACATGCTCCAACGCCGGTTGATCGGCGACCAGCTTGTAGATGCTGTTCTCCAGGTAACTGGCATTGGCAAAATAAAGGCTTTCGTCGATGCGTATGGAGACAATGTTTGGGTAGGTGATCACCTCATGGCGTTCGACATTGCGGTAGTGCTCCGTGCCCGGCATCGCTCCAACCACTGCCATGTGTGGCCGCACGGATTTGTGGAAGTGCAAGCCTATCGAGGCGATCACGCCCGTGAGCACACCAAGTTCAACACCCAGTATGAGCGTTGCAACAATCGTCGTGACAACGGCGAAAAAATCCGAACGCGAGTACTGCCAGGCGACGCTTAGAATTTTGAAATCCAGTAGTGATATCACCGCCACGATAATCGTCGCGGCTAATGTCGCCTTGGGCAGGTAATACAGGATTGGCGTGAGGAAGAGGGCGGCCAGCGCGATGCCAGCTGCGGCAAGTATACTGGCGGCCTGAGTGCGGGCGCCGGCATCGAAATTTACAATAGAACGGGCGAAGCCGCCGGTCACTGGAAACCCGGCTGACACTGACGACGCGATATTGGCTGCACCGAGTGCAAGCAATTCCTGGTTGGCATCGATTTGCTGTTTGCGCTTTGCTGCCAGGGTGCGTCCTACAGAGACCGATTCCACGAAGCCGATCAAAGAGATTAGCAGTGCAGGCAGGGCGAGTTGTTGCCAGAGTGCCAGGGAGAAGAATGGCGTGGAAAAACTGGGTAGTCCCTGTGGTACCTCACCGACGAGGGCGACCCCCCGCTCCATTAACTGCGCGTGGAAACTCACTACTATCGTTACGCCAATGGCTACAGCGGGTGCTGCCTTGGCCAGGGTTGAGGCAACTTGAGCGTTAAACCCGGCGGATTGCAAGACTGGTGATAGCCTGCTTCTGGCCCAGAACAAAAACAACATGACTCCGACACCAGTGGCCAGTGTCGGCCCACTGGCATCCGTCATACTGGCACCCAGGGCAGCTAGCAACGCGGGTAGGGTGTCGCCGCCAGCACCTGTACCCAGTATGTGCCTGAGTTGGCTGCAGATAATGATAATGCCAGCCGCTGTAATAAATCCGGATACCACCGGGTGTGAGAGAAAATTCGCCATAAACCCAAAGCGCAGAAGGCCTAGCACAACTAACATCAGGCCAGAGAGCATGGCCAGGACGACGGCGGCTGTGGCGTAATCGGCGGTGCCACTTTGCGCAATGCTCCCCACCGCCGATGCAGTCATCAGGGATGCGACGGCGACAGGGCCGACAGACAGCGTTCTACTGCTCCCAAACAGCGCGTAGATCGCGAGCGGCATGATACTGGCGTACAAGCCCATTTCCGCCGGCAGCCCCGCTAGTAGTGCGTAGGCCAGGGATTGCGGGATAAGCATGATGGTCACGACTACAGCTGCAAGGCTATCCGCGAGCAGGTCGTCGCGTGAGTAGCTTTTACCCCAGCTCAGTATCGGCAGATAGCGGGCGAGCATGGTCAGCCTGCCCGTCCGTTGTGGCTGCACTGCGCTGGTGCCCGGTTCATAAACGCTCCTCAGGGTTGGGAACTGGCCAACGCTTTGAGGATGATACTCCAGTGATCCAAGTCGTCGCCGCGGTAGCGAGCGACCAGGGAAGCCGTTTCTCCCTGTGGCACGACCTCGATATCTTGCTCCGGTATGCCGGCGTCTTTGAGTTCGTCTGCGAGATAGGTTGCCATAGCGGGTACATTACCCAGCCCGTTGGCAGTTTCCATACCAATAATAGTGCGGTAGATCTCCAGGGTTTTGTCGGCGTGTTCGGATGGCTTTTCATCAGCCCAGCAAGGGGTTGTTGCCAATAGCAGGGTCAAAAAGGTGGTAATGAGTTTCATGGTCTGCAACCGTTATGATTATCAGGCTAGTGTATGCGCATAAGGTCCGCTCAATCCAGTGACCTGTGTGCCGCTAGAGGAGTTCAGGTTGGGACAGGGTGGATGCTAGTTAAAGTGGTTTGTTAAGACCAAAGCGGCCTGGTTAAAAAACAATTAAGCAGCTATTTATCAATGACATAACCAGAAAATATAAAGCTATTAATAGTCTTAAGTCAGTCGTTAAACCAGGAATAATGGTGATATGCCGCGCAAAGCGCGCGTCCTCATTGCCTTGCGTATCCCTCGAACGCTGACAAGATAAACCTGACTGTCCTGTCTATTTGCGCCTCGCGATCACCGCCGTGTTGCGCGTAGTGACCTGCTGCCCGAAAGGAGGCCGCCGACGCCATCTGCAAAACGGCGCGTGCATCTACCTCGGGCAGTTGGTATTGCTCTTTAACCATACCCAGTAAGTAGTAGCCGACCTTGTGCGTTCTTGTCTCTTTGAGCCGGGACAGGACTTCCTTGATATCTGGCGCGTCCCTCAATACGCGCAGCACATTGCCTCCGGCTTTTTGATCGAAATTTTTGCTCACCACGGCGCGCAGCACATCCTCGATACGTTCAACCTGCTCCAGGGCAGCGATGATCTCAGACTGCATTTTTTCGTCTTCCCGGATCAGTAACTCCTGTAGCAGTATCAGGCGGGTATCAAAGTACTTGTACAGTAACTGCTTGCTGACGCCGGCATGGTCGGCGAGGGCGTCCATGGTCAACGCGTTCAGGCCATGCTCCAGGACGAACACCGCACTGGCGTCCAGCAGTTGCTCCCGACGGTCCTCCCGGGACATGCGTGTCCTTTTCTTCGCTGCTGTCATGAAAATGTCGTCCGGTGTCTTGTCGAGTGCCCGGGATGGGGACTCGACGCCTTATGATTGCGCTTATTATATCTTATTGCCACTAACAATATTCCCGGCCGTGGATGCTCGAGCAATAGGAGTTCAGCTGATGGTCTAGCGACTTATAGGGTCGCAGGGGCTGGGATCGGAATGCATTTGCCGCTAAGCTGCGGACCTTGGAAGAGGGCGCTCGTCCGTCGTGCTGGCGGGCAAGGGCATTTATCGATTACACGAAGCGGGAGCCAGGGCATGGCGCAGATCACCTACATAGAACCGGATGGCAGGATCTCTGAAGTCGAAGTTAGTAGCGGTAAAAGTGTAATGCAGGGCGCCATGGAAAATATGATCGACAGCATTCTTGCGGAGTGTGGCGGTGCCTGCAGCTGTGGTACCTGCCATGTGTACGTGGACGAGGCGTGGGTCGACAAACTGGAAGAGCCCGACACCATGGAAAAGGCAATGCTCGAGTGTGTGCTCGAGCCCGAGGAAAACAGCCGGCTGAGCTGCCAGATTACAGTTACAGACGAGCTTGACGGTCTGGTGGTGCGAACGCCGAAATCGCAGTACTAGTTCCTATCAAAATGGCCTGGCTCAGCCGAGGAGGGCATGCACTACACCCATCGTCGTATAGAACAGTAGCCAGTAAGTTGCATCGATAAAGAAAAGCGCCTTACTCTTTTGGGAAAACAGATAGTTAGTCCCAATGGCTGGAACAATAAAGCCCAGTGCCACCCCAAAAGCTGTTGCAACCTTGGTGCCTACATCAAGTCCGGTAATATAGGTCGCAAACGTGTGGGCCAATGTCCAGCTGGCCAATAGGCTGAATGCGAACGCGCCGCCGTAGATGAGCGGCATGTTCCCAGCCCGGATTTCTTCCTCACTCAGGCCAACAGCCCCCATCCATTTTTTGCCCATGATGGGTCCGTACCATATTCCACCGACCACGAAGCCGCTAACCGCAGCGCCGATCACTGCAATCCAGTTCACGTCCAAAATATTCATGGGAATCCTCCGTTTTGTATGTGATAAAGCATAGCCCAAAGATTGCAGGGCGGCGTGGAATGCCGAGGCACCTAATCTACCCGGACACCTTTGAACAGGGCCAAGTCACCTTGGCGCAGCGCGATAACCGCGTCAGCTGCTGGATCGAATCGCAACAGGTAAACGTGTTCATCGAATGCCGCCCTGATCAAGCCGCCTTCTACCGCGGAGTATCTGCCCATTCCACGGGTATTTATCTTTCCATCCGGCATAAAAACGACTTCCGTCTCATTCCAGTGATAGCGCTTGCCCTGCAGGCAACAGTTTTGTGCGCTAACGTCATCCTTCTTTGCCCGCCGGTTGAAAAATACTTTATCCAGATAACCCGTCATCTTTTCGAGTTTATTGGTGTAGCTGCCCGGCATACCGGGAAAATGGGACAGTGTTTCACCGTTCCACGCATCCGGATTGTTTACGACCACACCAGTTAGCGCAGTATTGTCATAGAGCTCTCTTGCAAAAGCCTGGTAGACGACAAACGGTTGATCGAGCATTCTGGGAACCGGTCTGCCGGCGGCCAGGTGCGATGAAATATGTGCGAGAATTGCCGCAAACAACGCTCTTATCTTGCTGCAATTGTTAAATAACAAAATCCCGGTGGAGAAGGCCGGTTCGTTGTGTTGCTCTGGAAAGAATTCGGCGCCCCAGAGGTTCCTGGATGTTCTGCCTTCACGCAATGCGTAGAGTTTGTCTTGCAGCGGCAGACAGGTAATTTGTGACAGTTCATTAGTCAGCAAGATATCGCAATCCAGGTAGAGAATTTTCTGGTATTTATCGATATCGGGATAGTCGAAGATGAATAGTCGTGAATAAGCTGCCCCGAACTTGGTTTTCAGGTCCAGGCACCAGGTGTCTATCTGCGTATCGAATCGACGCGCGAGGATTTTTATCTCCGTTTCGTAATTGGGGTCACATAGCACCAGCATGCTATTTTGGGAGGGCTGTCGATCAAACAGCAGGTAAGTTTTAAGCAGCAGCTCAAACAGCTTTAAGTAATCGCGCTGGAAAAATACGCAAGCATAAACGAGGCAATTAGAGTTCATCTCTAGTGGGGAATCACCCGTCTGTTCAGCAGTTGGCATCATTCCGTCGAAATCAACGTGTTAATCGAAAACATAAGGGGAGGTTGGATAGCCATCGCCGAGGGCGTCCGCAATTAGATCGTACAACTCGTTTGTACTCAACGAAAATCTTGGCTGATCATGCTCTGTCAGTGATACAGGCTTATGGAGTATGTGACGCATACCGAGACGTGCACAAAAATGAAACCAACCCCAGGGATCAACAACGTCCGTAAGCTCAATCAAAGTTGTACCGGGCTTGCAAAAAATCATGTTCGCGAGCGCTCCACCATGTGGGGTGATAATGAGATCGGCGGCTCGAAATAGCTTTGCCTGCTCGGGTGCATTCAGCTGGGCGTATTCGCCTCGCATAAAGCGTACAGAGGAGAAGCAACCACTAAACTCCCTGCGCACCATCCTGACGGCTTCAGCCGCATTCTCCCAACGTCGCCGATCAGCGTCGCCGCGATCATAAATCAGCAGTGAAGGTTTGCCTTCGATCGGTTTCCTGATGGTGGGCAGCGCGCTTGGGCCCAATCGCTCATAGAGGTTTTCCAAGGCCCCTGGTGGATACATTCCTTTGGATTGTTCGATTATGGGCATTGTCGGGAACGGTGCCAGCGATTGCCAGTCGGCAGCAAAGCGGTGTCGCATAAACTTCGGCATCACCAGGTGTGGGAAGAAAAAGGTTCCTTCGCGCCTACCAGTGTTTCCGAGCACATCATCTGTCGAACGGATGAATCCCGCCCGTAGGTGCACGTAGAAGTTCCAGTTGTTGATTGCGTAGCTGTTGTCGGGTTTTACCGGGGCAGCTAAAAAGTATTGATCGATTACAGCGCTATCGTCAGGTCCATGTGCAGGCATATCAATGCACAAGGAGAATAGCGCGTCGTTGAGGGAGTGCGCTGGGTTGGCGATCGGAACAATCAGTTGTACGGGTTCAGTCGAGTCTACAGAAACACAATTGATCGCTTCACATGGCTTCGCGGCCTCTATTGAAATCCATGTCTGGATACCCCGGTCTTTGCTTAATAGGGTAGGTACCGATGATTCCTCGTTGAAACAGATCAGCGTGGGTTTGCCGTCTGCAACAAGCCGGACGGCGACGTTATGGAGGCGATACTGACCTCTGTCAGAGTCGGCGTCGATCCTTGTTAGGCACGATTCATTATCCATTCAATCTATCCAACTGCACAGAGTGAAATGGTCGTTAAGGCTCCTGGCCATTTCATGAGAAATATCTTTCTAGACATCGAATCCAGTATAAGGGATTGAATTGCCCATCGATTAATTTCCTGGCGACAGCTCATGTATACGTCGGGATATCTCTCTACATTTCCATACACACAGAAGCTCACGGCTTTCTACCGTAGATTCCCAAGGAGGAGGCTATTAGCCGTTGTTACTGTGGATAACATAGTGGTCTAAACTTCAATTTAACATAATATATATTATGCGCATATGTGGATAGAATTTACTTTAAGTAGGTATCGTAGCGCTCAGGGGAATTTCAGGCGCTTCTACGGCGATTCTGCGGCTCTCAGGCAGCGCATTTACAAAGTCGTTAGTGCTGTTCGGTACGTACTCTTCGCCCAGCTGGACCGGGTCAACGATGAAACACTACGGACTTTCAGAGAGGATGAGGCGAATGATCTGTTGGGGACGCCATTCCGTGGAAAGCGACAATAGAGCGGCTTAGAGAAGTCGTAGAGCTCTATGCGCTACTCGGCTGTTAACTGGCTATAAATGGATTAGTCAGTTTTATCGAGCCGTAGATCAAGTCGACGGGGAGTTCTTAGTGATTAGCCGGCGTAGGCACGTCTATTTGTGCCGCTCGGATCTCCAGTGAGTTGCACACAGTCATATACGTGTCGCGCACCGGTAAAACAGTTCTGTAAACGGCAATGGAGTACCGAATCTCAGCGAGCCCGGCCGGCTATCCTGAACCATCGTTTCTCAGGCGTTTAAATTTGATGTGAGGGTTGTAACAGCCCTCCCCTGGTTTCCGTCGAGTGTACGCCGCCTAATTTTTCTACCGGAAAAGACTTTGCATACGAGACTGCTAGCTATCAGGGACTGATGAAAATCTGATTGGTGCCACAGAATGCAAATCTTTGCCTGCTAATCCGGTAAATCGCCTAGAGGGTTTGTTAACGACATTACCCAAAGAGTTAAGCGGTTTTATTCTGGATATGCGTCAAATGCATCGGGAGCGTCCAGTTCGGGGCACCACGTCGGCCGATGCTGATTTTGAACCGTGCTCGACAGCTCGAACGCCGATGGGTTTTCCAGGCACCCGAGAGACACCAGGCGCGTATCCGGATACGCCTTCGGGTTTACCCAATGCACGTTGGAATAGCACTTGGGGCACACGTATCTTTTCACGCCCGGCCACTTCTCCATCTCAGGATCGAGTTCGTAGGCGTCAGAAATAGAGAGGACCTCAGACTCCCGAAAAGCCGCAACAGCATTCCCTACTGAACCTGTCATTCGCTGGCAATAGTCGCAGTGGCAAATAAAACAACGAATGGGATTACCCGCCAGTTCTATAGACACTGCTTTGCATGCGCATTGTGCTTTGATCGACATTTTTTACTCCAAAGAAATAAATTTATTGTGGCCACGAAACCCAATCCCCTATCACGTGACCGATTCTGTTCGACGCTTCCTGATTTATTGACTATTGTAGAGGAATGATCGTTCCACTACAATTGGCAAATGCCTAGATCGAAATCACATTCGCGAAACACGCTGGTAGAAAACGCAATGCACCAGTTTTGGGTACATGGGTATGAAGCGACCTCCATGGCCGACCTTGTCAGCACTACTGGTGTTGGTCGAGGGGCAATATATTCGGACTTCGGCGGCAAGAAAGAACTGTTCCTCGCGTGCCTTTCGCATTTTCGTGATGCGGCCGTCACACCCGCCTTTGCTGGTGTGGAGGCGGAAGACGGAGACCTTGCCGCCATAGCAGCTTATCTAAAAGATGGTGTCGCCCAAATTCAAGAACTTGGTCTGCCAGCACGGGGCTGTTTAATGGGGAATACGCTCACCGAACTTGGCCCGCACGATGATGAGATATTGAAAGTCGTACGTGCGCACTACGGTCGATTGACGCGTGGTTTTGCTTGTGCCTTGGGCAACGAAATTGACCAGACGCCCTCAAATGGACAAATCAGAGACTTAGCTGGCTTCCTGGCGGTTTCAGTGCAGGGCCTCTGGGCGTATGCGCGCGGGACCGACAACATCCAAAGTCTCAACAATAAGGCCGCTACGCTTATTGATCTTGTGGAGCTAAAACTTACTTCGATTCGCGCTCAAGTGAGATAAATAATCGGGCGGGTTCGAGACCCTCATCTAGCACCGGTTAGGGCCATCATTACGCTCTGCCAATTACTGGGCGGCAGTAAATCACCAGTGCATGGTTTGTACTTGAAATGCGAAGGCAGTCATTACGGTGGATGCATGTTTAGTCTGCCTGGAACATTTGCCAGCCTAGATAGCTTGAGGATACCTGCGCACGGCGAAACTCTTCACGGTGTTAATATCTCAAGCCAACTGTGCGACAAAATCACGCTTCAATGTGCGGGCCGACATGAAAAAACATCCGGCTGCGATGAGAAACCAGCATACTGTGGCGCCCATGGCCTGCTTGAGGCCGTCGGTGTTGGCCTGTTCACAGACGGCCTGGCGGGCAGCGTCCAATCCTGAGTCCTTGGCGAGACACACAGCCGGGGTAAGCTCGCTAGCGAACTCACTGTTGGCCAATGCCATGCTCATGAATAGATCGCTCATAAAGCCGACAAAATACGGGCCGATCCCGTTGCCAATTAAGGAAACCAGAATTAAGAGAACCGCAATCGCCGTGGCCCTGGAACGGTTGCTCACTACACCCTGGCCGATGTTGTACTGCGCACCCAGATACGCGTAATGGGCCATGGCACCTATACCCCACATAATGAAAATGGCCCTCAGGTCATCCATAAAAAAGGCGCTCAAATAACATGGCACCGCAATCAACAAGCCCACTGCGGGCACCCATGCCACTGCTGTTGACGAGCGCGGCGTAAGTTTCTCGGTAATGTAGCCGCCCAAAAATGTGCCCAGGGCCGCCGCAAGGGAAAGTGGCGCGCCAAAATTGACCGCCGCGTCACGCACATCCAACCCGTGTTCGCGCTGCAGGAACGGCGCTTGAAAGCTGATTAGGCCGTAACCGACGAAGGCCACGAGTGAGGCTCCAATAGCCATCCACCAGAAGGTGGGTTTGGTCTTGAGTTCATTGAATGCCTCGCCCCAGTGGGCTTTGGATTCAGTCTTTGTATCTGGCGGATCGGAATAACCACGCGGTGGTTCCTTGATGGTCATCAGCACCAGTAAAGCGATCAGTACGCCGGGTACACCCACCACCACGAAGGCAATTCGCCAGCCTTCTATGGAAGCCCAATCGAGACCTCCAAATAGCCCACCCAGACCTATACTGGAAATCCAGGCGCCGAAATCGGCCCCCTGCATCTGCGCAATCGGGCCGCCAAACAGGTTAGCCAACACGCCGCCGAGTGTCACGCCCATCGAATAAATACCGAGCGCGGTTGCGCGCTTACGGGCAATAAAATAATCGCCGATAATGGAGTTGGCCGGTGGTGTACAGCCGGCCTCCCCCACTGCCACACCAATGCGAAACAGCAGGAGTGTCAAAAATCCTGCGGCCACGCCACACAGCGCCGTCATGATGGACCAGAGAATGATGCACACGGTGATGATTTTCACCCGGTTGGAACGGTCCGCCCACAGAGCTATAGGCAAGCCCATCACCGCATAAAAGATGGCAAAGGGCGGCCCGTACAGCAGACCCCACTGGGAGTCGGTCAGGCCGAAGGAGTCAATGATGGGCTGTGCCACCACTGCGATGAGCGTTCGGTCGATAAAGTTGAGGGTGTATACAACCATCAACAACAGCAACACATAGTTGCGGTAAGAAGGTGTGCCGTAGCCGGTGAGGTGACCGCCTTCTTCAGTGGCCGTTGTACTAGTCATGAATAATGTTCTCTGTGATTATTTTATAGGTTGAGTACCAGATACCGCCCCACTTCATCACCCGACGCGGTTGTTCCGGTCAGGGTTGGCACACTTCAAGCAAACCATAATGGATGCACACTGCACGATCAATCATCATGCCTGCAACTTCGGTTGCTGCATAGGTGTTTCCAGTAAATTACGGTGTGAACTTAATGGGAGGTCACAGTGTCATAGTGTGATCAGTTTGCCTTATAAGACAAAAGCTTCGCATGAAGTTAGCACCCTGCTTTTTATTATTGTCCGTCTTCCTGCTGACCGCCTGCGGTGGTTCAGGTGGTGGATCCGGAGGGGGATCGACGATGGCAGAGCCCGCTAATGTCGATAGCGATAATACGAATCCAGACCCGGTTGTAACTCCAACGAGTGAAGCCATGCCGTCTACTCCCCCAGAATTGTGCGGTGTTGCGGTAGACTCCCTGGCACTGGATATCACCTCGGAATCCGCCAGTTATTGCATGACCTTCACCGCGCGCTGGACGCCGCAGGCATTTCAACTCGTTCCTGAATCGGCGCATTTCACAACCCTGGTGGGCGCTGCTGTTAATGACGACTCTACTTTGTGGGCCTCGGGCGAGTTGGCCTCGCGTGGGCTTGAGGAGGTCGCCGAACTCGGTTCAACCGGTATTTTTGCCAGTGAGATTGAAGAGGAAATCTCCATTAATGCCGCCAGTGCCCTCTTCCGCGTCGGCGGTACTGGACCGACGGGCACGGCGACACACACCTTGGATAATAGCCGGAGCTATCCGCTGGTGACCTTTGCCACCATGGTTGCTCCCAGTTCTGACTGGTTTGTCGGCTTGAGCGGATACTCGTTGTTAAATCCGTCGGGCGAATGGGTGGCAGACACGGGCGACATTGATCTACCTGTTTACGACGCTGGCACCGAATCGGGAAATACCTACAGCCTTGATGGTGTGGCCACCCTGCCCCCAGAGCGGATCGAGCGTCTGTCAGAAACTGTCAACGACCGTGTGGTTTTTGAGGATGGCAGGGTGAATGGCAACTTTATTGCCAGCGTTCGTTTTCAGCGAGTGAGATAACGACCGAAGTCAGCTTAGATAATAATTGATGAGCCGGCCCTTTGTTTTAGGCTCAGTACGCCATGGCCTTTTTATTGAATAGGCTCACAGGTAAATCCCGTGCTACCTGGCGCAGTAATCGACGGCGATAGCCGGCGGCCTGTCGATATCCCTCGACAGGGAGGAATCTCATGCTCACTGACAGCGCATCCTGCACCAGGGCCAGGCGTGAAATGCCCTTGTAGATACCCAGGTAAGAACCGGCCATGGCTGCCATAGAGCGGGTCAGGTGCATATATTCGCTATCAATGACGATACCGTGCCGTCCCATAATTCCCCCCAACTGCAGGGCCAATTCCATACGCCGTTGTAATCCCTCGGCGCCCTCCTCATACAGTGTGCGAACAAAGTCCAGTCCGAGCGGCTGGATGTTCGCTTGGTCTAGCGCCTCCTCGACCAGCCTCAGCATTTCCGCGCGCTGGGTGGCCAGAGCTGATGGATCAGTTCCCAGGGAGATCATGGCTTCGGTAACTTCACCGGGGTTTGCGGCAAACACGGCCTGGATGTAGTCCAGTGCCGGGCGCCAGATCTTGCTGATATCGACACTATTGCCCCAGTCGATAAAGTACAGCTTTTGCTCGTCATCAAGCAGTAGGTTGCCAGGGTGCAAATCACCGTGGAACTCCTGGTAAACGAACATGTGAGATAACACCGCATGCAGGAATGCACGCCCTGCCCTACGCCTTGCGCGAACCGCCTTGCGCTTGCGCAGGTGGTCGAAGGCCGTGCCGATGCTGCGACCACTTTCAACATACTCCATCTCGATTACGCGGCGGGTGGTTTGATACACCGCGGGTACTGACCAACCACCGGTATAGTGGGCCCGTTCCGCAAAGCGCGATTGCACTTTGGCCTCGGCTTCAAAATCCAACTCAGCCCGGAAACCCTCAACAAACACATCGACCTGCTCCTGCCAGGACGTCAAAAATGGTGCGAGTTTGGAGTGCGGAGCCCAGTATTGGCTGCTGAGGATGGCCAGTTTGATGACGGTCTTGCCGATCAGGAACTCTCGTTCCAGGTTGTGACGGCCCACCTTGACGACTACTGTTTTCAGTTCCTGGCGTCCACGACGATTGACCACGGGCTTTTGCGTTACATAGACCGAAGCAATGGAGCCCGACTTGAGTGGCTTGGACGCATCAAAGTCGTAGTACAGTTTGGAGGGAGGCTGTCCAAAGCTTTCCATGAACGCCTGCTCCACTTCCCAGGGTGCCATAGGTTCGACGTCTTCCTGGAATACCGCCAGTGCCTCGCTGATTTCCTCGGGCAAAAAGTCAGAGCCGGCGGCAGCCACCTGAGCCATTTTGATAAAGAAGGGACCGAACTCCCGGACCATTTCCGCAACAATACGCGCCTGGTTCTTGAGATCTTGCGGGTCCGTATCGAAGAATTCGCGTATGTACGCCAGGGCCCCTACCTGGCGGCGAAAAATATCCAGGTCTGAACGCAACACCCCGGTCTGGCTGAATAGTTCCCGCAACTGTTCATTATTGGTCTGCCGCATGGTCTTGAGCTGATTGAGCACCTGAACGATTAAGGGTTCATAGGCACTGACCACAATGCGCGCTACATCCAGGCTGACTTCACCGAGTCCCTGGAGTTCGGGCTCGCTGAGCAGATCATTGAAGAACGACCAGAACTCTTCTGTCACCTGCTCGGGAATGGGGAAAACGCTACGTGCGGTGACCTGGTCTATAAGGAAGCGCAGCAGATTTTCTGTGCTTTCCTCGTTGGGAAGGATGTTGTCCTCCCGCAGCCGTGTGGTTAGGTCGCGCAGCTGTTCGACCATGGGGTGATTGCGCAAGGCAACAAACACAGCGTCGAGCGCTTCGTGCAGCTCGCTTTCGCTGACGTCTGCATGTCGATTGACCAGGGTTGCGAGGGGGCGCATCGCCACGTAGACGCGAGCCATGCCACTGGCGAAGGCGCCAGTGGAGCGCATTGCCTGTGAGGTCCGCTCGCGCAACATCGGCAGCCACTCTTCCAGTGGTACTGAATCGTTTTCTTTAGTCGCGGCGGCTGACTTCGACAAACTAGACCCGTAGCCGACCCATGGGGGCTGGCGTTATTATCTCTTTGGGTTGGCGACCCGCCGGGATGGGCTGCAAATACCGATTCAGCGGGTCAGGCGGTCATTGTGAACGAATGCCGAGGCGTGGACAAGGCCCATATTCGGATTCGACCTGCTCGGATTCAGCCACTAATGATTTTGTAGAAACTGTTGGGGTTTTATGGCGCGCGCGTGAGGCTTCATCCACCAATTAACTAGCAATCATTCACATTTGGATTGCTCGGTGCGATGACGCGTGATTAATGCCTGCTGGAGCGGAATGATCGCGAGCGCTTACGCGCAGAAACCGTGTGCTGTCAGGTCAGCAATTTGATCGGGCAAGTTTTCGCTCTGGGGTGGTGTTAAGCCGGATTTACCGAGCCAGAAGAATGCGCCTGGGGATATGTCGACAAACTTTTGGGACTTCGGGTGCGCGACCTTTTTCTTCACAGCCTGACGCACTCCTGCAGCATATTTTCCCCTGATAGCTGAGGAGCGCGCGCGATACGATAGAGGAAGATCACCAAGCTGAGACTGCACCGTTAAGGGTGGGGTATTCGACAGCTGGGCCTGACAGTGCAAATGCATGGAGGTCAGGATTGAATCCGCGGAGCCCGGGCCGCATTTCTCGCTCACTTCCCAGATGCGCTCGTACATGTCAAACGCCCGGTCGTAGCACATTCGAACGAGTTGTTGCTTGTCTTCTGCATGGTTGTATACAAAGCCCTTTGTGCTGTCTAAGGCAGCCGCTATATCGTCGATGGTTGTCGCATCGATGCCTCTTCGATTAAACAGCGCCGAGGCTGCGCCCAGCAGAAAGAGTCTTTTTTGTTCGTTGATTGACTTGGGATCCATGACATTTACAGGCGTCGTGAAAACCTCGTTAAATTTTGGGGGATTTTGTAGTCGATAAGTCCTATCGACTAGCACTCCCTGTCTTATCCAGCGCTCCATGTCCCGTGCGCCATCTGCCAGTGCTGATACATCTTGGCCCATAAAAGCACACCATAGTCGCTTCCACTCAAGCATTGAAATGAGCACATGGGCGGCCAGGCGAGAAGGTAAACGCCTGAACTCGCCATTTTCTACACCGGCTTCAATCAGTTCGTGCAGGCTGTTCAGCACGGCAGACTGGCGTTCTCCCAGGTCACTGGAGCGCCCCTCTTCCGTCAGGTCGAGATCAGACATAACGGCAATAGAGTGTGATTGCTCGTTCAGGGAGTTCGTGATGAACACCAATAGTTTCTCGGTTACTGTGCCGTTATGATCGAAGGCCAGCCGTAAAGATCCCTCTGAGTAGCATACCGCCGCTTCATAACACGCCTCTGTCAGTGCGTGCTTGTCCTTGAAGTAGTAGTACATTGAGTTTCTTGCCATACCTAATTCGGTACCGATCTCCGCCAGGTCAACAGAGGCCGCACCTCTGCGATTCATCTGCACGGAGGCAAGTTCAATGATTCGATCTCTTTTGCGCGATCGTTTGGAGCTGCCTTGTTCGCTCGCCTTTAGGGCTGTGTTTGCTGTGCTCATAATTGCGTGACGGTACTTCAGATAACCATCGATGGCTACCCCTATTCCCCTATTGATCGCCAAGTGATGATTTTGGTTCGGGTGCTTGAAATTCAAAATTAGACAGAATAGTATATTTAGAAACTCATATAACTAATAGTGGATCTGTTATGTATATCTCCCGCCGTAACGAAGAAAGCTCATTGCAAAATAAGATTCGACCACTGTGTGTGGCGACGGCATTGGCTTCGTACAGCCTTACGCCATTCGCGGCGCCGATTGAAGAGGTTATTGTCACAGCGCAGAAACGCGAACAATCCGTTATGGACCTGGGGCTGTCTGTCTCTGTCGTTGGTGAAAATGAGATTCGCGACCGGCGTATAACTTCAGTCACCGATATCCCGTTGTTTACGCCGAATGCGACAATAAAAGAGTTCATTCCTGGGCTTATGCCGATCATTACCATTCGTGGCGTGGGTCTTAACGACTTTAATGCTGCCAATAGTCCGACCACAGGCGTATTTATCGACGAAGTTCCGCTCTCCTCCCTCGCACTATTGAGCTCTGACTATTTCGACCTGGCGCGGATGGAGGTTGCAAAAGGACCCCAGGGCACGGTTTATGGCCGCAATGCTACCGCTGGCGCATTGAATGTAGTTAGTGCGAACCCAAATTTTGAAGGTAACGAAGGACGGATTCAGGTCGGAGTTGGCGATTATGAATTGGCCGAAATCGAGGGCATGTTCAACACTGCATTGTCCGACTCGATCGCATTGCGTATGTCCGGAAAAGCACTCACTCAAGGCGAAGGTTTTTGGGATAACCGCGCTACGGGGGATGAGGTCGGCGAACGTGAGGTGTTTATGGGCCGTGTAAAGGTGTTGTGGACGCCGTCAGACACAACTGATGTGATACTTCGACTGGAAGGCAACCGGACTCGATCAGAACTGGGTTCTCCGGAATTCTTCGGCGCGTTTCCTACCGGTGACGGCGCGAGCTGTCCCGGGTCACCTTCCTGCAGTAACCCGCTAGGGTATTCAGATCCAGATGGTGACCCGTTCACTGGAGATTGGTCTGTTGATCCGGATTACGACATGGATCAAATAATCACGAGCGTTAGAGTTGATCATGACACCGCCATTGGTACGTTCACCTCCCTCACCGGCTATGTCGACTTTGATAGGACATACGGAAGTGATATCGACGCGAGTCCAGCGCAGATTGTTGACTTCAACAACATGGACGAAGTAGAGCAATTCTCTCAGGAGTTTCGCCTAACCGGTGGTGAAGAAGCGCTTACCTGGCAGTTGGGCGCCTTCTATTCGCAAGATGAAATTTTTACGACTTATGCAGGCGATTTGCAGGCATTGCTCAACACCACAACCTATACCGCCAATGACATAGAAGCTACCACCTATGCCTTTTTTGTAAACGGTGAGTATGCACTTAATCAAAGCCTGATACTTATCGGTGGTGTCCGGGTCAGCGATGAAGAGAAATCAGTCGAGGGAGCTAACCTCGATTTAGTCTCTCTACCCCCTGCAAGCTTCCTGACACAGGTACCATTTGGCACACCGCCCATTACATTGGCTGCCGTAGACGACTCCGTTTCTGATACGAGTACGGACTGGCGCGTTGGCTTGAATTGGACACCCAGCGACGAGACATTGCTCTATGTCAGTGCCTCTCAGGGCACCAAAAGTGGTGGATTTTTTACCGGGGTAGCCACCCAACCCGAACAGCTTCAACCCTATGATCCAGAAACTCTGACCGCGTATGAAATAGGCGCAAAGGGTTCTTTAGGGTCCGGAGATCTGCGCTACGAAGCTGCCGCATTTATCTACGACTATGAAGATGTTCAATCCTATATTCGAGACAACTCAGGTGCTATCCCGACACAGCGTCTTGGAAACATACCAAGTGCGGATATACAGGGCGCCGAGCTATCGTTGACCTGGCTACCCCAGAGCATAGAAGGCTTGTCCACAATGTTTACTGCGGCATATCTGGACACGGAACTTGGCTCCTTCGAGGGCCCTGACGGAACAGTGCCAAGTGGAAACAGTCTTCCCAATGCACCGGAGACCAGCTTCAGTATTGATGTTAGATACCGCTTTATGTTTACCGATAGCTGGGAGGCGGAGGTGGCGCTCGACGCGCGTTACCAGGATGATGTCTGGCTGGATGCCCTGAACGACCCCTTGTTAACCAGCGACAGTTTTACGGTGACTAACGCAAGGCTATCGCTATACCTGGGTGATGATCTCGATATATCCCTCTGGGGTAAAAATGTCACCGATGAGGAGTACGTACTTCAAGGCTTCAATCAACTCGCCTTCGGCAATGGATACCGCGCTTACGGTCCCCCGAGAACCTGGGGAGTCAGCCTGAGTAAGCAGTTTTAATCGGTACTGAAGTTATGCAACCTTCCGGTTTTAGCAATCGTGGCTTTGAGCCTTTGCGAGAAGCTTTTTGCAGGAATTTTACCCAGCATGGAGAGATTGGCGCGGCAATTTCTCTGCATATTGAAGGCGAACAGGTACTCAGTCTGTGGGGCGGCTGGCAGGAGCGAGAAACTCAAACACCATGGGCAGAAGATACACTTACCAATGTGTATTCGACTACAAAAGGTGTTGCCGCAACCATTGTGGCGATACTGGTAAGCAAAGGGGTACTGAACTACGAACGCAGGGTTGCAGACTACTGGCCTGAATTTGGTGCTCAGGGAAAAGAAAACATAACTGTCGCGATGTTAATGTCTCATCAGTCTGGCCTGTCAGGCTTCAGAGACCCGGTTGCGTCTGATTTTCTCTATGATGCCCGAGCGGCTGCGGCCGAATTGGCAGCGATGGAGCCCTTCTGGGAGCCGGGACTGGCTTATGGCTATCACCCGATTACTGTGGGATTTCTGGTAGAAGAGCTATGTATCCGCGCGACTGGAAAAAGTATCAGGGAACTGGTTGCCGAGTACCTGGCGCCACGCTGTAAAAACGGCATCTATATCGGTTGTCCAATGGATCAAGAAAATCGTGTGGCAACACTATACGCACCCACCGATTACAGTTCCGCAGCACTTATGGACCAGGAGCTTACCGACGTACAACAACTTGCACTCGCAAATCCCCCCCTCGACCCAGAGGTCCCCAATACAAAAGAATGGCGCTCTGCGGTTATTGCGTCTGCCAATGGCTTTGCCAGTGCCGAGGGCTTGTCATCGCTTTATGCGTCTCTAGCTAATGACGAGGCCGCTGAATCCGTTCTTTCTATATCCCCACCAACATTGCAGCATTGCCGTACCCCGCAGGTTTCGGGGACAGACCAAACGCTTGCACTTGAAGCTCGCTGGGGATGTGGTTTCTTGATTAATTCCGAGGACGTGTACGGGCCTGAAATAACAGCTTTCGGGCATTCTGGTTGGGGTGGCTCGTTCGCATTTGCGGACCCGTCAAGGCAGATCGGTTTCGCTTACGTCATGAACAAGATGGGGACGGATCTAATTAACGATCCGAGAAATACTGCTTTGATCAAAGCATTGTACAGCTGCTCCATTTAGTACGCTCGCCCACTTTCGAACTGTTCCGGGTCTGCCCCGAAGCAGCCACGCGCCGTTCAGGCTGCCGTGCGCTACCTCGTATGTGGCGGTAATCGTTTTTCTTCTTAACCCTTTAGTCCGGCTCTTTTCTGGCAACCGACAGGGCGAGGTCACGAATCACTTGCTATTATAGTAATACTATAATATAATTGCCTCACTGATTCGAGCAAAATCGAGGGAAAGACAATGAACGAGCCTGCTGGCGCTAACCAACAAACGGGCGGAACGCTCACCGAGATACCCGTTGTCGACTGGAACGACCTTGAGGGTAATCGGGAAAAGCTACTCGCAGACATTCGATTCGCCCTGTCCGAGTGCGGCTTTATGATTCTCGCCAATGCGCCCGGACTCGATGATGAGTTCCAGCAGCGCGCTTTCCGCGAGGTGCGCGGATTCTTTCACTCTTCGGATGAGATTAAGGCATCCGCTGATATTGCTGAAACGCCGTATTTTCGTGGATATTCAGGCCGGCGTCTGAACCCCCAGGGCTTCTGTCAATCGATTGAATCCTATCAGTACTCGTTCGAACAGACCCCGGTCAGTGCGCACGACGATGAGGACTTTCCGCTGCATGATCGACTCGTCAAGGGCCCCAATACCTGGCCTGAAACTGACACGCTCCCCGGCTTCAGACCGGTGGTCGAAGAACTATGCGATGTCTATCACAAACTGACCCATATGCTGGGCGAGCTGATCGTTGAGTCGCTCGGTGAAGACCCGGCAGAATTTCGCAAGTACTTCGACTTTGACGACCCGAATCTTGGCGCCAGTTTAAATCACAACCGCAGTTTGTCCGTGTTCCCAGAAGAAGATCGTGAGCGAGTTATCGCGGAATATGCGCGTTTCGACAGTAAGACCGTGGGATCGCATATCGATGGCCCGCCCTTTGTCGCTCTACTCATCAATGATCGCCCCGGCTTACAGGTGGTTGCCGGCGAAGGCAACTGGATGAATGCCCCTGTCACCTGTCGTACCGCAGAAGGCGACTACCCGGTGCCAGTTATTCCCGGTTCGGTAATCGTGAATACTGGCGGTACGTTGATGCATCTTAGCGAAGGGCGCTACTCGGCAACCCTACACCGTGTGAATACCACGCTGATTCCTGAGGGTGAAACCCGTATTTCTATGCCCTACTTTTTGCTCCCTGATGCCGAAGGAGACCTTATTCCCTTCGGGAAAACTGAGGTGCAGGCGGACGGTGCCTCTGGATATGACGTGGGGCGCGATCGTGGCGCCAACGCCTGTGTGAATCGTATGGGCACGTTCCCCCAAACTACGGCGCGCTGGTGGCAACAAGATTTTGACAGACTGCGGGCAAAAGCCGACAGCGAAGTTAAGGCAGAAACTGTCGCGGCCTTCGACCTGGCGGCTAAGCGTGGTGAACGATATAAGGCCAAGTCCTCCTAGAGCACTTAGGATCAGCAATGCACTATGGGTCGACCGGGCTTGCGACCGTTACCCTGCTAGCGAACTGACGGGCCACCGAGGACTGCGTCAGCGGCCCGATGCCCGTCCGGTACTCCTGTTGCTGGCCAGCTTGTAAGGTAAATCGTTGGCGCAGTGTCTGCACACTGCCAGCGACCTGTCGGTTCACTACTTCGGCGACTTGTACCTGCACGTTGCTAACGGCAAAGTTGGTATTGTTACGCAGTACCAGCCGCAGGTAACCTTGTTGGTCGAGGTAGGCGTGGCTGAAGATGTATTTCTCAGGACTCTCTCCCAGTTGCAAGCGCGCCAATTTGTTATAGGCCGAGTTAGCTATCTCCTTGTTGCCGCTTTCCACGGCTTGAGAAAAGTACTTAACGGCCTGTGCCTCGTCACTTAGCTTGAGAGCGATCTCCCCGAGATAGTAAGTGCTGACCGCAGTGGGCAGCTGCTCGCGGCTGCGTAGAAGATCCGACTGTGCACCTTGCCAGCTGCCCTGTTCAAACCGTATCAATCCGCGATAGAGAGAGTGGCTGAATAACGCCGGATTCTTGCGTATCGCCGTGCTATAGGCTTTCTCGGCATTCTCAGGATTCTCTTGCATCTTCCAGGCGTGCCCACGCATTTCCCAGAACTGCGAGTCCTCCGGCTGAATTGCCACGGCCTCGTCGAGTAGTGCGAGAGCCTGCTCCGGCTTTTTCTCTTTGAGTGCGACCAGGGCTTGTTCCTGCGCAGAGTAGGCTGGGGCATCACGTCGTATCTGTTTCATTGCTGTGGCGAAGCGAGATTCGAAGCGTTCACCGGTAGGTAACACCTCCGCCCTGCTTCGGTTTGCCATCACCCGTTCAGCTGAAGGTGGGTGGCTGGCAAGTAAGGCACTCAGAGCATCGGTCTTGCGATTGGCGCTGAGCGCCAGGAATAATTCCTGCAGGCGCACCGCTGCCTGCGGGTCGTAACCGGCTCGGGCCATGTATTCCATACCATAACGATCAGATTCCAGTTCGTCGTCTCTGCCGTATTTGGCCAGCACCGCTGCGCCACCCAATTGCGACGCCATGTTGCCCAGATCACCATAGCCTTGAGTGGCCGCCGCTATGGTTGCTAACTGGGCAGTGAGTCCAACAAGGGTGCCGCGGGTCATTTGCGCCGCGCTGTGCCGTGCCGCGGCATGGACGATCTCGTGCCCAAGTACTGCTGCCAGTTCGGCTTCGTCATTGAGTCGATCCAGCAGTCCACGATTAATCGCTATTTTGCCACCCGGTAGTGCCCAGGCATTGGGTATGCTGTTGTTGAGGACCACAAATTCGTAGGGTAGATCCGGCCGGTCACTCACCGCAGCCAGCTTCAGTCCCACATTGCTTACATACTCCTGTACGCCCGGGTCAATCAGGTAAGCCCCGCCCTGCGTTTGCTGGGAGGGCTGGAATTGCCGTTCTCCGATAGCAATTTCCTGTGTCTCGGAAACCAGTGAAATTTCCCGATCTCCGGTGACCGGGTTGACGGAACAGCCCTGTGCGACAACAAGGGTGATACATAAAAGCAGAACGCGAAGAAATGGTGTGCGCTTTGGCATGGTAGTTGGACAATCCGCTCAGGCTGCACCAAAAATATAGCATGCCGGAGCAGTGTTCCCTTGCTGGAATTGCTTTGCGCCACTAAACATAGCGACACCAAAATGTGAATTATTAACATTGCTGCGTCCACATGATTAATTCTGACTAGTTTATAGTGGGTTTATCGGTAAGGACCCACATGTCGCCGCTGCGTCATCGTCTGGAGTTCAACGACGTAGGCAAGCACATTCGGTGTCATGCTGGGTTCGCGATAATTATTACAACAACGAAACCCGGAGCATGCAGTATGAAAGCTAAATCAGCACTCTCATTGGCAGTATCTGCCGTCGTCGCCACCCTCGCCCAATCCAACACCGCGTTTTCCCAGGAAACCGCGATGCTCGAAGAAGTGATTGTCACTGGTACGCGTAGTCAGAAGGAACGCACAGTTTCTGATTCACCTGTTCCCGTGGACGTATTGAATAGTGAGGAGTTTAATTCCTTCGGGAATAATGCGGATATCACTGACAATATGAAGTCGCTGATTCCCTCTTATACCGCAATCCCTGCTACCGGTGACGGCAGCGCGTTCATTCGCCCTACTGCATTGAGGGGAATGGCGCCCGACCAGACTCTAGTGCTTGTCAACGGTAAGCGTCGGCACCGTTCGGCGCTGGTTACATTTTTCGCTACCGCTGCGGGTAACGGTGCACATGGTCCCGACATTGGCATGATTCCCAGCATCGGGCTGAAGTCCGTTGAGGTCCTGCGCGATGGCGCCGCAGCTCAATATGGTTCAGACGCCATTGCCGGCGTAATGAACTTTCGAATGAAAGACGATGCTGAAGGTGGAACAGTACTGGTCCAATACGGCGAGTTCTTCGAAGGAGAGCAGAGCACTAAAATTGGTGCAAATGCCGGTTTTGCGTTGGGAAGTGAAGGCTTTTTGAACGTGACGGCTGAGTGGTATGAGAACGATGCACTTGACCGTGCGGTGCAGCGTCCCGACGGGCAATACCTGGTGGATAATGGGGTTCAAGGTGTGGGGGCAGATACGCCTTTCGATGACGCGCCCCTGGTGCAGTCGTGGGGACGCCCAGAAACAGATGGTTATCGTCTATTTTTCAATTCTGGGATAGCACTGTCTGACACCGCCGAAATCTACGCGTTCGGTAACTACGCTGAGACCACGGGTACATACCGGTTCTTCTATCGAGAGGGTGACCAGCCCGTGTCCGGTCTTGATCCAACCTTGAAAACGCTCCGTGATGACTTCGGCTATTCTGGTCCGCTTATCGCGACCGGCTACACGCCGTTCCTGGATGGCGATCAAGAGGATTACAGCCTGGTCGGAGGGCTGCGGGGCAACTGGGACGACGTTTATTACGACTTCAGTATTGGCTATGGCTTTAACGAACTGGACTACACGCTTAACAATACCACCAACTCAGCGCTCGGGCTCGGTCCGGATGGGGAGCCAGCTCAACGCGATTTCGATCCCGGTGATTACGAACAGGAAGAGCTTAACCTGAACGCCGACTTCTCGATCCCCCTGAGTGACAATATCCAGCTTTCATTCGGCGCGGAATGGCGCGAAGAGACATACACGATCATTGCCGGCGAACCTAATTCGGTTACTCAACCTGGCTCGAGCGGTATGGCCGGTCGCCCCCCCAGTATCGCAGGTGATTTCGACCGTGATAACTGGGCGGTTTATGGTGATATCGAACATGACATCACCGATGACTGGCTGCTGCAATATGCCCTTCGCTACGAAGACTTTTCCGATTTTGGAGACACTACCAATGGCAAGCTAGCGTCGCGCTATAGAATCTCTGATGGTTTTACGATCCGCGGTGCTGTATCCACTGGCTTCCACGCCCCGACGCCGGGACAAGCCAATAACGTGGCCGTTATCACCACCTTTGATGGCTCCACGGGCCAGCAGGTAGAGGAAGGTTTGATTAAGCCAACGAACCCTCTCGCGCAGCAATACGGTGGCGAGGAGCTAACTGAAGAGAATTCGGTTAACTACAGTCTGGGTTTCACTGCTGATATTGGCGACTCAACCAATCTCACCATGGACTTCTACCTGATCGAAGTAGATGACCGTATCTATCGTACCGGTGATATCCAGACCGTTGAAGGGCCCACAATCTCCTTCTACACCAATGCCATGGATGTGGAGCACCAGGGTATCGACGTGGTACTGACCTCATTCTGGGATTGGTCAGGCAACGTGGACACCACTTTCACTTTCGCCTTTAACTACAATGAGATTGACGTGGTAGACCAGACTCAGGTTAACGGCGTGAACCCTGTACGTGACTCCCTCGTAGAAGACATCGAGAATAACTACCCCGAAGAACGCTTTGTGTTCACGGCAAATACCAGTATCGGTTCAGATTGGTGGTTTATGTTCCGCGCTAACTGGTGGGGTGAGCACTATGATGAACGAGGCGTCATTGATGGTGATTTTGGCAACCAGAGTGTAGAGATTGATCCGATCCTCTTCGTGGACTTGGAACTGGGTTGGGATATAACTGAAAACTGGAATGTCACACTTGGCGGGTCCAACGTTTTCGATGAATACCCTGACGAGATTCGGGCGGGCGGCAGATATGCAAACCGCGAAAACGATGGATTGCTTTATCCGCGTCGTACCGTTTCTGGCTATGAAGGTGGTTCCTGGTACCTCAGGGCGTCATATAACTTCTAAGCGCCATTTGAATGCCAAAGGGCGGGTTCACCCCGCCCTTTTTTTGTGCCCGCTGCTTTTGACTGGTAGAAAGACTATCCGCGACTCCCCGATCCACCTTAGCCGCTGTAGTAGCATAGGCGCATGATTCAAATATCACTCATCTACGCTCGATCTGAAAATTACTGTATCGGCCGTGACGGCGGCCTGCCCTGGTCGCTGCCCGATGAATTCGCACATTTCAATCAGACCACTATGGGACACGCCATCATCATGGGGCGTCTTTCCTACGAGGACCATGCCTACGAACTGCCCGGGCGGTTGAATATTGTTATCACCCGCAATGCAGACTACGAACTGGCCCCGGGGGTACTGCGGGCGCCGAGCCTGACCGGGGCAATTGATCTTGCGGTAAACCGATGCGGTCACGCTTTCGTAATCGGCGGTACACGATACCTTCGCGAGGCGCTACCGCTGGCAGATCTGGTGTATGAAACTATCGTGCATGCAGAGATCCCCGGCGATACATTTGTTGACCCCTTTGATTTCAGTGGGTGGGGCAGCGAACTGCTGGCGAATCATGCTATAGACGCTGAGCATGCGCATGCCTTTTCGATTTATCGCCACCTCCGAACGGGCATTCCGCCAGGGCAAGATGCCTAACCGAAATTTGCCTGTCTGAAAAGCCGTGCGAGCGCTTGCTATACTTGAGGGCAGCAGGAGTCATTATGTTCGAACGCCAGCGCCCTACCGTTACGTGCAATCGTCTGACAGGATTTCTATTGTATGTGTTCTTATTGGCACCCGGCGCGCTCGCCAATCAGGCGTTACTTGACGCTGCCCACCAAGGCGACCTGGTAGTTGTGCGCGCTCAGCTGGCCTCCGGTGCCGATATCGAATTCACCCTCCCCAATGACACGCCGCAATGGGGATATCGAGTTTATACTCCGCTGGAGGCCGCGGCGATAAAGGGACATGCGGAAGTTGTTGCCGTGCTGCTCCAACAAGGAGCAGCCACTCGTTCAGACCAGTGGTACGGAATGTATGCCGCTACCTGGGCGGGCGGCGGTGGCCATGTAGAGACCCTGGCATTACTTCTGGACCACAAGAAAATCACCTCCGAAAATGCAGATTACCTGTTTGGCCCCGCTCTTATCAGTGCGGCCAGTAATCGCCACCTACCGGCAACGGTGCTCTTGCTCGAGCATGGGATTGATCCGAATTGGCATACCCCCGGGGATGCCCACCCCGAGCCAGCCGTTTTGCGTGCTGCTCGCAGCGGGGGTGAAGCCGTTTTTCTGGCCGTGCTTGACGCCGGCGCCGATCCTACCCCCTACCCCGACATCCTGGCTTATGCTGCCAGCCGCGGAGATGCGAAGATGGTGGATCGCCTGCTGCAAATGGGTATGGATGCAAATGCTGACGGCGGCTACGGCCAGCCACTGGCACTGGCGGCTTGTACCGCCCAGGCTCCGCCTTTAGAGCATCAGCAAGCCTTAACTGCCACCGCCGAGTTGTTGTTGAGCGCTGGGTCCGACGTCAACACCCCGGTGTATGGCCGTTCCCCACTCTTCTGTGCGCGTGAGTACGGCAACACGAGTCTGGCGGCGCTGCTCCAAGAACACGACGCAGAGGCATTTGAAACGGTTGGCCGGAAGTTAAAGCGTGCGGCCTGGATGGGTATCTTCAGCATCGGCGATCATTGAGCAGGCTCGGCCTGACACAAGTCACCCCAGCCGTTATTATGGACACCCGTTTTACAGTACCGGATGTCATATGGAATACCGCAGGCTCGGCCGCTCTGGCCTGAAAGTCTCAGAATTATCGTTTGGGTCCTGGGTGACCTTTAACAAACAGGTTGATACAGGGCTTGCCGAGCGCATGTTTGGCACCTGTTTCGATGCCGGCATAAACTTTTTTGACAACGCCGAGGGCTATGAAGCAGGCCAGTCCGAAGTCGTCATGGGTAAGGCCTTGAAGGCGCTGGCTCGTTCGCGTGACAGCTATTGCGTTTCGTCAAAAGTGTTTTTTAGCGGTACGCGGGACCCGATGCCCACACAGCTGGGGCTTAGTCGCAAACATGTTACCGAGGCTTGCCACCAGGCGCTTGAGCGCTTACAGGTAGACTATTTGGACCTGTACTTCTGCCACCGGCCGGACCCCGAAACCCCCATCGATGAAACCGTGTGGGCCATGCACAACCTGGTAACCCAGGGCAAGATTCTGTACTGGGGTACCTCGGAGTGGTCGACTGATGAGATTACCCAGGCCTATGAATTTGCCATAGAAAATCACCTCACTCCGCCAACCATGGAGCAGCCACAATATAACCTGCTCGATCGTGAGCGCTTTGAAGTCGAGTACGCACCGCTGTTTGAAAAGTACCAGATGGGCACCACGATCTGGTCGCCCCTGGCATCCGGCGCCCTTACCGGCAAGTATCTGGAGGGCGTTCCGGAGGGTTCACGTGCTTCGCTGAAAGGCTATGAATGGTTACGTAAAACCATGGTTGAATCAGAGCGTGGCCAGGGTCGTATGAAGAAGGTTGCCGCACTGGCACCTATTGCCGAAGAGATCGGCGCGAGCCTTACGCACGTGGCTATCGCCTGGTGTCTGTTAAATCAGAATGTATCCACCGTTATCCTGGGGGCTTCAAGGATTGAACAGCTGGAGCAAAACCTGAAGGCGGTGGAGGTGCTGCCACTGCTGACTGAGGATGTATTGGCGAAATTGTCCGCGGCCACTGCCGATTAGCAACATCCGCTTTCTTGAGGACGGGGCCGACCGGTGAGTCGGGGACATTGCGCATTAGGGCAATCCGGCCGAACCGACTGTAGATCTGCCTTATAAAAAGGTGCTTAAAACCAGGTGTTGCAACCTTTTGCAAAGCCTTAAATGCTGGGCTGCCCCGGCTGGCTTGCGGTTATTGATTCAGACCTGAATCGTTAGCCACTGCGGACACTAAACCGCAGCAATGGTGGTCCTGTGTAACAAACGGTCATGTCCCTCGTAACCACCGGTAGCGCGGTGAAGCACTGACCGGTTATCCCACATTACCAACATGTTTTTCTGCCATGCATGGCGGTAGACAAACTCAGGTTGTGTTTGCCACTCGAGCAACTCAAAGAGCAACTGGAACGCCTCTTCCTCGGGCGTGTCTTCAATACCGACGATGTAACCCACGCAACCAAACAAACACTCGTCACCGGATTCGGGGTGCGCGCCAATGATTGGGTGCGTCTGCATGGCGTTGGCCTCGGCGGAGGGTTTTATATCCATGCTCCTGTCGGTAGCCTGATCCTCCTGCCCGTACATGCCTTCCGGAGCGTAGGCGACCTTGGCAGAGTGTATGGCCATTTTGCCTTCGAGGCGGCGGCGTAGTTCGGCGGGCATGGCCTTCAACGAGGCATGTTGGTCCGCATATAGTGTATCGCCACCCTCGGGCGGGATGGTGATCCCATACAGGCAGGTGCCGGATGGAGGTCGGGCCTGGAAGCTCCAATCGGTGTGCCAGTTTTCGGCGAACAAGGGCGCCTGCTCATCGGCTTTCCGCTCTACCGCAATCACGTGTTCGCGCCCCTCGATGGGAGCGATGAACGGATCTTCACCAAATCCGCCAAATTGCAGCGTAAACCGCTCCAGGTCGTCGTCGCTCATCGCCTGCCCCGGAAAAGACAGGACGTGATGTTCCAGCCAGGCTTCGCGAATGGCGGCGACCGTTGCGCTGTCCAGTTCTCGGGTGAGATCCACCCCTGTCACTGCAGCGCCACACACCTGCCCTGAAGGCGTTATCGTTATAGTCATGGCAATCTTCCACCGGAATGCGAACCAGCGGACTATAGCAAGATTCCCCTTGGCCATCGACAGGGTGATCAGACCCGCGCTGTGATGTCATCCAGGCGCGGCCGCTGGCATAATCGCGCGATGAAATCATTCCTCCCGCTGATCCGTGCCGAATGGCGATTGTTGCTGTTCGGCTTCTCCATGAGTTTTGGCTCCAGCCTGGGACAAACCTATTTCATCGGCCTGTTCAGTGGTGAGATCCGCGCTGATCTTGGTCTATCTCACGGTGATTTCGGCGCTGTCTACTCGGCGGCCACCCTTGCCAGTGCCGTTATCCTGCTGTGGACAGGGTCTCTGATTGATCGCATGGACCTGCGTAGATTTTCCTATGCCGTTGTTTTCGGCCTGGCTCTGGGATGCGTGTTCATTGCCAACAGCCAGGGCGTGATAACCCTGTTTATTGCCATGCTGGTGTTGCGTCACCTGGGACAGGGGCTGATGACCATGGCAGGAACCACTGCCATGGTGCGCTACCTGGATCACCAGCGCGGCAAAGCCAATGCCATCTGTGGAATGGGCTACTCGGTGTCTGAAGCGACCCTGCCCACACTGGTTATTCTTTTACTGGGTGTTCTGGGGTGGCGCGATAGCTGGTTGCTCTGGGGACTGTTGTTTTTGGTCGCCCTGCCCGTGCTGATTCGCTTCCTTCTACGTGGGCATGGCCAGCGTCACCAGCAATACCTGGACGTGTTGCACACCGAAGTCCCCGGCGAAACGTGCCAGAAACAGCGACAATGGACGCGTGCAGACGTCTTGCGGGACCCCTACTTCTACTGCGTGATGCCACTCTTGCTGTGTGTGCCGCTCTTGTTTACCGGCTTTATGTTTCACCAGGTGCACCTGGTAGAGGCCAAGGGCTGGTCATTCAACGCCTGGGCAGGGTTGTACATTCTGTATGCTTTTGTCGCTGTGGCGTTGAAACTGGGAATGGGCGTTTTGATCGATCGATTTGGCGCTACCACGCTGACGCCCAGCGTCTGCATACCACTGGGCATGGGCCTGATCGCGCTCGCTGCCAGTGATCATTTCAGTGCTGCGGTCGCTTTTATGGTGCTTATGGGGATGTCGGTGGGCATGTACGCGACAGTATCTTCCCCGTTTTATGCGGAGGTTTATGGCACCCAGCACATGGGAGCCATCAAGTCGGTGACCACGGCGGCGATGGTATTTGCCAGCGCACTCTCACCGGTTGTCATGGGCTGGCTGATAGACCGCGACATCACCATGGAGGCCATGGCAGCCGGCGGGGCGGCCTATGTACTCTTCGCGACGCTACTGGCGGTCTGTGCGGTAGTGGGCATCAGGCGCCGCAGGCAGCTTGCTGGTCTCTGATGCCGAAGGCGCGCTAATTATCTGTAAAATCGAACTTTTTGCCAGGTTCGCCGTCTACCGCTATAACTGAATTGACTGTTTCACCGGCTGCCCTGGCCGGTTACACTTAGCTTCTGCTGTAAAACAAGGTGACGCGATTTTGATTATAAAACACCACAGCCCCTCCAGATCTGTACGCGCGCGGCTTACCGGCGTACTTGTGGGCGCCTTTATCTCCCTGGTAGCACTGCCCGGCTGGGCACTCATCGACTATAGCGACGATCAGCGTGAAACCATCGTCGAGATGATCAAGCAATTGGAAGAGCGTCACTACGCCAAGCTGACTTACGATGACACCCTTTCCTCTGCACACCTGGATAATTACATCGATAGCCTGGATGGCGGGAAGATGTTTTTCACCGCATCCGATATTCAGGAGTTCGAAAAATTTCGCAATGTGTTGGACGACCAGTCCCACGACGGACAATTGGAAGCGGCCTACGCCATATTCAATCGGTTCCACCAGCGACTGAAATCTCGCCTGGAATATGTGCTGGACGATTTGCCGGCCACCGTTGCCGCGATGGATTTCACGGTCGACGAGCACTTCGTCCTGCGCGGAGAGAATCGGCAGTGGGCTGCCGATCTCGATACCCTCGACGAGCGCTGGCGTAAGCATCTCAAAAACCAGGTTCTCAGTCTCAGGCTCGCTGAGAAGGAACAGGAAGAGATAGCGCCGGTACTGGAGAAGCGCTATACGAACCAGTTAAAGCGGGTTAACCAATACAACAGTCAGGATGTTTTCCAGATTTATGCAAACGCGCTGACCGAGTTGTACGACCCCCATACCAACTATCTGTCACCACGTCGTTCCGAGAATTTTAATATCAACATGAGCCTCTCCCTCGAAGGCATCGGCGCGGTGCTGCAGTTAGAGGACGAGTACACCAAGGTCGCCCGCCTGATTGCCGCGGGTCCTGCGGATAAGCAGGGAGAGTTGCGGCCGTCAGACCGCATTGTCGCGGTGGGTCAAGGTGAGAGCGGCCCGTTGGAAGATGTGATCGGTTGGCGCCTTGACGAGGTTGTTGACCTGATCAGGGGCCCCAAGGACTCCACCGTGCGCCTGGAGGTTATTCCCGCGAAATCAAAAGCCTCTGATGAACACAAGATCATCACCATTGTGCGCAACAAGGTGAAGTTGGAAGAGCAGTCCGCGCAGAAAGAAATTATTGAGGTTCCCAGTGGCGACGATACGCTGAAAATCGGCGTCATTGATATCCCCGCTTTTTACATCGATTTTGATGCCATGCGTCGTGGTGAAAAGGACTACAAGAGCACCACGCGCGATGTGAAGGTATTGCTCGAGGAACTGCAGGCCGAAAACGTAGACGGACTGATTGTTGATCTTCGGAACAATGGTGGTGGATCACTGCAGGAAGCCAACGAGCTCACCGGCTTGTTTATCGAGTACGGCCCCACTGTGCAAATCCGTCATTCTTCTCGCCGTGTGTGGCGCGATGGTAAGCGCTTGCGCAGTGATTATTATGATGGCCCCCTGGTGGTACTGATTAACCGTATGAGCGCCTCTGCTTCGGAAATCTTTGCCGGTGCCATCCAGGACTACGAGCGCGGCATCATTGTGGGCGACCGCTCTTTCGGTAAAGGCACCGTACAGACACTGGTACCGCTGACTGAGGGGCAGCTCAAGCTGACCGAGTCAAAGTTCTACCGGATATCCGGTGATAGCACCCAGCACCGCGGTGTGGTGCCGGATGTGGCCTTCCCCTCTCTCTACGACCCTGATCAAATTGGCGAGAGTTCATTAGACCATGCCCTGAACTGGGACCAGATCAATCCGGTGCGGCACAAGCGCTACAACGACCTGGCACCCCTGTTGCCGGAGTTAACATCGGCCTTTAATACCCGTAGCGACACCAACCCAGACTTGATCTATCTGCGGGACTCGGTCGCGTTGGCGGAGCAGGCGCGCAATGTCGAGTCGATCCCTCTGCAGGAAAAGGCCAGACTGGCTTTGCGTGAAGACCAGAAAGCCAAGGCCCTGGATATTGAAAATAAGCGCCGCAAGGCCAAGGGTGAAGAACTGCTGGCATCCATCGACGACCTGTATGCCGATGAGGATGATGAGGCCGAGACTGAAGATCAGTCTGCCGAAGACGCAGAGAACGGTAGCGATACGTTGGCCGCTGCAGACACCGAAAGCGATGACGCGGAAGAGGAACCTGACCTGCTATTGACCGAGGCCGGCAATGTACTGGCTGACACGCTCAGTATCAAGCGACAGGCCTTTGCTGTTAACACGCCCGCCGAGTCCGACTAGGCTCCGCCTTCCTGTTCACCGGAGAACCACGCCAGGCCGCGCTCGGCCAGGCTGACCACGTCGCCCACGATGATCAGGGTGGGCCCGTGGGCTTCTTCACGTTTTACCACTTCAGCCATGTTTTCCAGTGTACCGGTGAGCACGCGCTGCTCCGGCTGGGTGCCCTTCTCCACCAGTGCTACCGGCGTGTCCGCACGTCGCCCGTGAGCGCGTAGCTGGCGGCATATCTCTTCGAGGCTGAGCAATCCCATGTAAAAAACGAGCGTCTCGTTTTCAGCTTCACACTGGCTCCAGTCGATATTCAGTTTGCCCTGCTTGGTGTGTCCGGCGAGCATGCGCACGGACTGGGCATAATCCCGGTGGGTTAAAGGAATGCCGGCATAGCAGGCTGCCCCACTGGCCGCGGTAATGCCCGGTACAACCTGGAATGGAATCCCGTGTTGCGCGAGCAACTCGATCTCCTCGCCGCCCCGGCCGAAGATGAAAGGGTCGCCGCCTTTCAGGCGGATTACCCGCTTGCCTGACAGGGCCAGGTCGAGCAACAGCTGATTAATCTGGTCCTGGGGTAAGCTGTGCTCCGCCCGGCGTTTGCCCACGTAGATGCGTTCTGCATCGCGGCGAGCCATATCGACAATAGCCGGGGCGACCAGGCGGTCATAGAGCACCACATCAGCAGCCTGTAGCAGGCGCATCGCCTTGAAGGTCATCAGGTCCGGGTCGCCTGGGCCGGCGCCCACCAGGTAGACTTCCCCCACAGCTTGAGTACCTGTTTCTTCAAGCTGCTGGGTGAGTAACCGTTCTGCCTCGTTTTCCTTTCCGGACAGGAACAGGTTGGCGACCGGGCCGTTGATAATCGTTTCCCAAAATCCCCGGCGAATATCTTCCTCAGGAATGGCTTCCTTGACTCGCTCTCGCAGTTCACCCGCCCAGCGCGCCAGCCGACCGTAACCGGCCGGCACCATCTGTTCAAGTTTGCGCCGCCAAAGCCTGGCCAGAACGGGGCTGGTGCCACCACTGGAAATAGCAAACACCAGCGGTGAACGGTCGACAATCGACGGAAAGATAAACGTGCAAAGCGGTGGGTTATCTACCACATTCACCGGGATATTGTCGGCGCGGCAATCCTGGTAAACCTGCTTGTTGACGGTCTCGTTACTGGTTGCCGCCACGGTGATATCGACACCGTTGACGTCGTCGGACTGATAAACCCGTTGCTGCCAGGACCCGTTGTTGTCTTTGAGTAACGAGCCAAGCTCATCGGTGATGTCGGGGGCCACCACCTTGAGGCGAGCACCCGCCGCCACCAACAGGCGCGCCTTGCGTGTGGCAACGGTGCCGCCACCTACCAGCAGTACCGGCGCGTCCTGTAAGCGCAGGGAAACCGGCAGGTAGTCCATCTCATCCGCCCAGTTGCCGGGTGCCGGCCATATAGGGCGCGAGAGCCTCGGGCACGCGGACGGAGCCGTCGGCCTGCTGGTAGTTCTCAAGGATGGCTACCAGGGTGCGACCCACCGCCAATCCGGAACCGTTGAGGGTATGCAGTAACTCGGGTTTGCCGGTCTCCGGATTACGCCAGCGCGCCTGCATACGTCGGGCCTGGTAATCGCCGAAGTTACTGCAGCTGGAGATTTCCCGGTAGGTATTCTGGGCAGGCAACCAGACTTCGAGGTCATAGGTTTTCTGTGAGGCGAAACCGATGTCTCCGCCGCAAAGTATCACCTTCCGGTAGGGCAGCTCCAGCAATCGCAAGACCGCTTCGGCGTGACCCGTTAACTCCTCTAATGCCTGCGCCGACTGCTGGGGCCGAACAAATTGCACGAGTTCCACTTTCTCAAACTGGTGCTGTCTGATCATGCCGCGGGTATCACGACCATAGCTGCCCGCTTCACTGCGAAAACAGGGCGTATGGCTGGCAAACTTCAATCCGTCTGTGCCGAGTTCCGCATCATCGAACACGCGGTCACGCCCTATATTGGTGACTGGCACCTCGGCAGTGGGAATCAGGTAGTAGCCCTGGTCACCCTGCAGTTTGAACAGATCCTCCTCAAACTTGGGCAACTGCCCCGTGCCGCGGAGCGAATCGCTGTTGACGATGTAGGGTACGTAAATTTCCCGGTAACCGTGCTCCGCGATATGTGCATTTAACATCAACTGAATCAAGGCCCGGTGCAGACGTGCGAGTTCACCGTACATCACGGTGAAGCGGCTGCCGGTAATTTTTCCGGCTGATTCTGCATCCAACTGGCCAATGCCCTCGCCCAGTTCGACATGGTCTTTAGGCGCAAAGTCGAAAGCGGTGGGCTCGCCCCAGCGATCTATTTCTACATTGTCCTCCTCGCTGGCGCCCTCGGGTACATCGGCGTCGGGCAAGTTAGGTACTGCCAACAACAATTCTTCAATCTCGCCCTGAACGGTTTTTGCCTCAGCGGTAGCCGCATCAATCTGCTCGGCAATGTCGGCGAGGATCTCGTTTACCTGCGCCTTTGCTTCATCGACACTCATGCCCTGCCCGACAAGTTCACCAATCTTCTTTGAGGCCTGCTTGCGCTGGGCCAGCAGGTTCTGGCTGTTGACGTCGGCGGTCTTGCGACGTGCATCCAACTCGGTAAAAGCGCCGACATTGAATTCAAAACCGCGTTTTTTCAGTGCGGCGGCTATCGCATCAGGATCCTGCCGCACTGCCTTAATGTCTAACATCTTGGTATTTCCTGTTACCGGTGAGCGTTTTCGCTCACGTCAAATCAATATCCGTGTTGCCTGGATGGCTGCGCCGGCTGCAATTACGCAGAGCACTGCACTACCGATCATGTAGGCCAGTGCATGGGTGGCATGCCCCGATTCCCACAACTGTATGGCCTCAAGGGAAAAGGTCGAAAACGTGGTGAAAGCGCCGAGGAACCCGACCATCAATACGCCTCGCCAGTCCGGATGAATCAGGCTCTTTTCGATCAACACGAAAATAACGCCAATCGCCGCGGATCCCACCATGTTGACCAGCATGGTGCCCATGGGCCAGTGACCTTGCCAGAGACTGTGGACCCAGTTGGCCAGCAGATACCGACTCACAGCACCTCCAGCGCCCCCCAGGGCGATAAATAACAGGTACTTCATGGCGGATGCTGCCTCCTCCAGCAGGCGCGTATTGTACGGGATTTGGACGGGGCGCGCATGGTCGGTGCGCCGATCGCCGGGTCAAGCGGAGGACGGCTGCGATCGGCTATGTATGTCGTATCAGTTAGCCGTAACGCTTGTCCGCAGCGGCTTGATCCAGGGCGCGTAACTCGCGCAGTTTCTGGCCGATCTTGACCTCCAGCCCGCGTTCAGTCGGAAAGTAGTATTGGCGGTCTTTCAAGGCCTCGGGGAAGTAATTTTCCCCCGCCGCAAAGGCGCCCTCTTCATCATGCGCGTAACGGTACTCGGCCCCGTGATCCATAGACTTCATGAGTTGGGTCGGGGCATTGCGCAGGTGTAGCGGAACCTCCTGGGTACTGCCCTCTGCCACGTCAGCGGTAGCGGCCTTGAACGCGGTGTACACGGCATTGCTTTTTGGCGCACTGGCGAGGTACACAATGGCCTGGGCAATGGCCAACTCACCTTCCGGGCTCCCCAGACGTTCCTGGACCTGCCAGGCATCGAGACAGAGACTTAGTCCACGGGGGTCGGCATTGCCTATGTCCTCGCTGGCCATGCGCACAACCCGCCTTGCCAAGTACAGGGGATCACAGCCTCCGTCCAGCATGCGGCAAAACCAGTACAGTGCCGCGTCGGGTGAGCTACCACGCACCGCTTTGTGCAAGGCGCTGATCTGGTCGTAAAACAGGTCACCTCCCTTGTCAAAGCGCCGTAGGGAGGCCTGTAGTACTTCTTCAAGAGTCTGCTCATTGATAACGGACTTGCCATCGATCTCGGGTGCCAGGTCGGCCGCCAACTCCAGCAGGTTAAGGGCCTTGCGCGCGTCACCGTCAGCGGCAGCGGTAATCTGGCGCAGGTGCTCCGGCGCAATGTGAACTTCAATGTCGAGTGCATCAATACCGCGCGCCAGTACGCCGCCGATGTCGTCTTCTTCCAGCGCCCGCAATTTATAAACGCGCGCCCGAGACAGGAGCGCATTATTGAGTTCAAAGGAGGGGTTTTCGGTGGTGGCGCCGATAAAGATTACGGTGCCATCTTCCACAAACGGCAAAAAGGCGTCTTGCTGGGATTTATTGAAGCGGTGCACCTCGTCCACAAATAACACGGTGTCACGCCCCAGGGCCTTCTGCTGTTGCGCCTGGGCCACCGCCTCGCGAATTTCCTTCACCCCGGCCAAAACTGCTGAAAGCTGGATAAAAAGCGCGTCAGCACGATCAGCAGCCATGCGCGCTAATGTCGTCTTGCCGACCCCGGGCGGGCCCCAGAACACCATGGAATGCAGTTGTCCGCTTTCAATGGCTTGCCTGAGCGGTTTTCCAGCTCCGAGAATGTGTTGCTGTCCGGCGTAGTCCTGTAGCTGTGTCGGCCTTAGTCTGGCGGCCAGCGGTTGATAGCCTGCTCGCTCGGAGTCACCGACGGGAGAGGAGAAAAGATCATTGTTCATAGTAGAACAGGTCGGCGCCGGGGGGCGGCGAGAAAGCAAAGTCGCTCTCTGTGAGGCTTGCGGTGCTGTCGAGATTGAGAAGCGCAATGTTAACGTTCTGATCGAGGTTGTCGGTGATCTCCATTGCCTGCAATTCCTCGCCGCTAAATATCAGCACAAGCTGTTGAAAACCGGCGCCTTCCTGTTTGGGTACGAGTAAAAACTGACCCTCGCCAGGCCTGCTAATGGTGAAGCGTTGCTGCAACACATCGGCCCTGCCACCCAGTACCTGCAGCGGGGAAAACTCGATATTGTCGGTAATCGGCCTGCGGGTGACGGTTTCGAGGTCGCGATCGTGGTGCCACAGGAATTCAGGATTGGCGATGATTAACTGGCTGTCGGGAGCGTAGATTTCCCAGGCAAAGAAATCGGGGCGCAACAGTTTGAAGGTGCCCGAGCTCTGCGTTACGGCCGTTCCGGACTGATCATACTGGGTTTGCTCGAAACGACCCTGCAGGTGCTCAAGCTTTGCCAGCCGAGACCAGAGGTCATCAAAGGCACTGATTTCTTCGGACTTCAGGGCGCCCACTGCCAGGCATAGCCCCAGTCCTACTACCAGGAGAATTCGTTTCATGTGGTATCGCTATCAGTCTTCTACGGGTGGCGGTGCAATCACTTCGCGCTGGCCATTGGAGCCCATTTCAGTGACTACCCCAGCTGCTTCCATGGACTCAATCAGGCGTGCCGCGCGATTGTAACCGATTCGCAACTTGCGCTGAACACTGGAGATGGATGCCCTGCGACTCTTGGTAACGTAGTGCACCGCCTCGTCATAAAGCGCATCGGCCTCACTATCTTCGTCCGTGGATTCTCCCTGGAGTTCCCCGGGCGTCACCGGCGTACTACTGCCCTCGTCGAGCAGGCCTTCAATATAGGAAGGTTCTCCGCGCCGCTTCCAGTCTGCCACCACGCGGTGCACTTCGTCGTCGGAACAGAAGGCACCGTGCACGCGATTGGGCACACCGGAGCCAGGGGGAAGATAGAGCATGTCGCCGTGTCCGAGTAGTTGCTCTGCCCCGCCCTGGTCCAGAATGGTTCTGGAGTCGACTTTGGAACTGACCTGGAAGGCAATACGCGTGGGGACGTTGGCCTTGATCAGGCCGGTAATTACATCGACGGAAGGTCGCTGGGTTGCCAATATCAGGTGAATACCGGCTGCACGGGCTTTCTGCGCGATGCGAGCGATCAGTTGTTCCACCTTTTTGCCGACGATCATCATCATGTCGGCAAATTCATCAATCACCACCACGATGGCGGGCAGGCGCTCCAGGTTGGGTGGCGTTTGTTCTTCGTCGGTTTCAGCAAAAATTGGATCCGGTGTCCACAGCGGGTCGGCAATCGGGGTGCCGGCTTTTTCGGCATCCGTCACTTTCTTGTTGTATCCAGACAGGTTGCGCACACCCAGGGCTGCCATCAGCTTGTAACGCCGCTCCATTTCCGCAACACACCAACGCAGGCCGTTGGCGGCGTCTTTCATATCGGTAATCACCGGTGTGAGCAGGTGAGGAATGCCGTCGTATACCGACAGTTCCAGCATCTTCGGGTCTACCAGGATGAGGCGCACATCCGCAGGGCTGGACTTGTAGAGCAAGCTCAGCAACATGGCATTCACGCCCACGGATTTACCAGAGCCGGTGGTGCCCGCGACCAATAAGTGCGGCATTTTTGCCAGGTCCGCGACCACCGGCTGGCCTGAAATGTCGTGTCCAAGCGCCAGGGTGAGTGGCGACTTGGACATATCGAAGGCCTTGGAAGACAGGACCTCGCGGAAGTTCACTACCTCGCGATCTTCGTTGGGGATTTCGATCCCGACCACACTCTTGCCCGGAATGACTTCCACCACGCGCACCGATATCACCGCCAGCGAGCGGGCCAGGTCTTTGGCCAGGTTGGAGATACGAGACACTTTCACGCCGGGAGCGGGCTGGATTTCAAAGCGGGTGATTACCGGACCTGGATAGACGGCGGTCACTTCCGCGGTTACACCAAAGTCAGCCAGCTTGAGTTCCAACAATTTCGACAGCCCTTCCAGGGCGTCCTTGGAAAAACCCTTGGTTGGGTCCTTAACCTCTGCATCAAGCAATTCAAGGTGTGGCAACTCGCCGGTGACCGGAGCCTCGAACAAGGGCTGTTGCTTTTCTTTCTCGACCCGCTCGCTTTTTTCGACCGGCGCTTTCAGGGGCTTGATTTTAGGGGGTTTACGCTTTTTCTCTTTTTCGACATGTTCCGTGATAACCACCGCACGTGCTTCAACCTGCCGGTCGCGCTCGCGTTTATCCCGGAACTCGTCGATAGTCCCCTGTACCCACGTTCGGCTGCGCGTGAAGGCCGCCATGCTCCAGGCACCCAGGGTTTCCATGAGCTTTAGCCAGCTCAGGTCAGTAAATATGGTGATGCCGAACAGGAACACGGCCAGCAGGATTAAGCGGCTCCCAATGGCACTAAAGGCAGTGGTAAAAGCACTGCCGATGGCCTGGCCCAGTATGCCTCCGGCGCCCTGTGGCAGACCCGAATGGCCCAGATCGTTCATTGCCGCCAGCGCGGTACCGGCAATCATCACCAGTACCAGGCCCAGCGCGCGGATGCCAAACGTCAGCCAATCAAAGGGAGGTGCCTCCTCGCGGGCGATGAGGATGGCAATGGCCCGGTAGGCGAGTAGCAGGGGAAACAGGTAGGCGGCGTAACCTACCAGTGAGAAGAACACGTCCGACATCCACGCGCCGGTGGGCCCGCCCATGTTCTCGATGCGAGTACCTGCGCCGGTGCCCGACCACCCCGGATCGCTAGCGCTGTAGCTCAGCAGTGCCAGTAGCATGTACAGGCAGATAGCGCTGACGCCGATGAAAGCACCCTCTCGCAGTCTTGGACCGAGGATATGTTCAGTTTTTGCCGCGCTTTGCCCCGCGCTTTTCTTATCTTTCCTGGCCGTGGCCATAGATATTTACCCAAACGCCCCTAAACGTTTTGCATCTGCGAGTATTTTGCCTTTATTTTGTATAAATTACAAAGGGTTACGCGATCTTTTTAGAAATACCCTAGTCTTTGCAGAGGTCGGCCCCTTTAAATTACTATATCACGCCTCCATCTAGTTCTGGTGGTCGGTAGCGGCAGTATTTAGCCGTGCCGTCGAAGGCAATCAAAAGGAAGCGATTTACATGAGCGATATCAGGCATCACCCCTTAATCATCCTGGGATCCGGGCCCGCGGGTTACACGGCAGCCGTGTATGCAGCGCGCGCTAACCTGAATCCCGTGGTGATTACTGGCATTCAGCAAGGCGGACAGTTGACGACCACCACCGAGGTTGAAAACTGGCCCGGTGGCCCGGCTGATCTACAGGGGCCTGCCCTGATGCAGCAGATGCTTGAGCATGCGGAACGCTTTGAAACTGATGTCGTATTCGACCATATCGAAGAAGTGGATCTCGACGCCCGCCCGATGGTGCTGAAGGGCACCCAGACCTATAGCTGTGACGCGTTGATTATCGCTACCGGGGCCTCGGCCCAGTACCTGGGCCTGGACAGCGAGCAGGCGTACATGGGCAAAGGTGTCAGCGCCTGCGCCACCTGCGACGGGTTTTTCTATCGCAACCAGAAAGTGGCTGTTATCGGTGGCGGTAACACTGCCGTTGAAGAGGCCCTCTATCTGGCCAATATTGCCTCGGAAGTGATCCTGGTCCACCGACGTGATGCCCTGCGCGCGGAAAAAGTGCTGCAGGACCGGCTGTTTGCCCGTGAGCAGGAAGGGAAGGTCAAGATCTACTGGGATCACACCCTGGAGGAAGTGCTCGGTGACGACAGCGGTGTAACCGGCATGACGGTGAAATCGGTCAAGGATGGCAGCCTGACCGAGCTGGACCTGGCCGGGGTTTTCATCGCGATTGGTCACAAACCCAACACCGATATTTTCGCCGGACAGTTGGACATGCACGATGGCTACATCAAAATTAACAGTGGCACCGCCGGTAATGCTACGGCGACCAGCGCGGATGGCGTATTTGCAGCCGGTGATGTCGGTGACCACATATACCGCCAGGCGGTGACCTCGGCAGGCTTTGGCTGTATGGCCGCGCTGGATGCCGAGAAGTACCTGGATAACCTGGCGGCCGCCTGACAGCGATCCGGGGCCAGCGCCGTGCCGATTATTCATCGTGTCGGTGACGAGCATGACTTTCCGCCCACCGAAGAAGCGCTGGACTATCCCAATGGCTTGCTTGCGGTAGGCGGAGATCTCTCCCCTGCCCGGCTGATCGCCGCTTACAGGCGCGGAATTTTCCCCTGGTTCGAGGAACCCCAACCGGTTATGTGGTGGAGCCCGGACCCGCGTTCGGTGCTGTTCCCTGCAGACTTACACATATCCCGCTCACTGCGCAGAACCTTGCGTCGCGACAGGTTCATAATGTCCGTCAACCGTCATTTCCAGGCGGTAATGCGCGGTTGCGCGGCTGCCCGCCGCGACGGCCCGGGTACATGGATAGGCAGCGCCATGCAGTCCGCGTATTACGCGTTGCACAAACAGGGTCTGGCTCACTCTGTGGAGGTATTTGATGACACGGGCGGCCTGGTAGGTGGCCTCTACGGCGTTGCACTTGGCGGTGCCTTTTTTGGCGAGTCCATGTTCAGTGTGGCCAACGATGCCTCCAAGGTGGCGCTGGTAGGTTTGGTCGATATCCTGTCACGGGGCAGATTCCAACTGATTGATTGCCAGGTGGAAAGCGAGCACATGAACTCCCTCGGTGCCCGCAATATCAGCAGGCTGGACTTCGAACACATGCTTGCGCACACTATTGGCATGGAACAACACCCGGAAATCTGGCAACTTCCAAGCCGCTGTGGAGTCCTGGGGTGACTTCTTCACTGAGAGACCTGAAGGTCTATACCACCTATCCGCACAGCTGTAGTTACCTGAAAGACCAGCAGGCAACGACCCTGTTCATCGACCCTCGCCAGGAAGTCGACCAGCACCTGTACAGCAACCTGTCGCTACTGGGCTTCCGGCGCAGCGGCAACCATATCTATCGACCACACTGCGCCCAGTGCAACGCCTGTGTGCCATCGCGCATTGCAGTGAAAGACTTCGAACCAAGTCGCACGCAGAAACGCACATTGCGACGCAACCGCGATCTCAGTGTTGAACGCACGGCGGATATCCGCGACGAGACGTCCTACGACCTCTACCGCCGCTATATCGAGCAGCGCCATGCGGATGGCGATATGTTTCCACCCGACCGTGAGCAGTTTGAGTCCTTTCTGAATAATGCCTGGGACTGCACGCGTTACTTTCGCTTTTACGATCACAATCGCCTGCTAGCATTGGCGGTAGTAGACGTCATGGTGGACGGTCTGTCAGCTATCTACACCTTCTTCGAGCCCGATGAAGATCAACGCAGCCTGGGTACCTATGCGGTCCTTTGGCAAATTGAACAGGCCCGCGAAATGGGCCTGGATTACCTGTATCTGGGTTACTGGATCAAGAACTGCCGCAAGATGGCCTACAAGGCCGAATTCAAACCTCTGGAGCTCTATCTCGACGGCCAGTGGACTGCTGTCCCGTAGTATTCCCGCATAGAGACGGGCGCTATTTTTACATGCTTTTTCTGGTGGCAAGCTGGTCGTGTTTAAGGCAGAATGCGCCCCTGTTTTGTAACTAGGGCACGCTGCCGCATGGCGAAAGAAGATCAAATTGAAATGGAAGGCGAGGTCATTGATACCCTGCCTAACACCACATTTCGCGTACAACTGGAAAATGGCCACGTCGTGACCGCGCATATTTCCGGCAAGATGCGCAAAAACTATATTCGCATCTTAACCGGCGACAAGGTCAGGGTTGAGCTAACCCCCTACGACCTCACCAAGGGCCGCATCACCTACCGCGAACGCTAGGCGGCTCAGCTCTCTTCGAGAGCCAGGGCCTCTTCTTCTACTACCACCTCTAACGTGTCTTCTGCCTTGTCCAGGCGGACCAGGGCTGTTCCACCGGCCGCTGCGAGGGGGCCGAACAGTACCATTTCGGCGAGCGGTTTCTTGATATGCTCCTGGATGACCCGTTCCATGGGTCGGGCGCCCATGTGTTTGTCGTAACCTTTTTCCACCAGCCACAGACGTGCGTCTTCATCCACCTGCAGAGTGACCCGTTTTTCGTCCAACTGACCCTGTAGCTCGGCAATAAACTTGTCGACCACCGTTAGGATAACGTCCTCTCCCAACGGCTCGAACTGAACGATACTGTCCAGGCGATTGCGGAACTCGGGCGTAAACATGCGGTTAATGGCTTCCATGCCGTCGCTACTGTGGTCCTGGGTGGTGAAACCGATGGTCCTGCGGCTGATGCTCTCCGCGCCGGCATTCGTGGTCATCACCAGGATTATGTTGCGAAAATCGGCCTTGCGCCCGTTGTTATCGGTGAGCGTGCCGTGATCCATTACCTGCAATAACAGGTTGAACACTTCCGGGTGTGCTTTCTCGATTTCGTCGAGTAACACCACGGCATGAGGCTGTTTGGTCACCGCGTCGGTGAGCAAGCCGCCCTGGTCATAACCCACGTAGCCGGGAGGCGCACCAATCAAACGGGAAACCGTGTGCCGCTCCATGTATTCAGACATATCGAAGCGGATGAGTTCCACACCGAGAATTTTCGCCAGCTGACGGGTGACTTCCGTTTTACCGACACCCGTGGGACCCGCCAACAGGAATGAGCCGATAGGTTTCTCGCCTCCGCGCAATCCAGCGCGCGCGAGCTTGATCGAGGTGGCCAGGCTGCCGATTGCCTTGTCCTGCCCAAACACCACCATCTGCAGGTTTTTCTCCAGTTTTTGCAATACTTCCTTGTCGTCGCTGCTGACAGTTTTCGGTGGAATGCGCGCGATCTTGGCAATCACCGATTCGATATCGCCAACGCCCACCAGCTTTTTGCGCTTGGACGGCGGCTGCAGCCGCTGATAAGCGCCCGCCTCGTCGATCACATCGATGGCCTTGTCGGGCAGGAACCGGTCCGTTATGTAGCGCTGTGACAAATCCGTTGCTACGCGCAGCGCCCGGTCGGTGTAACGCAGGCCGTGGTGTTCTTCGAAACGTGACTTCAGGCCCTTGAGAATTTTGTAGGCGTCATCTGCGCTGGGTTCCAGTACGTCAATTTTCTGGAAGCGTCGACTGAGCGCCTTGTCCTTATCGAAAATCCCGCGATATTCCTGGAATGTGGTGGAGCCGATGCAACGCAACTTGCCCGATGTCAAAAGCGGCTTGAGCAGGTTGCTGGCGTCCATAACACCGCCAGAGGCTGCCCCGGCGCCGATAATGGTATGGACTTCGTCGATGAAAAGGATTGCGCCCTCGCGCTTTTTCAGTTCGGCGAGCAGTCCCTTGAAGCGCTTTTCGAAATCGCCGCGGTACTTGGTGCCCGCCAGTAAAGAGCCAAGGTCCAGGGAATAGACCACGGAATTTTGCAGCATTTCAGGCACGTCTCCGTCGACGATCATCTTGGCCAGGCCCTCGGCAATGGCGGTCTTGCCAACACCGGACTCACCCACCAGTAGTGGGTTATTCTTGCGCCTGCGTGCCAGTACCTGGGCGACACGCTCAACTTCCGCCAGCCTGCCTATCAGCGGATCGATACGCCCCTCTTCCGCCTCCTCGTTGAGGTTGGTGGAGAAGCTGTCCAGCGGGTTATTGTCGGTATCTTCCTGGACTTGTTCGTCCGTGCCCGCAGGTGGTACCTCGGGAATTTCGCCGTCATTGGATACCTTGGAAATACCGTGGGTGATGTAATTGACCACGTCCAGGCGGGCAATGGCCTGTGTCTTCAGGAAGTAGACCGCCTGGCTTTCCTGTTCCGAAAATATTGCCACCAGCACGTTCGCACCGGTTACTTCACTTTTACCCGAAGATTGCACGTGAAACACAGCCCGTTGCAGGACGCGCTGGAATCCCAGGGTCGGCTGGGTCTCGCGTTCATCCTCCTCTTCCGGTATCAATGGTGTGGTCGCGTCAACGAACTCGACCAGGTCGCCCCGCAGTCCGCCGATATCGGCGCCACAGGCCTTCAAAACGCGGATGGCATCGTTGTTGTCTAACAATGCGAGCAGGAGATGTTCAACCGTCATGAACTCGTGGCGTTTGGCTCTCGCACCTCGAAACGCCTCGTTCAGGGTCTGCTCCAGATCTTTACTCAGCATACAGTTTGCTCCCCGGGACCCAGTGTCCTGTATGGTTAATTCGTTGCATTTCAGAGCCTGCACAAAGTGCTGAAGCCAGGCGCGATCCGCAGGGAATGCTGGTTGCCTTTCCAAGGGTCGCAACGCTGCAGCAGCACTTTGCGCAGGCTCCCGGGGGGCGCGCCAGCCAAGCCCCCTGACCGCGTTGCGCCTTTTGCCAAGGACTATGGCCATTGCCTGCAAGACGCGTCTTGTCAGCGAGCTTGGCTGGCACGCTGAATTGCAACGAATTAACCATACAGGACACTAACCCTCTGATGCCTCTATCTCACATAACAACGGATGCTGGCTTTCGCGCGCATACTGGTTTACCTGGGCTGCCTTGGTTTCGGCGATATCCCGTGTGTAGATACCGCAAACACCCTTGCCCTGGGTATGCACGGTCAGCATGACATGAGTCGCTTGCTCGCGGTTCATGCGGAAAAATACTTCCAGTACTTCTACGACGAACTCCATCGGGGTGTAGTCGTCGTTGATCAATACCACTTTGAACAGCGGTGGACGCTTAAGTTCAGGCTTGGATTCCTGTACGGCAACACCACCATCGGCATCGCCTTCCTGTTCCGCAGACATTTTCCAGTCCACGCCCTTGATACCCTGTGTCAAACCACCACTCACAATAACAACCGATGTTGTCTATATGGGGTCATTATAAGGAATTTCAAATACCCCACCAGACTCGCGCGATTGCCCAAAAATTTGGTAAGGTATGTGGCTGTGAAGGGCGAGAACTACATATTCTCGACGATTTTTTCCCCGAACTGCGAACAGCTGACCAGTGTGGCGCCTTCCATAAGGCGTTCAAAATCGTAGGTCACAGTGCCTTGCTGAATAGCGCCATTCATCCCATTGATAACCAGGTCCGCCGCCTCATTCCAACCCAGATGGCGTAACATCATTTCCGCCGAAAGAATCAACGAGCCGGGGTTTACTTTATCCTGGCCGGCATATTTCGGCGCAGTACCATGGGTGGCCTCAAACAGCGCGATGTTGTCTGACAGGTTTGCCCCGGGCGCAATACCGATACCGCCTACCTGTGCCGCGAGCGCATCGGAGAGGTAGTCACCATTCAAGTTGAGTGTTGCCACCACGCTGTAGTCCTTTGGACGGGTAAGCACCTGTTGGAGCATGGCATCGGCAATGACGTCCTTGATGATAATATCCCCACCTGTTCTGGGGTTTTTGATCGATACCCACGGTCCACCGTCAAGTAGCTCGCCGCCAAATTCTTCCTGGGCTAATTCGTAACCCCAGTCGCGGAAGCTGCCCTCGGTAAACTTCATGATGTTGCCCTTGTGGACCAGCGTGACTGATGGCAGGTCCTGATCAATCGCGTACTGTATGGCCTTGCGCACCAGGCGCTTGGTCCCTTCGGCGGAGACGGGTTTAATGCCGATGCCCACGTTTTCGGTAAAGCGGATTTTTGTCGCGCCCATTTCCTGGGTTAGAAAGTCGACGACTTTTTGCGCCTCTGCCGATCCGGCCTGGTATTCAATCCCGGCATAAATATCCTCTGAATTTTCCCTGAAGATCACCATGTCGCAATCACCGGGCGACTTGACGGGCGATGGTACCCCCTCGAACCAGCGCACCGGACGAAGGCAGGTATAGAGGTCCAGTTCCTGGCGCAAGGCGACATTCAAGGAGCGAAAGCCTCCACCCACGGGCGTGGTCAACGGGCCCTTGATGGCCACCGCATATTCCTTGATGGCTTCAAGCGTCTCCTCGGGAAACCAGTCGCCATCATACAACTCAGCAGCTTTCTCCCCGGTGTAGATCTCCATCCAGGAGATCTTGCGCTTACCGCTGTAGGCTTTTTCGACCGCAGCATCAACCACACGCAGCATTACCGGGCTGATATCGACGCCAATGCCGTCGCCCTCGATGTACGGGATGATAGGGTTTTCAGGGACCTGCAGACTGTTATCGGCAGCGACGGTAACCTTGTCGCCTTGATCAGGTACGGTGATGTGCTGGTAAGCCATTGTTATCTCCTGGTGTGCGGTGACGTGTTGCCATGTGCTTTTTCCTGCGGGGTGCTGCTGCCTAATAAATAACCGGCCGCACCTGGGCGCCGCGGTCTAAGCAAGCTAGCCTAAAAGGCCCGACCTGCGCGGCCCGACCTAAGCTACGCAAACACAAAGCGAAAATAGTGTAGCAGGATTAAGGCACACCTGAATAATTCGGCCCCGCTTGGACATCACCGTATTGTTCAGCGGTGCCTTGGTTTAGAATCGAAACTTGTCTGAAACATTGATTACTCCGTGCCTGAGCTTATTTTGCTGAACAAACCCTACCGGGTTCTCAGCCAGTTTACTGACCCACAGGGTCGCCAGACGCTGGCAGATTACCTCGATGCCCCGGGCTTTCGTCCTGCGGGGAGGCTGGACTATGACTCCGAAGGGCTGCTGGTACTGAGCGATGACGGGGTGCTGCAGCAACGAATCGCCAATCCAGCCAACAAGATGGCCAAGACCTATCAAGTGCAAGTGGAAGGTGAGATCAGTGATGAAGCCATGCAGAGATTGCGGACCGGCGTAGTACTCAAGGATGGGCTCACCCGCCCCGCCAGGGCCAGGAAGATTCAAGTCCCGGACCTGTGGCCGAGACACCCACCCGTTCGCAGTCGGGAGACTGTCGCCGACAGTTGGCTGGAATTGACCATCAGCGAGGGCAGAAACCGGCAGGTCCGGCGGATGACCGCTGCCGTAGGTTTCCCCACACTCAGGTTGGTGCGGGTACAGATCGGCGAGTGGACGCTGGATAAACTACAACCCGGGGAGCACGCGCGTACCGTTGTGCACCTGCCCCGCCGACAATCAACACCGACCCGGAAGCCCCGGAAACATCGATAAATGAGAGATAAGTAAAACATGGATACCTGGAAACCCAACGCCACTGTTGCTGCTGTCATCGAGCGCGAGGGTAAGTACCTGATCGTGGAGGAGCGCGATAAGACTTCCGGCGAGCTGGTGCTCAATCAGCCAGCGGGGCACCTGGAACCCGGCGAGACACTGGTAGCCGCCGCTTATCGCGAGGCCATGGAGGAAACAGGTTGGGAGATTGGCATTACCGGTGTCATCAGCGTCGCACTGTTCACTGCCCCCGGGAACGGTACCACTTACCTGCGGACCACTTTCGCAGGCACCGCTGTGAGGCAAGTTCCAGAAGCTACACTGGACCCGGACATCCTTGCCGTGCATTGGATGACGGCAGAGGAAATACGCGCCGAGTCTGCTAGAATGCGCAGCCCGCTGGTGCTCGCCTCGGTCGAGCAGCACCTGCAGGGCGTATGTTATCCCCTGGACCTGATTGTCAACGCATGAGTCTCAATTCAACCAGCAAAGTCATCGTCGGTATGTCGGGCGGTGTCGATTCCTCCGTATCCGCACTGCTCCTGAGAGAGCAGGGCTACCAGGTGGAAGGCCTGTTTATGAAGAATTGGGACGAGGACGATGGCACCGAGTACTGCACAGCCAGGGAAGATTATGCGGATGCCCAGGCAGTGGCAGACAAACTCGGGATCACACTGCATGGGGCGAATTTCGCCGCGGAGTACTGGGATAACGTATTCGAACATTTCCTCGAAGAGTACCGCGCGGGCAGAACACCCAATCCGGACATTTTATGTAACCGCGAGATCAAGTTTAAAGCGTTCCTGGACTACGCCCTCACTCTCGGCGCAGACTATATCGCCACTGGCCACTACACCCGTCGCGGCGAAGTCGACGGTAAGGGTGCCCTGTTAAAAGGATTGGATGCCAATAAGGATCAAAGTTACTTCCTGCACGCGGTTGGCCATACGGAGCTGGAAAAAACGCTGTTTCCCGTGGGTGAGATAGACAAGCCCGAGGTGCGCAACCTGGCGGAGGGTGCCGGTCTGGTCACCCATAACAAGAAAGATTCGACCGGTATATGCTTTATTGGCGAGCGTAGGTTCAGCGACTTCCTGAAGCAGTACCTGCCCGCTCAACCCGGGGACATAGTAAGTCTCGATGGTGAATTGCTCGGGCGTCACCAAGGTTTGATGTACCACACCATTGGCCAGCGACAGGGTCTGGGCATTGGTGGGCTCGCGCACCACGGTGACGAGCCGTGGTATGTGGTTGGCAAGGACCTCGATAACAATGTGCTCAAGGTTGCCCAGGGTAATGACCACCCTGCCCTGTTTGCCAGCGAGTTGAGCACGGGGGAGGTCTACTGGGTAGCGGGCCAGGCACCCGCAACACCTCTGCGCTGCCATGCCAAGGTGCGTTATCGCCAGGCGGATCAGCCCTGCACCCTACTGACCAGCGACACTGGATACCGCGTGGTATTTGAACAGCCCCAGCGCGCCATTACACCCGGGCAATCAGTCGTGTTCTACCAGGACGCCGTTTGCCTTGGCGGCGGTGTCATTGAGCAAACGGCGCCATGACTGAGCGTGAACTGGGGGTTCTGGAACAGCAAACGCTGGCGCTGGCTGGTGTCGCCCAGGCTGCCCGTTTGGTTGACCAGGTCGCCAGATCGGGCAGTTATCCCATGGAATTCCTGGAAGCCTCCATTCATAGCCTGTTCGTCTTCGACCCCGATAATACCGCCGATGTGTACGGTGGTATGGCCGGAGTGAAGCTGGGTCTGCAAAATCTTTCGGCCCTGTTGGCTAGCCAGCAGGAGCCGCAGTCTCGAGAGGTAGTTCGTTACCTGTTCAGCATTTTGCACCTTGAGCGCAAGTTTGCAGCGAGGTCGGACATGATGGATGTGGTGCACTCCCGGCTGCAGCATGCCAGCTTCAAGGCCGAACATTTCACCGACAATATTGACGATCTTTGCGAGACGATCTCGGCTATTTACCAGGACACCCTGAGTCGCTTGCGCTATCGCATTAATGTCACCGGCAGTGCACAACACCTGCACCAGGAGCGCAATGCCAACCTGGTCAGGGCCCTGCTACTGGCTGGCTTGCGTTCGGCGTTTATGTGGCGGCAGCTGGGAGGACGGCGCTGGAAGTTACCCTTGCAGCGCGGTCGCTTGTTACAGCTGTCCCAGGATCTGTCCCGCGGTCTCGGCGTGGTGTAAAATCGCCCCTCGCTAAATTGGAGCTCACTATGGATTTATCAGCACTGACCGCAGTCTCGCCGATCGATGGGCGCTACGGCAGTAAAACCGAGGCACTGCGAGAAGTATTCAGCGAGTACGGCTTGATCAAACGACGCGTGTTGGTGGAGATTCGTTGGCTGCAGTGCCTGGCAGCGCACGCTGACATCCCCGAGGTGCCAGTCCTGAGTGACGCCGCCAACGCTACCCTGGAGCACATCATCAGTGAATTTTCGGTAGCCGACGCGGAGCGCATTAAAGACATAGAGCGAACTACCAACCACGATGTTAAAGCGGTTGAGTACTTCATCAAGGAACGTTTCAGCGGCCAGTCCGAACTGGAAGCAATTTCCGAGTTTGTGCATTTCGCTTGCACCTCAGAAGATATCAACAACCTGTCCCATGCCCTGATGTTGCGTGACGGGGTAAGCACCGTTGTGCTGCCGGCAATGGCTGACTTGATTGAGGCGCTGACAGCGCTGGCCCAGTCGACCTCATCGGCCGCCATGTTATCCCGTACCCACGGGCAGACAGCGAGCCCCACTACCATGGGCAAGGAAATAGCAAATGTCGTCGCACGCCTGCAGCGCCAGATTGTGGCTCTGGAGTCTATCGAGTTCCTGGGCAAAATTAACGGCGCCGTAGGTAATTACAATGCCCACTTCTCTGCCTATCCCGAGATCGATTGGCAGCAGAACGCCCAGGCCTTTGTCACTTCACTGGGCCTGACCTGGAATCCATACACCACGCAGATTGAGCCGCACGATTACATGGCCGAACTGTTTGATGCACTGGCCCGCTTTAATACCATCCTGGTCGACTTTGACCGGGACGTGTGGGGATACATCTCACTGGGATACTTCAAGCAGAAAACCGTCGCTGGTGAAGTTGGCTCCTCGACCATGCCGCATAAGGTAAACCCAATCGATTTCGAAAACTCCGAGGGCAACCTGGGTCTGGCCAATGCCATGTTCAGCCACCTCGGCAGTAAACTGCCGGTCAGCCGCTGGCAGCGTGATCTGACGGACAGTACCGTACTGCGCAATATGGGTGTGGGCATGGGATACAGCCTGATTGCCTACGGTGCCAGCCTCAAGGGCATTGGTAAGCTGCAGCTCAACGAGGCACGACTGCTCGAGGACCTCGATAACAGCTGGGAAGTGCTGGCAGAGCCTATTCAGACCGTGATGCGACGCTACGGTATCGAGCAACCCTACGAGAAGCTCAAAGAGCTCACCCGCGGTCAGGATATGAGTAAGGATGTCATCCAGGCCTTTGTCGAAAAGCTCGATATTCCCGCCGACGCCAAGCGAGAGTTACTGGCCCTGACCCCGGCATCCTATATCGGTAATGCAGTGGCCCAGGCCAAGGCGATCGCCTAGATCAGGGTGATGACGGCCAGTCGCCTGCAACTCGACCGGGAGCGATTTTTAAGCGATTACTGGCAGCAACAGCCTCTGTTGATTCGCAGTGCTCTGCCCGACTTCTCCCCACCCATTGATGCGGATACGCTCGCAGGGCTCGCCCTGGAGCAGGACATCGAATCGCGTATTATTGAGTATCGTGATTCGCAATGGCTGATAACCGATGGTCCCTTCAATGACGCGGACTTTCAACGCAATACCCCATGGACCTTACTGGTCCAGGCGGTAGATCACTATATTCCTGCCGTCGCCGACTTGCGTCGCCTAATCGATTTTATTCCACAATGGCGCATTGATGACGTCATGGTGAGTTACGCCGTGCCCGGAGGCAGTGTCGGGCCACACTACGATAACTACGACGTGTTTCTGTTGCAGGGTGAAGGCCGCCGGCGCTGGAAGATTGGTCAGCGCTGTGACGCCTCCGCTGAACTCCTGCCCCATCAGCGGCTGCGCATCTTGGCGGACTTCCAGACAGAACAAGAATACCTGCTAGAGCCTGGGGATATTCTCTACGTCCCACCAGGCGTGGCACATTGGGGAATCGCTGAGGACGAATGCACCACATTTTCTATCGGCTTTCGCGCACCGCGACTTAATGACATGCTCTCGCGCTGGGTAGACAGCGCACTGGAGCAGGCAGACCCGGAACAGTTTTATGTCGACCCGGACACAATGAAAGGCGGCGGCCGCCCTGGCGAGATCACCGCAGACTCAAGACGACATGCCCATCGCCTACTGGAGAAACTGCTCGACGGTCTTGACGCTCAAGACTGGTTTGGGGAACTGGTTACCGAGCCGCGTTATCCGATCGCTGAGCAAGCAGTGTCAGACCTCAACTGGAAGCCTTCGACGGTTCCCGTAGATTTGGCACCGGAGTCCAAATTGGCCTGGCAGGACAACGGCGGTACCATCACCGTGTTTGCCAATGGCATCTCCGAGGTATTCACGCCCGATGTCACGGCGATGTTGATTTCACTTTGTGATTCCTGGACGCTCACTGAGGACGATTTACAAGCGATTCAGCAGGATCCAGAATGCGTCAGATTGCGTACGTTCCTGCACACTCAGGGAGTAATCGATGAGCGATGAGCCGACTTTTGTTGGTCGGGTAAACTACCCCTCTCCTTTCGACGAATTAGCGGTCGAACTGACTTGCACGGCGAGGCGTCACATTCGTATTCTCAGTCCGCACCTGGACCATGCGGTGTTTGACCGACGCGAGTTCGCAGACAGCATTTCTGCATTGGCGCGTCGTAGTAGGGAGTCGCTGGTCAAGATACTCGTCAGTGATCCCAGGCCCATTGTTCAGCGCGGGCACCGGCTGATGGAACTGGCCCGTCGACTACCCAGTTCAGTCAAGTTGCAAAAACTTGCAGAGCACCCCGATTGGCAGGGAGAAACAATAGTTATCCGCGATAGCGACGGGGTTTTGTACAAACCGCGTGACTCTGACGAGGAAGGGTTTTATGAACCGGATTCTCGAGCCTCTACGCAACGTCACCTGGAGTTGTTTGATGAATTGTGGCGTTTCAGTGCGCCCGATATCGAGTTCCGCTCACTCAGTTTGTAACTGCACTACTCTTCGATCATCACACCGACTTCGTTGCCCTCGTAAATCAGCTCGAAGGCCTTGAGCGAGCTGCATGCTGCTTCCGTGATGTGAACAGCCCTGCCGGTAGCCAGGTCGAAACGGTATCCGTGCAGCGGACACTCTATCGTGTTGCCATCGATATCAGCCTCAGCTAACGGGTGCCCTCGATGCGGACAGGTGGCTCCGATCAAATAAAGTTGTCCATTATCTTGCCGTAGCAACAACTGCAAATTGTCTATTTTGAAAGTGCGGCTATAGCCGTCGTGCAGATTGATGAGTTTCTCAAGGGCTTGAAAACGCATCGTGGCCTGACTTTAAAGCGTATCCATGATGCGCCTGGCAGCGGCATAGGGTGTGGTGCTGTGCGACTCAACGGCGGCTTCCAGTTCGGGCAGCATCCGCTTAACCTCCACATTGCTCGACAGTTTAAGCAGCAACATCTCGTTTACCAGGTGGTGCATCCAGTCCCGGTTTTGCTGGGCGCGTTTGCGGCTGAAGGTGTCATTGTCCACAGCCTGAACATAATAGTCGAGTACCATCCCCCATACAGCATCGATATTCTTGAGTTTTAGTGCGGAACAGGTCATCACCTGGGGAGTCCAGAAGGTAGTGTGGCGCAGCAGATTCATGGCCCCGGTGTAGTGCTGGCGCGCCGTATTGGCCAGCTGTTCGCTGGGACCATCTGCCTTGTTAATCAGCAGCGCGTCCGCCAGTTCCAGAATGCCCTTCTTGATGCCCTGCAACTCGTCACCGCCGCCAGGCAACATCAGCACCATGAAGAAATCCACCATGGCGGCAACCTGGTACTCCGACTGCCCTACACCCACGGTTTCAACGAGGATTACGTCGTAACCGGCAGCCTCACACAGCAACATGGTTTCCCTGGTTTTCTGGGCCACACCACCAAGCGCGCCTTCTGACGGAGACGGACGAATAAAGGCCTCCTCACGGCGAGACAGCTCTTCCATCCGTGTTTTGTCGCCAAGAATCGAGCCGCCGGCAATGGGAGAACTTGGGTCCACGGCCAATACAGCGACCCGTTTGCCCTGTTCGATCAGGTGTAGGCCAAAAGCCTCGATAAACGTTGACTTACCCACACCGGGTACGCCGGTGATACCGATACGGATGCTGTTGCCGCTGCGCGGGAGTATCTGCTCGAGGATATCCTGGGCTTGTTCACGGTGTGCATCCAGTTTGCTCTCTACCAGGGTTATGGCTTTCGCTAGCGCTCTTCGGTTGCCGCTGGTTAGTGCTTGTAGGTCGAAGTCAGTCATTATTGACGCTTTTGGTTTGGGCGTTCTTAAGCCGCGGCCTCAAGCGGAACACTCCACTTGTGACACGCCGTGAACCCATCCGTGGGGGCTCGGATGCGGCCGTCCGGGCCGCATACGGTCCCAAGTGGAGTGTTCCGCTCGATACCGCTTTCATCTCAGTGAATTCCAAACCTCGAAACACAAACTCGTTGTGACAAAGGTAGCAGTATTCTGCAGATAAAGTATTCAGGACCGTGTCGCGCATGGACGCGCGACTCGAGCCCCCATGGATGGGTTCACGGCGAGTCCGGAATACTTTATCTGCAGGATACTGCGGGTGTCTTCGTGCCATAAGGTTGATTTGGATCTACGGCATACGAATTCGTTAGCGCAGGTACAAACTTGGTCGGTCAACCCTGTGACGCGTTGACCGCATCCAACACATCCCGCGCACATACAGGAATCGGCGTTCCAGGCCCGAAAATACACTTCACACCAGCGTTGTACAGGTGATCGTAATCCTGTCGTGGAATCACCCCGCCGGCAATCACCACGATATCGTCGCCGCCCTGCTTCGCCAGCTCTTCCACCAATTGGGGAACCAGCGTCTTGTGGCCAGCAGCGAGTGAAGAGGCGCCCACCACATGAACGTCATTTTCAATAGCCTGGCGCGCGACCTCTTCGGGCGTTGAGAACATCGGCGACAGGTCGACGTCGAAACCGACATCTGCGAATGCCGTTGCTACCACTTTGGCGCCACGATCATGGCCGTCCTGGCCCATTTTGCACACCAGCATACGCGGGCGGCGGCCGTGTTGTTCGACGAACTTATCGATATCACCGCTGATCGACTGCCAGTCTTCATCTTCCTGGAAAGCAGAGCCATACACACCCGATACGGTTTGAGCCTGGGCGTTAAAGCGGCCGAATTCTCGTTCCATGGCGAAAGAAATCTCCCCGACAGTCGCACGGCGCCGTGTTGCCTCGATGGCCAATTCCAGCAGGTTACCCTGGCCGGACACTGCGCACTGGTAGATATCTTCCAGTATAGCTTCCACGGCGGCCTCGTCGCGATTTTCGCGGATCTCTGCGAGCCGTGCCACCTGGCTGTCGCGTACCGCGTCGTTGTCGATCTCGAGGACGTCCACCTCGTCCTCTTCGTCGATGGTGTACTTATTGACACCGACGATGACATCGTCGCCCCGGTCTATGCGGGCCTGCTTGCGAGCAGCAGCCTCTTCGATCCGCAGTTTTGGCATGCCGGTCTCGATGGCCTTTGCCATGCCGCCGGCGGCTTCGATTTCCTCGATAAGCTCCCAGGCCTTGTCGGCAATATCCTGGGTCAGGCTTTCCATCATGTAGGAGCCGCCCCAGGGGTCTACGACCTTGGTGATGCCGGTTTCTTCCTGGATCACCAGCTGGGTGTTGCGGGCGATACGGGCGGCAAATTCCGAGGGTAAGGCAATTGCTTCATCGAGTGCATTGGTATGCAGTGACTGGGTGCCGCCAAATACCGCGGCCATTGCTTCGATGGTGGTGCGTACCACGTTGTTGTAGGGGTCCTGCTCCGTCAGCGACCAGCCGGATGTCTGGCTGTGGGTTCGCAGCATGGAACTCTTGGGGTTCTGCGGCTTAAATTCGCCGACTATACGGGCCCACAACAGCCGTGCGGCGCGCATCTTGGCAATTTCCATGTAGAAGTTCATGCCTATGCCCCAGAAGAACGACAGCCGCGGGGCAAAGTCGTCAATGCCAAGGCCGGCGGCAATAGCCGTGCGAATGTATTCCTTGCCATCAGCCAGGGTGTAGGCCAGCTCGAGGGCCGCGTTAGCGCCAGCCTCCTGGATGTGGTAACCGGAGATGGAAATGGTGTTGAACCGGGGCATGTTGCCGGAACAGTAGGCGATAATGTCGCCGATAATTTTCATGCTGGGCGCGGGCGGATAAATGTAGGTGTTGCGCACCATGAACTCTTTCAGGATGTCATTCTGGATGGTGCCCGCCAATTGAGCTTGCTCCACGCCCTGCTCTTCGGCAGCGACTATGTAGCCCGCAAGTACCGGTAACACGGCGCCATTCATGGTCATCGAGACGGAGACCTTGTCCAACGGGATATCGTTGAACAGGATTTTCATATCTTCAACTGAATCGATGGCTACGCCTGCCTTACCCACGTCACCGCTAACCCTGGGGTGATCCGAGTCATAGCCCCTGTGGGTTGCCAGATCAAAGGCCACAGAAACGCCCTGCCCACCCGCTGCAAGCGCTTTGCGGTAGAAGGCGTTGGACTCTTCGGCAGTAGAAAATCCGGCGTACTGCCGTATGGTCCAGGGGCGTCCGGCATACATTGTGGCCTGGGGGCCGCGGATATACGGTGACATGCCCGGCATGGTATCCGTGTATTCCAGGCCTTCTACATCTTCGGCGGTATAAAGGGGCCGCACGGGGATATCTTCGGCGGTTTGCCAGGTCAACTCGTCGGGATCTTTGCCTTTCAGCTGTTTGGTGGCCAATTCACGCCAATCGCCCTTGGTCGTGGATGCTTTATCGTAAATGCTGTCGCTCATAGCCACCTCGTCTCAGTGCTCATCGGCCGGCTGGTTAATTTCGATCAGAACCCCATCACAACTCTTGGGAATGGATGAATATCACCCGGGAGCCGTGGGCCCCGGGGCTGGGCGCGTCCGCCAGGAACTGATAGCCCTTGGCACGCAGCCGCTCTACATCTTCATCGATATTGTCGGAGCGAAAGCACAGGTGGTGTAAGCCCCCGCCGCGCTTCTCCAGGTATCCCGCGATGGGACCCTCGCCGTTGAGCGGGTGTACCAATTCAATACTGGTGGGTGGCAGCGGGAAGAATGCTGTGGACGTTTTGGCCGGTGCCACGTCTTCCACCCCTTCGAAGGGCAAGCCAAAATCTTCCATAAAACGCTTTATGGCTTTTTCCAGGTCCGGTACGGCCACTGCAATATGATCCAGCGCGGTAATCATGATTGTGTCTCCACCAATGCCTGTTGCAGGAAGATATCTGTGCGCTGCTGGCGTCGCTGCGCAACCTCCTCAGGCGATTCTTCAACAAATTTCTCGTCGGGAGTAATCTCGAAAATGGGTTGTCCCTTACTGATGATCACGCCGTCAGTGTTTACCAGCACTTTATCAATGGTACCGGAAAACGGCGCATAGACCTTGTTGAACATTTTCATTACTTCAACAATGTACAGCGGATCGCCGGTTTCAAAATGATCGCCCGCTTTGACGTAGAGCTCGTGCTCAGGCGTTTCACGGCCGTAGAACATACCGCCGCTCTCGGCCAGAATCTCATTGGATTTGGCTACTGGCGGCGGCACCAGGACCTTGGCCATGGCGGCCTGCAAGTCCGGGTCGGTGAGGCGCTCGGGAATATGAATGCTCAGGTCGGATTCAACACAAAGATCAAAATAACTTGTGGCCTCAGCGATACTGGGCAGGATAGCGAGGATTTCCGTGCCGGCCTGGTAACCCTTGTGCGCGGCGCGTATTTGCAGCCACTGCTCGTCCTCAATACCCGCAGGCGGTGTAGACGCGGCTAACACAGACTGCAGTTCTTCCCAGTCCTGTGCGCTGACCAGATTATTGAGCTGGTCGTAAAAGGCGACGGCATCTTGAAGAATTTCATCGTCGTGTTTCCAGATCATGCCGGATGCTTCGGCGCCGGGAATGTAAGACATGTTGATGAAATGATAGGTGTCGGCGAGCAAGCCGATGGGGTTTTCGTTCCAGCTGATCGCGCCATCGATCAGCGTGTAGCAATCGCGGTTAATACTTAACCAGCCGCTCAGCGCGTGGGGCTCGGCAAGTAGATACTCCACGGGGCGCAGCAACAGGGTTTGCTTGAGCTCCAGCGTATCTGCCAGCGCCGTGGCTGACTCGCCACTATGCCCTTGCAGAGTGGCGGCGCCAATCTTTTGCCAGGCGTATTGCAGGTCGAGGCTTTCCGCCTGTTGTTTCAGCTCTCCCACCGCTGTGAGGTAAGGTACGATAAACCGTGTGGTGGGTCTGGCGTTGATATTTTGTCCGATAATCCAGCTGATCAGGCCATAATGAAATTCCAGGTTGGTGGCCAGATCGGCCCCGCGTAACTGGGTTCGACGAATAGTCTCCGCCATACGCTCGTAGGTATTAAGGCGATCATCCCCCACCGTTAGCAGAAGCGCGATATTTGAGTCGTAGGCGCCCGCCAGGGTGTACTTCATGAATACATCGGTATCCGGGTTGTGCAAGCTGATGCCCTGGTCGTCGCGAATCTCGCCTTCCAGTGCATCGCTCCAGTACTCGATCACACCACCCGCGCTGGGTTGCAGGGCCTGGTTGGTAGCATTTAGCCGGGCCTCTACGCTGTCGTTAAAGCGTGGGAGACGCTGCGGTCTCGGCAGAGCCGGGCCATGGGCTGCCAGCAGTACCATGAGTTCAACCAGGGAATCGACGGTAAAGTTGTCGCTCTCATCATTTGGGTTTGTGAACTGCAGGGAGTAGCAGAGCTCGGTGACCCGGTGTTCTACCTGGATACGTGTATTCATCTCCATGAAGAAGTGTTTGTCGCGGTCAACGATACACTCGAAGGTAGAGACCGAATCCAGTCCCACTGCCAGGCCAAAACGCTCGGATTCTTCCTCCATGGCTTTTAACGTCACCAGATCCTGTTTCAGCACACGCAGTTCTTCTGCTTGTCCTGCAGCTTCTGCCTGCTCAATTGCGCGCTCCAGGGATTCTACCGTGACGGAGACTTCCAGCAGCTTTTGTTCGTGCATCTGCAAGGAGCAGTCCCTGCCGCCCATGCTCAGGGCCCAAGTGCCGTTACCGACAGACTGGATCTCCAGGTGGCGTGTGGTCTCAATGTTGAGCTCCACCAACACATTTTTGTTGTCGCCCACGCCGGTGGTCTTTACCTCGTTGAGGATCTCGCGGACCAATTCAGCCGTGCGACCGGATTCGCCGATGCCGAGAATACGTTGGCCCTTGCCACCGCCGCCGCTGATGGCTTTCAGGCGCACGCGATTTTCCGGGTAATCCGCCGCCATTTTCTCCACGGCCTCGGTGAGCGTCTCACACAGCTCGTCAACGGTGTAGAGGTCGATCCCCTTGTCGTAGGACGCGGCCAGTACAAGGTCGGCCTTGTCTTCGAGGGTGATGTCCGGATTGTCTAATGCGGCCATGTCTATGGTTAGCTGGTGTTCATTGCATAGCGCTTTCAGTGCATCTACATCAACATGTTTTTTTAACAGCGTAAGAGCGGTGCCGTTGTCGATGCCCGGTGTGACCGACACACCTGACTTGAGGGCGGTGCGCTTGGCTTCGTCTTTCAGACCGGCGTCGTGGACGGTCTTTGAGCAGGGGCCGATGAAATTAAGGCCGGCCTTCTCCATTGCCGACACCATATTTTCATCTTCGGCCATAAAACCGTAGCCGGCGAATATAGCGTTATAGTCGTTGTCATGGGCGATACCAATGATCTGTGCAATGCGCTGGTCGCGCTCTTCCTTGTTGGCGCCGGTGTAATCGGGCACCCGGTGCACGCGATCCGGATTGGTGAGCGATCGCAATTCTGGCGCCAGGGCGTCCTGGTAAATGATGGAGTCTTTTTCTGACAGCAGGATGCCGAAGTGCCTAATACCCATTTCCGCGAAGACATCCATTGCCTCCTTGCGAATGGGCCCACGACAGATGATTAGCGGACGAATATGGGTGCAATCGAACTGCGACACCCAGGCGCTGCTGGAATCTGCCAGTCGGCGATCGTGATGAATCAGTGGGTTGCGTAAATAGTGTTCGTTAGACACGGGGACTTCCTCGTTTGAACGGGAGGCAATGCCTGCCTAGTGGAATTCTCTCTGCACTGATTGCAGCGGTTCAGGTTGGTAGTGGCGCAGGCAGAAGTTCATCTGCTCGGCCAGCACCTGGCGAAGGTCGGATGGCATCACGATCTGTGATATCGAACCGAGGCTGAGTGCCTCGTTGGGGTTCATCAGTTCACGCTCGTACCGCTCGGCCAGCAGTTGTTCTTCTGCCCTCACCCAGTCGTCAACAATCTCGCGGGCGGCCTCGGCGGCCTGCGCTGCTGCCAGGCCAGCAGCTTGCTGGGCCTCAGTTTCCTGCTTGAGGCGCCCGGGTACCGCCTTCTGGATGGCTTTCAGTTCACTCTTGTAGACATACTTGACCCCCGCAGGGCCCATCACCGCCACGCGCGTGGTAGGCAGAGCGACCACGAAGTCAGCACCTGTGGGATAGTTGTTGTAGGACGCATAGGCGCCGCCAAAAGCGTTGCGCACCAGTACCAGGAAGCGCGGTGTGCGCAGATCCACAATCGCGTCCAGCATGGCCCTGCCGGCCTGGATAATACCGCCCGCCTCCTGTTCCTTGCCCGGCAAAAAGCCCGTGGTGTCTTCCAGGAAGATGATCGGTATGTTGTATAGATTGCAAAAGCGGATGAAGCGAGCGTTCTTGTACGCTGCCGCGATGTCGATCTGCCCGGAATCCACTGCCGAGTTATTGGCGACAAAGCCGATAACATTGCCGCCCATCCGGCCGAGCGCGGTAATGGTGTTGCGGGCGCGATTGGGCTGAATTTCCAGGAAATCACCGTGATCGCACAGCTGCTGAATAAGAATGCTGATGTCCACCGGCGTATTGAAACCGGTCGGTGAGTTAAACGCCTTTTTCAACAGGATGTCGATATCCCAGGTCTTGCGGTTAATGGGGTCTGAAGACGGCCGCTGGGGCGCGAACTCGGCGTTGTTGGAGGGCAGGTAATCAAGTAGCTGCCTGACCTTGCGCAACGCAGCGATCTCGTCAGGTACGGTAAAGTCCGCAACACCGGTCTTGGTGTGAACATTGGGGCCACCCAACTCATCAGGCGTGACGTCTTCACCCAGGACAGACTTCACCACACCGGGACCAGTCAGGCCAAAAAAAGTATCGTTCGGCTGGATCATGAAACTACCCTGGCGTGGCAGGTAAGAGCCGCCACCGGCGTTGAATCCGAACATGCACATAATGCTCGGCACAATGCCGCTGATTTTGCGTAGTCCGGTAAATGCGTCTGCATACCCTTCCAGGCCACCTACACCCGCCGGTATATAGGCGCCAGCGGAATCATTGAGACCTACGAGTGGTATCTTGCGTTTGCCGGCGAGTTCGAACAGGCGGGCCAGTTTTTTACCGTTTGTGGCGTCCATGGAGCCGGCGCGGACGGTGAAATCGTGACCGTAAATAGCAACATCCCTGCCGTTAACCTTGATGAGCGCCGTAACCAGCGAGGCACCGTCAAGGTTCGGACCCCAGTTCTGGTAGTAGACTGTGGGTTCGTCATCGGCCAGGAACTCTATGCGTTCCCAGATCGTCATGCGGTTCTTGAGATGCTGACGTTGGATGTTCTTCACACCCGCGGCGAGGTACGGACGTTGTTGCAGGTCCCAACCCTGTTTCAGGGCTTCCTCGTAGGGACCGGGCTCACTTGCTACCTGTCCTGGAACGATAAACTCTTTCTCATCCTGCGTTGCCAGGGGGTTCTGGAGTGAGGCAACCAGGTCTTCACTTGCGGATTTCGTCATGACTCTGCCTGTCTTAAACTGAAGCGCCGGCTAGAATGCCTTTACTCTGACGGTGGTACAAGGGCCTGTGTTTTCATAAAAACTCACCAATTACTTCAATTATTGTGATATATTCCTAACAATTTAGCTAAAACCTCACCTATATTTACCCGATGGCCACGATTTCACGCCACCATGTAAAGGCCTCATTGTTGGGCTGTAAGCAGCACGATGTGGATACGGACGCCCTGCTGACCCGTGCGGGCATTAATCTAAATGCCGAACGCACTCACCGCGGGGGCCGCGTGCACACCCACCAGGTGGGCCGCTTGTTCAGGTTGATACAACAGGAATTGAACGATGAGTTCATGGGCTTTACCGGGCGGCCCTGTAAGTACGGCATTTTTGCTACCCTGTGTGACCTGGTTGCCAACGCCCAGAGTCTTGGGGACTTGCTGAATCAGAGCACCAGTTTCTATAACCTGCTGGGTGACGAGGTGGCCATGCAACTGACGGTCGTCGAAGATACTGCCGAGTTATCCATTACCCTCAACCATCCTGCACTCGACCTCGAGCACTTCCTGTCAGAGTTCCTGATGGTTATCTGGCACCGCTTCCCGAGTTGGTACATCGGTGAAGCCATTCGTCTCAAGGAGACTCATTTTGCGCACCCGGCGCCGCGTCATGAAGACGAACTGAAAATCATGTTTCCCGGCCGGATACGTTTTAACCAGGGGAGTAATCGTCTGTTGTTTGACAGCAATTACCTGCGCAAACCGCTGCGCAGAAACAGCAAGGAAATTGCGACCTTTCTGCACACCTACCCGATTGAGATCATGACTATTCCCGGTGAAGACAGCAGTCTGGAGGCCCAGGTGGAACGCGGCATTGTTCGCGAAAAAGGCGGTAAGCTTGAGTTTCTCAGCGCGGAAGAACTGGCAGCCCAGTTGCAGCTAGGGGTGTTAACGCTCTACCGTCACTTGCAGAACGAAGGCACCAGTTACCAGCGTATCAAAGACAATATACGCAGGGAGAAGGCGATAGAATTGCTGATGGAAACCGATTCCTCGGTTGATCGGGTATCGGAAGTTCTGGGGTATGCGGAATCTCGCTCTTTTACCCGGGCCTTTCGCAAATGGATGGGGGTTTCACCGCGCCAGTACCGTACACTGAATCAGGGGGCGGCGGTGTTGGACGAAGGCAATGAAAGATAAGCTGCTCCTCGAGGAGGTACCCTACCACCGCGATGTCTGTGAGCTGTTTGTGCGCTTGCGCGATTTGCCGCAGTCCTGTTTGCTCGATAGCAGCTTCCCCCACTCCAACGAAGGCCGCTACGATATCATCACGGCCGATCCGCTGAAGGTTGGTTTACCTGAACTCGACCCGCATGCGAGTGAATCTGAAACGCTTGCCTGGTTTGATGCTCTGGCCAACTGGCACAGTGAATTCTTTCGAGACACCCCACCCGTCGCCCACGACCTGCCATTCTGCGGTGGACTGTTGGGTTACCTGGGATACGAGTCGGGTAAGCCGCTGCACCGTATCGCCAATACCGCTACAGACAAACAAGCCATTCCAGTAGCGCAGGTGGCGGCTTACGGCTGGAGCGTGGTACAGGACCACCTGCTGCGCAGGACGGTGCTCGTCACTCTGCCGACAATCACGGCTGCTTACCGTCGGGATCTGTTGGCGCGACTACACAGCGACGTGCCTGCGCCGACGGAAGATTTCAGCCTGACCAACTCATTTCAGTCGAACCTGTCAGAGACGGAATACCAACAGGCATTTGCAACCATTCAACGTTACATTCAGGCCGGGGATTGCTACCAGGTCAATCTCGCTCAACGCTTCATGGCGACCTACGCGGGTGACAGCTGGGTGGCCTATCGGGCATTGCGCTCGGCGACAGCGGCACCCTTCTCGGCTTACCTCAACCTGGGAGAGAACGCCGCGCTGCTGAGCGTCTCTCCTGAGCGTTTCCTGTCACTGCACCGTCACCGTGTTGAGACCAGTCCTATTAAGGGCACGCGCCCGAGACACGGTGACGCCACACTCGACAAACAGGCCGAGATCGCCCTGCGAGCATCTCCCAAGGACCGGGCTGAAAACCTGATGATTGTCGACTTGTTGCGTAACGACCTGGGTCGCAGCTGCGTGCCTGGCAGCATCCAGGTGGAGAGGTTATTCGAGATCAAGAGTTATCCCACCGTGCACCATATGGTCAGCACCATCAGCGGGGAACTACGCAACGGGCGCAGCGCAATGGAATTACTGCGCGACAGTTTTCCAGGAGGTTCTATCACCGGTGCGCCAAAGAAGCGCGCCATGGAAATCATCGACGAACTGGAGCCAAATACTCGACAAGCTTATTGTGGGTCCGTGTTCTACATGAGTGCTGACGGTCGCATGGACAGTAACATCGCCATACGTACCCTCGTTGCCAATGAGGGCCAAATGTACTGCTGGGGTGGGGGCGGCATTGTCGCCGATTCACAGTGGCAACAGGAGTACCAGGAGACTTACGACAAAGTCGGTAAGTTACTCGCGATCCTTGAGACAATGGGCCCGAAAGGTGCCCCAGGCTAGAGGCTCAAATCGCGGTTACTGGCATCGACAAAGGCAGCCCGCAGATCCTCAAAATTGTGCACCGCGCGAAACTGTGGGAACTCATCAATCACGTTCTGGGGTGCGTGAAAGAGAATCCCGACTTCCGCCTCGGAGAGCATAGTGGTGTCGTTGTAGGAGTCACCTGCCGCGATGACTCGATAGTTCAGGCTGTGCAGTGCTTTCACCGACGCACGCTTGGGATCCTGTTGACGCAGCTTGTAGTCGACCACCCTGCCCTCATCGTCGGTCACCAGGCGATGGCAGAACAGCGTTGGCCAGCCCAGTTGGCGCATCAGCGGCGCGGAAAACTCATAAAACGTGTCTGAAAGGATGATGACCTGGAAGCGTTCTCGCAGCCAAAGCAGGAAGTCTGCCGCACCGGGCAAGGGCTCAAGACCCGCAATTACCTCCTGAATATCCTCAATTTTCAGGCCGTGTTGGTCGAGTAACCCCAGGCGCTGTTTCATCAAAACATCGTAGTCGGGAACATCCCGGGTAGTCGCCCGCAGTTCATCGATGCCGGTGCGCTCGGCAAATGCAATCCAGATTTCAGGGATCAAAACGCCTTCCAGGTCCAGACAGGCCAGTTCCACGATAAGTACTCCTCAGCAGGGATTAATCAGGGCATCTCTTATTGTTCCGAGGCGCCCCAGCCGGGGGGCACAATAACGGCTTGCGCGGTGTGGTTCAAGCGTCTAATAGACTGGCAGGGTCAGATGGGAAAAAAGCTCGTCGAGTTCGGCTTTGGTGTGCTGCGCAAAAGCCTCCTGGACCACGTCGCGGGTCAGGTGCGGGGCGAAGTCTTCAATAAAGTCATACATGTAGCCGCGCAGAAAGGTTCCACGGCGGCAGCCAATGCGAGTGATACTGCTGGCAAACAAATGGCTCGCATCCAGCGTGACCAGGTCCGAGTCCATCTGCTCATCGTGTGCCATGGCGGCGACGATGCCAATCCCCAATCCCAGGCGCACATAGGTTTTGATCACGTCGGCATCGGCAGCGGTAAACACCACCTTGGGAATCAGACCCTTTTCCACAAATGCCTCGTCGAGCTTTGATCGCCCGGTGAAGCCAAACACGTAGGTCACTATAGGATGGGCGGCCACGTCTTCCAGGGTCAGCCTGGACACCTGGGTCAGCGGATGATCGCGGGGCACGAGAATGCACCGATTCCAACGGTAACACGGCATCATGATCAAGTCGCTGAATAGCTCCAGTGCCTCGGTGGCAATGGCGAAATCGACAGTGCCGTCGGCTGCCATTTCCGAAATCTGCATGGGCGTACCCTGATGCATGTGCAAAGAGACATCGGGGTAGCGCTCGATAAAGGACTTGATGACTGACGGTAGCGCATAACGCGCCTGGGTGTGCGTGGTGGCAATCGACAGCGCACCCTTTTTTTCGTTGGAGTATTCCTGCGCGACCTGTTTGATGCTGTCGACCTTGCGCAATACCTCGCCCGCCGCCTCGAGGATAGCCTGCCCTGCGGGTGTTACATGGGTGAGGTGTTTGCCGCTGCGAGCGAATACTTCGACGCCCAACTCGTCTTCGAGCAGGCGAATTTGTTTACTGATACCGGGCTGGGAGGTATAGAGGCTTTGCGCGGTGGCAGATACATTGAGGTCGTGATGGGCAACCTCCCATATATAGCGCAACTGCTGCAATTTCATTCCTTACCCCCGTAAGAACGCGGGTGGACAGTCGTCCAATGACTGCCACCTTCTTATAAAGAATAGCCATAACCGGCGAAATTGCCAATTAAAAATGGAATAACAGAACTTGCTATGTGTCGGCGATATTGGCCACTCCGTGGGGTACGTGGCCGGTGGCTATATGGGGGCTTGCAGACTCGCAGTGGGATTGTTGATCATCGAAAAATACATCGGCCTGGTAAGCTCGAAGGAACTCCGTTTTGTCCAATCCGCCGAGGAAAATGGACTCGTCAATACGAATGTTCCAGGCGCGCAGTGTGCGGATCACACGCTCATGGGAAGGTGCAGAACGGGCTGTCACCAGCGCGGTCCTGATTGGCGCCTCGGAAGCGGGAAAGGATTGTTGTAACCGGTGCAACGCGGCCAGAAAGGATTTAAATGGGCCACCGCTTAGCGGCTTATGTGCTGCTGCCTGCTCGCTGGCGGTGAATGCTTCCAGGCCCTCGGATTTATAGACACGCTCGGCCTCATCGGAAAACAACACGGCGTCTCCGTCGAAGGCAAAGCGTAACTCACCGGTGTCCGCACCAGCCCCTTTGTTTGATACCAGGGTTGCAGCTGCCACCCCGCAATCGAGGGCATAGCGTACGTCTTCCGCCTCGTTGGAGAGAAACAGGTGGCAGCCAAAGGCGTTGATATACCGCCACGGGCTTTCACCACCGCAAAAAGCAGCTCGGGTAATTTTTAATCCGTAATGCTGGATGGAATTGAATACCCGCAGCCCTGTATCCGCGCTGTTGCGCGACAGCAGGACCACCTCGACTTCAGTCTTGCCGTCCAGCGTTTCATTCAGGTGCAACAGTTTGTTAACCAGGGGGAAGGCCTCCCCCTGCGCCAGTGGTTCGTCTTCATGCGCGATCTGGTAGTCGGAATAGGCTTGCAGGCCCTCACTCATGTAAACGGCATGGCTGTCGCCCAGGTCAAACAACGCCCGGGAGGAAATGGCGATGACGAGCTTGCTGTCCAATGCGTTTGGCATACCTGCAGGATAACGCCAGTAGCGCTTAAGTGGTAGCGATCAGCACACCCGGGGTTCGCAGGCTCAAGAGCCGCTGAAATATTCCCGGCTGATCTTGAATACCAGTGGACCCAGCAGCAGCAGCGCTATCAAATTTGGAAGAGCCATAAATGCGTTGAGGGTATCGGCTACCAGCCAAACCATATCGAGTTGCACCACGGTGCCCAGCGGGATCGCGACAACCCAGGCCAGGCGGAACGGCAATATGCTGCGTGTGCCGAACAAAAACACCCAGCAACGCTCCCCATAGAATGACCAGCCGATCATGGTCGTAAACGCAAACAGGCAGAGCCCCAGGGTGACAATATACTGGCCGCCAGGTAACGCTTGCTCAAAGGCCATGGAGGTGAGACTGGCGCCACTGATACCGCTTGGCAGCACATCCATGATGACAATCACCAGGCCAGTCATGGTGCACACGATCAATGTATCGATGAAAGTCCCGAGCATCGCAATCATGCCTTGCTGGACGGGCTGATCGGTCTTCGCGGCCGCGTGAGCGATGGGTGCACTGCCCAGGCCGGCTTCGTTGGAAAATATCCCGCGGGCCACACCAAAACGCAGCGCCGCCCAAACGGTCGCGCCGGCAAATCCGCCCGCAGCGGCAGAACCGGTAAGTGCTGAATCAACGATAGTGACAATAGCCGCCGGAACAGCGCTGATATTCAACAGGATGACCACCAGACTCATGGCGATATAAGCGACCGCCATAATCGGTACCAGCCAGCTGGCGACGTTGGCTATGCGCTTGATGCCCCCGAGTACGACCGCACCAACCAGAACCATGAGCACTAATCCTGTCGCCAGTGGTGCCACGTTAAAGGAATCGTTCATCACCTGTGACACCGAGTTGGATTGCACGGTATTGGCAATGCCAAATCCTGCCAGGCCACCGAACAACGCAAAGGCATACCCCAGCCAGTGCCAGCGTTTGTGCAAGCCATTGCGGATGTAATACATGGGACCGCCGCTATAGTTACCCTCGGCATCCTGCTCCCTGAAACGGACTGCGCAAACAGCCTCGGCATACTTTGTGGCCATACCGACCAGGGCAGTAATCCACATCCAGAACAGGGCGCCCGGCCCTCCAAGGGCAATGGCCGTGGCGACACCAGCAATGTTTCCAGTGCCGATGGTGGCAGACAGCGAGGTCATCAGCGCACTGAACGGTGAAATGTCGCCTTTGCCCTCCCCCTTGCGCCCACCCAGTAGCAGAGCAAAGGCGGTCGGTATTTTGCGTATCGTGAGGAAGCCCAGGCCAATACTCAGGAATAAACCGGTGCCCAGTAACAAGACCAGCATCACTGGTCCCCAGGCAATACCATTGATGGTGGTAATAAGCTCGGTCACGTTGTCATCCCCCGTTTGTTGTTATTGCGGAGCGCCTGCCCGAATCGATGTTATCAGGTAAACCCATCGGCCTGCGGAAAAAGGCCAAATATTCCGCCGGTATGTACGAACACAATATCGCGACAACCGCTAAAAGTACCGCGCTCGATCTCTGCGAGCATCCCGGCGAATGCCTTGCCGGTATAGACCGGGTCGAGCACGATGCCTTCCATGGAGGCCAGTGACTTTATCAACTCGAATACGGCGGGTTCGGCAATGCCGTAACCGCGCCCGACATAGCCATCCAACACACGTGGCTGTATGTCTGGAAGCGAGGTCCCGGGATAGCGACGATGCCAGTCAGCGGCATCATCTGCGATTTTCTCCATGAAGTAACGTTCATCGTCGCAGACATTCACGCCCCAGACTGTGGCAGGCAATCCGTGAAGGGCCGCGCCCAGAGTCAACCCAGCTTGGGTGCCACCAGAGCCACTGGCAGTAACCAGGTGTGCCTGCTCTATACCCGAATCGGAAAAATCGTTGCGCAACTCTTCACAGGCAGCGATGTAACCCCAGGCGCCAATACCGTCGCTACCACCTGTGGGTATGGCGAGCGCCTTTCGCCCCTGCTCTTCATAGTGGTTGCACCAATACTCGAACTGGGCATCTATCTCTTTGAAGTATTGTCGGGGTGGCAGGCACGTGATTTGAGCGCCGGCCAATTCATCGAGCAGGTAGTTGCCCGCGGACGTGTCAGGAGACTCGCCGCGTAGCAACAGATGCACGTGTAGGCCAAGTTGTGCGCCCACGAAGGCGGTAGCACGGCAGTGATTGCTCTGTAGTCCGCCGCAAGTGATTAACGTGTCGTAGCCATTGTCGATGGCATGAGCGGCAATAAACTCAAGCTTCCTGACCTTGTTGCCACTGAGCGTGCAGCCGGTCAGGTCGTCGCGCTTGATCCACAGCCGGTGTCCTTGCCCCCAGGCCTTGGAGGCCCGGGACATAAACTGGAGCGGTGTTGGCGTTTGCGCCAGCGAAATCCTGCGCGGATAAGGGAGAGGCATACTCAGCCGATGGATTTAAGGGTTCCTTTGGGCAGTACCGCGTGAACGTGGACACGCTGGAATTTAAGCTCTACCTTCTCGGCGACATTCAGCACCATGTAGTTGTCATCCAGACTGGTGATCTTCCCCAGAATCCCGGAACTGGTCACCACCTCGTCGCCCTTGCTCAGGGCAGCCACCATGTCACCGTGTTCCTTCTGGCGTTTGCGCTGTGGTCTGATAGCGATGAAGTAAAAGAGTACGAACAGACCCACGAGGAAGAAAATCTGGAACATCTCGCCGCCCTGGGAGGCGGGAGCAGCTGCTTGTGCGTGGGCGTTGGCGATGAAAAGGCTCATAGGTAAATCCTGTGCATGTTGCGCTCTGGTGAGCATGAAATCGCGGGCTAATGTACAGGGTTTACCCGGGTGCCGCAATCGAGCGGCAGGCTCTCAGGTTTCAATGTTCAGCCTGTAGTCCATGATCTGGGGCGCGTGGTCAGAGAAGCGCTCGTCTTTGTAAATGTCGGCTGCGCAAACGGTCTCGGCAAGGCGCGGTGTAATGACCTGGTAATCGAGGCGCCATCCCACGTTCTTGGCCCAGGCTTGTCCCCGATTGGACCACCAGGTGTACTGGTCTGCCTCCTGGTTGACCAGGCGAAACGAGTCCACATAACCCAGTTCGGTATACACATTGTCCAGCCATGCACGTTCCTCGGGCAGAAAGCCGGAATTTTTCTGGTTGGCGCGCCAGTTCTTCAGGTCAATCTCCTTGTGGCAGATGTTCCAGTCCGCGCAGATAATAAATTCCCTGCGCTTGCGCCGTAATGTCTTGAGGTGTTCGTAAAAAACTTCCATGAAGGCCAGCTTCTTGGCCAGTGCCTGTTCGCTGCTGGAGCCTGAAGGCATGTACAACGAGATTACGCTCAGGCCCTTGTAATCGGCCTGAACATAGCGGCCCTCTGAATCAAGCGGATCCCAACCCAGGCGCGTGGTTACCTTGGTGGGTTTGACGCGGCTGTAAATGGCGGTGCCGCTGTAACCTTTTTTTACCGCGTCATTGTAATAGCAGTGATAACCGTCGGGGGTGAATACCGGGTCCTGGAGCTGGTCAACCTGGGCCTTGGTTTCCTGAATGCATACGACATCGGCGTTCTGGCCGGGGAGCCAGTCAAAAAAGCCTTTACGCGCCGCCGCACGAATTCCATTGGTATTGACGCTAATGACCCTGGCCATAGATTGATCTCTCGTGAAAATGCGCCGCAGTGTATCCCAGCTGGGTAAAGGTCTGTTAGCACTATTTGAATTCGTCCCGTTGCGGGTTGCGGCTATTGAAAAGTGCCTAAAAACGATACTGCAGAGCGACACCATAGGTGTCAAAGTCACTGCCCACGCGCGTGATAAGGCCGGTACTGGCGTTGACCTTGAGTGACAGCTTTCTGCTCAGCGGGGTGGAAAAGGTCAGGCCCCAGCGCGAGTCTTCTGTTGCGTCGTCACTGGGAACACCATCCTTGGCAGTTTCACCACCTCGGTAGAAGTTGCCATTGAGTGATAGCCACCTGCCACGGTTCAGTGAGTAAACCAGGTGGAATTGCACCGAATAGGTCGGATCCTGTTCTACCCTGATGCCATTAAAAAAGTCGTCATTGTCTTCGTAGATTCTGGCGGACGCCATCAGGTCATAGTGCCAGCGACCCCGTTTGTAGGACATGCCAATACCAGGCCTTACCATCCAGCGATTGGAACCTGCATTAATCAACTGGGACGAGTCATAGCTGCCGGCGGGGATGCTGACCTGGACACTGGTGCCAACCACCAGTCCCGGCTCCCATTGCGCAAATTCCTCGATACCCAGGGCGGGCGAACCGTAGAAATTCCAACTCAAACGCATCCTGGGGTCGGCGTACTCGCAGCGCCGCCCCTCGACAAATTCACCGCGAAAAATTGCCGAGCCTTCGTAGCAGACGCGTGAAGCAGCGAGGTCTATTTTTGCTGTTTTTCCCGCTAACGCAAACGAGTGGGCAATGGCGGCAAAGCCCGCGTCGATACGCAGTTCCAGATCTTGTATGACGGAGTTGGGTGTGGGGGCAACGTCGCCTTCTGAGCGACTACCACCGACAACGAGAAAGGTCTGTCCCACAGGGATATTGGTGTAACTCCTGGGTTCGAGATCCTGCGCATAGGTCTCGAGCGCAAGCGTCCCCGACAGCGAAAGCAGGATTATGCGAGAGCAGATTAAGAAGCCTCGCATCGATTTATTCGCTCTCGGACTTTGCCCCAACGACCATGCTACGGGCATTCTTAGCGAAGGCGTCGGCGTCTTCCTCGCGCTTCGCGTCCATTAACTCGGCAATGTCGACCGGCACCTTGACACCTCTCATGGCACCCGGCCGTTCCATGATCGCGCCCATCCAGCGATACAGGTTGTCCAGGCCCTCGATGGAGATGCCTGACCAGCGGTGTGTTCGCACCCAGGCCCAGTTCGCCATATCGGCAATACTGTAATCGCCGGCCAGGAATTCATTGTCAGCTAACTGCTTGTCCAAAACCTCATACAGCCGGCGCCCTTCGTTTTGGTAGCGATCGATGGCAGCGGGAATCTTCTCCGGGAAATAGCGGTAGAACACGTTGGCCTGACCCATGATGGGTCCGATTCCACCCATCTGGAACATCAGCCATTGAATCACCCGCGAACGGCCCAGCGTATCGGTGGGGAGAAACTTGCCGCATTTTTCCGCGAGGTAAATCATGATGGCCCCTGATTCGAAGATCGGGAAGTCGCCCGCCTCTTTATCGACAATGGCAGGGATTCTGCCGTTGGGGCAGATTTTCAGGAAATCCGGTTGTTTTTGGTCTCCCTCCATGAGGTTGATGGTATGCACCTCGTAAGGGATTTCCATTTCTTCCAGGGCAATGGAGGCTTTGTACCCATTGGGCGTGGGAGCGGTATACAGTTCAATCATGTCAGGTCAGCCTCGTAATCTGGCAAAAGGTAGAGAATGAGTTAAACCTCTACATTAAGTCTCGCAATTAAAATACTTTAATATCAATTATTTAGGATTAATACTTAATAATAGTTATACCTGTATGGGTGCCTCTCGCTGCCGGTCCAGGCGCTGCTGGCGCAGGCGCAGCCCCAGGGTTTCGTCCGTAGATCGATAGCGGTAACGGCCGGCCTCGTCTTCGGTGCGAGTCATCTGGCCGCGGTAAACGAGGTAATTCAGGTGCGCGATACACTCCCCCACTGCCAGACCGAGCTCAAACCGTGACAGCTCCCGGTTGAACAATACCGGCAACAGTTCGATCGCTGTGAGACTTTTCTCCACGCAGGCCTCTTCCAGGGCGAGCAGGTGATCCTCGTGGTGTTCGATCAGGTAGCGCAAGCGCCGGTGCAGACCGGTAAAGGGTGCATTGTGCGCCGGTAGCACCGTGGCGTCTGCTGGCACCGTGGCCAACAGGTGCTCCAGGGATTGCAACCAGTCGCGCAGTGGATTGGCCTCAGGCTCAGATCCCATAACGCTGATGTTCGAGGTAATACGCGGTATCACCTGGTCTCCGGAGATAAGAATGTTCAGGGACTCGCTGTACAGGCAGGCGTGCTCTGGTGAATGGCCCCTGCCGACAATGACCCGCCAACCATGGCCATTGATTGACTTGCTGTCTCCGTCCCTCAGGCGACGGAACGACATCGGCATGGGCGATATGATGGATCCAAAGCCACCAAACCCTTTGCGACTTTCTTCGATTTGTTCCCCGGTGTAGCCAGCGCGTTGCATATGCTGTTCGTTCGACCAGCTGAAGTGAGTGTTGGTCATGCGGCTGAACGACAGGCCGCTGAGATACTCAGCCTGCGTCATGTAAAACGGCACGCGCCAGCGCTCACACAGCCAGCCCGCCATGCCGACGTGATCTGGATGGTAGTGCGTGGAGACCACGGCCTTGATGGGTTTGCCCTCCAGCTGGCCATCAAATATTGATTCCCAGTGCTTGCGCGTATCCCCTACGTCCATGCCGGTATCTACAATCCACCATCCGTCGCTATCTTCGATCAGGTAGAGATTGATGTGGTCGAGTGACATGGGTAACGGCATTTGCAGCCAACGCACACCCGGCACAATTTCCGTGGTGGTACCGTGGGCGGGAGGGTTTTCAAACAGGTATTTTGGCACGCCCGCTAGAGTCCCAGTTCCTTGATGAGGTCCATAACGTCATCGTGATGCGATTTGGTTTTGACCTTATCCATAACGTGTTTCAAGCGTCCGTCCTTGCCAATGATGAAGGTGGTGCGCAGCACGCCCATAAATTCGCGCCCCATGAATTTCTTCAGGCCCCAGCAGCCATACTTTTCGGTGATCGCATGATCCTCATCGGATAACAGTGTAAAGTTCAGATCCTGCTTTTCGATAAATTTGCCCAGTCGACCCACGGGGTCCGGGCTGACACCCAGCACTACGGTATCCAATTTGGCGAGCGCTTTCTTGCTATCCCTGATGCCACAGGCCTGCACCGTGCATCCAGGCGTCATCGCCTTGGGATAGAAATACAGGGCGACATTGCTTTTGCCGCGAAAATCCTTGAGTGACACCTTGTTGCCGTCCTGGTCCAACAAGGTGAAGGCCGGTGCCATATTGCCAACTTTAGGGAATGACATTTCGAATCTCCTGATAATATTGAACGCAACTCTGAGTAATACGTGCGATGTACACGCCTGGACTAACCACGAAATTTGCGCTCCAACGCGGAAACGCGTACTGGGAATTGTTGTGTACCGCGGTCCGAGAAGTACTCCTTTAATGCTTTGTAGACAACCGGAAACGCGATCTCATCCCAGGGTATCTCGTCTTCGGTGTACAGTGCTGACTCCAGGCTCTCGGGTCCGACGCCGAATTCCCCGTCAACCAGGTTGCAGCGATAAAACATATAGACCTGGCTGATATAGGGAATGTCAAAGATACGGTAGAGCTCCATATCGGTTACTCGCGCGCGTGCTTCTTCCCAGGTTTCTCGGGCAGCGCCATCAACCGTAGTTTCACCGTTTTCCATGAATCCGGCGGGTAAGGTCCAGTAATTCTTACGCGGCTCAATGGCCCGCTTGCACATCAGCACCTTGTCTTCGTAGACGGGGAGGCAGCCGACAATGATGCGGGGGTTTATGTAATGAACCAGTTCACAGCTGCTACAGACATAGCGCTCCCGGTCGTCGTCCACCGGAATCTTGAGAATTATCGAGCCACCGCAGCTGGTGCAAAACTTCATTGCTGGTATGTCTTCGTATTGAACAAACCGGTGAGTATAGAGGCTATTTTACTGGCAGGCGACTAGTGTGCCGGGGCGCGGCTGGCGTTGGGCAGAGCAGCTAGGCGAGCGCCCGATAGCCGCCAGCGTAAAACACCAGGGGTTCACCCTGCTCCGGTAACGACATCTCCAGGACCCTGCCCACGATAATGGTGTGATCTCCCCCCTCGTGGGTCGCTTCCAGCGCACACTCAAATCTGGCCAGCGCGTGTTTAATCAGGGGGGCGCCGTGGCTGCCGTCGCTAAAATGTTCGGGCAGCAGTTGGTGTTGACCCTTGCGGGCATAATGGTCAGACAGAGGCTGTTGTTGTTGTGATAACACATTGATGGCGAAGTATTCAGGTGCGGCGTAGGCGTCGAAAACATCAGAGTTATTTTGCAGGCTCCAAAGCACCAACGGTGGATCGAGCGACACCGAGGCAAAGGAATTAGCGGTCAGTGCCATCGGGGTGTTACTGCTGTTTTGCAGGGTGATAAGGCATACACCGGTGGAAAACTGTCCCAGCGCATTGCGGAACTCTCTGCTATCAAGGCTCATTATTATTCCTGTTCAGATTATCGATCTACCAGCGTTCTGCCCGTTGCTTGTCTGATTCGCGAGCACCTACCCAGTGCTCACCCTGCGCGCCTGTCTCTTTCTTCCAGAAAGGGGCCCGCATCTTTAAAAAGTCCATAATAAATTCGCAGGCCGCGAAGGCGTCTCCGCGATGGGCCGAGCTGACGCCCACCCAGACTATATGATCACCAGGGGCCAGGTGTCCGACACGGTGGACTACCAGCGCTGCACCCACCGCCCAACGGCCGGCAGCTTCTTTGAGCGTTGCGGCAATCGTTTTCTCTGTCATGCCGGGATAGTGCTCGAGGTACATCCCCTCAACCGCGCGCTCGTCATTGGTCTGTCGAACGTAGCCGGTGAAGGTGGCGACCGCCCCTTCTTCCTGCTGTCCCGCAAGTAGGGATGCCTGCAGCTCACCCGGATCGAAGTCTTCGGTCTGCACGCGCACGTCCAGCATCGCACTAACCACCTGTCACCGGTGGATAAAAGGCCACTTCATCACCATCGTTCAGGGCATGAAGCTCGTTAACCACAGACTGATTAACTGCGCAGATCAGATTTTCCTCGCTCAGGACTTCCTGCCAACGGTTGCCCCGCTCCGCCAGGGTGGCACGCAAGGCACCTACACTCGACACGCTGTGTTGCCATTCGACGTTCACTTCCGCACAGTCCAGGGATTCACGAATGCGTGCAAAGAACAGTACTTTAAGCATTGCCCGCCTCCTGATCTGGGCGTTGCCAGGCTCCGCTCTTGCCTCCGGCCTTGTGCAACAGGCCAACGTCGGTAATCTCCATGCCCCGATCCACTGCCTTGCACATATCATAAATTGTCAGGGCGGCGACAGATGCCGCAGTCAGCGCTTCCATTTCAACCCCGGTTTTACCCGCCACGCGGCAGGTGGCATTAATTTCGATGGCGTTTTGATCGTGAAGCTGCTCGAACTGTACGTCAATCGCTTCCAGCATCAACGGGTGGCACAGGGGTATCAGGTCGGCACATTTTTTGGCCGCCTGGATGCCCGCAATACGGGCCACCGCCAGTACGTCGCCTTTCTTTGATCCGCCCTGCGCAATCAGCTGCAATGTTTCGGGAAGCATATTGATGCGCGCCCTGGCCGTCGCTGTGCGCGTCGAGGCCGCCTTGTCGCCAACATCGACCATATGGGCAGCACCCGTGTCATCCAGATGCGTTAGTTTTGACATTGCGCTCCCCGGCAGCGGCATTACAAACCCCCGGAGTCTATCCAACTGGGGGCCGGCCTACAATTGCAATGATCAATGCATAGTAAAGCGGTGATTGGTAGCCAATGCGGATATTGCACAGGCTGGTGTTTATATACGCTCCCCTGTGGGGGAGTTCCTTCCTGGGGCTGACCGGTAGAACCTGGTGCTCACCACGACGTGGCCTCCTGGCCCGATCGCGTTTGATTAAGAGGGATTACAACAGTTCAATTGTAGCTTCGTCTTCCCCTACAGTGAGGTCGAGAGATGCGGCCACCTCTTCCACCACGCGCAGGCCGCTCAGATACGCACCGTGCACAGACTGATAGTGCGGTGCCGGTTGCGTCGCCTCCCCGGCAAAGAACACGGTATTCGCGATGGGTTTGGCGAACGCGGTCCGTTGTCCATCGCCGCCGGGACGGGTTATAGAGTAGGAACCGTAACTGTAAGGGTCGGTTTGCCAGTCCTTGAAGGCGTGCCAGCTCAGGTGCTCCTCAATATTGGAAATACCGCTGGCCTCTTTCAGCCACTGCATTACCTGTCTAATGCCTGCTTCTGGCCCCAGTTTGCTCAGTTGCTGGGCGGCGCTGCCCGTAAACCAGCCCCGGATTGCATTGCCCTCGTTACGGATATTGTGGGGTACGAAAAAGTTCACCCTGCCATCGAGACGGCGCAGGCCGCCGGGTGAGGGAATAACGTCTTGCCAGATTGGCCGGTCAAACAACATGGGTACCACGACGACCTGGCCCATTTCCATCAGGTTCAATGCCTGTTGATTGGCTTTCGGCAAAGGCGGCCTGAACTTCAGGTCTCCACTTTGCAGCACCCCGATGGGGACGGTAATGATTGCCCGGCGGCCGGTAACGGCACTTTCAATACCGCGGTCCTTATAGACCACGCCGACGAGGTTTTCTCCCCACAATACTTCTGTAACGACGCTCTCCAGGCGGATTTTTCCCGAGAGGTCCTCCGCCATTTTTTCAACCAGGCGACTGTAGCCACCGAACACGATAAAGTCCTCATCGTGGTATTCGTCCCATTGGGCTTCGTGTTCGACCGCAGCATGCAGGCTGAGGCGGTCGGGTTCCGCAGTCCACCCATTCGCTTCAGAGGCAATGGTGTCGGGGTCGGGGCCTTCCAGGCCAAGTTTTTCGGTGAACTCCGCCAGAGAGATGTCCTCGCCCTGGTACGCAGCATAACCTTGTTGCAGCGCCTGCAGCGAAGCCTCACGCGTGGCGGTATCCAGCGGTGCGGCTGGCTGACCGTCGCCAAAATAGAGGTAATCTGGCGCTCCAAAGTGGTTTATCGAACGTGTTTGCAGGCCATATTCTTTAACCAGTTCAAAGGTGGCGGCCTTGCTACCGTGAATGAATTGCGCGCCTAATTCCACGCCATGGGGTGAAACATCTTCAGAAGAGGTAAAGATACGACCGCCCACCCGATCGCGGGCATCCAGTACCAGCACCTTAAGTCCGGGGCCGACTTCGCGCATCATACGAGCCGCCGAGAGGCCACTGATGCCCGCGCCGATAATAATCACATCGTAGTCGATGCCCACCGCACTGCTGCCCGCAACTGGCCCCAGCATCGTCGTGGCGCCCAGCGCTGCCCCGCGCTGCAGCACTTGCCTGCGATTCAATCCCGCCATCTTGTTATCTCGTTAACGTCCCCTCCCAAGAATAGCTGTTGCGCCGATGCCGGTGTACTTGTAGCCGGTTTTGTGTGACAAGGTTCACAGATTATCCGACTAACGGCCGGCTCCAACTCGTCGCGAGGTCGATCATTTGTAGGTAACGACGATGTAACCCACCATGTTGTTATCGCCCTGCGCTGAGATGGCGTGCTCCACATCCGCACGATAGTGCGCAGAATCCCCCGCTTTCAGCTGGCAGCGAGTATCGCCGGCGACCAAAGTGGCTGCGCCACTGGCAACGGTAAACAACTCGCGGGTACCATCGAAATGGGGCGCGCTGTCCAGGGTGGCGCCAGGCTCCAGCTCCAGTTCGTAGAACTCAACGTTCTTTTCCATGTGCAGCGGCGAGAGTGTCCTGATCCTGCAGCCACCGTCCGCCCTGAATACGTGGTTGGGGTCGTCACCATGGACAATTTCCACGGTGCTGCTTGCCGATGGATCGTCTACCAATTCCCCTACCGTCATCCCAAACGCCTGGGCAATGCGGTGTGTGACCGCCAGCGTCGGGTTAGCTTGCCCGCGCTCGATCTGGCTGAGCATGGAGCGGCTGACTCCGGATGCCGCCGCCAATTGCTCCAGGGTGTAGCTGTGGCGCTGCCGAAGCTCGGTCATCCTGGCGCAGAGGATCTGTACGGAGGGTTCAACGGCGGTTTTGTTCATCATTTATCCTCGATATCGGAACTATTTCTTGCATATGAGACGCCAGCTATCTAATATAGCGGAATTTATCCTGTATAGCGACGGAAATCATGAAAGCGCTGGTCAAAAGCAAGGCTGCCGAGGGCTTGTGGCTTGAAGAAGTGCCACAACCAGAAACCGGCATCAATGACGTGCTGATTAAGGTCAAACGGACCGCGATCTGCGGCACTGATATGCATATCTATAACTGGGATCGTTGGGCGCAACAAACGATACCTGTGCCCATGGTGGTTGGCCATGAGTTCGTGGGTGAGATAGTCGAGGTTGGCTCGAATGTGATCGATTTTCGCCCCGGCCAGATTGTCTCTGGCGAGGGTCACGTGGTCTGCGGTCGCTGCCGCAACTGCATGGCAGGAAGAAGGCACTTGTGTGCGCAGACCACGGGCATCGGGGTGGATCGACCCGGGGCGTTTGCTGAGTACCTGACACTCCCCATGTCCAATGTGTGGGAGCACAGCGAAGGTATAGATCTGGACGTCGCAGCCCTGTTTGACCCTTTCGGCAACGCTGTACACACCGCCCTGCAGTATGATCTTCTGGGTGAAGATGTATTGATAACCGGCGCCGGACCGATTGGGGCGATGGCTGCAGCAGTGTGTAAGCACGCCGGCGCCCGCCACGTGGTCATCACCGACGTGCTCGATGTGCGCCTGGAACGAGCCGCCGCACTCGGTGCCACGCGCACGGTCAACGTGAGCAGGGAAAACCTTGCGGATGTCCAGCGCGAACTCGGGATGAGCGAAGGCTTTGATATCGGACTGGAAATGTCGGGTAACCCCCAGGCATTCAATGACCTCCTGAAGAATATGTGTCACGGGGGTAAGGTGGCTATTCTGGGCATTCCGTCAGAGGATACGGCCATTGATTGGAATACCGTGATCTTCAATATGCTGTCGCTGAAAGGAATCTACGGCCGCGAAATGTACGAAACCTGGTACAAGATGTCAGTGATGATTGAGTCGGGTCTCGACATTTCGCCGGTGGTCACCCACCGACTCAACTTCCGGGACTTTCAAGAAGGTTTTGAGGTGATGAATCGCGGTGAAGCGAGCAAGGTCATTCTGGATTGGGAGAGCTGAATATGTACCAGGGATTTCAGGAGCATCTCACACAGCAGTTGGCAGCGATCGAGGCTGATGGCCTGACCAAGCGGGAGCGATTCATCACCACGCCCCAGGGAGCGCGTGTGGGTGTATCCGGTGGAGGTGAGTTACTCAACCTCTGTGCCAATAATTATCTGGGGCTGGCCCAACACCCGGAAGTCAATGCCGCCGCAGCGCGTGGCCTGCAGGAATGGGGTTACGGCATGGCCTCGGTGCGCTTTATTTGCGGTACCCAGCAACTGCACAGAGACCTGGAGCGTGCGCTCAGTGAGTTCCTGGGGACGGAAGATACCATCCTCTATCCCTCGTGCTTTGATGCCAATGGGGGGCTGTTCGAGACCCTGCTGGGTCCCGAAGATGCAGTGATTTCCGACGAGTTAAACCACGCCAGCATTATCGACGGTGTGCGCCTGTGCCGGGCCACCCGCTATCGCTACCGGAACAGTGATATGGGTGATCTCGAGGCCCAGCTAAAGGCCGCGGATGCCGCCGGCGCACGCTTCAAACTGATTACCACCGATGGTGTGTTTTCCATGGATGGCTACATCGCCCGGCTGGACGAAATCTGCGATCTGGCCGACCGCTATGGCGCGCTGGTCCATTTTGATGACTGCCATGCCACGGGCTTTGTCGGCGCCAACGGCAAGGGCACCCATGAGCATCACGGCTGTATCGACCGGGTAGACATTATTACTGGCACACTGGGTAAGGCCCTCGGTGGTGCCAGTGGCGGCTACACTGCGGCTCGCCAGGAGATTGTTGATCTGCTGCGCCAGCGCTCCCGGCCCTATCTGTTCTCCAATACAGTCGCCCCGCCGGTGGTGGCTGGCGCCATCAAAGCAATCGACCTGTTAAGTAGCTCGGGGAATCTTCGGGAGACCCTGTCTCGCAATACGCAGAGATTTCGAGAAGGTATGTTGTCTGCAGGTTTCGACTTGCTGCCCGGATCACACCCTATCGTGCCGGTGATGCTTTACGACGCCGCGCTGGCAGCGAAGTTTGCCGAGCGCATGCTGGCACGCGGGGTATACGTGGTGGCCTTCTCTTTCCCGGTGGTTCCGCGGGGGCAGGCACGCATTCGGACGCAGATGTCTGCAGCCCTGAGCAACGACGATGTCGACTTTGCGTTGGATGCCTTCGTCGCCGTTAAACAGGAACTCGGGTGCTGATTACCGGCGGGCAGGCCACTAGTGCGTGAGAGAACTACTTGTGCTTCATCAGCTCTTCTTCCAGCAGGTAGAGCTTGTCCTTACCGAAAAACATTTCGTCACCGACGAAGAAACTGGGCACGCCAAAAGCACCTCGCTCCACGGCCGACTCAGTGTTAGCCATCAGCTCGGCCTTGACCGAGGCATCCTGGGTGGCTTCGAGTAACTGCTGACCGTCCAGTCCGGCAGCGTTCATGGCCTCGACGTACACTTCCGGATCGTCGATCTTCATTGATTTCTCCCACATGGCCGCCAGCCCCGCTTCCACGTACTTATGCAGTTGTCCCTGCTGCTGCGCCGCGACCGCACCTCTCATCATCAGCAAGGTATTCATAGGGAAGTGTTCGTTAAATTTGAATTCGCTGATTTCGTACTTTTCGATAAAACGCCTGGTTTCCAGCATTTCATAGTCCAGCTTGTTTTTGATACCGCCGAAGGCGACAAACGGGGCCTGGTTGCCTGTAGCCTTGAAAATCCCGCCCAAGAGGCAGGGAATGATATTCAGTGTTGCTCCCGTGCGTTCCAGTATTTGTGGAAACACTTTGTAAGACAGGTAAGCGTTGGGGCTGGCGAAGTCGAAAATGAAGTCTACTTGAGCGGCCATCGGTATCTCCTGAGCGCGTTGGTTCGATGAGCTTGCATACGGATGCAGCAATGTATGCGTTTTAATAGTTTTGAAACGAGACTATAATCTCTTTGGTATCGTTCCGCAACTATTGATACAGTACGCAGTATTCCGTCGAGGAGAACCCATGAAAGTGACACATACGCACGCCTGCCCTATCGCCGCTGCACTGAATGTGATTGGCGACCGCTGGACGTTGCTCATCATCCGGGAAGCTTTTTACGGTGCCGTGCGTTTTGGCGAAATCCGCCGCAACACCGGTATTTCGCGCAATATCTTATCCGACCGCCTGAACAGCCTGGTGGCAGACGGCATTCTGGAAAAAGTGAAGTATGCCGACCGAGGGACCAGCTATGTCTACCACCTGAGCGAGAAAGGTCGCGCTCTGGAAACGGTCTTGGGCGCCTTATTACAATGGGGCAACGAATATATTTACGGCGAAGGTGCAGAGCCGGTACAGCTGGTCGAGAAAGCGAGCCAGCGCCCGATAAAGGCTTTCGCGCCGGTTGACAGCGAGGGTCGAGTCGTTGCGCGCCAGGATGTAACCTTTAATGCGGGTCCTGGCGCTAACAATGCCACCCGTAAACGCCTGGCAGACGCTGCGGAAGCGGGCGCCATCAGCTGACCGATTAGTCCGAACGTGCACGATTTAGATGACCCACGCATCCACCCTGACGTAAAAGCGTTAATCGACTACTACCAATTCGATACACTGCCGGTCGAAGGCACACTCTACAAAAGTACCTATCGCGCCCGCGCAAGAACTGCAGATGGAGGTCCGGCAGGTACTGCCATTATCGGGCTCTACGCTGATATCCCCTACAGCGTGTCCTGTTTCCATAAGCTGCGCGGCGATGAAGTCTGGCACGCCTACGCGGGTGACCCCTTTGTGCTGGTGCTGTTGCACCATGACGGCAGCACCGAGCGCGTCACCATGGGGCGCGATATTACCCAGGGCCAGCGTGTGCAGTTCACCGTACCCGCTGACACCTGGCAGGCGGGATATCTTGCTGACGGAGGGCGCTACGCCTTGTATGGCTGCACCACGGCGCCGGGGTTTCGTGGGCAGGATTTTATCGCGGCGAATGCCGACGAACTCGTTCAGCAGTACCCGCAGGAAGAAGCCTTAATCAGGCGCCTGGCCGTAAACGGCGAGACTATCCATATGCCACCGGGCTTCGAAGAGGACTAAGAACTCACTGCTGGCGGGAGAGCGCGACCAGTATGGCCGGGGCTTTCTCCGGGTGCCTGGCAGCCAGGTTAAACGCCAGGATAATACCAGCGCCAAGCGCCATGATAATCACTGGCAAGGCAATGGAGGGTTCGCTGGTCGTATTGGGGTCAATGAACAACATGCCGGCAATCGAGGCAGACAGGTAAGAGGCCAGCGTGCCGCAAAACATTGCTCGTAGTCCAAGCCGGGCAAGATCATGCTTGCGATCAGGTGCCAGCTCCCCGAGCCCGCCGATCATAATGGCCACCGCCCCCAGGTTGGCAAAGCCGCAGAGTGCAAAGGTCGCGATGACAATGGATTTCTGCTCCAGCAGAGCACTTTCCATCAAACTGGTCATTTGCGAGTAAGCGACAAATTCGTTGATCACTAGTTTGGTGCCCATCAAACCTCCGACCGCTGTAGCGTCCTGAGCAGGTACGCCCATTAGCAGGGCCGCGTAGTGGAAGATACCTCCGAGAATACCCCCCAGGGTCAGGTTATTCAGGTCGATATGCATCACCACCGCGTCTTTCGCAGAATCAAAGAATGTGGCGACTAATACCACCCCTAACTTGCCCAGCAAAAAATCCAGCAGCGCAATAATCGCAATAGCCGCAATTAACATAGCGCACACAACGGCGCCGATCTTCAGGCCGTCGGATGCGCCTGCAGCGATGGCATCTATCGCATTGACGGAGGTTTTTTCGACATTGAGTTTCACCTTGCCTCGGGTAGGTGAATCTTCGGTCTCGGGATACATGATCTTGGCGATAACCAGTGCCCCGGGGATGGCCATGATACTGGCCGCCATCAGGTAGGCAGCAGAGACCCCCATCTGGATATACACCGCCATGATGGCACCTGAAATGCAGGCCATCGACCCTGCCATTATGGCCATCAGTTCCGACTGGGTCACCGTGGGCATGTACGGCTTGATCAGGATCTGTGCCTCAACCATACCGACGAATACACTGGAGGTATTTGAAGTGGCTTCTGAACCGCTGGCGCCCATGATCTGGTAGATCAGTCCCGATACGAAGCCAACAACCTTCTGCATTAACCCGATGTGATAGGCGAAGCCGGACAAGGCGGCGACAAAAATCAGCGTGGGAACCAACTTAAAGGCGAACACGAAGGAGCCGGCTGGACCGAATACTTCCATCATTGCGCTTGAATCCGCCAGTGGTCCCAGGACAAACACCGCCCCATCATTGGCGAAGCCCAGTAGTCGCTCGACCCCTGAGCCCAAAACCTGGAACAGTGCCTGCCCCCAGGGTGTCCGCAGTACAAACATGGCCAGGATGAGTTGTAAGCTCAGCCCACAGATGACCAGTCGCCAGTTTACCGCGCGGCGGTTATTGGACAGGGATAGAGCCACCACGAAAATCGTGATGACTCCGATGAGGCCGGTTAGCTGTCCCAAGGGCGCGGGCTCTGTGCGGGGTTAGAAGCTGTACTTGGCCTCGAGGCCCCAGAACGCCGGTTCGTTGATGAAAGCAGTCAGGTTGAGGAAGTCGATACCGCCATCGACGGTGATCTCATCGGTAATATTGCGTCCGACCAGTGCCACGTCGATATTGTCGGCGGCATTTTTGTAGCCTAGTCTCACGCCACCCAGCCAGCGCTCTTCGGCGACATATTCAACCGCCTCATAGAGGAAGATGTTGGATTCGTCCCGGTAGTTCCAGTCGGTGTTGATATAGACGACGGCGCCAGATGACAGCGGTGCGGTGTATGACAAGGCGAAGTTAAACAACCACTCCGGTGAACGCGGCAAGGGATTGCCATCGACAAACACCGTGTCAAACATGCCAAAGTCCGAGGGGTTATCCGGGACGGCGACCGGATCCAGCATGGTACACAACGGCTCGGAGGTGCAAGCAGAAGTGGTCAGGTCACGGTCATCGATTTCCGTGTCGTTATAGCTGAGGTTAGCCATGACCCGGAAGTTTTCAACGACCAACCACTCGAAATCGGTTTCAAAGCCTGCGCCCTTGGTGTTGTCGGCATTGAGCAGAGTGTTGAAGTTGCCGAAGCCACCGGTAGCGGTCAGCTGCTGGTCTTCGATTTCGTAAGAGTAGATTGCGGCGTTCCAACGCGCACGCCCCTCAAACAGCACAGTCTTCAGACCAAACTCTATTGAGGTCAGGGTTTCCGTATCAGCGGCGCTGGTGAACCCGAAACGGCCGATGGTAACCGGGCCACGGGATGCCTCCCCTACTCGACCGTATACGCTCATATCGCTGTTCAGGTCATAGTTAAACGCCAGGTCCCAGCTGATATAGTCATCGCCTTCCGAAATAGTGGCTGGAAACGCTGTTGAATTGGGCCCGGGAATAACTTCCAGGTCCTTGTCATCATCGGTGTAGCGCAGCCCTGCAGTCACCGACAGCACATCGGTAAACTTGTATTCCACCTGTCCAAATACCGCCCAGGAACTGGTCTCCTGCTCCACAAAGGTTGTGCGGTCCAGGGCCGGTGCCGTGAAGTCAGGCGGAATCGACGCGTTGAAGTCGGTACTGCGAATGGTGATATCTTCGTCGAAGTAGAACAGCCCCACCTGGTAGAACATGGTGTCGGTATCACCTGACAGGCGCAATTCCTGGCTGAACTGGTAATGGTCGTCCAGGCCGTCGCCGGAAGCCACCACGCCGAAGGCATTTCTGCCCAGATCGGCAAACTCGGCCGGGTTGAAGGTCACCAGGCCGCCGTCGATGTCCGCGCGGCTAAAGCTGTCCAGGGTGTCGTAACCGGTAATCGACGTCAGGGTGACATTGCCAAAGTCGTATTCGATGTTGGCGCTGCCGCCGATGTGCTCAAGCTCGAATCCTGCCGGACTGTCCTGGCTGATCTTTTCCTCGTCAAAGCCCGAGCGTAAACCTTCTTTGCCCTGCTCCAGTGCGTTGGCATAGAAAATCTGGGGATGGTCGCCGTCCTGGTCAAAGCCATGCACCTTGACCAATGCCGTCAGCGCGTCGCTGGGCTCAAACAGGAACTGCAGGCGGTAAGCAAACTCGTCGAAGCTTCCCACCGAATCGCCGTCTACAGAATTATCGATCCACTCCTCGCCCCGGTCGGTGTATTTGACCGACAGCCGGGATGCGACGGTGTCGCTCAGCGCGCCACCGATGGCGAACTCAACCTGTGCCGTTTCGCGACTGCCGTATCCGCCGCTGATATAGCCTTCAGTCTCACGGGAGGGCCTGACAGAGTCGATTTTGACCACGCCCGCAGGTGTATTGCGTCCAAACAGAGTCCCCTGCGGACCCTTCAGTACCTCCACACGTGCCACGTCATACAGCGGCAAGCTTTTCAGTACGGAATTTTCCAGTGCGATATCGTCGAGAATCATCGAGACTGGCTGGTTGGCATTTACGTCGAAGTCGGTATTGCCCAGCCCGCGAATGTAAAAACGCGGTGACTGGCGGCCGTTGGAAGACTCCACCTGGAGGCTTGGCACTCGACCGGCCAGCGCACGAATATTTTCCGCAGAACCGACGAAATCATGAATGGCGTCACCGGAAATGGCAGAGACTGACGCTGGTACGTCTTGCAATGACTGTTCACGTTTCTGTGCAGTTACCATTACCTCTTCCAGGACCACCTGAGCCAGTGAAGAACTGGCAAACGTGACTCCGGCGGCGAGAATGCTGGTTTTACAGACAAAGGCCACATTATTGTTTGTTTTTTGAGAAGTCTTCATGTGTGTCTCTCATTAGCGGTTAAGTTGTTGGGTGCGAGTGCCTTTGGCTGATCGTCCTGGCATCAGGTGACGCTCATGGGGAGCGATTTCAGCCCACGGCTGGTGATACCCAGCCTATATTCCGGCTGGTTTTCAGTCCAGCACTCAAAAGTGGAAAATTCACGTAAAAGCGTGGTGAACATAATTTCCATGTCCAGTCGAGCGAGATGGTTGCCCAGGCAGAAATGTGAGCCCTTGCCAAAGGCGATGTGTCGGTTGGGCGATCGCGCCACGTCGAAGTGGTCTGGCCGTTCAAACTGGGCCGGGTCACGGTTAGCTGCACCATAAAGCAACCCCACTTTGGTGCCTGCGGAAAAATGCTGTCCAGCAAACTCCAGGTCTTCGGCGATAAACCGGTGAAAGAATGGCAGCGGTGACTCATAACGGAACATTTCCTGCACCGCCGTGGGCATGTATTGGGGCTCCTCGCGCAGTTGCTGTAAGGCCTGCGGGTTTCGCAGCAAGGCCAGCATGCCATTGCCGGTGACATCGATGGTCGAGCCGTGCCCCGCGGATAGAATGATGATACAGGTGGAGATAAGCTCGTCCTCGCTCATCTCACCGGCTAATTGCGCCTCGACCAACAGGCTGATCAGGTCATCACGCGGTTCTTCCCTGCGCTTTTTGCACAGTGCCAGCAAATAGTGAGAGAACTCGCTGGCAGCGTGCTCGGCTCGCGCCAGGTCCTCGGTCTGCCGGTCTTGTTCAAAAAACTGCACGATATCTTCGGACCAGGTGCGCAGGCGTCCACAGTCTTGTGCGGGTACCCCTAACAAGCGCCCAATAATGAGTCCGGGTATGGGTGCCACAAAATCTTCGATAAAATCGAAGCTCCCCAGCTCACGGATGACCTTGATGCGCTCATCCACCAGTTGCTGTATATCGTCTTTCAGCGAGTTAATGCGCGCGGCGGTAAAGGTCTGGAATACCTGCCGGCGCAGCCGGTCGTGCATTTCACCCTCACTGTCCAGAATATTTACGCGCACGTAGCGACTGAACACTGGAGTTTGCGACCAATTCTCCGAGGCGCGCTTTTCTGCCCGTTCTTCCTCGGTCATCAGGTGTTCAAGTGTGCGTAGCAAGCGCTTGTCAGTCGCCAGCGCAAAAACATCGGCAAAGCGTGAAAACAGCCAGATTCCCCAGGGCTCGTGATAATACACGGGCGCCTGTTCCCGTAACTGGCGATAAACCGGGTACGGGTCGACCGCGAACTGTGTTGAGAACGGGTCAAATTGCATCGCAGCTCACATCCGAGGGCATCGTATAGGCGCGATTAATCGTCAATTTCAGCGAGAGCGGCCTGATGGGCGCTCACCAGTTTCGCAAGGGATGTTTCCGCCTGCTCCATCGCGGCGCCAAAATCTTCGGAAGTGACTGCCTGGACAATCTCGTAATAACACTTGACCTTCGGCTCTGTGCCTGACGGTCGCACGATGACGCGCGAGCCATCGCCGAGCCGATAGGTTAAGACATCGCTTGCCGGCAGATCCAGTGTGGCCGATGAACCGTTTGCATAGGTCCGCGTGCCGCTCAGTAAATCATCGACCATGGTGATCTCAGCATCCCCGATCCGCGAGGGTTTTTGCTCGCGCAGGCTGTCACAGATTGGCCTGGCATCGGGGTTAAGCGCCAGGCTCCGTTGCGCGGTCAGGTGAATACCGTGCTGACGGTATAATCCTTCGAGCTGACCTTCTACTGAGCTACCCCGCTCTGCCAGCACCTCCGCCATCTGCATAAAAGCCAGGAGCGCCGACAGCCCATCCTTGTCCCGCACCTGTTCCCCAATCGCATAACCCAAGGCTTCTTCATAGGCGAACAGGAAATGATGCGTGGCGTCCTCGCGCTGCATTGCCGTATTGGCCAGCCACTTAAATCCAGTCAAGGTCTCGAAGTGTATCGCGCCCCTGGCTGCTGCGATGCGACCCAGCATGCTGGAAGAAACAATGGTTGAACAAACAATCGGGGTGAATGGATTGTCCATGCTCAGCAGATAGTCGGCCAACAACACACCAACCTGGTCGCCACTCAGCACACGGTAGTCGCCCGAGTCCTGCCGCACCGCTACCGCGAGACGATCCGCGTCCGGATCGTTTGCGCAGGCCAATGTAGCCTTCTTTTCGGTTGCCAATTGAACTACACGATCCATTGCCCCGGGTTCTTCCGGATTCGGGAAGCTGACCGTGGGAAACGTGCCATCGGGCTGGTGCTGGCTGGGCACACTGTAAAAATCGCTAAAACCGTGCTCTGTAAGCAGTGCCCGTGCAATATCACCGCCTACGCCATGCATCGCGGTGTAGGCCACAGAGGTCTTTGCGGATTCGACAGGCGCGGTAAACAATGGGGAGGCCTGAATCGCTTCCATATAGCGGTGGTAAAAACTTTCGTCCTGCAGGGCCAATTTGCCCCGCTCTATCGCCTCCTCCATCTCCAGCCATGGCAAGGCTTCCCCCGCTGCGGTGACAATGGCGCTGGCAATACCCGCGTCGTGTGGCGGGATGATCTGGGCGCCGTTTTCCCAGTACACCTTGTAGCCGTTGTACTCGGGTGGATTATGACTGGCGGTTATCACCACGCCCGCTGCGGCCCCCTTGTCGAGTACAGCAAAGGCTGCGATTGGTGTCGCAGCAACGTCCGGTGAGAGGTAGACGATAATATCCATGGCCGCGAGCGTACACGCGGCATCCTCTGCAAATTGCCGTGAATCGGGCCTTCCATCGTAGGCCACTACAACTCCGCGTGACGCAGCGTTTGGTACCGTGGACAAGAGGTAGGCGCCCAATCCTGCGGATGTTTCACGGACTACCAGACGATTCATCCGGGTGGGGCCAGCGCCCACCAGTCCACGCAAGCCAGCGGTGCCAAACTCGAGCCTGCCATCGAAGCGCTGCTGTAACTCCGCGCTGTTTCCCTGGTCAAGCAAGGACTGCAATTCTTCGCGACAAGCGGGATCGGGATCGCGTTCTATCCAGGTTGTAACAAGCTCTTCGATATTCACGACCAATAACCCGGGCGTATTCTTAATGCGACCAGGATCAACCGATCGCGGTGCGTAGACCAACTTCTATCATGGTGTTGAGTGATAGCTGCCGATCCTCAGACGAGAGTTTGTCGCCACTAGTGATATTGTCGGTGACGGTACAAATGGCCAGCGCCTTGGCGCCGAATTCTGCCGCCACACCATACAAGCCAGCCGCCTCCATTTCCACACCGAGAATATCGTACTGGGCCATGGTCGCGAACATAGCCTGATCCGGCGTATAAAAAAGATCCGCGGAAAACAGGTTGCCTACACGGGTCTCGGCGCCGAGCGCACGTGAGGCTGCCACGGCTCTTTCCAGTAGGTCGAAATCCGCAATCGCCGCAAAGTCATATCCGCCGAAGCGGATCCGGTTAACGTTGGAATCTGTACAGGCACCCATACCGATTACAACGTCTCGCAGCCCAACCCTGTCGCTGACGGTGCCACAGCTGCCGACGCGGATTATTTCTTTCACCCCATAGTCACGGATTAACTCTGTAGCGTAGATGGAGGCCGAGGGTATGCCCATGCCGCTGGCCATCACCGATACCCTCTGGCCTTCATAGGTGCCGGTGAAGCCCAGGACATTACGTACATCGGTTACTTGCTGAGCCTCGTTCAGAAAGTTGTCCGCGATGTACTTTGCACGTAGTGGATCGCCGGGGAACAACACGGTATCGGCGAAAGCGCCCTCCTCAGCATTGATATGAATGGATGCCATAATCTGATCTCCAGCGGTTTTCGATTCGGTTCAACGCGTACACAAGCAGCCATTAAATGTAGGTGCAGCGCCCTGGCCTGTCCAGCACTAACACTGGCGCACTAACACGGGCGCAATTGGGTGCAAGGGCGCCTACTCGTAATTGGCTTCAAAACGGTTAAAACGCGCCTCGAGATTCCACTGCATGGCCGCTTTTTCACTTTGATCCAGGAAGGTCTGGCAGCGGCTGGACGGTTCATCGTCGAACCGCTCGCGCTTGCACGCACTGTTGACTATGCCTTCGGACATGTCGTCAAAAAGATTGTCGCCGGGCAGGTAGCTGTAGGCTAAGGCGTTTCTGGACAGCGACTTGATATCCGCATAACTCAGGTCATACGTTTCCACTGCGCGTTGATATTCGTAGGTGATGTCGATGCGTGCTACGCCCTCGTCGTCGGTGGAAAGTGCCAACGGCACACCGTATCGCCGGTAGAGTTCGAAGGGATGATCCTGGCCCGACACACCCAGGATGACCGCATTACTGGTGAGATTAATTTCCACCAGGATTTCTTCCTCTGCCATTTGTTTCAGTAACTCATGGGACCTGTCCTCATAAACGATATCGACACCGTGGCCGATGCGAGTGGCACCGGCAATATTGATTGCCTTGTCGATATTGCTGCGCAGTGCAGCTGTTGGCACCAGCCCCAGGGACAGCTCACCGGAATGCAGGGTGATGTGATTGGCGGCATGGGGAAAGCGTTCCCCCAGTGCGCCGATCATTTCCATGTGCCAGTCGTAATCCCTCAGTGCTACTGGATGGTCTTCAGGCGCGACGTAATTTAGTCCGACATAACGGGGATCATTCTCTACCAACATGAAGGCAAGTACCGTTTGCGCCAGTACCATTTCTCGGGGCAGTACGCGGATTACCGCTGAAAGGTGCCGTATAGAGACCGCACAGCCAGGCTGGGGGCTACTGGTTTCGCACCCCGACAATGTTTGCCAATCCCGCTCCATCTGGTCGGTTTCCGAGACTACCTCATCGTAGATGGCCTGCAATTCTTCGCTCTGCACCCAGGCATCCAGCGTATCGGTATCAAGTTTGCCCATCATGGACGCCCCCCACGCCATGGCTCGCTGCATACCGAAGATGTAGATCATCTCCAGGTAATGATTGTTCTGGCGCGCGGCGCGGTTGGCTATTTCGGTCAGCATGTCGCCCTCGCGGCCCGAAATGGCGTCTGCGAAGCGCGCAAAAGTGACAAAAAATTGATCGTGGCCCGACATCGAGCCCCACTCGTAGTTTCTGATCGACATGGCATCGATCAGCCGGTTGACCGTTGTCGCATCGTCCTCGATCTCCGCTACTGCAGGCCTGCCATCACTGCTTGCGCACGGCGGCAGTGTGATAGTGGCGGTGTCCAAGTCGACACACTTGCCGTCTTCGGCTGCCCAGGCGATGTAACTTTCAGCGTAAACTGCGCCGTCGAAATGTGTATGTAACTCGCCCCCTTTGGGGAAGCGGCCGAGGAAATCACGCAGGAATACACCCTTCTCCTTCACCCGTTCGAAGTACTCGCTGGTTTCGCGTTCGCCCGCCATGCCTGAACCGCCGTGCATCAGGGGCAGTATCAAGGCAGCGATTTTTACTGGAATAAAGCTGGGTGTTTTCATGATCGATGTACCGGGTTAGAAGCACTTGGGTGACACAGCAATGACGTAGGAACCTGTTCACTATAGGTGACACCGAGGGCTCTGAAAACCTATCTCGGGAAATACCTCGGCCCATATTACAAATCGTGCGGATAGCAGCGCTGCCACCATCCTGGCCTACCTTCATTGCCTGCCATCATTGTCCAACAACGTCGCCGAAACATTCACCGAGAACGGCAATTCTGACCCGTGGCGGATCTGGCGCTGTTCTGTAAATTGACTAACTACAGTATATAAACTATCGTCAATTCGCTCATCTGCCTATTTTTACAGCGTAAAAGTAGTGTACTCCCTGGCTATTGCAAGGCGTTCATTGCACCTTGCATTGTGAAGGTTTCCATCCAGGGTTATAAAGCGCGTGCCAGGCAACCGGAAACCTGCAAGGAGCCTCGTGGCAAAGAAGATTGTTCAATCCAGCGCTGCGAATTCGCCACCTCGAAGCGGTGGTGAGGCCGGCCAGCACCTGTCCCTTGTCACCCAATTACCTCGCAGTGTGGGTAGCGATTTCCATCCGGAATGGCTTGACGATATTCGCATTAATCTAAGTGCAGTCGAACGACGGATTGCGTCATTGGGCGCGCGGCGCACAGTCAAGAAGCAATGGCAGGCTGCGTGGCTTTTGAAGGCTATTTCCTGTATCGACCTTACCTCCCTGGCCGGGGATGATACGCCAGGCAGAATTAAGCGACTGTGTGCCAAGGCGAGAAACCCCGTACGCGAGGAAGTGCTCAGTCGTATTGGCGCGCAAGAACTGGGGCTGACTACCGGTGCGGTTTGTGTTTACCACGAGATGATTGAAACGGCTGTAGAAGCGCTGGCTGGTAGCGGTGTTCCCGTGGCGGCGGTTTCCACAGGTTTTCCCGCCGGCCTGGCACCGATGGAAACACGTTTACGCGAAATAGAGCTGTCTGTGGCAGCGGGCGCCGATGAAATCGACATCGTAATCAGTCGGCGCAAAGTGCTGAACTCACAATGGCAATCGCTCTACGATGAGGTAAAAGCCTTTCGAGCCGCTTGTGGTGATGCCCGGTTGAAAACCATTCTCGCTACCGGGGAGTTGGGTGCAATCGATAACATCGCCAGGGCATCAATGGTATGCCTGATGGCCGGTGCCGACTTCATCAAAACCTCCACGGGTATGGAAGCACAGAACGCCACCCTGCCCGTGAGCCTGGTAATGGTGAGGATGATTCGAGAATTCATGGACCTCACCGGACAGCGGGTGGGGTTTAAACCGGCGGGCGGTGTGAGAACCGCCAAACAGGCGCTGACTTACCTGGCCTTAATGAAAGAGGAACTGGGCAACGAGTGGCTGGACCCACGCCTGTTTCGCTTCGGGGCCTCGGGGCTACTGGGTGATCTCGAGCGCCAGCTTGAACACTTCGCCACCGGTCATTACGCTGCCCAACATCATCAACCTATGGCCTGATTCACCGTATGACTGAATTGCAAGACATTTTTGAGTCCATGGATTATGGCCCCGCGCCCGAGCAAGCTGATTATGTTCACGAGTGGCTGGGGCAACATCCCGATGGTTTTGGACTGTTCATCAATGGAGTCTGGACACAGCCGGGCGATGCGGCGCAGCGCATCGAAAGTCGTAACCCGGCAACCGGAGAGTTGCTCGCCACCATAAGCGCTGGCACTGCAGAGGATGTTAACGGGGCGGTACAAGCCGCAGCCGATGCCTTCCCGGCCTGGCAGAAGGCTTCCGGACATGTGCGTGCCAAATATCTCTACGCACTGGCCCGTGCCGTGCAGAAAAATAGTCGCTTCCTCGCGGTGCTGGAAACGCTGGATAACGGCAAGCCTATCCGGGAGTCTCGCGACATCGATGTACCCCTGGTAGCGCGCCACTTTTACCACCACGCGGGTTGGGCCCAGTTAAGGGACACTGAGTTTCCCGGGTATGAAGCCCTGGGCGTGGTCGGCCAGATTATTCCCTGGAACTTCCCGCTACTTATGTTGGCCTGGAAGATTGCTCCTGCAATTGCCGCAGGTAATTGCGTGGTGCTGAAGCCTGCTGAATATACCAGCCTGACCGCGCTGTACTTCGCTGAACTGTGCCAGCAGGTGGGCTTACCGCCCGGCGTTGTGAATATTGTGACCGGCGCTGGCGCCACCGGTGAGCACCTGGTCAATCATCCCGACGTGGCAAAAATTGTCTTTACCGGCTCCACACCGGTCGGCAAAAAAATTCGTCAGCAAACCGCTGGCAGCGGTAAAAAACTAACCCTGGAGCTCGGCGGGAAATCGCCCTTCGTGGTATTCGAAGATGCGGATCTGGACAGCGCGGTGGAGGGGCTGGTCGACGCGATCTGGTTCAACCAGGGCCAGGTGTGCTGCGCAGGCTCTCGCTTGTTGGTACAGGAGAGTGTCGCTGAGAAATTGATCGATAGAGTACACCGCCGACTCTCACAGTTTCGGGTCGGCGACCCGCTGGACAAGACGGTTGATATGGGCGCCATCGTTGACCCAATCCAGCTCGCCCGTATCGAGTCGTTGGTAAACCAGGGTGTGAGCGAGGGGGCGACGCTGTGGCAACCTGAGCTGGACTATCCCAATAAAGGCTGCTTTTACCCCCCCTCTGTGCTGACGGATGTCGAGTCGAGCAATGTGATTGCCCAGGAAGAAATTTTTGGGCCTGTTCTGAGTGCCATGACATTCCGGACCGCCAGCGAGGCCATTGCCCTGTCCAATAATACCCGGTACGGGCTTGCCGCCAGTGTCTGGTCAGAAAACATTAACCGCGCGCTGGAGGTTGCCTCACACATCAAAGCCGGCGTGGTCTGGGTCAATTGCACCAACCAGTTCGATGCGGCCTGCGGCTTCGGTGGCTACCGGGAATCGGGTTTTGGTCGCGAGGGTGGCCGCGAGGGGTTCTATGAATACTTGCGTCCTGTGGGCAAATCAGTTTCCGCTGATAATGTCGTAGCCAGTCCTGATAAGAATATTGCAGATGTGCCGGCAACATTAGACATAGACCGTACGGCAAAACTCTATATTGGTGGCAAGCAGGCTCGCCCAGATAATGGTCGCTCTACAGAGGTGGTCAATCCAGCAGGTGAGTTTGTCGGCCTGGCCGCGAGCGGGAGCCGCAAGGATATTCGCAATGCGGTTGAAGCGGCCGCTAAAGCCAGCAGCTGGTCCACCGCCACTGCCCATAACCGGGCCCAGGTGATCTACTACCTGGCAGAGAACCTGAATAGCCGGGCCAACGAGTTCCAGCAGCGAATGGTTGAGCTCACCGGTGTTACCAGGCGTGCAGCGCGCAAAGAATTTGAAGCCACACTCAGCCGACTGTTCAGTTACGGTGCCTGGGCCGATAAATTTGATGGGGCTGTCCACTCACCGCCCATGCGCAGTGTCACTCTAGCGGTGCATGAGCCTGTAGGCGTGATGGCCGTGGTTTGCCCCGACACCTATCCCCTGCTCTCGTTTATCTCTTTGCTGGCCCCTGCAATTGCTATGGGTAACCGCGTTGTTGTGGTGCCCTCCCAACGCTATCCCCTGTTGGCGACGGATTTTTACCAGGTTCTGGAAACGTCCGATGTACCCGCGGGTGTAGTCAATCTGGTCACAGGTAACCGCGAGGAATTGACCAAAACACTGGTAGAGCACAAGCAGGTTGATGCCATCTGGTACTGCGGTACAGCCGAGGGCAGTAGAGTTGTCGAGGCTCTGTCAATTTCCAACCTGAAACGTACCTGGGTGGATTACGGCAAGGCGCGCGACTGGCTCTCCGATGACCAGGGTGAAGGCCGCCTGTTCCTGCGGGAGGCCTGCCAGGTGAAGAATATCTGGCTACCCTATGGCGACGAAAGCGGTGGCAGCAAGGGTGGCTATTAACGCAGTCCGACGCTCTACTCCGCAATCGCTCAAGCGGTTACCGTGAGCCAGACGCCCACGGCGACTGTACATAGCCCCACCATTCGCTGCACATCCAGGGGTTTAAGTGCCAGACCAAACAGGCCAAAGTGATCCAGCAGGCTCCCCATGAACAACTGACCTGCGACAATCAGCACCACGGCGGGTGCAGCGCCGATATGTGGAATCATGTAGGCCATGGATGCTACCACCACCATGCCCAGCACCCCACTCAACAGTACATACCACGGGAGCGTATGCCAGCCTCCCAAATTGGAGGCGCCCAGTAGCAACAAGGGAATCAATGCCGCCACCGCACCACCGGCATGAACGATAAACACGCTCTCAAGTATGCCTAGTCGCTGACCCATGATGCTGGAGAAAGGCCCCTGAAGGCCAATAGCCATGCCGCCCAGCAAGCCAATAATGATGATAAACAGGAAGTGATCCATGTTGAGTCCTTTGTGCATATACCGGCTACTCGAACGTCTGTACCGCTAGGGGAAAAGGGTCTGCATATGTGCTGCAGGCAGGGGCTTGGTAAACCTGGAGACCGTGTAGGTCAAGGCAATCGATGAGATCGCACCCAACGTAGAGCAGGCGTAGGGATTGGGCGCCTGGTAGCTCAGCCACGCCGCGATGGATTGTATGCCCAGGTTGTCCAGCACGGGAGATAACAGGTCTGCATGGCAGAGGATAAAGACACTGGCACCTCCAATGGTGCCCGCCAACGCCCCTGCCCTGGTAGCCCCGTGCCACAACGCGCCAAACACGAGTGGGCCCGCTAACGCCGAGGTCATGCCGCCGATACCTGCCCAGACCAGCAGCGCCACATTCATGTCCAATAACGCCCAGGCCATCGCCGCAGCGCCCAGCAGTACAAACACCGTGGCAATTCGGCTTAAGCGCAACACTTTGCGGTCGATTTCCTCGGCGGTAGCCTGTGGTGACCAGCGTGGCAGCAATGTCTTGCGGTAAATGTCGTTGGCAAAGACCTGTGAGGTTGAAACCACAAGGCCATCTGCCGTGGACATGATGGCGGACAAAATAGTGACACTGAGAAGTGCCGCCAGCCAGGCGGGCATCAGCTCGATAAACAGCGCCGGGATAGCCTGATTGGCCCCACCGCCAGTGGCCAGCAGATCTTCACCTAATACCACCCTTGCCAGCAGACCACCGGTGGTAACTAACGGCAGCACCATACCCAGGGTAAATGCCAGCACCAGGAAGCGGTTGCGGGCAGCAGGATTATTGAGCGCCCATATCTTGTTGCCGATATGGGGCAACATGCCCAGTGGGATATGAGCGACCACCACACAAAACAGCGCCCAGGGTGAATTCACCAGATTGTTGGTGGGGTGCAAGGTTTGGACCAGGTCAGAGTCGGCTGCCTCCAGTTGCGACATCAGGCCTGTATAACCACCCTCCACACCGAATCCCACAAGGAACATGGCAAACACACCCAGGGAAATCACAATCATCAGGAAGCCCTGCACGCCATCCGTGAGAATATCAGCGTGAGCCCCGCCCATCAGGATGTAGGACAGTAGTACTAGCGCGGTAATAGCCAGCGCCCAGTGCGCGCTGAGTCCCAGCATGCGCTCGAACATGACAAGACCGGCGACCAGCTGGCCGGCCAGATAGAAAAGCAAGAGCAGGGAAAATACGGCTACCACAATGCGCACTGCGTCTGACTGGTAGCGATGCCCCATAAACTCGGGTATCGAACGGCTGCCAAATTTTTCGCCCATGCGTGCAACCAGACGTAGACAGATCAACACACCCAGGTAAATGCCGATCGGATAAAGAACGGCATACCACATGATCGACACACCCAGGTTGTAGGCCAGGGCTGGCATCCCGATAAACGTGGCGCCGCTGGCGGCGGTGGCGGCAAATGCAAAGGCCAACAAGCCGGGGCCGTATCCGCTGCGGGCGGTGGCAAAATCGTCGGCACTTTTTACTTTGCGCTGGGCATACCAGCCAATCCCCAGCATAAACAGGATATACGCCACCAAAAATAGCCATGCCCATAGCTGTAATGTCACGGTGTGATTTGCTCTTCTAGAACGTGCTCGCCTGCAAAGTTCGAATCATTGGCTCCCGGAAAATGCTTGCAGGCGCTCCTTCGTACTTGGGTGTGTGGAAAAATAGGCATTGAATTCATCTGAGTCACTCGCAGACGGCTGCAGCCTTAGCATGATATCCGAGAATCTGCTCGGTTCGATATCAAAACTCAGCATTTGTTCTTTGGCGTAGGCATCGGCTGACAGCTCAAACTTTCGCGAATACGCGTTATGCAGAAGAAAGAATGGGACCACATAGAGCGCTTCGGCGATCCCCGATCCATCCCCTGTCAGGAAGGTAAAAAGCAACGCCACAGTTGAGCTTTGCAGTATCGCTTGTACGCCGTGTCTGTGCGCAACATGGCCCGTCTCGTGAAAATAGATAGCCAGTAATTCTTCATCGTGTTGGGATAGTTCGACCATCTGATCGGTGAATATTATGGTGCCTCCGGGTAGTGCGAATGCGTTTGCACCGAGCACATTCCCACCATTTCTAAATTCAATCGTTCCAGATTTCAGGTCGTAGGAGGAGAAGTAACCGCGGAGTTCCTGTTGCCGCTGATCGCTCAACTCACTGGGTTCAAAGTATGCCTGGTCAAATTGCGCAAGCGCCCCACTGTCGACTGTGTCCAGGACAGTCTGGGGCACTAGTTGTGCAGCCTGCTGCGCCATTAACGGCAGCCAGTACCTGAACCCGACATAGGCAAGTAAGACAACAACTGCCAGGGAAACAACAGCAACGGTGAAACTCGATTCCAGCCGAGGGAGGAAGCGCAAAAATGCGTGTGATTGCCCCTGCTCCGCCCACAACTGGTCAATAGCATCGTTGTCAGCCGCGCAAAAAATACCCCCGTTGGGGAAGTAAACGCGCCTTGGAAGATTACCGATTCGATCTGAGAGCTTAAGCAACTCAAGGCTTGCGCAGGACAGTGACTTTTCATCCATCATGATCTGGCAGCGCCCGGACGCATCACAGCTTAGATGCACATTTAACTGCGCAGAACTTTTTCCATCCTCCCAGGTGCCGGCAATCCTTATCAAACGCCTACCCCGACATCAAATGCCTGACCAATCTCGTCTCCCAGGGCCGTCTGCCGGCTGGCCTCATCGGCGAGGAAAGAGCTCAGATCCTCTGCCCTAACTGCGCTCACGGCCGCCTTGTAACGCGCTGCGCGCACGCGGGCCCAAGGATAGTACAGGCCGAGTGTACATAGAATCAGCGCGGTATTACTCAGGACGATCCAAACCCAGTTGATGACACTCAAGCGGCTTTGCGCTTGGTTGCCACCAGCGGACAGGTTATTCATAACGATATTGTAGGTGATACCCTTGTAAACCAGGAACGGTAGCAACAAAGGTGCATAGAACAGTCCAATCATCCACAAGATTGCGCCGGGATGTGGTGGATTATCTTCATCAATACTGCCAAATGCCTCGAGTACTGAATTATCGACCAGGCCCCACACAGCGGCATAGCTCAATATCCCCACTGCAAGGCACACCACTACAGCGAGGTAATACTCTTTTGCCGATGCACTGAAGTAAAAGGGTGTTTTGCCGATGGTGTGATTGCTCAGGTTATAGTTGGCTTGTTTATAAAGTGCCAGTGGGAAAAGCAATCCGAGTGATAAGACACCAGCGATAGGCCATAGAAGGAAGCTCACTGCGGCTTCTCCGTACGTACCGCGAAAGTTGAATCGAATGCCCCTATAAGAGCTCATGACCGCATTGAAACGAATGCTGTTCACCACCACCCACGGCACAAGTACAAACAAGGCAAGGCCAAAGCCAGCACCTAACAAAGGATGCACCGAGCCGGCCATGGAATAACAGATAAAAAATACGACGGCTATAATGCGTCCGATAAGTATCCGTACAGGGTCTGCGTGGTATTCAAAGTTGTTACCCGCGAGCCAGGTATTGCCATAAAAGTATCTATAGGTTCTGACCTTTGCCCAAGGTGTGTATATGCCGAGGGTAACAATGCTTAGCAGGAGATTTACAATCCATATCTTGAAAAACTGAACTCCACTTCCAGTGAACTGGAACTGCTCCAACGAGGCAATGGGCTGCTGTTGCGGATGTTCCGGGTTGCTTCCATTCGTGTCCATCTTCGATCCTCCATGATTGTTCGACACTCTGGAACAGCTTACACAATCAGACTCGCCAAATCACACTTGGGCATTTTTTATTGAGACATTAGACTGGTGAGTGCGTGAAGGTAGCTCTTGCGCATACGGCGACTTGCTTCGCTGTCTGGGAACAAGGTTTCTGCGGCGTGGAAAATACCGGGAAAAACCTCGAGTTGCGTGGCCACCCCGGTCGCCATTAAGCGTTGCGCGTACTCGATGTTCTCGTCTCTGAACAGGTCCTCGGTGCCCACGGTGATATAGGCTGGGGGTAAGCCACTTAGGTTTTCTGCCCTGGCCGCCGCGGCGTAGGGTGATGCAGCAGTTCCCGGTGCGCCTTGCAGGTACATCTCCCAGGCATTGAAGGAGGTTTCACGATTCCAGACCACGTGGTTTTCTATCTGGCCGGAGGGCGTTTCGTGTAGGTTATCCAGCATGGGATAGAGCAGAAACTGCCACATGGGTTGTGGCCCCTGCCGATCTCGTATCATCAGGCATATACCGGCCGCGAGGCCAGCTCCGGCACTGACACCGCCAATGGCGATCTTCTCGATATCGATGCAGAGTTCGTCTGCGTGCGCAAGCATCCAGAGCCATGCTTCGTACCCATCATTGGGGCCGGCGGGAAATGGATGTTCCGGGGCCAGGCGGTAATCCACCGAAACCACCACACAATTGCCCGCTTCCGCGAACAGTTGCGCCAGTGCGTCATCTGCGTCGCCCATGATGTAACCGCCACCGTGGAACCACAGCAAAGCGGCACTGGCGGTGCCGGGTTGTTGGGGGGAGTAAACGTACAGTTCGATATCGCGATCCGCACACTGAATTGTTTTGCGCCTGCTTGTGATGTCGCGTTCAGGTGGCGGCGCCGCCTCGCGCATTTGAGCGGTTTCTTCGCGTACACGCTCAAGGTTGTCGCGGTCGATCGTTGCAATGGGTATCAGATCAATGACAGGTTGCAGCTCCTGATCGATATATTTCCTGCCGTCCATTGGTGGATATCCTGCCGGTGTTGTTAATTAGACGCTGCCCAGAAACTCTGGGGGTTTAGACTACTTCCAGTACCTCAACCTGGGGCGGTGCTGCAACCAGCGAAGCCATCAGTTTATTGGCTTCCCGAAAGTAGTCGGACTTACCGTGGGCATCAACTGCTGCCATGTCGACGTACTGCTCCATGACGGTGTAGACCTGTGGCTCAGCAGCACTGCGGTGGAGTATATAGAAATTATTGCCAGGCTCATTCGCCCGCACCTGCTCGGTAAGGGCCAGGAATGCCTGCTCAAAGTCAGCGTTTTTACCTTCCTGCACAGTGATTTTTGCGAGTATGCCTACTGCCATGAATATTCTCCTAATGATTTGACTCGGTGGGGTTTATTCGGGCAGCCAGCGTATGTATTGAGATTGGTGATGTCAATGCGGGAGAGATTGATCGCTATAGGCCATGGCCTGTAGCGGTCGGGTGGGTCCATTTGGTATTGGCAGTGGAAGCAGTCTGAGCATACCCTTCTTCAAGGTTCAGCAACGATGGTCATATTCTCCAGAACTGTAATCAGATCGAAGTCCGAACCATTCAATGACCGACCAACAATATCCTGGTCTCCATCACCATCGATGTCGGTCAACATCAACGCCGGGTTAAGGGCCAGCCAATCAGTTTCAATTGCACTGAACACTCCAGTTTCATTCTCGAACAACACTGCGATGGGGAACGTTTCGTTGCCCTGCAGGCTCGTTGATATGAGCAGGTCCCGATCACCATCCAGGTCGAAGTCGACAAAGGTGCCGCGGTCAACCCCAATCAGGTTGGGGGTGAAGCCTGGAAAGTATGCTGTCGTCTTATCGAGGAACTGTCGGCTTCCCTGGTTTTCAAGAACCTGGAGACGATTACCGTCCGCGCTATAATTCTCATCAGCCCAGACTGCGAGAATATCCGGCAACCCGTCCCGGTTCAGGTCCTCTACAACCAGGTCCAGCGAAATCTCGAGCCCGTCGACCAGAGGGAATCGGATCGAGTCAGCAACACTGGTAAACGTGCCGTCGCAGTTCCCGAATGTAATGAGTGAAGGCTGCAGATCTGGTGATTCAATTGAATGATCTCTGCTGCCAAGTACAATGTCATTGCAGCCATCGCCGTCAAGATCAGCGATTTCGCTGCTATTCCACGCCGCACTACCGACTTCAATTTCTTCAGTGCAGCAACGCAAGCCGGGTATATCGTCATCGTATTGAAAGTGACCGCTGCCGTCATTAATCAGAGGCTGAACGAATCGAATTCCATTGGCCCCCTCGTAGCCAAACGCCACAATATCGGTATCACCATCCCCATCAATGTCACCAACGGCGGTAGTATGATTAAAGCTGGGCTCGTCATAGTTGAGACGGCTGGAGCCATCTGCCCAATCGTCTCCGTTGCTAACCAGTAACTTCAGCGGCGCGCCATCAACGGGCTCAATATCCCGCCCGTGATCAGAAAACAGCAGATCGGCACGACCGTCCCCGTTAACATCAAACACCCTGCTTTCGCGGGTATGAATAGTTTTGATGGGAGGATTGGGTCCGAACAGCGCCTCGGGATCGTGTTGATAAGTGAAATCGCCCTGGTTCACCAGGACGGCTATTTGGGTCTCCTCACCCGTAAAGTTGTCCACACCAAAGGCGGGGCCGGTATAGATCAGATCGTCCAGACCGTCCTGGTTCACATCGACAGAGAAACGGCCATTAACAAAGACTCCGAACGCGTTGTCGTCGCCCTGATAGGCCAGTTTCTTGTGACTAGCGAACACCCAACGGGGCCCGTCTTTGTCATCCAGCACTGTAATGCTTACTGACGAAGTGGTCGTGGCACAGCTATCATCAAAGACAGTCGCTTGGAAACTAATCGGGGTGTCTGCATCTACCCAGGGCAACGTGGCAATAGCCTTGGGCCCCAGATTTGCGTCAAACACGACAGGCGGGCCGCCAGTTTGCGCCCATTCGACATCGAACAGGGCTCCATCCGTATCTGCTGCGGTGGCGGTGATGGCCAGTTTTTTTGCCTCGGGCACCTCAAGGAATTCTGTCTCCAGAGCAAGGCTTGGTAACAAGTTTCCAATATCTGCTACCTCATTATTCTTACAGGCGATGCTGCCCGCGCCCGGGCTATCGGCTGGGGCGAAAACTGGCTCAAGATAGAATGTCTGATCACTCTCCAGGATCGCCAACAGCAAGGGGAACGCGTCAAATCCCCTTGTGGCAAGCCTACAATCACTTGTTGAGCCTCCACAGAACCCTCCGGGGCGTCGTCTCCAGTGAGAAAACACGAAACCCTCTGCGGACTCGGCGGTGAATTGGGTTAAAAATTCGGTGCTATCTATCTCAATGGTGCAACTCTGCCTTGCCTCGCAGTCCAGCCCGGCCCCATTGCTACTGACCCGGCCATCGCTGGGTACGTCTATTTGTACCCTGCAACCGACGAGGGTAGCCAATAGAATCAGTAAATAAATGCGCGTTTTCTTTAAACACTTCATGAGTAAGTCGCTCTGTTCAGCAGCCACAACCTCTGGGACCTTGCACAGGGAAAAATTATACCCTTGGTCGAGCACAGGACAAGTAAGGTGCCTTTAGATGGAGGCAGTGTGCTGCGGCTTCCCGCGAAATCGCGGTTGGAGAAAACCGGCGAGTCACTCTCGCGAAGACACCCCGCGCGGTGCGCTATCCTCAATTTTCAAAATGAAAAAACCAGTGTGATGCGTGGTTTTATCGATGGCTGCTGTAGTGCTACGGTGTCTTTGTCTCTATTGCAGAATGGATGGCGGTGAGGGAGAGATTGACCACAACAGGCTTTGGCCTGTTGTGACCCTGCGGGCGCCTTCGGCGGTCGTGCGCGACCCCGGCAGAATTCCTCCTTGGGGGAAGCAATTTTTTGAACTTAGCGTTTAGTCACAGCTATTCTGAATGTGCCGCTTGGAAATGGAGAGATTAACCAGAACGGGCTTTAGCCCGCTCTGGCCCTTCGGGCTTCGGCGCCTATGTCGCCTCGTTGCGATTTGCTGTGCAAATCGTCGAACTGGGGGTTCAAATCATTGCCCCCCTAACCTCAATCCAAATAAAAAAGCACCCGATGGGTGCCTGTTTATTTGGATGGCGGTGAGGGAGGGATTTGAACCCTCGAACGGTTTCCCGTTACACACTTTCCAGGCGTGCGCCTTCGACCACTCGGCCACCTCACCGTTGAGGGCGCGCATAATACCATATGTGCCCACGGTTGCCAGTGCTGTATGAGCTACTGTCGGTTCATGCGCCAGGTGGGCGCCCGGCCGGATTCAGAGCTACGCCAGGGGCAGATGTCGAGGCCTCCACGGCGTGTATACAGCGCCTGAACTTGCAGGCGGGAAGGATTACAACTGGCCCAGATCTGCTGGTACATGCGCTCTACGCATTGCTCGTGAAACTCCTGGTGAGAGCGAAAGCTCAGCAGGTATGCCAGCAGGCCACCCCTGTCAATCTTGGGGCCGCTGTAGTCGATCCATACCGTGGCCCAGTCGGGTTGCCCGGTTACCGGGCACAGTGACCGCAGTAAGTGGCTGAAAAGCGTTTCTGAGGTGTTTTCTTCGCTACGAGCTGCCAGACACTGTTCACCCCAGGGGCTCGCCGGCAGCACTTCGGCGTCGATACACTGGCCGCTCTGGGCCACCCCATTGAAGGACGCATCGTCGGTTGTAAGCAGCGAGAAGCCCACCTCGGCCCCTATCACTTTGGAAAGATCATTTGTAACTGTGTCAATTACCTGCTCGGCGCTATCAAACGCGGTATTGTTCAGGGAATTCAGGTAGAGCTTGAGCGACTTGGACTCCACCAGGTTAGGTGAGTTTGCAGGAACCTGTAACCTGCCCAGGTACAGAGTTGGCCTGCCATCTGGCTCCAACCAGGAGAGCTCGTAAGCGTGCCACACGTCTTCGCCGTAAAACGGCAAGACGCCCTCTTCTATGCCCAGGTCCTGCCTGCCCCGGGCTCGTGGTATGGGAAACAGCAGCTCCGGGGAGTAGTGCTCCGGGCCTGCCACCTGGCGCCCCAGCAGCATAGTGCTGCCCTCCCCGCTGTCCACGTTACTACTGTCTCAACCGCGTTCCGCGGTTCAACAGGTGCATACAAATACTGAAGGCGATGACGGCAAACACGGCGATCATGGACATGGCAAAAGTAAGGCTGACATCGGACACACCCAGCACCCCGTAACGGAAGGCGTTCACCACGTAGACCAGTGGATTGAGCTGCGAAACTGCTGCCCAGAATGGGGGCAACAAATCCATTGAGTAGAAAACTCCGCCCAGGTAGATCAATGGCGTCAGTACAAAGGTCGGGATAATGGAAATGTCGTCAAAGCTGTTAGCGAACACGGCGTTGATAAAGCCTGCGCAGGCGAACAGTGTGGATGTCATGATTACCACCGCCAGAACCACCAGGTAACTGTGAATCTGCAGTCGCGTAAAGAACAGTGAAACCAGGGTCACCACCAGTGCAACAAACAGGCCGCGGGAAACCCCGCCGATCACGAAACCGAGCAATATCACGTAATTCGGTGTCGGAGACACCAGCAGTTCCTCCACACTGTGATTAAACTTCGCCCCAAAAAATGAGGACACCACGTTGGAATAGGAGTTGGTGACAATAGCCATCATGATCAGGCCGGGCACGACAAATTCCATGTACGTGAAACCGCCCATTTCACCGATGCGAGAGCCTATCAAGGTGCCGAAGATGACAAAATACAGCGACATGGTGATTGCTGAAGGGAGCAGGGTCTGGGTCCAGATACGCAGGTAACGCTTGATCTCCTTGCGCAGGATCGTCATGAAGGCAATGTACTGCTCCCGCCAGCTCATGCTGCACCCTCCACCAGGCTAACGAACATTTCTTCCAGACGGTTGGCGCGGTTACGCATGCTGCTCACGTGAATGCCCTGTGCGTCGAGCTGGTGAAACACCTGGTTAATCTGTTGGCCTTTTTCCACTTCGACCTCCAGCGAATGACTATCCAGGCGCCTGGCGGTAAATCCCTCTATGGCAAGCGCCTCAGGCAGGTCTTCTTGAGTGTCGAGAATAAACACCTCGCGGTGCAATTGTTTGAGGAGATCGCGTACCGAGGTGTGCTTGACGATATCGCCCTTGTCGATAATCGCGATATTGCGGCAAAGGGCCTCGGCCTCTTCAAGATAATGCGTGGTCAGAATGATGGTCGTGCCCGCTGCATTGATTTCCTTGAGGAAATCCCACATGGAACGACGCATCTCAATATCGACGCCCGCTGTAGGTTCGTCCAGGATGAGCAGTTGGGGCTCGTGTATCAACGCCCTGGCGATCATCAGGCGCCGCTTCATGCCCCCGGACAGCATTCTTGAGGGTGTATCGCGTTTGTCCCACAATCCCAGTGCACGCAGGTACTTTTCAGTGCGCTCTCGGGCCAACGGCGCCGGCATGCCGTAGAAACCGCCCTGGTTGATGATAATGTCCTGGACCTTCTCAAACTGGTTGAAATTGAATTCCTGGGGGACGATGCCAATGTATTTTTTGGCGGCGGGAAAGTTCTCGTCGATGTCGACGTCGAATACCGACACCTGGCCGCCCGACTTGGATACCAGCGAACAGATAATTCCGATGGTGGTGGACTTGCCGGCGCCATTGGGGCCGAGCAAGGCGAAAAAGTCACCTTGCTGTACGGTCAGGTCTATCCCCTTGAGTGCTTCAAAGCCGTTGCCGTAGACCTTGCTGAGGTTTTTGATAGTGAGTGCTGGTATCATTCGGAGTCGAGTGTAGCCAAAAAATCGAGCGCGCCATTGTACCTGCATTCAGGCCACCAAACGACTCCCAACATGAATGATGAGCAATACTTAACCTACTGCCGCCGCTTACTGGCGGAATTCGCACAAAGCTTCAACCAGCGGACTGAGGCGCTCGATGCCGAGGATACCCTGCGCGAACTGGCTGTCGCCTTTAACGAGTTAGCGTCGGGAGAAAGGGAGTTATACGGTGAGGGTCCAGGCCTGATATCCCGCCTCTTCACCACCTACCCTGATTTCGCCCCCACTTTTCCCAGGGATTTGTTGTGGTTTTTCGGCGGTGAATGCCTGCATTTTATGCCCGACGAAGAGATTGACCAGCATCAGCAACTGGCGGAACTGCGGGGCGAAGCGAGCGCTTCCGGCGAAGTGCTCGATTTTGCCAGTGCCCGCGCTAAGCTGCTGAAGTTACAATAAAAATTAGCAAGTTAATTTGGCGATTTAGGGGTTGACGATGCCCCTCTGGATACCTAAAATGCGCGCCTCTTGATTGAGACCTTTGCGTCCCCTTCGTCTAGTGGCCTAGGACCCCGCCCTTTCACGGCGGTAACAGGGGTTCGAACCCCCTAGGGGACGCCACTCAATCAATTTGCGGTATAATGCTGTGAGATGTGCGGGAACCACTCAGCACATAAAGCGCAACCTTGATGTGGTTGAGGGGGAGCGCCTAGCTGGGGACGCCCAGTCTCGTCGGTTCCGGCGACCGTGACAACGGTATAAACGTGTGATGTGCGGGAATAGCTCAGTTGGTAGAGCGCAACCTTGCCAAGGTTGAGGTCGCCGGTTCGAACCCGGTTTCCCGCTCCAATCTCTCCCCCTAGTTTTAAACCTTCTCCAGATTCAGGCTTCGCCGGTTCGAAATCGGACGCGATCCCGGCCGTTTCCCGCTCCAATACTTTTATCTAGTTTGATTCTCACCTTATCCTAGGTTCCGCCGGTTCGAAATCGAGCGCGATCCCGGCCGTTTCCCGCTCCTGTCTCCGCTGATATCAACCCTGCCCTTCTTGATCCTCATCGAGCTTTATCGACACACTGTTAATACAGTAACGCAGCCCGGTCGGGTTCGGACCATCAGGGAAAACATGGCCCAGATGCGCGCCACATTTTTTGCAGGTCACTTCGGTCCTGATCATACCGTGACTGGTATCCCGAAATTCTTCAATCACGTCTTCCGAGGCTGGTTGGAAGAAACTCGGCCAGCCACATCCTGCATCAAACTTGGTATCGGAAAGAAACAGGGGTTCGCCGCAGCAACGGCAGTGATATGTCCCGTCTGTAGTCGTATCCCAGTACTCACCCGTAAAGGCCCGCTCGGTGCCCTTTTCCCGCATCACCTGAAACTCTTCAGGGGTGAGTTTATCGCGCCAGTACTCATCATCTTTCATCATCGACTCCTCGAAACAGCCTCACCGCAAAGTATAAGAGTTTTCTGCGCCAGGTGCTGGTTGATCTTTGGGCAATGCCATCTCGGTACTTTCATGTTTCGGCCTCGCCACCTAGAATCCAGTGTCTGAATGAGATGTACCTGTTGCCTCCCAGGGTGTTTTTGTGGCCGATTTACACATTGAAGATTTTTATCGCGATGTCGCCAAGATCTTTGTGCGCCTTTACGCAAGTTTTCCGCGCAAGATGATTTTGTACGTGGAGGACATAAGCGGGCCCGATCAACCCGATGAATTTGGTCTGCACCACCCGCGGTTTCAATCCTGCTTCAGTGCCATGGTCTGGCTGGCTGAACAGGGTTATATCGCTTTCTATGCGACGATACGAGAGGAGGCTCTGGATCAGGTCGTGCTTACGGAGCGTGGCTTTTTGCTGCTATCCACGCGCTCTACAGCGCCCTTCGATAACCTGGATAAGGATGAAAACATCTCACCCAGCGTTCTTGAGGAGTCGCAAACCAATATCGCCCAGTTGCGCCTCGCGCTTAAGGAAGGTTCCAGCATTAAGCTCAAGCAGTGTGTGAGTTATCTCCTGTCGCGGCCGGCGAAGGGGTCCTAGAGCCTCCCGACCCGGTAGAGCACCTGGTCATCATAACCGGTAATCACCCTGCGGTAGCCACACAGCTCAGCGTCCAGTGCCGGATCGTTGGTGTCTATAAGTAATGGCCTGCCCTGTAGTTCAGCTATCTTGGATTTCGCGGCAACGATCGTGATGTTCTCTTGGCCAACGCGCCGAATCACCTCGGGCGAGAATTGCTGGTTACCGCGCCCAAAAATATGCCCCTGCCCGCCAATTGCTGTAACGATGATTTCCGCAGGGCCCTTATGCTCGGCCAACAATTTAAGCAGCCCCCGCTCATCTGCATCGGCCAGAATAACCTGACCACGATGGACAGCGTCCACACCTAATAGGGTGTTGGGGAGTCCGAGTTCCTGCATGATGGTGGCAGTGGTTGAACCGGGCCCCACCAGCACCAGTGATTCCGGGTCCAGCGTTTCCCCTATCCAGGCCGCTATATCGATGGCGACGAGTTCCGGACTCTCCCGGCCGCCAATCTTGGTCTGTTGTAGATATTGGCCTTCGCTCGGCACCATTAGTTCGCCATAGTAGCGGGTACGCACCCGATCTTCCCGAAACGCCTGTTCGTCGATATCGCGCACTTCCTGGGCCCTGAGCCCCACCAGCCCACCGGCTACCAGCTGCTCCAATAATTCGCCTGCCGCTTCGGGCGACACGGCGAACACGCCGGAATGCATCTTTACTCCGCAAGGAATCCCGAGGGAAGGCAGCGTGGTGCCGATCGCATCAAAAATATCCCGGGCAGTACCATCACCGCCAGCAAACACCAGCAGGTCAACTCCATGCTTTTGCAACGACCTTGCTGCCCGCTGTGTATCTGCTCCACTGGTTCCCAGTGGCAGCTTGCCATCTTTGCCGGAGCAACGCTGGGTTTCATGCGGAATGGTTGCGGATATGTCCATGCTATCGAGCAACTGCCCGCCCATGGCGCCCTGCCAGGTGCTGAAAGTGATTTCCGGGAGACAGTCGCGTAGCGGCTTAAAGGCGCGCCTTACTCGCTCTTCGGCCCGGCGACGTTGTTCGGGCGTAAAGGCTTTAACAGCTTCTCGTAGCGCTTCGCCGTCACTCCCCTTGAGCGCCAGCGCGCCCCCAAGACCTGCCAGTGGATTGATGATGAGTCCCAGATGGAGCCGAGCAGTCATGTTGTGTCATGCACCACAGGTATGCAGCCCAGCGCTTTCAGGTAAGCCAGTTGCGCAGAACTAAATTTGCCCTGCAGCTGGTGACCCGCGAGTTCGCGTCTCACCGGATAGGCCTTGCGCAGCGCGTCGAAACCAATGGCAATTTGTTCACGGTCTCCCCCCGCATCACGAACCATAGAGCGCAAGGCCTGGTCATCGCGGTAAATATCATACCGCTGCGTGAGCAAGCCACGAATGAACTCACTATCTGAGCTCTCTTTGCCCGGGCTGGTGAGTAATGGCTCCGTTGCCAGTTCGGCGCCCGCCGAAGATGTTAGCGAAAAATACTTGTGCACCGCATCCACCAGCATGGCCGTGGCGTTTGATTTACTGTTATCGCTGTAGCCGGCAATGTGCGCGGTACCAATGTCTACCTGATCGAGCAATGCAATGTCCGGTACGGGCTCGTGCTCCCAAACGTCCAGTACACCCGAAGGCGAATCAGGGTGTGCCAGCAAGGTGCATAACGCAGCGTTATCAATGACAGGGCCTCGGCTGGCGTTTATCAGCAGAGATTCAGCTGGAATCTGCGAAAGATTAGCAGCATTCAACAGGTGTTTACTGGGCCAGGGTTTCTCCTCAGTGAGTGCGCAGTGCAGGCTGATGACGGCGCTTGCCAGCACCGTCTCCAGATCGCTGTTATTGCTGATCGAATCGTGGGTAAGCCACGGATCGTATACCACGTGATCAATGCCCAACCCGGTTAGTCGTTGTGCCAACAACCGACCAATATGGCCATAGCCGATGATGCCAATACGCCCGCCGCTAAGCAGGATCTCCAGATGCTGACCGACGGAAGCGATGGCGGTCAACACATACTCGACGACGGAGTTGGCATTGCTGCCTGGCGTGTGAACAAAGTGGATGTTTGCCGCTTGCAGATAGTCGCGGTCAACATGGTCAAATCCGCTGGTTGCGGTGCCGACAAATTTAATCGCGGTGTTGGCGAGCAAGCTTTCATTCACCTGCGTTATCGAACGCACCAGTAATGCATCTGCCGCTAACAGGTCCTGGCGCGAAATGGCACGACCCTCTCTCAAGGTGATTTCAGCAACGTCACCCAGTGCGTCCTCCAGGCCACGTATATTAGCGTCTGCCACAACAGACAAGCGACTCACTGGGACAGGCTCCCGGCGAGCTTCTCGCAGCGTCGCAGCAGTGGCCCCTGCAACGGTAACGAGTGCAGGTAGTCGAGCAATTGCTGTACAGCGGAATTTCGCAACTCGAACTCCGGTGGCTCGGTCACACCCGGTACGTCCTGTTCAAGGCGAGTCAGCTGGAGCGCCAGTCGAACCTGGGGCCAATGATCTTGCACCTTGCTCTGCAGGCTCTTTGCTCCGCGTATATCCAGCGCGGATATTTGGTCGAAGTTCGCCTCGATCCCCTCCAGTGATTCAAAGGCCTGCAGTAACGCAACCGCAGACTTGGGTCCCACACCGGGGATACCGGGCACGTCGTCAATGGGATCACCCACCAGTGCCAGGTATTCAGCAAACTGGTCAGGCCGCACCCCGTGTTTCAGGGAGAAGGCACGGGGGTTCAGCGTCGTTCCTGAGGCAAAATCCCACCAATGGTCGGCGTCGTCAGATAATATCTGGCCCAGGTCTTTGTCTCGAGTCACGATGGTGATGTTCATGCCCTGTGAGCGGCACACGCGGGCCAGACTGCCAAGGTAATCATCCGCTTCATAGCGCTCACCGCTATAGCAGGGGATACCCAGGCATTCGGTAGCATGCCGACAGGCTTCTAATTGAAATGCCAGCGCTTCGTCTGGCAGTTCCCTGCTGGCCTTGTAGCCTGGTAAGAGGTCATTGCGAAAGCAGGTACCCAGGCTCTCGTCGAAGGCAGCAGCACAGTGCCGTGGTTGTTCACTGGCTTCCAGAAAATCGAGCAGAAAGCTCACATAACCGTAAAGCGCATTCAATGGCATACCCTCGGCGGAATGCCAACGGTCAGGCAGCGAGAACCAGGCTCTAAAAATATAGATCGAGGCGTCTATCAACCATGCACGCTTTGCCGGCATGGTCACTTCAACACTGTGCGGTCAAAGTCTATCGACTGAGGCGTCAGCATAGTTCCAAAGGCCTTCGACAAGGCGGCAAAGTATACCTGTGCCCGTTCCGGCAATTGGCTATGCTGCCACCGTTTCGCCTGGGAGACTAAAGCCTGTTTGAACGCAAAATTGGCGCTATCGATACCAGCGGATAAATTGTCGACACTAATGCGAAACGGAAAGTTACAGGCGCTGGCGAAGAACCATTCCAGGGCCTGGGGTTTTACCTCTACCTGTTCAAAGGCTTGTTGCTGCGCGGCGGTGCGACCATCGGGAGCGTACCAATAACCAAAGTCCACCTGCTGCCGGCGGGCTTGCCCGGCAATACACCAATGGGCGACTTCATGCAGGGCACTGGCGAAGTAATCCTCTCGGTAATACAGTTTGTGCGGCTCGCCTAATTGAGTGGAAGGTAAATAGACGGGCTCGCTGGCGCCACCGATAAGACAGGTGGATTCTGAGTGCAGGAAGCAGTCATTAAACAGGCTTTCCAAAACACTGCTGTCATGCGGGGTATCACTGTTGGCGGCCTCGCAGGAGATTGCACGCAGGCTCATGCGTCCGCCTCACATTTGCGCACTGTATAGCGATAGTTTCCATCCATCTCTTCCTGGGCCAGCAGCTCATGTCCGAGAAAATTGCAAAATTTGGGAATGTCCCGCTGGGTGGCAGGATCGGTGGCGAGCACCTGCAACACATCTCCGGTATCGATGTCGCGGATTTTGTTGTGCAAGAGCATAACCGGCTCGGGGCAATAAAGGCCGGTAACGTCCAGTATATGGTCGGGCTTAATCGACACCCCGGGCGCCCTCCTCGTTCAACAGAATGACCGCGCGTTCACGGGATACCAGGTCCCAGGTTTCACTGTCGCCATCATAGAGCAGCGCCAGCTCCCGATTCAGCAGCTGGCTTCGCAACGCCACAGTTTTTTCCTCGAGTGTGTGTTCGCGTTCACCGTAGTCGGTGCCATCCCGGCTGGCGAATTCCTCCAGCAACGCCCCGAGTGTTTCCGGGTCGAGGCGCTGAGGTGGGATTTCCAGCAATGAGGCCATTAACTCACTGGGGTTTGGTGAACTTCAGGGTGACGCGATTGCTTTCGCCGATAGCCACGAAATTGTCGCGGCCTTCATCGCCACCGCGCAGTGCAGGTGGCAGACTCCACACCCCGCTGGGGTGTCCGCCCTTATCCTTGGCATTGGCGTTGATGTCAGAGGTGTCGGCTAGCTCGAATCCGGCTTTTTCAGCGGCGGCAACGATATATGCCTGGGGGACGTAACCGCTCTTCTTCATCTCCTCCATGGACAGTTCGCCTTGCTGGCTGTGCTGTACCAGGCCGAGAGTGCCACCGGGCTTCAATGCGGCAAAGGCAGCGTCCAGCGTCGCTTCCAGGGTGCCACCACGCAGCCAGCTGTGCACATTACGGAATCCCACCACCAGATCAGCAGATTCGGCAGGCGCGAGTGCAACGAGGTCTGGCTTGCCGAACTGGGTAATCTGCACCTGTCCGTAGAGGTCGGGGTCAGCTGCCAGCTTTTGCAGGTATTTGCCCAGGGAGTTACGCGCGTAACCGCCCGGTGCGTTCAGGCTGTGATGGGCAGCATAGTAGGTACCATTGTCCTTCAGCAGCGGCGCCAGCACTTCGGTATACCATCCGCCGCCGGGCGCAATTTCAACGACCGTCATGCCATCTTCTAAACCAAAAAATTCCAGGGTCTGCCGGGGATGCCGAAATTCGTCCCGGGCAGCGTTTTCAGCTGAGCGATGCTCTCCAGACAACGCGGCATCCCAGTCGAGCGCCAGCGCGGGCGTGGTGAGCGACAGCGCTATCATCGATACAAGCAGTGATTTCATTCCTCTCTCCTTCTGAATTACTTCCGAGCGCGTTAATATACGGCCTGTTTAACCTAATGTGGAGTCCCATTGGTGGAAACCAGCTACATAATTACTTTCATCGGCGACGACCGTCCAGGGCTGGTTGAACAGCTATCGCGCACAATAGAAGACAATGATGGCAATTGGCACGAGAGCCGCCTTTCACAACTGGGGGGCAAGTTCTCCGGCCTGATTCTGGTGTCCTTACCCAGCGACAATGGGCAAGCCCTCGAGAGTGCCCTGAAAGGCCTCTCCGCCAGCGGGTTGAGCGTCCGCGTGACGCCAACGGTGGCTTTACACGCACAGGAAAGCCACCGGGATGTGAAGTTGAATGTTATTGGCCCCGACCGCAAGGGCATCGTGCGCGAGGTATCCCAGGCCTTGGCGACGCGGCAGATTAATGTGGTTGAAATGGATAGTGAGGTGAACAGTGCACCGATGAGTGGAGAGTCACTCTTTGAGGCGCGGATTCATGTGCAGATCCCCTCCTCGGTGGATATCGCAGATCTGGAAGAGACCCTGGAAAATATCGCTAATAAAATGACCCTGGATATCGATATTGATACGGTCAGTTAACGCGGTTTCGACCTGAACAGAAAACGTACACCAACCCAGATCAGCGCGATCAGACAGGCGCCGAGAATGATGGTCCCTACCACCAACAGCGTGGTGTAAAACAGGTCGAGCATTTCGTCGACCGGAATATCGAATTGATCCATGGCGGCCCAGATCAGGCCGCCCATGGCGAGTATGCCGAGGATGCTGGTTCGCCAGTATTTGCGCTGAGCCTTGCTGACCATGGGCTGGGTCAGTCCCCGGTGGGCGCGGCCGCGGGGATCACCGGTGTATCGCTCTGCACATCCATGTTCTGCCCGCGATGACGCAGGGCGTGGTCCATCAGCACCAGCGCCAGCATGGCCTCTGCTATAGGGGTTGCCCGGATCCCCACACAGGGGTCATGGCGGCCGTGGGTCGCCATCTCCATTGCCTGTCCCTGGGTGTCGATTGTGGCGCCCGGCTGGCGAATACTGGAGGTGGGTTTCAGCGCGATGCTGACGGTGATGTCCTGGCCGCTGGAAATACCGCCGAGTACACCACCGGCGTTGTTACCAATGAAACCTTCAGGCGTGAGTAAATCGCGGTGCTCGCTGCCCTGCTGCTCAACGCTGGCAAACCCCGCACCGATTTCCACGCCCTTAACGGCATTGATGCCCATCATTGCCGCGGCGATATCAGCGTCCAGGCGATCAAAGATCGGTTCTCCGAGGCCGGGCATAATGCCGCTGGCAACCACGTTTATGCGTGCGCCAATGGAGTCACCGCGTTTATTCAAAGCGGCCATATAGTCTTCCATTTCAGACACTTTCTCCGGGTCCGGACAGAAAAACGGGTTCTGTTCGACACAATCCCAATCGACCAGCTCGCATTGAATCGGACCGAGCTGGGACAGGTAGCCGCGCACTGTTATGCCATAGCGTTGCTGGAGATATTTCTTGGCCACGGCACCTGCGGCCACCCGCATCGCCGTCTCCCTGGCCGACGAGCGACCACCGCCGCGATAGTCACGAAAACCGTATTTTTGTGTGTAAGTGTAATCCGCATGTGCGGGCCGGAAGGTATTGGCGATATTGGAGTAATCTTTCGAACGCTGGTCGGTGTTTTCGATCAGAAGCGCTATAGGCGTACCTGTGGTTTTGCCCTCGAATACGCCGGACAGGATCTTGACTTCGTCGTCTTCCCTGCGCTGGGTGGTAAACCGAGACGTGCCGGGCTTACGCCGATTCAGATCCCCCTGCATATCGGCGGGTGCAAGCTCCATTCCGGGAGGACAGCCATCAATAATGCAGCCCAGCGCCGGCCCATGGCTTTCGCCAAAGCTGGTTACGGTGAATAGTTTGCCGAAGGTGTTGCCGGCCATAGTTCCCCCAGAAAAGGTGCCCCCATTACAGTCAGCCCCCCATTATACGGACTATTGGCCAATTTCGGTGCGGTAATCTTGCAGTTCCTGGGCGCTCAACGCGAACACACCGTGCCCTCCTCTTTCAAACTCTATCCAGGTGAAAGGCAAGTATGGGTAGCTCTCTTCCAGGGCTGGCCAGCTGTTGCCGACTTCTACCAGCAGTAAACCATGTGGCTCCAGAAACAACTCTGCCCCGGCCAGAATTTTTCTGGTGAGAGCCAGCCCGTCTGGCCCGGAGCCCAGTGCGAGCTCTGGCTCGTGGTGATATTCGTCAGGCATTTCCGCAAGGTCCCGGGCATCTACATAAGGGGGATTACTGACGATCAGGTCGTAACGCCGTCCCGCGAGATGAGAAAATACATCTGACTGTACAGCGGAAACTCGTTCGCTCAAGCCGTGGCGGTCAATATTCTGCGTCGCCAACGCCAGGGCATCTGCATCCAGGTCGGCGAGATCTACCCGTAGCTCGGGCTGGTACACGGCACTGGCAATCCCTATGCAGCCACCGCCACAACAGAGGTCCAAAAGGCGCAGAGGCGTGGGCCCCGCATACCAGGGTAGAAAATCCTGTTCGATCAGTTCCGCAATGGGCGAGCGCGGAATAATGGCACGTGGGTCGCAATCGAATTCGAGGCCAGCAAAAAAGGCTTTCCCAGTGAGGTATGGCAAGGGAACACGGTCGTCGATACGCCTGTCCAACAGCGCGCTCAAACGTTCATTTGCAGACCTGTCGAATTCTCCGGGCAGCACCGCATCATCGGATTCCGGGGGTAGCTCAGCCACGTGCAACACCAACTGCACGGCTTCATCCCAGGCATTGTCAGTACCGTGCCCGTAGAAAACCAGGCTGGATTCAAGGCGGCGATGCGCATATTCCAGCGCTTCTCCCACGGTATTGGCATTGATGGCGGAAGCTGAGTGATTCGACATGCCGGTATTGTACCCTCCTGCGTTCGTCATTTGCCTAGGTATGGGTGGGTTGTTATGATCGCCGACCCCCTCAACCACGAGGGCATTATCGGGAGTTAGTGAGTGGAAAATCATTGGGCTGCAATCATAGAAGCTGTCGGGGAGGACCTCGGGCGCCCTGGGCTACAAGATACGCCCAAGCGCGCTGCAAAAGCGTTTGAATTCCTGACTCGCGGTTATCAGCAATCCGTTGACGAGGTCGTCAATGGCGCCCTGTTTCCAAGCGACTCCAGCGAAATGGTGTTGGTGCAGGATGTCGAGCTCTATTCACTCTGTGAACACCACGTGCTGCCGTTTATCGGTAAATGCCATGTTGCCTATATTCCAACGGGTAAGGTGCTGGGTCTTTCCAAGGTGGCCCGTATTGTTGACGTGTTCGCCCGGCGCCTTCAGATTCAGGAAGCGCTTACCACGCAGATTGCCGAGACCATCATGGACGTTACCGACGCTGAAGGTGTGGGCGTAATTATCGAAGCACAACACATGTGCATGATGATGCGCGGCGTCGAAAAACAGAATTCACTGATGAAAACATCCGCCATGTTGGGCTGCTTTCGCAGTGAACAAAAAACCCGCGACGAGTTCCTGTCGCTACTGCAACTACGCCGCTAGGGCGACGCCTGCTCCACCAGTCGAATCAGGTCTATGTGCAGGTACTGTCTGCTGGAACTCCTGGCAGAACTGTACAGTAACAGCCGGTAAGATTGCTCACCCTCGATGGCGAACACCCGGTACCTTTGCAGGTCATCACGACCATACAGCACCCGCTGTCCAAACACACGATTGGCCCACTGGGAGCCGTGACCGCAGGCCCTGCCTTCACAACTGAACAGCAGGGCGCTGTTTTCCCACGTGGCAATATCACTTACCAGACGGGCAAATATTTCTGCGGAAGAGAAGCCGGCGGCGACTTGCCAGGTATTGCGCTGCAACGAACCGCTTACCCGCTCGCTGTCTTTAAAGCGCCACTCGCCCCTGATTTTCTGCAGCGCACCCAGGCCGACTTCCATGTCCAGTACGTCCTCGCTAAGGCTGGCAGTATTTTCAGTATGTGGGTTGCCTTCTACTGTCTGCAGTACATCCTGAGGATCACCCTCCGCAGACAATACCCTTCCGGACAGTGCAAATAGCAGCAGTGAGGCAAGCGCGATACGTAAGGTCATCATGGCTCCTCGGCCTCCAGGAATGCCTTAACCTGACTCGCCGCCGATTGCACATCGCCGTCCAGATGGAAATGGTGCTTGCCTTTGACCGAATGCATCTGCAGGTTGTTGATTTGCTGTCCAGCACGCGCAAGCAGCGCCGCATGACGGCCAAGACCCTGGTCAGCGTACAGTAACAGCACGGGGCATTGTATGCCGCCGAGAATCGCTGCCAGTTGTGCGTCGCTAAGTTTTACCGCCGACGCACCTTGCAGGCGCGGATCATTAGTCCACTCGAACCCACCTTCTACCTGCTTCAGGCTCCTGGGCACCAGTTGCTCGGCGGCATAACGACTGAGCCCTTTGCCAACACGCATGGCAACTCCCTGTTCAACCGACTCCAGCAGTGTATTGGACTTGTCGAGCAATTCAATGCGTTGCTGTAAAAAGTCGCCCAGTTGCTGGGGCACCTGGGTTTCTGGTACCGGCGCGGGTATCAAGCCGTCGAGTAATACCACCCGACTGATTCGGTCAGGACAAGCGCAGCTGACCAGGGTCGAAATAATAGCACCACGGGAATGCCCCATTAATGCAAATCGCTGCCAACCCAGTTGATCAACCACCGCCATGATTTGCGGCAGATCATCCCAAATCTGGTAGCTGGCATCTGCGGAACGCCGTGAACTTTGTCCCTGACCGGTGAGGTCGATGGCCAATACCTGGTAACCGGAGAGCAAAGGCGCCAGTGTATTGAAGCTCGCGGCGTTATCCAGCCAACCGTGTAACGCAAGAATGGGCGGGTCAGAGGGATCACCCCAACGCAGGCCGGCGATCTCCAACCCATCAACTTGCCAGCGGCATTCGCTCGGTACCGGCGCAGTCACAGCAGCACCTCATAGTCTGGCGGATACGCTGCAAATGCCAGGGTGCCACCAGCAGATGCAGTGAAAGAGAGGGATAGGCACACGCAGGCGCCCGGTGACAATGAGGGGATCAAGCCCCGCTCTCCCAACCAGTGGTCCGCCAGGTAAGATACCAACGGTTGATGCGACACCAGGACCAGGTGCTCCGATTCAGCGCTGCCCCCCGGTTTTTCCAACACGCTTTCAACGCCCGCAATATCGCCTCCCGGTGCAAGACTGGAACAGGGTTGGCAGGGAATATTTCTGAAGCCCGCTTGCAGAATCTCTGCCGTCTGTGTGGTTCGCGTATAGGGGCTGTGCAGGATATTGTCGGGTTCGGGCAGCTGTCGCTGTCGACAGTGCGTAAGAAACCTGTCTGCGCCAAGGGCCACCGCTTCCCGTCCATCAGGTGTCAGCTCACGCTGCTGATCAGTGACTGCCAGCCCCGCTTCCCCGTGTCTCCAAACCGTTAGCCACACCATTAGCTGGTTACAAACTCCACGTCTTTGGCCTGCTCGGTCATCATCATGCCGTCAAAGACTTCAGTGACTGGGCGATGTTCATACAAGATACCGTAGAGGCCATCAACTAAGGGCATGTGGACCTCACGCCGATCTGCCTCCCGCTTAAGTAACTCCAGGGTGTTGATGCCCTCTGCAACCTGGTCCATGCCTGCCAACACCACTTCCAGCGGCTCGCCTTTACCCACGGCGTAACCGATCCGGTAGTTACGCGACAACGATGATGAGCAGGTAACGAACAGGTCTCCTACACCTGCCAGCCCCAGAAATGTCATGGGATTGGCGCCCATGTGAACCGCAAAACGCGACATTTCAGCCAGCGAACGTGTTAGCAGCATACCGCTGGTGTTCTCCCCGAAGTCGAGCGCCGCGCCAAGACCGGCCAAAATGGCATACACATTCTTCAACGCCCCGCCTAATTCAACCCCGTAAGTATCGTGGGAGGCGTAAACCAGAAAAGTGTCGGTGTGCAGCAAGTCGTGGATGATCGCGTTACTGCGCGGCGAATCGCTGGCAATCACGGAACCGGTAACATCCCCGGCGGCAATTTCGCGAGCCAGGTTGGGGCCACTGAGAACCGCCACCGGATTGGCAGGCAGTTCCTCGCGCAGAATCTGGCTCATCAGTCGAAAGCCGCCGGCTTCAATACCCTTGGTCAGGCTGACCACCAAAGTGGAGTCGAGGATGCGGGGAGCGACTTCTTTAACCACTTCCCGAAATGATGCGCTGGGTACTGCGACAAACAGAATGTCGATACCAGCGACAGAATCCTCCAGGGAATCACTCGCAGACAGGTTCGGGTGCAAGGTGTAGCCGGGAAGATACTCCCGGTTCTCCGACTCTGCGTTGATGGCAGCCGCTCTGTCCGCGTTGCGAAGCCACAAACAGACACGACTGCCGTTCAGTGCCACGAGATTGGCGATAACTGTCCCAAAGCTGCCGCCGCCGAGTACGGCAACACGATGACTCTCTGTCATTCATTACCCGCTATACGATAATCCTGGCACCCATTCGCTTGTAGGCAAACACAGTGCCGCAGGCCCAGTGCTACAGGCCCAGTGCTACAGGCCCAGTGCTACAGGTCCAGTGCTACAGGCAGAGTCTAGCAGCTATCACTGGCACGGGCATGGGCCCGTACCGGAGAGATTTATGATTGGCTCATTTGCAGCAGCAGCTTATTGAGACGCGAAACATACGCCGCGGGGTCGTCCAGCTGCCCGCCCTCAGCGAGATTGGCCTGGTCAAAAACAATACTCGCCAGATCCGCAAACCGATCTTCGTCAGGCTCCTGGTCAAGCATCGTCACCAAGGGATGGCCGGGATTGATTTCCAGGATGGGCTTGCTGTCAGGCACCTGCTGGCCGGCGGCCTCCATGATACGGCGCATTTGTGCACCCATGTCGAAATCCCCGACCACCAGACAGGCAGCAGAATCGGTGAGGCGAGTGGTCGCCCGCACCTCGGAGACATTACCTTCGAGTACCTTGGCAAGGCGTTCAACCAGGGCCTCACTGTCTTTTTCGAGTTGCTCCTGCTCCGCTTTTTCCTCTTCGCTGCCTGAGGCAAGATCAAGGGCGCCACGGGCAACATCCTGGAACTGCTTGCCGTCAAACTCTTGCAGGTGATTCATCAACCAGTCATCCACGCGATCGGACAGCAGCAACACCTCTATCCCCTTCTTACGGAACACTTCCAGGTGCGGACTGTTCTTGGCCGTATTGAAGTTCTCAGCCACCACGTAAAAGATTTTCTCCTGGCCTTCCTGCATACGGCCAACATAGTCTTCCAGTGACTGGTCCTGGGATGCCTGGTCAGTCTCAGTGGTCGCAAAGCGCAGTAGCTTGGCGATCTTCTCCTTGTTGGCAAAATCTTCTGCAGGACCCTCTTTCAGTACCTGGCCAAACTCCGCCCAGAAGGTCGCATAGTCGTCATTGTCCGCCTTGGCCATCTTGGTCAGCATGTCCAGTACGCGTTTGGTGACGGCACTGCGCATGGAATCTACCGAAGCATCCTGCTGCAGAATCTCCCTGGAAACGTTGAGTGGCAGATCATTGGAGTCGATCACACCTTTTACGAAACGCAGGTAGAGCGGCAGGAATTGCTCGGCATCGTCCATGATGAATGTGCGCTGTACGTACAGTTTCAGACCCCGGGACGCTTCACGGTTCCACATATCAAAGGGCGCACGCTTGGGCAGGTACAGCAGACTGGTGTACTCCAACTTGCCTTCCACGCGGTTGTGACTCCAGGTCAGCGGGTCCTCAAAGTCATGGGACACATGCTTATAAAACTCCTGGTATTCCTCATCGCTGACTTCAGTTCGGCTGCGCGTCCATAAAGCGGTAGCGGCATTCACCGCCTCGTACTCAACAGGTGGATTTTCTGGTGCCTCTTCACCCTCGGCCGGCGGCACCGGAGGCTTGACCATCATGACCGGCACGGAAATGTGGTCGGAATACTTTTTGATGACACTGCGCACGCGCCAGTCGTCGGCAAAATCTGTGCTGTCCGATTTCAGGTACAGCGTGATGCTGGAACCGCGATCAGCCTTGTCGCGCGCTTCAATAGAGAACTCCGACTCGCCATGGGACTCCCATACCACGCCGGTGGAAGCATCTTCGCCTGCCTTACGGGTATGCACCTCTACACGTTCGGCAACAATAAATGCCGAGTAAAACCCAACCCCGAACTGCCCGATCAGCTGCGAATCCTTCTGCTGATCGCCGGTTAAACCTTCAAGAAATGCGGCCGTGCCAGACTTGGCGATAGTGCCCAGGTTTTCAATAACCTCGTCGCGGGTCATACCAATGCCGTTATCACTAATGGTGATGGTTCCCGCATCTTTGTCGACATCCACCCTGACTTCATAGTCTCCCTGCCCCTCGAGCAGCGCGTCGTTGGACAACGCTGCAAAGCGCAGCTTGTCGATGGCGTCTGAGGCGTTGGAGATCAGCTCACGCAGGAATATCTCCTGGTTGCTGTACAGGGAGTGGATCATCAGGTGCAGCAGCTGTTTGGCTTCGGTCTGAAAACCCAGGGTTTCTTTTTTCACTTCCGCAGTCATAAATTCCTCGTAAGGTGTCGTTGTAGCTTGGACATCAGGTAAACCTCTCAGCTATTTGGGGCTTGCCATAGTAAATTCAAGGGCTTTGGGGGTTTCGTTTCACCGTTTTTTGGACAAAAGACAAGATTTGCAAGTATTTGCAAACGTGTTGTTTCAAGGCAAAACGGGCAGCGAGTTGGCGTTCGTGTATTAAGGGCCTAAATGCCACAAAAAAGCCCACACGAGGTGGGCTTTTTAGGGCAATACCGAAAGCTTACCAGCCGGTGATTTCAGCCAGGCCGCTACCGATGTCCGCAAGGCTGCGAACAGTCTTGACCCCGGCGTCTTCGAGGGCGGCGAACTTCTCGTCCGCGGTTCCCTTACCACCGGAGATAATCGCGCCCGCATGACCCATACGCTTACCTTTCGGCGCCGTTACACCCGCAATGTAGGAAACAACCGGCTTGCTGACGTTTTCCTTGATGTAGGCGGCCGCTTCCTCCTCGGCGGTACCCCCGATCTCACCGATCATAACGATCGCTTCGGTCGCGGGATCCTGCTCAAACATCGCCAAAACATCGATGAAGTTTGAACCGGGAATCGGATCGCCCCCAATACCCACACAGGTGGACTGCCCATAGCCGGCGTCTGTGGTCTGCTTAACCGCCTCGTAAGTCAAAGTGCCTGAGCGCGAGACAATACCGACTTTACCCGGGAGATGGATGTGGCCGGGCATGATGCCAATCTTGCACTCTCCAGGGGTGATCACACCCGGACAGTTTGGCCCAATCAGACGCGCGCCCAGTTCATCGCACTTCACCTTCGCGTCCAGCATATCCAGGGTTGGTATACCCTCGGTGATACACACGATCAGCTTGATACCCGCGTTGGCCGCTTCCAGGATGGAGTCCTTACAAAACGGCGCAGGCACATAGATAACAGACGCATCGGCGCCGGTCGCTGCCACCGCTTCGGCGACGGTATTGAAAACCGGCAGGCCCAGGTGTTCCTGGCCGCCCTTGCCCGGCGTTACGCCACCGACCATTTGCGTCCCGTATTCAATCGCTTGCTCGGAGTGAAAAGTGCCCTGTGAGCCGGTAAAGCCCTGGCAGATAACCTTGGTGTTCTTATCGATCAAAATACTCATCAGGCGGCTCCTCCCGCTGCTTTAACCGCTTGTTGCGCAGCATCGGTGAGGCTGGTCGCGGCAATAATGTTCAACCCACTTTCCGCGAGTACTTTCTGTCCCAGGTCGGCGTTGTTACCTTCCAGGCGCACCACCACCGGCACGCTGACACCGATCTCTTGCACGGCACCGATAACACCTTCGGCGATCAGGTCACAGCGAACAATACCGCCGAAGATATTGATCAGCACTGCTTTCACATTGTCGTCAGAGAGAATAATTTTGAAAGCCTCGGATACCCGCTCCTTGGTGGCACCACCACCTACGTCCAGGAAGTTCGCAGGAAAACCGCCATGCAGGGCGACGATATCCATGGTACCCATGGCCAGGCCCGCGCCGTTGACCATACAACCGATGTTGCCATCCAGCGCCACGTAGTTGAGTTCCCACTGCGCAGCGTGTGCCTCGCGCTCATCGTCCTGGGTAGGATCGTGCATTTCACGCAGTGCCGCCTGGCGGTACATGGCGTTGCTGTCTACACCGATCTTGGCGTCGAGACAGTGCAGGTTGCCCTGATCGGTGATGACCAACGGGTTGATTTCAATCAGCGCCAGGTCCTTTTCCTTGAACATTTGCGCCAGGCCCATGAAGATCTTCACAAACTGCTTGATCTGCTCGCCCTCGAGGCCGAGCTGGAACGCCAGGTCGCGGCCCTGGTAAGCCTGGGCGCCCACCAGCGGATCGATAGTAGCGCGCAATATCTTCTCGGGAGTTTCCTCGGCGACTTTCTCGATTTCCACACCGCCCTCGGTAGAGGCCATGAACACGATACGCCGCGTTGACCGATCGACCACAGCGCCGAGATAGAGTTCGTCAGCAATATCGGTACAGGCTTCCACCAGTATCTTGGAGACAGGCTGTCCATTTTCATCGGTCTGGTAGGTCACCAGGTTCTTACCCAGCCAGTTAGACGCAAACTCGCGAATCTCTTCCTTGGTTTTGACCAGCTTTACCCCACCGGCTTTGCCGCGGCCGCCGGCGTGAACCTGGGCTTTGACCACCCACATATCACCACCGATTAAATCTGCGGCTTCAGCGGCGTCCAGGGGATTATCGACGGCATAACCCTTGGAAACCGGAAGACCGTACTCGGCAAACAACTGCTTGCCCTGATACTCATGAAGATTCATGTTCTATCCTATTTCATTGCTGCTTAATGGTAACGGCCGCGGCATTTTTCTAGCGCCGCTGTGCCGGGTTTAAAGCCTGGGTGCATAGCTGGTTGGTCTTATGGGTGCACCCCGGCAAATCTTTTCACTTTTTCCTGGGCTTGCGATTCGCGATATGAATTGCGTGACCATCGACTGCCAGCGCGGCCTCGTGTACCGCCTCGGACAGCGTCGGGTGCCCGAACACGGTGAGCGCGATATCTTCCGCACTGGAACCGAACTCCATGGCAATGACGATTTGCTGAACCAGGTCTGCTGCCGATGGACCGACGATGTGACAACCGAGAATACGATCGGTCTCTGCGTCGGCCAGCATTTTTACCATGCCATCTGAGTCGTTAGCGGCCAAAGCCCGGCCGCTAGCCACAAACGGGAAGGTTCCGGCTTTGTAATTAACGCCATCAGCCTTGAGCTCTTCTTCTGTCTTGCCAACGGCGGCAACTTCCGGATGGGTATAAATCACCGACGGAATACAGTCGTAATTCATCTGTACCTGTTTGCCGGCGATGCGCTCGGCCACCATCACGCCCTCTTCCGAACCCTTGTGCGCCAGCATCGGGCCGCGCACGATATCGCCTACAGCGTAGACGTGTGGCGCTTCGGTAGCACAGTGATCATTGACGTAGATAAAACCGCGCTCATCGAGTGTGACACCGCTATCTGAAGCCAACAGATTTTCGGTTTGCGGGCGACGGCCCACACAGACGATGAGTTTGTCAAAGTGCTCAGTATGCTCGCCATCACTGGTACTGAATGCGACCTCCACCTTGCCATCTTTTACAGTGGCGTTGGTCACCCGGGCGCCGAGGCGAATATCGAGTTTCTGTTTTTTGAAAATCTTGGCCGATTCCTTGGCAATCTGGCCATCCATCATCGGCAAAAAGTCTTCCAGTGCCTCCAACAGCACAACTTCCGAACCCAGCCTGGCCCAGACGCTACCCAATTCCAGGCCGATCACACCCGCGCCAATTACACCGAGTTTTCCGGGGACCTCGGTAAACTCCAATGCACCGGTTGAATCGACAATGTATTCATTGTCTATAGGTGCCGGCGGAATATTGATGGGTACGGAGCCCGCAGCGAGGATTACGTTAGCAGCTTCCACCACCTGCACGCCGCCATCCTTGTCGGTTACTTCAACGGAGCCGCCGGCCAACAATTTACCGCGCCCGGAAATGGCCGTTACACCATTGTGTTTAAACAAGCCACCGATACCGCCGGTCAACTGCCCGACAATTTTTTCCTTGCGCTTGAGCATGGCGCCGACGTCGATGGTTGGCTCGTTAACCCCGATACCGTGTATCGCGAAGTGATCGCGGGCCTCGACAAACTTATGGCTGCTGTCCAGCAATGCCTTGGACGGAATACAACCGACGTTAAGGCAGGTCCCCCCAAGTTTGATTTTGCCGGCCTCATCAACCCATTCTTCCACACAGGCTGTCGACAACCCGAGCTGGGCTGCCTTGATCGCGGCCACATACCCGGCGGGACCGGATCCAATTACTACAACGTCGTACTTATCTGACATAAATCGATTTCCAATATTTCATATCGGTGCAGTGCGTAACTGCGATTAAAGCTGTAAAAGAATCCTTGCGGGATCTTCGATCAGGTCCTTCACTGCCACCAGGAATTTAACTGCCGTTTTACCGTCGATCAGGCGATGGTCGTATGACAGCGCAAGGTACATCATAGGCTGGATAACGACTTCACCATTCACCGCCATGGGGCGCTCCTGGATCTTGTGCATCCCCAAAATGCCGGTCTGCGGCGGGTTCAGAATCGGTGTGGACAGTAGTGATCCGAACACTCCACCATTGGTCACGGTGAAGGTTCCGCCAGTCATGTCCTCAATGGACAGCTTATTGGCCTTGGCGCGAACACCCATATCGGCGATGGCCGCCTCCACATCCGCCAGGCTCATGAAATCGGCGTCGCGCAGTACCGGTACAACCAGTCCAGCATCCGTTGATACCGCCACACCAATATCCTGGTAACCGTGATAGACCACATCGTTACCGTCAATAGACGCGTTAACCTCCGGAAAGCGCTTCAGTGCTTCACAGGCCGCTTTGACAAAAAAGCCCATGAAACCCAGGCGGGTGCCGTTGTGTGTTTGTTGGAACTGGTCTTTGTACTTGCTGCGTAAGGCCATGACCGGCGCCATATTGACTTCGTTAAAGGTGGTCAGCATGGCTGTTTGCTGGGTGGCATCGAGCAGACGTTCAGCAATGCGCGCGCGCATGCGCGTCATCGGAACGCGTTTCTCAACCCGCTCGCTCGATGGCCCAACGGGGGCCTCCGACGCCGGTGCCGCTGCCGGTGCTGGGGCCGGGCTCGGCGCCTGGGCCTCAGGAGACTTCATAAATTTGACGATGTCTTCCTTGGTGATACGCCCGCCCTTACCGGTGCCGGTAATTCGGCTCACATCCAGGTTATGCTCTTCGACCAACTGGCGGGCAGCAGGTCCGAGCTGCACGTCATCGGTTGCATCGCTATCTTCGGCAGGTTCTGGTGCGCTCGCACCCGGAGCGCTATCCGCTTTAGCATCACCTGCCCCCGCTCCAGGAACCAGGGTGGCAAGTAGCGCCTCACTGGCGATGGTTTCGCCCTCGCCTGCATGTATTTTCTCGATTACACCCTCTTCCGGTGCAACCACCTCCATGACCACCTTGTCGGTCTCAATTTCAACGAGTAACTCGTCACGGGCCACATGGTCGCCTTCTTCTTTATGCCATGCCGCTATCTCCCCGTCTGCTACGGACTCTGGAAAGGCGGGCGCTTTAATTTCAATAGCCATTTCGATTCCTTGGTGAAATGCCAGTTTTCATTGTTGTGTAAGGGTAATTCAGTCTCCCCAGGGCATTGGCCCCAGGGCATCGTCAATAAACTTTTGTTGTTGAGCGAGGTGCAACGCCATGTAACCGGCGGCCGGTGCCGCTGAAGCTTCGCGGCCGACATAGCGCAGGTAAACGTCAACCTTGTGCCGGGCTATGACCCTGCGCATGTGGTGCTGGCTGGCGTACCACGCGCCCTGGTTCATCGGTTCTTCCTGGCACCAGATTGCATCACGCACGTTACTGTAGCCGCTCAGAACCTGCAGCAGTTCTGCCTCAGGGAACGGATAGAGCTGCTCCATACGCAATATGGCAATATTGTTCAAACCACGCTCTCGGCGGGTGGCCCGCAATTCGTAGTACACCTTGCCGCTGCAGATGACCACGCGTTCAACTTTTGACTTGTCGAGGTCATCGGTTTCATCGATGACATTATGGAAGTGGCCATTGGCCAGGTCTTCCAGGCTAGAGATCGCTTCCTTGTGCCTGAGCAGGCTCTTGGGGGACATAACCACCAGCGGCTTGCGCAGGGGACGAATGGCCTGCCTGCGCAACATATGGAAAACCTGTGCCGGCGTACTGGGTACACACACCTGGATATTGTGCTCTGCACACAGCTGCATAAATCGCTCAAGACGTGCCGAGGAGTGTTCCGGCCCCTGCCCTTCATAACCGTGGGGCAACAACATCGTCAGACCGCACAGGCGCGCCCATTTATGCTCGCCGCTGGTGATGAACTGATCGATGACCACTTGGGCGCCATTGGCGAAATCGCCGAACTGTGCTTCCCAGATCACCAGGCCCTTGGGCGAGGTCGTTGCGTAACCGTATTCGAAAGCCAATACTGCTTCTTCCGATAGTAACGAGTCGTGAATGACAAAAGATGCCTGATCCTCAGAGGTATGTTGCAGCGGCACATAGGTGCTGCCGTCTTTCTGGTTATGCAGAACGGCGTGTCGGTGCGAGAACGTGCCGCGCCCCACATCCTGGCCGGTGAGGCGCACGGGATAACCATCCTTAAGCAGAGAGGCATAAGCCAGCGTTTCCGCAGCTCCCCAGTTGAGCGCCAGCGCGCCCGCCGCCATCTTGCGCCGGTCTTCGAGGATTTTACTGACCTGCCGCTGCAGTGGCAGATTGTCTGGCGCAATATTAATGTCGTGGGCCAATGTCTGGAGTTCATGCAGATCCATACCGGTATTGCACGGTAGAATCCAGTCATGCCCCAGGTATGGGGTCCAGTCCACAAACAATTCCGGATTCGGCTCACTCACCAGCCGGCTGACCAGTGGCTCACCACGGTCCAGGGAGTCGCGATAACCATCGACGAGACTCTGGTCTTCTTCAGCGGTGATTACACCCTCTGCAATCAGCCTGGCCGCATAGAGGTCGCGGGTGGTCTTGTGCTTGCGAATCGCCTGGTACATGAGCGGCTGGGTAACCGAAGGCTCATCGGCCTCGTTGTGACCGCGCCGGCGATAGCACATCAGGTCCAGCACCACGTCCTTCTTGAATTCATTGCGGAAGTCCAGAGCCATCTGGGTAACGAACAATACCGCCTCGGGGTCGTCCGCGTTGACGTGAAAAATCGGCGCCTGCACCATCTTGGCGATATCTGTGCAATATTCGGTGGAACGCACGTCCTCGCGCAGGCTAGTGGTAAACCCGACCTGGTTGTTGAGCACAATATGCACTGTGCCACCGGTTTTGTAAGCCCGGGTCTGCGACATCTGGAAGGTTTCCATCACCACACCCTGGCCTGCAAAGGCGGCATCACCGTGTACGACGATAGGCACGACCGCGTTGCCGGTCTCATCCATGCGGCGGTCCTGGCGTGCCCTCACGGAGCCGATCGCTACCGGGGAGACAATCTCCAGGTGCGAGGGATTAAATGACAGCGCCAGGTGAACCTCGCCACCCTCGGTCATGATGTTGGAGGAAAATCCCTGGTGGTACTTCACGTCTCCAGAGCTTTCGTAGGCCGCCTTGCCCTCAAACTCGTCGAACAGGTCCCCTGGATTCTTACCGAATATATTTACCAATACGTTCAGGCGCCCACGGTGCGCCATGCCGATAACGATTTCCTTGGCGCCGTGGGTGCCAATGCGCTCTACCATCTCCGAAAGCATGGGGATAAGGCTTTCCCCGCCTTCCAGTCCAAAGCGCTTGGTACCCGGGTATTTGGATCCCAGGGACTTCTCCAGCCCTTCGGCCTTGATCAGGCGCCGCAACAGCTGCCTGCGCACGGCGTCGCCGAAATCGGGCGCGGAACGCACCGACTCCATGCGCGTCATGATCCAGTGACGCTCCTCGGTATCGACGATATGCATGAACTCGGCGCCGATAGTATGGCAATAGGTGCGCTCGAGTGCGTCGACGATTTCGCCGAGGGTGGCATCTGCCTTGCCGATATGCAGGCTGCCGACCTGGAACGGGGTATCGAGGTCAGCGGCGGAGAGCTGGTGGAAGCCTAACTCCAGGTCGGGCACGTGCTCGCGCTTCGCCAGCCCCAGCGGGTCCAATTTAGCTTTCTGGTGTCCTCGTTGCCGATAGGCAGAGATAAGTTGTACCACCTTGACCTGTTTACGCTCGTGCTCAGTCGCCTGGGAATCATGCTGCACGGTGGCTTCTGTGCGCACCCGCATCTTGCTGATCTGGGCGAAGCGGTCACGAATGGTTGAGTGGGGAACGTCTTCGATCTGGGTGATTTTGGATTCGACCCGCGGCAGCTTGTCGAAATATTGGCGCCATTGCTCTGGCACCCCATTGGGGTCGCTCAGGTAGGACTCGTACAAATCTTCAACGTAAGTTGCGTTGCCGCCGGCGATATGGGAGCTGCGCCTGAGCTGCTCCATGATGCTTTCTTGCATGTGGCCCCTACCGGGTACTAAATAACCCAAAAATCAAGCTGGAGCCCTGAGTGTAGCAGCGCAGGGCCCAATGCGCTGAGCCGGTTACGGCAATCCCCTATACCGGCTCGTAAGCGGCGTGACCCCATTCATGAGATCAGGCCTTTTTTCTTTAAAATATAATGGCTTACCTGATACTTTTAATGTCAGGTCGCGCGTGCCAGAAGCATATTGCGAATGTGGCCAATCGCCCGAGTGGGATTGAGCCCCTTGGGGCACACATTGATGCAGTTCTGGATCCCTTTGCAGCGGAACACGCTGAATGGGTCGTCAAGCCGCGCCAGGCGCTCGTCAGTGGCAGTGTCGCGACTGTCGGCAAGAAAACGGTAGGACTGTAGCAAGCCGGCCGGGCCGATGAAGCGGTCCGGGTTCCACCAGAACGAGGGGCAACTGGTGGAGCAGCAGGCGCAGAGAATGCATTCATACAGCCCGTCCAGCTTGGCGCGCTCCTCGGGACTCTGCAGGCGCTCAATGGCTGGAGCGGGTGTATTGTTCTGCAGGTACGGCTGCACCTTTTCGTACTGGCGGTAAAACAGGGTCATATCGACGACGAGGTCACGAATAACCGGCAGGCCGGGTAACGGCCGGATCACCAGTTTATTATTACGCACGGTCTCGGATAGCGGCGTGATACAGGCCAGGCCGTTTTTACCGTTCATATTTAAACCGTCGGAGCCGCAAACCCCTTCCCTGCAGGATCGGCGGTAAGTCACCGTGGTGTCCTGGGCTTTGATTTGCTCCAGTACGTCCAGCACCATAAGGTCTTTGCCACCCGTGTCGAGCTGGAAATCTTCCATCCGCGGCTCGCTATCGGTCTCCGGGTTGTAGCGATAAATGCTTACCTGCAACATGTATCAATGCCTCTTAATAGGTGCGTATTTTGGGTTCAAAGGTATCTACTGTCTTCGGCGTAAAGTTAACGGAACGCTTGCCGACACTTTTATCGCCGGGGTAATACATAGAGTGGCAGAGCCAGTTGTCATCATCACGTTCCTGGAAATCTTCGCGCGCATGAGCGCCGCGACTTTCCTTGCGCACTTCTGCGGCTATCGCGGTCGCCTCAGCAACCTCGAACAGGTTTTGTAACTCCAGGGCTTCAATACGCGCGGTATTGTAGGCCATGCTCTTGTCTTCCAGGCTCACATTATCGATACGCTCGCGCAGGTCAGACAGTTTACGGATGCCTTCCTGCATGAACTCACCATTGCGGAAAACACCGAAGTGATTCTGCATGATGCCCTGCAGTTCCTTGCGCAAGTCTGCGGTGTTGCCGCCACCAGTGGAATTGTTCAGTTTATCCAGGCGTGACATGCCTGCTTCGATATCAGATTCGGAGGCGTCGCGCATGTCGACACCCTCGCGCAAGACGTTTTCGATATAGAGTCCTGAGGCACGTCCAAACACGACCAGGTCCAGCAGTGAATTACCGCCCAGGCGGTTGGCACCGTGCACGGAAACGCAGGCCACCTCACCGCAGGCATACAGCCCGGGAATGATCTGGTCGTTACCCTGTTCGTCCACGGTCAGTGCCTGACCGTGAACATTGGTGGGAATACCACCCATCATGTAGTGGCAGGTTGGCACAACAGGTACCGGCTCTTTAACCGGGTCTGCATGGGCAAAAGTACGCGACAACTCGCAGATGCCTGGCAGGCGCGATTCGAGCACCTCTTCACCCAGGTGGTCCAGTTTCAGGAATACATGGTCGCCTTCCGGGCCACAGCCGCGCCCGTCGAGAATCTCCTGGACCATAGAGCGCGCTACAACATCACGCCCGGCCAGGTCTTTGGCGTTGGGCGCATAGCGCTCCATAAAGCGTTCGCCATCCTTATTAATCAGATAGCCGCCCTCGCCGCGACAGCCTTCGGTGACCAGTACCCCCGCACCGGCAATGCCCGTGGGGTGGAACTGCCACATTTCAATGTCTTGCACCGGGAAGCCCGAGCGCAGCGCCATTCCAATACCGTCACCGGTATTGATGTGGGCATTGGTGGTGGAGGCATAAATCCGCCCTGCCCCACCGGTGGCGAATACAGTCGCTTTGGACTTCACGTAGATTGTTTCACCAGTTTCCATGCAAATCGCTATAACCCCAACTACGGCACCGTCCTGATTCTTAACGATGTCGGTGGCGTACCATTCGTTGAAGAACACCGTATTGTTCTTCATATTGCCCTGGTAGAGCGTGTGCAGCAGCGCGTGACCGGTGCGGTCCGCCGCGGCACAAGTACGAGCCGCCTGTCCGCCTTCACCGAAGTTCTTGGACTGGCCACCGAAGGGGCGCTGGTAGATACGGCCCTCTTCTGTACGGGAAAAAGGCAGGCCCATGTGCTCAAGCTCAAAAACTGCTTCTGGACCAACACTGCACATATACTCGATGGCATCCTGGTCGCCGATGTAGTCCGACCCCTTGACGGTGTCATACATGTGCCAGCGCCAATCGTCATTGGGATCATCACTGGCAATGGCACAGGTGATGCCGCCCTGGGCAGAAACCGTGTGAGAGCGTGTGGGGAACACCTTGGTGATTACCGCAGTTTTGTAACCGGACTGGGCCAGTTGCAGGGCAGCGCGCATACCCGCGCCACCGCCACCGACAATTACTCCGTCAAAAGAAATCGTGCGCGTTGCGGCCATAACTCAATATCCCCACAGGATCTGGATGGCCCAGACCACGTAAACAAAAATCAACAAACTGGTACCGATCTGGCAGATCAGCCGCAGCACATTACCGGTGGTGCCCAACAGGCGTTCAGTTAGATAGTCGGTGAACACCGCCCACATGCCGATCCAGGCGTGTGCAGCCAGGGATAATATCGCCAGCAAACTGAAAATTTTCATCCAGGTCTGCTCGAACAGCGCTTTCCATTCCAGGTAATCAACACCACCGCCGATGCTAAACCCTAATACGGTGAAATAGGCCAGCAGGATTACCGCGGTGACGCGCTGCACCAGCCAGTCAGACATGCCGGAGCGACCAAAACTTGTAACTGCAGTTACCATATCCACAACCCCGCTAATACGATCAATACGGCAGAGGTCGCGATCACCAAGCGTGCCGCCAATACCCCACCTTCGAGTGTCTCGCCGATGCCAAAATCGGCCACCAGGTGCTTTATGCCTGCGACCGAGTGATAGATAAGACCGGACAGGACCGCCCAGATCACAAACTTGGCCAGACCGCCGGTGAGACATTCAACGAGGCCGGCGAAACTTTCAGGGCTTCGTAGACTGGCATCGAGTGCCCAGAGGAAAATTGCAGTGCCGATAAAAATGAATACGCCGGAGGCGCGGTGGGTGATGGACGCCCAGGCGGTTATGGGAAGCCGCATGGTGTTAATGTCCAGGTTTACAGGACGATTGTCTTTCACAATATGGTTACCATTGTTGTGACGCCCGGGGGCGATTAGTAGAGCTGGGCCAGGCCAGAGTGGTCACCGGGATTTAATCCCCGCGAACTTACAAAACGCGCGAAATTATAAGGACTTAGCGGCTTAATTACAAACCTGCGGCCGGCCTGGCAGCGCTTGGTCTCTTCGTCGCTAATTGTGGCTATCTCCCGGAATCATGTTTAACGAATATCCCCCCAACTTGAGAGCCAATGGGGGTAGATGGGGCCAGATCAATTGACAATAGCAGTGGACTCTCTATAGTTGAGCCCCCACGGATTTAAGCAATCAGGACACCCCATGAGCGACCAAAAAGCGACCCTTAAAATCGACGGCCACGATGAGGCAGTTGATTTACCGATTTACTCCGGCACGCTGGGTCCGGACGTGATCGATGTCGGTGGTCTTACCGCTAAAGGCATGTTCACCTATGACCCCGGGTTTGTGTCCACAGCCTCCTGTGAATCGCAGATAACCTATATTGACGGTGGCAAGGGCGTACTCCTGCACCGCGGCTACCCGATAGATCAATTGGCCGAGCACTCTGATTACCTGGAGACCTGCTACCTGCTGCTCTACGGAGAGTTGCCGAACAAGGCGGAGAAAGAGAAATTTGTCAGTACTGTTCACAACCATACGATGGTGCATGAACAGATTCGCACCTTCTTTAATGGTTTCCGGCGTGACGCACACCCGATGGCCATCATGTGTGGCGTGGTGGGTGCCCTCTCCGCTTTTTACCACGACTCACTCAATATTTCCGACGAACATCACCGCCAGATCGCCGCCTTCAGATTGATTGCCAAGATGCCAACCCTGGCGGCTATGAGCTACAAGTTCTCCATCGGCCAGCCGTTTATGTACCCTGATAACGCCCTGAGCTACTCCGAAAACTTTCTGCACATGATGTTTGGCAACCCTTGTGAGCCGAGCAATGTCAGCCCGGTGCTGGCCAAGGCCATGGATCGCATCTTCCTGCTCCACGCCGACCACGAACAAAATGCCTCTACCTCCACTGTACGCCTGGCGGGCTCTTCAGGGGCCAACCCCTTCGCCTGTATCGCTGCGGGCATTGCTGCGCTGTGGGGTCCCTCTCATGGGGGAGCCAATGAAGCGGTGCTGGAAATGCTGGAAGAGATTGGCGACGTATCGCGTATCGACGAGTTTGTTGCCCGTGCCAAAGACAAAGAAGATCCCTTCCGCCTGATGGGCTTCGGACACCGTGTTTACAAAAATTTCGACCCGCGGGCGAAAGTGATGAAACAGGCCGCCGATGAGGTATTGGCAGAACTGGGCATTGAAAATGAGCCGCTGCTGGCCATCGCCAAGCGTCTTGAGCAGATTGCCCTGGAAGACGAATACTTTATCTCCAAGAAGCTTTACCCGAACGTTGATTTTTACTCCGGTATCATTCTCAAAGCCATCGGTATACCGACCAGCATGTTCACTGTGATATTCGCGGTGGGACGCACCGTGGGCTGGATTGCACACTGGAATGAAATGATTTCCGGCAGCTACCGCATCGGTCGACCGCGCCAGCTCTACACCGGAGAAAAGCAGCGTGACTTTATCCCGGTAAACGAACGCTAGTAAAGGGCTTACAAGCCCACATTAAAAGGGCCGCATAGCGGCCTTTTTTGCAATCGCCAAACCTGTATTTCCACCACGGAAGTAACCCCATGACCGACATCGTAATCAGTGGCACCGGCCTTTTTACCCCCAGTGATTCAATCACCAATGCTGAGCTTGTCGAGGCGTTTAACCAGTACGTGGATATCCATAACGAGGAAAATGCCGCTGCGATTGCCGCGGGCGACCTTGTAGCGCTTCAGCACTCTTCCGTGGAGTTTATTGAGAAGGCCTCGGGGATTAAATCCCGTTACGTCATCAACAAGGAAGGTATTCTCGACCCTCGGCGCATGACCCCCAACATTCCCGATCGGAGTAACGAGGAACATTCTGTCATGTGCGAGATGGCTATCGCAGCCGCCGGTGAAGCCATGCAGCAGGCGGGAAAAACCGCCGCAGACATTGACTCCGTAATCGTCGCCGCCTCGAATATGCAGCGTGCCTATCCGGCCATGGCGGTCGAAGTTCAGGATGCACTGGGCATCAGCGGCTTTGGCTTCGACATGAACGTTGCCTGTTCCTCCGCTACCTTCGGTATTCAGCAGGCCAAGGACGCGCTTGCTAACGGCAGCGCCAACTGCGTACTGGTAGTTAACCCCGAAATCTGCAGCGGCCACCTTAATTTCCGCGATCGCGACTCTCACTTTATATTCGGTGATGTGTGCACGGCGATCATTCTCGAGCGGGCCGACACTGCCACCTCAGCGGATCAGTTTGAGATTGTGGACAGCAAGCTGCAGACTATTTTTTCCAACAACATCCGTAATAACTTCGGTTTCCTGAACCGGGGCGATGAATCCGGGATCGGTACCGCTGACAAGCTGTTCGTCCAGGAAGGCCGCAAGGTCTTTAAAGAGGTGTGTCCAGCGGTGGCAAAACAGATATCAGAGCAACTGGACGGCCAGGATATCGAGGCGGGCCAACTCAAGCGTATGTGGCTGCACCAGGCCAATCTGAGTATGAACCAATTGATCGCCAAGCGAGTACTGGGGCGCGACGCCAGCGATGACGAGGCCCCCACTATTCTGGATGAATACGCCAATACCAGTTCTGCCGGCTCAGTGATCGCATTTCACAAGCACCGGGAAGATTTTGTTGCGGGTGATATCGGCGTGCTCTGCTCGTTTGGTGCCGGTTACAGCATCGGCAGTGTGATACTGCGCAAACGCTAGGCCGGCAGCGCCCTTGCGCTATCTACAGTATCTCCGCGAGCTCCGAAAGCAGGATCTCGCACTGCTCTTCGCTGCCCACACTGATCCGCAGAAACTCGCTGATTCGCGCCTGACCAAAGTGACGTACGATTACACCCCGTGCGCGCAGCTCCGATGCCAGCGTCTCGGCGGGGTGCTTGGGATGACGCGCAAAAACAAAGTTTGCAGACGATGGAAGCACCTCAAACCCCATGGCGCGTAAGGCGCTCGAGAGTCCCCCGCGAGTGCTGATTACCCGCGCACAGGTATCACGAAAATAGTCTTTATCCTCGAAAGCCGCGGTGGCCGCGCGCTGGGCCAGCACTCCGAGGGGGTAGGAGTTAAACGAGTTTTTGATCCGCGTGAGCCCTTCGATCAGGTCCGGGTGCCCCATGGCGCAACCTACCCTCACCCCGGCCAGCGCGCGGGACTTCGACAATGTCTGAATGACCAGCAAGTTGTCATAGGTACGAATCAAGGCAGCTGCTGATTCGGCGCCAAAATCGACATAGGCCTCATCGATAACCACAACACAGTCAGGATTGTTCTGTAACAGGGTCTCGATTTCCGCCAGTGCTAACGCAATGCCCGTAGGCGCATTGGGGTTGGGAATGATAATGCCGCCAACATCGCCCCGGTAATCGGCCACACTGACGCAGAACGCCTGGTCCAACGGAACCTGCTGGTACTCGATCCCGTAAAGATCAGCCCATACGGGATAAAAGCTGTAACTGATATCCGGAAACAACAGCGGTGAGGCCTGTTTTAACAGTCCCTGGAACGCGTGCGCCAGTACCTCGTCGGAACCGTTACCAACAAAAATCTGCTCGACTTCAAGGCCGTAGTAGCTCGCTATGGTGGACCGCAGCTGCAGCGATTCGGGGTCGGGATAGCGCAGCAGAGCATCGCCATCAACTTCGCGGATGGCCTCCAGCACTTTCGGTGACGGCGGATAAGGAAACTCGTTGGTGTTGAGTTTCACCAGGCGCTCGTGGCGAGGCTGCTCACCCGGTGTATACGGGGTGATTGCACGTACCTTGTCACTCCAAAATCGGCTCATTCGCCCGTATCGCCTTGACAAAAAAGCCCGGCGTAACCGGGCTTTCGATGAATTAGTGGCGTCCCCTAGGGGGTTCGAACCCCTGTTACCGCCGTGAAAGGGCGGGGTCCTGGACCACTAGACGAAGGGGACGCAAACTTAGAGCACCAGTGGCTCAAAGCGGCGCCATTGTACCGAACAGCCAACAGCTTGCAAAGTTGAATCAGGGATCTTCTAGTACTTGAAAACGGTATCCAGCATTATCCGGTCGTAATCAAGCGCACCACCAAGATCCTCCAGGTTCTTCTCACCGGCCTCGTTATTGAGGAACCAGGTAAAGCCTACGTTCCACTGTTTGTTCAGTGCATAGGCGCCGGAAATTCGATGACCCTTACCGTCGGTACCACCGCCCGCAAAATCAGAATCACTCAGCAGGCCGAGGACCGCGTCCGCCTCCAGGTCCTGGTACTGGTAGGCGAGTTGCCAGGTTCCTTTCGCCTTGGCTTTACCTATCTTGGTGCCGATCACGTATCCCGTATCGTAGTCGTCCGCGTCCTGGTTCTGGACGTAGTTAACGAAGACATTGAAAGGCATGTCAAAGAGTTGCAGCCCGAGGTCCGCGCCAAGTTCTACCATCTCATAATTGAACTCGTACAGGCCATCTACAGAGCTGTTGCCGAAGAAGTCGTCATCAAAATACGGGGAGTTGCCCTTGGTCGGGAAATCGAAGTAAGCGAGCGAGGCCGTCAAACTGGCCGACTCTCCGAGACTCAGGCTACCCCCACCCTGTATTCCCCAGGCAAACTCGTTGTTATCGCGTCGGCTGTCGCTTTCGAGAAAGTTGCCGAGGAAGTTGGCAAAAAATTGATCGCTCTTCCAGCCGACGTTTATGCCTTCGGGACGCCAGTCGCCATCCCACAGCAATGCGGTTTTTTGGGGCCTGAAGAGCGGATTGGAAAACTTGCCGGCGGTGACGTTCAAGCTATCTGTCGCACTCCACTTTGCGTAGGCAAGATCGAGCCGAAGGTCTTTGGTATCGTTGCCGGCCCCCAACGTCTGGTTGGAGGACACCGGATCATTTCCGCCCGACGCAACGCCTAGACCCACTTCAATATCCTGCGGCAGCTTGGCTACTACCGCCATACGCGCGCGAACACGGTTTCTTTCGCGGGTATCGGCGCCTTCCACATCGATGGTTTCATATCGATATCGAAAATCACCTTTTAGTTTGATGTTTTCAGTCCAACTGGCTGATGAGCCTTTATCCTTGATTTGTTGGATTTCAGTGCGGGCTACGGCCAGTTCCGTGCTGGCTCCCTCACTGAGCTCCTTGAGGCGCTGGTTTTCTGCTTCCAGGGCACTCAATCGACCAGCAAGCGAGGCAAAGTCGGCTTTTAACTGCTCAAACTCCGCATCACTTACCGCTGCTTGTGCGAGGTTGCTCCCCATAGCTACCGCGCCAGCTACTGCCAGGGCCAAGGATTTTTTCATGTTTCGGTCTCCATCGAGTGATAGCCACACCTAAAGTGTGACAATTTGGAGACAATTTTATGGCGCTTATATGACAGTAATATGACGATATCGTCCGATATCTGAAATATTTACCTTTTGTGACAGCAATATGAAATAAACGGGCTTGCTGGGCAGAAAACGGAGATTTACCGGGTGGAAACCTCCGCCTGATCCTGCTCCATTTGGGCAATCAGGTCATCCGGCTCAATGTGGCGAACGTCCAGCCCGCGTACGAGATAAATTACCTGTTCAGCGATATTGCTGGCGTGGTCACCGACCCGCTCCAGGGCGCGCAATGCCCACATTTCGTTCAGTACAGTGCCGATAGTTCGAGGATCTTCCATCATGAAGGTGACCAGGCTACGCAGGGCCGTGCCGTACTCGGAGTCTACAGTTCGATCGGACATCACGACCTCTACCGCCATATCCACATCGAGGCGGGCAAACGCATCCAGTGATTGCCGCAACATTTTGGACACGTGCACACCGATATGCCGAATTTCGGTGTAATTGCTGGGGGATTCGCCATCTTCGCAGATACGCAGCGCCTGGCGCGCGATCTTGGTAGCCTCGTCCCCAATACGCTCCAGGTCGGTAGTCAGTTTGGCGACAGCAATAATCAACCTCAGGTCACTCGCCGCTGGCTGCCGACGCGCGAGAATTCTCGCGCACTCGTCGTCTATAGCAATTTCCATCTCGTTGACTTCGCCATCCCCGGCGATCACCTGTTCGGCATCGCCGCTATCACGCTTGAGGAGCGATTCAACCGCCAGTGAAATTTGCTGTTCTACTCTGCCACCCATTTCCAGCGCGTGGTTTTTCACCGCCTCCAGTTCAGCGTTGAACTGCGCGGAAATGTGCTGCTTGTAATCATCCTGATGTAGCATGGTCTACCTCCCTATCCGTACCGTCCGGTAATGTAGTCTTCCGTCTGTTTTTCCGTGGGGTTGGTGAACAGTGTATCAGTATTATCGAACTCAATTAGCTTGCCCATGTACATGAAAGCGGTCATGTCAGATACCCGCGCCGCCTGTTGCATATTGTGAGTAACAATGAGGATTGTGTACTTGGACTTAAGTTCGTAAATCAGCTCCTCGATTTTTAGTGTGGAAATCGGATCGAGGGCTGAGGCCGGTTCGTCAAGCAATAGCACCTCGGGCTCAACCGCAACCGTACGTGCGATGACAAGCCGTTGCTGCTGCCCGCCCGACAGTCCAAGTGCGCTGTCATCGAGTCGGTCTTTTACCTCGTCCCACAAGGCAGCAGAGCGAAGCGACTTTTCGACAATCTCATCGAGCACACGTTTCTTGTTCATACCCTGGATACGCAAACCGTAGGCCACGTTTTCATAAATGGACTTGGGAAAAGGGTTGGGCTTTTGGAACACCATACCAATACGCCGACGCAGACTCGCTACATCAACACTGTTAGCGTAGATATCGTCTCCCTCCAGAAGAATATGACCCCGGACGCGGCAACCATCTACAAGGTCGTTCATTCGGTTAAAGCATCTAAGCAAGCTGGACTTTCCGCAACCACTGGGACCAATAAACGCAGTAACACGTTGTTTGGGAATTTCGAGATTGATGTTGAACAATGCCTGCGAATCCTGGTTGTAAAACAGGTTCAGGTCATCCACCCTCAAGCTCGTCTCGGTCACGCCCATGTCCACGCTCGCAGGCGCACCCTTGAGTGCCTCTATGTCAATTGCATGTGTTTGCATGGATCTTCCTTCCTGTTCTCTTTGGCCCATTAGCTTTCAAGGGACTTGTAGCGCTCTCGCAGCCGATTGCGCAAGTTCACCGCTGCCAGATTCAGCAGTGCAATGATGATAACCAGCAGTAGCGCGGTGGCGTAAACCAGCGGTCGCGCTGCCTCAACGTTGGGGCTCTGGAAACCCACATCGTAGATGTGAAAGCCCAGGTGCATGAATTTCTGGTCGAGATGTACGTAGGGATAGTTCCCGTCCAGCGGGAGACTGGGTGCCAACTTGACCACACCGACCAGCATCAGTGGCGCGACCTCGCCCGCCGCCCGCGCAACTGCAAGGATCAAGCCTGTCATCATGGCCGGGCTGGCCATAGGCAATACCACGCGCCACAGTGTTTCGGCACGCGTGGCACCCAAGGCCAGACTGCCTTCTCGCACCATCTTTGGTATCCGCGCCAGGCCCTCCTCAGTAGCTACGATTACCACCGGCAGGGTCAGCAAAGCCAGGGTCAGCGACGCCCACATCAGTCCAGGCGTACCAAAGGTGGGACTGGGCAAAGCCTCGGGGAAAAACAGCTGGTCGAGCTCCCCGCCGACAAAGTACACAAAGAATCCCAGGCCAAAAACCCCGTAAACGATAGATGGCACACCAGCGAGGTTGTTCACCGCGATGCGGATTACCCGGGTTATGAAGCCCTGCCGGGCATATTCACGCAGGTAAACTGCAGCGACAACGCCGAAAGGCGTCACCATGATCGCCATCAGGATAACCATCATTACCGTGCCGAATATGGCCGGAAATACACCGCCCTCTGTGTTGGCTTCACGAGGCTCGGCGCTTAAAAACTCCCAGAGCTTCTCGAAATACAGAGAGATTTTGCCCCACACGGACAGGGAGTTCGGCTTGAAGGCGCGCACCACCTTCGCCACTGCCAAATCCACCCGCTGTCCGTTCGCGAGCTCTGCACCAAAGCGATGCTTGTCGATGCTCTGGTAAAGCGCGTTCAACTCTCCCTGTAGCACAGCATAGGCTGCATCCAGGGTTTCGCGCTCCTCGGAGATGAGCAGTTGAGCCTGGGGGTCGAGCTGACCCTCAAGTTCCAATCTACGTTCCTGTAACCGCAAGCGCTCAAGGTCATAATTGATATGCCCGATTTCCACCCTCTCGATGTGATGTATCTGCTCACGAACCTCTACCGTCTCGTCGACCAACGCGCTGAACGCTCGCCAGAGTTCCTCTTCACCGTCGCTGCCATCTGCGATTAGCTCACCATCACGATGTACCGAGCGTAGAAAACCGTAGAAATTTCCCCACTCCAGCCGTTCTATAACGACTGCATCCACCGGGGTGGTGATCTCACCCATTTGCTCATCAATAAGCCAGATGAAATCACTACCGAGGGCATCGCGATTGCCTTGCTTCATTAGCGTTCGGCCAAAGAAAGGACCCGGCCCCTGTAGTTCAAAGCCTGCCTCTTCGAGCTGCTGCCCGGAAACATCCACGCGCTCGACAAACTCACCCATGACAACGCGTTCGCTGCCCTGATAGCTCACAGTCGTTAGCATTACGTCCCTGGGCCAGAAGTGGCTGAAGCCTCTTACAGCCAGCAGAAGGATCAGACCGGTGACGGCAATGACGCTCAGCGCAACGGCAGAACCATTCAGCCAGATCATTGGCTCGCCGGACTTGATCCAGTCCCTGAGGCCGGGGCTGCCGCTACTGTGAATCGAAGAATTTTCCATGCCAGTCATCACAATGACCCATACTTGACACGCAGCCGCTGCCGCACCAGTTCAGCGGCGGTATTGACCACAAAGGTAAACAGAAACAGTACGAAGGCGGCCAGGAACAACACTCTATAGTGACTGCTATCGACCTCGGCCTCGGGTACTTCCACGGCGATATTCGCCGACAAAGTGCGCATACCTTCAAAAATATTCGCGTCCATGATCGGCGTATTGCCCGTTGCCATCAGCACGATCATCGTTTCACCCACGGCCCGACCCAGCCCAATCATCAACGCGGAAAAAATTCCGGGACTGGCGGTGGGTAGTACCACACCAACCAGTGTCTGCCAGGGTGTAGCCCCAAGCGCGAGGCTACCGTAACTAAGGTGCCGCGGAACCGAGAACAGCGCGTCTTCTGCGATGGAAAAAATCGTGGGGATCACAGCCATTCCCATAGCAATGCCCACGACCAGTGAATTGCGCTGGTCGAAAGATATGCCCAATTCTGTGGTAATCCATCGGCGCATGTCACCATCGAACAGCAGAATCTCCAACGAATCGTTAATCGCAAAGCAAAACCAGAATAAAAAGATAACCACCGGTATGAGAACCGCGGCGTGCCACCCATCAGGCAAGCGTGAACGCAGTCCGATTGGTAGCCGCGACCAGGCAAATGCAAACAACAAAATACCAATAGGAAACACCAGCAGAACGGTAAAAACGCCGGTTAACTTGTCTTCCACAAACGGCGCAAGCCACAAACCAGCGAGAAATCCAAGGATTACCGTGGGCAAGGCTTCCATCAGTTCGATAAGCGGCTTCACCTTACGCCGAAGCGCCGGAGCCATAAAATAAGCGGTATAGATAGCGCCGCAAATAGCCAGTGGTGCGGCTATCAACATGGTATAGAACGCGGCTTTTAGCGTCCCGAAAGCCAGAGGCGAAAAGCTGTACTTGGGCTCAAAATCATTGTTTGAGGCCGAGGACTGCCAGGTATATGTCGGCTCGTCGTAACTCTCGTACCAGACCTTGCTCCACAGTGCGCTCCAGGAGATGTCCGGGTGCTTGTTGTCGACGTCCCAGTGCCGTAACAGGCGATCACCGCCGACGAAAATAGCTGTGTCACCCCGTGGGGCGACTGCCGCCATACCTGGCTGACCGCCGGGGATCCGTTGCTCGCTTAACAGGCGGCGATGTGCTGTGGTGTGATAGATTTGCAGTTCCCCATCGTCGCCAATGGCGAGAAAACCCTTGCGACGATGTTCGGGCAGCAGTTGCACAACAACTGTGTCGTCGGTATCAAACGCGCGGATTCGCTGTAGTCGGTGGCCCTGCTCGTCGCGCACCATAAAATGCTGAACCAGCTCACCTTGATCCGATGCCGCCAGTACCGACAATCCGCCAAGCAGCAGCTCGCTGGCACTCAGCAAACCTTGTTCTTCAAATAAGTTGCCTTCATCGGTCAGGCGCAGGTTACCGGCTCCATCATCCTTGCTGAGGTCGAACACCTGGAAGCTGCCGTCTGCGGCCAACAGGTACAGCCAGCGCTGGGCCGAGCCCAGGTGCACCCGCGCGTCTGTATTAGCGCCGGGTGGCAGGCTCAGTACCTCCTCTTCAAGGGTTAGCTCACCCGACAGGAAGTCTTCCTCCTTGTTGTAGCGGCTAATACGCAGCTGGCCGTCATTAGACCTCGCTACCAGCAACAGCGCCTCCTCGGCCTCTCGCACCGCCAGCGAAGCGATTGACTGGTTGCCGATCTTGATTTCGACATCGGGGTAGATCCAGTCCAGCCAGGGCGTTATCAGTCGTTTCCCGTCGGGATAAGACAGCCTGTACTCGTGTTTAAGGAGCCGGACACTGCCGTCCTCGTGGCCCAGGGCAAGTAACCGGCTCGCAGAACTTTCACTGGCGATCGCGGTGATGGGCGTCTCTCCGCGCTGTAAATCTACTGCTTCGAGCGTCGAACCATTCTCAACGCTGAAAAAACGGGCATCACCGCCGCTATGGATGGCAAATCCGACTTCCCCCTGCTCTTCCACGGCGAGATATTCGGGCGCCACCTGTTCGACCCAGGGTTGCTCGGGAGATGCGGTGATATGAGCGCTACCAAAAAGCGGCAGCACCTCGTACAACAGGTAGAAGAAGATAAGCAGGATAGCGACCAGGACACCGGAACCCCCTACCGAAATAGAGTAAGTCGCAAAGTTATCCTTGATACGTCGCCAACGCGGTACCCACGTGGGGATGTGCTCGCTAAAGCTACCTGCTGAATCCTGCTTAACGCCCATTGCCCCTACTACCGCCAAGAATCAAAAACTGTTTGCCCAGAACGGGAAAAGGCCGCACTGATGCGGCCATAGGTTACTAGTTTAACTGTACCGGCCTGGCCGGGCTACAGTTCCAGCTCCTTGTACATGCGCTCAACCACAGCGCTGGGCAAAGGGATATAGCCATCCTTCACCACCACCGATTGTCCCTGCGTGGAATAAACCAGCTTGACAAACTCGCGCTCCAGCGGAGTAAGCGGCTTATTGGGATCCTTGTTCACGTAGACATACAGAAAACGCGAGAGCGGATAGTCGCCGGTCACAGCATTTTCCGCAGAAGCTTCCACTGTCTCACCACCGGGCTTCTTGCTCAGAGGTACCGCGCGAACGCTGGAAGTCTTGTAACCGATACCGGAATAGCCAATGCCATTGATCGAAGTAGAGACTGATTGAACAACAGAGGCCGACCCCGGCTGCTCATTAACGGTATTCTTGAAGTCGCCTTTACAGAGCGCCTTGCTTTTAAAATAACCGTAGGTGCCTGAAACTGAGTTGCGACCGAACAGCTGCAAATCGCGAGACGCCCATGCTCCCTCGAGACCCAGACCACCCCAGTTGCTGATATCCGTATCGCCACCGCACTTGCGGGTAGAGGAAAACACCGCGTCTACATCGGCAATGCTCATGCCAGAAATCGGGTTGTCCTTGTGTACGTAGACCGCCAGGGCGTCAATCGCTACGGGCACAGCAGTGGGCTTGTAGCCAAAGCGCGCTTCGAAGGCTTCAATTTCCTTGTCTTTCATTTTGCGGCTCATCGGGCCGATGTTGGATGTACCTTCGGTCAGCGCCGGTGGCGCGGTTGAGGAACCGGCAGCCTGGATCTGGATATTGACGTTTGGATAGGCCCGTTTGAACTCCTCCGCCCACAGGGTCATCAGGTTGGCGAGAGTGTCAGAGCCAATGCTGGACAGGTTGCCTGACACACCACTCGCCACCTGGTAGTCCTGCAATTTTTCGTCGACTTCGGCGGCCCAACCCTGTACGGATGCCCCCAGTAACAACGAGGCGAAGGTGGTTTTCAAGACTTTCGATAGTTTCATTTCATCTCCAGGAATCTGCGTCCATAGGGTCACGGTGCTACCTTAGTTCCAAAATGTGACAGAAATATGACAAAGACCGATATCTTTGCTGAATATGGCTCTAACAGTGCGATGTGGGAGGAAATGCGAGAGTAAACGTGCTGCCCTGGCCAAGACGGCTATTGATGCGAAGCTCAGCATCATGGGCAGCCGCTACATGCTTGACTATTGCCAAACCCAGCCCTGTCCCCCCTGTTTCACTGGATCGACTCACATCAACCCGGTAAAAGCGCTCTGTGAGCCGAGGAAGATGAATTGAATCAATACCGATTCCCCAGTCGCGAACGCTTAGCAGGTACTCTCCGCCCTCGTCCACCCAGAAAATATCAACTCGGGAGTCACTGTCGCTGTATCTGATCGCGTTAAGTACCAGGTTGGAAAGCGCGCTACGCAATTCCAGGTAATCACCCAGGACCCGGTGCCCGGTATCGACGTGTGCAACTATCTGTCGCTCCGGGTAGGTACTGCTCAGTTCATCACAGAGCTCGTCGATCATCGCGCCTAGATCAACCTGTTCGGTCTTCTGTTCGGCTTTGACACTTTCTATCCGGGACAGCCACAGTAAGTCCTTGACCAGGTTCTCCATTCTCTGTGCCTGTTGCTGCATTTGCTGAAGCGGCTTGAGTAAGGGTTTATCGAGGCGCGACCCCATTCCGAGGATGGTGTCGATATAACCCATAATCACAGTCAGGGGCGTTCGCAGTTCGTGGGATACATTGCCCACGAAATCTCGCCGCATGTGTTCCAGGCGCACCAGGGACGTCACATCGCGTACAAAGATCAGCCGATCACCGTCCCCGAATGGGGTGATCTCGATCTGAAAATAGTACTCCTGTTGACCGCCAACAGTTAACTGAAGCGGTTCACTGTAATCATCCTCGATAAAATAGGTATGAAACTCGGGCAATCGCACCAGGTTTAACAGGGGTTGACCCCGGTCTTGCGGATACTTGAGACCCAACAGACGCTCAGAAGAGTTATTGCACCACTGGATAGACCCACTTTCATCGATCATTACCACCCCTTCGCGCATAGAGGCAAAGGAGTCTCGCAAGTAGTCTACGCTTGACTGAAGCTGCTGCCTCGCCTCACGATTCTGCCGTTGCAAGTGATAGATACGGTCATAAATGCTGCCCCAGATACCGTGACTTTCCGGCGGGTCTTCCTCCGGATGCTTCAGCCATCGCCAGATCTGCCAGAGCTGGCCGACCCACCAGGCACACAACAAGAAAAGGCCGATAACCACCGGCCACAATCCTGCCCCCAATAGCCATCCTAGCAAGGAGGCCAATAGTACGACGACCACCAGGCGCCGCAGTTCTGCCAGCCAGCTCGCGGACGACTTCACTTTTTGTGGTCACCCGGGGGAGAAAATCGATAGCCAGTGCCACGGACTGTCTGAATCAGCTCGCTGCAATCTGCCGCCCCGGTTTGCAACGCCTTGCGCAAGCGCCGGATATGTACGTCGACCGTTCGTTCTTCAACATACACATTGGTTCCCCAAACCCGATCCAGTAACTGACTACGACTGTAAGCTCGTTCAGGATGTAGCATGAAATAATGTAACAGGCGAAACTCCGTGGGCCCCATATCGACAGGTTCACCGCCAACGAACACACGCTGGCTCTCGGTCTCCAGAACCAGGTCGCCCGCCTCCATACGGCCACTGGATTGAGCGGCGCCACTGCGGCGCAACAGCGCACGAACTCGCGCAATCATCTCGCGGGGTACGAACGGTTTGGTTATATAATCATCCGCGCCAACATCCAGGCCCTGCACAAGATTATCTTCGGTGGTCTTGGCAGTCAGCATGATCACCGGCAGATCGGCGGTCGACTCATCGCGTTTCAGGCGCCGTAAAAGTTCCAGCCCACTACCGCCCGGCAACATCCAATCGAGCAAGACCAGGTCAGGACTATGATCGATAATGGCCGCATGAGCTTGTTGGATATTCTCGGCCTCGATGCACGCAAAGTCAGCCAGCTCAAGTGCCATTCGAAGCATATCCCTGATAGCTGACTCATCGTCGACGACGAGGACTGTCTGATCTGTCATACCGGTAAGAATCCATGGTGACCCGCCGGGCAGTATTAGAGCGTTAAATTATTACAATTATATGACGCTCTTTATTCGCCCAATACTCGGGAACTAACGGTAGAACTGGCGCTCGTGCTGAGCAATCGGCGCATCGTCCACGGTTGCCCTAGCGTAAACTGGCGTTAATATTCTGCAGCATCTTGTTACCAGGGCAGAGCTCGTTTTCAGTCAATGTATTTAAGGGCCGGCTGGAAGTATCCAGCACCTCGTGCAATTCCCGGGAGTCTTTGAGCATGTATATCAACCCCGTGAGGATCTTGCCCTTCTCACGGTAATTTTCCAGGGCGAGCATCGACGAGGTGCGATTGAAGGGATCAAAATCATCCGAGGCCTTGTGCAGGTGCAACACCGAACCATCGTGCAGTGTCACTTCGCTGCTGCTCCCCGCCCGGTAGCTGGTGGTAATTTCTTCACGCATAGGTACAAAATCCACGGTGCCCGTGGCTTCAGCGTGATCGCGGACAAACTCATAGCTCTTGGTCGAGGCGGTATTATTGTTGAACGTGACACAGGGTGACACCACGTCGATCAATGCGAATCCACGATGCGTCATAGCGGCCTTTATTAGCGGCACCAGTTGCTCCTTGTCGCCGGAGAAACTGCGAGCGACAAAAGTTGCACCCAGTTGTAGGGCCAGCGCTGGCAAATCGATGGCTCCAAAAGGGTTGGGATCGCCCTTCTTGCTGGCTGAACCCTCGTCTGCCGTGGCCGAGTCCTGCCCTTTGGTCAGCCCGTAGCAGCCATTATTCATCACGATGTAGACCATATTCAGGTTACGGCGTATGGCGTGGGCGAACTGCCCCATGCCGATTGACGCCGTATCGCCATCACCGGACAACTCCCAATGTACAGCAGCTCGCGGTTGGCCATGGCAGCACCAGTCACCACCGAGGGCATGCGCCCGTGTGACCGAATTGAATCCGTGAGATTTACCCAGAAAATAGGTCGGCGCCTTGGAAGAACAGCCAATGCCTGACATCTTGGCGATCTTATGTGCGCGGAATCGACAGCTCATGGCAGGCGCGGCACGATTGATCCGCTGATAGAGTCGTGGCCACAACCCGCGCAGAGCGTGGAGATGGAGCCCTCGTAATCTGCCTTGGTATAGCCCAACTACGTTGCGAGGTCAACTTCGGGTGGCGGAAAGCGGGAAGTCTGGTAACTCATTGTGCATCTCCACGACTGTTGGCGACCTTGTCGCCATGTAAGGGCGTGACATTGTTTCCGGGCAGAAGCTGCAATATCTGTTTGCGGATGTTGCGCGCGCTGATCGGTGTACCGTCAAAACACAGTACTGATTTCAGCTTGTCAGGACCAAATTCGAATTCAGCCATCAGCAGAGTGCGCAGCTGTGAATCGCGATTCTGCTCAATCACGAACACCATATCGTGCTGGTCGATATAATCCTCCACCGTCTTATTGAAGGGGAATGACCTCACTCGCATGGCATCGAGGTATATGCACTCCTCTTGCGAGATAGGCGAGAGCCTCGAGGGAACTCTCTTCGGCTGGTACCGAAATACAGCACCCCAATATCGGTCTCTTTGGCGCTGGGCACAATTTCCGGTGGGGGTACATACTCCTTGATGGTCTCCCACTTAGCCATAAGCCGGTGCATGTTTTTCTCGTACTCTTCGCCTTTCTCGGTGTAAATCGCGTACTCGTCCCGCGAGGTGCCGCGGGTGAAGAAACTGCCCTTTTCCGGGTGTGCGCCGGGATAGGTGCGGTAGCAGATACCGTCGCCGTCAACGTCCAGGTAGCGGCCGTAGTCCTTCGCCGCTTCCAACTCCTCGGGCATTCTCAGCACCTTGCCGCGATCGTAGGTCCGATCATCATCCCAATGCAACGGCTCGGACATATTGTCATTCATGCCCAGGGGTCGAGGTCGGTCATCAGGATAATCGGTGTTTGCAGTCGCTCTGCGAGGATCAAAAGACAAAAGCCCCAAAGTCGAAGCATTCCTTGGGGGTCGATGGAAACAGCAACACCTGTTTGGTGTCGCCGTGGGAGGCGTAAGCTGTAGAAAGGATATCGGACTGTTGCGTACGTGTGGGCATACCGGTGGAGGGGCCAGCCCGCTGCACGTCATACAGCACCGTGGGAATCTCCGCGAAATACGCCAGCCCCAGAAATTCACTCATCAGTGATACGCCCGGGCCGCTGGTGGCAGTGAACGAACGCGCCCCGTTCCAGCTCGCGCCAATCACCATACCAATGGCGGCCAGTTCGTCTTCGAGCCTGCACAATAGCGTAGTTTCTCCGACCCGTACCCGGGTCGATGCGCATACGCTTGGCGTATTTTTCAAAAGCATCCACCACCGAGGTCGACGGTGTGATCGGGTACCAGGCAGCGACCGTAGCGCCACCATAGATCGCACCCAGACCGAGGGCCGTGTTGCCATCCAGCAGGATCTTGTCGCCGACCTTGTCAGCCGTGCGCACGCGAATACCCAGCGGGCACTCAAAGTTGTCACGTGCATATTGATGTCCCAATTCCAGCGCGTGGATATTGGGCAATACCAGCTTTTCCTTGCCCTTGAACTGGTCGGCGACCAGGCTTGTGAGAACCTTGAAGTCCATATCCAGCAGCGCCGCCAGTGCACCCACGTAGATCACGTTTTTGAACAGCTGGCGCTGCCGTGGGTCTTTGTACTCGTCGTTGCAGATCTGGGTCAGCGGCAGTCCGATAATTTCCACGTCGTTACGAATCAAGCGTAAATCCAGGGGCTTGGTATTGTCATAGATGAAATATCCACCCGACTCCAATTCCTGGATATCCTGGGGCATGCTCTGCGGATTAACGGACAACATGATGTCCACACCTCCGCGCCGGCCCAGGTAGCCTTTTTCGCTGACCCGGACCTCATACCAAGTGGGCAAACCCTGAATATTCGAGGGGAAAATGTTCTTGGGGCTGACCGGTAACCCCATTCTGAATAGTGCCTTGGCAAACAGGTTGTTGGCGCTCGCCGAGCCCGTGCCGTTTACATTGGCAAACTTGATGACAAAGTCGTTGACCGATTCCAATCGCTTCATGGCTTATCTTCCCGCCTTGGTCACGTTATAGAGAAACTTCTGCATATCCCAGGCTGCGGTAGGACAGCGCTCCGCGCAGAGTCCACAGTGCAGGCAGACGTTCTCGTCCTTGACCATCACACGTTTGGTCGGCAGGCCATCTGAGACATACAAATCCTGGGCCAGGTTGCCGGCCGGGGCGGTAAGCCGGCCTCGCAGTTGCTCTTCTTTGCCATTGTCGACAAATGAGATGCAATCAGTCGGGCAGATGTCGACGCAGGCATCACACTCGATACAGCGCACTTCTTCAAATACTGTCTGCACGTCGCAGTTGAGGCAGCGCTCCGCTTCTTTGAAAGCCGTGCCCTGGTCAAAGCCTAACTCGACTTCCATCTTCCGATCTTTCAGTGTCTGTTCAAGTGGTGCCAGTGGCACGATGAAGCGTTCGTCCGACTCCACGGAGTTATCGTAACTCCACTCGTGCACGCCCATTTTCTGGCTGATCAAATTGGTGTGCGGAGGTGGTCGATTGTTGACACTCTTGCCGTTGCAGAACAGGTCTATGCTAACCGCTGCCTGGTGGCCATGAGCAACCGCGGTGATGACATTTTCCGGGCCAAAGGCCGCATCACCACCGAAGAACACCTTTTTATGGGTCGATTGGAAAGTCACCTGATCGACCACCGGCATATCCCACTTGTCAAACTCGATACCCAGGTCACGCTCTATCCAGGTAAAAGAATTTTCCTGGCCGATGGCCATCAACACGTCATCGGCTTCCATGAATACCAGGTCTTCGCCAGTAGGTACCAGGGAGCGCTTGCCGTTTTCGTCGTAGTGGGCTTCCACTTTCTCGAACAGCATGCCCTTGAGCTTGCCATCCTCGATCACAAATTCTTTTGGAGTATGGTTGTCGTAAATCGGAATGCCCTCGTGCATGGCATCTTCCTTTTCCCAGGGCGACGCTTTCATGTCAGCAAAGGGACTGCGCACAACCACGCGTACGTCCTCGCCCCCCAGACGCATGGAGGTTCGGCAACAATCCATTGCCGTATTACCGCCGCCGAGCACCAGGACGCGCTTGCCTATGCTGTCGGTATGTTCAAAGGCAACGCTGGCCAGCCAGTCAATACCAATGTGCATGCTGTCACCGGCCTCCTCCAGGCCTGGCAGGTCCAGATGCTTACCTCGCGGGGCGCCCGTTCCGACAAAAATTGCGTCATAGTCCTTTTTAAGCATTTCTTTCATGCTGGTGATTTCCGTATCAAAGGTGGCCACAACACCCATATCCAGAATGTAATTAACCTCCTCTTCCAGCACCTCAATAGGCAGGCGGAACGACGGAATCTGACTGAGCATCATGCCGCCACCGGCGAACTGGTTATCAAAAATGTCAATGCTGTAGCCCAACGGCATCAAGTCGCGCGCCACGGTCAGTGAGGCCGGTCCTGCACCAATAAGGGCAATTTTCTTGCCGTTTTTCTTCTTCGGAATGGCTGGCAAACGGGCAGCAAAATCGTCTTTGTCACGGTTATCGGCCGCAACTCGCTTCAACCGACAAATAGCAACTGGCTCCTCTTCACCTACGAGCCGACCTCTGCGGCAGGCTGGCTCGCAGGGTCGGTCGCAGGTGCGACCTAGAACGCCAGGAAAAACATTGGATTCCCAGTTAATCATATAGGCGTCGGTGTAGCGTTGCGCAGCTATCAGCCGGATATACTCGGGAACGGGTGTATGCGCCGGGCAGGCATATTGGCAATCCACTACCTTGTGGAAGTATTCGGGATTCTTGATATCGGTCGGTTTCACGCTCTCAGCCTTTGTTTATCGTCACCTTTAGCAGGGGTAGTGCTGGTGCTTCTGATTTTTTTGCTGGGCAGAAGCAACAGGATTGTGGCATAGCTGGTATCGGTTTTCATTAACTATGCGGGTATTACATCGGCATTCGTCTAAATCACATAGGGCTCCGCTGAGGCATTACCGTACTAATCAGAGGTACCCGTATCAAAACCAGTCGAAGAACCCTTTTTGCTTTTTCAACTCTTCCTCGCAGGCGAGCAGCTGACTACGGTAGCTTCCCGCACGACGGTCTACTTTACGGGCCACATCAATTAGCCATTGCTTCCCCTGATAGCTGCCGCGACTATATCCGCCGTGGCCTTCGTGATACGCGAGGTAGAGCCTGTAGGCATCGGTTTTCGCGATTCCATTGCGTCGGTTGGACTGATGGTTGTACCAACCAATAAAGTCAATCGCGTCTGCAAAGTCATCACGGTCAGCGCCGTAGCGCCCTGCGCTTTTTTCGTATGCCTTCCAGGTGCTACCCAAGGCCTGACTGTACCCATAAGAATCCGAGGGCCTGAAGCCCGGAATAAAGCCGAAGATTTTCTTGCGAGGGGGCCTGGCCTTGGCCTCGAACTTTGACTCCTGGTGCATGATCGCCATCATCACCGAGATCGGGCTGCCCCACTCACTGCGCGAGTCAGCCGCATCCTGATACCAGCCATCCTTTTCCCGAAAAATCTCACAAACATTATTCAGGTCGCTGGGCGGTGAAGTGGTACAGGCCGACAGCAGCACTACCGAGAGTACCAGTAATGTTCGCCACATCAGTTGGACAGCCCTTGCACTTGTAGCAGTTCAAGGAATTGATTTTCGTCGATAACCTCAACACCCAATTGTTGCGCTTTCGCGAGCTTGGAACCTGCACCGGGGCCGGCCACAACACAGTGTGTTTTGTTGGAGACGCTGCCTGCCACCTTGGCCCCCAGTTGTTGCAGGCGGGCTTTGGCATCGTCACGTCCCATTGTCTCCAGTTTGCCGGTCACCACCCAGGTCTGCCCGCTCAATGGTTGATCCGCCCCGCCACTGTTTGACACGTCTGGCCAACTAATGCCCGCAGAGCGCAGTTCGTTAACGACCGAGATATTGGAAGGTGAATCCATAAACTGCAGCAGGTGATCAGCGACAATCGGGCCGACATCATCCACCGACAACAACGCTTCTTCACTGGCCGAGGCAATCGCTTCCCAGCTGCCGAAATGGTTGGCCAGGTTTAGCGCCGTCGCCTCGCCAACCTCGCGAATGCCGAGGGCAAATATAAAACGTGCAAGCGTGGTTTCGCTGCTGTTCTTAAGGGCCTCCAGCAGGTTGTCAGCCGACTTTTCGCCCATTCGCTCCAGCCCCAGCAAATGCTCGCGCTGCAGGGTGTATAGCCCGGCCACATTAGTCACCATGCCCACATCTACCAGCTGGTCTACGAGCTTGTCACCCAGACCTTCAATATCCATTGCCCGCCGGGAGGCAAAGTGTTTAATGGCGGCTTTCTGCTGTGCCTGGCAGACCAATCCACCCATACAGCGCATAACCGCTTCCTCTGCCTCGCGCTCCACCGGCGAGCCACAAACGGGACACTGCTCGGGAAACCGGATCGGACGGCTGTCCTGAGGCCTGCGAGCTTCAACCACTGAGACAATCTGCGGGATCACGTCGCCCGCCCGGCGCACGACCACCTGGTCACCCACTTCCACACCCAGGCGCTCGATCTCATCGCGATTGTGCAAAGTGGCGTTGCTGACGGTAACACCACCGACGAACACAGGTTCCAGTCTTGCCACCGGTGTGATCGCCCCGGTGCGCCCAACCTGGAACTCCACGTCCAGTAACCGGGTCGTCTCTTCCTGTGCCGGAAATTTTCTGGCGATTGCCCAGCGTGGTGCCCGCGACACAAAGCCCAGCTGCTGCTGCAAAGACAGGTCATTCACCTTGTAGACAATGCCGTCAATATCGTAGGGCAAGTTGTCGCGTTTATCCGCGAGTTGTTCATAGTAGACATGGCAGGCATCAATGCCGTTGACCACCCGGGATTCTGGGTTAATGCGCAAGCCCCAGCGATGCAGGGAATCGAGAACCTCCGCATGCATTGGCGGCAGCGAACCGCCTTCGACGAGGCCAACGCTATAACTGCACATTTCCAGCGGGCGTTTGGCGGTGAGGCGTGCATTGAGCTGACGCAGGCTGCCTGCAGCCGCATTGCGAGGATTCACAAAAGGTTTTTCGCCCTGCTCTCGCGCCTGCGCATTAAAGGCTTCAAAGCCGGCGCGTGGCATGTAAATCTCACCGCGAACTTCCAGTGTTGAAGGAAAGCCCTTGCCCCTCAGCCGCAAGGGTACTGAAGGAATCGTCCGCACATTCTGGGTAATGTCTTCACCGGTGGTGCCGTCGCCTCTGGTTGCCCCACGCTCTAAAACCCCGTCACGATAAAGCAGGCTGACCGCAATGCCGTCGAGCTTGGGCTCACAGGCATATTCCAATGTCGCCTGCTGGCCGCCCAGCCGTTCGAGGCAGCGGCGGTTGAAGTCCACCATTTCCTGCTCGTCGAAGGCATTGTCCAAAGACAACATACGCACTTCGTGTTTTACCTGGTTAAATTGCTCAAGCGGTGCAGCACCCACGCGTTGGGTGGGCGATTCGGGGATAATCAATTCCGGGTGCTGATCCTCAAGCGCTTGCAACTTGCGCAGCGTGCGGTCGTATTCGGCGTCGGGTACCGAGGGATCATCAAGTACGTAATAGCGGTAGTTCCAGTCGTCGAGCAACTGGCGAAGCTCTGCTGCTTCCTGTTGTGCCTGCTGAGCCACCACGGCAGGTTTGCCTAGCCGGCTTTTGTCAGCATCCGTCGCTCCAAATCACGGATCTGCTGACGGGAATGCTCCAGGGTTTGCTTGGTGACCACACTGCGAGTTTCGTCCAGCACGTCACCGTCGAGATTGCGGGCAACCGCTTGTGCGGTTTCGAGCATATACTCGAAGGCTTTCATCATGTCTTCCGGACCCGGCAGAGTGAGGAAAAAGACCAGACCGGGCGTATTGAACTTGTCCATGTGGTCGATATCGAACACGCCCGGCTGCATCATGTTGGCCACGCTGAACTGTATGGCGCCCCGGCCGGCCTCAAATTCGTGCCGATGGAAAAAGCTCATATCGCCGAATCGCAAATCGCAGGCCAGCAAGATATGCAAAATATCTTCACCGCTGAATCCGTCGGGGCTACGCGAAACAACATTCAGCATAAAGACTTCGGGGTCCACCGCCCTGGGCATGCGACCAGACTCCATTTCGGGTTCTTTGCGCGCAGTGACCTTGGTTTCTGCTGGCATATCATTCAGCCAATCCAGGTTCTCTGGTTCATCTGTCGAAGACATGCCAGACACCAACTCCTCATTGATGTCGTCGTCAACGGGCTCAGTGGTCGGGGCTTGTTGCTCGGATTCGGTTTCGGGGGACGCGCTGGTCTTGGATTCAAGTTCAGGTTCAGGTACTGCCTCTATTTCCGGAGGTTGTGTTTTCCGGGACTGAGCCGCAGCGAGCAGGTCACCGCGTTCGACAACACGCGCCCCACCATTAGGCAGCTCTTTCAGCCAGGCCAGCTGGGCATCCCTGGGATCTTCATTTTCGTAAGGTTTGGCAAGGTTCACGCGCACATTTGAACGGCGTTCCCGGCGCACACGACGCCAGGCGTCGACGAGGACGGCAAAGATCAGCAGCACGCCGACGATCACCATCCAATCGCGTATCGTTAAATCCATCGTTTTTGCGTCCGCCCTATCCCCGGTGGCTTAACTTGCTGCCAGTTCTGCAGCCTCGTCGACATCGACAGTAACCAGCCTCGAGACTCCCGGCTCGTGCATGGTCACACCCATCAGTTGATCAGCCATTTCCATGGTAATCTTATTATGTGTAATGAATATGAACTGCACCTTGCTGGACATCTCTTTAACCATACGGGCGTAACGACCAACGTTGGCATCATCCAGTGGCGCATCGACCTCGTCCAGCATACAAAATGGCGCCGGATTCAATTGGAAAATAGCAAACACCAATGCCAGCGCAGTCAGGGCTTTTTCACCACCCGATAACAGGTGGATGGTACTGTTCTTCTTGCCCGGTGGGCGGGCCATAATGGTGATGCCCGTATCCAGCAAATCGTCGCCGGTCAGTTCCAGGTTGGCGCTGCCACCGCCAAACACTCTCGGGAACAATTCCTGCAGTCCCGCATTGACCTGGTCGAAGGTCTCGCGGAAACGATTCCGGGTTTCCTTGTCGATTTTTCGAATCGCTGATTCGAGCGTTTGCAGTGCAGTTTCCAGGTCTTCATTCTGGGCATCGAGGTACTGTTTGCGCTCTGACTGCTGACTGTATTCGTCGATGGCGGCCAGGTTGATCGGCCCCAGGCGGGCGATACGGTTGGCCACTCTTTCCAGATTGCGCTGCCACTCCGCCTCGTTCGCATCCTCAGGCATGGACTGCAGCACTTCTTCAATCTTATGGTTACCAGCGTCCAACTGGCGTTGCACATTATCCCGGTTTACCTGCAACCCCTGGTGACTGAGCCGCTGTTGCTCCAGGTCCGAGCGGATGCTCGATGCACGCTGTTCGATAGCAGCGCGTTGCTGTTCGGTTTCGCGCAGTAGCTGTTCAACTTCGGCGACACGCTCTCGTGCCTCGGCCAGTTCAGATTCAGAAGCGAGCCGTAACTCCAGTTGTTTTTCCAGATCGGCTTGCAAACCGGCCACCGGGTCGTCATTTTCGCCCAGTGAACGCTGCAGATTATCGCGTCGTTCAAGCAACTGACTCACCTGGCCCTGCACGCGGGATATCGTATCGCGCATCGCCGCCACCTGGGTTTGCAAGGACTGCTGGCGCATGGCGGCCTGGTGTGCCGCATCTTTATCATGCCGTGCTTGCTGGCGTGCCTGGTCCAGGGTCGTACGAGTGCTGTCCCGCCGTGACAACAGGGATTCGCGTTGTCTCGAATCCGTCTCCATGCTCTCGATGGCACCCTCCAGCAGTGTCCTGGACTCTGCCAGTGCCTCCTGCTCATGGCGGAACTGATTGCGGGCCTCTTCGACTTCGCGCTGTATGCGCTCCCGTCTGGCGGTGAGTTGTTCGATCTTGGCTTCGTGGGCCGATAACTGCGAACCGAGTTCGGCATGCTGACGGGTTGCTGACTGCAACTCTCGCTGACACTCCTGCCCCTGCTGTTCCAATTGCTTGAGCTTATCGCGTGCGTCCTGTTGCGTGCGCTCGAGACGAGCTATCTGCTCCTGAGCCTGCGCGATGTCCCCTGCTAACCTCTCCAGTTCCTGTTGACGGGCGATAACACCACCCTGGCTCTCGCCCTGGCGACTGACCCGCATCCAATTCGTGCCCAGCCAGATGCCATCGCGAGTAACAATAGATTCACCAGCGCCCAGCGAATGTCGTCGCTGCATCGCCGAGGCCAGGTCGTCCGCTGCATGAACGCCATGCAACAAATTAACCGCGCCGCCGGCATTGGTGACTTTCGACGCGAGATAGCCCGGCGCTGCCGGAGCGCTGACGCCGGATTCGAGCAAAGCCAGTTCGCCCTGCTCCAGGTGGCTGAGCATTTCGCCGAGCGGACCAACGTCATCGACACACACCGCCTGTAAGTAGTCGCCCAGCACGGTCTCAACCGCCAACTGCCAACCCTCATCTACCTGCATGCGCTCAAGCAACCGGGGATTCTGCTCCAGGGCATTGCTGGCAAGCCAATCGCCTATAGCCTGGTCGTTATCCTGTCTTGACGCTTGTTGCAGTGCCTCCAGTGATGCCTGTCGGCCTTTCAACTGCTGCAGGTTGGAACGTGCTTCATTTAGCTCCCTGGCACACTGCTCGCCGTTCTCCCGCGCCCTGCCAAGCTCCCCAACAATGCCCTCACCGCGAGCCTCGTGTTCACCCATGGTGCGCTCAAGGACATTGCGCTGTTCGACCAGGTTGGCAATCTCTGCATCATCGGGACCCGCAGCCAGGCCGCCCAGCTCTTCGGTGAGTTTCTCAATGCGGTTTTGCAGGCGTTGCAGCGCCTGCTCCAAATGCTGAATGCGCGACTGCTGCACCTCTGCCTGTTGACGCGGCTTGGCAGCCCGGCCATTAAACTCATCCCACTCCTGTTGCCATGAGTGCATGCCCTCTTCAGCCGCTACCAGCGCTTGAGTGGATCCTTGCTCCGCTGCATGCAGGGCCTGTACCTCGGGCTCAAGCTGCCCCAACTCTCCGTCCCAGGTATCCAGCTTGCGCCGATCTTCCTGCAGGTGGGATTCCGATTCATCGAGGTTGGCGACGGTTTGCTCCAGGTCTTCACGCAATTGGCGCCCGCGTTCCTGCTGATGCTGGATGGTTTGCTCAATGCGCGCTACCTCTGCACCGAGCGCGTAGTACTGGGCCTGCACCTTACCGAATACGTCGCTGCGGTCGGTATGCTCCACCCGGTGTTGCTCTATTGCTGTATCAACCTGTTGGTGCTCGGCATGCACAGCTTCCAGCTTCACCTCCAACTCGCCAATGGCGTGGGCGCACTCGCGCACCCCTTTATCAAGGTCTCGCCATTGCAGAGTTTGCAGTTGCGCGGTGAGCTCGCGCTCGTCTTCCTTGAACTGGCCGTACTTCTCCGCCGCCTGAGCCTGGCGCTCCAAATGCTGCAGCTGTCGTTCCAGCTCGTCGCGCAAGTCAGTGAGTCGCTCGAGGTTTTCCATGGTGCGGCGCATACGACTTTCTGTTTCCTTGCGTCGCTCCTTGTACTTCGAAATGCCCGCCGCTTCCTCTATAAAGACGCGCAGTTCCTCGGGCTTGGATTCGATCAGGCGGGAAATCATGCCCTGTTCGATAATCGCGTAACTGCGCGGGCCGAGCCCTGTACCCAAAAAGATGTCGGTGATATCACGGCGGCGGCAACGCGTGCCGTTGAGAAAGTATTCGGATTGGCCCTCGCGGGTTACCAACCTGCGAATGGAAATTTCTGCGTAGCTGGCATATTCGCCACCGATGCTACCGTCCTGGTTGTCGAACACCAGTTCTATAGATGCCTGACCCACCGGTTGCCGATTGACCGAGCCATTAAAGATGACGTCAGCCATAGACTCACCGCGCAGGTTCTTGGCGGAACTTTCGCCCATTACCCAGCGCACAGCATCGATTACATTGGATTTACCGCAGCCATTTGGCCCTACAACTGCGCACATATTACTGGGGAAGCTGACATTAGTGGGGTCCACGAAGGACTTAAACCCCGCCAGCTTGATAGACTTTAGTCGCATATCACTTTATGTTTCAGCTGTATGTTCTTGTTTTTTATGGCTTTGTCTCGGTTTTTTTACAAATTCGCCCAACCCCGAGACACTATATGTAGTGTATCGGCTTTGTTTGAATAACACTATGCCTGAAAGGGATAAAGGCGAAATTTTAATTACTGCGGGGTTCGAGCTGGATAATCAGTGGGTCGAGTGAGGTTGAGGGCATCAGTGGACCTGCCTGTCCCAGGTAACTGGCATTAGCCTTACCTGGCTGGCCGCTGGGAGAGACCTGTACGGCGACGATAACTTCCCCTGCCTCGGACAGTTTCTGCCCTGCCATCGAATTCTGGTCGTCCAGGCGCAGTTCAAGGGGAAGTTGGGCGGCTGAGAATCGCTGCACTGCGATGGGCATGCGGCTGCCGGGTGCGGCACTGCGCGCGAGAACAAATACCGTATCGGCAGCCTGATACTGTGCATCTTCGGGCATGGTTACCACGACGCTGACCCCGGGCGAAACAGCATCCGCAGTCGCTCCAGTATCACCCACCTCTGCCACCGCTTCGCCGGACTCTTCGGCAAGCGCCTGCCGAGCCATATCGATGACCCCGGAGATCATTCTTGCCCCCTCGGAGTCCCGCGCTTCGGTAGCCAGCAGTCGCTCCCAATACTCGATGGCGGCGCGATAGGAGCCCTGTTCAAAAGAGGCCATTCCTAACAGACCCAGCGCTGTGCGCTGGTGAGGGTCTACCGCCAGTGAGCGCTCGGCAAGCATACGAGCGCTGTCGTCAAGCTGGCGCTCATTAGCCAGGTAAGCGGCCTGGGCAGCGTAAGCCAACGCCTGGGCATCATCGGGGGCATCATTCAGCAAGCGCTGGTAGAGTTGACTGGCCCGCCCATAGTCCTGTTGCCCCATGAAGTAGCGACCCAGCAGGGCCTGGTAATGCAGATTGTCCGGCCGTTGTGCCGAGCGTTCCTCTATCGCCAACATCAGTGCGGTCATATCATCCGCGCTACTGCTGTCATCAATACTCATGAGTTTCGCCGCAATAACGACATCGGGTGCCGCACCCAGGCGTTGATATAAAAGCACCGCTGCTACTGTAACGACCGGGATGAGAACCCATAGCGGAAAGCCATTACTCGTGCTGACTGGGCTGCCTGTTGCTTCAGCCGAAGCATCGTCTTCCAACAAACGCAGTTGCACATCATCATCGAGGTCGCTGACGCCCTGTTCCGCCAGTTCGCGACGACGCAACTGGAACCAGGCCAGGTTCGCAGCTTGCTGGGATTGCTCCCGGGCGGCCCGTTGCATCATGGGAATCAGAATAAAAATGGCGCTGAACAGAATCAGCCCAGCACAGGCGAGAATAAAAAGGCTCAAGTGTCGCGCTCCGCCTTCTCCACCAGAGTCTTTAAGCGTTGCTGCTCGTCAGCCGAGAGCGCCTGCGCCGGCTGATCTTCGACGTCGCGGGGTCGCCGTAGCGCAATGACCACGACAACAGCAGCCATAACCAACAGAATCAAGGGCGCCAACCATAGCACCGCCGTAGCGCCGCTGAATTCGGGCCGATAGCGCACGAATTCGCCGTAGCGGGACACCATGTAATCCAGGATTTGTTCATCGCTGGCTCCGGATTCGAGCTGCTGATACAGGATGCGCCGCAAGTCCTTGGCGATGGGTGCATTGGAGTCGGCAATGTTCTGGTTCTGGCACTTTGGGCAGCGCAGTTCGGCGCTCATCTGTTGATAGCGCTCCTCGAGCTCCGTTGAGCTGAACTCGTAGGTTTCAATAACAGCCCGGGCGCTCATGGGTGACACGCTCCAGGCCAGGACGACTACAAAGACTATTAGAGATCTCACAGAGCTGCCTCGCGCAACAGTTCCTGGTAAATCGGCTCGAGACGGCTCTGCCAGACCCGTTCGTCGACTACACCCACGTGACGATAGCGGATGACGCCACTGGCATCGACGAAATACGTCTCGGGGGCACCGTACACGCCGAGATCAAGACCGAGAGTGCCTTCACTATCAACGATATTAGCGCGATAAGGATCGCCCAACTCTTGCAACCAGCGGCGGGCGGCCTCGTCATCGTCTTTGTAGTTGATGCCATAGATAGCAACACCCTGGTCAGACAGCTGTTGCAGATAGGGGTGCTCCACCCGGCAGGAAATACACCAGGTTGCCCACACGTTGAACAAGGCGACCTCGCCGGTTACGTCGGCGTGGGTAATGGTCTCGCTTGCATGCAACTCGGGTAGCGCGAATTCCGGCAATGCCTTATCAATCAGCGCCGAAGGCATCTCACGCGGATCGAGCTGCAATCCACGGAACAGAAAGAGCGCCAGCAGCACAAACAGGATGACCGGCAGGAACAGCTTAAGCCTGGGCGCCACTGACCTCTCCTTGCGTCATCACCGGGGCTGCCTTCGCCAGGCGTCGGTAGCGCTTATCGGCAACGGTGGCAAAAGCACCCACTGCCATAAAAATTGCACCTAACCACATCCACCTGACCATCGGTTTGTAGTGCAAGCGAATAGCCCATGCACCCTGATCTCCGATCGGCTCACCCATGGCCACATAAAGGTCCCGCATCAGGCCCGCATCAATAGCCGCTTCAGTCATGATAGAACCAGACGCCAGGTAGCGTCGTTTCTGCGGTGCCAACCTGGCGACAACTTTACCGTTGCGGCTTACCTGAAAGCGCGCCTCCTCGGCAAGATAGTTGGGCCCGCGCACCTGCGCGAGCTCCAGAAAAGTGAACTCATAACCCGCCAGTTCGTCGACCTGGCCCGGCGACATCTTAAGATCGTGTTCAACGGCAAACTGGGAAGTCACCACCACGCCGACCACAGACATGGCAAAACCCAGGTGGGCAATAAACATGCCCCAGTAGCTGGGCGTTAACCGCCGCAGCCCGCGCATCAGCGAGCTTGCACCCCGCAGCTTGCCCACCAGGTCGCGTAGCAGACCAAACACCAACCAGGATGCCAATACCGCCGCCAACGCGACCCAGGGGTTGTACTCGCCGTCGTGGATCAGGGGCAACGTCAGCCCACACAGCAAGGCGGCAATGGAAGGCACCAACAACTCTGCGCGCCATCGCGTTGTGGAATCCCGTTTCCACCGCGCTACCGGACCTAGCCCCATGAAGGGAACCAATACCGCCATCAGAGGCACAAATACAGCGTTAAAATAAGGAGGCCCCACCGAGTACTTACCCTGCCCCAGGGCGTCCATAATCAGTGGAAACAGCGTTCCAAACAGCACCGTGAGCGTGGCGACGAGGAAAACCACATTGTTGACCAGTAGCAGTGATTCCCGCGACAACCAGGCAAAGCTGACACGGCTGCTGACCGCCGGGGCACGCAGGGCATACAGCAGCAGCGATCCGCCCACTACGATGGCCAGGAATATCAGGATGAAAAGCCCCCGCGCAGGATCTGTCGCGAATGCGTGAACGGAGGTGAGCACACCTGAACGCACAATAAACGTACCCAGCAGACTGAGCGAAAACGCGAAAATTGCCAGCAACACCGTCCAGCTCTTGAACAGCCCGCGTTTTTCTGTAGCGGCCAGAGAGTGGACCAACGCGGTTCCAGCCAGCCAGGGCATAAAAGAGGCATTCTCTACCGGATCCCAGAACCACCAGCCACCCCAACCCAGTTCGTAGTAGGCCCACCAGCTGCCGAGCATAATGCCCAGGGTTAAGAACGCCCAGGCAATGTTGGTCCAGGGTCTTGACCAGCGCGCCCATGAGGCGTCGAGGCGACCGCCGAGTAAAGCGGCAATGGCAAAGGCAAAGGCCACCGAAAATCCGACATAACCCATATACAGCAGCGGTGGATGGATAATGAGACCCGGATCCTGCAGTAATGGATTGAGGTCCTGGCCGTCTGCCGGGGTGCCCGGAAGAAGGCGTGCAAAAGCGTTGGAGGTGAACAGCGAAAATGCCATGAACCCCACGCTGACAAACCCCATCACCGCCAGCACTCGCGCGAGCACCACACTGGGTAACTGCAGACTGAAGGTGGCCACCGCGGCCATCCACACTGCCAGGATTAAAATCCACAACAGCAGAGATCCCTCGTGGTTGCCCCACACCGCAGAAAATTTGTACATTGGTGGCAGTAGGGAGTTGCTGTTAGACGCCACCACGGTGACAGAAAAATCGTCGCCCAGAAAAGCCAGCACCAGGCAGGTAAAGCTGATACTGACAAACACCAATACCCCTATTGCCAATCCTGGTGCTAACGCCATCGCCGCTGCATTATTGCGCCATGCGCCCCATAGCGGCACGGTACTGAGAACGACTGCCAGGCAGAAGGCAATAATAAGCGCGAAATGGCCCAACTCAGGTATCACGAACCACTCTCCTGGTAAGCCTTGTAATCTTTACCTGAAGCTTCAAGCGCTTCGGCAACTTCGGGCGGCATATAGTTTTCGTCGTGCTTCGCCAGCACTTCCGTCGCCATTAGAACGCCACTTTCATTTAACCTGCCGGCAGCCACAGCACCTTCACCCTCGCCGAACAGGTCCGGCAGAATGCCTTCGTAAACAACAGGCACCGTGGCCTGGTAATCAGTCACCTCAAACCTGACTTCCAGGCTGGTATCACTGCGCTGCACACTGCCGTCGACAACCATGCCGCCAACGCGAATTAACTGGCCCACAGGTGCCTCACCGGCGGCGACCTGTGCCGGCGGATAAAACAGGTTGATGTTGCCGCGCAAACCATAGGTGACCAGACCCACGGCGACACTTGAAAACACAATGACGAATAACACCAGATACAGGCGCTGTTTACGAACCGGGTGCATTGGAGCCCTCAGCTTCTGTCGGGTTGAAACCCTGGTTGCGGCGTTGCTCGGCAGCCAGGCGCGCGACAAATCTGCGCCTGCGCACACGGGGTGACAACAACAACCAGACCAGCACCAGTGCGGTAATCACATAGGCCGACCAGACAAAGATCCCGTGTCCTTCCATCTGTAGCGCTGCTGACAAAGTGTCGAAATACATCAGCCCTGCCCCGCCTCTACCAATTTGCGCACCCAACCGGTTCGCGATTCACGAGACAAAATTTCCAGGCGCATATTCATCAGCAAGGCACAGGTAAACACCCCATAGAACGCCACGATTGATAACAACAGCGGGTATAGCATGCTCGGGTCAATTGTAGATTCACCAGTAAACTTGATAGAAGCCGGTTGATGCAGGCTGTACCACCAGTCGACGGATTTATAAATGATGGGAATGTTCACCATGCCCACAAGCGACAACACTGCGCAGGCGCGACCGGCAGCCGCCTTATTATCGTAGGCTTCGTACAGTGCCACGACGCCCAGGTAAAGGAACAGCAGTATCAGCATGGAGGTGATCCGGGCGTCCCACACCCACCAGGTTCCCCAGGTCGGCTTCCCCCAGATTGCCCCGGTTACCAGTGCGACAAAGGTCAGCGCAGCGCCGATCGGGGCGCAGGCCTTCATGGCGATGTCTGCCATTTTCATTTTCCAGATCAGACTGACAGCACCAGCTGTGGCCATGACATAGTATCCAGCCAGGGCAACCACTGCTGAAGGCACATGGATATAAATAATGCGATAGCTATTGCCCTGCCGAAAATCCGGCGAGGTGTAAAGGAGCCCCCAGCCCAGCCCAATGAGCAACGCCAATACGGTCAACGGCAGTAACCAGCGCAAGATGCTGCCGGAAATAGCGTACAACCAGGGGGGAGAACCCAGCTTATGGAAGAAAGACCACATAGAGGCGCGATTATACAGCCGCGGCTTGCCCGCACCAATCGCTAGTTGCCGCGCAGCGAGCAATAGTTGCGATGTATAACAACCGTTCAGGCATCGATGCTAATGCGTAATCCAGCGGCCATAGCCAGCGGTGCCAGGGCGATTGCCAGGCTCAACATACCCGCCAGTATCGCCAGGTAGGGTGCCGGCGAGGCGCCGTCGACAGCCGCCTGCACCGCGGCGCTCCCAAAAATAAGGATAGGAATGTAAAGCGGTAACACCAGCAGGGAAATCAACATCCCCCCGCGTTTCAGGCCGACGGTCAGCGCGGCGCCAATCCCACCCACCAGACTCAGTACCGCCGTTCCCAGCAACAAACTGGATAAGAGGGTCAGCAAGCCATTGGAAGGCAGGTAAAGCATCAAGCCGAACAGGGGCGAGATCAAGGCCAGCAGCAATCCGGTCAGCAGCCACTGCGCCGCCACGTAGGCCAACACGGTAAAAAACAAGGGCTGGGGTGACAGTAGTAATTGTTCCAGGCTGCCATCTTCGAAATCACTACGGAATATCGCGTCCGAGGTCAGCAGGTTTGATAGCAGGGCTATCACCCAGAGAACGCCGGGAGCGAACAGGGCTAACCTGTCCGATTCGGGACCAATACCCAGAGGGAACAAGGTCACCACCATGGCAAAAAACAGCAGGGGATTGCCAATTTCCACCGGGCGACGCACAGCCAGCGTGAGCTGCCGGCGAATAATGCGCAGGCAGAATGCGGACGTACTGTCGTTGCTCAAGTCGTGCTCCCCTGCAGTTCCAGCATCTGTACGCGTTGCAGGGATCTAAGAGGCTGGTGCGATGTCATGACCACTGCCCCACCCTGTTGCAGGTGCTCTCCCAGCAGCGTTTCAATGGCATCGATCCCGGCTGTATCGATTGCTGTAAACGGCTCGTCGAGCAACCACAGCGGCCGGTCGGTCAGAAAAAGTCGGGCGATATTGACGCGTCGGTGTTGCCCGGCAGACAGCGTGTGACTGGGGACATCTTCGTACCCATACAGTCCGACTTTAGCCAGAGCCTCGTCGATAGACGCCGCACTGTATTGCTGTTCACCGGCAACGTGCCAGGCCAGATTCTCCCGTGGCGACAGCAATCCCTTTACCGCACTGAGGTGCCCGAGGTAGAGCGGAGTCTCGTGGCGTTGCACGTCTCCCTCGTAACCGTAACGCGACAAGCCCGCCAGAATCCTCAGTAAACTGGTCTTCCCCGCCCCATTGGCGCCGGCGACCTGAAACAATTGTCCTGGCCCAACGGCGAAAGACAGGTCTTGAAATAGATAGCGGCCACCGCGCTCCAGCGACAAGTGCTCGACAGACAGCAAAGGCTCCGCGGCGGGCATAGCCTACAAGTTGACTACGTTAATAGCGGGTATATGCAGATCCGTGTCAACGCTGGCTTGCAAGCTGCCGAAATCAAAGAGCTCAAGGTCGGCCAGTTGCGAAGGTGCAACATTGCGAATACTGCGAAAAATAGACTCGGTTCTGCCCGGGTACTGGCGCTCCCACTCCGCGAGCATCTGTTTGACCTGTACCCGCTGAAGATTATCCTGGGAGCCGCAGAGGTTGCAGGGGATGATGGGGAACTCCTTGTAGTCGGCATAGGCAGCCAGGTCTTTCTCCTTACAATAAGACAGCGGACGGATCACCACATTGCGGCCGTCATCGCTTAACAGTTTTGGCGGCATGGCTTTCAACTTGCCATTGAAGAACATGTTGAGAAAGAGGGTTTCCACGATGTCATCGCGGTGATGCCCCAGCGCAATCTTGGTGGCACCGATCTCGCTGGCAAAACCATACAGGCTGCCCCGGCGCAAGCGCGAACACAAACCGCAGGTGGTTTTGCCCTCCGGTACTACCTCCTTGACGATGCTGTAGGTATCTTTTTCCAGGATATAGAACGGAATACCCAATCTTCCCAGGTACTCGGGTAATACGTCCTCCGGGAAGCCGGGCTGTTTCTGGTCAAGATTTACCGCTATCAACTCGAACTCCACCGGTGCACTGTGCTGCAGGCTGATTAGTACATCCAGCATGGCATAGGAGTCTTTGCCTCCGGACAGGCAGACCATCACCCGATCGCCGGCCTCGATCATGTTGTAATCGACGATGGCATTGCCGGCATTACGCCGCAGGCGTTTCTGCAGCTTGTTAAACTCGGTTTTCTCTTTGCGGGAAAGTTCGCGCACGGGCGTCTACAGTAACTGGTTGAAACGAGGCGCATTTTACAGGGCGCCCCAACACCGAGTCCAGCGTGGTTACTGGCCTGTAGCCGGATGCGCGCTTGTGTTTTTGGTAATTTCCCACGACAATGTGCGCCGCCCGATACCACCACACCAGAAGGATTACCAATGAAACAACCTGTTCGAGTTACCGTCACTGGCGCCGCTGGCCAAATTGGCTACGCGTTGCTGTTCCGAATTGCCTCAGGCCACATGCTGGGCGATGACCAGCCGGTGATCCTGCAATTGCTGGACATTACGCCCGCCATGGAAGCCCTTGAAGGGGTTGCAATGGAACTGGATGACTGTGCCTTCCCCTTGTTGGCCGGTATTGTCTGTACGGATGACCCGAATGTCGGTTTCAAGGATAGCGACTACGCCTTGTTGGTCGGAGCCCGCCCACGCGGCCCCGGTATGGAGCGCAAGGACCTGCTGGAAGCCAATGCCGCAATTTTTTCCGTGCAGGGCAAGGCCATCAACGACCACGCCAGCAAGGACATCAAGGTGCTGGTGGTAGGCAACCCCGCGAACACCAATGCGCTGATCACCCAGCGCAACGCTCCCGATATCGACCCGCGCAATTTCACTGCCATGATGCGCCTGGACCATAACCGCGCCAAAACCCAGATCGCCCAGAAGACAGGCAAGACCGTCAACGACGTCAGCAACATGACGATCTGGGGCAACCACTCTGCGACCCAGTATCCCGACCTGTTCAACGCCAAAGTCAGCGGTGAAGCCGCGGTCGACCTGGTAGATCAGGACTGGTATGAAAATGATTTCATCCCCACCGTGCAGCAGCGTGGTGCCGCCATCATCAAGGCCCGCGGCGCGTCTTCGGCCGCATCAGCGGCCAATGCGGCCATTGACCACATGAACAGCTGGGCCCTGGGCACCCAGGGCGATGACTGGGTTTCCATGGGCGTATACTCTGACGGTTCATACGGCATCGCCGAGGGTCTCATCTACTCATTCCCCTGTCGTTGCAGCGGTGGCGACTGGAGCATCGTCCAGGGTGTTGAAATCGGTGAATTCAGCAAGGCCAAAATGGCCGCAACCGAGCAGGAACTGACCGAAGAACGGGATGCCGTTCAACATCTGCTGCCGTAACACAACCAGGAAAATCGCCGCAAAGTGAGTGAAATAACAACAGCAAAAAGCTACCACCACGGCAACTTACGCGCAGAGCTGCTCGATACTGCTATCGAGCAGTTGCGCGAACTCGGCACTGACGAGCTCAGCCTGCGCGCCCTCGCGCGGGCTATCGGTGTTTCCCAGACCGCACCCTATCGGCACTTTGCGGATAAAAGTGACCTGCTGGTCGCCATGGCCAGTCGCGGTTACCGCAACTTACTGGCAAGTCTGCGCGAGGCCGGCAAAGTCGCAGGCAATTGCCCCCGGGATCAGCTTGTCGCCTTTGCCCACGCCTATGTCGATTACGCCGGCAAACACCCGCAGCTGTTCAAGTTGATGTTTGGCCCCATGGTTCAACCCACGGACAAGCACCCGGAATTGCGCGAAGTCAGCAAGGAAACCTTTCTGCTGGTGCAGCAAATGCTTGCCCAGGGTATTGGCGAAGGCATTTTCAAGGACCAGGATGTGGTCTATCTCGCAAATGCGGGATGGGCAGGCATCCACGGACTGGCTACCTTGCGCGTCGATTCGCCGGAGTTGTTCGAGCGGCATATCGACCTGGAACGCCAGGTGAATACTGCAGTGCAGACGTTTCTTGCGGGGATAAGCTTGCCTGCTCCTCAAACCGGGAATCCTGCTTCCACCTAGTTCAATTAGGCTCAGAACATCCTCCGCTTTCTTTGACACCTAGTCGTTCAGAGCAGAGCTGCTGGCGTGATAGGTGCCCTCGAGTCTCTCCCTGCCTGGGAAGGGGTTTGGGCAACTCTCCGCGACGCACCTTGGGATTACCGGCAGCTGCGGAACTCGACAATTTTTTGCTGCGCAAAAAATCCGGACTCGATCAGTCCTCGCTGAAACCCCGGCAATCCCAAGGCGCTTAAAGCGCTACGAATGTTACCCAAACCCCTTCCCAGGCAGTGCGAGACGCCATGAGATAACAATCGGCTAGAGGGAGACTCCCTGAAGCGAGCGCGAGACGTCCTCCGGCATACGTGCAGTCTTTCACGGCGTAACAATCGCAAACACCGGGTCGGCCTGGTCAAACAGGGAGAAGAATCGTGCCAGTGCCAGTTTACCGTCGGGCACTGACAGGTCATCGGACCTCAATGCGTCGGTCAATGACACCTGCTGGGTTAACAGGGCCAAAAAGAGTGCCCTGGTAATAACCAGTGTGGCATCGGCATCTTCCTGGGGCGGTGCTAGCCGATGCTGCATCACAGCATTGTTTATTGTGAGTACAAAATCTTCACCTGTATCGGTCAGCCGCATATTAATGGTGAAGTTCTCGCCGTCCGCTCTCTCTCCGCTCAGGGAAGCGGCCATGGCATCAAAAAACATCCCGGTGGGGACCCTGTCGATAATACCGGCCGCGTCGCGGGTACTGTTGGCCTGCTTCGGTGCCCCGTGCCGTAACTCGTAGGCACCGGTTAAATAGATGTCGCGCCATGGGCCTGACTCGGCCTGGTAGCCCAGTTGGTCATAGGCACTGGCCAGCAGCGCCCTGGCCTCTGCATTGTTTGGATCTGCAAAGATCACGTGGTTTACCACCTCGGCCACCCAACGATAGTCTCCTTGCTGGTAGGAGGCGCGAGCGCGTTCCAGAACGGCCTGGGCTCCGCCCATGAACTCCACATAGCGCTCAGCTGCCGCCTGGGGCGGGTGTGGATTGAGATTGGCCGGGTTGCCGTCGTACCAGCCGAAATAGCCCTGGTAAACCGCTTTGCTGTTGTGGCTGATGGTGCCGTAATAACCGCGGTTGGAGTACACGTCCCGAAGAGAGGAAGGTAGTTGCAGCTGTTCGGCAATTTCACGCGGTGTCGCACCGGTGTTTGCCAATCGCAGCGTCTGGTCGTGAATGAACTTGTAAGTATCCCTTTGGGTTTCTAGAAAGCTGCGAATGTCATCATTACCCCACACCGGCCAGTGGTGACTGGCGAAGTAAACCTCGGCCTCGCCACCGAACAGCGTCAGGGCTTCATCAATAAACCCACTCCAGGCGTGCGCATCTCTTACTTTGGCGCCCCGCGGTGTATAGACGTTATGCATATTCCGCGACACTACCTCGGCACCGCAGAAGGCTTTGTGCTCGGGCAGGTAAAACGTCAACTCTGCCGGGGCCTCGGAGCCGCCGGCATTTTGAAAGACGAATGAAACACCATCCACTTCCAGGGTCTGACCCGTTTCGGTAATGATGTCAGTGGGCTCCAGGATACTGACACCGCCACCCTTGGCGGGCTCTTTGCCCAGGCCGGTATCAACATGGCCGCGCGGCGAGACCGGCAAATTGCGTCCATACATGTAAATTGCCCGGCGCTGCATTACCGAGCCCGCCATAACATTTTCACTGACCGATTCGTGCACAAAACCTTGCGGTGCGATCACCCGCAGGTCTTGCCGTTCTTCGGCAGTGACCGCACCGTCGATACCACCAAAATGGTCGATGTGGCTGTGGGTGAAGATTACCGCAACCACCGGTTTATCCCCCAGGTGCTCACGGGCAAAGTCCATGGCGGCCCTGGCATTAGGCTCGGTGGTCAAAGGGTCCACGACAATCCAGCCATTATCGCTATCTATCAAGGTGAGATTGGCAAGATCAAAACCGCGCAATTGATAAATACCGGGGACCACTTCAAACAGTCCATGGATTCCGTTAAGGCGTGCCTGTCGCCATAAGCTGGGATTGACGGAGCCCGGTGCGTCACCTGTGACGAAATCATAGGCGCCCTGGCTCCAGGTCAGCGAACCATCCGCAGCGCGAATTTCCAGTTGATCGGCCGTGGCAACCAGACCGCGAGTGGCGAGCTCAAAATCACGGTCATCGTCCGGCATGGCGGCTGCCACTGTCGCCTGTGCAGCCAGTGTGGCTGCCGTGGGTGGTACATGACCGTGGGTATCGGCGCCCTCTTCCAGTGGCAGATTAACGGCACCCTCACTGCAGCCCTGCAAAAGCAGGGTAACAACAAGAGTCAGTATTGCGGGTCGCAATGTAGAATGAATATTCACAGCGAACACTCCCGGCGCGTGCGGCAAAAGAAAATCGCCAGCCTACTAGAGCTCGCGCAGCAGCGCTACCGGTGGACTGGAGACAACCTGTCGACAGGAATAGAGCCCGAGACTCCCTATGAGCAACATGCCCGAGAACACACCCACAGGCCAGACCCAGGGCGAGGGGCTGTAACGCATGTCCATCACCCACTCCTGCAGGATAAACACCGACATCTCTGCAGCAATCGTGGCCAACAGCCCCGCGAACAGGCCAAGGGTGGCAAATTCAATGAAAAGTCCGCCCAGTATCAGGTTTCGCCGAGCACCCAGGGCACGGAGAATTGCGCTTTCATGCATGCGTGCATCCACGCTGGCTTGTACACCGGCAATCAGCACCAGCCCGCCCGCGGCGATAATGACCAGTAACACCAGCTCAATCGCGGCTGACACCTGGGTCACGATGGAACGCACCTGCTCAATGACCACGTCCATCTCAATAACAGTCACCGTAGGAAACTGCCGGATAAACCGGTTCAGGAAGCTTTTGTTTTCAGCCTCTAGATGAAAGCTGGTCATAAAGGTTGCCGGGTAGCGGGCAAGTGCTTTCGGTGGTGCGACGAACCAGAAGTTGGGCCGAAAGGATTGCCAGTCCAGGTCGCGAATACTTGCAATCTCCGCGTCAAACGGTTCGGAACCAATCAGGAAGCCCAGGGTGTCGCCTACGCCGACCTGCATTCGTTCAGCGTATTCCCGCTCTATGGACACCAGTGCATCAGCGGTATCTTCCGGCCACCAGTCACCGGCCACCAGGGTATTGCCCTCGGGTAGCTGGGCTGACCAGGTCATATTTGATTCGCGTTGGCGCCTGCCCTGCTCCCGATCCTCAGTTTTTTCCAACGCCTCATCGTTCACCGACATCAGGCGGATACGGATCATCGGGTACAACGCCTCGCTGGCAATACTTTCCTCGCGCAACAACTGGTCCACGCCCTGCACATCTTCCGGGCCGATATTAAGCATAAAGTGGTTGGGCGTATCGGGAGGTAACTGGGTTTGCCATTCGTCGATCAGCGAGGTCCGCACCAGCAACATCACCAGCAACAACATAATGGCGATGGCGAAGATAACGACTTGCAGTGCGTTTGCAGTGCCACGCCGCTGTAAACCGGCCAGTGCCAGGCGCCAGATACTGCCTGCGCTCATGCCCACCAGTCGGCCGCCTCGCAATAAGGTCAGTGCCAGGCCCATACCCAACACCACAGTGATCGCCAGTCCTGACAACACCGCAAAGGTCAGTTCCCAGTTGCGACTGTAGGCCAACATCAGGGCGGTAATGGCCACTAGCCCTACGCCGTAATCTCCCAGCGTTCGTTTGGACTCCGCGGGCATATCCCGACGCAGTACCCGCAACGGGCTGGCGAGACTGAGCCTGCGCAATGGTGGCCAGGCAAAGGACAGCAGGCACGTCAGCGCGGTGGCAGCGCCAATCGCATAGGGGCGCACGCCTGAAGGGCCGGGCTGGACCGGCATCTGGTCAGCAAACAACGCGAAGAACAATGCCTGCATACCCCAGCCGGCCAGGCAACCGATTACCGTAGCAACTGCGCCCAATAGCAACAGGCTGCGGCCATACAGGCGAGTGACACTGGCCGAGGTCGCACCCAGGCTTTTCATGATCGCCACATAATCATTGTGCCGTTCACTAAAACGTCTAGCCGCCAGCGCGATAGCGACGCCGGCAAGTACAACGCCCAGACTGCCGGCCAGCAGCAGAAAACTTTCGGCGCGAGTCAGTGCCGTGCCTATGCCGGGCTGACCCTGGTTGACGTCCAGCAGGGTCTGACTGTCTTGCAGCCGGGGCTGCAACCACTCGACAAAGGCAGTTAACTCACTTTCCGTGCCAGCATACAGCTGGCGAAACTCTACCCGGCTGCCCGGCTGCACCACGCCGGTTGCATTGATATCGTCGTAATGCATGAGCACGCGCGGTCCATACCCCATAAAGGATGCAGACTGGTCCGGTTCGGTACGCGCGGCAGCGGTTACGGTAAATTCTGCGTCACCAACGCCCACGGTCTCGCCGATTGCCACGTCCAACAAGGCAAACAGCCGCGAGTCCAGCCATACTTGCCCCCGCTCTGGACCACTGACGCCGGTGTTAACCGCACCGAAAGGTTCGTTGCTGTAACTGAGTTCGCCGCGTAAGGGGTAGGCATCGCTTACCGCTTTTACCGACGCCAGAACCATGGACTCGTCTCCCGCGAACACCATCGAGGGAAAAGTCAGGGTGGTAGCGTACTGCAGCTGTTGGCTTTCGGCCTGCTGCAACCATTCCTGAGGCATGTCGCGGCCACTGCGTACCACCCGATCGGCAGCGAGAAAACGGTGGCTCTCCTGCTCGAGGGCGCTCTGTAGGCGCGTGGTAAACGCACTGATGCCTGATACGACAGCTACCGCGAGGATAAGGGCAGCAACGAGTACACCTAGCTCACCGCCCCGCCAGTCTCGGGCCAGCATTCGCCCTGCGGTCATAGACACAATCGTTAATCCGCTACCAGGGCGCCGGCTTCTAATTGCAGGCGTCGTTCACACAAGTCTGCCAAGCCCAGGTCGTGGGTAACCAGTACCAGGGTAGTACCCTGCTCCCTATTGAGCTCAAACAGGATATCGATGATATGGCTGCCGGTGCGCGAATCAAGATTGCCTGTGGGCTCATCGGCGAAGAGGATTGCCGGACGGGCGGCAAAGGCGCGGGCAATCGCCACGCGTTGCTGTTCGCCGCCCGACATCTGCCGCGGGTAATGCCCTACCCGGTCTTGCAACTCAACGCGCTCGAGGAAATGCTCTGCCTGTTCTTTGGCGTCGGGTTGACCGCTGAGCTCAAGCGGTAACATGACATTCTCCAGCGCGGTCAGCGCGGGTAGCAGCTGAAAAGACTGGAACACGAAGCCAACTTCCTGACCGCGGAACAATGCCCTGCCATCCTCGTCCAGCTGACTCAGGTCGGTAGCACCGACCACCACGCGTCCCGCCGTGGGCTCATCAAGCCCGGCGAGTAATCCAAGCAAGGTAGACTTGCCTGAGCCGGAAGCACCGACAATGGCAACCGATTCTCCGGACTTGATTTCCAGATTAATCCCTTTCAGTATCTCCAACTCGCCCCCGGCCATGGGGACACTCTTGAGGAGATTTTCCGCTTTGATCATGCAAAGTAGCCTTTTTCAGTGGTTACGAACCCGGGCAATATTTGGATTGCTGCTAGCCCTGTGCATGCAGCCTCTGGCCGTTCGCGCCGAGAGTGGCAATATCCTGATCCTGGGTGACAGTATCAGCGCCGCCTATGGTATGTCTTTGGAACAGGGCTGGGTAAGCCTGCTGGCAACAAAATTACAAAAATTTCATCCGCAGTATGCCGTGGTCAACGCCAGCATCAGTGGGGAGACTACCGCCGGTGGTTTGCGCCGTCTACCCGACTTGCTGGCAACACATCGACCGGAAATCGTGGTCGTAGAACTGGGCGGCAATGACGGTTTACGCGGTTATCCCATCAACAAGTTCCGCGCAGATCTCAAGAATATAGTCGGCTTGTCGCAAGCCAGTGGCGCACGTGTATTGCTGTTGCCCATGGAGATTCCCCCCAATTACGGCACTCGCTATACCAGCAGTTTCCGAGAATCGTTTCCCGTGGTTGCCACAGAAACCGAAAGTGCGTTGGGGCCCTTCCCCCTGGAGAGCGTTGCAACCAACCCCGAGTTGATGCAGGCAGATGGCATACATCCGACTGTGGCAGCACAGCCCATCTTATTGGACACCATTTACCCGGCCCTTGCCGAGCTGTTGTAGGTTGGCAGCACGCGCCAGAAGATAGATCGCAGTTATTGTGGAAGCCTTTAAGCCGGCACAATCATTAGGCCTCGGGCAGGACCACCGTGCCGGTCATAAAGGTAACCCCTTGTCCGGTCAGGTAAACCCGATCGCCAATCAGTTCACACTGCAAGTCACCGCCACGAGCCGATACCTGACGGGCAGATAATTTCGTGCGACCGAGTTTTTCTGCCCAGTAGACCATCAGGCAACAATGCGCTGATCCGGTTACCGGGTCTTCGTCGATACCGACCTGGGGGCCGAAAAAGCGCGAGACAAAATCGACCTGCTCTCCCGGCGCAGTGACTACAACCGACTGCTCGCTGGCTTCCAGCAAGGCGCGAAAATCAGGGCGCAAACCTTTTACCTGTTGTTCATCGGCAAACTCGTAAACCACTTTCCATGGTTGGTGGGCGGGAATGGCAGCCGCCACTGCCTGCGCACCCAGCGCCGCACACACCGCTTCCTCAACCCGAGTCTCAACCAGGGCTATAGCGGGCAAGTCCAGCGTCAGTCCCTGCGACGAGCGCGTCACCCGCAGTTCTCCACTACGCGTATAAAACACGATCTCTTCGCCCTCATAGGCGAGGTGTTCAAACAGCACGTGGGCGCTGGCCAGGGTGGCGTGGCCACAAAGGTCTACCTCCACATCCGGGGTAAACCAGCGCAGTTCATAACCGGCGTCCTTCGCCACCAGATAGGCGGTCTCGCTGAGATTATTTTCCATGGCAATGCTTTGCAGCAGCTTGTCTGGGAGCCACTGCTCCAGCGGCATAATCGCCGCGGGATTGCCGGCAAATACCTCGCTGGCAAATGCGTCCGCCTGGTAAATCGGTATATTCACGAGGCCACTCCCCTGCCTACTCGTCACATGTACACAGCCGCCCACCTTGATTATAGTGGCAGCGACTTAAACGATGGCTAGAGTAGCATGAGCATTCGGGAAACCACCCCGTTACAGGACCGGGTTTACACGGTAATTTTTGGCACCGAAACGCCCGCGGGAAAGTGGTTCGACCTGACGCTGATCGTATTTATTCTCGCCAGCGTCGTGATCGTGATGCTCGACTCCATTCCCCGCTATCACCAGGCTTACGGTGTGCAGTTCCTGCAGATCGAGTGGCTTTTCACGCTGCTCTTCACCATCGAGTATTTTGTGCGCATCTGGTGCGCCCCCAATCGCAAGGCTTATGTGCTCAGCGTCTATGGCGTGGTGGACCTGTTGGCGATTCTGCCGACTTACATCGCTCTGCTGATTCCCGGGGCTGCCCCGCTACTGATTATCCGCCTGCTCCGCATATTGCGTATTTTTCGTGTATTGCGCTTGTTGGCCTACCTCAGCGAAGCCAATATTCTCGCCGGGGCTCTGCGCCGTTCCTGGCGGAAGGTGTTCGTGTTTTTCTCCCTGATGATCGTGATCACTATTATTTTCGGCTGCCTGATCTATGTCATCGAAGGCCCGGAAAATGGCTTCACCAATATTCCCCTGAGCATTTACTGGGCAATCGTCACCATCACCACGGTGGGTTACGGTGACCTGGTGCCACAAACAGGGATCGGCAAATTGATATCCTCGATGGGCATGTTAATCGGCTACGCTATTATTGCCGTACCCACTGGCATCATTACTGCCGAATTGGCCTCGGAGATGTCCAGTCGACCGCGGACAACGCGCAATTGCCCCCAGTGCGCCCGGGCGGGCCATGACGAGGAGGCCATTTACTGCAAACATTGCGGGGCAAACCTGGATGCTCACCGCCAGGGTGAAGGCGAACACGCATGACAACGCCATTATTCGACTACCGTAAATACTGGGCCGAGTGCTTTGGACCGGCACCCGAGTTACCCATGTCCCGAGTCGAGATGGAGGCATTGGGCTGGGATAGCTGCGACATCATTATTGTTACCGGTGACGCCTACGTGGACCATCCCAGTTTTGGCATGGCCGTCATCGGGCGCGTGCTGGAGGCACAGGGCTTCAGGGTAGGTATTATTTCGCAGCCCGATTGGACCAGTGCCGAGGCATTCAAGGTGCTGGGTAAGCCCAATCTCTTTTTCGGGGTCGCAGCGGGCAATATGGACTCCATGATCAACCGCTACACCGCCGATAAAAAGCGCAGAAATGACGACGCTTACACCGCCGGTAATATCGGCGGTAAACGACCGGATCGCGCCGTTATTGTCTACAGCCAGCGAGTGCGCGAGGCCTATAGCGAGGTGCCATTGGTAGTCGGCAGCATCGAGGCCAGTTTGCGTCGCATTGCCCACTACGATTACTGGAGCGACAAGGTGCGCCGCTCTATCCTGTTGGACAGCCGCGCAGACCTGTTGGTATTCGGCAATGCGGAGAGAGCTATCGTAGAGATTGCCCACCGCCTCGCCCAGGGCGAATCTGTACAATCAATTCGTGACCTTCGCGGTACGGCCTTTGTGCGCAAACGCGTACCCGAAGGCTGGCGGGTGGTAGATTCGGATAGCATCGACGTTGTCGGCCCTATCGAAACGCCCGTAAACCCCTATGAGGATACGCGCAAATCAAGTTGCAGCACCGACGTAGGGATGCAGGAGCCGGACATCAGCCCGGTCCGCTTGATCGACAGTCTCAACGATGACAGCGATACCGTGATTCGTATTCCGGCCTACGAACAGGTCAAAGTGGACCCGGCCTTATACGCACACGCTTCTCGCATCCTGCACAAAGAAACCAACCCCCATAATGCGCGACCTTTAGTGCAGGCCCACGGCGACCGGGATGTATGGTTGAATCCGCCTCCGATACCCCTGTCCACCGCAGAAATGGACTGGGTTTTCGAACTGCCCTATACGCGACTCCCCCACACTCGCTATGGCGACGCCGCCATTCCGGCGTACGAAATGATTCGTCACTCGGTGAATATCATGCGCGGGTGCTTTGGTGGCTGCACATTTTGCTCAATTACCGAGCATGAAGGCAGAATCATTCAGAACCGCTCCGAGGACTCAATCATCCGTGAGATTGAGGCAATTCGCGATACCTCACCTGCTTTCACCGGTGTAATCTCCGATCTAGGGGGACCCACCGCCAACATGTGGCGCCTGGCCTGCAAAAGTCCCGAGATCGAGGCCAAGTGTCGTAGGTTAAGTTGCGTGTTTCCAGGAATTTGCAAAAGTTTGCAGACCGACCAGACCCCGCTAGTCAACCTGTATCGCCGGGCGCGTGAGGTTGATGGCGTAAAGAAGGTACTCATCGCCTCGGGGCTGCGGTATGACATCGCCGTCGAAACACCGGAGTACGTTAAAGAACTGGTGAGCCACCACGTTGGGGGTTACCTGAAGATCGCGCCGGAACACACAGAAGACGCGCCATTGAGCAAAATGATGAAGCCCGGCATGGGCAGCTATGACCGTTTCAAGGCGATGTTCGACAAATACTCCCGTGAGGCCGGCAAAGAACAGTACCTGATCCCCTACTTCATAGCTGCACACCCGGGCACCAGTGATACCGACATGTTGAACCTGGCGCTGTGGCTGAAGCGCAACAAGTTCCGCGCAGACCAGGTGCAAACGTTCTACCCCTCGCCCATGGCCTCGGCCACCGCGATGTACTACAGCGGCAAAAATCCGCTCAAGCGCATTACCCGCACCAGCGATACCATGCCCACTGTCAAGGGCTTGAGTCAGCGCCGTCTGCACAAGGCCTTCCTGCGCTACCACGACCCGGACAACTGGCCAATGCTGCGCAAGGCGCTCAAGAAAATGGGTAAATCCCGTCTCATCGGCAATGGCAAAATGCATCTTGTGCCACCACGCCAGCCGGCAAAGCGACACCAACTGGTGCCGGCGGGTACCCAGCCATTTACCACCCAGCACAAGGGCTTACCGCGCACACCCGGCAAGCCCGGACGCCGAAAAACAAAACGTTAGACCTGTTAGTCACCCGCAAGGAATCCATTGATGAAATACACCCGCTTGATTATTGTCGCCGTCCTTTGCGCACAAAGCTTGATCGCCTTTTCCCAGGCACCCGCCCTGTCAGGTGCTTTACCCGAGCTGAATATCGCTGACCGCGGCGAGCTGCTGATTGCGGGAGACGACTACGATTATCAGCCTTGGACTTCCGACAATGCGCCACAGAAGCCACATGTGCTGCAATATTTTGCCGGCACGGTGAGCGCACAGAAAACATTCGAGCCATTTACCGACCTACTCCAGGTCGAGCTGGATCACAACGACTTCCATGTCACCACCGTTATCAACCTCGACGCCGCGCTGTGGGGCACCACCGGTTTTGTTATCTCAGAAGTCAAAAGCAAAAAGCAGGAGTTTCCAATGGCCACCATGGTGGTGGACGCAGACGGGCTGGGTGAACAAACCTGGGAACTGGGGAAAAAAGGCGCGCTGCTGGTGGTGATGGACGCTCAGGGCGTCATCCGCTTTCTGACCAACGAGTCTCTGGACGAGGCAACAATGGGCTCCACGCTGGAGCTGCTGAAGGAGCTGATAGGCTCCTGATTGACGATAAATTTTGCCTATCAATTTGGCGAAAATATTTCACTGGAGAGAATGCCCGGAGTGGGCTACCTTGGATACAAGCCCTGAACCATCAGGGCGATAGTCATCATTTAGGAGAATGACAATGTCATTGAAAGACAGCAAAACCGAACAGAATCTAAAAGACGCTTTTGCCGGGGAATCCCAGGCTAATCGTCGTTATCTCTACTTCGCCGCCAAGGCTGACGTAGAGGGCTACAACGATGTCGCAGCGGTCTTTCGCTCCACGGCAGAAGGTGAAACCGGCCACGCGCACGGCCACCTCGAATACCTGGAAGAAACCGGTGACCCAGCCACTGGACTACCCATCGGCGGCACCAGCGACAACCTGAAAGCCGCGATTGCCGGTGAAACGCACGAGTACACCGACATGTATCCCGGTATGGCAAAAACAGCCCGGGATGAAGGCTTCGATGAAATCGCCGACTGGATGGAAACCCTCGCAAAAGCCGAGCGCAGCCACGCTAACCGTTTCCAGAAAGCGCTGGATTCACTGGACGACTAAGACGTCAGCGGTGGGCGAGCCTTTGGGGTAGCCCACCTTTTCTTTCCCACCAACTGAGGGTGCTACCGTGAGAGAAGGCAGCCTGGAGGCGCCCACTCGCCATCCGCTCGACTGGAAATCAGAAGACTTCTGGGACAAGGCATCGCTGGAAGCCGAACTGGAGCGAGTCTACGACATCTGTCACGGTTGTCGCCGCTGTGTCAGTCTGTGTGATGCCTTCCCTACCCTGTTTGACTTGGTGGATGAGTCCGACACCATGGAGGTTGATGGCGTCGCGAAATCCGATTACAACAAGGTCGTCGATCAGTGTTACCTGTGCGACCTGTGCTACATGACCAAGTGTCCGTATGTACCGCCCCATGAGTGGAATGTGGACTTTCCTCATCTCATGCTCCGTGCCAAGGCGGTCAACTTCAAGGAGAACGGCGCCAGGCTACGGGACAAGGCACTTACCAGTACCGATCGTGTTTTCGGCATGACCTCTATTCCCCTGGTGGACGTCACAGTCAACGCGCTGAACAAGAGCAAAACTGCCCGCAAGGTCTTCGAGTCGACACTCGGTATCCACGCAGATGCGCCCTTGCCAGAGTTTCACAGCAAGACACTGCGCAAGCAGGTAAAACCGCTGCTCAAGGACGGTGCGCCTAATCCGGTAGCGGATACCACCGGCAAAGTTGCGCTGTATGCCACTTGTTATGGCAACTACAACAGCCCGGAGATCGGGGCCGACTTTATCAAGGTATTCCAGCACAACGACATCCACATTGAATTGGTGCCCAAGGAAAAATGTTGCGGCATGCCGAAGCTTGAACTGGGAGATCTCGACGCGGTAGATGCACTCAAACAAGCGAACATACCGGTGCTCGCCGCCCTGGTTGACCAGGGTTACGACCTCGTTGCACCGATCCCCTCTTGCGTGCTGATGTACAAGCAGGAGTTGCCGCTGATGTATCCCGACGATGCGGATGTACAGAAAGTGAAGGCGGCATTTTTTGATCCCTTTGAATACCTGTGGAAGCGCCACCGCGGCGGCGCATTAAAAACCGAGTTTCCCAAGGCCATGGGTGACATTGCCTACCAGGTCGCCTGCCATCAGCGCGTTCAGAACATAGGACTCAAGACTCGCGATGTCCTGAACCTTATCCCCGATACAGAAGTCACCGCCCAGGAACGCTGCTCCGGACATGACGGGACCTATGCGGTCAAAAAAGAAACACGCGACAAGTCGGTTAAGATCGCGCGCCCGGTTGTTCGTAAAGTGGACCAGCAGGAGCCTGATCACTTCATGAGCGATTGTCCGATGGCGGCTAACCAGATCGCTCAACTGTCTGAAAAAGTGGAACGGGCTGAACACCCCATGACGCTGTTGCGCATGGCCTACGGCCTGTAATATACGTCACCACCCCTAACGGAGAATCCACTATGCCTCATTTGTCCCGCGCTGATTTGTGGTCGCTGGAGGAATACGCAGAACAGCGCCCGGATTTTCGCGCGCGTGTGCTTGCGCACAAGAAGAATCGTCAACTTGCACTGGGCGAACACGTACGCCTGTACTTTGAGGATGCCTTGACGATCAAGTATCAGATCCAGGAAATGTTGCGCATCGAGAAAGTCTTTGAAGCAGACGGCATCAACGAAGAATTGGACGCCTACAATCCGCTTATCCCGGATGGTCATAACTGGAAAGCCACCTTCATGATCGAGTACGAGGACCCCCAGGAGCGCGCTGAACGCCTGGCCGAGATGATCGGCATTGAGGATAAGGTCTGGTTACAGGTGGGAGACTGCGATCGGGTCTATGCCATTGCCGACGAAGATCTCGACCGCTCCAACGATGTAAAAACCTCCTCCGTGCACTTTATGCGTTTTGAGCTAAGCCCGAACATGATAGCTGCGGCACATGCCGGTGAACCGATTTTCGCGGGTATTGACCATCCCGCCTACCCTGTAGAAGCGCGACCGGTAGTCGACGCAGTACGTGGCTCCCTGGTTGCCGACCTCGCCGGGGCGCAGGTGCACTAGTGCAAACAAGGCGATAGCGCGTGGAACTCGTAGTATTCGACCTGGACGGGACGCTGCTCAACAAGAAGTCGATGATCTCTGACTATACGCGGGAGACGCTCTCGCTACTGCGAGACAAAGGCATCGCTTACACCCTGGCTACCGGGCGCGCCCTGCACGCAGCGGACGTGCTGCTTGAGGGGCACGGCTTTGACCTGCCTCACATCTACAAGAACGGGGTTTTTATCTGGAACCCGTCTGAACAGCGCTACAGTAAGAGCCACCTGTTGCGCCTGGATGAAATAGAGCATGTGCTGCAGGTATTCTTTGACCAGGAGGTTACGCCCTTCTTGTTTACCCTGGAGCCTGGCGATAAGCACGCGGTCTACCATTCACCGCTTAAAAATGACACCGAGAAAAAACTCGTCGAGGCATTCAGGAAGGAACGTGGCCTGCCAGTTCGCCCGCTATCCGAAGTTCCCGCATTGGCGGAAATCACCAACATAAGCTCACTCGGCGATGGCAGCGCCATCGATGTCATCGCCGAACATATAGCGGACGAGCCGGACCTGGTCGCTTACCGCGGTATCGCCATAGAGGATGAAAACCTGTGCTGGCTCGACGTACACCACAGTGACGGCAGCAAAGGCGGTGCTGTTGCCGCGCTGAAACGGGAACTGGGTGCCAAGCGGGTCATCTGTTTTGGTGACAGCGACAATGATCTCAGCATGTTCGCCCTGGCTGATGAATCCTATGCCCCGGAGAACGCCAAACCTGCGGTACGCGATGCCGCCACTGCGGTTATCGGCCACCATGACGAGGACGGGATTGCGCGCTTCTTACGCGAACGTTTCGAACTGAGCTAGGGCATTACTTTTTTCGCGATGCCAGCCGTGCCTTGGTATGTGGTGTAGCCGGGGCCTCCGCGGGGTTTTCCGGCCAGGGGTGCTTGGGGTAGCGTCCGCGCATTTCCTTGCGTACCTCAAGGTAGCTGTCTCGCCAGAAACTGGCGAGGTCCTGGGTGATTTGCAGCGGCCGCTGTGCTGGTGAAAGTAGATGGATCATCAGCGATACACGGCCGTCAGCAATCGTGGGTGTATCCAGGCAACCGAACATTTCCTGCAGCTTGACCGCGAGCACTGGCGGACTTTGGCTGTAGTCGATGGCGATACTGGAACCTGAAGGTACTACCAACCGCTCTGGTGCCAGGCGTTCTAACTCCAATGGTAATGGCCAGTTGAGGCTGCTCTGCAGTATGGTTTGCAGATCCAGGGACTGGAAGTCCTGGAGTTTGCGCACCGCACCCAGGTAAGGCAGCAACCATTGTTCGAGACTGTCCAGCAGGCCCTGGTCCGAAACATCTGGCCAGCGGTTGCTTTCGCCGTCCTGTTCGAGTTTGTGCAGCAACTGCACGCGGTGCCGCCACTGCTCCAGGGCGGGCGTCCAGGGCAACAGGGACAATCCGCGGTTACGGATGACACCGAGCAATGCCTGTTCGCGAGCGTCTTCAGGCACGGCGCTAAGTGGCTCACTGGCCAACAGTAACTGGCCCACCACGGTGCGTCGCTCGGTGATGAACTGGTCGGTACGATCATTCCACTCCACACAATCCTGGTGCTTCACCATGGGCGACAGAATTTCGCCAAAACACGCGGGATTAAGTGCGACTGCGGAAAACACGCGATCAGCAGATTCTCCTTTGTGCCCACCTATCTCCGCCACCACCAGCCATTCATTGCCGGCCAGGTGATCTTCCGGCGGCAACAGTGCACTACGCCCGTTGCTTAGCTGGTATTCACCCGGCGCTGCCTGGGGCCGCACTTTCGCCACCCGGTCGGGATAGGCGCTCGCAAGCAGGACCCCGAGCACATCTTCATGGGCAACCGCCAGGGCAAACCGTCGTGGTTTATGTACCTCGGTAGCTATTCGGGCGTAACGACGAGCCTGCTGCCAGGTACGCTTGAACCATCCCTGCAACGGCTTTGGGCAGGGCAACTCGCCCATCAGCAGGGCAATTGTGATACTCATATCCGCACCCCGGTCTGTCATCGGGTTACGTTCGGACAGTACCGCAGCCAACAGGCAGGCGGTCTCGGTGGCATCGATGTCACAGCCTACCAGCAACATATGCGCCAGGCGGGGGTGTAGGGGAATCTGTGCGAGTCGCACGCCATGAGGCGTCAGTTGCCACTGTCCGCTGGAACCGCGAAATGCGGCACCGCAGGATTCCAGCACCGATACTGCCTGCGCAAAGGGCGCAGCTGGCGGCTCATCCAGCCAACGCAGTTCGCCCGGCTGGTCGACACCCCAGGCGAGCAACTGCAAGGCCATGGGAGCGAGATCTGTCTGGAGAATTTCCGGACTGCCAAATGCAACGAGGCGACGTTGCTGTTCCTCAGTCCACAGGCGATAACAAACACCCGGGGCGGTGCGCCCTGCCCGGCCTGCCCGTTGCTCAGCGGACGCACGGGACACCCGCCGTGTACTCAGCCGTGTCATGGATGTCGCGGGGTCGAACACCGCCTCGCGCACGAGCCCCGAATCCACCACGGTGTGTACACCTTCGATGGTGAGACTGGTCTCGGCGATATTGGTGGCCAACACTACTTTGCGCGTACCCTCAGGCGCGGCCTTTATGGCTAACTCCTGCTGTTTAAGTGGTAGCCCGCCGTATAAGGGGGCGAGGTGGACGGGCTGCTGACTGGCCTCATCCACCAATGGGGCCAGATCACGCCCTACCCGGTTGATCTCCGCCTGCCCCGGCAGAAAGACCAACAGGCTTTCACTGGTTTCGCGCAGGGCCTTTAGTACAGCATGTACCACGCGCGGCACGATGGGATCTCGCAACTGTAGTGGCTCGCCGTAGCGGACATCGACCGGAAATTGCCGCCCCTGGGAGCGAATTACCGGTGCGCCGTGCAGCAATTCGCCAATGCGCTCTCCATCCAGGGTGGCCGACATGATAAGCAGCTTGAGTTCTGCGTCACCGCGAAATAACTCCCGGGCCTGCAGTGCCAGTGCCAGGCCCAGATCCGAGTCCAGGCTGCGCTCGTGAAATTCATCGAAAATGATCAGTGACACGCCTTCCAGCGTTGGATCGGCCTGCAATTGCCGCGTCAGGACCCCCTCAGTGATCACCTCAATGCGAGTGCGCTCGCTCACCCTGGTATCCAGGCGAATCCGGTAGCCCACGGTGTCGCCTACCCCTTCGCCCAATAGCTGGGCCATCCTGGCGGCACTGGCACGGGCCGCCATACGTCGCGGCTCCAGCACCAGTATTTTGCCGCCCCGGAGCCACGGTTGGTCAAGTAGCGCCAGTGGCACTACGGTGGTTTTTCCCGCTCCCGGCGGAGCCTGCAAAACCACGTCGTTGCCAATCATCAAGCTAGACTTGAGCTGCTCTAAGACCGCGTAAATCGGTAGATTGTCCTGGGGGGCGTTGGGCATGCGCCAATAGTATCCGAGCAGGGACAGGCTGGCTATCAGCAAGGTGACCAGCGCGGGTAAGCGCCAGCAAATATCGTGCACCAACATCTGGCAGCGTGCCTGCACATGGGGCGCGCTATACTAAATCGCGAGGGACCAGCGCCTTCAGGCCGTGAAAAATTTACAAATGCAGAGTTTTTCATGAGTCTGTCACGGGAAACGGCTAGCATGCGCGCACTTGGCAGAGATATTGCTAGTTATATAAAGAGCTTAGTGAAAGCGCATACAGCGCGGTGACCGACTCCCGATGTGGGGTGTTTCACCATGCCGAGCGAGTTTGAACAGCTAACACGCCCTGCCAGTTGGAGAATAGGATGGGCTTTACCACCGTTGACAACTATTTGACCACCATCGCCGATAACAAGTCGGGGCAACAGACTCGCGTTGCTTTTTTTGACCTGGACGGCACCTTGATTGCCGGATATTCGATTATTGCCATGGCGCTGGAAACAGCGCGTCGCGGCGCCCAGCGCGGTAAGTGGTCAGAATCGCTGAGCCTGATCAGGGATGTCGTCAAACACAAGGCGGCGGCTGGTGGCGGTGGGGGCAACTACCATCGCCTGGTGCGCCGCCTAACCAAGGCGCTGGCTGGCTACAGTGAGGAATCACTGCAGGAATTGGGCTACCAAGCCTATCGCAACTCCCTGGCGAAGAGCCTCTATCGCGAGGCGATAGCGCTGGTCGAGGCGCATCGGGAAGCGGGCCATCACCTGGCCATAGTCACGTCGGCATCACACTACCAGGCGGCACCGATAGCCAGGGTACTGGGCATCGAGGAAATCTGCTGCACCAAGATGGTTGTGAAGGACGGCAAGTTCAACGGGCAGGTAGTGACACCCATGTGCTATGGGGAAGGCAAAACAATGGCTGCCCGCAAAGTCGTCAAACGCCTGCGCAGCAATCTCAAGCGATGTTATTTCTACAGTGACTCCAGCGCCGACTTGCCGCTGTTGCGGGAGGTGGGTTTCCCGGTAGTGGTTAACCCCTCCAGTCGCCTTGCAAAGTACGCCGAAGAACGGGACTGGCCCCAGTTGTTTTTTGAAACTCGCGGTATGCCCAGTTTTGAATCGCTGTTGCGCACCGGCCTGACCGCACAAACCCTGGTTGCAACCGCGTTGATCGGCGCGGCCGGTAATCGCCTTGGCATGGCTGAGGACAAAAACGCGAATATGCTGACGCGCATGATTGGCGATGTCGGCAGCGGCATCGCCGGTCTCGATTTTGAAGTCGAGGGATTGGAAAACCTCAAGCGTAGCGGTCCGGCCATCTTTATCTTCAATCACCAGAGCCTTCTCGATGCCTTTGTACTGGCGCACCTGCTACGAGAGGACGTGGTAGCGTTTTGCAAGAAGGAAGTAGCCGATACGCCGCTGCTTGGCCCGCTTATGCGGCAGATAGAAACCATTTTCGTGGACCGCGAAGACAAGAACCAGTCCGCAGTGTTACAACAAGCGCTGGAGGTGCTGGATAGCGGCCGCTCCCTGGTCATCGCGCCCGAGGGCACCCGCAGCACCCTGGGCAATGTACAGGCTTTCAAGCACGGTGCTTTTTTCCTGGCCCGTAAGGCCAGGGTGCCGATTGTTCCTATTGTGCTGCACAACGTGAAAGACGCTCTGCCCAAGGGCGGCCTGGTGATACGACCCGCAACCATCCGCGTGACCGTTTTACCTCCCATGCATGCGGCAGACCTGGGCTCCGTCAAGAATGCCTGCCAGCAGCTGGAAGCGCTGTACATTGAACATCTCGGCAAATCCAAACTGACCGCGCTACCCTTCGAAGCGAACGTCTAAAAACCCTGCGCCGGTGACGAACAAGCCAGCGCCCTGCTACACTCCTCGCAAATGCGATAGGAGGATGAGCCGTGGCCTATCTGGTAACTGGCGTTTTACTGTTTGCACTCGTGCACCTGGTGCCCGGCGTGCGTCCCGAACTCAAGCGCAGCCTCAAGGGGCGACTGGGGGAAGGTGGGTACAAGGGCAGCTTTACCCTGCTCGTCCTGTCATCCGTGACCCTGATGGTCCTCGGCTGGCGAGCGAGCCAGCCACAGTTTTTCTACCTGCCGGCGCCGGAACTGAAACCGTTCGCGCTCTTACTGGTAATATTCGCCTTTCTGCTGATGGTAGCGAGCGGCATGAAGACGCGCATCAAACAGATTATCCGCCATCCGCAGTTAACCGGACTGGCGGTATGGGCAATAGCCCACCTGCTGCTGAATGGCGATAGCCGTTCGCTGGTATTGTTTTCAGGATTGGGGCTGTGGGCCCTGGCGGAGATCGTGGTGATCAACCGCCGCGAGGGCGCATGGGTGAAAGATTCCGTTCCGTCCTGGGGAGCAGAAGTCCCTGTCGTTGTTGCGACCGTGGTAACGGTCGCCGTACTGATATTCGTTCACCCGTGGATCACCGGCATGCCGGTGTTCTAAGGCGGTAATAAATTACGGAGTAATCAGCACCTTTTCGCCGGTGGCCTGCTTACTGTAGACAGCCAGCGCGTCGAGGCTCAATGCTTCCGCCAGGCTCACCCGCATGGTGTAGTGACTGGCAAATGTCGTACCGATTTCTGCCGCCACCCGTTGACGCAAAGCCACCACCTTCTCAATCCCCGCTTTCTGCAGGAAAGGTGTTAGCAACCAGCCTCCGACACCCCATGTCAGCCCGAAAGCCCGGTTCAGAATAGTGGGCCCCCGGTCCAGCCCTCCGTAAATGTACACCTGCTTATAAACATCCGAACCGTAGCGGCTGTACTCTTCTATCTTCTGATTGGCCGCGGCCTCCATGCAGCCAAGAATCTGGCCCGCCAACTTGCCGCCACCGATGGCATCGAAGGCCAGCGTTGCGCCGGTGTCTACCAGCGCCTGGGTTAACTCTGCGCGGAACGACTCGGAGCTAGAATTCACCACGTACTTGGCACCCATGTCGCGCAGCAGTTGCTCCTGTTCCGGTTTGCGAACAATGTTAACCAGGTCAATACCGTCAGCCTGACAAACGCGATTTAACATTTGCCCCAGGTTGGAAGCGGCAGCCGTGTGCACCAGCGCCGTGTGATTCTCCATGCGCATGGTCTCGGTCATGCCCAGCGCGGTCAGGGGGTTAACGAAGCAGGAAGCACCCTGTTCGGCAGTCGTTCCCTCGTTAAGAGGCAAGGTCTGCATGACATTTATGCAGCGATACTCGCCGTACATATCACCGCCGACCAGGCCAACAGTTTTACCAAGCAGTGCCTGGGCGGCGTCGGAACTGCCCGCGGCAACAACTTCGCCTGCACCTTCATTGCCCACGGCCATGGACTCACCTACTCGACCGGCGACCATACCCATCAGGTTTTCGGGAATATCTGCCGTCAGCACAGGACGCTCGGCGGAACCTGATACACACGCCGTAGAGGGATCGGCCGGCCCTAACAACAGGGCGAGGTCTGAGGGGTTAATTGGGGTGGCCTGGATCTTAACCAGCACCTCGTCGGGACCCGGTTCGGGCACTGGCACGTCGACGAGTGATAGTTCCAGGGTGTTATCTTCTTTGATCAGTGATCGCAGCTGTAATCCAGTGTCGCTCATACTTGCTCCTGACGGACCGGAAGGTCGTGATTGAGTGGAAGGTTGGGTGGGAGGTTGAAACGTTGGATGAGGCTGCACTCTAACGGAATTAAGCGGGCGCGGAAACCCCGATGACAGCTCTATATGCATGCTATAATCGCCGCCCTTTTCATTCTCAGGTTACCCCCAGGCTCGCCATGTCCACCTTTGACAAAGACTTTAATCCACTGGCCGAAGAAGAAGCCCTACAGCGCCACATTGCCAAGGCGCTCAAAGTCCGGCCGCCCAGTGGCCGTAATCTCGACGTCCCCTATGCCATTATTAAACGCGTTTTCAAACCTACGACCGTGGGCGCCGAGAACATTCCCGATGAACCCTGCCTGTTCATCGGCAATCACTCATTGTTCGCCATGGACGGCTGGGTACTCGCCCCCATTATGCAAAAAGAACAGGGGCGCTTCCTGCGCGGCCTTGGGGACAGGTTCCTGTTTGCCAATGAGAAGGTGGGCAATGCAGTTTTAGCCGCCGGTGGCACCATGGGTCACCCCGCGGTGTGCACCGCGCTGATGGAAGCTGGAGAAGACCTGCTGGTGTTTCCCGGTGGCGCCCACGAAGCCGTTAAGCGGGCGGACGATGTTTATCAACTGCAGTGGAAAGAACGCTACGGCTTCGTGAAGCTGGCACTGCAACATGGCTATACCATCATGCCGTTCGGCATGGTTGGCCCCGATGAATTCTATGCCCACTTTATGGAGGGTGATGAAATCCCTGACTCCGCCCTGGGCAACGTGCTGCGCCGATTCGGCATGCTGGACGACAATACCCGCGCTGATATGTTGCCCCCGATACCCATGGGTGCCCTGGGCAGCCTGATCCCCAAGCCCAAACGTTGTTACATTGGCTTTGGCGAGCCGGTATACCTGGAAGCGCAAAAGAAGAAACCTACCAAGGCCCAACTCGACAAAACACGTAACCAGGTTGCTGCCGAGATTGAGGAACAGTTGTCACAATTGCTGCTGATGCGTGAGCAGGAACGCGGCAAAGAAGGGCTTCTGCGACGCATACTGTCTATTTAGTGCAACTTTGCACAATGCGGCAATGCGCTACTCTGCCATTACGCGTGCGAGGCGCTCCGGATGGCGCCATCGACCACCAAATACGCGCAGGGCGTAGACAAGCGCGAGCAGCAACAGTGTGGCGACGAACACCCACCAACTGATTATCGGCCCGTAGTCCCACACCATGATCACCAGGAACTGCACCAACAGCATTAACAGGTGCAGGCTGATCGAGGTGACCATCAACCAGCGGGTATCACCGGCACCACGAAGCGTACCTGAGCAGATAAGAATAATTGCGTCGGCCATTACGTAGGTAGTGAGGCCGATCATCATTTTGGCCCCCAATTCCCTGATGGCCGTAAAGTCTTCGCCCGGTGTCGCAAAGAAGTCCATCAATTCAAAGCGAAATACAATAAAACAGATCCCCATGAACCCCGAGTAACTGAGCGCAATCAGAAAACCGGAGGAGATAACCTGGTTTGCCCGGGACAAGTCCTGCGCACCGACATACCGACCAATCAGGCTGGTTATGGCAATGTTGATTCCCACCAGCGGCACGAAGGACAACATATCCCAGTTGAACACGATCGCCATCGCCGCACCTTCGGCCACACCGTAGGACTGGAACATCAACAGGAACAGGTTGAAGGTGCCGGCGCCGATAAACACTTCGAACCCCGAGGGAAACCCCAGGCGCAGGTAACGTCTCAGGATGCCTGTATTCAAACGAAATGATTTTGCCACCGCGAACTTCTCGCGGTGAAAACGGTTGAAGTAAAAATACAGGTAGACCAGGATCGAGAAAATGGTGGCCACCACCGTACCCACTGCTGCACCGCGAATACCCATGGCGGGCAGGCCCAGTTCACCGAAAATCAACACGTAGCTTAACGGGATATTGAAAGCCACACCCATCACATCACTGATCATAACCACGCGGGTTACCGCGATACCGGAAAAATAGGATGCCAGGCAGGTCTTAATCAGTGCGAAAGCAGCACCGGCCATCAACACAAAGTAATACTGGCGTTCCAACTCCACCAGTGCCGGGTCATGCCCCATAGCGGCAAACAGGTCGCCCATAAAGAAGGTCACTACCGCAATCACCGGCATGATGGCGATGGTCAGGATTACCCCCTGGCTAACCACCTGGGGGCACTTGCTGTGCTCCCCGGCACCCAGGTACTGGGCTACGAGCGCATTACCGTAGGACAGGATGCCGTTGAACAGCGCAATGCTGACGAAGAAACTTACCCCGCCACCCAGCGTTGCCGAGATGTGCAGGGAATCGATCCGCGACATAAAAATACGGTCAGTGAACACCATCAAGGCGAACGCGCCCTGCGACACCATCATCGGCAGCGCCAGGCGAAACAGTTCTTTTAATGTCGACTTGGAAAACACAACAATGGTCACGGGTGCGCGAAGGACGCCACATTCTCCATATTCTCTTATACTTGTCCACGCAAGAATGTGGACCTGGGGACTTATGCCAAAAAGAACCGGATTTACCGTCGCTATCCTGCTCGTCGCGAGCCTGTGTTTCACCAGCCTCTATTTGATTCCGCGCGCCGCGTTATTCCAGGACAGACGACCTATTGATGCGACTCCGGCCTCGGTTGGGTTGAGCTACCAGGACGTAGCGCTCTACTCTGGCGAAGACAATGTTCGGCTATCCGCGTGGTGGATTCCCGCCAGCCCGGCCCATGTCAACCTGCTTTTTATCCACGGTGGTGGCTCTAACCGCACCAGTGAGTTTTTTAGGTCCCTGGATTTCTATCGGGAGATCAGCGAACTAGGATTCTCTGTTCTCACACTGGACGCGCGTAATCACGGCACCTCAGAAGGTGACGGCAAGGGTCTGCGCTTCGGCGCCGGCGAGTACGTGGATGTGCTGGCCGGACAGCAGTGGCTGGCAGAACATGCTCCCGGCCTACTGACCTTTGCCATGGGTAAATCCATGGGGGGCGCTTCACTGATACACGCCGCTGCCCACGGCGCCACATTTGACGGTCTTATACTCCTGGACCCCGCCCTGGACGCACAATCGGCGGTGGTCAACGGTATCTGGGCCGCCACTGGTTTACCGCAATGGATGCTGGGACCCTCCGGCTATGCTGCCGTGATGCTCAATGACCTGCCCGTGGGCGAGACCAGTACTATGAATCTGGGGCGAACGCTGACCACACCTACCCTGCTCATCCAGGACCCCGAAGACCCGGTGACGATCGCACCCTTCGCCCGGGCGCTGGCGGCGAGCAACCCTGTTATCACACTGTGGGAGGCGCCCTCCGTTACGCCAGACCACCCGGAACTCGCGAGCAAAGGCGGCTGGGGTAGTCATGTGGCGGCGTTCCACCTTTATCCGCAGGAGACGCTGGCGGAAATCCAGGACTTTGTGGAACGGTTGGCAATCGACTGAACCCGTTAAGCTCTCCGCGTGAAATCAAGTTAACGCCGTCAGTTGTTATCAAATCGCCGGCAACAAAAAGCCAGCAAATGCCGGCTTAAGAATCACTGTGAGCACTTATCAAAACGCCTGCCCCGGCGGCTCTTTACCCATGGCGATAGACCCGGTAAACAGGTGCTGGCGTTTTTCCTGCAGCGGATGAAAGTGCGATGCCATGACATCGCGCAGCAAGCACTCGATACCGTTGCCGCGCATAAAGCCGGGGCCACCGCAGGCCTCGACGGCCTTTGCAGCGACGGTCTTGCAGGCTTCTGCGACAGTGGTTTTGCGCTTGACCATTTCATTAACAGTGTCGGCATCAGCGGTAAATTCGTAACCGTCGGCCATACGCACCATGTCAGCGACGATAACCTGCGCGCTAGTAAGAGCCGTCTCCATCTCGCCGAGTATGTACGGCGTAACCGGGTCGATGCTTTCGGCACAGCGCTCCCGGGCTTTGCGCGCGGCGGTTTCGGCGATACCGCAGTACACCGACATAATCAGCGGCAACGCAACCGGCAGCACCACACAGTACATCGCATGAAAATCACCGCGCGGCCTGCACCCTGCTATTGAAGCTTCGGGAACGAAGACCTTTTCGATCCTGACGCTATTCGAACCCGAGCCACGCATGCCCATGGGCGCCCAGTTATCCAGCACGGTAACACCCTCTTCTGCCAACGACACGGGAAAGTGCAGTACTTGCCAGCCCTCTTCCGGATGCTCGTAAGGCCCTGATGTCACAAGCAGGTTCGCCGCAGGCGACCCGCTGGCGAAGTGCTTCATACCCGAATACAGCCAACCGCCCTCGACTTTCTCCATCTCGCCGCTGGACGCCAGCCAGTCTCCGGCACCGGTGCTTACCAGGCGCAGCTCCTTGTCCGCAACCTTAGCCAGCAAAGGGCCGCCGCCCGCACCGCGCTTATCCTTATACACATTGGCGGCCACCACGTGCTGGTGCATGGAAAATGACAACGCCGTGGAGGGGTGAAAACTCGCCAGCTTACGTAGTAGCGCCGCCATATCTGCATAGCCGATACCCGCGCCACCATGTTGATCAGGGACCAGCGCAGAGAACAACTTGTGTTCTGCCAGCAAATCGTAGTTTTCCTGGGCAAAGGTATCGGTAGCATCGGCCGCTACGCCGTTCTCCGCGATCTGCGGGCCAATAGTGTCGATAATATCCAGCGGGTTCACAGTCATTTTCACCTCATTCCTCCCTGACGGCGTTACCGTCAACTATAGTACATGTGCAACAGGGCACAGGCCGTGATGCGGTCCACTGTGCCAGCAGTTGCTCGTAAATATATTTAACATTAGAAATAAACATTAAGTTATTGTATTTCATAACGTTATTTCTCCTGATCGCCTTTTAGTTTTGAATGGCTTACTCGGGCAATGTGGCTCCCTTTCCACAGTTCCCAAGGTACGCAAAAGCCAGCACTGCCAATACTGCAAAAGGTGGAGTAATCCACTACACTTTATGTAGTAAACAACTCCACCTTTAGTAACCAAATCAACCAATGGAGCACGACATGGCTGACAAGGGATACGGGCAGTTCTGCCCGATTGCCAAGGCAATGGAGGTACTGGGAGAAAAGTGGAGCCTGCTGATGATAAGGGAGCTACTGATGGGCACCACGCGCTTCAATGAGTTTCAGCGCGGCCTGAGTCAGATTTCCCCTACGCTGCTGACCAAGCGACTGGCTAGCCTGGAAGAGCACGGCCTGTTGATTAAACGAAAAATCCCGGGTCAGCGCGGTTACGAGTACTTCCCTACCGAAGCCTGCAAGGAACTTATGCCGGTTATCGAACAGATCGGCGCCTGGGGTATGCGTTGGACCCGCGGCAATATGGAAGAAGACGACTACGACCTGGAGTTGCTGATGCTGTACCTGCAGCGCAGCGTGGACCCGGAGAAACTGCCCGGCAGGGAAACCGTGGTGCGCTTTAATTTCAATGATGTCGGCGACTTCCCGGTCTGGTGGCTGGTGGTTACCGACAAGGTGGATATCTGCATACATGACCCCGGCAAGGAGGTGGACGTCTACGTTAACGTGGACCTGAAAACCATGTGCATGCTGTGGATGGGGGAAATCAGTTACAAACGCGCGCTGGCTGAAGAAAAGCTCAACCTGGTGGGCCCGAACTCGCTGGTGAAGAGCATTACCGAGTGGATCAAACCGAGCATCTTTGCCGGCATCGCGCCGGCGCAGGACATTGTGGTACCCGCCTGACGCTTGCGCTCAAGCCTCGCCTGCGAGACTGGCTAGCGCCGGGCGACGCCCAGTTCGGCCAGTGTGGCCGCCATGTCTTCTGCAGAAGACGCGGGCCTGACCCGCGTATCGACCTTCAATATCGTGCCATCTTTGCCGATATAGATAGTGTGGCGGCGCGCCACGCCTGAAACCAGCACGCCGTAGGCACTGGCTGTTGCCTTGGTGGGATCGCTAAGCAGCGGAAAATCTGCACCCGTCTCCCCGGCAAACGCCGTGTTTTGCTCAACGCTGTCTGTGCTGGCCATAAAATAACTGGCATCGAACTCGCGGATCAGGTGGCCATTTTCTGCCAGTGACTTGCACTCAATGGTGCAGCCGCTGGTAAAGGCTTTGGGAAACCAGGCCAGCACCACCGCCTGCTTTCCCACGTAGTCACCCAGGGTGTAGGTGTTGCCATCGGAGGCCTGAAGGGAGAAGTCGGGGGCAGCATCACCTACCTGCAAGGATTGCGCGGCGACCGCACTGCCAAAAGCAGCACCGACCAGCAATAAAATGCACTTGATGAAATTCACAGTTTCCCTCCTCACGTCGCACACCCCACCCGGAACAGTACGGTGTGACGACGCATCAAACAACGAGTCATGGTTAGCGCCTGAAAACGCATCAGGTACGGCCAACCTTTGCTACCGATGTCGCGGTTGCAGTAAGCACACCCTCATCATTGTAAGCCTGTGATTCGAGAAACACAGTTTTATAGTGCGCCTTCACGATTTTGCCGATTGCTGTGATCTTACCGGCGCGGGTCGGCTCCAGGTAGCTGGTGTTGACATCGAGACTGGATACCGTGGTCACATCACTGTGTGCGGTAAAAATGGCGTGCGTCATCGCGGCATCAAGCATGACCGTTAAAAAACCACCCTGCACGATATCAATGCTGTGGCAATACTCGGTAGATATATTGAATTCCATGGTGCAGGTCTGCTCCACCAGGTCGAAATCAACGACCGACCCTCCCAGTTTGCGCAAAAAATTCGGTGCGTGTTCGTTGAGCTGGTCAATTCTGTCCTGCTTGTCCATCTGTCTCCCTTCCGTGGCGTCAATGACCGCCTGCTTCACATTGAATGATGACCTACGCTACCACATTAGATCGTCGGGTATCTGGTAATCCGCGTAGGGATCGTCCCCATCCACGGCATCGGCGCTGGGCGCGTTCAGCACCAGCACCAGCGAGGCGTCACGTTCAGCTATTTTGTTGGCCACCGCCGCGGGCACCAGCTGGTAGGCTCCCTCAAAGGCAGTCACGGCGATCTGGCCCTTGCTCAACTGCTCCAGCAAGGCGGGCGTCACATAGATCTTCTTTATTTTGCCTGCATCGGCAAATTGAAACGCGGTATCTCCGTTGCCGCGATCAATGCGATTCAGTGCAATCAACTGGCGGATTTGCGCCGCCAGTGCTTTTGCTTCCGCCGCCTGCTGGATCTTGCGATTACTTGCGCGGTCTCTTTCGGCCTTATCCGCCGCGGCCTTCGCTACCTGTTCGCGCGTTTCATTGACCTGCTGCTGACCCTTGGGTTGCTGCCTGGCCGCCTTGCGTTTCTCTTTCGCAAGTTGCTTCGCCTTCTTCTCATCGACGATGCCTGCCTGCAGCAATTGATCCTGGAGTGACGCCATACGCTTGCCCCCTGAGTTTGCCCCTAAGAAAGTGCCGAGATTATCAGTAATGACCGCGCACCTGGCAAGCTAACGTGGCACTGCCTCACGTTAAACGCCGGCGGACATTCATTACTACGTCTATTTCAAAGACATGTAGTTGAACAATACTCACCGCGCGTTAGAATCTTTATGCACACAAGGAGACACTCCCCATGGCAGACACTGCCCAGACCAAACAACGCATAGCCGCGGGAAGCAAATGGCCCTTTCGCTGGGATTTGCTACTGCGCTATCGCTATATTGAAATTATCGCGCTCTGGGAGGGCAGGCTCACCACCCGTCACCTGTGTGACACCTTTGGTATTGGCCGGCAACAGGCCAGCAAGGACATTAACTGCTACCTGCGCGAGGTCGGCCCCGGCAACCTGGAATACGACAAGTACCTGAAGGGTTACAAGCCGACACCAACGTTCACCCCTCAGGTCACACAGGGGCTGGCGGACGAATATCTCCACCTGATGGCGCGCAACAAAGAGTTACTCAATGTATTCGATTCACTGTCGCTCAGTATGGCCAATGTGGAAGTGCTGTCAGTCCCGTTGCGTGATGTCAAACCGGATATGCTGCGCCCGCTGATGCAAGCGGCAAGGCAACGGCGGCGTCTGGAGGTGGATTATGTCTCGATTAACAACCCGGATCGCGAGGGCCGAATTATCGTGCCGCATACCCTGGTCTATACCGGTCTGCGCTGGCATGTGCGCGCCTGGTGCGAGAAAAACCAGGGATACCGTGATTTCGTATTGAGCCGATTTCGCGACGTGCCCGACATCATGGATGAATCACCCCACGGCGTTGAGGGCGATGATGAGTGGAACACGTATGTTCCAGTGCGCATTGTCGCGGACCCGCGCCTTAGCACCGAGCAACGTCAGGTCGTAGAAGTTGACTATGGCATGACAAATGGCGCCCTGCTGATGGAGGTGCGCGCTAAACTGGTACCCTATGCACTGAAACTGCTGCACATCGACCCACGGGAATCGCAGGGTGACGCCACCGCCCAGCAGATCGTGGTAGAAAACCTCGAGGACTTGCGACAGTGGTTATTCCATTAACGCAGTTATCGCGGAGCTGGCACTGGAGACTCAGGAAGCAGATATGACCAAGCTTAATGAATATGAGCAAGCCTACTCCCCTGACTCGTTCTGGGAGAAGTTGAAAAACTTTGCCAAGGTTGCCGGCAAGGAAGTCGTGGAGAAAGCGTTACTGCTGTATTACGCGGGTCAGGAGGAAAAGGCGCCGGCCTGGGCCAAGGCCACTATCGTCGCCTCGCTGGGATATTTCATTACGCCACTGGATGCCATTGTCGACCTCACACCTGGAGTGGGATACGCCGATGACCTGGGCGTACTGGCCATGGCCATTGCCGCCGTGGCCGCTTACATCAACGATGACGTCAGGGCCAGGGCAAAAGAGAAAATGACCCAGTGGTTCGGGGACGAGGAGCGTAACAACCCGGCAGACGAAAAAAGCGAGAGCGCATAGCCCTTACGTTTTGGGGCATCTGCTCAGACAAATACGATGTCACCTTTCATACTGTAAAAAATATACAGCACTTCTTCTTTTTCTCGCTGGCCGACATTGTTTTTTTCCAGCGCTGCCAGCGCGTCATCCAGCACCGCAAGAAACTCTGCCCCGTCGATATTCATTCCGCGGTGCGTTTCCAGCATGTCCTTGCCTTCGTACACGGCGGGACCGCCGGTACCGGCAATAAAGAATGTCGCCGCCCCATGCTTTACCTTATCCACATCGCTGTTGATGTAACGAGGCGCGATACGAGGGTTAGCCAGGTGGATGTCCACCAGGTCTGAAGCAATGGCAGTAATGCCTTCCGTACCACCCAGTCTTTCGTACAGTGAAGCTGTCATAGAGGATCCCTCCCGTCATACGGCAGATGCAAGTATAGACGCTGCTGCCGTCCCTGCTCGAGCGCAGCGCTATCCGGCAATTCAGTCAGCGGGCAGCGCAATCGGTATCGTAAGACAGGCTCGACTTCGGTGGGACTTAAGATCGAGCGATCGCTCAGGTGAGAAATGACTTGGCCGCCCCCATAATGCCGCCCAGCCCGCCGGCGGCCTCGAGCAAGCTGCCACCACTGCTGGCACTGTCCATCAGCTGCGGCAAAACGTCGGCCAATCCCTGGGCCGCGTCCCCGGAACCGGTACCGATCTTATCGGCAAAATGCTTGATATTGCCCTGCCCCAGTATGTCCGCGATGCTGTCCGCCGAGATGCTACTGTTGGCGCCATCACCGAGCCAGGAATCAACGATCGAAGACAAGTCGCCGCTGGAGGCCATCTTGGTCGCCAGGGCGCCCAGATCAATACCTCCCTTACCGTCGCCCAACAGGGTCGATAGCGCCGACTGTATCGTGCTCGCGTCGACCTCCAGCCCCAATTGATCGGACAACAGCTTCGCACCAAGTTGCAAGACATCCATGCTTATACTCCTCCAGTTCGCAGAAAGGTCATCGCTCACAGTATAGAGCATTGACGCGGGTGCGAGGTGACGCCCAGAGTAAGCCCTGACAGCCTCCACGGGAACAGCGTAAATCCTAGATTTTAATGTAGATTTAAAATCTATCTATCTGTTTTTATTGAATATTATCTTCCCATCGTAAGCACTGTGCCGCCCGCAAGTGCCGCCCACAGCAGTTCCTGCAGGTGCGCAGCCAAGAGGAAGGCACAGGCGGTAGCGGCCAGTATCTGGATGGTGCGCTGGGCCACTATGGCCTGCTGCCCACTCACTGCTAAAGGCAAACCGCGCTGCTGCAGTTGGCGAATGATCCTGGTTTCAATGCGTTTACTCTCCGTCATCGTTGATTCCTCCGGTATGGACCATCATGGTGCTGCGGAAGCGCTTTGAACACGATATGTCTACTTTTCGATGCGGTTGAAAACGCGACAGGTGCCCTGCTCGCCTCGCATCTGACCGTGAAGCAAAAGAATTCTGTGTGGATTAACCCCTTTATCGCTGCTCGCGCGATTAAGTAATAAACACACAGGAGAAACACCATGAATACTCTGAAGAACTGCAAGACCTTTCTATTGACCTTTAGTGCTGTGGTACTGGTTGCCTGCGCTGATCAGGGAGGACCCCAACGGGCGCAAACCGACACTGCACCTAATGTTCCAGCGGCCACTCCGGTACAGGTGGAAGAACTAGAGGTTGCCGACGTACAGGCAGCTGCCAGGCCAGAGGTGCAATCAGGGCCACCGCAGGTCAATCGGTTAGAGCAGGCGACAAGCCACCGTGTCCGGTCCGCTGGAAAAGCGTTAACTGTGACTGCAGAAGCCGCCTCACCAATGGCGTCGCACTACCAGCCGTTGCCCCAGCCCTACCCGAACACCGTAGACAGGGAAAACTATCTCGACTACGACGATAACGGTGTAGTACAGGTGATCAACAACCCGGTATCCACGTTCAGCGTCGACGTGGATACCGCCGCTTACGCCAATGTACGCAGGATGCTGGTTCGTGAGGGCCGACTACCGCCCTCTAACGCCGTGCGCCTGGAAGAAATGGTTAACTATTTCAGCTACAGCTATAAGCAGCCAGCGGCTGAAGAAGCGCCCTTTTCTATCAACACGGAACTCGCCCCTGCACCATGGAGCGACAAGCACCACCTGCTGCAAATCGGCCTGCAGGGTTTCGAACCGCCGATGGAGCAGCGGCCCGCGGCCAACCTTGTCTTCCTGGTAGACGTTTCGGGGAGCATGCGGTCAGCCGACAAACTCGGGCTTGTACAAAAATCCCTGCGCCTACTGGTTAACCAGATGACCGCCGAAGATCGCATAGCTCTGGCGGTCTACGCCGGTGCAGCCGGTACGGTGCTCGAGAGCACCCCGGGAGACCAGAAAGCCAAAATACTCGCGGCCATCGATGGATTGCAGGCCGGCGGCAGCACCCACGGCAGCGCCGGCATCAAACTCGCTTACTCACTGGCAGAGCAGCATAAGATTGAGGATGGCATCAATCGCGTGATCATCGCGTCTGACGGGGACCTGAATGTGGGTACGGTGGACCTTGATGCGCTTAAGGACCTGATTGCCAGGAAACGAACTACCGGTATCGCTCTCAGCACGCTGGGCTTTGGTAGCGGAAACTACAACTACGCGCTCATGGAGCAGCTTGCCGATGTTGGTAACGGCAATGCGGCTTACATCGACAGCCTCAAGGAAGCACAGAAGGTACTGGTAAACGAGATGCAGTCCACTTTGCTGACCATTGCTGCTGACGTAAAAATCCAGATTGAATTCAATCCGGCGGTAGTCAGTGAGTACCGCCTGATTGGCTACGAGAACCGTTTGCTGGCGCGGGAGGACTTTAGCAACGACAAGGTCGACGCGGGAGAGATCGGAGCGGGACATTCCGTCACAGCGCTGTACGAAATTGTGCTGGCGGGAGGTGACGGAGAAAGGATACCGGCCCTGCGGTACGGCCAACCACAGTCTATGAACACCAACACCGACGAGCTGGCTTTCGTTAAACTCCGCTACAAGCAACCTGGCAAGAGCGACAGCATTGAAACCGGATTGGCGGTCACCGCGCAAGGCATACCCGAATCACTGTCTAGTAGTAGTAATGATCTGCGATTTGCCGCCAGCGTTGTCGGCTTTGGTCAACTCCTCCAGGGCGGCAAGTTCACCGGCGTCTGGGGATATGCCGATGCGCTGGATCTCGCCCGCAATGCCCGCGGATCCGACCCCGATGGTTATCGCAGTGAATTTGTGCACTTGATTGAACTGGCGCAATCTTTATCCTCGGGGTCATGACTTTACTCGTTCCGGAGAGGATGACTGGAACTATTAAATCGCCTTAGATCTGACGAAGCACTCATGCTGTCCTACCAACGCGGTGATACGCGCGCCTTTGAAAGCCTGTATCACCGCCACAAGGACAGCTTGTTCGTGTTTGTCTATCGCAGTTGTGCACGTCAGGCCGTGGCCGAAGAAATCGCCCAGGAAACCTGGATGGCGGTAGTCGACGCGGCGGAGCGGTACTCACCGGACGCACGCTTTAAGACCTGGCTGTTTCAGATTGCGCGCAACCGCAGCGCGGACTACTGGCGGCGGCGAGACAATCAACACACCCCGCTTGAAGATGGCCCCGATGCGCCAGAGTTGGCCGCGAACAGCCCCACTATCGATCAGGAAGTACTGACATCACAGCTGAGCCAGGCGATAGCACAACTGCCCGAGGAACAACGCACGGCCCTATTGTTGCAGATGCAGGGTTTCAGTATTGACGATATCGCGTCAATCAGCGACTGTGGCAAGGAAACCGTAAAAAGCCGGCTGCGCTACGCCCGCGATCAACTCCAGCAGCGCATGGGAGAAGGCTTATGACCGACCGCCAAGCCGATAGCGATCTCGACCTGCCGAATAAAAAGTCCCCCGCGCATCTCGACCAGAAGATCCTGGGCTACGCACGCGATCACGCGCCCGAACGCAAACCTTTCATGCAACCCCTGTGGATGAAAAGCATGGCGGCGGTCTCGGTCGTTGGTATCGCGGTGTTGCTGGTCTATCCGCGGCAATTAGCAGATCAGTCCGCCCCGGCACACATGGAAGAGGTTGTCGTTACCGCCCACAAAGTGGAAGCTCCGGCAGCAGCGCGGAGCACAGGACAGCTCGCTGATGTAGAAGCTGAGCGTTCCAGTTACTTAAGTGACAGCACAGAAGAAGCTATGGCTGCGGGAAGCTTGAAGCGCGGCAACAGTGAAATCAGGGCCATCGCGGCGGAAGCGAGCAACAATGCCGAGCCGCCTTCCCAGGCTCAACTCTCCATGGGGGCAGCCAGACCCGATGTAGACATGGCTCAAAGAACGCGCTCGCAACCGGAGACAACCCCGAGTACGGCGAAAGCCGCTCCTCCAGCGCCCACTGAGATGATGGAGATCGCATCACTCGGGACCTCGGCTGCAACGCTCCCTGAGCGGTCGAACGAAAAAGTTGAACCTTCGACGTATACCGAAGAAACGGTTCGACAATCACTGCAAGAAATCAAAGCCATGCAGGAAGACGGCGATACTAAGGGCGCAGAGCAAGCCTGGCAAATACTGCTGAAGCAGTGCCACAACTGCGATTTGCCTGAGACCCTGGACAAGGCGCTGAAAAAGTACCTGACGCCAGCTGCTGAATCGCTTGAATAACGCGTCGACACTAACTCCAGCCAGGGCCCGCCGTGTTTTTTCGTGACTTCAAGACCGTTTTTATACTGCTTGCCATTACCGCTATAGCCGGTTGTGTCATTCCGCTGATGATGCTGATCGGCAGCCTGATCGGCACCCAGCTGGCACCGGATCCTCGGTGGGCTACCGCGCCGATTGCACTGATGGTGATAGGCACTGCCGTTGCGGTTATGCCCGTGACACGCTGTATGTCGCATATTGGGCGCAAGCCCACACTGTTCCTGTTCCTGTTTATCGGAGTGATAGCGTGCATGGTTGCCACTCTGGCTCTGGCCCGCTCAAGCTTTGTATTGCTGTGCCTTACCGGCTTCCTGCTGGGTTGCACACAGGCCGCTTTGCAGCAATTGCGCTTTGCAGCCATGGAGAGTGTCAGCGTAACCCAGGCACCCACCGCGGCCTCACTCATCATGTGTGCCGGCATTATCTCCGCTTTTCTCGGACCCGAGCTGGCACTGTGGGGCAAGGACCTGACAGCGGTTGAGTACCGGGGATCGTTTTTACTGGGGGCTTTGTTTTTCGGCCTGGCGGGACTCTGCCTGACCCTGTATCGGCCGCCGGCGCATGACCAGCACATGGCGCTAAAGTCATCCGACGGAAGAACGCGCAAACAGCTTCTGAGAAACCCCACCCTGTTGCTGGCAATCGCCAGTGGTGCCACCGCCTTTGTCGTTATGTCGTTCGTCATGACCGCTACGCCTATCAGCATGCACATACATCACGGTCACAGCCTCGAAGATACCAAGTTCGTGCTGCAGAGCCACATTGCCGCCATGTACTTGCCGTCATTGTTATCGGTCTGGTTATTGCGCTCAATGGGGACGCGCGGGCTGATGCTCGCTGGCCTGGGCTGTTACGGCCTGATGATTGTTATCGGCCTGATCAATGTCGAGGTCATCGGCTTCTGGGGGCAACTGGTCATGCTGGGAATCGGCTGGAACTTCCTGTTCCTGTCAGGCACAACGCTGCTGCCCCAGGCTTACCAGGAAGAGGAAAAGTTCCGGGCCCAGGGGCTGAATGACGCTGTGGTGTTTTCCACCCAGGCCATCGCTTCGATGTCTGCGGGAGTGGCGATCACCCTGCTGAGTTGGCAAAATATGCTGTTGCTGTGTTTACTGCCCATCGTGTTGATGGCAGCCTTCCTGTTTAAGGGAGGCCTACAGTTCGGCAAAAACAATTAGTATGGCCGGGCGCCCGATCTGGTCTATAACTGTTCTATAACGACAGTATTCGTGTGAGGAGAAACACTGTATGCGCAGAATAGAGTTGGCTGATGCCGGGTTTCTGCTGAATGAACGCCGGGAAACCCCCATGCACGTGGGTGGCGTTAACCTCTTCACCCTGCCCGACGGCGTAGACGAGAGTCACTTCCTGGCAGAACTGGCCGACGTGCTGCGTAATGCTGAGGAGTTTCGAAAGCCATTTGGCGAGTACGTCGTATCGAAACCCACCGGCTTGTTCTGGGAAGAGGACGACAATATCGATTTCGATTATCACGTGCGTCATTCAGCGCTACCGGCGCCCGGGCGCTATCGGGAGCTGTTTGCCCTCGCCTCTCGACTGCACAGCGTCATCATGGATCGGCGACGCCCCCTGTGGGAAATGCACCTGATTGAAGGGCTGCAAAATCGTCAGTTTGCGGTGTACAACAAAATGCACCACGCTGCCATTGACGGTGTCGGCGCCATGCACATGACCCAGGCCATGTGCTCCACAACACCCGATAAGATCATTCCTTATTCGCCACTGTCCAAGGAAGCCTACGAAGTCTACAAGGCCGCCAAATTTGCCGGGCAAGCGCGCAACATCAAGCCAAAAGAGGCCGAGTTACGCGCGGTAACCGAGGCAATAAAGCAAACCTACGACTCAGGCACCAACCTCCTGGGCGCCATGCGCCGTTTCGGCAGCACCTTCTTTGGCCGCGGCGGTAATCTTGCGGTCCCCTGGCATAACGTCCCCAAAACCTCTATCAACACCAAGGTCAGCGGCTCGCGTCGCTTCGTCGCGCAGTCCTGGGATTTTGATCGTATAAAAGCCGTATGCAAGGCTATGGACGGGACGGTAAACGACGTGGTGCTGGCCATGTGCTCCGGTGCGCTGCGACGCTACCTGGACGCACTGGGTGAACTGCCGCGACACTCCCTGAAAGCCATGGCTCCGGTATCCCTGCGCGAAGAGGGTGATCTGGAATCAGCAAACGCGATCGGCTTTATCACGGCGGATCTCGCGACCAACCACAAAAACCCGGAGAGCAGACTGCGCGCGATCCAGCGCTCGATGAAGGCAGGCAAAGAATTGCTCATGGACCTGACACCCCGTGAAGCTCAACTGTTCATGCAGCTCACCCAGATCCCGGTACTGGTAACCACGGTGCTTGGCATCGCAGCGCGGTACCCGGCATTCAGCACGGTGATATCTAATGTACCCGGCCCCCGCGAGCAATTGTATTGGAACGGTGCCAGTCTCGATGGTATTTACCCGGCCTCGATTGTCTTTGATGGCTTTGCCATGAACATCACGCTGGTGAGTTACAACAACAAACTTGATTTCGGGGTGATCGCTTGCCGCCGCTCACTACCGCAAATCCAACGACTTATCGATCACCTTGAGGAAGCACTGCAGGAGTTGGAAGAAACTGCGGGGCTGCGCCAGGCCAAAACCAGGCGCGGCACACGCACAACCAGCATTCCAAGCGCAAAGAGTGGCAAAACCAAGCGCAAGAAGCCCACTAGCACAGTGAAGAAACCTGCCAATGCAAAAGCAAAGGCAAAACCGAAAGCCAAAGCTGCGAAGAAGAAGACGGCAGGCAGCGCGAAGACATCTGCGAAAGCCAAAGCGAAAAATAAGCCCGCCGCCAAGTCCGCCAATACCACTCGGCCCAAGGTCAAGCGTAAGCCTAATGCACAGATTAAGCCCAAAAACGCGGCTGGCTAGCTGACAGCGCGACCGTCACCAAACTTCAAGGCTGTAGTGGTCCGCTGAAGGTATCGCAGGCTTCCAGGCTGCCGGTTTCGAAGCCCTTGCGAAACCAGCGTACGCGCTGGGCCGAGGTCCCATGCGTAAAGCTATCAGGCACCACCTGGGCCCCTGCCTGCTGCTGAAGACGGTCATCGCCTATTGCCGACGCTGCGGTTAACGCTTCTTCCAGATCTCCCGTATCAAGCAGGTCCCTGTGTTTATCCGCGTAGTAACCCCAGATACCGGCGAAACAATCTGCCTGCAATTCCTGGCGCACAGATAACTGGTTAACATCACTCTGGCTGCGGCCCTGCCCCGCCTGGCGCACCTTCTGGCTGATACCGGTCAGGGTCTGCACATGGTGACCCACCTCGTGGGCAACCACGTAGGCCTGTGCAAAATCCCCGGGGGCGCCATGTCGCCTGGCGAGGTCATCAAAAAAGGCCAGATCGATATACAGCTTCTGATCACCCGGGCAGTAGAACGGCCCTACCGCCGAACTGGCCATGCCGCAGGCTGAATTCACCCGTCCGCTGAACAGCACCAATTTGGGCTCCTGGTAGGTGCCGCCAAGTTGCTCAAAGAGTGGATGCCAGGTGTCCTCGGTATCCGCCAATACCACGGCAACAAAGTCCGCCAACTGTTGTTCTTCGGCGGTGGGTTGGTAATCGACCGTCGAAGTGCCACTGGCTGCTCCACCGAACAATAAAGGGAGTAAATCCACCCCGAGCATGCGACTACCCAGGATCACCAGTACGCCAACGACAAGCAGGGTTCTGCCGGTCTTGCTGCGAACCATGGCGGGGAGTAAACGCAACAGTGCCGGCGCAGCCGCCATACTGCCCATTCCCGGCGAAGAACCGCGCTGATCCTCTACATTGCTGCTGCGGCGTCGGCCCTGCCAGCGCATAACCAGTCACTCCTAATCATTTCCCTTACCGTAGCACCTCCTGCAGATTGGGCAAGACAGACGCAATGGCGAGATTGCCTACTGGCATGTAATTCTCTTAAGCCTTAGGCTAGATGACTCGATAACGCAGCACTGGAAAACAGAATGAGCGAACAGATCCTGATCGGCGGATGCACTACGGGCAAGGTGTTCCTGAATCCGCGTTATGCCAACCGTCATGGCGTGATAGCGGGCGCGACCGGCACGGGTAAAACAGTTACCTTGCAATGTCTGGCCGAGGGGTTCTCCGACCTCGGTGTGCCGGTGTTCATGGCCGACGTGAAGGGTGACATTTCCGGGATCAGCCAGGCCGGTAAGCCACATGCGAAAATCGATGAACGCGTGCAGACGATCGGTATCGAAAACTTCAGCCAACGCGCCTATCCAGTCGCTTTCTGGGACTTGTTTGGCAAAAAAGGGACACCGATTCGGGCTACCGTTGCAGAAATGGGACCGCAGCTCATATCCCGGCTACTCGACCTGAACGAAACGCAGGAAAGTGTTATCACCCTGGTGTTCGAGTTTACCGACCGCGAGGGTATGCTGCTGGTCGATCTCGCCGATCTGCGAACCACGCTGGAATACCTTGGTAACAACAGCAAGGAACTGGGCACCGGGTATGGCGTTTCTAAAGCATCCATTAACGCCATATTACGCAGGCTGCTCATGCTGGAACGCGAAGGCGGCAAGAAGTTTTTCGGCGAACCGGCGTTACAGTTGGACGATTTCATGCAGACCGAGCGTGACGGGCGCGGCGTTATTAATGTTCTCGCGGCTGACACCTTGATCCAAAGCCCGCGCGTGTACTCCACCTTTCTGTTATGGCTGCTGTCGGAACTCTTCGAAAATCTGCCCGAGCTGGGTGACCCAGACAAACCGGTACTGGTGTTTTTCTTTGACGAGGCCCATCTATTGTTTCGCGATGCCCCCAAGGCCCTGCTGGAAAAAATAGAACAGGTTGTGCGCTTGATCCGCTCGAAAGGCGTTGGCGTTTATTTTATTTCTCAAAGTCCGGCGGATATTCCCGATGCCGTACTGGGGCAGCTGGGCAATCGTGTCCAACATGCCTTGCGCGCCTATACACCCAAAGAGCAGAAGGCAGTAAAAGTGGCGGCGCAGTCCTTTCGCGCGAATCCCAAGCTCGATACCGTGAAAGTTATTACCGAAATGGGTGTCGGCGAGGCCCTGGTGTCAACGCTACAAAACAAGGGTATTCCCTCGCCGGTAGAACAGGTCCTCATCCGCCCACCCCACTCGCGCATGGGCAAGGCAACGCTCGCCGAGCGTCAGGCGGTATTAGACCGCGATCCAAACATGCGGCTTTATGGCAAGACCCAGGATCCGCGCTCAGCGCACGAGATTCTGCAGGAGCGAACCGCTGAGCGCTTAAAGGCGCAGGAAGAAGCGACATTGAAAGAGCGCGCGGCCACGCCGAAGAAGAAGCGCAGCAGCTCCCGGCAAAGCACTTCGGAAGCATTTATCAAGAGTATGGCCAGGAGCCTGGGTAGCGCTGCCGGCAGCAGCCTGGGCAAAAAACTGTTTCGCGGAATTCTAGGCTCGCTGCTCAAGTAGCCGGGGTGCCGCGAAGGCGCTGTACCAGCGACACCATAGCCAGCGTCAGACCGCCAGCGAGCACACCAAAGAACGCACCAAACAGTGTCGGCGTGAGTACTTGTAGCACCGGCCCGACGGCCGCCAGGCCACCCAGGTAAGTGGTCAGCTGTTGCGACAGCAGTTCCAGCGGATGAATACCGTGCACCAGGATACCGCCACCGACCATAAACATGGCCGCGGTGCCCACGATAGCGAGTGCTCGCATCAGCCAGGGCGCAAAGTCGAGCAGTCTTAGACCCATCCAACGCTGACTGCGGGGCCAAACACCTTCACCGGTTATACCCGCGAGGTAAAGCCCGCCGTCGTCCAACTTTACAATGCCGGCCACCAGGCCGTAGACCCCGATGGTCATCAATAGCGCAATCGCTGACACCACACTGACCTGGGTGGTAAAAGACGACTCGGCCACTACACCGAGCGTGATCACAATGATCTCCGCCGACAAAATAAAGTCTGTGCGAATGGCGCCCTTGATTTTGTTTTGCTCCATCAGCAGGGGATCTGCTTCCGGGTCACTGAGAGCCTGTAGCCGTTCTTGTTGCAGCTGCTGGAGTGCCGCGTCGTCGCCGCTATCGTGCAGATACTTATGGGCAATCTTCTCGAACCCTTCATAGCAAAGGAACAGACCGCCCAGCATCAGCAGCGGAACGATCAACCAGTCTGCGACGGCAGAGATCAGCAGAGCTGCAGGTACAAGGATTAGCTTGTTACGGAATGAGCCTTTGGCAACCGCCCAAACCACGGGAAGCTCCCGATCGGCTTTGACGCCTCTGACCTGCTCGGCATTCAGCGCCAGATCGTCGCCCAACACGCCGGCGGTCTTTTTTGCCGCGACCTTTGTCATCAGGGACACGTCGTCAAGAATCGCCGCGATGTCGTCGAGCAGCACCAGTAGACTAGCGCCAGCCATAGTTACTCCAGATCCAGAGTTAGAGAGAGTTGAGTGAGATCAGTAAAACCGATTAGCGGGGTTCAGCGCAACTTTCTGCGCCGCTTGGCCACGACGTTCATGCGTGACTTGGGATACCGTGGAAGTTTGCCGTCCGTCAGGTAGCGGTGAATGGTCTCCTGGGAACGGATGCGCGCCACCTTTTTCTTGTTTTCCACCATTTTATTGGTCTGATTCTGGTCGATCACCCGGGCTTTGACATTGTCGTGCCACTGCTGATCCAGAATATCCTGGATCATCTTCTGGGATTCTTCCTCTAGAACCGGGCAAAGTACTTCAACACGATAGTCGAGGTTGCGCGTCATCAGGTCAGCAGAACCAATATAGTAAAGCGGCTTACCGCGATTATAGAACACATAGGCCCGCGGGTGCTCGAGGAAGCGATCGACAACACTGATGCACTGAATGTTCTCAGATATCCCTTTAACACCCGGCAGCAATGAACACATCCCGCGCACAATCAGGCGAATTTCCACACCGGCGTCACTGGCCTCGTAGAGCTTCATCACCAGTTGCTTGTCTACGAGATTATTACACTTCAGGGTCATGGAAGCGCGATAACCGGCGCGTGCGTTTTCTATCTCCTGCTCGATCATTTCCATGATCGCCGGGCGCGTAGTGTGCGGAGAGACCAACAGCATACGATAGCGCGGGCGCTTGTAGTTGTACTGCAGGAAATCAAAGACGTTGTAGACGTCCTTACCAATATTCTGATTGCGTGTGATAAGCGTGAAGTCGGTATACAGCTTAGCGGTTTTTTCGTTGAAATTGCCCGTGCCAATGTGACTATAAAAACGAATCCCGCTCTCCTCCATTCGCTCTATCAACAGAATTTTACTGTGCACTTTTAGTCCGGGGATACCGAAAATCACGTCGATGCCGCTCTCGGTGAGGCGCTGTGCCCAGTTGATATTCGCCGCCTCGTCAAAGCGCGCCGCGAGTTCTACCACTGCCAGCACACGCTTGCCGTTCTGCACCGCGTTGAGCAGCGCATCAATCACCCGTGAGTCCTTCGCTACCCGGTAAAGGCATATCTTGATGGTGGTCACGCCGGGGTCCAGGGCGGCCGTTTTCAACAGGTCAACGATGTAGTCGAAGGGGTTATAGGGGTAGCACAGGAAAACATCACGCTTCTTGATACTGTCGAACAAACTGCCGGGTTCATCCAGGCGCTTAATACGAATCGGGGGCAGCGGCTTGAACTCCAGGTACTTCGGACCGACGTTGGGAAAGTCGATGAAGTCTTTGGAATTATGGTACCTGCCGCCGGCGATCATGCTGTCGTATTTGCCAAAATCAAAACGCCGGCTCAGGTAGGTGAGCAGTCGTTCAGGCATCTCACTGTCATAGACGAACCGGACCGCATCGGCCTTTTTGCGCTGCTTCAGGCTGGTGGCCATTTTCTCGATCAGGCTCTGGGAAATGCCCGTGTCAATTTCCAGCTCGGCATCCCGGGAAAACTTGAAACAGTAGGCATCAATGCTGTCAATTTTCAGTACGCCCCGGAACATTTGCGGCAGACAGGCCCGCAATACATTATCGAGCGCGATAAAGACTTTACCGCCCTTGCCCTTACGCCGGGGGATCTCCAGGAAGCGCGGCAACCTGTCGGTCGGCACCTCCACAACGGCATAGTTGTAATCATCACCCGTGCGAATATCGACGGCGAGGTAAATGGACTCGTCGTTTAATGAGGGTATAGATTGGCCATCGCGCAACAAAATAGGTTCCAGTTCCGGCAGCACCGTGCGGGTAAAATAGTCCTGCACAAATTTGAACTGTCCTTCGTCGAGCTGTCGCTCGTTGATCATGTAGATACGCCGTGCGCGTAAGTCGACCAGCACCCGGTCGTAGATTTTTTCAAAGCGCTTCTGCAGTTCCACCACCTGCTGCTGAATCGAGGCCAACAATTCCTTGGCCTGTTGTCGAGTGGTGCCCGAGGAGACAGAGATAAGGCGCCTGACTTCCGCGACCCTCACGCGAAAAAATTCATCCATGTTATTGGAAAATATTCCCAGGTAGCGCAGCCGCTGGATAATAGGAACACCCGGATCTTCTGCCTCTTGGAGGACGCGGGCGTTGAAGGACAGCCAGCTCAACTCCCGAGGCATAAACAGGTTCTCGTCGAGATCAGCGACACGAATTTTTAGCGGGCTGGCCATCTAGCTCCTGGACTCCTGATAATGGTGCATAGCTTAAGGTGGGCATGCACTCGAAGGCCGGATTATAGCCCAGGCGGGGGTTTTAGAGGTGCAGCATCCGCTGCTTTCTCATGACAGTTTTGTGAAAAAAAGCCCGGCACTCCCCACGAACTCGGGGACCGGGCAAGGTAGGGACTGTGTTCCCTAAGGAATTAGGTTGCGACTCAGGCGGCGGCCTGCATATCCTTGTCGAATGCCTCCGGGTGTGCATCGCGCACGGCGGCGAAACTGTAGTCTTCCATGTTCAGTTCCTTCAGTGTTGCGCTAACGTCTTCTCCACCCCGTGACGTCAGGCGCTTGGCCACTGCTTCAATCAAGCCCTTGCGATTGACCATCTGCCAGGTTCCTGTCGCACGGGTACGTTTGCCCTTGGCGTAACTCAATGCCTCTTCGTAGGCAAAGATGGCCGTCACTGCTGCTCGCTCGGCCTCCGAGTTGGTGGCGTACTGTGCCGCCCGTAAATCGACGGCTCGCCGATAAGCTTCAATGGCCAGTTCAGGGTGGCCGTTGCGTATGGCATTACGGGCAAATATGTAGCATTTGTCCGGGTCATTAATTCTGATTACCAGTTCGTGCATAGCTGCTCTCCTACCTTCAACGTTATGGTGCGTTCAATCGCACTCCTTACTTACGGGAGAGAGAATACAAAGCCCGGGAAGAACACCCCATGGCCGCTGGCGTCACCTGCATGACCATTGACGACAGCTGGAAACACTAATCTAGAAAATACATTAATATTTATCTATTAATTATTGTTTTAAATATAAAAAAACCCGCTGATAATAGCTTATCAGCGGGCTGAAATAGCCGTATGCTTCGGGGCAGAAACATCGGCCAGGGGACGTGTAGTACGCGCAGATGCGCGACGTACATATGACAACATAGTCGCTATTAACAAAAGTGCAAATTTGGTGCGTGAGGGCTCCCAGCCGCGCCTGACCCGTCTGGGTTAGCCCCAATTGAGGGTGCCGTGGGGCCCCGGAAGCTGTCGCAGAATTCCCGGTGCTTAGCGTCCCGATTTAATGATGTCGGCCCCGCGATTATCGCGCGGCATCGCGGAATTCCGCCGGCGCCTGCCCTGTCCATTGCTTGAACGCCCGGGAAAATGTGCTCGGCTCGGAAAATCCGAGCAGATATGCGGTTTCAACCACAGAGCGATGCCCCTGCCCCAGGTACTTCTGCGCCAGTTCCAGGCGGGTGTTTTTCAAAAGATCAGCAAAGCTGGCACCTTCATCTTTGAGTTTGCGCTGTAAAGTACGGTGACTCAGGTTCATATCGGCCGCGATGCGCTGTTGATTGGGCGGCCCATCCGGCAGGCGTTCAATAATTTTGCGCACCACTGTCGCGGTCACGCTCGCTTTCAAAAAGCCGTCCAGGTAGGCCTGGGATTGCTCGTCGTTAGCCCGGGCCAGGACCGGGTCCCCGGTAACCAGAGGCTCTTCAATATCTGCGCGAAACCAGGCGATGCGTGTGACCGAATGCGCAAAGCTGGTCTGTGCCGCGAACATGTATTCCCAGCGAGACGGATCGGCCGGCGCCGGGCGTGTCAATTCGATTTTTACCGGTGCAATAAACTCACCGAGGGTCAGGCGACACATTCGCAGGATCATGCCAATCGCGTAATCCTGGGTAGCGTAGACAACATCAGCGTCCCGCCTCGGCGCATGTATCTGCAGGTGCACCAGTTCACCCTCTTCCTGCAAATCCAGGTCCGCGCCCGTGCTCATCAGCTTGCTGAAACGGACCAGCCGTCGCAGGCCATCGTGAATTGTGTCACTGGCCAACCACGCCAGCCCCAGCCCGTGCAGCACCTGGGGCTGCAACTGCTCTGCGGCGAGCAGACCAAAGCTCTCTTGCCCTGTAGCGCTGACGCTCGCGTCCATCAACAGGCTCATTTTACTGTGAGGGATTCGCCAGTCGGGCCTGGCAGCGTGGGCAGGATCAAGTCCGGCCGCCTCCATTAATTCGAGCGGTTCTATCCCCTGCAGTCGCAGCGCCCGGGCAACGGGCAGGATAAAAGTACCTAAAACTGAATGTTCAACCATAAAACCAGTATGCCGCAGCTATCGCTGCTGTTATGCCAGCCGCGTCGGCGGCCAGGCCACAGGCCAGGGCGTGACGCGCATGCCTGATGCCCACAGACCCAAAATACACAGCTAACACGTAGAATGTCGTTTCAGTGGAGCCTTGCAAAGTTGCAGCCAGTCGTGCCTGAAACGAATCAACCCCGAAGGTATTCATTGTTTCTACCATCATGGCTCTTGCGCCGGAACCCGACAAGGGTTTCATTAGCGCGGTGGGCATGGCGTCCACCCAGCGACTATCGGCGCCGAACATCGCCACTATCGCGCGCACAATATCCAATACGATATCCAACGCGCCACTGGCGCGGAATACACCGATGGCCACCAGCATCGCCAGCAGATAAGGAATGATCCCAATGGCGGTCTCGAATCCCTGCTTGGCCCCCTCGATAAAAGTCTCGTAAACATTCACCGCCTTGCGATGAGCGACCCCAAGAAACACCACCACCAGCGTAACAATGAGCAGATTGCTGATCAGGCTGGATTGACGCTGCAATTGTTCGGCGCTCAACGTCGCAAAATACGCCACCAGGGCCAGCAACAAGGCGAAACAGCCCCCCAGAAATCCCAACAACACGGTGTCTCGCAGATTCAATCGCTGTACCCAGGCGGTGACCAGTAAGCCAGCAAGCGTTGAGCAGCTGGTTGCCAGCAGGATAGGAATAAACACCGCCGCAGGGTCGGGCGCACCCATCTGCGCGCGGTAGAGCAAAATCGCCACCGGAAACACGGTGACCGACGAGGTATTCAGCACCAGGAACAGAATCTGGGCATTGCTGGCCACGCTGGGATCGGGATTCAGAGTCTGCAGATCCTTCATCGCCTTGATGCCCAGGGGGGTGGCGGCATTATCAAGCCCGAGCACATTGGCCGAGAGGTTGAGGGTCATCGATGAGATGGCCGGATGGTTGCGCGGCACCTCGGGCATCAGGCGGGTGAACACCGGCGACAGCAGCCGGGCCAGTTTCTCGATCAATCCACTGGCCTCGCCCACCGCGACTACACCCAGCCACAGGGCCATGAGCCCCACCAATCCAATCGCGAGTTCGACCGCCAGAATAGCCATGTCAAACATGGCCTTGACCATGCGCTGAAACACTTCCGCGTCTGCAGCAAACAGCCACTGGTACAGCCCACAGATAAACGCCAGCAGGAAAAATCCTAGCCAAATTCTATGCAGCATGGATTTGCATCTCCGCAACCATCTGCCCAGCGTCCCGCATGAAAGCCCACCGCCCCATTATTTTTGTGTTGTCAGACTAAAGCATATTCTTGCAATTACCCAACAGACACTTATACTGTTTATTTATACAGTATCAGGCTTTGGCAATGACCCGGCGCGCCGACCTTATCGTAAACCAGCAGACGCCACGCAAAGGTCGCGGTGCGCTCAGCAACCGGGGTAGCCGATTTCAACCCAACGACATCGAATGGGTGGACGGCCTGGAAACGCCCTCTGCCGTCACCGAGTGCCGAGCGGTAACTGCCCGCTCGATCATTTCGCGCAATAATTCGCCCGACATTCCTTTCTATCAATCGATCAATCCCTACCAGGGCTGTGAGCACGGCTGCATCTACTGCTACGCCAGGCCCACGCACGCCTACCTGGACCTGTCTCCGGGTATCGATTTTGAAACGCGTCTTACCTACAAACAAAACGCCGCTGAGCAACTGGCCAGGGAACTGTGCAAGCCTGGCTACCAGTGCAGTGGCATAACCCTGGGCGCTAACACCGATCCGTACCAACCCGTGGAACGCGAACACCGCATTACTCGACAAATCCTGGAAGTTCTAAGCGAGGCGTCACACCCGGTAGCAATAATCACCAAGGGCAATCTGGTGACACGCGACATCGACATCCTCGCCGAGATGGCGAAAGATGGTTTAGCTTCGGTTGCGATCAGTGTTACCAGCCTGGACAACGATCTCAAGCGCAAACTGGAACCCCGAACCCCTTCTGCGCAAGCGCGCCTACAGACCATGGCCGCCCTGTCACAGGCGGGCATTCCGGTGACGCTGTTGCTTGCACCAGTGATACCGGCACTGAACGATCACGAGATGGAGGTTATTCTCGAAGCGGCATCTGACGCTGGCGCCACCAGGGCTGCGTACATCATGTTGCGACTGCCGCTGGAAATACGAGACTTGTTTTTCGAATGGCTGCAACAGCACTATCCGTTGCGCGCATCGCATGTGGTGAGCTTGCTGCGCCAAAGCAGGGGCGGACGCGATAACGACAGTCGTTTTGGACACCGCATGCGCGGCAGTGGGACCTTTGCGGAGTTGTTGTCTCAGCGCTTTAACCTCGGTTGCAAAAAACTCGGGCTGGCACAGGGCGAGGCGCCCTGTTCGCGTACGGATCTGTTCGACCCCTCCTCGCTCCGGGCAAATGCAGCGAAAATTGATTGTGCACAGATCAGTCTATTCGACTAAAGTAGGCGCTCTCATCAGCCAAGGACCTCACTAAACGCCATGCCCCTGGAAAAAACCGCCGTAAACCTCTGCTTCGGTGGAGAACAACAACGCTACTCCCACGACTCCAGCAGTCTGGGCTGCGCCATGAATTTCTCCCTGTTCTTACCTCCGGGTTACGGCGAAGAACCGGTGCCGCTGCTTTATTGGCTGTCTGGCTTAACGTGTACCGATGAGAACTTCGTCCAGAAGGCTGGCGCCCAACGCTACGCTGCAGAACACGGTATGGCCGTGGTGGCACCCGATACCAGCCCACGCGGCGATGAGGTGCCGGACGATCCTGAAGGTGCCTGGGACTTTGGTCTGGGAGCCGGCTTTTACGTCAATGCAACGGAGGCACCGTGGAGCACGCACTATCGGATGTACGATTACATCACCGAGGAATTACCGGCGCTGCTGCACGAAAACTTTGCGTTGAACCCCGACCTGGCGGCAATATCGGGCCACTCAATGGGCGGACACGGGGCGCTGACCATCGCCCTGCGTAATCCTGAGAAATTTGTTTCCGTGTCGGCCTTCTCGCCGATTGTCGCTCCCAGCCAATGCCCATGGGGTGAAAAGGCGCTGTCTAATTACCTGGGGGCTGACCGCGAAACCTGGAAGCAACACGACACCTGCGAACTGATCCAGGCCGGTGCCCAACAGTTGCCTATGCTCGTCGACCAGGGTGAAGCTGATGATTTTCTACAGGAACAATTGCGCACTGAATTACTGGAAAGTGCCTGCGAGTCCTCGGATTACCAGGCCACCATCCGACGCCAGGCTGGCTACGACCACAGCTACTTTTTCGTATCCAGCTTCATCGGCAGTCACATCGCTTTTCATGCCCACGAAATGGAAAAAGTGCGTTCGAGCTAAGCCGTTAACGGTTTGTGGGTAGGATAAAAGAGAGTTTGCCACGCTCGGCTTTCGAAGGGACGCCACTGGCCGTGGGGGACTGCGAGCCTTTCCGCCACCAGATACCAAATGAACGGGTTGAGCGTCATACCACAGTGGCTGCCGCGTACCCGGATACTCTGGGATTCCTCGTGGCCATCAACCTGCACCGTGGTTTTCCAGTTAACAATACCATCACCCCTTGAGTAGATCGCGGTGGTGGGCACCGGCGGCGCCAGATGTAAGCCATCCTCCGCTATGGGCAGTTCCTCTTTAGGGTTTAGTGCTGCGAACAAGCGGGCCGGATAAGACCCGGTCATGCGACCCTCCCCGAAGGGACTACCCAGAGAGATAACTTGCCGCACCAGGTCTGGAAACTCTCGGGCGAGCTCACGCGCGAATATACCGCCAAGGCTGTGACCCACCAACGACACCTTCCCCTCGTAGCGATCAGCTAGAAACCTGATGCGCGCTTCCAGCGCCTCCAATACCCCTGCCTGGGGCCCAAGGTTTCGCCCCAATCCCCAGCCATGCGCCGAGTAATTAATGCGTGTAAGGAAGCGGCGCAGGGCCAGGTTATACCCATCAGCGCCGAGAAATCCCGGCAGTATCATCACCGGATGGCCATCCCCTTCGGGGGCATTGCTGAGGGCTTTCTTACTGAATCGCAGAGAAACAATCTCTACCATTGCCCGGTGGGCCTCGGTTAACGCCAGCAGCGGATTCGGAGGTGGGACGTGAGGTTCGATATCCCCGTTGGTATCGCTTGCGGTGGAGCCTGCTTTAGCCAAAAAGCACTCCTGTTCTAATCTACTTTGTATTATTTGTATGACAAATAATAACTAAAATTAACTTATTGCGATAGTCCTACCGGTGGTAAGCCCGCAGTGAAAAAAGACGAGCGCGTCGGCTTACAGCTTGGAGAATTCCTTGTTGAGGTTGTACCGGCGCGAAGTCACATAAGACTCCATGTCTTCGACCCGACGCAGAGCCGCGTCCAGGCGTTCTCGGGCACGCTTCAACCGTACCGCGCCGCTATCGGAATAGCGGAACACTTTCTTGGGCTTGTAGCTATGGGCACGTTCGTCGTACTCCATATCGATTTCCGCTTCCTCGTAGTAGTGCGGCTCATCGGGCTCACTGTCGTCGTAGAATCGGCGACTCGGGCGTGGCGCCAACAGGATCCATGCGCCGATGTAAGCCCACAGTGCGAGGGTTCCGGTAAACAGGAAGGCGCCGACAAACAGCAAGCGCACGACCCAGTGTGCCACGTCCCAGTGGTCGGCGAGACCGGCGGCAACACCCGCAATTTTGCCTTCCCGGGTGTTGCGGTAAAGATTCATACCCCACCCCGCGGCTTTGCGGGAATGAAATCGACGTCTACGCCCGCTATAGTGGTGGCGAGACCTGCGGCGTCTTCTACCCATCAGTTACTCCTTTCCTGTGTGTCGCGTTCAGTTTGCTTGCGCCAGTCCGGATGATCTGCATCCAGGATTGATTCCAGCGTAGCAATCCGGTCGGTCAGCTTGTCGACAGTTTCCAGCATATGATCAACGCTTTCACGATCTTCGTCAGTGAGACTGCGCGAGGACCGATTGACGCTGCGATAGTGCAAACTTATCCAGATCGGCGCTACCACGACCATAAACAAGATGGTCGGCACAAACATAAAGTTCCAAAAATCCATTCAACTTTCCCTGCAATTGCCAGTCGGGCACGCGGCCGTACAAGTAAACATCATAATACGCTTTTGCTGTCTTCACTCAGCTGTCGCGATTGAGGTCTTCCCTGGCGGTGGCGATCTCAGACTTGAGTCGTTCCAATTCGTCGGTAATCTTCTCGTCTTCTTCCAGGGCACTGATTTCCATAGCGAGATCGGGGGGAACATCCCTACCCATGTCCAGTGACTCGAGCTGGCTTTCCAGGTTGTCCATGCGCCGCTCGAAATGCTCGAAACGTGCAAACGCTGTATCCAACGCTTCCCGGTGTACCTGGCGCTTAACCTTGATGCGTGACTCCACCGTCGTACTACGCATTATCATGGCCTTTTGCTTGGCCTTGGCGTCGGTCAGTTTTTGCTGCAGTTGAGCAACTTCGTCGTTGAGCTGGCTGATGTGCTCATCGGTAGCCTTCAGCTCTGCTGCTACCACGGCGACTTCTTCCTCAACGGCGCGTTTTTCCTGCAGCGCCGCTCGTGCGAGGTCTTCCCTGCCCTTACTGATGGCAAGCTTGGCCTTGTCCTCCCAACCAGTGGCCTCCTGCTCCACCTGTTCCAGCCGGCGAGCCGCTGCCTTGCGATCGGCCAGCACTCTCGCTGAGGAGCTTCGCACCTCCACCAGAGTGTCTTCCATTTCCTGGATAATCAGTCGAATCATTTTCTCCGGATCTTCGGCCTGGTCGAGCAGCGAATTCAGGTTTGAGTTAATGATGTCGGTCATGCGGGAAAAAATACCCATTGTCGTTCTCCTGTTTTTCAATCTTTAGCAGCGGCTGTCACTGGAACGTTCGTTTGTCCCGGCAGCCAGCCAGAGCATCGCCTCTGTTACCAGAACCATTTGTAGGAGGGTCCACAACGCGGCGGTGACGCCCAAAAAGGGTCCCAGCGCGACGCAGGTGGCCAGATACACGCCGTGAATCGTTAAACGCTCGCGATTGCTTACCATGGCACTCCTCCAGGTTCATAGCTGGTGTGGCGAAGCTACATTGCTTGGCCTCGCCTGAACTATTTTCACCTTAACCATTACAGATTCCGTGCCAGAATTCGTAACAGACTGAATTTAAACATGTTTTTCATTACATCCAGGGCTGAAATTACCAAATCTTCATTCGATATGGTTCTTTAAGCCGATAAATAGGTATTCAAAGCCATGATATTAGGTAAAATATACCTATGAATCCACGCAACGAGCGCATGATCGGTAACTCGGCCAGTTTCGCCATGGCCCTGGACCACATCTCCGAACTCGCCTCGATCAACCGTCCCATCCTGATTTGTGGCGAACGAGGCACGGGCAAGGAACTGGCTGCAGAGCGGTTACATTTCCTGTCCCCCCGCTGGGATTCCCCGCTTCACAAGGTGAACTGTGCCGCCATCGCCGAACCGCTGCTGGAATCGGAACTGTTCGGGCACGAGGCAGGTGCGTTTACCGGAGCGACACGCGCGCACCAGGGGCGCTTCGAGCGGGCCGACGGCGGCACCTTGTTTCTCGACGAACTGGGAACAATGTCACTGCGGTTGCAGGAAAAACTGCTGCGCGTTATCGAGTACTCGGAGTTCGAACGCGTTGGTGGCCAGCAGACTCTGCAGGTTGACGTACGCATTGTCGGTGCAACCAATGCAGACCTGTCAAACATGGCTGAGCAAGGCGAATTCCGAGCGGACCTGCTGGATCGGCTGAGTTTCGATGTAGTTCACCTCCCTGCCCTGCGGCAACGCCCTGAAGATATCCTGGAGTTGGCCGAGCATTTCGCCGTGCAGATATGTGCGGAGCTGGGCTGGCCCTTGTTTTCGGGGTTTTCCGAATCGGCCAACAACACACTGATGACGTACGATTGGCCCGGCAATATTCGCGAGCTCAAAAATGCCGTTGAGCGCTCTGTCTACCGCTGGGGCGCGCCAGACACCAAGGTCGACAAGCTGATTGTTGACCCCTTTAAGTCACCTTACACCCCGGCTACCGCGCCCAATGAATTAGCAGCCGCCACCCAGGTAGATAACATCGAAGCGAATTTCAGCGAGCGCATCGGCGCCATAGAAAAGAGCATGTTGGAGGAAGCGCTCGCGGAAAACGGGCATAATCAGCGCCTGACTGCTCAAGCGCTGGGTCTGACCTATGACCAACTACGAGGCATGATACGCAAGTACAGCATAAGTGGGCGCCGCGGCAAGAATGTGCGTGCTCCGCAGCAAAAAAATGCGGGCGCCGCAGCGAGAAACTAAGAAGGGAGACTGACGACTAGTGGCGAAGCCCAGCGGCACTGAATTACTGGCAAACGCTATCGCCCAACTCGGGAATGATGTTTTTCCCCAGCACCTGCTCGCCTGGCTGAGAAGCATTGCCAACTTCGATAGCGCAGTGATCATGACCTACCCCGACAGCAATGTGCTGGGGGTTTTGCACAACGAACTACACGAGGGCGATCAACCCGGCTTTGGAGGCCCTTACCGCGATGGTTTGTGGCTGCTTTCACCCTTGTATTTAAGCGTGAAAGCCGGACTTCGCGGCTTCTTCCATATCATGGATATCGCCCCGGTTAACTTTGTAGACAGTGAGTATTACGCGCTGTATTACGCGTCGAACGGTGTGCACGATCACACCTTATACTTGCTGGAAGCTGGCGATGGCACACCCATGGCAATCTCGCTGGAACGCACTTCAGCGTTACCTTTGTACAGCGAAGCCGACAAGGAACACTTGCGGGACATCGCTCCAATCGTCAGCGCACTTGTGAGTCAGCACTGGCAGCACAGTGATGGACATACCAGCAACGCTGAGCCTGGTTTACACCTGCAGGTACAACGCATCCTGGAGGATTTTGGCAGCGAGGTGCTTACGCCCCGGGAACGGCAGGTGGTACAGCTGATTCTGCGCGGTTTCAGCTCCAAGGGCGCAGCAGCCGAGTTGGGCATCAGCGCCCAGACCGAGCAGGTACATCGCAAAAACATTTACCAGAAGTTGGGCCTGAGCTCGCACAACCAGCTTTTCTCACTGTTCTTCGACGCCCTCGCCAGCGACTCATCAGCCGCCTGATCCCGGCACATTACTCTACCTGAAGACAGGTATAGTGTTGTCACAGGCGGATACCTAGAATTGTTGAGATGAGAAACGTGTGACTGCGTGCGAACACGTTACGCCAGCAGCACAACAATGAGGATTTTTCGATGACAGAACTAAACCTGGAAAACTGGTGGCAACCCTTTACCAACGTAAGGGCCTTCCAGGCAAACCCGAGAATGTTCGCCCGAGCTAGCGGCTCATTCCTTTACAAGGAAGACGGTCAATCGGTACTGGATATCACTGCCGGGCTGTGGAGCTGTAACGTCGGCCATGCACGCAAGGAAATCGCTGACGCGGTCCACGCCCAACTGATGGAGCTGGATTTTGCGCCCCCTTTTCAATTTGGTACGGCACCGGCTTTTGAGTTTGCCCGCCGCTTGATGGCGCATACGCCGCAGGAGATCAACCGGGTCTTTTTTACCAACTCTGGCTCCGAAGCGGTGGATACCGCCCTCAAAATTGCACACCTGTACCAACAGGCACGCGGCAAGGGCAGCAAAACCCGTTTCATCTCGCGGGAACAGGGCTACCACGGCGTCAACGTGGGCGGCACTTCAGTGCAGGGACTACCGAGCAACCGTCACGGGTTTCCGGTCCTGGATGGGGTCGACTTTCTGCCAGGCCTGTTGGACATCGAGAACAATGCCTTCAGCCGCGGCCTTCCCGCGCATGGCACCGACAAGATGGTCGCCGCGTTTGAACGCATCATTGAATTGCGCGGCGCGGATAGTATCTGTGCCGTCATCATTGAGCCCGTTTCCGGTGCCGGCGGTATGGTGCCCCCACCCGAGGGCTATCTCGAAAAAATCAGGGCCTTGTGCGATGAGCACGACATTCTGCTGATTTTTGACGAGGTGATCACCGGTTTCGGTCGCACCGGGTCCGCATTCGCTGCAACTCGCTTTGGTGTGACACCTGACCTGATGACCAGTGCAAAAGCAATCAATGGCGGCACGGTTCCTATGGGCGGTGTGTTTGTGAAAGACAGTATCCAGCAAACCATCTTTGACGCTACGCCCACTACCGTGCCTGAATTTTTTCACGGCAACACTTACGCGGGCACACCCGTTGCTGCTGCTGCGGGTCTTGCTGCATTGGATATCTACGAGAATGAGGGCCTGTTCACTTGTGGCAGCGAAGAGAAGGGCCAGTACTGGGAAGATGCGCTGCACAGCCTGAGCGACCTGCCCCAGGTCATCGACATTCGCAACATCGGCCTGCTTGGAGCCGTCAGCTTTGACAGCGGCGCGCTGCCTGCCAAGTCACTGGGACCGAAGATTCACCAGCGCTGTTACGAGAACGGGCTGCTGTGTCGAGCTATCGGCGACAATATGGTCATGTCGCCTCCGCTGTCGATCAGCCACGAGGAAATCGACCTGTTCATTGCGCTGTTCCGCAAAAGCGTAACGGACGTGCTGGGCGAGGCACAAACGCCCGCGGTGGCCTCGGCCTAGACTGTGCAATGAAGGTCGCTTAGCGACCTTCTACCTTCTCAGCGCCACAGCGCTCGCAACGCAGCAAGGTAACAAGCTTGCCCTGCTTGACGTCAAAGCGCGTGGTACGGTCGGTTTGCCATTTGTGGTGACCGTGGCGACACAAAGTCTTGCCCTTATGTTTTTCCTTCAGGGAAGGTCTACGAAAGGGTAAGACGTCGGCCACGGTTGGTAATCACGGTTGTTAATTAGAGCAGCGTACGATCGAGCGCTGATCGCCAGGACGCAGTGCGCTCTCGGCGCGCGGCAGCTGACATTTCAACCTTGAACTCTCGCTGTACCCGCCAGATCTTCTTGATCTCCGCAGGCGACTGCCACAACCCAACCCCCAGGCCCGCCAGGTAACAGGCACCGGCCACGGTAGTTTCGATCACCTCGGGGCGAATGAGACGCCGGCCCAGCACATTAGCCTGAATCTGCATTAACAGATTATTGGCGGCTGCACCGCCGTCCACACGCAGCGGCTTCATGCGTTTACCGAGGTCCTTTTCCATGGCCAGTAGTATGTCGGCGTTCTGCAGAGCCATCGCGTCCAGCGTCGCACGGGCAATGTGTGCCCGCTCTGTACCCCGGGTGAGCCCTGACAACACGCCGCGCGCATCGGGTGCCCAGTGGGGCGCACCCAGGCCAGTAAGTGCAGGAACGAACTCGACGCCACCATGATCGCTGACCTGCCCTGCCAAAGCCTCAATGTCCGGTGCCTTCTTAATAATCTGCAAACCATCTCTCAGCCACTGTACGGCCGCGCCGCACACAAAGGCACCGCCTTCGAGCGCATACACCGGTTTGCCCTTCTCACCCAGTTGCCATGCCACGGTGGTCAATAAACCGGACTTGGATTGTAATTGCTGATCGCCAGTATTCATGAGAATGAATGACCCGGTACCGAAAGTGCACTTGGCATCTCCCACCGCAAAACCGGCTTGCCCGAACAATGCCGCTTGCTGGTCACCGGCGACACCGGCCACGGGAATACCGTCGGGCAAGCCCTTTACACCACTGGTAGCACCCAGCACGGCACTACTGGCAACGATCTCTGGAAGTATGTTCTCTGGCACCTCGAACAACTCGAGAAGCTGTTTGTCCCAGCGCCCCGTTTTCAGGTTCATCAATGAAGTCCGAGACGCATTGGTAATATCGGTGACGTGGGCTGCGCCATTGGTCAACTGCCAGATCAGGTAACTGTCGATAGTACCTGCGGCTACGCGACCTGCTCGCACCAGGCGGGAAATTCCGGTGGTGTTCTTGAGCAACCAACGGTATTTGCTGCCTGAAAAATACGGGTCCAGCAGCAAACCAGTTTTGCGCTTAACCAGCTTTTCGTGGCCGGCGGCCTTGAGGCCGTTGCAAAAATCTGTGGTACGACGGCACTGCCAGACAACGGCGTTATTCAACGCTTCGCCGGTCTTGCGATCCCACAACAGGGCGGTTTCACGCTGATTGGTGATACCAATCGCGGCAATATCCGTCGCCTTGCAAATACGTTTGCGCAAAATAGCGGCAATGCTTTTTTCCACTGAGGCCCAGATATCCGCCGGGCGATGTTCTACCCAACCCGGCTTTGGATAAATCTGTGGGAACTCGTGGTTAACCGCGGCGCGCACCTTGCCGCGGCTATCCATCAGGGCAACCGTACTACCGGTCGTGCCCTGGTCTATCGCCAGAACAAATTTAGCTGCCATAGCCTTCTACTGCCTTGATCTCGAGAAAATCGGTGAATCCGTGATGACCCCACTCCCGGCCGTTGCCGGACTGTTTGTAGCCGCCAAAAGGTACGTCATAGCCACCAGAGGCGCCGTTCACCTTCACGTTACCGGCACGGATTTTGGAAGCCACTGCGCGAGCGTGGTCCATGTCGCCGCTCTGCACGTAACCGGCCAAACCGTAAGGCGTATCGTTGGCCATGGCGATTGCTTCTTCCTCGGTGTCATAGGGAATCATAGTCAGTACCGGCCCGAAGATTTCTTCACGGGCGATGGTCATGTCGTTGTTGGCCTGGGAGAACACAGTGGGCTGCACAAAGTAACCCTTGTCGATACCCTCCGGTCGACCGGGCCCGCCCGCGACCACTTTAGCGCCTTCTTCGATACCTTTTTCAATCAATCCCTGGATCTTGTTGTACTGCACTTCCGACACGACAGGTCCCATGGTGGTGCCGTCAGCCAGGGGGTCGCCAACCACGACTCTCGAGGCAACTTTTGCGGCTATCTCTTCTGCCTCAGCAAGCTTGGCGGCCGGCACGAACATCCGTGAGGGCGCATTACAGGACTGTCCAGTATTACTGAACATGCTCATCGTACCGCGCTTCACCGCAGGCGCGAGTTCTGCATCGTCGAGGATAATATTCGGAGACTTGCCACCCAGCTCCTGGGTCACACGCTTAACGGTGGGGGCGGCATTCTGGGCGACCAGCGTGCCTGCGCGTGTTGAGCCAGTGAAGGACATCATATCGACATCCGGGTGGCCCGACAGCGCGGTGCCTACTACCGGCCCATCGCCATTCACCATGTTGTAGACACCGGCGGGCACACCCGCCTCGTCCATTACCAGGCTCCACAGGTAGGCGGACAACGGTGCAACCTCGCTGGGCTTGAGCACCATAGTGCAACCTACCGCAAGGGCGGGTGCTACCTTGCAACCGATCTGGTTTACCGGCCAGTTCCAGGGCGTGATCAGGCCGCAGACACCAATAGGCTCCTTGAACACCCGGTGGTCACCCATCGCCTCTTCGAAGGCGAAGTCCTTCAGCACGCGCGCGGCTTCTTCCAGGTGCCCCAGCCCGCAGTGCGCCTGGGCGCCCACGGCAAACTCCTTGGGCGCACCCATTTCTTCGCGGATGGCGTCGGCGATGTCGTTATAGTGTTTTTTGTAAGCCGCTACACAGGCCTCGAGCAGTTCCACGCGCTCTTGCCGTGTGGTACGGCTGTAGCTTTCAAAGGCTGCTCTAGCCGCCGCAACAGCCGCGTTGACATCAGCTTCGGAACCCATGGAGATTTGCGCGCATACCTCCTCGGTAGCGGGGTTAATCACGTCAAAGTCGTTGGGCGTGACGGGGTCCACCCACTGCCCATTAATGTAAAACTGTTTGTAATCTCTCATTATAAATCTCCCGTCGATGCAGACGATGCTTGCGAAAAAAGACGCCTAGTGTAGCACCACAAATGCACGACACCAGTACCTACTTAGAGGTAGGACTGGGCTCACGAACTACGCGCCTTGCGGTAGGCCAGTGGCGACATACCTGTCCACTGTTTGAAGGCGCGACTGAAGGCCGGCTCGGTCATTTGCAGGGCGTTGGCAATCTGTTTGACCTGGCAATTTTCTGCCAACAACATGGTCACTGCCCGATCCTTGCGCAGTTGTTCGTGCAGCTTCCTGAAGCCACTACCCTCGCGTTGCAATTGTCGATGCAAAGTGCGGCTGCTCACTTTCCATTCGGCTGCCAGTGACTCCAGGGTAATACCGCCATTGCTTTCGCTCAGCGCATGTAGAACACGGTCAGACACACTGCCGTCAAACATCTGCTTCACAAACCATTCATCCGGGGTACGCTGCAAATAGCGATGCAGGTCTATGCGCGAACGGATGACCGGGGCGAACAAGTAGGATCGGTGAAAGCTTGCGCTGGTAACAGGCTGGTCAAACCCGAGTTCCCCCGGGTACATCAGGCGGTACTCGCGCCAATGGGCTGGTCTCGAAAAGCGAAAGCGCGTGGTGGTGAGTGGAATACGCTCACCAATCAACCAGTTGCTGAATCGGTGCCATAGCAGCAACATGAACTCTTCCAGAAAATGATCCGGATCGCGCCCGGGATCAACGAGGCTCAATTCCAGGTGTGCGTCCTGGTCTTCGAGCAGTTCCCATCGCATGGAGTTCGATGTGAGGTTGATAAACTTAAAGGAATAGCGCAGCGCATCTCGCAAGGTGACGCTATCCACCATCTGTCGTGCCATCAACGCGAAGGTGCCAAAGCGTTGTCGGTCGGCGCCGAAACCCACAAGTTCATCGTCGAGTTCCCGCCAAACCGTGCGCAACAAAATACCTAATTGTGCAGGTGTTATACGGGTTAGAGGATTTGTCAGCAGTTCATCTGACAGGCGAACAGCGCCTAGCAACTGCTCTGGCGGTAAGCCCAGCTCTCCTGCGCGGTTAATCAATACGCGGGCGAAATGGCCGGACAGGCCGGGTTGGTGTAAATGCGGTGTTGTCATAAACGGGTAATAGTCTAGCGCAAGCTCTGCCTTTGGCCGAGGTATTTAACGGGGAAAGACACGCCCCTGTCCGTTCAGATCAATTTTTGGCAGAAACCGTCATTGCGAATTCCGCCGAGATTATTCACACTTTCGCTCCTTATTTCACGGTCATTCCCAGGGAGTCATCCATGAACCAGGCTGTAAACCATGACGATTTAACCCTCTTTAGAGACATGGCCCGGCGGGCGTTCGAACAGGAAATCGCACCCCACTTCGAAGAGTGGGAAGCCCAGCACCTGGTCCCCAGGGATCTGTGGCGGACCTTAGGGGCCGCGGGCCTGTTGTGTCCCGATGTTGAAGAGGCCTATGGCGGTGCCGGCACTTCTCCCCACGTCACCCTGGCGCTGATGGAAGAACTGTCGGAAATGGGCTTTGGCGGCATCGCTACCGGCTACAGTATTCACTCTAATATCGTTGCGCCCTACATCAGCCGCAACGGCACGGAAGAACAAAAACAGCAGTGGCTTCCAGGCATGGTCACCGGCGACATTTTTGGCGCCCTGGCAATGACTGAACCCGGAGCGGGCTCGGACGTTCAGGGCATAAAAACCAACGCGGTAAAGGATGGCGATGAATGGATCCTCAACGGCTCCAAGATCTTTATCACCAACGGTATCCATGCGGACCTGGTGATCGTCGCCGCTATCACCGATCCCGGCAAGGGAGCCAAAGGCACCTCCCTGTTTCTTGTCGATGCGAGTTTGCCCGGATTCGAAAAGAGCAAAAAGATTGAAAAGATCGGACAGCACACCTCGGATACTGCTCTGCTGTTTTTCCAGGACGTACGTCTGCCTGCCAATGCGCTACTGGGTGAGCTGAATAAGGGCTTCGTGATCATGATGGAAGAACTGCCCCGGGAGCGCCTTGGCATTGCTGCACAGGCTATCGGATCAGCACGCGGCGCCCTCGACATCACCGTGGAATACGTCAAGGAACGCAAAGCCTTTGGGCAGACCATCGGGGAGTTCCAGAACACGCGTTTCAAGCTGGCCAATGTGAAAACCCAGATCGCGTTAAACCAGGCCCTCTACGAGCAGTGTGCCGACGAGTATGCAAGGGATGAACTCACTGCCGACAAGGCGGCCATGCTGAAATTGGCCTCCACCGAAATGCAATGCAGCACCATCGATGATTGCCTGCAGATGTTTGGTGGGTATGGTTATACCAGCGAATATCCGATATCGCGTTTCTACACCGATGCGCGCATCCAGAGAATTTACGGCGGCTCCTCCGAGATCATGCAGGAACTGGTGGCGAGGACCATGCTGGGCCGCTAGCAGGTGAGCGAGCGGCAATATCCAACCTTTGTAACGCACCTGGAGTGCTCACTGACCGGTGAGCGCTACCCCTGTGATGTTCCCCACGGCCTGTCCTCTGCAGGCCGGCCGCTGCTGGTGCGTTATGACCTGGACGCGCTGTCGCGTGCGATCAGCAAGCAGGATCTGAGCGCACGCGCAGAGGGTGGTTTTTGGCGCTACAGGGAGTTTTTACCGGTTCGCAAAACCGAGCATGTGGTGTCGCTGGGCGAACAGGTAACGCCGCTCATCGAGCTCAAACAACTGGGCGCGCAGCTGGGCCTGAGCACCGGCAAACTCATTGTCAAAGACGAAGGTCGATTGCCCACGGGTTCGTTCAAAGCGCGCGGGCTGGCCCTGGCGGTATCGATGGCAAAGGAGTTCGGCATCGAGCACCTGGCCATACCCACCAATGGTAATGCCGGCGCGGCCATGGCCGCCTATGCCAGTGCCGGCGGCATGCGCAGCACTGTTTTTTGCCCGGACGACACACCCGACATCAATGTGCGGGAGATCAAGGCACAGGGCGGTAACGTTTACCGCGTCAACGGCCTGATCAACGACTGCGGCAAAATTGTCGGTGAAGGCAAGCAAGCCACGGGGTGGTTTGATATCTCTACACTCAAGGAGCCCTATCGGATCGAGGGCAAAAAGACCATGGGCCTGGAACTGGCCGAACAGTTCAACTGGACATTACCGGATGTCATCTTCTATCCAACCGGTGGCGGCACCGGCCTGATAGGCATGTGGAAAATGTTCGACGAACTCGAAGCTATGGGGTGGATCGACAGTAAACGTCCGCGCATGGTGGCAGTGCAGGCAACTGGCTGCGCACCGATTGTAAAAGCCTGGCAGGACGGCGAGGAACACGCCCCGCTCTGGGAAGATGCGCATACGGTTGCCGCGGGCATTCGGGTGCCGGTGGCGGTGGGTGACTTCCTCATCCTGCGCGCGGTGCGCGAGAGCAATGGCTTCGCAATAGCCATTGACGACGAGGTAATAACCCAGGCGGTGATTGAAGTCGGCCAGGCAGAAGGCCTGCTGCTCTGCCCGGAGGGCGCGGCAACGTACGCCGCCTACAAACAAGCCCTGGAACAGGGCTTGGTGACTACAGACGAAACTGTCATTCTTTTTAACTGTGCAACCGGCCTGAAGTACCCTCTGGAAGCGGCACCCCAATCACTGGATCGGCATCAGGCCATCGACTACAGCCAGTTTTAACCCCTCGCCGGCAGTCCGATTTACTCGTTGGGCTATCTAATCAAGCACCTTCTTTCAGGGTCTCTCCGAGGGCGTTGATCAAGCTGTCTATTTCCGTTTTCTCAATGACGAAGGGTAAACCTAACTGGATCGTGTCGCCGCCGTAACGCACATAAAACCCCTTCTCCCACATTGACTGGGCAATCTCATAGGGGCGTCGAGCAGGCTCACCCGGATAGGCGGCCAACTGCAGCGCGCCGGCAAATCCGAAGTTGCGTATATCGGTGACGTGGGGGCTGCCGCGCAGCTGATGCAATGCGTCTTCAAAATAAGGCGCCAATGAAGCAACCCGCTGCGGCAGGGCCTCCTCCACTACCACATCCAGTGCGGCAATAGCGGCAGCACAAGCCACCGGGTGCGCAGAGTAGGTATAGCCGTGGGGAAATTCCAACATGTAGTCGGGGCCGCCCTGCTCCATAAAGGTCTGGTAGATTTCGCTACTGGCCACCACAGCTCCCATCGGTACCGCGCCATTGGTCATCTGCTTGGCGATATTCATGATGTCCGGAACTACGCCAAAGGCATCCGCGCCGGTCATGGCACCCATGCGACCAAACCCGGTAATAACCTCGTCAAAGATCAACAGGATGTCATTGGCAGTACAGATATCGCGCAACCGCTGCAGGTAACCGGCCGGAGGCGGAATAACGCCGGCGGAGCCCGCCATCGGTTCGACAATCACCGCAGCGATGTTGGAAGCATCGTGCAGTGCAACAAGCTCGCTCAACTCATCAGCCAGGTGCCAGCCGCAGGTGGGCATACCGCGAGAAAACGCATTATCGGCAAGTACCGTATGCGAAAGATGATCGGCATCCACCGCCTGGCCAAACAGCTTGCGGTTGGCGCCAATACCACCGACCGAGATGCCGCCGAAATTAACTCCGTGGTAACCGCGTGCACGACCGATCAATTTTGTCTTGGTGGGCTGGCCCTTCTGGCGCCAGTAGGCCCGGGCCATTTTCAGTGAGGTGTCCGCAGACTCCGAACCGGAATTGGTGAAGAAGACGTAATCCAGCCCCTGGGGCGTGAGCTCCTTGATCTTGTTGGCCAGTTCGAAGGAACGCGGCTGGCCGAACTGGAAGGCCGGTGAGTAATCCAGGGTTTGCATCTGGCGCTGCACTGCCTCGGTAATTTCCGGGCGGTTATGTCCCAGACCCGAGCACCAAAGGCCCGACAGGCCGTCCAGCACCTTGCGGCCCCTGTCGTCGATAAAGTAAATACCCTCGGCGGCGACGATCATTCTCGGATCGTCCTTGAACTGGCGGTTGCCGGTGTAGGGCATCCAGTGGGCTTCCAGTTCCTGGCGGGTCAATTTTTGGGCTTCGGGCATACCTGTCATCACATTTAATCCGGTTTCACGGGCGAAAACGGGGATTCTACCGACAGATTTATGTTGTATAAATTAATATCTATAAACGTTTAGTTTCAATAAAATACACGTAATGTCCCCTGAGGAGCGAGACATGGCACGTAAAGCGTTACTGGGCAACGTCACCGACAACGACCTGCGACTCCTGCGGGTATTCAGGGCGGTCGTCGCCTGTGGCGGGTTTTCCGCAGCCGAGTTGGAACTGAATATCAACCGCTCGACCATCTCCCGGCACATCAAGGACCTGGAAACCCGCCTGGGTGTGACGCTGTGCCGGCGTGGGCGCGCCGGCTTTGCCCTCACTGCCGAAGGTGAGCGTGTACACCAAAGTGCCCTGAAAATCATGACTGCGATGGAGGATTTCAGGCACGACGTGGACGACATCCACCAGCGGCTCACCGGATCTTTGGCGATCGCGCTATTCGATAAAACGGCGTCTAATCCACTGTGTCGTATACCCAGTGCCCTGGCTGACTTTGACGAGCAGGCGCCGGAAGTGAACCTGGAAATCTATGTGGAGCCAATCAATACCATTGAACGTGATGTTATGGAGGGGCGCTTCCACCTGGGGATCATCCCCAACCACCGACCCTCCTCCAGCCTGGATTACTACCCACTGTTTAAAGAACAAATGTATCTTTACTGTGGTGCCCAGCATCCGCTGTTCAATAACCCGGACGCAGCCAGCGCCGCCCAGATACGTGCCTGTAAGTACGTGGGTATCGGCTATCACTCGCCGAACATGGAGGTCTCTCAGCAGCTCGATCAACAGCGTGATGCCACCGCCTACGACCAGGAAGCGGTAGCGCACCTGGTATTGTCGGGGCGTTATCTTGGGTATCTGCCGGAGCACTATGCCACCGGCTTCGAGCAACAGGGTCAGATGCGTGCCCTTATGCCGGAGGTATTCCAGTATGTGTGCCAGTTCAGTGCGATAGTAAGAGCCTCACCACCGCCCAGCCGGGTGGTGAAAACCCTGCTCAATGCACTGGTTACTCACCACGCTGAAGAAACCTGAACAGGAGTGCCCAGGCCGATACCGGTTCAGATCAACGATGGATAATCACTAGCCACGTCTTGATGGACATACACCCAGGTCTGGTCTTCCAGCACAGCGCGGTGCCGCGCACCGGCAATCGAGCTGTCACCTTCTTCGTATCCCGCATCTCCCGCGAATAGCACGGCAATTTCTCCGTCGTCATGGGTGAACACCGGCTGCACACGCGGGGGCGTCAGCTCGCGCTGCTGCGCGAGCATGTCTGCAATGTTCTCGTAGCCTGACAGACTTGCCAGGGTGACATAGGTGGGTGGCAGAAAACCAAGATTGCCCTCTCTGTGCTGTGCCAGCGCGTCGTCGATGGTGATCCACATGGCCTCATGGATTTCGCTGCCGTCGATTACTACTCGATCGTCCTGTGCCAGCGGCGCTGCGAATATCCAGGTTTTAAATCGCTTGGGCTCGGCCACCGGTGTCGTCCAGTGACTGAGCTGCGTCATTGCCTCGATATCGGGGCGCAGACCACACTCTTCTTCCGCTTCACGCTGTGCGGCAAGACCAGCCGCTTTGTCCAGGTCGCCGTCAGCTTGCTCAATGTCGGACGCTTCCAGAGCGCCGCCGGGAAACACCCAAAACCCGCCTGCGAACATCAAGGCCTTGTTGCGCTTGAGCAACAGGGTTTCCATACCCCGGGGGGTATCTCTTAACAGTACAACGGTGCTGGCGGGTCTGGCTTCGGCAACTTCTGGCATAGGCTTCTCTAACCGTCTTCGCTTTGGCGCTTTAAAGCGCGGGAGTTTCAGCGTGCCACAGTAACACAGTGTTGGGTCGAGTTTTTATCCGCTAAGAAGGAGGCATTAACTCCAACAAGGCGGTAACGGTGGCCTGGGATCCGAGTGTTACCGCAGCGTGTGGGTCAATTTTAAACAATGGGGAATGATGCGCAGGCACCGGTTCACCGCCCGCTGCCTGACGATCAAAGTCTGCTTGGGGGGTCCCTCCTACATCGAAGTATACGCTGGGAATATAAGGATCCAGAGTGAAAAATGGGAAGTCCTCACCACCCATATCCAAACGCTTGGCGCTGTACAAAACCCCTTCACCCAGCTCCCTGGTCCAAACGCCTCGTAGTCGCTGCACCAGGGCAGCGTCATTCACGGTTGGCGGCGCCCACTCGTCGATGAAATGTACTTCGGGCAGCTTGTCTTCGGGTAGACCTGCGGCACGTCCAGTATTCTCGGCGACCCGCTTGATGGCCGAAAGCAGTAGTTCTCGCGTTTCCAGATTGTCGTTGCGCACGGTCAGCTGCAGCGTGGCCCGATCAGAAATAATGTTGTGTTTACTGCCCGCGTGAAAAGAACCGACCGTGATTAGCCCCGCCTCCCGGGGCGGCAATTCGCGACTTACGATAGTTTGCAAGGCCAGCACGATCTGGCTCGCCAACACAATGGGATCCTTGCCGCGATGAGGGGATGCACCATGAGTACCCACGCCGTGAACAATGATGTTCACCATATCGACACCAGAATACGGCGATCCCACGACCGCTGAAATTTGGCCTGCCGGAACTTCGGATCTCACGTGAAAGGCAAGGGCGTAATCCGGTAGACCAAAACGCTCCCAGATACCGTCCTCCATCATCGCTCTGGCACCCTGGGCACGTTCTTCCGCTGGTTGGGCGAGGAGCATCAAGGTGCCCGACCAACGTTCCTTGTGAGCAGCCATATATCGCCCTGTTCCCACCAGGCTGGTTATGTGTACGTCGTGGCCACAGGCGTGCATCACTGGCACTTCGTTGCCAAAGGTATCCACCTGTCGCACCTTCGAGGCGTTAGGCAACCCGGATTTTTCCTCGACCGGCAAGCCGTCCATATCTGCGCGTATCATCACCAGTGGCCCTGCCCCGTTACGCATGATCGAAACCACACCGGTACCACCCACACCTTCGGTAACCTCAAACCCCAGTTCACGAAATTCCTCCGCCAGCCGGGCAGCGGTTTTGAATTCCATCAACGACAGTTCCGGATTGCGATGAAAATGATCAAACAGTGCTGCCAGGTGCTCTTCGTAATCACGCGCAATCGCCTTTTCAATATCCTCCTGCGCAGCGACTGTCGGAGAGCCAGTAAGGATAAGTAAGAACCCGACAAGCTTGAGGTAACGCCTAATCATGATAATGCCGCCTTTACTGTGACTTTGATGAGACTAGCAGCACCCGGTGAAACTGCAATGTTGTTGCGAGTGACCCGGGCAGTCTGTCCGTGTTAACGTCATCCCGGCCGCGCCTTTCCGGCACAACCAAATACAGGAGCCAGCACCTGAAGCGCAATATTTACCGCCATCACAGCACTCAGCGTCGGTACTGTTCAGCTCATGCCTTGCGCAACGGCAAACGGCGTAGAACTTTCCGGCACTGGCTGCGATGCGCGATCTGCACAGGCTTACTGATGGCAGGTATAGCAACGCCTGGCATGGCCACAGATCTTTCGGACTATCATGGCCCCGGGGATTTACCTCCAACTCAGAATCAGGCACTGCGCGAGGCCCTGCGAACCACGTTGTGTGATGCGCAGCTGTGCGAACTGGTAGCCGCGGACCGATTATCTGTGGCGCTTGTTATCGACCGGCCCGGAGAACAACCACAGTTGGCCATGTTCAATGGCCACAACATGGTTTACGCGGCGAGCCTGCCCAAAATCGCCATTTTGTTGGGCGCAATGGTCGCTGCAGAGCGCGGTGAGCTGGTGCTGAGCCCGGAGCTCACAGACGACCTGAACCGGATGATACGTTCCTCCTGCAATCCCTGTGCTACCCGCGCCCTGGCGGCCGTGGGACGCGAGCGACTTCTGGAGATACTGCAAGAACCGAGGTTTGCTTTTTATGACAGCGACCGGGCGGGCGGCTTGTGGGTGGGGAAAGATTACGCGCCCTCACCCGCCTATCATCGCGATCCGATTAAAAACCTCTCCCACGCCGCCACGCCCTACCAGGTTGCACGCCTGTATTACCGCCTGGAAAAAGGCAGCTTGTTAGAGTCCCGGTATGAAATACTGATGAAAGACATGCTTGATCGACCTGCGATGGCACATAAATTTGTCGCCGGCCTCGCCCCGCAGGTTGGTGTTATTGCCATGCGTAAATCAGGCAGCTGGGAAATACATCATTCGGATAGCGTCCTGGTACGCGGCGAGGGTTACAACTACATCGCCGTAGCGCTGGTGGCCGACGAGCAAGGCGAGGCCATTTTACAATCGCTCATCCAGCAACTCGACCAGTTAGCTAGGGACTTCGTCTCGCCCTGACGAGTGTGTGAATCTGGCCCGCCAGCGCCTGGTGGTCCTGTGCGGCATTTTTCTTCAGCACATTGGACAACACCACAGCAATGTAATGCAGGGACTCATTCTGTCCCTGCGCTTCGACGACCGCCATGGAGTTCATGTAGTTGCGCTGGTTTCCGCGATAGGCACGGCATTGAAACCCCTCTTCCTCAACACAGCTGTACAGCGAACCTGATTTGAAATAGACCGCTGTATTAAGCAGGGTTGGCGCTGAGGCATAGCGAATCCTGCGCTCGGTGCTGTATAGCAAGCGTTTCAACTGCAAGCTGCTCCAGCTGTCCACGAGTTGGCCCTGCTCCATCTTCAGCATAAGCCTGACCAGGCTGCGCGCCGACGCATAGCTGTTACCGCCTCCACTGACGCGGCGTTGCCCGCCCTTGGTGAAAAAACTGCCCTGGCGAATGGTTGCGAGGGACAAGCCATTTTCAGTCAGCGGCTGCCAGAATGTTTGTTGAAATAATTCGGTACGATTCTGTGCTGTCAGATCCGCCAGCGTACTGACAGCGGTCGCACCATCAACGGGGTACCCAGTGCCAAGGTGGCGCAGCAGCATCGCTTCGCGCATCGCCATGGATGCCGCTGAATTGGAACTGGCGGACAGGGTCCAGTCCAGATACTCCCAGAGGTTACCAGTGTCGCCGTCCTGCATCGCCCGGCGCTCCAGCTTACGGCGCTCCACATCATAGAGGCGGATGGTGTGATGGTCGCTGTGGGCAAACTCGTCTGCCACTACCTGGTGTTCGCGCATAAGTTGCTGGCGTTGGGTGACGTCCACATGGGTATCAGCCAAGGCCTGCAATAAACCAACAGCCACCAACACCTTGCCAATACTGCCCACGTTCTGTCGGTGCGTATCTCGATGCTGGGCGTAAACGGGTTGATTAGGGTCACTCAGGTCTAGCAACGCAACGCTGTAGGCGTCTGCCTCGTCGCCAAGCAATTTCACCAGTGCGCCACCCAGTTCGACATCCGGCTGCGGCAGCTCGATGTCTCTATTTGGCAGGCGCAATTGCACCTGTTGTGTACCCAGCAGTGCCCCTGAGGGCTGGCCGGGACCACTGAGTTCACCGGCCTGTACCAGCCGCGCATATTCAAGTCGGCGGATGCCGGTGTCTTGATAGCCATCCAGTGGATAGGTGTACGCTACCGCCGCGCCCATACCCGCCACTATTGTCGTGGCAAACAGCGCATACAGGCGCCCCAGGGTCACGGCCCGCTGCCTGGCACGGCCTGAAGATCCACCAAATCTGCACCTCTATCAGGGATGTTTGCATCTATCTCGAGCAGGTAGGTGTGGGACGCAGCCACGTCACTCTGCACAAAAGGCCTGATCTGGAACAGCCGCAGCCGGTCACCTACAAACCCAAACTCCACGTCGGCCACAGCGAGATTACCCTGCTCGTCGACCAGGCTCGGGAAGCGCTCGGGCAGGGTGTTAGCGAATACCCGCAGTGTGTTGATGTCCTGTTCATTGAGTACAACATGGCTACCAGATACAGCCACTTTATCGATACCACCGGCGGCATTGAGCACGCGTTTCAATGGGGCTGTCGCAGTGGCCAATACTGTTACGCCTGCGCCACTGGTATCGATGCGCAGAGATTCGGCGGCCTGCCCATCCACTGCGCCGCCCAGACCTTCATTTACCGCCACGGACAGTACGCCTGCCTCTGCAGTATCTATATCCGCCGTTACCAGCACGCCGGACTTATCTGACGGCACGGATTCAAGTAGCAGAATCGAGGTATACACGTGTTCAGGTTGCGTCATATAGGACTGTCGCCAGGAAAACGCTCGGCGTGTAAAGGGTGACGCCCACACGCGCGGAATAGCCGCTAACAAGGCATCAAAGCTGGTGACATTGGGTAAGGTGAGGTTCAACCCGGCACCGGTGAAGCCCGGCAGGTCCTCGACGTTGGTATCGGAACGTACAAACATGCCCACGCCCGCTTGCTCGAACTCTTCCCCCAGAAGCCGCGCCAGGTCCTCGCGCAGCATGGTGATAAAATCAGCGGGAAGTGGTGTGTTTAATACCTGCTGGTAAAGCTGCTCTCGAAATGTCTCCGTTGCCGCTTCTCTGCCCTCCCCCGTGGGCATCTTCGCCAACTCAGCATAGGACGACTGCATCCACTCGAATACGGTAGCGCCAGACGCATGCGGCCTATCGAGCACCACCTGCTTAAACACACCAAAGGGAATTGCCATACCGCGGGCCACAGCGTCGGGATACTGGCGTGCCAGCTCACCCAGTTTTGCCGCCTTGGGACCGACTGTTCTGCCAGAATCTTCCACCGTCAATTCTGCTAACGCGACGTTGCGCTGCAGGGTAAGATCGAGTTTCTCCAGGTCCGGCTCGATTTGGATGCCTGTGGGTGCAGTTGCTATCATTTCGGCTTGTTCGATTACACCCTCATCACGCGCTATTCTGACGCTGCCTGCGGGAGTGACCGCCAGAACTACGGATTCACCATCTGCCGCCCGTAGAGAACTTCCGAGTCGTGGCGCGGCACTGACGTTGGGGATACCAAGATTCCGTGCCAACAGTTGCACATGCGATAAGGGGTTGCCCGTGCCGAAGGTAATAATCCCCGCGACTGGCGGTAGCTCCGCTACCGTCTCCGGCAGGACGTAAATTCCTTCGGGGTCCAATGCCTCTATATCGTCGAGGTCAGGCTGCGCATGCAAGGTGCCACGCGCGAATCCCGGGTTAAGTGGATGCAGCCCACCGCCGGCCTCATCGCCGAACAACGCATGGCTGATGCCAGAAAGTTGCCCGGCATCGCGCTGTAGTTCATCCAATATGGTCGAGTAAAACAGTAAAGGACTGGCGCGCAACTGGTCCTGAATAAACAGCAGCGCGCGAGGCTCTATCTTTGCAAGTTTTTGCATTGAGGAATAAAAGTACTGCCGCAGGGCTTGTACGCCCCACCCTGGCGCCAACCCCGCGTAATTCAGTAACGCGCGATAGTCCGATAACGCTGTACGGTCAGGGTCCAGCTGTACGAACCTGCCGTCCAGCGCATCGTGTAGACGGGTATTGATGAGTCCTGCACCATAGCCAGCGGTCGCCGCTGCACGCATCAACTGCAACAATTCAGCCCGGCTAAACCGGCCGATCTCTTCGCGCAGCTGGGCGGCACTAGCGTAGTGCTCTCGCTCCAGGCGCAGACTGGCATCCAGCAATTGCAATCGGGAATTGAGCGAAGAGGTAGCTGTCAGCGATGATCGAATCTCGGCCATTAACGTGGCGCTTAAGGTGAATTTTTCGCGAGTCCCGGCACTGGCATCCCAGTGCTCAGCGGCACTGCGCAAGCGTTTGGCTAACCCATCCGGGAGACCATACAAGCCAGACCACCGCGCAAGCTCGTCGTCCAGCGACGGCGACTGGTAAATCGCATCGATCTCCGTGGCCAGCGCTTCATAGCGCGCTGATAAATCCTCGCGCGCACTATCACTGGCCCTAGTATCACGGGCATAGTCACGTACGCTCTGGGCATCCGCGGCAGAGGGCGCTCCGTGTATCTTTACCCGCAAAGGCAAAAACCCACTGTCTTCATCTGCCAGTGCAGCAGACCACTGCCGCACCTTACTGATCGACGCACTGCCCTGCCCGTGCGGCAGCATTTGTACGCCCGTCCTCAATGCAGCAAAACGCGGACCCAACCAATGCTCATCACCCACCAGGGACAACAACAGGGATCGCCCCCCTGCGCGCTCATCTTCGTCCTGGATTGCACCGCGGTAGTAGATTGCGCGCTGAAAGATCCAACCGTTGTCGATGCCCATGAGAAACTTTTCAATAAGCAGCTGGGCGTACTGGTCTTCGAACCCGGCCTGTGCGCGATAAGCCTCCGGGCTGATACCAGCCAACAGGTTGGCGATAAAATAACCATCGTCCCGCAACTCCAGGGTTTGCTCACTCCACTGACCATGTTGATGACCGCCACCGTGGGGCCGACAGGCATAGGCTTTGGGTGGCAGCACTTCGCCGTCATTGCAAAACCACATGATGCGGGAGAACGGTCCTCGCGGGTTCGCTTTCATCGCTGCGATTGCAGCCGAGGGCTGTTGATTAGCGAGAGGGTACGCCGCCGGTGCCAGGGATGCACCCAGAAGAACCAGCAGTATTGCGCGCAATATAATGGGATTCACTCCTTTGCCGGGAGGAGATCGTGTGGCTCTAGCAGTATAGCAAGGGCTACTGAAGAGAGCCCGCGACACGTGGGTACCTGATCAGTCCTGCGACGCGTACCTGTCGAACATAGCCATGTCGTAGCCAAGGCCAGCTGCCTGCTCGCGCGCGGCTTTCTTTTCGCTTTCTGGTCGGCTACTCGCCCACAGGTTGGTACAGCGTGTACCGGTACGACAATAGGCCAGGACCGGGCCTTCGGACTCATCAAACACCTGCTGGATACGCTGAAAGTCAGGCCCGGGGAAGTTCGCCGCAGTGACTGGCAAGTAGTGGTGCGCCAACCCGGCCGCTCGCGCTGCCTCAGCTATCTCCGCGTCGGCGGCCTGTGACGCCTCCTCGCCGTCCGGGCGATTATTTACCAGCGTGGTGTAACCGGCGGCGGCGATGTCGGCAACATCGGCCACGGTAATTTGACTGGTCACGGCGAGTTTATCTGTCAGTGCGGTAATAACCATAGGAGCAAGCCTGGTGTGTTAGGTTCAAGAATCTGCAAAAGGTCTCTGGCTACATGGCGCGTACAGCATCCATTCCTTCACGCAGCATGGTGGCCCAGCGAGTAAGCGCGCGATTGGCATCCGCCGAGTTGCTCACGCTGGTGGTCCATTGCACGCGCCCGGTGTCCATGCCCCGTCGACGGTCGACAATGCGGTAAAGCACCTCGTCGGTGGTTGCATCAACCACGTCGAGAGACAGCGTCATTTCCCCGGCGGAAGTTGTATAGGAGCGACTGCGACTGGCGCTCTGTACATCGGGGGCAGCAATATCCAGATTGATGATACTGGGGCGCAGCACCAGTACCTGCTCACCATCATCAAAGGCGTCTACGAGGTTGTAGGCCGGTTCCTCCAGCAACGCCTCGGTGAATTTTTCAGTACAGCTGGCACCGAGATTGTCCTTGATTTTATCGACATCCTGCTGGGTTACTCGGCTGGAAAGATCAAGTCGGTTATTGTTCTGGTCACGCAGCCAGTTCTTGCGGAAAGACACTCTGCAGTCAGCCACGCCGAACTCGGTGTACCCTGACAGTTCAACACCAGGCTTGCCGTAGACCTCTTTGAACTTGGTGTCAGGGATCAACGTCAGGCCATCATGGGTTGTGGTTGGTGCGCTGGACTGACTGCCGGCGCAGCCAATAACCAGCATCAGCAGACTTGCTACAAGGGTGGTTTTAATCAATGAAATAGTCATACCTGGTTACTCTTGCTTGCGGTTGTAAACATTATTGGGTTTTTCGACACTCGCACTATAGTAGCTGCCCCAAAAACATTCTAGTTCAGGTGCGGATTCATGAAGACAGGCCGCCGGCCCCCTCCCAGAGCAACTTCACGCCAACCACGATCAGGAACACACTGATAATCCCGTAATACAACTTGGGATCTGTGCGCTTGACCAGATAGTTACCAATCATCACACCCAGGGGCGCAAGTGGCACCAGCACCAGCGAGTAAACAAGATTTTCGGTGCTGAACTGCCCCAACGAATAATAAGGGACCAGCTTCACGGCGTTGACGCTGGCGAAAAAAATGCCCGAGGTTCCGGCGTAGATGACAGGCTGTAAACGCTTGGGAATGACATACATCTGGTAGGGCGGCGCACCTGCGTGGATACTGAAACTGGTAAATCCCGCCAGCGTGGAAAAAGCCCCGGCTGCCAGCGGATTGTGGCGTGCGCTGGAACGGGACATCCAGCCAAACAGGCTCTGCATGCCGAACACCAGGGCCAGTATTCCCACCAGTATGCGCATGTAGTCATCATTCATGGAGCCGGCGGCCAGATAGCCGATGGCGACACCCACCATTGCCCCGGGCAACATCAGTCTTAAGGTGCGGCGGTCGTACTTGCCCCAATAGGTACGCACCACCACCACGTCCATAACCACCAGGATGGGGAGCAGGATAGCTGCGGCCTGGGTTGGGGACATAATCAGCGCCATCAACGGTACCGCCAGCACCGCTACCGAGCCCCCGAAGCCCCCCTTCGCAATCCCGTACAGCAGGACTGCGGGGATACTCAGCAGGTAAAAGATCGGGTCGTAGAGCAAGCGACTTAACCTACCAGTCCGAATTCATCCCTCAACACCGCAACGATTTCCGCCTTGGGGTTGTCAGACAACACAACAGGTTGCCCGATGATCTTTTCCGCGATGCCCGTATAGGTTGCAGAAATCTTCATCAGGACCTCGGTGGGCAAATCATTGTCCCGGGCCAGGGCTTTGCGTTCTTCCATTCGATCTTTGTTCAGCAGAATATCGGGATCAGGGAAGTGGTTGAGCAGTAACTGGCGAAAGTCTTCCTTGGAGTTCTCCACCACCCTGCCCTCGCGGTAGGCGGGACCATCCCAGATACGAGAAGAATCGGGCGTGCCAACCTCGTCCATGTAAATCAGCTTCTCATTGCCGTCCTTGTCAGCGACATAACCGAACTCGAATTTAGTGTCCACGAACACCTGGTCTACGGCAGCCAGAGCGTCACTGATCAGGTCGAAACCTTCACGCAGCAACCTCTCATAAGCGTCCACGTCAGCTGCCTGACGGAACTGAAAGGTCTCGAAGTGTTCATCGATATCATTGCGCGCGACATTTACATCGTCTGCCTCGGCTACGCCGGGAATGCCCGTAAGGATGCCCTTGGTGGACGGTGTGATCAGCAGTTCGGGCAATTTCTGGTCTTTCTCCAGACCATCTGGCAAAGCGATACCGCAGAACTTTCGCTCTCCCTTGGCATAAGAGCGCCACATGGAGCCGGTAATGTATTGACGGGCAATGGCCTCGATCATCACCGGTTTGGCCTTCTGTACGATCCACACCAGCGGATGTGGAATCTCAAGAATGTGACTATCTGCCAGACCGTGTTCCCGAAACAGGTCAAACCAGTGATTCGAAATGGCGTTCAACGCGGCGCCCTTGCCTGGTACACCGTGCATGCCGCCCTCGCCGTGCCAAACACAGTCAAACGCGGAGATACGATCTGAAATTACCATGATGGCAAGCGGCGCATCGGCAGGCACATCGTAACCGCGCTCGACAACAAGACGGGCACTGTCGGCCCGGGTTAACCAGTAAACTGAACGCACCTTGCCGCTGTGCACTGGCTGATCAGTGCGAATGGGTAGATCGTCATTTACCGCCAACACTTTATTAGCAAGACTCATTGTGTGTCCTGTCATATCCCGGGATTTTTGAATCGCCTCGGAAAGACTACCGGAACCGGCAATCCTTGTGACCGAAGGGCTGCAAGTCTATCAGAGGGACCCATGAGATGACACAGATTACCCCCGGCACTGTCGCGACTTCTTTGGGCTCACCAGATGCTTTACCATGGCGCCACCGTTGACCAACCTGTTTCAGGATTATCTATGACCAAGCAACTTGTGTTCGCTCTCGCCCTGGCCTGGGCGCTTCCTAGCGCAGCCGCTAAGCTCGGCGACTGCGTAGCGATTGCAGACAACAGCGAGCGACTGGTTTGTTACGACCGGGCAGCAGGCCGGGCAAGCGACGCTGGCACCAACGACGAATCCACCGACAGTGCTCTGGTGGACACACCGGTAGCCGCGGTGGCAACTGAAGACGAACCCGAACTCCTCTTCCAGGAGCGACTGGAGATCGAAGAACAGGCCGCCAACAATCCCTGGGTGATTACCCCACATCGGCGCAATTACCTGTTGCCCGTTACCTACAACAGCAACATCAACACCGAACCTTTTGAATCCATCTTTCCCGATGGCGAAATGGACGAGGTTGAAGCGAAATTCCAGATCAGCATCAAAGCGCCGGTGTGGGAGGACATACTGGGTGAAGGCACCAACCTGTGGGTCGCCTACACCCAGGAGAACTGGTGGCAGGTATACAACTCCGAGGAGTCTGCCCCATTCCGCGAAACCAACTACCAGCCGGAGGCCATCCTTACCTTTGAGAATGATTTTGAATTCTGGGGCTTCAGGAACACACTCCTGGGGGTCAGCCTGACCCACCAATCCAATGGCCGTGGAGAGGTGTTGTCACGCAGCTGGAACCGGATTATCGCGAGCGCGCTGCTGGAGCGGGACCGTATGAGCGTATCCGCGCGTGCCTGGTATCGACTTCCAGAAGATGAGGAAGACGACGACAACCCGAATATGTACAACTACTACGGCTATGGGGACATTACCGGCACCTGGAAATGGCGGGACCAGCAATTCTCAGTGATGCTGCGCAACAATCTACGCTCAGAGAACAAAGGGGCGATTCAACTGGACTGGACCTTCCCGTTGAGTGAACGCTTTCGCGGGTACGTGCAGTACTTTAACGGATACGGTGAAAGCATGATCGACTACGATCACAGCGTGAACCGGATTGGCATTGGCGTTTCAATGACGGAATTATTCTAGTTTCGTCCACACACAGAGCGGTGCGTTGAGCTAATGCGCGCCCGCTCCCAGTATCGTTTCGAGCAGCTTCGGATCATCCGGCAGCAGCCCGGAAGCAGGCAAACGAGTAACGACCTCACGCCATAGAGGCCAGCGCGCAAACGCCTGAGCAAACAGGGGCAAAGATTCCTCAACTTGTCCATCCGCCGCCAAAGTGGCCGCGTGCCAAAACACCATTTCGTGATTGTCTGGAACGAGACGCTGGGCGTTGGTATAAGCGGTGATCGCCTTGTCAATGTCGCCGCTGGTCATATGAGCGTCACCAGTATTCATAAGATTGTAAGCTCGCGCGGTGAGCAGTAGTCTTCGCAATTCGACCAAGGGCTCAGGATGGTCATCGACGCGCACATTAAACACTCTGCCGCCCCATTCAGGCAAAACCCTGTCACCGCTCACCACCAGAAGCGCTGCAGACTGCTGCCCACGCACATCTCCGCCGGCCTCCTCAGCAGCATCAAGTGCAGCCAATAATCTTTCCGCCAGGTCTCCCTTACTCGCCCGGTAGGCGCTCGCCATTGCCGAACATACAGTCGGCCGCCACATCATGTTCGCCTGCACCGTAAAGCCCTCACCGGCTTCATCACAGTACTCCGCGATAGCTTTTTCACCCGTGTGGTGACTGGCATTACCTTCACTGTCGACCATACCCACTTGCCTGACATTGGCATGGTCGTCCACAGCAAGCAGCGCAGCCAATGCCTGATCCGCTCGCTTTCCCGCTCGCATGAGTTGCAGCCCCAGCGGTCCGTATGCAGGGTCGATAAAAGACTGGGTCGCCACCGCACCGACACCGGGCTCCGCCCAGATCACATCAGACCCTACCGCAAACCAGTGCGACTGAACGGCTGCACCTAGCTGGCCTGTCGCCGGGTCCCGTGCGACGATTGAATAGGTGTGTACCGGCCTCAAGGGAGGCCCTTCTGCATGCGCGAAGGTGTTAACAATACCAGTCAAAAATAACAACAACCATATCGAGAGCTTCACTTGTATAATCTGCCTAAGCTTTAGCCGCACTTGTAGGATTTACACGCCGATGCCCGGTTACAGGCAGCATCTTGGTGTTGCAATCCAGCGCTAAGCCTCCTCTGGCAACTCCTCGAAATGTTTGCGTTTACCGTCAAACCACTTCTGCATCTCCGCCGGGTCCTGCATCAACTCGCGCATGACCTCCATTGCCTTGAGGTGGGCCTCATCCTGACTTTGAAACATCTCCATTCCATGCTGTTTACTGAGCTCAGCAATTTCCTCGAAAGTTTCTGCTCGGAATATCTGCTCGCAGGCTCCCCCGAGTTCGCTACACCTCATCGATTTCATCGGCAATCTCCGTAATTTTTGGCTTCGCTAACACTATAGTCGCTAGCTGCGTCGCACGCACATCACAATAGCCTCCGAACGATCCGCGCGTACGCCCTCCTGTCGCCGCCACTTTTTTGAGGCAAAAAAAATCGGCCCGAAGGCCGATATAAGCACCCATACCTGAGGCACCTCCGAACAATACGGTAATGCCTCAGCGGAGCCTTTGCAGCCCTTTGGCAAGGCGAGTCGCGAAGGTCAATGCTGGTTGTCATTGACGAGCGGCTCAACGCAGACCAAAGGGCTGCAGAGGCCCGCCCTACGGGGCTTTGTGTAATCTCCGTCCACTGCGTTGCAGCTGCTTGAAAGGCAACCAGCCTTCCTTCGCAACCGCGTCTTGCGGACAGAGTTTACACAAAGCCTGAGGCATCACCGTATTGTACGGAGGTGCCTTCCATTAAATATCCATGCCAATGGTCAGGCGGAAGGTCTGCTCATCGCCAATGTACTGGGCGCGCGACTCATTATCGAAGAATGAGTAGCTGGTACCGAACACCGCGTAGGAGTAATCTTCATCCGTCGCGTTTTCTACCGAGAACGTAGCCCTGTAGCGACCGGACGGCGAGGTAATGCCAGCACGCAGGTTCAGCAAGCCATAGGAATCTATGTCGTTGAGCGGATTAGCGCCGAGGAGATCGGTGTTCTTATCATCCTGCCAGGTCCATTCCACGCGACCGAAGCCGGTGTAACCAGAACCACCGAAGTCAAAGTCGTAGTTACCCACCAGTGAATACTGCCACTCAGGAACTGACGGCAGTGGCTCACCTTCCAGGTCCGGCCTGATGGCGAATTTGTCGAAGGTAACATCCAGGTAAGTGAGCGTACCCAGGAAGCTCAAGCCTTCCACACTGGGCAACCAGGTCAGATCAATCTCTACGCCATCGGAAAGAACCTCATCGATACCGCGGTTCTCTGCGGTGCCGTCGGGCCCCGTCGTGATGGTCTGCAGGTTCTCCACCGTCTGGGTAAAGATCGCAGCGTTGAAGGACAGTGCTCCGTCGAGATAACGTCCCTTGATACCCAGTTCGATCAGCGTGGGGAGTTCGGGATCCAGGACTGGCAGACCACCGGGTTCCGCCAGGGCTACGTCTGAGCTTTCGGCAACATCGATACCTGCACCTTTATAGCCTTCGGAGTAAGCGAGGTAAGTCGACAATTGGTCGCTGAAGGTATAGCGGCCAATTATGCGGCCAGAGAAGTCCGTATCGTCCACTTTCTGCTCACCGGAAAAGTCTGGAGTCCAGATACCGCCGGCTGGCAGGACGGGAATAATGGGACTGACTGTACGGGTATACTCCGCTTCTTTCTCTTCATCGGTAAAGCGGCCACCCAGCACGATAGAGAACTTGTCGGTAATGTCGAAAGTCGCCTCGCCAAACACCGCATAGTTGGTTGTTTCTACGCTGCGCACGGCGCGGTTAGCGGAGTTAAAGAACGGTGGGAACGGCAGTGCCAGTTCCACGAACACAGTCCCGTCGGCATCGACATCTTCATAGAAGTAATACAGACCGCCTACGTAAGAGATATTGTCATTGATATCGCCAGCCAGACGGAATTCCTGGCTACGTTGGGTAGATTCCGCCTCGGTGCCATTGCGGTCATTCACGTCTGAGGTCGACAGTGAATCTGCTTCGTTAAACTCATCGATCTCCCAGTCACGCACGGCGGTGATAGACGTCAGCGTTGCCCATTCCATGTCGTAGTTGATTTCCAGTGCGATGCCGCTGGATTCAGACTCCTGGCCTATACGGTCGTCAAAAATGCCAACTTCACGGTTGCCATCGCCCGCGCGGATACCCAACTCTGCGAGCGCTGGTTGGAGTTGCTGGGCTCCGGGGTTAAGCGCAAAATCAATTGCCGGGGTTGGCGGTGCGGCATTGCGGTAAGTTGGCTGACAGCAGGCGTTGTCTTCTTCCACATAGTCAGCTGTCAGCAGAAAACTTAAGGAATCACTTGGCTCCCACAGCAACTTACCGCGCAGTGACCAGGTGTCCTTGTCGTTCACATCGTCCTGACCGGAGATGGCGTTATCAATCTTTCCATCGTGTACATGGCTTGAGCCAGTAAGGCGGTAGGCCAGAGTATCTTCGATCAATGCACCGGTGACGCTTCCACGCACCCGAATCTCGTCGAAGGAGCCGACCATGATGTCACCGCCCGCCGCGAACTCATACTCGGGCTTCTTCGTAATGACATTGACCACGCCGGCAGACGCGTTTTTACCAAACAGTGTGCCCTGCGGGCCCTTAATCACTTCAAGGCTCTGAATATCGTAAAGGTCGAAGAAACCCTGCGCTTCACGCCCCATTACCACGCCGTCGATCACGGTCGCGACACTGGATTCAAATCCGTCACTGAAACTGAAGGTGGAGATACCGCGAATCTGCGTGCCCGCTGCGCGAGAGGTGTTGGTGGGTGAGTAATCAAAGCCCGGGACGAACTTGACGATGTCCTCCATGGTGTTGAAACCACTGGCCTGGAAAAAATCCTCACCGAGGACGGACACGGCGACCGGGACTTCGAACAGCGTCTCGGTCTGCTTACGGGCGGTGACCACCACCTCCTCCAGTGCAAACGGGCTACCCTGGGCCAACGCCCCTGGAGCTTGCAAGGTAGATGCTGCAGTAACAGCGAGGCCAAGGGGTAAAAGTTTGGATTTCATGCGGTGTCTCCTCGTTAAAGTAGGTACTGCTTTTAGTTATTTACCGAAAACGATACGATTGTAATCTGATTTATATTATATATATCGTAAATATACTCCCAAAATTTACTTATGTGAACCCTTATTTTAGGGATTGTTTAACAAAGATGAGGGGAAAATATAAAAACAAAGACGTGATATACCAGTATAACCCCACAAATACGTGGGCTCAGGTAGATACGATTGAAAGGGAGCTGTGGAGAAGACTTAATGACGATGTTATCAATATAAACATCAATAAAGCGATCCTGTCACGCAAACATAAGCTAGAACGCCGTTCGGTAATGTCAAATTAGGCGCGCAAGGCAGTATTTTGACTATGTAAGTAATACACCGTCTACGGACAATATGCCCGACCACCTAGCCCCTATCACCTGATCGGCCTACTCCACATGCAGTGCTTTGCAGGGCCATCAAGATTCCATTATTATATAATTCCTTTAATAAGTGTCAAAGCATTTTTTGCTCTGCGATTAGCTCAAGAGATTACCTATGCCCGTACCGAGTAAACACAGTACCGTTGCCGTAAACGGCGCGAGTGGATTTTTGGGCGGCTGGACAGTGCGGCTGCTACTCGATAAAGGCTACCGAGTGCGGGCGTGTGTTAGAGACACGGGCGATCTGGATAAAACCGGTTTTCTCAGAGGGTTTCCCGGCTTCGCATCGGGTAGGTTGACCCTGCACAGCGCGGACCTGAGCGACGCCACGGCTTACGATGGCGTCCTGGAGGGTTGTGAAGCATTTTTCCACATTGCCCATCTGGGCAACTATAACGATGCTGAGTACGTGGACAGGGTAAACAGGCAGCTAATCGACAGCATCAATAACTCGAAGACGATTCGGCGGGTGGCGGTGACGTCCAGTATCGCTGCAGTATTGGACGAGGACGACCTGACCGAGTTGCGGCATCGCCCGGTATTGGATGAAGACCGCTACCCCGATAAGTCCAACCCAAACCAGATTTTTGGCAAGCGACACGGCTATTCCATGGGAAAAATTATGATGGAACAGTTGTTTGCTGATGCCGCAGCATCCAATGGCAGTTGGGACGCGATCACCGTCTGCCCCGGAGACATCCTCGGCCCCATCCTATCGGCGCACCAGGCGAAACTCGGGCCCTGGCAATTTTTTGTTGGCGGCATGCTCGGCGGCTATCTACAACAGAGCATGAACTACCGTCCGTGGATGCCCGTGGATGTGCGCGACTGCGCCGCGAGCCATATCGGCTTGATGGAAAGCAGCCTTGTCAACCATAGCGAACGCTACATTGCCTGGTCGACTGAAACCCGCACCGTAGAGGATATCTGCAGTAGTATCGCGCGCATCCTTCCCGAACTTAACCACCTGTCACCAGAGCTTACCGATAAGCAACCGGAAGCCATTCAGTCACGAGAAACAGAGCTTAGAGATATTTGGTCCGGCTGCGTCCTTAAAAATGACAGGATTCGCGCCGTGACGGACGTAAGCTTTCGATCACTGGATGACACATTGCGCGACTGCATTGAGTCCCTGCTTTCATTGACGGATCTACCCGTTAATACCTAGGGCACCTTTCACCTCAAAACGCTCGACGGGGTTGGCCTGTGTAGGCAGTGCTATTTATAATCTGGTCACGGCGTAATTCACAAGAAGAAGACGGCACCTTAAGTGATCAGAGATTTTATCGACAGTATGCCCCTGTGGGGCGTGCTGCTGACAACCGTAAGTATCGTATGGCTAGCCAGCGAGGCGGGGTTCCGCACCGGTCAACGCAGCAGTCAGAATCCGGACTTTAACAACGAAACCCAGATCACCTCGATGTCCGGCGCCACGCTTGGTTTATTGGCGTTCCTCCTGGCTTTTACCTTCAGCATGGCAGCGGGACATTTTGACACCCGCAAGAAGGTCATCCTTGATGAAGCCAAGGTCATTTCTACCGCACATGCGCGCACCTACCTGCTACCTGCAGAGCAAGTGACCAAAATTCGCTCCATCCTGGAAGAATACACCACCCTGCGCAGCAATATCGCCGGGGACGTGGACGTCGATGCCGTCATTCGTGAGTCCGAAGATTTGCAGGCTCAAATGTGGGAAGAAGTCGAATCCCTGGCCGCCGGTGACAAACTCACCGTTATGCATAGCCTAATGATTCAATCCATTAATGCCGTATTTGACGCACATTCCGACCGCGTTGCCGCAGGCCTGCACAACCGCATTCCACCGACCATCTGGTTGGCGCTGTACACGGTGCTACTGCTTTCGATGTTCGGCATGGGGTTCCACTCAGGCATTAAAGGTTCGCGTAGTCCGGTGCCCACAGTGGCGCTCGCCCTGTCCTTCTCGATGGTCCTGTTTCTGATCGCCGACCTTGACCGGCCAGATTCGGGATTGGTACGGCCGGATCAATCGGCGTTGGCTGCGCTTGAGAAGCGGCTACAAAAACCAGACGAGTGACTCTGGTTTTGGTTATTGCGATCCAGAAAAGCGTACCCCCTTTTGAAACAAATACTTTTGGGTTAGCGTTTTCAGGCTATTAGTATCAAACCGATCATTTCGCCTTACCTACATCGAAAAAATCTGCCTGTCTGAGTGCAAGCAACTCTCAGCAATTGACCTATACTGGGATTGCAGGACGCATATTCATTCTGGGCATACCAGATACATGGAGGGAACCATGAAATTTTTGTTTGCCGCACTTGTGTTGATCTCTAGCGCACTTAGCGTGGCGCAAGAGACCACCTATCGATTCACGACGGATCCGTTCGAGGATGCAGATTCACCCCTGGCTGCAGGGGTGGTAGTAGAGGGATTCCTGACCCTATCAGAGCCACTGCCGCCCAATCTAGAGAACGAGCCCGTTGACCCACTACTCGTAATCAATTATTTGATCAAGGTGGGTGAAGCCCAATTTACGCCGGAGAATTCCGTGCTCACCGCAAATGAGCAGTCCAACCCTCCGATAACGATTCCGTTCAGACTGTCCACGGACGCGAACGGGCTCCCCACGGCTCCGTTTTACATCGGTGCTATCTCACCTGCGCCGCCCCATGAAATGGGAGACACCATCAGTGCCGTGTTTGTCTATGATTTTAGCCCCCAGCCATTTGCTCCGAAAGAAAAGTCAGCCGCCCTGGCCGTCCTGTGCGAATTTACCTCCATCTATATCACCGGCACAGATCAGAAAATTTGTCAGCCAACTTTTGGCCAATATCAAGCTTACGATGACGACCCAAACGTCACCTGGACTATAGATGAACCGGGTACCGATAGCTGCGACCAGTTCTCAGGCAAACTTGGCGGCATCTGTAACGCCTATTGCAAAGCCCAGTCCTGCTTTGATACCCCGGATAAGAAATCCTGCCAGGTACTGGCCCATAACTTCGTGAAGTTCGGTGGATCTTCTAGCGAGCCCCCCTGCGGACCCGTACTACCAGACACCGATGGTGACGGAGTCATAGACGCTGAAGATAACTGCCCCACCACACCCAACCCGGATCAGGCAGATGAAAACATGAACGGATTTGGCGATGCCTGCGAGCCAAAACAATGCCCAGAGGAAGCAGATTGCAATGGCAAACAATGTGGGGATGACGGTTGCGGAGGCTCTTGCGGTAGCTGCGGAAGCGACTTCACCTGTAACTCCGCAGGGCTTTGTGAGTAGCGTTCCAAGTAGGGGTCCTGCTCGGCTCAGCCTCCCTTCTCTTCAAGATACCTGAGCTCCATGTCGGACATGGTGGAGCGCGCGTTGTCCAACCACCTTCGCCCACCCTCAGTGTTGAGAAAGAGATTTCTGTAACCCATCAACAGGTGATCCGCGAGTTCCTTGGGAATGGCATCCACATGCACACGCCGCATGATGGTGGCAAATGCACCCCGCTGTCGATCCATCAACATGCTGAATAGAAAAGCTTCATCATCATTCAGCAACTCAGGCGTGGCGAGACCCTTACGAAATACGGCGGCGTTATCACCCTCGTAGACCGGACTGTACGCGTCAAACGCACGTGACATGATATTGTCTTCCGCCTGGGCCTCTAACTGCAGCCGCGTTTGCCGAACCTGCATAGCCAGATAGGCGATGGAGATAATTACTGCAATTGCACCGAGTGTTTCAGCAATGGCACCTACGGCGTCCCAGTTCATCGTGCTGCCTCCTATGGTCGTCAACCTTCAGCTAATACCGTGCTGTGGGTGCGCTCCACGTCGCTGACTCAAGTACCGCAATAGTCCTTGAAGCCATCCTCGGAGTCGGGAAAGCCGGCCTTCTGGGCTAACTCCCAGGGTCGCTCACACTGCCCGGTCTTTGCGCACCACAGATACCCTGCTGAGGTGATACAGCCGTGTTCGTCTCTGTCAGCGCCGACTGGCGCCGATGAGCCTGCTGCTGAATCCTGCTCTTTCGCGCACCCGACAAGGGTCAACATGAGCGCCACAACTAACGGAAAAAATCGATTCACGTATCACCTCGTCCTATCCATTTATCTTCGTCTGGCGGCTGGTAAGCCTGCATAGAGTCTAGCAGTTTGTCGGGAGCAGCCTCTATCAGCAGCATGTTTTGATGGGTGGGCTTGATAAACGCCTCGGCGACGGCATGGTCAAGGAATCGCTTCAGATGGTCAAAATAGCCCTCGACATTCAGCAACGCACAGGGTTTGCGGTGAAATCCAAGTTGGGACCAGGTCAACACTTCAAACAACTCCTCGACCGTACCCAAACCACCGGGCAGCGCCACGAATCCATCCGACAAATCAGCCATCAACTGTTTTCTTTCGTGCATGGATTGCACGACATGCAGTCGGGTGAGCCCACCGTGCGACACTTCCTTCTCAACCAGGGCCTGGGGAATAATCCCAATCACCTCACCGCCATTGGCCAGCACCCTGTCGGCGATCTCTCCCATGATCCCCACGCTGGCGCCGCCATACACCAGGCAGATATTGCGCTCGAGCATAACCTCCGCCAGTAAGCGGGCTGCCTGAACATAGGCGGGGCGCTTTCCGGGGCTGGAACCGCAATAGACACAGAGGTTCTTTAACACGTTGATAACCTGGCGGACGGGCTCTTTCGGTACTGGCGGTGGGAGTGAAAGACCATATATTTTAGCCGCGGGCTATTTAACAAGATCAATGTGGCCCGATAGAGAAAGATCGGGGTCGCACCAGGTGCCAACTCAGGAGCACAAAGCCACCAAACACGGTGTAGACCAACACAAATGCCCAGGCAGGCGCTTGATAGTAAAGTAGTTGATTTAGCCAATGGGTAATAAATGACCCGGAATACACCGCATCACCGGCCAAGGATCGCAACTGCATTTCCCAGATGGTGAGCGGGCAAATCACACCAAACCAGGATTGCAATACAACAATCCCGATGCTCAGCAAGTGGACAATTCGGAACCATGGATTGCGCACCCACGACCAGGACAAGAGCTTGCCAACGTAGATAAGTAATAGCCCCACCACGACAAACAACACAAAGAGTACATGCAAAATCAGAATGGCGTCTGCAGCCAGTGAATAGAACGTGCTGCTTGTCATGTCACTAATGGCATTTACGTAGTACGCCGTGGCAAGAAGGACTATTTGCCCAACTGATCCATGCCGGTGGTATCAACACCCTTTACAGCGTCTTTCGCTACCTTATCGATATCGCTACCAGAGTCATGGTGCTTACTACTTTCAGAGGCCGAGTAAGCGCCGGCGGCGGCATTGCCAATGGCTACGGCTTCGTCCTGCAGTCGTTTGCCCTCACTCTCGCCTGCCAACCAGCCCGCCTTGTAATCAGGGTCGTCCGCAAATCGCGTTTCGTCGCGAATATAGTGTTCGTACGCGTTGCCCTCCTCCTTCATGCCGCTGTGTCTGCCGTCGTGGAACCCCTGGATATAACCGTCCGATCTGCCCTGGTCGCGCAAAGAGCCGTCTGTGGTTCCACAAGCGGCAAGCAAGAGGAGCACGGTGGCGCAGCCAAATAATGCCAATCGATTCATGATTTTATTTCCCTCTCATTGTTGGGGAGAATGCCGCAAAAGGGCTGGTGCATGTACAAAACCCTCTCAGACGCTTCCGGTTATAGCCACCCAGGCTGAGAAACCTCCAAAGCCGGCCCACAGCACGGCGGCTATCATAAGCCACGCGGGTTGACGGGCTTTCACAAAACCCAAGTAGAAAGCCACCATTGACAGTGTAGGCAAGCCGAACGCAAGTACAAGCGCAATTGGATCTATGGTCCCCGGCCCCCAGGCCCAGGCAAACAGCAACGGACCAAGCAGGCACATTACGAAGACAAAACCCAGGTACGCAACCATGTCACCCTGCTCTGGATTAACGCCAATCACCGCAACCAGAATGAGTGCCGCAATCAGCACGCTGAGTAACAACGCGGCTAGAGCCAAAACAAACGCTCGCCAGCCCGCAAGCCACCGAGGACTGATTTTATTTATCAGTTTAGTTCGACCTTGGGACCGTCTCTATGTGCCCCCATGACATTCTGCGCGTCCTTGGAGGCATGGACACCTAGCAGTATCGCCCGGGGCTCGCCACGCGCAACAGCAATCGCATGAAAGAGATATGGGAAGCTGAACATACCGCCCATCACCACGCTCAGTACGCCAAACACATACGCCTTGGGCGTTGCTCCTTCACGCCAGACCACCCATGTCGCCAATAGGAGCAGATGAACAATGAAGTCAAAGTCAAACTGGCTTCGCCAGTTCAGGCTCATCAAATCGTTTATCGCGACTGCCGGCCAGTTGAAGCCACTACTTGCGATGGCCGTGTAGGTCAGCGCATAGATGCCGAGTGTTGATGCAAACAGGAAGGCTTTTAGAGTAACCATCTTGAAATTACCTTTACAAAGTATGAGAAAGACATATCGCCTTAGACTAGACGCTTCACAATCACCGGGTGGCACCAATTTTCTCGCCAACGATCACGTTTCTCTTCCGGTGTCTGGGAACTGAAATTGCGCTCAACCGGGTCAGCAAAACCAAATTTATTGTTGAGGTGGTTGGCATTTAACACGCCATACACTTCCCCCTCGAATTTCGCGGTCACAAAAACCACCTGGTCACATTGCGTGCATTCATGGAATACCGCATTTTCTGAACCGTGTCGGACTTCGTTGTGCAGTTGTTCGCTCCGAATGGTGACCTCAACTCGCGTTCCCGACTTGGAAACATACGCAGCACCCTTGGGCAGGCAGTAATCGCACTGGCATGCCCTGGGCATCAGGCTGTGATCAACCGTATGCCAAACGATCTCGATGTTTTTGCAACTACAGCCTCCGGTAATGCTCATAGCGGCGATTCGTGAACCTGTGGTGGCGCAGCACATCGCGCAGCCATCACGGCACTACACCCTTAAAGTATTGGTTTCTGGCCATTGCACCACCGAACGCGAGCGTGTCCAGCTCTGCCATGTCCCAGGACAACCATCTCGACGGAGTTAATCGAATGGCAATATCATCCATCGCTGCAAACGCGGGCCCCACCTGCGGGTCGCTCAGCCCATCCGGAGTCAGATACTTCTCATGAAGGCGCTGGACGATGAGCGCCGCTTCCTCCCCCTCAATGATTTCCGCCTCGCCAATGGCGGTAAGCCCAGCTTCCTCATAGCTTTTGCGGGCATCAATCATAATCGCGATACGAGGGTTCACTTGAAGATTGCGTGCCTTGGCACTTTTTGAAGGTGTGCCAAGGACCAGCTGGTCCTCTTCGTACAAGAACCATACCGAGGTGAGATGCGGCATTCCTGCGGGGTCAATTGTCGCCACCGACGCAATACGGGGCTCCTGAAGCATCTTAATCTGTTTATCAGTAAGTAATGACATAGGTAGCGTTCTCGCGCTCGTTCTGTAACGGGTTAAGTGGCAATGTTTACCAGTGTAGTCGTCGACAGGTAACCCAGCATGACAAGAGGCCACACGATGGCAATTATCCGATGCGCGGTCCTGTTCGTCGTAAACAGGCAGATTAATAGCAGCGACAACTGAAAGAACGCAAAGACTAAATAGTCAGCGGGCAGCTCACGTAAGTGTCCTGTCGCTTTGAGTGTGGTCTCTGGAATATCCAATACCCATGTAATCGAGAGAATAGAAAAAAACCAGGGGCGAGTCCTGAAAAAATGCTCTTCCAGGTCCAGGTCCTCCGGCAGATTCCAGGGAAATAATAGGGATGCAGACATAAACAGGAACACAGCATAAAGAATCAGTAATAGAAACAAAAAGAAGGACCACTGCTCCTGCGTGCTCCACCAGAACATGCCCCACCAGATGATCACAATGTACATCAGGATCGAAAATGCCCAGAGCGAGTGCACCCAGTAGAACCGGATAGTCTTGCGGTAATGAATGATCTTGCTAAGCCCGGCCAGAATGTGGGTGAGACCAAGACCCATGATGACCGACAGAAGGACTCCCAGATATTCGAATACGCTCACGGATAGCGACTCCGTTGTTATTTCGTGGCGCCAGACTCAACGGCCCATGCATCGATGCATTTCCGGTCCACGCTATTAACGCGAAGCTTAGCAAAAAAGCGAAGCCGCCGGGACATCGCGCCATGCCTCGTTCCATGCCATTAGCACCATGGATATGAATAGTACGGAACCGGTCGTGGCCCGTTTTTCACTCACACCTTTCCCTACCGAGGAAATAAGGCTTGCGAACCCTCCGAAGGCCACGGCTCTTTTCGCCATTGTGAGTAGTAGGCCTGGGATTGTCTTGGGGGTGAACCGTCCACTAGAGAAATATCACTTCACGCCTGTGCAGTACCCCGCTCCGAAGGGGCGTGTTGCTGGCAAACCTAATCTTGTGGGACATAGGCTATCTTAAACGTGATGATATGAACTCTGATGAGCGGTGCTGATGCAAAACTGTGTGACGCGTATCAAGTCACTTTCATAGGTGAAATACAACGCGTATGGGAAGCGTCGCAACAGCGCTCTTCGGAAAACTCGGTAGACTTGAGCAAACGCTTCGGGGTTCGTGCCTACGCGCTCAATCGAATGGTCAAGTTCCAGTATGAACTCAGTGCCTAGACCGGGTCTTTGCGACTCGAACCAGGTGGCTGCACCCTCGATATCGGAAAGAGCCACAGGCTCAATACTAATCGGGATCAAGGTCTCCGAAGTCGGTCGAGAATTTCCTCCCGGACTTCGCTCCATGGTCTTCCTTGATCTGGAGAAGCTTCGAATGCGTCCAAACGTTCATCAAGAATCTTCTTGTGTGAGTCGGGCAGTGGTAATACGTGGGGAGACTCGACGATATAGTCCCAGAGGCCCTGGACATACTCGATGCGCTCCTGCATCGGCAAGTCCTTGAATTCTTGGGGAATTTCAATTTTCGTCGTGCTCATGACCTTATTATATCTTGGAAGTGCCCGGGCGTCTTGCCACATAACAACTCGTTAATTGGACCAATTACCATTTTTGCAGACGGTTTCATCCGCATCGCGACAAGAGATAATCGTATAGTCTCCGTTACTGACAACCTGGTCTAGAACACATTTCAGTCTATTTCGGGCGTCTAAAATATTGACAACTTTCATGGCCTTCTCATATGTAAAGCTAAAGCTACAATAATATCAGGTACTAGATTAAACACGTTCATGCGCTCCTTAACGTTGTAAACTCTACTACCTTGTTCGACTACTCCTCATAGTAATGCTGTCAAATAAGCGTACAACCAAGATCCTGGCCTCGGTCCTAACCCTAGCGCTCCTGGCTGGCGCTGCATTGTACTGGTATGTATCCACCCGGGATGAACGCGAGTACTCGCTGACCACTTACCGCGGGCACTGCGCGACATGCCACGGCGATAATCTGAAAGGTTCATCCTCTGGTCCAAATTTGCTCGCCACCGAGTTGGCCCGCGGCGAAGATCTGCAGTCGCTGATGGCAAGCATTTCAGCCGACACAAGCGCCCACCGAAGTCTGAATTTACCCCAGGACCCGGAGAAGAAAACAATCAAAGCCCTGGCAATCTACATCTCAGAGCGACGCCAGGACTATCCAGCCATCCCCTATTCGTATACACATCGATTTACGCCTGGTTCCTATGGGTCCATGCACCATCGCTTTCGGGTCGAAACGTTCGCTGAACTTGCAGGTAGGCCGTACTCCATAGCCCCTCTACCTACCGGCGAAATTCTGGTCAGCGAAAGAGTGCGGGGGCTTTCTGTTGTCAACGCCGCCGGTATCCAGGGCGCACCCATCGCCAATGCGCCACCCGTGCATGACAAGTTCCTCAGTGTTCAGGGAGCCTATGTTGGCTGGGGGCAGTATCTGGATATCGCTTTACATCCCGACTATGCGCGCAATGGGTGGGTGTATCTAGCGTATACGGATCGCTGCGGGTCGGACTGCGTGTTACCTGTGCCACAGACCATGGTGAAAGTGGTCAGAGGCAGGGTGGTAGATGGGGAATGGCAGGATCAGCAGACGATCTGGTCGGTACACAAGGAGTACTACACCGTGGTGCCCGATAACGTGGCCGGCGGCCGCCTTGGGTTTGATAACAACGGGCATATCTACATAAGCGTAGGTGGCAAGGCGCCCTACAAGAACTTGCACATTATGGATACGCCCTTTGGCAAGATACACCGTGTGCGCGATGACGGCGTTGTACCTCGGGACAACCCTTTCTGGATGCCCGCAGACCAAAGGGAAGCATCGTCCACCCGGCATACCGTGTGGAGCTATGGTCATCGGACCACACAGGGCCTGGAGGGCCATCCACTAAACGGCGAAATCTGGTCAACAGAAATGGGGCCACGCGGTGGCGATGAAGTGAACCTCATCCAGCGCGGTGGTAACTACGGTTGGCCGCTATATACCCGCGGCCTTGATTATGATTCCACGGAAGTCAGTATTGGCAAGGATTTAGGGCTCGACTTTGCCGAAGAAGATACAGTTGCGCCAGTGTTTGACTTCACTCCGGCCCCGGCAATTTCCAACCTAACCTTCCACCGAGGCGAACGCTTCCACAATTGGAAGAACGACATACTCGTCGGCAGCCTCAAAGCAATGGCTTTATACCGCCTGAGGATTGAAGACGGGGTAGTACTTGACCAAGAAACGCTCGCCAAGGGAATCGGGCGAATCCGTGATGTTGAGATGGGTGCCGATGGTTTGGTGTATTTGGCTGTTGAACATGGGGATAATGGGTCGATACTGCGGCTGGTTCCAGTCGATTAACTTAAATATTCACCCGATCTAACTTGGCAAGGCGAACGCCCACCCACAGGAAAAAACATGCAGACCAGCGAATTCAGCGATATTAGTTACCAGCTCGACAGCGACGGTATTGTCACGCTTACTTTGAATACCCCGAAGCGCAAGAATGCCCTCAGTGGACTTACCGCCCTTGAACTGCGTTACGCTGCACAACACTTCCAGGAGGATGACAATGCGCTGGCCATGATTCTCACAGGTGCCCCGGACCCAGACAGTGGACCAGACAGACAGGCTTTTAGTAGCGGCGGCTATTTTGTACCAAGTGCCTACGACAATGTCCCACCGGAGATTATGGCGCAGATCGACTTCACCGATATCGCGATGAAGGCCCCGGTACTGAAGTTCTTTCGCTGTGATAAACCCGTGCTGGCGGCAATCAATGGCCTGGCTATCGGTGGGGGACTCACTCTGCCCCTGGCGGTAGCCGACCAGGTCTACCTGTCTGAACACGCCTGGGGCCGACTGCCCTTTGCCAGTCTCGGCCTGACCGCAGAACTGGGCTCAACCTTTCTGCTGCCACAATTGCTCGGCATGCGCAAAGCCAAGGAACTGTTTTTCTACCCGGAAAAACTCGAGGCGCAACAGCTTCTGGATCTGGGCCTTGCTAACGCCGTGGTACCCCACGAAGAACTACTGGCCTACACACGGGAAAAGGCACTGCAGCTCATACCGCCCCGAGGGGCCGGCTCTGCCATTCGCGCAATGAAACGGATAGTGCACGAGCAACAAGTAGATGCCATCACAAGAGCGCTTGACCTGGAGAACGAGGCACTCAACGTGCTGATAAAGAGCGAGAACTTTGCCGAAGGGATCATGGCACGCGTAGAAAAGAGACAACCGATTTTCAAGGATCGCTAGCTAAGAAAATCATCCGCTCGCCTGTTCGGGCTACCTGCGACCTACGTTGCTAGACCTGTAAACCGGGGGCTTTTGTCCGAGACTTCAAACTAAATGGATCACTAGCAATGACACCTGAATCGAGCTGGCTTTCACTGATACCTGCTGCGGTAGCTATCGTAACTGCAGTACTCAGCCGCCGACCGATAGAGTCGCTTCTGGCAGGCGTATTTGCCGGTCTGTTACTGCTTGGCCCCGGCTCTGCAGTTGTCAATTTTTCCTCCATCCTATTGGCGGTGATGATGGATGAGACCATCGCCTGGGTGATTATCGTCTGTGGACTGATGGGCAGCCTGATTGCCCTAATGATGCGAGTGGGTGCCGCAGACGCTTTCAGTCACGCCCTGGCTTCAAGGGCAAAGGATGCCCGCAGTTCGCTCCTGTACACCTGGTGCCTCGGCCTGGTGATCTTCATTGACGATTACCTCAATGCCCTCGCGGTGGGCTCAGCAATGCGCAAGGTGACCGACAAGTTTCGGGTATCACGAGAAATGCTGGCCTACGTTGTGGATTCCACCGCGGCGCCGATCTGCGTCCTGGTACCTGTCTCCACCTGGGCCGTGTTTTTCGCCGGGGTGCTGGAAGTCTCCGACGTGGCAGAGCCGGGCGAAGGCATGGCTCTTTACATCAGTTCCATTCCCTACATGCTCTACGCCTGGATAGCGGGCCTGATGGTGCCACTGGTTGCCATCGGTCGCATACCACCTTTGGGCATGATGAAAATCGCCCAGGCCCGGGCAGCGGAGAACGGTAACGCCTCACATGACGATGAATTCGAGTTGGCAGCGAGTGATAACTCCGGGCGGGTCCGCATCTATCATTTCATGCTTCCACTATTTGCCCTGATCGGGTTCAGCCTCTGGTACGACCTGGACGTGCAAATCGGCGTGCTGATGGCACTTGTCGTCACCATCATATTGTACGGGGCTCAACGGCTCTTGGCCTGGACTGAGATGTTTGACGCCGTACTGGAGGGCATCAAAATCATGGTACCTGCCCTGACCATCGTGGTCGTCGCATTCATGTTCAAGGAGGTCAACGACCAACTGGGCCTTGCCCAGTTCGTTATCGAAAACGTGACACCCTACATGACACCCACGTTACTGCCCCTGGTGGTATTTGTGACCATGGCGCTCATCGCCTTTGCCACCGGCTCCAGCTGGGGTGTATTCGCCATTGCCATCCCCATCGTGCTGCCGCTGGCAGACAGCGTGGGGGTCAGCCCGCAACTGGCTATCGGCGCCCTGATCTCAGCCAGCGCCTTTGGTAGCCACGCCTGCTTCTATTCTGACGCTACTGTTTTGGCTGCCCAGGGCAGCGGTTGCGGAGTCATGGAGCATGCACTCACCCAGATCCCCTATGCAATCATAGCCGCTCTGCTCGCCGCTATCGGCCTGACAGTTATCGCGGCCATGTAATCCGGGCTGACAAAAACAGACCACCGGGGCTACGCCATGGTGGAGTTATCTGGGCGTTGCCCTGTATCGAGTCTCGCCAGCGCGTCGGCTAGCGCCCTTAAGCTTCTATGCTGGAAAATGCTCGCAGGACAACAACGCCACAGATAATCAGGGCGATACCCAAAATGGCCGGTAAATCCATTTTCTGGCCCAACATCACTACGCCCACGATGGTTATCAGCACGATACCAAGGCCAGCCCATAGTGCATAGGCGACTCCTATGGGAATCGTTTGGAGGACAAGCGAGAGAAAGTAGAAAGACGCGCCATATCCCGCCACTACCACCAGACTGGGCAACAGCCTGGAAAAACCTTGTGACTCTTTTAGCGCACTTGTTGCCAGCACTTCAGTAATTATTGCGATTGTCAGGTACCAATAGCCCATATTGTCCTCTGGGGAATCAATCGGCTCATACGTTTTTATTCAGCGTGATGGTCTGCCAGTTGGTGTATTCCATCAGCCCGTGCAGGGAGTTCTCACAGCCGAGGCCAGATTGCTTGTGTCCGCCAAACGCCTGGAATGGGGAGTACTGGTGAACCTCGTTGAGCCATACGGTCCCGGCCTCCAACTGGCTGCCAATGCGCTCTACCGCCTCCAGGTCCTTACCCCATACCGAGGCGCCAAGGCCGTAGATGGTATCGTTGGCGCGGGCAATCACGTCGGCCTCATCTGACCACTTGAGAAGTGGCAGGATCGGTCCGAAGGGTTCCTCGCGAACGATGCGAGAGTCCTCCGGAGGGTTGTCGATGAGGGTGACCGGTACAAACCAACCCGCCGCGTTCTCGTCGATGTCACCGCCGATGGCGAACTGGTAACCATTGCTGTGGCAGTCAGCAAAATAGTCCTGGACTTTGCCGTACTGCATTGAATTCTGGATAGGACCTAGGTCAGTATCCGCCTCAGTGCCATCGCCCACCTTGATGTTTGATTCAATAAACTCCACCAACGCATCACGCACCTCGTCATAAACATCCTCGTGAATGTACAGACGTTTCGTGGCGTTGCAGAACTGGGCGTTGTTCTGAAAGGCCGCCCAGAAGAGTTCGGGGGCAATGGCCTTGGCATCCACGTCGGGCAGCACAATAGCAGGATCGTTGCCGCCCAGTTCCAGTGTTACCCGCTTGATGGTGTCCGCGGCAGAGCGCATCACATGGCGACCGGTTTCGGTAGAACCTGTAAAGGCAATCTTGTTGATATCCGGGTGGCTGGTCATCCACTTACCGAGGTCGTCGCCACCGCTGATTGCATTGAGCACGCCGGGAGGAAAAGCCTGCTGCGCCAGCTCGACCATTTTGAGATCACACAGTGGCGTATAAGGAGAGGGCTTGAGCACGACCGTGCAACCCGCCATCAACGCCGGTGCTATCTTCCAGATCGCCAAAAGGATCGGGAAATTCCAGGGCACTATGGCGCCTACCACGCCCACGGGTGTAAAGCGTGTAACAACCCTGCGCTCGTCAGTTTCCTCTACCTGCTCATCGGGCAGCCGCTGGGTCGCAATCGCCCGTAACCAGATAGCGGATCCAAACACTTCCCATTCGGCGCCGGCTCTGGGTTTACCCTGCTCCGCGGTCAACAGTGCCATCAACTCCTCGGCGTTCTCCTCCAGCAAATCAGCGAAGCGTTCCAGCGCGGCCTTTCTCTGCTCAACTGGCGTCTGACTCCAACCGGCGAAGGCCTGTCGAGCAGCGGCAACCGTGGCATCCAACTGCCCTTTCGAGGCATCCGGCACCTGGGCAAAAGCAGACCGGGTGGCGGGGTTATAGACTGGCAGGGTATGTTCAGTGGTGACAGCCTCGCCATTGATGCTCATTACAAAATCTGTATCTACTTTCATCTCAGCCTCGCTAATTTTGCGTATTAATCCAGTGTCTTCAGTTCTCGGCGCATCACTTTGCCGGTACTGGTTTTAGGTAAGTCATCAACGAACTGCACGGCACGGGGCACCTTGTAGGCGGCCAGGTGCTCGCGACAGTAACGGATTATGTCGTCGGAATCGGGGTCTGTCCCCGTTTTGGGTACGATATAGGCTTTAGCCAGCTCGCCCTTGTCTTCATCGGGAATACTGCCCACCGCCACCAAAGCGACGTCCGGGTGACCCGCGACGACTCTTTCAATCTCAGCGGGATAGACATTGAAACCGGCGGTAAGAATCATGTCCTTCTTGCGATCGACGATGAACACACAACCGTCCTCGTCCATGGACGCGACATCACCCGTATGCAACCAGCCATCGGCTTCAATGGTGTCGCGAGTGGCCTGCTCGTTACCGTAGTAACCCTGCATGACGATACCGCCTTTGATCATCAGCTCGCCCACTTCGCCTGCAGGCAGTGTTTTTCTAGCATCCCCTGTGTCCGCTATTCGCGCTTCGATGTAGGGCAGCGCCACGCCAATGGAGCCGTGTTTGACGGGTCCATTAGAGGCGAAAGTGGTTCCCAGGCCGCCCAACTCGGTCATACCCCACAGCTCGATCAAGGGGCAGCCAAAGCGCTGTTCCACCTCTTCCATCTTGGGTTTCGGCATGGTCTGTCCGCCGACGGTACAGCAGCGCAGGGAGGACAGGTCGTAGCTGTCCAACTCCGGGTGATTGAGCATGAACATATACATGGTGGGCACACCCTCGAACATGGTTGCCTTGTGATCCTGGATACTCTGCAGGATGGTCGCCTCCTCGAAGGCGGGGTGCAGTACGAACGTCATGCCGTTCTGAATGGCGCCACTCATTACCACGTTGCCGTATACGTGCGGGCAAGGCAGTGCCGTGACCACCGTATCCCGATCGCTGCGCTGGTGCATCAGGGCCGTCATGGCCACGTTGAGCAGTATATTGCGGTGAGACAGGCAAGCGCCTTTGGGGTGACCAGTGGTGCCGGAGGTATAGCCGATAGTTGACAGAGTATCGACGTCGACATCGACGATCTCGAATTTTTCGTCGCTGGCTGCAAGCAGATCGTTAAAGGACAAGACCCCTTCAGGAAGCGCCTCATCACCGAACGAAATCAGCTCCCTGACTTCAGATTTTTCCTTCACTCCCTGAATGGAAAGCGCCTTTTCATGTGAAGCGATGACAATCGTCGCACCACAGTCGTTGGCTACGAACTCCACCTCGCCGGGCGTCAACATGACATTGATCGGGTTGATCACGGCACCGGTCTTGAGCGCCCCGTAGTAACTCACCACCCACTCCCAGCAGTTGCCGGAATAGAGCGTGACTCGATCGCCGGGCTTGACACCTAACCCGACCAGGGCATTGGCACAGCGATTGGTCAGCGCATCCAGTTGGGCAAAGCTCAGACTTCGATCGGGGCATACCAGCGCAGTCCGGTCGCCATAATTCTGTGCCGCCCCTACGGGTATAGCCCCAATTGAATCCAGCATCTCCGAACTCCTTACTTTCCCATGAACAAGATCACGTGAATCTTTTTGTTAGCTGTGCGAGAAACTGCGCAGATAGCCGACCGCCGCAACCTAAGCGCGCTTCATCTCTGGTATCGACCGGTTCTTCAGATAGGCTGCAAGACGGACCGTGAGCACAATCAAGCCTGCTATCACGTAGACGATGGCGATTATCCGGGTGTCACCACTCAACAGCCCCTCGGCATAAGACACCCATATGGCCGCCCAGAAATACCAGATTCCAACCAGGTGCAGCACCCGCCAGGTACGGGGCCGCATGGCCCGACGTACCGGATAAAACGAGGTGATCGTCAGGGCCAACAGAAGCAGGTAACTCAGCATGCGTAGTACAAGATCAGCGGTATCGTGAAGAACCTGCCAGTAATAGTCCGGGTACAGAGCGAGAAGCACCGCTATAAAAACAGCCTGCCAGGCAAATCCTGCAGCAAATGAGAGCCCCGTGTAGCGGCGATTGCGCAACAGCCACTTGGAGAAACTGCCTGGATAGAGCTGCACCAGCGGCCTGGCAACGCAAGCAAGGAATATCCACGGCGAGGCCAACTGTACCGACAGACGAATCATGCTTACCGTAGCTTCGGGGGTAGAAACACCAATGACCACCAGGCCCACACAGATGGCGACAAAGGTAAGCCCAGCAACAAGATAAAACAGGGGCCAACTATTCAGCAACGAGTGCCAGAGCAGGTTCACGCCACCACTCTCACCGCTGCATCGATAGCCGCTTGTAGGTAGGCATGGGCCTCGGAGTCTGAATTGGCAATGCTGATACGACCGATAGCCTGGCGGCCCAGCTCGTGGGGTGCTTCACCCTTTTTCCACACGGGGTCATACAATTCCAAATACTCATAGGCGTAGCCATGGGACCAGCGATTTATCGTGAGGGCACCGATGTCCCGGTCACTATCTGACTCTCGCCGTGCCACGCCGTTGAGAAAATCCCGCCGAGTGATACTGGATATCACGTCAGCTTACCCCTCGGATTCGTCCCAGGCTTTTCTTTCCACGACGATCTTTTCGCGGTACTTGACTGGCATATCCCAAGTGCCGGTCCAGCCTTTGGGCACAACAAAACTCTCACCCACACCATAGCTTTGACGCTCCCCTGAGGTCGAGGTCAAGATCACCTCCCCTTCAATTACCAGCACATACTCGTCATAAGGAAAAGGGTAACTGACATCAATCACCGCAGCTTCCGACTCGTACAACACCACGACAAACTCGCCCATATGCAGGATTTTCTGCCAGTGCTTATTGGTTCCACTCAACACTAATTCATCGGGCCAGGGCGGAATGCTCTCCAGTTCCATCGTCCGCAGTTCACCTGCGTCGAGACCCAACACGCTGATTTCAGCCTTGGCAGAAATAGCGATGACACTCGCGAGTAGACAAACAAGCAACAGTAGTTTTTTCATCAGGATATTTCCTTTTCTTAGTGGCTATCGGCATGTAATTGGGCGTGATGCCTATCACAACGCGTTAGACATCGCTCTTCTAAAAACGAATGCCATGGCGACCAAATGGAAAACGAGCAGCATGGAAACGCCAATGAAATAAGCTTCAATATCCACCGATGCTATGGCACCGAGGAACAAAGCGACCATCAATATCTGGTAAACAACACCGAACACCCCCAGAGTAACGGCTGCTATTTTCTCGCTCACGGCGTCACCGTACAATGAACCCGCCGCCAGCAGAGCAAAGACCGAGTACAACCAAAAACCCAGATAATCAAAAGATGTGTAGAGCGAAAACGGAATGGAAACGTTCAGCAGGCGCAGCAGTGGATCAGCCAACTCCGCACCCACCGCTCCGGTTGTAATCGCATCCGCTAGTTGGGGTATGGTCCATACTGCTATAAATTTTGGGATGATAAATGCCATCGTAGCCATCGCAACGAACAGCGCCGCGAGTATTGCATGAAGCGGTTTTTTTCGTGCCACTACCCAGGCACCGCAAGCCAAGGCGGCAGACAGGCTGAACATTGCCGCTATCTGGTTTACCCAAGCGGCGATGAAGGTCCCTCTATTAGCACTGAGCCAGGCCACACGATCTACATACTCTGCGTTGTAACCACCCGGGACATCCAGAGGCAAAAATATGGCGACAACGGCCGTCACAACCACAACGATGACGGACCAGAAACCAAAACGATTTATTGGATAATCAAGTGATCGTGCCTTGCTCAAAATTTTTCTCCATTTCCTTCATTAGTGGCCTACAGATTTTTCCACGCACAACTGCACGGCGCATACCTCTGGCGCGCCCCGAGACCCGCATACGCGAACTCCCTTAGCCTCCGGCTGCAATAAGTTCGATTGCCGTTTGTATGAATTACTTATTTACGATCGCTCTGTACGGAGCTATCCAGACTTGGGCATGTCAAGAGACATGCTAAAACATGTCATGCGACATGTAAAGTATTCGGTGAGACCATGACACGGTGAACGCGATGCCTGACCCCTAGATGAATTTCAGTGTTTAGCGCTGATCAGTACCTGTCACTGATCAATTTCAGGATAGCTTCGCGCACGGCTTCTCTATCGCCCTCCCAGCGCCTACCGCGACCGGTGAAAATTGATTCACCCTCCAGCAATGACATCAGGCAAAGTGCCTCCGCTCGGGGTGACTCCACTCCCGCTGCTTCCATTGCCGTCTCCAAGAATGCAAGATATTCAGCGTAGACTTCCTCAAGCAGGTCAGATACCAGTGGCTCCACCTGCTCCATGGCCCACAGCTGCGGCCAGAGCCTGTCACCCAGCCACGCGTCTGCGGTGGCTGCGGTTTCGTCGAGCATGAACGACGCGATTTCCCTAACACTCGCCGAGCCATCATTTAGCTTGCGCGCCTCGAACCCCTTAAGAATCTCTTGCTCGATGTGGCTCACCAGCGCCCTAAGCAGGTCTTCCCAGGTACGGAAGTGATATTGCAGTGCACCCAGCTTCATTCCGCTGGCGCGCGCCAGGGCACGCATACTCAGGCTGCCGTAGCCTTCGTCCGCTATAATTTCGATTGCCGCCTGTAAGATCTCCTGCTTGCGTTCGCCCGCCATAGAATTACCCAAAAATTTAACCTGTAAAGTATATGAAAACCACTATAGCAGCACGCGTTACGCGCGGTGACTTTTCGAACAATGTTTCGGTTGCGATCTCAAATAGCAGCTGCGTTGATGATATTTTCCTCCATCAGTATATCCCGCACCGGCTGCAATTGTGTCTCGTAACGGCGCCAGCGCCCCACAGAACGTGTATGCGCGGGCTGCCTTACCTGCACGGCACTGGCAGTGGTAACCGCCGTTTCCTGCTGGTGAAAATTGGCACAGGCATCTTCCCAGGGCAATTGTAAGTAATCAATAATACGCCGACCTTCGGTTGCCACATCAGCCGCCACCTCTTCATAGCGTACGTCAAGAAAACGCCCGGGGAAGCGCTCTCGCCAAACTTCCATCAGGCGATAGTAGCGCACAAAATGCCTGGCCATTTCTTCAAGGTCGTAAGAGTGTGGATACGCATCAGCAAATAACTGCTTATAGACCGAAAAACAAACATCCATTGGGTCGCGTACCAGGTGGATGACCTTGGCATTGGGCAACGCGGCCAGAATAAGCGGCAAAAACTGATAGTTATAGGGAAGCTTGTCGACGAAATGTGGGGTGGTTCCCCGTAGCTTACTGGTGCTCGCCATATAGTCTGAGCCCAGTTTTTTACCATCCAGGCTTGCAGCAGACTCAAACAACGACGCCGAGAATCGCTCCCCGCCCTCATAGTCACTTTGCCGGCGCACCGCATTACCAAAGTGCATCAACTCCCCCGCCGAATGTACCTGCGAGTGGGACGTGATGATACGCTCCACCAGAGTAGTTCCCGTGCGAGGCTGGCCGACAATAAAGATGGGGGCGCTGGTATCACAATATGCAGATTTTGTCGCCAGCCACTGCTGGGTATAGGTATTCTTCAGCGCATTAAACGTCTCTTCTTCCTGGGCATTGTCAAAGCTGACATGCTTGCGCCGCGCCTTGGCACCGCGCTCAAAATAGCGGAAGGCCTGACCCCAATCCTCCAGATCTTCGCACTCTTTGCCTGCGCCATAGCATAAAAAGGCTTCGGCGTGGGTTGGTATTGAGTTGTTGGTCAAAATGTTTTCAATTTGCGCTATATGGTGGGTGTTATCCGCTTTAGCCAGACCCGACAGCAACCAATGAGCCTGACCATTGTTGGGCGCAAGTTCCAACACGTTAGCCAGTTGAGCTTTTGCCGCGTCCGTTTTACCAAGGTATATCTGGCTGTTGGCAAGATTGACACTGATGGACAAGTTATCGGGGGCTTTGGCAGCAGCCTTTTTAAACCAATGATTTGCCGTTTCGTGTTCCCCCAGCAGGGAATAGGTTGAGGCTATAACATCATGCACCTCCGATATATCGCCATTTTCATGCTTTACGGCCATGGCCAGGGCGTGGTCGGCGCGGTTAATTTGCCCACTTTGCGCCTGTAACTTTGCAAGGTGTGCCCATGCCGCTACATGGCCGGGGTTGAGGCTGGTAACGGAATTAAACGCCAGGGCGGCCTTTTCACGATCGTTACTTGCCAGCCCAATCAGGCCGACCAGAAAGTGTGTCTGCTCATTATTTGGCTGCTGTTTGAGTATGGCCATACAGCAACCGCGAGCCTCGCCCAGATTGCCTTGCGACAGTGCCCGAAAGCCCCGCGCGATGACATCCCTGACGGTTGCTTGAGCTTGACGGTTGCTTTTAGTTGTCATAGTCAATGTGCCTGTCTATCGCTTTTTCCAGAACATCGATTCTTTAGATGGGTTCATTAAGAATGAGTCATTAGTTTTCAACCGTGCGGCAACTCGGATCAGGATAGTTATGACAATAACGAATAAAAAGATGTTGTAAAGTATGCTTGAGGTGGCAGACACACCCAATTCTTCCAGTGTCGCAGCATCAATATCAATGAAAAAGGTGTAAGCATAAGAAAAAATCATTAGCGATAAAATCAGGTAATTGCCTGTGCTGTGCAACAACCGCCAGTGGCGTCCTATTTTTCGTTTGTATTTTTCAAAGGAAGTGAGAGCCATAAGGGCGATAGCAATATAGACAATGGGTCCTAGGGTTATGGTTACAATATCGGAAGCTTCTTCTTCGATGGCCAGTAAAATCATGGTGGTAACAAAGTGAGCAGCCATGCATATAGCAAAGGTTAACCCCAGGGTCCGTCGGTTGCGTACCAGCCATTGTGTTGCAGGTATATTTATAAGCTGAGCCAACGGGCGGGCAGTAAACGGTAGCAAAAACAAAATAAAGGAGGCGCGAGCAGTGTAACGAGCGTGCAAGCGTAAGGCATCTACCGGTGTTTCCCAGAAAGCTATTAATGTATAGGCCGTTAGAATTAGCAGAGACCCTATAGCGGATGAGTACAGTACCCAAGGATTAAACTGACGAGATGTTCGCTTGTTGTTGGGAGGCGCTTCAGATACCGCCACATCGCTTAGTGCTTCGGTTGTCATTTTAAATTATCGAAAGTGATACTGCATGGTATTTCCCGGCGCCACCTCGAGAATCAATTAAGGCATTCACGTGCTGGTAATTTTGTTAGCGATGCCCTGTGCCTCCAATGCGCCAGCGCATGTTAAGGCGGGCGAAAAAAAGGAGGCGATAAATCGCCTCCCAAAGAGAGCGTAGACGAGAAGATCAACTGCTTCCCCCTAAAAGGTATAGCTAATATTCACACCAGCAATGCGTGGCTGCGTAGGAGCAATGTCGTGGCCAAAAAACCCACTGTCACGTGCGGCAACGGATTCCTCATCAAAGACGTTCTCAACATAGACCATCACTTGCCAGTTCTGCTCACTGTTCCAGCCAGCCCGCAGGTTAACAAAGCCTGCACTATCGATAGCATCACCATCTATATTTTCAAGGGCACTGTAGAACTCATCCTGCCAAGAAAAATCCAGTTCGGCAAACACTTCACCGCTATTGAAGGGATAGTGCGCATTGATACCACCAGAAAACATCCATTCCGGATTGAAGGCAAGACGGTTACCGTCACAGTCGCTTCCATCAGGCTCCGCGCACACCTCCAAAGGAATATCACTGATATCAGTTTCACTCCAGGCAGCCCCAAAGAATACATCCCAATTGTCATTAATGGCTGCGCGCAGATCCAGCTCCACACCCATACCATCGACCTCGCCTATATTCTCAACAAGCGCTGTGCCGACCTCGATAATTACGGTCTGTAAATCCTCGTAGTTGTAATAATAGGCACTTACCCCATATTTTACTCTACCGCCAGCGAGGTCGCCTTTGGCACCAATTTCATAAGAGAGAATAGTTTCTGGATCGAAATCATCAAGCTCTGCATCTGGCAGGGCTACCGCAATGAGGGGGTTCGCTGTCGCGGTGAAAGAGGTCACATTGTCGGTACCAAAGCCACCTGCTTTATAACCCGATGTCACAGAGCCAAACAACATCGTATCCTCGTCCACAAAATAACGTAGGTTGATACGTGGTGACACGTCATCCCAATCCGTCTTGGACTCTACCGGGGTGGGCGTTACTACAGGCCAGACAATCCCTCCTCCTTGAATATCGGTATCAGTCTCCTTTTCATCATAGGTGTAGCGCGCGCCCACGCTGACATCCAACTTCTCTGTCAGTTGATAGGTCATATCGGCGTAGACAGCCCAACCGGAATATTCACCTTTTGTCGAATTCGTCTCGAGTACATCGGAACTTAGAGCACCGTAATAAGCTCCGTAATAAGCACCAAAATACGGATTATCAAAGTAATTGGTGAAATAAGCCGTCCAATACGGGGTCATGTCCCCGGTATAGCTGCCCAAATCGGCTGTTACATCTTCTTTATAGGCACTCGCACCAACATACCAAGTCAAGTCTTCACTGGACTCGACATTGAGGCGCAATTCTTGACTATAGTAGTCCCCTTCTTGTTCTTGAAAGTATCCAATCGCATCACTTGGCGTGCCGTCAAAGTCTTCTTGATAGGTCCAATCATGTTTGTTGTAACCGGTAATGGAGGTCAGTGACATCTTGTCATTGAGATCGATATTGGCCGTTAAGGTAACACCCGTAACTTCCGCGTCATCCCTGCCCTGAAAGTCGACGTTTGCCTTGCGATCATCACCCGTAATGACATTGCCATTGGCATCCCGACCAATATAAATACTCCCGTACTGCTTGCGGTCTTCGTGCTCTGCCGTTAGCGTGACGTCACCCCAATCAGCTTCTTTTCTGATCGAAAAGCGCAGCGCATCGCGGTCGTGGCCACCCAGGTCATCGCCATTAAAGAGGTTCTCAACAAAACCATCCTCTTCGGAATGAAGACCAGAAATACGCATCGCCCAGGTGTCACCCAAAGGCTGGTTATAGGCGAATTCTCCCTGTAAACGATCATACTCACCTACACCCAGGCGAACATAGCCTTCAACTTCCTCGAGTTTAGGTTTCTCCGTAATGGTGTGAATGGCGCCTGAAGCGGCATTACGGCCAAACAGCAGACCCTGTGGACCTTTCAATATCTCCACGCGCTCAATATCGAAAAAGCTGGTCACCGCAGCGCCGTTACGGCCATAGTAAACACCATCTTTATAGATACCGATTGAGCTATCACCGCCAATACCGAAGGAATTGGTGGAAATCCCGCGTACTGACGTTGAGTCGAGAAAGCTGTCGGTAGACAGACCTGCCACGCCCGGGGTATAAGCGATCAGCTTTTTTATGTCGGTTAGATTCGCTTCTTTGATAAAGTTACCGCTAAAAGCCGACAGGGCGATGGGGACCTCCTGCAACGATTCTGTCCGTTTCTGGGCCGTAACAATAACTTCTTCCAGAAAAGAGGAGGTTTCTTCGTTGGCTGACAACGCCATTGGCGCCCCCGCAACTGCCAGTGCTAATAAGGATTTGGCAAACCTTGTTGATTTCATGGTTCTCTCCATCGATAAACTCACTCATTTACGGGACCATTGTTGCCGAAATTCAAGCAACCGATTGCTGACAACATCCCCATAGTCCGTAAACTCATTATTGACATGTCGAATGACATGCTAGAGCATGTCGTCTGACATGTAAAGTATTGGAAGACAGCCATGGCGATACAGATTGACCGACGGGATTTTATGAACGGTGTGGCCATGAGCACCGGCGCAACCTTGCTAGCGCCCTATGAACTGTTTGCGCAAGCTGTACCAGACGCGTCGTCCGTCTATTACCCGCCAACACTCACGGGGATGAGAGGCAACCACCCCGGCTCTTTCGAGGTATCTCACGCCCTCGCCTGGCGCGGGGTTAAACCTCCGAAGCACCGCAAACTGGACCAGCACTACGACCTGGTGATTGTAGGCGCGGGCGTCAGTGGTCTTTCAGCTGCCAGGTTCTACCAGCAGCGCATGGGGTCCGATGCAAAAATTCTGATCCTCGATAACCATGACGACTTCGGTGGACACGCCAAGCGCAACGAATTTCACGAAGATGGACGCATGTTGTTGGGCGTGGGCGGCTCGGTGAATCTGGATAATCCGGGTGACTACAGTGAAATGGCTAAGGGCGTTCTAGATGACTTGGGCATTGACCTGGAAGCCCTGAAAAACAACATAGATGAGTTCGGTATATTGAGTTCGGATACCGACAGTGCGCTGGCGTTTCCCGGTGCCGAGGGCCATGTGTCTGTACTGGGCGCGTGGAGTAAGTTCATGCTCGGTATTGGCGATTACCAATCAGCCGTCAGAGCCCTGCCCCTGGACGAAACAGAACAGGACAAGTTGATCGAGTTATTCAGCGGCAAGGTCGACTACCTCAAAAATTTACCACTGAGCGAAAAGCAGACCTACGTCGAGTCGGTCAGTTACAGCCAATTTCTTAGCGAAAAGGTTGGCCTGGCAGAAGAGACTATTTCTATTTTCTATCCGGTTGCCAAACTGATTTACGGGCCCGCCGGTCAGAGAGTGAGCGTTATGGAGGCGTTTTACCTGGGTTGCCCCGGTATACAGGGGATGAGTTGGCTCAGCGAATTGGCAGACCAGATTGTCGCAGGTGTTACATCGCCTGATCCCTCGTCGCTGTACTTTCCGGATGGAAATGCTTCAGTGGCAAGGCTTTTGGTACACAAACTGATCCCGAGCGTGACCCCCGATAGCAATGGGTTCAGCGATATCGCTACAAGCCGTTTCGACTATGGTGCGCTAGACAGGGAAGTCCACCGCGTCCGACTGCGGCTGAACAGCACGGTAGTTGCTGCGCGCGAGACTAAGAACAATCGTGTCACGGTGGATTACGTCCAAGACGGTAACGCAGTGAGCGTCACAGGCGATCACTGTGTACTGGCTTGCTACAACGGCGCAATCCCCTATCTGTGCCCACAATTACCTGAAAGTCAAAAAGAAGCGCTGCGCTATGGCGTTAAAGTTCCTTTGGTATGGGCCAATGTTGTGTTGAAGAACGGTGACGCATGGTCGAAACTGGGCGCGGGTTCGGTAAGCTGCCCCCACGACCCCTATGTCGTGATGACCGTCGCGCCACCCACCACAACAGGGGGCCACCAGCCGCCGCGCGGGCCAGATGACCCCATGGTGGTCTTTATGCTCGGAATCCCAACCGTTACTCCAGCAGGTACAGAGACCAGTCGCGACTTGTGCCGCATGGCGCGCCACAAAATGTACGCGACGGCCTTTGACACCTATGAGCAAGAGATCCGGGATCAACTTCAGGGTGTGCTCGGTGAGCACGGCTTTAATCATGAGAACGACATTAAAGCAATTACTGTCAATCGCTGGTCTCACGGCTACGCCTACGAATACATGGCACTGGATGACCCGAAATGGCCGGAGGGACAAGCGCCCCACGAAATTGGGCGAGCACAGTTCGGACGGATTTCCATTGCGAACTCAGATTCCGAAGCTTACGCCTATCTGGATGCTGCGATCGATGCCGCCTGGCGCGCGGTGGAAGAACAAACTAAAAATGTGAAACTACCAAAATAGAGAAGCGAGTCGAAAAATGAAAAAAATATTAGGCAGCCTTATCATTGTATTAATGTCGTTTTCTGCAGTGGCTGAAAACGCCGATCTACACGCTGCTATCAAAGCGTTTGACCGTGCTTATGCCACTAACGATGTCGAAAAATACTTCAGTTTGTACGCGGACGATGCGACCGTATTTGTTAGCGACGCCAGAGTGGATATGGCGGCTTACCACAAAATGTGGACCGAATTAATGGCCTCGGGGGGCGGTGTTGAACTGAACGAAATGTCGGATCTTCAGGTGCGAGTGCTGCCCGGCGGCAATGTCGCCATAGCAACATCCTTCATCGACAACCGAACGCGCTCGCCCGATGGAACAACCTCTACCTCAAGAGCATTCGAGACTGACGTGTGGCAAAAGATAGATGGCAAATGGAAGATCATTAGCCTGCACTACAGCGATATTGCGGAAAAAGAATAACGCTTCTCCGGTAACGCTATCAACTACAGTATTCGGAGACAGAAATGGCTAGACATATCAAACGGCGGGATTTTTTAAACGGTGTTACCATCGGTACTAGTGGCTTACTGCTCTATGGATGTGGCAGCAACACCGACCCTTCCATGAAAGTATCAATCGGTGCTCCCACGACGTTCAGCCCTCCGGACCCAGCCAGCTATTACCCCCCTACCCTCACCGGCATGCGGGGCAGTCACGAAGGATCATTCGAAGTCGTCCACGCCCTAGCCTGGCGCGGGGAAAAACCCGCCCAGTACCAGGCACTGAACGAGCACTACAACCTGATTGTTGTCGGCGCTGGCATGAGCGGGCTGGCCGCTGCCTGGTTCTACCAGAGCAGAATGGGACCAGAGGCAAAAATCCTGGTGCTCGACAATCATGATGACTTCGGCGGCCACGCCAAGCGCAATGAATTCCACCAGGGCGGCAGAATGATGTTGAGCCTGGGTGGTGCCCAGAACGTGGAGAACCCCGCTGGCTACAGCAAACCGGCCTCCAGCCTGATGCACGCCATTGGCATCGACGACGATTTCGTTACCAGCATGGACGCGAACACACCATCTGACCAGTTTCTGGCAGGCGATATGGATGCACCCAACGGCGTCTCGTTCCCGGGGCCCGACGGTCATACCTCTCTGGCCGGAAGCTGGATTAGTGTGGTGTTTGGAGGCCAGGGCTACGAAGATTATGTTCGCACCCTGCCCATCGCCAGCAGCGAGCAGGATAAATTCATCGACTTCTTCGGTGGCAAGCGAGACTTTCTAGACGATCTGTCTTTAAGTGAGACCTGGGACTACATCAACTCGGTCAGTTACAACCGGTTTCTTCTTGAGCGCGTCGGGCTCGAGGAAACATCGCTACCGATAATGAATTCGATGCTGGTACACCTGACAGGCATGTCGGGCTGGAACCTCAGTGTACTTGAGGGTATCACCCAGGGCGGCCCCGGCATAAAATCCCTGGGCTGGCTAAGCCGCACCACCGCTTCTATCGCCGGCGCATTTATCGACAGCCTGCTGAACGTAGAGATGTTCCCGGATGGGAATGCTTCCGTGGCCCGACTTATCGTGCAGAAACTGATTCCAGCTGTTGCGCCAGAGATGCGCGGCCCAGGGGATGTTGCCATTGCGCAATTCAACTATGCTGCCCTGGATCGCGACAATCATCCTGTCCGCTTTCGCCTGAACAGTACCGTGGTGGGTGCGCGAGAGATCGACGGGAAACATGTTGAGGTCGACTACGTGCAAAAAGGCCAGGCATTGCGCGTTACTGCCGACCACTGTGTCATGGCCTGCTACAATGCGCTGATTCCGCACCTCTGCCCGGAAATGCCAGAGGCCCAGAAAGAGGGCCTCAAGTACGGTGTAAAAACCCCCTTCGTCTACGCCAACGTGCAACTGGATAATGGTCGCGCCTACGAGAAGCTGGGCGCACAAATATTTCAATGCCCCCACGATCCGTTTCAATGGGTAAGTAGTGCTCCCGGCATGAGCGTCAGCGGTTACGAGCCCCCCCGGGGGCCGGATGACCCGATGGTGGTCTTCATGATGAACTCCCCCATGACCGAGGGACAGGAGCAGGGTTCCGGGCGCGACCAGCTACGTATGGGACGCCACCGTGTGTACAGCACCCCGTTTTCCACTTACGAGCAGCAGATTCGCGAACAACTGCAATCCATGCTGGGGCAACACGGTTTTAAACATGAGCGGGACATTCGCGCGATCACCGTAAACCGTATTCCCCATGGTTACGCCTACCCCTATCTTGCTCTGGATGATCCCGAGTGGGAGAAAGGCCAGGCACCCCACGAGATCGGCCGCGCGAAGTTCGGGCGCATCTCAATCGCCAATACCGATTCTGAAGCGATCGCGCTGATGGATGCGGCGTTCGACGCAGCGTGGCGGGCGGTGGAGGAGCAAACGGGGGAAGGTACTTAGAGCTTCACCAAGATACACACTTGTAGTGTCGCAGACAGCCTCCGTTGGCTTATCTAAATGCCAATCCCCTCCGGGTTTGGGCGGAATAGCGCTTGACCTGGAGAACGAGGCCCTCAACGTGCTGATCAAGAGCGAGAACTTTGCCGAAGGGATCATGGCACGCGTAGAAAAGAGACAACCGATTTTCAAGGATCGCTAGCTAAGAAAATCATCCGAAAATCGAAGTGAAGGCATGGAATTAGGCGTGAACTTCCAGCGGGATGACTGCGCGGCTCCGCCGCTTGCCCTTCGGGTCGCCCATTCGGGCGCTCTGCGGCACGCGTTGCGTGCCTTGTGAACCGGGAGCGTTAAACTCGCTCCCGTTAGGCGAAACCAAATAAAAACCCCCGCGCCTTGCGACGCGGGGGTTTTTATTTGGTGGAGCTAAGCGGGATCGAACCGCTGACCTCAACACTGCCAGTGTTGCGCTCTCCCAGCTGAGCTATAGCCCCAGTAAACTGGCGGTTCCATGGAGCTAATCGGGCTCGAAGTCGTGTGCGACCCCAGCGTGACCTCAATCACTGCCAGTGTTGCGCTCTCCCAGCTGAGCTATAGCCCCAGAAAACTGGACGCTAAATGGACCTAAACCTAAGCTCCAGATAACGATTGTAACCTATTGATCTAAAAATGATTTTTAATTCAAAAAGATCGACAGGAAGGGGCGCATTTTAGAGATACCCCGGTGTCGTGTCAAGGCTAGAGCCGCTTGTACGCATAAACGCCATTAACCTGCAAAGCAAGCGATGCTGCACATGTTGTACGGCTGGCGTTTTGTCGACTACGCTTTGGCCTAAAAGGAGAAGATCATGATGACACCATTTGAAACCGCTACTGCATTTTTTCACGCCTGCGAAGGGCTCAAGGGCTGGGAGGGTTGCAAGGAGTTTGCCGCGGAGGATGCGGCATTCGAGGCGCAGAGTGAGCCTTTAGTTGATATTACGACAGCCGCCGGTTATTGCGACTGGATGGCGGGGACTGGCCAGGGTCCACTTGCCGGATGCAGTTACGATTTGCACGCGTCCTGCTGGGACGAGGAGTCACGCACGGCGCTGTATTTTGCAACCTTCAACGCTACCCACAATAGCGAGGGTGGCCCTGTACCGCCCACAGGTAACGATACTCACAGTCACTATGTGTATGCCTTGACCGTCGGAGATGACGGCAAGGTTAACCGCATGGTGAAAATCTGGAATGCACCCTGGGCAATGCGGGAGCTGGGTTGGGGTTAAGCTGCGGGCACCATGGCTAGAGCCATTAGAGCTCGCAGGCTAGTCTACTAACTGTAATACGCTTGCAGGTATTCCAGGATCTGATCCGACTCGAACAGTCCTATTTCATTGTTTGGATCGTACAGATAGGGGATCGACACCCTGCCCTCTTTAAGCTGTAGCTCACGACGGTTCTGCAGCAGACTCTTGTGCTCTATCTGTAGCGCATCTCTGATCTTTGGCAGTATCCAGTCCTGAATATCGGTGCGGCCACAGCTTCTCAAAATATAGGGAAGCTCCATTTCGCAGAGCAGTTCCTTGACGGGCCGCGCATAGGGACTGCTCTCAAAGGTATACAGCTCCAGCAGGTACTCCGGCTCGCGCCCGGGTTTGGCCTGCATGCCGCGGTTAAAGCGTGCAGCGCCCGCCAACATGGAACCCACCTGCTGCAGGCGGCCGGAACGCCAGTGCAGTGGTAGCGGCCGTTTGGCGTAGGTCTCGTACAGGTAGGTGATGATGTCGAGCGACTCGTACATCTCCACACCGGTGTTCGGATCTACCAGGTAGGGAAATTGCGCTTTGCCGCCCCGCTCTTCCACCTCAGGGCGGTAACGCTCGCCGGACTTGGGGCAGGGATAAATTTCCGCATCCAGGTTCAGTTCCGTCAGTACTTCCCGCACCAATCGGCAGTAGGGGCAGTTTTCCATGTCGTACAGCTGCAACATCTGTTCCGGTTGCACGGCGGCGGGTTCGCAAGCTACGCCCGAGGTCCCACGCAACGCTGTGGCCAGTAAAGAGGTGGCAAAGTTCTCCGCCATCAGGATTGCTCCTCCGGGGCTGCAGGTAGCTGTTGATATTCTTTTTCCAGGCGCTTCAGGGCTTTCTTGGATACCCCGCCGAGCACGGCGATGGCATGGCGCAGGCGCGCACGGCTCATATCGGGTCCGAGAAGCTCCATGGAATCAACCACCGAGAACGACGCACTGGTGCCCGCGATGGCGACAAAAATAGGTGCCAGAAAATCTTTCACTTTCACGCCCGTGGCGTCAGCTATGGACTTAAGTTCGGCCCAGATGGCATCGCGGTTGAACGCTTGTAATGACTCCATACGCCACAGCGCAAACTGCAGGCCCTTGACGATATCGTCACGCTCACCTTTCAAGCCGTCGAAGCTTGCCTCGGTCAAGGGCAAGGTGCCTGACACCAGGAAGCTGGCAAGCGGTGCAAAGTCACTGAGAGTTTCCAACCTTTTTTGTGCGTGTGGAAGCACCTTCATCAAGTTGCTTTCGTTATAGGCCCAATCGACGAGACGTTTCGCTAACTGCTCTTCGCTGAGGTCTTCGCGAATCCACAGGCCGTTAAGCCAACTGAGTTTCTCCACGTCAAAGATCGGGCCGCCCAGTGATACACGCTGAATATCGAAATTCTCCTGCATGGTTTGCAGGGAAAACTTCTCGCTCTCATCGGGCATGGACCAACCCATACGCCCCAGGTAATTCAGCAGCGCCTCGGGCAGGTAGCCCATGCGCTGGTAGTACAGAATGCTGGTGGGGTTCTTGCGTTTGCTCAGCTTGGACTTATCGGGATTACGCAGCAGCGGCAGGTGGCATAGCACCGGCATATCCCAGCCAAAGTACTCGTAGAGCAGTTTGTGCTTCGGGGCCGAGTTAATCCACTCCTCACCGCGCAGCACGTGAGTAATGCCCATCAGGTGATCGTCCACCACGTTAGCCAGATGGTAGGTGGGCATGCCATCGGATTTCAGCAGGATCTGTGCATCCACCATGCTCCAGTCCAGTTCGATATCACCGCGCAGTAAATCGTTAACCACGCAGCTGCCGTCTTCTTCCGGCACTATCATGCGAATTACGTAGGGCTCCCCGGCCTCACGCCTACGCGCCACTTCGTCTTCGGGCAGTTGCAGGTCAGACGGCTTCAGGGCGGTGCTATTACCCGCCGCGCGGCGCGCTTCACGTAACTCATTCAGCTCGTCAGCAGTGCGGTAGCAAACAAAGGCCTTGCCCGCTTCCACCAGCTGCTGTGCGTAAGCGCCGTATTGGGCCATGCGCTCACTTTGTCGATAAGGGCCGTGGTCACCGCCCACGTCGGGTCCCTCATCCCACTCCAGTCCGAGCCAGCGCAGGGAGTCGAGAATCGCCTGTTCAGATTCGGCGGTGCTACGGGTCTGGTCGGTATCTTCAATGCGCAGCAGAAACTGGCCACCATGGGCGCGGGCAAAACAATAGTTGAACAGAGCGATATAGGCAGTCCCTACATGGGGATCACCCGTGGGGGACGGCGCAACGCGGGTGCGAACGGTCATACAGATTCAGGGTCAGGATTTAAGGAGCAGCGATTATACGAGATAAGGCCGATTAAATCCTACTGCGGACGTGTGACAAGCAGCATAGTCATGGGTGATGGGTAGTTTGCCAGCAAGGATTGGCTGGCAATGGATTCTGGTTTAGCTAGATCAGCCAGGCGACCTGTTCAAGCACAGGCAGGTCGCCAGTCAAAACCAGATCAGTTCAACAACAAATAGCCCGCAGACACCAGAATAACCCCCAGCGTACCCACCATCCCCAGCGCCCTGGGTGCAGTTGCACCCGGGTTAGTCGCAATAGTGACGTAATGCATGGTCCTGGCTACCACCAGTACGATACCAAGACTGTGCAAGAGGGTCGGGCTTGCACCGCTTAGTTCCACCAGGATCAGCAAGATCAACGCCAGTGGCACCGTTTCCGTGAAATTGGCGTGCGCACGAATGCGCCGCGTCAGCTCAGCATCGCCGCCATCGAGTAGCAGGATCTTGTTCTTAGCCCGATACGTGCCAACGTACAGCGTGAACGGTACAAACAGTGCGCCCAGAATGGCCGCATAGAAGGCGGTTATAGCAACAGACATGAAATTCTCCGGATAATTACTTGCGAAATGCAAGCTATATCCTACCCAGTCACTTGCATTTTGCAAGCTTTGAACGAATAATCTTTTTTATGAAGGCCGCACACACCGAAAATAACAGCGCTGAAGCACCCTGCTGCCCGATCGACTTCGCCTTAAAGCTCTGCGGCGACCGCTGGTCGTTGTTGCTGCTGCGCAACATGCTATTACTCGGTATGCGGCGCTATAACGAATTCATTAACGCACCGGAGGGCATCTCAACCAATATCCTTGCCAGCCGCTTACGTGCGCTGCAGGAAGCGGACCTGATTTCCCGCCATGTTGACCCGACTGATCGAAAGTCCGCCATTTACCTGCCGACTGATCGTGGACTTGCGCTACTACCGGTGCTCATCGAGATTCTCCGCTGGGGCCACAGCCAGGCCAATAACCCCCAGATTCCCGAGGAGATGGCAGGTGTTTTCGAAGGCAAAACCTCATCGCTAATCAAACGTATTGAACAGCGCGTGCGCAGCGAACGCGCTACATTAGCTGCCTGATCCACGCTGCGCTTGCTTTCTCATTCTAAATGAGAATAATTAGCGTTCTCATCAACGCCAACTCTGGAAATCGACAACATGCACCCAAGAACCACCCGAACGTGGCGCAACACCCTGCGTCTTATAGCAGCTACGTGCCTGTTAACTGGCACCGCCCTGTCACAGGCAGCAGAACTGAACATCTACAGCGCCCGCCAGGAGGCGTTGATCAAACCTCTACTGGACCGCTACAGCGAGGAAACCGGCGTCACCATCAACCTGGTGACTGGCAAGGGCGATGCCCTGCTCACCCGCCTGAAAAGCGAAGGCCGCAACTCCCCTGCCGACGTATTGATTACCACCGACGCCGGCCGGCTGTATCGCGCCCAGGAAGCGGGCGTACTGCAAGCCGTGTCTTCAGACACACTCAACACAACAATACCCGCACACTTACGGAGCGCGGACGGCTACTGGTACGGCCTGAGCGTTCGCGCCCGCGGCATCATCTATGCACCGGATCGGGTTAAGCCCGAAGAACTGAGCACCTACGAAGACCTGGCCGACCCGAAATGGAAAGGCCGCATCTGCATTCGCTCTTCCGGGAACATTTACAACCAATCGCTGATTGCCAGCATGCTCTCCACCCAGGGCGAGGAAAAGACCGCCGCCTGGCTGGACGGCTTTGTCCCTAACTTCGCGCGCCCACCGGTGGGTGGTGACCGCGACCAGATCAAGGCGGTCGCCGCCGGCCAGTGCGATGTGGCTGTAGCAAACAGCTACTACCTGGGCGGAATGCTGAACTCCTCCGACGAGGAGCAGCGCGCAGCAGCTGAAAGCGTTGCTATCTTCTGGCCCAACCAGGACGACCGCGGCACCCATGTGAACATTTCAGGCGCGGGAGTTACTGCCTCGGCCAGCAATGTCGAGGATGCCATCAAACTGATTGAATTCCTGACCAGCGAAGCCAGCCAGCAATGGTATGGCGCCACCAACAACGAATACCCCGTGCGCACCGGCGTTCCTGCCAGCGAAACATTGCAGGCCTGGGGCGAATTCAAAACTGACCAGGTGAACATGGCAGAACTCGGCCGACTCAACGCCGCCTCTGTTATGGCGATGGACCGGGCTAATTGGAAATAGCGGTTTCCCGCGAGGTCTCATTCCGGCGCCTCGCGTCGGGGAGCTATTGGCGCGTAGCCCTGGTGGCTACCGCCGCGGTGCTTTCCGTTCCCGTGCTGGTCATTGTGGCCAGCCTGCTACAACCCTACTCTTCCGCCTGGCAGCACCTGGCAGACACGGTTCTCGGTGACTACCTGACCAATTCGGCCTTGCTGATGCTGGGGGTCGGTGTCGGCACATTCCTGCTCGGAGTATCCGCCGCCTGGTTGACGGCGATGTGCGAGTTTCCGGGTCGCCGCTTTTTTACCTGGGCCCTGTTGTTGCCCATGGCCATCCCCGCTTACATCATCGCCTACACCTACACCGGTCTGCTGGATTTTGGCGGCCCGGTGCAATCTGCCCTGCGAGACACCTTCGGTTGGGGATACGGTGATTACTACTTCCCGGAAATTCGCTCCCTGGGCGGCGCCATCTGCATGTTGTCGCTGGTGCTCTACCCCTACGTGTACCTGCTGGTGCGCGTGGCCTTCCTGGAACAATCCACCGCGGTGCTGGAAGCCAGTCGCAGCCTGGGCAAAACACCCTGGCAAACTCTCTTCCAGGTCGCGCTGCCCATGGCTAGGCCCGCCATCGTGGCCGGCCTGAGCCTGGCCCTGATGGAAACACTGGCTGATTACGGCACCGTGGAGTATTTCGGGGTCAGCGCTTTTACCACAGGTATTTTTCGCACCTGGTATGGCCTGGGCGAATTGGGCACGGCAGCGCAATTGTCTGCCGTGTTGTTACTGTTTGTGTTCGTACTGATCGTGCTTGAGCGCTGGTCCCGGCGCCGTATGCGTTTCCACCACCACGCTGCACAGGCCGAGCCGAGCCGCATCCAGTTGAGCGGTGTGCGCGCCGCACTGGCATTCGGCCTGGCGCTGACTATATTCAGTTTCGGCTTCCTGCTGCCTGCCGGGCAACTCAGTGTCTGGGTCGTCGGCTCCTGGCAAAGCGGCGCCAGCGAAAACTTTCTCAACCTGGTGGTGAACAGCTTCGCCTTGGCTGCGGTGGCCGCACTCGCCTGCCTGGCATTGGCTCTGCTGCTCGGGTACGGCAAGCGGCTGCACCCCGGCTCTGTGGAACAAGGCGCTGTGCGCATCTCCTCCATGGGTTACGCAGTGCCAGGCACGGTGATCGCGGTAGGTGTGCTGATTCCTTTCGCCTGGCTGGACACCGCCATAGATGACCTAGCCAGGCAATGGTTTAACGTGTCCACAGGCCTATTACTGAGCGGCACGCTGTTTGCGCTGGTGTTTGCCTACGTGGTGCGATTCCTGTCCGTGTCCCTGCAAAGCGTAGAGGCGGGACTGGCCAAGATAAGGCCCAGCATCGATGAATCGGCGCGCTCTCTGGGGCGCTCCCCGGGCGGCGTATTGCGCGACATTCATTTACCGATGCTGCGCGGCAGCCTGCTGACGGCGCTGCTGTTGGTGTTTGTCGACGTGTTGAAGGAATTGCCAACCACGCTGATACTACGCCCTTTTAACTTTAACACCCTGGCGGTCCGCACCTATGAGCTGGCGTCTGATGAACGACTGGCAGAAGCGGCCCTGCCGGCTCTGGCCATTGTTGCCATTGGCCTGCTGCCAGTGATTTTACTGACCCGGAGCATCACCCGGGAAACACCCACTGACGAGGGCACGGGCGTTGGCTGAGCCGTTGCAATTAAACAATGTGAGTGTGCGCTATGGCGACTTCACCGCCGTTATCGAGGTATCGCTGCGCCTCGAAGCAGGCCATATCGGTTGCCTGCTCGGCCCCAGTGGCTGTGGTAAAACCACATTGCTACGCGCCATAGCCGGTTTTGAACCTCTGGCCGCAGGCAGTATCAGCCTGGGCGAACGGCAAATCAGCGACCCCGGGCAACTGGTCCCCACCGAGCAGCGCAATGTGGGCATGGTATTCCAGGACTTTGCCCTGTTTCCGCACCTGAGCATCGCCGGCAATGTTGGCTTTGGATTAAGCGGCATGGATCGGGCCGAGCGTGAACAACGCATCAGCGCGATGCTGGAACTGGTTTCCCTGGAGGGAACGCAATCCGCCTATCCGCATGAATTGTCCGGCGGCCAGCAACAGCGCGTGGCATTGGCGCGGGCTCTCGCTCCAGGTCCCGAACTGCTATTGATGGACGAGCCCTTCTCGAGCCTGGATCGCGACTTGCGCGAACAATTAGCGGTGGAAGTTCGTGAGGTACTCAAGCGCGCGGGTGTTACCGCCATTCTTGTCAGCCATGATCAGCAGGAAGCCTTTACCCTCTCCGACCAGGTAACGGTGATCAATGCCGGGCGCGTTGCGCAAACCGATACGCCCTATGCCCTGTATCACAATCCGGCGGATCGATTTGTCGCAGAGTTTATCGGCCAGGGCTCTATCATTTCCGTGAATGCCGACACCCAGGGCAAGTTGAGCCATGGCCTGGGCACACTGACACCAGAGCAGCTTTCGAACTACGGGCAAAGTAACCTGGGGTTGTTAGTGCGACCTGACGACATCAAGTATTCCGCCCGCAGTGAGGTGCAACTTAAAGTCCTGTCGCGCGCGTTTCGCGGGGCGAATTTTATGTACGAACTCGCATTGCCAAATGGCCAGGCTGTTTCCTGCCTTACACCCAGCCATGTCAATGTGGCAGCCGGGGAGCTTTTACCCGTCCAGTTCGACCTGCAGCACCTGGTGTTATTCGAGGCAGAGGGTTAAGCCCACCTATTCGCCGGGCAATACCACCCACTACGGTGCTTGAATCTTGTCGATAAACGAGAAATCAATGTAGGGCGTTGCTAAGTTAGAGCAAGATTGAGTACGCGCCAGCAATGTCTAAGTAGGCCTCGAAGCAAGCCTCGACACCACCTCAGATTCGAGCAATTTCGCTTGCTCTCGAATCCCCTTGAGTACTTCGCCAAGGATCGCGCTTCTCCCAGCGCCCTTTGGAGAAATCAAGTAGATGTCGTATGTAAAATCAAAGTCTGATTGAGCCCAAACTAATCCCTGTTTCTCGTATTCTACAGCCGTAAGATAATCGACCAACGTGATGCCCATGCCTTTCTTGACGAATTCACATGCGGTGTGAGTGGTAGAGACACTGATCAAGTTATTAGGCTTAATCCCTGCGGAACCAAGCCATTCCTGTACGGCTAGACGCCAATCTTCTTTATGCGACTTTCTGCCCTCCATGCTGTACAGCGTTACCAAATTCTCTCCCTGAAGATCGTCAACAGAGATAGTACTCAAACTTGCCTTGCTGTGATCGGGAGGCATCACACAGACATTAGGTAAGCGCATGAGTAATTCCTGGTCTACCCCCGTCACCTCGTTACCGACTTGCATGCACAACCCTACATCCAGATGACCTGAAGCGGCCCACGAGGACACCATTTGCTGCGACCCGGTATGCATGGCTAGCGAGTAGTGATTGTAATCTCGAAGAAACTGGGTCAGCAGACTTGGCAACCACGTATGAGCCAACATGGAGATTGAGCCGATGGTGAGCTCGAACTTCAATTCACCGGAAAGGTTCTTGACGAAATGTTCAAGTTGACTCATGCCGGTGTAAATGCGTTTTATCTCTTGATAAAGCGCATGGGCCTCTGGCGTGGGCTCCAAGCGATTATTTTTCCGGACAAACAGATTTACACCGCTGGAAGTCTCGAGCAGCTTTAGATGCTTACTTATCGAAGGTTGCGAGATATGCAGATGGTTGGCAGCAGCAATCGTGGAACCCTGGTCCATTACCGCGGAGAAGACTTCAATCTGACGAATGTTCAACGTCATAACAAGCTACTGTCCTCCAGGTTCAAGCTGTCAATAAAGGATCACCACTCGCCCTAGAAAATTCTCCAAAACAGGTTCAATGCGGTAATTTAAGCAGTCTTACTATAGCAAAGAATTCCCGCCACAAGTCGCTCCTCCAAATGGCCAGAGCCCGCGGATAGCATCATGCTACGCGCGGGCCGAATTGGGGATAAAGCGTGCCTTTAGAAGTTCAGGGTAAACGCCACCCCAATTGTACGCGGCCTACCTCGGGTGAATTGATTTGGCTGCACTCGGTCAGGGTCAATATTGCTCACAATTTCCTCATCCAATACATTTTTACCGAATAGACTGAAATTGTAGTTGCTGATTTCATACCCTAAAACCAAATCAACTATTGTGTACGATGGTAGTTCCTGGGCCGTTGGCACGGATGAAAACTCATTATAGGAGCTGTCAACATACCTTACGTCTCCGCGAAGATAACCTGTCCCCTCAGCAATCGGCAGGCGGTACTCTGCAGTCCCTGAGGCTGTAAACTCAGGTATGTAAGGGGGTACATCGCCCTTTTGATTTATTGAAGGTATCGGGTCTTTTACCTCTGAATCGACATACGCAACTCCCAAAAACAAGGACACCGCGTCGCTCGCCAGATAATTGATTTCCGCCTCAAAACCGGAATTCTCGATTTTCCCAGCGTTAACCTCTTGCGTGAATCCACAATCAAGTGCAACACTCGATTGGATATCATCAAACTCGTTGACATAAACGGCGAGATTCGCGGTCAGTCTTTGATCAAGCCAGGAAGTTTTGGCACCAATTTCAAAATTTTCCAGGCTATCAGACTCAAAGGGGGCGCCCGGGCTTGAGCCTAGAGCTTGTAACTCCTCCCGACATTCTGCCGGAACGAACCCATTCACCCCGCCTAGACGGAAGCCCTCAGAGTAAGTTGCGTACAGCATATGGTCATCTGAAAGGTCATAGGAAACTTCGACTTTGGGCACCCAGCCGTCCTCCTCCAATACCCCGCTATCTTCAGAAACCCCACCGTTAGCGGGGCCTGCCCCAAAAATGTAGACGTCGTTTTCGTAATCAAAATAGCGAAATCCCAGCTTGAGCCTGAACTGATCTGTGAAATGGTATGTTGATTCTCCGAAGACCGCGTACTGTGTGGTCTCTATTTCCTCGTCGCCATCGAACACTGAATCCGTCACTGCCCCAAAACAAGTACTTGTGAGTGTTGGACAGGGGGGCGGACCACCAATACTTACAAAGAACGCGTTGGTATTAGGTGTAGGTTGCGTTTGAACGAATGATCTCTCACTGGATTCGTAGTATGTCCCCACTACCCATTCCAAATTTGAATCAGAATTCGAAGCCAGTCTGAGCTCCAGGATATCGGACTCAAAGGTGTCTTCCGCCTGGTAGTCGCTAAACGGCGCATCTATGGGGGTGACCGCCAGGACCCTGAAGGTATCGTCCAGGTGTTTATCAATCTCCATATCGAGGATAGAACCCGCCGCGGTCAGCGTTACGGGACCAAAATCGTACTCCAGAGTGAGATTGAACGCCTTAAATTCCTGATCGAAAGTATCCTGAACTACTTTGACAGTCTGTAGTTCATCGGTAACGTCGGCGACCTGGGGGTCGTCAGGATTGACTTCGTACTCATCCGGCGCCCCATCCGCAGTCAAGTCGTTGTACATAAAACTCGCCACGAGATCCAGGCTGTCTCCATAAAATGCGAATTGGGCCCGACCGCCGCGAGTATCTACACTATTGTAATCATCCTCTTCAAAGCCACTGGCGACATTATCAATGTAACCGCCATCCGAGGAGTCGTAGGCACTGAACCGCATTGCCACAGTGTCTGTCAAAGGTACGTTGACGCCACCGTTTATCTTATAGCTATCCTCACCATCTTTTGTGTCACTGTAATTTGCGTTGAACTTGCCGGAAAATTCATCGAGTTCAGGTTTTCTAGTAATAATCCTAATGGTGCCAGCCATTGAGCTACCGCCATACAGGGTACCTTGGGGGCCACGCAGCACCTCTACTCTTTCAACATCGATAACGCCCAAATCCGGGTTAAATCCTGCAACTGATATTGGCATTTCGTCGACGTACAGACCTGCCAGTGAGCGCGTTTGCGCAGCTTGATGGATGATCCGATTAGCATTAACGCCACGAATAACGATTTGGGTTTGACCCGGCCCCGACGTGACTGAAGTCAGCCCCGGCACCATCTTGATATAGTCTTCAAAGCCCTGCGCCTGAGTCATCTCGAGACTCTCTGATGTTACTGCCGAGATACTCCCAGAAATATCCTGGAGCGATACAGCTCCACGCTTACTGGCAGTTACGAGGACCTCTTCCAACTGCGGACCGCCACTACTGGACGGCTGTGCGAGCGGTTGAGTTGAGTACAGGAACGAGGTGCTAGCACCCAGACCCAACAAGATTGCTGTTCTCAAGCTACTTTTCGTGAACATATAGCCTCCGGACTGGCTTAATTTAACTTATTCGTATTTGCTTAAAGTCTAGGGTGTGACCAACTGACATCACAGTTCAACTGCATGTTTCCACAGCCGAAAGTTTCCTTCCAATCATGATTTTTACTGATGGCTTGAAAAAAAGTTATGCCCTGTGGGAAAGAGAGGTATTCATAAATCTTGCCCTGGCAACATAAAAAATTATTATGTTGTTGCAATTGATTGCGCAAAAATGCCGTCAGTGATCCCAATATTTGGATGATAGCCAGACAGTGTCGCAACTTCGAAAACTTGAGGGGCAAAGCTACGACGCGATAGTAATCGGCGCGGGGATTAATGGTGCCAGCTGCGCGCAGCAACTAGCAGCCGCCGGGTACAGATGCCTTGTGCTTGACAAAGGCGACTTCGGCTCAGGAGCTACTGAAAAGTCTGCCAGAATGCTGCACATTGGACTACGGTTCTTCGAGGCGGAAAATCCTGTAAAACACTTCTTGCTGCACCCGGGCCTGTTTCTCAGCGCATTGCGTGGCGGTCGTCAGTCTATGCTGGGTGTGAAGGAACATTTAGCCAATCCCGGTAAACGTATATTGCCCTACAGAATGTGTTTCCCCGTGTATAAAGACAGCGGATTCAAAACCTGGCATATCCGATCTGGATTAAAAATGCTCGAACTTCTCGGTGATAAGGATGTATCCATAGACCCGGACGTCGTTCAAGGCAACTTTCAAGAAAAGGTTCCGTTCTTTAGCGATTTACGCGATCAGGACAAACTGCTGTCCATCGCTTGTTACAACGAATTCAAGTTCGATTGGCCAGAACGATTCTGTACTGACATGCTTTTGGATGCCGAAAAAAATAGTAGCGTCCTGGTGAATTACTGTGCTGCGCTTATTCGCGAGCGGCTACCCAACGGAGATTGGTTAGTGGCCTTACGAGATACGCTGAATGCAGATGCTTCCGAAGTTGAAGTGACCGCACCTCTGGTATTAAACATGGCTGGCACATGGGCGGACGAGGTATTGCCGCCTGATGAAGACCGGAAGTCTATTGTTCACAAAACAAAAGGGTCTCACATAGTTGTCGAGATGCCAGAGATGTACAAGGGCTTTGGTATTGCGAGCGTAAACAGAGATGGGCTGCCCTTCTACATCTTGCCATTCAACAAGAACCGTTTTTCCGTTGGAGTGACTGAATTGCCATTTGATGGTGACGCATCGGCCGTCACCTGCAGTGATGCAGAGGTAGACTTTCTCATTGAGGAGTCGAATACCTTATTACCCGGGCGAAAGCTCGGACGAGGAGATGTCATCAGCACGTGGTCGGGTGTTCGTCCTTTGACTTACAGTGAGGATCCATTGGGAACGCGCGTGCGGAAGGTTCGCGATCTCGCCTCAATGGGCTATCCGGGGGTAATATCTGTAACAGGCGGCCCGATTATGAGTCACCGAAGTACCGGCCGTCTCGTTCTTGACCTTGTCAGGACAAAGTCCAAACCTTCCGGAAATGTAACGATACCCAACTCCGAGCCGTTTGAGTTTTCTGACGCCACTCAATCTGAAGCCTTCGTTCCGGTAGAGCCTGAAATTCGAGTTAAAGACATTGAAAACAGTGTAAATCACGAGCACGCCAAAACACTGGTAGACGTCCTGGTTCGAAGAACTGCTCTGGCCTGGCGACAAAGAGTATCGGAACCAGATGCTCAGCGAGCAGCAAAAGTGGTTGCACCGCTATTGAATTGGTCCGAGAGTGAACAGGTCAGCCAGGTAGAGCAATTTATACATTACCAGAACACGGCATTTAGGGTACCTGACAATCCAGGGACAGCGGAATAAGCCTAACATGAAACTTTTGTTTTTCGCGCAATGCTCCGCGTCTAGCTAGAGCGGCCCATCATAATTTCTGGCAGCCATAGGGCAACACCAGGAAACAGCACAAGAAGAACTACCGCCAACAGCATTAGTAAAAACATGGGAAATGCTGCCCTCGCCACCTTGCCCACTCCAGCACCACTTATCGAGTCCACCAAAAAAATATTGAAGCCAATCGGAGGAGTGATTAACGCCATCTCACTTACCAGCACAATAAAAACGCCAAACCAGATCATGTCGATACCCGCCGTACGGACCACCGGCTCAAGCACCGCCATTGTAAGAAGAATCATGGAAAAACCGTCGAGAAACATACCCAGAAAAAGGAAAAAGAGTGTCAAGGCAGCAATGAGGGTAATGGGCGAAAGATTCATGGCGCCAATCCAATGGGCGAGTTCGCCAGGCAGGCCGGTGTAAGCCATGGAAAGTGACAGAAACGAACTTCCCGCAATGAGTAGCATGATCATCGAGGTAACCAGTACGGTACCATTAAGTGACTGAATCAGGCTTTCTACACTCAGGTGCCCCTGAAAAAGGGATAGTGCCAGCGCGCCCAGGACTCCTACAGCGGCCGCTTCGACCGGTGAAGCGACACCTGAGAGAATTGATCCGACGACAGAGGCTATCATTAGGACCACCGGTAGAAGCTTCAACAATCCATCGAACTTCTCCTTGAGGCTCGCCCTAACCTCGCGCATAGACCTCCCCTGTGCTGTAAATAGCCCCCAACAGACTATATAACTGGAGAACAGCGCAGATAGCATCAATCCGGGTAGCACTCCGGCGGCAAATAATCTTCCGATCGATTCCTCCACCGTCACCCCATAGACAATGAGGGTGATAGAGGGTGGTATTAGCAGGCCGACGGTCCCAGCGCCCGCCAAACTACCGAGGGCCAGCGAATCTGGGTAGCCGTGCTTTCGCAACTCTGGAACCGACATCTTGCCGACCGTCGCCAGCGTGGCAACACTGGACCCAGAGAGACAGGCGAAAGTTGCGCACCCCATGACATTGATATGCAGTAAGCCTCCCGGCAACCTTCGCAACCAGGGGGAGAGCCCGGAAAACAGGTTCTGAGAAAGATTAGATCGAAACAGAATCTCTCCCATCCAAATAAACAAAGGTAGTGAGGATAGGCTCCACGTAGCGGAATGGGAGTAAATCGTGGTAGCCATCGCATCGCCAAATGGCAGGTCAGTGAATAGCAACATCGCCACGATACCAGTGCCCAAAAGCGCAAAACCAATCCAGACACCCAACCCCAATAATGCAAGTAGGGTGATAATGATTACTATTACGGAAGCAATACTTTCCATCACTGATCCTGGCTAAGATATCAACGTCGAATAACTAGCAGTAACTATTGCTGAGAACCGGACAATTGCGTCGCCAGCGCGTGGATCATTGATAGCGAAAGCACAAAAAAGCCGAATGCCATCGGTGCTTGGGGTATCCACAGCAGCGCTTCATCCATCCCCGTGCTACGGTCCTCGAGCACCGCAGAAACGTATACCATTTTGGCCAGGAAATAAGTGACAAACCCGCTCAGGCCAATGCCGATAAGCAGACAGCTCAGGTCAATCATCTTGCGAACGCTGCCTGTAGTCCGGCTAACCAGCAGAGTCATCTTGAGGTGCTTACCTTCACCGAACGCAAAGGCGAGTCCGAGCGCGCCGGCTGCTCCAACGCAGTAGCTCGCAATTTCGTTGGTGCCCGGCGTGTAACCTCCCGTGAGGCGATCGTAGATATTGATCACCACCACGAGAAGAATCGTGACTATACAGAGCGATGCCAGATATCCACACAATCTATAGGTGGCATTTAGCATGGTTTCTGTGAAATGAAGAATCGAGTGAAACATGTCGCCGAGCGCTACCACTAATTCCGCAAATGATGTCTTCAAAAACCATACCTCAGCGCCAGCCACGGTGCCAATCCACTAATTTGGCAGCACACTGAAAATAAGTTATATCGCAATGTAAAACGCCTGAAAATTCGCATGAAGTCTCACATCAACACGAACAACCGTCATGTATTCCCTATTGTAATAGCGTATAAAAAATAGACTATTTCACAGATGCCCACTGCAACTAATATAGTAAGAAAATAGAAGAGTTTCGCGGCAGGCAGTAACGGCATTGAGTCCGCCAGCCTGGAGCACAACTACACGCATATTCACTCACTTTAGCTGGTTCCATTTCACCCGGAGTTCGAAAATGATAGAGGAATACAAGAGCGTCCTTGAAGAGTCGCGCGGCCTCGCTTCGAAATTCTTCCACTGCAACGAGATTTTCGAAGCTGAAAGATTGCATATATTCAGGGACAACTGGTGCTGTGTTGGTCTTACGGATGACCTGGGCGACATTGGTTCTGTTCGACCACTAGAGTTCGCGGGCCAGTCACTTATTTTGACGCGAGCCAATGACGGAAAAATAAGGACATTCCATAACTTTTGTCGGCACAGAGGTGCAACGCTGGCGAGCGAGCGTAGACAAGAACAAAGACGAATCACTTGCCCCTATCACGCCTGGTCATACGACTTGAAAGGTAAACTCCTTGGCACCCCGCATGCAGGAGGGATTAACAATCACACTTGCGAAAACCTGGCAGCAGAAAATCTGGATCTGATAGAAATTCCGACGGAGACATGGGGACCATTGATTTTTATAAACCAGAGCGACGAGGCACCGAGTTTCAGAGATACCATCCAGTCAGCTGAGGAACGGTTTTCATTTTTAGATGTGGATCTGTTGCGTACTGCTTCCGAATACAGTGCAAGCTATGAAATTGGCACTAACTGGAAACTCCCTGTCGAAAACTACGTAGAAAGTTACCATGTGCCCATGGTTCATCCAGAGCTCCAAAAAGTGAACCGAATGGCGGATCATTATCAGATCCTGGGCGGGGAATATTATGTTGGCCAGGGTGGCTATTCTGACGGAGTCGAAGACTTGATTGACCCCCCTATACCTCGTTTTCCGTCAGCGGCCAATGCCACCACCTATGAGAGTCTCTACATTGCCCCAAATATAATGCTTTCTGTCCTTCCATACCTCGTTAAACTCCTGCTTGTAAATCCTATTGATGCTACATGTACTGAAGAGAGGCTTGTTGTATTTTTTGTCGGTGATGACGCCATGAGAGAAGAGCTTAAGCAAACCCGTAGGGATGTGATGCATAACTGGGCCATCAATGTGAATAATCAGGATGTTGGTATTATCGAGGAAGTACAGGCAGGGCGAGCTTCTGTAGCTTTTGATGGGGGGCGCTTCGTCCCAACACAAGAACAGACTTCCCTGCACTTCCAACAAATGATTGCCAAGAAGATGCTTGAGAAATTGGAACCGACATACCGCTCCCCTTTGGAGCTACCTACAAATAATATCTATCACGATGTTTGAACTGACGGTGATCACCAACCCGTGAAGATATTTTCGCACAAAGTGACACCTAGGCTTGGACGCCACTTGCGTGGTGCACTACTTGGAATGCTTACCTGCGCCATCGTTATGCCCACGCTGGAAGCCGAGGCAGACAGCGTTTGGCATTTTCCAACTGCTGTTTCCGCCAATGCATTTGTAACCCGGTGGCACCAGAATTTTGCAACACGTATTAGTCAAGAAACGGGCGGTAAGCTAAGGATAGTCTTGCACCCAGGGGGATCGCTATTCAAGGGCTCGGACATTCTGCGCACAGTACGGACTGGTCAGGTAGCCATCGGTGCGGCCCCTCTTGGGATGCATTCAGCAGAAGAACCTCTCTTTGGATTGACCCACATACCATTCCTGGTGACAACCCACGAGCAAGCCGCACTCCTGAATGACTTGATGAAGCCCTATCTTGATGTGGCCCTGGCAAAAAGAAATCTCAAGCTACTCTATACAGCGGTATGGACACCCCAGGGTCTGTTTTCCGCCAAGAGTCTGCAAAAACCTGAGGACTTGTTGGGTATGAGAATCAGAACATACGATGCTATGACGAGCCGCTTTGCACAATTGGTTGGTGCAATCCCTACCAAAACAGAATTCTCGGAAGTGTCGCTGGCGTTTTCAACAGGAGTAGTAGAAGGCTCATTCGCATCTGGAGCAACTGGTGTTTCTCAAAAACTATGGGATTACATAGACTATTACTATCGAGCAAATGTGACTTATCCAGTTACCTATGTGGTGGTTAACCTGAATGCCTGGAATAACGTCGATACTACCACCCAATCTACCGTGCTTCGCATAGCTTCGAACACCGAGCGCAGTGCTTGGGCTGAAATGGCATCTATCGAAAACTCTGACTACTCCACCATGCAGGCACAAGCGATGGAGCTACCAACCATTACGCCTGAGTTGGCTTCATACTTCAACGAGATCGGTGAACAGATCGCCCTGGAATGGCAGCAAGCAGGAGGAGAAGGCGTCGGGAGAATCATCGAGCAACTCAGATGAACTCGACTATTGATGTTGCTCTCATCACCACGGATCGTCGTGGAGCTCACAAGAGGAAGCAAGAAACTTGTCACGCATAACTGAGAATACGCCGGTATCGTTTCGCGATGAAGTCCCACCGTCGGTAGACGTTGTAATCATCGGGGGCGGGATTATCGGTATTAGCACAGCCTGGTATCTGCGAAAGGCCGGCTATTCCGTGCTGGTTTGTGAAAAGGGCCGGGTGGCAGGTGAGCAATCCAGTCGCAATTGGGGATGGGTACGCGTCACGTTGCGAGATCCCGCTGAGGTTCCGCTGGCAATTGACAGCATACGGTGTTGGCAGGAAATCAACGACGAGCTTGATGAAAACATCGGATTCGCCACTGAAGGATCGATAGTGCTGGCTCAGAGCGAAAAGGAAATGACAGCCTTTGAGGAGTGGAAACAACTGGCTGACTCGGTGGGTTATCCTACCGAGCTGCTTTCCCCAAATCAACTTTCTGATCATCTGACAGGAATAAACGTTTCGTGTGTCGGCGGCGTCCGCTCACCGGGGGACTCCCGAGCAGAGCCATTCGTCGCTGTACCCGCTATAGCGCGTAACCTGCAGAAACAAGGCGGCCTGGTAAGGGAAAACTGCGCGGTACGAACTATAGAGCGATCTGCCGGGCGACTGAATGGGGTAGTAACCGAATCTGGTCCTGTGAGGTGCGACACTGTGGTATGTGCCGCGGGAGCCTGGTCCAGCCTGTTTCTCGCCAATATGGGAATTAAACTCCCTCAACTCGTGGTTCGCGGAACGGTGGCGCGCACAGAGGCTTACTCCGGTATCACCGAAGGCTGCATGGGTCTGGGCGACATTTACGTCCGCCGACGCGGGGACGGCGGCTTTACGTTGGCGGAGCCTAGTTTCGAGCACTTCATTGGCGGCAATAGCTTTCGCTTTCTGCCAGAGTTTCTAAAAGTATCGAGTAGCGCGAAGAACATTCACGTTAGGCTAGGGAGTGACCCAACACAACGGAAGATCCTGGGAGATGGCTGGTCCGCCGATGCGTCATCGCCTTTCGAGCAAACCCGGGTGCTGGAGCCAAAAATTAATCCCAACAGCTTGCGACGAATTCAACGGAACCTTGCCAAGCGGGTGCCTGCCATGAAGGATGTAAGACTGGCGGAAAGCTGGGCCGGCATGATTGACGCAATGCCGGATGTTGTGCCGGTAATCGACTCGATAACCGATGTATCGGGACTTTTCCTGGCCACGGGTTTTTCCGGCCATGGATTCGGCATTGGCCCGGCAGCGGGTAAAGTAATGGCGAACCTGGTGCAATGCAATGAAGTTAAGCATGACATAACCCGCTTCCGCTACTCGCGTTTCGTTGACGGGTCCAAGCTGATTCCGGGTCCAGCGATATAAAATCCAGGACGTCAAACGCTGCCTATAGTACCTACGGCTGGCAAAAAACCGATTCACCAAAAACAAAGGCCGGTGAGTTTCTGTCTGTCATGTTGGACCTCCGACACAGGATACTCTTCAATTCCGCCGATTGAATGAACGCAGGACTAACGGTTTGGGATCACTTCCCACTCCGGCGCTTCAAACTCGCCGATAAATTCGAAGTCGATAAAGGGCAATTGGCTGTCGATGATTGCCCGTACACTCTCGGGCAACTCACCTTCCATGGCGTCGCGCTGCGCTTTCGAGTCCCAGGTCGCTATGGCCAATAGGGTGTCGGGCTCACCGATCTGGCGGTGCAAACGCGTACCCGCCGCTCCCGGCGCCTGCTGGATAATCTGGCTGGCCCGCACCCAGCCATCGGCGTATTCCTCGGCGCTGTAGCCAGGCTTTAAATGCACTTTAAAAATGTAATGCACGTGATTCTCCCTGTGCACCGGGCCAACACCAGTCAGCCCGTCCCCACATCATGCCATGACGCAACATCAACCGGAATCCCGAGCAAAATACCGACGCGACGCTTCCATTACTCTGGGAGACAGCAACAGGGTCGCAACCATGGTGGGGATTGCCATCAATCCGTAAGACCCGGAAATGAGATTGAAAGCCACGTCGATACTCACCGATGAGCCCACAAGGATAGCGGCGAGAAACAACCAGCGAAAGTGGTGCTGGATATGCGCGCCGAACAAAAACCCAAAGCACTTGGCGCCATAGTACCAACCGGTGAATATAGTGGTGGAACTGAGTATAACGGCGATGCCCAGCAACAGAACCTGCCCCGCGGTGCCCATGTCCGCCTGGAACGCATTCGCCGTAAGGGTGATGCCGGAGAGATCGCCGGGATTCTGCCAGTTGCCCGCCAGCAAAATCACTATCGCGGTACAGGTACAAACCACCAGCGTATCGGCCACCGGGCCCAGCATCGCGACCAGGCCCTCGCGTATCGGTTCGCTGGTTTTCGCTGCACCGTGGGCCATCACCTCGGAGCCGATGCCGGCCTCGTTGGAGAACGCACCGCGAGACACACCGATCAAAACAACGCCAAGAAAGCCTCCCCCGACCGCCTGCGGATTGAATGCGTCTGAGACAATAGTCAGCAACACACCGGGCACCTCGGTGATATGCAGCACCATCATGTAGGCGGTCATCCCGAGGTAAACCAACACCATCGCAGGCAACACAGCTACCGCCACATTCGCCACCCGCTGTAATCCGCCAAATATGACAAACGCGACAACCACGGCAATAGCTGCCCCAATGGCCAGCCCGATGAACGGCAGATCAACCGCTGGAAACAGGTTCTGGCGAATCAGGGAGGTCAACTGGTTGGCCTGGAACAGGGGCATGGTGCCCACTAGGCCTGCAGCGGCAAACAGTACGGCCAGCGGATAAAAACGTCGGGGCAGCGCCTCGCGAATTACGTACATGGGGCCACCCTGGAGCATACCCAGGCTATCTTCCCCACGGTACATAACACCCAGCGAGCAGGTAAAAAACTTGGTCGCCACACCAGCGACCGCCGACATCCACATCCAGAACACGGCACCCGGCCCGCCGGCCACAATGGCCAGGGCTACCCCGGCAATATTGCCAAGACCTAAGGTGCCAGACAGCGCGGCAGCCAATGCCTGGCGATGACTGAGCTCACCGGGCTCATTAGCGGCCCCCTTGCGCATACCCAGAAGCGCCAGCGCTTCACCAAAATGTCGGTAGGGAACCAGGCGTGAATAACAGGCAAAGAACAAACCGCCACCGAGCAGTAGGCCCACCAGGGGTGGACCCCAGATCGTATTTGCGTATAGCTGTGCCCAGTGTTCGAAGGTGCTCATTAAAGAGAAGGCGTCAGATCAGGTCTTATTGTGTGGGGTGAGCATAGCATGGCTGCATGCATCGGTGCCGGGGAGACACCGCCTGGCACGTTGCGCGTGCCCTTACTCGACCACAGCGTGCGGGCAATCAAGAAAGCGGACCGCAACCAGGCTGGATACTTATTGAGGCACTTCTGCGTTAAGCACTCTTTTGAACCAAGCCAGCATTTCCCGTGCAATGATCGCCTGCTGGTCAGCGCGACTGATCGACGCTTTCCACTGGGTTGCTTCCCACTCCTCTTCGTCCATACCGCGTATCAGCATGCCAAACTCCTTGAACATTCCGCCCACGTTATCGCCAAACTGGCCGTGATCACCGCCCCGGATTGGAACCCAATCTGTAGCTTTCGGAAACAAGGGTCTTTTCTCATGGAATTTCTGTTCGGGCTCGCCGTCCAGCGTCGCGCGGTAAAGCAGCATGGTGGGCACGTCAGAATCAGCAAGGCTGTGGTAACTCGGCGGATAGGCGTCCCAAAACGCCAGACCAGCCAGCTTGTCGCCATGCTCATAGGCGTAGCTGCCTGCCATTGCCCCACCGAGTGAGTGGCCGGCCAGGAACCAGTGTTCAATCTCGGGATAAGCCTCGTAGACATCCTCAATCCGCTCAGGAGCCAGAAAGGCATAACCCAACGGCATCTTTGTGGCTACAGCCAGGTAACCCGCTTCAGCTAACTGAGCCATGACGTTCACATATCCGCGCACCGCGCTGTGGGCACCGGGATAGATGACCAGGCCGGCGGTGGGTTTAACATGCGCGGGCTGGACGACAAACCAGTCGCCGTACTCGACCTCAACAGCGGCATTGGTGTCGATCTGTTCCAGAAGCTCCATGGCTTCAGGCCCGGGGACAGCCTGCTTGGTAACGCCCAGCCATACGATAAGCAGAACAGGTATCAACAAGACGATTAAGATTCCCGCGATGACTCTCTTGGCTGTTTTGTTCAATGCCACTCCCATAAATAGTTTGTTTCCTATTGGTTTCTTGCTGCACCTGTTTGCTGCTGACGCCAAGCCAGTATGTAGTTGCTGCAGTGAATGCGGATCACAGTATCTCACTTTCAGACCAGTCCAAAAGTTGATAAAAAGCAATGCGGTCATACCGATCCGGTGGCGGCCGCAGCCAAATAGCGCCTTTGAAAATATGTCATATATGACATAGAATGCATCCTAATGAGCCCAAAGCACAAACCGTTGGTCTGGTGGTACGGTGAGATCAAATCACCGCCATTCTCCAATGCCGCTCGCTTGGAAGCAGGCTTCCTACTGCGTCAGTTACAGGCTGGTATTAAGTTGAGCCTGCCACAGTCGCGACCTATGCCTGATATTGGCAAGGCATGCCATGAACTTCGGATTGTTGACGAAAAGGTGACATGGCGGATTATGTACCGTATCGATGACGACGCCGTTGTAATCGCTCACGTATTTGCGAAAAAGACTCAGACAACCGCTAAAGCAGTAATTAAACTGTGCCAAAAACGGTACAAGGATTATGACGATGCATGCGAGTAAACGTAAGAAGCTGGAAGCCGCAGGCTACAAGGTCGGTGATGTGGCTGATTTCCTGAACCTGTCTCCTGAAGAGGCAGCGCTGATTGATGTAAAAGTAAGATTGGCTTCTCAATTGGTCGCCCTTCGAAAGAAGGCAAAGATTAGTCAGGCTGTTCTTGCTAAACGCATTGGCTCCAGCCAAAGCCGTGTCGCTAAAATGGAAGCTTGCGATCCATCGGTTTCCATGGACTTGATGTTCAAAACCGCATTCGCATTAGGTGCCAGCCAGGAAAAGGTAGGCAAACTGGTTGCGGCACTCACTGGTAATGGTGTGGTAGCCTCAAAGAGTGGGGCCTCCAAGAAAAAGGTTAGGACGAAGCGCAAGGCAGCGGTCAAAACTGCAGAACCACGCCCGATGGCTATGACATGATCAGAGCGAGAACTGCAGGCTAACGGGCAGATTTCTTGTAACTGCACACCTGGGCTTGCTCCACCTGGGCGCGCCCCCTTAACAACGCGACAATCAACCACATGAACAGCCCCGACCGCACATTCTCCATCGCCCCGATGATGGACTGGTCTGACCATCACTGCCGTTTTTTTTGGCGGCTGATATCCAGACAGGCCCTACTCTACACCGAGATGGTTACCACCGGCGCACTTATCCACGGCGACCGGGAGCGCTTTCTTCACTTCAACCCCGAGGAGCACCCGGTGGCCTTGCAACTGGGCGGCAGCGACCCGGCGGATCTGGCACGATGTGCCAGTTGGGCGCAGGATTGGGGCTATGATGAGGTCAACTTGAACTGTGGTTGTCCTTCGGATCGAGTGCAATCAGGCGTGTTTGGTGCCTGCCTGATGGCCAATCCCGCGCTGGTCGCAGACTGCGTAAGGGCGATGAAGGAGGCCTGTGATACACCCGTCACGGTCAAGCACCGGATTGGTATTGACCATATGGAGAGCTACCAGGAATTGCTCGATTTCGTTGGCCCTATTGCCGACGCCGGGTGTGGGGTATTTATAGTGCACGCCCGCAAGGCCTGGTTACAAGGGTTATCACCCAAGCAGAACCGGGAAATTCCGCCCTTGAACTACCCCTGGGTGTACGCGCTGAAGCGGGATTTTCCCGACCTCTCTATCGTTATCAATGGTGGCATCCAGACCCTGGATGAATGCGAAGCTCACCTGCAGCACGTGGATGGGGTGATGATCGGACGGGAAGCCTACCAAAACCCCTGGTTGTTAGCCGACGTCGATCGGCGCCTGTTTGGTACAGACAATCCCAGCGCCAGCCGGCAACAGGCGATCGACTCACTGATACCCTATGTGGAACGCCACCTGGCAGCAGGCGGCCATTTGAATCATGTCACCCGCCACATACTCGGGCTTTTTCAAGGCCAACCCGGCGCGAAAAAGTTTCGTCGACATCTCAGTGAAAATGCCTACAAGGCGGAGGCTGATACTGCCGTTCTCAAAGACGCGGTAGCTTGGGTCTCAGCCCAGCCAGCATAAGTTTCTGCTATACTGGCGCGCGCTCGGCGGCAGCCGACTCCCGCGAAAGGCCTAAGTTATTCAAAATCGAGCCGCGGGCACCGCTCTAAAACCTTTCTATTCACTTGACCATTGATAAGGCATGTAATGAGCAAACTTGAACAACTAAAGGCGATGACGGACGTGGTCGCCGATACCGGCGATATAGAGGCAATCAAACGTTTCGCCCCCCAGGACGCAACCACCAACCCTTCACTGCTATTGAAGGCCGCCGCCCTCCCTCACTATGCGGAGCTCCTAGACCAGGCCAAGGCCTGGGCCGCTGCGCAGGGCGGTTCGGACAGAGAACAACTGGCGAACTGCTGTGACCGCTTTGCGGTGGACGTCGGCCGGGAAATACTGGAAATTGTACCCGGCAGGATTTCTACCGAGGTAGATGCAAGGCTGTCGTTTGATACCGAAGCCACTATTGAACGCGCAAAGAAGTTGATCGGCATGTATGAAGAGGCTGGCATCGACAAACAGCGCATCCTGATCAAGACAGCCTCCACCTGGGAAGGTATTCGCGCTGCCGAGCAATTGGAAGCGCTAGGCATTAATTGCAATCTCACCCTGCTGTTCGGGTTTGGCCAGGCCGCCGCCTGCGCCGACGCCGGCGTGTTTTTAATCTCCCCCTTCGTAGGCCGCATACTGGATTGGTACAAGGCCAATACCGAATTGAACCTGAGCACAGCGTTCGATGACCCTGGCGTGCAATCAGTGACGCGGATTTACAACTACTACAAACAGCACGGCTACGGCACCGTGGTCATGGGAGCCAGCTTTCGCAACGCCGGTGAGATCGAAGCGCTGGCCGGCTGCGACCGTCTTACCATCAGCCCTGCCCTGTTACAGGAACTGGCCGACGATTCCGGTGATCTGCCCCGGCAGTTGGATCCGGCAAACGCCCGGTCAGCCGACGACAGGCAGGCACCCTCCGAGGCGGAATTCCGATACCAACTCAACGACGATGCCATGGCCACCGAAAAGCTCGCCGAGGGCATACGCAATTTCGTTGCCGACCAGATCAAGCTTGAGACACTGATCGGCTCGCGATGATCAAGGCCTTAAAAGCGCTGTTTGAGCTTGCGCCCGAAGACAGCGGCGAAGACCAGGGGCAGCAGGTGCTACTGGCAGCTTGCGCGCTGTTAGTGGAAACTGCTCGCGCCGATTTCACCCAGGATGCCCAGGAAGAGGCAGCACTGGAAAAATTGTTGACGACCACCCTGGACGTCGAGGCTGCGCAAGTCAAAACCATCATGGCCGAGGCCGCAGAGCGCGTTGACGAGTCGATTTCCCTGTACGAGTTCACCCGGGTGATCAATGACAACTACTCCGCCAAGCAAAAGCTTCAACTGATCGAAGCGATGTGGGTAGTAGCGTATGCCGATGGCAACCTGGATAAGTACGAGGAACACCTGATTCGTCGAGTGGCAGAACTCACCTATGTACCCCACGAGGACTACATCCGCAGCAAGCTCGCTGCTCGTGATAAAGCGGACTAGCCCTGTTCCAGGGCCGACATCAGGTCCTTGAAGCGTACCCGATTTTCATCACTGAGCCCCATCAGTACACGGTGGGCGTCAATGACTTTTTCCTTCACCGCCTGCTCACTGCCTTCAACCACCGGTATTTCGTTGATATCGCTGGGGTTGGCGCAGGCCTCCTCGTGGATCTCGAACAGGCGCTGGAAGCCCATGCTTTTTAGCAGGCGATTAATGCTGCTGTCGCAGCTGTAAATGGCAGGCTGAAAACCAAACCTCTCCTTTACCTTTAGCGCGAGCTTGGCCAACTGGCCCAAAGTGGTGCTGTCGATACCCTCCGCTTCACAGAGGTCGACCCAGACACTGGCAAAGGACTCGTCCTCAAACATGTGCACGAAATAATCGTCGATGGTGGTACACAGGGTAAGGCGCACATCGCCAATGAGGCGTATGACATACGCGCCATTGTGACTCGCTGCCAGAATCCGACCCTGCACGTTACCCTCGCTTGCTCACGAATAGCGCGGCGATATCATCCGGTGCGGTATCTACGGTGTCCAAGCCCAGGCGCGTAACCAGCTCGGCCGGAGAGTCAGCGGTTTGCTCGAACACCTCGAGAAAGTACTTCTCTTTTTCGATTAAGTTCTGCGGTGGCAGAATTTCCAGGATGCCATCGGAAAACAGTGCCAGCATAAAACTGTCAGGCAGGTCGATCATGTGCTCTTCGTAGCGCGCATCGTCCATGAGCCCTACCGCGGGCCCTTCTCCGCGCAGGTAGCGCGCACCGTCACCGCTAACCAGTACCGGTTGTGGGAGGTGACCGGCGACACTGTAGCGCAGGGTGTTCTTTTCCATGTCCAGTGAGCCCACCACCATGGTGGCGTACTTACCGACTTCCAGTCCCAGCAGTTCGAAGTTGGCGCGCTTGAGCATCGCCGTGGGACTAATGACGCTGTCGTCATTCTGGCGGAAGAAATCGGAGCGCTTGCGCGCGAAGAGGTTTTTCAACAGCACGGTGGCGAAAGCCGAAGAACTGCCGTGGCCTGACACATCCGCCATGAAAAAGGTGATGTGGCTGTCGCCGACGAGGAAATAATCAGTGAAGTCTCCACTGAGGTAAAGCGAGGGAATAACGGTGTGATTGAATACGTAGTCCTGAACCACGAGCGGCTTCGCCGGCAGCATGCGCATCTGCACTTGCCGGCCTGCCTGCTGGTCCTGCTCGAGAACCTTGACGGTGGCTCGCAGCTCGGAATTTGCTGCTTCCAGGCGCTTACGTGAGTCTTGCAGTTCCCTGCGCATACGTCGCTGGCGAATGCAGCTCTTGATCGACTTGACCAGTGCGTCCATATCGACCACCGGGCGCACAAAGAAATCGTTGGCACCCAGGCGCAGCGCCGCCATCATGTGCTCGGCATCCATTTCATCGCTGAACATGATCGCGGGCACCTGGATGTCCATTTCCCGGAGTGTCCGCCTGGCGTCGCCCCAGGAGACGCCATTGACATCGAGTTCGCAGAGAATGACATCCAACTCACTGTTGGTGCCCAGAGAATAGCTGGAGTTGTTGAAGTCGGTGACCACCTCGGCGTCGAAACCCGCCGCGGCCACCTGCGAACACAAATCGTTCGCGCGCTTGGCGTCGTCATCGATGATTAGGAGCTTGCCTTCGGCGGCCATCAGAAATACTGCTTCACTGCCTGATTCGCCGGAACAGTACGCCCTTAGATGGGTGCAGGCAACAGGATTTTTCCACGAATGGGGAGGATTTCACAATATTGTAAGATAAATATGAGAGAAGCCTTGCCAATCCCTGGTTTCTCAACGCCAGCCGGGCGCTGCGGCGAATTGGAATCGCTAAAATTCCTCGTCCCAGGCGTCGTCAAAGTCCGAGAAATCGTCTTCCACCACGCCATCATTGACGAAGAACTCGCGCTGTTGCAGGTAGGCATCGCGAACAAAGATATAGCGATCGCCGCTTAGCAGTTCATCGGCACCGAGCAGGCGTGAACGGCCATCAACCAGCTCCAGACCCCAGATCGAGTTCCGCAAGGGTACATTGGTAATGTAGGTAGGTACCGAGGCGTAGGTATCCACAATGGTCCCGGTGCCACTGCGGAACGTACGCGGCCCAAACAGCGGGACCATCACATAGGGTCCTGGCGGCACACCCCAGATAGCCAGCGTGTGGCCAAAGTCGGTCCGGTACGGCCGGATTCCCAGGGGAGTCGCAACGTCAAACAAACCCAGAATCCCCGCCGTCGAATTGACTACGAAGCGACCGCCACCCTGGGCAGCGCCCTCAAATCGGCCCTGCAGCACCGCGTTCAGGGCAGAGGTGAAGTCGTACAGGTTCGCAAAGAAATTACCGACGCCTCGCTGCGCGGGTGCGGGCATAACGAAGCTGTATCCCTTGGCAACCGGCCTCGTAAGATACTTATCCAGGGTATCGTTGAGGGCAAACATCGGCCGGTTAATACCCTCTAGCGGGTCGGGATTGCGCACCTCTTGCTCTGCCGCGGCCAGCGAAAGCGGCAGCAACAGGGACACGACTAAGGTGAAGCGAGTAAAGGTCATTCGAAGCGATCCGATCAACAAGCTTGAGATGTTACAAGCAGCACTTACGCGGAGCAATAGTTCAGCTGGGTCATAGATTACTGCTGGATTTTCTCAGTACTTAAGCAGATTACGCCCAATTCCTGCAGTTGGTTCAGTTGCTGCGCGCCGAATTCGCGTATTGCGTCAACGGCCATGTTCATTTCGGTCGCGAGCTGCGCGAGTATCTCGGCGCCCGTTTGCTGCTCGTTCCCGCGCAGCATCTCAGCCAGGCGTGCGGTTGCGGCATTCAATTCCATGAATTTAACTTCATCGGCCGCATTGCGATACACCACCAGGAAAGTCGGATCCCCCGCCTCCTCGGGACGATTGCCGGGACCAATCAGATGAACTGGCCACTGGTAACTTAGCAGCCAGGCTAGCGGTGACCAATGCGGTACCGCGTCCAGCGGTGACAAATTGCTCAGCGCAGGCAACTCCTCCTCTGATACGTCCAGCCCCAATTCCACCCATTCGTAGTGCGCCAGTTCTGTCATATACGGCGGGTCACAGGGGCGCGGTTCGTGCTTTTCAGTGAGGTACTGCAAAAACTCCTGGCTGATCTCCAGGAAGTAAGGGCTATGGCAACGATGTCCATCGATGAAATTGCGCACCATCGCATGCCAGTCTTCGCTCTCGTAAAGACTGCGAAGCACGGGGAAACCACCACTGATAAAGCCTTCGATATTGTTGTAGATAAGATCCTGGTAAATCTGCAAGCGACGCGGCTCTATCCCGGCCGGGGCAGGCTGGGTTTCGGGGTCGCGCAAAAAACGCGCCATGCTCATTTGCGTGTCGCGCAGGGCCGAGTTCGTCATTCGGCCACCGCCAGTGTTTCAGTTTGTTGCACGTTTTGCTCTATTTGTAGCTCGCGGATTCTCTCGACTTCCTGCAACAGCTCCGATAGCGGCGGCAAATTGAAGTCGCGCTCCAATAGCGTGGGCATGGGGCCAACGCGTTTGTACGCCTCGCTGAGCAACTCCCAGACCGGGTCGATGACCTCGGTGCCATGGGTATCCACTTTCAGGTCGTCCGCCTCGTTAAAATGCCCGGCGACATGGATATAACGCGCGCGTTCCAGGGGCAGCGCGTCCAGGAATGCCATCGGATCGTAACGGTGATTAATGCTGTTCACGTAAATATTGTTGACGTCCAACAGCATATCGGCGCCGGACTCTTCCAGCACCGCGGTAATAAATTCTGGTTCACTCAAGTCGGTGTGGGTCTGCGCATAATAGGAAGCATTTTCCAACACCAGGGGCTGCCCAATGATGTCCTGCACATGCTTGATACGGTCGGCGACGTATTGAACGGCTTCTTCGGTAAACGGTATCGGTAACAGGTCATAGAGGTGCCCTTCAGCGGCACAGTAGGTCAGGTGCTCGCTGTACAAGGGGGCGCCCACCTGGTCCATCAAATCACGGACCGATCTCACCAGTGCGGTATCAATGGGGTCCGGTCCACCAATATCCAGGGACAGACCATGAAAAGCGACGGTGTACTGTTCGGCCAGTTGCCGAAACTTCTTACCAAAACGGCCGCCGACGCCAATCCAGTTTTCCGGAGCGACTTCCATGAAGTCGACTGAGCCGGGGGCCATAGACGAAAGCGGGCCCAACAGGGCCCGTCTGAGTCCAAGGCCTGCGCCATGCAGGCCCGGTTGAGAATCAGGCATTAGCCGCCGCACTTACCTTCGCCGCACTTGCCTTCGCCTTCACCTTTCTCGCCTTCGCCGCACTTCCCTTCGCCGCACTTACCTTCACCTTCGCCTTTCTCACCTTCGCCGCATTTCCCTTCGCCGCACTTGCCTTCGCCGTCCTTGTCGCCTTCACCGCACTTGCCTTCGCCGCACTTGCCTTCGCCGTCTTTGCCGTAGCTGACGAGGTCATAGCCGCCGCTAAGCTGCTGCGCTGAGAAAGGGTTTACTTCTGCTGACACCAAAGGAGCGACAGAGGTAGCCAGGAATGCTGCACCGAGAGCGACAGCAAGAGGTTTCTTTGATTGAGCCATGTTGATTTCCCTATAAGATTCAAATGTTTTTACGCTTCTCGAAACAGCCTGGAGGTGACACCTCGTCCGCAGTTTTCGTGATAGCTATGACACAGTATTGATGGGTTAGTTTCATTACGCCTTGCGTGGAATTGGTAATATTTCACAAATTTGTAATTTTTGCAGTATCGATACTTCCGGATGAGGGGTCAATCCGGCCGTTATGATCAGTGCGGGTTGTCCCGGAGCCAGTCCGCTACCCGTTGCCATTGCTCCTGTAGCCGCTTTTGGGATACCGGCATGCGCGTACCCAGATTCTGGGCAAACAGGGACACACGAAACTCCTCCAGGGCCCAGCGGTATTGGGCTGCCGCGTCGCTGGCATGTAACAAATCGGGACGCTCCTGGAGCACCTCTAACAGCGGAATCTGTAGGGCTTCCAGCATGGCCATGTGCTGTTGATCCTTGGCGTACTGCCCGCTCAGGCGCTCCAGGCGATTGCGCAGGGCCTTCAGATAGCGTGGATACTGATTGATCCAGGCGGCCGGCGTATCGCGCAGGAATGCGGATCCTAGCAGACCCGCGAGTTGGCTTTCGATGTCCGCCACAGAATCGCGCCATTGCCCTACCGGGGCGGCCGCGAGCAACTTACGGACCTCCACCAATACCTGCAGCGTATTCAATAGGGTTTTCTCGAGCTCGACGCCAATACCCGCCAGCGCACCGCGGCTATTTTCCAACGCTTGTTCGTACTCCGTGCGGGTATAGGGCAGCGCGGCGTCCAGTTCCAGTGACTGCACAAACACCGCGTCGACGAGATCCTCTAACAAGGTCGCCCGCTCCAGGTTAGAGCCCGCCAATACCAGGTTGTACTCGTTGCCACGCAGCAATTGTTTACGCAGATACCGCAAGCCCTGGCTGTTGGCCAGCTGGCCCAACTTCAGCACACCCAGGCGGTGTTGCTGCCTGGCCTGGGCGGGGTAATCACACAGCTCGATGGCGACGGTGTCACCCTTATCCGCTAGCGCGGGATACGACACGATGGCAACACCGGCCTGGCGAAAACGCCACTCGCGAGGCAGTTCGTCAAAGTCCCAGCGGGTGATGCCTGTGCGCTGTGGTCCGGCACTCGGCGCCGTGCTGACAGAGAGCTGCGTATCTTCCCGGAACTGCCGAATGAGTGCATCCAGGTCCCTGCCCTGGGCCATCAGCTTTCCCCGGCTATCGACCACCCGCACATTCATCTGGTAGTAGTCGTCGAGTTTTGACGCCGCCCAATCTTCCGGCCGCAATCTTATGCCGCCGAGTTGTGACAGACTGCGGGCCATCACCGTCAGCAGATCAACATTGTCTGGCTGCACTTGTTCCAGCATACGATCGACATAGTCAGGCGCGGGTACCAGGTGTTTGCGTTGCTGTTTGGGCAGGCTTTTGACCAGCTGAATACATTTCTCGCGCAACAGACCCGGCACCAACCAGTCGAACAGGTAACGCGGTACACGGTTTAACAGTGCGACCGGCACGGTGATGGAAACACCATCGGCGATATTGCCTGGTTCGAACTGATAACTGAGGCGGTAATTCACGTCCTCCCAGGTCAATTGATCAGGGAACTGCTCCCCAAGACTGTCGCCCGGATCGCGAGTGATCAGCAGTTCCCTGGAGACGCGCAAGCTTGCGTCGCCGTCCTGGTGATCCTTTAACCAGGCCTCCAGGTGAGCCGCGGTGACCACGTCGGCGGGCAGGCGCTCATCATAAAACTCGAACAGCACGCGATCATCGGCCAGGATATCCCGTCTGCGGGATCGGGATTCCAGTTCCTCGACCTCACGTACCAGCCGCTGATTGTGCTTGAGGAAGGCGGGAAAGCGCGCGTATTTGCCGGCAATCAAGCCCTCGCGGATCAGCAGTTCACGGGCTTCGGCACGATTGATCTTGCCATAATGCACCGAGCGCTTATCGGCAACGGTCAAGCCATAAAGACTGAGGCGCTCCCAGGCCACCGCCCTGCCGCTGCGCTGCTGCCAGCGTGGCTCATAATAATGGTGTTTTAACAGGTCGGGATTGATATCGATCACCCACTGGGGCTCGATGGCCGCCACGCCCCGGGCAAACACCTTGCTGGTTTCGACGATTTCAGCGGCGACAATCCAGGGCGGTGGCTTGCGATGCTGGGATGAGCCCGGGAATATATGGAGCTTGCGATTGCGCGCGCCCAGGTACTCACGGCGCTCAAACTGCTGGGCGATGTTACTGAGCAGGCCAGACAGCAATGCCCGGTGCACCGGCTCGTAGCGCTCCTCGTCCGGCAGCTGCGGCCTGGGCCGCATTTTCTGCTGACGGCAGGCGATGCTCAGTTGTGCGTGAACTTCCCGCCATTCGCGCATGCGCATAAATGACAGGAACTCGCGCTGACAGAGTTTACGCAGTTGGTTCTGGCTGAGTGACTGCCGCTGCTCTTCGTAGTAGCGCCACAGATTCAGCCAGGCCATGAAATCGGACTTTGGGTGACGAAATCGCGCGTGCTGTTGGTCGGACTGTTGCTGTTTATCGGTGGGACGTTCCCTCGGGTCTTGCACCGTTAAGGCACTGGCGATGACCAACACCTGTTCCAGGCTACCCAACTTGTGTGCAGCGAGCACCATCCGCCCCATGCGAGGATCCACGGGCAAACGGGCCATTTGCCGTCCAATCGCGGTGATTCTGCCCTGGGTGCTGACCGCTCCCAGCTCTTCCAGCAGCTTGTAACCGTCGCGCACCATACGACTGTCGGGGGGATCTATGAACGGGAACTTGTCGACCTCTCCCAGTCGCAGTTGCAGCATTTGCAAGATAACGGCCGCCAGGTTGGTGCGCTTGATCTCCGGGTCGGTAAACTCGGGGCGCGCGAGGAAATCCTGTTGGCTATACAGGCGTATACACACTCCTGCCTCGACGCGCCCACAGCGCCCCTGCCGTTGATTCGCGCTGGCCTGGGAGATCGGCTCAATAGGCAACCGCTGCACCTTGGTACGGTAACTGTAACGACTGATGCGCGCCTCACCTGGGTCTATCACATAACGGATTCCGGGCACGGTAAGAGACGTTTCTGCGACATTGGTCGCCAGCACGACCCGAGTGCCCCGTCGCCCGGCAAGGTTGAATACACGATTCTGTTCCGCCTGGCTCAAGCGGGCATAAAGTGGCAGGACATCCAGGGCTGAATCATGGCGCAGCGCCTTTGCCAGCTCGCGAATATCGCGCTCTCCTGAGAGGAATACCAGCACATCACCACGCTTACCGTAGTCACCGGCATCGATCGCCTGGACCAGTTCAACGATCTGGCCGACCATGCCCTGTTCACGATCTGCCGGGGCATCTACGTAGTGTGTTTCCACGGGATAGGTACGGCCGGACACCTCGATTACTGGCGCATTATTAAAGTGTTGGGAAAAACTCTCTACATCGATTGTTGCCGAGGTAACCACGACTTTCAGGTCTGGTCGCCTGGGGAGTAACTGCTTGAGATAACCCAGAATGAAATCAATATTCAGACTGCGCTCGTGGGCCTCGTCAATAATCAGCGTGTCGTACTGCGACAGTGAACGGTCATGTTGCATCTCCGCGAGCAGTATGCCGTCAGTCATCAGTTTGATTGCTGATTGTTCGGATACCCGGTCATTGAAGCGCACCTGATACCCTACCGTTGCACCCAGGGGGGTCTTTAATTCATCAGCGATACGTTGAGCAACCGTGCGCGCGGCAATACGCCGAGGCTGGGTATGGCCTATACGCTTGTGCAGACCACGCCCCAGTTGCAGACAGATTTTTGGAATCTGGGTGGTTTTACCTGAACCGGTCTCTCCCGCGACGATAACAACCTGGTGGTCGCGAATAGCCTCGGCGATTTCCTGCCGTCGCTCACAGACAGGCAGCGCATCCGGGAACACGATGTCGGGAACGTATCTCGGGGCAGACTGCGCGTTATCCATGGAGCAAACTTAAAGGCACCTCTGATTAATCCCATAGTACCTCAGCGTGGCCTGCAGCATACAATCGCCAGGCGCAATCCGAAGGCCAAAGCTGGTTGTCCTTGGCGAGGACTGTAACGCCGCGAGTGTGTGCTGCAGGCCGCGTCCTGCGGGGCTTCCAGGCAATTCCGTGCTCCGCATTAGGGCTTTTTGACGTGCAACCAGCATGCCTTCAAACCCCTTCCTTGACCACGAAATCGCCTGGAAGCCTGAGGTGCCATGGGATTAATCAGAGGTGCCTTCGCCAGAAACGAGAATGTTTTGCGTTAACATAGCCCCACAGCTATGAACAGCGAGAGATCTGTGTATGACGCAATTGACCAACTATACCTATGATGAAATCCATGTGGGACAGACCGCAAGCTACACCAAGACCATACAAGAGGCCGATATCCAATTGTTCGCCGCCGTCTCAGGTGACGTCAACCCGGTGCACCTGGACGAGGAGTTCGCCTCCGGCACCATGTTTGGCGAACGCATCGCCCACGGCATGTTAACTGGCGCGCTGGTGTCCGCAGCAATGGCGCTGGAACTCCCGGGCCCCGGCACCATTTACCGTGGGCAAACACTGCGCTTTCGCGCGCCGGTAAAAATCGGTGACACCATTACCATCAAGCTGGAGGTGACAGAAAAAAAGGATCGCGGTGCAGTTATCACGCTGGATTGCAAAGCCTTCAACCAGGACGATAAGTTGGTCGCCAGCGGCGTTGCCGAGGCCATCGCCCCCCCTGAAAAGCTGTCACTGGACAAACCCGCACTTCCCAGGATCACGATAGAAAGCTAAGCCGAACCCGCCGCGTCCTCCCGGTCATCGCTGACCGCAAACTGCTGCGGGTCGATATACAGGAGTCGCAATTCGATGGTCGCCTGAGCTCCACCGGGATCCGCGCCCAGCACCATCACGCTGGGTTTGTCGTCATCGACTGTCACCGCGGTGATACCGAACATCATCACGCCGGTATCGTCCTGGGCATTAAATACCGGAATCTCTTGCTCTTTCTGCAACGCGTCTGCGAGGTTCGCTATCAACGTCGCCACGCTGGCGCGAAAAGCACTGTAGTTCAGCTTGCCCTGGTACTCGGTATGATCCAGTGACAGGTCAAACCGGACCGTCGATTTGTCTTCCATCTGCACCTGGGTGAGTGCCACCCGGCTGCCTTCCGACAATTGCCGGTACAGGTTCTTGGAATCCGTTCTCGCCGCCTCTACGAACGCCTTGTGCAACAGGTTCGCGGACATGGTCAAAAACTTGTCCTGGGGAATCTCCTGTGTCTGGGACTGGGCCTGGTTCTGTGCCATGGAAACCTCTTATACGAAAGGAGCGCAAGTGTACTGCCTGAATGCTGTGAACTCCAGCACACTATGGCGGACCTGCACTGTGGTAAGCCTGTCGGCTTTGTTATTATAACCCGCTGCAATCACAGGAGCCGCGGCAGTACCGTGCATGTAACAACAATCAATCGCTTGGCGAATTTGCGCAGCCTGCTGGCAATATTCGCGCTGTTGTTCAGCACAAGTCATCTTTTTGCCGCTGTCACCACCGCCGAGCAGGAAGTTTCATTGCAAGCGCTGACTGCGGAGCGCCAGGCACTCGCCGATGAATTAAGCCAGTACGAAAAAACACTGGCGCTTCTACATACAGGCAATGCACCCGCCACCGAGAGTGACAATCCTGCGGTCCGTACGCTGGCGCTGGAAATGAGCAAGATCCGCACCCGCCTCATCAGTATTACCGAGCGCGAAGTTACCCTGCTACAGGAGCAAATTGTTGAATCGCGTGGGGATCTAACCCAGGCGGTCGTCAGCGAGGAGCCTGTAGCGTCACAGGAAACAAAACCCACTCCTCCCCTGGGGCGCGACTACTCGCTGGCCCAGGAGGCACGTGATGTCGCGCGCCTGCGTGGCTTGCTCAATGACTTCTACGTCGAGGAACAAGAATCCCTCAAAACCATGCCCAGCGAAGAGGAACTGGCGCGTCGCAAGGCGGCGGAAGAAGATGCCAGGAGTCTCGCGTTAATCCCATTCAATGCCGACAAGGTGCGACTGAACGGTTCTGAAGGCAGCACCGCTCTGAGCCAGATTACCCGTCGCTTGAGTGACAACCAGATCCCGGAAAGTCGTCGTGAAGTGGCTCCCATCTGCTCCATCAAGACGCGCCTGTACGGTTCGCTGGTGGGCAGCGAAACGCGCAGCATGTTGCCCGTCGGCAAGCACCACTATGTGGCACGCATCCGCATGCAACCCGGTGACTCCACACTGCGTGTCATGAATCACCGCTGGGAGATCAGCCTGCCCAGGGATGGCAGTTCGGCAGAATACCTGTTCACACTGTATGCTCCACCGGGTGCCAAACCCGAGCTACACGTCTTTGCGGTAGACGACCTACTGGCCGAAGACTCCCCGCACATCCCCGCCTGGCTCCCTGACGAACTCGGCTTGAAGCCCCAGGCCTGATGAACCGCGACAATACGCCCTGGCAGCCGGCGACACACGCCGAGCTCGACTGGGTAGATGAGCATTTGCCGCGCGCGAATAACTTTGACGACGTGTATTACAGCGCTGAGGACGGACTCAGCGAGAGCTACCATGTGTTCATTGAAGGCAATGCCGTGGTGAATCGGCTCGCGAGCCATCCACACAGTGAGTTCCGCATCGGCGAAAGCGGCTTTGGCACCGGGCTGAATTTTTTGCTGGCCTGGCGCACCTGGCGCCAATCTTCCGCGCCCAGGCCCCGCCTGCACTATATTGCCACTGAGCGCTATCCCATGCGCACCGATGACCTAAAGCGCGCGTTGTCTCGCTGGCCGGAGTTATCCGAACTTGGCGAGAGGCTGGTCGACGCTTACCCCCTACCTGTCAAAGGCATACACCGGCTGGCTTTGGATGACGGCATGGTTGTTCTGGACCTGCACTTTGAAGACTCCACCGAGGCGCTGACTGACCTGGCTACGCGCGGGCAAACCTACTTTGACGCGTGGTTCCTCGACGGGTTTGCCCCGGCGCGCAATGCGGCGATGTGGCAATCCCAAATGTTCCAGGCCATATCAGGGCTCAGTCGGGCCGGGTGCACTCTCGCCACCTTTACAGCCGCCGGGCAGGTCAGGCGCGACCTGGAGAGCGCTGGCTTTGAGGTTGAGAAAGTGCCAGGCTTTGGTCGCAAGCGTGAATGTGTGCGTGGCCGCCTGCGCGTAAACGCAGCAGCTGCGAAACCACGCATCACGCCCTGGGATCTGCGTAATTCAACGTTTACCCGTCCCACCACGGCCATTGTACTGGGCGCAGGACTCGCCGGGTGTACCACGGCAGCAGCGCTCGCGCGGCGGGGCATCACCGTCACCGTGGTCGATCAGGGCGCCGTTGCCGACGGTGCTTCGGCCAACGACCAGGGTGTGCTCTACACGCGCCTCTCGCACAAACACTCCTACCTGGCAGACTTTGCATTGCAAAGCTTCCTCTACGCTACCGGCCTTTATCGCACGCTACTGGAAAGCGGCACGCTGGAATCCCGTATCGGCGGTGATCTGTGCGGGTGCTTTCAGCGCGTGCCAGATCCCGGCGTTCGCGATCGCCTGCGCCAGACTTTCGCTGCCCTGCCCGAGCTTGCTCAAATTATCGATGCGGCGGACGCGACTGCATTCACTGGCGTACGCCAGACCGAGGGCGGCTATTGGCTGCCCCAGTCGGGCTGGTTACACCCTGGAGCGGTCTGTCGTGCGCTGTTGCAATTGGCACAGGTGCAGGTAAATGATCATTTTGGTCAAGCGACTATCGATCGCAAGAAGCAACACTGGGAAGTCCATAACGATAGAGGGCAATCGATCGAGGCAGACTGCCTGATCATTGCCACCGGCACCGAGGCGGCCTCCCTGGCCGGTCTCGACTGGTTACCCACACGCGCAATTCGGGGACAGACCACTCACCTGCCGTCTCGGCCGCCGCTGTGTGAGCTACGCAGCGTGTTGTGCCACCAGGGGCATATTGCGCCTGCCAGGGAAGGTGAGCACTGCATCGGTGCAAGCTTCAACCTCGATGACAATAACACCGCTATTTGCGAGCAAGACCACGCCGACAACCTCGAAAAGCTCGCCGCGGTGGCGCCCGACTGGGCTACAGCGCTGCAACAACTCACCCCAGGCGAGTTGGACGGCAAGGTACGCTTTCGCTGTGCAAGCCCGGACTACCTGCCTCTGGTGGGACCGTTGCCGGATCGCGACAGTTTCTTGCAAACTTTTGCCGCCCTGCGCAACAATGGGCGCGACGTTATCAATAGCCAAGGGAGCTACGTGCCCGACCTGTTTCTGAATATCGCCCACGGTTCGCGCGGACTCACCTCCACGCCGCTGTCCGCTGAATTGCTGGCCAGCCAGGTATGTAATGAACCGTCGCCGCTGCACCGCGAGGCAGAGCGCGCATTGGCACCGGCACGCTTCCTGATCCGCGACCTGGTTCGCAATCGCCACTGAGCTATTCATGAGCCGCATTCTCATCATTTGCTTCACGTTGCTGGCACTTCCAGCGCATGCGCTACAACACTACAGCTACGAAGTGCTGGAGACCCAGCCGCAATCGCGCCACTATTTTGTACAGGGACTTCAAATTATTGACGACTACCTGTACATCGGCACCGGACTGTATGGTCAATCCGCAGTGATGCGATACCATCTGGCGGACGGCACGCTCGACGCCCAGCGGCCGTTGAATCCACAGTTTTTTGGTGAAGGAATCACCGTGCTGGACGGCCTACTCTACCAGCTGACCTGGAAACGCCGCATGCTGTTGGTCTACCGCGCCAGCGACCTGACCCCGCAAAAGTGGTATCAGATTCCCGGTGAGGGCTGGGGTATTACTCACAACGGAACATCGCTGATTTACAGCGACGGTAGTGACAAACTGCATTTCGTCAGCCCCGTGACCGGCAATATCACCCACAGCGTGGCAGTGACCGACAGCGGCCAGCCGCTGATACGAATTAACGAACTGGAATGGATCGACGGCAAGGTCTGGGCCAATGTCTGGCCCACCAATCGCATCGTGATCATCGACCCAAGCTCCGGGGTGGTGACTGGCAGCATCGATATGACCGGCATTTTACCCGCGGAGCAGCGGCAACCCGGCACCGACGTGCTTAACGGCATCGCCGTCAATCCGGCCAACGGTGATATCTGGGTCACCGGCAAGCGTTGGCCCTCGCGCTACCGCATCAAGCTGGTCCCTGTCGACAAGCCGGTCGTGCAGCCCCCCACTGCGCCGGTTACCCAAACCAGGACACCATCTCTCGAACCCTCTACAACACAAGATACAAAACTGAAGACGGCACCAACCACGCCTTGAAGGATTAGTGAATTCCCTCGAGGTGCCCTAGAATACACCCCTCGTATTGAAACTGAGAAAGTTATGAATCACCCCGGCGCATTGCCTACCGCGCATCCCGCGTTTGAACTGGTCCGCGAGGAAAACATCGAGTCCCTGAACATCCAGGTGCAGCAGTTTGAGCACAGAGCCACCGGCGCAGTGCACTATCACCTGGCGGCCAACAGTGCAGAGAACGTGTTCCTGGTCGCACTGCGCACTGTTCCGCAGGATTCCACGGGGGTAGCGCATATTCTCGAACACACAGCACTGTGTGGCAGTGAGCGCTTCCCGGTACGCGATCCATTTTTCATGATGCTACGGCGCTCCTTGAATACATTTATGAATGCATTCACCAGTTCCGACTGGACCGCCTACCCGTTCGCCAGCCAGAACCGCAAAGACTTCAACAACCTGCTCGACGTGTATCTTGATGCAGTGTTTTTCTCTCGTCTGGACCCGCTGGACTTTGCCCAGGAAGGTCATCGCGTGGAATTTAGTGAGGCCGACAACGCCAACAGCGACCTGGTGTTCAAAGGGGTGGTGTTCAACGAAATGAAAGGCGCCATGAGCTCGGTGAGCAGCGTCTTGTGGAACAAACTCTGTGAAGCCTTGTTCCCCACCAGCACCTACCACTACAACAGTGGCGGTGATCCCGAACACATCCCCGATCTGAGTTACGAGGACTTGCAGGCGTTCTATCAGAGCCACTATCACCCCAGTAACGCCATCTTCATGACCTTTGGTGATATTCCGGCTCACGATCATCAGGCCAGTTTCGAGGACAAGGCGCTGGCGCGCTTTGAACGACTGGATCAGCGCATACAGGTTGACGCAGAGCGCAGATTGCAGACCCCTGTGCGAATAAATGACGTGTATGCCTTCGACGAAACCGGCGACACCGAACAGAAAACTCACATCGTTATGGGGTGGATGTTAGGCGAAAGTGCCAATCTTCAGCAGTTGCTGGAGGCACAGTTCCTGGCCAGCGTACTGATGGAGAACAGCGCCTCACCGCTACAGCAAGCATTGGAAACGACAGAGCTGGGATTGGCGCCATCACCGCTTTGCGGCCTGGAAGATTCCATGCGCGAGATGGTGTTTTGCTGCGGCATTGAAGGCAGCGAAGCGGCACACGCAGATGCCCTGGAGACCCTGGTAACAGAGGTGCTGACTGAAGTGGCCGAGCAGGGAGTTCCCCACGAACGTCTGGAAGCAATACTGCACCAGCTGGAGCTGCATCAGCGCGAAATCAGCGGCGACAGCTACCCCTATGGACTGCAGCTTATTATGCAGGCACTGGGATGCGCCACGCACTACAGTGATCCCATCGCGGTGCTGAACATCGACCCGGTTATCGCCAGCATGCGTGAACGCATTACCGATCCTGATTACGTTCGCAATCTAGCGCGCTCGCTGCTACTCGAAAATCCGCACCGGGTGACGCTGGTAATGTCACCGGACCAGCAACTGTCTGAACAGCGCAGTGCCGCGGAAGCTGACCGGCTGGCAGAACTCAAGACAGCGATGAACGATGAGCAGCGCCGTGCGGTGGTGCAACTGGCCGCTGACCTGCTTGAGCGACAGAACCAGGTTGACGATGAAAGCATTTTGCCCAAGGTCGAACTGTCCGATGTCGCCGCCAGCATGCCGGAGCTCACACGAGAACAACAACAGGTCGGCGATACACCCATCACCTGCTATACCCAGGGCACGAATGGGCTGGTCTACCTGCAAAGCGTGTCCACCCTGCCCGCACTGAATAGCGACCAGCTGAGCATACTGCCCTGCTATACCAACCTGTTGACCGAATTGGGCCTTGGCGCGTCTGACTACCTGGCCACCCAGCATCGTCAGTCGGCGGCGGTAGGCGCTATTAACGCGTTCTCATCAATGCGCGGCGCGGTTGATAACGAGCAGGACATGAAAGCCAACCTGGTTGTTTCCTCCAAAGCGCTGGCTCGCAATGTCGCCGAGCAGGCTGAACTGATGTCCGACACTCTGTACCAGGTTCGCTTTGACGAGTTAGCCCGCATTCGCGACATTGTCAGTCAGCAGCGGGCACGACGCGAACAGGCAGTTACCGGCAATGGACACGGACTGGCCATGGCCGCCGCCAGTGCGGGTATGAGTCCGCTCGCCAACATTAACCACCAACTCTCTGGCCTGGCAGGCATCAAGGCTATTCGCGCGCTGGATGAGGCTTTGAATTCCCCCGAGGAACTATCAGCGTTCGCCGATAGTCTTGCCGAGCTACACTCCATGGTAGTTTCGCAGCCGGAGCAACTGCTGCTCATCGCCGAGCGGGAGAAGCTCGACGAGGTGACGGCGGCCATCAATGCAGGCTGGAAGCCGCCGACCACTGCGTTCACTAATGCATCATTCTCACCTGCCCATCTGCGCGAACAACGTCAGGAAATGTGGGTTACCAATACCCAGGTTAATTTCGTCGCCAGGGCCTTCCCCACTGTCCCCACGGGACACGACGATGCCGCAGCACTGACCGTACTCGGTGGATTTTTACGCAACGGTTTCCTGCACCGCGCAATCCGTGAACAGGGCGGTGCCTATGGCGGTGGCGCCAGCCAGGATTCTGGCGTTGGGGCGTTTCGCTTCTACTCTTACCGGGATCCCAGGCTTGAAGACACCCTGGCCGACTTCGACCAGTCCATCCACTGGATGTTGGAACACCCGCACGAGTACCGTGCTCTCGAAGAAGCGATACTCGGGGTGATTGGCAGTCTGGACAAACCCAGCTCCCCTGCAGGCGAAGCCAAGCAGCACTTCCACAACCTGCTGTTCGGTCGCACCCACGCCCAGCGCGAGGAGTTCAGGCAGCGCGTGCTATCGGTTAGCATGGATGACCTGCGCAGGGTGACGGAGACCTATCTCAAACCCGAACTTGCGAGCACCGCGGTGATCACTGCCAGCAGTCGTCTGGAGAGCTCCTTGGAGTTGCGTGAACGCCTGGGTATGTCAGTCCACGAGTTGTAAACCGAGCGTGTATTTTCCGGATGTTTCCTACGGGCAAAAAAAGGGCCGATAATCAGCAACCTGACCTTGAGCCTTTTTCTGATCAGGATTACCCGGATCACATCACGCCAATCATATTGCTCGCCTACCATACGGGATTTGATGTTGGGGATCTTTTCCACCTGCATTGGGAACACGTGGATTTCGCTAACATTCAGGTACGCTAAATCCGCACCAAGACCAGCCATAAGGCAGACAACCCTCAGCCCGTAGTCGTGCCGATGTCGCCGACGGTGAAAACTACTTTGGAGCAGTGGGGCCATCAGCATGGATTGATTAGTATCGGGGCAGAAAATACAGGGCTTGGTATACCCACATGCTAAGTAACGGAAGTCTATTTCATCAATCTAAAGCTATTACAAGTTGTATACAGGAAGATGTAGACAGCTTTTATGCTATCGGTAGGGTCGGGAGGCGTAATCAACGACTAACAGGGACCGTGAGGACCGGCGCACCGCTCCCATCCACGGTTCCCGATATGGCAGCTGACCAGAGACCAGCAAGCAATCTGAAGAAGCGTTTCGACACCAGGTCATTATCAGAGATGTAGTACCAGCCGCCACGATACTCCACTTTTACTGACACAGATTCAGGTTCATCTACAGAGAAGCGGACTCTGACACCCTGCCCCGGCAGGCCAAGCTCTCGCTGTGCCACAGCCGCTCCACTGGCCACATCCCCCTGCGGCACATCCACTGAGGCAGCGAGGATATCAATAAGTTGCAGTACCGAGCGCGTGGTAAAGCGCAGCACACTATAATCGACTTCCACGGCTGCGCGAGCTACGGGGATCACCACGAATTGTTGCGAAAGTGTGACATCAGACAATCCCGTGAGCGACACCAGTTCCTCTATCAGTGAAGCTGAATCTGGACTACGGTGCTCAACAACAAGCGATTGCTGCCCGGGCCTGGGATAGTCATCTACCCAGCTAATACTGTGGCGGCGCGTCAGCACATCCATGATCTCCACAAACCGCAGGAACCGATCATCCAGCCGCTCGCCATCGAAGAGAAAGGCGTGGTTTGAAAGTCCGTTCACCGACGTTATCAAGGTCTTATAGTAGAAGCCGGGATCTATCGCGGACTCGGTTACCCGCGCAAGCAGTGAGAGAGGCAATGGAGAGGTTGTTTGCTGTAGATACTTTTCTCCGCTGACCGGAACGTAGGATATAGTCGGGTTTTCCTCATAGACCACGCCCCCACTGAAAGGGACCAGGTTGCCAACATAGTTTTCCTTACTGCCAAATCCTGCCTGCACCGTGGCCCTGGATGAAACAGACACGTTGGCGGTGACACTGGCCACCGCCAACAGGCTCGCCCGCTCTTCGTAACGGTTATGCACCGCAGCCAGCAGCATCTGTTGTTGGTCGGTGGTCGAGATTGCCTGGTTATAGGCCATTCGGCCATTGCCTATGGTACTGGGACCCAGTGTGTTACAGGCACTGGTAACACAAGTGACGAGTATCAATTTGGCTACCAGTAGCGCGAGACTCTGGTTCTTTGCGATCCCAGGCATGTTAAAACAGGACTCCCAGTAAGAGTTTCATTAAATCACCCAGTGGCATTTGTAGCGCGGCCACCACTACGAAGGGAATACCAGCGGATGCCAGCAGCATAACGAAGGCATTTCTATCGATGGGAAAAGTTCGCATGGAAATTATGGTCTCCACACTCCCATTGAGATCCGCGATTGAAGAGAGATCGCCAGAGCCCAGAAGATTTGCAGCATCGACATTCTCCCCAATCCAATTGCGATGAAAGGCCAGGTGATGCCCATGGGCCAGACGCCCGTACTGCAGCACTGCGAGTTCTTTTGCAGACAAAAGTTTAGGAACGAAGATCAGTAGCGGACCCATGAAGATTACCAAGACCAGAATCAGCCACACACCCATTGCCAGCCAATTCATGTGGTAAGAATCACCCATCTCTGGCAATGCCTTGTGAAGAGACGCAGCCACCACACAACTCAGCGCGAGCACCACACCACTGAAGATACCCGGGAATATGGCCAGAAATCCAAGCCCGCCACACCGGTCTGGATGAAGGGGCATGATTTGCATACGCAGAGAGGAAATTTGCCACAACAAAGACGCCCAGAGATAGAAACGCCAGAACCATCGCAAAATAAGGAACAAAAACAATGAATTGCTGGTCCATGCCGAAGCCTCTCCCGCCCAGGATAGACGGACCATTCCAGCCGTGTTGACCATACCTTCCCAGGTGCCCACCGCAGCCATAGCCGCGTAACGGGTGGTAAAATTCGACATGCCAATTGCAATCAATAGAATAATCAGTTCGACCCGAATCGAGTCTGCACGACGATCGATCCGAGTAAGGGCTGCAACATAACGGCCACGATCTTCCGGCAGTATCAAACCTGCGTCATCAAAATAGTGGGTCATCAGGACGATTCGGCCATCTGCGAGTCGCTCCGTGGACACCATGACCAGGACAGCAATAAGGTAGCGAGCAAATACCGTCGGATCCTGGAAATAATCCCAACCCGTGTAGGCATCATCCAAATAGGACTGGCCTACCACGAACAGAGCTGGGATGAAAAAGGCCAGCAGTGCAAGTCCGAAAGCAGCGGCGCGACTGGGCAATCCATCGGCCTCCAATAAACCGAGCCTGGCCAGCAGGGCGTGAAAGGCTCCTCCCGCGACCAGTGAAAACTTGTCCGGCAGATCATCACTCTGTGGGTGGTCTGTTGACTGCGAACGACCAGCGCCGTTATTCGCCATCTGGGTCGAGCCCGTAGGATCGCAATAGCTCATTGTACTCGGGGGACTGACGCATCAATTCTCCTGCTATATCTCGCAGACCGTCGACATCCTCAGCAGGTAACACAAAACTGGTTGGAAGACTCCGGAAGCGAGCGCGCTCCTGTGGATCAACAATACGCGAGAAACTCACTTCCATAACATGCACGTCCACTTTTGGAATACTCGCTTCGGCTTCTTCCTCGCTCATACCAGCCAACCGGGCCTCGGCAACCAATAAACTGCGTCGCCAGGAGGCCACCGCCGCCCTGTCCTTCATCAATTCTATGGTCTCGAACGAATAGCGTTCTATAGGTACGCCTGAAGACTGCAAAAGTTGCTGTGTCATCCCCGGTGGTGATTCCTTCTGGCCCCAATTATTACTGCCCCCTGAACGGGCATTGACAACAATAATGACCAGCTTTCTAACTTTGTAAAAACCGCGCTCGACAGCGAATTTACGGCTGACAAAAAACTCCTCCAGGGTGTCCATTACACCGCGAACACCAATATTGTCCGACACACCGCCATCGACGAGATGCAGATAGGGCCGACGCTCGGCATCACGAAACGCGGACATATCCTTGTAGCGCTCCAACGCGCGCCCGGCTGGCCGCGCACTTTCGTCTATGTTCAGGATGTCTTCCACCCAGGGGGGGTACTGATAGCCACATTGACCCGAATAGTTATTGAAAGTGACAGGTGAGAGGACAACCGGTACCGCAGACGAGGTGGCCGCTGCCCGGGAAAGATTGACTGAGCCCAGATTCGAGCAAATCATATCGAAATCGTTCTGGAAAAAACCGAATCGACTCCCGATCGACATTTCTGTCCCCATGGCAATTGCCACGGGTCCGTCACCATCCATCAAATCAGAGAAGGTGGCATTATTGAAAAGGATTTCATCGTAGTACTCAGAGGCCAACTCCGATCGCCCATAGTTGCCGCTCATGAGCTTACCCCAGTTAAGGGGGTTGAAGGCCCTGCGCGCCAGAGCACCCTGCACATTGCGTTTAAGAAAGCGATCCTCGTACTCGGAAAAGAGCTTGTCTCCATAAAGGGCGTAGGCCAAAGCTGTGAAACTGCCCCCCGACACCCCGGTAATCATATCCACCTCGTCAATAAGGCGACGCTCCTCCCCCTCGATGAGAATTTGCGTGTTTCTAAGCTCCTCCAGTACACCGTAGGAAAAAGACGCCGCACGAGTACCGCCACCTGAGAATGACAGGATAAAAAGCGTTGACTCTTCATTGTGATCCCGCTGCGGAATCAGTATGTTTGGTCGATAGCCGTCTGTTGGATTGACCTGAGTTATGGGATCGTTGATCGGGCGACTGGCACACCCCGCCAGCGTCACAATGGCACCCACCAATAGAACACGTGATCTCATTCGAGCATTTATGGATAGAAATGTCGTAATTGCTTTCATCATCCTGATCCTAACCCTGTCTGTCGTGGATTACGCCAGAGAGCCAGGTCAATTGCTCGCGGCGCAACTGTTCAGAACCGCATAGCAAATCCCAGTTGAGGTCCTGACATGGTGAGTTTCAGATCAATATCCTGTCCACCAGTGGAGGACTCGTACTCCATCTGCATGTAACGATATCCCAGTATAGCTCCATAACGCTGATTCTGGCCGAATCGGTACATCAACATGGCCTGAGCATTCCAGGTGAGATCTGAATCACCAGTACCCACGTCACCGCGCAGGGCTAATGTCCAGTGATCCGCGAAGGAGGTGATCAGTCTCGCACCTGCAAATCCGTCCACCAACGTTTCAGATACTGAGGCTGACAAGGCATTGCCCATCGGGCCAGGGAAAGAAACATCCACATCGACATCAGATTCGATAACACGTGCTCCAATGAAGAGGTCTACACCCTCGAGTTGACTATCGCCCAGCACTCGGTAGGTACCGGCAATCTCCACCAGAGCCGTCTCTAATTCGGTTTCCAAGCGCACTTTACCGTCCACGGGCAATGTTGGCGCCTGGCTCTCGCTCTCCTTAATAGAGAGATAGGTAAGGTCGAGGAAGAAACCCGCGCGACCCTTGCTACCCTCCATGTGCACCTGTCCACCCAGGTCGACCTTGTCGATCAGGTCATCAAAATCGATACCTCCTTCAATCGTATTGTCATTGAAGGACATGTCCACAGCGGTGTCTGATGCCCAAAGGTAGGGTGTGATCACCCATTCCCAGTCCTGCGACTTTACCTGAGCTGAAAATCCAAGCAAAAACAAGGTGAATGCGAACGATTTGGGTAGTTCAGGGAGGCGATGTGACACGACGGCATACTCCTGCAATAAGGGCTTTCAACTTTAGAATTAGACGCTGTGAGCCCCTGTCTGTCTTGCCATTTGGCGACAGTTTCACCATTGAGCGGCGCCGCACCATCGGACGCTCTCTTAGCTGAATACGGCAAGAATCAAAGCTGGAGATGTCGTCAAATGGCAAGCCATAACATCGATAAATAACCAAACTAGGAGTCCATGATCAACTGCCGTGCCCCTTATAGCCCGGAGTGTGCAGCTACCTCCGCGCTACAAGGTGTGTTGGCAGGTAAATTCAGCACGAAGGAGGTTATTTTGCGCAGCCTGCAGTCACCTTACCTGGTTCTACTCATCGGTCTGTGCTCGACGATGACTCAGCCCGCAGCTGGTGATGGGCCTGACAGGGAAGTCTATTGGGGCGAACAACATGTCCATACCAGCTGGTCCTTCGATGCCTATGCTTTCGGTAACACCCTGACAGGCCCAGAGGAGTTTTATCAATATGCCCAGGGGCAGCCCGTACCGCATCCCGGGGGCTACGACGTAAAAATTACCAGGCCTCTCGATTGGGGAGCGGTAACCGAGCATTCTGACTATATGGGTCTGGTACAGGAAGCCAATGATCCCGACTCCGTACTGCGTCAGTCCTCTGGTTTCCTTTCCGGCATGCTGCGAATTGGCATCAATAAGGACCCGATGCTGGCTTTCAAGGCGCTATCCGCAGCCATCGCCACAGGGCATGATATAGAGGCTTTCACCAACCCAGATGTGATGGCGCCAGTATGGGAACGTGTCGTAAGAGCAGCGGACAAGTACTACCAGCCTGGCAAGTTCACCACCTTTCCAGCCTTCGAGTGGAGCGCCACGCCGGACGCAAACAACCTGCACCGCAACGTATTTTTCGTTGACTCTGCCAAAGTCCCGAGGGCGCCCTTCACTTCCATCGACTCCACCAATCCCAAAGACCTGTGGGCCTGGATGGATGCGCAGCGGGCCATCGGAAACGACGTCCTGGCAGTATCTCACAATGGCAACCTCAGCTCTGGCAGGATGTATCCAAGACAAACTGACCAGACAGGTGAACCCATAGATGCGCAATGGGCCAGTGCACGGATGCGCAATGAGCCACTGTCAGAGCTGAAACAGACCAAGGGACAGTCCGAAACCATCCCCGCCCTCTCTCCGAACGACGAATTTGCCAACTACGAGGTCTTCGTCTGGCAACTGCTGGGCTCGAAAGCTGCTCCCCAGAATTATGGCAGTTACGCGCGCCAGGCCTACCGGGATGGACTGGCCATAAGACAGGGGAAAGGCTTCAATCCATACCAGTTTGGCGTGGTCGGAGGCTCAGATTTTCATACCACAGCGCCGGCATACCGCCAGAAAAACTACTTTGGTGCACACGGCACTGCCGACGACACCATCGAGGAGCGGGTAAACGGCAATACAGTACTGGACCTCAATAGCCTATGGGCTTCACCGGCAGGGTTGAGTGCAGTCTGGGCCGAGGAAAACACACGTGAGGCGCTATTTGCCGGACTGCGGCGTAAGGAAACCTACGGCACCACGGGTGTGCGAATTAAGCTGCGATTCTTCGCAGGCTGGGACTATGAGGAAGATCTGTTCGATCAATCCGACTGGAAAGATCAAGCTTACGCGGGCGGTGTACCAATGGGCGGCCAACTCCCTCCCCGAGTAACTGATTCTCCCAGGCTGGCTATCTGGGCAGCCAGGGATCCGGACAGCGCGAATCTCGATCGCATCCAGGTGGTCAAGGGGTGGAGCATAAACGGGCAGTCATTCGAAAAAATCTACGACGTTGCCTGGGCCGGGAAGCGCAGCCCCGACCCGGTTACCGGCAAACTACCCGCCCAAAGATCTTCCGTGAACCTGAGCAAGGGAACTTACAAGAACAACATCGGTTCCTCAGAGCTGAAAACGGTCTGGGTCGATCCCGATTTTAATCCGAAGGCCGACGCTTTTTACTACGTTCGCGTATTGGAAATACCAACACCCCGCTGGAGCACAATACAGGCAGCCCAACTGGGCAAACTACCACCGAGTGGGCCTGGATACAGCCCTGCCATTCAGGAACGAGCATGGAGTTCACCCATATGGTATAGCGCAGATGCGCAGACTGGATCAGCGGATGATTCTGGCGTGACCGTTACACAGTTGCACGACGAGGGGATATCCTCGTTTACTGATGATGAACTGCGGAAACTGATTGTTGGGAAGACAATTGAGGTTAGCAATCGCGTCACCGGACAACGTATTACCATATTGTACGGAACCGGCGGGCGACGACTGGTTACCGAGATAGACGGCGAGCCAGCAGATGCTACTCACATGGTGGAGACCATGCACGGCGGACCTATAGGTTACGAGATACAGGGCGGTCAACTGATCACTAATCTGGCAGGTGAACGACTTGAAGTCCGAGTGTTTAAGCAAGGCGACAATCTACTGGCAGCACGGAGCGACGAATTCGGGTATGTCAATTACACGGTAGAAGTAGTCGATGAGTAATAGGCAATCGAGCAGGGCCGGGCGCCGGCAAATGTGGTCTCAACAGGAGTTAAGGGAATGAAATACCAAGGCAAGAGCGCGATCAGGATATTAGCGACCCTCTGCATATCACTGTTCCTTGCAGGAAAAGTCTTGAGCCAGGATTCCTCGACACAACCTGCTCCACCTCCAACCCCACAACAGCGCGTGGCAATGCTCAAACAATGGCTGGCAGCCAGTCAGACACAGCTGCGTGCCTACGAGTGGATTGAAACCACTGTAATCAGCAAGGGGGGTGAAGAGAAAGCCCGCAAACAGAATAGCTGCTACTACGGCGTGGATGGCAAACTGCAGAAGGTGCCTGTCGCCGGAGGTACCTCCCAGGAGGAGTCACACTCGGGCCCCATGCTCCCTCCGGCGAGGCTGTTGGCGAAGGCCTCTGCCCACAAGAAAGAGGAGATGGTTGAGTACATGAAGCAGGCCAAGGCGCTGATCGACAGTTATATACCGCCGGATCCAGACCGTATTCAAAAGGTGGTAAACGCCGGAAACATGGCCGTGAACATGATTGCGCCGGGCCAACGTGTGCGTCTGGACTTCAAGAACTACCTGAAGTCGGGGGACGTGCTTAGCGTCGATATTGAGTTGACGACCAATCGATTGCTGGGCGTGGCCGTAAGCAGTTATATCGAAAAACCCAGCGACGCGGTGAGCCTGAACGTCTCCATGGGCGTTTTACCTGATGGCACTATCTATACCGCGCACTCCACCCTTAACGCCGCTGCCAAAGACGTAACAGTGGTGGTAGACAATACTGGCCACCGCCGCTAGCTCAACCGCTTCTGGCCCTCGATAGCTCACTGTCCCGGCGGCGGGACGGGCATATAGATTGGGCCCACGCTGCCATAGGCCTGCAGGTAGTAGGTATCGCCACACTGGTAATATCTCACACCATTAACCGTGGTGATATCAGGGTTACAGGGCAGCGTGGCATTGGGCGGAGGCGCCGCCGCGTTAGTTGTCGTCGACTGCGTGCTCGACTGACTGGCAGTACTGGAAGCACTGTTTTTTGACGCCGCGGCACTACCTACCGCCGCGCCAACAATAAACCCTACGGCGGCAGCGGCAACTTCGTTGTCGTCGTCATCATAATAGCCCCCGTAGCCGGGTGGCGGGTAATACCCCCCATGATATCTGCCACGTGAAGCGTAGGCGTCCGCATAATTTTCGGAACGCTCGGTGGCTTCGTGTTGCCGTGTATCGACATTGTCACTATGAGTGGACTGGCGTTGCTGCTGGTTAGACGAGGATGTCTCCTGGCGTTGTTGCTGATTTGCAGAAGCGCTGCTTTGTCGCTGGTCCTGGTTCGACGAGATAGAGCTTTGGCGTTGCGACTGATTGGACGAACTGGTACTGGATACGGAGCTCTGCCTTTGCTGCTGATTGGCAGATCTGCTGCTTTGTGCGCTGGAAAAATCGCTACTTGAGAAGCTGCCACCCGAGGCGGCGCCGTCCCGGGAAAAACTGCGCCCTCCTCCGCGCCCATCGACAGTATTGACATGCAGGGCCATTGAAAAGCTGATTGTGATCAGGACAAGTGGTTTGGATACATTACTGGAAAGCACGGATTCTATTCTCCCGAAGATAGCTGTTGTCGGGGGGGCATGGCAACGGAGGGCATCTGCACAGCGAAAGGTATCTGCCGTGATTCCTTCGGCAACTCCATCCGAAAGGAATCCGCAGTCCAAAGCGGATCAAGGTCCCATTCAGAAAACTGCGCCCAGTACTGCGGTCGACCCTCGGCCGGGTACGTCAACACCACCCGCATGGGGAGAGGTTCTTCGCCATCTGCAATCCAAACCTGAAAATCCACCGAGCCAAGGCGGACAGCGATGTGGTGGGAAAGTGCGCCAAACACATAGGTGGATTCCACGTAATGAATGGACCGCGCCCTGCGCTCAAGCTCCTGTGGAAGCCAGGTGGTCAACATGGGCGCCAGGGGCAACCTGAGTTGCAGCTCTCGAACAAAATAGAGAACCGCATCATCCACTGAGCCAGGTTGCTCCACCTGGGCGTATACCTGGTGGCTCGAATCATGCACAGTAATATTCGAACCATCAAAAAGTACTGTCTCTCCTTCCCCCGTTGGGCCGCGGCGTTGTATGCGCATGGAGTCTGGTCGAGCTAAGGTAATATCACGCGCTTCGACGAATTGTATTTTCTGTCCATCATCCTGGAGCACGTCATAACCGCCAGTTACGCGAACCGAAAATGACTCCTGGGAGGCCATATACTGTGCCATTGTGGCCAGTAGCTCTTCACCCGAGAAATCAGATGTCGCAATAGCTTCCCACTCTTTGCCAATCGTCGCGCGCTCTTGCACCTCTGGAGACTCTTCGGTACAGGCACTCAGAAATGCCACAGTAAGTGGCAGACCGAACAGGAACAACAGCAGCGTCCCTCGAGCGTCGAGTTTCGATCCGGAAAATGCATTCATTGGATAACGCCTTGGACTACTGGCCAGTGTTCCATCGACGCTATCAATTTCTCGGCCGGTTGGCCTGCCATTTGGTGACATCCCCAATTTCGGCCGACACAATTCGGCCACTGCATAGGGTCATAGAGCCACTGGCGTGGTGTCCTCACTGCGTGGATCAATGATTATCTTCGCGTGGTGATCAGCCTGCTGGAGAACACTGAAGGCATTATCCACACCTTCGAGACCGACTTTTCCAGTGAGCATTGGCGTACAGTTCAATTTACCGTGGGCAATCATCCTGAGAGCGTCTCGATATTCTAAAGGCGAATGATTAATAACGAAACGCAGATCGATCTCCTTGGTTACCGCAAGACCGGGCTCAAACTGATCTACTTGCATGCACACCCCCGCTACCACAATACGCGACATCAATGGCGCTCCGTCAATAATATTCTGAATCACACCGGGCAAACCCACGCACTCGAAAATTACCGGCCTGGGCACAGGACCTCCCAGCGTTTCGGCAATACGCCACAGGTGCCACCATGGCAATGGCGCCTTGTTGAGTTTTTCTCGCGTACCCAGAGCAAATTCCACCAGGTCAGCGTTCTTCATAAAAAAGCCGTAGTCCTCCCAGTCGGCATAAGGTGAGGTCTGTGCGGGGTCGACAACCACATCCGCACCGCAGTCTTGAGCCAGCTTGCGCCTGCCCGCAGAGAAGTCGCTGGCCACCACCACTGAGACACCGCGTGCCTTAAGCACAGCGATAGTCGCCAGGCCTACTGGACCGCAGCCTATCACCACAGCAACATCTCGTTTCATGATCTCGCTGCGCCGCACGGCATGCCATGCTACCGCGATGGGCTCCGTCAATACTGCCAGATCCGCACCGAGACCATTGGGCACAGGCTCCAACGCCGCTTCCTGCAGTATCATCCGTTCGGCGTAACCACCACTTACAGCGGTAGATAAGCCGGGGTTGTGAACTTCGCTCCCAACACGCAGCATTGGCTGGGCGACCACACGCGTGCCCGGTTTAATTTTGCGCGCACAGCCCGGGCCAAAGTCGAGGACCTCGCAGCACAACTCATGTCCAAACACGATAGGCTCGTCGTAAGACGGGAGCTGGTCCACCGCGCCACTGCGATGCAACAGGGCTTTCATGTGGCTGCAGTGTTCTTTTAAGTGGATATCTGATCCGCAGATGCCACAACGGACGACTTCGAGCAGCACCTGGCCAGGCCCTGGTTCGGGCTCAGGTAAATCTACAACACGCAACTGCGAGTTCTGACACACGACGGCCTGCATCTGGTTTCCTTTACTCTGTAGTTCCCGTTACCGGTGGGGACTGAGGCTCGACAGCGTCGAGGTATCCGGACTTGCGTGAAAAATCGATCATGATAGTGCGAATAAGCTTCACTGAGATGCGTTTTACATGGTAAGCCAAACCCACCTTCGGTCCGCTGAGTACAATATCGGCATCTTTGCGTACTGCCTTAAGCATGTCCCCGGCTACCCGTGCAGGCGGCCAACCGACTCTTTGGTAGTAGTCCCGCATCTTTGCCAGCGTGGCATCTGACACGCTGGGTGAAACGCCCTGCCAATTGCGCACGATGGCTGTATTGATTACACCGGGACAGAAGGTAGTCACATGAACATTACTGGCCGCCAGTTCCATCTTCAGGCCCTCTGTCCAGATACTGATAGCGCCCTTGGAAGCAGCGTAGGCGCCCATAGAAGGTGATGGAAAATTGCCCGCGGAAGATGACACATTGATCACATTTCGCGCCCCGCCTGCCTCCATCATCATGGGAAGGAAAAAGTAGCATCCGTGAACAACGCCCATAACATTCACGTTGAAGATTCTCTGCCAGTGCTCAAGGTCGCTTTGCAGGAAAAGGCCCAGATATCCGATGCCGGCATTGTTGATGAGCACATGGGGTGCACCAAAGCGCGTTTTTACCGCCACGGCAAAATCACCCATGGCTTCCTCGTCCGCAACGTCCACTCCATACGGCATACAAGTGCCGCCCGCTGCCACGATGTCCACCACCAGTGATTCCAGGGACTCGACAGACAAGTCAGCTGCAACAACCGTGGCACCTTCCCGGGCAAAGGCCAGCGCGGTCTCACGGCCAATACCAGAGGCTGCACCGGTGACCACAACAAGCTTGTGCTTTAAATCTCTTATAGCCAACTCATCAATTCCTTTTGTTCAAGCCGCGGCTGAATCCTGTTCACAATAGGGCGCGAGACCCTCATTGAGCATCTGGTCAAGCATGTTTTGCATGTACATGCGTAGTAGCCCACCGATGAGGGGATAATTGCAGCCAAAGCGGATAGACCAGCGGACCTCACTGCCACCGTCGGCAGTATCCAGTTGAATCTCTCCATTGTGATGGCGCAGGGGGCCTCCCTCGATCACCCGATAGCGAATATAGCGGCCAGATTCAATACCAGTAATCTGTTCCAACACCCAACCTGGTTTTCCCGTCATGAGCCGTTCCGAGCCAACGCCGTCCGGGCTATCAAACCCATTCTTCGTCCGGTTTACTGTGTCGAAGCCGATCCAGTGGGACATCGAGCCCTGGTCCACAAGTACCTGCCACACCCTTTCCACCGGTGCATTGATAATGACCGAACCAGATACCAGCAACTTGTCATGCTGGGGCCGCTGATCACGATCCTTCGCAGGTTCAAAACCGTACTGAACGTCCTTGCGCCCCGGTTTCATCCAGAGGATTTCCACCGAAAACCCCAGGGCATCACTCATGTAGACAATGCCGGCGTTGTCGAAGTGAAATGGCCGCCAGTTTCCCTGCGCACCCGAACTGAGTGTTCTGTCGTAAACGCGCCGGTGATCCGCCTTATTGCGCAGCCCATAGGCGATGTTGAGAAGGCCCTGGTCGCAGATGCGGTATCCTGGTGGCCAGGGCTTCCCTATCGGGTCGAGATATTGGACAAGCTCCACCAGGATATCGCCCGAACGAAAAACAGCGCGTTTGCAGCTGGCTCCCGACAAATTCCACAGGGTCTCATGTTCGGCTGTGTGCAGCTGAATATCTTCTGGCCCTTTTCCATTGACAGCAGTGAGATAGGCAACGCTCGCCTCCAGATCCGGGGTAGACATGGTGACCGACCGCACCGCCACGGGTGAAGTTTCGCGTTCACTCCCTGCGGCCTGCGGCAGCGGATCATGCTCCATGAGTTCGATGTAAACCCCATCGGGATTGCGCACGCAGGCTCGACGTTGCCCCGGCTCTCCCATTGGCGGTGTCATGGGTTCGGTACCCAAGCGGGCGAGCTTCGCCAAAGTCATGTCAAAATCGTTAACATGAACACCCATACGTGTGTATCCGGTATCACAAGGGCGGTAATCCGGCGGCATCAATTTCGACACGGGTCGACGGAACTGGAACAATTCAATCTGGAACCAGGCATTGCGACCGACCAGCCACCAGGCACATGAGGCTGCGCGGGGCAGACCCTGGACGCGACCCGCAATGGGTCCACTCATCAGCAGCGTGTTGCCGCCCGCGGGTAAAAACCCCAACCCCTCGACAAACCAGGCTTCTGTCCGGCGCAAGTCCACCACGGAAAATGCAATTTGGGCCAGGGAGGGGCACACGTTCTCAGTACTCACGACTTACTCCGAAAATTCTGATTGGGTGACGCGGCGCAAATCGGACACCGCCCTTCGCCAGTTGATAAAAAGAAATACAATCAGCAACAGTCCGCCAAGGACCCAACGTAAGTCCGGTACCAGTACCTGGGAATCTATGGGGACCAGCGCCACTTCGGTGGAGGCGAGCTTGTAGGGAACCACAGGGCCATAGTCAGGGTCGGCCATGAACTCGATAAATGCGCGTCGACTGGGAGCACGCATAACGACCACCCGGTCCCATCGGTTTGCCCCCTCTGTAGAATTTGCTATCAGGCTGGTCGCTTGTGCATCGCCTCCGACGAGAGGGTATTCGCCACGTCTCAGCGCTAAAGGCGCCACCACTTTTTCGTAAAAAATATTGGCTTCATCGGGTGTGCCCTTGAATTCAATTTCAGCGGGCAGTTCTCCAAGTTCATCCCGGTGCCGCATCAGGTTAACCATCAATACCGGGCGACCATCGTCATTGGAGGCCCATTGCTGGACACGGGTTATGAAAGCCTGCTTTTCTGCTTCCGGAAGAACAGAGTGGCGGTCTATCTCGGACATATAGCCCTCAATCTCGCCCGGCTCCAGGGGGCCCTCGAACGCATGGGGCGTCTGCCAGAGAAAAAAGGCGAGGAAAACAGCGACAAAAACAGCGCCAAGCGCTGCGGAAAAAAACTTTTCCTTTACCACCTCCATCGCGGATTTACTGGCGAGTAGCCGGCCGGCTGCCTGCTCGAGTTCAATCACATTGCCAAATGGGTCTCGGCCGTACACCGAACGTACCCCCGGGGCTACGCTGGTTGGTTCGCCCAGAAACTTCATACCCGCCGCCAGCAGGCGCCCATATTCTTCATCGATATCGCTCACGGCCAGGCAGAAATGCGTATAACCGTGATCGACGACGGGGCGTTCAGGGTTCTGGGATTGGGGGTTGCCATCCGTGAATTCGAATATCTCCAGGATGAGGTTGGACCCCTGCAGATGGACAGCATCAGCGGCGGTACCCGAGATGCCCATAACCTGCTCCGCGCAGCGAGACATCCTTGAATCTTTGTCCCAGGAACTGCGCGCAACTGGCCTGAAACCCAACTGATCGCAGTAAAATCTAACTGCTTGATCCAGCGAGGGCACAGACAGACAGATGTGATTGATGCCCAGAATCATTGCAGATAATCCAGGAGAAGCGGGTTGAACTTCTCCGCACCGCTGAGTTGCAACCAGTGATTGGGGCCTTCGATGCGCTCGTAACGAAAGCTTTCATCTACATAACGACCGGAATCGCGCATCTGGGCCTCGGACAGGAACAGATCACCACTGCTCCAGACCCCCATCACTGGCACTTTTACATTGCCAGCGTCGCCGCCTAGAAAGAGCTGCAGATTTGCCCGATAATAATTCAATCCCGCCCTCAGTCTCCCTGGCCGGGAGAGTTGAGACTGCCATTGCGCCAGTTCCTGTGGATAGCGTGTCATCTGGCGAAAGCCAAACCATGAAAAGCTGCGCAAGAGTATCTCGGGTAGCCAGGGAAGCTGAAAAAGCATCGTGTAGTAACCCTTGAGCTTTTGATTTAATCCGCCACGGCGATAGGCCATTGGATGGCCGGTCGATATTGCTACGAAGCGGTCCACACGCTCGGGATGGTCTATAGCCAATTGCCAGCAGATCGCTGAGCCCCAATCATGTCCCACCAGTCGCACCTTCTCCACGTCGAGAACGTCGAGAAGGCCCGTCAGATCCGCCACCAGATTGTCGATATGGTAGTACCCACGCCTGGATGACATCTCGGTCTCACCACAACCGCGGGTGTCCGGGGCGATCACTCGGTATCCGGCCTCTACCAGATCGGGAATCTGCTTACGCCAGACCATATGGGTATCGGGATAGCCATGCACCAGCAGGACATCAGGTCCCTCTCCGGCGATGGCGACATTCATACGAATGCCGTTCACCTGATATGCTCTTTTCTCAAGCTCCATAATCACCGCTCTTTATATAATCGGGGAAACCGGCAGTTACTCTGGGTCACTGCTGGCTTGTATTTGGAGGCCAGTTTACGGGAGCAAGGAACAACCAGGACTGACATTTATTGCCAAGTGTTTCACTCTCTTCTAATTCGGTTGTTTAGTGGGCGCCCTGTCCCCGAAACAGAGCAGGCGTTGTGCCCTGGGCGCTGCGAAAAGCGCGAATGAAGGCTGTGGTATCGCTGTAACCTAACTGGTAGGCAATCTGGTGCATGGGAATGTCCTGGTCCAACAGCATACTACAGGCCCTTTCATGGCGGATCTGTGTGCTGAGTTCACGGTAATTGATTCCCTCTGCAGAAATCTTGCGTGCCAGTGTGCGTGCGGACATATTCAACAGGCCGGCCAGTTGCGCTACCGTGGGTTGCACGGTCTGCGCCTCGCGCAGCATTAATCTGACCCACTCGCCGTAACTACGGGCCAGAGGCAACTGAGATGGCGAGCCAGAATCTATACGGCTTTCGCTGACAGTCGAGGACTTGCCTTTCCGGTCCAGGCGTTGTCTGGCAGATTCAGCGGGAATTACGCACCGTACTTCAGGCAAAGCCTCGGCGCCAAAATAAAACCGGGTATAAGGCAGCCGCTCGTAGCGGGATTTGTGCGGAGGTTCTGATATGGAAAGGTACATCTCAATGCGCACATCTGAACCTAACAGGCGAACAAGGTCGGTGTGAATAGATACCGCCTGCATCTCCAGACACATCTGCAGCGTGGCGTGTGACATAGGTGCCGTAACCCGGATCTGCCACTCACAGCGACGCTCTCCCGGCAGATAACGAGCACTGAAAGTCGGGGTGACCAGGTGATAATAGCGCTGCAACAGCAACAGCAGTTCCTCCAGGGTCGCGCAGCGATCGAGTGCGTGACGCAGAGGGCTGTGTTTCTCGATATTTATCCGGCGTCCCATTTCAAAGCCAAGGTCCTGCCGCCCCAGGTGACTGCTGGCCAGTGTCATCAATCGATCAAACCTGGCCATGGGCAGGGAGGAATCCAGAGGCGAACTCGCGTCACCATGCAGACCTCCCGCACGAAGTATCTCGTCAAGTTCCGGGCAGTTCTTTTCCCGCAGAATGTCAATAAGTGGTGCCACGTAGCGATAGGGTATTGTCGGCTCATAAAGCGGCATGGCAGTTCACCACAGAACTTATTGCTGCAAGGATAGCATGCCGCTGATTTGGGATGGACCACAAGAGACATTGTGCTAATCTAAAACAACGGACCAACGTCGAAAGGCCTGTAATTCATGCACCAGATGATAAGGACATCCTCCATAGAAAGTCTGGGTGTTTACTTGCTAGCGCGAAATGAAAAGCCGGGGCACATCTTGCGCAGTATTGGGCTATCGCCGTGCGCGCTGCTTGACAGGGATGCATGGTTGGATCGCGATCAGGCTCTAGCCCTGGAAAACGATCTGGCAAATATCATGTGCGACCCCCTGCTGGGTTTTCATATCGCACAACAATTCTCCCTCGTCCAATACGAGGAATCGTCCACTCATCTGCTGAACCAGTCGACCCTGGGAGATGCGCTACGCTATGCCGCTCAAATTATTCCGAGCATAGAATCCGGGACCAGATTATCGTTGCGTCGCAAGGGCAGAATGGCCTGTCTTACCTCTGAAATGCTCGGCGATTTTAAACATGATCCCCGACACCAGTTGGATGGACACAGCCTGGTTTTAAGGAAGCTGCTGCAGTTAGCGGGCGAACCAATGGATGTTTTCGCCAGACTACCCCGCGACAGCACCATGTCAGAGGAAATTGAGTGCCTGCTCGAGGCTAAAGTTGAATTTAATGCCGACTCCCTCGAGCTGCTGTTCCCCTGGGACGCGCTTGAGGCACCACTACTGATGGCGCGAGCACCAGTCGCCACAGCATCGGACTCACACAAGGTCTGTCTGCGTGTAATGCGAACTATCAGCGAGACGATGAAAACTGGCAGGCCCACGGCGGAGAAAACTGCAGAAACCCTGGGGACCAACCTCAGGGCAATGCAGAGACATCTTGCTGGATGGGGCGTAACCTTTGAGCTGCTGCTCGACAACTATCGCCGTGACAGTTCCAGGAAGCTTCTGGCTGCAGGCCGCTATTCGATAACTGAGATAGCCCACCGTCTGGCCTACTCCGACTCGGCACATTTTACCCGTGCCTTTCGGCGCTGGTATGGCGTGCCACCCAACCAGTTCAGAGCCCAGATTTCAGTTAATCCGTCCTCCTGGGGGAACGAATTAATGGTCGGCTGAACCGCTGGAAACTGCCTATGGCCCCGACGTCTTAGCTTGGCCATGATACGGTAACTAAATCGAGGCAAGAACGCTAAAAATCTACGCGCAATGTCAATCCATAGGTGCGCGGACTCTTGCGGTAGGACTGGTAACTGGGATCGCTGCCGAACAGGTTCAGCTGGGACCAATTACTGGCGACATCCTCATCGGCAACGTTGTCTACCCACAGTACTACTTCATAACCCACATCCCAACGCGCTCCGAGACGCAAGTTGATCCAACTGTAACTGTCTTGTACCAAGCGTGGATCGGCCGAGAAACTGGTGTTGTACTCATCCGACCAGGACCAGTTACCACGCGCATATATTTCTCCCCAGCTGACATCGGTCCGGTACATCGCCCCCAGATAACTGGTCCACTCGGGCGTGTTGATCGGCTTTTCACCGCTCAGGTCACAGGTGCCGGTCGCCGGATTGTCAGGCTCACGCCCCGGGTAACATAGGCCACTGGTATATTTGTCGTAAGAGAGATCCGCATACACAACACCGAAGTCCACACTGTAATTCTGGCCCAGCAACGCTTTGCCCTCCAGTTCCACGCCTTTCAATTCTGCCTTCTCGGCGTTACCCACAGTGAACAACTGGCTGATGAAGGCCGCGTCTTGATAATCGTCGTACTCAGTGTAGAAACCACTGGCCGCCAATTGCATTCTGCCATCAAGCAGGGTCCCCTTGACGCCCACCTCGTAATGCATGATGTCTTCGTCATCGAATTCGCGTTGGTCCAGAGGGGTTGTACCCCAACCTACATTGAACCCACCGGATTTGAATCCATGCGCGGCCGTGGCATAGACCGTGACATCATCGTTAATGAAATACTGTGGCGTGATTGACCAGGTGACCTCTTCCGTCGAGCGATCCAGGTCGCCACTGTTGGCTGCCACCATCAGATTGGCCGAGAGCAGGCTCAGGCCCGGTACGGTTACACCCTGGGATATCGAGGCGTCTTTCTCCTCGCGTTGCCAACGCAGGCCGCCAGTCAGCGCCAATTGGTCAGTAATGTTCCAGGTCGCCTGGCCAAACACACCCACGTACTCGGTATCCTGGTTCGCTGCGAAGACGCCATTCTGGCCCGGAGCGGCAAAGGGTACCGGGAAGGGTGTGCCGAATAACTGTTGTAGCAGGAACGATGGGCCGGGAGCAGCGCTCAGTTCATCTTCCAGAAAGAGGTAACGGTCTCCATCATCACCGCGATCAAAATCGTTCTTGTAATAGAATATACCGGCCAGCCAATCCACCGTTTCACCACCGGCCGAGGCCAGGCGCACTTCCTGCTGCCAGCTGGTCGCTTCCTGTGTATCGTGGAACTTCATCAGCGGCGAGGCCAGCTGGACCACATCGTCCTGGGTTCCCTTGAATTTGAACCAGTCCCAGGAAGTGATTGATGTTAAGGCCCAGCCATTGTCCAGGCCATAGTCGATAAGCAGTGTAGCTTCCCGAGCCTTCAAGTCGGTCGTTTGTGGCGTGCGCGAACAGTGTTTGAAATCCATCGGGTCGTTCGAAGAACAGGTCTCTGCAGCGCCAATCGCCTGCAGAAAGCCGCCAGCGGTAGCCGCCCCGCTGCCTGGCTCAATATACAGGTCGCCGAGAATGCTGTCGTCATCCTGCGCCATCATGCCCGCGATAAGACGGATACTCAGTGCATCAGTGGCATCCCAACGTAACTGGCCACGCACGGATTGTCGATCAATCTCATTGGCGTCCACATCGGACTCGGAAAGGGCACTTTCGTAGAGGTGATCCTGGCTGGTCAGACTGACGCCAAGGCTGCCGCTAATGGAATCTGTCAGAGGGCCGCTCACACCCCCTACGAAGCGGTACATATCCGCATCGGACGCGCCCTCAACCTGACCAACATCGAGACTGGCGTTGCCCTCCAATTGATCCCCGGGAGCCTTGGTGTAGATGGCCACCACACCAGCGGTGGTGTTCTTGCCATAGAGGGTGCTCTGTGGTCCACGCAATACTTCAATGCGCTCCACATCGAACATGTCACCGGTGGTAAAAACCGGGCGACTGCGATAAGCGCCATCCTGGAATACACCCACGGCGGGCTCGAAGGTGGGAATGTTCCCAATATTACCCACACGGCGTACCCGGTAGGTAACGGCCATCGGGCCATTGCTTCCTTCAACTTGTAAAGAAGGTATCTGCTGAGCAATATCCTGGATATCGTTCATCCCGGCATCGCGCATCGCGTCTCCAGTAATTGCCGAAACAGACAAAGGAACGTCCTGCAGGGATTGCGCGCGCTTTTGCGCGGTCACAATCACTTCTTCCAGCACCGCATTGCTCTGTGCCAATGCCACAGTAGACCCGGCCGTCAGACTTCCCACCAGCAGGCTTACCGCGCGTCGGTTGAATTCAGGTTTAGTTAACATTTTACTTCTCCTGGTACTTATGCGTGTAAACGGGGAACTGCTTTTTCCCCCAGGTATTTCTTGTGGCCGGCTGTTTTTTGTAGCCAAGCAGACTGCCATTTGCTGCGTATTCTATGGTGATCAAATTCGGGGTTGCTGACATTTGTTGCCAACAAAAATCGACATAAGCAATGTATGTTCGCCACCGCGCGGGCAGCAAAAGGTGATGGAATAAGGGGCCACGGCAAAACTTCAGTTGGCAAGAAATGTCAATCCGACCCAATGCTCTCGTATCTAGAATTGCAGTCATGATCGTCGCAAGCGAGTATCTGGAGGTACATAATCATGGCACGCAATCACACATCTCTGGCAACAATTACGCTGGTATGCAGCACGCTGCTCTCCCCCACCATCAGTGTCGCCGGCAGTCTGTTCGGTGTAGTCAAGACAAGTGCGGGCATGCCAATCTCTGGCGCCATGGTCACGGTTTTCAACAACAGTAAACTTCGTAAGACCACCGTTTACACTGCCCCAGATGGCAGCTATGCAGTCAAAACCGCCTACGAAGGCGACGTAATAGTCCGCAGCCGGGCACCTTACTACCAGGATAGCCTGATTGAATTGACACTGCCTGAAGAGGGTGTGGCGCGACAGGATTTCAGTGTGGCACAGCTACTTGATCCCCAGGCATTATCCGATTCACTGACGGCCTCGGCTCATGCGACCAAGTTGGAGTGGGATGATCCCGAATTGCGCGAAGCCTTCGTCAGCCAGTGCAATTATTGCCACCAAGTGGGCAACGCCACAACTCGAATTCCAAGAGAAGAATCGGCATGGCTGGAAGCCGTGGAACGCATGGAGGGTTACTTCGCCCTGCTCACCGATGATGAGGCGGAAGGTATTGCGCAAACCATGGCTGAAGGTTTCACGGCCGAACCGGTGGAGGCTGTTCAACAATACCAGATCAGCCCTGAACTTCAGCATGCAAAGGTTGAGGAATGGCTGGTTGGTGATGGTATGTCCTTTATTCACGACACTGCAGTGGGATTTGACGACAAGCTATATGGCGCCGACGAAGGGCACGATGTCATCTGGCTCCTGGATCGCAAAACGGGGCAAATAGTTACATTCGCTGAACCGGATATCGATCTGCCTCGCGGTGGTGTGTTCTCCGGTATTCCATTCCCGATCGGGGTTTTTACAGGTAAACATGGCCCGCACAGCCTTGCACAGACCAGCGACGGACGCTTCTGGATCACCAATGCCCTATCTTCCAGCATCGCCTCATTCGATCCGCAGAGCAAACAGTTCAAACTGTATGAACTCGGCCACAGTCACCTGTATCCACACACCGTGCGCGTCGACGAGAACGATATCGTTTGGTTTACGGTTGTACTATCCAACGAGGTCATCCGCTTCGATCCAAAAACTGAAGAATTTGACATTATACAGCTGCCTCACAACGGTCTATGGCGCTGGCTGACAGATACCACCATGCCACTGGTGGTAAAACTGGCCGCAAAGTTTCCCAACAGTAACCTCGCGACGCGCATGTCTCCCCACAAGTGGGCAAACCTGGGCCGCTCCCTGTTCAATTTCCCCTATGGGATTGATGTCAACCCGGTGGATGGATCGATCTGGTACGCAAAACTCTATCTGAACAAAATCGGCCGTATTGACCCCAAGACACTGCAGGTAACCGAATTCGACACGCCCATGAAAGGCCCTCGCCGTCCGCGCTTTGATGATCATGGAATACTCTGGATTCCCGCCTTCGACGACAGCGGCCTGATGCGCTACGACCCCGCCGAGAATACTTTTAAAACCTTTAAACTGCCGCTTTTGGCGAAGAATGAGTACGAGGTACCCTATGCACTGAACGTACACCATGATACTGGCGACGTTTGGATTACGTCTAACATGTCGGACCGCTGGTTTCGATTCGTCCCAGAGACAGAAACTTTTATCACCTACCCCAGCCCAACCCGGGTGACCTGGTTACGCGACTGGGAGTTCACCTCCGATGGCCAAGCCTGCTCCAGCCAATCCAACCTGCCTTCCTACGCCATTGAGGATGGTGTTCCCTCGTTTATCTGCGTTGACACCCAGGGCGCCAGCGAGGACCGGAAAGCGATACAGGCTGCTCTGGCGGAAGTGGGTGATGAATAAGAACGTCGTTATCACGGGTGTCTCGAGCGGGCTTGGGCTCGCTACAGCCCAACATCTGCTTGCGCGCGGCTATCGCATTTATGGCAGTGTGAGAACGTTAGAGGACGCGCAGCGGGTGGGTGTTAAATTGCGATCGGGCTTGTTTACGCCACTATTGTTTGACGTTACCGATCATGAATCCATAGCGGATGCGGCGAAAACACTTGCCGAAAATATCGACGGGGATGGGATTGCAGGTCTGATCAATAACGCGGGCGTAGCGCCGCTGGGACCACTGGAATATACGTCAATCCAGAATGTGAGAGACGTCTTCGAAGTCAATGTTTTTGGCGTGCTGGCTGTGACCCAGGCTTTCTTACCTTTGCTAAAAGCGCAGGCGCCCGATGGCAAAGGCGAGGCAGGACGAATAATCAATATCAGCTCTACCAGTGGCAGTATGACTTTCCCCATGCTGGGCGTTTACGCCGCGTCCAAGTACGCGCTGGAGTCACTGAATGACGGGTTGAGGCGTGAATTGTCTCGCTATGGAGTGAAGGTGATTGCGATCGAACCGGGCCCCACCCGCACGGACATCTGGGATAAAACCAGGGGAGATGAGGAGTCCGGGGGATTTGCCAATACGGAATACGCGCAGATTATGTCAAACATGCCGGCGGTATTCGAAAGGCAGCTCGAAAACTCCAAGCCGGTGTCGAAGGTCACCCAGGCGATCACTACCGCCCTCGAAGCAGACAAACCGCGGTCGCGCTATCCGCTGGACAGCGCCTGGTATGCCGGTAAACACCTTCCGGATGGCATTCTGGACCGCATCATCAGTAGAGAAATACCTGAGCGCCAATAAAGGGAAGGCGGGGGAAAATACTGCCTGTCTTATAATGCTTTGGTGATCGTACCGCAAGTCAAGGTTGAGGCATCAGCGCAGGACTTTCCCATCGTCGCAGGAAACCAGTCTCGTCGCATCTATTCACTGAGCAGGATCGTACTGTGTCTTTTTAGCGTTGTGCGCCAACCAATCCAGAAAGCCATGTTTGCTCGTGACAGAGAGCACCCCTGTATATTGAAAGGATGTCTATGAATCACACAAATCAACTTACTAAAAACAACAAACCCCGGCCAAATAACCGGGGTTTGTCATCAATCTGGGCCGATAATCATCGGCCCCTTTTTATTTCAACGTTTGAACCTAGCCAAACTGGTTCATAGTGTTGTCTTTACCGCCGGCCTTCAGGGCCTGATCACCAGCAAAGTATTCTTTGTGGTCATCGCCCATGTTGGAACCTGCCATGTCCTGGTGCTTAACGCAGGCAATACCCTGGCGGATCTCTTTACGCTGTACTCCCTGAACGTAGGCCAGCATACCCTCTTCACCGAAGTAACCTTTGGCCAGGTTGTCGGTAGACAGCGCGGCAGTGTGGTACGTCGGCAGCGTGATCAGGTGGTGGAAGATACCCGCTTCGCGTGCGGCATCGGCCTGGAAGGACTGTATCCGTGCATCAGCTTCAGCAGCCAACTCTGTTTCGTCGTACTCGGCGCTCATCAGCTGATCGCGGTTGTAGGCAGACACATCCTTGCCCGCTTCGCTCCAGGCATCGAATACCTGTTGACGGAAGTTCAGGGTCCAGTTGAAGGACGGTGAATTGTTGTAAACCAGTTTGGCGTTCGGGATAACCTTGCGGATCTCATCCACCATGGCGCCGATCTGTCCGACGTGAGGCTTTTCAGTCTCGATCCACAAAAGGTCTGCCCCATTCTGCAGGCTGGTAATGCAGTCCAGCACGCAGCGCTCTTCGCCAGTACCCGCTTTGAAGCGGTACAGGCCGTTGGGCAGGCGAACCGGACGAACCAGCTCTCCATCCTGCTTGATGATAACGTCACCTTCGTTAACGTCATCGGCGCCCTTGATCACTTCGGTCTCGAGGAATGCGTTGTACTTGTGCGCGAGGTCACCAGCATCAGTGGATACCGGGATCTTCTGGGTCAAACCAGCGCCCAGCGAGTCGGTGCGCGCAACGATAACGCCGTCATCCACACCCAGCTCCAGGAAGGCGTAGCGAATCGCGTTGATCTTGGCCAGGAAGTCCTCGTGGGGAACAGTTACCTTACCATCCTGGTGACCACACTGCTTGGCGTCGGAGACCTGGTTCTCGATCTGGATGGCACAGGCGCCCGCCTCGATCATCTGCTTGGCCAGCAGGTAGGTCGCTTCTTCATTACCGAATCCGGCATCGATATCCGCGATGATGGGCACCACGTGAGTTTCGTAGTTCTCGATGGCGTTCAGGGCGGCCTTTTCCTTCACCTGGTCACCAGCTTCGCGAGCAGCGTCGAGGTCGTGGAACAGGTGACCCAGCTCACGCGCGTCTGCCTGACGCAGGAAGGTGTACAGCTCTTCGATCAGAGCAGGCACGGAAGTTTTTTCGTGCATGGACTGGTCCGGCAGCGGGCCAAACTCACTGCGCAATGCGGCAATCATCCAGCCAGACAGGTACAGGTAGCGCTTATTGGTAGTACCGTGGTGCTTCTTGATCGCCAGCAGCTTCTGCTGCCCAATGAAACCGTGCCAACAGCCCAGCGACTGGGTGTACTGCGCGCTGTCGGCATCGTACTCGGCCATGTCCTTACGCATAATACCAGCGGTATAGCGGGCAATATCCAGGCCGGTTTTGAAGCGGTTCTGCGCCTTCATACGCGCGGCGTATTCCGGGTTGATGTTAGCCCAGGTGCCTTCCTGCTGCTCGCGCAATTCGGAGAATGCAGTGATGTCCTGTTGATAGGTAGCCATGATGTGTCCTCAAAAGGGTTGAAGGTAGAGAGTCCGGCTCGCACCGGTATTCAATGGCCGCTATGTTAAGGATCGAGGCCTCATAAATGAAATAAATAGTTTATATTTTTACTATCCACCGGGTGAATGCAGGCGCCCGCTACCACACCGTCTCAAGGAAGCTGCGGGATTACTATTCTATTTTAATATTAGTAACTTACAAGACTATTAGAGAAACGACCTGAACTGAGTTTGTCGTGGACGATGTTAACCCTCTACTTACCGGCATTACTGGCTCCTGCAAATTCAGCGACGATTTCGGTCATCATCTCAACGCCCTTCTCAAAGGTGTCGACGGGGATATGTTCGTTATTACCGTGGAAGGTACGCGAGGTCTCCGGTTGCAATACAAAGGGACCATGGCCGTAGCTGACAATGCCAAGGTCACGGAAAAAATGGCTATCGGTGAAGCCGCCAACCACTGAAGGCACGACCTTAGCGCCCGGGTAATGGCGCCTGGCCGTATTTTCGATAGTGCGGAAAAGGTCGGTATTGGTAGTGGAGACTCCGGGACCAAACAGCAATATCTTCTCCACGGTAATGCTGTCGTCATCAATGGTATCGACGATTTGCTGATAAAAAGCCTGTGCATCCTGGTCTGGCAGTATTCGGCAGTCGAGTTCGGCACTGGCTTTTGGCGGTACCACATTGATTTTCTGGCTGCCCTCTAACATGGTCAGGGAGCAGGTGTTGCGCGTCAGTGCGTGCAAGCCCGGTAGTTCAGCCTGCATATCTGCCAGTACTGCTGGGTCCTTGATCGCTTCATCGATATTCGCCAACACAGGCTCCCAGCGCGGGCCGACAGACGGGGCGATAGCAGCGAACATGGCCCGCACCGGATCGACAATCCGTGGCTCAAACGGCGCCGCCTGCAAGCGCGAGAGCGCCGCAATCAGCCGGGTCGTGGCAGATTGGGGCAGCGGCATGGAGCCGTGGCCGGGTTCCCCAGTCGCTGTAAGGCGCATCCAGTACGGGCGCTTCTGCGCGACCTCTACACTGAAAGAAACCTGTCCGCCCTGCCCGCGCCCTCCACCGCCTTCATTCAACAGGTAACCGGCGCCCTCAAAGGCCTCGGGGCGATTTTCTATAATCCAACCCGCACCGAACAATCCACCCGCTTCCTCGTCAGCAGTGGCCATGTAAATCACATCCCGCTCGAGCTCTGCGCCACTGGCATTGAGGGCAAGGAATGCCTCCAGGTGCGCGATGCCAAGTGCTTTCATATCCAGGGTGCCGCGCCCATACAGCATGCCGTCGCGAATCTCGGCTTTCAGCGGATCCGAGTCCCAGTACTCCGGTGACGCGGGAACCACATCGATGTGGTGCAGCAGGATCAGGGCGGGCTTGTCACCACCCTCGAGCCGAGCCCACAGGTTGCCGCGCCCAGGCGCTGATTCAGCGGTCTCGTATTTGATGCCTGCTTCATCGAGGATGCCAGCCAGGTAAGCGACCCCGCGTGACTCATTACCGGGGGGATTGATCGTGTCGATCTCGATGTACTGCTGTAAACGAGCCAGCGCCGATTCGCCCGCATAGGCCCAGGATGACAACAATAAACACAAAGCCCAGGTCAGTGATTTTCCCACCCTATTGTTCAACATAGTTTTCAGCACTCTTTCCACGCCCCGCTAACTCGCAATCCACACCCCGCGAACTCGCATTCCACACCCCGCTAACTCGCAAACAGGTCGCGATCAATGTCTTTGAAACCCTTGAATTCCAGGGCATTTGCACCGCTCACTGCAGGTTGGCGCTCAACAACAATTCAAGGCGACTGTCCGCCAGCAGCACGCTGCGGTCAAACTGGAAGCAGTTTAGCAGAGACTTCAGTTTGCTCTGAGGATGAGGTGAATAGCCCGGTAAACTGGTACCGCGCTGCCTGATCTTAAGCGCGTCCAGATCACAGATCCCGTACACCGTATCACTGGGAGGATTCTTGAGATTATGCACCGCGAATCCATGGGCCACGCTGTTTTCGCGTAAGTAGGGCCTCAGTGTTGTCAAGAAGGCCGCAATGGCGTCACTACCGAGATAGTTGAACAGGTCCCAGAACAGCGTGATGTCAAAGTATGTGCCCGGCGGGAACTGCATCCATTCCGCAAACTGCTTTTCCAGGGATAGCGGATCATCTTCATCGGGGGCAATTGGCAATTCGCCGAACAAATCCAGGAAGTGCAGTTTGCAGCGGTAACGGGAGAAGAACTCCACCGTTTCAGGCAGGGCCGGACCGATGTGAAGCACGGTTATCCGCGCTTCCTCATCAATATGTTCAAACAGGGTCGATAGCAGCTTGGAGGGCTGTGTCGATGCCATGGTGCTGGTTGTCCGGCAAAGCCGCCTTGCGGCGGCGGTTAATCAGTGTGGCTTAGCCGCTCTTGAGGTCAAGTCCGGGGGCAGAATCGCTGGCGCTACTGGGTGTATTAGCCGGCTTTTGGGCCGCCAACGATACCTTGCCTGTGCCACTATCGCCCGGGTCCATGTCGATGCTGCCTTTGAAGATCGCACCGTCTTCAAGGGTTACACGTGGGGCCACGATATTACCGCGTACATTTCCCGACTTGGAAATCACCACCTTTTCACTGCCGGCAATATCACCGGATACCTCACCGTCAACCTTGACGACCTTGGCATTCACATCGGCGTTCACCTTGCCGCTCTGGCCGACGGAAACCTCGTTGTCATGCAGATCAATAGTGCCCTCGACTTTACCCTGGATGACCAGGTCTTCGTCACCGGAAACTGTTCCTTTAATAACTATACTGGGACCGATCATCGCGGCACTCCTTGATTTTACGGGTTCAGGTGAAACAGGCGCAGAAGGGCTCTGCTCTTTGACGGGTTCCGGAGTCGCCGGGGACGCCGGTTTGTTCTTGTTCCGATCAAACATTACGATCGCCACCTTATCTAACTGTGGGTCGGCCATCCTATCAACAGCACGGAGCTTAGACCAGTGCTTAGACCCACCAATCTGGGTATTTCCGCAGAAAAATGCCCTAGCCACCCAACCCTTTGAGGGGGTGGTGAAACCCCCGGGTATCGGCTATCGTGATTGCCCGATTTTCAATGACAAACCACTGCGATGCCCTCAAACTCCAACACCGCGCCTAAAGCCGATAGCAGCAGGATGAATACCTTCGAGCGCACCCTGTCTTCCGTGGTTGACGCGGGGCGGGAGATTCTTGCCCGGCGACGGCGCGGTGCCCAGAACAAGGGGGCGGACAGTCGTTCTCTTACCAGCTTGTGCAGGGACCTGCTCGACCATCGCGGCGAAGCCTCGGGACTGGCCCTGGCCAGCGAAGTCACCGAGGCATATCGGCAGCTTACCGCGCAGGAGCGGCTGGCTTTTTTTACCCAGTTGGCCGATGACTTCGAGGTAGACCGACAGCGCGTATTGAATGCCGCCGACGCCTACCGCGAACACGGCGACCTGGAGAGCCTGTGGGCAATGAGCCACAGCGTTGAGGCCCCGCGACAGAAGCTGTTCAGACGAATCAATATGGCGGCCGATGGCACTTCCACCCTGGTCGCCATGCGCGGTGACCTGCTGCCCTTGCTGCGCAAAAACCCGCAGCTACGGGGTGTAGATTCCGATCTCAAGCACCTGTTTATCTCCTGGTTCAATAAGGGCTTTTTGGAATTACGCCGGATCGACTGGTCCTCCCCCGCCGCCGTGCTGGAGAAAATTATCGATTACGAGGCCGTGCACCAGATTAACGGCTGGGACGATTTGCGCAGTCGCCTGCGAGACGATCGACGCTGTTTTGCCTTTTTCCACCCGGCACTGAAGGATGATCCGCTGGTCTTTGTTGAGATCGCACTGACTGACAAGTTACCCGACGCTATCGGCCCACTACTGGTGCAGGATCGCGAGACACCCTGCGAAAAAAGCGCCAATACCGTAGTGTTTTATTCCATCAGCAATTGTCATCCCGGCCTTGCCGGTGTGTCCTTTGGCAACTTCCTGATCAAGAACGTGGTGGGTGAGTTAACGAAAGAACTACCCACACTCAAAACCTTCGTTACCCTGTCCCCCGTGCCGGGTTTTCGGCGCTGGCTGCTCAACGCGGATCTCGACGGCCTGGTTGCGCCTGAACTGGCAGAACAGGTCAAACAGCCGGTAGGCAATGTGGTGAAAACCGAGATCTACGAGGCGCACATCAAACTTTGCGCCCACTACCTGCTGAACGTGAAGTCGGGTGAATCACCCAAAGACCCGGTGGCAAGGTTTCACCTGGGCAACGGCGCCCGCTTACACCGCATTCACGGAGGTGCAGATCATTCGGCAAAGGGACGAGAGCAATCCACTGGCATCATGGTGAACTACCTGTATGACCTGGGCAAAATCGAAGAAAATCACGAAGCCTTTTTCGATAAGGGCGTGATTTCCCGCTCGAAAGACGTGGACAAACTACTGACCTGATGCGTCGCCCAACAGGATAGCGTTCACCGCAGCCGGGGCCTCGTACATCGCCCAATGTCCAATGCCGGGCAACACATGGAATTCTGCCTCTGGCTGTTCACGGCGCAGCAGTTCGGCGCGCTGCGCTATCGCGTCGATCCCGCCCGCAGTCGCGTCCTCACTCCCCCAGACACCCACGAGCCTGGCTTCGATTTCCGGCAACAACTCCGCCGTATCATTGGAACCCGCCAGCCGACGGCTGCGAAATCGATGTCGCGCCAGGTTGTCGCCATGCAGGTAAACAGCCAGAGGATCCATCGATGACTCCTTCGCCAGCATCAGTCGCCGCAGGTTCTCCGCGTGCACTGCATTTGCTTCAGCTTGAGGCATATCGCTGGTTGGTAGCGGCAGCAGGTCAACCTGTACGTGCAGCTCACCAAAGCCGGCAGCACCAATCAAGGTGAAGCGTTGGCAGCGGGATGAAGCAAGCACCGCCACACCCGCGCCCAGCATGGCGCCAAAACTAAAGCCCGCCATTTCAAAGTGTTCGTCCGGAGCTAGTAATTCCGACAAGCCGGTCCAGATTGCTCCGGCAAAGTGTGCGGTGGTGAAAGGCGGTGACAAATCACCGGAGGCGCCCAACCCTGGCAGGTCCAGGGTCCAGATCACGCGCTCAGCCATCAATTGCGGCAGGTTTTTCAGCCAGTGATTCCAGGATCCGAAGCCCCCGTGCAGCAACACCAACGGCGGCAGCCTTGAACTTTCAGGGCCCCAGCGCTGCCATTGCAGCAACTGGCCGTCACCGAGGTCTGATGTATAGGCGCGTGATTGCGCCAGAAGCTCCGTTACCTGGTCGGCCGGAGAAGACACTAGCTTTGCAGCTTCTGCAGTACCCCGGAGAAATCCTGCTGACCATTACCTGCACCCTGGTGCTCGGCATACAACGCCCGCGCCAATTGTCCCATCTGGTTATCGACGCCTGCACCCTCGGCGATTTCCATCGCCAGGTTGAGATCCTTAACCATCAGGTCAACCATAAACCCCGGCTTGTAGTCGTTACTTGCCGGCGCAGCATCCATCACGCCCGGGTAGGGGTTATACACTTCCAGCGACCAGTTGCGGCCCGAACTTGCCAGCATGATTTCAGACAGGACTGCCGGATCAAGTCCGTTACGGGCTCCCATTTCCAGTGCCTCGCAGGTACCGATCATATGAATCGCCAGCAACATATTATTGCAGCCCTTGGCGACCTGACCCGCTCCGTGTGGCCCGGCGTGGAAAATGTTCTTGCCCATGTCTGCGAGAATCACCCGCGCCTTTTCGAAGGTGTCAGCGCTGCCGCCACACATAAAGGCCAGGGTGCCCGCAGCAGCAGCGGCAACGCCACCGGATACCGGTGTATCCATAAAGCCGATGCCTGCAGCGGCAGCGGCCTCGCCCACCTCACGTGCAGTGGCGGCATCAATGGTGCTGCAATCCAGTACGGTAACATCCGTACCCAACTGCGATAACAAGCCATCATCCCCGGTGTAAACCCCGGCGACATGCTTGCCCGCGGGTAGCATGGAAATAATATACTGAGCACCGTCGACAACGTCGGCTGTCGCTTCGGCAATGCTCGCCCCGGCCGCCTTCAGCTCCGCACAGGCCTCTGGCATGAGATCGAAAACGGTGACGTCGTGACCTGCAGCAACCAGGTTCTTGGCCATCGGCCCACCCATGTTGCCCAGGCCAATGAATCCTACCTTCGCCATAATTCGTTCCTTACTAGATCATTGAAGCCAGTGGGTTTTCAGCCCATGGCGCAGTGAAGAATGGTGACAGCGCCTCGTTGGTGACTGCCCTCGAATCCGGGTATTGCCAGGCCGGTGTGCGATCCTTGTCAATCAGCAACGCTCGCACACCCTCGGCAAACTCCGGGTGGCGCACGATGTTGGTAACCAGTTGCAGCTCCGACAGGAACACCTCACGCAACGAGGCGTGACGTGTTTCCCACAGTTGCTGGTAGATCCAGCGGGCAGCGAGACTGGAGCCATGGGCCAGACTGTCACGAGCCTTGGAAAGCCAGGGGTCCTCGGTGGTCTGACCAATGATGTTGTCGATGATCTCGTGCACATCGTCACCATCGCACAGTGCGTTGACCGTAGCGATATGAGGTTCGACCTGTCCCGCAGGCCAGGCGCCGATGCTCTGCTGGGCGAAGGGACGCAACACATGGCGCACCAGCGCGTGATTCCGCTCTGGGGTCTGCTGCCATTCAAGCTCCAGCAGTTGGGCAATGACCCCATCCTTGTGTTCGCTGGCAATAAAGCGATCTGCGATTCCTGTATAAATTGCGTCTGCCGCGTTAATCGACGCACCCGTCAAGGCCAGAAACGTACCGGCACTGCCTGGCATGTGGTTGAGGAACCAACTGCCGCCGACATCGGGAAACAGGGCAATGGTTATTTCTGGCATGGCAATACGTGTTTTTTCAGTGACTACACGATGGGAACAAGCAGCCATCACGCCGAGGCCGCCACCCATAACAATACCGTGTCCCCAGCAGATGATTGGCTTGGGGTAAGTATGCAGGGTGTAGTTCATGCGGTATTCGCGAGCAAAAAACGTTTCGGCGTACTCACACGGACCGCCCGGTGTCGCCACCGCGGACGCGTGCAAAGCCTGCACATCCCCGCCCGCGCAAAATGCCTTGCTGCCGGAACCCTCGATAAACACCGCTGCCACCGTATCGTCGTGGCGCCATTGCTCGAGGTGCTCCTGTAACAGATCGACCATTTCCAGGGTCAGCGAATTCAGGGTCGCCTCGACATTGAGCGTAACCCGGCCGAGTTTACCGGCGGCGCAGGGGACTTCTTCAAACAGAACCACTGACATCAGCAGTTCTTCCATTCGGGTGCGCGTTTTTCGAGGAAGGCGTTTACGCCTTCCCGCTGGTCTTCGGTACTGAACAGACCCACAAACTTGTCTCGCTCCTGTGGCAGTGCTGCGCTGGTGCCAACGTCGCGCGCCGCATGGATCAGCTCTTTGCAATAGCTGACCGAGATCGGGCTCTGTTGGCCGACTTGCTCTGCGAGTTCCATGGCGCGTTGTTGTGCCGCGCCAGTGGCTACCACCTCCTCAACCAGGCCAATGCGCTCGGCGGTGTCAGCCTTGATGCGTTCACCACACAGGATCATTTTCTTCGCCCAACCCTCACCCACTAACCAGGACAGCCGTTGGGTGCCGCCGGCACATGGCAGCAAGCCAACCTTGGCCTCGGGCAGTGCCATTTGCGCCTGCTGTTCGGCAATACGAATATCGCAGGCCAGCGCGACCTCCAGACCACCACCCATGGCGAAGCCGTTGATAGCCGCAATAGAAACGCCGCGAAAGTCGGCCAGGGCCTCGAAAGCGCCGCCGAAATACTCGGCCATATCACGGGCCGTTCCCGGATCGCCATCGGCAAACAGTTTCAAATCTGCGCCGGCTGAGAAAAACTTGTCACCTGCCCCGGTGATGACCAGGGCGAAAATCGATTTATCGGCATTTAGCTTTTCCACCAGGTCCTTGAGGCCCGGCAGGCTTTCGGTGTCCCAGGTGTTGGCGCCGGGATTGTCGATGGTTACTAATGCGGTGTGACCAACGATCTCTACTTTCAGCTTGTCCGTGTTGCTGATACTCATTTAATTACCTCCAGTGCGCCGTCCATTAACAGCTTGCGTGAAACGATGACTCGCATAATCTCATTGGTGCCTTCAAGGATCTGGTGCACCCGTGTATCGCGCACATGTCGCTCCATTGGGTACTCCTTGATGTAACCGTAGCCACCGAGCAACTGCAAAGCGTCGTTACAGACCTTGAACCCGACATCGGTAGCAAAGCGCTTGGCCATTGCACAATAGGTCGACGCCTGTGGGTCGCCGTTGTCCAGTTTGCTGGCGGCAAGTCTCACCATCTGCCTGGCCGCGACCAACTCGGTCAGCATGTCCGCAAGCTTGAACTGTGTGGCCTGGAAGTCGGCGATGGCGGTAGCGAACTGCTTGCGTTCCTGGACGTAGGCGGTGGCCTCTTCAAGCGCCTGTTGGGCGGTACCGACACTACAGGTAGCGATATTGATGCGCCCTCCGTCGAGCCCTTCCATGGCAATTGCAAAGCCCTGCCCTTCTTCACCCAGTCGATTGGCTACCGGCACGCGTACATTGTCGAATGAGATCATGCGGGTTGGCTGGGCATTCCAGCCCATTTTGTCTTCCTTCTTGCCGTAGGAAATCCCTTCTGCGTCCGCTGGAATCATCAGCGCGGAAATGCCCTTGGGCCCCGCGTCACCGGTGCGCAGCATCACTACCAGCACGTCGGTTTCCCCGGCACCGGAAATGAATACCTTGCTGCCATTAACGACATAGTCGTCGCCATCGCGCTTCGCAGAAGTAGACAGAGCTGCGGCATCGGAGCCCGCGCCGGGCTCGGTGAGGCAGTAGGAGGCCAGCTTGGTGCCCATCACCAGTTCCGGACACCACGCATCGATGACTGACTGGCTACAGTACTTACCGATCATACTGGTAGCCATATTGTGAATGGTGAGGAAGGCCGCCGTTGTGGTACAGCCCTTGGCGAGCTCTTCCACGATCAGGCTGGCGTCGAGCCGGCTCAGCGCCAACCCGCCCGCTGCCTCGGGGGTATACATGCCCATGAAGCCAAGCTCACCGGCCTGTGCCAGTTCAGCTTTGGGGAAATGCGCGGCCTCGTCCCAGTGCGCTGCTCCGGGAGCGAGAACCCCCTCAGAGAACGCCCTGGCGCTGTCGGTAAAGGCCAGTTGGTCGTCGTTGAGGGAAAAGTCCACGGCGCCTTACTCGAACTTGGCCATCACATCGCCGAACAGTTCGGCGTCATCGGGAATCACCTTGGTTTCAGCCAGGGGCTTGGATACCCAGGTCTCATTGATCAAGTCGCGCCAGGTGATATTGTTGTTGGTTGAATTTCCACCCCAGGAACCACAACCCAGTGAGAACGTCTGGCGCATACCATTCCACAGGTTGCCGCTGTTTGAGGCGGCCTGAGGCTGGTTAACCATGACCCGTGAGGTCTTGGTGGCATGCGCAAAGCTCATAATGTTGTCGTCGTTATAGGAATAGATACCACAGGAATGTCCCTGGCCCTGGTACGCCTGGATGGCATTAGTCATCTCAATGGCGTGATCGATGTCGCGCACCTTATACAGCGCCATGACCACGGACAGCTTCTCGCCAGAGAACGGATGGTCTGGACCCGCACCGGTTTCAGGCACGATCAGGAACTGCTTACCTTCGGGTAGCTCGATTCCGGCCATACCCGCGATCTTGTGAGCTGGCTGGGCGACGATGGCTGTGTTCAGGTGGCCGTCGTGCCAGATGGTACCCTGTAGCTTTTGCTTCTCTTCGTCGTTAAGTACGTAGCCGCCTTCGGCCTGCAACTTGGCCAGCAGGTCATCGTAGACGGACTCGAACACCAAAACGGAGTTGTCAGAGGAACAGGAAGCCGCCAGGTCCAGGGTTTTGGAGATGCGAATTTTCTCGGCAGTCTCGTCCAGGTCCGCCGAGTCATCCACGGTAATACAGGCATTGCCTACGCCCACGCCCAGCGCAGGTGTGCCGCTGGAATAGGCGGCGGTTACCATAGCGCCACCGCCGGTAGCCAGGACACGATCGCACTGTGCCATCAATTCATTGGTGAGCTCCAGGGAAGGCACCTCAATACCAATCACCAGATCGGCAGGGGCACCGCAGCGCTCCAGCGCATCGCGCATGTAGTCACAGATCTTCTTGTTGGTGAGTTTTGCGCGCGGGTGAGGCGCAATGATGATGGAGTTGCGACCCTTGATCGCGGCAATGCCCTTGATCACCGGCGTCGCCTCTGGATTGGTTGAAGGGGACAGTGCACCGATGACACCGACCGGCTTGGCAATCTTGACCAGGTTGCGCTCGGGGTCTTCTTCAATAACGCCCACAGACTTGTCGTCGATGATGTCCATCAGTGTCGCGCGTGTCTTGCGATGGATCTTCAGATACTTGCCGTCGTAATTCCCCAACTGGGTTTCGTCGACAGTGAACTGGGCAATCTCCTCGGCACGATCTTCACGGGCCACGGCGTACACCATGGCGCGTATGAGTTCATTCACCTGCTCCTGGGAGTAATTGGCGATCTGCTCCTGGGCGATGCGAGAGCGCTCGATCAGCGCTGCCATTTCTGCTTGCGGGTTGTTTTGCTCGGACATGGTGCAACTCCTGCGGCTTATTCTGCTTTCATTCAGGGACCGCAAGTCTACCACCACCCGGGGGCCAGCCACATTGACTAAATTGCGAATTTCATGGACTATATTGCGGTTATGAGCTCACCTTCCAAATGGCCCCTCCCGGCCACCGGAATCCGCTTTCTCAGCCCCGCGTTCATGGTTGAGAAAATGGCCAGACATCCACTAACCAAAGACTGTTACCCCACTGCCATGGGATTCTATCCCAGTGCTCGGGGGCACCACATGGAACGCCGTCGCCATGACGACAACCTGCTGCTGTATTGCACTGACGGCAAGGGTGAACTGCATACCGACAGTTGGCGCGGCAGCGTGTCGGCCGGACAGATAATGGTGCTGCCCCAGGGGGTACCGCACACCTATACAGCGGATCGTAAAACACCGTGGACGGTGTATTGGGTGCACTTCCAGGGGGCCTCAACCGGCATCTTTACCCAATACCTGGGGTACCGGGAGGGAAAACCGGTGATCACCGCGGGCGTATCGCCCACGCTGACAGCGGCGTTCAGTTCGCTGATGGAAGTACGCAGTACCGGCTATTCCACCCGCGCCTTCATTAACGCCGCCAACCAGCTACGACACCTGCTGACCCAGACGGCACTGGAAATCCGCGCCACCCAGGCCAGCAACCAACGCGGCTTTGCGCTACAGCATGTCCAGGACTTTATGCGCGCCAACATCAATCAGAACATGAGCCTGGACACCCTCGCGGCCACGGCCAATATGTCGAAATACCATTTCAGCAATCGCTACAAAAAGCTGACCGGGTATTCGCCAATGAAGCACTTTCTCAATATGAAGATGGAGCACGCCTGCAACCTGCTCGACACCAGCGACATGACCGTGAAGGCCATCGCTGCCAACCTCGGTTACGACGATCCCCTGTATTTTTCACGTATCTTTGGCAAAACCGTGGGTATGTCGCCACGCAGTTATCGGGCGTCAATTCGCAAGTAAGGAAAGCGCTGAGTTCCGGTTCAGGCTGTCGCCTCGTCGCGCAATAATTCCAGTGCACGCACAACACTGCTGCCCAACTGCTCGACAGCATCGCCCGGGGCATCAATCAATTGCTGACACATAGCCACGGTCCAGAAGCGGCGCAGGTGATTTGCGACCCCCCTGGCTGCAGTCTCTGCATCGCGACCCGCTTGCAGGTTGGCCGCTATCTGGTTGGCCATCCTGATCAAGTGCTGTAATTGCTGTTGACTCATCTCACAGCTCCGCCCTCACCCGTTCCGGGTGTGTGTAGATTGCGTGACGCCCGGCGCTGACATGCGCTACCAGGGTAAGCCCGGCGGCATCGGCCTGGGCAATCGCCAGGGAGGTAGGTGCGGAGACAGCGGCGAGTAAGGGCAAACCTGCACGGGCCGTTTTAGCCACCATCTCGTAGCTGGCGCGACTCGACACCAGCACGAAGCCAGAGCGATCATCGGTGTGTTCAAGGGCTCCGACGAGTTTGTCGAGGGCATTGTGTCGCCCGACATCTTCACGTAACAACAGAATGTCTCCATCGGCATCGCAGTATGCTGCGCCATGCACCGAGCCAGTGAGCTGTTTGAGCGGCTGATGTCGCAGCATCGCACCCGCAGCACGCTCCAATGCGGACAAACTGAATACGGCTTCCGTCGCCACCCGCGCTGGCGCCGGTATCGCCTGCTCCAGGGACTCGGCACCGCAAAGACCGCACCCTGTGCGACCCGCCAGGTTACGTCGTCGCTGTTTGAGTCCTGCAAACGCCTCGCTAGCAATGGTCATCTGCAATTCAATACCCAGTGGCTGGTGTTGTATCTCCACGTCCAACAATTGTTGCGGTGAATCCAGGATCTGTTCGGTCAGGCTGAAACCGAGTGCAAAGTCTTCCAGGTCTGCGGGGGTCGCCATCATCACCACGTGGGAAACGCCGTTATACACCATGGCTACAGGTACTTCCTCGACCACCTGGTCGGCGTCGGCTGACGCACTGCCCTCCTCCCAACGCAAGCGGGAAACTGCAGTGGAACCCAGGTCAGCGCGTTGATTCACTATCGCTGCGCCTCGGCGAGCAGGTCACGCTGCCGTTGGTCGAAGGCCTGTTGTCGCTGCTGCCAGGCGGAGGGTTGGGTGACCTTGACGACGCTAACTGCAGTCACCTTGTATTCCGGGCAGTTGGTGGCCCAGTCGGAGTTATCGGTGGTTACCACGTTGGCTCCGGAGAACGGATGATGGAAGGTGGTATAGACAACACCGGGGCGCACGCGCTCGGAAATCCGTGCACGCAACACGGTATTACCTGCACGACTACTGATACCGACCCAATCGTCGTCCATAATCCCTTTCTCTTCAGCGTCGTGCGGATGAATCTCCAGGCGGTCCTCATCGTGCCAGGCCAGGTTATCGGTGCGACGAGTCTGCGCGCCGACATTGTACTGGGAGAGAATACGTCCGGTGGTCAGTAATAGCGGGAACTTGCGATTGGCACGCTCCTCGGTCGGCAGAAACTCGGTTATGGCAAAGTAGCCCTTGCCGCGCACAAACTGGTCGATATGCATAGTGGGCGTTCCATGCTCGGCCTCTGCATTGCAGGGCCACTGGATACTGCCCTGCGCGTCGAGTTTGTCATAACTCACGCCGCTGAACGTGGGCGTCAAACTGGCAATTTCATCCATGATGTCACTGGGGTGCGCGTAATCCATGGCACAACCCATGGCATTGGCCAGCGCCGCGGTCACCTCCCAATCCTCTTTGCCCGCCAGCGCCGGCATCACTTTGCGAACGCGTGAAATGCGACGCTCCGCATTGGTAAAGGTACCGTCCTTTTCCAGGAAGGACGCCCCGGGCAGGAATACGTGGGCAAACTTGGCTGTTTCATTGAGAAAAATATCCTGAACGACCAGGCACTCCAGGGACCCAAGGGCCGCCTCGATATGCTGGGTATTGGGATCGGACTGGGCCACGTCCTCCCCCTGGCAATACAGGCCGCGAAACTGACCATCGACGGCAGCGTCAAACATGTTGGGAATACGCATTCCCGGCTCAGGGTCCAGTGAAACGCCCCAGGCCTGTTCAAACTGACTGCGCACTCCAGCATCTGAGATATGACGATAACCGGGCAGTTCGTGTGGAAACGAGCCCATGTCGCAAGAGCCCTGTACATTGTTCTGCCCGCGCAGTGGATTCACACCCACACCTTCACGGCCGACATTACCGGTGAGCATAGCCAGGTTGGCGATGCCCATCACCGCGGTAGAGCCCTGGCTGTGTTCGGTAACCCCAAGGCCATAGTACACGGCACCGTTTTCAGCCTGCGCGTACAGCCTCGCGGCGGCGCGCACGTGTTGCGCGTTTACACCGATAACCTCAGCGCACTGCTCCGGGGCGTGACGCGGGTCACTGATAAATGCCAGCCAGGACTCAAAGGCCCCGTCTTCACAACGGCTGGCGACAAAATCTGCATCGTACAGCTGCTCCGTCGCTATCACATGGGCCATGGCGTTGAGTATGGCCACGTTGCTCCCCGGGTTTACTGGCAGGTGATAACTGGCTGCCACGTGTGGTGACTGCACCAGGTCTATACGCCGGGGGTCGATCACGATCAATTGCGCACCTTGCCTCAACCGCTTCTTGAGACGTGAACCAAACACCGGGTGCGCCTCGGTGGGGTTGGCGCCCATGACGATGATTACGTCGGCCTTCTCCACCGATGCAAAGGTTTGCGTTCCGGCAGACTCACCCAGGGTGGTCTTTAAACCGTACCCGGTCGGTGAATGACACACCCTGGCACAGGTGTCGATATTGTTGTTCCCAAAACCAGAGCGCACCAGTTTCTGCACCAGGTAGACCTCTTCATTGGTGCAGCGCGAGGAGCTGATGGCACCAATGCTGTTGCGCCCGTGTTTGTCCTGGATCTGTCGGAAGCGCTTGGCGGCGTAAGCGATCGCCTGTTCCCAGGTGACCACTTGCCAGGGCTCATCGATACTCTCGCGAATCATGGGCGCGGTGATACGGTCCTTGTGGGTCGCATAACCAAACGCAAAGCGCCCCTTGACGCAGGCATGCCCTTCATTGGCTTGCCCGTCCTTATAGGGCGTCATGCGCACAACCGTATTGCCGCGTACCTCGGCCTTGAAGGCGCAACCGACACCACAGTAGGCACAGGTGGTAACCACACTGTGTTCTGGGATACCGCGGGCGATGATGCTGTTCTCGGTCAGGGTGGCGGTAGGACACGCCGCCACGCAGGCCCCACACGACACGCATTCGGAATCCATAAACGATTCGCCCTGGCCGGCGTTTACCGTGGACTGAAAACCGCGCCCCGCAATACTCAACGCGAAGGTGCCCTGAACCTCTTCGCAAGCACGCACACAGCGAGAGCAGACGATGCACTTGGACGCATCAAAGGTGAAATAAGGGTTGGATTCATCCTTCTCTGCGTGCAAGTGATTGGCGCCGTCGAATCCATAACGCACTTCGCGCAGGCCCAATTCACCGGCGGTATCCTGCAGTTCGCAGTCGCCATTGGTTGGACAGGTGAGGCAATCGAGGGGATGGTCGGAGATATACAACTCCATGACATTACGGCGCAGGCTTTCCAGGCGAGATGTCTGCGTGCGCACTTCCATACCTGCAGCGACCGGCGTGGTACAGGAAGCGGGGTAGCCCTTGCGCCCCTCGATCTCGACCATGCACACGCGGCAGGAACCGAACGGCTCAAGAGAATCGCTGGCACAGAGCCGCGGCACCTTCACCCCAGCCAGCGCCGCCGCGCGCATTACCGAAGTGCCCTCGGGTACCTCAACGCTCATTCCATCGATAGTCAGAGATACAATCTCTGCCGAGGGAGACGCCGGGGTACCGTAGTCTTTATCCGGTTCGTAAAATTGCAGCATCAGGCTCTACCTATACTTTTGTTCCGGCGCTTGTGGTGAAAATCCAACATCTCAGGCGAAATCTTCCGCGAACAGGTCGAGGGCGCTGCGCACTGGCGATGGCGTCAAACCACCCATGGCACACAGTGAGCCGTATTCCATGGTATCGCAAAGATCTCTCAGCAACCGCGTGTTTTCCTCCGGTGCTTCGCGAGCGATAATTTTATCGATGACCTCGACGCCACGCACGGCGCCGATGCGACAAGGCGTACATTTGCCGCAGGACTCGATCGCACAAAACTCCATGGCAAAGCGCGCCTGGGCGCGCATGTCCACGGTGTCATCAAACAGCACCAGGCCGCCATGACCCAACATGGCGCCGATCTCGGCAAAGGCCTCGTAATCAAGGGGAGTATCCCACTGCGAGGCTGGTAAATAGGCGCCCAGGGGACCCCCGGCCTGCACCGCACGCATCGGTCTGCCACTGCGGGTGCCACCACCATAATCTTCCAGCACTTCGCGCAGGCTCGCGCCATAAGGAATTTCAATCAGGCCACCACGGGCAACATTGCCCGCCAGTTGCACGATCAATGTGCCGCGCGAACGACCGCTACCGAAGTCGGCATAGTACTGGTGCCCGCGAGCAAGGACGGTGGTCACCGCCGCCAGCGTCAACACATTATTCACCACCGTGGGCTGACCGAAGAGTCCTTCCAGCGCTGGCAGGGGTGGCTTGGCGCGCACCATGCCGCGCTTGCCTTCCAGGCTTTCCAGTAGCGAGGTTTCTTCGCCACAGATGTAAGCGCCCGCTCCAAGGCGCACCTCAATATCGAAACTGCGGCCGGACCCAAGGATATCGGTGCCCAGGTAGTTCGCGTCCCGGGCCAAGGCAATAGCCGCGAGCAATTTGTCATAGGCCAGCGGGTATTCCGAGCGCAGGTAAATGTAACCCTGGGTTGCACCGACGGCGAGGGCCGCAATTGTCATGCCCTCGATAAGCTGCAAAGGGTCTGCTTCCATTAACAGGCGGTCGGCAAACGTACCCGAGTCGCCCTCGTCGGCATTACAAACAATAAACTTCCGCTCACCGGGGGCATCCAGCACCGTCTGCCATTTGATACCAGCGGGAAAAGCCGCCCCACCCCGGCCGCGCAAGCCGGACTCCCTGACCTCGTCTACGATAGCCTGGGGCGACATTGCCAGGGCTCGCTGCAGGCCCGCAAATCCTTCCAACACAAGGTAATTATCCAAAGACAACGGATCGCCCTGGCCGGCACGGGCAAAGGTCAGGCGTTGTTGCTCGGCCAGATAGGGAATCTCATTCACCGGCCCGAGAAAACTTGGGTGAGTGGCCGGGTCGTCATCGATGGCAGCCAGTAACGCACCGACATCCTCGGCTTTCATCTGTCCGAACGCCAGGCGCTGTCCGTCGCGCTCCACTTCTAGCAGGGGTTCAAGCCAAAAAGCACCGCGGGAGCCGTTGCGCACCAGTTCAACGGCATGACCGGCCTGTTCAGCCTCGCGACTGATCGCCGCGGCAATCGCATCGGCGCCCAAGGCCCGTGCGGTGGTGTCACCCGGTACGAATACCCGCAAGCTCACGCTGCGTCACCTGTATCAATGGCATCCGTATTGAGCGCGCTGGCCAGCAATGTATCGAGCACCTGCTCGTCCACCCTTGCATGTACCTCACCATTGAGGCTGACGGAAGGCGAACAGGCGCAGTTACCCAGGCAGTAAACCGCTTCAAGGGTAACCCGGCCATCGGTGGTGGTTTCGCCAAAGTCGACGCCCAAACGCTCGCGGGCAAATTGTTCCAGCGCACGGCCGCCCACTGCCTGACAGGCTTCCGCCCGACAGATTTGCAGCGTATTAGCACCCCGTTCTCCGGTACGGAAATCGTGGTAAAAACTGATCACGCCGTGCACTTCCGCGCGTGACAAATTGAGCGCTGCGGCTATTTCAGGGACCAGATCTGTCGGGATATATCCCAGCGCATTTTGCAATGCATGCAACATCGGCAAGAGACCACCGGGCTCATCCCGGAAACGCTCTACGATGGCTGCCCCCCGGCCTTGGTTAGACACCGTGAGTACCGGGCCGTTTAGTACTGCACCACCGAGCGGATACTCTCGCCGGAATGCATCAGGTCAAAGGCCTTATTGATATCGTCCAGGGGCATGGTGTGGGTAATAAGGTCATCGATATTGATCTTGCCCTCCATGTACCAGTCGACGATCCTCGGCACGTCGGTACGGCCGCGAGCTCCGCCAAATGCGGTGCCTCGCCAGGATCGTCCGGTGACCAATTGGAAGGGGCGCGTGGAAATTTCCTGGCCTGCACCGGCAACACCGACGATACAACTTTGCCCCCAGCCCTTATGACAACACTCCAACGCCTGGCGCATCACGTTGACATTGCCAATACACTCAAAACTGTAATCCACGCCGCCGCCGGTTAACTCGATAATGTGGTCGACAACATTCTCGTGATCTTTAGGATTGATGAAATCGGTCATGCCAAACTTCTTCGCCAGCGCCACTTTATCCGGGTTCAGGTCTACACCGATAATGCGCGTTGCGCCAACCATCTTCGCACCCTGGATCACGTTCAGGCCAATGCCTCCCAGTCCGAACACAGCAACGGTTGAGCCTGGTTCCACCTTCATGGTGAAAGCAACCGCACCGATACCCGTGGTGACACCACAGCCGATGTAGCAAATCTTGTCGAAAGGCGCGTCCTCCCGCACTTTCGCCAGCGCTATCTCGGGTAGCACTGTGTAATTACTGAAGGTGGAGCAGCCCATGTAGTGCAGAATGGGTTCGCCATCCAGCGAGAACCGGCTGGACCCATCCGGCATTAATCCCTGCCCCTGGGTCTCGCGAATTGACCCACACAGGTTTGTTTTGGGGTTAAGGCAGAAATTACAGGTGCGACACTCAGGCGTGTACAGCGGAATCACGTGGTCACCGGGCTGTACGCTGGTCACGCCGGGCCCAACCTCGACCACCACACCCGCTCCTTCGTGACCCAGGATGGCAGGAAAGGCACCCTCGGGGTCGTCGCCGGACAGTGTGAAGGCGTCGGTGTGGCAAACCCCCGTGGCTTTCACTTCCACCAGGACTTCACCGGCCCGGGGGCCGTCAAGGTCCACTTCAACGATTTCCAGGGGCTTCCCAGCTTCAAAAGCAACAGCGGCTCGCGTTTTCATGATTTATTCTCGCATCTAAGGGGTTATTTTTGTATTACTTATTAAATTAGTTACAATTAAAAAGATAAATAGCGATCTATTAACAGTACTGTTTACTGTAACACAACAATAATAGGATCCAACATGGCAATTCATCGATGGCAGCACATAGAAGCCTTTGTTAGCGTAGTTCAGTATGGGAGCTTCACCACCGCCGCCGAGGCGTTGGGAGTTTCCCGTTCACACATCAGCCGCCAGGTGAGCGCGCTGGAAAACCGTCTTGATGCGCAACTGCTGTTACGCACCACCCGCACGTTGTCGTTAACCGAGGTGGGGCGTGCGTTTCACCTACGCTGTAAAGATATTCTGGAAGGTTTGGAGGACGCAGAACAGGCGGTGATGGATATGCAGGAAAGGCCCCGGGGCATTCTGAAAGTGTCAGTCGCCGGTGTCTTTGGCGAGGATTTCATCGCGCCCGCCGCCCTCGAATTCATGCGCAAATACCCCGGACTCGCTGTGGAACTGGATTTCAGCAACCGGCTGATCGACCTGATCTCCGAAGGCTACGACCTCGCCATCCGCGCAGGCACATTAAAGGATTCTTCTCTCATTGCCAGACGCATATCCAGTCGTCAATTGCTGACCTGTGGTTCCCCGGACTATTTTGCCCGTCAAGGAACGCCCGGCACCATCCACGCGCTGACTAACCACAACTGCCTGCGCGGCACTTTACCCACCTGGCGATTTCGAGAGTCCGGCAAAAACTTTGACGTCACGGTCGATGGAAACTGGCGCAGCAATAACGGACGCGCCCTGCTTCACGCCGCGCAAAGTGGCCTGGGAATTGTGCAACTCCCTTCTTTTTATGTCGACAAAGCTATCGCGGATAACTCGCTGGTCGCTGTCCTGGAAGAATTCAATCCGACGGACAGTGGCATCTGGGCGGTGTATCCCCACAACCGCCACCTGTCAGCTAAAGTACGATTATTCGTAAACTACCTGGCGAACGAGGGGATTACGCTGGCGTGAGAGACTACGAGCGGGTGTTTGACTTGCGACTCCGCTTGCCGCCTTTGCCGCCCCCGCCACTCCGGGGCGGCTTGTCAACACGGCTAATACGCAACTTCTGACCACTGACCCAAACATTACCAAGATGCTTGAACACCTCCTTGGGCATTCCGTCGGGTAGGTCGATTAAACTATGGTCGTCACAGATCTCTATGTGACCAATGTATTCCGCATCGATTTCCGCTTCGTTGGCGATAGCGCCGACGATGTTACCCGGCTTGACCCCGTGCGTGTGTCCGACTTCTATTCTGAACCGCTCCATGCCGACAGCGGCCGGCTTACGAGTGCCAGTAGACTTTGCACCTGATTTTGTATGGGGTTTAGTCAGTGACTTGTCGCTGGCAGCAGTTTTATCATCCTTCTTGCCGCGTTTTTGTCCAGGAATATCACTAGCCTGCAATGGCTTCTTACCCTGCGCCATAGCGCCCAGGGCTGCAGCGATGTCTACCACCGGCACACCGTATTCACGTTGGTAATCCGCAATAAGCGCGCGAAACAGTTCGAGGTCCTGGGAATCCAGGGTTTCAGTGATGCGCTGCTTAAAGCGGGCCATGCGCTTATCGGTTACCTCGTCAGCGGTGGGCAATTCCATTTTTTCGATGGCATTCCCGGTGGCGCGTTCGATCGCCCGCAGTAGTCGCCGCTCTCGATTCGCCGCGAACAAGATAGCTTCGCCACTGCGGCCAGCACGACCGGTACGTCCGATGCGATGCACATAGGCTTCCACGTCGTAGGGGATATCATAATTAATCACGTGGCTGATGCGCGAAACATCGAGTCCACGCGCGGCCACATCGGTGGCTACCAGGATATCGATCTTACCGCGCTTCAGATTCTCTACCGTCTTCTCCCGTTGCTGCTGGGGGATATCGCCATTCAAGGCGGCGGAGGAATATCCTCGTGCAGCGAGTTTTTCCGCTAGATCCGCCGTGGCTATTCGGGTACGTACAAACACTATGGCAGCATCAAAATCTTCAACTTCCAGTATTCTGGTCAGGGCATCGAGCTTGTTTGCGCCGGCCAGCATCCACACGCGCTGCCGGATCGCATCATTGGTTACCGCCTTGGTCTCAATCGTGACTTCCCGCGGCTCGCGCAGGTGATTTTTGGCGATGCGTCGAATGGCGTCGGGCATGGTGGCCGAAAAAAGTGCGATCTGGCGATCTGGGGGCGTCTCGCCGAGGATCCATTCAACATCATCAATGAATCCCATACGCAGCATTTCATCGGCCTCATCCAGCACCAGCGTTTGCAGGCTGGTGAGATCCAATGACCCCCGGCGCATATGATCCATAACACGCCCGGGTGTGCCGACAATAACCTGCACTCCCCGCTTTAGCTGCTTTAGTTGGCTGCGCATGTCCGAGCCACCGTACAGGGGCAATACATGGAAGCCCTGCATACTGCTGGCGTACTTCTGGAAGGCTTCTGCCACCTGGATAGCCAGCTCGCGGGTCGGTGCGAGAACCAGCACCTGGGGAGACTGCTTACTAAGGTCCAGCCGGGCCAGCGCGGGCAGCGCGAATGCCGCCGTTTTGCCGGTGCCGGTCTGCGCCTGGCCGACCAGATCAACGCCTTCCAGCAGGGCCGGTATGGTCATCGCCTGGATAGCCGATGGACTTTCATAGCCCACCTCGACCAGGGCTTGTTGCAGGAACGCGGGCAAATCCAGCTGTGCAAAGCTGGAGATCGCTTGATCTGTGGACATGGGAAAGACCTTGGAATGGGTGACCCGGTACCGGGACGGCCGGGGATTATACCGAGTGAGCAACGGGAAGTAACGACGTTCTGTTACGACTTTACTTACGCAACGGCGATTAAACGCCTCAGGAAGGTCGGGCAACGTAGCCTGGGCCATGGTCATCGCTTACAATTGGCACTTGCCCGCCAAATGCAAGAATAACCAACGAGTGTCCGTGAGCAGCGTCAAAGACCAACAACACACCCCAATGATGCAGCAGTATCTGGGCATCAAAAACGACCATCCCCGAGAACTACTCTTTTACCGTATGGGCGACTTTTACGAGTTGTTCTACGACGACGCTCGCAGGGCCGCGGAACTGCTGGACATTACCCTGACCGCGCGTGGCAAGTCTGGCGGCGAGCCGATTCCAATGTGCGGCGTGCCCTATCACGCCGCCGAAAGTTACCTGGCCCGACTGGTCAAGGCGGGTGTCTCCGTGGCCATCGCAGAACAAATCGGTGATCCCGCTACCAGTAAGGGGCCCGTAGAACGCAAGGTAGTGCGCATTGTCACCCCCGGCACCCTGAGTGACGAGGCGCTGCTGGACGAACGCACCGAGAACCTGCTGCTGGCAATCGCACAGCGGGAAAACCAGTTCGGCCTGGCCTACCTGGACTTGAGTAGCGGGCGATTCAGGGTCCTGGAGGTGTCTGGCGATGAAGCACTCAGTGGCGAACTGGAGCGACTGGACCCCGCTGAAACCCTGTACCAGGAAACCATTGGACACACAGCTATCACTGAGCGCTCGGGCGCTCGCTCCCAACCTGCATGGGAGTTTGACCTGGAAAGCGCCACGCGCAACCTGAACGCCCAGTTCCAGACCCACGACCTGCAGGGTTTCGGCTGCGAGTCTCTGCCCCTGGCGCTGGGGGCCGCCGGATGCCTGTTGCAATACGTCAAGGATACGCAACGCAGCAACCTGCCGCACATACGATCCTTGAGCCACGAAAATCGCGCAGACAGTGTCATTCTCGACGCAGCCACCCGCCGCAACCTGGAGATCGACACCAACATGGCAGGTGGCGACAGCAATACGCTGTACGCCGTCATGGACCGCTGTGTTACTACCATGGGCAGTCGCATGCTCAGGCGCTGGTTGCATCGCCCGCTGACAGACATTGGCGCGCTCACTGCACGCCATACTGCCATCCAGGCGCTGTGTAACAATTATCACTACGAAACCAATCGCGAAGCGCTGAAACCCATTGGCGACATGGAACGTATTCTCACCCGTGTGGCATTGCGCTCGGCGCGCCCGCGGGACCTGACCCGTCTGCTAAGCTCACTGGCCGCGCTGCCGCAGCTGCGCTCTGAACTAAACCACTGCGACGCACCCCGTTTAAGCGCTCTGTCAGAACAAGCCGGCGAATATCCGCAACTGTGCGAATTACTGCTTGCCGCCATCATCGAAAATCCGCCCGTTGTCATCCGTGACGGTGGCGTTATTGCACCGGGTTATGACGAGGAACTCGACGAACTGCGCGCAATCAGCAGCAATGCGGGCGACTACCTGCTGGAGATCGAGCAACGGGAACGGGAAGCAACCGGCATCCCGACGCTGAAAGTGGGTTACAACCGGGTGCACGGCTATTACATCGAAATCAGCCGCGCCCAGTCCGACCGGGCGCCAGCTGAATATATTCGCCGCCAAACTCTCAAGAATGCCGAGCGCTTTATCACGCCGGAGCTAAAGGAATTCGAGGATAAGGCACTCTCCAGCAAGAGCCGCGCGCTGGCCCGGGAGAAGGCCCTGTACGACCAGTTGCTGGAGCGACTCAACGACGATCTCGCGGCGCTACAGGACACGGCGGCAGCTGTCGCCGAAATAGATGTGCTCGCAAACCTGGCTGAACGGGCTGATTGCCTGAGCCTGTGCCGACCGGAATTCACCGACGAACAGGTATTTGAGGTTAGCCAGGGTCGGCACCTGGTGGTTGAACAGGTGCTGGATGAGCCCTTTATTGCCAACGACACTCTGCTCGACGAGCAGCGCCGGATGCTGCTGATCACCGGCCCCAACATGGGCGGTAAATCAACCTACATGCGACAGAATGCGGTGATCGCGCTGCTGGCTCATATCGGCAGCTATGTACCGGCCAGCAAGGCCAGGCTGGCCCTGTTGGATCGCATCTTTACCCGCATCGGCTCCTCAGACGACCTGGCGAGTGGCCGCTCTACCTTTATGGTAGAAATGACCGAGACCGCTAATATCCTGCACAATGCCACGCCCCGCAGCCTGGTATTAATGGACGAGGTCGGGCGCGGTACAAGCACCTTCGATGGCCTCAGCCTCGCCTGGGCCGCCGCGGTCGAACTCGCCCAGTCGGTGCAATCTTTCACCCTGTTCGCCACGCACTACTTTGAACTCACCACCCTTCCGGAGCAGTGCCCCACCATGGCCAACGTTCACCTGGATGCCACCGAGTACCAGGATCACGTGGTGTTTATGCACAACATACAGGAGGGTCCGGCCAATCGCAGTTTTGGCCTGCAGGTGGCAAAACTGGCCGGCATTCCAGCCCCTGTGCTGCAAGCGGCCCGCGATAAATTACGGGCGCTGGAACGTGCCCCCACCGGTGAATCAACGCCAGCGGCCGCCCAGGCGCAGACCGACTTGTTCGCGGCCCCCCAACCCCACCCGGTGGTGGAACAACTGGCCGATACCGACATCGACGGACTCAGCCCCAGGGAAGCGCAGGCACTGCTCTACGAGCTAAAAGCGCGGCTGTCCTGACCCCTTCTATTCATTAGCACGAGCGGGTAAACTAGCGCCCCCTGAGTTGGAGCCCGAGGCGAGAGGCAAAGAGAGAATGACATTTATTGTTGGCGAGCAGTGTATCAAGTGCAAGCATACGGATTGTGTTGAGGTATGCCCGGTAGACTGCTTCTACGAAGGCCCCAATTTTCTGGTGATTCACCCCGATGAGTGCATCGACTGCGCCCTGTGTGAGCCCGAGTGCCCGGTAGACGCCATTTACTCAGAGGACGAACTCCCTGAAGATCAGCAGGTCTTCCTGGAGCTGAACGCCGAGCTCGCCGAAGTATGGCCCAACATCACCGAGATGAAAGAGTCTCCCGCGGATGCAGAGGAATGGGAAGGCAAGCCCAACAAGCTCGCACTGCTGGAACGTTAAACGGTCCCGGATAGAAAAAAACCCGCTACGGCGGGTTTTTTTATGCACATGAACCTGGCCCGAAACTGACTCAGGTCGCTGGTGGGGGCGCGACAACCGTTGGATACTGGCGGAACACCAGCCGGGTACCGGAGTCGCCGGTAATCTCGAGCTTGCAGGCTTGCAGGCCGGCCGGCACAAACCACTTGCTCTGGTAGGGGTATTGCAGGCGCCGCTCGCCGTTTTCGCATATGAGGTAGAGCGATTCAATCTTGCCTCGCACCCGGTCGATGCCGAACTCCGGTCGCGCCAGTCGGCTCTCCCAGGATCCGGGGCCATCGCGATATATGGGAGTCAGCTCGGCCTTTGTCTCCAGGGGTTTGGTGGCATCAACCTGCATTTCGAACTCGTCGTGGCGGAAGCGAGCATCCGTGGTAATCATGCTCTCCGCGTTGAGGTTCATCATGGACTCCAGCACGCTGCTCGCGTCGCCCTGCATCTGGTTCTTGAGCTGCAATTCGTGTATTCGCGCCAGCGTGATCAGGTACTGGTTGGGTTCCAGGTAGGCGTTTTTGAAACGCTTGGAATCGGCGAGAGTCTGGAATTCCACCGCGCGCTTAAGATGCTGTAACTCCGCGGCATCGTCTTCCCAGTGCGCGGACAATTGTGCCGCCAGTAGCTGCACCTGCACCTCTTCGTAGGCGCTGCGGCGGGCCATGTCTCGCATCGCCACGGCGTTATCAAAGGCGCCGTCAAAATCCCCAGCGGCGATCTGCTGCTTAGCGGTGTCGTGGTATCTCTGGAAAATAGGCGAGAGGACGCGCTGTTCGTCGAGGATCAAGGTAAAGAATACCGGCCCGACGTAGGTCAGCACGGGCTGGCCATTGCGCATGGCTGGCTGGTAGCGCGTAGCTGCTATATGGTCAGCAATCGCCTGGTTGATCTCGGCAACGCCGTTCGAGCTATGGATCTGCATATTTTTAACCAGCCCGTCCAGCCCGACCTCATAGGTGTAGACCAGCCAGACCTCTCCCGACTGGGTGGTATCAAAATCAGGATACCGGGGACGTTCGGGGTTGAGGCTTTGTGGCGGCTGGTATTGGGCATAGCTGAGTGTTGCGGCCAACAGCAACGGCACTGTCAAAACAGTACGAATACATGCTGCAGTGAGCCTGCTCCACACGCTGGCAAACATCGATTCCCCTCTCCCTTGTCGGTGCAACATGACCAGATCCTGAATTAAAGCTTAGTAAAGACTACACAATCACCACGGCAGAAGAAAGCTCACGGAATAACGGCCAACAACTCGTATGAAGCTGGCTATCTGCTACAATCCGGCGCATGGAAGAAGAATCAAACCATTTTCGTATGGATTGGCGCGTTGCCTTTGGCCTCTGCGTCACGATGGTGTGGATTACCACCGGTATCATTTACCTGCTTTCGATCGTGGGCTGGAGTCAGTTTGTATACCTGCCAACTGCAGACATCGGTAGCTTTCTCGAAGGTGCCTTCGCACCGCTGGCCTTCCTTTGGCTGGTGATCGGCCACTTCATGCAGCAAAAAGAAATCACCGCCAACACCAAGGCCATTGGCATCCAGGAAAAGAGTGCAAGAAGGCTGGAAGTACATTCCCGTCGCGATAGCTATTTTAAACTGCTGAACCTGGTACAGGATCAGCTAGGCTCGATTGCAGCGTTCCACTACATGTCAGTTGCAGGTCCCACTGGTCTAGGCGAGATAACCTCAGAGGAGTTTACCGAGCAACGCACTCACTCCGGTCGCGAAGACCCCACCTGGTTTGTGCGCAAAATGATTACACTGCTGGTGGCGGCACGGGACGAACCGGAAAAGGGCAGGGAGATTCTGTATGGCACCGATATCCGCGCCCGACACTCCACTAACTTCGTCATAACCTTCGGCAAGCTGCTGGACGAGGCGCGGGCAGTCGATCACGACAATATGGTGTCCAACGCCCTGCTCTACGGCTCCTCCACCGGCATGTTTTACCGCATTATCCAACATGTGAATGGCAGCGAACCCATGGATCCGATTACTGGACTGAGCGGCAGCGCTCTGGACGAGGATCTACCGGGCGCATCCGTGGACAACTGTGAGCAGGAAGTGGAAGAACAAGCGCAGTAGAGCGCGACCGTCACACCCTTACGAGCAAACTTGAAGGCTTAAGGCCACGCCCCAATCAGGAACCTATTTCGATCAGAACTGCCTCAAAGTTAAGAGGCGTTTTTAGCGCGAAGATGGCAGGAGAAAGAGTCAGCTGAACAGCGACTCGCCTGTGAGCCCCTGGGTTTCCATGATAGAACGCAGGCGCTTGAGCGCTTCCACCTGAATCTGCCGGACGCGCTCACGTGTCAAACCGATTTCCCGGCCGACCTCTTCCAGGGTGCTACTCTCGTAGCCACGTAATCCAAACCGGCGAGAAACGACCTCGCATTGCTTGTCGCTGAGTTCATCCAACCACTCGGCGATGCTGTCCTTGATATCACTGTCCTGTAAGAGCTGAGAGGGATCGCACACGCGCGCGTCAGCAATGGTATCGAGAACTGCTTTATCCGAATCAGGGCTCACCGGGGTATCAACCGAGGTGACCCGCTCGTTCAGACCCAGCAGCCGCTTCACGTCAGCAGCGGGCTTGTCGAGCATGTCGGCGATTTCTTCCGCAGTGGGTTCATGATCGAGTTTCTGGGTTAGCTCCCGGGCGGCACGCAAATACACGTTGAGCTCTTTGACCACGTGGATGGGTAAGCGGATAGTGCGCGTTTGATTCATGATTGCGCGTTCGATGGTCTGGCGAATCCACCAGGTGGCGTAGGTAGAAAAGCGGAAGCCACGCTCCGGGTCGAACTTTTCAACCGCGCGGATCAGGCCGAGATTGCCTTCCTCAATGAGGTCCAGCAGCGTCAGCCCACGATTGATATAGCGGCGGGAGATTTTGACCACCAGGCGCAGGTTACTTTCGATCATGCGCTTGCGGCCGGATTCATCGCCCTTGATCGCCAGGCGCGCGTAATACTTTTCCTCATCCGCCGTCAGCAGCGGAGAGTAGCCAATTTCATTGAGATAGAGCTGAGTGGCATCGAGTGAACGTTCGGTACCCCGAGCGGCCTTGGCACGATTAAAGCGCGCCTCTTCCGCTTCGACCGAGGAACCCTGATCGGTATTGGCGATGGATTTCTGCTCGCTGGCCGTACCAGCTTTGGTAGCTTTCGCTACCTTTTTTTTGCTCGCCGCAGTGGAACGTTTTTTGCCAGAAGCCCCTTTACCTGCTGCGTTGCCCGCTGTGGAATTCCGTTTCCCACTTATTGTTGTGCGGTCAGCGTCCATGGCATACCTCATTTGTTGTAGTACGAATACTGAGAGTATTTCTCGCCGGCCCGACAGATTACCCCAAGCACCAGCAAAAATACAAGCTGCCGATGTCAATATTATGACAAGGCGGAATTAGCAGAAATGCCCCGTCTGAGGCACACAGTCGCAGGAATCACGCTCGCTATCAGCGCTTAGGCAGCAGTTTCTTTGGGTCGATCGGTTTGCCTTCGCGGCGGATTTCGAAATGCAGCTTGACAGTATCGGTGCCCGAACTCCCCTTGCTGGCGATGCGCTGACCGGCGGAAACGACCTGTCCCTCGCCCACCAGCAGGCCATCGTTGTGGGCGTAAGCGCTGAGGTACACCTCGTTGTGTTTAATGATCAGTAACTCACCGAGGCCGACGATGCCGGTACCGGCGTAGACTACCTGACCGGCTGCAGCTGCCACCACCGCGTCCCCGCGCTTACCCCCAATATCGATACCTTTATGGACGGTCGCAGAGTATCCCCGGGTCACTGGACCAACACTGGGCCAGCGCCAGGTCCGTACCGGCGCACCCTTCCAGGTGCCACTGCTGGACGATGATGTGGAGGGCTGACTGACTGTGGGTGTAGGTGTAGGTGTGGGTGTGGTGGTGACCACTTGCGTCTTGTCAGGCGGCTTGCTCGCAGGGGTTGTTGTCGGGGAAACAGGCTGGCCAGTAGTCGCGGATGTCGCAGGCTTCACCGGCGGTTTGGTAGCAGGTGACGCCGCCGCTTGTGTGCCACTTGCTGCCGGGCGGGTGGCAGTCGTCGCGGGACGTGTTTTCTGTAAGTCGATCTGTTGTCCGGGATAAATCAGGTAAGGTGGCGCGATGCCATTGGCGGCCGCCACCACACGATAATCCAACCCGTAGCGAAACGCGATGGAGTACATCGTGTCCCCCCGCTGCACGGTGTAGTAGCGCGTGGAATAGGATTCGCCCTGGCGGGCACGACGGTCTTCAATGGGCGCAGGCGGATTACCTCCACAGGCGACAATTAATCCGACAAGCAATCCAACAACAAGGCTGTATGTTATGCGTTTCGGCACGACCATTCCTTGGTGCTTCCCCGGGGCAAGCGCGTATCAACCGCTTGCGGCTGCCGGCCCCCAACGGGCATCGAGCAGCCAGACAATAACAACCCCGAGCAACATCAGCGCCACCGAGACAAGCAGCATGGGATCCTGCCCGGTAAGGGCGGCGTATTCCCCGGGCATCACCGGCACCTGCTGTGCGGCACGCAGTTCGCCATGGCGATCAACCACCGACTGTAATACCTCTTTCCAGGGCCATACGATCGCCAGGGAACCAAACAGAAAGCCCGTCAGCAGCGACAGGGTGCTGGCACGATAGTGGTGCAGCAGCCAGTGCAGGATTCGGGAAAAACACAGTAATCCGCAGGCTGCACCCACGGCGAAGACGGATACAAACAGTAAGTCAAAGGAAGTCAGGGCATTGAGCACGGTCGCATACATGCCCAGGAGAATCAGGATAAAACTGCCGGAAATACCCGGCAAGATCATGGCGCATATGGCGATAAAGCCCGCCAGAAATATACCGACAAAACCGAAATCGAGACTGAGCATCGGTGCGACCGAAATGGCCAGGGCGATTATCGTACCGACAACCAGGTAAACACCCCTGGCCGGATTCCAGCCCTGCACCTGTCGCAGCAGCATCACCGCAGAGGCCAGAATGAGTCCAAAGAAAAATGCCCACAAGGGTACCGGGTAATGCGCCAGCAGCCACGAAACCACTCGCGCTAACGATAGAATGCTGGTCAGAATACCCAGACCAAGGGCCAGTAAAAAACTGCCATTGACCTGCTCCCAGGCCCGCCGAACATCACCGGCGACAAGCAATTTCAGCAGATTAATATCAAAGGCGCTGATGCTGTCGATCAATTTCTCGTAGATGCCGGTGATAAAGGCCACTGTACCGCCTGATACACCGGGTACTATGTCTGCAGCGCCCATCAACATGCCGCGCACGAAAACCCCCAGGGAGTTCACCGTCTCAGCGCACCGTGCCGGGTCGCAGCGGCACAAAGCGAACCGCCTCAACGATTTCAGTGGTAAACCCCTCCGGTTCACGGGTGACCACGTGCAGGTGCTGGCTATCACCGCCAACCGGAATCACCATTCGTCCACCGACGGCGAGTTGCTGGAGAAGTTCCTCGGGGATAACTTCCGGGGCGGCTGCGCTGAGAATGCCATCGAAGGGGCCCTGTGCTTCCCACCCCATACCACCATCGGTATGGCGGAGCTGCACATTACGAAGTTTCAGCCGACGGAGACGCTGCCTGGCCTTATCAAGCAGTGGCTTGATTCGCTCAACACCGTATACCTCGTCAACCAACTGCGCCAGCACCGCGGTCTGGTAACCCGAGCCCGCCCCGATCTCGAGCACCCGCTTGCGCGGCCCCAGGGCCAGCAGTAATTCAGTCATTCGAGCTACGATATAGGGCTGGGAGAGGGTTTGCTGGTAACCGATGGGTAACGCAGTGTCCTCATAAGCCCGGTGCGCCATGGCTTCATCGAGGAACAGGTGTCGCGGCGTGGTTCGAATCACATCCAGCACCGCCATGTTATTGATGCCCTGATCCATCAGGCGCTGAATGAGTCGCTCGCGCGTACGCTGCGAGGTCATACCAATGCCTGTTAGGTCTGCGCTATTCACTGCCGCTACCACTCCCCGTGTCCCCGTCTTTATAGTCAACCAACTCCGCCAGCACTGCCGTGGCATAACAGCCCGTCCCAAGGCTGAATTGCAGAATCAATCGCTCATCATCACAAAACTGCCAGTAAAAGTCATGCGGATACGTCCGAGTTGCACGATAGGCAAGCTCCAGCCCCTGCGCTTCCAGAAACTCGCAGGTCGCGCCTAATGCATGCAGCGCTGCGAGTTGCGCGCTATGTTGCTCGGGCGAAGCAACAGGATCACCGCGCCCCCACAAAGGTAGTGCCGGGTGCACGTCCCCCTGCTCCGCGCGCTGCTGTAGATCAGCGTCCAACACCTGGCACCGGAACACACTACGCGTACCGGCCAGCATGCAGGCATCACCTGCTAGCGGCTGCGCCCAGTCACCGGCCTCTACTCGCGCTGCAAGTAATGTATTGAAGGCCTGTGCACGCAGGGCCGACAGGTACAAACTGCGACGAGTCCGCCCAATGCGTCTGCCACCCCCGGCCGCCCATTCCTCTGCCTGGCGCAGGGTCGACTGATTACGACCAAAGCGCTGTTCGCCAAAGTAGTTGGGGACGCCTGCCCGCTTTATCTGCTCCAGCCTGGAATCCAGGGCTTCCTGCGAGCCATCCAGTTGTCGCAAGGTGAGCTCAAAACGGTTACCGCGATGCACTCCCCGTTTCAGTTTTTTTCGATGCCTTACCGCTGCCAACACCTTTACATGCCCATCGTCTTCCAGGGCTGCCCAGTCCGGTTCCGGGCGTCCCGCCATCCTGACACTGAGCCACTGACGGGTAACGGCGCGACGATCCTTGAGCCCGGCGTAACTAATATCGCGCAGACCTATACCGCTAGCCGAGGATACGCGTTGAGCGAGTTCCGCTGTATTCAGCAGGCGTTTTTCCAGCCACAGGAACGCGTGCTCACCCTGTCCCTCGGGTTCGAAGCCCAACTGCTCTTCCACGGTAAAATCTTCCGGGTAGGTGCGCAGTACCGCCCGGCCAGGGGGCTGGCCCCAGGCACGTGGACACTCAGGGCTCATCCGCCGGTGGCTTCCAGTAGCACCACTGCGTGTGCAGCGATGCCTTCCTCGCGGCCGGTATAACCGAGACCCTCGGTTGTGGTGGCCTTGATATTCACCCGGTCAGCATCGCAGCCAAGATCTTCAGCGAGCAAGCTGGACATAGACGCGACATGCGCTGCCAGTTTGGGTGCCTGGGCGATGACAGTGCAATCGAGGTTACAGACCGACCAGCCCGAATCCTGCATCATCGCGGTGACACGGCGCAGCAGAACGCGGCTGTCGATATCGGCATTAGCCGGGTCATTGTCAGGGAAGTGGCGGCCGATATCACCGGCACCCAGCGCGCCCAACAGCGCATCGCATATTGCATGGATCAGCACATCACCATCCGAGTGGGCCAACAGACCCCGGGAGTGAGGAATGGTCACGCCACCGAGCACAATACAGTCGCCCTCTGTGAACGCGTGAACATCGAATCCATGCCCTATGCGCATTTTTGCAAACCCCTATTCCTGACCCGAATCCGGAGCAGCAGACGGACTCTGCTGCTCCGTCAACGATCCTTCGAGGTAAAACCGCGCCAACGGCAGATCTTCGTCCACGGTCACCTTGATATTGCTGGAGCTCCCGGGCACCACCTGCACAGAAACCCCTTGTCGCTCCATGGCCGCCGCTTCATCAGTGACTGACACCCCGGCATCGGCAGCGGCGCGCAGAGCCCGGCGTAATTCCCCAAGAGGAAACATCTGCGGCGTTTGCGCGCGCCAAAGTTGACCCCGATCCAGGGTTTCCTGCACTTTGCGGCCATCATCGCCCACGCGCTTGACGGTATCGACCACCGGCGCCGCCAGGAGCGCGCCCACCCCAGTATCGGTCACTGCACGGATCAATGCAGCAAGGTCTGCTTGCGACAGACAAGGTCTCGCAGCGTCATGCACCAGCACCCATTCGCGGTCGTCCGCCAGGTTGGATAAGGCATCCAATGCCGCCAGCACCGAGTCACTGCGCTCGGCCCCGCCAACCACACTGATTACCCGGGGGTCCTGCAACAGGGGGATCGTGGGGCCAAACTGATCATCCGGATGCAGAGCCACCACTACCGTCGCAATGTCTTCACGGGCAAGCAGGGCTGCCAGGCTGTGCTCCAGCAGGCTACGGCCATTAACCTGCTGATATTGTTTAGGGGTGTCGCCACCCAACCGTTTCCCAAGGCCAGCAGCAGGTATCACCGCCCGGTAGCGCCGTGAGCTCATTCGTCGCTTACCGGGGCAGTCGGTGCGCTACCAGGTTTCCCGTTGGCGGCTTTCTCCGGGGGAAACTGGTAGAAGATTTCATCTTCACGGATCAAACCGAGTTGTTCCCGGGCGCGCTGCTCGACACCCTCATTGCCAGACTGCAAGTCAAGTACCTCGCGCTCGAGCACCGCGTTTCGCGCCTGTAACTGCCGATTAACCTCCAACTGGTCCTGCATTTGCGTCTCCAGGCGCTGCAGTTCCGCAAGGCTACCCTCGGCGATCCACAGCCGGTACTGCAGCATTACCAGTATCAGCAGCAGGACTACCAGCAGCGCGCGCAGCATCACTGATCAGCGGGAAAACTCTGCACGCCCTTTGTAGGGTGCACGACCACCGAGTTCAGCTTCAATCCGTAGCAGGCGATTGTACTTGGCAACCCGGTCCGAGCGGCACAGGGACCCGGTTTTGATCTGGCCCGCGGCGGTCGCCACCGCCAGGTCAGCGATCGTTGTATCCTCGGTTTCTCCGGAGCGATGCGAAATTACCGCCGTATAGCCGGCCGCCTTGGCCATGGCGATGGCGTCAAGGGTCTCGGTCAGGCTGCCAATCTGGTTGAATTTAATCAGGATGGAATTGGCGACCCCCATATCAATGCCCTGTTTCAGGATCTTCGTGTTAGTCACGAACAGGTCGTCACCAACCAACTGCACCTTGTCACCAATTTTATCGGTCAGCAGCTTCCAGCCATCCCAGTCGGACTCATCCAATCCATCCTCGATGGAGATGATGGGGTGTGAACCCGCCAGGTCTGCCAGGTAGTCAGCAAATTCGGCACTGCTGAAGGTTTTGCCCTCGCCGGCCAGGTCGTAGACGCCGTCTCGGTAAAACTCTGAGGCAGCGCAGTCCAGCGCCAGGGTAATGTCGCTACCGAGCGAGTAGCCCGCCTTGGACACAGCCTCGGCTATCGCCTCCAGCGCCGCCTCATTGGAAGGCAAGTTGGGTGCAAAGCCGCCTTCGTCCCCTACCGCTGTATTCAGACCCTGGCCAGAGAGTACTTTTTTCAGCTGGTGGAAAATTTCGGCACCCGCACGGAGCCCCTCAGCAAAGCTGGGTGCCGACACGGGCTGCACCATAAATTCCTGGATATCCACGTTGTTATCGGCGTGCTCACCGCCATTGAGAATATTCATCATCGGCACCGGCATGCTGAATTCGGCGGTGCCGTTGATATCGGCAATGTGTTGATACAGCGGAATCTTGCGCGCCCGTGCCGCTGCCTTGGCGGCGGCAAGGGAGACAGCAAGAATCGCATTGGCGCCAAACTGGGCCTTGTTGTCGGTGCCATCAGCGGCAATCATCGCCTCGTCCAGCGCCCGCTGGTCGCTGGCATCGCTGCCCAGGAGCAGCGAGCGAATCGCTCCATTTACGTGACCTACGGCTTGTAGCACACCCTTACCCAGGTAGCGGTCGGCGTCACCGTCTCGTAGCTCCAGGGCTTCCCGCGATCCGGTGGACGCACCAGAGGGGGCGCAGGCGGAACCCACCTCCCCGGATTCGAGGCTGACCTCTGCCATCACCGTGGGATTACCACGGGAATCCATGACCTCGAAGGCCTCTATATTGGCGATGTTACTCATGTCTATTGCTCCGTTGTTGCAGAAGAATTAATCAATGACCAGCGGCGGTAGTGCTTTAACCGCCTGGTCGACAGACTTGACCTGGCTGAGAAAAGGTTCCAGTTGCGCGAGCGGCAAAGCACTGGGGCCGTCACACAATGCGTTTTCAGGATCCGGGTGCGCTTCGAGGAACAGCCCGGCAAGGCCCACAGCCATACCGGCCCGTGCAAGCTCCGCCACCTGGTGTCGCCGTCCGCCGGAAGCAGCACCTCCGGGGTCACGACATTGCAGGGCATGGGTGACATCAAAGATCAACGGGGCATTGGCACAAGCCGCCTTCATAACCCCAAAGCCCAGCATGTCCACCACCAGGTTGTCGTAACCAAAGTTACTGCCGCGCTCACACAGCATCACCCGCGTGTTCCCGCACTCCGCGAACTTTTCTACCACGTTGGCCATCTGTGATGGACTCAGGAATTGTGGCTTCTTAATGTTAATCACTGCGCCGGTAGCAGCCATTGCCGCAACCAGGTCAGTCTGGCGCGCGAGAAAAGCCGGCAGCTGTATTATGTCGCACACTTCGGCGACAGGCGCTGCCTGCTCGGGCGCGTGTACGTCAGTGATGATCGGTACCGAGTAGCGCTCTTTCACCTCGGCAAGAATCGCCAGCCCCTGTTCCAGCCCCGGCCCGCGATAGGAATGTACGGAAGAGCGATTAGCCTTATCAAAAGACGCTTTAAACACGTAAGGAACATCAAGGCGTTGACACACCTCGACATAATGGCTGGCTACCTCAAGCGCAAACTCGCGACTCTCCAGCACGTTGACGCCGCCCAACAGCACAAAGGGCGCGGTGTTATCGAATACCAGCTGGCCCAGTTCGATTCTATGTGCGTTATTCATCAGGATATTCTGCCACTAACTGCTTACGCAGGAGAGGTGCCCTAGGCACTCGCATGTTCCAGTGCAGCTTTAATATAGCTGGTAAACAGGGGGTGACCACCCCGGGGGCGAGAGGTGAACTCCGGGTGAAACTGGCAGGCGACAAACCAGGGGTGCCCGGGCAGTTCAATCATCTCCACCAGCGAGTGGTCGGCTGACCAGCCACCGATAACGGCGCCAGCGGCCTGTAGCTGATCCAGGTAGTTGTTGTTGATCTCATAACGATGACGATGACGTTCCATAACCGACGGCTGGCCATAGATGTCCCGCACCCGCGTACCCTCCTGCAGATGGCACTCCTGGGCCCCGAGGCGCATGGTGCCACCCAGATCTGAAGATTCATCTCTGGCCTGGGTGCTTCCATCAACATCCTGCCACTCGGTAATCAGCGCCACAATGGGATGTGGCGTGGCTGCATTCATTTCGGTGGAGTGCGCACCCTCCAGTTTGCAGACATTGCGCGCCAGCTCAATCAGGGCCACGTGCATACCCAGGCAAATGCCCAGGTAGGGGATGTTATTTTCCCGCGCATATCGCACTGCGGTAATCTTTCCTTCCACACCACGGTCACCAAAGCCACCGGGCACCAGCACCGCATCGACGTCAGCAAGCACACCGGTACCATCGCGTTCGATGTCTTCGGCATCGATATATTCAATCTCGACACGGGCACCCGTCTGCAAGCCGGCGTGGGCCAGGGCTTCATTCAGCGACTTATAGGCGTCGAGTAAGTCCATGTATTTGCCAACCATCGCCACCTTCACAGTGCCGACCGGCTCGCGAAACTCCCGTTTCAGCACATCGTCCCACTCGGACAGATCAGCCGCGGGGCAATCGATGTTAAAACGCTCCACGATAAAATCATCCAGCCCCTGGCTGTGCAGTGCACCGGGAATGCGGTAAATGCTGTCGGCGTCCAACAAGGGGATGACCGCCCGCTCCTCCACGTTGGTGAACAGGGAAATTTTCTTGCGGGCGCTCTCTTCGATCTCCACCGCACAGCGGCACAAAAGGATGTCGGGCTGCAGGCCGATTGACCGCAACTCTTTCACCGAGTGCTGGGTGGGCTTGGTCTTGATCTCACCGGCGGTGGCGATATAGGGCACCAGGGTGAGGTGCATTAACAGCGCCCGACTGGGGCCCATCTCAACCTTCAACTGGCGGGCAGCTTCCAGGAACGGCAGGCCTTCGATATCACCCACCGTGCCACCGATCTCAACCACTGCCACGTCGGCGTCCCCTGCCCCGAGAATGACCCGGCGCTTGATTTCGTCAGTGATGTGCGGAATGACCTGCACCGTACCACCGAGGTAGTCCCCACGCCTTTCCTTGCGCAGCACGGTGTTGTAGACGCGACCGGTGGTGAAATTGTTGCTGCGCTTCATAGTGGTGCGGGTGAAACGCTCGTAGTGTCCAAGGTCCAGGTCAGTTTCGGCGCCATCCTCGGTGACAAACACCTCGCCGTGCTGAAAGGGGCTCATAGTCCCTGGGTCGACGTTAATGTAGGGGTCAAGCTTGAGCAGGGTGACTTTTAAGCCCCGCGCTTCCAGCGCCGTCGCCAGGGATGCGGCTGCGATCCCCTTCCCCAGAGACGAAACCACACCACCTGTGACGAAAACATAACGCGTCATGAAAAGCCTTTGTATACGCTGTATTTCTGGAATTACGGAAACGCTACCAAAGGCCTGAATCGGCGCTTTTTGGAGTAGACAGGTCCCGCAAAAAGATGGGAAATCAGGTTAACAGAAAGCCCGTGCCAGCTCAAACACGCAGGCCAGAAGATTCCGGTTTAAAGGATAATTCCCAATTTTTTTCCCCCTCCAGCGCGCGCTCCTGAAACCAGGGAGTCTGGCACAGAGCCAGGTCTGCGATGGCCAATAATTGACCATCCCGATACAGCATTGGCATGCGCTGGCGCCACCAGGGTGGCACACCCGACTCCTGCAGGAACTGCTTGACTGATGAACTGTGGCCCTTGTCCACGATTCGACATCGCTCACCATGGCGCCGCCAGTCCAGGGTCACGGTTTCCCCTTCATGCAATCCCAGCCCGCGGCCGGTCGTTGGCAACAGCGAGACGCTGCCCACACCGGGCACCCGCACGGATTCTCCCGGGCCCAGCTCACGCGACTGCGGCATGCCCTCAGGCAAATCTGGCGGCACCTGATAAACAGCCTGCCGGTAGCGCTGCAGTCGATATGCTCCACAATCGAGGCGCGGGTGGCCCGTCTCATCGCCCTGTTGCAACTGTCGAATAAATTCCTGCAACGATGCCTGGTCTGGCATGGGCAACGCCCGCGCGCGCAACCACGCCCTGAGCTGCTGGCACGCCATTCGCTGCTCACTGGCAAGTTCCTCCAGCGAGAAACCGACGTCACCCCAGGCGTTGTGGCAAGTTGTTAACACCGCCCCCTCTCTGGACAGTAGATCCACCACATCACCGAGATGCTCGGCGGCTCGAGATACAGAGGCACGGTATGCGGGCCAGCGTTCCCGCAACAGGGGTAACACCTGGCTGCGAAGGTAATTTCGATCGAACGCAGGGTCCAGGTTGGAGGGGTCCTCGATAAAGGCCAGGGCTCGTTCACTGGTATAGTCCCGCAACTGCTCGCGACTGAGCGATAACAGGGGACGCACCAGCTGGCCCTTCCCAAGCGGTCGCTGGGCGGGCATAGCCGCCAGCCCCTCGGCCCCGGCGCCGCGCATCAGGCGCAGGAAAAAAGTTTCGACCTGGTCGTCCAGGTGATGCGCCATGAACAGTACGTCGTTATCATCCAGGAGTCCCTCGAATACCTGGTAGCGACCGTCCCGCGCTGCGGATTCAAGCCCTTGCCCGGCGCGAGTCACATCGACGCTATGTGCCAGGAGCGGTACATCCAGCTGCTCGCAGTGGTGCGCACAGTGACGCTGCCAGTCATCCGCTGCCTCCTGCAGGCCATGATTGACATGCACAGCGGTCAGGGGTGGACTATCAGGATGACTATCGCGCCAGTCACACAGTAGCTGCAGCAATACGGTAGAATCCAGGCCGCCACTATACGCAAGGTACCAATGCCCCGCGTTCGTCAGGGAAGAGAGTTTCGGTTCGAGAACAGCCGGCAGCGCAGCGGCGTCAGACATAACTACCAGCAGTGAGGCTCAGTGCCTAGTTCCCATAGGACATAAGGCGCTGGTATCGCTTTTCGAGCATGCTCTCCATGGGCAATTGCTGCAGTTGATCCAGTTGCTTGATCAGGTGTTCCTTGATTCGCTCCGCCATCAGATCGACGTCCCGGTGAGCGCCACCCAGGGGTTCCGGAATCGTTGCATCGACAATACCCAGCTCCTCCAACACGCTGGAGGTCACACCCATCGCCTCGGCGGCATCCGGTGCGTTGTCAGAACTCTTCCAGATGATGTTGGCGCAGCCTTCGGGTGAAATGACAAAGTAAGTCGAATATTGCAGCATTGCCAGGTGGTCACCCACACCGATACCCAGCGCACCGCCCGAACTGCCTTCACCAATAACGATACACACGACCGGGGTGGCAAGTCGCGACATAACCGCGAGGTTCTGTGCAATGGATTCGCTGATACCCCGCTCTTCAGAATCAATTCCGGGATAGGCTCCGGGGGTGTCGATAAGCGTAATCACCGGCATGCGAAAACGCTCGGCCATTTCCATCAGGCGCAACGCTTTGCGATAACCCTCGGGCTTCGGCATCCCGAAATTGCGCATGACTTTATCTTTGACTGCCCGGCCTTTTTCCTGGCCAATCACCATGACCGGCTGTCCCTCAAGTCTCGCGACCCCGCCAACAATGGCGTTGTCGTCACCGAAGTGACGATCGCCGTGAAGCTCATCGAACTCTGTGAATACCCGTGTAATGTAGTCGAGGCTGTAGGGACGCTGTGGGTGCCGTGCCACTTTGACAATATCCCAGGCGCTGAGATTACTGTAGATTTTCTCAGTGAGCTTGGTGCTCTTGCTGCGCAGCGTTTCTATCTCTTCACTGATATTGATATCCGCATCTGACCCAACCAGCTGCAGCTCTTCAATTTTCACCTCAAGCTCGGCGATAGGCTGTTCAAAATCGAGGTAATTGGGATTCATAGGGTCTCTAACTCGGGTATCGTGAATGCGGCACAGTGTACAAAAAATCTCCCACTGCTACCAATGAAGGGATCGCGTCGCTCACCCGCCGACCAGACTGATCATCACACCAGCGGCAACTGCCGAACCAATAACGCCGGCAACGTTGGGGCCCATCGCATGCATCAGCAGGAAGTTCTGCGGGTTGGACTCAAGACCAACCTTATTGCTAACGCGCGCCGCCATGGGTACCGCCGAAACGCCCGCCGAGCCAATGAGCGGATTCAACGGTGTACTGCCAAAGCGATTCATAAATTTGGCAATGAGCACGCCGGAGGCGGTACCGATCGCAAAGGCCACAATACCCAGACCGAGAATTCCCAGCGTATTGAAGTCCAGGAACTTCGCAGCAACCAGCTTCGAGCCGACCGACAAGCCCAGGAAAATTGTGGTGATGTTGATGAGCGCATTCTGTGCGGTATCGCTGAGCCGCTCCACCACGCCGCACTCCTTCATCAGGTTCCCAAAGCAGAACATACCCAGTAGCGGTGCCGCGTCGGGCAACAACATGGCAACAAGAATCAGCAACACCAGCGGAAACACAATTTTCTCGCGCCGCGACACAGGCCGCAGCTGTACCATTTCAATCTTGCGTTCTTCTTCAGTGGTCAGGGCCCGCATGATGGGCGGCTGGATCATCGGCACAAGCGCCATGTAAGAGTAAGCGGCGACCGCGATAGCACCCAACAGGTCCGGGGCCAGCACACTGGAAACATAGATAGCCGTGGGACCATCGGCGCCACCGATAATACCGATCGCGGCTGCGTCGGCGATGGTAAAATTCATCCAGCCGATATCGGTCAACAGGACGGCACCCAGGACCGTGGCAAAGATACCAAACTGCGCCGCCGCACCGAGAAACAGGGTTTTGGGGTTAGCCAGCAGCGGACCAAAGTCGGTCATAGCGCCCACACCCATAAAGATCACCAGCGGCGCGACACCGCTGGCAATAGCCACGGTGTAAAAGTTGTACAGCATGCCGTTGCCGTAGCCCGCATCTGCGGCAAGCGCATCGACCGCAGCGCGCGCCTGGCTGTTCGCGCCTTCATAGGCGTAGGCAATGTCCTGCACCGAGTCTCCAAGCTGCAAACCGAGTGCCTTGATCATTTGCGCGAGTAACTGGGGGTCGGCCTGATAGAGCGCGTTTTCAACAGCGGAATAGGCAAGCCCTGCCCCGGGGATATTCGCGAGAATGCCGCCGAAGCCAATGGGCACCAAGAGCAGAGGCTCGAAGCGCTTGCGGATCGCCAGGAACAATAGCAACAGCCCAATCACTATCATCAGGCTCTGGCCGCCGGTAATCTGGGCCAGCCCCGAGGAGGCCCAAAGCTGCAGTAAATTATCCATAGGTGATCAGGCCAGGCTCACCAGTGCGTCGCCCACAGCGACAGTATCACCCACCTTAACGGAGACACCGGCAATCGTGCCGCCACGATTGGCCCGCACCTCGGTTTCCATCTTCATGGCTTCAAGAATCACCAATACGTCGCCTTCGGCCACGACGTCTCCAGCCGCGACCCGCACTTCAAATATGTTACCGGCCAGGGGCGCCGCTACAGTCTCCGCAGCCGCCGCGGGTGTCGGTGCAGGACTGGCAGGTACCGGCGCAGCGGTGGCTGGCGCTACCGATTCAACAGCGCCACCTTCGCTTACCTCCACCACGTAGGATTGGCCGTTCACCTTGACAGTGTAGACGCCGGCATCACCGTCGGTGGCTGCTGCAGCCTGCGGGGGAGCAGCGGGTTCAGCAACATCCGCTTTTTCACTTCCGGGTACCGGCTCAAACGCATCGGGGTTACCGCGGTTTTCCAGAAACTTAAGCCCGATCTGTGGGAACAGTGCATAGGTCAGCACATCGTCGACCTCCCCTTCGCCCGCAGTCAGCTCTATGCCCTTCTCGCTGGCGAGGGCGCGTAATTCGTCGCTGAGGCTGTCCAGTTCGGGGGACAGCAAATCCGCCGGGCGTACGGTGATGGCCTCTTTGCCCTCCAACACGCGGACTTGCAGTTCGGCGTTGACCGGCGCCGGGGTGGCCCCGTATTCACCCTTGAGTACGCCCGCCGTCTCCTTGGAAATTGACTTATAGCGTTCGCCCGTCAAAACGTTGATCACTGACTGGGTACCCACGATTTGAGAGGTAGGCGTCACCAGCGGGATGAATCCCAGGTCCTCCCGCACGCGCGGAATCTCCTGCAACACCTCGTCCATCTTGTCTGCGGCGCCCTGCTCTTTTAACTGGTTTTCCATATTGGTGAGCATGCCGCCAGGCACCTGTGCCACCAGTATTCGGGAATCGACCCCACGCAGGGAGCCTTCAAACTTCGCATACTTCTTACGAACCTCGCGGAAGTAGGCGGCAATCTCACCCAGTTTTTCGATATCCAGGCCGGTATCGCGGCCAGTGCCTTCCAATATGGCGACCACAGTCTCGGTGGGCGAATGACCGTAAGTCATGGACATGGAGGAAATCGAGGTATCGACATTATCGATGCCAGCCTCGACACACTTCACGATGGTGCTTGTGGACAGGCCGGTCGTCGCGTGACACTGCATATGAATGGGGATATCGCAGGACGCCTTCAAACGACTCACCAACTCATAGCCGTCATAGGGGCGCAGCAGCCCAGCCATGTCCTTGATGGCGATGGAGTCTGCACCCATGTCCTCAATACGCTTGCCCTGCTCTACCCAGATGTCGATGTTGTGCACCGGGCTCAGCGTGTAAGAAATCGTACCCTGGGCATGTTTGCCCACTTTCTTAACCGCCTGCAGGGCAACATCGATATTGCGCATGTCGTTCATAGCGTCGAACACGCGGAACACGTCGACCCCGTTGAAGGCCGCGCGCTCCACAAACTTTTCTACCACGTCATCGGCATAATGGCGGTAACCGAGAATATTCTGTCCCCGAAACAGCATCTGCTGGGGCGTATTCGGCATGGCCTTCTTCAGCTCACGAATACGCTCCCAGGGGTCTTCACCCAGGTAGCGTATACAGGCGTCGAAGGTCGCACCGCCCCAGGACTCCAAAGACCAGAAGCCAATTTCATCGAGTTTGGCGGCGATGGGCAGCATGTCATCCAGGCGCATTCGCGTGGCCAGTAGCGACTGGTGACCGTCACGCAGCACCACATCGGTGATTCCAAGCTTGCCATTATTTTGATCCATGGTTGTTCAGCCTCCACGGCCTGGGTCTAAAAGTGAGTAAGTTATTTTCCGCTGCGGTGGCGATGGATGGCCGCGGAAATGACCGCCACCAATTCGGAGTCACTGGTGCCCGCAGGTACCCTGCCAGTAGTCGCAGCAGGTTCCGCCTCGGGCTCGGGAAAGAAGCGAGTCACCAGTCGGGACATCGCCGCGGTCATGATCACCAGCAGGGTAAGGAACAGGACCACAGTGCTCATGCCAAAAAGCATCAGCTCCACACCCTGCTCGACGATTGTTTGTTGCATTGAAAGCCGGCTCCACAAGACTCGTTCGCGCAATCGCGAATGATAGATCAGGAAGCGACTTTACGCTATCTCAAGCGCCAAAAGCCCAGCGAATCGCGGCATATTTCCCCGGCTTTTATTTTTTGCTTCTGCGCACAGAATGTTAACCTCGAACACATCCAAAAAATAATTTCGGAGGGATAGTTGCATTTGTTCGTTAAACAGGTGTGACTCAACCGTCCGACCAATAACAATTCTGACAAGGCACCAGGTAATGTCCGACACAACTATGCCACACGACCCCCTGCAGGACACCGGCTTCTTCGGCCACCCGCGGGGCCTGTTCGTCTGTTTTGCCACCGAATTGTGGGAGCGGTTTTCATTTTATGGCATGAAGTATCTGCTGCTGCTCTATCTCACCAAATACCACCTGTTCTCCGACGCCAATGGTATCGAGGTCCTGGGAAGTTACGCCGCCCTCGTTTATGCAACACCGGTGCTGGGAGGACTGCTGGCCGACCGGTACCTGGGAATGCGCAAGGCGGTGGTGTTCGGCGCTTTGCTTCTGGTACTAGGTCACCTGGGCATGGCGGTCGAAGGCGAGCAGGCACGAACGGTCAATGGGCAGGTCATGCGTGACGATGGCGCTCTGCAGGTGTTTTACTTCTCACTGGCACTGATTGTGATTGGTGTGGGTTTTTTGAAACCCAACATCTCAACCATCGTCGGCCAGTTGTACGCCGAGAATGATCCCCGGCGCGACGCCGGTTTCACTATTTTCTACATGGGTATTAATCTCGGCGCCTTCACTGCCACCTTACTCTGCGGTTACCTGGGCGAAGCGTTTGGCTGGGCTTACGGGTTTGGCGCAGCGGGCATCGGCATGCTGGTGGGACTGGTGACATTTCTCGGCGGCCAGAAACACCTGCATGGGCATGCCGAACCAAAGAACCCCGCACTGTTGCGTGAACGGTCCCCGATTGGCATCAGCAAGGAATTCACAATTTACCTCGCCGCGGCCTTGGCTGTCATTGCCGCCTGGCAAATGTTGCAGTTTCACGGCGCGGTGGGTGTGCTGCTGAACACGCTGTCGTTGGCGGTGCTGGCAGGACTTGGCTGGTTCGTCACCGTGAAGTGCAACGCGGTGGAACGCAGCCGCATGGTGGTGTTGATTATCCTGACCATGTCCACGGTGGTGTTCTGGGCCCTATTCGAGCAAAGCGCAGCATCGATGACCCTGTACGCGGACAGGGTGATGGATCGGCACCTGCTCGGAATCGAATTCACCGCCGCACAGTTCGGCTCGCTAAATTCCTTTTTTATCTTCCTGTGTGCGCCGCTATTCGCCTGGCTATGGACCTACCTGGGCTCTCGCGGCCTGGAACCCAGCACACCCGTGAAATTTTCCCTGGGCATCGCCCAGGCGGGCCTGGGTTTCGGTGCGCTGGTCTTGGGTGCGGCCAATCCTGACCAGGCCGGCCTGGTTTCAGCGTACTGGATGGTGCTCGCCTATTTATTGCACACCACAGGCGAGCTGTGTCTTTCCCCAGTCGGCCTGTCTGCTGTAACCAAGCTCTCGGTACCCAGCGTGGTGGGCGTCATGATGGGATCCTGGTTCCTGGCTACCGCCTACTCCGAGTATGTCGCCGCACAACTGGCGAAACTTGCCTCGGTCGCAACGGTAGATGGGACTGTCGCCGACGTCGGAGCGGCGCTCGCCAGCTACACAAACCTGTTCACCCAACTGCTGTGGGTGGGACTAGGCGTGGCAGCCGCTTTGCTGATCGTGTCTCCCCTACTCAAACGTATGATGCATGGCGTGAAGTAAACATCGGGCCGTGAACACACCCGTTAATCCATCTGGTAAAAGGACTTGTCGATGAAACATTGGATATCACCCGCCGGTGCAGCCCTGGCACTGACGCTACCATTGCTACTGCTTGGTTGTGATACACAGACTATGGTCGAAGAGACCATAGCGACTACCGATGAAGTTACACAAACGCCACCCCAAACACGCCTGCCCCAGGAAGTTACACCTGAGCACTACGACCTGCACCTGACCATTGATCCCCGCGAGGAGCGGTTTTCAGGCACCGCGAAGATCACCGTCAACCTGGCCGAGCAGACTTCGCTGATCTGGTTACATGGCAAGTCTCTCAAGGTCATTGCCGCCCAGGCGGTGTCAACCGACGGCACCATGACCGCACTGCACTGGCAACAGCATACCGAGTTCGGTGTTGGGTCCCTGCGTGCAGATGCGCCGCTCGCAGCGGGCGAACACTCCTTGCAGCTTCAATACGATGCCCCGTTCGACACCAGCCTGGACGGTCTATACAAAGTTGTTGAGGGCGAACACGCCTATGCCTTTACCCAGTTCCAGGCGACAGCGGCAAGACTCGCATTCCCCTCCTTCGATGAACCCGGTTTCAAGGTCACTTTTGATATCACACTGACCGTGCCAGAGGAATTTACTGGCATTACCGCCACGCCCGTGGTGAATGAAAGTCGCGACGGCCTGGGCAGCAAGACACTGACCTTCGCTACTACCAAACCCCTGCCCACCTACCTGATCGCCTTCGCGGTCGGCCCCTTTGATGTGGTGGAGTGGCAAGACATTCCCGCCAGTGCGCATCGCCCAACGCCGATTCCTTTGCGAGGCATTACCACTGCCGGCAAGGGTGACCAAATCCACTACGCGCTGGAGAATACTGAGGCGATTGTTCTGGATATGGAGGATTACTTTGACACCGCCTACCCTTACGCCAAGCTGGATATCATCGCGGTCCCTGACTTCCGCGCCGGGGCAATGGAAAATGTAGGCGCAATCACCTATCGCGAACAGCTGCTATTGCTCGATGAAAACAGCTCGGTGCGCCAAAAACGAGGTTTCCTGGTCACCCATGCTCACGAGTTGTCGCACCAGTGGTTTGGCAACCTGGTGACGCCAGTGTGGTGGGATGATATCTGGCTCAATGAGGCCTTCGCCACCTGGCATTCCTCGGTCATCCTGGATCGGCTGTACCCGGAAGAAAAGTATCGGGAGTCCCGTATCAGTTCGTCCCACTGGGTCATGCGTAGCGACAGCCTGGCCACAGCGCGACAAATACGTGAGCCGATCACCCGGCATGCCGATATTGGCTCGGCCTTCAACGGCATCACCTATCTCAAGGGTGGCGGTGTACTCACCATGTTTGAATCGTTTCTTGGCAGGGACAATTTCAGGGATGGTGTTCGTGCCTACATGAAAAAGTTTGCCTTCGGCAACACCACAGCCGAGGATTTTATTGGCGCTATTGCTGACGCCAATCCGCAGGTGGACGGGCAGGCGCTGCGCACAGCATTTAACAACTTCATCGAACAACCTGGCATGCCGACGCTGGCGATGGAACCTGTCTGCGACGAACAAGGTGCCAGACTGCAAGTACAGCAAAAACGTTATCTGCCCACGGGTTCGCAGGGCAGCAGCGACCAGTCCTGGTTAATACCCGCGTGTATAAATACCTGGGGGGACGACCAGCGCAGCCAGTGCTTCCTGGTGACCGAACGGGAGAGCTCGATACCACTGGATGGGGAAAGCTGCCCGCAGGCCATCATGCCCAACACCGACGGCTCCAGTTACTACCGCTGGTCCTTGGCACCGCCGCAGTGGCAGGCGCTCTTGGAGCGCTTCGCGGTGCTGAGCCCCAGCGAGCAGATTTCGGTTGCTGGTAGTCTCAGCGGTGCATTGAACGACGGCAGCCTACCCCTACCCGCTTATCTCGAGGGCGTTGGCACACTGGCGACTGCGGAGTCTCACCGGGTCGCTATGGCGCCGCGGGCGGACATCAGGAAGCTCAACGAATTTGTGCTCTCCGAGTCAGAGCAAACTCGCCTGCAGCAACAATTACAGGACTGGTACCTGCCACGACTGGAGGCGCTGGACACTTTGCCGGAGCACAGTCCGGACCAGAAAGAGTTCCACAGCCAGCTGCTGTCCCTGCTCGCCCTGGATGCCAAAGTGCCGGAGCTGCGTGCGCAACTGACAACGCAAGCCGTTGCGTTCACCGGATTTGATGCCGATGAGCAGCTCAGCATCGATGCCCTCGACCCCAATATAAGGCTGGCGGCACTATTGGTAACAGTGGAGGAAAAAGGGGGCGCTTTTGCCGAACTGTTGTGGCAACATTTCCTGGCTGCCGAGGATGCGTTACTGCGTGATCACCTGCTGCGCGGCATGGCTTCGACCACGGACCCCAAAGTTGCCGCGCAAGCACGGGAGCGCATTCTGTCACCATCGATCCGTGACAACGAGATTTACAATATCCTTTGGTACCAGATGCGACATGAACAGAATCGACAGGCCATGTGGCAGTGGACCAGTGATAATCTCGACGCGGTCCTGGCGCGAATCCCCGGGCAAAATCGCGGGGGTTTAACCCGGGTGTTCGACGATTTTTGTGACCTGGACTCTGCCAGTGCTGTGGAGGCACGGTTTGCTCCGATGATCGAAAATCTGGATTCCGGACCAAGACACCTGGCCAACACCATCGAAGCAATCCGACTCTGTGCTGCCTTCGTAGAACTTCAACGCAAGAGAATGGAGAGTTAGAAAGCCCATGGCAAAAGATTTTGACCTGATCGTATGGGGGGCATCCGGCTTTACCGGGAAACTGGTGGTTGCTTATCTGGCCGAGACCTACGGTGTGCGAGGTGACCTGAAGTGGGCCATCGCCGGACGTGATCAGCGCAAGCTGGAAGCGGTGCGCAGAGAGTGCCTGGCCGAGAGTGAACGCCAACACCTGGCGCTGTTCACAGCAGACAGCCATGATGCGCGCAGCCTGACAGGGTTGACCAAGCGTGCCAGCATAATCTGTACCACCGTTGGGCCTTACGCTGCGTTTGGTACGCCTTTACTGGAAGCCTGCGTCAACTCGGGCACCCATTACTGTGATTTGACCGGCGAAGTGCAGTGGATGGCTCGCAACATGCCTCGTCTGCAGGCACAGGCCGAAGATTCCGGCGCACGCATCGTCCACACCTGTGGCTTCGACTCTATTCCCTCCGACATGGGCACCTGGTATGTGCAACAGGCAATGCTCGACACCCACGGGGTCGCTGCCAATAAGGTGAGTGCACGAGTGGGACGCAGCAAAGGCGCGGCAAGCGGTGGCACTGTGGCGAGCATCTTACAGATGCTGGAAGAAGCCAAACGAGATCCCGCGGTAAAACGCGCCCTCGCAGACCCCTACTCTCTCTACCCGGAAGGCACAGACAAAGGGCTGGATGGACCCGATCAATCGACCGTACTTTACGACGAAAATTTCGGCCAATGGACCTGCCCCTTTATCATGTCCGCTATCAATGCCCGGGTGGTGAGACGCAGTAACGCGTTGGCCGGTTTCCCCTGGGGAGAAGATTTTCGCTATAGCGAGTCGCAGTTGTGCGCCAGCCGTGCCAGGGCTATTGCCAGTACTGCCGCCATGGGAATGGGCATGGTGACCATGGCGTTTAGCCCGGGACGTAAACTCGCACAACGATTCCTGCCAGCCCCCGGAGAAGGACCCGACAAAAAGACCCGGGAAACCGGCTTTTACGAACTATTTTTTCATGCCAGCCACCCCGAGGACGACAGCAAAGATCTTCGCGCAATGGTCACGGGGGATATGGACCCCGGCTACGGATCCACCGCCAAGATGCTGGCGGAATCTGCTATCTGCCTCGCCCAGGACCCCCTGACCGTCGGAGGCGGATTCTGGACGCCCAGCACCGCTCTCGGCGAATCCTTGCTAAGTCGCCTTACCGACAATGCCGGCCTGACCTTCGAGCTGATAGCAATCGATTGAATTGTGCAGTTACGCTGGAAATACCCAGCGAAAGACCGTACATTTTGAGGCACTTGGGAATAATACGATAATGCCTCACCCTATTACTCCCAGGTGCCTTAACTGAATAATAATTGGGGGATGGACGGCGCGAGGTGAGTAAATTCAACCTCTCGTTTCAGGGCGAGATCCTGCCTGGCTACAAACCAGAGCGGGTTAAAACCCGTTTCGCCAAATTATTTGCCATTGACGATGCTGACAAGGTAGAGCTGTTTTTCAGCGGGCAGCCCGTCATTCTGCGGCGCAACCTGGATCGGAAGGAAGCGGCAGACCTGTTCCGAAAACTACACGATATCGGCCTCACCTCGGAACTCGTAAAGGTCGATGCCGAAGAGGCAGAGGGCCAATCGGCAGCCAGGCCGACCCCCGCCATCGTGGAGCCAGAGGTGGTTCCCTCAGCCGGCAGTAGTTCCCGAGGCATGGATCAGGACATTCTGCAGCGCACCGATGGTCGCGTAGACCAGAGTTGGGCAGTCCCCTCGCGCAAGCCAGCCACCGACAGACAATCGGCAAAAAAAGAGCCTAAACCCGGGACCGCGGCGCAAGCTGCCGAATCATCCGGGCAAAAACTGGAAAATGCAGAAGCGATCACTCGTCGACGCGCCGAAGAAGCGGCAGCCGATGCTGTGGCAGCCAATGCTGCAGCTGCAGCGGAGTCAGAACGGGCTGCGCGCGAAGAGGAAGCGCAGCGTCAGGCGCAAGAACAGGCAGCCCGTGAAGCCGCAGTAAAAGCCGAGCGCCAGGCCAAGGCCGAGGCGCTGAAAAAAGCCCAAGCCGAAGCTGCGGCAGCCGATGCTGCGGCAGCCGAGGCCAGGAGGATTGCCGAAGAGGAGGCAGCGAGGAAAAAAGCAGAGGAAGACGCCGCCAAAGCCGCGGCCGCCGAGGCGAAGCGCCTGGCTAATGAGAAAGCCGCCAAGGAAAAGGCCGAAGCGGCAGCCGAGGTAAAGCGCCTGGCCAGAGAAAAAGCCGCGAAGGAAAAGGCCGAGGCTGCTGTCGAGGCTAAACGTATTGCCCAACAGGAAGCAGCGAGGAAAAAAGCCGAGGCAGAAGCCGCTAAAGCCGCGACAGCCGAGGCGAAACGCCTGGCCAGGGAGAAAGCCGCCAAGGTAAAGGCCGAAGCAGCTGCCGAGGCTAAACGCATCGCCCAGGAAGAGGCAGCGAAGAAGAAAGCCGAGGCGGAAGCGGCTAAAGTCGCGGCAGCCGAGGCAAAGCGCCTGGTCAGGGAGAAAGCGGCAAAGGAAAAAGCCGAGGCAAAGGCCCAGCGCGAGGCGGAAGCCGAGACAAAACGCATTGCACGAGAGGAGGCAGCGCGTAAAAAGGCAGAAGAGCGCGCAGCGGCAGAGGAAGCCAAGCGACTCGCGGCGGAGGAAGCCGCTCGCAAACGCGCTGAGGAAGAGGCACGGAAACAAGCAGAGCAAGAACAGCGCCTCGCGGCAGCAGCTGCTGCAAAGCGCAAGGCCGAAGAAGCAGCCGCCGAAGCGCAGCGCCTTGCCCAAGAGAGGGCCGCTCGCGAACGGGCAGAACAGGAGCGCATCCGGCAAGAGGAACTCGAGGCCCAACGCGTCGCCGAGGCGGATGCAGCAAGAAAAGAAGCCGAGGAAGCACAAGCGAGACAACTGGCGGAAGAACAGGCAGAACAGGAACGCATAAGGCAAGCCGAACTCGAAGCTCGCCGCGTCGCTGAACTGGAGGCTGCAAAAAAGCAGGCCGCAGATGCCGAAGCTCAGCGATTGGCCCAGGAGCAGGCGGCTCAGGAACGTTTAGAACAGGAACGGCAAGAACTTGAACGGCGCGCTGCGGAAGACGAAACCACCCGCCGTCAAGCAGCGGTGAATGAAGCCGCGCGCCGACGAAGTGCGGCAGAAGAAGCTGAAAGGCTGGCACTGGAGGAGGAAGCGAAGTACCTGGCCGCGGCGGTGGCTGCCAGAAATCGGGCCAAAGAAGAGCATTTGAAAGCAGAAGCAGCAGCTCGGATGGCCGCTTTGGAAGAAAGTGGCACGCCCGACTTGTTCGGTCTTGAACAGCAAGACAGCCAATCGGAATCCCCACAATCACCTCACGACACGGCGCCGACCGGGCAATCCATCGCCGCAGACGCCCTGCCGCCGTCACCACATACCGAGGCAGAGCCCTCCAGCGCTGAAGCAACAGATGCAGCTGTCGCACGGGGTATCCAGCCCCGACGCCTGCGCACCAAGATCGAGTTGCCTGGCCGCGTCAAGATCAACACCCGGACAGACACGGGCGATACCGCGCCGAACGTATTACGCAAGGTTCAGCCCGGTGCGCCCAACCTGTTCAATATTCGCCCCTTTAGAAACACCGCAGCCATCCGTGAGCGAGCCGAGCGCTCGCACATGTACTCTCTTGCAGGCCTGGCGATGGGCGGACTCACTGTTATAGCCATGATCGCCCTGGCGATACGGTTCTCTACCGCTCCGGCGGCAATTATCGTCAGCGGCCCGGACAGTATCGCGACAGGCAGCAATGGCGAATTGATCTTGCTGGTAGGCGACACGGCCTTTATGCATGATCGCTCGGGCACAGCGACAGAGTCCCTACAACTCCCCAGGCTGCCAGACGCTTCTGCCATGACGCCGCTCTACCCTGTAGACGCGGAGACCTACTTATTAACCTCGTCGACCCCGAACGAAGAACTGGCAGACGGCTCGGTGTTTGAACGCTGCATGTTCTCTGACGGTGATTGCACTACGGCTTTGCGAGACAACCCGCAGGAAGAGGTATCGGGCTTCGTCGTAAACGATACCGACGGGGCAATTATCGTCGCCAATCATCGCGACGCATTACTGCGCAAGTACTCTGCCGAAGGCGAGCTACTGGCCGAAACGAGCACCGTCGTTCCCAACGTGCCGGTACAGCGGTTACATGACGGTCTGTTGTACATGAACAGCGGCCAGGGCCCGGCCCTGAGTGTTTATCGGCCTGACGACGCCAACTTTGGCAGGCAGCTGGATGAAGTACTGCTACTCCCCCCCGAGGCCGCTGCCGCGGGACTATCCAGTGTCCGTGATTTCGCACCCTTTGCGGACAGGTGGTGGGTCCTGTTAAGTGCAACAGACCCGTCAATTGCCGCACTTTACCTGTTTGATCAACATTGGGGCTTTATAAGGCAAGTCGAATTGCCCAGTGAGTTCAACCCTGAGCAATTGAACTTGTGGGGAGAAAAAATACTCGTGAGCGACAGCCAGTCAATGGCAACACTGAGGTACAACGGCGCCGGAGAGGCTGAAGCCCCCTTCGAATCCACCTCGCTGGCCGAGTTGCGGCAGGAACAACTGTCGCAGGCCAGCACGGGCGACCTCCTGTGGCGAATCACCCTTGGAATACTCGCCATCCTGGCACTGTGCGCATTCGTTTTTGCTTACATACACCGCGTGCGCAGCCTGATCTATAAATCGGGCAGCACGCGCGGGGCGGAGCCTCTGGAAGACTACGCCGACACAATTACCTGGCTGGAACCGGCACAAAACCGGCGCAGTCGCTTTGTACAATTGGGCGTGCTCTACGTAGTTGGAGCCCTCGGCGCTGTCATTGTGCTGGTCGGTCTCGGCGTTTCGGCAAGCCAACTGCTAGCGGGCATCATTGCATTGTCCGGCCCAATGCTGGCCCTGCTGATTCTCTATCGCAGCCCAATCGGGCACATTGGACACAGCGGTGCGACGCTGTCCCTGGTGGATCACAACAAGCTGTATCACATGGGCAGTGAATCGCAGGTGCATTACCGCAACCGCTTTCTGATCGTGGGAGACGTGGTGGTATTCATTGGCAGCAGCCTGTTGCCGACTTTTGAACGCAGACAATTGCGCAGACTGATCCCCCTGGCGGAAGCGGGCATCAAGGTTGAACGCAAGGCGGTGTGGGTAAAGCTGCTACAGGCACGGCACCCGCTGGCTACCGGCGCGATTGTCGGGTTCGCCTGTTTGATGGCCGCCGGACTCATCCTGGTCCTATAGGCTCTGCCTGCTCACCTTTTGCAAATGATGCAGCACTCACGACACAGCGGTGCGGGTTTCGTTATACTCGCTGCTGACTGCAAGCACGCGTTTCTGGACTGAGCGAATTCCAGACAACACCCGACACCGGTAATCACCAGGGCGACCCAAGTATTGTCCGAACATCATTCACAGGCTACTTCACCGCCTCCGACGGGCAATCCATTGCATGTGGGGTTCTTTGTCACCTGCCTCGCGGACCTGTTTCGGCCATCGGTCGGCTTCGCCAGTATCGCACTGCTGGAACGGGCGGGTTGTGAGGTCAGCGTGCCAGTACAGCAAACCTGCTGTGGCCAACCTGCCTACAATAATGGTGATTACCCGGGCGCCGCCAAAATCGCACGACAGGTGATCGAGCGATTCAGCGATTTCGACTACGTGGTACTGCCCTCGGGCTCCTGCGCAGGCATGATGATCAAACACTATCCCCGCATACTGGAAGGCGAGTGGCACGAAAAGGCCACGGCCCTGGCGGAAAAGACCTTCGAACTGACCACGTTTCTGAGCGAAATCGCCGCGCCAGTCCCGGACCAGCAATTTCCGGAACCACTGCACGAAACTGTGACCTATCACGACAGCTGCGCAGGACTTCGCGAACTGGGCATTAAACAGCACCCGCGCGATCTGCTGAAAAACTTATGCGATATAGACATCGCCGAGCTTTCCCACAGCGAGGTCTGCTGTGGATTTGGCGGCACCTTCTGCGCCAAGATGCCCGCATTATCCGCGAAAATGACAGATGACAAACTCGCCGACGCCGGCGACACCGGTGCACAGCTGTTGACCGGTGGTGACCTCGGATGTCTGCTCGCCATCGCAGGCCGGGCCAGACGGCAAGGCCTGGCGATGGAGGTGCGGCACGTCGCTGAATTGCTGGCAGGTGACTATTCCACTCCCGCAATCGGGGAACCGCAGTGAGATACCCCGTATGACAATGAACATCCAGAGCGAAAACTTCCTGGATGCGGCCAACAGTGCGTTGGAAAATTCCCAGCGGGCGCGCACCCGTAATGCGCTAGGACAATCGACCCCGTTGAAACGTGCGGCAGCCGTAGAGCGCTTTGGCGATTTCGAGGCACTGCGCAGACACGTCAAAAAAATACGGCAGCACAGCCTCGACAACCTGGACCATTACCTGCAGACATTTGAACACCAGGCACTTGCCAGAGGCAACCAGGTACACTTTGCCAGAACGGGTCGGGAGCTGAATGCGCGGGTGCTGGAGATCTGCAATCAGCACCAGGCTCGCAAAGTCGCCAAGGGAAAATCCATGGTGACCGAGGAAACAGAGCTGAATGACCAGTTACAGGCGGCTGGCCTGGAGGTGATAGAAACGGACCTGGGGGAATACATCATCCAGTTGGCGGGCGAAAAGCCCAGCCACATCACCGGTCCGGCGTTGCACAAGAGCGAGTCAGAGATCGCAGCGCTGTTCATGGAAAAGCATACCCTGCCCGAACGTGAACTCGATACCGCCGACGCGATGGTCAGCGAAGCGAGAGTGGTGCTGCGCGAGCATTTCCTGAGCGCCGACGTGGGCATTATCGGCGCCAACGCGCTGGTGGCCGCTACCGGCGACTCCATGCTGGTTACCAACGAGGGCAATGGGGATTTGTGTGCAAGCCTGCCCGGCGTGCTCATAGTCTGCACCACGATCGACCGGATCGTACCTACCCTGGACGATGCTGCTGCCACGCTGCGTCTGCTGGCGCGCTCCACCACCGGGCAGGCAATCTCGTGCTATACCAGCTTCTACTCAGGACCCCGGGGGGAATCCGACCCCGATGGGCCGTTGGAAACCCACTTCATACTGCTCGACAACCAGCGTAGCGACGTATTGGCCAGTGACTATCGAGAGATGTTGCACTGTATTCGCTGCGGCGCCTGCCTCAATCACTGCCCGGTCTACGTTGCCGCCGGTGGCCATGCCTATGGCTCCGTTTATCCCGGTCCCATGGGTTCGGTACTCACGCCACTGCTAACATCACTCGAGCAAAGTCACATGCTGCCAAATGCCTGTACCAGTTGTGGTCGCTGTGCAGAAATCTGTCCCGCGAACATTCCTTTGCCCGACCTGTTGCGGGACTTGCGCAGAGACGAACACGAAAAACAGCTGTCTGCTACCCGTTGGCGCTTGGGTATAGGGCTACACGGTCACCTTGCCCGGTCGCCACAGCTGTACCATTGGCTGACAGGCGTGGCCATCAAGCTGCTGCACAAACTGGGCAGAAAAAAGGGATTCTTCCGGCGCTTGCCGCTGGCAAGTGGCTGGACCCAGGCGCGCGATTTCCCGACACCCCAGGCCACAACCTTTATGCGGCAATTCAAGGACCAGAATAAGCAGGACCATGACTGATTCAGCGCGCTCAGATATTTACGCCCGGGTGCGCCGGGCCAGTCACCGCCAATCCGCGGAGTCTATCGCGCGTGAACACGCCCTGCTCGGCAGTGGCCCCAGTGCGGCATTACCCCATGCTGATCCCGTCATCGCATTGATGTGTAACGTGTTGAGAAATTCCGGCACCCTCGCCGTCGCGACCGACCGCACCGCCCTGGTGAAGGAGATCGGGCGGTACCTGGTGGAACAAAACTGCAGTCGCAAATTATTGGTCAGCAATGACAGGCGGCTGGCAGCCCTACCCTGGCGCGATGGGGGCTTGCTACCCAGGTTCGGCCAGGCGCAGGACGGTGAACAGGCGGCCCTGTCCTTTGCGCAACTCGGCATCGCCGAAACCGGCAGCCTGGTGACTGTCACGGGCAAGGCCACGCCCTCCGCGAACATCCTGTTACCGGAAAATGCCATCATGCTGGTCGATGCCGCAACCGTGGTGCCCACCCTGCACGAAGCACTGACCGCACTGGATCATACCCATGACGATACTCAACAGCCGCGTGGCATCAACATTATCTCAGGGCCTTCGCGCACGGCTGATATCGCCATGAAACTGGTAACCGGGGTACACGGGCCACGCTTGTGGCACGTCATCGTGTGCGGGGTTGAGGATGAAACCTGCTTGCTGCAGGCTCGGGAACTAGCCGATCAGCAGGTCAACTGAAGGGGATATGCCGGGGGCAGGCCCCGGCGAGACAGATTACTTGGCAGTGTAACTGAATTTTTGACCACCGAGCGCCGCTTCATACATCAGCCCGCCCTTGGCAATAGTGAAAATAGCCATACCCTTGCGGTAACCGCCGTGGACAGTGCTGGCGTCATTTTGTCCGCCGCTGATGCCAGCCGACGTGCCGCCACCGGTGCTCGCCTCGGCTGAAACCCCAGCGGTAATAGCCACGGCAGTGGCCTGTGCACTGAACTCGAAATTGCCGGAAGTGAATTCTTTCAGCGCACGCGCGTCTTCAAAGAAAATCATCTGGCTATATGCCTGGCCACCGAGCTGGAAACCCACGGTCACCTGGGTCATGGATGAATCACCGACGTGCGCGCCCTGTGCGAACACTCTGCCCTTGCCGTGAGCCCCACCAATACCAATACCGCCTTTACCGATCGTCGGAAATACCGCGTAGCCGTAGGCACTTTGAAAGAACGACGAGGTTTCACCTGCATTCTGGAAGGCCGTTACCGTATCGCTGTAACTGTCTGCCTGGCTGAATGGTGAGGCCAGTACCAGTGCGCAGAATGCGAGTATCGATCGAAAAGTTGTGTTCATGGTTCTCAGTCCTATATGGATGAATCTTGCGTATTTGATGATTAATTTATATCCAGCTGATGGCTGATTTATACATAGGCCACGGGCAAGCGGCTTGCCACATAGTACTGCAAGTGATGGCGCTTTGGCAGCGCTGGCCGGGAATATTTAGCTTCCTGTGAGTAATACGGGAGTGCCCGGGCGGGCCTTCCACTGGCTCAACCGGTATTGCGCATACCAGCCGCTATCCCGGCAATGGTCACCATGATCGCGCGCTCGATGTGCGGTTCGGCGGACTCGCGCTGCCGTCGCAACAGTTCTGCCTGCAGGTAGTTCAGCGGGTCGGTATAGATATTACGTAACTGCAGGGATTCTCGCGTCCACGGCAGCTGCTCAAGTAAACCCGCTGCGCCGAGGATGGTGAGCACGGTTGCCGTATCATCGCGCAGCTGTCGACGCAGCCCCTCCCCTATTTCCTGCCATTCTTCAGGCACCAGGCAGGCATCATAGTACCGGGAGATCTCGGCGTCCGCCTTGGCGAACACCATTTCCAGCATCGAGATGCGCGCCGCGAAGAACGGCCAGGTCTCGACCATCTCGTGTAGCGTGTCACCCTGTCCGCGATCGAGGGCCGCCTGCAACGCGTTACCGGCACCCAACCAGGCGGGCAGCATCAGGCGGTTCTGGGACCAGGCAAAAATCCACGGGATTGCACGCAGACTCTCAATACCACCACCACCGGCGCGGCGAGCGGGTCTCGACCCAAGGGGTAGCTTGGCCAGTTCCTGCTCGGGCGTGGCGTGCCGAAAATACGGTACAAAATCGGGGTGTTCACGCACCACCTCACGGTAAGCCATGCAGGACTCGGCCGCGAGTATCTCCATGAGTTGACGCCACTCCGGTTTGGGTGCGGGCGGGGTCAGCAGATTGGCGCGGCAGATGGCCGTGGTGTACAAGGCCAGCGTTTTTACCGCCAGTGAGGTCCAGCCGAGCTTGGTGCGGATCATCTCGCCCTGCTCGGTGACTCTCAGGCCATTCTTCAACGTACCTGGAGGCTGTGACAACAACGCATCATGGGCGGGCACGCCGCCGCGGCCGATTGAACCGCCGCGGCCATGAAAAAGCGTCAAAGCCACGTTGTGGCTGGAGCAGACTTCCAGCAGTTCTTCCTGCGCCCGGTATTGAGCCCAGCCCGCCGCCAGGCCACCTGCATCCTTGGCGGAATCGGAGTAACCGATCATTACCATCATCTCGCCACCAAGGCGTTCCCGGTAATCCTCGTCGGCCAATAATGTCGCTGTAACTTCTCGGGCGCGCGACAGGTCATCCAGCGTCTCAAACAGCGGAGCCACCGGCAGATTATCCCGCCCGGCTACCTCACGCAGTAGTAATTGCACCGCCAGAACATCCGAAGCTTGCCTGGCCATGGAAATAACATAGGCGCCGAACGCGGTATCGGAGTGACGCCCCACCACCGCACAGGTATCGAGCACCTCCTGCACATCATCGCCGGGCTCCCACTGAGAAGGTATCAGGGGACGACGTCCAGCCAGTTCTCGACGCAGGAATTCGTAGCGGGTATTTTCGTCCCATTCCTGGTAGTCGCCGAGACCCAGGTAGCGCGTTAACTCGGAAAAGACTTCCGTGTGACGGGCACTGTCCTGGCGCAGGTCATGGCGAACAAGGTGTACACCGAAACAGCGCACCTTGCGCATCAAGTCGAGCAGACCCGCCTCCGCTATCACCGCCATCCCACACTCGCGCAGGGAGTGGTAGCAGGTTTCCAGGGGCCGCCAGAGTTGCTCTATATGCTCGATAACGCCGTCGACTTCCGGCGTGTGACCGTCCAGTTCCGCTTCGATAGCGGCCAGGGTATTGCGCAATTGACCGCGCAAGCCGCGCAGTACTTCACGGTAAGGCTCATGGGCACCTTCGCCAGCCAGGGCGCGCATGGCGTCATTACAGCGAGTCATCGACAGCTCTTCCACGAGGGCGCTGACATCGTGCAGGTACAGTTCAGCTGCCTGCCAGCGGCTGAGTAAAAGCACTTCCTCAGTCACCTTCGCGGTGACATTGGGGTTGCCGTCGCGATCGCCACCCATCCAGGACACGAAATGCACCGGCGCGGCGTCCAATGGCAAGCGTTCTCCGGTGTGCTCCAGCAGGGCCTTGTCCAGGCGGCGCAGAAATTCGGGAACGGCCCGCCACAGCGAGTCCTCAACCACCGCATAACCCCACTTGGCTTCATCCACCGGCGTTGGACGGTGCAAGCGAAAATCATCGCCGTACCAGATCTGGGTAACCAACTCCCGCAATCGGGCATAAAGTTGGTCGCGCTCCCGCGGCGTCAAGCCAGTTAACTCCAGGCGACTCAGGCAGGCCCCGATCTCACTGTGCTTGTGGATGAGGGTCCGCCGCATGATCTCGGTCGGATGCGCGGTAAGCACCAACTCAATCTTAAGGTCGCGGATGGTGGCCGCCAGATCCGCTCCAGCGACGCCCTCGGCGAGCAGGTCGTCAAACGCAGCGGCCAGGGCGCGCGACGCGGAAAATACCGGGTCCATCTCGCGGGACACGGTGTTTTGCTGATCGGCAATGTTAGCGAGGTTCAGGAACTGGCTGAACGCACGGGCAACCGGAACCAGTTGCTCATTGTTCAGGTTTTGCAATAACGACAGCAGCGCTTCCCTGTCCGCGTTATCGCCCTCCCGAGCCGACCGGGAGAGCGTACGAATCTCCTCTATCAGCTCAAGGAAGTCGTCGCCCTGGGCCGCCGCCATGGTCTCGCCCAGCAGTTCGCCCAGGGCGCTGACGTTGCGACGCAGCGACGAGTAGTCCAATCCATCGGAGTTTTCATTCATTGGTATCTTCGCCTAACCTCACCAGTTGCCAAGGCGACCCAGTAAATCACACACCCGGCTGGAATATCCCCACTCATTGTCATACCAGTTCAGGACCCGCAGGTAGCGGTCGCCAGTGACGGCACTAAAACTCGAGTCATAAATGGAAGAGTGCGAGTTGCCAATAATATCGGAAGATACTACCGGGCGTTCGATGAACTCCAAAATGCCCTGCAGTCGCTCCGAGGAAGCAGCGGCCTGCACCGCCCCATTGATATCATTCACCGACACAGCTTTGTCCAGCTTGGCGAACAGGTCCACAACCGAGCCATCGGGCACCGGTACGCGTGCGGCGATACCGTGCAAACGGCCCTGCAGTTCCGGCAATACCTCACCCACCGCCTTGGCGGCCCCTGTAGAGGTCGGAATAATATTTTCAGCAGCGGCCCGGCTGCGCCGCCAGTCGGAATGCGGCACGTCCGCCAGGCGTTGGTCGTTGGTATACGCGTGCACGGTATTGATTACGCCTTCGACAATTCCAAACTCTTCATGGAGTACGCGCGCCATGGGTGCCAGGCAGTTGGTGGTGCAACTGGCATTGGAAATAATCTGGTGCTCTGGGTTTAGCCCGTCCTCATTGACGCCCAGCACCACCGTGTAGTCGACCGGATCCGCGGCCGGAACTGTCAGGACCACGCGCTTGGCGCCCGCAGCCAGGTGCTGCTGCAGCTGTTCACGCTTGCGGAACACGCCCGTCGACTCAACCACAGCATCCACTTCCATTTCTGCCCAGGGCAGATCACCGGGATTGCGCTCAGAGAGCAGCTTGACCTTCCCCTTGGGGGTCACGAAGTGCCCATCTTCCAGGGTCAGGCTTTTGGAAAACGGCCCCATGACGGTGTCATAGTTCAACAGGTAACGCAGCGCGTCCGGGTCGAACAGGTCGTTGATAGCGACCACGTCGACGCCCTGCACGTCTTCCAGGATGCGAAATACCGAGCGGCCGATACGACCGAAACCATTAATTGCGACTCTCATTACGCTGCCTCCTGCTGCTGATCAATGTCGGCGTACAGGCGCACCACGTCCAACAGGCGCGCGGCATGCCCCAGATTTTCGTACCAGGACAGGGCCTTGATGGTATTCGCGCCGGCTTTTACCGTGCCCTTGGTGTCAAACAGCAAAGAATTGGCGTTGCCGATCACATCCGAGGAAACGATCGGATCCTCAACCACATCGACAATGCCGGGGAAATCATCCTTGGCAGCGCGCATGGCCTCGTTAATATCTTCCGCCTGAACATCCGGGTCAGAAATCACCAGGTTAGTATCCAGCAGGCAACCCTCGTGAATGGGCACATTCAGTGCCGAGGTCAGTATCTTGCCGTCAAACTGGGGAAGTACCTGCCCGAGCCAGAGGGACGCCTCGTGGGTATTGGGGATAATGTTCTCGGCCGCCGACCGGCTGCGCCGAAAGTCGCTGCCCGCGTAATCCTGCAACACCTGGTCGGAGGTGTAAGCATGCACCGTGGTCATACTGCCGCACTCAATCTCGAAACGCTGGCCGAGAATATGCAACAACAAACACAGTGCAGTGGTGGTCGCCGACCCAGCCGAAATCATGCGGTCACTGGCGCTGATGCTTTCCTGGTTGATGCCGGGAATCACGATCCGGTCGATATGATCAACCGGCAGTCCCCGCAACAGGACCCGGGGCGCACCATTAGCCAGGTGATCCTCCATGGCCGCTTTTTCCCGGTACTTGCCGGTAGAATCGATCACCGCATCGAGACCGAAGATATCCCAGGGGACCTCGGCCGGGGTATCAATACCCATAAAGCGCGCGCGAAATCGCGGGTTCACCAGAAAATTGCCCTGTAGTTCGTGTCGTTCGGGCTCGTTCACTTCTGAACTCAGCAGGTAGTGAAGAATGTCGGGCTTGCCGATATCGGCAATTGCCACCACCTCTACATCGTCACTGCGCGATGCCAGCTCGTAAATCTGTCGGCCGGTTTGGCCAAATCCCATAATGCCAATTCGTATCGGTTTGTCGCTCGCCATCACTATGCTCCGTTTTCGGACGCAGGCGTCATCGCCTCGCGCGCCAGTGTTTCAATCGTAGCCCAATCCTCCGCCGCCACCAGGTCAGACGCAACCATCCAGGAGCCACCGCAACAAATCACGTTGTCCAGTGCCAGGTAGTTGCGGTAGTTATCCGGGTTGAGGCCTCCGGTGGGACAGAACTTCACGTCGGGGAAAGGCCCTGCCAGAGATTTCAGCAAGGCCATACCACCGGATGCTTCTGCAGGGAACAGCTTGAACGAGGAATATCCCAGGTCCAGCCCCTGCATTACCTCGGAGGCACTGGCGACACCCGGAACCAGGTCAACACCGCGGTCGCGGGCTGCCGACAACAGTGCTGGAGTCGACCCGGGACTTACGATCAGCTTAGCGCCAGCGTCCAGCGCCTGATCCAGCTCACCGGGGTTAGTTACCGTTCCCGCTGCTGCCAGTACCTCAGGCACTTCCTGAGCGACAGCACGGATGCTGTCCAGGGCGGAATTGGTGCGCAGGGTTATCTCTACCGCCTTCATGCCGCCGCGGGCCAGGGTTCTCACCAATGCCACCGTTGATGGCACGTCTACCGCCGTGATTACCGGCAAAACGCGGCAAGCGGCCAGGGTTTCATTTAGCATGTTGCGAACACCAATAAGTAATTTTATTACATTTTTGAGACTTTAGCTCAGTCGTCCACAAGGTGCAAGGAAAACATCTCCAGCGGCCTTATTTTTCTCAAACACGTGAAAATGGCGTCATAAGTCAATGTTTTCCCATACAAAGCGTAAGGGGATCCGCTATCGGGAACGGGGTGGACAGCAAGGTAGCAGTAAAACGCTTGTACTATTTATGAAATTTAATTACATTATCGTAAAAAAGAGGTACAGCACCCATGTCTGTCCTGAGCGAGCTACGCGATACCCAGGTGCGCCGCAGCAAATCGGCGCTAAAACTGATCGACTATATTCTTGCAGACCCGGCCGCCATCGTCTCCATGCCGATCGCGACCCTGGCCAATGCCGTCGGCGTCAGTGAACCCACCGTCAACCGTTTCTGTACAGGGCTTGGTTACAAGGGGTTTCCGGATTTCAAACTCAACCTGGCCGCCAGCCTGGGACGTGCAGAGCCGGGCATAGCCAGCGATATTGAACGCCAGGACTCCCCCGCCCAGGTAGCGAGTAAAGTCTTTGAGGCCAGCAGGGTCAGCTTGAGTAACGCCCAGAATCATCTGGACATCGCCACGCTGGAACAGGTGGTCAGTGCACTTGATAGCGCCAGGTCAATTGTACTTTGCGGGCTGGGCGCCTCTGCATCGGTGGCGATGGATGCCCAGCACAAACTGCTGCGCTTCGACACGCCGGTTATCGCCCACACCGACATCATTAACCAACGTATGTTGACCACCAGCTTGCACGCAGACGACTGCTTACTGTGTATTTCCTACACCGGAAGAACCACCGCCCTGTGTGAAATGGCCGATCTGGCCGCACCCTCTGGCGCCACCATCGTGGGAATTACAGCGCCTGATTCACCGCTGGCCAGTCGCTGTAACCTGGTGCTGGGCGTGGATATCGGTGAGGATACTGATATCTATACACCGATGTCCTCGCGTATCGCGCAACTGGCGATTATCGACGTGATCGCCACCAGCTGGGCGCTGCGCAAGGGGCCGGTGTTTAGCGGCCACCTACGGCGCGTGAAGGCCAACCTGTCTGCCACCCGGCAGCCAACTACACCCAGTTAAGCAGTAGCTCGCCCTGCTCCGCCGATTGCCGGGCGAGACTTTCTGCCAGCTCGGCGAAGCGCTCCTCGACTTTTTCGCGACGAATTTTCATGGTCGGGGTGAGCACCTCATTCTCGATACTCCAGGGCTCGGTCGAGAAAATCACCGCACCAATCCGGGCGTGCTTCTCGACGCTGTCGTTGATCGCCGCGATGGTCTCACGCACGGACTCCTCGATATGGTCTCTCTCCCGGGTCTGCGCCTCGGCAGTCAGCACGGCGATCATCACGGTTTTCGAGAATCCACGGCCCAACAAGCACTGCTGCTCGGCATGCGGATTCTTGGCAAATTCACCTTCAATAGGCGGCGGCGCAACAAATTTGCCCTGGATGGTTTTGAAGTAGTCCTTGACCCGGCCAGTGATGTAGATGAAACCATCCTCATCGACCCGCACCTTGTCGCCGGTGTGCAACCAGCCATCCTGGATCAACTCAGCTGTCTTATCGGGCTGTTTATAATAGCCTGGGGTACAACCGTCGGCCCTGACCACCATTTCGTCTTGCTCGGTCATCTTGAAATCGACCCCGTTGACCGGCTTGCCGATAGAGCCAATACGCCGGTCATCGTGGCTATTGGCAATCAAACCCATCGCCTCGGTCTGCCCAAAACCTTCCATCAGCACCAGCCCGAACTCACCCCACCACCGGATCAGTGCCGGTGGTGTTGGCGCGGCGGCAGTCAGGCAGTATTCGACGTCGGCCAGGCCAAGTGTATCCAGCACCAGCTTGCCGATACCCTCCTTGTCGTCCGCCAGTGCCTTTTCAACGGCTTCCTGGCCACCAAATTTACCGATCACCGCTTGCTGGAACTGTTCCCACATACGCGGCGGGCCAAAGAACATGTGCGGTTTGGTGCGCTGTAGATCACGCATCAGTGTTTCCAGTGACTCGTTAAAGTGGACGGTGCCACAAGAATCCAGTGAGGCCACTTCTACAATCTGGCGCTCCGCGATGTGCGACAGGGGCAGGTAGGAAAAGTAACGGGCCTGCTCGCGCACCCCAAAGGCATCGCGGAATCGACGTACCGGAATCAGATTACTTTCATGGGTCTGGATCACACCCTTGGGCATGCCGGTGGTGCCAGAGGTAAACACCAGGGAAACCATATCATCGGGCTGACCCTCGTAGCTGGGCTCCTTGCCCCGCCACTCCTCGAGCAGCGATTCCCAGGTCAGATGTGGTTGCTCTACCTCCACGCCCGGCAGGGTGATGATAGTAATGCCTTCCGGTAACACCGCGCTCACCTGCGCCCAGTTGGTGGTTTCACCCACAAAAATGACGGATGCCTCGGTGAATTCGAGGATGTATTCGGCGGTCGACCCTGGCAGCGTGGTGAACATGCTTACGGTAACATTGCCAGAGGCAATAATGGCCAGGTCTGCCATAAACCAGTGGGGTCGGTTTCTGGACAGCAGCGCCATGCGGGCTCCGTGGCCAAATTTATCCTCGAGCATGGCGCCGATGGCAGCGATTTGCTCCCAGGCCTCCGCCCAGGTGTAATCGTCAGAGCCCTCCTCCCGCAGATCTTTCAGCCAGACCGTGTCCGGACAGTCCTGGGCCCTGAATTTAGCGATCGAAGGTAAGGTATCCAATGCCATTATTATTCTCCTGACAGTTGTCTTGAATTCGTTACACTCGCCCTACCAGGGCGTTTCGGGGCCGCCTAGTCTACCCCTCGCAAGAAAAAAATAGTACTCCCTGACCAGCGCGGCTTCAGTCCATCTCCAGACTCTGCTGGCCAACACCGGTTGGGGTACCCCGCTGTTGTATACCCGTGGTACCCATATCGGGGCGAGACGGGGTATTGAGCGCCTCGAATGGCGGCAACAAGCGGGCAGCACCCCACTGGTGTTGAGGCAAACGGGTGACCAGGTCATCTACGTCAACCACGTCGACAACTCCGAAAAATGGCTGCACTGCGGCGCCACCACCAAGGTCGCCTTGCCAGTTGGAAAGCGCGGCACCGCTCAACCGGTGTTCGCGGTCAAAGGTAAGCAGCAGGAATTCGCCGTCTACAGAAGCTTCCCCCCAGTCTATCGAGAGAAAGTCCGCGCCCAGCGAGCCAAGACTGATACCCAGGGACTTTTCGCTTACCTGCCAAAACTCCCAGGCAAAAATGTAACCACTGGCACCGGCGGATAGCCGCAAGGGTGGACCGAGGTCCGCCATCACCTGGGTCATGGTGACAGGGCCATCGGCAGCTGCTTGCTGGGTGTAATCCGCCAGGGGCTCGCCCATTTCATACTGCCAGCGGGTACAAGCCTGCAGCAGGATGAAGGACAGCAATAGGAGTGTCCGGAGCAACGGCTCAATCACCAAAGTCGGGCACAATATGCGTCGCAAACTCGCTTAGCACATCGTTTTCGTCGAAGAAGAACACCGCGCGGTCGTAGCGCGTCTCGACATTGAAATCGTTGTAAACAATGAGGATCAAACCGTCGCCGATAGAATGCTCATACAGGTAATAAAGCACCGTTTCGTCACCCAGCGAAATCAGCTGTGACGGTGGGCCCAATTTACTCATTACTTCGGCCCGGGTGGTGCTGCCGGTACTGAAATCTGCCACCGCGGCCTGCTGCCAGCTGACCTCCACGCCGCGCTGGTTTTCGTACTGGGCGCAACCACCCAGAAACAGGGATAGTACAACCAGTAAGCCACAGGTTTTGTTGCTCAGCATTTACATTTTCCTCTTCAATTCTATTGCCTCAATGATTCTATGACGTCCTTGGCCGTCAGGCCTTTAGCACTTCCCAGGCTAACTGCGCCGCGCTATCGCCGCTGTTTATCCAAATGTCCCGCCCTTCGATCGAACACTGCATACGCATGGAAGGTTGAGCCAGATCTGCCAACGCACCCGGTTCCAGAACAAAAATCCGCAGATTTTCGAAGCGGGCCAGTCGCGTTTCGTGTTTTGCCCACCAGACAGGCACCGCGCGCTGGCCATAGCAATAGACCACAACTTGTCGGGATCGACCGCAGGCCTTACGGATGCGCTCGGGGTCCGGTGTACCCAGGTCCACCCATAACTCAATCTCACCGGTAAGATCGCGTTGCCAGAGGTCTGGCTCATCCTCGGTACTCAGACCCCGGCCAAACTCGAGGTCTTCCGATGCGTGGCACGCAAATGCCAACAGTCGTAACATCATACGTTCAGTGGTTTCAGATGGATGTCGCGCCAGGGTCAGGGAATAGTCCCCGTAGACGTCACGATTCATATCGGCGACATTAATGTCTGCCTTAAAAACTGTGGATTTAAGCGCCATTGCGGGTCTTAAAGTGCCTTGGAAGGACGCACTATACCATCGAGCCAGCGCGCCGCCACAGTGGATCCGTGGCCGCGTCTGGACCCGTGTCTGGACCCGTGTCTGGACCAAAGTACCGTGAATTCTTTATCATCGTACCCATCGCCAGCGGCAGGCTTGATGAAAGAGTCACCAACCGCCGCCCGCATAAACCAGGACAGCGAGTCAGCAGTATTTTGTCTAAATCTACCCGGCGCGGCCGTAACCGCAGGAGAGATATCAAGGTAATCGTCCTGGTACTGGTGGCTATCAGTGCGTACCAGTATGCCACCACGGGTACGATCAGCTGGCACCAACAGATCCTGGCGCCGTTTACCGAGTATGCAGATCGTCCCGAAGCGGGCTGGCGGAAGGCCACAGATGCATTCAACGAAGCGGTCCCGGAAAAATCCAAAGCCGAAGATTATGCACTTTCGGGGCGCGTGGTACGCGTCGCAGATGGGGATACTGTTTCAATATTGGATGCGCAACAAAAACAACATAAGATTCGACTGTTTGGCATTGATGCACCCGAGCGCGACCAGGCGCATGGCTCCATCGCCTCCCGGACGCTCGCCGACATGATCGATGGCGAGGTGGTAGGAGTCGAACAGCGGGATATAGACGATTACGGCCGAATCGTCGGGGTCATTCATTTCCAGGGGCAAAATATCAATGTTGCAATGGTGGCCGGAGGCCATGCGTGGTGGTACCGACGCCATGCGCGCTCAGAGGCTGCACTGGCCTCCGCAGAGGCCACGGCTAAAGCGGAAGGCCGCGGCCTGTGGTCTGCTACCGAGCCCACGCCACCCTGGGAATGGCGACGCCAGAATCGATAAGCCGATTCAATTCAAGGAGAGACCTCTGGGGACCTGGAGAACAAGAGTTTGACATCAAGTTCATACACAAACCGTCATTTGCTGGTGGTAGGCGCTACCGGCCTGGTCGGAGAAGCTTTTCTTCAGCAATGCGCTGCAATTGAACCGGCTTACAAGATGTCCGCCCTGGTCCGCTCTCCCGGAGTAGAAATTCCTTCCAGCTGTGTGGAAATGGTGGCGCCGAGTGATGAGTGGCCCGAACTTATCGAGAGATTGCAGCCCGATACGGTGTTTTGCGCACTAGGGACCACCATTCGCAAAGCCGGCTCACGCAACGCCTTTCACGCTGTCGACTTCACCCTGGTGCATGACGTAGGCATGGCTGCGAAACGCGCTGGGGCGAGTCATTTCATCGCCGTATCCTCGGTCGGGGCAGATGCCCGAGCCAGCTCCTTCTATTTGAAGACCAAGGGAGAGACTGAAGAGGCACTGATCGCAGAGGGCTTTGACAGGCTGGACCTGTTACGCCCCGGCTTGCTGCGCGGACCGCGGAGAGAGTTTCGGCTGGGCGAGCAGTTCGGCGTTGTAGCCAGCCCAGTAGTTGATTGCCTGATGCAGGGCGCGTTTAAAAAATTTCGTTCCGTGCATGCCGATCAAGTGGCCCTCGCGGCTCTGCGTCTGGTCGAGGCCGAGGAAAAGGGAGTCTATAAATACGACAGTGAGCAGATACATGCGCTGGCCAGCTAGCGCCTTCTCGGCCAGCATTCTCCAATTCGCCCTCGTGCTGTTCGGCATGCATTTGCTGGCGGCCTGCTCGTCGACGTCCACGACGACCCGATCGCCCCACGCCATCGCCGAGCTGGACCGGGGTGTCTGCCCACCCCAGATTATTCAGGTCAATGGCGATAACTACAGTTCACAGCGTTACGGCTCCAACATCAGCCGCGAGCAATTACTGAATTACCAGCGCCACGAACTGGAGAACTGTAATCGCAAGTTGATGACCGGTGATTCCCGCGCGTTGTCCGCCCTGGTGAATTTCTGGAACAGCGGCAATCGACCAGACAAGGTGGCCGATGCCTACGCGCTTTTTGTCGCCAACAGCCGCAATCGTGACCGCCTGTCGGAAGCCAGCGCGACCCTTTACCAGATGTACAGCGAGGGTCGCGGCACACTGCTACCCGCGGATGACGACCTGGCATTCAAGTACCTGGGATTGGCGGTACGCTACGGGGTCACCAACTACAGCCTGGCTTACGCAGACGCGCTACACGCACGGGGACTGTATAAGGACGCGTTTTCGTACTACAGCGAAATCGCCAACGACGCCGGGGCCAATGGCGGCGGTAAACGCTATTCGCAGGACCAGGTGTGCGAGGTTAACTTCAAGATGGGCGACCTGTATTTTCGCGGGCGCGGCGTCGAGGAAAACTGGTACCTGGGCTATTACTATTGGCGCCGCGCACAAGCGCAGGCGGCCAACCCGGAGTGGGGTTCCTGTATCCGCGATAATTTTGCCTTCCCGGAGCGCCACCAGCTGGAATCCGAACGCCTGCCGCCCGTAAAGGAACGCATAGCTCGGCTATCGAATCGCGAGCGCGAAGAAATCGAAGAAGCACTGGACAAGTCTTACTACCGCGGCTTGTCGCTGGTCACCGCTATGCCATTCACCGGGCAGCACATCCCGGTCAGCAAGGCGGTTGCGAGGACAACGCAAGGCAGTGCCGGCAGTACAGTCGCACAGCAGCCAGGCTCTCGACCCTCACCCCCTCCACCTTCTGGTAATGTCACCGGCGCGCTCACCAGCAGGACCTGGCAGCCACTTTCGGCCAGCGTATGTACACTGCAAGACAGCCAAACCACCCTGCCCTGGAGCGATGTGTTTGAGCTGAGATCCCCGGCAATCTGGACGCTCAATTCCAACGATGCACAGCGTAGAACGCTCGGCTCCGCAGTCGCAGTGTCCCGCGACAGCCTGATCACCAATTGCCACATGATCAACGGCGTCGACGGTATTAGTCTACGTCAGGGAAATCGCTCGCTGAGCGCATTCTTAAGCGCTGCCGACCCCGAGGGGGATCGCTGCATTCTCAGGGTCGCCAAACCGCTGCCCGGCTATGTGGTCTCCTCGAAGCGCAGTAGCAGCGTGCGCGTGGGTGAGGATGTCGCCGCAATTGGCAATCCCAAAGGCCTGGACACCTCACTTTCCCGTGGCATCGTCGCGCAAAAAAGACAGAAAGGCGGCAGAGCGTATATCCAGACGGACGCGGCGCTCTCGTCGGGGTCTTCAGGTGGGGGGTTGTTTGATGCGGCAGGAAACCTGGTGGGTATCACCACGTTTACCGTGGATGCGGGCGCCAATTTGAACTTTGCTATCGCGGTGGAAGAATTTTGCCGCGACTAAGGCAGCTCGTGAATAATAAGGTTTAGATGAGAGCCTGCTTCAATCAGGAGTCGATGTCGCGCCCGGAACTGCTACCGGCGGTCTTGGCGCTCTCGATATTGCGGCGTGCGCCCTTGTAGTTATCCGAGGTGCTGATATCGCTGCCATCTTCGCTGCGCCAGGTATCACCGCGCATTCCGGAATTCACGTTGCTTCCAGAGGCACCGAAATTACCTTCCTTCACCTTGATCTTGTCGCCCGTACCGTGCATTCCACAGGCGGTATCGGTAAACGACTTCTTACCGGTTTCGGGATCGACACACACATAGATTTCCGCCAGCACAACTTGCGGCAACAGCATCACTATCAGTAAAAGCGCGCGCATTTTGACCTGCCCCATCAAAAACATGAGGAAAATATTAGCAACAAAGAAAGCGCTAAACCCGTGAAAACTGCGGATTTCCGCAGATTACAATTACCAGAAGCCAACCGGGCGTGAGTCAGGAAAAATGGCCGAAAAATCACGAACTACGAGCAAATATGTTATTTTGGCGCCAGTTAATGCACATACAGACAACCTCAGAGTTATCTTTTGCCCGGCGACAACGATAAACCCACCTGGGTATTCGGCTACGGATCCCTGATTTACAAAGTTGACTTCCCTTTCCTGGAACGGCGTGTGGCCAGTATCCACGGCTGGGAGCGGCGCTTCTGGCAGGGCTCCCACGACCACCGCGGTACACCCGATGCACCAGGGCGAGTGGTGACCCTGATTCCCTCCCCCGGATCACTCTGCCGCGGGGTCGCCTATCGGGTGGAAAACCCGGTGTTCCAGCACCTCGATTACCGGGAGAAAAATGGTTACGACCGCCACCAGGTAGACATTATCTTCGACGAAGATTCAGACGATGCAGCGGGCGTGGTTTACGTTGCCAAAGAGGACAATCCGGCTTTTCTCGGGCCGGCCGAAACCCTGGACGAACTGGCCGCACACATCGAGCGCAGCCACGGCCCCAGTGGCAGCAACCGCGACTACCTGCTGCAATTGGCGGACGCACTGCGTGCACTGAACGAACATGACTCGCATGTGTTCACGCTTGAAGCACTGCTGAAGCGGCAACTACAATGCTGAATAATGACTGATACCCCACTGACCAGCGACTGCCCCTGCGGCAGCGGCAAACCCTACTTTCGTTGTTGCGGCTACCTGGACGAGCGCCACTGGACCGAAAGCGCTCCCGGCAGGCTGCCTGGCACCTTTCGGGAAGAGCGGTTCAAGCATGCTGTCGCCAATGAACCTCGCTGTGAGTTCGAGGAGCAAGACTTGCCCCCCGGCATCATGGTCAAGCTGCTGGGGGAGAATTACGATTGGCAGAGCGTCGCCAGGGCCATGCTGGCCACCGCCCAGGCTGAGGAAGCCCTGGTGAAGGAACGCAGTGGAGACACGCGACTCAGTAGCTGGCGCGTGACCGATATCGTCGACCAGGGTGAACACGCCGATACGGTTACCGACATTGTCAAAAGAGCATTTCGCGACGAGGCTGAACCGTTTTACGGGGGTAAGCTGAAATCGCTGGAAACACCCCATATTTTGCGCTACCGGGTGAATTCCTATTATCGCCCCCATGCCGATAGTGACGAACTCAATCCGGATACACGGCGTTGGGAGAAAATACACGACCGCGACTTGAGCTTGCTGATCTACCTGGACGATGACTACGAGGGCGGAGAACTCGCGTTCCCGAACTTTGACTTTCGGCTGCGGCCCCGGGCGGGGATGTTGGTGATTTTCCCCTCAGACTTTCGTTACTTGCACGGCGCCATGCCGGTGACACGGGGTGTGCGCCATGCAGTAGTCAGCTGGTGTGCGCTAAAAAAATGAGGGTAAGCCCAGGGCACCTCTAAAAAAGACGGTAGTGCTCCAGCGGCGCGTTAGATAAAGGGCTGCTCACGCACCCACTTGATCGCCACCCACTTCTCCCCCTCCTCCACCGGCATGCCGGCGTGGGAAGAGTCAAAATTCAATTCACCGTCGATGGTGTTTTTCCAGGCCAGGACTCTGCCGGGTATGGCCTCTATATCGACGTCCATACGGGGAAAACGTGTGTGACCGCCCCGGGTCACCCTGTTGAGATAGATCATGATCGACCAGGCTCGCTGGCCACCCCGGGCCATCTGCTCGTCGTAGTAGTCGGTATGCGGATGCCAGAAATCCTCGTGGGTTTTATACTCCTCACCCACTCCGTAACGCACTATTTGCAATGCCTCCTGGTGGTTACGCGGCAGGCCGGTAACCCGATCCACCAGCGCCTCAATTTTCTCAAGCGGGCCTGGCAGGCTGTCAGGGTACAACCAGGTACTGCTACTGGTGCGATAACCAGAGCGTTGAGAACCGAGCACCGTGGACTTTTCCAGCTGGCTGGATGCCTGCTGAATAATCGCGTCGCATTCCTGCGCGCTCAAAAAATCATCGCGCGTGAAAATGAAGTGTTTGTGCTGGGTGAAGTCCGCTACCAGGGAATCCTGTTCAGCCATAGGGCAACTCTCAGGCTTTTTATATCCGTATCACTTCAGATTAACACTTCACCGGCGACCAACTCCAGCTTAAGGCAGTTCCACGCTGATCAATGCACCGCCCAGCGGACTATCATCAATCATCAAGCTGCCGCGATAGCTGTCGACAATATCTACCGCGACTGCCAGACCAATGCCCTGCCCCAATTGGCGAGTATCCGCACGCGTGCCGCGGGCAGTAATTACCGGGCGCATTTTAGGATGAATACCTTCGCCGTCATCCTCGACCCAGAACTTGAGCGGCGCAGTACCACCGCCGGTGGCACCGATACGCACGTGGTGCTCTCCGTACTTACAGGCATTGTCCACGAGGTTGCCCATGAGCTCCATCAGGTCTCTCTCGTCGCCACGAAACACCGCGTTTTCTGAGACAGCCACGTCAATCTGCAGGTTTTTGGCACTGTAAACCTTGAGCAGACTCTCGCGTAAGCGTTGCACAACTGGCGTGACTGCCACCAGTCCCAGCAGCCGGTGGGAACCGCCGACCGCGCGCTGCAATTGGTAGTCGACGATCTGTGACATCAGGTCAGTCTGTTCTTTGACCAGCGCTTCAAAACCCGACTGCTCTGGCTTACCGCTGCGCAGCACGGCCAGTGGTGTCTTGAGGCTGTGTGCCAGATCGCCAAGCGTGTTACGCACCCGCTCACGGCGCAGCCGCTCGCCGGCTATCAAGGTATTCAGGCTACGGGTCAGGGCCTGCAACTCACTGGGATACTCGCCATCGAGATTGTCCCGCTCGCCGTACTCGATATCATCGATATCCCGCGCCAGCTGTCGCAATGGCCGTAAACCCCAGTACAGCAAGAGGGCCTGGCACAGCACCAACAACAGGCTCACGCCACCCAGCCCAGTGGCGAGACTTCGGCGATAGACTGCCAGTTCCGCCTCCAGGGGCTCAGCGTCTTCCAGCACCGTGAACAGCATGTGCGCCTCAACACCGTCCTCTGTCTGCCACAATACGCGATAGGTATAGTCAAAGAGCGCATCTCGGCGGGAAAACGAGGAGCTCCCGGTGGCGAGGTTACGGCGCTCAGGGTAATACCCCAGGGTGATCGCCGAACCCGAAGACCAGAGCAACTCGGCTTCGGCATTGGTTATGTAGGCGTAAAGGCCGGAGTCAGGTTGGTTCAGGCGTGGCTCCAGTAATTGTTCGGGCAACCACAGAGACTCAGCGTATTCTGCTTCCGCCAGCAGCGCCAGTACATGCAATTGCAGTCGCTGTTCCAGTGCAGCCTCCAGGCCCAGTCGGTAGCTTCGGTCGAGGTTGTAACCGACCAGGCCGAGGAACAACGGTAGAATAAGCACACTGGCGAGCAACAGGCGGCCAGCCAACGAGCCAGTGATCTTACGCATTACCGACTACCGTCCAACACGAAACGATATCCGGCGCCACGCACGGTCTTAATCGGCTTCAGAGTGTTTTGCGGATCGATCTTCTTACGTAAACGACCAATAAACACCTCGATCACGTTACTGTCACGATCGAAGTCCTGGTCATAGAGGTGTTCGGTCAACTCGGTTTTGGAGACCACGGTACCGGCCCGCGTGGCCAGATACTCAAGCGTGTTGTACTCGAAGGTCGTCAGGTCAAGTGCCACACCATCAACCGCAACCGTGCGCGCCGCCAAATCCAGTGTGATCGGACCAAAACTGACCCTGTCGCTGGCGAGTCCAGCGCTGCGCCGGTGCAATGCATTGATGCGAGCCTGTACCTCGGGCAAGTGGAAGGGTTTGGTCACGTAGTCATCGGCGCCTGCTTCCAGTCCTTCGACCTTGTCCTGCCAGTCGCCCCGGGCGGTAAGGATTAAAACGGGGAAGGTATTGCCCTGCTCGCGCCACTGGCGCACAACCTCTACACCCGACACACCGGGCAGACCGACATCAACAACCGCCAGGTCATAGGGATGCTCAGAGCCCATGTACAGCGCCTCGGGGCCATCGGCGGCCTCCTCCACAACCCAACCCGCTTCGCTAAAGTGCTGCGCAAGTTGCAGGCGCAACTGGGCCTCGTCTTCCACAATCAGCATTCTCATGAATCGACCCTGACGGTGATAACCCTGCCCGAGTCCTGCAGCAACTTTACTTTGTAACCTTTCTTATCGGGCGTCACTTTCAACACCTTACCGCCGTGGCGCGACTTGGCCTTGGCCGCTGCTTGCTGCCCGGTGATCTTCCCCGACTGGGCGCTGGCAGACTGCCCCTTGTTACCCTGGGCGTAGGCCTGGGGCGCCTGCAGTAGCAAAGCGCCAGACAAGCTCAGTGACAGGGCACTGATCAATGCTATTCGTGTTAAGGAAGGGCGTGGCATCAATATTCTCCGGCGCTACTCCAGTGGGCGCAGATCAACCTGCACGGCAATCGTATCACCCGGATGGTGCCTGGTTTCGGTTTCATAAATAGTATCTCCATACCGGTAGCTAACGCGATACCCAATCACCTGTTCTACATCGCGCAACTCGTAGTCCACTTCACAGTGCTCTTCGGTCACATAGTAAGCGCTGGCATGACGTCGATGGCTGTAGTCATTGCCGATGGACGCACCCAACACGGCTCCGGCGCCGGCGATTACGGGCTGATATGAACTGTTTCTACCCAGTGCACCTGCTGCCGTTCCACCGATAATCGCCCCCAGAATCGACGGCGTGGCAGAGTGGTTAGCACTGCTGCGCAATACCTTCACGCGCTGGTCATAGCAACGACTGTGGGGAATTTTTTCGGTGGTAATGCGAACAACAGGCGAAACACCCACTACCGGTGCCTGCACCGTATGACTGCTTGCTGACGCAAGTCCGGTAGATGATACAACCAGTGACATTAACGCCAGACAGCTCCGAAGATTGTTCATTATTCTGCCTCCAACCTGCAGTAATACTCAGCAGCTTAACGGCGTAAACATGAATGCAAACTGAACGAAAAAAACCAGAATATTCAGTTTCATTCAGTTCCCGTTCATCTGCCCCGCCGTAATCTGGGCCCCAGGATGACAAGCCTGAGGAGACACACGATGAAAAAGCTAATCGTAACTGTAATTGCGGCGACATTGCTGGGTGCAACCACCGGCGCCCTGGCAGATGGTCGTCACAAACACGGCCATCACAAACATCACGGCTGGAAATACCACGACGATAGAAAGTACTACAAGGGCTACAACCGCGGCTACAAGAAGGGTTACAAGCACGGCTATCGATCAAGTCACGGCCACTATCGCTACAAGCCCTACAACTACCGTTACCGTAAGTATTACAACGGGCACTATTACCCCAACTATCTGGGGGCAGCACTGATCGGCTCAGCACTCACCTACAGCCTGTATCACACGCACAATGGTAACCAGTGTTACGAGGATCACGGTGGAGACACTTACCGAAGCAGCAGCTCTGGCGGCAGTTCCGAGGTGGTGGGTTGTCACCGGATTGAGACGCTACCCAATGGTGAGCAGCGACGGGTGGAGGTACCGATCTCGCAGTGTTATTGAGGTTATGCAGTTGAAAGGTTCATGAGAGGCTTGGGGGCGGATTCGCCCCCTTTTTTCTTTCGACGAGACATCATGTGTACTAGCTATGGCTTTTTCGACAACGGGTTGCGCCGGTAACTGGAGTAGTCCAGCCAGACGCGGCGTGAACCCATCCATGGGGCCTCGACTGCCGCGTCCCTGCGGCAGACGGTCTGGCTGGACTACTCCAGTCACCGGCTTCGCTTCAGGCTAGGTCAGCTCATATCAGGGAATAGAAACAACAAAGAGTCGCATTTCTACGACTCGTGCACTAGAAAGGTAGACCCCGGTGGGATAAGGGGGACAGCTGAAGCGAAGCAGATAAGAAGTAATCCCGTTTTGAGACCGTATGCCGCATGGACGCGGCATACGAGTCTACATGGATGTATTCACGACGAGTCGCAAAATGGGATTACTTCTTATTTGCGCCAAGCTATCCGTAGCAAGGATTAGAACGTGACAACATTTTTTGCTGAACACGCTTACGATATTTCTTCTAGCGTCAGAATTCGTTCTATATTGGCAGCGGAATAAACACCCTAGAGGCAGTATGCACCACTGTATTGACCTGTCTGTCGCCCGAGTCGCCAGCAATCCTCGCCATCATTTCCTGCAACACAATCAACTTGCCAAACAATCGTTCAAAACTCAGATTATCCACAACCCCCTGGTACTCACTGGTAATCAGATAGGGGTCACCGGACTCGCGGCGGGAGTTTTTCAGGCGCCAGACCAATACATCCACGTTGTGGGCGCTGGCCAGCAGCTTGTCCGCATCGAGTGAATCGAACATGAAAAACTCCGGGTTATAGCCGTAGGCATGGCGCAACATGCCGCCGAGTCCCACCACCAGCGCGAATACCCTGTCGCCGTCAAAATGCGGATTGAAAACCAGTTCCAGAGCGTCGACTTCCTGACGATAGGCCAACTCTTCAAACCGCAGGTGCTCGCGGCTATCAGTGAGCTGTGACAGGCGTTTTTCTATGGTCATTCCCGGAGTTTTGCGCAGCTCCTGAGGATTGCGCTTATACAGCTTGACAGTTAACTCGCGCACCAGGCGTCTGGATTCGTCGATGAACTCGTCAGCCACCAGGTCGACGTCGGATTTGGCGAGATTCTTCAGCTCATAGCCGCCGCAGCCCAGGAGTGAAAAACACAGTACTATTAGCAACAGTATTCGCATGAGATCAGTGTACAAAATGGGTTCTGGCCTGACTAACCCCGGCACAAAAATTGCCACACTTTTTCTGGTGCTGTCGCTGTCCGGCAATATCCTGGCCCAGAACGCGGATCAGCAACAGATGCTCGATCAACTTGAATCCATTCGCGCGGAAAATGACGTGGCGGCCTTTGGGCTGGTGCTGGTTGAGGGCAATGAGGTCAGCCTGTTAACGACCTCCGGCCTCGCAGACACAGCCATCGCGAGGCCCATTAAAGATACCGCGATCTTTCGTACCGGCTCGATCACCAAGATGTTCACCGGATTGCTGGCGGCAAGGCTGGCGGCAGGCGGAGAATTCGCACTGGATGACGCGATAAAGCAATGGCCGCTAGCAGGCACCTATCGCAATCCCTGGCAAGACAGCCACCCGATTACCGTCGCCCAACTGCTGGAACACAGTGCTGGCCTGAGCGACCTGAGCAAAGCTGAGTGGGACTATTCTGATCCCCGACAGCTACCCCTGGCGACCACCCTGCGCATGCACCCGGACGCGCGCCAGACACACTGGCCGCCCGGTTTGCATTACTCCTATTCCAACGCCGGGGCTGGATTAGCTGGCCGCGTTATGGAACTGGCAACTGGCGACAGCTACGGAACGCTAGTGACCCGTGAAATCTTCGACCCCATGGCCATGCATGACAGCTCTGTTCTGCCCCCGGACCCCAATCGACTACCGGTGGGTTACGACAGCGATGGGATAACGCCGATACCCTACTGGCACCAGATCTTTCGCCCATTCGCGGCCGTTAATGCCAGCCTGCACGACATGGGCCGGTTCATCCGTATGTTGCTTAACGACGGCTCACTGGACGGTAGGGCAATATTTAAGCCCGAGGTAATAGCGCGTCTGGAAACACCAACCACCACGTTGGGAGCGCGCGCAGGCTTGGAGCAGGGTTACGGCCTGGGCAACTACAACTGGTTTCGCCGAGGCGTCGAGTTTCGCGGACATGGCGGTGACGCTGATGGCTACTTGTCGCGCCTGGGCTACACCCGAGAAAACCAGAGCGGGTACTTCCTGGTCATCACTGCCTTTCAGGGGCGCACCCTGCGCGCGATGGAGAAAGTGGTCGAAGAGTACCTGATCCGTGACCTGAATGTTCCAGCAGGACCAGCACCGGGCAACGTAAAACCACGCATACCCTCAGCCTGGCTGGGAACCTATGAACAAGTTACCTATCGCTTCGCGGCACCGGCAAGGCCGCAGCAGCTCACGCTATTTACCCGCGATGGTGCCCTGCTCTACCGTCGCGGCGATAGCGAGGCAAAACGTCTGGTGCAAACTTCTGACAACACCTTTCGTCACTTTCGAGCGGCGCATGCTGATGTATTCATCGGGGCAGAAGGGGGTGACATTTACTTCCAGCACGACGGAAAAAACTTCCGTCGCATCGGCGACTAAAATCAGGGGTACTGGCGCAACACCAGTGTGTTGCCGCGCTGGGTGAATTCAATATGTCGCAGGAATGACATACCCAGCAGCACCTTGCTGCCAGTTAATCCCTGGGCAATCCCGGCGGGAACTGAATACAACACGATATCGCCCAGACTGACACTGTCCAGCGTCGCTGCATAACTGGTGGCAATGCCGTTCGCGGTCTGGGTTGCATAAGGAGCGCCGCGCGGAATATTCAGTCGCGTTGCCAACGCAGCGGGAATGGCGACCCCGGTCGCGCCGGTATCCAGCATGAACTCCACCGGGTGACCATTAATGCGGCCATTGGCCACGTAATGGCCCTGGCGATTGCGTTTCAGTGTTACCTCACGCATACCATCGGGCGCGACCATACTGTCCACCGACTGGTTCGGGTTTCTCTGCTTACCGAGCATGTCGTGAAAGAAGAAGCCCAGCAACAACATAAAGATCAGCCAGGCAATGGCCTGCATCGCCGTACCCATGCGTTTTTGCTCGTTCAGCTCACTGCTCACACGCGGATCTCACTGGCCTTGTTCCTGCAGGGCAATCTGCGACGCACGTTGTTTCTGCTGAGTATGCCAAAGATCGGCGTAGTAGCCGTCGCGCGCCAGTAATTCAATATGACCACCCTGCTCGACAATTTCTCCGTTGCGCAACACCAGTATCTGGTCAGCATCGATGACAGTGGACAGCCGGTGGGCGATAGCCAGGCTGGTATGCTCCTGGGCGAGTTGCTGCAGAGAGGCCAGTATCGCCTGCTCGGACTTGCTATCCAGAGACGAGGTCGCCTCGTCGAAAACCAGTATGGGGGAGCGCTTGAGAATGGTACGCGCGATGGAGACGCGTTGCTTCTCGCCACCGGAAAGCTTTAAGCCCCGCTCTCCCACCAGGGTAGCGTGCCCTCGCGGCAATTGCCCGACAAAATCCTCCAGGTGGGCAAGACGGATTGCCTCTTTCACTTCCTCATCGCTCGCATCAGGACGGCCGTAACGGACGTTCTCGAACAGCGAGTCGTTAAACAACACCGTGTCCTGGGGCACAATACCGATCGCCTCCCGCAACGACTTGACCGTTACCGAATCCACCGCTTTGCCGGCAACGGTGATACTGCCCTGCTGCGGATCGTAAAACCGAAACAGCAGCTTGACCAGTGTCGACTTACCGGAACCGCTGGCGCCTACTACCGCGACTTTCTGTCCCGCTTCTATACGAAAACTGACACCCCGTAAAATTGGACGTTCGGGGGTATAGCTGAAATGCACATCCCGAAATTCGATGCTGGGCTCGATAGCAGGCGAACCCACCTGCGAGGCCTCGTCACAGACCAACGGGGCCGCACCCGGCACTTCGAGCACCGTGGGTTGGTGCTGCAGCAGGTCAAACATGTTTTCAATATTGGCCATGGAGCCCTTGATTTCACGGTAGACAAAGCCGAGAAAGCCCAGGGGCATGAATAACTGGATCATGAACTGGTTGATCAGCACAAAATCACCGAGACTCAATGTGCCGTCGCTCACCTGCCAGGCAGCGAGGCCTATCATAATGGTCTGCGCTATCGCGATAATCAGCGCCTGGCCACCGTTGAGGGTAAACAACGACAGTCGATTCTTGCGCCTGGCCATCTCCCAGACCGCGAGAGACTCGTCGTAACGTCGGGCTTCGAAATCCTCGTTGGTAAAGTACTTCACGGTTTCGAAGTTGAGCAGGCTATCAACCGCCCGCGTATTGCTGGTGGAATCCGCCTCATTCATTTCGCGCACATACTGTGTCCGCCACTCAGTGGCTCGCACCGAGAACAGACCATAGGCCACCACGGCCACCACCACGGTTACCGCGAAAGAGGGGCCGTAATTGAATAGCAATATGCCGGCCACCATCGCAATCTCGAATAGCGTTGGTGCAATGTTGAAGACGAAGAAGCGCATCAGAAAACTGATACCGGTGGTACCACGCTCGATATCGCGAGCCAGTCCACCGGTCTGGCGGCCCAGGTGATATTCCAGGTCCAGTGAATGTACGTGGGTGAACACCCGCAAACCGATGCGCCGCATGGCGCGTTCGGTTACTCGACCAAAAATTGTATCGCGCAGTTCGGCGAAGAATACATTGGCGAATCGCGCAGCGCCGTAAGCCAACACCAGGCCCAGCAGCAACACCGGCGCGGTAGCTGCTAGGTTGTCGACATCCAGAGAATCGACCAGGTGTTTCAGCAAGAAGGGGATGACCAGGATCGCGCCTTTTGCCATCAATAGACAGGCCAGCGCCAGGAATACCCGCAATCGATTCTCGGCCAGAAACGGCCAGATATGTGCCAACAACCGCCAATTCAGGGAGCGGTTTTCATTGGTCGCATCGTCAAAATTACCGTGGCGCAATGGGCAGCTCTCAGTTACCGCCGGCGTCGATGGAGTTACCGTCCACCACCACGGTGAAGAAACCCATAGCACGATACTCCGTACAGACAATATCGGCGTAGGATTGCGAGAAGTAGTGACCGACCGTGTAACCCTTGCCGCCGGCATAACGATGGGGCTCTATACCGCTCAACATGGTCTCGACAGCCTCTTCCTGGCGCTGGTCCTGGGGGGCAATGAGGACCTGGTAGGTGGGTTCTTCTTCCCCGGCTGAGAGGTACTGATTCAATGCGCCGCTGGCTTCGTCAAAGGCGGTCTGTTCCTCATCGCTGACTTTCTCGTCCGCTTCGATAATTGCGCGCAGAATATCCTGCAGGTGCCCAGCCTGGGATATCGGCGGGCTGGTGACCAGGTAATTCGACACCGCCTCCTGCACACGAAAGACGCGATTTTTGAGTGGCCCTATGGATTGATCATCAAACCAGTCAAGGTCGATATTCCAATCCCGCGCGAAAGGTTCAATGATTTTGCGTTCGCGCTCGTCGATAACCCCGTCGACCGCCGCCATACTCTTTAGCACTGACAGCAGCTGCCGGGCCGCCGCCGGCTGAATGGCCTGTCGGGCCAGTGTGGTGATTTCGCGCCGCTCCTTCCGCAACGAGTCGAGCACCAGCTGCCAGAACCCTTTACCACGCTTACCCTTCACCCACAGGCCGGCACCGATCATCACGAATACCACCGCGGCCAGCAACCAGATCAGACTATCGACTATTCCAACCAGGTCGCCTTTTTGCAGAAAATACAAGCCAAAAAAAAGTAACGGTATGCCTTCCACCAGGGTGCCCGGTATGGAAATACTGTCTGCGACATCCTGGATATGCTTACGCGGCCATAACTTGTTCAGCTGTAAGTAGGCTGACGCTGCCGCACAGATCAGGCCCACGTAGGCGAGAAAATTGATTGTTGTTTCCAGCAAGCTGCGCTGCGCCCTTCCCTGCGATCGATCGAGGTCCGTACTGCCATCAATCTAACACAGATCAACCTCACAGGCGGGCTTTTCGTTTTGGGGCACCCGCCCGTACATGGGGACCAGGGCTCCGCTGAAGCATAAGCGCTTTATTCAAAGACACTTTAGGAATAAGGCAGGAAATCCAGGGAGTAATTCACCCGGGTGCTGATAACGTTGTCCACACCGAAATCAATGAGGCGAATGCGCGATAACAACTTATCGGTGAGGCCCGTGTCACTCAATTCACTGGACAGCAAAACAATTTCCGTAACCTCCCCGGAGGCGGTAATCACCATTTCAAACATCAGCTTGCCAGCCAGCAATGGGTCTTTACGCAGCGCCCGGTTGTAGATTGCGTAGATAGCGCCCTTGTTGCTGTCCATCACCCGGCGGATGGATTCATCACTACGCCCGCCCAACTGCGCGGACTGGCTGGCGTCGGTCTGGCGCTTACCCGCGGTAGCGATCTGGCTTTCCACCCGGGTTGCCTGGCGGCCGGATATTGCCGCGCCGCCGGCATCCTGACTCAATGCACGTGTGGTGATACCCCCGCTGCTGGTGGTGGCCGCGCTACTGATTATCGAGCGCTGCAGCTCAGCGGCCTGTGACTGGCCACGACTGACCTGGTTATTGCTCAGTGTTGCCGGATCAACGCTGTCGCGAAGTGCAGCCAGGTCATCCTGAAAGGCCATCACCCCGGCGATCGCGGCCTGGCTTCGGGCGGCCTCCAGGGGATCGACCGGCGGCGCAACGGGTTCCGGTTGTTCGACTTCAGCCGGTTGCGGCTGTGGTACTGGCTCAGGCGGCACGACCTCCGGTTCAACAGGCGGTTTTTGCACGGGGGTAGGTATCACTGGTTCGGGTTCCGGTAAGGTTTGCTGTTCCAGCAGTACCCGCGCCAAATGCGGTGGTGGTTGCTCTGGCTGCTCCAGGATTACCTCACTTACAGGTAGCATGGGTACAACCACCGACACCACACAAAACAGACACAACGCCGCGCCGGTAATGCAAAGGAAGCGACGATCTTCTTCATTGCCCGCACTCCAGGGCAAGCGCAGCTCGGCGTTGAGACTTACCTGGTCTATCGCTGCATTCACCGACTAGCCCTCCACTACCGCCAGTTGCAGCGCCTCTTCAGCGCTCGGCGGTGCACTGTTAACTGCCAGGGAGATATCCCGGTAACCGGTATCGGCGCAGGTAGACATGACACGCTTGAGCACTTCATAGGGCATATCGCTATCGCCCATGATAATAACCGGTCGGCCGCTGGCCTGTTCCAGTTCAGCCAGCTCCGTACTCGCCGCACTGTGGGTGAGCAACAGTTGCCGTAACCCCGGCAGCTCGCCCTGTTCCGCACGCTCAGCGCCAAGCCATTCCGCCAGACTGTTTTCGACCAGGATACTGTCCGCTCCCACCTTGATGGTGAGCGCCAGTTCGGGGCGAACCTCGGATACCGAATCTGGAAGCGTGATATCCCGGTCCGGTTGCAGTACTTCCACATCGCCATTATTGACCATGAGAAACAGCACCAGGATGGTAAAGATGTCCATCAGCGCTACCAGGTTGAGCTTGGGCGACTGCGCCAGGCGTTTGTGGTTGCGCGCCATTCTGCGCGCCCGCAATGAGGAACTCATCCGGCACTCTCCTGCCGGGCCGGAGCATCACCAAACGCAATATCCGGGAACAAGGCCGCATCCACCAACTCGGCCCCGACCAGCGCCTTGAATGAACGCACCGTATCCATCGCACTCACAATAGTCTGGTAGTCCACGTCACCGGCACACAGCAGGGTAATATTGCTGCGCTCGATGCCCTCCTCTCGCAACTGCCTTTTTACTTCCTGCAGGACCAGGCTCAACAGGGCAAAGTCTTGCTCACCGTGCTCATTGAGCGGCAAGGATTTCAGCTGTATGCCGCGCGGGTAGTCGACACGCATACCGTCACTGCGAATCACCAGCTCCAACTGTTGCTGTTCTTCCGGCAGATCGCTGACCAGGGCCTGTTCGGGAAGGTTCACCTCGACCACGGTAATGCGCGAGAACACCATACCCAGCAACAAGATAGGCACCAGTACGATCATCAGGTTCATAAAGGCGGTGATATCCAGTTCAGCGTCAACCACGCGGGACCTGATTTTTTTCTTACGTAAAGCCATGTCTCTATGCTTTGCCACGTACTGCGGCGTCACTACCGGAGTCTGCAAGCGTATTGAGTACCTTCACGCTGGCCATCTCGAGGCTATCCACCAGCTCGGTGGTCTTGGTTTGTAGCACGGCGTGCAACAGCAGCAGCGGTATCGCCGAAATCAACCCAAAAGCCGTGGTGTTCATTGCCACCGAAATCGAGCTGGACAACAGACTGGCTTTTTCCGCTGGCGCCGCGGTGGCTACCGCTGTAAATGCCGCGATCAAGCCGATAATGGTCCCGAGCAATCCCAGCAGCGTTGCCACATTGGCCAGGGTCGCCAGGTAGGGCGTGCGCTTCTCCAGTCGCGGCAGTGCTTCTAACACGCCCTCCTCCATCGCGGACTCGATATCATCCCGGCGCTTGCTACCAATGAACCGATTGATGCCCGCAGCGACAATGCGATACATGGGTACGTTCGAATCGTCCGCGGCGGTGATAACAGAGCGATAGTTTTTCTCTCGCAGATGTATCATCACCACATCAAATGCGCGCCGGTTGGACCACAGTGCGCCACTGAGCACCAACCAACGCTCCACCGCGATGGCCAGGCCCAGTACCAGTACCAGGGCGATGGGGTACATGAAGGCACCCCCGGATTGAAAAAAGCGCACTACTGTTTCGTAGATTTCCATGACGTTCTCCTTCTAGCTGTTAATCCTGTTGCTCAGGCGTGGTTACGGTCGACTCACGCCCGGTTTTCATCCACTGTTCGCGCAGGGCAAGTTCGCGCCGGAACTCGGCCCGGTCTACCGGCGCAAAAACCTCCTCCGCCAATCCATTACCGAGTTCCAGGTCAAAATCAGCCTGGCCCGGCTGCTGCCAGGGGAGGATGTACATCACCCGCGGCTGCTCCAGGCTACCCGTTACCCTGCTGCTCAGGGTTACTACCGGCTCCTGTGCAAATACGGCGGGTACAACTAGCATTACCAGTAGCGCACGTAGTTTAAGAAAGTGCTTAAACATTCAATCCTCCCGTGCGAGCACCAGCAACTGGCGTTCAAGATCGATTATCCATGCCGCTACCGCGCGATCCTGCTCGTCGCTGAGCGCCTGGTAACGATGAAAATGGACCAGTGCAGATTCGCGCTCGCCCAGATAAAGGTCGTAAAGCACCCCCAGGTTGCGATGTAAGGGTGCGCTTGTCTCATAAATTTCCAGGGCCTTGAGGTACACGTCACGGCTGGCGGTAAATTGCGCCCGCTGTCGCAGGAACAGGCCATAGTGATTCAGTTCAGCGGCGGCTCCTTCAGCAAACGATTCACTGCCTAACCAGGGGTCGCTTAATAACTGTGTGTACCAGGCGGATGCCAGCGCCTCGACTTCCGTGTCATCCGCCGCGGCTGCTAATAGCGCGCGAAACTCCCCGTCTGGCCCGCCGGGATCTTCCGTTTTACCGTAGCGAACTGGCAACAAAGCGGCGAGCTGGGTAAAACTAGCCTCAACCCAATGGTCGTAAATCCCCTGCCAGGCGCGCTGGCAATTCGATTCATAAACAGCAATCGCCTTTTCTTCAAAAGGATACGCCTGCTCCTCCAGTAGCAACTCGTACTGTTCGAGAGCGAGTGCATCGAGTTCTGGCGGACGTTCGGATGCCAACAGGGACACACTCAGGTCCTGGTAGACCTGGCCAATACGGTAGGTCGCCTGCGTGGAGAATTCCTGCACTGCGTAGTCATTCACACGCCGGTAGGCCGCGAGCGTGGTTTCCATGGCCTGCTTTTTCTTCGCCAGGGACCGCTTCAATGGATGGCGCAGGGCAAGGTCCTGGAATGCCTGGTATTTGTTTTCCGCAAGCTGGGCAGCGGCACTCGCACCGATATAGGCAGATCGCGGATCATCGGCTGGCACCGCCACCGCAACAATTTTATCTAACCAATAGCTTTGCTTGCGTGCATTGTCGGGCTGCTCGTAAAGAGTCACCAGTTGGTGCATCGCCTCCATGTTCAGACCCCGGGGCTGTGGCCAGCCGTGGGCGTAATCGCGGTACCGGGCTATTGCAGTCGCCTCCTCGCCGGCACGCTGGTAGTACTGTGCGGCAAGATACAGTGTCTCCCCCTGTCGCTGGCGGTCCTGTGCACTGGCGCTGACAATATCCAACTGTTGTGCAGCCGCCTGCCACTGTTCCAATTGCTCAAAGTTGGAAACGAGCATGGCGGGAATATCCGGGGTGAGGTGATGTGATGGGTAGCGCGCAGTGAAATCCAGTAGAAGCGTGTTGGCCTGCCGCCAGTCTTGCGCTCGCGTATAACTGGCAGCCGCTTCAAACTGGGCACTGGCGGCTATCTCTGTGCCCGGTGCCGCCGTCAACACCCGGGCATACTCCGCACCCGCTGCCGCATGCTCTCCCGCCACACTGGCAATTTCGGCCTGCCGGTAAATACTCGCCGCAATCCGGTCAACGGCATCGGGGTATCGCTCATCATCAACGGCCATGGCGGCCAATCCCTCACGGAAAGCCGACTCGGCACTGCCATACTGCGCCAGTTCAAAGTGTGATTGTCCGATCACCAGTGCAGCGACGACCTGCTGTTCGCGTGTTGCACTATCTCTACCGGCGAGGCTGACACAGGCGATGATCGCGCCCTGGTAATCACCCGACGAGTACAGGTCGTCGCAGGCGCGGCGTAACACCCCTCCCGCTCGATCGTCGTCGATAAAGCGACTGGCAAAGCGCAAATCACTGTCCGTACGCCTGGTTCGATATAGGGCCTGTTCGGCGGCAGTAAGTTCGGCCATGTACGCGTCGTATGCCAACACGGCGGCGTAACCAGCGTCTGCCGCCTGCGGGTAGGCGTCGAACTCATAGGCGATGCGCTCAAACCAGCGGATGGCGCTGACAAAATCGCCAGACGCCATCCTGACCTCCGCTAACAAGAACATCATATCGGGCAGGTCATCAGCCTCGGGAAAGCTGGTCACGTATTGGTCGTAATAATCTCCCGCCAGCATGTACATCGCTTCGCTGTCAGCTTCCTGCGCACGGGCGTGAAAATAGGTAGCCAGTTCCGTAACAAACAATCGGAGCTGTGGCTTCACCTGTTCGCGTGTACTGGCGTTGTTGGCCTGCCAATAGTCGCTGCCTATCGCATAGTTTTCCGTGTAGGTTTGCTTTGCCGCGATGATCAGGTCAGTAAATTCACCCTGTTGATAAGCGTCGATGGCACTGAGCTGAAAGCGGTGGGCATGGGCTGACAATGGCTGCGCTAGTACGTAAGTCTCAAACACAGCTGCGCTATCACGGTAGCGTTCCTGGGTGAGGTACAAGTTCCCAAGCGCATCGTAGAACAAGTAATGCCAGTGGCTTTCCGCGAGCTCGGCGCTGTTACTGGTCAGGTATTCCACCCCGCCCAGGTAGCTGACAGCCAATGCCATAACCCGCAAACTGTCCTGTACCATTTCCCGCTGTGCACGTGGTAGATCATCTGCGGACATATCCTCTAACAGGAATTCATCGACTAACACTCCATCCACCAGGACTTCATCCACTAAGACTTCATCCAATAAGGCGGAAAACGAAGGAATCGACTGGGCATAGGCAGCCTGCTTGAACTGCGCCCAGGCATACATATACAAGGCGCTGCGATAGTGCACGCCGTCCTTACCGGCCGCTATCACATTCGCATAAGCCTGCTGGGCAAGACCGTATCGCGCGGCAGCGAAATAGGTTTCTGCCAGTCGGAACTGCGCTTCAGGGTAGTGCTCGGAATCCGCGTGTCCGGCGCTCAACTGCTCCAGTGTGGCCTCGGTGTTTTTCGTATCTCCCTTAAGGTCATACGCCTTGGCCAACTGGTAAAGAATGTCATCCCGCTGTGTCGATACGCTGGTGCTTGGGAGCAGTTCCCGATAGGAGGCGATGGCCGTATCGAACACAGCGGTATCGCCAGCACCCGCGCTCTCACCCACACCCGTAACCAAGGCTTGTTCTGCCAGTAACATTTCCAGGTCTGCAAGCCGCAAGGCCACCCGTGCTCGCACTGCCTCATTGCGCTGCAGTGTCAATGCTTGGCGATAGGCGTGGGCGATCGTGTCCAGCTCTACCTGCGGCACTTCCGTGTCAGCAGGCGAGACCCGAGCGGCGGGTAAGTCCGCAATCGTGGCCTCGGGTTGTGGGGCACCGGGCCACCACGACCCCAGCGAAGTGCAACCGCCAAGGGCAGCACACATCAACAGCAGGGCCCAGCGGCTCATCGAGCAGTCTCCAGATTGTGGCGATCGTAAAGACGGGCAATGGCCAACTGCGACTGTCCCGCCGCATGCTGCAGTTCGCGTACCTGGCGCTGCAGCTCTGTGATAGCGACCTGTCGGACTCCGTCCTCAGCCCTGACCAGCGCCATTTCGACCCTTTTTCCCTGGTCACTGACCTGCCGTTTAAGCGCCTCCAGGCGGATTTCGACGTCAGCCGGTGCCTGGCTGAGCGCCAGTGTTGATAGCTTTGCAATTTCTTGCAACTCATTGTTTGCTGTGTCAATTAGCGTCTCCAGCTCCCGGGCCACCTGCGTTAACTCCCACACGCGCGCGGGGTAGACTTCTGCATCGTCCCAGAGCATGAGTCCGCGATACAGCGACAGGTTTTTTGCCCGGGCTGAGGCATCACCATGGTGAAGCGCCGGGCTGGAGGCGATACGTTGCCACCTTTGCCAGCGGCGGGCCTGCCGGGAGTCCGCCAACGCCCCCCCAGCCAGCTCGTGCTCGGGTGTTGCAATCAGCTGCTGCAGGCGCGCCAGCCGCTGCTCGAGACTTGCCAGGGCATAGCGCCGACTGTCCAGTGCCGCAGAGCGCGCGTGACGCTCTCGTACCTGTTGCTGCGTGGCGCTGGCATCCACCAAAACCTCAAGGCGTTTACCGGCAGTTTCCAGGTGTTGGGCAATGCGGCGCAGATCGCGATATTCCCGCAGCGCAACCTGGAAGTCATTAAGACCAATAAGATGAGTCAGGTGCGCGGAGGCGTCAGACGCTGGCAACAGATCTGCGCCAAACACCCATTCACTGCTGTCGTGCTGCGTTAGACCCAGCGCGACCCAAAGGTTATCGACTTGCAGCGCGGCGATCTGCGCTTCGATGAGCGCCTGCGTTTGTGCATATTTGTCAGCGGCCTGCTGATAACCCTTCAGAGCCCTACCCGGTTCGCCGAGTTGCTCATGGGCATAAGGTAATGCCAGCCAGCTCTCGCGCGCACTGGCTGACATCAGGCTGCGCTCGCTCAATGCCTGCCAGGGGGCCAGTGCAGTCGTATAGTCACCACCCTCGCCCGCCGCCCAACCGTAGCCCAACAGCGCACGATCAGTCTGGGGGCCCATTAGTCGCACCTTGCGAAACTCCACTTGCGCCTGCTGCGGTTCACCCGCTGCCAGGTACGCATACCCTGCTGCAGTATGGGACTTGTCACGCAGTGCACGCAGTTCCGGTGAGGACGCCTCCTGCGCCTCTACCCGCTCAAATGCACTGATAGCTGCAGGCCAGGCCCCGGCGGCGGCATTAGCCGCGCCAAGGTTGTAGTGAAAGTAACTTTGCCAGGGGGATTGGGTGGGTAACTGATCCACTAGCTGCGATGCGTTCACCTGATCACCGTGGTGAAGCGCAATAGCCGCGGCGAGATACTGGGCCTCCTCCGCCAGTACTACGGGCAATTCAGACGAGACTCTCGACAGTGCTTGCTTTGCGCGTTCACTATCTCCACGCTGCCAGGCCATACGGGCCAGGTAAAACCAGGCCCGATCGCGATTCGCCTGCTGGTCAGCGAGATCACTGCTCTGGGAAAAAATACGCTCGGCCTCGCGATCCATGCCCCAGGAAAGACTCATGCCACCGCGCAATAGTTGCGCATTGTCGCCGTGTACCGCCAGTTCATCACGCTGGTCGGCAACCATTAACTCGGTCAGGGCATTGAAGTAATCCCCCTGAAAGTAATGGAACAACACCACGCCGTACTGCAGCGATTGCACACTCTGCGCCGCCCGTACAGCAGGCACACCCAGCACCGCAATGCAGCAGAACACGAGGAACCATTTATGGACAACATTCATCGAGCTACCACTGGGCGATCGCAAACTCGGGTTGCTGCAGAGCGGTAGAGTCGACAATCTTCAACTCCAGGTGCTTTGCTTCTGAGTTTTTGGAAACCACTACCGTCGCTCCCCGACGATAGTCCCGGCCATGGGGTCCACGGCCGGTAAACACCGCCACCACCTCGTGCTCTCCCGACTTGAGGTTACCCATGTAGAGCCGATGCACACCGCCGCGCTGCAGGGCATCCAGTTGTCGCGCGGTATACAGGTAGTGGCTGACCACCTCGCCATCGATACTGAGTTTTACAGCGTCCAATGCAAAGTATTCACCGACGTCCAAGGACAAAAAGACGGCCAGTTGGCTGCTGCCGGGGAACAGCAGCTCCTCCTCGAGAATAAAGAGATCGCGATTGAGCTCCAGCACCTCTTGCTTGATGGCCTGGATTTCTTCGTCGAGGCTCAGGGGTTCCTGCGCCAAAGCTGCAGATGCAAAACACGCTATGAGCAGACTCGCCAGAGTATTCATAAACTTCATACCAACACTCCCCCGCTGATACTCGGCAAGGGCTGAAAGGCAATGAAGCGATCGCGGTTGGTAACATCGCCCAGGCCCTGGCCGGGGAAGAACCCCTGGTTGGCAAACAGGTTCTGTTCGCCGTGCAGCGCCATGTAGTTGAGAATGATGGTTTCCACATTGAGATTGACATTGTTGGCTGCCGGGGTCGCCGCGGTTTCCACTGATGCGTCCGGTCGCATCCAGCCAATCTGCTGGTGGATCAGCGGATCGGAACCGCCCTGATCGAACAGTTGGGGTGCACCCGCGGGATCGTAAACCAGGAAAAACGAGGCCGCCGTCGAAGAGTTGTCGCCGCTCCACACCCCTTTTTCAACACCGTTAACCACTTCAATGGTGCCGTCACTGGCCACCGAGCCATCACTGAATACATACAACATTAATGGGGGTCGAGGTGCGTCGCGCATAATCCAGGCAAGCACCCATGCACTGACCGGCGCGAAAATCCCGCGCCTCTCCGGTACTACGGTCACCGACGTGGTAATCGTAACCGCCCATTTCAATAGTGCCCGCGCCGGCGATGCCATCAATCACCAGCTTCATAACCGAGGCCGCCTTGCTGAACTCGCGGTCGCCATCAATTTCAGCCTGGGTAAAAATTCCTGCCGGACCAACAATGTTGGCATCGCGGGTGGGATCCAGGGCATCGGGGTCGGAAAATTTCTCCAGGGTGTCGGCACTGCGCAAGTACTCGCAACTCAACCGCTCCTTCAGTCGCTGGTCTTCGCCGCTGGGCGCGCTGAGCCGGGTATCTACCAGGCTGAGTTTGAAGTCGGTGATGCGCTTCATCGACTCGAGCACCGAAACAATGTCCTCCGAATCCGACAGCAACAGTTGAGGTCACCAACATCCACCAACCCGCTGGCATCCGAGGGACGATCAACTTTGGTGGGACGAATTTCCGGATCAATCAACATGGCCGGGGCCATGGAGTTACCACCGGATTCAGAGTTCTCTGAGCCGATCAACTGCAAAATCTGCCCGCGCAGGCCCGCCCGGTAAATTCCGTACATGGGGTTGTGCGGATTGTTGCCAGTATCGTTGTCGGAACGCCCGGGGATCACCGCACCGTTGACGAATCCACGCATGCCTGTGGCCTTGTCGAGAATGCCACGCAACATCGCGCTATCGCTGTGAAACAGCAGGCCCAGGGTGTCGTCAGTAAAATCGCCGGATAGGGTAGCCACGTTATTGGCAAACGGCAGGATGTCCGGCGGCAATCCCAGGCGGCCGTATCCCGCCACACTGAGTCCATCACGCTGCCCTCCCGGTCCGCCAACAATCACGTTGGAGCCGGCTATATTGGCTCCGCCCGCCAGGTCAAAACAGATAAAGGGAATCTTCCTGCCGCTGACCGCGCCCAGGTCGCAACTGCTGTACGGTGTGACCATCGGGTCCAACAGGTCGGGGGATACAGCGTGGGCGCGAGCACCCAGTAAGCTTGCCAGGGAAGTGCCCAACAAGGTCACACCCCCGGCCCGAAAGCCCTGGGAGATAAACTCCCGGCGCGATACCGGCCGCCGATGATCCGGGTGAGCTAAAGGCTGGTCCAGTGAGAAGTACTTGTTACGCCTGCGCATACTGATATCCGTTTTCCTAAAGTCGTTATTGCAACAGCACCAGGGCACTACCCATGACAGCCGTACACGCCGCCTTCACCACCTCCGCGGTGCGCGATGGCGGACAGGGAGCGTCGTTGCGGCAATAGATAAGGCCGTCCCGTTTATCGTGCGCTGCCGGATTGGGATCGCTTACCCAGGCGCCGTTGAGAAAGACATAGGGTTTCAAATCCCGGTCATCGGTAATCAGCAACACCACCTCGTCCACGACCCTGGCTCGATCGGCCGGGGCAAGCACATCCCGATTTATCGCCCGATCGACCAGCGGCTCCACCACCTGGCTGCGCCAGTTAATACCCGCATCCGCAACCGGCCGACTGAAATCAAAGCTCGCAGGAAAAATAGCGGCGCGGCGCTGTGGATCCTGCACCAGGGCATCACAGTAAGCCGCGGTAAGCTGGGTTGCGGCCATCTGGTGAGATGATTGGAAAGCGTTAAAGTCGGCAACCGCCGGCAGCGCCCTGCGCACCGCGGCAAAGGTTTCGGCGACGGTCTTACCGGTAACCGGGCTCACCGCCGGGCTCGCCGTCGGCACGCCGGTCAGTGCCGATAAACTCGCATTGATCTCGTCGAAGGTACGCATACCGATATCAGCGGCGGGAGCACCGCTCAACACCGCCTGGTAAGCCAATAAATCCCCGTCATCTGCCTGCCCCTGTCCCGCAGCCAACTGATCGAAGGCGAGGAAAAACACGTCCTGCTCGCTGCCGTTCTCCAACGGGATAATCGTGCCCTGGGGCGACAGGGCGAGCTGCGCCGGACCCTGGGTACTCACGCGTTGAGAAACGTTGGTGAACCCCTGCCCAATAGCCGCGAGCCTGCCGTTGATCCCCAGGCGAATCCCGCTCAGGTCGAAGTCCAGGTCGCCGCCTGCTGAATTTATATTGGCGAAGAACGGCTCATTGAACAGGTAACTGCTACTGTCAAACTGGCTCACTTCGAACACCACGTAGCAGTAGTTCGTGCGTTCACCCTGGGACATCTCGTGGCAAACACCCTCCTCGTCCAACAGTTCTGCCACGCTGAACATCAGGAAGAATTTCTGCCCTACGCCCACCTCAAAGTTCTGTCGTACCTGGGACTCTGTTAGCGCCCGGTTGTGCACCGCCGCCATGCGCAGGTTGCCGCTCCAGGGGTTGCTATTGGCAGTGCTGTTACCCAATACCACCGCGAACGATTCACTCCAGTTGTTGAGCAGCCCACCACCCAGGGGATCGACATCGCCAGTGAATTCACCATTTACGTATATGCGTCGTCCAGCAACCGGATCAAAGGTTACTACCACATGTTGCAAGCTCGCCTGGGCAAGCTGCGCGTCGTCATCGGTCACCAGGGCCGGTTCACCGCCGTTGTTGTCATCAGTGACCGTGGAACGGTTAAAAGCCTCGTAGTTGTATAAGGACTGCCTGAGCACGACATTGCTGCTTTCAGGACCGCCGGCATAACCGAAGACCCATGCCTCTTCCTGGCTTACATTGGCCGGTGCCACCCAGACTTCGAGGCTGTATTCACCGGTAGAGGTAATGCGGTCGAACAACTTGCTGCTGGCCGTGGTGCCACCCTGTGCCTTACCGTTTACAAACCGCACGCCCCAGCCACCAATCCAGCTGTATTCGCCAGACAGACTCAGAGGCACTTCCGGCAACACGCCACTGGTATCAGCACTGGTGGTGCCACTGCCCTCGCGGAACTCCCACTTGGCAATCAGGTCGGCCTCATAACGCCCCCGGCATTGGCGACAATCCCATCTTCGGCTAATACCGCCGCGGTACTGGTGAGCAATTGCGCATCAACATCGCCCTGGGGTACCACAGCTGCCAACGCAGAGATAGCGGTGCTAAGGGTACTGGCATTATCCGCACAGTTGCTCCAGCAGTTGTGTGACTCGGGGGACAGGCGCAGCACCAGCCGCGAACGATTGGGCTCGGCGAGATTCACCTTGGTGCGCAGGGCCTCAAAGGCGATGGCATCATCCGCGCTGGCAAAGAATGGTACCTGCGGTACCGGCGCGGTGTCCGAGTGACAACCGGCACAGTACTGTCTCAGCAAGCCGGTGAGCTCATTGCTTGCCGTAATATCCAGGCCGAAAGCCAGTACGTCTTCGTAGCGCGCAGGCAACACCTGCGCACCGGAAGGTGAGTATGGCCTGCGCGGACTGAGTTTAACGGTGGACGTATCGCCACTCGCATCGGCAGCCCAACGCTCCACGTAGCCGCTGACGGTGGTGGCGCAACTGGCGGTCTGGTCATTCCCCAGCCAGCAGTTGTGTCCCCCCGCAACCCGGCTCACTACCGCAGATGCTCCGGGATCATCCAGGTTCACCACGGTACGTGCCTGCTGCCAGGCGTTGTTTACATCGCCCTGGTCTACAAAGAAGGTCTCACCGGGGCCACCCGGGGTATGGCATTCACCGCATCGGTCATTGCCGGCGAGCGGGTCATAGAATGCAATTTTGAAGTTCTGTATCTCGTCGCTGGCAGGCGGCGGACCGTTGTACACAAACTCACTGCTACCAACATCACCGCTGAGATCAACTTCTCGTTCGCTGCCGCCGCCACCGCTGCCCCCGCTACAGGCGGTAAGAACCAGCGCGGCAAGCGGCCAGGCCAGGGCTTTCCTCACCCATTGCGCTATCATCTAGAGGCCTTCTGAGCAGTAGGCCGCCGCACCGGCGAACACCTGCTTCATGTTGTGGTTGGACTCAAATCCCGCCACCAGGTTGGCGACGGCCTGCGGGTCGCTACCGCTTGCCTGGGGTTCTCGCAAGCAGATTGCCTTGAACGCTTTTTCTACCTGGCACTGAGAAAACGCTCTGGTGTTCGCCAGTTCATGACCCAGGGAGGCAGCGCCGTCCCCCTCGGAGTAAGCAGGATTGAGTGCGAGGTCGATGGTTCCGCTATTGCCGGCAGGGTTATGCCAACCGATGCGACCGCTGTTGATACCCAGCCGCCAGTAATTGGTCCAGTGGTCGCTATCGGTAATGTACCCATTGGCAAATGCGCTGGCGTTGATCAGGTACTTTGGCTGTACCTGGCCCGGCGTGTAACTCATGCTGCCCAGATCTTTGCGCCCGTCGAGATCCAGCCCCGGCGCGGCGTTTTCATCCGGATAGGGAAAGTCGTAATAGGCGAAGGCCTGCGCCAGCGGGTCCATACCACTGTGACAATCCACACATTGATTCAAAAATAGTGTGCTGTCGCCACCGGGACTGCGCGAGACGTCCTGTCGAATACGATCGGTGGGACGGGAAGCGTCCTTGATCTGCTCGAGGTCAGTACACAGGTGATTCATCAAGGTGAACCGCAACATCGCACGATTCGTCCCATCCACGAAGAAGGCCCGGGCGGCCGCGCGCGTGGTCATCACCCCGGCGGTTGCCTCAGGGGGAAATCCCGTCACGCCGCTCTGGCTGTCCTGGACCAGGACCGAGGGATCACCCAGATTGTCACCGGAAGCCTCAAGCGACTCGTAGTGCGCGTTACTGTCGCGTGAGTAAGCAGGCAGCGATCCCCCTGCTCCGCGGTAAATAATGTCTGCCGAAAGTAACTCGCGAAAGTCCAGGTCGTCGCGCACAAAGCCGACCACCGTGGCACTGTAATCGTTCAAGGCGGCAAATACGTCCTGGGCTTCATTGGTCCAGGGCGTGGCCCAATTCTTTACCTTGACAGTGTAGAAATCCCCGGTCGCCGCCACCCCCGGTGCGCCATCAATGGCATACAGCGCTGCGGTTGTTGCACCCCCATTGCCGGTAATAGCCGCGGCCATGGCATCGAGCATGGCATCGCTGGGCGGCACCCCGGTAAGGCGATCATGGATACGCCTGGCCTGGTCGCGTGGACCGGCATCAACCTGCTGTGACAGGCCAACAAACAAACCCAGCGCCGCTGCCAACAGCTTGCCCTTGTACATCCTACCGGCCTCACTCCGCCGCCCACTTGCACAAGGCAAGCGAGCCAAAACCTCTTGTGCGGTTACAGCGGGCCCGCGACCGGCATGGCGCCGGTTATATGAAAACCCCGCCCGAAAATCTGCGTTTCCAGTGCGGTGTCAGTGACTGTCAGAGCTATTGCCATTCAAGCTTTGCAAAGGGCCGGCAGACTGCGCAAGCAAAAACTGCTGTTTTCCGGAGAAATCCCTAACAGCTCGGGAACCTCTGACAAAACGATAGTTTTTACTCGCTTATTAACAGGGCTGGCTACTTTTCGGAAACTGGAGATTTCGGCGGTTTTTTCTTGCGGCTTTGTGACCGGGTTTGCAAATCTGGTATTTCGAAAAGGCCGTAGCGTATGGGGATTATGGGGCAAACCCGCCAGCGCAGCGCTATAAAGCTGTGCTTAACGGGGTGTTACAGGCAGGTGACTGTGCTGACACTCACAGGCCTGCTGTACGCCTGCGGCGGGGGCGGCGGGAGTAGTGGCGGCTCTATCAGCCTGGTCTCGGGAGACCAGGACGCCGACCCGGTGGTGCTCGAAGTACCTATCGCCTATACCCGCCGACCACTGCCCACCGAGCCCACCGACCTTCGCGACCCACTGGCGTTTAATCCGGGAGCGAGGTTACTGGTCCGCGATCGCGCCTCCACCACCGCCGAAGAAATCGACGTCGGCGCGCAGGTACTGGCTATCGTCGCCGAGGAAGAAGGAATCGACAGCGACCAGGTGTTACTGGATATCAAGGACCTGGATAGCGCCTACGACGGCAGCACCATCATTTTCGCCGCCCGCGCGGTGCCACAACCGGCCGAGATCAACCTTGACAGTACCAGTTGGAACCTGTGGGTCTACGACATCGAATCGCAACAAGCAAGCTACCTGATACCCTCGCGCCTGAAGCGCAATGAAGGCATTGAGACGGGCGGTGGACATGACCTGGCGCCGCATTACCTGCCGGATGATCGGATTGTGTTCAGTTCTACTCGCCAGGTCGCCAGCCAGGCCAGGCAACTGAACGAGGGGCGCAACCAGATCTTCGCCGCCCTGGACGAGGACGGCGATGACCCGGCGGCGGTATTACACATCTATGACCCTTTAAACCGCGCGGCAGAATTCAGACAGATTTCATTCAACCTGAGTCACGACCTCGACCCAACTGTGCTGGCCGGCGGCGACATTGTATTCAGCCGCTGGAACAATACCGCCACTGACCACATCAGTCTGTACCGTATCGCGCCGGACGGCTCGGGACTCTCACCCCTCTACGGTTTCGACAGCCAGAACTCTGGCACCGAGGGCAGCGCCGTGGCATACACGCAACCTCGCGAATTGGATGACGGACGCCTGGCCAGCCTGATCAAACCCTTTGCGTCACAAACCCTGGGCGGCGATATCGCGCTTATCAACAGCGCTGATTTTGCCAGCGCAGGGCAACCGGTTTGGGGTGGCAGCGGCGGCGGCACTGGCGAGGGTCAGGAACCGCTGACCGCTACGGAGATTCGCACCGACGGACTGCTATCCAGCGGCGGCCAGTTTGCCTCGGTGTATCCCCTGCGAGACGGAACCGGTCGCCTGCTCGTGAGTTGGAGTGATTGCCGCGTCGTCGATCCGGATGCCAACCTGCCGGAAGGCGAAGCGCCGGGGGCCGGTGACTACCCGCCCTGCACGCTGCAACCGGACAATGATGTTGCCGCCCCACCATTGTACGGCGGCTGGGTGTACAACCCCGCGGACAACACGCAGCAACCGGTAGTGCTTGCCGAAGAAGGTTTTATGGTCAGCGAGTTGATCGCGGCCGAACCCCGGGACTTCCCCGACCTGCTTGCCAGGGCCGACAACTTCAACGGGGAGCTTGCCCAGGCAAACCAGGGCAAACTTGAAATCAGCAGCGTCTACGACGTCGACAGTGTCGACGCCTCACCGGCGGGCATTGCACAGCACGCCCGGCCCGGCACAGCGGCCCATCGCGACAGGTCTGCGCGTTTCCTAAGAATTATCCAACCGGTGCCAATCCCGGACCGGGATGTTTTTGACATACCGCGTTATGCCTTTGGTGTCAGCAGTGCTTTTTCATTCCGCGAAATCGCCGGCTACGTGCCCGTTGAGCCAGACGGTTCCGTCGGCGTCACCGTACCTGCGAATCGTCCATTCAGCTTCAGCGTACTGGATGCACAGGGCCGACGCATCGGAGCGCCCCATCGCTATTGGCTGCAGCTGTCGCCCGGCGAAACACTGCGGTGTACGGGTTGTCACGAGGCCGGTGCCGCGGTACCCCACGGTCGCCTGGATTCACAACCGCCCTCCTCCAACCCGGGCGCCGTGGTGCTCGGCGACGGCACCACCGGCTTCCCTGACACCGACAGCAATACCCTCTTTGCAACGGAGCCCGGGCAGAACATGGCAGACACCTGGGATTTCCATCGGCCGCTGGATAACGCGACGGCCAGTGCCAGGGCCTTGAGCCTGTCCCAGCAGTACACGGACGAATGGCGCGCACCAGGCGTCACTGCAGATGCAGACATCCTGGATCGGGACTACGACCCTGCATGGACAGATATCCCGGCTGGCTCACCCATCGTGGTACCCAACCTGGACCCCAGCCAGCCCAGCAGAATTGTTATCAATTACATCGACCATATACAGCCGATTTGGGAACGCACAAGGACAGCTGTTGATAACGGCGCTGGCAACACCATTGAGCAATGTACCGGCTGTCACGACAGTGCCGGGGAAACGCTGGTACCCGCCGGTCAGCTGGACCTGAGCGCCGCACCCTCGGACATCGACAGCAACCACTACCGCTCATATCGGGAGTTACTGTCCGGCGACAGCCAACAGTGGCTTGATAACGGTAACACGCTGGTTGATCGCCAACGTATTTGCACCGATACGGACGAAGACGGCAATGTGATTACCACCACTCTCATGATACCTGTTGGTGCCACGCTCCGTGCCGGATCCGCCCGTGGCAGTAGCGGCTTTTTCAACTGTTTTGAAGGCGGCGACTGCGGCCCCGACCCAGCGCCACCGCTGCCCGACAACTGCACTGAAGACGGGGGCACCGTGGTCCCGGCTACCCGCAACACCATCAACCACCAGGGCATGCTCAGCCAGGCGGAGTTACGGCTTATTTCCGAGTGGCTGGATATCGGTGCCCAATATTTCAATAACCCCTTTGATGCGCGGTTACTGGACTGAGGTGGGTTGGCCATGATGCTTCTGCTACTAAAACACCGACGAAGACAATCTGATGGTCGGTCATGGTTGCCTTATCTTTTTATCGCCCTGCTCGCTATACCTGCCCAAACAAGTGCGGACGAAGACCACGTGCTGCAGTCCGAAGTTGTGGAACCCTATGTCGAGATGCACACCCAGCCAGGGCGCGGCTACCCGGTGTTTTACATCGCTGAACGCGGCGAATCGGTACAACTGTTGAAACAGCGAACCGACTGGGTGCAGGTAGAGAATCACAAAGGCGTAGTGGGTTGGGTGCATGTGGACGAGATCGGCCGCACTGTGGACGAAGCCAAAAGACCGCTGGGCGTCAGCGCACCCGGCTTTGAGGACTATGCGCACCGACGCTGGGAACTGGGATTCATGCTGGGTGACTACGACAGTACCGATGCCTTGAGCACCTATCTGGGCTGGCACTTCACCCGCAATCTTTCAGCGGAGCTCGCCTATAGCGAGAACTTCGGGGAATTTTCAGACGGACGCATGGTGACGCTGAATGTCGTACACCAGCTGTTCCCGGACGCCCGCTTCTCCCCCTTCCTCACCCTGGGTGGCGGCGTACGCGAAACCAACCCGCGCTCCACCTTGGTAGAAACCGAAGACAGGAACGACAACACCGCCAATGTGGGTGCGGGCCTGCGCATACATCTTAACCGGCGCCTGCTATTGCGCCTGCAATACAAACACCATGTGGTCATGACCGACCGCGATGACGATGAAGAGGTGAACGAATGGAATATTGGCATAAGCGCATTTTTCTAGGAGCGGCCGTAGTGGCCGCGGCTATAAACGCCGCAAACGTATCGGCCCAGGACGACTCCGTCGAACAGGTCATCATTCCAGACCTTGAGCGGCGTGAAATCAACCGGCCGGCCATTGACACCGAAAATTTTGAATTCGGCGGTTACGTGGGCCTACTCAGCATCCAGGACTTCGACTCGGAGGTGGTCTACGGCGTTCGCGGGGCATGGCACGTCACCGAAGACTTTTTCTTCGAAGCTAACTACGGCAGCTCCGAGGGCGACCTGACCAGCTATGAAAAGCTAAGCGGCGGCGCACCGCTCTTCGACGACAGCGACCGGGACTACCAGTTTTACAACCTCGGCGTGGGTTGGAACGCCCTGCCCGGCGAAATCTTTATTCTCGACAAGTATGCGATGAAGTCTGACCTGTACCTGTTCGCTGGTGCAGGCAGTACTGACTTCCTGGGCGACAGCTGGTTTACCGCCAGCGTCGGCGCCGGCTACCGACTGTTACTCAATGACTGGATTTCCTGGCGCCTGGATGTGAGGGACCACATTTTCGACCGCGACGTGTTCGGCGAGGATGAAACCACGCATAACATCGAGGTCACCACCGGTTTCACCTTTTTCTTTTAGGGGAAGACATCACTATGACATACGCAAACCGATGGCTCGCCGCTATGGTGTTGTTGCTCAGCGCAGCGGCACAGGCGGTAACGGACAGCGGACCCGCCGCCAATTTTACGCTCAAGAGCAGTAGCGGCGAAAACATTCGCCTGAGCGAGTACCGCGGCCAGGTAGTGCTGATTAACTTCTGGGCGTCCTGGTGTGGCCCGTGCCGCCAGGAAATGCCGGAACTGGATACGCTACATCAACGCTACCAGGAACTGGGTTTCACCGTGTTCGGTGTCAATGTCGAACAGGATCGTGCCGAGGCAGACAAGGTATTGCGCGACATCCCTGTGACCTTTCCTATTTTATTTGACGACCAGAACCATGTGAGCGACCTGTACGGTGTAGACGCCATGCCAGTCACCGTCCTGGTCGATCGCAGCGGCACCATCCGCTATATGCACCGGGGCTACAAACCCGGCTACGAAGATATCTACGAACAACAGTTACGGACCCTGGTGCGGGAGTAAAGCATGTCGACCATCAACTTCAGACGATTCGTCTTACTGGTCACTGCCACCAGCCTGCTCAGCGCCTGTGGTGTTGAGCCCTGGGTGAAACCGTATGAAAGGCAACACCTGGCAGATCCCATCATGCAATTTGATCGCGATCCGATCGCGGGCGGTTATACACACCATGTCTACCAGGCACGCGAAGGGGCACGCGGTGCAGAGGGTGGCGGCGGAGGTGGCTGTGGTTGCAACTAAACGTATATTTGCGCTGACACTAGCGCTCTGGGCGACCCAGGCCGCAGCCGTCATCCTGCCCGAGGAGCGCTCGGACCTCATGTATCACCGCTATGATGGCGGCGGCGTGACCGTCGACGGGCCATCCGTGCTGGTGCGCAAAAACTTCAAGGAAACCGTGTCAGTCAGCGGCAATTACTACGTGGACAATGTCAGTAGTGCCTCCATTGATGTCATCACCAGCGGCGCCAGTGAATACACCGAGGAGCGCACCGAGTATTCCCTCGCTGCCACCTACCTGTATGGCAAGAGTCTTGTCAGTGGCGGTTACACCAATAGCGACGAAAGCGACTATGAAGCGAACACCTATTATTTCAGCGTCAGTCAGGACTTTTTCGGGGACCTGACCAACCTCACTTTCGGCTATTCACTGGGGCAGGATACCGTGCGCCAGAACGGCAACGCCGAGTTCGAGGAAGATATCGATCGCAATAACTTCCGCCTGGGTCTCAGCCAGATACTCACACCGAGACTGATCGCCGGCCTTGACTATGAACTGATAACCGACGAGGGTTATCTCAATAATCCCTATCGCAGTTATCGCCACCTGAGTGACCCACTGGACCCCGGTGCCGGCTACCAGTTCGCCCAGGAGGTCTACCCCGCAACGCGAACCAGCGACGCGCTGGCACTGCGATTGAAATACGCCCTGCCCTGGCGAGCGAGCACCGGCGGCAGTTACCGCTACTTTACCGATGACTGGGGCATCAGCGCCCATACGGCCCAGGTCTCCTACACCCACGTGCTCTACGACGACTGGACCGTGGACCTTAAGTATCGCTATTACCAGCAGTCCGAGGCGGACTTCTACAGCGACCTGTTCCTGTTCCCCTCACAGGACGAGAAGGATTACCGAGCACGCGACAAGGAACTCAGCGACTTCAGTAATCACACGGTATCGCTATATCTCAGCTACCAGCGCTCATTCAACTATCGCTTTGTGGACAAGGCAGCGGTGACTTTCCAGTGGGATCGGATATTTTTTGACTACGATAACTTTACCGATCTTACCCAAAGCAGTGACATTCCAGGGCAGGAACCGCTCTACGACTTCGAGGCCGATGTAATTAAGCTGGTGTTTACACTCTGGTACTAGGGCAAACGGTGCAACCGGTCAGGGATCGACTTGTCGCAACAGGCCATCGGAATAATGCAGGGCTCCTTCTGCGTCGATAAGTATCGCATCGACATCCGCCAGGGCGTTCACCAATTTGAGGCCCGCCTCCACACCCAGAATAAACACGGTGGTTGAAAGTGCGTCGCTATCTATCGCCTTGTCGGCGAGAATACTGGCGCTTTGCAGGCCAGTGGCGGAGTGGCCGGTGCTCGGATTAAGAATATGGTGAAAGCGCACGCCATCTTCGACAAAAAAGCGCTCGTAGTCACCCGAGGTGGAGATCGCCACATCCGCCAGCGGCAGAATCACCGCGTACTCGCCTTCCTTGCGTGGGTGCCTTATACCAATGGTGCGTGGCTGATCGCCCAGATCACCGAGAATCCTGCTGTCGCCGCCTGCGGATACTACCGCGGCAGTAAACCCTCGCTCGCTCAACATTTCTATACCCCGGTCAACCGCATAGCCCTTGGCAATGCCACCGAGATCAATTTGCAATTGCGGTTTTAGAAAGCGGATTCGTCGCGACTCCACATCCAGTTGTATTGCGCGATAATCTACATTCGGTAGGCTGTGCGCTAACTGCTGTTTGTCCGGGCGGGTGCCGGCGCGATAATCATAATGCTGCCCCACCGAGGCAAAGCTGATATCGAAAACACCTTCGCTTAATGCGGAGTAATGCAAGGCTCGAGCGACCACAGCGACGATTTCTGGCGTGGTAGTGAGCGCCTCAGAGCCCGCCTGTCGGTTGATGCGTGACAGCTCACTGTCCGGGTTCCAGGGGTTCATCATTGCGTCCAGTCGTGCGAACTCGGCCAACACCGCGGCAATAGCGCGCTCACCCGCAGATGTATCTTCCGCCCATAGCTCCACGGCAACCCGGGTGCCCATCAGCGGTTGCTCCTGGCGCAGCCATTCGGCACTGGCGGGTACGGCTACCAGTAAGCACAGTGCCAGCACCGGGGCACATACACCGCTGGTCATGGCCGTTTTCGGCCAAACAGCAACTCGTCTCGTGCAACTCATTTAAGGCACCTCTGATTAATCCCATAGTACCTCAGCGTGGCCTGCAGCATACAATCGCTAGGCGCAGTCCGAAGGCCAAGGCTGGTTGTCCTTGGCGAGGACTGTAACGCAGCGAGTGTGTGCTGCAGGCCGTGCCCTGCGGGGCTTCCAGGCAATTCCGTGCTCCGCGTTAGGGCTTTTTGACGTGCAACCAGCATGCCTTCAAAACCCTTCCTTGACCACGAAATTGTCTGGAAGCCTGAGGTGCCATGGGATTAATCAGAGGTGCCTTAAGCAGTTTAACCCAGCGCTCATATCACCCAGAGCGCTTTTTGGGTATTGGTGGAAAAACGGGGTTCGCGCCACACGACCAGCTCCGCTAAGCTATACCGCCTGTGAAGGAGGCCAATACCGTGCGTAAATTACTGATAATTCTGGCTGTCATCGTGTTAATACCGATCATCGCCTACGGCGCCGCGCTGGCCGCCGGCGTGATCAATACCAACAGCCTGCGAATGGTGCTGAACGTCGCCCTGGGTGTATCGGGCCCGCCGGTCGATGCCAGCACGGTAAAACAGCGTTACACCCTGCCGCCCGGTTTTTCACTGGAGGTCTACGCACAGGATCTGGCCAAGGTTAGATTCCTGCAAGTATCCAGCGCCGGTGACATCATCGCCACCCGCACTCACGAGGGCGAGGTCATTCTGCTGCGTCGGGACAACAACGGCGATGGCCGCCACGACGGCATGGAGGTCCTGCTATCCGGTTTGAGCCGCCCATTGGGACTGGAGTTACACAACGGCATGCTCTACGTCGGTGAGTCCAAAGCCATCGGCCGGGTGCCCTTCGATGCAACCACGGGCACATTGGCAGGCGAATACCAGACCATCGTGGAAGGCCTGACCGACAACGGCAATCACTATTCGAAGACCGTCGGTATTGGCAGTGACAACAAGCTGTACCTGGCACAGGGTTCTACCTGCAATGTCTGTGTTGAAGAGGATAAGCGACGGGCCACCATGATGCGCTTTGACCTGGATGGCAGCGGTGGTGAAATCATCGCCACGGGCTTGCGCAACAGCGTGGGCTTTGATTGGGCACCCTGGGATGGTGGCTTGTACGCCACTGACAATGGCAGGGACATGCTGGGCGACGACTACCCGGCCTGTGAACTCAACCTGATCGAGGAAGGTAAATTTTACGGCTGGCCCTATTTCAATGATAACAACGACCCCGACCCCGACATGGGCGCCGACCCGCTAGTGGCACAACGCACCCCAACCGCGCCGGTTCACGGATTTCGCGCGCACAATGCGCCGCTGGGCATTCGCTTCGTCGACACCCGAGGCTGGCCTCCCTCCTTTGACCGCGTGGCACTGGCAGCCCTGCACGGCTCCTGGAATCGCAGCGTGCCCGACGGTTACAAGGTAGTGTCCATGCACTGGACCGAGAACGGTATCGAAGAGCGAGACTTCCTGGCCGGCTTTAACCAAAACGGCGATATCGGCGGCCGACCCGTCGACGTGGCCCAGGGGCCCGATGGGGCGATCTACATCAGCGACGATTTCGCCGGCGCAATTTATCGGGTGACCTACACCGGGTCTGCCGGTGCCGAGGTGAATTTGGACACGCTGGTCCGTGAGAACGCCGAAGCGCACGACCTGTCATGGCTGGCCGAGGCCGATCTGCCCGCGCTGACGGAGGCTGGAAAGGTATTGTATGAAAGCAACAACTGCGCAGAATGTCACGAGCAAGGCCAGGGCCCCGTGTTACTGACCGACATCGGCAACAAGCTTAATCACCAGCAGATCATCGATATCCTGAAGGCACCCCAATCGCCCATGCCGGTCTATCCCTTTGAGGAAAATGATTACCGGGCGTTGGCGGTGTACCTGTTGCGCGACGCGACCCCGTAGGGCACTTTAGGGTGACGTAAAAACGTGATCGACACCGCACCCCGACCGGGGTGCGGTCAAGATATCTGCCGCTAGAAGTTCTTACGGAGGGTCAGACCCCAGGTTGCGGGCTCGCGGCGATAGGCATTCTGCTTGCCTTCCTGAACGGTCACGGGGAACGCAGTCCCGTTGTACTCCTCGTCAAAGATATTGCGGCCCCAGGCTGTGAGTTCCATATCCCAATTTTCAAACAACAAACCGATTCGCAGGTTGACCAGGTCATAGCTGTCCTGCTCCGAAAGTGGCTCATTGGCTTGATCGAGGATCATATCGCCCGTGTAGGAATACTCCAGCAAACCAAATCCGGCGATAGTGTCGGAGAGCCGGAAGTCCTGCCTTGCACTCAAAGCGAAAAAATCTTCCGGGTTGGTACCAATGCGCCCACCGCTGCGGTCGCAAACGTCCGGAGAAAAGGGATCATCGCCGGGGCCGATAGGCTGCAGGTCACCATTTTCATCGAATACCTGGCCACCCGGGTCTGGAATACCGAAGCGGAAAGGTGTTGCCTCCCAGCAGTTGCCCAGCTCGAACTCGTCAAAGTCCGCCACCGACTTGGAGTATCCCGCGGTGATGGTGGTGTTCTCGGTGGCCTGCCAGAACAGTTCAATCTCGCCGCCATAGGTCTCAACGGTTGCAGCATTTTGGAGGTTAAAACCGGTACCCGTGAATGTACCCACCTGGAAGTCATCAATATCGGCGATATACAGGGCCACATTCAGTCGCACGGCCTGCTCGGGGAACTCCGCCTTCATGCCGATCTCAAAAGACTCGGAGGTTTCTGGACCAAAAATCTGTTCCAAAGAGGGGTCAATACGGTCAGTGTTGGTACCGCCCGCTTTATAGCCAGTGCCGAAAGAGGCATAGAACATGGTGTCGTTGGTCCAGAAGTAGGACAGCTTGATGGTTCCGGTGGTCTGGTCGTCGGTCAGCGTTTCCATCACATCGTCCCGCTTTTGCAGGGGGGCAAAGGCTGGAGTCATAAAACCGGGCTCATCGCCAGATTCGGTGTACACAGCTGACAGGTCCTTCTCCTCATCGGAATAGCGCAGTCCGGCGGTCAGTGTCAGGGAGTCAGTCAGTTGATAATCGAACTGACCGAATACCGCCCAACTCTCGTGCTCCTGTTCGTTGACATCCATGGAGTAGCCATCCGGTGGGAAGAAAGTCCCCTGGAAAATATCTTCCAGAGGCAAACCAACAATCAGGCCTGCAAAGGCTTCGGTATCCTCGCCCAGGAAATTGATGGTGGTGGAATCAAGGTCCTGCTCGAAGTAGTAGCCGCCGATCACATAATTCAAGTATTCGCCGGTATAGGTCAGGCGTAGCTCCTGGGAAAAAGAGCTCTGCTCGGCGTCATTGGTCCGGGAGATTATCTCCTGGTCGGTAAAATCGCTGTCGATATCGTCGAAAGAATTGAAGTCGCGCCAAGCGCTGATAGACGTGATCGTGTAATCACCCATGTGGTAATCCACCTGCGCCGAGACGCCGGAATCTTCTGATTGGGAGACCGGATTGTAGTTATAAGCAACCTTGTTATCGAAGACACGGGATTCCGAAATAAAGGTGCCACCGCGCGGCTCCAGCAGGCTGTCAGAGCCCAGTGGATTACCCGCTTTGCGCTGGTCAGGACGATTATTATCAAACCGCACTGTGGTACCACAGCAAATCTCATCTACCTCAGAATCATCGACAATGATTCGCACTTCCAGATCATCGTTTGGCGTCCACAGTGCCTGGGCTCGCCAACCCCAGCGGTCACGGTCGAATATCTCTTCGCTATCGGTATTACTTGGGGCGATGTTTTCTATCCAGCCGTCGCGCTCACTGGAGAAACCGGTCACCCTAACCGCGAGCACATCTTCAATAACGCTGAATGAGCCCGCACCGCTAAGGTTCACGAGATCGTAGTTCCCGGCTGTTGCTTCAAGAAATGCCGTCCCCTCATGGTCCGGCTTCACAGTAAGGAACTGCACGGCACCAGAGAGAGTATTACGTCCGAATAGCGTGCCTTGAGGTCCGCGCAGCACTTCCACCGACGCGATATCCACAAGCTGGTTGATCATTGAACTCTGCCGTGATCGGTAGATCCCGTCGACATACAGACCCACGGACGATTCCTGGCCAAAGTTGTTGCCGCCAGTACCGATACCACGGACCGAGAAATTAGAGGTTGTAGCGCTCTGGTTTTGATCAACAACCAGGCCTGGAGCATTCGTTTGCAGATCGAACACATCCTTGATACCAGACTCCTGCAATTGCGCCCCGCTGTAGGCAGAAACGGAGATCGGCACATCCTGGAGACTTTGCTCACGTTTCTGAGCAGTCACAATCACTTCCTCTAGCATGACCTGTGCAGCGAGCTGGCCCGCAGTTACAGACAGGGCAATGGCACCGAGTGCCTGGGTAATTCTGGACTTGGGAAACTGTGCGATTCGAGACATGGTGACACCTCTGTAGTGCTTGATATTGCTTGTAGGTCTTATACGCGCCATTATGGCGCAAAAATCAATGTGTGCAATGTTAACTTGAAGTGAACTAGTACCACTGGAAATTTCAAAATCTTATGTGCTAACCGGTTTTCCCAAGGCCGCGCTTGCGAATTACAATGCACCTTTGTAGTGCCGTGCGATGGGCAAATATAAGGAACCGTTCCATGACTGCCGCCATGATTGACAATTTTCGCATAGAGCCCGCCGGACACTGTGGCAGCGGGGCCATGCGCAACCTGATTTATCATTATTGTGACCTAGATCTACCCGAGGGCGTGGTATTTGGACTCGGGGCGGGCCTGGACACCGTGTACTTCGAGTTCGATGGTGCCAATCCGCCGTACATGTTTTTTGGTCGCGGTGGATCCATGGAGGCCGACCTGGCTCGCACCCTGGGGCTGGATTACACAGAGCAGGTGCAGATGGATAATGACCTGGCGTGGCAGGAGGTCCGCGACGAGGTACAAGCCGGGCGCCCCACGATGTTATCGGGAGACATCTATTACCTGGATTACCGCGAATTCAAAGTACATTTTCCCGCTCATCGCTTCATTCTGTTGGGCTATGACGAGGATAAAGGCGAAGCTTACATCGCCGATCGTATCAACGATTACCCGGAAACCTGCAGCCTGAGCGCACTGGCCCAGAGCCGCAATCCCGAGAATCCACTTACTACCTTTAACCTGTGGGGTAAATTTAGCAGTGGCGCCCAGCGCAATGACCTGCCCACCGCCTGCGGCCTGGCGCTGCGCATTACCGTGGAACGTATGCTGGGTATAGACCGTTCACAGGAGGCGGGAATGGCACCGATGAACCAGGGCAACGGCACGATGGCAACGGGTATGAAAGGCATGAGCGCGTGTATGCAGGCCCTGCGCAGCTGGCCCGAACTGGACGACGCGAGTGCACACGTGCAATACCTGGACAATGCCATTATCAAGTTTGGTACCGGGGGCGGCTTTTTTCGCAACCACTTTGCGGACTTTATGCATTGGTCACTACAGCAACGGCCAGACCTGGTTACCCAGGATACTGTGGCTCTTGCTGACAAGGCGGCGGCCCAGTGGAACGGACTCTCTCCTGCCCTGCAAGCTTTGCAAACTGCATTAGATGATGCAGAGCTATGGGACAGCGTGTATCAGCAAGTGGATTCAATTTATGAGACAGAGTACGCGCTGTTTAATTTTCTCAGCGATACCGTACTGCGGTAAGGCAACTCTATCGACTGCGGCAATTCCTTAAAAGGTCAGGCCTTAAAGGGTCAGGCCACTGACCGTCCAGGGGCAGTGGCCTGAGGAACTTCCGCCATCGGAAACAGAAGTTCTGGAGCTGGAGTCGACCGGGCTACTTGATCAACGCTGCCAGTTGATTGGAGCCAACCTGGCTGACGGCTACCTGGATTGCCTCTTCAGAACATTCGCGATTACGCGTTGCCATGTTGAGGCTGCCTGCGCGGTGCAAGCTGGTGGGGCCGCAGATGTGTCTGGCAGCGCGCTTGATCTGGCTGTGCAGTTCGATCACGCCTTCCTCGGTCGCCAGGTCAGTGGCGTCGTACTGAATTGTCACCGACTTCACACCCAGGCCCGGTGCATGAACGATGGTTTCGTCAAAGGCATCTGCGGCTGCGTTACCGGCAAAACCAAGAGCCAGGCTGAGTGAGGCTGCAGACAATACGCTGGTTGCTACTGAAGTTTTCATGGTGTGTTCTCCCTACCTAATGTAATGCGACGATTAATCAGTTGGCGTCGCGTTCAGCCTTTTGCTTCGTGATGTGCGCCGGCCTTGAGACACAATGTAGGGGGATTTTGTGGGTACGAAAACAGCGTTTCGGTCAGTTGCAGGAAGTCGTCGATGAAGTGAGTTCAGGCCGCGATAAACCGTTTATCGCAAGCCAGCCTTAAGGCTCAGGATCCGAGCAATTCTTTGATCTTGTCGCGGTAGCTGCGGCTTACTTTTAACTGTGTGCCGCCGTCGAGGCTGAGGATATATTCACCATTGGTGTGCGTTACTGCGCTCAGAATACTGTTCACGTTAACGATGCTGGAGCGGTGCACGCGTATGAAAACCTCGGGGTTGAGGTTGGCCTCCAGTTTTTTCATGGTTGTGCGCATGATGTGTGTCTTGCCCGCGGCATGCACACACATGTAGTCACCAGCTGCATCGATCCACTGGATATCCGCAATCCTGATGAACTGGAATTCGTTGCCGTCTTTGATTGTCAGGCGTTCGGGCCAGCTATCAACCTGCCCCTCAGCAGCGACCTCCTCCATGGTCGCACCAGAACCGTTCCTGCCCTGCACCACGGCCATCAGCTGTTCCTTGGAGGCACCACCCGCCTCCAGGGTATGGCGGGTTACAGCGCGCTCCACGGCCTGCGCGAGCCTCTCGTCGTCGATAGGCTTAAGTACGTAATCGACAGCGTGCACCTTAAAGGCGTCAATCGCGTACTGATCAAACGCCGTCACAAACACTATCAGCGGCATGGCGTCGGCCTGTAGCTCGCAGACCACATCAAAGCCGTCCATACCCGGCATCTGGATATCCAGGAATACCAGGTCCGGGTTCAGGGCAACGATCGCCTTGACCGCTTCTTCGCCGTTACTGCACTGCTCGATGACGTCAATGCTGGGCATCTCCGCCAGTCGCAGGGCCAGGCCGCGGCGGGCCAGGCTTTCGTCATCGACCACAATCGCACGCAGGGGTGTCACGTTGTCGGAAGCTCCTCTTCCATGGGTATGCGTATAGTAACAGTCAGACCGTGCGGATCGGTGGTACTGAGACGAAAACTCTGCTGCTCGGCGTATATTTCCTTGAGGCGCTCTCGACAATTGGCCAGCCCCACGCCGCCGCCTTTAGGCAACCTGCCATTGCGCAGATCCAGGCCCGGCCCGTCGTCTGCCACCGATAGCAGTAAATCACCGCCGGAGACTGCGGCGGTGACCGCGATGGTACCGCCATTAATGGACTGGGATATGGCGTATTTAATCGAGTTTTCCACCAGCGGCTGCAATAACAGGCTCGGCATCAGCGCAGATTTTGATGCCGGATCGATGTCAAAGATTAGTCGCAAACGTTCATCAAACCGTACCTTCTCGATATCCAGGTACAGTTTAAGGGCCTCCACCTCGTCTGCCACGGTGACCTTGAGCATGGGATCGTTGTCGAGTGAGTAGCGCAGGAAACGGCTCAGCCGGGTGACCATGCTGTTAGCCAGGGTGGTGTTCTTGTCAAGGATCAGGGTGGAAATCGCGTTCAGGGTATTGAACAGGAAATGCGGGTTGAGCTGGTAATGCAGCATCTTCAGCTGTGCTTCATGGGCCATCGCCGAGGCTTTCAGGCGCCGCTGCATCTCTTCCTGGGCCATCATGTAGAACTTGATGCCAAAATACAGCACGCTCCACACGATCATGATCATGAAGGCGCGGCTGGTGCCATCGAAATGCGCCCAAAAATCCTTACCGGCCCGGGAAGGTTTGAGGAACAGGTGCTCGAATATGAGCACACGGCTGGACATCCACAGGGCACCGCCAATGTAGCAGCCGACCAGGATGGCCATTGCGCGCACCAGAATGTCGCGATTCCACACCGCCCGGTACAAGGCACGCAGTACCAGGGTAATGAGTATGCCGATGGTACTGATTATTGGCAGGTAGATAATGTACAGGTTGGAGGGGCGCTCCCACACCAACATGCCAAAATAAAAAGTGAGCGCCCAGCTGCCCCACCCCGCCAACTGCAGGGCCCAGAACAGGTACCGCTTGTCTTCTAACATTCGATAAACTTGCATCGGGCTATTATAGGGTCAGTTGTGCAGGGTCAACGGCACTTTAACGCAGTTTTGGCTCAGTTCATCGCATGCCGGCCGACAACAGGTAACTTTCGGGTACCTCGGTTATCACCAATACAAAAAAACCGGGCCTGGGCCCGGTTCATTGTCTCCAGAAACAACGATGCTATTTGAAGTTCAACTCGCGGAGCAAGGAGTTGCTGCCAATGGTGCGAATCTTGCCGCGCTCGTCATTGGCTTTCTTACCCTTTTCCATAGAACCGAATATCTTCTTGGAGTTCTCGTCAAAGTAGTCCCGAGGGGTATCGAGCATTTCGCCTGCAGATTTCCACTCCACCATCAACCACAGGTCAGGTTCGTCTGCGCGGTTGTTCACATTGGCGAACACCTTGTAGCTCAGCACCTTGCCATCGTCCATCATCATCTGCAGCGACTTGCGCCACACTTTGCTCAGATCTGACAGGTAGTCGTCAAAGCGACCGGGCTCAGTGTCCACGCCGGTCACCGTCCAATAACTACCACCATCATAAGCGTAGTCATCGGCAGCAACCGTTAATGGGCACAACAGCAGAACTGCTATAAGTAGATTTTTCATTATTTTTGCCTCTATCCGTGATGAGTAAATACCGCTTTCCACAGGCACCAATGCCTGCGAAGGAATCAAAACTATAGTTCAATATCCAGAATCTGCACGGCTCTTTGCGAAAACAGGTCTCGACAAGACAGTCATTGTGATGGAGCGCGTACTTGTGCTCGATGCCCGCAGAATTGATACTGCCCAGGGAAGCCTGGCCGGAATAACCATCACGTGAATCTACTGATACCCACTATCGCGATCTCTTTACTGCTAATCGGCTGTACCGAGAACAGCCAAGACCCGGCCGTCCAGGAGTCCGCGACTGCACAGGCAGTAGAATTCATTGCCGACACCAACCGTGAACTGTCCGGACTGGAAGCAAAAACCGCCGCTGCGGCCTTTGTGTGGGCCACTGACATGAACGATGAGCGAGGTATGATCCTGGCACAAGCCAGTGCTCGACAAAGCGACTGGCTCGTGCAACGTGTTGCGGACTCTCTCACCTTCGGTGGGCAAGACTTACCTGCCGACACCCGCAGGGCCCTGGAACTGCTGAAACTCGACGTGGAACAACCACTGCCCGCAGATCCCAATGCCCAGCGGGAGTTAAGCGCTATTCTCGCTGACCTGGAAAGACGCCTGGCGGAGGTACAGTACTGCCCCGCTGGGCAGGGCAAGCCTTGCATGGACGGCGGCGATTTACAGTACGCCCTCGCTGCAACACGAGACCACGACGACGCGTTGCAATACTGGCGGGCCTGGCATCAGGCCAGCGCCCCCATGCGCCCGGCCTACACGCGTATGGTAGAACTCAGTAATGCCGGAGCCCGCGCGCTGGGCTACAGCGATCAGGGCAGCCTGTGGCGTTCCCGTTACGACATGGACCCACAATCTTTCGAGCAGGAAACAAACCGGCTCTGGCAGCAGCTGGAGCCGCTCTACGAAGCATTGCACTGTCATGTACGCGCAAAGCTCTCTGCACAATATGATGCATCGAAGGTGCCGCTGGATGCTCCTATTCCCGCCCACCTGTTGGGCAATATCTGGGGGCAGAACTGGGAAAGCCTGTACGAACTCGTAGCGCCCTACCCCGAGGCGGCCAGTCCTGACCCGGGTGAAAGGTTGCGGTCGAACAATATGGCCCCTGTGGACATGGTAAAAATGTCCGAGCAGTTCTACCTGTCACTGGGCTTTGCTCCCCTGCCGGACAGCTTCTGGGAACGCTCGATTTTCAGCCAAGCAGCCGATCGCGCTATGCAATGTCATCCCACGGCCTGGGGTCTTGCGAACGGTGCCGATCCGCGCCTGACCATGTGTATCGACCAGACTTACCAGGACCTGAAGATCATTCACCACGAGTTGGGGCACCTGTTTTACAACCGCGCCAGCGGCGTACAGCCCGCCCTGTTCCACGCCGGCGCGAACCCCGGCTTTCACGAGGCCATCGGCGACACCGTGGTATTGGCGATGACCCCCGCCTACCTAAAGTCAAAGGGACTACTGGCAGAGGCCACGCAAAGTCAGGAAGTCGTCCTCAACGAACAGATGCAGCGTGCCCTCGACCGCATCGCTCTATTGCCCTGGGCTATCCTGGTCGATCAGTGGCGCTGGGATGTGTTTTCCGGGGATATCACATCAGACGACTACAACCAGCGCTGGTGGCAGCTGCGTGAGCGCTACCAGGGTATATCGCCGCCGGGTGAACGCGGTGAAGACTACTTTGACCCGGGCGCCAAGATCCACGTGGCCGTGAACGAGTCCTACACGCGTTACTTCACTGCAGTGGTGCTGCAGTTCCAGTTCTACCGCGAGCTCTGCCAGGAAGCCGGCCATACGGGGCCTCTGCACCAGTGCAGTTTTTACGGCAGTGAATCCGCCGGTCAGAAGCTGGACTCCATGTTAGCCCAGGGTCGCAGTCAGCCCTGGCAAGACACGCTGGAAGCATTCAGTGGCAGCCGTGAGATGGACGCCAGTGCCATCACAGAATACTTTGAGCCGCTCAGCGCCTGGTTGTCACAACAGAACGAGGGACGCAGCTGCGGCTGGTAGGCAAGGCAGCATTGATTCGCTGCCCAGCGAAAAAGCGTTACAGCCCGACCTGTGAACTAACCAGCGGCATAGGTGTGCCTGCGCACCAGCTCGGGGTGTTCCAGGCTGATCATGTGGTTCGTGTTCTGCGTTTTTACAATCCGCACCCCGGGATTCAGACGCCGGCCGCGCTCGGCGCTGGCAGCCATACTCTGGTTATCGAGCACGTCATCTCTTTCCCCTTGCAACACCACGACTGAGCGATAATTCTGAAACAAGTCAGCATTATGCAGCTGCTGCCAATGCCAGATACTGTAGGCGCTGGCCACACAGGTCCGATAGTTCTTCAAGGTCCAGAACATCGCCATGTACAGCTCGATCTTTAATGCATTGGTGGGTCGCATAACAGGCTGGCGTAGAATCAGGCTTGTATTGGCCCAACGCGATGCATATAGCACCATCGGCATCAAAAACAACGCCACCCTGTGCATTATCGGCCCACTTAGACCGCCCGCTACGGTACCCCCGGGAACGACCGCAGCTTCCAGGATGGCCCGCACCTCGCGGTCCTTCGATAGCATCAACTCGGGAAACTGTCGCGCCGCTTCCAGAACCACAGCACCCCCGCGAGAGTGTCCATGCAGAGTCAATTGATCACCGTCGGCAAGATGCTGTACCACCTGTGCGAGTACAAAGCCATCGTACTCAATAGTCCCCGTCATATAGGGATTACGAGGCCAATCGAGCGGCTGCACCTGCGCCAATGAAAACGGCGAATGCGATCCCGCGTTGTTGCAGATGATCAGTTGCGCCGGGGTATCTTCATACAATGCCTGGAAGTAGCGCATATCTTCCAGGAAGCCCGGAAAACATATTATGGTCTGCCGAGCATCCGCACTGCGCTCGCGCACCGCGATCACTGTTTCCTGTGTTTCGTACAGGGCGCCAGCAAAGGTGGTGCTATCCCGGGCAGGCAGTTGTAGGTTCATCAGCCACAAGCGAAATAGGTAAAGTAGTAGCAGTATCACTGCCAGGGTGGTCACCAGGGTCATCATATACGCACTGGCCAGGCGACAATCGCGGCTGGTGTCTGGGTGATTACAAATCCCGTCATGCAGTTCCTTCCGAGTGCTAGTCGAGCAGACCCTGGTCTTTCAGGTCGCCAATCAGGCCCTTGATCGCATCGTCCCTGACGCCCTTGGCAGAACCGGCCTGCAGTGTTTCCGACACGGCCTGCCAGAGATGGCCCTTGGTTTCTACCACGTACAGGTCCGATACCAGGGTGTGGGTCACGTTACTGGTCCACACCGGCTGTTGATAGGCGACCTCGTAGGCATGGTAGTAATAACCGGGGAATCCCCCGTAATAGGCCGAGCCGATCACCGGTGTGACCCCGTAGTAAATCGTGCCGGGGTGATACACCTCTTCAGACATTTCGCCGAGATAGCGGGTCACCATAATGGTGTCGAGATTGGCTGCGTTAGCCGCGGCAATAACCTCTTCCGCATCAGCCCGATGCTTGTCCAACAGCGTGTAGCTGGCAACCGCATTGACACCGTGGTGGCGTAAAGCCTCGGCGAAATCATCCTCAAACCGCTGTCGCGATGAGTACTTCTGCGCCACCCCCACGACCATAACTCCCTGCAGGTCCAGCTTTTTCAACACGGGATCCACATAGGAGTGAGTGATTTCTGTGTTCTGCGCACAGCCTACAAGGCCGAGTCCCATAAGAACGGCGAGTCCGTATGTACGTAATGGTTTGATTAAGAGCATTCAGGATTTATCCGACGACTTGAGTTAACGGGAAGTAACGCTATCACAATTCGCGCAGAATGATACCTCCAGGACACCTAGGGGCGCGCTTATCATCTTGCCCTACTCCGGCTTGATTCCATACGTGGGCGGATGCACACTGCCGCAACCGGCAACGACTGCCCTTTCCACTTTTCGGAGGCGATAACAATGCATAACAAATTCTTACGTACCGCCCTCACCCGCATGACGCTTTTCTTCGCCTGCCTGGCGCCTACGCTAACCATGGCTGAAACCCACTACGGCGAGAACCCCGGCGCCGGGGGCTTTTTTGAAACCGGGGGCATCAAGATGTACTACGAGGTTTACGGCGAGGGTAAGCCCATGGTGCTTATTCACGGCAGCGGGCAAAGCATTGCCGACATGAAAGCACAGATTGACTACTTTTCCGGGGACTACAAGGTACTGATAGCGGACAGCCGCGCGCACGGCAAATCGGGTCTGGGTGAAGGGGACCTGACTTATGTGCAGATGTCCAAGGACTGGTCTGCACTCATTGAGCACCTGGACATGGCGCCCGCCAACATTGTCGGCTGGAGTGACGGTGGCAACATCGGCCTGCGGATGGCAGTTGACCACCCCCAGGTAGTGGCCAAACTGGCGACCATGGGCTCTAACCTGCAACCGGATGAATCCGCAGTGCAAAGTTGGGCCGTGCAATGGGTTCTCGATACCACTGAAGAAGTGAATAAAATGCTGGCCAGCGGCGATACCAGCCAGGACTGGAAGGTACAGGCTGAGCACCTGCGCTTGTTGCGGGAGCAACCGAATATGAGCCTGAAAGAACTGTCAACCATTAAGGCGCCAGTATTAGTGATGGCCGGCGACCGCGACGTCATCCGCGACGAGCACACCGTGCTGATGTACCAGAATATTCCCAAAGCCCACCTGGCTATATTCCCTGGCGAAACACATTTCACCCCCGAGCTCTCACCGGAGTTGTTTAACAGCACCGTGGGCAAGTTCATAGGTGAAGCCTGGTCGCGCCCTACCACCCGCGACATCATGATGGGACACTAAGCCTTCATCACCGCCACAAAGAAAAAGGGCGCCGTCTAGCGCCCTTGTAGTATCTAACAGAACAGCTTAGAAACGGTAACGCGCTTCCAGTCCCAACGTGCGAGGACGGTTAGTCACGATCCGTGGGCGCCCTGGCATTTCCGCTGCGATAGAACGGTTGTCGGCCAGGTTGGCGCGCTCATCTGTGACATTATCGGCAAACAGGGTGATATCCCAGCTTTCGTTGAGAATACCTGCACGCAGGTTCAGTGCTTCCCAACTCTCCCGGTCTACAACCGCACCGTTGTTAAAGCTGGTGCTGTCTCCATAGTAGTTGCCATCGGCCCGCACGCGGCCTTCCCAATCGCCGAAGGCGGGGAAGAAGTACTCAGCAGAGGCCGTGACCGTCCAGTCAGGCACACCGTGCAATTCATCACCTTCCATGTATCCTGGGTAGCCAACGGCATCCGTGATTTCGGTCTCGGTATATCCAACACCCAGGTCGAGGGTTAGGCCCTCGATAGGTGCAGCAGACAATTCCACCTCGAAGCCAATATTCTCAACGTCACCTACGTTGGCGTCGACTTGGAAACCACACGATAGTCGCTGCACCTGCAGCGCGTCGCTCCAATCAATAAAGAATACCGCTGCATTCAACGATACACGGTTGTCTGCCAACGTAGACTTGATGCCCAACTCGTAACTCCACAGGTCGTCAGAGTCATAAGTACGAAGGCTATCAGGATCAATGCCGAGTCTTTCAAACTCTTCCAATTCATCCCCACAGAGAGTCGGTGAAAGTTGTCCATTTACCCCACCGATACGGAAGCCCTTTGCAGCACTCGCATAAACGTTCACGTCATCGGTGACATCCATTGCTGCCATTACTTTCGGATTAAAGCCGCTCTCACTCTGTTTTCCGCCAAAGGCGCTCGGACCACTGTTTGCGAAGCCATCTGATATAGCCTCAAACTCCACCTCTGTGTCGTACCAGCGTCCGCCAGCCGTGAGAGAGATTCGATCAGTAACGTCCCAGGTTATCTCACCGAATATCGCGAGCTCTTCTACTTCTTCAGGCTGATTAGTGATGAAGATCAGGTCTCCGGGAACAATATTGGCGGGCGCACCAATCAGGTCATTCAACGCATCGTTTGCGCCGACTTGCAACGCAGGCGGGTAACCCCGGATAAACTCGTTGTCAGAATAAAAGATACCGACTGTGTAGTTTATTGGCCCTTCTGAGCTGCTGGAGAACCGCGTTTCATGGGAAAGGTTTTCATACTCTGAAGTCGTGACCAGAACCGATTCCAAGGGAGTGATAGGCACGCCCACTGCAGCGCCATAAATAAAGTCGAGGAAGGTATGCTCTTCTTCAGCTTCCTCTGTATCGCGCTCGTAATAAGCAGTTGTAGACGTGATGTCGCCAGCATCGATGGACCAATCGAAAACGACACTGGCTATCCACCACTCGTCTTCGCCAGGCTCTTCGGAGTCAAAGAAGCGTGGGGTCTCCTCGTTATCTGGGTCGATATCAGGGAAAGGCAACCCGTCCGCCTCGACTTTTTGGTACATAAACTTGGGCGTAATCGAGAAATCTTCAGTCACCTGCCACTTCAGGAAAGCCTGGCCACCCCAGTACTCCTCGTCATCGACATTCTCGTTGTCACTGAACGCCGGTGTGGTACCGGTAAACTCTTCGCCAGTTTGCAGGTTCGTCCATATCGGGTCATACACCCTGTCGTAGACGCCAGAGACAGAACCGTAGTAGCCGGCGACGCGCAGGGCCAACTTGTCCTGCACCAGGGGAACGTTGAAAGCTCCGTCCACGGAGTAGTTCTCGTCGCCATCCTCTACCACGGAAACCGAGGTGTGGATATTGCCGTAGCTTTCATCCAGGTCAGGCTGCTGTGTGATCAAACGAATGGTGCCGCCCATGGAACGCGCGCCGTACAGGGAGCCTTGGGGTCCGCGCAGCACCTCAATACGTTCGAGGTCCATTACCCGAGGCTGTAATGCGGAAGTAACGGGCACATCATCAATATAGAAGCCGGTAGTCGCGGCCGACGCCTTGTCGCCACTGCCGAACACACCTCGCAATGACGGTGAGTTCGCATCAAAACGTCCGTCAGACTGGAAAGCCGTGCCCAGGTTGGGAATGCGCACGGCAAAATCCATGTAGCTGTCGATACCCATGTTCTCGAGATCGGTCTCGGACAATGCGGTGATCGACATGCCCACTTCCTGCAGGGTGGTGACCCGTTTGGTCGCGGTAACGAGGACTTCTTCCAGCCCGGTGAACTCTTCCTGAGCGACTGCGGGTGCGGTGATAAAGGCGGCGGCACAGGCCAGTGCCAGCGGATTTTTTGTGATACGCAATTGGGTGAATTTAGACATTCTTGTATCCCTTATAATGAGTTATTGTTGCCTAGTGCCAAAGGGTAGCACCGCAAAAACCCAATTTCATGCGGACAAAACTGTAATATTGCCACTTTTTTAGGGCGGCAGGGCTAGGGTCTTAAGGGCGGGAAAGGGGCCACGGGGGCCCGAAAAGTCAGGGCTCCAGAACTTCGCAGGGCCATATCCGGGACAAACCGGTTGCCGCAGCATTCAGCGCGGCGGATGCCTCTGCGATGTCATCACCGGATAGCAGGCATACCACTTGCTTGCCATTGCTGGCACTGAACCCACCGAGCAAAGTTTCACCCAAGTTTTCGGCCAGCGTCGCGTAGAGCTTATCCACAGTCTGCCCCTCGACGACGGCAAACTCGGCAAGCAGGGATGTGCGCCTGGCCGCGGTATGGGCCTCTATTTCGTCCAGCAGTGTCCCGGGCCAAACCGCATGCAGGTCCGAGCCCAACTGGCGCAGGGCGTTGCGCGCAGATTCAGCATCGGGCGCCCGATACCAACACAGCATGCGATCGCCTTCGGGGGACAAGTAGCTGTACTTCCAGTCCACCTGGTGCATATCGAAACAGCCACCGGCCTCACCGGCCATGGCCAGCACCTGTTCGCCAGTGGCAGGCGGTTCCATCGGGCGCAGGTAAAAAACATCAGTCACGAAGTTAACCCCCTGGTATGCATTCTGCCATGTTCACTCAATCGTCGGGCAACTTCAATCCGCCCGTGAATCAGCGGCGCCAGGATAGCTGCGCGGCGTGCCAAAGGCTAATAGTGGATTCGGGAGTAGCAATGGTTTATCGGCTTGCACACGCGCGTAATCTTCACCGTAGCGCTCCAGGTAGCTACGCTCGACAAAGTAGCATCCAAGCAACGTCGCCAGGGTCATAAGCACCGCAAAGTATAAATGCCCTGCGGTCATTACCGGCGTTGCCCAACATCCAAGTAAAATACCGAAGAAGGTCGGCCTGCGGCTCAAGCGGAAAACAAAGCCGACTTTAAACGAAGACGTGTTAAACGCCTGTTTCCGAACATATCGGTAAGGTTGTTCCAGTCCATTGAACTCGAAATAGTTGTCATAAAAAATGCCACAGAGGGCATATAGCCACCCAAACCAGAATGCTGTGTGTAGAAACGCCATCGTCAGTGGTGAATCCACGGCGTACACAACCGTGGGCATAGGGCTCCACAGCTCAACAATCAAGCAGATGGTCAGGCCGGTGGCCAGGACATAGGTGCTGCGCTCAAGAACGGGCGGAACAAACCGGGTTAACCATTGCTTGAAGGGCGGCCTGGCCATGCCCATGTGCTGGGCCAGCCAAAGCAGCATCAGTAACAAATTGATTATCAGGGCCTGCTGAATCGGCCGGGGCTCACCTTGATCAATGCCAACCTCGGGCGCTAACCGGCTCAGAAAAACAATGAGCAAGACTAGACCACCCGTACCCAACAGGTACGCGCCAACCGCGTAACTCATTAACAAGAGATTGTTGACTAGCCGCACATCCGTATAACCCGCGCAGTATCACGCGAGTTATTGTCGACCGGAACGTCTATGCCCGCAACCAGGTATGAAACTTTTCCACCCAGTTCAGTAATCCTTCTGGAGCATGTGCACGCTTCCACTCTCCCGCAGCGTACTTGTTTGACTCAGCCAGTGTTGGGTAAATGTGGATAGTACCCAGTACTTTGTTTAAGCCCAGACCATGGCGCATTGCCAATACATACTCGGCAATAATGTCGCCCGCATGTTCTCCGACAATCGTCACACCCAGAATCTTGTCTTTGCCGGGTACGGTCAGCACCTTCACGAAACCTTCCGCCTCGCTATCGGCGATGGCGCGGTCAAGGTCATCAATGCCATAGCGCGTCACTTCATATTCCACGCCTGCTTCGCGCGCGTCCTGCTCGTTGAGACCCACCCGGGCCACTTCCGGCTCGACAAAGGTTGCCCAGGGAATCACCGAGTAATCCGTCTTGAATTTTTTGAACGCGCCAAACAATGAATTAACCGCGGCGTACCAGGCCTGGTGAGAGGCGACATGGGTAAACTGGTAGGGACCTGCCACATCGCCGACGGCATAGATATTGGGGTATATGGTCTGCAGGTATTCGTTAACCGCGACGGTGCCGTTGGGGTTTAACGGAATATTCAGTTCTTCCAGCCCGAATCCGGTGGTATTTGCCTTGCGCCCCACGGCAACCAGGATCTCGTCGAAGGGAATCCGACTGCTCTCATCGCCAGTCTCGCATACCAGGAATTTCTCACCGCCTTCCACCACAACCTCGACAGCCTTGGTGTCGGTGCGCACATCCACTCCCTCATTGAGTAGCCGTGCCTTCACCATTTCGGAAATCTCTTCATCCTCCTTGATCATAATGCGCGGCAGCATTTCCACCTGCACCACCTGGCTGCCCAGGCGTGCAAAGCTCTGGGTGAGTTCGCAGCCGATGGGCCCGCCCCCCAAGACCACCAGGCGTTGCGGCAGTGTTTCCATGTCCCAGATAGTATCGGAGGTCAGGTAGCCGCTTTCCTCAAGACCGGGTATCGGTGGAATAAAGGGCCGCCCACCGCTGGCGATGACGATATTGCGGGTGGTAATCGTGCGGCCGTTGACAGCCACCTCGTAGGGCGACAGCACCTTCGCCTCGCCGATCTCCACATCCACTCCAAGGTCGGTGTAGCGCTCCACCGAATCATGGGGCTCGATTTTAGCGATAACCTCTTTCACCCGTGCCATCACCTGGGAAAACTCCGCCCGGGCGGACGCTTCCGCAATGCCAAACTCGTTAGCGCGGGTGATATGAGACATAAATTTGGCCGAGCGAATCAGCGCCTTGGAGGGAACGCAACCGGTGTTCAGGCAATCGCCTCCCATCTGGTGTTTCTCGATCAACGTCACCCTGGCTTTCACAGCAGCGGCGATATAGGCGCTTACCAGGCCCCCTGCCCCGGCTCCGATCACCACCATGTTGGTATCGAAGGACTTGGGTTTCGAATAGTTGCGGTACACTTTACGTGCTGCCAGGCGAGCAATGATCGCCTTGGCAATGAGTGGAAACACGCCGAGCAAGGTGAACGAGGCAATGATTCCCGGTGACAAAATCCCCGACAGGGACTCCAACTGACCTAACTGGGTGCCGGCATTAACGAACACCACGGTACCCGCGAGCATGCCCACCTGACTGACCCAATAGAAAGTGACCGTCTTGATTGGCGTGAGCCCCATAACCAGGTTGATCACGAAGAATGGGAAGGCTGGCACCAGCCGCAATGTGAACAGATAAAAAGCGCCGTCCTTCTCAATGCCCTGGTTGATCGCCGCCAGCTGCCTGGAAAAGCGCTGCTGGATCGTATCGCGCAGGAGGAAGCGAGAGAACAGGAACGCCAGCGTCGCCCCGATGCTGCTCGCGAATGACACCAGTATCAGCCCGGTTAGCAGCCCGAACAGCGCGCCCGCGGCCATGGTCATAATTGCCGCACCCGGCAGGGACAAGCCGGTAACGGCAACATAGACCAGGAAGAACGTCAGCAGAGTCAACCCAGGGTTCTCGGCATAGAATGCGTCAAAGCGTGCCTGGTTGGCCTTCAGGTATTCGAGGCTGAAATATTGCCCGAGGTCCAATGCGAAGAAGGCACCAATGAAAACCAATACCAGTGCCAGCACTACGATCTTTTTTGTATTCATAAAATTCCGCGTTCTCCAACTCGGACGTGTATGCAATTAGGCAGCTATAGACTGCGCGCTAGACTAACAGTTCAGCGCAGCCCTGTGCGAATGACTTGCCGAGCCCCACTATTCGAGGAACCAGTAGCGACAGTCCGCTAGTAGCGGTCTCTCACGTCACCGGGTATGAGGCTCTCCAAATTACTATAATCTACTTCATATTGTGAACATATATTATTGTTATTTATAGCTTTATAGCTTTCTTGAGTCTAGAGGATGCGGGTGCACGACAGACCTGTTGCAGCAGTGGAAAGGCACCGTCGAATCAGTAAGCAGCGAGATACTTACGCAAGAAAACACGCGCGCCTCCACAAGCGCTCGACCGATGTCATCAGGGCTGATGGGACAGGATGCTGCCAGGCGCTCCCCACCATGCAAAGCGCTGAAATTGGTCTATCTTGAGATGAAGCACTTTTCTTTTCTACCGGGGGCCACACCATGCGATACGCCGCACTGAAATTCTCTCTCGTGATGTCATTGACGCCGCTGACGGCGGTGGCCGAGTTTGGCACCGGGGACACCTTCAACGACCCCCTGCGCTCCGGCGGCAATGGGCCCACCATGATGGTAATTCCCGCGGGCAACTTCATCATGGGTGGCAGCCGCTCAGAGAACAATGAACAGGCGCGTATCACGATCGATTACTCCATCGCCTTCAGCACCACCGAAATCACCAACGCCCAGTACCGCCAGTTTCTGGCTTCAAATCGCTCGGGCTTGCAGGACAAATTTGCCGACGGCGATGACAACCTGCCCGTCTCGGGATTGAGCTTTGACGAGGCCGAGGCTTATGTGAGTTGGCTCAGCCGAGAATCCGGCCACTACTACCGACTCCCCAGTTCCACCGAGTGGGAATACGCTGCCAGGGCTGGCACCACCACCATGTATAGCTGGGGTGCCGAGGCCGGCGACAACAACGCCAACTGCATGAACTGCAATACTGACTTTAACGGCAGCGTCGCACCGGTCGGCTCATTCCCGGCCAACCCCTGGGGTCTGCATGACATGCACGGCAATGTCTGGGAGTGGACCAAGGATTGCATTGATGCTGCCGCGGCACCGCCGGACAACGGCATGCCGACGCTGTTTGGCAATTGTGACCTACGCGAACTGCGCGGTGGTTCTGCAAATTCCGACGCGTTCTCCATTCGCTCTGGCAGTCGTGCCTCGGCCCTGCGCGCCTCCCGCAACCCGGACCTGGGCTTTCGGGTGGTGATGGAAGTGCCGCTCTAGAGCTTATCACCCGCTAAATACGGAAAGCGCCACCGGGACAAACCGGTTCGGTGCGGCGGTGTATTCAGTACTCGTCGCGCCGCCTGACCCACTGCATGGGGAAGGGTAAACCTGCCTCGTCCCTTCCGCGAGGCGTCATATCCAACATGTGATAAGCCCCATTGGCGGCCTCCAGGCCTCTACCGAAGCAGGAATAGCTGTGGGCGACACCGCCGTCCCCCAGGCGGTGAAAGACGCTGATACCCGGGTGCTCCCCCTCACGGTAGGCGTTACTGTAGTTATAGCCGCGTTGGTTGTCGGATTGATCACCCTCCACAAAGGTAACCGCGAAATCCGTACTGAAGGAGTTTCTGCCAGCTGATACCCAATCAAAATCCCAGCCCATGCGAGTGCGGTACTCGAGTAACCTTGCTAACGGTGCATTGGACACTGCCACCAGCGCCGTATTTCTGGCCCGCAAATGCGGACCTACGCCGTTATAGGTGTCTGCCCAGAAAGAACAACTGGGGCAACCTTGCTCCCAATCGAGCCCGAACATAAAATGATAGACCAGCAACTGGTCGCAACCGTTAAACAGCGCAGCCAGCGATTCCTCTCCCCGCTCAGTGTCAAACACATAGTCTTTTTCCACCAGTACCCAAGGGAGGGACTGGCGCTGCGCAACCAACGCGTCGTAGTTGCGGGTGAACGCTTTCTCTTTCTCCAGCAATTCCACCCGCTGAGCCAACCACTTTGAACGCGACACTACTCTTGGATCCATAACATTCCTCCAATAATCAGACAACGCTTCTCGCTATCGATCGGCGAAGGTTCAGGCAAAGGATCTAAACATAGGACCCATCGAGATCTGCGCCGTACTCGGCAGCCCAGGGCATAAACTTCTCCATTGCGCTATCGGTATACTCATCTCTGAGCATAACGATCACCCCGTCAGCCACCCTGAACACGGACCGGCCGGCAAACCCTCCGCGCGGAGAATCACCACGGGTATAGCTGGCATACCAATCAACGGCCCAGTCGCCATCCTCCTGCCGTGCCGGTGCACCCGTCAATTCCACCTTCCGGTCGTCGCACTGACGATCCAGCCCATCCACGGACTTCTTCAGCCCCGCTAGAATGGCGTCAACACCGTGGATCTCGCACGCCAGCGGGCCGCCACGCACCTCATAGCTGGCATCGTCTGAGAAGTACTTGCGCAAGCGTGACCAGTCGTCGTCTATGTAGGTCTCTTCAAACGCCATGGCGTACTCGGAAAAAATCTGTAAGGCCTGCTCCATCTTCCTGCTCCTTCTGTTAACTTACCCATCAAAATAGCAGCTGTATTGGGTTTACGCCCTGAAAATAACCACCTTAACTGCCTGTCGAAAGCCCAAAAATAGGAGCGATCAGTGAAAAGTCTGCTCAAATACAGTTTATTCGGCCTGTTGTTGCTGATTGCAGCGGGGTTACTCGCCTACTACCAACCGTGGGCAGAGTTCAGTCCTGCGGCTATGAACCGCACCTTTGTGGCCGGTGAACGAATCGAAAACTTTCGCAATATGGACAAGCTGTATCCTTCCCAGCTTATTCGCAGAGGCGACAAGCCGCTGGCATGGCCAAATCGTTCACAACCCTTATCACTGACCTATGACTTCAGGGGTGAAGAGCGCACGCTGGAAGACTATCTGGAACGGACAGTCGTCACTGGCCTGCTGGTAGCGCGCGACGGCGTTATCATTCACGAGCAGTACCGCCTGGGTGAGACACCCCAGAGCCTGCATACCAGCTGGTCGGTCGCCAAGAGCTACGTGTCAACAATGGTTGGCATGGCCCTGGACGACGGCAAGATCAGCAGTGTTGAAGACACCCTCGGACAATACATCCCGGAATTACGGGGTAAAGCGTACGGAGAGACGCGCATCAAAGATGCCCTGCAAATGTCCTCGGGGATCGACTTCGAAGAATCCTATGGCAAATCCGGCGGCAATACTGCCCTGGCCTCCTCCGACATACAGTGGGTGACCCGGGCCACCTGGCTACTGGGCATGCCCCTCAACCCACTGATAGGTGATTACCCCCGGAAGGAGCCCGCGGGCACACGCTGGGAATACCGTTCCAGCGACACCCAGATGCTGGGCTGGCTGGTGGAGAAGGTATATGGCCAACCCTTTGCCAAGATCATAGAGGAAAGGCTGTGGCAACCCCTGGGTATGGAATCGGACGCCAACTGGCTGCTCGATGGCAGCGACGAACGAGCAGCTGCTACCTTTTGCTGCCTTAATGCAACCTTGCGGGATTACGCCAAGTTCGGCGAGCTGTACCGTCTTGGTGGCAACTGGAATGGCAAGCAGTTGCTGTCCCAGGAATGGATCAACGAGGCGACCGACCCCGACAGCCCGCACCTGGAACCAGACCAGGTTCGCCAGATTCGCGGTTACCAGTACCAGTGGTGGGTGCCCAAGGACTACGACCGCGAGTACTTTGCCTCGGGTGTTTGGGGACAGCACATCTGGGTGGATGAAAAACGCGGCATCGTCATTGCGCGTACGGGCGTTGACCCCAACTTCCAGGTTAATATGGAAGAGTATATTGTGGTCCTGCGGGCCATTGCTCGGCATCTGGGTCCATCGGCAGAGACTCCCTCGGCGGGCGACCCGGAATCCCCCGTAGAAATCGCGGAATGATTCGCCGACATTACGCATAATGCGGCACTCACTGTGATCTACAGTAACCAGTCTCCCCGCTACCTGCCGCATCTCAATGATCCCGGCATACTGCGCATGGGTCTCAACCCCGCGCAGCCGGCGCAATGGATTGAGTTCGACGATGACCTGCCCCATTACCTGGCGCACAAGGAGGCCATGCGCCTGCGCCATGGTGATCGCGTATACCGCGCCGAAATCGAATCCGTACCTGCTCAAAAGGAACTGTACCGGCTGCTGGATAAGCATTTACAAGAGCATCATGCAGGGCGCCATGATCCATTGGAGGCAGATCGGCAACCGCGTAAACCCCTGGATATAGAAACGCTTTGGCAGGCATCCCTGTGGATCGCCGATGACCTGGTAATCATGGAACAGCGGGGCGAAGAGTACTGCCTGACCGCTGCCAGTCTGTGCAGTCCGAGCCACTGGAATCTGGACGACAAGTTCGGCCGGCCAATGCGGGAGATTCACAATCCCATTCCCGGCTTCCACCAAACATTAACGCCCAGTATCGACCGTTTTTTCAGACACCTGAAAGCCGAACGGCCAGTGGTCAGGTTCAACTGGTCGCTACAAGCAGATAACGATCTGGCTCATTTTACCGGGGAAGGTACGCGAGCAACGCGGGACGCCAAACTTTACTATCGCAGTGAACGGCAATCCCTGGTGCGCCTGCCAAAAACCAGCGCTATCGCTTTCACCATTCGTGTTTACCTGCACCCACTGGATTCATTATTGCAGGTTGAAGGCGCTATGCCGGCACTGCTGGAAGCCGTTGATGCCACTCCTGCCCCGTTAGCCAAATACAAGGGTTTTGACAGGCTGACCGACGCGCTCCTACCGTATCGAGACGAAGCTACTTTGAGGCCAAACTGTGAATCTGGATAAAGGATCTACGGGGAAGAAACGGTCCAACCCACTGGACAGGTACGCGAAAGATATCCCGCCTGGGCAACTGGAGTGGATAGGCGTGCGCACCGTGCGTAAAGGTGAGGTCGAGCCGTTAACAGCGGTGAATGCCGTTGCTGGACAAGGTTTGGAAGGCGATCACAGGATGACCAAGACCCCGGGATCCGCGCGCCAGGTTACACTCATCTCCAGCGAATTCATTGGTCAGATCGCCCATTTTCTGGGTCGCAAAGACATTGACCCCGGACTACTGCGTCGCAACCTGGTAATCAGCGGTATGAATCTGAATGCCCTGCGCCGACAGCGCTTTCAGATCGGAGAGGCAGTGTTTGAGGCCACCGCCCTGTGCCACCCCTGCTCTCGAATGGAAAGTGCACTAGGTAAGGGCGGCGTTGCCGCAATGATCGGCCACGGCGGATTGTGTGCACGTATCTTAGGGAGCGGGACGATAGCCGTTGGAGATACGCTGAAAGTAATCACCGTGGATAACAACCCATAGCTGGAACAGGCGTTAGCGCAGCACCAGAGTCGATGGCGAGTGCGACGGTTTGACAGCGCCAGAAGACTTCAGTCCGAACAGCAGCTTGCCCAGCTTGAATGGGCGTATCAACTCATAGCCCAGCGCACATCCAATGACCGTGCCAATAATCAGCAAAAGAGCTTCTATCCCCTGCGGTAATTGCAGTGACGACAACCCAAACGCCAATAACACGATCAGCGTTTGATGCAGCATATACCAAGGCAAAATAGCGCTGTTCATGTAGCGCAAAAAACGGTTGCTGGCGGTCAGGTAGTGATTCGCCAGCCCCAGCAATGCCAGCAACCACAGCCACTGATTTGCTGATACGGTCAACCTCACCAGCACTTCTAACGTCGGCGTATTCAGGCCAGCAAATACATGCTGGAAGTGGCCATGGAAAATAGTCAGTAGCAGGCTGTAGGTGATAACTGCGGCCAGCACTAACTGCCAACGATAGGCGTTTACTCCGCGCCAGAATGAACGGCAATCAGCCAACAAATAACCTCCCAGAAGCAAACTCAGGTAACGCGCGTGGTTGTACCAATCGTCGAACAACGCATTAGTGGGTGGAAATGTGTCGGCTAAGCTCATGCGAAAAACCAGGAGCATCATTACAGGCCACAGCATCCAGTGAATCATGCCGATCGGCGCCTCCTGCAACCTCAAAGCGGCCACATCGAGTATTGGCTTTAGCAAAACAAAAACCAACGTGTATACCCAGAGGTAAGCCAAAAACCAGAGATGATTCCAGGTCCACAGCCCCAGCGGGCTGTGTTGGTAGTCGGGGTAAGCTGTCGTACCCGCGTCAAGATACAGGCGATAGAATTCGGCGTAACCAAACTGTGCCCCAGCTCCGGTGCGCAACTCAACATACAACTGGGGTGGCACAATGACCGCCATCCCGAACAGCAGCGGTATGAGTAAACGCGAGCTCCTTAGTTTAACCAATGCACCACTGTTGATTTTACCGCAGGCAAAATACAGTGCAGCCCCAGACACCAGGAATAGCAACGACATACGCCATGGGTTGGTCAGCAGCATCAAGTTCTGGAGGAAAGCACTGGGTTCCGCCGTCTTGATGTGCCAGCCCCAATCCGCCACATAAAACATGCCGCAGTGGTAGAGGATGAGCAGGCCGAACGCGAGTACCCGCAGCCAGTCGAGATCGTAACGGCGGTTGCATTCGGCGATCCCAGCGGAGCTGACGGGGTGGCCGGTGGCTCGGGACTGGATGGTGGTGGCCTGGGGATTGAGCGCTTTCGAGTACATGTTCCATCTCCTGTATTGACGGCACATCATTGCCCCATACGACTTTAACTAATATAGATAAGTGACTGTTTTAATTATTTTTTGTGACAAGCGGCGGAATACCGGGACGAACGAAAGCGAGCGGGTTTGTAGCGTCGACCAGATAATTCCATAATGCGTACACGATGACGCTAAACCACTATCTGAAGTACGAACCGTTCTATGTTGCCCTGCTGGTGACCACCCTGATGCTGATCAATAACAGCATCAATGCCACCTCCATCCTGATGGAAGCAAAACGCAGCGGTACCACCCTGGTCTGGTGGCACCCATTTGTTACCGAGTACAGTAGCGCCCTGTCTTTCGTACTCCTGTTCCCCGTAATTCTCTGGCTGCTAAAACGGTTTCCCCTGCAGTGGAAAATGCCAGGGCGCAGACTCGCCGCGCACTTTTTCTTTTCCATTGGCTTTTCTGTGTCACACATTGTCTTGTTTGTGATGTTGCGCAATTTGGTGTTCTCACTGCAGGGGGTCGACTACGTCTATAGCGAGGATTTCCTGGAGAGCTTTGTTTACGAATACCGTAAGGACGCCTGGGTTTACTGCCTGACCATCGCCGGGTGTTACAGCTACCGATTTATCCTCAGTCGTCTGCGCGGCGAGGCAGTGCCGGTAGCAGATGGCGAAGAGGCCGCGGGTGAACAAGTCCCGGAGCGGTTCCTGGTAAGGAAGCTGGGGAAAGAATTCGTGGTTAACGCCGATGACGTAGAATGGCTGGAGGCCGCGGGAAACTACGTTAACCTGCACGTGGGGGAAAAGGTGTACCCGCTGCGATCCACCATGTCCCGCTTACTGGACGCACTGACCGAGCGGGGCTTCGCACGGATTCACCGCTCACGCGGCATCAACCTCAATTATGTCGAATCGATTACGCCACTGGAAAGTGGCGACTGCACTGTCGCTTTAAAGTCAGGGAAGCAACTTAGCATGTCGAGGCGCTATCGGGACAACTTCCGTCAGCAGTTCGCAGGCCGCTAACTCGATCGTCAGCACACACCTGATACCCGTAGTACTGAATGATCGCAGCGTCGAACCTGCCAGACGGTTACTAGAGCTGTGATTCGGGCACAATCAGCGAAAGTACCCGGGTAGTAAAACGCTTCCAGGCGGTGGTGTCCGGTTCCTTGTACTGGCGTTGCATATTTCCCTCGTCGTCCAGGCTTACCCACGCCAGCTTGCCCCCCTCTTCCAGCTCGATCTTGTAAGCCATTTTGAGGATATCCTCGTCAAATCGCTGCGAGAGAAGCATGGCTTGATCGGGGCTGCGAAAGTAGGCGCCCAGTTCGGTATTAATCACCGCTGAGCGCGCATCGAGATTGAAGGAACCGATAAACAGGTACTGCTGATCAAAGCCAAAAAATTTGGCGTGCAAGCTCGCGCCCGATGCACCAATGCGTTTGTGATCGCCCCGCTCCCGGCGGTACTCTTCATTGGCGACCACGCGATACTCGTAGAGCTCTACGCCCCCGGCCACCAGATCTCTGCGATAGCGCATATAACCCGCGTGCACCATGGGGACATCATTGGCTTCCAGCGAGTTAGTGAGAATGCGCACACGCAGACCGCCTGCCACCCGATCCACGAGATACTGGGTAAACTTCTCGCCGGGCACAAAATACGGCGAGACAATAATGAGTTCCTGTTGGGTGTTATCCACTCCCTGCCGCAGTTTAGGTGCCAGATGCGTATCTTCAGATACCTTCTTATGATTGATCTTGTCGGGTTGGTCATAGGCCAACAGCCAGTCAGACCAGACAAACTCCAGATCAGCAATACTCTCAAGCTGCGCCAGTTCGAGGTTCCGGATGACGTTGGCGTACTCGCTCTGCTCCGCGACCTCAAGGCCGGCATCGGACCGCTGCCGAAAGGCCAGGTAATCCTCGTTGGAAACCAGTGTGCCTTGGAAGGCCGACAGTGGGTACACCATGTCGCTGTTCCAGTACAGGTCAAACTGTGACGACACCTCACTCGCAATGGGCCCTATCGCCAGTGCATCCAGGTCGCCAAAGGCAACGCCCGTGGTAGCACTGAAATACTCGTCACCAATATTGCGGCCGCCGTAGATGGTCGCAACGTTATCGGCGGTGAGTGTCTTGTTGTGCATACGGTGATTAATGCGTCGGGTATCGGTCAGGAAATCGCCACCGCGTGATTCCCGATCAGTAAAGGGATTAAACAAACGAATTTCCAGGTTGGGGTGCCGGTCCGCCAGATTGAGCAAATCGCTCTTACCCGCCGTGTCCAGGTCATCAAGCAACACGCGCACGCGCACACCCCGGTCGGCCGCCGCCAGAAGGCGATTGTAAATTACGCCCCCGGTCAGGTCGTCGTGCCAGATGTAATACTGCAGGTCGATGGATTTTTCTGCAGTTTCTATCAGCGCCAGGCGCATTGCGAAGGCCTCTTCCCCTTCGCTGAGCAGGTAGAATCCGGACAACGCGGGATTGCTTTTCAGCAGCGGTTGCAAGCGTGTGTTGAGCCGAGTCTCGGCGACGTCTTCGATTACGTAGGACGGAACACGCTCAAAATCTGTGGGTAAGGCAGCGCAGGCCGCGAGTAATGTCGCGAGGAAGAGCCCGGAGCTGGCGCGCAGCCAGCCTTCCCATCGATGAGTGACAATTGAAACGACCGTCCTGTTATTTGCCACTATCTCCTCCTCAAACACCCGAAATCAGCGGTACAAGAGTAAACATCAAGAAGAAGATGAGTCATCCTCGGCAAATAATCCGCCGAGCTTCGTTCGCAGGTGAAACCCGTCCCACTTGGGTGTGCCCTCATGATGGCCGATGGGAACCATCGGATTTTTGAACATGGGCGATGCACCGTCCACTTTCATATTTTCTCCGCTGACAAAGCCGGCGGCGGGCGACAGCAGAAAGACCACCGCCGCAGAAATTTCACTTTCGGTACCCAATCGGGATGCCGGGGTCACCTGGACCTCGTTGAGAAACTGTTTTTGAACCTTCTCAGGATAGGTCGCCAGGCCACTGGATAAAATGGGACCCGCGGCCACGGAATTTACCCTGACATGCTGGCCTGCCCACTCGGCAGCCAGGGTCATGGTCATATTCATTACACCTGCCCGCGCAGCACCTGAGTGCACCATGCCCGGAATCCCCATCCAGACATCGGCGACGATATTTACAATCGCGCCGCCGTGTTCCGCAAAGGCATGATGGTAAGCCGCCTGGGTAACCCACCAGGTGCCATTGAGGTTAGTGTCGATAACCGCGTTCCAGCCCTTGGGCTTAAGCTCCGCTGCCTGGACGGGGAACTGGCCACCCGCATTGTTCACCAGGCCATCCAGCCGCCCGTGAGTTGCGACCACATCCTGGACCACCTGATCGACCATCTCCTGGTCGCGAATGTTCATCAGCCGAAACTCAGCCTTTCCGCCAGCCTGGGCAATCTCGCCAACCACCTGTTCGAGTGATTCTTCTGTACGCCCGGTGACGACCACGGTGCTACCGAGGGACGCCAGCTCGTGCGCTATACAACGACCAATACCTGTTCCTCCCCCAGTCACCAGGTGGACCTGGTTTTCGAAAAGTCCGGGGCGAAACGCACTTTCGAACGTAGCGGAGTTAGACATGATTTCAGCCTCTTATTCGTATCATAGGAATCTACGGAATACCGCGGTTGCAAAAGAACTATAGACAACAATCGTGAGATGCGAAATCAGGTACTAACGCTGACAGCGCACGTTACGGCACGTGAGCTTCGACAGCGAAGGATAACAACGCTAAGATGCGCGACGGTTTACAGCTTTTACATCTCTGGTGATGTAACACCATATCTAAAGCCTTACTTATCAAGAAGGAGAAACAACCGTGGCAAGAGTCAATCTCGAAGGAAGCTCATCAATCGTTACCGGAGGCGCATCCGGTATCGGGGAAGCCTGCGCGCGGCAATTAGCAGCGGCCGGCTCGAAGGTGGTCATCGCCGACCTGAATGAAGAACGCGGCACAGCTGTTGCGGCCGAAATAGACGGTGTGTTCGTGCGCTGTGATGTAACCAAGACGGAAGACGCCGACGCGGTTGTCGCCAAAGCCTGTGAACTGGCCCCGCTTCGCGCCTGTGTTAACTCGGCGGGTCTGGGTGCGCCTGGTCGTACCATTGATCGCAACAACGTACCGCTCAACCTGGACAAGTTTAGCTTTGTAATCCAGGTAAACCTGATCGGTACATTCAACGTGCTGAGCCGCGCGGCCGCGGCCATGGCACAGCAGGAACCCATGGACGAAGATGGCAGTCGCGGCGTCATCATCAACATGGCCTCCGCCGCAGCCTTCGACGGGCAGATTGGCCAGGCATCCTACTCTGCGTCGAAGGGCGGCATTGTTGGGATGACCTTACCTATCGCCCGCGACCTCAGCAGCGTGGGTGTACGCCTCAATACCATCGCGCCCGGCCTCATCGACACGCCGATATATGGCGAAGGCCCTGAATCCGATGCGTTCAAGGCGCACCTGGGTAAGTCGGTGTTGTTCCCTAAACGCCTGGGCAGCGCTGAAGAGCTCGCCTACGTGGTGATGGACGCAATCACCAACCCTTACCTGAACGCCGAGGTCATTCGCCTGGACGGTGGGATTCGCATGCCACCCAAGTGATGGGACACTGCCCGTCGATCACGCGTTCGCCACGGACGGCGAACGCAAGCACCGCAACTTCAATCAGTCTATCTGGAAGCCATGTCTAACAAGCCCGCGCTAACCGTCTACGTCGACTTTAAAAGCCACTACGCCTACCTGGCAGTTGAACCGACACGCCGACTCGCACAGGAACTGCATATCGACATCGACTGGCAGCCCTTTGTACTGGAGTGTTGATTTGCATTTAGTACTGACCCAGGGGGGGTGCGGACAGAATCTTGGACTACTAGGAGGTAGTCCATGTATTCATATGAGGAGCGCCTACGGGCGGTAGAACTGTACATCAAGCTCGGGAAGCGCTCCCGTGCGACCATTCGCCAGCTGGGTTATCCGACGAAGACTTCTCTTCGAACTGGCAACAGGAATCACTGGAACGCGGTGACCTTCAGGCCGGTTATGTACGATCGAAACAGAAATATTCGGTTGAACAGAATAACGTCGCGATCGAACACTATATGAATCACGGTCGCTGCTTCTCTGCCACTATGGAGGCGTTGGGTTACCCCGGCCGAAGGACGCTAACCGAGTGGGTGCGCGAGCGATATCCGGAAACCAGGAAATGCGTTGTTGGCAAGGCGGGCAGGCCGACAGCTTAATTGGCATCAAAACGGGCGGCAGTTTATGAACTTTGCACCCGAGAGGGCAGTGCACAGGCAGTTGCACAAAGACTGGACGTCGACAGAGTAACGCTCTACAACTGGAAGAACCAGTTACTTGACCAAGAGGTTCCTACCCCCATGAAACGTGACAAACACCCACCGACAGACACTGATCGAACGAAACTGGAGCGGCAGGTCGAATCGCTTCAGCGCGACATCTAAAATTTGCAGCTTGAACACGACCTGTTGAAGAAGGCCAATGAAATACTAAAAAAGGATTTTGGCGTCAGCCTCCAGCTCCTGAGCAATCGGGAGAAGACAACGCTGGTTGACGCCCTGAGTAAAGAGTATGCATTACCTAAACTTCTGGATCGTCTGGGTCTCGCTCGCAGCTCCTACTTTTATCACCGATCGCGCTTAGAGGCTGCCGACAAGTATGCAGCAGTCCGTCGAAGAATCAACGACACCTTCGAGAGCAATCATCGGTCTTATGGTTACCGTCGAATTCGAGCATCACTGATTAGGCAGCGGATCTTCCTCTCGGAGAAGGTTGTGCGGCGCTTGATGAAGCAAGAGAACCTTAAAGCCATCATGCCGAAGCGGCGGAGGTATCATTCTTGTGCCGGGGAAGTTACCCCTGCCCCGGAGAACACCGTCAATCGCGATTTCAATGCCACGGCTCCAAACTAAAAGTGGCTCACCGATATCTCTGAGTTCCAGATCCCGGCTGGCAAAGTGTACCTCTCGCCAATGATCGACTGCTTTGATGGTATGGTCGTTAGTTGGTCGATCGGAACGAGTCCGAACGCAGAGCTTGTAAATACCATGCTGGATACGGCTGTCGAGACATTGGCTGGAGTCGACAGGAGGCCTATAGTTCACTCCGATCGGGGTGCCCACAACCGATGGCCTAGTTGGCTATCACGGGTCACGAAGGCAAACCTGACCAGATCGATGTCACGCAATGCGTGCTCGCCTGACAATACTACCTGCGAAGGTTTCTTCGGAAGGCTGAAGACGGAGACGTTCTACTCCAAGGATTGGCGCTCGACTACCACCGAAGAGTTCATTCAGGCGCTGGACTCGTATATTCGCTGGTACAACGAAAAACGAATCAAACTGTCCCTTGGCTATCTCAGTCCCATCGAGCACCGTGATAGCTTATGTTTAACGAAGTAAATCAGTCCAAGAAAATAGCCGCACCCCCCATAAACTAGTGTCCAGCATGATCATCCAAGGTGAAAGACTGTAGAGCTACCCTAAGAAAAAAATCAACTATCTTCTCTGGCCCGGAAATATCGCCGGCATTGCCGCCCATGATCCGGGGAAAGTGTGCGATCTGGGTAGGAACTACATGTCCCGAACCCTGAAGACGGTACAGTCGCACTTCAATTCCTTCTGCCCCCACCCAGCGCAATTCCGTTACTTCGGTTTCCGGATGACCATCACGTTCAGGGTGCCTGATGGTTGCTGGCTTGCGAGGTGCGCTAGCCAGATCGGCCCAGTATCTAGCCGAGTCTTCTGAAGAAAGCACACTACCTCGACTACTATCCCCGAAAACTGTTACTAAGCCACCGTGAAAAGGGTTGATTGGATCACGTGTCCCGACAAACATCGCCACAGGTAAAGGTTGACCTAACTTTTTGCAGTCTAGATTTTCGCCAACGGGCAGATTCGCACTGATGGGCGCGATCCCTGCGACCAATTCAGGCACCTCCAAAGCAAGCCGAAAAGCCATGTGCCCCCCATTAGAGTATCCGGTGACAAACGCGCGGCTGGGATCAATGCCATAACGGGAGACAAGAAAGTCGATCATATCGCTAAAGAAACCGACATCGTCAATATTCCAAGTGTTCGATGCATACGTTGCTGAAGCGCGGCAGTCATTCCAATGGTTCTCAAATCCCTCTGGATATACCACTAGAAAGCCACGCCGATCCGCGAGGGCGTCAAACTCATAGGCGGTCGAGCGACGAATCTTACCGGCAGTACTCTGTGAACCGTGTAGTACGAATACCACTGGCATCGAATGAAATGTCTCCGCAGGTGTGTACACGTAAAACGTCCGAGATAGACTATCGACCTTTAGGGAGTATTTGTTTAGCGTGCCATGGAGTGGTGGAAAATCTGGCTCAGGCATATACAGAAAGTAGAGGTACAACCCGGCCACCAGGGCCAATACACCTGAGACCAACAAAAGAAGTCTTCGAAGCAGCCTCATTTCAACCTAACTCCAGAACTCCTCAAGCTCTTCCAGGCTTTTACCATTGGTTTCATGTATCTTTTTAGCCAAGCTGAAGCGATCAAGCATCGATGCTGGTGCCCAGCGCAGCATGCACGAGGCCACCATCCACGGTGATCGTATCGCCCACCACATAATCGCCCGCCCTGCTGGCCAGAAAAATAGCCGCGCCAGCCATATCCTCGCTCACGCCAATGCGACCGGAGGGTATGCCCGCTGCCACATCATCGCCGTGATCTCGCGCGGCCCGATTCATCTCCGAGGGGAAAGCACCGGGTGCAATTGATGTCACGTTGATCTGGTCTTCTATCAGCCGCGCCGCAAGGCGCTTGGTGAGATAAATTAATCCAGACTTGGAGGCATGATAGCTAAAGGTGTCCCAGGGATTGAGGCGCTGGCCGTCGATGGAAGTGATGTTGATCACCTTGGCGGGCCGCTGCGGACTGGCAGCAGCCTTGAGGCAATCATGCAACGACTGCACCAGGAAGAAGGGTGACTTGAGGTTGAGGTCCATCACCTTGTCCCAACCGTGCTCGGAAAACTCCTCAAAAGGCATACCCCAGGCAGCACCCGCATTATTGACGAGAACATCCAGCTTGGGCTCGACACCGGCAAATGCCGCAGCTAGTGCCCGGCAGCCATCGACAGTACTCACATCCATGGGCAGCGAGAAACAATTGGGGCCCAGTTCGTTTGCTACCGCATCACACACACTCTCTTTTCGAGAGGAGATGTATACTTTGGCCCCCTGGGCGAGGAATCCCTCGGCTATCATTTTGCCAATGCCGCGAGAGCCCCCAGTAACAAGGGCGACTTTTCCTTCGAGTGAAAAGAGTTTTAAAGTATCCATAGTCTACTCTCCAGATTACGTCAGCACAGAAAAATCAGCAAAGATCGCATATATCAGCAACACAATCGATACCAGAATACCACCGGCGAGGCGTGCGTGCTTCCATGGTGCCATGTCCACAGCGCCGACATTTTCCTGCACGAATTCTTCTTCTGTCGGTGAGATTTCGCCCATGACCATCATGTACATCACCAGGTAGGCGAATACGATGCCAAGGAAGTGAAATTCATGTAGGGACGCCACTATCCGCTCGAAAGGGGAGACAAAATAGCCCACTGCAATAATCGCGAAGCCGGTGACCAACGCCTGTTTAGCAGCCCGGGCCGGCACGCGCTTTGACAGCATGCCCACCAGCACCACCGCAAAGATGGGGATGAAATACATGCCATTCATCTTCTGCAGGTAGGCGAAGATACTGGTGGTATTGGCCAGCAGGGGGGCGATAGACATGGCAGCGACAGCAACAATCCAGCCGAACACCTTGCCCGAACGCACCACCTGCCGCTCCGAAGCGGCCGGATTGATAACCCCCTTATACAGGCCGAGACTGAACAGTGTGCAGGAGCTGTTCAGGGCTGAATTGAAACTGGACAGGATAGCGCCGATCATCGCCGCGGCAAAAAAGCCCGTCAGCGGTGCCGGCAGCACCTCATTCACCAGCCTGCCATAGGCGTGGTCGGCCTTGATGCCCTCGCCTGCGAACAGGGCAAAAGCGATGATACCCGGCAAGACCAGGTACATGGGCCCCAGCAGTTTCAGCGCACCGGTAAGCAGCACGCCCTTCTGCCCCTCGGCGAGGCTGCTGGCGCCAAAGGTGCGCTGGATAATCTGCTGATTGGTGGTCCAGTAAAACAGGTTCAACAGCAGGATGCCGGAGAACACCGTGCCGAATGGAACGCCGGTATCCTCACCACCGATCGAGTTAAACGTTCCGTCAGGGAGTTCTGCCAGCTTACTGACACCAGACATGACGCCATCCCCCCCCAGGGCTGACAGGCCAAACCAGGTAATCATAAATCCGCCCACCAGTAGGCCAACGCCGTTGAGGGTATCGGACACCGCCACTGTTCTCAGGCCGCCGAACAGGGCGTAACAGGAACCCACCAGGCCGACAACCCAAACAATCAGCCACAGGGTCGAGGTATAGGTCTCAATCCCCAGCATGGACTGGACATCCATAATACCGATCATGCCGGTTGCACCGGTGTAGAGAATAATAGGCAGGAGAATGCCGACATAGGCCACCAGGAATATCAGGTTGGTGATGACCTGGGTCTGGTGATCGAAACGAATCGCCAGGTACTCGGGCACAGTGGCCACACCGCTCTTCAGGAAGCGGGGCAGGAAGAACAGCGCCATGGCCACCAGGGCCAACACCGCCCCGACTTCCCAGACCATTACCGCAAAACCGTCGGTAAACGCAGCGCCGTTCAGGCCCACCATCTGCTCGGTAGAGAGGTTGGTCAGCAACAGCGACCCCGCGATCAGGGGAAAGGTCAGCGATCGCCCGGCCAGGAAGTAACCCCCGGAAGAGCTGTGGTCGTCCTTCCTGGTCATGAAAAAGGTAACGACAGCCACGAGACCTGTAAAAAACAGGAACGTCCCAAGAATCATCGATTGTTCATCCAGTGATATTAGTATTCCAGGCCGAATCCGAATGGATAGAGCGGATCAGCCGAGTCATAGGGTACGTCTTCGAGTTGCCCTTCAACAGCGGACATTGATCGAGGGACCTCTATAGGTAGCTTCCCAGTCGGGTTGAACTGCCCCCAGAGCAGTTCCATTAATACGGTATCTGTCGCCCCAAAATTGGCCACCAGTGCCAGGCTATGCTCTGCGATTTCCGGGATAACCGCCGCACGGTCCAGGTAGATATCCACTATCGTCGGGACCGTTTGCAATAGTTGCAACAACTGCGCTTTCTCTTCTCCCTTGAAATCCAGGTCACCGGAGTGGAACGCGCTCTCGAAAATCCCCTTGCCGGGATAGAACGGCGCCGCAATCCGTATGATGGCAAGGTCTGCCTGCTCCGGGGTGTCCACTACCTCGGCATACTGCGATACCAGTTCCCGATCAATATTTTCGATATACGCCTTTGGCCGTCGGGCCGTATCCAGTGGAAGCACAGACCCTTCATTTTTCAGTAACACCAGGGAGCGCCGCTGTGCTTCTTCGCCGGCTACCTCTGCGTCCCGGTTCCCTACAATTGACGCAGCGGCCTGCGCATCCACATAGGGGTTATCGAACAATCCGAGCCTGAATTTATCCAGCATAATGCGCCGTACAGACTGGTCCAGCCGCGCTTCACTTACCGAGCCCTCTTCCACCAGCCCAACCAGGACTTCCGGAATGGACTCACCGCCAAACTGATCGATACCCGCATCGAGCAGTTTCAACATTCGCTCCTCGACGCTCAAGTGCTCGACGCCCCAGGCAGAAGCTTCCTTCAAATGGACAATCCCGGCGATATAGGTATCGGTAAGCAATCCCCAATCGGAACAGACCACCCCCTCGAAACCAAACTGCTCGCGCAACATCCCGGTGATGATCTCACGATTGAATGCGAAGCCTACGTCCTCGCTGGTTTGCCCCATGGGAATCCCATAGTAAGGCATGATCTGTGCCGCACCCGCTGGGAAAGCGCCCTCGCTAAACGGTATCAGGTGGTAGTCAAAATTGTCCCCAGGATAGATCTGATCCTTACCGTGGGGGAAGTGGGCGTCCCTGCCCCCTGCCTGCGGGCCGCCTCCCGAGAAATGCTTGACCATGGTGGCAACACTGGTTTCATTGAGATTATGTCCCTGGAAGCCCAGTACATAGGCCTTCACCATTGCCGCGGATAGGGCTGCATCCTCCCCAAATGTTCCGGCCGCCCTCGCCCACCTGGGCTCGGTAGCCAGGTCTGCCATGGGGTGAAGGGCGAGATGTATTCCCGCAGCCCGATACTCCTCTCTCGCGTAGTGACCAAACGCTTCAACCAGGGCTGGGTCACGCGTGGCCGCCAGGCCAAGGGGCTCAGGCCACTGGGAAAAATGCTCCGCGGGGAGGCTTGCGGCCGGATTGGAGCCGAAGCCGTGCCTTGGGTCTGATGCGATAGTGACCGGTATTCCCAGGCGAGTGCGCTCGGCCATGGCCTGGATTTTATTCTGCCAGCCTGCCAGGGCGTTCGGCTCATCAACGAACAGGACGTTAAAACTGTTCATCAACTTTCTGGCGACAAGGGTCGAGTTGGTCGGGGCGGCTAAACTGAAGGGGTCGCTCGGTGTCGGTCGATCTACCAGTTCCCCACCATTGCGGCTGGCGATCGGGCTGATAAACATGGTACCCGCTTTTTCTGCGATCGACATCTGTGCCAGCAAGTCGGAGACGCGCTGATCTGGCGTCAGTCGCGTATCTTCGTAGGGGTCCAAGCGGCCATTCTTGTTCAGGTCGCGAAACGCGTGGCCATCACTCGTCAGGGTCGCAGCCGGTTCCCCCAACAAAGACATATTTGTCCGCGACTGCAACTGGTAATACCCCAGCACCCCACAGAGCAGGAGGACCAGAAGAAAAAAGGCCCCCAGAGTGCCCCAAACCAAATTCCGCTTGATCATTTTTGCACCCTGGAGGCCAACCGCTAAAGGGATGGACCTTAGAAGTTGTATCGGAATGTAGCGCCAAAGTAACGGTCAGCGGCCTTGGGCACAAACTGAATCACGTTGTCGCTCTCTCCAGTGGCATCCACGAAGGCATTCAGGTTGTTGGCATACTGCTCGTCAAACAGGTTGCGCACATGGAATGTCAGCACATACTGCCCCGCCTGATCCTCAATACCGAAAGAGAGATCAAACACGCCGTATGAATCCTGAACAGTCAATGGATTCTGGTCAGCCTGGTATTGCGTTTCTGACTGCCAGCGGTAGTTCAGCTGTACAAAACCTTCCATGTTGGTATCAAACAGGGGTTGGTAGTAACGCCCTCCAAGTACCACCTTCCAATCGGGGGCGAAGGCCATTTGCTCGCCACCCACATCTTTGCCGCCATTTTCCGCACACTGCGGATCTGTATCGCCCGTATAACAAGCCACCTGATACTCCAGATACTCGGCATCAAGCCAGGTCACACTGCCGTTGAGTAACAGGTTTGCGCTGGCAGCAAACTGCGAGTCGATTTCAATACCTTGCTGCCGGGTTTCCGCGGCATTATCTGCGAGGATCGCCGATGCTTCTACGTCAAAGTAGGAGACCTGTGTATCTTCGAACTCCTGCCAGAACAGCGCTGTGTCGATGCTCAGGCGACCGTCCATCAGGCGGGTTTTGTAGCCCAATTCGAACGCATCTACATACTCGGGCTCCAGTGGCTTTTCGAAGTCGCTACCGATGCTTACACCCGGGCCCTTGTAGCCTCGGGCATAGCTGAAGTAGCCATTGGCTTCATCGCTGAAGGCGTACTGAATAGCCGCTTTACCCGTCCAGTCGGTATTGGACTCGTCACCGCTGCCTTCGTACCTCTCCTGCGGACGGTCGCCTTCTACCAGCACCCCACCCTGCTCCACATCCCATTCGATGTAGTCGTACTGATACCTGAGCCCCAGCGTCAGCGTGATACTGTCATTCAACAGATAATCTGCCTGGCCGAACAGGGCATAGTATTCCGTATCCACGTTGACGCGCTGCTGAAATGACGTATTGCCCAATATCGTGGCCGGAGGCAAATCGCCTTCACATGAGCTGTAGACCGGCCGGATTTGCAGTATGTCAAAACACACAGAGCGGCGTTCGGATCCCGGGTTATCGTAGGAGGTTCCCCACAGGAAGGCACCCACCACATATTGCAGATCACCGCTGTGGTCGGACTGAATTCGCAACTCCTGCGACCATTGGTCTGTGTCCTTAGTACCGGCCACCCAACCGCGGAATGAAGGTGTGCCCTGATCCACATAGGAACTTAGGGGCACCCACAGGCCAGAGGAATCGATATCAATCTTGTCTTCAATCTCCCAGACACGATAGGCGGTCAATGAGGTGATTGAATGATTCTCAAGCCCCCAGTTGAGTTCCGCACTGACACCCCAGTCGAGGATTTCATTCTCATTCGGGTCATTAATTTCGACTTCGCGATTATCCTCGCCGGGCTCTACCTCAGTCACAGGGATAACCTCGGGACCCGCTGAACGCAATACCCTGGCGTTGGCGGGCGAGTCACTCTCGGTATAGTCGGCAATCATTAGCAGATCGATGTCAGGTGTGATATCCCAGAGCAACTTTCCGCGGACTCCCCAACTGTCCCCGCCATCCATATCCGGACCGCCCTCGGTCAGATTCTCGATGATGCTATCGCCGTTATCGACGTAGTTACCGCTGATACGGTATGCCCAATCATCGTTGATCGGAGCGCTATAGGTACCTTTCACGCGAATCTCATCGTACTCATCCACACCGAGTTCAACATTACCTTCCGGCTCATCAAAGGTCGGCTTCTTGGTCACAATGCTCAGCACACCAGCGGATGCGTTTTTGCCGAATAAGGTGCTCTGGGGGCCCCTCAGTACTTCAATGCGCTCGATGTCAGCAAGGTCAGTAAAAAAACTGCCCTGGCGCGCCAGTACAACACCGTCCAACACAGTCGATACGCTTGATTCTACGGTCGCGGCAATTAATGGTGGTACCAACGCCGCGAATATAGACACTTTTCTGGAATGGGGAGAGATTGTCCTGCAAACCCAAGGAGGATGAGATTTTCACCAGGTCCTGGAACTCTTCGATCCCGGCGTTCGACAGCATGTTACCACTAAGGGCCTGGACAGCTACCGGCACGTCCTGCAGGGATTGCTCCCGTTTTTGTGCCGTGACGATTACCTCTTCCAGCATCAATGGTTCGCTCTGTGCAAAAGCCTGGGGTACGAGCGACAAGAGAGCGCTACTGGCGACAAGTCCGATGGTGGGGCGGTGAGTCAATGACATAGTTCTATCCTCTGGTTTGGCGGCTCATGAGCGGTCATGTATCGCCTGTAAGTTATGAATTACCGTAAGGTGGTACACATCATACACCTATTTTGCACACGTGCGCAATAGTGCTATCATGCGTATCTATGCAGACATGAGCAATTTTTTTCACGCCGCATCCCGCCCTTCACCGAAGCGAGTTTAGCGACATAACATATTGAATTAATGGGTATTTTATGCAGGACACGTTAATAAAAGCACCTAACCGCATGGTTCGCAGGAAGAACCGCACGCGGAAAAAACTCATGGATGCGGCGGTAGAACTGGTGCTCGAAAAAGGCTACGAAGAGGTGATGACAGACGAAATCACCGAGCACGCCGACGTTGGTCGGCGCACCTTCTACAATCATTTCACCAACAAACGCGACTGCGTACAAGCCGCTGTTAAGGAACGTTACGCCGACTATGCCCAGGACCTGGAATCACACATAGAACTGGAAAAATGTGTTGATGCCAACGGCGAATGCGATCACGCACTGGTGATTACCATAATGGCCACCAAGGTGTTCCGCGCCATCGCCGAGGATCCCCTGACCGAAAAACTGATGCTCTACCCACGCATTCTCGCCGAGGCGGTAGAGGAGAGTCAGCGGGACTTTATCGTCGCCAACGTGGCCAACGGCCTGGTGGCCGGGCGCTTTTCCCCTGCACTTCCCAACGAGTCACTCGGGCCAATCACCACCTGGAGTTTCGTGGGCCTTGTCATGACTGCAATCAACCGCAAAAGCCAGCGGGAAGATAGTCTGGTGTGGGGCGAATTCCTGCTGCAAAACCTGGGAATCCACGGGGCGGAAGCCGAAGCAGTCCTGCAGGCTGCGGCTGGATAATTAACGGTGTACCCAATGCTAATCAAAGCAACGATCATCGCACTCCTGCTCTGGTTTCCGCAGTTATCCACTGCCGATTCGACTCCACCTAACTTTATCGTCATCGTCGCTGACGACCTGGGTTATGGCGATCTCAGCAGCTTCGGTGCTACCCACATCAGCACACCACACATAGACCAATTGGGTGCTAGCGGACTTCGCTTCACCCAATTCTACGCCGCCGCCTCCGTGTGCACTCCATCGCGCGCAGGCTTACTTACCGGCAGGCAAGCAAGCCGCATGGGCATGGAGCACGTATTCATGCACGACTCCCACGACGGTCTGCCACTCTCCGAAATTACAATTGCCGAACAGCTCAAGCAGGCAGACTACAGCACGGCTCTCGTGGGCAAATGGCATCTGGGGCACCTGGACCGCTACATGCCCTGGAACCAGGGCTTTGATGAGTTCTACGGGGTTGCTTTCAGTAATGACATGCCGAACCTGTTCTTCTATGAAAACCAGGAGATCCTGTACGAGGAAATCGACCAGCGTTTCCTGACCCAACGGTACACAAAAAGAGCCTTGGACTTCATCGAGCGCAACGCCCGGCAGCCCTTCTTCCTGTACCTGGCGCACAGCATGCCCCACGTGCCGGTATATGCCTCTCCGAAGTTTGAAGGTACATCGAGGGCAGGCATCTATGGCGACGCGGTACAGGAACTTGACTGGAGCACAGGCAAGATTGTCGACCATCTCGCTAAACTGAGAATTCTCGACAACACCGTCATAGTATTCACATCAGATAACGGTCCCTGGCGGGCCATGGGTTCACACGCAGGGTCCGCTGGCCCGCTCAGGGACGGCAAGGGTTCTGCGTTTGAAGGAGGTCAACGCGTACCTACTGTCATGCACTGGCCCTCGGGGATCGTCCAGGCACGCGAGGTCAATCATATCGCCAGTCTGCTGGATCTCATGCCCACGTTTTCTGCCCTGGCGGGAGTGCCGCTGCCGAAAGGCGTGGCAATTGATGGCCGGGACATATCCCCGCTCATTACCTCAGGCAGCACTGAAACTCCGGAAGAGTTTTTCTACCAGGGATTCTTCACTTACGAACTCGCAGCCTACCGGGAGGGGAACTGGAAACTCAAGCTCCCACGCACTGGCTACCCAAGATTCATCGAGCCCATTCTGAAGCTGGACGCCTATGGCCATGGCCTGATGCTGTTCAATCTCGATGAAGATCCTGGTGAACAGAAGAACCTGGCCGACCAGTATCCGGAGCGCGTGGAACAGATGCGCCAAGTATTACATACCAAACAGGCTGAGCTCGATACTGATCGAGAACGCATTCTATATATGCGCCCCTTGGCGGCAGACAGACAAGGCTATGGTGGGCTCATAGCCCGAGCTGCCACCTCGGCCCTGGTGGCTTTGATCGTTTTAATCGTAATCCTGCGGTGGGTTTACCGACGCATCCGTTCGCGCGGGAAAATTGATGCTTCGGGGACAAACCCAAACGACAGAGGATGAAGTGACGTCATGAGTAAAGATTCGTATCTGGGCATGAGCCCCGGCGACCTCGCCGACAAGCCCTACGCCAAGTACTGGAACCCGGAAATGAAAGGCCTTTCAAGCCCGGTGCAACAAGCTCTGCTGCAAAGCCCATTCCCGAGCTGTTACGGGTTTTCACCGAGTGAGTCAGCACAGTTGCTCCAACCAGGGGATCTCCCCCTGGAAAATGGCTACACCCAATTGAGCACCGGAGAAATGTTCGTCGCGGTGAAAACGCCCATGCCCCATGTTTCCGGAAAAATGATCGACTGGTGGTTCGGCTGGCACAGCGATGAGAGCCAGCGTTACAAGCTGTGGCACCCGCATGCGCATATGAAAGCCGTGCTGAAGAATCCCACAGGTGACCAACCAGGTCTCACCGAACGGGAACGCTATGTCGGTAATACTTCCTACGTGGATGAGTACATCGGCCAGGGCATCCTCAGACTGGCAATCCAGTTTGTCCGACCAGAGGAGTTCGGGCTGGATACATCGAAGTTTGCGGATGCCGGGGTTCAAACTGCTGTCTGCGCCAACGTGGGTCCCGCGAAAAGCCCTTTCAATGTGGGCAAACTCGTACACCTGATTCGCGAGACCGAAGACGGCTGCGAGATGCGCAGCCGCTTCTGGATGGGCAAGGCCTGCCTGCGCGATAAACCTGAATCCCATATCGGCAACCGTATCGTCGGCACTAAAGCCTTGTCGAAAATGGTCATGACCCGTGACCACGGCCACGACATGGTAGTGCACTGCGCCATGGAAATGGCACACCTGGCCACTTTCCTCCCGGATCTCTACGCCGATTACCACTAGGGACATCAATAAATTCAACTGAATACAGCGAGAATCGATAGTGCGCAAATTTATAATTTCCCTGGCGGTACTGGGTACAGCAATCTATGGCTACCTGTATTCGCAAGACTTCCGCCCGCTGATTTACCGGGCAGTGGAACAGACTGTGGCCCAGGTTACCGCGAGCGCCACAGTCGACAAGAACGACTTCAAACTGCTGTTCTGCGGCACCGGCTCACCTAATCGTACGCCGGACAGGGGCCAGCCCTGCACCGCGTTGGTAGCCGACGGTAAATTGTTCCTGTTCGACGCAGGGGAAGGCACTACAGCTCAATTGACTGAGTTCGCAGCCCCCACCGGGGCGCTGGAAGCCATTTTCCTAACCCACCTGCATTCGGACCACATCTCCGGGGTGGCCGAAGTGCTCCACAACACCTGGCTCTTTGGCCGCCGTCATATCACCCGCACCATCGGCCCCCCGGGTACTGGGAAAATGCTGGATGGTTTCACGCATGCCTACGAAGACGATCTCCATGAACGTACGCGGGTGCTGGGCGCAGATAACCTCAATAACAACATCGTGTTCGAGGGAGCGCAGGATGTGTTGGTAGAGGGCCCTGACGCCAAAATAGTCTACGAAGAGAACGGCCTGGTGATCAGCGCCTTCCTGGTAGACCACCCCGAATGGCCCCAGGCTTACGGCTATCGAATCGAGTACCGGGACAAAATTGTCGTGATCAGCGGTGACACTGCGCCCAGCGACGGCATCAGGCGCCATGCCAAAGGCGCTGATGCACTCATCCACGAAGCCGTGAATATGGAAATATTTATGTACGTGGGTGAACAGATGGAGGCTCAGGGCGGCCCAATGACCAAAGAGCGAATGAAGCGCATCGCCAGCGTTCACACCCCCACAAAAGACCTGGCAGAGATCGCCAGAGATACCAGCGTGAAAAACCTGATTATTACCCACCTGATCCCGGCCATGCCCGCGATCTGGATCGCAGACGTTTTTTTCACTGCGGGTATGAGTGACATTTACAAGGGCGACATCATCGTCGCCCGCGACGGCCAATGGACGGAGGTAGCCGAACTGTGATTATCGCCCACGAGAGCATTACGACTGAGGAAGTAAAGGACTGGCAGGGGCTGCACCTCCTTCACTTTCACGGCTCCACCTGTTCCCAGAAAGTGCGTCTGATGCTGGGGGAACTTGGTGTGGACTGGGAGTCTCACCCGGTCAGCCTGATGAAGAGCGAAAACAGCACTCCCTGGTTTCTTGGCATCAATCCCCGCGGTGTGGTGCCGGTGCTGGTGCACGACGGTGTGGTACATGTAGAGAGCAACGATATCATCACCTACCTCGACAGCACGTTCAGCAAACCGCGCCAAAGCTACTTTTTTGAGCAGAGCGACCCGCTGGCTGAAGAGGCACAGCAGTTACTGGATAAGGAGGATGAACTTCACATCGACCTTCGCACCTTGACCATCCAGTTTGGCCCCCTGAAGATCAAGACCGAAAAGGAGATTGACGCCCAGGACAAAAACGGTGCGGCCGATGCACAGCGCGACCACGAGGTGCATTGGTGGCGGGATAAACTGGCCAACGGCATCAGCGACGCGGAAACCCGTGAATCCTGTGCGCGATTCGCCGCACTATTCGACGAGTTGGACCAGCGCCTGGCGACCCGGTCCTGGCTGATGGGCGACGATGTATCCATTGTCGACATCTCACTGTTCACCAATATCCAGCGCCTAGTCAATTTAGGTTATCCACTACAGCACCATTCCAGGCTGCACGAGTACTACCAGCGACTTACCGCCAGGCCGGCGTTTGAGACAGAATTGAGCCAGAAGACAACGAAAATGGCCAAAAAAGTTTTCCGTACGGTCAGGTTTTTCAACGGCCTGAAGGGAAAACGCATCGAGAAATTCGTCTGAATCCGGACCATTAATCGCCGTTACAGGAAGAACGCATGCGCTGGCAAAAAATTGCACTAGTCGTCACTATCATGCATACACATAAGGCTCTCCTGCTCACAACTTTTATTTTCGCCATCACGCTCATAGTCACGGCGAGCAGCACGCTCGACTGGGATTTGTCCCACAGCCTGGTCGCGCCCGGATCCACTTTTGGGGAATTCTTCAACCGCTTTGGTGAACTGCCCGTCTTTTTCGCTCTGTTGCTAAGCACGGTATTGCTCTTCGGGAGCCGTAACAGGCAGGTAGCCTGGCGCAATATTTTCAGCCATATTTTCGCCCTGCCCTTTATGGCCCTATTCGCCTGGGCAATTTTTTTCGTCCCCGTTCGGTATATTCACGAATTTAATCCCAGCGGCATACCTCATGAAACCCTGCGCCTCACCCAGATCCTGGGTATGGCACTCTTGTTTGCCGCGATCGTGGCCGCTTACCGCCTGCCCCCAGAACTTTGCAGAAAATACCGGCGGCCTGCTCTCCTTATTATTTCATTAATCGCCCTGGAGATCGTTTTAATTAATCTGTTGAAGATTGCCTGGGGCCGTCCACGGATGCGATCGATCGATTCAATAGAGCAGTTCCACTATTGGTACCAGATTGCCGGCCCCGCGCCCAGCGACGAATTCAAGTCGTTTCCCTCTGGCCATACGGCCAATGGATTCATGGTGATTGCACTGGCGCTGCTCATTCCCGCCCAAAAGACGTCTCTGATCAGGGGCTTCACCCTGTTCGCCCTCTTGTGGGGAATCTGCGTGGCCTTGAGCCGTGTCGTCCTGGGCGCACACTTTCTGAGTGATGTTGCCACGGGCGGTTATATCGCGCTGTGCCTGTATTTCTCCCTGAGGGGCTTGGCTCGCCAACCGGTTATCGCCGAAGGAGCAAACTAAATGACTCATCAATTTTGTCTGCGTGGACTGCGCTCTTACTGCCTGCTGCTTACGCTTCTATTGATTTCCCAGTTATCCAGCGCCAGGGAAACCGTTGATCTCAACAAGGGCTGGACCTTCACTGGCACGGACCTGTTCGGCGAGCAGGTCAGTAGAGAGGTAGACCTTCCCCACAGCTGGAACGGTTCCGAAACCTGGGACAGCGACCTGAACCGAACAGTGAGCGTCGCCTACTCGAGAAACCAGAACCTGTATCAAAGAGAGCTAACGGTGCTCGAAACATGGCGCGGAAAACGCCTTTTTTTGCGTTTTGAAGCGGCAAACACTGTAGCCCGACTGCACATCAACGGAAAGTTCGTTGGCGAACACCGCGGTGGTTATAGCGCATTTAATCTGGATATTACGGATTACGTCAACTTTGGCGAAGCGAATTCTATCGAGGTGTCAGTCGACAATTCCTATGACGATGACATCATTCCACTGATAGGGGATTTCAATGTCTATGGCGGCTTGATACGCCCAGTCAGCCTGATCGTGACGGATAGCAGTGCAATCTCACTACGCAGGCATGGCAGTTTCGGTGTCTATATCGACCAGATCGATATTTCCGATCAGGAAGCCCGGATCGAAGTTCGCACCCTGGTTGATCACTTCGATGCAACACCTCGAAACCTCACTCTGCGCACCTCGGTTTTCGACCAGGTGGGACAACTGGTGATATCCGCTTCTGCGGAAATTAATCTGGCGGCCAATTCACAAGCTGAACACCGCCTGGGAATGCCCATTGAGAACCCCACTCTCTGGCAAGGAGTTGAGAACCCCTATCTCTATCAGGTAAACGTCAGTCTGTTGGAAGGCGACCGTGTGGTGGATGAAGTTATCCAGCCAATGGGTTTGCGCGCCATTGGTGTCGACCCCAAGGGACGCTTGCTTCTGAATGGGGAAGTGTATCGTTTGAGAGGTGTAGGCTTTCACGAGGACTGGCCAGGCGTTGGTCCCGCCCTGAGCACCGTACAGCGCGCCACCGACATCGAATTGATCCGTTCCATGGGGGCGAACGCCATTCGGTTGGCCCACTATCCCCACGGCCTTGAAACCCTGGCCATGGCCGATCAATCGGGGCTGGTAGCGTGGAGCGAAATCCCGTTTGTCGGATCACCCTTTGGGCCGCCCCTGGGATATACCGATTCCGATGCATTCCGGGGCAATGCAAAACAGCAACTACTTGAAATGATCCACCAGCAATACAATCATCCATCAGTATTCTTCTGGGGCATTTTCAACGAAGTCCCAAAATCCAGCGCCGATAATTTCGATCCGCTGCCACTGGTTCACGAACTCAACGCACTGGCAAAAGCGGAAGATTCCAGTCGACTAACCTCGTCCGCGAGCGCTGGACTCGACGAGGAGGCCGAGGAACTCGGGGGTATTTCGGACGTGCAGTTCTGGAACCACTACTTCGGCTGGTACCACGGCAAACCAGAGGATGTCGGGGCGTGGCTCGATGCGACCAAAAAGCAGTACCCGGATAAGGGCATAGGACTCAGTGAGTACGGCGCGGGCGCCAGCTTTACCAGCTACCAGGAACGCCTGGAAAAACCCTATGGACACGGCGACCGGGATCATCCCGAAAAGTGGCAAAGCCACCTGCACCAGCGGGCCTGGGACGAAATCCAGCGGCGAGATTTTGTGCTCGGTTCTTTCGTATGGGCCATGTTCGACTTCAGTTCGTCCATCCGCAAGGAGGGGGGCCACGATGGCTTGAATACCAAGGGTCTGGTGAGCTACGACAGGAAGGTCAAAAAAGATGCCTTCTACTACTACCAGGCCAACTGGTCGAATGAACCGATGCTCTACATTGCCGATCGGCGCAGCACCGGCCGACGTTCCGGCGCAACGGATGTCCAGGTGTTTTCTAATGCAGCCAGAGTTGAATTACAGAAAGGCATGGAATCACTGGGCACCATCGCGGGAGACAATGGCGTATTTCGCTGGGAAGCCGTCGCTATCGAGCCGGGCAATAATCTACTTCTGGCCAGCGCAAGTTTCGGCGAGCAAGCTCTTACTGATCGAGTAGCCTGGTACTACAATGACAATATGGCCCGCTTGTCCAGCCTGATGCCCGTCTTTGGCGAACGCAAAACCATTCTACTGACCTTTGCAGCCCTGCTGTTGCTTTTTTACGCCTGGGGTTTTCGCGGCAGGCTCGACCGCGCGGGCGTCCTGGTGGCCAAGACCGGATTCTGGGCCATCACTGGGGTTTCCCTGCTATATCTCCTCGCCATCATGGGCCTCCATTTTGCAGGCCTCCTCATAGGCTTTGGCTGACAAGTTCGGCTGAACAACTGTCGAGGATCTTCCTCTTTAACTCTGTCACCCTACTCAGGTATTCAACCATATGAAAGTGAACAAAAAGCTCATAATCATTGCTGTTATCATTCTGCTGCCGCTGGCCATTTGGGGGTGGAATCCTCTCGCACCCTACCGAAATACCGCCCATGTATTAGCTGAGATCGATACATACAGTGCACTGGAATCCGGTGTACAGCGTCAAAGCAACGGTGTCTATATTGTGAAGGCCTTAACCCGCATGCCAGAAGTAAAAGCCGAAATGGTGGAATGGTGGTTCTCCGATTACATGCAAACCACAGAACACTACAAACGCTGGCACCCAACGGCTCACGTATGGATGGATTGGGAAAACAAGGTTCCCGGGGAAGTTATTGGCGCAAGTCATCTGGTACATGAATACATAGGCCCGCAATTACACAAGGCACGAATCCAGTTCATTGACCCTTCGGAGTTTTTTGAAGATTTTGAATTACGGGATGATCGTTTTGTCATCTGTGCCCGAGCAGGAGGTCTTGAACAGCCTCTATATCTAATCTCCATGTGCCACATAGTACGTGATACAAACTGGGGCGCTGAGATGCGTTCTATATTTTGGCTGGGGCATGTTGCCAAACGTGAGGGAAATGACCAAGTCTTCTCTATCGGTGGCCTTATTGGTAATACGGCGCTAGCACGTTTTCTAATGATCAGTACTCAAGACGCTACTAATCTAATGACCCATTGTATTCAGGAAATGGGCTACCTCTCGGATTTCCTGCCGCGACTTTTCTATGACCAGACCGACTCCGCTTCCGAGTTCTAGTGATCACCGGGAATAAGCGGTAACAACAAATTGGAGTCGTAATCCCCCCCCCGTGTGAATAGTATGGATGACCGGTGATCTCGGTTTCTTCCTCGAAACAAAATCGAAAACAAACAGTAACACTAGAACTGAATACGCCCACCGCTCTGAGGGTTCACCGGGAGTCCGATGGAGAAGTCGCGAGGCTTGCTCTACAAATCTCTCGTCATCTCCCGCCGGAAATTGACGAATCCCTGGCAGCAGTGCTGCAGCAGCAATTCCCAAAGCGCAGTAAACCAGCTGTACTCCCAACTTACCTATCAGTACAGGGAAGAAAGCCAGCCCCACCGCACCAATGAACATCTGAAGCGCCAATTTACCGCTAAATATTCGCTCCGGCTGAGGCGTCTTTGCAATTACGGCTAGGTAGAGAGCCAACAGTGTACCCTCAAACAAGCCTGTAATCGTTCTAACCAACAGGAGGGTCTCAACACTGTCACAAAGTACACTGGCGAAATTGCCCAGAACCACCGCCAGGGTTGCAATAACAGCAACTTTTCGCCAGCTGATTCTCGTAACCCACCAAAGCGCTGGAATCGACGCCAATGCGGTAGACAATAGTTCGGCGGATATAACACCGACAGCGGCAGCTGTTGTAAAGCCAAGAGTTGATACGGTGCCGCCTACCAGTACCGGGGCATAGATCAGTGCCGGGTTCACCACGGCTGACGCGGCACCAAAATAGCTGATCATGCTGCCCGCAGTCGAGCTCATTCGCCTCTGCTCAAAACCAGGTTTAACTTGACTCGTGCATAAGGGGCATCCACCTCTCCGGAGAGCTCAAAGCCCTCAGGGAAAATATCGGCGTGCTGGCGTGTGGCAGTAAAAAAAAGATCATCGCGAACGGCTACAACGGCTCCAGTAATACTGTGGCTGTATACACTTCGCATGGAAAATACCTTTGATTACCCTGACCTCTCGCCGTGAACTTCCGTCTCCCTCCGCGGCGACGGGCCCGGCTTCAATATTTTCATCGGAAGACCTTTTCGCTCTACCGACTACAAATCTCATGATTCCGGGCCCGCCTCCTCAGTAGTTATCAGAATTTATAGCTGACCTGCAGACTAATTGTTCTCAAGGCACTGGGTGCATCAGCGGTAATCCCCTGGTCACCCGTGGGCGCACCGAACAGTGCACCAACCGGCGCTGCGGGCGGACCACTGAAGTCGGTAACAACTTCATCGGTGAGGTTGGTACCAATGAGGCTGACTCGCCAGACGTCATCCACATCAAACAAGCTGAAATTGAGGTCCATGCTGGTCATGCTATCTGAGGGGAAGGTCTCGTTGATTTGGCTGACCATATCGTCCCGGTAGCGGACGAAACCGGTGGTCGAAAACATCATCCCGGAAGTGACCTGGATTTCGAAGTGGGCGCCGATGTAGCCGGTCCACTCCGGCGCCTGGGCCAGTTTGCTGTCATCATCGGTGTGGGTAGTATCGGCATAGGTGGCTGCCGCCATCAGGCGCAATCCATCTGTTGCCTGCCACACGGAGTCGAACTCTATACCCTGGGACTCCACATCAATGTTGCGGGTGAGGAACTGGGCTCCGGCTTCAGTTACCAGGAAGGATGTTTCCTGGAAGTCCTCCACTTCGGTGTAGAACAGCGCCGTATTAAACGTTGCCGATCCGTCCAGCAGCGTCATTTTGGCACCGAGTTCATAAGTCTGTGCTTCTTCGGTCTCTACCCGGGAGCCGCCCTCGTCAACACTGAGTGAAGGATCACCACTGCCAACCTCGGCGGACTCGGCAAAGCCACCGGTCTTGCTGCCCAGACCGTAAGCGGCGTAGATCATGGTATCGTCGCTGGCGTCGTATTCAATGCTGAAATTGCCATTGACGAAATCGTCATCGAATTCCAGATCTGGGTCATTAAAGGGCGGGTTTATAACCGAGTTCCACAATGTCGCGGGCTCGCCCTGCACACGCTCAAACGCCACATCCTTCTGTTCGTCGGTGTAGCGCAGGCCGAGGCTTGCGCGCATACGCTCGGTGAGATGATATGTCACCTGGCCGAACAACGACCAGGTCTCTGTCTCCTGGTCAAAATTGTTGGTGAACGGGCCGTTGAATATCTGTCCGGTTGGCCCTTCGGGCGGGAAGTTCGGGGTACGGAAAAACTGTGCCTCCGACGACTCCCAGTCGCTATCGAAGTAGAACAGTCCTGCGAGGTATTCAATCTTATCACCACTGTTCGAGGCCAGACGCAGTTCCTGAGAGAACTGGTCGTAATCTTCGGTGCGCTCGAAGTAGGTACTGTAGAGTTCAACCGTACCGGGATCCAGGATCAGGTAGGTTGTCTCGTCGAAGGAATTGCCAAAATCGAAGTCGTCGAAGAAATGCAGATCGTAGCTACCGAACGAGGTAACGGACGTCAGTGTGGTTTCGCCGAGATCCCAGTTGAGGGTTAGGCCAGCAAGATCGACTTCGGTATCGTGGAAGCTTTCACCTCCAGGGCACTCGGGGCAGATAGCCGTCTTGGTATCATCCAGGCGAGCCTCGCCAACGATCGCCAGCGCTTCCGGCGTGAAGTAGCCACCGTGATCGATGTACTGGAAGCCATTGCCGGTGCGTTCGCTGTCGGAGTACTGGTAGGTAAATGTCAGGTCTACTGTATCGGACGGAGTCCAAACTGCAGTAGCCCGGATACCTGTCTCTTCATCCGCAGGAACGTCTTCACCCGTGAGCGTATTTTCCACCCAGCCGTCCAGGTCGACATAGTGCCCAGCAATGCGCACCGCGAAGTTGTCGCCCATTGGAATATCGAGTCCGGCGTCAGCGGTCCAACCTCCATTCTCAAATTCAGCGCTGGCCTTGATATTGCCGCCGAATTCATCCCCAGGCTTCTGACTGGTAATACTGATCGCGCCGAGACTGGTGTTCTTACCCAGCAGCGTACTCTGGGTACCCTTGATCACTTCAACCCGTTCGACATCAAAAAAAGCCGTGGAATACATGCGCCCTTTACCAAGGAACATACCATCGAGGAACAGTGCAACCGACTGGTCAAAAGACTGTGTACGTGCCGGCGTTCCCAAGCCGCGCAGAGTCAGGGCAAGACCATCGTCGGGTGCCCGGGAGAACACCATACCAGGTACCAGGTCGGCGAGTTTGAACAGGTTGTCCACACCAAAGTCGTTCAGGGTTTCGTTGGAAATGGCTGTTACGGTCAGAGGGATATCCTGTACCGACTCCGCGCGTTTTTGCGCTGTAACAACGACTTCCTCCAGGGTAGCAGTGGAACCGATCGCCGGCATCAAGCCAAGGGCTCCAACTGCCAGAGCAAGGGGGAATTTAGCAAATTTCATATCCGTTTCTCCGCATCATTTATGTTTATGCTTTGTGACTGCTTATATTTTTGGGTGCAACTCAATCAGGTATCCAGACTGCTTCTTCCCTCCTCTTATCTACATTAAATAACCGGCGCTACTGCCGCCCAGATTCACGATTGTTCTGCGAACGCACCAGATGAAGCGTCAGCTGCTCACGGAGCAGGTTTCGCTCATCATCTGTCCAGGTGCGAAATCCTTCCCCACTCTTGAAACCCAGCTTGCCGGCTCCGACCCGCTGTTTAAGATAGGGACTAGGGCCCGAACTGCGGTTCAACTCGGGAATAATGGTGTTGTGTATATCAAGGGTCAGATCCAGCCCCACCATGTCGGCATTTTCCAACGGTCCTAATACCGGCAGCCGCAGTCCGAAGCTGTTTTTGACACACGTGTCCAGGGTCTTCGCATCACAAATACCCTCGGCAACCATGGCGATGGCTTCTCGCCAAAGCGAATGTTGCAACCTGTTGGCAACAAATCCGGGTACGTCTTTCTGTACGTGAGCGGGCTCTTTGCCTACAGCGGATAACAGGGCCATGGTCTGCTCTATTGTCTGCGGAGAGCTGTGCTGCGCCTGGATCACCTCCACCAGGGGGACCAGGTAAGGCGGGTTCCACCAGTGTGTACCTACCATGCGGTGGGTACTTTCAAGCCCTTCGATGATATTGCCAATAGGAATAACGGAAGTGTTACTGGCCAAAATAGCGGCGTCGGGGGCGCACCGCTCCAAGTCTGCAAATATCGAACGCTTGAGTTCCAGTTTCTCAGGCGCCGCCTCGGTCACGTACTGTGCTTCGGCTACAGCCTCCGCCAAATCTGCAAAGACCTCAATCCGTCCCGCGATGGCCTCGTCCGCGCCCATCAGCCTGAGGTTCCCGACCACTCGCTCACGCAGCGAATGCCGGGCTTCCTCATTGGGCTCAAATACGGTTACACAGTAATCAGCCGCTGCAAATACCTGGGCAATGCCGGCTCCCATCAAACCGCCGCCGATCACGGCTACATTCCGGATTTCGCTCATGGTCGCTTAACCTGCGGTATAGCCGCCGTCGGCGTAGACAATGTGTCCGGTGTGAAAATCCGACGCTGCTGAGCACAGGAACAGTACCGGCCCGGCAAGGTCCTCGGGCTCACCCAATCGACCGATCGGCACGCGGGCGAGGAAGCCTTCACGAACCGCGTTGGCGTTTTCGTTGTCCTCAAACATCCAGGCAGTAACAGGAGACCGAAATACTGTGGGCGCGATTGAGTTGACGGTGATGCCGTATTTACCCCACTCGCAGCCCAGTGCCCGGGTCATACCATCTGTTGCAGACTTGGATGTGCAGTAGGCTGAATATCCCGCGGGATGGCCGAGCTTGCCCCTGGCAGAAGAGGTAAACACCACCTTGCCGCCCCGGCCCTGGTCGATCATCTGCTTGCCGGCCGCCCTGGCAACCAGCCAGGCGCCATCGACATTGGCGAGCATGACTTTCTGGAACCGCTCGGGTTCCATATCTTCAATGGGCGCTACATCGTTCATGCCGGAGGCAACAACGAGAATATCAACGCCGCCGTAATTCTCTACTGCCGCGGCGACCATCGCGTCACAGTCGGCTTCCGTATTCGGGCGCCGGGCAATCTGTATCGACTCGATACCGACGTCTCTGAGATCATTTCCCAGCTCTTCGAGTGCGTCAGCATTACCTGCCGTAATGACAAGTTTGGCCCCCACCTTGCCCAGGGTGGCACACACCACTTGTCCGAAGGAGCCAGTGGCCCCGACAACTAGCGCTACCTTGCCCGCAACATTGAACAGGCCAGTCGGATCGATATTGGGAAGACTCATGATTCCTCCGGATAGGGCATGGTCACCAGCATGGTGGCCACAGTGTTGCCCTCATTGATAATGGCGCGGCCTTCCCCACCGGGAATAAAGCAACTGTCCAGCCGGGATAGCTTGTGCTTCTCTCCAGAGGCGAGTTCGATGGTGATCTCCCCTTCCAGGACCACGTAGATCTTTTCCAGTGGGCTGGTATCCATCTCCGCCCCACCACCCGGCAGGAAGTGAGACAGACCAGTCCAGGCAAAGGATGAGGCTGAGGCATCAAATCCCTGCAGACGCAGGCTGCGCATCTCGAAGTGTTTGGGCGCGTCGTAGCGACGCGCTTCTGCAAAACGGGTAATTTCCACTATTTTTCCCTGCTCCCGACACCTACTCGGAGTTGCCGTTCTCAATGCGGAAGTTACCGGTGGGATCGATCATCGCCACCAGGCGCACGATGCAACCATCACCCTTCTTCCAGCGCCAGGGAAACGCTGCAAAAGTGACTCGCTTACCTGTTACCTTGTCAATATCGCCGCCGACGTTTTCGAAACCGCAAATGCCTGCCGAAAGAATGGTGTTGTGGCAAGGTTCCCACTCTGGAAAATCTTCAATAACATCGCGGCCTGTTTCAGCTTTATATTCCGCGCAGATATTGGGAAGAAGGCCGTGTGGCGCGCCCGGACCATGAGGGCCAATTGCTGTAGCCAGAGGGTGATCAAGTGCCTGGGTATCGTTGCCGGCCATTTTCACCTTTTTCTCAACAAACCATTCGCCGGCTTCTCTGCCGAAACCCGGAGCATGACCGTAGTAAATCTGGTTATCGCCGTAGTACTTGTGCCATCCGGTATTGACGATGACGATGTCGCCCTCGCGAACACTGGGCGTTGCATTTTCCAGATCATCGGCCGTGATCAATTCCCACTTTTTCTTTGGGATATCCAGTACCACGCCAGAACCAAAGAAATAGGGCAGCGGAACCTCATCCATGAAGGCTGTGCCCGGCACCACGTGTGCGGGTGCGTCAATGTGGGTCCCGGAATGCATAACGGTGGTAATTTTTTGTGTCAGTACACCGCCAGTTTTGGCCATACCATGCAAGCGCTCGATTTTTACATCTTCGAAATATGGCCAGCAGGGCTGACCCAGACCCCAGGGATGGCTCAAGTCATAAAACTCAAGCCCCATTTTGTTGAGGAAGTTGCTCTCCTCGAAATTACACAGACTCTCGTCGCGCCAATCGCCTTCTTCCCAACCCGGCATAACACACCTCACTCTTGTCAAATTATTAAATCACCGCATTGCGGTATATCTGTACCGCTGAACGATTACATCAGACGGGCTGGGTGTCAAGCAATATTTGCATCACTGAATGATTTTTTATCACCGTATTTCGGTACAGTTTCGGGGTTGACAACAGAAAATTTAACTGTATTGTCTTATGACTTGTTCTAACCACATTACAATACATATAACTTACAGTTCTAACGGAGACCCCATGGGCAAAAAGATCGGAAAAGTAGCCATATCCTGCGCCATAACCGGCGCTATTCACACACCAACCATGTCAGATGCCCTACCCTACAAGCCCGAGGATATCGCCCAGCAGGCGATTGATGCGGCTGAAGCGGGCGCTGCAGTGCTGCACCTGCACGCAAGGCATCCGGAAGATGGATCAGTGTCGCTGGAGCCCGATCACTTCATGGGCTTCTTACCAACCATCCGGGCAAACACCGATGCTGTACTGAACATCTCCACCGGTGGCAGCTTGCTTACCACCATCGAGGACCGAATCAAGCCCTCCGACGTGGTATCACCGGAAATGAGCTCCCTCAATATGGGCAGCATGAACTTCTCCTTCCACGGGCTTGCCAACCGCTACGACACATTCAAGTTCGACTGGGAGAAGGAGTACATCGAAGAATCGGAAGCCTACATTTTTCGTAATACCTTCCGGGATATCGCCCAGGTAGAGAAAAGCCTGGGGCAGGAGCACAATGTCAAGTTCGAGCACGAGTGCTACGACGTGGGCCACCTCTACAATCTCAAGTTCTGCATGGACACAGGCCTGTTCAAGGCCCCCGTGTTCATCCAGTTCATCTTCGGGATTCTCGGCGGCATTGGTGCCGACCTGGACAACCTGATGTTTATGAAGCGAACCGCCGATCGCCTGTTCGGCGACGACTACCAATGGTCGGTAATGGCGGCAGGGGGCGCACAGATGCCCTTCGCCACCCAGGCAATCATGATGGGAGGTAATGTAAGGGTTGGCCTGGAAGACTCACTGTTTATCGAGCGCGGCAAGCTGGCAACGTCTAACGCCGAGCAGGTATACAAGGTGCGCCGACTGATCGAGGAACTCGGCTACGAGGTCGCCAGACCGGACGATGTGCGTGAAATGCTGAGTCTCAAGGGCTCGGACAAAGTCAATATCTAGCTTCAGGCACTGCTGTAGGCGCCCTTTCAAGTGCGCTTCGCAAAAACGCACCCAAGACCGCGCCTACAGCCCACCATTCTCCGGTTCCTTCTTGCCACGGTGATGGCGGTAATCACCCGTCTTGTGGAAATACAAAGAAAACAGATAGAACACCACGCCGAAGGCACCCACCCCAAGCATCCACACATCGGTCTGGTCCATTATTTCTCTCCACCAAAGCGCGCCTGAACCTTCCAGATAATTTCGGCAATGATCACGATGGCATAGATCATGCCAAGTGCTGTTAGAAAAAGTTCGAGAGCAAAGTTCATCAGGCTACCCCCACTGTGGGCTGATCGTCAGAGCCCACCCGACTGAATAGGGCGGGCTCATTATTTTTTGAAAAACTGTAGAGCACTGTGGTCAACACAAAGGCGACAATTGCCGTGATATGGGCGTTTTCCAGCGCCGCAGTACCGGGAAGAATCGAGACAATCATTTGCTTGATTGGGCCGATCGACCAGGTGCAATTAATCACCCAGGAACAAATCACCACGGTGAATGCCACCCCGGTATTTCTTTTCCAGAACAGGCCCGCAACAATGATAAAGAACAACGGAGCGAGCCAAGCAAACAGCCAGGTAATCGCTCGAATGACATTGGGATGATTGAAAAAGGTCAACGCTGCGGCCAAAGCACCGATGATGAAAATCACCCGGCGGATCAGCCGCTTCTCTTCTGCGCGAGTCAGCCCACCTTCGATATTGGCACCCACGATATCCTTGGCGAAGATGGTGGCCGGCGCCAGGGCGGACATGGCAAAGGTTGATAGCAGCGCACCGAGGAAGCCCGCCTGGAGCAGAATCACCAGCCATTTCGGCAGTAAACTGACGACCATCGTGGCACCCGCCAGTTTCGGGCCCAACTCGGCAAACTCGGGAATCGTGGCCGCCGCCAGGCCGCAGAGCACAGGAAACACCCCAAACAGGCCATTGATAGGCGCGGCTATCCACAGGGATCGCCGGATTACTTTTTCGTCCTTCGCGGACATGGCCGCCGCCATGCCCTGCTGGTTGACAGACTGGGAGAACACCACGGAAAACACCGCAGCCAGGGAGAAACCTACCATGAGATCGGGTGTACCGAAGATACTGAGCTTGAACTCCTCATCGTTGGCCATATAGTGCTGTCGCACCCCTTCCCAGCCCTCAGGCAACGCAAACGCCAGGTAGAACGCAGCTATAGTGATGGAGCCATACATCACGACGGCATTGACGAGATTCACCCACATGGTTTGCTTGATACCGCCCATGGTCACGTAAGCCGTACCAAAGATCGCGCCCAACACTGCAGACCATCCCAGTGACCAGCCGCTGATCGCCGAGATACCAATACCCAGAGTCTGGGTTTCCAGGGTAACCAGACCAAATACAACCATGGCACCAATACACGCGGTAATGGTACGCAGTTGGGGGCCGTACATATCGCCAATTAGCTCAGGAATCGTCGCGCAGCCCAAGCGACGAACCCAGGGACCGGTACCCAGGCAGATGACGCACATCAGGATGGTATGGGCAAAGGAGAACCAGAGCGCGATGGCGCCCAGACCGAAGGACATTTCCATCAGGCCATAGACGTGAGCCGAACCCAGGTAGGTAATTGCCAGCGTCACGGAGAACATGGCTAAGTTGGCATTTCTACCCCCCGTGGCAAGGTCTGCTATCTGGCCAGACCTCCGCTCTTTCTGGGTGAGATAAAAGCCTATTCCGCCAATTACAAGGACATTATAGAGAATGACAAGTGCCAGGACGGTATTCATCTCTATGCCCCGCTACCTGTGTGACACACAAGAAACGGGATTCTGCGAGCAATTACTGCCACCCGTATGCCGATACTCATTATTCATTTACTCCGGCTAGATAGACGATCAACCGGAAGTATTCCGACAAATTAATCACATGTCAATACAGATGGATCACATTATGAGACATACCCCACGTGTAACCGGGAGGAAATACCGAGGACTTACATCTCTATTTCTTCAAGGATCTGGGCCCGACAATTGAGTAAGGCATCGATCAACTGCTTCTTTTTTCGTTTGAAGCGAACGGTGGGTACCGGTATCGAAACGGCGTACAGCGTGCCACCCGGCTCCTGTATAGAGGTGCCGATAGCACTGACACCCTCAAGATGTTCTTCATAGTCGAAGGCTATATGCGTTTTTTTGACCTTGGCCAACTCCTTAGCAAGATCATCCACATCGGACACCGTAGCAGGGGTATGTTTTTCCAGGGCTTTACGCCCTATCCGCTTATGGAACTCAGCTTCGCTTAAGGTGGCAAGCATGGCCTTCCCGCTGGCCAGGCAATGGAGCGGAAAGGCTTCGCCAATGGGCGACACAATATTGAGCCTGGCGGAGCCCACCACCTGGTCTACAAATACCGTACGTTTCTTCTGCATTTCAGACACATCTACCGTCTCCCCAGTCTCCCGGGACAACTCAGTGATGTACGGACGGATAAACTCTACGAAGTCGAAGCTGGAGTTGCTGGCCATGCGCAGAATGGCCGGCCCCAGTTTCACACCGGAGGTAGGTGATGCACCAATCAGCAAATGCTCTTCCGCCAGCGCATCGACAATCCGCTGCACTGTGGAACGGGACAGATCAACACGCTGTGCAATTTTTCCGAGACTCAGGCCATCGGGTTCATTCTCTAATGCCCTCAGCACCGAAGCCGCCCGGGCAATGACCTGAATTCCCTTTTTCGGTGGTCTCACTGCGCTTTTCGTCACCCGACTTTCCCTCGCTGGATAATATGCTTTGTACCGAATATCGGAAATAGCGTATCACATTGCAAATGTGATTTTCCACTATCCGGTTACCGATGGTGACAACTCGACTCGGTTTGAGCACAACATGAGCCGTCTTTGAGTAATGAAACGAGACTAGTATCAGTAATGCTGGGGTCACACGAATGAGCACAGTATGAGAAGTGTTGAGGTCACTTCTTTTTCTTATCAGCTTTTTCACGCAGCTGGTTCTGCAGCACTGTCACGGCTTCTTGGAGAGTTCCAAGCTCTCCTACCAGTTTGTGCTCTTCTTTATAGGCGCTGAATTCTCGCTCTACAGACACTGTTAGCTTAACGTATCTCAGCGAACAAACCTTGCGATGGTGCCAAGTATCCCCTGGTAAGCTCCAGGCATTACTTAGTGTTTCAGTCGATCTGAAGGGCCCCCGGTTTTAGATCCATGCGGCCTGAGAGCTTCCGGCCTCTTCGCATGCTGTATGACTTACCTTGTCAGTGCCCTGACACCGGCGTACGACGAAACAGACCTATGATTGGAATACCATGCGCCCGCATTATCGGATCAATTTCCCGTTGGAGCGCCTGATATTTGTAAAACAGCACGCGCGGGAATAAGTAATGTGGAGAGTGTAAGTTTTGCCCTAGCCAGAACCACTCCAGCGGCTTCATCCAGCGAGGCCTTATCAGGCTGTATGTATTACGGTATCGCTCGTTCTCCTGATAGGGTGGTAAGGGCGGTAAGCCAACCAGTATGCTGTAAAGGCCGCACCAAAAACACCACCACCCAATATGAAAACAGCAACGCCTGCACGCTCTACGAGGGTGATAAACGTAACTTTCCAACCGATCGATAAGATCAACTCCAGACAAGGAGCCGACTATGGGCATCTTCTATTGGGGGCAGGACATCTTCTAGGTATTCACACCTGGGAGATGGCAATGTCTGTCAAAAACAAAGCGGAAGATCGCGACAAATACGCGCGTATTCGCCGCAAATACACCCGCCACGACCGTTCATGGATTCATTCTGGCGGGACACCTGGTTGGTGGGTGCAGCTATCTATGACACGTCCCCGCCGTAGGGAGGAGGCGCGTTTGCGCCGGTTGCTGGAACGGGGATCAGTTGATGTCGACGAGGCGGTGTTTCCGCTCGGAAACCACAAGCCGCACAAGGACTACTGGTGAGTCCCCTCCCCTAGTGAACCTTTTCGGCGGTTTGGGCCAAGAAGACCTGATACATGTTTCCCGGCGGGATGTAGGAGTTTGAAAAGCAGCACCTGGCCGGTCCGCTATACCCTTGCAGAACCGAAGCCACGGATCACTAGAATCCGGCGACGCGACGCCAAATTGGTCCGGCAGCACAGCCTCCGGAAATGCTCAACTGATTCACCGTGTGACGCAGAATCTCTCTGCGGATCACGAGCTAGAAGTACTGGTAAACTGACAACGCAGAAAACATCATCGTAGCCTGATAGCACGCCAGGCACTCAATTACCCACCACAAAAACCTGATACAACCTGCAAATTATGATTAGCCAAGCCTCGCTCACTGTCTACGTCGACTTCAAAAGCCCCTACGCTTACCTGGCGGTTGAACCCACCCGCCGACTCGCGCAGGAACTGGATATCGACATCGACTGGCAGCCCTTTGTGCTGGATATTCCCAGCTATCTGGGCAGCGCAAAACTGGGCGCATCCGGAGAGGTGGCGGAACAATCACGCAGCGAAAGCCAGTGGTCGAAGGTAAAGTACGCGTATTTCGACTGTCGCCGCTACGCCACCTTGCGCGGCATGACCATACGAGGCACGGTGAAGATCTGGGATACCAATCTCGCCTCGGTGGGTATGTTGTGGGCTAAGCAACAGGGTGATGAGGTCATGCACCGCTACATCGATGGCATTTACCGGCCCTTCTGGAAACGGGAGCTGGACGTAGAGGATATCGCAGCGATCGAACAGGTACTGACCGCAGCAGGTGCTGACACACAGGGCTTCGAGGATTACGCGAACACCGAGGGCGCTGTGGAAAACCAGGCGCTGCAAGCCGAAGCCTTCGAAGCCGGCATCTTTGGCGTCCCCACCTATATTATTGGTGACGAACAGTATTTCGGCCGCGAGCACCTGCCGCGCATCCGCTGGCTGTTGGAGGGCAGCAAAGGAGCATCACCCGATATCGCCTACGAACTGATGCCCGGCAGTAATGTCGAGCCCTCCCCCGTGCGAACACTCGAGGTGGGCATCAGCCTGGATGACCCCGAAAGCTTGTGCGCGACCGAAGGCATCCTGGCATTACAAAGCGAGCTTGATATCGACGTGCGGTGGCACGCTCTCCCACGAGTAGAAATCGAGAAAAAACCTGGCGAGAGCGCTGATGATCGAGGCGGCAAACACCGCGTTTATCGCTTTGACAACCGCCTGAGAGATCAATCCCGCTACCTGCAGGACCTGGCACCCGGCGAACCGGTCGACGAAAAAATTAAGGATCTGTTACAAGCACGCGCTGTAACACTCTTAGACGGTACGGCGTGGGACACCGGGGTGGGCTTTGCCTCCCTGGGCGGCTATGTGGGCAGCCCGCTGTTCAAACTGGGGGAAGAAACCTTTGTTGGCAGGCAGCACCTGCCGTTGATTCGGGCCAGGTTGGATTAGAGCTCGACTGTTCAGTTCGGTAGTGCGCGGGTGAGGCTGGCATAATCTACAGCCCAGTTAACCAAAAGCTCAGTACCCGTCTTCAATGACTTTTCGTCGGCATAGAAAAACGGCGAATGGTTACTCGGCACCTGGCTGGGATCCATATCCTCAGGCGCAATGCCCAAAAACACAAATAGCCCGGGCACTTCCAGGGCGTAGTAAGAAAAGTCTTCCGCACCAGTCACTAAATTCTTTATTTTTACCTTATCGGCGCCGGCAACCCGCTCCATTGTTGGCAGCATTTTCCTGGTGAGCGCTTCGTTATTGATGGTTACAGGGTAACCTTCGTCGATGAATACATCTGCGGTTGCCCCTACCGCCTGGGCGGTCATTTGAGCTGATTCAACAAGTATCCTGTGAATCTTTGCACGATTATCCATATCGAAGTTGCGGATTGTGCCCTCAAGATACACTTCATCAGGAATGATATTGTTCCGCACGCCTCCTTCGACAATACCAAAACTGACGACCGCGGGCGCTTTAGTGATGTCTATTTGGCGGCTTACAATGGTTTGTGTGTTAACGATGATTTGGCCAGCTGCAACGATCGGGTCGACACCTCCCCAGGGTCGAGACCCATGTGTTTGTTTGCCGTTTACTCTTATTTCAAAGCGGTCTGATGAGGCCATTAAAGGCCCTTCTCGATAAGCAATCTCTCCGACAGTGTCAGCCGACCAAACATGTATTCCGAAGACAACTTCAGGCTTGTACCTTTCAAATAGGCCTTCCTTGAGCATTAACTCAGCGCCGCCTTCTTCATCACCGGGAGCGCCCTCTTCTGCTGGCTGAAAAATAAATACGACGGTGCCTTCAACATCTTCTTTCATCGAAGTCAGTTTTTCAGCCGCTCCCATCAGCATCGCCATATGCAAGTCATGACCACATGCGTGCATTACGCTCACTTCCTGGCCTCGGTACTCCCCTTTCGCGGTAGACTTAAAAGGAACATCAGTTTGCTCTTCCACAGGTAGCGCATCCATATCAGCGCGCAGTGCAACGACTGGCCCCGGCTTGCCACCGCGCAACACACCCACCACGCCTGTGTGGGCTATACCAGTTTCGACCTCCAGTCCAAGTGAATTCAGGTGTGCCGCAATGACTTTTGCGGTTCTGAATTCTCTATTACTCAATTCAGGGTTCTGGTGAAAGTCTCTTCGCCATTCGATCACCTGTTTTTCGAGCTCGGATGAAATGGTGATCGCATCCTGATCTGCAGTAGTTGGATAGCTGACCAATATGATGGGGCCGAAAATCAGGGGCAGACACATAGCTTTTATATTCATAACTTTTCTTCGTCGCGTGATTTGAAAGTACGTAAGAGTATACAGCTGGCTGCTCTCAACAATTAGTAATGGTTTGCGAATCCCTAGGGACAGGTTCTTGTTGCTGGCGAGGAATAGGTGTGACTCAGCTACTTCCTGGTCGCTCTCTTCTTAGCCACCTTCTCCTTCGCAACCTTCTTCGCAGGGGTTTTACGGGCGGTTTTCAGGGCCGTTTTTTTCTTGGGTGTGGGCGGAAGCGCCCCCTGCAACTCCGCCAGAGACTCCCGCAGACACTCCATGAAAAATTCGATATCCGGCATGATCTCCCGGGTGGAGATCACGTTGAAAGACATTTTGCCGCTGTAGCTGGGCGTGGCGATAAACAGCCCCATACCCTCCCCCAGTGGCGCGAGGCCAACACTGCGCGCCTGCCGGGCACCATTCATGTACATCTGATCCTGGGGGCCTGGCACGTTCGAAACGAACAGGTTGCACATCCTGGCGGCGGTACCTGATCGAAGCACCAGGCGGCTAGCCAGCACCTGCGTAGCGGCAGGCACATGCTTGGTGAGATCGGTCATCAAACGCGCCGAGAGCCCACTCTTGGCTTCCTTACTGGAGCGCGTGGACTGGTATATCTGGCGCAGCCGCTCAACGGGGTCAGATTCATCGGAATGAATATTGACCGTCATCGCAGTGATGTTATTGCCTGGCGCATCGGTATCACTGGCACCCCCGGGTCGGGCATTGATCGGACACCAGGCCACCAGCGGATCTGAGGGCAGTTCCTTATGGTGCGTAAGGTAGCTGCGCAGTGCACCACTGCAGATTGCCAACACCACATCATTCACCGTACAGCCTTCCACAAGTTTGCGGACGCCTTTAATGTCATCAAGTTCGAACTCTAGCGAGTCGAACATCTTGTGCGGAGACACCGCGCCGTTGAATCGTGTCTCAGGGACCCCCTTGCGTGGCTCGCTCCGTTTGGCCAGGGCGGATTGTGCCGCCTTGTACAAACCGGGTGTGGAACGCAACAGTGCGTCGGCGATACGCACCGGCGAGCGTAGGTTGTTGGCGGTGGCGCGCCGTGCCATCTCGCGCAAACTGGGCGGTGGAGCAGCCTGCCGCTCGACTACCTCAAGGGGAACCGCGGGCGTACCTTTATTGTCCTTGTCCATCATCGCACCGAAGAACCGCATCATTGAAGCGCCGTCCACTGCGCAGTGATGGATCTTGGTGGCTATTGCATAACAACCTTTGGGGAGCCCTTCGATATGATCCAGTCCCTCTACCACATACATCTCCCACAGGGGGCGGTTCATATCCAATGGCCGGGAATGGTATCGAGCCATGTGAATGCAGAATTGGCGCCAGTCTCCCGGTTCCGGCAGACGGCCGTGGCGCATGTGGTATTCAAGGTCGAAGTGCTCGTCGTCCACCCAGTAGGGGTAATCCAGCTCCAAAGGCACACGCACCAGGCGTTGCTTCAACATGGGGGCCACGTGCATACGCTCCGCCACATGGGCGATGATGTCCTTGAAACGAACCTTGCGACCGCCGGGCACCGTGGAGGGGTCCAATACCATGATACTGGTGACGTGGGTCAGATTATGGGCAGACTCCATGTAGAGAAACTGGGCGTCCTGTGGGCTGAGCTGTTCCATGAAAACATCCTTAGCAGGGCAGCGCGGTAATCTTACGCATCGATCTTAATAGTGTAGTCCCATCTTAATCGAGGTGGGAATATCTATAGCAAGCGTTTCTCCGAGTCGCCTCCGGTTGAATCGATGTTTATTCCACCTCCAGTAACACTATTCACCCAGGATGAAGACTCGCTTATCACATACAGCAAAGTATCAACATTCGATAATATTGACGGGCAGTTCCAAAACTGTGAGCGCAAGACCACCGCGCGCGGTTTCCTTATATTTATCCTGCATATCGCGGCCGGTCTCGCGCATGGTGTGGATAACCTGGTCGAGTGACACACAGTGCTGGCCATCACCCCGGAGGGCCATGCGTGACGCGGTGATGGCCTTGACCGAAGCCATCGCATTACGTTCGATACACGGTACCTGAACCAGCCCGCCAATCGGGTCACAGGTCAAGCCGAGATTGTGCTCCATGGCGATCTCGGCAGCATTCTCGACTTGCTCCGGGGTACCGCCAAGAACCTCTGTGAGTGCACCTGCTGCCATGGAACAGGCAGAGCCCACTTCCCCCTGGCAACCAACTTCTGCGCCGCTGATCGAGGCATTGGCTTTATAGAGCATGCCAATAGCTGCCGCAGTAAGCAGAAAGCGTGGAACATCGGCATCGCTTGCCCCCGGACAATAACGCTGTTGATACTTCAACACCGCAGGAATAATACCCGCCGCCCCGTTGGTAGGTGCGGTTACCAGGCGCCCGCCCGCAGCGTTTTCCTCATTGACCGCCAATGCAAACAGACTGACCCAGTCCATCACACCTAAAGGGTCACTGTCAGGACCGGCGGCAACCGCTTTGAGTTGGCGATGCAACTGCGGGGCTCGGCGCCTGACCTTCAGTCCACCCGGTAGCACACCTTCGGTCTGGCAGCCACGCTCAATGCAAGCTTCCATAACCTGCCACAGCCCCTGCAACTCGGACAGCACGGCGTCTTTGTCCCTCCAGGCCATTTCGTTTTCCAGCATTAATGTGCTGATTGACAAACCAGTCTCACGACAGCGTGCAAGTAATTGTTCACCGGTGCTAAAAGGGTGCGGCAGCACAGTACTGTCTTCGACCAAATGCTCGCCACTATCGGTGGAAGGATTAACAACGAATCCACCACCCACAGAGAAATATTCGCGTTGGGATACTTCGCCGCCCTCCGCATTAAAGGCGGTGAATCGCATTCCATTGGAATGATACGGAAGGATTTCATCTCGTCGCATCAAAATATCATTCCGATAACTGAAGGGTATCCGGTGAGCGCCCAAAAGCTGTAAGCCACTACCGTCTCTTACGGCCTGTACTCGATCGGCAATGCCCTCGACCGCCACCGATTCGGGTGTTTCGCCCTCCAATCCGAGGATGATAGCCTTGGGCGATCCGTGTCCGGCACCTGTAGCACCAAGCGACCCGAACAGTTCAACTTGCAGCCGCTGTACATTTACCAGGAGAGCTGCTGCATCCAGTTCAAGGACAAATCGTCTGGCGGCCACCATAGGGCCCACCGTGTGGGAACTGGAGGGGCCCAGGCCTACCTTGAATAGATCAAACGCACTTAACGCCATCGATACGGCACCTCAAGTTGCAAATAACTCTCGGTCGATGTCCCGAAAACCCTTGAATTCCAGCATATTGCCCGATGGGTCTGAGAAAAACATAGTACCCTGCTCACCAGGCTCACCTTCAAACCGAATGTAAGGCGCAATGATGAAATGATCGATCTTGCTCTGCATGCGATCAGCGAATTTCCGCCAGTCATCAAACTGCATCACTACACCACAGTGGGGCACAGGGACACCATGACCATCGACCGCATTCGCTATTTGTGAGACCTCACCCGTGGGACCCAGCGCGGGGTTAAGATGGGTGACGAACTGGTGCCCGAACATATCGAAGTCCACCCAGTCATCCGCGCTACGCCCCTCGGCAAGCCCCAGACGATTGCCGTAGAACTCTCTCGCCTCTGGGATATCCCTGACCTGCACAGCCACATGAAAAGGTGTCAACACGTTCTGCTACCCCTCACCCAGATCCAGTACAGCGCCCTGGCTGGCACTCGCGGCATTGCGCGCAAACTTTGCCAGTACACCGCGGCGATAGCGGGGCTCGGGTGGTTGCCACTGAGCCCGGCGGCGCTCGATTTCATCATCGGCCACATCGAGGTGCAGCAGTTGTTGATGGGCGTCGATGGTAATCGTGTCGCCCTCTTCAACTAACGCGATCAGACCGCCAGACCAGGCTTCCGGTGCGACATGCCCCACCACCATGCCCCAGGTACCCCCGGAGAAACGGCCGTCGGTAATCAGACCCACGGTTTCACCCAGACCCTGTCCCACCAGGGCGCCGGTGGGTGCGAGCATTTCGGGCATGCCAGGGCCGCCTTTCGGACCGAGATAACGTAATACCAATACATCTCCGTGATTAATTTGACCAGCGAGAATCGCATCAAGGGCGGACTGTTCGTCTTCAAACACCCGTGCCGGACCGGTAATCGAAGGATTTTTGAGACCGGTGATCTTGGCCACGGCACCCTCTTCTGCCAGGTTCCCACGCAATATTGCCAGGTGGCCTTCCTTGTAGAGCGGCGAATCCACCGGTCGGACAACCGCTTCTTCACCGCCGTCGCTATCGATATCGGCCAGGTTTTCTGCCACGGTCTTGCCAGTAACGGTCATACACTCACCGTGCAGCAGACCTGCATCCAGCAGCATTTTCATCACCCGCGGGATTCCGCCCACCCGGTGTAAATCGATCGCCATGTAGCGTCCGCTGGGTTTGAGATCACAAATGACCGGGACCCGCTTGCGTACGCGTTCAAAGTCGTCGATATCCCAGGCAACTTCCGCCGCGTGGGCAATAGCCAGGAAATGCAGCACGGCATTGGTAGAACCGCCAGTGGCCATAATCACGGCGACCGCATTTTCAATCGCTTCGCGGGTGACAATATCGCGAGGTTTCAAGTCCAGTTGTACGGCATTCACCAGCGCGATGGCGCTGTCTCTTGTGCTCTGTATTTTCTCCGACTCGACATTGGCCATGGTGCTGGAGAAAGGCAAGCTCAAGCCCAGCGCCTCGAAGGCCGAACTCATGGTGTTGGCGGTATACATGCCGCCACAGGAGCCGGTGCCGGGGATAGCATTGCGCTCCACCGCGAGCAGGTCATCATCGGAAATTCGGCCCGCGCTGTGCTCACCCACCGCTTCGAAAACACTGACAATATTCAGGTCTTCGCCATTGAGCTTGCCCGGCAGAATTGTGCCACCGTAAACGAATATCGACGGTACGTTGGCGCGCAGCATACCCATCATGCCGCCGGGCATGTTCTTGTCGCAGCCACCGGTAACCAGCACACCATCCATCCACTGGCCACCCACGCAGGTTTCGATACAGTCGGCAATCACCTCGCGGGACACCAGGCTGTATTTCATGCCCTCAGTGCCCATGGACATGCCGTCGCTAATAGTCGGCGTACCAAACACCTGGGCGTTGGCGCCGGCGCCGGTTAGCGCTTCCACCGCCACATCGACCAGTGGTTGCAGACCCGCATTGCAGGGTGTAATGGTGGAATGCGCGCTGGCTACACCGATCATTGGCTTATCGAAATCACTGGCCTCGTAGCCAAGGCCATAAAACATGGATCGATTGGGCGCGCGCTGCAGGCCCTGGGTTATATTGCGCGAACGGCGATTGGACGGCATTACAATTGCTCCTGGAGTCGGCTCTACATCACCAACCATTGTAGACGCTTAGCGTGTGTTTAACCCAGGCACCCATACACAGTACTCACCGTCGGCTCACCTTCAACATCCGATCCCCCAGGAACGAGCCAAGATACCAATGCTCACCCACCTCTTGAACAACCGTGGCTGCACCCATGGGCGCACCGGCATGCTCCAGCAACACTTTCGAGTCCATGGTGTCCGGATCTAGCTCCACAACGCGAAACAGTCCTGGACAGGCTTGCTTCGGGTAAGCCAAGCAGAGGCGCAGATCACCGATACTGAAGTCATGTGAGGCAATCCATAGATTGCCCTCGCTACTCCACTGACTGTTATCCGGGTTCTGCACCTGCGTTTCACCAACCACTTCGCGCTCATGCCAGTCGAACTTGGTGACCGTAGAACCGGCCCAACTGTTGATGAACAGGTATCTGCCATCCTCAGAGACCTGAATACCGTTAAGATAATCGCCGCCAAAGCCTTCCACCGGGTAAAATGTTGCGCCATCCCAATGCAACAGGTAACCGGGATTGAAGCCCAGCAGCGCTACGACCTCGTTGATACTCAGTGTGCCCACCTGCCCCTCAGGCCGATCAAACATATGCGTGGCGACAAACCCACCTTCGGGTAGGGCGACCACGTCATTAAGAAAAGCGCTTGCGGGCGCCTCTGCACAACCCCGCCATTCGATGCGGCGAGGATCTTCGTTATGCAATACCTCGTAGATCTCAACCGCTTCCCTTTCGCCGTGATTCACTACCAGCAATTGCAGGCGACGATCGCCGCGGGTAGACAGGTGAATGCCGTGCGGGGCGAGATAGGCACCCGGCGGCTCAGAGCAGGTCTCGCTACCCCAGCGCTCACCATCCGAGACGGTGCTGTGATTCAACCTTTGCGTAATGCCAGTATCGGTGTTGAACAATGATAGATAGCCATAGACCTCGCCGTGATTCTGTTCCATTTCACTAACGATCAGCGTTTTCCCGTCCGGCAGCAATTCCATATCTTCCGGGCTCTGGAAGGAACAGATGGGCTGCATGTCCCCTACTGGTTCACAATCGTTGATCAATGCGGATTCATCGATACAGCCCTGCAGGAACAGCGCGAACAGTAGAACCGGCCATAGATTGGGTAACATGCTTTCTCCTCTTTATGCATTGACCATCCAAGCTAATCCAATCAGTGAGCTGACGTCGATAATGTCCGCTCATCAAATAACTCATAGACGAGTACATAGCCGCATCAACTCGCCTTGCGTCGAAACTCTGCTGGCGAACAAGCTTCAACCTTGCGGAAAGCGCGGCGAAAATTGGCCGCGTCCTGGTAGCCCAGTGTGGCAGCTATCGCCTCTACCGTATCTTCAGTTTCCAGCAGGTAGCGTCGTGCCCAGTTTGCCAGCACCTCGCCGCGGATTTTGCGGAAGCTGGTGCCCTCGCCCTGCAAGCGCCGATTCAAGGTTCGCTCGGACATATGCAGTTGCTTGGCAACGCTGACGAGGTCCGGAAGAGGTGGTTCATTGGCGCGCATCAATGTGTCCACGTACTGACTGTAGGGGCTCTCCTCCTGACCCTCCAGGGCCTTGATACGGCGAGCCAGGTCAAGGGTCGTATCTTGCCACATCTGGGCATCGTAATAAGGGGAAGCGAGATCGAGGATCTCGCCGGGTAGTTCAACCCCGGTTTCATTGCAATCGAATTTCACCGGACTGTGCAGCCACTTGGCATACTCATCTGCATAATCCGGACGGGGAATGGCGAAGTAATACAACGCATTTTCCAGGCGGCGGCCGATCACAGTCTCCACGTAGTGTTGAATCAACATTGCCGCCGATTCAATGTGAAACCGTTCCACATCTCCAGTTTGCTGAAGCAATTCGAAACGGACAGAGATGCCCTGCAGGCCGGAGACCAACACCATGCGGATATAACTGATGTGCAGCCGCGTGTGGTTTTCCAGCACCCGTAACCCTTCCCGCAGGGTGGGGGCAATAGCGGCTGCCACGCCGATCGGCCCCATAGTAATCATATTGCTGTTGCGTCCGATTACTTCCAGGCCGAGCTTGTCGTTTCCCAGCAACAATCGACCGTTCTTCAGGACCTGGAGGAAGTCGTTCATTGCAATAGCGCCTGCGGTTTCAATCTCCTCGCGAGTCAGGGAAGTCCCCTTCAACAGGGTTTGTACCGGGATGTTTTCGGCCAGCGCTGCACGCAGTACAAAGCGAGCATAGACCGGGCTAATACTCTCCATATCGCCATTTCTGGTAATTTTGGCGAATTATGACACCTTATTGGCGCCTTTGACACTGATCATTTTTTCATCATTCGCGGATAGTACGACCACTATCAGCAACAGATATCGGAGAACAGCCGTGCAACAGAATGACCCTACCGATCAGGAAGCTATGGCCATCGCTAAAACGCACATGGGTGCGTTTGCCTGGCCTACTGTGGTGTTTGCTCTCGCCGTCATACTGGCATACGTAGCAACCGTGACCTTGGCGGTCGCCGGGATCATACCGTTGCTGCTCGCAGTGCCACTGGCCGCGATACTCACCTACCTTGCCTACACGGTACTGCACGAGTCGGCCCACGGTTCTATCAGTGGCAGTAACAAAGAGCTGCGCTGGGTTAATGAGGCACTGGGTTACCTTGCAGCCTGGGTACTGCTGCTCCCACTCACGGCTCACCGCCATGAGCACCTGGCCCACCATCGCAACACTAACGAGGCGGATGAGGATCCGGACCATATTGTTTCCGGGATGCTGACCTCGCCCCTACAATTTTTACTACTGTCGCCGCGGTTGATGTGGAAGCAATTCGACTACTACCTGAAAAACCGCTGGAATAAGGGGCCTCGTTCCCAGGACATAGCCCTGTGCCTTGAGATTGCTTCGGCGCTCGTGCCTCGCCTGGGCATCGTGGCAGCCGGTTTCTGGATGGAAGGCCTTGCCCTGTTCCTGGCAGCCTGGTTCGCCGGCATGTACATACTGACATTTCTGTTTGCCTATATCGTTCACACACCACACGAAGCTACCGGTCGTTACGTGGACACATCCACCATCCTGGTGCCGGGCGCATTGGGCAAACTTGTTACCTGGCTATGGGTCTACCAGAACTACCATTCCATTCACCACCTGTTCCCGCGCGTTCCGTTCTACCGCTACCCGGCAGTATTTGAACAGATCGAAGACGCGATGGTCGCCAAGGGCGCGCCCATATATCGACTGGGAGTTGAAGGTATGCAGCTCAAGGAAGCTAAGGCGATTTAAGTTGCATCTGGAAACGTTGTTGGAAATATCGTCGAGGTAAAAGTCCGATGGATCCTGCTGGAGATTCCATAGCCATTTCACTGGATAGTTCATGTTACCAATGGGATGCCTTGACGATCCGACGAAATCGGATCATATTTAGACTAAATTCAGTCTAACCCGTAGCCTGGGCAGCGAGGATCAAAATGAAGGCCTCCACCAATATAAAGCCGATCTCCTACCTGAAGGCTAATGCGTCAGATGTAGTCAATCAGTTGCAAGAGCAACGCGAACCGATGATCATCACACAAAACGGCGAAGCGAAGATGGTGGTACAGGACATAGAGAGCTACGAAAAAACTCAGCAAACCCTGGCGCTTCTGAAGATTCTGGCACTTGGTCAGCAACAAATCGACACCGGGGAAGTCGTTGAGGCCTCTTCCGCCATCAAGCAACTGCGCTCCCGACGACAAGCGATGGAATGAGCTATCGGATTTACCTGACTCAAGATGCACTTCAGGATCTTGAGGAACTGGACGAATATATTGCAGTCAGCGACTCCGCGGCCAAAGCGGATTATGTTTTGCGAAGACTGGAAACGGCACTACAACGCCTCGCTGATTCACCAGAAAGAGGCAGCCGCCCCAGGGAGTTGCTGGAACTCGGCATCAGCGAATACCGGCAGGTATGCTTCAAACCCTATCGCCTCATTTATACCGTGAGAGGTAAGGATGTTTACGTCTTACTGATAGCGGACAGTCGGCGTGATCTTGAGTCTCTGCTGCAACGCAGGCTGTTAAACACTGAATGATCAAACTCTGTGGCTAGTTGAAGTATATTCCCGCGACTTTTGTTTGTGTTGTGTTTTTATGCCAGCCGAATGCCCAAGGACTAAACACACTTCGCGACCAGTATTTCAAACGCAGGCTACTCATTAACCTTCAGCAATATAAAAAAAGTCAAAGTGCCTGATACCAGGAAACTAAAAATCACCGGAATCAGCGTACCGTCGTAAACTTGTCCCACCGCCGTTGCAACGCTCGCGTAGATCATCGTAGATAGAGCGCCAACAAATGCTGCACCGACACCTGCGATGTGGCCTAGAGGCCGCATCGCTATGGCGTTCAGGTTACCAAACAGGGCTCCTGAAAATACGAAAGACAGCGCCGACCATGTCAGGAACCCGCTGAAAACCAACGAACCACCGGAGCCAGAAGCCGTGTAGAGTCCGATCAGCGAGAGGAAAATGATCATCATCAGGGTAACAAGACATATACGGCGAGTACCAACCAACAATACAAGCCTGGCACTGAGTACTGAACCGAGACCAAGGGCCAGGCAGAGCCCGCCAAAATACACGGGAAACAGAGTGGTGACACCATAGATATCCGCGAACATCTGCGGGCTGCTCATAATGAAGCCAATCACGCTGCCCATTGATATCCCCAGGGCCACTGCGTACCAAACACTCTGGCGACTTCGCATAACCTCCAGGTAACCCGACGTTACGCTACGCAGGGAGAACCTTCGACGACGTTCCAGGGGTAGCGTTTCGGGCTGTCTCAGCCCAAACCAGACACAGACGGTGGCCGCCAGCGCAAGCACCAGTAAAAATATGGCTCGCCAGTCGAAAGTCGTGGAGACAAACTGTCCCAGCGCTGGCGCTATCACGGGTGTCGTCATCTGGATGGCAATGATGTAGGACACAATCCGCGCCATCTCCTTGCCCTCATAGAGATCGCGAGCAATGGAAGTGGATAGCACCCGCGGTGAAGCAGCCCCCAATCCCTGCAACGCGCGCCCCAAGAGCAAGGTAGTGAAGCCCTGGGAAAAAAAACAAATAAGAGATCCCAGCATATAGATGCCCAGGCCCAGAAACAGCGCCTTTCTGCGCCCCACACTATCCGATAGCGGGCCATAGAACAGTTGACCAAGGCCGAGACCAAGAAGCGATGCGGTAATGACATACTGAGCGCTGTTTGAACCGCCCAGCCCCAAATCATCATCAATCAGTCTGAGTGCAGGCAGCATGATGTCCTGGGTGACCGCCCCCAGCGTCATCATAAACCCCAGCAGCAACACCAGTTCCAATGTGGGAATTCGGTTTCCAGGAGAACCGAACATGTAGTGTGCCTCCAAGGTTATCTATATACTGTGCACTGTATACATTAAAGATAAACACGTCGATAAATTGTAAACAATACAGCATGTCGAAACATGATTAGAAAAATTGCGGATTTACTTGCCGCAGTGATCAGTCGCTGGATGCCAGATGCATTCGTATATACGATTGTTCTGACGTTCATTGCGCTAAGTGCCTGCCTGGCATTTACTGCCGCTGGTTTCATGGAGTCGTTGCGCTACTGGGGTGATGGTTTCTCATCACTCCTGTCGTTCTCTATGCAAATGGTGCTCGTCATCGTCGCCGGGCACGCGATTGCTAATTCCTCCCCTGCTATTCGATTTTTTGCCTTCGTGGCGCACCAGATACACTCGACGCGCCAGGCAGTGGTCGTAGTCACCGTTTTCGCACTGACCTGTAACTGGCTAAACCCGGGTTTTGGGCTGGTAGCCAGTGCGTTTTTCGCCACAGCCATTGCAAACCGGCTCCCCAAGGTTAACTTCCCGCTACTGGTTGCTTCCGGATATTCCGGCTACGTGATCTGGCATGCTGGGCTGTCCGGGTCGATACCTCTCAAGATAGCCAGCCCTGGCGATCACGCTCTTGGTAGCGTGATATCGCAAGCAATTCCGCTGAGTGAAACCGTGTTTTCTGGGGCAAATTTGGCACTGTGCGCGATTCTCTTCATCACGCTACCGGCGCTGAATATGTTGATGGCAAGTTCGCAGCCTATTGAAGCAAGCGATAACCTGACACCACAAAAGCGATCATTGAGCGAAGACATCGAGACGCAGGAGAACGCCCGGGGCAGACCTGCAGAGCGGATTGAAAACAGCCGACTCCTCGGTTTAGCGATCGCTGTGTTGGGCATGGCATACGCGGTATTACACTTTTCCAGCGGCCAGGGGCTCAGCCTCGATATGGTGATACTGATGTTGGTCGTGGTCGGGCTGTTCCTGCACGGGTCACCGAAAAAGTACGTCGGAGCGATCGCTACGGCATCTCCCAGTGCTGCCGGCGTTATCCTGCAGTATCCCTTCTATGGCGGGATTATGGGCGTGATGACAGCATCCGGACTGACGTCGGACATTGCCAACTGGTTTGTCTCAATATCCACAGAGTCAAGCTACCTGCTGTACACATTCTTCAGCGCAGGAATACTGAACATTTTTGTACCCTCAGGGGGTGGCCAGTGGGTGGTTCAGGGTCCCATCGTCGCCGAATCCGCAGCACAGCTAGGCACTCCCCTCGCCCACGCCGCTATGGCGGTGGCCTATGGCGATGCCTGGACCAACCTCATCCAGCCATTTTGGACACTGCCAGTCCTTGCGGTCTCAGGGCTTTCGATAAGAGACATCATGGGCTACTGCCTGCTGGCCTTCGCCTGGACCGGGGTGGTATTCGCTTCGGTTCTGCTATTACTTTATTGAGAAAGAAGGAACTGGACGCCCTTGGCCATTGCCTGCGTGGCGACGGAAGTATGATCCTCGCCCTGAAACACTTCGCGCCCAATATTGAGCTGCCCCGGGGGGCGCGCTGTGAGCACACTACTCAGAAACACCTCGCTGGACGCAACGGCGGGAAACAGTCTGTGCTCTTCCGTACCCAGGCTGTAAAAGAGTTTGCAGGGCCTTTCGCGATCACCCAGTCCCGCTAGCCGATTTTCGAGTTCTGTCCCCGTGATAACCGGGCTACTGGCCAGGTATCCGCTGAACGGTGCATCGGGATTACACAGGTTGAGCAGCGCGAACGCACCACCCCACGAGTGCCCCGCGAGGTAACTGTTTCGCACGCGTACACGCAACTCACTTTGTACCCAATTCATCACCTGCCATAATATGAAATGGGAGAAGATCTCGACACTGTCTGTCGGACCGGTCAGCGCCATATCCCGGTTGCGCAACGCCATAATGACACTGTCGTTGTCGGTTGGGTAACCAACACCGATGACCAGGGGCTGCGTGTCAAAGGGTGTGAAGATTGACAGCATACGAAGATGTTCGGACACCAGGGGAAACAGCCAGTTGCCGTCTACCACGACTATGACATCCCTCGGCTGTGAGCCCGACTCCCGTGGGTCATAGCCACCCACGAACAGCCGGTAGTCACTTTTCGCCTGCTGGGAAGGCAGGTCTGCAAAAAAGCAGTTTGGAAGCGTATACCGTTCAAGCACCGGTTGAAGGCCCAGCTGTTACAAAGAATTGGCACGCTCTCGAAGAACAAACTTCTGAATCTTGCCAGTCGAGGTTTTCGGCAGTTCTCCAAAGACAAACGTTTTTGGAAGTTTGTAAGACGCCATATGTTCTCGGCAAAACTGTGTTAGCGCTTCATCAGACGGTGTCTCCACGCCAGGCTTTAACTCGATAAACGCGCAAGGGGTTTCACCCCACTTCTCATCCGGCCTGGCTACCACTGCCGCCCCCATCTAAGAGAGCTCACCGATCTTCGTATCCCTGGGCCCCAGAGGGTCTTCAAGATCAACGACCAGCGGCTGACGCCCTGACAGTTCAAGCGCCGAACGTGCTACCTCTGCAAACTGGCCATCACCCAGTAGCACGTCGCACTCACCGTGATCCATGATGAACGCTATCGTGGCGGCATCCAGACGAATGTTGATACTGTTCAGCACGGCGCCGCTCAGCGGTACACCAAAGTGGGCCTCCAGGTGTGCAGGCACATTAGGGGCAATAATCGAAACCGTATCCCCCTTACGGATACCTCGGCGAACCAGTGCGCTGGCCAGACATCGGCTACGTTGATGCAGTTCGGCGTAAGACATGCGCCAATCGCCGTGTACAACTGCGGTGCGCGTCGGAAAGGTTCTAGCGGTGTTTTCCAGGAACTGGACCGGGGATAACGGCTCATGATTAGCCGCATTGCGATCCAGGTTAAGGTCGAAGTGATTGGTCATACTTTAGCTCTCTAATTCGAACTACCAAGCTTACCTTTTTGTATACTGTACACATAAATTAGACTATAGTGCAACGCACAGCGGCTAAAATATCACGCCAAAACGCCACCACCCTCACAATTTGCGCAGACTATCGGCTCGAAAACAAGGGTTGATTTTCTGTATACAGTATGCGAAAAAGAACACTGGAGTGCCATTGATAAATTTGCGGTCACTCTTCCCCTGCGTCCGAGAAAAACAACGAGGAAAAATGCAATGCCTGCACTGAGTAATGAGTACGACAGCCTGTCTCAGGGCGCCAAAGAGATTCTATTCAAGCCGCAGAACATGCTGATAGGGTCCGACGAGGTCGGCGCAGATAGCTATATAGACGTATTGGACCCTACCAACGGCACCACCATTGCCTCAGTTCCTGAGGGTACCCGGGATCACGTGGACCAGGCGGTTACCGCGGCCCTTAACGCCTTTGAGAATGGGCCGTGGGCGAGTATGCGTCCAGGGGAAAGGGAAAAACTCATCATCAAGTTGGCAGAGTTGGTTGAGCGAGAAGGCCAGGCATTGTCGGAAGTCGAGTCGGTCGAAAGCGGTCGAACGCTGATGAATACCAGGGCCTTCGATGTTGATTTTCCCGCCGATTGCCTGCGCTATATGGCCGGATGGGCCACGAAGATCGCGGGCAACACACTTCCTGCGGGTCCAGCGTACTTGCCGCCAGGCATGGATCTATTTGCCTATACATTGCGGCAACCGGTTGGCGTGGTGGCAGGGATCATTCCCTGGAATGTGCCTCTATGCCAGGCGGTGTGGAAAATTGCCCCTGCCCTGGCGACAGGTTGCACTATCGTACTCAAGCCGTCGGAGCTAACCCCATTAACGGCCATACGGCTGGGCCAACTGGCCCTCGAGGCCGGCATCCCGCCAGGCGTGGTGAACATTGTGACCGGCTATGGATCAGAAGTCGGCGCGGCGCTCGTTGAACATCCCGGCGTCAGCAAAATATCCTTCACCGGCTCCACACGTGTCGGTAAACAGATATCGGCATCTGCCAGCGAGAGCCTGAAGAAAATGACGCTCGAGCTGGGTGGCAAATCACCGATGATCGTAATGAAAGATGCCGACCTGCAAAACGCCATCCCTGCCGTTGCCCTGGGAATCTTCGCCAATCACGGACAGAACTGCTGCGCCGGCTCCCGTCTGTTTATTCACGACGCGGTGTATGATCAGGTCGTCGAAGGCGTCATCCAGGAGGCAAACAATATTGTTCTGGGCGCCAGCCTTGATCCAGAAGCGCACATGGGCCCACTGGTATCAAGCGCGCAACAGGCTCGAGTACTGGACTATATAGATTCCGGTAAGAGCGAGGGTGCAGAAGTCGTGGCCGGTGGCGAAGCACTGGATCATCCCGGCGCCTACGTCAGGCCAACGGTGCTGGTGAATGCGCGACCGGACATGCGCATTGTCCGCGAAGAAATTTTTGGTCCTGTTCTCTCGACCATGCGTTTTAGCGACGATGACAACATGCTGGCACTGGCGAATGACACGCAATATGGCCTGGGCGCAAGTATATTCACGCGAAACGTCAATACGGCCCATCACTTCGTTAGAGGTGTAAAAGCCGGCAATGTCTGGGTCAACATTCACAACGTACTGGATGCGGCGGTTCCCTTTGGGGGTATGAAAAACTCGGGATTTGGACATGAGCTTGGCGATGCCGCGATCCTGGCCCATACAACAAGCAAGTCCGCCGTTTTCAATGTCACCGAGTAATAGTACCAGCACGGTTAATCTTCGTAGAAACAAGGTCACCATCAATGGACTCTTTTGCCCAGCTGCTCGATCTCAACTACTCACCTGTACACCTGTAAACACGGGAGACCAACCATAATGGGAATGCTATGGGGCGAAGTGCGAGAAGATGGGTACAAACCCTCTTTAATTTATCGCCTGTGTCGCCCACGTCACATCACCGGCAACGAGATCAATGGTCTGGGTGAGACAGAGCCGCGTCGGGCCACGCCTATCTATCACTGGTTCGGGATCTTAAAACTGCCCTTTAATCGCGTCTGGTGGCTCCTAATAGCCTACACGGCGCTAAAGGGCGGCAAACTGGCCCAGAAATACATGGATGGCTGTCGAGAGTACGCGGACAAACCTTTCGATCCCGTCGCTACCGAGCAAGTGCTTAAATCCCCAGCGAAATGGACTGCCGATATCAAGCAATTCGCACTGGATCATGGTGCAGACCACGTCGGCATACTCAAAGTACGCGATGAATGGATTTTTGAGGGACAGGAAGTTTCCGAGAAGTGGATCGTCATACTTGGCTTGAAAATGGATTACTCCGAACTGTCTCAAGCTCCTTCAGAGATCGGAACCAAGGCTGCAATCAAGACCTACTATGACGGTAACGTGCTCTGCCATCAGATTTCAAACTGGTTGCGAGACCAGGGCTGGGAAGCACGCGGTTACTGCGGGCCTATGGCAAGTGCGATCCTGGCTGTGCCTGTCGCGCTCGCCGCAGGATTCGGCCAGCTGGGAAAACACGGTTCACTTATCAGCAATAAAGTCGGCGCAAATTTGCGCCTGGCGTATGTGCTCACAGACATGCCACTGGTCGAGGAGGATACTCCCATTGATTTTGGCGTCGACAACTTCTGTATGAACTGCCAGGTCTGTACCGATATCTGTCCCCCCGGTGCGATCAGCCCAGAGAAACAAATGGTTCGGGGTGTCGAAAAGTGGTACGTGAACTTCGATAAGTGCGTGCCGTTCTTCAACGACACTGGCGGCTGTGGCGCCTGTATTGCCCGCTGCCCGTGGAGTAATCCAGATAACCTTCCAATCATGTTGCCGAAAATGGCCCAGCAAAAGCGGAAAGAAGAGATACTAACCGCCATTTGAAGCTTCATCGAAGATACCCAAGTAGCCCTTCAAAAAAGCCAGAGAAAGCCACGAGCTGCCATAACTTTGTGCGAACTACAGAGCGCCTGGACGAAGGTCACGACTCAATAATTGAGATCTGGAAGGAAGGTCTCCTGGTCGCCTTTTCTGAAGACAAGACAATCCTGGAGGCCCAGCAAGCCAGGGTAGGCTCCAGCAGGCTGCCCGACAGTAAAGCGTGGGGTCGGTTTGAAAACGATCAACTGAGTATGATCGCACGAGGCATTATCACCGGCATGACAAACCGCTCTACTGCCAATTGATCAGTGTTGGGCAATATGCGAAGACGCCGCGCGAAATAGCGTAGCGTCTTCGCTTTCGATGAGTGAATTGGAAGAGTACTAAGGGGAGAGCAAGCCTTTAGCTTGCGACTTCAGAAACGCTCCAGCGCGCTTCGCAATTGGTGTAGTGTTCCAGATCCGCCACCAATGGAAGCACGTGCTCACTGCGCATAAATTCCCTGAAACGCTCGACCTGATCTTCAGTCTCTACCAGCAAGACCATGATACAGGGCGAGTACAAGGTTTCGCCTTGCATGAGCTCCCGCACCTCGAATTCGGCATGCATATCAATGTACTTGATACGCCCATCGAGGAGTGATCGAGCCAGCGCGAGATGATTCTTAACGTAATACTCGCTGTCAAAGTGCATGTCTTCCCGTGGAAGATAGGTGGCGCGGATGGCGTACATAAACAGACTCTACAAATGGTCTAGAGTGCGCCAGCAGATTCTGTGAGCGCACTCAATCTTTCTGCTGCGGTGGTCGGAAGCCAGATGATGAAATAATCTGCTCCCTCAACCCTGAATGCAGCTTAATTCCATTGAAAGCCGACAGTAACGCCATACCATCTTGGATTTGCATAGGAAGCGGCGGAGACTCCGGCAAAACTTGAATCTATGCCCGTTGCACGATACTCCTCATCCCCGACGTTCTTGGAAAATGCGGTGAATCGCCACCTTTCGTCGCCCGTCGCGTAGCTCAGTTGGACGTTTGCCACGAAATAGGAATCCTCTTCCTCCGTGGGATTGCAGGTAACGCTGAAACAGAAGTCGTCGACATAATTAAAATCTACCTGTGCTGACACAAAGCCCTGGGAAAGTGACCAGGTATAACGCGCCAGTCCATTGAAGGTAAAATCGGGTGCATAAGGCAATTCTTTATCAAACACGCCGACCGCAGTACCGACATCTTCAACCTCTGAATCAAGGAACGACACACCAAATGCCAGGTCCAGGGGATCTATGGGCACGTACACCACTTCGAATTCTGCCCCCACGACATTCGCATCAAGATTACCCACGTTTTGAGCCAGGTTTTCAAAAAAGAATGCCTGATAATCGCTGTAATCGTAGTAGAATACGCTGCTGTTAATCCTCATCCTGCCATCGAGCATAGAGCCTTTCGCGCCAATCTCGAAACTGTCCAGTTCTTCCTCGTCGTGCGGAAGAGTACTGGGGTCATCAGGAATGAAGAAGGGCTGAGAAAAGTTGCCTGCCTTGTGTCCCCGCGTGTAACCGGCATAGAGGAGCCAATCTTCATTGGGTGTCCAGTCGATCTGCAATTTCGCTGACCAGTTATCGAAATCCAGGGTCGTATTCTCAGGTGAAGTGGAAGGATTGAGTACCAAAATCGCCGAGGGATCCCTGAACAACTCGCGATTATCAATGGTCAGATCCATTTCCCTTTCATCTTCTGTGTAGCGAAGCGCTGTCACGAGCGCAATAGTATCCGTAACGCGAAATTCCGTATGACCAAAAATGGCCCAGGACTCTGACTCAACCGTTCCAGTGTGGTCGAACGGAACCCCGAAAGTCGGCGGTAACGGCCCCTGCAGCCCAGGGAACGGGCCAGCGATAGCCCCCTGCGAGCCATCAAAACCGAACGTAAGCAATGGGCCAATGTCTTGTGTAACTGCCCCCACGGAAAAGACATCGAAGTCCAGATAATAGGCGCCGGCCACCCAGGTCAGGTCGTCTGTCGATCCATTGAATCGAATCTCCTGGGAAAACTGATCCCTATCTTCCTGGTCAACAAAGGTTACCTGGTCAAAAGGCGATCCGTCGGTGTCTTCACCGTAGGTTCGGTCCACCTCGAGATAGTCGGAAATAGAAGTCACAACGAAACTATCCAGATCCCAGGTTAACTCGATCTGCGCATTACTGATCTCGCGCTCGAAGTCAGGAATAAAGTCGAAGGCACCTTCAAGCGGATCGCCGTCAGTCTCTCTGTATCCGAAGGCATCACAGCCGGAACAAGGCCCAAAAATCAAATCAGGCATGCCATCAATCGCATCTAGAAGCCCGAGAAATATCGGCATCTGACCGTTGTCGGTAATCTCCTCACCAAGCCCTGACTCAGTGATAAACGTTGAAGGAAAATGCGTGTAAGCGTTGCCCTTGCTGTCATCCTCAGCGTAGGCCACTTTGACATAGGCACTAAAGGTATCAGTTACGTCGAACTCTAACTGACCGCGAATTGAATAGGTATCGGTGTCTCTCAGGTCCGGACCTATCCGGTTTTCCATTACGCCATCATGCTTGTTGGAAGCAACAGAGAGCCTGGCACGGGCGCTATCACTCAGCGGCCCACTTACGGCACCTTCAAATTTGATCTGGTCATAACTACCGTAGGTAAAGTCCCCGTAACCTTCAAACTCATCAGTGGGCCTTTTGCTCAGATAATGGATCAGCCCCCCGGTAGCATTACGACCGAACAAGGTGCCCTGGGGTCCGCGCAGCACCTCCACACGCTCAAGGTCGAAAATCTGGGTATGCGCCGTGCCGATAGAGCTGGTATAGGCATTATCAACATATACCGCGATTGGCCCCTCCAGATGGACGGCAAAATCATTCTGTGACACACCGCGAATATTGAGCTGGGTGGTAGACGCGTGAAGCTGTTGCACCTGGAGGCCTGGCGTCTGCTGGGCGATGTCTGTTGAATTGGTGTAGCCAAGCTGCCTGATTTGATCGCCACTGAACGCTGTGACGGATATCCCCACATCCTGGAGACTTTGCTCTCGTTTCTGCGCGGTGACGATAACTTCTTCCAATGCACTTTGCTGCGCAATCGCATCCACTGCACCAATGGCCAGAACCACGCTAGCTAATGATACGGCTCGAGTAAGATTGTTTCGCAGGGGGTGCTGTTCGATATTCATGTGGTTAGCCTCTCTTCTTCTCATTGTGGTTGGCTTTAGAAAACTACGCCAACACTATTCATCAGTCTGCGCACAGAATACTGTATACAGAAATTAAAATAAAGGGCCTAAAGAGCTAAAGAAGTGGAAATTTGTGGAATTACTTATGTGTACTGTATACAATTGGGGCTTCGCTACGGCAATGCCTATGCACGTCCTGGGCATTGCCGTAGTTTTTTTGTCACACTAAGCCCGAATTTCAAGTGGAGTAGATCAACCATGGAAAACTGTCAGCAGGAAATCATCAAGGTCCTTGACCAACTGGATCACGCTGCCTCGCTCTCAGTGGAAGACTCAGTCTCTATGCCGCCTGCAGCTTTCACATCCGATGAAGTACTCAAATTGGAGCGTGAGCGTATTTTCTCAAGGGAATGGGTCTGTGTTGGCCGCCAGGATGAACTGCCCTCGCCCGGCGCCTACTTCACCACAGAATTGAACAATGTACCGGTTGTGATAACCCACGATCTAAATGGCGAATTGCAGGCGCTGGTCAATGTATGCAGGCATCGTATGGCCCAGGTGGCAAGCGGATCGGGCAAAGCCCGGGTCCTTACATGCCCCTATCACAGCTGGGCCTATGGTCTTGATGGGCGGCTGATGAATGCGCCAAAAATGGAGGGCAAACCATTTGATAAGTCGTCCTGCGGTCTAAAGACACTGGCGCTGGAAATCTGGGAGGGCTTTATCTTTGTCAATCTGGATCCAAACGCGGAACCACTGGCACCAAGGCTGGCCGGGCTTCAGGAGACCCTGAAGAACTACCGAATGAGTGAGATGCATACCCTCTGGCGAGAAGAGCAAATCTGGGATACCAACTGGAAAATCGCCTGTGAAAATTTTCTCGAGTCATACCATATTGAGTCGCTGCACCGAGACAACCTGTTCGCATTCGTTGGCGGTGCGGAAAATACCTTTGTCGCCGATTCGGATGACACCTACACGTTCTACAAAATGCATGGACCCGAGATGCCAACGAGCGAGATGATCCAGGGAATGCAGGAAGCAAGCCTCCCCGGCAAGCTCGTTGAGAATCCCGACCTTACCGAACACGAGTACAAGTGGTCTTATGTCGGCGCCATTTTTCCCGGACTCTTGCTGGTTACTTCCTGGTGGGGCTGCACGATCTTTTCAGTGCAGCCTCTAAGCAGCGGCCAGGCAAAGGTAATCTACCTCGGTTTTGCACCCGTAACCGGTATCGAGCCGAACTCCCAAGAGGCCAATGCCTTCCACATTAAAGTAGTCAACGACGAGGCAACGGTCGAAGACAAGGTGGTGGTGGCTGGCATCCAGCGCAATGCCGAGAGCGGAATGGGCGCCTCAGGGCCCTTGAACATGGAGTACGAGAAAACAATACACAACTTCATCCGCTACCTATCGAGCAGGCTCTCCGGTTAATCGGCCTAAAGATGGCCTGAAAAGCACCAGGGCAAAGAGAAGCGTTGAAAGCAGGCACAAAAGACCAAAGACGAGCCCGACCGTAGCGAAGCCTGATGGCAACAGGATCCCGGCCAATACTGGCCCGGAAGCCTGCCCCATACCCAGAACGGCAGGCATTCTGGCGACTAGTTGACCACTCTCATCGCACATCGCGCAGAAGGCCATCACGTAGGGTAAAACCATGGCGACTGAACCCAGGAGCAGTGAACTCCCCTGCATGAACAGTAATTGCGATTGCGCGAGCCCTATACTGATCAGGCAAACCACACATAGCAGCGAACCGACGATGACCGGCAGCTTCAGACCCAGGCGCATACCCAACGCGACAGGTATCACAGATCCCAATACGTTCATGAGTGTGGTGAAGGCATAAAGCGAAGCCCTGCGCTCTTCCGCCAGCCCCAAATTGACTGCCTGAAAATCGAGAAAGGGCCAGATACCGTATCCGCTGAGGGCCAGAAGAAACACCCCTCCGCTCAACGCGCCAACGTAGGCGAAGCTAAGCGGCAGGGCGGACTGGCCTTGCGTATCCTGTTCTACCGTTGACTGTGACGTATTCAAGCCAGTCAGCAGCGGAATCACCAGCAACCCGGCTAGAGCGAAGATCACGAACAAGCCGCGATCGCCCCAATTTTCCAGTAGCCCGGGTACTAGAATCAAACCCGCAGCGCTTAAAAGGCCTCCCACAACGCTCATCAAGCCAAAGGACTTTTCAGGTTTCGCTGTGGCACCGGCCGCAGCAAAAGCACAAACCAGTAACGCGCCCTCCCCTACACCACTGAGTGCACGCAGTAGCAATGTGGGTACAAAACCATCCGCCGGCAGCATGGCGAGGTTCGACAAAATGAGGACCAGGACACCACGGAGGGACAGCGAAAACCAGTTAGCGGAGGCAATGTTCCTGGACAATAGCACTGTGCTAAGCGTCAGCGCTGCCACCTCCGCACCCACTACCCAACCAACCAGTGATTCTTGAACGCCGTAATTGGCCACCAGGATCGGTGTCAGCAGTGGCAGGAAGAAGAAGCTCAGATAGCCAAGGCTAAAACCCGCACACAGAGCCAGATAGATTCTCATGGAATCCCTCGACAGTGCCCCGCCCTCAAGCCACGCCTTTCTTCAAATCAAGCGCCAGGTCCTCAATCATATCCTCCTGTCCGCCGACAGTGCCGCGACGCCCAAGCTCGACAAGAATATCGCGGCTGGAAACACCGTATTTGGCGGCACTTTGCTTGGCGAAAAGCAGAAAGCTTGAGTAAACGCCTGCATAGCCGAGTGTGAGCGCGTCCCGGTCAACCCGCACCATGTGGTCCATCAGCGGCACAATCAGGTCTTCGGCAATATCCATGGCCTTGAAGGTGTCGACACCGGTCTCAATACCCATGCGGTCACACACCGCCAGGAAAACTTCAAGCGGTGTATTCCCCGCACCAGCGCCAAGGCCCGCCATGGAACCATCGATGCGGTTCGCCCCGGCCGCGACTGCAGCAATAGAGTTAGCCACGCCCATGGCGAGATTGTGGTGACCGTGAAAGCCTACCTCGGTCTCCGGTTTCAGTTCGGCGCGCGCCAGGGCCACCCTGGCAGTGACATCATCCGGCAGCATGTAGCCGGCAGAATCGGTGATATAGACGCAGTTTGCCCCGTAGTCTTCCATCAACTTCAGTTGGGTTAGAAGATGCTCAGGATCCGCCATATGGGCCATCATCAAAAAGCCCACAGTATCCAAGCCGTCAATTTCAGCGGCCATATGGATGTGCTGTTCAGCGACATCGGCCTCAGTACAGTGGGTCGCTACACGAATGGTGGAGATGCCACAATCAACAGCCATTTTCAGATGATCGACAGTACCGATACCGGGCAGCAGCAGGGCTGAGACTTTCGCGTCTTTCACCGCCCCGCAGACAGCGGTGAGGTATTCTTCATCCGAGGCGGCAGGAAAGCCGTAATTCACCGAGGTACCGCCCAGGCCATCCCCATGGGTAACCTCAATCATGGGCACACCCGCCTCGTCCATTGCCGTGGCAATGGTCACCATCTCATCCACCGTGATCTGATGGCGTTTGGGGTGCATGCCATCGCGTAGACACATATCGTGGACGGTGACTTTTTTTCCTTGCAGGTTCATCATTCTCTTCTCCTCAGGCAGCTGTTGGGACAAAACTGCCAGCGAGCATTTCTTCGGCATACATTTCCGCTGTGCGCAGCCCGGCCGCGGTCATGATGTCCAGATTGCCGGCGTATTTCGGCAAAAAGTCACCGAGCCCTTCAACCTCCATGTAGATAGACACGCGGTTTCCGTCGAACACAGGCCCATTCTTTAAGGCGTATCCGGGCACGTACTTCTGGACCTCCGAGATCATTTCCTGCACCGACCGGGTAATGGCTTCTTCATCCGGGTCATCGACGGTAAGGCAATGGACGGTGTCGCGCATGATCAGCGGCGGCTCTGCGGGATTGATAATGATGATGGCCTTGCCGCTTTGCGCGCCGCCACACACCTCGATGCCTTTTGCTGTGGTGCGAGTAAACTCGTCAATGTTCTTACGGGTACCGGGCCCCGCGGAACGTGAGCTAACCGTCGCAATAATTTCACCGTAACTCACCGCCTGCACCCTGCTCACTGCTGCAACCAGGGGAATGGTCGCCTGACCACCACAGGTCACCATGTTCACATTCATTGCCTTCTCAGCCACCGCCGCGGCAAGATTTACTGGCGGCACACAAAACGGCCCGATGGCAGCCGGTGTCAGGTCAATCATCACCGCGCCCTGCTCGTTCACCTTGCGGCTGTTTTCGGCGTGTACGTAGGCGCTGGTGGCATCAAAGCAGATCTGGACACCGTCTGACTGCATAGTGGGCAACATGCCATCTACACCATCAGAGGTTGTCTTCAAGCCCATTTCTGCGGCCCTGGCCAGACCCGGAGACTCGGGATCCACCCCCACCATCCACACCGGCTCAATGACCGCCGAGCGTTGGGCCTTGATCAGCAAGTCAGTGCCGATATTGCCCGGGCCGATAATGGCCACCTTGATTTTTTCGCTCATGTATCAGCCCTCGAAACTAAAGGAACAGCGGCCCACGCCACCAATAATTGCAGTTACGTCATCTCCGGGGTTGAGCTCAATCATTGGGCCCAGTGCCCCCGTCAAGATTATGTCGCCAGCACGCAGTGGCTCGCCCCCCTTAGCCGCCACGCCGGCCAACCAGGCAGCGGCGTTGAGCGGGTGACCCAGGCAGGCACCGCCCGCGCCAAGGGATGCGATTTCACCGTTACGCTCCAGGATCATGCCGCAGCTATACATATCGAGTCCGGTAAGCTGTTTATGCTCACTCCCCAATACGAACAGCGCCGAGGAACCGTTATCCGCCACCGTATCGGCAAAGGTGATCTGCCAATCGCGAATTCGGCTATCCACTATTTCAATCGCGCAGACGGCGTATTCGGCGGCGGCCATTGCCTGCTCTGCCGTGCAATCCTCGAAAGGCAGGTCACGCCCCAAAACCAGGGCGATCTCCGCTTCCGCTTTGGGCTGAATCAGCCTGCCGGCGGGTAGGACGCCCCCATCTGCTACGCGCATGTCTTCAAAGAGCACACCAAAGTCTGGCTGATCGACGCCCAACTGCTTTTGCACGGCGGCTGATGTCAGGCCGATTTTGCGCCCCACGATCTTTCGGCCGCTGTCACGCCAGTACTGCGTATTGATTTGCTGCACCGCGTACGCACCGTCCACGTCGTTAGGTGCCAATCCTTCTCGCAGCGGTGCTAGCACATCGCCCGAATAGGCGTTGCGCAGCTGTTCCGCCATCTCTTCATGGGTAAACATGGTTCCTCCTCTGTCGCGTTAGCCGCTGTGCTCTTGCAGGAAGGCGATAGCAAGCGGGTTGTAAAGCTCGTGTCGCTCGTGCTGAGGCCAGTGTCCACACTCATCGAACAGTTCGAGGCGCGAGCCCGGAATATCGTCATGCATTTTCTGCGCTTCAGGGACCTCACCGAACGGGTTATTGCGCCCCCAGACAACCAGCGTTGGCACTTTGATCTCGTTCAGTTGTTCGGGTCGCATCAGGTTCCGCTGACGGATTTCCATATTCTGCAGGGTCAGCAAGTTATGGATGTTCTGCTGAAATTCAGGCTGGTGGTATATCCGATGCCGGGTCTCCACCAGTTCTTCGGATACGTCGCGCTCCGGGTTGTGCATCAGCAAGTGCAGGCGCTTGCGTGTCAGATTGATATCGTCTTCCAGTACAGCTTTGGTGGTGCTGGTCTTGATACGCTCCATGATTTCGGGATTAGCCACCGTACCGCCCGCTGCAATCAACTGCAGGGAGCGCACCCGCTCCGGGTGATTGACGGTCAAAATCGCAGCGGTCCAGCCACCGAGGGACTCCCCTGCCAGGTGCGCCTTGTCAATTCCCATGGCATCCATGTAGTTGATTACATGCTCCACGTAGCGAGGCACTTCGTAGGGATAGTCAGGCTTACCTGTTAACCCGTGGCCAAGGGCATCGATGGCGTGACAGCGAAAGCCCGCCTCTACGTGCGGTACAAAGTTCCGGGAAAATGCTTCGAGATGGCCGCTCGTACCGTGAAGAAAAAGCACATCCTCTCCCTCACCGGCAATCAGCGCACGTGTTTTGACGCCTTTCGCGTCAACCATTTTTACCTCAAACTCGAGGCCGAGTAGGTCCGTCCATACTGTCATTGGTTTGCTCCTATTTGTCTGGGTTACATATAAAAACGCCCATCCCTGTCAGCCACTCGGGCATCGGGGAATAGGCAAGTGTTTTTCCGGGTGCGAAATCAAGCGCGGCATGCATCACCAGCCAATTGCGTATCTCGTTCGCACCATTTCCTGCTTTCAACATCAGTTCACTGTCAGAAACATCAGCCAGCCACTGTTGTGTCGCGCCCTGACTGAACGCCGCCAGTAGCTCCCGATCAAACTCCTCGTTCAACTGCGGTGGGGCATTGACAACGATTGCACGTCGGCGCTTTTCGTAGCGCTCCCAATCCCCCCGCCCGTTTTTCCAGGAGTCCACCAGGAACGAATCGTTTTCACTCTCCGGTTTGCGCCAGTCGGGGAAAGGCAGTTGATGTGACAGGCCGCCGCTGGCAATGATTGCGATAGACATTTCCTGAGGCATCGATTCGATAGCGGACCTGAGCGCCCTACCCAGGTCGACACAACGGCTGAGCCTGGGCAACGGGGGAGCAAAACAATTCACCATCAGGGGGATGACTGGCAGCCCATCTTGCAGCGTCAGATACTGTATGGCGTGGCTGATGCCGTGATCGATTACCAGCCGTGTTGAAAAGGCCAGGTCAAAATCAGCCTCCACAAGCCGATTTGCCAGATCCAGGGCAATCTCCGGGGCACCCAATTGGGAACCTGCGGGCGTACCGTGCTCACCACTGGACTCGATCTCGTCCAGACCGATGGTAAATCCCGGCATCAGGTCCAGCCAATGGCCCCTGAAGTGATTGGATCCCACCACGATAACGGCGTCGGGCCTGGCGGCCTGGAGCTCCGCAGAAGCGGTGCCCAGTGCATTTCTGAACGTGTGAGCGCGCTCCAGGTGATCGACCTTATCCCACTGGGTATTCATCAGCGTGGTATGGGAGGCTCCGATGCCAAGCGTGATTCTAGCCATGAGTGCTTTCTCCGCAGTAAGAGATCGTGCTCATCACCAGCATCGCGGTCAGGTCTCGCAAGTCAGACACTGAGGCGCAGTTCATACCCATCTGGAAATCAATCTCTGGTAAGTCCGCTTTTGGCAGCCCCATACGCGCCGTCGGAATACCGTGAGAGCGAATAATATTCGCGTCTGTGGATCCGGACATTTCTCGAAACGGCGTGTGCTCGCGGCCCTTGACCGCCTCCCAAGAGGCTATGGCTGTTTGGATAACTTCGGACTCGAAGTCTGTGCGTGTGGCAGGGATCTCCTGTACCAGCTGCGCATCGGCGACGATGTCCAACTGGTCACATAATTTTTCAAGGGTCTGCCTGAATTCGGCTTCCGCTTCGTCGCTGGTCTGGTCCGGCCCGAAGCGTAGATCAACCCGGAAGCGACATTCGGCCGGCGTAAATGCCGGCATGCGCTCCCAACCGGATTCGATGAAAGACACAACCGCCTGCGGTTTTACACAGTCCGTGGCGAGTTCTGTTGATCTCTGTGCAAAGTATTCCTCGAGACAGCAAATCAGTTTGCCAGCATTGGGAATAGCGCCCTGGTATGGCAACACGTGAACGCTGCCCACATAGGTGTGGACGCCACGCACCACCACGTCCATCCAGATGAACCCCACTTCTTCCCAGGTCACGGCGAAACCCGACTTCGCAATGATTGCGGATTGCACGTCCGGTAACGAAGAGAGCAGATGCTCACAGCCCACGCCATGTCCGGGTCGGTCGCCAATGTGGGATCGAGCGTGCGTCGGCATACCGCCGGCCCCGAAGCCCAGATAAACATTTCCGCCGAGGTCCACGTTCAGGTCCTTCAACACACAGGCAGCCTCGATGATGCAGGCGGCATGCCCTTTAGGGTTGTGCGCGCCTAACCCCACCACATGACCGTCTACCAGTCTGGCTTCAGCACGCATATCGGCGCGCAATGACGGACCGATCCAGGGAACATCCTCAGACGCCGTACCGGTCGTTACCGTATCGAGCGGCGAATAGAGCAGCAGGTTCTTGGTTGCGCCCCCTTCCTGGGCGCCAATAACACCCAGTGCATTCGACTGACCTTCGTTTATCACCTGGGTGCGAGCGTCAATGCCGTGATCAGACAACTGCCCTACAATGTGCTCGGCCAGCGCGGCCTCTTCACCTGTCGGCGATGCGATGTCGACGATGTCTGACAGCGTTGACACCAATCGGTCTTCGCGGATACATGCGGATATGGACCCGAGGTCAGTCATCCACTTCATCCCAGGGCGGGTCCTGTGGAGCACCTACCCAGGTACCGGATACTTTCAGCAGGAAGTCATTGAACAGATTCCCGAGTATGCGAAAGGGATTGTATGTAGCCATCTCTGTCTCCTAGTTCATCGGCTGTTGAAGAAACCCATGCACAATATGGAAGTAGTGCTCAGGTCGCTCTTCCTGCAGATGGTGAGAGGCCGCATCAAGGGTATGTAACTGGCCACGCTGCACCATTCGCGACAACATCAATGGGTAGTCCGGGGTTAAGAAATCGTCCTGTAGGCCCCAGCAAAACAGTGCCGGGCAGGCCACGTCGGCCAGCTCGGCTGTCAGGTCCTGCCAGTCCCCACGGGGATTGTCAGAGTTTGCTGCCAGTGCCATTTCCTCGGGGTTCAGGCTCTGTTCGTAGCGCATGAGCACCGTTTCTTCCGGGATCCTGCTACCGTCATACCACTCGAGCCGGGCGATCAGTTCGCGCATTTTTTCCAGGGTCGGCCCCTCGCCGCCGTAGTAAACATCGCGCGCATTGCGACCCCTGCGCCCACCTTCAGGTAATGGACAAAGTGGCCCATAAAAGACCGGCATGGATCCAGTGATCGTCAGCGAACGCACGCGATCGGGATAGCGAGACGCCAATCGCAGGGCTATCGTTCCGCCCCAGGAATTGCAGACAAAGTCCGCCACCTCAATGCCAAGGCTATCCATTAGTCGGGTCATGGACTCGCTGTGATAATCCCACATTGGACCGGTGATAACGTGTTTGCTTGACTGCCCATACTGGAGCAAGTCGGGCATCACGCAGTGGTAATGCTCTGCAAACAGATCCGATACCACCGCGTAATCTGACCAGGCAGTGCAACCAGGCCCGCCACCATGCAAGAGAAAAACGGAACGCTCTCCTTCACCTTTCTCGATAACGTAATACTCATCTCTACCGGCCTGGACCATGCGTCCCTGGGGTGCAGAATTGGGTGTAAGGTCTAACACTATGCTTCCTCTTCGGTAGCTTCTGTGTGAAATGGATTAGGGCCCGAGAAAAGCTTCCGCCATTCCAGCAGTGAAACATCGGGCCGATACAATCTCTCTGGCGGTGCGTTGGTTTCCTCGACCATCCAGTGATCTTGCCCGGAGAAGTTGCCGTGGAACATCCAACGGATCTGCAGTAGATAGCGCAGGTAGAAAAGCCACTTCTTGATTCCGGACTTGAACTGCACCATCACACCCACATACTTGGTTTCGCCCTCGTCGATGGGTACGTAAAACTCGTAATGCATAAAATCCGGGTAACAAATACGGAGCACGCCAGGCAGAGAGAGCGAGGCGAATCCCGGCAGCTTCAGAGACTCGATGTACTTATTGGACTTACCGCCCCCAACGTTACCCATAAACCGACCCTGACGTTGTTTGGGCTTTAACTTCCACCAGCGTTCATTCGTCCATTTTCCCAAGCCCGGATACTCGGCTTCCCAGTGCCGCGTATCCTCTACACGGAACAGCCAGCGGCCGTGACTCTCGATATGTATCTCATTCCACGTTGGCATCACCTGCATAATTCGCCAGATTGATGTGCGATGCAGATACTTCGCATGCCCCTCGTCGAAGCCATTTTCCGCATACAGACGCCAGTCACCGCCTCGGTCCTCGATACGGCCACCGACTGCAAACTTAGGAGGATCCACAAGCTCAGCAGGTAACTGTTTCTTCAGTGGATGTGGCTCATCATCACCGACATACACCCAGATCAAACCTATACGCTCTTCGGCGGGAAAAGTTCTCACCGCAGCTTTACCGCACATGCGGCTTTCTGGCCCATCGGTAATGACCGCAACCAGGTCACCGGTATCTACATCAAAGGTCCAGCCGTGGTAAGGACAACTAACTGTGCCGGGCCACCACTGTTTTCCCTGGGAAAGCCTGACGCCACGGTGCGGGCAACGATCCTGCAGTGCGCGAGGGCGCCCGTCTTTTCCTCTGTGCAATACGATCTTTTCGCCGCAGAGCTTGATGCCTTTGGGCTTTTTCTTCAGCTCGCGCGCCCAAAGAACGGGGTACCAATAATTGCGCAAGCCCTTGGCCGCTTTCTCATAATCGGGGAACCCACTCCAATCCCTACCCAGGTCATACTTTCGCTGCTTCAATTTATCGGAAGCAAGAACATCGCTAGTCATGTTTAATCCTCACTGTTTCAGGCGAGCAACATCTTCGGCTCGATCGTCTCGTCCATCAGCTTTTCACGACTGACGCTCACGTTTTTTGCGAGCAATTGCTTCGCGGTAATAAACTCTCTCGCCCGGTTTACGCAGTCGGCAGCAATCAGTTGGCCGTCTCTTAAATACCAGGCCACGAAACTGCGCCCGCTGGTTTGATCGCCTCGAACAACGACTTCATCGTAGCCCTGGTTGAAACCGGCAATCTGCAGTTTGATGTCGTACTGGTCGGACCAAAACCAGGGGTGAGCGGCGTAGGGCTTTTCTTTACCACAGACTGCTGCGGCCACACTTTTGGCCTGCTCCACAGCGTTCGGTACCGACTCCAACCGCAGGCGCGTGTTGAGCAGGGAGTTGGGGTGATTGGTGCAATCGCCCGCCGCATATATTCGCTCGTCGGACGTCTGCCCGAACTCGTCCACCAGGATGCCGTTATCCACTTCAAGTCCAGCCTGCTCGGCAAGTTCTACATTGGGCAGAATGCCGGCGCCGACGATCACCAGGTCGGCATCTATGCGGGAGCCGTCCTGGCAGAGCACAGCCTCGACTGCATCCTGCCCTTCCAGGGAACTGGCCGACACGCCTGTCTTGATGACGACTCCTTCTTCGGTATGGACACGCGTAAAAAATTCCGATATCTCCTGGCAGGTGACGCGCTGTAGCACACGATCCATCATTTCCAGCACCGTCACGTTCATGCCCAACTTATTCAGCACGGAAGCCGTCTCCAGGCCGATGTAGCCGCCGCCGACGATGGCCGCGGAGCCACCCTTTTTAACGAAGCGCTTGATGTTTTCAATGTCGGCAATGCTTCGAAGATAGAACACACCCGGCAGGTCGATTCCCGGCAGTGGGATCTCCCGCGGGCGAGAGCCGGTACAGAGCACCAGGCGATCAAAACCCAATTGCTCTCCGTCGACGGAGCTTACCGTAGCGGCATCGCGGTCGATGCTCGTGACCTCGGTGCCCAGCAAAAAGTCGATTTCGTGCTTCGCATAGACCGCTTCAGTCCGAATAAGAAGTTCTTCGGGTGTTTTCTCACCCATCAAGAAATCCTTGGACAACGGTGGGCGATGGTACGGCAGGTGTGGCTCCTCGCCCACTACCGTGATTGACCCCGTCCATCCCTCCTGGCGCAGGCTTTGGGCAACCTGGCCACCGCCATGCCCCGCACCAACAATGATGCAACTCTCTTTCGAACCTGATTCAGGAAGATTCATCACACACCTCGAAACGACAGTCGTCCCCACCCTGGGCCGCACACTCCACTTCGCGAACGCTCATGGACTCGTCGAAAAACACTTGCAGAAAAGCACCTAATATTCCGCTGATGGGTGCACAGACGCCGATATCGGAAGCACCGTAACCGGCGACAAACGGGCTGTTTGCCACTTTGAAAACAGGCAGACCCGCCGCATTCCATTCATAGTCAAAACGGCCCCATCCAAGGCGCGCGGCAGACTGGCAGAAGAATCGCAGCGCCTCATCCTGGCTACCAAAGTTCAGTTTTCTGTACTCGAGCATGGAGGCCCTGCCGTTCTCACGTGTCGACTGTTCCAGGGCCGACAGCGCATTGATTAGCTCATCGCCTTCAAGTTTCGCGAACATACCCATGAGTACATCCGGGCGCATCAACAGGTAACGGATACTGCCGTCAGAGACGTCGCCGGAAATCTCATCAAACTCAAACGGCAACGGTGAGGGCCTCAGAATGCTATCGGGGCGCTGCATCAATAATCCTTAAAACTGGCTTTCAGGAACGTAAACAACCATTCCTTCCATGTCTTCCGTTACCTTGATTTGACAGGACAGGCGGCTGCTGGATCTTGGGTCCACTGCCGCAGTAAGCATGTCGGCCTCCATCGCACCTGCCTCACCTACCTTCCCCATCCACTCTTCGCCGATGTAGCAGTGGCAGGTAGCACAGGCACAAGCGCCACCACACTCAGCAATAATTCCATCGACACCGGCTTGCGTGGCACCTTCCATCAGCGAGCGACCCACGGCAATGTCTACTTCTGTTTTTTCTGTGTCGTTTTCAATAAATGTGATGACAGGCACGTCGACATTCCTCAGCAATCTTTGAATGACGTATACTGTATACAGTATTTCAAAAAAGCGCAAGGTAAAGCAGGGTAAAAATGTGGAAGTAACACTCAGCTAAATTTGTGTGACAGGGACAGAACGCGCCCGATGCCGGGCACCGCGAGGCGAATCAGGGTACAGAAATGATTAATCTAGAAGACTACCGCCGTAGCCGAGGGGGATGGACAGCAAAGTGTGGCAGTAGTGAAGAAGATAGGCCCAATGGGCCGGGATTTACTGGGACTCTTCCATCGCCGAGACAAGGGCAGCCTGGGCGAAAGACAGGTATTCCTCCCACAGGGCCGGGGCAGCGGTCTCGTCACGCCGGGCTATCGCATCGCGAATGGCCTTCTGTCGTTTCACAATATCTTTACGCAGGGAGATGTCCTTAAGCGTGAGCATTCGAATAAACTGCAGGTGGTGCCCAAACTGGGCAATGATTCCGGTCAAGGTGCCATTAGAGAGGGAATCGAACAGAGCCACCCTGAAGCCTTCATTGGCCGCTGCGAAACTGTCGGGGTTCTTACTGGAAGCTGCCTTAGTTTCCTGCTTAATCGCCTTATCAAGCGCTGCAAGTTCCTTGTCACCGAACTCCCGCGTTGCCAGAAGCACGGCGTGTGGCTCGACGAGCTTGCGCACTTCAAAAATCTCGACGACTTCAGCTACGGTAAGTGATGGAACGACATAACCGCCCCGCTCCCGACTGCTGAGGAGACCGTTTTGGTGGAGCTGGCTAATAGCTTCCCTGACCGGGGTCCTGGACACGTCCAGATCGCGAGCCACCCGTTCTTCGGTAATCCGCTCACCGGGAGAATAGGCCCCACTGCGCAACTGCGACAGAATCGCAGCATAAACCTGCTCTCTAAGGGGGACTGCTTTGCGGATTTCAGGTGACTTCATGATGATCTCTATCCTTGGGACAAATTCAGAACCTGGGTTCCGACAGCATAACATCATTCCGCATATTGTATACAGAGAACAGTGGCCCCTGCCCTCACAACAATCACAGGGGTACGCCTACCTCCCCAGGGCACATTCCAGCAGGTTTTCATGACTGGTTAGCTTGGCGCGAGGGCGGTCTCCGACTGCAGTTGCTCGTTCGAAGCGATCAATGGTCCACCACTGGTCCCGCTGCACGAGCTGTGGCTGCCGCTGCTGAATAACTTCCAATATACTGATAGCGTCCTTCTCTGCACCAGGCAATCTCCCGAGCGAGGCGTCTTCCAGTAAATTGTCTACAGTTTCTCTGGCACAGGACTTATTGGTACCGATTAACCCGCGCGGACCACGCTTGAGCCATCCGGTGACATAGGTTCCCGGCAGAGCAACTTCATTTTCCGCATCCACAGCCTGCTCCGCCACGCGGCCACCGGTGTTGCGCACGACGTTGCGCTTTTCGTCGAACGGCAAGCCCGGGAAAGGCAAACCCCGAAAACCGATAGCACGCATAACAAGGCCGGATTCGAGCGTGAGGACTTCATCGGTCGCTTGCGCTCGCAACCCGCCGCTGTCATCAGCGACCAGCTGATTGCGTACTATCTCTATCCTTTCTACCCGGCCTTCACCGAACACGGCTTTGGGGGACCCCAGGAAATGCAACACGATCCGCTTTCGGGGGTTATTCACCTGGCGATCGATCAACCTGCGCAGCATCACGAGCTTCTTCCGGGTTGTCCAATCTGCGGACGCACACTGTGGATCATCCTCCGCAATCAATGGCTCCCCTCCCAGGGTCACTGCCACACCGTCGAGGTGCTCAAACTCCTCCAACTCGGGTCTGTGAAAGGCGGCCTGAAGTTGGCCGCGCCGACCCAGAATGACTACTTCTTCTACGGCACTTTTGCTCAGGGCTTCGATCGCGTAGTCAGGCATATCCGACTTCTGTAGCTCGGAGACATCCAAAGTGAGTATGCGGGCGACATCCATTGCAACATTGCCGTTGCCGACAATGACTGCACGCTTATGGGAAAGGTCAAAGTGACGATCAGAAAAGTCCGGGTGCCCGTTGTACCAGTGCACAAACTCTCTTGCCCCAACACACCCGGGCAGGTCTTCTCCAGGTATGTTCATACGGGTATCGGCGTCCGCGCCCGACGCGTAAACAACGCCGTTGTACCAGGCAGCCAATTCTTCATGCTGGACATGATCTCCAACACGCACGTTACCAAAGAAGCGGACCTGCTTGTGGTTCAAAAGGCGCTTAAAGCTGGTATCAATGATCTGCTTTTTGATCAGGTGATCTGGCGCCACCGCCGAGCGCACCATGCCCCAGGGGGTAGGCAGTCGCTCGTACAAATCTATCTCGACATTCTCGCCAAGTTCAGTCAGCAAGTGCTCTACCGCGTACATACCTGCAGGCCCCGTGCCCACGATAGCCAGACGCAGCACAGAGCTAGAACTATTATCAGATACGGTTGGGTCAATCATGGCTAAAACTATGTCTGCTCAAAGTACTCTCGATTCAACGCGGTATAGTGCTGCCAGATTTTCGGCAACTTTTCCTCTTTGTAGATAGCATCGACGGGGCAAGCCACTTCGCACACAGCACAGTCGATGCACGTTTCAGGATTGATATACATTTGTTCAGCGTCGGCAAATTCCTTGTCTTTCGGCTCCGGACTTATCGCATCCACGGGACACACCTCGATACACGAGTAGTCCGCGACACAGGGTGCGGCGATAACATAGGTCACTTTGAGCCTCCTTGGGCCTGGTCCGGGAACCTTAGAACAAACATTCTCATACTCGATAACGGGGCGAGACAGGCCGTCTAGAACGTCATCGATTCCAGGATATCGTGATCCATCGTCACCTCAGTTTCAAACTGACCTTCTGCGTCCGGCTCTTGATCAAAGTAGCTAAGCCCCACAACTGGCTCACCCACCGGAAAAATCACCCAATTGAAGCATGTCGGAGTCAGGCGCATCCACTCTCCGTCGGTTGTGTAGAGCACCGCCTGCACACCATTTGCTAATTGCAGGCCCTTGACGAAACCGTTCGCAAAAGAGAAGTGAATATTGTTGGCTTTGAGAACGTGCGGTGTACGGTACGCATCCAAGCCAGCTGCGGGCATTTCGGCAGACATCGCTGCTTCCTGACCAGCCAGGGCCATGGAAAAAATCGATGAACCACCCGCTACTTCCGGCGGCACGTAGACAGCCGCACGGCGAAAGGAGTACTCGAAACCTTCAGCTGCCAATACCCCTTCTACACTCGCAGCAAGCTCGCCAAAAACAAGGTCAATACCTTCTTTCGTTAGCGGTTTATCCATGCCTGCCACTTTTGCCCTGAGGGCCTCCGGGTACTCAAAACCACCCACCGTCATGCCAACTGGCGCCAGGATTCGGTTGATGTCTTCGTGAGATATGTAAACTTCACCGTTAGATAATCTTAAAACTGCCATTATTGGCTCTCCAGTAAATCTGCCCACGTGGGCATTGATTAGAAATACGAACCTAATACCACATTAAGGTATACAGTATACAATTTACCACAACCATGCAAGACCTTCTAAAGCGTCCGGCAGCACAAAGGAAATGCGCGATTTATTGATCGAAACGGCTAGACCAGTCCTCCTGGAGCAAGCGGGAGTGTTGGCGCCGCGCTCTGGAGATTTGACTGGATTCACCCGCCCGCAGACATCCCGGCCAGCCCATGGCTTCGAAATTTTTTATCTGCGCACGCTGGAAGCTAGCAGCCCTGCTCCTACGAACCGCCGGTTACCACTGCAGCTAAACTGCGGCAAAAGTGGCCTTCGCGGCAATGGTCCACTCGCCGTCGACCTGGTGAAGGTGAAAATAGGTCGTAAAGTTCGCGCCCTCCAGCCCACTTTCTGAAACGGTAGCCTGCGCCATAGTGCCGGCCTGCTGGATTGAGTCGATACTGGTTGACAGGTCCGGACTGGACTCGGCGATAGGCGGAGCCGCTTTAATGTAATCGGCAATGAATTGGCCCGCATTACCAATCACTGCGAATTCACCATTGAAGTGGCCTGTCATGGTCGCTTGCGGGTGAAACGCAGAGATCACCAGCTCCGGGTTATCCTGGGCGACACCATCCAGGTATTTTTGCACTGCACTGGCAATCGCCTCTCGGTCCGATGCGTTATCAACCATTTCTATCTCCTTACATTTTAGTAAAAGTTTGGCGCAAATAATTTGCGCTAAAAGTTAACGTTTTTCGTGCTCTGCCCTGCAGAGCGCTGAATTTCTGTAAAAACACCTTCCCCAATCAAAGCGGAGAAAGAAGGCAGGGGCGCCAGTTGCCCTGACGTAGTGGGTAGCAGAAAGAAACCTCCTGCGCTCACCCAAGTTCCTCCTTGCTTTTAGCCACCGCCCGCAGTCTGTGCTTTGCGGTAGCGAGTTTGGTAACCAGGTTATCGCCGACCCCGGGACGACTGAAAGGACACACGGATATGCAGATGCCGCAGCCCAGCGTGTCGTTGAAGTAAGGAACGCACTTATCAAAGTCCACGTACCATCTATCAACGCCGCGTACCGTCTGTTTATTCTCGGTGATTGCCTGGGGCGGGCAGTGCTGGGTACACACCTGGCAGTGCATGCAAAAATCATCGGAGCCAAACTCTATCGGCTCGTCGACATCCACCTCGATGTCAAAACTCACATAACAAAACCGTACCAGGGCGCCCATCTTCGGATGAATCAACGAACCGTGTTTTCCGAGCTGCCCCATGCCCGCCTTCATCGCGGCAGGAACCAGCAGTAACTTATCAGGAGCTGAGGAACCCGATTCACAATACACGCCTTCCGCTCTCAACCACTTCATTAACGTGAGGGAAATATCATTGGCCTTGATATAGGCATGCATGGTTTCCTGCAATCCCTCTACATGAGGAATGTGCTGCGCCGTTTCATAATGCATCTGCGCTGCAATCATCAATGCATACTTCCCCGGCGATGGACGCCCCTCGTAAAGCATGTCCTCCGTTACCCGGCAGATACCCACATCATCAGCGCCCAGCTCCATGGCCTTGGCCTTGAGAAGTGCCGCCCATTCGCTTGGACTCCGGTGTGGGGGCTTAACATCCCTTATTAACGTGCCTTTGTTTTCCTCTGCCGTTGATTCGGCCAAATCGAGCATCTTTTTTGTCAGCGCACCGTAACCCTGCTCTTTTATCGCCACGGTCCGTATAGCGAAAGGAAGATTGACCCAGAACCAGGGGTAGCCACGCGGGCCTTCGCCTACCCAGTGGTAAATCTTCCCTACTCTGCGAGCCTTTTCTTCACCCAGGCCATTCAGGGCGTTCCCGCTAACGCGCGGCTTCAGTAGCCTGTGCAACAGCGGGGGTCGATACACACCGTCGACAATACGCCCAATGATCAGACCCTTGCCCGTATTGGGAAGCCCATCGAAAAACGGGTTCTCTGCTTCTGTTGACTGTTTCGCTGCCTTGCCCGGCCACAGAAAGCGGCCAAGCCGTGATCCCCAAAAGCGATCCGTGGTCGGCTTGCTGGCAAATAGCCCCATTACTCGTTCACCTCTGTCCTTGTCTCATCCACTTCGTAGCAAGCATATCGACGGACCTGCCTCCCGCGCGCCATATATAACAGTGTAGCCGCCATTACCGGTCCTCCAGCATTGAGGTTAGCCAACGCAAAAGCAGCCATCGCCACCACGGCCAGGATCGTCGTCCCCAAGGGAGCTGTCGGAAAGCCCTCACCGACTGATACTCTGTGCCTGGGTATTCAGAGGCCATACTATAAACTTGATTTTGTGTACTGTATACATTAATGTTACCACCACTTGAATCGGGAGGAAACTAAAAGTGAGTCAGCACCCCTTCACCGCAGAAGAAATCAGGGCCATTAAAGAGGGAGATAATGGTGTCCACCAGGTCTTGCAGGGACGTTTCTACACAGACCAGGACATCTTCGACCTCGAGAAAGAGAAGATTCTCACCAAACAATGGCTTCACGTAGGCCGTTGGGACCAGGCAGAGAAGCCAGGTGACTACTTCACCGTCAACTTTCTGGGCCAATCCATCATTATCGTGCGCAATAGGGAGATGGGCTTACATGCCCTGGTGAACGTCTGCCAGCATCGTCTAGCCCAGGTGGTAGAGGATGGGATAGGCAATGCCAACCTTTTCATCTGCCCGTACCACAAGTGGTCCTACAACCTTGACGGTAGTCTCCGTGGGATCGCGCTACAACCCATCGAGGGCTTTGACACCAAGAAGTGCAGCATGCCTACCCTGCGCGTGGAAGAATGGCAGGGCTTTATCTTCATCAACTTTGACGACAATGCAGAGCCACTCGGACCCCAACTGGCAGAGATTGACCCACTACTCACCAAATTCGGTGTGGATAAGTTCCAGATTCAAGTCAAAAACGAATATGAAATGCCGTGGAACTATAAGCTCAATCTGGAAAATGGCTACGAGGGCTATCACCACCTGGGACTTCACGAACACTTCCACGCTGTTGTGCCAGGCAACAACACCCGCCCTTATATTCTGGGAGAAAACTTTGGCTCGTACACCATGTGGCCAACGGACGCGATGACAGAGGAAGACAAGGTGCACTACCACACCCCTTTCGGCCTACCGCCCTGGCTGTCAGAGTACAACGCGGAAGACTGCAGTGACTATTTCGTATTTATCTATCCGACTCTGATGATGTGGTTGACTAGCTACCAGGCAACGTTCTTTGTTATCGGTCCCGAGCGGGTAGATCTAAACAAGGGTGGCGTCTACCAGTCTTTTGCACCCTGGGCCGTGGAGCATGATGACTTTCCCAAGGCACTAGAAGAGTGGAATGAGCTCACGCTCAAGATCAATGCCGAGGACAAGTTTGGATTGACCATGCTGCAAAAGGGCTGTAGCTCAGCCAAGGCTGCAAATTCCACCGGCATCCTCCACCCCCTCGAACGGCAGATGAATCACTGGCACAGCTGGTACATTGATCAGATGACCCGGTAGCGCCGTGGCAGGCGCGGCGTCAGGGAATTTACCACCCTCCCCTGGCGCTTTGTAGCGTGGTTTCGCTCTGGCTTAACCAGAATACGGTACGTTTAACTTGCTGCGGTCGATGCTGGAGCAAGCTACACGGTTGAACTTGACCGACCCTTTACGTGATAAGGTAGCCCGGTCGAAACTTAGCTATGACTGCTTAATTCCCAAATGCGCATTCATAGAACGGATCCCCTCTTTGATAAAAGCTTCTTTCTGCTTCCTGGATTTGCTTTTCAGCCAGCCGCGACAGGTCGCCTCTACAATCCCGAACTGGAATTGCGCCATAATGCGCGGGTCAGTCGGGAGCTTGCTTACGTCGGGGAAGAAAGCGCGGATACTCTTTTCAATCTCTGGAACGAGTAATTCTGCAATAGTGGGAATGCCATTTTCTTGAAGCAAGGCAGGATGGTCGAGAATCAGGGAAAGCGCAGCACGGTCTTTCTCTACATACGCAACCAGCCGTCGGATAATCACTTCGGAGTTCAGCGCCTCTGCCGCGCCCTGGGTAAATTCAGCTACCGCCCCTCGTGCATAAACATCAATCAGCTCCCTCAATAGACCTACCTTGGATCCGAACTGATGAAACAGAATACCCTCTGACACACCGGACGTATTCGCGATCTGCTTCGTCGTGGTCTTATCGAACCCCTGAGAAATGAAGAGTTTCCGCGCCGCAGCCAGAAGCTGCCCGCGCTTTTGTTCGGGATCTCGTCGACGCTGAGGGGTGGTTGCCTTTAATGTAGAGGCCATCGTAAGTTCTCATCACTGGGGCTTCGGCGTCCCGTATTCTGCCACGGCGGAATACGGGACAGGGTGGAGAGGAAGCTTCGGATCAATCGGCAATCCAGCTGCCATGAAAACCGAATGGAATGCGTACGCCGAGTTTAACGCGTGCTATGGGATCGCTCTCTATGTTACGCGCATCCAATACCACAAAATCACTGGTGCCAGTGGCGTCATCATAGGTATAAAACATGAGATAGCCATCGTCCTCAGAAGACCCATTCTCACGCGGGGCAAAGACCGCCTCACCACAATACTGACCGCTAGGTAACTTGTATTCGGTCATCTGATCAGTTTCGAAATCGTACTTAACAATACCGACCCCTGCCGGGAATTCTTCGCTCATGTGAGCCATATAGCCGTACCGGTGTTTCTGACCGATCAAAGAATCAGGCACTCGCGGAAACTCTACGGGAATCTCCATGAGTTTTTTCTCTGCAACTGTCCCGGCCTTGGTATCGATGGTCCAGCGCGTCAACTGCTCAGGCGGAATGGGGGCGCCGGGTTTCAGATAGTGGTCAAAGCGACATACATCGATAACGATCTTGTCGCCCTCCTCATAGGCATTCAACGGGTGGAACACATAACAAGGATCAATGTCGTACCAAACCACATCTGCATTCGAGCCGTTGCGCGGCATCACACCCAGGCGCGCACCGTAGTCCTCGCTCCACTTTAAAGGAATACCGCCCTCGGTAATTTTCTCCAGGTCATACATCACAGGCAGGTCCATGAAGATCACGAAGTTCTCGGTGATATTAAAATCGTGGATCATCGTGGCGGCGCCGACCTCAATGACTTCGGTTTGCACCAGTTCACCTTCCGCACTCACACGGTGGTAAGTTAGATAAGGCGGCAACATGCCGTAGGCGAAGAAAAGCATTTCGCCGGTCTTGGGGCAGACTTTCGGGTGGGCGGTCATACCTGTATTGAGAGTACCGCTGTAGTCATGGGCTCCAACGGTGTCCAGCTCAGGCGTGAGTTCCTGTGGGAAGTGCAGTTCTTCCAAGGCGAGGATTTTCCCTGCATGTTGAATGACATGCGTATTGCCCAGGCCGTTCTCCAGGCTGGCCATAGACGCTGTCATAAAGTCCGTATCATCGCTCATATTCAGCATGGGCGTTTGAATAAGCTTGCTCTTGAACCAATTTGCGGATCCATCAGCAAGTTCGATGCCGTGGACCATACCATCACCCAGGAACCAGTGGTCTGTCGGGCCAGACATGGGGTTAGGGCCGGTGCGCAGATAACGACCGTTAAGGTCGGAGGGTATGGCTCCTTCGACTGTAGGGCTCGATAGTTCGCTCTCTTTCTCAAGTGGGGCGAAATTGCCTTCCAGCCAGAATGGCGCTTTTACGGGGCTGTTCATTACACTTTCCTCAATTCGACTGGATGACTCGCTATTGAGTGTCACTTTATAAAGTGTTACTCAATATGTCAAATATATTTTGGCACTGCGAACCGACTGTCACCAAAGCGGAAACAGTGTGCACCGTGCGTATCCTGAGATGCGGGGGTGTTGAGGCGCTGCTTGGCACGCCCGTAAACTTGTTCAAGGAAATCGTTTCGCGCGCGATGCGGTACGGCGAATCGATCAGGTAAATCTGCCAGATCTTCGACACCATTCCAAAGACACCGTCTAGACTCAGTTTAAGGATTTGGGCTGTCTGAAACTCACTGCTCCAACTTCCTGGGCTCAAACTATTACGATGGCCCAACAAAATGTTTAGGCACCCAAGAAGCTAGTTATCAACGGGAGGCAGCCTGCAGTAAGCGACTATAAAATTCGCTATGGCAGGGATATCATCCAAATCCAGGCAAGGACCGCCGCAATTGAAGTGGGTAGGATCAATCGGTTCGTCGCTTGCGATAGCGACAATGGGTTGAGCCGATTCAGGTAGAACATCAGTACTGTTACTCGATCGAACTACTTGAATCTTGGGTTGATCTCCCAAATAAGGCGACTTTGGACCAAACCAGCGAAAAGGTATGCTAGTCGAAGTGGGACCAATTTTCATACCTCTGTTTTCACCACGATAGATCCCCTGACATATGTCCGAGACACCTGAAAACCCAATCGGCCCGACGCCTGAATCTCCACCAAAGCCGCGCAAGCTCCCACAACAGAGTCGCTCTAGAATCCTGGTGGGCTCCATCAAGCAAGCCTGCATGATGATTCTGGAGAGTGAGGGCCCCAGCGCCCTTACCCTGATGCGTATTTCAGATGTTTCCGGCGTTGCCATCGGTTCAATCTATCAGTACTTTCCCAACGTTGACGCTATAGTTGCCCTACTCTATGAAGACCTGGCCAACGCAGAAATAGAGACCGCGATTGAAAGAGCGCGCACGCAACATCCGCACTCATTGGAAAACTACCTCGCTAGCCTCATTAGCGGCACACTGTCATTTCACAGCAGAATGCTCCGCCTTGATAAAAAGTTTCACCAGCGCTTCTATCGCACATTTGACCTGACCAGTTGGTATAACCATCAGGTAGGAGACCCGCAAGCATCGCCGCGCGTTATTGAGAGGATGCTTCGGGAACATATCCAAGACTATCCGGCCCGCGACCCGGAAATGGAGGCAGCGACTATGACATATGCGTTCCAGGGCGCAATTCAGGATGCCATCAAGTACCACCCTCACTATATCGACAGCCCGGAGTTCGCGAAGGCGCTTCTAAGAATGGCATTGGGCCTTTTGAGCCTACAGCCCCAGAACCTAAAAGAAAACTGAGTGCTTACTTTTTGGCCGACGCTGCGGCGTTTGTTAGAAACTCCCCAGACGAAAGCCGCTCGCTACCTTCGCCGTTTCACCGGTGACGAGGCTCCAACTGTCGCCTCCGCCTACTTCACTCTCTGAGTTTCTACGACAACTCCCTGAGACAAAAACTGCTCTATCTCCCAGTTGCTAAATCCGCACTCAAGCAAAATTTCCGTGCTGTGCTGACCGAGCGTGGGAGCGGCTTTCTCATACTTCGCTGGCATATCTTCAAAGTTCCAAAGTGCGCCGGCCTGCTTGAATTCGCCATAACATGGATGTACGTAAGAGACCGCGAGACCCAGCCGCTTCAATTCAGGATCATCGACAAATTTGATATCGCCCGCTTCGCGTACTTTTACGCCATACCCTCCTGCCGATGCCACCAACGCTTGCACCTCCTGGCAAGTCTGGCTAAGCAGGGCCGCTTCTATCTCAGCGGGGTTCGCTGCAGAAAGATCGCGCTGCCAACACTCATAAACACCTGCGCTGGCAAAAAAGGCGGCTATCCAGCCATCTTTACATTGATAAAGTCGATTTGTTTGCGCTTGTCCCAGCTGCAGCTCATCCAGCGGCGGGGTGGGCAATACCTCACCCCGTGGTAAACCCATAGTTTCTCCGAGTGTGACCACCGCGGACCCTAACAGGGAAGCGCCCACCTGCTGACCATCGCCGTTACACCCACGGGCATACAGGGCCAGAAGCGTGGCCAGCACAGAAGAGAGTGCACAAAGGTGGTCCATCATGCCATAGCGTAGCCAGACTGGCGTGTTGCCTGAGCCAGCAGATGCCATTTCCCAGCCCGAAGCGGCTTGCATCATCTGATCGTAGCCGGGCCAGTTTCGACGCGGCCCTAAAGCACCGTAGGCGCTGACATGACAATAGACGAGCTGAGGGTTGACAGCCTTCAGGCTGTCATAGTCCAGACCCAACCGGGTGGCAGCAGACATTCGCAAATTATGATGCACAACGTCAGCCCAAGCGACCAGTTTGTTAAGAATGGGGGCGGAGGTTTCTTGCTTAAGGTCCGCGGCTATAGAACGCTTGCCACGCGAGCAACCGCAGAACGCCCACTCCACCCAGCGCATCGCGTCTCCCGAAGTCGCTTCGAGCTTGATCACGTCGGCCCCCAAATCAGCCATCAACATGGTTGCCAATGGACCAGCGAGAAAATTTCCCAGATCGAGCACTTTCAAACCTGCCAGCGGCTGCGTTGGCAAAGAGGCATTACCATCTGCGGGCTCTCTTTGTGGTCCCTGTCTAGGATTGTCGAGTACATTTCGGGTATCGGCCCCCGCGCTCCGGCAAGACCATCGCAAGCCCGAGGCTGGAGTTGTTAGAATCGGCGAACCCGGCTGCAGCACTCTGCCCCACTTTGCGTCATCAACTTCCACCACGTAGTTGTTTTGTTTCGCCTGTTCATCAAAATACAGCTGACCGAACGGTGCTGCTGCCTCGACCGCTACATCATTTTCCCACAAGTCTTGAAGCCATTCTGCACTGGGCCGCTTGGCAAAAATCTCACCATAGAGCGGAAACAACGGCAGATGCGCATTGAACTTGGGGTTTTCACTAACCGCACGCGCGATAGCATCAGCGCCAATCCGATCCAGTTCCGCCTTGACCAGCGGCGCCTCATCCGGAGGGCTCATCAGGTGGAGCCATACACCGTCCGAACACTGAACCAGCGGATTAAAACTGCTTGGTGGTAACACAAATCCTTGCGCCCCACGCTCCGGGTGCGAGTCCAGCATCATCAATACAGTCATACAGCCCTGCAGCAAGCTAGTGCTAACACTTCCAGCTAGACCGGATCTCTGACGCAGACAAAGACGTGCCATTACGCCAACAGCACACAAGTAAGCACTGGTCTGGCTCCCAAGAGGAAAACGTTGAAATGCGGGACCCAGTCGATTGATGGCATCGTGAAACTTGAGCAATCCCGACTCAGCCATAACCAGAGAGTCCACCAAGGGCATCTCTTCCATGGGATGTCCCGCTGGCATTGCTGTGATGTTACCCACAACAAGTTTCGGGTAGCGAATCAGCGCGTGTGATTCAAGGCACAGCGACTTCGCACGAGCTGGTGTCAGATCGTGAATCAGTACATCTGCCCCGGTCAGCAGCCCTGCCAGCTCCGCCGCACCTGCCTTGTCCTCTAAATCGACGGTAACACTACACTTGCTCCGATTAAACACAGAATACTGTGATTCGCTGCGCGCCGGATCCCCGCCGGGGGGTTCCAGTTTAATAACATCTGCACCCGATTCAGCGAGTAGCCATGCGGCCTGACTCGCGGCCCACGACGTCGAAATCTCGATTACTCTTATATCGTCGAGCATACCGCGTTCCATAAGATCACCCAGCACTCTCTTGCTTCGAGGTTCACCCGCAATATAACAGACTCCCATCAACTCCGATCGCACACTGGCGCTAATGCGAATGCCCCATAAAGTGCTTTGCTGTAGAGTCTCTGAGCTCGAAACCGCCTCACCCCCCAAACCCGGAAAACCCATGCGCCGCCTAACTTACATCGGAAAAAAGGGAATTAAACTTGCAGCGGATGTTGGCGGAGATTCCGGCCAAACTTCCGTTATTTTGCTGCACGGTGGCGGACAGACAAGGCAATCCTGGAAGGGCGCCGCGCAGCGCATGATAGACGCAGGTTACCACTGCATCACACTTGATCTGAGAGGTCATGGGGAGAGTGAATGGTCACCAGAGGCCAACTACAGGCTGAGCGACTATGTCGGTGACCTGAACGCGGTGGTCAGTACCCTGCCCAGGCCGCCGGTGTTGGTCGGCGCGTCCCTCGGAGGTGTTACGTCACTCATTGCAGCTGGGGAGAACGCGTCTACGTTTGCCTCTGCGTTGGTATTGGTCGACGTGGTACCTCGCATGGAAAGTGAGGGCGTTAACGAAGTTCGAGACTTCATGAAAGCAAATCCCGAAGGCTTCGCCTCTATAGAAGCCGCTGCAGAGGCAGTGTCACACTATCTGCCTAAAAGACCCATGCCCTCCAACATAAAGGGCCTGAGAAAGAACCTCGTCCGGCGCGATAACGGCCGCTACTACTGGCACTGGGACCCGAAAATGCACCCAGCCAATAATCCCCGTGTGGATAGTATGCAAGCAATGTGTGAGCGTATGGAGTCTGCTGCGCGTAATATCAGTATACCCACGCTGATTGTCAGAGGCGGTATCAGTCGGGTAGTCAGCACAGAGGGCGTTGATCAATTGCGAAAGTTGATCCCGCAGGCGAACTATGTCGACGTAGTGGGGGCCGGGCACATGGTGGCGGGTGACCGTAACGATGAGTTTAACGACGAAGTCGAGCGCTTTCTCCTGGGCTTACGTCCCCGAGGCAACTGAACCCTTCCCGGCCCGCACCACAGGCATGAGTCCACCCGGTTCAACCAGGAAGCCGGAATAGGCAGATTCACAAGGTAGCGAAGCACCGGATTCATCCGGGGTTGGGACCACAGAACTTGCCAAAATCCAGGCGTCATGACACACACCGCGGAACGGCTTTCAATGCCTCCCCCGGCGTACTCTGGTGGCAGGGCGAACTCCTGACGAGTTTCCGACTCCGATTCTGCCCCCGCGTTTTACACGCGCTTTTTTTATAGTATACTAAATAGACCTTCTATGAGGCACCAACACGCCTGAACAAGAGAGACTGCCTGAGGCGCGCACCTCGGTCGACCCTAGTAATGCCAGCATCGCACAAGATGTGGAGTGGGATTCCCAGAAGATCATGGTGACAAAGCCTCGAGTAGCCACTGGAGATAACTCGTGACAACCCTGAAACACGCACTGCTGGCAGGCTATGCCCGCCTGATCACACCCATATTGGCCGGTATGACGCGCCGACAGCCTATCCTATTCTGTGGTGAGAATAGCAGCCGCCAACTCTGCCACCACATTGCCGGTCTGCGTATAAAACGCGTATTGCTCGTCACCGATCGCATATTGAATGAGATTGGCGCTCTCTCACCCGTGGCGAGCGCACTGGAGGCTCTGGGTATCGGTACGGTTATCTTCGACGAGGTCTCGCCAGACCCAACGTATGATCAAGTCCGATCCGGTGCCACGATGGCGCGTCAACACAACTGCGACGCTGTATTAGCCATTGGTGGCGGTTCGAGTATGGATTGCGCAAAAGGCATCGCCGCATGTATGACCAACAGCCAGGACATCAGCGCACTAATTGGATTGAACAAGTGTCGTGACTGGCCCGCCCCGCTGTTTGTTGTTCCCACCACTGCAGGTACAGGATCAGAAGTCTCACCCGGCGCAGTGCTCACAGACCCTGAAAATCATAGCAAGGGTGGCATGGGGGGCAGTCGTCACATGCCGCTAGCCGCGGCGCTTGACCCGGTTTTGATGGCCTCGATGCCGCCCAGCGTGACAGCCGCCAGTGGTCTGGACGCTCTGACCCATGCCATTGAGGCGTATATATCCCGTCGCGCGACAGAGGAAACCTACCGTTACGCAATGCTCGCGATTCATCTCATCTTCGATAACCTGCCACGAGCTTACACCGACGGAAAGGACCTTGATGCACGATCAAATATGGCCATCGCATCAACCTACGCTGGTCTGGCTTTCGCAGCACCTTTAGTCGGCTACGTGCACGCAATATCTCACCGGCTCGGTGAGCGCTATCACGTCCCGCACGGACTGGCCAATGCTGTGCTGTTGCCCCACGTCCTTGAGATATCACGAGACGCTTCAGCACTTCGCCTCGCCGAAATCTCCCGCTCTCTGCAGCTGACAGACCACACCGCTTCCGATTCCGAACACGCGAGCGCTTTAATCGATGCGATTAAGCGACTATGCAAGCAGTTAGAAATTCCGGAAACATTGGATCTCATTAAAGATGAAGATATTCCAATGCTGGCAAAGACGGCTCTACAGGAATGTCATAAGAGCTATGCCCCACCGAGATACCTTACCAAGAAAGAGTGCGCGCACTTGATATCCCTCGTCCAGGCATGAAACCGGAGAAGGAATGGTGTATTCGGCTGTGAGCGCCCCGACTCACCTCGATTACCTCTTTATCAGATGAATATCAGAGTTGTTTCGGTCCCAGGTGGTAGCGGTCACACCCTCGTCGCGCAGCTCGTACTTCATCACCTTGTTCAGCGGGTTAACGGGGAGGAATTGTCTAAACTCGATGTACCGCGGTACTGCATAGTAGGGTAAATGGTCAACCGACCACCGGCACAATGCTTCCTCGGTGATAGTGGCACCTTCGCTAAGCACAATCGTGGCCTTAACCTCATCTTCTGATAACTCTGACAACACCGAGTGTACTGCCACCTCCTTCACATCGGGGTGCCCTTGGATGGCAACCTCCAGTTCATAGCTGGAAATGTTCTCGCCACCTCTGCGCAGGTAATCCTTCTTGCGATCAACGAAGTAGAGGAAGCCCTCCTCGTCGAATTTGCCAATGTCTCCCGAGTGCAGCCAAAGACCGGTCATTATTTCGAGCGTCTTTTCCGGGTTTTTCCAATACCCCTCGAACATGATATTGGGCCGACGTGGACGACATACCACCTCACCCGCCTGCCCAGGCGGCAGTGCATTGAAGTCGTCGTCTACAATCATCACATCGAAGTAGTCATTACGTCTTCCCGAGGAGCCAGGTTTGGAGTAGTCACCGGCAGGAAGGTATGTCACCAGGGAGGCCTCGGTAAGGCCATAACAATTGGCCCCGGCGATGGTCACACCGAAGCGTTCTCGCCAGGTGCATTGCAAACCCTCGTCAAATGGCATTGCCATCACCGCGCGTATCTGCCCAAAACACGCCTTGGACTCATCGGTGTCATCCAATTTGGCGATCAGCGGTACCATTTGTCCAATAATATTAACCACGGTGGCGCCTGAAGCCTGAATTGACGGCCAGAAGCCTGACAGGGAAAAGCGCGGCATGAAATAGCAGCTGCCACTGGTTAACGCTGTGGCAAGGACAGTAGTACTCGTGGCATTGAGATGAAACATCGGGAGGCAGGACCAATTGACGTCATCCGGACCACGCGCAGCGCTCTCCTGCGAGAGACGCGCCATGTTTGCCGCGTAATTGTGACTTATCATGCAGCCCTTGGATGGACCCGTGGTGCCCGAGGTGTAGATCAGCATCGACAAATCGGCGGGCTGATTGCATTCAGGCAGATCACTGTCATCCGACGACCGAAGGCTGTCACTAGGCAGGAGTCCAATCTCGCGTGGACCAACTTGAGGGGTATCACCGCGCACATATATGAAGCTGACGCAGTCAATCTGATCTTCGATCGCAGCAAACCGCTCCGTGTAGTCGCTCTCGGCAAGGACGATACTCGCCCCTGCGTTCTCCACCTGGTGACGCAGGAACTCGCCCTTCAAAGCCGTGTTAAAGGGCACCCAGATCGCACCTGCCTTGTTCGCGGCGAACCAGCTCAGCACACACTCCAGGTTCGTATCGAGCATAGCACCCACCGTATCACCAGGCTGAACCCCCGCTTCAATCAGCCCTCTGGCCATGGCATTTGAGCGGCTGTTGAACTCGGCGTAAGTGGCCTCGCTGCCGTCCTGAAATTTGATGAACGTTTTATCCGGAGTCTGTGCCACGGCATCACGCAGAATACCGGTTACTGTACCGCGCGGACCCTGTGACCAATTTAACGCTCTCATCTCATCCCTATTCGCAGTTTTCATACAGTCGACATCACCAGGTCACAACTCAATTAATGCTCTACTCACCGGGACCCCAGTGAGACGGTCTCTCATCTTTTATAAAGTATACTATTAATTATCTCGAAGCAAACCATTAGCCCCTCAGGGGCCACGCTATCGGGAATCGCTCCAAATCCGTGGACTTTTTATGTGAACCATCTAACGAGCGTGTAGCTACTGCCGCAGAGTACACCTACACCGCCGGATAGACTTACCCGGGTGACAACATCGCGATCGTGACTGAATGCGAAAAACGAAAGCTCGTTGCCGATCATCCTAACCAGGCAGTTCTTCATCTTGGTCCCCTCTGCCAGGCTCTAGTCGCTGCGACACGATCCTGTGGAAGCTTTACAGCTATACATTATTTAGTAGACTATAAATATTTAGAAGTCATGGTTGTAAACGTCACTCGCATAGAAGGCGCTACTCGACAAGATTACTTGCGGAAGCACCGGGATCAAATCTGCATTCAAATGATTGTCACGAACCTTTAGGGGAATCCACAGTGAAGAAAAAGAACACAACTCCAATGGACATTACTTCAGCCCTCACGTTTTTAGTGGAAAGCGGCACCAATCCAATGTCCGGTGTTGGCCTAGACACCTATAAGATTCCACCTTCTTACAAAGGTGATTTTGTACAAGATCTCTACGAGGCATTTCTGGCAACGGATGTCGTCGATCCGTTCAATAAAGTGCCGTTGATAAACCACAGGAATCCGCTTAAATCACAGTGGATGCCAGTAGAAAACCTGGATATGAGGAGGCACATTAAACGGCACGTTCTGCCAAAACCAGGCGGCACCGCAGAGATTATGGACCTTGTCGATCTGCTCTTGTCCCAGCCTCTCGATCGCAGTGCCCCACTATGGGAATGTCACCTTGTCAGCGGCTTGAAGGGTAAAAGATTTGCTGTTTTGACTAAATCACATCACGCTTTTTTGGACGGCACGTCGGCAATGGCAAGGGTGATTGGCAGCAAATCTACCAGTCCGAAGGAAAAGACGGTGCGCGGTCTTTGGTCTGAGTTACCCTCCATTCATAAGGGTGAAGCGAACGAGGCAGGCGTTAATAACGGTAGTAAATCCCGGATGGAACTGGCTCGTAAACTCTACGAACAATCAATTAAAGATACCCGGCAGTACGCTGATCTCGTAAGTCACATTGTTAGAGATGTCGGTGTATCGCGGTTTATACGCGAAAACTATCTGCCATCAGCACCATGCCAATTACCCTATAACGCCAAGGGTGACATAGGGAAAAGCGCGGCAGCAGTATCTCTTTCGCTGGATATGATGAAGAAGATTGCCAAGCAGAATTCAGCGACGGTGAACGATGTGTTTCTGGCCACAGTCTCGGGTGGACTCTATGCCTACCTGAAAAAAACCGGTTACGCACCCAGTTCCAACCTTATCGCCCAGGTACCTATGAGCTTACGAGAGCCAGGAGACGTGGAAGCCGGCAACAAAATTAGCATGCTGTTCATCAATCTTGGTGACGCAGACAACACTAACAAAGGGCGCCTTATCAGTATCCGTGAGGATACAACCCAGAAGAAAGCTATCGCGCGTAAGGCTGACAAGCGGTCTCTAATGGCTTACTCCGCAATGGCCACAGGTCTGGGTGCTGTAACTTCTATGTTTCCTGAATCCAATCAAGCGGCTAACGTGCTCGTCTCAAATGTTCCGGGTTCGCGGGCAAAGCTTTATCTGATGGGTGCAGAAATGGAAGCAACCTATGCGCTCAATGTATTACCACCGGGCCTGTCACTGATCATCGTAGGATTCAGCTACGGCTCATCTATGGATATTGGGCTCGTCGCACACCGCTCTGCACTGCCAGATATAGGGATCGTCGCTGATGCTATGCGCTCAAGCTTCAGGCAGTTGAGCAAAGGGGTGGAGTAATTCCGTTTTAACGTACACTCCCAGGGGAGAAGGCCCGGGAGATGTGCAACAGGGCCAAAGCTAGGACGAGGACGCACCGAGCACGAGTTGTTCAGCCAGTGCCTTGGAACCCGGGTAATCAACTTTCCCATTGGGCGCGCGATAAACTTTGTCGACAAACAAGACATGCCGGGGTACTTTATAACCAGAGAGGTTCGATCGAACATGGTCCCTGATGTCATCGACTTCAACTGTGTCTCCCAGCGCCGCCTGAACCACTGCAGTCACCGCCTGCCCAAAACGTTCATCAGCGACACCTACGACAACACAGTCTTCAACAGCGGTGTGTGATTTTATCACTGACTCAACTTCATCCGGGTAGATTTTTTCACCACCCGAGTTAATGCAGACACTGCCACGTCCAAGGAACTTTACGGCCCCATCCTCTAGCACCTCAACCCAATCTCCCGGCAGGGAATATCGAATTCCGTCTACGGTGATAAAGGTGGCAGCCGTCTTGGCTTCGTCTTTGTAATAGCCGATAGGCAGTGGCCCGGTAGCGGCCAGGAATCCCTTTTCACCGCTCCCGGGTTGCACTTCGCGTAGGTCTTCGGTGAACACTTTGGTATTAGGTGTCAGTTTAAGCACCACCGAAGTGTCATCCAAATCGTTATCCTTGCCCACCATCGCCATAGCACTCGCCGGCGATTCCGACGAACCAACATTGTCGAAAATGATCAAGTGTTGCACCTGCTCAAGCAGCGCCTTTTTGTTGTGCGGGCTGAAAATCATTGCGGAAGAATTCATTACCCGAAGCGCTTTCAAGCTGAACTGGCCAGGGTACTCTTTGAGGCATTTAATCAGCGGTGTGGCAAACGCGTCACCGGAAATGGTCAATACCATAATACTGTACTTGTCGATACAGGATAGTGCCAGATGAGGATCAAAGCTTTCAGCAATAGGCAAGACGCACTTATTCCCATATCCAAGTGCGTTAATCGCGGAATACAAACCGGCCCCATGCATAAACGGTAGTACCACAAGACTATTCACGGCTCCCCCCTCAGATGCCAGGGCTATCTCGTCAGGAGACTGTGGTATGGGCCCTGCTGGGTCCAGGAAGTTCCGGCCAATCATATTCCACAGTTGATATTGCTCCCACATTACCCCCTTGGGCATACCCGTGGTACCACCGGTATACATAAACAACAAATCACTTGGGTCGCGTTCGATAGATAGCGGCTCGCCGTCGCCTTCTGTAGTGAGTGAATCGAACGCATATGCCCATGGTGGCGTCCCCTCTCCGCGAAGTTCAATCGCAAATTCACAGTCGTTTGAGCTGCCAAAAACCTTCTCTAGCTTGTCGCGATATTCAACGTCATAAACCACGCAGCGAGCATCGCTGTTGTCAAGGATATACTTGAGCTCTTCGTGCTCGTATCGATAATTGACATTCACATGGACCAATCTTGCCTTAAGCGACGCAACAACCGCCACGAGGTAGTCGGCTGAATTCTTACCGTAGAAAGCGACTTTATCGCCAGCCTCCAGTCCCATGGACAACATCTGCCTGGCTAAATTATTGGATGCTGCTCGAAGTTCCCCAGAATTTACTGTGCGAAGGGTACCGTCGGCACTCTCTTCCACTATGCGCACCACGTCCGCGTTCAAGCGGCCGTCTACGGAGTCATATAAATCACCTAAATTCATCATATCAAGGAGCGCTCTATCAGTTGGGACCTGCAAAAAGTCGGCCTGAGAATATAGTATACTTTTTATGTAGCGTAAAGCGGGCACTACATCCCGTCAGGCCAATACAGCATGCAAGGCGGGCAGTAATTGGTCCACGGACTACAGCATGGATTCCATCATCTTCTTACGTCTCGCCGTAAATGGCGGCGTTATAAACCGGGTAAGGCTGAATATACCCTGACGATAAACGGCCTTTTTGTGACTGAACGTCCGGAATCCATCCTGGCCATGGTAAGCGCCCATGCCGCTGTTTCCGACGCCCGACAATGGCAGATCTCCACAGGCAACGTGCTGCGCGACATCGTTAATTGTAACGCCGCCAGAGGTGGTGTGTTTGCATAACAGGTCGATCTCGGCCTTGTCCTTGCCGAAGTAGTACAGCGCCAGCGGCCTAGGCTTGGTATTGATAAAGTCTACGACTTCATTGATAGTGCGATACGTTTTCACCGAAACCATCGGTCCAAAAATCTCATCCTGCATGATCATCAGCTCATCGTCGGGTTCAACGACAAACGTGAAGGGCAACTTGTGCTTTTCAGGAGAATCGAAGGATTCACCGGCCGGATTGAATTGCACGAGACGGGTGGGGCTTTTCTCCAATTCCTCAATGTAGCTACGCAGCCGACGCCAGTGGCGCTCGTTGATTACCGACGTATAGTCAGGATTGTCCAACAGCGATTTATAGAAGCGACTCAGCACACCCATCGCCGCTTCGACAAATGTGTCCAACTGACCCTCGGGCAAGAACAGGTAGTCAGGCGTCAGGCACAACTGTCCGCTGTTAAGCGTCTTCATCGCCATCACGCGCTCTGCGACCTGCTGGAGCTTAGCGCTCTTTCCTACCACTACCGGGCACTTTCCGCCCAGTTCCAATGTCACCGGCACGAGATTTTCAGCCGCAGAAGCCATGACATGGCGCGCAATACCTGGCCCACCGGTGAACACCAGGTGATCAAAGGGCAGTTTGCTGAAGGCCTGCCCTACTTCGACGCCTCCCGTGACTACTGCAAGCTCGTTCACATCGAAGGCAGAATTAACCATCTCAACCATCAGTTCAGATGTCTGCGGGGTCGCCTCTGAGGGCTTGATCATCACGCGATTTCCGGCAGCAAGAGCGCCAACTGCGGGGGAAAAGGCTAATCCCATTGGAAAGTTCCAGGGCGCGATATTGCCTACCACGCCCATAGGCTGGAATTGTACTTCGGCCTGACCGCCCGTCAGTCGCATCTGCAGGGGAGCTTTGCGCTTTTCAGGTTTCATCCAGCGTCGCACCTGCTTACGGGTTTCCTTGACCTCCATCACGGTATTGATGACGTCGGTAAACAGCGTCTGTAAATGCGGTCTATTACCAAAGTCCGCACTTAGCGCTTCAAGGATTCTATCTTTGTAGCGGATATGGATATCCGCCACTCTATCCAGGCGGTCTATCCGCACAGCCGCCTCAGGGAACCCTTCCTCAAGCAGGGACAATTTTTGTCTTTGCAGAATTGATTCCAAGCCTGTTACCTGAGACTGCGACTCTGAATCACCCGTTGTCATCTCTGCTTGATCGGCTTTCATAGTTCGCCTGCTATAACCGAAAAAAATTTTATATTAGTATACCATTTAAAATCATGTCAATGTGCGCTGCTTTTCAATCGTAAAACGGTTCCCGGAGCCGATGTCAGTCACATAGATCGACTTGCCGATAGGATCCTCATCAAGCATCGCACTCAAGGTCGCCTGGTCCGAGGGGTCCGTCATCCCCAGGAATCTTCTGCCTGCCTCCGTGCGGCCGATAATATGTGCCGACTGAGGCACGCCACGTTTAAAAGCCACGCTGTATGTCTCTATCACCGCTTTACCACCAGGACAGTCATCCACCTGTGGCAAGGCGACTTGATTAATTTTAGTCTGCAAGGCGAAATCATCGCAGGCTCGCCAGCCCTTGCGCGTTGGCTTTCGCGAATAAATACCCACTGAGTGCTTCGACAGTATTCCACTGTTGGCGCCGACCAAAGCGTATCCGGATTCCTCTACACGGAGACGTTTCACCACATTGACCACAGAGTGCATCGCGTAGCTGTTGCCCGGCCCGCCAAAAAAAGGCAGTCCTCCTGTCAGGGTGAGCCCCCGAACATCGTCGAAAGATAGACCGAGCGCATCACAGGCCGAGAACACCGCAATAGGAAAGCAACTGTAGATATCCATATAGCTTACCGCTCCCACAGAGATACCTGCAGCTTCGAGAGCGGACTGATAGGCAAGGCGCATTGCTTCAGAGCGGTCTAGCTGAGGGCGCTCTATCAACCGGTGCTCACAGGTATTACTACCGGTAACGGGGTATACCATTTTCTCCGGGGATATACCCAGCGCCTCAGCTTTTTCCAGACTAGTGAGAACGACAGCGGCGGCCTGGTTCACCCCATCTTTAGCGACCAGATGTTTGGGATAGGGATCAGCAACCATGCGATTACCATCACTTGGATCAAGTAATTCTTCAGCGCTATAAGCCCGTGGGAACATCGCAGATTCGTGTTTGGCCGCCACCTCTGAAAAGCGAGAGAACAGGTGAGCCATCTCCTGCGCGTACTCCTCCCGGCTCATTCCGAGAGCATGGCGCCGCGCATTTTCCAGAAGGCCGTACATCAAGGGAGCAGAATTCATTCCATTGTCCTTCTGCCGGTGATCAACCATCCCATCAAGCCCGAGCCCTCGGTCTTCCAATTGTCCGCCCGTGTTGTCGTTCCAATCCAGGCTGATTTGGGCTTTCTTGGCCGCCTTGGTGGTAGCCAAAGCTTCACCCCCCATTAACAGGACGACCTCAACCTCCCCTGCTGAGATTTTTTCGGCGTATTCGCTAACCAGATTTTGAGGAGTGCTGCCCCCCGCGACGCTATACACTGCATGGGTGGGGTCTGCGCCGATGCGCCTGGCTACCGCACGGGGGTAATTCTTCACCTCCCCGCAGGGAGTTGAATACCTTGGAATAGAATCCGCGAAGGTCCGTACCATGGCAATGGTGTCAATTGCTGGTATGAGCGTATTTGCCGAGCCGGTGTCCTCGCAGGCCTGAACAACCGCATGCTCGAGCAAATCCACCAGCGACATCGCCGATTCAAGATTCTCCGGTAGGTGCTGGCAAAGCTCGCCGACACCGATTATAACCGGCTGATTTTCATTCGATTTCATACTGTCTCCATTATCGGAATAGGGCAACACCACCGAAGGCCCGGTTGTCCCACCAAGTCTCATCAAGCGCTATTCAGTATTGGCTGGATCTCACAGCCCGGCTAACAGATGTACCTGGTACCTTGGGGTAATGTCAGTTTCCCGACTGGTAGAACAATCGCCGTAACAGGTAGTGATACCGTGCACCGCGCCACTCACGTGAGCCACAATGCATTCGGATAGCGGGATATTCAGAGCATTACTAACCAATCAACGCGGCGTCAGGTAGTTCTTTTGCAGCGTATGTCCTTCGACAATCGCAGATTTCTCCAACTGTTCAAGCGCCTCGTCGATAGTGTGACTGATCGACGTGGCAGTGCGAATTTGATCCAGTTTTGGCCAAGCTGCTCGTTGACCCGCCTGAATCAGCCCCTCTATTTCCGCCTCAGTTTTGTAATCAAACAACGAGTAGCGCGTTTTTATTTCTGACAGTTCAAGAATGATATTGATGTCACCAGCGTAATCCTGGTTAAGCAGGTTATACACCATCCCTAACAACGCATCTGCGCGATTGCGGGAGCCAGGCGCAACCAAACGACGCAGCGTTTTGAGACCCTCCTTGCCCGCTTGGTAGGTCAGCCCTCGTATCGACTTGAGCACGCTGTCGGGCGCCGCTCTGGGGTCCTTGCTTAAGAAAGGCAACGCCAGCGGATTAATCATACTGACAATATAGTGATTGATGCCGAATAGGCGCGACAAGCGCTTGAAAGGCAGATCCTCCGAGAATGAACCGTCAACCCAGCGCCTATCGCGCAGATAGGGTTTGATGCCACCCCGAGAGTCCTTCATTTCCAGGGTCACCGGCTCCACAACACCTGGTACAGAAGAAGACGCTTTAATCGCTGAGCGAATGGTGACATTCGGCGATGTAATGGCATTCATCAGGCGTGAAGTCTGGTGGCGTTCGTAGGGCGCGATCGAGATATTGATATGGCGACCTGTCTGTTCGAAGGCCTCCTGGAAGGTCATGTCATCGATCAGCCCGTCGCAAATCTCTTCGCGGATGAGTGTTGACGCTCTCGTCAAATCGCCCGTGAGCATATCTTTCAATATACTGCCGGTAACGTAGGCAGAAGTTTCGTAACGCTTGGTCTGAAAATAGTCTCGTAACTCGGCATCCGTTCGCGTGCCTATCTGGGCACACATCCAGGCACCGGCACTGGCCCCGGAAAGCACATCGGGTAGCAAGCCCTCTTCCAGCAGCGCCTGGACTACGCCGTGATGGAAATAGATCAAACCGCCCCCACCGCTCAGGCACAGCGCAGAACGTCCAAAGCAGTGGCTGGCACGGCGAAAGAAATCCAGCTTTTCTTCGAAGGGTATTTCTTGATCAGATGCATCTAGAACAATTGCAAGCGCCCGGTTTATAGTCTGCACATAATCTTCAATCAGTGTTTTGGTTCCACGGCGAGACCGCTGGTAGAGAACCGAACGCCCCATACCGCCCATATTTCCATGCAGCCCCTCATTGAGGGCAAATAGAATCTCCTCACTAACGCCCGTCTCACATAAATCCAATAATTGGTGGTAGCGAGTGCGAATCTGCTGGGCATCAAACAGTTCACTGTCATGCTTGCGCTTCCATTTCTGTGCGCCCGATAGAAGATCATGATGATCGCTCAGGCTCCGCCACTGCTCTACGTCGGCAGCTCTATCAATAGACCTGTCGAGGCGCCTGAGTTTGAAAAGGTGTCTAAGCTGCGTTAACGGTGCCATTGCCATGTTCGACTGAAGATATTACGACGCGTGTCTCGCGCCGCCAAAGAGAACCCATCGAGATCAATTGGACTTAGAGATTGCTCCACGGCCACCTGGAACAAGGCCATTCTGCGAAATCTATTTAGTATACTATACCAAGATGCAGATAAAGTCGAAGCCAACAGCCTATAGATAACTACTAGAGGAGTGCAGGAAGCTTACATGAGGCGTAATCTGAACCTAGAAGGTGCACACTCCCGTCTGGACGCGGCCCACCGACCTTTCGCAGGTCTAGCTCAACCCCCGCACAGGCACGAGCGCGCCATGCACCGCGCGGCCAGCTGGAGATGCAAGGAAGCAGATCACGTTGGCCAAATCCGATGGTGACACCCAGTCGCCGGGATCCGACTCAGGCATTGCGGTGCGATTCGCTGGTGTATCGATGACCGTTGGGAGAACCGCGTTAACGTTAATATTTTTCGATTTGAGTTCTTCCGAGAGTGTCTCCGTCAGACGCATTACCACACTCTTTGACGCGCAGTAGGCACCCATGAGCGCCTGCCCCTGTCTAGCACCGCAAGCGCCCACATTCACAATACTGCCACCATTTTGGGAAATCAGGCACGGCACTGCCGCTTTAACCGCATTGCGCATGGTCGTCACGTTGAGCTTGAACATCAGGTCCCAATCTTCGTCGCCGACACCCCAACTCTCCTGCCCCATGGCAAAACCACCCGCCAGGTTGATCAATGTGTCAAATTGTCCGATATACCCGAAGCATTTTTGCGTCGCGGCGAGATCTGTCAGGTCAACGGCATGGCTATCCGGCAGCACTTGATCTGTGACAATATCCAGCCGGACCACCCTTGCCCCCTGAGTTTCGGCCACCGCACATACTTCCCTGCCAAGAGCACCCAACGCACCTGTTATCACAAGCGATCTGCCTTCCAATGCTCTCATAAGATTTACCCGTAGATATTTCCAAACATTCGACTATTTATACTGCCCTAGCTGCCCAAAGCACCTCTGGTATGCTTGTACCACTGATCAAATCGCCATACGTCCTGGTCTTCGCCCCAGGCCTCTCGGCCATCCACACGCCATTCCAGCAAGGAGTTAATGCATGGACCGCGAGGGCCAGTCAAAACGATTCGACTGACCACTTCCCCCGAAGCATTCAACGTTCTCCCCAGATCATCCTCAGCGATTATCCGCATGGAGATTGCCCAACCTCGATCCGGATCGCGCTCTACCCAGCGCTGACCCGATACAAGTTGCGCTCTTTGTCCATCTCGCCAAAGGAAACCATGATTGACGGGTTCAGCGCCATCCACCGCTTCTTGAGGTCGGGTAAACAAACAAAACGCGACATCTTTGGCGGCACCAAATGGATAACCTATGCGACCGCCCAGATGGTCTGGACGTGCTCCACCCCAGGAACGATCACGCACCGAGTATGAATCCACCGCAAACCGCTCTCCACGTAGAGTCATTTCCCCGGTAATGTGTCCAGGCTGATCAAAATGAGAGGTGCGATCGAATGGAGGTTCTCCAGTGCTAAACGGATGAGGCGCACACAGACCGTCAAACTCCAGGTCGAGGGAAATGTGCTTGCGGTCCTGATAGGCAAGGCGATAACGCTTTAGCGGCTCCAGCATTTCTACCGTATAGCCCTCGGGAAAGCTGAAATGCCTGAGATTTCTAGTGCCAGGAGCCAATGGTTGACAATACTGGTACTTATAATACGGCGAGTGCTGAATCTCCGCGCCGTAGTCATCCCAGAGGAATACACCACCACCAGCTGTTTTCATATTTGGCCGAACCCAGGCGTAAAGCCAACAGCCCATCTTCCGCTCGGGCACATTGAATGAAAACCAGCAGGTCTCTGTCTCCCAAATATCGTCCGTCAGATGGTGGAAATCATCATCTAACTCACTAAAAACGCTGTTCTCTAAAAAAGACATTGCTTTACTCCAAAGGTGGATAGCTTACGGTGGCAAATGTGCCCATTGCATCCTGCAAGAGGTAAGTTTCCCGAGCGACCCGGTTGGCACATAGCTGCAAAGCCGTCTTCGGGTCCAGAGAAGACTCAAGAACGGCTTGATTCAATGCAAGTCGGGCGAGTTCGATCTCGGTAAACTCAGTGCCCAGGGCCTGTGATACTTCTTTCAGTTCCTGGCGGTCGAAACATGTCCCATAGCGCTCTATCATGGACCACCACTTCACCAGTCTCGCGAGACCTTTCGCCTTGGCCGCGGCCTGCTGGTCAGCCAGGTTCGGCAGGACAAAACGCTTTAGATCATTCAGCGCCACGTCGAAACTTTTCGTTCGCGCGGTGGTCGGCACGCGCTCTACCTCGTTGGGCGCAAGGCTCGTTCCACTGAGTTCAGCAAGTGACTCAACCATCACCTTCATATGCGCAGTACTGAACACCAAATTCATGCCGTAAACCGCAGGGTCTTCACGCTCAGCCGATGTCAGGCTGGCAGTAGACGAGATCATAAAGCCGACCTGGTTATACAGGCGGTAATACCTCACCCTGTCGAGATCAACAGCGGCGCCTCCCGCTTTGGTATAAGCTTCGAATGCGGCCGGGAGTGGCATGAACGGCTGGAACAAGTTGCGAATGCACAGCATCGCAAGATCCTCCATTGGGTCGCCATAGCGCACCAGCTCCCAGTCGAGATGAGCGGTAACCTGCCCGTTCTCGTACAAAAAGTTTGCAGGGCCAGCATCCCCATGCACCAAAACTATTCGATCCGGGGGTGGTGGAATGTGCTGTTCCAACCATTCAAGCGCCAGCAGAATCAAGGTATCGGGAATCGGGGTATTTTCCAGATGCTCACTCCTGAGACCGTCGATGCGACTGCTGACACGCTCTACATGACTTAACAGGGGATCATCAAAGCCATCAAGCGTATGTGAGGAAACATCGATCGCGTGGAGATCCGCCAGTTGAGACATAAAGTCAGAGGCAACGCTGTTTCTGAGCTCGTCCTCTTTAATGAGCGCAAAATTTGCATCACCTTGGACCAGATCACATAGCGTGGCCAGGTAATCCTCGTTACTGGCTATAAGTCTTGGGACCCGAACACCACGGTCAGCCCACGCAGTAGAAAGCGCGCCCAGTACGCTCACTTCTCTACGAAAATTGACCTTCCTTCCAGGGTCATTTTTTCTGCGAGTATCGTAGCTCAAGTACCCCGTATATGTTTCGCCGCTTTCATCGGACAAAACAAGCTCCGCACCCTCTCTGGACGCTCCACCACCGCTGCGGGAAGTGATCTTAATGACGGTGTGACCTGTTACCTCCTCCAGAGAAACAAGCAGGTCAGTCGGGACTGAGCTCTCTGCAGACGGATCATCGGAATAGGTTGTATCAGTCTTCGCGCGATTAGGCATCACTCACTGTCTTCTTAAACCTGGTTAGATTGGAGACATCACAATTATCAGTGATAGGAATCGACGTTCAACACCTTACTGGCTAATGTGAATCCTGCTGAGGGCACCCGTAAGCTTTGAAGCCAACTGTGCGCGATGACACGATAGCTAATGTCTGGTCGAGGGGGCAGTACTGCGATGGCAGAAAACTCGCTCCTGCGAGCTATGGAAAAACTCGGTAAGCGGCGATCGCCGGCTTTAGACTATTGAAAAATAGAAGTATTGAGAGTTTTGGGCCGATTTGGCGCAATGGTATCGATGCAATTATCGACCAAGAACAACAAAGCTCTCTAATGATTTTTCGGTCACGCTGGATTATCTCTGTCAGTCGCTATTACGTCGACACCCGCAAGGTCCCGCGCGTATTTTTTCTTGCGATCAACATCCATGCCACGAAGTATCTGTATACGCTGCGCCTGGGGAGACCCGGCGCCATGCATCGATTCGGTCAGATAACCCACAGCATTACGACCCAAGGTCATATTTTCAATCAATCGCAGAACTCGCACTCGATCTTCTACAGGAACAGACACTTTACCTGCGAAGTATTTTTCCAACAGCGGCCCCATCTCCTCGTGCTTAAAATCCTGTTCTGAGGGCAGCGTTACCATCGCCCCACCTGCAAGGTCTTGCGCCATCCGGGCAATCTCATAGGGAAATCGCGTCACGTTATGCTTGCAGACATTCGCCAGCATTTCATTGTTCATATAAATGCCGGAAGGCAAGCGCTCAGCTTCGTGGGAAGACGCGATTCCCGAAGAGTAGATGGTCTCATTGAGATGCGTCATTTCTACCAGTTTGTCTTTTATATGACTGGCGTTTTCGGCACCGTTATACTCTGCTATGGCTGCAGCGGCGCCCACCATCACATCGCCAAGGCCTGTCTTACAGACATAGCTGGCCCGGTGATAGGCTGTAAATCGAGACACCATTGGTTGGGCGAATTCATACTCTCCGTCCATAAAAACGTGTCCCCAGGGGATGAACACATCGTCAAATATCACCAGTACTTCCTGACCGCCGTACTGGGCGTTTCCCTGATCTATTGCCCCGCCCTCCATAGCCCGCGTGTCACACGATTGGCGTCCATAGATGTAACTAAGTCCCTTCGCGTCAACAGGAGCCACGCCCACGACAGCATGATCGCGATCGTCCTCGAGCAAATTCATCGTGGGCATCACGCAGATCCAATGAGAGTTCAGTCCGCCGGTCATATGCGCTTTTGCACCTTTGACGTACAAGCCCTTGTCAGTGCGGCGGGTGACCCGCATAAATAAATCAGGATCTGCCTGGTCAGAAGGCCGTTTGCTCCTATCCCCTTTGGGGTCGGTCATGCCAGCCGCGATTATCACGTTAGTGGCTTGCGCCTTCTTCAAAAACGCCAGATAACGCTGGTGATACTCGGTACTATGGCGTTCATCGATGTCAAAGGTAATCGAGTGAAGGACACTGATGGTATCCAGTCCTGCACACCGCTGAAAGCAAGTGCCCGTCAGCTGTCCCAGCCGGCGCTGCAATTTATTCTTTGCAACAAGATCTTCAGGAGATTCAACGATGTGCAGAAAACGGTTCACTCGCGCATTGATCAGAGGTGAATGAGCGGTGGCCAGATCTGGGTCTTCGAGCGCCAGGTCGTAGGTTTTCTTGAGAGCGTTTATTGACGGTCGGATAATCGGATGATCAACGGGCTCAGTAACACGCTCACCAAACAGATAAACGATGAGATCCCTGTCGCGCAAACTCAGAACGTAATCGTCTCCGTTGGTTATAGGCTCAAACCGGGACCAACGCTCGCCAACCGTTTCTTCACGGGGAATCTCACTGCTCATATTCACCACCTAACGCACATCAAATACCTTAGCTTTCGACATTATATCGTCTCGATTAACCTGGGCCGGCCCATCAATCATCCCTCTGACGGCATATTGGAGCGCATTTTTAAGAGCTGCTTTGCGCGGCATATCGAGTGCATCCCAGATAGCGCGGGTCGTCCCCTGTGTCGCGATCGATGGTTTTGCAGCTATCGTTGCGGCGAGTTGGTAAGCACGCTTCCAGAGCTCGTCCTTCGCCACCACCTCGGTGACGAGACTGATACGCAACGCCGTTTGTGCGCAAATTCGTTCATCGTTCCCGAGCAAGGCCATTCTGAGGGTTTCTTGCAGTGGCACGTGATAGTTGAGGCCTACGGGCTCGACGGCAGCAGTGAGGCCATAGGTAACGTGGGGATCAAAGAACTGTGCATCCTCGGAGCAAATTACAATGTCACTCTCGTTCAGCCAGTAAAACGCGCCACCAGCGGCCATGCCATGGACAGCGCAGACAACAGGCTTCCAGCATTCATTCTGTTTTGGCCCGAGCAATTCACCCGGATCTCTCTGGCCCCAAATTTCTTGACCCCCCAACACATCGCCCCCGTTGCGTACGTCGACGCCAGGGCAGAATGCCGGTCCGTCTGCCGCCCTGAGGACAACAGCGTTGACTTCGCTGTCTTCCTGAATCATTCCCCAGACAACGCGAAACTCTTGCATCATCACTGCTGTAAAGGAATTTAGCGCCTCTGGTCGGTTGATGGTAACCGTTGCAACCCGATCCTGAACGGATTTCTCATAGAGAATTTCAGTGAAGTCCACGACTAACGCTCCTGCTGTGATTTTAGTTTCGTCCAATGGGCCGCCGTGCTCAATTGCATATTGGTTGACTCCAGATCGAGATGCTCGGTCAGGGTCATATGCTGCGCTGTACGAAGATTCTGTTTTAGTAGCGCCCACGTGGTGCCACAGCCATCCGCTAATCGCTGCGCAAGCTCTGTGGTGAAGTTTTCGAGCGAGGGATAATCAGCGAATAGGCGGTGATAAAGACCGAATGCAAGCGCCTTTTCAGCCGAGATTTTTTCGCCGAGAATGAACAGCTCTCGGGCCTTGGCAGGTCCCAGAATACGCGTCCAGTGCCATGTCGCCCCGTAATCTCCTGAGGCTCCAATCCGATCGTAAGCGCTGGTAAAGCTTGCTTCAGGTCCAGCGAATCTAATATCGCAGGCTCCGGCCAAGCCAATGCCAGCTCCGGCAACCGGGCCGTTAATCATCGCAATACTAACTTTAGGCATCTCATGCAGCAATCGAGAAGCCTCTGCTCCCCGCCGTAGGCTTGCCGAACGGGGCTCCGCGGCGACACGTCCAGTTTTTTCTGTCTTGGGGGGACTGGCACCTTCTTTAAGGTCGCCTCCGGCGCAAAAAGCCTTCCCCGATCCTGTCAGGATGACGCTGCCTATCTCAGGATCCTTTGCCACCCGCTCAAGCACAGGCGGAAGGCTGGACAGAAGATCAAAATTGATCGCATTCATCGATGCGGGGCGATTCAGAGTAACTGTGGCTACGCTGTCCTGAACTGAGAGCAACACACTATCAGGCATTTTTGAGCTCACTAAATGGCACGTTTTTATCCATACGAAATTCCCCCGGCATACCCAAAACGCGCTCGGATAACTGATTTTTCAAGACCTCATCGGCACCACCGGCAACTCGCATGGCCGTGGACCAAATGTAGTCACTATGAGAGCGTGTTCTGTGAGCATGAGGTTCTTCGAGGAATAGTCCATCAAATTCCTCTATATCCATTGCAAGCGCACTCCCCTCCTGTAGATTGTTTGCGTAAACCAGCTTCGCAAGTGCTGCTTCTGCCCCCAACGGTTTGCCTTGTGAAAGTCGAGTGCGCATTCTCGAAGTAAAGTGCCGCAGCCCTTCTTCACGGACATAGAGATCCGAAATCCGTGCTCGCAAGGCCGAGCTTTCTAGCGCGGGTTCGCCACTATCGCGAGTGACCATACTGGCTAGTTCAATGAGCTGCTTCGCATGGCTGGTGTCGTCCTCTCCCGAGGAAAGACGCTCACTCATCAACGTGGTCATTGCGCACGCCCAACCCTCTCCCTCAGCGCCGATTCTGCAGGAATCCGGAACGACGACCTCGGTCAAGAAAGTCTCATTAAAGTCAGATGCGCCAGATATTTGCTTGATCGGCCTCACTTCGATACCACTGGAACGCATGTCCAGAACAAAAAAGCTGATGCCTTTGTGCTTTGGAACATCAGGGTTAGTCCTCGCCAACAAAATTCCCCAGTCAGCATGATGCGCCCAACTCGACCAGACTTTTTGCCCCGTTATAATCCAGTTATCGCCATCCTTAACCGCACGAGTCGATAGGTTAGCAAGATCCGAACCTGCGGCGGGTTCAGAAAATAGCTGGCACCAGATAATATTCCCTTCAAGTGTGTCTCTCGCAAAACGATCAAGCTGTTCAGGAGTACCATGTTTACGAATCGTGGGGATTGCCATTGAGAGCCCTACGCTGATAAACGCTGGCATAGGAAGCTTATACTTAGCCTCTTCTTCACCAAAAACCATCGCTTCGAGTATCGTGCCGCCGCGGCCGCCCATCTCCTGTGGCCAAGTGATAGCAGCAAATCCGGCTGTATATTTGTGACGCTGCCAGGCCAACGCTTTCTGCACCAGTTCATTTTCGGTAATTTCAGCATCGTCTGAAATACAATAGTCCGGAGCATTATCAAGCAGCCATGCTCTGGACTCGGACCGAAAAGCAGCTTCGGCGGGGCTATCTTTAAAATCCATGGAGATCTCCTTGACTAATCGCCCGACGCTGTCTTTGCGAGCGCGGAAATGAGTCGATCTTGCCAGATCTCTTGTGAGCCACAATTAAGGGCCAGCAGACGAGATCGCCGGTAGTAAAAGTGGCAATCTGCTTCCCAGGTGTAGCCTATGCCACCATGAAGTTGCTGATTCTCTCTGCTCGCCAGTTCAAAGGCCTGAGTCGCAGAAATTCTGGCAGCGGCACATGCAGCGACAAGATCATCCGATCCTGCTTCCATTGCCCAAGCCGCGTAATAGGCATTCGAGCGAGCGAGTTCAATCGCAACAAACACGTCCGCCAGCTTATGCTTAGTACTCTGATATGAAGCCAGCGGTCTACTGAATATCGGTCTTTCCTTGGTGTAAGCGAGAGCCATCTCCAGGCAGGCCTGAGCACCACCAATTTGCTCGAATGCGACATAGACGGCAGTCCTGCACTCGAGTATTTCCAATGTTTTAGCACCAACCGGATTACCGAGTGGCTCTACCGCAACGTCCTTGAACTCTATACGGGAATGCTGACGTAATTGGTCGAAGCCCTGAAGCGCTTCCACGGTAATGCCGGGATGACTAGCCTCAACCAGGCACAGTTGCCAGCCGTCATTCTGTGGGACGGTTACGACGATAATGTCGGCCGAGTCAGCATCACCGCAAGGACCGGTTTTACCGGAGAGTAGGCCACTTTTCAGATTAACGGCGCTGTCTCTGGTAGCGAGTACACCCATACCCTGGGGATAGGCCAGAGCAGCCCTCTTCTCCCCTGACGCCAGCTTTGGCAGCCAGTGTTCTTGCTGCGCTTCAGAACCCAAGGCCAGGATTATTTCAGCACCGAGGCATATGGACGAGTAAAGCGGAATTGGTGCCAAGACGCGCCCCGCCTGCTCAAGCACAACGCACAGATCCAGTTCAGTTAAGCCCACCCCGCCCAGATCCTCTGGTATTACCGCTCCAAGGACACCGAGCTCAGACAAACTATTCCACAATGGCAGGTTATACTGCGCACCGTCATCCACCGTGGAGCGCAACAGCGAGGCTGGGCATTCACGTGTAAACAGCCGGCCTACTTGTTCCCGGAGCATTTCCTGCTCTTCCGACAAATCAAAATTCATGCCGACATCCTGTAGCGTTAAACCTGGGCACTCGATCGATCTCTGCGATCACTTTCTGCAGCGCTCTCAAGAATTGGTTTGAGTTCCCGCTTGAGAATCTTCGCATTCTGGTTCTTGGGTAGGTCATCGAGAATTACGATAGTTCTTGGTACTTTGTTCTCCGCCAGGTGCTCTTTGCAGTAGGCTACAATCGACTCGGCGGTGCTGTTAGTACCGCTGCAAAGACTCACAGCCGCGGCAACGTCTTCACCAAGCACATCGTGCTTAACGCCTACCACTGCAGCATCTCGCACGGCGGGATGTTGATGCAGTACATTCTCGATTTCCATTGGAGTAATGTTGTAACCACCGCGAATGATCAATTCCTTGGAGCGGCCAACTAGGATCAGGTCGCCATCCTGATCCACGTAGCCCAGATCCCCGGTTTTAGTCCAACCGTCGATCCACCCTGAAGCCGTCGCCGCCTCGTCACGCCAATAACGACGCTGTGTCGCCTGGTGCCCGTATATCTCTCCAACCTCTCCGGCCCCAACCACTTTCCCGTCGTCTCCACGGACCTGCATGTGAGGAGGCAGCGTACCGACACATCCTGGTTTAAGGATCGAGTTCCTGGACGTGGTGCTCAAACCGACGCCGCCTTCCGACATACCATAAGAGTTTGCCATCTTGAGATGAGGCCAAAGCTCATGAACCTTCAATACCGATGCTTGTTGCAGAGGTGCTGTGCCCGTTAGGATGTTTCTTACACTCGAGAAGTCGGCATCCGCAACCGTGGGTTGATCCAGAATCAGCTGCAGCATCGTGGGGACGAAAAACAGGGTCGTGGGCTTTTTCTCTTCGACGAGACGAATAAACTCGGCTGGGTCAAACTTGGGCTGCGTGTAACAGGTCTGACCCAACGTAAGAGGCAGAAGACATTCGCCCTGCATACCCCCAGTGCCGGTGAAGGGCAGAGCATGCAATGTTGAATTAGCGTGTTTATCAAAGTAGCTACCGTCGCCAAACTTCTCAGTTATGTCCGCATGCTTAATCACTACACCTTTAATAGCGCCCGTGGTGCCCGAAGTACCCATTATCAGAGCGTCGTCGTTGGCCGAAAACGCACCTGCATCAGGAGCAAGTGCCGGGGCATCTGGCATGTCTTCAGCCGACCAGGAAGCATCGAAGCTGAAGGCAGACAAGGAGGAAGGCAAATCAGTGATGGCAAATCGTGGCTCAATCAACTTCGCGTAATCAGACATCTCCCTGGACGAAAGTCGCGTATTGACCGGCACGGCAATTCCGCCTGCCCGCATCACTGCTACTACAGCAATAGCCATCTCAACAGCATGGTCATTTGATACTGGGAGAAACACCCGATCGCCATGATTCAATCCGTTCTGAATCAATCCACCGGCTACGCGGTCTACTTCGGCCGCCCATTCACCAATAGTTATACTGCGTCGCGTATCATCGTGCGCCACCCTTTCCGGGATAACCTCGGCTTTGCGGACGAGCATCTGCGGGATTGTCAATACACTCATAATGATCTATCAGCTCTTCGGACAAACTTCATTGCTGAACCTTCTCCGACTCAAAGCGTTCCTCTGATGAATCGCCAGATCGAGCTCCAAATAATATTCCCAGTGTCATATCCATTACGTGGTCACAAAACGACGTTTCCGACAAGAATTCCGGGTGAGTCTTTATCACGTCAATAAAGATGGCTCGATGTGCTGAGGCAATCATCACAGCCTTCATCCACGGATCATCTACCGGACAATCTACTTCGTGAGCTTTGATTATTTTGTATATCTCGATCGCCGCCGCATCCTCGTTATTCATAGACTGGTTGAACCAGTTGGTAGCCATGTACGTGGATACGTAACGTTTGAAAAACTCTTCATCCAGAGAAAGCATGCGCTCGTGTAGCCTCGCACCCTCGGTCAGCATGAATCGAAAATGTTCTTCCAGTCCCATCCGCGACGCCAAGGCGAGTCTACGTTGGCGCATTTCTCGGACGACGAGGTCAACTTCGTCCGCGTATACGGCCGCCACGACGGCCTCAATGTTTGGGAAGTACTGGTATATCGACCCAACACAAACACCGGCCACGTCGGCCAGGTGAATGGCGGTCAGCGACTCATAGCCGTCACGTTCGAGAATCTTCAGGCAGGCCTCCTTGATAGAATCGAACAACAGTCTGGATCGGCACTGCTGCGGAAGCTTGCGTGGCAATGGAGGGGTTTGGCTTTCGTTGAACTCTGAAATCTGAACGACATTATTCATTGTGATTCTCCGTCATTTTCCTAAGTTTTCGTGATTAGCTCCATGTAAGCGGTAGGTAATCGACTCCTGCAACGCCTGCGCCGTGAGCTATGGGCGTTTTTCCATCCTTCACTCGGAATGGAGGAATACGCGATAACCATAGCTCCAGAGCGATTTTTAGCTCCCTTCTGGCAAGGTGTGAACCCACACAGCGATGTGGGCCAGAGCTGAAAGTGATATGTCGATTCGAATCTCTCTCGAAATCAACCTTATGCGGACATTCGAACTCCTGCGAATCTCTTCCGGCCAACGGCGTGGACAGAATCACGCGCTCTCCCTGCTTGAACTGAACGCCATGAAACTCCATGTCTTGCGTGACAACCCTTGCGGTCGTGACCACCGGGAAAGCGCGCAACAACTCTTCGATGGCCTGCGGAATCATCGACGGGTCGTCTCTAAGCTGCTGTTGTTGATCTGGATTCTCGGCCAGGTGCCTGAACATGAAACCCAAAACCGAAGCAACGGTGTCCAGCCCCCCCACAAACAGGAGATAGACTACGCCCAGCACTTCTTCCTCGGTCAGCAACTCACCGTCAATCTCGCAGGTGGTAGTGAATGTGATCAGGTCATCTTGTGGGTTCTCGCGACGATCTGCGACTACCTGGAGTAGGTATTCCTTAATCTGCATAGCCGCTGCTGCGCGTTTCTCAATCGATTCGCCGCGTAGAAGACCGTCCTCCCATGCCAGGAAGCGGTCAAGTTCATCCAGTGGAAGACCGATCAGACTCAAGATCACAAGCACGGGAAAAGGCCTGCTAAACTCTTCAATGAATTCACACTCACCGCGTTCCAAGATTCCATCGACCAGTTCCTGGGCGACGCCCATGACACTGTCGGTAATCTCGTTGATTTTATTGGGCGCAAACAACGGATTCATTGCCATGCGATAGCGTGCATGCTCGGGCGGATCTTTCTCAAGCGGAATGAGATCCCACTCCTCGCCCAGAAGCAGTGAGAACCCCGCAATATGTTTGGAAGAGAACCTCCCGGGGTCCTGAAGGATTTCCCGCATTAACTCGTAACGGGTCACTACCCAGCCTGCCTGGCCTAATCGAGCAATAGGTGACCAGAAAATATCTGGCCCATCATGAAGTGCGCTAGCTGCATCAATGGGTCTGTCCTCTTGTCCCGGTAACAGCTGCGGATCAATCTCCCTGACCAGTTCATCTGGAACATGATCTGGTTTTATACATTTCGAAGCGATGTTATTCATTGTCGTTACCTGTTTGCTTGCGTTCGTTCAACTCGCTCGCGACTGCTCTGTCCCTCTCGGATCAGCCTGCCGCGAAGGCTATGTTCTTCAGGTAGGTGAACTCGTTGAGTCCCTCCTGACCATATTCTTTGCCAAATCCAGACCGCTTAATCCCGCCAAACGGAGCATGACTCAGCATGGTCCCAGGGCCGTCATTCAACATGATGTTGCCTGTCTGGACCTGCAATGCCATTTCATAGGCAGACCCAACATCGGCCGAATAGATGGCTCCACCCAAACCAAACTGTGAGTCATTAGCGAGTGCAATGGCTTCCTCATCGCTGTCGAAACCGATCACCACGCCTACCGGGCCAAATACTTCTTCCTGCGCAATGCGTGAGTCGTTGCGCACGTCATCAAACAGAGTCGGCCGATAGAAAAACCCTTTCTTCAGATCCTCAGGGCGCTTACCTCCAGCCACGAGTCGCGCGCCGTCATCCTGGGCAATGGCCACATACTCCTCCGTGCGTGTGCGCTGGGCTTCTCGAATGAGCGGCCCCATGGCAACACCATCATGAGCCGGGTTACCGACGACCATACCTGAGGCCATTGCAGCTACCATGCGCACGTAATCCTCTCTCACAGAGTTGTGTACTAGATGTCGAGTAGTAAGCGCACAGCCTTGACCGGCGTGCACCGTGAACCCAGCCAAGCCAGCTATTGCCGCGGCCTGGAGGTTGGCGTCGGCACGAACGATCAATGCAGACTTGCCCCCCAACTCCAGAAGAACACGTTTCAGGGTCGGCGCTGCCTGCGCCTGAATTGCTGCACCGACAAGATCAGAGCCGGTAAACGATACTACGTCGACCCTTGGATCACTGGTCAGGAACTCTCCGACCTCAACGCCGCCAGAGATAGTGTTGAATACCCCAGGGGGTATTCCCGCAGCCTCAGCAGCCTCAGCAAAGATCAGCGCCTGGAAAGGGGTATAGGGAGATGGCTTCAACACGACCGAGCAGCCCGCCGCCAGCGCCTGAAACACTTTCCCCAGATTCAAAAAGAACGGAAAGTTGTACGGTGTGATGGCGGTAACAACGCCCAGAGGCTGACGAACCATGACGCCCGTACCCAAAACCTTACCGGAGGGTCCCGGCACTAGTTCTGGTGGAATGCCCTGTACTTCATCAAGCGTGACTGCCAGATCAATTGAGGCCTGAGCATGCTTCATCGGCATATCAAAATGAAGATAATGGGCCAGCATGGCAGTAGCTCCCGCTTCAGCCACAATCAATTGAACTATCTCCCGCTTTCGAGCGGCCAGATAGTCAAACATTAATTGCAGCTTGGCAGCGCGCTCGCGACCGCTCAAAGATGACCATATACCCGAATCGAACGCGGCACGCGCAGCAGCTACTGCCTGCTCGGCATGTAGCAACTCGCCGACTGGTGCGAAACCAATCGGCTCCTCAGTGGCAGGATTGATTATGGCTTCACAGCTATCCTTCTCGAAGTGCAGCCAGCTACCATCAATATAAAGTGAATCTGGTTTTGACAATGCATCTAACATCGGCCTGGAATCCTTCAGAGTGATCTCGCGATTAACAAACGCATAATTTCGTTCGAGCCACCGTAAATTCTGCTTATACGCGCGTCCCGGTACATCTGACAGATGGGGTATTCCTCCATATAGCCGTAGCCGCCATGCAACTGCAGGCACTCATCCACCACGCGCCCCTGCAATTCCGTCACCAGAAGTTTTGCCATTGCAGCCGTGGTTGCATCGAGTTTGCCCTCAAGCAATTGTGCTACGCAGTAGTCGGTAAACACCTTGGCAGCCGTCGCTTCAGCTTTTAGGCCGGCCAGCTTGAATTGCGTGTTCTGAAAATCAATGATCGGCTGACCAAAGGCCTTCCTCTCCTTGACGTAGCTAAGTGTCACTTCCAGTGCTCGCTCGATCGCAATCATTGAGGTCACCGCAATAACAGTGCGCTCTTGAGGAAGTTCCTGCATGAGCTGCCCGAAGCCCTTACCCTCTCGCATCCCCAAGAGGTTGCTCTCTGGCACCCAAACATCATCGAAAAACAATTCCGAGGTGTCTGAAGCATCGCAGCCCATCTTTTGGAGCTTACGCCCACGTCTGAAACCCTCGACCTCATCGGTTTCCACGACCAGCAACGAAACACCCGCGCCGCCATCTTTAGGGTCAGTTTTCGCGACTACGACAATGAAATTTGCTAGTTGACCGCTGGAAATAAACGTTTTGGCACCGTTTATCCGATAGCCGTCACCGTCTCGAATGGCTGTGGTCGATATACTCTGAAGATCCGAACCGGCCCCCGGCTCGCTCATCGCAATCGCCGATATTAATTCACCGGTACACAGGCGAGGCAGCCAACGCTGCTTCTGCTCCTCTGTGCCATGCTGCAATACGTAAGGTGAAACGATGCCGTTGTGCAGCGAGGCGGCGAATCCGGAGACCTCCCGCTCGACGACCTGGCGATAGATCACCATGTCATGCCTGAAATCTCCGCCACTCCCGCCATATTCCGCAGGTATGCTGACGCCAAGCAGCCCAGCCTCGCCCGCTTCAAGCCAGAAGGCCCGCTCCACCTTACCCTCTGAACGCCACTTAGCAGTTCTTTCGGGCGGCGCGTGCTGCTCGAAGAAACGAGCCACACTGGTTTCAAACAAGCGAATCTCTTCATCTTTCATAAATGAGGGTGAAGGGACAGACAAAACAGACATACACACACCGCTTTCTTTATTCGCTTAACTTATTTTTAAATAGTGCACTATCTTGCCCATATATGCAATAATTTATTCATCAGCCTCCTAATTTACTAATATGGTGAATGCTGGGAGCTGGAAGATTTCAACCAGTAGAGAGGGTCAAAATGAAGATTAAAGTAGAAACCGATCGCTGCGTAGGACACGCTCGATGCAATACGATTGCGCCGGAATTACTCACATTGAACGACATGGGGTACTCGAACGTAGATTGTCGAGACGTACCCGCAGAAATGGAGGCGCTAGCCCGAAGAGCGGCAAAGGCCTGCCCGGAGGGCATCATTACACTAATTGAAGAGTAGGTGCTTTTACGATCAGGCCGCACCGATGCTGCGGCCTCGGTACCTTAAAAAACTAGTCGAGAAGGTCGAGTAAGGTGCGCCCGGGAGATGTATTCAAATGCACATTGGTTGCCCGCTGTATGTGGCTACGCCAGAACGTCTCGGCCTGATCTGCCTGCCCGGAATCTATATATTCAATTAGCTGCGCAAACTGAGACGCGAGCCACTCAAAATCTCGCAATAACCGCGTTGACGAATCATTCGACATGATAGATCTTGCCTTCGAGGCCATTTTTACGTGGCGTTCAAACAGCGCGTCCAACATGCGGATTTGCATAGACAGCGCCTTGTTACTGCTGAACTCTACCATCGAAGTGTGGAAGTCAAACCCGAGTAGCGTCATTTCGTCGAAGTCACCGTCGGCAAGCGCACTCCTGAATGCGTTCAGCTTTTTGCCAAGCTGTGATACGACTTCCGGATCAGCTCTCTCGGCATTAAGTCGAGCTGCCACAGGCTCTACAGCTACCCTGACCATATACAGCTCCTCAAGGGTAACGCCTTCATACTGAAGCAAATAGCCGGCATAGCGTGCCACCATTTCGGGGCCAGGCATGTGCACCTGGGGACCACTGCGAACACCGCGCCGTACGGAGATAAACCGCTCGCTCTCCAGAATTCGAAATGCCTCACGAAGAGTCGCTCGCGAAGCGGCGAACATTTCCATCAGTTGAGGCTCGGGCGCCAGACAATCTCCCGGAAGCAATTCATGGCGCAATATCATGTTGCGAATCTGACCCGCCAACACTTCACCAGTTTTGGGCTGCCGCGGCGGGCTAGCCAATCCGCGAAGCGCCGCAGAGCTATCGCGATCTGTCTGAACTTTAATTTGTTCTGCTGCGCGCTTTCCCGACACTTTGGCTACCACCCAACGCCCCCCCTGGAATGCTATTGCTAATATTGTGATGCAGGCAGGTGCACAACCAGCCCATCCAACTCTTCACCGAGAGTGATCTGACAGCTCAAGCGACTACTCTCTTTTGGCTCCACCGCACACTGAATCATCTGCGCTTCAATAGGATCTGGCTCTGGTAACTTACCCGCCCACTCGCTGTCGACATAGCAGTGACAAGTAGCACAGCTACAGGCACCACCACAATCACCGACAATCCCCTCGACGCCGGAATCGACGGCCACTTGCATCAGTGTATCTCCGGTTGCCCCCTCAATACACTGCTCCTGACCGCCATTATCAACAAAGATCAACCGAATCACGATTACTATCCCTCAAATTAAATTATTAGTGATAATAGTGCACTATCTTTGGTTTTCTGTCCACTAATCGTGACTTTCAAAGCTGTTGTAGAAGAAAGCGACGGGGGCACAGAGGCGTTATAACGGATATTTACCCCATCATGCCAGCGAATGCGGGCTCCTCATAAACACCGGAAGTAGCCGCTGTGATATGACCATGATCCACCAATAGACTACATCCGTTCACACCGCTGGCAGCGCTTGATGCGAGAAACAGCATGGCGGAAGCAATCTGCCCAGACTGCAGGAAGTCAACGCCAATGGCGTCCCTGTATCCTTGACCGAAGCCAAGCCACGTGTCCTGGTTGGCCCGCGCGAGCGGAGTGTCGGTGGGGCCAGGCATCACAGCGTTCAGCCGCACGCCCCGGCTTCGCAGAGACATTGATTGAGTCGCCACATAGGCATTCATGGCCTGTTTACTGAAGGTATAGGTGTCGTTACCCTGATGACCCCTGAGCCAGGCTTCGGCCTCCTCCCAACTCGAATTCGCCAAAAACTCTCTCAGCTGCTTCAAATTGGCTTGCCAGGACAGACCCGCGACGGACGATATCATGACCACTGAGCCACCTCCTGACAAAAGCTTCCTATCTACCAAGCTCTCGATAATGTAGCGCTGCGACAGAAAGTTAATCTGAACGATGCCAACCACACCATCAGCAACACCTGCGCACGCGAGAACAGCGTCAAACGGCGTATTAATTTTCTCCAATACACTGGCCACTGATGCCCCGTCGCGCAAATCCAGCGGTATATACTGAGTCACGGGATAGTCCACCTCAGCAAGATCCATTACGGTAACGGACGCGCCCAGCTCACATAACCTTTGACCTGCGGCTGCCCCCATACCAGAAGCGCCGCCGATAAGCAGGACAGATTTTCCCTTAAACTCAACTAGTTGTTCAGACATAAATTTCTACCTTGTTTTTACCCAAGCGGTGCTTGGAGCATGAGAATTTTATTCACGGGACAAGAGCAAGCTTGCCCCAAAAATGCCGCCACCAGCAGCCGCGACCGCCAGACTCGGTTGGCCCGCTACCTGCCGCGCACCAGCATCACCCCATAACTGTGTACAGGCTTCATGTAGCAGCCCAAAGCCATGTGTTCGGCCCGCAGATAACTGTCCTCCGTGAGTATTCAATGGCAATTCCCCTTCCAGCGCGATGCGCGTTCCACCTTCCACAAAGGCAGCGGCCTCGCCACGGCCGACGAAGCCAAGTGCTTCCAGCCAGTTAAGAGTGGTGATACTGAATCCGTCGTAAAGCTGCGCCAGGTCGACGTCTCCGGGCTTATACCCAGTTCGCGACCACATCATAGCCGCCGCATCCTGAAGAGCTGGCTGTGTCGTCAGATCCTGGTGCTGATCCCAAGTCGTCCTGTCGTGTATTGCACAGCCCAGTGCCTCAATGCCAATCGGCGCCCTGGACAGGTCCGGAATAGTGTCTCGATGGGAGATGATGATTGCGGTTGATGCATCCACGGGGATATCACAATCTAGAAGGCACAAGGGCGAAGAGACCAAGCGCGACTCCAGATAGTCATCAATACTGATTATCTTTCGCTTAATCGCTTTAGCGTTGAGACTCGCGTTGCGCCTCTGATTGACGGCTAACCATCCGAGTTGATCGCGCGTTGCACCAAATTCATGAAAATAGCGCTGCGCATACTGTGCAGTCCAGTTGGCAGCAGAATAGGCCTGAAAGGGGAGATGCCACTGGACCAGTCCTGTCACTCTCTTCCCATCACTTCCCAGCACACTCGCCTTGCGGGTTGCCGACTGGGAACTGTACTCAGTAAGCGTGCGGAAACACAGTACGTGTTTGGCCAGCCCAGCTGCCACAGCTGCACAGGCGTTCACGATTGCGCCAAACTGTCCAGCGCTTTCACTACCGCCGCTAAACCAATCCAGTTTAAGTCCGAGCGCTTCTTTCAGCTCAAACACACCGGTAGGACCCATGCCCGGGGAGGCATCGGAGCGCCCGGGCCACGTTGAGAGTCCATCAATATCGCTACAGGACAAACCGGCGGTAGCAAGTGCCTGCAAACTTGCGGTCACCGTCAATGCCAAACCCGATTTACCGCCCTCGCGTGTTACGTCAGACTGACCAATTCCGCTAATAACACATGATTTTTCGCCAATATTACGGGATTTCATGGCACGGGCCTGAAGAGGGGCAGCCAGACGTCCTCCACCTGCTCGAAAGTGACCTCAACTTTCATACCAATATGCACTTGCTGCGCCTCACAACCTACAATATTGGTGGTCAGACGCACATTTGCCTGCTCATCTATACTGACGATAGCGATCGCCAGGGGCAAGGACATATCGGGCTGCCAGGGCTGATAGTTAAGGGTATAGCTAAGAACTTCAGCGCGACCCGAAACGCTCTTGAACTCCAGACGGTCGCCGAAACAACGCGGACAGACCGGCCCAGGGGGATGGATATACGCCTCACAATCACGACAATTCTGGAACGTTAATTTTCCCTCAGCACCACCCTGCCAGAAGGGGCGATTATACCGATCCAGTTCGGGAAGAACTCGCATCTTGCAATCAGGCGCTACTGGCTTCCGAGCGACCTTCCATCTGGTCAACGAATAGCTTGACTACCTCGCCAGACGTTACGGGACCAGCACCAGTCAGCGTTGGATCTTCGCCGCCCAGTGATTTAACCTCGGTGTCTACGCCCGCTTTTTCAGCCCTCGCTCGCAGACTGCCTACGGTCAGCGACTCCCGTTCGAGCTTAGAGAACGGGTCCCACTGATATTCGCGCATAACATTCTCATGCGTAATTTTGTTTATCACACGGTCAGGGAGGTCTTTAACGCTTTCCCACAGGATGTCGGGTGCCTCCGGCCATGTGCAGTCCGAATGCGGATAGTCGCTCTCGTAGCACACGATATCTTCCCCGATATACTCGTAGTTCTTCAGACCAAACTGATCATCAATAAAACAAGTGAGAAAGTGCTCACGGAACACTTCACTAGGCAGCTTCCCACCGAAGTCCATACGGGTCCACACATGATGCTTGAAAGTAAAGTCAGCTCTTTCAAGAAAATAAGGAATCCAGCCGATGCCGCCTTCAGATAAGGCAATCTTGAGGTTCGGATAACGGGTCAACGCTGCAAGATGAATCCAGTCAGCAGCCGCGTTCGCTATCGATATGGGCATACCGGTAATCCAGGCATTGATGGGAGACTCCATCGATGGATGCGGTGGTTGGTGTCCTGTACCAATGTGACAATTGATCACTACTTTGTTGTCGTTGCAAGCTTTCCACAGGCCCTCCCACGCCACATTGTGGATAGAGGGAAGATCCTTGGCAGTGGGATTATCCGGAAAAGAGATTGCGTGACATCCTTTCTTCGCCAGCCTTTCGACCTCCGTCACACACTCCTTCGGATCCCACAACGGCAGTATGCCCAGTGGGATATGTCGTCCTGGATAGGTTCCGCACCACTCATCCACATGCCAGTCGTTGTATGCCTGTACCATACGCAGCGCATTTTTCTTGTCCTTGGATGGTACAAAAAATCCGCCATCAAACCCCACAAAAGTGCCGAAGCACAGCGACGATGCCAAACCATTGACGTCCATGTCGTCAATTCGTTTGTGAATATCATAGGTAGCTTCCCTCATCTCCTCGTGAGATGTGGGCTCGACGCCATACTCCTCTTTGGGCCTGCCTACCACCGCATTTAAACCAACATTGGCTACCGTCCGACCTTCATATACCCAGGTATCATTGCCCTGCTCACCCGTAACAAACTGCGGCGCTTTATCCCAGAGCTCTCTTGGAAGATGGTTCTTGAACATGTCTGGGGGTTCAATCACGTGATCGTCCACGCTCATCAAAATCATGTCGTCTTTGTTCATCAACTCAATCTCCAACTCTGCAATATTTAAGCCGTGCTACAGAACTCGGATGCATACACGGACAGTACGCACAGTAACCGCGGGATCGGTTCTGTTGAACTCGCATTTTGGACACATTATGAGATCCACATCCCATTGAATTTAAAGCATTTTTTTGACGTGTGAGCGATGGCTAATACAAAAATTCACAAAATAAAATGACCCAATCGACGCAAGCTCATTGCACCGCAGATCACCAGACGCGCATTCTTATCCCTAGCGTTTTACTAACGGAACATTTGAATTAGATCTATCCCAGGTTGTTGCCGTATATCCCTGATCCCGCAGCTCGTATTTAAGGACTCTTCCTACCGGGTTTTTTGGCAATTCGTTACGGAACTCAATGTAGCGCGGAACAGCGAAATAGGGGACGCGCTCAATCATCCACAAACAGAGCTCTTCCTCGGTTAGAGTCCCACTCTCCTTCAATACCGCAGTAACTTTCACCTCGTCTTCGGATAGTTCCGAAAGTACGGCATGCACGGCTACCTCCTTCACCGCTTCGTGTTGATTCACCGTACTTTCCATCTCAAAGCTGGATATATTTTCTCCGCCTCGACGTAGATAGTCTTTCTTCCGGTCGACGAAGTAGAAAAAGCCATCTTCGTCGAACATTCCGATGTCTCCGGTATGAAACCACAAGTCCTTCGTCACTCGCAAAGTGTCCTCCGGCCGCTTCCAGTAGCCGGAATACATGATGTTAGGCTGCAAAGGTCTGGCGATAATTTCCCCAGACTTTCCAGGAGGAAGCTCGCTACCCTCATCATCAACTATGCGTACATCGAACCACTCATTGCGGCGGCCCGAAGCACCATAATTTACCGGGGTGCCACAAGGTTGAGACGTCAGCATGGTGGCCTCTGTTAAACCATAGCCGTTCGAGCCGACATGCTTTATGCCGTATCTCTGAGTGTACTTTTTCTGCAACTCCTCGGTTACCGGCGCGGCTCCAAGAACTCGAATCTGACCATGGCATCGCTCCATCGCAGGTTCATCCGGAGCGTTCGCAATGAGGGGTACCATTGTGCCGAGTATGTTCACCACAGTGGCACCACTTTTCTCTATAGAAGACCAAAATCCTGACAGCGAAAACCGTGGGGTGAAATACGCCTTGCAGCCGACCATAGCTGATGAAAGCACTGTCGTGGAAGTCGCATTCATATGAAATAGCGGAAGGCAGGACCAATGCACATCACTGTGGGTTTTACCTGTTATATGCAGGGATTGCCGAGCCAGGCTACAGGCATAATTATGTGAAACCATACAACCTTTGGACGGCCCGGTTGTGCCGCCGGTGTAGATAAGCTTGCTTATGTCAGACGGGCGGTTGGTCACCGTAATATTAAGCGGGCCATCGACATACAGCGACTCCAAGGCGTTCAAGGAAATTTTATTGAACGCTACGCCGGGCACTCCGTTCCGGGAATAGACCTCCGACACTTCCTCAACACTCTCTTCAATAAGGGCCAATCGCTCAACGTAGTCGCGCTCTGCCAAAACAATTCTTGCACCCGCGTCACGGACGATATGTTTGAGGAAGTCACCCTTGTAGGCGGTATTCACCGGCACCCAAATGGCGCCAATCTTGTTGATAGCGAACCAACTCAGCACGCACTCAAGATTATTGTCCAACATGGTGACAACCGTCTCGCCTGCCTGAACGCCTCGCCCTTGCAAGCCATTCGCGAGAGCATCACTGCGCTCGTTAAACTCGCGGAAGGAAAGTTTGCCGTCAGGAAACTCCAAAAAAGTGTGGTCAGGCCACTGGGCCACGGCCTCCTCAAGTATATCGGTCACCGTGCTTTGCTCACCCAAGCTCCAATCTGCGCCAGTACTACTCATCAGCTTCTTATCCCCGTGTTATCTCCATCGCGGTACCACGCCAAGCAGAAGAACAATCGTAAACCGAACCCACCAGCGCTTCGGCATCAAACTCTAGTTCACTACTCGGACCGTGTGAATTCACGTTGACCCAAATACCCTTTTATCCTAAGTCGATGATTTATCTAAGCTTACAAATGATCAGGTTCAGAAGATTCTATGAATTCACAAACCTGTAGCACCACGGCAATACATAGAGCGATAGACCTGGACGGCGCCGTTCACTAGAAGGACAGCTGGAAAATAATGTGAAAGGTGATTCGAACTTAAACTTTCATTGGTCTGCCACGGCACGCTGAAAATTGCCGCGTCGCCACCCACCCTGTTCGCCATCTCCATTTAATCGATTGATTTTACTTACATTATTCCTGCAATGCTCTCGGACAAAACATGTCCACGCTGATCTCGCCATGGCTGAACAAAAGACACGATGGGAAGGAGATAACGTGAATGGACATGCGAAACTTTCCCAAAATAAACTTGGGCTTAGCGTCGCAGGAAACAGATAGCGATTTGGATCGAACAGGTCGAATGAATTTACCAGCGACGAGCGCCTAACGCGGAAGCAGGAAAACAACAGTCTTCAACATACAAGAACGCTTCGGTTATCACATCATCTAAACAGACTTACTCACGGAGTATAAGAAAAATGAGCGCAGTCACTAGAAGGCTAATACCAATAGCGGTCGCACTGACACAGGTACCTGCTATCGCACAAGAGACCCTGTTGGAAGAGGTCGTTGTAACGGCCAGGAAGCGAGTCGAAAATCTGCAGGAAGTACCCCTTTCGATTACCACAACCAGCGGCAATGAGTTGGCGAAACTTGGTGTGGTCAAGTTCGATAACATTGAGTACGCCAACCCCAACGTTCGTATACTGCCGTCATCCTCAAGCGGCGCGCTAGGCAGCATGATCGCAATTCGCGGCAACCTGCAAAACGATTCAACGACACAGCTAGACCCCGCTGTTGGCACCTACTTGGATGGGATGCTGCTATCAAGAACATTTGGCGTCAGCGCCAGCATGGTTGATCTCCAATCGGTACAGACTCTTAAGGGCCCGCAGGGGACTCTTTTTGGGCGAAACGCCACCGGGGGAGCAATATTGCTCACAACCACGGATCCTGCGCTGGAGGATGGTATTTCAGGCTATATCAAAGGGGAGGTAGGCAACGAGGACATCGCGGGAGTCGAAGGGGCATTGAACCTGCCGTTGGGCAGTGATGTGGCACTTCGGCTAGTAGCACACCATCGCGAGTGGGGCGACTATATCGAGTACAATGATGGGACCAAATTGGGCGGTAGTGAAACAGAAAACATACGGGCAAAGCTGTTGTGGCAATTAAACAATGCAACAACGATTAAACTCACTGCAGAGCACGCTGAAGTGGAGGCTACCGACGCTTCGCAACTAGGTGTGCAGCCAAACGATGCAAACTTTACAGGCCTGGACAACATTAGTGGTGTTTTCCCGACGCCCTTGATTCCCGGTGTCTCGACGGGTAATGACATTATTACACCCCAAGTCGCACCTCAGGTATCAGAGGGCGACGACCCCAAAGCAGAAACCAGAATTTTCGTGCTTGACGTTGAGCATGAAACTAGCCTTGGAGAGTTGAAATTTGTATCGGGGTACCGTGAAGTTGACTTAGAGTCGACCACAACGCTACCGCCAGGTCTGGGTTGGACTCGTCAGGACAAACCTGACCTTGAAAATTTCACCGCTGAGTTGCAGTTCAATGGCTTGTTTCTTGATGAAAAATTGGAGCTAACCTCGGGCCTGTACTACTTCGATGAAACAACCCATGAGGATCAGGAGACCTTCACATTCGACGAGATTCGAGAAGAGATAAGCATCTTTCCTGAAGTAGTATCTCGCACAATTACCGAGGCCGAATCAGAATCCTGGTCTGCCTTTGTTCAGGGCAACTATGCAATCACCGACCGAGCGCGGCTGACATTGGGTGGAAGATACACCTCCGATGAGCGCGAGATGGAAGGCACACAAGGGTCTCTCGGTGCGCCGGGCGACTTTCTCACTTATGACTATGACGACTCAGACTTCAACTATCTGGTGAGCCTCGATTATGTCTTTTCAGATGACGTAATGGGGTATGTGAACACCGCAACCGGCTATCGCTCCGGGGGAGCGGCGCTGTCACCTGATGAAAATGATCCCACTCGCTGGGGAAGCTTCGACCCGGAAGAAGTGACTAACTATGAAGCGGGCTTGAAATCAGAATGGTTAAATAACAGGCTGAGAATCAACGCCGCAGTCTATCACCAGGACTATACAGACTACCAATACACCGCAGTGAGTGTGGCAACAGGGGTCCCCGTAAGAGTGGCGGTCACCACAGATGCCACCATTAGCGGTGGTGAACTGGAACTGAACGCACTGCTACCCGCTGAGTTTTTCATCAACCTCACCTATGGCTATACCAAGGGAGAGATTGATGGCGGCGAGGCTGATGGTGATCCGTTGTCGAATATTCCAGAAAACACGTTTTCAGCGACATTGGGCAAAGTTCTTAGCACAAACTTCGGCGAGTTCGATTTCCGCGTACTATATAACTACACCGACGACTATTATGCGCAAGTAGGCTTTCAAGAGGAATCGGCTGTGGACGAAAGGGATCTGGTTAACCTTAGCGCGACCTATACCAACGGCCCCTGGTCTGTCGTCGGCTATGTCAACAATGCGCTTGACGATGAGTACTACAACGGATTCGTCTACTCTCCATCAAGCCCACAGGCTTTTGGTCTATTCGGCCTGAGCTTTACACAGATTGGTTTACCACGGATGGCCGGGGTGAAGGTGGGCTACGAGTTCTAACACGCGGCCTCCTTGTGTCGCACCTCTCCATTTCCACGTGATCTGAATAGAGCGCCGAATTTAAAGCGGTGCAGCTTTGGCTGGAGCCTCCATGGCTCCGGTCTTTTTTTACACAGGCTGTAAATCAGCCAAGCCGGGGCACGAACAATGGACCAACTCAGTTCTGCTGACTCGCAAATGCTTTTTGTCGAGACACCTGAAGCGCCAAACCACATCGCTCCGCTTATGATATACGACCCCTCAACCGCTCCGGAAGGTATCGTTACACATAAGGGCATTCTAGCAACCTTGCAATCGCGTTTGGATATGGCGCCGGCCTTTAGGCGGAAGTTAGTGCACGTCCCCTTCGACATTGATGAACCCTATTGGGTAGACGATCCACACTTTGACCTCGAATATCATGTACGTCACCTGGCGTTACCAAAACCTGGAGACTGGCGGCAACTTTGCATACTGGTAGGCAGGCTCATCTCAAGGTCTTTGGACCCCAGTCGACCCCGATGGGAATTGAACATTATAGAAGGGTTGGACGCAATCGATGGCTTCCCGGCCGGCTGCTTTGCGATACTTCTTAAGATTCATCACTCCATGGTCGACGGTCAGGCAGGGGTCGCGATCATTAATGCATTACACGAACTCGAGCCCATCGCGGCACCATCAAACATACCCGACAACGTCTGGCAGCCGGAGCCACAGCCAACCCAATGGCAATTGACAAAGAGAGGTCTGTCCCATTTGATCACCAGGCCGACTCATCTCACTCGTGTTCTTGCTCGCCAAATTCCTGATAAATTCTCGTCAAAGAAACACGAGAAACGTAAGCTTCCACTGCGAGTACCTAACACGCCACTCAACGGGCGCCTTACCGCACCGCGTGTTGTCGATGCAAAGATATTCTCGTTAGCGGATATCAAGAAGATTCGCCAACTCGTACCTGGCTCTACGGTAAACGACGTCGTGCTTTCTGTAGTCAGCGGTGCTTTGCACAGATACCTAAAGAGTAAACATGCACTACCAGGTGAAACTCTGGTTAGCCTCGTCCCAATCTCCACGCGCGATGCTAGCACGGCGAAATCGCAAACACAGGGAAACGAAATAGCGATTCAGACGGTGCCACTAAGCACAGAGATAGCAAATCCACTCGATCGCTTCGAGGCGATTTGCCAGAGCATGGTAGAAACCAAAAGCTATGTAAACGCCATTGGCGCTGAGAAACTGGCAGAGCTATCCACTGCAGTTCCGGGCCGCGTGATGGGCCTGCTTATGCATGGTTTGAATTCGGTATCCAACCTCTCTGGCAATACCATGATAAGCAACACTATTGTAACGAACGTGCCAGGCGTGCAGGTTCCGCTCTATATGAACGGCGCGAAATGTATCTATCAAGGTGGAGCTGGGCCGCTCAATGCCAGAAACGGTATTATCCACCTGGTCGGTAGCTACTGCGGGGAGATAACTCTGAACTATACCGCCTGCCGCGATCTACTCCCGGATCCTGAATTTTATACTCAGTGCATCGTGGATTCATTCGACGAACTTATGGCTGAGACGGGCCACACTAGAACCGCCACCCTTCTCAACCCCGCCCCAGCGAGCAAAAAGAAACGCAGAACCCGCGCAAGAAGCGCCAGGAAGTAGATAAGCCAGACAACGGAACGTCAAACCGCTACAAGAGGACCAGGCGTGAACTTTAGTAACCTGTCATCTCTTCTTAAAGCGATCCAACAGCTTTCGCCTGAGCAATTTACCTGACGAGAGACGCGGTAAGCTTTCTCCAAAATCCGAACCTCGACGGCAATTATGTTTCGTAAGATGTCGTTGGCAATACATCATCAGCTGTGTCGAGATCTTCATAGCCCATCACTGTGCCATCTTTATCGCCGAGAATCGCGGCCTTGGCTAGCGCAGCCGCCGCGTGTTCACTCAAACAAGTTTTCATAATTTTGCTGCCCTGCTGCGTATTGTCAGAACGGCTCGCCCAATACATCCATTCATGTTCTATCGTCTCGTTACAACCGTATACCATTGAATTTACGAGATTATTGCCCGGTGTACCCCACTCGGCGAGAGACATTTGCATTTTGAAACTTGAATCACAAGCCGCGACCCCAAGGCCTTAAGATATACATCTATTTCCATGATTTTTGTCCATAGAGTGGAGAAATTAATGACGCTCATAACCACGAAAAGCGCAACTGTCGAAGAGGCACTTGAAACTCGCATCACCGCCCGAGCGTTCTTGGACAGGCCTGTCCCAGATACCCTGCTTCGGAAAATCTTTGAACAAGCTCGCAGAGCCCCTTCGGGAGGAAATATTCAACCCTGGAATATACATGTCTTAACCGGCGACAAACTCAGGACCTTCGTTAAGGAAGGCCTGTTGCGCGATCCGGCCGACGAGGCCAGGGAAGTAAAGATTCCACACTATCCGGAACCGCTATGGGAGCCTAAACGCAGTTGGAGATCGGCCGTAGGAAAGCAAATGTACACAAAATTGGGGATAGGTAGAGATGACATCGAAGCCAGAGAAGATGCAGCTCGCCAGAACGTCGCTTTCTTCGGCGCGCCAGTGGGAATCATCATCACTGGAGATGAGCGATACGATGTACCGCAGTATATAGATATAGGTATCTATCTGCAGACCGTAATGCTCCTCGCCCGTTCAAACGGCTTGCATACAGCGCCGCAGGGCTGGTGGAGAATGTATCCGAAGCTCATTAGAGACCATCTCGAGTTTGAGGACACAGAGTATCCGGTGGTCGGCATGTCATTGGGCTGGGCAGACCCCGACGCGCCGGTAAACTCGATGTATACCCAACGAGCCCCCATGGATGAGCTTGTCACTTTCTACGACTAGTAGGAATAGGTTCTGTGAATCGAAATAGATCGGCTTACACATCTAACCCATCTCAACTTGGAAGGTTGTAATTTAGCGCGTATGACTCTTGAGCGATCGCGGCTATCGACTTAAGGAAGACTAAGCAACCGCTGACGGCACTTCGCTGGACAGAAAGTGCTGCGGCGAGATGTACAAAGAGAGCGACGGACCTCGCGCGTACTACCTTGGCGCAAAGCGAATACCTGCGTCCAGCCGTATCGTACCTCCGTTAAGCATTGAGTTCTCGATGATGCTCTTCGCTAACATCGCGTACTCTCGAGGTTGTCCCATCCTCTTTGGAAACGCAGCATCTTTTGTAAGTTGCTCTGCCATCTCATCCGGAATTCCCTGAGTGATTCCAGTCGCGAATAGACTTGGCGCAATGGCCATAACTCGAATGCCAAGCCCGCCCAGATCTCTGGCCATTGTTAGAGCAATACCTGCAACCCCGGCCTTGGCAGCACTGTAAGCGACCTGACCGATCTGTCCCTCGAAAGCTGCAATGGAAGATGTGTTAATGATCACACCTCTTTCACCCTCTTCATCCGCAGGCCCTTGCTGCATTATATCGGCTGCTACGCGTGAAATATTAAAAGTAGCATTCAAACTCAGATCGATTACCCTGGTGAATTCCGCCATTGGGTGGGGCCCGCTGCGCGTCAGGGTTCGCTTGGCAATCCCACCACCAGCAGTAGTAATGACGATATTCAGACCGCCTATCTGTTCCGCGACATTACGCATAACCTTCTCGGTCTGCGAATAGTCCAAAATATCGCTCTCACAGAAAGTCATGCCCGACGCGGCTGCAATCTCGGCGCCCTTTGAACTTGGGAGATCGATAATGCCTACTGTTACACCACTGTTCTGTAGCAACTCCGCAGACGCAAGCCCCATGCCCGAAGCGCCGCCGACCACGATTGCTCTCTTCCCATTCAACTTCATATCTGGTGATTCTCTGGTAACTCAATAAATCTTTGGCGCACGGATAGACGCGACCCACATGACCAACGCCACTATTCAGCTGAAAGCTCCCAGTGGCGGGCCATCATCCTGGCCGCTTTCTCCGCAAGTTCGGCAGGCACTTCCGGGTACATAGCCAGCGCCCCATCATTTCCGGGTAGAGCAATGGTCGCGGTAGCTTTGACCGTTTCTTCGTCTCGCTGATTAGTAAACCGGACAGCCACGTCCACCAGACGCTGTCCGTTCTCCTCACGTTTACCGGTTACTTCACCCGTAATTTTCTGTACATCACCCATGTAGTTGAACTTTCTAATCTCATCGTGGACGTGTAACACGATTCCATCGTCGCCCGCCCAGTCGGTTAGGTAGTGATAGAGATAGTTTTCACGCATGACGCCGTAATCGTAAGCCATCGGATTGCCAATGGCTTGCGCCCAAACAGGATCCCAATGCAGTCGTTGCGCAACGTCGGGCACACCATATTCATTCTTAATGTAGAACCCGGGTATGCGCTTGCGGTTCTTGTACGCTAGTCGGCCCACCGTCGGCGCATATGGCACAAACCCATAACCACCCGAATGGAAGCACATGACATCTGTTACGGTTAGCGGTCCCTTCGCCATGGTACCCAGGCTATCACCAACAGTAACATCGTCGAACAGCCGCTTACCACTGCCTTGAACCTGCTCGGCTTCATAGATGGCGTCAATTCTTTCAATATCTTCATCGGTGTAAGTGGCCGGCTCTACCTTCTTATACTTCCCTTTCTTTGCCGCCGTTTTCCGCTCTGTCAGAATCTGCAGAATACGATACACGGCGACCACCTCACCGCGCTGGTTTACCTTCACATCGCGACGGACGTTAATAACCGACCGCCCTGAGAATTCGGAATCTTTGACTTCACTCGATTCGTCACCAACAAAGCTAAATATGGTATCCCCGGGGAAGATGGGACGATACCAATCCCACTTAGAACCTGACACAAATACATGCACCCCTTTGAACAAGCTCTTTCGCAGAGCTCTGATATCGTCAGGAACCGGATCTCCTTTCATTGGGGAATTAATGATTCCTGCCATCATCCCCGGCGCAATCACGCCCCCCCAGCGCGTCTTTTTGGCATATGCGGGGTCGCAGTGAATGGGGTTATCGTTACCCGCACCGTGTGCAAAGTTTCGAATATTGTCGACTGTCGCGGTCTGTATGTATTCGCGCTGCTTACTGGGCTGATCAAATCCAAGCAACTTATTCTGGCGCTCTATATCACTGTCGGTGATCTCGAAATCAACGGCTTTTTTCCACTCGTCGCTCTCTAGAATACTAGTTTTTGACATGCACCTTTCTCCTGAATAGATAGTGGGTTTTGGCTCTAGCCCTGAACCGATACGGGCATTAAATCGGCTCAAAGCAGCCACGCACACCCATTGAACTCCATTGTATATATAGCTATCTCTATAGGCATTCATATATGAGCGGAGCAATACGGATACCGCCTACTAGGAAAAAATACGTGTGCATTGCGTCAAGTGATAATCGATTCGCATTTTTCGTTCTTAGTTTGACAAACCGGCCGCCCCCGAACTGTACTGACCAAATTGACCTTCCTAGCGCGCTTGATCGAGCGAAAGATCCAAGAAGGCGGTGATCTAGAGAGACGTCGAGCCCGCACGTTTCCAAATGTGAATGTACTTGCACAAGGCCAACGGTTAGATTATTCGGTCCCTAGTTGAATGCCCCTGTGTAGCTCGTGACTTTACTATTGCCACAGGGAACAGCACTACCACAAAAAATTGCTAGAGTTAATCCTGATTGGATACCTCAGCGCACGGAGAGAATAAATGACGGAGCAAGCCGTACTGGTCGATGTCAAAGATGGCATCATGACAATCACCCTCAATCGCCCGCACGCAAAAAACGCTGCCAATAAAGCCTTGTCCGATCAACTGGCCGCTGCTGTGGACGAGTTGGAGAGCAACAATAATATCCGGGTTGCCATCATTACGGGAGCTGACAACACTTTTTGTGCGGGCATGGATCTCAAAGCGTTTGTTCAGGGTGAACAACCTGTCGTTGAGGGGCGAGGTTTCGCGGGGTTCTGTGCGTATACGCCTTGCAAGCCAGTAATTGCTGCGATTGAGGGCTATGCCCTGGCGGGCGGTTTCGAGTTAGCCATAAGCTGTGACCTGATTATAGCCGCGGATGACGCTAAATTTGGTATTCCTGAAGTGAAGCGTGGTTTGGCCGCAGGTGCTGGTGGGCTGACAAAGTTGCCAAAGCAAATCCCATCCAGAGTTGCCAAGGAACTTGCGCTGACCGGGGATATTATCAGCGCTCAAAGAGCCTACGAAATTGGCCTAGTTAACCAGGTAGTTTCTTCTGGGGGTGCACTCGATGCTTCGCTTGAACTGGCAGCGAGGATTGCCGCGAACGGTCCACTTGCAGTTGCGGCGAGCAAGAAGATCGTAGACAACGCCCCTGACTGGAAAACCGGTGAGATGTTCGAGAAGCAAGATCCCATTATTGAGCCAATCATACACAGCGAAGACGCGCTGGAAGGTGCTACCGCTTTTGCAGAGAAACGACCACCGATATGGAAAGGTAGGTAAGGAGACGGAAACATCAGAAGCCAAGATCCTCAAAGCTTGGCGCACAGCGACGGTAATCAAGCCGGCTACTCACGGTCACACGCCAACCCATTCCCTGAGGACGTGCTTTTGTATTTTGCCGGTAGCATTTCTGGGTAACTCAGAGCACGTTCTCAATGTTTCAGGCGTTTTCTGCTTTGCTATGCCAGCCTGCTCAAAGTGCCGATTAATCTCCGTTATATCTATCGTCTTACCCTCCTCCAGTACAACGACGACGCCAACATGCTCTCCCAGTCGTTCGTCGGGTACAGCAATCGCAGCGCAATCCTTGACCACCGGAATAGAGAGCATCAACTCTTCCACCTCCCTGGAAGAAATGTTCTCACCACCTCGAATAATGATGTCCTTCTTTCTGTCGACGATAGTTAAGTAGCCACGCTCATCCTGAAAACCGATATCCCCAGTTCGAAACCAACCGCCCTCCAGGAAGGCGCTCTCATTGAGTTCCGCGTCCACGTAACCAACGAACAGCTCTGGCCCCAAAGTTAACACCTCGCCCTCCTCTCCGGAGGCCACATCGTTGCCATCATCATCGACTATGCGCACCCGATTGCCAGGCAAGCATCGCCCTTCGGTATTTGATCGCTTCTCGAGCGGGTCCGTGGCTGCTCCGGCTGTGACGGTGGGGTGTTCAGTCAGACCATACAGCCGAACCGTAGTTATACCGAGTTCATTGCAGCGCTTCACCAGACGACTGGATACATTTGCTGCCCCCGTACCGTACTGCAATAGACTTGAAAGGTCATATTCACCGCGTTCCGCAACATCGAGCAACCCTTCGAGAAAAAAGGGGACGCCAGAAGTCGACTGAATACGGTAGGTCTCAATCAGCTTTGCGGCTATCTCCGGTGACCACCTCTCCACCAGAACAGTATTAAGTCCGCCGTACCAGCCTCGGAGCATTAGCAGAAGCTGCCCAATATGTCCGAAGGGCCATGGATTGAGTTGGGCCCCAGTAAGCTCGCCATCATCCCAGCTAATGCCAGCGCGCAACTCAGCAAGCAATGTGTTATGTGTATGTACCGCGCCCTTTGGGTCGGACGTAGTACCCGAGGTGTACACTAGCAGAGCTGCATCATCTGCAGACTGTGGGCAATACTCCAAATCTGTGTTCTGGGATAGAGACCTGAACGTAGAGAACGTTATTGAGTCCTCAGGCGCCTCTTCTGCGACAACGACAATGGTTTCCAGGGCACTGCATTGCCTATATTTATCAATAGAATCGCGCCAGTCTCTGCCGCGGTACTCCCCGGGACAGAAAAACATCTTTGCGCCAGAAGAGGACAGGATGTAAATCAATTCTCGGGTACCATAGATCGGTACTATTGGCAGCAGCACACCGCCTGCCAACCAGACTGCAGCGGTCAGATGCGCAGCCTCGATGCTGTTTGGAAGCTGCACAGCAACAACATCGCCCCGCTGAAGACCACAGGCCCTGAAGCTCGATGCCAGGTTCATGCTGATCCGCAGAGACTCAGCTTGTGAATATCGAACGCTGTTTCCTACCGACTCGCCCTCCAGCGCAATGAAGCTGTCGGGGAAGCGCTCAGCACTTTTTAGAATGACATCTGCCAGTGTCTCGTCAGCGTAATATCCAGCCTCGCGCCACACGGCAGAGAGAGCCTCTCGATCAGTCCCGGCAATTTCGGGGAATCGTATTTTCATGTGGACATCTCGCTAAAGCCCGGGTTCAGACGTTACCAGGTGCCTGTGCCTGTGCCTAGTCACCGACAAAGACCGGACTACGTTTGTCGAGAAACGACCGAATCCCCTCCTGAGCATCCCGGGTTTTCGCAGACGACGCTATTGCACGCGATTCCAGCTCCATTTGCGTCTCCAGCCCGGTGAGAAGACTATCGTTTACCAACGCCTTGACCTTGCCGTACGCCAATGTGGGCCCCGCTGCGAGCTGTCTCGCCAGTGCCATTGCTTCTCGATCCAGTTCCTTGTCTTCGACAACGCGATTCGCCAAGCCCCAGGACACAGCTTCAACCGCGCTGAGACGGCGGTTTGTCAACATTAGCTCTCTGGCACGAAGATCACCTACCCTGCGTGGCAAAAACCACGTCGAACTACCATCGGGCGAGAGGCCAGCTGCGGTGTACGCCATCGTGAAGTGAGAGGATTCTGCGGCCAATACCAGGTCACAGGCGCATGCCAGACTCATACCCGCACCGGCACAGGGTCCATTGACAGCCGCAATCACAGGTGCATTCAAACGTACCAATCGAGAAATGGCCCCATGCAGATTAAGCGTCAACTCATTGAGCTTCCGAGGCAAATGTGGCAGGTCATCGGCAAAAGACGCCAGGTCGCCTCCGGCACTAAAAAACTTACCCACCCCGGTAATGATCAAGGCCCGAACCGCCTCCTCCTCGCAGGTATGAACGGCCTCCACTAACTCTTGCATGAGCCGCAGATTCATACCATTGGCGTGTTCCGGGCGGTCAAGGCGAATCTGAGCAATGTCGCTCTCGATGCTGAATTGGATACAGTTGTCGTTCATGTCAGGCTCTAATGCGTTTCGCTATTTACCGACGACAAAACCCACCTACATCATGCCGCCGCGAGAGCAGCAGGAAAGTCGGGGACTTATCTATAGCTTTCCCACCCACCGGACGGCGTTAGTAATGAACTGGCGAAACTCAGGAATGCTGTAGGTCGGACCCTGATGACCGATAGCGCTATACAGCGACCGGCCTTCTCCAATAGTGTATCGCCAGGCTATGGGATGTTCGCCTTTCATCTGCTCGCGCCAGATAAATCCGCCTTGCTTAGTCTGGTAAGAATCTTTGTCCAGCGTTAACAAAATCTCGTAGCCCTCATCGCGTGGATTCTTGTCAAAGGCATACCACTCCTCATTAGATACTGTCCAGGGAGATTTGAGGTGCGACGTTACTTCAATTGATGAATCTGCCACAAGCAAGTCAGCGTTCTGAAACTGGGGATTCATGGTATGGCCGACAAATTGTGCACCTACCAGCGTATCTGCATACCAGTCCCACTTGTAGTGAAGGTCGCCTCCCGAGGCATGAATACCGACCCAGCCACCCCCTTGCTCTACCCAATACTTGAAATCGGACCGCTGCTCAGTCGTAAGCACATCGCCAGAAACATTATTCCAAACTACTACACGAAACTTCGCGAGATCTTCACTATTGTGCGTCGCGGCGTTGTCGGTGGTGAAGATATCCCAGCCTTCTTGATCGGCCAGTTCTTTCAGCATCTTCTCGCCTGCAGGTAGAGCGTCCTCGTGCACATACCCGTTGGCCTTACTTAGGACCAGAATTGCAGGCCGAGCGAACTCCGGGACTGCCGGAGGTTCGTGGTCATAACCCGCGGGATTAGTAATAATGCCCATGATTTTCATGTACATATAAGCGGCACACATCAGGCCGACTATCAGAATAACTGAAGCGCCCAGAATCACTTTTTTTAGCAAGCTCACGTTCTACTCCGGTTCAGATACGTCCTTCGGCCATCTGCTGCACAGCATAGTCGGCAGCGCGGGCAGTAAAGGCCATGTAGGTTAGTGAGGGATTTACGCAGGACGAAGAGGTCATAAATGAGCCATCTGTGACAAACAGATTGGGCACGTCATGTGCCTGATTCCACTTGTTTAAAACAGACTCGGAAGGATCATCCCCCATGCGGGCGGTGCCCATCTCGTGGATACCCGCGCCAAACATAGACAGCTCCTCTTCATCTCCTATGACTGAAAATACGGCACCTGCAGCTTTAAGGAGTCGATCCGCCTGCCGCCTGGCATCGTCACGCAACTTGTATTCATTCGCTTTGAACTCGGCATCAAATGCAACCTGAGGTAAACCGAAACGATCTACCTTGGCCTTGCTCAAGTAGACCCGATTATCCTTGTAGGGCAAGCACTCAACAAAACTATTCATGCCGAAAAACCAGGGCCCTGGCTTACGCAGCTTTTCCTTAAGGTCCACGCCAAAACCCTTGGTATTAAACGTGGTACTCCAATCCATGCGCATGGTCATCGTCTGGTAACCATAGCCCCTGAGAAACTCAGCCTCACTATCCTGATCACCAACGTTTCTAAAGCGTGGCACGTACAAACCTAACGGCCGATAGCCATGGAAATAGCTATCCAGGTTATCGAAGAATCCACCAACGCCACTCAAGTCCAGCGCGTGATCCATCAGGTAGCGCCCCAGGACACCACTACTGTTTCCCAAGCCATCGGGAAACTCCTTGCTGGTTGACTGCATGAGCACTTGGGTACTGGCAATGGTTGATGCGCAGAGGAAAAATATTCTGGCCGAGAAGCTGAGTCTCTCCCGCGTTACCGCATCGATCACGTGGACCTTGGAAACGCGATTTTCTCTGGCATCGTACTCCAGCTTCTCTACCAGCTTATCCGCCATGAGAGTCATGTTTCCTGTCGCTCGGGCGGCAGGGAGAGTACTGCTCTGAGAGCTGAAGTAACTGCCGGTAGAACAGCCACGATGACAAGGCCCGCAGTAATGGCAGGCAGCTCGATTCGGCAAGTCCTCGGTAAGAATCGCTACCCGCGCGTTAGTGAGAGTTACGTCGGGCGCGTGCTCTTTCCATCTATCCTTAATTGTGTTCTCTATGGCGTACCACGGCATCGGCTTTTGAAATTCACCATCGGGCAATTGCGGCAATCCCTCCGTCTTACCATTGATGCCCACAAACTTTTCAACATGGCTGTACCAGGGAGCGATGTCTTTATAGCTGACTGGCCAGGCGATACCGTGTCCATCGACTTCATTGGCGCGGAAATCCTGCTCACTAAACCGATAACTCTGCCTGCCCCAGAGTAGAGAGCGTCCTCCGACGACATCGGCGCGAGCCCACATAAATGGCTTACCCTCATCCTCTGCATAAGGATTCTTCCGGTCGTTATTCCAGAATCGAAGGCTCGCCTCATCGAAGGCGTTGGTCTTACTCCCCCATTTGTAATCCCGCGCGTAGCGCTCCCGGTCAGGCTTACCCTGGTATGGTAGTTTCCAGTCGGGCGCGTGCTCCCCGTAGTACCCGCTCCCGTGCCGCAGTTGCCTGCCACGATCAAGCACAAGTACTTTCAGTCCCTTCTCGGTAAGCTCTTTTGCAGCCCAGCCTCCAGATATTCCAGAACCGACCACGATTGCGTCAAAGTCATAGTGCCTTGTTGCCAATGTCCCTTTCATGACTGAATCCTGGCCGCCCAGGTGCTTGCACCCGGATCCAGCGGCACGTCACCATCGAAAGACATGGGCATCATATTAAAGCTCAGTACTTCTGTGCTGCCGCGCTCGGAGGTGAAAAACCCATGGATAGTGAGCTCTTTGAACTGACAAATGAAGGGGGCATCACTAACAAAGTCTCGCACTACATTGCCGAAGCGATACCAGGCCGAAGAAGATGCTTCCTCCTCTAGCGTCTCCATAATCGCGAGCTGTGAATCGCTATCGAGGGCGTCGAAACTGGCGCCAAACTCTCGCGGAATACGACTCTCAATATCTTTGAGTCCGGCTTCAAAAATCGCCCGTTCTTCGTCATTGAGCCAGTCGCGCACCATCAGCTCGATAAAACGCGGCACACCTGCGTCGATAGCTCCCGGCGTATCAGTCCGGGGAATAATGACCTCAGCCATCGCCGCAACAATTCGGCGCTGTGCGTCAGAGAAATAGTTCGCTTCGCCGGTATTATAATTATCTGCCGCCGCCAGAAACTGCTCCTGCTCGGCACTCAGGCTGAATGGCACGCTGGCCACACCCGCCCCACTTACCAATAGAGCAGCACACTGCATGAATTCTCTTCGGTTCATATTTCCGTCCTCTTGGTAAACTTGTTGACCACAGTTACCGCTATCACAACTGACAGTGCCAGCATGAGGCTCACCGCCACCCTATAGCCAGATAGATCCAGGTAGTAATCACCTATACGAAGAAGGGAGTAGCCCCAATAAACGAACTCCAAATGCGTCGCGTGATAGAGCTCAAAAAATAGAAATGCGGTTGCCGGCAACCAGAAATAAACCCACAGGCCTGCAAGAGCACCAAATAACCAGCGAAACGGAAGGAAAGTTGCCATTACAGCCTCTCCCGAATGAAACGAATACCATCCTGAAATACCTCTTCCCGCGAGGAAAACGCATTGCGCCAAACGTTGGCTGCTTTTGCCAACTCTGCATCGGCTGTTCCAAAAGCCTCGATCACCAACCAACCGGAATAGTCAATCGCTTTGAGCGCCGAGAAGTTTGCCTCCCAGTTCACCTGCCCCGTGCCCAGTGTTCCTCGGTGACTCTCGCTGAGATGCACGTGATTGATAGTGTGCTTAATGCTCTCCAGCGCGGTATGCGGGTCTGGGTCTTCGATATTTGAGTGATGGGTGTCGTAATGAACGCCTACGTTATCCAAACCCACCTGTTCAACCATTCGACCACATTCGGCTGAGCTGTTAATGAGAAAAACTTCAAACCGGTTTAGGAACTCGAGACCGAGACTGACTCCCGATTGCGCAGCGTACTCACCCGCCGCATGCAAAAACTCCGCCGACCAGTTCCACTCATCCAGGGTTGCTGCCTTCCCGGTAAAGTACTTATGTGTCTGGTAGATTGCTCCTATAACGATATCTGCACCGAGTACATTTGCGTCATCGACGGAGCGCTTTATGTTTGTGAGCGCAGCGGCCCGTACAGAAACATCTTCTGATATGGGATTTGCTCCCTCAGGCACAAATGCAGAGGATGTGCGCTCTAAGCCAAGCGCATCGCACGCAGAGGCCATCTCCTTCAACTCGCTTTCGGTCTGGCCATGCAATGGGATCTCCACGCCGTCAAAGCCCGCTTTTGCCAGTGCCTCAAATACAGGCAGCTTCGCAGGGGTGGTTTCAATGCCCCAGAGGAGCATGTTCATTCCGATCTTAATAGCCACTGATCGTCTCCGTTATATCTTTGAACCGGTGGAGGTTTGCCCCCCCACCGGCGACTGACCTACGTTTGCTTCCTTCCTCCTATCAATAATCCAGATCGCGCCAAATATGGGCAGCAGCAACAGAGGGACGATAGCGATGGACTGGAAGGATGCTACAGATGCATATCGCGCCACTTCTTCCATAGCCGCAGGCGATAGAGTCGCGAGTTGCTCGGCACCTCCGGCCGCCTCGGCTTTCGCACTATCAAAGATGGCCCCCATACGCGGCAGCACAAACTGGATAGACATGCCTCCGGCAAACCCCATCAGTCCCATCGCCAGAGCGCCGCCACGAGGGAAGCGTTCAGCAACGATTGCCAGCATGGTTGGCCAGAGATAACACACGCCCATTCCCCAGATGGTAGCAGCTGCAAAGGCGAGTACCGGGGAATCAGCAAGGCTCAGGAGGTAGAGACCCACACCCGCTGCCAGACAACTGACGAACATTAGTCCTACAGAGGAAATGCGCTCGACGATAGGCCCCGCGAAATGGCGCATGACGAACATCAACGCACTCACGTACACGAGCAGGAGAATACCCTGCATACCGACCACATTGGACAGAGCAATGTTGACCCATTGGCCCGGCGCCAGCTCCGCTGCAGCGGTCAGGAACATACAGGCCCAGAAAACCCAAAAGAGCGGGCGACGTCCCAACTCACCCAGCATTTCACCGTAGGTCACTCCCGCTGCCACGCGCTCTGTCTGCGGGAAAACCGATGTCGCAACCAGCCATGCCATAAGCAGTGCCGGTACCAACAGTACAAACAGGTTAAGCTGCCATGGAATACCGACGGCGGAAATCAACACCCCCAGCAAGCCGCCCACGACAATACCCGCGGGCCACCAGGCATGCAGAATATTGAGGCGATGCGTTTTTTCCTCTGGATACAGCGCGGCAATCATCGGATTAGACGCCGCTTCAACGGCCCCCCAACCCAGGCCAGTGAGTAGTAGACTAGCGAGGACAATGACCTCCACCACTGGACCCACCGGCATCATCGTGGCTGTCAGCAATCCCAGAGATCCCAGTACATAGCCGAGCGCCGAGAGCAGTAGCATACACTTCATACCGACTAGATCCACCAGGGCACTGCCAAATAGCAGAGTCAGCGCAAAGCCGGTGAAAGTAATACCCAAAGCTTTACCAACCATCGCCGCCGAAGTAGCCAGGTCAATCTTGTCATAGATGTCTGTCTGCAGGTCTGGGGCGATGTTGGCGCGCACAGCAAAGCCAAGCCCGATCATAAAAATCGACAGGTTGCCAATAATGTAAAGTCGTCTGCGATCTATAGTGTCAATACTCAAGGATGACTCCTGGTTGTTTAGTCGCTATGGATGCTATTCGAGGCCAAGCAACCGTCGATGGATTGCTTCGTCAGCGCCCGTGTCGGCAAAATCATCGAAGGCACGATCTGTGGTACGGATGATATGCCGGCGTATAAAGTCAACTCCCTCACGCGCACCATCTTCCGGATGTTTCAGGCAGCATTCCCATTCCAATACCGGCCAGCCAGCAAAGCCGTACTGAGCAAACCGACTGAAGATACGCGAGAAGTCCACTTGCCCGTCACCGAGCGACCGGAATCGGGCCGGGCGATCCTTCCAACCAAGATAACCGCCGTAAACCCCGGCCTTCCCAGTGGGGTTGAACTCTGCGTCCTTGACGTGAAACGCCTTGATGCGCTCGTGGTAAAAATCAATGAATTGTGTGTAATCCAGTTGCTGCAACAGCAGGTGGCTAGGGTCGTAGAGAATGTTACAGCGCGGGTGGTTCCCGGTAGCTGCCAGAAAACGCTCGAACGTTACGCCGTCATGCAGATCTTCACCCGGATGGAGCTCATAGCAAACATCCACCCCTACCTCATCGAAGGCGTCCAGAACCGGTCGCCAGCGCCTCGCAAGCTCAGCAAAACCCGCCTCCACCAGCCCATCCGGGCGCTGCGGCCACGGATACATCGTATGCCATAGCAGCGCACCAGAAAATGTCGCATGCGCATTGAGCCCAAGGTTGCGACTGGCTTTTGCTGCCAACAGCAGCTGATCGACGGCCCAGGCCTGCCGTTCGGCAGGGTTCGATCTCACGCTCTCCGGTGCGAAGCCGTCAAACAAATCATCGTAGGCTGGATGAACGGCAATCAGCTGGCCCTGCAAATGGGTCGACAGTTCAGTGATCTCCACGCCACCCTCAGCGCAAATGCCTTTCAACTCATCGCAGTAATCCACACTCTCTGCTGCCGTCACCAAATCCATCAAGCCAGGTTCAGTGGTAGGCATCTGCACACCCTTGTACCCCAGATCTCCCGCCCAGCGGGAAATATTAGCGAGGCTGTCAAAGGGGGCCTCTTCACCGACAAACTGGGCCAGGAAGATCGCGGGGGCTTTCATTTCAGGCATAGTATGATCCTTGGAATACCTCGGCTCGCTCAAACGAAGCCGCGCTGATTTTTTCTTCAGCGGTGTTAGAGCACATCAAGCTTCTGCCACTTGGCATCGCTGGCGCTGGCAGCCACCGCCTGCTCCACGAACTGCATTCCCCGCACAGCCTCGTCAATCCCCGGGCAATCTCCGGCGCGCTCATCTGGTGTATGACCTTGCTCGAGCGCACGAATCTGGCCGGCGAAGGCCATATACAAGTTGGCAAACGCTTCCAGATAACCTTCAGGGTGACCACTAGGTGTGCGGGTGCTGCTCGCGGCCAGCGAGCTGAGATACCCCGCCCCGGCCCGCAAAATCTCGGAAGGTCGCTGCGCCCACTTCAGGCTCAATGTATTGGGTTCCTGTTGCTGCCATTCCAGACTGCCCTGGTCGCCATACACACGAATGTTCAGACCATTGTCTTCACCCACACACACCTGGCTGGCAACGAGAATGCCCTTGGCGCCACCTTCGAACCGTATAAGAATCGAACCGTCGTCATCCATCTCGCGCCCCTCTACGAAGGTAGACAGGTCTGCGCAGAGCGCGCTGATACGCAGACCGGTGATGTACTCTGCCAGGTTCGCCGCGTGTACTCCGATGTCGCCAATACAGCTACTGATTCCCGCTAGGGCTGGATCCAGACGCCACGCGGCCTGTTTATTGTCTGGATCGTGCGGGTGGGCCAACCAGCCCTGGTGATATTCCACCACCACTTTGCGAAGCGTGCCCAACTCACCCTGCGCTATCCGCTCGCGCGCCTCCTTCACCAGCGGGTAGCCGGTGTACGCATGGGTCAGACCATAAAGCAAGCCGGTTTCCTGCAGCAGCTGACGCAGACGTAACGCTTCGGCCAGATTAAGGGTTGCGGGTTTGTCACTCATCACGTGAAAGCCAGCTTTCAATGCCACTTCTGCTACCGGGAAATGCAGATGATTCGGGGTAACGATCGAGATAAACTGCATGCGCTCATCAACTGGCAAAGTCGCTTCTGCGGCTACCATACTGTGGTAGTCCGAGTACACTCGATCAGGAGAAAGATACAGTGCCTGTCCGGAGCGTACTGAACGTTCTGGGTCTGAGGAAAATGCGCCGCATACCAGCTCAATCTCACCATCCATTGCCGCCGCCATACGGTGGACCGCGCCGATGAAAGCGCCCTCTCCCCCGCCAACCATACCCATTCGTATTTTGCGATGCTTAGTATCACGACTCATTGATGAATTCCTCGATCAACGCCCTCGCCGCTCCCCGAGTTCGGGTGGCATGCATTCCGAATACGTGCTGTTTACCAACGCCTACAATGAGTTGGACCTCGTAGCCTGATTGTTTCAGCTTCTGTTGCAACCGAAACATCTGGCCCCACAGAATGTCATGCGCTCCCATCAACATGAGTACAAGCGGCAGGTCGCTCAAATCTTCGCCGCCTAGAAAGCGTAGCGTAGCTCCAAGCCATAAGTGCGTGGCTCAGCGGGCGTAAGAACGTTGGAGATATAGGGATCGCCTAACAAAAGGTTTCCTACGAAGGTTCCCAGAGCGCCGAGCGAGTATTCTTCATCGGTAAGGTTTTTGCCGTAGGCGGCTAAACTGAGGCCACTATTCAGAGCCAGTTCGATTCGGCCATTCACCAGGCTATAGTCTTCCAGCGGCAAGAATTCATTAAGTTCGTCGAACTGGCTATCCAAGCTGCCACGTTCGTCCGTCCAGGAATAACCTACGGTAGCATTCCACTCGCCGTAATCGACCTCTGTCGAGTAGCTCAGGCTGAGGCCCCACTTAAACTCAGGGGAGCCGCTTTGAAAACGTTCATCGTACTCAAGATCGAGCCAACTAAAGAAGCCATTTAAACTGAACCCCTCTCCGAACAGTAAGGTACCCTCAAGCTCAACGCCCTGAACATCTGCATCTCCAAGATTCTGGACGTAGGTGGATACTGCGATAACTTCAGAGTACTGGAAATCCTGGTAATCTACGTAGTAGTAAGCCGCGTTGAGCCTGGCAAGACCATCCAGAAATTCGCTCTTAATGCCCACCTCATAGTCCAAGACTTCTTCTTCATCGAAAGGCAAGGTGGTGTCGACAACAGCCTGCTGAAGCTCAGAGAACGCAGGGCCTGTGCCTCGGAGCTGCTGACCGCCCGAACGCTGCCCCTTGTTAGCCTTGACGTAGGCCATGACCGAGTCGCTGAAGACATAATCGAGTCCGACCGTCCAGGAAACAAAGCTCCAATCATCCGAGAAGCTGCCAAAACAACCGTCGGGCGTTACATCCGGGGAGTCGGGGTTATAAACGCAGCTTCCAAACTGACGGTTGGCGCCGTCCAATTCTTTGGTGTCTTCGGTATAACGAATACCGCCGGTCAGACTCAGTTTATCAGTCAAGGAGTAGATAAGGTGGGTAAACACGGCGGTACTATCTCCGCTCACGTCCCCGTCGTAGATAATCGGTGCACCACCGAAAGAGGTAAGCGTATTGTCCAGTGCCTCCTCTTCAAAGTAGTAGATGCCTGCAAGCCAGTTCAGCTTGTCGTTGAATGCCAGGCCGGAAAACTGAACTTCCAGTGAATCCTGCTCCCCATCGGCATCGAATATGGTATCAATCAAGTTAAAGCTGGTCCCGTCAGTATCGAAGCGGTTATCAAAGTCCCACTTTCGATGCGCGAGGATAGCCTTCATATCGAATGCTTCGAAGGCGAGATCAAAGGTTAAATCGTAGGTCTCGTTCTTTACTGAACCCTCTGCCCCACCTGCATTGCTACCGGCCTCCAGCCAGTCTGGCGTGGCCTCGAAGTTCAGGGGAGCAGTCCACCGGTCTAAAAGCTGGTCCTTGACCAGCGCCCCGGCATCATCATTGCTGTAGTATTCGCCGTTAAAGGTAACTCGAAGGATATCAGTCGCATCCCAGACCAAAGATGCTCGCAGTAGGTCGGAGTCACGACCATTTGTCAGGTTGGAATCTGTCGTCTCACCGGTCAAAGGATCAATGGCCAACGCTTTCGCCCAACCTTCATTTTCATTGTGACGCCCTGCAATACGCAGCGCCGCAGTGTCACCCAGCGGGAAACTCACAGCTCCCTCGTAGCGATAGCTATCGAAATTACCAACAGCCCCTCCGGCATAGCCAGTGACCGGCTCTCCGGGCTCCGGTTTAACAGTCTCAACCTTTATTGCGCCGCCGGTCGTATTGCGGCCATAAAGCGTCCCTTGCGACCCTTTTAAGATTTCGACAGACGCAATATCAAACATCTCCATCATCGCGCCCTGGGCGCGACCGATATAGACACCGTTGAAGTAGATGCCCACTGAAGGATCCAACGTTGTCACCGAGCTATCGTTCTGAACCTGACCACGGAGCTCAACAATTACAGACGTCGATGCACCCTGTGATTGGGTAATAAATAGACTGGGGGTTTGCTCTTGAATGTCACTCAGCTCGAGCATCACATTTTGCTCTAACTGGGCCGTATTGAATGCGGTGACGGCTACAGGCACGTCCTGCAGAGACTCTGAGCGGCGTGTGGCAGTAACTATAACTTCTTCAAGCACCTGCTGCCCGACGCTCGGCGCTGCCACCAAGCTCAATGAAATAGCTGATGCTGCTGCAGCCAGACTGGTAACACTCGTTGATATACGTTTTGCGATCATCTCGAATTATCTCTCTAGTAATTGACAGCGATTTCCTAGCCCGCGCCACATACATACAACGGCACCTGCATGCCGATTTACCAGGCTGGTAAGCCCGACAACGCATAGCGCTAAAATCAAAAAGGAGTCTTTGCGGAGACGCCGGGCGTATAATAGCATACTAATTATTAAATAGTATACCTTTTAGTTGGCCGACAAAGATCACTCGAGGACTTGGTTCGGCGCTTTATGCGTGAATAACGACCTTCGCGGACCGCCCAATACCCAGAGCACGCAGCGCGCGATCACTGCAGACTCTGTCGCGGCCGAACCGATAAGAATAAAGCGGTGACTAAACCAGTCTGGCGGACAATGCGCGCCCTTGTGCTGAAGGGGGGGCACCATATACAGATAAGTTAACTAGTATTTGACTTAAATCGGCATCAAACGCTCATTCGTGACATCCTGAACACACTCAAGCTCGCAATAACATCAGTCTGGACACACCGGAGGGGGCAGATGCACAATATAGCTACGGGCTGTCCATTGTGGGGAATGGGTCTCGCGATCAACATTTTCAACCAGGGACAGGGCGTCATCGCGAATACTATCCACTGCGGCTAACTCCTCTCCCTCGCCCTGAGTGGGCGCAGGTGCAGAATTCAAACGCATTTTAGTATACTTTGTAGAACTTATAGAAATGACGAGATCGAAGAAGCCCGCTGAGGCAGACAACGATGAAGTAGCCATCAAACTAAGGGAATCTATGGTAGCGGCACTTAAGCCCAGCAAACCCAAGCTCTCCTACCGCACAGCCCGCCAGATTGCCCGAGACATCTTAAGCCAGGACATGCGTGAAGGTGACCTCATTGGTCGGGAACCCGAGCTACTGAAGCGATACAATGTCAGCCGGGATACCTTCAGAGAGGCCATTCGCGTACTGGAATGGCAAGGGCTGGCAAAAGCAACAAGAGGGCCCAACGGTGGCCTCACAGTCGCAAAACCGTCAATGCAAGCGATTGTTAATATTCTGCGAGACTACTTTAACCTGACGGACATCTCTTTGGAGGAAGTCAACGAAGCTAGACGCAGATTACAACGAGTCACCGTCCGGATGGCGATAACCCGGCTGGTCGACGATGCCGTACCGAATCTACAGGTACTGTTGGAAAAATCGGTCCAATCAGCCACTAGTATTTTGGATGAGGTGTTGGCACACCTGCGGCTGATTCATGAAATCGGTCACCTCGGCGGAAATACGGTTCTGGCAATGTTTATCGAACCACTGGATTATATCGCCGTCGACTTTGCTAACCTGGAACAACTCAGCACAGCCCCACTGGAGGAAAGCTCATCAATCGGTGAGGAGATAGCTCGAAAACTCGTCGAGGCCATCATTGCCAATGATGAGGCCACAGCGGTCAAACAAATCGACGCTTATCTCGAGCTACTGGAAGATGTAAAGAATCAGAACCTGGACATCTCCGAACAGGGGAAAATCTATCCTCAATGGTTTGATTCGGGGAGAACGAAATCAGCACAAACTCTCATTTATCAGATTAAACGCGATATTGACGACGTAGGATTAACAATTGGAGACAGGCTTGGTTCCGAGGTCGACCTTATCAAGAAGTACGGCGTTAGCCGCTCAATATTTCGCGAAGCCTCTCGTATTCTTGAGTTAATTGGCGTTTCCCGAAGTCGTAAAGGGCGCGATGGCGGACTGATTGTCGCCAAGTCAGACCCCACCAACACGATTGAGGCTGCAGCACACTTCCTGGAGCAGGCGGACTTACCCTTCAACCAGATCTACGAAGCGCGTATTGCACTGGATACGTTCGCAGCAGAACTTGCCGCTAACCGTGCCAGCGCGGAGCAAATCGAGGAACTAGAGGCAGCGCTCAAAACTGAGTCCGAAGCGGACACCTTGGAGGGATTTTTCCTGGCTGCAGCAAGGGTGCACAGCGCCATTTGCCGAGCCGGCGGCAATCGGGCAATCAGCCTCTACATTGACATCCTGATTAATTGCTCGATGTTTCGGCCAACGACAAATGATCAGCTAAAAAGTCTTATGAAAAGCAAAACCCTGCTTATCCGTAGTCACGAACGTATCATCCGCGATATAAAAAACGGAGATGCGAAAGCCGCAAGCCGGCACATGCGCGACCATCGCGCTCAGGTCGCAAGCTACCTTCAGACCTGACAAACAAGCCACCCACGAACCGATTACATTGCGCTCACTCTATCCACCGTCAGTCCCGTCGGCCCTAATGACCTGCCGTTAGTTTTGTCACGTCGTGGAATTGCGAAGTCCCGCTTTTTGCCAAACAGCTTTATTACATCCTGTTACTTGTAACCCCTTACTCTAAAACGAAATTCACAGCTTGCTCCGCCAGACAACTGCGCGTACGCAGGAATTGGCCAGATACTTGATGTGACATCGCCTACGCCTTTCTGCGCATAGTCAACGTTGAGGGTAATATAATCCCGGCGTGGCAATGTATGAATATGCCCGGCCGTATCGAGATCGTCCATCGAGTAGGGCCAGGCACTGAAATTAAGCAGATGTTCGCCGACCGCGCGGATTTCCAAGCCGTTACCGTTTTCGTCTAAAAGCCGTGCCCACCGCACATCACTGCGGTTTGCGTTTTCTTGCGGACGGACATACTCGTGAATGAAATCTTCAATGTCTTTTTCGTAGGTGCCGATGCTATAGCCGCTCTTTCTATCAAGCATTGACTCCTCGGGGCCACGACCAAACCACGCAATCCTGCGCAGTGATGCAGGGACTCTCACCTGCAGGCCTGCGCGTAGCATATTCTTCTTGGGCGTAAACCGATACGCGACTTCCACTTCACCGTTGCCGAAGATTGAGTACGTCAGGGACAACGGGGTTTTACCGCCCGGGATTGCGAAAGCAGTCTGAATATCGACACGGTCATCCGTGATTTGATTAACGATAAACTCTCGCAGTTTTCGATTACGCGCCGCTTTTTTCCAGCGGAAAGTGCCGCGGCATATCCAACGATTTATCCAGGAGGGTACGCCCAGAACGCTGAGTATGTAATGGCCATCATTATCGACTAGCGCTCGCCAAAAGTTCGGGAGTAGCGGCTCTGTAAAATAGGAGCGCCGGTTAGCTTCAAATGCAGTCCATGCGCCATTATCTCGCCTAAAGCTACAGCTAAAGCTATCCCCTACGACAGATACTATGCCACCATTTTCCTTCACCGACAGTGGCGACAGGGTTGCCGTCGCACTCTCGTTAGGCCGCGCATTCGCAACCGGTATCTCACACTGATCCCAGGCCACTTCAAAGCCACCTGGCGCCCACGATGTGGCCTCTCTAAGGATAAACGTCACCTTCAGATGGTATTCACCCGCCTCGTCGTTCAGTTCTCTGAAGGGCAGCTCTATTTCAGTTGTGTCCTGGGGCTTAACGGCGGGACAATCGAGTTCACCCTTCTGAACGATATTGCCATCAGCCGAAATCTCCCACACCAAACGGTACTTTTCCAGGGTTTCGAACCAGTTTTTATTTCTGATCAGCACCTTGCCAGTCGCAAAATCTGACAGCTCGGCCGTTAACGGACGATAGGATTGCTTAACCTGAGCAGCGTGTGGATGTGGCTTCCTGTCTGCGGCCAACATGCCATTGGCCAGAAATGCGCCGCTGTGGGGCGAGTCACCAAAATCTCCGCCGAACAACCAAAGCTCGCGGCCATTCTCGTCCTTGCGTAGAAGGGTTTGGTCAACAAAGTCCCAAATAAAGCCGCCCGCCATGTGGGGGTAGTCATCAAACAGCTGAACGTACTTGTCCAAGCTACCGATACTGTTCCCCATTGCATGGGCATACTCACAAACCAAAACCGGCAAATGACTGTAGTCGCCCGCCTGATGCAAGTGGCCCCGCATGTTGCCGGCACTCCCTAGACGAATTTTCTCACCACGGGCGATCTTCGCCATCCGGTCCGGGCTGGGGTACATGGTGCTGACTACGTCGGTCACCTTATGGGATATATCGCCCTCATAGTGGATAAATCGTGATGTATCGATCGCCAGTGCCGCCTTCTTCATGGCGATGAAGTTATCGCCAAAGCCTGCCTCGTTACCTAGAGACCAGGAAACAATGCAGCTGTGGTTCTTGTCGCGATGTACCAGTCGCTGCATGCGATCAACCACGGCTCCCTTCCATTTAGGATCACTTCCCGGCAGCTTGCTGGCAGTACCATGGGATTCAACATTAGCTTCATCCATCACGTACAGACCGTGGAGATCACACAACTCGTAGAGGTCCGGATGGTGGGGGTAGTGCGCCGTCCGAACCGCGTTGATGTTGTACTGCTTCATCAACACCACATCTTGTTCGGCCTGCTCTCGGCTGAGCGTTTGCCCCGTTTCCGGGTGGCATTCCTGTCGATTGACCCCTCGGAATACAATGTTTTTCCCATTGACGAGAATGTGGTTGCCGACGATTTCCACTTTGCGAAACCCGAACTGCCTTTGGGTAGCTGCAATTTCCCGACCGTGGGCATCTTTTAGCCGCAATTGCATCGTGTACAACATTGGAATCTCTGCTGACCACTTGCGAGGCGACGACACCGCGCCCCTTAATGAGACTGTTCCTTCAGCGTTTTCTGCCAGTGCAATAGGATTAGAGCTAAGTTCACTGACCAGGGCACCGTCGGGACTCAGTAACAAGGCCTCGACATGGCAGCCCTCTACAGGAAACCCCTCCTGATTTCTGATAGTCGCACTGACAAGTAATTCAGCGTCTTTGAGTTCATCGTCGAACTCAGATCGAATGAAGAAGTCGCGTAGGTGGACATTGGGCAGGGAATACAGGGTGACATCGCGATAAATACCGGACATGTACCACATATCCTGGTCTTCCAAGTACGAACCGTCTGAAAAACGGTAGACCTGCAGCGCCAGCGTATTCTCGCCAGGCCTTATGTAAGGTGTGAGGTTGAACTCAGCCGGGCTCATTGAGTCCTGGCTGTAGCCTACAAACTCACCATTCAGCCAAAGATAGAACGCCGTTTTTACGCCCGCAAAATGGACAAATACCTGCTGCCCCTCCCAGGCTGCTGGAATGGTAATTGTCCGCCGGTATGAACCGACCTCATTGAATTCAGGATCGAGCTGAGGCGGATTTCTCTTTCCCATACCTTTGACGCCACCCTTGAGCATGTAGAGTGGCATACCGTAACCTTCGAGCTGCCATTGCATGGGCACCCGAATGTCATCCCAACCAGAATCATCGAAATCGAGCTCATGAAAAGCCTGTGGCCTTTCCGCGGGCTTCTGGACCCAGTTAAACTTCCATTGGCCGTTGAGAGACTGGTACCAGGGTGAAGGATCATCCGAGGTGCAGGCGCCCAGGCTCGGATAGTAAGTTGCAGAAGCGCGCGGAGGCTCTTTGTTGATGTCGAAGATGCGGGGGTCTTCCCAATAATTTTTGAGCCTCATGAAGGTATCCGGTTGATCAGTTCAATCGAGTCAGTATTTGGCGCGTGTGTGTCAGTTGTCATTTAAACCTTGTTTGATCTCACCAATAATGCCGTAAGTAGTGCTCTATGGTCGTCAGTAAGCTGCCCTCAGCAGGTGTAAACTGGCTGGAAGTCATCGAAGATGCGAGTGCGGCAAGAAACAAATTTGCACGCTGGTTACGCTAACTATCTTCGTACGCTTAGCGACAGATTCCGTTAAGGCGCGTACTCGCATTATAATAGTATATTATATGATAATTGGGCCATCGCCCATTCGCATTATCAGGTGTGGAGCCACGTCCCGGAATCAGGGCAGGCAAAAGTGACTGCAGGATGCAAAGGGAACGATAGACCTTAGAAGTCTGTCCCGCCATCCACGTTAACAATGGCACCCGTGGTGTAGGCTGCGCGCTCAGATAAGAGAAAAGCCATCATATCGCCAAGTTCGGCCGGTTTGGCCACGCGTTGCGCGGAAACGGGCATTTTCCACTCTGTGAACAGAATATGTTCAAGCGCCTCCTCCTCCGGCATGTTGAGGTCTTTTGCTGTCTTTTTGCGAAGCTCGGCCAAGACGCTGGTTTCAACCGCCCCAGGGCATATGCAATTGGCGCGTATGCCATCGGCGCCATAGGTCTTGGCAACATTCTTGGTAAGGTTGATAAGGCCAGCTTTCAAGGTGGCATAGCCGAACAGGAAGTTTTTGGCGGCGCGCGCCGAATAGGCTGACGTTGTGACGATGTTGCCACCGCCATTTTTCAGCATATGGGGCAATATGGCCTTGCAGCTTCTGACCTGACTCATCAGAACATTGTTAAAGTTGATGAGCCAATCTTCTTCGCTCATCTCCAGCAACGTGCCGTTGTGATCGGTTGAGCCTGGGGTAGCGAGGAGACCACGAATCTCGCCCATGGTGTCTATGGTTTCAGCGATGGCGTCTTCCAATTCCCCGGGGTTACTGGCATCCGCACCCAGGCCGATCGCTTTCACTCCGTATCGTGTGCTTATTCTGTCGGCTTGCGTTTGGGATGTTGCGCGGTTTCGACTGATGATCGCAATATTTGCGCCGTCGTTTGCCAGAACTTGCGCGGCTTCCAAGCCCATACCCTTTGAGCCGCCAATTACAATGTAATTCTTGCCCCGCACGCCTAGATCCATGGGATACCTTCCTATAAAACTGAACTGCCGCTGATGTTGAAAATTCATTCATTTTCAAAAAAGGAGGTCACTGGCTTTCTGTGCTTTTGCCATGTAATTTCCATTTCAACTGAATGTTGAACCAAAAGCTTAATCTGTCACGCTTGTTGCGAGAATTCACATTTTTGTAAATGGCCCGCCCGGCTCGATTGATGATGTGGAAACAGGTTTTATCAAACCGTGGTGATTGGGAGGTTCGGCAGTGAAGTTGAAAAGCACGATTGACCCATAACGCCCTTTGGGGCGTTATGGCCCTGCGGGCTTCGTCGCTTTCTTGCTCGGGCTGGGTCGGGTGCGCCCGGCACGATGGACTCGTAACACCCTTTCGGGGTGTTACGACCCCCGACGGGGGCTTGCCTTCGGCTCGGTCTAAATTCGCCTTGGAGGCGAATTTATCGAACGGACACGTCCAACTCGGCTGGACACACCCAATAAACAAAAAAGCCCCACCCATGGGGTGAGGCTTTTTTGTTTATATGGCGCGCCCGGCACGATTCGAACGTGCGACCGCCTGGTTCGTAGCCAGGTACTCTATCCAGCTGAGCTACGGGCGCGTGAGGGGGCGTACTATAGGGAGGAAGTCGTTACCAGTCAAGGGCTTAGGGGCCAAAACTGCCTGGAATTGTGCGGCCTTGCCGTGAACCCGGCTGATTCGGCATTTTTGTATAAAATTCAGGCAGTTAAACGGCAATCTTCAGGTCGCTTCAGTTGCTTGGAGGAAGCTTCTGGCTCGAGCGATAGCAGTATAAACTCAGGTCCTGTATAAGGTGCCTTCGGCGGCGCACTTCCCTGACTAATACCGTTTCTGAGCTGGGTCTCAACGCCACCAATTTCATCGCAGCAAAGGACTTCAGATGAACCGTTCAGCCCCCCTTTTGCTCTCGGTATTGCTACCAGTGGCCACACCAACCCTGGCCGACGTGATTGGCGCCAAGCTGGGCGCCAATTACTGGGGCCAGAGTTATGACGCAAGAGCACGCAAAAACGGCGAAATCATCGACCTGGATTCCACCTTCGACATCGACACCGAGAGCGACTGGCAGCTGTACGCTGCGGTGGAACATCCCATTCCGTTGCTACCGAATATCCAAATCCAACATACACGCTCAACCACGTCCGGTGACGGCGTACTGTTCGGCACCATCTTTGATGGGATAGTGTTCGAGGGCGAGGTCGACGGGGAGTTGGATCTAACCCACACGGATGCCACCGTGTACTGGGAATTGCTGGACGGCCCTGTCTCACTCGACCTTGGCATGTCTATCCGCTTCTTTGATGCCGGTGTGGAGCTTATCAACGAGGCCGGAAGGCGCGGCGATCTGGAGATCGACGATATTGTGCCCATGCTTTACGTCGCGGGGAATACATCGATACCGGGGCTGGACCTGACGATCCGGGTGGACGGGAATTACATCAGTTTCGACGGCGACAAGGTGTTCGACATAAAAGGAGGCGTCGCCTGGGAACCTTTACCCCTGCTGGGCGTGGAGCTGGGCTATCGCTATATGGATCTGGACTACCAGGTGGGTGGCGGCTTACTGGAAGCGACCGCCCAGGGGCCTTACCTGGGAATGTACCTGGACTTCTAGGTACAGCTGCGCTCAGCGGATAAAACCATCCTCTGATTGCAGATACAACCGAATGGGTACTTTGGAATCTTCGCTGAGGCGAATCAGCAGGCCGTAGTAATCGTTGTCGTAATCATCCACCCATTCGTATTCGAAGTCAGGAATAATATCGAACTCGATTTCACCGGGCGCCTGCCCCACTACGACAACCTCTTCCATGTCGGACTGGTCGGGCATGGCGGCCTTGGGAATCGCAATTACCAGGCGCTGCTTGCCCTCTTCCCCCTGGGTCTCCACTTCACGCACCTCCGCGCCCACGGCACTACCCTTATAGCCCTTCACCAACTCCAACCAGTCGGTCTCCATCATCGCCTTGTCTTGTGCCAATAGCGCAGTGGATGCGGAAGTGGCCAGAATAGCGGTGGCCAGCAGTAATTTCTTCACAGTGAAACCTCATTAATCATGTGCACAATGTGTCGGCACCTCTGGTTCAAGAATAGACCAGATTCGGCCAGTAGCGAAAGCTAAAAAAGGATTCGCAACAGGCCCGCCAGGCTGACCAGCAGCAGCGCTGTGCCCAGGTAGCGGAAAAACACCCTGGTATCGGCTTGCAGGGTATAGCGATGAAAACGCAGTCCGATGAAGTGTCCGATCGTCGCGCAGGGCAATAACCACAGATGGTGTCGCCATTGCAGGTCGATGCCCGTCCACACAAAGGCAACCAGTTTAACCGCCACCAGTATGAACCAGAGTACGAAAAGTGTATCGCGCAGCTGGTACTTGGTGACGCGACTGGCGGCCACAGGCACCACCAGCGGAGCGGCAATCAATGAAGTGCCACTGACGTAACCGCCGATGAGCAGGAAAATCGCGTCGACGGTCTTGTTATTACTTTTAAAAGGTCGCGCGAGGATATAGCTGATGGCGTACACCGAGACCATGAAGAAAATAAATCCCGCGACAATATCCGCCGGCAAGGTAATAACACCCGCCACGCCAATCAGCTTGGGAATGATCATCAGCGGCAACGAGTAGCGCAGGAACGCCCAGTTCACGCTGCTTTCCTGTGTACTGAGCTGCTGTTTACGTTCGCGCCAGTGTGACTGTAATACGGTGATGCCGGAAAAAAACAGCAGGTGGATGGAGATTATCGGTAGATAAACCAGCGGTGCGTTATGCACCATTAACAGGAACGGCAGGGTAAGCACTGCCCCGCCAAAGCCCAGGCCAGAGCGAACAAAGCCGCCCCAGACGAAGAGCAGGCCAATGGCGATGTACTGCCATACGGCCAGGCCTTCCATCGGTCTAGCTGCCCTCCCCCAGTTCCGGCTGGCGTTCGATGATAGCCGCTTTGTACGCGGAAGGGATGGGTGTGGACTTGCGCGTATCCTTATCGACATACACATGAGTCATACCGCCGCGAGCCAGCAGTACGTCGTTCGCACTGTTGTACAACTCGAAAGAAGCCTCCGCGCTGGAGTTACCCAGCCGTGAATAGCCCACGCAAACACGCACGTCGTCGTAGGCCTTCACTTCGTCGATATAATCACAGTGGATATTCACGGCAAAAATAAAACAGGGCGCCTGCTGTGGGTTCATCGCGCTGTAACCCAGCTCTTCCATATAGAAGGAGAGAACCTCATCGGCATAGACCAGGTAGTTGGCAAAGTACAAATGACCCTGCGCATCCACGTCACTGAAGCGTACTTTGATGACATCACTATAGGGTAAGGCTGAAGGCGTGGCGCCGCTCATAGGAATCCTCGTCGCTGCTGGCAAAATTTGGCTGGGAGTATATTGCAAGCGCAAGCACAAACACAGAACATTCAGCGGTATACTCTCGCTCGGTTTATGCTCGGTTCGCTATCGACTCCAGCTCAGACCTAACCCACCAACTGGCCACAGGACACGCGTAACATGGAGTTCGACACCCTAAAGTACAACGTCAGCGATCATATCCTCACCCTGACTCTTAACCGCCCCGAGCGCATGAATGCGTTCACCGTGCGTATGGCCAGGGAACTGATCGCCGCCTTCGACGCCGCTGACGCGGACGATGATGTACGCGCGATTGTCATTACCGGTGAGGGACGGGCCTTCTGCGCCGGCGCCGACTTGGGCAGCGGTGGAGATACCTTCAATTACGACAGCCAGGACGATGGTCACGCCCTGAAGCCCGAAGAAAACATCCGGGATAGCGGCGGCACGGTGTCCCTGCGTATTTTTCAGTGCAAGAAGCCAGTCATTGCCGCAATAAACGGCGCCGCGGTGGGTGTAGGTATCACGATGACCCTGCCCATGGATATACGCCTGGCCTCGGAAAAGGCCAAATTCGGGTTTGTGTTTGCACGCCGTGGCATCGTGCCCGAAGCCGCCTCCAGTTGGTTCCTGCCTCGGGTTGTGGGGATCAGTCAGGCCATGGAATGGTGCGCCCGGGGCCATGTGTTTGGCGCCGAAGAGGCCCTGGCTGGAGGTCTGCTAAAAGCCGTGTATCCCGAGGAAGAACTGCTGCCCCAAGCCTATGCACTGGCAGCCGAAATTGCCGAAAACACCGCGCCGGTGTCGATCGCCCTGACCCGCCAGATGATGTGGCGCATGCTCGGCGCCTCCCACCCTATGGAAGCTCACCGGATCGATTCGCTGGCCGTGCACGCGCGTGGCAAACAGGCAGACTCCAAAGAGGGAATCGATTCCTTCCTGGAGAAACGTCCGGCGCAGTTCAGCGACAAACCCAGCGCCGATATGCCCGACTTCTATCCCTGGTGGGACGAGCCTGCGTTTCAAGATTAGGCACAAGCGGGAAAAATCGCGCTACAATAAATTTCACACGACGTACTTTTTGGGGAAGAAGTCATGATCGGCAGGTTATTCACCATTGCGGTCATTATCGGGGCAGTCTACTGGTACTACACGGGGCCCTACCAGGACCGGGTTAATCCCAGTTATGAGACCAAGCTGAAGCGCTACGCCGAGGAAATGCGCGAGTGTGTCCGCGGCCTTAACTATGTCTCAGGCGCCACCGGCGCGGTACAGGAGGGCACGCCAGAAGAAATCTGCGCAGAAAAACACAACCTGTACATGAAAGATGGCAAGTGGCACAGCTACGACGATATCCGCAAGTAGCGTTATAACTGAAGCAGACCCCAGTCCTGCAGACGCTCCATCAACAAGCGATTGAATTCACGGTAACCCGCTGCATTGGGGTGAATTCGGTCTGCGCGGAACGCCTCTTCAGACAATACATCTGCAAATACGTCCGCGGCCAGTAACAGGTCAAGCTCTTCGGCGAGTTCTTCATAGATCGGCGAGTCTGAGTACAGTCCCGTGGCCGCATGCAGCATGGAAAAGCGCGGCACCGATACCAACACCACCTCGGCGCCGCTCGCCCGCGACTGCTGCACCATGGTGCGCAAGGCATCGCGAACACCTGCCAGTGATAATCCTCGCAAAAAATCATTGCCGCCCAGCTCAATAATCACCAGTTCGGGTTCAAAGCGCGCCAGTAGATCGGGCAGGCGATGCTGGGCGTTGTGGGCGGTGTCCCCCGGGATGCCGGCGTTAATCACGTTCCACTGTGACGCGGCCGCCAGCAAGCTGGGCCAGTCTTCACCGCGCCCGGCGCCGGTTCCGAAGGTTACGCTGTCCCCAAACGCCAGCACTGTGGTACCCGGGGCAAGGGCATCACGGGTAACCTCCTCGCCACAGGCGCTGAGCAGCAGAATGGTGAGTAGGTAAAGAAAAACCTGACGAGGGCGCTGCCCCAAAAATCCCAATCTACGCAACCGACTTCCCTTTTCTGTCTGCATCGAGATCGGTGAGGAAAGTATCCAGCAAGGCTTTGTCAGCGTGGGGCATCACCACCACGTGCGCCAGCGACTTGGGATGGTTGGCCGATGCTTTCACGGTGGCTAATGTCCACTTGTCCTTCAGCTCGCGAGAGAACCGATTGTCGAAGTACACCGTGTTTGAGCGTGGGTCGGCAACGATCGGGTTGTATTCGGGAAAGTGATTGGCCATCTCGTCACGCAGGTAGCGCGCGTTTTCCAGGATCATCGGAGCATCCCGTTGTTGTATCTGTAGAGCCTCGGCCGTGCAGTAATAATGAAATTCGGCTGGTTTGCTGGAATCGCGCGAGCAGGTAATGGTGCCCGGCACGTGGGAAATATAGGCCGGGTCGTGCACCGAACGGAACAAGCCACGGAACTCATCAAAATCTTTCTTGCCGGCGATAAACATGCCGGCCGTTCCCGGGTAACCGAAAAATTTGTGGCAGGATACTGCAATCGAGTCATAACGTTTTTTGTCATCCACCAACTTATGTAAATCGGCGGCATGCTCTGTTACATGCAGGTAGCCGCCAAACAAGGCGGCATCCAGGTGCATGTAGGACTCACGCCCCGCAAGTGCCGCGTTGATCTCATCAATATCATCGACAGACCCCATTAGCGTAGTACCTATGGTGGCCACCATAAGCACCGGCGCGTCGGCATTCTCCTTGAGCTTGTTACGTAAGTCTGTCACGTCCATCGCGCCGTTTGCAGTTGTTGCGACCTGCACCTCCTCCAGCGCCAGCAGGTCTCGAATAATTTGTATCGAATAATGGGCCTCGGTGGTGTAGTAGATCTTCGGCGCCACGCCAGTGCGTGCCTCTAACAGCGTGCGCCCTACATAGACGCCGTGCATATTACTGTCGGTGCCACTGTGGGATACAAAACCCCAGATGTCGTCGGCCGCAAATCCGAAGCGCAGGCCAAACCGCTCAATCAAATCGGCCTCCAATATGCGCGTATCGCGATTATCCTGATGGTAGAACGGGTCACCTACATTGTTGTGCGAGCGCGTACCTACCTGGATGCTGGCCAGTTGCTCCTGCCAACGCAGGAACCCTTCGGGGGCAGGATTCATGTTGCCGGGGTAGCCTAGAAATGTTTTGGGATCATTTGTCTTGAGCCAGTTACGGCGGTTGTTGATAAATTGCTGCGCGCGGGCATCCGCGATGCTACTTGTCGCAGCGGTAGCCGGATGGGCGGGCTTTGGCGTCGCTTGCACGACCGGTGCACACATTGCTACGCCGGAGGCAGCAGCCACACTGGAGTTAAACAAAAATCTGCGTCGTGACAACATCATCATTCTCCCCTGCCCTGCGCACGTTATTTCTATTGGATGCAGGACTGACGCGGCGCACCTGTGAGGCGCTACCGTATTATTCAAAGGTGCCTTAACTATAGTTCAGGCGCTGATTGATTGCATAAATCTCTGACGGGGCTGCAATCTTTGCGCCAGTCAGGCGTTGTTGTGAATTGCCTTTCAACTGCCTTTGGTGTGCAATAACGACTTGACCCAAGGGGTATCAACCCTATGCCCAAGTCTGCGCCCTACACGCCACCCCAGGATATCCTGGCAGCTTTTCCGGAAACTTCGGGAAACACCGTCAACGGCGTTGGCGAGCAGGAGCAACGCCGGGCCTCACCGTTTTTCTGGCACAAACCCGAGCTACAGACCCACGGCGGTCTACAAAAGAAAGTGCTGGAATACGTGATGGGAGAACCCAGCGTCGGCGCCGAATTTATGCACTCGGTGGTAGGCAGTGAGGAGCGCGGGCCGGACCCGGTATCGCTGAACCCGGAAACCAGCAGCGGAACCCCCGAAGAATGGGCGCAGCGAGTCAAGGCATTCGCGCTGGCCAATGAGGCCGACGTGGTCGGTATCACGCGCATGCGACCTGACTACGTGTTCGAGGGCTACGAGGTCACAGACGATTTTATTATCGTTATCGGGGTGGCACACGACTTTGAAACCATGAAAACGGCCCCGGCCACGGCAGAGGATCCTTCCAGCGCGGTGGAAGTCGCCCGGCAATACAACCGCGGTGCCCGGGTCGTGGCCCGGTTGCGCAACTACATTCTCTCCCAGGGCTACCCCGCCACCAGTTATCCCGGCCCCCTGGCCGACGCCATACTGATGATTCCCGCGGCGATCGACTGTGGCCTGGGGGAACTGGGCAAACACGGTTCGATAATCCACCGGGAGTTAGGCTCTTCCTTCCGCCTGGCTGCACTGACCACCAACATGCCACTGGCGGAGGATGCACCCGACGAATTCGGTGTCGATGATATGTGTGCCGGGTGCCGTGTCTGTGAAAACGCCTGCCCTCCCGATGCCATTTATCCGGACAAAAAAACCGTGCGCGGGGTGGAAAAATGGTACGTGGACTTTGACAAGTGCATCCCGTTTTTTGCCGAGAGTTTCGGCTGTGGCGTATGCGTGGCGGTGTGCCCCTGGAGCCTGCCGGGCGTGGCCGACAATCTGTTACTGAAGATGGCTCGGCGCGAACAGCGTAAAGCAGAAGAATAAGTGATGCTGGTGGATACAGCCCCTTGCCCCAAGCACACAGCAGCCTCGTCGCTGGGGGCGACACCCCATGAGTAAATTCCTGGTACGCGCTGCGGCTCTACAGGGCTTCGAAGAGACTGTCACCGAGTTGGGCGGTTCACTGGCGCTGTTCGATACGGAGTTTGATATTCCCTACCTGGTGAATCGCCCCGAAGACTGGATATCCTACCCCGCCTGGCTGCAACTCTTGGATGACGCGGCACAACGCCTGCAGTGTCCTCACTTCGGTCTGCTGATGGGGCAAAAACAGGATATCGGTCTGCTGGGCACGGTGGGGTTTATCGTGCAGCAGGCCCCGACGATCGGCGAAGCGCTCAAGGACCTGACCCTGTATTTCAATCACCATAACCAGGGCGCCATGGTCAGTGCGCGCATCGAACAAGGCACACTGATGTGGACGTTCGATTACAAGCCGCAGCTGCGCGCGCCACTCACTCAACAGAGCGACCTGGTGGCAGCGGTAGCCGTTAAGGTGATGCAATCACTGAGCAATCAGCGCTGGCTGCCCAGGGCCATTTACCTGCCACACAGTGCGCCTGCGGACACCCAACCCTTTCAACGCTACCTGAACTGCGCGGTTTACTTTGATGCCGACACCACCGTGGTGGTGAGCGATGCAGACATGGTCAACGCTCCCATTGACCGGGCCAGTCCCGACCTGCGCCGCCTGCTGGAACAACACATACGCGCAAATGCGGAACTGGACAGTGACGATTTCGAAACACGTGTGAGTTATCTGATCAAACAGGCCCTGCTCAGCGGCGCCTGCTCGATAGAGCGGGTATCGAGTTTTCTGGCCATGAACAAGCGCACCCTGCAGCGCAAATTGAGTGCACAGGGGACCAGCTACAACGCCCTGCTGGAAGAAGTTCGCTTTGATATGGCCTGTGATTACCTGCGTGAATCCCGGGGCTCCCTGACGCAACTCGCCCACCAGCTGTGTTACTCCGAGCTCAGCGTGTTTTCCAACGCCTTTCGGCAACGCTTTGGCATGTCGCCCCGAGAATGGAAGAACCAGTTGCAGAGCACACCGGCGGCCCACCTCAACTAACCGTTGCACACCTGTTTCAATTTACCCACCGCGTGTTCAAACAGTTTGCGCAGGCACCATTGGCTAGCCGCCCCCGTGCCGGGAATCAACGGCCGGAATTCAACCCGCCACTGCAACAGGCAGCCATCGTCGCGAGGTAGGATCCTGACAAAACCACGGTGTTCCCTGAGAGGGGCACCACTGACCAGGCGATAGTCATAGCCCGTTCCTGAATACCAGCCGGTGACCTCTTCCTCGAGCGTCGCTCCCAGGCCCTGCATGCGTCGCACGGCACCCACGCCGTTGCGATCGCTCTCCCCTGCCTTGACCAGGGTCACGGTTTTCTGGGGCCACCAGCGGGTCATACCTTCGTGTTCGGACAACTGCTTCCACAACACGTCTGCCGGCACGTCGAATGCCGTTTCCAGGGTAACGTTTCTACGCCCACTGACTGACATGCCCGGGCTACGCGACTGGTGCGTAAAGCCCATCATCCGGTCATACCAGGGCTGCACCTGCAGCAGTTCAACGCTGAAACCCTGGGCATCATTAACGTACACCACGTTCCAGGCACCCATATTGAGAGGGCGCCAGTTACCTTTGATGCCCGCATCCAGGCAACGCTGATGCACCAGGTCGAACATTGCCTTGGAACGAAAACCAAGTGCGATGTTCAGCAGACCCTGGTCGCTGACGCGGTAATCCGCCGGCGGTGGTTTGCCGATGGGGTCGGTGTACTGCACGATTTCGACCAGCGTGTCACCGGCCCGCAACAGTGCGCGCTCGGAGCTACTGCCCGCCAGGCCCCAGAGCGCTTCGTGCTCAGGTTCGTGCAGACGGATATCCAGCACTTCCTGAAGGCCCAGCACGTCGCGGAAAAAGCCCAGTGATTGTGACAGGTCAGGAACGGACAGGGTCACGCTTACGGTTAGCACATCCGCCCCGGCATTGGGCAGGAAGCGATTGACGCCACCGGGGTCGGCTTCAAACAGTTCAATCAGCACCCCCTCGGGATCACGCACACAAACGCGACGCTCACCGGGCTCACCCATTGGCGCAGTCAACGGCGCTGTGCCCAGTGCCTCGAGACGCACCAGGGTTTGCACAAAGTCGCGCACATGCAGCCCAAACAGGCTGTAGCCAATATCACAGGGGCGCCAGTCCACAGGCAACAGGCGGGTACGCGGGCGCTCAAACTGGAACAACTCCAGTTGGAAGAACTCCTGTTGATCCCCGAGCCACCAGCAGGTACTGCGCGCACCGGGCACCCCCTGGACTTTCTCCGCGAGATAGCCCTTAAAAGCATTAGTACCTGAACTGGGTACAAAACCGAAGGCAGCGGTATACCAGGCGTGCGTGCGCGGCAGGTCCGTCACGCTCATGGCGATCTGGCAAAGTGGTATGGCGGTCATGATTTAGGCAGCGGCGGGGGGTACGATTTCTACCAGTGACAATGGGTCCAGCTTGTCCGCTTCAGCCTGGGTAATGCCCTCGTAGGCCTTCAGGAATGGCATATCCAGTTTCACGATGGTGCCGTCTTCCAGGTAGTTGTCCAGGTAACGTCCATCCTGGCCGTCAAACACGATAAACAATTCGGCGCCTTTGTCGCTCCAGGGGGTGTGGTCATTGCCCGCATCTTCCCAGGCACTTTCCCCAGGGCTGAAAGCACCCTCATCGTATTCCCACTCACCGCTGATGGTGTAGGCGACAGCTCGGCAATGGTGCACATGACGTGGCAACCGACTGCCCGGTGCGAAACGGATTTTCACCACCACCCTGTCCATTTTTTCGTCGGCCTTCAGTACTTTGACGCTAACGCCCTCGGCACCCGGCAGCGGGATAGAAACCCACTCCTGGTTGCCATCGCGTAGTATGCTCATCTCGTCAGTGCTCACTGCCCTTTCCTCCTGTAATCTTTAATGCATTTAGCGGATCAGCTGTTTATTCCTGGCTGATGGTTTCCATTATCTGATCGATAGTGAAGCTGGCGGGGCGCTGCCGTGGAGGGAACGCCTTAAGCGTCTCCACAAACTGGGTCACCGCGGCCATGCCCAACATGCCCACCGAACCGATTTTCATATCCCACCAGGCGTTGTAGCTGTTGGAATCTGTGTCAGCCTTTTCAAAGGGATCCCGGCGCAAATGAAAGACCTTGGGTATGCGCAGCACCACGAAGGGATCACGCCACACGTCGAACCGCTGGGCCCGCTGCTCGGCAAATACAAACTTCCAATCGCCCACTCGCGTCGCCGTTAACTGGCCATCGTCACTGAAATAGAAGAACGCCCGGCGCGGTGCAATGGGCTGCTCGCCGGTCAGGAAAGGCAGGAAGTTATGCCCGTCGAGATGGACTTTAAACGTCTTGTCCCCTACCCGCTTGCCGCCTTTGAGTTCACTGACCACATCGTCATCACCCGCTGCAGCCATCAATGTGGGCACCCAGTCCTGGTGTGACATGATCTGGTTTGAAATACCGCCTGCCTTGATTTTGTTGGGCCAGCGCACCATTGCTGGCACGCGATAACCGCCTTCCCAGTTGGTGTTCTTCTCACCGCGGAACGGGGTGATGGCCGCATCCGGCCACTGGTTGTAATGCGGCCCGTTGTCCGTTGAATAAAACACGATGGTGTTGTCGGCAATACCCAACTCATCCAGCTTCGCCAACAAGGCACCCACGTGCCCGTCGTGCTCTACCATGCCATCGTTATAGAACCCCTGCCCGCTCAGACCCTTCACCTCGGGTTTTACATGGGTGTAATAGTGCATACGGGTGGAGTTGAACCAGACAAAGAACGGCTTGCCATCGGCGTGGGCCTTGTCGATGAACTTCAAGGATGCCGCCAGGAACTCCTCGTCGACAGTTTCCATACGCTTTTTGGTAAGGGGGCCGCTGTCTTCGATCTTGCCGTCCGCGTAGCTGTGAATGACCCCGCGCGGGCCAAACCTCTCGCGGTAACCAGGTATCTGCGGATAGTCTTCCTCCTCGGGCATCTCCTCAGCGTTGAGGTGGTAAAGGTTGCCAAAAAACTCATCGAAGCCATGATTCGTGGGCAGGAATTCGTCCCGATCACCCAGGTGGTTTTTACCAAACTGTCCCGAGGTATAACCTAAGGGTTTGAGCAACTCCGCCAACGTCGGATCTTCAGGCTGGATACCCAATTCGGCGCCCGGCACGCCCACCTTGGTAAGTCCCGTGCGGATAGGATGCTGACCGGTGATAAACGCCGAGCGACCGGCGGTACAACTTTGTTCGCCGTAGTAGTCGGTGAAAATCATCCCCTCATTGGCGATACGGTCAATGGCCGGGGTCTGGTAGCCCATCTGGCCCATGCTGTAGCGGCTGATGTTCCAGATACCGATGTCATCGCCCCAGATCACCAGAATGTTAGGCTTGTCTGCGGCGCTTGCCCAGGGAGTTATGCACGCCGCAGCAAACGTCACCAGCAGCGAGCGAAGGCAGATTTTTATCTTCATTACAGTGACTCCAGTTAGGGGTGAATACGCTGTAAGTGTAGGCTAGAACCGATACCTTGCCTGAATTGCCAGCGAGCGCGGACGTTCGGGAACACCGAAGTAGGAATTGCTGGCTGAGGTTGGCACATCGTTATTCCATACCCGGTTCTCTTCGTCCGTCAGGTTCTTACCTACCAGTGCCACGCTCCATTTATCATCTATCGTCGCAAGCGCAATTCTGGCATTAACACGTACAGAGGAGTCGTGCAGCGTATTGGGGTCCAGATCAAGGGCCGAATAAAATTCGTCGGTGTAATTGACGTCTGCGCTGGTTCGAATCTCCAGATCGCCACCCAGCGGAAGAATCCACTCTGCATTAATGTTATAACTCCACTCAGGAGCGAACAGCAGGGTTTCTCCCCCGAGGTCCTGGCCACCGGGATTCAGTGGCGTCAGCGGTTCGGTGAGGTTCATACCGGTTGAGGGACTGATACAACCCGGATTGTTCAGCGGGTCCGTTGCCTGAGGAATGGTACAGGTCGCTCCATCGAAACTGTCGTAGGTTGCGTCGAGGTAAGCGATAGAACCGCCCAGAGTGAAACCCTCGGCAAGGAGGATACGGCCATCTATCTCAACACCCTGGCTAATGGCTTCACCGGCGTTACTCACCTGGAACACATCGCCCACCAGCGAGCTTACCTGTAGATCATCGTATTCCATGCGAAAGACCGCAATATTGAGGTTGGCCGCACCACCGGCGAGGGTCATTTTTGCACCTACTTCATAGGCCAATACGGTCTCGTCATCAAACTCCAACACGGAGCTGTCGATACCGGTTTCAATAATGCCACCATCAGGCTCGCCCGTTTGCAGACTACCAGTGCGCACAATGGGGCCCGAGGAGCTGTAAGCCTCGTCAAAACCGCCACCCTTGAATCCTGTACTTACACTGGCGTACAGCATCGTGTCCTCACCCACATCCCACTGTAGATTGCCTGAAAAAGTCACCGCATCTTCATCACGAGAAACATTCTGAAAATTGTGACTGCGTAAATCCCCAATCAAGGCATTGTCCCTGGGACGCGCCTGCACAATCAGATTCGCTGCAGGCCCGCTGGTGGCTGCCCGGGCGCCCACGTTGCCCTGATTGAGGCTCGACTTGTCCAGATCTTTTTCTTCCTCGTTGTAACGAAGACCAAAACCCACACGGAAGGTGTCAGTGAAACTCCAGGTACCCTGGGCGAACACCGCCCACGAGGTAGATTCCTGCTCAAACTGGGTGGGCGAGTTCTCCCCGCTAATACCACCTACCAGCGCCTGCACTGCCAGCGGTCCCAGCAAGGCGAAGTCCAGAGCAGTGTTAATTCTGGATACATCCAGTTCGGAGCTCTGGTAATAAGCGCCTACAATCCAATCCAGTTTTTCACCACCTGGAGAAACCAGGCGTATTTCCTGACTGAACTGGTCATATTCTTCGTCGAGCTGGCGGTGCAATGCGGGCTGCGCGGAATAGTCGCTATCAGAAACCCTGTCGAGGGTGTAACCGGCGTAACCCGTTATCGAGGTAAACGTGCCCAGGTCCATATCCCAGTTGACGGTAAACGCAAACACATCGGTTTCGTATTCATCCACCGCGGCTATATCACCGATCCCGGTTTCAATCTCATCGAGCAAGGGAAAGGGCTGGTCGCCCTGGAAGTTCAATGGTTGGTCAGACTGGTACGTCACACTGGGGCGATTGGCCATATCAAAGTCGCCGTTCTCGTACTTGGCAAGTACTTCAATGTTGTCGGCCGCATCCCAAAGCACACTGCCACGAATATACAGGTTGTCTTTGTCGGGGCCTTCTTCGTCCAGGGTGTCGTTATCCCACCAACCGTCCATGCCCTCATAGCGAACCGCCAGGCGGCCGGCAAGGGTGTCGCTGATGCTGCCGTTGATTACGCCGGTGTAGACCTGTTCGTTATCTTCCGGTGCGTACAGGCCTTCTACGTATGCTTCGAACTCATGATCGGGACGGGCGGTGGTAATGTTAACTGCACCGCCAATGGTGTTCTTGCCAAACAGGATGCCCTGGGGACCCTTCAGTACTTCAACGCGCTGCAGGTCGAGCGTCAACGGCACCGCGGCAAGTTGGGCGCGGCCCGAGTAAATGCCGTCGATATACATGCCAACGGACTGTTCAAAACCGGCGTTGGTACCCGAGCCCACACCGCGAATGAAAATGTTCGGGTTTGCTGCGCCCTTATTGATGGTGAAGTTGGGAATGTTCAGGGCCAACTCTTCAAGGTCAACAATGCCATTATCATTGATCTTTTCGCCGCTCATGGCGGCCACGGCAATGGGTACGTCCTGAAGGCTCTGCTCACGCTTCTGGGCGGTAACAACCACTTCTTCAAGCACCAACTGGGCCATGGTATGCGGTGCCAACGCCAGGGCGAGGGCCGTCAAGGTTAATCTGGAGGGGATTCTGCTTGCGGGCATGATGCGCTCCTGTGTATTCATTTTATGTTGTTGGTTCTATGTAATTGATTAAGCTACAGCTCTTAAGCATAGGACTATATGCCTTGCGTGGGGCAATTAGTTGATATATTACGACAAAGAGTTAATTTTTGACGACACCCTGGATGAGACCCTCTGCCTTCGCCCAAGCCTCGGTGTTGGCCATGCCCGCTGCCAGATCGGTGGCGGGTTGGAACCCAAGGAGTGTGCGCGCCTTGTCGATGGAATAGCCGCCGCGCCGGGACAACATGTCTACCACACCACGCCCTACTTCTGTCGATTGTCCTGTCAACCTAGCAAGCAAACGCATACCCTCCGCCAGCGCGAGCATCATCGGCGTAGATACCGAGCGCGGCGCAGCACAGCCCGCCATGCGCGCATAGTGGCCAAAAAATTCGGCACAGCTGGGTTCAATGCCACCGCTAATGTTAAATATCTGTCCGCGGCCGGCGGGCTTGCGCGCCGCCAGTAGCAAGCCTTCAACGAGGTCATCGACATAAACAGGACTGAATAGTCCCTGGCCATGGGCAGGCAACATGAACTTACCTGTCGGTATCATCTCCAGCGGTATACGCGACCAGGGGCGTGAGCCAGGACCATAGACATCGCCCGGGCGTACAATGGTGCAGTCCATCCGGCCGCGACCATGACAGGCAAGTACGGCATGCTCACTGGCAATCTTCGAATCGACATAGGTATTGCCCATGGGGCGCAGAGGCTGTTCCTCGACCCGGGGCTCTGTGAAATTGAATCCGTAGGCAGCGACCGAGGACAGGTGCAAAAAGCGCTTAACGCCGGCTAGTTCGCTGTGCCTCAACAGATCCGCCGTGGCCTTTACATTGACCCGCCAGGCATCGTCGGCACTGGCATTGTTGGACACAATGGCGGCCGTGTGGACCACCAGATCAATACCGGCCAGAGCCTCACACCAGTCATCGGGCGCAGTCAGATCGGCGGCAATCACCCCCCACTCCGCGTCGGCGTTGAAATCGAGTCCCGATACCGCTATCCCCAATGCTCGGCAGCGCCGCGCCACCGCCCTGCCGATAAAGCCATTGGCACCGGTGATAAACACAGATGTTGGCCACGCTGGTGTTTGCTGTTCATTGTCCATTGATTAACCCATCATTTCCGGCGTCTGACCTGAAGTGTATGGGTAGTAGTGTGCGGCAGAGTTCGTGCGATAAACTTTATATTTTACGCCACCCTGTTGAGGAAGGGCGACAAACGCGCGGCGCTGGGCAATCAGCAATTAGCAATTAGCAATCAGCGCGCCAGATTGCCTTTTAGACCGTTTTACTGTGCAATGCGCGCTCATCCAGGAAGCACCACTATGAACCCGTTGGGCACATCACAGGCACTCACTGTAACCGCCGTCGGCGGCAACGGCGCGGTTGTAGACGCCGGCTCTCTGGGCAGCGTGCCGCTTCCTCACCGACACTGCCCGACCGATCTGCAAGTCGGTGATTTACTCACCGTGTTTATCTACCTGGACGCCCGGGGACAACCCGTTGCAACCACCCAAACCCCGACCATCCAGGTGGGCGAGTTTGCCTATTTGCGCGCCAGCGACAACACCGACTACGGCACCTTCATGGACTGGGGGCTGGACAAGGACCTGCTGGTACCGTTCGGCGAACAACACCGACCCATGCAGGCGGGTCGCTACTATATCGTGCACGCCTACGTGAATGGTGCGGACGGGCGTATTACCGGGTCCTCCAAGATCGACAAGTTTCTCGATGACGACAGACCACACGCGTTCAAGGCCGGGCAGCCGGTAGACCTGCTTGTCGCCAACACTACCGATCTCGGATTCAAGGCCATCGTCGACAACAGCCACTGGGGCATACTGTACAAGAACGAGGTAGAGGAACGGTTAAGCTTCGGCCAGCGTAAGCCCGGTTTTATCAAGCGCGTAAGACCAGACGGCAAACTCGACCTGACATTACAATTACAGCGCCATAAGCGCGACCAGCACGCAAAAAAGATTATGGACCACCTGCACGCCAACCAGGGTTTTGTCTCCTTGCACGACAAGTCTGATCCGCGGCTTATCGAGCAGACCCTGGGTATGAGTAAAGGCGCGTTCAAGCGCGCCGTCGGGGGGTTGTACAAGGAACAGGTGATCGCCATCGAGCCCAATGGCATCCGCCTGATTGAAAACTAGAGCAACAGTGCAATGAGTATTAACTGGTACCCAGGCCACATGCACAAGGCCAACAAGGAGATGCGCGAAGCGCTGCCGCAGGTTGACCTGGTGATTGAACTGCTGGATTGTCGCTTACCCTACAGCAGCCAGAACCCGGCCATTGCTGCCCTGGCCAAGGACAAACCGTGCATCAAGATTCTCAGTAAATCCGACCTGGCAGACCCCACCACTACGGCGGACTGGCAAGCGTACTTTGAACAGTCGGCGTCGGTGAAGACCATGCTCAGCACTCTGGACCAGGCCGACAAGGCCAGCAAGTTGAAAGCACTGTGTCACAAACTGGCGCCTGGCAAACCAAAATCCGGTTCCAAGTTGATGGCCATGATTACCGGTATTCCCAATGTCGGTAAATCCACGCTTATTAACGCGGTGGCCGGCCGCAAGGTGGCCAAGACCGGCGATGAACCGGCAATCACCAAGGGCCTGCAGCGCATCAAGGTAGATGAGTCGCTGATGTTCCTGGATACACCGGGGATTCTCTGGCCGAAGATTCACAACGAAAACAGCGGCTACCGACTGGCGGCCTCCGGGGCCATCAAAGATACCGCCATCGACACTACTGATGTTGCCTTCTACCTCGCGCAATTTTTACTCGAGCACTACCCGGCCGAGTTACGCGAGCGCTACGAATTGAACAATCTCCCGGCGACAGAACTGGAATTTCTAGAGCAGCTCGGCGCCAGCCGCGGCGCATTGCGCGGTGGCGGCCAGGTTGACCTGGAAAAAGTATCGGCCATTCTGGTGAACGAGTATCGCGCCGGTATGCTGGGCCGGATCACCCTGGAAACACCAGCCATGGTGACCGTTGAAGAAGCCCAGCTCAGACAGCAGCGCGAGGCGCAAGCCGAACGGAAGCATGCAAAAAAGACGGGTAAGAAAACACGGCGCTGACGGCAAAACCTGGCCAACAGCGCAAACCGGCCCCTGCCCCAAACCCCAGGTGTGGAGACTCTCCCGTAACCGGCAATGTTCGAGCAATAGCGTCTGGAGACCACTAGTCGTAGTCGCGGCTACCCATGACAGCTGGCTACCTTGCAAGCAGCCGTAACGCTGCGGACAGCGCCTACACATCGCTCCGCAGAAGCATTACCGTATTATTCAGTAGTGCCCTAGAGCGATAGCTCGCGATAGATACTGTCGGATACCAGTGTTCGCAGTCCACCCAGTCCGGCCAACCACTCGGCCATGCCCTTGTCGGCCAAGGTTTTTTCCCACGCCGCAGCGAAATCAGCCAACGACCCGGGATGCTCCAGGGCAACGACCACCGCTCCGGTATCAGCGCCGGCAAAAGTCGCCTGCCAGGCACGCATCTCCATCTTCGGTGCCAACTTGGCCATCATGGCCTTGCCCTTGCGCAGTTCAACCACGTAGGCACCAACATCGCTGGTGCTAACGGACACGACACGCAGTGTACTGTGGCCGTCCGCAACTGCGTTCAGGGACAGGGAAGAGGTCATAACAAACAATACAGCTAAAACAAGGCGTTTCATTAGTATTCTCCTTGAATAGTGTGAACCGGTAAGAACTTACCGCGCCAACTTCACTATAGTTCACAAATCGCAATTCCGCCGGGGCGGACAGAGTGAACGAATGACACTGTCAAAAGTGTTGTCAGAGAAGATCCCGCAGCCGGTAATACAACATGCCCATGGCCATCGCCTGATTACCGGTCCACTGGCCAAAGGGCCAACGCAGGTGCGGTACGCCGGCAAAGATATCCATACGCTCCATCGACCCCGCAATGGCATCGGCGATGATCTCGCCGAACAGGTGGCTCATATTGACACCATGACCGCTGTAACCCATCGCGTAGTAGACATTGTCCGCCGTGCGACCCATCAGTGGCACGCGGTTGGCAACAATGCCAATTTTGCCACCCCAGGCGTAATCAATTTTTTTGTGAGCCAACTGCGGATAGATTTTACTCAGGCGGGGCTGCATGACCGCGGCAATATCCCTAGGTTCGCGGCCCGAGTAATTACAGCGTCCTCCAAACAACAGCCGTTGATCCGCAGACAGGCGGAAATAATCCAAGACTTCATTCTGATCACAGATGGCCAGGTTCTGTGGATTCAGCTGGTCTACCTCCCTGTCACTGAGCGGTTCGGTGGCAATAATGTAGCTGCCAGCGGGAAACACCAAACCGGACAAGGCCCTACGCTCCAAGCGATGATAGGCGTTACCGGCGACGACCACCGCGTCGGCAATCACATTGCCGGCGGCGGTTTCAACCACGGCCCGTCTGCCGTGGTGAATACCCAACACGGGTGTGCGCTCATAAATGCTTACACCCAGCTCGCGACACGCCCGGGCTTCTCCCAGACACAGGTTGAGCGGGTGCAGGTGGCCGTTGCGGCGATTGATCAGGCCTCCGAGGTATTGTCGGGTCCCGATAATTTCTGGCAGTACATCTGCGGGAACGAGCTCCAGGTCCGCCTCCATTCCCCTCGCGCACAGCGCATCAAACCATCGCGACTGTTCGTCAAGATGCGCGGGCTTCAGCGCCACATCGATGTAGCCGTAGCTGAGGTCGCAATCAATACTGTAGCGATCGACCCGCTCGGCAATGATCTTGTTGCCTCGATAAGCCAGGTTGTGGAGCGTGTCGTCATGCCCCGGGCCAAGTTGTTTTTGCAGACGCGACTCGCCACTCATACCCGCGATCATTTGCCCACCATTGCGACCTGATGCCCCCCAGCCGACCAGGTGTTGTTCCAGCACGGCAACGGTGTAGCCACGCTCCGCGAGCGTCAGTGCCGTGGCGATGCCGGTGAACCCGGCGCCAACAATACAAACATCCACACGGCGTTCGCCTGATAGCGCAGGATAGTGATGGTCGTCGTTGCGAGTGGCCGCGTAGTAAGAAGGGCAATGCGCGGCGGGGCCGTTCATGGCCTGGCAAAAATCCGCGAAGCGACGTCAGGCATTCGGATTGTCCTGGTCTTTCCAGCGATACGCTGTACCCAGTTCCACATCGAACAGGTCCATCGCACGACCGAGGGTGTGTTCGATCATATCACCGAGGGTTTCCGGCTGGGCATAGAAGGCGGGAACCGGCGGTGCGATAACAGCCCCCATTTCAGTCACCTGCACCATAGAACGCAAATGACCCAGGTGCAGGGGTGTCTCCCTGACCATTAATACCAAACGCCGGCGCTCTTTTAAAACAACATCCGCCGCTCGGGTCAGCAGGTTGGAGGTCGCCGAACTGGCGATGTCCGACAGTGTACGGGCAGAACAGGGCGTGATAATCATTCCCGCGGTCTTGAAGGAACCGCTCGCCAGTGCCGCGCCGATATCATCGATGCCGTAGTGGTGATCGGCCAGCGCCTTGAGATCACCCATGGCGTAATCGGTCTCGTATTCCAGGGTTAGCCGCGCCGCCCTGGTGACGATCAAATGCGTTTCTACATCGGTGTCACGGAGCAATTCCAACAGCCGCACACCGTAGACAATACCCGAGGCGCCGCTGATACCGACAATAATTCGTTTGGGGGTTTCCGCCGTCACTGCTTGAATCCCGTCTCCATTACTCGCAATTATCCACAACTACGTACTACACGATATGGCCGCGCTCAAGGCAGCAAGTGTAATGGCAGACGACAGATTTGAACACAGGCAGCCATAGTGGCTCGCAAAGTGGAGACACGGGCTCAGGCGAATATAACGCGCTGCTAAAACTGTGTTACCAGCCTGACGTAGTAACGCGGCTCAAACTGCTGAAAATATCGGTACTCGGTATTGTCATCGCCAAAGGCATTCTGGGCGATCAGGTCCACGCGCGCATCGATGCCGGAAAATGTGAAGCGTTTACGCAGGTTAAAGTCGACCCGATCGATACTCTCCACCAGCGACGCATTCTTGTAATCCACTGAGGACTGGTAGAAGTAACTGACACTACCGTCGAAGCCATGACCAAAATCGTAGCCCACCAGGAAGCTGGTCATATCTTCCGGAACCGCATCATCACGATCACTTGCCCGCCTCGGATTGATACGCCGTACATGTTCGGCATCTACAGACAGGTGTGTATATTGCGCAGTAATCAACCAGCTTGGCTGCGGTTTCCAGCGCAAATAGGCTTCGAAGCCCTGGTCGTCCGATGACAGACTATTGGTAAAAAAGGTCACCTCGTTGTCCACCGACAGCGGCCCTTGATAGTCGCGATCGGTCTGGGTGTCGATCAGGTTATCGTTTTCCTCGATGAAGAATTTAACATCAAGGGTCAAGTTGCCATCGTAGAAAAAACCGTAATAGCCCAGTTCCAGACTGTCCCGTTCTTCCACATCGACATCTTCGTCGGCGATCACATCCAGGTCGTAGACCACGTCACCATTGTGGATGGTGCGATAGTAATTAGCGTCCAGGATTGTCGGCGCACGCCGGGCGCGATTAGCGGCGAGCCGCAGCGTACTGTTGGAGCTCAGGTGAAAGTTACCGGCAAGACGCAATGAAAGGTGTTCGTCCACGGTTTCACTGTAACCCAACGAAGCACCGCCATTGAGCGTTAACCAATGTGTCGGGGAGTACTCCAGGTTGCCGAACAGGCGGTAGTTCTCCTCCGATACAGACTCGTCCTGGCTGAAATGCAGTTGGCTTTTGGCGCGATCCACGCGGGCATCCGCGCCCCAGTCAAATTTGAAGGTGCTGGACAACAGCGCCGTGTGACTCAGTTCCAGGTCGTAACGTTCGGAATAGCCGTCCTCGATACCCAGCACAACCTCGAAATCCTCCACGCCCGGGAAAATAAACCCCGGGGGAAAGCCGATCAGTTCGGAAAGTAGCGCCACGCTCTCTACCGCGGTGATATCCGTGCGGTTGTGGAAAAAGGCCAGCTTAAACGCATGCTGGTCATTAAACTGGTGATGCCACTCAAAGTTCTGATAGGCAACATCGACTTCCCAGGGAAACAGGTCTTCCGGGTCGACGTTACTATTACCCTGGTCGAAGGTGAAATCGCTGTCGGTATAGCCCAGCTGTAAGTGGAAGGTATTATCCAGCGAGGGCGCCCAGATTAGTTTAAGGTCCGCGGATATCGTTTCGCTGTCATCATCGACCGGACGCCCTTCGAAATCCTCGAAGCCATCGTTACTGCGGTAACGGACCGAGGCACGATAACTGAGGTCGTTGTAGGTTTGACTAAAGCCGGCAGAATAATTTTCAGTGTTATTGCTACCCGCCTCGGCGCGAAAGCTTACCCCGGTGGTCTCCAGGGGCGACTTGGTGACGATATTGATTGAACCGTTAATGGCATTCGGCCCATCGGCGGCAACGTTCGAGCCGCGTACCACTTCGATATAATCGATATCTTCAAGATCCAGGCCCAAGGTATTCCAAAACACCGTGTTGGTGAAAGGCTCATAGACCGAGCGTCCGTCGATGTTAACTTCCATGCGGCTGGGGAAGCCCACAGGCAAAGTGTGGTAATTGACCACGGGGTGACTGTAAGCCGGAGAGTACACCTGGAAACCGGGAATGAGCCGGAACAAATCCGGAATCTCGATCGCCCCGGTAGCTTCGATCATTTCCCGATCGATGACAATAACGCTCGCCGGCGCCTTATTGAGCGCCTGGGGAAAGCGGCTGGCGCCACTGGCCACAGGAACGTCGAAGAACAGGTCTTCCTCGGTGAGGTAATCGCCTTCATCACCCAGGGCATTCGAGCCCCAGGACAAAATCAGCGCGACGCTTGCTACTCCCAGGGGTCCTGATACCCCCGAAACTGTGCCGGCGCGCCCGTCCGGCCATGTCATGTTAATCATACTGCCTGCTTACCATTGATTGCGTGAAACTACTACTCCGTTATCCGATGAACAAGCGCTTCCACTGCACTCAACTGCTCTTTAGCGAGGCTATCGTTTTGAAGAATCAGGCTCTCGCGTAATTCTATAACCCGTTGCCTCAACTCCACCATACCGTAGAGGCCCGATAGCCCCAGTAATTGGTGAAATATTTCACGGCTTTCGCCTATTTGCCCGGTATCCAGCGCCCGGCGCAGGTTGCCAACTTCTTTAATCAATTCCCGCTTTAGTGCCGCCCTGGAGGTCTCCGCCGAGGCGATGCCCCCGGACTTTCTCGATCGGTAGACTGAACCCGAATACTCGCAGAGGGTTTTTACCAGAGCCTCCTCGTCGATCGGCTTGTAAAGTACCTCGAGTGCCCCAGCCTGCTTCATTCGTTCGCTTTCGTTTTCCGTGGTGTCGGCGGTCAGCCCGATTACCGTTACCTCCCGCTCGAGTTCTTCCGCGAGGGTCAGTATCTGGCGAGTGGCCTCAATACCATCGACCAGCGGCATGTGGGCGTCCATCAATACCAGTGAACAATCCGATTGTTGAAAGCGCTCGATGGCCTCTACGCCATTGTCAGCAAGGCCAACCAAAGCCCCTTCTATTTCCAGTAAGGCTTTCAACAGGTTCTGGTTAAAACGATTATCCTCGGCGATAAGAACACTCACGCCTTTGAGGCTACCGTGCGACGCCAATTCACCGGAGAACTGCGTCGTATTCTCACCGCGTTCCAGCTCGCGCATATCACCCTGCTCGATCGCTTTCAGCCAGTCCATCAGGTTTTTGCGCCTGACCGGTTTGGACAGGCTCCACACCGGGGCATAGTGGTGCAGCACCTCGTCAGGGATAGCCAGCGATGCGTCCTCAAGACAGGCAAGCACCATGATGGGGCCGCTGTGGTGCACGCGGATAGTTGAGAGCGTTTCCAATAACAACGCGCCACCACGGGCCGAGGGACTTAAGCTGACAATAATCACCGCAAAATTAAGCCCGCGCTGGTCGATCAGCTTGACCAGATCACCGACCTCTGCCACCGCGAATACCTGTCGTGTCCAGTGGGTCAGCTGACTGCGCAGCGCGCGGCGCGACCAGAGATTGGCATCGATGATCGCCACGGAATCGCTGCGGCTGGGAATGCTGGACTCATCGTGCGCCTCGCCTACCACTGGCAATTCCAGGCCTATACTGACCCGCGTTCCCTGCCCGTGGTCGCTGTCGATGGCGATGCTGCCACCCATCAGTTCAACCAGCTGTTGGCAGATCACCAGGCCCAGGCCACTGCCCCCAAACCGGCGGTTTATAGAGGTATCAGCCTGCCCGAAGGGTTTAAACAATTTCTCAATATCCTCGGCCGCGATACCAATGCCCGAATCTGCCACGGTAATGTGCAACGCCAATACATCTGAATTCCCAGTGCTTGCGTCCACACCGGGCGTATCGAGCGATTTCTCATCATCACCCGGCGCGTATTCCTCCTGCTGCAAGGCCACGCGCACAACCACCTCACCCTCGTCAGTAAATTTAACCGCGTTGGCCAACAGGTTATTGGCGATCTGCTTGAGTCTCACCGGATCACCGGAAAAGCGATCCGGCACATCGGAGTCAACCAGTAAGATCAACTCAATGGATTTGTCATAGGCGGTGTGTGCATGCATCGACACCACGTCCTCGAGCTCTTCCACCAGGTTAAACTCGACGATCTCCAGTTCGATACCCGTGTGTTGCATACGGGAGAAGTCGAGAATGTCGTTAATCACCGACAGCAGCAGTACCGAGGAATGGTGAATGGCATGGCAATACTCGGCCTGTTCGGCGCTAAGTGCGGTGTGATCCAGGCGGCGGGTAAAACCAATAATCGTGGTGAGAGGCGTGCGCAGTTCATGACTCATACGCGCCAGGAACTGATCCTTGGCTCCCATTGCCGTCTCCAACTCGTCCCGGGTGACCAGCAAATCGTTGTTGCGCTGTTCGAGGTCGGTGAGCGCAGCGCGCAGTCCCTGGGTGGCTTCTGACACCTCCAGTTGCAGGTTGATATTGGTTTCACGCAGGCTGGAGGCCATGCGATTAATCACCCGCGCCAGGATCTGTATCTCCCGCTCTCCGGCGACCCGGGCATGCACGGAGAGGTCTCCCGACTCCATAGTTTCCACGATATTGGTGAGCTCTCGCACCGGCCGGTAAATCTGGCGGCTAAAGAACCAGGCAATGATGGATACCACCAGCGTAATCAGCGACGACAGCAACACACCGACCAGCACATTCTGCCGATCGGCCCGGTTGAGCTCGGCACTCGACAGGGTTACTACTACCCAGCCAATGGGTTCATCGACTGCCTGTGGCGGCTCCGCGTAATCGGTAATGGCATCTGCCTGTAGCATCACCGGTGCCCGGAAGTACCAGTAGTCTCCATCCGTATACCAACTGTGCAGATCACCTTCTATCTGCGGCCACCGGTCCGGGTCGAGGTTGGCAAGATCGCCGAATTGAATCAGGACATCATGATTGGCATGCTGAAACGCCAGGCCCTGTGTCCGCTGTGCCGGCTCACGGGCAATCAGTGCAAGACTCTGGGCATCATCGGCGAATATGGCCAACTCGCTGGCGGTGGCCAGGTACTCCGCAGTGGTTTCACCAAAGCGTTGCAAATTATCGGCCAGATCGGCCCGACGCACCGAGATAAAGTACCAGGTGAGAATGATGCTGATCGTAACCACCGGCAGAATAACCATCAGCAGTATTTTGCTGCGTATACCCGCCTGAAGCGCAAAGGGCAGTTTCATTCTTTGCCCTCCATGCGCATGAGTAGCTCACGGTATTCTGCGGCCTCTTTGACAGGAACACGCAGGATGCCCGCGACCGTGCGATTGAGTTCAACTGAAAAGGCCCGGGGAATATACACACGCGCGGTCTGTTCAGGGCCAGCATCGCGCCTCGATACCACCGACAGAATATCCTCAACTACGTCCGTCGGTGCTGAGTACACAGCGGCCAGGGCGCCCGAGCGCGCATACTTCTTCGAATAAGCGATAACCGGGGTGCGTGTCTGTGAACTGATTTTGAGGATCCACTTTGCAGCAGACACGGTCGTAGCGCGTTTACCGGGTAACGCGATAACAAAATCACTGCGCTGGATAATCGGGCTGAGTTCGTTGATCGGGCGGCTGTCGCTGGCGACGGTGACGTAGCTTAACGCCACCCCCTTGTCGGCGTCAGGAGCGAAATCCCTGACCGCGTTATCAACATCGCCAGTCAGCACACCCACGTCCCGGGCCTCGGGCAACAAAAGCGCACCCAATTGGTACAACCGGGCGAGGGGCTGATCCAGGTAAATGGCAGACACACCCTGAGCCAAGGCCCCGTCGACGGATTCAAAATACATTGTCGCCAGGTAGTTGAAGCCGCTCTCAGTGATCAGCGCACTAAGCACGGGGACCCCCGGAGCGAGGCGATAAACCGCCTCGGCAGCACGGGTGCCGATAGTGAGAATATCGGCGGGCGGCTCTACCAGTGGCGCCAATTCGCCATTGGCATCCAGCGCAATAACGTTAAAACGCCCCGGGTCGGCTAAACGCACTCCCGCGATGATTTCGGCGTAAACGCCCTCTTCGCTGCTGGTCACTATCAGAGTTTTCCCGACTCGAGCGTCGGCAGAAGAAGCAGCGGGATAACACAGGGTGGCCAGCGCAAGCAGCAGTGGAACCATCGTCTGACGGCACCGCCGCATCCAGGCTCGATCAGTTTGCAACAACCGCGGAGCAGTGAGGAATGAAAACCAGCTCACAGTAAAGTGCGGCGCCTAGTGCTCTGTGCTCGGTAGCGACAAGCCCAGTTTTTCGCCAAGAATGGCTGCCTGGGAGCGGTTACTGAGCCCCAGGTTCTTGAAAATGGCGCTGACGTGCACCTTGACTGTGTCACTGGACAAACCGAGGTCCCGGGCAATTTGCTTGTTGGGCTGTCCCTGTGCCATCAGCGTGAGAATCTCCATCTGGCGTCGGGTAAGTATGCCGCGTACCTCGTTGTAGTCCATCGACAGCGGAGCCGACTCTGCGGTCGGCCCTGTGGCTGCACCCTCGACATCCTCGGGAGGCGGCGGGAAATACGTGCCCCCGGCACGAACAACCTCGATGGCCTCGAACAGGCATTCCTGGGGCGATGATTTCGACACAAAGCCCACGGCTCCCAGGTCGATGCACTTGCGCACATGACCGGGATTTTCAGAAGCAGACAGTACAATCACAGGTAGTTCGGGATTCTCCGCGCAGCAATCCGCTACCAGTTTGAACAATTTTTCCCCGGGGATAAACAGATCGATCAGGGCGAGATCAAACCCCTGCTCGCGAGTCAGGGCAAGAGCGCCCCTGCCGGAATCAGCCTCGTGAACAATGGCATTTGTGTAGTGCTTGCTGAGACTATCCCTGATCCCCGATCGTATCAACGAGTGGTCGTCAACCAACAGGACGCGCATAAGCACCCCCGCTCCATGTGCTATACAAGCAACGTCGCTTCATCATAGACCATCGGCGGAAAAAGGGCCAAGAAGCGTCCAATAGCGCCCTAATGCCAATGGGTTATTTTTTTTAACGTTTTTTTGCCCTATCTTGGTCACCGTAGCTGGTTGGTCGGCACCGCAACGTTAATAAAAAGGACTTGTTTTCGTCGCACAGCCGCCAGTCAGTTAGGCAGGGAAAGCCTCTTCGCGTGCCGGGTCCCCAGGGACAGCATGCAAACTATCTAGGGAAAGGTTTTTGCACAGGGACGTGCATCTTATCCACCCAGCTCAAATCCCCACTACTCGCATTACTCGACCACCCCGCTCATGCACTCTGGACCGGGCCGTTCACAGGGCGCTACACTGACGTGATGGTTAAGCCCGCCCGCCTGTTACTGGTCGCGCTGTTGGCGCTGATTCCCGGATGTTTCCAGGCTCAGCTGAGCGGCCCGGTATCCGGGGCCCAGATCACCATCGTTCCCCTTAACCTCGCCAGTTCCCAACCGACAATTCTGCAATCAAGTACGCCCCAGGACAATATTGACCGGCTGGGTGATGAAACCTGGCAGGCACTGGGCCCATTACTGCGGCTGTGGTTTCTGGGTACATTCAATACTGCTGGCACAAACCTAGCCCCTGATCGCCTGTACCTGGTAACAGCCAGTGGTGGCGAAGACAGTGACGGCGATGGTGACGCCCAGGAAGACGAGCAGTTCACCGCCGTCAGCGGCAGCTGGCACGCCATCCTCACCGGTTCCCAGCTGCTGGAGAGCGGTTACCAGGTCTCTCCGTTAACCGAGGCCGCTTATCAGTGGCTTGCGGGATCCTTAGCTTCCCTTAGCGATGCTGAGATCCTTTGGAACCTCGGTCGTGCGGCCCAGGTGCTGGTCGAGGATGTAAACGATGACCAGCAGGTGGATTACCTGGATCTTGCTGCATGGAATACCCTGTTGCATCGCCCCAAACTACAGGGCGATATCAACGCGCTGGATGATTTGACCATCGCACTTACTAATGGCGCCGATGCTGAGCAGATCGAGGCCATCGCCGGCACCATGTTGGCACTCGATGTGGAATCCTGTCCGTTCGCCTGTGAGAACATCGACACGCTCCCCTTCGCAGCACAACTTTGGGGGCAACCACTTGACGAGTTTTTCGCCATCTCATTCAGGGAGCTCATGTTGCGCGAGCCAGAGACTGTGGTACAGCTGGGCCTGGCGGAGCGCTACGGCCTCGAGGAAGTCTCCCTCGACAACATCAGCGACAGCTTTGTGCTGCACACTGCCGACATGGCGGCAACCGTTTTGGAAGGTCTCAACCTTTTTGACGCAGCATCCCTGGACGCAGAACAACAGTTGGCCGTGGCACTGTATCGCTACTACCTCGAAGACATCGTGGCGCGCAGTGAATATCTCTTGTTCAGCTATCCGGCGAGTTCTTTCATCACCGGCGCGGCCAGACAGACCGAGTTCTTCTTCAGCGAGATTCACCCGCTGTTTTCTACCGAGGATGTAGACGACTTCCTGGCGCGCCTGCAACTGGTTGCGATGAAGATAGAGCAGCTGCGGGAGCTCGTGGCCACTCGTGCCGAAGCGGGCATCATTGAACCAGCGATTACCCTGGATCTTGGTATCAGCGCCCTGAATGCCATCGCCAACAGCGACCCGACAGGCACGCCCTATTACCGAAAGTTTTCCAATAGTCTGAATGGCATTGACGCGCTTGATTCAGCCAACAGACTGTCCCTGCGTTTTGACGCCCGGGATATCATCGCCGAGCAGATACAACCCGCCTACCAGCGCCTTGTTGATGATCTCCTGGAGCTACGGCCGAGCGCGCCGCTGGCCATCGGCTTCGGCCAGTTCGATGGCGGCCTGGATTACTATGCCTATGCGTTGCGCCAACACACCACCACAGATCTTAGCCCCGAGCAGATTCACCAGATGGGATTGACCGAGTTAACCCGCGTGCACCGGGAAATTCGGGAGGCGGCAGGCGCGCTGGGCATTGACCCCAATACCAGTTTGTCCGGCATCTTCAATAGCGCCGCTGCGCTGGGCGGCACCTTGCGGGGCGCAGATATACTGGCGCAGTACGAGGCACTGGTTGCAGAGGCACAGGATCGTCTGCCCCAGGCGTTCAACGAAATCCCCCAACAGGAGGTGGTGGTAATCGGGGGACCGACCGGTGGCTTCTACGTGGCCGGTTCGGAAGACGGTAGCCGGCCGGGCGCCTTCTTCGCTGCCACCATTGGCAATGAGCCCTATTTCATGATGCCTTCGCTGGCCTACCATGAGGCGGTGCCTGGGCATCACCTGCAACTCGCGCTCGCCCAGGAACAGTCACTCCCGGATTTCAGGCGCTACGTAAAATATACCGGCTTTACCGAGGGTTGGGCGCTGTACGCAGAGCGCCTGGCCTACGAGCTGGGTTGGTATGCAGGAGATCCGATTGGCAACCTGGGGCGCTTGCAGTTTGAAGCCATACGCGCCGCGCGCCTGGTGCTCGACACAGGTATCCACGCCCTGGGCTGGACCTGGGACGAGGCCGTAGCCGCCTACCAGACACATACCGGCGCCTCGCTGGGTTCAGCCCAGGGTAATGTGGCGCGCTTTATGCGCTGGCCGGGACAGGCCACAGCCTACATGGTGGGTATGCTGAGGATACTGGAACTGCGCAACGCGCAGGAACAGCAGCTAGGTGACAATTTTTCACTGACAGACTTTCACAGTCAGGTGCTAACCGGCGCCGCCATGCCATTAGATATTCTGGCCGAGCAGTTCCAATAACCCTATTGGCTCGGCAACAACACAGTCACTCATTCACAGAGACCATCTTGCTGGAGGCGTGAAACGGCAGTTGTTCATCCTGACCGGGCAGCAGCGGCAGTGACTCGTGGCGCCACAATGGCTCCCAGCAATTGTGGTCCTGCAGTAACGCCTGTGCTGCCGACTGAGGTTCGGGTGGCAGTGCTTCATAGGCCGCCCTGAGTTGCTGCAGGCACCAGACACGGTATCGGGAGTAACGCGCCTTGCGGTAGTGGACACCCCCCACTTCCACATCGAAGCGTTTGCGCCCCGCAACCACAGCATCGACGTTGGCACACAAGTAGGGCAAGTAGCAGTGACCGATTTCGTTGAGCAGCGGTAACAAATCGGCGGGAATACCATCCACCCAAGTGCCCTCACAATGTTCCAGGCGGGTATTCCACAAACGCGCTACCCATTCCAGTACCGCAGGACCCTGTTGACGCAAGATTTCCAGTGGAATCGGGTCGAAGGCGAAATGGCGGAAGAACGGTCCGGAGAATGCCACATCAGCAACACTGGGCCGGTTTCCGAGGATGAACGGGCGCTGCTCGAAAACCGTCTGTAGCTGCGCGACGGTACGCAGGTAAATCTGCTCGACCCCGCGCACCGCATCTGCGCCTATGCCATCTCCGCGGGTATAGCCCTGGCGCTGACGATAGCGAAAAAAAGCACGAGCTAAAAATCCTGGAACGGGTAGATGCAGGAGCTCATCGACCAGGTGACGGCTTTGGTGATACGCCCCTTCAGGGTAATGCCAGCGATAGTGCATTGCAGGCCGCCACAACCATTCGTCGGCATAGTCTTCCAGCAGCAGGCACAGGAATGATTGCAGCGGGTCCACGGGCATAAGTCCCGGCTCGGGCAACTGAGTTTCAAACCACTCGATGATTTTGGTGGTGTCGGTCATCCAGCGTCCATCGGCCAGTTCTACCGCCGGCATCTGCATAACGCCCACCTTCTCCTTCATCCTGCGCTCGTCGGCTGGAAAACGCATGGAAACCAGCTCATAGGAAATATCGCGTAAGCGAAAGTAGTTCTCCAGCTTGCCGGTGAAATAGGAGGCATTGGAACCGTACAACCTCAGCGGCTGCAGACTGGCGATATCCACGAGGGCACACTCCGAGAACAGAATCACAGGGTAAGAAGTTCAAGAGTCGCCAGTAAACCTAGCAGAGAAAGGGACGATGGTCACGCAGGCGCTACTGCTAACCTACTAACGCTGCTTGCGCCGAGTACCATTTAATGACAGTATTTCTGCCATTATTATTTTTGACAGGTCCAGCCAATGAGCTATGAAGTACACAATAACATCGCCACCCTGACTCTCGACGACGGTAAAGCCAATGTAGTCGGGCATGCTTTTCTGGATGAGGTCAACGCGGGCCTGGACAGAGCACTGGAAGAAAAGATTGGCGCGGTGATCATCAAGGGCCGCGAGGGCATGTTCTCAGGTGGTTTTGACCTGGGGGAATTCGCCAAGGGCCCGGAGGCAGGGCTAGCGATGGTAGCCCGCGGCTTCGAATTGTTGGTCAGGCTTTACAGTTTCCCACTGCCGGTGGTTGCTGCCTGCACCGGCCACGGGGTCGCCATGGGGGCGTTTCTCATCATGGCCTGCGACTCGCGAATAGGCACTGCCGGCTCGTTCAAGTTTCGCCTGCCGGAGACCGCCATCAGCATGGAGTTACCACCTATCCTGATGGAACTTACCCGGTCGCGCATTTCCGCGCAGCACCTGACCCGGGTGGCCCTGCAATCTGAAAGTTACAATCCGGAGCAGGCGGTGATTGCTGGCTTCCTCGACGAGGTCGTCGCCGTCGACGAGCTGCAATCGCGCGCACAACACGTCGCGGAGCAACTGGCCGAACTACCAGGAGAGCAATACGCGATCAACAAGCTGGCCGTCCGCGAGCCGACACTCGCGGTAATGAAAGACAATCTTAAAGCCTTCAGCAAGTAGCAGGAATCAATCAGCCAGTCGCATACTGGCTTGCCAGGCCCTGCATAACAGCCTGGAACTCGGCCATGGTTTCCGTCACTACATCGTGGGCGCTCTTGACCGCATCAATTCGCCCTGCGACCTGACCGGACAGTGGGATCGCGGCCTCCATGTCGCCGCCAAAATAAAGATCCTGCAGGTTCGCCATATGTTCCATCACGTTGAACTTACCCAGGGTCGCCAATTCTGCCGTCCGCTCGGTGCGCAACGCACGTAGCGCGGGTCGCGACTCCTGGTTGAGAAACACGGTGCCTGTCGCAGCGCTGTCCACGACGGCCTGCTTCCAGTTGTCGTGTACCGGTGAGTCCGCACAGGACAGCATTCGGGTGCCCATCTGTACACCCTCGGCGCCCATGGCGAAAGCACCAGCCATGGACAGGCCATCGCAAATACCGCCGGCGGCGATGATGGGGACGTCAACGCGCGAACGAATCAGCGGCAACAACACCATGCTTGAGACCGGACTGGGATTCTTGAAGCCGCCACCCTCGCCGCCCTCGACAATCAATCCGTCGACGCCCGCGTCTATCGCCTTGAGCGCCATCTCCAGGGTGGGAACCACATGGAACACCTTGATACCCGCCTGCTGGAAAGCCTCGGTACAGACACTCGGGCTACCGGAGGACGTGGTGACAAACTTAATGCCCTGCTCTATTACGAAGTCGATAACGTTGGTGCCTTTTACATAGGACAAGGCCACATTCATACCAAAGGGCTTATCGGTCAGCTCGCGCATCTTCTGCACTTCCACCTTGATATTGTCGAACTCTCCCGAGGAGGTTTCGATAATACCCAGACCACCGGCATTACTGACCGCCGAAGCCAGCTGCGCCCGGGCAATCCAACCCATGGGCGCCTGGATAATCGGGTAGTCGGTGCCGGTCATGGCGGTCACGCGATTGTTCAACGCTTGCGTCGTCATTTGGTCTCTCTCTGTCTTTTTGGATTAGCCGGAAGGGTAAGTTGTGCTTACAAAGGCCCCCACTTACTGCGCGGGTTCGCCATAGCTGGCGAGGATGGTATCAAGCTTGCGGCTGATGCGAGTTTGCAGGCGGATCATTTCCAGCTTGGGCCAGGTACTGCGCTCACCGGATTCGATCAGACGATGAACCTGCTTCTCTCCCGGAAACGTCAGCAATTTAAGCGGATTGGGGAATTTGTAATCGGGCAAAATATTAATGTCACCCACATAGTCCTGGTTAATCACAGACCGCATCATATTGCTGGTCTGGGAGATTACTCCGCCAGAGCGATCAACTTTTTCTGCGATCAGCGACAAGGCATTGAACCACTCCCGCGCGGACCGACGACTGGCCTCGGTCAGCAAACCCATGGCTGTATCCTTGCGATGACCGTCGGATACGAAGGGAATGACATGGGGATTAGTCTGGCTGACCACATAGTGATTAACACCGTACAGGCGCGATAAGCGCTTGGCCGGAAGATCGTCACTCACCGAGCCATCCACCCACTTGCGCGAGGGTAGAAACTCCTTGCGCTCACCGTGGCTATCCAGGGCCTGCAGGGTCACCGGGGGGAAAATACCCGGCACCGCGGCAGAGGCCATAACGGCACTGCGCATCAGCACACTGGGTGAAGTAATCGCGTTCATCAGCCGCGATGTCTGGTGGGCCTCCGCCGGCGCGATGGATACATTCATGGCACGACCGGTGCGCTCAAAGGCCTGTTGAAAGGTCAGGTCGGGAATAAACTGCTCCACAGCCTGCTCCAGGCCCCCAATATCCGCGAGGGTGAGCTTCTTACTCTCCTTGGGCACATACTCCAGCAGGTACTCGGGCTGCAGCATTTCCAGCAACTCCTCGTCGGAGTGGGTAGCGACAATACTGCCGACAATGGCGCCACCACTGGATCCCGAAAGAATGGTAGGCAGCAGTTCAGCGGAGGCCAGCGCGCGGATAACGCCCACGTGAAAGTACAATAGCGAGCCGGAGCCACTCATCATGAATGCGGACCGACCGAAGCAATGGCTGGCGCGACGGAAGAAATCCAGTTTCTCCTCCTCGTCGATCTCCCCGCTGGTGTCGTTGGCGAGGATATCCAGGGTATCCACTATCTCCTCGATATAATCCTCTACCAATACCTTGGTGCCGGTGAGCGCATGGCCATAAAGCCCCGCCTTGCCCATACCGCCCATGTTGCCGTGAATACCCTCATTGAGCGTGTACAGCAGGCCTTTAACGTCGTGTCGCGCTTTTAAACTCTGCAGCCTGTCCAGGCGTATGCGAATCGATACGTGATCATACTGCCGGGTTGCATCCTTGCGGCGCCAGTGATCCAGGCCCTTACTGCGATCCCAGGTTTCAGCCGCATCCAGCCACTCTTCATAACTGTTGGCGTTCTTCAGGAGGCGTTTCAGTTGCAGGGTATTCATCATCGTCGAGGAAGGTACGGGGCCGGTTAGTAATTTGCGGACACTTTGGCATAAACTCTGTCATTTTGCACCCGCACGGTGCACCCCTCGGAAGGTCGAGTGAAACGCATACGATCTTCGACATCACTCATTTTACAAAATCGCTTGACATTTTATTCAATATTTCCATAATTATGGAATTATTGAATTGAAGAGAAGCGACAATGAACAAGGTGCTCAGTGAAACCATGGCGCCGGCCGATGAAAAACGCGTGGTAATGCAACTGGCAGCATTGGCGCAGTCGTCACGGCTGAGAATCTTTCGCGAACTGATCAAGGTATTTGATGTGGGCAGTGGTACTCGCGGTTTGGCCGCAGGCGAGCTGGCAAGTCGCATGCAGATGCCTGCACCCACATTGTCCTTTCATTTGAAAGAACTCACCAGGGCAGGCCTGGTGTCCTCACAGCGGCAAGGGCGCTCTGTGATCTACCGCGTTAGCGGCGAGAACATACGAGCACTTATCGATTTCATGCTGAAGGACTGCTGTACGCAGTGCTGCTAATCAGCTGCGACATTTCAACGGAGAAAGGAGAGAACCATGAAACGACTACATGTCAGCATCAACGTAAGCAACCTCGAAAGCTCAATCGAGTTTTACAGCCAGCTATTCGGTGAACCACCGACAGTCACCCGGGATGACTATGCCAAGTGGCTACTGGACGACCCGCGGGTGAATTTCGTGCTGGAACATTCAACCTCGTCTACAGGTATGACCCATGCAGGCATCCAGACAGAAAGTGAAGCTGAGCTGGAAGAAGTCTTTGCACGCATGAAGGCTGCGGAGATCCCTTACCTGGAAGAGGGCCTTACCGCCTGCTGTTATGCAAAATCAGAAAAGAGCTGGACCCACGACCCGGATGGACTCCCCTGGGAGGCGTTTTACACCCACCACCAACTGGAGGAACGCGGCAGCACCGCCAGGCCGGAAGAGACCGTCGTGTCCTGCTGCTAACAGCCTTAGCTCTGCTATGCTCTGTCTGTACTACCATTCATCAGGGCAATGGCAATGCGAAGATTGATAACACCCGGGAAAGCAGCGCGAGCAAGTAACATTTTATCTTGCGGCGTGCTGCTCCTGGCTCTTACCTGTTTCAACGCCGGTACGGCCACAGCGGATGCCCTTCCCTCCTGGCGCGATACAGCGACACGACAGTCCATCGAGCAATTTGTGGCTGAGGTAACTGACGCCGAACACGCGCACTATGTCACCCCGGCTGATCGCATTGCTGTGTTCGACAATGACGGCACCCTGTGGGCTGAACAGCCGGTGTATTTCCAGCTTTTCTTCGTTCTGGATCGCCTGCGTCAACTGGCACCGCAAAATCCGCAATGGAAGACCCAGGAGCCTTTCAAGGCTGCGTTGTCTGGCGATATGAACGCGCTCGCCCAGACCGGCATGCACGGGATTATGGAGCTGTTAATGGCTACCCACGCCGATCAGTCCCGGGCCGAATTCGCCGCCGCGGTGAAGGCCTGGACAGAGAGTGCACGGCACCCCACGACCGGCAAGCGCTATACCGAGATGGTCTACCAACCCATGCTGGAGCTGCTGGACTACCTGCGCGCTAACGAATTCAAGGTTTACATTGTGTCGGGCGGCGGTATTGAGTTCATGCGCGTATTTGCCGAGGCCGTTTACGGCGTGATACCAGAACAAGTCATTGGCAGTAGCATCAAAACACAGTACGTCGTTACGGACGGTCAGCCAACTCTGCAGCGGCTACCGGAAATGAATTTCGTAGATGACAAGGAAGGCAAACCGGTAGCCATCAACCAACACATCGGCCGCCGCCCCCTGGTCGCTTTTGGCAACTCCGATGGCGATTTTCAGATGCTGGAGTGGACCACCGCCGGCGCCGGCCCCAGGCTCGGTGCCCTCGTGCATCATACCGACGCGGAAAGGGAATGGGCCTATGACCGGGATTCGCATATCGGCAAATTGGTGCGCGGGCTCGACGAGGCTGAACAACGTGGCTGGCTGCTAGTCGACATGAAAAACGACTGGTCGCAAGTATTTCCTTCACACACCCCCAGCAACTAGACTCAACCACCGTCTGTGGCAGCCCGCCAGGCAGCTGCCAACTGGCGGCTGACCTGTTTTCAGCCTAGACTGAAGCTCAGCGGGAGCGGCAAAAACGTATTCATGCTCGCGCAACCTTCAGAATTACCGTTGCGCGCACACACAAATTACACCACCATTCGCGCTCATACTTCATGGGGAACTCAATGAAAAAACTTAGCATGACCGATGTCGGTTTCCTGGTAGGCGAATCCCGCGAGATGCCAATGCACGTCGCGGGCGTAAACCTGTACACCCTACCCGATGGCGCTGACGAGCAGGAGTTCCTGAAAGAGCTTGCCGACAAGTTGCGGGACTTTGACAAGCTGTTGCCGCCCTACGGTGATCGTCTTAAAACCGGGCCATTGGGGTTGGCAGGTCCCGCCTACTGGGAACCGGATCCCGAACTGGACATCGACTACCATATTCGCCACTCGGCACTACCAAAACCGGGACGCTATCGCGAATTGTTCACTCTGGCTTCACGCCTGCACGGTTCCCTGCTGGACCGCAGTCGGCCGCTATGGGAAATACACCTGATTGAGGGATTACAGAATCGGCAGTTTGCCACTTACATGAAAACACACCACGCCGCCATTGACGGGGCTCGGTCAATACACATTGCGCGCAGCATGTTATCGGTGGATCCCAACGCGCGCTTTGATGAATCACCACTATCAAAAGCGTCCTGGGACCGTTATCGCGCGAGCTTGAAGCAGGGTCGGTCCGATCCGATGAGCGACCAGGAGATCCGCAACGTCGCGCAGCTGCTGAAAACTGGCGTTGGCTCCGGTGTACAGGTATTCAATGCCCTCAAGCGCTTCTCCGAAGCCTGGGCCGGGCGTGGGGGCGCGCTGTCATTGCCGTTTCGCGATGTGCCGCGCAGTTCCATCAACACCTCTATCGCGGGCGCCCGACGCTTTGTCGCCCAGACCTGGCCCTTCGCGCGTATCCGTGCCGTGGGTAAGGCGTTTGATGGCACGTTTAACGATGCTGTGCTGGCCATGTGCTCCGGTGCACTGCGCGAATACATGGAACACCACGGCGAAATCCTCGACCAGTCCCTGAAGGCCATGGTGCCGGTATCCCTGCGTGAAGCCGGCGACGTGGATTCCGGCAACGCCGTTTCAGCGATCAGTGCGGATCTGGCAACCAACATCAAGGATCCCGCCAAGCGTATCGCCGCGATCAAGGCATCAACCCAGGCCGGCAAGGACTTTTTCAAGGGCTTGTCGAACAACGAGATCATGTTGGTCAGCGCCATCATGCAGGCGCCGGCGGCGGTGCTTATGCCACTCGGGCTGGCCAGCCGCTTCCCCGCGGTGAACATCGCCATCTCCAACGTGCCCGGCATTCGCGAAACCATGTATTTTAACGGCGCGCGCATGGACGGCTCCTATCCGGCGTCGATTGTTGCCGAGGGCATGGCACTGAATATTACCCTGGTGACCTACGGCGAGAATGTCGACTTTGGCATCACTGCCTGCCGACGCTCTGTCCCCCACGTACAGCGCCTGATCGATTACATGGAAGACGCCCTCGTCGACCTGGAAGATGCCGCCGGCATCACCTATCAGGCACCTGCGTCGCGCAGAAAGAAATCGGCCCCGAGCGCAAAGAGTAAGAAAAAGGCCCCCGCGCGCAAGAAGGCGCCCGCAAAGGCCAAAGCTGCAGCGAAAAAGGCGAAGCCAAAAAGTAAGGCGACCGCGCGTAAAAAAGCCCCGGCGAAAGCGAAGCGGGCTGCCAAGAAGTAAGCTGAACGCGCAGTTGCCGAACGCAGTCGGTCTGCGCGCTTTATCGCAGCAGGTCACCGCGCCATTTGCCCTCCTGCTGGGCTAGCGCGGTTGCCTCGCTGATCAATTCCACGGTTTTCTGCGCTGCACTGGTCAGGGGTTTGTCCGGGGACAGGTGCAGGGCGATCACCCGCGTCGGTACCGGGTCGACCACGGGTACAGCGGTCACCGCACCCGATTCCACCAGGTGATGTATGGCCGGCCAGGGCAGCAGGCAATCGCATTCTCCCGCCAGCACAAAACTAAGATTGGTCATCAACTGTCCCACCCCCGGGCGTTTTTGCAACTGCACGCCGGTGCTGTGCTCGACTTGCTCGACCAATCGCCCCAGGCCGTCACGGGTACTACTGGGCAAAATAAGTTCATAGTCTGCCAGCTCTGCAAAGGGCAACACCGGCTGCCCCTGCCGTTGCTGCAGTGGCAAACTCTCCGCGGCCTTGGCGGTGACAAAGTACAGGTGTTCTTCAATCAAGGGACGCTGATCAGTGCCTGGCGCCTGCGAATCATCACTGGCAAACACCGCAAGATCGATCGAGCCATCTGCCAGCCACTGCTCGAGGTTGGTGGTCAGGCCCACAGTGATATCCAGCGTCACCTGGGGGAAACGCGTGGCCATCATGTCCATGAGGTAAAGCGGTAAAAGATTGCACACCGCCTGGGTCAGACCCAATACGACCGTGCCCCGTGGATTGTCGGGCGTAGAACTGACGTCCGCCTTGGCAGATTCTATGTGCCGTAAGATGGCGTGCGCATGCTCCAACAGCTTCTCGCCACTTTCGGTCAGTACCACACCACGGGGCTTGCGCACGAATAGCGGCACCCCCAGTTCTTCTTCCAGCTTGGCGATCTGCTGGCTCAGCGACGGCTGCGCCACAAACAACACCCGCGCTGCGGCGGCGTAGCTACCTTCGGCAGCGATCTGGGCAAAATACTGTAACTGCTTTGGCGTCACGGGCTTGGCGTCATGGGTCTGGCGTCATGGGAAGTCACCTGTGGTGTATTCGCAATTTAACTATTGTCTTTTCCTATATCAGAAATAGTATTTAAATAATTTTCATATAGATTAGTCAACCCTATACTGGAACAGCAATAACGACTCTGAACTTTTCCAGGGCTGATAACGATGAAACTGTTCTCCCACCAACATCGACCTGTTCACCTGGGCCCCTACCCCCTGGAGCGATTACCCCGGTTGCAGGGCAGCCCGGATCTCAGCGGTGTTCCGTCCATGCAAACCGTCAGTTTTCGCGATGAGGACAATCCTGAAAGTCTGGTGAATGCCATAGCCCGCTATGAAGCCATGCTCGACGCTATTCGCGATGGCCTGGTCAAGAAAGAACGGGGCGTGGTGCCCACCGATCCACTGGAGCGCAGCAACCACCTGAAGGCCTTCGCTTACTACCACGACGCCACGCAGGTCGGTGCATGTGCGCTGAAACCGGAGATGTTTCTACCAGAGTCCATCCTCAATCCCGATATTTCTGCGCTTGCCGAGGAACTGAAAACCAAGCAGACCACGACGCTGGCGGCGGGCATCGACGTGGTGATGGCGGAACTCAAAGACACCATGGAAGCGCCGCCCAAGGCGGTCGACCACCATACCCATGCCCTGGTGTTCCTATACGAGTACCCCCGTGATCCGGCATCGGAGGAAGCCGGGTGTGAGTGGATTCAGGATGCTCAAGCCCAGCGCGCGAGCCTGCGCGCGGCGGAAACCAGCGTGGTGTTATCGAATTACATTCGTCTACTGGGATACGAGGCACGCGCCCACACCGGCTCATGTTCCGATGTCGACCTGAACAAGCTGGCGGTGGCATCCGGACTGGGCGAGGTAATCCGCACTGACCAGGGCCCGGTGATACACAACCCTTACGTGGGTCGCAGCTTTGGGCTCGGCGCAATCACCACAACCTTTACCCTGCAACCGGACCAACCCCTGTCGCCGTCGCCACAGTACTCTTTGGGAGAGCGTTGGCGTAGTCATGGACCGGCATGGTGGCTTGGCGGCAGCCCAGGCAATGGCTTTGACAAGAATGCGAGCAACGCAAAACCCTACAAAAACAGGCAATTCAAGGATGGCGCCTACCCTTTCGAGCGCAGCAAGCGGGTGGAGGATACCACCACGTTTATCGATGAGCTACGTGTAGCCCGGGTCCCGAAACGCACCGACATGTTCGCTCGCGCCATTTTTGGTGATATGGGCACCCACGTACAGGACGCCGCTCGCAACGGCAACTACGTGCGCAAGAGTGCTGCCAGTTTCGGGCCGCGTCGCCCCCTGGCCGCCTTCGTACTGTTACAGGACGGACCAAAAGCACCCATCGTCGCGGATTCCACCCGCGACCCCCAACGCAACGCCGATAACGTCAAGGCGGCACTGTACTTCCTGGGCGCGGATGCGGTGGGGATCTCCCGTTGTCCCGATTGGGCCTACTACTCGCACAACGCGCTGGGTGAGCCACTGGCGCCCTACCACGAAAATGCCATCTCGGTGATTGTCGACCAGGGCCACGAGACCATGGAAGGCGCATCAGGCGATGACTGGATCGCCTGCTCGCAGTCCATGCGTGCTTATCTGCGCTTCTCACTGTTGGGCGGCGTGCTGGCGGAACAGATTCGCAACCTCGGATACGGTGCGCGTTCGCACACGGTCATGGATGGAGAGGTGCTACAACCCCCACTGCTGTTGCTGTCCGGGCTGGGCGAAGTCAGCCGTATTGGCGAGGTCATACTCAACCCGTTTTTGGGGCCACGCTTGAAGTCAGGCGTGATCACCACCAACATGCCCCTGACGCACGACAAACCCATCGACTTTGGCCTGCAAAACTTTTGTAACAACTGCAACAAGTGCGCGCGGGAGTGCCCTTCGGGCGCCATCACCGCCGGGCCGAAAACCATGTTCAATGGCTACGAAATCTGGAAGTCCGACAGCCAGCGTTGTACCCAGTATCGACTCACTCAGGCCGCCGGCGCGATGTGTGGGCGCTGCATGAAAACCTGCCCCTGGAACCTGGAGGGTCTGTTTGCCGAAGCGCCCTTCCGCTGGGCTGCCACCCACATGCCAGGCGCGGCCCGGGCGCTGGCAAAACTCGACGATAAACTGGGCCACGGCAGTATCAACCCGGTTAAAAAATGGTGGTGGGACCTGGAGATGATCGACGAGGGGCCATACACCCTGTCACCCCACGGCAGCAGCTACCGCGAACTGCAGACCGAACTCGACCTGAAACCCGAAGACCAGACTCTGGCCGTGTACCCGGCAAACCTTGCGCCACACCCCCACCCCTTTCCTTTCCCCATGGACCGGGAGGCCGGTATCCAGGCCTATAAGGCGATGCTTACACCGGCGCAGTACAAGGCCAAAATAGAACAGGGAGACACCGAGAGTCTCGAACACAAGTATCGCGAGGTTGAAGGCCCGGCACCGGTGATTCGCGTCAATGTCGCAAAAGTGGAGGCCATGTCAGATACGGTATCCAAATACGAATTCACCCCACTGGACGATGGAGAACTGCCGCCCTTTGAGGCGGGCGCGCACCTCGACGTGGTGGTAGCACCGGAGTTTTTCCGCCAGTACAGCTGTCTGGTGACCCGGCTGATCGCAGCAAGTACCAGATTGGCGTACTGCGCGAGGATGAGGGCCGCGGCGGTTCCAGCCTGCTACACAAAATATTCCAGCCCGGGCGCAAGGTATTTATCTCGCGGCCAATCAACCACTTCCCGTTGGATGAATCAGCAAGCAAGACGTATCTGTTCGGGGGCGGAATCGGCATCACCCCCATGATTGCCATGGCCCACCGGCTTCATGCATTGAGCGCCGACTTCGAGTTGCACTACTGCTGCAGCCGCCGGGACCAGGCGGGATTCCTCGATGACCTGGCAGCGGTACCCTGGCGCGATCGGGTAACCGAACACTTTTCTGATGAAGGCAACCGTGCCGACCTCGACGCGATCATCCCCGCCTATACAGGCGGTTATCACCTGTACACCTGTGGCCCGGATCGATTCATGAGCGCGGTCATGGATGCCGGGGCAGGCAGGGAATGGCCCGAAGAAGCACTGCACCTGGAATATTTCAGCGTGCCGGAAGCACCGGACTACGAGAACTATGACTTCACCCTGAAATTAGCGCGCTCTGATCGGGAAATCGAAGTCAAAGCCGACCAGGCGGCTACTGACGCATTGCTGGCAGCAGGTATTCATGTCGATGTGAAGTGCAGCGACGGTATCTGCGGCGTGTGCAAGTGCGGTGTATTGTCTGGCGAGGTCGAACACCGGGACTACGTATTGTCCAAGGCCCAGCGTGAGGACAGTATGATCCTCTGCCAATCCCGGGCTACAGAGGAAAACGGCTTACTCGAAATTGACCTGTAGCGCATCAGTGACAGGCGCCCTGCGCGCAGCAACCTGTCGTTTGATCTCCTGGGCGATGACCCACAACCGATCCTGACCCCACAGGGACAACAGCGCCTCCCCATCTTCATCGAGCAAGCGAAAACTGGGCACTCCCCAGAGGCCCGCGTCGTACATGGCAAGCCGGTTATCCTCCAGTGCAGGCTCCCAATCCCCATTGCCGAGAATCTTGCTGGCCTGCTCCCAATCCAATCCGGCTTGCTCGACTACCTTTTGCAGTCCACGGTCATTGTTGGTGTTGGTACCCTGCGCAAACGCATGACTGAGAAAGGTCGAGATCAACTCCACACCCTTGCCCTGCCTATCGGCCCAATCATACAAGGAGTAACAACGCCGAGCGGGATTGCCAATCGGGTCATAAAACTTGCCATAGGGAACGCCGGCCGCCTGGGCCTCCCTGGCGGTATCCATAAAGATATACATGCCTTTTTGCCGGGTGGCCGGCACCCCGCGCATCACCATCGGTAAGACGGGACGCATCGCCAGAGTCACACCGGCATCCCGTGCCAGTTTCACCGCGCGGTCGAAAATAATCGAGGTGTAAGGGCTGCGCAGCGATGCATACACCTCAAGGGTCAGGCGGCCGTCGTCTTTGTCGTCACCCACGCTGAGACCCGGGCGAGGAATCAGCGTGTTGGTGGTGGCCTGCCGGTCTGCGCCGAGTGCAGTAAGGCGATGCTCCAAATGATAAAGCCGGTCAACGCCCCAGTACCACTCACCGCCGTAGTAAAACATGGCACCGGAGTAGTGTTGCAGCTGCTGGCGCCGCTCGGTACCAGCTGCCACTTTCTGTTCTGCCTCCTCAACGCTTACTGTACCGATTTCCTCGGCCAGCGACGCGAGGGCCTCAGCATCGTCACGCCACAGGGCGTGTCCGACGCGCGCTGCATTTGCGCTAAATCCAGCAGCATCCTGTGCGGCCAGTATCGCGGTAGCCTGGGCCACCAATGCTTCATTCAGTTCGTGCTCATGGGCGGGAAAATCAAGGCCGTAGCCACTGGACACGCAATGTGAGTCATAGCGCGACAAGCGTGATAACAACTCCGGTTCGGCCACATTCTTCCCCGCCGGTGCGGACACCAGATGGCAATCCAATTCTACGTCGTAGCGCGAGAGAAACTTGGCCAGCACCTGTGCAGCCAGGTAACTGTAGCCATCATCGACCTGGTGAAAGTACTCTACCTTGTGGGGTGCACCCTCCTTGAGCCGCTGACTCTCCACTTTTTCATGCTGCTTCTCGACCCGGGACGGACTGAACAGATGGGTCATAAGCCTCGAGGTTACCCAACGCTTTAACGGGGATGGATCCATGGTGGCTACACCACCCTGATCCTTGAATTGCTCGCTCATAAGAAGCCTCCGTGCCAGGTGTTACCGCAATGCTTACACCACTGTCATGCTAGACAACTGCGTGATACTAATTTTCCGGGACTGGAGTTATCGAGTCTAGCACACGAGCAGAGGTACGCTTATGGCCATATGTGTGCCCTTTAAGGGTAATCGGCAATAGCCGGGTTGTGATAGTCGGGCCACGCTTGGTTGGGCCACACTTGGTCGGGCCACGTTGGTCGGGGCACGCTTGCCTGGGCCACACTTGGTCGGGCCACACTTGGTCGGGCCACGGTTGGTCGGGGCACGCTGCCTGGGCCACACTTGGTCGGGCCACGTTGGTTGGGGCACGCTTGCGCGGACCACGCGAAGCGGCCGGCAGCGCAAGCTTCCCTGGCGGGAGATCAGTTCAGGAATTCTGCGCGGGTACTGGAATCGCTTTTGAATGCACCGCCCAGCGCTGTGGTACGGGTAGAGGAATTGCTATCCATTACACCCCTGGATTTCACACAGTAATGTACCGCGTTAACGGTAACCGCAACATCGTCGGTTTCAAGCAGTGCCTGCAGCGCCACCATCACCTGCTGGGTAAGGCGTTCCTGCACCTGTGGGCGCTGGGCAAAGAAACGCACGATGCGATTAATTTTCGACAGGCCGATCAGCTTGCCCCTGGGGATATAGGCAACCCGAGCCGCACCATCGATCGTAACGAAGTGGTGTTCGCAAGTGCCGACCAGGTCAATGCTATCTACACACACCATTTCCTCGACCTGCATCTTGTTCTCTATGACGGAGATCTTGGGGAAGTTCGCATAGTCCAGACCGGAAAACACTTCGTCGACATACATCTTGGCCACACGATGCGGGGTCTCGCTCAAACTATCATCCCGCAGGTCCAGGCCCAGGGTCTCGCAGATGTCTTTGAAGGAGTCGCGAATCCGCGCGTACTTTTCATCACGATCCAGACCTGTATAGATCACCGGCGTTTCCAGACCAAGGGACAATAACCGGTTACGCACCAATGATGCCTCCTCGGACAATTGCAGAGGAAAGTTAAGGGTGTTCTCGGCCAGCACTGATTCCATTACGCACTCCTGTTAGTTTGATGGATATACGGGATAACCGCGCACATGGATTAATCATGCGTTAACAAATTCCGCCTAGGCAGCATGCAGCACATCCGATGCCAACCGCTGGACGTAATGGGTATATTGCAGGCATGCCCGAGTCAAGGTAACTTGAGAGGGCGTTAGCGGAGTTTACGGTTAATGAGCAATCCCTATGGCACACCGCCAACCGATGCCCCGGTCATGGGTATTGGCTCCTGCCTCGCGGGCAACGCGGTGCGCTACAACGGTGAAACCAAGCGGGCTAACCAGCATATACGCGACATCGCCCAGTCCTTCCAGTTACGCGCATTCTGCCCGGAGATGGGCATCGGCCTGGGCGTACCGCGGCCTCCTATTCACCTGGTCGGCAGCGAGAATGCGATCCGTGTCCTGGACGTCGCCACCCACACCCATGACTACACCGAACCACTGACCCGGTTCGCCAGTACGGTGCTCGAGAAGGCGCCGGAACTGTGTGCCTACATTCTGGTCAAGGGCAGCCCCAGTTGCGGCTACGAACGCGTGAAGCGCTTCACCGAAAAGGGCAACAGTGTGGCCGCCGACCAACGGGGTGTGTTCGCGCGTGCATTAGGGCAGGCCGACCCGTTGCTGCCACTCGAAGACGACGGCCGTCTGAACGACCCCGCACTGCGTGAAAGCTTCGTTACCCGCGCATACACCTATCACGACTGGAAAGCTTTGTTGGCAGAGGGACTGAGCGCACATCGCCTGATTGAATTTTATAGTCGCTACAAGTACCTGGTGATGGCTCACCATTTACCGAGCTACAAAACCATCGGCCGGTTGTTAGCCGACGCAGGCAATCATCCGCTGGCAGCGCTGGCCGACGAATTCATAGCAAGCCTGATGGCGGCGCTGACTCATACAGCCAATCGGCGCAGCCACACCAATGTCCTGATGCACCTTTCCGGTTACTTGAAGAAAACCGTACCGTCCGAAGAAAGACAGCGACTGGCAGAACTCATCGAGCAATACCGACTCGGGTACATCCCATTGGTAGCGCCCATCACGCTACTAAAACATCACTTTGCCAACAGCCCTAATTCCTACATCGACCGGCAGGTGTTCATGGCGCCCTACCCCGATGAACTTAAACTGCGCAACCTGATGTAATCCAATCCGGTGACTGACTTCGATACCCAGGTAGTGGGCCTGACCCGCTTTATTCGTAAACACCCGCGGCTGGTTGTACTGACCGGTGCCGGGGTCAGTCACGGCTCAGGTATTCCAACCTATCGCGATGCCAACGGTCAATGGAAAGCCAGCGAGCCGATCAAGCACCAGGAGTTCATTGGCAATGCACAGCGTCGGCAACGCTACTGGGCGCGCTCCATGCGCGGTTGGCCGGCAGTGTCCAGCGCGCGACCCAACGCGGCACACCTGGCACTCGCCCGCCTGGAACAGGTGGAACCTGTGCAGCTATTGATTACGCAAAACGTTGATCGCCTGCATCAGCGCGCGGGGAGCAGGCAGGTGGTAGATTTGCATGGCCGCCTGGATAAAGTGGTGTGCCTGGACTGCCACGCCAGTTACCAGCGTGAACAGCTGCAACAACAGCTGGAACGAGACAACCCCAATTTCCACGGTGAGCTGTCAGGCATGTTGCCTGATGGCGACGCGGATGTGCCGGATGCCGTCGTCGACAACTTTTGCACACCATCATGTGACGAATGTGGCGGCACCCTGATGCCAGACGTGGTGTTTTTTGGCGGCACCGTACCCAGGGACCGGGTAACGAAATGCACTGACGCTATCGACAATGCACAGGCACTGCTGGTCGTGGGCAGCTCACTGCAGGTCTATTCGGGCTTTCGTTTCTGCCGCCGCGCGGCAGAACAAAACAAACCCATCGCCATCATCAACCCAGGAGCCACGCGAGCGGACAGTATGGCCGCTGAATTTTTCTCCGCTGACTGCGGGCCGCTGCTACAAGCCGCCGTCGCCAACCTACAGCACTTTCGCTAAACCTGCTTCCCAATCGGCAACTCGCGTATCCGCTTACCCGTCGCCGCAAATATAGCGTTAGTCAGCGCCGGCGCGATCGGCGATATCGGCGGTTCCCCCATACCGCTGGGCGGGTGTGGGCTATCGATAATGTGGATATCCACTTCGCGCGGAGCGTCCGCCATGCTGGCCAGCGGGTAGTCGTGGAAGTTGCTTTGCTGAATGCGGCCATCTTCCAGGGTAATCTCCAAGCGCAGGGCGGTGCTCAAACCGTCGTGAACACCGCTCTCCATTTGTGCGACCACGTGATTCGGGTTCACCGCCAGGCCACAATCTACCGCACCGACCACGCGCTGCACCCGCAGGCCACCCTCGTCTACGCTCACGTCGATGACAAACGCCGCGTAGCCGCCGAAGGTGAAATGACCGGCAATTCCCCGGCCCCAGCCGCTGGGTAGCTTGTCGCCCCAGCCCGCCTCTTTGGCAGCGCGTTTAAGCACGCCGGCCAGGCGGCCGCTATCAATCATCGGGCCGCCGTGGTTTGAGTAGGGATATTCTTTGGCCTCGCCCAGCAACTGCAACTGGTATTCAAGCGGATCCACACCGCTGCGCACCGCGAGTTCATCGATAAAGCTTTGCACTACAAAGGCGTTTGCCGTATGCGCGGGTGCTCGCCAGGAACCGCGTGGTACACCGGACTGCATGCTGAAATACTCAAGCTGCATATCGGGGACCAACTGACGCGGAAAGTCATCGGAATACAGTTCCGGCTTCCACATGTCTTCCTCGGCCACATTGGAGCGCCTGTAGTACTTAGAGGGCGACGCCAGGCGCTGCTGCCAGGCAACTATTCTGTTATCGGCATCCAGCCCTGCACGCATCTGGTGTAAGCCACAGGGACGGTAAAAGTCGTGTTGCATATCGTCTTCGCGGCTCCACTGCAGTTTCACCGGTTTCTTTACCGCCATGGAAATCAGCGTGGCCTCGGCGACATAGTCGACAGTGAGGCGGCGACCAAAGCCACCGCCCAGGCGCGTCATCTCCACATTAATCGACAAACGGTCCAGGCCGGTCAGCTTGTTCACCATGCGCGAGGCGCCACTGGGCATCTGGATCGGGCCGATCACGTCGGCTCCGTCTTCGCGCACATGCACCACACAGCATTGAGGCTCCATGGAAGCGTGGGCTGCGTAAGGCACAAAGTACTCGGCCTGCACCGTCTCTGCAGCGTTATCCATGGCGGCCACCACATCGCCGTCGCTCATCACGATCTGCCCGGTGGTAGCCATGGCATCGCGCATCTGTTTGCGCAGGCTCGCGGTGGATTCGGTGGCGTGGGGTCCCTTGTCCCAGCTGATTTCCAGCGCACGCCGACCCTGTATCGCCGCCCAGGTGGAGGTTGCCACCACGGCGACGCCACTGGCGAGCATCGTGTAAGGTTCGCCGGGCTTGGGCCCGTCAAGGGCAATAACATCAATCACCCCATCGATCTTGCGCGCGGCGGTGTCATCCAGTGAGCGCACGGTGCCATCATGCCAGGGGCAACGCTCCATCACCGCGTAGACTTGTCCGGGTAGATCTGCGTCGATACCGTACTTTGCCTTGCCGGTGACGATGTCCTTGGCGTCCACCACCCTGGCGGGCTTGCCGATAATGCGGAATTCAGACTGGTCTTTGAGTGCAGGGGCAGCCTCCGGTAGTGGCAATACGGCCGCCGCGGCCGCCAGTTCGCTGTAGGGCATGCGCTTACCGGTACCAGCATGAACAACAACACCGGGTTCGGTGCTCAGCTCAGCCAGGGGCAGTTGCCATCGATCTGCCGCGGCCTGCATTAATTGCAAACGGGCTGTGGCACCTGCTTCCCGCAGGGGCAGCCAGTTGCCTGAAACACTGGTACTGCCACCAGCGCCCTGCCCCACGTGCAGCCAGGCCATGTTGCCTTCGGCATCCCGGGTGAGGCCCAGGGGCATTTGTTCAACTTGAACATTGTCCCAGTCAACGTCCAGTTCTTCGGCGATCAACATGGGTAGCGAGGTTTTTACCCCCTGCCCCATTTCCGGTTGCGGTGAACCGATAATCACGCTGCCGTCTTTTTCAATACGTACAAAGAAACCAATGCCGGACTCGTTAACCACCCCGGTAGCTTCCACCTGGCGCTCGCTCAATGCGTTGATGCTCACACCCATCAACAGGCCACCGCCTACGGTGGCACCACATTGCAGGAAACCGCGACGAGAGAGATTCATGCCCAGCCTTTTCAAGACCTGCGCTTTCATGCTGACTCTCCCTCACCCTCGGCGGGCTCGTAGTAAGCCACGCCCGATTTGTTGATCTCGGCAGCCCGGTGAATAGCCTTGCGGATACGTGTATAGGTACCGCAACGGCAGAGATTGGTTTGCTCGCGCTCTATATCGTCATCGGTGGGTTGGGGGATGCGCTTTAGCAGATCAGCGGCGGCCATGATTTGCCCGACCTGACAGTAGCCGCATTGGGGGACATCTTCTTCAATCCAGGCCTGTTGTACCGGGTGCAAGCTACCTTCGGCCACACCATCGGCCAGACCCTCGATAGTAGTGACAGATTTTCCATCCACAGCTCTCACGGGGGTGATGCAGGAGCGCTGGGCGCGACCCTCGACGTGCACGGTGCAGGCGCCACACAGGCCAGCGCCACAGCCAAACTTGGTGCCCTTGAGCTGCGCGGCTTCGCGCACCACCCAAAGCAGCGGCTCGTTGGGGTCACCGTCGTACTTCCAGTTCTTGCCATTTAAGGTAAAAGTAACCATGCCGCCGCTCCCTACGCTCCGATGATTCCTGAGCCTAGGCCAGCCGCGGGCAACAGGCAATTACCGTACGACGAATATTGCGGTAAACCGAGTGATTACTGCGACGAACGGAGGCTTCAATAGAGGCGGACGGAGTCGTCCGCTCTTTTCAGCTCACTATGGCGGCGGGCGCCGGCCCTGCTGATTTGCCATCGAGCGCATCTGCAGCATTTGTTGCATCTGCTGCATCATCTTGTCGATGGTAAAGCTCGCGGTCGGCTGGCGCGGCGGAAATTCCCTGAATGTCATCAGCCACTTGCCGACCTGTTGCTGGGTCGGGACAAACAGCCACATCTGGTCGGCGAAGAAACGCGTGTACATATCAGAATCCAGGGACGTCTCGTAGGGATCAGTACGCAGATTGACGACACGGGGAAAATTCAGCGCTTCCCGCGGGCCGCCCCAGCCATCCATCTGGAACCCGAAATACACCTTCCAGTCATTCCAGCGGATGGCATTGAAATTGGCATTGTCGTCAAAGTAGTACACGTTCTGGCGCTGGCTGGGGCCCTCACCCGCCAACAGCGTGCGCTGATCAAAGCCGTCGAGGTACACCTTGAAGGTTTTGTCGCCCGCGCGGTGACCCTGGCGAAGCTTGCTGCCTATGTCGGGCTCACCCGCGGCGGCGAGAAAGGTCGGTAGCCAATCCTGGTGGGACATGATGCCATTGATCACAGAACCGGGCGCTACCACACCGGGCCACCTGATCAGTGCGGGCACACGGAACCCCCCTTCCCAGGTTGAGCCTTTTTCCCCACGGAAGGGTTCAGCACCCCCGTCGGGGTAAGTGTTGGTCTGCGAGCCATTGTCGGTGGAGTAAACAACAATGGTGTTATCGGCGATCCCCAGTTCCTCGAGTTTATCCAACACACGACCCACGTGGTGGTCATGCTCCATCATGCCATCGGCATACAGCCCGTAACCCGAACTGCCCTGCCACTTGGGCGCCAGCCGCGTCCACACGTGCATGCGCGTGGTATTCAGCCAAACGAAAAATGGCTTGTCCTGGCTGTGAGCCTTGTCGATAAACTTGAGCGCCGCGTCGGTGAATTCCTCGTCTGCGGTCTCCATACGCTTACGGGTCAACGGACCGGTATCCTCTATCGTGCCGTCTGCATAGGAGCGAATCACGCCGCGCGGGGCAAAGCGTTCGCGGAAGGCCGGGTCCTTGGGATAAAAATAGGTTTCCGGTTCCTCCTCGGCATTCAGGTGGTAAAGGTTGCCAAAAAACTCGTCAAAGCCATGGTTGCTGGGCAGGAACTCGTCTTTGTCCCCCAGGTGATTCTTGCCGAACTGGCCAGTGGCATAGCCGTGGGGTTTGAGGAGTTCCGCAATGGTTGGGTCTTCGGGTTGTAAGCCGATGTCCGCGCCGGGCAGTCCAACTTTCAATAAGCCTGTGCGCAAGGGGTGTTGGCCGGTGATAAAAGCCGAGCGTCCAGCGGTACAGCTTTGCTCTCCGTAGTAGTCGGTGAACAACGCACCCTCATTGGCAATGCGATCAATATTCGGCGTGCGGCTACCCAACATGCCACGGTGGTAAGCACTGATATTCGACCAGCCGATGTCATCGCCCCAGATTACGAGGATGTTGGGTTTCTCCGCAGCAGCTACAGGCGCGGCGACGAGCAGCACGGGCAGCAGCGCACGAGCAATCAGGCGCAGCCACGCTAGAGTCAAAGTCTCTTGGGTAATCATTATTATCTCCACATCACAGGCCGTTAGACAGCCGCCATAATAACCGCCCGGCAACAGATGGGCGAGTCTGCGATATAAGGCCGGCAACCATAGCCCTTTCAAGTAAACCGTCGGACGAAAGTCATACCGTGAGTGTGTGAAGTCAGGAAATAGACAAGATGCGCGATCCTCTTCACAATGAGTCCCCGCTCAGCGGCCCCTGGAAAACAGACTTATCATGAGTAGTGACACGACCAATAACATGCAGGATTCGATTATTGTCGCCGACGTGGGCGGTACCAATGGTCGGTTCTCGGTGGCGGATTTTTCCGCCGGCGAGATACGGCTGAGTGACAGTAAAGTCTTCAGCAACAGCAACCTGGCCAGCTTTGGCGACTTACTCGCGATGTACCTCAACGAGCTCGGTGATGACGCGCCGCGACGGGCTTGCTTCGCGACTGCGGGCCCCAACGACGGCCGTCGGGGCCTGCTCACCAACCTCGGATGGCGACTGGATGCCAGCGCCCTGGAAGCGCAGTTCGGCCTTGAGGACATCTTGTTCGTCAATGATTTCATGGCCCTGGCGCGAATGGCACCGGAGCTTCCGGAAGCCGGCAGCCATGGACTCACGCACCCTGGCATGCAACCCGACGGCCCCATTACGGTGATCGGCCCCGGCACGGGTTTGGGCGTTGCCATGACCCTGAGGCAGGCTGGCGGCACTTTCACAATTGCCTGCGAAGGTGGTCATATGACGTATGCTCCAAGTAACACGCTGGAAGGAAAACTGCGTGACTACCTGGCGGCCGATCACGAACACGTGTTTACCGAGTTGCTGCTATCCGGCCAGGGCCTGTGCCGTATCCATGATTTCCTGGTGGCGGAGACCGGTAGCGGCACGGCCGGTCTGGGGCCTGCCGAAATTACCGACGCGGCGCTGGCAGGGGAATCCTCGGAAACTCACACCGTACAGACTTTTCTGTCCATACTGGGCAGTGTCGCCGGCGATGTTGCACTTTGCCACGGTGCGGTAGGGGGCGTGTATCTCGGTGGTGGGATTGTGAAGCGCATACTACCGCTGATGGAAAACAGTGAGCTCTGTGCACGTTTCTGTGCCAAAACAGACATGGAGGATTATATGTCCGGCATCCCGATCCGGGTAATCACCGCCGATCAAGTGGCGCGACGTGGAGCCGCCCTGCTCTATCGCGAGCGGGAACACCTCTCGCCTAATTCGTGATTGGAGCGTTTTCCGTCGCGCCGATACCAGCTTTGTCGAAGACGGACATGAGCTCTGAGACCCACAAAAAGGCATAGTGTTTAACGGCAATTTTTATTATGTTCTGGGCACGGTTACTGGCCACTCGGGCCAGGCCGCCCGTTTTAGCGAGTGAGTGTATGACCCCAGAGCAGTTAAGAAACCCATCCGTGGTAATCATCGGCGCAGGAATGACCGGCATTCTGCTCACCATCAAGCTGCGCGAGGCGGGCATCAGCGACCTGACCATCCTGGAGAAAACCGATCGCCTGGGGGGCACCTGGCGAGAGAATACCTACCCCGGTGTGGCCTGCGACGTACCCGCTCACATGTACACCTATTCCTTCGAGCCCAATCCGGAGTGGAGTCATCGCTACGCCCACGGTCACGAAATCCAGGCCTACTTTGAACGCGTTGCGCGCAAGTACGGGGTGATCAACAGCATCGATTTCAACGAGGCTGTCACCAGTTGTGAGTACCACGAAGGCCGTTGGACGGTACAAACCAGCAAGGGACGCACGCTATCGGCCGACTTTGTGATCAATGCCACCGGCATTCTTCACCATCCTGTAAAGCCTGAATTTACTGGTATGCAAAAATTTGCAGGTCCTATATTCCATACCGCCGAGTGGGACCACAGCGTGGATTTGACCGGCAAAAAGGTGGCCATCATCGGCACCGGCTCAACGGCGGCACAGGTGATACCGGAGATAGCAAAAGTCGTCGACCGACTGGCTGTTTTTCAGCGCTCACCCCAGTGGGTACTGCCGATGGGTAACAAGGAATTCAGCGACAAGTCCAAAGCTCGGTGGCGCAAAAACCCCAACCGGGTGCGCCGATTACGCCAGCTCTACCGTTGGGGCCTGAGCCACCTGGTCACCAAGGCCGTCACAGGCCACAAAGTGCAGAATGCCCTGCTCACTTTTATCTGTAAGCAATACATGAAGTTTGCCGTGAAGGATCCCGTGCTGAGCAGCAAAATCACCCCCGACTTCGCGGTGGGTTGCAAGCGCCTGGTTATCAGTAACACCTTCATCCCCACACTACAGCGCGACAATGTCGACGTGGTGACGGACGGCATCGCTGAATTTAATACCCATGGTATTCAAACACCCTGCGGGCACCAGGTAGACGCCGACGTGATCATTCTGTCTACCGGCTTCAATCCTACCGCCTACATGCGCCCGATGAATCTCAAGGGACGCGATGGGCTGGACATCGATGCGGTCTGGGAGAACAAGATTCGAACCTATCGTTCATTGTGCATACGGGGTTTTCCGAATAACTTCCTGATGCTCGGTCCCAACGCGCCCATCGGTAACTTTTCGGTTATCGAGATGAGTGAAGTGCAAACCCGCTACATCCTCAAGATCATGGAGCGCTGGCGTCAGTGCGAGTTCGATGCCATTGAGGTCAAGGAGTCAGCTGTCGAGCGCTTTGCTGCCTATATGAAAGAAGGATTGGCGCGCACCGTGTGGGTAGGCGGCTGCAACAGTTGGTACCTGGACAAGGACGGCGACCCCATCCTGTGGCCCTACACCTTCGAGCGCTGGGAACAGGAACTGAAGGAACCCCAGATGGATGACTTTGAACTGACCTGCCTGACCCAGGGCCGCCAGGAAGAATCGGCGGCCGCGACAGATTCATCCGCCGCAGCCTAGTAGTACAAAATGGAGAGTCTCTCGGACAGCTAGAGGTTATCGCGCACCCGGCCCCTGCAGCACCTTAGTCGTGACCGCGGCCGAACGCACCTCATCCCGCTCAAAGGGAATCGTTTTGTAACCAAAATCAGCGTAAAGCTGCATCTGGTCATCAGCGTGCGGCTCGGTCACTCCCGACGGCGGCTGAAAACCACTCTGTCCCGGTGGCACTACATCCCTGGCCTCGATCCCCTCGCCAGTGGCGACAAACAAATTGTTTTCACTGCCGCGGTTCATGTAACTGGGCAAGGTGTATATCGCCGATTCGCGTGCCTGCGGGACACCGCGAAAATTATAGGGCGTCCACTGCATGGGTTCCGACCTGATTTTCCACGCCTCAATCTCGTCACCCTGCTCGGCTGCCAGTGCCTGCAGACCGGCTATAAAACTGCTTCGAATCACTTCATCAGGATCAACTGAGTTGAAGAAGTCGTAGTCAGTGTCGCCCCAGTCGCCGACAGCCTGACGATCCAGGTTGCGCAACAGCGCTTTTATACCGGGTGGGGTAAACATGGAAGGACCCAGTGGGCCGCTCGGATACTGGGTGGCGGCATAGAGGTGGAAAAACTCTTCGCCAATATCATCCTTGAATACACTGACCAACAGCGTACTCAGCCAACTTTCCATCAACGCGGGCATGGCGCCGTAGTGGCCGCTGGCATCCACAGTCCACTGCCCGTCCCAGGCGCGCAATGTGTCCAGGGCAGCACCCACGCTTGCATCGATATCCTCAGCGTCAAACGCTGCAAACAGTACCGGCAACATAAATGGCGCATTCACGTCCGCGAAGGTGATTTGGGCATTCAAGTCCCGAACCTCGGCCACGCTGAGTTCAGCCTTACCCACGCCCGGGCTACGATCAAGCGGATCGAATATCAACTTGGCCCGGTCCCCCCGGCTCCAGGTATAGGTCCACAGGTCAGAACTGATCCAGTCCTGCGACGGGCGATTATTCCAATTGGCGATGTATCCCTGCTCGGGGTTACGCACCGTTGGATTATCAGCGTATGGACGCAAACCCTGCCAATCCCACGGGCCATCCCCGGATGCGGGCAAGCGCGGGTCATGCTCGCGTGCCCGCGCCGGATATCGCCCACTGTGCACATAGCCAAGATTCCCGGCACGATCCATGGTGTACATATTGATATTGGTCGTCATTGATCCGATGCGTTGATGGGCTGCATCCAGAGTGTGATCAGTCGCCAGGAACACCCAGGCCATGAGCGTATCGAGTTCCCCCCCTTCCCAACTCCTGGCTCGAACCCAGGCAATACCCTCATCAGGCTGATAGACCTGTACCATGCCGTGCACCGAGCGCCGCGCGGTCGCGGTGATCGGCTCACCACCCTTGACGTAAATGGTTTCTGTCCAGCGCTCAAACTCCCGCCAATCATTCTGGTGACGGTATTGTTCAGTATTGTCAGGGTTCAGCGTGAGCAGGTACTCGTCGGTCTGGTCACTGATGCCCGCGGTGCTGCCCCACGCCAGGTGATTATTGTGCGCAAAAAGCAAGCCGGGCAGCGCCAGGAGCGTGTTGCCCACCACGTCGAAGTCACCGCCGTGCAGACCGATGCCATAGACATAACTGGGCACACTAAAGCCAAACTGTGGTCCGTTAACCAGTGCCGCCGCAGCATCCTCGAGGTTTCTGACAGCCCAGTAGTTACTGGCCCCGGAGAACTCCGGGTTATGACTGAAACCATGCTCGGCGATTTGGGTCCTGGCCTGTGACCGCAGTGCGTCATTGTCGGTTATGCCGTCAAACCTGCCGGCCGGTGTCAATGCCACCCGCTGGTTCCCTGCACCGCGTGCCAGTTGATCCAGATAAGCGGGTCGCGTGGGCGCAGGAATGGCATCCTCGCTACCCCTTCGCGGTACCGTGGTGGGTGAATTATCATCGAGCAACCATTTACTGGCGTTGAATATTCGCCAGGCGCTGGCTTTACCGTGTCGCTCTTCCAGGTGTTGAAGCAAGGCGAGGTTATCGCGCTCGGAATTAAAATCTGCGTAGCGATGGGCAATGGAACCGACAAACGTCATCGCGACATCGTAGGCGCTCCATTGCAGGGGTAAAAACCCGTGGTCACCAAATTCCGCGGGAAGCAATGTATCTTTCTCCGCGAGCACCTCTGCTATACGCGTATTGAAACCCTCGGCATAGGCCGCCAATATCTCCCTTTGTTCCGACGGCAAATTCTCGACCTGCCGCGCAACGCTGGGGTGATCGTAGCCGGTGCGCAGGTGGACATCGAGATCGGCAAAATCTGGACCCAACACCTCGGCCACACGCCCCTGTGTCGTGCGCTTCAGCATCTCCATTTGAAACAGGCGATCAGTGGCCACTGCGTAGCCATAACCGAAATACACGCCTTCATTGCTGTCGGCAAACACCTGCGGCGTGCCGTACGAATTGCGATAAATGGTCACCGTTCCCGGTTCGGCGGAATCGGGTACGTCCGCTGTGGACTGGGCATTGCAAGCGATCAGCAATGGCAATAGCACCGGGCAAAGTAATGCAGATAGTTTCATCGGATTCCCCGTCTAGCTTCAGCAAAAAAAAGCCGGAGACAAACGTGCGCCTCCGGCTTTACCACTGAACAGCTCTTGCTGTTCCCCTTCCAGTCTGAACTCAGTACTGCCAGGTGCCCGTCAATCCGTAGGTGCGGGGCGCGTTCCAGGCCGCAATACTGCCGGGGCCAATGCGATATACATGCTGGGCGTAAGCTTCGTCCGTGACATTTTTCACCCACAGAGACAGTTTGTATTTATCATCGTTAGACGTCCAGGCAGCGCTCAGGTCCAGTTCCTCGTGGGACTCGGAGACTGTTTCATCCTGTGTGGCAAAATCGAAATGCTGATCGTCGGAACCGATTAGCTGCCCCCTCAAATCAAAGTAGCCAATGTCGGTAGGGATCGTGTATTCAGCCACAATGCTGTAGGTGTATTCAGGTGCCTGCCGTAATTCGCTGCCGGAAAAGTCGCCCACAGCTGGGATTACGAGATCATCGGTGTCGGTATCCAGGTAGGCGAAGTTTCCAGATACCTGGAACTGGTCGCTGATCTGCCAGACAAAATCCATTTCCAGGCCATAAATATCGGCCTGACCGATGTTTGTTGTCTGGAAAGTACCGAATTCACTGCCGGGCACCGGCCCAAAACGCACGATCTGCAAATCGGTGTAATCCATGTAGAACACGGTAGTATTCAGCCTCAGCTGATTTTCGAAAAAGTCACCTTTGAAACCCAATTCATAGTTGATGACCTCTTCCGGGTCTACCGGTGCATCGGCCGCCGAGGCAACACCCTGCGATCCCGCAAATCCGCCGGCTTTATAACCGGTAGACACCGTCGCGAAATACATCATGTCATCGTGGGGTCGGTACTGAATAGAAGCCATGGGAGAGAAGTCATTCCAACTTTCAGAGGCGGGGACTACGAAGGTCTCGGCGACGATACTCAAACTGCCGCCCACACGGTTGCCATTAATGTCATTATCGAGTCCGGTAAACGTACACACGGACAGTGGTAAGCCGGCCGCCGCAATTTCCTGATCGCTCAATCCACAGTTGGCCGCGGATGCCTCGTAGTCTCTCTCGTCTTCGGTATATCGCCCACCGACTGTCAGTGTCCATTGCTCATTGATGTCGTAGTAGCCCTGCGCGTACACCGCGTAACTGGTGGTTTCGTTTTCCGTATTTGTCCACTCATTACCTACCACCACCTGTCCGGTTGCAACCGTGTTCCTGTCCAGCCGAAACTGTTCCTGGCGATCGGTTTCCTCCTCAAAGTAGTACAGTCCGGCGACGTAGTTAAATGCCCCGTCCAAGCTCGATGTCCAGCGCAGTTCCTGGGAAAAGGTATCAATTTCTTCCTCGATATCGTCAATAACATCAACCCCGAAAATGCCATTTTCAAGATCATCGCCGCCGCCAGCCGGGGCACCAATGGAGGGCATTTCCCAGCTACTTTCCACGTTGCGCACGCCGGTAATCGTTGTCAGCGTACCGCTGTCAAAGCTGATATCACCCTGCAGAGCGAAGCCGGAATTATCGCGATCAGTGAAGCCTTCTATCGGTGTGGCGTTTGTGTGATCCCGGTTTGCCCCCAATCTTTCGGCAGTTTCCACGTAGGGGAAATTGCCATTCACCAGGGGATAGCGGCCAACACCCTCACGCTCATCTTCCATGGCATCGGCGGAAAGCACCCAGTCAGAATTTTCCCCTTCCCAGCGCAGCTGGCCACGAAATGAAGTCTGGTCCTCGTCATTCACGTCGATGTCGAGCAGCGTATTGCGTGTGTAGCCATCATGTTCCCGATGATTGACCACCAACTTTCCTGAAAGGTTGTCGGTAATACCGCCAGTCACATAGCCCTGGTAGCGTACGATTCCTTCATTACCCACCGTCAGCCCTGCTTTAGCACCAAACTCTTGTGTAGGCCGGGTCGTGACCACACTGATCACGCCACCAATTGCGTTTCGCCCGAACAAGGCACCCTGCGGACCCTTCAAAACCTCGATCCGTTCGAGGTCAAACAGATCAAAATTAATTCCGGCAAAGCGGCCGATATAAACTCCGTCGAGGAAGGTCGCAGATGAGTTGTCCAGACCGGCGCCATCATCTGCGGAGCCGACACCGCGAAATGTTAGCAGCGCCTGTCCCGGCGCAAATTCAGCAAATGAGAATCCGGGGACATTCACAGCGATAGACGCGGCGTCGAAAATATCCGCCTTTTCAATAAAGTCCGAACTCAGCGCGGTTACTGTTATCGGTACATCCTGAATATTCTGTTCACGGTGCTGGGCAGTAACAATGACTTCCTCGAGCTGCGCCAATGCGGGCGTCGCCGAGGCCATGGCGATAACAGGGCTAAGGTTGCGCAGCGCGCGATAAAGCGGGGATTTCTGGCGGGTGTTTTTCATATTATGTCTCCGTCGGGATTTACTTGGCAGCGCGGCAGATCAGTTATCCCGCTGCATACCGGTAAAACACCCCGGAGAGCAAACCCCTCCAAATTATTTTCTATTTTTTTAGCCTTCTCATAGTGAGGAGTAACGCAGGCTAACCCCATAGGTTCTCGGGGGGCCGAATAGCGCGTAATCGTTGCCGCCCAGGAGATACAGGTGGGCAATGTATTCCTCATCGAGCAGGTTCTTGGCCCAGACTGAGAGCTCCCATCGTTTATTTCCTGGGGTATAGGTCAACCGGGTATCCAGCAGGTCATAGGCAGGAAACTCGGTGATGCTGTTGTCTGGCTCCTGAAAACTCTTCGACTGGTAGCTGTAGTCCATGCGCAGACTGATATCCCCTATCCGTGATGGCCACAAATAGCGAGCGGAAACATTGGCCGTGTGTTCCGGCGCCTGGCGCAGACGATTCCCGGAAAAATCACGCCCCTCAACATCCTGAAAACTGTCATAGCGCGCGTCCAGCCAGGCATAACTCCCACTGAGCTCAAAACGCTCGTTGGGGTAATAGATCGACTCTATCTCGATTCCCTGGACATCGGCCGTGCCCGCATTGCTGGTTTCAAAGATGCCAAAATTATCGATAGTCCTGAATTGCGTCACCTGCAGGTCTTTGTAGCGGGTATAAAATCCCACCACATTGAATTGCACACGATCTTCGTACCAGCGCGATTTAATACCGAGCTCATAGTCCCATGCCGTCTCCGGATCAATGTCTCGTTGCGCTGTTTCCAGTGTGCCCGGCACCCCCTGAAAGCCGCCGTTTTTAAAACCGCGAGCAACACGCGCGAACAGCATCACGCTGTCGCTGCGGTGCCATGACAGGGCCGCACTGGGTGAAAAATCCTGCCAGTTTTCAGAACTGTCCAGACTGAAATCCTCGAGAATGATGGAAGGAGACCCGCCATTCACCGAGCGTTGCCGCAAGTCCTTTTTATCGAACGTATAGCGCCCGCCCAGGGTCAACTTGGTGGCATGACCCACGTGATAGCTCGCTTCACCGAATATGGCGAAACTGCGCGTGGTGTTTTTCTGGTGCGAACTGGAGGTGGTATCACTGATGCCAAACTGCTCATTACGATCGGTTTCTTCCTGCAGGTAATACACCCCCAGCAGGTAGTTTCGACCGTCATATCCATCCGAGGACCAGCGAAATTCCTGAGAAAACTGCCGGTGCGTTTCGTCGACATAGTCGGTAATGGGCGCCGCTACCACTGACGCAGGCAATCCAATGGAATCCTCCAACCACTCAAACTCGCTGTCGCGAAAGCCGGTGATTGACGTCAGACGATGGGTGGTACCTGACCAGGTGACGCGATTCGTCAAACCGGTGATCCGCCGATCAGTAAATCCGACCACGCCATTGGTAGCATGTTGAGGGTCACCTCCCAACTCAGCAAAGATATCAGTGGGTAGTTTCGCCTCTGCCATTCCCCTTGTATCTGTATCTACGTCTGCGTCCACGCCCAACACCGGAATGGCCACCCGCCCCACGACGGGAATTCGCCCGCTGGAATCAAGTTCAACACTGCTGTAGTCGTAACCCACAAACCAATCGAGGTCGTCCCCGGGTTGATAAAGCAGCTTCGCACGCAGGCTGTCATTGCTCGCGTCATGTTGCTTATCCGTGTCCACCACGAGATTGTCTTGCCAACCTTCACGGCGTTCCGAGCTCAAAGAAACTCGTCCCAACAGACTCTGCGCCCCCAATGGACCCGTCCACTTCGCGTCCAGGGTGTGCGCATCCAGGTTCCCGACCCCCGCAGTGATTTCAGCGCCTGTTTCTGCCCGGGGAAGTGCGCTGACCATATTGACCGCACCACCAATGGCATTCTTCCCGTACAAGGTACCCTGTGGGCCGCGCAGCACTTCAACGCGCTCCAGGTCGAGCACGTTGATATCAATTGTCGTCAGGCGCCCGATGTAAATGTCGTCCAGGAACAACACGACCGAATTATCCAGCGCGGCGCCATCGTCGTTGGATCCTATGCCTCGCATATGGATGCTGGGCTGACCCAGGCTGAAGTAAGAGACACTCAGGCCGGGCACACGAAGTGAAATATCACCCAGGTTTTCAATCCCCGCCTCGTCAATCAGCTTGCTATTGAGTACCGTGACCGGAATGGGAATTTCCTGCAGATCCTCATCCCGCTTTCTGGCGGAGACAATCACTTCTTCAATAGTCGCAATCTGTGGCGCCTCACCTGCGTTTTGATCCACTTCGGCATCAGCCAGGGCGTCGGACTCAACATGGGCACGGGAAATGGACACCATATTGTGATCAACAAACTTGAAACCCAGTTCAGTCCCCGACAGTAGCGCCCGCAGGGCCTGTTCAGCGGTCATAACTCCGTCTAACCCGGATATCTGGTGATCACCCAGTTCATTTTTGGCCACCAGCAGGGATATGCCGGTCGTGCGAGAGAATGCCAGCAGCGCCGGCGACAGGGGTTGGGGGGAAATCGAAAACTGGTAAGCCCTTTCGCTATCCGCATCACGATCCGAAGCTGCGTCCGCGAACGCGATACCGGGCATCAACGACAGCAAAAGAAGCACAGACCGAAGCAAGCGCAAGCTGTCAATCATCCGCTGCGGGTTCAGTCTCGGGGTCGTATCAAGGTCTGGTCTTCCGTGACGGCTACAACCTGCACCGGAAACGTGGCTTCCAGGGCCGCCAGGGTGGAGGTCTTATTTTGCAGATTGATGACGCCAACGATTTCCAATTCGCCCAATGTGGCGTCATCCAGGGAAATGCTGCCCGGGAAATACCGATTCAAATCGACCACTACGTCCGCCAGTGTGGCACCGTCGTAGATCAGCTGTCCCTGGCGCCAGGCCGCGACATTTAAACCCTCGATGGTCGCTGCGGCAGGCGGTGTACCCTCCTGCAAGTTCGCCTGCTGGTTAGCAACGAGCGTCAGTTCAGGGGCGAGTTCTCCACCCTTGCCGGTGTGGGCGGTCGTCATAACAGCCACACGCCCTTCCACAACACTTACCGTGCTTTTCGAACCAATCTGGCGAATATTGAATTGTGTACCGAGGACCCGGACAGACCCGCCGGCGGTGTTCACGGTCAGTGGTCGAGCACTATTTGGGGCTATATCGAAATAGGCTTCCCCGTGCTGCAGTGTCAGCACCCGGCGAGATTCCTCCATTCGCACCGTCACCGCAGAGTCCGTGTTCAACTGCAGCAGTGAACCATCCGGCAAAAGGAAATCGCGACGTTCGCCGATTGCCGTGCTGTACTGCACTTCGTTGATCTCTGCCGGCATGTTGGTATACAACAGCGCGGCGCCGACCAGCGCAAGAATAGAAAACACAGACCCCAGTCCGCGCCAGCTTCCCAGAAAACCGGTAAACCAACCCCGCGAGTTGAGCATCTCATCCACCGGGAGGCGCTCGGCCAATTCGAGATTGCCCCACAGCTGCTCAATCTCGATATACGCCTGTTGGTGAAGCTCATCCGCATCCAGCCAGGTAAAAAAATCGGCTTTCGTCTCTTTATTGACAGCACCGGAATCCAGGCGCGCAAACCACTCAGTGGCCTGCTGCAGGGCGGCTTCTTTATGCGCTTCGGCGTTCATTTCTGAAACTTCAGTGTCTGTTCTGTGCGAGCTGATTGCGGGGTCATATGAAGTATAACAACTGGCAAGGCAGATCCCTCACCCCTAATTTGCTTCCCAGCGGACCTTTTTGCGGCACTGTTCGAGTGCACGGATCATGTATTTCTCCACGGTACTGACCGACACCCCCAATTCCACAGCAATCTGCTGATAACTGAGGTGACGTATGCGGTGCAGCAAAAAAGCGCGGCGGCATTTGCTGGGCAGCCCGTTCAATGCCGATTCAATCTGCTGTAACTGCTGCCTGGCAACAGCCGCGCGCTCCGGCGAGGCGATCATACCTTCTCGTTCCGGGTTCACAGTATCCTCCACGGACCGTTTATAGGCCTCCTGGTGCCGCTGCTTGCGAATGCGATTTAACGCCAGGTTCGACGCTGTTTGGAACAAATAGGCACGTGCATGCTCCAGTTCTTCGGCGTTCTCAACCTTCATCACCTTGTAGAAGGCGTCCTGCGCAAGGTCCTGTGCCTCGTCTACGTCTCTTACCCGCGACGATATAAAACGCACCAGGGCATCGTAGTTTTCCTGGAACAGAAGCTGAAAGAACTTGTTGCCGCTGGACTTCATGCCACCTCGGTGCACCTGCATGTACGCTGCACAAACGACCCATACACGCCCGTGGCGGGATGACCCTGGGAAGCCAGTGCTATTATCTTTCTTCTATCAGCCATTTAATACATAAAAACTTTAAATTTCAAGTTTTAGGTATCGGTTTGAATGGAACCCGCCCCTACCATAGGACACTATCGGCATGAAGCTGCGGGAGGCACTGGCAAGCTGCCCCCGCTTAAAGCCGGTCAAGACAGCAGAATCACTGCGCCTGAAAGTCGGGGACAAACAGGTTCTTGTCGCCGTTGGCGGTCACAATCCCTGGCGTGCCGATCATCTCCTTTGCCATCATCTGGCTGAGGGTCTCCTCGTCATCGGGCGTTTCCGCAATAAAGCGGGTGCCATCTTCCAGCCGGCCGATCACCAGCGCACGCTCTACCCCGCCGCGACCGTGTAGCACCGTATAGGTTTCGATAGTAGCCGGACCGTCTGGCGCTTCGGTAAATGCCGGATGGGGCTGGTCGAGAAGGGCCTGTTGGTAATCTGCCGGATTGTCGCGCTGCCACTCACCCTCAATTGGCGTGGTGGAGTAAATACCCAGGGAATGCTTGGTGATAAACCAACCATTGGCATTCACCAGGCCAAAACTGCCAGGGTCACTGCGCAGGGCATCCATCATGGCGGCTATTGCGTGGGTTGCGTAGTTGTTGCCGGGGCCACCGAAATAAGGCAGGCCGCCGGTCAGGGTGAGACCGCGCGGATCATCCAGCGGGATACCCAGCTCATTACAGGCGATCTGTACAGCCGATGGGAAGCAACTGTAAATATCAAAGTAGCGCATATCCGCAATCGACTTGCCCGCCATGGCCAGCGCCTTCTCACCGAGGGTGCGCAAGGCTGGCGAGGAATGGTAGTTAATACGCTCGCTGATATGCCACAGGTCGTTGGCATCACCGCAGCCGTGCAGGTACACCATGCGGTCATCGGCGACACCCAATTCCCGCGCTTTTTCCACCGAGGTCATAATCACCGCAGCGGCCATATTTACCTGGATCACCGAATTCAGGTACTTGGTGTAGGGAAAGCCGACATAGCGGTTGCCCTCCCCCGGCGTGGCAATCTCTTCGGCAGTTCTCGGTGTGGGGAACCAGGCCAATGGATTGTCGGCGGCCACGGCATTGAAGCGCTGGTAAAGCTCACCCATTTTCTGCCGGTGTTGCTCCAGGCTCAATCCGTCTTTGGCGCGTAGGGCATTTTCAAACAGCGGATAACTGACCGAGGGGATCTGCATGCCGTACAGATTTTCGTGGTCACTTGCAGCAGCACGCGCATCGCCCAGCATTTCAGGGTCACTGCCGGACTTATCTATCCAGGCATCGAGATCCAGGCCCGTTTTCAGCCGCGACAGCATGGTGTTGAGCGCCTCACCGCCTACCAACAGCACCGCGGAGGTCTCACCCCTGGCAATGTGTTCGGCGAAGCGATTGACCAGCAGCTGCGGGGTGTTGCCACCCGTGCGGGAGTAGTACTCACGGTTGGGACTGATATCGAGAGCGGTAGAGACCGCATGGGGCACATTGCGCACCATGCCGTTGGCGCCGCTGCCGGCCTCGGGTGCGTCAACCGTTAAGCCCAGGGCTACCACGGTATCGAGAGCCTCGAGCAAAGCCCGCCCCGGTCCCGCATCGTCAGCGGCACTGGCCGCCACTTCGGCCATCAGTTCAATCGGTGTGCCACCGGTTTCGGGCGAGCGCCGGTCGATAAGCTGGCCGCAGCCAATCAATACGGGGATCTGGGATTCGTTCATCATTCTGGCGCTGGATGGAATTACAAAAAGGAGGGACTTTGCCTTATCCGCGGGTGTTTGTGCAATACGTGATTACGCATCACCTTAAGCTACAACAAAGAAACACCGATTACATTAAGCGAGTAGCTCAGATGGCCTGGTATTTATGCCACGCCCTGGCAGCCAGGCTCTCGATATCCTTGGCGATGTAATACAGTACCGGCACCAATAGCAGCGTCACGAAAGTGGCAAACAGCACGCCAAAGCCGACGGAAATGGCCATGGGTTTAACGAATTCGGATTGGATAGACGTTTCCAGCTGTATCGGCAGCAGACCCAGGAAGGTCGTCAGCGAGGTCAGAATCACCGCGCGAAAACGCCGCGGCCCGGCCTCCATGACCGACTCACGCCAGTCGTGGCCCTCGTCCTGGTAGTGATTGATAAAATCCACCATCACCAGGCTGTCATTGACCACCACCCCCACCAGGCCAAGGATTCCGATAACCGACAGCATACTAATGTCCGCCCCCAGGATCAGGTGACCGAGTATCGCCCCGATTATCCCGAAGGGAATCACCGACATGATCAACAGTGGCTCTATATAGCTCTTGAGCGGGATGGCCAGTGCGCCAAAGATCATTAACAACACGACCACCAAACCAAGTTGCAATGACTGCGAGGTACTCTCCTGGTCAGCGGTTTCACCATCAAGGAAGTAGCGCAAGCCGGGATATTCTGCCTGTAGATCCGGCAAAATTTCCTCTATCACCAGTTTGGTTACCTCACCCGGCTCCACGGCGGCCTTGTTCACATCCGCCCGCACATTCACCACGCGTTTTCGGTCGATGCGGTTAATCGCGCTAACGCCGGTGAGCTCCCTCGCCTCACCAACTACCGAGAACGGCACCTTCCGTCCGTCTGGCAGGCGAATCCACAGGGAGTTGAGGCTTTCGACCTGGGCACGCGCCAGTTCCGGCAGCCGCACATATACCCGCACCTCATTGCGCCCGCGCTGTACGCGCTGCACCTCGGCGCCAAAGAATGCCTGCCTGACCTGGCGCGCCAGGTCGGTGGTACCCAGACCCAGGGCCTCGCCTTCCGGCGTTACCTGGATATCGAGCTCCCGACCACCGGCATTAAAGGTGTCGCTGATATCCTGCACACCTTCTATCTTTGCCAATGATTGTTTAAGGTCCTGGGCCGCCAATCGCATGTTATCCAGGTCCAGGCCGCTCAGCTGCACGTCTACCGCCACACGGGAAGGTCCAGCCGTGGAATCGACCGTCAGGGAACGAACCCCCTCCAGCACACCAATCTCCTCGCGCAACCACTGGGCCATCTCCACCGAGCTGATGGTGCGCTCCTCACTCGGCACCAGGTCGATATCGATCCGCGCACTGGTATCGCTTTCGGACAGGGCCAGCAAGTTGCGTACCGCGTCGGTGGTCTCACCAGTGACTTCCAGGTAACGCGTATTCATACGGTTGGCCGCAGCCTCTATCTGGCGCGCGTACTCGTGGGTTTTATGCCAGGACGCGCCCTGGGGCATTTCCAGCGCTACGATAATAGTGTCCGAGGGCACGTTGGGGAAAAACACTAACCTGATAATGCCCGAGGGTATCAGTACCACCGAAACAATCAGTACCCCTATAAACGCTGCCAGTGTGGTGTAGCGATAATGCAGACAGCGCTGCAGAAAACGTTTGTAAGGACCATTGGCAAACTGTTGCATATGCGAGGAGAAAAAATCTTGCACCTTCTCCACGGGTACCCGCCACCCCCGCGCCGTGGTTTTACCCACGCGTACGTGACGCAGATGCGCCGGCAAAATAAGCTTGGTCTCAATCAGGGAAAACAGGATACACAGCATCACCACCGGCCCTATGTGGCTCAGCACCCGGGCGAAACCCTCCCCCAGGAACAACGTTGGCCCAAAGGCAACAATGGTCGTGAGCGCGCCAAAAATAGTCGCGGTCGCAACTCGTCGCACCCCTTTCACCACGCTCTTCACGCCCTGCCGCTCTTCCTCCAGACAGGCATAGGCACTCTCGGCGGTGACAATCCCATCGTCCACCAGGATGCCGAGCACCAGAATAAACGCAAATACAGATATTATGTTGATGGAAACGGGCAGACCGAGAAAATAGATGGTAGCCAGCGTACCCATAATCGCGAAAGGCACACCAATGATGACCCACAGGGCGAGCGTGAGATTGAGGAACAAAGCCAGCACTAATACCACAAGCACGGAACCCTGAAAGGCATTGCGCAGCATCAGGTCGATGCGCCCGCGCAGAATCTTACTGGTGTCGATCCAACCGACAATGAATACGCCATCGGCCAGTGTCGCCTGCTTCTGGTCGATATACCGACGCAGGTCACTGGTGATTTTCAGCACGTCCTGATCACCCACGCGATCGACAACAAAGGTAATTGCCCTTCGCCCGTTCAGCAGGCTGAGTACTGGTTGATCCTCAAACCCGTCAACTACCGTGGCCACATCACCCAGGCGAATACGGGTGCCGTCGCCTCGCGTGAGCAGGGTTAAGGCGGCAAAATCCTCTCCCGTATAGGCCTGGGACACAGAGCGCAGATTAATGGAGCCGTCCCCGGTGCGCACGGTGCCTCCCGGGAGGTCGCGAGAGCGTCGCTGTACCGCAGCAACCACCTGATCAAAATCGAGGTCGTAGCGCCGCAGGTCTTCATTTGAGACCTCGATAGACAGTTCATAGTTACGCTCACCGAGCACGCTAATCTCGCTGACTTCCTCCAGTTCGAGAATTTCCTCGCGGGTTTGCTCAGCGAGTTGCTTTAGTCCCACCTCATCCAGGTCGCCATACACACTCACGCGCATGCCGGGCCCGGAACTTAGAATCTCGTCGACAATCGGTTCCTCAGCATCGAGTGGAAACCCCTGGATACCGTCCACTCGCACCTTGGCCTGGTTGAGGGCCTTGCTCATATCACTGCCGGGTTCCATCTCGACAGTGACCACCCCGAGCCCCTCGGAGGCGGTGCTGCGCATCTCCTTGATACCGACGATATCGCGCAGTGCTTCTTCGACCTTCAATATAATGCCCTGCTCCACCTCGCTGGGAGAACTACCGGGGTAAGGCACAGTGACGGTAAATGTTTCGGTCGGAAAACGCGGAAACACTTCCTTGCGAATACCTTCTAGACCGATGTAGCCGGCTATCAGGACGATAAGTAGCAGAATATTGGCGGCAATGGGGTTGCACGCCATCCATCCGATGGGCCCGCTCTCATTGAGGTAGCGGGATTCAGGCATCAGCGCGCGCCACGGACTTTCATGCCCTCGAACATGATGTCCAGGTTAGTGACCACGACCTGGTCACCATTGGACAGGCCACCGCTAATCACTACCGTATCACCGGCGCGGCGGACCACCTCGACTGAACGGCGTTGCAATACCTCATCGACCATGACGAACACGGTATCGTCGGGTTGCAGTACCGACTTGGGCAAGCGCACGGCATCGGCCACAGGGATTCCGGGAATACGCACTTCGGTAAACAGGCCGAGGGTGAGCTGGTGTTCATGGAGGCTGGTATCGTAGGGTGCTTCGACCTGGACGACCACGGGTATCACCCGGGTCTCGCTGTCCACCCGCGCCTGAATTCGCAATACCTGACCCTGCCACTCTCGCTGCCGGCCGCCGATATTGGCAAGCAATTGCACGGGCGTGCCCGGGGTCGGGTCCAGGAAGCCGGTATCCGCCGCGGGTATGGGCAGGGTTACCTCCACCGTGTCACTGCTGAGCAGGTGGGCGACAACCTGCCCGGTGTTGATGAACTGACCGAGTTCCACCCGCTGCTGGTCGATAACCGAATTAAAGGGCGCGCGAATATCGGTATAGGCCAGGTCGCGTTCCGCGCGGGCGATGCGCAGTTTAGTCGCCTCAATATTGAGCCTGGCCTCCGACTCTGATGCCTTGCGCTTCAGTGCAATGGCATCAGCCAGTGCATTATCGGCGGTCGCCAGTGCCGCACGCGCCTCAGCCACGGCGACCCGATAACCTGTAGCATCTACCTTGAGCAGTAACTCACCTTCGGTCACCCGCTCACCGGGCTCGAAGTTATCAGCCACCCACTCAACGCGTCCGGTCACCTCACTGGCCAGGTCCAGCTCAAAGCGGGAGCGTGCATTGCCGTGGGCGACAATGGTCACAGGGACTTCGGCGAGCTGCACGGTGACGGTGCTTACCACCGGCAGTATCGGTTCTACTTTCTTGGTCTGGAGGTCTTCGCGAGTACCTAGCAATACCCTTGCCAGTAAGATAGCCACAATCAGTATGGCAAGGGGTATTAGCAGCTTTTTCACACGGGAAGACATTCTCAAAATTCCTGGCTGTGAGATTGTGCGCTGGCCGGCCCGGTCTTCCGCCCAGCTGTTAACGGGAAGGTCACCAGTAATGACCCTCCCGACAGGTATGGTCAAGCGTCGATTGAGTGCCCCAGAGATGCATGAACCAGGCCACCATCCACCGCGATAGTATCACCAATTACGTAATCTCCAGCCCTGCTGGCGAGGAAGATCGCGGCGCCGGCAAGATCCTCTGGCTCGCCAATACGCCCCGCTGGAATACCCTTGCCCACCACGTCGCCATGATCTCTTGCAGCACGATTCATCTCCGACGCAAAAGCACCAGGGGCGATGGAGGTAACCAGAATATTGTCACTCACCAGGCGCGCCGCCATGCGCTTGGTCAGCTGAATCAAACCCGCCTTGGACGCCTGGTAACTGTAAGTCTCCCAGGGGTTCAGGCGCATGCCATCGATAGAAGTGATCATAATAACCTTGGCGGGTCGTCCGGATGCACCGCCGGCCTTCAGTTGCTCATGGAGCGCCTGGGTCAGGAAAAACGGCGATTTAAGGTTGAGGTCCATGACCTTGTCCCAGCCCTTCTCGGGGAACTGCTCGTAAGGTTCACCCCAGGCAGCACCCGCATTGTTGACCAGGATATCCAGCTTCTGCTCTTTCTCGGCAAATGCCGCGGCTAACGCTTGAGCGCCTTCAAATGTTGCTACGTCCTGTGGGAGGGCGTGACAATTGGGTCCTAATTCCTCTGCCGTAGCGTCGCAGTCAGCCGCTTTACGGGAGCTGATGTAAACGGTGGCACCCTGGGCGATGTAAGCTTCCGCCATGGTTTTACCCAGGTTGCGGGAGCCGCCCGTGATCAGGGCCACGCAGCCCTCCAGTGAAAACAGTTTGCTGGTATCCAATCTACTTCTCCTTAGTATCAATAGTAACGCGACGCACTCGCGTTGGTGTGACGAATGTCAATAAAACCGAGGTGCGGATTATGCCTGTTCTACATGGACTTGGCGAACCTCTCAGCTTGCCTAATGAGTCTGCCCTTTGCCCAGGTGATGAAGTTCCAGGCCAATCGCCTGACGCGGTTTGAACCCTCGCCAGTAGCTGGCAGACTCACCGGTGCCATCGGCGTAATTGTCTGCATCCGTGCCGAGCATGGACTGCTCCCAGCTGGCGTCATTGGAGTTGACCGTCGGCACATCAAAGTAAGCAACGCGGCTCTCATCTCCTTTCAAGTGCCAGTCGAAGAATGCAGTAATGAAGTGCGCTCCCACGGCCAATAAGCGCTCACGACGCCAGATCGGATCTTCAAAGGTCTGCCACGGCACTATGTCCAGGTGTGCTGACGGCGGCGCAGGTACCTGGACGATATTGTGTAATGCGTTCTGGAATACCAGTAAATGTCTTTCTGTACCTGATGCTTTCTCAAAAATACGCTTGATGCCGGTATCAAACTGGGAGATATCGTCTTCACTTCCCCCGAACACCAACAGGGGGGCAGTAATGTTTGCAAGCGCGCTATCCGTGAACATTCCTGCATCAGGCTGCCCACCCCAGGGGGCCAGCGCGACCACCGCATCAATATGGTCGCGGGGCTTACTGACATATTCTGGCGCACCCTCGGATTGGCCATCGAGCAAATCGCCAGGAACCATACCGTAGGACTCACCCTCCGGGTTGAGACCCGCGCCGGCGTGATTCAATACCCCGTAACCCCCCATGGAGAAGCCCATAATACCGATGGCGTCTGGATCAATGAGCGAACCGACGCCGTTCCCATCTGTTGCGGCCAGCGCCAATAACTCTGACAGGACATGCTGCTGATCCAAAGGCCGATTGAGCAGCACGCGAGCAAACCCGTGGATCGGAGACTCCTCGCCACTGGCCCTGTCGCCGTGATCAATCGCTGCAACCACGTAACCTTTTGAGGCCAGGTTCTCGGTTAGACCCGACAGCACGCCCGGCGTATTCAACAAGCCATGCGACACGAGGACAAGCGGGAACTTTTGCCCCAGCAGGGGCTTGGCATCTCGCACCGCGATACCCTTTATTTCAAAGGCCGTCGGTAAGCCCTGCACATCACTCAAACCGGTTTCGTAGTAGCCGGGATACACAGCATCTGCTGGGACATCGGCCTGAACATCCGCAGGATAAAGCAGGTCGACACTGATTTTCCGATCTATGCGCGGCGCCTCGCCTACCAGGTAATTAAGGAGAGCCACATCGGCCTGATTCGCAAAGGTGTATTCCCTGGTCTGTACACCGACACGGTAGGCCCCCAGGTGCGCAAGTTCAGGCGCGTCGTCACCCGGCACAGCGGCGTGGGTGAGGCTACTCAGGGTGGTCTTATCCGAAGTTTCCGCTGTTTTTGAGCACCCGTGTAGCAATGGCAAGTACAGAGCAATCAAGGCGAATGAAATCGTCTTTACTCCTATGCTATTGCGAAAATTCATGCGTAAGGCCATATGTACTCTCTTGATCTTCCGACCGGTGATGTTATCGCGTGAGCGCGCTTCCGAGGTACTTAAAATATGTACCTTAAAACAGCTCTTTAAAATAAGTACCCTAAAACAGCGCCTTAAAATAAAGCTTGCCTGAGGAAACTTTATTATACATTATCTATATTATAAATTCGAACCATCGCACAATGTGTGCCCGACTTATACCCACCCGTCGCGGCAAGGAGCTGTAATATGCAAACCTGGTTATCGCTAATCTTCCTTCTCTTTATACCGCTCACCTTGAGCGCAGCCACACCGGCAGTAAGCCCTGCAGCGACTGAACCACCAACAGAAACAACAATTACCATCTACCACATGGAAGGCAGGCGCTCAGAACGCATCGTCTGGCTACTCGAGGAACTGGGTGTACCCTACGAACTCATCTATAAACGAGGCGACCTGAGAGGCACCGCGGCCCTGCTCCGTGCTTTTAATCCCGAGATGCCCATGTTTCCCACTGTCCAGATTGGCAACCAGAAAATGGTCGAGTCAGGCGCCATTATCGAAGTCATCCTGGCACGCGACGCGTCGGGCCGCCTGCAACCTGGCGTCGATTCAGAGGACTTTCCAGGTCACAAGATGTGGATGCATTACGCAGAGGGTACCATGGCGGCACGCCTGTTTTCTGATTACCGGCAATGGCGCGTCAAGCCCCCGGAAACGCGCTCCCGACTGGTGGATTCCGAGGCAACCGTGCAGTTTGCTGAAAACTACCTCGCCAAACATAGCTGGTTCGGGGGATCCGCATTTTCCTCCGCAGATATAATGATGCTCTTCCCACTAGAGGTCGCAACCAAACTCAACCTGGTTGACGAAGCGCAGTTTCCACTGGTCGCTGCCTGGAAAACCAGGGTTAAGGCGCGCCCCGCCTATCAACGTATGCTTCAGGCTGCAAGGCCTGACGGTATGATTGGGTCACTGCCACCGGTCAAACAACACGCGCCCTCCGGTCCCCGACAATGAAGAACCGAGTGGCCGCGTAAACTACCAGGGCATGGATTTACCGTCGTAATTGAAAAACTTTCCATCGTCGGATGCGTCCAATCCGCTGATGACGCTGAACAAACCGGCAGCACTTTGTTCGGAAGTAATATTGCCCTTGCCGTCATTCATATCAGTTTTTACATACCCCGGGTGGACCATCACGAAGATAGTGCCCTGCCCGGCCATGTCAACCGAGAGTGTCTTGGTAAAACTGTTCAGCGCGGCCTTGCTGGCGCGGTACCCCATGCAGCATCCGAAAGTATTCAGTTCCATGCTGCCCATCATGCTGGACACATTGGCGATCACCTTGGTGTCCCCGGCCATCACGTTGGGTAGCAGCGCCTGGGTAACGCGCATAGGGCCAAGGGCATTCACCTGAAACTCCACCACCAACTGTTCGACATCCACATCGGCGAATTCGGGAGCCTCCTCGTTCACCATGCCGGCATTATTGATGAGGATATCGATCGGTTCATCGCCCAGGTCCGCGGCCAGGCGGGCCACACTGTCAGGATCGGTCACATCCAGCTGCATCACACGCGCCGGTACTGAGCGCAGGGCATTGGCACCATCCGGCTTGCGAGCGGTTCCAATAACAGAATAACCGGCCTCGTTAAAAGCCTCAGCCAAGGCCAGGCCAATGCCGCGGTTGGCGCCGGTGATAAGGACCGTTCCCTCTCCATCTGCCTGCACCAGCGGCACAAACGACAACAGCAAAAAGGAAAGAACGTAGCGGGCTAAGGAATTGCGCATAATGTGGATACCTTCAAAAAGTTCGTATAGACATCAGTCGGAGCGTCGACTCATAGTAGCAGAGGCAGCGGAAAAGTTTTAAACCACCAGCGCGGGGAACACGTATCACTTTTAGACAATTTACCCGCGCGGGCTGAAATACTGTGTATGATATCCGCCACGCGTCAATAATAAGAATTGAGACAGTATATGTCAGAGACCGATAAGACCGCCCCCGCGCAAGCCAATGCCTACGACAGCACCACGGCGAGGAATTATGCCCTGGGCCTGCTCACCGTGGTCTATGCGTTTAACTTTATCGACCGACAGCTGTTGGCCATCCTGCAGGAATCGATCAAGGCAGACCTCGGCTTGTCTGACGGACTGCTGGGACTACTTTCAGGATTTGCCTTCGCCATATTTTACGTGACAGCAGGCATTCCCATCGCGCGTTTTGCCGATCACTCCAATCGCCGCAACATTGTCGCGATATCGGTGTTTATCTGGAGCTTTATGACTGCGGTCAGCGGCTTTGCCCAGAATTTTTTCCACCTGCTGATGGCACGCATCGGCGTGGGTATTGGCGAGGCTGGCGGCAGCCCGCCCTCACACTCAATCATCTCGGACATTTTCCCACCCGAAAAGCGGGCCAGCGCATTGGGCTTCTACTCCACGGGCGTCAATATCGGCATCCTGTTCGGTTTCCTGCTGGGTGGCTGGCTCAACGAGTACTTCGGTTGGCGTGTGGCCTTTATGGTGGTGGGCATTCCGGGCATTCTTATCGCCTTTGTGGTGCGCTTTACCATTGCCGAGCCCGTACGTGGCCTGAATGAACAAAAGGTCGTGAGCGACAAGGCGCCGCCCTTCATGGATGCGGTGCGCATGCTCTGGGACCGACGCTCCTTTAGACACATGGCCATGGGCGCAGCGCTTAACGCATTCGTCGGTTACAGCGTGGCGAACTGGTCCGCCTCATTTTTCATTCGTTCCCACGGTATGTCGACCGGTGAACTGGGCACCTGGCTGGCGATGATTTCCGGCCTGGGAGGTGCACTGGGTGTGGTGCTGGGCGGCATGGCCGCGGACAAGCTATCACCACGTGATAAGCGCTGGTACATGTGGGTACCCGCGATTTCCGGCCTGATCATCGTGCCATTCATGATTCCGGTGTATCTGGCGAGTTCGGTTTACCTCGCTCTGGTGCTGTCAATAATCCCTGGCATCATGCAGAACGTATACCTTGGCTCCACCATCGCAACGACTCACGCGCTGGTGGGCATTCGCATGCGTGCCCTGTCCTCGGCCATCCTGTTCCTGATCCTCAACACCATCGGTCTCGGACTGGGGCCACTGGTTATCGGCAGCCTCAGTGACTACCTGAATTCAACGCACGGAACAGACTCGCTGCGCCTGGCGATGTTGTACGTGTTACCCGCTGTGATGGTGTGGTCTTCGCTGCATTTCTTTTTAGCCAGCAAGTCGCTGAAGGATGACCTGGCTGCTGCGCCAGACTAGGGCGCGGCCGATTGCCCCAACATGAGCTGCAATTGTCGATGCATGTTCTGAACGCCGGGTTCATTGCGGCCTAACAGCACTTTACGCTCTACCCCGGCAGTGAGCCCGCGGCTGATCTTCTCTGCCAGGGTGTAGTCCTCCTGCACAGCCACGTCGTTAATCATCTGGAAATAGGCTTCAGCAGCCTCTCGCTCGGCGCCGTCAGCGGGCTCGTGGGGAACAAACATACTGTGATAGACCACTGATCGATCAGGTGCTACCGGGTATACCCGCCAGGTCTGGAAATGGTCTTCAACAACAAATATGACGGTGTTGGGGAATATATAGTTTACATAAGAACTGTAGGCCCGCGGGTTCCATTGTGATTCGGGGATATCCTTCAGTTCATTGATGTTCAACGTCGCCGAGCCCATGGAGTGATTGCGCCCATACTGGTGATAAGTGCTGAGGTTGCTATAGGCCAGTTCAGCGATGCTATTGGGATGCAGGAATTCAAAGTGGTAGAACTCGTGGAAGGTATCCATATTGAGCTTCCATCCGAAGTTGGTCTCGACTCGTTTGGTCCCGAGGTGATAGTGGTCTTCAAATCCAAATCCACAAAGCCGCTCGCCGATGCCGCCCAGTACATCCGCGTTATCAAATTCTAAGTCCGGATTTGGCATCACCAGGATCATGCCCTGCTCTTCCACCACCGATAACGGACGCAATCCCCGGGTACTTCTATCGATAGTCGGAAACCCCTCCTGACCGAACGGGATGCCAATCAAGTTTCCCTGCAGGTCGTAGCTCCAGCCGTGGTAGGGGCAGGAAAACATGCGGCCCTTTTTGGCCTGTCCATAAGCACAGGGATTAAGCGGTGCACCACGATGGGAACACACATTGAGGAAAGCGTTGAGAACACCCTGCTCATCGCGCACTATCAATATCGGCACACCGGTATCATCAAACGCGAAATAGTCGCCGGGGTTGGGAACCAGGCAACTGGGGCCCACAAACTGAGCGTGGTCGCGAAATAACGTGACTTTCTCGCGTTCGAACAAGTCCGGATTGGTGTATTGCGCGACATCAAGCTCCAGAACCTCGTCGGCCAGAGCGGTAGTCTTGGCATCGATGAGCGCCATCAATGCCTTCAGTTCGTTGACCTGATCTTCGCGCCGCATGGTTCAGTCCAGCTTGAAGACATGCTGTGCGTTTTTCGACAGGAATAGCTCCTTGGCCTCCTCGGACAATCCTAATTCCTCAAGCCCATTCAGGGCATGCTCGGCGGTAATCATCGGATAGTTGGTACCAAACAGCACCTTGCGTTGACCGTGACCCTGCAAGTACCTGACTAACTCCGGGGGATAGCGTTTCACCGTGTAAGCGGAGGTATCGATGTAGACGTTGTTGTGTTTGGTGGCGACAGCAATAGCCTCTTCCGTCCACGGATAGCCAATGTGGCCTCCAACAATAACAAGCTCAGGAAAATCCAGGGCAACCTGGTCCAGGTAGATGGGCCTACCGACTTCGGACGGCATCAAGGGGCCTGTGTGTCCGATCTGCGTACAAAAAGGGATGTCTGCCTGAACACAGGCCACATACACCGGGTAGAACCGCCGATCAGTGGGAGGGGCTTCACACAGCCAAGGCAATACTCGAATCGCTTTGAAGCCGTACTCTTGCACACACCTCTGAATTTCTGACACCGCCCGCATGGGTTTGGAAATATCGACTGACCCCACGCCAACCAGCCTGTCCGGCGCTTGATTAACAAAGTCAGCCACCTCGGCGTTGGTAATCAAGTCCCTGCCCGGTGCTTGCCACGCACTGATCAACATCTTGTCGACCCCACCCTGATCCATCAGGGCAACGGTCAGTTCAACGGGTAACGGTTCTGTGGGCGCCGGCTGTTTGGTCCACTGGCGCAGGGACTCAAAAATGGGGCTTTGGCTATGGCGTAGTGTGGGGTGCTGGCCCCAGGCGTCGATGATCATGGTGTTTCCTCCCAGCGCCGTATAATGCGACAAAGCGGCATGGGAGGAAAGCGTACCGGAGCGAGTGCTCCGAAGTTGTGGAGTCTACTGCTGCAAGCCCGGCAGCAGCCTGCGGCTTAGCTACTCCAGCACAATCTTCACTTCAGACTTGAGGGTAAGGCGCCGGCCCTCGGCATCGGCTTTGGCAAGCAATTCGAACAACTCCGCTCGTACTGCCTCAAGCGCCTTGATCCGTTCCAGCGAATCCGCCTTTGGGATGCCGTAGCGCTCCCTGTGGCTGAAATCAGCCTGCCTGTGAAACGATAACTTGTCATTCACCAGCGTGAGCAACACCTGCTTGGCCGCCTCAGCGCTAAAATTTCCCTTAATCAAATCAAAGTTATACGCACCGTCCGGCTCAACACTCAAGGCAAAAGACTGGTTCGCCACCTCTTCTATTTCCTGACTCAACATACATTTTCCTCGCAACACTTTTCTATAACAGGTCAATCTTCCCATGAATGTTAAATCGAATGATGCATGTGCGACTATTCGAATACACCGAAGGTATCACCCCACAATCCCGAAGACTTGAAGTGACCTGAATCAGCCCCCGCAGTCAACCATCACGCACCGCTAAGAACTCTTTAGCAAACCACTATCACCATCATTGAAAAATACGATTATTAATAGTACGTATCTATTGATAATTTTAATTTCATTGGCGAAATTGATCGCCTGATCATAATCATACGCAGTGATTTCATCACAGATGGAGTCACTGCGAACTGCAACCCGTAGGGAGCAATACCATGACAAAACGCAACTTGATCCTGTCCGCAGCGGTCGCCAGCGCACTGGCGATCACCACCCATGTCACCGTGGCGGAAGTCGCCACCGAAATCAGCAAACCCGCGGGTGCCGTCGGCAGCGGCGCGGTAAAACCGGGGCAAGCCACCGACAACCAGTTCTGGTGGCCAGATCAACTCGACCTGTCTTCCCTGCGCGATCACGATGCGAGGTCCAATCCATACGCTGGGGACGCCAGCTATGCGGAACTCTTTAGTGCCCTCGATCTGGATGCCGTAAAAAGCGACATTGATACCGTGCTGACTAACTCCCAGGATTGGTGGCCCGCCGACTTTGGCAATTACGGTCCTTTCTTTATCCGCATGTCATGGCACAGCGCCGGCACCTACCGCACCCTGGACGGTCGCGGCGGTGGCGACGGCGGGCAGATGCGCTTTGACCCGTTAAACAGCTGGCCCGACAACGGCAACCTCGACAAAGCCCGGCGACTGCTGTGGCCGGTCAAGCAGAAGTACGGCGAGAGCTTATCCTGGGGTGACCTGATGATCCTCGCCGGCAACGTGGCACTGGAAAACATGGGGTTTGAAACCTATGGCTTTGCCGGCGGCAGAACCGACGACTGGGAACCTGACCTCGTGTATTGGGGCCCGGAAGTAGAGATGCTGGCCAGCGACCGACACACCCGAGACGGCAAGTTACAACGTCCACTGGGAGCAACCCATATGGGCCTGATCTATGTAAACCCGGAAGGCCCAAGGGGTAAACCGGACCCAGCAGGGTCGGCCAAAAACATTCGTGTTGCCTTCGGACGCATGGCGATGAACGACGAGGAAACTGTCGCACTGATTGCCGGTGGCCATACCTTTGGCAAGATGCACGGCGCGCACAAACCTGCTGACTGCGTCGGTGCGGAGCCAGCCGCCACGGCGATTGAAAACCAGGGACTGGGCTGGCAGAACAAGTGCGGCAAGGGACATTCTGAAGACACCGTCACCAGTGGTCTGGAAGGTGCCTGGACCCAGGCCCCCACCCAGTGGACAACCCTGTACCTGCAGAACCTGTTGAACCTGGAGTGGAAAGAGACACGCAGCCCGGCTGGCGCTATCCAGTGGATACCGGTAGACGAGGCCACCCATAACTCGGTGCCCGACGCGCATATTGAAGGCAAGTTCAACGCCCCGGTTATGACCACCGCCGATCTGGCCCTGAAAGCAGACCCGCAATACCGCGAGATTGCCGAACGCTTCCTAGCGAACCCCGACGAATACCAGAAGGCGTTCGCGAAAGCCTGGTACAAACTGACACACCGCGACATGGGCCCACGCGCCCGCTACCTGGGCGATGCATTCCCCGACGAGGAACTGATCTGGCAGGACCCCGTCACGCCCTTTGAGGAAAAGCTGGTGGACGCGGGTGATATCAAGAAGCTGAAGCGCAGTATCCTCAAGTCAGACCTCACCGTTTCAGAACTGGTCAGAACAGCCTGGGCATCGGCCGCAAGCTTCCGCGCCAGCGATATGCGCGGTGGCGCCAACGGTGCGAGGATTGCATTAGCACCACAGAAAGACTGGTCGGTAAACAACCCGGAAGAATTGTCGCGGGTATTGGCCACCCTGTCTGAGATTCAGGAAGACTTCAATGACTCGGGTAGCAGGCGCGCGAAGATCTCGCTCGCAGACCTGGTCGTGCTCGGTGGCGCCGCAGCAATTGAACAAGCCGCGAAAGATGCGGGTGTGAGCGTGGAGGTGCCGTTTACCCCCGGCCGCGGCGATGCGACCCAGGCGCAAACCGATGTGCAATCCTTCGCCCTGCTGGAACCCAAAGCCGATGCTTTCCGTAACTACTTCGACGCGCAGGGAAGCTATCGTTCACCGGCAGAGATGTTGGTGGATCGCGCGGACCAACTGGCACTTACCGTACCGGAAACAACCGTGCTGCTCGGTGGATTACGTGCACTGGATGCCAATACTGGCGGTGTCGCGCACGGCGTATTCACCGACAGGCCAGGCACTCTCAGCAATGACTTTTTCGTCAACCTGATGGATATGTCCACAAGCTGGCGCAAGACCGATGCAGAGGGGCTGTACGAAGGCGTTGCACGTGACAGCGGCGAGGTCATCTATACGGCCACCCCGGTCGACCTGATCTTCGGTTCCAACTCTGAACTGCGGGCTATTGCCGAGGTATACGCCTACGACAATGCGCAAGAAAAGTTCGTCAATGACTTTGTCGCCGCCTGGACCAAGGTCATGCAACTGGATCGCTTTGACTTAAAGCACGACCTGTAACCAACTTGCAGCGCTGCGGTGATTAGCACCATCGCAGCGCTCGCTTAATTCTCGCACTAGATCCCGCTGGGATCCCAAGCTAGTCTTGCGTCAGTCGCAGGCGATAGGCGACCATGCCTGCGAACACCAACGGCACCGCAAAAAAGATAAATAGACTGCCCATACTCCAGCCAACTGCTATCAGCACACCGCCCAGGTAGGGCCCAATTACGGCGCCGAAGCGACCCAGGCCGATGCTCCAGCCTATGCCGGTGGTGCGAATTTCGGCGGGGTAAACACGGGCGGCCATCGCATAAAAACCCACCAGGCCGCCTTGTTGGAAAAAGCCAAGTATGGCCGCAATAACCAACAGCACAGCGACCGCGAGAGGTAACAACGCCATAACCACCAGTGCTAGCGCCGCGGTACAGGAAAACAACAGAACCGAACGCTGCAAACCCCAGCGCCCGGATACCCAACCAATACCGACATTACCGGCGGCCCCGCCCAGGTTAAACGCGACACTGGCGTAGATGGCCTGATCCAGCGGAAGACCTGCATCAACCAGCAACTTGGGAATCCAGCTCAATAGAAAATACAGCGTGCCAAAGGTAAGGAAAAAACCCGTCCACAACTGTAGCGTAAGCTCACGATGAGCCGGTCCAAGCAGTGCCTGCACATTGGGTGTAGCAGGCTCTACCTCTAATTCGGGCAATTGCTCAAGTGTCGGTATTTCCAGGCGCTCGAGAACACGGTTGGCTCTGTCCAGCGCCTGTTTCGGTCGACGGCACAGTAAATAATGTACCGACTCCGGCAGCAAAAACCAGCACAGTGGCAAGACGGCAAGCGTGGCAATACCACCAAAAATGAAGACGCCTTGCCAGCCAAAGTGCGGAATTAACTGCGCAGCGATAAAGCCACCAATCGTCGCGCCCAGGGGATAGCCCGCCAGGTTAATACCCACCGCCAGGTTGCGATGCCGGTCGGGGAAAAACTCCGAAACCATCGAGGTCAGGCTTGCCAGCATGGCGCCAATACCCAGGCCGGTCAGAATGCGCAGCGTCACCAGCGCCGCCAGGTTGTTCACGTAGGCCGTTGCCAGCATCGACACGCCCATACCTGTCACGGCATACAAGACCATACTACGCCGGCCGATACGGTCGGTAAGCGGTGCGAGGAACATGGCGCCCAGGGTCATGCCCAGTACACCGGCGCTGAACACGATACCCAAACGCTGGGGCGACAAAGACCAGTCCTGGGCCAATGGCGGCGCAGCGAAAGCCATGGATAACACGTCGTAGCCATCCAGCATATTGAGCAAGAAGCAGATTAACAGTACCTGGATTTGTACGGGCCGTACCGGTTGGCGGTCGATAGCCGCCTGGATCTGGTCAACGCTCATGGCTGCTTTCCACGCTCATGGCTGCTCTCAGCGCTCATGGCTGCTCCAGTTTATCGGCGATAAATTCGAACATACGCTGCTCGGCAAGGTCCCGGCTGGGCTCATTAAAACTGGGGCGCATGTCATTGGCGAAGGCATGCCCAGCCTGCGCGTACACATAAAATTCGTGACCCGGTAAGGCGGCTCGCACAGCCTCGACATCCGACGCGGAAATGTGCGCGTCATCCTCGCCAAAGTGAAACTGCACGGGGCAAGCAGGCTGCTTGTCGAGATAGCTGGTCAAACGCGTGCCGTAAAAAGACACTGCGCAATCAATGGGCAATTCACAAGCACTGCGATACGCAAGACCCCCACCCCAACAGTAACCAATGGCTGCAACACCCCCGCCAGAGCGAGCGGCCTCAACTGCAGCAGCCAGATCCTGCAAGGTGTATACGGGATCAAGGCTGGCGACCGTGTCTCGCGCCACATCCACCGCATCGTATGCGAGCGCACTGTCGACACCTGCGCGCGCGAAGAGGTTAGGCACTAACACGCGATAACCAGTCATGGCCAATCGATCGGCCAGTGACTTCATCTGCTCGGTCACACCAAAAATTTCGTGTAACAGAACAAGACCACAAACCTGGTCACCGTCGGTGGGCTCCGCCCAATACACGGGTAGTGCAAATCCGTCTTCTGTCACCAGAGTTTTAGACACACCCATAACATTTTCGCCTTGATCATCTAATCCGACTTTAGTGACTGCACAATCTGAATTGCATCTGGGCCCGGTTCCCTGAGGGACACTCACTTAGCGCCATCACTACCGTACCGCAGCAAAGCAGATTTTGCGCCTATATTTCGCAGTCCCGGCGAGCGCAGAGCGGTAGCCAATACCGCTCGCTATCCAGCCTAGTCGGGAGCGTCACCACGTCCAATGAAAATCTATGCAAACTCAATCGCTATTGAGCGCTCTTAAACTCTCAGGCACCGATCTGGCCGCGATATCGGCCGGGAGAAACACCTGTCCATTTCCTGAACGCTTTACGAAAAGCGCTGACATCAGAGTAATGCAACTGGTCTGCCACACCCTCAACCGTGTGTGCAGGATCGTCCAACAGGACTAACGCCCAGTCGCGTTTTATCTGTTCGCGTATGCCCAGGAAGCTGTTGCCCTCGCGCTGTAATCTGCGCCACAACTGGTTAGGATTCATGTTCAGCGTCTGCGCCACTTCTTCTACATCGAGCCACCGAGCATCTTTATCTGCCAGGAGGATTCGTCGAACCTCGTGAGAGAGCAAATGCCGCTGCCGTGGCAGCAGGAACAGGTGACGTTTTTCTTTCAGCATCAAGGCAATCTGCTCGCGGGTACAAGACAAGCGCGCATTGGCAGAGGCGGCGTCGACACACATAACATTTTGCTCACAGGCGTAATCAATGTGATTGCCAAACAGGTAGATCAGGCTTTCATCGGTGGCGTTCTTATCAAAGGTAAAGCTCACCGACTTCAGCGCCGGGTCCTCCCCCAGCAGCCAACCGTACAGCCGCAGGGACATCAGTAATAAACTCTGGATGATAAAACGGTAATCAACAGGCAAGGCGGGGCGCAATTCAACGGATATTCGCGCGTGGCCCTCTGCGCGCTTCAGTGCCCAGACAAACTCATCGGTGAACAGCCCATAAAACTCGTTGGCCTGCGCAATGAAATCGTCCAGGGTGCGGCAGCCCACCATGCTGTAGCAAAAGTTATCAAGCGCTTTCAGCGGTACGGGGTTGGACAGGAAGCCGTAGAAGGCGTCGTCGGTGAGTTCACCGAGTTCGCGCAGCACCTCGGTATAGGTGGCGATGGAGATGCGCTTTCCCGGCAATTGTAAACCGGCAAGAGAGAGACCATTGCTCAGCAGAATCTCCTCAACGGGTAACTCCCGGTGCCGGGCGGCCTGTAACACATCGTCGACGAAACCCACCGGTATGCTCGGGTGCAGTAACTTATCTGGCACTGCGCGAACCTTACTCACCCGACCCGTTCCTTGCCAATCTCAACACCCACCAAACCACCCAAATGCAATCTTAGGACCCCCTGTAGACAGGATTCTAACCTTATTCCACGCGCAATGCGCCTCTATCCTGTTTTCAGGCTAACCACATCACGCGAGGAACAAACAACATGGACTACCAACAGATCAAGTACCAAAAAGAGGGTCCGGTTACTATCATCACCTTCAACCGGCCGGAAGTGAAAAACTGCATTGGCCCACGTACACATCGCGAGCTCATACACGCGTTTGACCACTTCCGCACCGATGATGAAGCCAAGGTGGCAGTGATCACCGGCGCAGGCGATTCGGCGTTTTGCGCCGGCGGTGACCTGAAAAGCAATTTTCACGCGAGCGAACACACCGCCCATCATGACCCGGACCAGGCCGTACTGTGCCCGATGGAACCAGCGGACATAGCCCGCCACGATCGTGGGGAAGCGCCGGGAATCCTCGGGCCTTCGCGCTGGACAGATATCTACAAGCCCATCATTGCGGCCGTTAACGGTATCGCCTATGCAGGCGGGTTCGAATGGGCCTGTTATGCGGATATGCGCGTAGTGGAAGAACACGCCTCATTTGGTATCACCTGCCGCCGCTGGAACATCGGCTTGGCAGACGGGGGCTCCCAACGCCTGCCGAGGATTGTCGGTATGGGTCGCGCACTGGAGCTTATTATCACGGGCAAGGTCATTGATGCCCAGGAGGCGTACCGGATTGGCCTGGCCAACGAGGTGGTACCGAGCGGCACCTCGCTTGAGCGCGCCGTGGAACTGGCGCAGTTTATTGCCACCCTACCCCAACCTGCCATCCACGCCGACAAAGAAGCCGTGGTTCGTGGGTTCGGTCAGGACCTACGGGAGGGTCTGCGCATTGAAGCGGAGTGCTTTAACCGTTTGCTGGGCAGACCGGATTCCCGTGCGGAGCTCATGGAGGGATTGCGCCGCTTTAACGAACGTGACCACCCCGACCGTATCCCTGGAGAGGCAAAAACTCCGGGCATCGTACGCCACGAGATGGAAACTTAGCGCGGTTACACCCGTATTATTGTGACCCACGGGTAGATCCACGCTACTCAGACCCCGGTACCACGGTTAGTGGTGCCGGGGTTAGTTATTCGCTAGCGTCTAGACAGGTCTCAACATGTCCATTATTCTAGACATATGGACACAAACACCGCAACGACATTATTCGACGCCCTTTCACAGGAGACGCGCCTGCGCGCTTTTCGCCTGCTGGTGCAGGCCGGTGCCGACGGCATGGCAGCCGGCGCTCTGAGCGACGAATTGGGCACACCCCATAACACCCTGTCATTCCACTTAAGCCACCTGACCCAGGCGGGGATTATCTCGTCACGCAAGCAGGGACGATCGGTGATCTATTCAACGAACTTCGATGTCATGCGCGACCTGATCGGCTTTATGGTGGAAGACTGCTGTAGTCGCGAATTCGCCAGCATCCGGCAGGACAAGCGCAAGGGCTGCTCGGTTATTGAACTATCCGACTTTTGCGGCGTGCCGGCCTCCAACTAACCAAGTTCATTTAACACTGACGAGAACATAAACCAGATATGAAAAAGGTACTGGTACTTTGCACCGGCAACTCGTGTCGTTCGATCATGGGCGAGGCGCTAATCAATCACCTGGGCGCTGGGCGTTACAGCGCGGTCAGCGCCGGCAGCCAACCAACGGGTTACGTGCACCCGCGCGCCCTGGAAACCCTGCAGCGACACGGCGTTCCCACTGGTGACTACCGCAGTAAATCCTGGGACGAATTCACCGACCAAGCCCTGGACCTGGTGATCACCGTCTGTGATTCCGCGGCGGCAGAGACCTGCCCCATCTTTCCAGGCCGATACAGCAAGTTGCACTGGAGCACGCCCGATCCCGCGCATGCACAAGGCGACGATACAGCAATCGATGCCGCCTTCGACGAGGCATTCTTCATGTTAAAAAATCGCATAGAAAAGGAACTGCTGTGAGCACCGAATCATCTTCACCCATGGGTATCTTTGAACGGTACCTGTCACTCTGGGTAGGGCTATGTATTATTGCCGGGGTTGGACTGGGCGTGATGGCACCCGGACTGTTCCAGGTAATCGCCTCCATCGAATACGCCAGCGTGAACCTGGTGGTCGCGATCTTTATCTGGGTAATGATTTACCCAATGATGGTGAATGTGGACTTTGCCTCGATCAAGGATGTGGGCAAACGTCCCAAAGGTTTATGCATCACGCTGGTTGTTAACTGGCTGATAAAGCCCTTCAGCATGGCTGCCCTGGGCATCCTGTTTTTCGAATACATCTTCGCCGGCCTGGTGGAGCCGGAAACGGCAAAAGAATACATCGCCGGGATGATTCTGCTGGGGGTCGCGCCCTGCACAGCCATGGTGTTTGTCTGGAGCCAACTGGTTCGCGGTGACGCCAACTACACCCTGGTGCAGGTCTCTATCAACGACATCATCATGGTATTCGCTTTCGCCCCCATCACCGCCCTGCTGTTAGGCGTCACGGACATTGTGGTGCCATGGGAAACCCTCTTATTGTCAGTGATCCTGTATGTAGTTACGCCGCTGGCCGCGGGTTATGTCACACGCAAACTGCTCGATGGTTCAGGCAGTGATGAGCGCATTGCCGAGTTCACCGGCAAAATAAAACCCTTCTCAATCCTGGGACTACTGGCGACGGTCGTCTTACTGTTTGGCTTCCAGGCACAAACCATCCTGGACAAGCCGCTGGTTATCGCGCTCATTGCGATCCCGCTACTTATCCAGAGCTACGGTATTTTCGTCATTGCTTATGGCTGGGCTTACGTCTGGCGTGTTCCCTTCGCCACGGCCGCGCCTGCGGCACTGATCGGTACATCCAATTTCTTTGAACTCGCCGTGGCGGTCGCCATCAGCCTGTTTGGCCTGAATTCAGGCGCGGCACTGGCCACCGTGGTGGGTGTACTGGTGGAGGTACCGGTTATGCTGTCGCTGGTGGCACTGGCAAACCGAACCAAAGACCACTTTGCCTCGCCGGCTTAGCGAAGTGGTCGCCTTACGAGATTAGGAAATGTCCTGTTGCGTTTGCGCCCGGCGCACCGCGTGTCAGCTAAAGAAAACCAGCAAACGAGATTCAATACTCTCCCGCGGTGCTGCGTCTGCTGGCGCATCCGGGTCTTTAAATGCCGAGTGAATTGATCGCCGGGCCCTGCCGTCCGTGGCGGAATCAAAGGTCTTTATCAGCAGCACCTCATCGCGATGCATCTTTGGATAGTAGTACCAGCGATGAGCGCTGTTGTAGCTGACAAGCTGTAGTTCTCCGATGCGTTCCGCGGCACGGCGCTCGCTGGCAACCAGGTCAGCCTCAGCCAGGGTCTGCGCGTCGCAACAGGTCAGCGCATTATCCAGGATTGGCCCCTTGATGGAACGCCAGACGTTGACGATGGCGAAACGCCGCCCCAGTCGCTCCTCGGCCTCGGATGCAGGCAACAGGTCGCGCAGACGTTTTGCCGCAGAGGCGTCCGTATAGTCGTTATGGATCACCGACGCCGGCTCTCTGATCTGGCGTTCTCCGCGCACATCCCGGGAATCCGAGCGCAAGGTGTGATCGAATACTACCGCCGTCTCACCACCCGTTGCTGCCAGTACGAGGTCAGTAATCTCTGACTCATAGGCAGCCTGCTCGGATTCGATCCGGTAGAAGTCTTTAACGGCGCTGTGCTGGTCACGCAGCTCGAAACCGTGCTGATCCAGCGTCGGTTTATCTTCCAGCACGCGAGCGTTGTGTATGGAAACGGTTTTCTCTTCGAATTCTGCGCCAATATTCAACGCGGCATCTGCGCCACCCTGGGAGGCGATGTAGATGGGTTTGGATTCCGTGGGAATCAGGTAGCGTAGCGTGGCATGTAAAGGTTCACTTTTCATAGGGTGATTTTAGCGGCTGAGCAATACCGACACCATCCAAATCAATGAGGTTATGGACGACGTATACGTGAAGTTGGGGTATCGGTTCATGCACCCCTATACTTGGGCAATCGCAGGTCATACAGGATCGCCAAAGCGCGCAGAAGAAACGCCGCTGCCACGGCGACAGGCATCGCATAGTCCTGGGTGACCGTGTAGGACTGCAGTACTGTATAGCCCACGGCACCTACCAGCGCAGCCGTCACATAGATGTTCGGTTCCAACAACACCGGGGGGCGGCCCAGCAATCCGTCACGTATCAGCGAACCGAAACTCGCGGTCATCATCCCCATCACAATGGCCACAATGAAGGGCGCGTTGTAGTCCAGCGCCTTGATGGTGCCCAGCACCGAAAACAGGGCGAGCCCGAGTGCGTCGGCCCACAACAATACCTTGTGCAGGGTCTGTATCTTCACCGCCAGGAACCATGTTACGGAAGAAGCAGCGATACAGGTCCACAAATACACTGGGTCCGCGATCCAAAAGACCTGGTCAGCACCCAGGAGAAGGTCACGGGCTGTGCCACCCCCTACCCCGGTAATTGTTCCGAACAGGATAAACCCCAGGATATCGAGGCGCTTCTCCGCCGCGGCCAATGCGCCACTTATCGCGAAGACGGCGACACCGGTGAGATCAAAAAAATAAACAGCTGGATTCATAGACGCGAACTATAGCATCAGCTTTAGCCGGATTGACCCGACAAGGAGCAAGGTCTCCGACTATCCTTTAAGCCTAAAATATGTTTTGATTAGTGCCCGTCCAGTGACGGATAATCTACACCCAATAAGAGCCTACTGACCCGGAGTCCTCCCATGAGCGCAAATTCCTTACTCGAACTGACCCAGGGCATCGCCAGCGGCGGACTGAAAGTCGTTGATCTCAGCCATACGCTATCGCCGGATTTTCCTTCACTGGTCTTACCCCCCGAGTTCGGGCAGGTCGCAGACTTCAAACAGGAGATGATCTCCCTGTACGACGACCGCGGCCCCGCCTGGTATTGGAATAACTTCACCTGCGGCGAGCACAGCGGAACACACCTGGACGCCCCGATTCACTGGGTCACCGGTAAGGACCATCCCAACAGCTCTGTCGATACCCTGGCGCCCGAGCGCTTTATCGCGCCCGCGTGTGTGGTAGATGCCAGCGCGGAGGTGGCCGAAAACCCGGACTGGGTTTTAACCAAGGAGTTCCTCCAGGCGTGGGAACAGGAACACGGTGAGATAGAAGCCGGCTCCTGGCTGTTGTTTCGCACCGGCTGGGCCAAGCGACTGGACAACCCTGAGACCTTCGCAAACATACAGGAAGATGGGCCGCATACCCCCGGACCCAGTGCAGAGGCTTGTACCTGGCTAATTGAAGAGCGCAATGTCCACGGCTTTGGTGTCGAAACGATCAACACCGACGCAGGCCAATCACACAGTTGGGACCTCCCTTACCCCTGCCACACGCTCATGCACGGCGCCAACAAACTCGGTTTGCAGTGCCTGAACAACCTGGATCAGCTGCCACCTAAGGGCGCGGTGATTATTTCCACACCGCTGAAGCTGATCAACGGCTCCGGCAGCCCGACACGGGTGATGGCGCTCGTCGCAGCTTGACTACGGACAGTACAATAACTGACGAATGACTGACCACGGTGCATATCGGCACATCACGGTAGACCAGACCGGCACCATCATGGTGGTGACATTAGCCACAGGGCATAAGGCCAACGCCCTGTGCTTTGACACGATGAACGAAATGGTAACGCTCGCGAACTCGGTCGCCGAGGATACATCCATTTCCGCGGTGGTGCTTACCGGTCAGCCCATCGTTTTCACCGGCGGTATGAACCTCAGCGATCCCAATGTGGTCAGCCCGCAAGAACTCGACCTGCCTGAACGAAGGCGTGGCGCGGCTCTCGGCGCCAAAATGTGTCGCGCCTGGGAGTCAATCGAAGCCGTGACTATTGCCGCCATCGAAGGGCCGTGTGTTGGTGGCGGAGTGGCGCTGGCCCTCGCACTTGATCTGAGAGTGTGCGCGGACAACGCGGTGATATACGTGCCTGAAGTCGCTCGCGGTATGAACATGAGCTGGCAGAGTGTGCCTCGCAGCGTCTCCCTGATAGGGCCGGCGCGCACCAAGCGCATGTTCCTGTTGGCCGAACAGGTCAGTGCGCAAACAGCTATTGACTGGGGCTGGGCGGATTACCCCGCTACATCAGGCAGCGCACTTGAAAGCGCACTGGGGGTCGCGGCGCAGGTTGAAAAAATGCCCTCCATCGCTACACGCATGTGCAAACAGTCGATCAATGTCGCCACCAACGCGCTCCATCACGCCGTTAGCTATATGGATGCGGATCAACTATTGCTGACTCAGCACAGCGACGACTATATAGAGGGAATAACCTCCTATCTCGAAAAGCGTGACCCTGAGTACAAGGGCAAGTGAGCCTCGGGTAAAACATCGTTCCACTTTCGCTGCGGTGACCCGTATTCGAACTTCTCTAAAACTTCTGTGCTTATCTACCAGTCAGCACAACCACGCAGATCATTGACTCCTGGTAATGCAGTTCCGTCTCGGAATATATTCAGTCCGAGCAGTTCCATAGTGTATCGTATTCTCGCATCATAAAGAGTGCGAAACACGCCGCCAGCATGGGTAGGGAACCGAAATAAAGTAGTTGATGCTTTTCATAGGGCGGAAGCAATTGCCAGGATGATGCAAGAGTGGTTACGGTGTGTGCAATCAGCAGAACACCATAGGTCAACGTCTTGAATTTTCCGGCCAGGAATATGATTAGCAACACCAGTTCAGCTATACCCACAGACAAAAGAAACCACTGTGCCACTTCCACATTATAATAACCTTTGACCATCCCACTGTTGTGCTGGTAGTTGAATATTTTGTCTAGCGTCCACACCAGAAATACAGTGAACACACCCAGCCGTAGCGCTAACAATGACCACTGTAAGCGTCGTTCATCTGGCACTTATCAACCCTCCCCTATCAAGCCGCCCAAATGTTCACGTCACGATGACTGAGGACACTGTGCAAGCTCTTTCATGCTCCTACAAACATCGGGTGCACAAAGTGCCCCACAGATAACTCGAACACCTGCGATTGAGCTTATTCCACATCACCTTCTATCGAATTGACCTGCCCGTCCCGTCGCAGGCTGTGGTAATAGCCAATTACGGCAAAGCCGCCATAAATACCCATTACAGCCATGACGCCTGCCATCCAGTAATGAGCCAGTGTCATTTCTTGCATAGCGTGCTCCTTTGCATTCGATCAGGCATCTTCATTGCGCTGACCTGCATCGCGATGAACCAACCAATGGACGATCATCGCAACAAGCAGAACGCCCACAATCATGGCCAGTGTTTCCAGAAAAATACTCCAAAACATAATTTTCCTGTGCCTCCGGGCACCTAAATTACTGTTGCGACACTTGCGCCCTGATCTTTGGTGAAGTACCCGGGGCGGCCGGCAAATATCAGGTTGGTCACTGTACCGGTGGCAATTGTGGTAACCAACATGACATAGGAGTTGGGGACATCAACCATCTGCAGCCAGTCCGGGAGATGGGTGAACGACCACAATGTATTTATCACCCAGACGGTTACCAACGTAATGGCTGCGCCGGCGGAGGTTCGCTTCCAGAACAGGCCCGAAACAATCAACCAGAGTACTGGCATTAGCCAGGCGAGCACCCAACCTACAGAAGCCAAAATGGTAGGGAGAACCGAGCCCACCAAAATTGCGACCGCCGCCAATACAGCGATTACGATACGCGTTACCTTGGTAATTTCTTGCTCTGTTGCACCCGGGTTATAGAAGCGCTTATAGATATCGTTGCTGAAAATTGTGGCCGGAGCCAACGCGGTCATAGCAAATGACGACAGGATCGCCGCCATAAAAGAGCCGATCAAAAAAATTACTAGCCAGGTGGGTAGCATTTGAACCAACATGGTAGTTGCGGCAATTTTTGGCCCGAGCGGATTGAACTCCGGCAGCGACTTCGCGGTCAGGCCAATCACACAAATAAATACGCCGAACAAACCGTTCACCGGAGCCGCGATCCACAGAGCTCTAATTATGGTTTTCTCGCTCTTGGCTGACATACATATTTGCAGCAGCGGCTGGTTTGCGGGCTGGCTGAAAATCAATGCCACGACCAGACCAAAAGCAAATGTCCACAGCAACTCAGGGGGGCCGAAGATGGTCAGCATATGCTCTTCACCTGAGGCGGTATAAAAATCGGCGACTGACGAAAAGTCACCACCTGGCAGGTTAAGAGCAAGGAATATTGTCGCGGCGATCACACTGACATACATGAGGACCGCGTTGATCACGTTAATCCAGCCAACTTCCTTGATACCAGCCAACACGACATAAAGGACACCCAGGACCCCACCGGCGATCGCGGCGTACTTGATCTCCCAGCCTGTCATCGCCGACAGCAGTATCGCGAGTCCCTGGGTTTCCAGCGTCAGCACCCCAAAAATTGAACCAGCCATTACACAGGACACCAACATGCGGATCCCGGGGCTGTAAAGTGTTTCAAGCAGCTGGGGCACAGAGTTGACCCCTGATCGCCGAACCCACAGGCCGGTACTCAGGCAGACTACGGCCAACAGAATCACGTGGGCAATAGAAAACCAGAGTGCGGTAGCTCCCATGTTCCAGGCCATCTCGAAGATGCCCATGATATGCGGCGCCCCGAGAACAGTCAGGGCCAGGGTCGCCGCCACCAGAGGAACTGTTAACTGCCTGCCCCCCAAAGTGAACTCTGCATCGACATGGCCTTCGGCGGATTTCTGCCGCGTTATCCAATAGCCTACGGAACCGATCAGGATCAGTTCGTAGAGTAAAACCGCAACCAGTATTTCCATATTCATGGCTTCAGTATAACGATCCTCTATGCCGTGGCCTCGCCCACCTGACCCTCTGTCGCAAATATCGCGACAAGCCTTGAAATAACTTCATTATTTCGGTTTCCCGATCCCAATAACTGAGACGCCTTACAACTCAACTGCGGGCAATACGGTGCCCTGTACCTCCCCCAGGCCAATCCGAACGGCGCCCTCTTTTTCGCAATATCCACGCAGGATTATGGAGTCGCCGTCCTCGAGAAAGACACGGGATTCCCCGTTGGGAAGTGCAATAGCTACAGTGCCGCCTCGGGTGATCTCCAGCAGCGAACCGGCTTGCTCCACGGTTGCACCGGACTGAGTGCCTGTGCCGAGCAAATCCCCGGGGCTCATGGCACAACCGTTTACAGAGTGATGGCTTAGCATCTGGCCGACCGTCCAATAAGCTTCGCTAAAGCAAGCAGTGGATAATTGCACCGGAGCATCGCCCTGCGCGCGCATCCGGGAGGTTTGCAGATAGCATTCCAAGCGTAGATCTATCGCACCCGAGTTGGCATTCGCCTCCGAGTGCAGGTAACCAAGTGGCTGCGGGTCCCCCGCGGGGTGCGCATAAGCACTGCGATAGGGTGCGAGAGCCTCACGGGTGACAATCCAGGGTGATATAGAGGTGGCAAAATTTTTCGCCAGGAAAGGTCCCAGGGGCTGGTACTCCCAGGCCTGGATATCGCGAGCTGACCAGTCGTTGAGCAGGCACAGGCCAAAGAAATGGTTCTCGGCATCCTCAATGCTGATGCGCTCACCCGCTGTTGTGCCCGCCCCAACGAACACTCCAACCTCCACCTCATAGTCAAGTCGCGAGCTGGGCCCAAACTCCGGTCGCTCAGAGCCTGCCGGTCGGGTCTGACCCATGGGTCGAGGAAATGATGCACCGGACACTGCAATGGTAGAGCTGCGCCCGTGGTATGCAATCGGCACCCACTTATAATTGGGCAACAACGGATTGTCCGGACGAAACAGGGCGCCAACAGCAGATGCATGATTGATGGACGTGTAGAAGTCCGTGTAATCCCCAACCACGCAGGGCATGCCGTACTCAATATCTTTCTGCGCGATAAGACACGGCTGTAGCTGTTCTTTCTTCTCGGAACCCGTACGCAGGCCCTGTGAAAGCGCCAACCTCAAAGCATTACTGGCCTTCGCTCCCATAGCCATCAGGCGATTGAGCGTAGGTTCAGCGGCCGCCAGAACGGCCTGTGAGGCGAGGCCATCAAAAACATCGGTTTGTGAAACAGCGCGAAGGTCGAGCACCTGGTCTCCAAGGGCCACACCTGCGCGCATTGTTTCATTGCTACCGGCGCGGCGGAAAACGGCCAGCGGCAGGTTCTGAATGGGGAAGTCGCTACCGTGGTTGGCGGAGTCGACCCAGCTGGTGAGACCAACATCGTGCGTGCTATCTACACAGTCCAAGCCAATGACTCCTTCGCTATCCAATTACAGAGCCGCTAGCGGCAGAGCTGTCCTTGGCTCTTTGCAGGAGTAACTCCTTGGAAATAGTCGCGGCTGTCTTTTTCAACTTTGATATCAAGCGCGGATCCGGTGTCTGGGAGAAACGCGAACTCGGCATCAGGATCACGAGCGCGGCAAATGGCTGGCGCAGATGGTTAAAAATCGGAGCAGCCAGGGCACAGATATCCTCGTGGAATTCCTCGCAATCCACCGCATATCCCTGCTTATTGTATTCAGTCAGGCTCTGCTTGAGGCGCTTCTTATCCGTGATCGTATTGGCAGTAAACTTTTCAAGTTCTCCTTCTAACAGTACGTCGGCCCGGTCTGCATGGATATGGGCGAGGATGGCCTTTGCCCCGGCAGCCGCGTGCTGGGCGAGTGGTTCGCCAGGGGGAGGTTGCACCGTTAGCGGCTGCGGGGACAACGCGGTGTAAATGGGTATCGTTGAATTTCCCAGCCACATCTCAAGAGTCACTGTCTCTTCCACCGCATCGCGCAAACTGTCGACATGCGGGCGCGACACTTCCATCGCTTGCCTGAAGTTCGACTCAGCCATGGTCATGGCGAGTTGGTATACCGCGGGACCCAAACCGTACTTACCGGTTTCGCGATTTTTATAGGTGAGTTCGTATTCGGCGAGTTTCAGCAGTATTCGAGATACTGTCGCTTTGTGAAAACCCAGTCGGCGGCCCAGGTCTGTCGTGCCGATCTCATCATTTTCTCGCGACAAGGCAATAAGCACCTGGATTGCTTTATCTACAGTAGAGGCTGACCCCTGCACTTTCATCTATTCAGACTCCTAATGACGGCGAGTTAACACCAGCCCAGCTTTCATGCAGGACCGCATCTTTCATCACTGCATATCCATGTGGAGCCAATCGACTAACACACCGTATTTCTCAGTATGCCAATACCTTCTACTTCGAGTTCCACAACGTCTCCGCGCTGAATCCAGCGCTCAAGTTCATCACCGCATCCATAGGCTATCGTGCCGGATCCGATGAAGTCCCCCGGATACAGCGTCTCCGAACGAGAGATAAATTCGATGATCTGCGGGAAACTCCAATACATATCTGAACTGTTGCCTTCCGACCAGACCTCGCCATTGATTCTGGCTTGCATCGCCAAATTGCCCGCGTCCAGTTCATCCGGCGTGACCACGCAGGGACCCATTACATTGCCGGCATCCATGTCTTTTCCCTTTGCCGGACCCAACAACATGGTGACTTCAGACTGCAAGGCATCGCGCGCGCTGATATCGTTGAAAATCGTGTAGCCAGCGATATATTCCGCAGCGCGATCCACGGATATGTTGCGGCCTGTCTTGCCGATGTACACGCCGAACTCCAGTTCGTAATCGAGTTTTTCTGTGTAGTCGGGCCAAACAATGTCCGCATCCATACCGACCACCGTCTGACAATTCCCCTTGTAATACAGCGGCCGCTCATACCATAACGGCGGCGTGGGTTTACCCGTTCGCTTTTCAAAGTTCTTGGCATGGGTTTCAAAGCTGATCGTATCCCTGATAGAAGTTGGCCGGGGAACCGGCGCCTGCAGGCTCACCTCATCGCGGGCATAGAAGATTTTTTCGCCTTTGGGTCCGGTGGGCACAACGCTGTCTCCCAGTTGCCCACCGACGAACTCCAACGCAGCGCAAGCCGCGGTAAAACTCTGCTCTCCCCCTTTAAAAAACTCAATCATATCGGTAGGTACCAATGCCGCCGCAACAGCATAGAACCGCTCTGTTGTGGCCTCAGAGGCCAGATAGCTGGTATAGGCCATTGTCAGATCAACAATGCCATCATTTATCAGCGCACCCACCCGGGAGATAGCGCCAACTGGCGTCGCAATACTATAGGTTACGAGTTTCACTACATACGTCCTTCAATAAACGGTTGCCCGGCTAATTCGGAGATTCGCCATCGTGGTTCAGGTTGAATAACTTCAGCTGCTTGAGGAGGCGGTGGTTATTGCGATCAAGCGCCTCTGCCCGGGTATTTTCAGGGTAATCGTACCAACCGCTTCCGGACTTGATACCCAACTCACCTCTACCCACCTTTTCCAGCAAATGTGGCGAAGGCTCCTGAGCGTTGCTCAAGGTGGGGAAAATATTTGCAGAGGCTCTGGCCGCCGTATCCAGGCCGATCATGTCCTCTGCCTCCATCGGCCCCAGGCAGGCCAACCGGAAGCCATAGCTACCTTTAACTGCCCTATCAAGGTCTTCCGGAGATACGACGCCTTCATCCAATAAATAATCTATTTCGCGCTCCATAGCACCGGTGAGCCGGTTGATAATAAAACCGGGTACTTCTTTCCTGACCCGTACCGGGAGTTTTCCTGCACGCTCCATCAGGTCGATGGTGATCCCGACAGTGGCTTCACTGGTATCGCGACCCGTATGGATTTCCACGGCCGGTATAATGTGTGCGGGATTAAAATAGTGGAGGCCAATGACGCGCGATCCAGTGCTCATGGTTTCGGCAATTCGGGATATCGTCATACTACTGGTGTTACTGGCAAGGATAATCTGCCCCGGCAATTGATCCAGCCTGGCGAATAGTTCCTGCTTTAGTTCTACAATCTCCGGCATTGCCTCGACCACAAAGTCGCAATCCACAACAGCCTCGACAAACTGCTCATTGGTGTAGAACGAGATTCTCTCCAGAATCATCTGCTTACTCTCACTCAGCAGGCCGTGTTCTTCAAACGCCTGGAGATTGGAGTTAATTCGGGAACGACACTGTTCGAGTGATGCCGTATTTACATCGAGGAGTCGTACCTCCAGGTCGGCCTGGGCGAAATTCTGCGCGATCCCGGCGCCCATAATCCCGGCACCAACCACTAACACACGTCTTATATTATCTGCTTTCACGTCTGGGTCACCGTGTTTACTGTTCTGGCCTTGGCCCGGCCATCGCTGGCTCTTATGAGTAACAAGTCTAGATAGCAAACCTGCGTCATTCAACGTCGATGTCTCATTTAATGAGACATATTGTGTCGGCCGTCCCCTCCTGCAACTTAGCTGTTAACTGCAAAATGCGGGGATTTAAGACAATAATTGCTCCAGAAGTGCAATTTCAGAGTGGCGTAGCTCATGAACAACAGGTTTTATGTATCGCTATATGAGACATTTTTCCAATGCGGTCTTAATATTGGCCAGTGAGCTAACTATCCTTAGCTTCTAGTAAGAATGCCTACAGTAACGAGACCAAAGGAAGCACAATGGCGATCAATAACTATTACCCGGTTCCCGAACTGGAAGAGTACAGCGAGCGGTTCAAGGAATTCTTCAAGTTCAAAAGAGAAAACGGCATTCTTGAGGTAAGAATGCACACCAACGATGGCCCGGTGAAGTGGAGCTACCAGTTCCACCACGCACTGGCTGAACTGTGGACGGTCATCGGTCACGACAAGACAAACGAGGTGCTTATCCTGACCGGTACAGATCCAAGTTGGATCAACGAGTGGGATACTGAATCGTTCGCCGAGGTCGAGCAATCTCCTGATAACGACCAACGGTTTGATGTGCAGATTTACGACACCCTGAAAATTGTCGAAAACTTTGTCAACGATATCGAAATTCCCACTATTGCCGCCATCAATGGCAAGGGTATCCACTGGGAAATGTGCATGATGAGTGACATCACCCTGTGTACTCCCGATTTTATACTCAAAGACGATCACTTCGGTATGGACAGTGGTCACGTACCCGGCGACGGGATGGGGCTTTGCCTACAGGAAATTCTGGGTATCAAGCGCGGTAACTACATGATGCTGACCTGTCACGAAATGGACGCACAAAAATGCCTGGAGATGGGCGTCGTCAACGAGGTCGTCGAACGCGAAAACATCGTCGGACGCGCCTGGGAGCTGGCAGAACTGATCATGAAATCCAGTCGTTCATGCCGCCGGCTTACTCACTACATGTGCGTACGCCCTTGGAAAGCCTTGATTGAAAGGGATTTTCGCATTCACGTGCTATCGGAGATGTACTCCTTTAACCTCTCCGACTCGGCGCACGACTTTGAATACATCAAGTACAGCGAGGACTAAGTTCGGCCGGGCTTTCGCGTTCTAGAGACCTGCTTAGTCACCCGCACCGAGAATACCGAGGCGAACCAGTTCGGGCACGGCGACATTTCTGAACCTGTCGAGGCTCGCTTCAATCACCTGTATGAACCCCTCGCGGTCCAGCGCCTCTCCCTGCTGCCCACGGAAGGCCGCCTGTAACTCGCCCATCTCATCCCAGGCACTGCCGATATCGCCCCTCACCAGGGCCCAGAGATACAGTCGATCACGAATCGGCATTAATACCCGCGAGCCAACCACAGGGGAAACAAACGGCCGCGAAGTTTCATAGGCAATATCTTGCGCCAAAATCAACCGATTGAGTGCGGAAAGCATGACCGGGGCATCTGGCGAGGTCTGTGCCAATGGGGGCTTGATAGCAATCGAAATCAGTCGCGAGGCCAACAGAATAGAAACCGCATTGTGCGCATCCTCGGCGGCAAAGCCAGCATCGCCAAGACCGGAAAAAAGATCGCCAAACTGGGTCGCTGAACGCGCAGACGCTATCGCCGAAGCCAGCGCCCCGCGGGAAAAATCAACACCAGGATATCCCTTATTCACGCGTTCTAAGTTCGCTGGACTCAGCGCACCAGGCGCGGAGTAGACGAAGTGGCGGCTCAGTTCATCCTGAAGATCAACCTCTCCGGCAGGCTGTTCGCGGACGTACAGGTCCTTGCGCTGCGATACATTCAAATTCACATCGTGCAGGGTTTGCTGCAAGGACAGGGGTAATGCCTTGCATTGTTCAGGCAAGGTGACATGGGACGAAAAAGCCGCAATGTTGTGATGTAGTGCACTGCTGCCTATATAGCTGAACCCCTGTTGCTGCATGCTCTCGATAACCTCTGCGCTCCAGAGGCCCGAATTCTGCAGGTTAAATATTTCGTGCGCCTCAGACTCCGCGGGGTTTTGGATAATGCCGCGCAAACGCTCGCCGGCGTTGGGGTTTTGCTTGAAAAATTGAGCACCCTGCTGGCGCATACCGTCCAACAGCTGTGTCGCCGACGTGAGTCTTTCAGCGCTGTCACCAACACAAGCGGCACCGACCTGCCGCAGTATCTGGTACAGCGGCGCAGTCTGCGCCATACCCGGCTGGGTGGAATAATCCAGGTAAACCAATCCACCGGGCTTGACCACCCGATTGATAAACTCCCGCGCCTTCCGCATTCTCACGGCATCGAGCCAGGAGTACACGCCACTAATCGCACAATAGTCAAAGGCCTGAAATTCGGTAGGGTCAAGATCGGCAATGTCTGCCTGAACAAACTCTATGTTGCCCAGATTAGCCGCGGCCGCCCTCCCTTGCGCTCGTTCTATATGGGCAGGATTGATATCCACCCCAACAAATTCCGCAAACGGATAGGCATCCGCCACCAGGGATAGGGTTAATCCGTTACCGCAGGCGAGATCCAGAAAGCGGAATGGACGATCGACGGGCGCACATGCAATTCCGCACAGTAGACCCGCAGTGTAAAGGTGAACCGGGGTCTGTAGCGCGCCAAACCCGGAATCAAACTCCACGTCCTGCGTGTATTGCGATTTCATTGGTTTTCTCCGCTCGGAGCCGGGCAGTAGTGCGTATCAGTATAGGGGACTTCAGGCGAGCGAGTGCGTAATCATCTGCCCACCGCAGATTCTGCCCAGGGCGCGCGAGTTTCCGGCATACGAATGTCGTAGACAAACTGGCCTTCCGAGTTCCGAAATAGCGATTCTGGCGGCGGCCCCTTGGCTCCCTTTGAAGCCTGCTCCGGCAGTCTGTCCAACTCCACCGCCAGCATGCGAACAATGTCAGGATGCTCACTCGACAGGTCTGTCGTCTCCCCAGGGTCGTTTTCAACGTTAAAAAGTCGATCCTGTGACACAGAATCTGCTGTACCCTCCCCCTTGGACCCGTGCCGCAATAGCTTCCATGGGAATTCGTATACCGCCTTGGAGCGCCGCGTGCCCACGACCACAGTTCTTTCCGGACGGGATGTGCCAGCGACCAGCTCTGCCCACACACTCTCGCCGTCTACATCAAGTCCTTCGACGTCTTCTCCTGAGGCCTCGAGTAAAGTAGGTAGCCAGTCCTGCACAAAAATCGGCTGCGTAAATGTCCTTTTCCCGTGCAGGCCCAGTGGCCACGAGATGAACGCCGGGACTCGAACGCCGCCCTCGAGCGCATCGCCCTTGCTACCCCGAAGTGGACCATTATCAGATCCGGCTTCCAGGTTACCACCGTTATCACTCATAAAAACGATCATCGTGTTATCAAGCACACCGCGTTCGCCAAGGGCGGCAACAATTTGACCTACCGCAAGGTCAAGGTGTGTAGTCATCTGAGCCAGCACCTGGCGATCAGCGGATTCTATGTCCGAGTACTTGTACTGCGGTGAGGGAGGATATTGCAATGGCGTGTGTGGCGCGTTTAAAGAAAGAAACATAAAGAATGGCTTGTCACCGTTGTAACTACCAATAAGACGTGCAGCATCCTGCGTGAGCAAATCAGTCGCATGGCCGTCTTCGCGCACCGAGGTGCCATTTCTCTGCCAATCAAGCCCGCCAAAGTATACGTGCGTGTAGTAATCGATAAAGCCACCAAGATGACCGTAAAAATAGTTAAAGCCTCTGGAGTGCGGGGCCGCTGCCACATTACTCATACCCAGGTGCCACTTACCCACCATCCAGGTGTCGTAGCCAGCGTCACGCATAAACTCAGGCAGCAGTTTCACGTCGAGGGGAAGCATGGCATCGTTTTCCATCGGCCCGTCGATGCCAAAACCCAATGGGCTTCGCCCCGTCATCAACGCTGCCCGGGTCGGGCTGCATATTGGATAGACATAGTTGCGATCGAGCCGGACACCCTCGGCCGCCAGTGCGTCGAGATTGGGTGTACGAATCTCCGCCCCCTGATACCCGATATCTTGCCAACCCAGGTCATCGACCAGAATAAAAACAATATTTGGCCTCTCTGAAGACTCGGTCTTTTCCATCCCATGGCAAGCGCTGGACAGCAACACAGCCAATAGAGAAAATAGTAGTTGAAGAACGGTTAGATAGCGTGACTGCGAATACGGCATTGTTCATCACCCTTATAGAAAATAAAAAAAGCGCCAGAAACCCAGTGTTCTGAACTGGCCCCCTGACGCTGCCAAGAGCTAAGCAGTACTTATGCTATGGACTCTAAATGTCGTAGGTCAACGCGATCCCTATGGAGCGAGGGCGACGCTGCCTGACGCTGGTATTGAAAGCCATTCCAGGCTGTCTCAGGTCAAAAAAGCGTACCGCTCCCGCGGGGCTATCCTCATCAAAGACATTATTACCAAACAACTCGACTGACCATGACTCGGCGCGCACACCGAAACGCAAATTGACCAGATCAAAACTGGGCAGCCAGTCGGTGTTAGTTTGCTCGGTATAGCGCTTGGAGCGATACTGATAGTCAAGGCGACCGTAGCCTTCCCAGCCGTTGTCAAACTCGATGGTGTAAGTGGCGTTCAGAGCAGCCGCATACTTGGAAACCAGGGGCAGTTCCGCGCCTGCCACCGACGCGCAGGGGAATGGGTCGGTCTGGATGGCGGGTACGCCGTAATCGATGGGTATCGGAGAACAGGAATCGTCGGTAAATTCGAGGCCCGAGTAGGAGAACATACCACCCAACATCAATTGCGCAGTAGGTGCCCACTGGCCTTCAAACTCAGCACCCCAGCCGTCCAGATCACCGGTGTTGACAAAGAGCCGCGAGAAATAATCACTGGACGTTGTTCCGGGCAATAAGTCGCCGTCGCCGGGTGTCCAGTTCGCGGTGACGGGCTGAACGTAACCCTCCCAATCGAGATAGTAAATGGCCGCAGAATAGCGAATTCCCTGCTCGGAGATTTCGCCCTTGAAGCCGATTTCATAGCTCCAAATCTCTTCTTCGTCGAAGGTCTCATAGGCGGACAGCGGGTAGCCTTCCGACTCCGCAGTGCGCTGAAGAATGGGGCTGAGGGCATTTGCATTGTAGCCTGCAGGGTTATTACCTCTGGACACCTGCATGTAAGTGTTGTGATTGTCATTGATCGAATAGGTCAATGCCAGGCGTGGCTGGAACGACGTGGTTTCATCTTTTTGGGAAATGTCGTTGGGGACACCGTCCTCCGGGTGCGCAGGGAAAGTACCTTCAATCTCATCTTCCTGGTAACGCCCTTCAAAGGACCCGGTCAAGTTATCCGTAAAATTGTACGAGAGATTGAAAAACGCACCAATGTTATTCGCACTTTCGGAAAAAATGTCCATAACGACATCAGCGGTATAGTTGGTGTAAACCGTGTTGAGGTAGTCGTAGTCGTAGATGGATGCGCCAATCAGCCAGTTCAGATCGTTATCGGCCGAGGAGGCCAGGCGAATTTCTCCATAGGTTTCCTCGATATCCGGTGTCGACGTGGCGTGAATTGCCATGGCGCCGGTAAACGTATCCCGATCGAACCAGGTAAAACCCTCCTCCTCAGAGTATCCGGCAAGTGCTGTCACGTTCCAGCCATTATCCAGGTCTATAGAGAGAGAGCCATGAAAACGATCGCGGGTGATGTCTGTGCCGTCGTCATAGATTGGGTTGGCGACATTGTCGTAGTCGTAGTCGTAAGTCTGCTCGACATCATCTACTTCCCCGAGAATCACGCAGGAAGGGTCCGCCGCTCCGCCGTTGATCCTGCAAACGCCGCTGGGGTTATCTGGGTGGGGCACTTGCTGGTCCAGATTGGCAAACAAGACTGTCGGGCCATCATCTTCAATTTCCTGGCGAATATACATCACTTCGCCGCTGATGGAATCTGTGGGATCAAAACTCAGTTTGATACTGCCCAGCTTATCGTTGAGGCCACCAAGTTGGTCGCCCGAGGTTGTTTCCCAATCTTCATCGCCGTCATAATTCTTTTCTTCCAGTGTAGCGATCACACCGAACTTGTCGCCGAGCGGCGAGGAGACAACCGCGCTTAGATTCGTGGCATCGTCTTCGGCAAAGCTCGCGCGCATATTGAGTTCGAATTCATCGCCGGGATCCCGGGTGACGTAGTTGATTGCGCCACCAAAGGTAGAGCGGCCGAAAGCTGCGCTCTGTGGGCCGCGCAAAATCTCTACCCGTTCGAGTCCTGCGAACGAACCAATGCCCTGGGCACCAATCATCGGCACACCGTCGATGAAGCTGGAGACCTTTTGCCGGATAGATGCGTTCTCGGTGGAGCCGACTCCGCGAATAGACGGTTTGTTGGCGATACGACTGCCGTTGGCATTATTTTCAACACCTGGTACCGTCGCAAACAGTTCAGTAATGTTGGTAATGCCCGCATTATTGATGGCGTCGCCACTGACGGCGCTGATCGACACAGGGACATCCATCACCGACTCGGTTCGCTTTCGCGCTGTCACTACAACCTCTTCGAGCACGCCACTTTGCTGTGCATTCGCCAGCGGACTGAATAACCCGGGCGATGCCATCAACGCGCAGATGGCGGCACTCAGAGGTCGTCTGTAGAAATGGGAAACGGGATGTTGCGGAGCTGAGATATTGGTTTTGGAGCGTGTAATAGCGTGTTTCATCTTATTCTCCTGTTATATACGTAAGCTAATGAATAGCTACACGTCAAAGGCTAGTGCTGTCCTATTTCCTTATCAATTGGGCTGTCTCAACTATCGCAACGCTCCGTGAATCTTTTTTCTGTGGCCCGACAAAGGCTAGTTACAGGAAAAACCACCATCGACATTAATGACTTCGCCGGTAACCAAATTCGAGGCCGCCGATGATAGGAACAGGAACACACCGGCAAAATCAGACGGCTCTCCCAGCCGTCCCAGAGGGATGCGGCTCAACACCTGACCGCGAGCTTCGGAGGCATTATCCTCGAACAACCAGGCTGTCAAATTTGAGCGAAATACCGTGGGTGCTATACCGTTGACACATACCTGGTGTGGACCCAGTTCCACCGCCAATGATCGTGTCAGCATATTGATGGCGGCCTTGGAGGTACCATAGGCCGAGGTCCCCGCGGCGGTGGCAAAGTTTGCTCGCACCGATGAAATAAGGATGACTTTGCCACCGCGCTGTTGTTCGATAAACAGCCGGCTGGCGGCCCTGCACAACAACCAGGTTTGCCGAACATTGGCGTCCATCACCTCATCCCAGGTGGTTGGCTCCATGTCTACAATAGGCTTTATAGTGCTGGTTCCGGAGGCGGCCACTAGAATGTCCAGGCCATTGCCGTGCTGTGCCGCAACGGCAATCATCGCTTCTGCAGCTGCCTCATCTACAGGCCGCCCCTCATAGGTAGCAACTGCAGCACCAGCTTGCGCCAGTTCTTCGGCTAGCGCAGTGAGCACCTCCCCGTTGCCGCCAGTAAGTGTCACATGAGCGCCCGCTCCAGCCAGGGCACGGGCCGCTGCTTCCCCCAGAGCGCCCGTCGCGCCCACGACTAACGCTGACTTTCCCTTCAGATTGAACTGCTCAAGCGTGTTATCCAGTTGAGACATTACGAACTCCCATAGTGTTAAGTCACCGTTGTCTCGGCGATATTTTCACAAAGTATTAGACAACCTGCTGTGAAAGACCATTTTTTACAGCCTACTGTCTCGCTATATGCAACACCTTGGTCGCTGTACTCAAAAACGCGTGCAATACTGACTGGCGTCACGATAAAGGAATAAAACTAATGTCTGCACACGTTGAGCCTGGAACTGGACTCGAGTTCATCGAACTGAGCCACCCCTGGAGACACAATCAACCGGTGTTGCCCGGCTTTGACGAATTGATCATGTTCCGCTCAGTGAACCACGCTAAGCACGGTGTCATGAGCCAGAAATTCAAGACAGTTTTCCATACCTCCACCCACGTTAACGCACCAATACACCTGGTTCAGGGTGGCAAGGGCGTTGGTCAAATTGACCTGGATCGTTTTTGGGGCAGCGGCGTAGTACTAGCTGTGCCCAAGGGCAAGTGGGAGTTGGTGACAGCCGAAGATCTCGAGGCCCTGAATGTTGTCATTGACCCTGGGGATATCGTCCTGATAAACACAGGCTGGCACGAAATGTACGCCGATAGCCAGGAGTATTTTGGCCATTCACCCGGCTTGTGTAAGTCAGCCGCGCAGTGGCTGATAGACAAGCAGGTAAAACTGGTGGGCGTAGATACGCCACAGGTAGATCATCCCCTGGCCACATCCCTGGCTCCCCACCGCAATGGGCCCACCATGAAACGCCTGGCACCCGAATACCAACAGTTAACTGGTAGGGAGGCTCTCGAAGATTTTCCCGACTGGAATGCGGCGCATAGGCTCCTGCTGGAAGCGGATATACCCACTATTGAAAATGTGGGCGGCGACCTGAATACACTCTGCGGACGTAGAGTCACCCTGCACGCATACCCATGGCGCTGGTTTGAGGGAGACGCCTGCGTGGTCCGTCTGATGGCCATTTGCGACCCCACTGGGGCGTACCGCATTGAAACCGGCAGCAACGATTGACCAGGAGCGAGAAACCATTATGAGTATTGCAACTTCCGGATCAACCAAAGGCCTGGAATATTTCGATCTTAGCAATCGCTGGGGCCACGGTATGCCGCAGTGGCCTTCCAGTCCCAAGGGGATTGCCATAAGTACCGTGCAGTTCCACGCCATGCACGGTTGCCAGGTTCTTGAGTGGGAGGGAATTCAGCATCGCGGTACGCACATGGATTCTCCCATCCACGTTACTGAAAACGCCGCAGATCTTGACGACTTCGAGCCCTGGAGGTTTTTCGGCACGGGCGTGGTGGTATCTATTCCCAAGGGAAAGTGGGGCGTGGTTACGCCGGAAGACCTGGAGAATGCGCGGCCCGTCATCCGAGAAAACGACATCGTAATCATCAATACCGGTAGTCACCACAACCTGGGTGACAATGATGCCTATTACCAGTATTCCCCGGGACTCTACAAAGAGGGCGCGGAATGGCTGGTCGAGCGCGGCGTAAAGTTGGTGGGAATCGACGTACAGGCGCTGGATCATCCGCTCGGCACGAAGCTGGTCGATCATGGGCCCGGGCCGACACACCACCATTTGTTCAAGGAATACAAAGATGAAACCGGGAGAGACGTGATGAGCGACTTTCCCCACTGGGAACCATCACACAAGGCACTGCTCGCAGCAGGTATCCCGGGTATCGAAAACATCGGCGGCGACGTAGACAAAGTCACCGGCAAACGCTGCACTTTTATGTGCTATCCATGGCGTTGGCCAGGTGGCGACGGCTGTGGCATTCGCGTTGTCGCAATGCTCGACCCAGAACAAAACTTCCGTATCGAACAGGGATAACTCGATGAAAGTGACACGTTTGAACGAAGCCAAAACCTATGATGCAAAACTACATCACAGCATGACAGCGCTGCGCTTGCAGGGCCTCGAGGCATCAGAGTTGGAAAGCTTTTCCTGCAGTTTGTCGTACTTCCTACCGGGTGGAGGCGCTGAGTGGAGCGCCTCTGCCAACGAAAAAGTGTACGTGGTCATTGAAGGAGAAGTCACCATCCTGAGCGGTAGCAGCGAGCAACCCGTGGAGACCACACTGGGCCCGCTGGACTCCTGCCTGATCGGGTTCGGTGAGGCACGCGCGGTCGAGAATCGCAGCAACCAGCCAGTTACGATGCTGGTTATCGTATCTTCATAATGCCTGGAGACCCAATAATGATTACAGAGCCGCTTAAAAACCCCTTGTCTCTCTTCGACGTCAGCGGAAAATCCGCGCTGATAACCGGTGCATCAGGTGCCTTTGGCCGCGCAGTTGCGATCGCATTGGCATCCCTGGGGGCCCGCCTGACCCTGGTTGCCGGATCAACACAGGCACTTGAAGACGTTGCGCAGGAGTGCCGCAGTGTGGGCGGAGAAGTCCAGACCATAAACCTGCGCCCGGATACCCTCGAAGATGCCCAGGCCATGGTGAAGACAGCGGTGGACGCCTATGGCGACATCGAACTCATGTTCATCGGATCGGGGTTCAATAAGGCCGGTTTCATTCACGAGCAAAGCTACGAAGAGTGGCAGCAGGTAATGGACGCCAATGTGCGCGGCAACTGGTTTATGGCCAAAGCCTACGGTACCTGGCGAATCGAGAACGAGCGTAAAGGCGGTAAGGTAGTCATGGTTTCCTCGGTACGCGGTCGCCACGGCAACATTTCCGGATACACCGGCTACTGCACGTCAAAGGGCGCTACCAATATGCTGACCAAGGTCCTGGCAACCGAGTGGGGCCAGTACGGCATCAATGTAAACTCCATTGCGCCGACCGTGTTCCGTTCGAACCTGACAGCATGGATGTACGACGAAGACAACGAACTGGGACAGGCCACAAAAGCGCGCTCCCTGGCCAGGCTACCCCTGGGGCGGCTGGGTGAGCCAGAGGATTTGGTCGGCATGGCTATATACCTTCTTTCCCCCGCATCCGATTTCTGCACCGGTCAGATCATGTACGTTGATGGCGGATTCTCCGCGGGATAACGGGCCAATGACACAAGAAAGAGCCAGGGTTGCGGTCGTGGGCGCCGGCTTGATGGGCCACGCAATCGCACAGATATTTCTGGCAGGCGGACACCCGGTACGTCTTCATGATCGCGATGCGGAAACCCTCGCGGCCGCACCGAATAAAATCCGTGAGATCTGTGCTTTACTCAAGCAGGAGCCCTCCGCGGTTGACTTGCTTACCTGTGAGGCCACGCTGGCAGATGCCGTTGCGGATGCTGCGCTGGTCATTGAAGCCGGCCCGGAAAAACTTGAGGTTAAGCGGGCTATATTTGAACAACTGTCGAAATTAGCACCGTCAACCGCAGTTCTGGCGACGAATACGTCCGCAATTCCCATCAGGGAGATCGGTGCCGGGGTATCTGACCGCAGTCGAGTTATCGGCACTCATTTCTGGAACCCACCCCACCTGGTGCGACTGGTCGAAGTCGTCCAATCGGACGAAACCAGTCTGTCCACCGTCGAACGTACTATCGATATGCTGGAACAAGTCGCCATGAAGCCGGTGCACGTGAAGCACGATATTCCGGGATTCATCGGAAATCGACTACAGCACGCGATGAAGCGTGAGGCCATAGCGTTGGTGTCCGCCGGAGTTTGTGACGCTGAAACAATCGATACCGTGGTAAAACACAGCTTCGGCTCTAGGCTCGCGGTGCTTGGCCCCATGGAGCAATCTGATCTTGTGGGACTCAACCTGACCCTCGACATTTTATCGGTGCTATTCCCCACGCTGGACAACTCAAATCAACCCCCGGATCTTCTAGTGGAAAAAGTAAATCGCGGGGAAACAGGTATGGCTGCCGGCAGGGGTTTTCGTGACTGGACCGAGGAGTCTGCAGAACGAGTGAGATCAAAAATGCGAGAGTATCTCGTTGAGCAGGCCGCTAAAAATGCGTGATCATGAAACTTGATAGCGCTCAGGGGCCTCAAGATAGCCCTCAGCAAACTCCACGGCGACGAAAAACCGGCCAGATATGATTTCTTATTCAGGGAATCACTGACTTCACCCACTCACTGGGAGGCGTAAATTGCAACACCATTGGTACTCGGCACCCTGCAATGTGCCCCGGATTTTCAGCGCGACAGACCCGCGATGACTATAAGCCTAGCGTGAGTCAATGAGATGTGGTGGCGGATCACCCAGCAAGTCCCGGATACACACCGCCTAGGTAGAGTAGGCGTTTTCAAAAGCCGAGATAAAAGCCTCCAGCATATCCGCCGGGAGGTCATTGATTCCGGCCGCCGCCGCCCTACCCCCGCCGGTTGGGAACTGCCCGCACAATTCCGCCGCACCCTGCTTATTGGCAAGGGGCGCACGCACGCTGACCAGGTAGTTACCGTTAGCCTTTGTAGTTAACACAGCATGTGCACGATCGGGGTTTTCGATTGCCAGGTCGTTGCTGTAGACACCACTCACCCGCCTCGCCCAGGCTTCGTCAGGCAAGGTAAACACCGCAATGTGCTCAGTGGATTGTATTGGCCGCAGCGCCTCTGCCTTACCCATGTCCTGTGCATAGCCTTCACTGAGCGTGCGAAAGTCAGCGCTGTCGTTGATAAAGGCGAAAGGAGACCCGGCCGCGTAAAGAGAGCGATACAGATCCTCAGGGTCGAAATGCAGATCCTCAATCGCGGGACCATAACCGTTGTAATTGATGCAAATGCCTAACTGTTCCAACTGCTCCAATTCCGTGGCACTTAGATCCAAAGTCTTTGCGAGGCCCCGCGCGGTGTCTTTGAGATTATCGCCAAAGGCGCCGGTGACGGCCCAATCCGTGTACTGACCCTGGAGATAGCCATTTACCAGCGCAGCGGTACATACATCCGCGGCCTCATTGATGATCGCAGTCAGGCTATCGTGCTGGGGAATGTCCCCCGGGAAATGGTGATCGACATAGAACACCTCGGCACCGGCCGCGAGAGACTGCTGCAACGCCTCCTTATTCTTTTCCATGGAGACATCGAGCACCGTTACCCGGTCACCGGCTTGGGGATCAATCTTCCCCATCAGGTTGATATCGCGCTTCACACCGGTAACCAGGATGGCGTCACGTGGTTCCGCGAGGCGCAGTTGTAACAGGGCACAGATGCCGTCGGCATCGCCGTTAAACAGGTCGTAGTCCATGGATAATACTTTTATCGTGCCTGGGATAATTGCCAGAAACGGATACTAGCCGAAACTCCACACCTACAGCCATAGGTTGGTCATTCTTTTCTACTTATAAAATGCGGGAGGGTTTGGGGCTAACGCCTCTACTATCTCCCCGACGCCACTGATATGACGACGGATACCGAGCAATGCATTACACGCGCGAAGCCAGGAGAGCATCCATACCGGGAGTAGACAATATCTCAATCCAATAGCCATCCGGATCTTTGACGAAGGCCAAACCCTTCATGCTGCCATCATTTGGGCGCTTTACAAATTCAACACCCAGGCGTTCAAAGCGCTCGCAGGCAGCGTCGACATCGGGGACGTTGATGCCAATATGGCCAAATCCCCGGGGATCTTCATTACCACTATGGTAGCCGGCGAATTCATCGTCACTCTCGGTACCATAGTTATGCGTGAGCTCGAGCACCCCCGGGCGAGCGAAGGCATTTGCATTGCTGCTCAGGGAGTCATTTTTTCCATAGGCGAGAAAGTACAGGGTAAACGACATCTCAGGGAAATCGAGTTGCTTTACTAATGTCATCCCCAGTACATCACAGTAGAACGCGTTAGAAACCGCAGGATCCCTTACCCGAAGCATGGTCTGATTGAAGACAAAGCCCCGGGTTGCTTCATCAATCATCTGCCTGGACTCTGTCATTGCCCTTCCTTTTTCATGTTTATCTGTGAGGCTACGATCAGGAAGCCTGTTGTCTGGTCTCGTGACGGCGCTTGAAACCAAGGGCCTCTTCCCAACCGAACAGTCCGGTCACATCGCCCTTATCGTTCATAAAGGCCAGTGGCCCGTTGCCAATGAACAGGTACTCGGTGTCCTCAACGGCTTCCGTAGCGCCGTGCACACTGCCGTTTGCCTCGAATAGATAAGCGCCAGCAGGAAAGCGTTGATCACGAACAGAAAGTTCACCTTTGAGTATGTAGGAATGCGACGAACCCAGGTGTTTATGGCTCGGTGCGATAAAGCCTTTCTGCCAGCGGAACACCACAGCCCAGATTCCAGTCTCTGCAGAAAAGTAGAGTAGCCGAAACCAGGATTTTTTTGGATCCACCCCGGGAATCCAGTTGTCATCCTCTAGCACAGAAAAGTCCTGCGTTTTGGAGAGTTGAGCAATCAAGGTTTCCGGGATGGACATCTTCTTCTCCAGTTCGTGCAGCAAGGCACCAACACCCTGCTCCATTTGAAGGCCGCAATGATCATAACAACAGCAATCTCTATAATCAACACGTGTTGATTTAATCGTTTCAGTCGATTATAGTCGAGGACAATGACACAAACTGCAGTGACCGGACGAGATGCCAGAGTTCACTTCCAATATTGAGGCGCCGCTCATTGTCGAGAACGCCGACTCCCTGAACTGGGATCACGAGGCTGACATCGTGGTCGTCGGTTTTGGCGGCGCAGGTGTCTGTGCGGCACTGGAATCCCGGGAGCTGAACGGTAGCGTCATCGCTATTGACAGGTTCAAAGGTGGCGGAGCCACCGCAAACAGCGGAGGTGTTGTTTACGCCGGGGGTACAGACGTGCAGACCGCGGCGGGATTCAATGATACCGCTGAAGAGATGTACAACTACCTTAACTACGAAGGTACACCCGTTAAGGATTCCACCTTGCGCGAGTTTTGCGACTCCAGCGCTGAGAACATACGCTGGCTCCAGAGCAAAGGCGTTGAGTTTGACCCTACGGTTTATGATAGACGCACTGCCTATCCCCCCAACGGCTACCACCTCTATTACACGGGTATGGAAAAGTTTCACCCGGACGTGGCAAAACCAGCTCCGCGCGGACATAGGACCGTGGGCAAAGGGGCTAGTGGCAAAGAATACTTTGCGCCACTGGAGAAAAGCGCCAGAGAGAGCGGCGTTGAAGTACTGCCCCACTGCCCTGCCCGGCGCCTGATTATTGACCAGAGCGGACGTGTGGTGGGTGTCGAAGCCGAAGCGCTACCCGAGTCACTGTGGGGTCAACACGACGCCCTTTACCGTAAGGTCGACCCCATGAAGCCGTTCAATAGCGCCAAGGCTGAGAACTTCATTAGTGCCACCGCAGACCTGGAAGCACAAGCCAAATCAGTGCGCCTCAGGCTGCGCGCACGCAAGGGCCTGGTGCTGGCAAGCGGCGGATACAACTACAACCTTGGACTGTACTCGAAGTTCCGTCCGGACATCACAGAAGTCGCCGGCGAATTGGTACGCGGTGGTTCAATGGGATGCGACGGCAGTGGCATCGAACTGGGGCTCAGTGCGGGCGGTGCCCTGGACTGTATGGAGCAGGTATTCCTGAGTAAAGCCATTTCGCCCCCCGAAGCATTTTCCAGGGGCGTACTCGTTGGTCAGAATGGTAGTCGCCTGATTAACGAAGACGCCTACCTGGGCACTGTGGGCAACGCCGTCGCGGAACAAAGCGATGGCCAGGCCTGGGTCATACTGGATAGCCCGACGTTCTGGAAGGGCATACGCGAGCTACTGTGGCCAATCAGCAATGCGTTTTCATGGTGGGGTATGCCTGCGCTGATGAACGTCATGATGGGAGGCACACGACGCGCTAGTTCGATCGCTGCACTCGCACATAAACTGGGCCTGGATGAAGGCGCACTTAGTACATCCATCCGGCGTTACAACGAACTGGCTGAATCCGGCGTCGACAGCGATCACGGCAAACAACGGATAAACCTGGCGGCCCAGCAATCGGCGCCTTTCTACGCAGTCAGTATGTCTTTGCGGAACAAGTACGCATTCTCCGGTAGCATGCCTTACGGTGGGCTAACCGTGAATGAGTCCACCGGCGGCGTAACACGTGAGGATGGATCGACCATCGAGGGCCTCTACGCAGCCGGGCGCACGGCCGTGGGCATTTGTTCGGGAGCCAATTTCAGCGGTTTGTCGATTGCCGACACCATTTTCTCAGGCCGTCGAGCGGCGCGTGCCGCACTTTCTAACACCTCCGCTCAAGCCATGCCGTCGGACATCGCTTCGTAGGCCTTGATCCACTCGTCCACGGTTTTGTGGAAGTGCCTAATGTTGTGCTCTTCGTCTATCAACGGATAGCTGGAATAGACCTGGGACTCCAAACCGCGCTGGGTGGCCTCCAGCGTTCCAAGATCCTGGAACACGTTATCCAGCACCAGTGACACACCACTTTTCAGCGCAAACAGTTCGGAAAAGTTACGTGGTTGCTGGTGGTATTGATTGATCTCAAAGCGCATACGGTTATGCGCCAGCGGCCAGTAGTTGTAGGTCATGACCCAGCCAGGGCGATAGATTTGAAACTGGAAGTTGGGAAACACGGTATAGGTTACGTTTACCCAGTCGTCCGCCCCATCGGGAAACGCCGCCCGGGGCGCATCAATGGGCCGCGCAGGTGGGACCTGGGTCCCAGTAAAGGAAGCCTGCGCGATACGTTCTATTTCAAAGCTGAAGTTACCCTCGGGCATGGTCCCACGGGATATTGCAGTGCGGTGGGGACCATCAAACCGCGATGGCGGCGCACGGAATGTTACGTTGCGCAACCCGACCATGGCCTCGCTGTGCAGCGTGGAACCATGCCAGGCCTCGGAAAAAGCATCGTGCAGTGTCTTCCAGTTACTGTTGATCTCGCCCTGCCCGCGTACGTGCGTTTCGTAGAGTTCTGTCGGAAAATCATCCAGGGCATGCCAAATATGTTCACCCATATATTCGCGCAGTGACTGTTTGGGGCCTTCCCGGTCGAAGTTCGCGAACAGAAAACCATTCCAGGATTCCAGCGGCACCTCAACCAGGTGCAGGTCTGCGCCCTGGCTACCAAACCAGTTATCCGGATCACGCAGCACTTCCATTTGACCATCAAGCCCAAAACCCAGTCCGTGATACTTGCAGAAAAAGGCCATACATCGGCCAGACTTCTCTCGTCCCGGGTGCCCCTCCCAAACCAGCTTGTTGCCTCGGTGCGGACACACATTGTGAAATGCACGAATTTTGTCGTCTTTACCGCGCACGACAATGATTGACGTGCGCAGAATCTCCAACTCTCGAGTGAAGTAAGAGCCAATCTTCGGTAACCAGGTGTCCCGGCCGACATTGATCCAGCAGCGGCTAAAAATCGCCTCGCGCTCAAGTTCAAAGGACCGCGGCGATATCACATGCTCGTAACTCACAAGGTCGGTGCCCAATTCCGGGTGATCCTCGTAATGCCGCTGGTCATATTCTCCACCACCGGCGACAATCAGGTCCTCCGGCCGGTTTACTCGGTGTTTGGACATAGTTACCCTCTCACTTCCCGCCCAGTTCCGGCTCTACCACCATGTCAAACTCAGTGGCGCCGCTGTCAGGTACCATAGGCTGCCGGTATATCTCGACGGCGCTGGCTACGATGGCAAAAGCGAACATCAGACGCGCCAGGCACTGGTCCTGCTCGTCAAACGCATCCAACTCCAGGGCATTGAGGTAAGATTTGATATCCTCCGCCAGCGGTAGGACCGCATCGAAGAAGGCCTTCATCTCCGGCAATGTGCTGGCGAGTCTCGCGGCGTAACGCTCGTTAGTACCAGGGTGGTCCCAGGCCGCGACGAAAACCTCGAGATCTCCAAACTGTTCCGGCAAGTACATGGTTTATGCGCTCGGATTCAAAAGGTATTTTTGCCCGGTGGATAAACTGCTGTATTGCTCCACCGCACCGGGTTGGAGAGCCTCCTCCAGAGAGACTTCGGCCAGATAATGACTGGCGAAGGTAGTGGTAATCTCGCTGGCTATTTTTTCCCGCAGCGCCTGTATCCGACTGGGTTCGGTACGCCGCAGAAATTGCCCCATCAGCCAGCCACCGACACTCCAGGCAAACCCATAGGCAGCAGTGAGCTGCGTGGGCGTAAGGTCCAGCCGTCCATAGATATACAACTGCTTGAACACCTGTGTCCCATAGTGATTGGTAGAGCCGCTCTTGGCGGCAGCCCGCTCCATACAACTGAGGATGGTATTACCCAGCCGCCCACCGCCTACCGCATCAAAGGCCAGGGTTGCACCGGTTGCTGCCAGGGCAGCAGTGAGCTGTTGGCGGAAGTCGTCCTGACTCGAGTCTATGACAAACTCTGCACCCTGCTCTTGCAGCAGCGCTACCTGTTCAGGACTGCGCACGATATTCACCAGACCAATACCCTCCTGCAGGCACAGGCGGTTCAGCATTTGTCCCAGATTGGAGGCGGCGGCGGTATGCACCATTGCGGTATGACCTTCTGAGCGCAGTGTCTCCAGAAAACCCAGCGCGGTCATCGGATTGACGATGCTGGAAGCCGCTTCCCGGGGGGTTACCGGCTCAGGCATGAGCATCAGATCAGTCAGGGATACACAACGATACTCGCTAAACATTTCCCCGCCGGTCATGGCTACCGTCTTGCCCACCAAGGCCTGTGCCGCGTCTGAAGATCCAGCAGACACTACCGTGCCAGCACCCTCATAACCGGCGATCATGGGCTTGCCTATGCGCCCGCGGTGCAGTTTCATAATCCTCTCGGGTACCGTTGCGGTAAGCCGGGGACCACTATCACTCTCCGCTGTCACCAGCGTGGAAAGATCAGCAGATGCTAACAGGACGGCAAGATCGGTAGGATTGACCGGGGCTGCCTCAACACGCACGAGCACTTCTTCTGCACCAGGTGACGCGATATGCTCACGCCCAATGGAAACCTCCAGCTGTCCATCCTCGGTCACCAGGCTCTGCAAGCGCCGACTTTCAAGTTCCGGCATGTACATTCTCCGTATCGTTCACCAGACTTAGCATTGCTGGCTGAGGGGTTTGATACTGCGTCCTGACGCGCAGGATCAGTAGAGCTCCACCATCTCCAGATAGATCCCATCGGGGTCGCGAAACAGCACGAAACGCGGGTTCCGTGCGAGCGTATCTATCACCTGCGGCTCAGACAGGAACTCGACACCATGTTCTTTGAGCCGCTCAATTTCGCCATCGAGGTCCTTTACTCGCAGGCATAGCCTGGGCATGCCAATCTGATTTAACTGCAGAGCGATGCGTGAAGCTTCCGGTTCAATCCACTCAACAAGGTCAAGCACTGTCTCGCGAGGATTGTTCCCCAGGGCAAGGAAGCGGGCCTTAGTCTCGGTATGATCGAACCCAAGGCCACGGTCCAACCCCGGTGTGCCACACTCGTGAAAACGGTCCACCTCCTTAAAGCCCAAAAGACCATAGAATGCGGTGGATCGCTCAATGTCGGTCACATTGAGGTTGACGTGATAAATCCCCAAAATCATTACCTAACTCCTGCCATCATCACCACTGCAATTCCAGCCGCTCGATTGCTCGCGTAGCAACGGAGGGCGCCATAGTTATTGTCTGATCGGGTACCAGTGCAATCTCGGGTAAGTGACTGGACAATTCCTCAAGCGCGACCTTGACCTCCAACCGCGCCAGCGGCGCGCCCAGACAGAAATGTCTGCCCTGGCTAAAGGTCAGGGGACGTTGTCTATGCTCACGCACCGGGCAGTACGTTTCGGAGGCAGCAAACTGACACGCATCGTGGTTACCTGAACCAAACGCCATTACCACAAATTCACCCTCCTTCAGGGACTGGCCCAGGAACTCGGTATCTGTTGCTACCCGTCGATACCAACCGAGTACCGAGCCATCAAAGCGAATAGTCTCCTCTACCACTTCTTCAACCTGTTCCGGTGTGGCTTTCAGATAATCCCAGCGCTCTCGTTCGCGCAACAACTGATAGATGCTGTTACCCAGTTGTGCCATGGTGGTCTCGTGGCCAGCGCCGATGAAAGTAAAGATGTACATCAGCACCAGCTCGTCTTCACTGATATCAATTTCCCCTCGATCCATGGCCTGAACCATCTCGGTCATCAGGTCATCCCTGGGGTTGCGCCGACGGTCGTTAATCTTGTCGCGGATATAGTTCTGGTAATCCACCGCATCCCGAGCGCATTGTTTTTGTTCCTCTGGCTCCATCGGGGCGAGCCAGATCTTGAAGGTATTGCCACTCCAGCGCGCCAATTGGTCGAGGTCGTCGTCCGCAGGATCGAACCCGATGAACCGAAACACCGTGTATATCGGTAAGAGATAGGCGAACTCAGACATAAATTCGCAGTGCCCACGTTCCTTGAACTGCTTGATGAGGTCCACGGTAATCTCGCGTACCACCGGCTCCAGCCCGCGCAAACGACGGGGATTAAGAATAGGCAGGAGGATTCGCTTCAGGCGCGCGTGCTCTTCCCCCTCTGCTCCGGCAATGTGCGCAGTCTCGTTCCAGTTGATTCCGGTCGAGAGAATGGCTTCCGTCTCGGCTTCATAGTTAAACCCGCTGAGTGTGCCTTCCACGGTAAACACCGGGTCATTGAGCATATCCCTGATATCGGTATAACGCGTCACCACCCATGCCTGCAGTGCGTCGGCATAGAAAATAGGCTGCTCCTCGCGGGCTCGCTTTAGATCCGCGTAGACATCTTCGAATGTCTGTCCTACCGGATTAAATTCCTCGGCAATAGCCATGGCAACGCCTTGCAAATAGACACGTGTCGATAATAGCGATTAGAGTTTAAAAACGCAAGGCCGGGCCAGTTAAGCCAGTGGTGGGGTAAAGCGACACCATTGACACAACACGTGTTGTTTTTTACGATGTTTGTATTATTAGTATGCGCTGACTGCAATAGCATGGCTCATTTATGGCTAGCACGCCCAAATTTGGTCTCTGGTTCGACTTCCGACACCCGGTTGCAGCGAAAGCGAATCGGGAACAGAGCCATAGCGACCAGATACAGCAAATCGCCGACGCCGAGGCGCTGGGATTCGATTCGGTCTGGCTGACCGAACACCATTTCCAGGCGGACGGGTATACCCCCTCTCCCCTGGTTATAGCAGCGGCGATTGGATCGGCGACCTCGCGCCTACGTATCGGCACCAATCTCTTACTTTTACCGCTGTACCACCCTATTCGCCTGGCCGAAGATACAGCCACACTTTCGCTGCTGACCGGTGGACGCTTTGACCTCGGCGTGGGTGCGGGTTACGTTGAACAGGAGTACATCACTTTCGGCCGCAATATCGGACATCGCCCCAGCCTCATGGAGGAAGGTATAGCTATCATCCGACAGGCGTGGTCTGGGGAGCCCGTTTGCATCGATGGGAAACGCTACAGATTCTCCGACCTGTCAGTGACACCGACGCCCGAATCAACCCCGCGCCTGCTGATGGGCGCCGTCGCTGCACCAGCAATAACTCGCGCGGCGCGTTTGGCAGATGGCTTTCTTGACTCCGGAGGTATCGGGCAAGCCACCTATCTTACGGCCCTGGAGACCCTGGGGAAAACCGCCAATAGCGGCGCTATCTACGCAGGTTGTTGGGACATCGTTACTGAGGATCCAGAGCGAACGCGCCGAGAACTTGGCCCAAGTCTGCTGCAACAAATGCAGAGCTACCAGGCGATGGGTTCTTTCCCGGGGGCGGAAATCAATTGTGCTGAACAGGCGATCTCCCAGGGGTTTTATCGTTTTCTTACCGTCGACGAGATGATTGAGGCATTGCTGACACAAATATCTCAATTCCCACAGACCAAGGACATCCACTTCTGGGGGCGCTTTCCCGGGGAATCCAACGCCACGGCATTTCAACGCATGGAGTTACTGGCTTCAAAGGTAATCCCGCCGGTACGTGAGATGATGGCAGCAGCACAAGAAACTTCTTTAAAAACCGCAGGAGCTTGAATTCAGATGGCAAAACAACCTGGCCTTGGACTCGGCCCCAGTCTCGACAATAAAGTGGCGATCATCACCGGCGGGGCACAGGGGATTGGCGCCGCCTGCGTACGGCGCTTCGTTGACGCTGGCGCCAGGGTGATGATCGCGGACATTCTTGACGAACCAGGCCAGGCCCTGGTGGAAGAATTAGGCCCGAGCAGCTGTTACCGCCACACCGACGTTTCCAGCGCACAGGAGGTTGAGGGACTGGTCGCAGAAACCGTTGATCACTTTGGGCGACTGGACATCTTTTTCAGTAATGCCGGCGTTATGGGCGAGCCCCAGGGCAACTTCCTGGAAGAGGACTTTTCCACTTTCGAGCGCACAATCGCGGTGGATTTGTTGGGCCCCATGCTCGGGGCGCGTTATGCAGGCGCTCATATGGCCGCCCACGGTGGTGGATGCATACTGACCACCGCATCGACTTCGGCCCTGTACGGTGGCTATGGCATTGTCCCTTACCGGGCAGCAAAGGCTGGTGTCATCGGCATGACCCGCTCGCTGGCCATAGAACTGGGGCCCCACGGCATTCGTGTCAACAGCATTTCACCTGGTCCAACCCGTACCCCACTCACGGCGGCAATGAGCGACATACCCACGGACCAACTGGAAATGCTGCAAGACATCAGCATGGAGGCCATGCGTGGGCGTATGCCCCTGGGCCGGATCGGACTGCCGGAGGATATAGCCAAAGCAGCGGTCTTTCTCGCCAGCGACCATGCGGCACAGATAACCGGTGTCGATCTACCCGTGGACGGCGGCGAAACCGCGGGTAACGTGGAGAACACCCTTGCCATCATCCAAGCGCAAATCGCAGCGGCGCTCCAGGGAGACAGCTGATTCATGGAACCGGTCACCCTGGGGCAAACCCTGTGGCACCCCTGTGCTGAACGCGTTGAAAACGCGAGCATGACCCGTTTTATGGCATGGGTGAACCGGGAGTTTGAACAGGAGTTGCGTAACTACCCCGACCTTTGGCACTGGTCCATCGACGATATCCAGCGTTTCTGGCAAAGCATCGCGCGCTACTACCATGTACTGCAATCGGAAGATTACGAGACTGTACTAGCAGACCCGGCAATGCCGGGCGCAGACTGGTTTCCCCAGAGCAAGGTCAACTTCGCCGCTTATCTGCTTGCCCAGGGCGAGCCAGAGAATATTGCGGTATACGCAGACTCAGAAGCCGCAGGGGAGAAACAACTAAGCTGGGCGGAACTGCGCCAACAGGTTGTCGCCCTTGCCACTACGCTGCGACAGGCCGGTGTAGGACCAGGAGATCATGTCTGCGCCTACCTGCCCATTTCCTGCGAAGCGGTGGTAGCGATACTGGCCACTTCTGCGGTAGGCGCCGTCTGGTCCAGCTGTTCACCTGACTTTGGCTGCGATAGCGTGGTGGAGCGCTTTTCACAGGTGCGACCCAAGGTATTTTTTGCGGTAGAAAGCTACCGCTATGGGGGCAAATTTCAGGATCGCAGCGAAGACGTTCAACGTATTGTTTCGGCGTTGGACAGCCTGGGACTATTCATCACCCTGCCCTGGCCTGACCCTATTGCCGACGGGCAATTCACAGTGCCACCAGGATGCAGCCAGACCTCCTGGCAGACCGCCCTGCAACAAGATTGCCGCTACGAGGATTTCGTATTTACCGAGGTGCCCTTTGGTCATCCATTGTGGGTTCTGTACACCTCAGGAACCACCGGCTTGCCCAAGGGTATCGTGCACTCTCACGGTGGCGTACTGCTCGAGTTTCTCAAAAGCGGTTTCCTGCACGACGATCTGGATAAACACAGCATCAAGTTCTTCTTTACCACCACCGGCTGGACCATGTTCAACCTGCTGGTCGGCGGTCTGGTTACCGGCGGCGGTATAGTAGTCTATGACGGCAATCCGGGCTGGCCCGGACCCGAGCGCCTGTTTGAGTTAGCTGCTCACTACCAGGTCACCTACTTTGGTGCCTCACCAACCCACGTCAACGGCTTGATCGCGCAACAATACACGCCCGATTCAGCACTGGATCTGAGCTCGATTCGAACAGTGTCACTGACCGGTTCGCCGGCCTCGCCGGAGAACTTCCAGTGGTTCTACCAGCACATAAACAAGGACTTGCATGTGTTCTCCATGAGCGGAGGCACAGATGTCGCCGCCGCGTTTGTGGGAGGAGTGCCAACCCTTCCTGTGCACGCCGGACTCATTCAGGCACCGGCGCTGGGCGTCGACGTGTGCGCGGTTGACGACAACTTCCAACCAATTGTTGATGAAGACGGAGAAATGGTCATTCGCCAACCGATGCCCTCCATGCCCGTATACCTGTTGAATGATCCGGACCACAAGCGTTACCGGAGCAGCTACTTCGACACTTTCGAAGGCGTTTGGCGACAGGGAGACTTGATTCGCTTCAGCGCCGATGGGAGCTGTATTATCTCCGGTCGCTCCGACTCCACCCTCAATCGTTATGGCGTGCGGGTGGGAACCTCCGAAATTTACCGTGCTGTGGAGGCAGTCGAGGGGATAGAGGATAGCCTGATCGTAAACCTTGAGCTTCCGGGGGCCACCTTCTACATGCCCCTGTTTGTCGCGTTGGATGCCAATCATGAACTCGATGATGATTTGGTAGCGAGTATTCGTCGGACTCTGGCCCAGAAGTGCTCACCTCGTCACGTGCCGGACGAGATACACCGAATCGATGCGGTGCCCTACACGCTCTCCGGGAAAAAAATGGAGGTGCCGGTTAAGAAATTGTTATCGGGCATTCCGATGAACAGCGCCGCCAAACGCGATGCCTGCCGCAACCCCGACGCCCTTGACTACTTCATGGAATTCGCCAGACAGCATGGGTGAGTTCGACGCCCTCTTCTCAGAGTTCACGGCTGGAGATCGGCTGTATATCCCCGGCAGCAGTGCGGAGCCACGCCCTTTCGTAGAAGCACTATCCAGGTATGCATCTCAGCTACCGGCGCTGGAAGTCACGCATAGTTTTCTACCGGGAATCAATACGGTCCCTCTGGCTAAAGACGGTAACGGGATCAGCGAAGTCGCGCTCTTTCCAAGGAATACCGACGCCCCCTCAGCTGCTATCAGTGTTCTTCCAACCAGCTATTACGGCGCGCAAAAATACCTGGCACAGCAGAGCTATGATTGTGTTTATGTTCATGTCGCGCCGCCCGATACCGACGGCCTGTGCAGCATGGGCACATCGGTAGAGTTTTCTCCGGCCACTATGAAGCGTGCCAGGCGTGTGATCGGGTTTATCAACCAGAGTATGCCCACGCTACCTGGGGCGCAGAAAATACCGATAGCCACGTTTGACACCACGTTCAATGTGAACTGGAAGCTGGTCAGCTACGACCCTGGACCTCCGGATCAAACCTCCAAGCGCATTGCTCGCTGGCTGAGCGAGTTGGTCGACGATGGGGCGGTATTGCAAGCCGGACTGGGTCGTGTACCGGCATCGTTGCTGGAACAACTGACTGGCAAGCGGGCGCTACGTCTGTACAGCGGCCTGCTCACCGAGGGAGTAAGAACACTGTCTGATGCAGGGGCCCTGAGTGAGACAGACACACACGTTGGCTGTACGGTCCTGGGCAGCCAGGCATTCTACGACTGGCTGGCCCAGTATCCGCATCTCAGTCTGTGTGGTGTAGAACATTCACATCACCCAGGCACGCTGGCACAGCTGGACAACTTTACCGCCGTCAACTCGGCACTCGAGGTGGATCTGCTCGGCCAGGCAAATCTGGAATCAATCCATGGCAGATCAGTCAGCGGAATCGGCGGTGCACCGGATTTTTGTCGTGGCGCCCGCTATAGCACCGGTGGCAAAAGCATCATCGCCCTGCCCGCCACCGCTAGCAGCGGCACGGTTTCGCGGATTGTTGTCGACTTTCCACCAGGACAACCAGTTTCACTCGGACGCAACGATATTGATTACGTGGTCACCGAGTTCGGTGTGGCGACGGTAGGTGACAAAACAGCCGAGGCCAGAGCTCGAGCGCTTATCGACATCGCGGCACCGCAATTCCGTGAACAACTGAGCAGAGACCTACATGCAAAGCGAAGGTTTTTATGACCCTCTATCTCTTTTTTGGCCGTCCAGCCAGTGAAGCGACAGACGTGCCAGGGCTACCGCTATGAGTAGGAACACCGGCGAGAAGACCAGGCACAATCAGATCCACGACTGGCTCTCCCAGGTCGTTGAGCCCGTATTTGCACCCGACCTGGAGATCTGCGACGCACACCACCACCTCTGGGACTTACCTGGAAGCCGGTATCTACTGGATGAATTTCTTGATGACATTGGCGGCGGCCACCGTGTCGTCAGCACAGTTTTCGTCGAATGCAGCGCCATGTACAGGGCAGAAGGCGACATGAACTTGCGCCCGGTCGGCGAGGTGGAATTTGTAAATGGTATTGCCGCTATGAGCGCCAGCGGCGGTTACGGGCCAAGCCGAGTCGCCGCTGGCATTGTCGGCTTCGCCGATCTAACGCTTGGCGCTGCGGTGGAACACGTTCTGGCCGAACAGGTCAGGGCTGGTGGGGGTCGATTCAAGGGTATAAGGCATGCGACGGCCTGGCACCCGGATCCAGCAATACACAATGCGCACACTAATCCTGGGGAAAACCTGATGTACAGCGAGGCGTTTCGCGAAGGCCTGAGCATACTCGGTAAACTCGACCTTAGTTACGACGTATGGCTCTATCATCACCAGCTGAGCGATTTTGTTGAACTCGCTCGCAGCGTACCGCAAACACGCATAGTGCTAAATCACTTTGGCGGACCCCTGGGGGTCGGTCCTTATCAAGATAAACTGGACGAGGTATTCAAAACCTGGAGCGAGTCAATCACTCGATTGGAAGATTGCCCAAATGTGTACTGCAAAATGGGTGGAATCAACATGAAGGTCAATGGCTACAACTGGCATCGTCGTGCGCAACCACCCTCCTCCGATGAGCTTGCAGAAGCTACAGCGCGCTACTATCACCGGGCCATCGAGGTTTTTGGCGCCGATCGCTGTATGTTCGAGAGTAATTTTCCTATGGACCGGGAATCATGCTCGTACATTGTGCTGTGGAACGCATTCAAGAAAATTGCCGCAAGCTACAGCGAGGAGGAGCAGCGCGCCCTGCTGCGCAACAACGCTGAGCGATGTTATCGAATGTAAACCGGTTTCAGGTTGTTGGGATTGAAGAGAATCAGGATTCGTTTCAGGCCGACATACATCTGCAAGGGATTATGCAATATGCGGCCTAACTGATTGCAAGCCTGCAAAGAATGCGTCAGGAACTCGTAATAACATCGCTCTCGTTGCACTTACGATAAGCGTCCACGGTCTTGTAAACTTCCTGATGAAAGGCGCGAATCAAAACTTCCTGGTCAGTCAGGGGATAGCGCTGGAATGCGCGAGTCTCCAAACCCAACTGCGTGGCCTCCAACAGGCTGAAGTCCTGTAGTGCCGCTTCCAGCACCATAAAAATACTGGCTTTTTGCGACAGGGTGTCCGAGAAGTTGCGTGGTTTGGGCATGAAAATTTCTACCTCAAAACGCATTTCGTTATAGGACAAGGGACACATGCGGTAGGTGAGGTACCAGCCAGGATGGTAGTGCTGGATAAAAAAGTTGGGCCAGATCTTGTGAGACGAGTTACCCCACGCTTCAAGACCTGTCGGGTTGGAAACCTCGGGTAACGTCTTCAGCACCTCGGGAAATTCATGGCGAGGTCCGGTGCCATAAGCATTGGTCAGGCGCTCATAGTCAAAATTAAAGAAGTCCTCTGGCACGCCGGCAAATACCATGTGCCGGTGCTTACCCTCAACACCAAAGTGCTCGGCACCGTATACCATGTGCTCGGTGGGCGCTGTGTTGAAGGTTTTGGCATGCGTGGTTGGGGCGTGGTAAGTCTCCGAAAAACCATCAATCATGGTTTTCCAGTTTGCCCGTGCATTCATCCGCACGAAGTAACGCTCACTACACAGCTCGAAGGGATAATCGTCGAAGCCGTGGTAGTACTTATCGCCGAGAAACTCACGCAGGGTCTCGCGGGGACCTTGCGGATCAAGATTGACAAAGATAAACCCATTCCACACCTCGAACGGTACTGCAGCCAGCTTCAGGTCCTCACCCTGGGAGCCGATCCAGGCATTTTTCTCTGTCAACAGAGCAACCTTGCCAGTGGTATCAAACTGGATTCCATGGAACTTGCAGTAGAAAGTTTTACAGCGTCCCTGGACCTCTTGTGATGCATCGGTATCCCATACCAACTTGTTACCACGGTGGGGACAAACGTTGTGAAACACCTGTACCTGGCCATCGTCACTACGCGTAGCCAAAACCGATGCGCGTAAAACCTCCAACTCCTTGGTAAAGTACATGCCCGGTCGCGGTATGGTGTCGGCGCGCCCGATGTAGTGCCAGGCAGGTCGGAAGATTGCTTCCCTTTCCAACTCGAAGAATTCCGGCGAAATCATATCTTCGTAGTTAAGCAACTCACTGTCATAACCTAAACGCCTGGTCCAGCCTTCACCGGGTGCACTGTTGTCAAAGTATGTTGTTTCAACCATCGCAGTTACTGTCTCCGCTCTCTAATCTTACCCAAGGTTATTGGAAGCTCGCAGGCTCCTGGACCAGTTCCCAGTAACCCTTGGAGTCCGGAACACGTGTCTGCTTGAACACTTCTATGGCTTCGGCTACCGGCACCCAGGCAATTGCGAGATGGCCCAGGGCATGATCTGCCTCGGTGTAATCATCAAACGACTTACCGTCCAGGTACGCCTTGATGTCATCGATACGTCGCTTTGTAGCCTCATAGAAAGGCTGCATATCGGCGATGGAGCAACGCAACCTCGCCTGATACTGCGCTTCCATGGTGGTATTGGCCCACTGCGTAGCAAACTGCTCTAGTTCGGAAAACTCCGCGGGAAGCTGATTCACTTGTGTAGAACTCATCCCTTGACCCACCTTTTTGTTTAATTACGAACATTAAATAGACACGTGTTGATTATATACTTGCATGTCTTGCAACTATGTGTCAACCTCAACTGTATTAAGACATTGGTAATGTGGTGTGCACGGCTAGATGAATGATCTCAGTAAATTGACTCTGCTGGACAAGGACACGCTGGATCAGCCCTATCAGTACTACCAAACGCTGCTGAAGGACGCGCCAGTGCACTTCGACGAAGGTCTCCAGGCCTACGTGGTCACGAGGTACGCCGACGTGCAGGAAGCGGCACGCATGACTGAGGTGCTGTCCAACGAATTGGGCTTCGACAAGGTTGTGCGCTCACCCTGGGCCGACGAAATCGATGAACTCATGTGGAAGGAGGGCTTCGGGCCACATATCATTTCCAATACGCTCCAGGTCGACCCGCCCAAACATGCCCGCCGCAGAAAACTTCTCAATAACTCCTTCAATGCCCAATCTGTATCCGCGATGGAAGGAGACATCTATCAGGTAGCCGCAGACGCATTCGCAAATTTTTCCGCGAGTGGCAAGGCAGACCTGATGCGCGAATACGCCCTGCCGATTCCGATCATGACCATCTGTGACTTGCTGAATTTTCCACGCGATCGTATATCCGAGATGAGCGCCTGGGCCGACTCTGCCGTCGCCCAGATATCCATGGGCGGCACTCGCGAAGAAGCCTACCAGCATGCCAGAAACGTTATGGCCCTACAGGGTTTCGTCATGGAAGCCATCAACGAGCGGCGCGAAAATCCGGGGGACGACCTGATTTCCCAGCTGGTGCATGCGCGCATTGACGATGACGAGAACCCCAGCCTTACCCCTGAAGAACTCATGCCCATGTGCCTTATCGTAGTGGCAGGCGGAGTCGATACCACCCGTAATGGCATCGCCTGGGGTTGCTTTAATCTAGCAAAGGATCCGGAGCTGTTTAAGGCGTTAAAACACGCCCAGGAGCAAGAAAAACTGCTACGGCAGTTTGTGGAGGAGACCCTGAGACAGCAGACAGTGGTCCCCCAGCTGCCGCGCTTCGCCAAAAAGGACTGCGAGGTGGGTGGTGTTCGTATACCCGAGGGATCCAGCGTATTTCTGAGCTGGGGCGCTGCAAACTACGACCCGAAGCGCTTCGCCGAGCCGGAGAAACTGGATATCTATCGCAAAAATGCCGGCACTCATACGGCCTTTGGCGCGGGCATACATCGCTGCATTGGCAATATGTTGGCACGCATGGAGATGAAATGCGCGTTCAAAGTCTTACTGGACAATCTTGAGCAGTTGGAACTTACCGTCGCACCAGAGAATGTCGATATGGATGCTTCTGTCGTGCTTCGCGGACCGGCGTCGCTGCCAAGTCAATTCCAAATGGCCGAAAAATAAAGCACGATTCAGCCTAGCCCTGCATGAGTTCAAAGATGGGGGCCATCTGTTCCTGCAGGATCAGTGAGTTGTAGTATTCACGCCACAAACAAAGCTCCCCATCACGGAACCCGAATAACATCATGTATCGGTTGCCATAGTCAGTGCCATTGATGGCAAACTCACCGTTACTCTCCATCTCAAAAAGAACCACGTCCTGGTCCGGTACGTCGTAAATGTGATTGATCTGCAGGGTGAAGCGGCTGAACATAACCGGAATACCCTCCATGGCCACGACAAAACTATCGCGGCCCTGTTGGGTCTCCGGCTGTCCGGGTACCGCAAAGGGTACGTTGACGACAATGTCCTCTGCGGCCATTGCGATCACGCTCTCAATATCCATTTGGTTTATCGACGCGATAATGGCCCTGACCCGCTCTACATTTGCCGATTCCACCATAATTATCCCTCCCGACGACAGGTACGCATAAGGCTGTATAGGCGGGGCAACGGCGTTACCGGCCTAGACGTATTTCTGAAAAAACGCGCAAGCATCAGCCATGGTCTTATCGAGAAACTCGCCGTCATACCATTCGTAATGCCCGCAATCATAGGTATAGAGCGATTTCGGTTCACTGGTCGCCTCATACAGTGACCGGAAGCTATCTGTATCCGCGACAATGTCTTTTTCAGCGAGGAAATAGGCTATAGGTGCTTCGATGCGGTGGGCGACATCGATAGGGCGAAAATCCACGCAGCGCTGCAGAGAGTCAAAACCAAACCAGTTACGCCATGCCGGCGTTGCCTCCCAGAACTCGGGTTCCCAGGAACGACTTTCGGGGTCGATAAAAATGTCCATGACATTCATATCCCTTTCAACCTCGTTGGTTAACACCCGTTTGCGGCGTGCTTCCAGCATCTTTTCCTGCCAGTCCTCCATCTCTTTTGCAGAGCGCAGGTTAGTTATAGCCGCCAGGCCATCTGCCACACCCCCGGTTGCGACACCCGCCTTGACCCGGCTGTCCAGCGCCATGGTGTACGGCGTGATCAATCCTCCAAAACTAGCGCCAAACTGGACCATGCGCTCGCTATCCACAAAGGGCTGCGCCTCCAGCCAGCTAAACCCATTGCGACAATCCTCAACCTGCTCCAAGGGAGCCATTCTCCCTCGCTCGCCGCCGCTGTCACCCCAGCCGCGGTAGTCAATCGCCAGCGCGATGAATCCTGCGTTCACAAAATACTCTGCAAACACTGGCTGAATCATTCGACGAATACCGGTAAACCCCTGACATTGCAGAACTACCGGGTGTTGCTGCTGCTCGTCAAAGTCGTCTGGTAGATGTAGATCGGCGACGACTACGTCACCATCGCTATAGTAGGTTACTGTCCTGGTCTGCACGTGGTGTCCTCGTTGTGTTCGTTAGTTACCACCGGCGAGAATACCGCCTATTTTCTCTGTCATTTCCTGCTGCCGGTTTATACGGTCGCCCAGCGAGGCACCACCGTCTACGACCAGGTCCAACCCGGTGATTTGTGCGGCCCGGTCACTGGCCAGAAACAATGCCGCTTCAGCAATGTCACGTGGCTGGCCTACACGCTTTAGAACCTGCATCTCAATCATGGAAGACATCGCGGCGTCCAGGATCGCATCCTTTACTTCCGGCTTCAGCTCAGCGCCCATGCCAATAATGTCGGTAAAAATGGGACCCGGAGATATGGAGTTTACGCGGATGTTGAACTCGCCCAGTTCAGTGGCCAACGATTTACTCAAGGCGATGACACCCGCCTTGGCGGCGCGATATTCAGGGAGCCCGTAACCCGAGTGTGTACCTGCAATCGAGGCGGTATTCAGGATTACCCCACCCCCGTTGGCGATCATTACTGCGGCTGCCGCCCGCGAACCCAGCATGGGACCGAGTAAATCGACCGCCATCACCTTGTCAAAATTTGCCAGGTCATTCTCAACAAATTTGGGCGCACCTTCTGCGCCGCTGACACCGGCGTTGTTGAACATGATGTGCAGGCCACCAAATTTTGCAACCGCGTGATCGACCACCGCCTGGATACTCTCACTACGGGTAACATCGGTCTTGTGGTAGCTGACTCGCGCTCCTAGCTGTTCGCTAAGCACTTCTCCCCTCTTCTCCTGCAAATCTGCAATCACCACGCAGGCACCTGATGCAGCAAACAACTCGACCGTCGCTGCGCCGATTCCGGATGCCCCACCGGTTACTATGGCCACCTTTCCCTGCAGATCCTGGCTCATAATGCCTCCTCACTCAGATCTGCGACTCGGGCATGGCGACTACAATCCCGTCCAACTCTTCAGTCAGGGTGATCTGGCAAGCCAGGCGCGAACGGGCTGTGCGCTCTTCCAGACCAAGGTCCAGCATTGATTCCTCATCCATAGCAACGTCCGGCAACCTGGGCCACCATTCCTCACTCACCATGACGTGACAGGTCGCACAGGCGCAGGCGCCACCACAATCCGCGAGAATGCCCGGAACGTTGTTATCCCTGGCCGCCTCCATCAAGGACTGCTTGTTAGTGCCTTCAACCACATGCTCGGTACCGTCATGCTCGATAAACTTCACGGCTATCATAGACATATATCCCTTTAATAGACATCTGTTGTTTTAATGTATATCTCCACGTGAAGAATGTCAACAAGATCAAGCGCTTATTGGCCAGCCCCATCGCTAAAAATGGTCCGGGTCTGGGCAAAATGTGGGACATGGCTCATGAGCCCGCCATCTACCCGAATCAGTTCCCCGTTGACATAGGACGCCGCATCGCTGACCAGAAAAGCAATGACGTCGGCTACTTCCTGGGGAGTACCCAGGTGCGGCGTGAGTACATTGTCTTCAAACGCGCTTTTTAGTTCCGGTATCTGGTCCAGGTTGCTGGTTGCAGCTGGGGATAACACCAGTCCTGGCAGTACGGCATTACAACGCACTCCCTGTTTACCGTAAGTGGTCGCGGTGCACTGGGTTAACACGTTGATACCCGCCTTGGCCGCGCAGTAGGCAAAGCGGGTGTTATCACCCGATGTACCGTCAACGGAAGAAACATTCACGATGGCGGCGTGAGATGAAAGCAACAAATGGGGGAGCGAAAATTTGCACATGGCCATTACCGAACGCAGGTCTGCGGCCCAGGTCCTGTCCCAGATATCGACCTCGGTGTGCAAGAAGTCCTGGTCACTTTCCAGGAGAGAAAGATCCGCGGCGTTGTTGCACAGGATATCGAGGCCGCCGAATGCACGAACTACCTCTGCGACGGCGTTTTCCATACGAGCAATCTCGGTAACATCCACACGCAGGGCCAGAACGTCACCGCCCTGGGCAGCAATTTGCCGCTGCAGCTCCTCAGCCTGTTGATAATTGATATCGAAGATAGCAACGCGCGCGCCTTCTTCAGCAAGCTTTTCAACGGTAGCGCGACCAATACCCGATGCGCCTCCGGTGACAATAGCGCGCCTCCCGAGCAACTGACTCATGTTGCAACCTCCACAGGATCGTCGTCACCGAAACTTTCGGGATAAGGACCCAACATCAACACCAGTGCACTGGCCAGCACACAGGAAACAACTGTCGCCTGCAGGGTGATTGCATAGTTTTGGCTAAGTGCATAGAGCTCGCCGACCAGTACAGGGGCAATTACAGCACCCACGTAGAACAGGCTCAGTGAAACGGCATAGACACTGGAGTGCGAACGTGTACCAAAGTAGCGGGCCGTCATGTAAGCCAGTAGATCCAGCTCTGAGCCCACGGTAAATCCCAGCGCCAACGCACCTAATCCCGCTAATGATGGTCTTCCCGCCGACAATAAAAAACAACCCGCTGCCGCGATAGCGAAGGCAAACACGGCAACCCATCTTGCCGGCAAGCGGTCCAGTAGATAGCCAACGAAAACACGGGCAAACAGTAAACCCACACCAATGCCAGACGCAGCCGTCGCCGCCTGCTGCGTACTCATACCGGCTTCGCTCAACAGGGGAATCAAGTTGATCAAGAGGCCAGAAAGCAACAGCGCTATGAGCATAAAGGCCAACGCCAGCAACCAGAAGTTACGCATTACCAGCACCTCGGACAGGGTGTATCCATACAAACCCGAATCCGATTCGCCAGAGTAGCCAGAGTCGCCACGTTGTTGAACATCACGCCTGGAAATACAGAAGAACGCGATTGGCCACTGCACCAGGCTAACCAGGGCCAGCACGAGCCATGCGGTGCGCCAGTCAAAATGCACGATGACCTCGAGCAGACCCAGGGGAAGAGCAAAAGCGCTAATACCAGTCCCCGCCAGGGTAATGCCGTAAGCCAGGCCACGGTTAGCAACAAACTCACAGCTGACGGCGGCGATGTAACTTACAGCCAGTGTCCCGCTCCCTACGAGCGCGCCGATAAAAAACATCAGGTAAAGCTGGTACAACTGCCCGTCCAGGGTGGACAGGCTCGCCAGCACCAGGGCCAGCAGCGGGATACTGACGAGAATAGGCCTGCGAGGACCAAACCGGTCACAGATCGATCCGATCACCGGCATGCTGATTATCCAGCCAAAAACCAGGCAGCTGACCGCAAACCCCATGTCACTGCGGCTCCAACCGAACTCCTGTTCCAGTGGCAGCATGAAGGACGACATGCTGTAGTACATGATGGCACCCACGCCAGTGGCATTGCCAAGCGTGGCGGCCACCAAGGGCGGCCATCCGCGTCTGAACTCTGTGAAGTCGATGCCCGCGTTCACGGCCTAACTCGGCGCTTCCAGAGCGGATTTTTCTTGATAGCGTTCCCTGAGCTTACGTTTTACCAACTTACCTGTTTCGGTTCGCGGTAGGCTGTGGGTGAAGTCGATACTGCGTGGCACCTTGTAAGACGCCAAATGCGTCTTGCAGTACTCAATCAGCTCCCGCTCAAACGCTTCCGCCTGATAGTCCACCCGGGCCGGAATAACGACACCCTTGACCTGCTCACCCATGTCGTCATCGGGTATCCCTATCACTGCCACATCGTAGACATCCGGGTGCGCCATCAATGTATTTTCCGCTTCCTGCGGATAAATGTTCACGCCGCCCGAGATGATCATATTGGACTGGCGGTCGGTAAGGTACAGGAACCCTTCATCGTCCAGGTAACCAATATCACCCAGGGTAAACCAGTCGCCCCGATAGGCCGCCCGGGTCTTCTCTTCATCTCCGTGATAGTGAAACGCTTCACCCAGGTTATCGCGAAAATAGATGGCACCCTCTACGTTATTCTCCCTAACCAGCTCATCGTCCGCGTTCAATAGTGCCAGCTCGACACCCTTCCAGGGTCTGCCCACGGAACCGGGATGTGACAGCCATTCATCTGCACGGATCACCGTGCCACCGCCTTCAGTACCGGCGTAGTACTCGGTGACAATAGGCCCCCACCAGTCGATCATCTGCTGTTTAATGGGCACAGGACAGGGAGCCGCGGCATGCACGGCGACGCGTAAAGTGGAAGTGTCATAAGCACAACGAACCGCGTCAGGAAGGGAGAGCAGGCGTTTGAAATGGGTAGGCACCCATTGGCTCACCTGGATTTTTTGACTCGCAATGATCTCCAGCGCGCTCTGGGCATCAAACCGGGTCATCGCGTAAACCGTACCACCCAGACACTGCGTTGCCGTACAGGAGCGCATGGGGGCAGCGTGATACAGGGGTGCCGGACACAGGTAGCGGTCTCCGTCCTGAAATCCAAACAGGCGGATAAAGCGCGTCTGCGCATCTGCAAAATCGTCGTCTCGAAACTCGCAGCTGGGCAACGCCTTGCGAATACCCTTGGGGAATCCGGTCGTGCCGGAGGAGTAGATGATCACCGAACCCGGGGCCTGCTGAGAAAGTTCCACCGGGCTTTCCAGTTCAGCCACCACAGCTTCCAATGGCTGGTAACCCGCCAATTCACCACCCACGGACCAACAGTGGCGCAGACCAGGTGGTGCCGCCTCGCAAACCGCCACCGCAGCATCCACCGCCGCGCTGGCAATTAAAACGTTCGCGCCGGAATTCTCCAGGATGTACTGAATTTCACTGGCACCCAGGTGCCAGTTGACAGGTACCAGGTACAGCCCGATGCGCTGGGTCGCCCAGTACACATCGAAGAACTGCTCGCAGTTGTCGAGCAGGATTGCAGCACAGTCTCCCCGAGCCAGGCCAGCAGCCCGTAACGCCACCGCTATCGCTCGCGAACGATGCTCAAGCTCAGCATAGGATTCAGAGAAGCCTGTATCTGCCAGGCAATAGGCTATCCGGTCAGGTGTCGTCAGCGCCTGGTCGATTAAATTGGCCACGACTCAACAAATTCCCTTTCAGTGCAAATGGCGGGCAAGGAATTCCGCCTGGCGGCTTATCGCCTCGCGAGCCTCACTGAGAACACCTGCATACAGGTGCCACTGGTGAATCATCCCCGGCCACTCTTCTAACTCAACTAAAACCCCTGCATTGGACGCAGCCCTCGCCACGGCTCGGGCGTCGTCGAGGAAGATTTCGCGATTCCCCGCCTGAATCATCAAGGGCGGAAATCCATTGAAATCCAGCTCGATCGGCGATGCCAGGGGATCGCGCAGGTCGCCGTCGGCACCCACATAGGCCTGCCCCATGGCGACAGCCATCTCGTGGGTAGCCACCGGATCCAGATCGGCCAACGACTGGTAACTGTATCCGCGACACTCGAGATCACACCAGGGGGACATCAGGCAGGCACAGGCAGGCAAACTCCCGGGCGCATCGCGTAGATGCGCCAGCAGGGACAACACCAGGCCGCCACCGGCCGAATCGCCCATGAGGGCTATACAGTCGGGAGAGCCGCCCTCCTCCAGCAGCCAGTCATAAACGGCCCGGGCGTCCTCAAGCTGCGCGGGATAGGTATGTTCTGGCACCAGTCGATAATCCGGTATCAACACCTGGCAAGCCGTTGCAGCAGAAATCCACTGCGCGAGGTGGCGGTGGGACCGGGCAGAGCCCATGCTGAATCCGCCACCGTGCAGCAGCAGGACGAGCCGTTCGGTGCTCGCTCCAGGGGCCGTCACGCGATCGACTGGTACACCGTTGGCAGTCATGCTTTCTGCACTACTGCCAGGCACCCCGTCGAACGAGCAATACAGAGCTTCCAGGTCAGCGCGCAGCGTATCCAGAGGGGTGTCCTGCGCCCAGCCAGACTGCATGTCGGCAATGGCATTGAGAACGCCCGCTAAGCAGTTTTCCGACACGGATCACTAAAACCGATAGGTAAACTGAAACTCATAGGTTGCGGGCAGGGCAAGGCGCTCCTGGTGGGCATCGTGAAACGGGATATCTGCGAAGAAATCCCGGTACTCCTCGTCGGTGACATTGCGACCAATGAAAGCCAGCGTCCAGCGACCCTCAGATCCGCTAAGCGCTGCATTGAGATTCAGGAGCGTGAGATCGTCTTCGAGTGACGCAGGATCCAGTGTGGTGGTCAGATACATTTCGTCTCGATAATTGACCGCCGCACCCAACTGCAACTCAAGCCCTGCTCCAATAGGCCTGGACCAGTTGATACCCAGGTTGGCACTCCATTTGGGTGCAAGCTGGAGCTCTGAACCCGACAGGTCTTGAACCGAGTTAATACAGCCCTCCTCAGGTGTCTGCTGGGAGTAACAGGAAGCTCCCTGGAAATCATCGTATTCCGCATCGACGTAACCCAGCCCCAGGCTAAAAGTGAGTGACTCATTGGGAGCCCACATAGCATCGATTTCAAACCCCTGGGTGGTTGCCGATGCAGCATTGCGCGTTACAGTTGCCAACACACCGTCGAAGACCTGCACCTGCAGATCGTCGTACTCGGTGTAGAATATCGCGGCATTCGCTCGCCATGATGATGTCTCCCATTTTAGCCCGAGTTCAAAGCTCTCGACGGTCTCGTCGTCGAACTCATAGAAAGGGATACTGGGCGGCCCCGATACGGATCCGTCAAAACCGCCAGATTTAAAACCCTCCTTATAGGAGGCATATGCGACGCTATCGTCAGATAGATCCCACTGCACAACGACACTGGGAGAAAAGTTGGTAGAGTTACGGTCATCCTCCAGGTCCAGTTCGGTTATTCCCACTGACCCTAACAGTGCTTGCGCCACCAGATCATCGTCATAGGGATCGCCGAGACTGCCGACTTCCGCATAGGTCTTGGCGTCGACACTCTCATCGGTATATCGACCGCCCACTATCAGGCGCCAGGTGTCAGTGATATCCCAGGTTACCTCGCCAAATACTGCCCAGGAATCCTGTTCAAACAAACTGCCCTTGTCCCGAGAGGCATAGAAGAAAAACTGGTCGATGCTGAAATCGGTGAAGTCCTGCAGATCAGTTTCGGAATCTTCCAGGTAGGCACCCAACACGTAGCCTACCGAATCGCCAAGACGGGATTCGATGCGCAGTTCCTGGGTGATCTGCTCATACTCCTCAATGTTACTGAACCCGAAGAGAGGGCCGAATCCGATCTGGATTGTTGGCGGTGAATCGCTGAGCTCTGTGACCGCAGCGTCGAAAAAATCCGCATCCACCACGTAATCAAGATCCAGCTTCGAATAGCCTGTCACTGAAATAATCTGCGTGTCATCGCCAAGATCCCAGCTTATTGCGAGAGACTGACTAAACGCCTCTATGGTTCGGGAGTCATTACGGCTATTGATAACGCCGCTGCGATTACCATAAGGAAGCCCAAGCCCCGTTATTGCAACTCCACCGGCATCCACAAAATCCTGTACATCTGCATCAAAAGGACCGCGCTGGAGTCCACCCGTCTTTTTTCCGTCAACAACACAGTCTTCGTTCATTGCTGGCAACGAAGGGATCAGGGGAATCGGCCCACCGGGCCCACAACTACCGACCTGGACGGCATTACCATCCACCTCCCAGTCAGCATAACTTGTGCGTGACATAATCGAGATACTATCGGAAACATCCCAATCCAATCCCAGCTTAAAGATATCGCGCTCAGTGGCCTCCACCGCTTCACCCGTCGCAACGTTCTCCATCCAGCCATCATCTTCAAGATGTTGTGCGGCAATACGCGCGCGCAGTGAATCAGTTATCGCCCCACCAATGGCACCTTCAACGCGGTAAGCTTCAAGCTCAGTTTCATATCCCAGGGTAAGGTGGCCATCCAGTTCTTCAGAAGGCGCCCTTGATACCAGGTTTATCAAGCCAGCGGTGGTGTTTTTGCCGAAATAGGTGCCCTGCGGGCCGCGTAACACCTCGATCTGTTGCATGTCGAACATGCCTACTTCCAGCCACGGCAATTGTGAAAAGAACATACCGTCGATGCCCAGACCCACCGCAGATGCGAACCCGCCGGTGCTGATAAATGTGCCCAGGCCACGAATCGAAATATTTTGTGCAACGCTGCCTCGGCTAACGGTCATATTGGGTGTCGCCTCAGCCACATCTGTCACCGAAAGCCCACCGAACTGCTCGAAGACATCGCCACTGATAGCAGTCACAGATACAGGTACTTCCTGCAGCGTCTCGACGCGTTTACGAGCAGTTACTACCACCTCTTCAAGCTGGGCCTGCGCATATTCAAGTGGCGCCGCAGAAAGAACAGCCGCAGCCATCGTGGTCCGAATCCGGTTTGATTCTCTTCGCAGTGTGCTCACCTGATTCTCCCAATCACTTATTGATTATTTGCATGGTTGATTGTCAGTACACGCCTCTAGCGATTATTTAGTAGACGCTTGTCGATTTATACAATACAAGTTCTGTTCGCAAGAGTCAAACACTCCCGGCGACACTGCTTATGGCCGGTATGGGTCGCCATGGCAGGGCCGAATCAACTAGTTTATTTAATAGACGCCTGTTGACTATTTCGATAAACTGTCTTCTCACTCAAAAGGACCAGGGTCATGGCAAAGCAACAGTCACTGCGTAGTCAGCAGCGCAATTTCACCCGGGCGCGCTTTATCGATGCGGCATTGGAGATCTTCGAGGAAGTTGGCTTTCACGAAGCAACCATCGACATGATTACCAAGCGTGCGGGCGCAAATCGCTCCACTTTCTATCTGCATTTTAAAGACAAGACGGACCTTATGCTCGCAGCGGACGAGCGCATTAGCCCATCAGGACACGAAACCTTTGCCATGCTCAATGAAGTGGAAAACCCCACTTTCAAACAGTTCAGAGAGTGGATTGAGCAGCTTGCCACGTCCTGGGAGAACAACCATAAGATCTATGAGGCCATTATGCAGGCCCAGTTGACCAACCCCTCCGTGGCTAAAAACAACTACCGCATCGTCAGCGGTATTCTCGAACCTTATCTCAGTCGATTTCGTGGTAAGAAGCGCACGCAAGCGAGTCACAAATTGGAAATGTTTTGCATGCAATTTGAAATTTACTTCTTTACCACCATTTGCGAATGCGCTGAACGCCCTTCAGCAGACGCTCTGGACGCATTGGCCGAACTCGGGTATTTCGCGCTTTACGGTAAAAGCCGCAGCTAGCTCACCCACCACGCTACACCCCTCAATGCACCATAGATTTTGACTAAATAGACACATGTCGATATTATAGCCTTTTGACATCCTATCGAGGCTGTAATGGCATGGGACTTTGAAACACCGGATCACCTGCAGGATGAACTGGAGTGGATAGACAGCTTTGTACGCCAACGCGTCGAACCATTGGACCACATTATTCATGATCCGCTGGATCTGAGTGATGACAATCGCAACCGCCTGATCAAACCACTACAGCAGGAAGTCAAGGCGCGTTCACTCTGGGGGCTGCATTTGGGCCCGGAACTGGGCGGGCCCGGCCGCGGGCAGCTTGAACTGACGTTAATCAATGAGATTCTTGGTCGTTCGCTCAACGCGCCAACGGTATTCGGTTGCCAGGCTCCGGATGCGGGCAATGCGGAAATTCTTGCTCACTATGGTACGGACCAGCAAAAGCAGCGCTATCTTCAGCCGTTACTGGAAAATGACATTGCCTCATGTTTCGCAATGACCGAGCCTCAGGGTGGTGCCGACCCTAAAATGATAGAAACCTCGGCTGTGAAGGATGGCAACGAATGGATTCTTAACGGCAGCAAGTGGTTCGCGACCAATGCGCGCTTCGCCGCTTTCTACATAACCCTGGCAGTCACTGATCCGGACGCGGAGAACCCCTACCAGAGGCAATCCGTTTTTATCGTGCCCGCGGAGACGCCAGGCATTGAGTTTGTCCGTCACTGCGGCGTTGCCAATGAACCGGGGGTACCTTCACACAGCTACCTACAGTTTAACGGTGTGCGGATACCGGAGGATCATCTGTTAGGTGACCAGGGTCGCGGGTTTGTAGTTACTCAGGTTCGCCTGGGCGGGGGCCGTATACATCACGCCATGCGCACCCTGGCCCAATGCAAAATGGCTTTCGATATGATGTGCGAGCGCGCCTTATCGCGTGTTACCCAGGGCGAAGTGCTGGCAAACAAACAGCTGGTGCAAGATATGATCGCGGAATCCTGGATGGCCATCGAACAATACCGTCTGTTATTGCTGCAAACCGCATGGAAGGCGGACAAGTTTGGCGACTACAAGAAAATCCGCAAGGACATCGCAGCGGTAAAAACGCTAATGCCACGTGTATTACAGCAGGTGGCCGCCAATGCCCTGCAAGTCCATGGCTCACTCGGAATCACCAACGAGATGCCTTTTGCCAATCAGATTATCACCGCCTATCGCATGGGGATTGCCGACGGCCCAACCGAAGTACAGAAAATCACCCTGGCCAGGCAAATATTGCGGGACTATCAACCGAGCGAAGACCTGTTCCCCAGCGCGCATGGCCTGAAACGTGCTGCCGCCGCCCATGCACTCTATGCACAGAACTAGGATGTCGATGTTGCACTACAGAGTATCAGCCTTACTCGTGGTCGGGGCGCTTGGCCTGCTCGGCGCTTGTGATACCACTACCACCCCGACAGACCGAATCGCTGTTAAGCATACAGAGTGGCCACAATACGGCCGCGATCACGGCGGGGAAAGGTTTTCCGAGCTGAATCAGATTAACAAGGCAAACGTCCATGAACTCGAGGTCGCCTGGATTCATAAGGCGGGGGAACTGGACGCAATTCGCAGTGGCGAGCAACCCTTTAATCCCTGGCAAGCCACGCCACTGCTACTCGACGATACGCTGCTGAGCTGCACGCCGACCGGGCGGGTTATCGCTCTTGACCCCAGGACAGGCGAGGAACGTTGGACTTTCGACCCGCAGGTCACCTTCTCCTCCTTTGGCCACAGCTTTGTAAAGTGCCGTGGTGTTTCAAGCTATATACACCCTGAAAAACAGCAGAACGAGCACTGCTACAGACGCATAATCTGGGGCACGGCAGACCTTCGGGTCTTTGCGCTCGATGCACGAACGGGCGAACGCTGCGATGACTTTGGTGTAGAAGATGGCACACCAGGTGAAATTCAGTTTGACGCCGGCGGACCGCTCGACTTCCAGGATGAAGTACAGATTCATGCACCACCCGCGATGGCCGGCAATGTCGCCGTATTCGGATCCACGCTGGCTGACATGCTACGCATTGCCGCACCCAGCGGTATGATTCGGGCTATCGATGCACGCAGCGGTGAACTGCTGTGGACCTTCGACCCCGTACCCAGGGACAGTAACGACCCGGCGGCCGCTACCTGGGAAGATAACAGTAACCTGCGCGTGGGCGCGGGCAACGCGTGGAGCCTACTTTCAGCGGACCCAGAGAATGGCCTGGTATTCGTACCAACCACCAGTCCCAGTGCGGACCTGTTGGGGCACTACCGTACGGGTGATAATCGTTACACGGACTCGCTGGTGGCGCTGGCCGCAGAAACAGGCGAAGTGGTCTGGCACTTTCAGTTTGTGCACCACGACCTGTGGGACTACGACCTGCCCTCCCAACCCATCCTGACCGACATCGAGCACGAGGGCAAAATCACACCTGCGGTCATACAACTGACCAAACAGGGCATGGTATTTGCCTTCAACCGATTAACCGGGGAACCGCTGTTCCCCATCGAGGAAAGACCGGTTCCCCAGGGCAGCGAGATCGACGGCGAGGTATTGTCGCCCACACAACCCTTTTCCAGCATTCCATCACTGGTAGATCATCACCTTACCGAGGAGGATATGTGGGGTTTCACCTTCTGGGACCGCAATGCCTGTATCGATGCCTTGAATTCCTATCGCAACGAAGGGATTTACACGCCCCCGAGTGTCAAGGGAAGCGTCAGGATGCCAGCGTCAGCAGGTGGCATGAACTGGGGTGGCGGCGCAGTCGACCCCACCAGTGCCACGCTGGTGGTACCCACACTGCATATGCCCCAGATTCATCGTCTTATTCCCCGTGCCGAATTTGACCCGGAAAACGCCTCACCATTTCTTTTTCCTATGGACGACACGGACTACCTGGCCGAGTTCATATTCCTGGTATCGCCTCTGGGCGCACCGTGTACCGCCCCTCCCTGGGGGCGCCTGTCCGGGATCGATATGACAACGGGAGAGCTGCTATGGCAGGTCCCACTAGGTTCAGTGGAGCGCCTGGCCAAACAGGCTGTGGGCATACCTGTACCGCTGGAATACGGCACGCCCATGGCCGGTGGGCCAGTAGCCACCGCCGGGGGACTCACCTTTATAGCCGCCTCTGCGGACGACAAATTCAGGGCTTTCGATACACTCACCGGTGAAAAACTCTGGGAGACCAAGCTACCTGCCGGCGGCCAGGCCACACCCATGACTTACGCCATTGATGAGACTCAGTACCTGGTTATTGTTGCGGGCGGCCACCCCTATTACGGTACAGCACAGGGCGATTACATTATCGCCTATACCCTCAAGCAGGGCGACTGAGCGAGCTAGTACCTCAAGAAAGACAAACAGCCCTGTAGCACCTACGCAGTCTAACCTGGGCGGTCCCACGTGGGCGGCTCCACCTGGGCAGTACCACCTGGGCAGTACCACCTGGGCAGTACCACCTGGGCGGCCCCACCACATCACACTCCCCACACCGGCGAAGCTCGAAAAAAGTAAGCAGCTAATAGGATCGGGGTAATCCCAGCACATGCTCCGCAACGTAGTTTTGGATCATTTCCTGGGAGATGGGCGCGAGGCGCATGATACGCACTTCTCGCCAATAGCGCTCAACGTGATACTCACCGGCGTAGCCAAAACCGCCGTGTGTCTGCACCGCCTGGTCGGCAGCCTGGAAGCCGGCGTCCGCGGCCAACCACTTGGCCATATTGGCCTCGGCACCACAGGGCTCACCGGCGTCCAACTTCCACGCAGCCTTACGGATCATCAACTCTGCGGCATCGAGCCTCATCCGGGCCTCAGCAAGGGGGAATGCGAGCCCCTGGTTCTTGCCAATCGGGCGTCCGAATACCTCTCTTTCGTTGGCATAGTTTACGGCACGGCGCAGGGCAGCGCGTCCGGTACCCAGTGCCTCTGCAGCGATAAGAATACGCTCTGCATTGAGCCCGGCCAACAAGTACTTAAAGCCCTTGCCCTCTTCCCCGACCCTGTCTGAAACATGGACGGGCAAGTCGTCATAGACGACTTCACAACTTGCGACCGCGTTTCGACCTGCCTTGGGGATAGGGGAAATAGTCACCTCGGGCCTTTTCAAGTCGGCCATGAGCAGGGTTAAACCATCCGTTTTTTTTGCACACTCTTCAGCCGGAGTTGTGCGTACCAGCAGCAATACCTTGTCTGACTCCAGGGCCTTGGAGGTCCACACCTTCTGCCCACGGACGATATAATTGTCACCTTCGCGGCGCGCAAAGGTTCGAATGCTGGTGGTATCGGTACCGGCATCAGGCTCGGTGACACCGAAAGCCACGTGCAATTCGCCACTGGCTACCCGAGGTAAGTAACGCTGCTTGATTTCTTCCGAGCCAAACTTGACCAGCGGCTCCAAACCAAAGATCGACAGATGAATGGCAGTGGCGCCATTCATGGCAGCACCAGACGCGGCTACCTCTTCGAGCAAGATCGACGCGGCATCGATGCCCATGCCAGAGCCACCGTAGGCCTCGGGAATGGCAATGCCGATCCAGCCATTCTCCGCCAGCGCCCGGTAAAACTCCCACGGAAAGCGGTGCGCGTCGTCACATTCACGCCAGTACTCGTCAGGGTAGTCAGCACAGAGTTTGCGGACTGAGTCGCGAATCGCCTGAAAGTCTGCGCTTTGCTCAAAGTTCACGGGATCAGGCCGCTGCCGCTACCATAGTGGTCCCTACCAATCGATCGCGATACTCCTGACGGGTCATGATTGGGCGCCCTACCACCTCTGACAGTTGCTGTGCCAGTTGGAAGCACTGCAGGTTACTGGTAATCCGGTCAGGCCGGTGTGGCCACATGTAGTAGGTATCTTCCATGCCGATTCGGATGTGCAGGCCAAGCGACGCCGCCAGTGTTGCCAGGTGCATCGACGCGCGACCCGCGGCACAGACCATGATGAAAGCCTCCGGATCAACGTCGCGAATCGTGTTCACCATACGGGTAACACCCTCGACCATCTGACGTGGGTTCTCCATCGGCGCACATCCGGGAAGTGCCGGCAAGATCAACCACATAGCACCTGGCCCCATCAGGCCGCTGCGGATCAGGTAGCGATCTGCGTTAGAGATATCCGCATCGTTATAAACGGCAATTTCCGGTACGCCACCTGCTTCCTGTATCAAGCGGGTCTTCTCAATCAGGATAGCGGGCGGCTTCGCCAACACCGAGTCTCCGATAAATACAGCGGTAGAATTCACCGGTGCGGCATCGAGAATCTTTGTATCAATGGTTTTTTTCATCTCGTCCCAGTCGCGAGACAAACCGGGCACGAGGCAGCCATCCACCGCCAGTCCGGGGAACTCCTCTTTCAACGGCGCAATGACGTTATGAAACTGCTCGCAAGACAGGATATTGTGCTGATGATGGTCACGAACATGGATGTGCACCGTGCTGGCCCCGGCCGCCAGAACTTCGCGCGCAGACTCACGAATCGTGTCATCGGTAACCGGTTGGTGTGGATTCTCCTCGTGACGAAAGAACGAGCCGGTAATCGCCACGGACACCGCCATTTTTAGCTCTACTTCCCAGGGGTCCGAAATCGGCGCATCGTGAAAGCAGGTATGTTCCAGGTCACCGATCTTGGGAAAGCCATAAGCGTGCCAGATCATTTTGTGCTTGCAGTATTCGAGGCTCTTTTCGATCTTGTCCCAGAATATAGTTGCCATTGCGTATTACCCTCTATCGTCAGCTGTTTGAACGTTGTCCGCTAGTCAATGCGTATTTCGCAGCGCTTGCCCTCGGGGATACCCTGACAAGCCAGGACACACCCCGCATTTACATCCTCAGGTGACAACGCATTGTTGTTATCCATGTGTACCGTGCCTTTCAGCAGCTCCACCATACAGGTGCCGCAATCGCCCAACTCACAACTTGTGGCAATCGGAACACCAACTCTACGGGCTGTATCGAGCAAGGTTTCTCCCGGGTGGTACGGCGCTTTAACCGTGCTGGAACCCGAATGGAAAATAACCGTATCTGGCTTCGCCTTGTTTTTGCTCACCGCGTCGTCGCTCACTTGTTTACCTGCAATGAGCTCAATTTGAGGCAAGTATACCCACTTAAATAGATGCGTGTCTAGTTTATAGATATATGACAATCTAATACTCTCGCGTATACTAGTGGCCAGAAGATCGGGACGGTATAGGTATGAAACTCGAAGGTAAGGTAGCCCTGATTACTGGTGCTACCAGCGGCATTGGCAGACGCACCGCGGAATTGATGGCACAGGAGGGTGCCTCGGTTGTACTGTGTGGTCGACGTGCAGAACTCGGCCAGGAGGTCGCTGCGAGTATTGGCGAAAGTGCCCTATTCGTACAAACGGACATCCTGGATGAGCAACAGATCATGGCCGCGGTTAGCGCGGCAGTGGAGCACTTCGGACGCCTGGATATCCTGTTCAACAACGCTGGAGGCCCCGCACCCCCAGGGGAAATTGCCGGCATCGAAAACGACGCATTCGACAGCGCGGTCAGCTTGCTACTGAAAAGCGTATTCCTCGGCATAAAACACACCGCTCCGCTATTCAAAGCCCAGGGCAGTGGCGCCATCGTCAGTAATGCGTCAGTCGCTGCCTTTCTCGGCGGTTACGCAACATCGCACCTGTATAGCGCTCTTAAGGCTGCGGTCGTGCAGCTGTCTAAAAGTGTCGCTCTTGAGCTTGCGGAGGCTAATGTTCGCGTTAACACGGTATCCCCCGGGGCCATCGCCACCGGAATCTTCGCCCGCGGTGCGGGACTGACGTCAGACGCGGCGGACGACACGGCGGAAAAAATGCAGACGGCCTTGCAAAAGGCGCAGCCTATTCCCAGAGCTGGAATACCCGATGACGTCGCAAAAGCCGTGATATTTCTCGCCTCTGATGACGCGGGCTTCATCACCGGGAGAGATCTGGTGGTTGACGGTGGCGCCATAGCGGGCAGACCATTTTCACAGGTACAAGCGCAACGAGAGAAAATGAGCAAGCTGTTCTGAGAGCTTTTATTCAGGTCGTTTCTAAATCGTACAGCGACTCATGAGGCATCTACGTATTCTTTAGAGGTGCCCTAAATCACTTCCTGGTCGCGAAGGGACTGAATAGTCGCAGCATCATAGCCCAGCTCAGCGAGCACGGCCTCAGCGTCACCGCCCAGTACCGGTGCAAGACCTGCCTCGCACATTGGCGTCTCACTCAATGCAATCGGTGGACCCACCATTTTGAAACGTCCCACATCCGGATGATCTACCTCGCGGATATAGTTATTCGCTATCGCCTGCTCGCTGTCCAATACATCCTGGTAACTGGCAATCTCTCCCGCAAAAATGTCTGCGGCCAATAGCTTGTCTAGCCAGAACTCTGTTGTCTGCCCGACAAAGACCGCATCAAGCAGGTCGTGTATGCGTTGGCCCGCGAAGTTACGGCTGTCCTTGTCAAAGTCCGGATCATCAAGCAGTTCCGGCCTGCCGATGATGTCGCAAAACGCTGGCCAGCGTGTGTCTTCTATGCCCGCCAGCGCCAACCAGCCGTCGCTGGTTTTGAATGCGCCCCAGGCGCCATTCAGGAACTGGTGACCGCGACCGGCACGGCGATTCTCTTTACCTGTGAGCGATGTTTGAATCACTTCCCAGGGCTGGAACGCCAGCATCGCCCCATACATGGAGGTATCGACCTTTTGGCCAAGACCAGTCTGGTGCCGCGCCTGTAGCGCGGCGAGCACACCCATTGCAGCCATCATGGCACCGGCATAATCCGCCATCACTATTCCCGCAGGCAAGGGAGGCTGGCCTTCCATCCCCGTGTGTGACATGACACCCGAGGCAGCCTGAGCCAGCATGTCGCGACTGGGGCGTCGCGCCCAGGGTCCAACCGGACCCCACGATGAAGCGGTTGCGTGGATCAGGCGCGGGAACTCCTCCCTGAGTTGCTCATACCCAAAACCCAGCCGGTCGAGCACACCAGGACGAAAATTCGTGAGCAGGACATCGGCATCCGCCAACAGGCGCTGCAGCACCGCTTTGCCCTCCTCCTTCTTGAGGTCCAGGGTCAGGCTGCGCTTGCCACGATTGAGCAGGTAGAAGTACTGTGCGAATTCGCCGTGTTCAGCGTCCTCCCCGGCAATACGACCTACCGTCATCTGGCGCGCGAGGTCGCCGTCGACGCGGTTTTCGACCTTGATGACATCTGCACCGAGGTCGGCGAGGAACAGGGTCGCATAGGGCCCTTGTATTTCCTGCCCTAATTCAACAACTCGAATACCATCCAGCGCCGATGTCATTGATGTTCTCCTGTTCGGCCCAATCTCACTACAAAATCAGCTTAGCTCAAGCCCCTGCAACGACCCTTCAACACGCCATGCGCGCAGCTTATTGTAGAAACCGACGGTGCCGGCAGGATGCAGGTTGGCAAAAAAGCCATTGGGATCCTCGTTGTCACCCTCGCCGTTCATGTAACTCGGGGTGCAATCAACCCAGAACTTGAGCTGGCTGATAGAGGTGGGTTGCACCTCCTCGATGTATGCCTCAATGGCTGCTTCCTCGGGCTCAACCGTGGATGCCCCACGGTCACTCGCCTGAGCGAGGATATAGGCGGCGTGTTGCGCCTGCTCATCCAGAATAAAGCAGAAGTTTGTGGCGTTGGCATTCTGCCCGAAACCTATGTAGAAGCAGTTCGGGAAATGCCGCATATTCATGCCGTTCAGCGTACGCATCCCGCTGGACCAATAATCGCTCAAGGTGAGCCCATCTCGCCCCTCCACATCGTAACCCGCGCGGCGACGGTATTCGGTGCCCACCTCAAAGCCTGTAGCGAATATCAGGCAGTCCAGCTCGTACTCGACCCCACCGACCACCACACCGGTTTCGGTCAAACGTTCCACTCCCTGGCCATTACTGTCTACCAGGGTGACATTGGGTCGATTGAAGGTGGGGTAGTACTCATCATGGAACAGCGGGCGCTTACACCAGCGCCGGTGCCAGGGCTTTAGGCGCTCAGCCACCTGAGGATCATCGACAACCTCGTCAATCCAGTCGCGGATGCCGTTCATCGCTTTGTCATCGAGGATATCGCTAATGTACTCGCCCTCCTCCGTCGTCAACGCACGACCCACCTCGGGAACAGCCCAGGACGCGGTGGGATCGAGCAGACGCCCAATCTTGGTCCAACCGTCGTCAATCATATCCTCGGCCAGCGGCGCACCGGTCACCCAGTGATTAAAATTGTCTTTGCGTTCGGCCTGCCAACCCGGTTGCAAAGAAGCGGCCCAATCCGGGTCGGTAGGTCGGTTGTCACGGTGATCCACCGCAGCGGGGGTGCGTTGGAACACATAAAGATGCTGGGCAGATTCTGCAATAAAAGGAATGCACTGCACACCGGTGGCACCGGTACCGATCACGCCCACTTTTTTGTCGGCCAGCCCCGTCAGCCCGCCATTGAAATCGCCCCCGGTATAGTTGTAGTCCCAGCGGCTGGTATGGAATGTATGCCCCTTGAACTCGTTGATACCGGGGATACCCGGCAGCTTGGGGCGATCCAAAGGTCCGTTGGCCATCAACAGGAACTGCGCCTTGAACACGTCGCCCTTGTCGGTTTTCACCTGCCAGCGCTTTTCAGACTCTACCCACTGCACGCCCTGTACTTCCGTCTGGAAACAGGCGCTTTTGTAAAGTTCATAGTGTTTCGCTACCCGGACAATGTGTTCGCGAATTTCCGAACCACGGGCGTACTTGTCCTGCGGTATGTAACCCAACTCCTCCAGTAGCGGCATGTAGACATAGGATTCTGTGTCGCAGCGAATACCAGGATAGCGATTCCAGTACCAACAGCCACCGAAGTCACTGCCTTTTTCCACCACGATCATGTCTTCAAAGCCCTGTTCCTTTAGTCGGGCTGCACAAAGAATACCGCCGAATCCTCCGCCGATAATGAGAACGTCTGTATCTTCCGCGCGAGGGGCTCGATCTGCAGACGCGTCGGCATAGGGGTCATTTACGTAGTCGGAGAAGTCAGCCGTCACCTCGATATACTGGCTATTCATATCGGGGCGCAGGCGCTTGTCTCTTTCCTGAATGTAACGCGCACTGAGCGCCTGTGGATCGTGGTCGTACTCGCCCACCAGGGTTTCAATTGCGGGGTCAAAGGCCATTCACGCCCTACCTTAATTAGACTAGTTATCTCTGGGAGCAGATTATCAACGCATATCTTAATAGTCAACACGTGTTGATTTTTAGGTAGTGCCAACTTGAGTCACCGTTGGAATACCGGCACGGAACAGTTACAGGCAGCTGCCCCGGAACTAAAGAGAGCAGGAGGTTTCAAACTCATGGCAAAATGGGGTATTACATTACAGGCTAGATCCGCATCCTCCATGACCCCGTTACCAGCAATACAGCAGGATAAAAGATGATCGTAGATGCGATGGGCCAGATCCTGGCATTAGGCAGCCTCACGGTATTAGGGTTGCTCGTACACAGATTCACCCGTCTGGATATCACCCTGGCATGCCTGCTGGCCGGCTTGATGGCCGGGCTGTCACTGGGCTATATCAATTTTGATACCGGAATCCGAGCGCACAATCTAAAGGACATTGTCTTTTTCATCATTCTGCCCGTACTGATTTTTGAAGCCGCGTGGCACATCAAGCCTGGTTTACTTAGACAATGGATCCTGCCGGTGCTGTTGCTGGCTACCGCCGGCGTGCTGATCACTACATTTATCACAGCGGGCCTGGTTTTTTTCGGGATCGGCTATCCCAACGCTTTTCCCTGGATAGCGGCTGTATTGACCGGTGCAATCCTTGCCGCCACCGATCCAATCTCGGTGGATGTCGCAGTTACGCAGTTCCAGTGCACCTGAAGACCTGCAGATACTGTTTGAAGGAGAAAGTCTGTTTAACGACGCATCGGCGATCGTGCTGTTTACCATTGTTGTTGCTGTCGCCTCACAGATGGAGCACACGCAAAGCAGTTACCTGAGCTTTTTCGCGATGGTGTTTGTGGGGGGTATTGTCTGCGGCTTGTTGTCAGGATATATCACCGCCTGGCTGATCCGCCTAATCGGATCATCGACCGCAAGCCGGTTTATACTCGTGTTCAGCGCATTTGTTAGTTTCTATGTCGCCGAGCACCTGCTACACGTTTCGGGAATCATGGCGGTAGTGATGGCGGCGATACTTTCCAGATATCTACTTGCCCAGGAACAAAACTCAGTGACGCAAGGCCTAACTGAAACCTGGGAATGGCTGGGGCTGTTCTTAAACAACCTCCTGTTCGTAATCATGGGACTGGCGGTGACGGTGAACATGTTTGCGGAGCAATGGCTGGCCATGCTGATTGCCATCGTAGCGACTTTGGTCGCGAGAGTGATTGCTGTGACAGGCGTCAGCCTCACCAGCAGTGCCCTGGGCAGGCCGATTCCCGGAGGATGGCAAATTTTGTTGGTATGGGGTGGCCTGCGCGGCGCAATCGCCATCGCCCTGGTTTTGTCACTGCCCACCACCCTGCCCTACTGGTGGCTTATCCAGTCGATGGTCTTTGGCGTTGTAATGTTCAGCTTACTGGTACAGGGCACGACCAATAAATTTCTCATTGCGCGGTATGCGCGAGCGAATTGAATAGCCCGAAGGTTGCCGTGGGTGAGTTGCCTCCCTGTCTGCAGTAACGCAATCCAAACTATTGCTACAGCAATCCCGGCTGCGGAAAAGGTGCGCATCTTTTAACTACGATTAGCGGACATTGCCAACAATTCTTCTCCCCGGGTAGCGCCCCTCTATCCGCTCGGCGTTTTTCACCACCTGACGCCCGCCCACAACAACATGCGCAATACCGGTGGGGCGCTGGTACGGATCGCCATAGGTGGCGTTAGCGGCCACCGTATCTGGATCGAATATTACAATGTCTGCATCCATACCCGCCTGTAAGCGTCCTTTCCTGGAAAACGCCGGGGACGCCTGTTCCATCCACTGCGCCTGATAAAGACTGGATTTGGCAAGGGCCTCCTGGAGCGACAGTATGCCCTGCTCCCTAACGTAGTGGCCTAATAGCCGCGAAAACGTACCGGCCACATTCGGATTGGCCAGAACATCCAGATCCAAACTGGGCAAAGCATCCGTGGAGACCATCATCCTGGGCCACTTCAAGGCGGTTTCGATCCACGGCTCTTTCACGTAGTGATGGTTTACCATTCCCTCCGGTTGCTCCTCGGCATATTTTTCCCAAGTCTCCTTGGTGAGCCATTCACCGGTGGCGACCCACTGTACATCTCCATAGGTAATGTCGAACATTTTCTGCCAGTCACGCCGACGAAAAACATCCGCTGAAATACTGGTGCCACCAGCGGCATAGGAGAGGGTTTCTGTAGCAATGTTGGCACCTCGGTCATTGGCGCGATCGATCAGGCTCAGCCACTCCGGCAATCTGCCCATCGCATTATGGGTGATATGGCAGACAAACAACGCAGCACCGGTCGTCTCGGCCAGTTCAATGACCTCAATTAACCCGGCAGGGTCACCACTGTATCCGCGACGCACATGAACATAGATTGGTACCGCCCGCTCTGCCGCCACGTCAAATAGCATGCGCAATTCGGCATCGGAGATGGCAGCCGTCATATAATCCAGGAGTACGCCAATGCCCAGGCCTCCTTCGTCCAAACCTTTGCTCACAAGGGCGCGCATAGCGTCTATTTGCTCAGGCGTTGCTGGGTCCACCCACGCTGGCCCACCCATCCTGGCGACGTTGTTACCCACAAAAAAATAGGGCTGCTCCACACCCTCAATCACTTTCATCCGGATAGCCCAGTGGCCTACGGAGGATCCATAATTGAGTTGCGCTCCACCTGCAAAATGTTCGCCATAGAAGCCGATCGGATAGGCACCAGCCTCGAGTTCAAGTTGCGTGGTGATCCCATCCAGGAGATTCATATGTTGCCCCAACAGAGTCGGTGTGTGACTGTGCACATCGATAAACCCGGGGGCGACAACGAGACCCCGGGCGTCAATCGAGCGCCTCCCGGTCAGTTGTTTGTCTGTCACCTCGACGATCGTGCCACCGTTGATCGCCACGTTCCGCACGCCGTCCAATTCGGTTTCCGGATCGATGACACGGCCGCCCTGGATGACAAGGTCATACTCCACTGCCGCCGCCGGCAACACGATAAGCAGCAATAGCACGGCGAGGTACGCTGGGACTCTGTTTTTTAACACTTTTCGCGCCTCAATCT